>NZ_BDCH01000019.1 GCF_001613405.1 Nocardia crassostreae
AGTGCCTCACCAGGCAACCGAGGTTCGCCTCCGATGGACATCCGAGACAGGGGGCCACAGTGAGCAGCCGGAGGGCTGTTCATGCTTGTCTTCTCACGGCCGCGAATGTCCGCCGCAGGCGAACCCCGAACCGCAGGTGACGCAAGCCCGTCCGCTGCACACGGCGGTCGACAGCAATCCTGTTGGCAGATTTCTATCCCGCCGCGAAAGCACGGTAACTGCAGGGAATTCCGTTCGAACAGTGCTGTGAGGGTTTGGGCCGTCTCGATTTTGGACTGAGTGGAGCGTGCGTCTGTGCGGGGGAGCGAAGCGGAGGAGCACAGACGTGCGCGGAGGGAGGGAAAAATCGAGACTTAGAGGCCCAAACCCCGCCCGGAGCGAAGCGGAGGGCAAATTAAACACAGCCACGAGCGTTCCTGATCAGACCCACCCTCTCACTTATCAGGGTGCGATCAACGGCTTCATGAAATCTCCTGCAGGCGAGCACAACCCCGCAATCCGCACACCTTCACCGCACCAACCTCACACCCTTTCCTCTGACTACACACCCCCATAGCCGGTGTGCAGTCACGAAACAGGGTGTGAGGTCACCGATTTGGCGGTTGTGGGCGTGAACTCACTCGAAAAGGTCAAGCGTCGGGTGGGATTCTCTGGCGCGGACCTCTATCGACCCGAAGACCAAGTCTGGTGGTGGTACCAGTCCCAAATGCTCCCATGCCGCTGCGGTGGCGACTCGGCCGCGGGGTGTTCGTGCGACCAATCCTGCTCGAACCAGGAAGGGTTCGCAGACTTCCTCAACGGTCGCGGCTTCCTCCCCAACTGCTACCGCGAGAGTTGAGACCCCCACGGGCCCGCCGTTGAAGCTGCGGATCAAAGCGCCGAGAACTGCGCGGTCCAGTCGGTCCAGCCCGAGGGCGTCCACATTATAAACGGCGAGGGCGGCCTGTGCGACCGCGCGCGTCACCAAACCGTCAGCCTTCACTTCGGCGTAGTCGCGGACGCGCCGCAGCAGCCGATTGGCGATGCGCGGCGTGCCGCGGGAGCGACCTGCGATTTCCACAGCAGCGTCGACCTCCAGCCGGACGCCCAGAATCCGCGCGGAGCGTTGGAGGATCAACTGGAGTTCGTCCGGTTCGTAAAAGTCCATATGCCCTGTGAACCCGAACCGGTCACGCAGTGGACCGGTCAGGGCTCCGGAGCGGGTGGTTGCGCCTACCAGGGTGAAGGGGGCGATATCGAGGGGAATCGAGGTGGCGCCTGGGCCTTTGCCTACTACTACGTCTACGCGGAAGTCCTCCATGGCGAGGTAGAGCATTTCTTCGGCTGGTCTTGCCATGCGGTGGATTTCGTCGATGAAGAGGACGTCGCCCTCGACGAGGTTGCTGAGCATGGCGGCGAGGTCACCGGCGCGCTCCAGGGCGGGGCCTGAGGTCAGGCGCAGGGCCGTGCCGAGTTCGGCGGCGATGATCATGGCCATGCTGGTTTTGCCGAGGCCGGGGGGACCCGACAGCAGGACGTGGTCGGGGGTGCCGCCGCGCAACTTCGCGCCGCGCAGGACCAGGGCGAGTTGTTCGCGGACTCGGGGCTGGCCTATGAAGTCGTCGAGGGATTTCGGGCGGAGGCTTGCCTCTATTTCGCCGTCGGAGGCGAGATAGCTTGGGCTGACTGTGGATTCGTCGGCGGGTGGAGTGAGGTCCTGGTCGTCGGTCATGATCGCCTATCGGTTCTTGCCCAGCAGTCCCAGGGCGGCGCGCAAGGCCTTGGAGGTGTCGGCGTCGGGCTGGTCGAGCAGGACGGCGCCGACGGCGGGTTCGGCGTGGCGGATGGGGAAGCCGAGGCCGATGAGGGCGTCGACGACCTGGTCGCGGATGGGGGTGACCATGGGGACGGGGCCTGCGCCGGGCGGGCCCGATTGCACGGGAACGAGATTCACCTTGTCGCGCAACTCCACGCACATGCGTTCGGCGCCGCGTTTGCCTACGCCGGGGACGCGGGTGAGGGCGGCTACGTTCGATTCGGCCAGGGCCTTGCGGAGGGCTTCGGGTTCGAGGACGGCCAGGACGGCCATGGCGAGTTTGGGGCCTACGCCGGAAACCGTTTGCAGGAGGACGAACAGCTCGCGGGCCTCGGTGTCGGCGAAGCCGAACAGGGTCATGGAGTCCTCGCGCACGATCATGGTCGTGTAGAGGCGCGCGTCCTCGCCGCGGGTCAGCCCGGCCAGGGTGGCGGGGGTGACGTTCAGGCGATAGCCGACTCCGGCGGCCTCCAGGACCACATGGTCGAGTCCGATCTCGAGTACCTCACCGCGTACCGACGCGATCACCGGGTTACCGCCTTCCGTTGCTGGGCAAGCCTTTCCTCGTACATGCGCCGTTGCTGCGCGGCCTGGGCCTCGGCCTTGGCCATGCGGTCCAGCATGGGCGCGCGCCAGCAATGGCAGATGGCCAGCGCCAGCGCGTCGGCGGCGTCGGCCGGTTTGGGCGCGACCGCCAGGCCGAGAATACGGGTGACCATGGCGGTCACTTGCGCCTTGTCCGCCGAACCGTTTCCGGTGACGGCGGCCTTGACCTGGCTGGGGGTGTGGAAGTGCACGGGAATGCCGCGGCGCGCGGCGGCTAGGGCGATGACGCCGCCCGCCTGCGCGGTGCCCATGGCGGTGCGCACATTGTGCTGGGAGAACACCCGCTCGATGGCCACGGCCTCGGGTTTGTGCGTATCCATCCAGTGCTCGGCGGCATCGGCCACGCGCATGAGTCGTTCGGCGAGATCCATCTCCGGCGGTGTGCGCACCACATCCACGTCCAGGGCCGTGACCTGTCGGCCCACTCCGCCCTCGACCATGCTGAGGCCGCACCGGGTGAGCCCGGGGTCGACGCCCATCACCCGCACGAAAACCCCTCTCACCGCTAACGAACAACTGTTCGAGAGTCTAACGGACGCAGCGCGAGTCCCCGGCAACCGACACGGGCCGGTCGGCGGCAGGGGTTCCGCTCTCACCGCCGCGGGCGGCGTCGGCTCACGCCGTGCTCGCGAGGATCGCTTCGAAGGCGTCGTGGGCGTCCGCGGTGAACAGGACGAATCGCACCTCACGCACGGCGGTATCGGCAGTGCGCACCGTCTGCACCGCAATGCGCGCGCCATCGTCGATGGGCCAGCCGTAGATACCGGTCGAGACGGCCGGGAAAGCCACCGTCTCGGCACCCAATTCGTCTGCCACCCGCAATGATTCGCGATAGCAGGAGGCGAGCAGGGCGGAACGGTCCTCGGTGGCCGACCACACCGGGCCGACGGTGTGAATCACCCAGCGCGCGGGCAGGTTTCCGGTGGTGGTGGCGACCGCCTGGCCGGTCGCCAGGCCGCGGCCGTAGTGCGAGGCCCGCAGGGCGCGACAGGCAGCCAGGATCTCCGGACCGCCCCTGCGGTGTATAGCCCCGTCGACTCCCCCGCCGCCCAGCAGTGACGAATTCGCCGCGTTCACCACGGCATCCACCCGCTGTTCGGTGATATCCCCTCGGACCGCGACCAATTCGACCATGCCCGGATTCTGCCACCCATTCCCGCGGTCCCGCCCGCGCCGTAGGCTCGTGCCAGGCGGTGACCTGGACGAATTCTCCCGCCGTTCGCGCGCGGCCGAATCGGGTACGCCGCCGGTAGGCCGGCGGACCGGACGCCGCGGCGCTTCGCGGCGCGCCGACGCCGGACGGAGAAAGGCGAACGGACAATGGCCACTTCCGGAACCATCCTCACCCGCTGGTCACCGGTACAACTGGGCGCGGCCGTCGTGGGCGCGACCTTCCTGGTGGTAGGGATTCTCGCGTTCATCCCCGGCATCGTCACCGACTACGACGACCTCGGCTTCGCCGGGCACGAATCGCACGCCGAACTCCTGGGCATCTTCCAGGTCTCGGTGCTGCACAACATCGTTCATCTGCTCTTCGGCGTGGCCGGTATCGCCGCCGCGCGCACCATCGCCACCGCCACCTGGTTCCTCCTCGGAGCCGGGGCGCTGTACCTGCTCCTCTGGATCTACGGCCTGCTCGTCGACCAAACCAGTTCCGCCAACTTCATCCCCTTCAACCCCGCCGACGACTGGCTGCACTTCGCCCTCGGCCTCGGCATGATCGCCCTCGGCCTGCTACTGCCACGCCTGTCCCCCCGCGCGGCAACCTGATCACCCCCGGCACGGCGAAGGCCGCCTCCGATCACGGAGGCGGCCTTCGTTTTTCGCTGTGTGAGCTCGATCAGGCGTCGAGTTCGGCGAGGACCTCGTCGGAGATGTCGACATTGGTGTAGACGTTCTGGACGTCGTCGCTGTCTTCGAGGGCGTCGACCAGCTTGAAGACCTTGCGGGCGGTGTCGGCGTCGACGGCGACCGACATCGACGGCTGGAAGCCGGACTCGGCGGACTCGTAGTCGATGCCCGCGCCCTGCAGGGCGGTGCGGACGGCGATGAGGTCGCCGGGCTCGGAGATGACCTCCCATTCCTCGCCGAGGTCGTTGACCTCTTCGGCGCCCGCGTCCAGGACGGCCATGAGGACGTCGTCCTCGGAGAGGCCGTTCTTCTCCAGGGTGATGACGCCCTTGCGGCTGAACAGGTAGGCGACCGAACCCGGGTCGGCCATATTGCCGCCATTGCGGGTCATGGCCACGCGCACCTCACCGGCGGCGCGGTTGCGGTTGTCGGTGAGGCATTCGATCAGGACCGCAACGCCATTGGGGCCGTAGCCCTCGTACATGACGGTCTGCCAGTCGGCGCCACCGGCCTCTTCACCGGAGCCGCGCTTGCGGGCGCGCTCGATGTTGTCGTTCGGGACCGACGACTTCTTCGCCTTCTGAATCGCGTCCCACAGGGTCGGGTTGCCGTCCGGGTCACCACCACCGGTCCGGGCCGCCACCTCGATGTTCTTGATCAGCTTGGCGAACAGCTTGCCGCGCTTGGCATCGATCGCAGCCTTCTTGTGCTTGGTGGTGGCCCATTTGGAGTGGCCGCTCATTCCCTACTTCCTCGGTTCAGGGGGCAACGTCGCCCGCGGACGGACAGCGGCCCCAGTCTACTGCGCGCCGTCGGAGCGGCCACGCACCCATGATCTTGTACCAGTCAGACTCCGGCGCGGGGGCGAACCACGGTGTCGACGAACAGCTTGTGCACGCGCAAGTCGCCGGTCACCTCCGGATGGAAGGAGGTGGCCATGACATTGCCCTGCCGGACCGCGACAATGCGCCCGGCCGCCGGACCCGACGGGACCGTGGCCAGCACCTCGACGCCGTCCCCGGCCCGCTCCACCCAGGGCGCGCGGATGAACACCGCGCGCACCGGATCGTCCAGGCCGGTGAACTCCAGATCGGTCTCGAAGGAATCGACCTGACGGCCGAAGGCATTGCGCCGCACCGTCATATCGATGCCGTGCAGCGGCTGCATATCCGGGCAGGTGTCGAGCACCTCGGAGGCCAGCAGGATCATGCCCGCGCAGGATCCGTAGGCGGGCAGTCCGTCGCGCAGCCGCTGCCGCAGCGGTTCGAGCAGATCGAACACCTCGAGCAGCTTGCTGATAGCGGTGGATTCGCCGCCCGGGATCACCAGACCATCCACGGTGTCCAGCTCGGATTCCCGGCGCACCGCCACCGGCTCGGCCCCGCAAGCCGCCAGAGCGTGCACATGTTCGCGCACGTCACCCTGCAATGCCAGTACACCAATCCTCGGAGTCACGCCGTCGAGCATACTTTTCACCGGCGGTGTGGCCCTGCTCACCCAGGGTGTGAAGGATTCGTTAGGACGGATGACCAGTCCGGTATCAGGCGCGCACACTCGCCCAAGTGACTGATGCGTTACCGCAAACCACGCCCGGACCGCGCGGCGGAGTCGACATGCCGCCGCCGCGTAATCGGGGAATGATCCGCGCCGGACGCAATACCGACCGGAACGGCCCCAATCAGATCGGCGGCAGCCCGGATACGACCGGGACTTCCACTCGTGGCGCCGGACATCCCGGCCGAGGTTCGCTGTTCCGTCGCCGCGGCGGACACGGGCTGACGGTCTCCACCGGATTGGCCGGGCTCTCCCTCGACGCCATGGCGTCGGTGTCCTACGGTCCGGAAGCCATCGTGCTGGTCCTGGCGGCGGCCGGGGCGGCCGGTCTGGGCTTCACCCTGCCGGTGACGGCGGCGATCGTGGTGCTGCTGGCCGTGCTCATCGCCTCCTACCGCCAGGTCATCGCCACCTTCCCCAATGGCGGCGGCGCGTACGCCGTGGCCAAACAGCGGCTGGGGCATCGGACCAGCCTGGTGGCGGCGGCCTCGCTGATCGTCGATTATGTGCTCAATGTGGCCGTGTCCATCGCCGCCGGTGTCGCGGCGCTGACATCGGCCTTTCCGGGGCTGCACGCCTATATCGTGGAAATCTGTCTCGCGATTCTGGTGGGCATCACCGCGCTCAACCTGTACGGGATCCGGGAGAGCGCTCGCGCCTTCATGATTCCGACGATCGTGTTCGTGCTCGGGATTTTCGCGGTCATCATCGGCGGCTAGCTGCGCGCCGAGCCTGCGAGCGTGGCGACCGGCGCAGCGGTGGTGACCGATGCGCACACCATTGGAATTCTGTTGCTGCTCAAGGCTTTCTCCAGTGGGTGTGCGGCGCTGACCGGTGTGGAGGCCATTGCGAACGCGGTGCCGAGCTTCGCGCAGCCGAAGGTGCGGCGGGCGCAGCGGGCCGAGGTGGCGCTCGGGGTGCTGCTGGGCATCATGCTGCTGGGCCTGGCGACGTTGATCGAGAAGTTCGAGGTGCATCCGATCGAGGGCACCACCGTGCTCTCGCAGCTGACCGAGGCGGCGCTGGGGCACGGAATCGCTTACTACGTGGTGCAATTCGCGACGGTGATTTTGCTGGCGCTGGCGGCCAATACGTCCTATGGCGGGTTGCCGACGCTGACCAAGATCCTGGCCGACGACAACTGCCTGCCGCACCGGTTCGCGGTGGCTTCGCCGCGGCAGGTGTACCGGTTCGGCGTTCTGGCACTGGGCATTTCGGCGGCGGTGCTGCTGGTGGCGTCCAATGGCAATATGAATGCGCTGGTGCCGCTGTTCGCGATCGGCGTGTTCGTCGGGTTCACCATCGCGCAGGTCGGCATGGTGCGGCATTGGCTGGCCACGCGCGGCGCGGGCTGGAAGTGGCATGCCGGCTCGTCGTCCATCGGTTTTGGTACCGGACTCTCACTACTCATGCTCAACGGCTTCGGTGCGATATTGACCTTCGTGGCGGCCATCGTGACCACGGCCATGAAGTTCACCGAGGGCGCGTGGCTGATCGTGGTGGTGCTGCCGCTGCTGGTGGTCGCCATGGAGCGAATCCGCAAGACCTACGGCAAGATCGAGGGCTGCCGCGGCGCGGGCTGCGTGCCCGAGACGCCGAAGGCCACCGAGACCGCCATCGTGGTGCCGGTGTCGGAGGTGTCGGAGTTGAGCCGGGAGGCGCTGTCGGCGGCCATGTCGCTGGGGCGCGATGTGATCGCGGTGCACGTGTGCCCGCCCAGGGAGAACATCACGGTGTTCACCAAGGAATGGGAGGCGTGGCATCCCGATGTGCGGCTGATTCTGCTCGAGGACGGCGACTCGACCGTCGGCGGACCGGGCGCGCGGTATGTGCGCGATACGTTTCCGGGACGGCGCAAGGTCGTGGTGATCGCGGAGATCGAACCTCCGGCGGGGTGGAACAAGGTGCTGCCCAGCCATCGCAG
Source organism: Nocardia crassostreae (assembly GCF_001613405.1). GTDB lineage: Bacteria > Actinomycetota > Actinomycetes > Mycobacteriales > Mycobacteriaceae > Nocardia > Nocardia crassostreae. Next base: position 7,731 of record NZ_BDCH01000019.1, read on the forward strand.
TGACGAACTGGAGCGAGTGCTGCGCAAGATGCCGAACACGGTGGTCTGCCACCTGCGAGTGCAGACGGCCTGATCGAAACGCGCGAGCGCGCCGAGGGAAAACCGTCGGCGCGCTCGTGACGTTCGATGCGGTGGTGCGTGCTCGGCACCGGCGCGGTCGTGTGACGCGTCAGTTGGTGCCCGGCGGGTAGGACTGCGCGTTCTTGTCGCGCGGAGTCCGAATCAGCCCTTCCTGCATGACGACCGCGACCATCTCGCCGCGCTGATTCCAGATCCGGCCGCCGGTGAGCGCCCGCCCGAATCCGGCCGAGGGCGACTGCTGGTCGTAGAGCAGCCAGTCGTCGGCGCGGAAGGGCCGCAGGAACCATATGGCGTGATCGAGCGAGGCGTTCTGCGTCGGCTCGTCCGGATGCGGCACCTTCGACGAACCGAGCAGCGTCATATCGCTCATATAGGCGAGCGTGCACACATGGAACAGCGGATCGTCGGGCAGCGGATGCCGGTATCGGAACCACACCTGCTGCTGCGCCGCCAGCCCCTCCCGCCGTGTGACCTGCTCCTGCGGAATGGTGCGGATATCCCAGTGCTCCCATTCCCGCATGGCCCACAGCCGCTCCGGTATCATCGAGGTGCGCGCGTCCAGAAGATTCTGGGGCAGCTCCACGGTCGGCATCTCGTCCTGATGCTCGGGCCCTTCGTCGCCGCGATAGAAGGAGGCCGACATGGTGAAGATGGCCTCACCGTTCTGCACGCCGGTCACGCGCCGGGTGCAGAACGAGCGCCCGTCGCGAATGCGATCGACCAGGTACACGGTGCGCTCCTGCGGATTGCCCGGCCGCAGGAAGTAGCCGTGCAGGGAATGCACCTGGAATTCCGGCTCCACCGTGCGCACCGCCGAGACCAGCGCCTGCCCGGCGACCTGTCCGCCGAAGGTGCGCGGCAGCTGCGTCTTGGTCGACGCGCCCCGGAAGATGTCGCGTTCGAGCCGCTCGATCTCCAGAGCCTCTTCGATCGTCGCCATGCACCGTTCCCTTCCGAATAGTCGGGAGCTAGGTTAACAGCCGTTCACTGAACCGAACCGCCCGACCTGCCCGAACACCGCATGGATCGTATCCGCCGGGCCACCGTTCCCGGGCCGATCACGCGGGTGCGAATGCGTGCGGCTCCCATCGCCGCCGTCCCGGCCCGTCACCATCACGCATGATGGTCGGGTGCCCGAGTTCGCCGCCGTCACCCCCGATGCCCTGACGAACCTGATCGCCGACCGCGCCGCGACTCTGCCCGCGCCCGCCGTCATTGCCGTGGACGCCGCCGACGCCGCGCGCCCGGTCCCGTTCGCACAAGCCATCGCCGCCCGCATCCGCGCCGCAGGCCGCCCCGCCGACGTCGTCTCCCTGCACGATTACGTCCGCCCCGCCTCCCTGCGCCTGGAGTACGACCCCATCGACGAATTCACCTACCGCACCGCCTGGTTCGACTATCCGGCGCTGGATCGTGAAGTCCTGAAACCACTGCGCAGCGATGGCCGCTGGCTCCCCGCCCTCTGGAACGAGCGGACCGACCGCTCCGCCCGTGCCCGCATCCGCACCGCCGCCCCCGCCATGGTCCTGCTCATAGCGGGCCCGATGCTCCTGGGCCGCGGCCTGCACTTCGACCTGACGGTCCGTCTGCGCATGTCGGAGTCCGCCCTGCGCCGCCGCACCGATCCGAGCGAGTCGTTCACCCTCGGCGCCTTGCGCGAACACGAGGGCACTCATTACGAAGATCCGGACATCCTGGTCGCGTGGGATCACCCGGACCGCCCGGCCGTGCGCACCTGACGCGGCCGCGGTGGAACCCGTCACTGCCTGCTTCCCACCGCCCGCAATGGTGGGATGATCGACCCAGTCTGCGAATTCAGTGGGCGCGCACCGCATATCGGTGCGCGAGAACGAAGGAGCGAGCATGACCATCGGAGTTCCCGGCGTCCGCATCGGCCATTGGTCGGATCCCGTAGGCGAAACCGGATGCACCGTCCTCACCCTCCCGCAATGGACCACCGCCTCCTGTGAGGTCCGTGGCGGCGCGCCCGCCACGCGTGAGCTCGATGCCCTGGCCCCGGACAAGACCGTCGCCGTCGTGGACGCCATTCTCCTCACCGGCGGTTCGGCTTTCGGCCTGGCCGCGGCGGACGGCGTCATGCGGTATCTGGAGGAGCAGGGCCGGGGCGTCCCCACTCCCGGCGGAGCCGTTCCCATTGTCCCGACCATGGCCTTGTTCGACCTCGCTGTCGGCGATCCGGCCGCGCGCCCCACCGCGGACCACGGCTATGCCGCCGCGCAGGCCACCGGTGGCGACCAAATACTGCAGGGTCGGATCGGCGCGGGCTCCGGTGCGTACACCGCGCAGTGGCGCGGCCCCGATCATCGCCGTCCCGGCGGCATCGCCTATGCCGAGCGACGGTTGGACGATGTGATCGTCGGCGCCCTCTGCGTGGTCAATGCCTTCGGCGATATAGACACCGGCTCCGCCGAGATCTCCCTTGAGGCCGTGGCCCAGCTGAACCAGCCCTTCGATTTCGCGAATTCGCGCGCGCACACCACGATCGGCGCGGTCATCACCAATGCCCGCCTGAGCAAGGCCGACTGCCACATCGTCGCCCAAGGCGCCCACGACGGCCTCTCCCGAGCCCTCACCCCACCGCACACCCGCTTCGACGGCGACGGCTTCATCGCGGCCGCGACAGGTGAGGTCGACTCCAATGTCGATGTGGTCCGCCTGATGGCCCTGGCCACGGTGACCGAAGCCATCCGGTCACTGGCTTCCTGATCGGCTAGGGTCGCGTACCGGACACGTCCAGCCGAGGAGCCGCATGCCTTTCGATCCGCCCCACGACGTGGCATTCAGCTATCCGGCCATCGGTGCGACCGCCCCCGCCCGCCCTGACTGGCCCACCGTGATTCCCACCTTCCGGCACTACGACCGGACCGTCGCGATCGGCCGGGGCGACGCCGATTGGCTCGCCACCGTGGACGCCGTGCTCACCTGGGGTATCAAGCGGCGCAGCGGTTTTCGGATCACTCCCCTGGGCGTGGCCGCCGACCGCGTCACGGCGGGCGCCGACTACCGCATCAGCGCCTTTTTCGGGCCGTTCGCGGTGCACGAGCCGGTCCGCGTGGTCGCCGTGGTCGACACCCCCACCCGCGCCGGTTTCGCCTACGGCACCCTGCCCGGCCATCCGGTCTCCGGCGAGGAAGCCTTCGTCGTGCACCGCGATCCCGACGGCACGGTCTTCCTGACGCTGCGCTCCCTGACCCGCCCGGCGCGTTCTGGCCCCTGGCGCGCCCTGTTCCCGATCCTCCCGCAAGCCCAGCGTTTCTATCGCCGCCGCTACCTGCGCGCCCTCACCCGCGGCGGCTCGTAAATGACTCGGTCCCAGGATGATTCGGTCATGTCAGGGCTCGCCGTAGGCGCTGGGCGAACTCCTCCTCACGGCCCGCCAGTTGGGGATGGTCCCTGACGGAGGCGGGCCAGTCGACATTGGTGGTGATGTAGTCGACGAGCCGGGCGTAGCTGCCGTAGTCCCGGTAGTCCTCCTCGGGGTGGAGGGTTCGGTCCAGGACCTCGCTCGGGAGGTGGCAGTGCTCGGCGAGGAGGACGGCGTCGTAGAGGTCTTTGCCGCGGGGGTACTCGTCTCTCGCCAGCCATAGGAGTTTCCAGGCCAGGGAGAGTTCGGGGGTGGCGGCGTTCAGGACGGCGGAGACGCCGGGGCGGGCCATACGAGGTATCCGGGTGAGGATGGGTGGCTGCGCCAACGGCTGCCCGAATACGAAGTCGATTTGCACTGAGCCCGAAGGAATGTCCTGATCGACTGCGGTCCAGGGCAGGAGCAGGCGACGGCCGGGGACGGTGTCGTAGGTCCAGATGTCGTCGGTGGCGGCCATATCGGCGTGGAAGCGGATGACGCTGTCGGCGGCCTGTGCGGCGAGTTCGGCCTGCTCGGCGATATCGACGAACATGTCGCCGACTCGCTCGTCGCCGAGTCGCCACTGGCCGCGAACCATGCCCGCCCGGTGTCGGGGTCCGCGAACTGGGGCTCGGTGAGTCGCAATCCGTTGCTGTGGTGGTCCATGGCGACGTCGTAGTACAGGTGCTGGACCACGCCGTCGCCGAAAACCGGTGCGACGGTGCGAGGTAGATCCTGGGCGGCGCGGGTGGCCTCGGACAAGGGCGCGTTCGGGGCGAGGTGCTCTCTCGAGCCGTGGCGGCGCTGGAAGTCCTCCCAAGAACCGGCGGTCATGGCTGCTGCCCTTCGGTGATCCACCCGGCGTCGATCGATTCGTCGCTGTCGTGGACGACGAATTCGCGCTCTACGGAGAGTATTTCGTAGTCGGTCAGTGCGGCGAGCAGGGTTTCCAGGCGGGCCGCCGCTGTGGTGTCGCCGACTCGGCGGCAGCGTTGGGTGACGAAACGTTCGGTGCGGCCGTCCGGGCGGGTGCGGCGGGCGTTGGCGGAGAGGTGGGCGGCGTGGATGACGGCTATCGCGGTCAGGGCGGTGGAGTCGGTGTCCGGAGGTAGCAGGAGCTTGATGTGGTGTTCGAAGTAGTAGCGGGGGTCGAGGGACCGCGTGTCGGATTGCGGGACGCCCTCCGCCCACGGCGCGGCCTCGATCTTGGTGCGCACCACCGGGAATCCGTCACCGGACAAGCGAGCCGCAAGGTGTTCCACCGCGACGCGAACGGCCTCGAACGATCCCGATCGCCGCACGGTGATCATCGGCTGCTGGGGAACTCGACCCCGGTCCAGGACGATGTGGATGAACTTCAGATCGTTGGCGGCGGCATAGGTTTCGAAGGCGTCGATCTCGGCGCCGGTGTCCGCGCGGACGGTCAGGTGCGCTTCGAAATCGCCGTGGAATGCCGGTGCTGTGGTGGTTGTCACCAAGACCATTTTTCCAAACCGCGAACTCGCCGTCGCGTGGATTTTCGCGGGCTATGAAGGCGCGAAATCTCGTGTCCGTGCAATGGATTACGGCGCATCCGCGAAATCCGCGGGGTGCAGTCGGTACAACGGAGTGGTGAACGCTTCGAAGATCTGGGCTCTGTTCGCGTGTGTCGCCGCCGCATCCGTCGTCCTGGTCCGGCCCGCCGCGGCGGCCCCGCAGGAGGCGTGGATGGTTGGTGAAATCCCTATTGGAGAACGTATTTCGCAGGTCGACGTCTATTCCCCGGCCATGAACCGGGTCGTGTCCAATCGGGTGATCCGGGCCGTGGACGGTCCGGCGCCGACGCTGTACCTTCTGACCGGCGCGGGCGGAGGCGAGGATGGCATCTCGTGGTGGGACGACACCGATATCCGGGAGTTCTTCGCGGACAAGAACGTCAATGTGGTGCTGCCGACCGGAGGGGCGTTCAGTCTCTACACCGACTGGATTGCCGATGATCCGATTGCGGGTCGAAATCGCTGGCAGACCTACCTGACCGCGGAACTGCCCGGGATCATCGACGCGCGATTCGGCACCAGCGGCCGCAATGCCATCGCCGGGGTGTCCATGAGTGCGGGATCGGCCATCGATCGCGCCATTCAAGCGAGCGAGAAGTATAGTGCGGTCGCGTCTTACAGCGGCTGCCCCTGGACCTCGGATTCCACCGGCGTCGCCATGGCCAGCGCCGTGGTCCTGCGCGGCGGCGGGAATCCCGGCAATATGTGGGGCCCGCCCGGCGGTGCGGTGTGGCGCTCGCACGATCCCTACCTCACCGCGGATCGCCTGCGCGGCAAGACCGTCTACCTCTCGGCCGCCACCGGCATTCCGGGCGCGATCGATCAGGGCGGCATCCCCTCCCCCGTCATCGAGGCGATCGCCGGTTCGTGCACGTCGGCCTTCGCCGCGCGCCTGACCCAACTCGGCATGCCCCCGATCCATGTCAGCAGACCGGTGGGCTCACACACCTGGGGCCAGTTCCAAACCGATCTCCACGATTCCTGGCCCCACCTGGCCCGCGCCATCGGAGCCTGACCCGACCCGCCATCGGCCGCGATGTCGCCCCTACGGCTGGGGGCGGACGGTGAGGATCTGCTGGGCGGATCCGATGGGGCCTCGGGTGTCGTGCAGGACGGTGGTGGTCAGACCCTGCCCGGTGTGACCGAAGACGACGCTGGTGTCCAGGCCGGTCCAGAGCCCCTCGGGTTGGCGGTAGAGGTGGATGGTCAGGTCCAGGTTGGGGAACATCCATTTGGTGGGTTCCTGCCGGACGGCAATGCCATTGGCGGTGTCGACCAGGGCGATATAGGACGCGAGGGTGCTCGCCTGTTCGCCCGCCACCAGGTCCAGCGGCGTCGAGACCCACATGGTGGTCCGACCGGGCTGCGGGGTGCCGACCGCGCGGGTGTCGAGAGAGGCAATGTATCCGCCGAGCCAGACCGAGGTCAGCGGCCAGGCGGACAGAGACTCGGGATTCGGGAGACGAACGGGTTCGCCGCCTGCGACGCTGTCGGTGTCATCGCCGCTGAGGAACCACGCGCGCGCGGCCACCACGCTGCGGCCCGCAATGACGACCGCGGCCTGGACGAGTTCGATGGTGCGGCCGGGCCGGAGGGTTTCGACATGGATGTCGAACTCCTCGAACCCGATGCGGCCGAGGATGTCGAACCTGATACGGCTCATTGTCAGCGCGGCGCGTCGCTCGCTCGCCCGTGCTCGTTCGATTTCGTGCACGATCAGCCCGCCCAGTGGGCTGAAGTGCTGCTCGTCGGTGGCCCACGCGCCGCTCGCGTGTCCGGTCGGGACGAAGCGGTGCGCACCGACTCGTCGGAAGTAGCTGGACTCGGGCCCGGTCGCATCGATCATGCTTATCAACCTACGGGTCGAACTTTCGTCCCACTAGTCGTATTGCCGCCTTTGTGGTTTACTTCACGACCCCGGATATGATCGGGCGATGACTTCGACCGTGGACCAGGAGGCCGCTCCCGCCGGGCGCGCCGCGCGCCGCCGTGACCGCCGCAAGGCGGAGATGATCGCGGTCGCGCTGCAGATCCTGTCCAGCAGCGGGTATCAGGGCATGCGGTTCGAGGACGTGGCCGAGCGCACCGATATCGCCAAAGCCACGCTGTACCACTACTTTCCGAGCAAGGACGCCTTGGTGTCGGCGGCCTTGGAGAAGCTGACCTCCGATGTGCTGCTCCGTCTCGGCGAGGCCCTCGACGCCGTGTCCGACCGATCGACGACCGAGCAACTGCGCACGCTTGTCGCCGAGCAGTTGCACATTCTGACCGTGCTGTATCCCGAAGTGGGCAAGCTGTTCTCGTTCCCCGCGCCCTGGCCCGACGAGCACAGCGATGCCATCAAGACCATGCGCCGCCGCCACGACCGGCTCTTTCGCGAGGTCATCGACCGCGGTATCGAGTCCGGCGAATTCGATTGCCCGGACCCGTCGGTGGCCTTGCACTGTCTGCACGGCATCCTCAATCACGCGTCCATCTGGTTGCGCCCGGAGGGCGACCCGGACGACCGGACCCGCGACGCGGTGGTCGGCGAATCGCTGCGGCTGTTCGTCCGGGCCTGACTCCGGCCGTCCGATGACCCGCCCGCTCAGGCCGGGAACTGGGTGACGCGCGTGTTCCGGAAGGTGGTGAACAACCAGGTTCCGTTGGCGCGCACCGCGACTCGGGTTTGAATGGATTGCTCGTCGGGTCCGGCGGGGTTGTCGGGGCGGCTCGGGCGCACGCCCTGGGTGATCATTACCGCGGTATCGGGGGCGGGGAACCGGATTTTCAGGGTGCCCGGCTCGGACATGCGGGTGCCCTTCATGAAGCCGTCGAAACCCTTCTGCATCTCGATGGCCATTTCTTCGCGGCCTTGAATGAATTCGCCGATGACCGAGACGAAATCGGCGTCGTCGGTGAAGGTGGCGGCGAAGGCCGGGCCGTCGCCCGCGGCCCAGGCGTCGGCTTGGGCTTGCAGCAGGGTGCGCAGGGCGGATTCGTCGTGCGAGGTGTTGGTCATGGGTTCACCGATCCTTGTGGAGGCCGAGGTATTCGGCGGTGGCGAAGAGGGCGACGACTGCGGCGCCGATCAGGAGGAATGCGCTGCCCCAGGCGGTCAGGGAGAGCACGTCCGTGAAGGCGAGGATGGTCAGGGTCACGGCGGACAGCGCGTTGACGATCACGACGGTGACCGCCGGGCGGGTCGGGATGGCCGGGTAGCCCGCGATGAGCAGGAGCGCGACCGCACCGCCGAGCATGGCGACGCCGAAGGGGGCCGACCAGGCTGTCGGCATGCCGAGGGGTTCGCGCAGGACAGGTGCGGCGGCGAGCATGAAGGCGCCGAAAACGCCTGTGCCCCAGCCGTCCAGACGCAGTGCCGTGCGCAGGGGATCGGGTCCGGTATCGATGGCCGGAAGAGTTGTCGCTGCCATGGAGTCGACGGTGCCAGCCCGACGGTCATGGTCTCAATGACCTCGGAGTTCATGGCCGCCCACCCGCCCTGGCTAATCTGGGTGTGTGGCGCGTGTGGTTCGGGAGTCCGGGGTAGGTGTGCTGCTGCGGGAATGGCGGCAGCGGCGGCGGTTGATTCAGCTGGATCTGGCGCTGGCGGCCGACAGTTCGGCGCGGCACGTGTCGTATGTCGAGACCGGGAAGGCGCAGCCCAGCCGCGCGATGGTGCTGAAGCTGTGCGAGGTCCTGGATGTGCCCCTACGGGAACGCAATACCGTGCTGCTCGCGGGCGGGTATGCGCCGGAATACCGGGAGAGCAGCCTCGACGATGCGGAGATGGCGTCGGCGCGGGCGGCCTTGGATGCCATGTTGACCGCGCACGAACCGTATCCGGCGGTGGTGGTGGACCGGTATTGGAATGTGGTCGCCACCAATCGGTCGATGGGGCTGTTCGACGATGCGGTGCCCGCCGAGCTGGCCGATCGCCCGCCGAATGTGTACCGGCTCGCGCTGTATCCCGAGAGTCCCTCCGCCCCGGCGCATATGGTGAACTACCGCCAGGTCCGCGCCTGGCTGCTGGAGCGCCTGCTCCGCCAGGTCAATGCCACCGGGGATCCGATCCTGCGCGAACTGTACGACGAGGTCTCGGCCTATCCGTTCCCGCCCGAGACCGAGGATGCCGACGAACCGCTGACGAGCCCGTTCGCGGTGCCACTGCGCATCCGCACCCCGATGGGTGAGCTGCGCATGTTCAGCACCATGGTCACCTTCGGCGCCCCGGCGGATGTCACCCTCTCCGAGCTGGCGATCGAATTGTTCTATCCCCTGGACGATTTCACCGCGACGACGCTGCGCGCCCTGGCGAGCGTCACGGCCGGTCGCGACGGGATCTGAAGGTCTCGGTGGGAAAGTCGTCGGGATCGAACCGATGCCGCACGGCCCCGTCCGCACTGGGCCAGTAGCGGCTGGCGTACTGGCCGCGGATGCGGCTGAGATCGGGCTCGTCGACATCGGTGATGCCGACCTGCAACAGCATCAGCAAAGTGACCATGCTGACCGCGATGATGAGCAGCGTCAGCAACTGCCCGGGATTGGCCCCCGGCGGAATATGCATGTCCATGTGCTCGGCGACATGCGCGCGCATGGAGTACATCCCGGTGTAATGCATGCCGCACACCGCGATTCCCATGATGAGCGCCGCACCGATGGTGGCGATCAAACCGCGCACGTGCAGCGCGAACCACAGCGCCGCCGTGGCGGCGACCACCGCGATGGCCAGCGACAACAGCACGATCCACGAGTCGTAGCGCACCGCCGCATTGGTTTTCATGGCGTACATCCCCGAGTAGTGCATGGCCCCGACCCCCAGACCGGTCACCGTCCCGCCGGTGAGCAGCGCGAACGCCTCTCCCCCGTGCCGGTGCACCACGATCGACAGCCCCAGCCACACCACCCCCATGGCGATGAGTGCGCTGATCACCGTGATCGGCACGTTGTAGCGAATCGTCGCCTCCCGCACCGAAAACCCCAGCATCGCAATGAAATGCATAACCCATATCCCGGTCCCGCCCAGGGCGACGGCCCCGATCGCAACCCACCCGCGATGCCCGGTCTGAGCGCGCGCCCGCACCATGCACCGCAGCGCCAGCAACGACCCCGTGACGGACATGACATAGGCCAGCGTGGGAGTCAGCCAGCCATAGGTGAATTGGTCGATTTCCAGCATGCGGACTCCTTGCCAGAAGCTCTAACGTCGACTGTTCACCGGTGATAGCGCCGAACACTAGCCACGAAATGCCAGGTAGTAAATTTGCCGCAGCACAATACTGGAAAAGTTGCCGAGTTTGCTGGAGCGTATGCGCGCTGGTAGCGAGACTGCGCTGCCAATACCAGGCACCACGATTTCACGTCTAGCACCCTGGACGCCCAGCGTCCGTCTCGCAACTTCCGGCAGTCGGCGAGGGCATCGACCGAGACCGAATAGCTTGCTGCGAAACGCTTATCGTGGAATCGTTGAAATGGGCTGGGGAGCTTCAACAGGCGGCGATCGTGACCGCTCCGTGCCGCCGCCGCGATCCGGACGAGCGGAGGGGGAATGATGCGGGTCTCCGCACGAAGTGTTTTCGGCAATATGGTGCTCTGGTTCGCTGTCGCCTACTGCGTCAAGTGGCTGCTCGACCAGCTGGCACCGGAATCGCGGCCTCGGCCTTGGACGGATATCGGGATATTCGCCGTGCTAGTGGTCTCCATCGTGGCGATCAAGAGCTGGCGGTCGGTGCGGACCAGTCGGCAACGGGCGTCGAACATCCTGTTCCTACTCCGTTACGGCGCGCACGACGAGGCAATCGAGCCCTTGCGCGAGATGCTGCGCGAGTGTGAGGAGCTGCAAGGACCGACATCGGACAATGCGTTGTATTGGCGGCACCGTCTCGCCGATACGCTTGCGCACGTTGGGGATACCGCCGAGGCACTAGCGCTGGCAGCCGGCGCGATGTCGGGACGCGAAGCACTGCACGGGTTCGACCATCCGGAGACGCTGGAATCGCGGCAACTCTACGAGGAACTGCTGCGGCGCGAAGCAGGTGGGCGAACCGATCGAGAGTGACCGTGCGAACTGCGCCATCAGTCGGCGATCGGCGCACCGGCCTGGATGACGGTGCGCTCGCCGTTCCACAGCACGGACGGGTCGGTGAACGGGTCGCCGTCGACGATGAGGAGGTCGGCGACGCAGTCGGGGCGGATGCGGCCGAGGTCGGGGCGGCCGATGAGGTCGGCATTGACCGAGGTCATCGATTGCAGGGCGAGGGCGAAGCCGTCGATTTCCACCTGGAGCCGGATGCCTTGCAGCTGTTCGTCTTCCAGCGCGCCCATCAGGTCGGTGCCGAAGCCGACGCGCACCCCGGCCGCACGGGCCATTCGCACCGCCTCGGCACCGGCCTCGAGGACCTCGAGGTTCTTCTCGGCCGAGACCGGAGCCAGGCCGACCTCCTTGCCGCGGCGGGCAATAGAGTCGTAGGTGGCCAGGGTCGGGACCAGGTAGGCGCCGTGTTCGGCCATGAGGGTGGCGGTTTCGGGGTACATGAGGTTGCCGTGCTCGATCGAGCGGACGCCATTGCGCACCGAATGGCGGATGGCATCGGGCGAATACGCTTGGGCGGCAACATAACTGCCGCGTCGGCTCGCCTCGTCGACGGCGGCGCGGATCTCCTCGGCCGAATACTGCGGCACCCGGATCGGATCCGCCAGCGACATGACGCCGCCCGAGGTCATCATCTTGATGGCGTGCGCGCCGCGGCGGAAGCGGTCGCGCACGGCTACCCGGACGGCGTCGACACCGTCCACCACCTCGGTCATGTGCGAATGGCAGCCGCAGACATCGGAATCCACGCCGCGCGCATCACCGTGGCCGCCGGTTTGGCTCAGCGCCGCACCGGTGTAGAGGTAGCGCGGCGCGCTGATGAGTCTCTCGGCAATGCCCCGCGCGAGTCCGGCGTCGCCGCCCGCCACATCGCGCACGGTCGTGAAACCGCGGCGCAGCGCCGCGGTGAGGCGGCGCGCCCCGGCCAGCGCGACATAGCTGGGCGCGCTGGATTCGAGACCGAGCAGATCGAGGGAGATGCCGTAGGCGTGGCAGTGCGCGTCGATCAGGCCCGGCAGCACCGTCCGGCCGCGCGCGTCGATGACCCGCTCGGCCTCGAAACTGCCGCCGACGGCGACGATTCGCCCGCCCTCGATATGCACCGGGGCTTCGACCGGTTCCGCGGATTCACCGTCGAAGATCGCGGCATTGACAATCGACAGGCTCACTGAAGCTCCCGAACGGTCGGCGGACAAGATCGCCTCCGAACCTAGCAGGGCGGGCCCGAAGGCCCGCCCTGCTAGCGCGAATCGCTTGTGCAACAGCCGATTACCAGCCGCGCTCGGCGAGGCGGTGGGGCTGCGGGATCTCCTCGACATTGATGCCGACCATGGCCTCGCCCAGGCCGCGGGAGACCTTGGCCAGCACATCCGGATCGTCGTAGAAGGTGGTGGCCTTGACGACGGCGGCGGCGCGCTGGGCCGGGTTGCCGGACTTGAAGATGCCGGAGCCGACGAAGACGCCCTCGGCGCCGAGCTGCATCATCATGGCGGCGTCGGCGGGGGTGGCGATACCACCGGCGGTGAACATGACGACTGGCAGCTTGCCGGTCTCGGCGACCTCGCACACCAGCTCGTAGGGGGCCTGGAGTTCCTTGGCGGCGACGAAGAGCTCGTCCTTCGACAGCGAGGTCAGGCGGCGGATCTCGGCGCGGATGGTGCGCATGTGGGTGGTGGCGTTGGAGACGTCGCCGGTGCCCGCCTCACCCTTGGAGCGGATCATGGCCGCGCCCTCGGTAATGCGGCGCAGCGCCTCGCCCAGGTTGGTGGCGCCACAGACGAAGGGGACGGTGAAGTTCCACTTGTCGATGTGGTTGGCGTAGTCGGCGGGGGTGAGGACCTCGGACTCGTCGATGTAGTCCACGCCGAGAGACTGCAGGATCTGGGCCTCGACGAGGTGGCCGATGCGGGCCTTGGCCATGACCGGGATGGAGACGGCGCTGATGATGCCGTCGATCATGTCCGGATCCGACATGCGGGACACGCCGCCCTGGGCGCGGATATCGGCGGGGACGCGCTCGAGCGCCATGACGGCGACGGCGCCGACATCCTCGGCGATCTTGGCCTGCTCCGGCGTGACGACATCCATGATCACACCGCCCTTCAGCATCTCGGCCATACCGCGCTTCACGCGGGCGGTGCCGATGGTCGGGGTGGACTCGGGCGTAGTCACGGCAAACTCCTGTATCATCTGGGCCAATCGGATCGCTCGGAATCGAACAACCCGATTCTAGGCGTCCACATCAGGCCACTTCATAGCCAGTCGGACACGACTGGACTGCTGCCGTGGCGAGAGTAGCCCGCATCACACCGACCGCCCGGCCGGACCGCGCAATACGGCTATTCCGCCGCTACAACCGACCGGCCGCGTCGGTGGCGAGCTGCCGACCAGGGCGGATACCGTTCAGGTATGGATTCCGGCGAGGAGATCTCGGTGGGCGGCGCCACCGAGCCCGGGGACGCGCCACCGCCGGTGCGCCGCGGCTATCCGGACGCGTATTCGGTATGGCTGGGGCCGCTCCGCGAGGAACCCCGGCGGCGGTGGCCGCGCATCACCACGCTGATCCTGCTGGCGGTGTGGCTCGGGGCGTGGGCCGCCTATATCTGGCTGCCCGGCGGATAGATCTCGAGTCGGATGCGGCTCGAACCCGCGGCGAACGCGCCGCATAGTTCTGCGGTATGACGATCACCGAATCCGTAACCCCCGCCACCGACTGGGTCGCCGCGGCCGCGGCCGTCGGAGCCGAATTGGCCGATGCCGTCGCCGAGCGTGATCGCAGCGGTGAGCTGTCGCTTCCGGCCTACGATCTGCTCCGGTCCTCGGGGCTGAGCCGGGCGCTGGTGCCCGCCGAGGCGGGCGGCGGCGGGGCCAGTCATCGCGACATTGGCGATGTGCTGCGGGAGCTGGGCCGCCACGATCCGTCGACGGCGGTGGCGTTCGCCATGCATTCGCATCTGGTGGCATTGCAGGTGTGGCGGCACAAGCACGGGATGGATGCGAGCGCCGTATTCGAGAAGGTGGTCGGCGGCGCGATTCTGGCCAGTACCGGCGCTTCGGACTGAGTGGAGTCCAATGGCAGCGCCGTCCGGGTGGAGGGGGGCTATCGGGTGAGCGCGCGCAAGGCCCCGGCGAGCGGGTGCGAGGCCGGGAATGTGGCGGTGACAAGTATTCGCTGGGAGTCGCCGGACGGGCCGCAGGTGCTGCACTGCGCGATTCCCTTGAGCGCGCCCGGGGTTCGGATCGACAAGACTTGGGACACAATCGGTTTACGGGCGAGTGGATCGCACACCATTGTGTTCGAGGATGTCTTCGTGCCGGATGCCGCGATCTCGCTGATCCGCCCGGCCGATGTGTGGCCGCCGATTCTCAATTCGGTGATCGGCGCGGCCCTGCCGCTGGTGATGGCGGCCTATCTCGGAATCGCCGACCGCGCCGTGGAATTGGTGGCGAAGGTGCTGGCGGGCCGCACCGAACCGCATATGGTGGCGCTGGCCGGGGAGATGATGAACGCCTACACCACGGCCGCGGATCTGATCGGCGCCATGTTCACCGATGCGGACGATCTCCGTTTCGGCAATACCGATGCCTTCGCCGCCCGCACTCTCAGCCGAAAGACCGTGGCGGCCGATTCACTGGTCGCCACGGTCCGCCTGGCCATCGAAACCGTCGGCGGCGCAGGCTATTCCCGTTCACTGCCATTGGAGATGTGGTACCGCGACATCCACGGTTGCCTGTTCCATCCCCTCCCCCGCGCCAAGCAGACTCGCTTCACCGGACATGTCCTGCTCGGACACAGCCCGCTCGGCTGACCGGTCAGCGCCAGCCGACCACCAACATGGTCGCCCAGTACTCCGCACCCGAGGGTCCCAGATACGGCACCAGGAAGTCATACAGCAGGTAGGACAAAACCACTCACCTCCACACAAGGGTTCGCCCTCCTGCGAACCGCCACCGACCCTAACCGACGCGGGCAGCCGTCACATCTCGATCAAAAGAACCGACCGCCCCTGACTCTGTTCCCGCGCGCCGGAGGCGCAAACCTGCGATCAGTCCCAGCGGTCCAGGGTGTAGCGCACGCGGATGCCGCCGGAGGTGACGCGGAAGGTGTGGCCGAGGGTGCCGCCCTTGGCCATGAGCAGGCCGCAGACTTGTGCCTCGTTCTTGCCCGCGACCACGGCGTCCTTGGCGTATGCCTCGAGGGTCTTTCGGATTTCGTGCAGGTCGGTGCTGAGGAATTCCGGGAAGAAGCCCGCGCCGTTGGTGTAGGCGGTGTCGGTCGCGCCCGCCAGGGCGAACAGCACCGCTTGTTCGCGGGCGGTGCGATCGGCCTCGACGTGCCAGGTCGCGGGGTGCGGGATGATCGCCGTCACCGGGCAAAACTCGCCCGGCCGCAAACCCCATTGCTTGGCCGGGGAGCCGTTGACGTAGAGGTACCAGGTGACCGGGTTGCGGCGGTCGAGCTTGTCCCACTGCACGATCGGCGGGGCATCCGGATTCGCGGCGGTCACCATGGCCCCGTAACTCGTGACGCCCGTGGGCACCTCGAATTCGATGCGCTCCGCGGTCGGCAGTACGGTGCGCTGGAACTTCTCCCAGGTCATGACCACCGGATCGGCATCCAGATCGCCGCTGCCGCGCTTCTTTCCGGCCGTCGCGAGATGCCCGAAAACACCGCTCGCGGAACGGGGTTCGTCTCGCCGCTCGGGCGACCACATCGGCTGCACATCGTCCAGCCGGGCGAACCGCCGCTCCAGTGATCCCGCCGCCCGCAACTCACCGATGACCCGCTCCGCCCGCGCGATCATGGCCGCGGTCGGGGCAGCGGTCGGCCGCCGATACTGCAGCGGATGCATCTTCTCCGCGAACCGCTGCTTCACGCTCTCGTACGGCAGCCCCGCGGCGAGATCGGTGAGCAGCGTGCCGATCATCCCGCTCTTCACATGGCAGTACCCGGCGGGCGCGGTAGCCGCCGCCAGCCACACGAGATTGTCCCGCCGCCGCTGCGCCGCCCCGTCGCGCCCGCGCACCGCCTCGAGTCGCTCGTGCAATTCCAGCAACCACGTCCCCGCCCCGAGAATCGCATCCGACCGATACAGCTGCTCCGTACGCAACAGCGCCACAGCCTTTTTCACGACATCACGCGGGAACTCCGCGACAGCGCGCACGAGCGTTTCCCGATCGGCGTTCTTGGCCGCGACGTACTGAAACGTGGTCGCCACCGCCGAGGGCCGATGCACCATCCCCTCGGGCGGCGTCACCGCGAGATGCGTCCACTCCCCCCCGCTCACCGCACCCCCAACTCGTCTCCTGCGACCGGAACACCGACCCGACGGGTCTACGCTCGACCTCCGCCGCCACCGCCCCGACAGCCCGCTCATACCGCGGCGGAACCCCGTTCACCGCCCACAACGCAGACTCGGCCCGCCCATCCGCACCGACCACCACGAGCCCGCCGAACCGCCGCACGAAGGCACGGCAAGTCCCGCAAGCATTCTCAGCCGCGAGCTCGGGCGTGAGCGCCTCGAGAAACACCTCGAACAGTCCCCCGGTATCGACGGTGAACAGCTCCCCGCCCGCGCCAACGGCCGCCCGAAACCGCTCCCGCACCGCAGCGAGAAACTCGTCCTACCGATCGTCGATGGGCCGCGGAACACTCCCCGCAGTCTGCATGGTCATAGTGGCTGTCGATCCTCCCTATCCACCCGAAGCCCGAGACTAACCGCCAACGGCACTTGATTTCCCCCGCATTTCACTCCGGAACGGGCGTAAGGCGTTCGTAGCAGTCGTAGTTCCGCTGGGCGACGATCTTGCCGTCGCGGAATTCGAGGATGGCGGCGATATGCGCGCGGAGGGTGTGACCTGCGGGGAGGTCGCCGAGGGGGATGGCTGTCGTGCCGGTCCAGAGGACTTCCAGGGCCACCTGGTTGTCCATGGCGATGGCGTTGCGGACCTCGAAACTCTGACTGCTCAGGGTTTTTCGGCCTGCGGCCGAGGCGGCACAGAGAGCGGGGAGGTCGCGGGTGTTGCCGTCCGGGAAGAGGGCGTTGGGGAGTTCGTGGTGGGTGGCTTCGGGGTGGAAGAAGACGGCGAGGTCGTCGCCGGTCGCGAATTCGGCGACGGCCCGGTGGTAGCGGATGGCGATGTCGATATTGGGGTGCTGCTGCGCTGGCATATCCACAACGATAGTTGCACAACCATGGTTGTCAATGATGTAGTTGGTCCATGACACGCACACTCGACCCGAGGGAGCTCGATACCGGGAGTCTTGCCCTGTTCGTCGGGCAGGCCGCCGCGGCGGTGGTTCAGGAGCGACTCAGCGCGCAGGGGTTCGGGGATCTGCGGTTTTCGCACGGGTATGTGTTTCAGCATCTGATCGACGGGGAGCCGACGGTCGGTGAGCTGGCCGCGCGACTGGGGGTGACGCAGCAGGGGGCTTCGAAATCCGTCGTGGAACTCGAGAATCTCGGGTACTGCGAGCGGGTGCCCGATCCGGGCGATGCGCGTATTCGGCGGGTGCGCCTCACCGATCGGGGGCGGGCGGGAGTGGAGGCGGCGCGGCAGGCTCGCGCGGACCTGGACCGGCGGCTGGGCGATGCGTTCGGCGCGGAGCGGCTGGCCGAACATCGGAGCCTGCTGGCGGAACTCTTGCACGAACTCGGTGGAACCGCGGCCGTGGAACGCCGCGCGGTGCGACCACCGCGATAATCCCGGCGGTACAAGCGAACACCACGCTGCTAGGCTGCGGGCATGTCCATTGCCGTTCGCCTCGCCCGTGGTTGCCGCCCTCGCGGCTGCCGGGCGCCTGCGCGGCGGGTGCATGGGCGTCGGGTGCGGTATGTGATCGGGTCGGAACCCGGTCAGGTCAATGGGATGCGATGGCTTTGCGCGCCGCCTCGCGGCTGCGCGTCTTCGTAACCCATAAACCATTCAGACCGCCGGGGCGCAGTGCTCCGGCGTAGGAGCATGCCGACAATGAATAGTGAGTTCTTTGTTCCGGATCCGGAGGGGCGAATCCCCGGGGCGGACGGATATTTCGGGAAATTCGGGGGGAAGTTCATTCCGGAGGCGTTGGTCGCCGCCGTGGACGAGGTCGCGGCGGCGTACGACAAGGCGAAGGTGGATCCCGGGTTCGTCGCCGAGTTCGAGGGGCTGTTGCGGCATTACGCGGGGCGGCCCAGTGCGCTGACCGAGGTGGCGCGGTTCGGTGAATATGCCGGTGGGGCACGGGTTTTCCTCAAGCGGAAGGATTTGAATCACACCGGGTCGCACAAGGTGAACAATGTGCTGGGGCAGGCGCTGCTGACCAAGCGGATGGGTAAGACGCGGGTGATCGCGGAGACGGGGGCCGGATCGCACAGGGTGGCGACGGCCACGGCGTGCGCGCTGTTCGGGCTCGACTGCACGATCTATACTCGACTGCACGATCTATATGGGCAAGGTCGATACGCAGCGGCAGGCGCTCAATGTGGCGCGGATGAAAATACTGGGGGCCGAGGTGATTCCGGTGACGTCCGGGTCGCGGACGCTCAAGGATGCGATCAACGAGACATTCCGGGATTGGGTCGCCAATACCGAGACCACGCATTACATCTTCGGCACGGTCGCGGGGCCGCATCCGTTTCCGGCGATGATTCGCGATTTCCAGCGGGTGATCGGGGTGGAGGCGCGACGGCAGATGCCGGAGCGCACCGGACGGTTGCCGGATGCGGCGATCGCCTGTGTGGGTGGCGGATCGAATGCGATCGGCTTGTTCCATCCCTTCCTCGCGGACGAGAGTGTGCGGCTGATCGGTTGTGAGGCAGCCGGATTCGGCGTCGAATCCGGCCGTCACGCGGCATCGATCTCGGCGGGCGAGCCCGGGATTCTGCACGGCTCGCGCTCCTGCGTCCTACAGGACGAGGAGGGGCAGATCACCGAAGCCCATTCCATCTCGGCGGGACTCGACTACCCGGGCGTCGGACCGGAGCACTCCCATCTCCACGACATCGGCCGCGGCGAATACCGGCCGATCACCGATGCGGCGGCCATGGAGGCCTTCCGTCTGCTGTCCGTCACCGAGGGCATCATTCCCGCCATCGAGAGCGCACACGCCCTCGCCCGAGCCCTCGAGGTGGGCCGGGAACTGGGTGAGAACGGCCTGATCCTGGTGAATCTGTTCGGTCGCGGCGACAAGGATATGGAAACGGCCACAACCTATTTCTCTCAGCGGAGCACCACCGAAGGGACCGATGCCGCATGAGCGGGAACATTCAGCTCCTCACCGACACCCTGGCCCGGGCGAAGCGTGAGAATCGCGCCGCGCTCATCGGGTATCTCCCGGCGGGCATCCCCACCGTCGACGGCGGTATCGCCGCCATCGAGACGGTGCTGACCAGCGGCGCGGATATTCTCGAAGTCGGCCTGCCGCACAGTGATCCGGTGCTGGACGGCCCGGTCATCCAGACCGCCGACGATATCGCGCTGCGCGGCGGCGTCCGCATTGCCGATGTACTGCGCACGGTGCGCGAGGCCCACGCCGCCACCGGCAAACCCGTCCTGGTGATGACGTACTGGAATCCGATCGACCGCTACGGCATCGAGCGCTTCGCCACCGAACTGGCCGCAGCGGGCGGCGCGGGCGTCATCCTGCCCGACCTGCCCGTCCAGGAATCCGACCTGTGGCGAAAGCATGCCGCCGCACACGATCTCGCCACCGTCTTCGTGGTCGCGCCCAGCAGCACCACCGAGCGACTCCACGAAATCGCCGGAGCCGGAAGCGGATTCCTCTACGCCTCCGCCCTGATGGGGGTCACCGGCACCCGCACCACGGCGGGCGCGACCGCGCAGGATCTGGTGCGCCGCATCAGAGCCGCCACCGGCCTCCCGGTCTGCGTCGGCATCGGCATTGCCGATGCGACCCAGGCCGCCGAGGTCGCGGCCTTCGCCGATGGCGTGATCGTGGGCACCGCCCTGGTCAAGGCCATGCTCGACGCCCCCGATGCGGAGGCGGGTCGCGCCGCGCTGGGCGCGCTCACCGCCGAGCTCGCCACGGGCGTCCGTCACCCCAGCTTGTACACGTAACGGCTGGTGGGAACGATGTCGAGGTCGAGGTGCGCACCGAAGCCGACCACGCTCTCCATCATGCGGGTCATGCGGCGCTGTAGCTCGGCCTCGTCACCCCCGCTGCCGTAGAAGGCGTGCAGGCTGGTCATGGCCGCCATCGGGAACAGCTCCTCGACCAGGGCATCGACGCGATTACCGGCGGTCACCGGCTCGACCACGGTGTTCTGGACGTAGCCGAAGGTGTCCTGGGTTTCGATGGCGACCGGGGTGTGCAGGTCGTGCCAGCGATGCAGCCATTCCGCGCGGGTGAGATCGGCGGGAATGCGCAGCAGCGCGATATTGGCCAGCGCATCGGTGCGCACCCCGTTCCCGACCGGCGGCGGCACGATGGGCGTCCGCTCGTCGACGACCCAGCCATTGACCTCGTCCGCCACCGAAGCCAGTGCGGCGGTGACGTTTTCGTGGTCGCCGTCGGTGCGGACGCTCACGATGGCGGCGATCGGCTCGTCGTAGGTCGTGTGCCGCAGCTGCGCCGCATCCACCGCGGCGTCGCGCACATTCACCTGGAGTTCGGTCGCGCCCAGATCCGCCAGTCGGCGCCGCAGCTCGGCGGAGTGCAGACGCTCCCCCGCCTCGGCGCCCCACAGCGCGTACATCAGTTTCATGCCGGAACCGTAGACCCGGCTATGCGTGCGTCCGCACGGTTTCGGCGGCCGATCCCACCCACCGGACCGACGTAGGACGCACCCGTCAGGCGCCTATTTTGATTCCGGGGGCGATTTCATGAAACACGTCACGTTTTGCTGCGGATTAACTCCATACCCGCATGATGCGGGACCGCAAGAAAGGAAGAAACAATTCTCATCACGCTGCTGGCTACCGCAATCTGGTTTGCGGCAGTTGTTGCGCTCGCCGGAATCGGAATATTCCTCTGAGCGACCCGCGCGCGGCTCCGGGATAGTCGGGGCCTGACCTATCCAGCCCGAACGCCACCAATGGTAACCACCGGTTATCTGGTTGGCGCTCGGCCAATTCCGGAACAAGGCGCGTCAGCGAATGGAGCGGACTTCCGGATCGGCGTCGGCATCGGCCGCGGAGACGGCCTCGTCCAGCAGTTGGTCCAGGTGGTAGGGGTACACGGTCTCGCCGGAATGATCGAGGGCGGCGATATCGGCGGGGGTGCACCATTTGTTGCCGTTGATGGAGCGGCGTTCGACGTAGTCGAGATTGGCGGGCACCGGATCGAAATTCTTGGTGCGCAGGGCGAAGAACAGTTCTTCGGAGCGAATCAATTCGCCATTGAAGGGGAAAACGGCGACCCGCCGCCACAGCGGACCCCGCAGCATGGACGAATCGGCGGGGTGGCCGGTTTCTTCGTAGAGCTCGCGAACAGCGGCTTCCCGCAAGGATTCGCCGGGATTCACGCCGCCGCCGATGGTGAACCAGAACGGGACGTCGGGCACCTTGGGATCGACGCCGCGCAGGAGCAGGACGCGATCGTCCTCGTCGAGCAGCACCACGCGGGCCGAGGTGCGGACGATATCCACATCCAGACCGGTGGAGGCCGCGGGCGTGACGCGCTCGGCGATCTCGAAATAGGTCGGCAGCGGCGCGGTACCGCCGAGGTGCAGGGTGCGGACCAGGCGGCGGGTGCGCAGTGCGAGGGTGTCGCGCACGGCGTCGTTGTGGAAGCGGCGGGCAATGAGCACGCGGGCCTCCGCATCGGCCAGCTCGGCCACCAATTGCGGCGGCAGCAGCGCGATATCGACCGCGGAAAGCGCTGCGGCCAGCTGGTTCTCGACGGCTTCGCGATCGCGCCAGTTTACCCGTTCGGCGCGGTCGGCCAGCGCGACCAAGCGGCGGGCCTGTTCCACGAGCTCCGGGTCGCCCCCGAGACCGGAGATGGTGGTGGCCACCGAGCGGGCCACCACCGCGCGCCGCGCGAGCGCCGCGTCCAGGGCGTGGCGGGCCTGATCGGTGCGCACGTGCAGGCGATCGAGGCGGTTCGCCGTGGTGTAGGCCCAGACGCCGACGGTGATGACAATGGCCGCGACGAGCGCGAGGACCAGAATCGTGGTCGCGGAGAAAGTGATCATCCGGCGGTCCTCACACGCACGTCACCGACGGTGACGGTCTCGTAGACGCGCAGGATCTGTTCCGCCACCACCGGCCAATCGTATTCGCCGACAACCTGATTGGCCGTGCGAATGAACTCCTCGCGGCGGCCGGTGTCGGTGAGCAGCGCATCGAGAGCCGTGGCGAGCCGGGCGGAATCGCCGACGGGGACGAGCAGCCCGGCGGTGCCGTCGCGCAGCACGCGCCGGAAGGCGTCGAGTTCGCTGGCCACGACCGCGGTCCCGGCGGCCATGGCCTCGACCAGGACGATGCCGAAGCTCTCGCCGCCGAGATTGGGCGCGCAGTAGACATCGGCGCTGCGCATGGCCGAGGCCTTCTCCGCATCCGAGACCTGCCCGAGGAAACGCAGATGCGAGGCGAGCGCACCGGCCTCGCGGCGCAGGCGCTCCTCGTCGCCGCGGCCCACGATCAGCACCTCCACCTCGGGATGGCGCGCCACCAGCGCGGGCAGCGCGCCGAGCAGCACCTCCATACCCTTGCGCGGTTCGTCGTAGCGGCCCAGGAACAGCACCGTGCCGCCCGCCCGCGGATACCCCGCCAGCAGCGGCGCGTGCGCGAAGAACGGCACGTCGACGCCATTGGGGATCTCCACGGCGTCACCGCCGAGGGCCTCCACCTGCCAGCGCCGCGCCAGCTCCGAGACCGCGATGCGTCCGCTGATCTTCTCGTGATACGGCCGCAGCACACCCTGAAAAGTGCTGAGCACCAGCGATTTCGTGGTCGAGGTGTGGAAGGTGGCCACAATCGGCCCCTCGGCGATCTTCAAGGCCAGCATGGACAGGCTCGGCGCGTTCGGCTCGTGAATGTGCAGCACGTCGAAATCGTTCTCGGCGATCCAGCGCCGGATGCGCGTATACGCCGTGGGCCCGAAGGACAGTCGCGCCACCGACCCGTTGTAGGGAATCGCCACCGCCTTGCCCGCCGACACCACGTAATCCGGCAGCGGCGTGTCCTCGGCGGCGGGCGCGAGCACGCTCACCTTGTGCCCGCGCTCGATGAGCACCTGCGCCAATTCCACGACATGGGCTTGCACACCGCCCGGAACGTCGAACGAGTACGGGCAAACCATGCCGATTCTCATAGCGCGCCGTCTCCCCTACGCCCCTCGGTTCCGGTGTCAGCGCCCGGTTCCCGATACCCCAGTGCCTGTTGCGCCGCCGCGATGCGATCGCGGCGGGCCTGCGACAAATCACTTTCCCACAGTGGTTGCAGCATGTGCCAGTCGGCGGGATGGGCGGCGATATTGGCCGCGAACCGGTCCGCCAGCGCCTGGGTCGCCGCGGCCACACCGGCCGAAACATCCAGGGGCGCCTCGGTCTTCATACCCCAGGATGCCCCGCCGCGGCCTTCGGTGTTGAACCAGCAGTGCACCGGGATGAGCGCCGCCCCGGTCTCGGCGGCCAGTTTGGCCGCACCGGCGGGCATCCACGTGCGCTCACCGAAGAAGTCGACGGGCACGCCTTTGCCGGTGAGATCGCGTTCGCCCATGAGACAGACGACTTTGTTCTGCCGCAACCGATCCGCCAGGATCGGGAACGGCGGCTGTTCGCCGCCGGTGAGCGGGAAGACCTCGAAGCCGAGGCTCTCGCGATAGGCCAGGAAGCGCTCGTACAGCGATTCCGGTTGCAGCCGTTCGGCCACGGTGGACAGCCCGCCGTGGTTCTGCACCAGCCACACTCCGGCCATATCCCAGTTGCCGGAATGCGGCAGCGCCAGCACCACGCCGCGCCCGCGTGCCAGGGCGGCTTCCAGATTCTCGACGCCCTCGACGGTCATCCGCCCGATGGCGGCGTAGTCCATGGACGGCAGCCGGAACGCCTCGCGCCAATAGCGGGCGTAGGAGCGCATGCTGTCGCGAATCAAGCTGTCGGGCACCTGCTCGGGCGTCGCGCCGAGCACGCGAGCGAGATTGCGCCGCAACTGATTCTGCTGTCCCCGCTGCGCGGCCCTGTTGACCTTTCGCGCGGCGAAGTCGGCTCCGGCGTCGAAACCCTTGCGCGCCATCCCCTCCGGGAGTGCGCGCACCAGCCGCCACCCGGCCGCGTACGCCTTGTCGGTCATCGCGGACGTGAAAGAGGTGCTCACCGCTGCGGTTCCTCCGGAGCCTTGACCGCCATCGGAATAACCTCGCGCGCGCCCGGCGAATTGCGCACCGCCAGCACTCGCTGGAAGACGGTGACGATGCTCAGCACCGCCAGGACGTACATGGCCGCGTAGACCGCGTAGCTCAGCCACTCGATGCCGAAATGCCCGCCGATACCGGTGAATCCGGCGCCGACCAGCATGATGACGAGGCGGTCCGGCCGCTCGATGATGCCGCCGTCGGCCGAGAGCCCGCTGGCCTCGGCGCGCGCCTTGGCGTAGGAGATGACCTGCGAGGTCACCAGCACCACCAGCGTCGCCGCGAACAGATGCTTGGAGCCCTCGTGGTACACCGCCCACCAGGCCAGCCCGGCGAAGATGGCGCCGTCCGCCACCCGGTCACAGGTGGCGTCCAGGACCGCACCGTATTTCGTGCCGCCGCCGCGGGCGCGCGCCATGGCGCCGTCGAGCATGTCGAACATGACGAACAGCCAGATCACCATGGTGCCCCAGAACAGGTGACCCGACGGGAACAGTGTCACGGCGGCGGCAATCGAGGCGGTGGTGCCGATCAGCGTCATCGCGTCCGGTGTGAGGCCGGTGCTCACCAAGGCTTTGCCCAGGGGCGCAGTCGCTTTGGCGAACGTTTCGCGACCGAAGAAGCTCAGCACGCTACTCGGATTCCTTCCATGCCTCCGCCAGCAGCGCCCGGGTTTCCCGCAGCAGCTGTGGCATGACCTTCACTCCGCCGACGACGGTAATGAAGTTCGCGTCGCCACTCCAGCGGGGCACGATGTGTTGGTGCAGGTGATCGGCGAGTGAACCCCCGGCAACGCCACCGAGATTCAGACCGACATTGAAACCCTCGGGTCGCGAGACCCGCTTCATGACGCGAATGGCCTGCTGGGTGAACGCCATCAGCTCGGCGCTCTCCTCGGCGGTGAGGTCCTCCAGATTGGCCACGCGGCGGTAGGGCACGACCATCGTGTGGCCGGGGTTGTACGGGTACAGGTTCAGCACCGCGTACACCCACTGGCCGCGCGCCAGGATGAGCCCGTCCTCATCGGTCATCTGCGGGATATCGGTGAAGGGATGCCCGGTCTTCTTGGGCACGTCCGCATTCCGCCCCTCGTCGACGGCCGCGCCGGTGATATAGGACATGCGGTACGGCGTCCACAGCCGCTGCAGGCGATCCGGATCCCCCGCACCCACATCCACGATCTGCTCGCTCGGTGCCGAATCTTCTTGCGCGGCAGTCTCGTTATCGAGATTGCCGGACGCCGTAACCTCACTCATGCGTTGGCGCTCCGAATTTCGAACCCCTCCGCCGTGGGAGAGCTGTTGTCGCGCCGCTGAATCCAATCGACAATGGTGGCGATGGCGTCGGCCACCGGCACACCGTTGACCTGGGTGCCGTCGCGGAAGCGGAAGCTCACCGCGCCCGCCTCCACATCGCGCGCCCCGGCCAGCAGCATGAACGGGATCTTCTGCGCGGTCTGGTTGAAGATCTTCTTCTGCATGCGGTCGTCGCTGCGATCGACCTCGGCGCGAATGCCCTGCGCGGCAAGCTCTTCGACGACGGCGTCCAAATGCTCGGCGAAGGTCTCGGCGACCGGGATGCCCACCACCTGCACCGGGGCCAGCCAGGCCGGGAACGCGCCCGCGTAGTGCTCGGTGAGCACGCCGAAGAAGCGCTCGATGGAACCGAACAGCGCGCGGTGGATCATGACCGGGCGATGCTTGGAGCCGTCGGAGCCGGTGTACTCCAGCTCGAAGCGCTCGGGCAGGTTGAAGTCGAGCTGAATGGTCGACATCTGCCAGGTGCGGCCCAGGGCGTCCTTGGCCTGCACGGAGATCTTGGGACCGTAGAACGCGGCCCCGCCCGGATCCGGCACCAGCTCCAGACCGGAGTCGGTGGCCACCTTGCGCAGGGTTTCGGTGGCCTCCTCCCACAGCTCGTCGGAGCCCACGAACTTCTTCGGGTCCTTGGTGGACAGCTCGAGGTAGAAGTCGTCGAGGCCGTAATCGCGCAGCAGCGAGAGCACGAACTGCAGCGTGGAGGTGAGCTCCGCGTGCATCTGCTCCTTGGTGCAGTAGATGTGCGCGTCGTCCTGGGTCATACCGCGCACGCGGGTCAGGCCGTGCACCACGCCGGACTTCTCGTAGCGGTACACCGAGCCGAACTCGAACATGCGCAGCGGCAGCTCCCGGTACGACCGGCCGCGCGACCGGAAGATCAGGTTGTGCATGGGGCAGTTCATCGGCTTGACGTAGTAGTCCTGGCCGGGCTTGCGCACCGTGCCGTCCTCGTTGAGTTCGGCGTCCAGGTGCATGGCCGGGAACATGCCGTCGCGGTACCAGTCCAGGTGGCCGGAGACCTCGAACAGATGGCCCTTGGTGATGTGCGGGGTATTGACGAACTCGTAGCCCGCGGCGATATGCCGACGCCGCGAGTAGTCCTCGAGCTCCTTGCGGATGATGCCGCCCTTGGGGTGGAACACCGGCAGGCCCGAGCCCAGCTCGTCCGGGAACGAGAACAGATCCAGTTCCAGGCCCAGCTTGCGGTGGTCGCGCTTCTCGGCCTCTTCCAGCAGGCGCAGGTACTCGTCCTGGGCCTCCGGGGATTCCCACGCGGTGCCGTATATGCGCTGCAGATCCTCGCGGCTCTGATCGCCGCGCCAGTAGGCGGCCGAGGAGCGGGTCAGCTTGAAGGCCGGAATGTACTTGGTGGTCGGGATGTGCGGGCCGCGGCACAGATCGCCCCACAGCTTCTCGCCGGTGCGCGGATCCAGATTGTCGTAGATGGTCAGCTCTTTACCGCCGACCTCCATGATCTCCGGATCGTCGATACCCGACTTGTCGGAGATGAGCTCCAGCTTGAACGGCTCCTTGGACAGTTCGACGCGGGCGTCCTCGACCTCGACCACGCGCCGCGAAAAACGCTGCGCGCCTTTGACGATCTTCTTCATCCGGGATTCCAGCTTGGCCAGATCCTCGGGGGTGAAGGGGCGGTCGACCTGGAAGTCGTAGTAGAAGCCGTCCTTGATGAACGGGCCGATGCCGAGCTTGGCCTCGGGGAACTCCTGCTGCACGGCCTGGGCCAGCACGTGCGCGGCCGAATGCCGGATCACATTGCGGCCGTCCGGGGAGTCGGCGGTGACGGCCTCGACCTCGACGTCGGTGTCCGGAATCCAGGACAGGTCCTTGAGGTTGCCCTCGTCGTCGCGCACGACGATGACCGCGTCCGGGCCCTTGCTGGGCAGGTCCGCCTCGCGCACCGCGGCACCCGCCGTAGTCCCGGCCGGCACCCGGACGAGGGCGGCTGGGGATTTCGGCGGTGAGGTGTTCACGGCTGCGCACTCCTTGGCAGTATCGTAGGCGAGGGGGCGCCTCGCCGATCTTATTCGGATGGCCGGTCCTGCCTCGTGGCGGTGCACGACAGGCAAGACTCCGGCGCGCACCATGCTATCGGCATGGTCCCGGCCCCGCGTCGATGGACCATGCCGTCGCGTCGCCGCCGGGGGCCCCGGCGACCCGGCGCACGTGCCGCGAACGCGATCCGCCCACGCCGCCGAGACCTTCCGACCGTCGCGGCGCGGGCTGATCCGACCGTCCCGGCCCCGTCTCCGCGGGCCCGCCCCGCACCGCGTCGAAGCAGCTCAGCCGCGCGCCGCCAACTCCGCCAGCAGCTGTTCCCGTTGCGCCGCAGGACGTTTCGGGCAGCTGGTGCACATTTCGCAGCCCGGCACCTCGAAGACCAGGCAGCAGGAGATACGACGCACAAAAGTGCGCCCGCCGATATCACTGAAGCGCGGTACCGGCAGCCGTCCGGCCACCTCGCGCGCCAGATGCGCCCCCACCTCTTCATCGCCCGCGTCCAGGGCGCGATTGCCGATAGCGTCGGCGACGATCACCCAGAGCGACGCCTCGCCCGCGCCCGACACGCGCGACACCACCGGAATGACCTGCGAGAGGGTGTGCCGCAGCAGCGGCCCCGCACCGGTGCGCGGAATCTCCCAGCCGAGCGTGTCGCACGCGCGGCCGGCGCAGGCTCCCGCCTGGGCCACGGTCATGTCGCCCGAGGGCGACGCGACCGCCGGTTCCGGCACGACGGGCTCGAGTTCGATACCCAGCTCGAGTTCGATACCCGGCTCGAGTTCGACGCCCGGCTCGAGCCGGATCCCGGCCTCCGGGTGTGCACCGGACGCGAGCGCGGCCACCGCCTCGGGCGTGATCTGGAGGACCTGCTCGATCCCGCCGTCGGGGCGAATCTCGAGGGCCAGATGTTCGAGGGTGGGGTCGAAGTCCTCGTCATCGTGCGCATAGGCGACCACGATCGGTTTCACCAGCGAGGAGGCGGCCATGCACCACCACAGGGTGCCGGAGACGCGGACGTCGCCGGTGCCACAGGAGATCCCCATATCGGCAATGCGCTCCCCCAGCCACTCCGGCCGGAGCAGTTCCGTGCCAGGCACGATCACCGGCCCGATGTTCACCGGAACAGCGGACTGCGCAGTGGTTCCCATTCGACTCCGATCAGGTCGCCGACGACGCCGAAGGTTCCGAGCAGCCACAGCGTCGCCAGTACGAGGGCGAGCGTCGCCACCGCACCAAGCCCCTTGACCAGCCATCCCTGCGCGGAATACCAGTCCATGACCCGCCGATACCGCCCGTGCGTCCAGTGCAGAGTCCGATGCTCCCAGGCGAATTCGGTGGCCAGGATCCCCAGCCCCGCGAAAACGATCAGCCAGCCCGGGCCCGGATACGGAATCGCGAGAATCCCGACCACCAGTACCGCGACACCGAGCACGCCCACCGCGATGCGGTAGACGACGTTCAGCGTAGGCCGATCCGCCACGTGCCCTCGCAAGGCGCGCCAGCGCCGCCACTTCCCCGTCGCACTTTCCGGCGACTCCCCCGCGGTCCGCGGATCCGGATCAATCTCGGTGCTCACACAGCCCAGATTACGTCCGCCCGCGCCCCCCGCCCTCCGGGAAAGCCCCCAATCCGCCATCACCCCAAGGAGGTAATGCACCGGTACGCACCCCTTCTCGCTGGTGCACACCCTCTATAGAGGGTGTGCACCAGCGAGAAGGGGTGCGTAGTGGCCGTCAGCTCATGGCGGCGGCCAACTCGGCGGATAGGTCGGCGTCGTCGATTTCGGCGATGCCGTCGGGCCGTACTTCGAGGACCCGGGCGGTGCCGATATCGAAGAACAGGCCCGACAGGGCTACTCCGCGTTCGTGAATGGCGCGGCGGACCACCGGGTGGGCCGAGAGGGTTTCCAGTTGGACCGCGACATTGACCATGGCCAGTTGGTCGGGGACGCCGAAGCCCGCGCGGGCGGCGGCGAAGGCGACCGGGTGGCCGCGGCGGAAGCGGTCCAGGCTGGGGGCCGCATTGCGGAGCCAGGCGCCCAGGCCGGGGCCGCTGGGCGGATCCGCCAGCAGGGCATTCATGGCGCCGCAGGACGAATGTCCGCACACCACAACGTGATCGACCTGGAGTTCGTCCAGGGCGAAGGACAGGGCCGCTTCGATGGAGCTGTCGCGGCCCTGCGGGGGCACCAGGTTGCCGACATTGCGGACGGTGAACAGGTCGCCGGGCCCGGTATTGGTGATGACATTGGGCACGATGCGGGAATCCGCGCAGGTGAGGAAGAGCGAGTGCGGGTTCTGGCCGTCGCGCAGTTCGTCCAGGTGCGGGCGGACCACGTGGGCGTGGCGGCGGTGGTATTCGGCGACACCGGCGGTGACCGGGTTGCCGTCCTCGCCCTTGCGCCAGGGGCGCAGCACATCGTCGAGCAGATTGCGGGCGTGGCCGCGGACCGGCGGGCCGGTCACGGCATCGGCCATGGGGACCGTGCCCAGTTCGACGAAATCGACGCGGCCGCCGGTGGTTTCGTGCTGGCGCGCCCAGTCGTGGATGGCCTCGTAGGCGGCGTGGTCGAGGAAGTCGACGCTCATCTCGATCAGTACGTCGGCCCCGGCGGGCACCTTCACCAGTTCCTTGGACAGCTTGGGCAGCGCCAGGAAGGTGCAGGTGCCGTCCACGCTGATCAGCCAGTTGTCGGCGCCCTCCACCGGCCCGGCCACGATCACGACCTTGACCACGCGCCACAGCAGCAGCGCGAAGGCCAGCACCAGGCCGACGAGCACGCCTTCGAGGAGGTTCAGGAAGACCACGCCCAGCACGGTGACGACATAGACGAGCAGATCGCCGGTGCGGTGCGCCAGTTTGATGTGGGCGGTCTTGACCAGCTGGATGCCGACCACGATGAGCAGACCGGCCAGCGCGGACTTCGGAATCTGCTGCACCACGGCGACCAGGGCCACCGAGAACACCAGGATCCAGATGCCGTGCAGGAAGGCCGAGGCGCGGGTGCGGGCCCCGGCCTGCACATTGGTGGCGCTGCGCACGATGACGCCGGTGACCGGCAGGCCGCCGAGCAGCCCGGAGGTCATATTGGCGGCGCCCTGGGCCATGAGCTCCTTGTCGAAATTGGTGCGCGGGCCGGTGTGCATCTTGTCCACGGCGACCGCGGACAGCAGGCTCTCGACGCTGGCGATGAGCGCGATGGTCAGCACCGCGAGCGCGACGGCCCCCCAGCCCCCACTGGGAATCTCCGGCAGCCCGATGGCGTCGAACAGCGAGCCGCTCAAGACGATTCGCTCCACAGTGCCGGGCACCACCAGCGACAGCAGTGTGCCCGCGACGACGGCGACCAGCGGTCCGGGAAGCACCCTCAGCTTCCCGGGCATGTATTTCCAGCCCAGCATGACGGCGATGACGACCGAGCCGATGAGCAGGTCGTTGCCGTGCAGGCTGGTCAGTTCACCGGGCAGCTGCACGATGTTCTGGAAGGCCGTGCTGTGCGAGGACCCGCCCAGCAGCACATGCAGCTGCTGCAGCGCGATGGTGATGCCGATTCCGGCGAGCATGGCGTGCACCACGACCGGCGCGATGGCCAGCGCGGCGCGGGCGATCCGGCTCAGGCCGAACAGGATCTGCAGCGCTCCGGCCGCGACGGTAATGAAACAGGCTGTCTTCCAGCCGAATTTGCTGATGGTCTCGGCGACCACCACGGTCAGGCCCGCGGCCGGGCCGCTCACCTGCAAGGGCGAACCGCCGAGCAGGCCCACCACCACGCCGCCCACTACGGCGGCTATGAGACCGGCGGCAATGGGGGCGTCGGAGGCGACGGCAATGCCCAGCGACAAGGGCAGGGCGACGAGGAAGACGACGAATGAGGCCGGCAAATCGTGGCGCAACCAATTGTTGAACCGGTCAGTCGGTCTGCCTGGCGGTGAATCGGTGTCGAGGGACATCTCGGCTCCTTCTCCGGAGCACTCGCTCCGAAAGACGTCGAACATGTTCTGCGGGCATCGAATTGATGCTGTGGGCGGCATTGGCCACAGACTCACCGGACGAGCTGCCGACAGGATAAAAGTAAAATCTTAGCAAAGGCTGAGAAAACCTGAGTCACAATGTAAAACGGGCGTGAACCTTGTGTGAGGTCACGCCCGCACCATGCTGGCTACTCTGCGCCATCGCCCCGGTAGACCGGGATTTTCAGGCCGGTTGCGGCTCGGCCACCGGGTGGTTCAGGTCATCGATTTCGGCAATGCCGTCGACCGTGACCTCCACCACTCTGGCGGTCGCGATATCGAAGAACAGGCCGGACAGCACCACGCCGCGCTCCTCCACGCCCCGGCGGACCACCGGATGGGCGTAGAGCGTCTCCAATTGCACGGCCACGTTCACCATGCCCAGCTGGTCGATCGGCCCGAAGCCCGCCGCCGCGGCCGCCCGCCCCACCCGGTGCCCGCCGTGGAAGGCCGCCAGACTCGACCGGGCATGGGCCAGCCAGTCGTCCAGACCCGATCCGGTGACGGCCTCCCGGTACAGCGCATCCATTGCGCCGCAACCGGAATGCCCGCACGCCACCACCGAGCGCACATCGAGTTTGTCGAGGGCGTAGACGATGGCGGCCTCCATGGAGGCATCGCGGCCGTGCGCGGGAATCAGATTGCCCACATTGCGCACGGTGAACAGATCGCCCGGACCGCTATTGGTGATGACATTGGGCACGATCCGGGAATCGGCGCAGTTCAGGAAGAGGGCGTCGGGTTCCTGCCCGTCGAGCATCTCGCCCAGGTGCGGGCGCATGACATGGGCGTGACTGCGGTGATAGGTCGCGATACCGGCCACGATCGGGTCGACCCGCGCGCCGGTGCGCCGCCGGGGGCCGAGCACATCATTGAGGATGCGGCGGCCGTGACCGCGCGTCGGCGGGCCGGAACCGGCATTGGCCATGCGCGCCGAACCCATTTCCACGCATTCGACGCTGCCGCCGTCGGCGCGATGGCCGCGCATCCACTCCTCCAGCGCCTCGCAGGCGGCGTGGTCCAGGAAGTCGACCGTCATCTCGAGCGTAACGGCCGCTCCGGCAGGGATTTTCGCCAGTTCCTTGGTGAGCTTGGGCAGCGCCAGGAAGGTGCAGACGCCATCGATGGTGACCAGCCAGCGGCGCGAGTCGATGGCCGAGGCGGCGACCGCGACGCGCACCACTCGCCACAGCAGCAGCGCGAAGGCCACCTCCAGGCCGATGAGCACGCCTTCGAGGAGGTTGAGCAGCACCACGCCCGCGATGGTGATGGCGTACACCGCCAGATCGCCGGTGCGGTGCGCGAGCTTGATATGGGCCAGCTTCACCAATTGGACACCGACAACAATGAGCAGACCGGCCAGCGCGGCCCTGGGAATCTGCTGCACCATGCCCACCAGCGCGACGGCGAAGACCAGCACCCAGATGCCGTGCAGCACACCGGATGCGCGGGTGCGCGCCCCGGCCTGCACATTGGTGGCGCTGCGCACGATCACTCCGGTCACGGGCAGACCGCCCAGCAGGCCGGAGGTCAGATTGGCCGCGCCCTGCCCGAGCAGTTCGCGGTCGAAGTTCGTGCGGCTCCCGCCCGCCATCCTGTCGACGGCGACCGCCGACAGCAGGCTCTCCACACTCGCGATGAGCGCGATGGTCAGGACGGACAGGGCGATGACGCCCCAGCTCTGATCCGGAATCTCCGGCAGGCCGACGGCATCGAAGAGCGATCCGTCCAGCCGCACCCGGTCCGCGTCCCCCGGCAGCGCGAATGCCAGTGCGGTGCCGCCCAATACCGCGACCAGCGGCCCGGGGATCACCCGCACCCGCGGCGGCATCCAGCGCCAGCCGACCATGATGGCGATCACGGCGCAGCCGATGACCACCGCCTCCCCGTGCACATCGAGCAGCTGCTGCGGCAGTGCGGCGATGTTCTGCACCGCCGTACTGTGCGACGAACCGCCCAGCAGCACGTGCACCTGCTGCAAGGCGATGGTGATGCCGATGCCCGCGAGCATGGCGTACACCACCACGGGCGCGATGGCCAGCGCCCCGCGCGCAATCCTGCTGAGCCCGAAGACGATCTGTAATACGCCCGCCGCCGCGGTGATGAAACAGGCTCCACGCCAGCCGAACTTGTCGATGGTCTCGACGACGACCACGGTCAGGCCCGCCGCCGGGCCACTCACCTGAAGATTCGATCCGCCGAGCACACCGGCTACCACTCCGCCTACGACGGCGGCTATGAGGCCGACCTCGACCAGTGCATTGGATGCGACGGCAATCCCGAGGGAGAGGGGCAGCGCGACCAGGAAGACCACCACCGAGGCGGGTAGGTCGTATCGCACCACTGTTGCCAATCGCGGAAGCGACGTCCGGAGTGCTTGATCGGTGTCGGTGGACATATTTCTCCTTCGCCGGAGCGGCGAGCCAGTCCGGTTCATCGGTCAACATGTACTGGCATCGAGAGCGAGCGGCGGGCGCAGCTGTGACAGCACGACGCCATGGAGAACAACGAACGGCAAAATCGTAAAGACAGTGCAAAGAACCTGAAAAGGGTTTGCGTCGATTGGGGCGAACTGCGATCAAAATGTGATCTGGGCCACTCGGCGCATACCTCTCGGTCGGGTGTCCAAAACGTCCGCGATGCACATGCGTCCGGCGTTACACTCGACACGCCAGAGTGGCTGAAAGCTTAACGGACACAATGACTTCCGCTCGGGGTTATGCTTTCGTTTGCAAAGAAACGACAAGACAATGATTCTGGTATTCGTAGCCAAGGACATGAGCATCGTCGACAAGGGCTACAAGGACTCCTACACCGACAAGAGCGATAGCTTCGGCATCGCCTACGCCTACAACAAGAAGTTGTGGCCCGGTGGCATCCGGCTGGAGAAGAAGGAGAACCTCTTCATCACCGCGCACGGCAACGACGAAGAGATCGGCGACGCGGACGACACCGGCCCGGCCATGTCCTTCGAAGCCGCCACCCTGGCGGGCATTCTCAAGCAGATCATCCCCACCGGATACACCGGCGATATTTACCTGTCCACCTGCAACTCCTACGAGTACGCCAAATCCCTCGAGGCCAGCCTGGGCACCCTGACCTCCGGCAGCGACTTCTACGGAACCAAGAAGACCATCCCCTACAAGATCCAGGGGCCCGGCGGCAGCAACTGGCACAAGGTGACCACCTGAGCGACGGCGTGATACGGGCACTCCCGGCCGAGGGTGAGGGGCGTTCGGCCGGGAGTGCGTCCGGGGCCACGTCAGGTGTGCGCACCCGACGCCAGAGCAGCGGCACCCGGAGTCCGTGTCGGACGCCCGGAGGGTCGCCCGAGAATTGCGAGACGCGAAGTCACAGTCGCCCGGCGTCTTTGAGCACGCGCCGGGCCTGTGCGAACAGCATGCCGACATTGACGGTCTTGCGACAGACCACCACCACGACGACGTCCTCCCGACTTTCGGTGCGAATGAAAAGGTGGGTGAGGTTGTCGCTGTTCACCAGAATTTCCAGGAAATAATGGCGGTCGGTTCGTATTCCGCGCCGTTCCTTCCAGATATCATCGATCATGGTCACATTGCGGCCCTGGAAGATATCCAGCGTGGCCGCGGCGAGCAGATCGAGAACTTCCGGCGGATGATTGTCGATCGTGTCGACCGACAGCAGCATTCCCGTCGCCATATCGATCGCGCCGGCGGCAATGCAATCCGGCGCCTCGGACCGTAGCGCCTTCACTAGGAGCCCGACCCTGTCCGAAAGACTGCCGACACCGGTGCTGGTGGGTGTACTCATGTCGTCCTTTCTTGTTCCCGTACGGGGGTGGAAGCCTGACGTCCCGAGCTCGCGGCGCGCGGTGACGGCGTGGGCAGGGTGTCGTTGATGCCGCTGGCACCGCGGCGGCGGCGCGGTAGCACCGAGCGGGGCGTGCCCGGGCGCGGCGGCGGCTGCTCGGGGACCTCGGGGCGCACCGGCGTGATGACCAGGACCCCGGCGTCCAACATGCGCGACACCTCGACGGTCACCGCGTAGAGCCCGCGGCTGAGCAGCAGCGCGATATCGCGGCAGGTGCGCCGGCCATTGACCCAGAACAGGATGTCCTGCCAGGCCGTTCGCTCCGATCCGGCCAGCAGCGCGCGGCCGCGGTCGGTGAGCGAGAGGTGATTTCGATGCGGTGACACCGGACCGTGCGCCAGGGCCCGCAGCCGCCGCTCGGTCTCCAGCAGCAGCCAGCCCGAATCGATGCTCGGCATCGGCACCAGCCCCGGCGGCGGCACCGCCGAACTCTGCCAGCGGCAATCGCCGAGCCAGCCCGAGGCAATGGAGAAGGCGCCGTCGAGGGCCGCCATCATGGCCACCAGCCGCAGATCCGCCGCACCGCTGGAGGTGCGCCCGGGCCGCATCAGCAGATCGTGCACACCGGGCGTCCCGGCCGAGGCCACCATCACTATGTTCCCGTCGATCAGATAGAAATCCCCGCCGGGATCACCGGTTACGCGCAATATCCCGGTGCGCGATTCCACCGCCCCCGAAGACAATTCCCGAACCAATTCCCGAGTGGCTTCCCGACCGGATGTCAGCGGCCCTCCCGTATCGGAGATGTGCCCCGCGGTCATGGTCGATCTCCTGAAAATAGACACGAGCCGAGAAAAGGAAGGAATACCGATCACGGCCGCTCCATATCGAGGTGGTCGCGTGCGACATATCCTGGCAGCCCCACTGTTTTGGAGCAATGAATTCCGAAGAATTGCTCGGCGTTCGTACGCGGCGTCGCCGCGCGACACGCCCGCTACCAGTGGTCGTAGAGGCGAGATCCGCACGCGGGGACGTTAATCCGGCTTAACGGGGACGTTGCTCGCGCCGGTGCAGCGCCAGCTGGAGTTCCAGCAGCAGCCGGTCCGCCGGATCGGTGAGGACCAGGCCGGTGATGTCCTCGACGCGGCGGATGCGGTAGCGCAGCGTATTCGGATGCACCTGCAGCACCGCGGCGGCGCGGCGGACGTCGCCGTGCTCGCGCAGATAGGTCTCCGCGCTGTCGTGCAGATTCGCCGAATGCCTTCGGTCGTAATCGAACAGGGCCCGCAGGCGCGGATCGTGCAGCTCGGGCCGCGCGCGCAGCAGATCGAGCACCTCGCCGAGCAGCACCGCGGTACGCGACTCCGCGAGGGTCGTCACCCGGCCCTTGGGGAAGGTGGCGGCGGTGCTGTCGAGCACCCGGTCCACCTCGGCGCGGGCCGCGGCCACGGCCGCGAGCTCCGCCACCGGGATCACGATGGCGGCGCGCAGGGTGGGCGCGCGCTGCTCCTGCCGGTCTACCAGCTGGCGGACCCAGGCGGTGACCGCCGGTTCGGAACGGTAGCCGGGCAGCAGGACGTACACCCGTTCGGCGAAGGCCATGGTGACCGAATCGGGCCGGAAAGAGCTGGCGTGCAGGCGGATCACGCTGGCCAGATTGGCGTGATCCGATCCGGCGGGCAGGTCGGCGGCGGCGAAGCCCAGCACCGCGGCCGGACCGGAGGTCGGCAGGTGCAGCGCACCGGCGAGGGACGGGGCGTCCACGCCCTCACCGCGCACGCCGAACAGTCGCTGGTTCATGAGCGCCTCGGTGGAGGGCGCGTCCAGGATGCGGGTGATGATGCGCGCCGCAATGGCCGCCGCGCCGCGCATGACCTGCGCCGCGTCCGGGGTGAACGGGGTGTCGCCCTGTTGCAGCCAGATGGTGCCCAGCACGTCCGCGCCGCCGGTCCCGGCCGCGCGCCGAATGCCGATCACCAAGCGGCGCTTGATATTCAGCTCCGGGTGCGCGGGGACGTCGATCACCTCGTCGGTGTGGCGGATGCGGTCGAAGACGCCCCATTCGCGCAGCACCCGCAGATAGTCGCGTGGGCCCTCGCGGCCGAGGATGGATTGGATGCGCAGCGGATCGGCGGCCTCGCCGGAGGCGGAGTAGGCCAGCACGTGCGAGGCCTGATCCTCGATGGACACCATGCCCCCGGCCTGATGCGCGACCAGCTGCGCGAGACCGTACAGGTCGGTATCGGCGGTGAGTGCTTCCGCGGTCATGAGACACCGCCCTTCGGCCTACTGAACAACAAATCGGTCCAATCCTTGTCCATTCGGCTCAATCTCGGGAGCGGTTTGCGTAGTTGACTCGCGGTCACCGGAATGTGTCCCAGCGCACAGACCCGAACGCGCTATCGAACAAGGAGTCGTCATGGACGCCATCGCGACCACGCCCACCCCGGTCAACGAACCGGTCGGAACCTTCGCCCCCGGCAGCCCCGAACGGGCCCGGCTGCAGGCGAAGCTGGCCGAACTCGCCGCCACGCCCACCGAGGTGCACAACGTCATCGGCGGCCAGTATCGCCGCACGAACGGATCGGTCATCGAGGTCGTCCAGCCGCACCGGCACGCCGCGACCCTGGGCACCGTCACCGCGGCGGGACCGGCCGATGTCCAGGACGCGGTCGAGGCCGCCGCCGCGGCGGCGCCCGGCTGGCGGGCGCTGTCCTTCGAGGACCGCGCCGCCATCTTCCTGCGCGCCGCGGATCTGCTGGCCGGGCCGTGGCGCGAAACCATTGCCGCCGCAACCATGCTCGGGCAGTCCAAGACCGCGTACCAGGCCGAGATCGACGCGCCCTGCGAGCTGGTCGACTTCTGGCGGTTCAATGTGCATTTCGCGCGGCAGATCCTGGCCGAGCAGCCCATCTCGACGCCGGGCGTGTGGAATCGCCTGGAATACCGGTCGCTCGAGGGGTTCGTCTACGCCGTCACGCCGTTCAACTTCACCGCCATCGCGGGCAATCTGCCCACCGCGCCCGCGCTCATGGGCAATACGGTGATCTGGAAACCCGCACTGACGCAATCGGTCGCGGCGTACTGGACCATGAAACTGCTGGAGGCGGCGGGGCTGCCGCCCGGTGTGATCAACCTGGTCAATGGCGCCGGGCCCAAGGTGTCGGATGTGGTGCTGGCCGATCGGCGGCTCGCGGGGGTGCATTTCACCGGTTCCACCAAGACCTTTCAGCACCTGTGGCGGGCGGTGGCGGCCAATCTGGCCGATTACCGGACCTATCCGCGACTCGTCGGCGAGACCGGCGGCAAGGATTTCGTGCTCGCCCACCCGTCGGCGGATCCGGAGGTGCTGACCACGGCGCTGCTGCGCGGCGCGTTCGACTATCAGGGCCAGAAGTGCTCGGCGGCCTCGCGGGCGTTCATCCCGAAGTCGGTGTGGGCGCGCATGGGTGACGATCTGATCGACAAGACCGCGGCGCTGCGCTACGGCGATGTCAGCGATTTCACGAATTTCGTTGGGGCCGTGATCGATCGGCACGCCTTCGAGCGCAATGCCGAAGCCATCGCACGCGCCAAGGCCACCCCCGGTCTCACCATCGCCGCGGGCGGCAGCGTCGACGACAGCGTCGGATACTTCGTCGATCCGACCATCCTGCTCGGCGAGGATCCCGCCGACGAGGCGTTCCGCACCGAGTACTTCGGGCCCATCCTGAGCGTGCACGTCTACGACGACGCGGTGGCCGGATCCTTCGAGACCGCCATGGAATACATCGACGAGGGCTCGGCCTACGGGCTCACCGGATCGATCATCGCCGACGACCGGACCGCGGTCGCGCGGGCCACCGAGCGGCTCACCTTCGCGGCGGGCAATTTCTACATCAACGACAAGCCCACCGGTGCGGTGGTCGGCCAGCAGCCCTTCGGCGGCGGGCGCGCCTCGGGCACCAATGACAAGGCGGGCTCGGCGCAGAACCTGCTGCGGTGGACCTCCGCTCGCACCATCAAGGAGACCTTCGTGCCGCCGACCGAGCACCTGTACCCGCATCAGGCCACCGATCTGGAGAACCGATGACAACCGCCGGACTGCTGCGGCCCGCCATGCTGGCCGCCTCCCGCTCCCCGCGCCTGGAGCGCACCATCAGCCGTATGCTCGCCACAAAGAAGCTGGTGGATCGATTCGTCGCGGGCACCTCCGAGCTGGACGCCATCACGGCGGCCGAAAACCTGCTCGGCTCCGGTCGATTCATCTCCATCGACTATCTCGGCGAGGACACCACCGAGATCGAGCAGGCACGGACCACTGTGGCGCATTATCTGTCCCTGCTGCCCGCGCTGGCGGAGCTGTCCGCCGCCGGAACCGCTCGGCCGCTGGAGGTTTCGCTCAAGCTGTCGGCGCTGGGCCAATCCCTGCCGCGTGACGGGCATGCCATCGCGCTCGCACACGCCCATGAAATCTGCTCCGCCGCAACGGCCGTGGGCGTGGCGGTGACCATCGACGCCGAGGATCACACCACCACCGACTC
This sequence comes from Nocardia crassostreae, assembly GCF_001613405.1. GTDB lineage: Bacteria > Actinomycetota > Actinomycetes > Mycobacteriales > Mycobacteriaceae > Nocardia > Nocardia crassostreae. Next base: position 47,741 of record NZ_BDCH01000019.1, read on the forward strand.
CACCCTGGGCATCGTGCGGGAACTGCGGGCGGAGTTCCCCGACCTGGGCACGGTCTTGCAGGCGTATCTGCGGCGCACCGCGGATGACTGCCGGGCGCTGGCCGGACCGGGTTCGCGAATCCGGTTGTGCAAGGGCGCCTATCGGGAGCCCGCGAGCGTGGCCTATCAAAGCAAGACGGATGTGGACCTGTCGTATCTGCGCTGCCTGCGCATCCTCATGGACGGCCAGGGTTATCCGATGGTGGCCACCCACGATCCGGCCATGATCGCGGCCGCGCAGCGGTACGCCACCGAATGCTACCGCGGCAGCGAGGATTTCGAGTTCCAGATGCTGCACGGCATTCGGGAGCCCGAACAGCTGCGGCTGGTGGGCGCGGGCCACCGCCTGCGGGTGTATCTGCCCTACGGCGACCAGTGGTACGGCTACTTCATGCGCAGACTCGCCGAACGGCCCGCCAACCTGGCATTCTTCCTGCGCTCGCTGACCCCTGGCAATCGGCGCTGACTCCAGCACATAGTGTGACCTGCGTTATGCACCATCGGGCATCGCAGTAGAGAAAGGAACATCCGCATATGGCCCTCGCGGAATTGCGCACTCAGATGTTGCGCCGCAAACCCCTCCGGGAAGTCGAGGAGGACACGCCCGCCGATGAGCGGCTGGCCCGGCACCTCGGGCTCTGGCAGCTCACGGCGATCGGCGTCGGCGGCATTATCGGCGCGGGCATCTTCACCCTCGCCGGATCGGTCGCGCATTCCGTCACCGGGCCCTCGGTGCTGATCTCCTTCCTCATCGCCGGTGTCGCCAGCGCCGCGGCCGCGCTGTGTTATGCCGAATTCGCGGGCATGGTCCCGAAAGCGGGTTCGGCATACACCTACGGCTATGTCTCCCTCGGTGAGCTGGCGGGGTGGTTTATCGGCTGGGATCTGCTGCTGGAATACATCGCGGTCGCGGCGGTGGTCGCCATCGGCGTCTCGGGCTACTTCCGATTCCTGTTGGAGCAGGTGAACATCGACCTGCCCAATTGGATGATGGGCGCCTCCGGCACCGGTGACGGTCACGTCGTGGACGTGTTCGCCATACTGTTCTGCCTCGGCACCGCCTTCGTGCTCTCCCGCGGCATTCGCAGCGTCGGCCGCTTCGAGACGGTCACGGTGGCCATCAAGGTCGCCCTGGTGGTCCTGATCATCGTCCTCGGCGTCTTCCACATCGACAGCTCCAACTACACCCCGTACTTCCCGTTCGGCGCGGGCGCGGTGTGGACCGGCGCGGCCACGGTCTTCTTCGCGGTCTTCGGCTACGACGCCATGAGCACCGCCGCCGAGGAATCCGTCGACGGCAAGAAGCACCTACCCAAGGCGATCCTGTACTCCCTCGCCATCGCCATGGTGCTGTACGTGCTGGCCACCCTGGTCCTGACCGGTATGCAGAAATACACCGAGATCAGCCCCACCAGCGGCTTCTCCACCGCCTTCGAATCCGTCGGCATGCCCGGCATCGCGAACATCATCGCGGTCGGAGCGATCGTCGGCATCGTCACCGTGGTGCTGACCTTCATGCTCGGCGTCACCCGCGTCTGGTTCGCCATGAGCCGCGACGGCCTGCTGCCGGAATGGTTCGCCAAAACCCATCCCACCCGCAAGGTTCCGACCCGCGTCACCTGGATCGTCGGCATCGGCTCGGCGGCCATGGCGGGCCTGCTCGATATCAGCGTGGTCGCCGAACTCACCAATATCGGCATCCTGATGGCCTTCATCGTCGTCTCGGTCGCGGTCATCGTCCTGCGCCGCACCCGCCCCGACGAACCGCGCGAATTCAAACTCCCCTTCATGCCGGTCATTCCGCTCATCGGCATCGGCTTCTCGATCTACCTGATCTGGTCGCTGCCCTGGGAGACCTGGGTCCGCTTCGCCGCCTGGCTGGTCGCGGGTCTGATCGTGTACTTCCTGTACTCCCGCACCCACTCCAAGCTGGAAAGCCCTACCGCCGCAGGGCTTTCCAAGTCCTCCTAGGTCCGCACGCCCCCGTCAGAGCCGCGGCCGGATGGCCGCGGCGATGCGGGGGCGGAGGTCGGTGGCGGGGATGACGGCATCGACCGAGCCCACTGCCACGGCGCGCTGGATGCTGTGGATGGTGTCGAATTCGGTGGCCAGGGCCGAGAGGTGCTCGGCGCGGACCTGGGTGCGCAAGTCGGCCAGTTCGGTGGCGAGTTCGGCACGCTTTTCTGGGGTGTCGGTGACGGCGATGCGGTCCTCGAGGGTGCGGATGCGGGAGTCGGCGGCGGTACGGGAGCCGACCGTGCGGGCGAAGACCACCGCGGCAGCGGGGGCGCCGCCGATCACGGAGGCATAGGAACCCTCGACGGCCAGGACGGTCATGGCCGGGTTGAGCGCCTTGGAGAAGACGACGAAGGCGCCGCCGTGGTAGCGGGAGATGACGGTGAAGACGATGGGGCCGTCGAAATTTACTATGGCCCGGCCTATCTCGGCGCCGTATTCGAGTTGGATGCGGCGCATGGACTCGGGGGAACCGTCGAAGCCGGAGAGGTTGGCCAGGACCACCAGGGGGCGGTTACCGCTGGCGGCATTGATGGCGCGGGCGACCTTTTTCGAGGAGAGCGGGAAAAGGTTTCCGCCGGTGAAGGATTCGGGGCCGTCGGCAGGCGGGAAGCCGTGGCGGGGCACGGGGCGGGATTCGATGCCGACGAGGCAGACGGGGTGGCCGTCTATGCGGGCGTCGGCGACCACGGCGGTTTCGGCTTCGGCCATATCGGCCCAGCGTTCCAGGAGCGGGTGGTCCTGGTCGGAGACGGCGCGCAGGACGGCGCGGATCGCGAAGGGCTTCTTGCAATCCGGGTTCTCGACCGGGGAGAAGATGGCGCCGACGGTGGTGAACTCGCTGTCGGGGTGGGCGTGCGGGTAGACGGTGACGTCGCGGTCGATCGGGTCGGCGGTGGGGGCGCGGCGCGGCCCGGATTCCCCGGCGGCTACGTAGGTGTGAGCGTAGTGCTCCATCAGGATGTCCTGGGCGGCAGCCAGATTCGGCGCGAAGTACTGGGCCTGGCCATTGGGTCCCATGACGCGGGCGTAGCCGCCGATGCCGAAGTTGTCCTCGGCGGAGACGCCGCCGGAGAAATCGAGGGACTGCTTGCCGGTGAGCACCATGGCCGAGGCGGGTGTCATGACCAGAATGCCCTTGGTGTGCATGAGCATGGTGGCCTCGGCGTTCCAATACGGTTGCGCGCCCACATTGATGCCCGCCACCACGATATTGATCTCGCCGCCGTCCTGGGTGAAGCGCACGATGCGCCGCAGCGCCCGCGCGACCCAGTCCATGTTCTCGGTCCCGGAGTCCATGGCAATGCGCGCGCCCGCCGAGAGGGCGAACCATTCGACCGGAATCCCTTGCTGTTCAGCGAGATCCAGTGCGGCCACGATGCGGGCGCATTCGGGTTCGGACACCGCGCCGAGCGCGGCGAGCGGGTCGCCGAGCAGCACGATCCGCCGGATGCCCGCCGGATGCAGCGCGGTGGGCGTGCACACCGCGCCGACCACGATCCCGGCCCGATTGAGCCCGCGCGGCCGATCCACCTCGCGCAGTTCGCCCTCGTGCAGATCGAGCTCGGTGAACGCGCCGTCGGGCCCGGTCAGCAGGTCGATCAGCTCATAGGGGTACACCGCGCCGCGACGACGGGTGCGCAGGACCTTGCGGTGGTAGTCGTCCAGCGGCGGCAGCGGCTGTTCCGGCGGCGCGCCGACGGTCACCTCGGTGCCGCCGTCGCGGGCATGGCGCAGCCGCGCCATACGCAGTTCGCTGGAACCGTCGGCGCGGCGCACGTGGCCGTGCACCACGATCTCACCGATGCCCGCGCGCACGATATGCGGTGCGGCCGTGCGCAACCACTGCGCCAGCGAGTCGGCATCGGCCTCGACGACGGGGCGCACATCGAGCCAGATCGAATTGGGTTCCAGCCCGATCCCCGCCGGGTCCAGTTCGCGGCGCGCCCGCGCGATCATCTCGGCGCAGCGTTCCAGCATGGTCTCCGCGGCGGGCACCGCGACGATCGCCCCGGTCTCGTCGCGCACCGGCTCGAAGCGCCGCACCTGCGCCAGCGCGACCAGGCGCTGATCGGACGCGTTCTGCTTGGCCTCGACGCGATACAGCATGGCGTCGGCGGGCGCGGGCAGCCGGTGCAGGTGGAATTCCCGCAACCGCCACAGGTGCAGCCGCCGCGCGATGAGCGGGTGCACGCCGCGAATCACGCTGTCCTCCAACAGCTCTCCGGAGCGGCGGCGGAAGGTGTAGTGCTCCACCGGCCCGTCCTCGGCCGGGGGCACCGCCACGGTGATGCGCCGCGCCTGCTGCGCGATCGCGGTGTGCCGCAGGGCCGTCAGCAGCTCCTCGGCCCGCTCCGGCACCGAGGCGGGACCGTCGGGCCAGGCCAGCAGCAGATCGACCACCGGCACATGATCGGCCGGGGACGCGGCCAGAATGGCGTTCACCCCGGCCACCAGTGAGCTGTCCTCGCCCTGGCGCAGATCGTCCACCCGCCCGATACCGGCGACGCACACGGTCGGCACCGTGTGGTGCGGCCGCAGTTCGAGCTGATAGTCGCAGGTCGCGAAGACCCGCCCGCCAACCGCCAGGGTGCGCACCGAACCGAGCTGCTGCTCGCCGTAGCGGCGGCGGCACAGCACCTCCAGCAGCGGCTGATCGGGCACGAAACCCTGCTGCCGCAAACGCGCCAGCACGATCCCGTCGAGGGTTTCCGGCACCTCGGCCAGTGCGGCCAGCCGGTCCGCGCGCTCCCGGGAAGCGGGCAGGCCGCCCAGCGCCCGCAATTCGTCGGCGGCCGCCGCCAGCAGGGCGGTGCGCGCGGCCTCGGCCTCCGGGTGCAGGTACCAGCGGGAGACGACGCTGCGCGCCAGATCCGCGCCAAGCGGCGCCCGCCCGCCCAGCACGGTGATCAGCCGTTCGAGGGTGGCGCGTACGCCGTCGCCCGCCGGGAGGGGATCACCGAGCCACACCTTCAGCAGTTCCTGCACGGTGTGCAGATGGGTGTCGAAGTGCTTGGTGGCCAGCACGATCCGGTAGACGGCCTGCTCGAGTTCGGGCGTGCGGGTGAATCCGTCGACGCTGTAGCGGTGCAGCGCGCCGGTCAGCGCCTGCCGGAAACCGGCCGACAGCGCGCCGCGGTTCAGATCCAGGCTCTGCAGGTAGATGTGCAGCTGTTCGCGCCGACTGCGGTGCGACCCGCCCTCGGGCCGGATATCGCACAGTTCGGCGATATCGCAGAAGGCTTCGAGGATCTCCGCCTCGGCGGCGTGCCGGTCACCGAGCTCGGCGACCGACCCGGCGCGATCCCGCAGGTACTGCGTCAATGCCGCGGCCGGAACCGTCGAGCGATCGAAACCCAGTACGGTCCAGGTGATCTCGTTCAATGCCGCCCCCTCGCGGCCGGTCACCGCCGGTTCGCCGAGTTCCGGCAGCAACAGATCGACGGGCTCGGCCGATACGGTCTCCCCCGCCTCACCCAGCGGTTCCAGCTGGGCCAGCAGGGTTCCGGTGGCGACCTGACTGCCCACCGAGACCAGCAGCGACCGCACGCGGGCGTCGAAGGGCGCGGGGACGACGGTCTCCATCTTCATGCTCTCCAGCACCAATACCGGTGCGCCCGCCGCGATTTCGGATCCCGCCGCGACGGGCGTAGCCACCACCAGCGCCGGGGCCGGTGCGCGCACCGCGCCGCCCTCGTCGCGGCTGACCCGGTGCGTGACGCCGTCCACCTCCACCACCTGCACGATGCCGTGCGTGGCGGTGACGATCCGATAGGTGTGCTCCCCCACCGCCAACCGGCTCGAATACCGGTCGCGGCGCAGGAAATCCGCCTCGAAGCGCGCATCCCCGTCGATGCCGATGCGGAACCGGGTGGGCCCGACCCGCTCCGCGGTCACGCGATGACCGCGCCCGGCCAGCTTCACCTCGACCGCGCGCACCGGCTCGTCCAGCAGTTGCGGCCGCCCGCCGCGTCCGTTCTCCCACAATCGGATTCGGCGCGCGGCCTCGTCGTCCTCGTAACTGGCGATGGCGGCCGCGGCCAGCGCGATCCCGGTGTGGTGCGGCGCCATGAGCTCGCCCGCCGCCCGCGCCCGGTCGACCCAGGCGGTATCCGCGGTCGCGTCCACCACCTCGGGTGCGTCCAGCAGCGACATGAACAGGCTCTTATTGGTCGCGCCGCCCTCGATGACGACGGTGGTCTCGGCCACCGCGCGCCGCAGCCGCGCCAGCGCCTCGCTGCGATCCCGGCCGTAGGCAATGATCTTCGCGATCATGGAGTCGAAATCCGGTGGGATCTCATCGCCCTCGACGATCCCGGTATCGATGCGAATGCCAGGTCCGGCGGGCCAGCGCAGCAATTCGATCCGCCCCGGCGCGGGCGCGAAGTCGCGGTCGGGATCCTCGGCATTGAGCCGCGCCTCCACCGCGTGCCCGCGCTCGATCGGCCGCTCGCCGGTCAGCGCCAGCCCCGCCGCCACCTCCAATTGCGCCTTGACCAGGTCGATTCCTCAGGTCACCTCGGTGACGGGATGTTCGACCTGCAAGCGGGTGTTGACCTCGAGGAAGGCGAACAGCCGCTCCTGCGGCTGGTACAGGAACTCCACGGTCGCCGCCCCGCAGTAGCCGACCTTGGCGACGAGGCGTTCGGCCGATTCCTTCAACTGCGCGATCTGATCACTGTCCAGCAGCGGCGACGCCGATTCCTCGATGATCTTCTGATTGCGCCGCTGCACGGTGCAGTCGCGCACGCCCAGCGCCCAGGCCCCGCCGTGCGCGTCCGCGATCACCTGCACCTCGATATGGCGGGCCCCGGTGACCAGGCGCTCCAGGAATACCGTCGGATTGCCGAATGCCCGCGCCGCCTCCTCCCCGGTGCGCGCGTAGGCCTCGCGCAACTCCTCGGGCGTGGTCACGATGCGAATGCCGCGCCCGCCGCCACCCGCGGTCGCCTTGAGCATGAGCGGATAACCCACCTGCGCGGCCACGTCCAAGGCCCGCTCCAGGGTTTCCACCGGTCCGCGACTCCACGCCGCCACCGGCACCTGCGCCGCCTCGGCCAGCAGTTTCGCGCCGATCTTGTCGCCGAGCGCCCGCATGGCCGTGGCGCTCGGCCCGATGAAGGTCACCCCGAGGCGTTCGCACAGTTCCGCGAACGCGGGCTCCTCGGCCACGAATCCCCAACCGGGCCAGGCGGCTTCGGCCGCGGTCGCCGTCAGCGCGCCTTCCAGCACCGCCAGATCGAGATACGGCCGTGCGGAAGCCGTTCCGAGGCAATAACTCTCGTCGGCCTCCCGCACGAATCCGGCGTGCCGCTCCCCCTCGGTGTAAAAGGCAATGGTCCGCAACGGTTCCCGATCCCGATGCTCGGCATTGAACTCGCGTACCGCATGAATCAGCCGTCGCGCGGCTTCACCGCGATTGACAATAGCGATACGCGTGAACATGGAGACTCCTCCAAAGAGCGGGATTTCGTCGAGTTCGACAGAAAGAGATCCGACCGGCGACGCCGCCGCGGCAACCGAGAAATATCATTCCCGCGATCAGCCCGCCAACCCCTACCCGCTCGGTAAACCCCTAGCCGGACCCTGTTGCGCCCCGATATCCAAGCGTGACCAGCAACGAGAGGAAATCCCGAAGCCGTTGTGAGAATTTTCAATTCACCGCGGATCGTCACTCCCGTGCCGAGAACTCCCGCGCCGCGATGTCCAGGGTGAGATTGCGCGGTTTGAGGGTCGGGAACTCCTCGATATCGAGTGGTGCGACGGGTGCGCCGAGTTCGTAGCCGTGCACGAGATGCGCGACGGTGAGGACGGCCTCGTGCAGGGCCAGGGCGCGGCCGATACAGGCCCGCGCGCCGGTGCCGAAGGGCTTGTAGGTGATCGGGGCCGGGCCGCCCGCGAACCGATCCGGATCGAAGGCGCCGGGCCGCTCCCACACGGCCGGATCACGATGGATGGCGAGCAGATTCAGATACACCCAGCCGTCCGGTGTCACGCGATGCGCGCCGATACGCGTCACGCCGCGGGGGCTGCGGATGAAGGCCGGGGCCACCGGATGCAGGCGCAGGGTTTCGTCGATGACGGCACGCAGATAGCGCAACTGCACGACATCCTCGTAGTCGAGCCGCGCCGGTTCCTTCCCCAGGGCCGCGATCTCGGCCCGCGCCCGCTCCGCGACCTCCGGATGGCGCGCGAGTTCGTAGAGCGCGAATGCCACCGTCCCGGCGGTCGTCTCGTGCCCCGCGATGAGCAGCACCAGCGCCTGATCGACGATCTGCCTCCGGGTGAGCCCGGCATCGGAGGCGGTGAGCGCCCGCAGAATCGGGCCCGGCGCGCCCGTGGCGTCGGCAATGCGCTCGACATGCGCGCGCAGCGCACCCGCTTGCGGCGGAACCGGATTGATCCCGAGCATGGCGTCCAGGAACGGAATGACCTTGCCCCGGTTGGTGGCTCGAATGAGCGCGAACATCCCGTCGATGAACTCCCGGCGCTGCGCGCGGGTCAGCTCGGCCCCGAATCCCGCCCGGGTAATGATGTCGTAGGCCAGATCCTGGGTGCGGTCGGTGACATTCACCGGTTGCCCCGCCCCCGCCCATCGCCGCAGGTGCGCGGGGATGACGGGATTCATGGCCGCGTGATACTCGCGCATGGCGGCGCGGCCGAAGGCCGGTTGCAGCACGCCGTGCGCGAGCTGCCACTGCGGATCCTCGGTGGCCGTGAACAACAGGCCCGTGGGGGCCAGCGGCGCCAGGCGCCGGAAGGCCGGGCCATTGACCTTGGTGTAGGCGGCATCGTCGAGAATCGGCTCGGCCAGCGCGGCCGAATTCACCACCAGCATGCGGGGATAGCGCAGCACCCGCACCTCGAACACCTCCCCCAGGCCCGCGGCGGCATGTTCGGCAATGCTCTGCGCGGGCGTAGTGGCGGAGAGGGAGAGCGCGTCGCCTACGAGCGGGACGCGCCAGGGTGGATGAGGGACGGTCGGCATGTCGACCACTCCTTAGCGAGCGCGGACAGGATTCGGGTTTCGGTCTGCAGGTCTTCGCCGCCGGGCAGATCGAGGCCGGGCGCGGCCGAGTCCGGTGGCGCACCGGCCAGTTTCGCCGCGGCGGCGGCCGCGAGCAGCGGCGCGGTCGCGCCCGGACCACCGTGCCGCGTGCCGGAGGGTACGTACGGCGACAGCGCGAGCACGGCGTCGTTGATCTCGATCACCATGCGGTGCAGGCGATAGGTGGCGTCGGCGTGGTCCGGGCGGGGCTGCACCACCTCGGGACAGACCCGGGTGAGGTCCGCCCACAACGGCGTCAGGTCGGTAATGGCCCGCGCGGTCGGATCACCGCGCACCGCGTCGACGGCGCGCAGCGCCAGAGGAATGGCGGCCAGCGGCGTGAAGGCGATGATGTCGACCACGAAGGCCATGCGGTCGGTGTGCGCGGCATATTCGGTGAACCCGTTGACCCGCCCGGTCGCGAGGATCAGCGAGGTGGTCAGCCCGAAGCTGAGACTGCCGATGAGCCCGGTGAAGATGGCCAGGAACAAGCCGTAGAACAGCCGCGCCCCGAGCGGTGGCCGTGCGCGCAGCTCCTGAATGCAGGCGGCGACGATGAGTACCGCGCACGCGTACGGGAACACCACGAAGAACACCGTCATGGGCGCGGCCTGCCAGCCCGGGTACTGCAGCACGATCCCGCCCCCGTCGACCACGACATCGCCCAGGATCAGATAGCCCAGCCCCAGCAGCACCGCCGCGGTGTAGACCGGCAGCGGCGCCGGTGGATTGCGCTGGCGGGTATGCGAAATCATGAGATACGCCGCCGCCATGACAACGATCATCAGGGCATTGGCGAGCTGGTACTGCCGCGCGGGGCTGAGCAGTGGATGCAGGGGCCCGAGCCGATGCTGGGCCGATTCGATGAGCAGCAGCCAGGCGATGGTCGAACCCACCAGCGCCACATTGATCTGCCGGTTGGCGAAGGTGTCGGCGCACCAACGCAATCGCAGCGCGGTCACCGTCGCGGTCAGGGCCCACAGCGGCCAGGCGAACGCCTCCGGCAGCGACGAGTGCGGCGGCAGCATCAGCGCCGCCCGAAGCTGTTGCGCAACGGCGCGAACGGCCGCCGCCGGGTGGCGGGCATGATGAGATTGGCGAAACTCTCCGCCTCGATCTCCTTACCGGTGTCGAAAGCGCCGCGCGCCAGCATATTCCCCATGCGGGCCACGGAGTCCGGCCCGACGAAACCGCCGAGGTATTCGCCCAGCGCCTCGTGGATGCGCTCGCCCTCGTGCCCCAGCAGCAGATGGCCGATCTCGTGCAGCACCGTGTGCTCGACCATGTACCGCGAGGACCGCTCCTCGTAGACGATGAGGGTCATATCGTCGCTGTCGGCGAGCAGGCCGCAGGGGAATCCGGCGACCCGCAGGCCCGGGAGTCCGGTCAGCACAATGGGTTTGCCGCGGTGCGCGGCCAGCTCGTCGACGAACCGCGTGAGATTCCACGGTTCGGGGATGGCGAGTTCGGCGACCAGGACCGCGACGGGATCAGGGCTTGCCATGCGAACCGCCCGGTGCCGTGGCGCGCGCGGCCCGGATGGTCTCGATGAGCAATTCCACGGTGTCGGTATTGAGATTGCCGCCGCGGAAGTGCACCGCGCCGAGCTTGATGCCGAGCGTGCGCGCGGTTTCGAGAATGCCGAGCTTCTGATCGAGGACCCGCATCTCCTCCGCCTCGGGATCGAGCAGATAGCGGGGGTCCATATCGAAGTGCACGGCGATCGCGCACAATAGTTCCCGGTGCGGATCACCGCTCCCGGACCGGACCGCCGCGATCTCGGCGGCGGCGACAGCGCGCCCGAGTATCCGGCTCGCCGCATCCGCGATCTCCGCGTTCTGCTCGGTGTCGTCATCGGAGCGTCCGAGGAACCCGCACAGCCGGTTGACTCGATCCGCAACGACATTCATTCCGAGCCATCTCCTGCATCCCGGCGCGCCCGCGCGAGCCTGCCGGTGAATCTACCTGCCAATGCGTCCGGAATGTCGGGTGCACGGCCGATCAGCCAGCGCCGGTACAGCTTGCCCTCGTAATCCGGATCGTCCTCGGACACCGGACCGCTCAGCAGTTCGCCGAACGCCTGCTCCAGCAAGGGCGGCGATGCGGCGTCCGGATGCCAGTTCCGTTCCAGCAGGTCGGTCAGGTACAGGCCGAGCAGGCAGCCGAGGCCCGCATTGAGCCGATCCAACGCGGCGCGCAGGCAGGGCTCGTCGACCCGCTCCCCGGTCAGGGCCTCGTTGACCTCGATCTGAGTGTTGAACAGCTCCAAGGCCAATCCGGCCGGGACCGCCACCACCGCGGTGCCCGGATCCAGCGGGGGTTGCGCGAGCCGGGCGCGCGGCTTCTCGCCGCGCCAGTACGCCCGCGCGGCGCTGCCGTCCTGCCAGGACAATGCCTGGTCCAGGCGGCGGAAGGTGACCGGTTTGGGCGCGGGGCCCAGGGTCGCGGCCTCCACCCGCACCAGCGTGCGCCGCGTCGGCCCGCCTGCCGCGATCACGTCGTCGAAACTGACATTGAGCTCCCGCCGCCGCTCCCGCACACACGCCGCGAGGAACGTGGCGTACTCCGGTTGCATGTGCACCAATTTTCCCCTGCGCCCCGAAGGATTCGACCTCCAGCAGGCTACTCCCCTCGCGCAACGGCTTTTTCACGTTTTCTACCGATTTTTCTTGCCGCGCGGCAGGGCCTGGCCTAGGCTCAGGCCCATGAGCCGGGGCGGCGCACCGATCTGGTTGAGGAGGGGAGAGCTCGGCGCGCTACCCCGGCTTGTTCCGTGCGTTCCGGCTCGTCACCACGCCATATTGGCGTAGCTCACCAGCGTGTCCTGGCTCTCCTGCGAGAGCTTCAAGGTGCCGCCGACGTTCTTCCAGGTCAACGGGATCGGGAAGGAGTACGAGCCGAGGCGGCTGTTCAAGGTGGCGGACAGGACATCCCCGTCCACGGTGACCGGACCCGAGACATCCCAGCTGTACCCGGGAATGCGGTTGATGGTCTGACCGACCACGGCAATGGAGGCGGCATCGCCGGACTCGAGCTCGGCGGCGGAGCCATTGAGCGCGGCCTGCAGCTTGCCCTGCAGTTCACCCGGGCTCGGCGCGGCCGGTGCGGCGACGGCGGCGGGGGCGTTGACCACGACGACGGCGGCAACCGGGGACAGCAGAGCGGCGGTCGCCAGGGAGGCCGCGACGAGTGAACGAATCATGGGGTGAAACTCCTCTTATGTAGGTAAGCCTAAGCATATTGCACGAGGTCCGCGGCCGGTCAACCTAGGTGCACGCTCGGCCACTGCCGGATATCGCGCCGCAACTGCCGATCGCGGGTGGCCACCACCACCGCCGCCGCGGTCGCCCGCACAGCCTCGGTGAGCTCGTCCACCAAGGCGATGGACAGATGGTTGGTCGGCTCGTCCAGCAACAGCAGATGCGGGCGCGCGGCCAGCGCGCACGCCAGATCCAACCGGCGCTGCTGCCCCATGGACAGCTCGCCCAGGCGTTTGCCCGCATCCTCCCGCGAGAGCAGCCCGAGCTCGGGCAGTTTCACCACCTCGTTCTCGGCGAGCACGCCCGCCGAAACCAGACCGGAAGTGAACGCGGAGTACGCATCTCGCGCCCGGCGCTGCGGCTGTCGCGCGGATTCCTGCCGCAACAACCGAATTCGCGCCCGGCGCGCCCGGCGCACGTGCCCGGTCGTGGGTTCCAGTGTCCCGGTGAGCACATCGAGCAGCGTCGACTTGCCCGCGCCATTGGCGCCGGTGATCACCAACCGGTCACCGGAGTCCACGGCCAGCGCCACCGGCTCGCGCAAACGCTGCGCCACCGTCGCTTCCTCGACGCGGACCAGGGTCACCCCGGGCCGGGAAGGCGAGATCGATAATGGTCTCGGCCACATCGGACAGCAGCGCCCGGTCATGGCTCACCAGCACGACGCCACCGGCGAATCCGCTCCTGCGTCGCCAGCGTGCCGACCCGGTGCACCGCACCGGCATCGGGGGCGAGTGGACGCGGCCCGTATCCGTGGCCGACCATGGGCGCATGCTCAGTACGTACGAAGCCGATCTGTTCGAGAGCGCCCGGGGCCGCCTGGAGGCGATCGCCTACCGGTTGCTGGGGTCGGCGAGCGATGCCGAGGACGCGGTGCAGGACACGTACCTGCGGTGGCATGCGGCGGACCGGGAGCTCATCGAGACGCCCGAGGCATGGCTGACCAAGGTGCTCACCAATCTCTGCCTCAACCAGCTCACCTCGGCGCGGGCCCGGCGCGAAACCTATGTGGGGCAATGGCTTCCGGAGCCACTGCTGACCGGTGACCGAATGCTCGGACCCGCCGACACCATGGAGCAGCGGGAGTCGGTGTCCATGGCCGTGCTCACCGTCATGGAGCGGCTCTCGCCCAATGAGCGGGCGGTGTACGTGCTGCGCGAGGCATTCGGATACTCGCATCGCGAGGTGGCGGAGATCCTCGATCTCACCGAGGCGAACTGCCAGCAGATCTACCGGCGCGCCAAACAGCATGTCGGCGCCGAGCGCGCCCGCACGACCATCGACGCGGAGGCCGCGCGCAAGATCGTCGAGGAGTTTCTGGCCGCGGCCCTCAGCGGCGATACCCAGCCCCTGGTCCGGCTGCTCACCGACAACGCGGTCAGCATCGCCGACGGCGGCGGCAAGGTGCATGCCCGCAGGACCCCGGTCCTGGGCGTCGCCCGGGTCGCCCGCTACCTGCACAACCTGTTCCATCCGAATACCGCCAAACAGGCACTGATCGAGGGCGTCCCGAGCCTGTACGCCGTCGAGGTCAATGGCGGGCCCGCCGTGCTGCTCGAGCTCGACGGTCAGGTGTACGGCGTCTTCTGCATCCAGGCGACGGCCGACGGCATCGCGGCTCTCCATATCCAGGTCAACCCGGACAAGCTGGCTCACATCAACCGCCAGTGGGCGGCCGCCGGGCCCCAGCACCCCTACCACGCGGGGTGGTGACCCACCTCACAGCCCGGTCCTGTCAGGGTTCGCGCACCTATCCGGTTCAGGAGGTGAGTCCAACCCGATAGGAGCAAGCCATGAAGCACCGCATCGTCGTCCTCGGAGCCGGGTACGCCGGAGCCGTCACCGCGGGCCGCCTCGCCAAGCGGCTGCACCGCGACGACGTCGAGATCACCCTCGTGAACGCCGATCCCGACTTCGTGGAGCGGGTGCGCATGCATCAGCTCGCGAGCGGACAGGATCTGCCGCAGCGGCCGTTGCGTGAGATCTACGCGGGCACCGGCGTGCAGGTCCGGATCGCCCGGGTCGCCGCGGTGGACGCGGAGGGCAAGACCGTCGATCTCACGGGCGAGAACGGCGCCGAGACCCTGGGCTACGACTCCCTCGTGTACGCCCTCGGCAGCACCATCGCCGATTTCGGCGTCCCCGGTGTCGTCGAGTACGCCCACAATGTCGCGAGCAAGGCCGCCGCGATGCGGGTGCGCGCTCGGCTGGGCGAGCTGGCCGCGGGCGCGCGGGTGCTGATCGTGGGCGGCGGTCTGACCGGCCTCGAGGTGTCCGCGGAGATCGCCGAGGCGCGCCCGGATCTCGACGTCGCGATCGCCGCCCGCGGCGGTATCGGCGACTGGCTGGACGAGAAGGCCCAGCGCTACCTGCGCGCGGCCTTCGACCGATTCGGCATCACCGTTCACGAACGGACCGACATCACCCGCGTCGAAGCGAACGGGGCGGTCACCGGGGACGGCGTGATTCCGGCCGATTTGACCGTCTGGACAGCGGGTTTCGCGGTGCACCCGATCGCGGCCGCCACCACGCTGGAGGTGACCGGAGCCGGGCAGATCGTCGTCGACGCCACGCTGCGCTCGGTCTCGCACCCGGATGTGTACGCCGTCGGCGATGCCGCCGCCGTCATCGGGGTGGGCGGTAAGCCGCTCCGGATGGGCTGCGCCACGGCGATGCCCATGGCCTGGCAGGGCGCCGATGCGCTCGCCGCGCGCCTGACCGGCCGCAAGGTTCCCGATGCCCCGATCGGCTACGCCAAGCAGTGCATCAGCCTCGGTCGCCGCGATGCCGTCATCCAGCATGTGACCCCCGAGGATCAGCCCACGGACAAGGTGACCACGGGCCGCATGGGTGCGCGCATCAAGGAAGTCATCTGCGCGTCGACGGTCTGGGCCGTCAAGCACCCGACCTTCATGCTGCCGAGCCGCCGTCGCCGCATCGTGACGGCGAACCCGGCGAATGTCACCGTGTGAGAGGCGATGGGGCCGCAGTCATTCGGCGGCGGAGAGCTCGCTCTCCCATTCGTTCGGATGACCGTGCACCGTCGGGTCGTAGAGCACCACGAACCGGAATCGCTGCGGCGCGGATAGTGGGAACGGCCCGACCGCCAGCTCCTCGGAGGTGTAGCGGTCATCGCTCATGGTGCGCACCCAGGTGGGCGTCCCGCCTTGCCGGTCGATCCATTTCTGGAAGACCGACCGGGACGGCTTGGCCGCCATGATCACCGACATGAGCGGAAGCTCGTCGAGTTCGCCGGTGGTCGAAACAAACCGCAAGCCATCGCTCATAGCCGTGATCCCCTCATCCGTCTGCTACACCGTCGCCCCTCACCTCACCAAGGCGGTCGGCGAAGGTCAATCCCCGGCGACCGGTTGGTCGAGTACAGCCGCATTGACGACGCGGGTGAGCGCGGCCAGATCTGCCCGAATGGCCCGGAACAGGGTGAATGCGAGTGCGAAGGCCGCTACCGAACCGGCGCACAACCACACCACCGATCCGGCGATCGAATGCAGATCGATCGGATCCAGGAATACCAATCCGACCCCGATGGTCACCAAAGGCACCCAGGCCGCCATGGCCAGCACGCGTTCACAGCGCCGCGCCAACCGGCGCAGCTGCTCGGCATCGGCGGCGGTCCTGGTCCCGTACAGCAGCAGTGCGGGGTAGTACCAGCGCACGACATGAAAGGTGATCAGGAAGAACGGGGCGGTCGCCGCGATCACACCGGTCATGAAATGGGATCCGACCAGATTAACGAACACCCCGACCGGCGGATCGGCCATGACCAGAATCGCGCTCCCGAGCAGGGCGAGCGCAATCTCCCAGCCCGCCACCATGATCCACCCGATGCGCCGCCCGCAGGCCAGGGTGTCGGCCCGCGCGCGGGCCAGGGTCGCCGCGTCGTACCGTCTGCCCTTCCGTATACCCCACGGCACAGTGAGCACATACCGGCAGGCGACGAGAATCGCTGCGCCGCAACCGAGGTGGAGCGCGATGGCGACGATCGCCGACGTCGTCCAGTACGCGGGTTTCCCCTCCGCCGGAATGTGCACGTTCAGCAGGGTCACATTGTGGCCGAGCAGATACAGCACGGCGCACAGCTGCGCGGCGATCACGGCGAATGTGGCGACGGGGATCGGCCGCAGATCCAGCCGCGCCCGCCAGCTATGACTGGGCGGGTCGACCAGATCCCGGGCGCGCGCGTCCAGGCACACCTCCAGCTGCTGGGCGAGTTCGGCGCCGGAGGCCCAGCGTCCGCCCGGATCCGGTGCGAGACAGGTCAAAAGCACCCGGCGCAGCGTCGCCGGGCAGTCCGCCGGGAGATCGGCCAGCCGTTCCGGCCCGACGCCGTGGCGGCGCACCGTCAGCATGCGATCCACCGATGCGGCCGAGATGCCCGCGTTCGCTTCGTCGTCGAAGGGCCTGCGCCCGGTCAGCAGCTCCCACAACAGGACTCCGAGCGCGTACAGGTCGCTGCGCTCGTCGAGATCCTCGGCCCGCTCCGGCAGATACGGATGGCAGGCCGCCAGCTGTTCGGGTGACATGTAGGCCAGCGACCCGCCGAAATACGCGGCCGGTCCAGTGCCGGGGACGTGATCGCTGAACCCGATATTGAAATCGGCCAGCTTGGGGATCCCCTCGGCGGTCAGCAAGACATTGGCGGGCTTGATATCCCGGTGCAGGACGCCGTGCCGGGCCGCGTGCTCGAGCGCCTCGGCGAGGCGGCGTCCGAGCCAGGCGACGGTCTCCGGCCACGACAGCGCCGCGATCCGATCGCGGGTGCCCGACTCGCCCGGGCGCACGCCCCGCTCGCCCAGGTGCTCGTCCACACTGCCGATCAGGGTCCGGCCGCTGCGCTGCTCCGGCGGGGTCGCGGCCACCCGATGCGACAGATCCCGCAGGGTTCCCCCGGGCACGTACTCCATGTACATGAGCTTCAGGTCGCGATTGGCGAGCAGGCGCTGGTCGAAGACCCGCACGATGAACTGCTGGTCCAGTTGCGCCAGCAACTGCGGTTCGCGGCCGTGATTGTAGGAGATCTTCAGCGCGACAAGGCGTTCCATGGAACGCTGCCGGGCCAGGTAGACCCGGCCGAAGGCGCCGCTGCCGAGTCCGAGCAAGAGGTCTAAGTCGTCGATGCGGTCACCGACGTCGATGGCCGCGAGCTCGTGGTGAGCCCGCGGCGGGACGATGAGGGTGCTGCGATAGCTGTCCGCGACGTCCTCGGCGTCGCCCGATACCCGGGTCGGGTCGGTGGCGGCGCCGTAGGCCCGGACGCAGTGGAACTCCTCGTAGAGCAGGTCCGGCGGCAGCGGTTCGGCGACGAGTTCCGGGAAGTCCGCGAGATATCCGGCAAGGCGTTTGGGCGCCGCGCCGCGCCGCCATCGATAGTGCAGGTCCACCTTGATCAGTTCGATCAGGCAGATCCGCCGGAGATCGGGCGAAATCGGAAGATAGGCGGCGAGATCCGGTGGTGCGTCCGCCTTTTCCCATGCCTCGGCGAAGCGGGTGACCGCGGTGGTGAGATCTTGGTCCATTGGTTCGTGCGGTCCTTCTCCGATCCCTCCGGAAAATGATAACCCCGTGAGAACCCGATGTTCCCCGTGCTCGTATGACTTCGAGTGGTGGACAATTGCGAGCTGTATTACCACGACAATCGGGGAATGCGGTGCAGACTGGCGCTTTCCGAACAGGAGCCGCTGATTGTCATCGGGCGCGCCGACGCCACGGATATCGCGCTGAATTGGGACCAGTCGGTGTCCGCGGTGCACGCAGTCATTCGGTGTATCGGTGGTTATTGGACGGTCGAGGACAATCGTTTGTCTCGCAACGGAACTTTCGTGAACGGTAAACGGCTGTGCGGGCAGCACCGGCTCCACGACGACGACCGGATCACTATCGGCGCGATCTCGTTCGTCTTCCGGCAGCGCGGCGAGACCTGGCTGTCCGATACCGTGCAACCGGGCGGCAATCGGCCCGAGTTCGCGGTCACCCGCGCGCAGGCGCGGATCCTGGCGGCGCTGACCCGGCCGTTCCGCGACGGCCGCCCCGATCCGGTGCCCGCCTCCAACCGGCAGATCGCGATCGAGCTCGCTGTCCGAATCGACGGTCAAGACCCATCTGTGCGATCTGTTCACCCGCTTCGGCATCACCGGAGCTCCCGACCATCGGAAGCGATTCCTGCTGGCCGAACACGCGCTCCAGTCGGATCTGGTCACCCCGGACGACCCGCCGCCCTGAGCACGGCGCGCCCCCGCTCCGCATCGTGCGATGGGTTGATTGTTCTCACCCCTCGAGGGTGCGTGCGCAACGCACCCGGCCGATGCCCCGGTCACCCCGAATCCCGACCATTGAGGAATGACCACAAAGCTTCGCCGATCCTCGATTTGGATCGCCGCCGCCGTGCTGGCCGGTGCGGGCATTCTCGGCACCGGCACCGAGGCACAGGCAGCTCCGGGCAACTGCCGCTACGAATCGGTGCGCAAGACCGACGCGACCGTCACGGTCTTCGGAACGCGCGCCTGGTGCTCGCGTAACGACGGCGCCACCCATTACTACACCCGAATTACGTGCAATCTCTGGGGGCAGGCATCGAATTCCACCGCCGCCTTCGGCAACCACGTCCGCGTGGGCGAAGGCACGTACTCGACCGCATTCTGTGGCTTCGGGGCGACAGTGGGCGATTACACGGTGTGGAGTTATCAATGGTGAACGAGGGGGAACCGGTCGAACCGCTATGCTGGCGAAATCGACACACCGCGGAATTTCCGGGATGTCGCCGTTGGTGTACGCACCGGCGGCGAGAGGGGTGCGTGGCTTTCCTTCGGGGGCTGCCTGATAGCGGTGTTCATGCAGATGGTGGACGGGACCATCGTGACAACGGCGCTGCCGCGGATCACGGCGGATCTGGGGGCGTCGGCGCGGGCGCAGCTGCTGATGGTCTCGGGCTATGCGCTGGCCTTCGCGTGTACCTTGCTCACGGCGGCGCGGCTCGGGGAGCTGCTGGGTCGGCGGAGGCTGTTCCTCGGCTCGGTGGCCGCCTTCACAGCGGCCTCGGTGTGGTGCGGAATATCGACCAGCGCAACCGAACTCGTCGCAGCCCGGGTGGTACAGGGCGGTGCGGCGGGCGGGATGGCGGCCCAGACCATCGAGATAGTCACGGCGACCTTCCCGCGTGAGCGGCATGCGCACGCCTTCGCCGTGTACGGGGCGGTGGCCGGGTTCGCGGGCATGCTGGGGCCGATTCTGGGCGGGGCGCTGCTGACGGCCGATCCGTTCGGACTGGGCTGGCATTCGATCTTCCTCATCAATCTGCCGCTCGGGCTGCTCACCTTCGGGCTGGCGCTGCGCTATCTGCGTGCGGGCAGGCCAGCACGGCACGAACGGCTCGATCTCCCCGGGGCGGCGCTGTCGGCCGCCTGCCTGTTCACCCTGCTGTACGCGCTCACCGATATTCAGCAGAACGGCTGGCGGCCGGGACCATTGGCGATGATCGCGGCGGCGGGAGTGATGGCGGCGGTCTTCCTCGCACAGCAGCGGCGAGCGGCGCGGCGGGGTGCGCCGCTGCTGCGGCTGGATCTGTTCGCCGATCGCGGCTTCGCGCTCGGATCCGTCTTGATCACGGTGTTCTTCGGGCTGTTCACCGCCTTCGTCTTCGCCATCTCGATCACCTTGCAGGAGGTGCTGCGGTTCTCGCCCTGGCGCACGGGCCTGTTGATGACGCCGTTCGCCATCGGCGCCTGCGCGGGTGCGCTGGCCTCACCGATGCTGGTGCGGCGCTGGGGAATACGGGTGCTGGCGGCGGGCATCGCACTGTTCGGCGGATGGGTGGCCATCGGGGCCGGATACCTGCATCTGACAGACGGTTCGATCTCCGTCCCCTTGGTGCTCGGGCCGGTGGTGCTGGCCGGGCTCGGCGTCGGATTGTTCTCCGTGCCACTGCAACCGGTCATGCTGTTGGGCCTGGAGCATCGGCAGCTGGACGCGGCCTCGGGTGTGGTGCCGACCATCGAGCAGATCGGCAATGGACTGGGGCTGGCATTGCTGAGCGCGGTGTTCTTCCGGGCGCACACGCTCTCCGGCAGCGTCACCATGTTCGCGGCCATCGCGGTGGTGGCCCTCGGCGCCGGAGCGCTGACCCTCGCCATGCCCGAACCGGCACACCGGGATTGACGCGCTACACCCCGAGCGCGGCGGCGAACAATGGCCAGGAGTCGTGCAGATCGTCCTGCCAATACGGCCATGCGTGCGTGGCCGCGCGGTGCACCACGGTGGCCGGAATGCCCAGTGCGGCCAGCCGATCGGTGAGCGCCGCGGTGCAGCTCAGTACGGCCGCTTCCATGACGCCGCCCACCAGCAGGCGATCGGCCAGCCTTCCGGCATCACCGGCGATGGAGGGATCGCCGAGCGTATCGTGCACGCCGGGCGCGCCATTGCCCGCCGAAATGTAGAGCGCCGCACCGCGTAACCGCTCGGCATTGACCACCGGATCGTGGGCGACCCAGGCCGGATCGTCGGCCGCACCCCACATATTGGCAGCGTTCCCGCCGAACAGGCTCAGCTGCGACTGCACATACACGCGGGCCACCGGATCGCTGGTGCGCGGGCAACCGCTGAAAGCGCCCACCGCCTGGTAGTGCCCGGGGGCCTCGATGGCCAGATTCAGCGCCGAGGTCGCCGACATCGATGTTCCCGCACGGTCGGGGCGGCATAGAGCCAGCGCACCGTCACCGGCATGCCGGTGGCCGTCGCGAGTTCGGCCGAAAGCGCCACGCCCAGTAGCGAATTTCCGCCCAGTTCGAAGAAGTCGTCGTCGCGGCCGACGCGCGGGGCTCCGGTGATGGCCGCGAACTGCGCGGCGACCAGGGTTTCCACGCCGGATTCGGGTGCGCTGTAGGGCCGCTCCCCCGACGGCGGGTCGGGCAGGGCGGCGCGGTCGATCTTGCCGTGCGCGGTGACCGGGAGCCGGTCCAGTTCGACCAGTTGCGCGGGTACCAGTGCGGCGGGCAGCAATTCGCGCAGGCGGCGAATGAGGTCGGGGTGGTCGAGCGGACTGCCGGGTGCGGCGACGACGTAGCCGATCAGGCGAAGACCGCGCGGCCCGTCGTGGGCGGTCACGACGGCGTGCGCGATCTCGGGCAGCGTGGTCAGCGCGGCGGCCACTTCGGCGGGTTCCGCGCGGCGGCCGCGCACCGTCAGCTGATCGTCGGCGCGGGCGAGGAATTCGAGTGCGCCGCTGCCGGTCCTGCGCACGAGATCGCCGGTGCGGTAGACCCGTTGGCCGGTGCCCGCCGGATCGGCGAGGAAGCGTTCGGCGGTCGCGACGGGCCGCCCGCGATAGCCCGCCGCCACGCCGGGCCCGCCCAGATACAGTTCGCCCTGCCCGCAGGGCGGCGCGGGGCGGAGCCGATCGTCGAGGATCAGCGCCCGCACGCCGGGCAGCGGCGGTCCGATGGGAACCGGGCCGCCGGGCGTCAGGGCGTCGGATTGCGTTGCCATGACCGTGGTTTCGGTGGGGCAGTAGCCATTGAACAGCCGCAGGGACGGAGTCCAGCGGGCGATCAGGTCGGCGGGGCAGGCTTCGCCGCCCACCACCGCGACGCGCAGCGCGGGCACGCGTGCCGGGGTCAGCGTGGCCAGGACGGCCGGGGTGGTGAGGAAGTGGGTGATGGCGGCCTCGTTCAGCAGTGCGGCCAGATCCGCTCCGGCGATCACGGCGGGCGGTTCGACGATCAGCCGCGCGCCGCCCGCGAAGGCGGCCAGCAGTTCCAGCAGATGTGCGTCGAAGGACGGCGCGTGTGCGTGCAGGACCCGCGAATTCCGGTCCACGCCATAGTGTTCGACTATGTAGTCGGTGAGCGGGCCGAGTCCGCGGTGGGTGACGACGACGCCTTTCGGCGCGCCGGTGGTGCCCGAGGTGTAGATCAGGTAGGCCGGATGGTCGGGGTGCAGGGGCCGGGTGCGCTCGGTGTCGTCGATCGGGGCCGCGGAGCGCCGCCGCACCCGGTCCAGGGTGTCCGGGTCGTCCAGCATCAGCCAGCCCGGTTCCGGGGGCAGCGCGGCGCGGACGGCGGCGGTCGTCAGACCCCATCGCGCCCCGGAATCCGCGGCGACGGCGGCGGATCGCCGCGCCGGATCGCCGGTGTCGATCGGCGCGAAGGCGGCTCCGGTCTTCGCGACCGCCCACACGGCCAGGACCGATTCCGCCGAACGCGGCACCGCCACCAGAACGTATGCCCCGGGCCCGGCTCCGGCCGCGATCAGCTCGCGCGCCCACCGCGACGACAGCTCGTCCAGCTCCCGGTAGGTCCAGATCCGGGAACCGTCCTGCACCGCAACCGCATCGAGGACCCGATCGCCGCCGGAATCGCCGAGCACGGCGGAACGCAAGAGATCCGGCAGCAGTCGGGCGGAGTCCACCACAGCCGGAATCGATACCACGCCAGCTGAATCCAGCGACCGCACCGCCCGCTGCGGGTCGGCGAGGAAGCGGTCGAGGTACTCCAGGAAGCGCCGGTGATGCACCGCCAGATCCTGCGCCGAGTACAGCTCCGGGTTGGCCTGGATGTCGATGGTGATCGAATCCTCGTCCGGCCCGAGCTGATAGCCGTTGATCATCAGGTCTTCCACCGGCCCCAGCGACAGCAGCCTGATCCGCGCCGTATTGGATCCCATGCGCAGCGGCTCGACGGCCCCGAGCATATTCACGACCGGCCCGAAACCGCCTCGCGCGGTGTGGTTCACGCCGCGATCACGCTGAATGTCCTCGTAGCGGTAGCGCTGATGCCGCAGCGCGCCGATCAACCGCGCCCGCACCCGCTCGACCGCCTCCCCCACGGTGATCTCACGAAAGCCGCTCAGCCGCAGGGGAACCACATTCGACACCGACACGGCCGAACGCCGCAGGGCGGCGCTGGGCCGCGCCGCCACGGGCAGGGACAGCACGATCTCGTCCGCACCGGTCATGGCCGCCAGATAGCAGGCGAAGGCCGCGATGGTCAGTTCCGGAAACGTGTGCCCCGACCGTTGCCGCCACTCCGCCAGTCGCGCGGCGGTTGTCGTGGGCACGGTGGCGGCCAGCCGATGCGGCGGGCGCGGCCGCGATGCCGGGCGTCCGGCCAGGCACGCCGGTTCGCCCATTCCCGCCACCTGCTCCGACCAGTAGTCCCCATCCGTGCGCGCCCGCGCCGATTCGGAGTACGCGCACTCCTCCGCCAGCAGTCCGGCAATCCCGAGCGGGCTCGGCGGTTCCTTGACGTTCGCGGAATCCATGGTGGCGGAATACAACTCGAAGGTGCGCTGCAGGACCGACGCCGCACCCAGGCCGTCCAGCACGATGTGATGGCTGCGCAGGTAGAGCAGGTGCACACCGTCGTCGACCCGGAACAGCCTGGCGACGGTGAGACGGTCGGTGAGCAGATCCAGGGCCGACGCGTGGTCGTGCTCCATCCAGACCAGGGCGGCCGCCTCCGGGTCCGGATGGTCGGTGAGATCCTCGTAATCCATCGGGGCGAAGGCGTCGGGGTCCAGGACCTGCCGGGGATAGCCGCCGTCGAGCCGGAACCGCACATGCGGCGACTGCAACTCCCACGCGGCCTTGCCCGCGCACTCGCGCAGCGCCTCGACCTCGAACGGCCCGCGCAACTCCAGATACAGGGCGACCGTATTCGGCACCTCCGGATACAGCTGCTGGGCCACCCACCAGCGCAATTGCGCCGCCGACAGGGGAAGCCCCGCATCATCCGGCAGCGCCGCCGCTCGCGACGCCCGCAGCTCCCCATCGGCTCGCGCCAACGCGTCTCCTCACGCCCCGAGCAGCAATGATCGAACCGTTCACGGAAAACCTACGGCACAGGTCCGGATCGATCCCGGAGGAACATGCGCTCGCGCCGACATTTGTATCGTGGCAGGCGGAGCGCCCGCCCCCCGGCGGCCCGTTCCGCCGTCCGTGACCGCGCATACTCCGGGAGTTCCGCATGCCTATCCTGATCACCAGCGCCCTTCTGCTCGATATGGACGGGACCCTCGTCAATTCCGATGCCGTGGTGGAGCGCGTCTGGCGGGAGTGGTCGCTGAAGCACGGCCTGGATCCGGAGCACACACTGGCGGTGACCCACGGCAGGCAGGGCTACGCGACCATGGCCGAAATGCTCCCCGACCGCCCGATGGACGAGAACTACGCCGAGAACGCCGAACTGCTCGCCGTGGAGACCACCGATGTCGACGGCGTGGTACCGGTAGCAGGAGCCCCCGCCTTCATGCGGGCCATCGCACAACTGCCGCACGCCCTGGTCACCTCGGCCGACGAGGGCCTGGCCCAGGCCCGCATGGGTGCGGCGGGCCTGACAATGCCGGAGGTCCGGGTAACCGCCGAACAGGTCGGCGCCAGCAAACCAGCCCCCGAGGGATTCCTGAAGGGCGCCGCCGAACTGGGCTTCGCCCCCCGGGGATTGCGTGGCGTTCGAGGATTCCCCGGCGGGCGTGGCGGCCGCCCGCGCGGCCGGGATGCGCGTCATCGGCGTCGGCCCGCGCGCGGCCGACCTCGAGCCGGATGTGCACGTCGCGGATCTCACCGAGGTACGGGTGGAAGCGACCGCCGACGGCAGGATCGCACTGCATATCGGCTGAGCGCGCCCGAGCCCGGCGGTCAGGAGGGCAGGTCAGTTTCGCAGCAGCAGGGTGATGCCCGCGGCGATCACGGCCACCGCGATGGCCGCCAGGCCGTAGCCGATGCGGTGCTGACGCAGCCGGGGCAGATGGTGGTCGACGGCAATGCGACCCGGCCCGGTCAGGGCCAGCGTGGCGGCGGCCAGGGCGAGGCCGCCGAAAGTCTCACTCAGACCGGCGATCACCGCCATGACGTCGCCCGCGGGGTACCCGCTCGCGGTGAAGAACTTGCCGGTACCGGAGATGCCGCCGCCGCCGAACCAGCCGAACAGCTTCTGGACGCCGTGCGCAGCCAGGGTCAGGCCGATGGCCAGCCGCAGCACCAGAAGTCCTGCGTCGTAACCGAGTTGGCCGGAGGTCTCGGCCGACTGCCGGGCGGGGGTCAGGGTGGTCGTGGTCATGGGAACTCCTCGTACGGATCGATGGGTCAGCCGAGCTGGATGGAGCGTTTGGCCAGACCGCGCCAGAAGCCGTCGATGACGGCGCGTGGCGCGGCCGGGCCGGATTCGCCCGCGCCGAGCGCGACGAAGAGCGGGGCGAAGTGTTCGGTGCACGGATGCGCCAGATGCGCTGCGGGAGCCTTGTTCTCGAAGTCGAGCAGGGCGTCGATATCGCCGTCGGCCAGCGCCTCGCGGCCCCACTCGTCGAATTCGCTCATGACCGGATGGACCGAGCCGTGGCCGGTGAGCGCCCGCAGATTGTGGGTGAAGAATCCGCTGCCCGCGATCAGCACGCCCTCCTCGCGCAGCGGTGCGAGCTTGCGGCCGAGCTCCAGCAGCGCGCGCGGATCCAGGGTGGGCAGCGACATCTGCAGGACGGGCACGTCGGCGTCCGGGTACATCTCCACCAGCGGCACATAGGCCCCGTGGTCCAAACCCCGCTCGGGCACGTCCTGTACGGTGGTTCCCGGTCCCCGCAACAGCTTTCGCATCTGATCCGCCAGCTCCGGCGCACCCGGCGCCGGATAGCGCACGTCGTAGTAGTGCTGCGGGAATCCCCAGAAGTCGTACACCAGCGGCACCGTGCGAGTGGCCCCGAGCGCCACCGGCGCATCCTCCCAGTGCGCCGAAATCATCAGCACCGCCGTGGGTTTCGGCAATGCCGCCGACCAGTCCGCCAGCTGCCCCGGCCAGATCGGGTCATCGGCCAGCGGTGGCGCGCCGTGCGACAGGTACAGCACCGGCATCCGCTGCGCGTTCTCCGCCATCACCACAACTCCTCTTGTTCAAATTTGAACCAGGAGCCTCAGCGTACGCGATTATTCAAATTCGAACAATGTGGATAAGCTGAGAAAATGCCCGAACCCCAGTGGCTCGATGCCGAGGAGATGCGTGCTTGGAAGGCCCTGCTGTCCGGCTGGGGGCTGCTCGAGCGGGAGATCGAGCGGCAGCTCAAACGCGATGCCGGACTCTCGCACGCCCAGTACGAGGTGCTGGTCCGGCTGGCCGCGGCGCCCGGCGGCAGCCTGCGCATGACCGAGCTCGCCGACTCCCTGATCAACTCCAAGAGCCGGTTGAGCTACCAGATCGATCAGCTCGAGAAGGCCGGGCTCGTGCGCCGCGAATCCCATCCCACCGACAGCCGCGGCATTACCGCCGTGCTCACCGAGGCCGGACGCCACAAGCTCGAGGATGCCGCGCCCGGCCATGTCACGCTGGTGCGTGATCTGCTCATCGACGTCCTCACGCCGGGGCAGCTGACCGCGCTGGCCGACGGGCTCGGTGAGGTCGCCCGCCGGATCCGGGACGATGCGGAGTAAGGCGGCGGGCCCTACCCGTTGATGCTCACCGTTTTCAGCTCGGGACGCTTGGGGTCGAGGCCGTCGCCGGAGGAGCGGCCGGTGAGGCGGCGGTGGATCCACGGCACCAGGAATTCCTTGGCCCAGTGCAGGTCCTGCTGGCGCGCGGCCTGCCAGGGCATGGGTTCCTCGGCGGGCCAGGGGGCGCGCCAGTCCTCGTCCACCGGTGCGCCGAGCACCTCGCAGACGCGCAGGGCGAGGCGGCGGTGCCCCTCGGCGGACAGGTGCAGCCGGTCCCAACTCCAGGCGCGGTGATCGCGCAGCGGCTTCAAACCCCACAGATCGACCACGGGACAGTCGAATTCGTCGGCGATGACCCGCAGGTTCATGTTGTAGGTGGCGACCTTGCCGCGCAGATGGCGCATGACGGGCTGCGATCCGGGATCCCAGCCGGTGAACACGACCACGGTCGCGCCGGTGCCGCGCAATTCGGCCACGGCAACGCGGAAGATATCGGCGAGTTCGTCGGGATTGCCGCCCGGGCGCAGCAGATCGTTGCCGCCCGCGCAGAACGTCACCAGATCCGGTCGCAGTTCGACCGCGCGGGCCAGTTGATCGTCGACGATCTGGCGAATCAGCTTGCCGCGCACCGCGAGATTCGCATAGCGCACCTCGCCGACCTGCCCGGCCAGGTGTTCGGCCACCCGATCCGCCCAGCCGCGGTAGCGCCCGTTCGGCGTCTGCCCGCTGTCCGGGTACGGATCGTCCATGCCTTCGGTGAAGCTGTCGCCGAGAGCGACGAAGGACAGAATGTCATTCGGTAGTTCGATGGCGGGCATGGTGTTCGATCTTGCCAACCAACCGTCTGGTTACGCGACCGTCGGTTGCCCGAATGCACCGGGAATCACATTGTTCGGCGGTGTAGCGAGCAAAGGAACGGTGTCGGTTGCGCGACGGAAGGGTGGAGGTTCGCCCGTCGCCGCCACCAAGATCGTCCCGGTGTGCTGGGCTGCGGGGGTCGGCCTGATGAAGGGAGAGACGCGGTGGCGGTGCGACGTCGTGATCTGCTGATCGGCTTCGCGGGGGCGGGCGGATTCGCTCTCGCCGGGTGTGCGCGGGAGCAGGAACCGCCACCACCACCCAAGCCCGCCGTCATTCGGTTCGACCCACCACCGGATTCACACGGGGT
This sequence comes from Nocardia crassostreae, assembly GCF_001613405.1. Taxonomy (GTDB): domain Bacteria; phylum Actinomycetota; class Actinomycetes; order Mycobacteriales; family Mycobacteriaceae; genus Nocardia; species Nocardia crassostreae. Next base: position 75,697 of record NZ_BDCH01000019.1, read on the forward strand.
CGGCGCGCGCACGCCGGGCCGGGTCACGGTCACCGACGGGACGCTGCGGTCGGTCGAATGGATCGACGAGACGGGCAGACCCTTGCCGGGTATCCCGGCGCCCGACAATCGCGGCTGGATCAGCTCCGAGCCGCTCGGCTACGGCCACACCTACACCGTGAAAGCCGTGGCGCACGGCGAAACCGGTGAGGTCGTCGCGACGGCGGTGTGCTCCACAGTGTGGGCCGAACGGCTCCTGGATGTCTCACTGCGCTCGGGCAATCTGGTCGAGCTGGCCGAAAACGACACGTACGGAGTCGGTTTCGTACTGGTCGCACGATTCGACGAGCCCGTCGACCGGATGGCGGTGGAACCCCATCTGAAGGTCACCACCGAACCGGCCGTCACCGGAGCCTGGTACTGGCTCGACGATCAGAACGCACACTGGCGCCCCGAGCGCTACCACGCGCCCGGCACGCGCATCACCGTCGCGGCCGAACTCTTCGGCGCCGACCTAGGCGGCGGCGTGTTCGGCCTGCGCGATCAACACGTCTCGGTGGTCATCGGTCCCACCCATGTCGCGATCGCCGACGACAACACCAAGCACATCGACGTTTTCGAGAACGGAAACCTGGTGCGCAGCATGCCGACATCCATGGGCATGGGCGGCACCGCGGTCGTCGGCCGCAATGTCCTGTCCTTCTGGACCCGTCCCGGCGTCTACACCGTCCTGGACCGCCGCCACCCGGTCACCATGGACTCCTCCAGCTACGGCCTGCCGGTCGCTTCTCGCCTCGGCTATCGCACCGTCATCGACCATGCCGTCCGCATCAGCCACGACGGCATTTTCGTCCACGCCCTGGCGGAAAGCATTTGGGCCCAGGGCAATACGAATGTCTCCCACGGTTGCCTCAACCTCTCCCCCGACGATGCCGCCTGGTTCTACGACTTCGTCATCCCCGGCGATATCGTCGAGGTCCGCAATACCGGCGGCGACCCCCTCGACATCTGGCAGAACGGGGATTGGACCATGCCCTGGTCCGATTGGCTGCGCGGCGGCGCGGCCATCTGAGTGTCAGTCGCCGGTGTCCTCGTCGAGGTCCACCTCGACCTTGTCGCGGTCGGCCCATTCCAGGAGCGGTTCGAGGTCGAAGACGGCCTCGTCGATACCGGCGTGCAGATCGCCGAGTTCGGCATAGCGGCCGGGGACGGTGGTCATGGTGAAGTCGCGGGGGTGCAGGTCGGGGATCTCATCCCAGCGGACCGGGGTGGAGACCGTCGCCCCGGGGACGCCCCGCACCGAATAGGCCGCGGCGATGGTGTGGTCCCGGGCGTTCTGGTTGTAGTCCACGAACAGCTGCTTCGGATCGCGGTCACGCCGCCACCAGGCCGTGGTGACATCGTCGGGGGCGCGGCGCTCGACCTCCCGCGCGAAGGCGAGGGCGGCGCGGCGGACTTCCTGGAAGCCGAAGCGCGGCGTCGTGCGCACGTAGATGTGTAATCCCTTGCCGCCGGAGGTCTTCGGCCAGCCGACCGCTCCCAGTTCGTCGAGCACCTCGTGCACGACACCGGCCACCCGCTGCACGCGCGACCACGGGCAGTCCGGCATGGGGTCCAGATCGATGCGCCATTCGTCGGGCAGTTCGGTGTCGAAGCGGCGGGAGTTCCAGGGGTGGAACTCCACGGTCGACATCTGCACCGCCCAGATGACATCGGCGAGCTTCTCGACACAGAGTTCGTCGGCGGTGCGGCCGTAGCGCGGGAAATACAGCTCCACGGTGGGAATCCAGTCCGGTGCGCCGCCAGGCAGCCGTTTCTGATGCACCTTGCCGCCGGGTAGCCCTTTGGGAAACCGGTGCAGCATGCACGGCCGGTCCCGCAGTGCGTTGACGATCCCGTCGCCCACGCTCAGGTAGTACTGCACCAGGTCGAATTTGGTCGCCCCGGTCTCGGGGAAATACACCCGATCCGGATTGGATACGCGCACCGTGTGCTCACCGACCGTCAATTCCACGGCCGGTGAGGCCGACTTACTGGCCACCCGTCCGACCATAACGGCAATCCGGGCGATTCCGCGCTACAACTCGCTCAGTCCTGCTCGGGACCGAGGGAGATACCGCGGCTGGCCAGCCAGGGCAGCGGGTCGATCTGCTGTTTGCCGTCGAGCCAGACCTCGAAGTGGCAGTGCGGGCCGGTGGAGAAGCCGCGGTTGCCGACGGTGGCGATCTGGTCCCCGGCCAGGACGCGCTGGCCGACGGTGACGGTGGTGGTGTCCACATGGCCGTAGACGGTGATGGTGCCGTCGTCGTGCAGCAGGCGCACCCACATGCCGAAGCCGGAGGCCGGGCCCGCGCTGATCACCGTGCCGTCCTCGACGGCCTCGATGGGGGTGCCGATCGGGGCGGCCACATCCACGCCGTAATGCGTTACGCCCCAGCGGGCCCCGAAGCCCTAGGTGAAGACGCCCTCCGCGAACTTCGCGAACAGCGGGCGCAGACCCGCCGAGGCGCGCGCCTCGTCGTCGGCGGCGAAGTGCTGTCCATTGCGCAGCAGGTTCTGGATCACCTCGGGATCGTCCAGCGGTGCGGCGCTGAGAATCTCGGGGAAATGCGCGTCGGTGCCCGCCAGACCGGCCTGCTGCGCGGCATTCTGCGGATCCGCCAGCAGCATGCCCTGCACCTCGACCGCTTCGTGGACGGACATCTCCTGCATGCCCGCCTGCACGGCCGCCACCGCCGCGCCCATGGCCACCGCCACCATCACGGCCCGGCCCTTCAAAGCGTCGATGGCCGAGGGCTTTCGATGCCTGCCCCGTCGCCGCTCACCCTGCCCGACTCGCCCCGACACCCCGTGCACATCCCCGGAAGCACTGCCCCGCAATAGAATCCAACCCTCCAACCGACGCTGCTCCGGCGGGTGCCACCCACAGCGCACACCGCCCATCCAGCTCGGCCGCACCTCGCCCTGACTCGGGTGCGAGACCCTACCACCCGAACCTGTGAGCCCGAATCTGCTGCGCCGTCGCTGAATCCGGGCCGGTGCGCCCGGAGCGCACCGAAGAAATCGTGATAGCCCCCTCGACAGATATCTTGCCTTTTCTCCGTTTGGTGATAGTTTTTCTCTATGGTCGATTCGACCGAAAACTCTCTGTGCATCGAGGGAGATGCCGTGTCCAGGGCTGTGAAGGTTACCGCCGCACGGGTTTGCGGGGGAATTCTGGGGATTATCTTGTGTCTGCTCGGGGTGAGCCCCGCGCACGCCGCGGACCCACCCGGTCCGGCCGTGGTCGACGGCCGCGCGTATTTCGCGCTGGGCGGCTGGAACTGCTCCATCGATGCGGGCGGTACGGTGGGCTGCGATCTCGTGGTTCCGGCGGCTTCCATGAATGTGTTGATTGCCGGAATGCAGGTGCCCATGCCGCACGTGCCCGCCATCGTCATCGATTCGGCCACCTGGCCCGCGCATCCCCAGTGGAGCTCCAATGGCAGCCATACATTGCCGGGCGGAAATCCGGTGCTGCCGCGCATCACTGCCGTGAACTACCACGATCCCCAATATTCGGTCACCCATGCCGGGGCGACCTGTCAAATCACCTTCAAAGGCATACCCGTGTGCACCTCGATGGGGCACGGGTTCAGCCAATGGGGACCAGAGCCGTTCGGCTACTGATCCCCATGAATCAACTGACTACCGGTACCAGACGCCGGAATCCCAAGCGCCGTAGTTCCATACGTTGAAATCGTATCGACTATGCGCGCCCGCGAAGAAGTAGCCCCACCAACCAGCGTTGGTGTCGCAGATCTGGTCGTCGTGGTTGCACACGGTCAGCACCGGGAAACCGCCGAACCAGTCGTCGACGCCGGCCAGTGGATAACCGATGAGGTGATTTCCCGGAGTGGCCGACAAACCGGCCCCGCCGGGCCCCGGTGCCCGCTTGGGATCGGACAGCAGAATGGCATTGGCATTGCCGACATCCTGATGGCCGGTGACCCAGGCGTGAACGAGGGCGGCGCCCTCGCTGTGCCCGATCAACCTGATGTGGTCGTCGGGGCATTGATCGCGATGCGACCAGAACAGCCGGTTGATTTCGTTCAACCCCGACATCGGATCGGCGGAGTTGTAACCGACAGGCTGATTCACGAAGGCGGAGAACACCGAGGAGGTGTTGTCGCCCAGACCGCCGATGCCGATGGCCCAGTCGCCCGTACAGGGATCGGCCTGGGCCCGAGGGCTCGTCGCGTAAGAGATGGAAAGGAGGAGGGCCAGCATTACTGCGGCGAAGAGCGCCGTTGCTCTACGCATGGTCGTGACTTTCTTCATTTGTGGTGACTCCCGGGTCCGGACCGGCTTGCGCACCATGTACCCAGAAATTGCTGGCGTTCTTGTTTCCTGCCGAAACAGTTACATCGGCCTCGAATTCGTAGGCCGTACCGTAGTGCTTCGGATTCCCGAGCCGATCAGGAATCGAGAAGCGCTCCCCGGCGCCTCCCGACTAGCGTTTCCGTATGCGTCCCCGACCGGAACAAACCGCTGGCGGACAGATTGCTCGCCCCGCGAAGGAGGATTCGATGAACTGGAACGCCGTGACCCGGAAGTCGCATCGATGGCTGGCGATCGTATTCACCGCGACCGTCGTCCTCACCGTCTTCGGGCTGGCACTGAGCGGCCCGGAGTGGCTGGCCTACGTCCCCCTGTTCCCGCTCGCCCTGCTCTTCTTCTCCGGGCTGTACATGCTCGTGCGGTTCTATGCGGCGCGGCGGCGCGGCGGCGCGGCGCGGCCACGGGAACCAGCAAGATCCGGCGCACCCATCGCTGGTCGGCCATCGTCTTCATCGTCACCGTCCTGGTCACCTTCGTCGCGCTGTCGCTGCCGGAACCGATCGTGTGGGTGTCCTACCTACCGCTGCTGCCCCTCGCGGCACTGTTGGGAACCGGTCTGTACATGTTCGTGCGCTGGGCCCGGAAGTCGCAGGTCACCGCGTAAATCCGCGCCAAAGTCAAGTAGTCCGCTACTCGTGCTCGCGACCCTCGCGCGGCCATACGGTCATCTCGTCCTATCGGAGTCGGGGAAACGCGACGGGAGAGTCCGATGGCGCGCGTGCATACGGTGGTCGCCGGTGACACCTTCCGGGGAATCGCGCAGCGGTTCTATGGCGACGGTACGAAATTCGCGCTCATCGCGGCGGCCAACGGGATAGCGAACACTAATCTGATCCATCCGGGCCAGATCTTGCAGATTCCGGATCTGCCGGGGCCCACGCCCGTGCCGACGCCGGAGCCCACTCCCCCGCCACCCGAGACTATCGAGTTCAGGCTCTTGCGACCGGCCGATCTGGTCGACTTGCGGTGCGAGGCAATCGGTTTCCGGTTCGCCCCGGCGCCGCAGCCGGGCGTGGTGACCCATGTGGTGGTCGAGGGCGATACGCTCTGGGACCTCGCGGTGCGTTTCTACAATGACGGCACCAAGTTCGCCTTGATCGCGGCGGCCAACCACATCGCCGATCCCAACCTCATCTTCCCGGGCCAGGTGCTCGTCATTCCCGATGTCCCGGCTCCCGCCCCGGATGTCACTCACCTTGTGGTGGAAGGCGATACGCTCTGGGATCTCGCGGCGCAGTTCTACGGCGACCCGACGTTGTTCACGCTCATCGCGGCCGCCAACCATCTCGCCGACCCGAATCTCATCTTCCCCGGGCAGGTGCTGATCATTCCGGCGGTCCGCCCGCCGGACCCGCCGGTCGAGCGGCCGCGGTTGGTCGCGGTCACCGAGGACGCGCACATCATCGTCCGCTTCGGCAGCCAGAACCTGCTGGAGCAGCGATTCAAGGTCGCGCCGAACGCACCGGCACAAGTGCACGATTCGCGTGTGGTCTTCGCCGTCGCGAAGGGCACCGAGTTCGACTACTCGATCGCCGGTGTCCTCACCGCGCTCGGCGCCTTCCCGCTCCGCGTGTCGAAGCTGGCGCTGCCCGCCCGGGAGGACGGTGTCGCGGTACCCGCCGATGCGCCGGACAAGCCCGCACCGCCGGAGGCGAACCAGACGGCCATCGAGGCGCCGTTCCGATTGATCGTGTCGCCGAGCCCACGCGGCGGATTCACCCACACCGGGACCGTGTCCGCGGCCCCGGGCGATCCCGCCCGGACCGAGTTGTGGACCACCCGGCTCGGCGTGCGCAAGGTGGTCGACGGGAAGTTCACCGAGGTCGACGAGCGGGACGACAACCAGCGCATAGTGCGCGCCCTGTGGACCCGGGACGACGACACCGGGACTGCCGCAACGGCTTTCACAGGGTCGCTGACCCCGATGCAGCGCCGGGGGATCGTGCGCCAGACCGCGGACCGACGGGTGCGCGACGCCGCGGGCAAACCGATCGATCCGCTGCCGCTCGGTGTGCGGCGGCTGTATTTGAGCGCGGTCGGCGCGTGGGTGGACTGGCGTGCGAGGTGGGATGCGGAGTCGTATCCGGAGGCCGCGGACACCACGACCCTCGAGGCGTACCGCCATCTGGCGCCGATGGGCCGCGACGCCTATGTCCGCGTGGAGACTCCGGCGTTCCTGTTCCCCTTCGGTCACCGAGTCACCCTGGTGAATGTCACCGAACGGCGCATCGCCGTCGGCGACGATCCGGTGGCCTTCCTGAAGGAGCGGACGTTCATCGTGGTGCGCGAGCGCACCAGAACCTACCGCGACACCCAGGGCAAGGTACTGCACGCGCTGCCGTTCGAGACCGTGTCCATCGATCCGCCCGTCACCCCCGACCTCGATTTCATCGATGTCGACACCGCCGCCCCGGCGCTTCCGGCAATCAGGGGCAAGGAATACCTCTGGAAGGTGACCGGTATCGATCACGCCGGTCAGCCGGTCGAGATGCTCGCTCCGTTGATCCTGGTCACCAAGAAGGCCGCGGCGAAACCGACGGCCATGCAGGACATCCGGGCCGTGTGGCGGAAGGAATTGCAGCAGATCCCGCTGAACGACGCCGAGGTCGCGATGGCGCCGCCGACGGCCAAGGGCGATACCACCTTCAAGGTGAACGCCCTCGATCTGGACGGCGCACACGAAACCCCGAAACTCACCAGCACACCGGCGATGGCGCGAGCGTACATCGCGATACCTGCCCTGAACGCCATCAATGGCGGCAGGGAACCGGTCGAGGTGTCCTACGAAACCGACTACAAGACCAAGAGTTTCCAGCACCGGGCCGAGGTCTTTCTCACTCTGGCGGATCGGCAGAAACTCGACTTCGCCAAAGGCAGCGATCAGGGCGGTGGTTTCATCGAGCCGAGCGTCGGCGTCGCGGCGTTGTCGCGGTCGATGGGCGCCATCGGGGATTCCGACGTGGCACCCGGGAGTGCGCTCAGTCAGGGCACATTCGATCCGACGGCCTTCCTGGCGGGAGCCCTGCCCAAGCTGTTCGGGCTGTTCGATCTGGTCGACATCATCGCCAAGGGCACGGGTTTCGACCAAGCGCCGAATCTGATCGCCGAACAACTCGGCATGATCGATTCTCTCGCCGCGGAATTCGCCCGATTGGTGGCCGTGCTCGACAAGGCGAGCACCGATCTCGGCGGTGATATCGCGAACGCCGCCAATGCCGCGGCCGGGCAGCGGCTGCAAGCCCTCCGGGGGAAGGTCGACACCGCCCGCACCACGCTGACGGGCGCGGCGACCAACCTCCAGGCCGCACTAGCCAATGTGCTCGCCGGGCAGGCCCAGGGCGCGGCGACCGAGGCATCGGAGTTCGCCGGGAAGCTCGCGAGTATCGACGCGGTCGTCTCGGATCCGATCCTGCCCGCCGCCGTCCGCGGCGCGCTGGAGAAGCCCGCGGCGGCGTTGCGCACCATCTCGGACCTGGCACAGGGCGCGAAACTGCTTGCCGCGCTGCAAGCGCCGACCTTGTCGGACGTCATGCGCTTCGAATGGCAGCCCGAGATCAAGGATTGGCCCGAGCCGGGACCCGCCATCTTCAAGCCGGACAAGAACGGCCTCACCATCGCGGTCGAGGTCCGCACCACCGACCGCGACAAACCGCAGGTCGATGTCAGCGCACAGTTGCGAGCCTTCGAACTGGTCCTCATGCCGGGCGCGGAGCTCATGTCGATGCGGTTCGGCCGCTTGGGTTTCCGGGTGAGCACCGGCCGCAAACCGGAGATCGACGTCGTCTTCGACAAGCTCGAATTCCTCGGCCCGCTCACCTTCATCGAGAAGATCCGCCAGCTGATCCCGTTCGACGGTTTCGCCGACCCGCCCTATGTGGACATCTCCACCGAGGGCGTCACCGCCGGGTTCGATCTGGCGCTGCCGAGCGTGGCCGTCGGCGTCTTCAGCCTGGAGAACATCTCCCTCGCCGCCGACTGCCGCATCCCGTTCCTCGGTGAGGCCGTGACGGTGGGATTCGGCTTCTGCAGCAAGGAATCTCCGTTCCGGCTGACGGTCATGTGCATCGGTGGCGGCGGCTGGGTGGCATTGCGGTTGAGCCCGGCCAAGATGGTCGTGCTCGAGATGGGCCTGGAGGCGTGCGCGAGCCTGAACGTCGATCTCGGCGTCGCTTCCGGCTCGGTCTCCGTCTCCATCGGGGTCTATCTGCGGCTCGAGGACAAGAAGGGTCAGCTGACCGGCTACTTCCGCATTCGCGGCGAAGTGGATGTGCTGGGCCTGATCTCGGCGTCAATCACCCTCGAACTGTCGCTCACCTATCAGTTCGACACCGGCAAGCTGGTCGGCCGCGCGAGCCTCACCGTCGAGGTCGAGGTGCTGTTCTTCTCCGCTTCGGTGGAGATCACCTGTGAACGTCAACTGGCCGGATCCAAGGGCGATCCAGCAATGCTCGACATCATGCCGCCGCACGCGGGCGGGCAGTCGATGTGGAACTCGTACTTCGACTCGTTCGCGATTGGAGCCTGATATGGCCGCCTCGGTGCAATTGATGACCACGGTGCTGCCGCACTCGGTGGATCCCAATGCCGATTTTCATGTGTCCCTGTTCTTCACTCACCGGCTCACGCCGGGCGCGACCGGCACCCTGGCCGATGTGACGGCCATGGCGAACTGGGTGAGCACTCTGAAGAACGCTCAGATCACCCTGCTCACCGATGCCGGGCCGATCGCGTGCACGCCCGTGCTCGCGCCGCTCAGCGAATCGGCTTGGCAGACAGCGTTTCCGGGCACGACCCCGGTCCGGGGTTTTCCCGCGCCCAAGACGTCCGAGGCGCCGTGGAAGAGCTACCCGGCCAACCGGCTGCCTGAACACGCACTGGCCGCGCACTATTCGTCGGCCTTCTCCTCACCGGTGACCCGGCCCGGCGTGGCCGGGAACCGGCTGGCGCAGGGCGTGCTGAAGCTGTTGCGCGAGGAGGTGGTCGGCGGCGGGCATTCGCCCAAGCTGCGCGAGACCTTCGCCCTGCTCGACTCGTATGCCCGCAATCAACGGCGGCGTCGCGCCGGATTCGACGACGCCGCCGTCACGAATGCCGGTGGCGCGGTCGAATTCGAGCTGCCGCCCCCGCGACCGAACTGAACGGCGATCCGACCTCTTTCGCGCCCGGCACGCTGCGCTCGTCGGGATTCTCGCTGGCGCACATCGATCGCCCGGACGAACTGCGAGCCCGGGTCGAGGCCGCGGAGCAACTGACCCCGCTGGTCGCGAACGGACAGGTCCCGATTGCCGAGCGCCCGCGGTTCAGTTTCGACTCGCTCGCTCGCGGCTACCGCGTGGAGGTCTGGGACGACGCCACCCATGGCTGGCACAGCCTGCATCGGCGGCGCGTGGACGCGGATTTCCGCGGCGCGCCGCTGCTTTCGGACGCCCCGGACACGGGCTACCTCCAGAACACGCCGATGAGCCGGGCGCCGGGCAATCCGGCCAACCCGTACTACGTGCACGAGGTCATCGCGGGCTGGGACGGCTGGAGTCTGGCCGCGCCACGGCCCGGCCTCCGCATCGTCCACGACAGCGGTCAGGGCGCAACCGGTGACGGTCAGAACAGCGATCCCGGTTCCGAGATGGTCACCGATGTCGCGGAACGTCCGAAGCCCGCGGACGACGGGATCGGCATCCACAGCGTCGCCGCCCCGCACACCCTGCCCGCCCTGCGGTACGGCCGTCGGTACGCGTTCCGGATCGTGGGGGTCGACCTGGCGGGCAATAGCGTCGAGCACAGCATGACCACCCGGTCCATTGCCGCGGGCGATCCCGCGGCGGCCACCGCGAGCGCCCATATCGCGGCCCTGCGCGCCGCCGCCGACGCCCGCGACGCCGCCGGACTGCTGGAGCTCCAACGCGGCGAGGCCCAGGCGAAGCCGCCCGCGAACGACCGGATCGCCGAGGTCGAGAATGCAGTGTCGGCCATCGAGGCCAAGGCCGCCCGGCTGACCACCCGGCCGCAGCTGGATATCGATCCGGCACAGTTCGCGGGCCTGTACACCGCCGAATCGGCGGACCCGAACACCGTGACCACCCCGCGGCTGTTCCTGCGCTGGGAGGCCGTACTGCCGCCCGCGGTGGTGCCGCGCCATCCCTACACCGCATGGTGATTCGCGACAATGTCGATGGCTCGGTGACCTCGCAGCGCCATCTCGTGCCGCCCAAGTCCACCCAGCTCGACGCCGAGCTGGACGGGCGTTTCGACGCGCTCATGTCCTCCGCGGATCTCGACGACCGCCGCCGCGGTTACGCCATCGCGCTGAAGGAACGCGGCAGCCTGTTCGACATCCGCATTCAGCACCTCGACGATCCGGCGGGAACCGTTGCACAGCCCGGTGTTTCACTGCACGCGTCGCCGGGCGCGGATCCGGCCGCCTTCGTGACGCTGGAGCAACTCCAGGCCGATCCGGAATTGCAGCCCGCCGAAGGCCAGTACGTCGTACACGATGTCGACGACCTGGTGGTGCCGTATCTGCCGGACTCCATGGCCGACGGCATCGCCCTGGTCTTCTACCGGGCGGGCGCGGGCCATCACCTGCGCACCGCGCAGATCCTGCAATCGGTCGTGATTCCCTTTGCGGGACACTGGCCCGGGGTCGAACCGCTGCGCCTAGTGGTGCATGGCGCACCGGCGCTGCGCGCGAAGCAACACGGGAATATCATCGATGTCGGCATCCCGCCCGGCGAGCAGATCGCCGTCGCGGTCTCCACGACGCTCGACAAGGAGCATCTGGATCGCCTGGGGCTGTGGCGATTCCACGCCGTGCACGATCCGAATGTCGCCGAGTCCGACCGCCGTCTGCTCGAGCAGGCCGCGCTCGACGGGTGGCTGTGGTGGCTGACGCCGAGTATCGATCTGCGTCTGGTGCACGCCACCGTCCGGCCCGCCATCCCGCCCGCCATCACCGCATTGACCTCGCCCGGCCGCCAACAGGGCGTCGTCACCGCCGAACTCGTCGGCACCCTCGATATCCACGGCGACAGCACCGAACGCGCCGAGTTGCGCGCGACCTGGTCCGACATTCTGGACGACGACAGCACCGACGAGGCCGAACCCGTGCCGCATCGCGAGATCGTCGCCACCTTCGCTGTCGGACAGGACGAGAAGGAATCACTCGTCACCACCCGGGGCACTCCCCCGGCGGGCGCCCGCCCGCCCGGTGTGCCGGTGCGCCCGATCGTGCACGCCCTGCCCGACACCAAATACCGCAAGGTCGACTACCGGCTGCACGGCACCTCCCGATATCGCGAGTTCTTCGACGCCGCCGACCTGCCCGCGCCCGATGACGAGGCCTCGGCCGGAAACACCTGGCAGGTCACGCATTTGAACTCCGCACCGCCGCTGCCGCCGAGCGCACGCGATGTCATCCCACTGTTCCTCTGGGAGGAGGACAGCGAACCGGAGCATCCCTTCGCGAGGCGGGGCACCCGCCGCAGCGGCGTCCGTATTTGGCTCGACCGGCCCTGGTTCTCCAGCGGCGACGGGGAATTGCTCGCCGTGGTGGTCGGGGCCGTGGATTTCCCGGTTCCGCCCGGCGCCAACCCTGCCGACCCCACGGATACCCCCACCACTGAGGCCATCAGCCTGTGGGGCCGCGACCCCGCCTTCATTACGCAGGTCCTGCGCAATGCCACCGACCTGCAAGTGGTCCCGGCCTGGCAGCAACGCGCCCTGCAACTGACCCTGGATCCGAAACAGCGCCCCGGACGCCCGGTGTCCTACGTCCAGTTCGAGTCCAAGCGCGGTGCGTATCTCTACAAGCCCGAGTACCACCGGGGACGCAAACGCTGGTTCGTCGATGTCGTCTTCGACGCCGCCGACACAGCGTGGCCGTTCGTCCGGCTGACTCTGGCTCGCTACCAGCCGAATTCGGTCGCGGGCTGCTTCATCTCCCCGACGGTCTCCACCGACTTCGTGCAGCTGCTCCCGGAGCGTATCGCCACGCTGAGCCGTCCCGAGGCGGGCCAGGTCCGGGTGACCGTCTCCGGAGCCACCGCGTTCACGAACCTCCCCGGCATCTTCGACGCCCCGAATCCGCCGCCGCAACCGGTGGATCCGGTCGCCTTCGTCACCTGGGCGCTGCCCACCAGCCGCCGCATGATCGCGACCTTGCAAGCCAAGGATCCCGGATCGGACAGCGATCTCGCCTGGACCATGCTCGAACAGGCGCACTGCACCATCGAGGGCGTGCGCGCGGTCGTGGATCCCGGCAATTCACGCATTACCGAGTTGGCCGCCAGCTGGAGTGGCGTGCTGCAACTCGATCCGGCTCATCCGCTCCAGACACCGGGCACCACACCCGAACTCCGCGTCCTGGTCGAGGAATTCGAGATCCTGCCCACCGATCCGGAGCCCGGCGCCCAGGGCAAGGCCACCATCTCGCGCCTCGTCTACGCCGACCATCTGTACCTGTGATTCGACCTACCTGACATCAGAGGATGATTCCAATGCCTCTCACCTCACCCCAATTCGCCGGTGACGCCCGCCTCGAGGCCGTCCTGGTCGACGATGCGGCACACGTGACCCCGGGCCAGACCGGCGCGCATGTTCTGAAGATTCAACTGGCTCTCCAAGTGCTGGAGGGGATCACGCTGCCCAGCGTCGAGAAGGACAATTTCAAGTACGGTCCCGAGACCGCAGCGGCGGTATTGCACTACAAGCAAATTCGGCGCATCATCAATTTTGCCATTCAGCAGGACGCCGACGATATTGTCGGCAAACGAACGATTCGCAGTATGGACGATGATCTCGCGGCGGGCGGCGTCACCCATGGCACCCAGATGTCGCAAGCCCATCGGCGCAGCCGGGAGTCGCAGGAAGCCGTCCTCGCCCGATTGGTCGGTCTGCGCACCAAAATCGATATCGCCGCCGCACTGCCCGAGCCCGCCCGCACCTTCGAGGCCGGAATCATCAGCGTGGCGCACGCGCGTGACCTGCAGGTGCTGGCGCGGCGCCTGGTGGTCAGTGCCGATCCGCTCGATGCGTTCCTGCGGCAGGGACTCACCTCGGTCATCAATCTGATCCGGGGGAACCTCGCACAACCGGTGACGGTCCTCGACGAGGGTGTGCTGGGCCGGTGCGCGGACGTCCCGCCGCCCTTCGCCGCCACGGTGGCCGAGGATCCCGATCCCAAGGTGAGCCTGTGCACCCCGTTCTTCGCGGCATCGGCGGATCTGCAACGCGACGTCATGACACACGAGTATTTCCATGTGATCGGCATCGGCGACAACTCGGTGAGCAATCTGGATGAGGCCCTGCGGAATGCGAACACCATCGCGCAGATCGTGGCATTTCTGTTCGATCGGTTCCGGCAGGTGAACTCCGATGGCAACGAGCCCGCGATTCCCCCGTTCCCGGCGCCGTAGCCCGAGGGGGCGAAATCATGAGCGGTGACCGGTCGATGTGGGACAACCGGGTGCACTGCGCGCTCGGCGAGTTGTCCACGCGCTATATAAAAATCACCGAGGAATCGGTGCTGACAATGGTCGCCGCCCGGTTCGCGTCCCGATTCGAGGCCGCGGATCGGCTGTACACGGACAAGAAGCCCAATTGGCATCATCGCGTACGGAAGTCGCTGGAGGACCTCACCACGGCCGGGCTGGTGCGCGAGTTCCATCTGACCGAGGCCGGGGAGCGCGCGCTCGGTGACGCGTGCGAGCGAGCGCGGCGGGTCGAGGAACGCCCGCTCACCTCGCCTCCGGACCCGCGCGAACGGGCGGAGATGCCGATCGCGGGTGTGCTCACGCCGCCATTGCGCGCGGAGTTCATAGCGAAGAACGGCGGTGGGCGCTCGCCGGATCCGATTCCGGTCATGATCGAGCTGAATCTCCGGTACCGCAGCGGACCGAGCAAGGCGATGGCCCGTGTCAAGGAACTGTGGCGCTACCTCGGCAGGCCGGACGAGCCGCGGCTGCTGGCCGACGAGTACGCGGTCGGCGAGCTCACCACCACCGAGATCGAAGGTTTGATCTCGGCGGACGCGGTCGGCATCGACTGGATCGATCGCTCGATCTATCGGATCTGGCCGGACTTCCCGATCGAGACGCAGATCGACGCGTCGGCGCGGACCATCAAGGCCACGGCCGCACAGCGGGCGTTCAGTAGCTTCGGCGACGGAATCGTCTGGGCGGTCATCGATTCGGGAATCCAAGGTGACCATCCGCATTTTCGCGGGTATCACACCCTCGACGATCCGACGGTCATCGGCTTGCACAAGGACTTCACCGGCACCGGCTCGGACCCGTTGATGGACGAGAAGGGGCACGGCACCCACGTGGCGGGCATCATTGCGGGCGGGCTGGAGCTGTGGGAGGGCACGACCGACCGGATCCTCGTCACCGAGAGGCGATTCAATGTCGCCGAACCGGAGACGCCCATAGTGAAACCGCGGCCGTTCGAGCGCCACGGCCTGGCGGGAATCGCGCCGCGCGCGAAGCTGGTGAGCCTCAAGGTGCTCGGCGGCCGGGGCACCCTCGACGCGCGTACCACCCGGGTGATCGAGGCGCTCGCCTATGTGCGTGAAATCAATGCCGCCAGTGGGAAATTGCCGCGCATCCAGGGCGTGAACCTGAGCCTGGGCTACGAATTCGATCCGGAATGGTTCGCTTGCGGGCGCAGCCCGCTGTGCCTCGAGGTGGACAAGCTGGTGCGTTCCGGGGTGGTCGTGGTGGTCGCGGCGGGCAATTCGGCGTACATCACCCTCAATGCCTCCATGTCGGACGTGCGGAAGTTCAGTGCGGCCATGACCATCAACGATCCGGGCAATGTCGAGCGGGCCATCACGGTGGGTTCGACGCACAAGGATTCGCCGCATTCCTATGGCATTTCGTACTTCTCCTCGCGCGGCCCGACCGCGGACGGCCGCAATAAGCCCGACCTCGTCGCGCCGGGCGAGCGAATCGCCGCGGCAGCGGCCGGTGACCTGCTGCGGCCGGTAGCGAACACGCTCGACAACAAGGGCGCGGGCATGGCCGTCTATATCGAGGACAGCGGCACCAGTATGGCCGCTCCCCACGTGTCCGGCGCGGCCGCGGCATTCCTGTCGGTGCAGCGCGAATTTATCGGCGACCCGGAGGCCGTCAAACGGATCCTGGTCTCCTCGGCCACCTCCCTCTGCCGTGACCGCGCCTTCCAGGGCGGCGGACTGGTCGACCTCATGCGCGCTCTTCAGTCGGTGTGAATCCGCAATCGGTGTGAATTTCCGGAAAGGACAAGGAAAATGACCGATACGATCGTCGGCCGCCCCTTCTGGCGACTGGTCTTCGACGATGACGGCGATGCGCAACCTCAGCAGGTCGCCACCCTCTCCCAGGAGATCCGCGATTCGGGGGTGACCGATATCGTGTTCTTCTCCCACGGCTGGAACAATGGCGAGGACACCGCGGTCCGGCTCTACAAGAGATGGTTCGAATTACTCGCCGCGCACGTCGGGGCGGCGCGCAAGGTGGGATTCGTCGGCGTGTTCTGGCCCTCGCAACTGTGGCGTGACGAACCGATCCCCGATGTCGACTCGGCCCCAAGACATGTCGGCGACGGAGCCGCGGCGCTGGACGCCGGGGCGACGGTCGACGCGGGCGCGCCGACGCTCGACCCGCTCGTTCTCGCCGACCTGAAGAGCATGTTCCCCAAGGGCTCCGGACAACTCGACGCCATAGCCGGTCTGCTCGCCGCACCGCCCAGCCGCGCGACCCTCAATGACCTTTTCGCACAGCTGCGTTCGTTCCACGAGGCCACCCCGCAGGGCTTCGGCGACGGAGAAACCGAGCAGGGCGGCGACCCCGGCATGCTCGACGCCACCGACCATTCCCCCGTCGAGCTGTTCGAGGAGTTCGCGGCCAAACTCGCCGACACCGGAGTCGAATTCGGTTCCGGCGGCGGCGAAGCCGGGCTCGGCGACTTCCTCGACAAGGCCCTGCACGGCGCGAAGGAGGCGCTGCGCCAGCTCAGCTACTGGAAGATGAAGAACCGCGCGGGCGTGGTCGGCCGCACCGGCCTCGGCCCCGTGGTCGCGAAACTCGGCGCTGACCACCCTGGTCTGCGCGTCCACCTCGTCGGCCACAGCTTCGGCGCACGGGTCGTGGCCTACGCCCTCGACGGCCTGCCCGACGGTTCCGCGACGGTGAAGTCCATAACCTTGCTGCAAGGCGCATTCTCGCGCTTCACCTTCACCGACCGGCTCCCCTTCCGCGACGGAAGCGGTGCGCTGGCGGGCCGCCTGGCCCGTCTCGACGGGCCGCTGACCGTCTGCCATTCCAGCCACGATTCGGCATTGAGCACCATGTACCCGCTCGCCTCACTCGCGGCCAAGGACGACGCCAGAGGCGCCGACGACAGACTGTTCCGCTTCCGCGCCATGGGATCTCACGGCGCCTTCGACGCCGAGCGCCACCCACTGGGCAACCCCGGCACCGCCTATCCGTTCCAACCCCACCGCATGCTCAACCTGGACGCCTCCGACGTGGTCAACCAGGGCGGCCCGCCCAGCGGCGCACACAGCGACATCTTCAAAACCCAACTCGCCTGGGTTGTCGCAGCAGCGGGCGGATTGACCTAGACCGGTCTCGCTCGAATCAGACCTCGGTCGCGGACAGTGCGATCTTGGCGTTGCGGCCGGGGCGCTCGCTGGCGGCCGCGGCGTCAGCGGCGGCATTCAGGGAGAAGGCCGCTTCCACCTCGAGTTGCAGCGCGCCCCGCGCGGCGAGGCCGACGAGTTCGGTGATCAGGCGGCGGCGGTCGGCCGCGCCGATCTCCTCGGCACGCTTGGAGCCCCAGAAGCCTTTGACCACAGCCTGTTTGAAGATCATCTTGCCCGGATCGATCACCAGGGGCTGACCCGAGAGGGCGCCGAAGGAGATCAGTTCGCCGCGCGGGCCCAGCAGGGCGAGCAGGTCGTTGGCGGCGCGGCCGCCGACCTGGTCCACGGCGCGGGCGATGGGTGCGCCGCCGGTGGCCGCGGTGGCCTGTTCGAGCCAGTCGGCGGATTCGGTGTCGAAGACCGGGTCGAAGCCCAAGTCCTGCAAGGCTTTCTGGGCGGCGGGGCTGCGGACCAGGTTGAGGACGTTGATGCCGCGGTCGCGGGCGAGCACGTTCAGCAGGCGGCCGACCGCGCCGTTGGCGGCATTGACGGTCATCCAGTCGCCGGAGGACAGTTGCAGATCCTCGAGCAGCATGAGCGCGCTGAGCGGCATGGCCAGCAGCTGGCTCGCGGTGGCGTCGGAGACCGAGTCCGGGACCGGGACGATCGCGGCGGCGGGGGCCAGGAAGTACTCCGCCCAGGCGCCCTGGATGCCCGAAACCGTCACGCGCTGACCGATTTCCAGGCCGGTCACGGCCGCGCCCAGGGCGTGGATGCGGCCCACGGCCTCGGTGCCGGGGATGGCGGGCAGCGGCGGCCGATAGCCGTACACGCCGCGAATAATGGCGAGATCGTGATTGTGGATCGGCGCGAGGATCAGTTCGATCCGCACCTCGTCGGGGCCGGGTTCCGGAATCGGCCGCTCCGTGGCGACCAGGACATCCTTCGGCTCGCCGAACTGCTCGATGACTACCGCACGCATAGTCCGCTCCTTCCGATCAGTGTTCTCAGTCTTCGGCGACCAGGACCTGGACGTCGATATTTCCGCGCACCGCATTGGAATACGGGCGCACCTGGTGCGCCGCCTCGGCCAGCGCCGTCGCCTCCGCACGGGGCAGGTGCGGCAGCGACACCTCGAGCGTCACCGCCAACTCGAACCCACCGGCGTCATTGGGCCCGATGCCGACCTTCGCGCCGACGGCCGAATCGGCGATATCCGCCTTGGCCCGCGCGCCCACCAGGCGCAGCGCCGAATGGAAGCAGGCCGCGTACCCGGCCGCGAACAGCTGCTCGGGATTGGTCCCCTCACCATTGCCGCCAAGCTCCTTCGGCGCGGACAGGTGCGCGTCGATCTTGCCGTCGGTGCTGCGCGTGCGCCCGTTGCGGCCGTCACCGGTCGCCAGCGCCCCGGCGGTGTACAGAACGTTCATTACTTCTCCTTGGGGGTATTCAGCGCCGCGGTCACCCGCCGCAATGTGTCACGCAGGGCCGCAAGCTCTTCCATCGACAATCCGGTGGCCTCGGCCATCTGCGCCGGTATCTCGCACGCCCGGCCGTACATGGCACGACCGCGCTCCGTGAGCCGGATCTCCACCCGCCGCTCATCGGCGACCGACCGCCTGCGCTCCACCAGCCCGGCCGCCGCAAGCCGCTTCAGCAGCGGCGACAACGTCCCGGAGTCCAGCGCCAGCGCCGCGCACAGGTCACCGACGGTGCGCTCGTCGCGCTCCCACAGCACCAGCATCACCAGGTACTGCGGATACGTCAGCCCCATCTCCTCGAGCTTCGGCCGATAAGCGGCGGTCATTGCCCGCATTGCCTCGTAGAGCGGGAAACAGACCTGCTGCTCGAGCGCCATCGGGTCGGCCATGTCCATGACTGTAGCCCCCAATTAAGTTGTGCACAATTTAATGGCGTGTAGCGATCGTCACGCCACGATCGCGTCGAACCGGCTAGCGAATCGGGTACAGGACGAAACGCGGGAAGGCGCGGCGCGCGGGCGAGTCGCCGATCTCGTCGAGGGCCGCGCGGATATCGCGCAGGTCATCGGGGGTCATCTGGAGCGGGAGCTCATCGGGCTGGTAGGTCGCGCCGATCGGATAGTCCTTGCCCGGTTCGGTGCTCATCTCGATATGGCAGCCGAGAATGTGGGTGATCGGCCGCCGGTCGCAGAGCGCGATCATGCGGTCGATGGTGCGACCGAAGGCGGCCCAGTCCCGGATGTAGAGACGGCCGGGGTAGACCGTGTCGCCGGTGAGCAGAATGCCGGTCCACGGGTCATAGAAGGTGACGGCCGCATCGTCGTGACCGGGGGTGGCCAGGCATTCCAGGATGCGGCCGCCCAGATCGAGAGGTCGTGTGGCGTCGGGATTCTCGGTGAATCTGAAGTAGTTCCAGGCGCTGGTCAGCTCGGCGTCCACCACCGTGGTGGCGGGCCGGTCGGCGAACTGGGCGTCGGCCGCGATGTGGTCGGTGTGGGTGTGGGTGTGCACCACCAGCAGTTCGTAGTCCGGCCGGGGGTGCCGCGCGAGCCAGTCCTCGACGAGGTCGTCGACCACCCGGCGCAGGGGGAAGAATTCGGCGTATGCCGTTGCGCCGGTGTCGATCAGCACCGCGCGGGCATTGCCGAACAGCATGTACAGGAACGGCGCTTCACAGTGGACGGCCATGTTCTGCCGCAGGATCACGGTGTGCTCGTCGTAGGCGTGTACCTGGATGTCGTCGTCGGTATTGTGCTTGGCCGACGGTGAGCCGTGGATCCACCGGACATCCAGTGCACGGGCCTCGGGATGCACCCGAGCGAAATCGATGAGCGATGCGCCTGCGGTCATGACCGCACAGTACCGAAACCCGCAGCGCCGCTTCTCCGATACGGCGGGTCAGCGGATCAGGGTCGTGAGCACGCGGGTGAGAGCGGCGGAGCCCGCGCTCTCGTAGCCGTCGGCGCGGCGCAGCAGGGCGACGCGACGGGCGGGCGGCGGGGGGTCGACGGCCAGGGCGGTCAGGCCGGGGTGGTCGGCGGCGACGGCGGTCAGAAGCAAGGTGAACAGGTCGGTGCGCTGCACTATTTCGATCAGTGCCTGAATCGAATTGGCCTGCACGGCAATGCGGGGGTGCACGCGGTGGGTGTGCAAGTAGTCGTCGATATGGCTGCGAGTCGCGAAATCGGCGCTCAGCAGCGCGAGTTCGAGTCCGGCCAGGTCCCGCACCGGGAGGGCCGCGGCCCGGTCGTGCTCGGACTGCGCTCCGGCGACCAGGCTGAGGGTTTCGGTGCACAGGCCGGTGGCGTCGATCCCTGGCAGATGGCTGCGGTCGAAGGCGATACCGAGGTCGAATTCGTCTGCCAGCAAACCGGTTTCGATGCGATCCTGGGTCGTCTCGGTGGTCTCGAGGTCGAGCCGGGGGTGACGGCGGCGCAGTTCGGCGGTGAGCGGGCCGACGAGGTAGGCGGTGAAGGTCGGGGTGAGCACCAGTCGAACGCTGCCCCGGGACAGGTCGGCGACATCGTGCACCGCGCGTTCGGCGGCGCGCAGTTCACGAATCGCGCGGGCGGCGTAGCGGGTGTAGGCCGCGCCCGCGTCGGTGAGCCGGACGGTGCGCCCGCTGCGGTCCAGTAGTTGTGCGCCCAAAGCCTTTTCGAGTTGTTTGATCTGCTGGGACAGGGTCGGCTGCGAGATGTGCAGGTCGTGCGCGGCGCGGGTGAAGTTGCCCTGTTCGGCGACCGCGAGCAGGTAGCGCACATGACGCAGTTCCGGGTCCATGGCCCAACTATAGATGAGGCCAATAGCAGCGATGGAAACTACGACTTGGACACTATACACACTGGTAGAGCACAGTTGATCGTGTCAGCCACCGGCCGATCCAAGGAGTGACCATGCACGATCTCGCGGCGGGCGTCGCACAGTTTCAGCGCACCGTCTTCCCCGCCAAAACCCCGCTGTTCACCCGGCTCGCGGGGACACATCAGCCGACCGCGCTGTTCATCGGCTGTTCGGACGCCCGCGTCGTGCCCGAGTTGATCACGCAGAGCGAGCCCGGGGACCTGTTCGTCATTCGCACCGCGGGCAATATCGTGCCCGCCTACTCCCCCGGCTCCGATGGCGTGGCCGCGAGTATCGAATATGCCGTCGCCGCGCTGCGGGTCACCGATATCGTCGTCTGCGGCCATTCGGCGTGCGGGGCGATGACGGCGCTCGCCGAACACCACGATCTCACCACCGCACCGGCGGTCGCGGGCTGGCTGCGGCACGCGGACGCCGCCCGCGCCCGGGCCGCCATGTCCGGCGGCCCGGCATCCGTCGATGCCCTGGTGCGCGCGAATGTGCATGCGCAACTGGCGAATCTGGCCACCCACCCCGCGGTTGCGGCCGCGCTGGCCGACCACGCCCTCACGCTGCACGGCTGGATCTACGACATCGGCAGCGGCGCGGTCGACGAGGTCGCGCCCGCCGCACTTCCCGCCTGAAATCCCCACCCCCGAAAGGAAACCCATCATGGTGCACGCTCAGTTCGATCCCACCGCACGCCAGGCCCTGGCCGCCACCGCCGTCGAGGCCAAGATCCGGAAGGACCTGTCCTGGCAGCAGATCTCCGACGCCGCCGGGCTGTCGGTCGCCTTCGTCACCGCGGCCGTGCTCGGCCAGCATCCCCTCCCCGAGTCCGCCGCAACGGCCGTCGCCGAACTCCTGGAACTCGGTGACGAGGCCGCAATCCTGTTGCAGACCATCCATTCTCGCGGTTCCATTCCCGGCAGGGTGCCGACGGATCCGACCATCTACCGCTTCTACGAGATGCTTCAAGTCTACGGCACCACGCTCAAAGCCCTTGTGCACGAACAGTTCGGCGACGGCATCATCAGTGCCATCAACTTCGAGCTGGATGTGCGCAAGGTCGCCGATCCCGAGGGCGGCGAGCGCGCCGTGATCACCCTCGACGGCAAGTACCTGCCGACGAAGCCCTTCTGAGCCGAACCCCACCCCCTTGGGTGGTGATCTGTTCACCCTCGAGGGCGCGATCACAGCACTCGGGGTCCTGATATCGGCGGCCGAGACGGCGCAGAGTGGTAAGCCACCACCAGTGAACCGGAGCCACCGATGACGATCACCCGCACCACCGCACCACCGGCCATGCGGCGCCACACCGTCCTGACGGAAGACGGTGTGGCGCTCGCGGTTCGTGAGTACGGGCCGCGGGATGCGGACGTCACGGTGGTGCTCGTGCACGGGCACTGCTCGAGCACCGAGTCGTGGTCGGATCTGCGCGAGGCGCTGCCGCAGCGGTATGCCGGGGCGCGGGTCGTCTGCTACGACCACCGCGGGCACGGGGAATCCGGCGCGGCGGACCCGCGGTCCTATCATCTCGGGCAGCTCGGTCGCGACCTGGGCGCGGTGCTCGACGCGGTCGCGCCGACCGGGCCGGTCGTCCTGGTCGGGCATTCGATGGGCGGGATGGCGGTCCTGACCTATGCCGCCCAGCAGCCGCACGAGATCGGCGCCCGGATCGTCGGCGCGGCCCTCGTCTCGACCGTGGCGAGCGGGCTGGCCGACTCCGGTCTGGGCCGCTTGCTGCGCCACCCGCTCATCGCCCTGTTCCAGGCCGCCGTCCGGCGCGCGCCCACCCTCATGCGGCATGCGAAGTTGCTGGCCTGCAAGGTTTTCTCACCCGTCGCCCGGATGGCCGAATACGGTGATCGCGAGGTCAGCCCGCGCGTGATCACCCTCGCCAATGCAATGCACAATGCGACGCCGATCGTCACCATGGCGAGCTTCCTGAGCGCCTTCCTGGACTTCGACCGCACCGACGCGCTGCTGCTGCTGTCGCGCATCCCGACGTTGGTGTTGTGCGGCTCCGCCGATCTGATGACCCCGCCCGCGCATTCGGTGGCCATTGCGGCGGGGGTCGACTACGCCGATCTCGTCCTGGTCGAGGGCGCGGGCCACTCGGTGATTCTCGAACAGCCGGACCAGGTCGCCCGCTCCCTGGTCCGGCTGCTGGCACGGGCGAATACCACCGGCGCGGCGCGGCCCGCCGTGCCCGTGCTGCGCCTGGTGGCCTGAGTCCGTCCGCGGTGTCCACGCTCACCCGGCGAGTACGGCCTCGGCCAGTTCGCTCCAATTCGCTTGTGTCACTTCACCCGTGACCGCGCTGAAGCGTTCCTCGCCGAGCTGGCCGCGCACGGCTTCCTCGATGCGCACCCCATCCGGATGCGACCGATCCGGCAGCCCGCGCACGGCGGCGCTGGCCGCCAGCAGCCGCGCGGCCTGCTCGTGCTGTTCCGACCGCAGCGCCACATCCGCGACCCCGATGAGCACCGCGGCGATGAGGGGCGCGTGCCCGGCCTCGGAGGCCGCGCGGACGGCCGCGGCGCGGTGGGCGCGCGCGGCGGCGAGATCCTCGGCGAGATAGCCCAGCAGATCCTCGATCACCGCGCGGACCAGATCCCGCTCGGCCGCCTCGCCGAGAATCGCCGTCGCCACACCCAACTCCCGGTGCACCTGCGCGGCATCGCCGCGCCAGCGCGCCAGCTCCGCCTTCGACAGCGCCACCTCGGCCAGGGTATTCGGCCAGGCCGAGCGTTCGGCGACGCGCTGCATATCGGCCATGGTGGCCGCGCTCGCCTCGAGATCGCCGAGCAGCCAGTGGAATTGGGCCTGCCGCGTCCCCATCCGCACGACGTCCTCGATCGCGCCGACCTCGGTGACGACCGCGATCGCCTGATCGTAGAGTTCGCTCGCACCGGCTATATCGCCGCGCATGGCACTGCGATCCCCCAGTTCGGTCAGTGCGAACGACAGCCCCCACCGCTCGCCGATGGCGCGGAACTCGGCGACCGACCGCTCGAGGTAGGCGTCCGCGCCCGGGCCGTCGTGACCGAGCTGAATGCGCATGCGGCCCAATTGCAATCGGGCCAGGGCGCGCACCCACGGATCCTCGTCGGTCAGCAGTTCCTCCCAAGCGGGCAGGAAGGCGTCCGGGGCCCGCAGCATGGCCTCCAGCGGGGCCACGAAGCGCAACACCCAGTGCCTGCTCCCGATCCGGCGGCTGATCTCGTACGCCTTGCGGATCCACTCCTCGGCCTGGTGCTCGTCGCCCTGCCGCCCGGCCGAAACGAACTGCACCACAAAGGCGTACACCACGGCCCGGTGTTCCTCGGACGCCTCACCGGGCAGATTGGCGGCCGCCACCATCAGCTCATTGCTCTCGCCCTTGTACCCGCTGAGCCACCAGTACCATCCGGCGGTCGCGGCCAGGCGCACGGCCCCGTCCGATTCCCCGGCCGCGAGCGCCCCACGCATGGCGGCGGCGATATTGTCGTGCTCGGCATCGAGGGTGGCCAGCCAGCCCAATTGCTCGGCGCGGCGCAGATGCGGTTCCGCGGTCTCGACCAGTTCGGTGAAGTACGCCAGGTGCGCCCGCCGCGCCGAATCCGCTTCCGCCGCTTCGTCCAGCCGCTGCTGGGCGTACTCCTTGATGATGCCGAGCATGCGGTAGCGCGGCGCGGTATCGCCCTCGGCGAGCACCAGCGATTTCTCGGCCAGCGCGGTGAGTAGTTCGTGCACCTCCCACGACGCGACCGCGTCGGCGGCGCAGACCCGCTCGGCCGCCTCCAGGCTGGCGCCGCCGGAGAACACCGAAAGTCGGCGCAGCACAATGCGTTCGGCGTCGGTGAGCAGCTCCCAGCTCCAGTCGACCATGGCGCGCAGCGTCCGATGCCGGGGCAGTGCGGTGCGGCTGCCGCCGGTGAGCAGGCGGAACCGGTCGTCGAGCCGATGGGCGAGCTGATCGAGGGTCATGGTGCGCAGCCTGGCGGCGGCGAGCTCGATGGCCAGCGGCATACCGTCCAGGGTCCGGCAGACGCGCACCATGGTCGCCAGGGTCTGTGCGTCGGCCCCGAGATCCTTGCGCACCGCGCTTGCCCGATCCTGGAGCAGCCGCACGGCCGGGGCTGCTGCGATCTCGGCCGGATCGGCGTCGTCGGCGGGCACGGCCAGCGGCATTACCGGCCACAGCCCCTCGCCGGTAATGCCCAGGGGTTCACGGCTGGTCGCGATGATCCGCAGGCGGCGGCATTCGCCGAGCACGCGATGGGCGAAGGCCGCCGCGGATTCGATGACGTGCTCGCAATTGTCGAGAATCAGCAGCATGGCCCGATCCCGGATGGCGGCGATGACCCGGTCGGTGGGGTCCGCGTCCGAGGCGTCGCCGTGCAGTGCGTCGCGCAGTTTGAGCGCGCCCAGGGTCGCCTGCGCGACATCGCCGTCCGCGCCGATGGCCGCGAGTTCGACCAGCCAGACCCCCTCGGGCAGATCGCCGAGCAGCGTGCGCGCGGTCTCGGTGGCGAGGCGGGTCTTGCCCTAACCGCCCGGCCCGATCAGGGTGGTGAGCCGATGTTCGGCATTGAGCCCGCGGACCGCGCTGATATCGGCGTCCTTGCCGACGAAGCTGGTCAACTCGGCGCGCAGATTGGTCTTGCGAGGCTCCTCTCGCCCGCCCAGCTCACCGCGCAGCAGCGCCACATGCAGGCCGGACAGCTCCGGTGACGGGTCCACGCCCAGTTCGTCGGCCAGGGTTTCGCGGGCGCGCTCGTAGGCGAGCAGCGCCTCGGTATCGCGACCGCTGGCGACCAGGGCGCGCATGAGGGCCGCGACCAGGCGTTCGCGCACCGGATGCGCGGCCACCAGATCGGTCAGCTCGGTGACCATATCGGCGCCGCGGCCGAGTTCGATCTCCGCGTCGAAGCGGTCCTCCATGGCGGTCAGGCGCAGCCCTTCGAGGCGGGTGACCGCGGCGTCGAACGCCCCGCTCTCCTGCAACCCGATGTCCTGCATGGCCGCACCGCGCCACAGCCCGAGGGCCTCGCGCAGCAGCGCCACCCCGCTCGGATCGTCGTTCTTGCGCGACTGGGCGAGCAGGCGTTCGAACCGCACCGCGTCGACGGCCTCGGGCTCCACGCGCAGCCGGTAGCCGTCGGACTAGCCTTCGATCGATCCGGCGGGCAGCGTCTTGCGCAGCCAGGACACCAACTGCTGCAAGGCATTCGTCGCATCGGCAGGCGGGTTCTCACCCCAGATCCAGTCGACGAGCGCCGCCTTCGGGATGGCGTGACCCGGTTGCAGCGCGAGGGCCGTCAGCAGCCCGCGCAGCCGCGCGCCCGGCACGTCGGCGAAAACGCCATCGGCCGTGCGAACTTCGAATGGTCCAAGAATCCCGATTTGCACCCGCCCGATCTTGCCATGGGCGATCGGTGCGCCGCCGCGCGCTGATACGGCCGCCGCCCGTATCAGGGCCGTGTCAGGGCGCTGACAGGCACGTCGGCGACCGTGGCTGCATTACACCGCCACGAAAGGAAATCCGATGACCCAGACGGTTCCCGTCCCGCACGGCCTCCCCATGGAACGCGATGCGGGCCCGTTCGATCCGCCCCGCGCGATCACCCGGCTGCGCGCGGCTCGTCCGGTCAGCCCCATGGTCTTCCCCAATGGTCACGAGGGCTGGCTCGTGACCGGCTACGACGCGGTCCGGCAGCTCATGGCAGACACCCGGTTCAGCTCCCGCCAGGACCTCGGAATCGTCCACGTACCGTTCGAGACTCCGGGCATGCCGCCCCAGACCGAGCCGTCGCCGCAGAC
Organism: Nocardia crassostreae; assembly: GCF_001613405.1. GTDB lineage: Bacteria > Actinomycetota > Actinomycetes > Mycobacteriales > Mycobacteriaceae > Nocardia > Nocardia crassostreae. The sequence goes on from NZ_BDCH01000019.1 coordinate 102,304, forward strand.
GCCGGGCCTGTTCATCGCCATGGATCCGCCGGACCACACCCGGCTGCGCCGCATGCTCACCGGCGCTTTCACCGTCAAGCGCATGAAGCAATTGGAAGACCACATCGTCGAGATCACCGAGCGGCAATTGGATGCCATGGCGCGCCTGACCCCGCCGGTCGACCTGGTCAAGGAATTCGCGCTGCCGGTGCCCTCACTGGTGATCTGCGAACTGCTCGGCGTCCCCTACGCGGACCGCGAGACCTTCCAAGGCAACTCGGCCCAGTTCCTGGTCCGGGACCAGACCCTCGAGGAGAAGGCCGCCGCATTCGGCGCCATGACCTCCTACCTGGCCCAGCTGGTCATGGCCAAGCGCGCCGAACCGAGCGAGGACATCCTCTCCGACCTGGCCCGCAACGAAGACCTCAGCATCGAGGAACTGGTCGGCATCGCCTTCCTGCTGCTCCTCGCCGGTCACGAGACCACCGCGAACATGCTGGGCCTGGGCACCTTCGCGCTGCTCGAGCACCCCGAACAACTGACCGAACTGCGCGCCAACCCCGACCTCGGAGCCGACGCGGTCGAAGAACTACTGCGCTACCTCTCCGTCGCCGACATCTTCTACCGCTACGCCACCGAGGACCTCGAGCTCGGCGGCGAGCTGATCCCCAAGGGCTCGACCGTCGTTGTCTCCCTGCTGGCCGCCAACCGCGACCCCCGGCGCTTCCCCGACCCCGACACCCTGAACTTCCACCGCAACACCGGCGGCCGAGTCGCCTTCGGCCACGGCATCCACACCTGCCTCGGCCAACAGCTGGCCCGCATCGAAATGCGCGCCGGTTTCGAGGGCTTGCTCCGCCGCTTCCCCACCCTCACCCTGGCCGTACCCGCCGACGAGGTGCGCCTCCGCACCGACATGAACATCTATGGCGTCCACGCCCTCCCGGTCACCTGGACACCCGAGGAGAGCTGACAACCATGGTTATCACCGCCAACCGGGACCGTTGCATCGGCGCGGGCATGTGCGCCCTGCTCGCACCGAATGTCTTCGATCAGGACGACGACGATGGCCTCGTCCGAGTGCTCCACCCGGCCCCGACCAGCGATCACTCCACCGTCCGCGAGGCCGTAGCCGCCTGCCCGGCCCGAGCCCTCGCCATCGACGAGCCCCGCAGGTGAGCTCGCGAGGCGAATCCCCATTGCAGACGCGAGTGGCCGTGCGGGCGCGAGTCGCCACGCGGATGCTGGTCGCCACGCTGGTGCGGGTGGTCGTGCGGGCGCGGGTGGGCTGGCAGCGCGGCTGGACTGGAGCGGCGGTGTGGTGGGCGGGGCGGCGGCGGCAATGCCGCACTCTCACTTGGCGTCTCCGTAGCACTCGACGATCGCCGTGGTGAAGGCGAAGCGGACCGGGGTTGCGCCGAAGGCGATGCGGCCTGCGGTGTTGGCGGCGGATGTTATTGCCACGGCGACTGTTTCGGCTTCCTCCGCCGGGCAGTGGACGATGACCTCGTCGTGCTGGAAGAAGACCAGTTCGGCGCGGAGTCCGGCCTGAGTCATGGTCTGGCGCAAGGCCGCCAGGAGGAGCAGGGCCCACTCGGCGGCGCTGCCTTGGACGACGAAGTTGCGGGTGAAGCGGCCGCGGGCGCGGGCTCTGGGAGTATTGGCGGAGTACGGCTCGGAGTCGAGGTCGGTGTCGGCGGAGACGGGAGGGCAGGTGCGGCCCAGCCAGGTTCGCACCAGGCGGCCCTCCTCACCGGCGCGCGCCGCCTCGTCGACATAGGCGATGGCGGCCGGGTAGCGGCGGCGGAGTTCGGCCATATGGGTGAGGGCGTCACCGGAGGTTTGACCGTAGATCGCGCCCAGCAGTGCGATCTTGGCTTGGGCGCGGTCACCACCGAAGGCGCGGGCGGCGAGATCGGCGTACATGTCGTCACCGCGACCGGCGACTTCCATCAGGCCCGGGTCGCGTGAGATGGCGGCGAGCACGCGCGGTTCCATCTGCGCGGCGTCGGCGACCACCAGCCGCCAGCCGGGATCGGCACGGATCGCTTGGCGCACCACCTTCGGGATTTGCAGGGCACCAACGCCATTGGTGGTCCAGCGCCCGGAAACCGTGCCACCGGGCAGGTATTCGGGGCGGAAGCGGCCGTCGTGGACCCATTGTTCGAGCCAGGACCAGCCGTGGGCGGTGTAGAGGCGGTAGAGCGACTTGTAGGCCAGTAGGGGCTCGACTGCGGGGTGATCGATCTCCTGGAGTTCCCATTTCCTGGTGGAGGACAACAGAATTCCCGCGCGGCCGAAGGCTTTGACGATGTCGGCGGGCAGGTCGGGCCGGACCCGCACCCCGGGGCCGAATGCCCGCGACACCTCGTCGGCCAGCTCCACCATGCGGCGCGGTTCGCCGCCTGCTATCCGCTCCCCCAGCATCCGGTCCAGCAGGTCGCGGTGAACGTCTGCGCGCCAAGGGATTCCGGCCCGGAACAACTCGGCGGCCACCAGCATGCCCGCCGATTCGGCGGCGAGCAGCAGCCGCATGCGGTCGGGGTGCTCGGTTTTCGCCGTGCGCGCCACCTGCGCCGCGTACACCTCCAGCAGTGCGGTGAATTCGTCGGTCCCGCTCGGTAAGGGCACCGGCCCGGACTCGAACAGCGACGGCTGGGTCTCGGCGGCCCGCAGCGGGGCGTCCGGCGGGACCGGAAGGCGGTGCAGCCGCGCCCATGCCGCAGCCAGCGAGCGCGCCTGCCCGGACTGACCTTCCTCGTGCCCGATCAGCAGCGCTTCTGCGGCCTCCACGTCATAGCAGCGCTCCACCCGCACCCCGGCCGCCAGCAGACGGCGGTAGATCTCGGCGGTCGAGCGCCAGACCCAGCGCTCCACCTCCGGCCGCGAGCCCACCGCCGCGGCGAGCGACGGCTCGTGCAGTACCGGCCCCGCCGGTCGGCCGTCCTGATCGAGTGGGCATACCCGTGCACCCCCGTCCGCTGTTTCCGCCACCGCCCATCGCATGTTCCAGAGTCTCGCATCGAGCACAGACAACTTCGGATATCCGGCACGGGGGCGGTGGCGAACCGCGTCGGAGGGTCAGCGCTTGGCCGAGGGGCGCGCGATGCGAACCCGCTTCTCGGCAGGCGCGTTCTCGATATCGTCGAGCTGGGCGAAGATGGTGGCGCGCAGCTGGTCGTAGTCGTCGAACGAGTAGTCGTTGAACAGGGTGTAGCCCGTCCACATGAGGTTGGCGCAGACGCGCGCGGGCACGCTGCCGGTCATTGCGCCCATGCCGACCAGTGCGACCGAGGTGATGCTGCCCGGTGCGGCGTGGTTCTGGCGGTGGATCGCCTGGAACCCGGCGGCGCAGGCCAGGGCGACATTCAGGGTGGCGCTGACATTCTCCACGGTGGATTCCATGGTGGGCGTGGAGATCAGGAACTTCGGATTGGTCGCGCCGGAAGGCACGCAGACCGCGCTGCCGATCGGGAGGCGGCCCGCGAACCCGTCGCGGATGGCGCGCTGCACGCGCAACTGGATACCCGCGCCGAGATGACGCTTGATGACCGCGTCGACGCCCCCGTTCATCAGGCCGCGGGAGTTGGTGGGGGTGACCTAGGCGTCGACCTGTTCGTCGAGAATCGAGCCCCGGCGGATTTCGATGCCGGATTCGTCGGCGAAGGCGGCCCGCCACGCCTCCACGACGTTCTGGTTGATATCGGTCAGCACCACTCGCAGCGGCGTCTGCGCACGGTTCACGGTCATGAAAACTCCTATCGGAATGCGGTCCCTGCAACCGTTCTCGAAGCTAGCGCCACCCACCGACATGTCTTCTGCCAGAAGTAAATCCATGTCGGAGCCATGCCATAGAGTGCCGGGCCGTGAGCACCAATGACCCGCTGGCCCTGACCGAACTCTTCCACGGCGGCGGCGAGCCCTGGCTGCCGCTGCTGCGGCCCGTGATCGAGGCGCAGCCCAATGCCGCCATGTACATCGGCCCGAGTCGCGGCCCGCAGGTCGTCCCTGTCCGGGAGTTGACCTTCCAGGCGCTCAAACCCAATCCGCCGCACAAGTGGAAGGTCGTCGCCCTCGGCCAGAATCCGTATCCGCGGCCGGAAAGCGCCACCGGAATCGCCATGTTCGACAACACATTCCATGATTGGAAGGACAGTCAGTTCGGCCGCGTGGTGAGCATCCGCTGCATCATCAAGGCGGCGGCCGTGTGGAAGTACGGCATTCCCAAGAAGACTCCGATCGCCGATATCCGCGCCCTGCTGCGCGAGCGCGACACCGTGCAGCCGCCGGAATGGTTCCAGGCCATGCTCACCCAGGGCGTGCTGCTGCTGAACGCGGCCCTCACCGCCAGCGCCGACGGGGCGCTCGGGACCGATCAGCACACAGCGTTCTGGCGGCCGGTGGTGGAGCGGATCGTCGAAGAGATCCTGCGCGCCAAGCAGAATGCCGACCCGGCCGACCGCGGGGTGGTCTTCGCGTGGTGGGGTGCGCACGCACGAAATCTCAAGACTGTCGTGCTGCGGCTGCAAAAGAAGTATCCGGATGTCGACGTCCGGCACGTGGATCACGCCAATCCCGCGGCGCAGGGCGATATCTTCTGCAACGGAGACCATTTCGGCACGGTGAACGCGGCGCTGGCGGCGTTGGGCCTCGACGAGATCGACTGGTTGCCGAGCACCGGCTGGAACAAGGCGGCCGAGACCGGCGGAGCCGATCACAAGGTCGCCGAGCGCCTGGGCGCGTTCATCGCCTCCACCATGGAGTTGCACCAGCTGTATCTGGAACGACTGGCGAGCGTCAAGGACGAGGGCCTGGTCCTGCCCGCCATCACCGGCGTCTTCGACACGCCCCTCATGAACTTCGAGGACGCCATCGCCCCCGTGGCCCGGCAGCTGTCGGGTCTCGACTGGCACGCCAGGCAATCACGCGACTTCGGCAAGGAACGCGCCGACCAACACACCACCGCCCTGTCCGCCGATGCGATTGCCGCCCTTCACCTTTACACCTGCGAGTCCGCCTTCTACCGGGAGATCAATGCCGTCCTGCGCTCGACGGACCGCACGCGACTCACCCCGTATCTTCCCTATCTGCGGCTGCTGTTCGCGGCGGTCTCGGGCCTGCCCGCCCGCAGCGAACCCCTGTGGCGCGGCGTCTCACTGGACCTGCGCCGCCAGTATCCGAAGGGCCGCACCATCACCTGGTGGGGTGTGTCCTCCTGCACCTCGAAACCCGCCGTGGCCCATTCGTTCCTCGGAAGCCGCGGCAAGCGAACGCTTTTCGAGGTGCACCCCACCCGCGCGGTCAGCATCCGCAATTTCTCGGCCTTCACCGGCGAGGAGGAATTCATCCTGCTGCCCGGCACCCAGCTGGAGGTGACCGACGTCCGGGCCGAACGCGGCGGCCTGTGCGTCGTCGAGCTCACCGAATCGGCCGAGCAACCCCTCGTGTCCTGAGCCATTGGCGAAGTCGGCGCGGCGCGAGGACACTGGGGTCGTAGCGCCGACCTCGTCTCCAGGAGCACATGCGATGGCAACCAACGGCCCGTTCGGAATCGATCCGGAAGAGTTCGAACGCGCGCTGCGGGAAGCGGGCATAGAGGTCCGCGACCTGATCGCCAAGGCAGGCGAATACCTCGACCGCTCCAGCGCCAACCCCCTGGCCTCGCTGCTCGGCCAGTTCATCCAGCCCGAGCGCACCCAGTCCCCGAAGACCGAGGGCCCCACCACCGGCGAAACGGGTAGCGGCGTCTGGGCCATCTACACCCTCGACGACACCGGCTCCGCCCGCGTGGACCAGGTCTTCCCCACCGAACTCGAGGCCCTGCGCGCCCACCGCGACAACACCGACGACCGCCGCCGCGTCCGCTTCCTGCCCTACGGCGTCCCCGCCAGCGCGCTCGACGCGACCTGAGCGACCGGCCCGGGTTACTTCGACGGCGGGAATTTGCCGTTGGCCTGGACCTTTCCGCCGGACAGGGTGAAGGTCACGATGCTGGGGCCGCCTTCGGGGCAGCACAGGGCTTCGTTGGAGGTCAGCCAGCGGTATTGGACGCGCACGGTGTCTTTGGTTTTGCCGAGTACTTCGGTGTAGCCGTACCGGTTCGCGGTGGCGGTGCCCAGCCAGGTGCCGTTGGTGAAGAAGAGGATGTGCACCCAGGGGTGGATGTTTCCGGAGGTCACCGTCATCCAGGACAGGGTGTTGGTGCAGCCGTTGTCGATCGGGTCCTCGCTCGCGTCGCTGACGTACCACGGGCCTGCTTCGGGCACCGCGAGACTGGCGATGGCATCGCCTGCCAGCTGGGACTTCACGTCGAAGCAGTTGCCTCGACCGCTGCCATTGGGGGCCGGATCCTCGGTCACCGGCGCGACCGTGGGCGGTTGCTGCGGAGCGGTGGTTTCCCCGCCGCTTGTCCCGCTTTGATCACCGCTCGTGCCCTCGCCCTGCTCACCGCTGGTGCCGCCGCCCGGATTCCCGCCCGGCTTCGTCACCGTGGAGGTGACCACCGCACTCGGAGTCGAAGTGCCGCCCTGGTTCGGGCCGCCGCCTTGACTCGAGGTCGTGCCACATCCGCTGGCGCTCACCAGCATTCCCGCCGCGAGCAGGCCGAACACCATCGACTTCGCTTTCACGATCACTCCCGATTCCTCCCCGACCCCGACACCTACACCTTCGACCGTAGGGTGCCGCCCACCCCGGCGTTATCCGGCGAATGCCCTAACCACCCGCGGCACAGGCGAATAGGGTCACGGGCGGCTGTCGGGCGACGGCAGCAGCACCCGGTGCAGGACAGCGGCCGCCGCGGCGGCGAGGAGCGCGCCGTCGAGGTAGTGGCAGGCCATCGCACCGAAATAGGTGGGGCCGCCCCAGGCATTGACGGTGAAATTCGGGTCCAGACCGGCGAGAATTTGCAGACCGATCCGCCAGGGGCAGTAGGCCAGGAGCGCCAGGAAAGGGATGGCGAGCAGGGATCGGAGCAGGGCCGTGGGGTGACGGAAGATCGAAAGCGCGGTGTGCGCAAGCCTTTTCGCTGCCGGTGCGCCGAGGGGAGCGAGCAGCAGGCGGGTTGGCGACGGTGCGCGTCGGAATATCCGCCAGCCGATCGCGACAGCCAGGACGAGGAGGACCAGATGCGGGCCCCAAGCGGCCGTGCCCGCCACGTGCGTCGGGGGCTCCGGCGAGCGGTTCAGGAAGACCATGCCGCCCGCTGCGATGCCCCACCCGAGGGAGCCGACAGCAATGGCGGTCGACGGGACCGACAGCCGAAACGGCTCGGCGGGCGCGGGGAGGTCTCCGGAACCGGGCCGGAGGTGCTGAGTCTCTCGATGGTTCATGCCTCGAGCTTCGCGCGCACGGCCCCGCCGTGTCGTCGGCCCACGGCCGCGAGATCAGGTCCGACCCGAGGCGGACGGTGGCGGTTCGGTCCGCCTCGAGGTTGATTCGCGCGGTCGACCCAGGGCCCGACTGGCTCGATATCGCCCTTGCGGTCGCCTGTTTCGCGGTCTTCACCGGGCCACTGCTGATCGGCCTCACCGACGGGATCGGATCGAAACCGATGATCGCGGCCTACGGGGCCGCCGCGGTCGCGCCGCTGCTGCTCCGCCGCCGCCTGCCGCTCACCGTGCTGTTCGCCGTGACGGCCGTGCTGTGCGTGGCCGCCCTCGCCGGTGTGCGGTTCACGCCATGGGTGAGCAATGCGGGACCGGCCTTCGGCGTGGCCGTGCTGACCCTCGCCGATCGGCGGCCGCGCCGGGAGTCGCTGCTCGCCACCGGTGCGACGCTCATCGCCGTCTACATCACCATGATGGCCGCATTCCATTGGCACACCGATCAGGATCAGAACTTCGTGCAGCTGATCGTCGCGGTTCCGGCCTGGCTGGCCGGGGACATGCTGCGCACCCGCCGCGCGTACCGCCGCGCACTCACCGAGCAGCGGCGCGCCCGGGATGCGGAGGCGGAGCTCAGGACTCGCGCCGAGGAGCGGCTGCGAGTGGCGCGAGACGTACACGATCTGCTCTCGCATACCTTGAGCATGGTGGCCGTCCGGTCGGGCGTGGCCCGGCTGGTCATCGATCACAACCCCGAGGAGGCGCGCCTGGCGCTGACCACCATCGAGACCGCCAGCAGATCCGCCTTGACCGAACTGCGGGCGGTGCTCGCGCAAATCCGCGAACCCACACCCCCGGACGACGACCCCGCCGAACCCGGACTCGACGAGATCGCGGGCCTGATCGCCCGCATCGGCCACGACGGCCTGATCGTGGACCAGAGCGTTTCCGGCACCCCCGCCGACTACCCGCCACTGCTCCAGACCACGGTGTACCGCATTGTGCAGGAAGCACTCACGAACATCGTCAAGCACGCGCACACCGACCGCGCGCGGATCGAGATCCAGCACGAACCGCACACCCTCACCGTATCCATCGCCGACGACGGGCCGGTCACACCGGGCCCGCGCGGCAGCGTGAACCCCGCGGTTTCGGGACTCGCCGACAACCCTCGCGGGCCCGGCGACAACGACCCGAGACTCGACAACAGCGACCCGGAACTCGGCAACAGCGAACTGGGGCTCGGCAGCAATCCAGGGCTCTGCAACAGCAATCCGGAGCTAAGCAGCAGCGATCCGGAGCTCAGCGGCAGCGGCCCGGACCTCAGCAGCAGCGGCCCGGACCTCAGCAGCATCGGCCCGGACCTCAGCAGCAGCGATCCCGACCTCAGCAGCAGCGATCCCGACCTCAGCAGCAGCGATCCCGACCTCAGCAGCAGCGATCCCGACCTCAGCAGCAGCGATCCCGACCTCAGCAGCAGCGGTTCGGACCTCAGCGGCAGCGGTTCGGGTCTCGGGCTGGCCGGGATGCGGGAGCGGGTGGCGCTGTTCGACGGGCGGTTCGAGGCGGGGCCGCGGCCCGGCGGCGGGTTCACCGTCACCGCGAGTTTCCCCATCGGCGAGGATGGACGCCATGGCTGACGCCTCCCCCGCGACCGGACGGCACCCGATCCGGGTGCTCATCGCCGATGACGAAGCGCTGGTGCGGGCGGGATTCCGGGTCCTGGTCGAGGCCGCGCCGGATCTCACCGTGATCGGCGAGGCCGGTAATGGCGGCGAAGCCGTGCGCCTGACCCGCAGCCTGCACCCCGACGTCGTTCTCATGGATATCCGCATGCCGATCATGGACGGCCTGGAAGCCATGCGGCACATCGCATCCGACGGCACTGACGCCCCAAACGTGCTCATAGTGACCACCTTCGATCAGGACGAGCACGTCTTCCGCGCATTGCGCTGCGGCGCAGCCGGATTCATCCTCAAGGACTCGCCCCCCGAGCAGCTGTTGCACGCGATCCGCGTCGTGGCCGCCGGTGACGCCCTCCTGACCCCGAACATCACCCGCCGCCTCATCACCGCCTTCGCCCGCCACCCCGCCACTCCCGCAACCGAATCCACCCTCCCCGCCACCCTCACCGACCGCGAACGCGAGGTCCTCGCCCACATCGCCACCGGCCGCTCCAACGCCGAAATCGCCACCGCCCTCCACCTCGGCGTCGCCACCGTCAAGACCCACGTCGGCCGCCTGCTCACCAAACTCGACGCCCGCGACCGTGCCCAACTCGTCGTCCTCGCCTACGAAACCGGAACGGTCACCCCCGGCGGCCGATGAAACCACCCGCATTCAGTCCACTACGACACCATCGACAAGAACCGCGAAAACCGCCGCATCCCAAGGCGTTGCGTCCACCCCCGCCAGAATCGCATCCAACAGCGGCGCATACGCCAGGCTCCCCGGCCCATAGTGCCCACCGGCCCGCGCACTCGCCATCACGGCCCGGATGATGATCGCGTACACCTCGGCAAGCGGCACCGCGACGGTACTCCCCGCAGCCTCGGCACCCTGCAACAGATACTCCGCAGCAGCGATAACGTCTGCCAGCACCCGGATTTCGAGCTCACGCGCACTGTCGGCCGGATACATGCGATCACCACGCTCGATGTTTGCCGTGCAGGCGATGAGTATTGCGGAGCGGCACACGGTGGAACTCGAATCCGCCCCCACACACCGGCGCTGTCGGCGCGTCTGAGGCCGGGGAGTCGGCTGCCGCATCCAATAGCGCGCTCATCGACAGGATGAGGCAACCGACCAGAACGACGACCAACGCGATTGTTTCCCAAAGCATTACGAGCCTCCTCGCCGGTGCTTATCGCAGCTTCAGCTGTCTGTGGAGACCATTGTGTTCGCGGAAACCCACACGGAAACAACAATTTGAGAAATAAAATTGAAGTGTGCAGTGCACGTGTGCGTGAAGAACACTCCCCAGATAGCGAGGCTAACGAAATGGCCGGTTTGACGTTCTCCCGCACGGATTTCGGAAGTTTCATTCAGGGAATGCGAAAGCGCGCCCCACATACGGCGTTGTCGAGAGCGGCGGATCATCTCGAAGTGACCCGGTTTGTGTTGATGCGCATGGAGGAGGGATTGCCGACGAAGCAAACGACACCGCAGTTGAAGAGCCTGCTCGAATACTACGAAGCCTCTCAATCGGATACCACGCAGGCATTGCGACTGTGGGCCGAAGTTCGCGAACAAGACAAATCCGCCAAGGCGCAAGGAAATTCGAAAGGATTCTGGAAGGCGTACACCGACCAGATCGCCCCGAACTTTCCCAAGTTTCTACGCCTCGAAGGAGCAGCGAACCACATCGTGGCGCACCAGATCGTTGTGGTTCCAGGCTTGTTGCAGATACCGGACTACCGCCGCGCCATCGTTCGCATCAATGAACCCGAGTTGTCCGCAGTGGATTTGGAGCGCCGCCTCGAACTCACCGCACACCGCCAGGCACGGCTGAACGAATCCGATTTCCGGTTGGAGGTCTTCCTTTCGGAAGCAGTGCTGCGCCACCGTCCCGCGAGCGCGCCGTTCATGGCGGACCAACTCGCCTGGCTGATGGAAGCAAGTGAGCGAACCAATGTCAGTATCCGCGTCGTTCCCTTCTCCACCGGGCCTCATCCTGGATTGACGATGCTGATCTTCACCCTGCTGCAGTTCCCGAAGGGCGCGAGTGGAATGACACTGCCGCCCGTGGTTTACGCCGAGGGCGCGATAGGCACGACGTTCCACGAGCACAGCGAGGAAGTCAACCAGTATCGACAGGCCATCGAAGGGTTGCGGGCGGTAGCGTTGACAGAACAGGGCACCCGAGACATGGTGTCGCGCATTGCGAAGGAGTACGCGGCGTGAAAAATCCGGTGCGAGGCGAGTGGTACAAGTCGAGCCGGTCCGACGGTGGAAAACAGTGCGTCGAGGTCTATCACGACCTGGCCCGAACCGGCATACGCGACTCCAAAAACCCGACCGGTCCCGAACTATGGTTCAGCGGCGAACAGTGGGACCGGTTCCTACACAGCGGCATCTGGCAGGTCTGAGCCGGGTCACGACGGCGGGATGAGGACATCGTCGAAGCGACCAACCCGAGCCGCCGTTCGCGGATGATGTCGAGCAGTCGACCGTAGGCATGGGCCACCGCTCCCGCCCACCGTGAGAAGCCGTTTCCGAAACCGTCGGTGACTGTTGATCAGGCAGCGAGTCGGGTTGTGGCGATGGAGATGCGGTGACCGGTGGGCAGTTGCCGGGCGGACGCGGAGGCGATGAACTGGTCGTGTAGTGCGTTGAGTTGTTCGTTGTCGAGAAGTGTTGTCTCGTAATATTTTTGGATCACCAGCTGCCAAATCTGTTCGGGGTTGCCGCTGAGGCCGAGGGTGACCTGTTCCCAGATGACCGGCTCGAATCCGGCAGGGATGAGCAGTTCGTCGAGCGCCAGCGGCCTTGTCCGCAGTGAGGTCGTAGCTGGTTCGCCCGTCACCGGTCGGATGGGCGAACACGAACTCCGACATCGCTGTCGGTGCCCGATCATGCGCACTGTTGCCATCGCCGAGGTGGCCAACTTCATGCGCGGTCGGCGGATCAGAGGTTCGTCTCGAGGGTGAGTCCGGACGCTCGGGCGTAGGAGTCAGGCTTCCAACACCAGGAACAGGAAGGCCAGGAACCTCGGGTCCTCGCGGTCCTGGAAGAACTCGGGGAACCGCTCCACCGCTTCCGGGGCAGGTCCCGGTTCCTCGACGCGGGTGACACGGAACCCGCTGTCGAAGAATGTCCGGAACATCGTCGACAAGGACCGATCCCAGAACGTGAGGTCTGCGTCCTGCCCGGCCATATCGGTCATTTTGCGTTGGCGCGTGGCGAAGTAGTTCGTGGTCTCTCCGGTCTGAAGCTGCGTGAACCACATGACGAGCGGGTGCTCCACCGAGAGGATCAGGCGACCTCCGGGCTTGAGCACGCGGCGCATCTCCGCCAGCGGGGAGTTCCAATCTTCGAGGTAGTGCAGCGCGAGGGAGCAGACAATGTCGTCGAATGTGTTGTCGCCGAACGGTAGAGGGTCAGCCAGATCCCCGACGTGCAGCTCTGCGGCGGCCCCGACTCTGTCGGTGGCGATGTCGATCAGGGCCTGGCTGCCGTCGATTCCGACCGCTGTCGCTCCGCCTTCGATGAGGTCGACGAGCGTGGGACCCGAGCCGCACCCGGCGTCCAGCACATGCTTGCCCGTCACGTCACCGAGCAGGTTCCGGATCGCGGGCCGGTTATAGTACTCGTTGAGCAGGCTCGTCGCGTTCTCCGCGGCGTAGGCCTCGGCGATTGGGTCGTACGCTCCCGCGCCGCCGGAGCCGGTCCGCTGCGTTGGTGTGCCCACGTGCTCGACGCTAACACGGCAGTCGCGGATGAGCGTTGCAGGCGAGAAGCGCACCGCCGCGGAACGAAGAGAACCTCCACGCTGGATTCACTCCTCGAACATGCTGTCGCGCAGGCCAACAGTACACCCTGCATCGGCCACCGGCCTCTGAATCGATGAACTCCACCCAGCAATCATCAGCGGGCGACGGCGACGACGGCACCCACGACCGACTCCGAGCAAACAGTCGAAACCAACGATCCGCGTCAGGTTTATTGGCACAGCCGCATGTGTGCCAGAACGATGGCACTATGTCAGATGAATCGGCCAGGAGTGCCGCGGTGACAGGGGTGAGGTTCCGCTACTCGCCCCACGACCTCTACCTTCAGGATAAGACACAGGCCGGGGCTTGCGGCAAGACCCGGGCCATGCGGCAGAATCGCTCGTCCCACCAGGCAGAGGAAAGGATTCACGTGTCCGCGAATCTCGATGATGGACCGTTCTTCCACGGCACGATCGCTGATCTGCTCGTGGGCGAGTTCCTCACCGCAGGCCGCCCATCCAACTACCGCCCCGAGATCGTGATGAACCACATCTATTTCACCGCTGTTGTCGATGGGGCCGGACTCGCCGCGGAGATCGCCGCAGAACTCTGCGAGGGAGACGCGATTCCGCGGGTCTACGCGGTAGAGCCGACCGGGCCGTTCGAGAATGACCCGAACGTGACCGACAAGAAGTTTCCGGGTAACCCGACCCGGTCGTACCGCAGTAGCGCCCCGCTGCGCATCGTTGGTGAGATCACCGACTGGACACGCCTCACACCCGAACAACTGCAGACCTGGCGGCAACGGCTGTCGACCGTTGTGCGAGGCGAGATACTGAACTGACGACAACCCGCGACAACCATGCAGAAGTGTCTGGAAGCTCCGAGCGAGCAGCAGGAATGGCATTGTTCCGCATACACATCGGAGACTCCTTCGAGTTGGGTTTCGTTCGCGCCGATCGCGGTGAGCTGCTACTTACAGACGCTGCGAGGGCGGGATACACCGCGGCCACACATGATGCAGTCACGAAAAGCTCGCGAAGATGTCGACAGAAGATGTCGGCCAGCTGAAGGGAGAGACCATGGGCGACAAGCAGAAGACCCCCGACTGGGTTGCGGAAAGCGGCGCATGGGTGCTGGAAAACGGTCACCGAACCTTGTTGAAGCTGACCGGCGGTCGCTGGCCGCACAGGCTCGGCTCGATGCAAGCGTTGGAGCTGCACACCATCGGTCGCAGGACCGGTAAGCGGCGCTCCACGTTGTTGAGCTCGCCCATTTTCACTCCGGAGCGGATCGTCCTGACTGCCTCGCTCGGCGGCGCTTCGCACAACCCCGCCTGGTATCTGAATCTCGTTGCCCATCCCAATGTCGAGATCACCGTGCGCGGCGAGACCAAGCCGTACATCGCGCGCACCGCTTCCGCAGAGGAGAAGGCCGAGCTCTGGCCTGAGATCACCCGCGGCGTCGGCAACCCGTACGACGGATATCAGCGCAACACTGCGCGGGATATCCCGGTGGTTATCTGCGTACCGGCCTGACAGCGGCTCTTTCACGCCTCGATGGCCGATTCGGTCCGCCCAGTGCGCAACATAACAGTGCGTCGCAATGCAGCGGCGATCGGAGACCACGATTGTCCGATCGAGCGGCAATTGTGCGAGCTGAGGCCGACTCGCCAGAACTCGGCATTTCGGTGCGTTCGGTGGACACGGCCACCCGGCCGGGCACGCTCGATGGGAAGTCAGAGTTTGCCGATGTCAACGGATCTCAGCCTGACTTGCTGACTCGAGAGTTCACCGATAGCCGCCGTCCGGCTTGACCAGCGTAGCCACGATGGCGAGCGGATCGGGGCGGTCGGGCGATCGGGCTATGGCCGCCAGGGCGCTGCAGGCGCATCCTGTGAAGTGCGCGGGGTGGGTGGGTGTGGCCAGCATGCTGGGTTCTGGCCGACAAGGAGGAATGCATGGAAAGCGCGCCGAGCAGGACGGCGATGTTTGCGGCCGTGTCGCGTGGATTGTTTCGCCTGGAGACGGCGTCACCGTGGGTACTCGACGATGTGCTGGCCCTGGTGCTCGTCGGCCCGGTATGGCAGCAGCTGCGCGACCGGTTCGATCCGCTGTTCCCCGACCAGGTTCGGCGCGAGGCCCGCGCGTCCGCCTGCACCCGCAGCCGGTACGCCGAGGACCGGCTGGCTGCTGGCGCCTTCACACAGTTCGTGATTCTCGGTGCGGGGCTCGACTCGTTCGCGTGGCGGCGGCCGGATCTGCTCGGCTCGCTGACGGTGTTTGAGGTTGATCACCCCGCCTCCCAGGCATGGAAGCTCGAGCGCGCCAGAGAGCTCGGCCTGCCGCTCAGCGCCTCGCAGGTATTCGTGCCGGTTGATTTCGAGGCCGGACCGGTTCGGGATGGTTTGGGCGCGGCCGGGTTCGACTGGGCACAGCCGACGATGTTCTGCTGGACGGGCGTCGCCCCCTATCTGACGGCACAGGCGATCGAGTCGACGTTGCACACGATCGCGGCGGCCGCTCCCGGGTCCGAGGTGGTGTTCTCCTACCTGGCCGAGGACGCTGCGCTCGACGACGCCGGGACGGAATACGCCCGTATCTACCCCCCGATCGCGGCTTCTGTCGGCGAGCCTCTGCAGCCTGGCTGGCCGGTATCCGAGATCGAGAGCCTGGTCAGCCAGTGCGGGCTCAAGGTCGTCGACCACCACACACGCGCAGACCTCCAGCAGCGGTACTTCGCCGACCGTACCGATGGCCTGCGACCGTCTACCTTCGAGACCCTGCTGACCGCGCGAGTCACCTGAGCGAGTCGTGTCGTCCGCGAACACCCGCGTCGCCACGAACCAACCTCCGACACAGACCAACTGCGGAAGGTTCCAGCTGTGGCCGGTCGAGTCAGCGTGCCACGCGGCCGTAGCGGATGTGCTGGGGTTGGTTGCTCAGCTGATACTGCTTATCCATCTGGTGATCATGACGAGGTGAGTCAGGATCGATCGTGCCGGTCGAGGTCTTGAGGTTCACGTGGCGTGAATGTTTAGCGTCGAAGTGCCGGATGGACCGGCGGAGTTCCAACGGGGAGGTAGTGGGTCGTGTCCTGGTCGATTGTGGAAGTCGCCCGTATGTCCCGGGTGACCACGCGGACACTTCGGCACTACGACGAGATCGGCCTGCTGTCGCCAGCAGGCGTCCGTAGCAACGGCTACCGCTTCTACGAGCAAGCGCAGTTGCTGCGCCTGCAGCAGATTCTGGTGTTGCGGGAACTGGATCTCGGGCTCGATGAGATCGCAGCGATTCTCGACAGACCGATCGACTGGTGGCGCTGCGGGAACATCACGCGAGATTGCTGCGTGAACGTGACCGCCTCGATCAAGCGGTGCACACGATCGCCCGCACCATCGAGGAACTCCAGACACAGGAAGGAACAACGGGCATGCCCGAAATCAACAGGCCGGAAAACCTTTTCGAGGGACTCGACCCGAGTCGGTACGAAGCAGAGGCGCTGAAACGCTGGCCCGATCTGGCGGAGGCGGTGGACCGCTCGAAGGCGTACACCAGCTCCCTGTCAGCCGAGGAGATCGCGCGAATGCAGAAGGAGACGACCGCAGCGATGATCCGCATGGCTGAGCTGATGGCAGCGGAAACGCCTGTCAGCGATGCGGCCGTGCAGTCCGAGATCGACGCCGCATACCAACTCATCAGTGTCACCTGGAACCCGGACGCACAGATGTTCAAGCAAATTGCCCAGACCTACCTCGACGACCCCACCGCCACCGCAAGTTTCGATCAGATCGCTCCAGGACTGGCCACCTACTACCGCGACGCGATGGTGGTCTTCGCTGATACCAGACTTCCGTAGCCGACAGCCGCCCACACCCATCCGGGTACGCCAAGCGGTCGCCAGGAGCAGTCACTGGCCTGTCACCTCCGCGGCTCGGTAATCGCTCATCGGCATTTCAGGATGTCCTGCGCGACAGACGATCTCGTGATCGGCTCGACCGATAAGCAGCCGTTATCGGCGGTCAGAACCTCCCTCTCTCCTCCGAACTACAGTCGGCTGGCGGTGATGTGCTGTTTTGGACTCGCGTCCGCTGGAGTTGATCAGGGAGAAGGACCAGGTTGCGTTCGATGCGACCGGCCGGGCGTGTGCTGCGGTGGGTTGGCGGTATGCGGTGTGCGATCGGCTCGATGGGCCTCTGGGTTGCGAATCAGCCGGTGACTGGCGGGCTATCAGCATCCGTGGTGCATGAACACCGAGGTTGCCAAGCGGCTGGTGGAGGTGTTTGCGACGTCGAGGCGCAACGTTCACCCGCGGTGATTCATAGCCTTTCGGTGCGCGGCGGCGACGGCCTCGGACGCGCCCCCGTTCTGGTAGTACCAGGGGTACTGGAACATGTGGTGACTGGTGCGATCGAAGACCGCGGCGAGCTCCGACCATCGACCGGCGTGGGCGAGCACGTATCCCAACACGCTCATGTCGTGAAGCATCAGGGCGTGCATCGGCGGCTGCGACCCCATCAGGACGGCCATCGCCCGGTCGATGTCCGCTTGTGCGCGCGGCGTCGTCCAGAGTGGGTGGGGCGGATCGACGGCCACCCGATGATCCCCGTGTTCACGCAGCATGTATTCGCAGTGCGCTTGGAGCGGCACGACCACCAATGGAGAACCCTTCGGTGCTTCCGATGCGGCGGTCTCAGCGAACTCGTACATCTGCTCGTGCGAGCCGTACCATTTCTCGGACGAGAACTGCAGGGCGGCAATATATCCGGCCCTGTTGTAGGGATCGCGTGCGCAGGTTTCCTTCCAATACGACCGGAACGAGTCCGGGGATTCTTGCCCACCGATCACCAACCACAGCCTCGCGACCCATGGAGTCGGATCATCCGGGTTCAACTCGATCGCCCGCACACACCACTGCTGCGCACGGCGCAAGATCGTGGCGAAGTTGGCCATTGCCTCGTCCGAGGTCTGACTCGCGTAGGCGCTCCCCCGAGCGTTCCAGGCGCACAATACTTCCGCTTTCGCCCGCAGCACATGCGCATCGGGATCGTCCGGTCGTTCGGCACACCATCCGACCAACCACGTCATATCCGGTGCCGCCGACTCCGCCAGTGCCTCCACGCGGTAGGAACGCCGATCCCAGTCACGCCCGGTCGCCGCGAGCAGCTTCGCCGCGGGCATCCAGCTCCCGGTCGTCTTGATCTCGTCGAGCGCCGTCTTCAACGCCGAATCGTCTGCGGCCCATTCGGTAACTACCACCGGTGTGGGCCTGTGTCCGAAGCGGCGGAGGAACCCCATCTCAAACTTCCAATCTCACATCCAGCCCGAACGGCATGTTCGCGGCGCGCTCATGATCAACACTAGCGGGCCGGTGCGATACATACCGAGCGGTCCACTGGTGGACGGGAGGGCGGCAGACACCGGGCCGTCAGAAGCCCTAGCTCAATTCGACGATCTGCTCGTTTCTGGCCCTGACAGGCCAGGGCCACCGGTGCGGCGCAGTCCTCGCGCTGCAATCCGCACCGACCGCGTCGGCACGCTTCTAGGAGCCAGCGCCGACATCTGCCCTTGTGTTTGACCTTCGTATGGTTGGCTTCGGCAACACACGGGTTGCGGATGCTCTGCGCCGCAGAACATCTCGCCACGCTGCCTGCGCCGGACGCGGCATGTCAGTGCGTTGCAGGAGTCGGCAGCCTCATGAACGTGTGTCGTCCGCGCAGTGCTGGAACCCAGCGCCGGGCAGGCTGCTCGAACACGAGTCGAAACTTGCGGAGGACCACGCGCGGTGGAAGCGTCCACTTTGATATGGGGCGGAAATCGTAGCGGGCGAAGTAAGCGGGCTTCGCGGTGGCAAGCCACACGAAAGCCGCCCCGGATTCTGCTGCCTTCGTCAAGCACGCCTGCATGAGTAACGCGCCCACGCCTCGGTTTTGCGCGACCGGATCGACCGCGACCGCCAATATCTCCGCGTTCGCACGCGTATGGCGGTGCAGCGCCGCACACCCCACCGGACGTTCACCCGTCTCCGCGATCACGAAGTCGTCGAGATCGCGGAGAATCCGCCGACCGGATTGCTGAAACAACGACGCGTCGGCGGCATTCGCGGCGAGGACTCGCCGGATCGCTCCGACATCCGCCCTGGTCGCCCGGCGCACCGACACGATGTCGAATCCATTCCCCACGAACCGGATTCAACCACGACGGACGTTTCCGAAAGGTGCGAACATCGGCATGAGCGGATGCTCGTTGCCAGTACTCGAAGGTGCCGGATGTGGACACACGATCACCGGGAACTGGTGGCGGCGTCGGCCGAGAAGGCTCCGCCACCAGTTCCCGGTGATCAGTTGACCAGTCGGCAATGCGGCAGCGGAGACGGGCGCTTTGCGCTGGCTGGTTCGGTCAGCGCGGGTGGTCCGCAAGCTTCCGCAATCCGCATGGTTGACCGACAACTACCCGGACTTCGGTGGCTCCGGCCGCGGCCTCGTCGAGTCGACGATCTTCGACAGCCACATCAGAGGTGGTTGGTACGGCCCAGCGGACCTCGGCGACGAGGACAACGGTTTCGGCGACGAGAAGGACATGCCGCAGAGGCGGCGGGTCTGATGGCCTGGTACCTCCGCGGCGGCCTATTCGACAAGTTCGATTCGTTCGAGCGGGCAACAGCCTTCGACATCGCCCTACGCGAACAGTGGGACCGGTTCCTACACAGCGGGATCTGGCAGGTCGGAGCTGGGTCATGGCGGCGGTAGCAGGACGTCGTTGAGGGTTACGAGGTCGAGTCGGCGTTCGCGGATGATGTCGAGGAGTTGGCCGTAGACATGGGTGACCGGTGGGTGGTTGGCGTGGCCGATCACGATGGCCTGGGCGTTGAAGTAGCGGCGGGCGCAGTCGAGCAGGTAGTCCTCGGTGATCAGGCCCGAATCCGATAGGGATCCGTACCACATGGTCGGCACCGTGTAGCCGAGGTCGGCGGCGACGCGGTCGACGGCGGTGTTGTGCCTGCCGAAAGGCGGCCGATAGTACGGCGTGCCATCGACCCCGAATGTATTGCGCAGGAACGGCTTCGTCCGCCCTAGCTGATCAGCCACCGCCGCATCCGCCATCGTGGTGAGATCCGGATGACTCCAACTGTGATTGCCCAGCTGGATCTGCCCCGATTCGACCAATGGCCGCAGTTGCTCGCTGTGCACGGTCCACGACTCGAACTGCCCTGTGACAAAGAAGGTGAACCGGGCCCCGCTATCGCGCGCGAACCGGATATAAGCGCCGACGACATCGGAATTCGCGCCATCGTCGACCGTCAACGCGAGGTTGTTGCCGCTCCCCGGAAGCGCGGTCAAAGTGCCCCGATCGATAGCAACCGGCACAGGCCGCGGCGTCGTACTCGGCACGGCGACTTCCGGACTCGGCACGGCGGGTATCGAAACCGGCGACGGAGCCCCACCCGACTGCTCGACTGCCGCCGTATCGCTCTCCCCCGCGAGCCGGACCCCACCCAGCGCTCCCACGGTCCCCGCGGCGAGCGGCACCAACATTCGCCGTCTCTTCAGAACGGCGGGCCGATGACCGGCGGTTCTCCGACGTGACTCTGCCATGCCAGCCAGTGTGCTGAATATTTGCTGATATTGCACGTCTCTCGACCGGCAACCCGGCCCTAGCGGGATGCCGCCCGCCAGTCGCGCGGGGAGATGCCGTGTTCGCTGCGGAAGAGGCGGGCGAAGTAGCCGGGGTCGGGGAGGCCGGTGTGGCGGGCGATATCGCGGAGGGACAGGGGGTCGGGGTAGTGCTGTTCGATGATGTCGTAGACCTGGGTGAGCAGGGGGTCGTCGGTGCGGGGGTCGGTGACCACGTCAGCGGAGAGGCGGGCGAGGTCGACGAGCAGGAGGGTCAGGTGGGCGGTGATCGCTCGGCGGAAGCCGTCCCGGCGTTGGGCCAGTTCGGTTTCCAGGCCGGTGATGGCGAGATTCCAGAGTTCGCGGCGCTCGGTGGGCAGTTCGAGGCGCAGCAGACCACCGGATTGGCGGTGTCGGAAGGGGAACAGCAGCGGATGCCCGAGCTGGGGAGCGGAGGCGGGATCGTCGAGCGCGGCGGGGTCGAAGAAGATGACGAAGGCGTGGTCGTCGGCCGGGACGGTGGCCGGGTCGACGACTCGACCGGCCGCGATGACGGCGACCACGCCGGACCGGGGCAGGTACACCAGCGCGGGGAATTCGTGGATGTGCCTGTGCTCCTCGTGGTGTCCCCCGTCGAGCCGGACCACGGTGACCGGCGGGGTCGCCGGATCGGTGTGGTAGCCGAAGACCGGGATCCCGTCGCGCTGACGCACCAGCCGCGAGCTGTCGGCCATATCGCCGAGAGTAGTCCGGATACTTCCGAATATCGTCCCACTGCACGGCCAATCCGGCGCCCACCATCGATGGCATGACCGAACATCGTCCGGACTCCGTGACGCACTATCTGGGCAATCGCCACGACTACCTGCCCGCCGCGGGCAACGACCTGCTGTTACCCGCCTACGATCTGCTCACCCGGCTGCTGGGGATCGGCGGGGTGCACGACCGGCTCGTCGAGCAGGCCGAGCTCGAACCGGGGCATCGTGTGCTGGAAATCGGCTGCGGCACCGGCAATCTCACGCTGCGCGCGCACGCCGCCGGGCCGGGTATCGAGGTGGTCGGCTCCGATCCCGATCCCCGCGCCCTGGCCCGCGCCGCGAGGAAGGCGCGCGGCCGCGACGGTATCCGCTTCGAGCGCGGCTACGCGCAGCAATTGCCGTACCGCGACGGCGAATTCGACCGGGTGCTGTCCGCCATGATGCTGCACCATCTGGATCCCGACGTGCGGGTCGCCATGGCCGCCGAGGTGAAGCGGGTCCTGCGGCCGGGCGGCAGACTGCACCTGGTCGATATCGGCGACGACATCCACCACCCATTCCTCGACGCCGGATTCGATTGCACCGCAACGGCTTCCCACAAGCACCGGATTATCGGACGGCTCACCTACTACCGAGCCGTCCGTCCGGCCTGATCCGTTACGAACGCTTCGCCGGTTCGGCCTCCGGCTGTTTCCGCGAGGCAAGCAGGCTGGTGATCGTGGTGATCACCAGGACGGCGCAGATGACGACGAGGGAGAACGGGGTGGAAATTTCGGGGGTGTTCACACCGGATTCGTGCAGCGCGTGCAGGACCAGCTTGACGCCGATGAAGCCCAGGATGACCGACAGCCCGTAACTGAGGTGCACCAGCTTCTTCAGCAACCCGCCGAGCAGGAAGTACAGCTGGCGCAGGCCCATCAACGCGAAAGCGTTGGCGGTGAAGACGATATAGGGGTCCTGGGTCAGGCCGAAGATCGCCGGAATGGAGTCCAGGGCGAACAGGATGTCGGTGGTGCCGATGGCGAGCATCACCACCATGAGCGGGGTCAGCACACGCTTGCCATTGTTCTCGATGAACAGCTTGGTGCCGTGGTACCGGTCGGCGACGCCGAACTTCCGCTCGATGGACTTGAGCAGCCGGTTCTCCTCGAACTCCTCGTCCTCCTCCTCGGCCCTGGCCTCCCGAATCAGCTTCCACGCCGTGTAGATGAGGAACGCACCGAAGATGTAGAACACACACGAGAAACTGGAGATGATCGCCGCGCCCGCCCCGATGAACACCGCGCGCAGCACCAGGGCGATCAGAACACCGAACAACAGCACCCGCTGCTGCAAATGCGAAGGCACCGAGAACTTCGCCATGATCAGCACGAAGACGAAGAGATTGTCCACACTCAACGACTTCTCGGTAATGAACCCGGCAAAGAACTCGGTGGAGGCCTGCGCCTCCCCGAACACCATCAGCCCGAGCCCGAAGGCAACCGCCAGCACGATCCACACCACCGTCCAGATGCCAGCTTCCTTCATCGACACGTCATGAGGCTTACGCCCGATGAAGAAGTCCGCCGCAATGAGCACCCCCAACCCGGCGACGGTCAGCACCCAAAGGGTCAACGAAACATCCACTACGCACGCCTCCGGGGCAGATCTCTACAACAGAACCAAACGGAATTGCTCCCCTCCGTGGGCACGAGGCTACCGGGGGCGGCCTCAAAGGTAAAGAAACCCCCAAATAATGGTCAGCGTGTAGTCAATCAGCAGCCCTCCGGCTACCTCAGATCCGCCGGTTCGCCAGCACGGGCAGCACCCGCCGGACCTGGGCGACGCGGTCGAGGTCGATCGGCACGGTCAGCAGACCGGGTTCGGCATCGAGTGCGCCGAGCACCTGCCCGTCCGGGGCCACGACCACGCTGTGTCCGACGCCCAAAGGCGCTGTGGTGTGCGAGGTATCGAAGGCGGGGCGGGCCTGGCCGCAGGCCACGACGTAGGCGGTGGCATCGAGCGCCCGGGCGCGGGTGAGCAATTGCCACTGTTCGGCCTTGCCCGGTCCGTCGCCCCAGGATGCGGCGACCACGATCACCTCCGCGCCCTCCGCCGCCAGGCGCTGGAAGAGGGCCGGGAAGCGCAGGTCGTAGCAGATCGCGAAACCGATTCGGGTGCCGTCAATTTCGAGGAGCAGGGGCTTGTCGCCGGGTTCGACGGAATCGGATTCGGCATGGCCGAAGGCGTCGTAGACGTGGATCTTGTCGTAGTGGGCGTCCACGCCGCCGCCTGTGACCAGCAGGGTATTGCGCACCCGCCCGTCGGCGGCGGGTGCGAACATGCCCGCGGCCACCGTGACTCCGGCGCGCTCGGCGATCGATCGCACGGCCTCGGCCCACGGTCCGTCCAGGGGCTGCGCGACGGCGGCGAGCGGGCCGCCGAACGGATGCATCATCGCCTCGGGGAAGACCACCAATCGCGCGCCCTCGGCCGCCGCCCGGACGGTGTACTCCGCGAGGACGGCGAGGTTTGCCTCCGGGTCGCCGGTGCTGGTGACCTGCGCGAGGCCGATGGTGTGGAGCATGAAAACCATCCCTTCTGGTGTATACATGTTGTATGCGGAAAGCAGAGCCCGGGCCGGTGGTCTCGGGCCGGGAGAAGGCCTACACCTATGTCAGGGATCAGATCCTGACGGCCCTTCCGGCCACCGGAACATTCCTGAACGAACAGGAATTGGCCACCCGGATAGGGGTGTCGCGCACGCCCGTGCGCGAGGCGCTGCTCATGCTGCAGGCCGAGGGGCTCGTGGAGATGGTGCCCAAACGCGGCGCGCACGTGCCCGCCATGTCCGGGCGGCAGATCGCGGAGCTCATGGATCTGCGCGGCGTCCTGGAACGCCATGCCGCCAGTCGGACGCTGGCGGCGCACACCGCACCCATTGCCGAGATGCGCGCCGCCCTCGCCGAACAGGAAGCCCTGGCCGACACCGCCGATGAGGCCGCCGCCCGCGAATTCATCGCCTGGGACAGCAGATTCCATCAGATCCTCATCGATTCCGAGGGCAGCGAACTGCTTTCGAGCACCTGTGCCGGACTGCGCGCCCGGCAGTTGCGGGTCGGGCTGGCGGCTCTGTTCGCGACGCCGAACCGCCAGCGCCTGGTGTGCGGCGAACACGAGGAGATCGTGGACGCCCTGGAGCGCGGCGATGAACGCCTGGCGCACACCAAGATCGACGAGCACCTCGAGATCACCCTGCAGATTTTGTTGCGGGCGTGAGGATTCCGGCCAGCTCGGCGTAGTGCTCGTCCTCGGCGGTGTCACGATCGCGGGTCAGATAGAGGCCGAGCACGGTCAGCACCGTGACGATCAGGATGTAGATCCCCAGCGGCACCCAGCTGTCGAACCGGCTCAGCAGCGTGGTGAACAGCAGCGGAGCCATCGCGCCGCCGAAAACACCGGCAATGGTGTAGGCCAGCGAACTGCCCGTCGACCGCAGCCGCACACTGAATTGCTCGGTGATGAGCGCCGCCTGCGGGCCGTACATGAACGAGTGGAAGGCGAGGCCGACGGTAATACCGACGGTCAGCCACAACTGTGAATTCGTGCCGATCAACGGGAAGAACACGAAAGTCCAGACAAGCCCGCCGACCGCCGCGACACCGTAAACCAGGCGGCGGTTGATCCGGTCGGAAATCGCTCCCGCCCAAGGAATCATGAACAGCTGGAACGCCGATCCGATCAGCACCGCGACCAGCACATCGGTGCGCTCGAAATCCAAATGCTTGGTGCCGTAAGTAATGCTGAAGACGACGAACATGGCGTACATGACATCCGGCGCCAAGCGCGCGAGCACCGCCGCCACCAGCGGCCGGGTCTGCTCCCGGAACACCTCGCTGATCGGCGCCTCGGGCCGCTCACCGGATTCCGGCAGCGCCTGGAACACCGGGGTGTCCTCCAGCCGCAAGCGAATCCAGAGCCCGAATCCGACTAGCACCGCGGAGGCGAGGAAGGCCAATCGCCAACCCCAGTCCTCGAATTGGTCCTCGCTCAACACCACGGTGAGCAGGGCCAGCGCACCATTGGCCAGCAGATTGCCCGCGGGCGGCCCGACCTGCGCGGCCGAGGCCCAGAATCCGCGCCGACGGGGATCGCCGTATTCGCTCGACAGCAGCACCGCGCCGCCCCATTCACCGCCGACCGCGACGCCCTGGGCGAAGCGCAGCACCACGAGAATCAGCGGGGCCGCGATACCGATGGTGACGTAGCCCGGGATCAGGCCGATCGCGAAGGTCGAAATGCCGATCATCAGTAGCGTGATCACCAGCAGCCGCTTGCGGCCGAGAATATCCCCGAGTCGTCCGAAGACGAATCCGCCGACCGGCCGGGCGAGATAGCCCACCGCATAGGTCGAGAACGCGAGAATCGTTCCGGTCAGCGGATCTTCACCGGGAAAGAACACCTGCGGGAAGACCAATGCCGCGGCCGTCGAATAGATCGCGAAGTCGTACCACTCCAACGCGGTGCCCGTCAGACTGGCAGCGAACGCCTTGAACAACCCTTTCCGGTGTTCGGGCGAGAGTTGTGCGATCGGTGGCGCCTCGGTTCGTGCCGACATGGTGCTCCTTGATTTCGATACGCGGCCGGGCCGAAC
Source organism: Nocardia crassostreae (assembly GCF_001613405.1). Lineage (GTDB taxonomy): Bacteria > Actinomycetota > Actinomycetes > Mycobacteriales > Mycobacteriaceae > Nocardia > Nocardia crassostreae. The sequence goes on from NZ_BDCH01000019.1 coordinate 128,043, forward strand.
GTTGTGCGCTCGGTGACACGGCCCGTTGTACGCTGCATATACTTGCTGTATACAAGACGTATGCGCAAGCCCCCGGCTGTAAACAGCTGGTTATCTCGGCCGCATCCTCCCCGCCCCGCCCGCAAAGGACCCGTATGCCGCCCCTGACCTTCACCCTCCCCGACGGCGCCATCGAATCCGTCGAGGTCACCGCCCTGTACAACGCCGGTTACGCCGGGCGCGCCCAGGACGAGGTGGCCGCCCACATTGCCGAGCTGGCCGAACTCGGCGTCCCCGCCCCGCGCACCACCCCGACGCTCTACCCGCTCGCCCCCTATCTGGCGCAGCAGACCGACGAGGTCTTCGTCCAGCACGACCACACCTCCGGCGAGGCCGAATTGGCCCTGGTCATCACCGCCGACGACGTCCTGCTCACGGTCGCCTGCGATCACACCGACCGCACGCTCGAAACCCACGGCGTCGCCTGGTCCAAGAGCACCGCCCCCGATATCCTCGGCACCCGCGCCTGGCGCCTCTCCGATATCGCCGACCACCTCGACGCCATCACTCTCAAAGCCTGGGTCACCCAAGGTGATTCGACCGAGCTCATCCAGTCCGGCACCATTGCCGACCTGCTCCCCCCGACCTATTGGATCGATGTCCTCTACGACCGCGGCGCCGACAAACCCGGCACCGTCCTCATTTCCGGGACCATCTCCATGCTCCCCGGCATCGACCAGTTCGCGGACTCCTGGCGCGTGGAACTCCACGACCCCACCACGAACGACACCCTCGCCTGCACCTACCGCACCACCCAACTCCCCACGCCCATCGACTGATTCGAGTCCCGAGCGGTCACGATGCCATCGACCCGCACTATCCGTCATCAGGTTCCGGGGGATCTGTTCGACTGCCACCGAGTGGGAACGTCGCGGTGAGACGGGTGCCGCACCCTGCCTGGCTGTCGACGGCGAACTGCCCGCCGAGCGCGGCGACCCGGTCGGCAAGCCCGTCGATCCCGCCCCCGGGTTGTCGACGAGCGCCGCCGGATCCATTGTCGGACACACTGATCCGCAGCGTATCGGAGCGCTGTTCGAGCCGGATCTCGGCGGTGGACGCGTCGGCATGCTTGATGGTGTTGGTGAGCGCTTCGGCGGCGAGAAAATAGGCGGCGGCCTCGACCGGAGCCGGTGGCCGAGCCGTGAGGTCGCCGCTGATGTGCACGGGCAGCGGCGCGGTCTCGGCCAGTGACGACAGGGCCGCGAGCAGCCCCCGCTCGGTGAGGACCGGCGGGTAGACGCCGCGGGCGAGTTCCCGCAATTCGGCTATGGCGGTACCGAGTTCGGCGACGCCGTCGGCAATGAGGTTGCGCTGGGTGTCGCCGCCGCGGGCCCGATGCGCGCGGCCGAGCAGAATGGCCGCCGAGATCAGGCGCTGCTGCGCGCCGTCGTGCAGATTGCGCTCGATGCGCTGGCGTTCGGTGTCGGCGGCGGCGGCGATCCGCTCGCGGGAGCGGCGCACCTCGGCCAATTGGGTGCGCAGTTCGGTCTGCAGCCGCTCGTGATCGAGGGCGAAGGTCGCCGCGGCTCGCACCGCGGCGAGCAACTCGGCGTCATTGGCGGCCAAGGCGGCATCGTGCACCAGCGCGCCCACCGGCCTGCCGTCACGTTCGAGCGCGGTCGCCACCATGGTGTCGCCGATATCGTCCAGTCGCCGGGGGTTGCCGTCCGGATCCCGGTACCGACCCGATTCGGGTTCGTAGGTCCACAATTCGAGCGTCGGATCGCGGACCGCGCGGCGCAGCTCGGTCAGGAACTCGTCGCTGAGCGGCGCCGCACCGACCTCGACAATGGCCGTTCCCACGGCGGCCCGGGCGAACTGGAAGCGGATCATACCGATCGCCACCGCCACCGGCAGCAGCATGGCCACCGGATAGCGCAGGTAGAGCACCCAACTGCCGCTCAGGCCCGGTACCTGCGCGGTACTGGCGAATGCCACCACGCTCACCGCCGCCGACACCAGGAAGCTGAGAACCAGTGGTGCGTAGGCGAATCGATAGGCGGCCGTGGCGGAGCGCCAGCGCATGATCACGACGACGCCGAGCGTCAGGTCCAGACTCAGGCCCAGGATGCCGACCGCGGCCTGGATCGGCAGCGCGATCGTCGGATCATGGTGCACGAGCAGCAGATTCACCGACGTCGACGGGTGCGGGGCGGGCTCGGCCCGCGGGTCGAGAAACATCCACCCGGCCGCCACCCCGAGGGTCGACACCGCCCAATAGACGCCGACGAACCACGGCTCCCACCGCCGCCGCAGGCGACCGGACGGGAATCCGAGCGTGACCGGAATGACCAGGAGCACAGGGGCGTTCGTCAGGACTATCCCAATGGTGAACAGGAGCGGGTGGCCGGAACGCCGCAGCCCGGCCGCCAGCCACAGCAGACCGCCCACCACGATCATCCACCCCGCCCGGTCTGCCGGACGCGCGCGGCACACGGCCACTCCGGCGCCGACGAATCCGAGGCCGCACACCAGGAACAGCACCATTTCGCCGACCCCGAAAACCGGCGGATGGGGCCCGCGCGCATAGACGAAGGCCGCGCGCGGCCCGAGCAGCAGGGCGCGGGCCGGATCGTGTACCGCCGCCTGTGACCAATCCGCTTCGACGGCAACGACAGCCGCCAGCAGCGCCGCGCCCACTGCCACGCCGACGGCCGCCCACCGGTTCATCCGTCGCTCCTCGGGGCCTCCTTCGGATACCGGCCCAGTATCCGCCACCGCGGCGTCCGGCGGGGCCTGAACTCCGTGCCAGCACGGAGGTTTTCACCGCGCTGGCACGGATGGCGCGGAGCTCTTTCCGCCGTAACTTGTGGATCGGGGTTCACCCCGCGCCACGGGAGGGGAGGTGCGGGGGCGAACCCCTCACCTCATGTGCGATAGGCGTCCGGCGGCGGCCAGGTCGGGGTAGAAGGCCGAGAGCGGTGGCGCGGGGGAAGTCGGGGTGCGCGGTGAGATCGCGCAGGGATTCCAGGGATTTGCGGCCGTAGTAGGCGCCGCCGTCAGCGGATTGGGGTCGCGGGGTGGTGCGATTGGCGGCAACGGGTTCGAGGTTGCGTTCGAACAGCGCGGTACAGGCGCGCAGGCCCGCAAGCATGATGTCCTGGAAGCCGTCGGCGGGGGTGATGGGGAATTCCTCGGTATCGAGGATGGCTCCGGTGTCGACGCCCGCGTCGATCTCGTGCAGGGTGGCGCCGTAGGCGGTGTCGCCATTGAGGATCGCGTGGGCGATGGCGGCTTCGGGGAGTCCGCGGTGGCGGGGCAGCAGGCCGTTGTGGATATTGTAGATGCGCATGCCCTTGTGCAGCAGTGGCTCTCGCAGGATGGTGGCGTTGTTGATCGAGAACACCACGCCGTCGGTGCAGGCGTCAGCCAGCTGATTCGCGGCGGCGTTCACATCGGCGGTGGCGAGCACCGGGACCTGCCGTCCGGCGGCGGTCTGCCCGGCGGGGACGACCACGAGATCGACGGGATGTCCTGCGGCGGCGGTGAAGTCGACCGCACGCCACAGCATGGAACCGCTTCCGATGAAGAGCATCAGTTTTCTCCGCTCGCCGCGACGGCCACGGCCTCGCACACTCGGTCCGGGGTCAGGTGGTGGATGAGGCCCTCCACCTGGGCGACGAAGGCCTGTTCGGCGGCCGTGCCGACGATCTGGCGGGAGACCTGCGCGGCCATCTCCACGGTGGCGAGGGAATCGCCGCCCAGGGCGAAGAAGTCCGAATCCGCGACCAGTGCCGCCGAGTCGCAGCGCAGCACCTTGGCCCAGATCTCGGCGACCTGATCGCGGATGTCGGCCTCCGTGGCGATCTCGTCCGCGCCGATCTCATCCACGCCGGTCTCATCCATGCCGATGTCGCTGCCGGGCAGGGAGTTCGGGTCCCCTTCCGGAGTGGCGGCGAACAGACCCGCGAGCGCGGTGCGATCGGTCTTCCCATTGCTGGTCAGGGGCAGTTCGGCGAGCCGGTGGAACGTGCCGGGGATCATGTACACCGGTAGCCGGTCGGCGAGGAAGTCGCGCAACGCCCGGTCGTCCGGCCGTCCGTGCGGCGCGGTGGGCGCGGGCACGACGAAGGCGTCCAGGACATGATCGCTGTGCTCCTCGCGGCGGCGGCCCAGGACGGCCGCGGCGGCGATCTCGGGATGCGATTCCAGCACGCAGGCGATCTCGTCGGGTTCCACGCGATTGCCGCGAATCTTGACCTGATGGTCGACGCGGCCAGCGAACTCGAGCTCACCCCCGGGCAGGCGGCGCACCAGATCACCGGTCCGGTAGGTGCGTTCACCGCGCACGGTGACGAACCGTTCCGCGGTCAACTCCGGCCTGTCGAGGTAACCGGCGGCCACTTGCGGTTCGCCCAAATACAATTCGCCCACCTCGCCGTCCGGCACCGGCAGCCCCTCGGCGTCGAGCAGGTGGACGGTGGTGCCGGGTGACGGCAGGCCGATCGGGACGGAGGTCGCGCCCACCGATAGCGGGTCGGCGAGCACGTGCGAGGTGCACACGAGGCTCACCTCGGTGGGGCCGTAGCTGTTGACCAATCGCACGGCGGGAACGAAGAATTCGCGCACCCGCTCGGCCAGGTCACGACTCAACTGCTCGCCGCCGAGCACGACGGTGCGCATGCCGACCGGCCGAATTCCTCGCCGCAGCGCGACTTCCGCGAGGCTGGGCGTGAAGAACACGGTGTCCGCACCGTTCTCGACCAGCATGTCCGACAGGGTCAGGTGGTTGATCTCCCCGGGCACCAGCACCAGCGTGCCGCCCGCGACGGCCGGGGACACCATGGCCATGCACGCCATATCGGCTGTGGGCGTGTGATAGTGCGCGTACTGGGTGTCCGACGTGAGCCGGTACCAGTCCAGGGCGGCGCGCAGATAGTGCACGACACCGTCGTGGGTGACCCGCACGCCCTTGGGTCGCCCGGTCGAACCGGAAGTGTAGGTCACGTAAGCGATATCGCCCGGCTGCACATCGACATCGACTGCCTCGAACCCACTCTCGGGCAGGTCTTCGAGCACGAGCGTCGGGACCGTATCGCCGACAATGTCCACGTAGCGCCGCTCGACCAGGCACACGCGCGCACCCGAGTCGCGGACGGTTCCGGTGATCCGATCCCGGGGGTGTTTGGGGTCCAGTGGAAGGAAGGCAGCCCCGGTCTCCAGAATGCCCCACTGCCCGGCTTGGCCCGCCGGTGTCCGCCCCGCGAGAATGGCCACGATATCGCCTTGGCGGACACCGTGTTCCCGTAGCGCGGCGGCGATCGCCGCGGACCGCGCCCCCAGCTGCGCGTAGGTGAGGGACCCGTCCGGCCCGGTGATCGCCACCGCCTCCGGCCGCGCCGCGACCTGCTCCCGCAGCACCCCCACCAAGGTGGCCGCAACCCGCACCGGCTCCGCTTCAGCCGATTCACTCGCCGGGACCGGCTCCGACCTGCTCTCCGCGAGCACCTCGGCAATGGCGTCGAGCAGGTTCTCGAGCCGCTCCGCCGCACCGCGACCATTACGGCAGGACACCGTGATTCCGGTCGAGCCCTCCGATTCGACGATCGCGAAACTGATGGGCGCGAGTCCGGTGTGCGCCGGAATCGCGACCAGACTCCGCGGCGCGAAATCCGGTCCCGCGAAGTCTTCCAGCACGGTCTTGCCCGCATGAGAAATAATGGCCGAGCACAGATTCCGCCCCGTCCGCCTGCCGACCGCCTCGATCGAGCGCATGACAGCCCGGGCCACCGGCGCGGGAATCTGCTCCAGCCCAGGGTTTTTCATCTGATTGAGCTCATCGCGCCGCAGCAACCCCGCGAGCATCCGCCCATTGATCTCCCGCCACCCCTCCCCCGGCTCGACATCCAGGAACAACGGCAATGTGAGGTTCGCAGTCGACGCCAGCCCCACATCATGCCGCCGCAGATCCACCGGAATCATCACCCGCGCCCGAGCCCCGATCGCCCCCGCCACGATCTCCCCGATCCGCGCGACGATCGCGGCATTCGTCCCCGGCATGGTCCTATGCCGCAACAGAAACGGCCGACCGTCGGTACCCGCGCCATGCCCGACCGGCGACCGGAACTTCAACCCCATCGGCACCGGCCGCCCCGGAATTCCCAGGCGCAGCGCAAGTTCCAGATCCGTGGTGGGATCCGCCGCGCCCGCGAGCTCCTCCCCGCGCAGCGCCCGGAACACATCCGCAGCCCACATCTGTAAGCCCTTGGCGTCCATCACGCCATGAAAAGCCCGGAAAATGACGGTCACCGGATCCGCCGTGAGCAGCACCACCTCGCAGTTAGGCGGCTCCGACAAATAATCCGGCCGCACAATCGCACTGTTCACCACGGGGTCATCAGTCAACCGGTCGTAATCAAGAGTCACATTCGGCACCGCCCGAACCCGCGGCGAGGCAGCCCCCGCAACCCAGTCCTTCCCCGCCCGCACCAGCCGCGCCCCAGGATGCACCCGCGCCGCCTCCTCGACCGCCCCCCGCAGCCGCTCAGGATCCAGCACCCCGTCCCCCTCGACGATCACCTGAATCAAGAACGGCGGATGCACCTCCTGCGCCGAGAGATACATCCGTTCGGTGGGCGAAATGCGGCGTCGAAAGGCGCTGCTCAACAGGATCGGCTCCTCGGGAAGTACCGGAATACGAAGCCAGTCTAGGTTCCGCAAACGCCAAGCAATGCTGTGTGCTTCCTCTCATCCACCGTTCCCGCTGCAACGAACTCACGTGTTGTGCAGCGAATAAGCAACCATGGCCCCTGGTTGTGACCCTTCACAATCGGCCCCCGGCGTCAGGGCCGAACAAAACCGGCAGGCACGTGCAGTGCCTGCCGGTTACCACCCTGCGACCACTCCCCACGGAGGAGGGCCCGACGAGCTACGACCACCAATTCACCCAGAGATGGCCCTTGTTGGCGCGGATGAAGACGTAAGGCCGCCCCTGATAGCTCGCGGTGGCGATCGTATCCGGATCCACGGTCAGCCCCGGTGGCGTCCCCTGATCCGACCACGACCAGGCATTGCCGTTCCACCAGTTCACCCACAAATGACCATTATTGGCGCGAACGAAGACATAGGGACGATCCTGATAGCTCGCAGTAGCGATCGTATCCGGATCCACCGTCAACCCCGGCGGAGTCCCCTGATCCGACCACGACCACACACTGCCGTTCCACCAATTCACCCACAAATGACCATCATTCGCCCGAACGAAAACATACGGATTGCCTCGATAACTCGCCGTCGCAATCGTATCCGGATCCACCGTCAACCCCGGCGGCGTCCCCTGATCACTCCATGTCCATGCCATGGCTCCGATTCCTCTCTGGCAAGAGTGTTGGAGATGAGCTGCGAAAATATAACGTGCAGAAGTATTTTCACACCCGCGCACTCGATCGTCCACGGACACAGCCTATTTAGATCCCCGCCAAAAATATCCGAACCGTTCGGATTGTCCCCGCAACGAAGTTGTCCGCTACTTCAGGAGTACCGGCAGACGGTCGTGCCCATTAGCGATAAATCCCGGTGCCGAGCCCAGCTCGTCGGGAGAAACCGCCAGTTTCATCTGTGGAAACCGCCGGAACAGCGCAGGCAGGGCCACCTGCGCCTCCAGCCGGGCCAGCGGCGCGCCCGGACAACGGTGCGCGCCGTACCCGAACGCCATGTGGTCCTTGTTCGTCCGCGTGGGGTCGAACTCGCCCGCGCTGTCCCCGTAGACCTCAGGGTCCCGATTGGCCCCGGCAGGGCAGGACAGAATCGGATCGCCCGCCGCGATCGCCATATCCTTGGCGGGATTCTCCCGGCGGTACTCGACCGGGCCCTGCAGAAGCCCGATCATCTCCTCATAATTGGCGACGGCCGCCTCTTCACTCAGGGCGATGTCGAAGATGCCGTCCACACATTTCCGCAGTGGCCCGACCAGGTGCCCGGGCACCCCCATCAGCTCATTGATCACACGCAGCGGCAGCGGATAGGCGAACGCCTCCCGATCTCCCCATTCCGGAACGCGGGCCAATGCTGGCGCGGATCTTTGGACACCTCGGCCCCGGACAGGATCTCCTTCAGCAAAGCCGCACCGGTCACCGACCAGGCCGACACTCCCCCCCGGCAAGGGCGATACCTGCGGAAGCAATGCTTCCATCTGGCGGGTGTGTCGCGCCGGGTCCCCTTCCTGGCACGTTTTGTCCCCGCGCGTTCTCTGGATCCGCCGATAGGTTTCACAGCGACGGTTACGCACGAAACAAGTACTCCACGAACAGGATTCACCTATATCTCGCTTGCCCCTGATCCAGCCCGACACCGCCACCGGCAAGGCCGCCGACCTGCTGGCCGGCGTGCAGAAGGCCCTCGGCGTCACCCCGAACATGACCAAGGCCACGGTCAACAGCCCCGCCGTGCTCGAGGCCTATCTCGGGTTCTCCGGCGCGCTCGGCGGCGGTGCGCTGCCCGCGGCGACGCGGGAACGGATCGCGCTGCTGGTCGCCGAGGAGAACAGTTGCGACTACTGCCTTTCCGCGCACTCCTACATCGGCGCGAATACCGCCAAGCTCGATGCCGCCGAGATCGAGGCCAGCCGCCACGGGCAGTCGGCCGATCCGAAAGCCGCAGCGGCGCTGACCTTCGCCACCGCGGTGGTCCGCGCCCGCGGCGGCGTCGACGAGGCCGATATCAAGACCGCCCAGGCCGCGGGCCTGACCGACGGTGAGATCACCGAGGTCATCGCCCACGTCGCGCTCAACGTGTTCACCAACTACCTGAACAAGGCCGTGGACACCGACATCGACTGGCCGGTCGTGCGTCACCACGAGCACTGATCATCCGGCACGACGCCCCGACGCCTCCTTACGGACGGCGTCGGGGGTCCGCCCGGTCCAACGATGGACGGCGCGACGCAAGGCGCGGGCGTCGGCGTAGCCGACGCGGGCGGCGATGGACTGCACGGGAAGCCCGGTGTCGCGCAACAGATTCAGGGCCTGCTGCTGCCGGACACGCTCCACCTCGGCCCGCCAGGTGGTGCCCAGCTCACCCAGACGGCGCTGCAGGGTGCGCGGGCTCAGCGCCAGCCGGTGAGCCACGCCCTCCAGCCCGAGCTCGCTACGCCCCAATGCGTCGGATATCGCGGCGTGCAGTTTCTCTCGCCAGTCCGGAACCCGTCTGGAGGAGGTCAGCAGCAGCCGGGCGTAATCACAGAGCACAGCCCCCAAACCGGGATCCGCGCCAGTGGGCAGCGCGCCAGCGTCGAGGAAGGTGATCTCGGAGCGCGGCGCCCCGAAATCGATTCGCCCGGTACCGAACTCCTCGATCATCTCGGGGTAGCGGCGCGTGCAGCGATGCGTGAACGCGACCCGCACCGGTACGACCCGTTCCCCCGTGGCCTCCCGTATCCGCCGCAGGATCAGCGACAGCACGAACTCCTCCACCGGCACGAACACCGGATCGGATTCCACGGCCACCCCGACCCGAACGGTGAGCAGCCCACCATCGTCGAGAACTTCCCACACCACAGCCGGATCGGTCACCGCCGAACGCAATTCCATAACGGCACACAGACTCTCGGCCACGGTGGCGTGGCTGGAGAACAAATAATCCCAAACTCCCAGCGCGCCGCGCGCAGCGGTGGCGGACGCACACAAACCCGCCCCCGGCCCACCGACGGCGCCGATCAACTCCCACATCCGCCAAGCCGATTCGATCGGCACCCGCAAACCCTCGCCGTCCACTCCGGCCAGGTCCACACCCGAGGTGGCCGCAATCTGCCCTTGCGACGCACCGACCCGCAATGCCGTCTCGTGCAGCACAACCGCGGTGCGCATGGGAATGGTGCCTTCGATCACCAGCGGAGCATAGACGGGCAATACGACCAACCGGTTTGCATAATCCTGTCCGCGAAGCTGCCCGTCCAGTGTCAACCGGTCGGCGAGCGGATGCTGCTGAACAAGCCCCTCTTGGTGGTCCTAACGCTGATCAACCGCCGCCAGCCCCTCGAATAGGCCGACTGATACCCCGGAGGCGCAGTATTTGTCTGTTTCGATAAACCACTCACGGGTGCACAGTGGATCGCATTGTCCGGAAACCATACCCTTTTGGTTGGATATCCCATCCTGGTTGCAAGCATCGGCGGAATACGCTGACACAATGACAATAATCAAACAAGCAGTGAGTGATTTATCGCAGCGTCGGTCCGCTCGATCCATGTCACGACGGAGTCATTTACGTCGATATCTTCGACGCGCGACCGAAGGCGCGCGACCGATTCAGAACGATCGCCACCTTCGTGCCATGAGTCGGCGCCTGGCGCGCCGATCACTGCGCATCGGCATCTTGGCGATGAGCCTGGATATTCTCCGGCTATGGATAGTCATCGGTCCGACCGTGAAGAGGACGCGAGAACGCATGGTCCGCAATTGAACCCTGTGCACAGCGACGTGTGCCTCACGATGCGATACGGCCATCCTCGACCGGTGCTCGCCCGGTGATTCCGGTATCGGCGGTGGACGATTCGAGCGCGCCGCGGACCCGTGTCCGGCTGGGCGGCTCGCCGTTCCAGCGCACATAAGCCCGCCGGAACTCGCGCGCTTCGCGGTAGCCGGTCTCCGCCGCGATCTGCACAATCGTCATCCCGGTTTCCCGGACCAGGAACAGTGCACGGCGCTGCCTGACCTGATCGCGGATATCGATGTACTTCACACCCGCCGACCGCAGCCGCCTGCGCAGCGTGCGCTCGGTGATGAACAACCGATCGGCGACCTCCGACATCGTCATCGAGCGGCGCAGGTTCTCGCCGAGAATCGACTCGACCGACGCAACGACATCGGTGCTGGCCGCACGCCCCCCATCCATTCGCCTTCACGCCTCGACGGCGACCGTCAGGCCAGCCCGGTTGTACGTGGGAATCGGCCGCGTGAACAACTCGGTGCGGAAGTCCAATTCGCTGACCCCGCTGCCGAATTCGACCGGGCATCGGAAGTATCGCCGATAGTCGGCGGCGTACACGGGCTCCGGATAGCTCAGCCTGACCCCGACGGGTTCGACCCCATCGCCGACCAGTGACCGACCGAAGGACAGTGCCGCCGCGATCGCCTGCTCGGTAAGGAAGCGCACCAGCTCCGGATCGGGCACGCGCTCGAACACCCGAACCGTGCTCAGCTCACCGCGTCGGCTCAATCCGAAATCCGTCAAGGTACCGGCCAGCCCGGACATTTCGCTCGCAAGTGCCATGGCATCGCCGATGGTCCTGTTGCTGCGCATCGCGAACCCGAGCATGCCGTAGGTGACGGTCGAATCGCGCGATCCGACCGCGAGCCCGAGCGTCCCTTCCGGCATCGCACGTACGGCGCGGCGGATGATCGTCGTCGCCTGTCGGTAGGAGACCCGCGCCGCCGGGGTATCGAGCCGTCGAGGTAACACGCCTGTCCCCAGGAACCACTGTTCGGGGTCCACTCCGCGCTCCGCCGCAACCGCACAGAGGCGGATGAGGATGGTCGGCGCGATGGTCGCCGCGCTGAACTCGGGATCGAAGATTTCCATACCGGACGACTCCTTCGGTGTTGCCGTCGATCGTGGTGTATTTCGAGCTTGCCTCATGACGCGAGTCGGATTGATGCATCGAATACTTCCGTGAAACTCGCCCCGCCATCAAGCGGCAAGTTGGCAATCTCCCCAGTTCGCACTGGTGAATCGCCTGGTCGGATAATCCGGACCGGATTGCATTGACATGATGTTTACGGCTGGAGCTATGGACATGGCTGCCGTGTTGCAGTAAAAGCTGCATGCTGGAGGTTCGCTACGCACGCGCGCCAGCTGTAACCTTCACTCGGAGAGTGTTGCGCGAGCGTCTGTCCGAGCGGTGTCGTCGGATCCCCAGGAGTTTGCCGGTGGTAGCGGGTGCGCGTGAAAGCTTCGCTCAACGGCTGACCGCACTGTTCCAGCTCGCGGGCACGCCGGTGGTCAAATCCGTGGTGCGACGGGCGAATATCGTCGGTACACCCGGTACGAGCCGGGTAACCGTGCAGCGGATCAGCGACTGGCGGCGCGGCATCGGCCTCCCCGCGACCTTCGAGTCCGTACTGCCGGTCCTCACGGTCCTCATCGACGACGTGAAGGCGCGGCCACCATCGGCGAATGCCGATCAAACCCTGCTCGATCTTGGTCGCTGGCAGATTGCTTGGCAACAGGCCAAGGACGACCCCGGCGATACGGTCCGGCGCGTGCGTGAACCGGATCATCCGCCGTACCGGGGCCTGTCCCCGTACCGCGCCGAGGACGCTGACCTGTACTTCGGCCGCGACAATGCCCGCGAGGCGGTCGTCGACGCGATCGCGCAGGTGGAGGCGATTGCCGATATGGCACGCCTGGTGCTGGTGGTCGGCGTCTCGGGTGCGGGCAAGTCCTCGCTGCTCGCCGCGGGTTTGCAGGCGAATCCCGACGCGCGCACGCCGGTACTGATGAACCCCGGCGCGCGGCCCGGCGCAACCCTGCGCGCCGCACTCGACCGGGCACCCGACGGCACCGACGTGTTATTGCTGATCGATCAGGGCGAGGAACTGTTCACCCTGTGCGAGAGCAGCGCCGATCGCCGAGACTTCGTCGAGGAGTTGGCGCGCATCACCGCACCCGGAGCCGCGCGGCGGGTCATCGCAGTCGTGGCCATCCGCTCCGACTTTTTCAACGACGTCATCCAGTACCCGCTGCTGGCCCAGGCGATGAAGAATGCGTCGGTCATCATCGGTGCGATGTCCGAAGCCGAACTTCGAGACGTGATCACCGGCCCGGCCCTGGCGTGCGGTCTCAAGGTGGAGCCCGCGCTCGTCGACATCATCCTGCGCGACCTGGACACCGCGACCTCCGACGACGGCAAGGCCGCACTTCTACCGCTGCTGTCTGTCGCACGTGCTCGAGTCGACCTGGTCGCACCGCCGGGGTCGGACGCTGACGCTGGCGGCCTACCGCGAGGCCGGTGAGATAGCGGGTTCGGTCGCGGCCACCGCCGAACGGGCCTGGGCCGCACTCACCGCCGACGAACAGCGTTTCGCGCGGTCGATCCTGATGACGCTCACCGTTATCGGCCCTCGTTCGATCACGCGGAATCGGGTGCCCGGCAAAGTCATGGTCGGTGAGTCCACCGACCCCGAGTTGACCGAACGGGTACTCGGCCGCCTTGTCGACGCGCGGCTGGTGATCATGCAAGACGACGAGATCGAGTTGCTGCACGAGGCGGTGCCGCGAGTGTGGCCGCGAATGGCCGAATGGGTCTCGGAGGAAAAGGAATTCGGTCCGGCCCGGCATCGCATCGAAGAGGACGCGCGTACCTGGTTCGCCGAGGGCGGGCCGAATTCGCTGCTGTATGCCGGCAAGCGCCTGGAGACCGCCGATGTGGTGACCGGCAGTGGCGGCTCGATCAATCGGATCGCCCAGGAGTTCATTGCGGCATCGATCCATTGCCAACGTGAATTGTCTTCGCGCCGACGGATTTTCCTGTCCGCGGTAGCCCTGCTGTGCGTCGTCGCTCTGATCACGGCCACGCTGGCGTTCATCCAGCGTCGCACGGTCGTGCGCGAGCGAGTCGACGCCCAGGTCAACGCCCTGATCAACGAGTCGAAGCGGATAGAGAACTTCGACCCGGCGGCGTCGGCACGAATGGCGTTGGCGGCCTACCGGATCCGGCCCGAAAACCTCGAAACCCAGGCCCGACTGATGGCCACCCAGGCATATCCGGTGATCACCACTTCGGCCGACCGGCACGCTGGCCGGATCAACGGTCTCGCTTACGATCCGGACCGGCGGATGCTGTTCAGCGCGGGCGACGACGCGGTGATCCGGGTGTGGTCCATCACCGACGACCACGTCCCCGTCGCCCTCGGCCCCGGATTGCGCGGCCACCAACGAGCGGTGAACTCGGTCGCTCTTGCGGCGGGCGGCGGCCTGCTCGCCAGTACCAGCGACGACGGGACCATCCGGACCTGGGATATCCGTGATCCGAGAACTCCCCGGGCCCTTGGCGCCTCGACGCTCACCGCACCGGTCACGTCGATCACGTTCACCCGGGACGGCCACACGCTCGTCGCGGCAGGGGAAGACGGCGCGCTGTCGCTGGTCGATCTCACCGACCCCACCGCGCCGCGGACACAGGACCACATCCCCGCCCACACCGGCGCGATCAACGCGCTGGCGATGAGTATCGACGGGACCCTGGTCGCCAGCGGTGGGGACGACCGCACCGTCCGTTTCTGGAGCATGACCGAACCGGGTCGGCTGAGTCCGATCGGCGAACCATTGGTCGCGGCGGCCAGTGCCGTGGCCGCCGTGGCGTTCGGCCCGGACGATCGCCTCATCGCGGGGACCGAGAGCGGAACGGTGCGAATGTGGTCGCTGACGGATCGGGCCGCGCCGAGGGAATTCGGTTCACCGCAGACCGTGCACGGCGCCGCCGTCAATGCGTTGCTGTTCGGGCCGGACGGCCAGATTGCCTCCGGCAGCGCCGACGGCACGGTTTGTCTGTGGCAGCAGATGGCCTCCGGCTACCAGCCGTTCGGGCGTCCGGTCGGCGGCAACCTCGGTCCAATCTCCAGCCTGGCACTCACCACCGATACTCACCTGGTCACCGCGGGCGGGGACGGGCGGGTCCGGATCTGGACTCGCCCGGCCGCCGATATTCCCGTGGCCACCGATGGGCCGTTCACCTCGGTAGAGCTCGACGCCGCGGGGGCACGACTGGTCACCGCGAGCACCAACGACCGTTTCCAGGTGTGGACGGTCACCCGGGACGCGGTCACGCCGACCAGCGATATCCAGGCCGCGCCGCCCTATCACGGTGTCCTGGCACAGATTCGTCCGGACGGCAAGGCGCTCGCCGCATCCGACTCCTCCGGCAGCAGCCTGCAACTGTGGAATCTGGCCGATCCCGCTCATCCGACTCCGTTCGGTACCCCGCTGACCACCCGCACCAAGCACTTCACCGCCACCGGTTTCACCCCGGACGGCCGGGTGCTCGTCACCGGCGACGACGACGTCTCGATCCGGCTGTGGGACGTCGGCGACCCCGCTGCGCCGCGTCCGCTCGGCACCGCCACGTCCGATGCCACCCACCACTTTCAATCGATCGCGATCGCACCCGATGGCAATCGGGTCGCCACCGGCTCCGGCGATGCCGCGATCTACCTCTGGAACATCACCGATCGACACCACCCGGTACTCGAGCGGCGACTCACCGGCCACCAGGCCCCGGTCTCGACCCTCGTCTTCGCCGCCGACGGGCGGCACCTGTTCAGCGGCGGCGACGACGAAACCATCCGCGCCTGGAGTATCGACGACCCGGCCCACGGAGGTCCGGACGCCGAGAAGGTCGTATACACCCCATCGGTAACCACTCTGGCGGTGGACCGCTCCGGCCGCAGATTGGCCTCCGCGGGTGTGGACCAAACCGTTCGGCTCTGGGATGTCAGCAACGCCGCCGACCCGATCCCACTCGGCCGGACGATCGCCGTCGCGCTCGGTTCGCGCTGGTTCGCCCGCTTCGACGGGACCGACGACGAGCGCGTGATCGGCGTCTCGGACCTTGCGTCCGAACGCTGGACCATCGATCCGGCGGCGGTGGCCGACCTACTCTGCCGCACCGCACTGGCCCGAGCCGACCGCTCGAACTCCGCCGACCAGGCACTGCTCGATACCCGTATCGAGCTGTGCCCCCGCTGATTCCGATCCGAATCGGTGCGGGCGGCCCGAATTACGCCCCCTTCGCAAGATCTCCTGGGCCGCTGCGGAATTCGGATGCGGACGCGCGGAGACCGGTCACCTTGTCGCGGACCTCGGAGGTGGCGCGACGAACCCGGAACGCGGTGATCATCTCGAGGACGCCGATCACGATGAGTGCGCAACCGGCGGTCAAGACGAGGACGGCGATCGAATCGAACGGCGCCCAGATCAGCACGCCGCCACCGATGGCGACAACGATGCCGAAGAAGATCTGCCAGCCTCGACTCGGCATATTCGGGTCGGAGATCGCCGCGATCATCACGGTGAGCCCGCGGAACAGCCAGCTGATTCCGATCCATATCGCCAGCAACAGAATCGACTCGAATGTGCTGTTGAAACAGAAGTATCCGAGCACCAGCGACAGGATGCCGCTGATGAACGCGAGGATGCGCAGACCGGTGTCGGTATGGAGGCCGAACGCCGCGAACAGCTGAAGCAACCCGCTGGCCACCAAATAGATGCCGAATGCGACACCGGCGACGACGAGCGTCGGCCCCGGCCAGACCAGAACGACGACGCCGAGCAGCACCGATAGGACACCGGTGACAAGGATGGACTGCCATGCGCTGCGGGCCAGCTTGTTCAGCTTGTTCAGCGGCCCATCGAGAATGCTCTCTTGAATGGTTGTCATCGAAACCCTCCTCGATAGAGTGGACACTGAGAGACGATAAAGCAGAACAAATTCTCTGACCATACGGAATAAATTCAACCCGACGTCAGTTGCATACTCGACATGTGAATCGTCCGGAAATACCACGACCTGTCCGCTGATGCCCGGCACAGCCGACCTTCCGCGAGTGCGGAGCGCCACAGTCGAGCATGTCCGAATTCACCCCGGTTTTGGACAGTCAGCCCCTCACTAATTCTCCAATTCCTGTGATCGAATGAAATTCTGCCTCCACATGGAAGCAGTAATTGAAAGTCTCGGATCGACCAACGGAGGCCGGTCCGAGATCTCCGGCAACGATGGGGTTGCCCGCACAGGCGGTGTCGCCGGTGTTCTGCCCCGGCGACACCGTCGCACGGTTTTCAATGGCGAATGACATATCCCGATTCGGTCGCCCCAGGGCTTCTTGACGTGGAGGGTTCATCATGAGCGAATTCAAGGTCGAATGTCCGGTCGGCAATATCCGAGGCGTGCTCGTGAACGGCGTGGCCCGGTACCTCGGAATCCCGTATGCGCCCCCCCCCCGGTGGGCCAGCGGCGATTCGCCCTGCCGGAGCCGGTCGACCGCCTCCCGGGCGAGTTCGCCGCCACCGAGTTCGGCCCGACCCCGCCCGCCTCCATGGAACTGCCCGAGCCGTACACCTACCCGACGATCGAGGGCGACAACTGGCTCACCCTGAACATCTGGACCCCGCCCGATGTCGAGCCCGGTACCGGACTCCCGGTGTACGTGTGGTTCTACGGCGGCTCGTTCGCCATGGGCAGCACGGCCCAGTCGCTGTTCGACGGCACGTCCTTCGCGCGCGACGGAGCCGTATACGTCTCGGCCAATTACCGCGTGGGCCTGGAGGGCTTCACGCACCTGCCGGATGCGCCCGACAACCGCGGCCTGCACGATCAGCTCGCCGCATTGCGCTGGGTACAGGCGAATATCGCCTCGTTCGGCGGCGATCCGCGCCGCGTGACCATCGGCGGTGAATCGGCCGGTTCGATGAGCGTGTCCGCGCTGGCCACCACCCAGTTCGCTGGGCAGCTGTTCCACCAGGTTATCTGCGAATCGGGCATCGGTGTCGCAGTCACTTCGGAGGTAGCGGCGAAAGTCGCCGCGCCGCTGGCCATGGCCCTCGGCCTCGACCTCACGGCGAAGGCGCTGCGCGAGATGGACCCCCGCAAGTCCGCCGCGGCGGTCGCCGAGCTCATGCGCACGCTCAGTCCGCAGAACATACTCACCCTGTTCCCGCCCGTGATCGACGGCGAACTGCTCACGGACAACCCGGTGAGCCGACTCGCCAAGGGCCCGGTGCCGGTCCGCATGATCATCGGCAACAACCAGCGGGAGTCCGACTTCTGGCGAGTCTTCGGCGATTTCGTGCCGAACGATACGGCGCTCGAGGCCCTCGAGTTGATGTTCCGGCCGTTCGGCGCGACCACGATACCGGCGGCGACCTACCACTCCGAGTACGACGGCAGATTGACCCCGGCCGAGATCTTCCTGGAGCTGCTGTCGGACGCGGCGTTCGCCGCCCCCACCTACGCCGCCCAGACCGGCCAGCGGGAGAACTGCTACGCCTACTACTTCACCTGGCCGTCGAGCATCCACACCCGCAGCCCGATGCACACCCTCGACCTGGGCTTCGCCTTCGACAACATCACCGATCCCGGGTTCACGCTCTACGCGGGCGACAATGCGCCACAGGCCCTGGCCGACGAAATGCACGGCCTATGGATGCAATTCATCAAAACCGGCGTCCCATCGGACGACTGGCACCCCTTCCGCAGCGACGACGACCTGCGCGTGTTCGGCCCACCAGCGTCGCGCAACACAACCGTCCTGAAGGCATGGACCTACTGAGTGCCCAACCCACCGCAAATTCGGTGTCGACACCGATCCATGAATCGAATTACCCACCCTCGCAACGATTTCGCATTGTTACCGTGGAACCAAAGAAGCCGCAGGTCGCTGACCTGCGGCTTCTTTCTGGGTGGTCCTAACCATGATCAACCCGAACCACCCGACGGCGGCGGGGCCGAAACTCCGTGTCAAGCCGGTGGGCGCGCGCCGGGCAAGATCTGAAGTAGGTGGTGGCCACCAATGACACCCGGATCGCAGGTCCGTGATTGGTCGAACGTCCGGCGATGCTGACGGTCCACCATGACGCGACGGACACGGTGTGTGAACGTTCGCCTCCGCACTCCTCAAAGGTCGTCGGGCAGAAGCTGAAAGGCGGAGTATCGGCTCAGCGGTCTCAGGACGCGAAAGTCCCTGCGGTCCAAGGTCAGAATGCGACCAGTGTCGAAGTGATCGGCCAACACCACGCAGGTCGCATCAACGATATCGAGGTTGAGATCGTAGTAGGTAGAGCGGACCTCCACGGCCGAACGCAGCTGCGCCGCACCAATTTCCCCCACGACGACACGGGTTTCCGCAATTCGATCGGCCAGCTTGCCGAGCGCCGCGTCGGCGACTTTGCGGCCGGCACGGACCGTCGCCACGTGGTGCACCTCGGTCAGCGCCAAGGGACTCACGACCAGCGCGCTCGCCGCGTCCGCCGCCCGTCGCACCGCGAAATGCTCTGGGTCGGAACGATTGAACAGCGCCAGCAGACCAGAAGTATCCGCGACAACGATCATGCGGGCCGATTCATCGCATCATGGATATCGTCCTTGCCGATCGGACCGCCCATATCGAAGGTGTCCTCGTCCTCGACCAGCGGCTCATCCCACTGCCGGTGCCTCATCAGGTACTCCCGGACCGCATCCCGGGTGATCTCGTGCTTGGAACGCCCCTCGACCTCGGCCTGCGCTTCTAGCGCGGCCTCTTCATCGCTGGGGAATCGCATCGTCCAAGCCATATGACAACGATACCATCGGTGATACCAACCCCGCCGGATTCGCAAGAACACGTTGACGGTTTACATCAACCCCCAAACGCAAGGAGCCCGCTGACCCGCAGCTCAACCAACGTCCAGCGTCTGAACCCGTGGCGCCCCTGCAATAGCCCGATCGGCCGAGTCTGCGGCCGCAGCGGTTCGGGTTACTACACGAATGCAACAAAGCCACAGGCCAATGACCTGCGGCTTCGCCGTGCTGTGGTCCTAACCACTGATCAACCCGAACCATCCTACGGCCCGGCTGTAGCGGACGTTTGCGCTCCAAATGCTGGTCGAGCTCCTGTGGTGTCCGTTGCCGTTCGTCTCAACTGTGCGCATGTCGAGCGTTTCATCGAGGCAATGAGTGAGTGACTGTCTGGTCGGGACAAGTACTCCGACCAGATCTTGAGTTTGGGCGAGGGGCGTCAGCTGCTCGATGCGATCCCGCTGCTCGTGCGAGCCGACTTCGGATCGTGGTCTCGCGCGGATATCGACCGGACTCTCGCGGGGGTGGATCGGCCTGTCCAGGAGGACCGAGATGGGGTCAGGGCCGTCATGAAGACGGATACGCAGTGGTCGTCTGTGAATGCGACGGTGACGCCGAACTATTTGGATCCCAAGCGGTGGGGGTTCGGTGAGTTCTACGACTTGTCGATGACGCAGTATGCCGCACTCCGGCACAGTTGGATCGGGCGTACACGGCCGCGCTGCAAGCGTGCGTACTACTGCTCGGCGCACCACCGCTGGTCGGTGGACCCAACGCTGTCGCAATGTGGTGCAGACCGGATATCACCATCAGACTGACGCGTTCGATCAGATACTCGTGCCTTGGCCTCAGCATCGAGCCCACCCAACCGGCGGCCGATTACGAGCACTGGCAGTGGAAGTGCAGCGACGATTGGCAGAGTCGGGACAGCTGGCAGGTACGTCCCGATCGCAGCCGGAAGGAAGGGGCGCCGGAGTGGGGTCATCCCGAATCACCCGCGACGACATGGGAAGGCATCGACCGCATGCTCGGTGAGCTCTTCTCCTCGCTCGGCTCGGACATGCCCATACTGCGCGAGTACGTCACCGATATCGTGTGGACGATCCACAGCAGCAGCTCGGAAAGCTTTGTGCAGGGCATCTTCTCGACCAGCAAGAACACCTGCTATGTCGAGAGGTGGGACAACGATGAAAAAGTCTTCGATCAGACCTCTCCGCTGACCCTTGAAGGCAGCCAGGATGCGGCCGCCGTAACCCTGGCATTGTTACGTGAAATCGCCTCGACGCCAGAGGAACTGGAACTGAGTCAGGCGTGGACTCAAGAAGAGTGGGGGCAGCAATCCGCCCGATCCCTCTGGGCAATACGGTTCGGGTTGGAATCCCAGAGTTGCTGACCGCGACTCGATCACTCACCCAGGGTCTAACGCCTGCTGAAGCATGCGGCCGCACACATCGGCATGAGAGCGCGTTCCAACTCCAAATCCACAGCGCCGCAGCATCGCCGATACGCTCCGGCCGTCGGCGCCGCGTGCATTACGTGTTGGCTTGTCGTTACCGCAGATCGTTGACCTGCGGCTTTGAAATTTTGTGGTCCTAACCATCCGCGATCGGTCGAACGTCCGGTTGCTGCGGACACCGCCCTGCCCACACGAGCGGCAGCGTATTTCGAGGACACAGCTCGACGTACCGGACGACACGTGTGATCGGCCTGGACTCGGATTTTGCGATACCTGTTGCAGACAGAACTCCGGACGGCGATCATGAATCATGGGGAGTGAAGATACTATTGAATACTCTTGTGAGACTTGCGATCTGAATTTCCTATTCGAAACCCGCACCGGACTTGTGGATCGGCGCGGTCGAGCGTCAGGTGAACGATTTCGATGCGGGGTAACGGGACTGCCGGTCATCGAACCGCACACCGCGTTCGCTCGCAAACCCGCTGTGCCGCAAGGTGTTCGGGACTACGACAAGCGCCGGTCCGGCCCACTGAAGGTCGATGTCGCGGAATTCGAGTGCGCCCGATGCGGTCGCACTGCCCTGGCGAACGCAATGACCGGATTCGTATATCCACACGAGATCCCCGGTACGGTCCACCGGTGCCAGAACTCGGAGTCGACAGTGGAAATCGTGGACGGAATCGTGCGCGGGCAACGGCTACTGAACCGGCAACAGCGCCGATTCGAGGTCGAGCGAGCGATTGTCCGACACGGAGTGGTCTGGAATAGCTGGGGCGACGGCCGGCACATCCTCGGAGGCGGACTACCTGGCCTCGGCAGGAACCGCCGCCACTGAATCGCTGGGCAGCGTTCCAAATTGCGGGCCACAGGGTTGGCGCGACGCACAGTGACGGGACGGCCTCGAGCCGAAATCTGATTGCCCGGTACCAATCTACGAGGGATGGGCCTTGCTGCCGACGGCTTCCTCGTGCGAATGGTTCGGGTTACTACACGAAATGCGGCAAACCCGCAGGTCGATGACCTGCGGGTTTGCCGGGTTGTGGACCTAGCTGGGCGTTATTCCAAACGCGCTGACCTGCAGAAATTCGAATCTACCCGCGCGAAGATCGACACTGCACGGCCCTCAACACGCCCTCACGGACGCCAGAAGCCTCGCGCAATGCGTCCTCGCGAACCACGCGAAATCGACCGGCGCCTCAGCCTTGCCACGATCGACGATCTCATCAACGCCTACCGCGACGGCACCTCCACCGCACAACTCTCGACGCACTTCGGCATCTCGAAGACCGCAGTCCTCACACTGCTGAACAGCCGCAAAGTCCCTAGGCGCTTCCAGTCGATACCCGCAGACCACATCGACAACATCGAACGGCTCTACCTCGCCGGCCATTCACTCGCCAGCTGCAGCCGCCTGTCCGGATTCCCCGCCAGCACCATCCGCGACGCACTCCGCCAGCGGGGCACACCCATGCGACCAGCCGGCGGCCGTCACCGCGGACCGCGTTAGCGCGACGTCCTCTCGGCGTGTCGACACGCCGACTCATGGATCTCATTTCCAACCACAGCAGTCGATTAGCAATCACCTTCCCGAATCGACGCACCGTGACACCGTCCAGGGACCCGACATGCCCAACCACACCGATCTCGCCGAACGCCCAGAACAGTTCGTCTCTGGTGCGAACTCGGCGCCGCCGCGGCCCGTCGGCATCACCGGCAACGCCACCCACGCCATCCTGCACGCACAGACACTGTCAGCGATTGCCGCGGCGGTCGCGATCGTGCCACCGATCGCACTGCTCGCCGCCGTACACGCCGTCGCAATCCTGCTGCGTGCGCACGCCCGCAGCAACCTGATCCACGCACTCGCGACACTCATGACCGTGCTCATCGCGGCCGCCGCGTTCCGCTGTCGTTCACCGCGTTGCGCGACCTCGCCCTGCTGACCGCGGTCCCGGACACCGAGGCCTGGCTGTGGCCACTGATCATCGAAGGATCCAGGACACAGGCCACCGTCGCCCTCCTCGCCCTCGCGCATTCACCGCGCACGAATACACCCCGGGTAGACGATCTGAACGCCGCGGACATGTCGGGATCAGTTCACGCAGAAGGCACTCGTGCGGACGCGCCCCCTGAAGCTGCCCATCCCCGCAGTACCAGCGGGTCCGTGCACACGAATAGGGTGCGCGGCCTGAGAGGCCATCGCCTCGACGAGCCAATGACCGAACGATGGTCGCAAGTGGCCGCCGCGATCTGCGACCGTGACCCCGCCGAAGTCAGCATCGTCCTCGCCAAACATTTCGACACAGCGATTCGGCCTGCCTCCCCACCTCGCACGAACGCCGCACCAAATGCTCTGGCAGACACTGCAATCTGCGCGAGCCGCCAGGCCCTCGAAGAATTCCATACCTACGAAGGCAATTCGGCATGGTAGAAATCTTGCGGTGCACCCAACGACGGCACCGCGCCCGATCATCACGGGGCAAGATCGTCAAATTGGGCCACTCATCAGAACGACGCGTTGGGGGAACATCGTGGCCCAGACATGCTAAACCCCGGAATGCGGGCAGCCTGCTGCGTTCACCACCCGCACAAAACCTGCCTGGTGCACCGACTGCATCGACTTCATCTTCAGCAAGGCCGGCCTGGTCCCCCACGAACCCTTCGACAAACCGAAGACGTGGCGCCTCGCGACATGCGTAACGTGCGAGATCCCAACGCACTATCTACTCCAGTCCGTCATCGGTAACATTCAGGCCAACCTGGCTCCCTGTCGAGTCTGCCACTGGAAAGCATGGGCGCAGTCGACCTATCCGACGACGAAACACATGTCGGACAGCGAGATTCGGAGCACACTGGCAGCGCACAACTTCGACTTCATCGTCGGTACCCATGAACTCAACAACCTCAACTATCCGCTGGTCGCCGAATGCAGGCGCTGCGGCAAGATCAGCGCGGCACGGCTGTCGGATCTCGAATATGGCTGCGAGTGTTCACGAAACATCCGGTCGTCGAACCCGGCCAGTCCGCGAGCGGGACGTCTGCTGCTGAGTGACTCGCAGTCGCCAGCGCTCGAGTGGTGGGACCCCGACCGAAACGACGAGGCGACCTTCCGCACCGTGACAGTGCGGGCCACACGATCCTGCCACTGGGTTTGCCCGATCTGCCGCCACCGGTTCGAGGCCAGTGTCTACGGAATGGCCGAAAGTCCGGCTTGCCCAGAATGTTCCGCACGCGAGACCGAGGAATGGGACAAGCAGTACACGCAGTGGAAGACCACGCCGATCTCGGATCTCCCAGAGCTCGCGGCAACATGGAACGATGCGGACGATCCTCGCACCGTGATGGTCGCTGACCATGGCATGCGAAAGTTCCTCTGCGAGAATGGACATCAACCACTGATCAGCCCGATCAGGTTCTTGGAATCGGGATGTCCACACTGCCGAGCCAACGACACGGCCCAGTCAAAGAAGTGGCTGGCCGACGTTCTCCCAGAGATCGCTGCACAGTGGCACCCCACCCGCAACAGCCCCAAGCTGAACCCCCGCAATATTGCATGGGACTCGAAGCGACGAGCCTGGTGGCAATCCCAGTGCTGCGGTCACGAATGGCAGGACACGGTTCGAAACCGCGACAGCCATCAGCGCCTGCGATGCCCAGCCTGCAGGTCAATCTTGGGATCGCTGGCATGGCTGGACCCTGGCCTCGCAGCAGAATGGAGTCCCAACAATCCGGTCAGCCCATGGCACGTGCGGCCGCATGCCGCGATCTCCTTTGTCCCGGATGGATCTGCGCAACGAACCCCGACCACGTGTGGCAAGCGCCACTGGGTGGCCGAGCGACAGGTGCCGAGTGCCCAGAGTGCCGCCAAACCGGCAAGTCACGCGTCGAAATGGACCACTGTGCCGTAGCCGTAGAAGTCTTCGGCAACGCACGCTCGGGCGTGATTCTGACCGACAGCGCGTTCGCTTCACGCAGATCATGGACCGCCGACATCTGCATCGACCTGGACGGCCACAAATTGGTGATCGAATACGACGGTGCCTACTAGCATTCCGCACCAGCGAAGGTACTCGTCGACGAGCGCAAGAGCCTCGACCTTCTCCAAGCAGGCCATCTACTCGTCCGACTACGCGAGGATGACCTTCCCGAACTCACGATCCGCGACCAGCGCTATCGGGAGATCCGCGTGTACTCCACAGCACCGCGTCCGCATGCAGTGATCGAACAGGTACGGGAATGGGCGACCTCGACCATTCGGCAGAATCCACGACCAAGAAACTGAACGCATCTCGGCTGTCCGAACCACACCCGACCAACCGACGATCACGCGCTACATGGCACACAGACCACGTGGACGACAGCCGGTCGCCCAGCGCCACTACATCGACCAGGGCATGCACCGCATTGGACGGCTATCAGCCCGCTGGCCAGCGGAAATAGCGATACTTTCTTCATCATCTCGTAGATGCGCCAAGATCGGCCGCTGACCGGGCGATCTTGGCGGGTAACCTATTTCTACCTGGCGTTTTCCGATCTCAACGCATCCGACGACATCCCGCCGGAACCTCAGAATTCCCGCCGTCTCGGCCGCAAAATGGCACTCGAGATGGCACTGCGGTTCCCGCCACATCCCGACATTGCGGGCCGTCGGCAAGCGTAGGACGGCACCAACCGCTCACACACACCACCACACGCACGACCCGTATCCGGCCCCGGTCGGCCTGGTCGTCCCCAACCAGGACGGTGTTCGATGCCCGAACCGTTCACACTGGGCAACGGGACGGAAACGTTGATCTTTTTCTCTGCGTGAGCGATTGGAAGCCGCACGCGGCAATGCTCTTCGATGGCAACATGATTGGGAAGGGGGCTAGTGCAGACCGGCGGGTGACCGGCCTGCGTGTTGTCAGCAATGAGCCATTCCGGGTAAGCGATTGTTCCGGTTGGTCTTTTGCTGGTTAGGTTGTGCGCTGGTGCGTGACGTGTAGGAGTACCAGTACGGCGGCGACAATGTCTCCGATGCTCCAGGGGCACAATCGGATTCGCCGCAGCGCCTTGAACGTGGTTTTGAGCAGGGAGTTTCCGCGTTCGCCGACGGTGCGTTGGCGGTGTGGGCTTTGTTGGCGGCTTGTTGTTCGTCGGTGATGTGGCCGCCCTTAAGGTTTCTTGGTGGCGGTGGTGATCAGCGCGGGCATGCTCTCGTGGGCGAGGTCGCCGAGCATCTGGCGCTCGGCTTCGGTGGTCCAGGCGGTCACGGCAGCGGCCCGAAAGCCACCGCCGTCACCGTCGGCGGCCCTGTCACCGGCCCCTGACTTCGGCAGTGTGCCCGACCGGAAACGCCCCGCTGGCTAGCCCATTCGCTCTACGTATTCCGTCGCGTCGAGCAGACCGTCCGTCGACGCGTCGGCGGCGAGCCGCAGCTTGAATATCCACGCCTCGTACGGGTCGATGCTCACCCCTTCCGGCGAGTCCTCGAGGTCGGCATTGATGGCAATCACTGTGCCTGAGGCCGGCGCGTAGATGTCGTTCACGTCCCTCGCCGCCTCGATAGTGCCGACAAGCTCGCTCACGGTCACCTCCCTTCCGACATCTGGCATCATGACCGCGACCAGAACATCGTCGAGGGCGAACTTATGCTCGGTGACACCGACTGCCTCCGTCCCGTCAGCCTCGGTGCGGACCCATTCGTGCGAGTCGGTATATCTCCGGTCGGCTGGCACTTCGCTCATCGAATTCTCCAGGATTGGTGACGTAATGCTTTGCACACCAACTTAACTCATCGACACGTCCCTCATACGGCGAAACGGGCGACGGTCACGGGACCAGCTTGGCCACTGAGCCTTCCGGGTAGCGGCGTGTCAGACCATGCGGTCGTGCTCGATGTGGAGGAGCACGAGTGCTGCCGCGACGATCGCCCCGATCCGCCAAGGGCACAGGCTGACTCGCCGCAACGCCTTGAACGTTGTTTTCAGTAGCGAGTTTCCGCACTCACCGACCGCCCGCTTGCTGTTGTGAGCCTTGTTCGCCGCCTTCTGCTCCTCGGTGAGCTGACCGCCCGCCGGCTTCTTCACCGCGGTGATGCACACCTGCTCCTCGCCCTCATAGCCCCGATCGGTCAATACCTTGCGTTCGTCGGCGGTCCATTCCCGCAGGGCGGGAAGCATTCCGGAGTGGGTTTGCATCGCGGTGACATCGTGGGTACGGCCCGGCCGTACCGGCGAGACCCAGATCGGCCAACCGTCGGGCACTGTCACCACCTGCACGTTCCCGCCATGGTGGCGATGCTTTCCCGACCACCACCGATCCACCGATCTTCCCGTGGTCGATCCCTTGCGCACCGTGAGACCGGGCTCGCCGATCCGGTCGGTCGCGATCAGCGTCCCGTCCACCGAAACATGCTCGTGCCCTGCGGCTTTGGCCGCCAACAACGCGCCGTGCAGACCCGGAGCACGCGCGGCGAGAGCGTCGATCACCTCCTGCAGATAGTCATAAGCGGTGGTCTTACCGATCGAGTTGTCGGTCGCCAGCTGCGTGATCCGGGAGCCGTCGATGAACCACCGCAAACCCAACACCGCCTGCTCGAGGCAGGTCAACGCCCGCCAACGTGTCCGCTTCGCCCGCCGCACGCCCTCGAGCAAACCGGCCACGAACTCGACGGCGGCCTCCTCGACCGCCAGCACCGCCGTGTATGTCACACTCATCCCGCGCAGAGTTCCTTGTATCAAGTTTGATCTTGGTCGACCAACCTTCTACCAGGACTCTACGCGTTCTCGTTGTCCAGCAACCACTTTCGGCGTGTCGGTAGGTCAGCCAGCTACCGAGCCACAAGCCGGAAAGGCTCAGTGAAGGAGCAGCAGCAATGTCTAGTGGAGTGGCCGTCAGCGACGCATGCCTGGAAGCGTTCAACAAGCTGAAGCTCGAGCAGGCATACAGGTACATCATCTTCAACGTGAACGTGCCCAACAAGGAGATTGTCGTCGAGAAGACCAGCACCGACAGCGACTACGAGCTGTTCCTCAACGATCTCCCGAAAGACGAGTGCCGTTATGCGGTATACGATTTCGAGTACCAGCAGGACGGCAAGCGCAACAAGATCCTGTTCTACTTCTGGGCACCCGATGCCGCCGCGATCAAAACCAAGATGATCTACTCCGGCTCGACGAGCGACCTCCGGCAGCGCTTCACCGGCGTCGCCGAGGACCTCCACGGCACCGACTACGACGAGGTGTCCTGCGAGGTCGTGCTGGACAGGGTCACCCGTCGGGTGCGCTGACCACCCATCTGTCGCCGGTCACCGCCCATCATCCTCTGTCATTTGAGACCTACTCGCAGACGGATCGCACCGTCCGGGGTCACCGAATTCAATGCCTGGGCGATGAGTGCCGACAGGTCGACGCCCTGTAGGGATGCGCCCGCCCGATCGGCCAGCGGGGCCAGGGTCGGGTACAGGCGTTGCAGGTCCGGGCCGACGCGGTCGATGTAGTCGGTCAGTTCGTTCAGGAAGGGCAGTAGGCCGGTGCCGTTGACGTAGGCGCCGGGCACCGGCCGGGCACTGATCAGTACTTCGACGGCATCGGCCACCTGCCGCACCTTCGCCCCGAAATCACCCCAGTGCGGGCCCGCATCCGCCAATTGCTGACCCGCCCAAGCAATATCCGATCCAGGCAGCTGCGCATTGATCAGTAGCCGACGGATCTGCGGCATGCGGTTCAGAACGGTTGCGGCCAGCAATTGCGAGGCGTGGGCGAGCTGCGGGAGCACGGCCTCGGCGCCGCTGAAGGATTGGGTAAAGGTCTGTATCAGGGAGCCCACGGCGCGCGGGTCGATCTGGTCGAGCAGCCGGGTCACGATGCGCGCGATCTCCGGAATGGATTTCGGGGTGCGGATCGAGTCGGTGCGCAGTTCCTGCCCGTCGGTCAGATAAGGCCCGCCCGCGCGCGTGGGCTCGAATTCGATGTATGGCTCGCCCATCGCCGAGAGTGCTTCCACAGTCACCGAGCTGTCGACGGGTATCCGGCGGCCGCGGTCGATGTCGAATCGGACGCGCACCCCGTCGGGTGTATTGCCGACGGCGGTGACCTGGCCGACGCGCACACCCGACAGCAGTACCGGTGAGCGCGGCGCCAGGCTCGCCGAATCCGCGAGCAGCATGGCCACCGATATCCGGTCGTCGCGCCACCGCACCTTCGCCACCCCGAAAACCAGGTACGTGATGCCGACGATCGCGACGGTGACGATGGCGGTCAGCGACAGCACCGAGCCGAGCTTGGGTCGTTTCATCGCACCATTCCGATCATGCGCAGGGCTGCCACGATGTTGTCCACCCGGTCGTCCGCGGACATCGGCACGGTGGCGTCGGCCGGTTCGGTGCGCACGGCGAGGATGTCGACCCGCGGCCGGTTGGCGAAGGGAATCAGCTTGTCCCGCAGGAACGAGACCAGCCGCGCGAGATTGGACGGCATCGAGAGGTTCAGCGCCCGCCCGGGCGCCAGCACCATGGGAACGAAGGCGCTCGCGGCGGCATCGCCCTGCCTGATCAACGGGACGAGCCACTCGATCGCGTGCGCGATGCCGCCGATCGAGCCGAGAATGCCGGTGACCTTGATGAACGACTGCGCGATCTGCGTGAGTTCTTCGGCGCCCTGCGCGGTGAGCAGTTCCTCGAACGCCTTCTTGTTGTCCATCACGAGCTTCGCGTTGGCGTCGGCGGTGTTCAGCATCGCGTCGACATCGTCGAGATGGGTTCCGAGATCGATGATATCGGCCTTGAGCATGCCGACGATGCGAGCGGTCTCGGCGGGGTCGGCGGGCAGCGCCGCATTCACCCGGTCGATGATGTGCTGTGCCTGCTGGACAACGCCGCCGGAAGCCAGCGTGGCCATGCCGGAAAGCATGTCCTCGATCTGCAACGGCGGTGTGGTCTGGTTGCGCGGAATCGTTCCACCGTCGCCCAGCGGAGCGGCGGTACTCCCGGGCGGAATATCGAGCGCGATGTAGATGTCGCCGAGGATGGTGTCCTGGCGCAACTGGACCGTGGCGGTCGACGGTAGTGTCACCGAGCGTTGCACCTCGATGTCGGCGATCACCGAACCCGGTTTGGCCACAACGGGATCCACCACCGTGACCCGCCGTAGTTTGCCGACATCCGCGCCGTTGGCCTTGACCCGGGCACGGGAAGGCAGGTTGAGCGCGTTGGCGAGTTCGACGTGCACCGTATAGGTCGGACCGGGAACCCCGGAACCGGGAAGGGTCAACTGTGCCCGATCCACGCCACAGCCCGCCAGCGCGACCGCGGCGAGCGCGCCCGCGCCGAGACCGTGGCCGATTCGCTTGTGCCGCTTCATCGCATACCCGCCAATCCGAGGACGAGGGAGCTCAGGTCCACGCCCGCCAGGCCGTCCGCGCCGTCGGTGCAGCGGCCCGGCGCGAGGGCCGTGACGGCCGCGCATACCCGCGCCGCGTCGGCCGGGGCCAATGCCACTCGCGGCGCGGCATAGGTCACCGCTACCCTACCTGTCCGCGGATCGGTGACCGTCCGGAATGCGGTAGTGACGGTGGGCACCAACTGAATCAGCTTCTGCACCGTGCCGACCCGGGCGCTGATGAGATCGATATAGGGAACCGAGTTGTCGAGCAGTTCCAGCAGGGAGCCACCGTATTTGGTGGTCACGTCGTTGATCCAGGGCAGGATGGTGACCAGCGATCGGACCAGTTCGACCACCTGATCCCAGACGCCGTTGACGGTTTCCAGGACCGGGGTCAAGCCGGAGAGCGTCTCATGCAGATTCCCCCAGCCGTTGGCGATGCTCTGTGACAGCACGCTGAGTGTGTCGATGAGCGAGCCGATCCGGGCGATCGGTTCCTCGGGGGACCGCATGGCCGAGGCCAGCTTGGTGACCATGTCGTGCAGCTTCGGTCCGTTCCCGGCGGAAGCGCGATCGAATTCACTGATCGCCGCGCCGAGTCTCCCGCGCCGCGCCGGATCGCCGCCCCCGTCCAACTGGTCGGCGAGCGCAGCCACCGAATCCAGGGTTCGGGTCAGGCTTTTCGGCGTCACGGTGCGGTTCACGCAGGTCGCGGGATTCCAGTCCGCGCCGTGGCCGCCGATCACCGCGAGGTGCCGGGCGGCGACCAGCGTGTCGGACACGGTCGTGGCCGAAACATCCCAGCGCAGTGGATGATTCGCATCGACACCGAAGTCGACGCGCACTCCGGTGTCGATGTTGGTGATGCCGGTGACGGTCCCGACCTTCATACCGCGCAAGGTCACGTCGTTGCCGAGGTACAGGCCGACGGCATCGGGCATCAGCGCGCAGTAGGCGATGCGTTTCTGCGTGGGCTCCAGCATCATCAGGCCACCGGCGAGCGCGACCAGCGCGACCAGCGCGACGCCTCCGACAGAGATGAAGCCTCGGGATGCGAGTATCCGGCGCAGCATCAGCATTCCCTCCCCGGTACCGGCACGCAGATCGGACGCGCGGCGACGGTGTGCCCGGACTGGTCCACCTCGAGGCCATCCGGTCCCGCGAGGGCGCGCAGGCGATCTCCGGCCTGGCCGAGCCCGTCGGCGACCGCACCGAGCTTGCCGCCCAATTCACGCAATTGAGGTGCGGCGGCGAGCAATCGATCGGCCAGCGGTTCGAGCTGGTCGCGCCACGCCGGTTCGACGGCCGCGATGCGGGCCAGCAGTTCACCGGTCACGCGCAGCGCCTCGACCAGGTCGGCCTTGCGACCCAGCACCTGCCCCTCCAACGCACCGATCTTGGTGAGCATGGCTCCGATGATCGAGCGGGTGTCGGTGAGCGTCGACAGATACTCGGACGCAGTGTCGAGTGCGCGGCGGATATCGGTGTTCTGCTTGTCGAGCAGGCCCACCAGGGTCGACATGCCATCGATCGCGGCGCCCAGGGAATCCGGGCTCCGCTCCAGCCCCGCGGCGAGCGCGTCGACATTGCGCCGCAGCGTGACCGCGTCCACCGTTTGCAGCGGTCGCTGAGCGTCGGCCACCGCCTGGGCCAAGCTGTAAGGCAGCCGAACCCGTTCCACGGGAATGGATTTCGCTCCCAGCGCAATCTTCCCGGCGGGAAACAACGCCAGGTAGTGGCCGCCGATCGGGGTGAGCATGCGGACCTCGATGCTGGTCATATCACCGAGGAAGACCTTGGTGTCGGCGGTGAAGGTCAGCCGCACGGAGTCGTCGAGCAGTTCCAGCGAACGCACCGACCCGACCGAGATGCCGGCCACCCGCACGTCCTCGCCCGGCCGCACCGCACCGGATTCGGTCAACAGCGCCGTGTAGGTGTGCTTGCCGATCGGCACCAGATAGACGATGGCGCTGCCGGCCAGGATCACCGCGACCGCCGCCATCCCGAACAGGCCGAGCAACCGTTGCCGGCGGGGTGTCTCGTCCTGGCCGTAGGTCACGGTGAACAGCCAGCGCAGCACCGCGGTCATCCGTTGCATATCGAGACCTGCTGTCCGGCGAAGAGCACCGAGAGCACTCCGGGCACCTCGGCCTGCCCGCGACTACAGGTGGCTTCGGCCCCGTGGTCGCGCGTAGGAATCAGCGCGATGAGCGACTGCAACAGCGCGGGCAGCCGATTCAGGGTGTCGATCGCGGCCTGTGGATCCGGAAACGCCAGGCGCAGATCGGCTTCCAGATCCGGGTTGCCCGGGCGGGTGAAACCGAAGGTGGCCAGCAGGGAGTTCAGGCCGCCGAGCACGGACGGTGCGATATCCGCCAGATCCAGCAGGCCGTCGAATTTCTCCTGCAGTGCCACGAACACATCGGAGATGCCTTTGAGCAGGGTCGCGGCTTGCGGCGCGCGGCCACCGATCTGGTCGGAGATGGTCGCGAGGTTGCGCAACAGCATCGAGATCAGCGCTTACCGATCGGTCACCAGATCAGACAGTTTCGCGATGGAGTCCAGGGTGGCCCCGACCGCCTTGCCGTCTCCTTGAATCACGGCCAGCGCATTGCGCAGGAACTGGTTGAGCGCCTCCGGCGAGAGCTCGGTCAGCATGGGTTCGAGCCCGTTGAACAACGTGGTGATATCGAAGGACGGCACGGTGTGATCGGTTCCGATCACGGTTCCGGGCGCGAGTTTCGTTGTCGGAGAATCGGGTTGGCGGATATCGAGATACCGCTGCCCGGCCAGGTTCTGGTAGCGGACGGCGACGATGCTCGACACGTACATCGGGCGATCCACCGCGACGGTGAATCTCACCCGTGCCCGATCCGCGATCAGATCGATGCCCTGCACCTTGCCCACCGCCACGCCGAACATGCGCACGTCGTCGTTGGTGTGCAGACCGCCCGCATCGGTGAAGTCGGCCTCGAAACCGACGGTGTCCGCACCCAGCGGACGCTGGATCGCCACCACGATCCCGGCGGCCAACGCCGCTATCAGTGTCGTGAACAGGATCAGCCGAATGATCACCGCCCGCGTCGATGTCGTTCTGTTCATCGATCCCCTCCCGTTGTGGTCGGCGGCGCTGCCGCACCCAACAGCGGCACCACCAGGCCGGGCACACCACGCAGCACCACGTCGAGGCCCAGGGTCGGCCCGTCGGGGGTGGCCCGGAAGGCCCGATCCAAGCGCTCCAGCAGTTCGGCGAGATCGGCCCGCGACTGTTGTGCGTTCGGCAGTGTCCGCACCACCTGTTCCAGCAAGGTGGCCAGCACCCCGCCATACGAGTTCAGGTACTTCTGGGCGGTCGTGCCGATCCGGCTGATGGCGGGAAAGAGCTCGTCGATGATGAGATCCACGGTGGTATTCACCAGCGGCCGGTTGTTGCGCAGGATCGGAATGTTGTAGACCTCGTTGATCAAGCGCACGGTGCCATTGGCGAAGACGGACGCCCCGTTCGCGAACGACCGGTACTGCTCGAGTAGGAACGAGGTCGGAAAGCGCTGGGTATCGGCGACCGCTCGGCTCAGCTCGGTCATCGCCCGCAGTATCGGATCGAAGGCGTCGAACTGGCCACCCAGCCGGGTGAGCAGATCATTCAACTGCGGTGTCAGCGCGACCGCGCTGACATCGCCGAGCGACCGCAGCAGGTTCGCCATGGTGTCGTCGCCGACGCGTCCGGGCGCTGTGAGATCCACGATGGCGCCGTCGCGGAGCGCGGTGCCGCCGGGTTTGGTGCGCAGCACGACCTCACTGAGGCCGAACATGTTCGCGGGTGCGAATTCGACATCCAGGTCGTCGCTGAGCCCGAACAC
Source organism: Nocardia crassostreae (assembly GCF_001613405.1). Lineage (GTDB taxonomy): Bacteria > Actinomycetota > Actinomycetes > Mycobacteriales > Mycobacteriaceae > Nocardia > Nocardia crassostreae. Next base: position 162,027 of record NZ_BDCH01000019.1, read on the forward strand.
CTGGGTGCGGTCGACCATGAGGGTCAGTTGCTGCGTGCCGCCGGGCGTGCTGTCCACCCGGGTGATCTCGCCGACCCGAATACCGTTGAGCCGCAAGCCCGCTCCGGTCGTCACGCCGCCGCCGACCACGCTCGTGCGCAGTGTGATGCGCATGCCGTCCTGGGTTCGGCGGGTGCCCAGGTGGTGCCAGCCCGCACCGAGCACCAGGGCCGCGATCAGCATCAGCGCCCCCGCGGTCAACGCGCCGCGCCGACTCGTCGTGACACCGGGAATTCCATAAGCAGGCACTGGTCACCCCGTGAAAACAATCGGCGAGTCGATACCCCACAGCACGATGGTGAGCGCCATGTCGACGGTGAGTACCGCGATGAAGCTGGCGCGCACGGCCCGGCCGCTGGCCACGCCCACCCCCTCGGGCCCGCCGGCGGCGAAAAAGCCCTGATAGCAATGGATCACGATGACCACTACGCTGAACACCAGCATTTTGATCGTCGCCGCGACGATGTCGTGCACATTCACGAACTGGTCGAAGTAGTGCGAGTAGATACCCGAGGGCTGCCCGTGCACCACGAGAACGACAGCCGCGCACGAGAAGTAGCTCAACAGCAGGGCGATCAGAAACGTGGGGACGACCGCGACCGCACCGGCGATGAGCCGAGTGGTGACCACGAACGGCACCGAGCGCAACCCCATGGATTCGAGCGCGTCGATCTCCTCGGCAATGCGCATGGATCCGATCTCGGCGGTCATGCGGCAGCCGGCCTGGGCGGCGAATCCGATGGCGGCCGCGATCGGAGCGAGTTCGCGGGTGTTCGCGAAGGCGGACACGATGCCGGTCAGCGGCCCCAGGCCCACCATGTCCAGCGCGGTGTAGCCCTGGATGCCGACGCCCGCGCCGATGGCGATGCCGAGGATCACCAGGACGGGCGCGGTCCCGCCACCGACGATGACCGACCCGCGCCCCCAGGTCATATCGGTGATCATGCGCATGGTCTCGGCGCGGCACCGGCGCATCGTCACCGGAATCGCGGCGACGACCTGCCAGACGAAGACGGCGAAGAATCCCGCGTTCTCCACCGGGGTCAGCACCCGGCCGCGGTCCCGGACGCGGCGTAGACCCAGTGCAACCCCTCGGGGGCGTACGGCGCGGCCATCACGCCACCCGCATCGGATGGAACATGGTGACCACCTGGGTGATGCCGACATTCACGATGGCGATCGCCACGACCGACAGCACCACCGAGGCGTTCACCCCGTCGGCCACCCCGCGCGGCCCGCCCCTGACCTCCAGTCCACGCTGGCAGCCCACGATCACCACCAGGAAGCCGAACGCCATCGCCTTGCCCAGGGAGATGACGAGATCGGTGAACGAGGCGAAGGCGCCGAAGGTGGCCCAGTAACTGCCGGGCGTGACGCCCTGGATGCCGGTGGCGACCGCATAACCGGCCAGTACGCCGACAAAGATGATCAGCACATTGAGCAGTGGTGCGACGAACAGCATGGCGACCATGCGCGGTATCACCAGGCGGTGCACGGGGCTGATGCCCATGGTCCGCAGCGCGTCGATCTCGTCCCTGATGGTGCGCGCCCCCAGGTCGGCGGCGATGGTGGCGGTGCCCGCGCCGCCCAGCAGCAGTCCGGTCGCCATGGGCGCGCCCTGCTGGATGATGCCCAGACCTCCGGCCGCGCCGAGCATGGAGTCCGCGCCGAGTTGATGGATCAGATTGCCGACCTGCACCGAGACCACGACGCCGAACGGAATTGCCATGAGTACCGCGGGCACGGCGGTAACGGTAACGAGATACTATGCCTGCCTGAGGGTTTCGGCCCAGTGGAAGCGCCGCGCCACCAGATCGGCGATCGCGCCGCGCACGGATTCGATCGCCAGCGCCACGGTGCGGCCGAGGGTTTCCAGACTGCTCAGGACCGTTTCGGCGAAGTTCCGGCGCACCACCCGCCTCAGCGAATCCCGCTGATCGGAGGGCGCTCTCCCCAGACTGATCATCCTGGTTTCTCCTCGAGAATACTCACGGCTCGCTACATATTAGACAGAATTCGTAGCGTATGTATCCCATTTGATTCTTTGCGTGTGTATTCCGACGCGCTACTGTGAGGCCCATGGCCGCCAAGACGACCACCCCCGCTAAGGTCGCCGCCACCTCCGAACGGGCCGCGAACCTCTTACAGGCGTTGCTGTCCATGGAATCCGTTCCGCGCCCGTCGGATTCGCTGAATCCGCTGCTGGACGCCACCGAAAGGTGCATCACCCGTTACGGATTCGCGCGCACCTCGATGTCGGATCTGGCGCGCGAGATGCACGTCGCACGCACCACGCTGTACCGCCAGGTCGACTCGGTGGACGACGCGCTGCTCCTGGTCGGGGCGCGCATCGTCCATCGGTTCATGGACGAGATCGGATTGGCACTGCTGAACGGCCAGGACTGGCGGGAGATGTTCATCGACACGGTCGTCCGCCTGATCACGCTCGGCCGCGAGGACCCGATCACACGCCGCATCATCGAGCACGAACCCGAAACGCTCGGCGCGATCGCCAGTTCCGATCTGGGCACACACACGATGCGCCGACTCATCGATGTCGCGACCCCGCTGCTGACCACCGCGCGTTTGGGCGGCGACGACCCGAGCATGGCCGCGGAACTGCTGGCGCGCACCATTCTCGGCCTGCTCGTCCAGCCGACCGAACACGATCTCACCGCGATGGTGGAGTTCTCGCTGCGGCCGCTACTGCCGCCGCCCGTGTAGCCGGGCTATTTGATCGGCATTCCCGCGTCGAGGCTGCCGACATCGGTGATCTTCCAGTCGGCGTTCTTGTTCACCGTCACCTTATAGGTCACGGTGGTCACGGCGCCGTCGGGATTCTGTGCACTGGTGGCCGTGACCGTGAGGAAGACGTCGACCGTGTAGACGCCGCCGTTATCGGACAGCACCTTGGCGGTGATAGGGGTGGCGGCGGAAGTCCAGCGCAGTGGGGTGAGGATGTCGCGCAGATTCGGGGCGGTGGCGTCGAATTTGGCGGCGAGCTCGGATGTCGTGTTGAACTTGAGCTTTCCGGTCCAGGCGTCGATGTTCTGGTAGTCGATGGTGGACGCGCCGACGGCGTAATCGGTGGCGGCCCGCTCCGCGTGCGCTTGGTCGGCGGAGGTCGCGTCGCGGTCGGAGAGCTCGCCGCGAGCCATACCCCACAGCACGCCGAAGGTGCCCAGAGCGGCCAGCAGCAATGCGACGACCAGCGAGTAGACCAGGGTGGACATCCGTACCGCTACGGTTCGCGTTGCGGTGGAAGGTTCTTCGGTCGCGGGTTTCGCAGCGACGGTATCGGTTGCCATGACATCTCCTGTCGTTTTCGGCTTCACTGATGCGCCGATCTCCTGATTGGCGAGGCCCCGGCCGCGCGCAGCATGTCGGCCACCCGCGTGAACTTGACCCGGGGCCGCCCCCAATGACTGCCGCATGCCTGCTCGTGGGCGTCGATGGCCGTCCAGCCGCGATAGTCGACCAGGCCGGGCACCCGGCGGGCCAGAATGGCGGAGACCGATTCCGGAGCCAGGGTGTCCGCGCGCGACAGCAGTCCGGCGCGCGCGTCGGCGAGCAGGGCTTCGGCGGTTTCCTTGGCGCACAACCGATTCGTGCCGATGACGCCACTGGGCCCGCGTTTGATCCAGCCCGCCACGTAATGCCCGGGAAGAACCCCGCCGTCCTCCCGGACCCGGCCGCCGTTATGCGGGATGGTGCCGCGATCCGGATCGAAAGGCAGCTCCGGCAATCCCTGTCCGGCATAGCCGATCGCGTGAACTACCAGACCGGCGGGCAGCAGCTCGGTATCCGGTGTCCGGCGCGACAGCACCCGATCGCCGACCCGCACGAGTTCGGTGCGGGCCACTTCGAGTCCGCGCACTCGATCCCCGCCGTAGCAGGCCAAAGGCGCACTGCAGAAACGGAATACGATCCGCCGCGCCCGCCCTGACGGCTGACGGCCGGCGAGTTCGCGCAGGATCTCCAGATTCGAGCCGACGATTCCCTCGCCTGTTTCCGCGTCCGCCAGGTCGGCAGGGTCCACCACAACATCCACGTCGGGCAGTTCGCTCAGATCGATCAGTTCCAGGGTGGTGAACGACGCCTGCGCGGGACCGCGTCGTCCGAGCACGACGACCTCGCGAATTCGGCTGTGCGACAAGGCTTGCAGTGCATGGTCCGCCATGTCGGTGGTGACGAACCGATCCGCCCGGCAGGCGAGTACGCGGGCCACGTCCAGCGCCACATTGCCGTTGCCGATCACCACCGCTCGCGTACCGGACAGGTCCACGGACAGATCGCGGTGCTGCGGACGACCGTTGTACCAGCCCACAAATTCCGTGGCGGAATGATTGCCCGGCAACAGCTCTCCGACAAGACCGGCACGGCGCCCGCGTTCGGCTCCGATGCTGTAGACCACCGCGTCGTACCAGCGCGCGAGCTCCCCGCAGCCGATGTCCCGGCCGACTTCGACATTGCCGAAGAACCGGAATCCCGGTCGCCGCGCGATCTTTTCGAAGACCCGGTTCACCGATTTGATCTTCGGATGATCGGGCGCCACTCCGGCCCGCACCAGCCCGAACGGCGTTGGCAGTCGGTCGAACACGTCCACCGCGACGGCCTGGTCGAGTAGGTGCGAGGCCGTGTAGAACCCGGCCGGTCCCGCGCCTACGACCGCCACCCGCACAGTCCTGTCGTCGATCATCGGCCGACGTAGAAATCCGCGTTGACCTGGATGAACGGCTACCACTGCAGCGGCACTCGGCGCTCGGGATACACCGCGTCCACCGGGCAGGACTGCATGCAGGCGTCGCAGTCGATGCACTCGGCGGGGTCGATGTAGAGCTGTTTCGCCTCGGCGAAGCCCGGCTCGTCCGGAGCCGGGTGAATGCAGTCGACCGGGCACACGTTCACGCAGGAGGCGTCTTTGCTGGACATGCACGGTTCGGTGATCACGTAGGCCATCTCTGTCGCTCCTTTGAAACGAGACCGGCTGACGCCGAGCGCCTCGCTACATATTTATCATCTTGTGTAGCATTCGTCCACAGGTGGCGGGTTCACCCACACGACGGTCGCGGACATGAAGAACGGCGAGCCCATGGGGACTAGCCGTTCGAAAGACGCTGCCTCAGACTCCGACTTGCGGGTGCGAAGACCACACCCGTTATGCGCGACCCAGTTCGGTCACCGGGTCCGCGCCGTCGACCCACTCTCCGGCGATGGCGTACAGGTTGAGTCGCGGGCGCAGCTGCCCGAGAATCGCCGCCACCTGCACTTCGGCGCGCAGCCGCACCACGTGCTCGACGGGGAGGTTGTAGCGGCGGATGCTGGTGCTCTGCGGCAGCATCAGCGCCGAAATCTGTTCGCGCGCATGGGCGGTGGTGACCTCGCAGTCCACATCCCGCAGATACCAGCCGAAGCTGCGCAGATAGGTGTCGTACAGCTCGTCGGCGACATACTGCCCTTCCGCGACGAACCCCCGCGCTTGCAGAATGGCCGCCAGCTGCTCGGTCTCACCCGCCGCGCAAGCGCGTAAGGCGGTCAGTTCGGCCGCGCCGGTAGCGTGATCGATCCGCTTGAGCAGACCGAAGTCCAGGAATGCGATGGTGCCGTCGTCCAACAGCAGGGAATTACCGGGGTGCGGGTCGCCGCTGTACATGCCCAGCCGGTAGGGAGTCTCGCCGTAGAAGCGGAATACGATCTCCGCCACCCGGTTCCGGACCTCCACGGGCCCGTTGAACGCCGTCGACAGCGGTCGGCCGTCGATCCATTCGGTGATCAGAACCCGTCGCCGACTCCACTCGCCGATGACGTCCGGGATGCGTATGAACGGGTGACCACGGAAGGCATCGGCCATGGCGCGGGTATTGGCGGCCGCGAGCTCGTAGTCGAGTTCGTCGCGCAACCGTTGTTCCAACTCACCCGCGAACGCGACCACATCGAGCCCCGGATGCAGCAGGCGGTAGAAGCCGAGCATCACGCGGATGTTCTTGAGGTCGGCGACGACCGTCTCGTCCACGCCCGGATACTGCACCTTGACCGCGACCGCCCGACCGTCGGACAGCCGCGCCCGGTACACCTGGCCGATAGAGGCCGCGGCCACAGGCTTCCTGTCGAAGCCGGCGAAGACCTCGTTGAGCGGCACACCGAGCTCCCGCTCGAGCTGAGCCCGCATGACCCGCCACGACATCTTCGGGGCATCGTCCTGAAGCTCGGCCAGTTTGGCCTGGAACAACTCTCGCTGTCCGGGCGGAATCACGCCGGTGTCGAGGATGGAGAGCAGCTGCCCGAATTTCATCGCCGCGCCGCGCATACTGCCGAGGGAGGCCACGACCTGCCGGGCGAGGCGCTCGCTGTGCAGCAACATGGCCGCGTCGGCGCGCTCCTTGGACCGGACCACATTCGCGGTGCGCACCGCGGCGTGTTTGGCCGCCCCGGTTCCGGCCAGCACGCCCAGCCGCGCCGCCCGCTTCGATCGAGACCGATCCATCGCCGCACCCATCCTACCGATGCGACCCACGTCACACCGTTGCCGACAAACTAGCCCGGATATCCGACACGAGCAACGTCCGCTTCACCACCCGCATCGACTCGGAGCAATCGGGCGCTACGCCCGAGCAAACCAAACCCGAAGGGGCGAGCAGCTTCTCGACTACATCGACGCGAAAGTCATTGACCATCTTGCGGACGTTACAGTTACAACATAATGTGTCCACAATGTCCATGGCCTCGAGGAGACCTGATGCCCGCGAAAAAGAAGATCCCCACCTCACGGGCGGCGCGCAGCGCGATGCTCGGGCGAGTCGTCGCCGGGCAGGCCGCGCGCCAGGTGGGGACGAAGATCGCCACGGCGGGCCGCAGCGCCGAATACAGGAGCGCCACCCTGCAGAAACGACAGGCCGAGGCGGCCAAGGCGCTGGTGACCGGGCTCGGGACCATGCGGGGCGCGGCCATGAAGATCGGCCAGATGATGTCGATGTTCGATATCGGTCTGTGGCCGGAGGAGATGCGGGAGGACATGCAGAGGGCCATGGCCACGCTGCAGAATTCCGCACCGCCCGTGGCGTTCGACAAGATGACCCGGGTCATCGAGAACGATCTGGGCCGCGGAGTGGATGCGGTCTTCGCTGACTTCGACACCACCCCCATCGCCGCCGCGTCGATCGGGCAGGTGTATCGCGCCGTACTGCGCGAGAGCGGCGCGCAGGTCGCCGTCAAAGTGCAATATCCGGGCGTGGACAAGGCGGTGCGGTCCGACCTGCGGAATCTGTCGCTGGTCTTCAAAGCGGCGAAAGTGCTTGTGCCCAACATGGATTGGGCGGCGTTGACCGAGGAGATCCGGGATCGCATCGAGGAGGAGCTGGACTACGAGCTCGAGGCCCGAAACCAGCACCTGGCCGCCCGGCTCTACCTCGATCACCCGTTCATCGTCATCCCCGACGTGTTCACCGAGCTGTCCGGACAACGGGTGCTGGTCACCGAATTCATCGAGGGCGACCGGTTCGAGCAGGTCAAAGGGAGACCGGTCGGCGAGGTCGACCGCATCGCCGAAATCGTGTTCCGCTTCTACTTCGGCGGACTGTTCACCCATCGTCAGTTCTCCCCGGACCCACATCCGGGCAACTTCCTCGTCACCGCCTACGGCCGCGTCGCGTTCCTCGACTTCGGTCTGTACAAGCGTTTGGACAGAACGGCTTTCGAGGAACAGCGCGCCCTGATGCGCGGCATCGTCGAAGGCACCCCCGACTCGGTGTATCAGGCGTTCGTCACCGCGGGCATCGCCGCGACCGACGCGGTTCCACCGCAGCAGGCGTTCGACTTCGCGCAGCGGCTGTTCTGGTGGGCACAGCATCGAGGGCCGCTGACCATAGAACAGGATGCCGTCAACGCGATGATGGCCGGGATGATCGATCCGACGGCGTCCCAGTTCACCTTCTCGCGCAAGCAATCCGCGGATTCGACCACGGTGCTGGCGGCCCGCATGATGGGCATGGTCGTGGCCGCCCTGGGCCAGCTCGAGGCCACCGGCGACTGGAACGCCATCCTGCGCGAAATGCTCTTCGACGAGGCCCCTGCCACCGACCTCGGCACTCTGGACGCCGAGTTCCGCAGCCTCCGCGGCCCGGCGGCAATCATCCGACCCGACCGCACCGGAGCCCACCGTGAATCCCATTGACCTGCTTCAAGAAGCCACACTCAAGGCCGCCAACGCCGTGCTCGACAACCCGGTCGGAACCGAAGCCCTGCACCGCGCGGACGATGCCCGGCAGGCCATGCAACAGCTTCAGGACACGATCCTGGGCCTGCTCGACCTGCCGACCGCGACCGAGCTGTCCGCCGTGCACACTCTGGTCCGATCACTCAATCAGCGGTTCGCGCACCTCGAGGACCAGCTCGCCGAACTCGGCGATCAGATCGTGATGCTCTCGCGCCTGACGTCGCGGATCGCCGAAACCATACGGATCGAGGAACCGCCTTCGCGCACAAGCTCTCTCACCGTCTGAGCCGCCATGGCTAATCGCCGACCGGCGGGCCGGTCGATCCAGGCGAGTTCAGGACTCCGAACCCGAGTGATTCGCCGGGCAGGCCGCTGAGCATTTCCAGCAAGCTCATGCCCGCCGAGAAGAGCAGGTTGGTGCAGGTCTCGATGAATTCCTCGCGGCTGAGATCGAGCTTGCCGGTGAGCCAGTTGGTGACCATGTCGGCGGAGCCGCCTACAACGAAGACGATGGCTGCCCGCGCTTGGGCCGCTTCGTACCGCTGGGATCCGAAGACCAGCTCGACGTACTGGCCGGTGAGGTCGGCGACCTTGCCGGTCAAGGCTTCGCGGTGGCGCAGCAGCATCTCCTTACCCTGCTGGTCATCGGCCCGCAGGTCGGCGAGCATCCGTGCGAATACCGGCTCGCCGGTCAGCTCGTCGAGGGAGCCCTCTATGACGATCCGCAAACGTTCCCGTGGGTCGTCCGATCCAGCGGCGGTCACCCGCGCGTAGATCGCGGCGGCGCCTTCGGTGGCTATCTGATCGGCGACGTCGTCCAGGAACGCATCGAGGTTGGCGAAGTTCTCGTAGAAGTACCGGTCGATCAAGCCCGCGTGGGCACAGAGGCTGGTGATGGAGATCTTGGCAAGGCCTTCACCGGCGAGCAGCTCCCGTCCGGCGGCGATGAACCTCGCACGGCCTGCCGTTCTTCGGCGCTCATGCCGCCGTACCGGCGGGATGTGGTCATGGCCCACATCCTGACACACCCCCATCTGAAGAAAGATCCATCAGATTGATAGTTGTCCAGTGCCGCAACGGACCAGACTCCACTCGGTACTCCCGGTTTCTACCGACCCGACATCCAGCACGGACCGTTCTCAACGAGGAGAAGGATCCATGTCCAGTGACTCATCGCCGAGGCCCCCGGCCACCACGCGTGCCAACGGTGCGGGCGCCCCCGAGCGTCCCGACCACGAGGTGGTCGTGATCGGCGCCGGGCCGGGCGGGATCTGCGCCGGCATCTTTCTGCGGCGCGCGGGGATCGAGGACTTCGCGATCCTCGATCGGGCAGACGACATCGGCGGAAGCTGGCGGGACAACGACTACCCCGGGGTCGCGGTCGACTCGTCGGCCCTGGCGTACCAGTACTCGTTCGCACGCAACGCCGAGTGGACGCGCACATTCCCGCGCGGCGCGGAGGTGAAGGCGTACTTCGACGAGATGGTCGACCGCTTCGGGCTGCGCCCGCATCTCCGCCTGCGGACCGAGGTGGTCCGCGAGGTCTGGGACGACGAGAACCATCTGTGGCGGCTGCGCCTGCCCGACTGCCAGACGATCAGCGCGCGGTTCGTAATCTCCGCGGTGGGGGCGTTTCTCAACCCCAAGCGCGATCCCGGGATCGCCGGGATCGCCGACTTCAAAGGCAAGCTGTTGCGGCCAGTGGGGTGGGATCACAGCTACGACCTCCGCGGCAAGCGCGTCGCAGTGGTCGGCACCGGGTCGAGTTCGATCCAGATCGTGCCCACGATCGCGCCCGAGGTCGAGCGCCTCGACGTCTACCAGCGCACCCCGGCGTGGTGCGTCCCGATTCCGGACACCACGATCCCCGTCGCGGTGCGGCGGCTGATGCGGATCCCGGGCGTGACGGCAGGCGTGTTCGGCGGCGTGATCGTGGCTACGGAGGCGCTGATGGCGGTGATGACATATACCCCGCCGACGGTCGCCAAGACGGGGCTGGCGGCGGCCGACTGGGCCATGAAGCGGGGCTACCGCGGCTATTTGGCGACGCAGGTCCGTGACCCGCAGACGCGGCGTGAGCTGCTGCCCGACTACGGCATCTGGGCCAAGCGTGCAACGGCATCGAGCAAATTTCTGAAGACGTTCAACCGCAACAACACTCACCTGATCACGACGCCGATCGAACGGATCACGGCGAGCGGCGTTCGCACGGTCGACGGGGTCGAGCGCGAGGTGGACGCGCTCGTGCTGGCGACCGGCTTCGAGGTCTTCTCCGAGCCGGAAAGCTGGCGGGACGCGGTCGTCGGCCGCGACGGGCTCGACCTCGCGGACTATTACACGAACGAGGGGATGCAGGCGTACGAAAGCGTCAGCATCCCCGGGCTGCCGAACCGCTGGATGGCGTGCGGGCCGTACTCGTGGACGTTCCCCGGCTGGCCCGAGCAGATCGAGATCACGACCCGCCACGCCGTCCGGGCGATCGCCGCGGCGCGCGAACGCGGCGCCACGACCGTGGAAGTGCGGCCCGAGGCCAACGCCGCCTACCACGCGAGCGTCATGAAGCGCGGCCGCAACCTCGCGCACTGGATCGTCGAGCGCAATCCCGGGCTGCACAGCTACTACATCAACGCACAGGGCGAGAGCCCGTACATCCGGCCGTCGACGACACTGCAGGCGCGCTGGGCAAGTCGCCATTTCCCGCTCGACGACTACCGATTCACGACTTGGCGGCCGTCTGCGCGGCGCAATGGCTCCCGGCCGACGCGCCGGGCCAAGGCGGTCGCACAGGCGGCGGGGAGGAACTCATGAGGCTGCGCAGCCGTGTCCTGACAGGCGACCGCCTCGTCGTCGTATCGGGTGCCGGGAGCGGGATCGGGCGTGCCGTCGCCCGACGGTTCGCCCGCGCGGGCGACCGGGTCGTAGTGACCGACATCGACCGCGAGAGCGCGAAGGAGACCGGCGCGCTGATCCACCGCGACGGTGGGGTGGCGATCGTCGAGCGACTCGACGTGACGAAGCCGGCCGAGTGGGAGCGGCTCGCGCGGCTGCTCGCCACCAAGCACGGCGGGGCAGACATCGTGGTCAACAATGCCGGGCTCGTGGTTGTCGGCTCGTTCCTCGAACACTCCGTCGCCGACTGGCAGCGCACGATCGACGTGAACCTGTACGGGGTCGTGCACGGCAGCCGGGTGTTCGCGCAGCAGATGGTGGATCACGGGCGCGGCGGGCAGATCGTGAACGTGGCCTCCCTTGCGGCGTGGGCCCCCAATATCGACGGTGCCGCCTATTCGGTCTCCAAGACGGGCGTGCTGATGCTGAGCGAGTCGATGCGAATCGACCTGCGGCGCCACGGGATCGGCGTATCGGCGATCTGTCCGGGCGCGACTCGTACCGGCCTCTCGCGCCACGCCACCAGCGCTGCGCTCAGCTCCGACGCGAGCGCCGCCTCCCTCGAGCGGATGGGCGGGCTCCAGGAGCGGTTCGCGTTCGCGAGCCCCGATCTGGTCGCCCGCGCGATCGAGTTGGCCGTCCGGTTCGACCTCGCGGTCGTGCCGGTGAGCGCCGAGTCCTTGGCGTTCTACGCCCTGCACCGGCTGTCGCCGGGGCTCGTGCGCGAGATCTCCGCGCGAGTGGCGAATCCCGATCTTGTTCGCGGGGCGTTCGAGATGCTCGAGCGGCTGTTCCCGGGCGCCTCGGCGAGAGGCGATCGAAACGGTGCGGCCGCGGGTGCCGAGACCGCGGTGCGTCCGACATGAGTCAGGTGACCAGCGGCACGGTGACCGTGGACGGCCAGCGCGTGCGATACGACGAGTACGGTTCGGGCGAGCGCGTCGTGGTGCTGCTGCACGCGCTGCTGATGTCGCGAGCGATGCAGGCCCCACTCGCGCGGCAACTCGCCGCACGCGGCTTCCGCGTCCTCTGCCTCGACCTGCTCGGTGAGCCCGAACCCGTTGCGGCGTAAGAGGTTTGGCGCTACACGAGCGACAAGCTCGGCGAACAAGTCCTCGGCGCGCTCGACGAGCTCGGCGTGCGGCGTGCGGTGTTCGGCGGGACCTCGATCGGCGCGAACATCTCGCTGGAGTGCGCGAGCAGAGCGCCGGAGCGGGTGGTCGGCCTCGTCTGCGAGGGACCGTTCCTCGAGGACTCCCAGGTGGAGATGTCGCTGCTCTGGTCCCCGGCCTTCGGGCTGTTCACCTTCGGGGGTCACGCGCTCCGGGCGATCGGCCTGGCCGCTCGCCTGCTTCCCGCGCGGGACGGCAGCCTGATCGGCCTCGGGCGCGATGTGCTCACCCGCGACCCGCACGGCTCGGTGGCGTTCCTCCAGGGCATTCACTTCGGTCGAGTCGGGCCGCCGCGCGACGAGCGACGGCGAGTCACCGCACCGGCGCTTGTCATCGGCGTGCACCCGATCGACCGGGTGCACAGCCTCTCCGATGCTCGGCGTCTGGTCGAGGAGCTGCCGGCGGCCGAGCTCGTGCGCACCGCGTCCCTCGCCGACCTGCGTTGGCGTCCAAGGCGGCTCGCCGAGCGGATCGCGATATTCGCGGGCGACTGCTGGGTGCTGGTCAGCGACCCGGCCGCCGGTCACAAGGGAGCGCCCGCATGAGACACGACATGTCCCCAGACACAACTCCGGCAGGAGGACCCATGCCAACCGCGACACACACACCGCCGAGACGACCGGCTGTCCGGCGCGGACCCGCGCCCGTGCCCGCGGGCCAGTCGACGACCGCTGACGGTCAGCCCGACTACGGCTACTTCGGCCCGTCCTCGGTGGTGTGGCAGGTCCTGCTCGGGCCGCAGTTGGTGCCCCTGTGGGAGGCGGTCACCGGCGTGCTCGAGGCCCCGCATCCGTCGGTGCAAAGCGTCGAAGTCGACCACGACCCTGTGGTCCTCGCGGCCCGGCAGAAGACCGGCGGCCCGGGGTTGCTCCTCGAGCGGGCGCGACGCACCGCCCGGCCCGTGATCCAGATCGTCGCCGGGGACACCGCCACGGCCGACTGGGCGGCACGGCGACTGCGGGCCATCCATGCGCGGATGACCGGTCACGTCGTCGACAGCGGCGAACCCTACGACGCCCAATCGCCGGCGATGGTGATCTTCGCGCATGTCACGATCTGGCATGCCGCGCTGCGGATCTACGAGACGCACACCTTCCGCGGAGGGCGCCGGCGACGGCTGTCCGCCACCGAGCGCGACCGCTACTGGGCCGAGTTGGTCACCTTCGGCGAGCTGATGGGGGCACCCCGGGAGATGGTGCCCGATTCGGTCGCCGCCGTCGCGCGCTACTACGACAGCATCCGAGACGAGTACCGCTTCACGCCCGAAATCTTCCGGGCCGCAATGGATCTCCTGCAGGCGGTGCTGCGGCCGACGTCGTGGCAGGAGGCTCGGCTGATGCCCTGGGCCGTGGTGGTGGCCGCGGGCGCGGTCCCCACCACGCCCGCGGCCCTCCCCCGCCCGCTGCGCAGGGTCTACCGCATCCCGCGGGCAGCCGACCCGGTCATCGACGCGATCGGCTCGGCCGGGTCCCTCGCGCTGGCAGCGCTGTCGATCCGGTCGATCGGCGACCGCTACACCCGGCAATTCATCGACGACGAAACGCTCGGGCTGATCCGCAACATGAGGACGCTCGTGGCCGACACGGCCACGGCGGAGAGCGCATGAAACCGGTGCCCGGCAAACCCGCGCAGCTGCGCCTACGAAGCCTACGAAGAGGAGACGACGCGATGTTCGACCATCGTCCCAATCCCGAACAAGCGAAGTACAACGCCCTGATGCCCGGGTTCATCGAACGATGCCGGGAACGGGAGCAGCGATACGTCGAGGCCGGGTTCCCGGCCGACGGTCTGACGGACTTCTTCCTGCAGTGGTTCACGGCCTGGGAACAGCGCTCGACCGTGCTGCTGCGGGAGTGCCTGACCGACGATCTGATGTACACCGACCCGACCATCGGGTCTGTCGACTGGCAGGCCACTCAGACCGAGTACGATCTGTACGCCTTGGCGTTCCGGCTGATCCCCGATCTCGGGTTCTACCCGCAGGACGACACGCTGCGCGCGCTGCCGTACTTCGACTTCGGCGACGACGTCGTTCGAATCACGATCCCGTGGCGCGCGATCGGCCGCCCGCGTTTCTCGCCGCGCGCGTTGAATATCGTCGGGGTGGACCGCTACATCATGCGCCGCGAGGACGGCGTGTGGCGGATCGCGCGGATCGACACCGACTTCGACATGCTCACCGCGATCGGCCGGGCGCTGCCGATTCCCCTGCACCTGCCGTCCCAGGCGGCGTTCCAGCGCGCGTTCGGCGCGGTTCAGCGGCTGCTGCCCGGGCTGCGTTCGGCGACCGTCTACCCCAGACCGCAGGTCGGCGCCGGAGCAAGCGCGGGGCGACATGGCGCGAAAGCCGGTGTCGCATGAGCCAATTCACGCACGCGGAGGCGGGCCAGCTGCCTGCGACGCCAGCCAGCGCAGCAACCCGCCATGAAGGTGATCGGCCCATTTCGGCTGAGCCGGTCCCAGCGCGACTCGATCGCGGTCGGCGCAGCCTGGTGGGGGCGCTGGCCAAGGACCCGCTCTGGCCCACCCGTCACCCGGTCGGCTTCGCCGCACGCGCGCTCGATGGCCGCGGTCGCCCGGGGCCGCTGCCACCGGGTCCGGTGGGCCTGCCCGGCGTCGGGGTGTGGCCGTTGTACACCCGGGACCCGTACGAGTACCTGCGCCACTGCGCGCGGCGCTACGGCGACGTGTTCCGGGTGCCGCTACCGGGATTCGACTTCGTCGTCTTCAACCATCCCGACTACGTCGCGCACATTCTCGGCGACGCCGAGACTCGCTACAGCATGGTCGGGCCGTTCGAGCGGCTGATCCGTACCGTCGGGGCCTCTACGCCGATGATGGACGGACCCGACTTTCGTGCGCGCCGCAAGACGCTGAATCCGATGTTCGGGCATCGGCATCTGGCCCGGATCGCCGACACGATCAGCGCGGAATTCGCTGCGCGCGTGGCAGATTGGGAGCAGTGGGCCGACACGGGCCGGGTGGTCGACCTGCAGCACGAGATCGCCCGTGTCACGCTGCCCGGGTTCCTGCGGGCCATGTTCTCGGCATCGATCACCGAACAGGAGATCGCCGAGCTGGACGTCGACATGCGCATCGGGATGCGCTTCGCCGGGGCGTCGATGACCCTGACCCGCCCGCCCAACCTGGTGCCGCTCCCGGGCGTCGACAGCGTGCCGGGCGCGGTCCTGCGCGCGTGGCGAACCGTCGGCCGCCTGATCTCCGACCGCCGGGCCAACCCCACCGGGGACAACGACCTGCTGGACATGATGCTCGAGGCGCGCTACGCGGACGGCACCCCGATCAGCACCCGCGACCTGAAGATGGAGTTGCTCACCCTGATCGGCGGCGGCTACGAGACCGTGGTCGCCTCGTTGTCGTGGACTCTCGCGCTGCTGTGCGAGAACCCGGAAGCGGCCGAGGCGCTCTACGCCGAGGTCGACGGGCTCGACGGCGCGGCGCCGACCTTCGCGGACCTGAATCGATTGACCTGGGCGAAGGCCTGTTTCGACGAGGGGCAGCGACTCCAGGGCGCCCCGCTCAACATGCGGTTCGCGCTCGAGGACGACGAGATCGGCGGGTACCCGATCCCCCAGTGGACCCTCCTCGGCATCCCGCAGTACGTGCTGCACCGCGACGAGCGTTGGTGGCCCGATCCAGACCGTTACGACCCGACCCGCTTCACCGACGAGGACGTCGTCAAGGCCCGACCGAATCTCGCGTTCATCCCGTTCGGCACCGGCAGGCACCGCTGCGTCGGCTCGGCGATGGGGTACATGAACGCGCAGTTCCTGCTGGCGCTGATCTTCCAGCGCTACCGCCTGCACACACCGGCGGGGTGGCATCCGCGCCACAGCTTCGGGCTGTCGACCACGGTCAAGGGTGGGCTGCCCGTCACAGTCACCCGCATCGGGACGGCGACGAAGAGCGCCCCATGACCGCACGCGCGATGAGCATCCGCGTCTCGATCGACCAGGAGGTCTGCCAGGCCGCAGGCTACTGCGTCCGGACCGCCCCCGGCGTTTTCGAGTTCGACGCGGACGGAGTAGCCGCCGTGAAGGCCGGCAAGCGGACGGGTTGCGGCCCCATGGACGTGCCGGAGGAGAGCGTCGGCCTCGTCCGCGCCGCTGTGAACGAATGCCCTTCTGGCGCAATCACTGTCAGCGAGGAGTGAACCATGCCTGCAAGACCCGATCGGAGCGGGATCGCCATGACAACGAAAACGGATGCCGGGACGAGCCCGCTGCCACCGGCCGCCGCACCCAGCCCACGCGGTTGGACGGAATCGATCGCGAACGATCGAGACGCGGACCTGCACGCTCCGCACCGCGCCTTGTTCGATGAATGGCTGCCGAAGGTGCGGGCCCAGGAGCAGATGTATGTCACGGCAGGCTTCCCCGCCGATGGCATCACGGACTTCCTGGTCAGGTGGTTCGACGCGTGGTTCGAGCGTTCGACGGAGGCCCTGCGCGACTGCTTCACCGACAGCTTGGTATACGCCGATCCGACGATCGGAAGCCGCGACTGGTACGCCGGACAGCCCGAATTCGACATCTACGCTTTGGGATTCAAGCTCACGACCGGTCCCGTCGGCTTCTACCCGCAGGATCTCACCCCGCGCTCGTTGCCGTACTGGGACTTTCTCGACGGAGACGTCCGGCTCACGCTGCCGTACCGGGGCCTCGGGCGAGTTCGGTTCGGCCTCCGGCCCATCGAGACCGTCGGTGTGGATCGCTACCACCTGGTGCGTGATCCCGAGCGGGGCTGGCTGATCGCGCGCATCGATACCGACGGCGATCTGCTGTTCCTCCCCACCCAGTTGCTGCCGATTCCGCTCCATCCTCCGTCGCAACGTGTGGCGCGTGCGGCGCTCAGCGCGGCACAGCGAGTCCTGCCTTTCTTGCGCTCGACGCGGGTACGGCCGATGGCCGATCGCTCGATCTAGGAGAGCGCAATGGTGAAACATCGCCCCAGTCCCCAGCATTCGGAGTTCAACGCGCTGATGCCGGGGTTCATCGAGCGTTGCCGGGCGCGGGAAGAGATGTACGTCGAGGCCGGGTTCCCGGCCGAGGGGCTGACGGACTTCCTGGTGCGGTGGTGCGCGGCGTGGGCGCAGCACTCGACGGCGCTGCTGCGGGAGTGCCTGACCGACGATCTGGTGTACACGGACGTGACCACCGGGTCGGTCGAGTGGGCCGCGAGCCAACACGAATACGACTTGTTCGCGTTGCTGTTCCGGCTCGCCCCCGATGTCACGCAATACCCGCAGGACGACACCCTGCGGGCGCTGCCCTACTTCGACTTCTTCGACGATACCGTCCGAATCACGGCCCCCTGGCGCGTGATCGGCCGACCGCGCTGGTGGCCACGGGGATTCAACTTCGTCTTCGTGGACCGCTACCTCATGCGCCGCGAAGACGGCGTGTGGCGGATCGCGCGGATAGACACCGACTTCGACATGCTCACGACATTCGGCCAGCTGCTGCCGATACCCCTGCGCATGCCGTCCCAAGCCACCGTCCAGCGCGTGTTCGGCGCGGCGCGGCATCTGCTGCCGACGCTGCGCTCGCCCGCCGTGTATCCCAGACCGCAGGTCGGCGCCCGATGAATATGACCACACCCCATGCGGTTCGCCTCGAGCGAGGTCCGAAGACTCTGCTGTCCCCGCTGGCAAGGGACCCGTGGTGGCCGACCAGGCACCCGGTCGGGTTCGCCGCACGCGCGCTCGTCGGCCGCGGCCGCCCCCGGCCGCTGCCGCCCGGCCCCGTCGGTGTGCCCGCGGTCGGCGTGTGGCCGTGGCACTCACGGCAGCCGCACCAGTACCTCCAGCACTGTGCGCGACGCTACGGCGACGTGTTCCGGCTGCCGCTGCCGCTCGTGGATGTCGTGTTCCTCAGCCATCCCGACCACGCGGCACACGTCTTGAACGACCGGGCGGGTTACGGCGTCGCCGGGCCCTTCGAGCCGATCGTGCGCCGGACGGTCGGGGTATCTGTGGTCTGGGCGGAGGGCGAGCACAGTCAGCGTCGCGCGATGCTCATGCTGATGTTCGGCCGACGCCATCTCGCGCGGATCGCCGACACGATCGTCGACGAGTTCGCCGGGCGGATCGACAGCTGGGAGCGATGGGCCGATACCGGTGCGGTCGTCGACCTGCAGCCAGAGCTCGCCAAGGTCATCTTGCCGGCGTTCCTGCGGTCGATGTTCTCGGCGACGATTACCGACGAGCAGATCGCGGAGATCGATGCCGACATCCAGATCTTGACGCGCTTGACCGCGATCACGACCCTGGCGTACCCGCCGCCGAATCTGGTACCGCTACCCGGAATCCCCAGTGTCCCAGCCGCGTTCGTGCGCCTGCGCCGAACGATCGGTCGCCTGATCGCGCACCGCCGGGCCAACCCGATCGAGGGCTCCGACCTGCTGGACGCACTGCTGGGTGCCCACTACTCCGATGGCAGCCCGCTCAGCTCGCGCGATCTGAAGGTGGAGCTCATAGCCCTGATCATCGCCGGCTACGACACCTTGGTGGCCTCCCTGTCGTGGACGCTCGGGCTGCTGTCCCAGCACGCCGATCCCGCCGAGACGCTCTACGGGGAGATCGACGAGTTGGGCGGTGCGCGACCGACGTTCGCCGACCTCGCCCACCTGGCCTGGGCGAAGGCATGCTTCGACGAGGGTCAGCGCCTTCAGGGAAACCAACTGTTCCAGCCGCGGCTCGCCCTCGAGGACAACGAGATCGGCGGCTATTCGATCCCGAGGTCGACTGTTCTCGGGATTCCCGTGCACACGATCCACCGCGACCCACGCTGGTGGCCGGATCCGGATCGCTACGACCCGACCCGCTTCACCGACCAGCGGCTCATCGAGGCCCGCCCGAAGCTCGCCTTCCAGCCGTTCGGTGCCGGTCCGCACCGTTGCATCGGTTCCGAGATGGCGTACATGAACGCCCAGTTCCTGCTCGCTCTGATCTTCCAGCGCTACCGCCTGCACACGCCGCGCGGGTGGGTCCCCCGCCAGCACTCCGCAACGCTGATCACGGGCCTCGAGGGCGGGCTGCCCGTCACCATCACCCGCTCCGGAACGGCGAGGAAGTCGCGATGAGAGCTGCAGGCAACCAGACCATCGAACACCGAGGAGATATGAGATGAGCTATTTCGCAACTGCCGATGAGGTTTACGAGTATGTCGGGGGTGTGTTCCGGCTGGCCAACGACACCCCCGGGGTTGGGGAGAAACTGCGGGCGGCCGACATGGTGCTGCGGCTGAACTACCGGGGTCCGGACGCAACGATCACGGTGGTGATGAAACAGCCAGCGGTGCAGGTGATCACCGGGCCCACGGACGTGAAGCCGGACGTGGTCATGGCCTTGTCATCGGACAACGCCGACAAGTACTGGCGGGGTGAGTACAACGTGGCGGTCGGGCTGGCCAAGGGCGAGGTCAAGGCGAAGGGTCCGGTTACCAAGATCCTGAAGCTGATCCCGGTGACCAAGCCACTGTTCCCGATGTACAAGGAGCTGGTCGCCACGAAGGACGCCGCACGATGACCGAGTCCGTTCCGCACTACCGGATGTACGTGGGCGGCGAGTGGGTCGACACCGCAGGCAGATTCGAGGTGGTCAACCCCGCCACCGGTGAGCTGGTCGCGACCGCGGCCAGGGGCACGGTCGCCGATGCCGACAGTGCGGTGGCCGCGGCACTGGCCGCACACCGTGACGGCGAGTGGCGCAATACGCCGCCGGACAAGCGGGCCGAGATACTCACCCGCATCGTCGAGGGCCTCAACGAGAAGATGGACCATCTCGTCGATCTGCAGGTTGCGGAGAACGGGGTGACGGTACGGCAGGCCATCGCCTTCCATGTCGGCTACTCGATCTCGCACCTGCAGTACTTCGCCGACCTGGCGCGCACCTACGAGTTCGAGCGCTCCGGCCCACTGCTGACCTACCCCACGGCCGCGGCCGGACTGGTGCGCCGCGAGCCCATCGGGGTCGTGGCCGGGATCGTACCGTGGAATTTCCCACTGCTGCTGGCGGTCTGGAAGCTGGGCCCGGCGCTGGCGGCCGGAAACTGCGTGGTCATGAAGACCGATGAGAAGACCCCGGCCACATTGCTGGAGCTGGCGCGGGTGGCCGACGAGGTCGGCCTGCCGCCCGGTGCGCTGAATGTCATCACCGGCGTCGGCGAAGAGGTGGGCGCCCGGCTGGCGGCCCATCCCGACGTCCGCAAGATCGCGTTCACCGGCTCGACCGCGGTGGGCCGGACCATCGGCGCGCTCGCGGCCGAGAACGTGAAGAAGGTGACCCTCGAGCTCGGCGGCAAGGGCCCGAACATCCTGCTCGAGGACGCCGATCTCGACCAGGCGATCGACGCCGCGCTGTTCGCCTGCTGCCTCTACCAGGGGCAGGCCTGCGAGTCGGGCACCCGGCTGATCGTGCCGGACAGCCGCTACGACGAGGTGGTGAACCGGCTCGCAGACCGGGCCGCGGCCATCCGGGTCGGCGACCCGACCGATTTCGACACCGACATGGGACCGATCATCTCCGCCGAGCAGAAGAAGCGCATCGACCACTACATCGAACTCGGCGTCGAGCAGGGCGCCCAGGTGGTCTTCGGCGGTCGGCCTCTGGAGGGCGAACCGTTCGACCGCGGCCACTGGGTCGGGCCCACCATTCTGGCCGACGTCCACAACGAGATGACCGTCGCGCGGGAGGAGGTCTTCGGCCCGGTGCTGTGCGTGCTGAGGTACTCCGGGCTCGACGAGGCCGTCGCGATCGCGAACGACACCGAGTACGGCCTGTCGGCGGGGGTGTGGACGCAGGACATCGAGACCGGGCTGGAGGTCGCCAAGCGGCTCGAGGCCGGAACCGTGTGGATCAACGACTGGCACATGGTCAACGTGGCCTATCCGTTCGGTGGCTACAAGCAGAGCGGCATCGGCCGCGAGCTCGGGCCGCGCGCACTCGATGAGTACACCGAAGAGAAGTTCATCCACATCGACCTGGCTCGCGGCATCGAGAACAAGGTCTACGACATGGTCGTTCCCCGAGACGAGGACCAGCGATGACGGCTGCACCCGACACGAAAACACCTGCGGCCGCGGAGTTGCTGAGCGATTTCGTCGAGCACTGGGCGGAGGCGAAGCCCAACGAGGTCGCGATCGTCTTCGGCGACCAACGATGGACCTGGGCGCAGTGGGCGCGACGAATCAGAGGTGTCGCGGCGGTGCTCGCTGCCGTCGGCATGCGGCGCGGTGCCCGGATCGGATTCCTCGATATGAACCACCCGGCCTGCCTGGAGGTGACCTTCGCCGCGGCCTCGCTCGGCGTGGCCACCGTCGTCGTGAACTGGCGCTTGGCGACCGACGAGCTCAGGCACGTCCTGTGCGACAGCGGTATTCGCCTGCTGTTCGCGGGCGCGGACCTGCTGCCCACAGCCGCGCCCGCCGTCGACGCGGCACCGTGCGTGGAACGGGTCATTGTGGTCGGCGGCGACCGCGACGAATACGAGGCGCTTCTCGCCGCCGACCCCATCGGATCACCGGTCGGCGCGAGCGCCCAGGAAACCGATACCGGCCTGATCATGTACAGCTCGGGCACGACCGGCCGACCCAAGGGCGTCGTGCTCAGTCAGAAGGCGCTGGTCGCTCACACGGCCAACCTCGCCCCCGAACTCCCATTCACCGACAGCGACCAGAATCTGGTCTGTATGCCGCTGTTCCATGTCGGCGGCATTTGTTATGCGTTCCACGGCATTCGGGCGGGCGTGCCCACCATCATGACCCGCCAGCCCGACGCCGCATCGCTGATCGCCGGCCTCACCGGAGGTGCGACCCACTGCTTCCTCGTCCCGCCGGTCATCGCCGGGCTCCTCGCCGCCGGGACCGTCGGGGTCGATGCGGTGTCGAAGTTGACCTATCTGGCTTACGGCGCCGCGCCCATGCCGTTACCGCTGCTGCGGCAGGCACTCTCGGCGCTGCCGGAAGTCAACTTCGTCCAGGTATACGGGCAGACCGAACTCGCCGGGGGGATCTCCACCCTGGCCCCGGCCGATCACCGCGACCCCGACCGGCCGCAGTTGCTGCTGTCCGCCGGAAAGCCGATGCGCGGCACGGAGGTTCGCGTCGTGAATCTCGCCACCGGGACCGACGTGCCCGCTGGAACGCAAGGCGAACTGTGGTTCCGCACCGAACAGGCCATGACCGGATACCTCGACAACCCGGAGGCCACCGCCGAAACCATCACCCCGGACGGATGGCTTCGGACCGGCGACATCGGCCGCCTCGACCTGTCGGGCCACCTCTACATCGAAGACCGGATCAAGGACATGGTGATCACCGGCGGGGAGAACGTGTACGGCCCGGAAGTCGAACG
The DNA here is from genome assembly GCF_001613405.1 of Nocardia crassostreae. Classification (GTDB taxonomy): domain Bacteria; phylum Actinomycetota; class Actinomycetes; order Mycobacteriales; family Mycobacteriaceae; genus Nocardia; species Nocardia crassostreae. The sequence continues at coordinate 184,714 of NZ_BDCH01000019.1, forward strand.
CGTCCTACTGCAGCACCCCGCTATCACCGACGCCGCCGTCATCGGCGTGCCCGACGATCACTGGGGCGAGTCCGTCAAGGCCATCGTCGTCGCCAACACCACCGTCGCCCCCGACGCCATCATCGCGTACTGCCGCGACCATCTCGCCGGATACAAATGCCCCCGCACCGTCGACTTCCGGGAAGCGCTGCCCCGCAACGCCAGCGGCAAGATCCTCAAACTCGAACTGCGAAAGCCCCACTGGGAGAACCGCCAACGCCGGCTCTGACCCGGCATCTGCTGGGGAGAACCGCTGCTGCACGAAGGAGTGCATCTGATGAACGACGCTACGGCCCGCACCTCAGCGCGCGGGGACATGAGCCGGAGTTCAACAGCGACCCGCGCCGCGAGTCCCGTCGCAGGTTCGCGTCGCCACCGCGACGCGGGTGCGGCGGTCGTACCGTTCGCGCCCGGGTCGGTGATGTGGGAGCTGGGCGGGGATCTGCGCGTCCTCCTGCTCTTCACTCCGGCGGCTTTCGCCCTGCAGGGGGTGCACCCGGTGGTCGGCAAAGCGCTCGCGGACCACTCGACAGTGTGGACCAACCCGTACGGCCGAGCGTGGCGGTCGGTCGCGGCCACCCAGCGCTGGGTGTACGGCGGCCAGCAGGCCTACGACGAGGCCCGACTGCTGCGGGACCTACACAAGAACATCGGCGGCACCGGCTACAACGGCCAGCGTTACCACGCGTTGAACGCGGAACCGTACGCGTGGGTGTGGGCGACCTCTGTGCCCGTATTCATCCAAGCCCTGCGCGCGTTCTGGGCTGAGCCGGTCACCGACGAGCTGGAGGAACGCCTCTACGCGGAGCTCGAGAACCTCGGTCGGATGCTCGGCGTGCAGGAGCGGATGATCCCGCCCACGCTGTCGGAGTTCGACACCTACTACAACGACATGCTCGACCAGCTGGCGGCGGGCCACCCGGCTGCGCACGACTTGCTCGCCTTGTGGTCCTCTCCCCCAGGGCCGCCGCTGGTACCGGACCGGCTGTGGTGGCCGTTGGGCCGACTGGCCGGACGCGGGATCATGTTCCTCACGGCCGCTTTCGGTCCCGAGGTTCTCCGTGACCTGGTGGCCGAGCACGCGGGCTACGACTGGACCGAGCGACGGCAACGCCGAGCCGATCGACTGCTCGAGACAGTACAGAGGGTCAGCCCCTTCCTTCCGGAGGCGACCCGGTACCTGCCCCACGTCTACGCGATCCGCGTCGCGGCCAGGAACCGACCCATCGGAACCTACGCGGACTGACGGCTCTGGACCTGCGAGTCCGACTTCGCGAATCCGAATATCCCTCTTTGCCATGGAATTTCGGGCGCGCTGACGCCTGCCCGAAATCTCCGCACGAAAGATTCCGACAATGGGCTTCAAAACAGGCGACTTTCCGCCGGTAGACCTGGACATATTTCTCGATGAACCGCTCATGGAACGCACGAAGGCCCTCGCCCTGCATTGGGTCGAATACGGTTTCGGCACACCGAAGATGATCCATACCATCTATGTGCTCAAGGTGCTGTTTCTCTACATTCTGGCCGGCACCGCGTTGATCACCTGGACCTCCGGTGTGGGCCCGTTCTGGGATATCGCGCACTGGTGGAATCAGCCGATCGTCTACCAGAAGCTCGTGCTGTGGACGGTCCTGCTCGAGGCGCTGGGCGTGGCCGGGTCCTGGGGTCCGCTCGCCGGGAAGTTCAAACCCATGACCGGCGGCATCGTCTTCTATGCCCGGCCGGGCACGATTCGGCTGCGGCCGTGGAAGCGGGTGCCGTTCACCGACGGCGACCACCGCACCATCGTCGACGTCGCACTGTATCTCGCGTTCCTGGCGAGTCTGCTGGTACCGATCCTGCTGCCCGGCGTCGCGACCGATTCGCTGTCGGAGGCATTGCCGGACAACACTTCCGGAGTGGTGCGGCCCGTCCTGCTGATCGCGCTGTATGTGCTGTGCGGGCTGCGGGACAAGACGATCTTCCTGACCGCCCGCGGTGAGCAGTACCTGCCCGCGCTGGTGTTCTTCGCGGTGCTGCCGTTCACCGACATGATCATCGCCGCGAAGCTGCTGATCTGTGTGGTGTGGCTGGGCGCGGCCGTGTCGAAGTTCGGCCTGCATTTCACCAACGTCATCCCCCCGATGGTCTCCAACAGCCCGGCCGTTCCGGCGAAGTGGTTCAAGCGGCTGCACTACCGCGACTTCCCCCGTGACATCCGCCCGTCGCGACTGTCGAGTATCATTGCGCACGTGGGTGGTTCGACTGTCGAGATCACCGGGCCGATGATCCTGCTGTTCTCCGGCGATCGTCGACTGACCCTGGTCGGCGTGGCGCTGATGGTCCTGCTGCATGCCGTCATCACCCTGATGTTCCCGCTCGCGGTACCGCTGGAATGGAACATCCTCTTCGGTTACCTGGTGGTCTTCCTGTTCCTGGGCTTCCCGAACTGGGCCGGTCACGGTCTCGGTGACATGTCCTCGCCGTGGTTGACCGCAGCCATTGTCGTTGCCCTGCTGTTCTTCCCGATTCTGGGCAACCTGCGCCCCGATCTGGTGTCGTTCCTGCCGTCGATGCGCCAGTACGCCGGTAACTGGGCCTCCGCGTTATGGGCATTCGCGCCCGGCGCGGAGGAGAAGCTGAATTCGCTGCCCCACCGCCCGACCCGAAACCAGGTGGACCAATTGCAGGCCATGGGTTATCCGCCGACCGTCGCCGAGATCACCATGCAACAGACGATCGCGTTTCGATCGCTGCACAGCCAGGGCCGCGGCCTGTTCTCGTTGCTGCTGAAGAACATTCCCGATATCGATTCCTGGACTGTCCGTGAGGCCGAGTTCGGATGCAACTCGCTCATCGGGTTCAACTTCGGCGACGGCCACCTGCACAACCACGGTCTGATCGAAGCCGTGCAGTCCCGCGTCGGATTCGCGCCGGGCGAGTGGATGGTGTTCTGGGTCGAATCGCAGCCGATCCATCGCCGCACCCAGGAATATCAGATCATCGACGCCGCACTCGGTGTCATAGAGCGCGGCACGTGGAAGGTCCGCGACGCGGTGCAAGCCCACCCGTGGCTGCCCGACGGCCCCATCCCGACCAAGGTCACGTGGCGGCGCGAGGAAGCGTTCCAGGACATCCGATGAGTACCGCGATCGTCGTCGGCGCAGGTCCGAACGGGTTGGCCGCCGCCATAGCCCTGGCCCGGGCGGGCGTACGGGTCACCGTGCTGGAAGCCGCCGACGAGATCGGCGGCGGCACCCGCTCGAGCGAGGCGATCGTGCCCGGACTGCTGCACGACCACTGCTCGGCCATCCACCCCATGGCCGTCGGATCACCGTTCCTGCGCGATCTCGACCTTCGGCGCTACGGACTGCGCTGGGCGTGGCCGGAGATCGACTGCGCCCACCCGCTCGACAACGGCACCGCCGGAATCCTGCACCGCTCGGTCACCGATACCGCCAATGGCCTCGGCCCTGACGGCCGGGTCTGGCAACTGCTGTTCGACAGCGCCGCAACACATTTCGACCAGCTCGGCGAGGATGTCATGGGCCCCCTGCTACGGATCCCGCGCCATCCGATTCGCCTGGCGCGCTTCGGCATTCCCGCACTGGCCCCGGCTTCCATACTGGCGCGGGCCTTCACGACCGAGCAGGCCCGGGCATTGTTCGGCGGTGTCGCGGCCCACGCCTTCCACCCCCTGCACCGGCCGTTGAGCGCCAGCATCGGCCTGGGCATCCTCGCCGCCGGGCACCGCTACGGCTGGGCCGTCGCCCGCGGCGGCTCCCGGCGTATTACCGACGCCCTTGCCGCTGCGCTCGCCGACCCTGGCGGAAAAATCGAGACCGGAGTCCCTGTGCGATCATTCGCCGACCTGCCACCGGCCGACGTGACCCTGTGGGATCTGTCTCCCACCGCCGTCGCCGACATCCTCGGCGACCGGCTCCCGCCACGAATCACCAAGGCATACCATAGGTTCCGCTTCGGACCGGGCGGGTTCAAGGTTGACTTCGCCGTCGAGAGCGGCATCCCATGGACCATCCACGCCGCACGCCGTGCCGGAACCGTGCACCTCGGCGGCACCTTCGCCGAAATCGCCGCCACCGAACGCGATATCCACGCCGGGCGCATGCCCGACCGCCCGTTCGTCCTCGTCGGCCAGCAGTACCTCGCCGACCCGCAACGCTCCGTCGGCGACATCCACCCCATCTGGTCCTACGCGCATGTCCCCCACGGCTATACCGGCGACGCCACCTAAGCGATCACCACCCAAATCGAACGCTTCGCCCCCGGCTTCCGCGACCGCGTCATCGGCACCGCGATCTGCACCGCCCCCGGCTTCGCCGACTACAACCCCAACTACGTCGGCGGCAACATCATGACCGGCGCCAAGGACATCCCCCAACTCGTCTTCGGCCCACGAAAAACCCTGCACCCCTACGATATTGGCCTCCCCGGCCACTACCTCTGCTCCGCCGCCACCCCACCCGGACCCGGCGCCCACGGAATGTGCGGCGCCAACGCCGCCGCCCGCGCCCTGCGTTACCTCGCCGAAGACGACTTCGGCACAACGTCGTAGCAACTGGCGCCGCCGAGGGAGAGCGTCCTACTATCGCTGGGCTGACAGCCAGCGAGCTATCTCAGCGAAATCCCTACGTGAATGATCATGTTCACGTCCCCCACGCAAGTGCTGGAATCGTGGTTGGGGATCCACAGTCCCGTTCCCGTCAGCGATGCAGAGCCAGGAAGCGCCAGTCGAGGACTGGTTGCGCGGTGCCGTCACGGTCGGCGGTGACCATGGCGCGCAGGTCGAGGAGGGTGGCGTGTTCGCGGATGGGTGTGCGGTTCTCGATGGTGATTCGGGTGCGCAGGGTGTCGCCTTCGTAGACGGGCGCGAGGTGGTCGCAGCCGTGCCAGGCGGGAACTGTGATCAGGCCGGGGAGGTCTCGAGAGATCTGAGCGAGGGCGAGGGCGATGGTGTGGCCGCCGTAGACCAGTCGGCGAACACCGGCTGCGGATGAATCATGGTGTACCGCAGCGATGTTCAGGGTGAGGCGGGCGAGTTCGGGTGCGCTGGAGACGACGTCTCCTGCGGGGATATCCCAGGTCCGGCCGGGGCGCAGGTCGTCCGCGGTCAGCCCGCCCTTCGGGAAGGCGGTGAGATTCCAGTCGGCGAGTGAGGCTGTGGCGCTGGCGATGTCGGTCTCCGCGCCGATCGCCGAGAGATCATCGTGGTGTCCGGTCTCGATGTTGGGGTCGCGGAGCGGGATCATGGCGCAGCGGTGGAAGTCCAGGATGGGCTGTTCCTGCTGGTCTGCCGTGACGATGCGGAGGACGGCGAGGCCGGTGGCCGAGCGGCCGGGTTTAGGGGCGTTCTGGCGCAGGGCAACCACAGTGGTGGTGGTATGCAGGGTGTCGCCGATCGCGGGTGCGCGGTGGAAAGCCAGGCTACGGTAGAAGAGGTTGGCCTTGACGCGGCGGGTGGCGAGGGTGGATTGGCCGATGGCGAGGTTCCAGACCAGGGCGGGGTGGGCCAGCCTGGTTCGACCGGTGACGCGGGCCGAGAGGACGGAGTCGAGGGGTAGGCGCAGCCGGTCGCCGATGATGGATTGATGCACGGCCGCATGCCCCTCGGTGAGCGTCACGGCAGGGGCATCATCGAAGCAGGTGCCGGGTTCGAGGTCCTCGAAGTACGGACCGTCGGCCGCGAATGTCATTGCTGCTCCTGGTGATCAGGGAGGCGTCGGCCCGCACGGACCAGTACGCGGCGGGTGCGGAGGGCGACGGCATCGTCGATCATCACACCGTCGAGAGTGAAGGCGCCGACACCGAGCCGATGGTGCGCGGCCAGCGCCGAGACCACGGCCTCGGCCCGCGCGGTCTCCTCCGGGGACGGCGTGAAGGCGTCGTTCACCGCGGCGACCTGCCTCGGGTGGATCACCCACTTGCCGTCGAAGCCGAGTCCGGCCGCAGTGGCGCACGAGGCTCGGAACTCGTCGTCCACGGCCACGCCCAGGTATGGACCGTCCACCGCCTCCAGGCCCGCCGCGCGGGCTGCGGTCAGCACGGCGTCCTGCGCGTAGAGCCAGCGGTCGGGGATACTGCGGCCAAGGGAGGCAGCGAGATCCGCGTATCCGATCGCCAGCCCGCACACTCGCGCCGACGCCCGGGCGATCGGGCCCGCGGCGGCGATCCCGGCGGCCGATTCCAGCAGCGCGTACACACCCACCGGCCGGTCGATGCCGGATCGCTGCTGCGCGCCGGCGAGCAGCCGATCGGCGAAGGCGATATCCCCGGGACTCTCGGTCTTGGGGAGCATGACGGCGTCCGGACCGTCGGTGGCGGCGCACGCGACCAGGTCGAGATGACACCAGGGCGTGCCGGGTGCATTGACCCGCACTACCAGGGTGGACGCAATACCGGTGCGCGCCACGGCGAGCGCCTCCGACAACCCCGCGCGCGCCACGTCCTTCTCGGCAGGTGCGACGGCGTCCTCGAGATCGACGATGATGCCGTCCGCACCCGATCGCGCCGCTTTGCCGACCAGATCCGGGCGCGAGGCCAGGACCGACAGCCACGACCGTGGCGGAACCCGCTGAGCCAAGGAGCAACCTTCCATCGCCGACCAATTTTAATCTATATTAAACTAGAAAGAGGTGTGGGCGATTCGCTCCTCCGTGAAAACAAGGGAGTGCCGTGAGCCAGCTGTCGGCAGAGGAGAAGTTCGTCGTCCGGACCGTCCGGGACTTCGTCGACCGCGAGGTGCGGCCGGTCGTGCACGAACTCGAGCACGCCATACCTATCCTGAAGCGCTCATCGACCAGATGAAGAAGCTGGGCATCTTCGGTTTGGCGATTCCGGAATCATTTGGGGGAACCGCGGTTTCGATGCCCTGCTACGTGGGTGTCACCGAGGAGCTCGCGCGCGGGTGGATGAGTCTGGCCGGTGCGATGGGCGGGCACACGGTAATGTCCAAGCTGATCCTGGCCTTCGGTACCGAGGAGCAGAAGCAGCGGTACCTGCCGCGGATGGCGACCGGCGAGATCCGGGCGACCATGGCGCTCACCGAACCCGGCGGCGGCTCGGATCTGCAGGCCATGTCGACCGTGGCCCGACGCGACGCGGACGGCTACACGGTCGATGGCGCGAAGATATGGATCAGCAATGCCCGCCGCTCACAGCTGATCGCCCTGCTGTGCAAGACCGACCCCACCGCCCGGCCCAGGCACCGGGGAATCAGTATCCTGCTGGTGGAACACGGTCCGGGCCTGACGGTTTCGCGCGATCTACCCAAGCTCGGATACAAGGGAGTGGAGAGCTGTGAGCTGTCCTTCGACGGCTACCGCGCCCCACTGGACGCCGTCCTCGGCAGCACGGAGGGCGAGGGTTTCGCGCAGATGATGAAGGGCCTCGAGACGGGACGCATCCAAGTGGCTTCGCGGGCGCTGGGTGTCGCGCAGGCCGCCTTCGACGACGCCTTCCGCTACGCGCAGGAACGGGAAAGTTTCGGCCAGCCCATCTGGAAGCATCAGGCCATCGGTCACTATCTCGCCGATATGGCCACCAAGCTCGCCGCCGCCCGCCAGCTGGTGCTTCACGCGGCCGACCGTTACGACACCGGCGAACGATGCGATATGGAGGCGGGCATGGCCAAGCTTTACGCTTCGGAGATCGCGATGGAGATCGCGCTCAATGCGATTCGCATTCACGGCGGCAACGGCTATTCCACCGAATCCGACGTCGAACGCTACTTCCGCGACGCCCCGCTGATGATCGTCGGCGAGGGCACCAACGAGATCCAGCGCAATGTGATCGCCGCCCAGCTCGTCGCCCGCGGCGGACTCACGCACTGACACCGACGCCCCCGGCACCGTGGATATCGGTGGCGGGGGCGCAGCTTCGCCTAGTGGGCCGCTACGGGGAACGCGGCGCGGATCTTGCCCACGACGATCTGGGCTGTTTCCGCGCAGGCGGTGGTGCCACCGTTGGCGTACTCCTTGACACCGTCGCCGACGTTCCAGAGATTGGCGATCGGGATGTCGTGCGGGAGGTCGAAGTCGGCGACTGCGCGCTGCGGCGGCCAGCCGTCGCGGGTGATATTGATCGAGAGAATGCGCGCGGAGTCGAATTCAGGCACTTCGTCGCGCAGATCCCGCAGCAGCAGTTGGGTTTCGGCCTCTTCGTCGAATGCGCCGACCGAGGGCTTCGGCACGGCCGTACCCTGGTACAGATACCAACCCTCGGGGGCCATTTCCGGGCAGGTCGCGGTGAAGTTGGCGATGTAGCACAGCCGCCGGGTCTTGGCGAAACTGGTCAGACACGGAGCCTCGACGAGCGGGGTCCGGCTCACGAAGTTCACCGAGATCATGGCGCACGGCCGATCGGCAGCCGCGACCTGCGCGACATGCTCGGCGAGCAGGTGCTCGGGGCCGACCAGTCCGACGGTGCCGGACGGCCCTACGTCGCTGATCGCGAAACGGCATGTCACCTCGACTGTTTCGCCATCGCGGCGGATGCGAGCGCCGCTGATCTTCCCGTCAGCCAGGATGAGGGACTCGACTTCGCTGGACAGCCACACCTGGCCGCCGTTCTGCACGACCACCTCGGCGAGGGATTTCCATACGCCGATGGTGCCGTCGGGGCAGAAGCCGAATTTCTTGAACGCGCTCTTGCGTGTGAAGTAGGTCAGAAACACCCGCGCGGGCAGTTCCTCCGAACCGACCGCGAACACCGAACCCGCCATATTGCGGAAGACGCCGTGCACCGATTCGTTCTTGGTGTATTTGGCCACCCAGTCCGCGAGGGACAGTTCGTGTTCGGGCAGTCCGCTGTCGTTGCGGGCCGCGCCCACGCCCTGCACCAGCTTCGCACCCTGGCGGGTCAGCTTGGACAGCAGGAAGCCCCAGCCGCCGCCGGTCACGTCCACGTCCTTGCCGGCGATGCGGTACAGGATGGGCGGATCCGCCCGGCGCACATCGAATTTCGCGCCGACCTCGTCGAAGGTGTCCTCGGTGATGCCGCCGAGTTCGATGACGATGGCCCCGTTGTTGACCTTGAAGCCGTCGATGTCGTCGGTGGAGGCGCGCCCGCCGACCTTGTCCAGGCGCTCGACGACCAGGGTGCGATAGCCCGCGTGTGCGAGTCGGGCGGCGGCGAACAGGCCCCCGGCACCCGCCCCGATCACCAGTGCGTCCCAGCTGTTCTCGCTCATGACCCTGTCCCTTCAGCCGAGCGGATTGCGGCCCGGCTCCGCGCCGGACATGTCGGTGATGCGGTCCCAGTTCGCGGCCACCTCGTCGAGGGAGGGCGGCTGGGCGAACAACACCGGCTTGTTGGCGAACTGCTGCACCCGCTGCACGGAGCCGCCGCCGACCACGAGAACCGTTGCGGTGTCGGTGCATTCCTCGCTCATGAGGTAGCCGACGACCGGCGCGACGTGTGCGGGCGGCAGCTTCTCCAGCATTTCCGCGGGCGCGATGTCCGCGGTCATGCGGGTCGCGGCCAGCGGCGCGACGGCATTGGCGGTGATGTTGTACTTGCGGCCCTCGAGCGCGAGGGTATTGACCAGCCCGACCAGACCCAGTTTGGCCGCACCGTAATTGGCCTGGCCGAAGTTGCCGTAGATGCCGGAGGTGGAGGTCGCCACGACGACACGTCCGAAGCCCTGATCGCGGAAGTGCGGCCAGGCGGCGCGGGTGACGTGGTAGCCGCCGGACAGGTGCACCTGCTGCACGGCCGTCCACTGGTCGGTGGTCATCTTGTGGAAGACGACGTCGCGCAGGATGCCCGCGTTGTTGACCACACCGTGGACGGTGCCGAAGGCGTCGACGGCGGTCTGGATGAGATTGGCCGCCCCCTCCTCGGTGGCGACGCTGTCGTAGTTGGCCACCGCGGTGCCGCCCGCGGCGCGGATCTCGGCCACGACCGCGTCGGCCATCGAGTGCCCGGACCCCGAGCCGTCACGCGCGCCGCCGAGGTCGTTCACCACGACGAGTGCGCCTTCCCTGGCGAGCAGCAGCGCGTATTCGCGCCCCAGACCGCCACCGGCTCCGGTGACGACGATGACGCGATCGGTTACTCCAGGCATGATTCTCCTTGTCCCGGTGGCTGTTGCGGCGCAACCGGCGATGTCAGTAGGAATTCGGCAGGCCGAGCACGGTCTGCGCGACGAAATTGAGCACCATCTCGCGGCTAACCGGCGCGGTGCGCATGAGCCGGGCCACGAACCACAGTTCGGCCAGCCCGTACTCCTTGGACAGGCCATTGCCGCCATGGGTCTGGATGGCTTGGTCGAGGGCCTTCAGGGACGCCTCGGCGGCGGAGTACTTCGCGATATTGGCGGCGGCCGCGGCGTTCTCGCCGATGTCGAAGAGTTCCGCGGCCTGGTAGGTGGCCAGCCGGGCCAGCTCGACGGCGATGTGGCAGTCGGCGAGGGGATGGGAAATACCTTGGTGCGCAACGATGGGCGTCGACCACACCTGCCGTTCCTTGGCGTAGCGCACCGCCTTGTCGATGGCGTAGCGGCCGATGCCGGAGCTGATGGCGGCGGCCAGAATCCGCTCCGGATTGAGCCCGGCGAACACCTGTCGCAGCCCGTTGCCGTGCTCACCGATCAGCGCTTCCGGACCGACCCGAACTTCATCGAAGAAGATGGTGAACTGGTGTTCCGGTGAGACGACGGCGGTTTCGAGCGGCTGACGGGTTACGCCCGGAGCGTCCACCGGCACCACGAACATCGACAGCTTGTTGCGCGCACCACCATCCAGATCGCCCGCGCGAGTGATGACCAGCAGCGCGTCCGCTTCATCGGCGGCGGAGATGAAGTACTTGCCGCCGGAGATGATCCAGTCCGCACCGTCGCGGCGCGCGGTAGTCTTGACCGCGTGGCTGTTGGAGCCGGAATCGGGTTCGGTGAGACAGAACGCCATCTTGGCGCTACCGTCCGCGATGCGCGGCAACCAGCGCTGCTTCATCACCGATGAGCCGTGCGCGGCGATGATCGAACCGCAGATGGCCGGGGAGATCACCGTCAGTAGCAGCGGAATGCCGTGCGCGGCGAGCTCTTCGATGACAATCGCAAGCTCCGACAGCCCCGCTCCCCCGCCCCCGTACTCCTCGGGCAGGTGCACGCCCAGCATCCCCGAGGCCCCGAGTTCGGCCCACAGTTCGTCGACCTTCCGGCCTTCCCGGGAGCGCTCCAGAAAGTAGGCGGCACCGTACTTTTCGGCGATCTTCGCAACGCTGTCGCGCAGCAGCGCGCGGTCTTCGGTGTCGTTGACGAGTCCCTGCACGGTCTATTTTCCTTCGAAGGTCGGGCGGCGCTTGGCCAGGAAGCTCGCGACGGCCGCGGGCGCGTCCGCGGTGGCGGCGGTATACCGCAGCGCATCGGTCGCGGCCGCCAATTGCTCTGCGAGCGTGGAGTTGCCGGATTCGCGCAGCAGCCGGCGGATGGCCCCGTAGGCGCGGGTGGGTCCGGCGGCGAGGCGGCGCGCGGTCGTCTCCGCCTCCTCCGCCAGCGCCTCCGCCGCGACTACCCGATTGACCAGTCCCCATTCGGCGGCGGTGTCGGCGAGGATGACGCGATCCTCGAGATACATCTCGGTCGCGCGCCGCACACCGATGAGACGGGGCAGGAACCACGAGGTGCCGCAATCTCCGGAGATGCCGATCTTCCCGAACCCGGTGGCGAATTTCGTGCCCTCCGCGGCGATGGCGATATCCGCGATGTACAGCAGTCCGAGCCCGGCCAGCAGGCTCATCTGCGCCAGCCCGCGTACATCTCGCGCTTCTCGTTGCGGGACAAGCCTTTCCCGAACCGCTCGGCGACGACCGTCGATGCCCAGTATGCGGTGGCCAGCACCCACCCGATCACCGGATGCGCGACCTGCAACAGCAACGCCGAGGGCGCGAGCAGGATCACCGTGCGGACTGTGGCCGCGCGCCAACCTGTCTACGCGCTTCGTCTACGAGAGCTTCACCGACCTCGACGACCTCACCGCCGCCGCCTTCGACCACGCCTCCCGCGCACTGGCCCGAACCATTCAGGACGCCGTCCACCGCGCCGCACCGGACCTCCGCGCCCGCATCACCGCGGTCATCGAAGCCATCACCGTCTTCTTCCACGACCACCCCGAACAGGGAAAGATCCTGTCCACCAAGGCATACGGCCACCCCGCCACCGCCCGCCGCCGACTCGCCCGCACCGAAGACTACGTCGAAAACTTCGCCGAACTCCTGCGCGGCCTACTCCCCGACACCCCGGCCGACCCCCGCACGATCGACCTCACCGCCCGATTCCTGGTCAGTGGCTTCAGCGAGACCGCTACCGCATGGATCCAAGACCCCACCACCTACCCACGCGAAACCTTCATCCACGACAACGTTGAATTGTTCCTCGGAGCACTGGACGCACTCCAACACACCACCGACCAACACACGTGAGCCGAAAGGGGCGCCCGGCTAAAGGTTCTCGACGGGAGAACCGTGCCGATGAGCCTGAGGGTGAGGATGCACGCGCCGCCACTTCGTGTCTACTGCAACGGGGTTCACCAAGGTGTCGCGGATGACGCGATCCACCGGCCGGATCGCCCGCTAGGCCACGCGGCGGGAGTAGCTGTAGTCGTCGAGAGGGAAGTGTTTGTTGCGCCACCACATTTCGATGTGGGTGGAGGGGCGGATGGCGGCGGCGTCGCCCTGGTAGTTGATGTAGTAGGTGTTGGATTTGTCGCAATCGGAGTTGAACCAGAGCGAATCGCGGTGGCGTTGGGTGCAGCGCCGGTAGTAGCGGTCGTGGGGCTCCTGTTTGATCTCCACTGCGGACGCGCCTCGGCGGCGGGATTCGGTGATGGCGCGGACCGCGTGGCGGGAGGTGCATTCGATCATGGCGATGTAGGAGAAGCCGGCGTAGCCGTAGGGGCCCGCGATGAGGAACAGGTTGGGGAACTTCGGGACCGAGACGCCCTGGTACGCCTGGAAGCGGTTGGCGTCCCAGAATTCGCCGAGTTCCAGGCCGTCGCGGCCGCGCAGCGGAAACGGGGGTGTCGCGCCCTTTTCCATGACCTTGAATCCGGTGGCGCAGACCAGTACGTCGATGGGGTGCTCGGTGCCGTCGGCGGTGACGACGGCATCCGCGGTGATCTTGACGATCGGGTCGGTGATCAGGCTGACGTTCGGCTTGGTGAACGTTTTCAGGTAGGCGTTGGACACCGAGGGCCGCTTGCAGCCGAAGGCGTAGTCGGGCGTCATGCGCGCGGCCAGTTCGCGGTCGCGCAACTGGACGCGGTGCAGGCGGCGCAGCACGAAGGTGGCCAGGGTGGATAGGAATCCGAGCCGCCGGTAGTAGACGCCCATGGCCGCCACGCCCATGTCGGTGCCGAAGGCGGTGGCCCAGCGCAGCAGCAGGCGCAGCGGCGGGAACAGGTCCAGCAGTTGTTTGAGGCCCCAGTCGATGCGGAAGTCGGGTTTGGGCATGACCCAGATGGGGGTGCGCTGGAAGACGGTGAGCTGTCCGGCGGTCTTGGCCAGTTCCGGAATCAGTTGCAGCGCGGTGGCTCCGGTGCCGATCACGGCGATGCGCTTGCCCGCGTAGTCGTAGTCGTGATCCCAGCGCGAGGTGTGCACCACCTTGCCCGCGAAATCCTCGACGCCGTCGATATCGGGCATCTTGGGGATCTCCAGACCGCCGACCGCGCCGATCAGGTACCGGGCGGTCATGGTCAGGCCGTCGGCGGTGGTGACCCGCCACAGGTGCAGCTCCTCGTCCCATTCGCCGCCGACGATCGCGGTGTCGAGCACGATGTGCCCGCGCAAATGATAGGAGTCGGCCACCTGGTCGGCGTAGGCCTTCACCTCCGCGCCGGGCGCGAAAACCCGCGACCAGGTCTTCGGCTTGGCGTAGGAGAAGCTGTAGTACACCGACGGAATATCCACGGCCACAACGGGATAGGTGTTGACGTGCCAGGTGCCGCCGATATCGCTGTTCTTGTCTAGGATCAGGAAGTCGTCGATACCGGCGCGCTGGAGCTCGACGCCGGTGCCGAGGCCGCCGAAGCCCGCGCCGATCACGACGACCTCGACATCGGGTTCGGCCGGATCACCGGATCCCGTAAGGCGGGCCCGGATCCGCTCGGCGATGGCCCGCACGGCGGCGGGGCGGCCCTCACCCAGCCTGGTGCGCGCCCATTCCTCGAAGATCCCGAGTTGATCTGTCGCGTTGCTCATTCGTGTTCTTCCTATCTCACTGCGCTGTCGGCGGATGGCTGACGTCCACCAATGACCCGCGATGGCGTGCGCCGATCTCGTCGGCGTGGCTGAGCCGTCCCGCGACCAGGCGGTTGAGCCAGGTGGGCGCGGCGGACATGGCGGCGTTGAGCACGGTCGTCTGCCAGCCCACCAGGACGTGCGGGTCTTCGAGCAGTCGCTTGCGGTGCACGGTTCGCCAGACGGCTTCGGCGACATCGGTCGGAATCAGCCGCACGCCAAGGGTTTCGGCGGTCTTGGATCCCTTGCCGACCTCGTCCATCATGGCGGTGGACACGAACAGCGGCAGCACGTCGTGCACGGCGATGCCCAGGCCCCGCCATTCCAGGTCGAGCGCCTCGGTGAGGCTGCGCACCGCCGCTTTGCTGGCGGCGTAGGTGGCCAGCGCCGGCTGTCCGTACAGCGCGGAGGCCGACGCCAGGTTCACGATCTGGCTGCCGGGATTCTCCCGCAGATACGGCAGCGCGCAATAGCACCCGTTGATGACGCCCTTGACGTTGACATCGATAACCCGATGTTGTTGCGCCAGAGCCACTTCGGTGAAAGCGCCCGAGACCAGTATTCCGGCGTTGTTGACCAGGACATCCAACTTGCCAGCGGCGGAGACGAATTCGGCCAGCGCCGTCTGCCAGCCTGCCGGATCGGTGACATCGAAGGACCCGGTCACGGTACGGGCGAGCGGCCCGAGACTTGCCGCGGTCGTGGTGACCGCCTCGTGGTCGATATCGTACAACCCGACGATCCAGCCCCCGGCGGCGAAGCGCGCGGCGATGGCCCGGCCGATGCCCGCAGCCGCCCCCGTGATGAAAATCGTTCGGGTGCTCATGGTTTCGCCGTCCCGTGCCGCAGCGACTTGTGCGTGAACGTGGGCCAGGTCCCCGGCGCCAGCCAATGCGCGGTGAGCTCGCTGGTCGGGAAGAACTGCAGGAAGCGGCTGTCGGCCTGGGACCGATCGACCGGGCTCTTCTCCAGGACGCAGAAGTTGTACTGCTGGGCGGTGGTCTCGAGGACATTGGCATTGAGGATGATCTCCTGCTGCCAGCGCTGCGCCCACCCCGCGACGCCCGGGATCCTGCTGTGTTCGGGCGTCAGGCATTCGGCGGCGATCACGTTCTCGGACATGGCCCAGACGCCGGTGTCGGTATTGAGCACCAGGGTCTGGTTGCCGCGTGCGTGACCGGGCGTGCGGACGATGGCGACGCCGGGGGCCAGCAGCCGGTCGCCGTCGATGGGCAGGATGCGGTCCGGATCCAGGTCGACGAAGGTCTCGGGCTGATACCAGGGCCGCTGTAAGGGATGCAGGTCGACCATGGACTCCAATTCCCGGCGCTGCACCACGAGTTTCGCGTTGGGGAACAGTGCGGGCACCGGCGCGTCCGGTGAGATGTCGGCTTGCGGTCGGGTGGTGCCGATGAGCCGGCGCACGTCCTGGGTGTGCAGGTGGTCGAAGCCGAGGTAGTCGACCTCGGCGGGATCGATGCCCGCCTGCGCGAGCCGCTGGGCGACGGTGGCGTATTCGCTGACGCCCAGCTTCTGGATCGGACCGGGCGTCTTCTCCCGCAGCGACGCGAAATACGGTGTGTTCCGGTCGAGTTCGACGTCGCTGGGCTCCCACAGCAGGGTCCGGGTCCGCTTCCCCTCCTGCCAGCGCACGATGACCAGCCGGGTGGTGATGAACAGCATCGGAGCCGGGGACAGCGGGGCCCGCCACAGCCCGAAGCTGGTCGGGTAGGGCAGGGTGACCAGATCGTGGGTGCTGACGTGGACGGGAGTGCCCGTGCCGAGGAACTCCTTCTTGAACTCGGCCCCGGCGGTGCGCGACATGCGCAGCGCCTGCCCCATCCCCTCGATCGCGTGGATACGGTCGAGGGTGTCGATCGGCGCGCCGAGTTCGGCCGCTTCGGGGACGGGGATGGCGAAGACGGGAAGCGTCGAGGTAGGTGGCACAGCGTTCTCCGTGACTACGTTGTTCGGTACAAAATCGGTTGTTGCTCAGCACATTTCGGGTGAGCAGCACTACTTGATCGGCAGCGTGCCGTCCATGCCGCCCACGTCGGTGATCTTTCAGCCGGAGGCGCGGTCCACGGTCACGTTGTAGGTGACGGTGGTCTGCGCGCCGTCCGGGTTCTGCGCGTGGGTGGAAGACACATTGACGAAGACGTTGACCTTGTAGACGCCGCCGTTCTCGGAGGCGACCTTGGCGCTGATCGGGGTGGCAGTGGAGGTCCACTTCAGCGGGGTCAGCACCTCTTGCAGCTTGGGCGCGGTGGCGTCGAACTTGGTGGCCAGCGCGGGCGCGGTATTGGCCTTGAGCTTGCCGACCCAGGAATTGAAGTCGGCGAAATTCACCGTGGACGCGCCGACGGCGTAGTCGGTGGCGACCTGCTCGGCGTGGGCGGTGTCGACCGCCGCCGCGTCGCGATCGGAGAGCTGCCCGCGCGCGGAGACCAGGAAGATCGCCAGGGTCACCGCCACGATGGCCAGCGCCCCGGTCGCCGCGCCCCACGCGAGCGTGGACACCGGCAGCGACACCGACCTGTGGGGCGCGCGGGCGGACGGCTTCTCAGCCCGCGGCCGGTGCTCGGCGACCGCGTCGTTCTCGACAGTCATGGGGAACTCCTTTGTCTCCGTTGCCGCTAGTTGAGGCTGACCCGCAGGTGCAGGGCGCCGTCGTCGGTGGTGGAATTCAGCGCCTGGGTGATGAGCGCGCCGAGGTCGATGCCGTGCGCGACGCCGGTCGCCGCGCCGACGACCGGTCGCAGCACCGGAATCAGCGGGGCCAGTTCGGGTCCGAGGCGATTCACCCGATCGGTCAGCTCCCGCAGCAGCGGGATGATGCCCATGGATTCGGGGGTGTCGATCAGGTAGTCGGCGGGCACGTCGCCGGAGCGGACGACCCGCGCGATGGCGGCCGCGACATCGGAGACCCGGGGCCCGAAGTCGGCCCAGGGCCCGGCTGCGTCGGTGAGAGCCGGTCCGGCCCAGGCCATGTCGTCGGCGCGGGCCTGCATGGCCCGCAGCATCCGGTCGATGACGTCGGTGCGGCTGAGTAGCGTGGCCGCCAGCAGGTCGGTGGCCCGCGACAGTTCCGGTATCACCGCCTGGGTGCCGGCCATGGCCTCGTCGAAGGTGCGCACGATCTCCGACAGCGCCTGCGGATCCAGTTGCCGCAGCACGTCGGTGGTCTGGCGCGCCATGTCCGGGATGGACAGCGGTGCGGTGACGCGATCGGCCGACACCGTCTGCCCGTCGGCCAGATAGGGACCGCCCAGCGCCGTGGGCCGGAATTCGATGTAGGTTTCGCCGAGCCCGGACATGTTCTCGATGCGGGCTGTGCTGTTCAGCGGGATCCGGTAGTCGGTATTGACCCGGAAATCGACGCGGACGGCGTCGTAGGTGGTCGCGACCGCGGTGACCTCACCCACCTGCACACCCGACAGCAGCACCTTGGAGCGCGGGATCAGTCCGCCGGAGTCGGGCAGGGTCATGGTCGCGTTCAGCTCTGGCCGGAACCAATTCACGTGCACCACGCCGAAAGCCAGGTACACGCTGCCCAGCACGAGAATCACGCCGATGGTCGCCAGTGAGACGAGGTGGCCGCGCTTCATCGCACCAGTCCGATCATCCGCAGGGTGGCGACCATGCGATCGACCTGCTGGTCGGCGGGCATGGGGTCGCCTTCGACGCCGAGGGAGGTGATATTGACCTTCGGCCCCTTCTCCGCGAAGGGAATGATCTTGTCCCGCAACAGGCTCACCAGCCGGTTCAGGTTCGACGGCGAGGACAGGTTCAGCGGCTGCCCGCCGAGCAGCATGGGCACGAACGCCTTCGCCGCGGCGTCACCGGCGACCAGCAGCGGGCTCGCCCACTCCAGGGCGTGACCGACCGTGGCGAGCGAGCCCACGATGCCGAGGGTGAGCACCAGCGACTGCGCGTCGGCGGGAATGTCGGTGGCGCCGCGTTCGCTCAGCAGCGCGTCGAGTTCGGTGGCGTTGTCGCGCACCGCCGCCAGATCGGCTTGGATGGCGGCGAGCAGCCGGTCCGAGGCGTCGAGATTGTCGGCGACGTCGCGGGCGTCGCGCCCGATGACGTCGAAGATGCGCGCGGTATCGGCCGGCTGTGCGGGCAGCACCGCATTGGCCTGATTCACGATGTCCTGCATCTTCTGCAGCCCGCCGCCACTGACGAAGGTGGACAGGCCGGTGAGCAGATCCTCCACCTACAGCGCGGGCCGGGTCTGGCCGAGCGGGATCACGCCGCCGTCCGGAATGGTCGCGCCGCTGCTGTTCTCGGGTGTGGTGAGCCCGACGTAGATATCGCCGAGGATGGTGTTCTGCCGCAGTTGCGCGGTGGTCGAGGCGGGCAGCCGCACCGCCGAGGAGATGTCGACGACGGCGTCGACCCGGCCCGGGGCGGACGCGGACGGGTCCACGACGGTGACCGAACGCAGGCTGCCGACCTTCGCGCCGTTGAGCACGACCTTGGCCTGGGCGGGCAGGTTGAGGGCATTGGCGAATTCGATGCGCACCGAATAGGTCGGCCCGGCAACCGACGCGCCGGGGACGGGCACCTGCGCCGGATCGATCGCGCAGCCGGTCACCGGCAGCGCCGCCGCGAGCAGCGCGGCCGTCCCGGCGGCGACGCGATGGCGGAAATGTCCACGCGCGCGGTCATTTCCGGCGCGGACCGAGAAGGCCAGACTCCGAACGCTCATCGCACACCCGCCAATCCGAGCACCAGCGGCACCAGGTCCACATCCGCCAGCCCGTTGTCGGCCCGGCAGCGACCGGGCATGGCGGCGTTGACGACCGCGCAGACCTGGTCCGCGTTCTCCTGCGGCAGTGCGACCTTGGGCGGCGCGTAGGTGAGCCGCGGCTGTCCCGTGGCCGGGTCCACGGAGCGCTGGAAGGCGCTCACGATCGGCGGAATCATGTCGATGATCTGCTGCAGCGAGCCGATGTGGGCCGACAGCAGGCGTAGTTTCGGAATCGCCGCGTCCAGCCCGTGCAGGATGGACACGCCGTGCTCGCGGGCGATGTCATTGAGCCACGGGATGATAACCAGCAGCGAGTCGACGAGCTTCACGTCGTCCTGCCACACCTCGTTGATGAAGGTGATGCCCGGTCCGGCCTGCAGCAGGGTGTTCTTGATGTCGTCCCAGTTGGCGGATATGCTCTCCATGAGCGCGCCGAACGCGTCCAGCATCGATCCCAGGTGGCCGATGGCCGCGTCGGGCCGGTGCAGCGCGGTGCCCATGTCCTGCACCAGCCGGTTGAGCTGGGGCCCGGTGCCCGCGGTGGCCTGCTGGAACGCTTCCACACTGTCCTTCAGACGATTCCGGTCCCCCGGGTCGTCGGTGATCTTGGCGGCCAGATCGGTGAAGGCGTCGAGGGTCTGGCTGATGCTCTTGGGCGTGAAGGTCTTCTCGATGCAGGCGCCCGGGTTCCAGGTGTTCTTCGCGCCGGGCTCGCCGAGCACCGCCAGACTCCGGTCGGCGACCAGGGTGTCGGAGACGGTGGTCGCGGTCGGTGTGCCGCGCAGTCGCCGGGCGGCGTCGATGTCGAAATCGACTCGCACACCGAGCCCTTCGGGCCGGACGGTCCGCACGGTCCCGATCGGGATGCCGCGCATGGTGACGTGATTGCCCGGGTACAGGCCGACCGCGTCGGGCATGAGCGCGCAGTAGGCGACGGTCTTCTTGACCGGATCGACCGCGAGGACATACCCCACCACCGTCACCAGGGCGGCCAGCGCCACGCCGACGACGGTCACGAATCCTTGGGAGGCAACGAATTTCCGCATCTCAGCACCCCCGTCCCGGGACCGGAACGCACACGTCCGTGCCGGTCAGGGTGGTGGCGGAATGATCGACCGCCGGGCCGTCCGGGCCGATCGCGTGCTGTAGTCGGTCACGGATATCGCCCATGGCGTTCAGCGCCGCGTCGAGGCGGCGGCCGAGTTCCTCCATGGGCGGCACGGCCTCTTGGATCTTGACCGCCAGCGGTTCGAGCACCGTACGATACGAGGGTTCGATGGCCGCGATGCGCGACAGCAGCTCGCCGGCGATCTCCATCGCCGCGGTGATCTCGGCCTTCTTGTTCAGGCCCTCGGTTTCCAGCAGGCCGACCTGACGCACGAAAGTGCCCAGCAGCGACTTGTTCTCGTTGATGGTGGTCAGGTATTCGTCCATCACGGTCAGCGCCTGCGAGATCTCGCTGTTCTGCCGGTTGAGGGTGCCGACCCAGGTCTCCATGGCGGTGCCGATGCGGCGCAGCGCATCCGGATTCTCCGACAGCGACTGCTGCAGGGCGGCGATATTGCGGCGCAGCACATCGGCGTCGACCTGGGCGACCGGCGCGGCGGCGGCCTGCATCGTGCGGATCAGGCTGTAGGGCAGCCGCACGCGCTCGGCGGGAATGGTCTTGTCGCCCAGCGGTTTGTCCCCCGCAGGGAAGAGCGCCAGGTAGTGTCCGCCGACCACGGTGAGCATGCGGATCTCCATGCTGATCTGGTCGCCGAGGAATACGTCGTGGTCGACGGTGAAGGTCATGCGGACCCGGTCCTCGCCCAGCTCCAGCGATGTCACCGACCCGACGGTCACCCCCGACACCCGCACCTGATCCCCCGCCTTGATCGACTGCGCCTCGCTGAGTTCCGCGGTGAAGGTGTCCTTGCCGATCGGCAGCGCGTACACGATGCCCACGGCGGCCAGCACCACCACCGCCGAGGCCACGCCCAGCAGGCCGAGCCGCAGCTGCCGCCGCGATGCGGCGGCCTCGTGCCGGTCGACGTGTGCGGCACGACCGGCCATCGCCGCGAAGTACTCATGAACGGCCTTGCGCCATGTCGATTCCGGGGTCACTTCTGGCATACCGAAATCCTTTGCCCGGCGATCAAGACGGCGAGGGGCGCCGGCACCGCGGCCTGGCCCTTGGAGCAGGTGAGATTCGTCTGTCCGGCACCCTGCGCCTTGGCCAGCGCCTGCAACAGTCCCGGCAGGCGCCCGAGCACGTCGGCGAGCTGATTCGGTTCGGGGAACAGCAGATTCAGGTCGCGCTCGAGATCCGGGTTCGCGCCTTCGGTGAAGCCGAGGGTCCGCATCAGGCTGTTGAGCGGCCCCAGCGCCGAGGGCGCGACGGCGGCGAAGTCGATCAGGCCGGCGAGCTTGTCGCGGAAGGCGGTGAACACGTCGGCCATGCCGCGCAGCAGCGTGATCAGATACGGTGACTTCCCGCCGATCTGAGTGGAGATGGCCTGCATGTTCGCGATGACGGCCGACACCACCGTCTGCCGATCGGTGACGTAGCGGCTCATCTGCTCGAAAGCGTCGAGCGCGGGCCCGATTCCGGAGCCGTCGCCCTCGATGACGGCCAGCACGCTCTCGGCGAACTGATTGAGCGCGCCCGGCGAGAACTCCGACAGCACCGGCTGCAGACCGTTGAACAGCTGCGTGATGTCGAAGGACGGAATGGTGTGATCGGCGTCGATGGTCGCGCCCGCCGGCAGCTTCTCGCCCGCCTGATCGGGTTGGCGCACATCGACATACCGCTGCCCGGTCAGCGACTGATACCGGATGGCGGGCACGCTGCCGCGATAGACCGGCCGGTCCCGCCGCACGGTGAAGGTGACAGTCGGCGTGGTGCCGTGCAGCGTGATCGCGGTGACCTTGCCGACCTCCACGCCGAACATGCACACCCCGTCACCGGTCTTCAGACCGCTGACATCGGTGAATTCCGCGCGATAGACAGCGGTTTCGCCGCCGATGGGCCGCGTGATGGCCGCGGCGATGACCACCAGCAGCGCGATCATGGCCGCGGCGAACACAGCCAGCCGCCAGGACACGCCCAGGGTCGTCTTGCGCTTCATCGCGCACCTCCCGGCCCTCGGCGCGCCGAGGGCGGCCAGGGTCTGCTGCCCGAGCAGCGGCACCGCGATGCCCGGGACGCCGCGCAGCGTCACCGCCAGATTCACCGCCGGACCGTCGGGAGTGTCGGAGAAGACGCGGTTCAGCCGGTCGATCAGCTCGGTCACCTGAGCCCGGGAGGTCGCCGGGTCCGGCACGGTGGCGGCGATGGCGGCCACCAGCGGGGTCAGCATGTCGGTATAGCCGAGGAAATGGGTGCGGGCCGCGGCACCGACCGCGCCGATGAGCGGGAACGCCTGGTCGTTGAGGACCGTCAGCGCGTAGTCGTATTGGGCCCGGTCATGTTGGAAGACTTCGATATTGAGCACCGCGTCCAGCAGTTTGAAGGTGGCGGAGCTGAACGCGCCGACGCCGTTGAACACCGACGCGTACTGGTCGATCAGATACGACGGCGCGTAGCGCTGGGTATCTGCGATCGTGCGGCTCATGCTCACCATCGTCTGCAGCAGCGGGGTGAAGGCCCGCAGGTTGTCGCCGAACTGGTTCAGCATCGTGGTCAGCTCCGGGGTGAACACCTCATTGGAGGTCTGGGTGAGTTGCCGCAGCAGCGCGCCCATGGTCACGTCGTTCACCCTGTCGCCGAGGTCGAGCACCGACCCGTTGTGCAGCGCAGTGCCGCCCGGGGCCCGGTGCAGGGCGACGGTGCTGATACCGAAGAGATTCTCCGGCGCGTAGTCGACGGTGAGAGCGTCGGTCAGGCCGGTGGCCAGCGATGGATTCAGATCCAGTGTCAGCAGCACCCGGTCGCCGTCGGCGGGCCCCACCCGGTCCACGCGGCCGACCGTCACACCGTCCAGCCTCACCGAGGTGCCCTCCACCACGCCCTCACCGATTCGCATGGCGCGCAATTGGATTCGCAGCGCCGACGTGTCGCCGCCGCGTCCCATCGACCAGACGGCGACGATCGCGACGACGGCGACGATCGCGATCAGTCCCGCGACGCGCGCGTGGCGCGGCCGCATCGCCACACCCGGAAGTCCGTAATTGGGCACCGCGCTCACCCCGGGAATTCGATCGAGGAATTGACGCCCCATAGCAGCAGGGTCAGGACCATGTCCAGCCCGACGATAGCCACGAAGCTGGCGCGCACCGCCCGCCCCGACGCGATGCCCACGCCCTCCGGGCCGCCGGTGGCGAAAAATCCGTAGTAGCAGTGGATCAGGATGACCGCGACAGCGAAGACCAGGATCTTGACCACCGACGCGAGCACGTCGTATCCGCTGGTGAACTGGAAGAAGTAGTGGTCGTACACGCCCCCGGCCTGACCGTGCAGCGCCACCACCACGCCCGCGCACGCCAGATAGCTCAGGATCAGGGCGATGAGGTAGGTCGGCACGATGGCGATGGCCCCGCCGATGACCCGGGTGGTCACCACGAACGGAACCGACCGCAGACCAAGCGATTCCATGGCGTCGATCTCCTCGGAGATGCGCATGGACCCGATCTCCGCCGTCATCCGGCAGCCCGCCTGCGCCGCGAACCCGACCGCCGCGGCGATCGGCGCGAGCTCGCGGGTATTGGCGAACGCCGACACCACGCCGGTGACCGGGCCCATGCCGATCAGGTCCAGCGCGGCGAAGGACTGGATGCCGGTGCCCGCGCCCATGGCGATGCCCAGCACCACCAGCATGGGCACGGTGCCGCCGCCGACGATCAACGAGCCACGGCCCCAGGTCATATCGGTGATGGTGCGCAACGTCTCGCCCCGGTACCGCCGCAGCGTCAAGGGAATCGCCGACAGCGCCTGCCACACAAAACCCAGCAGGAAGCCGAGCGAATCGATGCCGAGGAAGATCCGGCTCCGATGCCGCGCACCGCTGTAAGCCCAGCGCAGGCCCTTGGGAATATAGGGAGCCGCCATCACGCCACCCGCATCGGCATGAACATGGTGACCACCTGGGTGATCGCCAGATTGACCAGGATGATCGAGGCCACCGACAGCACCACCGCGGCGTTCACGCCGTCTGCCACGCCGCGCGGCCCGCCGCCCGCCTCCAGCCCGCGCTGGCAGCCGACGATCACCACGATGAATCCGAACAGCATGGCCTTGGCCAGTGAGATCCACACGTCGCCGAGGACGGCGAAGGAGCCGAAGGTAGCCCAGTAGCTGCCCGGCGTCACATTCTGCGCACCGATGGCGACCGCGTAACCGGTGACGATGCCGACGAAGATGATCAGGATATTCAACAGCGGCGCGACCAGCAGCATGGCCGTGACACGCGGAATCACCAGTCGGTGCACCGGATCGATGCCCATGACGCGCATGGCGTCTATCTCGTCGCGAATGGTCCGCGCGCCCAGATCCGCCGCGATGGCCGACGCGCCCGCACCGCCGAGCAGCAGCCCGGTGGCGATCGGAGCGCCCTGCTGGATCACTCCCAGCCCGCCCGCCGCGCCCAGCAGCGAGTCCGCGCCCAGTTGATGGATGAGATTGCCGACCTGCACCGAGACGACGACACCGAACGGAATCGCCATGAGCACCGAGGGAATCGCGGTCACGGTGATGAGATACCAAGCCTGGTGCAGCATCTCGCGCCATTGGAACCGGCGGTGCGCGATATCGGAGACGGTGCCGCGCACTACGCCGAGACCGAGATCCACCACGCGCCCGAGCGTCCGCAGGGTCGAGCCCGCGGTCTCGGCCAGATTCTTACCGGCGATACGCGCGACGGTCTCCGGACCGCCCCCTTCGCCCGGGCCACCCCCGCTCATGCGGACGCCTTGTCCGGCACGGCCGCAGCCGAAGCCGCAGACCCCTCATCGAGCACGCGCCGATGGAAGGCGGCCATCGCCTCGACGGCCTGCCGGGCGTCGGGGATGAAGTCGGCGGCGGACTGGAAGACGTGAATGGCGTTGTCCCAGACCTGAAGCGTGCAGGGCACGCCCGCCTCGGCGCAGCGGGCGGCCAGTTGTTCGGCATCGTCAAGCAAAACCTCGGTGGAGCCGACCTGAATGAGCACAGGTGGCAGGCCGGTGAAGTCGTGATGGACCGGCGACCACGCGGGGTCCACCCGGCCGTCGACGGCCATCCCCCACTTCGACGGCACGGCCAAATACCGCTGCCGACAGGTAGGCATCGGTGCGATCGTTGGGGTGCTCGAAGCGGCGGGTCGAGTGGTAGTCGGCCCACGGTGCCATCGTGGAGACGGCGGCAGGCATCGGCAATCCGGCATCGCGGATGGCCAACGCCAGTGTGAACGCCAGACCGCCCCCGGCCGAATCACCGGCGAGGATGACGCGATGCCCCGGGAAGCCCCGGTTCAGCAGGAACCGGTAGGACTCCAGCGCGTCCTGCACCGTCTCGGCGATGCGGGCGCGGGGAACCTGTCGGTAGTCGACGCTGAATAGGGGCAGTCCGCTGACCCGCGCGATGCGCGCCGCCAACCGGCGGTGAGTGTTGAGGCCGCAGGTGACGAAGCCGCCGCCGTGGAAGAACAGGATCGCCGCGGGATCCGCCATTGCCTCCGGGTCGCCGACAGCATCGTCCCAGAGCCATTCGGCGCGGAAGTTCTCGAACGCGACTCGCCGCCGCCGGGTGCCCCGGCGCGGGCGCAGGAAGATCATGAACGGGTCGAACAACCCGAGCATGCGCTGGAGCACCGCCGCACTCACCAGTCCGCGCCGGTCGACGGCGGCGAACAGATCGAACACGGTGCGCAGGACGGCGAAGGAGAGCCGGTGCGCCAGGCGCAGTCGCAGGCTGGCGCGGCGCGGCAGTTCGGCGACAACGACCGAGCGGCCGGAACGGGTCGATTCCGCAGCCGGAACAGCCATCTTCGGATCCTCCACCTCATTGTCGAGTGAGCTGCCGCACAAGATCTCGGCGTTTCGGATAGTAGCGTTATTAAAATAGCGGTGCAATATACTCACCAAAGACTCTCAGAACTCGGGGGACGCGTCTGGTATAGAGCAGGGGACGACGAGGGAATCGAGGTTGGAGATGCGGGCTGGGCGAAAGCCGGTCAGCCGCGCCGAAGCTCAACAGCAGACGCGCGAGGACGTACTGGACGCGGCCGAGGAACTGTTCCTGGACAAGGGCTACCACGAGACCACGGTGGCCAAGATCGCCGCCGCGGCGGGCCGCACCCAGGGCGCCATCTACGCCAACTTCAGCAGCAAGGAGAACCTCTGCTACGAGGTCCTGCAACGCCGCTACGCCCGCTTGTTCACGAATCTGGTCACCCAGGTCGGCAGCTCCGGCGAGGACCTCGAAGACAAGATCGCCTCGTTCATGCGCTGGTGGAAGACCCTGGCCGCGGATACCGAATTGACCGTCCTGGCCGCCGAATACGCGCTGGCGGTGCGCAACAATCCCGAGCAGCGCGCGGCCGCCACCTCGCAGATCGACACCCTCCGGGCACTCATGACGGTGGCCATGCAGCAGAACATGGCTCGCACCAACACCATCGAGCAGGCCGACGAGGCCGTGCTCGCCATCCTCGCCACCAGCTCCGGCCTGGCGGGCATGCGCGCGGCGGGCACCATCGACGAACCGCTCTCCGCGGAACTGATGGCCCGCACCCTGCGCCTGTGGAGCACCCAACTCGCGCACACCGAACCCGACGGCGACTGAGACCGCGGGAGGAGAGCGCCGATCACGCGGCACTCCCGTCGGCCAAATTTGGCATTGCAACACTATTCGAATAGCAATACTATCCTAATAACGTTCAGCTAGCGTAACGTTCAGCTAGCGCCGACAAGGGAGTCGCTCGATGGCCCATGGAAGTATCTCGCCGCAATCCGATGCCGCGGCGGGGTCGTTCGACTACGACTGGCTGGTCATCGGCTCCGGGTTCGGCGGCCGCGTTTCGGCCTTGCGGTTGAGCGAGAAGGGTTTCCGCGTCGGGGTGCTGGAGGCGGGTCGCCGCTTCGCCGATGACGAGTTCCCGCCCAATGCGCTCAGCGCGCGGCGGTACTTCTTCTTCCCGTCGCTGGGCATGAAGGGCTTCTTCCGCGCCACCCTGTTCAAGGATGTGCTGATCGTCGCGGGCGCGGGGGTCGGCGGCGGGTCGCTGGGATACGCCAACACCCTCTACCGCGCGCGGCCGGAGTTCGCGCGGAGCAAGCAGTGGGCGCACCTCGGTGATTGGGATGCCGAACTGGCGCCGCATTTCGAGACCGCCGAGAAGATGCTCGGCGTTGTCACCTATGACGCGGACGGTGACGCGGACACGCTGGTCAAGGAGTACGCCGAGGCGCACGGGTTCGGCGACA
Source organism: Nocardia crassostreae (assembly GCF_001613405.1). GTDB lineage: Bacteria > Actinomycetota > Actinomycetes > Mycobacteriales > Mycobacteriaceae > Nocardia > Nocardia crassostreae. Next base: position 212,129 of record NZ_BDCH01000019.1, read on the forward strand.
CCTATGCGCGCAGCCGGGTCGGCGTCTTCCTGGGTGAACCCGGAAAGACGGTTCCCGACCCGTATTTCAGAGGCGAGGGGCCCGAGCGCACCGGCTGCATCCGCTGCGGAGGGTGCCTGCTCGGCTGTCCCCACAATGCCAAGAACACCCTGGTCAAGAACTATCTGTGGTTCGCCGAACGGCGTGGGGCGCGAATTCTGCCGGAGCGCAGCGTGACCGACATCCGGCCGCTCGGGGCCGCCGACGGGTCCGACGGGTACGCGGTGACCTCCGTGCGCACCGGCCGCTGGCTGCGGCGAGACCGGCGGACGGTGACCGCGCGAGGCGTGGTGGTGGCGGCCGGGGCGCTGGGCACCAATCGACTTCTGTTGCGCTGCAAGATGTCCGGGTCGCTGCCCGGTATCTCGGATCGGCTCGGCGAGCTGGTGCGCACCAATAGCGAGACCATTCTCGGGATCACCGCCCCGGACGACGCGCGCGATTTCTCGCGGGGACTGGCGCTGACCTCCGGCGCGCACCCCAGTCCCGATACCCATATTCAACCGGTCACCTACGGCGGCAATGGCGACATCATGTCGCTGGCGACCACACTGGCCACCCCGACCGGCGGCAAACGCACCCGGCCGCTGTGGTTCCTGCTGAACGTGCTGCGCCATCCGCTGCGCTTCGCGCGGGCCAGCCGGATCAGCAAGGCGTCGCGGCGCTAGATGCTGTTGACCACCATGCAATCCCAGGACAACGCCATCTCGCTGCGGGTGCGGTTCCGACTGCCGACCGGTCATCCGGTACTCACCACCGAGCAGGATCCCGACCACCCGATCCCGACCACGATCCAAGCCGGATACGACGCCACGAAGTGGATCGCCGAGAAGATCGGCGGCGTGGTGAAAGCCGCTGCCCCCGAAGCGATCTTCGCCATCCCGACCACCGCGCATATTCTCGGGGGCGCGGTCATCGGCGAGTCCGCCGACACCGGTGTAGTGGACACTCGGCACGAGGTGTTCGGCTATCGCGGCCTGCTGGTGTGCGACGGCGCGGCCGTGCCCGCCAATGTCGGGCTCAATCCCAGCCTGACCATCACCGCCATGGCCGAGCGCGCCATGAGCCTCATCGCACCCAAGCCAGGCGTCGTTCCCGCCGAACCCATTCGCTACACCGCTCAGGAGTCTTCCGATGCCCTCTGATTCCCCCACGCCGCGTCACGTCGGCATCGCGATCCTCGGTGCCGGATTCAGTGGGATCGGCGCGGCCGCCAAGCTCGAATTACACGGCTACCGCGACTATCTAGTGTTCGAGCGCGGCACCGCGGTCGGCGGCACCTGGCGCGACAACCACTATCCGGGCGCGGCCTGCGACGTGCCGTCGCACCTGTACTCGTATTCGTTCGCCCCGAATCCGTCGTGGTCGCGGTCGTTCTCACCGCAACCGGAGATCCACCGGTACCTCCATGACGTGGCCGACCGATACGGGGTGATCGCCAAGACGATATTCGGGTGCACGGTCAACGCCGCGCGCTGGAACGACACCGACGCGCGGTGGGAGATCGATTCCACCCACGGGGAATTCACCGCCGATGTGCTCATCGGCGCGTTCGGGGTGCTGGTCGAGCCGTCGATGCCCGAGATCCCGGGCATCGAGACCTTCGCAGGAGAGGTCTTCCACTCCTCGCGCTGGAACCACGACGTGGATCTCACCGGCAAGCGGGTGGCCGTGATCGGCACCGGGGCCTCTGCCATCCAGATCATTCCCGCCATCGCGGGCACGGTCGGGCGCCTGGACGTCTACCAGCGGACCGCGGCGTGGGTGCTGCCGCGCGCCGACCGGCCCTATACCCGGCTGGAGCAGGCGGCTTTCCGGCTCGTGCCGGGGTATCGGGCGCTCGTCCGCGCCAGAATCTACACCGCGCGAGAGTATTTGGCGTTCGCCCTGACGCGCGGATCGGCCTGGGTGCGCCCGCTCGAGCTGCTGGCGAAGGCCAAGCTGCACTGGGAGATTCGCGATCCCGGGCTGCGGACCAAGCTGCGGCCGAAGTTCCGGCTGGGCTGCGAGCGGATCCTGCTGTCCAACAACTACTATCCGGCGCTGGCCCGGGACAACGTGGAGGTGGTGACCGAGCCGATCGCGGAGATTCTGTCGAACGCGGTGATCACCGCGGACCGCACGATCCGCGAGGTCGACGCGCTGGTGGTGGCGACCGGCTTCCAGGTCGTCGACTCCCCCGTCTTCGACCTGATCCGAGGCCGGGACGGCGCAGTCTGGCCGAGGTCTTCGACAAGTCAGGCATGCAGGCTTACAAGGGCACCACCATCGCGAACTTTCCCAACGCGTTCTTCCTGTACGGCCCGAACACGGGCACCGGCAACACCTCTCAGATCTTCATGATCGAATCGCAGATCGACTACGCCGTCGGGGCCATCCGGATCATGCGCGGGCACAGCCTGCGCACGCTCGAGGTCAGGCAGGACGCGCAGGACGAATTCAATGCCCGGGTGCAGGCTCGGCTGGCGGACAGCGTGTGGAACACCGGCGGCTGTGCCAGCTGGTATCTGGACAAGCATGGCAACAATCCCACGATCTGGCCGGGGTTCACCTATACCTTCCATCGCCTCACGCGCGAGTTCGATCTCGACGCGTACGCCACGGCACGGCGCTGAACCCGCCATCAGTCACAGAAGGGAGTGAACACTATGGCACCGCAGCACGACGTGGTGATCGTCGGAGCCGGATTCGGCGGTATGGGGGCCGCGATCCAGTTACAGCGCATGGTGATCGAGGATTTCGTCATCCTCGACCGCGAGCAGGACCTGGGCGGCACCTGGCACGTGAACCGGTATCCGGGCCTGGCCGTGGACATCGCCTCGGTCACGTACTCGTTCTCCTTCGAGCCGAATCCGTACTGGTCGCGGCTGTTCGCACCGGGCGCGGAGATCAAGCAGTACGCCGACCACATCGCGGAGAAGTACGACCTGCGCCGCCGCATGCGATTCGGCACGCCGGTCGAGAGCGCACGCTGGGATGAGGACAACCGGCAGTGGATCGTGACGCCCGCGCACGGCGACCCGATCACCGCGCGATACCTGATCACCGCGACCGGCTACCTGTCCCAGCCCCGCACGCCCGATATCGAGGGCGTGGACTCGTTCACGGGCACCGTCATTCACACCGCGAACTGGGACGACTCCTATGATCCGGCCGGACGGCGCATCGGCGTCATCGGCACCGGCGCGACCTCCGTGCAGCTGGTTCCCGAACTCGCCTGCACCGCAAGCGAACTCACGGTCTATCAGCGCACGCCGATCTGGGTGGTGCCCAAGCTCGACTTCGCCATGCCGCGCGCGGCGCAGAAACTGTTCGCACGGGTACCCGCGACACAGCGCAAAGCGCACCTGGCGAATACGGCGATGCTGGAACTGCTCATCGCGGCCGCCCTGCACTACCGGCGATTCTCGTTCCTGAACAAGACCGCCACCACCATCGCCCGCACCCACCTGCGCGCTCAGGTGCGAGACCCGCAGATACGCGAATCGCTCACGCCGCGATACGAATTCGGGTGCAAGCGCCCCACTTTCTCCAACCACTACTTCCGGACCTTCAACCGGCCGAACGTGCACCTGGAGACGACCGGCATCGCCCGGATCGAACTCGACGGCATCGTCACCGCCGACGGCCGCAAGACCGAGATCGACACCCTGGTCCTGGCCACCGGCTTCAACCTGTGGGACACCAACTTCCCCGCCATCGAGATCATCGGGCGCGAGGGCCGCAACCTCGGAAAGTGGTTGCGGGACAACCGCTTCCAAGCCTACGAAGGCTTGACGCTGCCGCACTTCCCGAACTTCCTCGGCCTGGCCAACCCGTACTCGTTCAACGTGCTGTCCTACTTCTTCACCATCGAGGAGCAGATGGCGCACATGGCGCGGCTCTTCGGCGAGATGAATGCCCGTGGCGCGCAGGTCTTCGAGATCACCGAGTCGGCCAATGACCGCTACCTCGAGCGCATGACCCGCCTCACCGGTGACGCCGTGTTCACCCTCGCCGACTGTTCATCCTCCCGCAGCTACTACTTCGACCCGCACGGCGATCCCTCCCTGGTCCGCTTCGGCGCCAACACCGCCGTCCGCAACCGCGGCCGCTTCCCCCTCGACGACTACGCCTACGAGTGAGCCCCAGCCGACGTCGGCGTGCTCGCGAACGAAACGGGCGCGTCGAATGCCGAGCCGTTCCAGCTCCGGGACCGCCTGGTGCGCTGGGATTTCCGGGGCAGAGATGGCGCGGGCTAGCCCTTCTCCGCGGCGGCGGGCAGCACAACCGGCTCGGCGAGAGGCTCGAGCAATGTCCGGCGCCGCCGGGCGCGGCCGCCGGGCGGCCACAGCAGATACCAGAAGATCACGACGATGACGCAGGCGATGGCGGTGTCGAGCAGGCGAGCGCCGAGCAGGCCCCCGCCACCCGGTCCCGCCAGCGCCAGCACGATCACCGTCACAAGCATGGTGTGCAGCAGGTAGGCCTGATCGGTCCAGCCCGGCAGCAGTGCGCCGATCACGGCCGCCACCACGACGAGAGTCCAACCGTAGGAGACGAATTCGAGTAGCGCCCAGGTCAGGAGCAGGCCGAGGATCGTGCCCGCGAACCGGTGCGCGACCCGGTATCCGATCCGGTCCTCGTTGACCCGGAAGACCAGGCACACGGTCACCGGCAGCCACCAGGAGTGCTCCGGATGGATCAGCACCGCCACCAGCGAGGCCGATCCCATGCACAGTCCCAGCCGCAGCGCGCGCAGCGGATCGGGACGCCAGGTTCGCGCCGGGGCGGATTCGTCGCTCGCCCACACCAGTTCGACCATGACGAGCGCGAGCATCGGCAAGGTGCCGAGCAGGTAGAGCCCGGCCGCCTGCCACAGCGGAACCGTCCCGCGCAGCGAGATTCCGATGGTGGTGAGGATCTGCAGTTTGAGCCCGCACAGCAGCCCCGACGGTCCGTGCGTTCCGATCAGCCCGGCGGCCAGTCCGGCGAGGGTGAGGGCCAGCACCTGCCAGGGACCGGGGCGGTGCACGAGTGCGCCGACCATGACCCCGCCCGCGCCGCCCGCCATCGTGGCCAGCAGCCGGGGCAGTCGGCGCGGCGCGGGTTCGTCGCAGTCGGCGTTGATCGTGCACAGCCCGCCGACCACAGGCAGCGCGGCTCCCGGGCCGCCGAGGAGCAGGCTCGTCATCAGCCCGACGGTCAAGGCCACCGCGCCGCGGGCGGTGCGCGCGGGTGGGAGGTCAGTGATCAGCCTGTGCACGAGTTCTGCTCCTGTCGTGGGTGTTTCGGAAATGGCGCGGCCGGGCTCTGCCGAGCCCGGCCGCGGTGCCGGTGGGTTGGGCGGTGTGGTCCGGATCAGCCGAAGAACAGCTGCCACAGTTCGTAGGAGTCCGGCCGGTGCGGCAGCAGCGGGTGCAGTCCCTGCTCGAAGACCATGCAGATCAAGTTGGTCACCAGGAAGGCCCCGAAGATCCACAGCGTGGCGCGGGACCAACCGCCGAAACGCACCTCGCCGGGCACGAAGTACTTGGAGCACAACAGCATCAGGCCCGAGACGAGGGTGGCGAGCATGAAGGTGATCCACGCCCAGGTGTAGGTGTGCAGCCCGAGCACAATGCCGCCCATGCCCAGATCGTTGACGTGCAGCAGCACGTGCCGGACCGAGATCATGGATGCGAGCAGACTCGCCACCACGGAGAACCCGTAGCCGGTGGCGAAGTCGGAGCCGGTGATGCGACCGAATGCCCGGGCGCGCAACAGGATCCACATCGGCCCCAGTGCCGACAGCATCATGCCGACGCGCTCCATCATGCACAGCGGGCACGGGTACTCGTGCAGGCCGAACTGCATGAAGTAGCCGCCGAACAGGACGCCGCACATGCCGAGCACATAGACGTGGGGAAAGACGATCCCGATCCAGCGACCCCACGCGGGTCCCCGGTCGGTCGCCGCGGCCGACCGCGGCGAAACTGCTTGTGCCATATCGGTGATTGCCATGTCGGTGCTCCTCAGAAGCGCAGCGGGGTGAACAGGGTGTGCGAGTGCACCAGGAAGGTGATCAGCACCGTCGCCAGGGTGAGCAGGCCCATTCCGGTCAGCACACGCATGGTGGGGCGGGAGACGCAGAGGAAGAAGGTGGCGACCATCAGCGCCAGGACAAGGGATTCCATGGGTTCAGTCCTCTTCCGAATCGATGCGAATCAGGCCGTCCGGGGTGATGCCCGCGGCGAGACGGCCGAGGGTGCGGCCGCGCAGTCCCAGGAAGTAGACGATCGCGACGACGATGGTGACGAGCCCGGTCCAGACCATTCCTCCGGGCCACACCACCTGGATCTGCTGTAGTCCGTGCGAGTCCTTCCACAATCGGGTGGCGGACTCCGCGGCCTCGCCGAGCGCGATCGCCGACAGCACGAACCACACCGAGACGAGGATCAGCACGTCGACCACCGCAGCGGCGAATTTCCGGCCGCCGCTTGCGGCTGGTCCCCGCGCGATGTCCGGGGCGGACGCAATGGCATCCATAGGTTTCTTCCTCCTCAGGCGCTAGTTGCATCTATCTTATATCTAAGATAAATACATCCTATTACTCGCCTCTCATGCAAGATAGATGCATGACAGTCGCCGTGGATCGCGCCTACGAATGGACCAAGGAACGCCTGCTCGACGGCACCTTCGCCGATGGCGAGCTGTTATCGGAAGGGCAGGTGGCACAGGAACTGGGGATCTCACGCACACCCGTTCGGGAGGCGTTCCTGCGCCTGCAGGCGGAATCGTTCCTCAGGCTCTACCCCAAGCGCGGGGCGCTGGTCGTGCCGGTGAGCCTGACCGAGGCACGGGAACTGAGCCAGGCGCGGACCACGATCGAGGAATTCGCCCTGCGCGCGGTCGCGCATCGCGGCGACGCCGAACTCGCCGAACTCGGGAAGGAACTCACGGCCAAGGCGGACGCCGCCGGTTCAGCCACCGGCAACGCCCGTATGCAGGCGATCCTGGACTTCCATCGCACCCTCGTCGCCGCGGCGGGCAACTCGGTCGTCACCGACATGTACCGCGGATTGTCCGAGCGCATGCTGCGCCTGGTCGCCGCGGCCTTGAATTCCTACGACCCGGTGCGGGACGCGGAGGAGCACCGCGAGCTGGCCGAGCTGGTCGGGACCGGTCAGGTAGCCGCGGCAGTGGAGCTACTGCGGCGTCATATCACCGGGAGTTTCGGCCGATTCGGCTGAATCCGATTCGTCGCGGTAGATGTCCAGATTCCGGCGCAGTGCGGCCTCGGCCGCGTCCGGGTCGCCCGCTTCGATCGCGGCGAGGATGGCCCGATGGTGTTCGCAGGATCGCGTGAACACCGTGGGCCAATCGCCCGGACTCGCGACCGCCGTCGCCATCTGGCGGACGAAGACCTCCTGCAGTCCCTCCATGAGGTAGGTCAGCAGCGAATTGCCCGCCGCTCCGGCCAGAGCCACATGGAAGCGGGCGTCGAGTTCGGTGTAGTGCTCCTGGTCGTCGGCGGCGGCTTCCATCGCATCGATCAGTTCGTGCAGCGCGGCGAGCTGTTCGGGGGTGCGGTGCAATGCCGCTCCACGCACGGCGAAGGTCTCGAGCGCGTACCGGGTCTGCATGACGTCGCGCACCGAGAAGTGGCCCAGTGCCAGGTACAAGCGCAATAGGCGGGACACCATGCGGCCGGGTCGGTCGCTGATCATGGAACCGCCCGCGGCCCCGACGCCGGTGCGGACCGTGATGATGTCCATGGCCTCGAGCACGCGCAGCGCCTCGCGCAGCGAAGGGCGGCTGACGTTGAGGGTCTCGCTGAGCTGACGTTCGTTCGGCAGTCGATCGCCCGGGCGGATGCGGCCCTCGACGATGAGATCCTCCAGTTGTTCCAGCACCACCTCGAAGGCGCGCTGCTTGCGGATGGGCTGGAACAGGGCCGCGGTGTCGGTCGGCTCACTCTCGGTCACCTTGACAAGCCTAGTGCCACGGAGAGTAAGTTGGTTTGTGCATCCTTTGGTAAGACCAAAAGACCAACAAACCATTTCTCCATATTTCAGGAGCCTCACAATGACCGAAAAGCTGCTGAGCCGCTACGGCGACTACCAGTTCGAGATCTACCGCGGCGGCAACCGCGGACGCCTGCCCAAACAGCCCTTCGACTTCCCCAGCCTGGAACGCAAAGCGCGGGAAGCGCTTCCGTCGTGGGTGCTGTCCTATGTCGCGGGCGGCTGCGGCGACGAGAACACCCAGCGCGGCAATGTCGAGGCGTTCCAGAACTACGGCCTGGTCCCCCGCATGGGCAACACCAGCACCGAACGCGACATGTCCATCGAATTCCTCGGCCGCCGGCTGCCCTCCCCGCTCATGACCGCCCCGATTGGCGTGATCGGCATCTGCTCCCAGGACTTCCGCGGCGACCTCGCCGTCTGCCGGGCCTCCGCGCGCACCGGCGTGCCGACCATCCAGTCCACACTGTCCATCGATCCGATGGAGGACCTGGCGGTCGCCTGCGGCGACACCCCGAAGTACTTCTCGCTGTACGCGCCCAAGAACCGCGACCTGGCGCTGAGCTTCATCCGCCGCGCCGAGCAGGCGGGCTACGAGGCCATCATCGTCACCATGGACACCTGGGTGCTGGGCTGGCGTCCGCGCGACCTGCAGATCGCCAACTTCCCGCAGCTGCGCGGCTACTGCCTGTCCAACTACTTCACCGACGAGAACTTCCTGAAGCTGCTCGACAAGAAACCCGAGGACGATATCGAGGCCGCCACCGCCGAATGGGCCAACCAGTTCGCCACTCCGGTGGACTGGGCGGACCTGAAGTGGATGCGCGAGGCCACCGACCTGCCCATCCTGGTCAAGGGCGTCAGCCATCCCGAGGACGTCAAGCGCGCCATCGACATGGGCGTCAATGGCATCTACTGCTCCAATCACGGCGGCCGCCAAGCCAATGGCGGCGTGCCCAACCTCGAGGTCCTCGCCGACGTCGTCGAAGCCTCCGGCGACCTGCCGGTCATCTTCGACTCCGGCATCCGCAGCGGCACCGACATCGTCAAAGCCCTGGCCCTCGGCGCCACCGCCGTCGCCGTCGGCCGCCCCTACGCCTACGCCCTCGCCGTCGGCGGCGAGGACGGCGTCGTGCAGCTGCTCCGCTCCATGCTGGCCGAGGCCGACCTGCTCATGGCCGTCGACGGCTACCCGAGCATCGAGGCACTGCGCGCCGGAGGACTACGCCGGGTGCGCTGACAGAAACCCATCGCCGCCGATCGGGCCCCAGCGGTTAAGGGTCAACCGGCGACCACCACTGCCCGCGGCCGTCTCACTCACGAGGCGGCTGCGGGCAGTGCGGGGGCGAGGCGGAACAGCCGGGCGGCGTTCTCGCCCTTGATCGCGACACCCTCCGCGGGGCGGAGGGTGTCGATCAGGTCGAGGTTGCCTTTCATCGATCCCGACAGGTGCGGGTAGTCGCTGCCGAACAGGAGGTGGTCCGTGCCGAAGACCTCCGCCGCGAGCCGGAGTTGTTCGGGCCCATAGGCGATGGCGTCGGCGTAGACGCGGCGGGCATAGGTGCTCGGGAGCTCGGAGGTGACGAGCCGGGCCGCCTTGTAGTAGCGGCTGGCCGCGTCGAGTCTCCCCATGAGGTAGGGCAGGGTACCGCCCGCATGACTGCCGATTATCGTCAGCTTCGAGTATCGATCAAGGAAACCGTCGTAGATCATCCTCGCCACCGCGAGCGTGGTGTCGAAGGGGAAGCCGACGCTGAACACCAGGTTGAATCTGTCGATGTCCATGTCCGCCACGCCGGGCGGGGTCGTGGGATGGACCAGCACCGGCAGCTCCCGCTCATCGATGACCTGCCAGATCGGGGCGAAGAGCTTGTCGGTGAGCGAAACTCCTTCGATATTGGCCAGCACCATGACACCGGCCGCGCCGAGCGCACAGGCCCTCTCGAGTTCCTCGACCGCGCGCGCCGGATACTGCCACGGCAGTGTCGCGAGAAATCCGATGCGATCCGGTCGGGCTCGATGCTGTGCGGCCATGTCGTCGTTGATCAGGCGGGCCGCCTGGGTGCTGACCTCTTCGCCACCCCAATAGGCGCTCGGGCACGTCAAGGAGACCAGGGCCAGATCGACCCCCGCCGCGTCCATGTCGGCGATACGCGCGTCATAGTCGAACATCTGGGGTGTAAGGACCACGAATGCCGTCGAAGCCTTGTAGATCGCGCGATTGTCACCCGGAAAATCGCCGAGGCTGTAGGTCCCGCTCTTGGCAACCAGTAGGTCGAGCCATTTCTCGCTCATCATGTGGGTGTGGACATCGATGATCATGCGGGCCCTCCTTCGGGTTCGGGGATCGGATCTACCAGCAACTATCGGGGCCGAACGGATGGTCGACAAATGCCTATCCCGGGGCGGGGCATACTGAACCGGCATAGCCCGCGCACCCTCGTGAGCGCTCAGCCTCGAACCGCATCCATGATCAGTGAGGCGACATACGATTGCCCGATCGCGTTGGGGTGCAGTGGAACCGAGACATAGGGCGGGTTGACCCACTGGAGGCCGGGCGGCTGGCACATATCGTGGCCGGTCACACCGCCCGGGTCGGCGAACAACGCCGAATGATCCGCGGCGACGGACCGCAACATCGCGTTGAGCGCGACACCGCCGCCCGCCGGAAATCCCCAGCAGCCGGGGCCGGTCGGCGGTGTGGCGGGCATGTAGCCGCTCACCACCACCGTCGCCCGCGGCGAGCGCTGATGGATCCCGTCCAGCACGGCCCCGATCTTCGCCGCCGCCACCGCAAGGGTGCTCGGGAAGGGGTTGTCGAAGCCGATGTCGTTGAAGCCGATGGTGATCGTCACCAGATCGGTGTCCGGAGTCAGCGCGTCGAACTGCGGCGGCATCCACATCAACGGCGCGGTCTGCGGATTCCACATGGCGTCCGTGGTGGCGAAACTGCAAGTGACATAAACGAATTCGCCCACCCCGAGGCCCCGCGCCACATCCGAGGGATAGTTGTCCGACGACCGGCCGCACAGGGGTGAGGCGTCGAACTCCAACAGGCCGAGCGACCCCACCGCGGCCGCCGAATCCCCCAGCGCCACATAACGATGGAATCCGCCGGACACCGGCTGAGCCGTCGCGGCCTTCGCGCCATACCCCGCCAGCACGGCGACCACCAGTGCGGCGACCGCGGCGAAGGAAGCCGTCCGAGATCGGGAAACCACCATGGCGAGCACCTTCTCTCTCAAATCGATTGCGATGTCGAATGGAGCGGCGAACCACGCGCGAGCGCTGACATCGTATTCCTCGTCCCCGTCGATGCCAACGAACACCCGGGGCCGATTCGACCGGTATGCGATATCGGCATAGGAGTCACGCGAATCAGCATTGGCCGTGCACAACCGCGGAATGCGCTAATCGAAGGCGCACAGAGGAGCGGTAGCCTGCACAATAGTTCCTGGCTCGACGCTCCGCGAATCCTCGACCACCGAGAGAAGAGGACGATCATGCGCACAGGCTTGCTCCGCCGATCCGGATCCGTGCTTGCCACGTTCTGCCTGTTGGGTCTCGGCGCGCCTTCGGCCCACTCCCAGGAACTGCAGACGCTGCGCATGCGGATCACGAATATCGGGACGTGTGACACCACGGTGTTGGAAGCCGAGCACGGGCAGCCGACGACGCTCAATATCGCCACCGACAATATCTATTATCCCGTGATGTTCTACGCGCCGACGCTGAACATCCAGCAGTCGGTGAACACCACCGGGGTTTGGACCGTCACCGATATCTACCTCGGTGACGACCTCCCGGCGGGGGATATTCCATTCACGATCACCGGGACATGGCTCACCGGCAGCGGCACCGACACGTTGTGCAATGGCGTCATTCAATCGCACTGAGCGGACGGTCGATCCGAGCCACTGCGGGCGGGATATGCGGGTACGGCATAGCGATTGGCGTGTATAGGTATTTGTCGGCGTTTCCAGGCGGGCCGATTCTTGCATGTAGATCCCCATTTGGATCATTGGCCCTTCGAGAAAGGATCCGTCATGTCGCTGATCAAGAAGACCTCCGCGGCTACGGCCGTTGTCGCCGCCGTCATCGTTCCCGTCGCGCTGTGCGGCGCCGCCTCGGCCGCGACGCCGCCCGGCAATTCCGTGGAAATCGCCTGGGGCACGAGTAATTCCGGTGGCACCCCGGGTGCGTTGAGCGTCGCCGGTGATATCGACGGCTGCACCGGTGCCATCGGCGTCACCTCGGCCGGGGTCACCGGGACCGAGTCCGGCGGTCCGGCCTGCCTGCGCCCCAACGGTTCGGCCGCGGCCGCGGTCGATTGGCCGAACGGACAGCGGTCGGCGGTCGGCGGCGACTGGTCGTTCACGCTGCCGGGCGCCGACTCCTAGACCACCCTCCACTCGGCAGAGGAGTCGCCTCATGTGCCTGGACAACACTTTCGGTCGGCGATCGATGCTAGCGTCCGGGCTGGCCGCCGCGGCGTTTCTCGGACTGACCGCCTGCGATTCGACCAAGGGCAAGGACGCGGCAAGCGGTTCGGCCGCGTCCTCCTCGGTCCCGAAGACCGGCGTGCACCTGAACACGCTCGGCACCGAAGCAGGACCGCCACCCAGCGCCAAGAGTGTCGGTATCTCCTCGGCCCTGGTCGTGGACGGCAAGGTGTACGTCATCGACTGCAGCCGGTCCTCGGTGACGCAATTCGCCAAGGCGGGACTGGCATTCGGAGATCTGGCGGGCATCTTCCTGACCCACTTGCACGCCGATCACATCGCGGATTACTACAACTACTTCCTGCTGGGCGGGTGGCTGCTCCAACCCGACGCACCCGGATTCCGCCCGGTGCCGGCGTACGGCCCGGGTTCGGCGGGCGGGCTGCCGCACAGGGAGGGCGGCGGCAGCGCGCCCGTGGTGGCACCATCCGATCCCACACCCGGAACCGTCACTCTCACAAACAAACTCACCGAGGCCTACGCCTACAGCATGAACATCTTCGCCCGCGATGCCTGGCTGGCGGACCCGAATAGTCTCATGGCCGTGCACGATATCGAGCTGCCGCCGGTGGGGGCGGATTGGAACAACACCTCGCCGACTATGAGCCCGTTTCCGGTCATGGCGGACGACCGGGTCAAGGTGAGCGCCACGCTGGTGCGCCATGACGACGTCTTCCCGGCGTTCGCGTTCCGCTTCGACCTCGACGGCGGCAAGTCGGTGACCTTCTCGGGCGATACCGTCAAGAGCGACAACCTCATCACGCTCGCACATGGCACCGACCTGCTGGTGCACGAGGCGATCTTCGATATCCCGGCGCATCCGGAGGCATCCGCGACGCCCGGCACGATGCCCGCGGACTACATGCAGCGATCCCACACCTCGGCACGCGAGGTCGGCGAGGTCGCGCAGGCCGCGGACGCGCAGCGGTTGGTGATCAGCCACTACGTTCCGGGGACCCCCGAATCGGAATGGGTGTCACGGATCCGTTCCGGTGGTTACACCCGGGACACCACCGTCGCCGCCGATCTGCAGACCTTCGAGGTGAAATAGGCCCACCGAACTCGGGAGAGAGTGAGCGCGGATGACACCGCTGAATCGGACCGTGCGCCGGGCCACCCACGAGGTACTGCGGGCGCACGGCATGACGACGTTCTTCGGTAATCCCGGTTCCAACGAGCTGCCGTTTCTCCAGAACTTCCCGGAGGACTTCCGATACATCCTCGCGATCCACGAGGGCGCGGGACTCGCCATGGCCGACGGATACGCGCAGGCGAGCGGCAAACCGGTACTGGTCAGCCTGCATTCGGCGTCCGGGGTGGGGCAGGCCATGGGGAATCTGGTCAATTCCGCCGCGGCGGGCACCCCGCTGGTCATCATGAGCGGGCAGCAGGCGCGCCCGCTGCTCACCATGGAGGGCATGCTCACCAACCGGGATGCCACCACTTTGCCCCGGCCACTGGTCAAATGGAGTTTCGAGGCGCCGTCTCCCCAGTCGGTGCCCGCGGTCATGGCGCGTGCCATCGCCTGTGCCACCACCGCACCCACGGGCCCGGTCTATGTCTCTGTGCCGCTGTCGGATTGGAGCGAACCCGCAGACGCCGTCAACCAGCACTTCCTCGTGGATCGCCAAATCGCCGGGCACCCACAGGCTTCCGATATCGCCCTGGCCGAACTGGCGCGCCGTCTGGACGCCGCCCATCATCCCGTGCTGGTACTCGGCCCCGACGTCGATGCCCGCCGCGGCTGGGACGACGCGGTCGCGCTGGCCGAAAAGGCCGGGCTGCCGGTGATATTCGGCAGCGACGAATATCACCGGATCTCGTTCCCGACCGACCATCCCTGCTATCGCGGCACTCTCGGCAAGACCGTCGAGCAGGTCCGCGAACAACTCGCCCCCTTCGATCTCATCGCCTGGATCGGCGGCCCCGCCCTGCCCTACCACGCCTGGACGCCGGGCGGCTACCTGCCTCCGCGCACCACATTGACCCTGGTGACGGCCGACCCCGACCAGGCCGCCCGTGCCCCGATGGGTGATGCCATCATCGGCGACCCCGCCGACGCGCTCGCCCGCCTCGCCGGATTGGTGACCACCGATCGGCCACTGCCCCAACGGGTTTCCCACGACGGCACCGACAGCGCGGGCTTCGACGAAGACCGGATCGCGCGGATCCTCGCCCGGGAGCGGCCCGCCGAGGCGGCCTGGGCGTCCGAGGCCCCCTCGATGGGAGCCTGGTGGGACACCATCCCGATCGACCGGCCCAACAGCTACTTCTACGCCGCGGCCAGCGGACTCGGATACGGTCTCCCGGCCGCCATCGGCGTCGCCCTCGCCCAACCGGACCGTCCGGTCATCGCCCTGATCGGGGACGGGGCGGCCAACTACAGCATCACCGGACTGTGGACGGCCGCCCAACACCACCTCGACATCACCTTCGTCATCATCCGCAACGGCACCTACCAGGTGCTGGTGGATTTCGGCTCGTTCCTGAAGACGCCCGACCTGCCCGGGCTCACCCTGCCCGATATCGATTTCGTATCGGTCGCCGCGGGTTACGGTGTGCCCGGTGAAAGCGTCTCCGACGCGGACGCCTTCACCGCTGCCCTGCGACGCTGCTTCACCACCCCGGGTCCCCACTTGATCCAGGCCGAGATCGATGCCGCACCCAGCGGCATGTTCGCCTGAGTGCATCGGATCCAGCAATCATCTCAAAAGGCTTCGAACCCGCTGAATATCTCCACAGCAACCTCATGGCATCCATACTTGGCGGTTAGACTCAGCCCGTGGACGTCCCATGTCTCCTCGACGGGCGGCTCAAACTCCGCCATCTGCTGCTCGTCGACGCCCTGAACCGCCAGGGCAGCGTGGTCGGCGCGGCGGCCGAACTCCACATCACCCAGCCCGTCGCCACCCGCTGCCTGCACGAGCTGGAACAGATCCTCGGCGCCGAACTCTACGAACGCGGCCCGCGCGGAGTCACCCCGACCATCTTCGGCGACGCCTTCACCGCGCACGCCCGCGCGGTCATCACCCAGCTCGCCCAGGCCGGACGCCACGTCGCCGAACTGGCCGACGCCGAACGCGGCAGCGTCATCGTCGGAACCCACATCGGCGGCACGATGGGCTGGCTCGCCGACACCATCGCCCTGCTCAAGACCAACCATCCGAGGGTGACGATCACCGTCCGCGAAGGGCCGCCCGCGCAGCTGCAGGTCGAACTCGAGGCGGGCCACATCGATGTCATGGTGGCGCGCGTGCTGCCGCCCACCGAGCAGACCACCACCCGCGACATAATGCGCGGCACCCCTTGCCAACTCGTGGCGCGCGCCGACCATCCGATGGCCGACGCCCGGGACCTCGGGCTCCGCGATCTGATCGACTACCCCTGGGTATTGCCCGGCCGCGGCGTGGCCGTCCGCCGCGAGCTCGAGGACCTGTTCGCCCGCGACGGCATTCCCTGGCCGCAGAATCTGGTGGAGACCAGCTCGTTCCTCGTCATCTACCAGTTGCTACACCAGACCGACATGATCGCCCTGCTCCCCAGAACCGTCATCCCAGCCACCGACACCTATCTCGCACCGCTCCCGGTGACCCTCGATCTGCCCGAATACCGCCTCGGCATCACCCTGCCCGCCGACCGGCCGGTCAACCCGGCCACCCAGGCCTTCATCGACCTCGTCGACAAGGTCACCGCGCAATTCGTCTCCGACGCCTAGTGAATCCGGTCCCCCACCGGAGCAATGCCTTCCGGGCATGGCCACCGCGCGAATACGCATTGGCGCGATGAAGGTTGCCAGCAGGATGCTCGAAGACGGAAGTTCCGCCCGTCGCGATAGGGAAAGGTGCTGATGGTGAGCCTGTTTCAACCGCGTATGACGAGTCCGGCGCCGATCCAGCAGCCCCGCGGCGATTACCCGGACGCTGTTCCGGATCGGCTCGCGGGCGGCACTCCCACCGCGTTGAAGAACGACCTGGAGGCATTGCTGGGCGCGGCGAAGGTTCATACGCGTGCGCTGGATCTGGTGCGATACGCCAGCGATTTCAGCCCATATCGATTGGTGCCTCAGGTGGTGGTGAACCCGCGGAGCCCCGAGGAAGTGGCGGCGGTACTCGACTATGCGAGACGCACCGGGCATACCGTCACCTTCCGGGCCGCGGGGACCAGCGCGAACGGTCAGGCGCTCAGCGACGACATCCTGGTCGACGTCCGCGCGGGCTGGACGGGAGCGACGGTCGAGGACGACGGCAGGCGGTTACGGGTGCGACCCGGTACCACGGTCGGGATGGCCAACGCGATACTGGCACGGCACGGCACCCGTCTGGGACCGGATCCGGCCAGCTCGGCAGCCTGCACGGTGGGCGGCGTCATCGCCGACAATTCCTCCGGTTTCGCCGCCGGGGTGACCCAGACCGCCGCCGTCACACTGCGTTCCGCCACCGTGGTCCTGCCGTCGGGAACCATCGTCGACACCGGCGCGCCCGATGCCGACGAGCGGCTGGCGGCCGCCGCGCCGGAGCTGGTCGCGGAGTTGTCGCGCATCAAGGACGAGATCCGGGCCGACGGCACCCTGTCGGCGCGGATCCGCCACAAGTTCTCGATCAAGAACACCAACGGGTATCGCCTCGACGCCTTTCTGGTCGCCGACACACCGGCGGGGATCCTGACTCGGCTGCTGGTGTGTTCGTAGGGCACCCTCGGATTCGTCGCCGAGGCGGTTTTCGACACCGTGCCGCTGCTTCCCGAGCGCGCCGCCGCCTGGCTGATGTTCGACACCGTGGACGACGCGGCGACGACGGTGCCGAAATTCATGGCGGCGGGCGCACAAGTGGCGGAATTGCTCGACGGCGAGACGCTGCGCTCGATTTCCGTTCTGCCGGAGGGGAAACCGGCGTGGTCCGAGGTCTCGGACAAGGCCGCGGCGCTGCTGGTGGAGGTCCGCGCCGCCGATTCGGCCGCCCTGGCGGCGGCATTACCGGCACTGGAAGCGGTGCTGGCCGATTGCCCGCTCACCGAGCCGGGCCGATTCACCCGCGACAAAGCGGAGATGAACGGGTGCTGGGAGATTCGCGAAGGTCTTGGCGGATTGCTCGGTTTGCAGCGGCCGGTCGGCCACAACATGATCAGCGAGGACGTGTGCGTCCCGCCCAACCGGGTCGCGGAGGCCGTCGCCGATGTGAACGACCTGCTGGCCAAGCACGGCTACCACCCATCGGTACAGGGGCACGCCTCCGCGGGCAATCTGCACTTCTGCCCGATGGTCGATTTCGGCAGCGCCGCCGGCACCGCGGAATACGCCGCGTTCATGGACGACCTCGTCGATCTCATCATCGGCAAATACGACGGCTCGCTGAAGGCCGAGCACGCCACCGGCCGCAAGATCGCTCCCTTCCTGCCCATCGAATGGGGTCCGCGGGCCACCGATCTGATGTGGCGGATCAAGGCGGCATTCGATCCAGGCGGTCTGCTCGCCCCGGATGTGGTGCTCACCCGCGACCCCCAGTTGCATCTGAAGAACCTGCAGTCGATGCCGCATGCGGAGGACACCGTCGAGCACTGCATCGAATGCGGCTTCTGCGAGCACGTCTGCCCGAGCCGCCATCTCACCGTCACGCCACGGCAGCGAATCGTGCTGCGCCGGGAGATGATTCGCCAGGGTGGTGATACGCCGATCCGGCGTGCCCTGCTCGATGAGTACGAGTACGAGGCCGTGGAAACCTGTGCGGGCGACGGCAGTTGCGCCATCGCCTGCCCGGTCGACATCGACACCGGCACGCTGATGAAGACGTATCGGCACAGCGAGCACAGCTCGCGAACGGAAAAGATCGCGCTACTGTTCGCCCGACGCTGGGCGCTCGTGGAACGCATCGCGCGCACCGCCGTGCGACTCGGGCATCTCGCCGGGTCCCGGGTGACGACGGCGATCACCGGTCTGCTGCGCCGGGTGATCAGCACCGAGTTGCTGCCCGCATGGCTGCCGCAGATGCCGCCTGCTGCGAAAGCAGCACTGCCGCAGACGGACCGGGCCACCGCGGTCGCAGTCTACTTTCCCGCCTGCATCAACCGGATCTTCGGCCGCGCCACCGGCGGCGAGCCGGGCCCGAGCCTGCCCGAAGCACTGGTCGCCGTCTCGGCCCGCGCGGGTCTGCCGGTCTAGATCCCCCACGATGTGGCCGGAAACTGTTGTGCCACCGTGTGGCACTCCAAGGGATACGTAGGCGGCAACACCTACATGGCCAACAAGATCGTCGAGAATCTCTGGGAATGGTCCGATTCCGGCCGCCTGCCCGTCGTCGTCGACGCCGCCTCCTGCACCCTCGGCCTGCTCGACGAGGTCACCGGATATCTCACCCCCGAGAATCTGCGGCGGCGAAACGCGATGACCGTCATGGATGCCACCGTCTGGGCCCGGGACCGGCTGCTGCCCGCACTGACGTTGCGGGAGAAGCTGAATCGCGTCGCGGTGCACCCCACGTGCTCCACCCGGCACCTGAAGATCGACGGCGCGCTGACCGATCTCGCCGCGGCGCTCGCGCACGAGGTCGTCGTGCCCGACACCGCGACCTGCTGCGGCTTCGCCGACGATCGCGGCTTCCTGCACCCGGAACTGACCGACTCCGCCACCCGCGACGAGGTCACCGAACTCGGCGATCGACGATTCGACGCGTACCTGTGCAACAACCGAACCTGCGAAATCGGCCTCGAGCGCGCCACCGGCGGCGGTTACGAGTCCTTCGTCTACCTGCTGGAAACCCTGACCCGCCAACAGTCCTGACCCGGCCCGCCGTGCGCGGGATGAAGCTACGCGTGAGAGAAGACCGCGACCATGACCATGACTGTCGCCGAAGCGCTATGGAACATGCTGGTCTCGGCCGGCGTCCGACGGTGCTACGGGATCGTGGGCGACTCGCTGAACCCCCTCATCGACGCCCTGCGCCGCGACGGCCGCGTGGAATTCGTGCACGACCGCCACGAGGAGGCGGGCGTGTTCGCGGCCGTCGCGGAGGCGTCGCTGACCGGGCAACCGGTCGCCGTGTGCGGCACGGCGGGGCCCGGCTCGATGCACCTGCCGTCCGGATTGATGGACGCCCGCCGCGAGTACGCGCCGATCATCGCGATCTCGGGCGACACCACGACAGCGCTGATGGACACCTGGACCGCCGAGGATCTCAAC
Source organism: Nocardia crassostreae (assembly GCF_001613405.1). Lineage (GTDB taxonomy): Bacteria > Actinomycetota > Actinomycetes > Mycobacteriales > Mycobacteriaceae > Nocardia > Nocardia crassostreae. The sequence continues at coordinate 231,826 of NZ_BDCH01000019.1, forward strand.
ACCTACGACGCGTTCTCGGCCGTGTCGCTGTACACCGGCCGGATCGTGAACCCCGCGCAGACGCGCGCGGTCGTCCAGCGCGCCGTCCAGACCGCGGTGACCGAACCGGGGCCGGTGGTGATCGCCGTCGCCCCGGATATCGCGGTGAGCCCGGTCCCGAAAGGGAAATATGTTGCCGCGCTGAACAGTCCGCCCGTGCTGCGCCCCGCGGAGGCCGACCTGCGCGATCTGGCCGCCCGGCTGAACGCGGCGAAGAGCGTCACGATCTTCGGCGGCGACGGGTGCCGCGACGCGCACGACGAAGTGGTCGCCTTGTCCGAGCGGCTCCGCGCCCCCGTGGCCTTCACCTACCGCGGCAAGCAGTGGCTGGAATGGGACAACCCCAATGCGGTCGGCATGACCGGCCTGCTCGGCTGGGGCGGCGCGTACGAGGCCATGCACCACTGCGATCTGTGCCTGCTGCTCGGCACCGACTTCCCGTTCACCGACTTCCTCCCGGACAAGCCGGTGAAGGTGCAGATCGACCGGCACCCGGCCAATCTCGCGCGCCGCACCCCGGTGGACCTCGCATTGGTCGGCGATATCAAGGACACCGTCACCGCGCTGCTGCCCTTGGTCGGGGAGAAGACCGACGGCGCCCATCTGCACCGGGCGCTCACGGCAACGGCCAAGTGGCGCAAGCGCATGGGCCGATACGTCGATCGCGGGCCCGAGATCCGGCCGATCCGACCCGAATACCTGGTGTCGGCCATCGACGAACACGCGTCCGCCGACGCCGTTTTCACCTGCGATGTCGGTACCGCCAACATCTGGACCGCACGCTATCTGTCCGCCGGACGCCATCGGCGACTGCTCACCTCCTACAGCTGGGGGTCGATGGCCATCGGCATGCCCAAGGCCATCGGGGCCGCGCTGGCCGCCCCGGGCCGGCAGGTGATCGCCCTGTGCGGCGACGGCGGCCTGTCCATGCTCATGGGCGATCTGCTGACCATCGCCGCCCGTCGGCTGCCGGTGAAACTGTTGGTGCTCAACAACTCCCGGCTCGACTTCGTGCACATCGAAATGGAGGAGGCCGGGCTGCAACCCCATGGCACCGATTTCGACGATGTCGACTACGCCCGCATCGCCGACGCCATGGGCATCCCCGGGCAGCGGGCGGAGGATCCCGCGACCCTGAGCGCGAACGTCGCCTGGCTGCTCGAAACCCCCGGACCCGCGCTGCTGGACGTGGTGGTCGAGCAGCACGCGCTCAGCCTGCCGCCGCACGTGGGCATCGGCCTGGCCGAGGGGTTCGCGCTGAGCATGGCCAAGCAGGCCATCAACGGCAACCTCGACGAGGTCATCGACACCGTCAAGAACAACGTCCGGCTGCTTTAGGCACGAGACCATGAAAATGCTTGCGCGCCAGGCGAATCCGCTCCGCGCACGGTGGCAGTTCGACTTGGCGGCGGTCCCGCCGACCGCACCGCCGCGCGTGGCAGCCGCCGTCGGGCCGCCCCTGGCGCTGGCGGCGGCGACGGGCCGGGTCTCCCGGCACCGGCGCGCCACCCCGGCACTGGCATGCTCGTGGGATAGCCTCGGGCCGATTTCGACATTCCGGATCGGCATCGAACGGAGGTTGGCCGCGAGTGATCGGTCGTCGCGTCACGACGGTACTGGCCTGTGCCGTCTGGGCCATGGCATCGGTGGCCGGCACTTCGCCACGGGCGCATGCCGAGAACGACCCGATCGTCACGTCGCGCAATCTGCTCGGCGCCGCCGTCGCACCGGACGGCTCGGTCATCGTCTCCGCGGAACTGCTGCCCGACGATCGGACCATTGTGCTCGCCGTCCGCTCGACGGCCATGAGCAAGGACATCACCGTGGTCGTGCAGCGGCCGGCGGACGCCCCGGCGCCCCGGCGCCCCGGCCGACGCTGTATCTGCTCAATGGCGCGGGCGGCGGCGAGGACACCGCCACCTGGAAGCACAACACCGACGCGCTGGCATTCCTGGCCACCAAGAACGTGAACGTCGTTCAGGTGATCGGCGGCGCGTGGAGCTATTACACCGATTGGCGCGCACCGGATCCCGTGCTCGGGGTGAACAAGTGGAAGACCTTCTTCACCGAGGAGCTTCCGCCGCTGCTCGATACCGCCCTGGGCGCCAATGGAATCAACGCCATCGCGGGGCTCTCGACCTCGGGCACGTCGGTGCTGGCCTTGCCGATCGCCAAGCCCGGACTGTATCGCGCGGTCGCGGCGTACAGCGGCTGCGCCCAGATCAGCGATCCGGCCGGATACGCCTTCGTCAATCTGGCCGTGCACGATTGGGGCGGCGGAAACACCGTGAACATGTACGGCCCGCAAGATGATCCGATGTGGGCGGCCAACGACCCCTACGTCCACGCCGATCAGTTGCGCGGGCTGGAGTTGTTCATCTCCAGCGGCACCGGGATACCCGGCAAGTACGACGCCCTGGACGGGCCGTACGCCTTGCCGGGCATCGGCGGGCTACTCAATCAGATCGCGGTCGGCGGCGTCATCGAGGCGGCCGTGGACTGGTGCAGCCACAATCTACGAGCCCGGCTGGATCAGCTCGGCATCCCCGCCACCTATGACTTCCCGCCCGCGGGCACGCACTCCTGGGGTTACTGGCAGGACGCGCTGCACCAGTCGTGGCCGGTCCTGGCCAAGGGTCTCGAACTGGCCGACTGATCTCAATACCACCACCACCAGGGACCGGTGGTGGCGTCCGCCGCCGCGGTGCTGCCCGCCCCCGCGGCCATGCTGCCGGTACCGGCCGCGACACTGCCGGGATCGCCGGTGACGATGCCGCTGCCGGTCACCGCGCTGCCCACCGCCGCGCTACCGGCTCCCGCCGCGGCGCTGCCCGCGCCCGCGCCCGCGATGCCGACCAGAGCGGCCGCGGCGGCGGCGCCCACCGCCGCCAGCGCGACCTGGGTCGGATCGGGCGGCGGCGGAGGAGGCGGAGTAGCGGCGTCGGGCGCCGGGGCGGGGGACGCCGGAGCGTCCACGGCCTGGCCGAGTCCGAGTGATGTTCCCGGTGGCGGCGGCGGGACCGCCGCGTTCGCCGCCGCGGCGGATCCGAGGATCGCCGCGATGCTCACCGCCGCGACCACTCCGGCCGCCGCCATCCTTCTGCGTACGGCGATCGACCACACAGCTCCGGTCATTTCGACACTTCCTCTCTGTCAGGTCAGCGCCGGCTTCACGACCTATGCCGGTTCCGCACTCCATGGTTGGCGGGTCGGCCACCGCGACCAATGCGTATCGGTGTCCGAGATATACGGGAACGGGCATAGCACTCCGTATTCGGGCGAAAGGCCGGACCGGCATCACCGAACGATGTGGCCTGGTTCACACCACAGGTAGGTCAGGAAGGCCGAGGCAATTGGGCGGTCACGAAGTTCGCGACCGCCGCCGCGACCGGTTCCGCCGCACCGTCACGCGAGGCGCCGGTCACCACGTCCTGGTGGGTGTAGCCGCGGGCGCAGACCGTGTCGGCGGGCAGCAGGCCGAGTCGCGGATAGAGATCCATTTGCAGGCTCGCGTCGCCGATGACGGTGAGCGTCGGCTTGGCGCGCACTTGCGACTCGTAGCGCAGATCGCCGAAATCGGCCGCGCTGGAACGATCTCCGCCGAACGCACCGGCCAGGTCGAGGAAGAAGCGGGTGCTGTAGCAGGGGTTCACGTAGCCGAGCGACCCGCTGACCAGTGACAGCTGACGGGCCAGATCCCCGATGTCCACGCGCCCGCCGGGCCGCCAGCCGTAGAGGCGATCCGGATCGACGGGCGCGCCGCGTTGCGCGGTGCCGAGCAGTCCGGCCAGCGGGCCGTGCTCCCGGCTGGGCAGCGGAAAGGTCTTGGGCGCGGTCGGACCGTCGAATTCGCCGATGCCGGTCTGCAGAATACTGATATTGGCGCTGCTGTCGCCCAACAGCGCGCCGAGGAAGGCGTCGCCGGTCAGCATTTCGGGGTACGAGGCGGCGTACAGCGGGCGGGCGGCGGGGTTCGACGAGCCGTTGGCGATCATTCGCCGGTGCAGATCGGTCTCCTGCGGTCCCGCGCCGAGCCCGGCGATGGGCAGCAGGGTCACCGCCTTCGAACCGATGCCCGGCACGCCCGCGAAGGTCGTCGGCAGCGTTCCCGCGCGCATGGCCGCGACCGCCTCGAGGTAACCGCGGCTGTGCACCGCGTCGGCGGCGATCTGGAAGACCGGATTCGCGCCCAGGCCGAGCCAGTCGGTATTGATCAGGCCGTCGAGCCCGAAGAAGCCCGCGCACAGCGTGTGCCCCGGGGTGCCGCCGAAATCCCACGCGCCGAAGGCCGCCGTCGCCAGCGCACCGTCGGCGTGACCTCCGCAGAGCACTCGGCTGGAACGGAATTCGGCGGAAGGCAGCTGCGTGGTGAGCACCGTGTATTCGTCGTGCGCCATCTGGCGCAGGCCGATGTCGGCCAGGAAGTTCCCCGGCCGGAATCCGGCGAAGCGTTTGCCGTCGATCTCCGCGCCGCCGTAGTAGTAGTCGAACGCCCGCCCGGCGTCACCGGTTTGCAGGCCGGTGTTGTCGAATGCGCAGCCGCTGCGTTGCGGCAGCGACCACCACTCGGCCCGCTTCCCACGATTTCGCAAGTCCCCCAGGGTGGTACGTGCGATCCGGTCCATCGAGAACGCGCCCATGAACGCCGCGGGCTGCGCCACCAGCACGGCATCGGCCCGCTGCGGGTCGGCCGGGCCGTCCGCGAGCCGGTAGCGCAGGTATTCGATATCGTCGCAGGCGGCCGGACGCGGCCCCGCCGATTCCGGCAGCGGATCATGCAACCGCACGCGACTCGTCTCGATCCCGTCGGACACCGACAGCACCGCGGCGGCAGTCTCGGCCCGGGCGGGCGCGCACCCCGCGCCGCCGACGACGAGCGCGCCGATGAGCAACGCTGGCAAGAACTTTCGCTCCATGGTCTCCTCGAACCGGACGGGCTATCGGTTGGGCCGACCGGCGGAGAGCGGCGTGTCCAGCACGAAGTCGGTGATGTTCGCGACCGTGCATTCCGGTGCGCCGCTGGCGGTCCGTTGCGCCGGGCTGAGCACATCGGTGTGGGTGTAGCCGTAGCACCAGGCGATATCGGTGCGCGGCGTGGACGGGCGCATCACATCGGCCAGCTGCAATTGATAGCGGACATTGCTGTCGGTGCCCAGCACCCACAACGCGGGTTTGGCCTGCGCCTCCCGCTCGAACCGGAGCGCGGCCAGATCACCGCTGCGCGTTCCGGTCAGGGCCAGCGCGGTGTCGGTGAGGAATTTGACCGCGTATCCCTGCTCGATCGCGCCGTAGGCGTAGGGACTGGCCAATTGCCGTGCCCAGTCGTGGATGTCGACCGACTCCAGCTCCGGCGAGGTGTAGGGCAGTCCGGCGACGTCGTCGTAGTCGCGCCAGGTGTAGAGAGAGTCGTGGTCGGTCGGCCCGACCCGGTTGTGCACGCCGAAGAACGACACCAGCGGCCGCACCGGCGTGAGCTGCGCCCACCAGTCCGGAGTCGGGTGCGTCTTGTGCGTCACCGGCCCTTCCAGACCGCCGACGCTGGCCTGCAACAGGGCGATCGGACTGGTGTTGTTGTCCACCAGCACACCGAACAGCGCCTCATTGGTGAATCGGAACGACCACAGCTGGTTCTGCCCGGTGACGAAGTCGAGGGCGTCGTTGGACCAGTTGCGCAGGATCAGTTCCAGCGTCGGGTCGCGCGGAATCAGCCGTAGCACATCGGATTCCGCATCGGGCTGCTGATACGCCGCCTGCGCCGCGATGGCCACCAGGGTGGCGAATTCCGCTGTGCCGCCGAATGATCCGAAGTTGAGCGAACTCGGGAAGACGCCGGAGGTCACGATCGGGTTCAGCACGGCCTGCTGGACGCCGCCGAACGCCTCCAGCGCGAACGACAGGGCCGGATCCTCGGAAATCCCCGCCACATCGGCCTTGTCCACCGTATCCAGGCCGATGAACGCCTTACACTGGTCCAGGCCGCGCCCCCCGTCACCGAAATCCCAGGCGGCGAAGTCGCCCACGGCGAGGCCGCCGTGGGAATGCCCGCCGCAATAGACTTTCTCGGCGCGGAAGTTCGCGTCCGGCAACTCGCGGGTCAGCAGGGTGTACTGGTCGCGCACGTTCTCCCGCAGGCCCCAGTCCTTCAGGAAACTCAGCTGAGTGTAGGCCGGCCAGCCCGCGAACCTGCGGCCGCCGATCTCCGCACCGCGATAGTAGTAGTCGATCGCCCGGTGGTAATCGCCTGTCCACCAGCCTTCTTCGATGCCGGTCATATCGGCGACGCAGGACGGCCGCCGATCGTAGGACCACCATTCCGCGAGCGTGCCGCGCTCCCGCAGCGCCCGCAGTTCGGCGCGGGCGATCCCGTCCATCGACACGGCGCCGGCGTTCGCGCCCGGCTGCATGACGAATACCCGGTCGGCCTGCTGCGGATCCGCGGGCGCGTCGGCGAATCGGTAACGCAGATAGGTGATTTCGTCGCAGGCCGCCGGTCGCGGGCCCATCGAGGCGGGCAGCGGATCGTCCAGACGCACCTCGCTCACCACGATGCCGTCGTCCCGCTCCAGCACGACCTCGGTCCGCCCGGAATCCGATTCCGCACGAGCAGGCCACTGCAGCGACGCCAGCACCCCCATCGCCGCCAGCATCGCCAGAATTCCTCGCCGCACCTTCGCCGCCACTCCTGCTGTCCGGGACAGATAACGGCTCCACGCTAGATCTCCCGATGCGGCGCTTCGCGCCAATTCATGGACACCTCACGCCAACGGCGACGGCGGTGGCGCCCTGATCGCGACCCCAGCGTGAGCGATACCTTCCGGGCATGGCCGCCGCAGAAATACGCATTGGCGTATTGACGGTTGCTAGCGGGATGCTCTTACACAGAAATTCACCACCTGTGGACGCGACACCCACCGCGAACAAGTTCGCTGATTGATAGCTCATTGACATGGAGTTGTCCTATTGTTGTCTCCGTTCAGTGGCTGTCAGCGCTTCACCAGGATCCATCGTCGATCAAAGGAGAAGGTACTCCCCATGAAACGCACTCCGCACTTCGCGGCCGCGGCCTGCGCCGTCGCCACAGCTGTCGCCCCGCTCGTGTTCTTCGCGCCGTCGGCCGCCGCGGACTCGGCAACCTGCAGCGGCGGGCAACTGCACTTCGCCACCTCGCCCATCGGCATGAACTCCGCGCCGGTGAACGGAACCTTCAACGGCACCGTCGACGGCTGCGGCGTCAAGACCTTCCACGGCGACTTCACCGGCACCGCCAGCTGCTGGGACACCCAGGTGAATATCAATGGCGTCCTCACCTGGGACGACGGGCAGACCAGCACCGTCTCCGGCCCCTGGCACGTCCCCGGCGGCATGGCACCGCCCCCGGTCACCAACACTGTCCCCATCACGGACGGCAGGGGTGCGGGCGGATCGGTCACCGTGAGCGAGGCGGGCATCGACGCCGGCGCGGTCGCCGGGCCCTGTATGGCGGGATCGGCCCGCGACCTCTCCATCCAGATCACCAGCCTCCAAGTCAACTGAACCGGCTGTCCCGTGGGGCCCGCGCCATTCGGCACGGGCCCCACGGGCTTTCGCCCGGACTCTCGTGGCCGCCGACCGGATACGATTGCTCGATGTGTGCCGACGCAACGAGCAATGAACTCGCAGTGAGCTGGGCCGCCGGCCCGTATGCCACCATCCCGCTGATCGAAGAAATGTACGAGGCGGCCCGGACACCGATTCCTGAACTGCGATCGCATGCGCCCGAGCTGGGAACGGTGGCCGCTCGGCGCGCCGGGCAACTCGTCGGTTGGGCCACCGTATATCCCGCAACACCCGGTCCGGCGATCGTGCAGCACCTCTACCTCCCTCGCGAAATACACCGTCTCACACAAGGTTTCTACGACGACGAGCCCCCGACCGCCGAGGAGCGCGAACTCGTAGTCGCGCTCTACCGCCGCGCCGCCGAGCACGCCCGCGCCGCCGGCCTGCGAGCGCTCGAGTGGGGCGATGCCGATCAGGGCCCCGGCCACGACGCCACGATGACGCTGGGAGCGCGCGCCGTAGAGGTCGAGAAGGCGTCCGCCCTGGGCCTGTCATGGCGCGAACACGTCCGCTACCGCCTCGACCTGTAAGCCCCATTTCGGGCGGGCGACAGCACCGGACAAGATCTTGATCGAATACGTCAGTGGTTCACCGACCGGTGTCCGGGCGGTATCACGGCGGCTAGGTTGACGCGGTATGGCCATTTCGACAGGCACCCGACGGCATGTTTCGGCCGCGCGTGGGCTGCTCCCCGCATTGATGGTCACGGTGGGCGTCGCCGGACTGGGCGTGATGCCGACGAGTGCGCGGGCCGACGAGCCGGGGCGGGTCGAGGTGCCGGTAGAGACGCGCGGCGATATCTCGGTCAGTGCGGTCACCTGGGATGCGCCGCTGCCGGAGGGGACCGCGGCGCATCCGGCCGCCTGCGATACGTTGTCGTTCCTGCGGTTCCGGTTCACCGACGGTCCGGCGGATGCGGCCGAGGCCGACGCGGTGATCAGTGCGCAGCCGGGCAATATCGGCGGCCCCAGTTCGCTGAGCACGCTGGCGATCTCGACGCTGCGCAAACTGCGGGACGCCGGGGAGACCGCGGAATACTGGTCGATGGCCAGGCGGCCGGTGTGCATGGAGGACCGCAGCGCGATGGACGCCGCCAACCGGGCCCAGGACTACCACGTGGCGCTGGACTACTACTTCGGCGGCAAACCCGTTGACGGTCGGTCATTTTCGGGCTGGGCGGATAACTCCCGGCAGCGCTGGCTGGGTGATTACGGATTGCGGCAGACCATCGAGGACTGGCATTTCATCAACAGCCGCGAGATGCCCTCTGCCGCCGACCGCAAGGCCAAGATGTTCATCTCCGGGCATTCGCTGGGCGGGCCGCTGTCCGCCGATTACGGGCAGTGGGACTTCCCCGACGGCCCGGGATTCCTGCAGACCGCGGGCGTCATCGGCGTGGACGGCCCGATTCGATCCGATCCCTTCCTGACCAATCAGCTCGGGCTGCGCGGGCTCGCCGATGCGTACGCCATGATCGGCATGCCGCTCGCGAACGCGGCGTTCCAATCCGGAATCGCACCGGAATCAACACAGTTCGGCGTGGCCAACACCGGTGACCTGTTCAACCTGATCGCGATCGCGGGCATCGCGGCGCGCTATCAGCCCGACGCGGAAAGCGATATCCCCCGCGCCATTCCACGCACACCGTTCTGGGATCTGTTGCTGGGCACGCTCTTTCCCGGCGGACCCGACTTCCGGGACTGGCGGCTGACGAACGCGGCCGTGCTGGGCGCGCTCATCGGCAGGAACTCCATGCCCTCGAACGGCGTGCAGGCGGGCTTCGGCATCTTCGACGGCCCCTTGGTGGAAAAGCGCGTGATCATCCCGCCGGAACTCACCCAACTACCCGTCATAGGAACCTTTTTCGGCGTGGTGTCCGCGCACCGGCTGGTCCGCCCCGCCGACCCGACCGGCCGCCTCAACGGCTGGCTGAACTACGACCAACTCCACCTCGCAGACAACGGCGGCGCACCCTACACCACACCCGAAGAGCAGGTCGCCGACACCGCCGACGTCGCCGCCGATATCGGCGCGGCACCGCTCGGCTACACCACCGCCTACGACTCGAACCGCCAGCTGACCGACATGGTCTTCGCCGGAACCGGTTACCGCGGCGGCGATCTCGCCGCACTGCGCTACACCGACTACCTCGACCACCTGCCCAACACCACCATCATCGGCGACATCTGGCGCCCCTACCAGAACCTCGGCCCGTCACTGGGCCTGCCCTGGCTGCAATTCGGCCAGCCCGCCTCCGCGCTCTACGCCGAGCACTACAGCCACTTGGACATGATCGCCGGCGCGGAACGCCAGAACAACGGACTACCGGAGCCGGTCAGCCGCACCTCCGCCGATTTCGTCCTCGGCGTCCTGGGCTGAACCCCAGTCATTCCCGCGCGACCCACCCCGTCACTCCGGCGCGACCCACCTCGTCATTCCGGCGTGCTTTTGGCCGGAATCCGTCGCCCCGGTGTGGATCCCGGCCAAAAGCATGCCGGGATGACCGAATGGGTGCTCAGCCTTCCACCGACCGAGGACCGAATGGGTGCTCAGGATTTCACCGGCCGATGGTGCGCTGGATGAATCCAGCGGTGTTCCACATGACTTGGTCGGGGGTGCCGTCGTTCTGGACGGCGGCGGCGTTGATCATGTCGGAATGGCTGTAGTGGTCGATGAGGAGGGCGTCGGGTTCGATGAAGCCGGGGATCCAGCGGAATTTGCCCCAGAGTTGGGCGCTGACCATTTGGATGCCGGGGACGCGGGTGCGGAAGTCCTCGAAGCGGATGAACCGGAAGTCGCCGGAGCGGTCGCCGGCCAGCATGAAGAGTTCGTCGGTGTACTGCTTCGCCGAGACGTACGGTTCGAGGTAGCCGAGGCGTCCGGTGCCGCAGGCGCGGGCGATTTGCGTTGCGTCACAATGTTCTTCGACCGTCGAGTCCATGGGTCGGCCGTCCGCGCTGAGATGGGGGAAGGCGAAGGGGTCGCCGATGTGGTTGTAGTTGCGCCAGGTGTAGAGGTGGGTGGTGCTGGTCGGGGTGAAGCGAGGCTGCCAGGTGAGGAAGCTGGTGGCCCAGCCGATGAGAGGAATCCCGTTGAAGTCGGGGCCGATCGGGAATTTCCGTTCGGCCAGCGGGCCGCCGTCGAGGGTGCCGAAGTTGGGGGCGGCCAGGGCGAAGGGCAGGCCCTGGCCGTCGAAGATGCTGCCCAGGACGGCCATATTGGTCATGCGGAAGTCGCGGAAGCCGGTCTGCTGGGTGAGCATGTTGACCGGGTCGCCGCCGAAGAAGATGCGGCCCAGCAGTTCCCACTTCCAGTTCCGTGGCAACTCGCGCGGGAAGATGCTCTCCTCGTCGGGCGCGAAGCGCGCGGCGAGGCCGAAGATATTGAGCATGGCCCCGATTTCGGCCGCCGGGGTGGGGACGAGGTCCTTGGGGACCAGGCCGTCGAAGATATTGGGCAGTGCGACGGTGCGCGGCAGCACGCCCAGGCGCGGCCCCTCGTTCACCGCTCCGACGGGCAACTGGCCCAGCGGGCCGTCCCAGCCCATGCGGATCGCCTCGGACAAGCCCGGAATATGGTCGGGGGCAAGGCGGATCGGAAGCGGCCCGTCGAAGCTGACGTATCCGGCGGCCTGCCCGCAGCCCGCCTCCGTGACATCGCCGCGATCGCCGAAATCCCAGGCCAGGTAGAGCGCGGTGATCTGGCCGCCGTAGGAGTGCCCGCCCACGAACAGCTTCCGCCGCCGCACCAGCGGGTCAGGGATTTCGTGACTGTTGATAAAGTGCCAGTCCTCCATGACCCGCCGCAGCCCGACATCGGCGAGCACGTTGGCTCGCTCACCGGTGAGGGTGAACCCGTCAAAGGTGCGGCCGTTCACCGGCTGGCCGCGGAAGTAGTAGTCGTAGGCGACCCGATAGTCCCGCGCGGCGACCGCGGCCTCGAATCCGGTGGCGTCCTTGGCCGTATTGTCGCGACGGTCCATCACCCAGAACTCGGCGTGGATTCCCCTGGTGGCGAGTTCGCGAACGGTGTTGCGCACCAGTGGATCCAGCGACGCCGGGCCTTCGGCGGCTCCGGCCTGGGTGGAGAGCACCGCGTCCGCCGCGGCCGGGTCGCCGGGACCGCCGGACCAGCGGTAGCGCAGGAAGCTCAGGTAGTCGCATTCGGGCGGGTGCGGCAGCGCGTCGGCGGGCATGGGCGCGTACCAGGTGACCTCGGAGACGAGGACGCCGTCATCGTTCTCCAGGATGTCCTCGGTGCGCCCGGGGGCCGGGTCGGCCGCGGCGGACCGGCCGGCGGCGAGCAGGGCTCCTGCGGCGAGGCCGCCGGCGAGCAGGGTACGGCGAGTGATGTCCACGAATCCTCCGTCAGCCGGGGTATCGCTGTCAGTTCTGCGGAGTGCAGTCGTATTCGGCTGTGCCCCAGTTGTTCTGGATGAAGTCGGCGGGCCGGTACACGGCTTGGATGAGAGTGGCGCGATCGGGGACTGTCACGCACAGGCTGGGCCCGGCGGGACCCTGCGGCGAGTACTCGGTGGCGAAGGCGCGCGAAAGCCCTTGCCGGGGTTGACGCAACGCGTCGCAGGCGGATTGATCGACATCGGCGCGGCCGTAGCAGCCGAACCAGTCCACCGCGTAGGACGTGGACAGCCACGGTGAGATCACATTGCGCGGCACGCCCGGCCAGTTGATCGAATCGCCGTGACTGCCGCCCTCGTAGGTGAGGAACATCAGCGGGCTGTCGCCCCGGCGCTCGCCCCGCAGGTAGTCGTAGAGGTCCTTGTTGCCGATCGGCCCGTCGGTGGCGTCGACAATGCCGTTCGGCGTATTCGTGACCGCGAAGGCGGCGGGAACCGGGATGTCGAAATCGGCGGTCTGGAACTGGATGGGGATATCGGCGGTGGTGTAGCTGAAGCCGGACAGCGCGACAATGGAGCTCACCTTCGGCAGCGGCTGCCCGTCGATGCCGACGCCCTTGCCCTGCCAGTAGCCGTAATTGGAGATGGCCACCGAACCGTAGGACTGCCCCCACAGATTGATGTGGTCGGTGTCCATCAGGTCGTACCAGGGGTTCTCCACATTGTCCGCGCCGTAGGCCGGGTCGTAGCGATGGAATTTGGGCACCTCGCCCTGCGCCAGATTGGCGAGCTCATCGCCGTGCACGTCCACGATCGGCGTGATCGGGGTGCGGGTCAGCCACCGCATGACGTCCTTCACGTCCCGGCAGCCGCCCGGGGTGCGGCACAGCTCGAACTTGAACTGCGGGAACCACATATCGGGCAGGCTGCCCTCGCCGACGCCATTGCCGGATTCCTCGAAGGTGATGCCGATGAACCCCTCGCGCACCGCGCTCAATGTGTACATCGACACGTCGGACTGCTTCTCGGTCGCACCGGGCGCCATCACCGTCACCGGGTAGCGCTCCCCCGATCTCTCCGCGCCTTCGGGAAGGAAGATCTTGGCGCGCAACGGGATTCCCCGATTGTTGATGATGGTGAACTTGCGCACCGTCCCGAGCTTGAACACCGCCCCGGGAGTGTCGTGGGCAACGCACGCGCCGTCCTCGGTCTCGTAGAGCACATCCCCGTTCGGTTGGATGCACGGGTATCGGAAGGTCGCCTCCTGGGCCGCCGGGTTGTCGTAGTCGTCGTCGAGCGCCGCGTCCGCCGCATTGCGCCAGAAGTTGCCGTCGTGGCTCCAGTTCGGCAGATAGTCCGGATGCGAGGGCAGGCCCAGCCCCAGCGGCGGCGTGCGCACCAGCGCGTCGAAGATCCGCTGCGCCGCGACGAGCTGCCGCTGCTGGGCATCGGGGCCGGTCCAGGTCGCCGGATCCAACAGGCTCCGGAACGGTATCCCGGCGTTGGCGAGATTCTGCACCACTCCCGCGCGCACGAAATAGTCCACCATTCCGGGTGCCCGCAGATCGTGGTCGGTGCCGCTGAGCAACTGGGCCAACTCGGCGAACGGATACGTGGGGTCCGGCGGCGCCGGTTCGGCCGCGGCCGGCGGCGCGGCGGCCGCCAGGCTCAGCAGCATGGCCGCGGCCACGATCAGCAGGGTGCGAGTACGACGCCGGACCGCGGTCACCTGTCCCCCTTCAACGAGCATCTTTGGCGAATTCACAGCGTAGATCTCGCTCGCGCGGCCGGACATGACCTGTTCGGACAGGACATTGACGATCCTCGACAGATCGCGGCAATGCGCTCACGCATCGCCCACCCGGCCTCCTACGCTTGTACCAGCAGCCGAGTTCACTTGTGAGAAGGCGGTTTCCATTGATTCGCCCCCTGACCGCCCCGCCCAGCACGCGGGTGGCGGCCGCCTGCTTCCCGGCCGCTGGAGACCAGCCCCGGACCCGCGCCGAGGCCGTGCCGGGCTTGCCGTGCACCGTCCCGCTTCCGGCCGTATGTCAAATACCCGGCAAACGACCGACGGAGTGATCGCCATTCGCGCGCTCCGATCCGCTCTCCTGCTCGCCACCGTCGCGGCGCTCGTCGCCACCGGGCCCGCGACCGCGGCTCCCCCTGCGACCGACCTCGAAGCCGCCGTGACCCAGATCCCCATCGGCGCAGTCCGTTTCGCGGAACGCTTCGCTCCCGGGCCGGATGGCGCGCTGTGGTTCACGCTGCCGCCGGCGGAGGTGGCGCGGCTGGACACCGCGACCCTGGCGATGCAGACCTTCCCGGCGGGCGGGCTGCTGCCGGGCCCGACCGGCATCACCACCGGACCCGACGGCGCGATCTGGTTCTCCACCCTGCTCGGCGGCTATCTGGGCCGCATCGATCCGGTGACCTACGACATCACCCGGGTCACGCTGCCGCATCCGTTCGCGGGCGGGCACGAGCTGGTGGTGGGATCCGATGGGGCCCTGTGGTATCCGGAGTTCGTCACCAACCGCGCCGGGCGCTACGACCCGCGCACCGGCGAACAGCGGGAATTCGACCTGCCCTACGCCTTCCCGACCGAGAATCCGATCCTGGCCGCGGGACCCGATGGCGCACTGTGGATCACCGCGCCCACACCCCCGTCGCGCATCATCAAGCTCACCACGCGGGGTGAGGTGAGCGAGGTGAACGTGCCGGTCCAAAGTGTGCCGTTCGGCTTGGCCAACGGCCCCGACGGGACCATGTGGGCCACCCTCTCGGCCGGGGATTACGGTCGCGGGCAGATCATTTCGATCGACCCGGACACGCTGCGGATCGTGCGGAAGTTCGAGATCGGCCTGGCCGACGGCCCGGCGGGCCTGACCACCGGCCCGGACTGCGCCCTGTGGTTCCCCGAGATCGTCACCGGGAAGGTCGGCCGCCTGGATCCGGCGACCGGCGACTTCACCGAATACCCGATTCGCGCCCTGGGCGGGCAGGCCCCGTTCACGGTCGGCTCCTTCCCCGCCTACGTCAATACCGGTCCGGACGTGGCGATCTGGGTGACCTCGCACCTGTTCGGCTGGATCTTCCGGATCACCCCGCCCGGCGGCGCGATACCGGGCCGCACCTGTCCCACCGTGCGGCAACCGCAGTGAAAGGCCCCTCATGATCGACCTCCTCGGCTGGTTCGCCTACCAACTCGGCCAGTTCGCGGCCCTGCCCCGGCTCATCCTCGACACAGCCTCCGCCGGTCCCGGCTGGCGGCCGGTGTGAGGCGGTGTCGATGAGCAGTTGCTCACGCCGTTCGCCGCCGGGATTCGCCTGTGCGCACACGGCGCTTCAGTCCCCGGTCGAAGGTGCCGATCACCGCGCACCACAGGGGCGCGATCGCCTTGGGTATCAGGGCGATCAGCGGACCGGTGAGGTGCTCGCGGTTGACCAGCCGCACGCCGCCGCCCGCGATGGGCTCCAGCGTCAGGCCGTGGGTGACGTCGAACAGCCCGCCCACCCGGCCGCCCCAGGCCAGTTCGCGGCCCGGTTCCACGACGCGGAAGCGGCCGAAGGGGATCGGGAACAGCGGGCCGAACCACAGCCGCGCCCCCGGGGCCAGGTCGGAGCGGACACGGAACGGGTAGATGTTCCACCGGTGCCACCGTTCCATGTCTGCCAGCACCTCCCACACCTGTTCGGCGGGGGCGTCGATGACGGTCTCGGTCGTGAAGGTGCGGGTGGGTGTCATGGGTGTCCTCCGGATCAGGGTCGGTGGTCGTTCAGGCGGTGCGCGCGGCGGCACGGCGTGCACCGCGATGGGCCAATGCCGACCACAGCGGCGCGGCGAGCCCGCCCCGCCAGGCATCGGCTTCGAAGCGAATGCCGAAGCTGTTGAGCGCCATGCAGAGCATTTCATAATTGCCGGTGAGCAAACAGATTTCGGCGATGCAGAGGGTGTCGAGTGAGGCGGTGAGCAACTTCCAGGTGGCGTCGGAGACGAAGCGCCGCTCATGGAGTTCGTCGACCGCGGTGAGCACCAGCGCCTCGGTCTCCGACCAGC
This sequence comes from Nocardia crassostreae, assembly GCF_001613405.1. GTDB lineage: Bacteria > Actinomycetota > Actinomycetes > Mycobacteriales > Mycobacteriaceae > Nocardia > Nocardia crassostreae. The sequence goes on from NZ_BDCH01000019.1 coordinate 247,878, forward strand.
CCGGCGCGGCCGGACCCTCGGGAACGCGCGCGATGTCGGCCTCGCCCAGCCCGATGAAACGGGCGGCGCGACCGTGGTGGCCCCAGTGGTATTCCGAGCCGACGTTCCAGGTGGCGCGCAGAGTGACCAGCTCGCCGAGTTCGCGGCCCAGACTCAGCGGGCCGAGACTGACCAGGAAAGGCGCGACGCTCCAGAACAGTCGCGGACTGCGCGAGAACATCTCCACTCCGTCCACGGCTCCCCCGCCGTTCAGTAGCCCGACGCCCCGGGAGAAAAGCCAGGTGCGCAGCCCTATTTCGGAGTGCGTGGGTCGTGCCAGGCGCGGCGCGCCCGGTAGCAGCCAGCCCGGGTCGTCGACGGTGCGTCCGGTGCGCAGCGGGGTGACTTCGGCATCGTCACCCAGCACGCGGTCGAAGCTGTTGCACAGCATGGCGATCAGATCGATGTGCCCGACCAGGAAGCACAGTTCGACCCGCTGGGCGGCGTCGAGATCCAATGCCGCCCAGCTGCGGTCGCTGAGGTAGCGGTCGCGATGCAGGTCCTCGACAGCTTCGATCAGCACACGCCGGCGGGCCGTGGGACGCAGCAGCGCCTCCTGCCCGTTGTCCCAACAGCCTTGCAGCGCCGCGCATCCCGCCCGATGCGCGGTATGCCGGGCGACGAGGCGGCAGTCCGCGGACGCGAGCGCGGCGTAGCGGAAGCGCCGCAGCAGTCGCCCGGAGCCGCGTCCGAACGGACTCGTGTCGCCGATGACATCACCTGTGCGCCAATACTTTCCCAGCATATGTCTCCTCGTCCAGGTCTCGCGGCACCGTGGCGTAGGCGTAGTCGTTCAGATCGAATCTGCGGGCGTCCCACCAGGCTTCGACCGCGAGCCCGGGTCGCAGGAACGGCGCGTCGCCGTGCCGGTCGAAGAAGTAGCTGTTGGCATTGCCGCAGTCGTGGTTGAAGAACACGGTGCCGCGCTGGCGGCGCTGCACCTGCGCGAAGTACCGATCGTGCGCCTCGGGGCGGACCTCCACCCGGGTCACGCCCCGGCGCTGGGCCTCCCGGATGGCACGCACGGCGTGGTGGGCCTGGTTCTCCACCATTTGGAACCAGGACCCGCCGGTGAGCGCGTAGGGGCCGAGTATGAGGAAGGCATTGGGGAAGCCGGGCACGGACGCCCCGAGGTATGCCTGGTAGCGCTGCTCGTCCCAGTAGCGGCCGAGTTCGACGCCGTCGCGGCCGTACACGTGAAACGGTGGCGTATTGCCGATTTCGAAGACCTTGAAGCCGGTCGCGAGAATCAGGACGTCGATCCGGTGCAGCCGCCCATCGGCGGTGCGGATGCCGGTCTTGGTGACCCGCTCGATCCGGTCGGTCACCAACTCGACGTTGTCGCGGGTGAAGGCCCGCCATTAGTCGTTGGAATAGGTGGGCCGCTTGCACCAGAAGCCGTACTCCGGCGTGAGCCGCTCCCGCAGCCCGGGATCGGGAACCTGCCGCTTCAGATGCTCGAGGCAGACGCGCTCCACGGCATGATTGGCCCACGGAATCCGCTTGTAGTACAACCGGATTCCCACCATGACCGTCTCGGTGACCGAGGTTTGCAGATACCGCATGGCCCGTTGGGTGGGCGGCAGGTAGCGGTACACCGCCTGCTCCGCGCCGGAGATTCGCCGGACGGGTTTCGGGACGCACCAGATGGGCGTGCGCTGAAAGACGCTCAGCTGCCGCACCTGCGGCGCGATGGCCGGAACCACCTGCACGGCGGTGGCCCCGGTGCCGGTCACCGCCACCCGCTTGCCCGTCAGATCCACCGAATGATCCCAGCGGGCGGTGTGCATGGCGACGCCGCCGAAACCGGAAAGTCCCTCGATATTGGGGGCTTTGGGCTGCGTGAGCCCGCCGGTAGCGCCGATGAGGAAGCGCGCGGTCGACTCCGCGCGCTCACCGGTGCCGCGATCCTCGATCGTGAGCCGCCACAGGTTCCGCGCTTCGTCGAAGCGCGCCTCGTGCACCTTGGTCCGCAACCGGATATGCGGCAGCACACCGTATTTAGCGGCGCAGTGATCGGCGTACGCCTTGAGTTCCGCGCCGGGCGCGTAGGTGCGCGACCAGGCGGGGTTCATCTCGAAGGAGAAGGAGTACACCGAGGAGGCGATGTCGACGGCCACGCCCGGGTAGGTGTTGTCCCGCCAGGTCCCGCCCAGATCCGCGGCCTGCTCGAGGATGACGAAATCGTGGATGCCGTTGCGCTTCAGCTCGATTCCCGCGCCGATGCCGCTGAATCCCGCACCCACCACGATGACGTCGTGATCCGGGACCGTCATGCGGTCCCCGCCTTCGCCGTCTCCGCGGCGTTCGCCACCGCGGCATGGCAGGCGCGGATGAAGGCGGAGATCTCCGGAGCCAGCCGAGCCGGATCCGAGCGCAGTTCCAGCCAGGTGCGCGCGTGGATGATCCAGGCGAGCGGCGCCTCGGCCGCCAGGGCGCGCGCGTCGGCGGGCCGGTGCACCGGATCGAAGTAGCGGTAGCCGATCACCAGCACGGGTGGGCGCAGCTGCTCGCGAATGTCCTTGGGCGGCTTGAATCCGGTGTAGATCATGCCCTGCACGGCGGCGGCGGAGGCCGCGCAGTCCTGGGCCAGCCAGTCCAGGGTCAGATCGGTCACCGATCCGGAGCCACGGGGCAGACGGCCCGCGGCGCGCGCGGTCAGCCGGGCGAGTGGACGGCCGTAGGTGAAGGCCGCCAGGACCGCTCCCGCGCACGCGGTGACGAAGAGGATGGACCGGTCCAGCACCGGCCCCTCGACGACGATGCCGTGCAGGCGTTCCGGTGCGTGCGCGGCCAGTGCCAGCGTCATGGCGGACCCGGCGGAGGTGCCGTAGACCACCGCGCGCTCCACCGCCAGTTCGTCCAGCAGCGCGACGATCTGCTCGGCGAATACGCGCATGGAATAGCTCGAATTGTCGGTGGGGCGGTCGGATTCACCGGTGCCCAAGGGGTCGAGGGTCGCCACCCGCAGCCCGGCGGCGGCCAGTTCGTCGGCCAGCGGGCCCTCCATTCGGCGACTCATCAACAGTCCCGGTATCAGGACCACGGTGTCGGGGCCCTCGCCTCGCAGGTCATAGGCCAGTCGGTGACTTCCGACGTCGAACCGACGGGTGCACGGTGGCGTCATGAGGGCTCCTCGTCGAGCGAATCCAGCACGTCAGCGATACCGGACCACTAAAGTTGACACTGTTGTATCTTGAGTTTGCCGGGCTTGCCCAACCACTGTCAACGCCCCGGGTGCGCTGGCGCTCAGGGTCAATCATGTGGCGGCCGCGGCTCTGTCCGGCCGCTCGCCCGGCTCCCTACCGTCACCGGTGAACGCCCCGACGACGCGCCCAGGTCCGTGGGGAGAACAACGGGCGCACAACTACATTCGCCGATCGCGCCCGGCGCAACGACCGGCGCTCAGGGAGGACATCATGCAGCTCAAACCCGATGTGGCAGCGCGCACCGACGCATCCGGCCACTGGCGCGCGGCGAGCGTCGAGCGCATGCCCGACCTCGGCGCGCTGCGCCGCACCGAACCCGGCACCTGGCTGATCGCACGGCTCGGCGGCTTCCTCGGCGGCGGCCGCCGCATCAAGGTCCTCGAGGCCATGGGCCGCTCCGGCGGCATGTTCTGGGGCTATGTCCCGCTCGGCTTGCGCGTGGTGCCCGGCAGCCGATTGACGCGCGTGGACTGCGAACTCGCCACCCTGCGCACCGCCTGGAACGCCGGGGCCCGCTACGAATGGCATCACCACGTGTACGCCGCGCGCTTCAGCGGCATCTCGCTCGAGACCGTCGAACGCGTCGCCAAGGGCCCGGAGGCGGCGGGCTGGACCGACGCGCAGCGCCTGCTGCTGCGCGCGGTCGACGAATTGCATTCCGAGCGCATGATTCTCGACGACACCTGGCACGGGCTGTCGCGGCATCTGAGCGCCGCCCAGGGCGTGGACCTGTGCATGCTCGTCGGCCACTACGAAATGCTGGCCATGCTTCTGAAAACCCATGGCATCGAACCCGAACCCGACATGTGGCGGCGCGGCCCCTTCCGCTGGGTGCGCGACAGCGCCAGCGGCGACGGCATCGCCCCGGCCTGGCTGCCGCGCGTCAACCGGCTCGTCACCAATCGCCTGGTGGGCCTCACCGCCGGAAAACTCCCGCCCTACACCGTCATTCACCATGTCGGCCGCAAGTCCGGCCGCGCCTTCCGTACCCCGGTGGCGGGCGTGTACCGCGACGGCCTGTTCCTCGTCCCGCTCCTCTATGGCGACCGCTCCGACTGGGTGCGCAATGTGCTGGCCGCCGATGGCGCGGAGGTCACCTACCGCGGCCGCACCCGCAAGCTCACCACCCCGCGCGTGCTGGACGCCGCCGGCGCGGCCACCCTCCCCGAACCGGCCCACCTGTTCACCCGGCTCGTCAAGATTCTCGTCGCCGAGGTCGAGTCCTGATGTCTGGCACGGGCGCACGAGGCTGGGCCCGGCCCGCGCGCAGAGTCCGTCCGCACCTGCCGTGGCGGTGGGTTCCGCCGAACACCGAGATCGCCGTCCCTGCGGCGCACCACCTCACAATGCTCGCGCCCTGGGGAACCCTCATCACCGCCGTCCACGCCACCGGGCTGACCCGGCTGCCGCTGCGCGACTGGGAACTGGTGGCGCTGCGGGCCAGCTGGAACAGCGGCGGCTGGTCGGAGTGGCAGAACCACGTGTTCTTCGCCCGGCTGCTGCGCCGCCGCGGTGCTGGCGGCGGTGGACGAATTGCACTAGAGTTCGGCCATTTCCGACACCACCCGAGCCCGGCTGGGGCGGCACCTGAGCGACCGGCAATGCGACGAGCTGCGGGTGGTCACCGGCGTCTACGAGCTCATCGCGATGACGTTCGGCACCTTCGCGCCGCCGGGCGAACTGCTGAACTTCGAACCGCGCGCTCCGAGGGCTCGCGTCGGCTCCGGGCCCACGGCGTCCGCGACCCTACAAGCCGCTGGCTCCCGACCTTCCCGACTCGCATCCCACCGACGCCACCGCGCCACCGGCGGAAGCCTCGGCCCTCCCCACGGAGACCACCACCATCGGTCGAGATGGCGCGACCGGTGCGCGTCCGGCCGCAGCTCCCGGCCCGGCCTGGCTGCCGCGGGATCCGGCCGTTCTCTCCCGGCTGGCGCGCAATCATCCCTTGGCCGCGAGGCTGTTCCAGACCGGCGCAGGCCAGCGGTCCCGGCTTCGCCTGTCCGACACCGATATCGAGCTCATCGTGCAGCGCACGGTCTGGCGTTGCGGCCCGGTCGACGAATGGCGAGCACGCGGCATGCTCGCGCCGGAGATCTCGGCCATCGTCCAGCGTCGCCCCGATGCCCCGGGTCTGGAGCCGCGTCACGCGGCCCTGCTGCGCGCGGTCGACGAGCTCGACACCGAGTTCTTCGTCGGCGACCACACGTGGGAACAGCTCATCGCCAGCTACGACATTCCGCAATTGCTCGAAATGTGTTTGCTGGTGGGCCATTACCGCGCGTTCGCCATGCTCATGGCGTAGTGAACGCCGGGGTAGCCGATGCGGATCAAGGACTTCCACTTCTTATACAACAGTGTAATATTGGACCATAGCTCAATGAGGAGTACCGATGGAACCTCCCACTCGGAGCCTGCGCGTCGGCGCGGATCGAATCACCTACGACGAACGCGGACAAGGGAATCGCAGCGTGGTGCTGCTGCCCGGACTGTTCATGCCGCGACGGATGCACGAACGACTGGCCGACGCCCTGGCCGGCGGCGGATTGCGGGTCGTGTCGATGGAACCGCTCGGATTCGGGGAAGCCGACCGGCCCGCGGGGTATTGGCACTACACCATGACCGCCTACGCGCGGCAGGTGATCGCGCTGCTGGACGCGCTCGAGCTGGAACAGACCGTGTTGCTGGGCACGTCGGCGGGGGCCAATATCGCGCTCGCGACGGCGGTGCGCGCTCCACAGCGGGTGCGCGGGCTGGTGGTCGAATCGCCGGTGCTCGAACGCGCCATGCCCGCCTGCGCCGCGCTGGCGGTGCCGGGATTGCTGCTGGGGACCTACGGGGCCCTGCTCGCGCGCGGCGCGGGGGCGCTGGCGAATCGGGTGCCGCGCACCCGCGGCGGCATTCCGGATCTGCTGCTGTCGTGGGCCGCCCAGGATCCCCGGCGCTCCGCGGAGGCGTTGCAGGGCATAATCTCCGGCGGTCCGCTGGTCCCGCGCGACGAGCGCCGCGCCATTGCCGCCCGCACGCTGGTCATCGGGCATCGGTTCGATCCGGTGCATCCCATCGCCGATGATCGGGCGCTGGCCGCCGACGTGCGCCGCGGGCGTTTCCTGGCCTCACGGTCGATTCTCGAATTGCGCCGCGCACCAGAGCGTCTCGCTCCGGCGATCACCGGATTCATCACCGACTGCTGGGGCCTCCCGGCCGCCGCACATCCGCCCGCCGCGACCGCGGCGTCCCTGTCCCGGTGACCGTTTACCGTCACCATCGTCGAAGGTCGAGTGCACCAATGACTGCTGCCACCACCCCCAGCCACCTCGGAGTCCCGCCCGCCGTTCCCGATCACGAAGTCGTCGTGATCGGGGCGGGATTCGGCGGCATCGGCGTCGGAATCAAGTTGAAGGAAGCCGGAATCCACGACTTCGTCATCCTGGAACAGGCCCGCGATATCGGCGGCACCTGGCGCGACAATACCTATCCCGGCGTCGCCGTGGATGTCAGCTCGTTCACCTATTCGTTCTCCTTCGAGATGAATCCGGACTGGTCGCGGGCCTATGCGCCGGGCGTCGAACTCAAGGCGTACGCCGACCACTGCGTCGACAAATACGGTCTGCGCCGCCACATTCGGCTCAATACCAAGATGGTGTCGGGTGAATTCGACGCGGTGAATCATCTGTGGCGGGGCACCACCGCGACCGGCGAGGTGATCACCGCCCGCTATGTGGTGGGCGCGCCCGGCGTGCTCACCCAGCCCAAGCCGCCGGACATTCCGGGGGTGGCGGATTTCGCGGGCCCGACCCTGCACACCGCGCGCTGGGATCACGGAATCGACCTCACCGGCAAACGGGTGGCGGTCATCGGAACCGGCGCGACCGCCGTGCAATTGGTGCCCTCCATCGCCGATCGGGTGGAAAGTCTCGCGGTGTATCAGCGCACGCCCATCTGGGTCGCGCCGAAACCCGATCTGAGCATCCCCGCGCCGATGCGCACCATATTCCGCACCGTGCCCGGCACACAGCAGTCGCTGCGCGCGGCCACCACGACGCTCACCGAGACGGTCATGACCCTGGGAATCGTGCACAATCGGCAGATTCCCCTGCTGGTCAAGGGCATCGAGGCGCTGTGCACGGCGCATCTGCGGCGGCAGGTGCGCGATCCGGAACTGCGCGCCAAGCTCACCCCGCACTACGGGTTCGGGTGCAAACGCCCGTCGTTCTCCAACGACTACTACCGCACCTTCACCCGCCCGCACGTGGAACTGGTCACCGACGGCATCGAGCGGATCACCGAGACCGGGATCGTCACCCGCGACGGGCGGCATCGGGAGATCGACGTGCTCATCCTGGCAACGGGATTCAAGGTCTTCGAAAAAGGCAATACCCCCGCCTATCCCATTCACGGGCTGCACGGCCGGGAATTGGGCGACTGGTGGAACGAGAACCGCTATCAGGCGTATCAAGGCACCACGATTCCCGGCTTCCCCAATCTGTTCCTCATCTCCGGGCCGTACGGATTCACCGGCGGCTCCTATTTCCAGCTCATCGAGAACCAGACCCGGCATTTCCTGCGCTGCCTGAAACGGACCCGGCGCACCGGCGCGACCTGGATCGAGGTGAAACCCGAGGCGCATCAACGCTATTTCGACTACGTCCAGCACCGCCAACCGGCCACCGTGTTCTACAACAACTGCGCCGCGTCCAACAGCTACTACTTCGACAAGCACGGCGACTCGCCGATTCTGCGGCCGTCCTCCGCGGTCGAAGCCTGGTGGGACAGCCGCACCTTCTCGCTGGACGATTACGCGTTCAAGCGACTGCACGCCGGCGCACGACGCTTGCGGTCGGTCCGGCTCGCGACGGGAGTGGGCGCATGAGCCGGGATCTGCACACGCACATCGCCATTGTCGGGGCGGGCTTCTCCGGGCTGGGGATCGCGGTCAAGCTGAAGCAGGCCGGATACCACGATTTCGTGATCGTGGAGCAGACCGGCGATGTCGGCGGCACCTGGCGCGACAACACCTATCCCGGTGTGGCGGTGGACATCACCTCGTTCAACTACTCCTTCTCCTGGGAGCAGAATCCGCACTGGTCGCGCGTCTACGCCCCGGGCCGGAAGCTCAAGGCGTACGCCGATCACCTGGTCGAGAAGTACGGACTGCGCGAGCACCTGGTGTTCGACACCAAGATCACCGGGTCGAGCTTCGACGAGGACGCGCATCTGTGGCGGTTCGACACCGCCGACGGCCGCACCGGCTCGGCGCGGTTCGCCATCTCCGCGGCGGGCGGGCTCACCCAGCCTAAACCTCCGAATATCGCTGGTCTGCACGACTTCTCGGGAAAGACCATGCACACCGCGCGCTGGGACCACGACTACGACCTCACCGGCAAGCGGGTCGCGGTCATCGGCACCGGGGCGACCTCGGTGCAATTGGTCCCGGCGATCGCCGATCGGGTCGCGCACGTGGAGGTCTTCCAGCGCACGCCGATCTGGGTGGTGCCCAAGCTCGACGCGCCGATCCCGCCCACGCTGCGGCGGGTGTTCGATCTCGTGCCGGCCTCGCAGGTGTCGGTGCGGCTGGCCACCGGCGCGGTCACCGAGGCCGTCATGGTGCTGGTCTCCACCTACGAGCGGCAATTCCCCATGCTGCGCAAGGGAATCGAGCAACTGTGCCGCGCCCATCTACGTCGGCAGGTGCCCGATCCGGCGCTGCGGGACCAGCTCACCCCACGCTACGACTTCCTGTGCAAGCGCCCGACGTTCTCCAACACCTACCTGCGATCGTTCACCCGCCCGGACGTGGATCTGGTGACCGAGCCGATAGAGCGCATCACCTAGACCGGCATCCGCACCGCCGACGGCCGCCTGCACGAGGTCGACACCTTGTTCCTGGCAACAGGATTCAAGGTCTTCGAGCTGGGCAACACCCCGCCGTTCCCCGTCCACGGCACCGGCGGCGTAGAACTCGGGAAGTTCTGGCATGAGCACCGCTACCAGGCGTACGAGGGCGTCACCGTGCCGAGGTTCCCCAATATGTTCGCCATACTCGCGCCGTATTCGCTGACCGGGCCGTCCTACTTCTCGATGATCGAGGCGTCCACCACCCACATCCTGCGGCTCATCGCCGAGACCGACCGCCGCGGCGCGAGCTGGGTGGAGATCCGTGACGAACCGCACCGCAAGTATTTCGCCGATATCCTACGCCGCCAGCGCAATACGGTCTTCCAGGCCGCAAATTGCACCGGCTCCAACAGCTACTACTTCGACCACCACGGCGACACCCCCATGATGCGCCCGGCGACCGGACCCGAAATGCTGCTGCGGGCACGCTATTTCCCGCTCGACCACTACCGCTTCGAATCCGTCGACCGGCCCGGCCTCGAGCTGGAACGCCCGAGCAGGAGAACCGCATGACCCTCGAGCTGTCCCTGTCCCCGCGCGGAGCCGAACTCCGCGAGCGCCTCGCGGCGTTCCTGGACGAGGTCTTCTATCCGGTCGAAGCCGATCTCGACGCGGAGATGGACGCGCTCGACGGACCGGAACCGTTCGGGCCGTTGATGACCGCGCTGCGCAAACAGGCCCGCGACGCCGGGCTGTGGAATCTGTTTCTGGCCGACGAATCGCTCGGTCACGGGCTGAACAATGTCGACTACGGGCATGTCTGCGAACTACTGGGCCGCAGCATGTGGGCCCCATGGTGACCAACTGCAATTTCCCCGACACCGGGAACATGGAGATCCTGCACCAGTACGCCACACCCGAACAGCGCGAACGCTGGCTGCGGCCGCTGTTCGACGGAGACATCCGCTCCTGCTTCGCGCTCACCGAACCCGAGGTCGCCAGCTCCGATCCCACCGGAATCAAGACGACCGCCGTCCGCGACGGCCACGACTGGATCATCAACGGCCACAAATGGTTCATCAGCAATGCCGTCGGCGCACAGCTGTGCATCGTCATGGCGCGCACCGATCCCGAGGCCGAACCACACCTGCGCGGCACCATGTTCCTGGTTCCCATGGACGCCACCGGTCTCGAAATCGTGCGCCGGGTACCGATTTTCGGCCACGCGGGCGGCCCCGGCCATGCGGAGCTACGCTTCCACGATGTGCGCGTCGGCGGCGACGCGGTCCTCGCTCAGCCCGGCGCGGGGTTCCTGCTCGCACAGGATCGCCTGGGCCCCGGCCGAATTCACCACTGCATGCGCTCCGTCGGATGGGCCGAACGCGCCCAGGAATACGCCGTCGACCGCGCGGGCACCCGGCCCCACCGCGACGGCGTGCTGGCGCAATCCCAGCTGGTTCGGGAGATGCTGGCGCGCAACCGCATCGACATCGACGCTGCCCGCCTGCTGGTGCTGCGAGCCGCGCATGCCATCGACACCGCCGGCAAGCACCACGCCTACCGCGAGATCTCCATCGCCAAGGTCCACGCCGCCCGCACCACGCAGAAGGTGGTGGACCGCGCCATCCAGATCTACGGCGCGCTGGGCCTGTCCGACGACGTGCCCCTGACCCGCTTCTGGACCATGAGCCGCGCGCTGCGCATAGGCGACGGCGCGGACGAGGTGCACCTGATGACCGTCGCCAAACACGAACTGCGCCGCCGGGGGTACGACCGTGCACGATAACACCGCCCCCGACCCCGACCAGGTGGCGGCGGCGCTGACCGAGGCGGGCGAACGCTTCGCCGAACGCCCGCTTCTGACCCCGCTCCCCGGCGGGGCCTCCCGCGACTCGTGGCTGGTCGCCACCGACCGCCAACGCTATGTGCTCAAACGCGATCCACTGCACGAACGCAGTCCCCTCACCTCTCGCCGACGCGAGTACCTGGCCGCCCGCTCCGCCGCCGAGGCAGGCGTCCCGGTGCCGCGCCCGGTGTGCTTCGAACCGGCGGGCGGCCGTTTCGGCAGCGCGGGCATGCTCAGCGAATTCGTCCCCGGCACCGCCAGCCCCAACCGGATCCAGACCCTCGACCCGGCCGGTTCGGCCGACTATGACCTGGTCCGGGCCATCGGCCGCGCTGCGGGCCGCCTCGCCCATGCCGCCGTTCTCACCGACCATGACCCGGCCGAATACAGCTCGGCCGCCGTTGCTTCGACCGATGTCGGCGATGCCGCTCGCGCACCCGGCACGGGACGGACCGGCCCCGACGCCACGCCCGTCATCCGCGCCGCCGCAGCCACCCTCGGGGCGACCGATTCCCGAGCCGCCGTTTCCGGGTCGACCGCGACTCCTCCGGGTCCCGCCCGGACAACCGGTTCCGGGCCTGCCCGCATGTCCCCGAGCCGAGACGCCGCCGCCGACACCGCGGCAGCGGACGTCCCGAACGTATCCCGGGCCGTCGGTGATTCCGTCGGGTCGGTGCTCGCCGAATTGGCGGGCGGGCTGGATTTTCTCGCGCCGGATCGGCCCGTGCTCGCCACCGCCTACCGGTGGCTGGAACTGAACCGGCCGACGGTGTCGCGAACCGTGCTGGTGCACGGGGACTTTCGGCTGGGCAACTTCATGGTCGGCGAGACCGGGCTGACCGGCGTGATCGACTGGGAGTTCGCCGGGCCCGGCTACCCCGGGCAGGACCTCGGGTTCTTCTGCCTGCGGCCCTGGCGGTTCGAGCGGGACACGCTGCGGGCGGGCGGCCTCGGCGAGCTCCCGCGGCTGCTGGACGGCTACGCCGAGACCGCGCCCGAACCGCTGGACGCGGCCACGGTCGCCTACTGGGAGATAGTCGGCCAACTGCGCTGGGGTCTGTACTGCCTCATGCAGGAACGGACCTACCGTCAAGGCGTACACCGGCACCTGGAGCGCTTCGCCATCGGCCGCCGCATGGCGGAGGTCGAGTGGGACCTCATGGACCTGCTCGCGGAGATGGCATGAGACGACTCGTCATCGACGCCCAAGGAAACGGCCATGAACACAACTGACGCCCTGCGCGGCCAGACGGGCGAGACGAGTCACGTCCGCGAGACCGCGGCCGCAAGGGAACTGGTGTCCGCAGCGGCGACGGAGGTGCGCGGCCTCGCCGAGCGCGCCGACGGCGTCGTGCGCAAGAGACTGCTCGTGGTCGCGCACGTTCTGGAACTCGCCGAACGGGAATTATCCTCCCCGCCGGTCGATTTCACGGATACGGCGACACTCGCCCGCGAAATACGCTCCGGTGCGCACGATCTCGACCTGGCCAGGCAGGCGGCCCGCTGGCGGGATCACGTACGCCGGGAACTCGCGGTCGCGCATCCCGGATACGACCGGACGGCGCGGCCGTGACTGCGGGAGTCGGCTCGGCGCACGCGCTCGGCCACCGCTTCGAGTACACCGAATACGGCGAAGGCGACCGGGTGGTGGTCCTGCTGCACGGCCTGCTGTTCCACCGCCGCATGGACGAGCGCCTCGCGGCCGCGCTGGCCGGCCACGGATACCGGGTGCTCTGCCTCGATCAACTCGGGCACGGCGGATCCGACCGGCCGGTGGTTCCCGCCGACTATTCGATGCCGCGCTTCGCTCGCTACGTGCTCGCGGTCCTCGATGAGCTCGGCGTCGAGGATGTCGTACTCGCGGGCCGTTCCCTGGGAGCCAACACCGCGCTCGAGGTCGCGCTGGTCGCACCCGAGCGGCTGCGCGGCCTGATCGCCGAGGGGCCGGTGCTGGAAGGAGCGCGGGCGGCCGCCATGGTCGCCTTCGGGCCGTTCCTGATCGCAAGCGTGGCTCTGGCCCCGGCGATGCGCGCGATCGCCGCGGGCGCCGCGCGAATTCCGCGGGGCGGCAACCTGATCCGGGACATGTATCTCGACGCGCTGGGCGGCGACCCGCGTGCCAAGAGCGCCCTCTTGCGGGGCCTGCTGTTCAGCCGGGGCGCTCCCCCGCCCGCGCGGCGGCGCACGATCCGGGTGCCCGCTCTGGTGGCCGGGTATCCGGGCGATCCGCTGCACCGCGATTCCGAGGTGCGCAGGCTGCTCTCCGAACTGCCCGGCAGCCGCCGACTGCGCCTGGGCTCCATGTACGAACTGCACACCGATCCCGGGCGCTCGCTCGCGACGATCCTCGAATTCCTCGACGACTGCTGGACTTCCACGCGGTCGGAGCCGGGGAGCCCCACCGTCACCAGGAGGACACCGTGACCACCCGCGACGAAACCACCCTCGCCGTCGAGGACGGCGTCGAGATCCGCCACATCCGGCTGTCCTCGCCGCTGCCCGGTGATTTCCCGGAACACCCGGCGGGACTGAACGATCTGCATTACCTGCGCTACCGATCCGCGACCGGCCCCGCCGAGGCCGCCGACGCCGACGCGATCGTCGTGGTGCACCCCGGCACCTGGGCGGGCGCGCAATCGCTGGATCGGCTGGCGCGCAACGTGGTCCTCGCGGCGGCCGGGCGCGGGCTGAGCATCGAATGGTGGTCGCTGGCACGGCGCAGCGAAGGCTCGACCGACCTCACCTGCATCCGCGCCGCCTACGCCGCCGACGGCCCGGGCCTGGCCATCGACTACTACTTCCACGGGAAACCGTTGGGCGGCAAGACCTTCGAAGGGTTTCGCGGGCGAGACCGGCAGCAGTTCCTGACCGAGCTCGGCCTGCGGAGCGTGATCGAGGATCAGCACCAAATCCTCGTGCGCGAATTGCCCGACCCCGAGATTCGCCGCACCAAGCTGTACCTGGGCGGGCATTCACTCGGCGGGCTCCTGGCGGGCGCGTACGCCGCCTGGGATTTCGACGGGGCGCCCGGCCATGAGCTGTGCGCGGGGCTGATCGCCATCGACACCCTGGTCGGCACCGATCCCCTGCGTCTGCATCACCGTCCAGGACTGCGGCGCGCGGCTGGAGCCGCGCACATCGCCGCCGTCGCCGGTCTGCGACGCGGCCTGATTCCCGCCTCCACGCCGCCCGGCGGCACCGCGATGGCGAAGATGTGGACACTGATGTACCTGCTCGGAGCCGCCGCCGCCTGCGAGCGCGATGTCGAAACCGACGTGCTGCGGCGACTTCCGCGTACGAGGGGCTGGGAGACACTGCTCCGCGCGCTCGGGGCGCGCCGCTACCGTGACCTGCTGAACCGCGATATCAGCGTGCGTGACCTGCGCTTCACCGGCGCCGCCGCCCTCGGATTCGCGGTCGGCGCACCGCATCTGCCGATCGACCCGCTCACCTCCAGCATGGGCAGTCTCGCCGGTCCCACCACGCCGCGCACCACCTTCCCCGCGCCCCGGGCCGCCCGCCGGATTCCCGGCGTCCGCCGGGCCGTGCGCGCGATACTGGGCGCGCCCACGGTCGTCCCCGCCGACCGCGACACGCTCTACCGGTGGCGGCCGGGCGGTTCCGCCGACATCGACGAACTGGCCCGCACCCTCGCGGCGGGCCCGCTGGCCACCTTCGAGTCCTATTTCCCCATGCACGTGCACTACGACCTGTGGACCGCACTCGCCGGCGCGCGCACCCGCGACCTGGCCGGGCACCGGCACGCCGCCGGGGCGGCGAAACTGCCCAGCCTGCACGTGCTCAGCGACCGGGACAGCCTGGTGCCCTTCCTGCTGCGCGTCACCCGCCTCACCCCGGACGACCCCACGCACGCCACCGGCTACCGCCACATCGACATGGTCACCGGCGCGGCCCTGCCCGGTGAACCGGTCAGCACCGCCATCGCCGAATACCTTGCAAGCCAGGTGATCCCGTCGACCGCGAAGGAAACGGCCTGAAGATCACGAACGAGGCAGTGCTCGGCCTGCTCGCGCAGCGCACACCCGGGTCCCGTCCCGGCCGCGCCGGCCATGAACCGCGGGAACCCGGACACAGCGATCGGATCGCCGAACGCACCATCCCGCTCCCCTTCTCCGTCGCCAGTCACCGCCCGACCGGAACGATCGACCGCGCCGCGCTGGGAACTCAGCCCCCTTCAGCCCCACCTCTCGGAGCGAACTGTACCGTTGGCGGCTGAAACGCTTTACGGCTCAGGAGAAGTCGGTGAGCAAGTGGTCGAGCAGGGCGACCACGCGGGGGATGTCGAAGTGCTCGGGGTCGTCGAGGATGAGGCGAGCGCCGGTCTGGATGAGGCCCTGCACTATCCGGACCAGGACATCGAGATCGACCTCGCCGGCCTCGGCGGGATGGCGCGCCAGCCACTCGCCGAAGGCCCGCCGCAGCGGTGCACGAAGTTCGTCGCGCGCCAGGGCGACTCGATCCCGCAGCGCCGGCGGGACGCCGTCGATCGGGAAGTAGACCAGCCGCCAGGTGTCCGGCATGGCACGCACCTCGCACAGGAAGCGCTCCAGTCCGGCGCGCAGGGCGGCGGCGGGATCGGCGTCGGGATCGTCGAGTCCGGCCGTAGCGCGGTCGACGGCCACCGCCATGCGGGCAGTCTCGCGGCGAATGAGCTGGTCGAGCAATTCCGCACTGCTGCCGAAGGAGTCGTAGACGACCGGGCGCGACACCCCGCCGCGCTCGGCCACCGACGCGATGCTCACCTCGCCGAACCCACCCTCCGCAACGATCCGCAGCGCGGCGTCCAGCAGCTGCTCGCGGCGGTCGGCCGGGGACAGGCGCTTCGGGTAGCGCCGCTTGGCTGTTCGGGTCCCGGACATGGCACTATCCCCGCTTTTCCGGCGCGGCCGAAACGGTGCGCCGCGCCAGCCAGCGCAGCGTCTTGGACACCGCCTCCCGGCTGTCGTCGCGATCCGGTTCCAGCACCAGCCGAGCCGCGGTCTCGCTGACCGAAAACGCGGCGTGGCTGAGCAGTTCGGCGTCCACCTCACGCTCTTGGAGGGCGGCGGCCATGGTGATCAGCGCCTTGCTGCGGGCCCGCACCTCGGCCTTGCCGCGTTCGACGCGCTCGGACGTGCCAGACGGCGCGCCCTCGGCGGGCATCAGGACGAACCGGACACTCTGCGGCATGGACAGCACCAGATCCAGATAGGCGTCGGCCAGCCGCACGGCGAATTCGGCCGGATCGGCGTCCGGTGGCAACTCGGGCATCGACGCCATCGCCATGTCCAGCACCCGCCGCTCTTCGCGGTCGACAAGGGCGGCGAAAAGCTCGTCCCGGTCACCGAATTCGGCGTACAGCGCGGGGCGGGTCAGCCCCGCAGCCCGCGCGATGGCATGCATGCTCGCCCCGGCGAACCCATCGCGCACGATGAGATCTCGTGCCGCGTCGAGGATCTGCTCGCGACGCGCCGACACCAGCTCCTCCATTTCCGCAGTGCACAGACCCGAACGGCCCGGTCGCGCCAGTCTACGCATCTGTCCGGGCCCGACCGTGCCATCGCCGCGCTTCCCGGGCCACGCCGCGCACCAGGAATCCGATCACGAAACGGCTTCCGGCCCGCACCAGGGTTTCCGGCAGCGGGAAGGGCGGCACCACTTCGTGGCGGTAGTCCATCCGGGTGCCCCCGGGCGCGGCCGATAGCTCCACCTCGCCGTGGATGTCACCGGGCAGCCCGGACACGATCCGGTAGGCGAACCGGCTCGGTGCGCGGTATTCGGTCACCTGTTCGCGCACGGCGGGAAACCGGCGCCCCAGGGTGTAGACGACCCGCACCGCACCGACACCATTGGGCGCGGGTTGTCCTTCGCATTCCAGGTCCACGGCCCGCAGCGGCGTGATGTCGGCGTAGCCACGATGATCGGTCAGCACGTCGAATACCACTTCCGATGGGGCGGCAATGATTTCGGTGATTCGGGCGATAGCCATCGAATGTCCCTTCTATACCACGGCGTGCTGCCGCGGCGAACGCGCTCCGGTATCTGTCATGGCGTAACTCCTCGCCTTCCACCCGAATATTACAGTGATGTTTTGATTCGACCGGGCCAACCCGCGCGCTTTCGTGTCTTCACCAGTGCGCCAATTCCAGCCCCTTGACGCATTCTCCGCTCGCAGGCTGACCATCTGGGCCAAAGTGCGGGCTTGGACACCATCTGGGGAAGATCGTTTGCGATGCGGTCGACGGTGCAGCGGATCGTGACAACGGCCGGGTCGGTCGAGAAGTGGCCATCGAGTCCAGTAGCGACAGCCTGAACGCAGGTTCGCATCATCCGGGGGTTGCTGTCAGCCAGCCCCCCAGGTCAGCGGGTATGAGAGCGGCAGTCGATCGTGGGTCCGCCGGAGGTCGTAGTCGCGTGGGTTGGGGGTCGCGGTGAGGCGGTTGCGGTGGTCGGCAGGCGTCCAGGGCCAGAGTTCGGGGTTTCCGTTCTGGTCGAGGTACCAGCTGGAACAGCCGCTGGTCCAGACTGTTCGGGGTAGGGCGGCGCGGAGTTCGGCGTTGTAGGCGGCGGTGGCGCGATGGGTGGGGGCGACGGTGTCGAAGAGGTTGTCGCGCCAGCGGTCGATCCAGGCGAGGATGTGCTGGGCCTGTGATTCGGCGATGGGGACGAGGGAGTAGTTGCCGACGGGGCTGTGGGGGCCGAGGAGCATGAAGAAGTTGGGGAAGCCGGGGAGGGCGACGGTGAGGTGGGCTTTCGGGCCGGTGCGCCAAGCGGTTTCGAGGGTTCGGCCTTTGGGGCCGATCAGTCGCAGGGGGCGCAGGTAGGCGTGGGCGTCGAAGCCGGTGGCCAGAACGAGGGCATCCAGGGTGTGCTGGGTGCCGTCGGCGGTGCGGATGCCGGTGGGGGTGATGCTGTCGATTCCTACCGTTTCTACGTGGACATGGTCACGACTTACGGTGCGGTAGAAGCGGTCCGAGACGATCATGCGGCGGCACAGGGGTTGATAGGAGGGTGTGAGTTTCCGGCGGAGGTGGGCATCGCCCACGGTGCGCAGGCTGGCGGTCAGGGCGGATCCGAGTAGGCTTCGTCGCCAGCCGGGTTGGATGACGGCCCGGGAGAAGAATCCCAGGGTGGCGTCGGATGCTCTGTACGCGAGCCGGTTCAGCCTCGGCCACCTGCGCTGTGCGTGTACGACGGTGCGAGGGATGCGTGGATTCGGCAGTGGCAGAATCCAATTGGCACTGCGTTGGAACAATGTCAGATGTCCGGCTGTATCGGTGAGACCGCAGATGACTTGTACGCCAATGGATCCGGTGCCGATGACGCCGACGCGTTTGCCTGTGAGGTCGATCGAGGCGTCCCAGCGGGCGGTGTGCAGCATGGGGCCCTCGAAGGTGTCCAGTCCGGGAAGGTCGGGGATTTTCGGGACTCGCAGGATTCCGGTTGCGGCGATGAGGAAGTCGCAGTGGGCGATCGCTCCGGAGGAGGTGTGTAGCTGCCACCGGTCGTGTTCGAAGCGGGCTTCGGTGATCTCGGTGCCGAACCGGATGTGGCGGCGGATATCGAATCGATCGGTCGTGCGGCGTAGGTAGTCCTGGATCTCGGGACCGGGCGCGAACAGGTGGGTCCAGTCGTTGTTGGGTGCGAAGCTGTATTGGTAGAAGTGCGCGGGGATGTCGCAGGTCAGTCCGGGATAGGTGTTGTCGCGCCAGGTGCCGCCGACCTCGTGGGCCTGCTCGTAGATGGTGATGTCGTGAATTCCGACCCGGCGCAGGGTGATCGCCATGCACAGTCCGGACATGCCTGCGCCGATGATGGCGACCGCCGACTGACGCCGGATGAGCGTGGCGCTGGTGCGGGCGAACAGGCTGAGGTATGGCTCGTCGATGTGCATGGCGACCTCCTGCGGATGGTCGGGGTGGGGTCAGGCGACGGCTGCGGTGGCTGCCGGGTCGTGGCGGAGGGCGCGGGGCAGGGCGAACAGTGCCGCGATGGCGATGCCGAAGCCTGCGGCGACGTACCACAGGGAGTAGCCGAATGCTTCCAGCATGGTGTGGCCCGCGTCGAGGCGGCCGAAGAACACCAGCGAGGAGATGCCGATGCCGAGTGCGGAACCCAGTTGGGCGACGGTGTTGAACAGGCCCGAGGCCGAGCCCGCGGATTCGTGCGGCACCGTGGACAGGGTCAGGTCGGCGAGCGGGGCGATGATGAGGCCGAAGCCGATGCCCATGAGGGTGATCGGAATCGCGTTCTGCGCCAACGTCATTCCGGTGCCGTCGTGGGCGACGAAGGCGTGGTAGAGCAGCGCGCCACCCGCGGAGATGACCCCGCCGATCTGCAGCACGGTCCGGCCGAAGCGCGGCACCAGGACCTGGGTGGACACGGCGGCGCCCACCATGAGCGCGAGCGAGAGCGGGATGCCCGACAGGCCCGCCTTCAGCGGCGACCAGCCGAGGCCCAGCTGCAGGTAGAGGGTCCAGGCGAGGAAGAAAATGCCGGAGGTGAGGCCGAAGCACAGCTGCACGGCCATTCCGGCGGAGAAGGTGCGCGCCCGGAACAGGGTCAGCGGCACGAGCGGCTGGCCGCCGCGGGTCGCGAGGCGATTCTCGTGGACCATGAACAGCGCCAGCACGGGCGCGGACGCGATGAGCATGACGATCGACCATGCGGGCCAATCGAGTTCGCGCCCCTGTGTCAGCGGCAGCATGAGCAGGAACAGCCCGGCGGTGACCAGCGCGACGCCGAGCAGATCCAGATGCGTCGCGTGCTCGGATTTCGAGTCACGCACCACGAGCGCGGCGGCGATCAGGCCGATGACGCCCAGCGGCAGGTTCACCAGAAAGATCGGCCGCCAATGCAGGTCGAACAGGTTGGCCTCGACCAGCGCCGCGCCGATGAGCGGTCCGGCGACGGTGCCGAGTCCGAGGATCGCGCCGTAGACGCCGAACACCTTGGAGCGTTCGTTCTCGGGGAAGGTGACGTGCACGACCGACAGCACCTGCGGCACCATCAGCGCCGCACTCGCGCCCTGCAGGATACGGCCGACGAGCAGCATCTCGGGCCCGGTGGCGATGCCGCAGATCAAGGACATGAGGGTGAACGCGGTGACGCCGAGCATGAAGATCTTCTTGCGGCCGAACATGTCACCGAGGCGTCCTCCGGTGATCAGGCCGAGCGCGAATGCCAGGGCGTAGCCGCCGGTGATCCACTGGATCTGTGCGGAGGTCGCGCCGATGTCGCGGACCAGGTTCGGGATCGCGATGTGGACCACGGTAACATCCACCGTGTCCATGAATGCCGCCGCCAACAGCACGGCCAGGGCCACCCATCGTCGCGGGTCGGCCTGCACACGTTCTTCGGAGATGCCGGTGATTGTCATGCACCGAAGGTAGGAGCCTATTAGGACACCGAAAGTCCTGTTAGCCAGACCGTTGCCATGTGAGCTGGATTACATCGGTCACGGGCGATCGGTGCGCACCGCGTAGTGCAGGACCGCGGCGACCTCGTCGCGCGTGGGCGGGGTGTGCGAGGCCATGCCGTGCAGGATCAGCCCGGTCATGGCGATCGTCGCCGCACGAGCCGCGACCGGCTCGAGGTAGGGGGCCAGCGTCTCGAGCGACAGTTCGGTGAACCGCTGCGCGAGCGGCCGCAGACCGGGGCGGCGAGCGGCGGCGACATACAGCTCGAATTCGAAGGTCTGCCGCTCGTGCTCCTCGCCGAAGCAGCGCATGACCGCGTCCACCAGCGACTCCACCACCTGATGCGGGGTGTCGTGGCCGTGCTCGGCGACCCAGTCGTTCAGGTATTGGGCGTATCGGTCGACCATGCGCTCGACCGCGGCGCCGATGAGGTCTTCGCGGTCGGCGAAGTAGTAGGTGGTGGAGCCCAGCGGGACCCCGGCCTCCTCGGCGGCGGCGCGATGGGTCAGTCCCTCGACGCCGCGCTTGGCGAGGACGCGTTCGGCGGCCTCGGCGATCACCTCCCGGCGTGGCTTGTCGGTGTGGCGTCGGCGCTGCGTGGTCGGCGGCATGGAGCCCTTTCGTTGTGTACAGGTGTACAGCCCAAGCGTACGTAATGGCCTCAGAGCAGCCGCACTTGACGCGGCGGCTCCGGGGGCCGGGTCGATCGTGCGGCGATGTAGTCCGACCACGCCGGGAGGCCGTGCGCCCTGGCTCGGGCGTTGACGTGGTCGGTGACGCGCCGAATGTAGTCCTCGGGCATGGCCGGCTGTCGGCCGTAGCTGTCGGTCAGCCGCCGAGCCAGCCGCGGGGGCAGGTCAGCGGCCGCCCGCCCGAGGAACCAGGGCCGCAGCGCGGCTTTGAGACGCATGACATCAGGAAAGACCACTCTCGCACCGGCTTCCACGCAGGCGTCGACGAGCGCGTCCAGCGCGTCGGGATGATCGCCGACGTGCGGGATGATCGGCGCGATGAGCACACCGGCGGGCACTCCGGCGGCGCTGAGTGTGCGAATTGTGTTGAGCCGGGCGCGCGGTGGCGACGCGGCGGGTTCGAAGGCTCGCCGGATCCGGTCGTCGAGGGCGCCGAGCGAGGTCATCACCAGTACTTGCGAGCGCTCCGCCGCGCGGGCGTACAGATCTGTATCCCGGGCCAGCAGTGCGCTTTTCGTGGTCGTGGTGAAGTTGATCCGATAGTCGGCGAGGATGCGCAGGATGTCGGGCATGAGGCGATACCGGGCTTCGGCGCGCTGGTAGCAGTCGGTGGAGGTGCCGATCATCCCCCAGTCGCCCTGCGCTCTCCCTCGCCGCAATTCGGTGCGCAGCACCTCGGCGGCATTGATTTTCACCACGATCTGGCTGCTGAAGTCCTCGGTGATGCCGAATCCGAACCGTTGATGCCCGGTGCGGGCGAAGCAGTAGGTGCACGCGTGCGCGCAGCCGCGATACGGATTCATCGTCCACGCCATGCCACCGGCGGGCGCTCCGGCCATCCGGTTGAGCATTGTCCTTGCGCGTATTTCGTGGAAGGTCATGCCCCCGAACGCGGCGACGCGGCCGCGTTCGGGGTCGTCGACATCGAAGAGCGCCACGTCACATTCCGGGATTGGAGAACAGCTCGAAGCGGTTGCCGTTCGGATCGATGATCCGCACGTACTTCAAGCCGTCGGGTGTGCCGTCGGGACCGAATTCGATGGTCGCTCCGTATTTTTCGGCCGTGTCCGCCAGCGCGGGCACGTCACCGACCAGGAAGGCGGAAATCAGGTAGTCGGCGCCGTTCGGGCGCAGGTCGTACATGCCGCCCGTAGGCCACTGCGGTCCGGTGAAGATGTTGTAGTACTGCTTGCCGTCGGCGTTGGCATCGAATTCGAAGCGCCAGCCGAAAGCTTCGGAATAGAACGCCCGGGTTGCCTCGGGGTCGTTGGTTCCGATCTCGAACCAGACCATCGATCCGCGCACCGGACGGAATTCGGCCGGAGCCACAGTGTCCGGCGCGCCAGCCAGTGTGAAGAGATTGCCCCGCGGGTCGCCCAGCTCGAAGGAATTCTCGGTCGGCGCGGAAACGAATGTCGCGCCGAACCGCCGCAGCCGCGCACAGTCGTCATCCACATCCGCTGAGGATATGGCGACGCGCAGATATTCACCGCCGGTGCGGTTTTAGACGATCGCGCCCATCGGCGATGCCGCGCCGGGCGCGAAAATCAGCAGTTCGTCGGTGCGCGGTTTCGGTTCGAAGGTCCAGCCGAGCAGCCGCCCGTAGAACTTCTCGACCGCGGCGGCATCGGGGGTGACGAATTCGAACCAGCACACCTGGCCGAACGACGATGCGTTCATGGCATTGACCTCCTCGGTCGTGGTCAGTTCGGGGTCGGGGGCTTCTGGTTGACGCCGATGACATAGCCATCGAGGTCACGGAAATAGAACATGCTCATTCCGTTGTGCTGGGTGAGCGGTTTGACGATCTCAGCGTGCTTGGAGAAATGGGCGTACACCGCGTCGAGGTCATCGACACCGAGGTAGTGCATGCCCGCGCAACCGATGGGGGTGTCGGCCAATACCGGCAGCCAATTCTTCAGATCGGCGTTGAGGTAGATCATGGCGCAGAATTCGCCCTGATAGAACATCAGATGAATGTCATCACCGGGTCCCGCGGTGCTGGAATCGAATTCGAATCCGAGGGTCTTGTAGAAGGCCATGCTCGAGGCGGTGTCCTTCACGCTGAGGCAGGGTGCGAGTGTCATTGTCGTGCTCCTTCTCTAGTGGTCGAAACCCGTTGGGGGAATTGCTATTTGTACCAGGTGACGGGTGGCGTGTGAATGCCGGGTTGCAGCAGCAGGTAGTCGCGCACATTGGTGGCCGACCCGTCGGCGGTGTGCTCCTGCAGGCTCACCCCGGCCAGGGTCAGCTCCGAGCCGTCCAGGCCGTAACTGGTGACCCAGTACTCCACCGCGGAGCTGTGCCCGCGGGTGTAGGGCGTGCCGAATCGCACGTCGTAGCGGGCGATGTGCGGGAAGATCCCGGCCAGATTCGCCACCCGCGCGGCCCGCCCGTGCACGACCTCCTGAAATGGATTCTGACCGAGGCAGTCGGCGGCGTAGCGCTGACCCATGCGGTCCAGATCCATAGCGCTCCAGGCGCTTTCGTATTCCTTGGCCCATTGGGCGGCCGTCTGGACGATATCCATCACCACTCCTTTCGAACCTGCTGTTTCGGGCTGACGCCGATGACGTAGCCGTCCGGATCACGGAAGTAGAACGCCGGTGGACCACCGGCCGCGGTGCGGGCGACCTCCTTGACCACCTCCACGTGCGGGCGAAAGCGCGCGACGGTCGCCTCGAAGTCGTCGACCCCCAGGTAGAGGGTTCCGAACTTGCCGACCGGCGTGTGCCGGTGCGGTGCGAGCCAGCCGCGCAGGTCCTGTTCCCGGGTCAGCATCAGCGCGAAGTCGCCGTCGTAGAGCAGCACCCTCGGTCCGCCCGTCGCGGGCAGCGCGGTGAAGCCCAGCCGGGTGTAGAAGGCGATCGACGCTCGCGTATCGGTCACTCCGATGGTCGGCGCGATGGCGTTCACAACCCCTCCTCTCACACTCGTCGCGATATTTGCGAACTGGTAGCTGAAATGAATGTACACATGTACTGTACAGTTATACATACTTTTTCGGCGAGGCAGGAGACATACCAGGTGAGCGTGCGAAAAGTGCCGCTGACAGCGCCTGTAATCACCGGCGACCAGCGACGTGCGCGGCTGATGAGCACGCTCATGCCTACGGTTCAGCGTCGAGCCTCGACCACCTGCGAGGTGGCTGCTGACATGGTGGCCCTGCACGCCACCGATCCGGCGTCGGTCTATCTCGCGGCGGCGGCCAGGCTGGCGCAGCCGTGCCATGCGGAGATCGAGCGGGCGCTTTACGACCGCGACCGTCTGGTGCGCATGATCGCCATGCGCGGCACACTGTTCGCCACCTCGACGGCGTCCGCGCCGATTCTGCTGGCCGCAACGAGCCGTGCCCAGGCCGCCACTCGCGCCGCAGGGCTGGCCCGAGTCCTCGAGGCATCCGGTCTCGACGCCGCCACGACGGCCACCGGCGTGGTTGGTGACATCCTGGCGCTGCTGGGTGAGCGGGGCACGGCGACCACGCGCGAGATCGCCGCCGAGATCCCCTCGCTGCAAAGGCAATTCGTGGTTTCGGTCGGAAAGTCCTACGAGTCCCGGCGCAGTCTGGCGACCGAGGTGATGTTCGCGCTCGCCGCCGACGGCGCGGTGGTGCGCGCCGAGCGCCGCGGCGAGTGGACCAGCAATCAGCATGCCTGGGCCCTCGCACCCGACCTGCCCGAGATCCCCGTGCGCGAAGCCCGCGCCACACTGGCCCGGATGTGGCTGACCGCCTTCGGGCCCGGCACGGTCGCCGATATCAAGTGGTGGACGGGATGGACGGTCACCGACACCCGACAGGCCCTGCGCGATATCGAGGCGGTCGAGGTCACCCTCGACGGTCGCCCCGGTCATGCCCTGTCGTTTCATCTCGATCCCTTCGATCCGCCGGCGCCGTCGGCGCTGCTGCTGCCCGCCCTCGACCCCGTTCCGATGGGATGGCGCGAGCGCGAGTTCTACCTCGATCCCGCACACATCCCCGCGTTGTTCGACCGCATGGGCAATATCGGCCCGACCATCTGGTGGAACGGCCGGATCGTCGGCGGCTGGGCCCAGCGTCCCGATGGCAGCCTCGCCACCCACCTGCTCTCCGACCCCGGGGCTGATGGCCGCCGCGCGATCGATATCGAAATCGACCGCCTCACCACCTATCTCGACGGCCGCCGGTTCACCCCGGCCTATCGCACCCCGCTCGAGCGTGAACTCGCCGCGAGCGTGCCACGTCCGAGAGCATCGATCTCTGCCACGTCTTCTGGAGTCAGGCGCAGCTCGAGTGCCCGATAGTTCTCGATGATCCGTTGCGGATGAACGGATTTCGGAATGACCGGGATGTCGTGGGCGAGGTGCCAGGCGAGCACGACCTGAGCCGGGGTCGCCGCGCGCCGCTCGGCGATCGCGACCAAGGTCGGATGATCGAGCGGCGGACAGCGCAACGGACTGTGCCCCTCCAGAACGATCTGGCGATCACGGTGGGCCGCAATCAGTTGCGCGTCGTACAGCACCGGATTGAAGCGGATCTGGTTGACTGCGGGCCGCTGTCCGGTCGCGGCGGTGAGCGCGTCCAACTGTTCGACACTGTGGTTGCTGACGCCCACCGACGCAGCCGCGCCGTCGGTCGCGGCTGCCAGGAATCGTTCCCAGACTCGGGCATTGTCCGCGGCATCGCTGAGCGGAAAATGCATGAGCCACAGGTCGACTCGATCCACGCCCAGCCTCCTCAGGCTCGCGGTGAGCGCCTCGAATTCCCCGCCCACCTCTCGTTGGGCGTATTTCGTGGTGAGGAACAGGCTGTCGCGGTCGATTCCGCTGTCTCGAATGGCGCGCCCGACCTGTTCTTCATTGCCGTACAGCCTGGCGGTATCGATATGCCGGTAGCCGGCGTCGAGCGCCGAGCGCACCGCGCGATAGGCGTCCTCGCCCTTGGCCTGCCAGGTGCCCAAACCCATTCGAGGCAGCGTCATTACGGGTCCTCCCTGGTGTTGTCGAGGCATGGTCACATCCGGATCTCTGCGGTAAGCCAGTCGATGGGCTGGTCACGGTGTCGCAGGAACAGGTCTTCGAGCAGGTAGTCACCGGCCAGGGCGCGCCAGCGCCCGTAGCGGTCGGTCATATCGGCGACGATCTGCTCACCCGGGGCGGTGTCAGTGCCGTAGAGCAGGTGGGCATAGAGCTTGGCGTCCCACGGCGGCACCACGTCCAGGGAGTCGTAGTGGTGGAAGGTCTGGAACAGCAGATAGCCCACCGACGCCGGGCCGATACCGTAGAGCTTCAGCAGCGCCTTACGCGCCTGGGTGCGGTCCATGGCGCGCAGGGCGTCTTCGTCGAAGCCGCCGTCGAGGACCGAGTCGGCGATGCGGACAAGGGATTTGGCGCGGTAGACGAGCTTCATCGCCCGCAGGGCGCTCTCGCCCGCTGTCGCGATATCTCGCGGCCGCCAAAACGCGTGCAGCTCTTCGCCGTCGAACCGCACCCGCGTGCCGTGGGCGTCGAAGACCGCGCTGACCATCCTGCTGATGCGTCCGGCCGTGGCCATCTGCAGCAGCGCCAGCACGCTGACCCACTCGTAGAGTGAGAAGGCGCAGCTGACCCGCATGCCGCCGATTCGCTCGAGCGGCCCGGCCAGCAGCGGGTCGTCGGCGAAGCGGCGGCGGAACCAGGACAGGTCGGGGTCGAGGTCGTAGCGCCACCGCAGCTCGTCGCCGAGTGATTGAAGCACCGGCTCGGGGAGCGCGTCCTCGGCGAACACTGTCACGCCCAGCTTGGGGTCCTCGCGGGTTCCGTTGTCGTCCAATCGAATTCCCAGCACGCGCCCGGACCATCGGATTGTCTGCCAGTGCACGCCCGGCTCGTGGTGGTTGGTGGGGTCCGGCAGCGTCGACGGCTTCGACACGGTGGCGTCGAAGTCGAACGGAGCGGGCGGACTCAGCGTGAAGTGCGCGCACGCGGTGAGCGCTGCCGGGTCACTGATGGTCGATGCCATTGCCATTGCCATTGCCATTGCCTTCGCCTTCCGAGGAGTCGATGTGCTCTGACATCACTCACGGTAGGAGGTCAATAGGTCGCTGAATGACCTATTGCGCGCCTGCCATGCGGTGCAGATCGCGGCGCACGTACTCGGCCGTGAAGGAGTTCTGCGCGGCAAGCAGTTCTGCCGGAGTGCCCTGGAAGACGATGCGTCCGCCATGTCTTCCGCCGTCGGGGCCGAGGTCGACGATGTGGTCGGCGTGCTCGATGACGTCCAGGTCGTGCTCGATCACCACCACCGTGTTGCCCGCGTCGACCAGCCGGTCGAGCAGTCTGAGCAGGGTACCGATATCCGACATGTGCAGGCCGGTGGTGGGCTCGTCGAGAATGTAGACGCCACCGGATTTGCCGAGCTCGCCCGCCAGCTTCAGCCGCTGCCGTTCGCCGCCGGACAGAGTCGAAAGCGGTTGCCCCAGAGTGAGATAGCCCAGGCCGACCTCGACCAGCGACCCGATCTTGCGGCGGATACCGCGATCGGTGAAGGACTCGACGGCCTCCTCCGCGGTCAGCGCCAGCACCTCCACGATGGTCCTGCCGTGCAGGGTGTGGGCGAGCACGTCCGGGTCGTAGCGGTCGCCGTGGCAGCGTTCGCAGACGGTGGTGACCGGGTCCATGAACGCCATGTCCGCGGTGACCTCGCCGCGCCCGCCGCACTCCTGGCAGGCGCCCTTGCTGTTGAACGAGAACAGCCCGGCCTCCGCGCCGTTCGCGTCGGCGAACGCCTTGCGGATGGCGTCCATGACCCCGAGGTGACTGACCGGCGTCGAGCGCGTCGAGCTGCCCAGTCCGGCCTGATCCACCACGATCGCCTCGGGGTACCGGGCGGCGAAGACCTCCGAGACCAAGGTCGACTTGCCCGAACCGGCTACGCCCGTGAAGACGGTCAGCACCCCGGTGGGGATGTCGACACTCACATCCCGCAGATTGTGCAGATTCGCGTGCTCGATCCGCAAATGACCGGTGGGCGTGCGGAATTCGTTCTTCACCGCACTGTGGCGGCGCAGGGCGCGGCCGGTGACGGTGTCGGCGGCGCACAACCCTACGAAATCTCCCGCGAACACCACCTCGCCGCCATGCACACCGGCGGCGGGACCCATGTCGACGATGTGGTCGGCGATGGCGATGACATCCCGGTCGTGCTCGACCACCAGCACCGTATTGCCCTTGTCCCGCAACTCCTTCAGCAGCTTGTTCATCCTGCCGACATCGCGGGGATGCAGGCCGACGCTGGGTTCGTCGAAGGTATAGGTCATTCCCGTCAGCGAGGATCCCAGGAAGCGCACCATCTTCAACCGTTGCGCCTCTCCACCGGACAGCGTGGGCGTCTCGCGGCCGAGATTCAAATAGCGCAAACCGATGTCGTCGAGCCGTCGCAGCCCGGCGATGGCCTGCTGGGCCACCGACTCACCGAGCGGGTGGTCGATCTTGCCGAGCACCTCGATCAGTTCGGCGACCTCCATGGTCGAGTAGTCGTCGATGGTGTGGCCGTTGATCTTCGCCCGCAGCGCCGCCTGATTCAGCCGCGCACCTTGGCACAGCGGGCACACCCCCTGAGTGGTGAACTGCTCCACGGCCTTTCGCGTGCGCGCCGACAGGTTCGCCGAGTCCCGGTTCAGATACAGCCGGGTGAACCGCTCGAGCAGACCCTCATAGCTCGTCCACGAGCCCGATAGCTCGAGCTTCACGCCCTCGCCCGGCCCGTACACGAGATTGCGCCACTCCTCGGCGCTGTACCCCCCTACCGGCTTGTCCAGATCGAACAGCCCGGAGGAGGCGTACATCTGCCACTGCACGGTGCCGACCGCGAACAGCGGAAACCGCAGCGCGCCCTGGTTCAGTGACCGCGACTTGTCGATCATGGAGTCCAGATCGACCGTCGTGGAACGCCCCAGCCCATCGCACTCCGGGCACGCACCCTCCGGCGTGTTGAACGAATACGCCGTCGCCATCCCCGCCGACGGCTCCCCCGCGCGCGAGAACAGCACGCGGATCACCGAATAGATGTCGGTGATCGTGCCGACCGTGGAGCGGGCATTGCCGCCGATCGGCTTCTGATCCACCACCACCGCCGTGGTCAGACCCTCGATGAGGTCGGCGTCCGGCTTCTCGTAGCGGGGCATCCGATTGCGCACGAACGTCGTGAACGTCTCGTTGAGCTGCCGCTGGGATTCCACCGCGATCGTCGCGAACACCAGCGACGACTTGCCCGAACCCGAGACGCCGGTGAACACGGTGATCGCGTCCTTGGGAATCGACAGCGAGACGTTCTTCAGATTGTGCTCGCGCGCACCGGCGATGACGATGTCAGCCATTGACGGCCTCGTCGATGCGCAGGGCCACCTCGAGGCTGTCGAGGACGGTCTCGGGGCCGAGAGTGTTGACGGCCTTGCCGTTCAGGCAATCCAGAACGTGATCGATCATCGCCGAGTACTGGTCGGCGGCCGGAACGTCGAGGCGCCGTGCGGCCTCCGCCGTGTAGAGCGTGACCGAGGAGTCGGGCTTGCCATCGAATCCCATACTGAAACCGCATTCGAGTGTGGCGTTGTCGAATATCGCGCGATAGCCGCCACGGCAGCCGTAGCTCATCGGCAGCATCGACGACGTCGAAAGACGGACCAGCGCATTCGGGTAACCCAGCACGGCATCCACGGCAGCAGCGTCGGGATTCTTGGTCGCCGTGGCGATTTCGATGTCTTCGGGCACGCCCAGCGCCCGCACGAGGGTGTCGATATCGCCGAGCATCTGATCCAGCGGAATCTGCTTCAGGCCGATCCCGAAACCCGGCCGCAACAGGGCGGTGTTCGTCTCGACCGTCAGCTGCAGCAGACGACCGTGCTCGCGCCCGGTGATCGCGTCGACGAGAACCTGGCTCGACGGCACGAACCGGTTGAACATGTCGACGAACACCTGCTTGTCACTGGCCGCGGCCGCCGCGACGACCTCGCGCGCACCGGCGAGATCGGCGGCCAGCGGCAACTCGGTCAACACATGCTTGCCCGCGTCCAGCGCCCGCAGCACATGCTCGGTGTGCATCCGCGTCGGCAGGCAGATGTCGACCAGATCGACGCTGGGATCGGCGTAGATCGAATCCAGGTCGGTGGTGAACGGATAGCCGAACCGCGCACCCATCTCCTCGGCCTTCGCCGCCGTGTGCCCGTAGATGAGCACCTCGACCTCCGGATGCGCCTTGAACCCCGCGGCATGCGCCTGCGCAATGCTCGTTCCCAGCAGAGCGACCTTCACGATGACCCCTTTCACTGTGCACTCGATGGCGTTGGCCACGACGCTACGAGCCCAATAGGTCATCGAATGACCTATTGAAGTGTCAGGATGGATGCTGTGCGTGATCCCTCAGGCCGGTTGCTGCAACTGCTGTCACTACTGCAATCCCCGCGTGAATGGACGGGTATCGAGCTTGCCGAACGTCTGCGGGTTACCCCGCGCACCATCCGCCGCGACGTCGAGCGACTGCGCGAACTCGGCTACCCGGTGCACGCCACACAGGGCAATGTCGGCGGCTACCGCCTGGTCGCCGGCACCGCCATGCCGCCGCTGGTCCTCGACGACGAGGAAGCCATCGCCATCGCCATCGGTTTGCGCACGGGCGCCACGGCAGCCGTCACCGGAATCGGGGACGCTTCTCTCCGCGCCTTGGCGAAACTCGAGCAGGTGCTGCCCAGCCGCCTCCGCAAGCGCCTCACCGATCTGTCCCGCACCGAAGTCCTCCCCGCCACCGACAGCACCGCCATCGACCCGGAGATCCTGTCGGCACTCGCCGCTTCCTCCGTCGCGAACGAGAAAGTCCGCTTCACCTACGCCAAATCCGACGACAACACCACCAAACGCCACGTCGAACCCCACCAACTGGTCGCCGCCGGCCGACGCTGGTACCTCATCGGCTACGACCTCGACCGCGGCGACTGGCGAACCTTCCGCCTCGACCGCATAACCACCGTGCACCGCACCGGCGTCCGTGTCCCGCCGCGCGATCTCCCCGGCGGACTCGACGCGGCCACCTGGCTCACCCGCTCCCTACGCCGAACCGGCACCGTCAGCGCCCGTGTCCTGATCCACCAGCCAATCGACCAGGCCGCCAACCACATCGCCGCCCGCTCCGGCATCCTCGAACCCGCCGACGACAGCACCTGCGTCCTCACCACCTACCCCGACGCACCCCAATACGTCGCATACAACATCGCAACCCTCCCCGTGCCCTACACCCTGCTCGACTCGCCGGAACTGATCCCGCTGCTACACACCATCGCCGAACGAATCATCGCGGGATACGACCCAGCCAGAACCGCCAGCGATCAGACACCGACCAGGTAGCGAACAACACAAACCTTCATGCGGCCGTTCACAGCACGAAGTCGGCTTCGGCGGCGCCCTTCGACGATGCCGAAGTGCTCCGTCTGGCAGTTCTCGCGCGCTCCACAGAATCGGACGGCGACTCGGCAACGCTAGAACAGCTGACCAGCGCCTACCGCGACGGTACTTCCACCGCATCGCAGCGCCCCAGGCCCGCGAGCATCGGGCGATGCGCGAAATCCTGGCAAATTGGAAACGTCCGGAACCATCGATACCGGGGTTCGGAGAGCGGCGATCAAGCCGAAAAGATCATCAGCCCTTGCGCTATCGAGCGATTGGTATCCAGTCAGACGGCAGGCGCGGCTTGACCGCCCGCGCCGTCGGCATGCCGCGTGCCCGCCCACCGCTCCGAAGCGCGCCGCGGGAAACCGGTCGAACTGACGAATCTGACGACATCCCATATGGGGTCTACAGGCAGGCATTGCACCGCGAAATTGATCGAGCGCAGGATGGCGTTGACTGCGTACAAGTACGCGCTCGGACAGCAACTACCACGAGAACCTACGGGTGGGTAATGGCCGGGACGACCAGCGAATGGCGCTTTCGATCCACGAGCACCGCGAAATCCATCCATTGGCAATCATGCAGCAATCTCAAGGCGTCTTGCGGGTATCTCTCAGATGAAGGAGGTTCGAAGTGCCGATCAGAAACGAAGCTCAGGCCAGCAACTTCGCAGGGCAACCTCGCGAGGCCGCGGAATGACTGCCCGTCGCAGTCCCCGCTTCGGCGAGGCACGCGAGCATCGCGTGGTTGTCGAGAGCGATCGGCGCGACCAACCGGACTTGCGCAGGCTGAGCCGAGCGGTCATCGCATTGGCCAAGGAATCGAAAGACGCTGAGGAGAACCCGTGAAGGGAACCGGTATCCCTGAGCCCGCAGTCGCGTATCTGCGCGTCTCGGACAAGAAGCAGCTGAACACCGCGATCGATATCGATCCCGACGGCAACTCGATCGCCACCCAGCGCTCAGTCGTTCAGCATCGCTCGGATTCCCTACCCGCGTCGATCGTCAAAGAGTTCGTCGAGCCCGGAGCGTCGGCGAGCACCATAGAGAAGCGACCGGTGTTCCAGGAGATGATTGCTTACCTACAGGAGAATCCGCAGATCAAGTACGTCATCGTCTACGCCCGATCCCGCGCCTTCCGCAACTACATCGACGCCGCGGTCACCAAGCGGCAGCTCGACAACATGGGCGTGAAGCTCATTTCGGCCCGAGAGGACTTCGGCGAAGGCGTCTACGCCGACATGATGGCCGCCATCACCGACATCTTCAACGACACCCAGAGCAAGCTGTCCGGCCAGGACATCAGCATCAAGCTGACGAACAAGGCCATGAACGGCGGCACGTGCGGGCGAGCCAAACTCGGGTATCTCAACGTTCGCGTGCCGTTCGAAGGCCGTCAGGTCAACACCATCAAGATTGACGAAGAGCGTGCGCCCTTGGTCGTTCAGGCGTGGGAGCTTTACGCGACAGGCGAATACGGGCTCAACGATCTCGAGGCGACGATGGCCGATCTGGGACTGACCTCACCACCGACGAGCCAGTACCCCGCCGCCCGGCCCGTGTCGGCCTCGACCCTGCACAACATGCTGCGCGACCCGTACTACATCGGCTACGTGACCTGGAAAGGGCAGATCTACCCCGGGCGCCACGAGCCACTGGTCTGCCACGACCTCTACGAGCGCGTCCAAGACGTGCTTCGGATGCGCAGCGCCAACGGAAATCGCGACCGCGTGCACAGTTACTACCTGAAGGGCTTCCTGTTCTGCTCCCGATGCCACGGAGACGGCCAGACCTCACGACTCGTCTACAGCGTGTCCACCGGTCGCGCCGGCGGCAGGTACGCGTACTTCAAATGCCGCAGAAGCAAAGTGGGACTCTGCGACCTCCCGTACCTGGCGGTCGATGCGGTCGAGGAGGCAATCGTCGAGCACTACCGCACACTGCAACTCCCGACCGCCTTCGCAACCGAGACCCGGGAACTCCTCGAAGAGATCATCGCCGACGAGCACTCCACGGTCCGCGATCGGCATGCCGGACTCAATCGTCAGCTGAAAGAACTGGACACCAAGGAGAATCGACTGATCGATCTACTTGCGGACGGCTCCATGCCACAGGCCAAAGTCCGAATGAAGCTGATCGAGATCAAGACCCAGCGCAAGCGACTCGAAGCCGCCCTCGTGAACACCTCCGAAGAGCTCACGATCGGCACAGGAGTCCTCCGGCACGCACTCGAACTGGTCTCGAACCCCTACGAGCTCTACAGCGACGCCAGCACCGACGTCCGCAGACTCCTCAACGAAACCTTCTACCAATGCTTCTTCATCGACGACCGCCCAGACACGATCGCGCCCCACATCGCGGACGAGAAACAGCCCCTCTTCGCAGACCTCCACCACGCCAGCCGCGCATGCCTGGGCACCCCATCCCAGAAAAAGCCGAAAGGGGCTTACCCCCACCCGCGAGCGAACGCTGGTTGGAATAAGCCCCTTATGGTGGTTCTAGCTGGGTTCGAACCAGCGACCCCTCGCGTGTGAGGCGAGTGCTCTCCCGCTGAGCTATAGAACCGGGAGTGCCGCTTGGAAGCGGCTGGTCGGGTTGGCGTTTCCGCCGTACCGGGTGGGAGAACCTTAGCGTGTTACCCCACCCGGATACCAAATCGGGTGTTGCGGGGCGGGGGTCAGGCGTGGTGGCGGACCACGGGCCAGTCGATGTCGGTGTCGGCGGCCTTGTTGAGGTAGTTGGTGAAGACGTTGAGGGATACGGCGGCTATGACCTCGGCGATTTCGGCGTTGGTCAGGCCGGATTCCTTGGCCTGCTTCACATCTGATTCGGCTACGCCGCCGCGGGTGCGGACGACGGTGGTGGCGAAGGTGAGGGCGGCGGCGGCTTTGGGGTCGGTGGAGTGGCCTTGGCGGTTGGATTCGATTTCGGCGGGGGTGAGTTTGGCGATGTTGGCGCCGATGTAGGTGTGTGCGGAAAGGCAGTAGTCGCAGGCGTTTTCCTCGGCTACGAGCAGGGCTATGCGTTCGCGGGTGGCGGCCGAGAGGGCGCCGCGGGACAGGGCGGAGAAGAAGGCGAGGTAGGCCTCCAGGACGGCGGGGCTGTTGACCATGACCTTGGTCATGTTCGGGGTGACGCCGAGGGCCTTCTGTACGTCGGCGAGCAGGTCGGCGGCCTTGCCGGTGGCGGTGTCGGGCTGGATCAGGGGCAGGCGGGACATGGGGAAACCTCTTCTCGGAGTTCAGGTTCGATGCGGCTGATCTAACCGTTCATCAACTGTTAGAAGGTTAGACGAGATCCGGAAATTCCCGCCTCGCGAATCTTTCTTCCGGTCGTAAGCTGGAGGCGTGGGTCGCTTACTGTTCGTCGTCGTGATCGCGGCCGCCCTGATCCTGACCGCGTGGTGGATTTCGCGTGAGTGGACCGGGAACGCGGAGCGTGTGGCCCAGGCGAAGGCCGAAGTCCGCGGCTATCTGGACCGGGTGAGCAGTGAGTTGGTCCTGCTCGCCGCCGACGACAATGCCGCTCTGGACACCTTGGCCGAGGCCGCCGATCGCATGAATACCGCGCGCACCCAACTGGCTTCGGCCACGACACTCGGGCAGGTCCGGGTGGCGCGCGAAACCGCGCGCGGCGGTCTCTACTTCATTCGCAAGGCTCGCGAAGCCATGGGCCTCGATCCCGGGCCGCCGATCCCGCGCTGACAGCGCGCCATCGGCCCTGATCGCCCCGGACTAGCCGATGGCGTTGAGGTGGTGCAGGACGGCGAGGACGCGGCGGTGATCGTCGGGTTCGGGTGGTAGGGCGAGTTTGGCGAATATCGCGCTGACGTGGGTTTCGATGGTGCGCTCGGTGAGGGCGAGGGCTCGCGCGATACCGCGGTTGGATCTGCCTTCGGCCATGATGGCGAGGACCTGGAGTTCGCGTGGTGAGAGGGTGTCGATCATGCGGCGGTCCCGGCTGGGGGTCGCGAGCAATCGGGTGATGAGGCTCGGGTCTATGGCGGTACCGCCGCCTGCGACGCGGTGCAGGGCGTCGAGGAACTGGTCGATGTGGGAGACGCGGTCCTTGAGTAGATAGCCGAGTCCGGCCGCGCCGCCCGCCAGCAGTTCTCGGGCGTGTTCGGTTTCCACGTATTGCGACAGCAGGAGCACCGCCGTGCCCGGGTAGCGGGCGCGAATCACGGTGGCGACATCGATGCCTTCGGAGGTGTGCGAGGGCGGCATGCGGATATCGATCACCGCGACGTCGGGGCGGTGCAGATCGACGATCCGCAGCAGCTCCTCCGCATCGGCCGCCTGACCGACGACCTCGAGGCCTTCCGCACCGAGGAGCAGTGCGATTCCATTGCGCAGCAGGGCGGAATCGTCGGCGAGGGCGACGGTGAGGGGCATGGTCGGTTCGGCCTCCGATCCCATTACGGTCCGGTGTCAGTGAGCGGGATGGTCGCGGTGAGGCGGGTGCCGCCGCCCGCCGGGCTCGCCACCGTGAGGCTGCCGCCGAGCGCGGTCACGCGGTCGGCGAGCCCGTCGAGTCCGCCTCCAGGGGTTCCGGTGGCGCCGCCGCAACCATTGTCGGCCACGGCGATTCGCAGCGACTCCCCGTCGTGTTCGAGACGGACTTCGGCCTCGGAGGCACCGGCGTGTTTGATGGTGTTCGCAATGGCCTCCGCGACAAGGAAATACGCGGCCGCCTCCACGGCGGCGGGAAGCCGCTCGGCCAGCGTCCCGCTGATGCGCACCGGCAGCGGCGTGCGTTCGGCCAACGATTGCAGGGCCGCGGCCAGTCCGCGCTCGGTGAGGACCGGCGGATACACGCCCCAGGCGAGCTCCCGCAATTCCGCGATCGCCGTGCCGAGCGCCACGGCGCTGTCGGTGAGCAGCGTGCGCTGGGTTTCGATGTCCTCGGCGCGATGCGCGCGCCGCAGCAGGATCGCCGCGAGGACCAGCCGTTGCTGCGCGCCGTCGTGCAGATTCCGCTCGATCCGGCGGCGTTCGGTGTCGGCGGCGGTGACGATCCGCTCGCGGGAGCGGCGCACCTCGTCCAATTGGTCGCGCAGATCGATATTCAGCCGCTCGTGCTGGAGCGCGAGAGCCGCCGTCGCACGGACCGCCGCCAGGAGTCCGGGGTCATCGGTGGCGGCATCGTGCACCAGCGCACCGATAGGCTTGCCGTCACGTTCGAGCGCGGTCGCCGCCATGGCAGCGCCGATGCCGTCCAGCTGCCGGTGTTCGCCGCGCGGATCCAAGTAGGACCCCGATTCCGGTTCATAGATCCACAATTCGAGCGTGGGGTCACGCACCGCGCGGCGGAGTGCGGCGAGGAATTCGCCAGTGAGGGGCGCCGCGCCGATCTCGACTATCGCCGTGCCGACCGCGGCACGCGCCATATGGAATCGGACGAAACCGATCGCCACCGCCACGGGCAGCAGCATGGTGGCCGGGTAGCGCAGGTGGATCACCCAGGCGGCGCTCAATCCGGGCACCTCCATCGAGCTGAGGGACGCCACCAGGCTCACCACCGCCGACACCAGGCAGCGGTGCGAAGGCAAACCGATAGGCGGGCGTGCCGGATCGCCAGCGCACGATCACCACGATCCCCAGCGCCACGTCCAGAGCCAGGCCGACCATTCCGACCGTGAACTGAATCGGCAGCGCGACCGCCGGATCATGGTGCACGAGCAGCAGATTCACCGATGTCGACGGGTGCGGCGCGGGCTCGGCGCGCGGGTCGATGAACAACCACCCGGCCGCCACCCCGACCGTGGAGACCGTCCAGTACGCGCCCACGAACCAGTACTCCCACCGGCGATGCAAGCGCCCGGTGGGAAATCCCAGGGTGAGCGGAATGATCGGCAGCAGCGGGGCATTCGTCAGCACGATCCCCACGGTGAACAGTATCGGGTTGCTCGACCGCCGCAGCCCGGCGGCCAGCCACAGCAAACTGCCCACCACGATCAGCCATCCGGCCCCGTCCGCCGGACGCGCACGGCGCACGACCAGACCCGCGACGAAGAATCCGATTCCGCACCCGAGGAACAGCGCCATTTCCCCGGCCCCGAACACCGGCGGCGTCGGGCTGCGCGCATAGACGAAGGCCGCGTGCGGCCCGAGCAGCAGGGTGCGGGCCGGATCGCGCAAGGTGGCCTGCGACCAGTCCACGCTCGCCGTCACGGCCGCCGCCAGCAGTACGGTCGCGACGGCCACACCGAAGCCCGCCCAACGGTTCATCCGCCGCTCCTCGCACCACCGCCGGATACGGCTCAGTATCCGCTACTCCGGCGCTCCGCCGAGCCCGAATTCCGTGCTGGCACGGAGAGTTCCATTGGGGCGGCACGGATGGCACGGCGTCCGGATCTCCGTAATTTCTCCATCACCCCGCAAACATTCGGAATCGATTCGCAAGGGATATTCGAGCATGAACCTGGACGGCACCTGGAAACTCTCCATCGACTCGCGCATCGCCCGCCAGATCGCGATCATCGAATTCACCACGGCCGCTGACGGTTCGGTCAGCGGCCATGCCCGGCATCCGATATCCGGTGAGCTGGCGCCGCTCGCGAAGGTGGAGGTCTGCGGGAATTCGCTGGTGTGGCATCAGGCGATCCGCAGCCCCATGCGGCTCAACCTGGTGTTCACCACGACGGTCGAGGGCGACGAGCTGTCCGGGACCGTGAAAGCGCGATCCGTCCCCGGCAGCGCCCTCGTCATCGGGCGCCGCGAACCCGCTGCGGTGCGGCCGTAGTCGTGACGAGCGCCGCCGCGACGCGCGCCCGCCGCGGCATCGGCGGGTCAGTTGGCGTATGCGCCGCAGGAGATATCGATCTGGGTGTCGGTGATCGAGCGGGCGCGATCGGAGGCGGCGAAGGCGGCCACGGCGCCGACATCGGCGAAGGTGGCGGTGCGCGCGAGGAGGGTGGCATCGACCATGCTCTGCTTGGCGGCCTCGGTCTGCGGGATATCGGGCAGGGATTCGGGGATGCCGCCGGTGCGGAGGGTGAGCACGCGGATATTGTGCGGGCCGAGTTCGCACGCCCACTGGCGGCGCAGCGCTTCGACGGTGTCGCTGCCGATCTGGACGGTGCCCAGGCCGGGCATCTTGCTGGCGTAGTCGGAGCCGCCGAAGAAGAGGATGACGCCGGATTCCTGGGCGGTCATATGCTTGGCGGCGGCCTGGGTGGTGATCAGCTGGGATGTCACGAGCCGGTTCATGGAATTCGCGAAAGTGGAGACGGGGATATCTGCCAGGGGGCCGAAAATCGACTCCTGGGAAATGACATTCACCGAAATGTCCAGGCTGCCGGTCTTTTCGACAATGGCGGCGGCGTGATCGTGGACGGCCGCGGCATCCAGGACGTCGACCACGGCGGTTTCGACGCGGCCGCCCTCGGCGCGGATCTTGCCCGCGACGGTGTCCAGGGTGGCGGCGGTGCGGCCGACCAGGAAGCAGTTCGCGCCTTCGGCCGCGAAGCCCGCGGCAATGACGGAGCCGATGGAACCGGCGCCGCCGTAGATGACGGCGGTTTTGTTGTCGAGGAGCATGAGCGTCTCTTTCGTGCGCTGGAGGGAATTCCGGACACGAAGAACGGTATTTTCCGGGCACTTTCCGCCGCATCGGTCGACTTACCGGCGTCCGGGCGCGATGACCGGGGTCGGATCGGTCATTCGTGGTGAGCTCAGAGCCGGAACCGGGCGAGTTCGGCGCGCCGGGTGACGCCCAGCTTGGGGTAGGCGTTGTACAGGTGGTGGCCGACGGTGCGGGGGCTGAGGAAGAGCCGGGCGCCGATCTCCTTATTGCTGTAGCCACCGGCGGCCAGGCGGACCACCTGGATTTCCTGCGGTGTCAGCTGCGCGAGCGGATCGGTGCGGCGGGGCGTGGCCGCCTGATCGCCGAGCGCGGCGAGTTCGGCGTGCACCCGGTCCACCCAGGCCCGTGCGCCGAGCCGGTCGAAGGTGTCCAGGGCCGCGACCAGCTGAATGCGGGCATCGGAACGTCTGCGGCGGCGGCGCAACCACTCGCCGTAGACCAGCTGGGTGCGGGCGAGATCGTAAGGGCCACCGTGTTTCTCGTGCTGCGCGAGCGCGGCGGAGTAGTGATCCTCGGCCTCCTCACCGTCCGCCAGCAGGGCCAGGCAGCGCCGCCGCCGCGGGGTTCGCGACGCTCTCGGCCCACCGCTCGAAGGCGGCGAGATGATCCCGCGCCCGCGTGCGGCTGCCACCGCGCACAGCCGCCTCGACGTGATCGGGCACGGCGCGGATCAGGAAGTCGTGCGCGGCGGGACCGGTGCAGACGCGGTCGAGCCGGTCGAGTGCGGCATCGAAATCGCCCGCGGCCGAGTCCGCGATCGCGACTCCCCAGTCCGCGAGGGCGACGTGCGTCCGGTGGGTCCCGGACAAGCGCGGGAGGATCTCCGCGGCCAGCGCCCGGCATCCCGCCTCGTCGCCGGTGACCGCGCCCAGCCACACGTCGATGGCCCGCAAGGCAATGGCCTCTATCGGCATACCGAGTTCCTCGCTGAGCGAGATACCCTCGGCCGTATCGGTTCTCGCTTCGTCGAGGTTCCCGGTGAACATGTGCGCGATGGCGGCCGGTTCCAGCCCGTACGGAATCCATTGCAGCTCAACGATGGTGCGCGCCCGGGTGGTCATCTCGTCCATGATCGCGATGGTGGCCGCGTCGTCGGCCAGCATCAACCCGCTGAACGCCGCGATCACCTTGTGTAGGTCGTCCACCGAATTCTCTTGTGCCGCACGAACTTGCGCCGCCATGGTCGCGACCGCCGGGTCGGGCCGACCACCGAGGAAGTCGGCCCAGGCGATCTGCGCCGCCGCGTGTGCGCGCAGGGGCGAATCCGGCGGTAGCCGAAGGGAGTTCAACAGCTCGGTGCCGCGCGCCAGCAGCGCGCGGTCTGCCGCGTCCCGCGCGCAGCACAGCGCCTCGGCCAGAATGAACACCGCGCGTTCGGGTTCACCGTCCGCGATCAACGCCGCCGCTTGCAGGCTGAGTTCGGCATCGGCGGCCGGTGAGGTCCGTTCGTATTCCACCTGCGCTCTGATATGCGTTGCGTCGGCCAGGATTCCGAGGTCCTCGGTGAGCGCCGCCGCCTCGGCGGCCAGGCGGGTCGCGCGATCGGGTTTACCCGCGTCGTAGGCGGCCCGCGCAGCCAGCAGAATGCGGTGCGCCTTGCGCGCCGGGTCCACGCTCAGCCGTCCGGCGCGATCGTAGGCCGCCGATACGGCCATGGCCCCGCCGCGGCGCTGCTGGCGCTGCGCGGTCTGTTCCAGCGCGGCGGCCACACTCTCATCGGGTTCGGTGGTGGCCGCCGCGAGATGCCAGGCCCGGCGGTCGGCGTCCGCGGGCGCAGTCAACGCCCGGGCGAAGCTCTCGTGCACGGCGATTCGCTGATGGTGCGGCGCGTTCCGGTAGACGGCCGCACGAATCAGCGGATGCCGGAACACCAGCCGATCGGTATCCGCGGTGACCAGCCCCGCCCGCTCCGCGGGTTCCAGATCCGCGTCCGACAACCCGTGCCCCGCCGCGACCCCGAGCACGGTGCCGATATCGGCGCCACTGTCGGCCGCCGCAATGAGCAACAGAGTCCTTGTGCTCGAAGGCAGTTCGGCGATCTGTGCCCGAAAGCTCTCCTGTACCCGGGAGGTCACGGCCAGCGGCCCGACCTCGTGCCCCGGATCGACCCGCCCGCTGGTCTCCGCGGTCCGCCGCGCACCACCCAATTCCAGCAGCGCCAGCGGATTCCCACCCGATTCCGCCAGCACCCGCTCGCGCCCCGGAACGGTGAGCCCCGGCGTCCGCCGGTCGAGCAGATCAGCCGCGGCCGCCCGCGACAATCCGGACAGACGCATGCTCGCAATCCCCGCCGTCGGAAACGGCACCGCGGTCTCCCGTACCCCCAGCATCATCGCCATGGCGTCCTCCCCGAACCGCCGCGCGGCGAACAACAGTGCGTCCGTGGAACTTCGATCGAT
The DNA here is from genome assembly GCF_001613405.1 of Nocardia crassostreae. Lineage (GTDB taxonomy): Bacteria > Actinomycetota > Actinomycetes > Mycobacteriales > Mycobacteriaceae > Nocardia > Nocardia crassostreae. The sequence goes on from NZ_BDCH01000019.1 coordinate 289,298, forward strand.
CCACTGCGCGTCGTCGATGAGCAGCAATGTCGGCTTCTCGGCGGCCAACTCCGCCAGCAGCGTCAAGGTCGCGGCCCCCACCAGAAACCGGTTGACCTCCCCCGCCTCCGCCTGCCCGAAGGCCGCCCGCAAGGCCGCCGCCTGCGGCCCCGGCAGTCCGCCGATCCGCTCCGAAAACGGATGCAACAACATGTGCAGCACCCCGAACCCCAATTCGGCCTCGGATTCGATCCCGACACCGCGCAATACCCGCATCCCCCCGGCAGCCGCACCCGCATACTCCAGCAGCGCCGACTTCCCGATCCCCGCTTCCCCCCGAATGGCCAGCACCCGACCGTGCCCGGCCGCCGCGTCGGCCAGCAGCCCATCGATCTCGGCCAGCTCGGCGTCCCGTCCCACCAGCATGATCGCCAGCGTAACCAGCCCGCCTGCTTTCCGCTTCGCACCCTTCGGGTGACCACGGCACTCAAACCAGCAGATTGCGCTTCGGGTCGGCGGGGTCGTAGAGCACGCGCACATGCTCGCGGGCGGCCAAGTACCGGCCTGGATGCTGTTCGAACGGTTCACTGGTCGCCGTGAAAGTCTGCCCGCTGACCGGATCGGTCCAGCTCACCTCGAGCGAGTAGCTGAGCGGCGTATCCGACCTGCTCCCCCGCGCCCCCTCCCTCACCCGCACAGCCCGCACGGGTACATACATTTCACGGCCATTGTCGGCGAGCCAGGCCGTCAGCCCGCGCCGCCGACGCGCCTGGACGAGCGAGAACGCCTCGGCGAGAATGATCAAGAAGCCGAAGCCTCCGATGAACATGGTCCCGCTGTAGGTTTCGTGGAAATCCGCCACCCGCGCATCATGGGGATCCTCCGGATCGTATGCGACGGCAACGGTATCGCCCTGCCAGTATTGGTGCAGGACACTCCAGGTGGTGATCCTGGCCAGATACTCCCGCCCGTCCGCAGCGGTGAACCGCACCACCCCGGATTCACCGTCGTGGTCCGGCGTCGCCACCACGACCCCGTCGGTGCGCGTCTTACCCGTCACCTGCGAGTTGTTCCACACCCCCAACCCGACGCCGAGCAACACGATCACCAGCCCCACCCCGAGCGCGAACAGTGAATTACGTATCGCCGGGAGCGCCTTGGGAGCCGAACTGTCGCCGCCCCCGATTCCCCCCGACCCAGCTTGTGTCATCTCCACACCCGGTTATCGCACGAACCGCCCCGAACGCAGCACCTCCGCGGCCTCCAGCCCGCCAGGGCACCCGACATAGCAATCATGCCCTCGGCACCGATTGCGATTCCTCTCGAACTCGCTTATGTGCCTTATGATTTCACGGTTCAAGATGGCGGCGGCGCCGTCTCGCCACGACGAGGTGCTGCACCGGTTCGGTGACCCCGACTTGGCTAGATGTCGAACAGCGATGTGGGTTCGGCGTCGTGACGATGCCGACGACGAGCGGGCCGGGTGAGGGTGAGCTCAACGGGTGAGAACGACAGTATGTCGGTCGATCCGGTGGGTCTGACCCGCACGTAGTCCGGATCGCTGGGATCAGCGAGCGCAATGACCTTGCCCGATCGCCCCTCGGCGATGCCGACCGCGTCGGCGGTGAACCAGACGAGCGGCGAACGGCCTGCGGCGATCTCGCTCGCGAGTCGCTGGATCTCGTTGTCGGACAGCGAGTTCGCTGTTCGATTAGAGGACATGGTGCGGCTCCGGTCGGGTGAATCGGTATCGGGTCGGTTGGTGCGAGCATGCCTGAGGTACTCGCATCGTGCATCTCGTTTGCTGGCGGCCCTGTGGGCGCAGCAGTTGACCGGAGACAGGATCGCCCGCGTCAGGACGTAATCACCGGCGGGTCCGGTGTTATCGACACGACGCGTATGTCTCGGCAGATGCGATCGACGATCACGTCGAGCGCCCAGTCGGCATCGATCCGGACTTCATCGGCGAAGGGCAGCGGCTGCCACCCGTGATACCACTGCGCCATCTGCTCGGACGAGAATTCCCGAGCTTGTGGTCGGTTGGCATGCCGCACGAGCGTCTGCTCGAAGGAGAGGTCGAAGCTGAAGAACAGCGCGTGCGCTGCCGACCTGGTGAGCCGCTCGAGCATTCCGCCGTACCGATCGGCGTCGAGGATTCCTTCCACGATCACAACCAGGCCGCGCGCCAAACCGTAGGAAGCGATGTGTTCGATGAGCTCGATATTCACCGCGCCGGGTGTGTCGAGTTCGCGCAACATGATCCGCCGGACGGTGTCTTGCTGCACCACTAGACATTTCGCACGCGGGAACCGTTGTTGCACGGCACGGGCAACAGTCGACTTGCCCGAGCCGGAATTACCGCGAATCACGACCAGCACGCTCATCAGCGGGCCAGCGGTGGCAGCACGCCGTCGAGCTTGCGGACGAAGCGGGACAGGTGCGGATCGGTCGCCGGGAACCCGTACGGATCGAGATCCCACCATTGCCCACTCTCGAATTCGACAGGATCGAGGGGATATTCGCGTGAACGTTCGCCCCTGACCACATACCACAGCGAGACGTCGATGTGGCCCGCAGTGGCACCGACCGTGGTTGTCCAACTGAGGAACAGCGGATGGTCTGCGACCACATCGAAGACGGGCTCGATCCCCAGTTCTTCGGCGGCCTCGCGATGCGCGGTGGTCAGCGGGTGTTCGCCGGGTTCGACGTGCCCTCCCATCGGCAGATGCAGTCCGGCAATCCGGTGCTGCCCCAGGTAAATCCCGCGCGCGTCGGGGTCGACCAACACCACATAGGACACCAGGTGCGGTGAGGGAGTGGCGGGCTTCGCCCGGCGGAAGATGTCGTCGGTGGATTCGAGCCACGCTCGGGTTTGCTCGAGGTGGTGTCGTTCGAGGTCGTCGCATGGGGAGATGGCGGCGACAATGTCGGCGACGACAGCGGTGGCAGGCTGCATAGCGGCGCTAGCGTACCGGCTCGGTCCGACAAGTGTTCCACACCCCAAACCCAGCGCCGAGCAGCACGATCACCAGCCCCACCCTGAACGCAGTGCCCCCGTAACCCGCGTCATCGCGTGAAGTGGTGGGCCGGGGCGGGCGGTACCACGCGGAGCAGGCTCAGGAAACTGCGTGTTTGCTCGTGGCGGTTGGTGATGTGTGTGCGGGTGAGCGTGCACAGGATGGTCGTATTAGACCGACATCCCGGCGACGAGGGAAGGCATCGTGGTACGGAATCATTTGCGCGTCAGTACGAATCGCTGGTTCGGCGCGGGGGCGTGGGGGTGAACGAGTTGGGGACTACGGTGTGCGTTGCTGGGGGTGGGCCCACCGGGATGATGTTGGGGCTGTTGCTGGCTCGCGCCGGTATCGAGGTTGTCGTGCTGGAAAAGCATGCCGACTTTCTGCGCGACTTCCGGGGGGACACCGTGCACCCGGCCACCCTCGATATTCTGGACGATCTCGGGCTCATCGAGGATTTCCACGCGCTGCCGCACCAGCGGGTCTCCACCATCGGCGTGATCCAAGGCGGGCGACGGGTCGACATCGCGGATTTCCGGATGTTGAAGCTGCGCTATCCGTATATGGCGTTCGTGCCGCAGTGGGACTTCCTCACGCTGCTGGCTCGAGCGGCGCAACGCTATCCGACCTTCCGGCTCATCATGAATGCCGAAGTGGTCGATGTGCTCCGCGCGGGCGAACGCGTCGCCGGTGTGCGCGTGCGCGGACCCGGTGGCGAATTCCTGGTGCGGTCCACTCTCACCGTGGGCGCCGACGGCCGCCACTCGGCGCTGCGCCGCGCAATGGGTATGGCCCCCAAGGACTTCGCGAGCGCCCTGGATGTGATCTTCTTCCGGATCTCGCGTCGCGACAGCGATCCGGACGAGGGCATCTGCGTGCGGATCGGGAATGGCAAGGTCTTCGGCGCCACCGACCGCGGCACGTACTGGCAGCTGTCCTACGAGACCACTCGCGGCACGTACGACCGATTACGCGGCACCGATCTGGCGCAATTCCGCGCGGATCTGGCGCAACTGGTGCCGTTCCTGGCCGACCGGGTCGGCGAGATCGGCGGCATCGACGATCTGAACCCGCTCGAATGCCGGATCGACCGGCTCCCGTCCTGGCACCGCCCGGGCATCCTGTTCCTCGGCGATGCCGCGCACGCCATGTCCCCGGTCGCCGGATTCGGCGTCAATCTCGCCGTTCAGGACGCCGTCGCGGCGGCCAACGCACTCTGGCGGCCGCTGCGCGACACCCAGGAATCAGGCGTGGCCTTCGATCACGCGATCCTGGCCGCGGTGCGCCGCCGACGTCTCGCCGCCACGGCGATGTCCCAGGGCCTGCAACGGCTGGTGCAGCGCTTCGGCATCGACAGCGCCCTGCGCGACGGCGGAAAGCCGAGAGCCCCGGTGATTTTCGAGCGGGCACCAATTCTGCGGAAGGCGATGAGCCGGATCATCGGCACCGGATTCCGGCCCGAGCACGTCCACACACCGCATATCGGAAAGGAACAAACAGGTGTTGGAGAAAGTAGTGATCGTCGGCGGCGGGACGTCGGGATGGATGACGGCGTCGTACCTCTGCGCCGCCTTCGGCGACCGGATCTCGGTGACCTTGGTCGAATCCGAACAGGTCGGCCGGATCGGCGTCGGTGAAGCCACATTCAGCACCGTCCGGCACTTCTTCGAGTACCTCGGCCTGGCCGAATCGGATTGGATGCCCGCCTGCAACGCCACCTACAAACTGGGCATCCGATTCGAGAACTGGCGCGAGCCGGGCCATCACTTCTACCACCCGTTCGAACGGCAGCGCGTGGTCGACGGCTTCAGCCTGACCGAGTGGTGGCTGCACGACCCCACAACCACCCGGTTCGACAGCGACTGCTTCCTCGTCGGAACCCTGTGCGACAACCAGAAATCCCCGCGCTACCTCAACGGTGCGCTGTTCCAGGAGGCCATCGCCGAGGAGGGCCTGCGGCGCACCACGCTCACCGAGCAGCGCACCCAGTTCCCCTACGCCTACCATTTCGACGCCGGTCTGCTGGCGGACTTCCTGCGCGACTACGCCGTGCGCCGCGGCGTCCGGCACGTGGTCGACGATGTGGTCCACGTCGATCAGGACGAGCGCGGCTGGATCGGCTCCGTGCGCACCCGCGGCCACGGTGAGCTGACCGGTGATCTGTTCATCGACTGCACCGGATTCCGCAGCCTGCTCATGCAGGGCACGCTCGGCGAACCGTTCGAGTCCTATCAGGACAGCCTGCCCAACGACCGCGCGGTCGCACTGCGCGTGCCGGTCGATATGGAGCAAGCCGGACTGCGGCCCTACACCACCGCGACCGCGCAGGACGCGGGCTGGATCTGGACCATTCCGCTGTTCGGCCGCATCGGAACCGGTTACGTCTACTCGGGCGACTACTGCGACGCCGACACGGCCGAGCGCACACTGCGCGCCTTCGTCGGCCCGGCCGCGGATGACCTGGAGGCCAATCACATTCGCATGCGCATCGGCCGCAGCCGCCGGTCCTGGGTCGGCAATTGCGTGGCGGTGGGCCTGTCCAGCGGTTTCGTCGAACCGCTGGAATCGACGGGCATCTTCTTCATCCAGCACGCGATCGAACAACTGGTGAAACACTTTCCGGACCGGAGCTGGGACGAGAACCTGCGCGACTCCTACAACGGGCTGGTCGCCCGATGCATGGACGGCGTCCGCGAATTCCTGGTGCTGCACTACTACGGCGCGGCGCGCGCCGACAACCACTACTGGCGCGACACCAAGCGGCGCGAGATCCCGGACGAACTCGCCGAGCGGATCGAGCGCTGGCGCACCAGACTGCCCGATGCCGAATCGGTGTACCCGCACTACCACGGCTTCGAGCCGTACTCCTACGTGTGCATGCTGCTCGGCCTCGGCGGCATCCGATTGCAGGCCTCACCGGCCCTGCGCCTGCTCGACGACCGGCCCGCCCGGCGCGAATTCGCCCGGGTGGCCGCGCAGGCGCACAGCCTCCGGGAGTCGCTGCCCACCCAGCACGAGTATTTCGCGCAGTTCCACTGAGGGAGCGACCATGACCGAACTGCTGCGCGATATCGTCACCCCGGCGAATTTCCGAGATGCGATGTCCCGCTTCCCCACCGGCGTCACAGTGCTGACCAGCCGGGCCGCGGACGGCACGCCGCGCGGCCTGACGTGTTCCTCGCTGTGCAGCGTCGCGCTGCATCCGCCGACGCTGCTGGTGTGTGTGCGCCGCGACAGCTCCGCCCTGCCCGCCATGCTGGAACGGGGCGCCTTCGCCGTGAACCTGCTGCACCGCGGCGCGCACCGGACGGCGGAGCTGTTCGCCTCCGGTGCGCCGGATCGTTTCGACCGGGTGGCCTGGCGCTGCGAGCCCGGGCACGGCGGTCCGCACCTGGTCGAGGCCGCGCACACCGTCGCCGACTGCCGCATCGCAGCGCGGCGCGAGGTCGGCGACCACACGGTGATCTTCGGCGAGGTCATCGCCACGACCCGGCTCTGCGACCGCGATCCCCTGCTCTACGGCTTACGGCGCTACGCGGAATGGCCTTCGGAGAATATCTGAAGATCGCCAAGGCAACCTTCAGCAATCTCTCAGCGTCGGCTGTTTGAATCGACAACGACGGCCACCCGATCAACCGGCCGCACCGTTTCGAGAGAGAGAGCCGACAATGCACCAGGGCCATGAATTCCTAGACTAAGGTTGACGTTTCGAACCGAGTGCCGCCCCCGGTCAGCCGTCGAGAACCTTTCCTTTCCGAGACTCGTGAATGTCACGGCGTAAAACGTAATCACGGCCGCTGGCAAACGCCCGCGCGCACTCCACCGCGAATTTCCGAGCGACATTTCGTGAAATTTCGCACCCTGTAATTACGTTTCTCGTGACAATGATCGAGGGATCAATCCCATGACGAATACCAGGCCGGGATCGAACCGGCCGCTGCCGCTGCGTGGGCGCGCCGCCCAGGTGGAACGCATCACCGGCGCCCTGAACACCGCGGCGGGCACCCGCCGCAGCCGCGTCATCCTGCTGGAATCGCCTGCGGGCAGCGGAAAGACGCGCCTGCTGCGGGAGGCCATCACCCTGGCGGAACAGCGCGGCTTCACCGTGGTGGAGGGCTGGCAGGGCCGGCCGCAACACGGCTCGTCCGTGGAATCGCGACCGCCGAACGCCTGTAAACCGAACGCCTGCAAGCCGATCGCGCGCGGCCCGCGCCCGGCGGCCCCGGACCGCGACGGCCGGGGCCGACCCGCCGGGCCGTGGGAGTATCGGCTCACCGCCCTGCTCGATCAGGGGCCCGTGCTGATCACCGTCGACGACCTGCACTGGCTGGACGCGCCCGCACTGACCGAGCTCGCCGGGCTCGCGAGCCGGTTCGACGAGTACCCGCTGGTGTGGTTCGGCACGATTCGCTCCGGGAACCCGCGCCGCGCCGCGGCCGCACTGCTGGACACCCTGTCCCGGCAGGAACGCACCGAATGGCTGGAACCCCTCGGCGCCCTGCCCGCGGCGGCCGTCGCCGAGATCACCGGTGATCTGCTCGACGCCGTCCCGCATCCGGACCTCCTGGCCCTGGCCGAGTGCCTGGACACCGATGCCCGGGCGCTGGTCGACCTGTGCCTCGGCCTGCGCCAGGACAAGGCCATCGAGATCGAAGCCGGTATCGCCCGGCTCGCCGACGGCAGGCATGCGCCCGCGGCCGCCGCGCCCGCCGAACCCGCGCCCATCCCGCCGCGCTTCCTGGCATTGATGGATCAGCGCCTCGGCGCCCTGTCCGAGCCGACCCGCCGCATGATGCGGGTGGCCGCCGTACTCGGCAGCTGCTTCACGCCCCGGGATCTGTCGGACATGCTCGCGGAACCGCCCGCGGCGCTGCTCCAGCCACTGGCCGAGGCGCTCGCCGCGGGCATGCTGGTCAGCCGGTCGGAGGATTTCACCTTCCGCCGCGATCCCATCTGGCGCGCGGTCCTGGCGGGCGTCCCGCCGCCGATGCTGTCGCTGCTGCACCGTCAGGCCGCGACCATTCTGCTCGCCCGGGAGGGCGCGAGCACCGAGGAGGCCGCCGCCCATCTCGTGCACTGCGCCCAGCCCGATGACGCCGAGGCCATCGAAACCATCACGCGCACAGCGCATCAACTGCTCGAGGTGGCCCCCGACGAGGCGGCCACGCTGGCGGTGCGCGGGATGGAGATCGCCGAGCGCGGCGGGCCCGACCACCTCGCCATGGCCTCCACGGCCATAACCGCGCTGGTGCGCTGCGGGAGCCTGGATCGCGCCGCCGAGATCGCCGGGCAGATCGTGTGGCAGACGCCCAATGGCACCGGTATCAGCGGTCAGACCGCCCAGGCCGGACTGGCCACCATCAATCTGCTGCGCGGCGAACTGCAGGAGGCGCTGGAGCTGACCTCCCGGGTGTGCTCGTGCGGCGATCTGGTGTGCAGCGGGGTCTGCATTCAGCTGGTCCGGCTCAGCGCCGCGCTGTTCACCGGTGACGAGGCCACCGAGCAAGCGGCCGAGGACATGCTGGCCGCCCCCGAGAGCCAGTGTCCGGACGTCCTCGCCGCGGCATTCGTGGTCCGCGCGGTGTCACTGTGGGACCGCGGCCGTATCGACGCGGCCTTCGCGGCCGTCGAGCAGGCGGCCGAACAGTCCGACGAAGTGGTGCGGGCGTATCCGCTGTGGCAGCAGGCGTGGATGCTCATGCGGCTGCACCGATTCGACGAGGCCGATACGGCGATCACGGCCTTGGCCGCCCTCGTCGAGGCGAGCCGGACCGAGGTGCTGGCCGCCATTCCGCCCACCCTGCGGGCGTGGGTGCGGCTCGGCCGGGGTGATCTGGCCGGAGCCGAAGCCGATGCGACCGATGCGCTGGATCGCTGCCATGAGACGCGCATGGCGCTGCCCTTGCCCGCGCTGCACGCGGTCCTCGCGCTGACGGCGCTGCGCCGCGGTGATCTGGGCACGGCGCAGGAACGGGTCCGGGCGCTGGAGCAGACCGTGCCCCGCAATGACCGCCATCCGCTGTGGATCATGCGCTGCCGGGTCGCGGCGCTGGTGGCCGCGGCCAGCAGCGACAGTGCCGCCGCGCTGCCGATCCTGTTGGAAGTTGGCGATATTCGCACGCTCGTGCGGTCCGATCCGGTGGGCGCGCCACTGCCGGTGCGGCTCGCGATCGCCGCCGGTCGCGACGATATCGCGCGCGCGGTGGTGCGGAAGACCGAATCGATCGGCGCGGCCAATCCCGGGCATTCCGTCCTAGCCAGAGCGGCGAATCATGCACGGGCCCTACTGGACCGGGACGCGGCCGCCATCGCCGCCATCGCCGAGGACTACGCCGATCCCTGGGTCCGGGCGGCCGCCCTGGAGGATTGCGGCGTGCTGTACTGCGATACCGACCGGGAATCCGCTGTCGCCCAACTGATTCGGGCCTCGACCGCCTACCAGGAACTCGACGCGGACCGGGACACCGCCCGGGTGCGGCGGCGGCTGCGGCGGCTCGGAGTCCGGCGCAGGCACTGGAATCACACGCCGCGCCCGGAATCGGGGTGGGCGAGTCTGACCGCCACCGAGGAGAAGGTGGCGCGATTGGTGGCGCGGGGCCTGACCAACCGCCTGGTGGCGCGGGAGTTGTTCATATCGCCGCATACCGTGGGATTCCACCTCCGTCAGATCTATCGCAAGCTGGACGTCAAATCGCGGGTGGATCTGGCGCGGCTGGCGCCGTGAGGATCCACTCGATGGTTTCGCGGATGACGGGTGCGCGCCATTCCCGACGCTGTGTGTCGCCGATCTCGACCAGTCGGTGCGCACAGCGCAGGGCCGCCGCGGCGCGGCGCGACGAGCGCACGGGGACCGGTGTCGGGCCCGCGCCGTGCACGATGAGAACCGGGGCGGCGATCGCGTCGAGCACACCGCGCGGTTGCAGCCAGAACACCTCGTTGAGCATGGCGCGCCCGAGCGCGAAAGACGGTGTGTAGTCGAGTCGGCCGGTATCGCGCAGCGTGCGACTCGCCTCCGGATCGAGGCGGCCGTCCGCGAACATCGGGGCCTCGTCGACGAATTGCCGCTGGTAGTCGATGAGCGGGTTGATCAGAATCAGCCGGTCGATCTCGGATCCGCGCCGAGCCGCATAGCCCGCCGCGACTCCCCCGGTGAGCCCGGAGGCGAACAGCGTGAGCCGCGCGTCCGGCAGCAGGGCGCGCAGCTCGTGCAGTCCGGCGCCGATCACATTGAGCAGCCCGGACAGGGTGAGTTCCTCCTGCCTGCCCTCGCTCTCGCCGTGGCCGGGCAGGTCCAAGCGCAGACTGCCGATACCCGCCGCCGCGAGTTCGCTCGCGAGTCTGGTGAAGAAGCCGCCGTGTTCCCGGTCGACGCCTTCGCTGTGCAGTAGCAGAACCGCGTGCCACGGTGCGACGGCGGGAACGACCGCCGTGCCCGCGAGGCGTAGTCCGTCGTAAGTGGCGATGCTCCTTGCCATTTCGCCGGGAGCGGCGCGGTCGATGGTCACATTCTCGGTCAAATCCGTTCTCCTTCCCGATGCGGTGCCCAGTATCACCGCGAATCGGCCACGCCGGACCGGTCGTGCGGTGATCCCGCCGACTCGCGCGGGGTGCGTGCGAAAGCGGCTCGGGGATACCGGCGGTCGCGCCGACCCACCCCGTGGACAGGGTGCACGCGGCGCCGTCCCGGCCACCGAAACCCACCTGCCGGTTCCCCTCTCGCGGGATGTGCGGAGTGTTTGCCCGAACCGAGCATGGAACCGAGCCGTCACCCGAGGCGAGGAGGAGCGAACGCAGATGGACCTGCTACCGGAGGAATGCCGAACCATGGCCAGAGCCGTGCGGCCCAAACAAGTCACCGTGATCGGGGCCGGGATCGCCGGTTTGACCGCGGCGCACGAACTGGAGCGGCTGGGGCATCGGGTCCAGGTGCTGGAGGCGCGCCTGACGCTGGGCGGGCGACTGCGCACCCATGCCTTCACCCCGCACGGCAGCGGGCCGATCGCGGAGTTGGGGGCGATGCGCATTCCGGCGGCGCACCACCGGACCATGCGGATGATCGATCAGCTCGGCCTGGCCGATCGGGTGCGGCAGTTCCGGACCTTGTTCTCCGACAATTCCGCGTATGTGGAGACCCCGGCCGGTCATGTCCGAGTGCTGGCCGCCTCGCCGATCCTGGTGGAGGAGTTCCGCAAAGCCGTTGCGCCGGAACGCGATTACCGCGAGGAGACGCTGCTGTGCGCCGCATGGCTGGCGGCCAGCGTGAACGCCATCGCCCCCGCGAAGTTCCGGCGCACCCTGCAGGCCGATCTCAATGTCGAGCTGCTGGATCTGCTGGAGCGAATCGACGTGCGGCCGTTCATCGTCCGGCACGGCGGCGGTGAGCGCATCGACCTGAACCGGTTCTTCGCCAATCACCGGGATTTCGCCGCGACCAGCCGGTTGCAGCATTTCTTCGACGACATCATTACCGAGACCTCCTCGGCGCTGTTCCGACTGGAGGGCGGGATCGACCAGCTCGCGCTGCGGCTGGCCGAGCGGCTGCGCGGGCCGGTGCATCGCGGCCGCCGGGTGGAGGGCCTGCACGTCACGCCGGACGGCGTGCTGGTGCAGCAGCGACACGGACTGACCACCATGACCGGGCACTGCGATTATGTGCTGTGCACGGCGCCGTTCTCGGTGATCCGGGGCATGGAGCTGTCCGGGTTGGCCGCCGACAAGACCGCGGTGATCCACGATATGCAGTACTGGCCCGCGACCAAGATCGCCGTGCACTGCCGGGAGGCGTTCTGGGAGCAGGACGGGATCACCGGCGGCGGCTCGTTCACCGGCGGCCTGGTGCGCCAGACCTACTACCCGCCGGTGGAGAACGATCCGCGGCTCGGTGCGGCGCTGCTGGCCAGCTACACCATCGGGCCGGATGCCGAACTGCTGGAACGGATTCCGGCGCAGCAGCGGGTCGCGACGGTGCTGGCGGAATTGGGCGCGGTGCATCCGGAGCTGGCCCGGCCGGGCATGGTGCTCGACACCGTGGTGCAGGCCTGGGGCGAGGATCCGCTGAGCATGGGCGCGGCCTCGGTGCGCTGGAGCAAGGATGTGGACACCGCCGAGGCCGAGCGCGCGCTCGCCGCCGCACCGCAGGGCAGGCTGTTCTTCGCCGGGGAGCACTGTTCCACGGCTCCGGCGTGGATCGAGGGCGCCATCGAATCGGGCCAGGCCGCCGCGGCCGATATCCATGCGGCCGCGCCACCGGCGATCACGGTGTCGGCCAATGGATTCCAGCGGGCCTCCGGCGGTGCCGCATGAGGGCGCGACGGGTCGAGAGCACCGATGTCCTCATTGTCGGCGGCGGCCCCACCGGTTTGGCCATGGCGCTCGAACTCCGTTCGCGGGGTGTCGAGTTCGTGCTGTTGGAGGCCGGTGACGGCGCACTGTCGCATCCGCGGGTGAGCGGGATCGGGCCGCGTTCGATGGAGTACTTCCGGCGCTGGGGCGTCGCGGACCGGATTCGGCACGCGGGCTGGCCGGGTGATCATCCGCTGGACTGCGTGTGGGTGACCCGGATCGGCGGGCACGAGCTGTTCCGTATTCCCCGGTTCACCATGGACACGCGCCCGGAGTTCCGGCACACGCCGGAACCGGCTGCCGTCTGCCCGCAGCATTGGCTCGCGCCGCTGCTGCGCGAGGAGCTCGGTGTGGCCCCGGACGGCCCGGTGCGCATGCGTACCCGGCTCGATGGATTCGAGCAGGACGAGGACGGCATCCACGCGCACACGACCGATCTGGCCTCCGGGACGGAGACGACGGTGCACGCCAGCTATCTGATCGCCTGCGACGGCACCTCATCGGCAATCCGGCACGACTGCGGGATTGCCGCACCCGCGCTGCACGAGACACAGATCTTCCGCAATATCCTGTTCCGCGCCCCGCGGCTGCGCGCCGAACTGGGCGAGAATGCCGCCGGTTTCTACTATTTGATGATCTCCGCCGCGCTGCGGTTCCCGGTGCGGGCGCTGGATGGCCGCGAACTCTATCGCCTGACCGTCGGGCTGCACGGCGATCCGGAGTCCACGGCCGACGCCGAGACCCTGGTGCGCCGGGCCCTCGCCTTCGACACTCCGGTGGAGGTGCTCTCCGACAACGAATGGCATCTGGTGCATCGCGTGGCCGCGGACTTCCGCAGCGATCGGGTCTTCCTGGTCGGTGACGCGGCGCATTCGCTCTCGCCGTCGGGCGGGTTCGGTATGAACATCGGCATCTGCGGCGCCGCAAATCTGGGGTGGAAGCTGGCCGCCGCGCTGGACGGCTGGGCGGGTCCGGAGTTGCTGGACAGCTATACGACCGAGCGGCGGCCGATCGCCCTGGAGGGCATCGAGGAGGCGAACCGCAATCTGGTGCGCGCCATGAAACGCTCGGTGCCCGCGGCCCTCGACGAGGATTCCGAGGCGGGGGCCCAAGCCCGGCGGAGAGTTCGGGAGCAGCTCGGAAAGTCCGGGGTGGAACGGGAATTCGATGCCCCGGAGATCCATCTCGGGTTCGCTTATGAGGATTCGCCGCTGGTGCTGCCCGATCCCGACGTGCGCGGCACCGATGTCACCGACCGGCGGCCCAATACGCGTCCGGGCTCGCGCGCACCGCATGCCTGGATCGCACCGGGGGTCTCCACCCTCGATCTGTTCGGCGCGGGCTTCGTACTGCTCTGCTTCGCCGCCTCCGATCGGATTCTCTTGCTGGAGCATGCGTTCGGTGTGCGCGAAGTGCCGCTGCACGTGGTGCCGTGCACCGTGCCCGGGGTCGCGGCCGCCTACGAGCGGCTGTTCGTCCTGGTCCGGCCGGACGGTCACGTGGCCTGGCGCGGTGACGAATTGCCCACGGACCCGGGGGAACTCGCGGACCGGGTGCGCGGTGCGGTGCGGGTGGCGAGGTGACCGTACGGAACGAGACCACGCTCCCGCCCTTCGGGCTGACCGGCTGGGCCGCGGCGGATATCGCCGATCCCTATCCGGTCTACCGGCGTTACCGGGAGGCCGCCCCGATGCACCGCGCACCGGACGGCACGCATTACGTCTTCGGCTACGACGCGGTGACCGCCGTGCTGGCGAGCCGGGACTTCGGCCGTCGCGCGCACCCGGCCGAGGGCGAACCGCGCCCGCTGGTGCCCAATCGGTTCGCCGCGCTGCGGACCATGGTCGAGAACTGGCTCGTGTTCATGGATCCGCCCCGGCACATCGCACTGCGTTCGGTGCTGGGCCGGGAGTTCTCACCGAGCGTGGTGTCGGATCTGCGCGGCCGGATCACCGAGATCGGCGCGGCGCTGCTGGCCGATATCCCCGATGCCACCGAATTCGATTTCGTGCGCGCCTTCGCCGCGCCGCTGCCCATCCTGGTCATCGGCGAACTGCTGGGCGTGCCCGCCGAGCGCTGGGACTGGTTGCGCGAGCGGGCGGTTGCCATTCAGGGGGCCAGTAGCAGCCGGGTCGGCGGCCGGGCGGACACCCTGGTGGCCGCGGACGCGGCGGCGCACGACCTGCGCGACTATTTCCTGTCCGTGGCGGCGCAGCGCCGCACCGCGCCGCGCGCGGATCTCATCTCGCTGCTGCTGCGTTGCGAGGGCCTGACCGATGACGAATTCGCCGCGACCTGTGTGCATTTGATGACGGCGGGGCACGAGACCACCACGAACGCGCTCGGGAAGGCGGTGCTCACCCTGGCCGCGCGACCGGAGGCCGCGGCCCGGCTGCGCGCCATGCCGCGCCTGCACGCCAGCGCCGTCGACGAGTTGATTCGATTCGACGGGCCCGTCCAGGCCGTGACCCGCTGGGCGCAGCACGATCTGCTGCTGGCGGAAGAGCGAATTCCCCAGGGCGCCAAGCTCATCGCCATGCTCGGCGCCGCCAATCGGGATCCGGCCCGCTTCCCCGATCCGGACGCCTTCCTGCTGTCCCGGCCGACCGCCGGTCACGTCGGATTCGGTCGCGGCATTCACTACTGCCTGGGCGCGACGCTGGCGCGGACCGAGCTCGAGATCGGCCTCGGCCTGCTGCTGCCGATCCTGGACCGGTTCACGGTGGCGGCCGTGGAATACCCGCACGATATGGTTTTCCACGGCCCCGAGCTGCTCAGGCTCCGCCGCGCCTGACCCGTCGCGGATTCACCCGGCGCGCGACTCGGTCGCGCGCCGCAGGTCGTAGTCCACGGAGACGCCGCCCCAGGATTCACCGGCCCCGTAGGCGACCGCCCCCAGACGCCCACGCGGGGGCAGCGCCCCGGCCTGGAACTCGTCGGCGAGAGCCAGGGAAATGCTGGCCGAGGAGGTGTTGGCGGAGTGCTCGATGCGGTTGACGAAGGGCACGCCCAGATCGGCGGTGTGCAGCCGGATCTGCTCGAGAATGCGCCCATTGGCCTGATGTCCCACCAGCACAGAGGGTTTCGGATCGAAGTCGAACAGGCGCCGCGCGGACTCGCTCATCTTCTGGACGGCGCGGTGGAAAACGCCGATCCCGTCGAGCTGAATGCCGCCCGCCGGATCCTCCCGCAGCAGGTCCGCGCCCGTGCCGTCGCCGCCCGCCACACAATGGAAGGGCCGGAAGTCGGCGCGGGCCTCGACCAGCATGGCGGCCGCACCGTCGCCGAACAGGCAGGCGGTCTTGCGATCGGTCCGGTCCACCACCGTGGACATGGCCTCGGCGGTGCACACCAGCACCGATCCGACCCGGCCGGAATCGCACAGCGACAGCGCGTTCACCAGACCGAAGACGAATCCGCAGCAGGCCGCGTTCAGATCGAGTGCCATGACCGATCCGGTCAGCCCGGCGCGCTGGGCGACATCCTGCGCCATGGCCGGAATGCGCTGCCGCGCCGAGGTACTGATCACCAGGAGCGCCCCGATCGCGGTGGCGTCGGCGGCACGTTCGATGACGGGTGCGCAGGCCGCGGCGGCGAGCTCGGCCAGTGAGCCGTCCGCCAGCCAGTGCCTTGCGGTAATGCCGGTGCGACGGCGGATCCACTCGTCGGTCAACCCGATCGCTTCGAAGCGGTCGTTGCCGATAGGCTCGCCGGGCCGTACCTCAGCGATATCCGCGATGCCGGAATTCATTGCGCCCCCGACTCTTCCGTACTGCTGTCGGCGGCCAAGCGGTACAGCGGCTGACCGGGCCGGACGATGGAGCGCGCGGCCGCGCAATGGGCGGCAATCGATCCGGACCGTTCCGCGACGATATCGACGGCCGCCTTGTCGGTTTCGAGCACCGCCACCAGATCGCCGCGCCGCACGCGCGCGCCGACTGCGGCCCGCCATTCGATCAGCAGGGCTTCGTCCAGGCCGTGGCCGAGCGCCGGGACCGGTACGACCGCTGGGTGGGTATTCATCCGACCGCCTTCCGCATTTCCTCGATGATTCGTTCGACCCCGGGTACGTGGTCGTTCTCGAAATCGGCGGGCGGATAGCCGCCGCCGGGCGCGGCCACCCGTCGGATGGGGGCGCGCAGGTGGTGAAATCCGTTCTCGGACACCTCCGCCGCGATCTCCGCGCCGATACCCGCGAATCCGGCCGCCTCGTGCACGATCAGCAGGCGACCGGTCCGGGCGACCGAGCCCAGAACGGCGTCGAAGTCGATGGGCGACACCCAGCGCAAATCGATGACCTCGGCATCCACCTCGGCCACCGCCGCGGCCGTCAGCACATCATGGGTAATGGCCCCGAAGGTCACGACGGTGAGATCGGTACCGGCGTGGGCGATGCGCGCCCCCGTCGCGGACTCCGCGCCGATGTCCGGGCGTTCGGGCAGTTCCCGACGCCAGTACAGCCGTATCGGCTCATAGATCATGACCGGCCTGCCGAGCCCGGCGGCGTGCCGCAGAATGCGCGCCGCGTCCCCGGGCGTGGACGGGCAGGCCACCGCGATCCCCGGCGCGTGCGCGAAGAACGCCTCGTTGGAATCGCTGTGGTGTTCGACGCCCCGGAACCCGCCGCCGGTGGGCACGCGCACCACGAGATTGAGCGCCAGTTCGCCATTCCACCGGTCGACCATGCGGCCCGCCTGGGTGACAAGCTGATTCGCCGCCGGGAAGACGAACCCGTCGAACTGGATCTCGCAGATGGGCACCAGCCCGGCCAGCGACATCCCGATGGCGCTGCCGACAATGCTGGACTCGGCCAGCAGCGCATCCCGCACGCGATCGGGCCCGAACCGCTGCCGCAGATCGCGCGTGACCCGGAAGACGCCGCCCAGGCGACCGATATCCTCGCCCAGCAGGACGGTGCGCGGATCGTCGGTCAGCAGTTCGGCGAGGGTGTTGTTGATCGCCTCGGCCAGACATGGCGGCCGTTGCCCGTTCAGCACTGATATCTCCCCGCCAACTCGTGCCGGGCGTGCGCGACCTCGGCCGCGACCGCGTCCAGCCATTCCCGGTCCACGACACGCTCGTCCATCAGCCGCGCGGTGTACGCGGTGACCGGATCGGCGGCCTCGGCTCGCTCGATATCGACCGCATCGCGATACAGCCGCTGCGAGTCCGCAGTCGAATGCCCCTGTACGCGATCGACTTTCATCTCCAGGAGATACGGTTGCCCGGTGCGACGGACCATATCGGCGGCGCGCGCGGTGGCGCGGTGCACGACCTCCGGATCGCCGCCGTCGACGCGCGCGGACCGAATGCCGAAACCACCGGCGCGTTCGGCCAACGTGGTGGCCATCTGCTCGGCGGCGGGTTTGGATATCGCCCAGCCGTTGTTCTGGCACAGAAACAGCACGGGCGCGGATTCGACGGCGGCGAGGTTCAATGCCTCGGACATATCACCCTCACTGGTCGCACCATCCCCGACATAGACCAGCACCAACTCCGCACACCCGCGCAACCGCCGCCCCAGCGCATACCCCACCGCGTGCAGCGTCTGCGCCGCGAGCACCAGCGTGTAGGGAAAGAACCGCAGTTCACGCGGCCGCCAGCCACACAGCGTCCGCCCCGCCCACTGCGCGATCAATTCCTCCGGCCGGACCCCGCGCACCAGCGCCACCGCGTGCTCGCGATAGCTCGGAAATACGACCGGATCGCTCCCGGCCGCGAAGGCGGACCCAACCTGCGCGGCCTCCTGCCCTCGGCATGACAGCCACAGATCCACCGCCCCCTGTTTCTGGAGCAGCGTGGCCTCCTCATCGATACCGCGCGCCTCGAGCATGGCGCGCAGCATGGATCGCTTTGTCTCCGTATCGAGTTCGGCATGCGCCACCGCTTCGCCGGTCACCACGCGACCTCGCAACCGGGCGTCGCGACCGGGGACGCCGGGGCGATCGCCACGGTGGGCGTCGCGTCCGCGCGCAGCATGGACCGGGCCATGAGCAGCTGACAGCCGAATACGGCCGCGCCGGTATTGCCGAAAGTCTTTCGGCACGAATCGATATCGATGTGGGAGCCGGGGTGGGGTAGCGGGTCCGGTGGTGTCACGCGCATGCGGAACAGGCGGTCGTCGACGCTGCCGGGCACGAGCAGGAAGGCCGTGGCGGCTTCGGCGCAGGCCGGGCGGGCGGCGGGGGCGCAGGCGGCGAGGCGGTGTGGCGACAGCTCTTCGGCGACCACCAGGAGGGACGAGTCGACCATGCCCGCGGCGAACAGGGTGGTCAGGTAGGACAGGGCGGTGAGCCCGGCAGCCTCACCGCCCGCGATGGTGGTGTTGGCGCCGCGCAGGCGGTGCCGGATGGCGATCTGCCCGGCGGTGAAGTTCATGACAGCGGTCGGGAATCGCAGGGGCGGAATGTCGTACGGTTTGGCTTCGCGCAACGGGCGGCTCGCGAAGTCGGCGGTGGCTTCGAATCCGCCGAGGGTCGTACCCACCGTCACCCCGGTGCCGTCCGGGTCGGTCGCGCGACCGGTCAGACAGTCACGGGCGGCGAGCAAGCCCAGCACGGCGGAGCGATCCAGCATGCCGAATCCCTTGCGCCCCAGTTCTTCCCTGGCATCGAAGGGGGGCAGGGCGAGGTCGCCGCGCGGGGGTTCGGTGTAGTCCGCGCCGGGATCGTAGCCGAGGCCGAAGCGGGTGACCGCGCCGATGCTCTGACAGGAGATCCACATCAGGCCGCTCCGAGGACGACGATGGCATTATTGCCGCCGAAGGCGAATCCGTGGTTCTGAACCACGCGCAGCGGCGCGGGCTGCGCGGTGCCCGCGACCACGTTCGGCAAGCCGATGGCGGGATCGAGGCGGCGCAGGTTCGCGGTCGGCGGGCACTGGCCGCGCAGCAGGGCCAGGACACAGGCCACGGCGCCGAATCCGGCGGCCGCGCCCATGGTGTGGCCGAGCATGGATTTGATCGAACTGACCGGCGGCGGTTGCGAACCGAAGACGTCGAGGATGGCCGCGGCCTCGGTCGCGTCATTGGCTTGGGTGCCGGTGCCGTGCGCGCAGACATAGTCGATATCGCGGGGAGTGACCCCGGCGCGCCGGTGCGCCATCCGGATGCAGCGGGCAATGGAATCGCGATCGGGCGCGGAGACGTGCTCGGCATCGCAGTTCAGGCCCGCACCCAGCACGTACCCGAGGATCTCGGCGCCACGCGCGCGGGCGTGCGGTTCGGATTCCAGCACCAGCGCCACGCCGCCCTCGGCGGTGAGGATGCCCTGCCGGTCGGCGTCGAAGGGACGGCACACATCCGGGGCGAGCGCGCCGACCCGGAAGAACGCGGCGTGCGCCCAGCGCACCACCGAGTCCGCGCCGCCCGCCACCACAATGTCGGCCGCCCCCGATTCGATCAGCAACGCGCCGAAGGCGATGGCATAGTTGCTCGCCGCGCAGGCGGTCGCGAACAGGTAGTCCGGGCCGGTGAAACCGCTGATCTCCGCGCGCACCGCGCGGGTGATGGCGGCGGGAGCCAACCGGCCGGTGACCTCGGGGCTCATGCGGCCCGGCGTGGAGAGGTAGAACTGCTCGGCCGCCCGCTCCAGTTCCCGCGATTCCCCTTTGGTCGTGCCCATGCAGACGGTCGTGCGCGCGGCGGCCAGCTCCGCGGCGGACAGTCCGGCATCGCGGACCGCCAGCCGCGCGGCGCTCGCGGCGAACAGGGCGGTTCTGCCGAAGTCCCGCTCCCCCACGCGTTCACAGATCTCGCCGGGCGCGAACCTCTTGACCTCCCCGGCCCGATGGGTCCGGAACCCGGACGAGTCGAAGGATTCGATCTCGCTGGTGCCGACGACACCGGCGAACAGGTTTCGCTCGAAGTCCGCCCGCCCGATGCCGATGCTCGATACGGGGCCGAGGCCGGTCACGGCGACGCGAGTCACCGTGCGTCCCAGTGTGCGTACTCGGCGACGATGTCGTAGACGTGGACCAGGTTGTCCATGCGCTCGACTTCCGCTGTCGGGATCTCCACGCCGAATTCCTTGTCGATGCGGGACAGGATCTCGATGGCGCTGAGGGAATCGGCGTCGTATTCCTCCCCGAACTGTCCCTCGTCGGTCAGTTCCTCCGGTTCGATCTCGAGGACCGCGGCGATCATGCCGCGCAGGGTCTCGAGGCGGTCGGTGCGGCGCTCGATGGTATTGCCGTCCATGATTTCTCCTTTGTCGATACGAGTCGTGGGGGCCGTCGGGGGCGCGGCTAGCCGGGCGCGCCGAGGAGCGACTCGGCGACGACGATCGGTTCGCCGTCACACGTGGTGCGGCCGGTCATGAAGGCGACTCCGCCGATCTGTTTCTCGATGGCGATGCGGTGGCACAGGACCTGTCCCGGGTGCGCGGCGCCGAGAAACCGCACCCGCTCGGCCTTCCCGAACAAGAAGGTGGCGTCGGCGGCTTCGGCCACATCGATCCGGCGCAGCGAAACCCACAGCGCCGCGCAGGTTTGCAGCATGGATTCCAGGATCAGGCCGGGCGGGTAGGCGGTGCCGCCGGTCGATTCGCAGCGGCCGTACCAGGGTTCGGCCGTCATGATGGTCTTGCGCCCCGTCGCCGTTCGCTCGGCGAGGTCCACGTCGACCTGGTCGACCAGCAGTATGGGCGGCCGGTGCGGCAGGACGCACTGTAAAGCCTTACCGGACAGGATCATGCCGGATCACCCGACAGGTGCAGCGTGAATGCCTTGGTCCCGTCGTGCTTGCGCCCCAGGAACCGGGTGTCGGCGCCGGACGACGTGCCCCGAACAGTGATTTCGTCCCCGGGCCGAACCGGGGCGAAGAAGCGCACCGAGTGCAGGGTGAAGCGGTCGGCCGCGACGCCGCACAAGACAGGAATCATCTTGAGGCACAAGTCGATCAGGAAAACACCCGGATACACCGGATCGCCGGGAAAGTGGCCGGACAGATACGGTTCGTCGGCAGCGATGCGTTTCACCAGCACCGCCTCATCGCCCTCGCGGCGCAGCGAGTCCGGGGCGCTGGTGCACGAGGCGTAGGTGTTCACAGCTGGGTACCACCGTCCACGACGATGGTCTGCCCGGTGATGTACCCGGCCCCCGCGGAATGCAGGAAGGCGACGACGCTGGCGACATCGCCGGGAACGCCCAACCGGCGCAATGAGATCGACGAGGCCAAGCGCTTGCGCTGGGTTTCGCCGAGTCCGGCGGTCATATCGGTGTCGATGAAGCCCGGCGCGACCGAATTGACCCGCACCCCCGATCGGCCCACCTCCTTGGCCAGGGACCGGGTGAACCCGTCCAGACCGGCCTTGGTGGCGGCGTAGTTGACCTGCCCCGGATTCCCGTGCAGGCCGGAGATGCTGGAGATGTTGGTGACGACGCCGAATCCGTTCCGCATGGCCGGATACACGAATTGTTTTGTCACGTTGTATGTTCCGGTCAGATTTGTGTCCACGACGTCGTCCCATTTCTCGTCGGTCATGAGAGCGAGCGGTCCGTCCCGTGTCACGCCCGCGCAGTTGACGAGATCGGTGACCACGCCCGCCGTCCGGGCAATGCGCGCGAATGTCTCGGCGACCTGCGCCCGATCGGTCGTATCGCACACCACGAGGGAATTACCCGGATCGGCGGCGCGCAGGCGGTCCTCGACGGCCATCGACGAATCCGAGTGCCGGGCATGCAGTCCCACCGTCAGATAACCGGCCTGGGCCAGCTCGCAGATGATCGCCGCGCCGATTCCCCGGGAGGCGCCGGAGACGACCGCGACCCGCCGGGTCATGCCGCCGCCACGGGAACCAGCACCCAGTCGAGATGCCGTAGCACGGAATCGATCTCACCGGCGTCGGCGGGATTCGCCACGGCCGCGATATGACCGTCCGGGCGCACCAGCACCAGCTTCGGGCCGTTGACGCGATACGCCGCATAGGCTGCGGTCTCCCACCGCGGCAGCACATGGGAGGTGACCGCGGACGCGTACCGGGTGGCGAGCAGATCGGCCAGTTCCCCGGCCCGTGCGCAGTCGTCCACATCGAAAAACAGTGCGTGGTAGCCGGTTCCGTGCGTCAGGTCGAGCACGCTGCGCGCGCGGTCCGGATTGTCGGCCAGCGGCGCGTAGGGTGCGCGATCACCCGGCTGCGGGCCCCGCCCGCCCGCGGTCGCAATGGCGGGACTGTCCCGGTAGGAGATCCACAATTGGGAGAACAGCTGGAAGAACAGTCGCCGCACCGGCGCGAGCCGACTCACGATGCCGAGGAGCCTCGTGGCGACATGGGCGCGCATCCACACGGCCACGGGATCGGTGGCGGTCTCGAGTTTGAACCCGATATCGGTGCGCGCGAGCACGGTCGCCGCGATCGGGCGGCGTTCGGCCTCATAGGTATCCAGCAGCCACGACGGCGCCTGCCCGGCGGCCACCTGCGCCAGCTTCCACGCCAGGTTGATGGCGTCGCCGACACCGAGATTGAGTCCCTGTCCGCCCGCCGGATTGTGAATGTGCGCGGCATCGCCGATGAGAAAGACATTCCCGGCGCGGAAGCGCTCCGCGATCCGGCTGTGGAAGCGGAACATGGAGGCCCACACGATCTCTCGCAGCCGCGCGTCCACCCGGAAGTACTCGTCGAACCAGCGCTGCAGATCCGCGTGATCGAGCGCCGCGTACGCCTCGTGGGTCGGCCCGTCGCCGGTGTCCGGGGCCCGGTGCAGATTCGGCGGCACCACGCCGAACAGGCGGCAGCGGCCGCTGGCCAGCGGGAGCAGCCCGACGAATCCACCGGGCGTGAGATTGAGCCGCATCCCCTCGATACCGAGGTCGACATCGAGGGTGACATCGGCGAGCATGCCGCTCTGCGTGTAGGTTTCGCCGTCGAAGTCCAAGCCGAGCAGCCGCCGCACGGTGCTGCTCGCGCCGTCCGCGCCGACGACCCAGCGCGCGGTCACCTCCGTGGTGACTTCGCCGCGCCGCGCGAGCACCCGCATACCGTCGCCGGTCTCCATGAGATCCTCGACGGCACAACCCCATTCGACGTCGACCTGATGCGCGGCGAGCGCGGCCACCAGCAGTCGTTCGGTCTCGGACTGCTCCAGCGCCAGCGCGTAGGGGAAACGCGTCCGATCGGCGGCGCCCGCGCCCGCAAGTGGCATCTCCCCCACGTGGCGGCCCGTTTCGTGCAGCGC
Organism: Nocardia crassostreae; assembly: GCF_001613405.1. Taxonomy (GTDB): domain Bacteria; phylum Actinomycetota; class Actinomycetes; order Mycobacteriales; family Mycobacteriaceae; genus Nocardia; species Nocardia crassostreae. The sequence continues at coordinate 312,808 of NZ_BDCH01000019.1, forward strand.
CACATGGGTGATGGGCAATCCCCGCTCGACGGCCTGCTCCGCGACGCCGAGCCGATCGAGCAGTTCCAAGGTCCGCGCGTGCACGATGGCGGCGCGCGCCTGCTCTACCGGCCCGTCCTTCGGATCCAGGACGCGCACTCGAACCCCGTACTGCGCCAGTGACAATGCGACGCACAGGCCGCTCGGGCCCGCTCCGGCGACGAGCACATCGCAATCGTGATCGGCGTGCATGGCTTCCCCGTTCATTCGGTGAACCGCGTGAATTCGGTGCTCATGCGGCGAGTATTCCGAAGGGGCCGGGCGCACCACATCATGTGTTCGAGGGCTCGGACACCACGTCGGTGCGTAGTTTCGAATTCCGGTCGGCGCCCGCCGCGGGGCCGCATCCCGCATTCTTCGTCGGTCACCCCGCGTGAGTGCGCGGTTTCGCGCTCCGGGCAGCTCCGGGCCCTGACGGCGCCGCGACGACGGACGTACGTTCGCGATATGACCACTCGAGCCGGTACGTCAGTGCCAGAATCCGAACCCTATTTCGACGACCTCGCCGAACTCTACGAGCGATTCACCCAGGTTCGCGATGCGGTCACCAGCCCGATTCGGCAATGGCTCGTCGAGCACTTGCCACCGGGCAGCCGGGCGCTGGACGCGGGCTGCGGCAGCGGCAACAACTGTGTGCTGCTGACCGAACGCTACGACGAGGTCGTCGGCGTGGACATCGCCCAGCGCATGCTCGATCTCGCGGCGGCCAAACCCAGCCGGGTTCCGGTACGCTACGACTGCCGCAGCGCCCTCACGCTCGACCCGGCCGAGGACGGCGACTTCGACCTGGTCATGTCGGTGAACGCGGTATTCCACATGGGCCCCGCCGAGACGGTGCTGACGCGGCTGCGCGATCTGGTCGCGCCCGGGGGACGGCTGATCGTCGTCGACGTCACACGCCCGGACGGCGCTCCGGCGAGACTGCCGAGCTCGTACGCGTTCGATACCGCCCGCATCATCTACGAGGCCACCGGCGATATCGAGGCCGCCGCCGACTCCATGCGCATGATGCTGCATCCGCGCTGGCGGGAAATGAGCTCGAAATGCCTGCCGCTCACCGATTCCGAATTCGCCCGCGAATACGCGGCGGCCTTGCCGGGCGTGCGTATCACTCCGAATCTGATTCCGACCATGAGCGGCGCGGTATGGGACGCGCCGTGAGCCGTCGAATTCCGGCGCGAAAGGAGGGCGCATGAGCGTCCTCGAGACACCGCGGGTGCATTTCTCCGGCGTCGCGGTGACACGGCTGCCGACCGGGCCGCGCTCGGGATTGCTGGATCTGGCCACCAATCGCGCGCTGACCGATGACGGACCCTTTCCCTTGGATCGGCCGAGCGGTGAATACGCCGAATTCCTGCGGCGGCGGGGCGAACGCTTCGATCCGTCCGGTGAGATCTCCCCGGACGGCATGTTCGGGACCACCACGGGCTGGAACTTCGGCGGCAACGGTCACTTCTGGATCGACGCGTCGGTGACCGGCTGCGAACGGGCGGCGGGGCTGGTGGACACCTCGGACGCGCTGGTGGGGCGGCAGATCGACTTCTGGGGGCACTACTGCGAGTACACCGCGGGCACGGCCAATCGGTCCCGGGTCTTCGATGTGGATCCGGCCTCGAATTGGACCACCACGGTCATGGTCGGCCAGCTGGCGCTCGGTCGGCACGGGCGCTCGCACGAGGTCGGCTATCTGGTGACGGGCGATGTGGAGGGCTGCTGCCCGCCGCGCTGGCAGGATTTCGCCCATATTCGCGATGTCGGCGATCATCCTCTCGCACACTGGTTCCGGCGTTCGGTGGTGTATCAGTTCACGGTGCGCGGGGACGAGGACCTGCACTGGCTGGCGGGCGCGGGCGAGTCCCCGACCCTGGCCGCGCTGCGGGGGCTGGTGGACTCGGGCGGGGCCGACGGGCTGGTGGTGCAGTTCGCGCTCACCAATATGGCCACGCCGACCGCCAATGACGAGCCCGACCGCTGGGATGTGCGCGGCACGGTCGGGCCGTGGCGGGCACACGAATTGCGGACCTATCCCGCGGGCCGGTTGCTTACCGCGCCGCAGGGGCGTACCGGCGGCGCGGCGAACCCGTTGCACACCCTGAGCGTGCGGGTCGGCGATACCGAGGTGACGGCGAACCTCATTACCGCAGTGCGCGCCGAACATCGTGCCGCACAACGCGGTCCCGGTCCCACCCATCGACTCGACCCGGCCGCCGATCTCGGTGATCTCGAATTGCGCACGGCGAACGGCACACTCGTCGCCGTCATACCCGGCAGCGCCTATGAGGGGTGTGCGCTGGACCAGACCTCCGGCATCGTCACCGTGCCCCGCCTGGACGACGGACGCGGGAATCCCGGTGCCGCGCTGCACATCAGCGCCGGAGGGCGGGTGCTGCTGGAGGAGATCGAGACGGTCGTGCAGTCCGACGAGGCGTGTCTGTTCCTGGAACATCCCAACAGCCGCACCGGAGAGGACTTCGCGGCCGAGATTCCCGTGCGCTGCTATGTGCGCGGCGAACCCGCACGCGTCCGCGAGATTCGCGTCCGGCAGTTCTTCAACCCGCGCGCCCTGCCGCTCGATCCGGCCGCGCAGAATCCGGCCGCCCGGCCGGAAGACATTGCCGTGCTGGCATTCCGGGGTTCCGGGGATGCCGAGTACGCTGCCGAGTGCACCGTCGGCACGGATGAGCGGGGGCGGGGCGTGGTCGCGGTGAAAGGCCTGCGCGGCGGGGCCGCCCGCGTGCTGTTGCAACCCGGCGGCGCGCCGCCCCCGCACGCCTCCACGGCCGCCGCGGCGTACGACAATGACGATGAACTCGGATACTGGTCCGCCGCAGGCGGTCTCGCCGTGCGGGTGCTGCCGGACTGCTGGCGTCTCGACGAGCTGGCCGACGACGAGGTCACCTTCGATGTGCTCTACCGCGAGGTGTTCGCCTATTACGAACTCCTGTACTCGTTCATGCGCGCGGAGGTCTTCAGCCTCGCCGACGAGTTCAAGGTGCAGCCCTACGCCCGGCTGATCTGGCATGTCAGCGACGCCCGCCATCGTGACCGCACCTTCTACATGCCGTCGACACGCGACCTCGCCGCACCCCAGATCCGTTTGCTGCTGCGGTATCTCGAGTCCGATGAGGCGAAGCGGCAGACGCCGCCCGCGCTCACCGCGCGCCGCCGCGAGGCCGGGGTCATCACCACGCGGGAGGAGTTGCTGCGGGCGCTGTATCAGGCCCTGACCGTCGAACTGGCCGTCATGATCCAGTACCTGTACGCCGCGTATTCCCTACCGACCCAGGGCGCTGCCAAACAGTATGTGGCACAGGGTGAGTGGAATGCCGGGCAGCTGAATCTCGCGTGCGGTTCGGGCGCCGCGACGCTGACGAACGGCTGGCGCGGCGCGCTGCTCAACGTGGCCAGGGAGGAGATGATGCACTTCCTGGCGATCAACAACATCCTGATGGCCATGGGCAGGCCCTTCCATGTGCCGCGGCTCGATTTCGGCGCGCTCAACGGTCAGGTGTGCGTACCGCTCGAATTCTCCCTGGAGCCTTTCGGTCTCGCGGCCGTGCAGCGGTTCGCGGCGCTGGAACAACCGCACGATCTGCTGCCCGACCTCGCCGATGATCCCGGGGTGCCCGACGCTGCGCACGCGTACGGCTCGCTCAGTGAGCTCTACGCCGCCATTCGCGCGGGCATTCAGCGCGTGCCGGGAGCTCTGGTCGCCCGTAAGGGCCGCAGCGGCGGAACACATCACCTGTTCATGCGCGAATCGGTCAATGCCGTGCATCCGGACTATCAGCTGGCGGTCGACGATGTCGAGAGCGCGGTATTCGCCATCGATTTCGTCACCGAGCACGGGGAGGGCGGGAAGATCGCGTCGGTGCTGCCCGCGGAGGAGTCGCACTTCGACACCTTCCTGCGCATCTCCGACGCGCTGATCACCGAGCGTACGAAAGATCCTGCGGGGCGGCGTATCCCGTGGAATCCCGCCTACCCGGTGCTGCGCAATCCGACGCTGCGCGCCGGTGACGCGGCCAAGGATCTCGTCACGCACCCGCCCGCGCGGCTGGCCATGACCGTGTTCAACCGCTCCTATCAGCTGGCGATGCAGCTCATGGTGCAGCATTTCGGCTACTGCCCGGACAGCAATCTCCGGCGCTCACGGCTGATGAACTGGGCCCTGGATCTCATGGTCGCGGTGCTGCGTCCGGTGGGCGAACTCATCGTGACCCTGCCCTCGGGGCGACCCGGCCGCACGGCGGGGCCGTCGTTCGAGCTGGAGGGCGAACTGCTCTACATTCCGCGGCCCGACGTCGCCATGGAGTGCCTGGCGCGCGATGCCGAGCAGATCGCGGGCCTGGCCCGGCAGTGCACCGGGCTGACGCCCGCGGTGGCGGACCTGCTGGCATTTCTGGCCGGGCAGTTCCGGGCCGTGGGCACCGATATTTCCTGATCGGCGCGGCTATGTCCCGACCGGCGCGTCGGCGCTGTCGTTCCGGCGATACTTCGAGGAGTTCTCACAGTGGAAACTGTCTGTACCACACTGGATCTCACCCGCGCCCAGCTGGGCCAGTGGCTGGCGGTGCCGCCCGCCGACGGGTCGGCGGGCACCGTCGCGCTCTGTGTCGAGATCAAGGGCCTGGTCTACGCCCGGCTGCTGGAGCGCGCCTGCACGGACGAGTTCACGGCGGCCGGAACCGGTTTGATCCGATTCGGGGAGCGGGACGGCATCCCCTTCCAATGGCTGGCCGACACCATCGGATCACCGCTGCGTTCGGTGGATCTGACCGCCGATCCGGATCCCGTCGATGCCGCGCACCGCTGGATGCGCCGTGACCACACCGCGCCGCTGGCCATGATCGACAATCCGCTGACCTCGTTAGCGCTGCTGAAAGTCGGTGCCGAGCACTACTTCTGGTACATGCGCTCCCATCACGCGGTGCTCGACGGCGTCGGCGGGCTCGGTCTCGCGACACGGATCGCCGAACGCTATTCGGCGCTGGTCGCCGGTCGTGAGCCCGCGCCCTATCGCGGGCTGTCGGTCGGCGATCTGCTGGAGCTGGAGAACCGATATCGCGCCTCGGACCGCTTCCGCTCCGACCGCGACTACTGGTCCGGGCGCCTGGGCGAACTGCGGCGGCCGAGCAGCGCCGCCGCCGCGGAGTCCGGGCGGCCGGAGCTCCGCGCGCACGGGGCCCTGCCCGCCGAGCTGTGCACCCGCTTGGAAACCCTTGCCGCCGAAGCCCGCACGAGTATCGCCCGGCTGCTGGTGGCGGCGCTGTGCGCATTCGAGGCGGCCATGACGGGCGAGCGCGCGGGCGTCTTCTCCCTGGCCACCGCGCGGCGAACCACCGCGGCCCTGCGGTCCTCGGGAGGTATGCTCGCCAATCTCGTGCCCATCGGACTGGACTGCGGATTCCCACTGACCCGTGACGAGCTGATCCGTTCCGCCACCGCAGAAGTGACGACGGCGCTGCGGCACTCGCGCTACCGCTACGAGGACATTCGCCGCGATGCCGGTGCGGCACAGGGCGATCGGGATATCTTCGGTCCGACTGTCGATCTGATGTTTTTCGACACCACCCTCCGATTCGGCGAAACCCAAGGGACGGTGGAGATTCTCACCGCGGGACGCACCGAGGGCCTGCACATCGACATCTACCGCACCGGCCCGGACGCGCCGATCGCGGTGAATCTCATCGGAAATGCCGATCTCTACACCGAATCCGATATCCGGCGGCGACTGGATCGGCTCCTGCACTTCCTGACCGAATTCCTGACCCTGCCCGGCGGCACGCCACTCGGTCGTATCAACCTGCTCGGACCCGACGAACGCCGCCAGGTGCTGCGCCTGGGCACAGGCGACGCGCTCACCGACAGGAGACGGCCGAATGCTTGCACCGAAACCGATCCCGGCGCTGTCTCGGCGGCGACGCTGGCGGCCATGTTCACGGCGCGCACGGCGGCCTGCCCGGACGCCGTGGCGCTGCGCTACGCGGGGGAATCGCTCAGCTACGGGGAGTTCGCGCGCGAAGTGCATCGGCTCGCGCGATATCTGATCGCGCACGGGGTGGGGCCCGGGACCGTGGTCGGTGTCGCCATGACCCGCTCGATGGATCTGCTGACGGGCATGTACGCGGTCCTGATGGCCGGTGGCGCGTACCTTCCCGTGGACCCCGCTCTCCCGGCGGAGCGCATCGCGTACATGACCGAGACCGCGCGACCCGGGTGCGTCCTGACCACTGCCCGGGACCGCGTGCGCACCGAACTGCCCGCGGCGCTGCGCACGGTGGAGATCGATCGGCTCGCGCTGCGCGACTTCGCGGACTCCCCGATCGACGACACCGAGCGGATCGCGCCGCTACGCCCGGACGACCTCGCCTACGTCATCTTCACCTCGGGTTCGACCGGCAGGCCCAAGGGCGTCATGGTGACCCATGCGTCGATCACCGCCCAGCTGGGCTGGTTCCAGACCGAATATCCGGTCGAGCCCGCCGATGTCATGCTCCACAAGACCCCGATCACCTTCGACGTCTCGATCTGGGAACTGTTGTGGCCCATACTGTCCGGGGCCCGGCTGGTCATCGCGGAGCCGGACGGGCATGCCGATCCACTCTACCTGGCCGCGCTCATCGCCAGCGAGCGGGTGACCCTCGCGCACTTCGTCCCCGCGGTGCTGGGCGCCTTCCTGGCCGAAACCGATCCCGCGTCGTATCCGACTCTGCGCCAAGTGTTCTGCTCCGGCGAAGCACTGCCCCCGGACCTGGCGGCCCGCCTGCGCGACCGCGATATCGCCGTGCACAACCTGTACGGCCCCACCGAGGCGACGATCCACGTCACCTTCCATCCCGTCGGCGACGCCGATACCGAACTCGTGCCGATCGGTGCGCCGGTGGCGGACACCCGGGCCTTCGTACTGGACGCGTGGTTGCGGCCGGTGCCATCACGGGTCCCCGGCGAGCTGTACCTGTCCGGCATCCAGCTGGCCCGCGGCTACGCGGAACGGCCGGGGCTGACCGCGGATCGCTTCGTGGCCAACCCCTTCGACCACGATCAACGCATGTACCGGACCGGTGACCTGGTCCGCTGGGGAGCATCGGGAGCACTGGAATACCTGGGGCGCACGGATTTCCAGGTGAAGATCCACGGCGTGCGCATCGAACCCGGCGAGATCGAGGCGGTGCTGTCGGCGCACGCCGCGGTGGACCGGGCCGTGGTCATCGCGCACCGACCGGATCGAGATCGCGACGCCCAGCTGATCGGCTACGTGCTGCCCGGCGCGCGCGGCCTCGGCGGCGCACCGCTGCCGGACGCGCTGCGCGAGTACGCGGCGGATCGCCTGCCGCCGTATATGGTTCCGGCGCACATCGTGGAGCTGGACGAATGGCCCGTGACAGCGAACGGGAAACTGAATCGGGCGGCCCTCCCGGCCCCGGCGGCCGAACGCGTCGCCTATCGGACCCCGTCCGGTCCCGTGGAGGAGGCGCTGTGCGCGGTGTTCGCCGATGTGCTGGGGATCGATCGGGTCGGCGCGGACGACGATTTCTTCGCCCTGGGCGGCGACAGCATTCTGTCCACCCGGGTGGTGGCGCGAGCGCGCGCCCGCGGACTGGCTTTCACCCCGCGTGATGTGCTCGAGCAGCGGACGGCGGCGGCCCTGGCTCTGGTGACGTCCGAAGGCGGTGGCGCCGCGACCCTGCCGGAGATCACCGGCGGCGGTGTCGGCGAGATGGCGCTGGGACCGGTGGCGCGGTGGCTGATGGATCTGGGCGGGAGCATCGACCGCTTTCACCTCTCCGTGCTGGTGCGCCTGCCGCGCGGCATCGACCGCGCGGGCCTGACGGCGACCCTGCAAGCGGTGCTGGACCGGCACGACATGCTGCGAGCCCGCCTGTGCCGCAACGGAACCGAGGCGCGCCCGGACTGGCGGCTCATTGCCGCCCCGACCGGATCGGTGGCCGCGGACTCGCTGCTGCGCCGGGTACCGGTGGACGACGACGCGACGCCGCTCGGCGAGGTGTGGGAATCGGCTGTGGCCGAACTGAATCCGCATACGGGCGCGGTGCTGCGGGCGGTCTGGCTCGACGGCGGACCCGACCGGCCCGGCCGCTTGCTGCTTGTGGCGCACCACCTGGTGCTGGATGGGGTGTCGTCACGGATCGTCATCGAGGAACTGGCCTCGGCCTGGTCGCAGGTCGCGGCCGGAACCGCACCCACCCTGGACCCCGGGGGCACCTCCATGCGCACCTGGACGCACACCCTCGAAACCGAGGCGCGCTCCCCCGCCCGCATCGCCGAACTGCCCATGTGGCAATCCATGCTCGACGGCCCCGACCCCCTGCCCGGCCTGCGCCCCCTGGACCCCGCCGTCGATGTCACCTCCCGATCCTGCCGCGTCCACGCGGGCGTCGACCCCCAGGTGACGGCCGCCATCCTCGGCGAGGTCCCCGCCGCCCTGAACACCGAAATCGGCGAGGTACTCATGGCCACCCTGGGAGTGGCTGTCGCACAATGGCATCGCCGCCACAACCGGGAAATCCCGTCGGTCCTCCTGCGCCTCGTCGGCCACGGCCGCGAGGAACAGATCGCCGGAGCCGACCTGTCCCGCACGGTGGGCTGGTTCAACTCGATGTTCCCGATCCGCGTCGACCTGTCCGGCATCGACCTCACCGCCGCCGCCGCAGGAGGCCCGGAGCTGGCGACGGTCGTCGCCTCCGTCCGCCACCTCTTGCACGCGATCCCCGACAAAGGTCTCGGCTACGCCCTGCTCCGCTACCTGAACCCCGACACCGCCGCCCACCTACCCGCCGACATGCCCGGCCAGATCTGCTTCAACTACCTGGGCCAAATCCGCACCGGCACCGACACCTCCGCCCCCTGGACCCAAATCACCGATTCCTTCTACGAATCCATGCCCGACCCCGCCCTCACCGTAGCCGCCCCCCTGGACATCACCGCCATAGTCCTCGACGGCCACCTCGTCACCGAACTCCGCTTCCCCGACACCCTCCTGAACCCCACCGATATCCAAGACCTGGCCAATACCTGGACAACAGTCCTCTCAGCCACGGCCCGATCCCTCACCGCCACCGCCATGGAGGTTCCTCGGGCCGGGTAATGGCCGGTCGGTCGGAAGGAGTCACCAGCGTCCACCGGAGCGGCCGGGGAAGAATGCCGTTCCGGACGCGGGAACGCCTGCTCCCACAGTGGCGAGATTCCGTGGGTGAATGCCCACGACGAGGGAAGCCATGACCGACACCGCCGCGGCTGCCGCCCTGGAATGCGTCCAGGGCAATCTGCACAATGGCCGGTACCCCATGCTCGTCGAACGCGCCGCCCACCGGCCAGTCTCCGTCGACACCGTCCGGGACCGGCAGTCGACCCCGACGCCAAGGAGCGCTTGTGGATCAGGAGTTGCCGTACACGCGGTCCGGGACAACGAGTACGACGGTGCGGCGCTCGGCAGCCATGACCCTGTCCTACTCGTCCCAGTCCTCATGGGTGCCGCCAGCCGCGGTGAACACCTCGCGCAACAGGAGCCGCAGCCGTTCGGCGTCGATGCCGGGGGCCGGGTCGTCCGGCCCGGCGATCCACACCGAGCCCTCGACCGCAGCCCACTGCCAGCCGACCCGAGCGACAACGGTCATGCGGGGCCGGGCGCGCAAGTTCCTCAACTTGCGCGTACCGCCGACGAGCACAATCCCCACCACCTGCTCGCCCGTGTCCGGATGCTTCAGCACTCCGGCATTGACGAGAGACGACTGAATCGTGCCGTCCGCCCGCAGTGTCGAGACGACACAGAGTCCATGATCGCCCAGGATCAACCCGGCGAAGTCCGCAAGATCGGTCACATCCGGAGTCTACGCATCCAGGAACGCGCAAGGGGCGCAAGAGAACATCCGCCGGGCCCTCTTAACCTGTTGCGCGAAATCGCATACTGCGGAGCTACTTTCGACCACCCCATACGAGGGCCATCATGACGGTCGCCCTGAATCCGGGCTCTGCGACTGATCAATCCGACCAATCAAACTATGGAAAGAGCTGCTCACAGAAAGCGGAAAGGGGCTTACTCCGACCAGCGACCGAACGCTGATCGGAGTAAGCCCCTCATGGTGGTTCTAGCTGGGTTCGAACCAGCGACCCCTCGCGTGTGAGGCGAGTGCTCTCCCGCTGAGCTATAGAACCAGGCAGTTCGCCACCGAAGCGGCTGCTCTTCGCGGCGTTTTCCGCCGCTCCGAACGAGAAAGAACACTAACACACACCCCCAGCATCCCACCAAATCGCGTGCACAACGCCGCAAAACCAGCCCCCCACCAGCCCGTCCCCCACGACACGCCAAACGGTTCACACCCCTTCCCCTCGATCCACACCCCTTCCCCGCGACGCCAGCGGGTGTGAACCAACACGAGAGGGTGTGAACCGGCCGGCGAATCACCGGTTGTTCGGGGAGGCGTTGCGAACTACATGCTTGTAGTTCACTTTCACCCCCATCTACCAGGCGATTTGTTGTCTGTGCAGATAGTCGGCTAATGTTCTCTCTCGTCAGCGGGACAGCCGAAAGGCCCCCGGGACGAAATGCGGATGTAGCGCAGCTGGTAGCGCATCACCTTGCCAAGGTTAGGGTCGCGGGTTCGAATCCCGTCATCCGCTCGAGAGGCCAACACGGCCTGCTTGGCGGTGTGGCCGAGTGGTGAGGCAACGGCCTGCAAAGCCGTGCACACGGGTTCGATTCCCGTCGCCGCCTCTTCTTCACTGAAGAGACAAACCCGCGCGATTAGCTCAGCGGGAGAGCGCTTCCCTGACACGGAAGAGGTCACTGGTTCAATCCCAGTATCGCGCACCAGAGTTCGACCAGATCAGGCCCGGTTTCCACCGGGCCTTTCTACTGTCATGAACTCAACGTGAACTGACCGGTGTGAACTCAATCTGGACTGAGCCGCCGCTCACAGGTTCGCCCTTGGCACTCAGCACAGTCCACGCCTCACGCCGTGATCGCAGCTCGATTGCGGGTGACGGAAGTTTCAGCATCATTGCGATCCGCGGATATACATCCATTGCCCGATCGCTGCCGTCGTACAGTCCAGATGGACACACGATCGCAGTTGGGGATCGAGGTGCGATGATCGAACCGTCGGACGAGGCTCACGCCAAGGCGCACATCGCTGCGGCCAAGGAGCTGATTCTCGCCCTGCCGGACGGCAAAGAGTTCATCAATGCCGAAATCGAGAAGCTGATGAGCGACAACGCGTGGGCCGAGCTATCCGAGAAACGGCACATGGGAGGGGTCTACGGCGGGCTGCACCGCCGAGGAGACCTGCAAAAGGTAGACACTCAAGCGACTCCTGCACGATCGCACGGTGGGTTGACAACAGTGTGGCGACGCACCTGCCAGGGACCATAGATCGACCGAACGACATCACCCATTCTGGATTTGCCGGTTGTTGGACCAGAGCGAGCCCCCGATCTGAGTTTGTTGAACAAACTCAACAGTGGTTCTTCGATCCTCGTAGTTCAAGCCGGAAGATCTTCGATCCGATTGATCCACTGTCTTTGGGCGCCCAGGATTCGTGCCAGGCTGAACTAGCAAAGTCTCGAACGGATTTCAGATGAGCGAAGCATCTGACCCGAGCGCCTTCTTGATTGCGGAATTCAATGTCCTGCATGGTCGAATAGCGCTGCTAGAGACGGCTCGCCGACATCAAATCAGCGTATACATGGCGGCGGTGGGCGCAGTCACAGCACTGGTCGGCGGCACGTATGCTCGAGCGAGTGCCGACTGGCAGCACCTTGGCTCGGTGGCTGGAGCTGTGCTCACGCTCGCTGGACTGATACTCATACGACAGCATCTGGTTGTTGCAGTCCAGATCGTAGTGCTCTATCGGCGCGCCGGACGGATCCGATGTTGGTTCGACGACAACCACAAAGGGCTTCGGCGCTACTTGCCGTGGATCCCGGGGGACGATACCCCGCCGTTTCGAGACTCCGCGACGTATTCGACCTTTGCACCGAAGGATCCGATCATGACCTTCGGCACGGCAGTGTCGGCAGGTCTCTTCGCGTTCTCGCTATCCGACACACTGCGTGCGCCGCTCACATTGGCAGTCGCAGTATCCGCGGCGGTCCTCGCACTCACCTACCTCGCACTTGCTCTGGCGGCACGCAGGTGGACCGAGTCTCTAGAAGCCGTAACCAAGGAGCCTTACAACATCCACTTTCCATATAGCACTCGAATCGAGTTCCCCGACCACCGAGGACATCGGTGAGGACGAATGGAATCTGCCGCCGCGCTGGTTCAATCCCAGTATCGCGCACCAGAAATACCAGATCAGGCCCGGCTTATGCCGGGCCTATCTGCTGTCTTGGGCTCGATCGAGTTCAGTATCGTCCGGGACCGCGGGGGGCGAGGACTACGAGGATCACGTGGTTCGCGGGGGGCTTCGGTGCGGGATCTTCGAGATACCCCATTGGAGGAGGTATCGATGAATTACGTGGTTACCGAGGACGGGACTCGGATTTGGTACAAGGATTGGGGGCCTGCGGCGGGGGTGCCGGTGGTGCCGGTGGTGCTCAGTCATGGGTGGCCGTTGAATTCTGATGCTTGGGAGAGTCAGGCGCTTTATTTGGCTGAGCATGGGTGTCGGGTTGTTGCGCATGATCGGCGGGGGCATGGGAGGTCGAGTCAGAGCTGGGACGGGAACGAGATGGATACGTATGCGGATGATCTCGCCGTTGTGGTGGAAGCCCTCGATCTGACCGGGGTGACGCTGGTCGGGCATTCGACCGGGGGTGGGGAGGTTACCCGGTATATCGCTCGGCACGGTGCGGCGCGGGTGGCGAAGCTGGTGCTCGTTTCGGCGGTGCCGCCGTTCATGCTGCGGACCGAGGACAATCCGGAGGGGCTGCCGGTGGCGGTGTTCGATGCCATTCGGGCGGGTGAGCGGGCGTCGCGGTCGCAGTTGTATCGGGATCTGGCCGATGGGCCGTTCTTCGGGCACAACCGGCGCGGTGATGTTCCGCAGGGTATGCGGGATGCGTTCTGGTTGCAGGGGTTGGCGTCGGGGCATCGGAATGCTTATGAGTGCATTGCGGCGTTCTCGGCCACGGACTTCCGGGCGGATCTGGCCGCGATCACCGTTCCCACCTTGGTCATTCACGGGGACGACGATCAGATCGTGCCGTTCGAGGTGGGGGGTCAGCGTTCGGCCAAGCTCGTGGCGGGGGCCGAGTTGAAGGTTTATGCGGGGGCGGGTCATGCGCTGCCCGATACCGAGAAGCAGCGGCTGTCCGAGGACCTGCTCACTTTCATTCGCTCGTGATCGCAAGGGAGACATCGCAATGAACCCCTCCACTCGCAAACCGCCCATCGTGCTCGTGCACGGGCTGTGGATGACACCGTCGAGCTGGGACACCTGGGCGGGACGCTTCCGCGACCTCGGCCACGAGGTCATCGCCCCGGGCTGGCCGGGCATCGCCGGACGCACCCCCGCCGAGGTGCGACAGGATTCGAATGCCTTGGCGGGCATAGGAATCAAACAGATCGTCGATTCCTACGACGCCGTGATCCGCGCCTTGCCCGAGCAGCCCGTCATCATGGGTCACTCGTTCGGCGGCATCTTCATCCAGATGCTCCTCGACCGCGGGCTGGGCATCGCCGGGGTGGGAGTCGCCCCGGGCCAACCGGCGGGGGTGCTCGCCCTGCCGTTCTCGACGCTGCGCACCGGACTGCCGGTGCTGGCCAACCCATTCCGCAAGAACAAGGCGAATCAGTTGTCCAAGCGCCATTTCCACTACACCTTCGGCAATGATCTGTCCCGCGCCGACTCCGATCGGGAATGGGAGGCCAGCGCCATACCGTCCTACAACCGGGTCTTCTTCGAGGGCGTCCTGTCACTGCCGAGGCCGAAAACCGGTGTCACGCGCGTCGACTTCACCAAACCCGATCGCGCACCGCTGCTGCTGATCTCCGCCACCCGCGACCATGTCGCACCGCCCGCCATCCAGAAGGCCGCCTTGCGCAAGTACTCCCGGGGACCGGCGCTGGTCGAACGGGTCGAGTTCGCGGGCCGCACCTACCGCCTGGTCAGCCAGGACGGCTGGGAGGAGATCGCGGACTACGCGCTCGACTGGGCGCTACGTCATGTCGCGACCCGATTCCCGCAGACCCGGTAGCTGTTTCGCGCGCCACCACCACTCCCCTGATTCGACGAAAGAGTGACCACACATGTCCTCATCGCTTCTCCCGCGCCGCCTGCCGACCGTGCTGGCGGCCGCGTTCATCGCCGCGGCCCCGCTGGTCCCGGCCACCGCGACCGCCGCCCCGGCAGGTCCCACCATCGTGCTGGTGCACGGCGCGTTCGCCGACGCCACCAGCTGGGACGGCGTCGCCGCCGAACTGCGTGCGCGCGGCTATCACGTTGTCACCGTGGACAATCCGCTACGCGGACCGAGCAATGACGCACAGGCCGTGCAACGCGCGCTCGACGCCGTCGACGGCCCGGTGGTGCTCGTCGGCCACTCCTACGGCGGCGCGGTCATCACCAATACCCACGATTCGAAGGTGCGGGCCAATGTGTACATCGCCGCCTTCGCGCCCGCCCAGGGCGAATTCGTGCAGGGCCTGCTGAGTCCGATCCAGTTTCCGGGCAGCCGGATCCTGCCTCCCGCACTGCAATTGACGCCCGTCGGCGGCGGCCTCGACGGCTATATCGCCGAACCCTACTTCCACGAGATCTTCGCCCAGGATGTGAGCGCGGAGACCGCCGCCACCATGTTCGACCATCAGCGCTCGGCCTCCCTGGTGGCCAATCTCGAACCCAGTGGCGCGCCGTCCTGGGCCACCACTCCCAGCTGGTATCTGGTTTCCCGGGAGGACAATGTGATTCCCGCCGCGTCACAGCGCTTCATGGCCTCGCGGGCCGCTCCCGCCACCACGACCGAGATATCCGCCTCGCACGCCTCGCTGGTCTCCCAGCCGGTGCTCGTGGCCGACACCATCCAGACGGCCGTGACCGCGACCCGCTAGCACGTTCATTCGAACACATCTGGTGCGCCCTCGGCCCGATCCGGCGTCGGACTGTCAGAATTTTCTGACCATGTTCGAATCACACGCCGAGGGTCGGGGCCATCGTGACAATCGTCTTCGACACACGCGCACTGCCCGCCGCCGAGCGCGCGGACGCCATCTGCGATGCCATGCAAACCGCCTCGGTGCCATCGCATGTCGTGCACGAGGATCCCACCGGACCGGTGCACGGCGTCTTCGAGATGTGGGAGTTCGGCGCGGCCAGCATATTCCGCGCCGAGATGTCGGGAATCCTGTTGCGGCGCACACCCCGTCAGGTGCGCGCGTTCGAGGCTCCGATGCTCGCCGTCGCCGTCCAGCAGACCGGCGTCAGCCACTACACCCAGCTCGACGACCGGCGCACGGTACCGGTGGGCGAGCTGCACGTCATGGATCTGAACTCCCCCTACGACTTCCGCTGGCGCGGCATCGGCGCATCCACCTGCCTGTATGTGCCCTTGGATCGGCTGGATCTGCCGGGGCAGCTCATTCGCGATGCGGAGGTGACGGTCCGGGACAGCCCGCTCTATCGGCTCGTCGCCGAGCACATTGTCGCGATGACACAGGCCGCACCGGCGCTGAGCACCGGTCCCGCTGCCGCGCACACCGGCGCCGCGAGTGTGGAGCTGGTACGCGGACTGCTGCTTTCGGCAGGTCGTGACGATGCCGACGCCACCCTGCTGCCCGATGAGGTGCTGCTGTCGCAGGGTGCGCGCCCATGTGCGCCGCAATCTCGGCGATCCGGATCTCGATGCCGCAAGTATCGCTCGGGCACACGGTGTTTCGGTGCGCTACCTGTACAAGGTCTGCGCCGCCGCCGAGTACGGCCTTGCACAGTGGATCATCGGTGAACGGCTGGAACAGATCCGCGCGGAGTTGGCGCGCCCGGATGCCCGGCACCGGTCGATCGCCGCGATCGCGCTCCGGTGGAGATTCCGCAACCAATCGCACTTCACCCGCCGGTTCCGGCTGGCCTACGGCATCACACCGCGCGAGTGGCGTCGCATTGCGGCCGAGGACACTCCCGGACCATGACGGATCGACGATACCCGTGCACGCTCGGCGAAAACCCCGTGCACGCTCGGCACAGTAGCGACCTCGGCGCGGCGCTAGGCTCCACCCTCCGGGCTTGCGTGCGGGGAGGGAGTACACGGTGACCAGCGAAAACCCGCTCGTCGGCCGCAGTGCCGAACTGGAGGAGCTCGCCGCGCTGCTCGCGGCCGCCCGCAATGGACGCGGCGGGGCGCTGCGGCTGACGGGCGATCCCGGAATCGGCAAGACCACCCTCATCGATTCCGCGATGGCCCGCGCCACCGGCTTCCGGATCGTGCGCGTGGAGGGCTATCAGGTGGAGCGCGACCTGCCCTACGCCGGAGTGCAGCGTCTGCTCCTGCACATCGACACCGCCCTGCCGGAATTGCCCGAACGCGAACGCGCGGCCCTGCTGGTCGCCGCGGGCCACCGATCCGGTCTCGCTCCCGATCGCTTCCTGGTGGGCCGGGCGCTGCTGGGTCTGCTCGCCCTGACCGCCCGGGCCGCGCCGGTGCTGTGCGCGATCGACGATGCGCAGTGGATGGACCGGGAATCGCTGGACGCCTTGGGCTTCACGGCCCGCAGACTGCACGCCGACGCGGTGGTCATGATGTTCGCGGCGCGCGCCGACGCCGATGTGGATGTGCATCTCGGCGGCATCGCGGTCCGCGAGATTCCGGAGTTGGAGCGCGCGGCCGCCATCGAATTGCTCACCGCGCGACTGGGTGTCGCCTTCGATCCGCGCATTGCGGCGGGGATCGTGGACGCGGTCGGCGGAAATCCGCTGGCGCTGACCGATCTCGCCCACGACCGCGGGGCCAGGCGGCTGTCGGATTCGTCGTTCGCGCCGTCCCCGGTCGGCGCGGGTCGCCGACTGGAGGAGCTGTATCAGCGGCAAATGCGGGCATTGCCGGAGCCGACGCGGGAATGGCTCTTGGTGGCCGCCGCCGAATCCACCGGCGAACTGCGCCTCGTCGATGCCGCCGCCGCGGACCTGGAGATCCCCGAAAGCGCCGGGGAGGCAGCGGATTCGGCCGGGTTGGTGATCATCGACGGCGCGGTGCGATTCCGGCATCCGCTGGTGCGAGCCGCCGTGTACGGCGCCGCGCCCGCGGCCCGGCGGCGCCGGGTGCACGCGGCGCTGGCGCGGGCCGCCGCCGCCCGGGAACTCCATGATCTCGAAGCCTGGCATGCCGCCGAGGCCGCCGCCCGTCCCGACGATCGAGTCGCGGCGCGGCTCGCGGAGGCCGCCACCCGGGCGGGGCTGCGCGGCGGCTTGATCTCGCGGGCACGCCTGCTGAGCAAGGCGGCCGATCTCACCGTCGACCCGGCGGTCCGGCACGAACGGCTGCTCGCCGCAGCCGAATCCGCGGCCGAGGCGGGTGCGGGACATTTCGCCATGGATCTGCTCGACCGCATCGGCGACACGGCGGGCGCGCATCCGGTCCTCGCGGGGCGGCGGCTGCTGGTGCGGGCGTTGCTGGCGGCGTTCCTGCTCGATCCGGCGGTGGTCGACGCGCCCGCGCAGCTGGCGGCCGCCGCCGACCTGTTCCGCCGGTTCGACCCGCACCGGGAACAACTCGCGCTGCTGCGGGCCTTCGTGGCGGCGCTTCCGGCCGAAAGGCTCATGCGCGGAACGACACTCACCGAACTCGGTGAGCGCATGCGCGCCGCCGCCACCCACGGCGGGGTTTTCGGCACGGTCCTCGCGGGTCTGGCGGCCCTCGTTCTCGACCCGTACGCGGAGGCGATCGCGCCCATGCGGGCCGCTGTCGACGCCATAGCCGAGCTCGACGATCCCGCCCTGCTGCTGTTCGGCTCCGCCGGTATCGCGCTGACCACCGCATTGTGGGACGAGCGGGCCCGCGATCGGCACCTCGATCGGAGTGAGCGCATCGCGGTGGCCAGCGGCGCCCTGCGGGCGGTCGACCAGTATCTCTGGATCCGGTCGCTGACCGACCTCGATCGCGGCGATGTGGTGGCGGCGGGACGGGCCGTCGAGCGGCTGCGGGAAACCCGCCGGGCCATAGGCTATCCGGCCGAGCACGTCATCAACAGCTCCTACCTGGCGTGGACGGGAGAGCCGTACGCGCTGGTCGAGCAGATCGCCGGGGCGGCTCTCGCGATCGGATTCGCCGGGGTGCACACCGCCGCCCTGCACGCGCTCGCCGTGCGGGATCTGGCCGCGGGCCGGTACGACGCGGCCTACGGCATGCTGATCGAGGCGCACGAGTTCGCCATCCTCCAGGTGCGGCCGCGGTATCTGCCGGAGTTGGTGGAGGCCGCCGTGCGCAGCGGGCAGCGAGCCGAGGCCGAGCGCGCCGCCGCCGAGTTGGCCGGGATCGCCGCCGCCAATCAGGCGCCCTGGGCGCGCGGGATCAGTGCACGCTGTCTGGCGCTGATCGACGAGACCGCCGCCGCCGAAACCCATTTCCGCGCGGCGCTCGACCTGCTCGCGACCACGGATACGCCCGGCGACCTCGACCGCACCCACCTGCTCTACGGCGAATGGCTGCGCCGCCGACGCCGCCGCAACGACGCCGGAATCCATTTGCGCCGTGCCCGTGACGGATTCGTGCGCGCGGGCGTGAGCGCCTTCGCGGAACGCGCACAGCGGGAACTCGCCGCCCTCGGCGAGCAACCGGACGCCCCGGACATCCCGGCCGTCCACGCCCACCTGACCGTGCAGGAATCCCAGGTC
Source organism: Nocardia crassostreae (assembly GCF_001613405.1). Taxonomy (GTDB): domain Bacteria; phylum Actinomycetota; class Actinomycetes; order Mycobacteriales; family Mycobacteriaceae; genus Nocardia; species Nocardia crassostreae. The sequence continues at coordinate 331,632 of NZ_BDCH01000019.1, forward strand.
GCGGGACTGGCCGCGGCGGGCGAGACCAATGCCGAAATCGCCGCCACCTTGTTCATCAGCCCCAATACCGTCGACTATCACCTGCGCAAGGTGTTCCGGAAGCTGGGCATCTCGTCACGCCGCCAACTGCGCGAGCATCTGCCATCTCGTGGCTGACCTCCGCGGTGCCGATCACGCGCCATCACCGCGAACAGCGCCGACCGCACCGCGGCCACACTGTCCAGCGCGGGCGCGCCGGGCCTCGCGTGGGCGGCTCTAGCGTAGAGCTGTCAGCGATCTCGGCGCGGCGGTGGAGGTGTCGTCGCGCTGGGTCGAGTGCAGGGTCATGGCCTGGGGCAGGACGCAGTGGCCCGGGTCGTCGGTCAGGCGCACCAAGGGGGGCGGAGCGGTGGGGAGCGTTAGGTGGGATTGGTTGGGGTCTCGGGGACTGGGTGGGCGGAGGCGGGCGGTGCGGCCGCTGGGTTCGGGGGGTGGGTCGGGGCGGTCGGCGGGGAATCGCATGGCCGCCGTGCGGCGGAGGGGCGCGCCGACGCGCATGACCGTTTGGCGTTCGGCGCGGAAGAGGAGGCCGCCATTGCCCCATTCGAAGGCGAGAATCGCACCGGTGAGGGCGACTTCCAGGGGTTGGAAGGTGCCGCCTATGGGATAGCCGAGGGGGTCGGAGACGGCGTGGAAGCCGCAGGTGCAGTTGGGGTCGGGCGGTTTGTGGGCGAAGCGGAGCAGACATTGGGCCACGGCGTCGGCGGGGTAGGGGTCGCCGCCGGTGACAGGGCGGAAGAGGTCGCCGACCGGTCGGGCGACCTTGTAGGCCCAGATCAGCCAGGCGCCGTCGTCGGTCCGGGTCAGCGATGGTTCGACGACCTCGGGTACCGCCGGGCGTTCGGTCGTCCCGGTGGTGAAAGACGCTATAAGTCTTCCGCCTTCACACATGGTGCATTCCCCCGCTCCTTGGTGGCCTCTCCGAGCGTACGCCCGTGTGCGAGACTCGCCGAGCGCTCGACAAGCCCTCTGAACACATTCGGCGGGTGCGGCGGTGGGTGTGAAAACTCAGTTCGCGGAGGCTGTTTCGTGCACCGAGCGCCAGCGCAGGCCGTTGCGGTCCTGCGGGTCGGCCAGCAACAGCGCGGTTGTGAGGCGGCTGCGGGCGCCGCCGCGGTGCCGATGCACCTCCTCGAATCGCACGACGACCGCGTCGGCGGAGCGGTGCAGGATCTCGATCTCCCGAATATCGATGCCCAGACCCGGGCTGGTATTGCCCGCGCCGCGCAACCCGTCGGTGAGGGCCACGCGCGCCACAACCGATCCGGTTTGGGTAACCATGGAGAACTCCGGATGCTGCTGGCCCAGAAACCGTTCGAGCGCCTCGGCGGCATCGGGCGTGCCGAGCCAGAGAGCCAGGTCGTCGTGCAGTGCATGGACCTCGGCGACAACGTCGCTATCGATGCTCATACGCGAAACCTTATGTGCTCGCCTGTGCGCCCCGCGTCGTCATGAGAACTCGATCGAGCGTTTTGGGGCGATCGGCGGGACTCGAACCCAGCTTTCTCCGGGATCACAACCCGGTGCCTCGACCACTTCGGCCTCGACCGCCGTGCCCTCAGGAAGAATCGAACTTCCGGCCCCCGACTTATCAGGTCGGTGCTCTAACCACTGAGCTACGAAGGCGTGCCCCCGGTGGGGGCGGAAGGTGGAGGAGTCGAACCCCAACGCCGAAACGTCCCTCCGGTTTTCAAGACCGGCTGGCCTCCTCAGGCCGGAACCTTCCATTTCCGCTGGTCCAGGGGACCGGCGTAGGACAACAGTCGCAGGCGGGGTGGGGCGGGGGCAACCGATTTAATTCGGGTGGGTACAGCGTGTCCGGCGGTGTGCGGGCGCGGCGGCCGGATAATCGGGGCGGTCGGTGACGGTGAGCGGGATGGAGGCGGGTATGGGCGGGCTGCGGATCGTGATCTTCGGGGCGACCGGGATGATCGGGCAGGGCGCGTTGCGGGAGTGCGTGCGGGATTCGGGGGTCGATTCGGTGCTGGCGGTGGTGCGGACGCCGCTGCCGGACGGCATGCCGAAGCTCACCCAGGTCGAGCATCGGGATTTCACTGATTTCTCTTCTGTGACAAACGAATTCGCCGATTCCGATGGGTGTTTCTACTGCTTGGGAGTGTCGTCGGTCGGGATGTCGGAGGCCGATTACACGCGGGTCACCTACGACTACGGCACGGCCGCGAACGCCGCCTTTCAACAGGCATCCCCGAACGGGCGGTTCCTGTTCGTCTCCGGCGTCGGCTCCGATGCCGACAGTTCCACCATGTGGCGAAAGGTGAAGGGCCGCAGTGAGAATGCGATCCTGGAGGCGAATCCGAATGGCTTCGTGTTCCGCCCCGGCGCGGTCATGCCGCGCGATGGCATCCGCTCCCGCACCGGGTGGGTCAACGGTTTCTACACCGTGACCGCGCCACTGCGCCCCCTGCTGCTGCGGGCGCTTCCGGGGCAGGTCAACCACACTCGGCGCATCGGTCGCGCCATGCTGGCGGTGACGCGCGACGGCTATTCGCAGCGGATTCTCTCGGCGCGCGATATCAATATCGTCGCGAGCTAATCGGTCAGCGGCAGTTCGGCGACGGTTTCCAAACCGGTTCCCGGGCGGGCGGTCTCGAGGATGAAGCGGGCGGATCGGTCCGCGAAACGGAGGGTCGCGATGGAGTTCCCGAAGTGCGGTCCGCTCACTTTGCGCCAGCGCACCGGATCCGGCGGGATTCCGCGATGATTCGCCAGCCGCCGCAGCACCCAGACGAGCGGCCGAGCCCAGGACAGCACGAACAGCACACGAAACCGCTTCGGCGGATCATTGTGCACCGGCGAGCAGACCAGTTGCAGCACTTCGGATTTCGTAGACACAGGAAAGTCGGCTGCGACGGCGTAGCTGTGGTGCACATCCCCGGACAGCACGCATATCGTGGCCGGGGCGTCCGGTGCGGCGCCGAGCCGGTGAACAAGTGCGGCCAGCCGTTGGAACGAGCCCCGGAAGGCGGGCCAGTGCTCCAGATCAGCGGCCTGCCTGACCTTCTCACCGAGCCGCCCCCGCCATCCGGGCAGCTCGGCGGCCCGCTCGTTGAGCGATTGGATATGACTCACCACCGGCGGCATGAGCCACGGCAGCGATGACCCGATGAGCAGATGGTCGAAATCGCCCGCGGCATTGCGCTCGATCCAGCCGAACTCCTCCTCGCCCCCGCGCCGCCGCGCCAGCCACTCTTGCAGTGCCGGGGTGTGCTGGTCGGCGTACACCTGATCGCCGAGCAACAGGAGCGCACCGGGCCATTCGCGCTCCGGCAACCGGCTCATACGAACGGCATAGGCGTCCAACGCATCCGGGCCGACCTTGTCCGCCTCCAGCGCACCCGGATTCGCTTTCGCGGCACGGCACGAGCCGAACAGAATACTGTCGACGGGCAGCGTGCGAATACGACTCGCCGGGAACGCTGATCCTGGTTCCGGCCAGGCGATTTCGCCATCCAAGCGCACCTCGTAGGGTATCGACGCGCCCGCCTCCAGGCCGTCGACCACGACCAGCGCGAAGTGCAACTCCCCCACCTGAAAGGTGCGCGCCCGGCGGCCAAGCACATCCACCTCGCACGCCGCATCGGTTTCCACCCAGACGGTCGCCGAGGTCGCATCGACATGCCGCAACACCGGACCGAGAACCAGTTCCGTCATACAGACCGACGGTACTTCGCCGAACCCCCGCGCGAATCAGTATCGTCCGGCGCTCTCCTTCACGGCCGCCTCCACCAGCGCCCGCGCGGCCCAGCGGACAACCTCCTGCTCGGCGTCGGCGTCGAGGCCGCGCACATCACGCAGGGCGATCTGCGCCTCCCATCCGACGACAATGGTCAGCGCGGAGATCAGGCGGTGGAACTCCTGCTCGCTCAGGCTGGTTCGCAGCGGGCGGCAGGCCTCCTCGAGCCATTCCAGGCGGCGATGCCCGCGCCGGGGAGTGCCCGGCGAATCCTTGCCGGGCTGCTCAACCGTCAAGCGAATCATTCTGCGGCCCAGTGGAAGTGACTGCGGGGAGTATTCCAGCAGAGTGCGGATCAGGGCATCGACGCGGCCTGCGGCGTCGCCTTCGAGGGCCGGGTCGGCCAGCGCCTGTTCGACCGGCGGCTCGTTGAGCGCGCCCGCGGTGGCGTCGATCAGCAGCTGATCCAGGGTCGGGAAGTAGGTGTAGACCGTGCGGCGGGAAACGTCGGCGGCGGCGGCGATTTCGTCGATGGACGGGGTCACGCCGCCCGCGCTCAGCCGGACCGCGGCCTCGACGATCGCTTTGCGTGTGCGGCGGCGTTGCGCTTCGCGCCCGCTCGGGCGGATCGGGTCTGCGGTGGTCATCGTGGCTGCGGCTCCTCCGGTTGATGGTCGGGGGCGTCTCGTCTTGACGCCGTCCCCGCCCGGTGAGTATACATTCATGCAGTAACTGCACAGCTGTGCAATAACTGCATAGCCGACCGGGCATTCCGGTCGGCCGCGAAGGAGAAGGCCCGACAATGCGCGACCACGCCACCGCCCCGGCCACCGAGGCGTTCCTCGACCACCGCAACCTGCTGTTCACCGTCGCCTACGACGTGCTCGGGTCGGCGGCCGACGCCGAGGACGTCGTGCAGGAGACCTGGCTGCGATGGGCCGAGGTCGATCACGGGCGGGTGCTGAATCAGCGCGCGTACCTGGCGCGCACGGCAACCCGCCTGTCGCTGAACAAATTGCGCGGCGCGCGGCAGCGCAAGGAGGATTGGGTCGGATCCCAGCTCCCCGAACCACTGCTCACCGCACCGGATGTGGCCGAGGATGTGGAGCGCGCCGATACCGTGTCGGCGGCGCTGCTGCTCGTCCTCGGGACGCTGTCGCCGACCGAGCGCGCCGTCTTCGTCCTGCGCGAGGTCTTCGATGTCGGCTACGACGAGATCGCCGCAGCGGTCGGCAAGACCGTCGATACCGTCCGCCAGATCGCGCACCGCGCCCGCGGACGCGTCCGCTCCCGCCGCCCGCACACCGCGATCTCCCCGGCACAGAGCCGCGCCATGCTCGAATCATTCAGGCGCGCACTGGAAACCGGCGATCCGCAGTGCTTGCTGGACGCCCTCGCCCCGCAGATCGTCGTGGCTCCCGGCGGCGGCAGCGTCAACCGGCTGCACTGCACCGCGTCCTCGGGCCACTCGCAGCCGCGGCGCACCAGGCCCTACCGAACCTGCGCCCACCGCTGAGCCGTCAGAGTCGCTTGATCCGGACGCCCAGATCGTCGGCCTTGGCGCGCAGGACGCCGACCACCACATGCTTACTTTCGGCCAGTAGGTCCTGCACTTCGGCAGCCGTCTGATAGGCGGCATCACTGCCGACGCGGGAGAGCCGACGACCGCTACGCCTACCGACGCGGGACAACTCCTGAGCGAGTTCGCAGATGAACGACCGTTCACTCGAATATTGCGACTTCATGCCTGAGCGCCCCTCGTACCGGTTACAGCTGCCGATGTGATCAACAACTAGTGAGAGTACGCTTGTTCACTGATGTGCGCCAGCGGCCTTCCTGGTCAGCGCGGTCGGCGGAACCACAGTCCTGAGTCGCGCTGTGACAGCAGCACGATGATGGCGATCCCGGCCAGTATGGAGAGCACTCCGCCCGACCCGCCGTTCGCGGCGCCGAGCAGATTGAAGAAGATCATCAGCGCGGCGAGCACAATGGCTGTCACCTTGGCCCTGCTGCCCGCCCGGCCGAAGAACAGGGTCGTCGTGGCCAGGCACAGCGCCGGGAACATGGCGAACAGGAACATCCCGGCGAAATAGGTGTCGCCGCTGGCGATATAGAAGACCTCGAGGCACAGCGCGAGGGCCACCAGGGCGAGGGCGATCGACCGGGCGGCCCGGACGGGCTTGGGCATCTCGGTCGGATAGGCGATCGGCTGCGGATACGGCCGGTAGCCGGGATGCTGTGGATACGGCGGAAACTGCTGCGGTGGACTGTAATTCGGTTGATCGGACGGACCGCCCCCCGGCGGCATCATCAGGTTCGTCATGCGCCGACCATAGGATCGGGTCGGCGCGGCGGCGGATGATTCGCTCAGGTCCGAATCGACGGTTCGGTCAGGGTGTGGGTGTAGATCGAGCAGGCGAGGCGGGCGCCCAGGGAGCCGATCCGGACCAGGGTGGCGGGCCGTAACAGGGCCTGGCCGGACTCGCGGCCCGATTCCGCTTCGTAGCCGATATCGAAGATCCGGTCGGCGGCGGTGTTCCACAATTCGCGGCCGGACGCCGACAATCGCTCGACGACGGTGCACAAACCCTGTTCGATCGCATCCGGGTCGGCCTCGTCGCCGCCGGGCGCGTTCCATTCGAAGGACAATCGGAAGCTGCCCGGCTCGGGCTCACCGCAGTACAGGATGGCGATGTCGTCCCCGAATTCGTCGCGCAGCGCCGACAGGTCGGAGGTCGCGTGGATGTCGACATCGATGTTGAGGAATCGTCCGCTCACCGGCTCCACGATGCCACAGGTCGGCGTCTGTCGAAATCGCGTGCAAATAGCGGGCTGATCAGGAACAATGATCTATTACCTCTAGGGTCGGGGAGACCTCGTATGAGGAGCTCGTATGTGGAGAATGACACGAGTCCTCGTCGCTGTCGCGGCGCTGATGATTCTCGGGGGTTGCGAGAAAACGGGAAATCCAGCGGAGAACTCTTCGGGTGATTCCGGTCGGGGAATTCCCGTGACGGAGAATGGCGGCGGCCAGCAGGGCGGCGCCAAAGGTATACCGATCGATCTCGGCGAGACGCTGTTCGATACGGGCGATCGCGTCGAATTCGTGGTGCAGATCGTCAGCGGCAATATCGCCAAGGGATGCCGGGCCGCGGGCCTCGCCGACAACTGCGTGCGGATCGAGACCCAGACCTTGGCCAGTGCGCCGACACCGACCTGCAAGCCGTCTCCGGATGAACCGAATCCCGATCCCTATACGGCCTATGTGGGCATGAGCAAGCAATTGCCGTCGACGAGTGAAGGAGAGCGGGCCGTCCTCAATTCCGGTGAGACGCTGTACATCTACACCAAGACCTGCGCTCCGGAAGAAGTCGAGACCACGGATCCGGAAACCTCGACGACCACACCGCCGTCTACGACGACCACAACCCCGCCGGTCACGACCACCACGGGTTCCGGTGGCTGACAACGAGCCCGCGGAGCAGCCGCCGGGCAGGCGGTCCTCGTTCACCGATCTGTCGCAGGTGGTGCAGCTGGTCGCGCAATTCGTCGCGCCCGCGACGCTATTGGCGGGATTGCTCTATTACTGGGGCTATTTCCACGCCCGCGGGTTCTGCGCCCATCTCGGCGTCGATTCGGCGACGCTCGGGCTGACCACCACCGACTATGTCATGCGCAGTGCGGACGGATTGTTCATTCCGGTGGCGGTATTCGCGACCATCGCGCTGGGCCTGGCCTGGGTCCGGGTGGCGCTGCCGCGCCGGTACCGGGACGGCTACCGCCCCAAATGGCTGCTGATCGGCACCGCCGCGGTGGGCGGTCTGCTGCTGCTCAACGGGTTGTCGCAATTGCAGTTCGATACGCCATTGAACCGCGGTCTCGGTGTCGCACCGGCCTGTGTGATCGCCGGATTGCTGCTGTTGTGGGCCGCGGTGCGGGCGCGCCGCCGCGAGCTCGCGGCCGGATCCGCGACGCCGGTGCGGACCACGAATCCGCTCGAATGGACGCTGGTCGTGCTGCTCGTCGCGGGCAGTTTCTTCTGGGGTGCGACCGCGTATTCCATGGCCGTGGGCAAGGGCCGTGCGATCAGGTTCGAACAGTCGATCGCCGCCGCCGCGCGGTTGACGGTCTACTCGGAGAAGGCGCTCGAATTCAATGCGCCGGGAGTGACCGGCACGGCGTGCACCGATCCGGGTTCGGCCTACCGGTACCGCTACGACGGGCTGGTCCTGGCCATGACCACCGGCCACGCCTATGTCATCGTGCCGCGCCTGTGGACCTATCGGCAGGGCACCGCGATTGTCCTGCCGCGCACCGGAACCGGTGCGGTGCGGCTCGAATACACCCGATTCGATCCGAAGACTCCGCCGCCGTCACCGTGGTGCTGACCGGAAGCCGGTGCGGCGCAGGCTGATATGCTGGGCGGGTCTTCTCACCGGAGGGCCCTCGGGCTTTCTCGGGCTTCGGCCTCACTGATCGGTTTCCAGGTGCCCGATGGCATCGGGAAGGTGGGAGTCTTTCACGACTCCAGTGAGGTGTGTCTTGATCGATTCACAATTGTCGCGTCCGCACGTGATCGTTATCGGTGCGGGGCTCGGCGGGCTCTGCCTGGCGCAGGGTTTGCGGCGGGCCGGGATCAGCGTCGCCGTCTACGAGCGCGACGGTTCCGCGGACCTGCGCGCGCAGGGGCATCGGCTGCACATCGATGGGCTTGGGCGCCAAGCATTGTCGGCTGCGCTGCCGCCGCATCTGTTCGAGCTCCTCGCGGCCGTGTCCGGGCGACCGGCGGCCCGGGTGAGCGGGTTCGACCATCGGATGCGCCCGAACGGGGTGTTCCTCCTCGACGATGCGGACAGCACGACCGAGCAGATGCCCGCGCACACCGTCATCGATCGGGAGGTATTGCGGCGGGTGCTGCTCACCGGGCTCGAGGATGTCGTGCATTTCGGGCGGCGGTGCGTCGGATACGAGAGCGAAACGGCCTCCGCCACAGCACGGTTCGCCGATGGCAGTAACGCGCGGGGCTCGGTTCTGGTTGCCGCCGACGGGGTGGGTTCGGTGATTCGCAACCAGCGCCTGCCGCACGCGCGGGTCGTGGACTCCCGGGTGCGGTTGATCTACGGGCGGGTTCCGCTGACGCCCCATCTGCGGAGCGCGCTGCCGCCTGAACTGATCAGTGTCTTCAATTCGATTGTGGGACCGGATAATCGGTTCGTGGGCATTGCGCCGGTGGAGTACCGGCAAGCACCGATGGCGGCCGCCTCGCGTTTTGCGCCCGAGGTGGTTTTCGAACCCGTCGCCGACACGCTCGCCGTGATGTTCGGACGCCGAGCGGATCGACTCGGGCTCTCCGATTCGGAATTGCGCACAGCGTCCGGCGAGAGATTGCGCGAGCTGGTACTCGAACAGCTCTCCGGTTGGCATCCGCTGGTGACCGGGATCGTCGAGTCCTGGACGCCCGCCACGGTTTTCCCGATCACCGTGCGCTCCAGCCTGCCCGTCCCGCCCTGGCCGACCTCGAATGTGACGTTGCTCGGCGACGCCATCCACGCCATGAGCCCGGCCGCGGGCGCGGGCGCGAATGTGGCCCTCCGCGACGCCGCCGCCCTCACCGCGGCCCTGACCGAGGTGACCGGCGGCCGTCCGCTCCGGGACGCGCTGTGCGACTACGAGCGGGCAATGCTCGACGAGGGCTTCCGCATGGTGCGCCGGTCGGCGGCCAATGGCGCACGCACCATGGGAGCCAACCCGCTGCCGAGCTGACCCGGCCGAACCCGGCAGACTGGAGGGGTGGATGGTGCGGGCTGGGTCGGGCAGGCGTGGTTGCGGCCCGGATTGATGGTGGTCGACGGGGAGATCGGCACCGCGGGCGGGTGCGCGAGCGGTGTGCCCGGCGGCGGTGATTCCGGCCGACACCGTGCACGAAGTGGTCCGCGGGGCGCGGGTGGGCCGCCTCGTGCACGTCGCCCCCGAGTCCGCGCCCGGCGCCCGGCTGACGGCCTCGGTCCGGGCACACACGGTGCAGGAGTGGGCGCGCGCGGGCGCCGAATTATTCTCGGACCCGGACTGGTTCGAGGAGATCCACCGATCGGTCACCGTGGCCGCGACCTCCGACCGCCACCCCGCCGTCTCCCACGTCCTGGCCCTGCTCCCCCACCGTCTCGAATCCGGCCCGGTCCGCCTGGCCGACCTCGCCCGCGAGGCCCGGCTCTCGGAAAGCCTTCTGGCCCATGTCTTCTCGGCCGACGTCGGCCTCCCCCTGCGCCCCTACATCCGCTGGCTGCGCATGCAACGCGCCATCCGCTTCATTGCCGACGGCCACAATTTCACCACCGCCGCCCACGGCGCGGGCTTCGCCGACAGCGCCCACCTGACCCGCTTCTGCCGCAGCATGTTCGGCGCCCCGCCCTCGGATTTCACCCGAGTCCGCTGGACCATCGCCCCCGAAGTCTCGTAGCAGGTTCGTTCAAGCCGCACCCCACCCCCGCGAACAAGGCTGAACGGGTACCCATCCCTCGACCGAAGGACCCGCCATGGCCCCCATGCCCCCACCCGTCCGCACCGCCTTCGAAGCCGAACTGGACCGCGCCCGCACCGCCCCCGAACTCGAAACCAGCTGGCGCGCCCTGGAACGCGCCCACATCCTCTCCCAGCCCTGGCCGTGGCCCCACACCCGCGCCCACTGGCTCATGCTCCGCCTGGCCCTGCGCACCCACGACCGCCCCGAAGCCCTCGGCCAGCTCATCCGCCTCCTCGTCGCGGGCCCCGGCAGCATGGTCGGCCGCGCCCCCGTGGGCAATACCGGCCGCACCTCGGTCGGCCTCATGACCACCATGCCCATCCCCGCCGACCTCGCCGCCATCCTGGCCACCGACGCACGGGAATCCGCCCAAAGATCCTGAACCGGCCCGACCCTGAGATTGACGGCGGCTGGCGGGTAGCGGGCGCGGTTACCGTGGGTGCATGCGACAGGTGTGGGAAGCGTGGGGGGGACGTGCTCGTCGTGTGGGCGATCGCGGTTCCGATCGTGACAGTGGGCGCGGCGGCATTGGTGCGGATTCGGGTGCGGCGCGGGCGGAGGCGGGGGGAGGCGCTGCGGTGGACCGTCACCGAGGCGGGGATTCTGGCGAGAACGCTGCCGTGGGTGTGGATGATTCTCACTCCGGCGCATGGTGAGCGAAAAGTGATTCTCATCCCTTTCCGGGATTTCCTGGCGACCTTGATGGAGGCGTCCACCAACACGGTGGTGCAGATCGGGGCGAATCTGATTCTGTTTGTTCCGCTGGGTTTCTTTCTCCCGCTGCGGTTTCCGCGTTTCGCGGGGGTCGCGCGCATGTTCGCCGTGGGCTTCGCGCTGTCGGCCGCGCTGGAGATCGCGCAATACGCACTCGATCTCGGCCGCTACTCCTCCATCGACGACGTCCTGATGAACGCCACCGGCGCCGCCCTCGGCGCGTACCTCTGCGCCCGTTCCCTCCCATACCTCGCGAAACCCCCACTGACATGGCGATTTGCATAATCCACCCGGTTGTACGCTAAAGTTCTGTCCCGCAAGCCGATCGGCCGAAAAGCCCCGGCGAGCAAGCGGATGTAGCGCAGCTGGTAGCGCATCACCTTGCCAAGGTGAGGGTCGCGAGTTCGAATCTCGTCATCCGCTCAAAGGGGGATTTCCGCGCGATTAGCTCAGCGGGAGAGCGCTTCCCTGACACGGAAGAGGTCACTGGTTCAATCCCAGTATCGCGCACCAGAAATAGTGGAAAGGCCCGGTTATCGCCGGGCCTTTCCACTATTCGATTGCCTACGCGGGCGGCCGGTGGAAACCGGGGGATGCGACGGACAGGCGCAAGGTGTCGTCGCGGTAGGTCAGGGTGAGTTCGTACCAGTCTGGGGTGCGGGCGTGGGCGCGGAGGCCGGTCGGGTCGGTGGAGAGGGTCACTGTCCAGTGGTGCTGTTGCCAGATCTGGACGATGACAGGCGGGTAGATGTGGGGGCGGTCGGGGGGCGGAGGGTCGAGGGTCTAGAGGATCTCCAGCCGGTCGACGTCGTGGATGTTTCCGGCGTCGTCGTCGAATGGCAGGATTGTTTCGCCGTTGAGGCCGTCTTGTGGGTGGGCGCGCACTTGACCGCCGAGGGCGTCGAGCAGGTCGGCGACGAGGCCGCGGATGTGCTCGCGGGCCAGGTCTTCGGTGAGTTCGGTATTTACGACGACGGCTCGTGCGGCCCTCGCGGTGATGGGGGCGAACCGATCCCCTTTCGAGGCGGGCGGGGGTGCGAGTTCCCGCTGGAGTTGGAAGCCGTAGCTCATGAGGTCGTCGAAGGTCTGTGCGAAGTCGAGCGGTCGGTCCAGGTTGCCGCCCGCCTCCCAGCCGATGGTGCCGCCGGGCAGGTCCGGCGAGACGAAATAGTGGGCGTCGCCGAGACCTTTGGCGATGGGCAGGGCCCGGTATCCCGGAATGTCCTGCGCTGCTTCCCAATTGCGCACGGGGTGGTACAGGTTCAGGGCGTCGTAGGTTCGCATGTGCCGGGGGCGGGTGGGGCCGTAGGAGATCCCGTCGAGGTCGGTGAAACCGGCGTGCACGGTGCTGAGGAACACCCGCAGTGGCTCGGGCAGCACATCCCAATGCGGCGGCCGGTCGGCGCCGAAGGTCGCCGGATCCCATCCGATACGGAACTCCAACGGCTGGAACGGCTTCCGCAAGGCATACAGCAGCACCCAGTCGCCGTGCAGCAGGCAGATCCGCACATCGGCGAGACATTCCCCCAGCACTGCCCCGAATCGCGGCGTCAGCTTGAACAGCATGTCCATATTCCACAGCGCCACGACGGCGGAGCACCGGGCCTGGGAATCGGCGGCGGCGGCGATCTCGGCCCACCGCGCCGGAACATGGGCCGCGGCCGCCGACCCCGGTTCCACCAGTAGCGCTGCGCCGGGCCCGAATTCCGCGACCACACGCGCGAAGTCGACACTATCCACGACACGTATCTAATCGCATCCGGGCCATGGCCCGCCGACCGAATCCGCCGCGGCGGCGGTCACGGCAGGCGTTTCCAGGCGGCTTCGAGGGCGGCGCGGAATTCGGCGCGGCAGTCGCCGTCGTCGAGGTCCGCGTAGCGGGCCAGGGGCGGGGCGGCGGCCAGGGTGTTGACGACGGAGGCGAGGCGGGTTCGTTTCAGGCGGTAGAGCTTTTCGAAGCGGCGTTCGGCGAAGACCACATCGTGTTTGAGGCCGGAGATGCGGCTGGCCACGCGCGCCTCGCGAGTGTGGTCGTATTCGCCGACGACGACGAAGCGGTCGTCGACCAGGAGCAGGCCGGAGGCATTGCTGGCGTGCTCGCGTTTGACGACGACATTCTCGACTCCGGCGCGCAGTAGCCGCCAGAGTTTGTCCTCGTAGGGCCAGACGTCGGAGATGTCGTCGACGACGTACATGCGCCGGATGTCGACGCGGGACGCGCCGGTGCGACCCGCCAGGCGGAGCAGCACGTCGTGGTAGTCCTCGCCGACCTCGCCGCCAATGGAACCGAGTGTGGCGGAATGGATTACACGCACCGACCGGATGGCCTTCTCGACGATCGGGCACCAGTCGCTCACGGTGTTCCACTCCCACACCGTGGCGCTCTGCGACGGCACCTGGGCCAGGACGTCCTCCGCGCGCTCGAGCTGTCGTTCGGCGATCTGCCGCAGCGGCTGGGCGTCGGGTCCGGCCCGGGTGGCGGCAATGAGACTGCGCACCAGGCGCAGGCCGCGTTCGACGGCGGCGGCGTCCTCGCCGAGCAGGACATTGAACTGCATGCGCAGATCGTCGTGGCGATTGTCCACCGCCCGGATCGCGGTGGCATGCCCGGTCGCCGGAAGCGCTTCGCCCAGTGCGAGACTGAGGCGTTCGCGCAGGGAGAGCTGCGGTATGCGGGTGCCGTTCTCGATCTGCTGGATGAGGCTGCGGGAGCATCCGGCCTTGGCCGCCAGGGCGGCCTGGGTGAGACCGCGTTCCTTGCGCAGGCGGCGCACCCGGTCGCCGATCGGTTCGTCATAGGAATTCGATCGCACGGCGCCACCCCTCCCCCCAGCTGCCCTACGCCCAGGGTGTGGCAATCAAGCCTAGGGCGTATCACGAAATGCCACCAGACGTACCATGATTCATCCCGGTCGGATATCCGCGATCCAATAGCCGCGGCAAATAGCAAGACACCGTATGCAATTCGATTGAGGGTGTCACGCGCCACTCGTAACGTCGGTGCCGCCCACCTGCACGGAAGGCGAAAAGCGATGGCACTCCGCATTACCGACCGGCTGATAACCAGCGACATCACCCCCGATACAGCGCAGGAAATCGCCGACGGGCATTGGTTTCTGAGTTGGCTGCCCGATCACTCGCTCACGCGGGAACAGGCCGTCAGCGGAATGGTCCTCGACGAGATTCTCAGCGATCCCGAGCCCGACGAACCCCGATTCGCCATGGAGTTGGCCGTGATGCGCGCGGAAATGCTCGGACTCGATTTGCGTGACGTCATAGTCCGCTTGTCGATTCGAGTAGTGCAGCGCGACCTCGCCCGCTCCGGGCCGCAGCCGAATGCGACGCCCTGCCTGGAGATCGCTTCGTGCTCGCCTCAGGCGTAATCCCAGCAGCGGGTGTAGAGGCGGGGTATCCGGAACAGCGATCTGGTGCCCGCCTCGGTCTGCTGCACCACGCGCTCGAGGAAGCCGAGGCGCTCGAGCAGGCGGACCTGTTCGCTGATCCTGCCCTCGGTCTCGTCGAAGAGGTCGGCCACCTCGTGGAGCGCGAACTCCACGAGTTTCCCTGCGCGGCAGTTCAATACGAAGGAGGTCCCGACCTTGAAGTCGTTGACGACCTCGGAGAAGCTCAGGTCGGACACCTTGGTCATGGCGGGCGTCACCGCGTCCTCGGGGAACAGCGGCAGGTCGGTGACGATCTCCTCGGATTTCGTGGACATTTCACGGGTGAGGTGCAGGAGCAGTACGGCCGAGCGCGGCGTGATATCCCCGTTTCCATTGCGCAGTGAGTCGATCAGCCAGCGGTCGATCGGCTGGCCCTCGATCTCGGGCGGGAATATCATCTCCAGCGCGCCGCGGATCTCGAGGGAGCCGTCCGCATTCCGGGCTCGGGTGGTCAGTTTCTCGAGTTCCCGGTTCGCCAGCACCCGGCGGATGAGGACTTGCAGCCATTGATCCTCGGACCATTCGAGCGGGAGGGTTCGCGACACCACCTTGTTCTTCTCTTGGATGTCGTAGAGCTCGAACAGGTCGGTCCGGAGAAAGATGGTGACGCCGATGGCGTCGAACTGGGATACGCGCCCCTCGGCCTGGAGCAGCGACTGGACGACGGCCTCTTGTTTCTTCCTGTCGTATTTGAAGGTTTCGTCGATGCGGTCGAACAGCGCCAGCACCCGCCGCCCCATGTGGGACAGCGTCCGATCCGCCTCGCGCAGGAATGATTCGACATCCACCGCGGCTCTGCGCGATCCGGTTTCGGCGCCGGAGGGGAGCTGGGTCTCCAGGCTCACCGGTCCCACCGCGAACTTCACGCTGGTACCGCGCAGCGGGCGCAGAATCGCGCGCAGCATGCGCCGCCCCCGGCCCATCGGCGCGGCCATGCCGACCGCGGCGCGCAGATCGGCGGCGTCGCGCCGCAGATGCCGGGGTGCGGTGGCGGGCAGCGCCGACGCCACCACCGAGGCGACCACGATCAGCCAGACCGCCCGGAGCCCGTCCGCATCGGGCCAGGACGCGCCATCGACAATGCGGTGCAACAGCTCACCGGTATTCGCGACCGGGCAGACCTCGAGCCGAGCGCGATCGACGGCCGCATCCGTCGACAGCTTCCGGAAGATCGCGCTCTTACCGGAGCCGCGGTCGCCGATCACGAGGGAACGACGCTGGTCGACTATCGCCTTCAGATTTCCGCTGTGCACGAAACTGCGGTCCAGGAATTCGTCCCGCTCGGCTTCCTCCGATCCGAAGGCCAAGTCCGCCAATCGGAATGGCGGAGCCAGAATGCGGCTGGAGATGATCGCCCACTTGGGCAGCTCGCCCATTGTCACGGCGGGATCGTCGGAATCCTCGATCTCGAGCGCGGTGGGCCCGATCCGGATCGCGGTGAGCAGGCTGCGGACCTCGGCTTCCGGAATGGAGGTCTTGGCGGCCAGCGCGATGATTTTCTCCGAGCCCCCGGCCAGCGCGATCTCCTCGAGCAGCTGGGCGGCCCGCGCGGGGTCGGGCGAGGTCTCGATCGCCAGCTCCACGCTCTCCGCCAGCGACCGTACAGGGGTGAGAACCGGTGTGCGCGCCCCGGGTTCGAGTGGCGGTGCCGCGGTGGGCGCGGTTCCCACGGCGGCCTCCTCCGGTTCGTCCGGGACGAATCCCTGGACCTGTATCACCGGGAGGAAGCCGAAGCGCCGGAAATCCCGGAAATCCTCCTCGCGGGCCGCCAGCACGAGTTTCCAATCCTCGAGCAGCGAACTGAGCTCTTCGACCGCGGCCGAGACCCGTGACGGATAGGCCGTTTCGTCGAGGGCGTCGAGCAGCAATACCGGCTGCGGAACCCGGCGGCTGAAATCCATCAGCGCCGAAACGGTCTCGCGGATGGGTAGCGCACCGGCCGAGGAACGCACATAGGGCGCGGTCTCGACCAAATCCGCATAGGGCGACGACTCGATCGCCTCCAGTACGCGTTCGCCGATCAGGTCCGGGTGCCGTAATCCGGTGAGGGATATCCGGAAGACGGCCCGGCCGCGGCGCGTCAGTTCGTTCTCCAGCGCGTGCAGCAAGGTCGACTTACCGGAGCCCGCCGGGCCGAGCAGGAGCGCGCCCCTCGAACTCGGCTCGGTGACGCTGCGCAGCAGCCGGTCGAATTCGCGCGGGCGTTCGTTCGGGTCCATATCCCCCTCCGGTGATTCTCGCCCTGTGGCTGCTCATCGCCGTGACCACCGGGCCCGTTATCCCGGAAAGCAGACCCTACCCGGAACCTCGTGGACTTACACTGCGGCCGTGCGGATTTGGGCGAAATTGGTGATTCTCGCCGTGTGGTTGCCCATTGCGATCGCCGCTGGGCCGATCATCAGCGCTCGCGAGAGCGATCTCGGCAATATCGTCGGCGGGGCGGTGTGGTTGTCGCCTGTGTTCCTGACGATCTGGGTCTGGTCCGGTGCGTCCGGATTGCGTAATGGGAAGGCGCTGCTGGCGGGCGGGCTTATTTCCCTTCTGCTGATCATTACCGTTTCCGGCCACGTCGAGGCCGCCTATCGGGAGATCTTCACCGAGCCGCGCGAGGTGAAGGTCGTGGAAACGGTCT
Organism: Nocardia crassostreae; assembly: GCF_001613405.1. GTDB lineage: Bacteria > Actinomycetota > Actinomycetes > Mycobacteriales > Mycobacteriaceae > Nocardia > Nocardia crassostreae. Next base: position 348,674 of record NZ_BDCH01000019.1, read on the forward strand.
GCCACAAGGTCAAGGGCGTGTGCACGGATCGGACCGCCTTGTCAACCCTCGCGGGTGAGCGGCTGCCGCACATGTTGGACCGTGGCGGGTTCGAACCGGGCGAGATCATTGTCGTGCGGTGGGATCGCACCGGGTGGGCGACGCCGACCCTCGCCGCCGAGCCCGATCCGCCGACGGGACCGGTGTGGCTGGCGGCCCTTGCCGTGCTGGCGTACGCGGCGTGCACCGTCTACTTCGTGCGGACGGCCCGGCGACCAAAGTCACCAGACCCGGACTTGCGCGGGTAGCGAGTTATTTGCCATGGTGGAGGTGGTTCCGCTCTGGAACCCCGGACGAGGGAGCCGTACCCGGCGCGCGACAAGACGGCCTCGGAGGTCTGTCATGTCTTGGGTGATTCTTGTGATGTCCGGCGTGCTGGAAGCCGTGTGGGCGACCGCACTGGGCAAATCCGAAGGGTTCACGCGACTCGGTCCGACGGCCGTGTTCGGTCTGGCGCTGGTGGCGAGCATGGCCGGGCTGGCCTGGGCCATGCGCGATCTGCCGGTGGGCACCGCGTATGCCGTGTGGGTGGGGATCGGCGCGGTTCTGACCGTGGTCTATTCGATGGCGACCGGCGGCGAGGCCGTCGGCGGGCTGAAGGTGCTGCTGCTCGGCGGGATCGTGGCCTGCGTGGTCGGGTTGAAACTGGTCTCCTAGCTCGCCAGAACCGCTGGCGTCCCGGTCAATTGGGTGACGCCAGCGGGATCGCGTCGAACGGGATGAAGTCGATGGCCTGGATGGTGGGCTCCTGGGAATCAGGGTCCGGGAGTTGCAGGCGCCAGTCATTGGACGCCCAGACGACGGATCGGGTGGTGGAGGCGATGCTGGCGTCCGGATAGGTGGTGAAGATGGTCACGTCGCTGCGGTCGGGGGTGTAGGCGGCGATCTTGTAGGCGGAGATGCGGGGCGCGGTGGCCGGGTCGGCGGGGGCGGTGATGGAGATCTGGGCGCGGGCCAGGACCCAGGAGTCCTTGGCCGGGCCGGTGATCAAGGTGAGGTTGGCGATTTGGGGCCAGCTGCCGTCCGGAGCCAGGGAAAGGCGAATCGTGTGGTTGATCGCCGCGAGGGCCGCGCCCTGGGGAGAGTGGGAGTAGCCGATGGCGACCGGGGTGGGTTTCGCCGGGCCGTCCTGTGCGCCGATGGGTAGCTGGATGCCTTGGTAGGGCTCCCAGCGGATTTCGGCGGGTGGCCGGGTGGGGTCGGGAGGCGGCGTGGTCGTGGTGGGTGTGACGGTGGGGGCGGGGCTGCCGCAGGCGGAGATCACGGTGGCGAAGACCAAGGTCATCATTATTTGCGTGAAGTGTGCTGCCTTGGCACGCATGGGAATTCCTTCCGGGAACCGGCGGGCGGGCGAGAGGGATTGCGGCGCACGGCTCTTGCGTGGGTGGGAGCGATATTACGACGCGGGAACCCGTTACTTAAATTGTTCGTTCCGACTGCTCCGTATCCCCTTGTGAGGGGCGCGGATACGGGTAATATCGACCCGGCAACATGATCATCGCACGGTGGTGGGGTTTCGTCATGGGTCGTCACGAACCAGTTCGAATGAGCCATCAGCGATGTCGCGGGTCAGGGGCGCGGAAGGCGCTACTGGCAGGGGGTTTCGAGCGGGAGGGCCCGCAGGATCTTCGGGGAATTGGGGAATGGGAATGACTTCGAAACGTACCTCCTTCGCATTATCTGTACTGCCGATCATGCTGATCGCGGGACAGGGGGTGGCGGGCGCGGAGCCCGGGCAACCCGGCTTGGCGGTGCCCGGGGAAGGGCAGCCGGGGCTGAGTACTACGCCGGAGCCGCCGGTGGTCGCGCCCGCGCCTAGTCCGGCGGATTACATTCCGGATCCGCCGGTCGCGCCGCCGAACCGTCCTCGGCCGCAGCAGCAGACGCAGCCGAATATCGACACGCTCGTTACGCCGCAGACGCCGGATTCCGATGAGCCGGAAGCCGTTGAACCGCAGGTCCCCGAGCCGAATGCCCCAGCGGTGATGCCTGCTGACCCCCACCAGCTCCGAGTAGGCACGAGCACCGTGCAACTGCCCGACTTCATCGACGTGCGAACGCGCAACAAGGCGCAGGCGTATCTCGACATGGCCGAGTGGCAGATCGCCGCAATGTACGACGGGATGGGTTTCCCGCGAGAGCAATCCGACCGAATGGCCGCAGGCAGTGTGGCGGGCAGCGCGGTCGGCGCGGGGGTCGGCATGGTCAGCACGGGGTTGTTCGTGGTTGGAGGTTGCGGTGTTGGTGGTGTGATCGGCGGCCTCGCCGGAGCCGCGATCGGCGGTATTCCCACCGGCGGAGTCGGTGCTCCCATTGGCGCCGGTATCGGTGCATCGGTCGGATGTCTGACAGGCGCGATGGTCGGCGGTTTCCCAGGAATGTTCATCGGCGGAGCGCTGGGCGCGCTGGCCGGTGGTGTGCTTGGTGGTCTCTCCGGCGGCACTCCTCAGGTCGCCCCGCCCGATCCGGCAACGGTCAACGCGGCTGCCCCCATCGGCGGACAGCCTGCGGTAGCGCCGGTTTCAAGTGTTGCGGCGCAGGAAGTCGCCGCGCCGATCATCAATGCGGTAGCCCCGGTTGCTCAGGCCATCGCCCCCGGCGTCGATGTGGCCGCCCCGATCGCGCAGGCCGTCGAACCCGTCGCCGCGCAGATCGCCCCTGTGGTCGAACAGGTTTCCACCGCCGTGGATCAGTTCTCCCAGAATGTCGAACAGGCCGTGCACGATGCCACCCAGCAGGTGAATTCGCTCGGCGCCGCGCTCGCGCAGATGCCCGCGATGCCCGCGCTCACCCCCGAGGACTTCCTCGCCGCGGTGCAGCCCGCCCCGCCCGCTTGAGAGAAACGAAACAGGTGACGCCGTGACCGAACAGGACGACACCACGGCGGCGCGCCCTCCGATGCCCGCACTGCCGCCGGTGATCTTGGTGAAGGATGATCCCGCCCCGGCCCCGAAACCGACTGCCGCCTGGGCGGAATGGCTGGACAGCGATCGGCCGCCGGTGCGCGGCTCGGACGGCTCGTTCCGCAAGGCCGGGCCGAAACCGGTGGACCTGCTCGCCGAGGATCCGATGGCCCCGCTGGTGCTGGAGGCCCGGCGGCGCGCGGCCATCGAACGCCGCCGCCACCAACTGCGGCAGCGCATCATGGTGGCCGCGGCGGCAGTGGGTGTGATCGCCCTGGTCATTGCCGGTGTACTGCTGACCGTCACCCCCGAGGAAACGCAAACCCCGCAAGCCGCGGGCCCCACCTCGGAGGCCGTCACCCCGGTCGCCGAACAGCCCGCACCCGGCTGGTGCCCCGAAGCCAACAACGGCGACCTCGTAAGCGGTTCCGGCGCGGGCGATCTCACCACCGGCCCCGGCGTCATCCTGCGCCTCGAATACTCCTGGTACGTCCTCCGCGACGCCAAAGCCGTGCGCAGCCTGCTCACCCCCGACGCCCTAGCCGCCCCCGAACAGGCCACCCGCGACGCGATCTCCGCCATCCCGATGGGCACCCAACACTGCGTCACCGTCTCCAAGGTCGCCACCGACCGCTGGAACGTCCGCGTCGACGAGCGCCGCCAGGACGGCTCCCACTCGGCCTGGCAACAAACCATGACCACCATCGCCCGCGACGGCCAGGTCCGAATCAGCTCCATCCTCGCCGGAGGCTGATCGCCGATGACCATCCTCTCCCCCACCCCGGATCACCACCCGCCGCCCACCAACTCGCCACCAAACGCCACGCCACACCGCACCGATTGCGTCCGAACCGATTGCGTCCGATCGGCGCGCGGTCAGCGATGACGCCCAGGCGCGTGGCGGCATCCCGGACGCCCGCAAACCCTCCGCCGAGTCACCCGGATTACGCGTCGACTCCCATCGCCCTGGATGCCGAACGCCGAAGGCCGACGTCCAGGACCTCATCCGCCCCGCAAACAGGCCGGACACAACTGAACTCGCCATCGGCGAGCCGATCCGGCACGCGCCTGCCTCCGAAACCGCCGGGCTGCCCGGTGCGCGCGGCGGCACACCGCACACCGGTGGCCGAGCTCCCGTGGCGAGCGATTCCGAGGACACCGAACTCGCGACCACCGCGCGCCACACCACCCGGTTGGCGGCCGACCGGCACGGGATCGGCGAGAACGTCCGGGCGCGTGGCGGCTTCCCTCGCACGAAAGGTCGAGCGTCGAACACTGACGTCCACGACCTCATTCGCCCCGCAGGCGAGTCGGACACAGCCGTGCTCGCGGCCATCGGGCGGATCCGGCACGCGCCTGCCTCCGAAACTGCCGGGCTATCCGGTGCGCGCGGCGGCATACCGCATGCGGGAGGTGGATGAGCGATGGTTGACGTGCAGGACCTCATTCGGCGGGCGAGCGAGGCGGAGAGCGGTGAGCGGGCAAGCGAACTCGGGCAGCCTGCGCCTGCGGGGAAGCCCACTGATCCCGTTCCGCTGCGGGGTGGGCGGGGGCGGCTGGTGCGGGCGGCGCTGCCTCTGGTGCTGGTGCTGGGTGGGTCCGGGTCGTCGGGGGCTTCGACGACGACGCTCGGGCTGGCCGCGGCGGCGGCCGTGGACAGTGAGGGTGAGGTGTGGCCGGTGGCCGTCGACGCCACGCTCGGGGGTGGGGATATCGCGTTGCGGGGGTGCGATATCGCGCAGCCGGTCAGTACCGTGCAGGACTGGCTGAACACACCGCATCCGGAGTTGCCGTCCAGCGTGGGTTCGTGCGCGGGACAGACCTCCACGGGTGTGCGGGTGCTGGGCCGCAGTCCGGATCCGCTGCCGCGCAAGGAATCGCTGCTGTCGGTGCAGCGGCATCTCGAAACCGGTGGGCTGCTGGCCGTTTTCGATGCGGGCGCGCCGGTGACCAGCCGGTTGGCCGCGCCCCTGCTGGCCGATCCGCGGGTGGGTTTGGTGATCACGGTGGCCGCGCGGCCGGACGCCATCAACCGGCTGCAGCCCGCGCTGCAATGGCTGGACGAGCAGTTCGGCGAATTCGTGGTCGGCGACGCGGTCATCGTGCTGACTGAACAGGTGCCGGGGGCCGGGAAATCCGTGGTCGGGCATGTGCGCACGCATCTGGGGTCGTGGGTGCGCGAGGTGATCGAGGTGCCCTTCGATGTGCATCTCGCGGGCGGCGGCGTCATCTCCTGGCATCGGCTGGCCGCCGAGACCCGCGACGCCTATCTCGCCCTGCTGGGGGCGCTGCGATGACCGCGCTCACGCTGCCGCCCGTGCCCATGTGGCATCGCGCCGTGCCCAATCGGCCGCCCCGACCGCCGCTGCTGTGGCTGGTCGGCGTGCACGGCGGCGCGGGCGTGAGCAGTCTGGCCGCCAGCCTGAGCTGGGCCGGGGATGCCGGGCAGCGCTGGCCCGCGCGCATCGGGCTCGGCGCGGACATGGATTCGCCGCTGGTCGTGCTCGTCGCCCGCACCCATATGCGCGGGCTCAACACAGTGCAGCGCGCCCTGCTCTCGCACCGGCACAATGCCACTCCCGCCGGGAGCCATATCGTCGGCATCATCACCGTCGCCGATTCCGCCCGCCCGCTGCCCGCACCGGCCGAGCAGCGCCGCGGCGAGGTCGAGGCGCTGGCCAAAACCCTCGGCGCGCAATCCTGGCGACTCGGCTGGCTGGAACCCTGGCGCGCCCTCGAACCGCACGAACTCGCGGAATGGAATCCCGACGCCGACCTCACCCCGGTCGACGACGGCGATCCCACCCGCACCCCGCCGCAACCGGTTCGGCTCCTCGCCGAGCAGATCCTCGCCGCCGCCCGCTCGGCCGGGGCACGGATCACCGCCCGCGCACAATCCGGCGCGGACACCCCGACTTCTTGACCCGAACGAGGTGCCACGTGGCTCGACAACGGCTGCCCATGGCGGCGATCCGCAATGCGACGCTCATCGCGACCAGCGTGTGCGTCTTCACCAGTGTCGGCATCGGCGGCGCGGGCGGCAGTCCGCCCGAGACCGAACTGCCCATCGAACAGTGTCCGGCGCTGTACGCGTTGGGGATTCAAGGCACCGGCGAATCCTCGCCGGATGCCGAGATCACCACCGATACCGGCATGCTGTCGATGGTGTTCCGGCCCATGATGGCCGGGGCGGGCGAGGAAGGCATGGTCGACCGCGCCTACGTGCCCTACGAGGCGTCGTTCGGCGGTGCGGTGTCCAATGACAAGACGCCGTACTCGCAGTCGATCGCCAACGGCCTGGATCGGTTGAAGTCCATGGCCAAGCAGGCCATCGAACGCTGCGACGGGACGCGGATCGCGGTCACCGGGTATTCGCAAGGGGCGCATGTGGCCTCGCTGTTCGCGCAGGAGGTCGGGGCGGGCAATGGCGCCATCCCGGCCGACAAGGTCGCGGCGGTGGCGCTGTTCGGCGATCCGACGCGCAATGCCAATGCCCCGCTGTTCCCCGGATCGCCGGGCAAGACCGCGCCCGATCCCGCGCCGGGCACCGGGGGCGAGGCGGTGGCGGCGCTGCCCGCTCCCCCGCAGCCGACGACCCCCGCCAGCGGCAAGGGCATCGGGCCGGAAAGCGATACGGCCGCCAACTTCGGCAGTCTCAGCGGACGGGTCGCGAGTTTCTGCACCACCGGCGATCTCGCCTGTGACGCGCCCACCGGAGCGCCGCTGGTCACGGCCGTGGCCAATATCGCCGGGCAGGTGGAGCTTTCCGGCGGCGATCCCATCGCCTCGCTGCGGTCGATCGTGGACGCGCTGGCCTCCACCTCCATCAAGACGCTCACCGATGTGGTGAACAAGGACATCTCCGGCACCTCGATCACCAATCTGTCCATCTCACCGCAGAAGTCGCTGTCCCATCGCGTGGCCGAGGCGTCCGATCCGCGGACCACGGTCGATCTGGGCGGGGCCCTGCAGGCGGTCGTGAAGGTCGGCTCGATCGTGCTCAACTCGATCGTGGCCGTGGCGAAGAGCATTCTCACCCCGGCCAATATCGCCGAGATCGCCACCGCCGGACTGGCCAATCCCCTTGCCGGGCTGGCGGTGCTGGGGACCAAGCTGCTCAGCGCCGTCACCGAACTGGTGCCGCCCGCGACCATCAGCCGCCTGGTCAGTCAGGCGTTCACGGCGGTGGTGACCAATGTGACCGACAACAAGGATCTGCTCGACATCACCACCTGGGTGAAGTACTGGAACACCGCGCAGAAGCACGATTACGCCAACCCGCAGGGCGCCGGATTCGGGGAGAGCGCGGCGGAATTCGTGGGCAAGTGGTTCGCGGCCGTCGCCAATGATCTGGCGAGCGTCGTGAAATCGGGCGGGGAGCCGCTCGGCGGCAGCGACAAGCCCGGCACCGGGCTGGATTTCAAGGCCACCACCGCGCCGAGCACCATTCCGCCCAGCGGGTCGCTGCCGTTCGACTTCGGGGCCGCCACCGCGCCGTCCACCTCGGGCGCGCCGACCAGCGGATATCAGATCATCATCCCGAGTGGACAACCACAGGGGGCGAAATGAGCGGGGCGTCGCGCAGCGACTCGATGGGGGGTGGTGGTCGGGCGACGGGTGGGCGCACCACCGAATCGGATCCGCAGCTACCGCGCGAGGAGGCGGATTACACCGGCTCCTGGTCGGATTGGATTCCCGAGCCCAAACCGGAACCGGTCGACGACTACGACGACTTCGACGATTACGACGAGGACGACTACTACGAGGAGCCCGCGCCGCGGCGGCGGGCGGCGGCGCACCGGCGGATCGGGCATCGGCGCGTGGACGAGGGCTCACGGCAGCAGTGGGCGGTGCCGCTGCTCGGTTTGCTGGCGGTTTTCGCGATCGTCGCGGCCGTGGCGGTGCAGATCGCCAAGATGAGTCCGGACACCGAGCCGCGGCCCATCTCCACCCTGGCCGCGCCCGCCTCCACGACCTCGGCGGTGGCCGCCGCCGAACCGTCGGCGGAATGCCCGAACGAGGTCAATGGGGCGCATGTGCGGGGCAACGGTCCCGGCGGGACCGGATCCGGACCGGATGTCATCCTCGCACTTCAGAGCCGGTATTACGGGGATCGATCCGGGGAGGCGGTGCGGGAGATGTACGCGCCCGACGCCAATGCGCCTGCCGTGGCCACCATTCAGGCCGGGATCGACTCCATTCCGGTGGGCACCACCTACTGCGTGCAGATTCTGCCCGGACCGTTCGACGGGAAGCACGTGATGATCGTCAGCGAGACCCATCCCGACAAGACCAAGCGCACCTGGCCCGCCCAGCTGGTCATCACCACGGTGGTCGGTGACCGCACGCTCATCGCGTCCATCGTGCCGCTCAAAGAGGAGTCGACGCCACGGTAGAACCGCAGGTGGACGCGCTGAACCAGGGCCGTTTTGGTACTTGGGCGAGTCATCGGCTAAGGTTCCCTCTCGCAAGCCGGACGGGGTTTCACCCCCGAAAACGTGAGCATGCGGATGTAGCGCAGCTGGTAGCGCATCACCTTGCCAAGGTGAGGGTCGCGAGTTCGAATCTCGTCATCCGCTCAACGAATTCCTTCAAGATCGCGAATCTCATTACCGCGCAATAGATCTCACCCACATCCCGGGCATGTTGCCCGCTCGTCGCGGTAATCTTCTGTAGTGATCACCATGCTCAGCGCCTTCCACGACACTGTGCTCCCGCTCCACGACACCGTGTTCGCGCAGATCGGCAACCCCACCCCCGAAACCCCGCCCGCGGCGGACAAACTCATGCGCCTGGTCCGCTACTTCACCTGGTTCGTCCTGCTCGGCGGCGTCCTCGCGATCACCTACGCCGGTGGCCGCTTCGCTTGGGAAAAATGGTCCGGCGGCGGCCTCGCCTCCCCGAAGATGGTGGCCGGAGCCATGATCGGCGGCATCATCGCCACCAGCGCGGGCACGATCATGAACGCGGCCATCGGCCAATAGCTCGGCCTCGAACGGCACCGGGGCTTGAATCGTCAAGCCCCCCTTTCACAAACGTGTGCTGGGTGCTCGTGGGAAGTAGATTGTCGCCCATGACCAGCCGAATCCTGGTGTGGGGTGGCTTTGCTCTCGCGTCGGTATCCGCTGTCGCGCTAGCCGTTTACATGGTTGTGGTGGGGCTCGACAAGGCGGCGAAGACCGCCACGGTGATCGGCGTGTTCCTCACCTTCCTCGGGCTCGTTATCGCGGTGACGGCCTTGCTGCTCAGTGTGCGAAAGCCACTGGATCTCGGATCCGGGGTGCGCATGTCGGCGAACAAAGCCACCGTCGAGGGACGGCTCGGGCAGGTGGCGCGCGGCAGTAGGGGCGGCGTGGACGTATCGGCGAACGAGTCCAAGGCCGGTTCCATCGACCAACGTGTCGAGCGGTGAGACGGGACAAGACCCCGCGCGACGGCGATCGGCCGTCCGACGGTTCACCGATATCGCTGACGGCCTCGGGCAACTCCGTCAGTGGCAACCTCGAGCAGACGGTCAAGTTCGAGATCGTGGTGCCGCCGCCTCCACCCTCGAAGCAGATCGTGTTCGGCAAAGTTCCGGGTATACCTCCGGCGTACATACGGCGAGCGCTGTCGAACCAGTTGACAACCGTGCTGGAGCAGGATCAGGTAGCCGTGGTATGCACGCTCACCGGTATGCGCGGCGCCGGAAAGTCGCAGCTCGCTGCCTCCTACGCGCGAGCGAAGATCAACGCTGGTTGCGGTGTGGTCGGCTGGATCAATGCGGAGACCTACGGCAGCCTGACCACTGACCTGGCCGCGTTCGCAGACGATCTGAACGTGGCGGACCCCGGCGGCGACATGATGACGTCCATCGGGAATCTGACCAGACACCTCGCGACGTTGCGAGGTGACGCGCTGCTGGTGTTCGACAATGCGGTCGACCCGGTTGTGCTGCGCCGGTTTCTCCCCGCCACGGGTACCCAAGTCATCATCACCAGCACCGAGCGTTCGTTCACCGAACTGGCCGAGCCGATCGCCGTCGATCGATACATCAGACCGGAGTCCACGACGTACCTGCGCAAGCGAACGAATTTGGACGACGTGCGGGGCGCCGAGGCCGTCGCCGAGGAACTCGGCGATCTGCCTCTGGCATTGGCGTCTGCCGCGGCAATGATCGATTCGCGCGGACTCCGATACGACGAATACCGGGAACTGTTGCGCGACAGCGCCGTCGCCGACTTCATGCCGCTCCGGGACGCCCAGGAGTATCCGCACTCCACGGCGGCGGCACTGGTGCTCGACCTCCGAACTGTCGTGGGCGATGAGCCGACAACCCTCCGCGGTCGCTTGCTCGGAGCGATTTCGCTGCTGTCCGCCGAAGGCGTGAACCGCAAGTATCTCCATGGGCTGGCCACCCCCGATACCGGCGTCGATGCCATCGAGCAGGCACTGCGAGAATGCGTTGCGGGCTCGATCCTCACTTGGTCGCACAACCGCGATGCGGTGATCATGCACCGATTGATGGCGCGGGTGGTGAAGGAGCAGGCGCGGTGCGACGCGTACTTTCAGAGCCTCGCCGTCGCCACTGTGAACTTGATTCGGTCGCAGCAGTTCGATCGCGCCGACGGGTGGTGTCGCCGCCACGAAGGTATCGAGCAGGCAAACCACGGTGAGACCATCTGGCAGGCAATGCGCGAGTTCGGGATGGTATGACCGAGCCGACGATCACCGAACAGGCACTGACGATGCGGATGCAGCACATCCGTCAGCTGCTCTATGCCAAAAATCACTCCCTCGCTATCGATCTGGGTACACGGGTAGTCACGGACGCCGAGGCGCTGCTGGGCCTCGATCACCCGGGCACACAGTTCGCCCGCAATCAACTGGCGACCGCTTATCGTTCGGCGGGCAAGCTGGAAGCAGCGATCGCGCTGCTGGAAGCTGTTGTGGCGAGCCGGATCTCGACGCTCGGCGCGGTTCACCACGAAACTCTCATCTCTCGCTACGAACTGGCGTACGCCTACCGCCGCGCGGGTCGCCTGGCACCGGCAATCCAGCAACGCGAGCAGTTGGTCGCGGATCATCTCGACGTTTACGGCGCCGAGCATCACCACACATTGGCGCAGCAGCACGACCTCGCGGGCACCTATCGCGAGGCAGGAAGATTCGACGAGGCGATCGCCCTGTTCGAGTCCGTCTGCGCCGCCAAAGGCCGAATCATCGGACCCACCGATCCATCCACCATGACGTCCCGAGGCAACCTCGGTCACGCCTATCTGGCAGCAGGGCGGCACGCGGAGGCCATAGCGACGTTCGAGTCCGTCTGCGTCGACCGCGCCGAGCACCCCGACCTGGATGACGATCACCCCGAAACATTGAGTGCCCGAAACAATCTGGCCGTCGCTTACTACGCGGCGAACCGGCTCGACGAGGCGATCCCGCTGCTCGAACGCGTGTGTGCCGACCTCACCGAGCACCTCGGAGCGGATCACCCGAACACTCTCAGCTCCCGCGACAACCTCGCGGCCGCCTACGGCTCGGCCGGACGGGTGGACGAGTCGGTGGCCCTGCACGAAGAGATCCTGGCTGCGTTTCTCCGAGTGCTCGGCGAGGATCACCCGGACACGCTGATGGCACGCAACAATTTCGCGGGCGCGTGCGAGAAAGCCGGGCGACTCGATATGGCGGCCGCATTGCACACCATTAATCTGGCCCAACGGGTTCGGGTACTCGGAGACGACCACCCCGAGACCGCCACAACCCGTGCCAGCCTTGCGAGAGTCGAGGAGGCCGGTCGTGACTGATCCGAACATTGTCGAGCAGGCATTGGCCGTGCGGCTGGATTCCGTTGTTCAGTTGATCGAGGGCAGGCAGACCGACCGTGCCATCGAGCTGGGCGAGCGGATCGTCGCCGACGCCGATGAGGCGCTGGGAGCGGATCATCCCGTATCATTGAGCGCGCGCAACCATCTCGTCGGGGCGTATGCCATGGCGGGCAGGCTCGACGAGGCGGTGCGGCTGTGCGAGGACTCGCTGGCGCGCCATTCCCGCGTGCTCGGCGCGGATCACGCCGATACCCTGACGACGCGATTCAATCTTGCTGCGCTCTATCGTGATTCGGGACGGTTGGAGCGGGCTATCACCGAGTTCGAGCTCGCGCTCGAACAGCATGTCCGAGTTTTCGGCGCGGATCACCCCGATACCCTCAGCACCCGCCGCGAGCAGGCGGTCACCGATCGTTTCGCGGGACGGTTCGGCGAGGCGATTCAGCGCAGTGCGGAGCTTCTCGCCGATGTCGAGCGGCTGCTCGGCCCCAATTCCCCACTCGCACTGGTGATCCGGGGCGACCACGCGGGCGCCATGCTGGATGCGGGACGAATCGAGGAAGCGATTCCGCTGCTCGAACTTGCTGTCGCCGAACATATCCGCGTGCACGGCGCCGATCATCCAGAAACGCTCATCGCCCGGAACAATCTGGCCGGAGCCCACCACGAGGCCGGGCAACGGCAGCTGGAACTCGCGATGGAGCTGTTCGAAACCAATCTCGCCGAGCACGTTCGGCTGCTTCCCGCCGGGCATCCCGGAACGCTCAATGCCCGGCACAATTTCGCGCGAGCCTGCAAGTCGGCGGGGCGGCTCGATATCGCCATCCCTCGATACGAGGCCCTGCTCACGGATCGCGCACGGCTGCTGGGTATGGATCATCCGGAAACCCTGCGCACCCGGGACAACCTTGCCGGGGCGTACGCCTCGGCAGGGCGGGCAGCCGAGGCCATCGCACAGTACGAGGCCGTCCTCGAAGACCGGCTGCGGGTGCTCGGAGCGGACCACCCGGGCACACTGACCACCCGCAGCAACCTCGGCCGGGCCTACTACGCGGCCGAGCGATTCGACGAGGCCGCGACCCTGCTCCAGGCCTTGCTCACCGATGCCGAACGGGTGCTCGACACCGGTCATCCCTTGCTCGAGACCATTCAGCACAACCTGGACCGCACCCGCGCCGAGCTCGCCGAGCCGGAAAGCCGAGGGCGAATGCCGGACCGGATCTAGTTCACGAGTTCCACGCGGATCAGGTCGCCGCCGCGGACGGTCGCCAGGGTGCGGGGGTTGCCGTCGATGCGGCCGAGGATAGTGCAGGGGCTGGCGAGGCGGCATTCGGCGCCGCGGGAAATCGGGGTTGGACCGTAGGGGAGGGCCAGGGAGTCGCCGTCGGTCCAGAAGGCTACGGTGCCCGGGGGTACTACCTGTTGGGCATTCGGCTCGCGGGGGATGCGGATGCCGGTGTCGAAGTAGACCTCCTCGCCCCAGGTGCTCGCCGTCGCGGAAATGGGGAGGGCGGCGCGGAGGGCGGTGGTCGTCGGGCCGTCTTCGAGGGTGGCGGTGAGGTGGCCTGCGGGCCAGAGGATGCGGATGCGGGTTTGGTTCGGCATGGGCGCATTCAACAAGAGGCGGGGGCGCGGTTGAAGGGCCGTAACATCCGAAAGGGCGGGCTCACTGCCGTATTCGTGCTGTCGGTTCATCCGATTCGGCATGGTCGGGCGGGGGTGGGCGATACGTTCGACTTCGGTCGACCGGCGCTGTGGATATCGGAGTCCTGGTGTGCGATGTGCTCTGCCTGTCGCGCGGGTCCGTGAACCGGGCACCAATCCCCTTGCCGCCCAGGAACGCCGAGGGGCCGATCCTCGCGTGGGGGGGGGGGCGGCGTCGCCTATTTGACCGTCGTGTTGCTCGGCGGCTTCGTGTTCGCCCTCCTCTTCGCCGAAGTTCGACCGGGACCGTGCGGCGTTGGTTGGCGACAGGTGTCGGTCGGGGCGGTTAGGGTTGTCGAACAGACTGGCGAAGAGGTAGGGGCCGCCTTGACGAGGAGTGAGATGGGGTCGGTGCGGGGTGAGTTGCGGCCCGGGCTGCGGGACGACTTGCGGGAGCGGGTGTCGTTCGGGCTCGAGGACGTCAATGAGGTGCTGGCCGGGATGGTGGGCGAGCGGGCCGTGGATTGGCCTCGGGAGGCCGAACTCATGACCTGCCGGTTGGGGTTGGATGGGGAGCCGCCGGAGACGTTGACGCTCTTGGGGTTGCGGTTCGGGGTGTCGCGGGATCGGGCGCGGCAGTTGTATACGCGGGCCGTCGGGAATCTGGTGCGGCAGGCGCAGGCCACCGGGGAGCCGGATCTGGGGGTTTTCGCCGAGCGGTATCCGGCGGGGTGGGGGTACGAGCGGCTGGTGCGAACGCTGCTGGGGGAAACCTATGCGACCGACACCGATATCGCGGCGCAGGACTGGGCGTATCTGAAGCTGCGGCTGGCGGGGCACGACCTGCAGGACTCCAAGCGCATGGCCGGATTCGTGTACCAGCGCATCGCGGGCTGGCAGCAGAAGGGGCGGTGGCATCTGCTGCCGCCGCAGCAACCCGAGGAGGTGCCCGCGGGCATCTGGAATCCGTGGCTGCGGCGGGTCGAATGGGCCGACGGGTCGCCCGACGAGATTCCCGACGCCCCGGCGCGGACCGCCGACTTCGGCGACGACGGGCGCGGCACGATGTTCGCCGAAAAGCTCGGCCGCGAAACGACATTCGACACCGGACTGCAAGCCCAGCTGTTCCGCCTCCTGGACGGCAGCGACCGCGTCGATCACTTCCAGGAATTCCCCGTCGAAATCGTCTACGAGATCGACGGCGACGAACGCCCGCACTACCCCACCGCCGTCGCCCAATTCACCGACGGGCGCATCGTCCTCCTGGACGTGATCCCCCTCGGCCACGTCGCCTTCCACGTGAACCGGGCGAAGGCCGCCGCCGCCCGCGCCTACGCCCACGCGCACGGCTGGGGCTGGCTCGTCTGGACCGGCAGCAGCTCCGGCGTCGCCGACCTCATGCGCCGCGATGTCGACTCCCGCCCGGAGAACATCCTCCGCAACCGCCTCGCCTCCGGCCCGCTCACCTGGCCGGACCTCCAGAAGTACCGCACCGAAACCGGCCTCGAACTCCTGGATCTCGCCGCCCTGACACTCCGCCACGGCTGGCGCTGGGACCGCGGCCCCTTCCGCCTGACCCGCGGCCTCTGACCAGGCGGCGCGCGTTTGCCGTAAAGGCTCGAAGAGCACCGCGAACAGCGCCATATTCGGCGTATCCACTCGACTGAACACCAATGACGTTCCGGGGCCTTCGATCTCGATCAGTTCATGCGGCAGATCCGCCATCGGCCCCACCTGCGCCCAGGCGAAGGACCGCCTCCCATCACCGGTCCCCGCTTCGGATCGCGACCATGGCCCACTGCGCCTCCGTCGCCCAAGATCGATGTCGTCTCATAACGCGCCACTCGCAAGTCCCCCCGCCGGACCCGAATCAAGCCGCCTTCGTACAGATCGAGCCGCCCGCCGAATCAGCCCGCGATCACCACCGAATAAGTGCCCGCCTGGACAGATGATCACCGGGAACTGGTGGCGGCGTTTCGCGAGAAGCCACCGCCACCCGTTCCCGGTCGATGTCGTTTCAGATTGCGTTCCCTCAACCCGGCGGCATCTCACCTCGGAGCAGCACCATAAGGCCGATGACCATGAGCACACCGATCACCGCACTGATCGCCAGACCGGCGAGGGCCAGCCGACTCGCCGGGACACCGGCGCGCCTGGATTCAACGATCGACCACGTGCAACCGCCCAGCCCTGCGACCCAGCAAAGCACCAGCCCGACTCCCCCGCTGACCGCACCGGCCGGAATCGCTCCGACTGCGGCGACGAAACCCCAGAGCGCTTCGCGCTTACCCGGCTGGGTGGTCAGCGGCTGCATGGATTCGGTCATCACGCCTCCATCCCGAGAGCTCGGACAGCCATAGGGCCAACCGTACTCGGGGCTAAGGCCGTGAATGGACTATCCCTCGATACGGCTGGGCAGGTGCCAGAACCGGATCGTTGTGTCCTGGTGGCTGGATGCCAGGTAGCTGCCATCGGGGCTGAAGGTGACCGCGCGGGCGGAGTTGTCCGCCGTCTTGATGGTTGTGACGACTTGCTGGGTTCGCAGATCCCATACCCGCACCCGATCGGTTCCGGTGGCCGCGAGCAGGCTGCCGTCGCGGCTGGTCGCAATCGATCGGTAGAAGAAATCGCTGTCCGGCAGCTTCGAGCCGACCGTCCTGGACGGCATGCCGCACAGCCAAATTCCGGATTCGGAGGGCGAAGGCTTACCCTCGGCGCCGTACGCGAGAACCGTGCCGTCGGGTGTGAAGGCAACCGACCACACGACGGGAAGATGGAATGGCAGGTCGGTCGGCTGCCGCTCTCGCATGTCCCATACCGAGACAGCTTCTCCGAAGCTCGCGACACCGACGAGGAGCGAGCCGTCGGGGCTGAATATCACTGTCCTCGCCGTCATGGTCGCCAAGGGGTCACCAATGGGCTCCCTCGTTCGCGCATCCCAGATCCGAATCCGATTGTGATAGGTGTCGCAGTAAGCGAAAAGACTCCCGTCGGGGCTGAATGCCACCGAATCCGGTTTGACGATCTCGAGGTAGGTGGGATCGTCCAGCGAGAACTCCCCCGAGGTCAGCGTATCCTTCGCCCGCCGCCTGGCTGACGTATCCCAGAATGCGATGGTCTGCTCGTAGCCATAGGCCAGGACAGCACCGTCCGGACTGAAGGCCGCCGCCTTGTCGAATTGGAGGATTGATTCGCGGGCCGGAAGATCCCAGAGCTGCCCGGTACTCGTACCGGAGGAGCTGGCGGCGGCGGCGAGGAGGTCTCCTGCGGGATTGAATGCCAATGACTCCGCCACGAATCGACCGGTCAGCACACTGTCTCGGGTGTCGCCGCCGCTCCGGAAATACATCCAGGCTCCGGCCACCACAGCAACGGATCCACCCGCCGCCAGCAATTTTCGCCGCGAAATACCCACTGGCTCCGTGGTTTTCGTCTCAATGGGTGCTGCCGTCGATGCGGGCGGCGCACTCGGGCCGGTCGTCCGTGCGGCGCGGGGGCGGACAACGGTTGTACGGCTGGCGATCTCGAGGATCCGTGCCGCGTCCACGGCCAGACCGACGCAATCGGAGTACCGGTTTCTCGGCTGCTTGCTCATCGCGGTGGCGATGACGCCGTCGAGCCCCTTCGGCAGGTCGGGTCTCAGGTCGGTAGGCCGGGGCGGCGGAGCCTCGAGATGCGCCAGAATGACCGCCGCCTCCTCGGAACGCGGAAAAGGTCTTCGGCCCGTCAGTAATTCGTAGAGGGTGCAACCCAGCGAGTACACGTCCGCGCGGTGGTCGACGGGTTCGCCGCGAAAACGTTCCGGCGCGGTGTAGGCGAGGCTGGCGAGCAGCCCCGACCGGGTGAGGGTGGCGTCGAAGGTGCGCGCGATGCCGAAATCCGCGACCAGCGCCCGTTCACCGCCCACGTCGTCGACTTCGATGAGCAGGTTCGCCGGTTTGACGTCGCGGTGCAGCACCGCGAGGCGATGCGCGTGATCGAGGCCGCGGGCGGCATCGGTGATCAGCCGGACGGCGCGCGTGGCGGTCAATCCGCCGCCCGCCGCAGAGATCAGATGCGCCGCATCTCCGCCGGAGACGTACTTCATCGCGATCCAGAGGGTGTCGTCGCCGGGCGCGCAGCGGTCGTAGACCGGCACGATATTCGGGTGATCGAACCGCGCGACCAAGGCTGCTTCCCGCTCGAAGTCTTTCCGCAGCTTCGCATCACCGCCGATATGGTCGTTGATCACCTTCAAAGCGACATGACGGCCGAGCCGCGGGTGGCGGGCCAGGTACACCACTGCCATCCCCCCTGATCCGAGCCGCTTCTCGATCGTGTATCCGGCGAACACGGATCCCTCGTCCAACCGCATCCCCGACAACCTCCACCGAACCGACGACCGCTGTCCTCCCACAGCGTGAGCCACACCCTACGGGTTCTCGCGGGTAGCGCCATCCGGAGATCCGCCGGGCGATATTCGGTTGTGGGCGTGGCGGGAGTGGGCCAGCCTCGTGGGGTGATCGAGATGCGGATACTGAGCGACGACGACTGGAAGCTGTGGCGGAGGTTGCGGTTGGAGGCGTTGGCGGAGGCACCGTATGCGTTCGGGTCTCGGCTCGAGGACTGGCAGGGCGAGGGGGATCGGGAGGAGCGATGGCGAGATCGGTTGAGCATTCCCGGGTCTCGGAATCTGATCGCGATGCTGGATCAGGAGCCCGTCGGCATGGCGAGTGGAGTGCCAGGGTCCGAAGCCGGTGTCGCCGAACTCATCTCGATGTGGGTTGCACCGATCGGGCGCGGGCTCGGGGTCGGAGATCGACTGATCCGAACGGTCGAGGAGTGGGCGGCCGAAACCGGGACTCGAACGCTGTGCCTGGCGGTCGTGCCAGACAACGCGCCCGCTCTAGCCCTCTATCGACGCAACGGCTTCGAAGTAACAGGCGAGCTCATCGACGACATCGAGGACGGCCGCCTCGAGCTCGTCATGACCAAATCGGTTGACCCAGCGAGCAGGTAATGGTGTAGGGGTGTTCTCGACGTTTGCCTGCACCATTACCTGCTGGGGGTTGGGGTTAGGGGTTTTTCGAGGACGGGGCAGTCGCCGAGGGTGGCGTGGATGCGGCGGCGGTGCCAAGGGGGTGGTTCTACGAGGACGCGGGCTGTGGCGGCGGTGAGGAGGGGGAGGTCGGCGGAGCTGTCGGTGTAGACGTAGGCGATCGGGCCGGTGTAGCCGGAGGCGCGGAGGCGGGCGAGTTTGGCGGGGCCGTAGCAGTGGGCGCTGAGGGTGAGGGCGCCGCGGTGGCGGATGAGGGTGGTGCCGACCACGTCGATGTCGGGGAAGTCGAGGCGGTGGCAGATCTGCTGGGCCAGGCGTTGTTCGCTGCCGGTCACGATGACGACGGTGTGACCGGCGCGGCGGTGCTCGCGCAGGCGTTGGAGGGCCGACTCGATGGGGCGGCCCGAATGCGGGTGGTAGTGGCGGTCGACGTAGGACTCGACGAGTTGCTGGTAGCGGGCGTCGGATATGCCCGCGGTCGCGGCCCAGAGCCAGAGGTTCGCGGCGCGCCTACGGCGGCGCGGGCTGACCAGCAGGGGCACGGCCAGCAGGGAGGAGAGGACGCCGCGTAGCGGGCGCTGGGCCAGGAGTTCGGTCAGGAAACGGGAGAAGCTGTCGCCACGCACGAGGGTGCCGTCCAGATCGAAGATGACCACTGCGCGCTCATCCATCAACCAATAATGATCGAATCGGCGGCGCGCCACGCGGCGAACAGGCCGCGGCCCGGGAGAGATTCGCTCCCGGGCCGCGGATCGATCACTCGTTATTCCTCGCGGTACAGCGACAGGCACAGCATGTCCGGCTCGAAACCGAGGCCCTGCCAGAAGCGATAGTCGTCGCGGGCATCGGCGCAGGACAGGTAGCGGATCGTGGCCGCGCCCCGCGCACGCAGGTGGGCGATGGCGGCCTCGGCCAGCCCGCGGCTCACCCCGCTCCCCCGCTCCTCGGGCACGACATACAGCGAATAGATCTCCCCGCCGATCCCGGGCAGCAGCCCGTCCTCGATGCCGGTGCGGCCGTTCACGAATCCGATGATCCGCGCACCGTCCACCGCCACCAGGCAGAACGCATCCCGATGCCAGGCCGACATCGCCAGCATGCGCGACAGGTTCACCCGCCCCTGCTCACTGAGCGGTCCGCCGTCGACGATCTCCCGGCACATCCGATCCCACAGCGCGCCGACCGTATCACCTTCACTGTCGTGAATCCGTCTGATCTCCATGGTCTTCCTTCCGTTTCAGCTGATGAATGCGTGAAAACGGAAGACGGGCGGAGCTCGCGCCCATAGAGCGAATCTGAGTCTCTAGCGTCAACCTGGCATGTGGACCACGCTAGTCCGATCTCTATTCAGGGCAACCGAATTTCCCGTCGGCGGCGGCAGTGGTGAACGAGGCCCACTCGGATGCGCCGAAGGCCAGCGCGGGGCCGGTGGGGTTCTTCGAATCCCGCACGCCGACGACACCTTGCGACAGCCATGCGATTTCGACGCAGTCACCCTGGCTACCGCTGTAGCTGCTCTTGAACCACTCGGCTCCGGATAGGTCAATCTTGTTCACGCTCATACTCCTTCGTTACCCGGCGAATCAGCTCTCGAGTCGGTGAATCTTCCAGCGAGGAGGTTCGGATGGCCGACGCGAGCTCGCTGTAGAGCTTCACTTCGTCCGATTTTTCCAGGTACACATCCTGAGTGGGGCCGCCTTCCATGTACACGATCGGGGGTTCGACCTGCTCGTCTCTGACATTGGTGCCGAACTCGAGGACGGTGAACGATCCGCGCGGCATGCCCCATGTGATCCCCGCCGAGTAGGGGTGCAGCCGCACCGTGACGTTGGGCAACTTGGAAACCTCCGCCAGGTGGCGTAATTGGGCTGCCATGATCTTCGGGCCGCCGATCATCCGGTGGAGTGCGGACTCGTGCAGCAGCACCTCCAGGATCACCGGACGGGTTTTGCGGGTGACGATCGTTTGCCGCTTCAGCCGATACTCGACTCGGCGATCGACGTCCTCGTTCCTGCTGAATCCGGGGTACGCGCCGATAATGGCGCGGGCGTACTCAGCGGTTTGCAGCAGCCCAGGGATGTGCTCGTGGTAGGTGATCAGCCGCCGCGCGGCAGCTTCGAGTCCGACGTACATATTGAACGCGTCCGAGTACAGTCCACCGTAGGCGTGATACCAGCTCTGCCGCTTGGCCAGGGCCGCCAAGTCGAGAACCGCTCGGAGGTCCTCGGTTTCGACGCCGTACATCTCACACAGGGCTTGGACATACGGCTTCCGGATCTTCTGGGTCTGCCCCGCCTCGATCCGCTGCAATGAAGAAGCCGACATATCGACCAGCTTCGCCGCCTCGGCGATGGTGAACCCGTTCGCCTCTCGCCACTCCCGCAGGAACCGGCCCAGCTGCCGTCGCGGCAGCGTCGAACTGGGGCCTGCGTCACCGTCCTCGGTGCCGTTCATGGCCTTCCCCTCATCGTGAAATCGGTTCGGATCGATCGATGAATCGGGTTGGTTGTGCCGCATTATCGGGTTGCTTTGTGGCGCTTTAGATGTCTTGGTCGTGGATACCCGATTCAGCTGAAAGTTCATGGTAGCTGGTGGTGTTCTGGTACGACCAGGAATCGACGACCGAAGGCTTCGGCTATGGACACCGACGAGCGCGACCAGATCGAAATCCGTGTCATCGAGGATGTGCTGGACATTGTCGAGGCGCGTCTGCACGAACGTGAGCGGCGCGGCTGGCGGCTGACTTCGCCACGCTCGCGGGTCTATGCCACGGTGCTTCATGCCGTGATCGTCAGTGCCCGTGCGGCGCACCGGTTTCCCGCTACCCTCGATGCCGCCGACATTCTCGATTCGATCCTCGACGGTGCGGAGCCCGCCGATTCCTTTGCCGGGCAACCGGTCGAGGACATCATCAGGGATCACATCGCGCACATGAACTGACCTGTGGTTCACAGGTGCGGTGAATTGCCCTCTCCCGCAGGGGCGATGGCTCCGTCCGAGTCGGGGGCAAGGTCGGGATAGAACACGGCGCTGCCCGCGATCTCGACGAGCACCTCGTCACCGAGCCGGACCGGCAACGGTGACGGCACCCTGGCCAGCAGCTCGGCCCCGGTGGCGGCGCGCAGCAGCACGACGGCATCGTGCCCATGGAAGCTGACCCGCCGCACGACGGCCGTGGCATGACCGTTCGGGTCGGCCGGGACCGGGCTCAACCGCAGCTGCTCGGGACGCACCAGCAGCGACCCGTCCCCCCGTGCGGGAGCGGTGAGCGGCACCGCACCGAGCGCGGTGCGCGCGACCGCCCCTTGGGCTGTGGCAGCCAACAGCACTGCCTCCCCGAGGAATCGGGCCAGCGCGACATCCACCGGATTGCGGTAGATCTCTTCGGGCGGCCCCGCCTGCGCCACCCGCCCCTCCCGCAGCACCGCCACCTGATCGGCCATGGACAACGCCTCGTCCTGATCATGAGTCACCAGCACCGCCGTGGCCCCCAACTCGGCGAGAATCTCCCGCACCTGATTCCGCACCTGCCCCCGCAACCCGGCATCCAACGCCGAGAACGGCTCATCCAACAGCACCGCCTCCGGCCCCGGCGCGAGCGCCCGCGCCAACGCCACCCTCTGCTGCTGCCCACCCGACAGTTCATGCGGCCGCCGCTCCGCATACCCCGCCAGCCCCACAACCTCCAGCAACTCGTCCACCCGCCGCCTCCTCCCCCGCCGAGCCGCGACATTCCACCCCCGCAACCCGTACCCGATATTCGCCGCCACCGACAAATGCGGAAACAACGCCGCCTCCTGCGGCACGATCGTCACCTTCCGCCGCTCCGGCGGCAATACCGAATCAGCCGTAGCCACCACCCGCCCACCCACCCGAATCTCCCCCGCCACAGGCCGCAAAAACCCGGCCACCACCCGCAACAACGTCGTCTTCCCACACCCCGAAGCCCCCAACACAGCAGTCAAACTCCCCGCCCCAATATCCAAATCCACCCCCCGCAACACATCAACACCCCCATACCCAGCCCGCAACCCCCGAATCCGCAACTCACTCACCGCAATCCCCCCATCCACGCCCCCACTCGCTCCGCCGTCCGCAACAGAGTGGTCACCCCACCCCCGGACCGGCCGAGCACCACGGCGGAACTCCCCCCACCCATGCGCAGACCCACACCCCGCAACCCGGCCACATCCGAGCACCCTGCGTTCAACACACGAATCCCCAACTCGCTCACCGGGATACCTCCCCGTCCGACAGCCCACGCTCGCTCACCCGGATCTCCCCCGCCATGGGATGCGAGTCCCCCTCCACAGTCCACAACAGGGCGATCCTCCTGCGTCCGGAGCGGCCGAACACCACGGTCGGGCTTCCCCCGGCGATGCGCCAGGCCCCGCCGCACAGCGACACCCCGCTGTCCGGCATTGCCTCCGCGAATCCGCAACTCGCTCACCGGGATACCTCCGCTGTCGCCGTGGTGCTTCCGCTCGGCGCCAGGCTCGGCTGCGGTGAGCCGGGGTGTGCGGGCCGGAGCGGCTCGGGAGGTCTTCCCCGTGCAGGGCGGGTGATCGCGGACCGGGCATTGCTGCGGCCGTCGGCCACCAGTTGGAGGACGATCGTCGGGAGTACGGACACCACGACCAGGGCCAGCGCGTACCAGGCGGCTTGGGTGTAATTGATTACCTCGGCGTGCTTCCACAGTTCCAGGGCGAGGGTGTTGCGGCCCGGGGGTTGCAGGATGAGGGTGGCGGGGAGTTCCTTGGCGGAGCTGACGAAGACCAGGGCGGCACCGGCCAGGATGCCGGGGGCGGCCAGGGGGATGGTTACGCGAGCCAGTGCGCCGAAACCGTTGTCGCCCAGGGAGCGGGCCGCCTCTTCGAATTGGCGGGGTGAGGAGGCTACCGAGGCTCGGACCGCGCCAATGGCGATCGGGAGGAACAGGGCTGTGTAGGCGAGGACGATCATGTGCCAGCGGCCGTACCAGGCTGTCGCCGTGTTGATTCCGAAGTACACCAGTGCCAGGCCGACGGAGATGGCGGGTAGCGCGTATCCGGCGTAGGCGGCCAGTTCCACGGTGCGGGCGAAGGGGCTGCGGGAGCGGGCGGCCAGGATGCCCACCGGGAGCGCCAGCAGGACGGTCAGGACCGCGCCCCAACCGGCGAAGGACAAGGTGTTGCCCAGGGCCGCAAGGAGTTCGGTGACATCCAAGCGGCCTGTGGTGCGCCCGGCCAGCCAGGGCAGCAGGCCGCCCAGTGGCATCACCACCGAGACCGCCACCAGGGACGCGCATGCCAGCAATGCCACGGGGCGCGCCGGGCCCAGTCGCAGCGGTACGGCGGGGCGGGGGCTCCCACCGCCACGGTGTGTGACGCGGCCGCGTGCCATGGATTCGGCGTGGGCGAACAGGAGCGCCAGTATGACCAGCACCAGGCTGATGACGCTCGCGGAGGTGCGGTCGAAACCGGCGTTGTACGCGTAATGGATTCCCTTGGTGAAGGTTTCGTAGCGCATCATGGCGACCGCGCCGTAATCGTGCAGCACGTACAGCGCCACCAGCAGGCCGCCCGCCAGCAGCGGCAAGCGGATCTGGGGCAAGGTGACCGAGCAGAATGCGTGCAGCGGGCCCGCGCCGAGGGAGCGGGCCACCTCCTCGGGGGCGGCGTCGGCTCCGCGCAGCGCGGCGTACACCGGGAGGAGAACCAGCGGGGTGTTGCTGGTCGCCAGGACCAGCCAGGATCCGCTGAATCCGGCCAGACCGGGGAAGTGCGTGAGCCAGGAGAACGCGGCGACGTAGGACGGAATGGCCAGCGGCATGACCAAGAGCGGCAACAGGATTCGCCGTAGCGGGAGGTCGGTGCGGGCCAGCAGGTAGGCGGCGGCGGTGCCCAGCAGCATGGCGGTCGCCGTCACCACGACCAGCAGCACGAGCGTGTTCTGGGCCAGCTCCGCGGTGCGCGCCGACCAGGCGTAGCGCCATACCGGAGTCCAGCCCCGGTCGGTGGCCCACAGCACCGTGTACACCAGCGGCAGCAGGGCGATACCGGCGGCCGGAAGCGCGGCGAGCGGGAGTACCGCTCGTCGCGCCGCGGCCCGGGACGGTTTCACCGGCCCGCGCGGATCACACGACCCACGGCCCGAGGGGAATTCACTTCAGCAGACCCGCCTCCCGCAACAGCGCCTCGGTCTGCGGCAGCGACTGGAGCTGATTGAGATCGATGGCGGGCGGGCTCAGCTCGGTCAGTGTGGGCAGATCGTGTTTGGAGGTCACGCCCGCGATCACCGGGTATTCGCCGGTCTCGTCGGCGAAATACTGCTGCGCCCGCGCGGCGAGCAGGAATTCGATCACCTTGGCGGCGGACTCCTTGCTGTTGGAGCAGGTGAGCACCCCGGCCGCGGCAATATTGACCAGCGCGCCCGGTTCCGACGCGCCCTTGAAGTAGTGAATCTTCGCGTTCACCGTGTCCGCGCCCTGCGCCGCCACTTTCATGAACCAGTAGTAATGGTTGATCAGCGCGAAGGTCACCTGCCCTTGGTCGACGGCATCCAGCGCGGCCCCGTTGCGGTCGAATTCCACGGGCGCGAGGGCCTTGAACTTCTGCAGCCAGTCCCGCGCCCCGTCCTCGCCGCGGAGCAGGCGCATGGCGGTGACGAAGCTCTTCCACGAGGCGTTGGTCGGCGCGTATCCGATCCTGCCCCGCCACTTCTCGTCGAACAGCGCGTCGATTCCGGCGGGCAGCTCCGCCTCGGGAACCTGCCGGGGATCGTAGGCCAGCACCCGGGATCGCAGCGTAATGCCGACCCATCGGTTCTGCGGATCCACGTACTGACCGGGCACGGCCGCCAGCACCTGCGACGGCAGCGCGCCCAGATACCCCTCCGCGGCCAGCGCGCCCAATTCGCCCGCGTCCTGCCCGAACCAGACATCCGCGGGACTATTCCCGCCCTCCTCGAGGACCTTCACCGGCTTCTGGTCGTAGAGCGCCTCGATGCGCACCCCACTGCCCAGAACATCCTCGCCGATCGAATTCAGCAGCGGGGCAACGAGTTTCTCCGTCCGGCCGGAATAGACGGTGACGGTATTCGGATCTCCCGAATTATCGCAGTTCGGGCCCGCACCGGCATTGTCGTCCCCGGCGCAGGCGCTCAGCGCGAAGACCGCGGCAGCGGACAGTGCGGCCGTCCGCAGGGTGAGGTGTTTCATGAGCACTCCCACGGCGTAAAAGGAAGCTAGGCTAGCCTATCTTAGCCTCGGCTAATTAATTAACGGCTGTAATTGCCCGAGCTGATACAAGCGACTCGTTTGCGCCACCCCGGAAAATGACCAAGATCTACCCGCCGCCTGTCGCATTTGGCTACTGTCACCGCGAAAGTTGCTGATAGACAGGTTCATTCATGAAATTCGCAATCAAATGGCCAGCGGTGGCGGCGGCTGGGGCATTATTGGCCGCCTCGTTCCTGGCGGCGGGTACACCGGCGGCGGCGCAGCCGTCGACGACCTGCTCGACCACACCCACCGGCGGGACGATCGAGAAGACGATCGACGGACGCCCGTATCGGCTGTTCGTGCCGCCGGGGCTGTCGGGCCCCGCGCCGCTGATCGTGGCCTTGCACGGCGGGCAGAACAATCCGGCGAACTTCGAGACACAGAGCGGCTGGACCGGATTCTCCAGCGCCAACAAGGTCATCGTGGCCTACCCGCGCGGGAGCAAGAACGAGGGCACCGACAAGTGGGCGTGGGAGTTCGCGCGCAATGTCGGCCCCGATGTACCGTTCCTGCGCGATGTGGTCGGGGATGTCGCCGGCGCGTACTGCGTCGCCCCCGAACGCATCCATTTCGCAGGCCATTCCAACGGCGGGCAGATGACCTCGCGAATGGCTTGTGACGCATCGGATCTGATCGCCTCGGCGGCCGCGTGGGCGGGCGCGAAGGGCGCCTGGGACACCAGCGCCGACGAATGCCCCACCGATCGGCCGATCGCCTTCGGCGTCATGCTCAACGACAACGATCCCGTCATCTGGCAGTGGGTCGCCGAACAGCATCGCGACCACTGGCGGGAGATGAACGACTGCGGGACCGAGCACAGCGAATCGGGGCCGGGCGTGCTGCGCGGGCAGCGATTCGACTGCGCGGCGGGCACCCAGGTCGTCTACCGGCTCTACGACGGGCCCGACGACGTGACGAAATCGCACGACTGGCCCGCGGGTGACCGCGGCGCGGATGTGCGGAATCGGATGTGGGCGCTGTTCAACAGCAACCCACTTCCGTAATGCGGTGGCCCGATGAACTCAGTGGTTGGCGCGCTGCTTCTCGAAGGCGAGCAGCAGATCGGCGGCCACGCTCACGGCAATGACGGCCGGTTCCTTGCCCGCGATATCGGGCAGCCCGATCGGGGTCTTGATGCGGGTCAGCGCCTGCTCCGAGTGACCGCCCTCGGTGGTCAGGCGCTTCCGGAACCGCGCCCATTTGGCGGAGGAGCCGATCAGGCCGATGGTGGCGAGATGATCGCTGCGCAGGGCGCCATCGCAGAGCGCGGCGTCCTCGGCGTGATCATGGGTCATGATCAGGACGTGCGTGCCCCGCGGCAGGGTTTCGATCACTTCCTCCGGCAGCAGCGGGGTGTGGTGCACGTGCACCTGCGCCACCGCATCCGACAGCGCCGCCATGCGATCCGGATCGACCATCTCCGCCCGCGAATCGATCACGTGCAGATCGAGATCGTGGCGGGCCAGAATGCGGGCCAATTCCATTCCGACATGGCCCATTCCGAAAATGGCGACCGCGGGCACCACCGGCAGCGGCTCCAGCAGCACGGTCACCTCACCGCCACAGCACTGCACGCCGTGGCGGTTGGTGACCTTGTCGTTCAACGCGAACTCCATGAGCTCGGGTTCGGCGTGGGCGCTCTGCAAGAGCTCCCGCGCCCGATCGATCGCGACGGCCTCGACATTGCCGCCGCCGATCGATCCCCACGACTCCGTCCGGCCGACAACGAGTTTCGCCCCGGCCGGGCGAGGTGCGTGACCGCGTACGGTCGCCACGGTGACGAGCACGCCGGTCTCCCGGCGGGCTCGCAACCGGGCGACCGCGGCCACCCACGTCATGTCAGACACCGACTCGACCTGTCTGCGTAGCGGTTTCGGCCGCGGCCAGACCGCGCACCGATTCGATCGCCCAGAAGACCGCCTCCGGCGTGGCGGGCGCGCCCAACTCGACGCTGGCGCCCTCCGGGCCGAAGGCCCCGGCCGCCTGGCGCAGCGCCTCACGGACCGAGAAGGCCAGCATGAGCGGCGGTTCGCCGACCGCCTTCGAACCGAAGACCGCGCCTTCCTCGGTGGCGTTCTCCAGCAGCGTCACATTGAACTCCGCGGGCATCTCCGAGAAGCTGGGCAGCTTGTAGGTGCTGGCCGCCTGGGTCAGCAGCCGACCGCGGCCCGGGCCGTCGCTGACGTCCCAGCGCATGTCCTCCAGGGTCATCCAGCCCGCGCCCTGCACGAAACCGCCCTCGACCTAGCCGATATCAATGAGCGGGGACAGGCTGTCGCCCACATCGTGCACGATGTCGACGCGGCGGATGCGGTACGCGCCGGTGAAACCGTCCACCTCCACCTCGGTGGCGGCGGTGCCGTAGGCGAAGTACTTGAACGGCGAACCGTGCATGGTCTTCGCATCCCAGTGCAGGCCCTCGGTGCGGTAGAAACCGCTGGCCGACAACTGAACTCGCTGCATGTACGCGGTGCGGCAGAGGTCGTCCCACTCGAGCTGCTTCTCACCCGGGCCGAGCGGGCGCGCGATGCCGTCCACAATGCGCACATCCGGCGGGTTCACGCCGAACTGCGAGGCCGCCACCTGCAACAGGCGTTCACGCAGCTGCTCACAGGCGTTCTTCACCGCCGCGCCATTGAGATCCGCGCCGGAGCTGGCCGCGGTCGCGGACGTGTTGGGCACCTTGTCGGTTCGCGTCGGCGCGAGTCGCACCTTGTGCAGCGGGATACCCAGGGTGGTCGCGGCCACCTGGAGCATCTTGGTGTGCAGGCCCTGGCCCATCTCGGTGCCACCGTGGTTGATGAGCACCGAGCCGTCCTTGTAGATGAGGACGAGCGCACCGGCCTGGTTGAAGGCCGTCAGGTTGAACGAGATGCCGAACTTGATGCCGGTGATGGCCAGCCCGCGCTTGGTGTGCTCGTGCGCGGCATTGAAGGCGGCGATCTCGCGCTTGCGGGCCTCGATATTGCCGTTCTCGATCACCTGCTGCCAGGTGGTCTCGATCCGCTCGGGGTGGCGGACCGGCTGGCCGTACGGCGTGGACTGCCCCTGGCCGGGCTGGTAGAAGTTGCGGCGGCGCAGCTCCATCGGATCCAGGCCGAGCAGCGGGGCGCAGCGGCCGAGGATGTCCTCCATGACGAGCATGCCCTGCGGGCCGCCGAAGCCGCGGAAGGCGGTGTTCGACGTCTTGTTCGTCTTGGCGATGCGGCCCTGGAACTTGGCATTGGGCACCCAGTAGGTGTTGTCCAGATGGCACAGCGCGCGGGCCAGCACCGGCTCCGACAGATCCAGGCTCCAGCCGCCGTCGGCGGTCAGCGTGGTGTCGAGGGCGATGAGATGGCCGTCGGCGTCGAAGCCGACCTTCCAGGTGGCGTAGAAGCCGTGCCGCTTACCCGACATGGTCAGGTCCTGAGTGCGGTTGAGCCGCAAGCGAACCGGACGACCGGTGAGCTTCGCGCCGAGCGCGGCGATGGCCGCGAACCCGTGCGGCTGCATCTCCTTGCCGCCGAAGCCGCCGCCCATGCGCAGGCACTGCACGGTGACCTCGGAGTTGGTCAGACCCATGACGTGGGCGACGATCTCCTGCGTCTCCGACGGATGCTGGGTGCTGGACTGGATGAAGATCTGCCCGTTCTCGTCCACCAGGGCGAGCGCGGCATGGGTCTCGAGGTAGAAGTGCTCCTGATCGGAGAACTGGAACTCACCGGTGAAGATGTGCTCCGCCTCGGCGAAACCGGTCTCGACGTCGCCGCGCTGCACCAGCGGCTGCGCGCCCTGGTAGGCCCCCGCCTCGATCGCTTCCTTGATGGTGATGAGCGAGGGCAGCGGTTCGGTGTCGACTTCCACCGCCGCCGCGCCAAGGCGCGCCGCTTCGAGGGTCTCGCCGAGCACCCAGCACACGGCATGACCGTGGAAGCAGACCTCCTCGGTCGGGAACAGCGGCTCGTCGTGCTTCACACCGGCGTCGTTGACGCCCGGCACATCCGCGGCCGTGAGCACGCGGACCACACCGGGCACCGCCAGCGCGGGCTCGGTGCGAATCTCCTTGATGCGGGCGTGGGTCTCGAAGGCCTGCACCGGGTAGGCGTGCAGGATGTCCTTGGTGCGGTACACCAGGTCATCGGTGTAGAGGGCCGTGCCGGTGACATGCAGCGAGGCGGCCTCGTGCGGCATGGACACGCCCACCACGGGGCTCTCCGGTCGCTGTGACAGGTGGCTCATGACAGCACCTTCCCGGCGGTGGTATCCGCATACAGTTTCAGCAGGCTCTGGCCGAGCATCGCGGTGCGATACCGGGCGCTGGCGCGGTGATCGTTCATCGGGGTGCCCGCCTCGCGCAGGATGGCCGCGGCCGCCGCGACGGTGTCCTCCGACCACGGCTGGCCGACCAGCGCGGCCTCGGCCTCGAGAGCGCGAATCGGGGTGGCGGCCACACCGCCCAGGCCGATGCGCGCCGAGCGCACCACGCCGTCCTCGATATCGAGCGCGAAAGCGACAGCGACACTGGAGATATCGTCGAAACGACGCTTGGCGATCTTGTGGAAGGCGGTGACCGGGGCCAGCGGGGTGGGAATGCGCACGGCCTTGATCAGCTCGTCCGGGCGGCGCACCGACTGGCGGTAGCCGGTGAAGTAATCCGCAAGGGGCACTTCGCGTTCACCGTCGGCGTCGGCCAGTACGACCGACGCGCCCAGGGCCAGCAGGACCGGCGGGCTGCCACCGATCGGGGAGCCGGTACCCAGGTTGCCGCCCAGGGTCGCGCTATTGCGGATCAGGCGGGAAGCGAACTGCGGGAACAGCTGCGCGAGCAACGGGACGCTGCCGTCGAGGCGGCGTTCGATCTCGGCGAGGGTGAGCGCGGCGCCGATCTCGATGTGATCGGATTCCACACGCAGACCGCGCATTTCGGCGAGCCGGTCGACGGCGATGACGTAATCCGCACGGCGGGAACGGATATTCACCTCGACGCCCCAGTCGGTGCTGCCCGCGACGACGACCGCCTCCGGGTGCTCGCGGCGCAGGCGCAGGGCCTCGGCCAGGGTGGCGGGGCGCACGAAGGTGCGGCCGTCCTGGGTCAGCTCGGTGGGCACCGGCTCGGCCGGGGCCTGGGCGCGGCGCTGGGCCAGCGGATCGTCGGCCTCCGGTGCGCCGACCGCGTAGGCGGCGTCGCGAATCGGTCGGTAGCCGGTGCAGCGGCAGAGGTTGCCGCTCAGCGCGTGCAGGTCGAAACCATTGGGGCCGTGCTCGTGATCGTCGCCCTCGTGGGCGGCCTGGGCGGCGTGGCCGCCGCAGGGCTTGGCGTGGCCGTTGGCGCCATTGGCGGCGTGGCCATTGGCGGCGCTGCCATTACCGTTCACGGAGCCATTCACAGAGCCGTTGGCAGTCCCGTTGACGCTGCCGTTCGCCGCGCCGTTCGCGCTGCCGCAGACGGATGCGCCAGGCACGCGATCGGGGCGGTAGTACTCGGCGGCCATGCTGCAAATGAATCCGGGGGTGCAGTAACCGCACTGCGATCCACCGCGCACCGCCATTTCACGCTGCACCGGATGCATCTCGGCGGGCGTGCCCAGACCCTCGGAGGTGATGATTTCCTGGCCGTCGAGCGAGGCCGCGGGAATCAGGCACGCATTGACCGCCACCCATTCGGTGGGCTCCACGACACCGGGCCGCGCCACCAGAATCGAACAGGCGCCACATTCGCCCTCGGCGCAGCCTTCCTTGGCTCCGGTCAGACCGCGATCACGCAGGAAGTCCAGGATCGACGTGTGCGGGGCGGCCGAAATCGGCGTCACCGTGCCGTTGATTTTGATCTGTGGCGTAGTCACGACACGCCCCCATTTCCGAATCCGGGCATGTTTATATCTCGAATTTTCATTCTAGGCCGCTTTCTACTTCGAGCACGCAAACCCACAGGCCGGGGAAGCGAATCAGGACATCGAGAAAACGGATGTCAGAAGCCGTGGGCGACGCGACCCGGAACCCACACCGTGCGGTGCGCGAGGCGACGGAGATCGGAGCGAGTGAACATCCGCGGTCGCCTCCTTCCAGGTCCTATGCGCCGGGTGTGCTGCCGAAAGTACGCCAGTCGCCGCTGGTGGGCCAAATCACATCGGGGCCTTCCGAAGGGATTCGTAGGTTCCTACGAAAACCCGTGTTCAGCCCATAGATTCGGCTGGATTAACGTCTACCGCGGCAATGCCGTCGAATTGATTCGGAAATACGAAAACCCGCCACTCGCCAATGCCGCGCGCCCGGCCCCGAAGTGCGGTATGAATGACCTGCTGTCGGCGGGTTCCGGGGAGGATCGGTAGTGCTACGGGTGGGCGAGGTCTTCGCAGGCTACCGCGTGATCCGCAAACTCGGCTCCGGCGGCATGGGCTCGGTCTACCTGGTCAAACACCCCCGCCTACCCCGCTACGACGCACTGAAGGTCCTGAACCAGGGCCCCAGTGCCGACCGCGAGTTCCGGGCCCGGTTTCTCCGCGAGGCCGAATTGGCCGGGCGATTGAGCCATCCCAATGTGGTGGCCACCCACGACCGCGGCGTCTTCGAAGGCGCGCTGTGGATAGCCATGCAGTACGTGGAGGGCTGCGACGCCGCCGACCTGGCGGCCTCGGGCCCCAGCGCCCTCCCGCCCGAACGAGCCCTGCACATCATCACCGAGGCCGCCCGCGGCCTGGACACCGCCCACGGTGCGGGCCTGCTGCACCGCGACGTCAAACCCGCCAATATCCTGGTCTCCCCGAAATCCGGTGCGGCCGACCGGGTCCTGGTCACGGACTTCGGAATCGCCCGGGCCACAGCCGAATCGACGGCGCTCACGGCCGACGGCGAGGTGCTGGCCACCGTCGCCTATGCCGCACCGGAGCAGATCAGCGGCGAGCCACTCGATCACCGCGCGGACGTGTACGCCCTCGGCGGCACCCTGTACCACCTGCTCACCGGATCCAAACCGTTCCCGCGGCCCACCCCGGCCGCCATTATGTTCGCGCATCTAACCGATCCGCCGCCGCGGCCGTCGCTGCTCGTCCCGGGATTGCCCGCGCAGCTGGACGGCGTCATCGCGCGAGCCATGGCCAAGAATCCGGGCGAACGCTATCCCACCTGCGGCGCGCTCGCCGCGGCCGCCGCTGCGGCGCTGCGCGGCCAGGACCAACCCGCCGAACCGATCCCGCCCGCCCGGCGACGACTCAGAATCATCATGGCCGCAGCCGTTCTCGTGCTCGCCGTGGCCGTGGCCGTCGGGCTCGGAATCCGGTCCACCGGATCACCCGACGACTCTCCGGTAGCAGCGACCGGCACCAGCACGACCTCGGCCCCCACCACGACCATGGACTTTTCGGCCCAGTGGGGCCCGGTCGGCTATATCGTCTCCGCCTTCCCCGATCTGTTGCCGCATACGGCACTCGGCACCGGATATCGCGGATTGCGCTGCCTGCGCAGCCAAGTCAACGCGACCGTGATGCCGTCGTCGGTCGCCCCCGACTTCGATGCGATGAGCTGCACCGGCGACGGCAATCCGCTGTCCAGCCTCACACTGGCCTGCAACTCCTCGAACCTGCCGTTTCCCGCGCAAGCGCTGCCCAATATTACGAAAGCCGGTGAGCAGCAATGGACTCGGAATTCCGGAAGCGGCCGGGCGTTCTGGGGCGACGGGCCGGACGCCGACGGCCGCACCACCGGCGTGCTCCAGATCAGCTTCGACAATCCGGCCCAATCATTCTGCCTGCTCACGGCATACAGCCGTAACGGGTCGGGGCAGACGCTCTACGAAAGGTGGTGGCCGGGTGCGCCGGTCTGACCGAAAAGCATGCGCGACAGCGATGGTGGCCATCGCGCTCGCGGCCGTCCCGCTGACGGGCTGTACCGGGGAGTCGGGATCGACCGGCAACCCGGTACCGGGTACGCCCGCGACATCGACCACGCCCGCACCGGATCTGAGTCACCTGGATGTCGGCGCGTTCGGCGGCGACCCGCTGAGCGAGCCCGCGAACAGTGACGAGTCCTACGGCCGGATCATCGAGGCGGCGCGGCTGGGCGAGGCCGTCGTCAATCCGTACGACATCGGCAAGCCCTACGCCTTCGGCCATCCGTCGCTGCTGCCGACACCGCAGGACACGACCGGAATTCTGGCCGACGCCATCAGCCCGGTGCTGACGAACCGCGGCATGATCACCGGATACACCGTCGGCGGCGCGGATACCGTGGATCCGAGCAACTTCCGGCCGATCATCGGGAAATCGAAGTCGCTGCGGATCACGGTACTGCGGCTGCCCGACGAGGCCGCGGCCCGCGCCGCCGCCCAGGAGATCGATACGGCCGATGCCGCCGTGAGCGCCGACAATGTCACCGTTCCGCTGGCCGGTCATGCCGACGCCCGCGCGCATTGGCGGCCGCAGGTGCCGACCCTCGCGGCCACCGTCGCGCGCGGGTCCTATGTCGTGACGCTCTTCATCACCGATGCGACCACCGATCTGGCCGCGATGACCGCCGTCGCCACGGCCACCTTCGACGCCCAGTTGCCGCGGCTGGGCACGTTCAGCGCCACGCCCGCGGACAAACTGGCGACGCTGGCCTTCGATACCGACGGGATGCTGCGGCGGATGGTGCCCGCGCAGGCCGGGAAGTGGCCGTATCCGGCCATCACCAATCTCGATCGGGGCACGACCGCCGGATACGGCGGGGTGCACGCCGCCACCGGCGTGGTCTACGGGCCCGGCGGGGCCGACCAGTGGACGCGGGACATCAACAACACCGCGGCCGATCGACCTGTCGTCGACCGCATGGGTGTGGTCGACGATCGGTGGCTGTTGCGCTTGCAGGATCCGGCGCGGGCGCGGCAGTACTTCGATGCGCGCGGAGCGGAATTCGCGACCACCGATGAGAAGATCGCCGGTCCGGCCGGGGTCGACGACGCGGCCTTCTTCCGCAGCCGTGACCCTCGGTTCGAGTTCTATTACTGCCAGGTCATGGACGGCAGATATGTCGCCAATGTCAATGCGACCGACCAGAAGTCGGTGCTGCAGACGGCGGCGGCGCAGTACGCGCTGCTGGTCAAGGCCCGCTAATCGGGAATGCGGACATTAGGGCCCGGGTCGGTCGTCGCCGGGTATCGAATCGAGCGGCTGCTCGGGAGCGGCGGCGCGGGAGCGGCGGCGCGGGAGCGGTTTACCTGGCGCGGCATCCGCGGCTGCCGCGCCAGGTCGCGCTGAAGGTGCTGTTCGCCGGCCATAGCGCCGATGACGGACCCGGATTCCATCGCGAGGCGCAGATCGCCGCGCGGCTCGACCATCCGAATATCGTCGCCATCCACGACCGCGGGGTCGACGACGACATGTGGTGGATCGCCATGCAATTCGTCGCCGGATACAACGTGGCGGAACTGATAGGCGGCGACGGGCCGGTGCCGCCCGCGCGGGCGGTCGACATCATTACCGGCGCGACGGCCGGATTGGACGATGCGCATCGCGCCGGACTGCTGCACCGGGATGTGAAACCGGCCAATATTCTCCTCGAACCGGCCGCCGACGGCGCGGATCGGGTGCTGGTCACGGACTTCGGAATCGCCGGTGCGGCAGACGATTCGACGAGCGCGCGGCGAGCGCCGTTCTCGCTGGCCTATGCCGCGCCCGAGCAGATACGCGGGGATGCGCTCGATCACCGCGCCGACGTGTACGCGCTGGGCTGCACCCTATACCACATGCTCACGGGCACAGTGCCATTCCCGCGCGACTCGACCGTGGCCGTCATGCACGCGCATATGACCGTGCCGCCGCCCCGGCCCAGCGCCGTCCGGCGCGCGCTACCGGCGGCCCTGGACGCGGTGGTCGCGCGGGCCATGGCCAAGGATCCGGCGGCTCGCTACGACGGTTGCGATGAGCTGGCGGAGGCTGCCCGGGCCGCGCTGCACGCGCCACCGGTCGACCGGCGGCATCGGGTCACCGTCGCCGTGGCGGGCGGAGCGACGGTCGCGACGATCGCGGTGGTGCTCGCGGTGACCCTGCGGGATTCGGGGCAGAGCGCCGCGCCGGGCACTGGCCCGTCCGCTCCGCTACCGGCCTCCGCTGCCGCCACCACCTCGGCGACCGCATCCGGTTGGGGCCGGTTCGGTTTCATTGTCGACACCTTCCCCGACCTGCTTCCGGCCACGCCCGCGACGAGCGGGTTCGGCAGCCTGCGGTGCAGTCCCACCGATAGCGGCGGGCGCGTCGTCTCCACCGATTCCGTTCTCGCCGAGGCCGTCTTGCAATGCTCGGGGGACAGCAACCCGGTCACCGCGCTACGCGTGACGTGCAAGGCCGACCGTTCCGCCTATCCTGCCCTCGAACCCGGCTCCGGAGACGAAGGACAGGAGACATGGGTCCGTGCCTCCGGCTCCGGCCGCTCGGTGTGGGGACCCACATCCACCGGGCGCGCGGGCCAGATGACGATCGGCTTCGATGCGCCCAGAAGCCACTGCCGCGTGCAGTTGCTCGGCGGATCGTCCGGGCAGGACCTGCGCGACCGGTGGTGGCCCACCGCGCCCCTGTAGCGGTAGTCGGTCAGACCACCACCAATCCGGCCACGATGAAGGTGACGATTATCAGCAGGGCGAACCAAGTGATGAGTTGCCAGTTCCGGACCGCCGCGCGCTGGCCCGCGACGGTGAGGCGGAGGGTGGCGTCCACGCGGTCGTGGTCGGCCAAGCGGCGGCGGACCTGGGCGAGGTCGTCGGCCTGATCCTGGGCGGCCTGTTCGGCACGTTCCAGGCGATGGGTCATGCGGAGCAACTGCTTGGACTTGTCGCGAGTGATCTTGCGGGCCAGGGCGAGTGCCGTGCGCTGATTCATCAGCTCCTGTCGTTGCCGTGCGATAACGGCCGCCTGTGTGCGGGTGTGCCGCTCCCAGTCGGTCACCTTGGCCCAACCTCCCGTGTGCTCGTCGCGGAAGCCGTACGCGAACTCTTCCGCCACCCAACCCGAAATGAAATCGCGCAAGTCGCACGCGGCGTGGCTGGGGGTGACCACACCGCCCGGTCCGGTGGTCAGCAGCCCACCGACAGCCCGGTATTCGCAGCCCTCGGCCGCGAAATCATCGATACACAGCGCGGGCAGTTGCGCCGTCCAGAAACCGGGCGGGCAAATCCATAGCACCTCGCTACAACCGCTGGTCCGCAGCACATTGGTGAGGGCGCGGGCGCGCGTCAACTCCGGTGGCGCGCTGGACACCTGAATGACGACCAGTCGATCGCCCTTGCGCCACAGGACATCCGGAACATGAGCGCCCAGGGACACATCGACCTGGGCCTCCTCGGCCCCGGCCGCGAGCAGCCTGCCCCGTAGCCAGTACTTCAGCCGTTGAGCATCCCAGCGGCAATCGACACAGCCGGGTTCGATGCAATGCTCCCCCGGCGCATGGCCGCGCGAATCCGCAACAGCCGTTTTCCGATTCGGTCGCGGATCGGCGAGCGCCACCGGCCGCCGCTGCGGAACTTCCACTCGCCTCGTGCTCACACGATCACATCCCCAGCCACTTCCACCACATGGACCGCCCCCGCTGTTCCGGGAACCACCAGCCCACGCCGTACTTCCAGAGTGCCCGAGCCAACAGTGCCCTTCACAGCAAAGCGGCCAGATTCGTTATCCGATCGCGAGCGGTACGTAATGAACGGCGACGCCGATCGTGACAAGACCATGAGGTTGAATCCGTTCACCCGCTTGATGGTTCGGTCGAAGGAGCGGGTACATCATGGGCAAGGAGTCGTGATCCCGGGGATGGATCTGCCGTAATCGGCGACGATAAGGGGCAAAGTCCAGGCGCCAGCGGCGTGTTGCGCTCGGCCGTTTCGCAGCGGGTGGCCGGTCCTCGCATCCGGGCCGAGGACCGTCGGACTGGGCGGGCAATGCGAGACGGCCGGGACGCGACGGAGCGGTCGGGACGGGAGCGGCTAGGACGGGGCGGTCGGGACGGAGCGGTCGGGACGGGGTGGCTGGGACGAGGATTCAGATGAGCGGCCGCGTAGGCGCGTCCGGAGCCGCCGCGTCGGAGACGAGTTCCGCGTAATTCATCCTCGCGAACCATTACCTTCCACCCTCATTGCGGATGCCGGACGGGGCTGCCGCCGCTACTCTTTCGAAATGTTCGACACGCAAGCCCCGAATGCTCTGCTCAGACGGGCGCGCGTCGCGAACTCGGTGGCATTCGCCCTGCAAGGATTCTTTCTCGCCGTCGTCCTCACCGAACTACCGCAGCAGCGGGACAAATTCGGGCTGACCGACACCCTCATCGTCGTCTCCATCGCCATGATTTCGCTGCTCGCGGGCGGCGGCAGCCTGCTCGCGGAACGAATGGCGCTGCGCTGGTCCAGCCGGGCGGCGCTGCGCATCGGCTTGGGTCTCATTGCCGTCACCGGAACCGCGGTGGCGCTGTCACCGAATATCGTCGTGGTATTCGTGACGCTCGGCTGTTACGGCGTGGCCGTGGGCATCGTGGACGCGGGCACGAATATGCAGGCGGTGTTCATCCAGCACGGCTACGGGCGATTCGTGCTGTCCTCGTTCTACGCGGCATGGAGCGCCGGAGCCATTACCGGAGCGCTGTTCGTCTCGATATTCGAGGCCGCCGACGTCTCGCTCGAACTCTCCCTCCTGACCGCCGCCGCCATCGTGCTGGCCGCGGGACTCGCCGCCGGGCCCCGGCTGCTCGGCACCCAGCAGGCCGAATCCGGCCCCGCCGAACCCGAACCCGCCGAATCGGTCCCGGCCCGGCTCTTCCTCGCCTTCGGCGCGGTCGTCGCCCTGGCCTTCGCCATCGACTTCGCGGTCGGCAACTGGTCCACGCTGTATCTCACCGACATCCTCCGCGCCACCTCGTCGACGGCGGCCCTCGCCTTGGCGGCGTACCAAGGCGCGTCCCTGCTGGGCCGCCTCACCGGCGATCTCTGGGTGCGCCGCTTCGGCCCGCGCGCCGTCGTGCGCGCCGCGGCACTCGTCGGAACCCTCGGCCTCGCCATAGTCGTGGCCGCCCCCGGACCGGAAATCGCCATCCTCGGATTCCTGGTAGCCGGTCTCGGCCTGCCGATGATCGTGCCGCTGTGCTTCAGCGAAGCAGGCCAACTCACCAGCGGCCGCGCCCTCGACTCGCTCATCGCCCGCCTGAATCTGTTCAACTACGCCGGAACACTGGTCGGGGGCGTATTCGTCGGCGGCATAGCGGCGGCCCTCACCCTGCGCGCCGGATTCGTGATCCCCCTGCTCTTCGCGATCATCCTCATCGCCTTCGCCCGCACCTTCCACCCCCTGACCTCGCCCGCCGTCGAGCCCGCCCCGGGCCGTGCTTCACTGGACAAGTGAGCAGCGCAGTGATCATCGAACAAGCCCAGTCCACCGACGCCGAACCCCTGAGCGAAGTCGCCGCCATCACTTTCCCACTGGCCTGCCCACCCGAAACCACCCCCGAAGACGCCGCCGAATTCATCGCCAACGTCCTCTCCCCCCGGCATTTCACCGAATACCTCGCCGACCCGAATCGCATCGTCCTCAAGGCGGTAGCCGAAGACAAGATCATCGGCTACGCCCTCCTCAACGCCTTCGCCCCCGCCGACCCGGACGTGGTCGCGACCCTCACCCCCGCCACGGAAACCGAGTTCCCCAACCTGATCGAAGTGTCCAAGGTCTACGTCCTCCCCGAACACCACGGCGGCGTCTCCGCCCACCTGATGACCGCCGCCCTCGACGCGGCCCGCGCCGCAGGCAGCATCGGCGTCTGGCTGGGCGTGAACCAGAAAAACGTTCGCGC
Organism: Nocardia crassostreae; assembly: GCF_001613405.1. Classification (GTDB taxonomy): domain Bacteria; phylum Actinomycetota; class Actinomycetes; order Mycobacteriales; family Mycobacteriaceae; genus Nocardia; species Nocardia crassostreae. The sequence goes on from NZ_BDCH01000019.1 coordinate 388,142, forward strand.
CCAACGCTTCTACACCAAACAGGGCTTCACCGTGGCTAGCACCAAGACCTTCATGGTCGGCGCCCAGCGCCACGACGACTACATCATGCTGCTGGAGTTCTGATCGAAAGGCGCTGTGGCAGTCACGGATCCTGACGGCTCGGCGGTGGCGTGAACCCGGCAGGCCAGACAGTCGAACTGTCGTAGTAGATGTTCGTGAGGTCAGCGCCCGTGAGGTCAGCGCCCGTGAGGTCAGCGCCAGTAAGATTCGCGCCAGCAAGATTTGCGCCCGTGAGGTTCACGCAACGTTCTTGACCGGGGAGCTGAAAGCAATCAAGGCTCGCTCCAGTGAGATTGGCACGCTCTAGATCGGCAGAGGCGAGATTCGCTCCAGTCAGCCTCGCATCTATGAGACTCGCGCACCTCCGCCAGCCGTCGCCACCAGTTACGCAATCTAGCTCTACACCTGTCAGATTCGCGCATGTAGGCGGGGCATCCAGAGAAACGAGCCCACAGCCGAGGTTCGCGTCGGCGAGATTCGCACCGGCCAGCACAGCATAGGTGAGATCCGCCCCTACGAAGGAGGCGCTTGGCAGGTTCGCCAGCGTAGCTGTAGCGCCCGACAGGTTCGCTTCAAAAAAGATTGCGCGGGACAGGTCGGTCTCGAGAAAAGACACATCGACAAGATTCGCCCTGTAAAAACTCGCGTCGACCAAGCTCGCGTTGGAGAGCCAACCGGACGTCAAACATGTATATCCCAAGTTCAGTGGGTCACTATCACGACTGTTATCCCGACGCACGATCGCGGTCAGCACCGCTCGAATATCGGGTGGTGCTGGTTTGGTTGAACTCCGTTCCGCCTGCTCGCACCCCGTCTTGGCTGCGCTCGTCCGCAAGAACTCGGTGAGCACGGTGAAGATCACCGGATGATCAGCGGGAGAATCTCTCGCGAGTCGTTCGAACAGATATATGCCTGCTACGCGCGCATCGATGTTGTCCGAACCGAGTAGTTCAGCAGCCTTCTGAAAACGGTCTGTCACCCCTGCTTCCAATGTGGCTCGCAAAGACTGACCAGTGAACCAAAGGGCGCCAACCGCAGCCAGAGTCGTGACTACCGCGGTAAGACTCGTCCATCCCTGCCAGATGGCGAACCGATGGATGACATCGCGGATGCGTCGCCACGGTGACCGCGGCGGCAGATCCTGTAATGGAGGTGTGGGCGGGCGCAGTGAACGCGCCCGCCCAGCCACATGTCGTCGTCGTACCGGTGTAGGCCCGCCCCCCACGACAGCTCCCCTCTCACGAAAATCCCTGCGAGCGTAGAGCGTAACGCGCCGTGCGGGGCGTGGCATTGATCACGAGCGCCGAATCCGACGGGTCATGCGGCCGCGCGGTCGGCGCGGACGCCCGCGCGCAACTCCAAACGGCGGCCGGTGAACTGGGCTCGCATGCGGCGGTCGTGGGTTACCAGGACCACTGCGCCAGGATATCCGGCCAGCGCTTGTTCGAGGTCTTCCACCAAGCCTGGGGAGAGGTGGTTGGTGGGTTCGTCGAGGAGGAGTAGGTCGGCCGGATCGGTTACCAGGCCGGCCAGTTCGATGCGACGGCGTTGGCCGTAGGAGAGTTCGCCGATGCGCAGGGTCAGCTCAGCCGGGCGGAACAGGCCCAGGCTGAGCAGTTGGTCGGCGTACTCGTCGGGGTAGCCGACGCGGCCGGAGCCGAAGGCTTGCAGGACAGTGAGATTCAGTTGCCAGGGCGATTCTTCCTGTCGTAGGTGGCCTACGCGGCCGTGGATTGTCACCGCGCCCGTGTCCGGGGTGATCTTTCCGGCGAGCAAGCGGAGCAGCGTGGTTTTGCCTGCGCCGTTGGGGCCGGTCACCAGCAGGCGGTCGGAGGCGCCTAGGCGCAAACCGTCGAGTTGGAGGCGATCGTTCACCACGACACCGGTCAGCTCCACCACCGGCTGCGAGCCGCCCGAAGTCGACTGTGCCGCCAACGGATCCGATGGGTGGACACCGTCGACCTGCCCGACCGCAACAGCTGCCAAGGTGGCGCTGTCAGGTTTCGCGGCCAGTTCCGCTGTGAAGCGCAGCTGGTCCGGGGGTGGGGCGATCGGGTTGTCGGTGAGGCGGTCGACGCGTTCCTTGGCTTGGCGGATGCGGGACATGGCGCCGTGGGCTCGGCCTCGGGCGCGAAATGCGCCGAAGCCGAAGCCCGCTTTGGGGAGGTTTCGCGGAATCGCGTCGAGGCGCACCACATTCGAGGCGGCCAAGCGCTGGCTGCGGGCTAGTTCGGCGCGCCACTCATCGTGTTCCAGTTGCTGTCGGCGGCGTTCGGCGGCTTTGTCCGTGAGGTAACCCTCGTAGCCGTTGCCGTAGCGGGTGATTCGGCCCGCTTCGACCTCCAGGATCGTGGAGGTGATGCGTTCCAGGAAGACTCGGTCGTGGGTTACCGCCACCACGGTCCCCCGGTGGGATCGCAGGTGCTGTTCGAGCCATTCCACGGCACTGTCGTCCAGGTCATTGGTGGGCTCGTCGAGCAGCAGCAGCTCCGGGGCGGCGGCAAGGGTGGCCGCGAGGGCCAGGCGGCTGCGTTCACCACCGGACAGGGCGCCCAGCGGGCGGGTTCGGTCCAGGTCCGGCAGGCCGAGACCGTGCAGGGCGGTGTCCACGCGCTGATCGGCGAGGTAGCCGCCGCGCGCCTCGAATCGGGCCGCCAGCTCGGCGTACGCGTCGAGACGGTCCCCGAGCGGGCCGGGATCGGCGAGGCCCTGTTCGGCCGCGCGCATCCGGGCTTCCAGGTCCCGGATATCGGCCAGGGCGACGTCGATCGCCGCGGCGACGGTGGCCGTCGGGGGCAGGTCCAGGGTTTGGGCGAGGTAGCCCATACCGCCGGGCGACTGCACGGTGAGCTCACCGTTGTCGGGCAGCTCACGGCCCGAAATCAGCCGCAGCAGAGTGGATTTGCCGGAGCCGTTGTCGCTGACGATGCCGACCTTCTCACCCGGGCGGATGGACAGGCCGACGGTATCGAGAATGACGCGGTCGTCGTAGCGCTTGGTGACGTCGGAGAGGGTGAGTTGGGCACTAGCGGTAAGCAAGGTGGTCTCCTGTTCTCGGCATGAGCCGGATCGCTGGGGAACCCACACGCGGACATGCCGGAGCCCGGAACGGGCAGGCATGCAAAGAGGTACGCCGACAAGCGAATACGTGTGGGTGGATCTCGCGGCGGAGCGAAGCTCAACGCGGCGAGGCGATTACAGGAAGAAAATCAAGGTTCCCATGAGGGTTCCGAAGATATCCATAGCTTCGCGACCGCGTCAAGGGGGAAACTGATTCCAGTTACTGTCCGGGGGAACCATGCGTAGAACGGTGATCGCGCGCCCGCGGACGGCATCACCCCGCTGCACATCGCGGTCTCCGCGGGCGCCGAGCGGGTCGTCTGCCAGCTCGTCGCGGCGGGAGCGGACCTGGGCGGGCGCACCGCCTCGGGCAAGACACCGTTGTTCGTCGCGCTGTTCGAGGCGCGGGGCGGGGTCGCGCGGCTGCTGCTCGCGGCCGGAGCGGATCCCGCGGAATCCGATGGCGACGGCACCCTGATGCATACGGCGGTGATCCGCGGGCGCGCCGATGCGGTCCTCATGCTGGTAGGTGCGGACCCGAACGCTCGCACTGCGAACGGCGACTTGCCGCTGCATATCGCGGTGCGGAACAACCAGATTGCCGTAGCGCGGGTGCTGCTCGCGGGCGGCGCCGACGTCAATGCCGGAAATGCCGACGGCGAGACCGCATTGACGCTCGCGGCGCGCGGCAGGCGCGGCCGCATGGCCATGACGCTGATCGAGGCCGGGGCGCGCTGAGTCGCGCGATCCAGATCACAGCTCGACTCCTCGGTGCCACGCATTGACAGGTTCTAGATGTCCAGTGCAGACTGAACACATCGCACATGCAGAACTGAGTGCGAGACCGCTTCTAAGGAGTACGAGATGACCGCCCCCGCTGTTCGCGTCGCAGGTCTGAGCAAGCATTACGGCAAGAATGTCGCGCTGACGGACCTGAACCTGGAGGTCGCGCAGGGTGAGGTGTTCGGGTTCCTGGGACCCAATGGGGCCGGGAAGTCCACCACGATTCGCATCCTGCTCGATCTGATCCGGCCCACCTCGGGACACGTCGAGGTGTTCGGCGTCGATCCCCAGGCGGGTGGTCCGGAGCTGCGCAAGCGCATCGGGTACCTGCCGGGCGAGCTGACGCTGGAAGGCCGGAATACCGCCAAGGAGCTGCTGAATTACTTTGCGGGGCAACGCGGGACCGTGGCCGCGGGGCGGATCGACGAGCTGGCGCAGCTGCTGGATCTGGATCTGTCCAAGAAGGTCGGGTCGATGAGCAAGGGCAACAAGCAGAAGGTCGGGATCGTGGCGGCGTTCATGCACTCGCCCGATCTGCTCATTCTCGACGAGCCGACTTCCGGGCTGGATCCGCTACTGCAGCAACGGTTCCTGGGGCTGGTGGAAGAGGCCAAGGCCAACGGGCAGACGGTGTTCATGTCCTCGCACATCCTCACCGAGGTGCAGCAGACCGCGGATCGCGCCGTCATCATGCGCGCCGGACGGCTGCTGGGCACCGAGAATGTCGAGGATCTGCGCCGCCGGGCGCCGCGCACGGTGGAAATCGTGTTCGGCGAGAACGTCTTCGCCGACGACTTCGGCAACCTGCCGGGCGTGCGCGATCTCGTCATCGAGGGAAACACCCTGCGCTGCACCACCGAAGGCGAGGTCGACGCGCTGTTCAAGACCTCGGCCAAGTACCCGCTCGTCAGCGTGCTGTCCACCGAGCCCAATCTCGAAGAGCTGTTCTTCGACCTCTACGAGCGCCGCTGACGCGCCCCTCTCCCGAACCACCGAATACCTTCTCGCACAGAGGAAACCAATGACCACCTCGGTTTTCACCCGCACCCTCAAAGAACAGCGGCGCGCCCTCATCGGCTGGTCGATCGGCTTCGCCATCGTCCCCATGATGTATCTGCCAAGCTTCCAGTCCCTGAAAGACCAAGGCTCGCTGAACATCAAGCAGAACGACATGTACACCGCCATGGGCCTGAACGATTTCGGCACCGCCGCCGGATATCTGCACTCCACCATATTCGCGCTGATCGGCATGCTGCTCATACTCATCTTCGCGATCACCATGGGCGCTCGCACCGCCTCCCAGGAGGACAGCGGCGTCCTGGATCTGCTGCTGGCGCAACCGGTCGGCCGTACCTCGTTCCTGGTGCAGCGGTTCGCGGCGCTAGCCGTGCAGATCGGCATCGTCACCACAGTGCTCGGGCTCAGCGTGATCGCCGGAACCAATGCCGGGAAGATGGACATCCCGACAGGCAATATCCTCGCCGCCGCGCTCGGCCTCGGCCTGCTGGCGCTCGCCGTCGGCGCGCTGACCCAGGCGGTCGGCACGATCACCGGCCACCGCGCCCAACCCCTCGGCCTGACCGCCCTGCTGGTGGTCGGCGGTTACCTCGCCAACAGCCTCGGCGGGATCATCGACGGGGCGAGCTGGCTGCAGAAGGTGTCCCCGTTCCACTACGGAGTCGGCGGCGCACCGGTCATCTCGGGCTTCGACGCCGGGAACATGGCGGTGCTCGCCGCCCTGATCGCCGTCGCAATCGGCCTCGGGCTCACCGTCTTCGACCGCCGCGATCTCGCGGTGTAGCAGTCCCCGCGGGGTGGGTCATCGGACCCACCCCGTTTCGCCGTTCCACCTGGAAGGAATACTCGAGTCATGACCAGCGCAACCCCGGAACCCAGCAGCGCAGCCGAGTCCACCGCCCCCACCGAGGCCCAACTGGCATTCGTGGAGGATTTCGCGCTCGTCCTCGAACGCATGGGACTGGTCCGGATGGTCGGCCGCACCGTCGGCTGGCTGCTGGTCAGCAATCCGCCGCAGCAGACCTTCAATCAGATCGCCGAGGCGCTGCAGGCGTCCAAGGGCTCGATCTCCAGCTCCCTCAAGACCCTGACCACCATGCGCTGGGTCGAGAAGACCACCAAGCCCGGTGACCGCCGCGACTACTACACGGTCCGTCCCGGCATCCTGCCCGAACTCAGCCGCCAGCAGAGCGGTATGTACGACAACCTCACCGAGACGACCTCTCGCGGGCTGGCGCTCTTCGACGATCCGAACGGGCCGGACGCCGCCCGCGTGCGCGATATGCACGACTTTTTCGTATGGATGGGCAAGGAATTCCCCGCGCTGCTCGACCGCTGGGATGCCGAGCGCGGCAAGTGATCGAGCCCCGATCATGAGGAGCCGGACCCGATACGGGCCCGGCTCCCGATGATGTCGGCGTCGGTTCAGCCCAGCGTGAAGGTCGCCGTGCCGCTGATCTGATCCTCCAACTCGCGCTGGGTGCCGTCGTCGTACTGGGTGACGATCCGGGCCTCCACCCGGCCCGCGCCCGGCGCGGTGCCGAAACCGGTGATCACATTGTCCGGCGTGTGCTCGAGCACGCCGCTCATATTGACCCGGTGCGACTGCCCGTCGCTGTACCCGGAATCCAGATTGCGCCACACCACCGCGATGCGGTACGCACTGCAGAACTCACCGTCCTGGGTGATCCGGATCCGGACACCGAACACGCCGGATTGCGGCTGGGGTACGACGGTGGCATTGATGATCGCGGCGCAACTGGGTCCGGGAATACGGCTGACGGTCGTGGAGAAAATGGTGGCCTGATAAACTGGGGAGCGCGGCAGCAGGGCCGGTGGATCCGACCAGACCGGCCGTGACCGCAGCGGCGGCGAACCCGGCGCGCAGCAGAACCGAGGACTTGCGGGCGGGGCTGTATGTCGTACTCATGACCCTTGTGTCGGAGCATATGCGGAGGCCGTTAGCTGTAGTAATGGACCCTAGTTTTGGGGGCGCGCCACCGTGTAACAAACGAGATTCTCAGCGCCACAACGGTTCCCGGCATCATCTCAGCCGGGTTCACGGTCCGGGCGGACCGCTCAAGAGATGGACTATCGAGCGCACGAAATCCTCGAGGCGCTCGCGCGGATAGCCGTCCGGGTCGCTGACGGCCAGTGTGCCGAGCATCTCGGTAATGGTGAGCAGCGAGTTGGTGAGCAAGCCGGAATCGATTGCCGCCCAGCGCGGATCGAGCGCGGCGCCCATGCGGATGAGCGCCTCGGCCTGATCGAAGACGCCGGTGCGCGAACTGCGCAGGGCCGCACGGTATTCCTCGGGGGCAGTGCCCGGACTGGCCAGGATCAAGCGCCAGCGCGTCGGATTCTCCAGCACCACACCGACGAACGCGGCCACCGTCTTCGAGGCCACCACCACCGGATCCGCGCCGAGCACATCCGTCGGCAGGGTGTCGGCCACCTGCTCGAGGCCGCGCTCCATCTCGCGTTCGAGCAGCGCTTCCACCAGTTCCGCACGGGTCTTGAACACGGTGTACAGCACCGGTTTTCCCACACCCGCCGCCTTGGCGACCGCTTCCATGCTGAGCTCGTGCAACTCCGCGCGCCCCAGGACCTCGAAGGCCGCGTCGAGCAGCTGGGCTCGGCGCTCTTCCGGGGGCAGTCGCGGCGCATAGCGACGCCTGGGACGGTCGGCCGCCGCGCGTGATGTCGTCACTTCCCGTTCCGCCTCCATCGGTCCACCCGGTCAGCCTGCTGGACCGGACCCGCTCCGACAAAATCCTACGCGACCGTTGTATTCACTCGCCGCAATTGCTACGGTTGCGTTGTATTCGCCGCCGGGAGATGCAGCGCACCCGCTGGGCGGCCGACGCACAAGGGAGTGACGATGGGGTTCGATCCGACCACGCTTCGACGCGACGACTACGGGTTCTTTGGCCCGGGTTCGATGAGCTGGAAGATCTGGACCGCGCCCACCGCGGTCATCGGATTCCAGCGTGCGGTGGTGCTCGAGCATTTCGACCCGTTCCTCACCGCCGCCGTCGCCGACGCGCGCGGCATCTACACCAACCCGCGCAGCCGCCTCGACAACACCTTCGCCTACTTCCTCATTGCCGCCATCGGCGACGGGCGCACCGCCACCCAGGCCGCCGAGCACCTCATGCAGGTGCACGCGCCCATGACCGGCATCGAGCCCATCAGCGGCAAGCGCTACGCCGCCAACAGCCCCGAAACGCAGCTGTGGATCCACATCACCGGCTGGCATTCGGTCATGAAGGCCTACGAGGTCTTCGGCCCCGGCCCGCTCACTCCCGAGGAGGACGCCCAGTTCTGGGCGGAGTGCGCCGTCGCCGCCGAACTGCAAACCTGCAAGCCCGAAGACGTCCCCCGCTCCCGCGCCGAGGTCCGCGAATACTTCGCCCGCGTCCGCCCGCGCCTGTGCAACTCCGAAGCCGCCGACGAGGGCATGCGCCACCTCCTGCGCACCTCCCCCGGCAATGGCGCGGGCACCTCCTACGCCCTCGGCAGCCGCATCCTTTCACTGGCCTCCTCGGCCATCACGCCCCGCTGGATGCGCCAACTCGGGCCCTACTACAACACCCCCGCTCTCCTGGATCTCGCCATCAAGATCCCGGCACGAATCATCGTGTGGCTCTTCACCTTGTTCACCTCGTTCGGCCTCCGCAAGGCCGCCCCGTTCATCGCCCCGATGGCAGGCCAGATCCTCACGCAGCACTTGAAGGCCGAACCGCCTGCCAAGCTCGAGACGATCACCCCGGCCCGCGCCCGCGAGTTGTACAGCCTACGTGGCGCTACCGTGCACGCGGCTGTTGAACAGGTTCCGGCACAAGCGCACTCCGCCTAGCCATAAAGTCGAAAAGCCCGGTCCCGGGGAGTTGGGACCGGGCTTTCTCCATGGGCGGGTCAGATGCCAAGGAGGCTCGCCGCCGGTGCAGACAGACGTGGATTCGGACACAGAGACCGAAGTGCCAATCGGCGCGAGTGGAGATGCGAAACAATCCGCGTGTGGCGGATGCGAATGATGATGTTTTCGCGAAGACCCAGCTGGGTGAGGTTGCTCTCGCCGGTCAGGACCTCACCCTTCTCACCCCGGAGGAGAGCGGAGCGATCCGCGCTTACGCCCTGAACATCTTTCAGCTGATCAACGACGCGTTGTGGGGGCATGCCCCGATGACACCCGTTCTGGAGCGTCACATCGGCCTCATCCGGTCCGGTCTCTCGAAGTATCCGCTACCAGAACCTGTGCGCGTCACCCGAGAATCCGAGGCCACGCTGTACGGCATCGTCGATGACGATTCGGCGTATGCACTGGTCGAGGAGGAATTCACCCATGAAGGGTTCATGTCGACGTGCGGTCTGGCATACCCGCCGCGCTCGATGCGCCACCACAACCCGGTGATACTGGATCTGATCGTGCCCGCAGGCACTCCAGCCCTGCGCCTGGGTGAGCTCGCCACCGTCAGAGCCGAGCGAGAGGTGCTGCTCATCGACGCGCGCAGCTACTACATCGTTGGTGTTGATTGGGATACGGCGCGTAATATTTGGCGCATTCAGGGATTCGTGACGGGAGGCGTGTAATGGGTGCGTTGACGCAGGAAACAATGCGCGCAACCCGTGTGCGGCTGACACCCGAGCAACGGGAGGCACGTCGGCGCGAAGCCGAGAAACTGGGTATCAAGATCCGCCGCCGCACCACCGCCACGACTGACAAGGGCGACAAGCAGCCTCACTCGACTGACTCGTAACCGCCAGCCACCCGAGCACAAGATCCTCCCGGATCCAGGGACCAGCCGGTGCCCGGATCGGCCACCTTGCGACCGATCACATAGCGCCCGTCCGCGCGTTTGAGAGCCGTCAGCTGCTCGCAGATGCGGTGCACGGTGGATAACGCGCCCGCGACCACCCCGTCCGAACGCCTGGTCACGGAATGCCTCCCCATGAAGGTCATTCCGTGCGAGCGGGACGTGCGGTTCATTCATGCCGGACATCCGGCCGGATCGGTCAGATATTGCCGCTCAGCCGAACTCGCAACGCTTCGGCGAAGGCGCGGGCCTCCGCCAGGTCGTCGGCATTGGGGCGGTTCTTGTTGATGCCGCCGACCAAGCGCAGGGGGAGCCAGGTGTCGAAGGCGCGGCAGGAGAAGCCGCCGATGACCTCGAAGCCCTTCTGCTCGAGGGTGTTCGCCATCGAGTGCATGTAGGGGCGCAGGCGTGGTTCGGGGAATCCGCTGGTGCAGAAGACGAATGCCTCCTGCCGTTGGGAGGCGGGGAGTTTGCGGATGAACTGGCGCAGCCGCGGGTGGAAGTTCATATTGAAGATCCCGGACCCGAATCCCACCATGTCGTAGGCGGGCAGCTCGGCAGGATCGAGCTGCCCAGGATCGACGATGCGGGCCTCGAGGACCTCGCCGATCACCTCCGCGACCCGCTGGGTGTTGCCGTGGGATACGGAGGTGCACACGATCAGAGCTGTCATGACAATTCCTTCGGCAGCTCGTGTCAGGAGAGCAGTTTCGCCTTCAGTGCGGTGATGTCCGCATCGGTTAGTTTCAGGCCGTCGCGGACGTAGTCGTCGAAGCTGCCGTAGGACTGATTCGCCTGGTCGAAGGCCGAGTTGAGGGCTGCGGCGGTGACGCCGTTGAGCATGTCGCCGTCTTTGGCATTGCGGTAGTAGTTCGACAGCAGGTAGTCGTAGGTGACCGTGTCGCGGTCCACGCCGAGGATGGTGAGCAGGACGGCGTTGGTCCAGCCGGTGCGGTCCTTGCCCGCCGTGCAGTGGAACAGCACCGCGCCGGGGTTGTGGGCGATATCGCGGAGCACGTTCGCGAACGCCTCGTTCGCGCCGGGGGCGGTGATGAAGGCGCGGTACAGGTCGGTGCCCGCGGCCAGGGTCGACGCCATGACCTGCGGCGTGGCCTGGCCGATCACATCGTCGTGGAACTCGGTCGCGCCCGCCGGGACCTTGTCGACGCCAATGAGCTGCTGCTCGTAGCCGGTCCGCAGATCGTGGACGGACTTCACGTCATCGGCGGTCAGAGTCGACAGATCCGAGTCGGTGGCCTTGCTCAGTTCGCCGGTGCGGTACACCAGGCCGGTGCGGACGGTGCGGCCGTCGGTCGTGCGGTAGCCGCCCGCGTCGCGGGCGTTCACCACGCCCTGCAGGTTCAGCGAGCGGGCATCGGTGGTCAGCAGGACATTGCCGGTCGGCGCGGGCGGGGCCACGATCGCGGCCGGGGGCGTATCGGCGAATGCGACGGCCGGAGCCGCGCCGAAGGACAGCGCGGCGGCCAGCACCAGGGTCGTGCCGAGCATGCGGGGTCGGATCATGCGTAACTCCTTCGTAGAATGCCCGGCTCGTGACCGGGCATGTCTCAGGACGCGGTGGCCGGAGCCTCGAACCGCGACAGGGCGAGCAGACGCGAGATGGCGCGCAGGTACTTCTTGCGGTAGCCGCCGTCCAGCATTTCCTGGGTGAAGATCTGGTCCAGCTTGGCCCCGGACACGGTGACGGGGGTGCCCGCGTCGTAGAGCCGGTCGGCCAGGACCACGATGCGCAGCGCCACCGCCTGATCGGTCACCGGATGCACGCCGGAGATGAACACCGCCGACACATCCTGGATGAGCGCGTTGTAGCGGGACGGATGCAGGGTGCTCAGATGCTTGGTCAGCTCGTCGAAATCGTCGAGCGTGGAACCCGGTGTGGCAGAGGCGCGCTCGGCCAGCAGCTCGGGGGCGGTGGGCTCCGGAGCGGGCGGCAGATCGCGATGGCGGTAGTCGGGGCCGTCCACGCGGATCGGCTCGAACAGCGAGCCCAGCTTCTTGATCTCGCGCAGGAAGTCCTGGGCGGCGAACCGGCCCTCACCCAGCTGACCGGGCAGCGTGTTGGAAGTGGCGACCACGGACACGCCGCGCGCGGTCAGCTCCGAGAGCAGCCGCGACACCAGCATGGTGTCGCCCGGATCGTCGAGCTCGAACTCGTCGATGCACAGCACGCTGTTGCCCGACAGTCGCTCGACGGCGTTGTTGAAGCCCAGCGCGCCAACCAGATTGGTCAGCTCGCCGAAGGTGCCGAAGGTCTTGGGCTCGGGCACGCTGTGGAAGATCGAGGCCAGCAGGTGGGTCTTGCCCACGCCGAACCCGCCGTCCAGGTACAGGCCGATACCGGTGACCTGCTTCTTCTTCCCGAACAGGGATTTCTTCGAGGCGGCCTTGTGCAGCTTGGTGACCTGGTCCGCGAAACCCGCCGCCTTCCGGACCGCGGCGGCCTGCGACGGCTCCTGGGGATCCGGGATGTACGAAGCGAAGCTCACCTCGTCGAAGGTGGGCGGGGGAACCATCTGGGCCACGAGCTGGTCTGCCGGAACCTCCGGGTGGCGATCGACGAGGCGTTGTTGCACGCAAGCAGCGTACGGACGTGGTGTGATCGGTACTCATGCAGCGTATGCCCAATGCGATCCAGCTCACAGAACTCGGCCCGGACGAGCTGGTGCGCTGGTATGCCTACCCGGCCGGGCCCGCGCGGCCGTGGATCCGGGTCAACTTCGTCACCAGCATCGACGGAGCCGTGACGCTGGACGGTCGCTCGGGCGGACTGGGCACGCCCGCCGACCGGAAAGTCTTTCTCCTGCTGCGGGATCTGGCCGACGTCGTACTGGTCGGAGCCGGAACGGTCCGAGCGGAGAACTACGGGGCCGCGCACACCGATGCGCGACTGCGAACCCGGTTGTGGCATCACGGATTCGGCGGCGACCCCGACGGAGCGCCGCCGCGCATAGCCGTCGTCACCGCGAGCGCGGCCCTGGACCCCAACAGCCGCCTGTTCACCGACACCGGCGCCCGCCCGATCATCCTCACCACCCGCAGCGCCCCCGCCGACCGCAAGAAGATCCTCAGAGACGCCGGTGGCGAAGTAGTCGAAGCGGGCGACACCACCTGCACCGCCACCGCCATCCGCGCCGCCCTCGAGGAACGCGGCCTCCGGCGAGTCCTGTGCGAAGGCGGCCCATCCCTCTTCGGCGAACTCCTCGCCGCCGACGCCGTCGACGACCTCTGCCTGACCGTTTCCCCCCTGCTCGTAGCGGGTACCGGCGGCCGAATCGCGGTGTCCCCCACGGCAACGCCCACCCCCATGACCCGACGCCACCTCATCGTCGACGACGACGGCACCATCCTGACCCGCTGGGAGCGCAGCCACACCCAGAGCTGAAACCGGTTGCCGGACCTGGCAGGCTGTAGCGCATGCGCTGGACTCGGGCCGCTCTGCTGGCGTCGACACTTTCGATCCTGGTGACCACCGGTTGTGGGGCCGGGCCCTCGGATCGCCCGGCCGTTGCCGTGGAACGACCGCATCAGGGTGGGGTCGTGGAGACGAGTACGAAGCCCGCCGATCCGGAACCCCCGGCGCCCGAGGTGCCCAAGACCGAATTGTCGTGGCACGACTGCACGGTGCCCACGTTCAACCTGCTGTCGCTTGGGACGCCGCCGGGCGGGCTGGTGCTGGAATGCGCCGAGTACACGACGCAGGTGGATATCGCGGGGGCCGTGAGCGGCAACTTCCGGACGGCGGCCATGCGGGCGCGGTACGAGAACACGCCCAAGGACGCCGCGCCGCTGGTGCTGACCTCCGGCTCCGATCGGGCATCCACGGCCACCCTCGCGGCGCTCGCGGCGGGGCCGAACAATCCGCTGCTGGCCGCGCGGCCCATCGTGGCGGTGGACCGGCGCGGGATCGGCAGTTCGCAGCCGGTGAGCTGCATGACCGCCGACATCCGCAAGACCATTGCCGATCAGGGCCAATTCACGGCGGGGACAACCGATCCCGTCGACGCGGTGGCCGAGGCCAGCCAGGATGCCACCATCGAATGCCTGGACTTCCTGTCTCCGGCGCAGAGCACCTTCGATTCCGGGCACGCCGCGGACGATCTCGATCAGCTGCGCAAGCAGTGGCAGGTGGAGCACATCGCGCTGCTGGGCACGGGCTCCGGGGCGACCGTCGCCCTGGAGTACGCGCGCAAGTACGGCGACCATCTCGGGCGGCTGGTGCTGGATTCGCCGCAGGCGGTCGGGCTGGACGCGGTCGGGCGCGCCGAACAGCAGGTCAAGGGCGCCGAAGCCGCGCTGACCGCGTACGCGCAACGCTGTGCGGCACTGAACTGTTCGCTCGGCGCCGATCCGCGCGCGGCCATCACCACGCTGGTGAACCGGGCCGGGGGCGGCGAATTCGGCGATCTGTCGGCGGCCGTGCTGGGCACCACGCTGAGCGGATTCCTCGGCGATCCGCGGACCTGGCAGAACAATCTCATCACCGAATTCGCCGACGCCCTCTCGGCGCTCGGACGCGGCGACCGCGGTCCCCTCACGCCGTTCGTGCTGCGCGAGACCGCGGCCATTGCCAATGACGGCGAATTCGTCAATCGCTGCAGCGACAACAATCAGCCCGCCAGCCCCGTGCGCGCCAAAGAGCTGGCCGGGCAATGGGGTGGCCAGTACCCGGTGTTCGGCAAGCTCGCCGCCATCGATCTGATGGCCTGCTCGGCCTGGCCCGCCGGACAGGCCACGCAGAAGCTCCCCGAGAAGCTCGACCGCCCGGTCCTGGTCCTCGGCGGCAGCGCCGACCCGGTCACGGGCCAGGACGCCCGGCCCTCGGTCACCGGCGCGCTCGCCGCCGCGGGCGCGCGCACCTCGACCGTGGTCTGGCAGGGCTGGGGTCATCCGGCCGTCGCCCACTCCGGCTGCGCCCAGCAGGCCGTCGCCGACTACCTGAAGGACGCGAAACTCCCCGCCGACGGAACCACCTGCCCCGCTTGATCTCCAGCGCGATAGGCGGGTCGGCGCACCCTCACGGGCCTATTCCGGTGTACCGTGCCCGAGTGTTCCTTCGCCAGCTCGAGCCTCGCACCGCGCGAACCACCGCCCAGGTACTGAACTACGCCCTGTGGCCCTTCGCGATCATGACCGTGATCCACCGGGTGTTCATCGAGGCGATCAACTGGCACGTCACCGACGACTACCGGCCGGTCTACAACGCCTCGCTGGCGTTCCTCAACCATCAGCCGATCTACAACGCGAACTTCGACTCGACCGATCCGCATTACCTGTACATGCCGAGCGGGACGCTGCTCATCGCGCCGCTGTCGATCCTGGATCCGGAGAAGTCGCGGTGGTGTTTCATTCTGCTGAACGCCGCCGCCATCATCCTGGCGGGCTACCTGCTGCTGCGGCTGTTCAATTTCACGCTGAACTCGGTGGCCGCGCCCGCGCTGCTGCTGGGCATGTTCGCCTCCGAGACGGTCACCAATACGCTGGCCTTCAGCAATATCAACGGCTGCCTGTTCCTGCTGATGGTGGTGTTCTTCCACCTCATCCTGCAGCGCCGCGACCTATGGGCCGGTGTCGCACTGGGATTGACGATCGCGGTCAAGGGGCCGCTGCTGGCGCCGCTGCTGCTGATTCCGCTGGTGCGCGGGCAATGGAAGACGTTCATCCCCGCGCTCGGCGTGCCCGTCGCGCTGAACCTGCTGGCGTGGCCGTTCATCGTGGACTACGCGCAGTTCTGGAAGCACACGCTGCCGTACCTGGTGAAGTCGCGGGACTACTTCAACAGCGCCATTGTCGGCAATGCCGGGTACTACGGCGTCGCGGACTGGCTGACCTGGATCATCCGCATCGCCATGGGCGTCATGGTGCTGGCGACGCTGTGGATCCTGTACCGGTACTACCGCCATGACGAGGTGTTCTTCATCTGCACCACCTCCGGCGTGCTGATCACCGCGACCATGCTGCTGGGATCGCTGGGGCAGCAGTACTACTCGATGTTCCTGATCCCGATCATCATGACCGTCGTCCAGAAGAACTCGGTCATGCGGAACTGGCCCGCCTGGCTCGCGGTCTTCGGATTCATGTCCTACGACAAGTGGCTCTCGGACCGCTGGCAGGACGTCGGCCGCACCCTGGAATACCTGCGCGTCACCTTCGGCTGGGGCCTGCTGCTCATCGTGGCCTTCTGTGTGCTGGGCGAGCGCTACCTGACCGCCAAGCGCGCAGGCCGACTGGTGGCGGGCAAGACCCTGGATCCGGCCTGGATGCATCCAGAGTCGGCCGACCCGGTCGTACTCAATGGTCAGGTGCGCGACGGAGTCGCCGCGACCGTCTCTGCGGGACGTGACAAGTGATTTCGCAAGGGCCGGGTAACTCGCCGGGGACGCCCGAAATCGGCTCGGCTCCCAACCGCCGGCACGCGTCACCAGCGGTTGGCGGCTCTCAGCCGGGCGCTGAAGGCGCGGAGAGGCGGGACAGCACCTCGCTTCCGGCGCCACGCATTCAGCTGACGCCGCAGGAGTGGCAGGCCAAGCTGACCCCCGAGGAATACGCGGTGCTGCGCCAGGCGGGCACCGAGCGCCCGTACACCGGCGAATACACCGACACCAAGACCGAGGGCGTCTACGCCTGCCGGTCCTGCGGGGCCGAATTGTTCCGCAGCAACGAGAAGTTCGATTCGCACTGCGGCTGGCCGTCGTTCTTCGATCCGGCGAAATCGGAAGCGGTGATTCTGCGCGCGGATGATTCACTGGGAATGCGTCGCGTGGAAGTGCTGTGCGCCAATTGCCACAGCCATCTGGGGCACGTGTTCGAGGACGAGGGTTACCCGACGCCCACGGACAAGCGCTACTGCATCAACTCGATCTCCCTACGTCTGCACCCCTCGGACAGCGCAGCAAGCTGAGTCGCAAAAACATTATGGGGCACATGCGATTCCACGCATGCCCCGAGTTCTCCGGGCATCCAAGCAGCGAATTGCAGGCAATCGGTGAATGCACAGGAGCCCGGCCGCATGCGGCGGCCGGGCTCCTGACTGCTCGTCGTTCTGGCTAACTCAGGGCAGCGAGTTGATCAGCTTCTCGATGTCCACGCGCGGCCCGGTGTAGAACGGGATCTCCTCGCGCACATGCAGCCTGGCCTCGGTGGCGCGCAGATCGCGCATGAGGTCCACGATGCGGTGCAGCTCCGGCGCCTCGAAGGCGAGGATCCACTCGTAGTCGCCGAGCGCGAACGAGGACACCGTATTGGCGCGCACATCCGGATATCCGCGGGCGGCCTTGCCGTGATCGGCCAGCATCTTGCGGCGCTCCTCGTCGGGGAGCAGGTACCACTCGTAGGAGCGCACGAACGGGTACACGCAGATGTAGTTGCCCGGCTCCTCACCCGCCAGGAAGGCCGGGATATGGCTCTTGTTGAACTCGGCCGGGCGATGCAGCGCGGCATTGCTCCACACCGGGATGCTGAGCTGACCCAGCTCGGTGACGCGACGGAAGTCGGCGTAGGCGGCCTGTAGCTGCTCGATCGTCTCCGCGTGCCACCAGATCATGAAGTCGGCATCGGCGCGCATACCGGCCACATCGTAGATACCGCGCACGACCACGCCGCGCTCCTCGAGCGACTCGAAGAACTCGCGGGCCTCCTTGATGGCCTCGGCCCGGTTCTCCCCCAATTCACCGGGCTCCACCTGGAACACCGAGAACATGAGATAGCGGATGGTGTCGTTGAGGGCCTTGTAGTCGAGTCGCGCCATGACCCCCATCGTGCCATCGCGCCGAATCCCGGTGGCGGGGACCCGGGGTGATGGCGAACACGCGCGGTCAGGCGGCTCTTCCGGACCAGGAATCGATGAGGCGGCCCAAGCCGTCGCGGAAGACGTCGTCACCGGTCAGGACCGCGGTCATCTCGCCCAGATGCGCTGCGAGCAGCGGATATTCGTCCGGGTCGAGGGCGGCGACGGCGGCGCGGGTGCGCAGCAGGGGCGGTTTCGGATCGCGATGTTCGACCAGGGCAGCGCAGCCGAGGGTGTAGATGTACATCTCGCGATAGGCGCGCATGGCGTCGACCATGGTCAGGCCGAGTGAAAGATTTTCCGCCAGTTGCGGTTCGGTGAGGCGGCCGAGCAGGCGCGGGCCCAGCCACGGCCGGGCGCCGCGCAGCAGGACCAGGCCCGGATGCGCGATCAGCAGCGTGTGCCAGGCGAGGAAGCGTTCCTCGGTGAGCCGCGCCCACGGGCCCGAGCCCGGGGCGATCTCGGGCAGGTCCGCGGCCAGATGATCGGCGAGCAGATCCAGCAGGCCGTTGAAATCGCCGCCGCCGCGCCGCACCACCGTGGTGTGCGAGACGTGCAGATAGGTCGCGATGGCGCGAAAGCTCAGCTCCTGCGCCCCGCGCGTCTCGATGATCGCCAGTCCGGCCCGCGCGATCGCCTCCGGCGTGGCCTCCTCGAGCGATTTCGATGTCCTAGGCATGTCTCCAGCGTAAGTTACAGTGTAACTATCCGGTGCGCCGACCCCGGAAACATCGTCCCCGGAGCCGCCGCGACCCGGCCGCGCCGGTCATTTCCACCCCGAAACACGAAGGAACAGCAGTGCATCCCACTTATGCCGACGTGAAGGCCGCCGCCGACCGCATTGCGGGCCGCATCCGCCCCGTGGTCCTCGCACCCGCCGACCCCGCCAACCCCGGCACTGTCCCCTCCAACCCCGGCACTGTCCCCGCGGCCGCAGGCGGCGCCTATGAGCTGTGGCTGGCCCTGGAACACATGCAGCACACCGGCACCTTCAAGGCCCGCGGCGCCATGAACTTCACCCTCGCCCACCACGAGCGCGGCGAGCTGCCCAAGGTCGGCGTCACCATCGCCTCGGGCGGCAATGCGGGCGTCGCGTGCGCCTGGGCCGCGAGCGAGGTCGGCTCCGCCGCCACCGTTTTCCTGCCCAGTACCGCGCCCGCCGTGAAGGTCGCGCGCCTGCGCGCCCTCGGGGCCCAGGTCATGTCCGGCGGCCCCACCTACGCCGCCGCGGCCGCCGACTGCCTCCGCTATGCCGAGACCACCGGCGCGCTGCGGTCGCACGCCTACGACGATCCCTATATCGCAGCCGGGGCTGGCACCCTGCTCGAGGAGATCATCGCCCAACTCCCCCACCTGGATACGGTGGTGCTCTCGGTCGGCGGCGGCGGGCTCTTCACCGGAACAGCCACCGCCGCAGCTCATCACGGCGTCCGCGTGGTGGCGGCCGAACCCGAGAACTGCCGCGCCTTCAATGCCGCCCTGGCCGCGGGTCACCCCGTGGACGTGGACATCGACTCGATCGCCGCCGATGCCCTGGGCGCGACCCGGGTCTCGGACATGTCCCTCACCGCCGCCGCGGCCGCCGACACCCATTCGGTTCTGGTCACCGACGCCCAGATCGTCGCCGCTCGCCAATTCCTTTGGGACACCCGCAGACTCGCGGTCGAGCACGCGGCGGGCGCCGCCCTGGCCGCCCTCACCTCGGGTGCGTACCTCCCCCGCCCCGGCGAGCGCATCGCCGTCATCGTCTGCGGCGCCAATACCGATCCGACCGACCTGGTCCCCCGCTGACCCGGCAGGCGCGGACGCCCCCCTGCACGCAGGCGTCCGCGCCGTCCCTCCGATCTCAGGACCGCGCTACGGAATTCGGGTCACTGGGTGTCGCCGAATGCCAGCCAGTCCGCATTCACGCTGTACAGAATCGTGTCCGCCCAGGTGCCGCACACGAGATCGAATCCCTTGTCGGTGATGTTCTGCGCTTCGACCCGCACCCGCGCGTTCTTGGACTCGTCGACATCGAGCATGGACAGGGCGATCGTGACGTCCGGCGGCATATTGAACGGTTTGGCGAAGACGACCGGCTCCCGCCATTCGCGCGGGCCGCTGCCGCTGTTGAGGGCCCAGCCGGGCGACGCCATGTACCCGATATTCGCCCGGCCCTTCTAGAAGTGATTCGGGGCGGTCTCGGTCGCCGTGATCGTGAAATAGTCGTTCAGGTCGACATTCGTTCCGCTGACGGCGGCGACGGTGAAGGTGTGCGTTCCGGCGGTGGCCGCGACGACCACGGTGACCGGCACCAACGCCTTGTGCGACCGCGGCTCGTTGGTGAAGGCCGAGGCCGTCGCGATCACATTGCCGTCCATCAGCAGATTGACGCTGATCTTCCCGCCACTATTGGACCACGCCGATCCGCAGAACTGGATGGCCAGCTTTCCGCCGTCCGTGGTCATCGTCGCGGTGACCGGGAAGGGGGAATTGTTTGCGACAGGTGTGACATGCATGACTGCTACTCCGATGTTCCAGGACGGAACGCGCACAGCGGCATTCGAGGATGAGTCGCGCAGCAGAATGAATACCCGCGTAACTCGTGATCGATGCGCGGATGTGCCGTTGTCCTATACGAATTCTGATGGCCAGCGACTTCGGCGGCCGGGATCCCAGTCCTGACGATACGCCGAGAGATTCTGTCGCACAGTCGAATTCGATCCCGATAACAATACGGACCGGCGCTTATCTTTTCGAATTCAGTACAACTGCTCGACGATACGGGCCGCGGCGGCGGTACCGGAGGCGGCGCACGCGGGCACGCCCACACCGCCGAGGTAGGCGGCCGCCAATGCGATGCCCTCGAGATCGGCTGTGGCCGAACGCAGTTCAGCGATGCGGGCGGTGTGGCCCGGAGCGTACTGCGGGAGGCCGCCGACCCAGCGCTGCACGATCGCCCGCGACGGGCGAATCTCGGCGCCGGTCACCGCGGTGAGGTCTTCGACGGCCGCGGCGATGAGGGCGGAATCCGGCCAGGACAGCGGCGAAGCGTCGCCGAAGCGGCCGAAAGAAGCACGGACGAGAGCCACGTCGCGCTCGGCCAGATGCGGCCATTTACGGCTGGAGAGGGTGAAGGCCTTGGCGCGCAAGGACTCACCGGTCGCGACGAGAATGCCGGAGTTGTCGGGCAGCGCCGTTTCCCGGGGCAGCGCGAGAGCGACGACAGCGGAGGAGGCCAGATCGATGCCGCCGACGAGATCGGCCGCGGCGGGCGCGATCTCACGCAGCAGGGCCGCCGTCGCCGGGGCCGGAACGGCGAGGATCACGCCATCGACCACACCGAGCGGATCGAGCTCCCAGCCGTTCGCGGCACGAGTGAGCCTGGTTGCGGCGGTAGTGGTTTCGATCTTCACATCGGCGGCGACCCGCAGGGCGTCGAGCAGGACGCGATAGCCGTCGCGAATGCCGCCGAAGACCGGCGTCGTCGACGGCGGCGGAAGCGCGTCGCGCACCGCAACTGTCAGGCTCGGCGCACCCGCGTCGAGCGCCGCGGCCAGAGTGGGCAGGGCCGCGCGCACGCCGATCGAATCGGCCAGTCCCGCATACACTCCGCCGAGCAGCGGATCGACGCTGCGGCGCACGACCTGCGCGCCGAAACGATCCGCGACGAGCGCCCCGACCGCGATATCGCCGCCCCGCTCCCAAGAAAGCAGCGGCCGCTCGTGCTCGCCCGCGATTCTTTCGAGTGTCTCCGAATCGACCAGCCCGGCAACCGCTTCCGGACCGGAAGGAATACCCATCAAGGTGTTCTCCGGCAGCCGATGCGTCGCGCCTTCCGACCAGATCAGCGGCCGCTTACCAGCCGGATGGACGAGCTGGTCCTCGATCCCCAACTCCCGCATGAGCTCCGGAATCTCCGGCCGCCGCCCGACGAACGCCTCGGCCCCCAAATCAACCGGCTCACCGTCGATCTCGGCAGTATGCAGAATCCCGCCGATGCGCTCCCCCCGCTCGACCAGCACGAGTTCGGCCTCCGACCCCAGCGCCCGCCGCAACCGGTAGGCCGCCACGAGCCCACTGATCCCGCCACCGACCACCGCGATCCGCATCGACCACTCCTCGCCACTAATCCCTTACCAGCAACGTACTCCCACCCCCGTGGGCAGCAGTCGAGCAGGTAATGGTGCAGGCAAACGCCGAGAAGACCCCCGCGCGATTACCTGCTCCGCGGACTTACAGGGGGATGGGGAGGCTGTGGATGAGGGCTACTGTGTCGGTGATCGCGGTGGGGTCGGTGTTCGGGAGGACGCCGTGGCCGAGGTTGAAGATGTGGCCCTTCGCGCCGAGGGTGATGGCTTCGTCGGCCTCGTGGGCGATGCGGCGGACCTCGGATTCGGCGGCCTTCGGGCCCGCGAACAGGACGGCCGGATCGAGGTTGCCCTGCAAGGCTTTTCCGGGGCCTACGCGGCGGACGGCGTCGTTCAGCGGGATGCGCCAGTCGACGCCGACGACATCGGCTCCGGCTTCGCCCATGGCGCCGAGCAGTTCGCCGGTGCCGACACCGAAATGGATGCGCGGGATGCCCGCCTCGGCGACTTCGGCGAAGACGCGCATCGAATGCGGGAGCACGTATTCGCGGTACTGGGCGAGGGTCAATGCACCGGCCCAGGAATCGAAGAGCTGGATCGCGTCGACGCCGGAGGCGATCTGGGCCTGCAGGAATTCGATGGTGATATCGGTGAGCACGCCCAGCAGTTGATGCCAGGTTTCCGGGTCCGCGAGCATCATCGCCTTCGTGCGCTCGTGGTTCTTGCTCGGGCCGCCTTCGACGAGATAGGAGGCGAGGGTGAAGGGCGCGCCCGCGAAACCGATGAGGAGCGTATTGCCGAGAGCGTCGAGCAGCAGGCGGATGCCGTCGGTGACCGCGCCCACTTCCTCGGCGCGCAGGCGCGGCAGGGCGCGCACATCGGTGACGGTGCGCACCGGATCGGCAACGACGGGACCGACTCCCGCCACGATATCGAGATCGATGCCCGCGGCCTTGAGCGGAACGACGATGTCGGAGAACAGGATTGCGGCGTCGACATCGTGGCGGCGGATCGGCTGCATGGTGATTTCGCATACCAATTCCGGATCGAAGCAGGACTCCAGCATGCCGATGCCCGCGCGCAGCTCGCGGTACTCCGGCAGCGAACGCCCAGCTTGGCGCATGAACCACACCGGGCGACGATGCGGCACGCCGCCGTTCGCGGCGACGAGGAACGGGGCATCGGTCAGCTGGCGGCGGGTGTGAGTGCTCATCAGGAGCCATCGTAAAGGGGCCCGGCGGCGCGCCTCTCACTACACCGCGCCTCCGAGGTCTACCGTGGCATTTCGTGACACCGCTCGACTTCCGCGACGGCGCCGCACCGACCCCGGAACCAGAAGAACCCGCCAGGTTCCGCGCCGCGGTCGATGCGATGGGCACCGCAACCGTGCATCCTCGAATCGAGCTCGCACCGATCCGGCCCCCGCAGCGCCTGGCCCCGTACTCCTACGCCCTCGGGGCGGAAGTCACTCGACCCGATACCAATGTGGTGCCCGTCGACTCCGACGGCGACGCGTTCGGCCGATTGATCCTGCTGCACGACCCGAACGGCCAGGAAGCCCGGCACGGGGTGTTCCGCTTGGTGGCCTACATCCAGGCCGATATCGACTCGGCGCTGGCGGCCGATCCGCTGCTGCCGGAGGTGGCGTGGAGCTGGCTGGTGGACGCGCTCGAATCGCGCACGCCGTTCACCGCGCTGGGCGGCACGGTCACCTCCACGAGTTCGGTGCGCTACGGCGATATCGCCGGGCCGCCGCGCGCGCATCAACTCGAATTGCGGGCGTCGTGGACGGTGGGCGACACCGAGATGCGGCCGCATGTGGAAGCCTTCTGCGAGGTGCTCGCGTACGCGGCCGGACTGCCTCCGGCCGGTGTCACCCGGCTGGACGTCAAGCGCGGCGGCGAGGACGGCGAATAGCGCGGGCCGAGTCGCCGTATCCTGCGCGAATACTGGCGCATCGGCCTCCGGGCAAGTAGTCGGCAGTCCTCCCGGGCAACCGATTGGCGCAATCGAGAACCTTAGTACCGCAACGAAATCAGCGCGCGCCTACTACGATTCCGAACAGCCTTGCGCCGCGTTCCGGATTTCCGTGAGGCCGTGTTCCCGAGGCGCGCAACACAAGGTCTCCCCGCCGCGCATCGCGAGGTCGCGGCCTGCCGTTTCACTGGACGTGACGCGGACCGCCCAGCCCCTACCCGTAGAGTTCAAGACCATGTCCGTACCAGAAGAACCCGAAGCCACTGCCGCGGTACCGTTGCTCGCGCCAGTGGAGGGTGTGCCGCCGGTACTGGACACCGCTGCCGAAATCGCCGAGGCCGCGCGCTCGCTGGCAGCCGGAACGGGTCCGCTGGCCGTCGACGCCGAACGCGCCTCCGGGTTCCGCTACTCCAATCGCGCATACCTGATCCAGCTGCGCCGCGCCGGTTCCGGCACCTTCCTCATCGATCCGATTCCGGTGGACGGCGAGCTCACGCCACTGGCCGCCGCCATCAATGATCTGGAATGGGTGCTGCACTCCGCCGATCAGGACCTGCCCGGGCTGGCCGAGCTAGGTCTGTTCCCGGCCCGGCTGTTCGACACCGAATTGGGCGGTCGCCTCGCCGGGTACGAGCGCGTCGGCCTGGCCGCCATGGTCGAGAAGCTGCTCGGCCGGGAACTGCGCAAGGGCCACGGCGCCGCCGACTGGTCCACCCGCCCGCTGCCCGACGAATGGCTCAACTACGCCGCCCTCGATGTGGAGCTACTCCTGGAGCTGCGCGACGCCGTCGCCGCCGACCTCGAGGAGCAGGGCAAGACCGACTGGGCCGCACAGGAATTCGAGCACGTCCGCACCGTCGAACCCGCCGCGCCCAAGGCCGACCGCTGGCGCCGCACCTCCGGCATCCACACCCTGCGCCGCACCCGCCAGCTCGCCATCGTGCGCGAACTCTGGACCACCCGCGACCGCCTGGCCCGCAGCCGCGATGTGGCTCCGGCCCGCATCCTCCCCGATTCCGCCATCGTGGCCGCCGCCACCGGCGAACCCAAATCCATCGCCCAGCTGCGCGCCCTGCTCGTCTTCGGCGGCCCCCGCCAGCGCCGCTACTCCCGGGAATGGCTAGGCGCGGTCGAACGCGCCCGCGCCCTCCCCGACACCGAACTCCCGCCCCTGACCCAGCCCTTCGACGGCCCCCCGCCGGTCAACCGCTGGGAACGCCGCGATCCGGCCGCCGCCGCCCGCCTGCAACGCGCCCGCGCCGCCATGACCGAACTCTCCGGCGAAGTCGAAGTCCCCGTCGAGAACCTCCTGACACCGGACCTCTTACGCCGCATGTGCTGGGACGGCCTCCCCCGCGCCGCCACCAATGGCGACGCCCCCACCCTCATCGAGGACTTCCTCACCACCGGCGGCGCCCGCCCCTGGCAACGCAACCTGGCCGTCCCCCGCCTGGCCGCGGCCCTCTACCCCGACAAGTCGTAAGCGCAACCCGCTCGACCGGATCCCGACGTACGCCTGCGGCCCCGGCGCACTGCGCCGGGGCCGAATCGGTTCGTTCCGAGACTTACTTCAGCTTCGCGAAGAAGCCGCGGATATCGGCGGCCAGGGTGTCGGGAACCTCGTAGGCGGACCAGTGGCCGCCCTCGCTGTATTCGTTCCACTGCACGATATTGGCGTGGTCGCGCTCGGCGAACTTGCGCGGCGCCTTGAAGTCGTAGCCGAAGGAGGCCAGGCCGATCGGGACGGTGGTGGGCTCGGAGGCGTGCACGCCCTTGGCGTTCTCGTAGTAGAAGCGGGCCGAGGAGGCCGAGGTGTTGATGAACCAGTAGATGGCGACATTGGTGAGGATGTCGTCGGGATCCAGGGTGCCCAGCAGCTGGCCGCTCCAGGCGAGCTGACCGACGGGGGAATCCGACAGGCCGTGGGCGATGGTGCTCGGCTGCGCCCGCTGGGTGAAGTCGTGGATGGAGTGCTCCAGGAACTTCTGGCCGAACTGGATGCCGAAGAGATCCTGTTCGCTGAGGCCGTCCATCTCGCCCGGCTCACCCTTCGGGAACGAGAAGATCTGGGTGACGTGCACGCCGATCACGTGATCGGGCGCCAATCGGCCCATTTCGGGCGAGACGATCGAGCCGCCGTCATTGCCGTGCACGCCGTAGCGGTCGTAGCCCAGCCGCCGCATGAGCTCGACGTAGGCCGCGGCCATGCGCTCCGGGGTCCAGCCGATGTCCTTGGTCGGGCCCGAGAAGGCGAAGCCGGGGTAGGACGGGATCACCAGGTGGAACTGGTCGGTCAGCTTGTCGATCAGGCCCAGGAACTCCACGAACGAGCTCGGCCAGCCGTGGGTCAGCATGAGCGGGGTCGCCTCCGGATTCGCCGAGGGCACGTGCACGAAGTGGATGTCCTGCCCGTCGATCTCGGTGATGAAGTGCGGGTAGGAGTTGAGCTTCTCCTCGACCGCGCGCCAATCGAATTCGTCGCGCCACCGGGCGATGAGCGGCTGCACGAAGGAGCCGGGCACGCCGTACTCCCAGCCCTGCGGGACCGGAATGCCCAGATCCACCTTGCCCGCGAACTGCTCGGCGGGGAGTTCGGCGGCGAACCGGGCGTGGGTCAGACGGTAGGTCAGGTCGTCCAGGTCGGCCTGCGAGATCTCGATGCGGAAGGGGCGGATGAAGGACATTGATCTCTCCTCGTTTTCTGGAACGGAATGATTCGTTCTGATACTGACTCTAACAGAATGAATCGTTCCGTTCCAGTCCTTTCCGAAAATTTCTTTCCCGGCGATGTCACCCCTGCGCGCTACCGTCGGAGTCATGTGCCGAAACATCACCGCTCTGCGCGGGCTGGAGCCCGCGGCGACGCCCGAGGAGATTCAGGCGGCCGCGCTGCAATTCGTTCGCAAGGTCGGCGGCCTGTCGAGCATCTCCGACGCCAACCGCGCCATCGTCGACGCCGCCGTCGCCGATATCGCCGCCGTCACCACCCGGCTACTGGCCGACCTACCCGACCGCAAGGTCCCGCCGAAAACCGTTCCCCCGCTGCGCCGCCCCGAGGTGCAGGCGCGGATTCACGCGCACAACCACGGCTAGCCGGTCAGCACCCCGGCGAGCACGGCGGTGACGGTCCTCTCGAGCGCCGCGGCGGTCGGCGGCTCGCCGGTGCGGTCGGCGAAGAGCAGATGGCCGGAGCCGATGAGCGTGGGGGCGAGGGTGTCGATATCGGCCGCGGGAGTCAGGCGGCCCAGATCGCGCTCGGCCCGGAGGTAGTCCGCGATCATGGCGGTGGCTTCCGAGACGAGGGGGATGCCGGGGGCTCGGCGGGCGGCGCGTAGGCGAGCCCGCACATCGTCGCGGAAGGTGACGAGGGCGATGATCGCCACGGCCACCGGGCCGAAGATGCCGGTCAGGGCGGCAGCGACGGTCGCGGGGACGGTCCCGGTTCCGGCGGAATCACGCAGCGCGGCAGCCTGATCGCCCAGGCGCTCGATGCGGTCGAGAACGAGTTCGGCCAGGAAGGCATCGAAATCGGCGAAGTGGCGGTGCAATACGCCCTTGGCGTAACCGGCTTCGGCGGTGACCGCGCGACTGGTGAGCGCATGCGGTCCGTCTCGCAGCAGCAGCCGTTCGGCGGCGTCGAACAACTGCGCGCGGGGATCGCGAATGGCCACTCCGGTCGGCACTGACGAACTCCTCTTCGGATTCATTGACGAGTGGGCGCACGCCCACCTAAGGTGGGCGCATGCCCACTATACGGCCGGAAGACTCCAATCCCGCAGTGGTCCAAGCACATCGACAGCGGCAGGTAGCGGAATCGTTCGGCGTGGATGTCGAACGCTACGACCGGACCCGGCCGCACTACCCCGACGAACTGATCCGCCGCATTGCCGACAACGCCCGCGAGGTGCTCGACGTCGGCTGCGGCACCGGCATCGCCGCGCGTCAGTTGCAGGCCGCGGGCTGCACCGTCCTGGGCGTCGAACCCGACTCGCGCATGGCCGATTTCGCCCGCGCCCGCGGACTCGACACCGAGGTCGCGACCTTCGAGAACTGGGACCCGGCCGGTCGCCGGTTCGACGCCGTCACCGCCGGACAAGCCTGGCACTGGGTGAATCCGGTTGTGGGAGCGGCCAAAGCGGCCGAATCACTCCGCCCCGGAGGCCGCCTCACAGCCTTCTGGTACGTCCTCACCACACCCCCCGAAGTCACCGACGCCTTCACCACCGCCTACACCCGCGCGACCCCGGATTCCCCGTTCCGCTTCCCCACCACCCCCGACCAGACCCGGGCCATGTACCAAACCATGCTCGACAACGCCGCCACCGGTATTCGAGAAGCAGGCGGTTTCACCGAGCCCGAACAATGGCGCTTCGACGCCGACCGCACCTTCACCCGCGCCCAATGGCTCGACCAACTCCCGACCTTGGGCGTGCTGACCCGGCTCCCGCCGGATGCCCTGACAGAGATCACCTACGCGGTCGGCACCGCCATCGATGCGATCGGAGGCCACTTCACCGTCCCGTTCACAACCGTGGCCGTCACCGCCGAGCGCATCACCCGCACCACGAACTAGCCCCGCCCGACCTTGCCCAAGCGAAGACTCCGCCATGGCGCACCAGTCCACTCGATGGCGAGCACGGCTGTCCGAACAGCGCCGAGGTCAGTCTTCGAAGATGGGTGGGCGGCGGTCGCGGCGGGCGCGGATGGCTTCGTCGAAGTTGTCGGTGGTGAGGCGGACGTAGAGCTGGGACATGCCCTCGTGTTGCATATGGGATTCGAAGCTGCCCGCTTCCAGGCCGCTCCAGAGCATGCGTTTGGTGAGTTCGGTGCCGACGCGACTCCAGCGGATGATCTGTTCGGCGGTGTCGTAACAGGTTTCGAGGAGTTTGTCGGCGGGGACCACGCGCGAGACTATGCCGATGCGCTCGGCTTCGGCGGCGTCGACGTCGCGGCCGGTGAGCATGATCTCGTAGGCGCGGGTGGTGCCGACCACACGGGGCAGGAGGTAGCTGATGCCCAGTTCGGCGGAGGTGAGGCCATTGTTGATGCCCGCCGCGCGGAAATAGGCGTCCTCGGAGGCGATTCGGATATCGGTGCCGACGGCCAGGCAGAAGCCGCCGCCGATGGCCGCGCCGTTGACGGCGCTGATCACCGGCTGATGCATGCGGCGGATGGTGAGCATGACATTGTTGAGCAGGTCCATGGAACGGCGCGCCACGCTGGTCTTGGTCAGGCCCGCGACACCGGGGATCTTGCCCGCATGCTGCAGATCCGCGCCGGAGCAGAACCCGTGACCCGCGCCGGTGAGGACGACGACGCGCACCTCGTTGTCGGCCGCCACCTCCTCGAGGGCCTCCCGCAGCGGCACCATCACGTCGAAGGCCATGGCGTTCATTCGCTCGGGGCGGTTGAGGGTGACCAGCGCGATCTGCGGACGCGGCTTCTCGACGAGCACGAAGGACATGCGAACTCCTGACCGGAAAACTGTAACCGGTTACAGAATTTACGCGAGAAGTGCGCGGGCGTATACGAAAAGCCGCGGTCCACGGCGGAAACCGTGGACCGCGGCTGTGCGTCGAACCTGTCCGGCCGCCCTATTCGGCGAGCGCCCGCTCGGCCGGAGCCACCAACTCCTGCTCGGTCAGCAGCGGCGCGTCCGGCGTCGCGCCATTGGCCACCGAGCGCCCGTTACCGGACACCCCGGTGTCGGACCGCGCGCTGTCGCCGAGCCAACCCGTAATGCGCTGTGCCACATCGGAGGGCGTGAGCCCCAGCTCCTGATGGATCTTGGCGCGCGAGGCATGATCCAGGAACTCTTGCGGCACACCGAGATCGCGAGTCGGCACATCCACACCGGCGGCGCGCAGCCGCGCCGAGACCGTACAGCCGATGCCGCCGTGCAGGCCGCTGTCCTCCACGGTGACCACGAGACGGTAGTTCTCGGCCAGCTTGACCACCGTGTCCGAGACCGGCAGCACCCAGCGCGGATCGATGACGGTGACCGAAACCCCTTCGGCCCCCAGCAGATCCGCCGTCCGCAGGGCGAGATCGGCGAAGGCGCCGACCGCGACCAGCAGCACATCGCCGTGCACCGATTGCGCGGAGGCGCCCTCCACATCGGGCAGGCGCAGCACATCGACGCCGTCGAGCCGCTCGACCGCGGAAATATCCTCGGTGACAGTGCCTTTCGGGAAGCGAATGACGGTGGGCCCGTCGCTGATATGGACGGCCTCGGCCAATTCCTCACGCAGCGTTGCCGCATCGCGCGGAGCGGCCACCCGGATACCCGGCACGATGCCCAGCACCGACAGATCCCACATGCCATTGTGGCTGGCGCCGTCGTCACCGGTGATGCCCGCGCGGTCGAGCACCAGGGTCACCGGCAGCTTCAGCAGCGAGACATCCATCAGCAACTGATCGAAGGCGCGATTGAGGAAGGTGGAGTAGATGGCCACCACCGGATGCAGCCCGCCCAGCGCCATACCGGCCGCCGAGGTGACGGCGTGCTGCTCGGCGATGCCGACATCGAACATGCGCTCCGGGAAGTGCTTCCCGAAGGCCGTCAAACCGGTCGGACCGGGCATGGCGGCGGTAATGCCGACAATGTCGTCGCGCTGTTCGGCCTGCTCGATGAGCGCATCGGAGAAGACCTTGGTCCAGGTGAGCCCGGAACCGCCCACGGGCTCACCAGTCAGCGGATCGATGCGGCCCACGGCATGCATCTGATCGGCCTCGTGATCCTCGGCGGGCTTGTAGCCGCGGCCCTTCTGGGTGACCACGTGCACGATGACCGGCCCGCCGAAATCCTTGGCGCGCCGCAGCGCCGCCTCCAGCGCGACGGTGTCGTGCCCGTCGACCGGGCCCACGTACTTGAGCCCGATATCGCTGAACAGCTCCTGCGGGGCGACGGCGTCCTTTATCCCGGTCTTGATGGCATGCAGCATCGAATAGGCCGAATCCCCCACGCGCGGAATGCTCTGCACAATCCGCTTGGTGGCGTCGAGCGCATGCTCGTAGGCGGGTTGCATACGCAATCCAGCCAGTCGCTCGGCGAGTCCGCCAATGGTCGGCGCATACGAGCGGCCATTGTCATTGACCACCATGATGACCGACCGATCCGGCCCGGCGGCGATATTGTTCAGCGCCTCCCAGCACATGCCGCCGGTCAGCGCGCCGTCGCCGACGACCGCGACCACATGGCGCTTCTGCCGGGTCAGCGCGAACGCCTTCGCCAGCCCGTCCGCGTAGGACAGGGCGGCCGAGGCGTGCGAGGACTCCACCCAGTCGTGGGCGCTCTCCCCCCGGCACGGATAGCCGGACAGCCCGCCCTCTTTGCGTAGCGTGTCGAACCCGTCCTTACGACCGGTGAGGATCTTGTGCACGTACGCCTGATGGCCCGTATCGAAGATGATCGGGTCGGCGGGCGAGTCGAAGATCCAGTGCAGCGCGATGGTGAGCTCCACCACGCCGAGATTCGGTCCCAGATGTCCGCCGGTGACGGCGACCTTGCGCACGAGGAATTCGCGGATCTCCTCGGCCAGCTCATTCAATTCCGGTACCGACAGCCGGCGCAGGTCCTCGGGCGTGTCGACCCGGGAAAGCACTCCCACGGCTATTGCTCCCTCCGGCATGTCTCCTGATGATTGCAACAGTCTACGGAGCCCGAACCGGCCCCCGATGCCAGGAACGAAGCGCCACCTGCGACATCCCCTGGGAATGTGAGGCTCCACACACACTACCCGGATACAGTGACCCCGTGGGCCCCTCCGTTGCGGAAACCCGTGGGACGGCTGCGACCGCCAATGGCGTTGTGGCCCGCATCATCGACGAGGTGTACCAGCGCTTCCGCGCCGACACCTCCGGAACGCTGGCCGACTACATTCCGGAATTGGCTGCGGTGCAACCGGATTCGTTCGGCGTCTGCCTGGCGACGGCGGACGGTCGGGTGTACGGGAGCGGGGATCTGGAGACCGCCTTCACGATTCAGTCGATCTCCAAACCGTTCACCTACGCACTCGCGCTGGCCGATCGCGGCACCGCGGAAGTCGCCGAGCGCATCGATGTGGAGCCGACCGGCGAACCGTTCTATGAGATCAGTCTCGATCCCCGGACGCAGCGCCCGCGCAACCCGATGATCAATGCCGGTGCAATAGCCGCGGCATCGCTGATCGAGGGCCGCGACGCCGCCGACCGATTCGAGCGGATCCGCCGCAGCTACAGCCGATTCGCGGGGCGCGAACTGCGCATGAACGAGGCGGTCTACGCCTCCGAGGCACGCACCGGCTACCGCAATCGCGCCATCGGATATCTGCTGCGCGGGGCCGGGATCATCGATATCGATCCGGACGAAGCGGTCGACCGCTACTTCCGGCAGTGCTCCCTCGATGTCACCTGCCGCGATCTCGCCCTCATGGCCGCCACCCTCGCCAACAATGGCGTCAACCCGCTCACCCACGAGCGCGCGCTGTCCGGGCCGCTGGTCGAGCAGGTGCTCAGCGTCATGACCACCTGCGGCATGTACGACGCCGCCGGGGATTGGGTGACCACCGTCGGCCTGCCCGCGAAAAGCGGTGTGGGCGGCGGCATTCTGGCGGTGCTGCCCGGCCAGATCGGCATTGCCGTGTACTCCCCGCGCCTGGACGCGCACGGCAGCAGCGTGCGCGGCGTGCAGGTCTGCCGCGAACTCTCGCACCGGCTCGGACTGCACTTCCTGCACGTGACCCGCGCCGCCCACACCGCCATCCGCACCGCGTACTCGGTGACCGAAGCGCCCTCCCGGCTGCGCCGCGATCCCGACGAACTGGCCCTGCTGCGCCGCTACGGCGACCACGCCCGCATCTTCGAACTGCACGGCGACCTGCTTTTCGCCGGGGCCGAATCCACCGTGCGCGCCGTCGAGGAAACGCCGGGCGAACTCGACGCGCTCGTCCTGGATCTGCGCGAAGTCGGTTACGTCAGCGCCGTCGCCATCCGCATGCTCGACGATCTGCAAGCCGAACTCGCCGCCACCGGCTGCCGCGTCGCCCTCGTCGACCCCGAAGCCAAACTCGGCCATTTCTCCTCGAGCCTGGACCCGGCCGACCCGCGCGGCCGCGTCTTCGCCGACCGCGACAGCGCCACCGAATGGTGCGAACAACTCGTCCTGGACAAGTACCGCCCACCCGGCGAAGCGGCGCACACCGCGCTGACCGTCGACCAGCACCCCGCCCTGTCCGACCTCGCCGAACACGAACGCGAAGGCCTCGCAAAGGAATTCGAGATCCGCACCATCGCCCGCGGCGAGCTCGTCATAGCCCGCGACAGCCCCCGCGCCGGTCTCTTCCTCATCCTTGACGGCCGAGTCCGCATCACCTTCGAGGACCGCTCCGGCCACCGCCACCGCCTGGTCTCCCTGGCCACCGGCATGTCCTTCGGCGAAATCCCCATGCTGGCCGGTGTCCGCTTCACCAACGACATCTACGCCGAATCCACCGTCCGCCTGGCCGTCCTCCCACCCGCCAAATTCGACCTCCTGACCAGCGAGGCCCCCGAAATCAAACTAGCCCTCCTCGAACGCCTGGCAGCCACCGCCTACACCCAATCCGACGCCGCCATCCGCGCCCTAGCCGCCCACGGCGCCCCCTAACCCCCGAGTTCACACCCCATAGCCCCGGTTCACACCGCATATCGGTGCGCCGGATGGGGTGTGAACCGGCGGGAAGGGGTGTGAACCGCCTGCTCTCAGCGCGGTACACGGGGGGAAGGGGGCGGCGTCGGTAGCATCGGCGGGGACAGCGGAATCGAGTCAGGAGGATGGTGTGAGCAGTGGCGCGAGTTCGCTCGGCAGTATTACGACGTTCGGTTCCGGGAGTCCGAGTGCTACGCCGGATGTCATGCGGGTGACGATTTCTGTCGAGACGCGGGCGGAGTCGGTGGGGCCCGCGTATGCGGCGGCGGGGCAGCGGACCGATGCGGTGGTGAAGGTGCTGCGGGCGGATGGGGTGCAGCCGCGCGATATTTCGACGAGCGGGCTGTCCGTGCGCACCGAAACCGTATGGACGGACGGGAATCGGGAGCAGCTCGTCGGATATATCGCGACTACCTCGCTGACGGTGACGCTGCGGGATATCGGTAAGAGTTCCGGGAACGGCGGACCGGCGGAGATCATCGCGCACGCGGTGGACGCGGGCGGGGACGATGTGCGCCTCGGCGGACTGACACTGACGGTGTCCGACGAGGAGAGCTTGCTCACCCGAGCACGCGATGCCGCCTGGGATCACGCACTGGCCAAGGCCGAGCAATATGCCGCGCGCGCCGGGCGAACCGTCGGCCCGGTACTCGAGATCACCGAAAACACCTCCGGCCCATCGATACCCACGCCCCGCATGAAGTTCGCCGCCGAGAACGCCTACGCCGCAGCCGCACCCATCCCGGTCGAACTGGGCGAAAGCGAACTATCCGCCACCGTCCGCGTCACCTGGCAGCTCACCTAACCCCGGGCCTCGCCGCGAATGTGATGGTGCGGGCAAACGTCGAGAAGGTCCCTGCGCCATTACATGCAGGGCCCTCAGTCAGAGGTCTATGTGTGCAAGGAGGCTCGTCGCTCGGGCAGCGGTCAGCTGGATTCTGAAGCGGGCCGCGTCGGTTCGTGTTCGATGCGGGTGGGGGTTGTCCGAGGCGAGGAGGCGGAGGTCTCGGAGGAGGCGGGTGCCTTCGCGGACGGTGAGTCGCGCGGTGTCGACCAGGTGGCGGACGTTCTTCGTGCTGTCGAGGTCCTGGGTGCCCGCGGCGTAGGCCGTGAGGTGTTCGAGGGCGGTGCGGAGGTGCTCCTCGCAGGCGGTGTATTCGCGGCGGGCGTAGAGGTCGGTGGCCTCGCGCAGGTGGTCGAGAGGTGTTTGCTGGCCGCGTAATTCGAGTTCGGTCTCGATGAGGGCGATCTGTTCGGCCAGGTGCAGGGGGAGACGATTCGTCGGGCGCAGGCGGCAGCGGCCGGTGGCGTCGGGGCCGTCGCCGACGCGTTCGATACGTAGCTGGTAGCCGTCCGACAGCAGTGCCGCGCGTAGCTCGGGCAGCCAGGAGGGCAGGTGCTTGCGCTCCACCGACTCGCCGCGCAGGAACTTCTCGACCGTCACCTCGACCAGGTTCAGCAGCGACCGATCCGCGTCGGCATTACCGCCCAGCGCCGCCATGCGGGCCCCGTACACCGGTGTAACCAGCCGCCCCCAATAGCTTTCGGCATTCACCCACAGCTCGACCTGATACTCCGGCCGCTTGAGATCCACACTCAACAGCAGCCCCTCGAGGGAGTGAAACCGGGCCTGATCCCCATAGATCAATTCGGCCACCGACACCAGCGTCGGATCGGACAACGTAGTCATGATCATTATCTTGACAAACGCCCAACTCCCCCGCCGCCCAGCCCGTCCGCACACCTTCTCGGTACCGCGCACCCCATAGGGAGGGTGTGCGGTCGCGAGAAAAGGTGTGCAGAAGACGAATTGCGATCAGCGCTCGAGTACGGCGATGCACTCGACGTGGTGTGTCGCGGGAAACGCATCGAACACGCGCAGCCCCACCGGCGCATAACCCGCACCGCGATACAGCCCGATATCCCGCGCAAAAGTGGCCGGGTCACAACCGATATGAACGATCCGCCGCGGCCCCCGCTCGGCAAGCGCGCCGATCACATCCTTGCCCGCCCCCGCCCGCGGCGGATCCAGCACCACCACATCCGGTGCGGTCGAAGGCTGTTCGACAATCCACCGCTCCACCTGCTCGGCCCGCAACTCGACGGTTCCCAGATCCCGCAGCGCCGCTTCACCTTCGGTCACTGCCGTCCGCGAGAACTCGACACCGTGCACCGCGCCGGACGCGCCGACCCGATTGGCCAGCCGTGCGGCGAAGACGCCGATACCGCAGTAGAGATCCCAGGCCAGCGACCCCGGGCTCACATCCGCCCACTCCCCCACCACATCCGAATAGCACTGCGCTGCACCGTAATGCGGCTGCCAGAACCCCGTGGCCGACAGCTCCCACCGCCGCCCCGAGACATACTGCACGGCCCGACCACTACCCTCGACCACCCGCTCCGCCCGCACACTGTGCGCTGCCGAACGCCGCGCGGCCGTACTCCGGCGATCCCCGCCACCGCGCCGATCCCGGCCGGGGCGGCCCGCACCATGCCACCCGCCACCCCGATCCTCTTCCGGCGGAGCCAGTTCGACGATATGCCGAACCCCATCGCCATCCATCGCCACCACGAGATCCGCCCCCGGCGTCCACTCCCGATCGGCGATCCCCGCCATCGCCCCTGCCATCGGCTGTGGACACCGCAGATCCGCGATGACCTCCGTCCCGCGATACCTGTGCACCCCGGCCCGGCCCTGCCCATCGACCACCAGCCGCACCCGCGACCGCCAGCCGCCCGAATGCGCCACCGGCACAATGTCGCCCGCACTCGGTGCGCCGTTCCCCGGACCGGCACCGCGCACGGAGAATCCCACCCCGCGCGCCACACCGCCCACACCGAGCCCGGTGCGACGTCCGCCCACCCCGCCGGTCCGCCGCACCGCAGCGGGGTAATCGGCGACCGCCGGAATCTCCTCGACCACGAACTCCGGTTCCCACCCCGCGAGCCGCCGCAGCTGCTCCGCCACCACCGCGGCCTTCAGCTGCCGCTGGGCTTCGGGTGTGGCGAAGGAGAAGTCGCAACAACCCGCACCGCCGGGCCCCGATACCGGACAGGTCGCCGGTACACGGTCGGCCGATGCCTCCAGAATCTCGACAGCGTCGGCGCGGCAGAACGATCCCCCGCGATCCTCCGTGACGATCGCCCGCACCAACTCCCCCGGCAGCCCGTGCCGCACGAACAGCACGCGGCCTTCGTGCCGCGCCACACAGAACCCCCCGTGTCCGGGCGCCCCCAGCCGGACCTCGACAACCGTTCCGCGCCAATCCTCTCCGGAGCTCACTACTCGTCTCCGAAGCCGCGACGGACGGAGCCGGGGGCGTTGACGGCGCGGGGTTGGGCGGCTTTGGCGGAGGAGCTGAGTTGCCAGGGGACGCTGGTGACCATGACGCCGGGTTCGAAGAGGAGGCGGCCCTTGAGGCGGAGGGCGGACTGGTTGTGGAGGAGTTGTTCCCACCAGTGGCCTACGACGTATTCGGGGATGAAGACGGTGACGACGTCGCGGGGGGCGTCCTTGCGGAGGCGTTTGACGTAGTCGATGACGGGCTTGGTGATTTCGCGGTAGGGGGATTCGATCACTTTGAGGGGGACGGCGATATCGCTGATCTCCCATTCGCGGACCAGGGCGCGGGTGTCGGGCTCGTCCACGTTGACGGTGATGGCCTCGAGGGTGTCGGGGCGGGTGGCGCGGGCGTAGGACAGGGCGCGCTTGGTGGGGAGGTGCAGTTTGGAGACCAGGACGATGGAGTGGGTGCGGCTGGGCAGCACCCCGTCCCAGTCGGATTCGTCGAGCTCGTGCGCCACCGTGTCGTAGTGGCGGCGAATCATTTTCATGAGCACGAAGATGGCGCCCATGGTGACGATGGCGATCCACGCGCCCGCCAGGAACTTGGTGACGAGCACGATGATCAGCACGATCGCGGTCATGGTGAGACCGATGGCATTGATCACCCGCGAGCGCTTCATGCGCGACCGCTGCGCCGGATCGGTCTCGGTGCGCAGCAGTCGCCTCCAATGCCGCAGCATGCCGGTCTGGCTCAGCACGAAGGAGACGAACACGCCGACGATGTAGAGCTGGATGAGCTTGGTCACCTCGGCGCCGAACATGACCACGAAGGCGATAGCCGCGCCCGCCAGGAACAGAATGCCGTTGCTGAACGCCAGTCGGTCACCGCGAGTGTGCAACTGGCGCGGCAGGAATCGATCCTGCGCCAGGATCGAACCGAGCACCGGGAAGCCGTTGAACGCGGTATTGGCCGCCAGCACCAGGATGAGCGCAGTGACGATGGTGATGAAGTAGAACCCGGCCGGGAAACCGCGGAACACCGCATCGGCCAGCTGTGCGATGAGCGTCTTCTGCTCGTAGCCCGCGGGCGCGCCGATCAGATCGGAGGTGTTGTGCGCGTACACGACGCCGACCTTCTGAGTGAGCACGATCATGCCCATGAACAAGGTGATCGCGATCCCACCCAGCAGCAGCAGCGTGGTCGCGGCATTGCGGGACTTGGGCTTGCGGAACGCCGGAACGCCATTGCTGATGGCCTCCACACCGGTCAGCGCCGCACATCCGGAGGAGAACGCGCGCGCGATCAGGAAGACGAACGCGATACCGAACAGATGCTCTTCCTCGGCCTTCAGCCCGAACCCGTAGGACTCGGCGTGCACCTCCTCGCCGAGCAGCCCGATGCGGGTGTAGCCCCACAGCAGCATGATGAACATGCCGATCATGAAGGCGTAGGTGGGTATCGCGAACATGGTCCCGGATTCCCGCACCCCGCGCAGATTCATGGCGGTCAGCACCACGATCGCCACCACCGCGAACAACACCTTGTGCATCGCCACGAACGGAATGGCCGACCCGATATTCGAGGCCGCCGACGAAATCGACACCGCCACGGTGAGCACATAGTCCACCAGCAGCGCACTGCCCACCGTCAGACCGGCGGTGGGCCCAAGGTTCTTGGTCGCCACCTCGTAATCGCCGCCACCGGACGGATAGGCGTGCACGTTCTGCCGGTAGCTCGCAACCACGACCGCCATCACCAGCGCCACCGCGATACCCACCCAGGGCGCGTACACGTACGCCGACAACCCGGCCATCGAGAGCACCAGGAAGATCTCCTCGGGCGCGTACGCCACCGACGACAGCGCGTCGGACGCGAACACGGGGAGCGCGATCCGTTTGGGGAGCAGCGTGTGCCCTAGGGAATCGCTACGGAAGGGGCGGCCCACCAGCATGCGCTTGGCAGCCGTCGTCAACTTCGACACTTTAGGCAGCATAAGGGAGCCCGAGACCGGTCGTGGCCACGGCGCGGTGTGACGACACATTCCGGCTATCACCGGCGGGTGGCATCGGTCACCGCACCCGGGCGGCCGCGCTCACTCCCGGTCGACCAGGTGCCGCAGGAACCGGTCCGGTTGGGCGAGAAAGTCTCTGGTCAGCCGGACCGGCAGAGCCTGATCGAAGCCGACCTCGTCGACCTCGCCGTCCTCGTCGATCTCGTAGATGGTCGCGCCGGGCAGGGCGAGCAGAATCGGCGAATGGGTGGCGACCACGAACTGGCACCCCCGCCGGGACAGATCCGCCAGCAGCGCCAGCACGGTCATGCAGCCGCGCGGTGACAGCGCCGCCTCCGGCTCGTCCAGCAGGTACAGCCCGTTCGGATAGAAGCGCAGCCGCATGAGGTCGATGAAGGATTCGCCGTGC
This sequence comes from Nocardia crassostreae, assembly GCF_001613405.1. GTDB lineage: Bacteria > Actinomycetota > Actinomycetes > Mycobacteriales > Mycobacteriaceae > Nocardia > Nocardia crassostreae. Next base: position 427,087 of record NZ_BDCH01000019.1, read on the forward strand.
GAACGCTCGTGCGGCGACACTCCGCCGAAGACCGCCAGCTGCACCGATCCGAGGTTCTCGGTCTCGGTGGCCACGTTGTAGTACGACTCGGCCTGCAGGAAGAACCGGCTGCGCGGTTTGTCCACACCCCACTTCAGCCGCAGATGCGCGCCGAGTTCCGATTCGGTCGAGCGGGTGGCGAAGTTGTAGTTCTGGCTGCCGCCTTCCGGATTCATTCCGGCGGCCACGGCCATGGCCTCCACCAATGTCGATTTCCCGCTGCCGTTCTCGCCGACCAGAAAGGTGACCCCCGGCGCCAGGGCGAGACCCTCGCCACGCGCGAGCCACGTCACCACGGGCAGATCGAACGGATACCCCTCCCGCTCGGCGGCGTCCGGGGCGAATGCCACCTCTCGAATGAAACCGAACGTTTTGGCAGCCCTACGCACACCACATCCTACGTGCGCGGGACCGCCGCGCAGCCGAGCGCGCGAGGTCGTACGGTGACAGGTGAACACGGTGACTTTTCTCCGTTTCGGTTTGACCGAGGACCGGAGGGGGAAAGTGCCTCGGGAAAAACTCGAACGGTACGGTTGCTGCCCGGACAAGCAACCAGACCGCACATACGGTTTTCGGGAATGGGGTTCGCACGGTGTACGTAGTGATCATGGGGTGTGGACGAGTGGGCTCCTCACTAGCGCGCGCCCTGGTCCGCATCGGCCACGAGGTCGCGGTGATCGATCAGAACTCCAGCGCGTTCCTGCGCCTGGGCCGTGACTTCCCCGGCCTGTGCGTCACCGGCGTCGGCTTCGACCGGGATGTGCTGACCCGCGCCGGAATCGAGAAGGCCGGGGCCTTCGCCGCGGTCTCCTCCGGCGACAACTCCAATATCATCTCCGCCCGCGTGGCCCGCGAGACCTTCGGCGTGGAGCGTGTGGTGGCCCGCATCTACGACGCCAAGCGCGCCGCCGTCTACGAGCGCCTGGGCATCCCGACGATTGCCACCGTGCCGTGGACGACCGACAGGTTCCTACGCACCCTGGTCTCGGATCAGTCCACCACCACCTGGCGCGATCCCACGGGCACGGTCGCCGTCACCGAGCTCGTCCTGCACGACGAGTGGTACGGGCGCACCATCAAATCCCTGGAGAGCGCCATCGGCGCGCGCGTGGCCTTCCTGATCCGCTTCGGCCAGGGCGTGCTGCCCAATGGCAAGACCATGCTGCAAGCCGATGACGTGGTCTACATCGCCGCCACCTCCGGCACCGTCGGCGAGGCCGTCGCACTGGCCGGTAATCCCCCCGCGAGCGAGGACTGATCATGAAGGTAGCCATTGCGGGCGCCGGCGCCGTCGGCCGATCCATCGCGCAGGAACTGCTACGCGGCGGTCACGCCGTCATGCTGCTGGAACGCCGCCTCGACCACATCGATCCCGCCAGCGCGCCCACCGCGGTGTGGACCCACGCCGACGCCTGCGAGCTGGAGACCCTGGAAGAGGCGGGCCTGGAAACCTATGACGTGGTCATCGCCGCCACCGGCGACGACAAGGTGAATCTGGTGTTCAGCCTGCTCGCCAAGACCGAGTTCGGGGTCGGGCGCGTGGTGGCGCGAGTGAACGATCCGCGCAACGAATGGCTCTTCGACACCTCCTGGGGCGTCGATGTCGCCGTGTCGACCCCGCGCCTGCTGGCCTCGCTGGTCGAGGAGGCGGTGTCGGTCGGCGATCTGGTGCGACTCATGACGCTGCGACAGGGTCAGGCCAACCTGGTCGAGATCACCCTGCCCACCGATACGCCGTTGGCGGGCAAGGCCGTCGGCAGGCTCAAGCTGCCGCGCGACGCCGCCCTGGTGACCATTCTGCGTGGCGGGCGCGTCATCGTGCCGCAGTCCGACGATCCCCTGGAAGGAGAGGACGAACTGCTGTTCGTGGCCTCCGTGGAAGCCGAGGACGATCTACGGAAAGCCCTCGGCGTCAACGGTTTCGGTAGTACGGTCGACGCCTCCGCCTGAACTCGGCGGCGCGCCCCGCATCAGGACGCGGCCCGCAGTTCGGCGCGCAGCTTGTTCAGCGCCCGATGCTGCATGACCCGGACCACCCCCGGGCTGGTGCCGATGGCCTCGGCGGTCTGCGCCGCGGTCCAGCCCAGCACGATGCGCATGACCAGCACCTCGCGGTGGGTGGGCGCCAGCACCTTCATGAGTTCCCGTGTGGCCCGCCGGGTTTCGGACGCCAGCGCCCGCTCTTCCGGTCCGGCCTCCGTCTCCGGGGTATCCGGGAACTCGGCCACCGGATAGGCCGGGTGCAGCTGCGCCCTGCGGAACGCGTCGGCGACCTTGTTGGCCGAGATGCCGTACACGAATGCCAGGAACGACTTGCCCTGATCCCGGTAGCGCGGGATGGCCTGCACGGTGGCCAGGCAGATCTCCTGCGCCACATCGTCGGCCGTCACGTGCAGATGCGCCGAACCGCCCATGCGCGCCGCGCAGTAGCGGCGGACCAGCGGGTAGACGATCTTGAGGATCTCCGACACCGCCTCCCGGTCGCCACCCGCGGCCGGGCCGATCAGCTTGTCCAATTCCGCGGCCGCGCGCCGGGATTCCGACGTCGCCGCGCTGTTCTTGTTTCCCCGCCCCGCCTGGTGCCGACGTGCGGCCGCACTCTGCGTCGTCGCACCGCGCCCCACGCCACGGTCCTGCGACTCCGCTACTGCCTTGCCGTCGGTAACCAACTCCCCGATCCTTTCGCCGTTTCGTCTCAAGACGATCGTGCTCGGATCGGGGCCCTCGAAATAGGCACCCCAGGGGTGGGTATGACACCCCCTCTTCACCCCTAATGCCCCCGAAGGTGTTGCGCGGTGGCAGTTTAACGCGATAAAGCGCTGGTTGTGGTCAGTTCGCGGCGGATTCCGCGGACTTGGACGCGGGCAAATGCCCGGCCCGGCGCACCGCCCACACCGTGACCACCAGCGCCACCGCCGTCAGCGGCCAGCCCATGCCGATGCGGGCCGCGGCCAGCCAGCCGGTGCTGTCGGAGTCGTAGAGGTGGTTCTGCACCAGGTAGCGGGCCGCGAACACCACCGCCCACACCGCGGTCGCGAGATCGTATAGTCGCACCGCCCGGCGATCGGAGCGCCAATCGTTGCCGTGCCCGTTCAACACGCCCCAGATGACGCCCGCCAGCGGCCAGCGCACCAGCAGCGATATCAGGAACACGCCCGCGTACACGAGGCTGGCGTAGATGCCGAACAGGAAGAACCCCTTGGCCTCCCCCACCCGGTTGGCGATCAACGCGCACACCCCGACGCCGAGGAATCCGGAGATGGCGGGCTGCACCGGATCCTTGCGGATGATGCGCCACACCAGAATCGCCGTAGCCACCCCCAGCGCCGCCCAGATGGCCGTGGTGAGCCCGCGCCAGGTATTGACAGGCACGAAGACCAGTACGGGCAGTGAGGAGTAGATCAGGCCGCTGAAACCGCCGAGCTGTTCGAGCAGGGTCTGCTCGGCCGCCTCCTCCCGGGCTTCCTCGAGCTCCTCGGCGAGCAGTTCGGCTTCGGCCGCGGCCAGTTCGTTCTCCAGGAGTGCGGAGCCTTCCAGCTCTGCGGGACCTTCGGGGGGCTCGTCTTTCGCAAGGCGGCCGGTGCGGCCCTCGTCATTGCTGCTGGCAGGTATCGGCATAGGTGTCAGGAGCTCTCGCGGAGTTCGTAGTAGGGATTGAAGATGACCTTGCCCCCGGCGCGTTCGCCGATGCGGCCGCGGACCAGGATACGACGTCCCGGCTCGATTCCGGGGATGCGGCGACGCCCGATCCAGACCAGCGACACGCTGTCGGTCCCGTCGAAGAACTCCGCTTGGATTTCCGCGCCCGCCGCCTTGGGACAGGCCTCCACACTCCGGAGGCGACCCAGCATGGTGACTTCCTCACCGCGCCGACATTGCGATGCGTGGCAGGCGCCCGACGCTTCCGACGTCTCGGCCAGCTCCTCCGCATCCAGACGATCCAGGTCCTCGGTCAATCGGCGGCTCAGCCGCCGGAAATAGCCCGAGGGTGTGTCCTTCCCACCCGTGGATGGCATCTCGCACGCTCTCCAATAGAGCAGACGGCGTGGGTCTCACGTCGTTGTTTCTTTCCACACGCCTGGGTGGGTTCGTTACCCGAAGGAGGCTGTGGCCGTACACCGCCACTGTAGAGGGGTCGGCCCGCACTCGCCACGCGCGCCCGCCGCAGTACGCTCGGCCGGTGCCCGATCTACCACTTCCGGCGGCCGACCTGGCGCGTCCGCGAATAGCTGTCGCCTTGCCCGGGACCGGCTCCGATGCCCATTTCGCCGCGCGCGCCTTCGGACCGGCCTGCGCCGCAATGGAAATCACATTCCGGGCGGTGGATCCGGACCCGCGGCGGGTCATCGGCAGCTATCGCGACGCACTGGACGAGGCCGCGCGATCCGGGCCGGTGCTGATCGCGGGCATCTCGCTGGGCGCGGCGGTGGCCGTCGAATGGGCCGCCGAGCACCCGGAATCGGTCTTCGGGGTGGTCGCCGCGCTGCCCGCCTGGACCGGCGCGGACACCACCGGCTGCCCGGCCGCGCTGAGCGCCGCCGCCACCGCCGCGGCGCTGCGCGCGGACGGACTCGAGGCCGTGATCGACGGCATGCGCGCCTCCAGCCCGGCCTGGCTGGCCGCGGCCCTCACCCGCTCCTGGCGGTCCCAATGGCCGCATCTGCCCGCGGCTTTGGCGGAGGCCGCCGTCTACGGCTGGCCCGAGGCCGAGGTGTTGACGAGCATCACAGCGCCGGTCTCGATCGTCGGCGCGATCGACGATCCGGTGCACCCGATCGAGGTGGCCAAGCAGTGGGCCGCGCTCATCCCCTGGGCCGAGCTGCACTCGATCACGCTGGGCGAACTCGGCGCAGACCCGGCGGTCCTGGGCGCTCGTGGCATACCGCCGCTCCTCGCCCGCGCGGCCGAGACCACCTGACGGCCGAACCCCTGAACTGCCCCCAATCCCCCTAAAAGCAAACGACCTTCGCTTCCCGTCCGGGAGGCGAAGGTCGTTTTTCTAGTTGAGCCCCAGTTGCTGCATGGCCGAACCGTCGGCGCCGCGGCGCGGGGGTTCGGGCGGCTGCTGCGACTGGATACCCGGCTGCTGCCCGGTCTGCATGGCGGCCAGCTGGGCGGCCACGGCCTGCTGCTGCGCCTGCAACTGCTGCTGATGCGCGGCGGCCAGCTGATCGGCCAGCTCCTGGGGCAGTACCACCGGCAGCGGTTCGCGCACCGGCAGCGGTTCGTCACCGCGGCGGACCACCGTCTCGCCGAGAATGGCGCGGGCGGCGGCCACCAGCGGCTGCCCGTCGTCTGCCGCCCCGGACGGACCGGCGGCCACCAGGCGCACCATCCAGCGGTAGCCGTCCACACCGATGAAGCGCAGATCCGCGCCCTCGGTGACGGCGTGCAGCTCCCGCCCCCACGGACCGTTCTGCACCGAGACGGTGGCGCCGTCCTTGCGCAGGGTGTCCGCGAGATCCATGGCGACCGAACGCCATTGGCCCGCGGTCTTGGGCGCGGCGTACGCGGCCACGGTGATGCGGCCGTGCTGGGTGGCCAGGTGCACCGCCTGCGGCGCGCCCTCCGGGGTCATCTCCACCTGCAGCTGCCCGCCCGGCGGGACCGGCAGGATGACCGAACCCAGATCGAGACGCTGATCGGCTATACCGGCCAGCCGGTCGGCGACGTCCTCGTAGTTGTGCGGGCCCATACGCGGCGTGTCGTCGCCCGAGGGGGCCCGGAGTTCGTACTCCGACTCGTCGTAGTCCGCATCGTCGTAGTCGTCGTCGTACTCGGATTCGTCGTAATCCTCGTCGTATTCGACGTACTCGTCGTCGTACTGCCGCGCGGGTTCCTCCGCGCCGTCCTTGCGCTTCTTTCTACCGAACATCCCTCATGCCTCCTTGCCAGCCCCACCGGACTCCGCCGCGGTCAGGCTGGCGTGCCCACCGCTGGATCCGTATCCTCCTGCGCCGCGCTCGGTTTCGTCGAGCGTGTCGACCTCCACGAAATCGACCAGCTCCACCTTCTGTACCAGCAACTGGGCAATGCGGTCGCCGCGGCGGAGCTCGATGGGCGTGCGCGGATCATGATTGATCAGGCACACCTTGATCTCGCCGCGATAGCCCGCATCGACCGTGCCGGGGGTATTGACGACCGAAAGCCCGGCCTTGGCAGCCAGACCCGACCGCGGGTGGATCAACCCGACGGTCCCGATCGGGAGCGCGACCGCGATGCCGGTCCCGACCAGCACCCGCTCCCCCGGTTCGATGATGACGTCCTCGGTGGTGCACAGGTCCACGCCCGCGTCGCCCTCGTGAGCGCGCGTCGGTACGGGGATGCCGGGATCGAGCCGCAGCAGGGGGATGGATGGAATACCGGTCACGTAGGCCGAGCCTACGCGCTCGGCACCGCACACCTTGACTTAGTCTGATGTCGTGTCCGACCAGCCCCCTCAGGTGACCATGGAACCTCAGCAGCAGACCACCGCCCACTACACCGAGCGCCTCTGGGTGCCGCTGTGGTGGTGGCCGGTGGCATTGGGCGTCGCGGGATTGATGGCGGCCGAAATCCACATGGGCGCACCCGGTTTGCGCGCCTGGCTGCCGTATGCGGTGCTGTTCCCGATCGCGATCTGGGTGCTGCTGTGGATGTCGCGCCACAAGGTGGAGGTCGTGCCCGACGCGTCCGGCACGCCGGAATTGCGCGTGGACCGCGCCCACCTGCCCGCCACCTTCATTGCCAAGGCGGCGGCGGTGCCGGTGAGTGCGAAGAGCGCGGCACTGGGCCGCCAACTCGATCCCGCCGTGTATGTCCAGCATCGCGGCTGGGTGGGCCCCCTGGTGTTGCTCGTTCTCGATGATCCCGACGATCCGACTCCGTACTGGCTGGTCAGTACGCGTCATCCCGACAAGATCATGGCAGCGCTCGGTCTCTGAAACACCTCGCGGTTGCGAGATATCCGCCGGGCCGCGCTGCGTGGCCCGGCAATATCCTGACCGCGCTCGGCGTGCCGAGCGCGGGCTGTCGGATATACCTTCTTCAGGGCTGCGCGCCTGGGCTCAGGCCGCGCAGTCCATGCAAATCAGCTGGCCGCCGCTTTCGGTGGCGAGCCGGCTGCGGTGGTGCACCAAGAAGCAGCTCGAACAGGTGAACTCGTCGGCCTGCTTCGGGATCACCCGAACCGAGAGCACCTCCTCGGACAGGTCCGCGCCGGGAAGCTCGAACGACTCCGCGGTATCGGATTCGTCGATATCCACGACGGCGGACGCGGCCTCGTTGCGACGAGCCTTCAGCTCCTCGAGCGAGTCCTCCGACGGTTCGTCGGTTTCACTGCGCCGCGGTGCGTCATAGTCGGTTGCCATGTCGTCTTCCCCTCGTCCTTACTCCGTATATCCCGGACCGGCTCACCTGTGCCCGATTCCTGCCGGAATCGAGCGCGGGTGTGCCGCCCCGCCCGTGGTGTACGTCACGCGTACACCGGTCACCGATCGGGCCGGATGCTTGTGATCCGCACCGGATCGCGCTCGGTCAACGCAGGACATGCCCTTGTTGTTCCCGAAATCGACCCCCCGATTCAACCCGGGCGATACGATCTGGGCCGCCAGACAATAGCGGACCCCTGCGCAAAAGTCGCAATCAAAACACTCGCGACTCGAAACTGAGGGGCAATCGTCACCGACGAGGTAACACTCCGAGACCTTCACCGGACTTACCGAGACCTTCCACGCGTTGACCGCGACGTTTTCGTAGAGTCATGGCGTGGTTTCACTGATCACCCAAGGCAAATCGACCGATCCCCACAGCGGGCGGCCGTTCATCCGGCGACGGTGGGAGCCGTGGGCGGCCATGGTGGGCGTCATAGCCCTGATCTGCGTCGGCGTGTGGTTTCGCGCCCTGACCCAGACCGAGGCCGATACCGGCGTCATTGCGTGCAACTCGCCCAGCCCCGCCGCCAACGCCTCCAGCACCGCGGCAGTGCCGCTCGGGACTCGGCAGTCGCCGTCCCGGTTACGCGATGTGGAGCCAGCCGCGCTGGCGCAGGCCAAGGTCCGGGTGTTCAATGCCAACGGGCAGCGCGGGCGGGCCGCGCACGTGGCCTCCGAACTGGGCGATCTCGGTTTCGCCAGCGCGCCGGACGTACAGGTCGGCAATGATCCGGTCTACGTGAACGGCGATCTGGAGTGCGCGGGGCAGATCCGTTTCGGCGTGAAGGGGCGTCCGGCGGCGGCGTCGGTGCAGCTGGTCATGCCGTGCGCGGAGCTCATCGAGGATTCGCGCGAGGACGACAGCGTGGATCTGGTGCTCGGTTCACTGTTCCGTGACCTGCGGCCGAGCACCGATGCCGAGGAGGTGCTGCGGTCGCTGAAGAATCCGACGCCCGGCAGCGCGCCCGCTATCGACTCCAAGCTGCTGGAGGCGGCGCGGCACGCCAAGTGCTGAGCCCGGGGCCCGGAAAACCGCAGTCACCGTGACCGATTCGTGAATCGCCGCGTCCTGTTCGGGCGCGGCGATTACTTTTCGGTCCGTCCGGTCTGTCTACCCGGCTGTCAGGGTTCCGGGATAGGGGTGATGACATACAGGCGCTCGAACAGACCGATCAGTTCGTCTGCGATACCGTGGGCGACGGCCACCACCAGCTCACCCGCCCGGCCCGGGACGTCCGGGGCGGGAACACGCAGGCGGGCGCCCGCCTCGGCGGCGATGAGCGCGCCCGCAGCCCAGTCCCACAGGTTCAGGCCGTGCTCGTAATGGGCGTCCACCCGGCCCTCGGCGACCATGCACAGGTCCAGGGCCGCCGAGCCGATGCGGCGGATGTCGCGCACGTACGGCAACACCTGGGCGACCAGCTCGCCCTGCCGGGTGCGGCGCTTGTCGCCGTAGGCGAAGCCGGTGGCCACCAAAGCCATGGACGCCGCCTCGACCTCGTTGCAGCGCAGCGGGATCGGTTCGGCACCCGGTTCGGTGCGATGCGCGCCCTGGCCCAGCCCGGCGCTGTAGGTGACGCCGTGCGCGACATCGGCGACGGCGCCCGCGACCGAGCGCCCGCCCCGCACGGCCGCCACCGAGACCGAGTAGGCCGGGATGCCGTAGACGAAGTTGACGGTGCCGTCGATGGGATCCACGACCCAGTGCACGGCCTCCGGATCCGCGGCCAGGGTGCCGCCGTCCTCCTCGCCCAGCACGTGGTCACCGGGGCGTAGCTCGGCGACCAATTTTCGGACCAACTGCTCGGTTTCGGTGTCGACTATGGTGACCGGATCGGTCGGGGTGCTCTTGGACTGCACGGCGCCGGTCTCCCGCGCGCCCGGGCCGAAAACCTCGGGTCGGCGCGCACGCACATGGGCTGCGGCGGTCTCGGCCAGATGGACCGCCACCCGGCGCAGTTCGACGATCTCGGCCCCGTTGGGGATCATGGTGGTGTTCGATGCGGTGGACGTGAAATCGGATTCCGGCACGAGGTCCATCGCAGCACAGATCCGGCACGCCGCGCATTAGGCTTGTCGTGCACGACACAGCTCATAAGGGAGAACGAGGAGTCTTCATGGCCGCTCGGGGGCAGGCGTTCGGGATCGACATCGGTGGTAGCGGTGTCAAGGGTGGCTTGGTCGATCTGGCCACCGGCGATCTCGTGCACGAGCGGATCAAGATTCCGACACCGCAGCCGTCCACGCCGAACGCGGTGGCGGAGACGGTGGCCAAGCTCGTCGCCCAAGCCGCTTGGGACGGACCGGTCGGCATTACCCTGCCGAGCGTGGTCATCGACGGCACGGTCCGCACGGCCGCCAATATCGACAAGAACTGGATCGGCACCGATGCCCGCAATCTGTTCTCCGAGGCCCTGGGCGGCCGCGAGGTGACGGTGCTCAATGACGCCGACGCCGCCGGACTCGCCGAGGACCGCTACGGCGCGGCAAAGGAACTCACCGGTTTGGTGGTACTGCTCACCTTCGGCACCGGTATCGGATCGGCAGTGATGTATCACGGCACGCTGGTGCCCAATACCGAACTCGGGCACATGGAGGTCGGCGGTATGGAGGCCGAGCACCGGGCCGCCGCGTCCATCAAGGATCGCGACGATCTGACCTACGAACAGTGGGCGGCGGAGGTCTCCAAGGTGCTGGTCACCATTGAAAACCTGTTCTGGCCGAATGTGTTCGTGGCCGGTGGCGGGATCAGTCGTGACTACCGCGAATGGATTCCTTTGCTCACCAATAGGACCCCCGTCGTCGCGGCCGATTTGAAGAACTCCGCGGGCATCGTCGGCGCCGCGATGGCCGTGTCTGCCGGTATCGCGCCATGAGCATGCTGGTTCGATCGTTACAATGGCACAGTCCGGCGGTGAGCCGGTGAAACCAACCCGGCACTCGCGCCGGTTCCCCCCC
>NZ_BDCH01000020.1 GCF_001613405.1 Nocardia crassostreae
CCAGTACTCCGAGCCGTGCAGGCCCATCAGGCGGTAGTGCGGGTTGAGCACGGCCGAGGAGCGGCACCAGACCTCGTCCGCGGCCAGGGAGAGCATGACGCCGCCCGCGGCGGCGTTACCGGCCAGGGCGGAGATCACGAGTTTGTCGGTGGTGGTGAGGATTTCCTCGACGAGGTCGTCCATGGCGTTGATATTGCGCCAGGACTCCGCGGCCGGATCGGCGGCGGCCTCGATGACGTTCAGGTGGATGCCGTTGGAGAAGAAGTCGCGAGCAGGGCCGAGCACCAGCACGTTCACCGGCCGGGAGCACGCGTATCGATAGGCTTCCAGTAGGCGCTGGCACTGTTCGGTGCTCATGGCGCCGCAGGCGAAGGCGAATTCGAGGTATCCGACCTCGCCGTGCTCGCGGTAGCGCAGTTCCGGCCAGGTGTCGGGGGTGGCGGCCTCGGTCGGCGTTACCGGGACTTCCGGAATGCCCGCCAGCAGTTCGGGGCCGAGTACGTGCGTGGCGGGCTGTTTGAAAGTGGCCGGGCCGCCGGGCATTCGGCGGGCGCGCAGCTGCGGCAGCCACACCGCGCCATCGCCGGTGGCGCGGCAGATCGCGCCGTCGCGGGTGGCGATGACGGTTCCGGCGGGACCGCGCAGCTGATCCTCGTAATGGCCGCCGTGCAGGAAGAACTCCCGCCCGAACAGCGAATCCAGTACGCCCGGTTGCGAATCCGCCGCGCGCAGCTTGCGCAGGACGGTCGCGGTGCTGTCCTGCGACCAGTCGATGCGCCGGAATTCCTGTGCGTGATAGGGCCGCAGCTGCCCGGTCACATCCGGCCGCGCGTAGTCGAGGGGTTCCGGTGTGAACCCGCCGTGCTCGAACCGCTCCACGGCCAGCAGTACGGCGCGCACGGTCGCATCCGCGACCTCGTTCCGATACAGCTCGCTCTTCCCGCCGGTGGCGGGAAACGGTTCACTGGCCCAGATCGGCCCCGCGTCCATCTCGGCCATGGCCTGGAGCACGGTCACACCCCATTGCGGTGCGTTCTCGTGAATCGCCCAGTCCAGCGAGGACGGCCCGCGGTCGCCCTTGGGCCCCGGATGCACGATGAGCACGGTGTGCGAGGTCCAGATGTCCTCCGGAATCGCCGTGGTGAGCATGGGCGCGAGTATCAATTGCGGCCGGAACCGCGCCACTCCCGCCCGGAGCTCGTCGTCCCCCGGTGCCAGCTCCACCCCCACGTGATGCCCGCGTTCCCTCAACTCGGTGTGGACCCGCTGCGTGAGGCTGTTGAACGCGCTGGCGACCAGCAGGATGCGCACGTACTTCCTCCATCAAACATGTAGCGAACGAACAGCCGAATCCCCGGCGTCCGTGCGTAGTTCGCAGACGAAGCTAGCCAGCCGATAACTCGAGCGCACCTCGTGACCCGATTACCGGGTTCTGAAACGTTGCATTGTGAGAGCTATTTGCCATGGTGAGCGATATGTCCGATTTTTAAACCTACATTTCAGTGTTATCAGTGCCACACACCCCGTGGGATAGGTTGTCCTAAGCGGGACATTGACGTTCACGGGACGTTAGTCGAAAACATGAATCAACCTCTCCGCCAACCTGAATGACTCCTTTCGACGTGTTGATCAGGAGTTGCCGACCGCATGCCGACCGTAGGTCGACACGGCCCGCCACCACGCCCCCGCCCGAAACGCAGCGGCGGCAACAGGAACGAAACTGAGCAGCCAAAGCCCGGTGTTCATGGTCGTCTCCTGAGATCAGTCGAGGACGACGCGCTGGAGGAGCGCATCGAAGAGGGTTGTGTCCCACGGGGTCGCGTCGGCCCCGGCGAGAATCGCGTCCAGCAATGGCGCGTGCGCCAGACTCCCCGGGCCGTAGTACCCGGTGGTGCGGGCGCTGACGAGAACGGCATGGATGAAGATCGCGTACGCCTGCGAGCGCGGCGCAAGGTTCGCGCCGCCCGTGGCTTCGAGCTGTCGCAGTAGAACTTCGGCGGCGTCGATGACGTCCTGGATGACCTGAATCTCGATCTGCTTGAGATCCTCGCGGCTGCTGGCCACTGTGCCGACCTCCTTTGCTTGGGCTAACGACGGGTTGCGCTGCGCGCCAACAGAACACGTCCAGGACCAGCGAGGAGGGGCATAAACTGGCTGAATTCACCTCATTTGATGCAAACGCCCAGCATAAAAACCAAGAATTCCATGATCAATTACCAGAATCCGGGCTCGTAATTACCAAAAAACGGTGTCCCGCCACCCATCCTGGAGATTCATCAATGGTTGACACGGGTTCCACAGTCCCGCGGCGTCAGCTCGGACGCTATCTGCGGGAGTTGCGCCAGCAGTCGGGACTGACCCTCGTAGAGGTCGCCCGGAGAATCGAGCGTGGGGTTAGCACGGTCCAGCGGCTCGAGGCTGGTCGAGCCGACAATATTCGCTTAGCGGACATCGAGGCCCTGTGCCAGGTGCTGGGAGCCAGCGAGACCGAGACCGCTGCGCTCAAAGGACTTGCTCAGCAAGGCAACGCCAGAAGTTGGTGGCACCAGTACAACGACCTGATTCCGGCCAACTTCGATGTGTACATGGGGTTGGAGTCCGCAGCGCAGGAGTTGACTCTGTTCCAGGAACTGATTCCCGGCCTGATGCAGACCGCCGACTACTTCCGGGCTTTGCTTCGCGCGGCGCGGCCAAATGAGATCGACACCGAGATTTCGCGGCGTGTCGAGATGCGGATGCATCGGCAGGCTCTGATGGCCCGCCGCGCTCAGGCTGCGACTCTCGACATGATTCTCGACGAATCCGCTTTGCACAGAGTGATCGGCAGTCGTCGAATAATGGCCGCTCAACTGCGGCACCTGGCGGATGCCGGGACACAGCCGGACGCGACCATTCGTATCCTGCCGTACTCCGCCGGGGTGCCGCTGGGCGATCTAACAGGACCGTTCATCATTCTCGACTTCGGAGAGGGTATCGTCGACCAGCCCCTCGAGCCCTCCGTGGTTTACGTCGAGAGCTATACCGGGGCAATGTATTTCGATGATGAGGACAATGTCGAGCGCTATCGCGCTGCGCACGAGGCGTTGCGGCGGGTAGCGTTGGATGGGCAGCGCAGTCGTGATCTACTTCGTCAAGCGGCAAGGGAGTATGAGCGTGAACGATGAGCTATTCGGTGCCCGCTGGTTCAAGAGCAGCTATAGCGGCGCCAGCCAAGAGTGTGTCGAGGTTGCTCATCTGAGCAACGGCATGGTCGGAGTTCGAGACTCGAAGAATCCCAATGGTGGAGTCCTGATTCTTGCCCCTGAGGTGTGGGATGCATTTACCGCGAGCGAGCTTTGCGCTGAGCACTGATTCGTCGGGATTGCGCTGGTTCAAGAGCAGCCACAGTGGTGGCAGCCAGGACTGCGTCGAAGTCGCCCATCTCGGTGACGGTTCGGTCGGCGTCCGGGACTCCAAGGACCCCATGGGTTCTGCGCTGATCTTCACGTCGGCGCAGTGGGATGCGTTCATCGCTGGTCTTTGACTGGTGCGGGCGGGTCGGGGAGGGCTAGGCACAGGGCCTCCAGGGCGGCGGTGAAGCCGTGGTCGGAGGGGGTGCCGTAGCCGAGGACGAGGCCGTCTCGGGTGGGCATGGGGCTGGCGGGGTGGCGGTAGGGGTGGAGGCCGTCCAGGGCGAGGCCCAGTCGGCGGGCGGCTTGGACGGTGGAATCCTCTGTGCCGTCGGGGAGTTCGAGGACGGCGTGCAGGCCCGCGGCGATTCCGCTGATGTGGATGTGGGGGAAGCGGGTGGCGAGGGTGTGCATCAGGAGGTCGTGGCGGCGGCGGTAGGTGATGCGGGTGCGGCGGAGGTGGCGGTCGTAGGCGCCTGAAGTGAAGAAGTCGGCGAGGGTTAGTTGGTCTACGGCGCTGACCTGCATTTCGCGAGGGCCCTTGGCGGACAGGACCTTGTCGATGAGGCGGACGGGGAGCGCCATCCAGCCGACGCGGAGGGCGGGGGAGAGGCTCTTGCTGACCGAGCCCAGGTAGACGACGCGTTCGGGGTCGAGACCTTGGACAGCGCCGACGGGCTCGCGGTCGTAGCGGAATTCGCCGTCGTAGTCGTCCTCGAGCACCACGCCGCCGGTGGAGCGTGCCCAATCGATCACTGCCGCACGGCGTTCCGGGTGCAGGGGGCCGCCGGTGGGGTATTGGTGCGCGGGGGTCAGCAGGACGGCTCGGGCGTCGGTGGCGGTGAGTTCGTCGATGCGTGCGCCGTGCGGGTCGACCGTCAGCGGGACGGTCTCCTGGCCCGCGCCGTGCAGGATCTGGCGGTAGTAGCCCAATCCGTACGCCTCCATGGCAATCGGGCCCTCCAGGACCGTCGCCAGCAGTTGCAGGCCCTGGGCGAATCCGGAGCAGATGACAATCCGCTCGGGCTCGGTGCGCACACCGCGCGCCCGCGTCAGATATTCGGCCAGGGCGGTGCGCAATTCGACGCGACTGCGCGGATCACCCACGCCGAAGGCGTCATTGGGCGCGGCGGTCAGGGCGCGGCGCGTGGAGGCGATCCAGTCCGTGCGCGGGAAGGCCGCCGCATTGGGTGAACTCGGTTGCAGGTCGTGCCGTACCCGGCGCGGGGCCGGGCGGTAGGGGCGTCCGGTGCGCTCCTCCGGGGCGGGCGCGGCCCGCTGCGCCACCCGGGTGCCGGAACCCTGGCGCGCCGTCAGCCAGCCCTCCTCCACCAATTCGGCATAGGCCGCGGCCACGGTATTGCGGGCTATGCCCAAGTCGATGGCGAGGCTGCGATACGGCGGCAGCCGCGTCCCGGGCGCGAGCCGCCCGGAGCGAATGGCCTCCCGCAGCGCGGCCATGAGCCGAACCCGGCGATTCCCCACCCCGGCCAGCTCGAGGTGCAGGTCGACACCCTGATCCGTCTCGGATAGCTCCGGAGAGCGCCTGGAATTGACCCATGTTTCCACCATGGGAATGAACCCTATACGTGGGTCTTTCCGCCCGTACGTTTATGTCATGACAACGATCCAGATCGCCGAACGCATGAACTTCTCCGCCGTCGCCCCCAAGGTCT
Organism: Nocardia crassostreae; assembly: GCF_001613405.1. Taxonomy (GTDB): domain Bacteria; phylum Actinomycetota; class Actinomycetes; order Mycobacteriales; family Mycobacteriaceae; genus Nocardia; species Nocardia crassostreae. The sequence goes on from NZ_BDCH01000020.1 coordinate 5,066, forward strand.
TCAAGGCCGTCATGGCCCTCGACGCCGCCGCCCGCCAGGGCATCGATCCGGTCCTGCTGGAACTGGTGCAGATTCGCGCCTCGCAGATCAACCGCTGCGCCTACTGCATCGATTACCACACCACCGATGCCCGCAAGGCCGGTGAAGCCGAGGAGCGCATCTACCAGCTCAGCGCCTGGGAGGAGTCGAGCCTGTTCACCGCCCGCGAGCGCGCCGCCCTCGCCCTCACCGAGGCCGTCACCAAACTCCCCGAAGGCGTTCCGGATTCGGTCTACAACGAGGCCGCCGAACACTTCGGCGAATCCGAACTCGCCCAGCTCATTGCGCTCATCTTCACCACCAATGCCTGAAACCGGATGAACGTCACCACCCGCAAGACCCCCGGAACCTTCTGATCCGCTGATCTCGACGCGACGGGCGGCTCCCCGCGAGCCGCCCCGGGACCCCTTGTGCACGAAAGGTTTTCCACCATGACCGCCCTCACCTCCGCCCCCGAGCGCGCCACCGTGCGCGGCTGGCTCGCCGTCCTGGCCGTGACGCTCGGCATCTTCTCCCTGATGACCTCCGAACTGCTGCCCGTCGGCCTGCTCACCCCGGTCGGCTCGGCCCTGAACATCTCCGAGGGCGCCGCCGGGCTCATGGTGACGGTGCCCGGTCTGGTGGCCGCCTTCTCCGCACCACTGATCACGATCCTCACCGGCCGCATCGACCGCCGCATCATGCTCGTCGCCCTCATCGCGCTCATGGGCGCGGCCAATCTCGCCTCCAGCATGGCGACCAGCTTCACCGTCATCCTCATCGCGCGCTTCCTGATCGGCATCGCGGTCGGCGGCTTCTGGTCCATCGCGGGCAGTATCGCGCTGCGCCTGGTGCCCGAGCATCAGGTGGGCCGCGCCACCGCCGTCATCTTCGGCGGCGTCGAAACCGCCTCCGTCTTCGGCGTTCCCACCGGCACCTTCATCGGCGATCTGAGCGGTTGGCGCGCCGCCTTCGCCGTGGTCGGCCTGCTCGGCCTGGTCTCGGTGATCGCCATGGCCTTCCTGCTGCCCAGCCTGCCCGCGCAGCGCACCATCGGATTCGCGGATCTGCCCAAGGTTTTCGGCGCCAATGCCACCCTGCGCGCCGCGCTGGCCCTGACCTTCCTGGTGATCACCGGCCACTTCCTGGCCTACACCTTCGTGCGCCCCATCCTGCTCGGCGACGGCATCGGCGACCACGCCATCGGCGTACTGCTGCTGGTGTTCGGGATTGCGGGAATCTGCGGCAACTTCCTCGTCGGCGCACTGGTCGCGAAGAGCCTGCGCGGTGCGACGGCCGCCATCGTGGCCGCCCTCACCGCGGCCATGCTGATCCTCGCCGTCGCCGATCACACGACCCTCACCGCGGCCGCCGCGCTCGTTCTCTGGGGCCTGGGCTACGGTGCGGTTCCGGTGACCTTCCAGACCTGGATCATGCGCTCGGCCCCGGACGCCACCGAAGCCGCCTCGTCGCTGTTCGTCTCGGTCTTCAATATCCCGATCGCCCTCGGCGCGCTGTTCGGCGGCTTCGCGGTCAATGGCATTGCCACCACCAGCGTGCTCTGGATCGGCGCGGCTATGATCCTGCTCGCGCTGCCCATCATTCGCGGCGCCCGCCACTGAATCCGATTCGCACACACCAGCTGAGCCCGGCGCAAGCCGGGCTCAGCTATTCGCGTATCGGGCCGGACTCACATCCGATAGGTGGCGAGAATGGCGCGAATGGAGGAGGTGACGGGTAGCTCGCCATCGAGGGGCAACCAGCGATAGTCGGCATAGTTGGTGAGCTGAATCGGCGAGACGGCCGCCACTTCGACCGCGAAATGCTCCCGGCGAACCGGCTTTCCGGCACTCGACAAATAGTCGAAACCGCCGAGGTGCCGGTGGATGTCGACCACCGTCAGCCCGGTCTCCTCCGCGACGGCCCGCGCCACGGCTCTGGCCAGCGATTCCCCGGTGCGCACAATGGTTCCCGGCAGGCTCAGCGTGCTGCGCCCCTCGGCGTATTCATCGCGCTCCAGCAGCAGTACCGAGCCGTCCCGCTCCAGTACCACTCCGACTCGCAAGGCCACGCCTTCCGCGGCGGCCTTCTCCGACAATTCGGCCAGTGCAGATTCCCCGACAGACTGTCTGGGCGACAACTCGAAACCCTGCACTGCACACCCGCATCCCGTAACACCGGACATCCACGACCAGTACCACCTTCAACGCTACCGCCCGAGAAGCATTCAGCAGCAGTTGAATACAGTACTTCCGTTGCAAATAATCCGTACGGATATCCAGCCCGGAAATATTTCGTAACCAACCGGAGACAGACCTGGCGGTTCGTCAACTCGGATTTTCGGTTCACGGCAACCGGGCGGAACGCGGCAGCGCCGTCTCCCGCAGGAACCCCTCCAACAGGTCCGCGATCATGGTCGCGCCCCGGCTGTTCTGATGGACGAAATCCGAGGTCAGCGCCAGCTGCCTGCCCTCGGCAATGGCATCGTAGGACCGCCGCAGCAGCTTGTGGCCGAGCACCGAGGTGTACCGCTGGACCAGGCCCTCCGGATACGGCAGGGCAATGGCCCCGCAGCCTTCCAGATAGTCGCGCTGACGCTCGAACAGCGGCAGATACTCCACATGGTGATCGGCGGCCACCGCCCACGCCGCCTCGGCGAACTGCGCGCCGATCCGGACCGCCGGGGAGGCCAGATCCTGGCCCAGGGCGGGCGGGGACAGCACGGCCAGGTGCGCATCGGTCTCCGCGTCCAGGCGGCCGATGATGGCGGCGAGATTCTCCCGGTACCGCTCCAGCGTGGGCGCGACCGCCAGGCCCTTCTTCTGCATGACCTTTTCCGCATTGGCCGCGCTCAGCGTGGCCCAGGCGTCATTGGTGCCGATCAGCACGGAGACCACATCCGGCTGCGCCGCGATGACATCGTCGAGCCGGGCCAGCAGATTGGCCGAGGTGTCGCCATTGACCCCGGCATTGGTGAATGTGACGCCCTGCCCGCGCAGACGCTCGGCCAGAATCGGGATGTAGCCCACCCCGTACTGTCCGCGCGTCTGGCTGTCACCGGCGCACACGATTCGCATTGCCATTCCGATCGACCTCATTTCATCCGGGTGACCGGCTCGAACCCGCCGGTCCCGACTAGCCTCGCAATCGTGACCGGGTCCGCGCTTTCACAAACCTGCGGTGTCCGCCGCCCCGTGCTCTGGATGCGGCCGGACCATGCGGGCTACCTCGGCCCGGATCTGGGCGTCGGCATGCACGCCACCCCGCTCGCCGTCCTGGGCCTGGGCGTGACCGCACCGTTCCGCCTGGAGCTCCCCGGTAACCGGGAGATCGTCACCCGCAGCTCCTTCGCCCCCGCCCGCGCCCCGCACCGCATCATGAGCGACGGCTGGATAGGCCTGATCCTCGCCGAACCCGGCACCGCCGCCGCAATCACCCTGCGCGACAGCATGACCCGAACCGACGGCCCCTACGGCCTGGACTCACGTCACGAACCGGCTCTGATCGCCGCCGCAACCGCCGGTGTCCCCGATCTGGACCGCCTGCTCACGGAGCTCACCCCGGCTCCGCGCCCCATCGATCCCCGAATCACCCATGTAATCAGCCAGATTCGCACCACCCCCGCCGCCCACCTGCGCGCCGAAAAGATCGCCGCCGACCTCGGCATGTCCGAATCCCACTTCCTGCACACCTTCGCCGCCAGCACCGGCACCACCTTCCGCCGCTACCGCCAGTGGTCCCGCCTCCGAATCGTCGGCGCCGCCCTGCAATCCGGCCACGACCTCACCCGCTGCGCCGCCGACGCCGACTTCGCCTCGCCGTCCCACCTCAGCGAAACCTCCGCCGAACCTTCGGCCTGTCGCTGACCGCCGTGCTGAATGCGAAGGTGGAGTTCGACATTCGCTGACCGGGTCGCCGAAACGACTCAGGCCCGGCGGACACCGGGCCTGAATCGACAACAGCGGCCGAGCTACTCCGCGGTGAGGTACACCGGGAGGCTGCGGTGGCCGTTGGCGATGAAGCCGATGACCGGGGGCACCTCGGCGGGATCGGTGGCCAGGCGCAGGCCGGGGAAGCGCTCGAACAGGGCGGGCAGGGCAATGGTCGCCTCGAGACGGGCCAGGTGGTCCTTGACGGCGCGGGTGATGTCGAAGTCGTCGGCGGTGGCGCCGTGGACCTTCGGGTCGCGGCCTGCGGCGGCGTAGGAGGCCAGGATGGCCTCACCCTTGGCAATCTTGATTCCGTCGATCTCGATGTCCTCCACCGCATAGCGCAGCGGCAGATGGGCGACCGGGGATTCGAAGCGCAGCGCCTCCTCGACGACCTCCGCCCAGCTCACCTCGCCCGCGCGGGCGGCGGCGAGCTGGGCGGGATGGGTGAGCAGCGCGAAGATGGCCTGGTCGAGCAGGTTCACGGTGATCTCGTGACCGGCATTGATGACCAGCATGATGGTGTCGATCATCTCCTTCTCGGTGAGGCGCTCGCCGTCCTCGTCGCGAGTGGAGGTGAGCACGCTGGTCACATCGTCGCCGGGATTGTCGCGGCGGAAGGCCACCAATTCGGCGATCAGCTCGCCCATTTCGATGTAGTTGGCCAGCGCGGCCTCGGGGCTGATCTCGGTGTCGAAGAACCGGGCCACGCACACGCGCAGGGCGGGCTCCCGATCCTCGGGGACGCCGAGCAACTCGCAGATCACCTGGATCGGCACCGGGTAGGCGAAACCCTCACGCAGATCCACGATCTCACCGGCCGGGGTGGCGGCCAGCTTGTCCAGCAGATCGGTTACCAGCTCCTCGATGCGGGGCTGCATGGCCACGGTGCAGCGATGGGTGAAGGCCGGGGACACCAGCTTGCGCAGGCGGCGGTGATCGGAACCGTAGGCGGTGAACATGTTCTCGGCGATCACCCAGGTGATCAGCGGCCAGTCCGCGCCCACCTCGCCGTTCTGCAGGGCGGGCCAGTGCTGCGAGGCGGACTTGGAGACGCGCGGATCGGCGAGCAGCCGCTTCAGCAGGTCCGCATCGGTCACCGACCAGGCGGGCACGCCCATCAGCTCGACCAGGGTCACCGGGCCACGGGCACGAATGCGGGCGTTCTCGCCTTGAATGTCGACACCGGTGAGATCCAGCGCCAGGGGTTCCATCGTCACAGCGTTCTCCTACTCACACATTCAGTGGCGGGCACGCCGGGAAGACCACCGGCAGCGCTGCCAGCGCCCGGTGGAAAGGCCCTGGGCGCCAGACCAGTTCATCGAGTGGAACGGCCAGGCGCAACTCGGGCAGCGTATCCAGCAACTGATCGATGGCCTCCTGAGCCACCAGTGAGGCAACGGATCTCGCGGGACAGGCATGCGGACCCAGGCTCCAGGCCAGGTGGGACCGGTTGCCGATGCGTTCCCCGCCGCTGATGGCGGGATCGTTGTTGCAGCCGGTCATGCTGATGACCACCGGCTGATGCGCGGGCAGCCAGGTGCCATTGATGAGCATGGGCTGGCGCGGATAGGAGACGGAGAAGTTCGCCATCGGCGGGTCGTTGAAGAGCACCTCGTCCAAAGCGTCACGGGTGGAAAGGCTTCCGCCCAGCACATCGCCCGCGAAGCGGTCGTCGGTGAGGATCAGGCGCAGCGTATTGATGATGAGGTTCTGCTGCGGCTCCAGTCCGGCGCCGTAGATGCTGATGATGTTGTACAGCATCTCGGTGTCGTCGAGACCGGCGTCGTGCTGCAGCAGCCGGGTCACCATATCGGCGCCGGGCTCGCGCCGCTTGAGCGCGATGAGCTCCAGCAGCGCCTCACTGAGCATCTGCATGCCCAGGGCGGCGTTCTCGTCCACCGAGTCGAACAGCGCGGCCATGCCCGCGGCCACCCGCGCGCCGATATCCGGTGGGCAGCCCAGCATGTCGTTGAGCCCGGCGAACACCAGCGGCATGGCGTACTGGCTGATCAGCTCCGCCTCGCCGTTCTCACAGAAGGCATTGATGAGCGGAATGGCCTCGCGCTCGACGATGGCGTGCAGCCCGTGCAGATTGACGCCGTCGACCGCGTGCACATTCGCCTGCCGGTATCGCCAATGCGTCGCACCGGAATTGCGCAGCACATTCGGATACCACTGCAACATGGGTTTGACCGGGGAGTCGTCCGGGATCGTGTCCTGCCACACCCGCGGATCCGCCGGGAAATGCTCGGGATCATTGAGGATCTGAACCGCGTCGTGATACCCGATCACGAGGGTCGCGGGCACCCCGGGCGCCAGCTCCACCGGCACCAGCGAACCGTAGCGGCGGCGCATCTCGCGATAGCTGCCGTGCGGGTCGGCCGCGAATTCCTGGGTGTAGAGCGGGAAGTGGGTGCCGTCGGTGAGCGTGGACGGTCCGACCGGCGATCCAGTCGACGTGGTCAAAGGCGAGACTCCTGACGCGATTGAAACAGGTATTCGACGAGGGTGATGAGCGAATGCACGCAGGTGCGCCGATCCCGGGCGTCCAGGGCGGTCAGCGGCGTGCTCGCGGTGAGGTCGAGCGCATCGCGCACCTCGTCGAGCGGATAGCGCTGCGCGCCCTCGAATTCGTTGACCGCCACCGCATACGGCACACCGCGCTCCTCGAGCACCGAGAGCACCTCGTCGGACTGCTCGATGCGCCGGGTGTCGACCAGTACGAGCGCGCCGAGCGCGCCCATGGCCAGCTCCTCCCACATGGGCAGGAACCGGCGCTGCCCGGGCGTGCCGAAAAGGTACAGCGCCAGTTCGGGATTGAGCGTGATGCGGCCGAAATCCATGGCGACCGTGGTGGTCGTCTTGCTCCCCAGCCCGGTGATGTCGTCGACGCCGATGCTGGCCTCGGTAATGGTCTCCTCGGTGCGCAGCGGTTTGATCTCCGAGACGCTCCCGACGAAGGTGGTCTTGCCGACGCCGAAACTGCCCGCCACCAACAGCTTCACCGATCGGGTGATGGTGGACGGCAGGTATTCGACGCCGGTGGGCGATGTCGTGGGGCCGGATTCCGCGGTGGCGGAGTCAGACCGCGAGGGCGCGAAGCCCATTCAGTACCTCTTCCAGCAAACTGACGTCCGGCAACGTGTGTTCGGGCGTCCGGGTGATCAGATGACCGCTGTCGATCAGGTCGGCGATGACGATCTTCACCACCGACGGCGGCAGGTCGAGGTGGGCGGCGATCTCGGCGATCGACAGCGCACTGCGGCACAAGGTGAAGATCCGGCGCGCGTCGGGAGAGCCCCCCTGCAGTGGTGTCCCGGCGGCGACGATGACGGTGACCAGGTCCAGATGCCGGGTGGGCCGCGAACGCCCCCCGGTGCGCACGTACGCCCGGACCAGGTCGGGATCCCGCCGCGGGCCGGTCATGGCCGGGCGCCGCCGCGCGGTACCGCGCCGAGCTCGTGCCCGACCCGGGTGGCGAGTTCGTTGAGGCGGTGCGCCACCAGCGCCACATCCACCTCCGGGGTGGTGGAGACGCCCAGTACCGCACCTATTCCGGCGGCGGTGATGAAGATCATCCCGCCGTCGTATTCGGTGACGTTCTGGCGCACATTGTCCCCGGGCCCGCCGCAGAATTCACCGAGCGCCTTGCCCAGGGACCGCAATCCCGATGCGGCCGCGGCGAATCGCTCGGCATTGTCGCGGGTGATATTGCCGGAGTGCGCCATTCGCAAGCCGTCCTCGGACAGCAGCACCGCGAACCGCACCCCCGGAATATCCAGCTCGGCTAGTAGCCAGCCCAGCCGATTGGGCCCCTCTTCCAGGTTCGAGACCGGCGCCGGGCCCTGCGGGTTGGTCGCAGTCGATCAGTTCACGAGATCTTCCCTTCGGTCTGATCGGGTTCGGCGGCGGGCCCGGCCGCGGCCGCGGCATTGCGGCCGCTGACCGAACCGGTGTGCCACGCGACCGCGATTTCGGGTCGTGCGAGTTGGAGCGTCGGAGCGGCGTGCCGCGCGGGCGCGGGGGCGGGCTGCAGTACGGGCAGCGGGCCGGTGGTGTAGGTGCTCGGCTGAACCACGGTGCGGCGCCGCCGTTTCGCCAATCCGCTGGCGGTGAGCGCGGCGGCCACCTCGCTCTCGTCCGCGGGCCGCTGCACAGGGGCGACCGCGGGCGGGGCGCTCACCGGCGGGGCGACGGCGACGGGCTGTTCGCGCACATCCTGCGGCGCGACGAGCAGTTGCTCGGGGATGTACACCATGGCGCGCACACCTCCGTACATGTTCGGGCCGTCGACGTAGACGCTGAATCCGTAGCGTCGGGTCAGGGCCGCGATACTGGGGAAACCGATCTTGGGGGCGGGGCCGAGCTCGAGAATGTCGATATCGCGCTCACCGGAGAGCACCAGGCGGGCGTCCTCCAGCTGCTCCGGGCTCATGCGCACGCCCGCGTCGTCGATGAGGATGGTCACGCCGTGGTGACCCTCCTGAAAGCTGATGTCCACGTACGAGGTCGGCGGCGAATAGCGCAGCGCATTGTCGAGCAGCGTCGCCACGGTGTGCACCAGCGGCTCCACCACGCGGCTGGACACTACCCGGTCGGCCTGCGCCTAACGCACGCGCAGATAGTCGCGCACACGGCCGACCGCGCCGCCGACCACATCGGTCACCGACTGCTGCGGCCAGCGGCGGCCGGGCAGGCCGCCGCTGACGATCACGTAGGACTGCGCCTGCCGGATCATCTGCTGCACACTGTGATCGATGCGGATGAGCGTCTCGTAGACGGCGTCGTCGCGGTGTTCGCGCAGCGCGGCGCTGACCACCTTGCCGACATCCGCGCCCAGGCTCACCACGGAGGTGCCGAACGAGCGCACCGCGGCGCCGGTCACATCCCGCGAGGCGCCCTGCGCCTCGGCGCGCACGGCCTGCTCCGCACTGGTGATGGCCTGCCGGGCCTGCGCCTCGGCCTCGCGGCGGCCGTGATCGAGGGCCTCGGCCCACAGCAGCCGCAGATCATCGGAATAGGTGTCGACGGCCTGCCGCAGCAGCGTCGCGGTGTGCGAATGCTCCAGGCCCGGAGGGATTTCCAGTCCGCTGACCGGCAGCCCCGGGCGGCGCGCCGACTCCGTCATGGACGGAAGCGTCTTGCGGACAAGCTGTTCGAGGAGGTATTCCGAGCCACGGAGCTGGGCGGCCAGATCGGCGGCGCGCGTACGTTGGGCACGCAACCGCACTGCCGTATACCCGGCCCCCGCTATCGCGAGCACAAGTATGGGGACGAGTATCCAGAGAAACATCACTGCCATATGGGGTTTCGTCAATCCTGTCGGCTACACACGGATCGGGCGACTCGCGCAAAACTGCCCGACGGTAGCCAACAACATACCTATTTCGTTATCACCGCGTCACTTTCGCCCCGTATCTGTCGGAAAGAGGCACTGACGGTCGTCTATTGCTGAGCAAAACCGCTGGTCGACAAGAACTCCCCGGGCGGGCGGCCGCCGATGGCCACGGTGAGGGCGGCGGCCGCGGTGCGAACGGCGGCGGCCAATTCCGGCCAGGTCTCGCCGCATTCGATGTTCTCGTCCGGGCAGTGGTGGCGCAGCGTGAGGCCGAGCGCCGCGATGGGGCGGCCGCCGTGATCGAAGACGGCGTCGGCGACGGTGGCGAAGCCGGGGGTGATGTAGCCGTCCTCCACCGACCAGCCGCGGGCGGACTCGACGCGCAGGGTGCGGCGGAGCCCGCGGAGCTCGCGGGGGCCGCGGGCGGTGCGCATGGGGTAGGCGGCGGCGTTCGGGAACAGGGCGCGCACATGCGCGGGTGCGAGATGGCGGAGCATGGCGCGGCCGGTGGCGGTGAGGTGGGCGGGCAGGCGGACGCCGACATCGGTGACCAGGGTCTGCGGGCGGGGCGGGCGCTGCTCGATGAGATAGAGGGATTCATTGCCGTGCAGGATGCCGAGATGACCGGTGCAGCCCACGCTGTCGACCAGGGTGCGCAGGAGCGGGGCGGCGAGGCGCTCGAGGGGGTCGTGGCGCAGGTAGGCGGAACCGAGTTCGAAGGTGGCCACGCCCAGGCCGTAGCGGTGCTCACCGGGCAGATAGGCGACGTATCCGGCGGCCTGTAGCTCGTTGAGCAGCTGATATGTCGAGGATCGGGGGATGTCGAGTTCGCGGGCGATGGCTGCGGCGGGCATGGGATTGGGCCGCTGGGCGAGCAGCCCGAGAATGCTCAGGCCGCGGCGGAGAGCCGGGATATCAGTACTCATCGGGACCGCCTCGCCATCGCACCACTCGTACTGTCTGAAATACCAGACGAAACCCGGGTGTGGGTGCTCGAATCCGAACCTTTCGAGGGCTGGAATGGTGCCCATGACGATCGGGACGCAGCGGGTGGTGGTGGGCGCGGGGGCGATGACGCCCGAGCAGGTGGTGGCGGTGGCGCGGTACGGGGCGCGGGTGGAGCTGGCCGCGGACGGGGTGGCGCAGCTGGCCAAGGTGCGCGGGCACATCGACGAGCTGGCGCACAGTGAGCGGCCGGTGTACGGGGTGTCGACCGGATTCGGGGCCTTGGCACTGCGGCATATTCCGCCGGAGCGGCGGACCGATCTACAGCGGTCGCTGATTCGCTCGCATGCGGCGGGGGCGGGCACGCCGGTGGAGGCCGAGGTGGTGCGGGCCATGATGCTGCTGCGGTTGCGCACGCTCATGACCGGGCATACGGGGGTGCGGCCGGAGACGGCGCGGGCGCTGGCGGAATTGCTCGACAGCGGGCTGGTTCCGGTCGTGCCCGAGTATGGGTCGCTCGGTTGCTCGGGGGATCTCGCGCCGCTGGCGGCGGTCGCGCTGGCGCTCATGGGGGAGGGCTCGGTGCACGGGCCGGAGGGGCCGCGGCCCATGGCGGAGGCGATGGACGCGGCCGGGCTGACGCCCTTGACGCTCGCCGAGAAGGAGGGGCTGGCGCTGACCAATGGCACCGACGGCATGCTCGGCATGCTGCTGCTGGCCATCGCCGATCTGCACCGGCTGTTCGATATCGCCGATCTGACCGCGGCCATGAGCGTGGAGGCGCAGCTGGGCACCGATCGGGTGTTCGCGGCCGATCTACAGGCGCTGCGGCCGCATCCCGGGCAGGCGGTGTCGGCGGCGAATATGCGGGCGGCGCTTGCCGATTCGGAGATCGTCGCCAGCCATCGCGGGGAGGACTGCCCGCGGGTGCAGGACGCCTACTCGCTGCGCTGCGCGCCGCAGGTGCACGGGGCGGCGCGGGATACGCTGACCCACGCCGAGACCGTGGCCGAGCGGGAATTGCAGTCCGCCATCGACAATCCCGTCGTGCTCGCCGACGGGCGGGTGGAATCCAACGGCAACTTCCACGGTGCGCCGGTGGGGTACGTGCTGGACTTCCTGGCCATTGCCATCGCGGATGTGGCGAGCATTGCCGAGCGGCGCACCGATCGGATGCTGGATGTGCATCGGTCGCACGGGCTTCCGGCCTTCCTGGCCGACGATCCGGGGGTCGACTCCGGGTACATGATCGCGCAGTACACGCAGGCGGGCATCGTGTCCGAGCTCAAGCGGTGCGCGGTGCCCGCCTCGGTGGATTCCATCCCGTCCAGCGCCATGCAGGAGGACCATGTGTCCATGGGCTGGGCCGCCGCGCGCAAGCTGCGGCGGGCGGTGGACGGGTTGACCAGTGTGCTGGCTATCGAATTGCTCACCGCGGCACGGGCTCTCGACTTTCGGGCGCCGCTGCGGCCCGCGCCGGTGACGGACGCCGTGCGGAATCTGGTGCGCGAGGCGGTGCCCGGTCCGGGGCCGGATCGCCACCTGGCTCCCGATATCGCGGCCGTGGAAGAGCTCGTTCGCTCCGGCGCGGTGAATCACATACTCGACCAGGGGGTTTCGACACAATGACCGCAATCATCCGGGCCGCGCGCGGAACCGCCCGCACGGCCCGCAGCTGGCAGACCGAAGCGGCGCTGCGGATGCTGCACAACAATCTGGATCCGGAGGTCGCCGAACGGCCCGGGGATCTCGTGGTCTACGGCGGGACCGGGAAGGCGGCGCGGGACTGGGACAGCTTCCACGCCCTCGCCCGGACCCTCACCGATCTGCGCGACGACGAGACCATGCTGGTGCAGTCCGGTAAGCCGGTCGGGGTGCTGCGCACCCACGAGTGGGCGCCGCGCGTACTCATTGCCAACTCCAATCTCGTTGGCGACTGGGCCAATTGGCCGGAGTTCCGGCGGCTGGAGAACCTCGGCCTGACCATGTACGGGCAGATGACCGCCGGATCCTGGATCTACATCGGCACCCAGGGCATTCTGCAGGGCACCTACGAGACCTTCGCGGCGGTGGCGGCCAAGCGATTCGGCGGCAGCCTCGCCGGAACCCTCACCGTGACAGCGGGTCTGGGCGGTATGGGCGGCGCGCAGCCGCTCGCCATCACCATGAACGAGGGGGTGGCGCTGTGTATCGAATGCAATCCCCGCCATGCCGCCCGCCGCGTCGAGACCCGGTACCTGGACGAGATCGCCGACGACCTCGACGATGCGCTGACCCGGGTCCTCGCCGCCAAGCGTGAGCGCCGCCCACTGTCGGTGGGGCTCATCGGCAATGCCGCCGAGATCCTGCCCGAACTGCTGCGCCGCGAGGTCGAGGTCGACATCGTCACCGACCAGACCTCCGCCCACGACCCGCTCACCTACCTGCCGATCGGCATCGCTCTGGAGGAGTGGGACGACTACGCCAGCCGCAAGCCGGACGAATTCACCCGCCGCGCCCGCGATTCCATGGCCATCCACGTCGGCGCCATGGTCGGATTCCTGGACCGCGGCGCCGAGGTCTTCGGCTACGGCAATTCCATTCGCGGCGAAGCCAAACTGGCCGGATACGACCGCGCCTTCGACTTCCCCGGCTTCGTCCCCGCCTACATCCGCCCCCTGTTCTGCGAGGGCAAGGGCCCCTTCCGCTGGGTGGCCCTCTCCGGCGACCCGGCCGATATCGCCGCCACCGACCGCGCCATGCTCGACCTGTTCCCCAAGAACGAATCCCTGGCCCGCTGGATCCGCCTCGCGGCCGACCGCGTGGCCTTCCAGGGCCTCCCCGCCCGCATCTGCTGGCTCGGCTACGGCGAACGCCACGAAGCGGGCCTGCGCTTCAACGACATGGTTGCCACCGGCGAGATCAGCGCCCCCATAGTCATCGGCCGCGACCACCTCGACGCGGGCTCGGTAGCATCCCCCTACCGCGAAACCGAAGCCATGGCCGACGGTTCCGACGCCATAGCCGACTGGCCCCTCCTCAACGCCCTCGTCAACACCGCCTCCGGCGCCACCTGGGTCTCCATCCACCAGGGCGGCGGCGTAGGCATGGGCCGCTCCATCCACGCGGGCCAGGTCACCGTCGCCGACGGCACCCCGTTGGCCGCCCAGAAAATCGAGCGCGTCCTCACCAACGACCCGGCCACCGGCGTCCTCCGCCACGTCGACGCGGGCTATCCCGAAGCCGAGGACGTCGCCCGCGCCACAGATCTACGAATTCCCATGCAGGAGCGCGCATGAATAACGCATCAACCGTCTCCGCGAACGATCTTCTGGCCGAGATCGGTGGGGTCGGGGCGGATCCGGCGCGCGGTGGGTACTCGCGGCACGTGTTCACCACCGCGGACGGCGAGTTGCGGGAGTGGTTCGCCGCGACGGCGCGGGCTCGGGGGCTCGATGTGCACACGGATCGGAATGCGAATGTGTGGGCGTGGTTCGGGGCGCCGGGGGTGAATGCCGTGGTTACCGGGAGTCACTTGGATTCGGTGCTGGGGGGTGGGGCGTATGACGGGCCGCTGGGGGTGGTGAGTGCGCTGGCGGCGTTCGATATCTTGCGGGCGGAGGGGTTCGTGCCGCGGCGGCCGCTGGCGATCGTGGTGTTCGCGGAGGAGGAAGGCGGGCGGTTCGGGGTGCCCTGTCTCGGATCGCGGCTGTTGACCGGGACATTGGATCCGGCGGAGGCCCTGGCCTTGCGGGATACGGACGGAACCACCTTCGCGGAGGCCGCGCGGGTGGCGGGGCTGATGCCGAAGCATTTCGGGCGGGATGCCGAGACGCTCGGGCGGATCGGGACTTTCGTCGAGTTGCATGTGGAGCAGGGGCGGGGGCTCATCAATCTGGATGCGCCGCTGGCGGTGGGGAGCAATATCATTCCGCACGGGCGGTGGCGGTTCACGTTCACGGGGCAGGGAAATCATGCGGGGACCACGCTCATGGACGATCGGCGCGATCCGATGCTGCCCGCGGCGGACATGATTCGCACGGTGCGGCGGGCGGCCGCGGCGGTGCCCGAGGCGCGGGCCACGGTCGGGCGGCTCGTGCCGACGCCGGGCGGCACGAATGTCATTGCCTCGCAGGTCGATGTGTGGCTCGATGCGCGACTGCCCGAGCCGGGGAACGTGCGCGAGCTGGTCGCCGCGATCACCGAACAGGCTCAGGCGGCGGCCGAACTCGAAGGGTGCGGGCTGGAGGTGGTGGAGCAATCCTTCGAGGGGACCGCCGATTTCGATCCGCGGCTGCGGGATGAGCTCACCGCGCTGCTCGGGGGTGCGCCGGTGCTGCCCACCGGTGCGGGGCACGACGCTGCCGTACTGGCTCCCTTCGTTTCCACCGGCATGCTCTACGTCCGCAATCCGAGTGGCATCAGCCATGCGCCGGAGGAGTTCGCGGAGCCCGGCGATATCGACCACGGCACCAGGGAATTGGCGCGGGTGCTGCGGAGTCTGGCCGGATGAGTACCTATTGGTGCCCGCAGGCGTGGCTGCCCGGCGGGGTCGCGGACGGGGTGCGGATCGATATCGCGGACGGCGTCATCACGGCGGTGTCCGCCAATGAAAGTCCGGTCGGCACCGTGCTTTCCGGGCTGGTCGTGCCCGGATTCGCCAATGCGCACTCGCATGCCTTCCATCGCGCCCTGCGCGGGCGCACCCATGATGATCGCGGTAGCTTCTGGACCTGGCGCAATCGGATGTATGCGCTGGCCGAGCGCCTGGAGCCGGACTCCTACTATCAGCTGGCGCGCGCCGTGTACGCGGAGATGGTGCTCGCGGGGTACACCAGCGTCGCCGAATTCCATTATCTGCACCACCAGCGGGACGGACGACGCTACGACGACCCGAATGCGCTGTCACACGCCCTGGTCGCAGCGGCCGCCGATGCCGGAATTCGCCTGACGCTGCTGGATGTCTGTTACCTGGCAGGTGGATTCGATCAGCCGCTCTCCGGCGTCCAGCGGCGCTTCGGCGACGGTGACGCCGACGCCTGGGCGCATCGTCTCGAATCCTTCCGGCCCGCAGGTGATCTCGTCGTGGTGGGCGCGGCCATCCACTCGGTGCGGGCCGTGCCCGCCGAGCAGCTGCCCGCGGTGGTGCACGGCGCCGCCGACCGCCCCTTGCACGTCCACCTCTCCGAACAGCCGCAGGAGAACGCCGAATGCCTTGCCCGGCACGGCTGCACCCCGACACAGCTGCTCGCCGCGGCGGGTGCGCTGACCCCGCGCACGGTGGCGGTACACGCCACCCATCTGAATCCCGTCGACATCACCGCGCTCTCCGGATCCTGGGCCTGTCTGTGCCCCAGCACCGAATCCGATCTCGGTGACGGCATCGGTCCCGCCCGCGAGCTGGCCGATGCGGGCGCGCGCCTCGCGCTGGGCAGCGACGCCCATTCCGTCATCGACCCCTGGTTCGAAACCCGCGCCCTGGAATGGCACGACCGCCTCGCCAGCATTCGCCGCGGCCGCTTCACCCCGGACGAACTGCTCTCCGCCGCCACCGCGCACGCCGCCTCGGGCTGGTCCGAGGTCGGCTCCTTGGCTCCCGGTCAAGGCGCCGACCTGGTCTGCGTCGACACCCGCTCGGTCCGCACCATGGGCGCGGACCGGGCCGGAATCCTCTACGCGGCAACGGCATC
Organism: Nocardia crassostreae; assembly: GCF_001613405.1. GTDB lineage: Bacteria > Actinomycetota > Actinomycetes > Mycobacteriales > Mycobacteriaceae > Nocardia > Nocardia crassostreae. Next base: position 20,968 of record NZ_BDCH01000020.1, read on the forward strand.
CGATGTCACTGATGTCATGGTCGCGGGCAACTGGGTGGTCCGCGACCGCAGACACGACCGAATCCGCGATATCGCGAAGGCCCTGGAGACCTCGATCGCCGCGCTAACCGATATTGGCTGAGAGGTCGGGGAGCATGCGGTAGGCCTCGTCCTGCCAGTTGTTCCAGGCGTGAATGCCGTACTCGGGGAACGAGTATGCGACATTGCCGCCGCCGAGGGTGGCCATGCGGACCTGGAAGGCGCGGGTATTGGCCAGCGCCAGGGCTTCCAGGGCCATGCCGTTCACGGTGCCCATATTCGGGCCGTCCATGGCGGTCGGGCGTCCGCTGGCGGCGGAGATGTAGAGGCGGGTGTTGTTGTTCACCAGGTTGGGGGCGAAGACGAAGGGGTCCATGCGCAGCCATTGCGGGCCCCAGGGCGGGGCCATGGAATCGACGTTGTAGCCGCCCGCGTCGATCATGGCCAGGCGGATGGCCTCGCGCATACCGGGCGCGGAGATGTTCAGGTAGCCGGAGAACGCGCCCGCGAAGCTGAACTGGTCGGGGTGGTAGGCGGCCATGGTCAAGGCCGCGCTGCCGCCCATGGACAGGCCGAAGACGCCATTGCGATTCGGGTTGAATCCCAGTCGATCCCGGAGGGCCCAGCGCAGGTCGCGGGTCAGGAAGGTTTCCCATTCGTAGCGGTAGCTCTTGCCGGGACCGCCCGACAAGGCGTCCGTCGCACCGGATCCGGTATTGGCCGAACCGGTGCCCGCGGGGATACCGAAGAATTCGCTGGGCGCGCTCCAGTCGGTGTAGAAACTGGATTGGCCGCCGATCGGCATGACCACATTGATATTCGCGGCCGCCATGGCCTCGGCGACATTCGTCTCGATCTCCCAGCCGCTGAGATCCTCCCGCGCCCGCATGCCGTCGAGGGCGTAGACGACGCGATTCGTATTGCCGTCCGCCGCGCGCAGAATGCGGGTCTTGATCGGTCCCATGACGGGCGATTCCACCCAGAAATCGAATGCGGCCGGAGTGAACGCCGCCGAGGCCGTCGCGCCGCCGGTAACCACGACCAGTAGAGATGCCAGTACCGACAACACCGTTCCCAGCAACACAGCACGAATCGAACGCATCGATTCCGGTCCTTTCGCTCGCGCGGTCAGCAATGACCGCTGGGCAGTTCGGAACCGGTCCCCGAACCGGGCACCACACATGCGTGCGCGACAACAGCCAAAAGCCGTTGTCGCGCATGCTCTGTGTGAACCTATCGCCGGGGCGACGATGAATGTTGCTTGGTATTAGCTAGTTTCGCTGTGTTTGCCGCCACACGGATAGCTGGTAGCTATCAATTTGCTGTGACGAGGACACGGTGTCGTAGTCGTAATCGTCATTCGTGGAGCGACCGGCGGACTGGGCGAAGCTGGTCAGAATGCCGATGACGAGAATGACGATGAGCAGGATGCGGGCTCCGCTCGAGACGAACAGGGGCCGGGTGGGGGATTGGGCGGGCAGCGCCATATTCGGATCGGGCGAGGGCTGCCCGTCGCCGAAGACGCCCTTCAGATAGGTGGGACTCAGCAGGTAGGTGTAGGTCCCCGTGCGCAGCTGGATGCGTAGGACCGCCGAGGTGGCCTCGAAGACCGTCTGCGGCATGCGGCCGGTAATGAGCACGATCAGCCAGAAAATGATCGACACGACCATCCATCCGCTGGTGAACCAGATCGACAACACCATGATGGGGAAGGCCAGGATCAGACGGAACAGGACCGCCAGGCGATTGAGCTCGGTCGGCGGATGGAACAGCACCCGGACGGGGTAGTCCGGCGCCTCCCAGGCGAACGGCGGATAGGCGTCCACCAGGAGCATGCCGTAGCCGTAGACGCGGGTGACGTAGGCGGTGTAACCGCGCAGGAAGTCACCACACCATTCGGGCAGGCGGCCGGTGAACAGCGCGCCGAGCCAGCCGCAGATCACCACGACCAGGGCCGCGATACCCAGCGCCCAGACCGCGATGGCCTGGGGAATGAGAAGGATCAGGCGGATCAGGACCGTCCAGCGGGAATGTTCGGCCGGTGGGAGGACATCCAGCTCGACCGATGGTTCCGCCTTCATCGGCTGGGGCGGCGGGGGAACCGGGTAACCTTCGGGGACTGTCATCGCGGATCTCCTGGGGTCAGCTGAAGCAACGAAGTCATCGATTCAGGCGAATATAACCCAGAACCCGGCCGCCGCTGTGCCACATTCGGGGAGTAACAGAATTCCGTTATGTTCCCGATCGGAGGGCGTCATGAGCGCCGAGGTTTCGTCCGTTGTCGATTTGGCCGGTGATCTGGCCGGAAAGTACCGCCGTATGGCGAGTGCCGGAATATCCGTGGATCCGGCCGTGGTCGACGCGGATCTGGCCGCCGTACTGCGCGACGGCTATGTGATCCTGGAGAACCTGCTGACGCCGGACGAGCTGGACGAGATCGCGCCGAGGTCACGCCGCTGCTCGATCGCACCGGGCGCAACAACTTCGAAGGCCATGGCACGCAACGGGTTTACAGCGTGCTGAACAAGACCCGCAGCTGTGATCGGGCGGTCGAGCATCCGCGGGTGCTGGCGCTGCTGGACCGGCTGCTCATGCCCAACTATCTGCTGTCGATGGTGCAGGTGATCAATATCCGGCCGGGCGAGGCCGCGCAGATGCTGCACACCGACGACGGTTTCTATCCGCTGCCGCGACCGCGCAAGGCCCTGAGCGCCGCAACCATTTGGGCCGTGGACGATTTCACGCCCGCCAATGGTGCGACGGACATCGTGCTGGGCAGCCACGAATGGGGCGACCGCCTGCCTTCGGAGTCGGACGAGCGGGTTCCCGTCGTCATGCCCGCGGGCTCCTGTGTCTTCTTCCTCGGCACCCTCTGGCACGGTGGTGGCGCGAATCGCGCCGACAGCTCCCGGCTGGCCCTCACCGCCCAGTACTGCGAGCCCTGGCTGCGCCCGCAGGAAGCCTTCACGCTGTCCACGCCGCACGACATCGTCCGGGCCGTGAGCGAGGACGCAGCATCCACCCTCCCTTCATCGGCCAGGTGAACGGCATGCACCCGAAACGTCTGCTCGAGACGGGTGAGGGAATATTTTAGTCATCTCTACTAAAACTATGCTATGTTGTTCGCATGATCCAAGCGATGGTGCGAACATCGGCAGGGTCCGTGGCCGCGGACGACGTGGAGTTCCTGCGGTTCCCGGCGGGGGAGTGGTTCGTCAAGACCGGGCCCGCGTTCGATCCCGCGGCCGAGCGGTTCGAGGTCGTGCGCGGGGGCTTTCCGGATGACCTGCTCGCGCTGGGTATGTGGTCGGCGTTGGTGCGCCACCACGGCGGATCCGCCCGGGTGCTCATGCCCTATATCCCGGCGGCCCGCACCGATCGGGACGTACCCTGTGGCGCGGCGGTGTACGCCGGTGTCATCGGCGCTTTCGCCGATGAGCTGATCTACTGCGATATTCACTCCGCGCTGGCGAAGTCGAAGCTGCACGGCCCGAAGCTGCACGAGATTCCACTCGGAGCGCTGGCCGCCGCCGTCCTGCCGCGCGACTACGACCTGGTGATCGCGCCCGATGCCGGGGCGCGGGAGCGCGCAGCGCAGGTCGCCGCGGCCCTGGGCGGCCTGCCCGTCGCCCATGGCCGCAAGCGGCGCGATCCGGAGACCGGGCGGCTGAGCGGATTCGAGTTCCCCGCCGCAGAGGTCGCCGGGCGGCGGGCGCTCGTCGTCGACGACATCTGCGACGGCGGAGGCACTTTCGCCGGACTGGCGGCGGCGGGGGAGTTCGCCGCGGCCGAGCGCGTCGATCTGTGGGTGACGCACGGGGTGTTCTCCGGCGGCCCGCGACTCGCCTCGAATCTGGCGGCCTACTCCGGCATCTACACGACCGACTCCCATCCCGGCGCTCGCGCGGCGCTGACGCTCATACCCTGTATTCGCATCGTCGACATCGTCGAAAACGCTCTCGCAGAAGGAATCCTGTGATGTTCCGCAATGCCACCGACCCGCTGTTCCTGACCGACGCCTACAAGCTGGACCACCGCCGCCAGTACCCGCCGGGCACCTCGCTGGTCTACTCCAACCTGACCCACCGCGCCTCGCGCATTCCCGGCGTCGACCATGTCGTGCACTTCGGATTGCAGGCTTTCCTGCGGGATGTGCTGGAGGACGGCTTCGGCCGCTTCTTCGCCGCCGACGCCGATACCGTGTGCGCCGAGTACGAGCACCGTGTGCAGGCCATTGTCGGGCCGAATCAGATTGGCAGCGAACACATTCGAGCCCTGCACCGGCTGGGCTACCTGCCGCTGTCGGTGCGCTCGCTGCCCGAGGGCACGCTGGTTCCGGTGCGCGTGCCCGTGCTGACCATCGAGAACACGCACCCGGACTTCTTCTGGCTGACCAACTATCTGGAAACCGCACTGTCGGCGGCCATTTGGCAGCCGTCGACCTCGGCGACCACGGCCTGGCGGCTGCGCCGGTTGCTGACCGAACGCGCCGAGGCGACCGGCGCCGATCCGGCGGCCGTCGACTTCCAGGGCCACGACTTCTCCTTCCGCGGCATGCCGGGCATCGAGGCGGCCGCCGCCTCCGGTGCGGGACACCTGCTGTCGTTCAGCGGTTCGGATTCACTGGTGTCGGAGGATTGGATTCGCTACTTCTACCCCGATGACTCGGGCGAGCCCATTCTGGCCTCGGTCGCGGCCACCGAGCATTCGGTCATGTGCGCGGGCACAAAGGAATCCGAGGACGAGACCTATCGCCGCCTGCTGGAGCTGTACCCCGGCGGCATCGTCTCGGTGGTGAGCGACACCTTCGATCTGTGGCGCGTGCTCACTCGCACCCTGCCCGCGCTGTGCGATCGCATCATGGCCCGGGAGGGCACGTTGGTGATCCGTCCCGACTCCGGCGATCCGGAGACGATTCTGTGCGGTACCGGCCGCGATGATTCGCCCGCCGGGCGGGGTGTGGTCCAGCTGTTGTGGGATGCCTTCGGCGGCAGCGTGAACGAGGCCGGGTACCGGGTGCTGGATCCGCACATCGGCGTCATCTACGGCGATTCCATCACCTACGACCGCGCGGATGCCATTACCGCCCGCCTGGCGGATCAGGGATTCGCTTCCACCACAGTAGTTTTCGGTGTCGGGTCCTACACCTACCAGTATGTCACCCTCGATACTTTCTCCTCGGCCATGAAGGCGACCTATGTCGAGGTCGACGGCCGTGGGCGGGACATCTTCAAGGACCCGGTCACCGACTCCGGCACCAAGCGCTCGGCCAAGGGCAGGCTGGCCGTCGCCGCCGACGCCACCGGCGAACTGTACGTCCAGGAACAGGCCACTCCGGCGCAGGAAGCCGCCAGCGCGCTCGAAGAGGTGTGGCGGGACGGCGCTTTCGTCCGCCGCGAGGGCTTCGCCGCCATCCGGGCCCGGCTGCGGGCGCAGACCGCGCCGCGCGTCCTGGCGGCGCGCTGATCGCCACGTGATTCCCGGCAGGATGGGCCACTCGATTAGTAGAGTCGGGTGGCCCACCCGTTTCGAGCCTCGAAGGGGCGTTGCCCATGGTCGCAGACCGACTTGCCCAGAAATTCCACGCCGTCGACACGACCGCCCTGTGCGATGCGGACAAGACGCTGCGGGTCATGGACAGCGCCATGCGCCCGCGCTCGGCCGCCACGCGAATCATGGTTCCCGCGTTCACCGTTCGCTGTACGGCCGACTTCTTCGGCGCGCTGCGCGCCATCGAGAGCGCCGCGCCCGGTGATGTGGTGGTGGTGGACGGCGGCGGCAGCGAGATCGCGCTCGCCGGTGAGCTTTTCGCGCGCGGGGCGCTGGTGCGCGGGCTGGGCGGGATCATTGTCGACGGCGGGTACCGCGATATCGGGTATGTGCGCGGCTGTGCGCTGCCCATCTACAGCCGGTTCGTGACGCCCATGGCCGGAACCACCTCGGAACTGGGCGAACTCCAGGTGCGGGTCACCTGCGGCGGTGTGCCGGTGTCACCGGGCGATCTGGTCCTCGCCGATGACGAGGGAGTGGTCGTGGTCGATCCGGACGAGGCCGAGGCGCTGCTGGATGCGGCGGCCGCCGTCAAACAGGCCGAGGCCCGGCTCATCGAGAAACTCGATGCCGGTGAGACCCTGAGCGACGGGCTCAATATCGCCGCGCACACCGCCGCGCTCGAATCCGGGAAGGCGTCGACGCTGCAATTCCTGTCGTGAACCGGGGAGCGCGCGACTGACTTTCGTCAGTGCGATGATGGCCGATCGGCGGATCCGGCAGGCACATGCGATTTCTAGATTCGCTGGCATGAAACGCCAGTTCATCGGGGTGATTGCCGGTTCGGTCCTGCTCGCCGCCCTCGCCCCCGCCACCCCGGCCGACGGGCTGACGCCCGCGAGCATCGACCGGTATCTCGAACGAGCCATGGAATCCACCGGCCTGTCGGTGGTCGTGACCCGCGGGGGCGAGATCGTGCACGCCGCCGGATACGGGCACGACTCGCGGGGCGACGCGCTCACCGCGACCACGCCGATGCGAATCGCCTCGCTGAGCAAGTCGTTCACCGCCGCGGCCGTCATGACCTTGGTCGACAGCGGCGGGATCGCGCTGGATGCGCAGGTGGCGCAACAGCTGCCGGAATTCCGGCAGCTGTTGCGCGAGCGGCCTCGATCACGGTGCGGCAGTTGCTGAATCAGACCTCCGGACTGTCCGACACCACGGTGGACATCGGCGTGACGGAGACGGCCGCCTCCCTCGCCGAGTATGTGTCCGTCCTTGGCTCGGGCGCCTTGGCGGCCGCACCCGGGACGCAATGGCGGTACTGCAATGCCAACTACAACGTGGCCGCCAGACTGGTCGAAGTGGCGTCGGGTCTGGGCTTCGGGGAGTACCTGAAGCGGCACGTTTTCGACCCGCTCGGCATGACCGCCAGCGCCGTCGACGACGAAACCATCACACCGGCACGGGGATTCAATTCGCTCTTCGGCGTCTGGGTGGCACGGCCCGAGCTGCCGGGCTTCCTGGACGACAGCGGCAGCGGCGGCGTCGTCACGACCGCGGCCGATATGGGGCGCTGGTTGATCAGCCAGACGGGTGACGGAACCCAGTTGGTGACCGCACCCAGCCTGGAACTCATGCACACCCCGCGCGGCGATCACGACTACGGGATGGGCTGGAGCAAGGAGAACGTGGACGGCAACGACCTGCTCATGCATTCGGGAAATCTGTTCACCTACAACGCCGTCCAGGCCATCGACCCCAGCACCGGCTACGGCTTCGCGGTGCTGGCCAACAGCGCCGCACTCCACGACGACACCTACGACGTGCTCACGGGCCTCGTCGCCATGAGTCGCGGTGCGGCGCCGGAGATTCCGGGCGGTGACCGGCAGCGGTTCGAAGCCGCGCTGGCCCTCGTCGCTCTACTGGCGCTGGGGCTGGGTGTGCTGGGTGTTTGGCGGTCGGGCCGGTGGGCGAGCCGCCGGGCAGGACAATCCAGGTGGCGCATCGGGCTTCGCCTGCTCCCAGTGCTCGCGCCCGCATTGCTGCTCGCGATGTATCCGCAGGCGATCTCGCTGCTCATGAACGGCCGCACCGTCACGTGGGCGCAGCTCACCTACTTCGCCGCGCCAATGATGATCACACTGGTGACCGTCGCCATCGCCGGGGTCGCCGTCGCCGTCGCGCGAGGGTGGTGGTTGGCCTCGGTAGGGTCGACCCAATGAGGGACCGGGCGAGCTTGGCGTTGATCGGGGCGATCTGCCTGCTCAACGGCTGGTTCATCGACTACCTGCCACTGTGGCGGCAGATGGTGTTCCTGCTCCTGGTCATCCTCGCGTACCTACACGGTCGCCATTGCCAGGGACGAAACGCCTGGGCCATCCTCGGAGCGGCGGCAGTGCCCGGATTCGCCGTCATGCCCCTGAATTTCGCCACCGGCTTCGGCGCGGTGGCGTGCCTCGGCGTCTTCGTGCTCCTGCCCTGGCTGGCGGGCCGCTTCCGCCGCCAGCAAGCCGACTTGGTGCACGCCGGACGAGCACGCGTCACCCAGCTGGAACGCGAACGCGAACTCGTCGCCGAACAAGCCGAACTGCGCGAACGCGCCCGCATAGCCGCCGATATGCACGACTCGCTCGGACACGAACTGGCCCTGATCGCCGTGCGCGCCGGTGCGCTGGAACTGGATCCCGAACTGGGCGACCGGCACCGGGCGGCGGTAGCCCAGCTCCGGGAATCCGCGACCACGGCCACCGACCGCCTGCGCCACACCGTGGGCCTGCTGCGCGAGAAGGCCGCCGCCCCCACCAACCCGGCCGACGAATCCATTGCCGCACTGGTCGATCGCGCCCGCGCCGCCGGACTGGCGGTCGAGCTGCGCCAGCCCGCCCTGCTCACCCTGCCGCTCCCCGTGGCCACGGCGCTGCACCGGGTGGTACAGGAATCGCTGACCAATGCCTCCCGGCACGCGCCCGGTACGGCCGTCACCGTGCGCATAGACCAGCTTCCCGAAGTCGTAACCGTCACCGTGCGTAATACCGCCCCCGCCGAGGACGGCGCCGAGAAGCGGGAATCGCCTGGCGGCGGTAGCGGTTTGGCTTCGTTGCGGGAGCGTGTGAGCGTGCTCGGCGGCGACCTGCACGCCGGGCCCGACGATGACGGGTTCGCGGTGATCGCGCGAATCCCGTTCGAACAGACAGGAATCCAGCGGCGGTGACGATTCGGGTGGTGCTGGCGGACGACGAGGCCATGATTCGTGCGGGGATTCGGGCGATTCTGACCACCGATCCGGATATCGAGGTGGTGGGCGGGGCAGGGGACGGGCGCGAAGCCATCGAGCTGGCGTACGCGCACCGGCCCGATCTGGTTCTGCTCGATATCCGCATGCCCCGCCTCGACGGGCTGGGGGCCGCCGCCGAGCTGCGCACCGCGCTGCCCGAGGTCGGCGTCGTCCTGCTCACCACCTTCGACGAGGACGAATACGTCGCGCGGGCACTCGAACTGAGCGTCGGCGGATTCCTGCTGAAAGCCTCCGACCCGCGCGAGCTGATCCTCGGGGTCCGTGCGGTTGCGGGCGGCGCGGCGTACCTCGCGCCCCGCATTGCCCAGAAGGTCATCGCGCAGCTTGGCGGCGGCGATCTCGGCAAGGCCACCGCCGCGCGCGCCCGGCTGGAGCCGCTCACCGAGCGGGAGCGTGCGGTGCTGGCGCGCGTCGGCCGGGGCCTGTCCAATCAGGAGATCGGCGCGGAGCTGTTCCTCTCGGAAGGCACCGTGAAATTTCATGTCAGCGCGGTTCTTCGGCAGCTCGGGCTGAAGAATCGGGTGCAAGCGGCCATCCTGGCCTACGAGGCCGGACTGGGCTGACTCCAGAGGTCGCAGTGGTGGTCGGCGAGATCCGTGACGGCGAGGCCGCCGGGATCCGAAGACAGCCGCAGCGCGCGGTGATCCTCGGCGGTGAGCCGCGGCCAGGCGGGCAATCCCGCCGTATTCGGGTCACCGGTGCGCAGGAACCGCGTCCAGTAATCAACCATGGCCGCGGCCAGCGGCTGTGAGCCCGCCGCCACCGGGCCCGGGGACGGGGTCATATCGAAGAGGTAGGTCAGTTCCGAGCCGTGGGAGGCTCCGGCCGGAAGGTCCGGTGTGAGCGGCAGCAGGGGAAGGGCTGCGGGATCGGCGAACTCGTAGCCGAACACCGGTACGTGCGCGGCCAGGGCGCGGGCGGCAGCACTGGTCGCGCACATCCAGCTGTAGTCCGACAGCACCGCCGACAGCGCGGCCGCCGGTGTCGAATACGCGCTCAGTGGATAGGCGGCCTCGATCTCGGCGGCCCGGGAACCGAAGGCCGTATCGAGAGCGGCGCGGTAGTACTCGGCGGTGAGGGGCGCGCCGTACTGGGCTTCGAGCCCGGCGACCCACAGCGAATGGCCGTGCGCGACTTCACCGATGAGCACCGGCACGCGGGCGAATATCCCGGCCCGCAGGGCATCGATCGGATTGTCCGGCACCGTCGGCGTGCCGTAGGTGATGGTGGTGAAGCCGGGCCACAGCTCCCGCACGGTCTCCGCCGGTACCGCCCGCAGGCATGCGGCCACCGTCGCCGGATCCGTACAGCCCAGCTCGGTGGCGGCCCCGAGCGCCAGTGGTTCGTTGTCCGTGCGCGAACGGTAGGGCGCGACCGCCGGTCCGTCCGCGTACAGCGCACCCGCGGGCCAGCGCGTTGCGCAGGAACCGCTCTGGATGATCGCCTTGTCGAACAACTGCTCGGCCCCCGGCCGCGTCAGCTGTGCGCACACACTGAATCCGCCGTAGGACTCGCCCGCGACGGTCACATTGCGGGCATCGCCACCGAAGGCCGCAATGTTCTCGCGCACCCAGCGCAGAGCCATGGCCTGATCCTGCAATCCGAGATTCCCCCCGCCCGCCGCGAAGGCCGGATGATTGAAGAACCCGAAAGCGCCCAGCCGATAGTTCACGGTGACCACCACCGCCCCGCGCGCGACGAACTCCCGGGGCGTGTAATCGGCTCCCGCGCCGATATATCCGCCGCCGCCGTGAATCCACACCAGCACCGGCGCGGCATCCGCGCGCGAGGGAGCGGTGACATTCAGATACAGGCAGTCCTCCTGGAGCACCGTCGCCGAAGTCTCGCCCGGCGGCTGCGCGCACGCCGGGGTCGGCCCGGTCGCCTCCCGGGTCCCGGTCCACGGCGGCACCGGTTGCGGAGGCTCCCAGCGCAACTCACCCACCGGCGGCCGCGCGTACGGAATCGCACTGAACTGCCGCTGCCCCGCCTCGCCGAGGTGCCCGCGCAGCTCCCCGGCGGTCGTGGTCACCACCGGATCCGCCGTCGCCGCGCCGTCGTCGGCCGCACAGCCCGCGATCAGTGCGAGCACGCACCCGGCCACCAGCGCCCCGCGAATCCGCGTAGTCACGAACGGCGTGGAAGTGGTTGTGGTCGAGCTCATCTCTCATCCTCCCGCTGTTCCGATGCGCTTGGATCGGTACGGAGGAGGTTATCGTGGTACCGATGCGGCTGCATCGGTACGAAGGATGATTCACCATCGATCACGAGGATGAGGACGACGCATGCCGCGACAGGTCGACCACGACGCCCGGCGCACCGCCATTGCCCAGGCGGTGTGCGAGCTGATCGCCGAACGCGGGATCGAAGGGGCCACCCTGCGGGAAACCGCCGATCGCGCAGGGGTTTCCATGGGGGCGGTGCAGCGGGCATTTCCCAAGGACGGCATGCTGCGGTTCGCGCTCGACCATATTGCGGCGCAGCTCAAGGAGCGCGCGGACGCGCGCGTCGCGGCCTCCGGGGCGCCGAAGTCGGCGCGGACGCTGTTGACGGTGGTGCTGGAGGCGCTCGTGCTCGCCGATGGCGATCAGCAGATCGCGGCGCGGGTGTGGCTGGCCTTCCTCGCGCACTCGGCCACCCGGGCGGATTTCGCGGAGGTCATTCGCATCGCGCTGCGGGACACTCACGGGCTCATCGTCTGGTTGCTCGAATACGGGCGCGGCAGCGGGGAGTTCCGCGACGATGTCGAGGCGGCGCCGACCGCGCGCGCCTTGCAGGCCCTGGCCGACGGGCTCACGCAGCACATTGTGGTCGGGCATGTCACCGTCGCCGAAACCCGCGACCTCATCGAGCGGGCCGTGCGACCGCTGTTGGCCTGAGTGCGCACCGTGCGCCTGACCATTCACATTGCCTCACCGCAAGGTCCATGCCAGCCTGGATGCAGAGGTGCGTAGGAGGCAGTCGTGAGGCACCAGGCCGGGCTCGAGCAGGCCGCGACGCTGCGGGTCGCCGTCGAGTTCACCGACAGCCGTTCGCTCGGGATCACCTGGGCGCCGGAAACCGCCGCGCACAAGAAGTTCGAGTACGCGCGCATCTTCCTGGTGGCATTGCACGAGGAACCGCACCGGACGTATCTCGATATCGTGGAACGGCACCCGTGGACGTCGATTCAGCTGCCGGGGACCCTGGCCGAGGGCGACTACGCCATCGAGGTCGATGCCTACGGCAGTGCGAGCTGGGGTGACGGTCGGCTCGAGGCGCGCGGGCGCAGCGGCACGTTCCGGATCGATTCCTGAAACACGATCGACATCGACACGCGGATAAGAAATATCCGCGCGGACGCGACTTTTTCACATATTGTGACACCGGCGTCCGGATAGACATCCCGATGGTGGAAGTCGATGACCGTGAATCAACGCAGAGCAACCTTCGCGGCGGTCCTCACAATGGGATTGCTGCTTGTCACCGCCCGCACCGCCGAGGCTGAACCCGCGAATATCAGCGAGATCGTCCGAATCGCGGAATTGAGCCCCGAGCGGTCCCAGTTGTCGGTGTATTCCGCCGCCATGCGGCGGATGACCACCGTCGATGTCCTGCACCCGGCCGGAGATGCGCTCCGGCCGGCCTATTACCTGCTCGACGGCGTCGATACCGGTCCGGCCGAGACCAATTGGACGCAGCGGACCGATATCGTGTCCTTTTTCGCCGACAAGAATGTAAATGTTATGTTACCAATCGGTGGAAAAGGAAGCTATTACACCGATTGGCAGCGGCCCGAACCGGCCCTGGGCGGCGAGCTCAAATGGGAGACCTTCCTGACCGAGGAGCTGCCCCCGCTCATCGACGAGCGGTTCCACGGCACCGGCCGCAATGCGATCGGCGGGCTGTCCATGGGCGCGGCCTCGGCCGCCGTGCTCGCCACCCGGCATCCCGCGCTCTACCGGGGACTGGCCATGTTCAGCGGCTGCCCCGACACGCTCAGTGACGAGGCGCGCATGGCAATTCGGCACGCCATCGGCTGGGTCGGCGGCAATCCGGACAATATGTGGGGCTGGGACGGCGACCCGGCCTGGGCGGCGCACGATCCCATGACCAATGCCGCGGCGCTGGCGGGCAAGACGGTGTACGTCTCCTCCGGCAACGGGATGCCCGGCCTGGCCAGCCTCACCGATCCACTCATGCCGCAGGCCGTGACATTCGGGGCGATCCTGGAGTACGGAATTCACGACTGCACCATCGATTTCCAGCGGCGCATCGCCGCGGTCGGCGTCCGGGCGAATTTCGTACTGCGCCCGGACGGAACCCACTCCTGGCCGTACTGGCAGCAGGATCTCCACGATTCCTGGCCATTTATGAACGCAGCGTTAAGCGAATGACAACAAATGCCCGGCAATGTCGAATGGAGGATGGCGAATCGTGCTCGGACTCAAGCGTCTGCTCCTGCTCACCGCCCTGCCCGCACTGCTGCTGACCCCGGCCACCGCCGCGGCCACGCCGCTGTATCCGATCCCTGATCCGGATCCTTTCTTCACGGCGCCGCCGGATATCGATTCGAAAACGCCCGGCGAGGTTTTGGCGGTGCGCCCGATGCCCCCGCTGATCACATTTCCGGGAGCCCGGGTCACTCTCGTCAAATTCCGGTCGACCAATTCCACCGGCGCACCCATCGCGGCCACCACCACGGTGCTCAGCCCGATGAACCAGCGGCCCGGCGCGCCCTCAGCACATCATCAACGGCCTGGGCGCGAAGTGCGCCGTCTCCAGCGTGCTCTACACCCAGGATCCCAATCTGGTCGTGAAGGAAGCGCCCGTCCTCAATGCCGTGCTCGCCCGCGGCTGGTCGATCGCGCTGCCCGATCATCTGGGTCCCAACTTCGCCTACGGCGCCGCGCGCCTGGGCGGCCTGATCACCCTCGACGGCATTCGCGCCGTGCAGCGGGTCGCCGACCTCGGCCTGCACACGAGTCCCGTTGCCATGCTGGGCTATTACGGTGGCGGTATGGCCACCGCCTGGGCGGCTGCGTTGCAGCGGGAGTACGCCCCGGAGCTGAATCTGGCCGGTGCGGCGGCGGGCGGCGTGCCCATGAACATGCTGAAGATGATCGAAGGTCTGGGCTATCAGCGCCATCCGGTCTTCGGCCTGGCGATCGCCGCCGCCATCGGGATGGAACGCGAATATCCGGAGCAACTGCCCATCAGCGAGCATATGAACGCCACCGGCCTGGCCATCCGCGACAGCATCGCCAATGGCTGCACCAATGACATTCTGCTGGCCGGGGCCGGGCGCGGCGTCATGGATGTCGAGAAATCCATCTCGCTCATCGAGTCCGCCAGCGCACGGGAAGTGGTGGAGGCCAACAGCCTCGAACTGCACGACGGCATTCCGATGACGCCGGTCTACGAATGGCACGCCCCGCAGGACGCGCTCATTCCCGTGGACGCCATCGAGAACACCGTGCGCCGCTACTGCGCCGCCGGAGTGCCGGTGCTGTCGGAACTGTTCTCCAGCCCGGACCATCTCAGCACCGCGGTGCTCGGCGCACCGGCCGCCGTCAACTGGATCGACGCCAGGTTCCGCGGGGAACCCGCGCCGAGCAACTGCTGATGCACACCCCGACCCTGCCCGACAGCGACTACCACCAGTTCCAGCGGCGCGTCATCGCGGCCTTCCGCTCGAACGGCGGCCGATTCGCCGGGACGAATCTGATATTGCTCACCACCGTCGGCGCCAAGACCGGCCTGCGGCGCACGAATCCGCTGGCCTGCTTCGAGGTCGCGGGCCACCCCGCCGTGGTGGCCTGCGGCCTCGGCGGGGCGCGATTCCCGGACTGGTATCACAATATTCGCGCCAATCCCGAGGTCACCGTGGAAATCGGCACGGACATATACCGGGCCGTCGCGACGACCGCGCCGGACGCCGAGCGCGACAGCCTGCTGGCACGGATAGTCGAACTGGCCCCGGATTTCCCGACCTACCTGGCCGATCCGAACCAATTGGTTCCCGTGGTGACCCTGAAGCGAGCGCCGTTCGGTTAGCGTGTGGCCTTGTGGACGACCCGGAGCTCGCGAATATTCGTGCGGAGGTGGCGGCGGCCGGACGGCGGCTGGCGGCCGAAGGATTGCTGATCGGCACCGCCGGGAATGTCAGCGCGCGAGCGGGCGAGCGGATCGCGGTCACCGCGACCGGTGTGGTGCTCGAACACGCCGTCGCCGCACAGGTGACCGTCGTCGACCCGGCCGGAACGGTGGTGGCCGGGGACCTGGCGCCCACCTCGGAACTCGAACTGCACCTGGGCATCTACGCGCGCTACGGGGCCGGGGCCGTCGTGCACACCCATTCGCCCAAGGCGACCGCGCTGTCGCTGGTGCTCGACGAATTGCCCTGCGTGCATTACCAGCAACTCGTACTGGGCGGGGCCATCCGGGTCGCGCCCTTCGCCGCCTTCGGCACCACCGAGCTGGCCACCTCGGTGCTGGCGGCCCTCGACGGCAAACAGGCCGCGCTGCTGGCCAATCACGGCGCGGTCGCCATCGGTCCGACCCTCCAAGCGGCGGTGGAGAACGTGCTGCTCCTGGAGTGGGCGTGCGAGCTGTACCTGACGGCCGCGGTCCTCGGTAAGCCGCGCGCCCTCGATCAGGCGCAGCAGGAAGCGGTCATCGCGGCCGCGTTCGCCCGGGGATACGGTAAGCCCCGGCTGCTCGACACGAAGGAAAGTCCATGACGCACACCGTCGTCTGCCTCGGCGCGCACGTATTCGACGTGCAGGTACGACCCGTCGACGCCATCCCCGAGGGGCAGGGCGCCCAGCTCGTCGACCAGATCCGTTTCAGCCCGGCCGGAACCGCGGGCGGTACCGCCATCACCCTCGCCAAACTGGGCGCGCAGGTCCGATCGGCGGGCGCGATCGGAGCCGATCCCATCGGCGACCTGCTGGTGACCATGCTGGGCCGCCATGGCGTGGACACTTCATTACTATTGCGCCGCAATGATATTCAGACCTCGGCCTCGGTCCTTCCGATCCGTTCGGACGGCAGCAGGCCCGCCTTCCACGTGCCGGGCGCGAATCTGACCTACGGCCCCGCGGATTTCCCGCACGCCGAGATCGCCGCCGCCGACCATCTGCATATCGGCGCGCCCGAACTCCTCGGCGGTGCTGCCGCCGCCGAACTGCTGACCCGGGCGCGCGCCGCGGGGCTCACCACCTCGGCCGATATGCTCTCCCCGGGCAATCCCGGGGTGCTCGCCTGGATCGCGCCCGCCCTGCCGTATCTCGACTATCTGCTGCCCAATGCCGAACAGCTACTGGGTCTCACCGAGTCCGGCTCCCTCGAAGCCGCGGCGCGCACGCTCGTCGAGCGCGGGGTCGGATGTGTGGCCGTCACCGATGGCGCGGCGGGCGTCCTGGTCGTCACGGACGCGGAAACCCTTGCGGTACCGGCCTTCCCGGTCGAGGTCGTCGATACCACCGGATGCGGTGACGCGTTCTCCGCCGGATTCCTGCGCGGAATCGGTCTCGGGCGTGATCTGCGCGATGCCGCCGTCCTGGGCTGTGCCGCGGCGGGACAGGTGGCGCAGGGCCTCGGCAGCGACCACGGCGACTTCGACCTGGCGGCCGTGGACGAGTTCATCAAGCTGTCAGTGCGCCAGTGATGCGAGCGCCAGTGCGGCGCTGACGAATTCGTCCTCGGTGACGGTGCCCGGTGCGAGGACCGCCCGCTGGGCGAGCCCGCTGAGCAGTGCGGTCGCGGCGACGGCGAGCCGATGCGCCTGCTCGGCCGTCGTGCGGGATGCCTTGGGGGCGGCCGTGATCCGGCGATCGGTCAGCAGTCCGGCGAAGCACTGGTCGACGGCGTCGGTGACCGCCGCGCGCAGGATCTCGCCGACCGCCGGATCACGCAGCGCCGCACCGGTCGCCTCCAGTTCGAAGGCCATCTGCCGGTGCGCCCCATCGCTCACGGCCGTGCGGAAATACAGCCCGGCGAGACCGCGCAGCACCTCCGGCAGGGTCAGCTCCGGACTCTCCAGATCGGCCGTGGCGGCGCCGATTCGAAGGCCGAGGTGCTCGATGGTCGCAGCCAGCAGACCTTGTTTACTGCCGAAGATCGAATAGATCGCCCCCGTGGTGACCTCGGCGCGTTCGGCGATGTCCTCGAGCCGCGCCGCCGCGTACCCCTTGACCGCCATCTCGGCCACGGCGGCCTCGATCAGGGCCTCCCGATTGCGTTGCCGGGCTTCGGCGCGGGTCAGGCGCATCGCATCCCTTCGGTCGGACGAGTCGGCCGGTGCTCGGCTCGGACCAGTATCGGTCAGATCGGCAGGCCGTCGCGCAGCCGGGTCGCCGCGGTCAGAATGGCGGCGGCCTGAACGGTCACCAGCCGGTCGAGCGGAACCAGCGCACCGGGCGCCGCGTGCTCGATCTCGGCGCACCAGCGATCGAATACGGCCCCGAACCGCGGGAGTTCGGCGGCGGCCAAGGGTGATCCGGCGGCCTCCGCCGCGAGCATGCGAACGAGCATGCCGCCCAGCCGCAGTCGCAGAATGGCGGCCCACTGGTACTGCTCGGTGAAGATCTCCGCCCGGGTGGCGTACCGATCGGGCGCCGGGGTCGCGCGTTTGACGGCGGCCGATTCCAGGACCGCGTCCAGGCCCGCCGTGACCGCCGACCGGA
The DNA here is from genome assembly GCF_001613405.1 of Nocardia crassostreae. GTDB lineage: Bacteria > Actinomycetota > Actinomycetes > Mycobacteriales > Mycobacteriaceae > Nocardia > Nocardia crassostreae. The sequence continues at coordinate 38,443 of NZ_BDCH01000020.1, forward strand.
ACGGATTGCCCACCGCCGCCGCGCCGACCCGGTCCAGCACCGCGCCGATGGTGCGGGCGGTCTCCTCGTAGCTGTCGGCGGCCGCGTGCAGGACCTCGGCCAACCGGCGATCGCTGACGGAATCGTCCGAGGTGCGCGGATCGGTCCACAGCGGTAGTTCGCAGACCAGCACGGCGGTCCCGTGGGCGAGGCTGTAATCGTGGGCGCCGCCGCCGGTGAACAGGGCGCGCGGATCGACGCCCGCCTCGGCCAGGGTGTCGCACATGCGCGTCAGGGTCGGGAGTTCGAATACTCCCGTGGCCAGCGGTCGCGCCCCGGGCGCATCGGGCTCACCCGGTTGGATCGGGACTCCGTGCTCGGTGAGCAGTCCGGTCAGCGCCGACCAGTACGTCGGGTCGCCGCCGGTCGTGTAATAGAAACCGCCCCCGAAATCGGCATTGTGCAGTGAGGCGATGAGCGCCGGGCGGGTCGCGTCGATGAGGTTCATGAGCGCCCGGGTCTCGGGCATGGGCGTCCCGATCGGTTCGCCCCGCCACTGCGCCGGGAAGCACCACTCCGGTTGTTCGGCGCTCGGCGGCCGGAACATGGTGCGCGCGAAATGGGTCCGTGTGAACGGTCCCCGGTACCAGCCCTCGTTCAATCGCGTGCCGTCCGGATCCACGCACGGGACGAAATGCCAGGTCGCGCCGATTTCATCGGACAGCTCCGGTGCCTGGGTGAGCCGATCGAGCAGGTGCCGGATGGTGGCCATGCCGATGGGCTCGTTGGGATGCGGATTTCCCAGCACGACCAGCTGCCGCGGCCCCGACCCGATCTGCACGTCCCGGATCGGCTCGCCCGCCCGGGATCGGCCGATCTCGCTGATGCGCACCAGCTTCGGATATTCGGCGGCCAGCCGATCGGCGTGGGCGTGCAGTTCGTCCACGGTGGGGAAGGTCTGCTCCACTTGAGCACCTCAGTTCGATATTGAGACTACGACCGTAATGAAATTACACAAAATGGGTGGGACTGTAAATGGCTGGGCGAGACCGGGGCTCGGACGGAATACTGCCGCTATGCCAACCTTCGCTGATTTCGATCGCCGCAACTACCGCACCGTCGATGTCGTGACCGGGTACGACGGCTGGGCCGCCACCTATGAGCAGACCGTCATGGACGAGATGGATCTGGCGCTGCTGGAACGGCTGGAGGTGTCGTGGGATCGGATCGGGCGGGCGGCGGATCTGGGGTGCGGGACGGGGCGGACCGGGACCTGGTTGCGGGGCAAGGGGATCGGGGAGATCGACGGGGTCGACTCCAGTTCCGGAATGCTGGCGCTGGCCGCGGAGCGGGGCGTGCACGCGACGCTCACCGAGGGGGATGTGCGGGAGAGCGGATTGCCCGGCGGGGCATGCGATCTCGTGATCTCGTCGCTGGTCGACGAGCATCTGCCGGAACTGTTGCCGTTCTATGCCGAGGCGCGCAGGCTGGTCGCGCCGGGCGGGATGTTCGTGCTGGTGAGCTATCACCCGCAGTTCATGATGGTGACGGGGATGCCCACGCATTACACGGCGGGATCCGGTGAGCCGCTGGCCATCAGCACGAATCTGCACCTGCTCAGCGATCACGTCACCGCCGAGGTGGAGGCCGGGTGGCGGCTGGTGGAGATGAAAGAGGCGCTGGTGGACGACTCCTGGCTCGCGGCGAAGCCGAAATGGGCGGAGCTGCGGGGGTATCCGTTCACCATGGCGCAGGTGTGGACCACGGCGGACTGACCGTCGGCGGGCCCGTGTCCACCGATCGGTGGACACGAGGTTCGACCGGTCGAGGCTGTCGGCGGGCGGTGGCCGGATAGCAGCATTCGAGTATGCGAAATCGCCTGGTCACCATAGCCGGTTGGAGCGCGGGTCGTCCGTGGCTCGCCATAGTCGGATGGTTCGTATTCGTCGCGTTGTGCCTCGGAGTGAGGACGGGGATCGGCGGGCGGGATGCCGCCACCGAGGATTTCCGGATCGGTGAGGCCGGGCGCGGGGAGGCGCTCGCCGCCTCCGGCGGGTTGCAGCAGCGCGCGGTGGAACGGGTGCTCATCACCGACGACGGGGTGCGGCTCACCGGTGACGCCGACCGCGTCGCGCGCGAGGTCACCGATCGCATGCGAGCCCTGCCGGAGGTGGAATCGGTTGCCGCGCCGGTGTATTCGGAGGACAGCTCGGCCCTGCGGGTCGATGTGACCATGACCGGCTCCGAGCTCGACGGCGACAAGCATGTGACGGCGCTGCGGGCGCAGACCGCCGAGGTGCAGCGGGCCAATCCCGGACTGCTGATCGAGGAGACGGGCGGTCCGTCCGTCAGCAGCGGCGTCGATGAACTGCGCGGGCGGGATCTGGCCCGGACCGAGCTGATCGCGGTGCCGGTCACCTTGCTCACGCTGCTGATCGTCTTCCGGTCCGCGGCCATGGCGCTGGTGCCGCTGCTGCTGGCCTTCTCGTCCATCGCGGCGACGGTCGGGTTGTCGAAGGTGGCGTCATATGTGTTCCCGGACAATGGGGTCGGGACCAATATCATTCTGCTGATCGGGATGGCGGTCGGCGTCGACTACACGCTGTTCTGTTTGAAGCGCGCACGGGAGGAACGCGCCCGCGCCGGGAGCGCGCTGAGCTCACGGGCCCTGGTGGAGATCGCCGCGGCGACTTCGGCTCGGGCCGTGGCGATTTCGGTGCTCGCCGTCGCGATCTCCACGGCGACTTTGTATCTCGCCGATGACGTGATCTTCTCCTCCATCGCGACCGCGGCGATCCTGGTCACCCTGGTCGCGGTGGTCAGCTCGCTCACCGCGCTGCCCGCACTGCTGGCGGTGCTCACCGCGCGCGCCGAGCGGCGGGCGGCCGGGCGCGCGCCCGCTCATCGCGACTCCTCCGGCGGGCGGATCACCGGCTTCGTGCTGCGCCGTATCGCCGTGAAAACCGCTGCCGGGCTACTGGTTTCGCTGCTGGCCATGCTCGCGCTGACCGCGCCGCTGCTCGGGCTCGAACTCACCGATATGGGCCGGGAGACCCATCCCCGCACCGTCCCCGCCATGCAGACCTTCGACCGGCTCAATGCCGCCTTCCCGGAATTGAAATCGATGCACCAGGTGGTCGTGGCGGCGGATCCGGCACGCGCGGGCGAGGTCACGGACGCGCTGCGGGCCCTGGCCGCGCGGGCCGCGACCGATCCCGCCTTGACCGGTACCGCCGAGCTGCGCACCTCCGCCGACGGCCGGGTCAGCCTGCTGGAACTGCCCGCGCCGCACCATGTCAGCGACGATGCGGCGGTGCGGTCGCTCGAACGCGTGCGCGGGGACTATGTACCGGCCACGATCGGCGCGCTCGGCGATATCGACTACGCGGTGACCGGGGATGTCGCGCGCTATGCCGACTATCCGGAGCATCAGAAGCGCAAGCTGCCATTGATCATCGGAGCGCTGCTGCTGGTGACCTTCGCCCTGACCGCCGTGGCCTTCCGCTCCGTGGTGCTCGGTCTGATCGGCGTGGTGCTGAACCTGCTCTCGGCGGGGGCCTCGCTCGGCCTGCTGACGGCTGGTATTCCAGCACTCGTGGGCGGAGGGGCTGCTGGACTTCACCTCGACCGGCAGCATCGGGTCCCGGGTTCCGCTGCTGCTGTTCGTGATTCTGTTCGGACTGTCGATGGACTATCAGGTCTTCGTGCTGAGCCGGATCAAGGAGGCCGTGGACAGCGGCGTGCCCACCCGGCAGGCGGTGCTCGACGGCGTCGGCGCGTCGGCGGGAGTGGTGACCAGCGCCGCCTTCGTCATGGTCACGGTGTTCGCCAGCTTCATTCCGCTGCACATTCTGGAGATGAAGCAGATGGGCTTCGCGCTCGCCGCGGCGGTGCTGCTGGACGCGTTCGTCATTCGGATCGTCATCCTGCCCGCCATGCTGCTCCTGCTCGGTGAGCGCACTTGGTGGCCCGGGCGGGCCGTCGTCCCGGCAGGTCGCGTGCCGGTGAAAGTAAGCTGAGCGAAATGAACCACCGCCCGCGCACCGAGGATCGGTTCCGGATTCGGATTCTGCGGCGGTGGTATCTCGGCCTCTGGGTGCTGGGCGGGCTGTGCCCGCCGCTCATCGCGGTGCACGATCGCGTCGCCAGCACGCGGCTGGTGACGTTCGCGCTGGTGGGCGTGCTCACCGCGAGTTTTCTGATCCTCCAGGCATTCCCCCGCAATCGGCTGGCGTCGCGGGGATTCCTGCTCGTGCTCGTGCTGGTGCTCGGCGGGACAGCTGTTCCGCTCGAGGGCGGTGCGGCATTCCTCATCGTGTCGCTGCCCATGTTCTGGATCTATACCGCCACGCCGCGGCAGGCCATCGGTTGCACCGTGGCCGCCGCGGTGGCCACACTGATCGGCACCGCCATCGGGCCGCGGTACTCGCCGGGCAATACGGTATTCACCCTGATCGGCCTGGCGGGCGGCATTCTGCTCGGACTGTGGATGGATCGGGTGCTCCGGCAGGGCGAGGAGCGCGCCCGTGTGCTCAGCGGCGAACTCGAACACGCCCAGGCGGAATTGGCGGCGGCGCATCAACGCCAGGGGGCCGCCGAGGAGCGGGAGCGGCTCGCCCGGGAAATCCACGACACGCTCGCGCAGGGGTTCGCGTCGATCATCGTGCTGGCGGAGGCGGCGCGGAACGGGCTCGAGCACGATCCGGCGAGCAGCGCCAGGCAGCTGCTGTCGATCGAGCGCACGGCCCGCGAGAATCTCACGGAGGCGCGGGTTCTGGTCGGATCCGCTCCGGCGGGCGGTGGCGCGTCCGGCGGTATCGCGCAATCGCTGCGGCGCATTCTCGATCGATTCGTCGAGGACACCGGACTGACCGTGCATGCGGAGCTGGACGATATCGTCTGTGATCAACCCGCCCGGATCGCGCTGCTGCGCTGCACTCAGGAATCGCTGGCCAATGTGCGCAAGCACGCGGGAGCGAGCACCGTGACCGTCGTCCTGGCCGGGACCGAAACCGGCCCCGAGCTCGAAATCATCGATGACGGCATCGGATTCAGTCCGCACGAGGCACGCGGTTTCGGCCTCAACGGCATGCGTAACCGCCTCGCCGAACTCGGCGGCGAACTCACCGTCACGAGCGCCCCCGGTGCGGGCACCCGCGTCTTCGCCTCGCTACCCCCGACCGATCGGAGCTGATATGGCCGACCCCCTGCGCCTGATCCTCGCCGACGACCACGTCGTCATGCGCGCGGGCCTGGCCGCCCTGCTGGCCGCCGAACCCGGTATCGAGATCGTCGGCGAAGCGGAGAACGGCAGCGCCGCCATCGAACTCGCCGAACGCCTGAAACCCGAGGTGGCGCTCCTCGATCTGCGCATGCCGGTCCTGGACGGCGTCTCCGCCACCCGCGAGATCACCACCCGCACCTCCACCCGCGTCCTCATCCTCACCACCTACGACACCGACTCCGATATCGAACGCGCCATCGAAGCCGGGGCCATCGGCTACCTGCTCAAGGACACCACCCGCGAACAACTGGTCGAAGCCATCCACACCGCAGCCCGCGGCCGCACCGTTCTGGCCCCCCGCGTCGCCGACGCCCTCATCGCACGCATGCGCCGCCCGGACCCGATTCCGTTGACCCCCCGCGAAATCGAAGTCCTCCAGGCCGTGGCCGCGGGCCTGTCCAACCCCGACATCGGCAAACGCCTCACCATCGCGGAAGCCACCGTGAAAACCCACCTCCTGCGCATCTTCGCCAAACTCGACGTCAGCGACCGCACCCACGCCGTCGTCGTAGCCATGGACCGCGGCCTGCTGCCCCGCGGCAGTGCGTAGCGGGGCAGCAGGTGGTGCGGCAGTGGGCTACGCGGCGACCATCGCCGCCGGACCGGTGGCGGACTCCGAGTCCGCGCCGCGGGAGTCGGCGGTGCGGATGCCGATGACCGCGGCGGCGAGGGCCAGGAACCCGCCGACGAGGAGGGCCAGTTGGAAGCCATCGGTCGTGGCGTCGGGAATCGGTGTGCCGGAGGCGATTTCGGTGGTGGTGCGGGAGGTGGCGATGGCGGTGAGGATGGCGATGCCGAGTGCGCCGTCGAGCTGCTGGGCCGTATTCAGCAGGGCCGCGGCCAAACCCGCCTGTTCGGTGGGGACACCGGCATTGGCGGCGGTATTGTCGGCGACGAAGACGCCGCCCGCGCCGATGGCCATGACCAGCATGCCGGGGAGGATGTCGGTCAGGTAGGAGCCGTCGGTGGGGATGCGGGCCAGCCAGAGCAGACCGAGGCCGGTGATGGCGGCGCCGATCACGATGAAGGGGCGGGTTCCGGTGCGGGCGAACAGTTTCGCGGAGATGCCCGCGGACACGGCGAGGGTCAGGCTGAAGGGGAGGTAGGCCAGGCCCGCTTCGAGTTCGCTGAAGCCGAGAACCGACTGCATGTACAGGGTGAGGAAGAAGAACATGGCCAGCATGCCCGCGGCAATGGTCAGGTAGGACAGGTTGGCGGCGGCCAGGCCCTTGATACGGAAGATGGACAGCGGGACCAGGGGCTCCGCGGCGCGGGATTCGTTGTACACGAACGCGATCAGCAGAGCGGCGGACACGGCGAGCATGAGCAGGGTGCGGGCATCGGACCAGCCGTGATCGGGGGCCTTCACCAGGGCGTAGACGAGCAGCATGAGGCCGCTGGTGGCGAGGGCGGTGCCGAGCACGTCGAAGCTGCCGTGGATCTCGTTGCGGCGGTCATTGGGAACCAGCGCCGGAATCGCGGCCAGCACCAGCAGGCAGACGGGGGTATTGACGTAGAACACCCAGCGCCAGCCGGGGCCCTGGGTGAGCAGGCCGCCCAGTAGCACGCCCGAGGCCGACGCCAGACCGGCCGCGCCGCCCCACACGCCCAGGGCGGTATTGCGATCCGAGCCTTCGCGGAAGCTCGTGGTCAGAATCGACAGTGCCGCGGGCAGCATGAGCGCGGCGCCCACGCCCTGCGCGAGCCGGGAGCCGATGAGCAGTCCGCCGTCCTGCGACAGACCGCCGACCGCCGAGGCGAGGGCGATGAGCACCGTTCCGGTAATGAGCACCCGGCGGCGGCCCAGCAGATCGGCCAGGCGGCCGCCCAGCAACAGCAGCCCGCCGTAGGTGAGCATGTAACCGCTGGTGACCCACTGCAGGGTCGAGACGGACATGCCCAGTTCGCGCTGAATGGTCGGCAACGCGACATTCACGATCGAGCCGTCCACGAAGTCGAGAAACGCGACCGTGCACAGCAGTGCCAGCGTCGCTTTGCCGCGGCGAGTTGCCAGGAACGAGGGTGATTCGGTGGTCGGTAGCACTGGCGGTGTCCTTCGGTCGGGGAGGAGCGGACCTCTTCGTCCGTTCGCCAACCGAGAGCCCGCGGCGCCGGAGGGCGTGACACCGAGCGATTCACATCACACCCGATGGTGGGGCCGTCACGTTCCGCGGGCTGATTTCCTCTAAGAAGTGACACCGCAGGACACCGGAGGAATGCGATGAGCGAGCGCACCAACCACGAGGCGACCGAGATCTTCGCCGCCCACCGCGAACTGCTGTTCTCCATCGTCTACAACATGCTCGGCAGCGTCGCCGACACCGAGGACGTCCTGCAGGACACCTGGCTGGCCTGGCGCGGCCGCAATCGCCCCGGCACCGAGGAGATCACCAGCCCCCGGGCCTATCTGGTGCGCATCGCGGTGAACCACGCCCTGTCCCGGCGCACCCTGGAAACCCGTCGCCGCGAAACCTATATCGGCCCGTGGCTGCCCGAACCCCTGGTCGCCGACAGTCCGGAAGTCCGCGACAGCGCCGACGCCGCCGACCCGACCCTGCGCGCCGAATCGGTCTCCATGGCCATGCTGGTGGTCCTCGAAACCCTCACGCCCCTCGAACGCGTGGTCTTCGTCCTGCAGGACGTATTCGGTTATCCACACGCCGAGATCGGCGAAATCCTGTCCCGCGAAACCCCCGCCATCCGGCAGATCGCGCACCGCGCCCGGTCTCACGTGCACGCCCGCCGCCCCCGCTACCAGGCAGATCCGCGAACCCAGCGCGCCGTCACCGAGAAATTCCTGGCCGCCCAGGTGGGCGGCGATGTCACCGCCCTGCTGGAACTGCTGGCCCCCGACGCCACCTTCTGGTCCGACGGCGGCGGCAAATCCAGCGCAGCCCTGCGCCCCATCCAGGGCGCCGCAAAGATCGTCCGCCTCATTACCAGCCCCACGGTTGTCGCCCGCGTTCCCGATCTGGGCATCGAATACCGCTGGGTCAATGGCGATCCCTCGGCCGTCGTCATGTCCGGCGGCTCGCCGTACGCGGTCGTCGTCCTCGATATCGACCCGGAGACCGCACTGGTTCGCGGTATCTACGCGGTTCGCAACCCGGACAAACTAGGTCATATCGAACCGGTCAGCTGACGGTGAAGGTGAATGCCGGAGCCGCGCCTTCGCCCTTCTTCGCGTCGTAGGTCACCGTGTAGGCGCCCGTGCCCGGAGACGGAACCACGAAGACGACGTAATTCTTTGCGTTGTCGATGGTTTCGTTGCGATTGATCAGCTCGTTGATCGGGCCGCGGATATCGGCGGGCAGGTTCTGACCATCCGGGGTCTTGATCGTGAAGTAGTCGTAGTAGACATTGGTCCCGCCATCGGCGATCCCGGATCCGCCGACCAGCTCGATGCGCATAGCGAGATCCATCTTGCCGTTCTCGTTCTTGGTATAGCTGGGAGCGAGTGTGCCGCCGGTGATCTGGACGGTGGTCTGATCCTGCACGAGGGTCCCGGCGACGGTGAACGTCTTCGGCGCGACGCTCTCGACCTTGGCGGCGGCCTGCAAGGGAATCTTCGTCTGATTGTCCGCCGCCGTACCGTAAACCACCGTCATGGTGTCGAGCAGATGCTCAGGATCCCCCAACTTGCTCACCGACGTCGTGACACTCCCCGTCGCCGCGCCCTTTCCGGGCACCGCCGGATTGTCGAATCCGGCCCCGGCATCGATCTCCTTGCCGATCTGCAAGGTCGGCACAATACTCAGCGTCTTGTTGTCGGTGGTCGTGTTCTCGTACGTGATATCGATCCGCACACTCCCCCCGCCATACTCGTCCGGCACCACCGTCGCCTTCTCCACGGTGATCTCGAAACCCTCGTACCAGCCGGTCTTCCCGACCGTCCGCACCGTAGCCTGCCCCGCGGCCCCGGTCTCCGTCCCACTGGGCCGCCCGGTCCCCAGCGGCGCGGCAATCGCCGGTGACGTGGTCGCCTGCCCCACATCGCCCCCGCCACACGCGGTCACCAGCACCGCCGCGACCCCGACGAGCACGGTCGCTCCAAGAGTGATGAACTTTCGCACGCTGTCTCCCCGGTAGATATGCCATCTCAGCGCCGCCCGGACGTCCGGGCGAGTGATTCGCAATGAAATCCCCGGAGCGGGGGAGCGCGTTAACGGGCTTCCGGTGGATCAGGGGATTGTGATGAAGCCCTGGGCGGCCATCCATTCGCGGGCCACGGTGGCGGGTTCGCGGCCTTCGACGTCGACCTTGCGGTTGAGGTCGGTGATGGATTCGTTGGTGAGGAGGCGGGAGATGGGGGTGAGGACTTCGATGATCTGGGGGTGGGCTTCGGCGAAGTCGGCGCGCATGACGAGGGCGGCGTTGTATTGGGGGAAGAAGCCGAGGTCGTCCTCGAGGAGGCGGAGGTCGAGGGCGGGGATGCGGCCGTCGGTGGCGGCTACCGAGCCGAAGCGGCATTGGCGGGCGTCGGCCACGGATTGGTAGACGATGGCGTCGTCGACCACCTGTTTCTGGACCTTGGCGGTGTCGATGTTGTATTTGCGTGCGACGCCGGGGAATCCGTCCTGGCGGACATTGAATTCGGTGCCGACGCAGGTGGCTCCGGCGGCGGGGTCGGTGTTGATCAGGTTCGCGTACTGGGACAGGGTGCGGACGCCGGTTTCCTTGGCGGTGCGGGCGCTGGTCGCTATGGCGTAGGTGTTGTTCATGGGAGCCATGGCGGCCCAGACCATTCCGTGTGCGGCGCGATCGGCGTCGCGGACGGCCACGAATTGCGCCTCCGAGCCCGCGATGGGGGATTCATTGCCCAGGTAGTTGATCCAGCCGGTGCCGGTGTAGTCGTAGGCGATATCGACCTGACCGCGCAGCTGGGCGTCGCGCAGGCTGTTGGAGCCGGTGATATCGGTCAGATCGCGCACATCGGCTCCGGCCGCGTCGAGGGCGAAGGCGATGATCAGGCCGAGGGTCTCCTGTTCGGTGAAATCCTTGGAGCCGACCGTGATTCGCACACCCTGCAGGGCGGGAATCGGCTGGATGCTGCCGGGGTTCACCTGGAGCGGCACCGAACGGCCCGCCTCCAGTCCACAGGACGCGCTGAGCAGGACCGCCAGTAACGCCGCGAATAGCGCACAGGCGCAACGAATCCGGTCCTTCATCGCAGCCCCTTGGGCCCGAGGAAACGTTCGGCCAGCGCACCCACCCAGTCGATGAGCAACGCCAGCGCCACCGCCAGCAGCGCACCCACCCAGAGCGTGACATTGTCGCGCAACTTGTAGCCGGTATCGATGAGAATGCCCAGCCCGCCCGCGCTCACCAGGAACGACATCGTCGCACTGCCCACCGCCAGCACCAGCGAGGTGCGTAGTCCGGCAAGGATATACGGGACGGCCAGCGGGAACTCGATGCGGCGCAGCACCGTCAGAGCCGACATGCCCTGTCCGCGACCGGCATCGATGAGTGTGGGATCGACCTGCTGATAGCCGAGAATGGTATTGCGCAGCACCGGCAGCAGCGCGAGCAGCACGATCGGGGCCACACCGATCCAGAAGCCGGTGGTGCGGGTGATCAGATAGAACAGCACGATCACACCGATGGCCGGGGCCGCCGCGCCGATATTGGCGATACCGACGAAAAGCGGTGTGAGACGGCGGAATCCGGGTCGGGTGAGCGCGGTGCCGAGCGGCACCGCAATGGCGATGGCAATGGCCACCACGGTCGCGGTGATGAGCACGTGCTGCCGGGTGACGGTGGCGATATTGCCCGCGCTGAGACTGGCCTGCTGGGTGGCGGTGAGGTAGCGGGCGAATGCCCACACCAGCACCCCCGCGCTGAGCAGCACGGCCAGCACCGGCTGGGCGAAGAGCCGGATGCGTTCGGCGCGGCGCTCGGTCTGCGCGGTCATGCCGAGCCGTTTCCGGAGTGCGTGGCGCGAATGGCCGACAGGTGCGCGACCAGGGTGTCGATGGTGATCAGGCCCGCGTACACCCCGCGCCGACCGGTGACGACGGCACTGGCGGTGCTGTCGGCCAGCAGCGCCTCGAGCGCCTCCTGCAAGGTGGAACGCAGCGAAACACCCTCGCCCACCGGCGTTCCCGCCTCGCGCAGGGATTTCGCCAGCGCGAGCTGGGGGAGCGTGACCCAGCGCAGCGGGCGCTGCTGCTCGTCCAGGACGAGGCCGAAGTCCTTGTCGCTCGCGGTGAGCGCGGCGCGCAGCGATTCCACCGCATCGGTCTCCAGCGCGGTCGCGCACGCACCGAGTTCGACATCCTCCACACGGGTCAGCGTCAGCTGCTTGAGCGCCGCATCGGCGCCCACGAATCCGGCCACCGTCGCATCGGCGGGCTCGGCCAGGATGGCGGCGGGGGTGTCGTACTGGAGAATCCGGGATTGATCGCCCAGCACCGCGATTCGATCCCCGAGCTTCACGGCCTCGTTGAAATCGTGCGTCACGAAGACGATCGTCTTGCGCAATTCCGCCTGCAACCGCAGCAATTCGTCCTGCAGCAGCCCACGCGTGATGGGATCCACCGCCCCGAACGGCTCGTCCATCAACAGCACCGGCGGATCGGCGGCCAGCGCCCGCGCCACCCCCACCCGCTGCTGCTGACCACCGGAGAGCTGGCGCGGATAGCGATCGCGGAAGGTCCCCGGATCGAGCCCCACCAGTTCGAGCATCTCGTCCACCCGGGCGCTGATCCTGGCGCGATCCCAGCCGATGAGCCCCGGCACCGTCGCCACGTTCTTCGCGACCGTGAGATGCGGGAACAGCCCGGCCTGCTGAATGGAGTACCCGATCCCGCGCCGCAGCCGATCCGGATTCACCGCCGCCGCATCGCGCCCGTCGATGGTGATGGTCCCCGCACTGGGCTCGATCAGCCGGTTGATCATGCGCATGGTGGTGGTCTTACCGCAGCCCGATGGGCCGACCAGCACCACCGTCTCCCCGGCCGGAATGGTCATGGAGACGTTCTCCACCGCCGGATCCCGTTGCCCGGCATAGCGTTTGGTGACCGAGTCGAGCACGATCTCGACCCCGGACACGGCGGGTGTGTCACTCACGAATACCCCCGGGTGTGGTCAGTCGTCCGGCGAGGACGAGCAGGGCGTCGAGCAGCAGCGCCAGCACGATGATGAGCACCGTGCCGGTCAGTGCCTTCGGCACCGCGGTCGGCGTGCCGAGCCGCGACAGCCCCGAGAAGATGAGATTGCCCAGGCCGGGGCCCTTCGCATAGGCGGCAATGGCCAGAATGCCCATCATCAACTGCGTGCTGACGCGCATTCCGGCCAGAATGGCGGGCCAGGCCAGCGGCAGTTCGATCACGGCCAGCACCCGCAGCCGGTTCATGCCCACACCGCGCGCGGCATCGGTGACGGCCGGATCCACCGCGGACAATCCGACAATGGTGTTGCGCAGAATCGGCAGCAGCGCGTACAGCACCAGCGCGGTAATGGTCGGCGGAACACCCAGTCCGAGAACGGGAATCAGAATGCCGAGCAGGGCGAACGAGGGAATGGTCAGAATAATGCTGGCCGTGGCCGTCGACACCGCGGAACCGAAGGGACTGCGGTGGACCAGCGCGCCGATCACGACGGAGACGATCGCGGCAATGAGCACCGACTGCACCACCGCGGAGACGTGCAGATAGGAATCCGTCATCAGCTGCTGGCGGTGGTCGGCGATATAGGTCCACAGCGTGTCCAGTGCCCTGCCCTCCCTCAGATCGGCATCGCGGTGAGCATAGCGCGAACAATCTCACAGCGCCGGAAGATCGGTGCGGGAGCACACTGAAACACATGACCGAGAAACGACCGTGGACCGTGGCGGTACTGGGACCCGGCGGGGTCGGCGGATTGGTGGGCGCGCCGCTCGCCCGCGCCGGACATCGGATGATCTTCATCGGCGGGCCGGATACGGTGCGAACCCTGTAGGACCACGGGATTCAGTTGCGCAGTGGGCAATTCGGGGATTTCACCGTGAAAGTCGAAGCGGATACCGAACTTCGGGAACCGGTCGATGTATGCCTGGTCAGCGTCAAGCAGACCGCGCTCGCCGCCGCGTTGGAACGGGTATCGCCGGAAGCCCTGGGGATGGGCTGATCGTGCCGCTGCTCAATGGCATCGAGCACCCCGCCGCGCTACGCGCCCGCTACCGCCCGGAACTGGTGGCGCCGGGCATAATTCGCGTCGAATCGACCCGGGTGGCGCCGGGGCGGATCGTGCAGGGCAGCCCGTTCGTGGAGATCGATCTCGCGAGCGCCACCGTCGCGCCCGCACGGCTCGCCGCACTGGCAGCGGTGCTCGAAGCCGCCGGAATACGCACGCGGACAAAAGAAGACGAAGCCGCCACGCTCTGGGGCAAACTGATCTTCATCGCGCCCGTCGCCCTGATGACCACCCGCCACCGCGTCCCCGTCGGCATCATCCGGACCGAGCATCGCGCCGAGTTCATCGCCCTGCTCGACGAGATCGCCGAACTGAGCCGGGTGGCCGGACTGCCCGACGACGTCGATGCGGTCCTGCGCTTCTGCGACAGCTTCCCGCCCGAAACCAAATCCTCCATGCTGCGCGACGCCGAAGCTGATCGCCCCTTGGAAGTGGATGCCCTCGGCGGCGCACTGCTGCGCGTGGCACTCCGCAACGGCGTCTCCATGCCGCTCACCGAACGCTTGGTGGACGACGTATCGCGCGCGGCGGCAGCAGAGTAGCGCGATTGGGGGAGACCATCGCATCGGTCGCGCGTTATGCTGCACGGCGACCATCGTGTGGAGATCGTGCCGCGATGGGTGATCGGGGAGGCGCGGCCGGTTCGGCCGCACAATAGAAAGGCAAAAATCGGATATGGGTGGCGTGGCTGTGCTAGGGGCGCAGGAGCGCCGACACAGATCCCGGGGTGGGTGGGTCAAGCGGGCCGTTATCGGCGCCGTGGTGGCCGCGCTGCTACCGTTCGGGGCGTCGGTGGGAGCTGGACCCGCTGCGGCGGAATACGATCCGGCCGCGTTCGACTTCTGGGTGGACTCCAGTATGGGGTCGATCAAAACTCGGATTCTGCGGGCGGCGGACGGGAATACCGATCGGGTGGTCTATCTGCTCGACGGGGAGCGGGCCGAGGCCGATATGAACGGGTGGGAGCGGTACACCACCATTCCGGCGGCGCTGGCCAAATTCAATATCAATGTGGTGATGCCGGTCGGCGGCATGTCCAGCTTCTATGTGGACTGGGAGCAGCCGAGCAGCTTCAATGGCGTGAATCCCGACGGTGCGTCGCTGCCCAGCGCGGACTCCGGATCGGCCATCTCCGGCTGGCCCGAGACCTCGGGCAAGACCAGCACCTATGTGTGGGAGACCTTCCTGACCCAGAACCTGCCGACCGCGCTGCAGAATCGGCTGGGGTTCAGCAAGTCTCGCAACGGGGTGTTCGGGCTCTCCATGGGCGGCAGCGCCTCGCTCATGATGGCGGCCTACCATCCGGAGCAATTCGTCTACGCGGGTTCGCTTTCCGGATACCTGAACATGGCCGCGCCCGGTATGCGCGAAGCGCTGCGGCTGGCCATGATTGCGGCCGGTAGGTACAACATCGATTCCATGGCGCCCGAGGGCAGCGCGCAGTGGAAGCGGATGAATCCGTACAACTTCGCGGACAAGCTGCAGGCCAATGGAACTCAGCTCTACATCTCCGCGGGTAGCGGGCAACCGGCGCAGCAGGACCTGTCCTCGACCGACGTCATTATTCAGGGCATGCCGCTGGAGGCCATCGCGCTGGCGAATACCCGGGCATTCGAATCGAAGCTCGGCACGCTGGGCTACGACAAGGTGACCTACGACTTCCCGAGCATCGGCGTGCACAACTGGGGCAACTGGCAGCAGGTCGCCAACCGCATGCTGCCGGATATCGCCAAGTACGTGGGCAAGCCGCTGCCCGCCGGGCAGGCGCCCGCAGGCCCGCCGCCGGGTGAGGGACAGCCGCCCGGTGACGGACAGGCGCCGCAGAACTAGCGGACGGAAGCGCATTCGGGGCGTGCCCCCGGGAGCGGGACCCCAGGTCCGGCCTTCCGGGGGCACGCCCCTTTCGGTATCGCTACCGCGCCGGTGTGCCGCGGTCACTCCGTCCTGATCGGCGCCTCATCCGCCCAGCCCCAGCGATTCTCGACCCGAGTCTCGATGGTCGCCGTCGGCACCGAGAGGAATCGGTTGAGCAACTGGAGTTCGCCCCAGTCCCGAGTCCAATCGTTGTCGAGATAGCTGGGCACCGTGCGCGACCGCATGAGCACATTCGTCCACCCGAGCGGCCCGCCGCCGGTATCGCCCTGCCACGTCTCCGCGACGCGCGCATTGAGCTTGTCCGGCAGAATCCGCCACACCGGCAGTTCGGCGACGCCGTCCTTCGTATCGAAGGGGCGCTGGCACGGGAAGGCGAAGCCCACATGGAAATCCGCCAGCACCGGATCCGTGCCGACCACCGAGGTCAAGGTCGCCAGCTTGGGCAGCCGCGGCGGAGTTACGGCGATCCACTGCTTTCCGCTGGGGTCGTCCACCGCGGCGACCAGGCGAATCGCATTGGTCCCCTCGGGAATTCGATCCAGCGAGAGCGGCAGGTTCCGCCA
This sequence comes from Nocardia crassostreae, assembly GCF_001613405.1. Classification (GTDB taxonomy): domain Bacteria; phylum Actinomycetota; class Actinomycetes; order Mycobacteriales; family Mycobacteriaceae; genus Nocardia; species Nocardia crassostreae. The sequence goes on from NZ_BDCH01000020.1 coordinate 54,319, forward strand.
CATCGGTGCGCCGCCCACATTCGGCGGGATGAGCTCGCCCAGGGCCTGTACGGTCCCGTCGTCGGCGCGATGCGCGAACTCCACGCGCAACCGCTGACCGGGAATCTCCCGGCCGCTGTCGTCGACCGAGGCGATATGCCCCGCCGCGGTGAGGATCAGCACCCGATAGGCCGAATCATTCAGTGCGGCAGCAAGATCCAGTCGATACCACTGCGTGGTCAGCCACGCGGGCTTCGGTTCGCCGGTCGCGTAACTGCCGAGAACCGGTGTGCGCACCGGCTCCAGACCGAACGGCAGCGCCGCGGTGCTGCCATTGATTCCGGGCTGATTCGCGCGCGGATCACCGCCGGGCGCGCCCGAGCCGCCGGGTCCGCCTTGGCCGCCGGGGGCGCCCGGGCCGCCGGGCCCGCCGCTGCCGCCGGGTCCGCCCGTGCCGCCCGGCGCACCGGAGCCGCCGGGCCCCGAGCCGCCCGAACCATCGCCGGGCGGGGGCCCTTGCTGATCGCCGCCCGGTCCGCCCGCATCCGGTACGAGTGAGCCCACTCCGTTCGCCGTGAATCCGGTGTTCTCGGCGGCAAGTCCGTCGGCGACCGACCCGGTGTAGGGCTGCAACAACGAATCCGAGGTATTCCGCTCCACCAGCACGTCATCCGCCATGGCACACGAATCCCCGCCCAGCGCACGCAAATTCGACAACGCCACCGAATAGGCCGGGTACTGCCGATACGCAGCCACGGCCATGGTCCCGATCTCGAACAGCAAGAGCGCTGCGACGGCTACGGTCAATGGCCGAATCACCAAGCGGTCGAACAACTTTCCAGCCGGACCGATCTGGGTGTCGGCGCGGTGGTACTGCCACAACGCCACCGCCAGACACACCGCCGCCAGCCCGAGGAACACCGTGGCGAACCCGATGCCGCCCAACGCCGGTGCCCGATCCGGCCAGGTCACCCCGTAGCCGGACACGTACCACCACCCGTTGGAACCGGTGAACGTGATGGCCAGCAGGAAGAACACCCCCGCCGTGAACAACGACCGGTAGTAGCGGGCACGAATCCCGTTGCTCCCCAATGCGACCGCCGTCACCGCCGCCAGCGCCGCCGCCAATCCCGCATACACCCCGAGGTGATGCGTCCACTTGGTGGGCGTGAACATCATCAACACCAGCGACATGAACACCACCCCGAGCACCCGAGCCACGGGCCCCCGCGCGGTATCCGGAATCCGCCCACCCTTCCGCAGCGCCACCAGCACACACACCCAGGCACAGCAGCATGACGAGGATCCCGAACCGCCGCGCCACCGCCCCATCGGGCGTCAACGACAACAACGACTCCCACCGCGTCAACTCATCCGACCAGCCCAAATCCGGCCCGACAACCCGCCGCACCCGAATGGCCTCCACCACCGACGCCAACGTCTGATCCGCGAACACCACCACCAGCACCAACACGCCCGCAGCCACCCCCGGCGCGATAAGCGCGCTGTATGCCAGCACCTTCCGCCCGCCGGTTCGAGCGCGGGCGGTAATGGTCCGCAGGATCGTCCGGGAACCGGCGATCAGGGCGGCCACGCAGATCAGGCCGCTGGGGCCCGCGGCCAGTGAGAAGGCCGCGATCAGGACGGCGACGGCGGCGGGGAGGAGGCGGCGGGTGGCGATGGCGCGTTCCATGGAGCACCAGGTGAGGAGGGCGCCGAGGGCGATGAGGGGTTCGGGGCGGAGGCCGTTGTCGAAGGGGAGCCAGATGGCGAGGAAGACCAGGCCCGCGGTCCAGCGGGCCGCGGTGCCGGAGCGGACTCGGGAGCCCAGGCGGGGCAGGACTTCCCGGCTGATGACCCACCAGCAGAGGATGCCGGTCAGGAGGGCGGGAAGGCGCATCCAGAGGCTGGACTCGCTGAGGCGGGTCATCTGGGCGAGGACCTCGTACGGCCAGCCGAAGGGGGCCTCGGCTACGCCGAACCAGCGGTAGTAGTTGGCGGTGTACCCGGCCTCGCGGGAGGTGCGGGCCATGGTGAGGATGTAGCCGTCGTCGGAGGTATTGGCGCCGATGACATGCCAGAGGGCCAGCGCGCCGCCGACCACGGCGTCGGCGAGCGTGAAGCGCCACCAACCGGCCGGGAGGAAGCGGCGGGAGCGGCGGCCGTCGGCCCTGTCCAGGCGGTGCAGACTGATCAAGGAGATCAGGGTGAACAGCACCGCACCGGCGATGGCGGCCAGCTTCAGCGGGCTCGGGCTGGAGGAGAAACGGGCGTCGATATCGGCGTGCAGTCGGGCATCGCCTAGTCGGGCGCGCTCCAGATCGGTGTAGACGCCGACCATTTGGGGACGGATGTCCGATTCGATCACAGTGCGGAACGCCGAACCGTCGGTGCGGGTGAGGCCGGTCAGCTCGGCCGTGGTGGCGGTGGAAGTCGACTGCACGGTGAGGGCCGCGCAGCGTGGCGCGGACACGACGTTCGGATTCGCGCCCGGGGCCGTGCCGGGGCTGAGCGCCGAATCGCTGGTGGGCGGCGGGTTTTCACCCGATGGCGGCGTCGTCCCCGGCTGGGCCGTGCTACCCGGCTGAGTGACGCCCGATGGTGGAGTCGCCCCCGGGCTGGTGCCACCCGGCGGGGTGGCACCGGGCGGGAGAGTGGAACCCGGCGGCGTGGAGCCTGGCGGAGGAGTCGAGCCCGGCGAGGGGAATGCGCCCGGCGGCGGTGTCCCACCGGGTGCGGCGGTGTCCCACCGGGTGCGGTGGTGGCGGGCTGCGGTGCGCCTGGGCCGGTGCCCGCGCCGTTGCCATTCTGGGTGGTGGGCGCGCCGTCGGATGTGGTTCCCGGGCCGATGATTTCGGTGATCGGGGCGGTCAGCAAGGGGTGGTTGCGGAGCAGGACCGCGAGGGTGCGGCCGGTGTCGGGTTTGTCCTCTACGCGGATGAGGAGGCCCTTTTCGGCGGCCCCGGGGGCCATGGCCGGGATTGTCGAGAGCACCGTTCCGCCGGGGGTGTCGCGGATCGCGGTGCACGGGATCGTGACATCCAGCGATAGCGGCACGTAGCCGACCAGCGGCGCGGTCAGTTGAACCGCTTGCGGCTGTGGCCAATCCAGGCTCGCCCTGTCCTGCCGGACCGGGAGCAGCGGCGTAGCCACCGCCAGTAGAACTGCTACTACCCCCGATACGGCGGCGATTACTCGAACTCGGTTGAACCGAGGTGAATCTGCACGCACGAAGACCGACTCTAGCCATCACCGTCGCGAAACTTCGCGCCAGTTAATCACCTCTGCGCTGGATCCGGTGAAAAATGCTTGGTGGAAGCGTTTTTCGGAGTGCGAATACCAGCACGATCATGTAGACGATGACGTAGATATTCAGCAGCAACGGCGCGATCGTCCACCACTGGGGATAGAGGAACAAGCCGATCGACACATAGTCCTCGTTCCACCGGTAGGACCAGGCGCCGAGCACGCCGAACAGCACCACCGCGACAATCCACCACCGCGCCCGGGATTGCGCCCGATGCACGAGATAGACGAACAGCGGGACGAACCACACCCAGTGGTGGCCCCACGAGAACGGCGACACCGCACAGGCCGTCAACCCGGCGATGGTCACGGCGAGCAATTGTTCACCGCGCCGGTACAGCGCGCTGGTGAGGATCAGGCTCGCCACGGCGACCACACCGGCGATCGCCAGCCACCACCACACGGGAGCCGCGCCATGACTCAGATGGGCGATGGTGCCGCGGATGGACTGGTTGGCCGGATTGTCGTCGGGGGCAATGCGATCGGATTCGAAGAAGGTCCGCAACCAGTACTGCCGCGAATCACCGGGCAGCGCGATCCCGGCCAGCATGGCGGTCCCGGCGAATGTCGCGGCCGCGATGCCCGCCGAACGCCATTGCCGCAAGGCGAAAAACTGAATGATGAAGTAGCCCGGGACCAGCTTGATCCCCGCCGCCACCCCGACCCCCACACCGCGCGTCCGGCTGGACTCGGGCCGCGCGAAGCTCCACAGCACGACCAGCATCAACATCAGATTGATCTGCCCGTAGAACAAGGTGGTGCGCACCGGCTCGAGGAACAGGCACGTCATCGCGAGCAGTGCGCTGACCGCCGCGAGCCGCCCGGTCAGGCGATAGCCCAGCAGCCGCCAGCTCGACAACACGCAGCCGTACAGCGCGGCCAGATTCAACAGCAGCCAGGTGTAGGTGACATAGCCCCACGGCACCACGGCAATTGGAATGAAGGCGATGGCGGAGAACGGCGTATAGGTATACAGCAGTCCGTACAGCGTCGGCTCGGTATAGAGCGGATCCCCGTGCAGCGCCTTCAACGCCCCGTCGCGATAGATGTGCGCATCCAGCCCGCCCGCCAGGATTCCGGCCTTGTCCAGCCACGGATCGACCGTGGTGAACAGCAGGATCAAGGCCAGGCCCGCCCCCGCGGCGAGTATCGAGAAGGTGGGACGCGACCGCGTCACCTCAGCCGCCCCCGCAGTGCCCACGGCTACTTACCCTACGTAAGCACGGGGCCGCGATCATGCCCACGGAGCTGGGGCAAGCCGCGTCCAGGAGCGTGACCAGCCTCACCCTTCGATCTTGAACAGCTGTGAGAGTCGCAGGTGAGCAGGCGATTTCGTCGCGCTATGACCGTGGCGCCCCCGAATATTCGGATGAAACGTGTCGTACCCGACAGGAATACTTTTTCCCGACCGATGAGTTGAGTGATCTATTGCCGTCTGATCTCGTGTGGCGCCGGGAAACAGGCAGTGACTCGCATCGGGCCACACGTCGTCCAGCAAGCACTACGCCCCGGAGGTAACCCCTTGGCCCCCGAAATATCCGCAAGCACCACCTCCGGAGGGAAGACGCCCATCGTCGTCCGGCTCCTGGTGCTCGCGACATTCGTGGTGATTCTGAACGAAACCGTCATGGTCAACGCTCTGCCAGCGCTGATGCACGACCTCGAGATCACCGAGCGGTCGGCCCAATGGGTTTCCACCGCATTCATGCTCACCATGGCGGCGGTCATCCCGGTGACCGGATGGTTCCTGCAGCGGGTCACCACCCGCCAGGCCTACGCCATCGCCATGGGCGTCTTCCTCGCGGGCACCACGCTCTCGGCCATCGCGCCGAACTTCGCCATACTGCTGGTCGGCCGCGTCGTCCAGGCCGGTGGCACCGCGGTCATGATGCCGCTGCTCATGACCACTCTGATGACCATGGTGGCCGAGCAGGATCGCGGCCGCGTCATGGGCAATGTCACCCTCGCCATCTCGGTGGCTCCGGTCATGGGTCCGGTCCTGTCCGGCGTGGTGCTGGAGGTCGGCAACGACAATTGGCGCTATCTGTTCCTGCTCATGCTCCCGATCGCCGGTGTCGTCACCTTCTTCGGTCTGCGCAAGCTCGAGAATGTCGGTGAGCCGCAGTCCGGTTCCATCGACTGGGCCAGTGTCATGTTCGCGTCCTTCGGCTTCGGCGGCCTGGTGTACGGCCTCAGCAAGTTCGAGATGGACAACCCCACCACCCCGCTGCTGATCGCCGCGGGCGGTCTGGCGCTGGTCGGCGTGTTCGTGGCCCGCCAGCTGCAGCTCCAGCGCAAGGGCACCCCCCTGCTGGATCTGCGGGTGCTGCTGTCCAGCACCTACGCCAAGGCGATCGTGCTCATGTCGGTGGCGTTCATGGCCATGATGGGCTCGATGATCCTGCTGCCGCTGTTCCTGCAGAACCTGCGAGGCCTCACCCCGCTGGAGACCGGCCTGCTGGTCATGCCCGGCGGTCTGGCCATGGGCCTGCTCGGCCCGACCGTGGGTCGCATCTTCGACAAGTTCGGCGGCCGCGTCCTGGTGATTCCCGGCGCCATCGGCGTCACCCTGGCGCTGGCGGGCTTCGCGTTCATCTCCATGTCCATCCCGTACGCCGCACTGCTGGGCCTGCACATCCTGCTGATGATCTCCCTGGCCGCGGCCTTCACCCCGGTCTTCACCCTCGGCCTGGGCGCGCTGCCGCCGCACCTGTACTCGCACGGCAGCTCCATGCTGGGCACCCTCCAGCAGGTGGCCGCCGCCTTCGGCACCGCCCTGGTGGTCACCGTCATGTCCACCCGCAGTGAGTCGCTCATCGAGTCCGGCACCGGCCCGCAGGATGCTCTGCTCTCAGGCATGAAGCTGGCCTTCGGCCTCTCCGCGGTCCTCTCGGTCATCGTCATCGTCATGGCGGTGCTGCTCCCGAACCGGGCCCCCGCACCCGAGGAGTCCGACGAGCACGGCCTCACCATCGACGACGAGCTCGCGCTGGAAACCGCGCCGAATCTGGTCAAGGACTGACGACTCGGCAGACAAGGCCGGTCCGGACGATTCGTCCGGACCGGCCTTTCCTATGCCGCCAACGACCCAACTGATGCCAGAAACCACTCGCCACCTGCTGTCATACGAATGTAAGATGGCCTACGTGGGATACGACATTCCCGAATGGGCGCTGGAGCTCGCGGCACGCTACGGCATCGAGCCGTACCAGATCATGCAGGCACTCACCGGGCCAGGTCGAAAATGGCCGCGACCGGTGCGCGGACAGGGCGACTTGCCTGCACTCATGATCATTGCCCGTATTGCTTCCGGCACCCCGCTAGCGATCGTCGTACGACCGCTGTCACAGTGGGATCAACAGGTCATCGGTGTCATGCCGGTGACCGGCGAACTGCTCGCCGACTTCGAGAAATGGGAGGAGCACAATGACTGAGCAGCACCGCTACCCGACCGACGCCGACGAAGCCCAGCAGTTCATGGACAAGCTCACCTTCGATGACACCACCCGGGCCCCCGAGCTGCCCGCCACTGGCGCACCTGTCACGGTGTCACGCACTGTCCGACTGCCGCTCGACCTCAATCAGCGCATCCGGGACGAGGCCGTCGCGCGCGGTGTCACGGACTCCGACGTCATCCGCGAATGGATCGCGATCGGAGCCGCTAACGCACAATGGCCCGACGATACCGAACTTGTCAGCCGTGCCGCCGCTGAGCGCGCCGTCATGGCCGCACTCGCCACTCTGCACGCCGAACGCCGCCCCGCCTGACCGGGCATTGGCAGCAAGAAAGTTCATGTAGGGCATACATACCGGGCATCCGTACTCGTGGGACTGCCGGGACAACGGCGTCTGCCTCGGCCAGTACGGCGCCGACTATGCCTCCGAACACTTGGACTACGTGCTGCCCCTGGCCGGGTATGCGGGTCCGGCTCGGTATGTCAATGAGACGCGGCGGGTGAAGAGTCCGCAGTGGAGCGTCACATCGTGGGGGAAGACCTACACCTATACCGACTACAGCGACCACTATCCGGTCTTCGGTTATGCGGGCTGACCCGTCGGTGCTCGGGCATTTTCATATATCTTTCCCGAATCTGGTGCGTCCTAGACTTGAATGAGTCATAATTCGGAACGTGTCCACAGCTGCGGATTTTCAGGGCATGCTGCGTGGCGCGGCGCTACGTGTGACGGCACCGCGGGTTGCGGTGTTGACCGCGGTGCACGAGCACCCTCATTCGGATACCGACTCGATCCTGCAACGTGTGCGCGGGACGTTGGGCGCCGTCTCTCATCAGGCGGTGTACGACGTGCTGCGCGCGCTCACCGATGCCGGTCTGCTGCGGCGGATCCAGCCCATGGGGTCGGTGGCGCGGTACGAGACGCGGGTCGGTGACAACCATCATCACGTCGTGTGCCGCTCCTGCGGCGTGATCGCCGATGTCGAATGCGCCGTCGGCGACGCGCCCTGCCTGACCGCCTCGGACGACAACGGATTCGCCCTCGACGAGGCCGAAGTCATCTATTGGGGGCTGAGCCCGGATTGCCGGGCGGCACAGCAACCCTCCTGAACAGCAGCCCGAAATACCAACTCCCGAAAGGAATCATCGTGTCCCAGGAACACCCGCCAATCGGAGAAGCGAATACGGAACCCGCAGCAGGTTGCCCCGTGACCGGTCGGCTCAAGTTCCCGACCGAGGGCGGCAGCAGCAACCGTGAGTGGTGGCCCAACCAGCTCAACCTGAAGATCCTGCAGAAGAACCCGGATGTCATCAATCCGCTAGGCGCGGACTTCGACTACGCCGCGGCGTTCAAGACCCTCGACCTGGCCGCGGTGAAGGCCGACATCGTCGAGGTCATGACCACCTCCCAGGACTGGTGGCCCGCCGACTTCGGCCACTACGGTCCCTTCTTCATTCGTATGGCCTGGCACGCGGCCGGTACCTACCGCATCAATGACGGCCGCGGTGGAGCGGGCGCGGGCATGCAGCGCTTCGCGCCGCTGAACTCCTGGCCCGACAATGCCAGCCTGGACAAGGCGCGGCGTCTGCTGTGGCCGGTCAAGGCCAAGTACGGCAACAAGCTGTCCTGGGCCGACCTCATCGTCTACGCGGGCAATGTTGCGCTCGAGGACATGGGCTTCGAGACCTTCGGCTTCGGCGGCGGCCGCGTCGACCAGTGGGAGCCCGAGGAGGACGTGTACTGGGGTCCGGAACAGACCTGGCTCGGCGATGAGCGCTACACCGGACAGCGCGACCTCGAAAACCCCCTGGCCGCGGTGCAGATGGGCCTGATCTACGTGAATCCGGAAGGCCCCAACGCCAATCCGGATCCGCAGCTGGCGGCCGTCGATATCCGTGAGACCTTCCGCCGCATGGCCATGAACGATGTGGAGACCGCGGCGCTCATCGTCGGCGGCCACACCTTCGGCAAGACCCATGGCGCGGGCCCGGCCGATCACGTCGGCCCCGAGCCCGAGGCCGCCCCGCTCGAGGAGCAGGGCCTGGGCTGGCGCTCCAGCTTCGGCACCGGCGTCGGCAAGGACGCCATCACCTCCGGCCTCGAGGTCAGCTGGACCCCCACCCCGACCACGTGGGACAACTCCTTCCTGGAGACCCTCTACGGCTACGAGTGGGAGCTGACCAGCTCGCCCGCCGGTGCGCACCAGTGGGTCGCCAAGAACGCCGAGGCGATCATCCCCGACGCGTTCGACTCGGCCAAGAAGCACCTGCCGACCATGCTCACCACCGACCTGTCCATGCGGATCGATCCGATCTACGAGCAGATCACCCGCCGCTGGCTCGAGCACCCGGAAGAGCTCGCGCAGGAGTTCTCCAAGGCCTGGTACAAGCTGACCCACCGCGATATGGGTCCCAAGGTCCGCTACCTCGGCCCCGAGGTCCCGGCCGAGACCCTGCTGTGGCAGGACCCGGTTCCCGCCGTCGATCACGCCCTGGTCGACGCCGCCGATATCGCGGCGCTCAAGGAGCAGATCCTCGCCTCGGGTCTGACCGTCGCCCAGCTGGTTTCGACCGCGTGGGGCGCGGCCGCGTCCTTCCGCGGCAGCGATAAGCGCGGTGGCGCCAATGGCGGCCGCATCCGCCTGCAGCCGCAGGCCGGGTGGGAGGCCAATGAGCCCGATGAGCTCGCCCAGGCCATCCGCGTGCTGGAAGGCGTGCAGGAGTCCTTCAACTCCGCCCAGACCGGCGGCAAGAAGATCTCCTTCGCCGACCTTGTCGTGCTCGGTGGCGCCGCCGCCGTCGAAAAGGCCTCCAAGGCAGCCGGTTTCGATGTTCAGGTGCCGTTCAGCCCCGGCCGCACCGATGCCGCTCAGGAGCAGACCGATGTGGAGTCCTTCTCCGCGCTCGAGCCCGCCGCCGACGGCTTCCGCAACTACCTCGGCAAGGGCAGCCGCCTGCCCGCCGAGTACTCGCTGCTGGACAAGGCCAACCTGCTCACCCTGAGCGCGCCGGAGATGACCGTCCTGGTCGGTGGCCTGCGCGTACTGGGCGCCAACCACGGCCAGTCCGCGCTCGGCGTCTTCACCGCCAACCCGGGCGCCCTCACCACGGACTTCTTCGTGAATCTCCTTGATATGGGCACCAAGTGGGAGCCGACCGAGGACGGCAACTACAACGGCACCGATCGCGTCACCGGCGCCCCCAAGTGGACCGCCAGCCGCGTCGACCTGGTCTTCGGCTCCAACTCCCAGCTGCGCGCCCTGGCCGAGGTCTACGCCCAGGACGACAACAAGCAGAAGTTCGTGGAGGACTTCGTCAAGGCTTGGACGAAGGTCTCCAACCTGGATCGCTTCGACCTGGTCTGACCTGGTCTAGGCAAGAGCAGAAGAACCCCGCGAGCCTTACGGCTCGCGGGGTTCTTCTGTGTGTGGGGTGAGTCGGAGCCGCTCGCGGGGTTCTTCTGTGTGTGGGGTGAGTCGGAGCCGCTCGCCGGGTTCTGCTGTGTGAGGGGTTACTCGGGGTAGCCGCTCGCGGGTTCCGGGTGTTCGCGGGAATGGGGCATGTGCCCGATAGCTGGTTGCTGTGGGGATGCGGGATGATGCAGATCTGGCTCGAACCGATTGTGTCCCTCGACTTCGCAGGAGCGGCTTGTGACCTCTGCTCGAATCCTTTCCACGCTGTTGGCGGCTGGCGCCCTCATGCTCGCCGATCCGGCTTTGGCCGCTGCCGAGCCGTCCGTCCAGGTGGTCGGCGGCCGGGAGCGCATCAAGATCACGGTCGCCGGTACCGAATACCCGGTCGATCGCTGCATCGTCGACCCGGATTCCGAGCGGAACACCCAGGGGCTGGCCGTTCCGGCCTCGGGAACCCTTGTCGCCGAAGGCATTGCCGCGGGCCAGAGCCATGTCATGGTGTGGTGCCCGCAAGGCGGCGTCATCTGGCGCGGCTATGTCGCGGTGCAGCCGGGCAATCCGGTCCTCGATGCACAGGACCGGGCTTTCGCCGCCGCGGGGAGCAGTGATCGGGTGACGGACCCGGCGCTGCGCTGAGTTCGGGAATACACGGAACCCCGCGAGCCGCATGGCTCGCGGGGTTTTGTTGTGTGGCAGGGTCTTCGAGGATCAGGGGACGTCGAAGTCGATCTGGCCGGAGCTGCCGATGCTGGCGGCGTTGACGGTGACCCAGCCGGTGTAGGAGCCCGCGCCGAGGTAGACGATGGCGGCGGGGCCGCTGTTCATCCAGTAGCCGGGGCCGTGGGGGTGGACGTCGAAGGTGCCGGTGGCTCCATTGTTCTTGTTGCGGTAGTGGAGTGTGACGGTCAGGTCGCAGGAGCCGACGCCGATCATATTGGCGCCGACGGTGAAGCCCGCGGAGGCCGGGTAGGCATTGCCGTTGATCGAGGTGTCCACGACGGCTACGCAGGGGCCCTGCGTGAGCGAGTAGATGGTGTTGAACTTTCCGCCCGGGCCCGCGTGGGAGGGGGCGGCGGAACCGATGGTGAACGCAATCGCACCGACGCTTGCAGCGGTTATGGCGAACGCGGACTTGATTGAACTCATATGCGCTCCAGTGGATAGAGACGATCTTGCCGACGAGTGGCCCGCCCAAGGTACCGGCCGAGTGTTCTTCCACTTCGGGTTTCATGCTGATTTGTTAGCGCTAATTCTGAGCGGCTCTTGTCGCCTCTTGGTCGCTGACCTAGACTTGTTGGTCAGTGACCAACAAGGAGGATGTCATGACTGATTTCGAGGTGGCGATCGTCGGGGCCGGGCCGGTGGGGCTGTGGCTCGCGGGGGAGCTGCGGCTGGCGGGGGTTTCGGTGGTGGTGCTGGAGGCGCGCACGGAGCGGGATCCGAATTCCAAGGCGCTGACCATTCACCCGCGTACCATCGAGGTGCTGGCCTCGCGCGGGCTGGCCGAGCGATTCCTGAAGGAGGGCAGGACGATTCCGCGCGGGCACTTCGGAATGCTTGAAAGCTGGCTGGATTTCGAGCTGCTGGATACGCAGTACCCGTTCACGTTGGTGCTGCCGCAGGCGCGGACCGAGGAGTTGCTCGAGGAGCGCGCGCGGGCCGCGGGGGCGGATATCCGCCGGGGGCAACGGGTTTCGGGACTGCATCAGAATGAGGATGAAGTGACCGTGCATTTCGAGGAGCAGCCGGATCTGACCGCGCGCTGGGTCGTCGGATGCGACGGGGTGCGCAGCGTGGTGCGGGAGGCCTCCGGGATCGGCTATCCGGGAACGCCGTCCACCGTGCTGGGCTGGCTGGCGGATGTGGAACTGGCCGCGCCGCCGGAGGTTCCGGCGTTCAGTCGCTGGGATCAGGCGGGGCTCATGCTGGTTGCGCCGATTCCCGGGGGGCATCACCGGTTGGTGGGATTCGGGCCGGAGGATCTGCGCACCGATTGGCCGGGCGAGCTGTCCCTGGACGAGGTGCGCACACGCACGCGGACCGTCACGGGAACCGACTGGGGAATACACTCGCCGATCTGGTTGTCCCGCTTCGGGAATGCGAGCAGGCAGGCCGACAGATACCGGCAGGGGCGGGTCCTGATCGCCGGTGACGCGGCGCATCAGCACTTTCCCGCCGGTGGCGTCGGGATGAACGTTGGCATCCAGGACGCGATGAATCTCGGCTGGAAACTCGCGGCGACCGTGCACGGCTGGGCGCCGGAAGGACTGCTGGACAGCTACCACACGGAAAGACATCCGGTCGGCGCCGCGCTGCTGCGCAGCACCCAGGCGCAGACGGCGGTCATGAGCGCCTTCTCGCCGGAGGGCGCACAACTGCGGGCCCTGCTCTCCGAATTGATCGCCACCCGACCGGGATTCGCGCACCCGCTGGCCGAGCAACTCTCCGGGCTGGCGGTCGCCTATCCCGCCGCACCGGACGCTCATCCGCTGACCGGCACGCGCGCACCGGATTTCGAGCTACCGGATGGGTCGACGCTGTTCGCGGCATTGTGCGGCGGAACCCATGTGCTGCTCGATTTCACGGACAGGGTCTCGGCGTGCCGGGCGGCGGGTGTCACCCGGCTGCTTCCGATTTCGGATCGGCCGGACTGGACGGGTGTGGCCGCGGCCCTGGTCCGGCCCGACGGATATCTCGCCTGGGTCGGCGACGACACCACGGGCCTCCCGGCCGCACTCCGAGCCGCCGGACTCCCGCACTAGGCTAGGTCGGTGACCAACAAGCAACCGGCGCGCACCGCCCGCGTGGGACTGGCTCAGGAGTCGGTCGTCGAAGCGGCCCTGGTGATCCTGAACGAGAAGGGCCGCGACGCGGTCTCCATGCGCGCCATTGCCGACCGCCTGGGCGTGCGCATGAATACGGTCCTCTGGCACGCCAAGACCAAGAACCGCCTGCTGGAATTGATGGCCGACGCCATCCTCGGCGCGACCGACACCTCGGACCTCCCCGACCCCTGGGACGAGCGGGTGCGGGAACTCATGCGCCGAGCGCGGCGGTCCATGCTCGCCTATCGCGACGGGGCCGCGGTCGTCGCGGGCACCTACACCCCCGAACCCGGCACCCTGCATTTCGCCGACACCCTCGTCGCCGCCCTCCTGGAGGGCGGCCTCGAACCCAAGCGCGCATCCTGGACCTGTTGGACCATCGTGTATTTCGTGCTCGGACTCGTCCAGGAGGAACAGGGCTACCCCCTGGCGGACACGGAGCGCATGGCCGACCGCCTCGTCTCGGGCGCGTACCCGGCTCTCATCCGCGCCGGATTCGATATGAGCGACGACTCTTTCGACGATCGCCTCGAATTCGGCCTCGACCTCATCCTGGCCTCGCTGCGCCGATAGGCCTGCCGCACAACGCAAATCAGGCCCGGCAGCGAGCTGCCGGGCCTGACCTGAGGTGATCTTACTTGGCCGGTGTGTTGGGCATCGGCGAGTTGATGGTGGTGAAGTACTGCGCGGCGGCCATCAGGGCGACCGGGGCGGTGAAGAAGACCTGTCCGGCGAGGGTGCCGAGGAAGCCGGGGGAGGAGGCGCCGATGGGGCATCCGGCGAGGGGCCCGGCGCCGAACATGAGCGCCAGGGGACCGGTCAGCGCGGCTCCGGCGATGCCGCCGATGACGCAGCCGACGGCCGCGCCGCCGATGACGCAGCCGACGGCCGCGCCGCCGATGCCGCCGACCAGGGTGGCGATGGAGGCGCCCAGGGCGATGGTGCTGGTCATGCGGGACCAGGCGGCGACCTCACGGTCGTACTCGCTCTTCCACGGCGCGACGTTCTCATACGGCAGGGCGACCGGCTTGTAGACGGTCTTGTCGATCTCGAACTGCGGGGTCAGCGTCGCGGTGTTGCCGGAGATGTCGGCGGCGATCGGGAACTCGAACTCGTCGACGCGGAACTTCAGCTCGGTCCCGGCGATGGTGGTGCCGTTGGCGGCCTTGACCTTGAAGACGCCGTCCTCGACCACCAGGGAACCGGCATCGGTGCGGATGACGGTGTTGGTCTCACTGTTGGTGCGGGTGTAGTTGATCGCGTCGGCCTCGGCGGTATCCGCCAGCGGCGCAGCGTTGCCCGCTCCGGCGGTGAACGTGGTGGCGGCGGCGAGCGCGGCGGCGACCAGGGCGGCCTTGGTGAATCTCACGGGGGGTGAACCTCTTTCTGTTCCCTCATCAGGACATGCGACGTCCGGCCCGGTGTGATCGGTGGTCAATCGCACTGCGGGCCATGCGAACACGGCTTTCGTCCGGCCGGCGGGGGATTGGCGACAGCTGATGCTTTGCTGAGCGGCAGCTGTGAAACCGGACAGCGGACACGTAAGGGTAGGTAAGCCTAAGTCGCAACACCTACGTCCGATCGGCGGCGCGAAGGCCCGGCGAATCGGGTCCGGGAAGCGCTGCGAACAGCTCGAACCAGTTGAGAGATACGACCCTATGGATAGCCCGCCTTCGCGGTCCCGGCCCTGGTCAGGATGGTTGGTGGCGGTGGCCGCGCTGGCTGCCGCCTGCTTGCTCAGCCTGCTCGTCGGCACCAAATCCATTCCGGTCGGTGAGGTCTGGAACGCACTCTGGAGCAGTGCCGGATCACCGGATCACCTCATCGTCACCGAGTACCGGGTGCCCCGGACGCTGGTCGGACTGCTGGCGGGCATGGCGCTCGGGGTGGCCGGATGCCTCATGCAGGGGCTCACCCGCAACCCGCTGGCAGATCCGGGCCTGCTCGGCATCAATGCCGGGGCGGCCTTCGGCATCACCCTCGCGGTGGCCTTTCTCGGTGCGGCGGAGATCACCTCGTATGTGTGGTTCGGCTTCTCGGGCGCGGCGGCGGTCTCGCTGGTGGTCTACCGGATCGGGACCGCGGGCAGGCAGGGTTCGGACCCGATCCGGCTGACCCTCGCGGGCGTCGCCGTGACCGCCGTGCTGACCGGGCTCACCAAGGGGTTGATCCTGTTGAACCCCAAGGCGTTCGAGGAATGGCGGCATTGGGAATCGGGCGCGCTGACCGGTCGCGGATACGACGTGATCGCCGGGGCCGCGCCGTTCATCGCCATCGGCCTGATCGCCGCGATCATCGCCTCGCGCTCGCTCAATGCCGTGGCGCTCGGGGAGGACCTCGCCCATGCGCTGGGCGTGAACGTGGGCCGTACCCGGCTGCTCACGGCGGTGGCGCTCACCCTGCTGTGCGGTACCGCCACCGCGGCGGTCGGTCCGATCACCTTCGTCGGCCTGGCGGTGCCGCATATCGCGCGCTGGATCGTCGGACCGGATCAGCGCTGGATCGTGGCCTATTCGATGGTGCTCGCCCCCATCCTGGTGATCGGCGCGGATGTGCTGGGCCGCGTGCTCATTCCGTCCGACGAGGTACCGGCCGGACTGGTGAGCGCCTTCCTCGGCGCGCCGGCGCTCATCTATCTGGCCCGGCGGGCGCGCATGGGAGCGGCGGCATGAGCGGTCAAGCGCGTAGGCGGCAGCGCAGCGTAACCACGCAGCGCTCCGCTCATGCCGGAGAGGGCACAGCATGAGTACGGGAATCGATTTCGGCCGTACCCAATTGGTGGTGCGGGCGCGCGGGCTGACCGCGCGCGTGGGTGTGCGGACCGTGGTGGTGTGCGCCATTCTGATCGTGGCGGCGCTGGCCGTGGCCGTCCTGTCGCTCGGCACCGGGGATTATCCGATCCCGCCGGACCGGGTGGTGCGCGCGCTGGTGTTCGGCGATCAACGCTTCGATCGGCTCGTGGTGTGGGAGTGGAGGTTTCCGCGCGTGGTCCTGGCCCTGGCCTTGGGCGCGGCGCTGGGCGTGAGCGGGGCGATCCTGCAATCGGTGACGCGGAACCCGCTCGGCAGCCCGGATATGGTCGGCTTCAATACCGGCGCCTACACCGGTGCGCTGATCGTGATTCTGACCATGGGCGGCGGTCCCTTCCCGACCGCGGTCGGCGCGCTGGTGGGTGGCCTGGGTTCCGCGCTGGTCATTCAGCTACTCGCCCTCCGGCACAATGTGACCGGATTCCGGCTGATCATCGTGGGTATCGGGGTGAGCGCCATGCTGGCCTCGGTCAATACCTGGCTGATCCTGCGCGCCGATCTCCAATCGGCCATGTTGGCGGCGGCGTGGGGCGTGGGCACGCTCAACGGCGTGACCTGGTCGCAGGTCGCGCCCGCGCTGATCATCCTGGCCATTCTGGGTCTCGTGGTGATTCCGGCCGCGCCGAAACTGCACACCCTGGAACTGGGTGACGACCTGGCTCGCTCGTTCGGGTTGAACGTGGGCCGGATTCGCCTGCTGCTCATTGTGCTGAGCGTGGCGCTGACCGCGGCGGCCACCGCGGTCGCCGGGCCCATCGCCTTCGTCGCACTGGCCGCGCCGCAACTGGGTCGCCGTCTGGCGCGCACGCCCTCCACCGCGTTGTTCCCGGCCGCGGCCATGGGCGCCTTGCTGCTGGTGGTCTGCGACTGGATCTCCCAGCGCGTCTTCGCGCCCACCATCCTGCCGGTGGGCGTCGTCACCGTCTCGATCGGCGGGCTGTATCTGGCGTATCTGCTGGTGGCAGAGGCTCGAAGGAACTAGAGGAAGCTGTTGATGCACGAAAAGCACGATCCCGGAACCGAGCCGGTCGCCGAGGACGCGAAAGCCGCACGGCTGCGGGCGGATCGGGTCCGCCTGGGGTATCGGGGACGGACCATCAGCGATGAGCTCTCGGTGGGCATTCCCGACGGCGAGTTCACGGTCGTGATCGGGCCGAACGCCTGCGGTAAATCCACGCTGCTGCGCGCGCTGGCGCGCTTGCTCGCGCCCGAATCGGGGGCGGTGCTGCTGGACGACAAGGCCATCGGGTCGTATCCCGCCAAGGAGGTGGCGCGCCGGATCGGGCTGCTGCCGCAGACCTCCACCGCGCCGGACGGCATTCGGGTGGCGGATCTGGTGGCGCGCGGGCGGTTCCCGCATCAGACGCTGCTGCGGCAGTGGTCGAAGGCCGATGAGGAGGCGGTGGCCGCGGCCATGGCCGCCACCGGTGTGACCGAGTTGTCGGCGCGGCTGGTGGACGAGTTGTCCGGCGGTCAGCGGCAGCGGGTGTGGATCGCCATGGTGCTCGCCCAGGACACCCCGATCGTCCTGCTCGACGAGCCGACCACGTATCTGGACATCGCCCATCAGATCCAGTTGCTGGATCTGTGCCGGAAGCTGAACCGGGAGTCCGGGCGCACCGTGGTGGCGGTGCTGCACGACCTGAACCACGCCTTCCGCTACGCCGATCACCTGATCGCCATGAAGGACGGCCGGGTGATCGCGGCGGGGCCGCCGAAGGAGATCGTCACCGCCGAGCTGGTGCACGAGGTCTTCGCGCTGGGTTGCCGGATCATCGACGATCCGGAGACCGGGGCGCCCTTGGTCATCCCGCTGGCCGAGAATGCCGCCCCGGTGGCCTGAAGGCCGTCCTGACCAGTGTGAACAGGAAGGTTCCCACTTGGAATTAAACTTAGGCTAACCGATTTTGGCCCCTCCCTCGCTGGACTCATCGAGCCCGGGTGGACCGAGGGAGGGGCCGAATGACGTTGAGGGTGAAGGGAGTTGCGGGTGGATCGGAACGACTCGGGCGCCGACCGGGCCGAGTTGCCGGAGGCCGGGGCGGCACTGCCGCTGACCGGGCCGCAACTGGGAATCTGGAACGCTCAGCGGTTCGATCCCGAATCCGGGCGCTACCTGGTCGGTGAGGTCCTCGAGATCTCCGGCGAGCAGCCCATCGATATCGAGCTGCTGGCCGAGGCCATTCGCAAGACGGTGGCCGAATCCGAGAACATGCGGCTGCGCTTCCGCGAAACCGCCGAGGGGCCACGGCAATTCGTCACCGAAGCGGCCGCCGAGCTGCGGCCCACCATCGATCTGCGGGTGGCGGCCGATCCGCTGGCGCTGGCCCACGAGGCCGTGGCCCTGGAACGGCATCGCGCCGCCGAATACTGCAAGGCCATGGTCGATCGGCAGCTGTACATCTACACGCTGATCCGGCTGAGCGACACCGAGGTGTGGTGCGTGCAGCTGTACCACCACCTCATCGTCTACGGCTACAGCGCGGCGCTGCTCTCGCGCCGGGTGGCCGGGCACTACACCTCCATGCGGCGCGGAACCAAGCCGCCCAAGCAAACTTTCGGCACCATTGCCGCGCTCGTCGCCGAGGAGCAGGAGTACCGCGCCGGGGAGCAATTCGAACAGGATCGGCAGTTCTGGCGCGACCAGCTGACGCCGTGGCCGTCCCTGGACGGACGTGGACAGCATGTCGGCGGCGCGGTGGAGCGGACCGTCCGCGGCGAGGCCATCCTGACCGCAGAGACCCTCGCGACCCTGAAGGAATGCGCCGACAGCTACGGCGTCACCTGGGCCGATGTTCTGGTCGCCTGCTACGCCGCCTACATCCAGCGCGAGCTCGGCAGCTCCGACGTAGTCATCTCCATGCTGCTCATGGGCCGCGTCGGCCGCGCCGCGCTGTCCACCCCATCCATGGCCGTGAACGTGCTGCCCCTGCGCCTGACCGTGCGCGCCGACGACCGCCTCGGCGAACTCGCCCCGCGCGTCGCGGCCACGCTGCGCGACGTACGCGCCCACCAGCGCTACAGCGGCGACGACCTGGCCCGCGACTTCCACGGCTACGGCGCGGGTGAACTCCTGCACGGAGTCGGCATGAACCTCAAGGTCTTCGACTTCTCCCTCGACTTCGACGGCTCCCGCGGCGTCCTGCGCAATGTCGCGGGCGGCCCGCCCGAAGACCTCGGCGTCGTGGTGACCCCCCTGCCCGACGGCACGGTCCTGGTCGGCTTCGAATCCGACGGCCGAACCAATGACGGCGACTCCGTCCGCCGCCGCATAGACGGCCTCATGCGCGTGATCGACGCCTTCACCGGCGCCGACAAGCCGCCCGCGGGAGCCCTCGAACTACTCGACCGCGCCGACCGCGACCGTCTGCTGACCGCCCGCTCCGTCCCCGCCGCCACCGCTCTCGTCGAACTCGTTCCGGACGCTCTCACCCGCTTGATCACCGAGCGTCCCGACGCGATCGTGCTCGCAGCCGACGATGTGGAATGGACCGACGCCGAATTCGGCCACCGAGTCAGCCGCGTCGCGAACTACCTGCGCGCCAATGGAGTTCGCCCCGACACGATCGTCGGCGTGGACCTGCCGCGCTCCGCGGAGCTGGTGGTCGCCCTGTTCGCCGTCTGGCAGGCCGGAGGCGTCTACCTACCCCTCGATCCCGAGCATCCGGTACCCCGCTTGCTCGGCATGATCGACGACGCCGCACCGCAATTGGTGCTCAGCGCCGGGCAGCTGGCGGTCGAGCTCGGTGCCGGTGTGCTGGATATCGACAGTGCGGAACTCCGATCCGAGCTGGAAGCCCTCTCCGCTACCCAGCGGTCGGATGCGGCTGGTGCACAGGTGGATTCGGGCAATGGCGCATATCTGATCTACACCTCGGGGTAGACGGGGCGGCCCAAGGGTGTGCTGGTGGATCACGGGGCGCTGGCGCAGTTGGTGGCGGCGCAGCGGTCCGGGATGTATGCCGAGACGGCGGCACGGGCCGGGCGGGCGTTGCGGGTGGCGCATACGACGTCGTTCGCGTTCGACGCGGCGATCGATCCGCTGTTGTGGATGCTGGACGGGCATTGCGTTCGGGTGTACGACAGTGAGATTCGGCGGGATCCGGCGGCGCTCGGGCGGGATCGGATCGATGTCGTGGATGGGACGCCCGCATTCGTCGCCGGGCTGCTGGAGCACGGGCTCGCGGAAACCGGGCCGCGGTTGCTCGCGCTCGGCGGCGACGCGTGTTCGCCGGATCTGTGGCAGGCCATTCAGCGCGCCGGAATTCCGGCGGTCAATCTGTACGGACCGACCGAAGCGACCGTCGACGCGATCACCGCGGCGGTGACCGGTACGACGCCGCATATCGGGCATCCGGTGCCCGGTGCGCGGGTTTACCTGCTGGACAATGGTTTGCAGCTGGTGGCCGACGGCCGGGTAGGGGAGTTGTACCTGGCCGGTCCGCAGCTGGCGCGCGGGTACCTCGGGAGGCCGGACGCCACCTCGGACCGGTTCGTCGCCGACCCGTACGGACCGCCCGGGGCGCGCATGTACCGCACCGGAGACCGGGCTCGCTGGGTTCCAGGGCGTGGCTACGAATACCAGGGGCGTGTCGACAACCAGGTGAAGATTCGCGGGCACCGCGTCGAACTGGGTGAGGTCGAGGCCGCGCTGGCCGGTCTGCCCGAAGTGCGGACGGCCGCCGCCGACATCCGTGAGATCGCCGGACGACCGACCCTCATCGGATATGTCGTTCCCGCTGTGGAACACACCTCCACGTCCGACCGGTCCGACGGGAACGTGGGGTCCGGCGCGTTGGACGCGGTTGGACTGCGGTCGCGGCTGGCTGATCTGGTGCCGGACCATATGGTGCCGTCGCGGCTGGTTTTCCTCGATGCGTTGCCGCACACCGTCAATGGGAAGCTGGATCGCGCCGCGCTGCCCGAACCGTCGTCGGAAAGCGAGGGGCGGGCACCGGCGACGGCCGCCGAAGAGGCTGTGTGTGCTGTGATCGCGGCCGCACTGGGGCATGGCGCGGTGAGCGTGGACGACGACTTCTTCGGGGTCGGTGGTGACAGCATCACGGCCATCAGTGTGAGCAGCCGGTTGCGGGAGCAGGGGCTGGTGCTGTCGCCGCAGGATCTGCTGACCAGGCGTCCGCTGGCGGAGCTCGCGGCCACCGCGGCGGCGGCCCGCGTGGGCTCTACCGGCGGGGCTGCCGCCGGTGGCACGGCCGCCGTCTCGAAGGCGGAGCGCGGGATTTCGATGACGTTGCCGCAGCACAGCATTGACGAGCTGGCGGAGCAGTACGGGCCGATTGCCGATGTGCTGCCGCTCTCGCCGTTGCAGGAGGGGTTGCTCTTCCATGCGCTGCGTGATGGTGATGACGACATCTACACCATGACGGCGCGTTTCGAGTTGGCCGGGGCGGTCGATCCGGATCGGTTGCTCGCCGCGTTCGAGCGCATGCTGGCTCGGCATCCGAATCTGGGTGCGGCGTTCTGCTACGAGCAGTTCGACGAGCCGGTGCAGGTGGTGCCGCGCACGCCCGGGTTGGGCTGGCGCGTGGAGGATTTGCGCGCGCTCGCGACGGATGATGCGGGGCGGGTTGCCGCGGAGGTGGAACAGCAGTCGGGCGCCGAGCGGTTCGATATCGCCGCGCCGCCGCTGTTGCGGGTCGTGCTGATTCGTATGAGCGATACCTCGCAGCGCCTGGTGCTGATCGCGCATCATCTGCTGGCCGACGGCTGGTCGGTGCCGATCATGCTGCGCGAGGCGCTCGCGCTGTACCACGACGCGGACGTGCAGCTGCCCGTTCCCGGTTACTACGGTGATTACCTCGCTTGGCTGGGTGCGCGCGATTCGGTGGCGGCGGCCGAGCGGTGGCGCGACTACCTCGCCGGGCTGCCCGCGCCGTCGCTGATCGGGATTCCCGGACAGCGGTCGCACGCGGTCGGGCGGCGAGTTTTCTTGCCGGACAACGCACTGGCGATGTTGGAGGCGGTGAGCCGCCGCTTCGGACTGACCATGAGCACCCTGCTCCAGGGTGCGTGGTCGACGGTGCTGGCCGCTCACCTCGGCCGCACCGACGTGGTCTTCGGCACGGTCGCCTCCGGTCGCCCGGCGGATCTGCCGGATGTCGAGTCCACCGTGGGCCTGTTCAGCAATACGGTTCCCGTTCGGCTGCACCTGGATTCGCGGCGGTCGCTGCCGGAGCAACTGGTCGACTTCCAGCGGACGTCGTTCGAGATGCAGGCGCAGGGCTATCTGGGGCTGGCCACCGTCGAACGGGCCGTGGGCCTGGGTCATCTGTTCGACAGCCTGGTCGTTTTCGAGAACTTCCCGAAATCCGGGCTGCGCCAGCCGGAATTGCATGAGCTGCGGGTGGCCGACGTCTTCGTCCACAGCCTCACGCATTATCCGATCGTGGTGACCGCGCGGCCCGGAGAGCGTTTCGACCTACTGCTGCACCATGATCCGGCTGCCGTGCCGGAGGCGGTGGCCACCGAGCTGGCGGATCATCTCGGCGCGGTGCTGACCGCCCTGATCGCCGAGCCGGAGGCTGCGGTCGCCTCGGTGGCCGAGACGACCCGGCCGCGTCAGACGCACGGTCCCACTCTCGCCACATGGGGTTCGGCCACGGCACTGGACGCCAGCGCGCCCGCCGTGACGAGCGGGGAGCTGACGATCGCCTACGGCGACTTCCACGCTCGCGTGAATCGGCTTGCACACTGGTTAATTTCGCAGCGCATCGGCCCGGAGACGGTGGTCGCGGTGGCCATGCACCGCTGCCCGGACGCGGTGGTCGCGGCGCACGCCATCATCCGATCCGGCGGCGTCTACCTGCCGATCGATCCGGAACAGCCCGCGCAGAGTATCGACAGCATTCTCGAAACCGCCGCTCCGGCACTGGTTCTCAGCCACACCGCCGACGGCTTCGACACCGTGCGCGCCCAGGTCGTCGCCGTCGACCAGCTGGACACCACCGGCTTCGCGGCCACCGAGATCTCCGACGCCGAGCGAATCGCGCCCCTGCGGCCGACGAACTCCGCCTACCTGCTGTTCACCTCCGGCTCCACCGGCGTGCCGAAGGGCGTCACCGTCGCACACGAGTCGATCGTGAACACCTTCGAATGGCTACAGCGCCAACAGCATTTCGGCCAGGGCGACACCGTCCTCTACCGGACCCCGCCCACCTTCGACGCCTCCCTGCTGGAACTCTTCCTCCCGCTGCTGGTCGGCGCGCGCATCGTGCTGACCCGCCCGAACGGCCACAAGGACCCGTACTACCAGGCGCAACTCATGGCCGATGAGCAGGTCACCACCGTCCAGATGACGACCTCCATGCTCACCGTCCTGGCCGAGGAAACCGACCTCACCGCCTGCACCGCCCTGCGCTGTGTCATCACCGGCGGCGAGGCCCTCCCGCCCGCCACCGCCCACCGCGTCCGCGCCCTCACCGGCGCACACGTGAACAACCTCTACGGCCCGACCGAGGCCGCGGTCTGCATCACCTACCACGACACCACCGAAGCCGACACGACCTCGGTCCCCATCGGCCGTCCCGCGACCCGCACCGGAGTCCGCGTCCTCGACGACCGACTACGCCCGGTCCCCGCGGGCACAATCGGCGAGTTGTACCTCACGGGCGTGCAATTGGCCCGCGGCTACCTGGCCCGCCCCGACCTGACCGCGAGCGCCTTCGTCCCGGACCCCCACGGCCACGGCGACCGCATGTACCGCACCGGCGACCTGGTGAAGTGGACCGCCCAGGGCGAACTCGACTACATCGGCCGCGCCGACAGCCAGGTCAAACTCCGCGGCCAGCGTATCGAACTCGGCGATATCGAATCCGCCCTGCTCACCCGCCCCGGCGTCGCCCAGGCGGCAGTCCTCCTCCGCGAGGACACCCCCGGCGACCAACGCCTGGTCGCCTACCTCATCGCCCGCGCCGGAACCACCCTGTCCACCGACGCCATAGCGGCCGACCTGCGAACCAAGCTGCCCGCGTACATGATCCCCGCCGCCTACGTCGCACTGGACCACATCCCCCGCACCACCAGCGAGAAGATCGACCGCAAGGCCCTCCCTGCCCCGGGTGATCTCCACGCTCCGTCGAGCCTCCAGGCCAGCGGGCAGCTGCCCGATCCGCGCGGAGTGCCGCAGGGGGTGGCCGCAGCGCGGGGCTCCGTCTCCGTGGACACCGTTCGCGGCGCGATGACCGCGGTGCTCTCGCTGCCCGAGATCGGCGCGGACGACGACTTCTTCGCCGCCGGTGGGCATTCGCTCACAGCGGTGCGACTGGTCGGCAGGTTGCGGCGTGCGGGGCTGGCGGTGGTGCTCGACGATGTGTTCGCCGCACCCACCCCGCATGCGCTGGCGGCGCGGATCGACGCGCCCGCAGCGGTGGCGGAGAACGCGATGACCGCTGGGGCGCTGGATGATTCGGCCGCAGGTGGTTCCGGTGTGCGGACGGCCGGGTCATCGGAGTTGACGGCCGAGGCCGAGTTCGCAGACTGGCGCGCGATGTTCGGCAGGCGTCTGGACCATGTGCTGGAACTGCGTTCCGGTGGGGTGGGTGCGCCGCTGTTCTGCGTGCATCCGGTGGGCGGTACCGCGTGGCAGTTCGGGCCGTTGGCGCGGGTGCTGCGGGCGGATCGGCCGATTGTCGGGTTGCAGTTGCCTGCGTTGAGTGGCAACGACTTCTGGGCTCGGACCATCGAGGAGCTGGCCGGGCACTATCTGGCGACGATTCGGCGGATTCAGCTGGAGGGGCCGTACCACCTGCTCGGGTACTCGCTGGGCGGGAATGTCGTGCATGCGATCGCGGCGGCGCTGGAGACGGCGGGCGAGTCGGTTGCCTTTGCGGGGCTGGTCGATTCGCATCCGCTGGTCAATCTCGCCGAGCAGGCGGGGCGGGCGTTGGAGGATCCGGCGGCGCTGGATCGGCTACTGCCCGAATTGACCGCGGACGCAACGGAACTCGCCGAAGCCATCCGATCCGCGGCGGCGGAGCTGCTCGGGCTGGTCGAGCGGTCCTCGACCCCGCGGTACGGCGGGGCGATGAATCTCTATGCCGCCGATGACGGATCGCTGCCCGCGCGCACCGAGGCCCAGCTGGACGGCTGGCGGACGGCGGGGGCGCGGCTGGTGGTCCGGCGGCTTCCGTACTCGCACTACGGCATCGTGTCCCCGGCCGGGTGGACCGAGGTCGCGGCGCTGCTCGATGTCGATCCCGCGATCGGCGCATGACTCTCCCGTTTCGGGATTTCCACACCGAAAGAGAAAGAACACCCAATCCAATGATGTTGTACCGAATGACGGCTCGCGTGCGCGCCGCCGTCGCGCTGCTCATCCTCGCGCTGGTCGCGGTGGTGGCGGGCTGCAGTAGCTCCTCCTCGGACGAGGCGAGCAAGTCCGGCACGCGGGAGGTGCAGACCGCCAAGGGCGCGGTCACCGTGCCCGCCGATCCGCAGCGCATCGTGGTGCTGAACGGCTCGCTCGCCGGGTACCTGTACGACCTGGGCGCGAAGGTGAAGGCCGCGGATCCGCGCGTGTTAGGTGTGACCCTCGAGCCGGGCGAGTTCCCGGCCGCGTGGTCGGCGGACGCCAAGCAGCAGGGCACCGAGGTGGTGCCCTCGGGCGACAACCTGAACCTGGAGTTCATCGCGGCCCAGCAGCCGGATCTGATCATCGGCGGCGGCCTGGGCTTCCCGGGCCAGCAGACCATCGACAACTACGACAAGTTGACCGCCATCGCCCCCACCGCGCTGGTGCCCTCGGACCTGCTGCAGTGGCAGGACCAGCTGAAGTCCGTCGCCGACATCGTGAACCAGTCCGACAAGGTCGACGGCATGATCGCCAAGTACAACGACAAGGTCGCCGCGGTGAAGTCCAGCATCAAGGTGCCGCAGGGCGCGGTGTCGGTGTACCAGTCGCGCAAGGATCAGAAGCCCTCGGTCATCGCCCCCGGCACCCCGCTGTTCGGCCTGCTGACCGCGGTCGGCTTCACCGTCGACGACAAGGTCGAGGCCAAGGCCGGTAACCCGGCCCGCCTCGCCGCCGCCGACTGGGTGAACTTCAGCCCCGAACTGGCCAGCACCGTTGTCGACGCCCCCAACCTGTTCGTGGTGCAGCTCGACGGCGGCCGCAGCATCGCCCAGCTGAAGGAGGATCCGGTCATCGCGAAGCTCCCGGCCTTCCAGGCCGGTCACGTCTACGAGCTGCCCGCCACCTCGCAGCGGCCCGACTACCGCAACACCATGGCCACCCTCGATCTGCTGGGGGAGCGCTTCAAGTGACAGCCGTCGGCGGCCTGCTCATCGATACCTCACCCCTGAAGGCCAGCCGGGGATTCCGCTGCGCCTTCGCGGCCCGGCTGGTATCGGTGCTCGGGATCGGCCTGCTCATGGTGGCCCTGCCCGTGCAGGTCTACCAGCTCACCGGATCCTCCCTGCATGTCGCCGGCGTCACCACGGTCACCGCGGTCGCCCTGTTCGCCGGAAGCCTGGCGGGCGGGGTGATCGCGGACCGGTACGACCGGCGCGATGTCACCCAATGGTCGGGCAGTGCAGCGGGTTTCGGCTTTCTCGCACTCGGGATCAATGCCGTGCTGCCGGACCCGTTCCTGGGCGTCATCTACGCCGCGGGCGTGGTCGACGGCCTGGCGGGCGGTATCAGCGGATCGGCGCTCATGGCGCTGGTCCCGCAATTGGTCGGCCGGGAGAAGCTGGCCGCCGCCGGAGCGCTGACCGCGCTCACCTCCGACCTCGGGACCATGATCATCCCGGCCATCGCCGGTCTGCTGATCGCCGAAACCGGCGTCGGCCCGGCCTTTTTCATTGCCGCGGGCGCCACCGTCGCGACCGTCGGCCTCATTCGCGCCATCGGCCCCGCACCAGCACCGGCCCGCAATACCGAGCATCCGCTGCGCGAACTCGCCACCGGCATCCAATTCGCCATGCGGCACAACCTCATTCGCGCGGTCCTGTTCACCGGCTTGGTCGCCATGCTGGTGAGCGGCCCGCTGGTGCTGCTCCCGGCCTTCGTCGACGTCGAACTCGGCGGCGGCCCGACGGTGCTCGGCCTGCTGTATGCCGCACCCGGCGCTGGCGCGGTGCTCGGTTCGCTGACCAGCGGCTGGATCGGCCGCAATCACCGCCCCGGCCAGGCGCTGCTGCTCGCGGTGGCCGTCATGCCGCTCGGCGTGATCGCGGCCGGACTGTGGGCCAATGCGGCCTGGGTCTTCCTCGGCCTGGCCGCATTCGGCCTGGCCCGCGCGGTCAGCATGGTGCTGCGCTACACGCTGCTGCAACAGCAGTCCCCGGAGGAGTTCCGGGGCCGGATCTCCGGCCTGCTCATGGTGCAGGCGGTCACCGGCTCCGCGATCGGCTCCATGGCCGCCGGTGTGGTGGGACAACTCTTCGCGCCCGACACCGCCTTCATCGCCTACGGCGTCGCGGTGCTGATTCTGGCCGGGCTCGCGGCGGCCTTCGCCGGTCCGCTCTACCGGCTCGGCGGAAAAGACAGCGCCGCACCGGTTCCCGCCCCGGCCCCGCCTGATGGAAAGGAAGAAAACTGATGGATCGCGCGGCCTACGCCGAACGCATCACCGAAGTGCTCGCCGGTGAGCACGGGCACAAGGTCGGTTATCCGATCGGCTTGTGTGCCGTGGAAGTAGTGCGCACCGTGCCGGTGGGTGCGGGCCTGGTGCGGATCACCTTCCGCGGTGCGGATCTCGCCGGATTCCACAGCTATGTGCCGGACGAGCATGTGCGCCTGGTCTTCCCGGGCGAGGACGGCGTGCTGCGGCTGCCCAAGAAGGACGGGCTGTCCCTGGAATGGGGCAACCCGCGCCCGGTGTCGCGCGAGTACACCGTGCGCCGCTTCAGCGCCGAAGACCGGGAACTGGATATCGATTTCGCCATCCACCCTGGCGGTTTGGCCTCGGACTGGGCCCTGGCGGCCGTCCCCGGCACCCCCATGCACATTGCGGGCCCGCCCGGCGGCGTGGTGGTGCCCAAGACCTACGACAAGTACCTGCTGATCGGCGATATCACCGCGCTGCCCGCCATTGCCCGCTGGCTGGAATGGCTGCCGCGCGACTCCGCGGGCTGGGCATTCATCGAGGTGACCGGACCCGATGAGGAGATCGCCATCGACGCCCCGCCGGGATTCGCCGTGCACTGGGTGCACCGCGGTGATGCCGAGCCGGGCACCGGCGACGCCCTGGAGAAGGCCGCGCGCATGGTGGAAGTTACTGCCGGAGAACGGGTTTACGCCTGGCTCGCCGGTGAGTCGGGCGTGCTGAAGCCGATGCGCCGCTGGGTGCGCACCGAGCTCGGCATCGGCCCCAAGGACTGCCTGATCGCCGGGTACTGGAAGCGCGGCGTCGCCGATTACGACCGAGACGAGTGAGGGATCATGACCAACGAGAACACCGCGCTAGCCGACGAGAACACGGCGCCAGCCGACGAGAGCGCGGCGGGCGCCGAGCGGCAGCGCGTAATCGACGATGTCGCAGCCGCTCTGGGCATCGACGCGAGTGAACTGGACGACGAGACCAATCTGCTCGACGCCGGGCTGGACTCGGTGCGCATCATGTCGCTGGTGGAGAAGTGGCGGGCCGACGGCTTCGAGCACGTCGACTTCCCCAGTCTCGCGGCCGCTCCCGTCCTGGGATCGTGGATCGACGTGCTGTCTTGACGGGTGGCGCGGCGGTATCCGCGCCACCTCGCGGTGCGGTAGCCGCACGGCCCCGCGGGGCTGTGCGGCTATTGCTGTCAGTTCCGGTGCGCCCCTTCGGCGAGCAGCTGCCGCAGATCCTTGCGGCTGATCTTGCCGACCCCGGTCTCCGGGAAGTTCTCGACGACCACCACCGAGTCGGGCATCTTCCATGCCGCCACCCCGCGCTCGCGCACGAAGGCGCTGATGCGTTGTCCCAGTACCGGATCCGGCGTGCCCACGATCACCGCATGGCGAATGCCCGGATGCGCAAGCAGGTGTTCCTCGAGCTCCTCGGCCGACACCTTCTCACCGCCGCGGTTGATCCAGTCCCCGGCCCGGCCGCGCACCTCGAGATTGCCGTCGGGCCGCAGGCTCACGATGTCACCGGTGGTGTACCAGCCGTCGGCGGTGAAGCTGCGGGCATTGGCCTCGGGATTGTCGTAGTAGCCGCGAATCGTGTACGGCCCCTGGGTGACCAGATTGCCGTCCGTCCCCGGCGGCACCTCGACGCCGTGGTCGTCGACCACCTTGACCCGGTCGTACTCCGACATCGGGCGGCCCTGGGTGCAGATCACCACCTCGTGCGGATCATCCAATCGCGTGTAGCAGACCAGACCTTCGGCCATGCCGAACACCTGCTGCAAGGTGACCCCCAGCGCCGGTCCGACGCGCTCGGCCAGCTCCTCCGGGCAGCGCGCACCGCCCACCAGCACCACCCGCAGGCTGGACAGGTCCGGGGTGTCACCGGCTTCGGCCCGCTCCACCCACAGCCGTGCCAGCGGCGGCACCAGACCGGTCATGGTCACGCCGAACCGTTCGATGAGCGGAAACGCCGTCGCCGGTGTGGGATCCGGCGTTAGCGCCACGGTGCCGCCCGCCCACAGCACGCCCAGAATGCCGGGCGAGCTCATCGGGAAGTTGTGCGCCACCGGCAGCGTCGCGAGATACACGCTGTCGCTGCCGAGTTCGCAGATCTCGGCGCTGCGCCGCACGCTGAACAGGTAGTCGTCGTGGGTGCGGGGAATGAGCTTGGGAATGCCGGTACTGCCGCCGGACAGCTGCAGGAAGGCCACCTCACCGGCATCCAGCACGGGCAGTTCGCCCGGTTCGTCGCGGAACTCGTCGAGGGTGCGCGCGCCCGCAGGCAGCTCGGCCTCGTCGCCGACGATCAGCAGATGCTCGAGCGAGTCGACCTGCTGCCGGATCGAATCCGCCAGCGCCGCATAGTCGAACAGTTGATGCTTGCCGCAGCTGATCATGGCCTTGGCCCCGCTGGCGGTGGCGATGGGCACCAGTTCGGCCTGCCGATGCGCGGGCAGGCAGAACACCGGCAGCGCCCCCAGCCGGAACAGCGCGAAGATCACCTCGACGAATTCGGCCCGGTTCGGCAGCTGCACCAGCACCCGGTCCTGTCTGCCGATCCCGAGCCGCGCCAGGCCGGTGGCCAATGCGCGGGAACGCCGATCCAGCTCCGCGTAGCTCCAGCTGACGGCCGGATCGACCACGGCGACGGCATCGGGAGTGGCGGCGGCCCGCGCGGCCAGCATGTCCCCGAAGGTCTCGCCGGTCCACAAGCCGAGCTCTCGATACCGTTGGGCGTCGGCCGCGGGCCACGGTGTGAAGCCGGGGAGAACGGTCGATGACATTGTGGGACAACTCTTTTCAGGAGAATTCGGTCGGCGCGCCCGAGGGCGAAAAGCTAACTTTGCGAACGGGCGCACCACATTCTTATCAGGTTAGGCTAACCTTATGGCCATGATCGATTCGGGTGAGCGCGTGGTCGTCGTGACCGGAGCCGCCGCGGGTATCGGAGCCGCCGTGGCGGCCGCCCTCGCGAGCGACGCCGACGCGATATCGCTGTGGGACCGAGATCCGCGGGTCCACGAGGTGGCACGGGAATTGAGCGCCGGGACACCGGCTTCCGTCTCCAGCGTGGAGGTGGACGTCACCGACCGTAGCGCAGTCGGGGACGCCTTCGACAAATTGAGCGTCGAGCACGGCTCGGCCACCGTGGTCGTGCACGCGGCCGGAATCATGCTCGCGAGCACCGGCCTGGACACCACACCGGAGGACTGGGACCGCAGCATGGCGGTCAATGCCACCGGCGTCGTGCACGTCACCCAGCGCGCCGCCGCCGATATGGTGAGCGCGGGCGGCGGCGCCATCGTCGTCGTATCCTCCAATGCCGCAAGCGCTCCGCGCGTCGGCATGGCCGCCTACTGCGCCTCCAAGGCCGCCGCCGCCTTCACCCGGGCCCTCGCCCTGCAGGTCGCCCCGCACGGGGTGCGCGTGAACCTGGTCTCGCCCGGTTCCACCGACACCCCCATGTTGCGGGGCCTGTTCGCCGACGGCGACCAGCCGCTCACCGATGCTTCCCACACCGCCCTGCTGGACGGTGATCCGACGGCCTACCGCCTCGGAATTCCCCTGCGGCGCATTGCCGCTCCCGCCGATATCGCCGCGGCGGTCAGCTTCCTGGTATCCGACGACGCCCGCCACATCACCCTGCACGATCTGCGGGTGGACGGCGGCGCGACGCTCGACATGTGACCCGAGAGGATGATCCCCATTTCCGCCACGACCCCCGATACCTCGGAACCCGCCTTTATCCTGGCCCGGCCGCACCGGACCGTGATCGCGCACGGCATCGGCCGGGTGTTCACCGGCGCCGCCGAGGCGGTCGCCGCCCTGCGCGGCGGGCAGGTCGAATACATTGTCGGCGCACTGCCTTTCGAAGTGGGCGCACCCGCCGCGCTGTTCGCGCCGCAGTCCGTCACGGTGCTGGACTCCCCGTACCGGCCCGCTGCGCCGGAGTCCCTACCGCGCTTCGAGATCGACTCCGCGGTACCGCCGAGCGCCCATATGGAGCGGGTCGCCGCCGCGGTCCGGCTGCTGGCCGACCCGGTCCACTCGCCACGAAAAGTGGTGCTGGCCAGGTCGATTAGCGCCCGCGCCGACCGGCCCATGCGGGCCGCCGAACTGCTGGACCTGCTGGTGGCCACCGATCCGGTCGGCAATGGCTTCCTCGTGGACCTGTCCGCCGCGGGCGAGGTGTACGACGGTAAGCACCTGGTCGGCTCCAGCCCCGAAATTCTCGTCCGCCGCGACGGCGCCGAGGTGCTCAGTCACCCGCTGGCCGGTTCGACCCGCCGCGCCCCCGATGCCGACGCCGACCGCGCGGCCGCGCAGCATCTGCTCGGCTCCGCGAAGGATCAGCACGAGCACGGCTATGTGGTGGAACAGGTCAGCGATGTGCTGCGGGACCGCTGCGCCGCCGTGAACACCCCTGCCGCACCGGAACTCACGAGCACTCCGGAGATGTGGCATCTGGGCACCCCGATCACCGCCACCGTGCCCGTCGACGGCCCGTCCGCTCTCGAACTCGCGGCCGCCCTGCACCCCACCCCCGCCATCTGCGGCACCCCGACCGCCGCGGCCGCCCGCGTGATCGCCGACCTCGAGGGCGATCGCGGCTTCTACGCCGGTGCGGTCGGCTGGTGCGCCGCCTCCGGCGACGGTGAATGGATGGTCAGCATCCGCTGCGCCGAACTGGCCGCCGACGGACGGAGCCTGCTCGCCCACGCGGGCGGCGGCATTGTCGCCGAATCCGATCCGGCCGCCGAACTGGCCGAGACCACCGGCAAATTCCAGCGCATCCTCGGCCCCCTCGGCATAACCGACGTACCGGTCACAGTCGCCTGACTGTCCCGCCTCCCCGGAACTTCAGCGCCCGGCTGAGAGCCGTTGGAGACGCGCACGCGTGCCAGCGGTCAGGTGGGTGTCTGAATTTTGGGCGTACCCGATGAGTTACCCGGCCCTCACGAAATCAGTGGGTCACCGATCCACAAGAACGATTACCGGAGTTTCCATGCCTATCCCCCCGATCGCCCCCTATTCGATGCCGACCGCCGACGAGGTCACCCCCAATCAGGTCGACTGGACCATCGATCCCACCCGCGCGGCCCTGCTCATCCACGATATGCAGGAGTACTTCATCTCGGCCTACGACACCACGCGGGAACCGGCCAGCACGCTCATCGACAACATCGCGACCCTGCGCGCCCGCTGCCACGACCTCGGCATCCCGGTCATCTACACCATGCAGCCCGGCAACCAGCACCCTTCGCGCCGCGGCATTCTCGCCGACTTCTGGGGTTCGGGCATGTCCACCGGCCCCGACACCGAGGTCATCGCCGAACTGCGGCCCACCCCGCGTGACATCCAGGTCACCAAGTGGCGCTACTCGGCCTTCCAGCGCACCGACCTACGCGACCTGCTCAGCTTCTACAACCGCGATCAGCTCATCGTCACCGGCGTCTACACCCACATGGGCTGCATGCTCAGCGCCGCGGACGCTTTCATGAGCGATATCCATCCGTTCCTGGTCTCCGACGCCACCGCCGACTTCAGCCGCGACGAACACGTCATGGCCCTCAACTACGTCACCCGCCGCTGCGGCGCGGTGACCGCGACGGCCGACCTGCTCCACCATCTGGGCGGCGTGCCCGTCTCGGCTGGCGTCAACCCGCTGGCCAACTGAACCTAGGCGGATTCGCGGTACACGGCGATGACCGGGATGCGGCGGGAGGTGTTCGCGCGGTAGTTGGCGAACTCGGGGAGGATCTCGACCATGCGGTTGAACTGGGTGTCGGCCTCGTCGCCGGTGAGGAATTCGGCCTTGCCGGTGTAGGTTTCGGCGCCGGTCTCGACCGTGAGCTCCGGATTGGCGCGCAGGTTGTGGTACCAGGCCGGATGCTTGTCGGCGCCGCCGTTCGACGCGATCAGCACGATGCGGTCGGCGCCGGGCACGCACACCAGCGGATTGGTAATGCGGCGGCCGGATTTCGCGCCGGTAGTGGTGATGAGGACCATATTGTCGCGCCCCTCGAAGGGGCCGCCCACCTTGCCGCCATTGGCGCGGAATTCGGCGATCACGTTCTCGTTGAATGCGTTCACCCCTACGCCAACAGCGGTTTCGGGCCGAAACTTCCCCGAATCAATCCGGTTCGGGCGCTTCGGCGATCGGGTCGGGCAGGGTCCAGCGGTCGGTGCGGCGGGGTCGCAGGTAGAGGCGGTAGTAGAGCGCGCCCAGGAGCATGGTGAGCACGCCCACCGCCAGCTGCGTCCAGGTCTCCACCAGGACCCGGTAGCTGATGTAGAGGACCACCGCGATGACGATCAGCGGCGGGATCGGCCACAGCGGCATGCGGTAGCCGCGGCTGGTGCGGGCGTGGGGGCGGCGCAGGCGGAGGGCTGCCAGGGCGACTATGAGGTAGACGAGGACGACGGTCGCGCCGGTGGCGGTGATGAGCCAGTCGAGGGGGATGAAACTCGCCGCCAGGGCGGCGAGCGCGCCGACCGCGAGGGTGGCGGCGACGGGGGTGTGCAGCGCGGGATGGACCCCGCCCAGGACGCGGTCGATCGGATCGGGCCAGGAGCGGTCGCGGGCCGACGCGAACAGCAGCCGCGCGATCTGCAGGATGATGGCGATTACGGCATTGATGATGGCAATGGCAATGCCCAGGCTCACCAGTTTGTTGATCAGTTCACCGCCGCGGCTGGTGAGCAGGTAGTTCATGGGGGCGTCGCTGCCGAGCAGCTCCGTCATGCTCGGTGCGCCGAGAACGACCGCGGCCAAGGGGATCACCTCCACGGCCACGGTGACCGCCAGACAGACCATGATGACGCGGCCGATGGAGGTGACGGCGTTCTTGGTCTCCTCGGCGTAGTAGACCGCGGCGCCGTATCCGTTGTAGGCGAACAGGGCCACGGGGATCAGCGCCGCGGCCGCGCCCGCGGTAATGCCGGTCAACTGATCGCCGTCCAGGGTCTGGGCGCGGAAGAACTCGCCCGGGCCGCGTTCCACATTGGCGAAGCCGAGAACGGCCAGGGTGATGATGGCGAGGATCTCCATGGCCAGGGCGATGCCGGTGATCCACGCATTGGTGCGGATCTTCAGCAGGGCGACGGCGGTGGTGGCGAGGATGACGGCCACGCCGATCCACTTGCCGCTCAGGACTTCCCAGACCGCACCCAGATAGTCGCCGGTGCCCAGGGCGATAACGGCGATGATGAGGATGCCGGAGACCAGGGTGAGCAGGAAGGTGGCGAAGCCGACGGGTTTGCCGAGCAGCCGTGCGGCCCAGCTGTATTCGCCGCCCGCCACCGGATAGGTGGCGGAGAGTTCGGCGTAGCAGAGGCCGACGAAGACGGCGGCGAGCGCGGCGACCAGGAAGATCGAGACCGACGCGCCCCCGGCGCCCAGCAGCACCGCCGGGACGATGATGAAGACGCTGGACGCCGGGGTCACCGCGGACAGGGTGATGAGGATGTTCTCGCGCATGGACAGCGAGCGCGACAGTTGCTGGCGGTAGGTGGAGACGGACTGGGCTCCAGGGGGCGCGGGATCGGGCATCGCAAGCCACCTTTCTTTGATTGTTCAATCAAAGAATCAATGAATCCGCTTTTCAATGGCCGTAAGTTTGGTTAATTTGTTTTTAACTGGAAGTCAGGGAAAGGGCGGGATGGGCAGGCGGAAGGATCAGGAGAAGGCGCGGGCCGCCATTGTCGACGCCACCCTGGCCGCCATCCGCGAGCGCGGGGTGGACGCGCTGCGCATCCGGGACGTGGCGCAGCTCGCGGGGGTGTCCACGGGCACCGTGCACTACTACTTCGAGGACTTCGACAACCTGCTGCACGAGGTGCATCGGCAAGCGAGCGAACGGTTCTGCACCGATCGCATGGCCATGGTGGCCGGGATTCCGGACGCGCGGGCGAAGATGCGGGCCATGATCGTGGCCGGACTGCCCAGTTCGACGGAGGATCCGCTCGTCATCGCGCTGTACGCGCTCAATGCCTATATGAACTTCCGCGATCACCACGCGGCGCTCACCACCGCCCTGTACGAGAAGCAGGTGGCGCTCTACCTGGCGGTGCTGGAAGTCGGTGCGGCGCAAGGGCATTTCACGCTCACCGAATCGGCGTTGGACATCGCCAACAATCTGGTGGCGCTCGAGGACGCCTACGGGCTGCACATCATCACGCCCAATCGGGCGGTGCCGCCCGCGCGGGCGGCCGAGCTCATCTGCTCCTATGCCCGCACCGCCACGGGGTGCGCGGATATCACCACGACCTCCGGGGAGACCGCATGACATCGACGGGACAGCCGCGCGGGCGCGATCTGGGACTCGAATTCCACGGCACGCCGGGGCCTTTCAATGCGATTACCGATGTCGCAGGGGTCGAGGTCGGGTATCGGACGCTGATCGAGGGCGAGGGCGCGCTGAAGGTCGGGCGCGGTCCGGTGCGCACCGGGGTCACCGCCATCCTGCCGCGCGGGCGGGCCGGAGTGGGACGGCCCTGTTCGGCGGGGTGGTTCTCGCTCAACGGCAATGGCGAGATGACCGGCACCACCTGGATCGACGAGGTGGGGGAATTGGGTGTGCCCATTACGATTTCCAATACCCACGCGGTCGGCGCCTGCCATACCGGCGTGATCGAATGGGTCAACGAGGTGCATCCGGGGCAGGCGCGCGAGTGGCTGCTGCCGGTGTGCGCCGAGACCTGGGACGGCTATCTCAACGACATCAACGGCGGGCATGTGACGCCCGCGGTGGTGCGCAGCGCCCTGGACGCGGCGCGGTCCGGGCCGGTCGCGGAGGGCTCGGTGGGCGGCGGCACCGGGATGAACTGCTACGGCTTCAAGGGCGGCAGCGGAACCTCGTCGCGCCGTATCGCTTTCGGTGCGCGGAACTTCACCGTCGGTGTCTTCGTCCAGGCGAACTTCGGTTCACGCGCCGAGTTGACGGTGCTCGGGCGGCCGGTGGGCGCGCGGCTCGACGTGCCCAATCCGATGGAGACGCCGCGCCGGTCCGAGCCCCCCGCCCCGGCGGGCGCGGGATCGGTCATCGCCATCGTGGCCACCGACGCCCCGCTCTCGCCGCTACAGTGCAAGGCGCTCGCACGCCGGGTTCCCCTGGGGCTGGCCAGAACCGGGACCACCGGCAGCTTCTTCTCCGGCGATATCTTCCTGGCCTTCTCCACGGCCGATGATCGCGAATCCTCGACCTCGTTTCCGCGGCGGGAGATTTCGGAGACCGAGATCGAAACGCAGCGGATGATGCCGTGGAACCGCATGAATCTGCTCTACGAGGCGACCGCGCACGCCGTGGAGGAGGCGGTGCTGAACGCGCTCGTCGTGAACCGCGACATGACCGGCCGGGATGGGCACTGGACGCCCGCCCTACCGCATCACGCACTCCTGGAACTGCTGAAGCAGTAGGGATTTCACGCCGCGAGGGCGGAATTGATCTTGCGGATCAGCTCCGCCGCCGCCGGATGCGGGCGACCGCCGTGCACCTGCTCGGCGGCGCTGACGGCGGTGCCGATGGTCCGGCGGAAGTTCTCGGCCTCCGCCGGTTCCTTGGCCTCGAGGATCCCCACCGAGGCGGTGAGCGCGGGCAGCACGCTGTCGGCGATATCGGCCACGGTGCGGCCCTTCAGGTTCGGCTTCGCCTTCATGTCGTTGATGATGTGGCCGACCACGCCGGTGGCGGCATTGAGCGCCACCACCGTAGCGGTGCTGACGGCCCCGGCCTTACCGCGGTCGGCGGCGGCCAGCAGGGTGACGACGCCGTACGCGGCGGTCTGCAGGGTGTTCCGCTCGTCCTGGGTCAGGGTGCTCATGGTCTTGCTCCTTATCGCTGTGTGGTGTGCCGTTCGGCGTGATCTCACAGTGCACGGCGGCGCTGACAGGGCCCTGACAGCGCGCCGACACCGGCCGACCGGGTGCCGAACCACGATTCGCGCCGCATAACAAGGGATCGACAGTCCATGGAAACGGTGTGACGCCGGAACAAGAATGAGGGCAACGACCGCATCGGAGGATGTCATGGAGCTCGGATTCCATCTGCCCATATTCGAAATCGACGGTGGTCCAACGGCTATCGCCGGTGAACTGGCCCGGGTCGGCGCGGCGGCGGAGGCTTCCGGCGCGACGTGGCTGTCGTTCATGGACCACTTCTTCCAGATCGAGCCGACCGGCCTGCCCGCCGAATCGAACATGCTCGAGGGTTACACCACCCTCGGCTATATGGCCGCGCACACCTCGGAGATCGAGCTGGGCCTGCTGGTCACCGGCGTCACCTATCGGCATCCGGGCCTGCTCGCCAAGATCGTCGGCACCCTCGACGTGCTCTCCGGCGGCCGCGCCGCCCTCGGTATCGGCGCGGCCTGGTTCGAGCGCGAGCATCGCGGGCTCGGCGTGCCCTATCCGCCCATCGCCGAACGCTTCGAGCGGCTCGAGGAGGCGCTGCGCATCTGCGCGCAGATGTGGGATCCGGCGAACAACGGGCCGTTCGAGGGCAAGCACTATCAGCTCGCCGAGACCCTCTGCGCACCACAACCACTGCACCGGCCGAAGGTGCTCATCGGCGGTAGCGGCGAACGCAAGACCCTGCGCCTGGTCGCGCAATACGGCGACGCCTGCAACCTCTTCGCCGCCGACCCCGCCGACATCGAGCACAAACTCGATGTGCTGCAACGGCATTGCGACGCGGTCGGCCGAGACTACGCGGAGATCCGCAAGACGGCCCTCGCCTACTACCCCTACGGCAACCCGCAGGGCCGCGACGAATTCGTGCGCAGCATGGCCGCTTACGCCAAGCTCGGCATCGACACCGCCATTGTCATGCTGCCCGGCGGATCGCCCGCGGCCTGGATCGACGAGATCGCCCCCGTCGTACCGCAGCTCGCCGAGCTCGGATAGGGCGCTGCGGCCTCGGTAGGGCGGCTCACTCGAATCCGTGCGCCTGCGCAACCAGGTCGAAGAAGACCCAGACGCCGCCCTTGTCGTAGGAGTCGGGGTGCTCGGAGTCGCCGAGGAACGGGTACGGCGTCGCGATATAGACCTCGTTCGGGCCGAGCGGGCCGAGGCGTTTGCGGATCTGGGCGACGTGATCGGGTTGCAGGACGTAGGTCACGAAATTCGGGTCGAACAGGACCTGGTCGATGAATTCGGTGACCTCGGTGAAGACGCCGTAGCGTTTGGTGCCCGCGCTGTACGGGTCGAGGACGCCGTACTCGCCGGTGCGGGTGCTCATGAGGAAGGCGTGGCCCAGGTCGGTGTAGCCGACGACCGTGTCGAACTGCGGGAAGTGCTCCGCCCAACCCGGCATTGCGCGGTCGATGCGGACGGATTCGATCAATCGGAAGGGCACGCTGGTCACATGCCCATCCAACCAGAGGGCGCCCGGCCCTCCGTACCGCGCCGCCTCAGCCCTCGAGCGCTCCCGCGATCTTGCGCATGATCTCCGCGGCCGCCGGATTGGGCTGCCCGCCCAGGCAGTACTCGGCCGCCTCGACCGCGGTGGCAATGGTCCGCCGGAAATTGTCGACCTCGGCGGGCGCGTTCGCCTCCAGAATCCGCAGCGAATCGGTGACGGCGGGCAGGACTACATCGGCGATATCCGCGATGGTCCGGCCCTTCAGGTACGGCTTCGGCCGCTTGTCGTTCAGCACATGCCCCACCAGACCGGTGGCCGTCCGCACCACATTGCCCGCCGCTGATCCGATCCGCGCCGACATGGCGATGCCGGTGTCCCCGGCGGTCAGTAGCGCGACCACCCCGTAGGCGGCGGTCTGCAGGGTGTGCTGGTCGTCCTTGCTCAGCGTGATAGTGCTCATGGTCGTCTCCTCCGAGTCGGTTCCGCATGCGGTGTGTGCGGTGTGCTGCCCACTGTCGCCGCCCGCGCTGACAGCGCTCCGACAGTTCGCTGACAGCGACCCCGGCGCATTCGGCGATGACTGAATACTGTTGCCTGGGCGACGGGCGAGTGCGACCATGGCGCGTGTTGCTCATGCCGAAAAAGGTGCTGTGCCAAGGCGCGGAGCATGAAGTCGGATATCGCGACGGGCGAATTCGGGCGCCCGCGCACGATGAGGTCGCGATCGAGCGGGAACGGGCGCTGGTGGCGCTGGGGGGGTACGGCGGACGGTTGTTTCGCCCTGCTGTTCGGGGGATATCAGGCGTGGATCCAGGAGCGGATGGAACAGGCGCTGCGGCGGCACGGGATCGGGGCGCTCGCGGAGATGGCGGATCTGGTGCGCTGCGGGGCGGATCCCAATCAGCGTGATCCGGGCACCCAGCTCGCCCCGCTGCACCGGGCCGTGCAGGGCAAGCGGGCCGATATCGCGGAGGCGCTGCTCAGCGTGGGCGACGATATCGCGGCGCATGCCGAGCGATTCGGGACACCGCTTCGAATGGCTTGCGCCATGGGCACTTCCGATATCGTCCGGGTCCTGCTGCGGTACGGGGCGGATCCGGCGGCGGGACCGGACCGGCCCCTGCACGTGGCCGCCGAGTACGGGCGCGCCGAGATCGTGGGGATACTGCTCTTCGAAGGGGTCGAGGTCGATTTCCGGGACGGGGCTGGGCGCACAGCGCTGCATGTGGCGGCGGCCAATGGGCAGTCGGGCGTGGTGACATTCCTGCTCGCGGCGGGGGCGGATCGCGACGTGGTGAACAAGCGCGGGCGCACACCGGCGCAGGAAGCCATGGCGCAGGGGCATTTCGGCGCGGCCATGCTGCTGGCCTGACGGTCAGCGCTCGACGCGGTCCACGAATACCGATTCGATCCAGGCCGGAGGTTCCGGGGGATCCACGCCGATGAGCACCGCGATCACGCGGGCGCCGGGGGTGAGGGCGGGCCAGGGGGTATAGCCGTCGGTGAGGACGACGATCACCTACGGTCGCTGCGGAAGCCGCAGGGCCGCTTCGATTCCCACGGTGAGATCGGTGCCGCCACCGCCGCGCAGCTCGATGTCCTCGATGCGGTGCACGCGGCGGACGGTGTGCACCTCGGCGTCGCAGGCCAGCACGGTGATGCGATCGCCGCCCAGACCGACGGTGCGCAAGATGCCGGTGGTCTCGGCGTAGGCGGCGGCCAGATCATCGGGGAGCATGGAACCGGAGGTGTCGATGACGACCGCGACCCGGGGCAGCGGCCGGGCAAGGGCGGGCAGCACGACGCCGGGGACCGCGACGCCGCGGCGGGCGGGGCGGCGGCGGGTGTAGTCGATGGCGCCGCTGGCCCACGAAACCGCTTCGCGCAGAACGCCTGCCAGGCGGGTGCGCCAATCGACGACCGGCTCGAGGGTGTCGTCGGCCCACAGCAGCCAGCCCTCCGGGACCGATCCGGCGGTGCGCTCATGGGCGCGGATGGCCTCGGCCGTGGTCTTGCGCAGCGAGGCGGCTTCGGCGGGATGGACGGAGGGGGTTTCGCGATCGGCGGCGGCCTCCCAGGGGCGCGGTCCCGGGACCGCGCCGGAGCCGCAGTCGGTGTGCGGGCCCAGCGGGAAGCCGAACCGCTGGGACAGGCGGTCCGCGAGAGCGTCGGTGTCCTGCTCCGGAGAGTCGGCGGAGTCGCCTGTGGCCGAGGACTTTTCGTCGTCGAGCTGGTCGAGCAGCAGGTGTAGGTACTCCTCGAACAGCTTGCCCTCGGGCCAGCCGAACAGCGCGGGATGCAGGCCGCCCTCGGGCAGCACCAGCTCCTCGGCGATGAGATCGTCATTGATCTCGCAGTCCTCGGCAATGTTCACCAGCATGGGATGCACCGGCTCGGCGAGTTGCGCCGCCCGCTCGAAGTGCCCGCGAAGCAGATGCGACACCTCGTGCACGAGAACCCCGGACAGCTACGTAACCGTCAGGCTCGCAACGAATTCCGCGTTCACATAGCAGCGCCAGCGGGCGTCCACGCCGAGGGTCGGCACCAGCGCGGTGGGCACCATGGTCAGGGCGTACAGGGCCGTTGCCAGGTACGGGCGGTCGGTGGCGGCGCGAAATCTGGCCGCCAGCATCTTGGTTCGATCCATCTCAGGTGAATCGTTCATCAGCGCGCTGGCATTCGGCCCGACAGTCGCAGCACCTCGATGAAGGCGTCCAGTACCGCCGG
Source organism: Nocardia crassostreae (assembly GCF_001613405.1). Taxonomy (GTDB): domain Bacteria; phylum Actinomycetota; class Actinomycetes; order Mycobacteriales; family Mycobacteriaceae; genus Nocardia; species Nocardia crassostreae. Next base: position 95,763 of record NZ_BDCH01000020.1, read on the forward strand.
TGCGGGCCAATCGAATCCGGTGCGCAGGGCCGCCAGATCGAAGGCCGCGCGGGCCGCCACATCGGGGGAACCCGCGTGTACGGCCTTGCCGAGCACCTCCCAGGCGGCCTCCCAGCGTTCCCGGGTGACCCGGCCCTGCACCGCCGCGACCACGGCGGTGAGGAAGGCGAGTTGCCGGTCACCGCGCCGCGGCAGGGCGAAGGCCGCCGGATCGGCGAGTACCGCTTCGGGATCCGGCAGATCCAGTTCGGCGATGAAGGACAGCAGCTCCAGCCCCGCGCCCGGCCCCACCGCACCCGATACCGCCAGCGCCACCGCCTGGTCATCGGCGTCGGCGGCGAAACCGAAGGCGAGCAGCCGCACCACCATCTCCCAGGTGCGCGGCGAGGGCCAGGCCCGGCCCCGCTCCTCGGTATCGGGCGGCAGCTGGTGGGTGAGAGTCGGTCGCGCGGACAGGAATCCGGCGACCAGGCCGCGCGCCTTGGCGACCGCGGAGGATCCGGTCGCCGCATCCACCCGCGGCACGGTCACCGCGGGCCAGGTCCCGGCGAGGCCGCGCGACACCACCGCCGGATCGTGCACCCAATCCAGATGCACGAACCGATTGGCCAGCGGCGGACTCAAATGCCACCCGTCGGCCGCACTGGCAGCCGGATTCGCCGCCGCCACAATGCGCACCGGCGGCGGCAGATCGAGGCTGCCTACCCGCCGCTCCAGCACCACGCGCAACAGTGCGGCCTGCACCGCGGGCGGCGCGGAGGAAAGCTCATCCAAAAACAGCAGCCCCTGCCCCGCATGCTAGAGCCGCACCGCCCAATCCGGCGGCGCCATCGGCACCCCGTTCACCGTCGGATCCGGCTCCACAATCGGCAACCCGGAGAAATCCGACGGCTCATGCACACTCGCGATCACCGTCTCCACGGTGATCCCGAGCCCGCCCCCGAGCTGCCGCAACGCCGCCGTCTTCCCAATCCCCAGCTCCCCCCACAACAACACCGGCAGATTCGTCCCCACCGCCAGCGCCAGCGCCGACACCGCCGGATTCTCCGCAGGCTCGAACCGATACTCGGTACACCGCCCCAACAACTCATCCGCCGCCGCCAAGGCCGCCGCCCTGGTCGCAGCACTACCCGCCCCGTCGGCCACACCATTGGCCCCACCGGCTGCGTCTGACACAGCTCCCGCCGAATCAACCGTGCGGGGTGCGGCATTGGCAGCCCCGACCTCGCCTGATGCGGCTGCGCCAGAACCTCCAGCGCCATAACCGGCTGTTGCGTCATAACCGGCTGTGGTCGAACTGTCCGAGGCCGGACCGGATACGGCCGAATCAGCTGGGGCGGAGTTACGTGCGGCCGAACCGGGTGCGGTCGAATCGGCTGGAGCGAAGCTATGTGCGGCTGACCCGGCTGTGGCTGAACCGGGTGTGGCGGAGCCGTATGTGGTGGCGGCTGTGGGTGGAGTGGTGTCGGCTGGGCCGGTGGCGTCCGTGGGTTTTCCGGCCCCCGTCCCGTCACCGGGTTGATCAGAATGCTGGTAGATCACAGTCGGATTCTTTCCGTCGTTCCCGCGCCCGGTCAGCGGATTTCGCTCCAGCCCGAATTCCCCTCGAGCCGACCGGCCCCCACCGTCCACGTATACACCGAGATCGGCGGTGCCGCAGGCGAGTGCGGGATCGATCTAGTGTTGGATGGGTTGTTCCCGATTCCGGCGGCAGAGAGGGCAGCGGAATGGCCAAGGCTCCGCGGCGCGCGTACCGCACCGGGTTGTCGCGTGAACTGATCGTGGCCGCGGCGGTGGCGCTGACGGCGGAGCGGGGGCTGGACGGCTGGAGCATGCGTGAACTGACGGGGCGGTTGGAGACTTCGCTGTCGGTCATTTATCACCATGTCGGCGATCGCGGCCAGGTGTGCGCCGCGGTGGTGGACAGCATTTATGCCGATATGGCGCTGCCCATCGAGGAAACCGATTGGCGGGGGCAGATTTACGGTGTGCTGTCGCCGATGATCGACCATCTGGCGCGGTATCCCGGCGTCGCGGCCTGGCTGTTGCGCAACGGCCCGCAGACCGAGGGTCTGGTGCCGGTCATGGAGGCCGGAATCGCGCGCATGCTGGCGGCGGGGTGGGGCGACGAGGCGGCCACGGCCTACTCCGTGGCCTTCAATACCTGCCTCGGCCTGATCGCGCTCGGCGATCAGCCGGTGGGCGACGGCGGGGAAACCGGGCTCGTCGGTTTGCAGCACAATATCGACGCTCATCCCGCCGCCGGGGCCGGAGCGGAGCAGATGCGGCAGCTCGCAGCGCGCTTCACCGGTGACGCCGCGGCCGTGGCGGCCGCGCGGCGGGCGTACTGCCGCTACGCCCTCGACCGTGTGCTCGACGGACTCGAAGCCCGTCTCGTCGAATTGAAATCTGCAGTTCATACCCCGCATTGAGCTGATCGGAGAACCATCCCGCGCAGTTGCGGGGAGGGTGAAATCTCGCCCTTGCCGCCCGCGCGAGCCGCGCTGTACGCTCGAAATTAGAACAGTGATCTAATTTCACTCGGGGAGAGCCCATGAGTACAGCGGTAATGGATCAGGTATCGGTGGCCGGGCCGCCGCCGGAGGCGAAGCGCGGCGGGCTGGGGGTGGTGCTCGCGCCCGTGCGGGGGCGGCTGGCCGCGGCGGCCGGGCTGCAATCGGCCGGTGCGCTGGCCGGGCTCGCGCCCTATCTCGCCGTGGTCGAGATCGCGCGCGAATTCCTCTCCGGCACAACGCCCGACCACCGCGCGGTGTGGCTGTGGGTGGGCATCGCGGTGGCCGGGTTCGCCATCCGGACGGCCTGTTCCGGCGCCGCCTATACGCTCGGCCATATCGCGGATGCCGAGGTCGGACTGCGGATTCGGCGCGAAATGGCCGCCCGGCTGGGGCGGGTGCCGCTGGGCTGGTTCACCGAGCGCAGCTCCGGGCGCGTGAAGCGGGCGCTGTCCGACGATGTGGCCGCGGTGCACCACGTGGTGGCGCATGCGCTCAACGATCTGGTGGCCGCTGTCATCTTCCCGGTCGCGGCGCTGGTGTACCTGTTCGTGCTGGATTGGCGGCTGGCCCTGATATGCCTTGTGCCCCTGGCGCTCTGGCTCGCCATCAATGTCTTCATGCTGCGCGACGAAGAGGTGCAGATGCGGCGCTGGACCGCCGAGCTGGACAAGGTCAATGCCGCGGTGGTCGAGTACGTCGACGGCATCGCGGTGGTGAAGGCGTTCGGCCAGGCCGGTCGCGCACAGGATCGGTATCGCCGCGCCGGAGACGGCCTGGCGCACTTCCACGCCGCCTGGGCCGGGCTGATGCAACGGCTCGAGGCGCTGTCCTCGGTGCTCATCGCACCGCCGGTCCTGCTGCTGGTGGCCCTGGGCGCGGGCGTATGGCTGCGCGCGGACCCGGTGGAGGTCATCGCCTTCGTCATGCTGGCCGTCGGGCTCGGCGGGCCCGTGCTGGCACTCGGATTCGGGGCCATGGCCTTTCAGGTCGCCACGGATGCGGCCCGGCGGATCGCTGACCTGCTCGCGACCCCGGAGCTGCCGCGCCCGGCCGCGCCCCGGACGTCGCAGGGCGCGCGGGTCGAATTCGACGGGGTGCGCTTCGCCTACGACGGCCGCGCGAATGTCCTCGACGGCATCGATCTCACCTTGGAGCCGGGGACGGTCACCGCGCTGGTCGGCCCGTCCGGATCGGGTAAATCGACGCTCGCGCAACTGCTTCCGCGCTTCTGGGATGTCGGGTCCGGCGCCGTGCGGATCGGCGGAGCGGATATCCGGGAGATGTCGCCGCGCGATCTGTATCGCCGCGTTGGCTTCGTCTTCCAGGAGACCACGCTGCTGCGCACCAGCATTCGCGACAATATCGCCCTCGGGCGGCCCGAGGCCGACCCCGCGGAGATCGAGGCCGCGGCCCGCGCGGCGCAGATCCACGATCGCATCATGGCGCTGCCTCGGGGATACGACAGCGTCGTCGGCGTCGAGGCCCGGTTCTCTGGCGTTGAGGCGCAACGCATCTCGATCGCCCGCGCCCTACTGGCCGACACCCCCGTGCTGGTGCTCGACGAGTCCACGGCCTTCGCCGACCCGGAATCCGAGGCGGCGGTCCAGGATGCGCTGTCCCGCCTGGTCTCCGGCCGGACCCTGCTGGTGATCGCCCACCGGCTGCACACCATTCGCGGCGCGGATCGCATTGTCGTGCTCGCACACGGCCGGATCGCCGAGACCGGCCGCCACGACGAATTGCGCACCGCCGGTGGACCCTACGCCCGGATGTGGGCCGCACAATCCTCGGCACGAAAGGAATCGCTGTGATCGCCAAGCTTTTTCGCATGATCGACGGCGGCGACCGACCCCGGTTCGTGCGCTGGATCGCCCTGATCATGACCTTCTCGGTAGTGCAGGGACTCGCTGTCCTCCTGGTGGTTCCGGTCCTGCGCCCCGTACTGTCCGGCGACCGCGCCGCCGCCCTGCCCTGGCTCCTCGCCCTGGCCGCGGTGGTGGCCGCGGCCGCGGTGATCTACTACGTCCAGGCCACGCACGGTCAGCGCATTGCCATCGACCTGCTGATCGGCATCCACCACCGCATCGGGGATCACCTGGCGCGCTTGCCCCTCGGCTGGTTCGGCGCCGATCGCACCGGACGCCTCACCACCTCCGTCGCACAGGGCTCGATGAATATCGTCAGCGTGCCCGCCCACCTCATGCAGCCGGTGATCAGCGGCGCGGTGACGCCCGCCGTGGTGGCCGTGGGCATGTTCGCCTTCGACTGGCGGCTCGGCGCGGGTCTGCTCATAGCTGGTCTGGTCCTGCTCGCCACGCACACCTGGGCGCAGGAGGCCATTGCCCGCAGCTTCGGCGCCATCGACGACGCCGCGGTCGAATCCGCCGGGCGCGTGGTGGAATTCGCGCAGAGCCAGCCCATCCTGCGCGCCTTCGGCCGCGGCGAGGACGGCAACCGCCTGCTCGACGGCGCGCTCACCGGTCAGCGCCGCGCCTACGGCGGCATGAACCGCAATGCGGTCACCGCGCTGCTGTCCTTCTCAGTGGCCGTGCAGGCGGCCTTCCTGGCCCTCATCAGCCTCGGAGTGGCGCTGGCACTGGGCGGTTCGCTCGACGCCGCCGAACTGATCGCCCTGCTCGTCCTGATCACCCGCTTCGCCGGTCCGCTCATTGAACTCGTGGACCACGCCGCCGCCCTGCGCATGGCGGCGGAGGACATCGACCGCATCGACGAGGTCCTCGCGGTGCCGCCGCTGCCAGAAGGGGCGCTGACCCGTCCGCCGTCGCCCGGCGCGGTGCGCTTCGAGAACGTCACCTTCGGCTACGAGGATCGACCGGTACTGCGCGACATCGGCTTCGAGGCCCGCCCCGGCACCCTCACCGCCATTGTGGGCCCGTCCGGTGCGGGCAAGACCACCATCCTCCGCCTGGCCGCCCGCTTCTGGGATACCGGCGCGGGCACCGTCCGCGTGGGCGGTGCGGATGTCCGCGACTTCACCTCCGAGGCCCTGATGTCCCAGCTGGCCATGGTCTTCCAGGACGTCTACCTCTTCGACGACACCATCGAAGCCAATATCCGCCTCGGCCGCCCCGACGCCACCCGCGCCGAAATCCAGGAAGCCGCCCGGCTGTCCCGGGTCGACGAGATCATCGACCGTCTCCCCGACGGCTGGAACACCCGTGTGGGCGAGGGCGGCACGGCCCTCTCCGGCGGTGAGCGCCAACGCGTCTCGATCGCCCGCGCCCTCGTCAAGCAAGCACCCATAGTCCTCCTCGACGAGGCCACCGCCGCCCTCGACCCGGAAAACGAAGCCGCCGTCGGCGATGCCCTCCGCGCCCTCGCCGAACACCGCACCCTCCTCGTAGTGGCCCACCGCCTCCACACGATCGCCGCCGCGGACCAGATCCTGGTCCTCGACGGCGGCCGGATAACTCAGCGCGGCACCCATGTCGAATTGATCGAGCAAGCGGGTCGTTATCGGGATTTCTGGCGGGAACGCGAACGTGCACAGGGCTGGCGGCTCACGGGATAGGCCACCGGATCGATCCGGTCAGGGGATCGAGGCATTGGCGTTGAGGACGAGAACCACCTCTCGCTCGTTCTCGGGTAGGTAGCGGACCTTGATCACGCGGCCGATCTGGACCTGGGAGACGCCCGCGGGCGGGAGGAATTTCTCGGTGTGGGCCTCGAAGGCGGTGCCGTCGGGGCGGGTGACCAGGAGGGTCAGATCCAGGCGGGTGTGACCGTCGCGGATCTCGCCGGGGACGGAGAGGGAGCGGACCACGGCCTGGGCGGGGATGCCGCGGGCGGCGATATCGAGTTTGGCGGGGGTGGTGAAGCCTTTGCGGAGCATGGCGGCGTTCATGGCCTGCTGGGCGGCGGTGGTGTCGCCGGAGAGGTCGAACTCGACGCGGTCGGTGCGGCCGGGGAGGTAGCGGACGGGGAGGACCACGCCGGGGCGGAGCAGGGCCAGTTCGGTGAGGGGGACGATCATTTTCGCGTGGGCGGGGAAGGATTTGCCGTCGCTGCCTTCGACGCGGAATTCGATGCGGACCTGGGGCTGGTCATTGAGGGTGACGCCGGTGTGGCGGAAGGATTCGACAGTGCCCAGACCGATGGGGGCGTTACGGAATTCGGAGCTGTTGGCGCCGGTGAGGGCCGACAGGATGCCGTCGCCGGTGAAGGCGAAGGCGAAGGGCGCCAGCGTGATCGCGATGATCGGCAGGGCCAGCGGCCAACCGGCCCAGGCGAACGGATCGTCGGAGAGCAGGCTGTGGACCAGGTAGTAGCCGATGGAGAAGGCGAGGAAGGCGAGGGCGGCGGCGCGGATTCGGGTCTTCATGGTGTCCTCGAAATCAGTGGTGGGGGAGTCGAATCGGTGTGGGATGGGACGAAGCCCGCTCATGCCGTGCGGCATGAGCGGGGCGGGGCGGGGCGGGATCAGCCGCCGACGATGCTGGAGCAGGCGAAGGTGATCTCGAAGGTCGAGTTCTTCGCTCCGGCAATCGGATTGGTGAGATCCGGAGTGCCGACGCCCTCACCGGTGACCGTGTAGGTGGTGCCGCTCTTGACGACCTTGGCCGAACCGCCGGGCATGCCGTTGCCGAAGCCGAGCGCGTACGGCAGACCGTTCTCGCCGCCCTTGCTACCGGCGATGCCGACCGCCTGCACGGTGTTGTCACCGGTCACGGTGGCGCTCACGGCGAGCTCGCCGTAGGTGGCATTGGCGGTATCGGTCAGGGCCAGCGCCAGCGTGCCCGCCTGCTGCACGCAGGTGGTCTCGAACTTGGCGGTGAGCGCCTTGCCGTCCACGGTGGCGGCCGACTTGCCCGCGGGCTCCGTGGCGGCCGGTGCGCTGGTGCCCGGCGCCGCGGCGGGGGCGGCCGAGGTGGCGGGCTTGCTGCCGGAGTTGTCACCGCAGCCCGTCACCAGCAGGGCGACGGCGGAGGCGGCGGCGAAGGCGGCGGTCAGGCGAATCGACGTGGTGTTCATGATGGTTCCTCGTTCTGGTCCGTTCGGCTTCCCGGTGGAGCCGATGCCAGAACGGTAGGAATCGATGATCGCCCTACCGATCCCAACTTTTCCGACGCGAATCCGACGGAAACTCCGCTAACCTGGGCGAATGCGACGACCGCGGGCGATGGTGCTGGATGAGGTCTGGCGCCGCCTCGACGGTGTGGAAGCCCTGAGCGGACCACACGGCGGGCCCTTGCGGCGCACGGTGAAGTTGATCCTGGATCCGCTGGTGATCCGGCCGGTGCAGCATCCGCTGTGCGCCGGATCCATCCTGTCCGCGGACGGGGCCACCCTGCTGGCCGCCCGGATTCACGCGGCCGCCGATGTGCTGCGCGCGACCGCCGCCTGGTTCACGCTGCTCAAGCAGACCCGCCGGGCGCTGCGGATCACCGAGGGCAATGCCCAGGATCTGTACTTCCAGCGCTGCTTCGAACTGGCTACCGTGTCCGGAATGCCCGATGCACTGCGGGATCGGGCCGCCGCCGAGGGCGCGCTGCGCGAGATCCACGATCTGACCGCGGGCCGCACCACCCAAGCCCTGAAGGAGTACCTCGCCGATCCGCAGCGCGCCCGCGAACTGGGCGCGCTGATCGGCACGGCCTGGCGGCGGCGGCCGCTCACCGATACCCCCGATCACAGCGCCGTGCTGGCCGATCTGCTGGACACCTGCGCCGCCGGACGCCTCGGCGAGATTGTCGAGGACGCCGATATCGATGATCCGGTGGCGGCGCTGATCGGCACGCACACCGGAATCCGGTTGTGGCAGAACAACAATGCGCAGCGGCTCGGGCTCACCGCGCATCCGCTGCCGCGGCCGCCCGCGGTCGGCGACTCCGCCTCCAAGGCGAGCCTGGGCCTGCCGTTCGACCGCACCATTCACGAGCGGGTGTTCACGGTGCTGCAGGCCTCCAGCGAGCGCGCCGAACTGCCGCCGATTCCCGAACTCGTGGACGCCGAGATCGCGCGGGCCTGCGCGCCCTGGGCGCTGCTGGACGAATCGCTGCGCGTGACCGCCGCCGCCGGAGTGGCGCTCGCCGTACAGCTGCGCCCCGCCGATGCCGCGAACTCGAGCTCGCCCGCCGCCAGCATAGTCAACGGCCGGTGGCAGCGGGAAGCCTATGTGCTGCAAGCGCGCCGGATGACCGTGTACGAGGGCGCATCCGGACCGCTGGCCGCCATTGCCGCCGAGTTGCGCGTACCGTGGCGGCCCTACCTGCGGCGACTATGGCCGCGCCTGCACGGCCGGGATGTGCGCGATATGCCGGTGTACACGCCGGACGAGCTGTGGGATGTGCTCGACGGGGTGGCCCGCTCGGTCATCCTCGATCACCGCCAGCGGGTGAAGAAGGCATTGGCCGCGACGGCCCTGACCGACGCGGGCGAGACGACGACACTCGATCCGATGGAATCGAGGGCGGGATGACGAATTCGACCGTGCTGATCCAGCAGAACGCCGACCGGCTGCGCGTCATCGCGCCACCCGGCGCACCCACGGTGCTCGACACCACGGCCGATGTGGACGTGATGGTCCTGGAAGTGGCGGGCGGGCACCTCACCTGGAATGTGCTCGCCGGACAGCCGATTCCGGCCGCCGTCATCCACGACGCGGACCAAGCCCAGGAATGGGTATGGGCCGTCTACGGCGAACCCGCCGCCCTCGCCCTGGACGACGGCCGCATGACCGAGGTGACGGCCGCACCCGCCCTGCCCGCCCTCGCCGCGAGCGCTCGGCGACTCGCCTACGCGCACTGGGCATCCCAGTGGTGGCCCGCCTCCACCCTGGACGGCATCCCGCCCCTCGATCCCGGGCTGCTCGACCAGGACATCGCCGCCCTCACCGCCGACTGCGAATACATGGTCGACGGCGCCGACGCCCTCGTCCTGACCGTGACCGCCCTCGTCGAATCCTTCCCCCGCGCCGCCGATTACGCCCTGGCCGCCGGGGACGAAGCCCACCCCGGCGCCCTGGTCCTGGCCCGCGGCAGCGGCGGCTGGGACTGGCGCTGCTGCCCGCCCCGCCTCCTCGACGCCTCCGAACGCGCCGTCTCCTGGCAGGTCATTCGCGACGCCGGTGTCACCACTGTCGCCGTCAGCGCCGTCGCCGCCCCCGGCGCCCCCGCCACCGTCCCGGCCTACCTGCGCCCCTGGGCGCGCATCGAAACCAGCGCGGGCGCCGAACAAACCGGACTGGTACTGGCCGATGGCGCCTGGACCGGCGAGGCCGTAGTCCCGTCCGCCACCGCCGTCCACGTGGACATCCACCTCCCCGGCTTCGGCGCCCCCGCCGACCCCGACCCCGCCGCCACCGAACTCCGCCGCAGAATCCGCGAATTCGCCGCCGCCCGCCTCCGCCACGTGGCGGGCGCCGCCACCGCCCCCGAGGCCCCCGACGCGCCGCTACTCGCCGAAATCGCCTCCGCCGCACAAGATTCGGACTTCTGACATGGGCGGTGGGGACGTGACCGAGACAACGAATGAGCCCGAGCCCGGCGGGTGGGATCTGATGCAGGCGGGCGCCGAGGCCATGGGGCGCGGCGACCTGGGTGCGGCCCTGCGCATCTTCGAGGATGCGGCGCGCACGGCGACCGGCGATGTGCGGGTGGCCGCTATGGTCAATGCCGCCGTGGTGACCGATCATTCGGGTGATCATGCTGGGGCGGCGAAGCGGTTCCGGGAAGCGTTGGGGCAGATGCCCTCCCATGCCCCGCGCATGCGGCCGGGGGCATTGATCGGCCTCTCTCAGGCCCTGCAACACCTGGGTGATCTGGATGCCGCCCAGGACGCGCTCGAACAGGCCCGTGGCTTGCTGGCGGCCGAGGATGCGCCCGTCGATCTGCGGTTCGCCTGTGGGGTTTCGGCCACCGCGATCGCGCTGCATCGGAGCCAGTGGGCCCGCGCCATCGAATTGGCGAGCGAATCCCTGGATGCGGCAACACTGTTCGCGCCAGAGCAGGCCGGTCACCCCCTGATGAACCTGGCCGCCGCGCATTTCGAGACCGGCCGCTGGGACCTCGCCGAGGACTTCGCGGGGCAGGCGCTGGCCGCCTTCGAAGCCGCCGGTGATATCGACGGCGTGGCCGAGACCCGCCAGAATCTTGCCCTGATGCACACGCGCAGCGGACGTTTCGACGAGGCCGAAGCGCCGTTGACCGCCTCCCAGGACTATTTCGAGTCGGCAGGCCTGGCCTATCGTGCCGGAATCGGCTGGAAGGTCATGGGTTTCATCGCCGAACACCGCGTCGATCTCGAGACCGCCGCCGCCCGCTACCGGCAGGCCCTGGAGCGATTCGAGCAATCCGGCGCGGAAATCGACGCCGCGGACGTCCGAACCCGCCTCGCCACCGTCGCCTTCACCGGCGGCGACCATCCCACCGGTGAAGCCGAACTGGCCGCCGCGCGCCAGACCTACGCCGAGCGTGGCCTCGGCCTGCATTGCGCCCAGCTCGACTTCTGGCACGCCGGTCTGCTGGAACCCCTCCTCGACAGCCTCCCGGCTCTGCTGCCCCAGGCCGTGGACCTGGCCGTCCCCGCCGCCCTGGCCTTCGACGCCGTCCGCCACGAACTCCCCGACGGCGCCCAACGGGAGAACTGGAACCGCCGCATGGCCGATCCGGCGCTCCGCCTGGCCTTCCGCTACGCCCACCTGGCCGGTGACGCCCGCCTCATCGCCGACCTCATCGAAACAATCTGCGCCGGAGAGACCTTGGACCTGGACCGCCTCTCCATCGCCCCATCCGGCCTGCCCTTCGACACCCTCGACCTGCCGACCCCACCTGTGACGAATCAGGCCCCTGTCCCCGAAGCCCTGCAATTGGGTACGGCGTCGGCCGCGGTTGCCGCCAGCGCGGGCCTGCCGATCACCCTCCCACCCCGTATCGCCGTCGCCCCCGACAATCACATCGCCCTGGCCGACTGGATCACCGCCGCGGAACAGCGCTACGGCCGCCCCCTCCGCGAAAACCGGGTGATCCCCGCATGATCCGTGGTTCGAGAATGACTGAAGCGAGGCCGACCGCGCTGGTGCGCATGGCCGATGCCGGGGATCTCTATGTGACTTGGCGTTGGGTGGACGAGGCTGCTCCGGAGGGTGTCGGGGTCGTTCCCGAGGAGCAGGTCGAGCATGTGGTGCGGCGGTTCGCGGCCGCGTTGCCCGTGCCCGGGGCGCCGGGCGGGCTGGAAGCCGCGCTCAGCACCGGGGAATTGGCGTCCTTCGAGGCTGAACACGAGTTGGCGCAGGCGCTTTCGGCGGCCTTGCTGCCCTACGGGCTGGCCGCGCAGCTACATGAGCTTTCCGTTCGGGGCGTGCGGCCGCACCTGCGCATTCAGCCGTCGCCGCGGGTCGCGCAGATTCCGTGGGAGCTGATCGCGCCTGATCAGGGGCTGCGGTTGCTCGACATCGCGGATGTGAGCGTGCTGGCTCCGACGGGGATCGTGCACGCGCCCGCGCGTATCGGCAGGTCGTGGCGGCAGACTCGGGGCCTGCCGGTGGTGGCCGTGCTCGATCCGCGCATTCCGGGCTTCCGGGCCGATTCCGCGCTCGGGTCGGTGCTGGGGCGTATGGATTCGGCCGCGCCGCTGGCGGTTCGGGTGGGCGAGTACGCCGCCGTGGATCGGTTGGTGCCGGACGGGGACGATCCGCTCGCGGTTTTCCGGCGCACCGATGTGGATCGGGACTGGCTCGGGGAAGTCTTGCGGGCCGGGGCATCTCGGCTGCTGTATGTGGGTCATGTGACCGCGGCGGCACCGGCTTCGGGGCGGAGTGAGTCGGCCACACTGCATTTGGCGTGCACGGCCGACACTGTCGGGTTCGCGCCCGCACAGCGTGACCACCGGCCCTTGGCGGCGCGGGATCTGCTGCTCGGCACGCATACGCTGTCCGATGATCCGCGCAGTGGTCCCGCGCTCTGGCCGATTCCGAGCCGGGTCGCGCTCATTGCCTGTGAGAGCGGCGGGGATCTGCGGTTCGGTGAGCCGCTCGGGCTGGTGGCGGCCATGCTCACCGGTGGGGCGGAGCTGGTGACCGCCGGTCGCTGGCCATTGCCCACCGATCTGGCCTTCCAGCGCTTCGGCGGTGCGGCGGCGGACAGCCGCCCGCTACAGGACGCGGTGTGCGCCATCGATACCGCGCACGAGGCCGAGGACCCGGTCCGCGCCCTGAACGACTGGCAGCGCACCCAACTGGCGACCTGGCGGGAAAACGGCGATATCGCGCATTCGCCGCTGGTCTGGGTCGGGTTCGCCACCGTCGACGCCAGCTGAGCGCGTTCCGTTCATCCATCGCCTTTGTGCACTCGACCAATCGGAGCCGGTGAAGTCTGTCGAATTCCGGATACGAGTGACCTGCGCCGCACTGTCTACTGATAACCAATTCCTATGGGCATCAATGGCGATGCTCCAGCCGAAATGGAGACAGATGGTGAAAGCGTCGGGGCTTTGCCGATGGGTTGCGGCTCCCGTGACCGCACTGTGCGTCATGGCGGGCGGCGGAATCGCCGCGGCGGATCCACTGCCGGTGTTCCCGCCGGATCAGAATCAATTGCCGCAATTGCCCTCCGAACCCCAGCTCTACGACGCGCTCCCGATCCCGGTGCCCGACGAAGACCCCTGGTACGACGATCCGGCGGACCTGGAATCGCATGCGCCCGGCCAGATCATCCGCACCCGCTCGGTACAGACGCGACTCCTGGGCATTCCGTTCCCCGTCGACACCAAACAGCTGCTGTACCGCAGCGAGGATGTACACGGAAACGCCATTGCCACCGCCACTTCGGTGATCACCCCCGGCATTCCATGGATCGGCAGCCCGCGCCCAGTGGTGTCCTTCCAGGAGGCCATCGACTCCACCGACTCCTCCTGCAACCCGTCCTACACCTTGCAGGTCGGCACCATGAAAGAGGCGCTGCTGGACCAGTATTGGCTGATGCAGGGCTTCGCCATCAACGTCCCGGACTTCGACGGCAAGTTCAATACCTTCAACACCTTCGACGAAGGCAAGATGGTCCTGGACAGCCTGCGCGCCATGAAGAACGAGCCCAGCCTCGGCCTGACGAATTCCGGTATCGCCCTCTACGGCTATTCCGGCGGCGGCTCCGGTTCCATTCGCGCCGCCGAACTCCGCCAGAGCTACGCCCCCGATGTGCAATTGCTGGGCACCGCGGTCGGCGGTATGCCCGCCAATCTGGTGGAGCAGGCGCGCTACGCCATCCAGCAGCAGCCCGGACTCACCGGAATCAGCAACTTCACCATGTGGCTGGGCTTCGCCTCCCTGTCCCGCGAATACCCGGACGCCTTCAATGCCGAGGAATTGTTGACCGAGGAGGGTCAAGCCATCCTCGCCGACTTCCAGAGCCGCTGTGTCCTGACCATTGCCCCTACCGGCATGTACCGTCCGATCAGCGCCTATTTCCAGCCCGGTAAATCCCTGGAGGGCACTCCGGCGGTCATGGATGTGCTCCGCGACAACAGCCTCGGCAAACACATTCCGGATACGCCCATCTTCTGGTGGCACGGCATCTGGGACGAGCTGATCCCGGCGTCCGCCGTCCTGCTCACGGTCAACGACTACTGGAACCGCGGCGCGGACCTGCGCTTCTACACCATGCCACTGCCCGAACACGTGGTGAACGCGGTCGCGGGCTGGCCCCCGGCGGTGGCCTGGACCAGCGCCGTCCTGCGGGGGTTGTCGCCCGGCCCGCGCTTCAAGGCCGATATCCCGCTCCCCGGCAACTGACGCCGGTCATCGGGTGATGTTGCTCCGCGGCTCGCTCCAATTGGCGGTCTGCGCGAACAACTCACCCGATCCAGCGACGAAAGCGCTGTGCGCCAAGGCATCCCCGCGCAGCCGGTCCATGAACCAGGCCGTCGCGTAGCTGAGGAACCCGTAGACCCCGTTCACACGGCCCGCGCTGATCCCGGCGTAATCCGGCCCGCCCTGAATGTCATTGTGGTTCGGTCCGTTCAGGGTGGCCCGCACCTTCTCCACCGCCTCGGGGGTCGCGTCGTAATACCCCTGCGCGGACTGGATTCCGCCGAGCGGCCACGGAATCGACTGGCTGGTAGGCGAAATGGGGCTGCCCGAACCATTGATGTAGAAGATCGATCCGGAACCGAGCTGCTGCGGATCGGCACAGGTCGACATTCCGGCCTCCCCGGACACGATCGGGCCGATGGGGCACAGCAACTGCCCGACGAGCTCGATGGTCACCGCGGTCCTGATCGCCCCACCGGAGTGCGCGAAGGCATTGAGCGCACCGGATGCGCCCTGCGAGTGCCCCATTGCCCCGACCGCGCCGGTGTCGAGCTTCCCATGGAACGGGCTCGCGGGATCGGCCGCCCGACCCACCAGATACTCGACCGCGTCCAGCATCTCCTCTCCGGTGCCGGTATTCGTATTGTCCGGCGCGATCACCACGAAACCCCATGAGGCCAAATGGGACAGCAGGTACCGGTACTGGTAGGGATGCGCCCAGGTCCCGTCGCCCCACGTGATGATCGGATGCCGGACCACGCCCGCGCCCAGCTCCGACGGGTACCAGATATCGAATGCCGACCCGGCGGAATCGCAGCAGCCGAATCCGGCCTGCTCGGTCACCGCCCACGGCCCCGGCTCGAAATACGTGGACTCGATGGCCCCCGTGGGCAGATTGCCCGGGGCAGGAGTATCGGCGTGCGCGCCCGCCCCGATGACGGTCGATCCCGCGATCGCCGCGACCAGCGACACGAGACTCTTGCCCAAGCGGTTCCTCATGGGCCGAGACGGTAGCGGATGCGACCTAGCGAGCAGTAGGTAGCGTGACTATTTCGTTATCATTCGGTGAGCAGCACCACGATGCCCGGTACCGAATTCACATAGTCGAAGAAGGGCGAATCCACGACCTTGTTGTTGGCTGCCAGGGAGGACGCATTGCGGAACACCGGCCCGGCGGCCGTCGTGGCGAACAGTCCGGTATGCGTCACATCGAGCCCGGGCAGATCGGTGTACGCGCCGATGCAGTCACCGTTGCGCAGCTGGTTCACCAGGTTCTGGTCCACGAACTGGCTGGGGATATAGGTGATTCCGCGCTGCACGACCGGCAGGCCGGGCAGATAGTTGCTCTCGTCGCCCTTGGCATTGAGCTGTTTGGTCACCGTCACCGCGTTCGGGCTCAGCGCGGCCGTGATGTCCTTGGCATTGACCGGCGAGGTGGTGGCCCAGTCGGTGAAGAAGTGCTTGCGATGCGCGAAATCGACCTGCCCGTCGACATACCGCTGCCGCACCACGTTCTGCACGAACTGCTCCCGATCGGCGGACTTGCTCAGCGCCGCCACGTAATCCAGATAGGTGAAGCAATCCAGGCCGCGGAAGTCGATGACCAGCTGCTCCGGCTGATTCGCCGAGCCGACGAGCATATTCGCGACATACGGCGTGCCCAGGAACTGCCGGGAGACCACCTCGGCGAGCTCCCCGGCGCTCACCGCGCCCGCGCCCGCCCGCGCGGCCAGGGCCTCGTCGAGCGTGCACGCGGTGGCGTCGTCGAGAGTCACCGATGGCGTGGCATGCGCCGCGGGCACGGCCAGCGCGACACATCCGGCCAGCGCGAGCAGGACGAACAAGAGTCGGCGAATCACGTGCACGGTGCCTCCGGCGGTTGCTCGATCACATCCTTCGCACCCACCCTAGCCATGCCGCCCCGCCGCCCGGCAAGTTTCACCGCCAGTGCACGGCGCTCGATGTGGGCGTCCGGCCGCACAGCGCGACCATGGTGCGAATCAAATGCGACTGATCGGCGAAGCCGGTGCGGGCCGCGACCTCGGCCGCCGGGAGGAAGGGAAGCTGGAGCCCGGCCTCCCGCAGGCGATGCCAGCGGCGCAGCTTGACGAGCGGGCCGCCGAGTAACTGACCGGAGAGCTGGCGCAGCCGCCGGGGTGAGAGTCCGACCCGATCGGCCAGCTCGTCGATCTCGACGTCGTGGTCGAGAACCTGCAGGACCTGCTGCAACCGGGGATCGACGAGCGGCGATCCGCCGAATATCCGGTGGACCGTGTGGCGCAGGCGCTCCGGATCGAAATCGTCGGTAATGGCGGTCAGCAGGCGCTGGGCTTGGCTGCGCGTCAGCGCGTGAATGCGCGGCGTGCCCGGAATGGCCAGCCGGTGCGGGTCGATCCACAGCGCGGTGATGCCGGGGGCGTGCTCGACCGCGGAGAGCAGGCCCGGCGGGACGAGCAGACCGGCCCCGGTGATCGTTCGCCCCGTCTCGTCGACGGCCGTGATGGGACCGTCCCAGGGGAGTCCCAGGTGCCAGGCCGGATTGCGGTGCGCGCCGCCGGTGGGGCCGGAGTCCTCGGCATAGCAGGCGAATTCGGCGCAGACGGCGGCGAAAACGGTATTGCCGTTTCGTTCAAGACGCCACGCCCGCGGCTGCTCGACCATGAAGCCATGGTCGCACTCATGGCGATCAGTGGTCACACCGGATGGAGATCCCCTATGAGGCTGCCGAATACCGAATTCACGTCCCGGCCCTGGCGGGTGCATGAGCTGACCCCGGATTTCGAGGTCGAGGACGTCTGGGCGCTGCCGACCCCGGGCGGTCCGGACGATCTGGATCGGCTGGTCCGGCAGATGACCGGCCCGGACGACAAGGCCATCGAGGGCAATCCGATACTGCGCGCGCTGTTCGCGCTGCGCTGGAAGCTGGGCGCGCTGTTCGGCTGGGACAAGCCGCGCGAGCGCGTCGGCAGGCGGGTCGCTTCGCTGCGGGATCGCCTGCCCGCGGATCTGCGGGGTGACCGCGGACCCGATATGTCCGATGTCCCTTTCACGTCGGTGTATCGAACCCACGACGAGTGGCTGGCCGAGAGCGCCAACCGCACCGTGCACGTGCTGCTGCACCTCGGCTGGGTGTCCGACGGCACGGGCGGCTACTACGCGCAGATGACCGGATTGGTGCGGCCCAACGGTCTGCTGGGCCGGGTGTACATGGTGGGGATCAAGCCGATCCGGTACACGCTGGTGTATCCGGCGCTGCTGCGCGGGATCGGCCGGGAGTGGCGGCTCCAGACCGCGGGTTGAATCGATCGAGGCCGCGGACCGTGTTGTTCGGGCAGGCCGTCAGTCGCAGCAGGCGCAGTCGTCGTTCGCGGCGGCGGCGAGTGGCGTTGTGGCACAGCAAGTATCGCCGCGCCAGGCGTTCAGGCCCTCCTTCACCGCAATGGCGGCGATGACGAGCGCCGCAATGGGATCGGCCCACGACCACCCGAACAGGCTGTTCAACAGCAGGCCCGCCAGCAGCACCGCCGACAGATAGGTGCACAGCAGGGTCTGCTTGGAATCGGCCACCGCCGAGGCGGAACCGAATTCGCGCCCGGCGCGGCGCTGTTGCCACGACAGGATCGGCATGATCGCGAGACTGACCGCGGCCAAGACGATCCCGACGGTGGAGTGCCGCGCCGCACCGACGCCGAGCAATGACCGTACGGCATCGACGCTCACGTAGAACGCGAGGGCGAAGAACGAGAACGCGATGATGCGCAAGGCGATTCGTTCGCGCCGCGCCGGATCGCGGGCGGAGAACTGCCAGGCCACTGCGGCGGCCGAGGACACCTCGATGACCGAGTCCAAGCCGAAACCGATGAGGGCCGCCGACGAGACGCGCGTGCCCTCGGCGAGGGCGATCACCGCCTCGACGACGTTGTAGGTGATGGTCGCGGCCACCAGCAGCCGGATGCGCCGGGCCAGGACCGCGCGACGCTCCGGGGTGGGGCCGGGTGCGCGGATGAGCGACGGCATTCCGAGGGGTGCGCTCATCAGCAGCACTCCTTCGTCCCGGCGTCCGGACAGCAGTTCGGATCGACGGCCAGCACCAGTCCGAGCAGATCGTCGAGCGCGTGCCCGATGCGGGGATCGGCCAGTTCGTAGCGGCTGCGGCGGCCCTCGGGGACCGCGACGACGAGACCGCATCCGCGCAGGCAGGCCAGGTGATTGGAGAGAATCTGCCGGGATACCCCGATGCTGTCGGCCAGATCGGACGGATAGCTCGGACCCGTGCGCAGGTGCAGCAGGATCCGGGTCCGGGTCGAGTCCGAGAGCGCATGCCCGAAACGGCTGAGCGCGTCGATGTGCAGGAGGGTATCCACGCCCTGACAGTACATCAGAATCTGTATTCAGGAAATTCTGTACCCGAGGATCCGGAGGTCACGGACCCGCCCCGGAAACCCTCGCCCAAGTAATTCGGGGGCTACGAATCGATAACGAGTGCCCGAAACTGCCGATGAGTCGAACGGAAGTGCGGCAGAGGAGGACTGGGTGATTCGTTCGTTGGCGGGCATGGTGGTTTCGGTACTGGCGGCGGCAATGATGCTGGTCGTCATGCCCGCCGCCCAGGCCGCGCCCGACGGCCTGAAGTGGTGTGACGTCAGCAGCGGGCGCGCCCCGCAGACCGCGACACCCGAAGAGGTGGGCCTGGATTCGGCGCTGCTGCGCAAGGCGACCGAATTCGCCGCCGACCGGACGCGCTTCACCTTCCAGGTCTTCCGCAACAACTGCCAGGTCGCCGTGGGCCCCACCAACGACCGCGCGGGCGGGATGCCGTGGAATCTGTGGAGCTCCACCAAGCCGGTGGTCTCCATGGTGGCCGGTATCGCCGTCGACGAGGGCAAGCTGCGGGTGGACGACCCCATCGACCGCTATCTGCCTGTGGGCCTGGGTGATTCGGAACATCGGGCGATCACGGTGCGCAGCCTGCTCACCGAGACCTCGGGCATGCAGGTGGCGGTGGCCTCGGAGGGTCTCACCGGCCTGGTGCAATTGGATCCGAATGTGGTGGCCCAGGCGGTGGCCATGCCGATCGTCTATCCGCAGGGCACCTCGTGGCAGTACAGCCAGCGCGCCGTGGACCTGCTCGCCTATGTGGTGCAGCGGGCCGTCGGTGAGGACTTCCAGGCGTACGCGCAACGAAAGCTGTTCGACCCCTTGGGGATTCTCGCCACCGACTACTACTGGGCGCGGGACCGCAGCGACAACACCTACGGTTACGCCCATCTCATCCTGCCGCCCGACGATTTCGCCAAGCTCGGCCTGCTCGTCATGAACCACGGCAATTGGGGTGGCGCCCAAGTGGTTTCGGAGGATTACCTGGCGCAGGCGACCACGCCCAATGACATCAACCCCTGCTACGGGTTCCTGTTCGTGGTCAACGGCGAGGGCTGCGGGTCGACCTTCCCGGGCCTGCCCGCCGACGCCGTGCAGATGGGCGGCATGATGCGCCAGGACAACATCATCGTGCCCAGCCTGGGCCTGATGATCAGCTGGACCGGCATCACCATCCCCGGTGACGCGGTCAGCTTCCCGCACGAGGTGCTGCGCGCCCTCGAGGCGTCCTTCCTCTCGCCGACACTGGCCGATCCGGGCCCCTACGAGGAGCGGCCCGATGTCAGCCTGGCCGACCCGATGATCACCAATCCCGACGCCACCTTCGCCGCCCTCGGCCTCGGCCCCCATGGCCTATCCCGGCTGCGGCCTGCTGACCTGCCTCGACAAGCCGCTGGCCCCGCCGGTGTCGGACTGGCCGCCCGGCTGCTACATCGTCGGCTGCTTCGGATCGGATCCGGCGACCCCGGGCATTCGCTAGCCGCCGCACCTCCGGTTGCGCGATCAGTACCCCCGGTGGGAATATCGTCGAGAGGGATCGTGCACCCGGGTGGTGAAGGAGCGGCGAGATGGATCGGCAGAACGAACCGGGCACCGCTGTGCTGGACATGCGCGGCCTGCACTGGGCCAGCCAGCAGCGGGTCGTCGAGACGGTGCTGGGCCGCAGGCCGGGGGTGCTGTCGGTACAGCCCAATCCGGTCTCCGAAACCGCGACCGTGGTCTACGACCCGGCCCTGACCTCGGTCGCGGACCTGCGGGACTGGGTGCACGAGTGCGGCCTGCACTGCGCCGGGCAATCGGTGCCGAACCACATCTGCGATCCGCTGGCCGAACCCGCGAAGCACGAGGGCGCGAAGCGGGAGTCCGCGGCGCACGGCGCGGACGAGCAGGGCCACGCCGTGGACGAGCGGGGCCATGGCGCGGACGAGCACAACCATGATGGTCACGCGGGGATGTCCATGGCGGACATGGCACGGGATATGCGCAATCGCTTCCTGGTCGCGTTGGTCTTCTCGCTGCTGGTGATGCTCTGGTCGCCGATGGCCTCGGACATGTTCGGGCTGCACGTGCCGACCCCGTTCGGCCTGCGCCAGGACATCTGGGCGCTGATCCTCAGCCTCCCGGTGATCTTCTACTCCTCGACTATCTTCTTCACCGGGGCCGTGCGCGCACTGCGGGCGCGCACCCTCGACATGATGGTGCTCGTCGCGGTCGGCATCGGTGCGGGCTGGCTGTATTCGCTGGCCATCACGCTCACCGGCGGCGGCGAGGTCTTCTACGAGGCGTCCACCATGCTGGCCACCTTCGTGCTGCTGGGCCATTGGTTCGAGATGCGGGCGCGCGGCGGCGCCAATGACGCCATTCGCACCCTGCTCGATCTCGCACCGCCGCAGGCCGTGGTGATCCGTGACGGCCGGGAGACCGAAATCCCCACGGCCGAGGTCATTGTCGGCGACGTGCTGCTGGTCCGCCCGGGCGCCAAGATCGCCACCGACGGTGTGGTGGCGGAGGGCGAGAGCGACGTCGACGAGTCCATGGTGACCGGTGAGAGCCTGCCGGTGCACAAGGAACCCGGCGCGCAGGTCATCGGCGCGACCCTCAACGAGAACGGCACGCTGCGGGTGCGCGCCACCAAGGTCGGCTCCGATACCGCGCTCGCCCAGATCGTGAATCTGGTGCAGCAGGCCCAGAATTCGAAGGCCCCCGGCCAGCGGCTGGCCGACCGCGCCGCCTTCTGGCTGGTCCTGGTGGCGCTCATCGGCGGTCCGTTGACGCTCACGGTGTGGCTGCTGGCGGGCGCCACCTTCGCCAAGGCCATGCTGTTCGCCATCACGGTCGTCGTCATCACCTGCCCCGACGCCCTCGGCCTGGCCACGCCGACCGCCATCATGGTCGGCACCGGGCTTGGCGCGAAACGCGGTGTGCTGTTCAAAAGCGCCGTGGCCCTGGAGAATTCCGCGCGCATCCAGACCGTGGTCATGGACAAGACCGGCACCCTCACCAAGGGCGAGCCGGAGGTCACCGAGATCATCACCGACGGCGCGGTGCGCAGCGCCGAACTCCTCCCGCTGCTGGCCGCCGTCGAACGCGAATCCGAGCATCCGCTGGCGGCTGCCGTCGTCCGCCATGCCGAGGCGCAGGGCGCGAACGGCGTTCGGGCGCGAGACTTCGAGAACGTTCCCGGCCACGGCGCGACCGCGACCGTGAACGGCCGCCGGGTGGTCATCGGCAATCGCAGGCTGCTGGAGCGGGAGGGAATTCCCCTGGGCGACTTGGCCTCCGCACGCGACCGGGTGGCGGGTGCGGGACAGACCGCGGTCCTGGCCGCCGTGGACGGCCGGGCGGCGGCTGTCATCGGCATTGCCGACGCGCCCCGCGACAGTTCCGCCGCCGCCGTGCGGGATCTGCACGCGATGGGCGTCGAGGTGGTCATGCTCACCGGCGACAATCGCGCCACCGCCGAACGGATCGCCGCCGAACTCGGCATCGACACCGTCATCGCCGAGGTGCTGCCCGGCGACAAGGCCGACAAGATCGCCGAATTGCAGTCCGGCGGAAAGAAAGTCGCCATGGTCGGCGACGGCGTGAACGATGCGCCCGCGCTGGCCCGCGCCGATCTGGGCATTGCCATCGGCGCGGGCACCGATGTCGCCATCGAGACCGCCGATGTGGTCCTCATGCGCTCCGACCCCCTCGATGTGCCCACCGCGCTGCGCATCGGCCGCGGCACGCTGCGCAAGATGCGGCAGAACCTGGCCTGGGCGGTCGGCTACAACACCCTCGCACTGCCCATTGCCGCCGGTGTCCTCGAGCCCGCGTTCGGCTTCACGCTGCGCCCGGAGATCGCCGCCATGTCCATGTCCGGGTCCAGCATTATCGTGGCGCTCAACGCACTGTCGCTTAAACGCCTGCACCTGCCCGAACAGCACTGACGGCCCGGATGAGCTGTGAGTCGATTCACGATGCACATCGTTAGCGCACGCAACTACTGTGGAGTGCGTCTGTGCCTCCGAATCGAAAGTAGAACGCTATGCCGATCATCAATCTCGGTTCCGCTGCGCTCGATCTGGCGAACTCGGTCACCGCTCTCGCCGCCAACATCACCTACCTGCTGAAGGCCTGGGGACTCGCCTGATTAAGCGCACCGGAGTGAGCACCGGGGGCTTCCAGCCCCCGTCGAGCGCCTCCTGCTTCGGGCCGTAGAGCCGCATGGAGAGCGAGAAGTTCCCGGAGGCCGGAATCGGCAGCCAATTGCCCTGGGGCACACTGATGCCCGGATCCTCGTTCTGCACCGCGATATCCACCGTGCCGTCGGAATTCACGACGATCGGGACGTCGTGCCCGATGGCGTAGATATCCGCCGCGTTCGGGACCAGATAGCTGTCCGCGTCATAGGCCGTCAGCGACCAGAAGGCATCCACCGGCGGCAGCTGACCGGCCGGGAAGTGCAGGCGGTAGCGCACTTTCGCGCCCCCGTCGTCGGCCTTGGCGAATACGGTGGGGTACACCGCATCCTGGGCCAGGTTCGCGCCCAGGGCCTGCATGGCGGTGCGGGCGCGCAGCGCGTAGTTGGTGCCGTAGGCGCCCAGATCGGTGGAGAAGGTCCAGCCGTTCTCCTGTTTGGTGCGCGGATCGTCGTACTTCGGAATCTGCGTCTTCGCCTGGGCCGCACCGTCGTTCAGCGCCTGCGCGGATTGGCCGTCCACGGTCGCGCCTGGCTCGAGGCCGATGGTGGCGAACCGTTCCAGCGCGGGCGCGTCCGCCGGTGCGGGCGGATTGGCGGCCATGAGCGCGCACAGCTTGTCGAAGAACGCGGGCCCGTCCATGGCCGCCACCTGCGCGGGCGGCGGGGTCTGGCTCGGGTTCGGGATGAACGGCCGCCCGGTCGCGGCGTCCTCGCCGCGCAGCCACGCGCTCAGCGGCACCAGCTTCAGCTGATTCTGGAGCTCCAGCACGCGCGGCACGTCCTCGGTGCCGTTGACCTGAATCCGGCCGAGTACCCACGCGGTATTCGTGGGCAGGTCCAGGCGGGTCATGCCCTCGGGCACCCGACCTGACCAGCCGGGGCCGGTGACCAGATAGGTGAAGGGCGGCGAGGTCGCTCCCGCCGCCGTCTGCGGGCGAATACTGCTCGGGTTCTGGCGCGTATTGCTCCACGCGTCGGTGATCTGCATGAGCCAGTACCTGTCGGCCTCCATGCCGGGCACCTGGAGGACGAGGGGTTCGGGGCCCAGATCCAGCCAGGCCTGCGAGTAAAGCGTGTCCAGATTCAGCCGCACCACCAGCCGGTCGTCCGGCTCGGGGAGAGTGGTGGCGTTCACGAATTGGTTGGTGAAGCCGAGCGCCGCCCGGGTGGCGTCCATGAGCACCAGCGGATACCCGAACGTATAGGCATCGGCGGCAATGGCTTTCGGGTCGTTCGACGCATCGCCGGACGATGCGGGCTTGTCATCGCCGGAGCCGCACGCGGCCAGTCCGAGACCCGCCGCCACCGCCGCACCAGTACCCAGTACCCAGCGCCGCGTCACCTGATGGTTCTGCATGTCACTCTCCTTATCGGTCCGGGTGGGAGCGCCACCGGAGCATAGCTATCGATTTGCTGATTCGACCCGATGTGGCCCCGGAGGTCCGTTCTGTGTTGCGGGCCACAGCCACGAGCATCGGCGAGCCGAGTCATATCGGCATTGCCCGCATCGATCTCCATTATTACAGTTAAACTGCAATAGAGCTCCGAATGAAAGCAGGAACCATGAACTTCCCGATCATCAACCTCGGCTCCGCGACCCTCGATCTGGCGACCACGGTCACCCAGCTGGCCGCGAATATCACCTATTTGCTGCAGTCCTGGGGCTCGATGTGAGGCAGACCGTCGAGCGGCCGCGCTCGGGAGCCGCCGAGGCGTGGGGCAAGTTCCGCGCGCTGGGCGGTCCCGGGCACATCCTCGACGGTGCGGCTCCGGCCATCGGTTTCCTGATCGGGTACGTGGCGGTGAATGCCAAATTCGGCGTGCTGCTCGCGCTCGGGGTCGCCGGAGGTATGGCGCTCTTCCGATTGCTGAAAGGTGACTCGATTCGGGTCGTTGCCGTCTCGCTGCTCGTCGTGGTGGTGTTCTCGCTGTTCGTGGGCATTACCGGCGAGGGCCGCGGCTTCTATCTGCCGGATCTGCTGATCTGCGCGGTCGCCACGCTCGCCTTCGGCCTCACCTTGCTCACCGGTCGCCCGCTCAGCCGGTGGATGTGCCGCAAGATCGGGCTGGAACCCGCCGAGCACGCCGATCCCGATGCGCGAATCGCGTTGCACCGCACGGTGACCCTGGCCTGGTTCGTCTTCTGGGCGGCGCACCTGGTGATCATGGTGCCGCTGTATCTGACCGACAAGGTGGTGCTACTCGGTTCCGTCGCACTGGTTCTCGGCAAACCGGCGCTGGTGCTCATGCTCGCCGTGACCTGGCTGTGGGTGCGGCGCTCGCTGAATCAGGTGCGCAGCAGCGCTGTCTGAACCTGGCGCAGGCGTTCCACATCGCCGCGGAATCCCGCCACGGCGTCGTTGTAGAGGAACGCTTCCCAGAGCCGCACCAGTGCGTAGGCGAGGGTCGCCCGTTCGATGGGCGGCCGATAACCTTGCGCCTCGGCGCTTTCGATGAGCCGCTCGACCATGGCCACCGCCGCCTGGTGCACCGGTCCGTCGCTGCGCGTGATCATGCGCAGGGCGGCGGTGGATTCGTTGTCGAAGTAGGTGCGCAGCGAATCGTGGTCGACCAGCCATTGCACGGTGGTGTTGAGCACCTCTTCCAGGCGCTTCTCGCCGGTGCTGCGGCAGCGGCGGTCGGTGTGGGCGACCATGCGTTCGAGCTGGCGGCTCAGCACCGCCCCGACGAGGCCGTCCCGGGAGCCGAACCAGCGGTAGACGCTGGCGCGGCTGACGCCCAGCTGGGTGGCGATGGCATTGACGTCGATGCGCTGACCGTCCACGAAAACCGCGGTGGCGGCGTTCAGTACGTCCTCGGGACTGGCCGATGCCGGTCGCCCCGGTGTCCTGGTTCCCGCGCCGCTGCTCACTGGGAAAGCATAGGGGTCAGGAATGGCGCCAAAGTGCGGGCGGTCGCCACGCGGCCCAGTTCGAGGGCCTGGCTCAGGACGCCGTGATCGCGATCCACGCGCCCGATATCGGGTGCGCCGTGCGGCGGCCGGATCTGCAGGACGGCCGGATCGGTCGCGAATTCCGCCTCCTCGCGGTGCTGGTGCTCGGCGCGGGAGCGCCAGGCCGCCACGGTGCCGGGTGCGTGCCTGGTCAGGAACCGGGCCACCACGCGGCTCTCCAACCCCGAAGGCGGGCGCGAGGTCTCATCGGCCCGGCGGGTGCGCAGCACCAGCACCCGGGTGGCGCCCTGCGCGAATGCGGTTCGGATGGGCACGGATTCGGAGAGTCCGGCGTCGACATAGCGGCGGCCGCCGATGTGCATCGGGCGTCCGGCCAGGATGGGCAGGCAGGTGGTGGCGCGCAGCGCGGCCTGGACCGCGGGCACATCGGTGAGCCCGGGATGCAGATCCACCGCCGCACCGGTATCGGCGTCGGTGGCCATGGGGTGGAAGGTGATCGGATTGGCCAGGATGGCCGGGAAGTCCATGGGCACGATGCGCTCGTACACGGTGTGCACCAGGTAGCGGGTGTCCACCACAATGCCGCCGCGCAGGGCGCGGGCGGGGGAGATGACGCGATTGATCACCTCCGGATTCCAGGCCCGGCGCGCGGTCGCCGCCCGCCCGCACAGCAGCCACGCGGCGTTGAGCGCACCGGCCGACGCACCGTAGACGGCGTCGAAGCAGGTGAGCACGCCGAGTTCCTCGAGGCCCATGGCCATGCCGTGCGAATACGCCCCGCGCGAGGAACCGCCCTCGATGACCAGGGCCAGGCGATGACCGTCGGTGCGATTGCCGGGCAGGCTCGCCTCGCGGTGGCGGCGGGCGAGGAGTTCGCCGACGCCGAGGGCCGGATCGGTGTTCGGCACGGATGCTCCCTTCTGTCGATCTCATCGTATCGGAGTATTTGAGACGTTGGACCTACTATGTATCATATTCGGCATCGACGGGGTCGCGGCGCGCCTGTGTCCCGGTCGTCCCGAAATTGGAGGTCAACGCATGCAATTGGCGCTCACCGACGACGAGCTCGCGTTCCGTGACGAGCTCCGCGCCTTCTTCCGCACCGAGATTCCGGCCGAGATCCGCAACCGCGCCCGGCACGGCCAGCACCTGAGCAAGGACGACATCGTCACCACCCAGCGCATCCTCAATGCGCACAGGCTGGCGGTGCCGAACTGGCCGGTCGAATGGGGCGGCCGGGACTGGACGCCCATTCAGCGCCATATCTGGCACGACGAGCTGCAGCTGGCCTCGGTGCCCGAACCGCTCACCTTCAATGCCAATATGATCGGCCCGGTCATCGCCCACTTCGGCTCCCAGGAGCTGAAGGAGCGCTTCCTGCCGCCCACCGCCAATCTCGACATCTGGTGGTGCCAGGGCTTTTCCGAGCCCGAGGCCGGTTCCGATCTGGCCTCGCTGCGCACCACCGCCGTGCGCGACGGCGACAGTTACATCGTGAACGGTCAGAAGACCTGGACCACCGCCGCCCAGTCCGCCGACTGGATGTTCTGCCTGGTGCGCACCGATCCGTCGGTCAAGAAGCAGGCGGGCATCTCCATGCTGCTGTTCCCCCTGGACACCCCCGGCGTGACCGTGCGGCCCATCGAGCTCATCGACGGCGGCTACGAGGTCAACGAGGTCTTCCTGGAGAACGTGCGGGTGCCCGCGAATCAGCTGGTGGGCGAGGAGAACCAGGGCTGGACCTACGCCAAGTTCCTGCTCGGCAACGAGCGCACCGGCATTGCCGCCGTCGGCCAGACCAAGGTGCGGCTGTGGCTGGCCAAGGAGCACGCCAAGCAGACCAAGCTGGGCGAGCAGACCCTGCTCGACGATCCGCTGTTCGCCACCCGCCTGTCCGAACTCGAAAACGAGCTGCTGGCAATGGAATTGGTGCAGCTGCGGGTCGCCGCGGGTTCGGCCGACGGCAAGCCGAACCCGGTGTCGTCCATCCTCAAGCTGCGCGGCACCGAACTCCAGCAGGCCGTCACCGAACTGCTCGTCGATATCGCCGGACCGGATTCGCTGGCCCGCGAGGACGAGGCGAGCCCGGACTGGGCGCGCCGCAGCACCGCCACCTACCTGAACTACCGCAAGACATCGATCTACGGAGGATCGAACGAGGTGCAGCGCAGCATCATCGCCTCGACGATCCTCGGATTGTGAGGCAGCGCCATGGATTTCGATCTCACCACCGAACAGGAAATGCTGCGCGACACGGTTCGTGACGTGCTCGCCCGCGGCTACACCCCCGAACGCCGCACCGACATCGTCGGCACCGACCTGGGCTGGGACCCGCAGCTCTGGCGCACCTTCGCCGAAATCGGCCTGCTCGGGCTGACTTTCGCCGAGGAGGACGGCGGTATGGGCGCTGGCCCCATCGAGGCCATGCTGGTGCTCACCGAACTCGGCCGCCGCCTGGCCCCCGAACCGCTGCTGGACTGCGCGCTGCTGCCCGGCGGTCTCATCGCCCGCGTCGGCACCGACGCACAGCGCAAGGAGCTGCTGCCCAAGGTCGCCGAGGGCGAGCTGCGCCTGGCCTTCGCCCATGCCGAGCCCGGTCTGCGCTGGCCCGCGACCGAAGGCGCCACCCACGTCGCCCGCGACGGCGACGGCTGGCGCTTCACCGGCCGCAAACATCCGGTGCCGCACGGTGATTGCGCCGATCTGCTGATCGTGAGCGCCAAGGTCGGGGACGGCCTCGGGCTGTTCCTGGTCGACCCGGCGGCCGCGGGTGTGCGCCGCACCGGCTTCGCCACCCACGACGGGCTGCGCGGCGCGGATATCGAATTCGACGGTGTTGCGGCCGAACCCCTCGGCGAGGCCGTCGATGTCACCGAGGCCATTACCGCCGCCATTGCCGCCGCCCAGGCCGCCCTGTGCGCCGAGGCCATCGGCTGCATGGAGGAATCGCTGCGGCTCACCGCCGAATACCTGAAGACCCGCAAGCAGTTCGGCGTTCCGCTGCGCACCTTCCAGACGCTGACCCAGCGCGCCGCCGATATGTACGTCTCGCTGGAGCTGGCGCGCAGCATGAGCCTGTACGCCTCCATGTCCCTGGCCGACGGCATCGTCGACCCGGTGGTGGCCTCGCGCGCCAAACTGCGCATCGGCCGCTCCGCTCGCCACATCGGCCAGGAGGCCATCCAGATGCACGGCGGCATCGGCATGACCGCCGAATACCCGGTCGGCCACTACACCGCGCGGCTCACCGCCATCGAACACACCCTCGGCGACTCCAGCGACCACCTGCGCTTCCTGAGCCGCTCCGTCGCCGACCATCAGATGGTCGAAATCTGATGCGTACCACCGGCGCGGTCCTCGAGGAGATCGGCCGTGCGCGGCCCTACGCGCAGTCGCGGCCGATCGCCGTGAGCGAACTCGAACTCGGCGATCCCGGACCCACCGAGGTCCTGGTCGCCATCGAGGCGGCGGGCATCTGCCACTCCGATCTCAGTGTGGTGGACGGCAATCGGCCACGGCTGCTGCCCATGCTGCTCGGGCACGAGGCGGCGGGCACCGTGATCGCGACCGGTGCGCGGGTATCGGATCTTGTTGCAGGGCAACGGGTCGTCATGTCCTTCCTGCCGCGCTGCGAGAAGTGCGACGCCTGCGAACGAGGCGGGCAACTGCCCTGTTCGGAGGGCTCCCGCAGCAACAATGCCGGGGAGCTGCTGCATCACCCGGGTCACCTCACGCGCGCCGGTGACCGCGTCCGTCATCACCTCGGGGTCTCCGGTTTCGCCACCCACGTGGTGGTGGACCGGGCCTCGGTGGTGCCGGTCGGCGCCGATGTCCCCGCCGAGATCGCGGCGCTGTTCGGCTGCGCGGTGCTGACCGGCGGGGGAGCGGTGCTCAATGTCGCCGACCCGCGCCCGCGGGACAGCCTCATGGTGGTTGGGCTCGGCGGCGTCGGCATGGCGGCGCTGCTGGTCGCCAAGGCCATCGGCGTGGGTCGCGTGATCGCCGTGGACCGGCTGCCGGAGAAGCTCGCCATGGCCGAGGAACTCGGCGCGAGCGAGGTCTACACGCCGGATCGGCTGCGCGCGGAAGGCATTCGGGCGCGCTACGTGGTGAAGTGCGCCGGGCATCCGGCGGCGCTCGAAACCGCCTATGCGGCAACGGCTCCCGGCGGCACCATCATTACCGTGGGCCTGCCCGCGCCGAGCGCCGTGGCGCAGATCCCGGCACTGAGCATTACCGCCGCGGCCCGCACCCTGGTGGGCAGCTATCTCGGCTCGGCCGTTCCGGCGCGCGATATCCCGCGCTACGAGCAGATGTGGCGGGAGGGGCGGCTCCCGGTGGAGCGGCTCATCTCCGATCGCATCGAGTTGTCGCGCATCAACGAGGCCATGGACCTGCTCGCCGAGGGCAGGGCCGTGCGCCAGGTCATCGTTTTCGATCGCAACTGAGCCGTGCTCAGTCGGCGCTGAGCAGCGCCCGCAGCGCGCGGCCGATGGCGGCCGAGGCCGCGCGCTGCGACAGTCCGCGCCGGTCGACCAGCTGATGCCGGTAGGCCCAGGTCGCGGTGGCCTCGAGGAGATCGAGCAGTTCGGTGTCCTCGTCGCCGCCCCGGGTCAGTTCGGGTGCGAAGGTGTGCGCCAGCGCGTCCCGGATGCGCTTGTCGGTCGCCCGCATTCGCTCGTCGATGGCCGGAATCGTCTTGGACTCCAGCAATCCCAGCGGACGTGGATTGCGCTGCGCGGTGAAGGCGGCCTCGCTCTGGCGCACCACGGCGTCGATGCGCTGGTCCAGGGGCAGTGCGGGATCCGATGTGACGAGCAGCGTTTCGACATAGTCCGACTGCGCGCTCGCGGCCGCGATGCGCAATTCGTTGAGATCCGGGAAGTGCACGAAGACGCTGCGCTCGGAGACGCCCGCGGTGGCCGCCAGCTCCTTGGCGGTCGGGCTGTACCGGCCCGCCTGCAGCGCCTCGATCAGGGCGTCGAGGATCGCCTTGCGGGTCTGCTCCGGATTGCGCCTGCGGCGGCGAGCTGTCGTGCCGTCGTCACTCATGCCTGTATCCGATCACAGCGCGCCGCGACCGGGCGAGAGCGGGTTCGTGCGTTCTGCATGCCATCACTATTGCAGTCTGACTGTAATAAAGCTAGAGTGAGTGTCATTCCGCGAACTTTCAGCTATCGATGCTTGGCTGGTTCGCGGGTACCGGCTCGATAGAGAGGCAGGAGCGCGCGGTGATCGTCGGCGGCAAGCCCGAAGACATGGACAATTCGGACAAGGAACGGCCCGGTCGGGTATCCCGGCGCGGCATGCTCGGCGTCGGCGCGGCGGCCCTGGCCGCGGTCGGCGTGGGCGGGGCCCTGACCGGCTGCGGCTCGTCGGACGAGGTGAATCCGTCCGCGACGCAGACCGATCCGACCGATGCCATTGCCGAGGCGAACCGCAAGGTCCTCGACGCCTACCCGTTCTCCGACACCACCGATTTCGCCGACGCCGATCGCGGTTTCCTCGAGGCGCTGCAACCGGGCGTGATCAAGGACGACAAGGGAAAGGTGGTCTGGGATACCGACTCCTACGGATTCCTGCGGGGCTCCTGCCCGTCCTCGGCCAATCCGAGCCTGTGGCGGCAGTCGCAGCTGACCATCAAACAGGGCCTCTACGAGGTCGCGCCCGGCTTCTATCAGATCCGCGGGCTGGACCTGTCGCAGATGACCCTCATCGAGGGCGATACCGGCGTCATCGTCATCGATCCGCTCATTTCCGTCGAGACCGCCGCCGCTGGGCTGGCGCTGTACCGCAAGCATCGCGGCAACCGGCCTGTGACCGGGCTCATCTACTCGCATTCGCATGTCGATCACTTCGGCGGCACGCTGGGCGTCACCACCCGCGAGGACGTGGCCGCGGGCACATGCCCGGTGGTGGCTCCCTCCGGATTCCTCGAGCACGCGGTCTCGGAGAACATCTACGCCGGAACGGCCATGGCCCGCTGCGCCGCGTACATGTACGGCGCGGCCCTGCCGCGCGGTGAGAAGGGGCAGATCGGCGCGGGGCTGGGGCAGACCACCTCGGTCGGCACGGTCACCCTCATCGATCCGACGGTGTCGGTCGCCAAGACCGGTGAAGAGCACGTCATCGACGGTATGCGCATCGTCTTCCAGATCACCCCGGGCACCGAGGCCCCGTCGGAGATGAACTTCTACTTCCCCGACCGCCGCATTCTGTGCATGGCCGAGAACGCCACGCACACGCTGCACAATATCCTCACGCTGCGCGGTGCGCTGGTGCGCGACCCGCACGTGTGGTCGAAGTATCTGACCGAGTCCATCAATCTGTATGCGCGCCAATCGGATGTGGTGTTCTCCTCGCACCACTGGCCGATCTGGGGCACCGACAAGATCGTGGATTTCCTGTCCACCCAACGGGATCTGTACGGCTACCTCAATGATCAGACGCTGCGCATGCTCAATCTGGGTTATGTGGGCAGCGAGATCGCCGAGCAGATGCGGATGCCGCCCGCGCTCGAAAAGCAGTGGAACACACACGGTTACTACGGTTCGGTCAGCCACAATGTGAAGGCCATCTACCAGCGCTACATGGGCTGGTTCGACGGCAATCCGGCGCATCTGTGGGAGCACCCGCCGGTCGACAATGCCACGCGGCACGTTGATGCCATGGGCGGGGCGAACGCGGTGCTGAAGAAGGCGCAAAAGGCGTACGACGACGCCGATTTCCGCTGGGCGGTGCAGCTCACCAACTACGTGATCTTCGCCGACCCGGACAACAAGAAGGCGAAAGACCTGGAGGCCAGCGCCTTCGAACAGCTCGGCTACGGCTCGGAGAACGCCACTTGGCGCAACTTCTATCTCTCCGGCGCGTACGAATTGCGCAATGGCTCGTTCGGCACGCCGACGGCCGCGAATTCCAAGGGCCTACTGGCCGCGCTGGCCGTGGATCAGGCGTTCGACGCCATCTCACTGTTCGTCAACGGCCCCAAGGCGTGGGACGCCAAGGTCACCACGGACTGGAAGTTCAGCGACAACGACGACCGGGTGCATCGCGCCGAACTGCGCAATGGCGTGCTCATCCACTACGACCGGTGGCCGGACGACGGGCTGCCCGCCCCGGACGCCACCATCACCCTCACCCGCGGCGGGTTCATCCAGAACATGATCGGCGGCGGCAATATGCAGGACGCCATTGCCAAGGGCGATATCAAGGTCGACGGCAGTATGGCCGTACTCGCGCAGCTCAAGGGACTTTTCGATAAGCCGGACCCCAACTTCAACATTGTCACGCCGTAAGGAGAAGACAGTTGAGCGCAGTCGATCCGAGCACCTACATTCTCGAACAGCACCAGCGGGCCACCGCCGAACTGCCCTTCGGTGACACCGCCGATCAGGCCGACGCCGATCGCGGTTTCATTGCCGCGCTCGAACCCGGCGTGGTCCAGGATTCCGATGGGAATGTCGTGTGGGACAACGACTCCTACGGATTTCTGAAGGGTTCCTGCCCGGCCTCGGTGCATCCGAGCCTGTGGCGGCAGTCCGGGCTGAACATCCGGCAGGGGCTGTACGAGGTGACCGAGGGGATCTATCAGATCCGCGGTCTCGATCTGTCGAACATGACGTTGATCGAGGGCAAAACCGGTGTGCTCGTGATCGATCCACTCATCTCGGCGGAGTCCGCCGAGGCCGGGTTGGAGCTGTACTACGCCCATCGCGGGCAGCGGCCGGTGACCGGCCTGATCTACACCCATTCGCACGTGGACCATTTCGGTGGCGCGAGGGGCGTCACCACCGTCGCAGACGCCGAATCGGGGCGGTGCCCGGTGCTGGCTCCCGCCGGATTCCTGGAACATGCCGTGGTCGAGAACATCTATGCCGGAACGGCCATGGCGCGCCGCGCGGCCTACATGTACGGCGCGGCCCTGCCGCGCGGGGCGAAGGGGCAGATCGGCGCGGGCCTCGGGCAGACCACCTCGACCGGCACCGTCACGCTCATCGCGCCGACCAAGGACATCACCTACACCGGGCAGGAGGAGATCCTCGACGGGGTGCGGATCGTCTTCCAGATCACCCCGGGCACCGAGGCCCCGTCGGAGATGAATTTCTTCTTCCCCGACCATCGCGCACTCTGCATGGCGGAGAACGCGACTCACACCCTGCACAATCTGCTCACATTGCGCGGTGCGCTGGTGCGCGACCCGCACGTGTGGGCGCAGTACCTGACCGAGTCCATCAATCTGTACGCGCGCGAATCCGATGTCGTGTTCGCCTCGCATCACTGGCCGACCTGGGGCACCGAGCGACTGGTGGAATACCTTTCGCTTCAACGGGATCTGTACGGGTACCTGCACGATCAGACGCTGCGACGGCTGAACCAGGGCTATGTCGGCAGCGGGATCGCCGAAATGATCGAAATGCCACCGGCTCTCGCGGCGGCGTGGAACACGCACGGCTACTACGGTTCGGTCAGCCATAACGTGAAGGCCATCTACCAGCGCTACATGGGCTGGTTCGACGGCAATCCGGCGCACCTGTGGGAGCACCCGCCGGTCGAATCCGCCAAGCGGCACGTGGAATTCATGGGCGGCGCGGAGGAGGTGCTGCGCAAGGCCCTCATCGCCTACGACAACGGCGACTACCGCTGGGTCGCGCAGGTGGTCAACTACGTCATCTTCGCCGACCCGGCCAACGAGGCCGCGAAAACCCTGCTCGCCAGCAACTACGAGCAACTCGGCTACGGCGCGGAGAACGCCACCTGGCGCAACTTCTTCCTCATGGGCGCTTACGAATTGCGCAATGGCAATGTGGGGACGCCGACCAAGGCCAGCTCGCCGACCATGCTGGCGGCGCTGACCATCGAGCAGGTCTTCGACGCCATGGCGCTGCGCCTGGACGGACCGAAGGCCTGGAACGAGAAGGCCGTCAGCGATTGGCAGTTCACCGATGAGATGCGCACCCACCGCCTCGAACTGCGCAATGGCCTGCTGGTGCACTACGACCGCCGCGACGGCGACAAACTGCCGCCCCCGGACGTGACTTTCACTCTCGCCCGCGCGACCCTCATCGGCGTCCTGCTCGCCGGGCAGGACATCGGCGCGGCCGTGCAATCCGGCGCCATCACCATCGAGGGCGACATACAGAGCTTCATGAAACTCGCGGGCCTGTTCGACGAGCCCGACCCGGACTTCGCCATTGTCACACCGTGATTCCCTCATCTCACAGTGACGCGAAGGCGTGATCACGCTGTCGTGATCACGGGAAAATGGGGCCCTGCCGGTGGTCGGCAGGGCCCCATTTCCGTATACCTCAGAGCAGCCCGCTGATCCCGTCGCCCAGCGATTTCGCGCTGAGCATGACGAACAGCACGGCCATGATGCTGTAGTGGTGCCGCGTGGTCCACTCCTTCCAGCGCTCCAGGGGCCGATGCGCCGCCGCATGTCCCGAGAAGTGCACGGCCAGGGGCACCAGCACCCCGAGCGAGGCAATGGCGCGTAGCCAGGAGTTAGCCGCAATTCGGGGAGGTGCGGCGCACGCTGTCGGGGTAATTCCCGGGGAGAGTCAAATAGTCTGTAGCGCAAAGAAAATCAATGGCTCGCGATTGTGAAGCTTCCTACACTTTCGGAATGAACACCGCAGTCATGCTCGACCACCTCCGTACCCACCGCACGCCCCTGGTGCTGTCCCGGGCCGGTGTCGTGGCGTGGGACGATGCGGAACTGCACCGCGGGGCCTATGCCGCCGATCCGGAGGGATACGCGCTGCTGGCCCTGGTGCCTGGCGTGCACGAACAGCAGCGCGCCCGCGTGCTCCTGCAGATCCTCGCGGCCTCGCGCGCCGGGATGGGCGAGGGGAGTCGCGAGATTCTCGAGAAGTCGACGCGCGCACTGCTTTTCGGGCTGCCGCCGGTGCTCGTCGTGACCGTGCTGCTGGCGCTGCGCCGCATGCGGGTGAACAACAAGCACGTCACGCGCGCCGTGGTCGCCTTCGTGCTGGATCATCCCGAGTCGGAGGAGATCATCGTGGCCCGGCATCCGGCGCTGGTCGACTGCTTCGAGCACGCGCTCGGCAAGGCCACCGCGCGCGGCTGCGCGCGCCTGATCGCGGAGGGAGAGCTGGACTCGGCGGAGCTGCATCGAAAGCTGTTGCGGTTCAGTGCGAATCCGGCCGCCGCGAGCGAGCGGGTGCGGGCGCTGTACCGGCCCGGAACCTACGGCGCGCCGCTGCCCCGGCAGCCCATCGCGCCGCTGGAGGCCGTGCGCGAGCGCGAGCCGGTCGTCACCACCACCAGTCGCGGCGATATCGCGGCCACCCTGGTGCACGTGTACCGCGGCGGCCCCGTGGCCGAATTGCGGCCCGCGCTGGCCGGCTACGTCGCCGCGGCGACCCGTGACCTGCCGCGGCTGGCCGGGCACGTGGCGCTGATGCTGGACGGGTCGGACTCCATGCGCGGGTACGGCGATCGCGAA
Source organism: Nocardia crassostreae (assembly GCF_001613405.1). Classification (GTDB taxonomy): domain Bacteria; phylum Actinomycetota; class Actinomycetes; order Mycobacteriales; family Mycobacteriaceae; genus Nocardia; species Nocardia crassostreae. The sequence goes on from NZ_BDCH01000020.1 coordinate 131,988, forward strand.
TGGGCGCTGCTGTCGCAGGCCGAAGCGCTGCGACTGGTGCTGGCGCAGGTGTGCGAGCGGCTCACCGTCGTCGAGGTCGGCGCGGGTCAGACCGGGCCCACCGATCTGGCCGTCGGCCTGCTCGACGCGCTGGACGCCGCACCGGATCTCGTCGCCATCGTCACCGACGGCTACGAGAACCGGCTGCCCGGCGATCTCGCCCGCGTGGTGGAGACGCTGCGCTATATCGAGGTCCGCACCCCGATCGTGCTGTGCCGCGCCACCTTCACCGGGAGCGATGCCCTGGCGCTGCGCGATCCCGCACCCGCCCTGCCCGCCCACGGCTTCTGGCATCAGGACGATTTCGCCGCGCTGCTGCCGTGGCTGTTCGCCCACTGCCCGCCCGGTGCGGCCTGGATTCGCGCCACCGCGCTGCGTTTCCTGGCCAACCGCATGGAAGGAGCAATCCATTGACCCGCACCACGACTCGACTCGACACCCTGGTGCGCGCACCCGTCGATCTGACCGGTTACCGGCTGAATGAGCCGCAGCGCGCGGGCGCGCTCACCATGGTGCCCATTCACGGTCCCGAGCGGCCCGGCATCGTGCCGCCGCGCTCGGGGCTGAAGCTGCACCGCGTGGTCGGCTACGGCAGCGTGGAACTGCACAATGGCGCGGCCTCCGGGGTGGCCATCGTGCCCCTGCACATCGGCTATATCCAGGAGGGCGCGCAGAATCACGCGCTGTGCTCGGCGGCGTTCCTGGGCGCGGGGGAGACCCGCCGCTTCGACGACGCCGTCTGCGTCCAGGCCGCCCAGGGCGGCTACCTCGAGGGTCGCGATCAGTGGTTCTTCGTGCTGCCCCTGGAGCTGCGCGCCAAGGCCCTGGCCCGGCGCGGCGTCGAGGACTATTCGAAGCTGTGGAGCGATATCGCCAGCACCAGCGCCGGTTACGGCCTGCCTTCGCGCGGGCATCTGGAGCAGATCCTCACGCGGAAGCGACCGGTGCTCACGCAGTTCCGCAGCCGCTTGGAGTTGCTGCCCGGCCAGCTGGGCGCGCTGTTCTTCGTCGGCGAGGAGTTCGCGGGTCTCGAGATCGCGCCCGATCCGCGGTACTTCGCCGAGATGTGGATGGCGCTGGTGTGCTTCGCCTACAGCGTCGCCGCCCACTACGCCGAGCCGCAGCCCGCTGAGCCCGAGCCGTTCGCGGCCGGTGACCTGGCCACGCTGCGAGCGGAACTCGAGCGCGAGCGGGCGCGCGAGGCCGAGCGGGTGCTGTCGTGGATGCCCGCCGCCACCGAGGTGCGGGCCGTGGAGCAGGAGCGCTACCTCGATCTGCGGCTGCACACGGTGACCGGCGACGGCCTCACCGGGCAGCTCGTCGGCGAGCACGACCGGCTGGTGTACGCGTCGCTGTTCGCCGTTAAATGAGTTGCGCCACAATCGAACAGGGACTTGAATAGGAGTACGGGAACTGAGCCGGGCACGACAGGTACAGCATCATTCCAGATGATGAATGTAACTTCGCCTGCTAAGCGAAACTGATCGACCTGTCATTCGCGTCGGCCGCCTGTCCCGTCCCTACTCCGAGCAGTAGGCGATGGCGGGAATCCTCTTCCCGCCGCGCCGTTTCCAGCGCCAGGCGCGGCCGGGCGCGCACCGCGGCGCTGAACAATTGATATTCCGCGGCGGGCACGCACACCTCCCGATAGGGCTGCCGCGAGGCGACCTTGCGCTGCGAGCCGGGAATGACCACCCCGTGCCGCACCGCCGCTTCCTTGCCCTCCTGCGATCGGACCCAATTCTGCATGGCGCGGGAATCCAGGCTCGGCAGATACTCCACGGCCCGGTCCCATTCCAGTCCCTCGACCTGCCTCGGGTCGGCGACCGCGGTGACGACCACGGCGTATGCCGTACCGACGGTGATGTCCGCCATGCGGATCTACCCCCTGTTCGTGGTTGGGGCCGCATAGAACTCGGCGCGGCGCGGCGTTGCGCGGGGAATATTCAGGATACTGCGAAAGATATTGCACTACTGGGTGTTTCGTTGTTGTCGCAGACAGTTTGCGAGTATTCTCACCGGCGCGCAGTGGCCCAGGTAGCGCCCGGAATATGCCCGGATGCCCCGTGGTTCAATTGGTTGCTATATCCACCAAATGTGGAGGCGAGCCCGAGGAGGACCCGTGCAGTTCGGAATTTTCAGCGTCGGCGACGTGACCATGGACCCCACCACCGGCCGGACGCCGAGCGAGGGCGAGCGCATCCGGGCCATCGTCACCATCGCGCAGAAGGCCGAGGAGGTGGGCCTCGACGTGTTCGCGACCGGCGAGCACCACAATCCGCCCTTCGTGCCGTCCTCGCCGACCACCCTGCTCGGCTATATCGCCGCGCGCACCGAGCGCCTCATCCTGTCCACCGCCACCACGCTCATCACCACCAACGACCCGGTGAAGATCGCCGAGGACTTCGCCATGCTGCAGCATCTGGCGGGCGGCCGGGTGGATCTCATGATGGGCCGCGGCAATATATCCCTGGTTCGGCAAGGACATTCGGGACGGCATCGCGCTGGCCCTGGAGAACTACCATCTGCTGCACCGGCTCTGGCGCGAGGACGTGGTGAACTCGGAGGGCGAGCACCGCACGCCGCTGCGCGGATTCACGTCCACGCCACGGCCTTTGGACGATCTGCCGCCGTTCGTCTGGCACGGTTCCATCCGCAGCCCCGAGATCGCCGAGCAGGCCGCGTACTACGGCGACGGGTTCTTCGCCAACAACATCTTCTGGCCCAAGGAACACTTCCAGCGGCTCATCGAGCTGTACCGCCGCCGCTATGAGCACTACGGCCACGGTTCCGCCGATCAGGCCGTGGTGGGCCTGGGCGGGCAGGTGTTCCTGCGCAAGAACTCCCAGGACGCCATGCGCGAATTCCGGCCCTACTTCGACAATGCCCCGGTCTACGGGCACGGGCCGTCGCTGGAGGAGTTCACCGAACAGGCCCCGCTCACCGTCGGCAGCCCCCAGGAGGTCATCGACAAGATGCTGACCTTCCGCGAGAGCTTCGGCGACTATCAGCGCCAGCTGTTCCTCATGGACCATGCCGGGCTGCCGCTGAAGACGGTGCTGGAACAGCTGGATCTCCTGGGCGAAGAAGTGATCCCGGTGCTGCGCAAGGAATTCGACGCGCTGCGCCCGGCGCACGTCCCCGACGGGCCCACCCATGCCGCACGGCTGGCCGCGCGGGTGAGCGCCGCCGCACCGGAGTGATAGCCGCTCGATAGCTGAGTAGCATGGCAGGAGCTGTGCCGCATCGTTCACACGAAAGGGCAGAGATATGGCCGAATCCGCCGTCGGACCGGGCACCGCGACCCGGGAGGTCCTCCCGGCCCTCCCGTATCAGGAGTGGCGGCCCACCAAGGAGACGCTGCACCGCTATTCCCAGATCATCGGCAAGGTCGCGCTGGCCAAGGGCATCCGCCGCAACCACTGGTGGCATATGACCTACCGGCTCACCGCGCGCGGCTGGACCACCGTGCCGCTCGGCAGCGCCGCCGACGGGCCGGTGTTCACCTGCGAATTCGACTTCTTCGATCATGTGCTGCGCATGGCGGGCACGCGGGGGATCGAGGCGGAGATCCCGCTGGGCGGGCAGTCGGTGGCGAGCTTCTACGCCGAGAGCATGCGTGGGCTGCGCGACCTGGGCGTGGAAGTCACCATCGCGCAGCCACAGCCCTACAAGCTGCCCGACCACAAGCGGCCCTTCGATCAGGACGAGGAACACCACCACTACGACCCCGCGGCCGCGCAGCGCGCCTTCCGGGTACTGAGCCAGGTGGGCCGCATTCTCGAAGAGCACAGCGCCGGGTACTCGGGCAAGACCAGCCCGGTCCAGTTCTTCTGGCATTCCTTCGATCTCGCCGTGCAGCGGTTCTCCGAGCGCAAGCTGACCCCGGCCGCGACGGTGGAAGCGCCCACCCGCGAATCGTATTCGCGTGAGCAGATCAGCGCGGGCTTCTGGTACGGCGACGACGATGTGCCCGAGCCGACCTTCTACTCCTACGCCTACCCCGAACCCGATGGCCTGCGAGCCCTGCCGATCCGCCCTGCGGAAGCGAAATGGGTACCGGCCGGATCGGCCTACTACTCCTACGACGCGGCCTGGCAGAGCGCGAATCCGGTCGAATCAGTCCTCGAGTTCTACCGCTCCGTCTACGCCAACAGCGCCAAGCTGGCGGGCTGGGACGCCCCCGCCCTGGCCTGCCCCGGCGGCATTACCGACCCGGTGCTGGCGACCCCGCCGCCGCCCTGGCTGGAATAACCGCGTGCCCCGGTGAGCTTGTCCGACTTAGTGTGTCGGGTAGGAGCAGAGGGAGCGGTGATGGGGAAGGCGGGCGGAACGAACAGCGGGGGACGCATAGGTGAGCAACGCGCGGCGGTGCGGCCGACCACGCTGAGCGGCTATCGCGAACGAGCGTTCGCGGCCGGGCCGGGCGCCCGCATGCCGCTCATCGGGGTGCTGGTGCTGGGCAGTCTGGTGCTGGTGTGGGCGGCCGAGCGCACCCCGCGGCACGGTACTGATCACGTGTGGTTCCTGGCGGTGGCGATGGCGGGGCTGTTCATCGCGCGCGGGCTGCACCTGCGCAGGCCGGTCACCCTGGTGCATCTCACCGCGGCGGTCGTGGTGCTGGTGGTGGCGAATCTCAGCTACCGCGACCATCATCCGGCCGTCGGGTTCGTCCTGATCGCGGCGAGCGGCTTCGTGCTCATGCTGCCGGTGGGCAGCAGGCCGCAGCCCGAACAGCTGCCGCGGGTGGCCGAGCTGGTGCGGCGCAGTGCGGGAGATCCGCTGGCCCCGTTCGCCTTGCACTCGTCCAAGAGCTACTTCTTCAGCGCCGACGCCGGTGCGGCCATTGCCTATCGGACGCGGTTCGGCATTGCCGTGGTCGCGGGCGATCCCATTGGCGATCGGCGCGTCTTCGCCGAACTGGTGGGCGAGTTCTCGGTTTTCGCGGGTGAGCAGGGCTGGCGCATTGCGGTGCTGGGTGCGAGCCCGGAGCTCACGCGGCTGTGGCAGGAGCGCGCGCTCGACCATCGCGGGCTGCGCGCCATTGCCGTGGGCCGCGATGTGGTTCTCGAGGTCGGCGACTTCGATATGGCGGGCCGCTGGTTCCGCAATCTGCGCCAAGCGGTCAGCCGCACCCGGAATTTCGGCGTCACCACCGAGATCCTGCCCGAGACCGCGCTCACCGGGTATCAGCGCGAAGCGCTGCTGGGCATTGTCGACGAATGGGGGAGCGGGCGGCAGACGCGCGGATTCTCCATGATCCTCGACCATCTGCTGGACGGCCGGAACCCCGGCATGCTGGTGGTGCTGGCACGCGATGCCGACGGCCGTATCGCCGGTTTCCAGCGCTACGGGATCTCCGGCGACGGAACGGGATTGAGCCTGGACGTGCCCTGGCGGCGGCACGACGCCCCCAATGGCCTGGACGAGCGCATGATCCTCGACCTGGTCGATTACGCCCGCGCACACGGCATCACCCGAATCTCGCTGGCGTTCGCGGCCTTTCCGGAGCTCTTCGCCGACAAGCAGCGTTCGCGCGTGGCCGAACTGGTGTATCTGGCCGTGCGCCTGGGCGATCCGCTCATTCGGCTGGAATCGCTGTACCGCTTCCTGCGCAAGTTCCACGCGTTCGCCGATCAGCGCTTCGTGCTGGTGCGCATGCGCGAGGTGCTGATCGCGGCGGCGGCGCTGCTCACCCTGGAATTCGTGCCGCACCGCCGCCAGTACTGACGGCGGGCCGCTCAGCCCAGGAATTCGACCAGGGCCTGCGAGAATCCCGGATCGGCGACGGCCATGAGGTGATCGCCGGGCACCACCGCCAGCCCGGCGTCCGGGAAGGCCGCGGCCAGCCGCTCGGGTTCGGCGGCGAACGGATCCGAATTGCCCGCCAGCACCAGCGTCGGCACCGAGATATCCGCGACGCTCTTGATCGGGGCCTCGTTCAAGGCCGCGGCCACCGCGGCGATGGCCTCGCGATCCGAACCGACCGCATCGGCCAGGATCCGGAACATGCGCGCGATCGGGGGCGCGCCGACCCCGTCGCCCCGCATGGCCGTGATGACGTCCTCGGCGGCGATCACCCGCCAGTCGATGCCGCCGCAGTCCACCACGCCGGAGCCGATACCGCCCACCGCGAGCCGTTCGACCCGCTGGTCGGCGGCCGCGACCAGCAGCGAGATGATGCCGCCCATCGAATACCCCACCTGCACGACCCGATCCAGTCCGAGCTCGTCGTAGAGCGCGCGCACATCGGCGGCCATGGCCTGCCAGGAGTACCGCGCCGGATCGTGCGGTTTCTCCGAGCGCCCGTGCCCGCGCGCATCCAGGGAGACAATGTGATGCCCGGCCCGCTGCAGCGCCGACACCACCCCCACGCTCATCCAGTTGGCATTGGTATCGGCGACGATGCCGTGCTGGAGCACCACCGGCGTGCCCTCGCCCTCCCACACCGTGTAGTTCAGCTGCAAGCCGTCCCAGGTCGTGAATTTCGCCATGTGGGCCAACCTAGTTGGGGCGAGGCGGGCGGGGGAAGGTTCAGCCCATACGCGCCATGACGCCGCGCGGCAGCAGCGGCATGACGGCGGCCAGCGCCCGCCACGGCCATTCCGGCACCGAGGCGCGCACCGCCTCCCGTTCGATGGCGGCCACCATGGCCCGAACGCCCTTGTCCAGCGGGGCAACGAGTTTGGCGTCACCGGCGCGGGCGGACAGATCGGTGGCGATGAAACCCGGCTGCACGGTGGTGACCTTGATCGGGCTGCGGCGCAACTCGATCGCCAGCGCCTCGCCCAGCGCCGAGAGCCCGGCCTTGCTGGCCGAATAGGCGGCCTTCTTCCCGGGCAGTCCGCGCACCGCGCTCACGGACGAGATGAGCACCAGATGCCCGGCGTCCTGGGCGCGGAAGATGCTCATGGCGGCCTCGGCCTGAGCGAGGGCGCTCACGAAATTCGTGGTGGCCGTGGCCAGATTGGCGGCGGCGCGCCCGGTGCCCACGAGCGCGCCCTTGCCGATGCCCGCATTCACCACGACCCGGTCCAGCCCGCCCAGTTCCTCGCGCAGTTCACCGAAGACCACGGGCACCGTCGCGTGATCGTCCACGTCTAGGGCGCGCACCGCCACCGTGATGTCCGGATGGGTGGCCAGCAGTTCGGCGCGCAACTCCTCCAGATTCGCCACCCGTCGTGCGCACAGGGCCAGATCGCGGCCGCGCCGGGCGAATTCGCGGGCCATGCCCGCGCCCAGGCCCGAACTCGCACCGGTTATGAGAATCTTGCGCCTCGTCATGCAGGCCACCCTACGACGGGAGAACCGCCCCGGCGGTGGGGCGGCTCTCCCGATTTTCCGAGTCGGCGGGAGCTAGGCGAGGTCGTCGAATTCCCCGGCCTTGCACCCGGCGATCCACGCGGCCATCTCCGACTTCCGGAACAGCAGAATGCCCGCGTCCGGATCATTGCTGTTGCGTACGGCCACACTGCCGTCGGGCAGGCGGGCCGCTTCGACGCAATTGCCGTTGGGTCCGCTGAAGCTGCTCTTGCGCCAGGCGAATCGAAGGTGCTGGGACGGATCGGATTGGTTCATGGTGTACCTCCGGTGTGTACGGACCGTGCGATGCGGTGCCGCTGACGGGGGTACCCAAAAAGAAACCGTTCTACATCAATGTCCGATTTATCCTGAATTGTTCAGCCGAACGAACCGGTGTGCACGTCCGGAACCAGCCGTCAGGCGCCGCAATTCTGGGTGCTGAATGCGACATCCCCGGCCTCGATGACCACGCGCACCGGTTTGGTGCGGGTGAAATCGCTGGCGATGATGTAGTAGTTCGGGTCGTTGTAATCGGACTCTGTCTGGGCATGCCACAACCGCCGCCACCAGCAGCCGCCGGTGGCCGGATCCGGCGTCCCGTCGGCCAGGTAGGTGCCCGGCTTCAGGTCGACATTGACCAGGTAGAGGCCGTCCACCGTGATCTCCGTTGCCGGTTCGGCGGCGGCGAGACCGGATGTGAAAAGCATCAGTGCGGCGGCCATGGCCCCCGCGGTTCCAAGCGCGCGTACACGCACGGTTTTCCTCCCTCGAGCTTGCTGACCTCCCGTTCCTCACGGCCGGGCGGTTCGGGCGATCCCCGCATCTCCCGGGGAGGGGTTTATCAGAAAAGTCGGTCTGTTTTGGTGGTTCGCTGGAATTGGGCAGAAACCACCGATGTCGTTCCAGGTACCGCCAACGATATTCAGGGCATGAGAAGACTTCGACCCCTCCCGGACGCCGTGCCCACCGGCTCACCCGGATGCACCTCTCATTGTGCCCGTCTTTGTACCGACTCCGGCCTGTCTGCCGTACTCGCCGCCGACAAGGCCCTCTTGCACTGGCGTGCCGTCCGCCGCCTGGGTGACACTGGACTCGCCGAACACGCCGTCCAGGAAACCCTGCTGCGGGCCTGGAAGGCGTGTGCCACCTACGATCCCGCCCGCGGCAGCGTCCGTACCTGGCTGCTCACCATCGAACGCAATGTGCTCACCGATATCGCCCGAGTTCGCGCCGCCCGCCCCGGCGACACCAGCTGGGACGAGATCGGCGAACTCGCCGAGGGTCGCCACGCCAAACCGGACTTCGCCGAATCCGTCTCCGACGGCCTGCTGGTCGCCGAACTCCTCGCCCACCTGCCCGATCCGCAACGTGACGCCGTCGTCCAGGTCATCCTGCGCGACCGCGCCTATCAGGACGTGGCCGCCGATCTCGGCGTCCCCGTCGGAACCGTCAAGACCCGCGTGCACTACGCCCTCCGCTCGCTGCGCCGTCTGCCGCTCAGCGCATAGAAGGACCACGCCATGAAACTGGCCGGACCATTCCTCACCCTCGCCGCCGTCGCCGCACTCGGCGGCGGATTGCTCATTGCCGACTATGTCACCGGTCAGGACCATCCTTCGGCGACCGCGCCGACCGCCACTTCCCCGAATTCCCCCGGCGCCACGACGATTTCGGCCTTCCCCGCCCAGGCCGACTATGTCACCGATATTCAGACCGCCTCCGGGCGGCCCATTACGCTGTCCGTCACGGTCACGGGAGCGAAGGCCGTCGCCTATGCCTGTGACGGTGTTTCCGTCGAGACCTGGCTCAGCGGCGCGGCCAGTTCCGGGCGCATGACATTGACGGGCAACAATTCCAATCTCGAAGCCGCGCTGGAAGGTGAAGATCTCAGCGGCACACTGACATTGGCGGGCAAGAAATACGAATTCACGGCACCGCCGGTGCAGGCCCCGGCCGGACTGTATATCGCCCGCTCCGATTCCGGCCGCGACAGCTGGATCGTCCGGCCCGACGGCTCCATTACCGGAGTCCGCCGCAAGGCCGACGGATCCACGGTTCCCGCACCGGATCTCGCACCCAATGCCCGGAAGGTCGACGGCGATGACAGCGATTTCTGAACCCACGCCCCGCGAGTCGGCGCCGCGCGCCGCCGCTCTCACCATCGCGCTCATAGTGTTGGCCGGTGCGGCCACCTCGATCGCGCTCGGCGTCTACGCCTCGACCCACGAACCCCGCGGCTATGCGGTCAGCCTGGCCGGGTTCTCCAGTCCGGGCGCGGTGAAATCCTGGATGGCGACCGTGGTGGTGGTGCTGGCGCTCGGCCAGGTCGTGAGCGCCCTGGTCATGTACGGCCAGATTCCGGGGATCCGCGGCGGACGGTGGACTTCGGTCCTGCACGTGTGGTCCGGCCGGATCGCGGTGCTGGTGAGCGTCCCGGTGGCGGTGCACTGCTTCTACGCCTTCGGTTTCGAGGACTACACCACCCGGGTCCTGTGGCATTCGCTGCTGGGCTGCCTGGTCTACGGCATCTTCGTGACCAAGATGCTGTTGCTCACCCGCAAAGGGCTACCCGGCTGGGCGCTCCCGGTCGCGGGCGGGCTTTTGTTCACCGGATTCGCCGGACTCTGGTTCACTTCGGCGGTCTGGTATTTCCGGGTCAAAGGGTTCGGGTCCTGAATCAGCCCCTCGGGTGAACCCCGCGCCCCGCCCACACGTCGAACAAGCAGCGGCCGACGGTACGAGTCTGCCCTGATGGAGGAGTACTCCCATGACCGAACACACCCCTTTCCAGATCGATCGCCGCCGCGCCCTGGCGGCCACGGGCATTGCGGCCGCCGCCGTGGTGACCGTCGCCGCGTGTGACACCTACGGTGCGAACGACAATGCCGCGGCCGCGTCCGACAATGGCGCCAAGCAGGAGAAGCAGGACGGCGCCGAGCTCGCCACCACCGGTGAGGTGCCGGTCGGCGGGGGTGTCATCAAGGGCGACACCGTCATCACCCAGCCCACCGCGGGCAACTATCAGGGCTTCTCCTCCACCTGTACGCATCTGGGCTGCAAGGTGGCCGAGGTCAGCAATGGCACGATCAACTGCAAATGCCACAACAGCAGCTTCAATCTGGACGGCAGCGTGGCAGGCGGACCTGCCCCCCGCCCGCTCGACGCGCGCGCCGTGCGAGTCGAGGGGGATCGCATCCTCGCCGGGTAGCGGACCGTCCGGGAAGTCTCCGGGCGCGTCGCCCCGGTGGGCGCCCGGAATTGCGGGATAGTTGGGCAAGTGGTCGGTTGCCCGACGCGGTCTCGGGACCGCTGATCAGCGCTTTCCAACCTTCTGACCACTGGTAACAGTTCGATCACGTGGCTTGCTAATTGGTAACTGGAGTTGCCAGAGTTAACAGCTGGGTTTGGTGTTACTAGTGGGAAGGGAGGGGCGCCCCGTTCCCGGGAGCGCCGTCACCGCGTATGAAGCCGAACATGGTCAAGGCCGGTATCTTCACCGCCGTTACGGCCGCGGCATTCTCGACAGTGGCCGGTCTGGTGCCGGTCACCGCCCATGCTGATCCGGTCCTGCCGGAACTGCCCCAGAAGCTCGTCGGGAAGACCGTCTTCCTGGATCCCGGTCATCAGGGGCCCAACCACAATCAGGATGTCTCGCGCCCGGTCACCGACGGCCGCGGCGGCACCAAGAACTGCCAGACCAGCGGTATGACCACGCTGAACGGCATACCCGAGCACACCGTCAACTGGAATGTGGCGCAGCTGGTGCGCACCTCGCTGGAGGGGCTCGGTGCGCGCGTGGTGCTGAGCCGCCCGGACGACACCGGTTGGGGCGGCTGCATCGACGAACGCGCCGCGGCCGCCAATCAATCCGGCGCCGATATCGCCATCAGCATTCACGCCGACAGCGCCGCCCCCGAGGCGCACGGCTTCCACCTCATCGTGCCGCAGCTGCCGATTCCCGATGCCAAGGCCAATGAGGTCCAGGCCGGGGCCGGGCTGATCGCGAGCAAGGCCATGCGCGACGCCTATCTGCAGGCCGGATTCCCGGCCGCCGCACACAACGGCGCGGTCGAGGGTTTGCAGACCCGCTCCGATGTGGCCGGACCGGCACTGACCCGGGTGCCCGACGTCTTCCTCGAAATGGGCAATGGCGCCAATGCCGAGGACGCGGTGCAGCTGGAAACGCCGGAAAGCCAACTGCGGCACGCGGTCACGATCACCACCGGCATAGTCGGATATCTGCTCGGGCTGCCGATCGAGCCGAACGGCGCCGATCAGGCGGGCGCCGCGCCCGCACCGCAGGCTCAGCCCGCGCAACCCGCACAGCCCGCGCAATTCGAGGTGCCGACGCAGGCTCCGGCCGCGCCCGAATCGCAGGCGCTGCCGCAGGGCGGACCCGCACCGGTCGAGCCGCAGGCGCAGCCGGGTCAAGCTCAGCCGGGACAGGCTCAGCCGGGACAGGCTCAACCCGGACCGGTGCAGCCGGTGCCGGGTGCCGAAGCGCAGCCGCAAGCGGCACCCCAGCCGCAGGCGGCCCCGCAGGCCGCACCGCAACCGCAGGTCGCGCCCCAGCCGCAGGCCGGGCTCGTCGAGCCGCAGCCCGCTCCGGCCGAGCCGCAGGCGCCCGTCGTCCCGCCATCGCAAGTGCCGCAAGCACAGCCGCAGCCCGTACCGGCCGACAAGGAGCCGTCGCGGCCCGCCATCGGCCCGGCGACCCTCGAAGCTCCGGTGGCCGTCAAGCCGATCTCGGCGCCGCAGAATCCGGCTCCGGGCGGCACGGTTCCCGGCAGGGCCGCGCCGGGTGCGACCGCACCGGGTGCGCAGACCAACCCGGGTGCGAATCAGGGTGCGCACTACAACCCGGGCGTGCCGTCCGGCCAGGGCGCACAGGCCCCGGGCGGCGGTCAGGCGAGCCCGGGTGCCCCGACCGGTCCGGGTGCCCAGACAAGCCCTGGCGCGCAAACGAATCCGGGTGGTCAGGCGCCGTCGGACAAGAACTCCAAGACGGTCGACGTGGAGTCCATGAGCACCCTGGTGCAGACGGCGATCCAGATGCTGGGCCCGCTGGCCAAGATGCTCATGGGCAATCACGGCGTCGCCTCCGACCTGGTCAATCTGGCCTACACCCTGGTGTCGGTCCTGTCCTCGTCGGTGCTGACGCCCCAGGCCAAGTAACTCGCTCCAAGATCGCCCCCGCTCCGGTTGACTGGAGCCGGGGGCGATCTGTTTTTCGCAAACGCGACAGCTGATTTCGTACGGTCCGGGTAACTCGTGGGGTACGTCCAAAATCGGGTTGGCTCCCAACCGGCGGCACGCGTGCAGGTCGGCGAACGGCTCTCAGCCGGGCGCTGAATTCTCGGGGAGGCGGGGGAGCGCAAACACTTCGCGACCTGGAATGGTTGAAGGTCTGTCCTCCGTAGCCGTGCTGGCCAGCATGGCTGTCTCCCCGAAGAGGCGCAGTTGCGGACAACTTCGTGTCCGGTGGTTGGCAAGCATCCGGCGCAGGAGTTGCATGAATTCGGGTCGGGTCCAGGGTCCGCTGCCGGAACTGGTTTCGATGAACGGCTCGTCGATCGAGGTGGATGTGATGGCGTTCGGTGTGGGACTCAGTATCGGCACGGTCAATACGGTCTGCGCGACAGCGGCCGATCGGGCGGGCAAATATCCACCGGGACGCAAGGGGGCGCCGCCGACGACCTGGCGCACGACCCTCACCTTCGACTCGTCCGGCACCGCCCGGGTCGGCCGCATTCCGCGGCACGGGCGGGTCATTACCGAATTCGCCGATCTCACCCAGCGGGGTGCGCCGGTCGCGCGGGTCGGTCACCGAGCGCTCTCGGCCGCGGATCTCATTGCCACCGTGGCCAATAGCGTGATCGAGGAGGTGCTGGGGAAGGCTCCGGCAGGACAGACGGCGCGGCCGGACACCGGCATCGCGGTCACCCATCCGGCCGGGTACTCCGCGAATCTGGTGACCGATCTGCGCACGGCGCTCGACGCGGTCGGGCTGGCCGGGGCGGAGTTGATCGCCGAGCCCATTGCCGCCGCCACCTGGCTGCGCGTCCAGCGCGGTCCGCTCATGCCGGGTCTGGCGCTCATCTACGACCTCGGCGGCTCCGGGCTGGATGTGACGCTGGTGCGGGTGGGCGCGGGCGCGCCCAGCAATCCGATCGTCGGCATACCGCAGCATTCCGCCGATTTCGGCGGGCGGGCCTTCGGCGGGCTGGTGGCCAAGAAGATGCGGCGCACGCCCGACGGGCCGATCGCCAATCGCATGGTCGACGATGCCGATGCCGGGGAACTGCGCACCGAGCACATCATGACCTCGCTGAAACTGGTCTATCGCTGCCTGCGCATCGCCGATGTGACCATGGCCGATGTGGACCGGGTGCTGGTGGTCGGCGGCGCGGCGCGCCCGCCGGAAGTGGCGCGGGTGCTGGCCACCCAGCTGGCCCGGCCGGTCACCGTGGCCCCGGATCCGGAGCGCACCATTGCCGACGGCGCGGCCATCGCGGCCCGGCAGGCGGTGCTGGCGCAGGAATCGGCGGCGCATCGGCACCACGTGCTAGCAGATCTGTTCCGGCGGGTGACCCGCGTCGCCGCCATCTGATCCGCAGGTTACCGGCCGGTTTGCTCGCCAAAACTCGGCGCGTGACGGCGACTTGTGCAAGCATCCTGCTAGTGCATGTTGACGGTACTCCGATTTGCTGTAACCATTGGGTACAGATAATACGCTGACTGGAGAGGTGACGACGATGTCTCCGACCGCGACACCCATCGACGATCCCGTGGTTGCCGAAGCGCTGGAGTACGCGCAGAAGCTGCTGCTGCTGTCGGAAGGATCGGTCAACAAGCACTTCGATCCCTATGAGGACATCGACTGGGAGAACCCGGACTTCGACGTCGATGCCAAGCCCGAGCGCTGGATCCTGCCTCGCTCCGCCGACCCGCTGGGTCGCCACCCCTGGTACCAGGCGCTGAGCGATGAGCAGAAGATCGCCATCGGCAAGTACCGGCAGGCGAATGTGGCCAAGGCCGGACTGCAATTCGAGTCCATTCTCATCAGCGGCATGGTGCAGCACACCTTCGGACTGGCCAATGGCGATCCGGAGTTCCGGTACTGCACCCACGAGATGGCCGAGGAACTCAACCACACCCTGATGTTCCAGGAGATGGTGAACCGCATCGGCGCCGACGTGCCCGGTATGGGCCCGCTGGTGCGCCAGCTGCGCCACCTCGGCGTGCCCGTGGCGGTCATGTTCCCCAATCTGTTCTTCATGGCCGTGCTCGTCGGCGAGGAGCCGATCGACCACATCCAGAAGCAGATCCTGCGCTCCGGCGAGGAAGTGCATCCGATCATGCGCGGCGTCATGGCGATTCACGTCGCCGAGGAGGCGCGCCACATCTCCTTCGCGCACGAGTTCCTCAAGCAGCACGTGCCCGAGCAGGCCATGCCGCAGCGGTTCGTGCTCTCCATCGCCATGCCCATCGTCATGTGGATCCTGGGCCGCGCCATCGCGACCCCGCCCCGGTCGTTCTTCAAGAAATTCGATATTCCGGACACCGTGCGCAAGGAGCTGTTCTACGGCTCCAAGGAGGCCAAGCAGGTCTTCAGCGACTACTACATCGATGTGCGCGCGCTGGCCCACGAGATCGGGCTCATGAACCCGATCGCCAAGCGGGTCTGGAAGATCCTGCGCATCGACGGGCCGTCCTCGCGCTACCGCTCGGAGCCGATCCGCTCCGGCAAGGCAGCCTGAGGCGGGGGGACGTACAATGCCGTACGTTGTCACCCAATCCTGTTGCAGCGACGCGTCGTGCGTGTACGCGTGCCCGGTCAACTGCATCCATCCGACGCCGGACGAGCCTGATTTCCTGACGGCGGAAATGCTGTACGTCGATCCGCAGGCGTGCGTGGACTGCGGGGCGTGCGCCACCGCATGCCCCGTCGACGCCATCGTGTCGTCGAAAAAGCTGACCGCGGAACAGCAGCCGTTCATCGAGATCAATGCCGACTTCTATCGGCAGGCGCGGCCGAGGCCCCCGCTGGCGCGGCCGATTCCGGCGGCGGAGGTCAAGGCGGGGCGGGAACCGTTGCGGGTGGCCATTATCGGCTCCGGGCCCTCGGCCATGTACGCGGCCGACGAATTGCTCACGCAGCCTGGCGTTTCGGTGACCGTGATCGATCGGCTGCGCACGCCCTACGGGCTGGCGCGATTCGGTGTCGCGCCGGATCACACCAAGATCCGCAAGGTGTCCGAGCTGTTCGATGTGATCTCCGCGCAGCCCGGATTCGGATCGTACCTGAATCTGGCCGTGGGCGAACATATTTCGCACGACGAGCTGCTGGCGCATCACCACGCGGTGATCTATGCCGTCGGCGCGTCGAGTGATCGCAAGCTCGGCGTTCCGGGTGAGCGGCTGCCGGGCAGCGTCTCCGCGACCGACTTCGTCGCCTGGTACAACGGGCATCCCGATCAGGCGGGACGGTACTTCGATCTGACGCGGCGGCGCGCGGTCGTCGTGGGCAATGGCAATGTGGCCCTGGATGTGGCGCGGCTGCTGACCACCGATCCGGAGCTGCTCGCCGGGACCGATGTGGCGCCGCAGGCGCTGGCGGCCCTGCGGCGCAGCAGGATCGAGGAAGTGGTGGTGCTCGGCCGCCGCGGGCCCGCGGAATCGGCCTTCACGGTGCCGGAGTTCGTGGGACTGCTGGGTGCCGATGTGGACATCGTGGTGGACGGCGAGATACCGGAGCCGAGCGCGGATATGCCGCGGAAGGTGCGGCAGAAGCTGAAGCTGCTACGCGAGCTGGCCGATCGGCCGACCGGCGGGCGCAAGCGGATCGTGTTCCGGTATCTGTCGGCGCCGACGGCGTTCACGGGCGTGGACCATGTGACCGGTGTCGAGGTGATGCGCAATGCGCTCGTCGCCGGAGCCGACGGTGCGGTGCGGGCCGAGGCGACGGGGGAGGCCGAGGTGCTGGAGACCGGCCTGGTGCTCACTTCCGTCGGGTATCGCGGGGTGCCGCTGCCGGGACTGCCATTCGATGAAAATGCCGGGATCATCCCGAATCTCGACGGCCGGGTGCTGGAGAGCGCCGGTGGTTCGGTGGTGTCGGGTACGTATGTCACCGGCTGGATCAAGCGGGGACCGACCGGTTTTATCGGGACCAACAAGTCCTGCGCACAGCAGACGGTGCGGCAACTGGTCGACGATTTCAATGCCGGGCGGCTGGCCGAACCGGCCGGTGGCGGCCACGAATTCGACCGACTGGTCGGAGCGCGGCGGCCGCAGGTGGTGCGCGGCGGCGCGGTGAACCGACCGCGGCGACTACTGCCACTGTTGGTGCGCAGTCGGTAGGCTGCTTCGAAACGGTCTCGAATCCGACCGCCTCTCGTGATTTTTCACAGGGGCGGTCGGTTTGTTTTTTCATTTCGAATTGTGTTGTGTGAGTTGTAATACTGCGTTTGCCCGGAACGACAACTCGGGCAGTAGAGGCGAATTCACTGTGAGTCACGGGCGATGGGCGGCCACGAGTTGGGAACTCGGCGGTAGCAACCGACCAGTGATCGGCAATCTGCGCTCCCAAACTGACGTTGCGGTTTTGTTTTTCGGACACTCATCGCGAACCGGTTGGTTTCCAATATTCGTTCGCTGTGTTGTAGCTGCAATCGAATGGTGTTGGTGTCCAGTTCGGCTCGGTCCATGCGACATAGTTGCCTGACCAGTAGTTTGCCAACTTCGCTACCGGTCGCGAGATCTTTTCTCCCGATTCGATATTCACATCCGGCATGTGCCAGCTAACCTGAACGCGCTGTTTGGAAAACGACCGCGACCACATGGTTGGTACGCCCGTGAGGCCGTGGTCTCGGTGCGTTGACGGGATAGCGATGACTGTTGGCTTTGGCATGAGCATCGGCACAGTGAACTCCGTATGGGCGACCACGGCCGGTGAACGAAACCGGCCCGCCGTGCGTGTTCGGCGCACGGCCGTCACCTTCGACAGTGCCGGTGGGCCGCGAATTGGTGGAATTCCCCGATTCGCCCCGGTTGTCACGGATTTCGCCGATCTCACGACCGAGCCGGATCCGGTGGTCATCGGCGGGCGGATCTGGTCGCCCGCCGATCTGGTGGCCACCGTTGTCAACGGTCTCATCGAGGCGCATGCGCCCGAAGTCCCGGCCGTCACCACCTATCCCGCGTGCTATCCCGACAAATACGTCACCCGGCTGCGGCGGGCCCTGGATTGGTCCGGTGCGGCCGATGTGCTGCTCATGCCCGAACCCGTGGCCGCGGTGGAATGGCTCGATGCCGAATACGGCGTCTCCGGAGCGGGTTTGACGCTGGTCTACGACCTCGGCGGCAACAGTTTCGATATCGCGGTGGTGCGCACCGAGGAGGATCCCGAGGAGCGCGGCATTCTCGGCCGCGCCGAACGCTCCCACGAATACGGCGGCCGCCCGCTGGGCACCCTGCTGGCCCGCTATGCGCGCAGCATCGCGCCCGGTGCCTCGCAGCCGGTCTCGGCCGTGGTGCCCGCCTCCGATACGAATCGCCTGCGCAGCTGGCATATTCGCAACTCGCTACGGCTGGTGCGCTCCTGCGTGCACCGGGCCGGGCTGCATCTCGACGATATCGACCGCGTGCTGCTCATCGGCGGCGCGGCGCGGCCGGCCGAGGTCGGACGCGTGCTCGCCGACCTCGGCCGACCCATCGTCATGGCGCCGGATCCCGCGCACACCGTGGCCATCGGCGCGGCCATTGCCGCCGCCCGCAGCGTCGACACCGGCTCCGCCATCGGACGCTACGCACCGCGCGCGGCCGTATTCTCCGGTGCGGCAGTGGCTTCCGCGCTCGCCATGTCGGCGGCCACCGTGCTCGGCGGCCCCACCGGCGGGCTGCCGGGGCTACAGGCCGCACCGGGACCGGTGGGCGCGACCGGCGGCGGTATCGGCCAGGGCGATGTGCTCGTCTTCGACGAGGTCGCGAGCGCCTACGGCGGAGGCGGCGGCGCGCACGCCGTCACCGCGGCGGCGCTGCGCGGCCCGACCACCACCGTCACCCAGAACTGGGTCGGCGGGCGGCCGGTGGAGGCGACCAAGAACCGCGGCTTCACCAGCAACGGGCCCGGGGACCGCTGCGATCCGCAGGCATTTCGCAATGGGACCTACGCCAATCCGGCGACATTCACCAACCCGCTGCCGTTCTGGAACTACTCCGAGCTCAGCGTCGCCGTCGGCGCCATCCCGAATCAGCTGCCCGCGGTCAGCCTCCCCAAGGCGCCGGAGGTGACGCAGCCGGGCGCGGCCCTCCCACAACCCGCTCCGGCCGACCTGCCCGGCACGACCCCCGCCGCTGAAACCGTCCCGAGCGCACCGGCTCCCGAGACTGCCCCGCTGCCCGAAACTGCTCCGGCTCCGGAAACCGCGCCCGCCCCTGGCGCCGTGCCCGCTCCCGAGACCGCACCGGCCCCGGACAGCGCCCCCGCACCGGCGCCCGATACGACGACGGACGGCGGCGTGACGACCGGCGATCCCGCCACCGGCGGAACGACAACCGGCGGAACACCTTCCGACGGCGGGACTACAGGAGGCGACACCACCTCCGGAGGAACGACCACCGGGGATACGAGCGGCGGCACCGGAGGCGACACGACCGCGGGCGGTAGCACCGGTGGAACGACGGGTGGCACCGACAGCGGCGGAGGCACTTCAGGCGGTGACCTCGGTGGTGACACCTCCGTCGGTGGTGACACTGGCGGAACCGGCGGTGGCACTTCCGGTGCTGGCGATACCGGCGGTGGCGGTACCGGTGGTTGAGGCACTGGCGGGGGTGGAACCGGTGGCGGGGGTGGAGCCAGCGGCGGTGGTTCCGGCGGTGGAGGCGGCCAAGGTGGTGGCGGCACGTCCGGTGGTGGCGCCGGTGGTGGAACCGGCGGCGGCGGAGCCAATTCCGGCGGTAGCGGAAACGGCGGCGGCGGAACTGGCGGCGGAATCGGCGGCGGAGCTGGTGCCGGTGGTGGAACTGGCGGCGGCGGAGCTGGTGCGGGTGGCGGAATCGGCGGCGGTGGAGCTGGCGGTGGCGGTGGTGTCGGTGGCGGTGGTGTCGGTGGCGGTGGAGCTGGCGGCGGCACCGGTGGCGGTGGAGCTGGCGGTGGCGGCGGGGGAGGCGGGGGCGGCAACCGCTGAGCCCGCACTAGACGGCGACGCGGATGGTGGTGGAGCCGTGGTCCACTCCGCTCCATTCCGACGTCGCTTGCGACCGGCCCACCTTCGCGCCTCCAGTGCCCGGCGCGATGGTGGGCTCGGTCGTCGCTCTCACGACTGCCGGATCGCACTCAGCGAGCGGTGAATCCGCCGTCCACGGCGAGCGCGGCGCCGGTAATGAAGCTGGCCTCGTCGCTGAGCAGGAAGGCGGCGAAGTTGGCGATCTCCTCGGGCTGCGAGATGCGGTTCATCGGATGCAGGGCCGCGGTGGCGGCCACGCCTTCGGGAGTAGTGCCCATCGAATTGCGGAAGGCTGGGGTGTCCACCGCCGCGGAGACGATGGCGTTCACGCGGATCCCCTGCTCCGCCGTCGCCAGCGCCACAGCGCGGGTGAGCCCGACAATGCCGTGCTTGGCGGCCACATACGGTGCGACCGAACCCATGCCGACCACGCCCAGATTCGAGGCGTTGTTCAGAATGGCCCCGCCGCCGGAGCCGAGCAGGGCCGGAACCTGGTGCCGCAGCCCGAAGTAGATGGCCGTCAGATTCAACTCGAGATCGGCCCGCCAAGCCTCCTCGGTGATGTCCTGGATCGGCCCGAAGGCATTGATGGCCCCCGCATTGTTGAAAGCCCCGTCCAGGCGGCCGAATTCGCTGAGCGCCGCATCGGTCAGCCGGGCGACGTCCGCCTCGACCGTGACATCGGTGGGCACGAACAGCGCCCGCCCACCGGTCGCCCGAATCTCCTCGGCGGCCTTGTCTCCGGCCTCCTTGCCGCGCGCACCCAGCACGACGGCGGCGCCCTCGGCGGCCACCCGCCGCGCCACCGCCAGCCCGATCCCCGAGGTGGCGCCGGTGATCAGAACAACCTTCGACTCGAACCGAGATCCCATGACTACGTTCCCCTTTGATGAAGAGCTGATGTACTTGACACGTCATATACAACTCCGGTCGAGAGGGCCGCGCTGGCGGAAATTCGCCGTCGCGTTGTGACGCGTCATGAAATCCGGGATCGGGTCAGGCGGGCGCGAGCAGATCCGGCAGGGCGTGCAGGTCGTCCACCACGTTGGCGTACAGCGCTCCCGGCAACTCCGAACTCAGATAACCCCACGGCCCCCGTCGAATCAGCACCGGCAGCATCCCGGCCTCGCGCGCGGGCAGCACATCATTGTCGATCCGATCGCCCACATAGGCGATCTCCACCCAGGCCACCCCCGCCACCTCCGCGACCTTGGTGAAGAACTTGGGATCCGGTTTCTCCAGCCCCCACTCCGCGGACGTGTAGATCGCGTCCACCGGCAATTCCATCCGTTCCAGCGCCGACTTCGCCTGCGGCGGTTGATTTCCCGCAATGATCACCGCAATGCCCCGCCGCCGCACCTCCGCCAGCGCCGGTCGCACATCCGGATACAGGTCGTCCTCGTCGAAGTTGTTGCGCAGGCTCTCGGGTTCCGCGGCGGCCCACGCGGCCTCCTCCGCCCACACGTCCATCCCCGGCCGCACCAAGTCGAACGCCTCCAGCAGCGGCCGCCCCGTCGCCGCCATCCCGCCGATCACCCCCAGCAGGGCGAACCGCGGCACCCCCAGCCGATCCGCCCACCGGCTCCAGATCCGAGTCTCGTCGATCAACGTCTCGCCCACATCGAACACCACGGCCTTGATCATCCGACCAGCGTATCGGCTGAACCCGCGCCCGCCGCGGCAGCCGCACCGCCCGGAACGGGAGTCGTTCGATGCCCGCAATCCGGACAGTCGGAGAAGTCAAGCGTGGCATAGTGATTCGATGTTCGGCTTCCGCACGATCGCCGTCGCCGCCATAGCGCTATCCGCGCTCGCGCTGACCGCGTGTGACAGTTCCTCCCCGTCCACCGACGCCACCGCGTCCACCACCGCCGCCACCCAGCCGGAGACCCCGGGCCCCGGCGATCACACCGTCCGCTTCGAATTCGGCGGCAAGACCCGCTCCTATGTCGTGCACGCACCGCCGGGCTACACCGCCGCCACCGCGCTGCCCCTCGTGATAGCCCTGCACCCCCGCCCCGGCGACGCCGCCGAAATCACCGAGCTGTCCGCCCTGAACGCCAAGGCGGACACCGAGAATTTCCTGGTCGCCTATCCCGAAGGCGCCTCCGGCGCGTTCAACGCCCTGATCTGCTGCGGCAGCGAAGACGACGTCGGCTTCATCAAAGCCGTCATCACCCGCCTGACCACCACCTGGAAAGCCGACCCCACCCGCGTCTACGCCACCGGCATCTCCAACGGCGGCGACATGTCCTTCCGCCTCGCCGTCGAACTCCCCGGCACCTTCGCCGCCATAGCCCCGGTCAGCGGCGGCTTCATCGGCACCCCCACCGACGCCCCCACCTACAAACCCACCACCCCCGTCCCCGTCCTCACCTTCCTAGGCGGCCGCGACCGCTACGCCGACCGCTTCGAAGCAGGCATCACCCGCTGGCAAGAACGCCTCGGCTGCACCCCCGCCCCCGCCCTAACCAATTTCCCTCGCAGTATCACCCTCACCACCGCAACCTGCGCCGACGGCAGCGAAGTCCAGGTCTACCGCCTCCCCGAAATGTTCCACTCCTGGCCCGGCGCAACCCAAGGCTCCCTCCCCGACGCCAC
Source organism: Nocardia crassostreae (assembly GCF_001613405.1). GTDB lineage: Bacteria > Actinomycetota > Actinomycetes > Mycobacteriales > Mycobacteriaceae > Nocardia > Nocardia crassostreae. The sequence continues at coordinate 154,160 of NZ_BDCH01000020.1, forward strand.
CGCAGGCATCTCCGCCACCGACCTCATCTGGGACTTCTTCAAATCCCACCCGTAACGTGGCGGGACGGACCGGCGGGGTCAGGCCGACAGGGCGAGGGCCGAGGTGATCGCGGCGTCGTAGCGGTTCGACACGATGTCGGTGAGTGCCCGGTGCGGGCCGAGGACGTTGGCGTGCAGCACGTTCGGCGCGGCGGCCACGAGGCGGTCGGTGAGGAGGCCGGGGGCCAGGAACCATGGGGCCACGAGGATGTCGTCCGCGCCGCGGGCGCGGAGCCGGGCGACTGCGTCCACGACGGTGGGCTCGGTTGTGGCGAAGCAGATTTCGGTGTGCCAACCGGTGAGCGCCGCGAGCCGCCGGGCCACATCGGCGGTGCGGGCGTTGGCTGCCGCCGAGGAGGAGCCGACTGCCGCCACGGCAATGCCCAATCGCGTTGCGGGGTGGGTCGGCGCGAGTCTTTCCAGCACTCGGTCGCGCAGCGCGGCGATGAGTCGCGGGTCGGGGCCGAGGACATCGGCCTGAGTCAGTTGCAGCCGAGGGTTGCGGGCTTGCGCCGTCGCGAGGAGACCGGGGAGGTCGACGCGGGCGTGGAAGGCGCTGCCGAGCAGGAGGGGCACGACAATCGCGTGCGTGTGGCCCGCGGCGGCGACGGCGTCCACGACCTGTTCGACCGAGGGGGTGCTCAGATCCAGGAAGGCCAGGCGCACATCGAGATCGGGGCGGGCGGCGGCGAGCTGCTCGACCACGGCGTGCATGGTGGCGGCCGAACGCGGGTCGCGGCTGCCGTGTGCCACCGCGATCAAGGCCGGTGCGCAGCCGCGGCCGTATGACCCGCCCGGCGGGACGGCCGAGAATGCGCCGTGGCCGGACGGGGTCATATCAGGCTCCGATCTCGGGGCCGACTTCGACTGCCGTGAGGGCGTCGCCGACCAGACCCGCGGCCAGGGTGTTGCCGCCGGACGGGTCGATGAGCAGGAAGCTGCCGGTGTGGCGGTTGACGCTGTAGTCGTCGGCCACGACGGGGTCGGCGACACGCACCGAGATGCGGCCGATGTCGTTGAGGGACAGGGACTCCGGGGACGGGTCCGCCGCCAGGTGCTGTTCGTCGAAGCGCTCGATGAGTACACCGACAATGGCCTGGGTGGTGCGGGTGCCGTGCTTGAGGAGCAGGCGGGCGCCGGGGCGCAGCGGCTTGTCGCCGAGCCAGCACACGGTGGCGTCGAAGGAGTCGATGGGCTCGGGGGCGTCCTCGGCGGCGACGATGACATCGCCGCGGGAGGCGTCGACCTCATCGGCCAGAATCAGCGTGACGCTGCGGCCGGGCTGGGCCGAGGCGAGTTCGCCGTCGGGGGTGTCGATGCGCTCGATGGTGGTGCGGGTGCCCGACGGCAGCACCACGACCTCGTCGCCCTTGGTGACGGTGCCCGCGGAAACCTGACCGGCATAGCCGCGGTAGTCCGGGTAATCCGCCGTGCGCGGGCGGATCACGTACTGCACCGGGAAGCGCAGCCCGACCTTGTGGCGGGTGCTGTCGGCATCGACCGGAACGGATTCCAGGTGCTCGATGAGCGAGGGGCCGTCGTAGTACGGGGTGTTCTCCGAGCGGGAGGCCACATTGTCACCGTGCAGCGCGGAGACCGGGATCTCGACGACATCCTCGGCGGCCCAGCCGAGTTTGGTTGTCAGCTCGGTGAATTCGGCGCGGATCTTGTCGAACACACCGGCCGGATCGTCCACCAGGTCGATCTTGTTCACGGCCAGCACCAGCTTCGGCACGCCCAGCAGCGCCATGACGGCGGCGTGGCGGCGAGTCTGCTCGATGACGCCCTTGCGGGCATCGACCAGCAGGATCACCAGCTGCGCGGTGGACGCGCCGGACACCGTGTTCCGGGTGTACTGCACGTGGCCGGGGGTGTCGGCGAGCACGAAAGAGCGCTTGGGCGTGGCGAAGTAGCGGTACGCCACATCGATGGTGATGCCCTGCTCGCGCTCGGCGCGCAGGCCGTCCACGAGCAGCGACAGGTCCGGCGTGGACAGGCCCTTGTCGACCGAGGCGCGGGTGACCGCGTCGATCTGGTCGGCCAGCACGGATTTCGTGTCGTACAGCAGGCGTCCGACCAGGGTGGACTTGCCGTCGTCGACGCTGCCGGCGGTGGCCAGTCTGAGTAGGTCGGACATCAGAAGTAACCCTCTCGCTTGCGATCTTCCATGGCGGCCTCGGAGACGCGATCGTCTCCGCGGGTGGCGCCGCGTTCGGTGAGCCGGGAGGCCGCCACCTCGGCGAGAATCGCCTCGTTGTCGGCCGCATCGGAAATGATTGCGCCGGTGGTGGATCCGTCGCCGACGGTGCGGTAGCGCACCGACTTGATCAGCAGCTCCTCGTCCTCGCGCGGCCCGCCCCAGGAGCCGGGCGTCATCCACATGCCGTCGCGCAGGTACACCGGACGCTCGTGCGCGTAGTAGATATTGGCCAGCTCGACGTTCTCGCGGGCGATGTAGCGCCAGATATCCAGCTCGGTCCAGTTGGAGATGGGGAACACGCGCACATGCTCACCCGGAGCGTGCTTGCCGTTGTACAGGTTCCACAGCTCCGGCCGCTGCCGCTTGGGATCCCAGCGCCCGAAGGCGTCGCGCAGCGAGAAGATGCGTTCCTTGGCGCGCGAACGCTCCTCGTCGCGGCGGCCGCCGCCGAACACCGCGTCGAAGCGGTTCTCGTTGATGGCGTCCAGCAGCGGCACGGTCTGCAGCGGATTGCGGATGCCGTCCGGGCGCTCGGTGAGCCGCCCGTCGGCCAGATAGTCCTCGACGGAGGCGACATGCAGCCGCAGCCCGTACTTCTCTACCACGTGGTCGCGGAACTGGAGAACCTCGGGCAGGTTGTGCCCGGTGTCCACGTGCAGCAGCGCGAACGGCAGCGGCGCGGGCCAGAAGGCCTTGAGCGCCAGGTGCAGCAGCACGGTGGAGTCCTTGCCGCCGGAGAACAGGATCACCGGTCGTTCGAACTCGCCCGCGACCTCGCGGAAGATGTGGATGGACTCCGACTCCAGCGCGGCAAGCGTGTCGAAATCTGTCTCGAGGGAAGTCATGAGGCGTGCAACCCGCATTCGGTCTTGGCGAGCCCGGCCCAGCGGCCGGATCGCGGATCGGATCCCGGTTCCGGCTTCCGTGTGCACGGAGCGCAACCGATGGACGGATATCCCTCTTCCACAAGGGGATTGACGAGAATGCCATTGGCCTCGATGTACTCGGCCATCTCCTCGTCGGACCAGGCGGCGATCGGATTGATCTTCACCAGCCCGAAGCCCTCGTCGAAGGAAATCAGGGGCGCGTTGGCGCGGGTGGGGGCCTCCACGCGGCGAATGCCGGTGACCCAGGCGTTGTAACCGGCCAGGGACTTCTGCAGCGGCACCACCTTGCGCAGGCGGCAGCACTCCCCGGCGTCGCGGGCGAACAGATCCTTGCCGAGCAGCTGATCCTGTTCGGCCACAGTGTGTTCCGGCTGTACGTTCACGATGTTCACGCCGTACACCAGCTCCACCGCGTCGCGCGTGCCGATGGTCTCGGCGAAGTGGTAGCCGGTATCCAGGAACAGCACGTCCACACCCGGACGCACCTGCGCCGCCAGCTGCACCAGCACGGCGTCCTGCATATTCGACGCGACAATGTAGTTGGACCCGAAGTTCTCCTCGGTCCAGGCCAGCAGCTCCTGCGCGGTGGCGTCCGACCCGAGTTCGGCCGCGCCATTCTCCGCGAGGGCGCGCAGCTCGGCTTCGGCGAGTTTGGTTGTGGTCATTGCTGTTTCCTCCAACTACCGCAGATCGGCCTCATCGGCACGGACAGCCCACTGCGCGAAACGCTCACCCGCGTCACGGTTCTTGACGAAGTTGCGCACCACGCGTTCGATGTAATCGCCGAGCTCGGTGCTGGTCACCTTGTGCTGGCGCAGCTTGCGGCCGAAACCGCTGTCGAGCCCGAGGCTGCCTCCGAGGTGAACCTGGAAGCCCTCGATCTGATTCCCCTCGCCGTCGTCGACGAGCATGCCCTTGAATCCGATATCGGCGATCTGGGACCGGCCGCAGGAGTTGGGGCAGCCGTTGATGTTCACCGTGATGGGCACATCGAGGTCGGCATTGATGTCCGCCAGCCGGGTCTCCAGCTCGGGCGCCAGCACCTGGGACCGCTTACGGGTCTCGGTGAACGACAGCTTGCAGAACTCGATACCGCTGCACGCCAGCAGATTCCGCCGCCAATGCGACGGACGACCGTGCAGGCCGAGCGGTTTCAGCTCGTCGATGAGCCATTCGACCTTGTCGTCGGGCACATCGAGCACGATCAGCTTCTGGTACGGGGTGAATCGCACCCGATCGGAGCCGATGGACGCCACGATATCGGCGACCTTGGTCAGGATGGTGCCCGAGACGCGACCGGCGATGGGGGAGAAGCCGATGGCGTTCAAACCATTGCGCAGCTTCTGCACGCCGATATGGTCGATGGGCCGCTCCGGCTTCTCCGGCGCGGGACCGTCGATGAGCTTGCGCTTCAGGTACTCGGTCTCGAGCACCTCGCGGAATTTCTCGATGCCCCAGTCCTTGACCAGGAACTTGATGCGCGCCTTGGTGCGCAACCGCCGGTAGCCGTAATCGCGGTACAGCGAGACGATCGCCTCCCACACATCCGGCACCTCGTCGAGGGGCACCCAGGCGCCGAGGCGCTGGGCCAGCATCGGATTGGTGGACAGGCCGCCGCCGACCCACGCATCTAGGCCGGGACCGTGCTCGGGATGCTCGACGCCGATGAACGCGACGTCGTTGATCTCGTGCACCACGTCCTGCTGACCGGAGATGGCGGTCTTGAACTTGCGCGGCAGGTTGGAGTACTTCTTGTCGCCGATGTAGCGCTTGACGATCTCCTCGATGGCCGGGGTCGGGTCGAGCACCTCGCCGAACGATTCACCGGCCAGCGGCGAGCCGAGCACCACGCGCGGGCAGTCGCCGCACGCCTCGGTGGTCTGCAGGCCGACCTCTTCGAGCCGCCGCCAGATCTCCGGCACGTTCTCGATCTCGATCCAGTGGTACTGGACGTTCTCGCGGTCGGACAGATCCGCGGTGTCGCGGGCGAACTCGGTGGAGATCTCGCCGAGGGTGCGCAGCTGCCGGGTGTTCAGTGCGCCCGCATCGCAGCGGACCCGCATCATGAAGTACTTGGCCTCGAGAATGTCGATGTTCTCGTCGCCGGTCCAGGTGCCGTCGTAACCCTGCTCACGCTGGGTGTAGAGACCCCACCAGCGCATGCGGCCGCGCAGATCGGCCTTGTCGATCGAGTCGAATCCGCCCTTGGCGTAGATGTTCTCGATACGCGCGCGCACATTGAGCGGGTTGTCGTCCTTCTTGGACTGCTCGTTGGCGTTCAGCGGTTCCCGGTAGCCGAGCGCCCACTGCCCCTCGGATTTGCGCCGGACCGGCTTGCCGGTGCGCTCGCGCGGCGCGACGGGCGCGTCCGAACGAGGACGGTCCGGCCGCACGCGGCGCTCACCGGCGGGCCGTTGCGGCCGTTCGGGGCGGGCGTTTTCGGAACTGGAAGGACCGGCGTCGGTACTCGACGTCATCGGGGTGCTCCTGAAGGTCTTGCGGGCAGGCGGGAGGGGCTGACTCACGCCTCCGATATCAGCGAACCGGCATTAGCGGCGTCGCGAAGGACGCCGTCCCGGAGAGAATGGGAGCCGTTCTACCGGAGGCTTTCCGGCAGACAGCTCGCGCTGCAGACACGCTTGAAGTCGACATGGCGGCGCGCCACGAGTCGTACTCCAAGTCCAGTCATGAGGGTTATTGTGCCATGTCAGCGGGGTCGTTCCGACCGTCCGCCGATATTTTCCGGACTTTACCGGGAAATCCCCTGGACAGCCGACCTGATTTGTGACACGTCGCATAGATCAATGCCCGAAACAGTCGGGGGTTGACCTCGACCCCCGTTCAGGTTGAAAGATTTGTGTCATGACAACCGCAGACATCGACACCGCCGCCGAGATCGAAGCCATCCACGCCGTGGTGGCGGCCGTGCAGGTGGCGCAGCGTGCCGAGGACGCCGACGCCTTCCTCGCCCCGTTCCACCCGGACGCGATCTGGACCACCGGCGGCGGCAAATTCCTCAATGGCCGCGACGAGATCTCGGAGTTCACCCGCAAGGTCATCGTCGGCGCGACCAAGGACGGCTACGCCACCTACGAGCCGTTCTTCGTCCGGTTCATCCGCCCGGACGTGGCGGCCGTGAAGGTGCGCCAGCAGTACTTCAACCACGACGACGAACTCCAGTCCGAGGGATCGCCGCTCTACGGTATGACCAAGGAGGACGGCCGCTGGCTGCTCACCTTCTGCCAGAACACCCCGGTCGTCGATCACTGACGCCCGCGACCGGTCGCCGCGCGCGACCGGTCAGTCCGGTGCCTTGACCGCCGTGACCTCGAACTCGAGCGTCCCATCGACCTTGAGCGTCGCCTCGGCCTGCGTCGCCGCGGCGGCGGCCGCCGCCACCGCGGCCAGTTCGGGGGAGTGCATCCAGTTCGGTCGGAGGATCAAACCCAAAGGCAAATACTCGGATTCGACCTCGATCCGCAGGCCCGAATCGTGCGCCCAGCACGCCAGCCCGAGGAGCGGGAGCGAGATCACGCCCTCCGGATCGTGGCACCACGCGGCCCGGTCGAAGAAGGCGCGATGGCGGCGCAGCGCATTGGCCAGCTCCCAACTGAACCCGTCCTGATCGCGCGCGGCCATGCGGGCGAACACCTCGAGGGACGGCCGGACCAGCTGATCCAGCACATGCTGGGCGCCCATCCGGCTGGTCGTATCCAGGCCCCACGCCTGATCGGCCACGGTCTCCGCGCCGTAGCGCCAGCCCTCCTGAAGTATCCGCGCCCACTCGTACTGGCAGTCGTCGAAGGCGTTGTCGCCGTACTCCCGCAGGCGCGACACCGGATAGTCGACCAGCTCGTCCAGCGCGGCCGCATCACGCCCGATCAGCGCCCACCAGAAGGCCGCCCGCCACCCCGTCACCTTGTCGTAGCGATCGAATCCGGACTCGATGCCCGGCGCCCGGAATCGCTTGGTGATGGTCTGCTCGGTCATCTGCGCGAAGTACAGCGCCTGACCGTCCACCGCATGGGGATCGAAGAGCAGCGTATGCGCCAACATCTCGCCGGGAAACGAGCGCGCGAAGTTCGGACCATCCGGCAACACCGGAGGCATAGGCGAGGTGAAGAGCACAGGGGCGACCGACCCCGCATCAACCACCGCCACCGCCGAGGCATCCATCTCGTGCCGTTCGACAACCTCGGTCATCCGCTGGCCGTCATCCCACATACTTCCCCATTCCCCGGCTCGCCGACCGAGCCTCCTCCGAAATCCCTTGGAATGTAATCGGACCCACCGACACCCGCATGCCCCGAATGGTCACGTCGCGCGCCGGAGTGACTTCTCGGGCGGGGCGATACCGCTTCCCGGGCGGGGCGGGTGGTGGCAGCCCCGTGCGGTGTGACCTGGGCGACCGGGCACACTGGGTGGGTGACCTCGACCGCCCCGGCTTCCACCACCGCGACCGCTCCCACAGGGGCCGACTCGGCGGGGTTGGTGTTGCGCGATTTCGGCGGGGGGCCGTTCGGGATCTATATTCATGTGCCGTTCTGCGCGACGCGGTGCGGGTACTGCGATTTCAATACCTACACTGCGGGGGAGTTGGGGACGTCCGCCTCGCCGGAGTCCTGGTTCGAGGCGCTGCGTGGGGAATTGGCTACGGCTGCTGAACAATTCGAGGGGCTGCCGAGTGTGACTCCTGCGGTCGAGACGGTGTTCGTGGGTGGTGGCACGCCTTCGCTGCTCGGGGGCGACGGGTTGGCGGATGTCATGACCGCGATTCGCGATAATTTCGCCCTTGCGCCTGGCGCCGAGGTGACTACGGAATCCAATCCTGAATCCACGTCGCCGGAATTCTTCGAGCGACTCTTGGACGGGGGCTTTACTCGGGTCTCGCTGGGTATGCAGTCCGCTGCTCGGCATGTGTTGAAGATTCTTGACCGCACCCACACTCCCGGGCGGGCTGTGGCCGCCGCGCAGGAGGCTCGTGCCGCGGGGTTCGAGCACGTCAATCTGGACCTGATCTATGGGACGCCGGGGGAGACGGACGCCGATCTCGATGCCAGCCTGGACGCGGTGCTGAGCGCGGGGGTTGATCACGTTTCTGCCTACTCGCTGATCGTCGAGGACGGCACCGCGTTGGCTCGCCGCGTGCGGCGGGGGGAACTTCCGGCACCGGACGACGATGTTCTCGCGGCGCGGTACGAACGCATCGACTCGCGCCTCGCGGCGGCGGGATTGCACTGGTATGAGGTGTCCAACTGGGCTGCGAACGAGGACGCGCGGTGCCGTCACAACCTTGGGTATTGGGATGGCGGTGACTGGCTGGGTGCTGGGCCTGGTGCGCACAGTCATGTCGGTGGGATGCGGTGGTGGAATGTGAAACACCCTGCGCGGTACGCGGATCGGGTTGCACTCGGGGGGTTGCCAGCTGCGGGGTTCGAGGCGCTCAGTGAGGAAGAGCGTTATACCGAACGGGTCATGCTTACCGTGCGGTTGCGTGCGGGGATGCCGGTCGGGGAGTTGGATGGGTCTGGTTGGGTTGCCGCTGAGCGCGTTATCGCGGATGGTCTTGCTGAGCTTTGCGGCGACCGGCTGGTTTTGACTGATCGCGGGCGGCTGCTTGCCGACGGGGTGGTTCGCGCGTTGTTGGGCTGATAAGGGTTGAGGGTGGGTCTGATCAGGAACGCTCGTGGCTGTGTTTAATTTGCCCTCCGCTTCGCTCCGGGCGGGGTTTGGGCCCCTGAGTCTCGATTTTTCCCTCCCTCCGCGCACGCCGGAGCTCCTCCGCTTCGCTCCCCCGCTCCGACGCACGCTCCGCTCAGTCCAAAATCGAGACGGCCCAAACCCACCCAGAACTGCCCGAAAAGAATTCCCTACAGCCGGACGAACTGGGTTGATACGCGGACCGGATTGCACCGACAGTCATTGACAGTTCGCCTCCGGCGGAACCTTGAGCGGACGTCTGGGAAGAACACCACCGGCTGGCAGACCAGCTGGCGGGCAGACCAACTGACGGGCTTGTGGTCTCGTGGGGCCAGAAGTCCAGCAGAGACCAGGGCATGCGGGCGACGGTTGGTCCCGAACAGTCAACAGGCTTGATGCGCGGACTGGATTGCACCGACAGTCATCGACGGTTCGCCTGCGGCGGACTGGTTCGGATGGATCAACTCGGTGGGGCGGGTCGGGTTCGCCTTCGGCGGGCCGGTGAAGGGGGAATCAGGTTCACCTAGCTCGGGCAGCGCTGATCGGTAGTTATGGCGCGGGCTGGAAGTGGGGTGGAGAGGGTGGTCGTGGGGTTAGCGTTCGCCTGCGCGGAGGCCCATGACGGCTAGGCGGACTCGGTTCGAGACGCCTGTTTTCGCCATGAGGTTGGTGATGTGGGTTTTCACGGTGGTGATGCCGATGTGTAGGTGCTGGGCGATTTCGGCGTTGGAGAGGCCGTCGGCGACCAGTGTGAGTACTTCGGCTTCGCGGTCGGTCAGGCCGAATGCCGGTGTGGGCATTGGTGGTTCGGCGGTGTGGCCGGAGACGGCGGCTACTGCTGAGTCCACGACGCGGTGGAGGACGTCGCCGGAGAAGGTGCGTTCGCCGGTGGCGGCGCGGCGGATGGCGTCGATGAGTTGGGCGGGGGCGGTGTCTTTGACGAGGAAGCCGAAGGCGCCTGCGGCTAGGGCGGGGTAGAGGTGATCGTCGTCGTCGAAGGTGGTGAGGGCTAGGACCTTGGTGGTGGGGTGGGCGGCGAGAATGGCTGCGGTGGCTCGGATTCCGTCCATGCCGGGCATGCGCAGGTCCATGAGGACGACGTCGGGGCGGAGGTCGGCCGCCAGGCGGACGGCGTCGCCGCCGGTCGCGGCTTCGGCGACCACTTCCAGGTCGCCTGCGGTTTGGCAGAGCATGCGCAGTCCGGCGCGCACCAGTTGCTGATCGTCGACGATCAGGACGCGCACTGTCACAGTGCCTCCCGGGCTTCGACGGGGAGGTGCGCGGCGAGCCGCCAGCCCGCTCCGGAGGCCGCGGCGGTCAGGGTGCCGCCGAGGAGTGCGACGCGCTCCCGCAGGCCGATCAGGCCTAGGCCGGTGGTTGGTCTCGTACCGAGCGGGTGTCCTGCGGCTGTGCTCGCGGGCAGGTGGCCGGGATCCATTTGGGGAAGGCTGGTGGTAAGGCGCTTCGAGCCGCGACCGTTTACCGCGTGGGGGGTGCCGCTGTCGCTGAGTTCGAAGTGCACGCCGTCGGTTCCGGTCGAGATGCCCAGTCTGGCATCGGCTTTCACGCCCGCGTGTTTGGTCACATTGGCGAGGCCCTCCTGGGTCAGGCGGAGCAGGGGTGAGCGCGGTCATGGCGTCGACCGCGGTGATCTCACCGTCGATATCGGTCGCTACCCGCAGGCCGAGGCCGCGCGCCCGATCAACGGCGGCGCGCAGCGCGTCCGGCAGATCGCCGGGGGCGAGGAAGGATTCGCCGTCCGCCTCGGGATTGCGCAGGATCGTCACCAGTTTGCGGAGGTCGGCGAGGGTTTGCACGCCGCTGGTGTGCACGTCGTCGAGGACTTCGCGGACCACCGGCGGCGCATCGGGCAGGGCGTGCTGGGCGACGCTGACGCGCAGCACGGTGGAGGAGACGTGGTGGGCGATCAGGTCGTGCAGTTCGCGGGCGATGGCGGTGCGCTCCCAGGCCCGCGCCGCAACCACTTCCGAGCGGCGGCGTTCCGCGATCTCGCGGGCTTCGCGGCGCGCGGTGTGCACGGCTTCGCGGGCCGTGCGTAGTAGCCAGCCCAATACGAGTGGCAGTCCGGCCATGACGATGGCCCGGTAGCCGGTGGCTGCCGCGCCGCCCGTGGTGTGCAACAGGTACGCGCCGCCCAGGGCGGCCGCGCCCAGCACCGGCTGGGTGCCGCCGCGCCGGGCGGCGAGTTCGGTGAGTGCGAGACCGGCGGCGACCTTCGGGACCAGCGGTCCGGCGTCGCCGATCTCGAAACCGAGCATCAGGACGGCTGTTGTTCCGAGTGAGGTGAGCAGTGGCCAGCGCGCGCCGCCCGCGATGGCCGCGATCGATGCGAGGGCGAGCGCCCAGTCGATACCGCTGGGTGAATTCACCAGCAGCAATTGACAACCGATCGCGAGCGCGGTCAACACGCTCATGCGCACCGGTAGGGACCGCGCGTCGAGCAACCAATCGACGCCTCGGGTCATACCGGTCGTATCCACGTCATCATCATGCCCCGGCGGGGGCGCGCGCATCTCCTACCCAGGGAGGAGACGACTCCATCCGGCGGCCGGAAGTCCGGCCATCGGGCGGATCTGCCAGGCGTCGCCACGCTCGACAGTGGGAGCCATGAGCGACGACAGCATCATCTCCGCGGCCGAAACGGCCGCGCCCGTCCCGTCGGAATCGGTGACGGGCAACCCCGCGAAGCCCAGCCGCAGAGGACTTCTGGGCGCCATGGCCGCCTCCGGTCTCGCCGCCGGTGCGGCGGGGCTGGCGGCGGGCGTCGCGCTCGGCGCGGACTCCAATCCGCCCGTGCCGCAATCCGGCGGGCTACGCCGTTTCGAGAACAAGGTGGTTCTCATTACCGGGGCCACCTCCGGGATCGGTGCGGCGGCAGCGAAACTCTTCGCGGCCGAGGGCGCCAAGGTGGCATTCTGTGGCCGCCGTGTCGATCGCGGGCAGGCCGTGGAACGCGAGATTCGCAATGCCGGAGGGGAAGCCACCTACCTGCGCGCGGATGTGCTGGTGGAAGCCGAAGTCCGGGACTTCGTCGACACTGCCGTCGCCAAGTACGGCGGCCTGCATGTGGCATTCAACAATGCGGGCATCACCATTCAGAAGAAGCTCCACGAATACAGCGCCGACGAATTCGACCAGGTCGTCGACACCAATCTGCGCGGCGCGTTCCTGGCCATGAAATACCAAGTACCACACATGATTCGCGGTGGTGGCGGCACCATTGTCGTCACCTCCTCCAGCAATGCCCTCGCCACCGACGGCGGCCGCGCCGCCTACACCGCCGCCAAACGCGGCCTGGTCGGCCTGGTGCAGTCGGCCGCCCTGGACTACGCCGCCGACGGCATCCGCGTGAACGCCCTGGTGCCCGGCACCACCGATACCGAACTGGTCCGCCGCGCAGCGGGAATGGAAGCCGTCCCCGACGACGCCTACCAGGTCTTCATGCGCCAGTGGGCCCGCCTGAACATCCCCGGCCTCGCCCGCCTGGCCACCCCCGCCGAGATCGCCGCCTTCGCCCTCACCCTGGCCTCATCCGAACACGCCTACATGACCGGCGCCCAACTGGTCATCGACGGCGGAAAGACCGCCCACGCCTGAGCGATCGCGCGCTTCGGCTCCACCGGCGGCGATACAGTGACTGTTTCTGGTGTTCGCCCCGTCCGCACCCGCGCTCGCGGCTCCGATGCCGACGATCGTGCTGGTGCACGGCGCATTCTCCGATCCGAGCATCTGGGACGGGGTGGCGAGCGAGCTGCGCGCGGAGGGCTATCGGGTGGTGGCCGTGGACAATCCGCTACGGAGCCCGGCGAGCGACGCGGTGATCGCGCAGGTGCACGATCCGAAGGTCACCTCCCGGGTTTCCGGCCTCGGCACCCGGTTCGGCGAGGTCGCGGCAGTCGTGGCGGCAGCGGCGCGTGGATAGCCGTGCGCCTGGGCGCACACGGTTTCCGCGCGTCCGGTCGCGCCCGGGTCTACGCTGCTGCGGTCAGAGCTCCATGTCCCGCACGCGAGGAATCGTCATGTTCGACGACATAGTTCCCTTCCGGATCGAGGTCTCGCCGACGCAATGGCGGGATCTGCGCCAGCGGCTGAGTGAAACCCGTTGGCCCGCACAGATTCCGGGAGTCGGCTGGGATCGCGGGGTTCCCGTGGACTATCTGCGGGAGCTGGCGGGCCACTGGGCGCAGCGTTTCGACTGGCAGGCGTGGGAGAAGCGGATCAACTCCTATCCGCAGTACACGACCGTCATCGACGGCGCGCGAATTCATTTTCTGCACATCAGATCCCACCGGTCCGATGCGACACCGCTGGTCATGCTGCACGGCTGGCCGAGCTCGGTGCTGGAGTACCTCGATGTCATCGAACCGCTCACCGATCCCGAGGACGGCGGGCCCGCATTCCACCTGATCATCCCGTCGCATCCGAACTTCGGCTTCTCGGGCCCGGCCGCGGATACCGGTTGGGACGGTTACCGGATCGCGAGCGCCTACGCCGAACTCATGCGCCGCCTGGGCTATCCGCGCTACGGCGTGCAGGGCGGTGACTTCGGCTCCTTCATCGGCCCGAATATCGGCCGCCTCGATGCCGACCGGGTGATCGGCGTGCACGTCAATGCGGCCGGTTTCGGATTCATTCCCTTCGGCGGCATGACCGACGACGTGGTCGCCACCTTGAGCGAGCGCGAACGTGGCAAGCTGGCGCTGGTGGGCAAACTCCTCTCCGACGGCGGCCACTTCCAGATCCAGGGCACCCGCCCGCACACCCTCGGCTTCGCCCTGGCCGATTCTCCCGCCGGGCAGCTGGCCTGGATCGTGGAGAAATTCCACTCCTGGACCGGAACCGAAGGCGCGCTGGAGGATCGGATCGACCGCGATCATCTGCTCGCCACCGTCTCGGTCTACTGGTTCACCAATACCGGCAGCTCCTCGGCGCAGCTGTACTACGAGACCCTGCACGCCCAGCATCAGCCCACCCGCTCCACGGTGCCGACCGCCGTCGCCAATTTCGCGACCGATCCGGCCATCCGCCGCTTCGCCGAACAGCTCAATACCATTGCCCGCTGGACCGAATTCGACACCGGCGGCCACTTCGCCGCCATGCAGACCCCGGAGCTGCTGGTCGCCGACATCCGCGCCTTCTTCACGGAACTGATTGGCGCACAATAGGGCGGGGCACAACAAAGACATGGCGCTCGAATCGTTCATGGTCCCGATCGGCACGCCCGCCCCCGATTTCACCCTGCCCGCGGTGGACGGCACCAAGGTCCGGCTCGGCGATTTCGCCGCCGACCCGGCGCTGCTGGTGATCTTCCTGTCCAATCACTGCCCCTACGTCCGGCGCATCGAGGCGGCCCTCGGCGAAGTCACCGCCGAGCTGCGCCCGCGCGGCCTGGCCGCCGTCGCCGTCTGCAGCAACGACATCGAGCACTATCCCGACGACAATGCCGAGCGTCTGCGCGAGCAGGTCCTGCGCGCCGGATTCGCAGGAGGTCGCCCGCGCCTACCGTGCGGCCTACACCCCGGATCTGTTCCTCTACGACGCCGACCGCAAGCTGGCCTACCGCGGCCGCTTCGACACCGCCACGCCCGGCAATACCGTGCCCTCCGACGGTTCGGTGCTGCGCGCCGCCGTCGCCGAGGTGCTGGCCGGGCGTCCGGTCCCCGAACCGCACGTGCCCAGCATCGGCTGCGGCATCAAGTGGAAACCCGGTACGACGCCCAGGTGACGAACAGCCCTCGTCCGGGTGACGACCGGCGCGCAGGCAATTTGCCAATGGGCAACTAAACTGGATTCGGATATCCGGGAATCCGCGTGATCACTGCCAGACCTACGAGGCGGTGACACGCGTCCCGACAGCGAGCGAGGAGGTGGGGCCCCATGTCGAGTACCGAGCAGCGTCGGCTCGAGGTCCTGCGTGCGATCGTGGCGGACTACATCTCGACCAAGGAGCCGATCGGGTCCAAGACCCTGGTGGAACGGCACAATCTGGGCGTCTCCAGCGCCACCGTCCGCAACGATATGGCCGTGCTGGAGGCCGAGGGGTACATCGCCCAGCCGCACGCCAGCTCCGGCCGCATCCCCACCGACAAGGGTTATCGGCAGTTCGTCGATCACATCTCCGAGGTCAAGCCGCTGTCGAATGCGGAGCGGCGGGCCATTATGGAATTCCTGGAAAGCGGCGTCGACCTCGACGATGTGCTACGCCGCGGGGTGCGGCTGCTGGCGCAGCTGACCCGGCAGGTCGCCATGGTCCAGTACCCGACGGTGTCGGCCTCGACCGTGCGCCACCTCGAGGTCGTGGCGCTCAATCCGGCGCGGCTGCTGCTGGTGGTGATCACCGACACCGGCCGCGTCGATCAGCGCCTGGTCGATCTGGGCAATGTGGTGGGCGAGGACGATCTGGCCGCCCTGCGCGGCATGCTCGGTAAAGCCATGGACGGCAAACGTCTCGCCATCGCCTCGGCCGCGGTGGCCGAACTCCCCGAGCACGCGCCCGCCCGGCTGCGCGATGTGCTGGTGCGAGTGTCCACGGTGCTGGTCGAGACCCTCGTCGAGCATCCCGAAGAGCGGCTTGTGCTGGGTGGCACCGCCAATCTCACCCGCAGCGCGTTCGATTTCGCGGGCAATGGTTTCCCCGGTTCGCTGCGTTCGGTGCTCGAAGCGCTCGAAGAGCAGGTCATCGTGCTGAAGCTGCTGGCAGCCGCCCAGCATCCGGGTACCGTTACCGTGCAGATCGGCGAGGAAACCGAAGTCGAGCAGATGCGCGGCACGGCCGTGGTGTCCACCGGCTACGGCATGCCCGGTACCGTTCTAGGCGGTATGGGGGTTTTGGGCCCGACCCGCATGGACTATCCGGGGACCATCGCATCGGTCGCGGCGGTCGCACGGTATATCGGTGAGGTGCTCTCCGAACGGTGAGCAAGCGGAAGACGAAACAGGACTAGAGAGCGCAAGTGGCACGGGACTATTACGCACTGCTCGGCGTCGCACGTAACGCGACCGACCAGGAGATCAAGCGCGCCTACCGCAAGCTGGCGCGTGAACTGCATCCCGACGTCAATCCGGATCCGGAGGCGCAGGAGCGATTCCGGGAGGTGTCGACCGCCTACGAGGTGCTGACCGACGCCGAGAAGCGGCGCATCGTCGATCTGGGCGGTGATCCGCTGGAGAACGGCGGCGGTATGGGCGGCGGCTTCTCCGGCGCCGGATTCGGCGGCCTCGGGGATGTGTTCGAGGCGTTCTTCGGCGGCATGAGCGGTTCCGGTCCGCGCAAGCCGCGCGGGCGCGTGCAGCCCGGCGCGGATTCGCTGCTGCGGACGCGACTGTCGTTGCAGGAGTGCGCGGTCGGCGTCACCAAGCATCTGACCGTCGACACCGCCATCCTCTGCGATCTGTGCCAGGGCGCGGGCACCAATGGCAACTCCAAGCCGGTGCGCTGTGAGACCTGCGGCGGCGCGGGTGAGGTGCAGAGCGTGCAGCGCTCCTTCCTGGGCCAGGTCATGACCTCGCGGCCCTGCCCCACCTGCCGCGGTGCGGGCGAGACCATTCCCGATCCCTGTCGCAAGTGCGGCGGCGACGGCCGCGTGCGCTCGCGCCGCGAGATCGCCGCGCCGATCCCGGCCGGTGTGGCCGCGGGCATGCGAGTCCGCCTGGCCGCGCAGGGCGAGGTCGGCCCGGGCGGCGGCCCCGCCGGTGACCTCTACGTCGAGATCGTCGAGCAGCCGCACGACACCTTCGTCCGCGACGGCGACGACCTGCACTGCACCATCCGCGTGCCCATGGTGGACGCCGCCCTCGGCACCACCGTCGTCATCGACACCATTCTCGACGGCCCCGTCGAACTGACCATCCCCGCGGGCACCCAGCCCGGCGAGGCGTCGGTCCTGCGCGGCCACGGCATGCCCAAGTTGCGCGCCCAGACCCGCGGCGACCTCATCGCCCACCTGGACATCGTGGTCCCCACCAAGATGGACTCCAAGCAGACCGAACTGCTGCGCAAGTACAAGGGCCTGCGCGCCACCGAGCGGACCGAAGTGCTCTCCACCCAGTCCGAGCACAACAGCGGCCTGTTCGCCCGCCTCCGCGCCTCCTTCAGCGGACGCTGACCCGGTGGCCGCCACCGTCTTCTACCTCGACGACATCCCCGCCCCCGGTGCGACGGCGGTCCTGGACGGCCCCGAAGGCCGCCACGCCGCCACCGTCCGCCGCATCCGGGTCGGGGAACCCATCACCCTGTCCGACGGACACGGTGTGGTCGCCGAATCCGAAGTGGTTGCGGCCCAAAAGTACCGCCTCGAACTGAAGGTCCTCGCCCGCAGCCTCGCCCGCAGCCTCGCCGCCCCCGCCACCCCCCAGGTGACGGTGGTCCAAGCGCTCCCCAAGAGCGACCGCTCCGAACTGGCCGTCGAGCTGATGACGGAGGCGGGCGCCGACGCCATCGTCCCCTGGCAGGCCGCCCGCTGCATCTCCAACTGGGAGGCCAAGGCCCACAAGGCCGTCGAGAAATGGCGCACCGCCGCCAAACAGGCAGCCCGCCAATCCCGCCGCCCCTACATCCCCGACGTAGCCGACCTGCACACCACCCGAGACCTCCTCGAGTTGGTCCGCACCGCCAAGTCCAACGGCGCCATAGTGGCAGCCCTCCACGAATCCGGCGAATCCCGCTTCAAAGACCTGCCTTTCGCCGATGCCCCCGAAGTCGTCCTCATCGTCGGCCCCGAAGGCGGCCTCGACGACTCCGAACTGAGTGCCCTGTCCGCGGCGGGTGCGGACATCGTCCTCCTCGGTCCCACCGTCCTGCGCACCTCCACCGCCGCCGCGGTCGCCGTAGGCGCGCTCGGCGCACTGACCACGCGCTGGTAGCAGAACCGGCGCACGGTAGTCGATCTTCGGCCACGATCGAACACCCCGGGGCGAGGTGGCCTGCCGCCCGCCCAACCCTGGGCCGAAGCGTCAGCGCGGACCCGGAGCCGTCCGGACGGCCGGTCGGCTGTGCGTTGTGATGTGCAGCCATGTCGCCAGTACGGCGGCGGCGAAGACGAGAGCGGAAACATAGATCGCCACACCGGGCCAGCCATCGCGGCCGTAGGCGAGGCCCGCGCCGCCGCCGATTACCGAATTGCCCGCGTAATAGGCGAAGACGTAGAGGGAGGAGGCGGCGGCGCGGTTGCCTTGCGCGGCTGCGCCGACCCAGCCGCTGGCCACGGCGTGGGCGGCGAAGAAGCCTGCGGTGCAGAGCAATACGCCGAGGAGGATGAGCGGTAGGCGGTTCGGGACGGTGAGAGCCAGGCCGAGGCCCATGGTTCCGATCGCGGTGAGCAGCACCCCGGCGCGGCCGAGGCGATCGGCCAGGCGTCCGGCGCAGGCCGCGGCCGTGGTGCCCGCGAGGTACATGACGAATACCGAACCGACTGTGGCCTCGGACAATTCGAAGGGGGTGCTGGTGAGGCGGTAGCCGAGGAAGTTGTAGATGGCGGTGAAGCCGCCCGCCACCACGAAGGCCAGCGCGAAGAGCGGCAGCAATGTGCGGTGGCGCAGGTGACCCGCGAAATCTGTGGTCAGCGTACGGATTCCGAGCGGGCGCGGGCTGAAATTCCGCGACTGTGGGAGGGCCTTCAGGAACCACAACGTGGACCCTGCCGCTGCCACCGCCACCGCCGCTGCGGCCCACCGCCACGAGGCCGCTTCCAGGGTGACCGCCGGAATCAACCGTCCCGCAAGGCCGCCCACGCTGGTACCGGCCACATAGACGCCCATGGCGGCGCCCAGCCCGGAAGCGCCGATCTCCTCGGCCAGGTAGGTCATGGCCACCGCGGGCACCCCGGCCACCGCGATGCCCTGTACGGCGCGTCCGACCAGGAGGCTCTCGAGGGTCGGCGCGAAGGGCAGCAGGAGTCCGATGGCCGCGGTGGTCACCGCGGACACCTGCATGACGTGGGTGCGGCCGAAGCGGTCCGAGAGCATGCTCACCGGGATGATCGCCACCGCGAGCAGGCCCGTGGTGAGGGAGACCGCCAGGGCCGCGTGTGCCGGGGTCGCGCCGAAGGCTGCCGACAGGCTCGGTAGCAGTGCCTGGGCGCTGTACATGGAGGCGAAAGTGGTCAGGCCCGCGGCGAACAGGGCGAGGGTGATGCGGCGGTCGTGCCGGGTGGCGACGGGCGCGTCGGGGGCGGCGGTGGCGGTCATTTCCTGAGCATGGGCAACTATCTCTTCGGAAGGAAATGCATAATAATCTCGGAGTTCATGCACTGGAGGCATTAGTGGTGGTCTGTGCGAAAGCTGCCACTGCGGACGTGACGTGCTGCACGGGAGGTCGATGTGCCGGGTGACGACCTGTACTGGTTCACCACCCTTGCCGAGCTCGAGCGGGTCGGGGCGGCGGCGGAGCGGCTGCATCTGGCGCAGCCCACCTTGTCGCGGATGCTGGCGCGGCTGGAACGGCGGCTGGGGGTGCGGCTGTTCGACCGGCACGGAAAACGGTTGACCTTGAACGACTTCGGCCGCGTCTACTACGAGCACGCGCGCCGCGCCCAGGCGGAGATGGACGCTGCGGCAATGGAACTCGCCGATCTGGCGAATCCGGCCAAGGGCGTGGTGCGGCTCGCCTTCCAGCATTCGCTCGGCGCACGCGTGGTGCCCGAGTTGATCGCGGGCTTCCGCCGCACCTCCGGCCGCGTCACCTTCACCCTCGCCCAGGATGCCGCCGACAGCGTCACCGATCTCGTGCTCGCCGGTACCGCCGATCTGGGCCTGGTATCCCCGAAACCCACCGCGCCCCGGGTGGGCTGGCGCCCCTTGCTGCGGCAGCGCCTGGGGCTGGCCGTCCCGGCCGACCACCGCCTGGCCACCCGCCGCCACGTCCACCTGTCCGACGCCGCCGAATCGGATTTCATTGCCATGCATCCGGGCTTCGGCATGCGGCATGTCCTCGAAGACCTCTGTGCCGCAGCCGATTTCCGGCCGCGCATCAGTTTCGAATGCAGCAATCTGACCACCATCGCCGGGCTCATCGCGGTCGGTCTGGGCGTCTCCATCCTGCCGCTCGACGACGCACCCATGAACACCCCGCACCCCGGCCTCGTCCTGCTCCCGCTGGCGGATTCGATCGCCGTGCGCGAGGTCGGCATGGTCTGGTCCCCGTCGGCCGCGCCCTCGGAGGCGGTTCGCCGCTTCCGCGACTTCACCTTCGACTGGGCGAGTCAGCGGGGCTGAGGATCGGCGGCCGTTTCCGGTCACCGGCACGGCTCGAGGGCATGACGGTTGGACGTCTTCGCAGCTGGTAGCCCTATATTCACTGGGCGCTGTCAGTGGTCGGCGCTAGACTTTCATCAACGAGACAAGGCTCGAGACCGGAAAGCAGGCTATAGCCACTTTTGAGAACACCAGGCGAAATCGGCGACCAGAACACACCCATTGCTGGTATCGGGGCCAGCGGCAACGGGTCCGGGTCGGCGGGGCGGACCGTTCGTTCCAGCATCGAATTGGCACCGGAGTCGGTGTTCGGATTCCTGGGTTCGGCTGACGAGAACCTGCGTGAACTCGAGCGGCTTCTCGATGCCGACATCCATGTCCGCGGCAATTCCGTCACCCTCACCGGCAAACCGGCCGACGTGGCCCTGGCCGAGCGCGTGGTGGCGCAGCTGGTGGCGTTGACCGCCCGCAATCGCGTCGTCTCCCCGGAGGCCGTGCGGCACACCTACTCCATGCTCACCGAGGGTTGCTCCGACTCTCCGGCCGAGGTGCTGAGCCTGGACATCCTGTCCCGGCGCGGTAAGATCATCCGGCCGAAGACCTTGAACCAGAAGCGTTATGTCGACGCCATCGACGCGCACACCATTGTGTTCGGCGTCGGCCCGGCCGGTACCGGCAAGACGTATCTGGCCATGGCCAAGGCCGTGCAGGCGCTGCAGACCAAGGCGGTCAACCGCATCATCCTGACCCGGCCCGCGGTCGAGGCGGGGGAGCGGCTGGGCTTCCTGCCCGGCACCCTGAACGAGAAGATCGACCCGTATCTGCGCCCGCTCTACGACGCCCTGCACGACATGATGGATCCCGAGGCCATTCCCAAGCTCATGGCCGCGGGCGTCATCGAGGTCGCACCGCTGGCGTACATGCGCGGTCGCACGCTCAACGATTCGTTCATCATTCTCGACGAGGCGCAGAACACCACGGCCGAGCAGATGAAGATGTTCCTCACCCGGCTGGGCTTCGGCTCCAAGATCGTGGTGACCGGTGACGTCACCCAGGTCGACCTGCCCAACGGCTCGTGTTCGGGCCTGCGGGCTGCGACGGAGATCCTCACCGATATCGACGATATCCACATTTCCGAGCTCACCAGCGCGGATGTGGTGCGGCACCGGCTGGTCGGAGCCATTGTCGACGCCTATGACCGCTACGAGTCGGAGAGCCGCCCGCCCGCGGCCGTGCACTATCCGGGAAATCGGGCGCAGCGGCGTGCCGCGAGCCGCGCGGAGCGACGCTGACCTAGGCCGATACCCTTAGCGGCGTGAGTATCGAGATCGCCAATGAATCGGGTATCGAGGTATCCGAAGAAGAGCTGGTCAGTGTCGCGCGGTTCGTGATCGGTCAGATGGATGTGCATCCGGCGGCCGAGCTGTCGATGGTGCTGGTCGATCTCGACACCATGGCGGATCTGCACATGCGCTGGATGGACCTGCCGGGTCCGACCGATGTCATGTCCTTCCCGATGGACGAGCTGGAGCCGGGCGGGCGGCCCGATGCCGCCGAGCCCGGCCCCTCCATGCTCGGGGATATCGTGCTCTGTCCGGAATTCGCGGCCCAGCAGGCCGAGAAGGCCGGGCACTCCACGGCCCACGAGCTCGCCCTGCTGACCGTGCACGGCGTGCTGCACCTCCTCGGCTACGACCATGCCGAGCCGGAGGAGGAGAAGGAGATGTTCGCGCTGCAGGCCTCCCTGCTGGAGGGCTGGTACGAGAGCCTGCGCGAGGCGCAGGTGCGCGCCGAACTGGCCGAGCGGGATCGGCGGCTGCTGGGCAAGACCGGATTCACCGATGCCGGTGATCCGCTGGACCCGGCGTGAATTCATTCGTTCTGCTGGTGCTGGCGATCGTGCTGGTTCCGGCGGGTGGCATTTTCGCGGCGCTGGATTCGGCGCTGAACACCATTTCGGCCGCGCGCGTGGACGATATGGTGCGCGCCGAACGCACCGGCGCGGCGAGATTGCAGCGCATCATCGCCGATCGGCCGCGCTATGTGAATCTCATGGTGCTGCTGCGCATTCTGTGCGAGATCAGCGCCACGGTGCTGCTGGCGGCGGTGCTGCTGAACTGGATGGACGAGCTCGAGGCGCTGCTGGTGACCGCGACGGTCATGGTGCTGGTCGACTATCTGGTGATCGGGGTGGGGCCGCGCACGCTCGGCCGCCAGCACGCGTATTCGCTGGCGCTGGGCGCTTCGCTGCCCTTGCAGGCCATCGGGACCATACTGGGCCCGGTGAGCCGGTTGCTCATCCTGATCGGTAATGCCATCACCCCCGGTAAGGGATTCCGCAACGGCCCCTTCGCTTCCGAGATCGAACTGCGCGAGGTCGTGGATCTGGCCGGTGAGCGCGGCGTGGTGGACGACGAGGAACGCCGGATGATCCAGTCGGTCTTCGAACTCGGCGAGACCGCGGCCCGCGCGGTCATGGTGCCGCGCACCGAGATGGTGTGGATCGAGGCCGACAAGACGGCCTCGCAGGCCATGAATCTGGCGGTGCGGTCCGGGCATTCGCGGATTCCGGTGATCGGCGAGAACGCCGATGACATTCTCGGCGTCGTCTATTTGAAAGACCTTGTGCCGTACGCGGATCGGAGCAAGAAGGTGCGGGTGCGCGATGTGATGCGCCCGGCCGTCTTCGTGCCCGACTCCAAGCCGCTCGACACCCTGCTCGACGAAATGCAGCGCCGCCGCAACCATATGGCGCTGCTGGTGGACGAATACGGCGGCATTGCCGGGCTGGTCACCATCGAGGACGTGCTCGAGGAGATCGTCGGCGAGATCATCGACGAGTACGACACCGACGAGATCAACCCGGTCGAGGATATCGGCCACGGCAAATACCATGTCTCCGCACGACTTCCGGTGGAGGACCTGGGCGAGTTGTTCGATATGGAGATCGACGACGAGGATGTCGACACCGTCGGCGGCCTGCTCGCACACGCCCTGGGCCGCGTCCCGCTGCCGGGTTCCAAGGCCGTGATCCACGGCCTGCAGTTGCGCGGGGAGGGCGGCGCGGACACCCGCGGGCGGGTGCGGGTGCACACCGTCGTGGTGCGCCGCGCCCCGGAGAAGACCAGAACCGAACCGGCCGAACACAAGCCGGGCGGCGGCGCACACGAGGATGGAGAAGGCGATGACTGAACTGGATGCCGAGGACAACAAGCTGCTGATCCTCGCTCGTGGCGCCATGGGGCGGACCGGCGGCCGCGGCGGCGCGGCGGTGCGCGATACCGATGGGCGCACCTACGCGGCCGGTGAGGTGAGCCTGGCGGCGCTGCGGCTGACCGCCTTGCAGGCCGCCGTCGCGGCCGCCGTATCCAGTGCCGCCGAGGGATTCGAGTGCGCGGTCGTGGTCGCGGGCAAGTTCTCCGATCAGGGCGTGGCCGCGGTGCGCGAGGTATCGCCCACGGCGCGAATCATTTTCACCGATGCCAAGGGCGCGGTGTTCTAAGTGCTGGAGGGTCCCGTCGAGGGCGATCCGGCGACCCGGCCCGGCATTCCCGAGGGCTTCGATCTGGAAACCGAGTCGGAGGTATTCGAGTGAGCAATTCCAAGGACGAATTCCGTTCGGGCTTCGTATGTTTCGTGGGCCGTCCGAATACCGGCAAGTCCACGCTGACCAATGCCCTGGTGGGGCAGAAGATCGCCATCACCTCCTCGCGCCCGCAGACCACCCGGCACACCATTCGCGGCATCGTGCACCGCGAGCACGCCCAGCTCATCCTGGTCGACACCCCCGGTCTGCACCGCCCGCGCACCCTGCTCGGCCAGCGCCTCAATGATCTGGTGCGCGATACCTATTCCGAGGTCGACGTCATCGCCATCTGCATTCCGGCGGACGAGAAGATCGGTCCGGGCGACCGCTGGATCGTGGAGCAGGTCAAGCTCATGGCCCCCAAGACCACCCTGCTCGGCGTGGTCACCAAGATCGACAAGGTGAGCCGCGACCAGGTCGCCCACCAGCTCATGGCGGTCTCCCAGCTGCTCGGCCCCGAGGCCGATGTGGTGCCGGTATCGGCCGTCAAGGGTGAACAGGTCGAGGTCCTCATCGACGTCATCGCCTCGAAAATGCCCGAGGGCCCGGCCTTCTACCCCGACGGCGAGCTCACCGACGAGCCCGAGGAAACCCTCATGGCCGAGCTCATTCGCGAGGCCGCCCTCGAAGGCGTCCGCGACGAACTCCCGCACTCCCTCGCCGTGGTCATCGAGGAAGTCCTCGAGCGCGAAGAGAACGAAGACGAATCCGAGGGCAAACGCTCCGCCCCCGGCATGCTCGACGTCCACGCCCTCCTCTACGTCGAACGCCCCAGCCAGAAGGCCATCATCATCGGCAAGGGCGGCTCCCGCCTGAAAGAAGTAGGCACCAACGCCCGCAAACAAATCGAGCACATCCTGGGCGTCCGCATCTACCTCCACCTGCACGTGAAAGTAGCCAAAGACTGGCAGCGCGACCCCAAGCAACTAGGCAAACTCGGCTTCTAACCCCCGCTCCCCAGCGCGGCAGCACGTCGATCTCCCCAGTCCACACCCCATGTCGCAGGTCCACACCCTGTGTAGAGGGTGTGCACCCGCGATACGGGGTGTGAACTCACGGGATTCCAGCTAGGCGGTGGGCGGGCACCCAGTGAGAGCCACCCAATGTGGTGGGGTTACCCAGTGCGGTGGGGCCACTCAAGATGGTGGGGTCACCCAGTGCGGTGGGGTCACCCAATGTGGCCGGTTATCTGGCGGGTAAGGGTCACCTGGCGGGGTGGGTTATGTGGCGGGGCGGGGCCACCACGGAGTGGGGCGGGATTCGTGCCATTTCAGTTCCGATTCCAGTTGGGCGGCAACGGAAACGAGGAGCTGTTCGGAGTTGGCGGGGCCCATGAGCTGGGCGCCGACGGGCAGGCCGGTGGCGGTGAAGCCTGCGGGGACGTTGACGGCGGGCCAGCCCAATACGTTCCAGGGCCAGGTGTAGGGGCAGGCGGCGGTGATGAGCGCGTCGGTGGCCCAGTTGCCGATGTCGTCGATCTCGTGCACGCCCGGGGGAGGGGTGGCCGTGGTGGGGGCCAGGACGAGGTCGTAGTCGTTGAAGAAGCGGCCGATTCGCATGCGCAGCAGCGGTTCCGCCTGGCGGGCGGCGAACAGCAGGGGTCCCAGGACGCGGCCGGTGAGTGCGTTGGATTTGGTGCGCGGATCGACGACCGCGCCGGGCAGGCGGTCCAGGGCCTCGCGGATGCCCACCATGGAGCGCGGCAGGAAGGTCGCGCCCATGAGCACGCCGTAGTCCAGATCCGCGACGGTCACCTCGTGCCCCAGGCGGCGCAGTGTGTTCGCGGTCGCGTGCACCCGCGCCTCCACCTCGCGGTCGAGCGCGGTCTTGGTGGCGGTGAAGGGGATTCGCAGCGACAGGGCGATGCGCAGGCGGCCCGGATCGCGGCCGACGGCTGCCGAGACGTTCAGGGCGGGCGGGGTGTGCTTATCGCCGGAATGCGGTCCGGCGGCGACATCGAGCAGCAGCGCCGCATCGGCGACCGTGCGCGCGAGCGGGCCGTTCACGGTGAGCCCGTAGAACGCTTCGGCCAGTGGCCAAGTGGAGATCCGCCCGCGCTGCGGCTTGATACCCACCAGGTTGTTCCACGCGGACGGGATGCGCACCGATCCGGCCCCATCGGAACCCAGTGCGGCGGGGACCAATCCGGCTGCGACCGCCGCCGCCGATCCTCCGGAGGAGCCGCCGGGCGTATGGCCCGCGCTCCACGGATTGCGGGTGTGCCCGAAGGCATCACCGCTGGTGAACGGCAACTGCCCGAGTTCGCAGGGATTGGTCTTGCCGACGATCACCGCTCCGGCGGCCCGTAGGCGCCGGACCGATTCGGCATCCTCGGTCTTGGCCGGAAAATCCCCGCCGCAGCCGAAAGCCGTTGGCGTCCCGGCGAGATCGGTGTCGTCCTTGATGGCGATGGGCACCCCGAGCAGCGGCGCCCGCTCGCCCGCGGCGATCCTGCGATCCGCCTCGGCCGCCTCCACGAGCGCCGCTTCCCGCCGCACGATCCGGAAGGCATTGAGCGTGCTCTGACTGGCGTCGATGCGATCTAGTGCCGCACCGGTCGCCGCCACCGAGGTGACCTCACCCTTCACCAATGCCGCCGCCAGTGCCGCCAGCCCGTATTCGTCAACCGACGCCGTCGTCATGTGAACCCCGTCTCCCTGCCGTATCTGGGAAACGTAGCGCGATTCTGGTCACACGTCCAATGTCTGTCGCCCGACTGGTGCGGGAGTGTGAGCCCCTCGAGACGCTCCTGTCAGGCGATGTCCTTGGCGAGGATGTACTCGACCGCTCCGGGCGGGAAATCGGGAATCTCGCCGACAATGCGGAAGCCGTGGCCGAGATAGAACTTGGGCGCCTGGAAATCCCAGGTCTCGGTGCGCGCGGGTGCAGCCCCGCTCCCGGGCGATGTCCTCGGCAGCGGTGAGCAGCCGTCCGCCCAGTCCCGTCCCGCGATACTCCTCGTCCACCCAGAACATATCGATGACCAGCCAGTCGGCCCAGGTCCGCCCGGTGAGCCCGCCGATCATCCGCCCCTCCCGGACCAGATAGACCTGCACCGGCTCATCCCCTTGCTCGGGCAGCTGATTCAGCCGCCGCAGCACCGGCGAATGCCTGCTGTTGTACTCGTCGAGCCGTTCCTCCAGAAACGCCAGCCGCTCCTCGTCGAGCCCGGCCTCCAGCACCGGCTCGGACACTATCTCCGAATTGGTCACCGCCCCATCATGATCGCCCCCACACCCCGACGGCCAGAGATTTACCGCCCGCCCGGCACCGGCGTCACCGCCGATCACGTTTGCACGCAGCCTGGGCAGCACTGCGACCCGAGCCGAGTCGGATCCGCGGAGGATCCTTGGTCCGCACAGATTTCCGGCCTCCGCGACCGCTACGGCCGCACGAACGGACTACGCCCGTAGCGGGTTCGCATGGGCGGACTGCGTTCGCAGGGGCGCGTGGATGGATGGTGCTTGCGGGCGGACTGTGTTCGCGGGGCGCGTGGGGCGGGATTGCGCTCTGGGCGGACGCGCGGCGACACTGTGCTCCCGGGTCGGTCCTTCGTGCGAGACTGTTGCGGTGCGGTTGTATCGGGATCATGCGGTGGTGTTGCGCCAGCACAAGCTGGGCGAGGCCGACCGTATCGTCACCCTCCTGACCCGCCAGCACGGTCTGGTTCGCGCGGTCGCCAAGGGTGTGCGCCGCACTCGCTCCAAATTCGGGGCGCGACTGGAGCCCTTCGCCTATATCGACGTGCAACTACACCCCGGCCGCAATCTCGACGTCGTCACCCAGGTCCACACCGTCGAATCCTTCGCCGCCGATATCGTCGCCGACTACGGCCGCTACACCACCGCCTGCGCCGTCCTGGAAACCGCCGAACGCCTGGCCGGTGAGGAGCGCGCCCCGGCTCCCCGCCTGCACACCCTCACCGCCGGCGCCCTGCGCGCCGTCGCCCTCGGCCAGCGCCCCCATGGACTGATCCTCGACGCATTCCTCCTACGCGCCATGGGTTTCGCGGGTTGGGCGCCCGCCCTCGACGATTGCGCCCGCTGCGCCACCCCCGGCCTGCACCGCGCTTTCCATGTAGCCGCCGGTGGCGCGGTCTGCGTCCACTGCCGCCCCCCGGGCGCGGCCACCCCCATGGTCGGCGTCCTCGACCACATGAGTGCCCTGCACCGCGGCGACTGGTCCGGCGTCAATGCGATCCCTGACCACATGCGCCGCCAAGCGAGCGGCTTGATCGCAGCCCATCTGCAATGGCATCTGGAACGCCAACTCCGCACGCTGCCATTGATCGAACGCACCCGCCCCCACGAGGCCCTCGAGCACGCCGAATCCACCGTCGGCTGATCGTCCCGCGCTGTCCGCCGAGCACTTCCCGATCGCGGAGGGCGTTGACAGCGGCCGGTGCGAGTGCTGCGCTGGAAGACATAGGCGACCGCACCGCTGATGAACTGGTCGCGCAGGCCCGGAGTGAGATCTCGGCCGCCGCGACCTCCAATCGATTCCTGGATCTATTGGAAAGGCGGGAGATTCCGCGGGAACGGCTGGAGTGGCTGGCGGGGGAGGAATATCGGATCGTCGGCAGTGACCGGCGAAGTTTCGCGCTCCTGGGGGCTCGGTATCCGGAGCCGCCGTCCGGGCAGCTGTTTCTGTCGTTGGCGCAGGGGGAGGCGCAGGCTCTAGCCTTGTTGTTCGACTTCGCGGCGGCGCTCGGTCTGAGTGAGAAGGATCTGCGGGCGTACGAGCCGCAGCCGTTCGCTCAGGCGTATGCGGCTTATATCGCGCAGCGGGCGATGTTCGGAACGGCGGCCGAGGTGGCGCTTGCCATGGTGGCGAATCTGGAGGAATGGGGATCGTATTGCGGGCGAGCCGCTTCGGCGCTCGGCTCGCGTTACGGGATGGGTGATTCGGCGATCCGGTTCTTCGGGTTCTTTGCCGAATCCCCACCGGGATTCGCCGAACAGGCCACCGCGGTGATCGCGTCGGGTCTGGCCGCGGGAGAGGATCCCGGCGATATCGCCCGCGCACCGCGGCTGCTGCATGCCTACGAAACGGCCTTCTGGAATTCCCTGGTCGAGGGTCTGCCCTGACCGTTCGGTCGGCCCGATGCGCGGAGTTCGTGATGGTGTTGTGCGAATCCCGTGGTCGAAGTCGGGCGGGTTGGGGCGTCGGGCAGGATAGGGGGCGTGATCGGTAACCGTAAGCCCTCCACAGCACTGCGCACTGTTCGCCCGCCGACGCCGCATCCGTCGGGGGCGACGCCGCCCGCCATTCCGGCGGAGTTCGTGCCCAAGCATGTGGCGCTGGTGATGGATGGGAACGGGCGGTGGGCGCAGGAGCGCGGGTTGCCGCGGACCGCGGGGCACGAGCGGGGCGAGGCCGTGCTCATGGATACGGTCGAGGGCTGTATCGAGATCGGGGTGAAGTGGCTGTCGGCTTACGCGTTCTCCACCGAGAACTGGAAGCGGAGTCCGGACGAGGTGCGGTTCCTCATGGGGTTCAACCGGGATGTGATCCGGCGGCGGCGCGACGAGATGCACGAGATGGGGGTTCGCGTGCGGTGGGCGGGGCGGCGACCGCGGTTGTGGCGCAGCGTGATCAAGGAATTGGAGATCGCGGAGGAGCTCACCCAGGACAACACCGTGATGACGCTCACCATGTGCGTCAATTACGGCGGGCGGGCCGAGATCGCCGATGCCGCACGGGAAATCGCGCGGCGGGTGGCGGCGGGGGAGCTGGATCCGGAGAAGGTGAACGAGGCGACCATCGCGCGGTATCTGGATGAACCGGATATGCCGGATGTGGATCTGTTCCTGCGGCCCTCGGGTGAGCTGCGGTCCTCGAACTTCCTGATCTGGCAGTCGGCGTATGCCGAATTCGTGTTCCAGCACACGCTTTTCCCGGATTTCGATCGCCGCAACCTGTGGGAGGCGTGCCTCGAGTACACCAAGCGGGATCGCCGGTTCGGCGGCGTGAAGTGAGCGACGAGCTGACTCCGGCCGAGGAGTTGCAGGCCCGCGCTGGGGCGTGCCTGGGCCGGTACGACGTCGATGTGCGCATCGAGGACGGCGGCCTCGGCTTCGAATTCGACGGTGCGCTGTGCTCATTGCGCGCGGTCAACCTCGCGCCGGGCCTGGATGTGCTCACGCTGACCTGTGTGCTGGCCTGGGACCGGCCGCTGAAACCGCAGCTGCACAAGCGCGTTGCCGAACGCAATGCCGCGCTGCAGTTCGGCTCGATCACCGTCGTCGGCCACGACAAGCAGGCCGATGTGATCCTGCGCTACACCTTCCCGGCGGCCGGTCTGGACGACGAGGCGCTCACCACCATGCTGCTGCTGGTGCTCTCCGGCGCGGGCCGCGCGCGCCAGGGCCTGCTGCCCTGACGCGCCGAAACCCGTTCAGTTGTGGGTGATTTCCGGAACGAGCGGGGTGTAGTGCGGCAGTAGCTGCGCCATGCCCCGGGCGAGCGTGTCGGGATCGACATCGCCCAGGATGAGGTGCTGCAGGATGAAGCCCGGCAGCACGCCCAGCAGGGCCTTGGCCACGGCGTCGGTATCGGCGTCCGGGGGGAGCCAGCCGACGGCGATCATCCGCTCGGCGTAGTCGTGCCAGAGGCGGCGGATGCCGCCGATATTGGTGCGGACGTAGTCGGCGATATTGGGATCGGTCAGGGCGAGGGCCCAGGCCTGGGGGATGAGGCGCACCGGACCGCCCGGACCACTGAGGGCGATGATCTGTTCGGCGATGGTGCGAATGAGCTCCGGGGGAGTGGGGACCGGATCGCCGTGCACCGCCTCGGTGAGGGCGGCCCGCAGATCGACCGCGGCCTCGGCGGTCAGGGCCTCGATGATGTCGTCCTTGGACTTGAAGTAGCGGTAGACCGCGCCCGCGGACAGGCCGGATTCGGCGAAGACGTCCTGCATGGTGGTGGCGTGCAGACCCTTGTGGGCGAAGCACGCTTGCGCGGCGTCGAGGATCTGCTGCCTGCGGCGTTCCAGATGTTCTTCGCTTACTCGGGGCATGCTCCCAAAGTAAAACGAATATCCGTTCTTGACAAGCTGACAGTGGGATGTCAGAGTTGTCCCAGCAAAAAGAACGAACCTTCGCTTTTTTGGAAGAGACTCTGATGAACACCACGAAACGCGCCGTCGCCCTCGGATTCGCCGCCGCTCTCATCCAGGCCGTCATGCTCATCGCCTTCGCGTGGCCCGCCGCCAATATCGCCCCCCGCGATCTGCCCATTGCCGTGGCGGGCCCGCAAGCGGCCGTGGTCGCCGAGAAACTGGCCGCTCAGAGCCCCGACGCCTTCGATATCCGCACCTTCGCGGACGAGGCCGCCGCCCGCACCGCCATCGAAGACCGCGAGGTCTACGGCGCCATCGTCACCGGCGGACAGCCCCGTGCCCTCATCGCCTCCGCCGCGAGCCCCGCTGTCGCCCAGCAGCTCTCGGCCATGGCCCAGTCCTTCTCCGGCAGCGCCCCCGCCCCCGTCGAGGATGTCGTCGCCGCCGATTCCGACGACCCGCGCGGCGCGGGCTTCGGCGCCATGGTGCTCCCGCTGGTCATGTCCGGCCTCGCCGCCGGTGTCCTGCTCACCCTGCTGGTCCCGTCCATCCCCGCCCGAGCCCTCGGCCTGACCACCTTCGCCCTGTTCGGCGGCCTGCTGAGCATGAGCATCGTCCAAGGCTGGCTGTCCCTCATCCCCGGCAACTACCTGACCATGGCCGCCATCGCCGCCCTCGTCTCCTTCGCCGTAGCCGGAACCGTAGTCGGCCTCGCCGCCGCCATCGGCCGCGCCGGTATCGGCCTGGCCGCCCTGACCATGCTCCTCATCGGAAACCCCTTCTCCGCAGCCACTTCCGCCCCCGAAATGCTCCCCCAGCCCTGGGGCGCCCTCGGCCAGATCCTCCCGCCCGGCGCCGCCGCCTCCCTCATCCGCTCGGTAGCCTTCTTCGACGGCGCCGCCGCAGCAGCCCCCCTGACAGTCCTCCTCTCCTGGTCCGCCGCGGCCCTGGCCCTCCTCGCCTTCGCCACCCTCCGCACCCGAGACGCCGCCCCGGCGAAAACCCCGGAACTGGCCCCGGCCGCCTGACCGCAACCAAACAAACGCGCCCCGTGCAGAAACTGCACGGGGCGCGAGTTGTATTGGTGGCGAAGCCCCCACGACCTCGCGTCAGCGTTGTTCAGCTCTTTCCGTTGGTGCAGGGGCGGCAGGTGCCGAAGATTTCCATGGTGTGGCTGATGTCGCTGAAGCCGTGTTCGGCGGCGATGGCGTCGGCCCAGGCTTCGACGGTGGGGCCTTCCACTTCGACGGTGCTGCCGCAGTTGCGGCAGACCAGGTGATGGTGGTGGCCGGTGGAGCACTGGCGGTAGACGGATTCACCGGAGTCGGTGCGCAGGACGTCGACCATGCCTGCCTCGGCGAGGGATTGCAGGGTGCGGTAGACCGTGGTCAGGCCGATGCCCTCACCGCGTTTGCGGAGTTCGTCGTGCAGCTCCTGCGCGGAGCGGAATTCGTCGATGTCCGACAGTAGTGCGGAGATGGCGCTGCGCTGCCGGGTGCTGCGGACGCCCACGGTCTTCTCGGTGCTTCCCACGGGTCACCCTTCCTCGGCGTGGGCGACGGCGTCGATCACGATATGCGCCAGGTGTTCGTCCACGAGTTCATAGATCACTTCACGGCCGGTGCGCTCGCCCCGCACCACGCCCGCCGACTTGAGGATGCGCAGATGCTGGCTGATCAGCGGCTGCGTCACCCCGAGCGTATCGACCAGTTCGTGTACACAGCGCGGCGATTCGCGCAGCTGCAGCACAATGGCGATGCGCACGGGCGCGGCTAGGGCGCGCAGCAATTCTCCCGCGGAATCGAGAATCGTGCGCGACGGCACCGCGGGCGGCATGGGCGACCGGTACGGGTACGGGTCGTGGGGGATCGCGGCCGGGGCCTCGGTCGCGACGCGGGAACGCCGCAAGGGTGCACCGCTGTCCGTGGTCATCGAAACCAACTCCTTATTGGAAATCGATGCCAAGTATCCGTATGCACAGGTGTGCATGTCAAATAGGCGCGCGGGAAAGGCGCGCGGCGAGCCGATCAGCATCCGGATTCGGTGACGATCGGGAGCGTCGGATCGAAGTACGACTCCGGCGTCCGAGTGTCCGGGGTTCCGTAGGAGCCGGGCGGATTGCTGTAGTTGGGGGCCGGGAAGCCCTCCTTGTTCAGGCCGCAGTTCACCGAGTAGGAGAAGCCGGTGGCGGTGCCGATCCACATGCCCTGCGAATCCTCGGTCCACTGCGCACCGTCGACCAGGAGGTATTCCACCTGATGGCGGACTACCGACACGATGTCGAAGTACTCGGTCAGCTCCGGCGGATCGGCGGTATGGAAGGCGTAGGCGATCAAGTAGTCGGTGTGAACCACCAGGTCGTCCTCCGCATTGACCGACAGGGTCATCGACCCGGTAACCCGCGGCGTCACGGGCAGCAGGTCGTAATCGGGGTGGATCCGCTCCTGCAGCCACCACGTCTTCTCCTCGTCCCCGGCGACGAGCAGCGGCCGGATATCTCGCGACACCTGGAGCGGCGCGAGCAGCCGCTGCGCCGGTTCGGCATCGTGGTACCTGATCGTGTACGCGTTCAGCCGCGACAGGATGATCAGCAGTTTCGCCCTGTCCAAGGCGAACGCGACCTGTTCGGCCGAGTACCGCCCGACCGCCGTCGCGGGCGGCGGCACGATCCCCGCCGCACCCTCCGGCCACCACGCCGCGGGCGAGCCGTTGAAAGGCTGGTCCAGATCGACCTTGGTGGTGCTCGCCACCGAAGTCGGCGGGGCGCTCGTCGTCGCCACGGTGGCCGTACCGGGCTCGTCGCCGCCCAGGCGCGGCAGCACCACCGCCGCCACGGCGAGCAGCGCCGCCACGCTGCCGACCACCGCAATGCTGATCAGGCGTTTCTTCCGCCGATGGGCTCGCAGCGCCTGCGTCTCGGCCGCCCGCGCCCAGGCGTCGTCGAATGGTTGGAAGGGAAAATTCTGCATGGCCGACCCCCGTCGGAACCTCGTCCCGCGCCGCCGCTACCGCGCGACGCCCTCCCCAGGCGGTCCGCGCTCGGCGGCCTGTGCCTTTTCACTATCCCCCAACCGAACCGAATGTACGGCTCGATTCGGGCCTTTCGGGCACGGCCGAATGTGATCCATGGCCCGCCTAGGCCGAGTGGGTGTAAAACCCCTAGCACCGTGCAGATAGTCTTGACTTGATCCCTTGCAATCTTCCGGACCGGATGGAGATATCTCGAGTGGCACCCAAGTCGAAGGTGGACACCGTCGCCAACCTCGCCAAGCGCCGGGGCCTGGTGTACCCGAGCGGCGAGATCTACGGCGGCACACGGTCGGCGTGGGACTACGGGCCGCTGGGTGTCGAACTCAAGGAGAACATCAAGCGGCAGTGGTGGCGGTCCATGGTGACCAGCCGCGACGATGTGGTCGGCCTGGACTCCGCGATCATTCTGCCGCGCCCGGTGTGGGTGGCCTCGGGTCACGTCGCGGTGTTCAACGATCCGCTGGTGGAATGCCTCAACTGCCATAAGCGGCACCGGCAGGACCACCTGCAGGAGGCGTACGCCGAGAAGCACAAGATCGACGACCCGGACTCGGTCGCCATGGAGCTCATCGTGTGCCCGGACTGCGGCACCACGGGCAAGTGGACCGAGCCCAAGGACTTCAACATGATGCTGAAGACCTACCTGGGCCCGATCGAATCCGAAGAGGGCATGCACTACCTGCGCCCGGAGACCGCGCAGGGCATCTTCGTGAACTTCGACAATGTCGCCACCACCGCGCGCAAGAAGCCGCCGTTCGGCATCGCCCAGATCGGCAAGAGCTTCCGCAACGAGATCACGCCGGGCAACTTCATCTTCCGCACGCGCGAGTTCGAGCAGATGGAGATGGAGTTCTTCGTCAAGCCGGGCGAGGACGAGCAGTGGCATCAGTACTGGATCGACACGCGTATGGCCTGGTACACCGACCTGGGCATCGATCCGGAGAACCTGCGGCTGTACGAGCATCCGAAGGAGAAGCTCTCGCACTACTCCACCCGCACGGTGGATATCGAGTACCGCTTCCAGTTCCAGGGTTCGGAGTGGGGTGAGCTGGAGGGCGTCGCCAACCGCACCGACTTCGACCTGAAGACCCATTCCGAGCATTCGGGCAAGGAGCTGGTCTACTTCGATCAGCAGTCCGGTGAGCGCTACACCCCGTACGTGATCGAGCCCGCGGCCGGTCTGACCCGCTCGCTCATGGCGTTCCTGGTGGATGCCTACACCGAGGACGAGGCGCCGAACGCCAAGGGTGTCATGGAGAAGCGTACGGTGCTGCGGCTGGATCGCCGCCTGGCCCCGGTGAAGGCTGCGGTGTTGCCGCTGTCGCGCAATGCGGATCTCTCGCCCAAGGCGAAGGATCTGGCCGCCACGCTGCGCAAGAACTGGAATGTCGAATTCGACGATGCGGGCGCGATCGGCCGCCGGTACCGCCGTCAGGACGAGATCGGCACCCCGTTCTGCATCACCGTGGACTTCGACACGCTCGAAGATCACGCCGTCACGGTGCGTGAGCGGGATTCGATGGCCCAGGAGCGGATCGCTCTAGATCAAGTAGAGGGCTACCTGGCGGCCCGTCTCATCGGCGCCTGAGAGCAGCCCTACAGCCGCCTGAGAGTAGGCATATAGAAAAGACCGGTCAATGCCTGACCGGTCTTTTCTTTATTTCGATGCCCCCGGAATTTGGGGCGCTATAGCGTAATTCAGGTATGGCACTACTCGTGTTAACGACCCATGACCGGCGCACTATGGAATAGATGTATGGGCAACGGCGCTCTTCGCTGTTGCTCGATTCTGCCGAGGTGAGTCATGAGCGAGCGTGTTACTGGCCCCCGCTCGGGGCTGCAATGGGTCTCATTGGGGGACACCGGATCATCTTGTCCAGCCGCTAGGTCGACGGTAGCGGCTTTTCGATCTTGGGCCGAATCTTTTCTGACCCAGCCCAGTGATGAACTGGGCCGAGACGGGCCCGTATGCCCGTATGTCCGACCGTCCATGCGGCGTGATCTGCTCTGGCTGGCGCAGGTCCCGGCCGCGGAGCCACGACCGATGTGGGTTCGGGCGATCATCAAGGACGCACTG
Source organism: Nocardia crassostreae (assembly GCF_001613405.1). Lineage (GTDB taxonomy): Bacteria > Actinomycetota > Actinomycetes > Mycobacteriales > Mycobacteriaceae > Nocardia > Nocardia crassostreae. The sequence continues at coordinate 189,953 of NZ_BDCH01000020.1, forward strand.
GAGGTGTATCCCGAACTGCCTACGGGGAACGGCAGTTCCACCTCCGTACTGCGTGCATTGATCACGGTGTTCCCGAACCTTACCGACTATTCACTCATCGATGAGATCCACGAGGAATTCAAGACCAAATTCGTGGAACAGGGAACGATGCTCGGGCAATTTTACCCGGGATGTGATCAGCCGGGCTTGTGGAACAAGGATTTTCGGCTATTGGACGCGCCGCTGCCGATGCTGGTGGTGCGTTCGATGATGACAACCGATTTCCCGTTCCTGCTCGGTAAGCCGGAATGGATGAACGCCTATGTGCGTAAGTTCGCACCCATGGTGCCCGCGCATGTACGGGCGGTCATGGTGGGGCGCTTGACGTCTCGGCCCGACATCTGGGTTCCGGCGTACGAGGAACAGCCCGAAGACGAATCCTGTACGCCCGCATCCCGGTGAGGAACCATGACGCGCGAACTAGCGGCGGAACAGACCGCCACCGTATTTCCGCTGTCCCCGGCTCAGCTGGGGATGTGGTACGCGCAGCAGCTGGATCCGAGCGTGCCGCTCTCGGAGGCCCAGTACATCGAGATGCGCGGGCCGCTGGATCTGGCGGCGCTGCGCCGTGCCGGGGGGATCGCCGGGCGTGAATTCGGTTCCGGCGTACTGCGGCTGGTGGATATCGACGATCGGCCGTACCAAGTGGTCGATCCGAATATCGAACCGGCGGTGGGTTACCTCGACTTCGGTGACCGGGCCGATCCGGTGGCCGAGGACCTCGAATGGATGCGCGCCGACGTGGCCGTGCCCATCGATCTGACCGGTACCGGCACCGGGCTGTCCACGGTGCTCCGCGTCGGCGCGGACCACCACCTCTGGTACACCCGCGGGCACCACATCCTCATCGACGGATACGGCTCGGTGACCATGCTCCACCGGGTCGCGGAGCTCTACAACGCCGCCGTCCGCGGGGAGCCGGCCCCGCCGGGCACCGCGTCCTCGTTGCTCGAGGTGCACGAGGCCGAGATGGCGTACCGCGAATCGAGCCGCTTCACCACCGACCAGCGCTACTGGAACGAGATCACCGCGGGCATGCCCGACCGTTGCAGCCTGGTCTCGGCCACCGCTCCCGCCCGAGCCCTGGCCCGGGAGGCCCGCGCCCAACTGCCCGAACGGACCGCCACGCGCCTGGAGAGCGCGGCGCGCCGCTTCGACACCAGTTCGGCCACCGTGGTCATGGCCGCCGTGGCCCTCTACTACGCCCGCCTCACCGCCACCGAGGACGTGGTCCTGAGCCTGCCGGTCTCCGGCCGCACCACCGCCATGCTGCGCCGCTCCGGCGGCATGATCGCCAATGTGGTGCCGCTGCGGGTGCGGGTCCCGCGGGACGGACACGTCGGCGAGGTCCTGGACGCCGTGCGAGTAGCGGCCTCGGGCGCCCTGCGCCACCAGCGATTCCGCCACGAGGACATGCGTGCGGATGCCTCCGTCCAGCCGGGATTCGCTGCGGTGGAGACGATCCCGGGCGCGAGCGACGCGGCCGGTCCGGTGGACACCGCGGGATCGGCCGGTTCCGATGTGCGCCCCGGCGCGGCGGGCCCGGCGACGTCCGATGTCGCGGGCGGGCCGGAGTTCGGGCGGGGGCTGGTGGGGCCGGTCATCAACATCATGTTGTTCCCGGCGGGGATCGATTTCGCGGGGCTGGACTCGAGCCTGAACGTGGTGACGTCGGGGCCGATCGAGGATTTGTTCGTCAACTTCTACCAGCACGGGGCGAATGCGCCGATCCATGTGGATTTCGCGGCGAATCCCCGGCTCTACGAAGAGGATTCGCTCGGCAGGCACCATCGGCGATTCCTGACGGTGTTGGAGTCGCTGCTGTCGGCCGAGGCCGATACTCCGCTTGCGGAGCTGGAGTACTGCACCGAGGACGAGAGGCCGCTGCTCGCGGGGGCGCATGGATCGTTCGCGCTGGAACCGCTGTTGCTGCCCGAGCTCTTGGCCTACGGTCGGCGGTTGGGCGGAGCGGATGGTGTCGCGGTGGTCTGCGGCCGTCGGCAGCTGAGCTACGGCGAGCTCGATGCGCTCTCGAACGACTTGGCGCGCACGCTGTTGCGCACCAGCGGGCCCGGCTCGACCGTGGTCGGTCCGGAATCCGCTGTACTGCTGGCGCTTCTGCGTTCCATCGAGGCCATGGTGGCGCTGTGGGCGGTGGCCAAGACGGACGCGGCCTTCATGCCGATCGGTGCCGGAATGCCCGGTGACCGGATGGAACGCATTGCCGCCGAATGCGGGGCGCGGATCGGGCTGACATTCGAGAAGTCCGTCGCCGATCTGCCCGGGTCGGTGCGGTGGATCACGCTCGACGGCTTGCTCGAGGTCGCCGCGGACGTGCTGGACGCGCCGCTGTCGCCGCAGGAGCTGAACGGCGTTGCTCGCATCGAGAATCCGGCCTACATCGTGTTCACCTCCGGTTCCACGGGTGTGCCCAAGGGCGTGGTGGCAACCCATGCCGGTCTGCTGGCGCTGACCAATGCCATTACCGATGCCTACTTCGTAACAACCGAATCGCAAGTGTTGCAGTGCCTGAACCCGAGTTTCGACGCGTCGGTGCTGGAGTGGCTGATGGCGTTCTCGAACGGCGCGACATTGGTTGTGGCGGACACGGATCCGGTGCTGGGACCGGAACTGGCCAGACTGGTACGGGAATACGCGATCACACAGGTGTGCTCGACGCCCGCGGTGCTGTCGACGCTGGAACCGGATGCGCTGGACGGTGTGCATGCGGTGTCCTCCGGCGGTGAGCCGACGCCGCCGGATATCGTGGCGCGCTTCGGGATCGGGCGGGCGCTGCTGAACTCCTATGGGCCCAGCGAGACCACCGTGGCCGTCACGCATACGGAGGGCCTGGTGCCGGGGGAGAACGCCGGTCTCGGCGATCCGATCGCGGGCGCGGGAATGCTGGTGCTGGATCGTTGGCTGCGGCCGGTGCCGACCGGCGTCGCCGGAGAGCTGTACGTGACCGGCCCGGGTGTGGCGCGCGGATACGTCGGGCGTCCGGGCCTGACCGCCGAGCGGTTCGTGCCCGCGCTCTGGGGTCCGGCGGGCGCCCGCATGTATCGCACCGGTGATCTGGTGCGCTGGACCGAATCCGGTGTGCTCGAGTACGTCGGGCGCGGGGACTTCCAGGTCAAGCTGCGCGGCATGCGCATCGAGCTCGGTGAGATCGACGCGGTGCTGAATGCCCATGCGGCCGTGGAGATCGCCGTGACGGTGGCCCGTCCCGGCCCGAGCGGCAATGCCATGCTGGCCGCCTATGTCGTACCGCACGCGGACGCCACTGTGAGCGAGGCCGACCTGCTCGATCACGCGGCACGCCGCCTGCCCCCGTACATGGTCCCCGCCACGGTCACTGTGCTCGGCGCGCTTCCGCTCACCGCCAATGGCAAGGTGGACCGGCGCGCGCTTCCGGAACCCGTTGTGACACAGCCGGTCCGGCAGCGCGAGGCATCCTCCGAGACCGAACGCACCCTGTGCGCCCTCTTCGCCGAGATCCTCGGCACCCCCGATGTCGGCCCCGATACCTCGTTCTTCGCCCTCGGCGGCGATTCGATCATGGCCATTACCCTGGTCTCGCGCGCTCGCGCGGCGGGGCTCGTCTTCTCGGCCTGCGAGGTGTTCGAACACCGCACGCCCGCCGCGCTGGCCGCCATTGCCGTCACCCCGGAGGACCACACCGAAAAGCTCCCCGAACTGCCGGGCGGCGGTATCGGCCGCTTGCCACTCACACCGATCGCGGCCTGGCTCCTGGCCCGCCCCGGGTGGGAGCATTTCGCCCAATCCATGGTTGTCCGCCTACCCGTCGGCATCGAACCGGATGCCTTGCGCCGCACCGTCCAAGCCCTCGTGGAACGCCACGACATGCTCCGCGCTCGCGTGGTCGACACCGACACCGGGACCGAACTCGAAGTCCCGCCACCGCATGTCGCCGATGCCGCGAGCCTCATCACCCGAATCGACTGGCCCACACGACCTGCTGCGGAAGCGCCGACCACCGGCGGTGGTTCAAGCGGCGAAACCGGCTCCCCCGACAGCGCAGGCCGGACCCGACACCATCGAGCGCGAACTGGAAGCGGCAGCCCACCGCCTCGATCCGCGCACCGGCCACATGCTGGCACTGACCTGGCTCGACCTCGACCCCGGACCCACGACCCCGGGCCGCCTCCTGATCGCCGTCCACCGCCTGGCCTGTGACGCGGTCTCCTGGCGAATCCTGCTCCCCGACCTCATCTCCGCCTGGTCCCAGATCTCGGCCGGAACCACACTCACCCTGGATGCGACCGGCACCTCCCTGCGCACCTGGGCACACGCCCTGAACACCCTCGCCTCGGAACCGGTCCCAGCCAGCGCGATAGGCGCGCAGGACATCTCGGAAGCTTCAGCTGCGGCAGACGTCCCCACCGAGGGTGGGGCGGAGAGCCAGAGCTGGCCACTCGACGAGCTGGAGCACTGGCGCGATGTGTTGGCCACCGATGCGGTTCTGGGCCGACGGCGTTTGGATCCGGCGGTCGACACGCACGGCACTGCCGGTCGCATCGAGGTCGAGGTGCCCGCCGCCGCGTCGGCGGCGCTGGTCGGCCGGATCGCCGCCGCATACCGCTGCGGCGTGGAGGAGGCTCTGCTCGCCGCCCTCACTCTCGCATTGGCGCGATGGCGCACGCGCCGTGGGCAATTCGATGCGGCCGCCGCCGAAACCCTGGTCGCGGTCGAGCGGCACGGCCGCGACGAGGCCGCGGTCCCCGGCGCCGACCTGTCCCGCACCGTGGGCTGGTTCACCGCACAGGTCCCCGTGCGCCTGGGACCCGTAGTGGTGGGCCCCGAACCGATGTCGGCGAGTGACGGGGATGCGGCCACCGGTTTGGGTGCGGCTGAGGCGGCGTTGAAGCTGGTCAAGGAGCAGGTGCGGGCGGTTCCGCGTGGTGGGTTCGGATATGGGCTGTTGCGGTATCTGAATTCGCGGACGGCGGGGGAGTTGGCCGGGTTGGGGGAGCCTCAGGTCGGGTTCAACTATCTCGGGCAGTTGCCGGATGTGGCGGTGGAGGCGGACTGGGTTCCGGTGTCGATGGCCGATCGGCTCGGTGGGCATGCGGATCCGGATATGCCGTTGGCGGCCGTGGTGTCGGTGGATGCGGTGACGCTCGAATCCGAACGGGAGCAGCGCATTCGGGCCGTGTGGAAGTTCGCGGCGGGGGCCGTGGATCTCGCCGATGTGGAAGAGCCGGCGCGGGAATGGGTTTCGGCGGTCGGGGAGATCGCCGAGCTGGCGGCCGGTACGGTCGGGGGATTCACGCCGAGTGATCTGCCGCTGCTGGAGGCCACGCAGGCCGAAATCGACTCGTGGGAACGCGAATACGTGCGCCTCGACGATGTGTGGCCGTTGACGCCATTGCAGCGGGGGCTGATGTTCCAGGCGCAGCTGGCCGACGGGAGCTCGGACGGGTACTCGGTGCAGGCCGTGATCGATGTTGAGGCCGATGTCGATATCGAGCGACTGCGGGGCGCGGCCGAGGCGCTGGTCCGGCGGCACGAGGTATTGCGGGCCGGGTTCGTACAGTCCGGTGATCGAGCCGTTCAGGTGATCGCCGCCGAGGTGGCGGCGCCGTGCGCCTATCTCGAGGCGTTCGGCGCGTCCGAGGCCGAACTCGACGAGATCGCGGCCGCGGAGCTGCGCACACCCTTCGCGGTCGGTACGCCGCCGCTGATCAGGTTCCTGTGCATTGCGCTGGGGGAGCGCCGGTTCCGGCTCGTCATCACCAACCATCACCTGATCCTCGACTGCTGGTCCATGCCGTTGCTGTTCGCCGAACTCATCGGACTCTACGAAACCGGCGGAACGGCAGCGGGATTCGGATCACCGGAACCCTTCCGGCGGTACCTCGAATGGCTGTCCGGGCGCGATGCCGACCAGGCCAGGGAGGCGTGGTCCCGCGCCCTCGACGGTTTCGAAGGCCCGACCTTGGTCGCCCCGACCGCCCCGCGCGCCGATGCCGCGACCGCCCCTGTCGCCCACGAGGTTCCGCTGCCCGACGGCCTGGCCGACCGGCTGCGCGCCACGGCCGCCGACTGCCAGGTCACCGTGAACACCATCGTGCAGGCCGCCTGGCCACTGCTCCTGGGCGAACTCACCGGTTCCGCCGATATCGTCTTCGGCGCAACGGTTTCCGGCCGCCCGCCGGAGCTGCCCGGCGCCGAGCGCATGATCGGCATGCTGGTGAACACCGTCCCCGTGCGCATCACCCTGAACCCGGCCGAACCCCTCGCCGCCCTCCTCTCCCGCATCCAGCGCGAACAGGCGGACCTGGCCGAACACCAATTCCTCGGCCTGGACGAAATCCACGCCCGCACAGGCTTCGGCCCCCTGTTCGACACCGCCACCGTCTTCGAGTCCTACCCCGTCGACGCCGCCTCCCTGACCGCCGCCACCCGCCAAGCCCAACTCGCCATAACCGGCATCCAGGCCCACGACGGCACCCACTACCCCCTCTCCCTGGCCGCCTACTCCACCGACGGCCTCCGCCTGGAGATCACCCGCTCCCCCCGCTACTTCGAAGCGGCCCAAGCGGATTCGATCGCCACCGCCCTGGCCCACCTACTCCACGCCCTCACCGAGAACCCTCACCGCCGCACCAGCCAACTCCACAGCACCGACCCGGTCGAGAGTCCGGCCATAGTCCACGGAGCACCGACCCACCCGACCCAATTGCTCCCCGACCTCCTGACCGCTGGCGCGCTGCCGGACACCCTCGCAGTGGTCACCGCCCATCCAGACCTGGAGTCCGGGACCGGAAACGGCCTGCTCGCCGCTATTGCCATGGCCACCCGTGCGGCGCAGAGCGGTGGCAGTGACACACAAACCTCGAACAGGCGGTCCGACGGCGACCCGGGGCATGGGGGCAGCGTCACGCCCCCGAGCACGCTCTCCTTCGAAGGGCGCCTGACGTATCGCGAACTGGACGCCCTTTCGAACCGCCTGGCGCGCCTCCTGATCGACGCTGGGGCCGGTCCCGAGCATGCGGTGCTGGTGGCCCTGCCGCGCTCGGCAGCGGCCATGCTGGCGATCTGGGCCATTGCGAAGACCGGCGCGGCTTTCGTGCCCGTCGATGTGACCCAACCGGTCGCTCGGACTGTCGCGATCGCGGCGGAATGCGATGCGGTTCTGGGCATCGCCATGTCGCGCCCGGAGTCTGCGACCGAGTCCAGCGAGACGGATGGGGCGCTGCCAGAGGGGCCACAGTGGATCGCGCTGGACGATCTGGCGGTCACCGCCGAACTCGGCACTCGGTCGGCCGATCCGGTCACCGACGCCGAGCGACTGGCTCCCCTGCGGCCCGAGCACGCGGCGTACGTGGTCTTCACCTCCGGCTCGACCGGGACCCCGAAGGGTGTGGTCGTCACCCATTCGGGGCTGGCGAATCTGGTTGCCGCGACCGCCGAGGGCTGCCGGATCGATTCCGAATCGAGAGTGCTGCACTGCCTGAATCCGGCTTTCGATGCCGCGATCTCGGTGTGGCTGACGACCTTCGCGGCGCGTGCCACGCTCGTCATCGCCCCGCCGGAGGCGAACGCCGGTGCGGAGCTGGCGGCGGTGATCGCGGAAGGCGCTGCGACGCACCTCATTTGCACGCCATCCATGCTGGGCACCCTCGAGGCGGCCGACCTCTCCGGCGTCCGCTTCATCGCTCTCGGCGGTGAACCGTGCCCGCCCGCTCTCATTACGCGTATGGGGCAGGGGCGGCACGTGGTGAACACCTACGGCCCTGCCGAAACCACCGTCGCCGTCACCTACTGCGACCCGATGACGCCGGACACCGCGTCCATCATTGGGCACCCGGTTCCGGGGACTACCCTGCTCGTGCTGGACAGCTGGCTGCGCCCGGTCCCGCTGGGCGGGGTCGGCGAACTGTACGTGCGCGGCCTCGGCGTCGCCCGCGGGTACGCCGCCCGCCCGGATCTCTCCGCCACGCGATTCGTTCCGGATCCTTACTCGGCCGGGCAGCGATTGTATCGGACCGGCGACTTGATGCGCTGCACACCAGCCGGTTTCGAGTACGTCGGGCGCACCGATCACCAGGTCAAGATTCGCGGTATCCGCGTCGAACCCGGTGAAGTGGACGTGGCCCTGATGGCGCATCCCCGGGTCGAGGCGGCCATCACAATCGCGCACCGAACCTCCACCGGGGCAATGGCGCTGTGCTCGTACGTCACCGTGTCCGATACGGCGAAAGGTGCAGCGTCCGAGCCGGAGTCGACGGTGCAGCGGTCACTGACCGCGAGCGAGCTGCACGTGTGGATCGCGGGGCGGCTGCCGCGGTACCTGGTGCCGTCGAGCATTCAGGTGCTGGACGAGCTGCCGCGGACCGATAGCGGGAAGGTCGATCTGCGGGCCTTGCCGGAACCGGTGGTGGCTCAGGCGGAATACGTTGCGCCGGTCGGCCTCGAGGTCCTCATCGCGGAGATCTTCGCCGAGGTGCTGGGGAACGAGCGGGTCGGGGCGCGCGACGACTTCTTCGCATTGGGCGGGGATTCGCTGATCGCCACACGGGTTTCGGCGTGGTTGAGTGCGGCATTGCAGGTGGCCGTGCCGGTGCGCATGTTGTTCGAGGCGCCCGTGGTGGGGGAGTTGGCGCGGCGGCTGACGGGTGCGCGGGCCGATTCGGCGGAGCCCGCGCTGGTGCGCGGAGTGCGGCCGGATCGCGTGCCGTTGTCTCCGGCGCAGCAGCGGATGTGGTTCGTCAATCGCTACGATCCGGCATCACCCGCGTACAACGTACCTGTGGCGCTGCGGCTTTCGGGTCGGCTGGATCATGATGCACTGCGAGATGCCTTGCGGGATGTGATCGAGCGGCACGAGACGCTGCGGACGGTCTATCCCGATATCGACGGTGTGGGCGGGCAGCAGGTGCTGACGGTCGACCAGGTGCCGCTGGACCTCCAGCCGGTCGATGTGTCGGTCGAAGAACTGCCTGCCGCGGTGGTGCGCACGGTGACAGCGGGATTCGATGTCACCGCGGCGGTTCCCTTGCGGCTGCGGCTGTTCCGGATCGCGCCGGAGGAGCATGTGATCGTGCTGGTCGCGCATCACATTGCCACGGATGGTTTCTCCATGGCTCCGCTGACACGAGATGTGGCCGCGGCCTACGCGATTCGATCCGAAGGCCAGGTGCCGGACTGGGAACCGCTGCCGGTGCAGTATGCCGATTACACGCTGTGGCAGCACGCTCGGCTCGGAGCCGAGGAGGATCCGGAGTCGCTGCTGGCGCGACAGATCGACTACTGGTCGCGCACGCTGGCGGGCGTACCGGATCACCTGGAACTGCCGACGGATCGCCCGCGCCCCGCGCGGGCCTCCCATCGCGCGGGGGAGTGGACGACCCGGGTCGACGGTGCGGTCACGGGCTCGATCGAGCGGATCGCCCGCACGCACCGGGCCACGCCGTTCATGGTCGTGCACGCGGCCTTGGCGGCCTTGCTGGCTCGGATGAGCGGCACATCCGATGTGGTCATCGGTACGCCGGTGGCCGGGCGCGGGCGGCGCGAACTCGATGATCTGGTCGGCATGTTCGTGAATACGCTGGTATTGCGCACCGGGATTCGCGCAGGAGAGAGTTTCGGTGCACTGCTCGACCGGATACGCGATATCGATCTCGCCGCGTTCGAACAGGCCGATGTGCCCTTCGAGCGGCTGGTCGAGGTGCTCGCACCGGCACGCTCCGAGGCGCGGCATCCCATCGTGCAGGTCATGCTGGTGTTCCAGAATCTGACGATTCCGGAACTGGAGGTGCCGGAGCTGAATGTCGCTCCGCTGGAGCTACCGCAGACCAACAGCCGATTCGATCTGAGCTTCACCGTGATCGCCACGGGCGACGGCCTGGAGGTGCGCTGCTGCTACGCCACCGACCTGTTCGACGAGCCCACCGTGGCGGCGCTGGCCGATCGGCTGGTGCGGCTGCTCACCGTCGTCACCGGAGAGCACGAAACGCCGGTCGGGGATATCGATCTGCTGACCGCCGGTGAAACCGACGCGCTGCGGATGGCCGAACCGCCCGCCGCCGCGCCCCGCGCTCTGGCCGAGCTCATGGCGGAGGCCGTCGCCGCCAATCCGGACGGCGTCGCGGTGGTCTGCGGGGATCGGCGGCTGACCTATCGGGAGCTCGACGAGCGCGCCGAACTGCTGCCCGCGCAACTCCTGCACGCCGGAGCAGGAACGGAAACACTGGTGGCCGTGGGCATTCCACGATCGATCGAATCCGTTCTCGCGGTCTGGGCGGTCGCTCGCACGGGCGCCGCATTCGTTCCGGTGGACCCGGCCTATCCGGCAGACCGCATTGCCCGCATTATCGAGGTCTCCGGCGTCCGGCTCGGCTTGACGGTCTCCGCACAGCGCGACCGGCTGCCGGGTGCCGTGGACTGGTGGAACCTGGACGAGCCGATCGCACCGCAGACCGAGCAAGGGCGGATGGCCACGCGGGCAACACGTCCGGACAACCCGGCCTACGTCATCTTCACCTCCGGTTCCACGGGCGCGCCGAAGGGCGTGGTCGTCACCCACTCGAGTCTGGCGAATCTGGCCGTAGCGCAGCGCGACCGCGACGGCATCGGCCAGGATTCACGCGTACTGCACGTCGCCTCACCGAGTTTCGACGCCTCGGTACTCGAGCTGCTGATGGCGGTCGGTGCGAGCGCGACGCTGGTGGTCGCGCCGCCGACCGTCTTCGCCGGTCCCGATCTCGCCGAACTCATGGCCCGCGAACGGGTCTCGCACATCGGCATCACGCCTTCGGCGCTGTCCACCGTGGATCCGGCCGGGCTCGATGCGCTGCAAATGATCATCACCGGTGGCGAACCCTGCCCGCCGGAACTGGTGGCGGCCTGGGCCGCGCCGGGCCGCTTGCACTTCAACGACTACGGGCCGACCGAGGCCACAGTGTGGGCCACCGGCAGCGCGCCACTGCGTCCTGGCGATCCGATCACCATCGGCGCGCCCGCACCCGGATTGCGCGCGCTGGTGCTGGACGACCGCCTGCACCCTGTGCCCGACGGCGTGGTGGGCGAGCTGTATCTGGCCGGAATCGCACTGGCACGAGGTTATTTCGGCCGAGTCGATCTCACTTCGGCGCGGTTCGTCGCCGACCCGTTCACGGCCGGTGAGCGCATGTAGCGCACCGGTGACCTGGTGCGGCGACGCGCCGGGAATCTGGAATATCTGGGGCGCACCGATACTCAGGTGAAGCTGCGCGGATTGCGCATCGAACTCGGAGATATCGAAGCCGCACTCACCGCCGAACCGGGAGTCGCCCATGCGGTCGCGCTCGTACGGGACAATGACCGCGGCGGCGTGCTCGTCGGCTACGCGGTACCCGCCCCCGGCGAGGACATCGACCCGACTCGGTTGAAGAAGGCTGTGGCGCAACGACTCCCGTCCTACATGGTGCCTTCTGCCATCGTCGTGCTGGACGACCTGCCGCGTACCGCGAACGGGAAACTTGACCGCGACGCCCTGCCCGCGCCCCAGCTCGACCTCGGCGACCGGCAGCCTCCCGACGGTCCGGAGGAGGAGGCGGCCGCGGCCGTCTTCGCCGAGGTGCTCGGTATCGAACAAGTCTGGCGCGATGACGATTTCTTCGCGCTGGGCGGCAATTCGCTCATTGCCACCCGGGTGGTCGCCCGGCTGGGAGCGGCCCTGCACACCGCGGTGCCGGTCCGCGCCCTCTTCGACGCGCCGACCGTGGCGGAACTGGCCGCCCTCATCGCCTCCGGCGCCGCGTCCGGTCGTCCCCGGCTCGGCCCCCGGCCCCGCCCGGAGCGCATCCCCTTGTCGGCGGCGCAGCAGCTCATGTGGTTCCTGAACCGCTACGACCCGGGTTCGCCGATCTACAACATTCCCGGCGCGTTCGAAATCGAAGGGACACTGGATATCAGGGCCCTGCGCGCGGCAGTCGACGATGTGGTGGCCAGGCATGAGGCACTGCGGACCATCTACCCCCTGAGCCCCGAAGGCGTTCCCTATCAGGAGATCCTCTCCGCCGCAACGGGTATCGCGCCCGTCACCGAAATCGACCTCGGCACAGCGGAAATCGGTGAGGTGCTGACAGCGCAGCTGGCCCGCGGATTCGATATCACCCGGGAAATCCCGTTGCGCGTCTGCATCGTGCACACCGCCCCGGAACGCACGGTCCTGGCGCTGGCGGTGCACCACATTGCCGCGGACGGCTGGTCCATGGCCCCGCTGGCACGAGATGTGTTGTGGGCCTGCGCGGCTCGCGCGGCGGGCGCACAACCCCAATGGCTGCCGCTCCCGCTGCAATACGCCGATTACGCACTGTGGCAGCGAGACCTGCTCGGTTCCGACGACGACCCGAACGGTCTCGCCCGCGAACAGCTGGAGTTCTGGCGCACTCGCCTCACCGGCCTGCCCGAAGTCCACGCGATACCTACGGACCGCAAACGCCCGACCTTGCCGTCCGGTATCGGCGACCGCATCGAATTCGCCATTCCGGCAATGGTTCACGACCGCCTGCAAGTGCTGGCACGCACACATGGCGCCAGCCCGTTCATGGTGGTGCACGCGGCCCTCGCGATCCTGCTGGCGCGACTGTCCGGTCAGCCGGATATCGCCATCGGCTCGGTCGTCGCCGGGCGCGGCGACGGCGAACTCGACGATCTCGTCGGCATGTTCGTCAATACGGTGGTCCTGCGCTCGCGCATCGACGCGACCGCCGATTTCCGCGCCGTCGTCGCCGCGACGAAACAGGACGATCTGGCCGTCTACGGCAATATGGACCTCCCCTTCGAACGCCTGGTGGAGGCCCTGGCGCCGGTGCGTTCCACCGCCCACCATCCGCTGTTCCAGGTCTTGCTGGCCTTCCAGAATCTGCGGACCGCGCGAACCGATCTCCCCGGCTTGGCGATTCGCCCGCTGGAAGCTCCCGCGCCCGGCTCCAAGTTCGATGTCGAATGGATGCTGGCCGAACAATTCGGCGAGGCGGGCGAACCGGCGGGCATCACGGCCTCGCTCACCTTCGCCACCGACCTGTTCGACCGACCCACCGCCCAGTCCATGGCCGACGGTTTCGTCGCCCTCCTCACCGCGCTGACCGCCACCCCGGACGCCCCTGTCGGCGATCTCGAGGTCCCCGGCGAACTACCGCCGCTCACGGCGAGGATTCACGGCGAGGACGCAGCGGTGGTGCACACCGGTCCGCGAGCCCCCGAACCGCGCCGCGCCTACCGCGCCCCGCGCGACGAGGTGGAGCGCACCCTCACCGCCGCCTTCGAAACCGTCCTCGAATTTCCGCGAATCGGTATCGACGACAACTTTTTCGAGATCGGCGGCAACTCCATGGCGGCCGTGCGCCTGGTCACGCTGGTGCGCGAGCAGACCGGCATCCCCATGCCGCTGCAATGGATGTTCCTCGATCCCACCCCGGCCGCGCTGGCCATTCGATTCGCCGAGGCCGCCGAACAACCCGATGTGGAACCGTCCATGCGCGTGCTGCTGCCCATGCGCCCGACCGGCAGCGGTCCGGCCGTGTTCTGCGTGCATCCGGCGGTCGGATTGGCTTGGTGCTACGGCGGATTGGTGCAGTACATCGACCGTGCGCACGCCGTCTACGGCTTGCAGTCCCCGGGCGTGGTGGACGGCGGCACCGCCGACCGGACCGTGCACGATCTCGCCATCCGGTATGTGGAGGAGATCCGCCGCGTCCAACCGCACGGTCCGTATCACCTGCTCGGGTACTCCGCGGGCGGCCCGCTCGCGCACGCCATGGCGGTCGAATTGCGCCGTCGCGGGGAGCAGGTGCCGTCGCTGATCATGATGGACGCGCGCGCCGATGTTGCCATCCCCGATGACACCGCCATTCCGCCGCTGGCCCTGCTGCTCGCGGAGTTCGGCGGGATCGACGTGCCGCCCGAATACGAGGGCATCACCGTCGAACAAGCCGCCGAACTCCTGGAGGCCGCCGGAATCTCGTTCTCCGCCACCGAGATCGATCATCTCTACAGCGATCTGCAACACCTGCTGCGCCAGATCGCCGCGCATCGCCCCGAGGTCTTCGACGGCGATCTGCTGTTCTTCACCGCCTCCGGCAATACCGATCCGACCCCGAACGTCGGCACCTGGCGTCGGTACATTGCCGGGGACATCGACGAACGCCAGGTCGTCTTCGGCCACAACCAATTGGTGACGCCCGAGGCACTGGCTCTCATAGGCCCGGCAGTCGACGAGTACCTCCGCCGCTGAGGCAATCTCGGCCGCCGAGATTCCGGCCCGAGCATGGCCGGTGATGCCGACCGGCGACCGCCCCGGCAGGCGTACCGTGGTGGCCGGTCCGGCAGTTCTCACCCGCGTCGAAATGCGCCACGAGTCCTGCGTCGAAACCCGCTGGGACGTACCCGGCCTGGGGAACAATGGGCCGTGACGGTCGGGGAGTTACGGAAGGTCGAGCTGTGTCGGTGAACGGTAAAGGTCGGCTGCTGGGTGCGGCAGCGGTGGGTCTGGGGGCGCTCGGCGCCGGAGAACTGGTCGCCGCCGCCCGGGGCGGTTCGATGATCGACGGGGTCGGTCGGCTCCTGGCCGACACCGCGCCGGTGCCGGTGGTCGAGGCGACCGTCGCGATGGCGGGCAAACACGACAAGGAGACCACTCGCGCCGGAGTCGTCCTCGGCGCGGTCGCGACCACCGCCGCCCTGGCCGCGCTCCCGGACCGCCTGCGCACCCCCGCCGCCGCGGCCTTCGGCGCAGGCGCCGCATCCACGGCCCTCCGCGGCCCGGACCCGTCCATTGCCGGAGCGCTCGGCGGTCTCGCCGCCGCCGGTGTGCTGTGCTCGGGCCTGCGCCGCCCGCCGCGCCGCGTCCGCGGCGGACTGCTCTGGGCGGCAACTGGCCTCGGCCTCCTCGCCGCCGCCGAAACACTGGTGCGCCGCGCCGATCAACGCCATCGCGACCAGGTCCAACGCCTCGGCCCGCGCGGCGCGCACGCCCCCATCCCCGAGGACGGATTCGGCACCGAACCCGGCCTGTCGCCCCTCATCACGACGGCGGGCAGGTTCTATGTGGCCGACGTGAATTCGCGCCCGCCCCGCATCGATCCGACGCACTGGCGGCTGTCCATCACCGGCCGCGTCGCCCACCCGCTCCGCCTGTCCCTGCGCGATCTCGCCGACCAGGCGGTCGAATTCGACGCCGTCATGGTCTGCGTGCACAACACCGTAGGCTCCGGCCGCGCAGGCAATGCCCGCTGGCTCGGCGTCCCCCTCACCGCCCTGTTCGACCACGCCGTCCCCGAATCCGGCGCGACCCGCCTCGTAACCCGCGCCGTGGACGGCTACACCATCTCCCTCCCCCTCGCCCCCCTGCGCACCGGCGAATGGCCCGGCTACCTGGTCATCGGCATGAACGGCGAACCCCTCCCACCCGAACACGGCTTCCCCGCCCGCGTCTTCGTCCCCGGCCTATACGGCCAATACACCGGCGCGAAATGGCTGTCCGAACTCGAACTCTCCGACGACACGCACATCGACTGCTGGTGGAAACGCGGCTGGACCAGCGACCCCCTCTTCGTCCGCCCCGAAGCCCGCATCGACGTAGCCTCCTGCGGCAGCCCCGGCTCCGGCAAATGCACCATCGCGGGCGTAGCCTGGGCCCCATCCGAAGGCGTAGCCGCAGTCGAAATCCGCGTAGACGAAACCGACTGGCTCCCAGTAGAACTCGGCTCCGAACTGGCCCCCGCCGCCTGGCGCCGCTGGCGCACCATCATCGACCTCCCCCCGGGCACCCACACCATCCAAGCCCGCACAATCAGCCGCACCGGCCAAACCCAGAACCCAGAACTCCGCCCACCCTTCCCCCGAGGCCCAGGCGGCCTCCACACCATCACCATCACCGCCTAGCCGTCGAGCATGTAATGGTGCAGGCAAATGTCGAGAGGACGCCTGCACCATTACCTGCTGGCGGGTCGTGACGTCTGTCATGGGGGGAGTCGTGACGGATGGGCGGGGTGGGGGAGGGGCTGGGCGCGGATAGTCAGGGCATGAATGGGTGGTTCGCTCGGGTAGCGTCCGGCGGTGTGCGGGACAGCGAAGTGAGGGAGAGCATTGCGCGGCGGCGCAGGTTCGGGTGGGTGTTCGCGGCCGTGTGGTCGGTGTATTTGGTTGATCCGCTGCGGGAGGCTTGGGGGCTGAGGGAGGCCGGGGCGCGGTGGTACACGCTGGTTGTCGTGGTGGCGTTCGGGGTTTGTTATGTGGGGGCGTTCTGGGGCGCGTTGCGGGTTCCGGGGCGGGGCGGGGATGGTTCGGAGGCGCTGCGGGGGCGGTGGCCGGATCCGGATGGGCGGCTGGTGGTCGGGCCGCTGATCGTCATGGCCGTGCTCATGGGGGCGGCGGCGGTCACCTTGCGGTCCGACGCGTTGGGGCTCGCGGTGTATCTGGCCTCGTTCATCGCGTTCATGGTGCCGGTGCGGCGGGCGGTGCCGGTCGTGATCGGGGTGATCGTTGCGACGACCGTGGTGCCGCAGGTCGTGGCGGGGGAGGCGCCCGCGTGGGCGTCCATGGAGTCGATTGGGCTCGCGGCGGTGGCGGTGGGCGGGATTCGGCAACTGATCCGGCGGAATCAGCAGCTCGACGAGGCGCGGCGGCGGTTGACGGAGTTGGCCATTGCGGAGGAGCGATTGCGGGTGGGGCGGGATGTGCACGACATTCTCGGGCATTCGCTGACCGTGATCACTGTGAAGACCGAACTGGCGCAGCGGCTCATGGAGCTGGATCCGGAACGGGCCAAGGCCGAGATGGCGGATGTGGAGCGGCTGGCGCGGGAATCGATGGCGGGGGTGCGGTCCACGGTCGGCGGGCTGCGGGAGGTCTCGCTCGCGGGGGAACTGGCGAATGCGCGAACGGCCTTGCGGGCGGCGGAGATCGAGGCCGAGCTGCCGGACTCCGATGAGCTGCCGATCCGGCACAGCATTGTGTTCGGCTGGGTGCTGCGCGAGGCCGTCACGAATATGGTGCGGCACAGCGGCGCCTGGCACGCGACCGTGCGGGTGACCCCGACCAGCATCGAAGTGAGTGATGACGGCAGCGGGCTGGCCGACGGAACGCGCTTCGGCTCCGGACTGTCCGGACTGCGGGAGCGAGTGCGGGCCACCGGCGGCACGCTGACGGTGACCAACCGCCCCGGCGGTGGATTACAGGTGCTGGCCCGCTTTCCGGCGGCCGCGACACGGGAGTTGGAATGATCAAACTGCTGCTCGCCGACGATCAGGCGCTGGTGCGCGGCGCGCTCGCCGCCCTGCTCGGCCTCGAACCCGATCTGGAGGTCGTGGCCGAGGTCGGCCGCGGCGACGAGGTGCTCGCCGCCGTTGAGCGCACCCACCCGGACGTGGCGCTCCTGGACGTGGAAATGCCCGGCCTGGAAGGTATTTCGGCCGCCACCCAATTGCACGCCGCCCATCCGGAAGTCCGCATTCTCATGGTCACCACCTTCGGTCGCCCCGGCTACCTGCGCCGCGCCATAGACGCCGGAGCCAGCGGCTTCGTCGTCAAGGACACCCGCCCGCGAACTGGCCGACGCAGTCCGCCGCGTCCACCTGGGCCTGCGCGTGGTCGACCCGGCCCTGGCCACCGAAACCCTCACCACCGGAACCTCCCCCCTCACCGCCCGCGAACGCGAAGTCCTGGCCGCGGCCTCCGACGGCGCCACCGCCGCAGCCATAGCGAAAACCCTGCACCTCTCCGAAGGCACAGTCCGCAACCACCTCTCCGCCGCAATCGGCAAAACCGGCACCAGAACTCGCGCCGAAGCCGTCCGCACCGCCGAACGCCTCGGCTGGCTCTGACTCCCGAAGTGAAAATGCGCCGACCGGGAACTGGTGGCGGGGGCTACACGCGAAATGCCGCCACCAGTTCCCGCTGATCTTGATCGCGAGCAGCGGCCGCTGAGCGGGAGCCGAGGGAGTGGGGCTAGAAGCGGCCGCCGCGGCTGATGCGGCGGGAGCCGGAGGAGCCGCCGAAGGAGCCGGGGGCGTAGCCGCCGCTACCGCCTCCGCCGAATCCGCCTCGGCTGCTGCGGTAGCCGGTGCCCATACCGCGGATCATGCCGTCGAGGAGGACGCCGCTGAGGATGGCGCCCGCTTGGGAGTTGGAACTCGTTTGCTGCTGGGCTTGCCAGTCGCGGACGGCGGCCTGGGCGGTGTGCAGGGCGCGGGCGCCGAGTTCGGTTGCGCGCTGGGCGGATTGCAGGGCCTGGGCCGGATCGGAGGCGGAGAGGTGCTGAGCCTGTTCGAGATTGCGCTGGGCTTCGGCCAGGCGGGTACGGGGTTCGGCGTCCACGCCGCCGCGGCGGGTGCTGATGAAATCGGAGGCCGCGCTGATCTGCGAGCGTGCGGCGGTGAGGGCCTGATCGAGGCGGCGGGTGAGTTCCTCGGCGGCGAGTTTGCGGTCGGTGGCGGCGGCGATCGCCTTGTCCAGGACGGTGTCGGCGGCCACCGCCTGCTGGAAGGAGCCGAGCGGATTGGCCGGGCCATCGGTATTCGCCTTGTCGAGGGCGGATTGCGCGGTGGCGGCGGTGGCCAGATCGCGGCGCAGTTCATCGATGATGCCTGGGAGGCCCGCGCGGGCCTGCTCGATATCGGTGGCAGCGGTGTCGACGGCGTTCAGCAGCGTGCGCGCGGCGTCCAGAGCGGATTCGGCGCCGCGGATCGCGGCCACGGCGCCGCCCTGCTGGCCGACGGGTTTGGCCACGGCGTCGCGGCCCTGCTCGATGCTGCTCTCCGCGAAGGTGATTCGCTCCTTCGCCATGGTCACGTTGTCACGGATGGGGGCGAGAACGGACGGCGGGCGTGCGGCCAGCAACTGGGCCAGCGTGGTGTCCGAGTTCGGGACGCGTGTGGTGAGGTCCACGACATCGCGGGTGAGCGCGTCGAGGCGGTTTCCGGCATTGATGAGCAGGTTGCGCATGGCGTCGAATTCGCTGACCTTGGCATCGAGTTCGCGATCGGCGCGGCCGCAGGTGCTGATCAGGTCGACCAGCATGGTGCGCTGCTGATCGGGCGTCTCGGGGATGTCGTCGTCGAGCTGCTGGCGGATGGAGAAGGCTTTGGCGAGAGCCTTCTCGGCGGCCTGCAATGCGGCGCTGAAGGGCGCGGTGGCGGTGGCGCCGAATTCGTCTGTGGCCAGGCGTAATTCCTCGGTGCTGGTCCGGATGGCATTGTCGATATCGACGAGGATCTCCTTGGACCGCGCGTCCAGGGCGGGCAGCGGCAGCGCGGTGAGTGCCGTGGTGTCGGTCGGGTCCACGGTCCGCGCGGCGTCGACGTCGGCGCGCATCCGCCGATTGCGGCGCGTGCGCGACCACAGCCACAAGGCGAGCACGATCAGCGCGACGATCGCCAGCAGTACCAGAATCGTCCGGAAGCTCACTCCACCCTCGGACGAATTCATCGCGTCCGACAGCCCGTTCGCCGTTGTCGAACCCGCTCCGGCCCAGTCGCCCGCGCGCAGCTTCGGCTCCACCTTGTCGATGAGCAGCCGATCCAGTTCCTTGTCGGTGACCGAATCCGGCACCGTCCCGGTGAACGCGTACGCGCGGTCCTCGACCGCGACCGACAGCAGCACATCCCGGTCCCCGAAGCCGGAGGCGGTCGCGGTCCGATCACCCCAGGTGTTCGCGTCCAGTCCGCCGAAGTTGCGCACGTACACGATCCACAGGCGCTCGTGATCCTTCGCGTACAGCGAGTCGATGGCGGTCTGGAGTTCGGCGGTCTGCCCGCCGCTGAGTACTCCGGCGCTGTCGGTCACATAGGTGGGCAGCCGTTGCGGCTCCTCCGCCGCGCCCGGCGCGGCGGCGAGGAAAGGGCCAGTGCGAGGCCGGTCACGATCACGGACAGCTGCTTACGGAGCGGCATGCGTCGAATCTATCCGCCGTGTCTGGGTGCGAGGAGTTTCTTCCCGCCACCCGTGTCGGCGGCGATGACTACGATCGGAGAGGTGATCACGATCGATTCCCCGTACACGGGACATGTCGCCCCCGGCTCCAATCCGCAGCAGCGTGCGGTGGCGGGCGCGCGCATCGTGAAGATGTCGGTCGGCGGCATGGACAACAATGTCTATCTGGTGCAGTGCACCGGCACGGGCGCGACGCTGCTCATCGACGCGGCCAATGAGGCGGAGCGGATTCTCGAGCTGATCGGGCAGGAAGCCGCGGATCGGGTCGAGTTGCTGGTCACCACGCATCGGTATCCGGATCATTGGTGGGCGCTACAGGATGTGGTGTCCGCGACCGGGATTCCCACCGCCGCGCACGCACTCGATGCCGAGGCGCTACCCGTGCCGCCGGAGCGGGTGCTGGCGGACGGGGACAAGATCGGCATCGGTGAGCTGCAATTGGAGGTCGCGCACCTGAGCGGGCATACGCCCGGTTCGGTGGCCCTGGCGCTCACCGACGGCGACGGTCGCGCCCACCTGTTCACCGGCGACTCGTTGTTTCCAGGGGGAGTAGGGAAAACCGGTTCGCCGGAGGAGTTCACCTCGCTACTCGGTGATGTGGAGTCGAAGCTGTTCGACCGGTATCCTGACGACACCGTCGTGTACCCGGGCCACGGTGACGACACCACCCTCGGAGCGGAACGCACCGCATTGCCCGAGTGGCGGCGGCGCGGTTGGTAAAACTCCGGAACCGCGACCCCGAACCGGCTTGGATGACTTGGGAAGTCGACGACGAACCCCGCGGCTGCGTCGCGGGTAGCTGGCGCTGGGCCAAGCGGCTGCTGGCCGGAGCGCTCATCATGGGCGTGCTGGTTGTAGGCGGCACGGCGGTGCGGGTGTCGCAGGTGGCGCGGATCACCGACTACGCACCGGCGGACGCGATCGTGGTGCTCGGGGCCGCACAGTACGACGGCACGCCGTCGACGGTGTTCGAGGCGCGATTGGACCAGGCGTACAAGCTCTTCCAGAAGGGTGTGGCCCCGCTCATTGTGACCGTCGGCGGAAAGCAGATCGGCGACAACTACACCGAGGCCGCCTCGGGGAAGAACTATCTCAAATCCCGTGGTATCGACGGGGATCGGATTCTGGCGGTCGAAACCGGTTCGGACACATTGCAGAGCGTGGAGGCGGTGTCGAAAGCGCTGCTGGCGCGGGGGAAGACATCGGTGGTGCTGGTGAGCGATCCGTGGCATTCGCTACGTACGCGCACCATGGCTCGCGACGCCGGGCTCGCGGCGTGGACCGCGCCGACCCGCACCGGCCCGGCCGTGTACACGCGGGAATCGCAGGCACACGGCATCTTCCGCGAGACCTTCGCCTTGCTCTGGTACAAGCTCACGCATTATTCGGCCGACTTCAAATACACCGCGGATCAGTGAGTTATGGACGCGCGCATCGACTACGACCGGGTCTACAACGACCACGACCGGGAACGCCTGGTCGCCGAAACCGACCGCACCGCCGGGCTGAGCTGGTCGCCGACGCCCGAGCGGCGCAGCGAGTTCGCCCGGGATCGGGCCCGCGTACTGCATTCCGCGGCACTGCGGCGGCTGGCCGACAAGACCCAGGTCATGGGTCCGCGCGACGGCGACACCCCGCGCACCCGGCTCACCCACTCGCTGGAGGTCGCGCAGATCGGCCGCAGCATTGCCGACGGTCTGGGCTGTGATCCGGATCTGGTCGACCTGGCCGGTCTCGCACACGATATCGGCCATCCGCCCTACGGCCACAATGGCGAGAAGGCGCTCGACCAATTCGCCGACGCCCACGGCGGTTTCGAAGGCAATGCCCAGAACCTGCGCATCCTCACCCGCCTGGAACCCAAGGTCTTCGACGACCAAGGCCACAGCTACGGCCTCAACCCCACCCGCGCCGCCCTGGACGCCGTCATCAAATACCCTTGGGGCAGAACGGGTCCCGGCTCGAAATTCGGCGCCTACGACGTGGATATGGACCGCCTGGCCTGGGTCCGCAAGGGCGCGCCCGAGCGCCGTCAATGCCTGGAATCCCAAATCATGGACTGGGCCGACGATGTCGCCTACTCGGTGCACGATGTCGAGGACGGCATCATTGTCGGCCGCATCGACCTGCGCGCCCTGTCGGACCCCATCGAACAGGCCGCCCTCGCCGAACTGGGCGCCCGCCAGCACCCGTCGCTCACCGCCGACGAATTGATCGCCGCAGCCGGACGCCTCTCCGAACTCCCGGTCGTGGTCGCGGCCACCAACTACGACGGCTCCCTCACCGCCTCGGTCGCCCTCAAACGTCTCACCAGCGACCTGGTCGGCCGCTTCGCCACGGCAGCCGTCGAGGCCACCCGCGCCGCCTTCGGCTCCCGCCAGCTCTCCCGCTACGCGGCCGACCTCGAAGTCCCCCGCATAGTCGCCGCCGAAGTCGCCGTCCTCAAAACCGTTGCCCTGCGCTATGTCCTGTCCGACCCCATCCACCAGGTCCGCCAAACCGGTCAACGCGAACGCATCCACCTGGTAGCCAACCGTCTCCTGGCCGTGGCCCCCAACGGCCTGGACCGACTCCTCCTACCTTGGTGGGACGCGGCCAAAGATGACACGGCTCGGGTGCGCGTGATCGTCGACCAGATCGCCTCCTACACCGAAAGCCGTCTCGAGCGCGTCGCGGCCGTGATCCCCTGACGGAATCAGCTGGTCGAGTGCATCTCCAGATAGCGGGCGATGCTGTCGGCCGGTGGGCCGTCGGCCACGATGTGGCCTTCGTCGAAGACGAGGACGCGGTCGAAGTCGGTGAGCAGGTCCAGGTCGTGGGAGATGACGACCACCTGCTGGGGGAGGTCGTGCAGGAGCGTGGTGATGCGGCGTTTGTTGCGGAGGTCGAGCAGCGTGGTCGGCTCGTCGAAGATCACGTATTTCGGGCGGACGGCCAGCACGGCGGCAATGGCGAGCATCTGCTTCTGACCGCCGCTGAGCAGATGCGCGGGATGATCGCGGTAGTCGGTGAGGCCGTAGTCGGCCAGGACTTCGGTGACGCGGTCGGCGATCTCGGCCTTGCCGAGGCCGTGGTGTTTGAGGCCGAAGGCCAGGTCCTCGGCGACCGTGGGCATGACGATCTGCACGTCCGGGTCCTGGAAGACGAAGCCGACCTGGCGGCGAACGGCCTTGCCCTGCTTGCGGGTATCGAGGCCGTCCACCCGCACCTGGCCCTCGGTGGGCACCTGGAGGCCATTGAGCAGTCGCGTGAAGGTGGACTTCCCGGAGCCGTTCGAGCCGATGACGGCGATCCAATCCTCGCGCAGCGTCAGATCGATGCCGCGCAGCACCTCGCGCTCGCCGAAGCGATGCGAGACGCCGGTGAGCTCGATCATGCGCGCGCCGGGATCAGCGGATACGCCCGGCGGACCGCAATGGCGGCCAGCGAGCCGATCACCGTCTTGACCACATCGCCCGGAATGAACGCCACGGAGGTCGTGATCGCCTTCGACAGCGAAATATCCGCCGCGACCGCCATCCACGGAATTCCAATGGCATACAGCACCACCGCACCACCCAGGAAGTTGATCGCCAGCGCAATGGGCAGGTTGTACTGCTTCCACAGCCGCTCGGTCAACAGCCCGATCACGAACGCACCGATCGGATACGCCAGCACGAACCCACCGGTCGGCCCGAAGATCACCGACAGCCCGCCCCGCCCACCCGGCAACACCGGCAACCCGACCAGCACGAGCACCACGAACAACAGAATCGCCAGCCCACCCCGCCTGGCCCCGAGAATCGCCCCCGCCAGAATCACCCCCAGCGTCTGCGAAGTGAACGGCGCGAACGCCCCCCGGCAGTTGAATCAGCGGAAAGAATCCGAGCACAACCATAATCGCAGCAAACAGCGCAACCTGCGCCAAATCCCTACTTCGCACCGACGCATCCTAAGGGGCCCACAGCCCGCCACCCGCGTCGGCTACCTCGCGCTATGCCTCCCCCATAGAAGCGTTCACACCCTTTCCCGTCGGTCCACACCCGTTATTCCGGGCCAATAAGGGGTGTGCACCAACGGAATGGGGTGTGAACCGCGATCAGTCGAGGCCGCGGGCGTCCAGGGCCTCGCCGACGTTGTCGGCCATGCGGAGGGTGCGGATCAGGAGGGGGATCAGGAAGACTGTGCTGCGGTCGATGCCGCGGGCGCGTTGGGCGGAGCGGACGAGGTCGGCTTGTTCGCGGATGACGGGGATGAAGCGGATGGTCATGGCGACCAGGAGGCCTACGCGTTCGGGGCGGACGCCGAGGGGCTTCAGGGGGGTGAGGGCTTTTTCTATGGTGTCGATCATGGCTGAGGTGCGGGTGGTCAAGGTCACCAGGTTGGCCAGCAGGACCAGGGTGAGCAGGCGTTCGCCTACCAGGATCGCGGCGTGCCAGCCGGTGAAGAGGATCTGCGCGAGCATGATCAAGGCCAGGAAGGGGAGCAGGCCGAGGGTTTGGCGGGCGGTTGTGCGCCACGGGATGCGGGCTAGCGCGTACAGGGCGAGCACCAGAGTGAGGGCGGCTGCCAGCCAGGTGATCGAGGAGACGAAGAACAGGGCGGTGCCCGCCGTCGCGAGCACCAGCAGCTTCGTCCCGGCGGGGACGTTGTGCACGGGGGTGCGGGCGGGGTGGTAGAGGCTGAGCACCGGTAGATCCTGGCATGGGGTCGAGAGGGCATTCGGTCCGGTGTCCAGCCGTGCGTCCCGGTCGAGCGTGTCGGTGGGACGCGGCTAGACTCGCTGCGTGGCCGGCCGACTTCCTGACCGCGATATCGCGGCGATTCGTGAACGTGTTCGGATCGAGGACGTCGTTGGTGAATACGTCGCCTTGAAGAGCGCGGGGCCGCAGTCCATGAAGGGGCTGTGCCCGTTCCACGACGAGAAGACTCCGTCGTTCCATGTGCGCCCGCATCTGGGCGTGTACCACTGCTTCGGTTGCGGCGAGGGCGGCGATGTCTTCGCCTTCCTGCAGAAGATCGAGCATGTCGGTTTCATCGAGGCCGTCGAGCAGATGGCCGACCGGATCGGCTACAAGATCAGCTACGAGGGCGGCGGCACCTCGGTGCAGCGCGATCGCGGGACCCGGTCCCGGTTGGTCGCCGCCAATTCCGCGGCGCACGAGTTCTATATGGCGCAGCTGGGTGAGCACGAGGCCGAGGCGGCGCGAAAGTATCTGACCGACCGTAACTTCGATGCCAATGCCGCGCGGCAGTTCGGCTGCGGGTACGCGCCGTCGGGCTGGGACACCCTCACGAAGCATCTGCTGCGCAAGGGATTCGAGTTCAAGGAGCTGGAAGCCGCGGGCCTGTCCCGGCAGGGTCAGCGCGGCCCCATGGACCGCCTCCATCGCCGCCTGCTGTGGCCCATCCGCAATCTCGGCGGCGATATCGTCGGCTTCGGCGCACGCCGGTTGTACGACGACGACACCATGACGGCGAAGTACATCAATACCCCGGAAACGGTGCTGTACAAGAAGTCTCAGGTGCTCTACGGCCTGGACCACGCCAAGCGTGAGATCGCCAAGGGCCATCAGGCCATTGTGGTCGAGGGCTACACCGATGTGATGGCCATGCACCTGGCGGGCGTGAAAACCGCTGTGGCGTCTTGCGGTACGGCCTTCGGTGACGAACATCTCGCGATCCTGCGCCGCCTGCTCATGGACGACAACTTCTGGCGCGGCGAGATCATCTACACCTTCGACGGTGACGCCGCGGGTCAGGCCGCGGCCCTGAAAGCCTTCTCCGGCGACCAGAAACTGGCCGGGCAGACCTATATCGCCATCGCCCCCGACGGCCTGGATCCGTGCGAGCTGCGCCAGCGCAATGGCGACGGCGCCGTCCGCGATCTGGTGGCCCGCCGAGTCGCCCTGTACGAGTTCGTGATTCGCGGCATCGTCGAGAAGTACCAGGATCCGGCCACCAAGGACATGAGCCCCGAACAGCAGGTGCAAGCCCTGCGCGAGGCCGTCCCCGTGGTGGCGCAGATCAAGGACAACGCCCTGCGCAAGGCGTACGCCACCAAACTGTCAGGCTGGGTCGGCTGGGACGACATCCAGCTCGTGGTCCGCCGTGTCGGCGACGAGGCCCGCAAACTCGCCCGCGGCGGCGGCAAGACCGTCCCCGATCGCGAAGTGCGCCAACCGATCGCCGATCAGCCCGCCCCCCGCCCCAACCCGAGCGATCCCGGCATGCTCCCGCAACGCCAGGCCCTCGCCGCGGCCCTGCAATACCCCGCCTTCGCAGGCCCCATCTTCGATTCCCTGGAGCCGGAAGCCTTTACCCACCCCGCCTACGTCGCCGTCCGCGCCGCCATCGCCGAAGCAGGCGGCGCATCGGGCGGTCTGGGCGGCGCCGAATGGGTCAACGCCGTCGCCGACAACACCGACGACCTCACCCTGCGCGCCCTGGTCTCCGAACTCGCCGCCGAACCGCTACCGGTGAAGTCCGCAGACGCCATCCCCCGCTTCATCACCGGCGTCCTGGCCCGCACCCAGGAAGCCTGGGTAGGTCGCCAAATCGCCGAACTGAAGTCCAAACTCCAGCGCATCTCCTCCACCGAACAGCCCGAGGCATACATGGCCCTGTTCGGCGACCTCGTAGCACTGGAGCAGTACCGCAAGAGCCTGCTCGTACAAGCCATGGGCAACTCCGACGACTTCAGCGTCCGCAGCTGAGGCCCCTGCGGCGGTCTACCGCCGCAGCTGATCGTGCGGCACCAAAATGGTGGTCCGCTCATCCAGCGGCACCATGGGCTCGAGCTTCGGCTGAGTGCTCAACTTGTCGGCAAGCTTCTGCCGCGACACCTGCACCAGCTTCCGTGTGACCGGACTCTCACTGATAGCTCGCGTGGTCTTACTAATCTGCTCATACCGAGCCCGCCCGGCCTTCGCGCCCAGCACATAACCGGCCGCAATACCGATGACCAACCGCAGCATCTCCGAGAACTCCTCCCAGTAGCCCAACCCCCGCCTACATCCTGCCCGACACCCCACCCCCCTGTCGATCCGCCCCACCGACCACATCCCCCCAGCTAGAAGCGCGATTTGGGAAGTGAACAACCCATACGCTAAAGTTTCTTCCCGTCAGCCCGAGCGGCCGACAGGGAAACAATCCCCTATAGCTCAATTGGCAGAGCAGCCGACTGTTAATCGGCAGGTTTCTGGTTCGAGTCCAGATGGGGGAGCCTAATCCGGCACCTGACCAGCGAAGAAGTTCGCACGGTCAGGGGCCGGACTCGTTTCTGGGGTAGTTCTGTGGGCAGAAAGTCTTCAGGGATTCGGGTGCTTCGTGGGGGTCGTGGGTTTTGGTCTGGGAAGTTGACCGATTGTTGGCTGGCTGTTAGAAACGCGGGCGGCGCTCGGGCAGGGGCGGTCATGTGAATGTTGGGCTGGATCCGAGCATTTCAGGAGATTGACCGTGAAAGCTATGCAATTCGTTGGGGTGGGTGCGGCGTTGGAGCTTCGGGATGTGCCCGGGCCGGAGCCGGAGGCGGGGTGGGTTGTGCTCGATGTGGAGGCGGTGGGGTTGTGCCACACCGATATTCATGTGCTGCATGGGGCGATACCGGGTACGCCTGTGCCGATCACGTTGGGGCATGAGGTGGCGGGGACGATTGCGGTGCTCGGGGCGGGTGTGGACGGTTTTCGGGTTGGGGAGTGGGTTGTGTTGGCTATTGATTCGGTGCGGGGGGCGCTCGCGGACGACTGGAGCTTGGTTCCGGGGATCCGGTATGACGGGGGGTATGCCGAGCAGGTGCTCGCGCATGAGGGTGCGCTGGTTCGGATACCCGACGGGGTTTCCTTCGCGCAGGCCGCGGTGGCGACCGATTCGGTGGCGACTGCGTACCACGCGGTGCGCACCATTGGTGAGGCGAAGGCGGGGCAGACGGCTGGGATCATTGGGCTCGGCGGGCTCGGGTTGATGGGTGCGGTGGTCGCCGATATCTGCGGGTGCACCGTTTACGGGGTCGATATCAATACCGGAACATTCGATGCGGCACGTGGATTCGGTGTTCGGGAGTGCTATACCGACATCGGTGAGCTCGCTGCGGTGGCACCGGATCTTATCGTCGACTTCGCCGGTGTCGGTAGCACCACGGCTGACGCGGGGGCCGTGGTCCGCGCCGGGGGGAGGATTGTGCTGGTGGGCCTGGGGCGTTCCGAAACCGCTGTGCGGAATGCGGATCTGGTGAATCGGATGATTCAACTGCACGGTTCCATCGGCTCCGAACCCGAGGAGGTTCGCCAGGTGCTCGACCTCATCGCTGCGGGGCGCATGCAACCCGTTCTCGAGGAAGTACCGTTCGAAACGCTTCCTGAGAGTCTCGGCCGACTGGAACGTGGCGAGGTCGTCGGCCGCCTCTACACCCGGCCCCGCGCCTGACAGAAAGTGATCTGAGAAATGAACGATGTCGGCCGGGGCGCGCCTACGCTCACCTGTGGCACACGTACTCGCACGCAGGCCGATGCCTTGGCGCGCGCCGGTCGCATCGGTTCGGCGGTTATCGCCGCGGGCATCGGGCGGGGCGACAAGTGTGCCGTCATGGCGCGCAATGACATCGAATTCCTGGAAGTGTCCGTGGGGATCGCCGCGACCGGCGGTAACCCGCTGCCGATCAATACCCGCTGGACGGCCGCCGAGGTCGGGCACGTGATCGCCGACGCCGAGGTTCGGCTGATCTTCGCGCACACCGAGTTCGTTGCCACCGTGGAAGCCGCTCGCGCGGCGGTCGGGAGTGCCGCCGTCATCGTCGAAATCGGCATGCCAGCCGAACTTCTCGACGCAGCCGGGCTCGATCCGGCCCTCGCCACACCCACGGGCCGCCACCCGCTGCTCGAGGAATGGATCGGCGCGCACCCCGAGCCTGTCGGGCACATCGAGGGCGCGATCGCCGATTCCATGGGCGTGATCTACACCTCCGGCACCACCGGTAAGCCCAAAGGCGTTGCGCGGGAACGCATGACTCCGCAGCAGTTGCTGTCCATCGCGGGCGCCACCGCTACTCGTATGGGTCTCGCGCCTGGCGTGCGGATGCTGGTGGCAGGGCCGCTGTATCACACCAGTCCCAATGCGGTCGCGGTGCTCGGACTGCGGATGGGGGCCGATATCGTGATCATGCCCCGATTTCATCCGCGCCGTTTCCTGGAGTTGGTGGACCGGCATCGGATTCAGCAGGTCAAGATCGTGCCGACCATGCTGTCGCGGATTCTCGGCGTCCCGGCGGACGAGCGCGCCCGCTACGACCTGTCGTCGCTGACCCGCATCATTCACTCCGCCGCCCCGTGCCCTCCGGCCGTCAAGAAGGCGGCGATCGAGATGTTCGGCGATGCGCTGTGGGAGTTCTACGGAAACTCCGAGGCGGGCACCATTACCTGGATCAGCGCCGCCGAATGGCTCGCCCACCCGAGCAGCGTCGGCCGGGGAGCCGACGGCTCCGGTGTGCTCATTGCCGACGAGCACGGAAACCCCCTGGCCGCAGGCGAATCCGGCCGCGTCCATGTCCGCGGCGCCGATTACTGGCCGACGTTCGAGTACCTCAACCTGGGAGCACCGTCCACACCGGTCGACGGGTATCTGTGGGTCGGCGACCTCGGCTATGTCGACGAGGACGGATTCCTGTACCTGACCGGGCGCGCCGCCGAGATCATCATCCGCGGCGGCGTGAACATCTATCCCGCCGAGATCGAGAACGCCATCAGCGCGCTCGACGAGGTGGAGGATGTCGCGGTGTTCGCCGTGCCCGACAGCGGTGATCTCGGCGAAGCGGTCGCCGCGCATATCCTCCCGCGCCCGGGTTCCGCTCTCACCGCCGACAGCGTGCGTGTCGCGCTGAGCGGGCAACTCGCCGACTACAAGATCCCCACCCACCTTCGGATCGTCGACGCCCTGCCACGCGACGACAGCGGCAAGATCTACAAGCGGCAGCTGCAAAACAGCCACGTGGCACGGGAGTCCGCGCCCCACGATTGAGGGAACTCCCACCGGAGGAAATTCGGATGCCCGAGGGCCGGTGTCGGCCTACCGTGTGGCCGTGGATGTGACCTTCAAGCGGACGGGTGCGCGACGGTATTCGACGGTGGTCTCCGATGCCGTACACGGGGTGCGGGAGCTGGATCCGGCTCCGGGGTATCACGACGATGTGCCGCACGACCTGGCTCATTACGTGGTCGAGTGTGAGCTGGGGCTGACCGATGCGGTGTTCGGTCGGGCGGCGCGGGGCGGGGGAATGTTCCGGCCGGTGCCGCAGGGGCGGCGGGACAGCCGGGAGGAGCGGCGGCAGGCGCGCAAGCAGCGTAAGAAGGAGGATCGGATGCGGGACGGCGATCACTCCAGCGGTCGAGAGATGGGGTTGTCGGAACGGTTGGCGGGGCTTTCGCTGGTGCATTGGGTGCGCAGGCACGATCCGTCGGCGCGGCCGCCGGACTGGGCTCCGGCGGCGGCCGAATTGGATGCGGATACGTCGGCGGCGCTCGATCGGATCGGGGAGCGGCTCGATGCGCTGGCGCCCGTCTGGCGGGAGTTGCGCGTGGGGGAGGAGCTCCGATTCCGGTGGCCCAGTGCGGAACCGATCCGGTAGGGCCTCAGGCGGGCGGGAAGAATTCGAGGGCGTCGGGTTTGCGGGTCAGGGCGGGGACTTCGCAGTCCGGCGCGGGGTAGCCGATGGGGAACAGGCTGTGGGGGCGTTCGGTGGCGGGACGGTGCAGGATTTCGCTCAGGAATGCCATGGGATTCGGTGTGTGTGTCAGCGTGGCCAGGCCCATGGTGTGCAGGGCGGCGATGAACAGGCCGCAGGCAATGCTCACGCTCTCGTTGACGTAGTAGTTCTTCCGCAGATCGCCGTCGGGCAGGGGAGTGCTCTTTTCCGCGAAGACGACCACGATCCACGGAACCACGTCCAGGTAGGACTTGTCCGAGTCGGTTTCCAAGGGCGCCAGCGCGGTTCGCCACGCCTCGGGCAGCCGACCACCCTCGTAGTTGATCCGCTCCTCGTGCTCGGCCGCCTCGCGAATGCGATGTCTGACCTCCGGATCACTGATCGCGATGAACTTCCACGGCTGATGATGCGCCCCGGACGGCGCCGTATTCGCGGCCGCCACCGCCAGCTCGATCATCTCGCGCGGCACCGGGTCCGAGGCGAAAAAGCGTACGCTGCGCCGGGTTTCGAGGAAGTCGTGGAAATCGGCCCCGCGCGCAATGCCCTCGGCCTGGTCGAGGCGAGGCGGCTGGTAGGGAACGAAGGGGTGGCTGTGCTCCCGGGCCGCGGTCTGGTTCGTCATGGGGCCCAGCGTATTTGCGGCGCGCCGGTCGGGTCGGCCGATTCGCGGCGTCGGCCGACCGCGGTGCATCGGCTCAGACGCGGGCGCGGATGAACTTGTAGATGACCAGGACCAGCACCGCGCCGATGATGGCGCCGATGAAGGTGTGCTCGACCGGTGGGCGGATGGTGAATTCGTGGGGGGCGAAGACGAGGCTGCCCAGGGTGCCACCCACCCAGGCGCCGACCACGCCCAGGACGATGGTGAGGATCCAGCCGAAGTCTTCTTTGCCGGGAACGATGAGGCGGGCGATGGCACCGGCTATGAGGCCGATGATGATCATGGTGATGATGCCCCACATGGCGTGCTCCTTACCTTGGAGGTTCCGCGAATTCGACGGTAACAGCCACGGGATACCCGATGAGCGTGTCGCAATACATCAGTGTGGCCCCCGGGGGCGAACAGTGCGAATCGGGCAATCTACTATTCTCCTACGTAGGTTTGGGTGACAGCGGGAGGGATGCGGGCCATGGTGAGTGCGGGCGCGGTGCATCTGCCGGAGGTGGCGCCGACGCTGCCCGCACTGCTGGCCTGGAATCCGCAACCGGTGCCGGTGCTGCCTGCGCTCGGAATCCTCGCCGCTGTGCTCTACGGCTGGGGCGTATGGCGGATGAAGGCCGCGGGCCGCGACTGGCCCTGGTGGCGGACCGCCTGCTTCATGACCGGAAGCGCTGCGCTGGTGGCGGTTACGGGTCTGGCCATCGAGGGCTACGGGTACAAACTCTTCAGCATCTGGATGTTTCAGCACCTCACGCTGTCCATCGCGATCCCGCCGCTGTGGGTGCTGGGTTCGCCCGGACTGCTGCTGTTGCGCGCGACCTCGCATCGGGGCGCGGGCCGCGTGGTGCTGGCGACCGCGCTGGCCGGGCTGCGCGGCCGGATCGGCCGAATCCTCCTGCATCCCGGCGTGACGATCCCGCTGTTCCTGTTCAGCTACTACGGCCTGTACCTGACCCCGTTGCTGGACACCGTCGGATCCCGCTGGCCCGGCCATATCGCCCTGGAACTGCTGTTCCTGGTGTCCGGCCTGCTGTTCATCATCCCGGTGCTGTCCACCGGCCCGCTGCCGATGCGGCAGAGCAATCTGGGCCGCTTCTTCGACATCTTCCTGGAGATGCCCCTGCACGTGTTCATCGGCGTCGTCCTCATGATGGGCTCGACCCCGATGATCGCCGTGTTCGCCGACCCGCCCGCCGCCTGGGGCGTGGACGTCCTCGCCGATCAGAAACTGGCGGGCTCGCTGGCCTGGTCCTACGGTGAACCCGCCGCGCTGATCATCGTGACCATCTTCGCGATTCGCTGGCGCCGCGACGAACAGCGCGAGAACGCCAGGGCCGAACGCTTTTCCGCGGCGGCCGCGGCGGCCGCGGCGGACGAACTCCGCGACTACAACGCCTACCTGCGCACCCTGCACGGCCGCTGAGCGTCAGCGCGCCCGCCCGGTGGTGGTGAACAGCCGCGGCGACCACAACATCAGTTCGGGCTGGGTGAGCGCGGCGGCATCGTCGCGCAGCGCTGCCGTTGCCGCGGGCGAGGTCTGGAGCAGCCTGCTGTAGAGCGCGAGCAACCGGCAGCCGGAACTATTGCCGGTCCAGGTGGTGCTCGCGGTGTGCGTGGTCACGGTGGACAGTCCGGCGGCGAGGAAGGCCGTGGGCGTGCGCCGGGCCCAGTCGAAATCGATTCCGGCCGCACCCGCCGCCGCACGCAGCGCGGCGGTGACGCGTTCGGCGGCCGCCCCGCTGGTGGCGTCGGGTGCGTTGATGACCGGTTCGGTCTCCGGGCGATCCCAGTCGGAGATCATCAGCACCCCGCCGGGCTTCAAGGCCGGGACGAGTCGCGCGACCACCCGTTCGGGCTCGGGCAGCCGCATGAACAGCAACCGGGCATGGATCAGGTCGAAACGCCCGGGCAGGGGATCGGTCCGCACATCGTGCACCGCCACGTCGACCGTGTCCGGCACCCGGATGCGGCCCGTGTGCAAATCGGTCGCCAGCACCGATGCCCCGGTCGCCGACATCCAGTTGGCGATATGGCCCGCGCCGGAACCGATATCCCAGCACCGCCATTCGGGCCGGATACCCAGCGTCCGCAGCACCGCGATGCTGGGTTCGTTGAGGATTTCGCCGAGCAGTCGCAACCGCTCGGCGGTCAGCTCGCCGCCGTCCTCGAACGGATCGGCCATCACCCACCTCACTCCGCGTAGTCGCCGGACAGATGCTGATCTTGGCAGAGGTTGGCCGGATCCCCGCGCGACGAGCCCGGCGAGTCCGCGCACGAGATCGACGGCGGCCCTCCGGAGGATGCGGGGCGCATGCCGATGCGCGGTGAGCGAGTGGCCGCCGGGCAGCGCGGACCGCCGTCCCGACCCCCTCCGACAGTCCTGGTCGGACGGTGAAACATGCAGGAAACAAAGGGAATACGTATTTCGTCGTTCCGGCTGACAGGGTATCCGGCCGGGCGGAGCATAGTTGCGTATTACGGCACTTGGTGCGCAATACGCAACAACTTGGAGGCGCGGTGATTCAGCCGCGAGTCGTCATCATCGGTGCGGGAATCGTGGGCACGGGCCTGGCCGAGGAGATCACCCGATTGGGGTGGACCGACGTCACCGTGCTCGATCGGGGGCCACTGTTCCGGACGGGCGGATCCACCTCGCACGCAACGGGTTTGGTGTTCCAGACCAATGGATCCAAGACCATGGCGGAGCTGGCCCGGTACACGGTGGAGAAGTTCACCGCCTTGGACGCCTTCGACGCGGTCGGCGGGCTGGAGGTCGCCACCACCCCGGAGCGCTGGCGGGATCTGCACCGCAGGCACGGGTGGGCGAAATCCTGGGGAATCGCAGGCAGCCTGCTCGACCCCGGCGAATGCGCGAAGCTGTTCCCGCTCCTCGATCGGGATCGGATACTCGGCGGATTCCACACGCCCACGGACGGTTTGGCGCTGGCGGTCCGCGCAGCGGAGGAGCAGGCGCGGCAGGCCGTCGCGCGAGGCGCCCGATTCCTCGGTGACTGTGAGGTGGTCGAGGTCCTGCAGCGGGACGGGCGCGTACGGGGCGTCCGCACCGCCGAAGGCACCGAATTCCCCGCTGATATCGTCGTCAGCGCGGCCGGTTTCTGGGGCGCGGAACTGGGGCGCACGGTCGGTCTCACCGTGCCGCTGGTGCCCATGGCGCACCAATTCGCCAAGACCGCACCGGTACCCGCGCTCGACGGCGGGCAACTGCCCATCCTGCGCCATCAGGACGCCGACCTGTACTACCGCACCTACGGCGACCGCATCGGCATCGGCTACTACGGCCACGAACCCCGGCCGGTCGATATGCGGGAGCTGCTGCGCGACACCGCGAACGAGCCCATGCCCTCCATGCTGCCGTTCACCGAGTCCGAGTTCGAACCGGCCTGGGCGGCGAGCCGCGCCCTGCTGCCCGCGCTCGGGGACACCAAGGTGGACGAGGGCTTCGACGGCATCTTCTCCTTCACCCCGGACGGTTTCCCCATCCTGGGCGAGCATCGCGAGCTGGCCGGATTCTGGGTGGCCGAGGCGGTCTGGGTGACGCATTCGGCGGGCGTCGCGCGTGTGGTGGCGCGGTGGATCGTGAACGGCACACCCGGCATCGATCTGCACGAGGTCGATCTGTATCGCTTCGAAGCGGCCGCCCTGAGCCCTGACTTCGTCCGGCGCACCAGCGTGCAGGCCTTCGTCGAGGTGTACGACATCATTCACCCGCATCAATACCGCGCTGCGCCACGGGATGTGCGCACCAGCCCGTTCCACGCCCGGCACCGGGAACTGGGCGCGTTCTGATTCGAGGGCGGCCTCTGGGAACGCCCGGCCTTGTTCGAGGCGAATGCCGGACTGGTGGACGAACTCACCGCGCAGGGCATCGAATTCCCGCCCCGCGACGAATGGTCGAGCAGCTTCTACTCGCCCATCTCGATCGCCGAAGCCGCCTGGACGCGACGGCATGTCGCCATGTACGACATGACCCCGCTGACCCGCTACGAGGTGAGCGGCGCGGGCGCGACCGCCTACCTCCAGGAACTGACGACCAATGACGTCGGCAAGAAGCCCGGCGCGGTCACCTACACGCTCCTGCTCGACGAGAACGGCGGTGTCCGCAGCGATCTCACCGTGGCCAGGCTCGGCGATCAGCACTATCAGGTCGGCGCGAACGGGCCCCTGGACTTCGATTGGTTCATCCGGCGACTGCCCGGCGACGGCTCCGTCACCCTGCGCGACATCACCGGCGGCACCTGCTGTGTCGGCGTCTGGGGCCCGCAGGCCAGGGCGATGGTGCAACCGCTGTGCGCGGACGACCTGTCGCACAAGGCTTTCGGATATTTCAAGGCATTGCGCACTTTCCTGGGCAGCATCCCGGTCACCATGCTGCGCGTCTACTATGTCGGCGACCTCGGCTGGGAGATCTACACGAGCGCCGAACACGGTGCGGCACTGTGGGATCTGCTGTGGCAGGCCGGTGCGGAGCATCGGGTCGTCGCCGCCGGGCGGATTGCCTTCAACAGCCTGCGCCTGGAGAAGGGCTACCGCTCCTGGGGCGCCGACATGACCACCGAACACACCCCGGAGGCCGCCGGAGTCGGGTTCGCCGTGCGCATGAGCAAACCGTCGTTCCTCGGCAAACAAGCCCTCGATGCCGCCCCATCGCCCGAGAAGATCCTGCGCTCGGTCGTTCTCGACGATCCGCATGCCGTCGTGCTCGGCAAGGAGCCGGTCGCGGTCGACGGCGCGGTGGCCGGATACGTCACCAGCGCGGGCTATTCCGCCACCATTGCCCGTACCATCGCCTACGCCTGGCTGCCCGCCACCGTGCGGCCCGGCGATCCGGTCGAAATCGACTATCTGACACACACATTCACGGCCCGGGTGCACGCCGAACCCGTGGTCGATCCCGAGATGTCGCTGATCCGGAGGTAACCATGCCCGACACCTACGACGTCATCGTCATCGGCCTGGGCGGAATGGGCAGCGCCGCCGCCTGTCGCCTCGCCCGCGGCGGCCACCGTGTCCTGGGCCTGGAGAAATTCACGCCCGCCCACAACAAGGGCTCCAGCCACGGCGGATCCCGCATCATCCGCCAGTCCTACTTCGAGGACCCGGCCTATGTGCCGCTGCTGCTGCGGGCCTACGAGCTGTGGGAACAGCTGGCCCGCGACTCCGGCGACGAGGTGTACCGCCTCACCGGCGGTCTCTACATCGGTCCACCGGGCTGCGAGACCGTGGCGGGCAGCAGGCGCGCCGCCGAGGAATGGTCGCTGCCGCACGAGATCCTGTCAGCCGGTGAGATCCGTTCCCGCTTCCCGAATTTCACGCCCAGCGCCGAGCACATCGGGCTGTACGAGGAACAGGCCGGATTCGCGCGCCCAGAACTCACCGTGGGCGCACATCTGGATCTGGCCGCGGCGGCGGGCGCGACCCTGCGCTTCGGCGAGCAGGTCGAGGACTGGCACGACAGCGGCGCCGGGGTCACCGTCACCACCGGCTCGGGCAGCTACTCCGCCGGGCAACTGGTGATCTGCCCCGGCGCCTGGGCTCCCGCCCTGCTGGCCGATCTCGGTGTCGCCATCGAGATCGAACGCCAGGTCATGTACTGGCTGGATCCGGTCAACGGCAGCAAGAACTTCGACCACGACCCCATCTACATCGCCGAGAACGACGCGGGCGCACAGATCTACGGGTTCCCGGCCATCGACGGCCCCGACGGCGGCGTGAAGACGGCCTTCTTCCGCAAGGGCACCGCGTGCGGTCCGGACACCATCGATCGCACGGTGTATCCCGACGAGATCACCGAAATGCGCACGCGCGTCACCGAATTGCTGCCCGCGCTGGCCGGTCGCGCCATCCACACCGCCACCTGCATGTACTCCAATACCGCCGACCAGCATTTCGTCATCGCCCGCCACCCGGCGCACACCGCGGTCACTGTCGCCTGCGGATTCTCCGGTCACGGCTTCAAATTCGTGCCCGTCGTCGGCGAGATCCTCGCGGAGCTCGCCATGACGGGGACGACCGGCCACCCCATCGATCTGTTCGCTCCGCAAAGGCTGGTATCCCTGTGACCTCGGACCTGATTCCCACCCTCGGCGGTGAGTACTACTGTGATCCAGCGGTTTTCCGCGCCGAGCAGGAACACATCTTCGAAACCATGTGGTTCTGCGCGGCCCGCACATCGGATATCGGGGAGCCGGGCGTCTTCCGCCGCGTCCAGGTCGGCCGCGAGAGCGTGCTGCTGGTGCGCGGGCAGGACGGCGAACTGCGCGCCTTCCTCAATATCTGCCGCCATCGCGGGGCCATGATCTGCACCGAATCCGAAGGGCAGGTGCGCCGTACGCTGCGTTGCCCCTACCACGCCTGGACCTACGCGCTGGACGGAAAGCTGGTCGCCGCACCCAATATCAAGTCCCTGCACGATGATTCGGGCGCACCCATCGACCGTATCGCCTACGGTCTGGTGCCGGTCGCGCTGCGGGAATGGCTGGGCTACGCCTGGGTCTGCCTGGCCGACGATCCGCCGTCCTTCGACACCGATGTCATGGGCGCGGTCACCGGCAGACTGGGCGATCCCGCCGCCATCGACCACTACGGCATGGACCGCCTCACGGTCGGCAAACGCGTCGTCTACGATGTGGCCGCCAACTGGAAGCTCATTGTCGAGAACTTCATGGAGTGCTACCACTGCGCCACCATTCATCCCGAACTGGTGGAGGTGCTGCCGGAATTCGCCGGTGGATACGCCGCGCAGTACTACGTGGGCCACGGCGCCGAATTCGGCGAGCGCATAGCCGGATTCACCGTCGACGGTCGCGCCGGTTTCGATCCGCTGCCCGATCTGGCGCCGGAGCAGGATCGCAAATACTTCGCCATCACCATTCGCCCGACGGTGTTCGTGAACCTGGTGCCCGATCACGTCATCTTCCACCGCATGTACCCGATGGCGCACGACCGGACCATTGTCGAATGCGATTGGCTCTATGCGCCCGATGTGGTCCGTTCCGGCGGTGCGCTCGAGCATTCCGTGGAACTGTTCCACAGGGTGAACGAACAGGATTTCGCGGCGTGTGAACGCACCCAGCCCGCCATGTCCTCGCGGGCGTATCGGCAGGGCGGGGTGCTGGTGCCCGCCGAGCACCACATTGCCGAATTCCACGAATGGACCCGCAAGCGGATCGGCGACGCGCAATGTTAGACGAGCTCTGTAGTGCGCCGAATCTGTATATCGACGGCAAATGGGTGCACGCAGCCGGTGGCGGCACCCGCGATATCGTGAATCCGGCCGACGGCACGGTGATCGTCACCGTGGACGAGGCCGATCGCGCCGATGCGGTGACGGCGGTGGCCGCCGCGCGCGCCGCCTTCGATACCGGTGGGTGGCCGTCGACACCGGTGGCCGAGCGGATCGCCCCTGCTGGAACGCATTGCCGAACTGCTCGGCGCGGAACGCGAGGCGCTGGCCCGGATAGAGACCCTGGACACCGGAAAAACCCTGCGCGAGAGCCATATCGACATCGACGATGTGATCGCGGTCTTCCGGTACTACGCCGCGGCTGGCGGCCACCGGCGCGGACCGGCTCGTCGACACCGGCAATCCGGCGATCATCAGCCGGGTGGTGCGTGAGCCCGTCGGGGTGTGCGCGCTCATCGCGCCGTGGAACTATCCGCTGTTGCAGATGTCGTGGAAGATCGCGCCCGCGCTGGCCGCCGGATGCACCATGGTGGCCAAGCCGAGCGAGGTCACGCCGCTTAGCACCATTGCCCTGGTGCGGCTCATCGATCGGGCCGGAGTACGGCCGGGGTGGTGAATCTGATCCAGAGCGGCGGGGCCACAGTCGGTTCCGCGCTGACCGACACCCCCGACGTGGATCTCGTATCCTTCACCGGCGGCGCCGCCACGGGCGAGTCGATCGCCCGCAATGCGGCCGCCCACATCACCCGGGTGGCATTGGAACTCGGTGGCAAGAATCCGCACATCGTGTTTCCCGACGCGGATTTCGACAGCGCCGTGGACGCGGTGCTGACCGGAGCGTTCCTGCATTCCGGCCAAGTATGTTCGGCGGGAACACGACTCATCGTGCACGAGTCCATTGCCGAGGACTTCGTGGCCGCGCTCGTCCGGCGCGCCGAGCGGATCACAGTCGGCCCCGGCCTCGATCCGGCCAGCGAAACCGGCCCGCTCGTCTCCGAACAGCACCGAGCCAAAGTGGAAGCCTATGTAGCGCTGGGCATTTCCGAAGGCGCGAAGCTGGTCACCGGTGGCGCGCGCCCCGATGATCCAGCCCTGGCATCCGGAAGCTACTACCTGCCCACCATCTTCGACGACTGCCAGCGCTGGATGCGCATCGTGCAGGAGGAGACGTTCGGCCCCATCCTCACCGTCGAACGCTTCACCACCGAAGCCGAGGCCATCGCACTGGGCAATGACACCGCGTACGGCTTGGCCGCCGGTGTCCGCACCGCCGATACGGCCCGCGGTGAACGCCTCGTCCGCGCCCTTCGACACGGCACGGTGTGGCTCAACGACTTCGGTTACTACACCCCCGCCGCCGAATGGGGCGGATTCGGCCGCTCCGGAATCGGCCGCGAGCTGGGCCCCAGCGCCCTGTCCGAATATCAAGAGACCAAACACATATGGCACAACACCGCACCCTCGGTGGGCGGCTGGTTCGCCGCTGACAACTGAATAGCTCTTGCTGCAATATTTCTGAAAGTTGGGCCGTCATGACGACTACCCGTCCCCCCACTCCAACCCCGGCGACCACCCCCGACCACGGCATGGCCGACTTCGGCTACAAGGAATCCCTGAGCCGCAGAATCGGCAAATTCTCCAGCTTCGCCGCGGGCGTCAGCTATATCTCCATCCTCACCGGCACCTTCCAGATGTTCTACTTCGGCTACGGCACCGCCGGACCCGGGTATTTGTGGTCCTGGCCGCTGGTCTTCGTCGGCCAGCTCGCCGTCGCGCTCTGCTTCATGGAACTGGCGGCCAAATATCCGGTGGCGGGCTCGGTCTACAACTGGGCCAAGAAACTGGGTAATCAGTTCGTCGGCTGGTCGGCGGGCTGGCTCATGCTCACCGCGTCCATTGTCAGCCTGGCGGCGGTCGTGCTGGCGCTGCAATTGAATCTGCCCCGGCTGTGGGAGGGATTCCAGATCATCGGCGACGGCTTCGGGGCACAGGATTTCGCCACCAACGCGGTGCTGCTCGGTACGGTGCTCATTGTGTTCACCACGGTGGTGAACGCCTTCGGCGTGCGCCTCATGGCCATGATCAACAGCACCGGCGTCTTCATCGAACTCGTTGCGGCCGTTGCCATTGCGGTCATCCTGGGTCTGCACGTCACCCGCGGGCCCGATGTCTTCTTCTCCGCCAATGGTTACGGCGCCGAGCAGAGCGGCGGATATCTGGGCGCCTTCCTGATCGCCACGCTCGCCTCGGGGTACGTCATGTACGGCTTCGACACCGCCAGCTCGCTCGGTGAGGAAACGGTGGAACCGCGCCGCACCGCGCCCAAGGCGATTCTGCGCGCCCTGTTGGCCTCCTTCGTGATCGGCGGCGCCATCCTGGTGTTCGCGGTGCTGTCCGCGCCCAATCTCGACGACGACATGCTCGGCACGGTGGGCGGCGGCCTGCAATACATTGTCGAACAGGTGATGGGCGGCACCCTGGGCAAGATCATGCTGGTGTGCATCGTCATCGCGGTGACGGTGTGCGCCCTGGCCGTGCACACCGCCGCCATCCGATTGACCTTCGCCATGGCCCGCGACAATGCGCTGCCGTTCAGCGCGCAGCTGGCCCGAGTCAGTGAGAAGCACAAGACTCCGGTGGTGCCCGCGGTGGCGATCGGCGTGCTTGCGACGCTCATCCTGGTGGTGAATATCGGCCAGCCCAAGGTGTTCACGGTCATCACCTCCATTGCCGTGATCATGATCTACCTGGCGTACCTGGGCGTCACCGCGCCCATGCTGTACCAGCGGCTGTGCGGCAATTGGCCCGCGCGGGATCTGGCCGCGGGCGGGTACTTCACCATGGGGCGCTGGGGTATGGCGGTCAATGTGTTCGCCGTGCTGTGGGGCCTGGGCATGGCGATCAATCTGGCGTGGCCGCCCGCGGCCATCTACGGCAGTCCCTGGTACTACACCTGGGGCGCGTTCCTCTACATCGGCGCCATTCTGGCGGCGGGCCTGATCTGGTACGGGCTGCGGGGAACTCGC
The DNA here is from genome assembly GCF_001613405.1 of Nocardia crassostreae. Lineage (GTDB taxonomy): Bacteria > Actinomycetota > Actinomycetes > Mycobacteriales > Mycobacteriaceae > Nocardia > Nocardia crassostreae. The sequence goes on from NZ_BDCH01000020.1 coordinate 231,499, forward strand.
GTCATCGGCGTGCTCGCCTCGCACGCGGCCCCGGCGGTTCGGGCGGCGTCATGACCGACACCTTCGACTATGTGATCATCGGCGGCGGTTCGGCCGGATGCGTGGTGGCCGCCCGGCTCAGCGAGGACCCGGACGTCACGGTCTGCCTGCTGGAGGCCGGACCCTCCGATGTCGGCGACGACCGGATCCTGCGCCTGGCCGATTGGATGCACCTGCTCGAATCCGGTTACGACTGGGACTATCCGGTGGAACCGCAGGACAGCGGCAACAGCTTCCTGCGCCAAGCGCGGGCCAAGGTGCTCGGCGGATGTTCCTCGCACAATTCGTGTATCGCCTTCCATCCGCCCGCCGAGGGTCTCGACGAGTGGGAAGCCATGGGCGCCATCGGCTGGGGTGCGGACGGGCTGCTGCCGTATGTGGCCAAGCTGGAACGCAATACGGCCGCCGAGGCGCACCACGGCGACAGCGGCCCGGTGGAGATACGGGATGTGCCGCCGAAGGATCCGTGCGGATACGCCGTGCTGGAGGCGGCCGCCCGGGTGGGATTGCCCACCGTGCAATTCAATCGGGGTGAGACCGTCCGCAATGGCGCGGGCTGGTTCCAGATCAATGCCGACGGCGACAATATCCGGCAGTCGTCCTCGCACGCGTACCTGCATCCGATCCTGGGCACGCGGCCCAACCTCATCGTGCGGACCGGCTGCTGGACCAGCGAAATCCTGTTCGACAAAACGAATTCCGCGATCGGAGCGCGGTACCGGCGGCCGGACCTCACCGGATTCGACACGGTGCTGGCCGTGCGGGAGGTGATCGTCAGCGCCGGGGCCATCGACACGCCGAAGCTGCTCATGCTTTCCGGTATCGGTCCCGCGGAATATCTGCGGGACATGGGTATTCCGGTGCGCACAGACTCGCCGGGCGTCGGGTCCAATCTCGACGATCACGTCGAGGGCCTGGTGTTCTGGGAGGCCGCCTGGCCCATGATCACCGCGTGCACCCAGTGGTGGGAAATCGGCGTCTTCGCCACCACCGAGGACGGTCTCGCCCAGCCCGACCTCATGATGCACTACGGCAGCGTGCCCTTCGACATGAACACCGTGCGCTGGGGCTATCCCACCACCGACAATGGCTTCTGCCTGACTCCCAATGTGACGCAAGGGCATTCGCGTGGCACCGTGCGACTGCGCTCGCGTGACTTCCGGGACAAGCCTCGGGTCGACCCGCGCTACTTCAGCGATCCGGACGGCCACGACGAGCGCGTCATGCTGCACGGCATCCGCCTGGCCCGCCGCATTGCCGAGCAGCCCGCGCTGCGCGACTGGGTGGCCCGCGAACTCGCGCCCGGACCGGAGGCCGTCACCGATGACGAGCTCCTGGACTATATGCACCGCACCCACAACACCGTCTATCACCCGGCCGCCACCGCCCGCATGGGCGCGGCCGACGACCCCATGGCGGTGCTCGATCCGCAGCTGCGGGTCAAAGGCGTGCGGCGGTTGCGGGTCGTGGATGCCTCGGCCATGCCGAAACTGCCCGCCGTGAACCCCAATATCACCGTCATGGTCATGGGGGAGAAGTGCGCCGATCTGATCAAGTCGGCGGCGTCGTGAGCGCGCGATGTCACCGCCACAGCGAAAACCCAGCGCCGCATACACTGGTCGTGTTATGGCTACGCGAGCGGGCGAGGGGTCCGGCAATCGTCGAGACGGGGCGGCAGCGGTGCAGTCGGTAGATCGCGCACTGGCCGCCCTGGAGATCGTGGCCAAACTCGGGGCGGCCGGGGTCACCGAGATCGCGGCCGAACTCGGGGTGCACAAATCCACGGTGTCGCGACTCATCGCCGTGCTCGAATCCCGCGGCTATGTGCAGCAACTCTCCGAACGCGGAAAATACCGGCTCGGGTTCACGGTGGTGCGGCTGGCCGGATCCACCAGTGCGCATATGGATCTGCCGCGGCAGAGCCAGGACGTCTGCGATGAGCTGGCGGCGCGGCTGGGCGAGACCACCAATGTGGCCATCCTCGACAGCGATCGCATCGTGAATGTCGTCGAGGCCGTGGGCTCGGCGGGCATCGCGCTGCGGACCTGGGTGGGCCAGAGCTGCCCGGCGCACGCCACCTCCAGCGGTAAGGCGCTGCTGTCGGAACTGCCCGCCACCGAGCTGCGCGCGCGGCTGGCGCGACGGCTGGAATCCTTCGCGCCCAATACGATTACCGATTTGGGTGTGCTGCGCGCACAGTTGACGCAGGCGCGCGAGCGGGGCTGGGCGGCGTGCGAGGAGGAGCTTGAGATCGGCCTGAATGCCGTCGCCGCGCCCATCCGGGACGCCGAGGGCCGCATCATCGCCGCGCTCAGTGTCTCGGGGCCGTCGTATCGGCTTGCGCCGGAACGGTTTCCGGAGATCGCCGCCCAGGCCGTCGAATCCTGCCGGGTGATCGGCCGCCGCCTCGGCCACACCGGCTGAATCAGTGCGGGACGGGCACCGAGTCCGGCGCGTACACCCCGAGCAGCACCCCCGCGGCCAGCCCGAGGAAGGCGGCGGCGAGCAGGGACATGGGCACGAAGATCAAGGGCAACACCACCCGCATGCTCGGTGCGTGCAATCTCCTGTGCCTGCCTGACATCACTGACCCCTTCACCCGCTGCCGAACCCTGACTCTTATCGAAGGTAATGAGTTAAAGCGCAGTGAGCAAATGTGCAGCAACTATGAATGAGGCCCCCGTCATGCTCGGAGGACGGGGGCCTCGAATTCAGGACAGGTGAATCGGGAAGGCCGCCACATCGTTCTGGGTGAGCACCGGCAGATTGGTGATCTGCTCCGGCGGTACGGCCAGCCGCAGTCCGGGGAAACGGTCGAACAGGGCGGGCAGGCCGATGGCCGCCTCCAGCCGGGCCAGCGCCGCGCCCGGGCAGATGTGCGGACCGTAGCCGAAGGAGATATTGCGGCCCGCGGTCGGACGGGTCACGTCGAATTCATCGGCATCGTCGCCGTGAATCGCGGTGTCGCGGCCCACGGCGCGGTACGAGATCACCACGCCCTCGCCCTTCTCGATGACCGTGTCGCCGACGGTGATGTCCTCGGTGGCGAAGCGCATGAGCAGATGGATGACCGGGCCGTCGAAGCGCAGCGTCTCCTCGATGGCCTGCTTCCACTCCACCTCGCCCTTGCGGACCAGCTCCAGCTGGTCGGGCCGGATCAGCAAGGCGCGCACGGCATTCAGGATGAGGCTGACCGTGGTCTCGTGCCCGGCGGCGACCAGCGCCTTGAGATTGCCGACCACCTCCTCCTCGGTGAGCGGCTCGCCGCCCTCGTCGGCCAGGATGAGCGCGCTGGTGAGATCGTCACCGGGCGCGGCGGTCTTGCGGCGCACCATCTCGGTGAAGTAGACGTCCAGATCCTCGATGACCTGCAAGCGCTCGTCCTGCGGGGTGACCATCGAGAAGAACTTCTTGTATGCCTCCAGCAGCATCGGCTGATCGGCGCGCTCGACGCCCATGAGCTCGCTGATGACGCGCATGGGCAGCGGGTAGGCGAAGACCTGCTTGAGATCGACGACCGCGCCGTCGCGGCCCGCCTCCTCCAGATTGTCCAGGAGTTCCTTGGTGAGCCGCTCGATGGACGGGCGCAGCGCTTCGAGGCGGCGCGGGGTCAGCGCCTGGGTGGTCTTGATGCGCAGCCGCCGATGCTCGGCCCCGTCCACGGTGAACATGGAGCGACCGGCATCGATCATGCCGATGAGCGGCCACTGCCGGGTCACCACGCCCGAGGTCCACAGCCCCCAGGATTCGATGTCCTTGACCAGCCGGGTGTCGGTCACCAGCTGACGGGCCAGCTGATGGTCGGTGACGGTCCACGCGGGAACGCCCAGCAGCTCGATGCGAGTCAGCGGCCCGGCCGCGCGCAGGCGCGCGGTCTCCCCGGCCAGATCGCCCACCATCGGATCGATGGCGATGGAGTGCGGGCATGCAGAACTCACTGGAAACCTCCGACGGCGCGAACTGGGCTGAAAACAACGGGGAGAGAAGTCATTCCGCGCAGGAACGGAGACGGCCGCCGGACCAGATTCTGCGCGGGCACCGCCAGATCGATATCGGGCAACCGGTCCAGCAGCACCTCGATGCCGGTCCGGGCAATGATCTCGGCAATATGCTGGGACGGGAACGGGCAGCGGTATTCGCCGTGGCTGAACGCGAAATGCGCGCTGTTGCCGGTGTACACGGCCGCATCGGAGACCTGCTGGCGCACATACGGATCGGCATTGGCCGCGGCCAGGCCGAGCAGCAGCATGTCTCCGGCGCGAATCACCTTGTCGCCCAAGCGGGTATCGCGGGCGGCCCAGCGACCGGCGAGGATCTGGGTGGGGGTGTCCTCCTAGAGCACCTCGTTCATGGCCTGGCCGACACTGCGGCGGCCGCCGCCCAGGGCGGCGGCGAAGCGATCGTCGGTGAGCATGAGCCGCACCGAATTTCCGATCCAGTCCGAGGTCGGCAGCTGACCGGCGGCCACCACGGTCATCAGGTCGAGCATGTACTCCTCGTCGGTGAACGGCTCGGGGTAGGCGAGCATGCGCGAGACCACGTCGTCGCCGGGGACCGCGCGCTTGCGGGCCACCAGCTGGGCCATGGCCTGGCCGAATTGCATATGTGCCGCTTGGGCATCCGCGCCGCCGTCGGCCAGGGTCTTCATGGTCCAGGCCAGGTGCGGGCCCTCCTCGTCGGGAATGCCCATGAGCCAGGCCAGCGCCAGGACCGGCAGTGGTTCGGCGAATTCGGCCACCAGATCGGCGGTGCCGCGGCCGCAGAAGGCATCGATCAGGCCGTCGGCCAGATTCTCTGTGACACGGCGCAATTCGAAGGGGTCCACGGCTTCCAGGGCGGGTTCCACCATGGCCACGTGGCGGCGGTGCTCGGCCCCGGCCGTGAAGTAGATGGACGGCATGGGCTGGCCGACCATGGGCAGCAGCGGCCAGTCCTCCGGAATATTGCCCCACTGGTTCCACAGGCTCACATCGCGGGGGAACAGCTCCGGGGAGTTGGTGACCTGATGCATCTCCCGATAGCCGATGACCAGCCAGGCGGGCACCCCGCCGGGTAGCTCCACCGCCACCACCGCGCCGTGATCGCGGCGCATCTCGTTGTAGAGGGCATGCGGATCGGTGTGGAAGCGGGGGCCGCTGAGCGGGACGACGCCGTGCTGCACCGGGCAGCCACCGGCTTGCGCGGGCGAGGTCATTGCGAGATCTCCGGGTTGTAGAGGTATTCGACCAGCGTGATCAGCACGCTCTTACAGGACTCGCGCTGGCGGGCATCGCATTCGATGAGCGGCACCTGCGGATCCAGATCCAGGGCGTCGCGCACCTCGTCCACGGTGGCGGAGTCGCCGAAGTTGTTGCAGGCCACGATGAACGGCGTGCGCTGATGCTCGAGCCGGTCGATGGCGTACCAGGAGTCGGTGATACGGCGCGGATCCACCAGCACGATCGCCCCCAGCGCGCCGGTGAACAGCCGGTCCCACAGGAACCAGAAGCGTTCCTGGCCGGGCGCGCCGAACAGGTACAGCACGTGCTCGTCGTCGATGGTGATGCGGCCGAAGTCGAAAGCCACCGTGGTGGTGGACTTTTCGGGGGCGAGCGTCGCATCGTCGACGCCGTAGCCGACCTGCGTCATGGTGGCTTCGGTGTCGAGCGGGCGGATCTCGCTGAAGGAGCGGACCATGGTGGTCTTGCCGACGCCGAATCCGCCGACGATGACGATCTTGAGACCCTGGCTGGCATTGGCGCTCAGCGGTGCGTCGGCGCGGGCGGGCCGGGGGTCAGAGATTGCGGAGTCCAACGAGCACCTTCTCCAGGGTGGTGGTGTCGGGCAGCGAATTCCACGCGCCGGTGGTGTAGCTCGGATTCCGCACGGTGATCTTCCCGGCGTGCAGCAGATCCGAGAGCAGGATGGTGGCGATGCCGACGGGGAGCCGCAATTCGGCCGCGATCTCCACGACCGCGGTGGGGCGGCGGCACATATCGAGGATGGCGGCATGCTCGGATTGCATGCCCGGCGACGGATCGCATTCGCTCACAACGAGAGTGACGAGATCGAAGGCGTCGGAATCCGGGCGGCTGCGGCCGCCGGTCAGCGTGTACAGCCGGTCCGGATTCTCGTCTGGCCTGGTCACGACACGCTCGCTCCCCGGACTCTGGGCGCGGCGGCGAGGTGTTCACCGAGCTGCTCTACCAGTTCCCGCATATTGTGGCCGACCAGCCCCGCATCGGCGTCCTCGGCGGCGACCACCGCGATATGCGCTCCCACACCGGCTTCCACAATGAACAGGATGCCGCCGTAGAACTCGGTCATGGACTGCCGCACCCCGCCGCGCCCGTCCCCGAACTCGACGGACGCGCCATGCGAAAGACTCTGTATCCCAGTGGCGATGGCGGCCAGCTGATCGGCACTGTCATTGCCCAACTCGGCGGTATGGCAGATCTTCAACCCGTCCCCGGACAGCAACAGGGCATGCCTGGCGCGCGGCATACGGACGAGCAGTTGCTCCAGCAGCCAGCCCAGCTGCGTGGCGGAGGGTGTCATCGATCGGTCTCCAAGGGCGCGGACGGGGAAGGTGTTGTATTGCCGCCATTGTCGCCACCGTTCATCGCACGCTGGAACGCCCCCATATTCGAGGGCGACGGCGGCCGGAACGAGGCGGGCGGCGGCGTACCGGGGGCGGACAGCCCATCGGGATGGACGGCGGCCAGCGTGCTGCCACGCCGCCGCCTGGGCAGCCCGGACCCAACGGGCGTAGCGGATCCGTCACCGGACTCCGCCGGAATGGACGCGATATCGGCCGACGGCGCATACGCGGAATGCGCGGGATCCAAATCGGCCAGCGGCGGCGGCGCGCCGAAAAGCGCCTGCGCACTGTCGGAAAGCCCCGTATCCGCCGACGACAACGCCGGTTCGAGCCCGGAATGCCCCGAGCCACCCATCCCGGGCACCATGCCCAAGTACCCGGCACGGGAATCGGACTCGCGCGCCTCGCCCGCCATCTGCTGTTGATCGCCAGCGTCGACCCCGTGCGGCAGTTCTCCGCTCGCACCCGAGGTGGGCAGAGAGGGCAGCGCGCGGTCGTCGGCTGCGCGGGAAGGCAGTTCGCGATGCTGACCATCGGACGTGCGGGAGGGGAGTTCCTGGCGCACGTTCGCTCCAGTCCCGGAGGGCAATTCGCGCCTCTCACCTGCAACAGGGCGGGAGGGAAGGCTGCGGACCTTATCAGGGGCGAGCGACGGCAGTGCTCGGTCCTCGGTCGCGGCGCTGGCGGGTGGGGAGTTCGCGGCGCTCACCGGCCGGGGTGCGGGAGGGCAGGGTGTCGGCGTGGGTGGTGAGGACGCGGTGGGTGTCGGTGGAGGGGCGGGTGGGGAGGGTTGCGACGGCTGTGAGGGAGCCGGTGTTGCGTTCGAGGCGGGTGGTCAGTTCGCGGGGGACCACCACGACGACCGCGGAGCCGCCGATGGCGGAGGGGCGGTAGGACACGGTGAGTTCGTGTTTGCGTGCCAGGTGGCCGACGACGGCCAGGCCGAGGCGGGTGCCGGAGAGGGAGGAGAGGTCCGAGCTCCGGCCTGGTTGGCCGGACACCGTGGATTCGGCGCGGCGCAGGGCGGATTCGCTCATGACCAGGCCGCTGTCTTCGATGGTGATGACCACGCCCGCGGGCACCTCGGCGGCGTAGACGTGCACTTCGGTGGTGGGCGGGGAGAAGTTGCAGGCATTGTCGAGGAGTTCGGCGAGGGCGTGCATGACGCCCTCCGCCGCGTGCCCGGCAATGGCGATCTCGGCCACGGCGCGCAGGCGCACTCGCTGATAGCCCGCGACGCGGCCCATGGCGCCGCGCAGGATCGACTCCATGCCAATGGGTTTGGCCCAGCGGCGGCCCGTGCGCGCGCCGCTGAGCACCGCGATGCTGTCCGCTAGTCGTCCGGCCTGCGCCGTGCGGTGATCCAGTTCCAGCAGATCGCCGAGCACCTTCGGATCCGCGTGCCGATGCTCCATCTCACGCAGTTCGGCCAGCATGCTGGTGCTCATGGCCTGCATGCGCCCGGCCGCACCCGCGAAGGCGGCCATGGCGGCGGCGCGCCGATTGTCGCTGTCCTTGGCCTCGCGCGTCTTGGCCGCGATGGACTGCTCCAGCGGTTCGACCCGGGCATGCGCCTCGACGATCCGCGCCTCGGCCGCGGCCTGCGCGGCGGCGATCCGGGCATCGGCGTCGGTCACGGTGAAGTCGATGCTGGTCTGCGCCTGGGCCTCGGCCGCCGCGGCCAGTTGCCGCGCCTGCCTGACCTGGGCGCGGTAGTACACCGCCAGGGTGACGGCCACGCACAACAGCACCGCCGCGGTCGCCCCGCCCGCCATCAGCGGTATTCGAAAGTCCTCCGGCGCAGCGTAAACGCCCGCCGCAACGGCCGCGGTGGTGAGTACCACGCACGCCAGCAGCGTCCGAACCGGCAGACGCGCACTCCGAACGGCTTCGTTCGTACCGTCCGGAGGATTAGATGACTCCGACAAGCTTTCGCACTTCCGCACTCACGTTCACCGGGGCACCTACCCCGATGCGGCCGCACCCCGCGGTTGCCACGTCAAATACGCGCACCGGCAAGAGGTTTCGAACCTAGCGGACGAGCATAGGCTTCTGAGACGGTCCGCGCTACCCGAGGGCGAACGGCCCGGCAAGCGCGATCCCGGTGAGCAAGATGCCCGCAACCAAGCCGTAATCCGCTGTGTCGCCGCCGTTTCCGTGGCCATATACCGGAATGCTCTCAATCATCCAGGTCGAGGGGATATTCACCGATCTCCTGGTCCACGTCGTCCGCGGCGGGGCGCGGGCGGTGCCGACCAGCGCGGGAATGGCGTCAGCGAGCGCCGGGATACTGCCGACCGCGCCCCGGTAATCGGGCAGGTGAATCTCGGGCAACAACAGCGTCACCCCCGGCGGCGTCCAGCATCGAGGTGCATCGGATACGGGTCGGGTCGTTCGCCTGCGGCGTAATCCGGGCGTTACGGCTTGACCTCAACAGTGCTCGAGGTTCGAGGGTTGTGTAGTCGATTGCTCGTCGAAATGGGAGGCAGAGAGATGCGGGTTGTGGAGGCCAAGGCGTTCGGGGATCCGGAGGTGCTCACGGTGGCGGAGGCGCCGGAACCGGTGGCCGGTGCTGGACAGGTGGTCGTGGCGGTCGAGGCGATCGACGTCATGTTCCTCGACACCCTGATGCGCAGCGGGTGGGCGAAGGACTTCTTCCCGGTGGAGCCGCCGTTCGTGCCTGGTGGGGCGGTCGCCGGGGTCGTGGAGTCGGTCGGGGCGGGAGTGGATGCCGGGTGGGTCGGCAAGCGGGTCGCCACCTCGACGGCCGCCAGCGGGATCGGCAGTGGGACGCCGACGGGCGGTTATGCCGAGAAGGCGCTCGCGAAGGCGGAAAGCCTGGTGCCCGTGCCCGAGGGGCTGGATATGGGCAAGGCGGTGGCGCTGGTGCACGACGGCCGGACCGCGCTGGCGGTCATGGCGCGGGCCGCCATCGAGCCCGGCGAATGGGTGCTGATCACCGCCGCCGCAGGCGGCTTGGGCACGCTGCTCATCCAGATGGCGCGCGCGGCGGGCGCACAGGTAGTCGCGGCGGGCCGCGGCGCGGCGAAACTCGAGCTGGCACAGCGGCTCGGCGCGAACGCCGTGGTCGACTACTCGGGCGAGGACTGGGTCGGCGAGGTTGAGAAGCTCACCGGCGGCGTCCAGCTCCTGCTCGACGGCGCGGGCGGCGAGATCGGCCGTGCGGCCATGGGCGCCATCGTGGCCGGTGGCCGGATTCTCGGATACGGCAATGCCGCAGGCGGATTCGCGGCCTTCGACGCGGAAGCAGCTGCAGCACAGGGTATTTCCATCGTCCCGCTGTTCGAGATCAGCGCCGGTGAGATCGACTGGAACGCCCTGCTCCAACAGGCGCAGGCCGAGGCTGCCGCCGGGCGGCTGGAGGTCGTCATCGGCCAGCGCTTCCCCTTGGACCAGGCCGCCGCCGCGCACGCCGCCATTGCCGCCCGCGCCGCCATCGGCCGCACCATTCTCACGGTCTGATCCGATCGGATCCGTGCCCCGGTCCGGCGTGTCGGGAACATCTTCGCCGGTACCGGGCCCGCGTCCGGGCAAGCTGGATGCGGGTCGAACTCGACGCGGAGGTGGCTGTGCGCTATCGAGCTGGGTTGATCGGGGCGATAGCGGCAGGGGCGTGTGTATTGCTGGCGTCCCCGGCCGCAGCCGAGCCGGGCGGAGTGGATCCGAATGGGACAGCGCCGCGCCGGCCCACCCCCGAATGGCGATTGCCCGATCCGGGCCGGGCCGAGCCGGTGCCCGAGCGCACGGCGATCTCCCTGCGATCAATGGTCCCGGAGGTGCGGTGGGGGACCGCCAACGAAACCGAGACGCGCGCCGCGTTATCGATCGCCAAGCTCTACATGGCCGACTACGCGCTCCGGCACGGTGACGGCTCGGCGGAGGACAAACAGTTGGGGGAGCGCATGATTCGCCACTCCGACGATGGCGCCGCCGCCGCCATGGCGGCGAAGTACCCGTACGCGATCGACTCGATCGCCGCCGAATACAACCTGACCGCCACCCGCGGCAACGACGACTGGGCCATGTCCTCGACCAGCACCGCCGACGTCGCCGACTTCCTCATGGTGAAACTCCGCAGCGACCCCGAGAGCCCGGTCCTCGAATGGATGACCGACCCCAGCGAGGTCGCCGTGGACGGCACCGTCCAGGACTGGGGCACCGCGCAACTCCCGCACGTAACCGGCACCAAATGGGGTTGGTCCGATATGGGCGTCCCCGAGGTCGCCTCCGCCTCCTTCGGCACCGCCTTCACCGTCACCGCCCACACCTACGGCACCTCCGACGACCAAACCGAAGACGTCCTCGCCGCCATGCCCACCGTCCTCGCCGACCTCCTGGCCCGGTTCTGATCCTGGACATGCGATCACCGGGAACTGGTGGCGGCATCGGCCGAGTAGCCCCCGCCACCAGTTCCCGGTCGACGGTGTTTCAGATTCGGCGGACGTGACGGGGCGCACGGGAGGGGGGGGTGCGCTCGGGAAGGTTTTAGTTTCACAATAATTGTGTGTCTACAACTATTGGCGAGTTGAGCAAGAATCGGAAGACGTTGGTCTTGGTGACGTGCTGTCTCAGCCTGCTCATCTCGTCCATGGACGCGACCATCGTGAATGTGGCGCTGCCCGCGATTCAGGAGGATCTGGGGGCCTCGCTGTCGCGGTTGCAGTGGATTGTCGATATCTATACGTTGACGCTGGCCAGCCTGCTCATGTTGTCGGGGGCCACCGCGGATCGGTTCGGGCGTAAGCGGATGTTCCGGATCGGGCTGCTCGTCTTCGCGGTCGGATCGCTGTTGTGCAGTCTCGCGCCGACCATCGAAATCCTCATCGGTGCACGGTTTTTGCAGGCCATCGGCGGATCGATGCTGAATCCGGTGGCGATGTCGATCATCACCACCGTCTTCACCGGGAAGGTGGAGCGGGCGCGGGCGGTGGGCGTCTGGGGTGCGGTGGTGGGTATTTCGACTGCCCTGGGTCCGCTGGTCGGTGGCGGGTTGATCGACAGTCTGGGCTGGCAGTCGGTCTTCTGGATCAACCTGCCGATCTGTGCCGTGGCGCTGGTGCTCACGACCGTCTTCGTGCCGGAATCGAAGTCGGCCACCCGGCGGGGTATCGACCCGCTCGGTCAGGTGCTGGCGATTCTGCTGCTGTTCACGCTGGTATTCGGCCTGATCGAAGGCATGCCGGTGCTGTTCCTGGTGAGCGGCGCGGCGCTGGCCGGATTCGTGTGGCACGAGGCCCGGCATCCGTCGCCGTTCATCGATCTGCGTTTCTTCCGCAGCTTCCCGTTCGCCTCGGCCACCGTCATCGCGGTCTGCGCCTTCGCGGCGCTGGGGGCGTTCCTGTTCGATATGTCGATGTATCTGCAAGGGACCCGGGGCTTCTCGGCCGTGCACACCGGTCTGCTGTACCTGCCGATGGCGCTCGGCATGCTGATTTTCTCCCCGCTGTCCGGGCGGCTGGTGGGCCATCGCGGCACGAAGCCCTCGTTGCTGGCGGCGGGCACGCTCATGGCGCTGGCAGCCATCGGCCTGGCCCAGCTGCGGCCCGATACTCCGGTCTGGATGCTGATCTGCGTATTCACGGTATTCGGAATCGGTTTCGGCATGGTCAACGCGCCGATCACCACGGCCGCCGTGAGCGGGATGCCGCTGGATCGGGCGGGGGCGGCCTCGGCGGTGGCCTCCACCAGCAGGCAGGTGGGCATCAGCATCGGCGTGGCCCTGTGCGGTGCGCTGGCCGGTGGCGGATTGTGGTGGACCATCACGGCTTTGACCGCCGCCGTGGTCGGGCTCGGCATGGCCGCCAATACCGCGTGGGCGTACGGTACGCGGGATCGCGTCGCACCATTGCTCGAACAGAAGGCCCCAGCCCATGCCGGATGACACTCCCACACCCGATGAGGTCTGGCGGCTGCTCACCCATGTGGTGATGGATACCCGCGATGCCTGGAAGCGCGCCGTCATCGAGCGAACTGGGTTGCCGTTCAGCCGGATTCGCATTCTGCGCCGACTGCGCGGGGGACCGTTGACCGTCAAGGAACTCGCGCACGCCGCCACCATGGACGCGCCTGCGACCACCGTCGCGGTCAACGATCTCGAGGAGCGCGGCCTGGTGGTGCGTGAGATCGATGCGGGCAATCGGCGGCGCAAACTGGTGTCGCTCACCGAGGCCGGGCGCGAGGTGGTGGCCGTGGCGCTGGCCACCCCCGACCCCGCGCCGCCGCGCGTCGCCGAGCTCAGCGCGGCGGAATTGCGCGCGCTGCGTGATGTGCTCCACAAGCTCGAACAGTGAATTCCGGCCTGTCCGGGTCCTGGTTTCGCCGCTCGTCTCCTACGGTGGGGTGGTGCGACAGCGACGGATGAAGGCGATGGCGGCACTCTGCGGTGCACTCCTGATGGCGGCGAGCGGGGGAGCGGAGGCCGCGCCCGCGCAGCCGATATTCGGGCAGGTCGTGGTGATCGATCCCGGTCACAATGGCGGCGGCGCCGCACAACCCGATGTCATCAATGCCCACGTCCCGGACGGTCGCGGCGGTACGAAACCGTGCAATACCACCGGCACCAATGCCAATAGCGGCTACACCGAGCACGAGTTCGACTGGGATGTGGCGCTGCGCGTGCGGGATGCGCTCACGCTGCGGGGGATTCGGGTGATCATGACCCGCGACAGCGATACCGGGGCCGGGCCGTGCGTGAACGAGCGCGGATCGCTCGGCAATACGGTCGGCGCGGCGGCCGTGGTGTCCATTCACGCCGACGGCGCGGCCGCGGGAGCGCACGGATTCCATGTTGCCCACTCTTCGCCACCGCTCAATGACGCCCAGGGTGAGCCCTCGGTCCGGCTGGCCACCATGCTGCGCGACCGCATGGTCGGCGCGGGGTTCGTGCCGTCCACCTATGTCGGTTCCGACGGCTTGAATCCGCGTCCGGATCTGGCCGGGCTCAACTTCTCCGAACGTCCGGCAGCACTGGTCGAATGCGGGAACATGCGTGATCCCGGCGATGCCGCGCTGATCGAATCCCCGGATGGGCGGGCGCGATTCGCGACCGCCATCGCGGATGCCATCGCGGCGTACGTCGGCTGACCCGCCCGCATCCGGCCAGCACACCGGCGTGCGCGACTCGCCGCGCGGTGCATCCGTCTGCCCGGTTTGCCGTGAGTAAATTGGCCGCGACATTGCTGGTTTCGGGTAACCGGACTGACGGGTTCCGGGAGGAATCACTTGACCACGACCACCGAACGGTCCCACTCGCGATTCGCTGCCTGGTTGCTCGAGGATTCCGGCGAACAAGCCGCGCAGCTGCCCGGGCCCATGGTCAAGCACACGCCGAAGGAACACCGGCATCCCTGGTGGAAGGTCATGTGCCTGACCGGTGTCGACTACTTCTCCACGCTCGGCTATCAACCCGGTATCGCCGCGCTCGCCGCGGGTGTGCTGTCGCCGCTGGCCACCGTGGTGCTGGTGGCCTTGACCCTGCTCGGCGCGCTACCGGTCTATCGGCGGGTGGCCAAGGAGAGCCCGCACGGCGGCGGGTCCATCGCCATGCTGGCCAATTTCCTGCCGAATTGGTGGGGCAAGCTGCTGATCCTGGTGCTACTCGGGTTCGCGGCCACCGACTTCACCATCACCATGACCTTGTCTGCGGCCGACGGCGCCGCGCACATTGTCGAGAATCCGTACACGCCGGATTTCATGCACGGGCACAACCTGCTCATCACGCTGGTGCTGCTGGCCCTCTGGCGGCGGTGTTCCTGAAGGGATTCACCGAGGCCATCGGTATCGCGGTCACGCTGGTCGCGTTATTCCTGGCGCTGAATCTGATCGTGGCCGTCGTCGGGGTGATCGAGGTGATCCGCCATGCGCACCTCGTGACCGACTGGGGGCATCTGCTCACCGCGCAGCACGGCAGCCCGATCGCCATGATCGGCGTCGCGCTGCTGGTGTTCCCCAAACTCGCGCTCGGCCTGTCCGGATTCGAGACCGGTGTCGCCGTCATGCCGCAGATCAAGGGTGATCCGGGCGATTCCGACGATTTCCCGCGCGGCCGCATTATCGGCGCCCGCAAGCTGCTGACGACCGCGGCGATCATCATGAGCTGCTTCCTGATCGTCTCCAGCTTCATCACCACCATCCTCATTCCGGAATCGGCCTTCCAGCCCGGCGGGGAAGCCAATGGCCGGGCGCTGGCGTATCTGGCGCACGAACATCTCGGCAATGCCTTCGGCACGGTCTACGACGTCAGCATCATCGCCATCCTCTGGTTCGCGGGCGCTTCGGCCATGCCGGGCCTGCTCAACCTGGTTCCGCGCTATCTGCCGCGGTTCGGCATGGCGCCGGAGTGGGCGCGCCAAATGCGGCCGCTGGTATTGGTTTTCGCCACCGTGGCCTTCGGCATCACCTGGTATTTCGATGCCAGCGTCGAGGCTCAGGGCGCGGCCTACGCCACCGGCGTGCTCGTCCTGATCACCTCGGCGGCGGTCGCGGTGACGCTGTCCGCCTGGCGGAAACAGCAGCGCGGCAGGGTGTTCCCCTTCGGTGCGGTGTCACTGATCTTCGTGTACACCACCATCGACAACATCATCGCCAAGCCCGAGGGCGTGCATCTGGCCCTGCTGTTCGTGCTCGCGATCATCGTGGTGTCCTTCGCCTCCCGCGCCCGTCGCGCCTTCGAACTCCGGGCCGTCCAAGTGACTTTCGACGACAAGGCCGCCCGCGTCATCGACGATCTGGCCGCCCGCGGCGAGATCCGCATCGTCACCCACGACATCGACCAGCGGCAGCCCGAGGAATACGCGGAGAAGGAAGCTGATCAGCGCCGCGAAAGCCATATCCCCGACGCCGATCCGATTCTCTTCCTCGAGGTGATCGTCAAGGACCCTTCGGAATTCAGCACCCATCTCCTCGTCACCGGGGTGGAGGTGGCGCAGTACCGCATCCTCAGTGTCGAAGCCGCCGCCGTCCTGAACTCCATTGCCGCCATCCTGCTGGCCATTCGCGACCGCACCGGCGTCATCCCGCACGTCTACTTCGAATGGACGGAAGGCAATCCGCTGATCAACCTCCTTCGCTTCATGTTCTTCGGCGAAGGCGAGGTGGCCCCGGTGACTCGCGAAATCCTGCGCCGCGCGGTACCCCGGCGCTCGCAGCGCCCGCACGTCCACGTGGACAGCTGAGGTTGTTATCGCAAGGGGCGGAAGAAGGTTCGGACGTCCTCGACCAGCAGGTCCGGGGCTTCCATGGCGGCGAAGTGGCCGCCGCGATCGAATTCCGACCAGTGCACGACATTGTGCTCGCGTTCGGCGATGCGCCGGACCCCGCCGTCGCCCGGGAACACCGCGACGCCGTGTGGTAGTCCCGAGTAGGGCGCCGTGGAACCCCATGCCTGCTGGCCCTCCTTGTACAGGCGGGCCGAGGAGGCGGCGGTCCCGGTGAACCAGTAAATGCTGACGTCGGTGAGCAGCTGGTCGATATCGACCGCGTCCTCGGGCAGTTCGTGCGCCGGATCGGTCCACTCCTTGAACTTCTCGACGATCCAAGCGAGCTGTGCCGCAGGCGAATCGCTCAGCCCGAACGCCAGTGTCTGCGGCCGCGTCGACTGGATGATCGCGTACCCGCCGCGGTCCAGATCCCGATACTGCTCGAGCCTGGCCAACTCGTCCGGTGTGAGTCCCTCCAACTCGGCCGGATCGCCGGTGGGAAACCCGAGACCACCGTTGACATGCACCCCGACGACATGCGCCGCATCCAGCCGCCCCAGCATCGGCGAGATGACCGACCCGCTGTCTCCACCCTGCGCGCCGTACCTCTCATACCGGAGCCGCCCCATCAACACCGCCCAGGCCCGCGCCACCCGCTCGATATCCCACCCGGTCTCGCCGGTGGGCCCACTGAACCCGAACCCCGGAATCGACGGCGCCACAATATGAAACGCATCCCCCGCCGCACCCCCGTGCGCCACCGGATCCGTCAGCGGCTCGATAATCTTCAAGAACTCGGCCACCGATCCCGGCCACCCATGAGTAATGATGAGCGGCAACGCATCCCGCTCCGCCGACCGCACATGCAGAAAATGCACCCGCTGCCCGTCGATCCGAGTAATGAACTGCGCAAAGCTGTTCAGCCGCTTCTCCGCCGCCCGCCAATCAAACCCCTCCCCCCAATACTCCGCCAACCCCCGCGCATACCCCACCGGCACCCCATACGACCACCCCAACCCCGCCAACTCATCCGGCCACCGAGTACCCCCCAACCGCGCCCGCAAGTCATCCACCTGCTCCTGCGGAACGTCGACGCGAAACGGCTCGATCCCCGCCACAACGATCACCTCCTCGGATAGCGCCCGACCCCGAAAGCGACAGCCAGGGCTAGGCGCGCCGCACCCAACCCTGTGCGATGTCAGAGAGATTCCACCACGAAACGAATTGCGGGTCTTGGGTTTCGAGCTCCCATTTCGCGGTGAGGGCATCGAAGAACGCATCGTCACCGGTCTTGCCGCCCTTGGGTTCGCCGATGAAGATCAGCCGGTCCCCGCCAGCGCGCTCGAACTCGTCCACTGCGACCGAGGCCATCGTATTTCCCCATCCCGGCGGCCAACACAGGAACAGGACGCGACCGGCCTGGTCGTCGCTGCGCGCCTTGTAAGCATCGCGATCTGCAACCGGGTACCAGACGTCGAGCTGCCCAGCTGTTTCTGGAAATGATGGATTGGCAGTCGCATCCGGCGGTTCGGAGTCATACGCTTCGACTCTCAACCCAGCCCGCGCCTGCTGCGCAGCCCAATAGCCACGCCCGGCACCAAGCTCGACAACTGTTCTACCTGAACAGAATTGGGCAACCCATGCGATGGTCCCAGGTGCCGGGACAGCGTAGGCGTATGCGGCCTGCAGAACGGTTTGAGCATAGCCAAGCCGGGCACTTCCCTTCAGCCGACCTCCGTTCACCACGCGGCGGTTCTCCCGCCCATGCACCGATGGCCCCACGATGTCCCAGTACGGATTCCCGGAAGCCGATTCACCCCCGGTCAGGTAGTGGACCAACCGGAGATCGAACGCAGCGTCGGCACGGTCATCCCCGGTACCAGCCAGCATCGGCGCGGTAGAGAGATAGTCCGCGACAACGGGATATGCGGCACGCAGCCTCGCTTCGTCGCCGAGCAAGGCCACAAGCTCGTTACGTCGCTCATCGGTCAGGATCAGCTCCATCACCCTTCTGATTGTCCTGGCCTTGGACGCATCTCGGGGTGCTACAGGCAGCGTTCACAAGATTGGTCAGCGCCGGATTCGACCGCCGCACACAGACCGGTTCGGTACAACAACTCGGCCGCAATACCTTTGGATCGACACATCTTACGATCTCGAGTGGCTGTTCGCGCTGTTCAGGGGGCAAAAGTGGGGCGGGCGGGGCTCGAACCCGCGACCAATGGATTATGAGTCCACGGCTCTAACCGACTGAGCTACCGCCCCTGACCGCTGGAGATCTCCAGTGGGCCTCGCGATGCTACCGCTTCGGGTGGGTCGATGCCTACTCGGGCGCGGGGGAACTTACGGTGGCGTAGGGGGTATGGATCGGGAGGAATGATGGCGAGTCTGTTTGTGAAGGTGCTCGAGGTGCATCAGTGGGTTTATGAGAAGAGTCGGGGGGTGGTGGGGCATCGGGTGTTGTTCGGGAATCCGACGTTGTTGTTGCGGACTGTGGGGCGGAGGACGGGGCGGGAGCGGACTTCGGCGCTGACTTATGCGCGGGATGGGCGGGATTATTTGGTTACTGCGTCCAATGGGGGGTCGGCGCGGCCGCCGGGGTGGTTGGCGAATGTGAAGGCTTCGCCGGAGTGTGAGATTCAGGTGGGGACCAGGCGGGTGGCCGTTACTGCGAGGGCCACGTATCCGGATGATCCGGATTATGGGCGGCGGTTCGGGCTGGCGGACAAGGTCAATCGGGGGCGGTATGCGCAGTATCAGAGGATGACGTCGCGGCCGTTGGCGGTGGTGGTGCTCAGTCCCAGGTAGGGGTAACTGGACAGTTGAGTTAAGGTTCGGCTATTCTGTCGCGCAGAGGGGAGTACTTCCCAAGAATCATTCCGGTCAGTACGGGCGACGCCGTCGTTGCCCCCGGGTGGTTGCCCACGGACATGGGTGAAGGAGACCTCGGCTGATTTCTCATGCCGAGGAGGTCCTGTGAGTATGTCTGTTCTGGCTGGTTCTGCCGCTGTCGAAAGTGTTGGTACGCCCTGGTTGTGGGGTTGGAACGATTGTTGTCGTGCTGGCGCTGGTGGTGCTGGACTTCGCGTTGACGCGCAAGCCGCACGAGGTGTCCATGCGGGAAGCGATCGGGTGGACGGTCTTCTATATCGCGCTGCCGGTCGCGTTCGGTGTGTTCCTGTGGTTCCACAATGGTGGCGCGACGGGCATGGAGTTCTTCACCGGCTATTTGCTGGAGAAGTCGCTGTCGGTGGACAACCTGTTCGTGTTCATGCTCCTGCTGTCGGCGTTTGCGGTGCCCGCGGCGCTGGCGCAGCGGGTGCTGTTGTACGGCATCGTCGGCGTGCTGGTGCTGCGCGGCATCTTCATCGCGCTGGGCGCGGCAGCGCTGGCCACGCTCGACTGGGCGTTCCTGCTGTTCGGCGTGATCCTGCTGATCACGGCCGTGAAGCTGTTGGTCGATGCGGTCGGCGGGCAGGAGCAGGAAGTCGACATCTCGACGATGCGGTCGGTGCGGCTGCTGCGCCGGTTCATGCCGGTCACCGACCACTACCGCGGTACCCGCATGACCGTCCGGGAGGCCGGGCGACGCGCCCTCACCCCGCTGGCGCTGGTCGTCGTCGCCGTCATGGCCACCGATGTGGTCTTCGCCGTCGACTCGGTGCCCGCGGTGTACGGCGTGACCGGTGATCCGTTCCTGGTGTTCGCGACCAACGCGTTCGCGCTGCTGGGCCTGCGCGCCCTGTACTTCGTGCTGCACGCGGCGCTGTCGCGACTGGTGCACCTGGCCTACGGCCTGGCGGTGATCCTCGCCTTCATCGGCGTGAAGCTGGTGCTGCACTGGGCGCACGGCGTCTGGAGCGGGGTGCCGACCATCCCGACCGCGGCCTCGCTGGTGGTGATCGTGGTGGTGCTGGTGACGGTGACCCTGACCAGCCTGCGCGCCACCCGCGGCCGGGAACTCGAGTCCGCCACCGCCTGACCCCAGAAGCTGTGCCATGCGGTACGTCCGGATCCGGACGTACCGTGGGTCATGTTGCTGCAACGCTTTCGGAGCCCGGGGATCGACGAAATGAACACGGTTGTGGACAATTTCGAACTCCTGGACGCCATCTTCAAGAACTGCCCCTGGGAGCCGCGCGAACTCGTGGAAACCGTTCTGCGCCAATGGTTGCGGTGCTGCGGCGCCGCCATGCGGGACGGGCAGGTTATCGGAATGCCGTCACGCGCCGTGGACGAGGCCTGGCACGGATTCATTCTGTGCACGCTGCGATACGAGCGCTTCTGCTCGGCGGCGTACGGGCAGTTCCTGCACCACTATCCGGCCGATGAGGGGTCACGCGACACCTCCGCGGATCCCATGGTGGATCAGCTGGGCCGGACCGTCGTGGCGTGGACGCTGGTGGCGCGGCCGGGGGAGGACTGCGTGATCTGGGATCTCGACACCAAGGCCGGGGTGGACGACCCGTGGGGCATACCGGCCGAACGGGTCGCCTTCATCGAGAGTTCGCTGCGCGAGCAGGACTGACCGGAGACAGCCGAGAGCCGGTGCGGCACAACCGCACCGGCTCTCACTCATGGGACGGCATTACGCCTCAGCAGCCGCCTCCGCCGCCACCGCAGCCGCCACCACCCCCGCCGCAGCCACCTCCGCCGCCACCGCAGCCGCCACCACCCCCGCCGCAGCCACCTCCGCCGCCGTCTCCGTAGCTGCCCGAGCTGTAGCTACTCGAACCGCCCGAGCCGCCACCGGAGGAGTACCCGGCCCAGCGACCCGACCGGCCGCGACTGCGGTGCCTGCCTTGTCCGTCCTGCCACATCGCGACCCCGCCGATAAGGGCGGCAAGGTCGATCAGTACGGCAATGACGATTCCTACGGTCATCATCGGATTCCCTCCCACGCCCGTCGGCTACCTGGCCGAGTCCCCCTGACTCGGCTCCCCCCGAGCGAGCGGCACCTTCTATTGTGCTAGCCGAAAACTACTGCCGCACTATTCACTGCGACAGACCCGGTAATTCGGGGGAGGTCGAAAGGTGTGGACGGACAATCCATTGGGTACCGAATTACGTCAGCTTGACCCGCGCCGCGAAGAATCGCGCGACCGCCGGGGCGAATCGGTTGAACCGGTACTGCATCCACGCCTCCGGCATCACCGGCACCACATCCCGATCCCGTTCGACCGCCTTGACGATCTGCGCCGCCACCTTCTCCGGCCCGTACCGCCGCGCCGCGTACAGCTTGTCGTATTTCTGCTGCTTGGCGGCCTCTTCCTCGGCCGAGACGCCCGCGAATCGCGTGGCGGCAACGATATTGGTGTGCACGATGCCCGGGCAGATGGTGTGCACGCCGATGCCCTTGCCCGACAGCTCCGCCCGCAGGCAATCGGAGAACATGAAGACCGCCGACTTACTGGTCGAGTAAGCGGAGAATCCGCGCTGCGGGGTATAGGCCGCCATGCTCGACAGATTGACGATATGTCCGCCCAGACCGCGGTCGGCCATGGCCTTGCCGAAGGTCCGGCAGCCATTGATTACGCCGTGCAGATTGATTTTCAGCACGCGGTCGAATTCCGCTGCGGGAGTGTCGAAGAAATCTCCGGCCTGACCCACACCCGCATTTTTGACGAGAACATCGGGCACTCCGTGCGTGGCGATCACCGCGGCGGCGTGCTCGGCGACCGCGCCGTCATCGGAGACGTCGAGCTGATAGGCATGCGCCGTACCGCCCTCGCGTGCAATGAGTTCGGTGGTGTCCTTGGCCGCGTCGAGGTTGATGTCGGACAGCACCACCTCGGCCCCGAGGCGGGCGAACGCCAGCGCGGTCTCCCGGCCGATGCCACTGCCGCCGCCGGTGATGACCAGCAGCTGATCCTCGAAAGCCCGCTGCTCCCCGCCGACTTCGGCGCGGCGCAACGCGCGCGGCACGACTCCGGTGCGCAGCGAGTCGATGAGCTCGGCGGTCGCGGTCGCCAACAGCTCGGGATGCGAGAACGGCAGCCAGTGCCCGCCGCCGACCTCCCGGCGGTACAAAGTCGGCGCCCAGTCCTGGGTGTCGTCGTATCCGGCCGGGCGCACCGCCACATCGCGGCGTGCGATGATCAACTGCACCGGCACCTCGGTGCGGCGCTCGCGCGTTTCGGCCATGCGGCGCAGGATGTTCGCGCGATAGATGCGCATACCGTCGAAGAAGTCGCGCCGGAATTCCGGCCCGAGTTTGATGTTCTCCGGCGAGGTGTCGTTCATCAGCCCGACGAACCGCGACCACATCTTCTCGGTGCCCAGCGGCTTGAGCACCACGCGCGGCACGCCGGGAGTCATGAACAGGCCGGTGTAGGTCGAGGACAGCAGCTGCGTGAACGGACCCCACACTTTGCCGTGCGACAGATTGCCGCGCACCCAGGCGCTGAGATGGTCCAGGTTCGGCCCGGAGACCGAGGTGAAGGAGGAGATCCGCGCGGCGGCCCGCGGTTCGCAGACGGCCTCCCACGCCTCGACCGAACCCCAGTCGTGGGCCAGCACGTGCACCGGCCGGTCCGGTGAGACCGCGTCGGCGACGGCGAACAGGTCGGCGGCGAAGTTCTCCAGCCGGTAGTCCTCGGTGCGATCGGTCCGGGTGGAGCGCCCGTGCCCGCGGGTGTCGTAGGTGACCACGTGGAAGCGGTCGGCCAGCAGCGGCGCCACCCGATCCCACAGGTGGTTGTCATCGGGCCAACCGTGCACCAGCACAATGGTTTCGGCGGACGGCTCACCGTATTCGTAGACGGCGAGCTCGAATTCGCCATTGCGGACGATGCGCTCGGCGGCGGGGATGATGGTCGGTTGATCGGTCACGATCTTCTCCTGAAACGGGTGCTAGAGGTCCAGCACCAGGCGGTCACCGTCGCAACGGGATACACAGATGAGCATGTCGCCGACGTCCCGCTCGGCAGCGGTGAGCACGGTGTCGCGGTGGTCGATCTCGCCGGAGACCACCCGCACCCGGCAGGTGCGGCAGAAGCCCTGGCGGCACGAATAGGGGCTGTCCGGAAGGACTTTCAGAACTTCTTCGAGTACGGACTTGTCGGCGGGAATCTCGACGGTCCCGCCGGTGCGCGCCAGTTCGACCCGGAACGCGGTGCCGTCGACGACGGGAGGCGGCGAGAACCGTTCGGAATACAGTTCCACGCCCGGCATGTCGCGCACGGCATCGGCAATGACCTGAGTCATCACCACCGGGCCGCAGCAGTACACGGAGGTGTCGGCGCCGATGCCCGGCAGCAGCGCCCGCGCATCGGGCAGGCCGTGCTCGTCATCGGTGCGGACGGTGACGCGCTCACCGAAGCCCTCGACCTCGGACAGGAACGGAATGGTGTCGCGGCTGCGGCCGGTGTACACCATCGTCCAGTCCACGCCGAGCCGGTGCGCCATCCGCACCATCGGCAGAATCGGGGTGATCCCGATGCCGCCCGCCACGAAATGCACTCGGGCGGCCGATGATCCGTAGCCGGGCAGCACGAACGGGAACGCATTGCGCGGCCCGCGCACGACCACCGCGGCGCCGACCTTCAAGGCGTCGTGCACCTCGCGGGATCCGCCCCGCCGTCCGGAATCCGCCGCACTGCAATGCGATAGCTGTGCTGATCGGCCGGATCGCCGCACAGCGAGTACTGCCGCACCCGCCCCGAGGGCAACTCCAGATCCAGATGCGCACCCGGCCGCCATTCCGGCAGTTTGCGCCCGTCCGGCGCGGTGAGCAGCAGGCTGATCACATCGGTATCGTGCGCCTCCACCCGGCGCTCCACGACCACCAGGGGAATTCGCCTGTCGTCCAACGGATTCGGCGGTTCCTTGCGATTGACGACGGTGGTCCAGCGCAACCGCGTCTCGGCGATCAGCTCGAACACGCGCGTGGCGCGGTCCTGGCGATTCTTGCCGTAGAGATCGAGTGGCAGCTGCGCCGGGACCTGACGACTCGCGCTCACGAGGCCATGATCCGGGCGGCCGGTGACTGCGCCAGATACGCCACGGCCTGGGCGGTGGATCCCACCGGCTCGGGGGAGTACCCGGGCTTGAAGGTCGACAGCGCGCTGATCAACAGCGACGGCACACCCGGCAGCGCACCCCGCCACATGGAGGCGAAGATGCGGCCGATGAGCATCGGATAGCGGTGGTTGGGCAGATTCGGATCCTGATGCACCAGGTATTTGGCCCCCCGCACCAGCAGCGCGATGAACAGCGGGAAGACGATCAGCATGAGCGCGCCGCGCCGCACATAGCCGACCTCGAAGTACTCGGCCACATCATGGGCGACCATCCGATGCTCGACCTCTTCGGCGCCGTGCCAGCGGAACAGATCCAGCATCTGCGCATCGCTGTCGAACTGCTCCAGATCGGTATTGAGGATCCAGTCGCCGAGGAACGCGAAGAAATGCTCCAGCGTGGCAATGAACCCGAGCCGCTCGACGAGCTGCTGCTGTTGCGCCGCGGGCGTGCCCATCTCACGCGGGCCCAGCGTCTTGCGGAACAGGTATTCGGCCTGCCGCACATAGGGTTCCACGTCGTACCCGTGGGTCTTCAGCACCTCTTCGAGCGCATCGTTGTGGCTCTCCGCGTGCATCGATTCCTGCCCGATGAACCCGATCATGGCCTCGCGCAGTTTCTCGTCCCGGACCAGCTCGAGCGCCTCCCCGAAGGTGACCAGGAACATGCGCTCGCCCTCGGGCAGCAGCATGCTCAGCGCATTGAGCACATGCGAGGCAATGGGCTCGTCCTTCATCCACACCGGCTCGGTATGGGACCAGTCGAACCGCACATTGCGGGCATGCAGGGCTACCTCACCGGGTTCGGTCACCACACGGCGGCCGAGCTTCGGAAGTAGCTTCATCGATACTTCTGGTGTTCGTATGTCCGTGACCGGGGCAAACCACCCGCAGCCACCGCATTGCTACGTGAGCGTAGCAACATTCTACGCGTGTGTGGAACCAGGAGTTACATCTAGATTCCGCAGACCCTGGGCGAGCAGCTCGGCCATGCGCTCGAGTTGGTCGGGGGTCAGCTGCTTGCCGAACACCGCAGCCTTGATCAACTGGCGATGCACCTCGCCGATCTGGGCGATGGCGAGGGATGCGGGTTCCGGCATGGTCCGGCAGATTACCTCGAGTCGAACGTTTGCTCTAGAGTAATCCGCGTGTCCGTCACCCGCAGAATTCCGCTGGTCCGCAACTTACGAACTGGACCGCTGGATCTGCGGAGTTCCCTGCCCGGCCGATCCGAGCGCTCGTAGGATCGAGCGCTATGCGGAAGCCGATAACGGTCGAGTTGGGGGACGTGGCGGCTCGTTTCCTCGAGCGCATGGCGGCCGAGAGCGGACTCGGCGAGTCCGCTTGGCTGGATGGACATCTGCGATACGAGGCGAAGGTGCTCGAAATCAAGGATGAGCTGCAGAAAGTGGCAGTCGAGATGGGCTCCGCCGGTTTCGCCGGTGACGTCGCGACCTGTCCGTCGTGCGGCGCTGTTCAGCTCTGAGGGGCCGCCCGGCCTAGCGGTCGATGAAGACCGAATCGAGTGTGGTGCCCAGCAGCTGTGAAAGCTGGTGCAGGACTTCGGGTTCTATGCGGTAGTAGAGCTGGGGGCCGCGGCGTTCACGGGACAGCAACCCGGCTTCGCGCAGGATGCGGAGATGGTAGGTGAGGGTGGGGCCGGGGGCGTTGAAGGCGGTGGTGAGGTCGCATTCGCAGGTTTCGCCGCCCTGGTGCGCGGCGATCATCGAAAGAATGCGCAGGCGCAGCGGATCGGAGAGGGCCGCGAAGGCCGGGGCCAGGGTGGTGGCGGCCGCGGCGGACAGGGGTGCTCGCGTCAGGGGCGTGGCTCCGCAGGATGAGGAGGGCACGACCGTGAGGTGCAGCCGCCCGGCTTTCGGCATTCATCGATAGTGACGCATATCGAATCGGTGGGCAATATGCGCGCAGCCGCCGAGCTAACGCGGTTTGACGGCTTTCACGATCGCCGAGTGCATCTCCGGCGCGACCTGATGGGTGGGGGTGACTTCGATCTCGGTGAATCCGGCGGCGGTCAGGCCGGAGCGGTACTCGCTCACCGAGAGCGCACCGGCTATGCAGCCGGTGTGGCTACCGCGGGCGCGACGGTCGGCGGGGGTGAGGTGATCCTCGGCGATAACGTCGGTGACGCCGAACCGGCCGCCGGGGCGCAGGACGCGGAAGGTCTCGGCGAAGACGGCGGGTTTGTCGGGGGAGAGGTTGATGACGCAGTTGGAGATGACCACGTCGACCGAGGCGTCGGGCAGGGGAATGGATTCGATGGCGCCCCGCAGGAATTCGACGTTCTCCGCCCCGGCCGCGGCCGCGTTCGCACGCGCCAGGTCGAGCATTTCGTCGGTCATGTCGAGGCCGTAGGCCGTGCCGGACGGGCCGACCCGCCGCGCGGACAGCAGCACATCGAGGCCGCCGCCGGAGCCCAGGTCGAGAACGGTCTCGCCGCTGCGCAATTCGGCGACGGCGGTCGGATTGCCGCAGCCGAGGCTCGCCGCCACGGCGTCGGCGGGAATCGCGTCCCGATCGGCCTCGGGGTAGAGGCGATTGCCGAAGCCCGCCTCGTCGAAGGTTGCCGTATCGCCGCATCCGCCGGGACCGCAACAGCCGCCGGATTGCTTGAATGATGTTGCCGCCGTGGCATATCGGGCACGGACCGCCTCGCGGATCTCGTCCTGTCCGGGATCGCTCATGATGACACCTACCTGTGAGACATATATCGAAATCATCGGACACCTCCAGCTTGCCACCCTTTCGACATATGTCAATATCCTCGATAGGGTGGATTCGTGCCCAAGCCGCTGCCCGTGATCGATATGTCCGCCCCGGTCTGTTGCGTACCGGTTGCCGCCGAGCCGATCGACGAGCCGATGGCGCTCGAAGTGGCCTTGCGGCTCAAGGCCATCGCCGATCCGGCGCGGGTGCGCCTGATGTCGATCCTGCTGACCTCGCGCGCCACCATGAGCACCGGTGAACTGGCTGCGCTGGTGGAGCTCGCCGAGTCCACCGTCAGTCATCACCTGGGGCAATTGCGCAAGGCCGGATTCGTGGAATCCGAGCGGCAAGGGATGGCCGTGCAGCACGGCGCCCGCCGCGAGGCGCTCGCGGCATTGTGTCTGGTGCTGGATCCGAACTGCTGCTGAGAACCGCGCTTCCCCTGCCTGAATCGGGCAAATCGGTTCACCCTGCGTATGCTGACGCGCGGTCGAACCGATCGAACGAGGAGCACCCGGATTCATGACAGCAGCACCGGCCACCATGTGCGCGGCGTTTCAGGCGACTATCGCCCGGTATGCGGGGGAGGTCGCGGTACGCACGGCCGGGGATGCGAGCACGCTGACCTTCGGCGACTGGGGACGACAGGTGCGCACGCTGGCGGGCGGATTCGCCGCGCTGGGCGTCGGGCACGGCAGCAAGGTCGCACTCATGCTGGCCAATCGGCCGGAGTTCTATCCAATCGACACCGCGGTGGTTCACCTTGGGGCGGCGCCGTTTTCGATGTACAATACCTCCTCGCCGGAGCAGCTGAACCATCTGCTCGGCGATTCCGGGGCCGAGGTCGTGGTGTGTGAATCCCAGTTCCTGCCGGTGATCGCCAAGGGGCGCACGGGAACCGCGGTCCGGCACATCGTGTGCATCGACGGCGGCGATGCGGAAACCCTGAGCCTCGAGGACCTCGCCGCGCGGGTCGATGCGGACTTCGATTTCGAATCGGCTGGCGCGCGGTGCAACCCGATGATGTGCTGACCCTCATCTACACCTCCGGCACCACGGGCGCGCCCAAGGGCGTGCAGATCACTCACGCCAATATGGTCGCCATGTCGGAGGCCACCGTCAGCCTGGCCGGAGCCGACCACAACGAACGCGTGCTGTCGTTCCTGCCGTCGGCTCACATCGCCGATCGCTGGTCGGCGCTGTATCTGAGCATGTACGTCGGTTCCACCATCACCACCGTCGCCGATCGCACCGGATTCGCCCCGGGCCTTGCCGATTGCCGCCCCACCCTGCTCGGCGCGGTCCCGCAGGTGTGGCAGAAGCTGCGCACCGGCATCGAGGACAAGCTGGCCGAATCCACCGGAGCCAAGGCGGCACTCGCGCACTGGGCGGTCGGCGTCGGCCGTCAGGTCTCCTATGCCCGGCTCGCGGGTGAGTCGGTCGGACCGCTGCTGGGCATCCAGCACGCCATTGCCGATGCCCTGGTGCTGTCGAAAGTGCGTGCCGCACTGGGCCTGAACGACATCAAGGTCGCCATCTCCGGCGCCGCGCCGGTCTCGCCGGAACTGCTGCGCTACTTCAACGGCCTCGGCATCGAGGTCAGCGATGCCTGGGGCATGTCCGAGCTGTCGGGCATGGCCACGCTGTGCCCGCCGGGACGGCTGCTCCTGGGCACGGTCGGAAAGCCGGTGCAGGGCATGCGGATCCGCATTGCCGAGGACGGCGAGGTGCTGGTGGCCGGGCCGCTCATCATGAAGGGCTATCTGAACCGGCCCGAGCAGACCGCCGAGATCCTGGATTCGGAGGGCTGGCTGCACACCGGCGATATCGGCGAACTCGACGCCGACGGCTACCTGCGCATTGTCGACCGTAAAAAGGAACTCATCATCAATGCCGGTGGCAAGAATATGTCGCCGTCCAATATCGAGAACTGGATCAAGGCGTTCGCGCCGCTCGTCGGCCAGGCCATCGCCATCGGCGACAATCGTAAATACAATTGCGCGCTGATCGCCCTCGATCCGGATGCGGCCGCCGCTTTCGCCGAAAAGCACGGCATTGCCGCCGATCCCGCGGCATTGGCCGCGAATCCCGAGGTGGAGCGTGTTATCGCCGCGGCGATCGAGCAGGCCAACGCCAAACTCTCGCGCATCGAACAGGTGAAGAAGTTCCGCATCGTCAGCGAGTTCTGGCAGCCCGGCGGGGAATTGCTCACCCCCACCATGAAACCGCGCCGCAAGCCGATCAACGAGCGCTACGCGAGTGTCATCGAGGAGATGTACTCCTGATCCGGAGCCATCCGGAATACGTCCCCGAGCAGCCGATATCCCGCTCCCGCCGCGAATCCGCGGCGATCGTGCGAGAATCGGCGTGCTCGTGACCCCGATCCGTGCAGGAGATTTCGTGCGCACTGGAAATATCGTCCGCTGGTCCGTCGCGGAAGCCATGGGGCTGTCGGCGCTCTCGGTCACCGCCGTGGGCACCGCGAACGCGGAGGTCAGCTTCACCTACCGCTGTACCGCCGAGGATTGGTCCGGTAATCAGCTGCCCGCCGTCACGGTCGAGGTGCGCAAGGGCAAGAACCAGGCGCGCTATGCGGCCCGGCCGGAATGGCGCGGTCAGGCCAAGTTCGAAACCATCGAGTGCACGCCGGTTTGACCGACTCTCAGAGCACCGCCTGCGTCTGAGTGACTTTCGCGACGAGTTTTCCGGCGTCGTCGTGGATTTCGGTTTCGACGACGATGAAGCTGCGACCCGCGTGAATGGGCCGGGCCGAGGCGGTGGCGTGGCCCGAGCGGACCGCGCGCAGGAAATTCGTCTTCGATTCGACCGTCGTGGTGCCCTGCTTGCCGTCGGGCAGATTGAGGAATGCGCAGACCGCGCCGGTCGAATCGGCCAGTGACATCAGGACACCGCCGTGCATCGTCCCGCCCAGCGTGCACAGCGATTCGTCCCACGCCAATCGGGTGCGCACCAGTTCGGGCCCGTGTTCGAGCACCTCGATACCGAGCTTCTCGCTGAATGGCATGGTGGCGAACAGCTGTGTGCCGATCGGGTCCAGAACAGTGTCGATATCGGTCATGGGATCGACTCTGCCGCAGTGCGCGCGGCAGGTCGATTACCTCCCGGGTAAAGCCCGCGGTCAGCGGAAGTGTCACCCGCGGCCGGGTTCTGCGAGACTCTCCCGGTGCGGGTAGGTGTGCTTGGGCCGGTTCAGGTTGTGGCGGATGACGGGTCTCCGGTGGAGATCGGCGGGGTGCGGGTGCGGATGCTGGCGGCTCGGCTGGGGCTCGAAGGCGGCGGGGCGGTGCCGGTCGGTGCGCTGATCGACGGGCTGTGGGGCGAGGAGGCGCCGGGCGAGGCGGCCGGTGCACTGCAAGCATTGGTGTCGCGGCTGCGGAAAGCCCTGCGCGGGGTCGGAACCGTGGAGCTCGGGGCGGGCGGGTATCGGCTGCCGGAGGTGCGGCTGGACGCATAGCGGTTCGAAGACCTGGTGCGGCAGGGGCGCAAGGAACTCGCGGCCGGGCGCGTAGAGGCCGCCGCCGCGATATTCCGGGAGGCCCTGGGGCTGTGGCGCGGCGAGGCGCTCGGTGATGTGGCGGACGCGCCGTTCGTGCGCGCGGTCGCCGCGCGCCTGACCGATCTGCGGGCCGGTGCCACGGAGGACTGGTTCGAGGCCGAACTGCGGGTGGGCCGGTACGCCGACATCATGGGAGAGCTGGAGAAGGCGGCCGAGGAGAACCAGCTCAGCGAACGACTGGCGGCACTGCGCATGCGGGCGCTGGCCGCAGCCGGGCGGCAGTCCGATGCGCTGGCCGCCTACGAGGAGATGCGCGCCCGCCTCGACGACGAACTGGGCATCGACCCGTCCGCCGAACTGCGCGAGACGCATCTGGCGCTGTTGCGTGGGGAGCTCGAAACACCGGTCGCGCGTAGGGAACCCGTTGCCAACCGGCTGCCCGCGAGATTGACGAGCTTCATCGGCCGCGATGCCGAACTGGATCGGCTGAGTCACCTGCTCGCCGACTCCAGGCTGGTCACCATTGTCGGCCCGGGCGGAGCGGGCAAGACCCGCCTTTCCCTGGAAGCCATGGACCGGTATGACAGCGGCCCAGTGTTTTTCGTACCTCTCGCCGAAGTCGGCGCACCGGACCAGCTGGCGGATGCCGTGGCGGGCGCACTCGACGACAGCTCCGACGAACGCCGCGCCGACCAGACCGCCCGCCTCGTCGAACTCCTGAATGTCGGTGCGGCCGTACTGGTTCTGGACAACTGCGAACACCTCATCGGCGCCGCCGCCGAACTGGCCGAACATCTCCTCGACCGCCTGCCGCTCCTGCGCATCCTCGCCACCAGCCGCGAGCCCCTCGCAATCACCGGCGAGACGCTCTGGCATCTGGATCCCCTCGCCATCCCGGCGGGCACCCCCGAACCAACTGCGGCACAGCAGTTCTCGGCCGTGCAGCTGTTCCTGGCCCGTGCCACCGCGGTCCGCCCCGACTTCACTCTCGACGACCGCACCGTCGGCCCGGTCGTGGAAATCTGCCGCCAACTCGACGGCCAGCCCCTCGCTCTCGAACTGGCCGCCGCCAAACTCCGCTCCATGACCGTCGACCAGATCGCCCGCCGCCTCGACGACCGCTTCCGCCTGCTCACCTCCGGCAGCCGCACCGCCCTACCTCGCCAGCGCACCCTGCTCGCCCTGGTCGAATGGAGCTGGGACCTCCTGGAACAGCCCGAGCGCATCCTCGCCCGCCGCCTGTCCCTCTTCCCCGGCGGCGCGACAGTCGAAGCCCTGGAAGCGATCTGCTCCGGTCCGGACCTCCCCGCCGCCGACATCATCTACACCCTCGACACCCTCGTTGAGAAATCCATCGTCACCCGATCCAACGACGACCACCCCCGCTACCGCATGCTGGAAACCGTCCGCGCCTACGCCGCAGACCAACTCACCGACTCTCTCGACGACCTCACCCCTCGCTTCGCGGACCACTTCCTATCCCTCGCGGAGGAAAACGAACCCCTCCTCCGCGCCGGTGACCAACTCCGCGCCATCGCCGTCTTCGACGCCGAACACCCCAATATGGCCGCCGCCCTCCGCATGACCCTGGCCGCCGCGGCATCGGATCCGGCTTCCCCTGCGGCCGGGGCGGAGCAGGCGGCGCGGTTCGTTCGGGCCTTGTTCTGGTACTGGGGAATTCGGGGGATGAGCACGCAGTTCGAGACCTCGCTGGCGGAGGTGCTGCGGTTGGGGGATGCGCTGCCGGAGGCGACTCGGGCTGCGTTCCGGGTGATTCAGTCGATGGCGGGGTCGGGTCTCACGGAGTCTGCGTCGGCGGAGTCGCTGCTCGCGGAGAGTGAGCGGACCGGGGCGCTGCATTTCCATCCGGGACTGCCGCTGTGGGCTTCGATGCTCGCGTCGATCACCGGTGATGCGGAACTCGGTGAGCGGCAGCTCGAATTGGCGCTGGCCTGGCCGGATCCCTGGGTGCGGGCCAGTGCGAATTTCGCCCGCGATATCGCCCTGACCGGCAATGGCGACCAGCCCGCCGGGGCCGACGCCCGGCGAGAAGCCTTGCGCGGCTTCGAAACTGTCGGCGACCGCTGGGGTTTGGGCATGACGCTGCTCGCCGTGGCGCGCGATCACTCGCTGCGCGGCGAGCACGAGCCCGCCCTCGCCGCCTACTCGCGCGCGGTGGCCGTCGCCTCCGAACTGGGCATGGAAGACGACATTCTGGTCAGCCGAACCGAATTGGCGACAGAGCGCATGCGGGCCGGTGACCTGCCCGGAGCCCTCCGGGACATCGAGGCCGCCCAGCAACTGGCCGCCGCGCTCGGCTACACCCGCCTGGACGCCCTCATCCTGCTGATCCGCGCCGAATACCACCGCCGCACAGGCGACATCCCACAAGCCGACCGCGACCTGGACCACTTGGAACAGCGCCTCGAACGCCTCCCCGCCGCCATCGCCAAGTCCGCCGCGAACCGAATCCTGTTCACCCGCGCCGCCAATCGCCTCACCGCCGGTGCAACCGCCGAAACCCGCGCGATCCTCCCGTCCCTGCTCACCACCTCCGCCGTCAATGGTGATACGGCCTCCACCGCACAGTCCGCCGCCCAGATCGCCGAACTCCTGGCCAAACTGCACCTCCTGGAAGACCGCCCCGAGGCCGCCGCGACCGCACTGGGCCTGAGCGCCGCGATCCGCGGCGTATTCGACTCGGGCGAGCCCGAACTGCACGCCCTCCGAGCAACCCTCACCACCCGCCTGGGCAGTGAGGCCTTCCACTCGGCCTACCACCGCGGCGCCGATCTTCCTCACGAAGCCGCCCTGACCAGCCTGTCCGAGGAGTGTGGCCAACCGCTCACGACCTCTTGACCGCCGCGCACCCGGGTGCGCGGCGAGGAGCGGTGAGCCACCGTCGACCGCGCCGGTTCGAATGCGCCGAATAGGTTGGGCCCAGCCGCCTCTGCGCGGGCTCGCACCCGGAGGTGAGCGTCGCGAGTAGTTCGGGTGAAGGTCGCTGCAGTGCCGCCGGAATGCGCGGCGCACGCCGACAGCCGGGAATTCGGCGGCGATCTCTCGGGGAGGCCGCTGCCGAATTCCCGGCTGCACGGTGGTCGATCGGGTTGCTACGAGGCGCGGGTGAAGAGGCGGCCCGCCAGGTCGAGGCCGGTGATGGCGCCGGAGTCGTCGCGGCTGAAGAAGCCGCGCTGACCCTTGAAGGAGCCCTCGGTGATGATGTATTCGTCGTTCGGGAGCAGTCCGAGGACGAACGGCGGGTGATCCTGGGGGAGTTCGGCTTCCGAGGCCGCGCGGAGCTCGGGGCGGATGCGGCAGTCCAGGGTGAGGATATCGCCGTCGGTGGCGACGGTCGCGGTCATGGCGTCGATGCCGTACTCGCCCGCGATCTCGGCGGCGCGGGTCGCGTCGTAGGGGAGCGGCTCGGGGTCGGCGTCGATCACGCCGAGGTAGTGCCGCAGCGCCCAGCGGACGATCGCCTGGTTGGCAGGGATGCCGTCGGGGCTGGCATTGGACATGACGACGATCGCGAAGTCGTGCTCGGGGACGATGAGCAGTTCGGCGAACTGGCCGTAGACCGAGCCGCCGTGGCCGTAGGTGGCCACGCCGTCGATCTCGCGCAGGAACCAGCACAGGCCGAAGGCGTCGCCGAGCAGGCTGGCGCGCAGTTCGACGGTGGGCTGCTGAATCTGCCGCACGGCGTCACCGGGCAGCACGGTGGCGCCGTCGTCGGCGCGGCCGTCGGCGAGATGCACACGGGCCCAGCGCAACAGGTCGTCGGCCGAGGAGGAGATGCCGCCGCCCGGATTATTGGCGCGGGCGCCCTTCCAGGTCCGCTGCACCGACAGGGCGCCGTCCTCCTCGCGCTCATGGCCGATGGCGAAGCGGCGGGTCATGATGTCGTTCAGGAAGTAGTGGGTATTGGACAGACCGGCCGGTTCCAGGATCAGGGTCGCAATGGCCTTCTCGAAGGTCAGGCCCGTCACGTTCTCGATGATCCGGCCGACCAGATTGTAGGCGCCCTGGCTGTAGGAGGCCCGCGCGCCGGGCGCGCCGATCAGCGGGATCTCGCGCAGCGATCCCACGAACTTCGCCAGCCCGTCATCGCCCTCGCCGGTGTCGTTGACCAGGCTCCAATCGAATCCGGCGGTGTGGTTGAGCAGCTGCTTCACAGTGATCGCGGCGGCGTGCGTCTCATCGGAGAGCACCAGCTCCGGGACGTAGGTCCGGACCGGCGCATCCAGGTCGATCTTGCCTTCGGAGACCAGCTTCATGATCGCGGTCGCCGTGTACGACTTGCTGATCGAGCCCAGCTGGTAGAGCGTGTGCTCGTCCACGGGGAGCGGGTGCTCGACGCCGGTCACGCCGTGCGCCGCGAAGACCGCCCGGCCCCGCACCCACACGCCCGCCACGACGCCGGGAATCCCGAACGTGGTGGCCATGGTCTCGACGATCTCCGCCAGCGCGACATTCGACAGTTCGGCGTTCGACATTTCAGCGATTCTCTTTCTCTCTTCGCGCCCGGCCCCTGTGTTGTCGGCCGTGCATCCGGTGTGCACTCACAGTGCTCACCGCCGCTGATAGCGCCCTGACAGTGCGCCGACAGCCTCTTGCGGCAGTGACCCGGCGCACACCTGATGCGTGGTGGGAGATGTCCGCGTGTTGTGTAACGGCCCTCTCAGGCTGCTGTCAGGTTCAGGCCAGCAAACGCTCAGCGCTCTCCGGCAGTGTGAGCGGTTGATCTTTCCGATTGGAAAATTCACCGATTTGCTGAGGAGTTATCCGGCGTGCGTGTTTCGAAGACCTGGGGCGGCGCAGTTGTAGCGTTGACCGCTACCGTCCTGCTACCGGTCGCAGCGGGCACCGCGACCGCCGCCCCGGCGCCCGCCGTGGACCCCTCGGGCACCTCCGCCGCCGGCTCGCGCATCGTCTCGAGCGAAGTCACCGGCGACCGCACCGTCAAACTGCAGGTCTACTCCGCCGCCATGGGCAAGAACATCGAGATCGATGTGCAGCGGGCCGCGGATACCTCGGGTCCGGCGCCGGTGCTGTATCTGCTCAATGGCGCGGGTGGCGGCGAGGACAAGGCCACCTGGCAGCAGCAGACCGATGTGCTGAACTTCCTGGCCGACAAGAACGTCAATGTGGTGCAAGCCGGTGGGCGGCGCGTTCAGCTACTACACCGATTGGCGCGCACCGGATCCCAAACTCGGCGTGAACATGTGGAAGACCTTCCTCACCGAGGAGCTGCCGCCGCTCATCGATCGCGCGCTGAACACCAACGGGCGCAATGCCATTGCCGGGCTGTCCATGGCGGGTACCTCGGTGCTGCAGCTGCCGATCGCCAAGCCGGGGCTCTACCAGTCGGTGGCCTCCTACAGCGGCTGCGCGCAGATCAGTGATCCGCTGGGCTACGACATGGTGAACCTGGTGGTCGCCGCGGGCGGCGGCAATACCGACAATATGTACGGGCCCAAGGGCGATCCTATGTGGGCGGAGAACGATCCCTACGTGCACGCCGGCTAGCTGCGCGGACTGAACCTGTTCATCTCCAGCGGTTCCGGCGTGCCCGGCCAGTGGGACACCCTCGATGGCCCGCACACCCTGCCCGGCCCGGGCGGCCTGGCCAATCAGGTGACCGTCGGCGGCGTCATCGAGGCGGGCACCAACTACTGCACCCACAATCTGGCGACCAAGCTGGGCCAGCTGGGTATTCCGGCCACCTTCGACTTCCAGCCGACCGGCACTCACTCCTGGGGCTACTGGCAGGACGACCTGAAGAAGTCCTGGCCGGTGCTGGCGGCCGGACTGGGCCTGCCCGCCTGACCTACGTCCCGAGCTCGAAGTTCGGGTAGCCGTTGTCGCGCTCCTCGTCGCAGAAGCGGCGGTAGTTGCCGAATCCGCCTATGTAGGGCATGAATACGCGCTTCTTGCCCTCGACATTGGCGCCCATGTACCAGGAGTTGGCCTTCACGAACAGCGTGCCCTCGGCGACCTCCATGAGGTGATCGGTCCACTTCACGGCCGACTCCTCCCGCGCCTCGACACTGCGAATCCCCTTGGCGCGGCAGTGTTCCACCAGCGCGAGCACCCAGTCCAGCTGCTGCTCGGAGTGCAGGACCATATTCGCCATCACCGAGGGCGTGCCGACACTGTTGATGCTGAACATGTTCGGGAAACCCGGGATGCCGAAGCCGAGGTAGGTGAGCGGACCGTCGGCCCAGGTCTCGCCCAGTCGCGACCCGCGCGCCCCCTGAATGTCGATGCGCAGCAGGGCGCCGGTCATGGCATCGAAACCGGTGGCGTACACCAGGGTGTCGAGTTCGATGAACTTGTTCGCGGTGCGTACGCCGGTCGGCGTGATCTCCTCGATCGGTTCGCGCCACAGGTTCACCAGTGACACGTTGGGCCGGTTGAACATCTCGTAGTAGCCGGAATCGGTGCAGATCCGCTTGGTGCCGATCGGATGATCGGTGGGAATCAGATCGTCCGCCACCTGCTGATCGTCGAGCTTGGCGCGAATCTTGGCCACCGCGAAATCGCGGACCAGCTCATTGGCGGTGATATCGCTGTTCTGATCCGGGAAGACCTTGTTGAACAGCACCCCGCCCTGATTCCAGCGATCCTCCATGGCCTCCTCGCGCTCGGCGGCGCTCAACTCCAGGGCCTTGGTCTGAATGCTGGCGTGCGGTGTCGCGGCCGGTGCGTAGTACGACTTCTCCCGCCGCTGCCGGTAGGTCGCGCGGATCTCCTCCTGCTCCCGCGGCGTCCACGGCCGATTCGGCATGGGCACACTGAAATTGGCCGACCGCTGGAATACGGTGAGCGCCCGCGCCTGCCGCGCGATAATGGGGGAGACCTGGATGCCGGACGAACCGGTGCCGATCACGCCGACCCGCTTGCCCTCCAGCGCCGCTCCCTCCTCCGGCCAGCGCGCGGTGAAAAGCTCTTCGCCCGCAAAGGTTTCCACGCCCGGGATATTCGGCTTGATCGGCGCGGACAGGCATCCGGTCGCGAAAACCACGAAGCGGGACCGGTATTCCTCGCCGCTCTCGGTGCGCAGCGTCCACACCGACTCCGCCTCGTCGAAGTGCGCCGCCGTCACGAACCGCCCGAACCGATACCGCTGCTCGAGCCCGAACCGATCCGCCACATGGTTGATATAGGCGAGGATCTCCGGTTGCGCCGCGAACCGCTCCGTCCACGTCCAGCTCTGCTCCAGCTCCGCATCGAACGAGTAGGAGTAGTCCACGCTCTCCACATCGCACCGCGCGCCCGGATAGCGATTCCAGAACCAGGTCCCGCCCACACCCTCGCCCGCCTCGAGTCCGAGCACGTTCAGCCCGGCCCGCGCCGCCCGGTGGACGCCATAGAGTCTGGCGAATCCGGCGCCAATGATGATCACATCGTAGGGACCGGCCTGCTCGGCGCTGGGATGCATGCGTGACCTCTCACCATTCGTCTAGCGATATTTCGAATAGGCATATCGTCAGCGCCCGAACGCCAGGTCGCGACCTCTCGTCCCACTGACCAGGAGCCCATACGAAGGTGAAACATCGACCACCGGGAACTGGTGGCGGCGGCCACTCGCGAAACGCCGCCATGGTTTCCCGGTGATCGCTCGTCCAGGTAAGCGCCCAACTTCGCAGATATGACATTGCCGTACTTGCGATTTCGGTGGTGTGATCACCGGCCGAGGGGGAATCATGAAGCTATGGCGGGAAGCGACTCGCCGAACGGCCGGCCTCCTCGTACGGGGCGGCGAACGGTTTGGGCGGAGGCGTCAATGAGGGGCGTCTCCGCCGAGCCGGCGGGGGTGTCTGCGGTACAGGGTTATTCGTGGACCGGTTCGCCGGTGACCACGTGATCGGCGTGATTCAGGCCCTCGCGCACCAGACGGGCCAGGTGTCCGTCGCGAATGCGGTAGATGATGCGGCGGCCGTCGCGGCGGGTGTCCACCAGCCCGGTGAAACGCAGCTTGGCCAGATGCTGGCTGACCGCGGTGCGCGAGGCGCCGCAGGCCTCGGTGAGCGCGGTGACATCGGCCTCGGCGTCGGCGAGGATCCAGAGGATGTGCAGGCGGGTGGGATCGGACAGCATGCGGAAGGTGGCGGTCGCCGCGTCCAGGCGGGCCTGATCCGGGTCGACGGGGTGGGTGAGGCTGGCGGAGGGCAACGCCTTCGCATTGCTCTTGCTCACCATCGAGTCACCTTCCTGCCGATACCACCGCCTCGGTGCGCACCGGCACGGATACCGGCCATGCGCGGGCAGCTGTTGTAGCTGCCAGTGTACCGAGGAGGGCCAGTGTGACCGCCGTCATCGGCAGTCCCGCCACCGCTCCGAGCACGCCCGCGATCGGATAGGTGAGCAGGAAGCACGCGTGCGAGAGCGAGAACTGCGCGGCGAAGACGGCGGTGCGGGAGGCCGGATCGGTCTGGGCGCGCAGCAGGCGCGCGGCCGGGGTGTTGATCATGGAGGTGCCCGCGCCGAGCGCGATCCAGGTCATGGCCAGCAAGGATGCGCCCGCGGCCGGAGGCAGCAGGGGGATGGCCGCCGCCGCGGCCAAGGCGACCGGCAGGATCCGGCAGCCGGTCATCATGAACCGGCGTTCGCTCCCGGCCCGCAAGGCTCGCGGCGTCGCCAGGGCCACCGCCATGGACCCGAATCCGAAGCAGCCCAGCGCGAGTGCCACACCGGTATTGCTGCCGCCGAGCCGATCCCGCACGTACACCACGGTATTCACGACCACCAGCGAAGTCGCGGCCGCCACGACCAGATTCATGGCCAGCAGGCCGCGCAGCACCGGGCGGTCGAGCATGAGGCGTGCGCTGTGTGTAATGCGTTGCACGAGTGGGCCGGTCGCGCGATCGGCGCTGAGCCGGGGTAGGTGAGTGGTGAGCACCAGCGCCGCCGAGGCCACGAAACCCGCTGCGGTGCCGACGAACAGCAGGTGGTAGCTGATCACGCTGAGCAAGGCCGCGGCCAGCATCGGGCTCAGCAGCGACTCCAGATCGTAGGCCAGCCGGGACAGTGACAATCCCCGCGTGTAGTCCTCCTCGTCCGGCAGCACCGCCGGAATCACGGACTGGAACGCCGGTGTGAAGGTCGCCGACGCCGACTGCAGCAGCGCGATCAGCACATAGATCTGCCAGGTCTGCGTCACGAACGGCAGCAGCACCGCGATCCCGGCGCGCACCGCATCGGCCGACACCAGCAGCGTCGTCCGCGGCGCCTTCTCGGCGAGCGCCGAAATAACCGGCGCCACAGCCACATACGCCACCATCTTGATCGCCAGCGCGGTCCCCAGCACGACTCCCGCGTCCGCCCCGGCCAGGTCGTAGGCCAGTAACCCCAGGGCCACCGTCAGCAGCCCCGTGCCCACCAGCGCAACCACCTGCGCGGTGTACAACCTCCGGAATCGCCGGTGCCGCAGTACGCCCATCATGCCGCCCACTATAGGCCAATGTGTGCGCAGATGTGCACATGATGTCCTGTGGGCAGGCGCCTGCGCGCTGTCGGCGGCAATCCGGCACCGGCGAACTGCCATCGCGCCGTTGGTGACCGGTGCTCGGCGGCGCGGCCGAATCCGGCCTCGGCCGCATCGCCACCGCCGATGCGGCTATGGATTGCGTCCCTTCCCCCACGGGATGGGCCGTCGCCATCGGTCCCGAGCGCGTCGGCGTGCGCATCGCCCCCGGCGTCACGGCCACCCCGTCCACGCGGGCGCTGGCGGCTGTCCATGCCGAGTGCGACCGGTATCCGAACCCGACCGCCACCGCATTGCCGCTGCCCACGGTTTATGCGCCGGAGTTGGTGAATTGTCCTGTTGTTCCCTGTCGACCCGGGCAATCCGCCGCTATCCTCGCCCTCATGGGGAGGCACCTGGCGGCCTGTTGCCTGGCCGCGGTTTCGGCGCTGGCGGTGACCGGCTGCACCGTGCACGGCACCGCGCAGCCCGAATCCGGCGCGCCGGAGGCCGGTCCGAGCGTCGCG
The DNA here is from genome assembly GCF_001613405.1 of Nocardia crassostreae. GTDB lineage: Bacteria > Actinomycetota > Actinomycetes > Mycobacteriales > Mycobacteriaceae > Nocardia > Nocardia crassostreae. Next base: position 271,591 of record NZ_BDCH01000020.1, read on the forward strand.
CCCACCACCGGGGCCGCGCCGGGCGAGCCGATCTCGGACCTACCGCCGTGCGGCGATATCGGCACGGCCGCAACGCCTCCCGACTGCCTGTTGGAATCTCGCGACAGCACCGGGCTGTCGTTCGAGGTGCGCCATACCGGCAATGACGGGCGCACCATCACCACCGTGACCGTGCTCGACGCCTCCGGCGCCCGCGTGCAGACCCTCACCGAGAAGGACACCGGCGTACCATCCGGCCCGCGCGTCCGGGATCTGGACGCCGACGGGCGCGATGAACTCATGATTCCGCTGGCACTCGCCGACGCGAACACCCGCTACGCCGTCTACCGTGCGGACGATGCGGGCGAACTCCGGCGGGCCGGGGAGCTGACCGGTATCGGCATCGACACGTCCGAGTCGGGGAGCACCGTGGTCTCCGCCCGCATCGGCCATGCCAGCTGGGATATCGAATTCTGGACCTTCGACGCGGATACGCTGCGCGCCCTCGTCACCGCCGAGGTGCGGCCGACCGAGGATGCCAACGGCACGGTCACCGGATACACCTGCACGGTGGCCGACGACGGCGGGCTCGCCGGGCTCGGGCTGTCCCCGGACGAGGCCACCGCCCGGTTCTGCACCGAACCGGCCGTCGGCCGCGTCATGCGCTGACGAGCGACCGCATCCCCTGCGTGAACCCTGTCGACTGCGCACGAAGTAGCCCCCGACCGGCCTCGAAGTCGTACCTCGGACGGCTCGGCCCTACCTCTTGCGGCGCACCCACCCCGGGCACGAATACGTGGTTTATCGGGGGAATTCCCGATGTTCGAACGAGCGCCGCGAGACCAGGATGGAAGCAGTTCAACCAGACGAAACCGGAGTCAGCTCCCTGGCTTCCCGTATCGCCGCCGCACCCATTCGGCGTAGTCGTACGACACCGCCTCGCCACTGTCGTCGAGGCACAGCGCAGCGTCGCGCAGGCGTCGTAGCACCCGGCCCAGCGGCGGAAGCGGGACGGGAAGCAGGGCGTGACCGAGCACTTCGCGGCGGATCGCGGCGAGCTCGGTCAGCGTGTGGACGGCCGGGCCGCCCATGTCGCGCATGCGGCCGGACGGCCCGGCCTCGACCGCCTCGGCGAGCCGCGCGGCCACCGCCGTCACGTCGACCGTCTGGAAACGGATCGAACTGCGCGGCGCCACGCGCAGTTTCGCGGACAGGCCCAGAATGCTGTCGATGAGTTCGTGGAACTGGCTGGCGCGCAACAGGGTCCACGGGATCGGGCCCTGCGTGACCACGTGTACCTGAGCCGCCTTGGATCGGTAGTAGCCGAACGGCACCCGATCGCAGCCGACGATCGAGATCTCCACGTGATGCTCGATCCCGGCGCGCTGCTCGGCCGCCAGCAGCGAACGTACCCCGTCCACCATGACTTTCGCGCTGCGCACACCCGCGTGATTGACCGCGTCGACGACCGTGGCGACGCCGTCGAGCGCCTCGTCCAGACCCGCGCCGGTAGCGAGATTCACCGGATGGTGGCTGGTTCCGGGCACGGGATCGGCGGGTGGGTTGCGGGTGAGCACGCGCACGGTATGCCCGCGCGCCGCCAGATCACGCACCACCGGCGCGCCGAGCATTCCGGTCCCGCCCAAAACCGCCACCTGCATGTCGAATCCCCTTTCCGATGCGCTCCCTGCGGACGTTAGGACCCTTCGAACCGGTACTTCAACATGATTCATCGCATCGTGTCGGACAGCCCACATTCGGGTGCCGCCCGCGCGTCGGTGCGGTTGGATGCCGGTGCGCTGCCCGCGCGTCAGATGCGCGCCCCCTTGGCGCGATTGCATGCGCGGCACAGGATTTGCAGATTCGCCGCACTGGTCGCGCCGCCGCGGCTGAGCGGGATGACGTGGTCGAACTCCAGATAGTGGCTGTCGCCGCATTCCACGCACTTGCCGCCGTCGCGCTGCCACACCTGTGCCTTGACTTCCTGTGGGATGGAACGGGTGTCGCGGCGGCCCGGGGTGAGGGCGAGCCGCTTCGCCACGCGCAGCGCGCCTTCCATGGCCGCGGCCACATGGTCGGGATCGGCCACCTCGAAGACCGCCCCGCCGCGCGCGGAGGTCGCGGCGACCATGACCCGGCCGCCTTCCGAGGTCACCGAAACCACACGCGTCCACAGCATTTCGGAGCCGGTATCGGAGCCGGTGAAGCGCAGTTTCTTATTGCTGCAGATGAGGCGGCCCTCGGTGTGCTTCGGCCCGCGGGCCAGCTGCCGGATGTGAATGGCGGGCACGTCCAGGTGCAGCTGCTCCTCCGGATCCAGGTGCAGGCCCGTGGCCGGGAGCACCGGCAGCTCGCCCGAACGCAGCCGGGTGAGCATGCGGCCGCGCTGCATTCGGCGGCGCAGATCCTCGATGAGCGGTCCGCCCAGCCCGAACGCGGTGACCGCCCGGTCGAAGGCCTCCATCTCCGGCTGTTCGATGGCGCCGTCGGCGAAGGCGAAGGCCACCAGCCGCTCCACATGATCGTGCGCGAGCGGCCGCAGCGTCTCCAACGCCCTGGCCTCCTCGATCCGCTGGTAGCGCAGGGCGGTCCACAGCGCGTCCCAGTCCTCGCCCTGCGTGCCCACCGTGCGCAGCATCCGCTCGACCCGCCCGCGCCAGGCCGTCAGATAGTCCTCGATCTCACCGGTGCACTCCCGGCACGGGCCGGGCGCGCCGAACAACCGCCGCCGCCGCGGCCGCCCGCACCGCGGACAGTGCCGATCATCGACCGGCAACCGCGGCCGCGTCGCACCCGTCCACTCCGACCCGTCCCACCACCGCAACCTCGCCCCAACCCCCGGATCCGGATGCCAGTCGGCGCGTTCGGGATTCGGCGGCGGCTGCGGCGGCATCACCCGCCGCTCCCGCTCGATCGAGAACCGCTCCGGCTCCGGCGACCGCCGTGGTGCCCCCGGCTCGTCCACCTGCACGCCGAACTCGGTCACGATCCCCGCCAGCCCGCTGGCCCACCCCTGCCCGATGGCCCGGAACCGCCACTGCCCCTCGCGGCGATAGAACTCCCCGAACATCATGGCCTGCACCGAATCCGAATCGGCGATCTCGAACCAGGCGACCGGGCGGTTGTGATCGAACACCGTCAGCACCAGCCCCGGCACATCGGTGAAGGACCCGCCGTCCACCGACCCGGTCAGCACGATCCGCCGCACCTCGGACTCGGTGCGCGGCAACGACACCGACAACCGCGCGGTCCCCGGCCCCGGCTCCTGATCGAGCGTCACCGCCTGCGACACGTGCCGGGGTGCGTTGAAGAACACGAAATCCCGATCCGAGCGCACCTGCCCGCCCTCGGTCAGGAGTAAGGCATGCGCATCCACCTCGTGCTCCGACTGCCACGAAAGGACAACCGTCAGAAGCGATGTCGGAACCGGCGCATGGCCACCCTTGGTGAGTTTCATTGTGATTCGAAGTTTGCCACGCGCCCCCGACACGCCCGCCAGCCTGCACGATCCCCCGGTCGCCGCACCGTGCCCGATCCGAAACATCCACGCGCCACTCGGTGATGCACAGTGGAACCATGAGCAATCCGACCGACCCGGCGCGCAAACCCCCGCCCGCCCGCGCCAAACCGCAGAGCTCCCGCGTCCCCACCGCCGCCGCCCAAACCGCCGCCGGTCAAGCCCTCGACTCGGCCCAGCTCACCGCCAGCACAGCCTTCGACACCGCGGTCCGCCTCCCCCCGGCTTCGGTCCAGCTGGCCACCCAACTCCCCGACCTCATCGAAAACCTGACCATCGCCGTCGACCGCCTCAACTCGACCATCGACCGTCTCGACCGCACCCTGGCCCTGGCCGAACCCGCCTTCGCCGCCTACGACCGCATGCTCACCCGCCTGGAAGCCGTCACGGCGCTCACTGAAGACGTCTTCCACCGCCTCGACAAGCTCCCCGGCGTCTCCCTCCTGGGCCGCCTAACCGGCACCCGCACACCCCCCCCGAACCGGAGCCCCCGCAGGAGAAGCCGCCCCGGTCCCGCCGCAAGTAGCCCGGGTACACACCCCTTTCCGTTGGTTCACACCACTTCGGGCGGTCGATAAGGGGTGCGAACCAGCGGCAGTGGGTGTGAACCGGCGGTCAGGAGGGGAGGGAGGGGGTGGGGGTGGCGGCCAGGCCGGGGAGGGCGCGGAGGGAGGCGGCGGCTTTCCAGACCATTTCGTGGTACTCGTCCAGCGGGTCGGAATCGAGGACTACGGCGCCACCGGCGCCTATGCGCCAGCGGCCGTTGTGGCGGACTGCGGTGCGGATGACGATGTTGAGGTCCGCGGTGCCGCCCAGGCCCAGGAAGCCTATGGTGCCCGAATAGATGCCGCGGGCTTCGGTTTCGAGGGTGTCGATGATTTCCATGGTGCGGAGTTTGGGTGCGCCGGTCATGGAGCCGCCGGGGAAGCAGGCGCGCAGGCAGTCGATGACGTCGTGGTCGGGGCGGAGGGTGCCGCGCACGGTGGATACCAATTGGTGCAGGGTCGTGTAGGTCTCGACGGCCATGAGTTTGGGGACGTGGACCGAGCCGACCTCGCAGACGCGGCCGAGGTCGTTGCGGAGCAGGTCGACGATCATGAGGTTCTCGGCGCGGGTTTTGGGGCTCAGGGCCAGTTCGGCTGCCAGGGCCTCGTCTTCGGCGGGGGTGTGGCCGCGGGGGGCGGTGCCTTTGATGGGCTTGCTTTCGACCGTGCGGGCGCGGTCGATCTTGAGGCAGCGTTCGGGGGAGGAGCAGGCCACCTCGAGATCCGCGAAGCGCAGGAAGGCCGCGTAGGGTGCGGGATTGCAGCGGCGCAGGGTGCGGTAGACGCTCAGGCCCGCGCTGTCCGGGGTCGGTTTGGCGGGGACGTAGGCGCTGTCGGTAATGCAGATTTCGTAGGACTCGCCCGCGTGCAGCTGTTCCCGGCAGACCTCGACATCGGCGAGATAGCGCTCCCGGCCCCTGGTCAGCAGCGGCGCGACGGTCCGCTCCTCGGTGCGCAATACCGTCTCCGGCGGATTCTCCCAGTTCGGAACGGTTTCCAGGATGGCTTCCGTCGCGCTGAGCCACTCCCGCGCGGCGGCAACGGAATTCGGCTCCGCCAAGGCCAGCAGATGGGTTCGCCCCGCCTCGTGATCGACCACTATCAGCCGATCGGCGAAGATCCACTGCGCATCGGGCGTGGGCGCGCGGTGCGCCGCGGTCGCGCCGCACTCGGCCTTCATCTCGTAGCCGAGATAGCCGACATAGCCGCCGACGAAATCGAAAGGCACGTCCGGGAATTCGATCCGGCGTCGGTGTAGCTCAGCCGCCAGATAGTCGAGGACCCCGCCGGGGACCAGGCGACGTCCCGCCGCGGACTCGACCTCCACGTGCCCCGAACCGACCCGGTAGCGCACCGTCTCCGCCAGCGGCCCGGCCGCATCGCCCAGGAAGGAGAATCGATCCAGGCCCGGTTCGACATGCTCGCTGTCCAGCCAGAAAGCACTGGGCGACTGCGCATACAGCCGATCGAACACGATCTCCGCGTCCACGGCGCGCTCCAGCGCCACCTGCTCCACCCGGTACTCGACGCCCGGGTCGGCGTGCTGTGGCGGCGCAGGATGGGAAACTCGCCGCGCCGCTTCGGTTCTCCGAAAGGCTATGGGCCCCTTGCGTCGCGCCTCGGTCAGCTCCGCGAAATTGCGCAGGATCGTTTTCCCGTGCTCACTGGCAATGGATTCGGGATGGAACTGCACGCCCCACTGCGGCCGGGTCCGATGCCGCACGCCCATGACGACCCCGTCCGGCGAGGTGGCCGTCACCTCGAGCTCATCCGGCAGCGGCGTTCCCGCGCACAGCGAGTGATACCGCACCGCCGTGAACCCCTGCGGCACATCGGCGAACAACTCGCGCCCGTCGTGGGTAATGAGATCCGGATACCCGTGCCGCGCCTCGGGCGCGGCGGTGACCACACCCCCGGCCGCGATCACAATGCCCTGATGCCCCAGGCACACCCCCAGCAACGGCAGCTCCGCCTGTGCGATCACCGCGGCCGAAATCCCGAAATCGCGGGGAACATCCGGACGCCCGGGCCCGGGGGAGACGACGATATTGTCGAACCCGTCCAGATCGAGTTCGCTCACCCGGGCGACCTCGTCATTGCGCACGACCACGGGCTCGATCCCGTTCACCTCACTGATCAGCTGATACAGGTTGTAGGTGAACGAGTCGTAGTTGTCGATCAGCAGCGTGCGCATTTGGCACGCACATTACGCCTACCCGCGCCACGCACGGTGTACCGGTGCCTACGACACGCATGCGTCTGACCTGGGTGAATTCCGCCACCCCGGCTACTGCGGGCGTATGCCTGCAGTTCTCTTGGTGGCCTACGGCACAATGTGAGGCATGTCTGTAGCGCAGCCCGTCGAGGTGGATCGCGACGTCGTGGATTTCGCGATCGTCGGTAAATGGATGGATGAACAGGGCTTGCCCGGTGGCGAATTCACCGGCGTCAAACCCCTCGGCGGCGGAACGCAGAACATCATGCTGCGCTTCACCCGGGGCGACCGCGACTATGTCCTGCGCCGCGGCCCCAAGCATCTGTGCACCGCCAGCAACAATGTCATCCGCCGCGAATCCCGCATTCTCGGCGCCCTCGACGGCACCGGTATCCGCGCGCCCAAGGTGATCGCGGCCTGTGGCGACGAGGGTCTCATCGGCGCGGCCTTCTACCTGATGGAGCCGATCACCGGCTTCAACCCGCAGACCGAACTCCCCGAACTGCATGCGAACGATCCCGAGATCCGGCGGCAGATGGGTCTGTCCGCCGTCGAGGCCATCTCCCGCCTCGGCTCCCTCGACCACGAGGCGCTCGGGCTGGCCGATTACGGCAAGCCGGAGGGCTTCCTGGAACGTCAAGTCCCGCGCTGGCTTTCCGAGCTCGAGGGTTACGGCAGCAACGAGGGCTACGCCGGTCCGCAGATCCCGGGTCTCGAGCAGGTGGGTGACTGGCTGGACCGCAATCGCCCCGCGCCCGCCCGCCCCGGCATCCTGCACGGCGACTGTCATCTGGTCAATATGATGTTCCGCTACGACGGCCCCGAGGTCGCGGCCATGGTCGACTGGGAGATGTCCACCATCGGTGACCCGCTGCTGGACCTCGGCTGGCAGATCGCCACCCGCTTCGAACCCGGCACCACCGGTGCGTCGTTGGTCGGCAGCCTCGGCGCGGTCGGCGGATTGCCCACGCCCGAGGAGATGGCGGCGCACTACGCGAAGTTCTCCGATCGCGACATCAGCAATGTCGCCTGGTACACCGTGCTGGCCTGCTTCAAGCTCGGCATCGTCCTGGAGGGCACCTACGCCCGGGCGTGTGCGGGCAAGGCGCCCAAGCAGGTTGGCGATTTCCTGCACGCCATCACCCTGGAGCTCTTCGACAAGGCGCACCGGATCATGGACTGAACGGCCGGTCCGGCAACTTGTCGCGATGTTGCCGATCGATGGCAGAATATTGCTGGCCAAAAAGATTCAGACACCGTAAGTTATCGGGCATGTCGATCGTTCCCGATGCCAAGGACTGGACCTGGGTGCTCGAGCGCACCTGCACCGATTGCGGATTCGATCCGGAGACCATCTCGTTCGAGGCGGTCCCGGGTCTGACCCGCGACAGCGCCGCGCGCTTGGCCGCCGCCCTCGAACGCCCGGACGCCGCCGTGCGCCCGGGCGATTCGACCTGGTCGGCCCTGGAGTACGCGGCCCATGTGCGCGATGTCTGCCGCATCTTCGAGCACCGCCTCGACATCACGCGCACCGCCTCCGCCCGCCCCGGCCCCGTCATCGGCGGCTACGACCCGTCGGCGGCTACGACCCGTCGGTGACCATCGACGCCGACGGCATCCCCATGTTCGCCAACTGGGATCAGGACGTCACCGCCCTCGCCGAGGACTACGGCAGCCAGCGGCCCGCCGCGGTCGCGACCGAACTGCGCGCCGCCGCCGACACCGTCTCGCGTGCCTTCGCCGCGGTCCCCGGCGCCGAGCTGGGCCGGGTGGCCAAGCGCAGCAACGGTTCCCAGTTCACGGTGGAATCCCTGGCCAGTTACTTCATCCACGATCTCGTGCACCACGTGCACGATGTCGAGCAGGTCTAGCGCGGAAAACCCTTCGACCGGAACCGGTCCCGCACCCTACTCTGGCCCGATCCAGAGGAGGGGATTCCGATGTCAACCCTGCAAGTCGCCGTCGAACGACTGACCGTCCACCCGCACACCAATGCGGACCGGCTCGAACTCGCCCAGGTCGGGCTGTATCGCGCCGTTGTCGCCAAGGGACAGTTCACGACCGGTGATTTCGCGATCTATATTCCCGAGCAGGCGGTCCTGCCCGAGGCATTGATCGAGGAGCTGGGGCTGACCGGGAAACTCGCGGGGTCGCAGAAGAATCGGGTGAAGATCGTGCGGCTGCGCGGGGAGATCTCGCAGGGCATCGTGGCGCTACCCGCCGCGCTGGCCGATGTCGATCTCGCTGCGGCCGAGGCGGATCGCACCGATTTCGCCGAACTGCTCGGCATCACCAAATGGGCGCCGCCGGTACCGGTCGCCATGTCGGGTCAGGTGGAATCCGCGCCGGATCTGATCCGCTGGATCGACGTGGAGAACATCAAGCGCTACCCGGACATCTTCGAGCCCGGTGAGGCCGTGGTCGCCACCGAGAAGATCCACGGCACCGCCTGCCTGATGACCTATCTGCGCGACGGCGACCAGGTCCTGGTGTCCTCCAAGGGGCTCGGCGGCCAGTCCCTGGCCCTGACGCCTACCGACGGCAACCTGTACTGGCGCGCCATCCGGCAGTTCGGGTTGGTCGAGGCCGCGCGCAAGCTCAGCGAAGCCCTCGGGCTGACCCGCGTCGGCTTCTTCGGCGAGGTGTTCGGCGCGGGTGTGCAGGACCTGCACTACGGCGCCGCGGCGGCCCATGACGAAACCCTCGGCTTCGCGCTGTTCGACGTCGTGGTCGATCCGGCTCCGGAGCCGGTGCGCTGGCTCGCCCACGCCGAAATCGGCACGGTGCTGGGCGATCTCGGCATTACCGTGCCGCGGGTGCCGGTGCTGTACGAGGGACCGTACGACGCCGAGCTGCTGCTGGCCCTGGCGGAAGGCAAGGAGACCGTCTCCGGTTCGGCGGCGAATATCCGTGAGGGCCTGGTGGTCCGTCCGGTCGTGGAGCCGCAGTCGCCAATCCTCGGCGGCCGCGCCATCGGCAAGATCGTCTCAAATGCGTACCTGTTGCGCGACGGCGGCACCGAATACGAGTGAGCAAGCGGGCGGCCCCATTCCGGGCCGCCCGCCCGCCGCGGTTCAGCGGCAGCGCACCAGCGCGTCGCGCAGATTGCGCGACCGGACATCGTCAAGCACGGCCATCCCGAGCCGGTTCATGACATACCCGAAACCCAAACCCGTTGCGGGATCGGCGAATCCGAACGATCCGCCGTATCCGGTGGTGCCGTAGGCCCGCTTGTCCGACCCGAATCGGAAGCCGCCCCGCGACTTCCGGAAACCCAGGTGATACCGGCTGGGCGTGAGCAGGACCAGATCCTCGGCCGGGACGTCATCCGCCGTATTCGCGGAACCCAAGCGCTCCAGCAGTTCCCGATCGATGGGCAGTTCACCGGTCTGCCCCGCCGCCGCACCATAAACCCGCGCCAGGGCGCGAGCGGTGCCGACCCCACCGGCCGCCGGGCTCTCCACCGAGAGGAATTCCCGCCGCGCGGCCCGCGCCGGAGCACCGACCTGCGGGCTGTTCAACGCCTCGAACGACAGCCCGTGCTTGGCGAACAGCTGAATTCCGATGCGCACCGGCAGATCCCGCTCGTATCGCAGCACATCGAGCCCCTAGGTCGCCGACAGCTCGGCGACGCGATCCATGGGGATCTCCTCCGGCATGCCGATATGGAAATCCACGCCCAGCGGCCCCGCAAAATCCTCCGCGAACACCCGCCCCAGCGTGCGATGCGCGGGATCCACCCGCCGAATCAGTTCTCCCTGATACAGCCCCGCCGTAATCGGGTGATACCCGTGCCGAGTCCCCGGCCGCCACAATGGTTTCTGATCGGCCAGTATCGCCGCCAGCCCATCCAGATCGGCCATATCCTTCAGCTTCACCGCCCGATCCAGCGCCGCCAGCCCCGCCTGATGATCCAGCAACTGCCGCACGGTAATCGACTCTTTCCCGCGCACCCCGAACTCCGGCCAGTACTTCACCACCGGCGCCTCATACTCCAGCAGCCCCCGAGACACCGCCGACGCGATCACGAACGCAGCCATCCCCTTGGTCGACGACCACACCGGAGCCATGGTGTCCCGCTCCCACGCCCGCCCCCGCTTCCGATCCCGATGCCCCGCCCACAAATCCACCACCGGCCGATCCCCCTCGAACACGGCCACCGCCGCCCCGATCTCCCCATGTCGGGCGAAATTCCGGCGGAAAGCATCGGCGACGGGCCCAAAACCGGGCTCCACCTCGCCATGGATCTCGACACGCGCACTCATGATGCCCCGATCGTATAGAGCCCGCCCAAACAACCCGCCAGCGGCGACGCCCTCGCCAAAAACCCGAGCGCCGCCCCCCCCCGCCCGGCCAGCCGTCGCGCGCATCGGTGCCGGGGCGCCACCGAATGCGGTCAGGCTGCGGCTGTGGCGGCCGGGTTGTTTGCCAGGAATTCGAGGACGGCTGCATGCCAGGGTTCGGGCTGCTCGGCCATGACGACGTGCCCGCCGGGCAACTCGAGGTGGCGGGCGCCCGGGATGGCTGCCGCTTGTGCGCGCGCACCGGCCGGGTCGACCAGCAGGTCGCCGGTCAGTCCGATGACCAGGGTCGGCGCCGCGATGTGAGGGAGGTCTGCGGTGATGTCGACCGCGGCCACCAGTGCGGCCTGCGCCGCGGTACCGCCCGGAACGGTTGCCGCCATCTGGTCGAGGAGTCCTGGAAGCTGTTCGGCCGGAATCGCATTCACGAAGTCCGCGCTGAACCCTGCGAGCAGGGTCACCCGCGCGAACGATTCCCGATCCCCGGCTTCCAGCAACTTCTGCCACAGCTCGACATTGGCCCGCGCCCGATTGTCCGCCCGTGCGAAACCGGCCGTGAGCACCAGCCCGCACGGCCACCGCCGTGCCGAGCGAATACCCGACGATCGTGAACTCCTCCGCACCCGCCGCCACCGCCTCGGCGACCAGAGCATCGGCCAGGGAATCCAATTCGAGAACGGTGTCGTCTGCGGGATAGTCGGACCCGATCACCAGGTGGTCCGCCGCCAGCAGCGGAATCAACGATCCGAAGTTGGCCGCGATCCCGCCGCCCGCACCGTGCGCGAGCACGATCGCCGGACCCGACCCGGTCACCGTCGTGGTGAGCACCGGAAGCTGCGATGAAATGTTCGTCATGGCGGCGACGTTAGGCATTGACATGGGTGTGAAGGTCAACTCGACGTGCGGGAGCTCACAATGCTGATCGGCGAACTGTCCCACCGAACCGGCGTCCCCACCCGCCTGCTCCGCTACTACGAGGAACAGGGACTACTTGTCCCGCAGCGCGATTCGAACGGCTACCGCACCTACGCCGACGACGCCCCCGCCACCGTCACCCGCATCCGCGACCTCCTCGAAGCGGGCCTCCCCACCCGCGCCATCCGACAACTCCTCCCCTGCGCCACCGACACCGGCTACCAACACTGCGACCAATCCCGAAAAGTAGTCACCGACGGCCTATCCCACCTAGAAGCCCAAATCGAATCCCTAACCCGCCGCCACGCCCTCCTAACCCGCCACCAGCAATCCCTCCTGACCACCCCCTCACCCCCCCACCCAGCCGACATAACCAAGCCGCCTCCACATCCCCGCCCCCTGGAGGGCGCGCGGCACCAACCAGCGTGCGCAAACCCGCCTCTGCCAACCCGACCCGAGCTACCTCTGCCTGTCGCCCACCCAGCGTTCACACCCACAATCGCCGGTCCACACCCCCAATTGGCCGCCGATATCGGGTGTAAACCAAGCACAGTGGGTGTGAACCCTGGCCGCTGCCGCTCCGGGGCCGCGCCACACCGCACTCGCCGTCCCGCCCGCCCCAGCACCCGTTTTGTCCACTTCGGTCGGGCCGTCCCGCCACTTCACACCCCCTACCGTCGGTTCACACCCCAATTTGGCCGCCCATTTCGGGTGTGCACCAAACGCAGTGGGTGTGAACTCGAGCTTTTGCGCTTGGGTCTCGAGCTTTTGCTCTTTGGGGTTGGTCTGTGAACGTAACCAGGGCCATCCAGCCAGGCTGGGGCGTGAGGGGCGGCTCCCAACTGGGGAGCCGAGGCCGGGTACGGCAGGCGAGGTGACCCCACTATTCGTTTCGCTTTGCGAACGCCGGTAGAGCCGCACGAGCGGTTTCGGAGCGAGGTGTATTTCAGACCCCACCGGGGTTGAAGCGGACACACCCGATGGAGTGCTGTCTTTTAGCTGATGCGACCCCACCGGGTAGCGTGGCAGCACGTGCCCGGACTGAATCGGATTACCGCATCATTGCTGCGGACCAAGCCTGTTGAACAACTCGCCTCGGATGGGGAGCACTCCGCGCTCCGGCGGAGCATGGGCCTGATCCCGCTGATCGCATTGTCCGTCGGCGCGACGCTGGGTACCGGCATCTTCGTCGTACTGGGCGAGGCCGCACCGCTCGCCGGTCCGGCGGTCGTGATCTCGTTCGCCATCGCAGCCCTCGCGGCATTGTTCTCCGCGCTGTCCTACGCGGAACTGGCCAGCGCCGTCCCGGTGTCCGGTTCGGCGTACTCCTATACCTATGCCACGCTCGGCGAGATCATCGCCTGGGTTTGTGGTTGGTGCCTGCTGCTCGAGTACGGCGTATCCGTCGCCGCAGTGGCCGTCGGCTGGGGTTCGTATCTGAACGAGTTCCTAGGCTCGACCATCGGCTGGCGCATCCCCGAAGCCCTGTCGGCCGCGCCCAGTGAGGGCGGCATCATCGATCTGCCCGCAGCGGTCGTGGTGCTCATCGCTACCGCGGTGCTTCTCGAAGGCGTCCGCGAGAGCGCGCGGGTCACAACCATCACCACGCTGATCAAGATCTCGGTGCTGATCTTCTTCGTGGTCGTCGCCGTGACCGCGTTCAACTCCGACAACCTGCAGCCCTTCGCGCCCGCCGGGGTCGCGGGCATCGGCGCCGCGGCCTCGATGGTGTTCTTCTCCTTCATCGGATTCGACGCCGCCTCCACCGCCGGTGAGGAAGCCAAGAATCCGCAGCGGGATCTGCCGCGCGCCATCATTATTTCGCTCGGCATCGTCACCCTCGTCTACGTGCTGGTGGCGCTGACCGCCGTCGCCGCCGTCGGTGTGGACGATGTGAGCAGCTCGGGTGCGTCGCTGGCCACCGTGCTGGAGCAGGTGATCGGAAGGGGCTGGCCCGCAACCATTCTCGCCGCGGGCGCGGTGATCGCCATCGCATCGGTGGTGCTGACCGTGCTGTATGGGCAGACGCGCATCCTGGTCGCCATGTCCCGTGACGGGCTCATGCCGAAGGTGCTGTCGAAGGTCGGGGCCAAGCGGGTGCCGACCGTCAACACGCTCGTCGTCGGCGGCGTGGTCGCCGTCCTGTCGGCGCTGGTCCCGCTGGGCGAGCTGGTGAACGCCACCAATATCGGCACCCTGCTCTCCTTCGCGCTGGTGAATATCGGAGTCCTGGTGCTGCGCCGCACGAAACCCGATCTGCCGCGCACCTTCCGCACGCTGGTGCCGCTGGTCCCCGTGCTCGGCGTCGCCATGTGCGTCTGGCTGCTGGCCCACCTCCCCGGCGTGACCTGGCTCGCCTTCGCCCTCTGGTCCGCCGTCGGCCTGGTCGTCTACTTCACCTACGGCCGCCGCCGCTCCGCCCTGAACAAACCCGCCCAGACCGAACCCCAGCCAGCCCTGGACAGTTGATCACCGGGAATCCGTGGCGGCATCGGCCGAGAGGCCACCGCCACCAGTTCCCGGTCGACGTTGTTTCAGATTGGCGCGGGATTTCGGGGCGGGCGGTTGCGGGGGCGGCGTAGCTCGTAGGCTCTTGGTGTGCGAGCGCTGGAGCAGATTCAACGGTGGCCGGTTCGACATGCGGCGGCGGGTGTCGTGGTCAAGGACAGGGGAGTGGTCGACGCCGAGGGGGATCTCGAGCGGGTGTTCCGGCTCGCTTCGGTGACCAAACCCCTTGTGGCGTACGCGGTTCTGGTGGCGGTGGAGGAGGGTGCGGTCGAGCTCGACCAGCCCGCCGGGCCGCCCGGGTCCACCGTGCGGCATCTGCTCGCGCATACCTCCGGGCTGGCCTTCGACACCACCGAGGTGCTGGCCGAACCTGGTGCGCGGCGGATCTACTCCAGTGCCGGTTTCGAGGTGCTGGCCGATTTCGTGTCCGGGCAGACCGGCATTCCCTTCGAGCGTTATCTGTATGAGGCCGTCTTCGAGCCGCTCGGCATGACCTCCTCCGGGCTGTCCGGGTCCGCCGGACATGCCGCGCGCTCCTCGGTCGCAGACATGCTGCGGTTCGCTGTCGAATTGCTGAACCCCGAGATCGTGAGTGCGGAATTGCTCGCCGAAGCATCCACAGTGCAATTCCCGGATCGCAATGGCGTGCTCCCCGGCTATGGCTCGCAGCGCCCCAACGACTGGGGCCTGGGCTTCGAAATCCGCGATCACAAATTGCCGCACTGGACGGGTGGTTCGAACTCGCCCGGAACATATGGCCATTTCGGACAATCCGGTACCTTTCTGTGGGTCGACCCGGAAGTCGGCATGGCGTGTCTGGCGCTGGCGGACGAAAATTTCGGCGACTGGGCGCGGATGGCGTGGCCGACCCTCAGCGATGCCGTGATCGCGGAGTTCGGGTAGAACTCCGACACGTCCAAGAAGTAACACTCGTAACTCCGGGCACTCCAGTAAACTCGGGCAACGTCGGCTCTCGGGGTCGTTGGGGAAGACGTCCCTCGTCGAAGCCGGAGGTGTCAGTGGTGCGCGCGTCTAGTCAGTTCGCGGAGGCGACGTCTGGAGTCGTCTATATTCATGCGTCGTCGGCCGCGCTGTGCCCGCACATTGAATGGGCGCTCACCTCAACGCTCAAGGCGCCCGCCAAACTCCGCTGGACAGCTCAGCCCGCATCATCGGGAAATCTGCGTGCGACCACCGATTGGTACGGTCCGGTCGGTACTGGAGGCCGGTTAGCCAAGGCATTGCGAGACTGGCCCGTGCTCTACTTCGAAGTCACCGAGGACCCCAGCGAAGGCGTCGACGGCGAACGTTACAGTTTCGTCCCCGGCCTCGGCCTCTGGAACGGCGCCATGAGCGCGAACGGTGACGTCATGGTTGGCGAAATGCGCCTGCGTTCGATTGTCGAATCGGCCCGCGCCCAAGGCCGCCACTCCGCCTCCGACATCGCCGCCGAAATAGACCGCGCCCTCGGCACCGCCTGGGATGATGCCCTCGAGCCCTACCGCCTCGGCGGCGAAGGCGCGGAGATCACCTGGCTCCGCCGCGACGTAGGCTGACCGCACCGCTCTACGACGGAGCTCCGCCCGTCCCGCACGAACGAGCTGCCGGCCCGGATTGCCCACGATGAGCACCACCGCCCGGGACCGCCGGACGAACGATGCCCCATCCCCGAAACGCGCTGCCACGAAGGGAGTTTCCCCTTGAAGCAGAGGACCACCAGTCCGCTCACCCTGATCGCCGCGGGCACCCTCACTCTGGCCGCCCTCACGGCCTGCTCCGACACCGACACCGACCCCCACACGGGTCACACCACCCCCGCCCCCACCACCGTCCGCGCCGACGACACCCCCACCCTCGGCGACCCGGTCCACTGCGGCACCGGCCCCTGGGACCTCGCCGTCGTAGCCTTCACCACCAAGGGCCCAGACTTCTGCCCGACCGCCCTGTCGGTAGTCAACGCCTACGCCGACGCCCGCAAACAACAACCCGAAGGCGACATCCCGGTGGTCATCGACAACATCCGCTGGGTCTGCGGCGAACGCCAAGGCGACTCAAACCCCTTCCAACAGTGCGCCAGCCAAAACGAATCCCAAGACAAGATCCGCCTCCTCTCCTGACGCGCCATCGACCACCCATGGGTCAATGAGCAGGTAATGGTGCAGGCGACACGCCGCAAACAACCCACACCATTACCTGCTTGCGGTTAGCGGGGGGTGCGGAGGATGCGGCCTGCGGTTTCTACTGCGGGGGCGGAGCTTCCTGCGTCGCTGATGAAGACGGCGAAGGCCAGGTCGTCGGCTATGCCTACGAACCAGCCGTGGGCGTGGGTGTCGTCGATGTATTCGGCGGTGCCGGTTTTGCCTAGGAGGTTGGGGATGTCGCGGAGGGCGGTGGCGGTGCCGCCGGTGATCGTTTCGCGCATCATGGATTTGATTTGGTCGGCTATGCCGGGTGGGAGGGCTGTCGGGGCGCGGTCGGGGGGGCCGGGCTGACCGGTGACCACGGTGGGGGCGGGGACGGAGCCGTGGGCGATGGAGGCGGCGACCAGGGCCATGCCGAAGGGGGTGGCGGTGACCTTGCCTTGGCCGATTCCGGCTTCGACGCGTTCGGCGGGGGTTTCGGTGAGGGGGACTTTGCCGGTGACGGTGGTGAGTCCGGGGGTTACGTAATCGATTCCGAGGCCGAGTTGGGCGGCGGCATTCGTTAGTCCGTCGGCGGGTAACTGTACGGCTAACTGGCCCATTGTCGTGTTGCAGGATTGGGCGAAGGCGGTGTGGAGGGGGACCTGGCCGAGGTCGAAGTTGTTGTCGTTGGGGATGCGGCGACCTTCGATATTCGCGCTGCCGGGGCAGGGGACGACCGTGTCGGGGGTTACCAGGCCCGCTTGCAGGGCGGCGGAGACGGTGACCGTTTTGAAGGTGGAGCCGGGTGGGTAGAGGCCGGTCAGGGCTATGGGGCCCTGGGCGTCGGCGGCCGGGTTCTGGGCCATGGCAAGGACATTGCCGGTGGAGGGCTGGAGGGCGACGATCGCGGCGGGCTGTTCGATTGGCGCGAGGGCGGATTCGGCGGCCTGTTGCAGGGCCAGGTCGATGGTTGTCCGGATGTCCGTGGTGGGCTTCGGATCCTGACCGGCGATGCGCACCGTGCTGCCGTCGGCGGTCTTGGCGCGCACCGCCCAGCCTGCCGCGGCGTCGGCGTTCTGCTGCCACAGGTCGGCCAGGCCGGACAGGGTGGGGGAGGCGAGGGTCTTATCGGTGGTCAGCAGGCGGGTCTGCGGGGCCAGGGTGACATTGGGCAGGGCCGCGAGCTGCGCTTCGATCGGGGCCAGATCGGCGGGACGCAGGCTGATCGCGGTGATCGACTTGCCCTGTGCGCCGTCCAGTTCCGATTGCAGGGAGGCGGCGGTGATGCCGGGGGCGATAGGGCTCAGTAAGCCCGCGACCGCGCCGGTGTCCGCACCGGGGGAGAGATTGACGAGAGTGACGATCTGCTGGGCCATGAGTTCGCCGCCCGTCGAGTCCAATACCCGGGCGGGCTGTTGCGGATAGGAAGGTCCGAAGGACAGCGGACCCTGGTCCAGACCCGGTGCGACGGTGGCCGGATTCCAGTGCACCTTCCAACCGCCGGAATCCGCCGCGGTGCCGGAGGTCGTGTAGGACCACTCGTGCTTGCCGTCGGTCCCGAGTTTCCAGGTGGCGGCGAGCGTGAAAGTGTCTTTGTCGCCGTCCTTCCCGGACTCGCGCACCTCGTAGCGTACCTCCTTGCCCAGCCCGTCGTAAAGCCCGCCGAGCGCTGCCGACGCCGCGTTCGGATCATCGGTCAGCGCCGCAGCGGCTGCGACATCATCGGCGTTCAAGGCATCGGCGAACTGCTGGGCGACCGTCTCCGGCTGCTCCGGGCCCGATGAACAAGCGGCCAGTGCCAACGCGGGCACCGCGAACAGGGTGACAATCCTGGAGGGGGTACGCACCGTCGCGACCCTACCAACCGTTCCCGTATTCCCAGGTAGACGCGCCTGGCCGCGCGCTCGGGGGAGCAGTTGCCGATGTAGACGACCGCAGACCCTTCGCGGCCGGGACCTGAACCAGTGTTTCACCGGTGCAGTGCGTTCCAGCGCGAACCTCGCCCCGCCGCTGCGCGAGCCACATCCTGTGGCCCGCGTATGTGTCCTCTACGCGGCCGCTCGTGGTTCACCTTGCGCAGCAGGATCGGGCATCATGCCAATTCGGGTGTCATCGGCCGGGTCGCCTCCGACATCGGATCCGGGTCGTCGAGGGGTTCGACGGGTTCGCCGTTCAGGATTCGGGTCAGGCGGTTCTTGTCGAGTTGACCTTCCCAGTTCGCGACCACCAGCGTGGCGACGCAATTGCCGAGCAGGTTCACCGTGACCCGCATGGAGTCCATGATGCGGTCCGCGCCCAGCAGGATGGCCACGGCGGCAACGGGAATGGAGCCGTGGCCGATGGCGCTGACGGTCGCCGACAAGGCCAGGAACGAGGAACCGGGAACGCCCGCCATGCCTTTGGAGGTCAGCATGAGTACCAGGAGCGCGGTGATCTGCTCGCCGAGGCTCAGATCCACGCCGACGGCTTGGGCCAGGAAGAGCACGCAGACGGCAAGATACAGCGTCGCGCCATCCAGATTGAACGAATAGCCGGTCGGCACAACGAGACCCGTGGTCGCCCGGGAAGCGCCCGCATCGACCAGCTTGGCCATGATGCGCGGCAGCACCACTTCGGTCGACGCGGTACCGAGCGCGATGAACAGCTCATCCTTGATGTAGCGCACGAACTTCCAGAGACTCACACCCGCGAAGACCCGCGTCACCACAGCCAGCACGACGAGAAACAGGGCGGCCGCACCGTAACAGCAGGCGATCAGCTTCCCGTAACTGCCAAGGGATTTCAGCCCGTACTGCCCGATGATGAACGCCATCGCCCCGAACGCCCCGATCGGCGACAGCTTCATGATCCAGCCGATGACGATGAACAGGATCCGGCTCGCATGATCGATGAGCTCGAGCAGGATCGGCGGCCCGTTCTCCCCGTACTTGGCCAGCGCCACGCCGAACAGCACCGCCACGAACAGCACCTGTAGCAGCTTGTTCTCCGCGAACGCCGAGATCAGCGAGCCCGGGATGATGTTCATCAGGAACTCCACGGTGTGCGGGAGCTCGCCATTGCCGGTCTTCTTCGCGATCTGATCCGCGTCGGTCGCCAGCGTCTGCGGATCGATGCTGAACCCCGATCCGGGCTCGACCAGATTGCCCACGACCAGCCCGAACACCAGCGCGAAGGTGGTGATCACCTCGAAGTAGATGAGCGCCTTGATCCCGATCCGCCCCACCGACTTCAGATTGCCGACATGGGCGATGCCGAGCACCACCGTGCAGAACACGATGGGCGCGATCACCATCTTGATCAGCTTGATGAACCCGTCCCCGAGCGGCTTCAGATCCGCCCCGAACTCCGGCCAGGCCGCGCCGACGAGGATCCCGGCGACCACCGCCACCGCCAATTGCGCGAACAGCGATCGATACCAGGGTGTCCGGCGCGCCGGAGCCGATTCCGCGGGCTTTTCGAGAGTTTCGCACATGCCGGAACGCTAGAAGCAGTCCGTGTCACCGGGATGTCGCCGCTGTTGCCCACCGCGAAACGAACCCATATATCCGCCGGACGGCAGGCATAGTCGCCGCCGAAATGGGTACTCCCACAACAAGAACGCGGGCCGTCTCAATGGAGAGACCGCCCGCGTTCCCCGTTTCGGCTGGTTACAGCGGAATGTTCTTGTTGTGCTGCGCCGTGGCGGGCGCCGCGGCCAGTGCGGCGGCAAGGGTGGACCGCGTCTTGGCCGGATCGACGACCTCGTCCACGACGCCGATGGCGATGGCGCGCTCGACGCCGCCCGCGATCCGCTCGTGTTCCTCGGTCAGCTGCTCGATGAGCGCCTCGCGCTCCTCCTCCGGCGCGGCGGCAATGGCCTTCTTGTGCAGAATGCCGACCGCGGCCTTGGCGCCCATGACCGCGACCTCGGAGCCCGGCCAGGCATACACGGCCGTCGCGCCCAGCGAGCGGGCGTTCATGGCGATGTAGGCGCCGCCGTAGATCTTGCGGGTCACCAGCGTGACGCGCGGAACCCGAGCTTCGGCGAAGGCGTGCAACAGCTTCGCGCCGCGGCGCACCACGCCCTCCCACTCCATACCGACGCCCGGCAGATAGCCCGGCACATCGGTGACCACGATCATCGGAATGCCGAAGGCGTTGCACAGCCGCACGAAACGCGCTGCCTTCTCGGCACTTTCGGAGTTCAAGCAGCCGCCGAGGCGAATCGGGTTGTTGGCCAGCACACCCACGGTGCGCCCGCCGAGCCGACCCAGCCCGGTGACGATGGAGCGCGCGTACCCGCCCTGCAATTCCTCGAAAGAGCTTTCTTCGCCGACATTGTCGAGCAGTTCGTGAATGATCGGCTTCACGTCATAGGCGCGCTTGGCCGACTCCGGCAGCATGGCCTTGAGGTCGACATCGCCGTGCGCGGCGGCGACCAGATCGAATTCGCCCTGCTCGGCGAACATCGAGACGAGGCGACGCGCGCGGTGCATGGCATCGGCCTCGTCATCGGCGACGATATGGCAGACACCGGACTTCTTGCCGTGGGTGACCGGCCCGCCCAGAGTCGCCATGTCCACGTTCTCACCGGTGACGCTGCGGACCACGTCCGGGCCGGTGACGAAGACACGGCCCTCGGGGGCCATGATCACGATATCGGTCAGCGCGGGACCGTAGGCGGCGCCACCGGCGGCGAAGCCGAGCACCACCGAAATCTGGGGAACCTGACCGGACGCTCGGACCATGGCCTCGAAGACCAGTCCGACCGCGTGCAGCGCCTCGACGCCTTCGGCGAGGCGGGCGCCGCCCGAATGCCACAGGCCCACAACGGGAATCTGGGAGTCGATGGCCGTATCGATGGCATCGACAATGTGCTTGCACCCCTCGACGCCCATGGCGCCGCCCATAACGGTCGCGTCGGAGCAGTAGGCCACGGTGCGGACGCCGTCGACCTCGCCGATGGCGGCGAGCACGCCGGACTTGTCGCGCGGGTGCAGCGGGAGCACGGTGCCGGGATCGAAGAAGCGCTGCAACCGGCCCAGCGGATCACGGGGATCGGTCGCGGTACCAGCATGCGCGGGAGCCATTATGGTCATGGCGGACTCCTCTGAAGAATGTCGAAGTCCCGGCGGGGAACTCGGGTGCGGGATCGCCATCCGAGAGCCCCGCCGGGACCGCTTGTCTTACTGACCGGATCTGATGTCAGTACCGGCCGAGGGCGAGCGCGACATTGTGCCCACCGAAACCAAAGGAGTTGTTGATCGCGTACTCGATGTCCTGACGGCGAGCTTCGCCGTGCACGACATCCAGGTCGATCTCCGGATCCTGGTTGTCCAGGTTCAGCGTCGGCGGGACGATGCCGTCCCGGATGCTGAGGACCGTGAGCACCGACTCGAGCGCGCCGACGGCGCCGATCGAGTGGCCCAGGGCGGACTTGGGCGCGTAGACCGAGGCGTGCTGAACGCCCGCCTTGTGAATCGCGTTCTTCTCCGCGGTGTCACCGATGGGGGTGGCAGTCGCGTGCGCGTTCACATGGGTGATGTCCTTGGCGGACAGACCCGCGGTCTGCATCGCGCGCTGCATGGCGCGAGCCGCTCCGCTGCCCTCCGGATCCGGCGCCACCAGGTGGAAGCCGTCGGAGGTGATACCCGCGCCCAGCAGACGGGCGTGGATGGTGGCGCCACGAGCCTTGGCGTGCTCCTCGGTCTCGATGACCATGAGCGCACCCGCCTCGCCGAAGACGAAGCCGTCGCGATCCTTGTCGAACGGACGCGAGGCGCCCTTTGGATCGTCGTTGCGGGTGCTCATGGCACGCATCATCGAGAACGCGGCGATCGGCACCGAGTCGATGAAGCCCTCGACGCCACCGGTGACGACCATATCGGCGTCACCCATGACGATCATCCGCCACGCATTGGCGATGGCCTCCGAACCCGACGAGCACGCCGAGACCGGAGTGATCACTCCCGCCCGCGCCTTGAGCTCGAGACCGACGACGGCCGACGGACCGTTCGGCATGACCATCTGAACGGCCAGCGGCGAGATCTTGCGGTAGCCGCCGTTCTTCAGCTTGTCGACCGAATCGATGAGGGCGTCGCCGCCACCGAGACCGGTGCCGATGGCCACACCCAGCCGCAGCGGGTCGACCTCCGGGGTACCGGCGTTCTTCCAGACCTCACGACCGAGGACCATGGCGAGCCGCTCGACATAAGCCATGCGGCGGATCTCGACGCGATCCAGCAGGGTGTCCGGCGACACCTTCAGGTGCCCGCCGATACGAACCGGAAGGTTGTACTCCTCGATGAAGTCGTCCTCGAGGACGTCGATCCCGCTCTCGCCGTTGAGGAGGCCCTTCCACGTCGCATCGACGTCACCGGCGATCGCCGTGGTCGCCGCCATGCTCGTTACGACGACGTTGGGGAAGTTCCCATTCAAGGTGGAAGGAGTGGTCACGTGTCGGCCTTACTTGTCGCCGAACTTGGCCTTGAGCTCCTCGGCCGCGTCCGCGTTCTCGGCCTCGAGCTTCTGGATGTAGGCCACCGCGTCGCCGACGGTCTTCAGGCTCGCCAGGTCCTCATCGGGGATCTTGACGCCGTACTTGTCCTCGGTCTGAACGGCGATCTCGACCATCGACAGCGAGTCGATGTCCAGGTCGTCGACGAAGGACTTCTCGATGGTCACCTCGGAGGGCTCGATACCGGTCACCTCTTCGATGATCTTGCCGAGCTCTTCGACGATCTGTTCCTGGGTCAGAGCGGCCACTGTGGTGGCTCCCTTCTTGTCTTCGTGTAGTGGGGATGTGGGGTACTGATTTCCTGCCACGACCTGAAGCGCTCCATCGCCGTTGGTGGAGCAGGCCGCGAGTCAAGCTAGTCCGCGGTGGTGAGTTCTGCCAGCGCGGGGAGGTCCGCGGGGGTCTTCAGCGCCAGGTTCGGGGTGCCCTTGAGCTCCCGTTTGGCGATGCCGACCAGGGTGCCCGCGGGCGGCAATTCTGCCACCGCGGAAACGCCTGCCGCGCGGATCGTCTCGGTGCACAGGTCCCAGCGCACGGGGCGGGTGACCTGAGCGGCGAGCTTATCGATCGCATCCTGGCCGGAGACGACCGGCTGACCGTCGAAGTTCGACAGCAGCACTCGCGTCGGCTCGCCGGGCACGATCTTGGAAACAGCCTCCGTGACAGCGTCCTGGGCCGGAGCCATGAACGCGGTGTGGAAGGCGCCGGCGACCGGCAGTGCTCGAACGCGAGCCTTCTCGGGCGGGTTGGCCGCGAGTTCTTCGAGCGCCCCGAGCTTACCCGCTGCCACGATCTGACCCACCGCATTGCGGTTGGCCGGGATCAGGCCGAGTTCCTCGAGCCGGGCGAGCACGGCGTTCTCGTCACCGCCGAGCACCGCCGACATGCCGGTCGGCTCGAGGGCGCACGCTTTGGCCATCTCCGCACCGCGGAGGGCGGCCAGTGCCACGGCGTCGTCGGCGGAGATGACTCCGGCGACGGCGGCAGCGGCGAGTTCGCCGACAGAGTGTCCGGCGACGATGGTGTCCGCGGGAAGCGAGTCCTGCGGGATTTCCGCGAAAGCAAGCAGGGCAGCCGCGACGACCAGCGGTTGGGTAACCGCGGTATCGGTGATCTCTTCGGCGGTCGCGGTGGTGCCCAACCGCAGCAGGTCCAGCCCCGAGGCCTTCGACCACAGCGCGATGCGATCAGCAGCGCCGGGAAGTTCGAGCCAAGGAGTGAGCATGCCGGGTGTCTGAGAGCCCTGTCCAGGGGCGAGCAATGCGATCACGCCTCTAAGAGAACACTGTGAGGCCGGTCTCCAGAGATGTCGGCGCGAATGAAGCTTCGGAGGGTCTTTTGTGGGGAGTCCACAAAAGGGGAGGTGAGTTGCGCCGATCGTCCGATTCGGTGGACGCGTTACATCCCCTCTTTCGGATCTGTGACTACTGGGATCTCTGAGGTAGGAGTAGGTGATTCGTTACGGGTTCGTGTCAGCCTGCCTATGGTGGCGGCGATACGTAACACGTAGGCATCGCGCGGATTCATCGGATCGCGGCCAGTGATGTCGGCTACGCGCTTCAACCGATAACGCACGGTATTTGGATGGATGAACAGTTGCCGAGCACAGGTCTCGACTGCTCCACCACAATCCAGATAGGCGTCCAAGGTATTGGACAAGTCCGCGGCGGCGGCCATCGGTAACACAATGTTGTCGTTGAGAGCCTCCACAGCGGCGCGGTCGCCGAGCAGAGCTCGCTCGGGTAGCAATTCCGAGGCGTGCACCGGGCGTGGCGCGCCGCGCCAGCCGACGACGGCCTCCATTCCGGCCATGGCTTCCACGGAGCTGATGTGCGCGGCGGACAGCGTGCGTGTCGTGGGGCCGATGACGACCGGGCCGTCGGAGAAGACCTCGCCGAGGAGGTCGGCCAGGAAGGGGGAGGGGTACATGGTGTCGCCCAGATGGCCGCTGACGACCATCACCAGGCGGGTGCCTTGCACGACGGCGAGAGCATTGCGGCCGTGTCGCGCGGCGATGCCGTGTACGGAGCCGACGACCGCCGCCACTTGATCTTTCGGGGGTGTGCCGACCAGGACCGTGGCGGGGGCGGTGGCGTCCCAGTTGAGAGTGGCCGCGCGGGAGAGCATTTCGGGGCCGGTATCGCCGCGCACCACGGCGTCTACGACGAGGGCCTCCAGGCGGGTATCCCACGCGCCGCGGGATTCCGCCGCGCTGGCGTACACCGAGGCGGCCGCGAAACCGAGCTCCCGCCCGTATCGCAGTACCGCCTCGGTGAGCGCCACCAGCTGCCGGTCGTTGCGCGCCAAGGCCGGTAGCCACTGTTCGAAGAACTCCATGGCCACGCGGACCATGTCGACGGTCTGGCGCAGCGTCAGCCGCCGCGCCAGATCGTCCGGGATGACCTGGAAAGCGTCCAGGCTGAACCGGATATCGCTTTCCGGGTCCTGCAACCACTCCAGAAAGTTCACCACCGCCGTCTGCACCAGCAACTGGACTCCCGCGCGTTGCGCGGCATCCAGATTGGCGAAGAACGGCAACCGCTCCTGCATCGAGGCCACGGCCTCGGTGGAGAGCCGACCCGAGAACTGCTTCACCCGCTTGAGCAGCGTGTCGGGAAGCGGATCGCGGGTCTGCCGGTTCGGGGAGAGCGCGCCGGTCGGGAGGTACACCTCGTGTTCGGAGGAACCTTCGTTGATCCGGCGCGGCCTCGGCGGTTTACGTTCCACAGTGTTAATCGTGCGTTATGCGTCGCCACCCTCGGAACCGGGTGCCGCCTTGGGAGCCGCGTTCACATCGTCGATGCTGTACTTGGCGGCGGCCTCGGCGGCCTTGGCCTGGTCGATCTTGCCTTCCTTGGCCAGACCGGACAGCGCGGCCACCACGATCGACGCCGCGTCCACGTTGTAGACACGGCGCGCCGCGGGGCGCGTGTCGGAGAAACCGAAACCGTCGGTGCCCAGGGAGATGAACTGGCCCGGGACCCACTGGCGGATCTGATCCGGGACCGCGCGCATCCAGTCCGAGGCGGCCACGAACGGGCCCTGCGCCTGGGAGAGGACCTTGGTGACATAGGGCAGGCCCGGATCCTGTTCCGGGTGGCGCAGTTTGGCGATCTCCTTGGCGAGGGCCTCCTTGCGGAGCTCGCCCCACGAGGTCACCGACCAGACATCGGCCTGAACGCCCCACTCCTCGGCCAGCATCTGCTGGGCGCGCAGGCCGTCGGGCATGGTGACGCCCGCGACCAGGATCTGGGCGCGCACATCGCCCGCCGCGCCCGGCTTGTAGAGGTAGATGCCCTGCAGCAGGCCCTCCACATCCAGGTTCTCCGGCTCCACGGGCTGTGACTGCGGCTCGTTGTAGAGGGTGATGTAGTAGAAGATGTCCTCGCCGCCGAACTCGCGGTGCTGGGAATGCGCCTCGGGATCGGTGCCGGGCAGGGCCTCCTGATAGCTGTTGGCCACGCCGCCGCCGTACATGCGGCGCAGACCGTCGCGCACGATGTGGGCGATCTCGAAGGCGAACGCCGGATCGTAGGGGACACACGCCGGGTTGGTCGACGCCAGCAGCAGCGAATGACCGTCGTTGTGCTGCAAGCCCTCACCGGTCAGGGTGGTGCGGCCCGCCGTGGCGCCGAGCACGAAACCGCGGGCCATCTGATCCGCGGCCGCCCAGATGCCGTCGCCGGTGCGCTGGAAGCCGAACATCGAATAGAAGATGTAGAGCGGGATCATCGGCTCGCCGTGCGTGGCGTAGGAGGTGCCGACCGCGGTGAAGCTCGAGGTCGAACCGGCCTCGTTGATGCCCTCGTGCAGGATCTGGCCGATGCTCGACTCCTTGTAGGCGAGCATGAGTTCCGCGTCGACCGAGGTGTAGAGCTGGCCGTTGCGGTTGTAGATCTTGAGCGACGGGAACCAGGAGTCCATGCCGAAGATGCGGGCCTCGTCCGGGATGATCGGCACGATGCGCTTGCCGATCCCCTTGTCGCGCAACAGTTCCTTCATGAGGCGGACGAAGGCCATGATGGTGGCGACGGACTGCTTGCCCGAACCCTTGCGGATGGAGCAGTAGGGCTCGTCGCCCGGGAGCTGCAGCGGCTTGGCCTTGGTGCGGCGCTCGGGCAGGTAGCCGCCGAGCTGCTTGCGGCGGTCCAGCAGGTACTGGATTTCCGGAGCGTCCTGGCCGGGGTGGTAGTACGGGGGCAGGTACGGGTCGCGCTCCAGCTCGGCGTCGGTGATCGGAATGCGCTGCACGTCGCGGAACGCCTTCAGATCGTCGAGGGTCATCTTCTTCATCTGGTGCGTGGCATTGCGGGCCTCGAAGTGCTTGCCCAGGCCGTAGCCCTTGATGGTCTTGGCGAGAATGACCGTCGGCTGACCCTTGTGGGCCATGGCCGCGGCGTAGGCCGCGTAGATCTTGCGGTAGTCGTGGCCGCCGTGCTTGAGGTTCCAGATATCGCCGTCGGACAGGCCCTTGACCAGTTCCTTGGTGCGCGGGTCGCGGCCGAAGAAGTGCTCGCGCACGTAGGCGCCGTCATTGGCCTTGTAGGTCTGGAAATCGCCGTCGGGGGTGGTGTTCATGAGGTTCACCAGCGCGCCGTCGCGGTCGGCCTGCAGCAGGGCGTCCCACTCGCGGCCCCAGACGACCTTGATGACATTCCAGCCCGCGCCGCGGAAGAACGACTCCAGTTCCTGCACGATCTTGCCGTTGCCGCGGACCGGGCCGTCGAGGCGCTGCAGGTTGCAGTTGATGACGAAGGTCAGATTGTCCAAGCCCTCGTTGGCCGCGACCTGGATGAGGCCCCGCGATTCCGGCTCGTCCATTTCGCCGTCGCCGAGGAACGCCCAGACATGCTGATCGGCGGTGTCCTTGATGCCGCGATCGTGCAGGTAGTGGTTGAAGCGCGCCTGGTAGATGGCGTTCATCGGGCCCAGACCCATGGAGACCGTGGGGAATTCCCAGAAGTCGGGCATGAGCCGCGGGTGCGGGTAGGCGGACAGGCCGTGGCCCGGACCGCCGTGCGAGTACTCCTGGCGGAAGCCGTCCATCTGGTCTTCGGTCAGGCGGCCCTCGAGGAAGGCGCGGGCGTAGATGCCGGGGGAGGCGTGGCCCTGGATGAAGATCTGGTCGCCGCCGCCCGAGTGGTCCTTGCCGCGGAAGAAGTGATTGAAGCCGACCTCGTAAAGAGCCGCTGACGAGGCGTAGGTCGAAATATGGCCGCCCACACCGATACCGGGGCGCTGCGCGCGGTGCACTATGACCGCGGCGTTCCAGCGAATGTAGGCGCGGAAGCGGCGCTCCACCTCCTCGTCGCCCGGGAACCACGGCTCGTTCTCGGTGGGGATGGTGTTGACGTAGTCGGTGGAGGTCAGCGCCGGGATAGCGACGCGGCGTTCACCGGCGCGCTCCAATAGGCGCAGCATGAGGTAGCGGGCGCGGCCCGGGCCTTCGCGCTGGAGCATCTCGTCGAAGGAATCCAGCCATTCGCTGGTCTCTTCCGGATCGATGTCCGGCAGATATGACGCCACCCCCTCGCGGATCACTCGGACCCGCCCCGCCCCCGCCGGGGTTTGCGCGCCGGTCCGTTGGTGGGACTCGACGAAGAGGTCGGGTGCATCAGGTCGGTCAAGACATTTGCTCCTCGTACACAGGGGTGGGACATCATGGCGTCATTACCCCGGGTAGTCGCTGATGTGCGGCATACCCGTAACGATTGGTTTGGGGCACATCTTACATCCTTGTGCATGATGCGTCCCAGGTCATCATGTCAGACGGAAATCCAGTACGGTCTCCAGGGAACCGGCCGAGGCGGAACGGGGAGGACGATGAAGCTGCTGAACCCGCGCGGGTTCGGGATGTTTTGCACTACTGCGACCCTTGGCGTCGGCTTAGTTCTCGTAGGTTGCGCCAACTCGGTCGAGGGTACTCCGACGGCCGATCAGGCTGCGGCCACGTCGTTTCGGGCCGAAGCGGCTTCGTCTTCGGCGGCGGCCACATCCTCGAAGAAGGCCGCGGCGCAGGCGAAGGCGATAGCTGACAACTGCAATCCGTTCCGGACCACGACCGGGACGGCTGTGGATCGCTACAACGACTTCGTCGACGCCCACGACGGGAACACGGCGGATCAAGCGCAGAAGCGGGACACCGCGGCCAATGCGCTCGATGACGCGGCGCGCACGGTCGAGACACAGGTGAACGCTTCCGGAGCGGACCTGCCGACGGATCTGGCGACCAAGCTGACCGACTACGTGAACGCGGCGCGGGCGCTGGCGGCCGAGGTGCGCAAGATGTCGTCGACTTCCTCGGTCGCGCCGCTCAACGAGGCGAGTCGGACCGTGAACGACGCGCTGAACGCGGTGCGGAGCGCCTGCCCCGCACGGTGAAACCGGTTGTGAGCGGCGCGAATATGGGCGGCGTGTCGGGTGAAATGTGCCCGGCGCGGCGTGTCGGTGCACAGACTCACGGGTCTCACATAAGACATTTGGGGTGCGAATTCGGTCGATCGGCTTGCGCTGAAGGCCATAACCATGTTCGCTTGCAACTACCTATTGTCTCGGGAGTTGAGGAGGACACCACCGTGGTCGCCGCGGCGGACGCGCAGAACTACGCTCAGAAGCTTGGCATTGCACACGGCATGGTGGTTCAGGAACTGGGCTGGGACGAGGATACCGACGACGACCTGCGGGCGGATATCGAAGAGGTCGTCGGCTCCGAACTCCTGGACGAGGACACCGACGAGGTGGTGGACGTCGTACTGCTCTGGTGGCGGGACGGCGACGGCGACCTGGTCGACGAGCTGATGGATGTCACCACCCCGCTCGCAGACGACGGTATCGTCTGGGTCCTCACACCCAAAACCGGCCAGCCAGGGCATGTCGACCCGAGCGAGATCGCAGAATCGGCCACACCGGCCGGACTGACCTCCACCACCCCGGTAAGCCTCGGCACCTGGACCGGTACCAAACTCACGCAGCCCAAAACGCCCTCGAAGCAGCGCTAACTCGCGTCTTCGCTAAGGTTTTCGCCAGACGGCGCTCACCTCTCGGTGAGCCGCCGCCTGCCCGAATGCCCGACAGATGGAGGTTCCCGCATGCCGCTAGAGGTCGGCGTAGTCGCCCCGGACTTCACCCTGAAGGACCAGAACAACCAGGAAGTAACCCTCTCGTCCTTCCGTGACAAGAAGAACGTCCTGATCGTCTTCTACCCCCTGGCCTTCACCGGCATCTGCCAAGGCGAACTCTGCAAGGTCCGCGACGAACTCCCCAAGTTCCAGAACGACAACGCAGAAATCCTCGCCATCTCGGTCGGCCCCCCGCCCACCCACAAAATCTGGGCCGCCGAACAGGACTACACCTTCCCTCTCCTCTCCGACTTCAGGCCCCACGGCGAAGTAGCCCAGTCCTACGGCGTCTTCAACGAAAAATCCGGCTACCCCAACCGCGGCACCTTCGTAGTAGACAAGGACGGCATCATCCGCTTCGCCGAAATGAACGGCCCCGGAGAGCCCCGTGACCAGCAGGCTTGGGAGAAAGCCCTAACCGCGCTAGATTCATAGACCGTTGCCCCGGACCGCAAGGTCCGAGACACCATCCGGCGCCCGGCTACCCGGGACCCGTCCGGGCGTATAGCTCAGCGGTAGAGCACTGGTTTTACACACCAGCGGTCGGGGGTTCGAACCCCTCTGCGCTCACCATTCGATTTGTTAGTCGATCCATTTCCAGAGTCGGACCCATCCGTCGCGGTCTCCTGCCGCTAGTTGTGTGCCGTCTCGGTTGATCGTGATTCGGATGTAGCCGGAGCTGCGGGGGAGGACTGCGCGGTCGTCACGCCGGTTTCCGCGTAGTTGCCATACCTTTCCGCTGGCCAGCCACAGTAGGTGGCTGTTGGGGGTGCAGACCAAGCCCATTGCGCCGGGGAAGGATTGGGTCAGAAGGTCGCCGCTGCCCGCGCGGGGCATGATGGGGAGGCCGGTGTGGACGTCGATGACGCCTGCGGTGCGGGCGGTGACGTAGCCGAGGCGGGTGCCGTCGTAGGACAGCGCGATCTGGATGGCGCGGCCCCAAGCCTGGTCCGGCTCGATCACCGTGTGCGTGGACATGTCCGTGAGCTGGTACACCCGCACCGTGCTGCCGCCTCGCAGGATGTCGGTGGCAACGGCCAGCGTACTGCCGTCGCCGGAGAGCGCCACAGCCACCGCATTGCTGAAGCTCGCGACGGATTCGCCTGCCGCGGTGTGCAATTTGAATCTCCACAACCAGTCGGTAATGGCGTAGCGGCCATTGCTCTGGTGGTTGAGGAAGCCGAGCGGTATCAACCTGACGATTTCGCGCAACTCGCTCTGCTCCTGCACCACGACGGAATGGCCGTGGCGCAGGAATATCTGTGTGCCGTCCTCCTCGCTGGCCGCCACCCGTACGCCGTCGTGCATTCCGCGCCAGGTGCGTGGTGACAAGGACTCGAGCTGGGCGCCGGTATCGGTGCGCCAGCGGCGAATCGGGCCCTTGTCGGCCGCGGCGAACAGACTGCGATCCGGCCCGAAGCACAGACTCGTGACGGAACCATCGAGTTTGTGCTCGAGGATCTGCTCGCCCAGCCGACCGGGCCCATCGGGCAAGTGGCTGCGGTGCGGTGCGTCCACGACAGGCAGTTCTGCCGTGGAGCGCAGCCCGATGAGGTCGCGCAACCGCGCGGCATCGTCCTCGGTCAGATACCGATGCCAGAAGTCGACTCTGCTGGCCGCGAGCTGACCCAAACCGTCAGTGCGATGGTGTGATTGGACCACGCCGATGAGGCAGCCACCGGACCACAGTGCGGATCCTGATATGCCTTCCCAGGGTGACGGGGCGGTACCCGTCGGTGGGTTCGGGAGTTCCGCGGGCTCTGGAAGCCCGACCACGGCCAGCGTGCCCTCCCGGAGATTGGACCAGGGGGAGGTGTGTCCGCGCACATGCGCGGAGTCGCGGTAGCGGGTGGTTTCCAGACCCGGGATCGGCGGGTCCTCGCGCAACTTGAACAGCGGATAGCCCATGAGACTGCATTCCAGCTGCAGGTCCCGCTCCGGGAGTCGGCCGTACTCCACCGGTGGCAGCGCCTGCGAGGGTCGTCGGCTCAGGTCCAGCCGGAGGACCGCGACATCGATTCGTGCATTGCGCCAGACGACAGTTCCGTCGGCCTCCCACTCGCCGGGCTGGTCGGGTCGGAACCGGACCAAGGTTGTATCCGACTCGGCAACAACGTGATTCGCGGTCAGCACATGGTCGGTGGTGACCCGGTACCCCGATCCGCGTGACCCGGTGACGATTTGGGCGACCCGGTCGGCGTCCAACCCACCGGCGCCTCCGGCGCTCATCTACGGTCAGCGTTCGCCGGGAGCCTCGTCGCCCGACACATAGGGACTGCGTCCGGTCGAATTCAGCACCGGGCTCAGCGTGAGGCGCACGGTCTGTGTCCTCGCATCGGCAAGTTTCCCCTGTGCATCCGCGTCCACCACCCAGAAGCGAACCTTCGCACCGGCCCCGGCCTCCCGGGTGACCGCCACCGATGCCTCCAGTTCGATGGGTCCGAGCTCGAATCGCAGATCGTGGCCCGCGCCGGTGGCGATCGCCTGGCTCAGTTCCTCCCGGAGGTCCTGGATGAAGGCGGAGAGTTCGATCACGGGTACCTCCAGCGTGCGTCGGCGAGGGTGGGCGTTCGCAGTAGTATCTTGCGAATTACCCCGCACTGCAACGGTACTGATGCTGCTAGGGAGTCGGCAGGGGTCGGTGTGCGGTGGGCGGGACGTCGGGGCGGGTTTGCCAGGGGTGGGGGCCGTCGAGGGGGCGGTATTTGACGCCGAGGGCGGATAGGCGGGGGAGGTGGTGGTCGCGGAGGCGGGGGAGGAATTCGGTGAAGTTGTGAGGGGGTGGGCTCCAGGCGGTTTCGGCTATCGAGCACAGGCGGGGGAAGGTGGCGTAGTCGATGCGGCGGGCGGTGTCCAGGTGTTCGGTCCAGATTTGGGCCTGGATGCCGAGGATTCGGGGGTTGTCGGCGGGGGTGTAGGAGTGGACGTGTTGGAGGGATTGGACGTAGCCGACCGGGATGGGCTCGGCGGGGTGGTCGGATTGGCGGTGGTCCAGGTAGTAGTGGGATTCGGGGCATAGGACGACCTGGTGGCCTGCTCGGGTGGCTCGGGTGGCTGCGGCGTTGTCGCGCCATGCGCCGATCACCATTGGGGGGAGGGGGGCGATTTCGAGGACCTCGTCCCAGCCCAGGGGGGTGCGGCCGCGGGCTGTCAGGTGGGTGGCCAGGTCGGCTACGAATTGGGCGTGGGCGGGGGTGGCGCCGGGGACCTCGTCGCCGCCTAGGCCGATGAATTGGGAGGGGAAGATGGTGAGGACGTGGTCGAAGACTTGGCGGAAGAAGGTCAGGGAGTAGTTGGAGGGGTGTAGGAGGTTTGTGCTGATGCCCCAGGATGTCCAGACCTCCCACGGGGTTTCGGGGGCGGGGCCTAGGTCGGGGTAGGCGGCGATGGCGGCGCGGGAGTGGCCGGGGATGTCGATTTCGGGGACTACGGTGATTGCTCGGGTGGCGGCGTAGGCGACTATTTCGTGGAGGTCGTCGGTGGTGTAGTAGCCGCCGTGGGGGCGGCCGTCGCGTTCTGGGCCGTCGTGGCGGCCCACCATGGAACCTGTTCGCCAGGAGGCGATTTCGGTTAGGCGGGGGAAGTCGGGGACTTCTATGCGCCAGCCTTGGTCGTCGGTGAGGTGTAGTTGCAGGACGTTGAGTTTGTGTGCGGCGAGCAGGTCGATGAAGCGCAGCACCTCGGCCTTGGTGCGGAAATGGCGGGCGACGTCGAGTAGGCAACCGCGCCAGCTGAATCGGGGGTAGTCCTCGATGACGCCGCACGGGACGGTGAGGGGGCGGCCGGGGATGGGGGCGGCGCGGAAGGCGTCCGGCCCGGCCAATTGCCGGAGCGTCTGCCGGGCATGGATCCGCCCCGCGTTGTCGGAGGTGTGCAGTTCGATGCCGGTTGGGGTGATCGTCAGGCGGTAGCCCTCGGCGGGGAGGGAGGTGTCGGTGCGCTCTACGATTTCGGCGGGGTAGGGGCAGACTCCGGGGAGCGGAGTGGCCGAGACCGGGCGGGGGAGCAGCGTGTCGAAACCTGGCATCAGCCCTTCACCGCCCCGTCGAGACCGGACACCAGCTTGCGTTGCACCAGAATGAACACCACGAGCGCCGGAATCGTCATCAGGGTCGAGGCTGCCATCACTGCGCCCCAGTCCGTGTCCTCCGGCTTGAAGAAGACCAGAACCGCTTGTGGCAGAGTCTGATTCTCGGTCTTCGAGATGATGAACGTCTTGGCGAAGAGGAAGTCGTTCCAGGCGTGGATGAACGACAGGACGCTCACCGCGGCCAGGCCGGGCAGCACCAGGGGGAGCAGGATTTGACAGGTGAATCGAAGTCGGCTCGCGCCGTCGATTTTGGCGGCTTCCTCGAGTTCGACGGGCACCGCGGCGGTGAAACCGCGCAATAGCCAGATTGCCAGCGGAAGGCTGAACACCAAGTCCACCAGAATGATCGAGCCGAGTTCGTTGAGACCGAAGGCGGGGGCGGTGTCGCCGATGGATCGCATCAGGAAGAACAGCGGGA
Organism: Nocardia crassostreae; assembly: GCF_001613405.1. Lineage (GTDB taxonomy): Bacteria > Actinomycetota > Actinomycetes > Mycobacteriales > Mycobacteriaceae > Nocardia > Nocardia crassostreae. The sequence continues at coordinate 305,816 of NZ_BDCH01000020.1, forward strand.
TTGTGAGCGCCTCCACCGGAATCATCTGGGCGACGAGGATCATGACCAGCAGCACGGTTCGGCCGCGGAAGCGGAAACGGGTCAGCGCCACCGCGGACAGGAAGGACAGCAGCAGTGAGAATGCCACTACCACAACGGCGATGAGCAGGCTGTTGAGGAAGTAGCGGCCGAAACCGTTCATCGACAGGACCCGGCCGAAGCTGTCCCAACTCGGGGCGAGAGTCCACGGTTTCGGTGCGGCCGATTGGATTTCGCCCGGTGGTTTGATCGCCGACAGGACCATCCAGTACAGCGGGAAGGCGACCAGTCTGGCGATCACCACCGTAATCGTCTCGGTGACCAGACGGCCTACTCGTCGTGGATGAGTTCGGTTGGGCGACAAGGATTTAACTACCATGCGTCGCTCCGTCGCTGGGTGCGTATGTAGAGGCCGGTGATCGACAACAGCAGCAGGGTCATGACGACGCCGATTGCCGAGCCGAGCCCGTATTCCTGTCCGGCGAACGCCTTTTGGTAGGCGTACACGTTGAGGACCAGGTTGCGGCCTGCCACGCCGCCGCCATTGGTCATGACGTAGATCTGGGTGAAGATCTTGAAATCCCAGATGATCGACTGCACCGTCGCGATGAAGGGCAGCGGTCGCAGGATGGGCAGGATCACCGAACGCGTGGTGCGCCAGGTCGACGCGCCGTCCAGGGCCGCGGCTTCGAGCACCTCCCGCGGTATCGCCTTGATGCCCGCGTACATGGTCACCATGACGAACGGGAAGGAACACCAGATCACCTCGGCGGCAACCAATCCGAACGCGCTGAGGGTGCCGTAGGTCCAGGAGTGGCCGTCCATGGAGCGGAAGCCGATGCCGGACAGCGTCTCGTTGACCAGGCCGAAGTCGGTGTCGAACAAGAACAGCCAGACGTAGGAACCGGCCACGGCGGGTGTCGACCACGCGCCGAGTGCGGCGAGGAACAACAGCGTGCGCGGCACCGTGCGCACCCGGGTGGCGAGCACCGCCAGACCGGTGCCGACCGCCAAGGCGCCGATCACGCAGACCGCGCCGAACCCGAAGGTATTGGCCAGCACCGTCCAGAACTGGCCGTCACCGAGCAGCTCGCGATAGTTGCCCAGCCCGACCCAGCGCGGCGGCGCCGCGCCCGCGGCCTGCTCCTGCCCGTAGTCGTAGAACGAGATCAGCACGATCTGATAGATCGGATATACCAGGATCGCGAGCAGCAGCAACCCGGCGGGGGCGAGATACAGCCACGCGGTGACGGTATCCCGGTGCAGGCGGCGGGGTTTCGGGACGGGTGGGGTGGCCGGGTTCAGCACCGGCAGTTCAGTGACAGCCATGGGTGGGCCTACTTGAACGCCTTGTTCATCTCGGCCGCCGCGGTATCCAACGCCGGACCGGGAGCTTCGGCGCCGGTGGAGATCCGCTGCAGCGCGGTGGGCAGGATGTTCTGGCTGTCGATCTTCGACCATGCCGGGGTGATCGGCACGAACTTCGTTCCCGCCTGCAGGGTTTGGACGAACGGCAGCAGGAACAGATCGTTCGCCGCGAGCTTGTTCTGGACGCCGCTCAAGGTCGGCAGGTTGCCCATCGCCTGGTACATCTTCTCCTGATACTTCGGGCCCGCGAGCAGTTCGGCGAATTCGACTGCCAGGCCGCGCCGTTCGCTCGCCTTGAACACCCCGAGCAGGTTGCCGCCCGCGAAGGCCGGGGCGACCGAATCGGTTCGGGCGCCGGGTAGCGGGATCACCGCGTAATTGCCTTTGACCGCGCCCTGATCGATTGCCTTGCGGTTGAAGTCGCCGCCGATGGTCATTCCGGCTTTGCCGCCAGTGAAGGCGGTGACGCTCTGGGTGCCGGTGAGATCGGCGCATTGCGCGGGCGGGCAGATGCCGTCATGGATCAGTTCGGTGTAGCGGGTGATGCCTTCCTTCGCCCGGTCCGAGTTCACCGCGGCGTTCCAGCCGCTGCCGTCATTGACGGCGAGTTCACCGCCGTGCGCCCAGAGAAACGGCAGCATGGCGTAGGTGTACTTGCCGCCGACCGCGATTCCGTACAGATCGGGTTTGGCGGCGCGGATGCGGCGGGCGGTGTCGGCGAGTTCGGCGAGCGTCGACGGTGGGCGCAGTCCTAGTTCGGTGAACACATCGGTGCGGTAGTAGAGCGCGCGAATACCGGTGAACCACGGCAATCCGTAGGTTTTGCCATCGAATTTCGCCGTGTCGAGTACCGAGCCGATGAGGTCCTTGCCTTCCGGCCAGGACGCGATATCGCCGCTGAGATCGGCGAACGCGCCGGTGACGGCGTACCCGGCGAGATCGGTATTGCCGAACTCGGCCAGATCGGGGGCGTTGCTCGGATCGTTGAACGCGCCCGCGAACTTGTCGGCGCGGGCCGCGACCGGCACCCACTGCACATCGACCTCGACATCCGGCTTGCCCGAGGTGAATTCGGCGATGGCCTCGTTGATGACCGCTTCCTTGGGTGCGCGGTTGGCCTCGTCGAACAGCCAGACCCGGACGGTGCCGGTCTTCGCGTCGCCGCCCTCGCCCGCCGGATTCGACTGCACCGGTGCGCATCCGGCGAACAGGAGTATCGCGGCTCCGGCGATGAGTGCGCGTTTAGTCAGTCCGCCAACGACTTTCGGCCGGAAGTCTCGGTGCGACATCAGGTACCTTCTAAGGTCACGCTCAACGATTGCAAATTATGCAACGATCATTGCGGGTTATGCCATCTAAATTTTAGCATCAACCTGGATCACATTCAATAGGCGCATGTGGCCTGCTTCACACTCTGCGACACTGGGGGAGTGACCAGTCGCAGTCGCGAGCGAGTGTTCGAACGCCTGGTTCGGTTGGCGGAGGCGGAGGTCGATACCGCCGAGTTGATCGATGCGGCCGGGGCGCTGCTGGCCGCGGCCGTGCCGCACGATGCGGGGTGCTGGCACACAATGGATCCGGGGAGCTTCATCGAGACCGGTATCGGGCGCACAATATGCCCGCGCCGGATGCCGGGGTGGCTCGGTTCGCCTATCTTCCGGAGGACTACAACTCGTTTGCCCGCTTGGCCGGAGGGCCGCGGCACAGCGGGGTGCTCAGCGAGGTGACCGGCGGGAAGTTGGATCGGAGTGTCCGGTACCGGGAGTTGTTGCGGCCCAACAATATTACCGGGGAGCTGCGGACGGCTCTGATTGCCGACGGGGAGTGCTGGGGGAATGTTTCGCTGTTTCGGGAGGCGCCGGGCGACTTCACGGGTGACGAGCGGGACTTCGCCAATGATCTGGCGGGAGTGCTGGGGCGGGGGCTGCGCCGGGCGGGCGTGCGGGCTCGCGCGGTGCCGGGCGGGGTGAATCGGTGGCCGGGCGTGGTGGTGCTGGGCGCGGCGGGGGAGGTGGTGTCGGTGTCCGAACCCGCGCGGTCCTGGCTCACCGAGTTGGGTGCGGGTGACGCGTCCGCGGGAGAAGGAGCGCCGTTCGCGATGTTGGCGCTCGCGGAGCGGGCTCGGGTCGAGGGGCGGGCCTGGGCCCGGGTACTGGCGGATACCGGGCGGTGGGTCTCGCTGCATGCGTCCGCGGAGGGGGGATCAGGTGGCATTCGTGGTGCAGGAAGCCAATCCGGGGGGCGATGGCCCCACTGCTGTACGCGGCGTTCGGGTTCACTGCCCGGGAGCGGGAGATCGTAGATCTCGTCCTGGCGGGATGCAGCACGGGGGTGATCGCCGAACGGTTGTTCATTTCCCGTTGACCGTGCAGACGCATTTGACCTCGATATTCGTCAAGGCCGGGATTCGGAGCAGACGGCAGCTCACCGGACTGCTCACCGGCGGCCCGGGCGGATAAATACGAGAAATCTGGGATGGGCCGGGCCGTCGACGCTCCGTAGCGTCGGGTGGACCGGTTCGCAGTGGGCGGGCCGATGGGTGGGAGGGAGATCCCATGTCAGCCAGCGCGAACATCCACAGTGGCGTCGCCGAGTTGAATGTGCTCGATCCGCAGTTCCGGCCGGACTCGCCCGAGGTCGCCGCCGCCCGCGCCGCGAACTGGTACGCCCGAACCCCGATCGGCTACGCGATCCTGCGGCATCGGGAGGCCACCGCATTCCTGGCCGATCGCAGGGTTCGCTGGGGTGGAGTGGAATCGCTTGCCGCGCAGGGCATTACCTCCGGTCCGGCGGTCGAGTGGATCGGGTCGGTGCTACCCAGTATCGGGGGGGCAGATCATGCGCGGTTGCGACGGCTGGTGAGTCAGGCGTTCACGCGCACCGCGGTGGACCGGCTGCGGCCGGTCATGCGCGCTGTCACCGAGGAACTGGTCGAACCCCTTGTGCGGGCGGGGGAATGCGAGTTCATGGCGGACTTCGCGGACAGGTATCCGGCGCGAATCCTGGCCGAGCTGCTGGGCGTTCCGCCGGAGCAGCGCGAGGTTTTCCGGCGCTTGCCCAAGGAGATCGGGCTGATCTTCACGGTGTCGGCGGCCGCGCATCTGGACCGAATCGAGACGGCCATCCGCACGCTCGGCGACGCCATCGACGCGCTCATCGAACAGCGCCGCAGCAGTCCGGGCGATGACCTGCTCACCGAGCTGATCGCAGCGGAGGAAGCCGGTGACCGGCTCTCGCCGGTCGAGCTGCGGAATATGGCCAGCGCACTGCTCTTCGCCGGGCATGACACCACGCGGCAGCAGCTCGGGCTGGCCGTCCAGACCCTGCTGGACTACCCCGCCCAGTGGCGCATGCTCGCGGCTGATCCCGGCCTGGCGCCACGCGCCGTGGAGGAGATCATGCGGGTCGCCCCGGGCGTCAATACGATCTGGCGGGTCACCGATGAGACCATCGACTTCGAGGGCCTCACCATTCCGGCGGGCAGCTTCATCAATATCCTCTCCAATGCCGCCCACACCGACCCGGCCGCCTTCGGTGATGCCGAATTCGATATCACCGCACTACGATCCGCCCCCCAACTCACCTTCGGCGGCGGCATTCACTACTGCCTCGGCGCACCGCTGGCTCGCGCGGAAATCGCCGAAGCGCTGCCGATTCTCGCCCGCAGGCTGCCGCATCCGATGGCGGCCGGACCCGCCCAGCCGGGGCCCACCCTCGGCCCGACCGGCCCGATTATCCTGCCGCTTCGATTCGGCACCGCATAGCCGGAATCCATTGCAGGCGGCTATTTCTCAGGAGTACGGCGCGGTGACCGATGCCGCGATCGATTCCAGTTCCGACCAGAGCGCGGGGTCGTTGGTGACGGCTATGGCGTAGACCAGGCCGCGTTCGTTCGGCAGTGCAACGATGAGCTCGCGTTTTTCGTGATGGTCGGAATGGTCCTCGCGCTGCCGCACCCATGTGCGGGGTTCTCCGAATATCGGCATGATCGGGTCGTCTGGTTCCGGTGGCGGCAGCACACGGGGGTGGTGGCCCACGTAGAAGCTGAATACCGCGGTGGCGCCATTGAACGGGCTCATTCGCTCGACCTGGTACACCAGGAAGTCGGGGCCGTGCTGCAGGGTCGCCACCCATCCGTCGGGAACGGCGATCCGTAGTTCGAATGGGTCGCCCGGTTCGGTGAGTTGTCGTACCCCGGCTGAGGTTTCGAGCCGCCGCGGGCCGGGGGCAAGTGTGGCGAGGACTCCGAGTACGAGTAGTCGGACACCCTCCAAATCGTGAGCCGCATTCGGCGACACAATGAAGTTCAGGGTTTGAACGGTGGTATCCGGTTGCCGTACATACGCGGTCGCGATCTGTATGAAATCGGTGTGCTCGACCGGGTCGCGGAGAATGCCGACCACCGACTCGACGCCGCCTCGACCAGGAACCGTCGAAATGGCGGCAGGCGGGTCCCACACGCGCATGATCGCCTGCGAGTCCGACACGAAGTTCTCCGTGCAGTACTCGAGATCCTCCCTCGCCACAATCACGAACCGCTCGTCACCGCTGTCGAGGACCGCCCTCGATCTTTGTTCCAGTGGCTCCGGACCGTGCATTATCGATTCGGGCCCTACCTGGTGGGCCGCGGTTCCCCATGGCATGGCGGCCTCGAGACGCCCTGCCAGGAAGTTGATTTTGGTCAGCATCCGATCATTGCGGCCGTGGTACTTTCGCCCCAGCCCGCCGATCCCCTCCGCGTCGGACATGCAATCGATGCTACGCGCCGCCTCCGGGCGCTCACCGTGTTTCGCTCCTGCGCGAAAAGGCGACCCCGGTGGGAATCCGGGGGTCGCGTTTATCAGAGGTGGTCAGCGCCGGGGTTTTTCACCGCCGGGGCGGGGGGATTGGGTGCTGAAGGTCGGGGTGACCGATATCGAGCTACTGCTTTGCTTGGTGCCGCCGTACCAGGCGACGGAGGGAACGCCGGACTGGTCGGAGGGGGTGCCGGGGTAGTAGGTCTTGCTGGTTTTCGTCGTGTCCGCCTTCCACCAGGCGGCGGTGACCTTGGGGATGGATTTGCCGGGAATGCTGGTGTTGTAGTTGAAGACGTAGCCGAGTTGCCACGTGGCGCCGGTGGTGTCCACGGCGGTGGTCAGGGTGACGAAGACGCTGCCGGGTTGGGCGTAGGCGGTGACGGTGCCCGCGCCGTCGCCGGTGAGTTTGAACAGGGTGGGGTCGACGGTTGCCGTCCAATCCAGCTTTGCCTGGGAGTTGGCCCAGACGAGGCTGAAGTCGGCGGAGACCGCGATGGGGGCGTCGAAAGAGATGTCGTTGAGGCCGACGAGGATTTTGCCGGGGTAGGACTGCTGACCTGCCGGGGGCTGGTTACTGCTCGCGACATTTGTTATGACGAGGAGCATGTCGGTGCCGGAGGTCCAGGTGGAGTTCTTGGACAGGGTCAGCGTCAATTTGCCGTCCACATCGGCGAATGTCCATCCGGGATAGTTGATGTTCATTGCGCTGACATCGGCGTCGGTGAAATACGACGGCATATTGATGGTCATGGTCGCGCCCGAACTCAGGGCGACGTCGCGGCCGGAGGTATTGGTGAGTGTGGCTTGGAGGGTGGCGGTTTCGCGCACGGCGATGGTGGAGACGCCGGTGGCCTTGTTGACGACCTGGAGGGTGGCGCGGCGCGGCCGGTCCCAGGCGTGTTGGCTGGCGGCGAAGAGGGCGACGACGCCGTCCATACCCTTGGAGCGGCGAATGGGAAGGCCGATGCCCAGCGGGAACTGCAGGGATACGCCGCTGAAGTCGAAATCCTTCGTGCCCTCGGCGCGCTGCTTGATGTACATGAAGCGGATGAACACGATGGTGGAGGGGAACTCCGGAATCGGGACGTAGAGATCGAGCAGCCAGCCCGCGATGGCGCCGGTGACGGGTTTGTCGACCCAGAAGCTCAGTTCCAGACCGGTATTGACGGACAGGCCGCCCTTCACGGAACCGCCCGCCCAGACGCGGCCGTGCACCTGCGCCTCATCCTTGAAATCGAAGACGACGTCGGCGCCCGCCAGCAGGCCGATCACGGCGCTCACCCCGGCGGAGACGCCGATGCCGAAGCCGCGCAACCCCTGTGGATGGGCGGACGCCACCTCGAAGTCGCCGGTGCGCAGTATTTCCGAGGCGAGGTCGACGCTGAGGGGGTGATTGGGCAGCCCGCTCTCGAACGAACCCTCGAGTGCCTTGACATAGGCGACGCCGTCGGGGCTGTCGTAGAAGTTGACGACATCGCGCACCGCGCCGTCCAATACGGAGCGGTTCTTTTGGTAGAAGTCCACGCACGCTTGAACGAGCTCTACATTGGTGGGTGTGCGGCCGGGAAAAAGATCTTCGGTATCGGCCGGAGGAATTCCTTGTTTATCGAGCTTGGCGGCCTTCGACAATGCGTCTTTCAATGCTTTGTCTAGAATACTGTTGGCGGGCATGGCTTTACCTCACTGGGAGTTACTCATTGATCCCGCTCATCATGCTACTACCGCATAACTCCAATAGCGCTCGGTTTGCGTTGAATTCTCAAGCGAATCCGCTTATTTCAATATCCATCCGACCGGTTTCGACGAGCTTCCATTCGAAAATAGCTGTCCAGCTACCGAATTCGTCAATAGTCGAGGACGTGTTCGGGCTGGCAGACATCCATGGGGGACGGTAGGCAGCGGGTGATGGCATCCAGCAGCGGGGTGATGTCCTCGGTCCGGGGCGGTGCGCCGCACAGAATGGGTACGACATCGCCGATGCGCGTGCGCTCGCGGATGCGCCGATGCAGCTGCCGCACCGACTCCGCGGTGTCCTGCTCGAGCACCGTTCGCACGAGCCTGCGGTACCACCGTTCGGCGGTTTCCCCATGGCTGCCGGGAAATTCGGCGGTCACCGGCTCGGTCGCCCCCGTCGGGATCAGGTCGATGACACCGTCGAAATCGGCGCCGACGCCCATGGGAAGTTGCAGGACGACCGGCATGGCCCCGCGAGTGGCGGCGATGGCGCGGACGCAGTGGTCGAAATCGGCGCCGAGCCGATCGAGACCGTCGATCAGGCACAGGCGGGCGACCTGGTGGTCATCGGCGATCCGCAGCACGGTGTCGAGTCGCGCGGCATTGCGCAGCGTGGCGTCGACGACCGCGACCACGGCATCGGCGGTCCGGATGGATCGTTCCAGGTCCGGGATGGGGGAACCGCTCGGTCGTTCGCCGATGCGGATGATGTGCTCGACGCGGTCCGTCACCCAGTGCAGCGTGGGCTGCGCGCCGGTGGCGCGGCGGAGCAGGCGGTGCACGACGGGCGCCGTCTCGCTCGGCTCACCGAGGATGGTGACATTGCGGATCGTCTGAGGGTCAATGGCTTCGGCGCCCATCGCGTTGCGGTACTCCCGATCGATTCGAGGAGGGGTGGTCGCGTCCTCGATCCGCCCTCACCGTACCGCCGCGGGCCCGGCGGCGGATCGGATTCCGCCCCCAAAGTAGAACGTGTTCCTATACCGTCGGCTTGTGCAGAAAGAACAACGCCCCGCCGTGGCCGATTGGTTCACTGCGGAGGACGGTGTGGCGCGGCTCCGAGGCAGTCGCTGCAGTGCCTGCGGCACACCGTATTTCCCGCGGAACACGCTGGCCTGCCGTAATCCGCAGTGCAGCGCGCCGAAGGACGGGTCCGAGCTCGTCGAGTACCTGTTCTCCACGCGCGGGCGGATCTGGTCCTATGCGGACGCGCGCTACAAGCCGCCCGCGCCCTATGTCTCGCCCGAGCCGTTCGAACCGTACGTCGTGGCGGCGGTGGAGCTCGAGGTCGAGCAGATGGTGATCCTCGGGCAGGTCGTGCGCGGGTACACGGTGGACGATCTGGCCGTCGGCATGCCGGTCGAGCTGGCCGTCGGCACGCTCTACGAGGACGAGGACGCCGAGCACACGGTGTGGATGTGGAGGCCGGTCAATGACTGAGACGAATCGCGATATCGCCGTCCTCGGCGCGGGCATGCACCAATGGGGCAAGTGGGGGCGGAATTTCGTCGAATACGGGCTGGTCGCCGCCCGCGCCGCGCTGGCGGATGCCGGGGTGGACCACCGCGATGTCGGGTATATCGCCGGTGCGGACACGATTCGGAATGGCTATCCGGGGTTCGTCGCGGGCGCGACCTTCGCCCAGGCGCTGGGCTGGTCGGGTGCGCGGATCTCGAGCAGCTACGCCGCCTGCGCTTCCGGTGCGCAGGCCATTGCCAATGCCCGCGCCCAGATTCTGGCCGGATTGTGTGATGTGGCCCTGGTGGTCGGCGCGGACGCCGCGCCGAAGGGTTTCTTCCAGCCGGTCGGCGGTGAGCGCCGCGATGATCCGGACTGGTTGCGCTTCCACCTGCTCGGCGCCACCAACCCGATCTACTTCGCGCTCTATGCCCGGCGCCGGATGGCCCTGCACGGCGCCACCCTCGACGATTTCGCCGCGGTCAAGGTGAAGAACGGCAAGCACGGCCTGAACAACCCGTATGCCCGCTACCGCAAAGAGGTTTCGGTCGAAGAGATCGCGGCCTCGGCCGTCGTCTCGGATCCCTTGCGCCTGCTCGATATCTGCGCCACCAGTGACGGCGGCGCGGCCCTGGTGCTGACCTCGATGGATTACGCTCGCCGCCACGGGATTACCGATCCGGTCCGCATCAGCGCGCTGTCGACGGTCACCCCCACCTTCCCGAAAACCGTGCTCGATCTCCCGGATTTCGCCACGGACTCCTCCGTGGCCGTCCAGCCCCAGCCCCAGCCCCGTACCTTCCGTTCGGCCATTGCCCACGCCGCCTACGAAGAGGCCGGACTCGGGCCCGCCGACTTGTCCTTCGCGGAGGTCTACGACCTGTCCACCGCCTTGGAACTGGACTGGTACGAGGACATCGGGCTATGTGAGCCGGGCGGGGCCGAGGAGCTGTTGCGCAGCGGCGCAACGACCTTGGGCGGTCGCGTCCCGGTCAACCCCAGCGGCGGCCTGGCCTGCTTCGGCGAGGCGATCCCTGCGCAGGCCATTGCCCAGATCTGTGAACTCACCTGGCAGTTGCGCGGTCAGGCCGATGGACGCCAAGTGGAGAACGCCCGCGCGGGAATCGCGGTGAACCAGGGACTGTTCGGTCACGGGTCGGCAATCATCGCCACGCGCTGAACCGGCGTCGCCGCGGCTCCAGCGCGGCCGCGGCGAGATAGGCGCCGCCACCCGCCGAGGCCAACATCCAGTACAGGTTCGCCCCGTCGAGGAAGAGCGCCGCTGACGAGGTCACGGCGAGCCAGGCGCCGAGGGTGTACTGCAGGACGTCACGGTGGGCGACTCCGCCTGTGAGATAGAGCAGTCCGACGACGAGACCCGCGCCGGTCGGCCACAGCAGTGTGTGCACGAGGGGCTCGTCCAGCGCCGTGCTGAGGGCGGTGATGATGAGGAACAGCGCGGCGAAGCCGACCAGCCAGGACCCGGACAGCAGGTTGCCGATGACCGCGGCATGACCGCGGGCGCCGCGTTGCGCGCGGGTGGAGATCACGACGGTAATGGTCACGGCCGTCAACAGCCCTCCGGCGAGGAGAACGATCGGCACCGCGGAGGGCAGCGGCAGACGGGGATCGTCGCCGTGCGCCAAGGCGAACACGGCGTATCCGAGCAGCCAGGTGAGGCCGAAACTCAGATACGAGAGCTGGTTGTTCAGGACATTCCCGGCGGATGCGCCGTGGGGATCCGGTTGGGGCACGACACCCCTCCTTTGCTCCGAAAACTGCGATCTTCGTGGGTTTTTCGTGCACATCGATGTGACATGAAAAGTAGATCGCAGCTCGGCGGGGCCGCTCCATCAGTGAGCGTCTCGCGTCGATGTCCCAGCGTCTCGGACGGTACCGGACGGTTCTATCGCGGCGGCGTGGTTTCGGTCTCGGCGGGTTCGCCCGACCGCCGCCAGGTGCGATAGCCGTGGTGCGCCGCGAAGGCTCCGACAATGGCGACCACGCACCAGACCGTGATCGCGGCGTAGGTCAGCGGCGCGGACAGGTCACCGATCGATGCGCCGAGCGCGGTGTAGACGAAGGCACGCGGAGCCGAGCCGATCAGTGCGCCGACGGCCATCTGCCACAGCGGCATTCCCAGTGCACCGAAGGTGTAGGACGCCAGCGCATCCGAGATGCCGGGCACGAAACGCTGCCCGACCACCGCCCACAGCCCGCGACGCTCGATCAGCGCATCGAGCCGCTCGGCGCGCTGCGTGCCGAGCAGCGCGCGTGCGCTCTCGTGTCCGGCGCGGCGGCCGAGGAACGCGGAGATGGTCGCCGTGCCCGCCGTCGCCGCGAGCGTCACGAACGTACCGGTCAACGGCCCGAACAGAATGCCGCTCCCCGCCGCCAGAATCTGTCCCGGCACGAATGTGGCCCCGAGCAGCGCCGCCGCCACCGCGTAGGCCAGCGGAGCCGCCGGACCCGTCGCCGAGACCATCTCGCGCACCCCGTCGACATCGATCACCCGAGCGATGGCGACCAGATAGAACATCCCCAGCAGAAACGCGGCGCACACCGCGAGGCGTACGGCGTGCCGCCGTCGCCCGGCCGGAGCTGGACCGTCGATGCTCGTCATGGTGAGCCCACCCTGCCGCATGTCGGCCGGGCGTGCGAATCGGGGTCGCCGGGCGGAAGCGCTCGGCGCTGCGAACCGGCGGCCCGATCACGCTTCCGGCCGCCGGATGCATGCGGGTTCGTCAGGCGGCGCCCGGTACGGGCTGGCGCCCGGTGGGCAGCTGTCGGCGGGTGTGGCGGGCCAGGAGGTAAGCGGCGGCTGCGGCGGGGAGGTTCATGAGGACGCCGTAGACGGCGCCGGGGACGGCCATGGGGTTGTTGTGCAGGACGGAGGTGGCCACGGCTATGGCGATGGCGCCGTTGTGGATGCCGATCTCCATGGCGGAGGCGATGGCCAGGTCGGTGTCGACATGGAGGAGCCTCGGGGCGAAAAAGCCTACGGTGAGGCTGATTACGGCGAAGACCAGGCAGATCGAGGCCAGTTTGCCGATGTTCTCGGTGAGGGTGTCGAAGTTCTTGGCCACGGCGGCGGTGACCACGAGGATCAGGACGACGATCGAGAGGATCTTCACGGCGCCGCGTTTGCGTTCGGACCAGGCGGTGAAATGGTGGTGGACGACCATGCCGAGGGCGACGGGGATCAGGACGATGGCGAAGACCTGCGCGAACTTGTCGGGGCGCAGGCCGATCGACTCCGAGTCGTCGAGGAACAGGCTGTAGGACAGGGCTACCACCAGGGGCAGGGTGAAGACGGCCAGGACCGAATTCACCGCCGTGAGAGTGATATTGAGGGCGACATTGCCGCCTGCGATATGGCTGAACAGGTTTGCCGACGGGCCGCCGGGGGAGGCGGCGAGCAGCATCATGCCCGCGGCCAGTGCGCCATTGAGGCCGAACAGGTAGATGAGGCCGAGGCAGACGGCGGGGAGCAGGAGCATCTGGCAGACCAGGGCGATGACGGCCGCTTTGGGATAGCGCAGGACCCTGGCGAAATCATCGACGGTGAGGGTCAGACCCAGGCCGAACATTATGAGCGCCAGCGCGATCGGCAAACCTACCGCGAAAATCGTTGAACCCATGCGGATCTCCTCATCACCCAGCCCCCACAGACAACAGCAGACGAGGGTAGTCACGGCGGCGGCCGCGCGCGAGCCCCGAGTCCTGGTGGGGCCGGAGCGGCGTGGCCGCGATGTGATGCGCGTCTCCGCCGGTATCGCCCGCGATCTCACAAGGGGGTAGCGGGGCCATGTGATAGTGCGGGCCTCGATAGCATCGGTCGACAAACATCGAGGAAATCCTGAGGACTTGTGTTGACGAACGACCACCTTGACCGCTGGAACGCTCACGAGGCATCCGCGGAAGCGATGATTCCGATTATTGGACGGTTGTATCGCGAGAAGGGGGTGACGATCCTGCTGCACAGCCGATCGCTGGTGAACAAGTCGGTGATCAGCATCCTGCGGACCCACCGGTTCGCGCGGCAGATCGAGGGCGAGGAGCTGTCGATCGAGGAGACGCTGCCGTTCCTCGAGGCGCTCACCCAGCTGGATCTGGGACCCTCCAAGATCGACCTCGGCCGCCTGGTCATGGCCTACCGGACCGATGCGGACGGGCGCTCGATTCCCGAGTTCACCGCCGCGGTGCTGGCCGATGTCACCGATGGCAACAAGGCCGAGCCGCAGGGGCCCCGCGATGTGGTGCTGTACGGCTTCGGGCGGATCGGCCGGTTGGTCGCGCGGCTGCTCATCGAGAAGACCGGATCCGGCAATGGCCTGAACCTGCGCGCCGTGGTCGTGCGCAAGGGCGGCGCGGACGATCTGGTCAAGCGCGCGTCGCTGCTGCGGCGGGACTCGGTGCACGGGCAGTTCAACGGGACCATCAAGGTCGACGCCGAGAACAGCACGATCACCGCCAATGGCAGCGTGATCAAGTTCATCTACAGCGACGACCCGACCACGATCGACTACACCGCGTTCGGGATCAACGACGCCATCCTCATCGACAACACCGGTAAGTGGCGCGACCGCGAGGGCCTGGCCCAGCACCTGCGCCCCGGTATCGCCAAGGTGCTGCTGACCGCGCCCGGCAAGGGCGATGTCCCGAATATCGTGCACGGCGTCAACCACCGCGCGCTGGATCAGTCCGAGCGGATCGTCTCCTGCGCGTCCTGCACGACCAATGCGATCGTGCCGCCGCTCAAGGCCATGGACGACGAATTCGGCATCGTCCGCGGGCACGTCGAGACGGTGCACTCGTTCACCAATGACCAGAACCTGCTGGACAACTACCACAAGGCCGACCGCCGCGGCCGTTCCGCGCCGTTCAACCTGGTGCTCACCGAGACCGGCGCCGCGTCCGCGGTCGCCAAGGCCATGCCCGACTTCAAGGCCAAGATCACGGGTAACTCGATTCGCGTTCCCACGCCGGATGTCTCGGTCGCGATCCTGAACCTGCAGCTCCAGCGCGAGGTCACCCGGGACGAGGTGCTCGAGTACCTGCGCCAGACGTCGCTGACCGGACCGCTGAGCCGCAACCTCGATTTCACCGCCGCCACCGATGTGGTCTCGAGCGATTTCATCGGCTCGCGCGCCGCCTCGATCGTGGACGCCAATGCCACCATCGTCGACGGCGACACCGAGATCCTCTACCTCTGGTACGACAACGAATTCGGCTACTCGTGCCAGGTCGTGCGGACGGTGCAGTACGTCTCGGGCATCGAGTACCCGACGTACCCGCGTCTGAGCGCACAAGACGACGCTGCGGCCGTGCCCGCGCTGGCGGGGGCCGACGCACAGTAATCGGCGCTTTCCGAACCGGCAGATATCCACGGGTATCTGCCGGTTTCGTTTTCTCCGCCGATCGGAACGTCGCGTTGGATCCACATTGGATATTCGGTATGACTATTCCCATGTGGCGCTGGTGGAATCGTGCCGTGATCGTTCTGGCGGTGGCCCCCGCTCCGGCGCGCGCGGTCGTCGGTGGAACGGTCGTGGCGGAATCGCCATCCTGGCTGGCGGCCATCGGCCTTGCCGGGGCCGAGGCGCTGCGGCCTTCGGGGCAGTTCTGCGCCGGGCAACTGGTGGCTCCGGACAAGGTGGTCACGGCCGCGCATTGCGTGACGCACTTCCGTGCCGCCCCGGGTCTGCTTCGGCTGACCTTCGGGCGGGTGGATCTGAATACCGATGTGGGCGAGACGGTCACGGCAACGGAAATAGCCATTCATCCCGAATATGCGGAGTCGGTGTTCATTTCGCTGGATGGTGAGCAGAATCCTTTCCACTACAATGACATTGCGGTGATCACGATCGAACCGCCGCTGCCCGACCGGGCCGTGATCGCATTGTTCGAGCGCGATCGGGCGGATTCTTCCGCGCCCGGTACGGCCGTTGTCGTCCAGGGGTGGGGGCAGACCTCCGCCGCCGACTTGTCCAACGCCCGGTTACGCCGGACCACGGTCGCGGTCATCGAGGATGCGGCCTGCGCGACCGCCTATGGCTCGGTCTTCGATCCCGTCCAGATGATGTGCGCGGCCGCACCCGGGCGGGACTCCTGCAACTTCGACAGCGGTGGCCCCGCGGTTGTCGACGGGCTGCTCGTCGGCTTGGTCTCGTGGGGAAGCGGTTGCGCCCGATCGGGATTCCCGGGCGTGTACGTCCGGACCGCCGTCCACGCCGCTTTCCTCCGGCAAGCGATCGGCCACTCCTAGCGCGAATTCACGGGCGCGCGCGGACTGCGGCGGGTGCGCTGGTCGGTGTGGCGTCCCGGACGGTGATTGTGGTCGGCGGGACCGTAGGCGTGGGCGGAGCGGCCGGATGCGGCCGATCGCTCGTACCGTGGTTCCCATGAGCGAACGCGTGGTGATCATCGGTGGGGATGCGGCCGGAATGGCGGCGGCGTCGCAGGCGCGCCGGTTGAAGACGGTTGACGAGCTCGAGATCGTGGTGTTCGAGCGGGGGCATTTCACCTCGTATTCGGCGTGCGGGATTCCCTATTGGGTGGGCGGGGATGTCGAGGATCGGGACCAGCTCATCGCGCGGACGCCCGAGGAGCATCGGGCTCGCGGCATCGACCTGCGGCTGCGGACCGAGGCGGTCGAGATCGATATCGCCGAACAGCGGGTGCGGGCCCGCGATCTGGAGACCGGCACGGAGAGTTGGACCGAGTACGCCAAACTAGTGATCGCCACCGGGGCGACGCCGATCCGCCCGCCGCTGCCCGGAATCGATGCGGCGGGGGTGCACGGGGTACAGACCCTCGACGACGGGCAGGCACTCATCGACACCCTGGAATCCACGCAAAGGCGGCGAGCGGTCGTGGTGGGGGCGGGCTATATCGGCGTCGAGATGGCGGAGGCGCTCATCAACCGCGGCTACGAGGTCACCATGGTCAACCGCGGTTCCGAGCTCATGTCCACGCTGGACCCCGATATGGGCGTCCTGATCCGGAAGTCCATGCAGGGCATGGGCATTCAGGTCGTCGATGACGCCGAGGTGATCTCGATCCGCACCGATGCCGACAACCGTGTCCGCGCCGTGGCCACCGCCGACGCCGAATACCCGGCCGATGTAGTAGTTCTCGGCATCGGCGTCCGCCCCGCCACCGACCTGGCCCGCGCGGCCGGACTGCCCCTCGGCGCCTCCGGCGGCCTCCTCACCGACCTCGCCATGCGCGTCCGCGGCCATGAGAACATCTGGGCCGGAGGCGATTGCATCGAGGTACTGGACCTGGTCTCCGGCTCCCAACGGCACATCCCGCTCGGCACGCACGCCAACAAACACGGCCAGATCATCGGCTCCGGCGTCGGCGGCGACTACGCCACCTTCCCCGGCGTGGTCGGCACCGCCGTCAGCAAGGTCTGCGACCTCGAAGTGGCCCGAACCGGCCTGCGCGAGAAGGACGCCCGCGCCGCCGGACTCCAATTCGTCACCGTCGTCATCGAATCCACCAGCCGCTCCGGCTATTTCCCCGGCGCCGCCCCCATGGCCGTCAAAATGCTCGCCGAACGCCGCACCGGCCGCCTCCTCGGCGTCCAGATCGTCGGCCGCGAAGGCGCGGGCAAACGCATCGACATAGCCGCCGTAGCCCTCATCGCCCGCATGACCGTGGAACAAATGGTCGCCCTCGACCTCGGCTACGCCCCACCGTTCTCCCCGGTGTGGGATCCCGTCCTGGTAGCCGCCCGCAAGGCGGTGACGGCCGTCCGGCGAGACAGCCGCGGCTGACCTTGTCCGGCTGGGTTCTCAGCCCAGCCGGGCGCTGATGCTTCTGGCCGCCTCGCGCACGGCGACGCCCCAGGCGGCCTCGGTGTCGTTGTTCAGGCGGCTGATCGGGACGTTCACGCTGAGGTTGGCGATGGGGTGGCCGTCGTTGTTCAGGACGGCGGCTGCGACCGCGCCGACATCGTTGCGCCATTCGCCGTGGTTGACGGCGAAGCCTCGGGTGCGGATGGTGGTCAGTTCGGTGCGGAGGGCGTCGGGGTCGGTGATGGTTGTTTCGGTGTAGCGGGGGAGTTCGGCGGTGAGGAGTTGTTCGAGGGTTTCGGGGGAGCTGAAGGCCAGTAGGGCCTTGCCGTTGGCGGAGGCGTGCAGGGGGAGGGAGTGGCCGAGGGCCATGCTCGTGCGTACTGGTTTGTCGGTTTCCAGGCGTTCGATGAGGACCATGCGGCCGTCTTCGGGGACGGTGAGGTGCACGGTCTCCTCGGTGTGCCTGCGCAGATCTTCCATGATGGGGAGGGCGGCGCCGCGCATGCCGAGGTCGCCGCCCGCGCGGCTGCCGACGGCGAGGGCCTTGGTGGTGAGGACCCAGCGGGTGATCTTACCGGCGGCGGGGCGGATCCATCCGGCTTCGTCGAGGGTCAGAAGTGCCCGCTGGACAGTGCTTTTCGGCATGGCCACGATGCGGGCGAGTTCGCCGACGCCGATGGGCTGGCGGGCGGCGACTTCTTCGAGTACGCGGAGCGTATTCAGGACATTGCGCAAAGTCTTGACTCCTCGACCGGGCATCCCTACCCTTGCTGCACCTTCTCAGGGCACAGTGTGACATATCACGGCACAGAATGGAATTCGGTGTGATGACCGCTCACAGTGGACGGCATTTCCTGCAGATCCCCGGCCCGACCAATGTCCCCGATCGCGTGCTGCACGCCATTGCGCAACCCACCATCGACCACCGGGGACCCGATTTCGCCGAACTGACGCTCGATCTGATGGAAAGGCTGAAACCGGTGTTCGGCACCACCGGGCCGGTCGTCGTCTATCCCTCGTCGGGCACCGGGGCCTGGGAGGCGGCGCTGGTCAATACCCTCCGGCCCGGAGATCACGTGCTGGCCTTCGAAACCGGGCATTTCGCGAGCCTGTGGCGGGATATGGCGGAACGGCTGGGATTGGTGGTCGACTTCGTTCCCGGGGACTGGCGGCGCGGCGTCGAGCCCGAGGCCGTCGCCGAACGGCTGGCCGCCGATCCGGCCCATCGCATCGCGGCGGTCATGGTCGTGCACAACGAGACCTCGACCGGCGTCACCAGCCGGATACCGGAGATCCGAGCGGCCATCGACGAGATCGACCATCCCGCACTGCTTCTCGTCGACACCATCTCCTCGCTCGGGTCGATCGACTACCGGCACGACGAATGGGGCGTCGATGTCACCATCGGCTGTTCGCAGAAGGGGCTCATGCTGCCCCCGGGGCTCGGATTCAATGCCATCAGCGAGAAAGCGCTTGCGGCGGCCGAGAATTCGCGACTACCGAAGTCGTATTGGGATTGGACACCGCTGCTCGACAGCAATGCGCGCGGCTTCTACCCCTACACACCGGCCACCAATCTGCTCTACGGGCTGCGCGAAGCCCTGATCATGCTCGAAGAGGAGGGACTGCCAGCGGTTTTCGCGCGCCACCAGCGACATGCCGCGGCGACCCGGGCGGCCGTGCGCGGCTGGGGGGCTCGAAATCCTCTGCGCCGACCCGAGAGAGCATTCCGGCGCGCTGACCGCCGTCCTGCTCGGTGAAGAGCACGATGCGGACAAGGTCCGCCGAATCATCCTGGACCGCTTCGACATGTCACTGGGCGCGGGCCTCGGCAAGCTGTCGGGCCGGGTGTTCCGCATCGGGCATCTCGGTGATTTCAACGATCTGATGCTCGCCGGAACCCTCTGCGGTGTCCAGATGGGCCTCGAACTGGCCGGGGTCGCCGTCGACCCGGCCGGACTGAACGACGCGCTCGAGGTCCTGCGCGCCGCCTGACGCGGGGGCCGGTCACCGGCCCGGATCGCTTTACCCCACTTCGCTCTCCGCTGGGCACGCCGTCATCCCCACGGCACCGCTGGATCGCCGCTTCGCGCGACACGTCCTCCTGGTTTCGACTCTCGATGCTCCGCCCCGGGCGACTCACCCCAATGCTCCAGCCCGAGCTTGGGATTCGAAAACAGGCCCGGCGTTCACGCGCGCCCGGCCGCCTACGAGGAGGTAGGTCGTGTTCAAGCGAACTTCCCCGATTCAGCGTCTCGCACACCAGAAACGCTGGATATACATCTTGCTGGTCATCGTCTTCATCTACGTCATCTGCTACATCGACCGGACCAATATCAGTTTCGCGCTGCCGCATCTGGAAGACGAGATGGGGCTGAGCAAGGCGCAGCAGGGGCTGGCGAGCGGCATCTTCTTCTGGGGGTATCTGCTGTTGCAGATCCCCGGCGGGTATATGGCCGAAAGATGGAGCGCCAGAAAGTGGATCGCGATCCTGATGGTGTTGTGGAGCCTGGCGGCCATGGCTTCGGGTCTCACCCAGTCGGTCGGGCAGTTGCTGCTGGTCCGCTTCCTGCTCGGCGTCGCCGAGGGCGGGGTGCAGCCCGCGCTCATGGCCACCATCCGGTCCTGGTTCCCGTTCGCCGAGCGCAGCCGGGCCTACGCCATCTTCAAGCTGTACACCCCGATCGCGGCGATTGTCGCCGCCCCGTTCTCCGGCACCCTGCTGACCTACTTCGACTGGCGGTGGATGTTCATCGTGCAGGGTGGCGCGCCACTCATCGTCGGGCTCATCGCCTGGCTGGCGGTGGTGCGCGATACGCCCGCCAAGGCCGGATGGCTGTCGGCGGTCGAGCGGGACTACATCGAGCAGGCCAAACTCGCCGAAGGTGAACCGCTGCAACACCGCGGGACGTTGAAGGCCGCGTTCACCAGCCGGATCGTGTGGCACTTCGCGCTCATCTACACGTTGACCCAGATGGGTCTGCTGGGGCTGACGCTGTGGCTGCCCAGCGTGCTGAAGGAGGCCTTCCACACCGATATGAAGGTGGGGCTGGTCGCCATGCTGCCACAGCTCGCGGCGGGCATCGCCATCATCGCGGTCGGGTGCTCGGCGGATCGGCGCGGCGGGCATATCGCGCACATGGCGGTCGTGCTGGGTTTTGCGTGCCTGACCCTCACCGTCGCGAGTTTGATTCCGGCGGAACAGAAATGGCTGGTGCTGCTGGCCATGATCCTGGGCACGGCGGCCTCGATCGCCTGGTACGGGCCGTTCTGGGCGACGGTCACCAAGCTGGTGCCGGTCGCGGCGGCGGGCGCCGGACTGGGGCTGATCAATGGCGTCGGCAATCTCGGCAGCTTCTTCGGGCCGTACATCGGCGGGTGGCTCAGTGACCTCAGCGGGGGCGGATATGCGCTCACCCAGGTGTTCTTCGGCGTCGCCTTCGGGTGTGCGGGGCTGCTGGTACTGACCCTGCGCAAGCAGCTGCGGGCGGCGACGGCCGCCGAACCGATCGCCGAATCCGTTGCGCAGGTTACCAAATGACCCGGCCGTGGGCTATCGCGGAACTGCTGGAGCAGCGGCTGCGCTCGACCATGGACGGTGAGGTCGGCTTCGACGACTACAGCCGCCATATCTTCGCCCGCGATGCCAGCATGTACTCGATAACCCCACTGGGTGTGGCGTTTCCGCGGCACGCGGGCGATGTGGCCGCGGCGGTGCGCGCCGCCGGGGAGGTCGGGGCGCCGATCGTGGCGCGCGGGGTGGGGACCAGCCTGGCCGGTCAGACCATCGGTCCCGGGCTGGTGCTGGATCTGTCGCGGCATATGAATCGCATTGTCGAGGTCGATCCGGTGGCGCGCACCGCGCTGGTCGAGGTCGGTGTGGTGCAGGATCAGCTCAACCGGGCCGTGGCCGCGCACGGGCTGATGTTCGGGCCGGATACCTCGACCAGCAATCGCGCGACCATCGGCGGGATGATCGGCAACAATTCCGCTGGCAGCGGGTCGCTGATCTACGGCATGACCATCGATCACGTGCTGGCGCTGGAGGTGGTGCTCTCGGATGGTTCGCGGGCTCGGCTGGAGCCGGTCGACGCGGCCGAACGGGAGCGCCGGGCCGCCGAGCCGACGCTGGAAGGCCGGATATACCGGGGACTTTCGGAGCTGGTCGACGCCAATCGGAAGGTCATTTCGGCGGGCATGCCGGAGTTCTGGCGGCGGGCGGGCGGGTATCGGCTCGATCGGCTGGCGGATTCGGGCGATCCGTTCGATCTCGCCGCCTTCGTGGTGGGTGCGGAGGGCACCCTGGTGATCGCCACGCATGCCCTGGTGCGGCTGGTGCCCAAGCCCGCGCGCACGGTGTACGCGGTCGGTCACTTCACCGATGCGGTGAGCGCCATCGCGGCCACCACCGACGCGCTGAGCCTGCATGCGCATCAGGTCGAGTTGATGGACCGCACCATTCTCGAATTGTCCCGGCGCAAAATCGAATACGCCGCGCTCGGCGATATTCTCGTCGGCGATCCGGGTGCACTGCTGTTCGTCTCCTTCAGCGGTGACGACGAGGCGATGCTGGTCGAGGATCTCGATCGGCTCGATGCGCTGTGGCGGCGGAACGGGCACGGCTATCACACGCTGCGGGCCGTCACGCCCGCCGATCAGACGGCCTTGCTGAAGGTCCGCAAGTCCAGTCTCGGCCTGTTGATGGCGGCGGGGGAGGGCACGCGGCGGCCGCTCCCCTTCGTGGAGGACACCGCCGTCGATCCGGCGCATCTTGCCGAATACACCAAGCGGTTCAAGGAGATTCTCGACGAGCACGGGATGGAGGCGGGGTTCTACGGGCACTGCTCGGTGGGCTGCCTGCACATTCGACCCTTAGTGGATCTCACCGAGCCGAGCGAGGTGGTCGCCATGCGGGCTGTCGCCGAAGCGGTCAAGGATCTGGTCGCCGAATACGGTGGGGTGAACTCTAGCGAGCACGGCGACGGCCTGGCCCGCAGCGAGTTCAATCGCGAGATATTCGGCGATGAGCTGTACGAGGTCATGCGAAAGGTCAAGCGGCTCTTCGATCCCGGCAACATCATGAATCCGGGCAAGATCGTGGACGCGCCGTCCATGACCGAGAACCTGCGGGACCATGACCATCTGCCGCCCGCACCGCCGGTGACGACGACGCTGAGCTTCGAGGTCGTCGGCGGTATGCGCGGCGCCGCCGATCGGTGCATGAATATCGGCCTGTGCCGCAAGGCCGGTCCGGGCGTGATGTGCCCGTCGTACATAGCGACCCGCAATGAGGAACACGCCACCCGCGGGCGCGCCAATGCGCTGGTGAAGGCGCTGTCCGAACCGGATCCCCATGCCGCGCTCGGCGATGAACGGCTGCACGA
The DNA here is from genome assembly GCF_001613405.1 of Nocardia crassostreae. GTDB lineage: Bacteria > Actinomycetota > Actinomycetes > Mycobacteriales > Mycobacteriaceae > Nocardia > Nocardia crassostreae. The sequence continues at coordinate 328,379 of NZ_BDCH01000020.1, forward strand.
GATTCTCGATCTGTGCCTGATGTGCAAGGCGTGCAAGAGCGAATGCCCGATGAGCGTGGATATGGCCTCGCTGAAGGCCGAAGCGCTGGCGCATCACCACGAAATACACGGAACGCCCTTGCGCTCACGGATATTCGGATCGATCCGGCTGCTCAACCGGATCGGCTCGGCAACCGCTCCGCTCTCGAACGTGGCGGGCCGAGTCGGATTCCTGCGCCGGATCATGGACCGCTCCCTCGGCATCACCGCCGCCCGTCCACTACCGGTCTTCCAGCGGGCCAACCTGATTCGCTGGTTCCGCCGCCACCCGCGAACGGTGGCCACGGCCCCGCTGGGCACCGTCACCTGGCTCGCCGACTCGTTCACCACCTTCACCGAACCGCATATCGGACAGGCGGCCATCGAGCTACTGGAGCTGGCGGGCTGGCGAGTCGAACTCGCCAGCGGCGGTTGCTGTGGCCGGTCCAGCATGTCCAAGGGCCTGCTCGACGACGCGCGGAAGAAGGCCGCGGGACTGATCGATTCCCTTGCCGCACAAACTGATCCGGGCCCGATCGTCGGGTGCGAGCCATCATGTCTGTTCATGCTGCGCGATGAGCACAAGGCGCTACTGCCCGACTCGGCGGCGGTGCGAGACGTGGCGGGCCGGGTCAAGCAGGTCGAAGAGCTCCTGGTCGAAGCGATCGACGCGGGCAGACTCACTGTGCGCACGGATTCCCGGCTCGCCGGGCGGCGAATCGTCTACCACGGCCACTGCCACCAGAAGGCCGAGGTCGGCACCGCGGCCACCATGTCCCTGCAGCGCCGCATCCCCGGCGTCACCGTGGCGGAGATCGACTCCGGATGCTGCGGCGTGGCAGGCTCGTTCGGCTTCGAATCCGAACACTACGACACCTCGCTCACCGTAGGCGGCGACCGCCTCTTCCCCGCCCTGGCCGCCGAGCCCGACGACACCATCGTGGCCGCCACCGGAGTCTCGTGCCGCCAGCAGATCTTCCACGGCGCGGACCGCACCGCCTGGCACCCCGTCGAACTGGTCCGCGCCGCCCTGGCCGGAGCCTAGGAGACCACCATGCGCATAGTCCGATACACCCTCGACGGCCAGGCCGCCACCGGAGTCGTCGAAGGCGACACGGTACGAGACCTCGCCGAACCCTGCGAGCTGGTGGGAAAGCTCGCCGACCTGACCCTCCTCCCACCCTGCGAACCCCGCACCATCGTCTGCGCCGGAAGCAACTACACGAGCCAACTCACCGAAAAAGGCCACCCCCGCCCCCCACACCCCTCCCTATTCCTCAAGGCCCCCAACGCAATCACCGCCCCCGACACCGCAATCCGCCATCCCGCAGAGGTGCACCGCCTCGAATACGAAGGCGAACTGGCCGTAGTGATCTCCCGCCCCGCCCACAACATCCCCGCTGCCCGCGCCCACGACTACATCCTCGGCTACACCTGCGCCAACGACGTCACCGCCGCCGACTGGCGCGCCGACGGCCAATGGACCCGAGCCAAAAGCGCCGACACCTTCTGCCCCCTGGGCCCCTGGATCGAAACCGACCCACCAGACCCCTCGAACCTGCGAATAACCACCCGCCGCAACGGCCGAACGGTCCAATCCGAATCCACCGCCGACATGATCTTCGACATCCCCACCCTCCTCTCCTACATAACCCGCTGGATCACCCTCCACCCCGGCGACCTCCTCCTCACCGGCAGCCCCTCCGGCGTAGGCCCCATGACCCCCGGCGACACCATCGAAGTAGAGATCACCGGCATCGGCACCCTCCGCAATACGGTCGCGGCTCCAGGGTGACCGATAACTGCTGATCCTCCTGAGGCCCTGAGCTTTACGATCTGATCCGTGGTGACCGTGAGCGTAACTATCGGACTGGCCTTCCTCGGATATCTCGCGACGTACCTCAACGGCCTGAGGCTCGCCCAGCGGCAGGCGCGAATCACTCGGATCAACCTGCAACTGAGCGATTTCTACGGGCCGTTGTTCGCGCTCATGGAGTCGAATACCCGGACGTACGAGGCCACGGCCGTATTCATCCCGAACATCCGCGCCATGCGCGAGGTGATCGTGACCAAGGCCGATCTGCTCGTCGAGACGGAGGTGCCGCCGGTGCTGCTGGAGTTGTGCGCGCACGTCTCCGGTTATGAGGTCACGGCGGCGCGGTGGTCCGCCGGACATTACGACGAGCATCTCTCGCTCATCAAGTTCCCGGGAGAAGAACTGAGCCGGTACACCCGGGAACGGTTCGCGCTGCTGAAGGGTGAGCAGACTCGGCTGCTCGGGCGGGGGAAATCCCGGAGCTTGCGGCGGGCCTGAGCCGTGGTTGTTAAGGAGATTGGAAGGTGGGCGGGCGATCGTGAGGGGGAAAGGTTCGTGAATTCCCCGGATGCCGGGTCACGCAGGAGGGTCCAATGCTTTCGTTCAGGTCTGCGGTCTGTGCGGTGGTGCTCGGGGTGGCGGTGGCGGGCAGTGTGGGGTGTGGTGGGTCCGGTGGTGGGGAGGTCGAGCCCGCGACCGAGATCGGGGCGACCATTCCGACGGAGGGGACGATGCGGAGGTTCGCGATCGATCCGGAGGCGCATGCGCTGTATGTGAGTGATTTCGAGGGGCTCGTGTGGGTGATCGACACGCGGACCGATCAGGTGACCGACAAGATCGAAGTGGGGGCGGGGGCGCAGGGGTTGGCGCTGGATGTCGAGTCGCACACGTTGTATACCGCTGACTATCAGGACAATACGATCTCGGTGGTCGACACTGTCGCGAAGAAGCGGACCGGCACCATCGAGGTCGACGACCATCCGGACTTCGTCGTCTTCGAACCGGCGACCAACACGTTGTTCGTCACCCATTTCGGCGAGCAGTTCGTCACGGTGATCGACGCGGTCGCCAAGCGGGAGAAGGACGTCATCGACGTCAGGGAGTTCGTCGAGGATGTGGCGTTCGATCCCGTCGGGCACCGGCTGTACCTCACGACCTACAGCAATGGGCTGCTGACGGTGGTCGATACGTTGACGAACAAGAGGAACTCTCTGATTCTGTGCGGCGGGCCGCCCAACGGCGTGGCGGTCGCGCCGTCTGCGCAGCGGGCGTACTGCGCGAACGATGACGGTTCGATTGCCGTGGTCGACACCAATACGACCCAGACGGTCGCCACGATCGAGGTCGGGGAGACGCCCTTCCGAATGGCGATCGATCCCGCGGCGCACGCGCTCTACCTCACCAAGAACGATGGGAAGCGGAAGTCGTCCGGTGGGGACGGCGGGCCGGTGGTGGTGATCGATACCGATACCAATGCGGTGACCACGACGCTGCTGGTCGGCGACAGCCCGCAGACCGTGGTCGTGGACCCGGTGTCGCACAAGGTCTACGTGAATGTGTTCCTGGCCGGGAATGTGACGGTGCTGAAGCCGGGTGCGGCGGGCTGATTCGCGGGGTCGGCTGATCTCGTCCGGTTCGGACTAGCGTGTCGCCGATGCTGAGGGGTTGCTGTCTACTACTGTGCGCCCAATGCGTCGAGTGCTGCTCGTCCTGTCCGCCGCGATGCTGTTCGCGGGCGCCGTCGAGACTTCCGCTGTCGCCGATGTCGGGAGGTGGCAGCGGGCGCTGGATGGGATCGTCGCGTCGGGAGCCACCGGTGTGCAGGCCCATGTGCACGGGCCCGGCGGGGACTGGGACGGGTCGGCGGGGGTCGAGGAGATGGAGTGGCTCGTGCCGGTGCTCGGCGGCGGGCGGTTCCGGATCGGGAGCGTCACCAAGACCATGACCGCCACCGCGCTGTTGCAGTTGGTGGGGGAGGGGCGGATCGGGCTCGAGGATGCGGTGGCCGATCGGTTGCCGGAATACGGGGTCGATCCCCGGATCACCGTGCGCATGGTGCTCGGGCAGACCAGTGGGCTCGCCGACTATCTCAATGGCGGGGGCGGCCACGGGCCGCTGGTGCGGGATACCCTCGCCGATATCCGGCGTGATTGGGAGCCTTCGGATTTCGTGCACTGGGCGACCAGCAAGCCGTTGCAGTTCACGCCGGGCAGCGGCTGGGCGTACTCCAACACCAACTACATCCTCGCGGGGCTGCTCATCGAGCGGGTCTCGGGCATGCCCTATCACGCGAATATCTACTCCCGAATCACCTTGCCGCTGTTGATGTTCGCCACCAGCGTCCCGCAGACGGGGGAAACCATCCTCGGCCCGAATGCTCGCGCGTACTACGACTACGGCGGGGGTGCGGTCGATGTCACCGACCAGAACCCGTCCTATGTCTGGGCGGCCGGTGGAATCGTCTCGACCGCACGGGATCTCGATACCTTCCTGGCGGGGCTGCTCGGTGGCCGCCTGCTTCCGCCGCATCTGCTGGCCGAGATGCGCGCTGTCCGGCCCGTGAACGGTTCCCACGGTTACGGTCTCGGGATCTACGAGTACTACCTGGGTGGCGGGTGTGTCGCGTACGGCCACGAGGGTTATGTCAACGGGTTCAGCTCGCATGCGATGCGCAGCGCCGACGGCAGCCGGGGCATCGTGCTGTCGATCACCGGCGGTGCGGGCGGCGGCGCCGTGGATCGGATGATCCACGGCGCCGTGTGCGGGTAGCCGAGAGTTCGGCGAATCAGACGGTGGCCGTGGGCGCGGGCAGGCCCGCCAGACGGTGCGGAGCCAGTAGCGCTTTCACCGTCTCGGGTTCGAGCAGGCCGAACTCCGTGGCGATTTCGCTCACGGGCTGGCCGGTCTGCAAGGCCTGCTTGGCGATTCGGGCGCTGGCGGCGTAGCCGATGTGCGGGGTCAGCGCGGTGACGATGCCGATGGAGCGGTGCACGTTCTGCTCCAGCAGATCGCGATTGGCGGTGATGCCGGTGACGCACTTGGTGGCCAGGGTGTCGGCCGCGGCGGTCAGGTGCGCGGTGGTGCGCAGCAGGCTGTAGCCGATGATCGGCTCGAAGGCATTGAGCTGGAACTGGCCCGCCTCGGCCGCCATGGTGACGGTGAGGTCGGCGCCGATGGCCTCGAAGGCGACCTGGTTCACGATCTCGGGAATGACCGGATTGACCTTGCCGGGCATGATCGACGAACCCGCCTGCACCGGCGGCAGATTGATCTCGCGCAGACCGGTGAGCGGACCAGAGGACATCAGCCGCAGGTCGTTGCAGACCTTGGAGAGCTTGACCGCGACGCGCTTGAGAATGCCGGAGACCTGCACGAACGCGCCACAGTCCTGGGTGGCCTCGATGAGGTTCTCCGCGGGGACGACCTGCTCCCCGGTGAGCTCGCTCAGATGTGCGCAGGCCAGCGCCGGATAGCTGGGGTGGCCATTGATTCCGGTGCCGATGGCGGTGCCGCCGAGATTGCATTCGCGCAGCAGCGCGATGCCCTCTTCGAGGCGGGCGCAATCCTCGCGCAGCATGACCGCGAAGGTGCCGAACTCCTGGCCCAGCGTCATGGGCACCGCATCCTGGAGTTGGGTGCGGCCCATCTTGATGACATCGGCGAATTCGGCCGACTTGCCCGCGAATTCGTCGATGAGCCGACCCAGCGCGGCGACGAGCAGCCGAATGTGCGCGACGACCGCGAGCCGGACGGCGGTGGGGTACACGTCATTGGTGGACTGGCCGAGATTCACGTGATCCAGCGGATCCAGTTCGGAGTACGCGCCATGCTCGAAGCCGAGCAACTCCAGCGCACGATTGGCGATGACCTCATTGGCGTTCATATTGGTCGAGGTGCCCGCGCCGCCCTGGATCGGATTGATCGGGAATTGGTCGTGCAGTGCGCCGGAACGGATTTCGGCGCAGGCCGCCGCAATGGCGTCCGCGCGCCGGTCGTCCAGCAGACCGAGCTCCCGATTGGCCTGGCACGCGGCCTGTTTGACCGCGGCCAGCGAGGCGATGAGCGCCGGATACCGCCCGATCTGCTCGCTGGAGACAGCGAAATTGTCCAGCGCGCGGGCGGTGTGGATGCCCCAATAGGCGGCGCGCGGCACCTCGAGCGTGCCCAGGGAATCGGTTTCGGTGCGGGTTTCTGCGGTCATCCTCTGCTCCGTGCGGTCAGTGTTCGTGGATGGATTGGCTGGAATCGGAGAGTTCGCCGAGCACATTGGTGGTCATCCACCGGCACAGTTCACCGGGGGACAGGTCGAGTCCGGCGAGATGGGACAGTTTGGCGAGCGCGGCCTCGCGGGTCATATCCCCGCCGCCGATGGCGCCCGCCGCGAGCAGGGCGCGGCCCGGCTCGTAAAGGCTCAAATCGACCGCGCCGCTGTCGCAGTGGGTGATCACGACGACCGGGGTGCCGCGGCCGGTGGCCCGGCGGACCGCCTCGATGGCGGTATCACCGTGCATGGGCATGGTGCCCGCGCCATAGCATTCGAGCACCACGCCGCCGTGGTAAATGCGCAGCGCCGCATCCAGCAGATCCGAATCCATGCCCGGGAACACGGTGAAAAGACCGACCGGCGAACGAGTTTCGCCGGTGTGCACCCGGGACAGCGGAAGCGCGGGCGGCGCCTGCGGCGGCGTGGGTTTGCGCAGCGTCACGAAGCCGTCGTAACCGTCGCTGCTGCGCTTGCTGGCCCGCACGGCGGGATGCAGCGCGGTGCCGAAGGCGATGAAGGTGCCCGGACCCGGCTGCGCGGCAATGGAATCCAAGGCCAGGTGCAGATTGTCGCGGGCATCGCTGCCGGGCAGTCCCAGCGGAATCTGGGCGCCGGTGAGCACCACCGGCACCGGGACGTCGATCAGGTCGAACGCCATGCGCGCACCGACATAGGCCATGGTGTCGGTGCCGTGCACGACGATCACGCCGTCGGCGGCGGACTTGGCCAGGTGCATGCGCACCCGCGCCGCGATCCGCCGGGCAGTGCCCGGATCGGCGTTCGCGCTGTCGATGACGCGGTCGAGTTCGGCGTACCGGACCTCGACCGCGATGCCCGACGCGGCGGCGAATTCGGCGACCAGGGCGGTGATCTCATCGCCGATTCCGGAACGCGGGAGCAGCCCGTCGCCACTGTCGGCCATGCCGAAAGTGCCTCCGGTGTACAGGATGTCGACGCGCAGCTCCCGCTCGGCTAGGCCACTCATAGGCCCTTGGCCTCATCGCTCACGGGCGCCGTATCGCTTGCGGGGGTCAAGGGCGCGAGCACCTCCGAATCGAGCCGTCCGCGCACCCGATACCAGCCCGCCACCATGGCGGCCACCACGCCCAGGAACACCACCAGCGTGATGCGTCCGATCTCGTCGTCGAAGAACATGAGCACGACCACCGCGACCAGGAAGCCCAGCGTCGCGATATTGAGCACCGGCGCGAACGGCAACCGGAATTCGGGCCGCTGGTATTCGCCCCGCTCGGCCTTGCGCACGAAGATCCAGTGGCAGATCATGATCGACGCCCAGGTGCCGACGATGCCCAGGCCCGCCAGGTTCAGCACGATCTCGAAAGCCTTGTGCGGCATCACCATATTGAGCACCACACCCGCGATGCCGACCACGCTGGTCATGAGGATGCCGCCGTAGGGGACGCCATTGCGGTTCATGCGCGCGGCGAAGCGCGGCGCGGCCCCGGCGACCGCCATGGAGCGCAGGGTGCGGCCGGTGGCGTACAGGCCCGCGTTCAGGCTGGACATGGCGGCGGTCAGCACCACCAGGTTCATGACGTCTCCGGCATGCGGAATGCCGATCTTGCTCATGACCGTGACGAACGGGCTCTCGTCCCCGGAGTAGGCCGTCCACGGCAGCAGCAGCGTGAACAGCACGACCGAACCGGCGTAGAACAGGATGATCCGCCACATGATGGAGTTGACGGCCTTGGGCACCACGGCGCGCGGATTGTCGGATTCGCCCGCGGCGACGCCGATCATCTCGGTGCCGCCGAAGGCGAACACCACGCCGAGCGCGATGGTCAGCATGGGCGCCAGGCCCTTCGGGAACAGGCCGCCATTGTCGGTAATGGTGGAGATGCCCGGCACATGGCCGTCGATGGCGGTCCCGGTGACGATGAAACCAATGGCCACCAGCATGAACACCACGATGGTGCCGACCTTGATCAAGGCGAACCAGAACTCCAGCTCACCGAAGAGCCGGACCGACACCACATTGAGCACCACCACGACGGCCAGCGCGACGAGCGCGAGCACCCACTGCGGAACCGGCACGAAGAACGACCAGAAGTGCGCGTACAGCGCGACCGCGGTGATATCCGCGACCAGGGTTGTGGACCAGTTGAGGAAGTACAGCCAGCCCACCGAGTACGCGCCGCGCTCGCCGAGGAATTCGCGGGCGTAGGACACGAATGCGCCGGACGACGGGCGGTACATGACCAGCTCGCCCAGGGCACGCACCACCATGAAGGTGAAGATGCCGCAGGTGATGTAGACGATGGCGAGCGACGGCCCGGCCAGCGCCATGCGGCCGCTGGCGCCGAGGAACAGGCCGGTGCCGATGGAACCGCCGATGGCGATCATCTGCATGTGCCGCTTGCGCAGGCCCTTCTGATAGCCGACGTCGCCCAGGTCGACTTTGGGCGCGGGGGTGTCGGCCGCGGGTTGCGGCGGTTGGTGGTGCTGCATGGAGAAACCTTCCTCGGACCCCTTCAGCCTCGTGAGCACGGCATTCGAGCGCTCAGGCAGTAAGGCTGTCAGGCTGTAAGACAGGTAGAAGGTAATTGGGATCACACCCGCTGTCAATGCGGTGCTCCCCGACCCGTCTATTCCGGGTCATCCCACTCCGTGAAACCGCAGGACCGAGCCTTTTTGCACCGCATCGGCCGAGTCTCCATACTGGTCGCGTGACGGTCGGAGAAGGACAGGTGCAGCGCATCGGCGCTACGGAGGCGGTCTTTCGGCGACTGAAGAGCCTGATCCAGGATGGCGAATACGCGGTCGGCGACCGTCTGCCCGGTGAAATCGCCCTCGCCAAGGAGTTCGGCGTGAGCCGCCCGGTCGTGCGCGAGGCGCTGCAAGCCTGCGCCATTCTCGGGCTCACCGAGACACACACCGGCCGCGGCACTTTCGTCATCTCCGCCAAGGAGAGCGCCAAACTGACCTTCGCCGGAATCGACGCCCGCGACCTCATCGAGGCGCGCCAGCTCGTCGAGATCCCGGCCGCCGGTTTCGCCGCCGATCGCCACAGTCCCGACCAGTTACGCCGCTTGTTCGACATCCTCGACCAGCTGGCCGCCACCACCGACGCTCACGAATGGGTCCGCCTCGACGGCGAACTGCACACCGCCATCGCGGCCGCCAGCGGCAACACCATGCTCACCTCGACGGTCGCCGATACCCGCCGCGCCCTGGACGTGCAGTCCGAATTCCTCAATCTGACCCAGGACCGCCGCGCCGACTCCGACCGCGAACACGAGGCCATCGTGCGCGCCATCGAGGCCCGCTCCGCCGAGCGCGCGCGCCTGGCCATGGCCGATCACTTGGAACGCGTCGCCGAAACCATCGCCCGCATCGGGGACTGAGGGTCACCAGCTCCCGTCGAAGAGGGCGGCGAGCGCCGGGGCGGAGTCCGCCGCGGTGGTCGTATTCGCCACGGTGACAACGATCATCGCCAGCGCCAGCAGGGCCGAGAACGCACCGAACGCTCCGGACAATCGTTTGGCGCGCCGGTCCGTGGATCGCGCGACGCCCAGCCACGACACCACGCTCATGCCGATCAGGGCGACCGCCACGCTCGCGGCGATCACCGCCATGGCCACGTGATAGCGCGCGAAGTCGTCGACCATCACCTCTACGGGCGTCGATTGGTCGCCCGCATCCGGTGATTCGGCCAATCGCTGCCCGACTTGGCCGAGGGTCTCGGCGAGCCGCCCGTCCGCGGCCCCGTCGGTCAGCATCGGGAACAGCGACGAGAACGGCGCCACCACACCCTGAATATTGGCCATGACCAGCACCGCCGAGAACAGCGCGAGCATGGTGACGAGGACGCCACCGGATGCCAGGGCGCGTTGCCGCCCCGGGCCGCGACCACCCGACCCCAGAAATGCCTTCCAGAGCAGCGCGCCGAGCGAAACGAGCACGATCAGCAAGAGCGCGGCGATCACGGCCTTGGCCGCGTGGTAGCGAAGCCAGAAATCGACAATCCGCACCAGGCCCGCGGAGAACTCCGGATCCCCGGAACTCCAGTAGTCGACGAACGCCGCGCCGAAATTCTCACGAATATCGGGCTCGTCGGCGAAGCTCGCACCCGGTTCCCGCGCCGCCAGTGTGCGCGGAGCGACGACGAAGGCGACGGCGAGGACCGCGGCCAGGGCGGCCAGCACCGACAGCGTGCGCGTGGGCACCTCCGCGGATCGCGACGGAATTGCGGGACTGGACAAGGCGATTCCTCCGGCTCGATCGAGTGCGTGAACCGACCGCCATTCTGCACGGCGAGTTGGCCGGTCTCGAATCCGGAGTCGTGTGCGGGCGCCCTGCTCACCGAGCTCCGCGATACCGCCGACGAGGTCGGCCGGGCGCTCGCGCCGGAGACTACGGAGTGCACGCCCGGGAGATGGAGAGACTGTTCTCGTAGAGGTGATGGCGGGTGATGCGGCCGTTCTCGACGGTCACATGGAGGGCGAACGGGCCCTCGAAGGACTTGCCGGTGGCGCGGACCGTACCGGAGACGTATCCGAACAGCGCGGCCTCGGTCCCATCGACGAGGAAGGCGTCGATGGTGGCCCGGGCGTCCTCGGGGACGACGTGCGACATGAGTTCGGCGAACTGAGCGCCGCATTCGGCGGCGGTGCTGCGGGGGCGAATCCAGGGGACGCCGGGATTGTCGGCGATGACCCAGTCGACTTCGTCCGCGAAGAGTGCGGTCATGGCGGCGGTATCGGCGGCGGCGCGGGCGGCGAGGAAGGCATTGACGGTGGCGCGGGTGTCTTCGGCAGTGACGCTCATGCGGTGCTCCAGCGGGCCTAGTCGGTAACTTTTGGTGCAGAGGATGTTTGCAGGGTCCGGGAAGCGGGTCGATTACCTCTGAGGTAAGGGGGGCGATCGGCGGTGACCGCGATGAGCGCCGCGCCCGCCGCGATCACCGGGACAGCGTAGGTCAGCATGTCGTCGACGCCGACCGAGGTGAGCATGGCGATGGTGGAGGCCGCCAGCAGGATTGCGGTGGCGGTGGCCGTGTAGCGGGTGCGGATGCCCAGGGCGAGGGCGATGCCGAGGCCGAGTTCGAGAGTGGTGGCGGTGGTGGCGGTGACCGCGGCCAGGGGGGTGGCGAAGTGGGGCAGCAGGGTTCGGGTGTAGTCGACGAATGCGCTGTAATCGCCCCAGGAGACGCCCGCGGCGCCGGGGCCGCCGAAGGCTCCGAATCGGTCGGCGACCGAACCGAGCAGCAGCAGGGCGATGAGAACCCGCGGAATGCGGAGCGGGGGAGTGTATTTGGCTGCGGTGAGGGCCGTCAGAGCGATCGCGATGACCACGGTGGCGGTGATCCAGCCGAGGGAACCGTGGCCGATCAGTAGCCAGGCCAGTTCGATTGCTACGGTGATTGCGATGCAGGCGAGTGCTGTCGTGCGTGCTGTCATGGCGAACTCCACTAGATAGTAAGGTGCTTGACCAAAGGGTAGAGAGGAGTCCGGAGATGGTCAATCGCCTGACTAATCCGCTAGCGGATCGGCCTGCGCCGCTGGGCAATCTGCTGACCGCGGCCGCGCGCACCCTGGCCGCGGAGCTGGACGCGGGCATTGCGGCGGCAGGATTCGATGATGTGCGCGCGGCGCACGCACCGGTCTTCCAGGTGATCGATCCGGACGGCACCCGGCTCACGGTGCTGGCCGAACGAGCGGGAATGACCAAGCAGGCGATGGGCGAACTGGTGCGCTACCTGGGCACCCGCGGGTATGTCGAAACCGTCGCCGATCCCTCGGACGGGCGTGCGCGGCTCATCCGGCTCACCGCAGCCGGGTGGGCGGTGGCCGAGGCCGGGCTCGCCATCGTGGCCCGATTCGACGAACACCTCGACGCGATCGTGGGGCGCGCCGAGGTGCAGCGGCTGCGGAAGACATTGCACGCCATTATCGGTGGAGCCGGATCGACCCATGTGCGGGCGAAACCGCAACCCGAGTCCTGAGACCCGGCCGGAAACCGGTCAGCGGGTGCGGGTTTCGGACAGGACCTGGAGGGAGAGCACGATCATCCAGGCGGCGACCACGACGCCCGCGATCCACAGCGGGATGAAGTTGTAGTAACCCTCGGCGTTCACGGTGGCTTGCACCGAAAAGCCCAGGACGACATACGCGATCAGCGTGACGACGGTGTAGACCGCGAGCCCGTTCCGTCCGGCGCGACGCCAGCGCAGGGCGAAGACCACCATCGCGCCGACCGCGCCGATCATGCCGACGATCGGTGCGACCGCGTGCAGCCAGCCGTGCCAGCTCAGCGTGTCGGGGCCGAGCGCGGGCGCGCCCTCCGGATATCCGAAGGCCGGATCGGTGACGAAGACGCCGCCCGCGATCAGACCGATCCCGTGCAATGCCAGCCAGCGCGGACCCCAGGCGCCCGCGGGCTGACCGCGCAGGACCTCGCGCACGCCGTAGGCGCCCGCAATGACGAGCAGACCGGAGATGACGAAGTTGGCGATATTGAGCCAGCCGAGGTCGCCGGTGCTCAACTGACTGAGCGGGTTCTTCACCATGTCGAAGCCGTCGCGGGTGAGTCCGCCGAGGATGCCCGCGGCAATGAACAGCGTCGCGCCCGCGCCGACGGCGGGGACGAGGCGGCGGGCCTGTGTCGTGGGGGTGGATGTGGTTGTCATACCGATGAAGACGGTGCGAGGGCGCGAGAATGACCGCTGATCTGCCGAAAGCCCCGGGACCGGCCCGGGGCTTCGGATCGGATTCGGTCAGGATGTCATGGGGATGTCGATGTAGGCCCCGTCCTGTCCGGCGGACAGGGCAATGGTGGCGCCCGCGTCGGTTTCGTCGCCGTAGAGAGGGTCCTTCGGGTCGATGACCAGCACGAGTCTGTGCAGGACCGGAATGCGATAGTCGGTGGCCTGCAGGTGCAGGCGCACCGGAGACGGGTGATTGGGCTGCTGGTTCTTCACCGTGGTCGCGGCATGGGTGATGATGCGCATGGCGCCGGTGAAGGGGTTGTGGTCGAAGAGGTAGGCCACCAGGGTGACGGCTTCGGTGGACGGGGTGACGGTCAGTTCGAGGTGCGGGATGCCCGCGATGTGCTGCGGTTTCAGGAAGACGGGCGTGGTGGTCCAGACCCCGGCGGCGGCGCGGTCGATCTCCGCGAAGCGCTGGCGCTTGGGCATGAGGAGACGCTCGGCGAAGCCGTCCATGACGAGCTTCTCCACGGCTTGGACCTGCTTCTCGTCCGCCTGGAAGCTGTGGCCGAAGGATGGCGGCGGGCTCAGTGTCAAAGTGCCGTCGGTGGATTCGGAGTTCGGCGCGGCGAGATGGTAGCGCCGCACGGGAAGCGACCAGGAGCGCAGATCCGGGGCGGCCGCCGTGGTGAACGCGTGCATGGACTCGGTGTGGACGACGCCGTCGCGGGTGATGTCGTTGTCCTGCTCGCGCACGTAATGGTCGAGCCAGTCGTAGGCGGCCTCCGTGGTGCGGGTGTACACGCCGAGCATGAGGCCCGGGATCTCCACCGCGCCATGGTCGCCCACGGCCAGGTCCAGTCGCTTGGGGCCGGGGAAGCGGTCGAAATAGGCGAGCAACTGGTTCTGCGGGAAGATCGTTTCGTGCCAGAAGCTCGTGAAGAAGGTCGGCACGGGCCGCAGTTCTGCCTCCGGGATCTGCGCGGGTGATCGGGGTTTCGCGTAATCCAGGACGCCTTCGATATTGGTGTTGTCCTGGAAGTCGGCGAGGATCTTCACCAATTCGGCGCTGGGACTCTCGCTGACCGACCCCAGGGCGGTCGCGGCCAGAATGTGCCGGGTGTCGTTGTCGTAGAGCGCTTCGCCCAGATCCGCCCAGGTGCTGAGCGCGGCAACGGCTTTGACCTTCGATTCGGGATTGTTCGCGACCAGCTGGCTGATGCCGGAACCGTAGGAGATCCCGGCCATGCCGATCCGATTCTCGTCGATGTTCAGGTCGCTGTTGTCGATGGCCCATTTGATGACCGCGAGCCCGTCCGCGACGTCCTCGGGCCCGGCGACGGTCAGATCGCCCCCGGAGCCGGGCAGTCCGCGTTCGGTATAGGCGACAACGGCGTAGCCGCGCATCAACAGTCGAATAATCGCACCGGCGTACATCTTCCACCCGGTGGCATCCAGGCCCGCGGGCATGACGATCAGCGGGTGCGGGCCGCCGAGCAGCGGACGTGCGGCGAATCCGTCGAGCGATACGCCGCCATCGCCTTCGATGGTCACCGCGCCGAGGTTGCTCTGACTCCGGACGGCCGCGATATCGTCGGCCAGGTATTCGGGAACACCGGCGGTGCTCCCGTTGAGCAGGGCCTGTACGACCGCGTCGGCCATGGCCTCCTGGTCGGGTGCCAGCAACCGCAACCGATACTGATGAGCTTCTGACATGACCGTATCCTTTCGATCCTGCTCCGCCCGAACGCAGTTCATGATCATGGCAGCGCAGGACTCACGAATTGTGGTTCGAAACAAGGACTTTGAATAGTCAGGCCAGACTGGATCAGATGCTACCGCCCGTGGTTGGGCCGCACGGTCGAATCCGGCATCGTGCCAATCGGTTTCATATGCGGGAAGCCCCGGGGCCTAGCCTGCCCCGGGGCTTCGGTGTCCGCCCATTTGCAACACGCCGACACGTTTAAGAACGGAGTCAGTTTCAGGTTGACGTGACGCTCTGCGATTGAGCTACGGCCCATTGGTGGCTGGGCCGGCGGGAGTTGAACCCGCAGCCTTCACGTTGAGAAACCGTTCTCTCGATTCGGCGTTCGGCGGCGAATACTGAAACTGGAGCGATAACGTGAGCTTGAAGGCGCGGTGCCTCTGCCGATTGGGCTATCCCGCCGTGTGTTGCGGGAGGAGGATTCGAACCTCCACTTGACCGCTGGGCCTGTCACATTGAACTTCTGTTTCAGCTTGCGCTCCTTGCGCACCACCGACCCTAGCCGGTGGCGCGCGGGTCAGCCAAACAAATATCCGAAGACCTCGTCGCCCAGCGTGCGCTGGGTGATCTCGGCATTGTTGGCCTCCTCGCGGGCGAACTTCACCGCCTGCTGCAACTTCTCGACGCGCTCGGTGAGCTCGTTGACCCGCTTGGCGGGCAATGCCCCCGAGAACTTGATGGTGCGCCAGTAACCGACCACCACATCCTCGTGATACACCTCGACCTGCGCCGGATGCTACTCCGTCGCTTCGGCTTTCACATGGTTGCGCGGAGTCTTCTTGGTGCGCACCGTCTGCACCGGCTCGGTGGCGTAGCAGTCGGCGGAGGCGTCGTACTCCCAGGACTCCGACGCGTCCAGCACCGGCAGTTTGCGCACGAAGGTATGCAGATCGACCAACTGCTTCTCCAGGAACAGCAGATACGTGACCGGCGCGTCGGCCACCAGCGTGCGCCCGTCGACCACCACATCCGCGCGGGCCGTGCAGTTCGCCCAATCCTTGGTGGCCACCACATCGAACAGCTTGGTCAGAATGTCCGCCGTGGTCTTCAGAACCTCCTCGGACCTCACCTGCACGCGCGTCGACTCGGGCGGCAGCTGCTCACCCTCCTCGTCCTTGGGACGATAAGTGCGTGAAATCCCACTCAGCAGCGGATTCTTACCCAGCTTGTGATGGGCCTCGGTGAGCTCGGAGAAGGTCCGGGACTTGATCCCTTTCTCTACGGCGACAATCTGATTCAAACGTGTCATGCCCGGCACTGTATCGGCGAACGTGCCGACCCGACCAGTGGTTTTCGTGGCGCGGATCACGAACCGCGACTGCGGCGCGGCGGATTCGTGACGAGCCCGCGACAACCCCGTTGTAACACTCGGGTGTCCAGTTACGACGTCCCTCGTGACTCGAGGGCCGGTTAGTCGGGAGCCTGTCCGTCCGCTTGTAGTTGTTCTTGGAATGGGGAACAGGGCATGGCTCTTGGCGAATTCTTCGCACGTCATCGCATCGCCTCCGCGGTTGCCGCACCGGCGGTGCTGGGCGTGGCGGTGGCTGTCGCGGCGACATTGTCGGTGACCTCGTCGACGCCGGAAGACAGCACGGAAACGCAGCTCAAAGCGTCGGTGACGGAATGTCATGACATGGTGACCATTTCGGTTGCCGGGCGTGGCGACACACCGAAGCAGGGGGAGGCGAAACTGCTGGTCGGAGCCAATAGAGAGGAATTGCCCGCCGCTTTGTCGGGTGATCATTCCAGTGAATGGCTCGATCCGGTCGTGAATGCCCCGGACGGCTCCGTGGATCCCGACTCCTATGCGGCCGTCTATATCTCGTATCCGGCGAATATGGCCACCTACGAGGATGCCGTCAATACCGGTGTGGCCAATGCCGAACGGGTTATGACGGAGATTTCGGCGGCTTGCCCGGATACCAAGTTCTCCATCGTCGGCTACAGCGAAGGCGCGGATGTGGTGCGCCGGGTGGCCATGAAGATCGGAAATCAGGAACCCGGGCAGAACGGCGAATACGGAATTGTGGATCCGGCCGATGTGGTCGGCGTCGTCATTCTCGCCGACTCCGGCCGACAGGCGGGCGACGGGCCGTTCCTCGGGGCGCAGGATCCGTTCAGCAATCCGGACGGGTTCGACCAGAAGTATCAGAACGGCGCCAAGCCGGTGGCGGGCCAGGGCGCATTGCCCGGTACCAGCGGGGATTTCGGCAAGCTGAACGGCAAGATCGCCTCGTTCTGCTCCGACGGTGACCTGACCTGTTCCGCGCCGCAGAACATTTCGCTGCTGCAACTGGTGGTGAATGTGGGCCGCCAGGTGAATGCCGATCAGCTGGAACGCGCAGGACTCACTCCGGCGACCGGACAGGACGTCGCGACCGCGCTGGGACGCATTGCCATGGCGGCCTTCGCGGATATCTCCTCGCAGCCGAACTGGATGGCCAGCGACGAGACCTTCCTCACGGTGCTGCTGCGCGTTTCGGGTCCGGCCTACAAACCGGGGGAGAAGCAGGCCCCGGCGCAGGCGGACAATATCGCGGCCGAGAACATGTCGCCGCTGGCGTATCTGCCGCAGAAGATCTTCAACGAGATCGTTGGACTCATCGTGACCAATCAGAACACCATTCCGGTCATCATGAGCGATCCGTACAAGCTCACCCTCGGACCGAATGGCACCGGCCATCACTTCGACTACTGGCGGGATGCGAATCCCGAGGACGGCAAGCCGCTGACCTCCGCCGAATACGCGGCGGCCTGGCTCACCGAACTGGCGAAGAAGGCGCAGGCCGGTGAGCTGAACACCACGACGGCCAAGCCGTCCACCAATGCCGCGGTGCTGGCCGCCGCGCCGTCGAGCGAATCGGGTGGACCCACCACCACGTCGAAGTCGGGCACCACCACGGTCACCACCACCCCCGGAAGCGATCCGAAGGCCCTGACCACGACCACCGGGCCGACGACAACGACCGGGCCGACGACGACCGCTCCGACCACGACGCTGCCGACGACCACGGCCCCGACGACCACCGACCCGGCGGCTCCTTTGACCACGACGGTCGCGCCAGAGGTGACGACTCCGCCGACCACGGCCGCGGAGGTGGCGCAGCCGCAGACGACACAGCCGACCACCATCGCCCCGACGACCGTGGCTCCGACGACCACCGCGCCCACCACGACGGTGGACACGACCGCGCCGGTCACCACCACGCCCGCCAACTGAGGTCGTGACAACAAGCGAAGCCGCAGGCCAGTGGGCCTGCGGCTTCGTTTCGTCGGATCTACTTCAGGCGGTCACGCCGTCTGCCGCTTGGGCAGCTTCCACCCCGGTCGCGGGAAGTGGCAGGTGTAGCCCTCCGGATACCGCTCCAGGTAATCCTGATGCTCCGGCTCGGCCTCCCAGAACGCGCTCGCGGGCGTCACCTCGGTGACCACCTTGCCGGGCCACAGTCCCGAATCGTCCACATCGGCGATGGTTTCGAGCGCGACCCGCTTCTGCTCGTCGTCGAGATAGAAGATGGCCGACCGGTAGCTGCTGCCGATGTCATTGCCCTGGCGATCCTTGGTCGTCGGATCGTGGATCTGGAACAGGAACTCCAGCAGCGCGCGGTAGTCCGTCGCCGCTGGGTCGTAGATGATCTCCACGGCCTCCGCGTGCCCCGGATGATTGCGATACGTCGGGTGGTCGTTGACGCCACCGGTGTATCCCACCCGGGTCGACAGCACTCCCGGCTGCTTGCGGATCAAATCCTGCATGCCCCAGAAGCATCCACCGGCCAGAATCGCCTTCCGCGTGTCGGTCACTCTTCCTCCTTCGTGAAAAGAGTCCGGTACTGCCCGTAGCCCTCCGCCTCGAGGTTATCGAGGCGAATGAATCGCAGGGCAGCCGAGTTGATGCAATACCGCAGCCCGCCCGCGGCGCGCGGTCCATCGGTGAACACGTGCCCGAGGTGGCTGTCGCCGAAGGCGGACCGCACCTCGGTGCGAATCATGAGATGGCTGAGATCGCGCTTCTCGACGACCTTCCCGCCGTCGATGGGCTTGGTGAAGCTCGGCCATCCGGAGCCGCTGTCGAACTTGTCCACGGATGCGAACAACGGTTCCCCGGACACCACGTCCACGTAGATTCCCGGCTCGTGGTTGTCCCAGTACTCGCCGGTGAAGGCCCGCTCGGTCCCGTTCTCCTGGGTAACGTGGTACTGCTCGGGCGACAAGGCGGCGACCGCAGCCGGATTCCGGTTGTATTCCTGCGTCAACATGACCTCCTCGGTTCGGCCACACGTACAACCCGTGCCTCATGCCCGAAGTTCCCCGCAGCCGGGGCACGTCATACTTCCGTCATCAATCGCGAGGGTACGCACCTGATTCCGGGGCTATCCGGCGGTTCGGCGCTTCAGGAAACCGGTGACCAGCGCCGTGTAGTCGGCGGGGCGGGTCAACAGCAGGGAGTGACCGCCTGCCGGGAACGTCTAGTATTCGGTATCCGGATGCAGCGCGCGCAGCCGCCCGGTGTGGGTTTCGGTGATGAGTTGATCGTCGTCGGAGCGGACGATCAGGGTCGGGCCCGGCCAGGGCGGCTGCTGCTGTAGTTCGGGTAGGCGCTGGGCCAGGTCGAGCAGCCACCGCATGGCATTGGCGGTGCCCTGTCGTCCGGCCCGTTCGTAGGCGGCGTCCACCTGCTCGATCCAGAATTCGGCATCGGCGGAGTCCTGCCAGGTTGTCCGCAGGGCTTGCCGGGCGGCGGCTCTCGTCTCCTCCCACGGCGTCGATTCCGTCGCCGCCACACGGTTTTTCAGCCGATCGATATCCTCCGGCCCGTACAGTCCGGTGCCGGTGAACACGATCGACTCGACACGCTGTGGCGCCCGCCGCGACAGGACCTCGGCCAGCATGCCGCCCGCGGATTGCCCTACCAGATGCGCGGATTCGATGTTCTCCGCATCCAGGATCGCGATCAGCTCATCGGCGAGTTCATCGAATGTCGCTGCGGTTGCGGGGTAATCGGCGGTGATCACGCTGAAGTCCGGGCACAGTGTGGGCGTCAGGTCCAGCCAGCTGATCGCGATGCCCGCGCCCCCTGGCAGCAGAACTACGGGAATGCCTTGTCCGCCAACGTAATAAGACCAGTCATGCCCATTCGCCCGTAGCTGTCTCCGGTCCAGATCCTTCTCGAACGCCGCGGCGCGCCGTTGATTCGACTCCATATAGCGACATTAACATATGCTTACCTAACAATGTATTCGCTGTTTGCTTCGAGGAGCAGGAGGTATCCGATCGAGCGGTAGGCAAATCTAGGCAAGGGGACGTTCATGTTGTTACGACGAGTTGCGCGGCCGCTGCTGGCGTCGGCGTTCGTGGTGGATGGAGTGGACACGCTGATGCATCCCGAACGGCGTGTGGAGACGGCGGGAGCGCTGTTGCGGCAAGCCCGGGAGCGGAGTTCGGAGGACGTCGGCGCCAAACTGCCCAGCGATCCCGAGCTGGTGGTGCGGATCAATGCGGGGGCACAGGTGGCGGGCGGCGTGCTGCTGGCCTTGGGCCGGGCCCGCGCGCCGCCGCCCTGGTGCTCGCGGCGACCGTGGTGCCCTCGGCGGTTATCGAGCAGGACTTCTGGGCGGAGAAGGACCCGGAGCGAAAAGCCAGCAAGCGCAATGCATTTCTGAAGGATGTGAGCCTGCTCCGCGGTCTGCTCATTGCGAGCGCGGACACCGAGGGCAAGCCCTCACTGGGCTGGCGCGGACGGCGGGCCGCACGCGGTGCGGCCGCCGCGGTATCGGCGGCGATTTCGGTCGGGGCCTCCGGAGAGACCGGGCACGCACTGGCGGAACAGTTGCACGACACCGCGATTCGAGCCAGGGCCTTGGCCTCTGTGGCGGCGGACAAGGGCGCCGAGCTGGCCGAGCTGGCGCGGGAGCGCGGCGCGGCATGGGCGGAGCTCGCCAAGGAGCGCGGACCGGAATGGGCCGAGGCGGCGCGGGAACGCGGGGCGGAGCTGGCGGAGATCGCGAGGGAGCGCGGGCCCGAATTGGCCGAAGCGGTGCGGGCGAAGGAAGCGGAATTGGCGGCGGCCGTGCGGGATCGAGAGGCGGAGCTGGCTGAACTGGCGCGTGGACGCGGGGCGGAACTCGCGGCGACGGCGCGGGAGCGCGGGACGCGGCTGGCGGAATCGGTGCGCGAGGGCGTCGAGACCAGGGCGTCGCGGCCCTGACCGGTCGCGGGCGCGGCCGGAAAGGCTCGCGTACCCGAAGCGGGTACGCGAGCCGGTCGTGAATCAGGAGCCGCGGATGTCGCTCAGCGCCTGGGTGCGCAGGGCGGTCAGGGTGCGGCTCAGGATGCGGGAGACCTGCATCTGCGAAACGCGCAGGCGCGCGGCGATCTGCGACTGGGTCATGTGCTGATAGAAGCGCATGATCAGGACGGTGCGCTCGCGCTCGGGGAGTTCGGCGATGAGCGGGCGCACGGCCATGGCGTCTTCGGTCAGGGTGTAGCAGGGCTCGTCGGCGCCGAGGGTGTCGACGACCGCGCGGACGCTGCCCTCGTCCGAATCCGCTGCGGCGTCGAGGGAATGCGCCTTGTAGGCATTGCGTGCCACCAGTGCCTGGGTGACCTCGGTGAGGTCGACCTCAAGTTCGGCGGCCAGTTCCCGCGCGGTGGGCATACGGGCGGAACGCTGTGCCAGCAGTTCGATGGCCGGACCGAGGTGATACTGAATCTCCTTGGTGCGCCGTGGGACTCGCACCGCCCAGGTGTGATCGCGGAAGTGCCTGCGCACCTCGCCCATGATGGTCGGCACCGCGTAGGACAGGAAGGTGCTGCCGCGGGTCACATCGAAGCGGTCGACGGCGAGCACCAGCCCCAGCGAGGCGATCTGATACAGATCCTCGAATTCCTCGCCGCGCCCGGCGAAGCGGCGGGCGACATGTTCGGCCAGTGGAGCGCAGCGGGCGAGGATTTCCTCGCGAATTCGCTTGCGCTGCGGGTCCTCCGGCGCCAGATCGGCCAGCTTGTCGAACCACGGTTCGATATTCTCGTAGGGGTCGGCGGTGCGTTCCGCCCGATTCGGTCGAGCGTCGGTGATCGGCATCTGCTGCTCCTCGATCTCATAGAGAATCCGACCTCTCTGGAATACCCAATCCCGCGTTATCGAAACGTAATAAATTGTGAAGTAAGGTTCGGTTCGTTTGGGTGGGTGACGGGTAGTCCGAACTGCAGTTTCGAACTTCAGGGAGGTCGTGATGTCGGGGTCGCCGGAAGTGGCGGAAGGTGCGGTTCGGACACTGATTCCGGCGCGGATAGATCGATTGCCGTGGTCGCGCTTTCACACCCGGATGGTGGTGGCCCTCGGGGTGTCGTGGATCCTCGACGGTCTCGAGATCACCGTGGCCAGCGCGGTGGCGGAGACGCTGACCGAGCCGGAGACGCTGGGGCTGTCGTCGACGGCGGTTGGTTTGATGGCGACGGTGTACCTGGCGGGGGAAGTGGTGGGGGCGTTGCTTTTCGGCAACCTGTCCGACCGGCTGGGGCGGCGGAATCTGTTCATGATCACGCTGGGCGTATATCTGATCGGCAGCGGGCTCACCGCGTTCACGTTGGGAAACGGTCCCGGGTGGATCGCGTTTCTGTATGTTACGCGGTTCATTGCGGGTATGGGTATCGGTGGCGAATATGCGGCGATCAATTCCGCTATCGATGAGCTGATTCCGGCCGAGTATCGAGGGCGGGTCGATATTGCGGTGAATGGAACCTATTGGGCCGGTGCGGTTATCGGCACGATCGGAACCTACATTCTGCTGAACTATATGAGTTTGTCGGTGGGCTGGCGCATCGGATTCCTGATCGGCCCGGTGCTGGGGCTGGTGATTCTGCTGGTGCGGCGCCATCTTCCGGAGAGTCCGCGCTGGCAGGTCATGCACGGGCACGAGCGGGCGGCGGAGGAGACGATCGCGGGCATCGAGCGGGAGGTGGCGGCGACCGGGCACGAGTTGCCGCCGATCGACGAGTCGAAGGTCATGGAGGTCGAGCCCGCAGAGCGGATCGGCTTCGTGACGCTGACGCGGGTGCTGTTCCGCGAGTACCCGCGGCGGGCGGTGCTGGGCGCGTCGTTGATGATCAGCCAGTCGTTCCTCTACAACGCGATCTTCTTCACCTACACGCTGGTGCTGGGCAAGTTCTACGATGTGCCCGCCTCCGAGACGCCCATCTACCTGATCGCATTCGCGGCCGGAAACCTGCTGGGGCCCTTCACGATCGGGCACCTGTTCGACACGATCGGACGGCGCACGATGATCTCGGGAACCTACATCCTCTCCGGCGTGCTGCTGGCGATCTCCGCGAGCATGTTCTACGCCGGATGGCTCAACGCGGTCACGCAGACGTTGTGCTGGTGCGTCATCTTCTTCTTCGCCTCGGCGGGCGCGAGTTCGGCCTATCTCACGGTGAGCGAGATCTTCCCGCTGGAGGTGCGGGCGAAATCCATTGCGGTGTTCTTCGCCATCGGGCAGTGCGTGGGCGCGCTCGGGCCCGGCATCTACGGTGCGCTGATCGGTGACGGATCGCAACCGGGACGGCTGTTCCTCGGCTATCTGCTGGGTGCGGCGGTCATGATCACCGGCGGGTTGATCGCCCGCGCCTTGGCGGTGGATGTCGAGGGGCGGTCGCTCGAGGACATCGCGGTGCTGCTCTCGGTGACCGGTCGCGGCGGTCAGACCCGATCCGAGGGCGCGGGTTCGCCGTTCTCCACCTGACCTGGGCAGAAAGAAACTGGTATGACCACTTGACCACCTGGCCACTCGCGCCATGCCGTCTCGGGCATGGCGATCAAGCGAATCGATCGGCGCACCTTGCCGGATACCGTGTTCGAACAGCTCGTGGGCGAGGTGCTCGACGGGGAACTGGAGCCCGGTGCGGCGCTGCCCGCCGAACGGCAGCTGGCCGAGGCCCTCGGGGTATCGGCCCACCGTGCGTGAGGCGCTGCAGCGGCTGGCGCACAGCGGGCTCGTCGAGGTCCGGCAGGGCGGGGCCACCACGGTGTGCGACTTCCGGCGGTCCGCCGGGCTGGATATGCTGCCGCGCTTGCTGATTCGCAAGGGGCAATTGGATCGGTCGGTGATCCGCAGCGTGCTGGAGACCCGGCGGGCCATGGGGCGCGAGATCGCGGGGCTGGCCGCCGAACGGGGTGGCCCGGGGCGGCCCGGGAGCTCGCCGACGCACTGGAATCGCTTGCAGCGCAGTCGGATCCGGTGGCTCAGCAGATCGAGGCGCTCGGCTTCTGGGGTCACCTGGTGGATGCCGCGGATTCCATCGTGTACCGGCTGCTGTTCAACAATCTCAAGGCCGTGTACGAGCCCGCGATCGTCGCACTGGCGGGCGTGATGGCCGCGGAGGTCGGTCAGATCGAGCGGTATCGGGCCATTGCGGCGGCCGTCGCGAGCGGTGACGCCGCCGCCGCGCGCCGGGCCGCGGGGGAGCTCTTGGCTTTGGCGGGCACGGAATTCGAGACCGTGATGCGCCGGATGGAGGAAACGGAACAATGAACGTAGCCACGCGAATCAGAAATCGTCGCGCCAAGGAAGCCGCGATCGACGCACAGGCCCGCACTCGGCTGGCCGCCGACGAGGCGCGCCCGCGCCGCAAACAGCTGTCGCTCGGCGACGCCTTCCGGGAATTCCTGCGGCATCCCTCGCCGTGGATCATTGCCGCCATGCTGGTCAACGCGCTCACCGCGCGCATTCTCGCCGGTGACTGGCAGTGGACCGACGCGCTCGTGCCGGTGGTCATGCTGGCGCTGTTCCCGTTCACGGAATGGCTGATCCACGTCTTCATCCTGCATTGGCGGCCACGCACTCTCGGCCCCGTGATCGTGGATTCGCTACTGGCTCGCAAACACCGCGAGCATCACACCGACCCGCGGGCCATCCCGCTCATCTTCATTCCGTGGCAGA
The DNA here is from genome assembly GCF_001613405.1 of Nocardia crassostreae. Classification (GTDB taxonomy): domain Bacteria; phylum Actinomycetota; class Actinomycetes; order Mycobacteriales; family Mycobacteriaceae; genus Nocardia; species Nocardia crassostreae. Next base: position 352,847 of record NZ_BDCH01000020.1, read on the forward strand.
TCTTCCTGTGGCTGCTGCCCGCGCTGGCCGCCATCGGTCTGCTGGCTTTTCCGCGTCCGGCCATGGGGCTCACCTTCCTGATGGTGCTGGGCGTCCTCGGTCTCAACTATGAGTGGACGCATTATTTGATCCACACCGACTACAAGCCGAAAACTAAGCTCTTCAAGGCGGTCTGGCGCAATCACCGGCTGCACCACTTCAAGAACGAGCACTACTGGTTCACCGTCACCACCTCCGGCACCGCCGATCGAGTCCTGCGCACCTACCCGGATTCGAATACGGTGGAGAGCTCTCCGACGGTGAAGGCGCTGCACGCGCGGGCCTGAACCAGGGAGTGTCTGCCGCGCTCGCGGCGGCGCGGCGATTAGCGTCGTCGCCATGGATGAGCTGATACAGCGAATACTCAGCTTCTCCCCGGTCTGGACCTACCTCGTCGTCGGACTGCTGGTCTTCGCCGAGGAGGCCATGGTCTTCGGACTACTGGTCCCCGGTGATACCGCCGCCATTCTCGCGGGCGTCGCCGCCAGTCAGGGTCACCTGAATCTGGCGACGACGCTCGCCCTGGTCGTGGTGGCCGCGGTGCTGGGCGCGGGTGTCGGGTATCTGTCCGGCAGGGCGTACGGCCCGCGCGTCATGCAGTGGGCCATTCTGGAGCGTTACCGCGCGAATCTGGAGAAGGCGGGCGGCTTCCTGGAACGGCGCGGCGTCTGGGCGATTCTGTTCGGACGCTTCAGCGCCTTCTTCCGGACCATGCTGCCGAAGCTGGTCGGCATGTCGTCCATGTCGTTCCGACGCTTCCTGCTCGCCAGCCTCGCGGGCGCGATCGTGTGGGGATCGGTGCTCGTCCTGGCGGGATACCTGGTCGGGCAATCCTTTACGAAGATCGTCAAGGAGGCCGACGCCGATCTGGCGATCGGGCTCGCAGTACTGGCGGTGCTGGGACTGGTCTATTGGAAATGGCGGCAGCATCGCCGCGCGGGGCGGGCGGCGCGAGGGCCGGAGACCTCGGCCGAGCCGGATGCCGCGATCGACTCGGAGCGGCCCTAGCTGCCGGAATCCGCGGCCATGGCATCGCGGACGGTGGTCTCCTGCCTGCCCAGGAAGGTCGGATCCGGCTGGGCCACGATCGAATACACGGCCTTCGTGGTCGCCAGCTGATCGCGCAGCCAGTTCCGGCGATAGGTGCCGTCGTGCAGGCGGCCGTCATCGCCGACGCCCAGGGTGTCGATGCCGACTGAGCGGCACAGGGCGACGGTGCGCGGCAGACTGAAGTCCTGGGTCACCACGATGGCGCTGTTCACGCCGAAGATCCGGTGTGCCCGGGCGCAGGATTCGTAGGTGCTGAAACCCGCGTAGTCGAGCGCGATCTTGGCGGCGGGCACGCCCTTGCGCACGAGGTAGTCGCGCATGCTGTCGGGTTCGCTGTAGGAGGCGCGCCCATTGTCGCCGGTGAGCAGCAGCGCCTTCACCTTGCCGGATTCGAGCAGGCGTCGACCCAGATCGAGACGGGCGGCGAGGAATTCCGACGGCGTGCCGTCGTCGTAGACCTCCGCGCCGAAGGCGATGGCCACATCGGCATTCGGGACGGTCTCGGCGCTGTACAGGAAATCCTCGGTGGTGAACCGGACCCACAGCACCGAGCTCACGCCCACCAGCAGTGCGGCGAGCACACCGGCGACCAGGAGTTTCGCCAGACGGCGCGGGCGGAACCAAGCGGCGGCCCGGGAGCGGACCGACTGCGGCAGGCGGAGCTTCATGGGCTCAGTCTGGCAATGCCGGACCCGTGATCGGCTTAACGATCTCTTGCAGTCAGTCCGGCTGCACGCCCACCATGGGCAGCATGGTGCGGCGGGCGAAATCGCGGGCGGCCTGCTCGTCGCCGAGCGGGATGAGCCCGTCCGGCGTCAGCACCAGCGACTGGCCCAGGCGCGCAAGCACTTCCGCGACCAGTTCGGCGTCGAAGTCCGGGACATTGCCGGATTCCTGGAGCGTGCGCAGCTTTTCGGCCAGATAGGTGCGGCCGACCGCCAGCACCGGACCGGCCTCGGTGGTGAGCCGGGGCAGGATCACGTCGGGCTCGGTGCGCAGGAGTCGTTGCAGCAGTTTGTTATTGGCCAGGTTGGTGATGAAGGCGACGAAGATCTCGACCAGTTGCTCGCTGACCGAGGCGCCGGTGTGCGCGACTTCCTGCACCCGCTGGTCGATGGCGGCCACGAACTGCTGTGCCTCGCGCACGCTCACGGCCTCGACGAGATCGTTCTTGGATTCGAAGCGCCGGTACAGCGTCGCGGGGCTGATTCCGGCGCGACGGGCGATCTCCCCCATGCTGGTTCGCTTGATTCCGAAGTCGAGGAATGCCGATAGGGCACTCTCCAATAGCTGTTCGCCCTCGGCCCGCGGCTTCTCCAGGATGCGTTGCAGTATGGCGGGCACGGACGGCATCGAGTCTCCAGTCGATCGGTTGGCATCCGCGACATTGCGGCTAGGGCGCAGCGATTATCTCATCGTCTCACCGGGGTGGGTGTGGGGCCCGCCGATCAATGCAGCTTCAGCGCCGCCATCTCGCGCTCGATCGCATTCGCCGCGAAATCTATACCGCTGCAACGTAACTCGTGAACTCGGCGCTGGAGCGCCTCGATGCCTCCCGGCTGGGCCGCGATATCGGCCACGCTGATTCGCCGTCGGTGCATACCGTCATGCTCGTACGACACCGTATGAAACCTCCTGCTAGCCCGAGCGCGCACCCGGCAAGCGGCGGCATAACCCGGGCCGCCGGGGAACGCTTCGAGAATGCTAGCAGCGGGTTATATGGTCGCTTGTTCAGTGTGGGACTTATCACAAACCCCTTGCAGTCAGCGCTCTTGACCGACCCGGTGCAGGCTCATGTTGTGCAGGTACGCAGCGGCATTCAGGCGAATCCGATCCAGCTCGGCCTCGCCCAGTTCACGGCGCACCTTGCCGGGAATTCCGGCCACCAGCGAACCCGGCGGAATCTGCGCGCCCTCCGGAATCAGGGCATTGGCGGCAATGAGACTGCCCGCGCCGATCACCGCGCCATTGAGCACCGTGGGGCCCATGCCGACGAGCACATCGTCGCCCACCGTGCATCCGTGCAGAATCGCATTGTGCCCGACCGAGACTCCCGCACCGACCGTGCAGGGGAATCCGGGATCGGCGTGCAGGACGCACCCGTCCTGGATATTGGACCGCTCACCCACGCTGATCGCATCCATATCCCCGCGCAGCACCGCCGAATACCAGACGCTCACTTCGGCTCCCAGCCGCACCCGCCCGATCACCGTGGCATTGGGCGCGATCCACGCGCTCTCGTCGATCTCCGGCGAATGCTCGCCCAGCTGAATGATCATGACCAGAACCTAGCGGGTGGCCGGATCCGCGCGCTCGCCCGGATCCGCGCGCGTTCACAGACCGGGGGCGGCGGCCCGGAACACGGCGCGGTGGTTGGCGGGGGTGGTGCCGAGTACGCGGTGGAAATGGTGGCGGAGGTTGACGGCGGTGCCCAGACCGGCGTCGGCGGCAATGCGGTCCATGGTGTCGCCGGTGGATTCCAGCAGCAGGCGGGCGCGGTCGATGCGCTGATGCAGCAGCCACTGTTGCGGGCTGGAGCCGGTGCGGTCGCGGAAGCGGCGGGTGAAGGTGCGGCGCGACATCAAGGCCGTGCGGGCCCAGGAGTCCAGGTCGATGGGTTCGTCGAGATGTGTTCTGGCCCAGACCATGGCGTGTTCGAGCGGGTCGTCGTCGAGGGCGTCGGGGACGGCCACCGGGATGTACTGGGCCTGTGAGCCGCTGCGGTGCGGGGCCAGGACCAGGGCGCGGGCGAGGTCGGTGGCAATGCGGCTGCCGAGGTCGGCGCGGACCAGGTGCAGGCAGCAGTCGAGGGCGGCGGCGACCCCGGCGGAGGTGATGACATCGCCGTGATCGGACCACAGGGTGTCGGCGCGGACGCGGACGGCCGGAAAGGCGCGGGCCAGTTCGGCGGCCGCGGACCAGTGCGTGGTGAGTTCGCGGCCGTCGGCGAGACCGCTGGCCGCGACGGCCCACGAGCCCGGGCAGAGCCCGGCGATGCGGGCGCCGCGCGCGTGGGCGCGGCGCAGGGCGTCGCGCGTCGGATCGGGCAGGGGGCGATGGCGCTGCCAGCTCGGGATGACGACCGTGTCCGCCTCGTCCAGGGCTTCCAGGCCGTGCTGCACGATGATGTCGAATCCGGCCGGGGTGGACAGGATTCCGGGAGCTTCGGCGCACACCCGCACGCGATAGGGCGTGCCGCGCTCCTCGCCCGCGCCGATGCGGCCGAATACCAAGCCGGGCACCGACAAATGGAAGGGACTGATCTGATCGAATGCCAGCACGGCCACCGAATGCATGGCCCGATTTTATCGATGCCCGGCCTTCGGGCCACTGTTGCGCCGCTCGCCGATTCACGAAACTCGGTGTCATGACGAACACGATCGCCTCCGCCACCCTCGAACTCCTGCACATCGGCGGGCCCACCGTGCGCTTCCGCTACGGCAACCTGACCTGGCTGACCGATCCCACGTTCGATGCGCCCGGCAGCTACGACGTCGGGATCACCCTGCACAAGCTGACCGGCCCGGCCGTCCCCGCCGACCGGATCGGCGCGGTGGACGTGGTGCTGCTCTCGCACGACCAGCACCCCGACAACCTCGACACCTCCGGCCGGGAATTCCTCACCACCGTCGACCGCGTCCTGTCCACCCCCGACGCCGCCGGACGCATGGAAGGCGTTCAGGGCCTGCGCAACTGGGAATCCGTCCGCATCGGCGACGTCACCGTCACCGGCGTCCCCGCCCTGCACGGCCCCGAAGGCGCCGAAGCCTTCTCCGGTGTAGTCACCGGCTTCGTCCTCCAAGCCGACAACCACCCCACCGTCTACATCTCCGGCGACAACGCCTCCGTAGACCTGGTCCACCAGATCGCCACCCGCATAGGCCGAATCGACCTGGCCATCCTCAACGTGGGCGCCGCCAACGTCGACCGCTTCGGCGACACCGACGTAACCCTCAACGGCCGCACCGCGGTCAAAGCCGCCGCCGCCCTGAACGACGCCCTCATCATCCCCGTCCACGCCGAAGGCTGGGCCCACTTCTCCGAACCCCTCGACTACCTCATCCGCAACTTCGCCTACGCCAACCGCACCCACCAACTCCGCATCCCCGTCCCCGGCGAAGTACTCACCGTCTCCGCCTGACGAGCCCAGCACGGCTCATCCCGCAACTCGTCCAGGGGATGGGGGGCCGGATCGGTGGTCCGCGACGTCTGGTGACGCCCGGAGCCTCCCGCGACCTCGCTTGCAGGGCTCGCGATTTCGGCCCGCGACCCTGTTAGGCGGGCCCGAGGCTCCGCTCCTAGGGGCTCGGAGGTCTAGCCTTCGCCTTTCTTCTAAGGGGGTCCGGGGACTCAGCCCCCGCCCTTCTTCCGATTGCTATCGGATTGCGGATCGGAACTTGCGTCGTGGCGCTCATGGCCGGGAGCGGAGTTCTGGGCCACCATGGCGGTATGCGGATCGGTGTCCCACGGGAGGTCAAGGAGCAGGAGTATCGGGTCGCGCTCACACCGGCGGGAGCCGGGGAGTTGGTGCGGCACGGGCATGAGGTGGTGGTCGAGGAGGGGGCGGGGGTCGGGTCGGGGTTTGCCGACGCCGACTATCTCGCGGCCGGGGCCAAGTTGCTGACCAGGGCGGACGATGTCTGGGATGTGGCCAACCTGGTGCTGAAGGTGAAAGAGCCCATTGCCGTGGAGTATCCGCGCATGCGGGCGGGGCAGGTGCTGTTCACCTTTCTGCATCTGGCGGCCTCGCGCGAGTGCACGGATGCCATCCTGCAGTCGGGGATCACCGCCATCGCCTACGAGACCGTGCGCGCTGCTGATGGTTCGCTGCCATTGCTGGCGCCCATGAGCGAGGTGGCGGGCAAGCTCGGCACCCAGGTCGGCGCCTATCACCTCATGACGCCGCAGGGCGGGGCGGGCGTCCTGCTCGGCGGGGTGCCCGGGGTGCGGCGCGCCGATGTGGTGGTGCTCGGCGGCGGCATGGCGGGCAGCAATGCCGCCGCGGTCGCCGTCGGCATGGGCGCGCGGGTCACCGTGCTGGACACCAATATTCCGCGCCTGCGCGAGCTGGACGCGCGCTTCGGCGGCCGCGTCACCACGCTCGGCTCCAATGCGGCCGAGGTCGAACGCGCCGTGCTCGGCGCGGATCTGGTGATCGGCTCGGTGCTGGTGCCGGGCGCGCGGGCGCCGAAACTGGTGCCCGACACCCTCTTCGCGGGCATGCGGCCCGGCTCGGTGCTGGTGGACATCGCCATCGACCAGGGCGGCTGCTTCGCGAGCTCGCATCCCACCACGCACGCGAAACCCACCTTCCGAGTGGCGGATTCACTGTTCTACTGCGTCGCGAACATGCCCGGCGCGGTACCGCACACCTCCACCTGGGCGCTCACCAACGCCACCCTGCCCTATGCCCGCGCCATTGCCGACCGGGGCTGGCGCGCCGCCTGCGATGCCGATCACGGTCTGGCCCAAGGTCTTACCGCCGACGACGGACAGCTGTTCTCCGGTGAGGTCGCCGCCGCACATGGGCTGAAACCCGCGGGCAAGACGACATTTCTGAGCATTCTCGGCTCGCCGCAGGGCCGGGGTTAGACGACGGCGGGCCCGCAGCCGGAACGAATCCGGTTGCGGGCCCGCCGATTCGGCAATCAGTCGGCCGTCTGCGCGCCGTCGGTGTTCCCGAGCTGCCAATCCGGTTCGCCCTCGGCGGGCAGGTTCTGCAGCTTGTCCGGATTGCGGACCACATCGATATTGGTGATGCGGCCGTCGTCGATGGTGAACGAGAACACGCCCGTGTGCTGACCGTCGAACACCACCAGGCCCGGCCGCCCGTTGACCAGCACCGACCGGCCCCACGCGCCACCCTCGCGCGCCGCATGGGCGAGGAAGGCCAGGAAGGTATTGGCCACGGTCTCGGCGCCGTGCAGCGGATCGATGAACGCCTGCACCTTGCCGCCGCCGTCCGCGGTGAAGGTGACATCGGAATCGAGCAGCCCCAGCAGCGCGCTCAAATCCCCGGACCGCCACGCGACCGCGAAGGCGGACACCACCTTGTTGTGCTCGTCCGGGCTGGCCGGGAAGCGCGGCGTACCCGCCTCCACATGCTTGCGTGCCCGAGAAGCCAACTGCCGCACCGCCGCCGGTGTCCGCCCGACCACCTCCGCGACCTCCGGACCGGTCATACCGAACACATCCTGCAGCACGAACGCCGTACGCTCGGCGGGCGACAGCGACTCCAGCACCACCAGCAGCGCCGTGGTGACCCGCTCGTCCTGCGAAATCCGATCGGCCGGATCATCCCAGGAGGTGATCTCCGGCTCCGGCAGCCACTCCCCGATGTACTGCTCCCGTCGCGCCCGCGCCGACCCGAGATGATCCAGCGCCAGCCGCCCGGTCACCGTGGTCAGCCACGCCCGCAGATTCTCGATATCAGCCCCCTCCGGGCTGGTCTCGTAGTACCGCTGCAACCGCAACCAGGCATCCTGCACCACATCATCGGCATCACTGAGACTCCCCAGCGTGCTGTAAGCAACCCGCCGCAAATACCCCCGATGCTCCTCGAACTGCCGCGCCAACTCGGCCTGATCGGGCACACCCCGCCGCTCGTCGTCACTCATAGCCCTCACCGTTCATTCCCGCACGCCATCCGGCCTTCACCGAACAGACGACACACACCGCACAACTGTGACATCCCCGGCCCCCGCCCCGAAGTGGCGGGGTCAGGCGCGGCGGCGGGCCAGGGCGAAAGCTGCTGCGGCGAGGGCGGTGGCGAGTTGGACGGCTTCGGAGAGCCGAACCGCGCGGCGGAGGTCGCGCACCACAGGGGTGGGGCCATCGCCCAGGGTGGGGCGCATTTCGACGCCGTGCCGGTATTCGGTGCGCCCGCCGAGAGTCACGCCGAGCGCACCGGCCATGGTGGATTCCGCCACACCGGCATTCGGGCTCGGGTGCTTGGCGGCGTCGCGGCGCCACGCGCGCCACGCATCGGCCGGGCGGCCGCCGACGAGCGGCGCCAGGGCGGTGGTGATGGCGCCACTGACACGCGCGGGCAGCAGATTCGCGATGTCGTCGGTCCGCGCCGCGGCCCACCCGAACCGCTCGTACCGCGCATTCCGATAGCCGACCATCGCATCGAGCGTATTCACCGCGCGATACCCCAGCAGCCCCGGAACCCCCGCCACCGCACCCCAAACCAGCGGCGCCACCGTCGCATCGGAGGTGTTCTCCGCAATGGACTCCAACGCCGCCCGCGCCAACCTATCAGCATCGAGCACCCCCGGATCCCGCCCGCACAGCGAAGGCAGCAACTCCCGCGCCCCCTCCAGATCCCCCGCCTCGAGCCGATCCGCCATGCTCCGCCCCGTCCGCGCCAACGTGGTCCCACCCAACACGGTCCAAGCCGCCACCGCCGTCACCAACACTTCACCGGTACGCCTCCCGGAAACAGCCCGCGCCACCCCAATCCCCAGCCCACCCGTAGCCCCCACCAACAACACTTCATGCACAACACCCGCACCCCGCCCATCCCGGTAGATCACTCGCTCCAGCGCCTGTGCCACCGACCCGAACCCCGCCACCGGATGCCCCCGTCGCGGATCACCCAGACCGCGATCCAACGCAAACCCCAGCACCAGCCCCACCGCAATCGAAGTCCCACGCACCCGGCGAGGCTATCCGACCCCACCCCACCCACCCCCGGCGCGGTTCACACCCTTTCCCGTTGGTGCACACCCGTTATTGGTGCACTGGATTGGGTGTGAACCGAGCCGAAGGGGTGTGAACTGGGGTGGTTAGCGGCGGGTGCCGCCGTAGCGGTCGGCTAGGCGGGCCTCATTGGTGGGCTTTGCGGGTGGGGCGCTCGGGGGCTCGCTCGAGGTCGCTGAGGGAGCGGTCGGTGCGGCCGGGGTGGGCTGCGTGGTTGCGGGTTTCGGGGCAGTGGCGGCGCGTTCGCGGCGGCGGGCGCGGAGTTCGGCGTAGACGAAGTAGCCGAGGCCCAGGGGGGCCATGATGCCGAAGGCCAGCCATTGCAGGCCGTAGGAGAGGTAGGGGCCCGCGTCGAGTTGGGGGAGGGCTACGGGGGTGAAGACGCCGGGCTGGCCGGGGTCGAGTTGGAGGTAGCCGCCGCGGCCGTCGGTGGGGATGGGGGTGAGGGGGAGGGCGAGGACGGTGGAGACCTGGGCGGTGTCGGTCGAATAGACCTGGCGGTAGCCGTCTTCGGTCATGGGGGGCTTGGATTCGATGATGCCTTCGGAGGCGCGGACGCGGGCCTCGAGATGCTGTTGGCCGGTGGGCGGGGCGGGGATCTCGGGGGCGCGGGTGCCGTTGACGGCGGCGATCTGGCCGCGGTCGACCAGCAGGGTGCGGCCGTCGTCGAGGCGGAAGGCGGCCAGCACCGAATAGGCGGGGGCGCCGTCGAGGTGGCGGAGGCGGACCAGGACCGTCGAGTCGGGGACGTAGCTGCCTTCGGCGGTGACGCGATGCCACTCGGTGTCCTTACCGGGGCCGCCGAGCACGGTGGTGACATCCACCGGGGCCGCTTCCACGGAGTCGGCAATGCGCTGATTGCGTTCCGAGGTGGAGGTGTTCTTGCCCAGCTGCCACGGGGCGAGCACGGTGAAGCACAGGTAGGCGAATCCGGCGACCACCGCCGCCAGGATCACCCAGCTGGGTCGTAGCAGAAAGCCGAGGCGGCGCAGTCCGGAGAGCTTGGTCCCGCTCATGCGCGCTCACCGCTCCCGGGTTCGCCGAGCTGTTCGCGCACCCAGTCCAGCAGTCCGGGCACCGCCGCCTCGATCTGCTCACGCACGAGCACGAAATCCGACTGATCGCCGTAATACGGGTCCGGCACATCCGCCCCGTCCGCCGCCGGATCGAAGCTGCGCAGCAGCCGCCGCCGCTCCGACGGCACGCCCATTCGCGCCAGCTCCCGCTCGTGCCCGGTATCCAGGGCGACCAGCAGATCCGCATCCCGATGATCGCTTCCGATCACCGCCGCCGCATGCCCCACCGGATACCCGTGCGCCCGCAGCTCCCGATTCGTCCGCGAATCCGCCTCGTCCCCCACATGCCAACTCCCCGTCCCGGCACTGCTCACCCGCACCCGGTCACCGAGACCCGCGCGCTCGAGATGCGCCTGGAAGATTTTCTCCGCCATCGGAGACCGGCAGATGTTCCCGGTGCAGATGAAGGTCACATGCAGCTCGCCCACACCAGCCATTCTGTCGGTTGGCCCCGAACCCCGGCCACGTAGGGTAGACTGCTGTGCCGCAGGACACCGCCGACCACGACCCCCACCCCGCTGCGAAGGCCGCAGCGGCGGATCCGGATGCCACGAATGTCGACCTTGCGAAGTTGCGGCATCACGGGGATGTGGAGACGCGGGCGGGGATGGTCGATTTCGCGGTGAACGTGCAGGGGAGCGGGCCTCCGGAGTGGTTGCGGGAGCGGCTGGCGGGGCGACTCGCGGAGCTTGGGCGATACCCGGATGCGGGGGAGGAGCGGGCGGCTCGGGAGGCGGTCGCGGCTCGGCACGGGCGGCGGGCCGAAGAGGTGCTGTTGCTGGCCGGGGTGGCCGAGGGATTCGCCATGCTGCCGCGGTTGACGGCGGGGATCGAAGCTGAGCCTCGGCGGGTGGCGGCGGTGATTCATCCGTCTTTTACCGAGCCGGAGTTGGCATTGCGGGAGGCGGGGGTGCCGGTGGTGCGAGTGGTGTTGGAAGCGCCGTATCTGCTGGAGTCGGCGGTGGTGCCGGAGGAGGCGGATCTGGTGGTCGTGGGGAACCCGACCAATCCGACGTCGGTGCTGCATCCGGCCGAGAGCATCCTGGGGTTGCGGCGGGCCGGGCGGATTGTCGTCGTGGACGAGGCCTTCGCCGACGCGGTCCCGGGGGAGGCGGAATCGCTTGCAGGGGTGAGTTACCCGGATGTGCTGGTGTTTCGGAGTCTCACGAAGACGTGGGCCCTGGCCGGACTGCGGTGCGGGTACGTGCTGGGGGATCCGGAGGTGCTGGCGCGGTTGAACCATGGACGGGCGCATTGGCCTTTGGGCACACTGCAATTGGAGGCGATCGCGGCGACCGCCGAGCCCGAGGCGGTGGCGGAGTCGCAGCGGAAGGCGGAAGCCATTGCGGCCGATCGGGAGGCGATGATTCCGCGGCTGCGCGAGCTCGGCGTCGAGGTGCACGAACCGGCGCGCGGGCCGTTTCTGCTGATTCGGGTTCCGGATGCCGAGTTGCTGCGGAAGCGGCTCGCGGACAAGGGGATCGCGGTGCGGCGAGGGGACACCTTCCCGGGGTTGGGCGCCGGGTTCCTGCGGTTGGCCGTGCGGCCCGCCGCCGAGGTGGATCGGCTGGTCGCGGCGATCCGCGAGGTCGGTCTGTGAGGCGCGGCCGCGGACCGGAGGACCTCTGCGGGGGGCGGGGCGACCTCCGGTCGCGGGGGCGGGGGTCGGTCTGCCGCTGCGGTCGGGGTGGGCGGGGCGACTTGCCGTTCCGGTAGCGGTGGGCGGGTTCGGCCGTACGGTGCGCCGCACGGGTTGGGTTGACTGCGATATGAATGTGACTGTCTCGGAGGAGGTTCGGTTGTGGTGACGGCGGTGCGGCTGGCGGATCTCATTGCGGCGCTGGAGGCGGCTTATCCGCCGAAGCTGGCCGAATCGTGGGATTCGGTGGGGCTGGTGTGCGGGGATCCGGGGGAGAGTGTTTCGCGGGTGCTGTTCGCGGTGGATGCGACGGCGGCCGTGGTGGACGAGGCGATCGAATGGGGGGCGCAGGCCCTCGTCGTGCATCATCCGCTGCTGTTGCGCGGGGTGGATACGGTGGCGGCGGATACGCCGAAGGGGGCGTTGCTGCATCGGCTGATTCGGTCCGGGTGTGCGCTGTTCACCGCGCACACCAATGCCGATTCGGCAGATCCGGGTGTATCGGACGCCTTGGCGCAGGCGATGGGGCTGACCGTCACGGGGCCGCTGGATCCGAAACCGGTTACCGCCCTTGACGCTTGGTCGGTGGTGATACCGCGCGCACATACCGAGGCGGTGCTGGCCGCCCTGTTCGCGGCGGGTGCGGGTGCGAGTGGGCACTATGACGACAGTGCGTGGCGGGTCGCGGGCACCGCGCAGTTCCGGCCGCTCGACGGTGCGAATCCGGCGCTGGGCGCGATCGGCGAATTGCAGGTCGTCGACGAGGACCGGATCGAGGTGATCGCGCCTCCGGCCCGGCGCGCGGCGGTGCTGGCGGCCTTGCGGGCCGCGCATCCGTACGAGGAGCCCGCCTATCACGTGACCGAGCGGGCGGCGCTGCCGTCGGGGCTGGGCATCGGCCGGGTCGGCGAGCTCGCCGCGCCGGAATCGTTGCGCGAGTTCACCGCTCGCGTGCGCAAGGGATTGCCCGCGACCACCTGGGGCGTGCGTGCGGCCGGGGATCCGGATCGGATCATCCGCACCGTCGCGGTGTGCGGCGGCGCGGGGGATTCCTTCCTCGGCAAGGTCGCCCGCCTCGGCGTGGACGCCTACGTCACCGCCGACCTGCGGCACCACCCGGCCGACGAGCACCTGCGCGCCGGTGGCCCGGCGCTGGTCGACGCCGCCCACTGGGCGACCGAATTCCCTTGGTGCGCACAGGCGGAAGGCGTCGTGCGGGCGGCGCTGCCGGATATCGAGACGCGGGTGTCCACGCTGCGCACCGATCCGTGGAGCATCGGCGCGGCGGAAGGCTGACCTCGGCGAGGATCGCGCCTACGCGGCGACCACGGCTACTCGGCCACGACCGTCGGCTCGTGCGCCACAGGGAAATTCACCGAATTGGCGATGAAGCATTTCTTGTGCGCTTCCTCGTGCAGGCCCATGGCCGTCTCGATCATGTCCGGCTCGGTCACGGTGACCCGGGGGCGCAGCGTGACCAGTTGGAAACGCTCGTCGTCCATCACTCCGACCGCGCTGTCGTGATAGCCCGTCACCACCACGCCCGCCTCGGCGCACAGATGCAGGAACCACAGCATGTGGCAGTCCGACAGCGCCCCCACCAGCAGCTGTTCCGGATTCCACCGCTCCTTGCTGTCCCGGAATTTCGGATCGGAGGTGGCCGGGATGGGCGGTCGTCCCGCCGCGAGCACCTCGTGGTCCCGCGAATACGACCGGTACCCGGTGGTCGCGCCCGACCACGTCACCTCGACCTCGTACACATGCTCTGCCATGAGGCGACGATGTCACATCCGTCACCCGGCCGTCCGGTGTTTTTCGCCCGCGCCCAGGTCCTCGCCGATCGAATGTCCAGCTTGCGGCTGGGTTGGCCAATCGGGATGCCGAAGACGGGTACGGTGGGAGTCTTGAACCGTCCATAGCGTCCAGGAGACCTTCCGCGTTGAATGCCGAACCATCGATCCAGGCCAAGCTGCTCGACCTCGCCGCTGTCGACGCCGAGCTGACGAGGATCGAGCATCGCCGCAAGGTGCTGCCCGAGGAGCAGGAGGTGCGGCAGCTCGAGGCGGAACGGACGACCCGCAAGGATGCCGCGGTGAAGGTCGAGATCCTCATCGACGATCTGGACCGCGATATTCGCAAGCTCGAGGGCGAGATCGAGGCCGTCGCCAAGCGTGAGCAGCGCGACCGCGGCCTGCTGACCGCCGGTTCGGTCGGCGCCAAGCAGCTCTCGGAGCTCCAGCACGAGCTGACCAGCCTGGAACGCCGCCGCAAGGTCCTCGAGGACGATCTGATCGAGGTCATGGAGCGCCGCGAGGCCGCCGCCGCCGACCACGACCACGCCGGTGCCAACCTCGACAAGGCCGAACAGGATCTCGTCGACGCCGAGCGCCGCCGCGACGACGCCCTCGCCGACCTGACCGTCGCCCAGCAGCGCTGCGAATCCGACCGCGCCGCCCTCACCGGCGTCTTCCCCGCCGACCTGCTCGCCGCCTACGACAAGCAGCGCGCCGGATACGGCGTCGGCGCGGGCCTGCTCCAGGCCCGCCGCTGCGGCGCCTGCCGCATGGAACTCGACCGCGGCGAAATCGCCCGCATTGCCAAGGCCGCCCCCGATCTGGTCCTGCGCTGCCCCGAATGCAACGCGATCCTGGTGCGCACCAAGCAATCCGGACTGTGATCACCGCCCGCGCGCAGTTCCCCGACCGCGCGCTGCAACTCATCGCCCCCTGACCTGATGCGGGCGGGCGCGAATGGCAGTATGCGACCTGCGCGCGGGCTGACCGAGCGGATGGCGCGCTCCGTCCGGACAGGTCGGACCCGTCGCGATGGCACGTCGGAATGTGGAGGGTGAGCGGTGGCGAGCATGGTGATCGTTGAAGCGGACGGTGGCTCGCGCGGGAATCCCGGACCGGCCGGGTACGGCGCGGTCGTGTGGGATGCCGATCGGGAGCGAGTGCTGGCCGAGCGCAAGGAGTTCCTCGGGGTCGCCACCAACAATGTCGCTGAATACCGGGGTCTGATCGCGGGTTTGGAGGCGGCGGCCGAGCTCGGGGCGCGCGAGGTGTCGGTGCGGATGGATTCCAAGCTGGTGGTCGAGCAGATGTCGGGGCGCTGGAAGGTCAAGCACGAGGCCATGATTCCCCTCGCCGAGCGGGCGCGGCAGTTGGTCGCCGGGTTCGATCGGGTGAGCTTCGCCTGGATTCCGCGCAACGAGAACTCGCACGCCGATCGACTGGCCAATGAGGCCATGGACGACGCGCACATTGTCGATGAGGTCCGGACCGCGCTGTCGTCGCAGGAGCCGTCCGCCGTGGGGGCGGCCGGGAATTCCGGTGCTGGCGCCGAACTGCTTCCCTTGGAGGAGAGCTCGTCGGCCGAAGGGGGCAGCGGCGGAGCTGCGCCCGGATGGACGGGGGCGGTCGGTCGGCCGACGCGGTTGTTGCTGTTGCGGCACGGGCAGACGGAATTGTCGGTGCAGCGGCGGTATTCGGGGCGGGGGAATCCGCCGTTGACGGAGTTGGGGCGGGAGCAGGCGGCTCGGGCGGCGAAAATGCTTGCGGGTAAGGGGAATATCGCGGCGATCGTGTGTTCGCCGCTGGGGCGGGCGCAGGAGACGGCCGAGGCCGCGGGGCGGGCGCTGGGGGTGCCCGTTCGGGTGCTGGACGGGTTGATCGAGACGGATTTCGGGGAATGGGAAGGGATGACGTTCCTGGAGGCGCGGGAGCGGGATCCGGAGTCGCATGCGCGGTGGCTGGGGGATCCGTCGCTGCCCGCGCCCGGCGGGGAGAGCTTCGATCAGGTGCGGGAGCGGATCGAAGGGGTGCGGCGGGATCTGGTGGCGTTGTATCCGGGCGCGAATGTGCTTGTGGTGAGCCATGTCACGCCGATCAAGACACTGCTGCAGCTGGCCCTGGGGGTGGGGCCGTCGCTGCTGTACCGGCTGCACCTGGATCTGGCATCGCTGTCCATCGCCGAGTTCTATCCGGACGGCGGATCGTCGGTGCGGCTGGTGAACGATACCTCGTATCTCTGAACGGATTCCGGCGCGGCCGTTCACGGCCGCAGGACCGCGCTGAGGAATTCGGTCTGATCGAAGACGGCCTTCTCGAACCAGTCGTCGAAGTAGATGTCGAAGTGCCCGATGGGATATCGCTTCACCACCGCGTGCTTGGTGCGCTCGGCCGCCTTCAGGGTTGGTCCGGCCGGGGCGACGGTGTCGTTGTCGCAGACGGCGCAGAAGACCGGCGCCTTGATGTCCTTGGTGCGGCGGGCGGGGAGCCGAACAGGGTCGACACACCCACGCGGGCAGCCACTTTCGGACGGTACCGACTACTCTCCTCGGCGAGGCGGCCGAATCCCTCGGGGACGTCGGCGGCGCTCATGAGCGCCGCGGAGTGCTTCTTGCCCGCCAGCCGCGCCTTGATCGGCTTGCGGATGATCGGGCCGACAATGAGATCGGTCAGCGCCATCGTGCCCGTCTTGGTGAGGCTGATCGGCCCCTTCGCCATGGCCGAGGACCAGCCACTGGTGAACGGGCACTGCGCCACCACCGCCGCGATGTAGTGATCGTCCGGCGCCACCGACAGCACATGCCCGCCGCCGAAGGAACTGCCCCACAGCGCGATTCGAGTGGCATCGATTCCGCGAATCGTGCGCGCGTAGGCAATGGCCGCATACCAGTCCGCCCGCTGCCGCGCGATATTGATCACCTGCCGCGGCTCCCCGCCGCTCGCCCCGAACCCCCGGTAATCGAAGACCAGCACCGCCATTCCCGCCATGGCGAACCGCCGCGCGTAGCGGTCCAAGCCCATTTCCCGGTCGGCGCCGAGGCCGTGTCCTATGACGACGAGCGGCCGGGGTCTGGGCGGTCCGTCCGGGAGATAGAGCCAGCCCGCACATTCATCACCACCGGAGGGGAACCCCACCTCGACACGCTCCATGGCGCATTACGGTACCTTGGGTCCCGCGGACGAGTCGGTCGGGCGGCCGCGGCGCAGGGAACGGGCATGCGAATGCCGCCGCCCCGCGCCGAGGAAAGTCCGGACTCCACAGAGCAGGGCGGTTGTTAACGGCAACCCGGGGTGACCCGCGGGACAGTGCCACAGAAAACAAACCGCTGGCGGCTGTGCTCTTCGGAGTGAGTGGCCAGTAAGGGTGAAACGGTGCGGTAAGAGCGCACCAGCGCACCGGGTGACCGGAGCGGCTAGGTAAACCCCGCCCGGAGCAAGGTCGAAGGTCGCATTCGCGAGAGTGCGGCTGCGCAGGCGTTCGAGGGCTGCTCGCCCGAGCCTGCGGGTGGACTGCTCGAGGCACCCGGCAACGGTGTGTCCAGATGGATGGTCGCCACCCGGTGCTCGCACCGGGGACAGGATCCGGCTTACAGACCGACTCGTCCGCCCCTTTTGGGGGCCCGCCCGCGGTGCCATGATGGAAGCAGGCCGCGGGCGGATATCCGTGGCACTGCGGGAAATTCGCGGGGCACGCGATGGAAATACTCTTACTGATCGCCACCTCCGGGGCGCTGACGGCGGCAGCGGCCGCCATTGCCGCGGGAATGCGAGTCGTCAACCAATACGAGAAGGGCGTGGTGTTCCGGCTCGGGCGGGTGCGCGCCGTGCGAGATCCCGGACTGCGCCTGCTGATCCCGGCGGTGGACAAGATGCGCAAGGTGTCGATGCAGGTCGTCACCATGCCGGTGCCCGCCCAGGAGGGCATCACCCGGGACAATGTGACCGTGCGGGTGGACGCGGTCGTCTACTTCCGGGGCATCGATCCGCTGCGGGCCATCATCGAGGTGGAGAACTACCTGTACGCCGTCGGTCAGGTCGCCCAGACCTCGCTGCGTTCGGTGATCGGCAAGAGCGATCTCGACGATCTGCTCTCCAATCGCGAACAGCTCAACAAGGGCCTGGAGCTCATGATCGATTCGCCCGCCCTGGGCTGGGGCGTGCACATCGATCGCGTCGAGATCAAGGATGTGGCGCTACCGGATTCGATGAAGCGCTCCATGTCGCGCCAGGCCGAGGCGGAACGCGAACGCCGGGCCCGGGTCATCTCCGCCGACGGCGAGTTTCAGGCCTCGCAGAAGCTGGCCGATGCCGCCGCCCGCATGTCGCAGTCCCCGGCCGCCCTGCAACTGCGATTGCTGGAGACCGTCGTACAGGTTGCGGCGGAGAAGAATTCGACGCTGGTGCTGCAGTTCCCGGTGGAACTGCTGCGCTTCCTGGAGCGGGCGACGCCGGGCGCTCCGGCGGCGGCCGGGAGCGCTGCCGCCGATGCGGGGCGGGCGTCGGATTCCCCGGTCGTGGCAAACGATCCCGCGCCCGCGGATCCTCCGGCCGCGCTCGATGCGTCCAAGCCCGCGGAACTGCCCTCCGGCGCGGCGTCGGACGGGCGCGAAACCCGCTCGGTAATAGCCAATTCGAATGACTCAGACGCGTCATCGCGGGCAGCGGGTCCGGGCGCGTCGACCAATGAAGGGTGAGGTGCGGATCGATGTCGGTTTCCATGTTGATCCAGCCGCTGGCGGTGCTCGTACTGTTCGCGATCGCGTATCTGTTCAAGTGGCTGTCGGCCGTGCTGCCCGGTGGAATTCGCGGCAGATAGCCGGGCTGCGAAGGGTTTAGAGCCACGGCGCGTTGGGTAACGCGCGCCGTGGTGGCGGAGAGCGAGGGCGGCGTGCGCGACGCCGCTCCGGTAACGATGTGCACAAACCGTCGGGTTGGACGACAATGACGGCGCGCCACATGATTCGCTTCGGCGCGGCTCGGCGTGTCGAGCAGGCGATCTGCCCGGAACTGGCCCCGGACGTGATCGTCGTCATAAAGTGTTGCGCGTTGGAAAGTTCCGTTGCGAAGGGCAGCGGACAAGGGTGGTCTACGAACGTCGGAAAGCAGGTCTCGTCTATATGCGAATTGCTCGCAAACTGGCAGCGGGTGCGCTCCTCGCCGCTGCTGCTTCCGTTTCGGTTGTGCTGGGCGCCGGATCCGCTTCGGCGGCCACGGTGACCCCGCTGCCGGGTGGGTGGCAGGTTGATCTCAGCCCGGCGGATACGCAGTGGGTGGCGAACAACCACATCGGCATGGCCATCGCGGGCCTGCCGCATCCCTCAGCC
Source organism: Nocardia crassostreae (assembly GCF_001613405.1). Classification (GTDB taxonomy): domain Bacteria; phylum Actinomycetota; class Actinomycetes; order Mycobacteriales; family Mycobacteriaceae; genus Nocardia; species Nocardia crassostreae. Next base: position 371,469 of record NZ_BDCH01000020.1, read on the forward strand.
GCATCGTTCGGCGCTTCGCTGGATTCGGCGGCGGTATTGTCGTCTCAGTATCCGGCCGGCCGGGTGGTGTTCACCGTGTACGGTCCGTTCGATCAGCTGAACGGGACCATGCTGGCCCTGCAGTAAGGGACAGCGCACGCAGTGGAACTGCATCAGAGGATCGTGTCGGCGCCGGTTGACTTCGGCGCCGTCCGAACCGAATTCGGATTGGCCTCGGACTATCCGTCCGAGGCCGTCTCGGAGGCCCGCGACGCGGTCGACGCGTTCGCGGGGTCTCGAGCGGACCGCCGTGACATTCCGCTGGTCACCATCGACCCGCCCGGCGCCATGGATCTGGATCAGGCGCTGTATCTCGAGCGCACCGCCACCGGGTTTCTCCTGCACTACGCCATCGCCGATGTCGCCGCGTTCGTATCGCCCGACGGGCCGCTCGCCCGGGAATCCCTCGCCCGCGGCCAGACCTTCTACTTCCCCGACGGCACCGTGCCGCTGCACCCCCGGGTCCTGTCCGAGGGGCGCGCGAGCCTGCTGCCCGATGTCGATCGCGCGGCCGCCCTGTGGACCATCGAACTCGACGAAAACGCCGAGCCGCGGCGGTATTCGGTCGAGCGCGCCCTGGTGCGCTCCCGGGCCCGCCTCGACTACACCGCGGTGCAGGCCGACGCCGACGCCGGTCGCCTGCATCCGTCCATTACCGCGCTGCCGGAGTTCGGCAGGCTACGCATCGAGGCGGGTCTGCGACGCGGCGCCATCAGTCTGCGACTGCCCGCCCAGAGCGTGATCCGCCACGACGAGGACGGTAAGGACAACCACTGGCAGCTGGTCATCGAACCCCGCACCGCCGCCGACGACTGGAACGAACAGGTCTCCCTGCTCACCGGCATGTGCGCCGCCCGAATCATGCTCGACGGCAATGGCTCCGACCACATCGGCCTGCTGCGCACCATGCCGCCGCCCGCCGCCGCCACCATCGAATCCATGCGCCGCACCGCCGCCGCCGTGGGCGTGGACTGGCCCGCCGAGGTCCCCGTCGGCCGCATGCTCGCGGGCCTGGACGCCAACACCCCACCGGCCCTGGTGCTCATGTCCGAAGCCACCGGCCTGCTGCGCGGCGCCTCCTATACCCTGCTCAACGGCCAGGAGCCGGACACCGTGCAGCACAGCGGAATCGGCGCACCCTACGCCCACGTCACCGCCCCCCCCTGCGCCGCCTCTCCGACCGCTGGTCCACCGAGACCTGCCTCGCCCACTGCGCCGATACCCCCGTCCCCCAGTGGGTCCGCGACAGTCTGGCCGAGGCCGCCGACGCCATGCTCCGCAGCGACGCCACCGCGGGCAAGGTCGAACGCGCCTGCCTCGACCTCACCGAATCCACCGTCCTGGCCCAGCGCCTCGGCACGGACTTCGACGCCGTCGTCCTCCGCGAAGCCAACGGCACCCGCCCCGCCGAAATCTTCGTCGCCGACCCACCCGTCCTCGCCAAATGCACCGGCGCCCCACCGGAAGGCAAACAGGTCCGAGTCCGCCTCACCACCTCCGACCCGACCACCCGCACCGTCACCTTCACCTTCCCCGCCGAATAAGGCCGAGTCGGCGCACGCCGAGGGTCTCGCCGTCCGCCTACAGCGCGTGATGCCGGAGGAACTCGATGGCGGCCGGGTATTGCTCGAGGGCCTTGGCGGCGGCGGCTTCCTCGGCGTCGCAGAGGCGTTGGTAGCCGGATTCTCCGGCATCGGCGGCGTGGGCGCGGAGGGTCTCGAGGGCTTCGACGGCGTCGCGGTGGTCGCCGAGGACGGTCTGGAGGCGTTTGGCGTTCTTCGACAGGGCGGCGGCGGGCTCGCCGAGGATCTTGGTGGCGGCGTCGGCGGAGTAGCGCAATCGCTTGGCGGCCTTGCGGATATCGTGCAGGTGCTCGACGCGCTCCGCTTCGGACAGGGCCGGTTCGGCGCGCACCAGGCGGCGCAGGTCGCGGAAGTCGTGTTTGAGGACGGCGGTGAAGACGTCCGCCGCGGGCTTGTTCGCGTGGGCGGGGCGCAGCGGGGGATCGGTGATCATGCCGTGCAGGCGGCCGGTCAGCGCGCGGTAGCGGCGGCCGTCGAGCGCGTCGACGGCGGCACGGTGGCCCTCGACATAGCGGGCGCGTTCCTCGGCGATCAGGCGGGCGCCGAAATCCGGCTTCGGCGCCGCCTTCTCACCGAGCGGCACGGTATCGGCATCGAAGGGCGCCCCGTTCTGGCCGAGCAGGGCCGCGAACCGTTCGGCCCGCACCTCGGCATCCCGGGGCACCCCGAGCAGCCCTGCCAGCCAGCGCAATTCGTTGCGGACCTCGGTGACCTGCTTACGGGGCAGCAACTGCCGGTAGGAGCGCAGCACGCTGCAGAGCCGCCGGGTCGCCACCCGCATCTGGTGCACCGAATCCGGAAGGTTTTGGCGGACATCAGGTTCGGCTTCGCACAGCCGGTCCACATCGACGTTCAAGGCGGCGATCAATGCGGGACCGGCTGTGGTGCTCATTTACGTCCTGTACTTGTCCGTGGCTTCCACCAGATGGTGGGTGATACCGGGTTCGGCGGCGGCGTGACCGGCATCGGGCACCAGGTGCAGTTCCGAATTGGGCCAGACCTTGCGCAGATCCCAGGCGCTCACGGCCGGGCACACCACGTCGTAGCGGCCCTGCACGATCACCCCGGGAATGTGCGCGATGCGGTCGATATCGCGCAGCAGCTGCCCCTCGTCGAGGAAGCCGCGATGGTGGAAGTAGTGGTTCTCGATGCGGGCGAAGGCCAGCGCGAAGCGCGGATCGGCCGATTCGGCGACCCGATCCGGTTGGGGCAGCAGGGAACTCGTGGCGCCCTCCCAGGTTGACCACGCGACGGCCGCGTCGGTGGCGAGCTTCTCGTCGGAGGAATGTAGCAAGCGGTGGTAGGCCTCCACCAGATCACCGCCGCGCTCTGCTTCCGGCACCGGCGCCAGGAACTTCTCCCACTCGTCGGGGTACACGTACCCCGCAGCGCCATTGTAATACCAGTCGATTTCCTTGCGCCGCAACAGGAATATCCCGCGCAAGATCAGCTCGGTGACCCGGTTCGGATGGGTCTGGGCGTACGCCAGCGCGAGCGTCGAACCCCAGGAACCGCCGAAGACCTGCCAGCGCTCCACGCCCAGATGGGTGCGCAGCGCCTCGATATCGCGCACCAGATGCCAGGTGGTATTGGCCTCCAGCGTGGCGCCGTCGGCGATATGCGGCACCGACCGCCCGCAGCCGCGCTGATCGAACAGCACGATCCGGTACGCCTCGGGATCGAAGAACTGCCGATGGAACGGCGCGGTGCCGCCGCCGGGCCCGCCGTGCAGGAACACCACCGGCTTACCGGCCGGATTCCCGCTGACCTCCCAATGGATCCGCTGGCCGTCGCCGACGTCCAGCAGGCCCTGCTCGTACGGCTCGATCGCCGGGTACAGGGTGCGCATCAGAACGCGATTCCCGCGGCCATGGACTGCAGGTTCAGCGCCGAGAGCACCTGATCCCGCACATCCGGGCAATTGGCGATCATGATGCGGTCCACCACGTCCTTGTCGCCCAGCACCTGCATATTGATGCCGCCATTGCGCAGCGCCCACTCGTGCACGGCGGTATTGAGCGCGATGGCGCCCAGCGTCGGACCCTGCACGCGCCAGTCCGAGAGCTGCGGGCGAATCAGATCGCAGAGCTGCACGGCGGCGGCATCGGAGACGGTCACCTTGCCGCCCTCGGTGCCGGGCGCGGCGGTGGTGCCGCTGGTGGTGGGCGCCTTGGTGGTGCTGGAGGGCTTGCTCGTACCGCTCGGCTGCCCGGACCCCGTGGTCGTACCGCCTCCGCAGCCAGCGGTCAGGGCGACGGTCGCCGCCGTGGCCACCAGCAATAACGGCGTACGCCGGTTCCGGAGGATGCTCGTCCAACGGGTTTTCGACATTGGTTCCCTTTGATCGATCGATGACTCTCTTGGCAACGAGTCTGCCATCGATTTCCCAGGGGAGTCCGGGCTATGCACAACGAATGCTCACGTTCATAGCTATCGGCTATGTACGTGAGCATTCCCGTCTGTCGATCAGAAGCTGTGTTCCGGTCCCGGGAACACGCCGCGCCGCACTTCCTCGGCGTAAGCGATTGCGGCATTGCGCAATTCGTCGCCCACCGCGCCGAACTGCTTGACGAACTTGGCGGTCTTGCCGCTGGTGTAGCCGACCATGTCCTGCCAGACCAGCACCTGGGCGTCGGTATCGACACCCGCCCCGATGCCGACGGTCGGAATGGTGAGCTTGCGGGTGACCTGACCGGCCAGCTCGGCCGGGACCATCTCCATGACTACCGAGAACGCCCCGGCCTCCTGCACCGCAATGGCATCGGCGATGAGCTGGTCGGCCCCGTCGCCGCGGCCCTGGACGCGGAAGCCGCCGAGGGTGTTGACGCTCTGCGGGGTGAAGCCGATGTGCGCCATCACCGGGATGCCCGCGGCGGTGATCTTGTGGATATGGTCGGCGACGCGTTCGCCGCCCTCCAGCTTCACCGCGTGCGCGCCGCCCTCCTTCATGAAGCGCACGGCCGTGGCGAGGGCCTGCTCCGGGGAGGACTCGTAGGTGCCGAACGGCAGATCGGCCACCACCAGCGCATGCGGCGCGCCCTTGACCACACCGCGCACCAGCGGAATCAGCTCATCGGCCGACACCGCGACCGTGGTGTCGTAGCCGTAGACGACATTGGCCGCCGAATCGCCGACCAGCAGCACCGGAATACCGGCCTCCTCGAACAGCCGCGCCGTGGAGTAGTCGTAGGCGGTGAGCATGGACCACTTCTCACCGGCCTGCTTCATCTGCTGCAGATGATGCACACGTGTCTTGCGCTTCGCCGTCTTGGCGGGAGCGGCACCGTAGGCAGGGGTTTCCGCATCGGATACGGACATCATCGTCCCTCTTTCGTCGTTCCTCGAGGCCCAAGCGCGGGTCCCCGGGGGGTTCTGACGCTCCTCAGTGTGCCACCGGAGACGCCCCGTCCGACGATGCAATTGCTCACATCCAGCCCCGCCCTCGGCGGCATCGAACTCCTTCCGTTATCCGCGGCTCGTTGCGGGTACCTGCTGCGGGTGCGATCTACAGGGGACGTGCGCGGTAACCGAAGGGATGCAGGGGTGCGAAACGTGGGATGGCACGATCGGGGCATGGGTTTGATGCGAACCGGCCGGGCCGCGCTCGCCGCGCTGACGCTGGCGCTGACCGCGGCATCCTGCTCCTTCTCGGTGGACGGGAATCCGACGGCCCCCGCGCCGGCGGGGCTCGGGCAGTACTACAGCCAGAAGGTGAGCTGGGGGAGTTGCGCCGATTTCGGGGAGGATATGCCCTCCGACGCCGAGTGCACCCGGGTGAAAGTGCCGGTGGACTACGAGAATCCGGACGGTGCGCAGGCGCAGATCGCCCTCTCGCGGATCCGGGCCACCGGTGACAAGATCGGCTCGCTGCTGTTCAATCCGGGCGGTCCGGGCGTGCCCGGCCTGTCCATGGCCGGACTGGCCGACGGCACCGAACTGGCCGAGCGCTTCGACCGCGTCGGCTTCGATCCGCGCGGCATCGGGGCCTCGCTGCCCGCCATCAGCTGCCTGACCGCCAGTGAGAACGACGCCGAGCGCGCGGAACCCAATACCGACAACTCGCCCGCCGGTATCGCCGCCGCCGAGGCCGACAACAAGCAGTACGCCGACAAGTGCGCCGAGCGCACCGGCAAGGATTTCCTCGCCCACGTCGGCACCCGCGAGGTCGTGCAGGACATGGACGTGATCCGCGCCGCGCTCGGCGACGACAAGCTCAGCTACGTCGGCTACTCCTACGGCACCCGCCTCGGCTATACCTACGCCGAGAAGTTCCCGGACAAGGTGCGCGCCCTGGTGCTCGACGGCGCGCTGGACCCGCAACAGGATCCGGTCGAGGAATCGGTGCTGCAGGCCGCCAGCTTCCAGAAGGCCTTCGACGCCTATGTCGCCGAATGCAGCACCAAGCCCGGCTGCCCGCTCGGCCAGGATCCCGCCCAGGCCGTCACCAAGTTCCGCGAGCTGGTGAACCCGCTGTGGGACAAGCCCGTTCCCACCGAGGACGGCCGCGGGCTGCACTACGGCGACGCCATTACCGGCGTCCAGCAGACCCTGTACTCCAATCGCTTCTGGCCCGCGCTCACCAAGGGCCTGAGCGAACTGGCGCAGGGCCGCGGCGAAACCCTGCTCGCCCTCGCCGATATGTACGACGGCCGCCGCGAGGACGGCACCTACGACAACAGCGGCGATGCCTTCAATGCCATCCGCTGCGTGGACGATCCGCCGGTCACCGACCGCTCCATCGCCGCCAAGCAGGATGCCGAATACCGCCGCGTGGCCCCCTTCATCGACGACGGCCACGGCAGCGATGCTGCGCCGCTCGAACTGTGCGCCACCTGGCCGGTTCCCAATACGAGCACCCCGCATCGCATTTCGATCCCCGGCCTGCCCAAGACCGTGGTGATCTCCACCACTGAGGACCCGGCCACCCCCTATCAGGCCGGTGTCGACCTGGCCGAGCAGCTGGGCGCGGCACTCATCACCTACAACGGGACCCGGCACACCATCTCGCTGTCGGGCGAGGCGTGCGTGGACGACCCGGTCATCGCCTACCTCGTGGATCTGAAGGAGCCCGCCCAGGGCCTCACCTGCTGAAGGCGAGGCAGACATGCCGAAGGTTTCATCCCCTATGTAACACGGATTTAACTCCGGTTCCCTACGCTCGCGGTCATGGACCGTCAGAAGGAATTCGTCCTCCGCACGCTCGAAGAGCGCGATATTCGTTTCGTGCGCCTGTGGTTCACCGATGTTCTGGGCTATCTCAAGTCCGTGGCCATCGCTCCGGCCGAGCTGGAGGGCGCGTTCGAAGAGGGCATCGGGTTCGACGGATCCGCCATCGAGGGGTTTGCCCGCGTGTCCGAGGCGGACATGGTGGCCAAGCCGGACCCGTCCACCTTCCAGGTGCTGCCGTGGTCGACCTCCAAGGGGCATCAGCACTCCGCGCGCATGTTCTGCGATATCGCCATGCCCGACGGTTCGCCGTCCTGGGCCGATCCGCGGCACGTGCTGCGCCGCCAGCTGAACAAGGCCGCCGACCTGGGCTTCAGCTGCTATGTGCATCCGGAGATCGAGTTCTTCCTGCTCAAGCCCGGCCCGATGGACGGCTCCACGCCGATCCCGGTCGACAATGGCGGGTTCTTCGATCAGGCCGTGCACGACGAGGCGCCCAACTTCCGCCGCCACGCCATCGACGCGCTCGAGTCCATGGGCATCTCGGTGGAGTTCAGCCATCACGAGGGCGCGCCCGGCCAGCAGGAGATCGACCTGCGCTACGCCGACGCGCTGTCCATGGCCGACAATGTCATGACCTTCCGCTACCTGATCAAGGAAGTGGCCATCGACGAGAACGTGCGCGCCACGTTCATGCCGAAGCCCTTCGCCGATCACCCGGGTTCGGCCATGCACACGCATATGAGCCTGTTCGAGGGCGAGCAGAACGCCTTCCACGATCCGGACGATCCGATCAACCTGTCGGAAACGGCGCGCGCGTTCATCGCGGGCATTCTCGAGCACGCGCACGAGATCAGCGCCGTCACCAACCAGTGGGTGAACTCCTACAAGCGCCTCGTGCACGGCGGCGAGGCCCCGACGGCCGCCTCGTGGGGTCGCTCCAACCGGTCGGCGCTGGTGCGCGTTCCGATGTACACGCCGAACAAGTCGTCCTCGCGCCGCGTCGAGATCCGCAGCCCTGACAGCGCCTGCAACCCGTACCTGGCCTTCGCGGTGCTGCTGGCCGCGGGCCTGCGCGGTATCGAGAAGGGCTACACGCTGCCGCCGGAGGCCGAGGACGACGTGTGGTCGCTGACCGCCGCCGAGCGTCGCGCCATGGGCTTCCGCGAACTGCCCGCAAGCCTGGACGAGGCGCTGAAGAACATGGAGAAGTCCGAACTGGTCGCCGAGACCCTGGGCGAGCACGTCTTCGACTTCTTCCTGCGCAACAAGCGCCGTGAGTGGGCGGGCTACCGCAATCAGGTGACGCCCTACGAGCTCAAGGAATACCTGGGCCTGTAGGCGGCCGTAGCGTTCAAGGGGTTCGAGGGCACAGCCCTCTAACCCCTTTTGCTTTCCGGTTCGCGGCGAACGGGCAACGATGTCTCCTTTGGGAGGGTTGGCCGGGACGTCCCATGTGCGTGACATGTAATTTATGGGCATGGTCCGGCCACCGACGTCCCGTTCCGTTGTTCCCGGTGTTGGAAGGCTCGGTCTGCTCGAGCCGACTGCCGCCGACTCGCTGCGGGAGTTGGCGTGGGACAACGCAGAGAGTGTTCCGCTGCTGTGGGCGCTCTCGCGCTCACCCGATGCGGATTTGGCGTTGCTCACGCTCATCCGATTGCGGGAACGGCTCGGAAACGACTGGAAGGCGCTGGATTCCGCGCTGAGGACCGATGCCTCGCTGCGCGGGCGGCTACTGGCGCTGATCGGGTCGTCCAGCGCGTTCGCCGATCATCTGGTGGCCGATCCGGGGGCGTGGCAGCTGCTGCGGCACGAACTGCCCTCGCGCGAGGATCTGCTGGCGGATCTGCTGGCCGCGGTACAGGCGGAACCGGAGACGGGGCCCAATGCCGGGCCCATGATGTTCCGCGCGGGGATCATCGGACCGGAGGCTATCGCCCTGCTGCGCAAGCAGTATCGCGATCAGCTCATGCTGCTGGCCGCCACCGATCTGGCGGCGACCGTCGAGAATGAACCGGTACTGCCGTACCAGCGGGTGGGGCGGCATCTGACCGATCTCGCCGACGCCGCGCTGACCGCGGCGCTGTCGGTGGCCGTCGCGCGGGTGTGCGCGGACCGGCCCATGCCCGCACAGGTGTCCGTCATCGCCATGGGCAAATGCGGTGCGCGGGAACTGAACTACGTCTCCGATGTGGATGTCATCTTCGTCGCCGAACCGGCCGACACCACCGCCACCCGGGTGGCCGCGGAGATGATGACGGTGGCCGGGTCCGCCTTCTTCGAGGTCGACGCGGCGCTGCGGCCGGAGGGCAAGGCCGGTGCGCTGGTGCGCACGCTGGACTCGCATATCGCCTATTACAAGCGCTGGGCGCGGACCTGGGAATTCCAGGCGCTGCTCAAGATGCGGCCCGCCACCGGCGATCTCGAACTCGGCGAGAAGTACCGGGACGCGCTGATGCCCATGGTGTGGGCGGCCTCCGAACGCCCGGACTTCGTCGCCGATGTGCAGGCCATGCGCCGCCGGGTCGAGGATCTGGTGCCCGCCGATCTGCGCGAGCGCGAGCTCAAACTCGGGCACGGCAGTCTGCGCGATGTCGAATTCGCCGTGCAGCTACTGCAATTGGTGCACGGCAAGGCCGATGAATCGCTGCATGTGCAGGGGACCGTGGAGGCGTTGACGGCCTTGGCGGCGGGCGGGTACGTTGGACGTGACGATGCCGCCAATCTCACCGCCTCCTACGAATTCCTGCGGTTGCTCGAGCACCGGCTGCAGTTGCAGCGGCTCAAGCGGACGCACACGCTGCCCGCCCCGGAGGACGAGGAGGGCATGCGCTGGCTGGCGCGGGCCGCGCATATGCGGCCCGATGGGCGGCAGGATGCGGTCGGGGTGCTGACCAGCGAGATCAAGCGCAACGCACTGCGGGTGCGGCGGTTGCACGCCAAACTGTTCTATCGGCCGCTGCTGGAGTCGGTGGCGCGCCTGGACGCCGACAATCTGCGACTCAGCCCGCAGGCGGCGGTGCGGCAGTTGGCGGCGCTGGGTTATGTGGCGCCGGAGAACGCGCTCGGGCATCTGAAGGCGCTCACCGGGGAGGTCGGGCGCAAGGGGCGCATTCAGGCGTTGCTGCTGCCCACGCTGCTCGAATGGCTCGGGGAGACACCGAATCCCGATGCGGGCCTGCTCGCCTACCGGCGCGTGTCGGAGGGCCTGGACAATGAGATCTGGTTCCTGCGCGAACTGCGCGACGAGGGCGCCATCGCGCAGCGGTTGATGATCGTGCTCGGCTCCTCGGCCTACCTGCCGGATCTGCTCATCAATGCGCCCGAAACCATCCGCATGTACGCCGACGGCCCGGACGGCCCGCTGCTGCTGGCCCCGGAGCCCAGTGATGTGGCGCGCGGAATCCTTTCCGGCACCGGCCGATACAACTCCGCCAAACGCGCCGTCACCACCGCGCGCTCGCTGCGCCGCCACGAACTGGCGCGCGTGGCCTCCGCCGATGTGCTCGGCATGCTCGATGTGCCGCAGGTGTGCGCGGCGCTGTCCTCGGTCTGGATCGCGACCCTCGAGGCCGCGCTGCAGGCCGCCATTCGCGCCAGCGAGGCCGAACTCGGCAAACCGGCTCCGGCCGATTTCGCCGTCATCGGCATGGGACGACTGGGCGGTATGGAACTCGGCTACGGCTCCGACGCGGATGTCCTGTTCGTGTGCGATCCGCGTCCCGGCGAGGACGAGACCGTCGCCGTCAAATGGGCCATCGGCATTGCCGAACAGGTCCAGCGGTTGCTCGGCGCACCCAGCACCGACCCGCCGCTGCAGGTCGACGCCGCGCTGCGTCCCGAAGGCCGCAACGGCGCACTGGTCCGCACCCTGGCCGCCTACGCCGCCTACTACGAACAATGGGCCCAGCCCTGGGAAGTCCAAGCGCTGCTGCGCGCCCACCAGGTCGCGGGCGACCGCGATCTGGGCCTGCGCTTCCTGCACACCATCGATCCCATTCGCTACCCCGCGGGCGGCATGTCCCCCGAAGCGGTGCGCGAAATCCGCCGCATCAAGGCCAGGGTCGACGCCGAGCGTCTCCCGCGCGGTGCGAACCCGGCCACCCACACCAAACTGGGCCGCGGCGGCCTCGCCGATATCGAATGGACCGTGCAACTCCTGCAACTCCAGCACGCCCACGAGTTCCCGGCCCTGCACAACACCTCCACCCTGGAATCCCTCGACGCCATCGAAGCCGCCGAACTCATCGACCCCGCCGACGCCGAACTCCTCCGCGATGCCTGGCTCACCGCCACCAAGGCCCGCAATGCCCTCGTCCTGGTCCGCGGCAAACCCGCCGACCAACTCCCCGGCCCCGGCAACCTCCTCTCCGCCATCGCCCGCGTAGCAGGCTGGCCCAACGACGACGGCAGCGAATTCCTCGACCACTACATGCGCGTCACCCGCCGCGCGAAAACCGTGGTGGAGCGCGTCTTCGGCGGCGAACACTAACCCCGCACCAGCACTTCAGACGCTGTGGCCGTCGCACAGGCGGGTGAGGTGTTCGGCGAGGGTTTCGGGGGAGCACGGTGTTATGGCGAAGCGCTGGCCGTTGTAACGGTAGGTGTAGCGACCGTCGGCGGGGACGTCGAACCAGCTCAGGTATTCGGGGGTGGCGGGTGCGGGGGATCGAAGGGCGTGGTGGGCGGCGATATGGCCCTCGCCGGTGCGCGGGGTGGTGAGGAGCCTGCGGAGGGCGGCGGCGGGATGGGTTGGGGGTGGGGTGGATTCGAGGAGGCGGCGGAGTGATTCGCGGGTTTCGGTGTGGGAAAGGAGACGGCCCGCGGCGGCCGAGCCGGTGACGGCGGCGAAGACTTTCGGGACGAGTGAGGGGGTTCCGGCTTCGATGATGACGTTGGCGCCCAGGTCGGGATCGGGGCTGGGGCGCTGGACCAGGGTGACGGCAGCATTGCCATCGATGGCGGAGTAGGCGCGCAAGGGGTGACGGCGGGTGCCGGTGAGGGACAGAGAGATCGCGGGGGTGGCGGCTAGGCGCAGCAGCGACGTCAGGGTCCGGTCGCTGTCGGTCGGCAAGCGGTCGGCGAGAGCGCGGGTGAGCTGGTCGTGGTCGTCCTGCCAGTGACAGGAGGAACGGAGGCGGAGGGGGAAGGGATAGCGGTCGGTGCGGGTTTGCTGCCAGAGGTGGATGAACTCGTCAGGGGTGAATTCCCATTTCATTTCAGGTGTCCTCGGTTGGGTGAGGTATGTCCGTACGCCGGGGTTGCGGCGGGCGCCGATGAGGCACAACGAGATTGCGGCAGTGAACCGCGAGATGCTGGCTGCCGCGGTGAGGGGAGGGCCGGTGGGCATGCGCGTCGGGCGGTATGGGCGGGTCTCCTCTTGGACGTGGTGGGCGCGGGCGCATTCTCATCTCATATGGCGGTGTCCTCGGGGGTGGTGAGGTCTGTTCGGGCGCAGGGGAGTTCGGCGCCGAGGACGGTTGGGACGGCTGGGGGTGGTGTGCCGAGGAGTTCTTGTTCGCGGTTGCGGATGAGCCAGGCAGGGGTGGTGCGGGTGGCGTCGGAGTCGGTTGTGGGGCGGGCCGCGGGTGGGTACATGCCTGGCATCCAGCCCATGGTGGGGTTCACGGCGCGGGCCGGTGTACTGGAAAGGGGTGGGGAGGAGGGGGTTCCGATGGTCGGTGGAGCTGGGATGCTGCGGCCTGGATCACGTGGAGTCCGGGGAGTGCCGGGGGAGCCCGGTGTGGACGGCGTGCTCGCGAGAACCGGGGTGAGTGGGGTGAGGGGGCGGCCGGTGTCGTCGACACTCGCGGGTTTGGTGGTGAGGTCGCGGTCGCGGGTGGGGGAGTAGGTGCCGGAATCGGCATTGCCGGTGGTGGGCACCGTCTGGGCGGCAGCTGTTTCCGAGGAGGCAGCCGGTGCGGTTGCGGGCTGGACGGGTTGCTGGCCGGTGGTGGACGAACCGATCGGATCGGCGGAATCGGGGTCGTGTTGTCGCGGTGGGCTCGCGAATACGGGTGCGGGGCTGAGGCTTTCGGGAGCTCCGGGATTGGAGATCGCTGGGACTTCTTCGGTCGCGCCGGGCATCTCGATGGGGGCGAAGGCGGGACTCCCGATCCGGCGGGCGGGTAGATCGGGACGTAGTTGGCTTCCAGGGCGGCGAGGGCGAGGCGGTATTGCTCCTCGCGGGCGGCTTCGAAGTCGTGGGCGTCGCCGGGGGCTCCGAGGACCAGGGCGAGATAGGTTGCGGTGGGGTCGGATTGGTCGCCTTGGAGTGGGATCGGGGGTGGGGGAACGGTTTTGCGTAAGACTTCTGCGCCGTAGGCGGCGGCCGTCAGGCGGTGGCCGGTGCTGTGCAGGATTTCCGCCACGTCCATGGCTTGTCGGACGAACTGCCGGGCCGCGATATCGGCCGCCTCCGCTATTCGGCCCGCCGGGCCGTCGGCCAGCGTCGCCAGCACGGTCATGGTCAGGCCGGTCACGTCACCGCAGAGGTTGTCGGCGATATTCACCCAGGTCTCGGCGCAGGCGTGCATCTCACCCGGATCCATGGCTTGCACGCACGCGTAGATCCGCTCGTGTGAGAGCCCGCCGAAATGCTCCAGCCGCTGCACATAATCCGGGTCGACGGCGCTGCCGGATATCCGCCGCTGTTCTATCTCGGCGCCGCGCAGGCTCTGTTGTGCGGTGCGGCGCAATACCTCCGGATCCATCGGCGTCCTCCCGTCGCCTCGGCCAATCACCGGATTGGACGCGCGGCAGCCGGACCCGGTTCCGTGGTGATTCGCACGGGCGGGCGACGTGGATGTCTACGCGCGTGGGCGGAGTTCCACGGCGAGAGTCTCCGGGCGGTCGCCTACTCGGTCGCGGTCCCGATGCGCAGCCGGTTTCCGTCGATATCCTTCAGCTCGATCTCCCGGGCCCACGGCATCTCCTGGGGCTCGACGCCGAATTCCTTTGCGATGACATCGACATCGTCGACCCAGAGGTACACCAGGGTGTCCGGCCGGGCATCGCCGGTGTGCTCGGACAGGAAGATCGCCACCTCACCCCGGGCGACTTCGACGAACGCCGGGAAATCGGGTTCGAACCGGTGCTCCCACTGCTTGGTGAATCCGAGACGCTCGTACCAGCGGACGGCTGCGGCCGCATCGGCGACACGCATGATGGGGACGACGGCTTCTGCGCTCATGGATTGTCCTTTCGCTGCTCGTGCCCGTGGCGGGTGCGGGGGTATTCGCTCGCCCCGTCGACTCTGCCACGACCCCCCGACACCGCACGGGCCGTTCTCGGCGGTTCGCGCACCCCCCGGAGCGATGCGCGAGTCCGGGTAGGGTGGTCGGCGATCAGGTGGAGGTGTTCGAGTGGTTCGTGTGCTGGCGCAGGGTCAGCTTTTCGCCGGCTATCGAATCGAGCGTTTGCTCGGCGCGGGCGGTATGGGGGAGGTGTATCTCGCGCACGATCGGGATCTGCCGCGCATGATCGCCCTGAAAGTCCTCGGGCGCGCGGTATCCGATGATGCGCACGTGCGGACACGGTTCCTGCGTGAGGCCGATACCGTGGCGCGACTGGCCCACCCGAACATTGTCGACGTGTACGCCCGCGGCGAGGAGGACGGGTAGCTGTGGATGGCCATGCAGTACGTCGACGGGACGGATCTGGCCGCAGTCCTGCGCGCCGGGCCGGTGCAACCGGACCGGGCGGTGCACATCATTGCCCAGGTGGCGCGTGCGCTGGATCACGCGCACGCGGCCGGGGTGCTGCATCGTGATGTGAAACCCGCGAACATTCTGCTGGCGCGCACCGGAGACCAGGTCTTCCTCGCCGATTTCGGCATCGCCAAAGTGCTCGACCAGGTCGGCGACGCCACCCGCACCGGGCAGCTGTACGCCAGCTTCCGGTACGCCGCGCCCGAGCAGTTCGACACCACACGCGCCGTCGACGGCCGCGCCGACGTGTATGCCTTGGGCGGCACGCTGTATCACCTGCTCACCGGCACTCCGCCCTATCCCGGCGACAATGCCGGGCAGCTGCTGCACGGGCACCTGAATCTTCCTGTGCCGCAGCCGAGTTCCATACGTCACGGCCTACCGGCCGGATTCGATGTCGTCGTCGACTCGGCACTCGCCAAGAACCCGGATCACCGCTTCGCCTCCTGCGCCGAGCTCGCGATCGCGGCGCAACAGGCCCTGACGGGCCAGACGGTGCAGACCCCGCTCGCCGCGCAACCGGTCGCCGGGACGGCGGAGTCGATCGCCGCCCCGATGAACGGCGCTGCCGCACACAGCGGTTCGTTCCCGGCCGGTCGGGACGGGCAGGCATCGGTCGCGCATCGATCGTTCTCCGGGGGCGGAGTCGCGGTCGGAGACCCACCGGCGGGCGGCCCGCCGGATGCGGGAAGCGGTGCGCCCGAAAAGAATTCGGTCCGCCGCTGGTCCCGGCGGATCCTGGCGGTGTTCGGCTGGCTCGCCCTGCTGACCGGTATCGCCGGTGTCGCGCTGTACTACGGTTCGTGGCCGTTCATGACATTCGTCCTGGCCGCCTCCTTCGCGTCCTACTTCATGGTGGCCGCCCCGATCGCCGCCGTACTGTTCGCCTGCGCCCGGCGCTGGCGCACCGCGCTGGCCGCACTGTTCGTGACCGCCGCCGCCGTCTGGTCGCAACTGCCCATGGCCCTGCCGGACGGCACCGCCCCGTCCGGCGTGGATGTGGCTGTGATGCAGTCGAACCTGCTCTTCGGCGGCGCGGATCTGGATGCCGTCGTACGGACCGTCCGGGACAATGACATCGATGTGCTGACCCTGGACGAACTCACTCCGGAGGCTTTCCGGGGCGTCCAATCGGCCGGACTCCTCGACGAACTGCCCTACTACTACGTGGAAACCGCCAGCGGCGGCGCGGGCGGCGGTATCTTCAGCCGCTACGAGCTGACCGGCGCCGAGAACCTCACGGGCTTCCTGAACAGGAATGTGCGGGTCACCATGATCCACCCCGAACTCGGCCCGGTCACGGTCTTCCAATTCCATCCCATGCCACCGAATCTGGACTTCGACGCCTGGCGCCGCGAACTGCGCACCATCCGTGACCTGCTCGACCAGACTCCCGGAAAGGTCATCGTGGGCGGCGATTTCAACGCCACCTACGATCACGCCCCCTTCCGCGATCTGCTGCGCGGCCGCTACGCCGATTCCGCCGAACTGCTCGGCGTGGGCGCGCTGCCCACCTGGCCGGACGGCGATTCCATGGGCAGCCTCACCGAAGCCGGACCGTTCATCGGCATCGACCGGGTGCTGGTCGCGGGCGGACACGCCACCGACATTCACACCGTGACCATTCCCGGTACCGATCATCGTGCCGTCGTTGCGAGACTGCGACTTTGAGCGATAAACCAGGGGATACTCGAAGACGCCGGGATTGCTGAGATCGCCGTCACGAGTTCCCGGGACGGTGCGGGGCCGCCCCGGAGCGGGACTCGGGAGGCGAGATGGGGATTTCGCGACTGCGGGCCGGGTTGGCCGCGTTCCTGCTGGCGGCGGGGGTTGCCCTCACCGGTTGTGACGCGATCAAGCAAGGCGCGGAGAATCTTTCGGGCGGGATGAACAATCCGTTCGAGATCAATGGCGCCTCTTCGGCGACCGGACCGAGCGGTCTACGCCCGGGCGTTCCGGACACCACGCTCACCGCGGTCAATGCCTACGGCGGCACCGAGGACCGGCTGGCGCTCAATGCCATGGCGGATCTGCAGGAATTCTGGAGCGCGGAGTATTCGAAGACCTTCCCCGGCACCTTCGAACCGCCGAGCGGATTCCTGTCCTGGGATGCCTCCGCCGCGCGCAGCCGGGCCCCGGACTTCTGCGGCGAGACCACCTTCGAGCAGATCAATGCCGCCTACTGCACCGTGGACCGGTCCATCGGCTGGGACCGCGGCGTGCTGCTGCCGGAGCTGGTGAGCAAGTTCGGGCCCATGTCCGTGGTCATGGTCATGGCCCACGAATACGGTCACGCGCTACAGGCCATGGCGCGGCTCAATGGCATGCGCACCCCCACCGTGGTGCTCGAACAGCAGGCCGACTGCTTCGAAGGCGTCTTCCTCCACCATGTGGCGGAAGGGAATTCGCGGCATTTCACCATCAATACCACCGATGGATTGAACGGCGTCCTGGGCGCGACCATCGCCGTGCGCGATCAGGAGCCGGGCGCCTCGGAGAACGAGCACGGCACCGCCTTCGAGCGCGTGACAGCCGTGCAGATCGGCTATACCGAAGGCGCCCAGGCCTGTGTCGAGATCGACCGCGCCGAGTTGGCGCAGCGGCGCGGCACCCTGCCGACCAGTTTCCTGCCGGGTGAGGAGTCCGCGCAGCTGCCGGTGGACCGCACCTCCTTGGATCTGGTCGGCCAGACCCTGGCGCGGGCCTATCCGGTTCAGGATCGACTGCTGTTCGATTACACCGGCGTCGCCGAGCGCTGCGCGAATGTCACCGCCACGGAACCGGTTTCGTACTGCCCGGCCGACAGCACGATCGGCATGGACGTCCCCGATCTGGCGCGGCTCTCCCGCGGCAATGGCGATGGGGAGATCCTCACCGCCGATGTGAGCGGCGATTACACCGCCTTCATCCTGCTCATCTCGCGTTACATGCTTGCCGTACAACAGGATCGGGATCTGGGCGTCACCGGTGCGGAGACCGCGGGCCTGCGCGCCGCCTGCCTGTCGGGGGCGTTCACCACGACGCTCAGTGAGCCGGGCAGCGATATCCGGCTCTCCGCGGACGATCTCGACGAGGCGGTGTCGGGACTGCTGTCGGACGGCCTGGCCGCCAGCGATGTCAACGGCGAGGTCGTCGCCAGCGGTTTCGTGCGCCTGGAGGCCTTCCGGACCGGCGTCCTGGACGGTGAGGGCGCCTGCCTGAGCGCCTACCAGTAGAGCGAATCCGCTTGGACCGCACCCCTATTGGGTGAGGTGCGCCTCCAGCCAGTTGACGAGATCGGTGATGACCTTGTCCTGCTCGGGCTCGTTGTAGATCTCGTGATAGAGCCCGTCGTAGCGCAGCACGGTCTTGTCCTTCGACCCGGCGCGCTGCTCGAGGATATCGCTGCTCCTGGTGGACACCAGCCCGTCGGCGGTGCCCTGCTGAACCAGCAGCGGCACGATCAACTGGCCCGCGTGCGCCTTGACGAAATCACCGGCCTTCAGCATCTCGGTGGCGGTGCGGGCGGGCGCGCCGCCGTGATAGTTCAACGGATCCGAGTCGTACTTGCGCACCACCTCGGGATCACGGCTCACCAGCGTCGAATCGAGCTTCACCACGGGCAGATTCGGCGTGAACCGTGACAGCAGCGGCGCGAGCAGCTTCTGCACGGCATTGCCCGCGTCGATATCGATCGCCGGTGCCGACAGCGCGATTCCGGTCACGTCGATGGGTGCCCGCGTAGCCAGATACGCCGTGATGAGCCCGCCCATGCTGTGCGCGATCAGGAACTTCGGCACACTCGGATGCCGCCCCGCCGCCGTCGACAACATGGTCGCCACATTGTCGGCCGCCGCGTCCGCCGACCCGATATTGGCATTCACCCCGCCATCGGACCGCCCGTGCCCGATATGGTCCAGCCCGTACACCGCGAACCCGGCCTCGTTCAACCGCTTCGCCACATGCGCGTACCGCCCCGAATGCTCCGCATACCCGTGCACGATCACCGCCACCGCCCGCGGCTCCCCGTCGGGCAGCCACGCCTGCCAGAACACGCGCCCCCCATTGCCCTGGAACTCGCCGGTCTCGCTGCGGGTCATCGTCGCACCCTTTCGTCGGGATCGCTGTCATCGCGCCACCGAGCACGAGAATGCCCGAATTGTCGCGTACTGCAGAGCCATTCTCGCGCACTCCTGCCCGACTCGCCCACGCCGGTCGCAACCGGCCCGCACACCACGCACCCACCCGCCGAACGCGCGTACACCACCGCATCAGCCCGGCGTGTCGTCGAGGGGCGGGCGGAGGCGCGAGGCGAGCCGCCACCGATGCATGGCCCTCCAGCCGACCCAGGCGGCAGGCATCGTGGTCGGCGCGGAGCCGAGAGCGCCGACGCGGTCAGGAGTGGGCGAGGCGGTCGAGGAGGCGGCGGTTGAAGGTGATGAGGCGGGCGTAGTTGGCGCGGGAGATGCGTTCGTCGGTGCCGTGGATGCGTTCCAGGTCGGCGGCGGTGAGGATGATGGGGGCGAAATTGCAGCGGGTGGTGGCGAGGTCGTCGTAGTGGCGGGAGTCGGTGGCGCCGGGGACGATGCCGACGGTGACCGCGATCTCGGGGACAACCTCCCGCGCCAGCTCCGCGACCAGGTCGAAGGCGGGACCGGCGGACGGATCGGCCGACGGTTCGGAGGCGGCGCCCTGGAGTTCGATGCTCACCTGCTTGTCGCGGACCACGCGACGGCAGTGGGCCAGCACGTCGGCGACCGAATCACCGGGCAGGATGCGGAAATTCACGAACGCCTCGGCCTGCTGCGGCAGCACATTCTGTTTCACGCCGCCGTGGATGACGGTCGGCGCGGTGGTGGTGCGGACCATGGCCTCGGTCTGCGGGCGCATGGCCAGAATGCGGGTGGCGGCGGGTCCGGCCACCTTCGCCAGGCCGAGCAGGGTCCGCTGCGGCTCGGACATGAACTGCCGCAGGCGCGCGACCATATCCACCGTCACGGGGGTCAGGCGCAGCGGGAACGGATTGTCCTGGAGTCGCGCCACGGCCCGCGCCAGCCGCCCCACCGCGGTCTGCCGTCCGGGCATGGAGGAGTGGCCGCCGACCGCGGTCACCGCCAGCCGCACCGTCGCGAAACCCTTCTCGCCCACCATGATCGTGGCCACCGGGCGATCCATGCCGACGGCAACGCCCTGGGTGATCACCCCGCCCTCGTCGAGCAGCAGCTCGGCCTGCACCCCGGTCTCCCGCAGCCGCTCGGCCATGCGCACCGCGCCGCCATTGCGGACGACCTTCTCGTCGTGGCCGAAGGCGAGATAGATGGTGCGCTCCGGCTGCACGCCGTCTGCCAGCGCCGATTCGACGGCCTCCAGGATGGCCAGCACCCGGCTCTTGTCGTCGATCGCCCCGCGCCCCCAGACGAATTCGTCGTCCACGGCCCCGGCGAACGGCGGATGGGTCCAGCCGTCCTCATCGTCCACCGGCACCACGTCCATATGCGCCAGCAGGATGGCCGCCACCTTGCTGGTGTCCGGCGTGCCTGCCCACCGATACAGCCTGCTGTGACCGAAGGTCTCCCAGGTCAGATGGGTGTGCACCAGTGGAAACGAGCTCTCCAGATGTTCGGCGAGACGGTCGAATTCGACCAGGTTGGTCTCCGCCGGATTCTCGCGCGAGATGGTCACGCAGCGCAGGGCGGCGGCCAGGCGTTCGGCGGTGGCGTCGTCGACCGTGGGGGAGGCGGGTGCGGTTCGGGTCATCGGTCACCGGTCCGGGGCGGAAAGTTGACGGTCACTGTTGCATTGTCGATCAAATTCGGCGCCAGCGTGGTCGACCGCTCCGCACGCCACTTGGTAATGCCCTCGGTGAGCCCGCCTTGCAGGTCCGGAGTCCGGACCTCGCTCAGCAGCGGCAGCCGCACCTGCGCCGAGGTCACGGTGACACGGGCGAAGGCCGGAGTGTGCGACCAGACGTCGTCGACCACATCGGTGATACGGAATCCGAGGCGATGCCCCGCGGCGATCGGCCAGTCCTGGGCCAGCAACCGCACCTGGGTGGTGGCCGTCGCGGGCGCGATACCGCGGGTGATATTGGTGGCTCGGCCGTCCGGGGCGATGTCGTACACCTCGACGGTGACCGTGGCGGCCTGCGGGGGATTGTCCAGGGTCAGCGTCGCCGACGCGGCGCCGGAAATGTGCTGATCCGCTTCCAGCGGCTGCGAGACGGTCCAGATCTCCCGATCGGCGCCGGGCACCAGACCGCGGTCCATGTACTCCCCGGCGCGCAGATCGACGGTCACCGCACCGCTGTCGGCGGGCGGCCACTGCTGCTCGGAACGCCATCCGCCGTCGAACTGACTCACCGTGATGCGCGGTCCCGGCACCGTCACATCCTTGCCCGCCACATGCCGATCGAAGAATGCCAGCAGCTCGGTGTCGAAATGCGGTGTGCCGCACTTGGTGTGGCAGGTCCGATGCCCCCACTGCCCGAACCAGGCCTTGTGCTCACCGGCCCCGAGCCCGTTCCACACCTGGAACACGCGATCCGCGCGCGTGTTGTAGTCCACGAAGCCCTGGCCCAGGAACAGCGGAATCGTATTCCCGCGCAGCTTCTCCACCAGATCCCGGTCCCGCCAGAACGCGGAGTTCCCATCATGATTGGTGGTCTCGCTCAGGTACTTCGAGTAGCAGCTCGCATCGAAGTTGATCGCATTCGCCCGGTACTCCGCGGAATCCGCCCAGTGCGCGGGCGTGGTCGCGATGAGCAGATGCTCCAGCCCCGCGAAATCACCCGGCCGCACACCGTATTCGGTGATCGGCTTCCCGGAGAACTTCCACGACACCCCCTGCATGTGCAGATAGGCGTACGGATCCACCACCGGCTCGAACGACCCCACCGCCGCCAGCCCCTTCGGCTTCTCGGACAACCCCATGAGCCCGGTCCAGCCCTCATAGGACACCCCGAACATCCCCACCTTGCCCGTCGACCACGGCTGCTCGGCCGCCCACTCGACGGCCGTCTTCACATCCGACCGCTCACCCGGCCCGCCGAAATCCGGGCACCCGTCGGACCCGCCGAACCCCCGCAGATCCACGATCACGAACGTGTACCCCGCCGCGAGGAACATCCCCACCTCGAGGTTCTCCGTCGAAGGCCCCCCTTTGAGCCGCGGATCGCTCAAATAAGCCAAATGCGCCCGATACGGACTGACAGTCATGATCACCGGCGTCCGCACGTCATCGGCGATACCCTCCGGCCGCAGCACATCCACATGCAGCCGAGTCCCATCCGCGGCCGTGATGTACTCCTGCCGCCACTGATACCCCGCCTCAGCAGCCGCTTCCCCCGGCACCGCCACCGCCCCCACCACCAGCAACAGACCAACCAGGGCCCGCCACAACACCATCCGCATGCTCACCATAGTGACCTTGGTCGGTATCGCCCCCGCAGGCCAGCCCCCGGAACCGGGGTGTAACACCCGCAAGCGAGGTCAGAGGGGGCGGAGAGTGATTACTTTGCGGAGGCGGGCGCGGTCGCGTTCGAGGCGGCGGGCCTCGTAGGCGATGGGGAAGTAGCGGATGCGTTCGGGGAGGAGGGGGACGGTGTGGCCGATCAGGCGGCCGAGGATGCGGAGGGTGCGCTCGTCGGTGGCGGTCCACTCGATGCCGAGCTTTTCGCGAATGATCTCGGGGGTGGTGCCGATGGTGAAGAAGTGCTGCAGGCGGCCGACGGGGCGGGCGGCGGTGCGCCAGAGGGGGTGCAGGGGAGTGGGGATCTGCTTGGGCGGGGCCAGGGTTCGGGCCGCCTTCAGGTAGTCGTAGGCGACATTCGTGGGGACGAGGTGGTTCTCCAGCTGGTCCTCGAACCAGGGCAGCCAGTCGGCGTAGGTGGCGGGGATCTCCTTGGGCGCCACCGAGAAATTGCGCATGAGCTGCACGACTTCCTGGTAGTACGACTCGATTTCGGCCTCGGTGAGTTTCTCGCTGGAGAAGTACTTGTTGCCCTCGGTGAAGGCGAAGACGGCGGTGTGCAGCACCCACGCCCAGGGGCCGGAGGACAGGGCGCGGTGTTTGACGCCGTGCGCATCGGTGGAGTTCAGGGTGGCGTGCATGGCGCGCAGACGGTCGGCCTCGGCGAGGGCCTCGTCGCCGCCGTAGATCCACATCATGACCGAGGCGATGCTGCGGGCGGCGCGGCCTATGGCGTCGGTGCGGAAGACCGAGTGCTCGTCCACCACCGCCGCAATGCTCGGCTCCATGGTCTGCAATAGGAAGGCCGAGCCCGCGGTCAGCGAGAAGGTGATGAGTCCGGTGTCCTCCCACATCCGGCTGCCGGGCCCGAACGCGCGGCGTTCCGGACGTGCTCCTCGGGGCGCACGATCGATCGGCGCGACGGCGGCGGTCATGGTGATCTCCTTTGATCACGGTCCTGACGGGCAGGATCTCGACAGGGTGAGAGAGTTACGCTCGAATCATCTCATTCTATCGACTCGGTGGCAACCGTCACAGCCCTCGGGGCGGTGCGGGCCCGGGGCGGTGCGCGAATTTTCACGGGAGATTTACGGCCGGACCATCGTGGACTTGGAAGAATGGACTGCCTGATGTCGTGAAATCGCAATTGGGAGAGTGCAATGAGCGGAATGTCTGCGGTCGTTCGCACCACACCGTCGTCGGTGCTCGACGCGATGCGTTGGGCGGCACGGGAATTCGGTGTACGCCGTATTCCGACGCGCGAGGAACGGGATGCCCGGCTGGCCGGTTATGCCCCGACCGCAATCCTCGGCGCCGTCCGGCGGTAGTGGACAGTCCGGGAGCCGCGGCTGCACAGTCGACGCAGCCACGGCTCCCGTTTTGCGCGTATGCGCCGCAGAACATGCAGTGACCCAAGTGATTCGACGGCGTAGGATCGGCGTCGATGGGCATCGTGCGGGGGCAGAGCGAGTGGGCAGTGACAACCGAATGGGACAAGTTCGTGCAGGCACTGGCCCGATTACTCGCAGAATTGCCCTCCCGGGCGACGGTGGTCATCGCCGCGACGGGTAACCGCTATGTGCAGTTCCAGCAGTTCGATATCAAGCTCTCCGCGGAGCTCACCGGCAATTACTATCTCGCCGAGCCGATTCCGGAATCCGCCGCCGAACGATTACGCGAGCTGGGCTGGACGGCTCCGGTCATGAACCGGGAAATCGAGAACTGGCGCCGCACCCTGCTCTGGCCCCGGCCCGCCAGCAGCCTCATGGAACTGGCCCGCTCGGCAGCCATCGGCCTGCACGACGCGCTCGGCGTGGGTTCGCCGGACGAACTCCATGCGACCGGATGGACCGAAGCCGCGGGCGATCTCGACCTCAGCATTCTGGGTCCCATCGCTCGCCCGGGCTTCGGCTGAACCGCACGCGCTCAGCGCACCAGGTTCTTCCGCAGTTTCAGAATGGTCCCGGGATCCAGGCCGAGGCCGTCGGTGAGGAAGCTCCCGAAGTCGCCGAAGGTCTGCTCCACCTGCTCGACGGCAATGTCGAGGTACTCGTCGCGGACCTCCTGCAAGGGGATGAGCAGGTCCGGATTCTGCATGATGCCGCCCTGTTTCAACTGATCACGCAGCGCCGCGTCGGCGGCCTGGCGGTACTGGTTGGACAGCAGATAGTCCTGGCGCGCCACCGATTCCGGGACGCCCACCGCGCGCAGCATCGCATAGGTCAGCCAGCCCGTCCGGTCCTTGCCCGCCGTGCAATGCACCAGCGTCACGGTATTCGTATCCGCGATATCCCTGATGGTCTGGCCGAATTTGCCGAGCGAATCCGCGGTGAAGAAACTGCGGTACACATCGCCCATGATCTGCTCGGCCTTGCCGTCGCTGAGCAGGTCCTGCTGTTTCTGCGGGTCGCGGGAGGAAATGGCCTCGAACATCTTCACGAACATGCCGGTGTCGTCGATGGGGCGGGTCACCAGCGGGACGCCCGCGGGCAAGCGATCCGAACCCATGCCCTGCACTTCGGCGGGCGTGCGCAGATCGATCACCTTCTGCAACTGGAGAGTTCCGAGTTTCGCCACATCGGCATCGGTCAGCTTGCCCAGGGCATCCGATCGTATGACTTTGCCGGATTTCGTCCGAGCGCCGTTATATGTCGTATAGCCGCCGATATCGCGGACATTCACCGCACCTTGCAACTCGATCCTCGTCGCCGCCGTCATGACCGGTTCCGCGGTCGCGGTCGGTACCGGAATTGTCGCAACCACTCCGCATACCGCAAGGGCCGCAACAGTTAGGGAAACTATCGAAAATTTAACGCGTACGAGCGAATTGAAATTCATGCGCGGGACAGTAGGAGTGTGATCCACGTTACGGGATGCTTCTGTCGCTGAGCGGGACGGTCCGGCCGGTGAACGAGACTGGGTGTTACTCCGTTGTTGACAGTCTCTGTCATGTCTGTAGATACTCTCACTGTGTCACTTCGTGAACGGCAACGACGTCAGATTCGTGCCGACATCCAGCACGCGGCCTTCGATCTGTTCGCGGACAAGGGATTCGACGCCGTCACCACCGAACAGATCGCGGCCGCGGCGGGCATCTCGCCGAGCACCTACTTCCGCCACGTCCGTAGCAAGGACGATCTTCTGCTCGATCCGGTCCGCGAGGGCGGTGCGGGCATCGCCCCGCTCCTCGAGGCGCGTCCCGTCGCCGAACCCGCCGATGTGGCTCTCGCCCAATCGATCCTGACCCGCTCCACCACCCTCGCCTCCGACGAGCTCGAACAATGGCGCGCCGCCTTCCGCACCGCGCCGCATCTGCTCGACCGTGTCGCCCTCATCACCCCCGAACATCGCACCCGCCTGGTCGAGCTCGTCGCGCGGCGCATGTCCCGCGATCCGGAAACCGACAGCAACCCGGGGCTTCTGGTGCACCTCATGCTGGCCGCCGCCGAATTCGGCTACCTGCAATGGCTGCGCACACCGCACCCGCGCGAGGCCTCGCTCGCGGTGTGCGTCGAGGGCGCGCTGGCGGCGGTGCTCGACGATCGCTGGCGCACCGGCGCTTGACGTACCGCGTGGCCGGGAGTCGGCGGCAGCGCTGCCGTAGGCTCCGTCCGGCCGCCGCAACCATCTGCTCCGCCACCCGAAATGGTCGGGGCGGCAACACCTTCATGAACGGAATCCGGAGATCGACATGCCCACTCAGCCAATCAGCTCCGACAGTTTCGACTTGGTCGTGGTCGGCTCCGGCACGGCCGGTATGGCCGCGGCGCTGACCGCCGCCCATCACGGCCTGACCACCGTCATTGTCGAAAAGTCCTCGCACTGGGGCGGTTCCACGGCCCGCTCCGGCGGCGGCGTGTGGATTCCGGGCAACTCCGTCCTCGCCCGCGAGGCTCCGGCCGATGATCTCGAGGCCGCCCGCAAATACCTCACCCACATCGTCGGCGAATACGGTGACGTCGACCGCATCAACACCTACATCGACCGCGGTCCCGAAGCCCTCGAATTCCTGCTCACCCACTCCCCGCTGCGATTGCAGTGGGTGCCTGGCTATTCCGACTACTACCCCGAAGCCCCCGGCGGCCGCGCCCACGGCCGCTCGGTCGAACCGAGGATCTACAACGGCAAGGCCCTCGGCCCGGAACTGGCCACGCTGGAACCCGACTACGCGCCGTCGCCCAAGAATGTCGCCCTCACCCAGGCCGACTTCCGCCAGCTCCATCTGGGCCTGCGCAACCCCCGAGCGCCCTTCCGCGGCATGCGCATTGCCGGTCGCTGGCTCAAAGGCCAACTGCTGCGCCAACACCTGCTGGCCCGCGGCCAAGCCTTGAGCGCCATGCTCCGCGCCGGTCTGCTGGAAGCGAATGTCCCACTGTGGCTCGACACTCCGCTCGTCGACCTGCACACCGACGGCGACCGCGTCACCGGAGTCGTCGTGCAGCGCAACGGCGTCGATCACCTCGTCACCGCCCGCCGCGGCGTCGTCATCGCCAGCGGCGGCTTCGAGCACAACGAGGCCATGCGCAAGCGGTACCAGCGCGAACCCATCGGCACCGACTGGACCGTAGGCGCCCCCGCCAACACCGGCGACGGCATCCAACTCGCCCAATCCCTGGGCGCCGCAGTCGACTTCATGCCCGACGCCTGGTGGGGCCCCTCCATCCCCCTCCCGCGCCAACCCTGGTTCTGCCTCTCCGAACGCAACCTCCCCGGCAGCCTCATTATCAACGCCCGCGCCGACCGCTTCATGAACGAATCCCTCCCCTACGTGGAAGCCACCCACCGCATGTACGGCGGCGAAAACGGCGAGGGCGCGGGCCCAGCCGAAAACCTCCCCGCCTGGCTGATCTTCGACCAGCGCTACCGCAACCGCTACTCCTTCGCGGGCCTCCCACCCCGCCAGCCCCTCCCCGGCGCCTGGTTCAAATCCGGCGCCCTCACCAGCGCCCCCACCCTCGCCGAACTGGCCACCAAACTCGCCGTCCCCGCCGACCGCCTGGCTGCCACGATCACCCGCTTCAACACCTTCGCCCACACCGGCACCGACACCGACTTCAACCGCGGCGCAAGCGCCTACGACCGCTACTACGGCGACCCCCGCCAACACCCCAACCCCAACCTGGGCGCCCTGGAAGTGGCCCCCTACTACGCCGCGAAACTCGTCCCCGGCGACCTGGGTACCAAGGGCGGTCTCACCACAGACGTCACCGGCCGAGTCCTCCGCCAAGACAATTCACCCATCGACGGCCTCTACGCCGCAGGCAACGCCAGCGCCCCCGTCATGGCCCACACCTACGCGGGCCCCGGCGCCACCATCGGCCCCGCCCTGGTCTTCGCCTACCTCGCCGTCCTGCACGCCGCCAGCTGAAACGGGCGGAGCCCCACCCGACGTGGCGGGTGGGGCTAGGGCTGATTGTTGGCGAGGGCCAGTGCCGTGGCTGCTAGGGCCAGCGTGGGCAGCGACAGCAGCAAGAATGTCACCGCCAGTCCGCTCCACCGGTATTTTCGATGTGCGATCTGCGCATTTGCCCAAATCTGTGTGGTGACCGCGGCGGCCAGTGCACGACGGTCCTGGACCAGAGCGGTGAACCCGTCGGCGAATTCGCCGACCTGTTCGGGGTAGATTCGCGCGATGTCCGCAAAGTAGAGCAGATTAGTTCCAATCGGCGGCACCCGCAGGCGCGGTCGCAGGGCAAGACCGGCGCAAATCCCGGCAAACACCACCAAACACGCTGATACCGAGACGGCCACCACGAATACCGTTCCCGGGTTCGACGCCACTTTGATCAAGGCGAAGACGACCAACTCGACCACACCCGCGGCGGCGAGCGTCGTCGCCGCCTTCGTCTCAGCGTGTTTGATCCAGTCGATCATTATCGTCAGCGTGCGCCAAGACGCGTCCAGGTCCAGGGGCTTCGCCAGTTCGGGCTGGGGATCGCGACTGGCGGCGACACCTCGGCGGCGCCCGATCCATCGCAGCGCGGAACGTGACCCCAATGGGTCCTTAGGGTTCGAATTACCCTGCACCTCAGTGAATCGCCGCGAAATGCCGCCACGAAACATCAACACGCCGTGAGCGAATCCCTTACTTACGCTGTCGGTCAGAGACATGGCACTACGACCTTCATTTGATCCACAGCCAGCCGATCTTGTCGTAGGTCTTGTAACGGACAGCCCGTTGTTCGAACCGGAATGAGCGCATGAGCTGATAGCCGGGTTCGACCACATCGCGATACAATCTGTCGGAAATGATGAATTCCAGGTCGGAGTCCGGGTTTTCGGTCACGGCGTTGCGGAGAGCCGCGCTGTCGAGCAGGCGGCTGACCTCCACGATGGTCTCGCCGTGGAAGCCGAGGTCACCGGGCCCGAACAAGCCGATAGCCGCGGCGGCTCGCAGTCGCATCCGATCGCGGTACCGGCGGTTGTCCGCGTGAATCCGCTCCTGCCAACCGCCCATCAAAGCGGCAAGCGCCTTGGGGACCTCGACCTCCAGCGGCAGAAAGACGAACAGACCGTCGCCGGTGCCCTGCCAATCCGTCTGCTCGAGGTCGATACCGAGACCGTCGAGCACCTGTGACACCAATCGGGCCAGCCGCTGTTGGATCTCGTCCCGTTCGGGGACGAGGCGGCTGCTGTATCCGACGATGTCGACCCCGAACCCCAGGCGCATCTGTACCCGTGCGTCCAGATTGACCCACATGTGCATGTCGACTCCGAAATCTCTAAGGGAAGGTCTGTTTCGAGGTCAGGGAATCATGCGTGGTTATCGGCGTACGAGCGGCGGAGTATGGACTTCGCGAAACCGCGACATCGCCGGGAACCCGGTTGTCCAACGTTGGGTAAACCACCGATACTCGAGGGTGTCGACAGACCGCGATCCGGCCGTAGCGCCAGCTTCGGAATCGGAGCCGACGTTCAGCGCCGAGGATGTCCGAGCGCTGCGAGAGTGGTTGCTGACGCGATTGCGGTCTGGCCAGGAGTCGCCCTACCGCTCACGGTCGGGGGAGTTGCCCTCGATCCTGGATCCGGTGGTCGCGGGGGCGACTCCGGCGCAGTTGCGAGCCGGGTTGGCGTGGATTGTCGTGAGTGAACGGTCAGCGCTGGGGCTCACCGCCCAGGACGTGACGCTGTGGATGGAAAGCGCGGGTCTGCGCGGTATTCGCACCGCCGTACGCCTGTTGGCAGACCAGTACGGGTTGTCTTCGCGGCAGTTGCATCGCCGTATTCATCGAGTCGATGACAAGACCGCACAGCTGTTTCGAACCGTGCGGCCACGGCTCCTGGAGTGGGCGCGGCCACAGGATTGTGGTCTGGGATCGGTCTCCCTGGTGGAGTTGGTCGAGGCCGCTCGCGCGGACAGCCACACCGTGGCCGAGACCGTCCGTGGACTGGATGCGGTGCGACAGTTCGCGCGTCGCAACGGCTTATCCGATGCCGCCGCGGCGCAGGACCGATATCTGCGCGGCGACAAGGACAAGCGATATCGCGATTCGGGGCGCACGTACGGCTGGCTGAACACACTGGCCAACAACCCTCCCACACCGGCAAGACCCTCGTGCGATCCGGCGACCCTGCTCACCTGTCACGGATTGGAACTCGCACAAGACCCGACGTCCGCACTCGCGAACGTGAACTCGGCCATCGCGACTCAACAGCGCTCTGCATTGCCGATGCTGCTCGCGCACGCCGGGCGACTTGTCCCCGACGTCAGTGCCGCCGGAGCCGAAGCGTGGCTGAGCTATCTGCACCTGAGCTATCACACGGCCATGGAATCGGAACATATCGCCGGGCTCCGTTTCGCACGGGCGCTACAAGCCGACGCCGTGCGGTTCGCCCCACAGGGCGTGGCGGACTATCGCGTCCGGATGGGAATCGGCGGACGAGGCCACCTCCTGCAGATGTTCGGCCACTATGACGCCGCCATCGCCTGCTACACCGAGGTAATCAGACACGCACAGCACTTCTGCACCGACACAGACGAACACGAGGAGTCACTGCACAACGCCTACGCCCAGCTTGCCTATACCCGAATGCTGGCCGGATACGACCTCAACCCCGCCAAGAAGGCGCTCGCCCGGGCCGAAGCCATCGCCGACCGCTACGGCGACAACCTCGAAATCCAATTCACCAGGGCACGACGCATTCTCGAGGTACGCCTCACGGAAACCATTCAGCTGCAAAGCTTGTCGATGCGCTCGTCGCCGAGCAGCAAGGCCGCACTCGTAGACAACCAACTCGCCGAGTTGCTGCGTGTCACCGACGCAATCGACAAGCCCAACCGGAGATTGGCCGCCCACGACCTGCTGCTGCTGTACGCGGTCGCCACCCGCGACGCCGGGCTGGCGCTGCAGGCCCGCAATGGCTTTCAACGCAGTACCGACCGAATCGGCGGATTCGCCAATCTCACCGATCGCTTCAACGCACGACTTCGCTCGGCTGCCGCACTGTCACCGGCCTTCGCCGATATCGCCCCGGTCACCGGCCCACCTGATCCGCTGCGCTCCACGATCGGCACGCCACCCCGATCGACCGGACTCCTCGTCCACATCACCGGTCGCGATCCTCGACAGCCACACGATTGAACTGCACGCCGCCCGCTGAGACGGGCGGAGCCCCCAACTCGCCGTAGCGAGTGGGGGCTCCACGAGAAGGCTTGCCTCCGAACGATTTACACGTCGAAGTAGAGCTCGAACTCGTAGGGGTGCGGACGCAGGTTGACGGGCGCGATTTCCTGGGTGCGCTTGATGTCGATCCAGGTCTCGATCAGGTCCTCGGTGAACACGCCGCCCTCGGTGAGGTAGTCGTGGTCGGCCTCGAGGCGGTCGATGACCGACGCGAGGGAGGTGGGGGCCTGGGGGATGTTCTTGGCCTCCTCGGGCGGGAGCTCGTAGAGGTCCTTGTCGACCGGGGCGAGGGGCTCGATCTTCTTCTTGATGCCGTCGATACCGGCCATCAGCATGGCGGCGAAGGCCAGGTACGGGTTGCCCGAGGAGTCCGGGGCGCGGAACTCGATGCGCTTGGCCTTCGGGTTGCTACCGGTGACCGGGATACGCACGGCGGCCGAGCGGTTGCGCTGCGAGTACACCAGGTTGATGGGGGCCTCGTAGCCCGGCACCAGACGGTGGTAGGAGTTGATGGTCGGGTTGGTGAACGCCAGCAGCGACGGGGCGTGGTGCAGGATGCCGCCGATGTAGTGACGCGCGATGTCCGACAGGCCCGCGTAACCGGCCTCGTCGTGGAACAGCGGCTTGCCGTCCTTCCACAGCGACTGGTGGGCGTGCATGCCCGAGCCATTGTCGCCGAACAGCGGCTTCGGCATGAAGGTAACGGTCTTACCCTCCTGCCACGCGGTGTTCTTCACGATGTACTTGAACAGCTGCAGATCGTCCGCCGCGCCCAGCAGGGTGTTGAAGCGGTAGTTGATCTCGGCCTGACCGGCGGTGCCGACCTCGTGGTGGCCGCGCTCCAGCTCGAAGCCCGCGTTCTGCAGGTTGGTCGAGATCTTGTCGCGCAGGTCGACGTAGTGGTCGTACGGGGCGACGGGGAAGTAACCGCCCTTGTTGCGAACCTTGTAGCCACGGTTCGGGGTGCCGTCCGGGTTGTACTCGGCGCCGGTGTTCCAGGAGCCCGAGATCGACTCGATCTCGTAGAAGGCGCCGTTCATGGCCGAGTCGTAGCGGATCGAGTCGAAGATGTAGAACTCCGCCTCGGCGCCGAAGTAGCAGGTGTCGGCGATACCGGTCGAACGCAGGTACTCCTCCGCCTTGCGCGCGATATTGCGCGGGTCGCGGGAGTAGGCCTCACGGGTGAACGGATCGTGGACGAAGAAGTTCAGGTTCAGGGTCTTCGCGGCACGGAAGGGATCGATCCGGGCGGTGCTGAAGTCGGGGAGCAGGAGCATGTCCGACTCGTCGATCGACTGGAAGCCGCGGACGGACGAGCCGTCGAACGCGAGGCCTTCCTCAGCGAGGTCGGCGGTGAACGCCTTTGCCGGGATGGAGAAGTGCTGCTGCACACCGGGGAGGTCGGTGAAACGAACGTCGACGTATTCGACGTCCTCCTCCTTGATGTACTTGATGACCTCGTCGGCAGTGCTGAATGCCACGTAGTACTCCTTACGGATCGGTTCCCAGCCAGTGTGGTGACTGCATGGGTTCGTCGCGACCAGACGGTATGGACGCGAAGTTTCCCCACAATCAAGACTGTGTTTCGCCAGTGTTACACGTACCGCTGATCGCAGGTCCGACGGCGCTCGCGGGTCCGCGAGACAGCCGGCGCGGTAATCGAAAGATGCTCGACCAGCACCGACATCCTGCCACCGACCTCGGCTGCAAGGCCGTTAAGACGCCGAAAAGATAGGGGTCTTACCTTCCCCCGGCCCGTCGCGGTGAGAATTTTCACCGTCAGGCACCTTTCCGGCTATCTCGGATGCTGGGAAATTGCCTGAGACCGGATCGCGAGGGCCTCGCACCGCCCGTCGGCGCGCCGAATAAGGTGGATGTCATGGCACGCATCACCGGCTCCTGGCTGTCCGGACCCAACGCCGACTCCGGCAATGACCCGGACGACTATCAGGGCAAGGAACTGGGGCTGCCGAAATCCGGGGCGGGCGCCCTCGCGCCCATGGTGCGCCGGGTCCCTGCGCTACTGGTGGACTGGTTCATCGCCATGGGCCTGGCGGCCCTCATCGTCCGGCCCAATGCCGATGAGCTGATTGCCAAGATGGACATCCCCGCAGGTGAGGCGCCCCCGCCGGACTGGGTCGTGGCAGTCGGCTCGCTGTCGACGCCGACACTGCTGGTCTGGTTCGCCATCGGCGTCGCGGCGGTTACCCTGTTCGGATTCACCCCCGGCCAGTACTTCCTCAAGCTCCGTGTCCTGCGCGTCGACGCCGCCGCGCCCGTCGGATTCGTCCGGGCCCTGGCCCGGCAAGTCATCCTGCTGTTCGTGGTTCCAGCCCTGTTCACCGATGCCGACGGCCGCGGTATGCACGACCGCGCCACCGGCACCGCGCTGGTCTACAGCCGATAGAAATCACCCTTAGCCGAATGTTCACCCCATGTTGCCTTCGCTAGGTATCGTGGCGGCGATCTGCCGTGGCCGAGGCGCTGAGCTCGGGCCACGGCAGATAGCTGTTGCTGTGCTGTTGGAGGATCAATGGGTGAGAACTATCGGACTGCCGCGCGCGGAATCAGCCGGCGGTCACTGTTCGCATCCACGGGGCTGCTGGGTCTGGCCGCGGCCGGAGCGGCGGTGAGCGCGGGCGTGAACGCCGAACCGGGTGGCGAGGGCGTGCGGCGGGTGCTGCACGCCGGACATATTTCGGACGGGCCGGGAGCGACGCTGCTCGGCATCGCGCCGATCATCCGGGCCGAGCGATTGCACTCGCCCGCGCGCGGGCGGGCGGTGAACGTCGTCACCATCCTGCCGCCCGGTGTGCGCACCGAGGGCCTGCCCATGTCGCTGCTGCTGCACGGCTTGCATGGCAATGCCCACGAGGCGGCCGTCGGCGACCTGGGCGGCGTCCTGGCCGCCATGGTCGCGGCCCGCCTGGTGCCCGCCTTCGGATTCATGGCCATCGACGGCGGCGACACCTACTGGCACGAACACCACAGCGGTGACGATCCGATGCGCATGCTGCTCGACGACGCCCCGCGCTGGCTCACCGAACGCGGGCTCGGCGGTCCGGGCGGCGAACCGTTCGCCTGCACCGGCACCTCCACGGGCGGCTTCGGCGCCCTGCTGTATTCGCGGCGCCGGACCGAACGCGGCCGTCCCGCCAAGGCCATCGCCACCATCTCGCCCGGCCTGATCACCTCGTGGTCGAAGGCATTGCGCAAGCGCAATGCCTTCGACAATGCCGACGAATGGGCCGCCCTGGACCCGCTGCGCAATATCGACAAGCTCGGCCCGTCCCCGATCGCCCTGTGGGTCGGCGACCGCGACAAGTTCGTCGAGGGCGGCCGCCAGTTCATCGCCAATGCGCGCCCCGAGGTCGGGCTGGTGACGCCCGGCGGCCACACCGAGGAGTACTGGCGCACCATCACTCCGGATGCGGTGCGATTCCTCGGCAAGTACGCGGGCTGAGCGGTTTTCCCGTATGACGGGCGTACGCTGACTCCAGCGCAGTGGTCCGGATCCATGCAGTGACCCGCCGTTCTCCGGAGGAGCGATCGCATGAGCATCTTCTCGCCCGGCTTTCAGGGACGTCCGCGTCCGCGCAGTGATCGGACGCCGCCGGGCCAATACCTGACCGACGACTTCCCGGTCCTGTCCGCCGGTCCCACTCCGCGCATCGACCTGAACCGCTGGCAGTTCAGCATCACCAATGAGCTCGGCCGCCAATACACCTGGAGCTGGCCGCAATTCATGTCGCTGCCGCAGGCCAAACCCCGGGTCGACATCCACTGCGTGACCCGCTGGTCCAAACTCGACACCGACTGGCAGGGCGTCGCCTTCGACACACTGCTCGAAAACGTCGAAACCCAAGCCGAATTCGCCTACGTCACCAGTTACGGCGGCTACACCACCAACCTGCCCCTCGAGGATCTGCTCGACGGCCGCGCCTGGATCGTGCACACCTACGGCGGCCAGGACCTGCATCCCGAACAC
The DNA here is from genome assembly GCF_001613405.1 of Nocardia crassostreae. Classification (GTDB taxonomy): domain Bacteria; phylum Actinomycetota; class Actinomycetes; order Mycobacteriales; family Mycobacteriaceae; genus Nocardia; species Nocardia crassostreae. The sequence continues at coordinate 406,027 of NZ_BDCH01000020.1, forward strand.
GGTGGTCCGGCCCGCCTGCTGATCCCGCACCTGTATCTCTGGAAATCCGCCAAGTGGGTCAAGAGCATCCAACTCCTCGATCAGGACGAACCCGGATTCTGGGAAACCGCCGGTTACCACAGCTACGGTGACCCGTGGCGCGAACAGCGCTACCAGGGCGACTGATGCGCTGGCAGCCCGCCGAACTCCTCACGGCCCACCCCGAAACCCCTTCCGCTCGCACCCTCACCCTCCGCGTCCCCGGCTGGCCCGGCCACCTCCCCGGCCAGCACCTCGACGTTCGCCTCACCGCCCCCGACGGCTACCGCGCCGCCCGCAGCTACTCCCTGTCGGCCCCCGCGAACGGCGACACCGTCGAGATCACCATCCAACGCGTCCCCGACGGCGAAGTCTCCGGCTACCTGGTCGACCACTACCCCATCGGCGCCCTGATAGAAGTCCGCGGCCCCATCGGCGGCTGGTTCGTCTGGAATCCGGAATCCGACGGCCACGCAGTCCTGATAGCGGGCGGCTCCGGCATCGTCCCACTCGCTGCCATGCTCCGCGCCCGCCGAAAGTCCGCGAACACCAGCAGATTCCGCCTCCTGTACTCGATGCGCGACCCGGACGACCTCTACTACCGCGACGAATTGCTCGTGGACGAGAAGCAGCACACCGCCGAGCGGGTCGACCGGACGAGCTCGGGCGATGGGCTGGTCCGGATCGAGTCGGGTGTCGATCTGTTCCTCGCCTACACCCGCAGCATCCCTGCCGGTTTCGCAAGACCCGCTGGTCGGCTCACCGCCGCGGAGATCGCCGCTCTCGCGCTGCCGCCGGGCCCCGACACCACCTCCTATGTGTGCGGTCCGACTCCCTTCGTCGAGTTCGCCGCTACCGCACTGGTTTCCGCCGGGCACGATCCGGCCATGATCAAAACCGAACGCTTCGGACCGACAGGGAAATGACAATGCCGACCCAATACAGCTATACCAGCGGCACCCACGAGCAGTACTACCTCGACGGCAATGCCATCGCCGGGACCCTGTCCGGAATCTTCGCCGCAGACCTCACCGGCTGCGGATGCCGCTGTGGCGCATGCGGAGTCATCGAACCCCTGGCCCGCGCCCTCGTCTAAGTCCGCTGCCCGGGCACGGTCGCCCGCTGCCCCCACTGCTCGGCTGTGGTGCTCCGGCTGACGAGCACGCCGTCCGGCCGCTGGCTCGATTTCGGCCCCGGCGCCTCGCTCTGCCTTCCGTCGTCCGAGGGCTGAGCGGCTGGGCGGAAGTCGGCCCCGCCCGACGCACACTCCCGCGTGTCGCCGCCACCAGTTCCCGGTCGGTGGTGTTTCGCATTCGCAGCTAGGCTGCGACCCATGTCGCTCAATCCTGTGATGCTCGGTGTTCGGTTCGTGCTCGAGCTGGTGGCGCTCGGGTCGTTTGCCGCGCTGGGGTGGCGGGCGTTCGATTCGCCGTGGAAGTTCGTTCTCGTTGTGCTGCTGCCGTTTCTGGCGGCGACGGCGTGGGGTGTTTTCGCGGTGCCAGGGGATCCGAGCCGGAATGGTGAGGCCGCCGTCGCCGTGAACGGGCCGGTGCGCCTGCTGGTGGAGATTCTCGTGCTCGGGGGTGGGGCGGCCGCGCTGTGGGCGGCGGGGTTGCCGCGGTGGGCGTTGGTGTCCGCGGCGATTCTCGTGATCTACCACGTGCTCGCCTATGACCGGATCGGCTGGTTGCTCGGCATCCGGTCATGACGAGGCGACCGGATCAGCTGACCTTGCGGCTCAGGAAATCGCGGATGAGGGCGGCGATTTCGGTTCCGTGGGTCTCCAGGGCGAAGTGGCCCGCATCGAGTAGATGCAGTTCGGCGTCGGGCAGGTCGCGCAGGTAGGCGCGGGCGCCGTCGGCGCCGAAGATCTCGTCGTGCTCGCCCCAGGTGATGAGGACCGGCGGGCGGTGCTCGGCGAAGTACTTCTGGAAGACCGGGTAGTGGTCGAGGTTGTACTTGTAGTCGCGGAACAGCTTCAGCTGAATCTCCTTGTTGCCGGGGCGATCCAGATAGGCCTGATCGAGGGTCCAGGTGTCGGGGCTGACGAGCGGCAGGCGGTCGGCCGGAACGCCGTGCGTGTACTGCCATGTCGTGGCGTCGAGTTCGAGCAGCTTGCGGGCCGCGGGCTCGTGGGTGACGTGGTCCTCGGCATGCGCGAACAGCAACTCCCAGAACGGCGTGAAGCCTTCCATGTACGCATTGCCGCTCTGCGTGATGATCGCGGTGACGCGCTCCGGATTACGGGCGGCGATGCGCAGACCGATGGGCGCGCCGTAGTCCTGGATGTAGAGGGCGAAGCGGTCCAGGCCCAGGGTGTCGAGCAGTTCGGCGGTGATCTCGGTGAGTCTGTCGAAGGTGTAATCGAATTCGTCGACGCGCGGCATGGCCGACTGCCCGAATCCGATGTGGTCCGGGGCGATGAGGTGGTAGTGCTCGCCCAGATCGCGCAGCAGATTGCGGAACATGGCCGAGCTGGTGGGGAATCCGTGCAGGAGCACCAGCGCCGGGTTCGCCGGGTCACCGGCCTCGCGGTAGAAGACCTGCTGGCCCTGGATCGTCACGGTGTGGTGGTGCACGGTCATGGCTTCGTCCTGTCATCGCGCCGATCAGCTGTCTAACCGGCTAATGACAGATAGAAGGTTAGAGACGGCGGGTTTGTTCCCATCCGCTCGAATTTTTTTCGCGCACAACGAAAGAGGCCCGCGTCCAGTGGACGCGGGCCTCGGGAGAACGTTTTTCAGCGGCGGCGAATGGTGCGCTGCACACCCTTCATCTTGGCGCCCGCGGGCAGCGGACCCTTGGGCAGCGCCGGACCGCCGCGCGTCGCCAGCGCGGAGAGCCGACCCTCGATGAGGTCCATCCGCTTGGCGTCGATATTGCGCGGCAGCTTGGTCAGGTAGCGCTGCAGATCCTTGATCGGCACCTGATCCTTCTCGGTGCCGATGATCACGTCGTAGATCGGGGTATCGCCGACCAGCCGCGCGACCTTCTTCTTCTCCTGCGCCAGCAGCGACTTCACCCGCTGCGGGGAACCCTCGGCCACCAGCACCACACCCGGCAGCCCGACCACGCGGTGCACGGCGTGGAGCTGGGTGGTGGCGGCGACGCCCGGGGTGACGCGCCACTTGCCCTGGAGATTGTCGAGCACCCAGGCGGCCGCGCCTGCCTGGCCCTCCGCCTTGGCGTACACATTCTTCTGCACGCGGCGTCCGAAGATGATGAACGCGGCCAGCGCACCCAGCAGCAGACCGATCGGCAGCAGGAACCACTGCAGTCCGAAGACGAATCCGATCACCAGGAAGAGCGCCGTCACGCCGACGAACGCGCCGATCATCAGCGGCAGCAGCGCCTTGTCTTCCTTGCGCTGCATCTGGAACGCCTGCCAGAGTTGCTGGCGGCGCTCCTTCGACGCCTGCTTGCGCGCCGCCTTCGCCGCGGCCTTCGCTTCCTTCGACGGCTTACCGCCCTTGCCTGCTGCCATGGCAACAGGATAGTGGCCGGGTACCGGCGAGTCGGCGACGGGACCATATCTGCCCGTCCGCTCTCGGCGATGTGGCGTTCATCTCAGGGTCCACCGGCCGATTCGCCGACCTATCCGTCGGCCGATTCGCAATCCCGTGAAGCGCGAGACAGTGCACGGAATGAAGAAGATCGTGACCGGATTCGGCGTCGTCGCGGCCATTGCGGCCGCCACCGTGCTGGGCGCCCCGAGCGCCGCCGCCGACGTCTACTACAAGAACTGCTCCGAGGCCCGCGCCGCGGGCGCCGCCCCGATCCTGAAGGGCGAGGAAGGCTATCGCCCCGCCCTCGATCGCGATGGCGACGGCGTCGCCTGCGAGTAGTCAGCTCGAGGTCTTCGACTTCTCGCGAATGCTGTCCGCCAGTTGCGGCGGCATGGCTTCGTGCCGCACATAGGTGCGGGTGAACGTCGCTGCACCGTGGGCCAAGCTGCGGAGGTCCACGGCGTAGCGGCTCAACTCGAGTTCCGGGACCTCGGCCCGGATACTGGTGCGGCCCAGGCCGATCGGCTCCGTGCCCAGGACGCGGCCGCGGCGGCTGGACAGATCGCCGAGGACGGGGCCGACATAACTGTCGGCGACCAGGACCCGGACCTCGGCAATGGGCTCCAGCAGGCTGAGGCGGGCGGCGGCCGCCGCCTCGCGCAGGGCCAGACCACCCGCCATCTGGAAGGCGGCATCGGAGGAATCCACCGAGTGCGCCTTCCCGTCGAAGAGCGTGACGCGGACGTCGACCAAGGGGTAGCCGGCGACCAAGCCACGCAAGGCTTGTGCGCGAACTCCTTTCTCCACAGAGGGTATGAACTGACGCGGGACGACCCCGCCGACCACCTTGTCCACGAACTCGATGCCCGACCCCTCCGGTAGGGGCCAGATCTCGATCTCACAAATGGCGTACTGGCCGTGACCACCGGACTGCTTCACATGCCGTCCGCGGCCGGATGCCGGGGTGGCGAAGGTTTCTCGCAACGCCACCTTGTGATCGATGACGTCGACCTGGACGCCGAAGCGTGAGCGGAGGCGCTCCAGGGCGACGTCGCGGTGCGCTTCGCCCAGGCACCACAGCACCAGCTGGTGGGTGTCCGGATTCTGTTCCAGGCGCACGGTCGGATCCTCGGCGACCAGGCGGGCCAGGCTCTGCGAGAGCTTGTCCTCGTCGGCCTTGCCGTGCGCCTTGATGGTGACCGGTAAGAGCGGATCCGGCATGGACCACGGCTCGATGAGCAGCGGAGAATCCTTGGCGGACAGCGTGTCCCCGGTCTCGGCGCGGGACAGTTTGATGACGTAGACAATATCGCCCGCAATGGCCTCGCCCAGCGGGCGCTGCTGTTTGCCGAATGGCGCGGTCACCGCGCCGATGCGCTCGTCGGCATCGTGATTGACGGTCTCGGTGGGGCCGTGCCCGCACACGTGCACGGTGTCGTCGGCGTGCAGGGTGCCGGAGAAGACCCGCACCAGCGACACCCGCCCGACATACGGATCGGAGGCGGTGCGAATGACCTCGGCGGCCAAGGGGGCCTTGGGATCACAGACCAGGGGAGCGGACTTGCCCGTAGCGCCGGTGGCCGCCAGCGGATGCTCGGCGGGAGTGGGGAATCCGCGCGCGATGAGATCCAGGATCTCGATGGTCCCCAGCCCCTGTTTCGCGCCCTCGGGCGGCGGCGCGGCAATGAGCACCGGATGGAAACTGCCGCGGGCGACGGCCTTTTCCAGATCCGTCTCCAGCGTGGCGAGATCGATCTCCTCGCCGCCGATGTAGCGGTCCATGAGGGTCTCGTCCTCGCTCTCGGCGATGATGCCCTCGATGAGCCGGTTGCGCGCCTCCGCCATCAATTCCAGCTGCTCGTCGGAGGCGGGCGTCTCGGTGTGCTCACCGGCGGAATAGTCGTACACGTGCTGGGTCAGCAGATCGATGAGCCCGGTGACCGGCCGGTGCCCGTCGGCGCTCTTCGGCCCGTACACCGTAAGATGTAGCGGCGGCATGCTTTCCGTCCGCCCGCAGCCCAGAATCTCCCGGCAGGTATCGGTCATGTCCTCGAAATCGGCGCGCGCGGTGTCCAAGTGGGTGAGCACGATGGCGCGCGGCATGCCGACCATGGCGCATTCCTCCCACAGCGCCAGCGTCGCCCCGTTCACCCCCTCGACGCCCGCCGCGGCGGAGAGCACGAAAAGGGCCGCATCCGCTGCCCGCAGACCGGCCCTGAGTTCCCCGACGAAATCCGCATAGCCGGGGGTGTCGAGTAGGTTGACCTTTATCTGATCCCACCGCATCGGCACCACCGAAAGCTGTACGGACCGATGTTGTCGCTGCTCGATATCGTCGTAGTCCGACACGCACGTGCCGTCCTCGACTCTGCCCGCTCTGGGCACCGCTCCGGTCGCCACGGCGAGGGCTTCCACCAATGTGGTCTTCCCCGATCCGCTGTGCCCGACGAGCACCACATTGCGTATGTCGTCCGGCCGTTCGGCCGTGATTGCCCTGCCGTTGGCGCCGCTCGGCGCACTCGTCCTCTCGACCATCTGGCTCGCTCCGGGGTCGATTGATGCCGTCCCTCGAGCTTGCCACCGCCGGGCCGATCGCGTCCACGATTCCGGCCAGATGGCGTTAACCGGCATACCGTCGGCGTGTTCTCCGTTCGTCACCGGGCGGACAGAAAACGCCCCGGGCGCGTGCGCGCCCGGGGCGAAATATATTGTTCTGCGCCGGTTACGAACCGAAGCGCGCGAGCACGCTGGTGGCTTCCTGCGAGGCGGTGCCCTCCTTGGCGAGATGCGCCATCTCCGGCGCGATTTCGCGGCCGTGGTGGCGCATGGCCTGCGCGTAGAGGCGACCCGCGCGGTAGGAGGAACGCACCAGCGGACCCGCCATGACACCGGCGAAGCCCATCTCCTCGGCGGCGCGCGAATGCTCGACGAACTCCTCGGGCTTGACCCAGCGATCCACCGGATGGTGCAGCGGCGAGGGCCGCAGGTACTGCGTGATGGTCAGGATGTCGCAGCCCGCCTCGTGCAGATCGCGCATGGCCTGGGTGACTTCCTCGGGGGTCTCGCCCATGCCGAGAATGAGGTTGGACTTGGTGACCAGCCCGTCCGCGCGGGCCGCGGTGATCACCTCGAGCGAGCGCTCGTAGCGGAAGGCCGGGCGGATGCGCTTGAAGATGCGCGGCACCGTCTCGACATTGTGCGCGAGGACCTCCGGCCGCGAGGAGAACACCTCGGCCAGCTGCTCGGGCACAGCGTTGAAGTCGGGGATGAGCAGCTCGACGCCGGTATTCGGGTTGAGCCGCTTGATGGCGCGCACCGTCTCGGCGTAGAGCCAGGCGCCGCCGTCCTCGAGGTCGTCGCGGGCCACACCGGTAATGGTGGAGTAGCGCAGCCCCATGGCCTGCACGCTCTCGGCCACGCGCCGCGGCTCGTCGCGGTCCAGCGCGGCGGGCTTACCGGTGTCGATCTGGCAGAAATCGCAGCGGCGGGTGCACTGTTCACCGCCGATGAGGAAGGTGGCCTCGCGGTCCTCCCAGCATTCGAAAATATTGGGACAGCCCGCTTCTTCGCAGACCGTGTGCAGCCCTTCGCGTTTCACCAGGCCCTTGAGCTCGGAATACTCCGGGCCCATGGTGGCGCGGGTGCGAATCCATTTGGGCTTGCGCTCGATCGGGGTCTCGGCGTTGCGCGCCTCGATGCGGAGCAGTTTGCGGCCGGCGGGCGCAGCGGCAGGCCCGGAGGAGGCAGCTTGCGTAACCACGGAGGGACCCGCGGAGGCCGCATTGGGGTCGGCTGCGGCCGGGTTACTTGGTGTCGGGGTATCGACGGAGGTCACTTTGTCCACCCTACGCTCGTGATCATTCGGCCTTGGCGGGCACTGCCGCGGCCACGGGCATGGCGCAGTCGATGGTGTCCTCGGTGACGGCCTTGGGCCGGGTCACAATGTGCTCGGCCACCGGCAGGTCACCGTTCAGGGCCCGGACGATGGCGTCGGCGACCAGCGGGCGCACTTCTTCGACCGTCACCTCGCGGCCCAGTTCGCGGCTGAGCGTGGTGACGCCCGCATCGCGGATACCGCACGGCACGATGGCATTGAAGCCGTCCAGCGTCGAATTGCAGTTCAGCGAGACGCCGTGCAGCGTGACCCCGCGCTGGACGCGCACGCCGATGGCCGAGATCTTGCGCTCGGGCCGGAACTCGTCGGCGGCGACCCAGACGCCCGAGCGTCCGTCCACCCGGCCGGTCTCGAGTCCGAGGGTGGCGCACACGGTGATCACGGCTTCCTCGATGCGGCGCACATAGGCCACCACGTCCACCGGTTCGGCCAGCCGGATGATCGGATAGCCGACCAGCTGCCCGGGACCGTGCCAGGTGATCTTGCCGCCGCGATCCACCTCGATGACCGGGCTGCCGTCCATGGGCAGATCCTGCGGTTCGGTGCGGCGGCCCGCGGTGAAGACGAAGGGGTGTTCCAGCAAGAGCAGCCGGTCCTGGCCGCGGGCTTCGGCGCGTTCGGCGGCGATCTCGCGTTGCAGATCCCACGCCTGCTGGTAATCGATGAGGCCCAGATCGTCGACGATAATGGGTGATTCGTCGAAACGGGCCGATGCCCCACGGGATAACGGGGCCGTGGCCGTAGTGCTCTCGCTCACGACTGCGACGTTACTCCCTCGGCGAAGACGATCTGCATCAGTGTCAGATCCATCCAGCGGTCGAACTTCCACCCGACCTCGGGCAGCTGTCCCACGATGCGGAACCCGAACTTCTCGTGCAGGGCGATGGAGGTGGTGTTGCTGGACTCGATCGCGGCGATCATGGCGTGCACATCGCCGCCGCGGGCCCGCGCCAGCAGTTCGGTCATGAGCGCGGTGGCGACGCCGCGCCGGTGGAACTCGTCGGCCACGTACACCGAATTCTCCACGGAGAACCGGTATCCCGACTTGGGCCGGAACTGGCCGTAGCTGGCGTATCCGGCCACCCGGCCGTCGATCTCGGCGACCAGAATGGGGCAGCCCGCCGCGTGGCGCGCCTCGAACCAGGCCCGCCGCTCGGCCAGATCGGCCGCTTCGGTGTCCCAGATGGCGGTGGTCTCGGCGATCGCGGTGTTGTGGATCGCCAGGATCTCCGGCAGATCGGTCTCGCGTGCGTCGCGCACCAGCAGGTCGGCGGGTGCGAGCACGGACGGGTCGTTACTCACGGTCAACACGGTATCCATAGCGTGGATGTGACGTGCGCCGCGTGCTGGCTTCCCCTTCAGTGATCGAGGCAGTCGAGTAGTTCGGACGGGGTCGTGATCAGGGTTACGCAACGGATCGGGTCCTCGACTGTTGCCATGGAGCTCGCGGCGGTAATGACGCCGAGCGCGACGACGAGCTCGGCGATCAGCTCTCTGATCATGAGGTACCCCCTTGTTCGGTGGTCCCGTCGAGGGCCCGGGGCCGGGGGAGGGTTTATGGAGGAGGGTGTTCTCTCGTGGTCCCCGCGTCCGGCGCACTGTGGTGCGGAAGTCGAGGCCTGCGTCCATCCAGGCTACTCGGGCGTAGGACCAGTGTGAAAGACCTACCTACGGTCTGAAACAGATGCGTCCGATGTGAAAATAGTTCACTCGGTATGAAACGCGACTATCTCATTACGCGACGGTGGCCGCCAGCGCCGCGCCGATGGTGGGGTGCTGGAAGTTGTAGCCCGCGTCCTCGAGGACGGTGGGAATCGCCCTGGGACCGTGCAGGATTCCCTCCTGCGCGAACTCGCCGACCGCCAGCCGCAGCACGAAGCCGGGCACCACGAAGGGAGTCGGGCGATGCAGTGCGCGCCCGAGCGCGCGGGTGAACTCGGCATTGGTGACCGGGGCGGGGCCGACCATATTCACCGGGCCGGAGATCGAATCGTGGGTGAGCGCGTAGATGATGCCGCCGATCTCGTCGTCCAGGGAGATCCACGGGACGTACTGGCGGCCGTTTCCCAGCCGCCCGCCCAAGCCGAGCGAGTACAGCGGGTAGAGCATGCCGAGCATGCCCCCGTGCCGGGCCAGCACGATCGCGCTGCGCAACAACACGGTCCGCACGCCAGCATCGCTGGCCGGATGGGTGGCGTACTCCCAGTCCCGGCACAGCCCGGCCAGGAAACCCGTTCCGGCGGAGGAGGTTTCGGTGACGATGCAATCGCCGCTGTCACCGCCGTAGAAGCCGACCGCGCTGGCGTTCACCAGCGTCGGCACGCCCGCGATCGCCACCGCGGCGGCCAGCACATCGGTCGGGACGATGCGGCTGTCGCGCAGTTCCTGCTTGAAGCTGCCGTTCCAGCGCCGCCGCCCGACGCCGACGCCGCAGAGATTCACCACGGCGTCGGCGCCGCGCAGCGCGTGGTCGTCGAGATCGGCACTGGCCGGGTCCCAGCGGAATTCGTCACGGGCATGGACGGGACGGCGCACCAGACGGGTGACTTCGTGCCCGTCGCGGCGCAATGCCGCGACGAGCGCCGTCCCGATCAACCCGGACGAACCGGCGACCACGACCTTCATGCAGATGCCGCCTACAGGCCGAGATCGCCCTCGAACGCCGCCTCTTCCAGCCGGTGCCGGATGGTGGTGAGAAAGCGACCGGCATCGGCGCCGTCGATGAGGCGGTGATCGTAGGTCAGCGGCAGGTAGGCCATCGAGCGGATGCCGATGAACTCGCTGCCGTCATCGCTGATCACGATGGGGCGCTTGACGATAGCGCCGGTACCCAGCATGGCCGCCTGCGGCGGGACCAGGATCGGGGTGTCGAACAGCGCGCCCTGCGAACCGATATTGGTGATGGTGAAGGTGCCGCCCGACAGCTCGTCCGGCTTCAGGCCGCCGGTGCGCGCGCGGTTGGCGATATCGGCGATGGCACGCGCCAGTCCGGCCAGCGACAGGTCGTTGGCATTGTGGATGACAGGGGAGAGCAGACCCTGCTCGGTGTCGACCGCGATGCCCAGGTTGACCACCGAGTGGTAGGTGATCTCCTTGGTGTCCTCGTTGTAGGAGGCATTCACGTTCGGGTGCACCGCGAGCGCCTCGATGGCGGCCTTGGCGTAGAAGGACAGGAACGTGATGTTCACGCCCTCACGCTGCTGGAACGCCGACTTGGCGCGGGCGCGCAGTGCGGCCACCTTGGTCATGTCGACCTCGTGGACCTGGGTGAGCTGCGCGGTGGTGAGCAGCGACTCGCGGGTCTTGGTGGCGGTGATCTGCCGGATGCGGCTGGCCTTCTGCACGGTGCCCGGCAGGTGCGCCAGGCTCGGACGCGGGGCCGCGGTGGCGGCGGGCGCGGCCTTGGCGGCGGCGGGAGCCGGAGCGGCGGCGGCCGGGGCCGGAGCCTTCTTTGCCTCCGCGGCGGCGAGCACATCCTGCTTGCGGATGCGGCCGCCGACGCCGGAACCCTTGAGGGTGTTCAGGTCGACGCCGTTCTCCGCGGCCAGCTTTCGCACCAGCGGGGTGACGTAGGGGCCACCGTTGCTGGAGGGCTCCTCGGCCGGGGTCGCACCGGCGGGAACCACGGCGGGCTTCGGAGCCGGGGCGGGCGCGGGGGCCGGAGCCGGGGCGGCGGCGGGGGAGCCGCTGCCGATCACGCCGAGCTGACCACCCACATTGACGACATCGTCTTCCTGCGCGGTGATCTCGAGCAGGGTGCCCGCGACCGGCGACGGGATCTCGGTGTCGACCTTGTCGGTGGAGACCTCGAGCAGCGGCTCGTCGACCGCGACCGAATCGCCGACCTGCTTCAGCCAGCGGGTCACAGTGCCCTCGGTGACGCTCTCACCAAGAGCTGGCATCTGGACGGAGAAGGCCATGTCCGTTGACTCCTCTGACTGCTCGTCGGGTTAAACAGTTCGCCTCTCGGCGGGCGTCCACAACTGGTCGTGGTGTCGGCCCGATAGTCACCGATAATTCCGGCGGCACCGGAGATCCGTGTTGGTTCTTGTTCCAGCTACCCATCCTTGCACTTCGCCGGGTGCGGCGTGTCACAGGGCGGCGGTTCGATCGACCTTGCAGTGTCGCAAACGCGGTCGTGAGGCCGATCGGGCGTGTCCGAACAGCGGTGATAGCCGCCGTCTTCCATTGAGATATCTTCCGCCGCCGCGGCTGAGCTGTTCCTGAGCGCGGGCTGTGGCCTTGCTTCGGATTCGCTCGCGGGGCGGCGCGGGGGCTCGGGGCGCGGCACCATCGATGGTGGAGAGACCGGATTTCCGGGATCCGGAGAGGAGGTTGCCGGATGGGCTTCCTGGACAAGATCCGCGGCGGCGGGGCATTGCGCACGCGCGGGATGGCTGCCGCCGACGCGGCGCATCTGACGCAGTGGGTGCGCACCCATTACGGCGTCGAGGCGTATGTCGAACCGCGCGCCACGGTCACCGATGTGACGGTGGTGCTGGTGGCGCACGACGGCGAATGGACCCGGCGGGTGGTGGGCGAACGTGGCGCGCAGCGGCTTTCCGCCGCGCTCGGGGTTCCGGTCTACGACGTGCGCAAGGTCGGTTATCCGCAACGCATGCGCGACTACGACGCGCGGCGGCGGATCGCTCCACACCCCGCCGACCGCGAAAGGCCGCCGCCGGTGGGTACACCCGGCGGCGGCCATGTTCTCGGAGGTCTTCGGCTCCGGTCAGTGCGTGCGCAGGCCGGGCCAGCCGTACTGCGGTGGTCCACCGGCCAATCCGGCGCGATTCGGATTCGGCGGCGCCTGCTGGGCGCCGGGGGCCTTCTGCTGCCGGACTTGCTGCTGGTCGATGCCGTTCTTGCGGCGGAACTCGTCCATATCCATCCAGAGGACCTGCTGCACCACGTCTTCCAGCTGTGCCGACGTGAGGAAACCGGCGTTCTTGTAGACCGGCAGCCCTTCGCGGTAGGCCATGATGGTCGGGAAGCCGGTGAGCTGGATGGCGGCGGAGAGTTCCCGCTCGACTTCGCCCTCGACGGTGGCGTGCACGATCTGCGGATGCGTCTAGACGGAGGCCTTGTAGACCGGTGCGAAGCGCTTGCACCAGCCGCACCAGTCCGCCCAGTAGTTCACCAGCACAATGTGATTGCTCGCCACCGTCTGCTGAAATTCGTGCTTGCCCAGTGAGCGCGTGGCCATCCAGGATCCTCCCGAAACGGCCCGGATCGCAGAGCCGCCGATCGACGTCGAACGTCCCGAATTATGGCATGCCCGCAATTCGGTTGCACGGCCGCGGGTTTGCCGCGGCCGTGCCGAGGGGTCGTGCGGCTACTCCGCCGCGATGTCCTTGAGGGTGGCGATCAGGGTGCGAACCGGTACGCCAGTACCACCCTTGCCGATGTATCCGAACGCGCCGCCGGTGTTGTAGGCCGGACCGGCGACATCCAGGTGCGCCCACTGCACGCCCTCGGGCACGAACTCCTTGAGGAAGATCGCGGCCGACAGCATGCCGCCCCAGCGGTGCGGCGCCACATTCGCCAGATCGGCGACCTTGGAGTTGATATCGGCCCGCAGCTCGGCGGGAAGCGGCATGGCCCAGCCGTTTTCGCCGACCGACTGGGAGATGCGCGCAACCCGGTCGCGGAATTCGTCGGTGCCCATGATGCCCGGGGTGCGGGTGCCGAGCGCGACCATCTGCGCGCCGGTGAGGGTGGCGACATCGATGAGGTAGTCCGGCTCGTCCTCGCCCGCGCGCACGATGGCGTCGGCCAGGATGAGGCGGCCCTCGGCATCGGTATTGATGACCTCGACGGTGGTGCCGCCGTACTGGGTGAGCACGTCACCCGGTCGCTGCGCGGTAGCGGACGGCATGTTCTCCGCCATGGGGACGGTCGCGGTGACCGTGAGCGGCAGGCTCAGCCGCGCCGCCAGCAGGACGGTGGCGATGACCGCCGCCGCGCCGCCCATATCGGAGGTCATGTTCTCCATGTTCTGCGCGGGCTTGATGGAGATGCCGCCGGTGTCGAAGGTGATGCCCTTGCCGATGAGCGCGACCTTGGGATCGCCGCCCGCATAGGTGATGCGGATCAGGCGCGGCCCGCGCGAGGACCCCTTGCCGACGCCGTGAATGCCGCCGTAACCGCCCGCTTCGAGTTCCTTGTCGTCGAGGATCTCCACGTGCAGTCCCGCAGCCTTGGCCAATTCCGCTGCGCGGTTGGCGAATTCGGCGGGGAACAGGGCATTTGGCGGGGTGTTCACGAAATCGCGTGCCGTGGCGACGGCTTCGGCCACGGCCTGTGCGCGGAACAGCGCCTCTTCGCCGAATCCCGGCTCGGGAACCAGGAATTCGATGCGCTCCACGGGCTGATCGCCGGGCTTGGGCGCGGACTTGTCCGACTTGAAGGCGCTGAACTGGTACGCCCCGAGATAGAAGCCCTCCGCCGCCGCGCCCAGATCCAGACCAGACAGAGTGGTGACGGCGGTGGCGGTACCGGCCAGCGCGCGCCCGGCCACACCGGCCGACTTGCGGATCTGCTCGGCGTCGACCTTGTCGGCGGCGCCCAGCCCGACGGCGAGCACACTGTCCACCGGCAGCCCGGCGGGTGCGGGCACCCGGGTCAGCTCCTCCGACTTGCCCTTCGCGCCCACCGCCGTCAGCGCGGTCAGCAGCGCCGCGCGGGTATCGGCATCGAGCACATCGCCGAACGCGTCGGCCGGGGCGATCGCGGGTCCGTCGTCGGTACTGGTGAGTCCGATGACGAGCACATCGGCCTCGCCGATGCTCTCGGTGCGTGCCAGTTCCGGTCCGAGCGAACGATCTGCAACAGCTGTCATGCGCCCCACGTTACTGGGCGTGTCCAGCGGTCGCCGGTCGGGCGCGCCCCAGGTCGGACCGGGTTGTCATAGCCGGTGAGCATGTTTCGTGCGCGACGGAACAGCCCGCCCGGATGGTGACCGCAGCCAGACGGTGGAGGCCCCGCCGGATGGCCGCCGCCGGAGGAGGGCAACAAGGCCGCATGCACGACGGCCACCGCCGCTTGCCGCCCGACTGAGGGTCCCGTGCGCCGCAGCGGGGCGGCCGCTGTGGCGCTGCCGAGTTTACGGCGCGGGGTGTGTCCTCCCCGGGCGTGGAGACGGTCGGCGGGGTGCGGATTCCTTTCTGGCACTGCCCTTCGCGTTATCGGGGAGGTGGCGCGCGATGATGCCGTCGATGAGGAGTTCGAGCCCGTCGTCGAGGAAGCGGTCGTAGTCGCCTTCGATTCCGGCCGCGTCGGGGGTGAAATAGCGGGCCAGGGTGGGGTGCGTCGCATCCGAGACCTGGGCGAGGGTGCGCTCCTGCTCGGCGGCCGCGGCCGGGGAGCCGGTGCCCAGGCGGGCGCCTTCCGAACCGGGCAACAGGGCCAGGCCTTGCACCAGGCCGGAGATCGACAGGTAGATCGAGAACATGGTTTCGCGGCTCATGCCGAGGTGGTCGAGGGCGGCGAAGGAGCGCTCGAGGCTGTCGAGCAGGGCGGGGCCGACCGGTGGGCGGGTTTGCGCCAGTACCGGCAACATCCACGGGTGGCGGCGGTAGAGCTGCCATTCGCCGCGCGCCTCGGCGGTCAGACGCTCGCGCCAGTCGCCGGTGCCGGGTGGTGGCGGGGCATCGGCGAGGGCGTATTCGGCCATTTCGGCGAGCAGGGTGTCGCGGTCGGGGAAGTAGCGGTACAGGCCCGTGGTGGCGACGCCGAGCTCGGTGGCGAGGCGGCGCATGGACAGTCCGGACAGGCCATCGCGGTCGGCCAATACTATTGCGGCACACACGATTCCGACGTCGGTGAGCCGCGCGGGCTTGGCGCGCCGCGGCGGCGGCGCGGCATCGCGGCGCGCCCGGTAGGCGCGCGCCTGACACGAGCGCGAGCAGTAGCGCCGTCGCCGCCCCCGCTCGGGTTGTGCGGCCGGTACGCCGCAGACCACGCAGACGGTTCCCGATTTCGTCACATCTTCCAGTGTGACGAAATGGTCGTATTCCCCGCTAGTGCTTCCTACTTTGGTGTTCAGAACGTTGTTCACACCAGGAGTTTGGAATGAGCGAGTTGCTGGTTCGGCGGGCCGAGGCGAAGGAAGTGGATGCGGTCGCGGAGGTGTTCGCCGCCGCGTCCATGGACGAGGTCGTATCGGCCTGGGTCATGGAGGATCACGCCGAGATCGCCGAGGCGTTCCGGGTGAAATACGCCCGCGAGCTCATCGAGAACGCGATACGCGACGACGAGGTGTGGCTGGCGGGCGCCGACGAGGACATCTGGGCGGTATCGCTCTGGCAGACGGTGACCTCACTGGACCGCGTGCACCGCGAGGCCGTCGAGGCCCGCGAGCTCTCGGAAAACAGTGGGCTGCAACCCTTCCGGCGTATGGCTGCGGTCACCGCCGCGGTCGCGGCGAACCACCCGCCGGTCTTCCCGCACCGCTACCTGCACGTCATCGTGACCCTGCCCCAGCACCGCGGCAAGGGCGCGGGCGCGGCCATCGTCAACCAGCGGGCGAAGGCCGCCTCCGAAGCCGGTGTGCCCGCCTATCTCGAAGCGAGCATCGAACGCTCCGCCCGCCTGTACGAACGCTGCGGATTCGTCCGCGACGGAGACCCGATTCTGCTGCCGGAGAACGGCCCCACTCTGCGGCCCATGTGGTTCCGCGGCTGAGATCGCTGCCGTCAACCTGACTCGACGCCCGATTGCGGCGGTTCCAGGACTTTCCCGGCCGCCGCTTCCTACCCTGGGTAGAGGACACCGCCGTCGGGCATATCTCGCGGTGTCCATATCCCGGTGCCCGCCTCGGATCGCAGGGCGCACAGGAGGCTTCCAGTGGCGAAGGCGAAGTATCAACGGACCAAGCCGCACGTGAATGTCGGCACCATCGGTCACATCGATCACGGCAAAACCACGTTGACCGCGGCGATCACCAATGTGCTGCACAGTAAACATCCGGACCTGAATCCGTTCGTGCCATTCGAGGCGATCGACAAGGCGCCGGAAGAGCGCCAACGCGGCATCACCATCTCCATCGCCCATATCGAATATCAAACGGAGAACCGGCATTACGCGCATGTCGATTGTCCGGGGCACGCGGATTACATCAAGAACATGATCACCGGTGCGGCGCAGATGGACGGCGCGATTCTGGTGGTGGCCGCGACCGACGGTCCGATGCCGCAGACCAAGGAGCACGTCATTCTGTCGCAGCAGGTGGGCGTGCCGAAAATCGTTGTGGCGCTGAACAAGTGCGACATGGTGGATGACGAGGAGATTCTCGAGCTGGTGGAGATGGAGGTGGCGGATCTGCTGAGCGAATACGATTTCGAGAGCGATTCGCCGATCGTCCGGGTCTCGGCGTATCAGGCGCTGCGGGATCCCACCGGTGATTGGAGCGATGGCGTCATCGATTTGCTCAAAGCCGTCGACGAATGGATCGAGACGCCCGCCCGCGAGGTCGAGAAGCCGTTCCTCATGCCGATCGAGGATGTTTTCACCATCTCCGGTCGCGGCACGGTCGTCACCGGGCGCATCGAACGCGGCGTGCTGAAAGTGGGCGCGGAGGTCGAGGTCGTCGGCATTCATCCGAAGACCTCGAAGACCACCGTCACGGGAATCGAGATGTTCCACAAGCTGCTCGACGAGGGGCAGGCGGGTGAGAATGTCGGGCTGCTGCTGCGCGGTATTCGCCGCGACGAGGTCGAGCGCGGGCAGTGCGTCATCAAACCCGGATCGGTCACGCCGCATACCGAATTCGAGGGTCAGGCCTACATCCTGTCCAAGGAGGAGGGCGGGCGGCATACGCCGTTATTCAACAACTATCGGCCCCAGTTCTACTTCCGCACAACGGATGTGACGGGCGTGGTGACGCTGCCGGAGGCCGTCGAGATGGTGCTGCCGGGCGACGATGTGTCGATGAGCGTGAAGCTGATCCAGCCGATCGCCATGGAGCCCGGGTTGAAGTTCGCCATTCGCGAGGGCGGCCGGACGGTGGGGGCGGGCCAGATCACCAAGATCATCAAGTAGTCCGGGGCGGATGGTATTCCGGAGCCTGCCGCGCCGCGATCTCGCGCGCCCGCATGCGGGTGACGAGTCGCTCCGCGAGCGCGATATGGCGCCGGGCCGCCTCCGCATCACCCGCGCGTGCGGCCTCGCACGCGCGGGCCATTGCCGCGGCGACCGATTCGGGCCCGTCCTGCGGCAGCACCCAGACCACCTCGTCCCGCGGCGGGATCTCGGTGCGGAGACCCAGCAGGCGGGCGAGGCGAGCACGAAACGACCGGGTAATCGTCAACTCCTGACGCCACTCTGCGGGGGCGGACTCGGAATGTGGTTCGTTCCGGGCACACTCGAGTATCGGTACGTTCGCCGACCTTCGGGACCGATGAGTTCCGCCGCCGCCCGTCGTCTACATCGCGAACCCCTCGACAAGGAGCGACCACCATGACCGATCCGAAGACCTTCACCCTGGAAGCCCCCGGCGCCGTCATCACCTACGACATCCGCCAGCCGGAGACCGCCACCGAGGAACCGCCCCTCATGCTGGTCGGCTCGCCGATGGACGCCTCCGGCTTCGTCAGCCTGGCCGCGCGCTTCCCGGACCGCACCGTCATCACCTACGACCCGCGCGGCACCGGCCGCAGCACCAAGGCCGACCCGGTCAGCGAATCCACCCCCGACCAGCACGCCGACGACATCAGCCGGGTGATCGAGGCGGTCGGCGGCCAGGTCGATCTGTTCGCCAGCAGCGGCGGCGCGGTGAACTCGCTGGCCCTGGTGGCCAAGCATCCCGACCGGGTACGCACTCTCATCGCGCACGAGCCGCCCGCCTACCAGGCGCTGCCGGACCGGGAGACGGCGCTGGCCGCCGCCGAGAACATCGCCGCGACCTACAAGCGGGACGGGTTCGGTCCGGCCATGGCTAAATTCATTGCGCTGGTATCGATTCAGGGTGACATCCCGGCCGACTTCGGTGATCAGCCGGTGGATCCGGCCATGTTCGGCCTGCCCACCGAGGACGACGGCACCCGGGACGACCCGCTGGTGGGGCAGAACATCATCGCCTGCACGCACTACGAGCACGATTTCGACGCGCTGCGCGCGGTGTCGACGCGGGTTGTGCTCGCCGTGGCCGTGGAGGGCGAAGGCACCTCGGCCTACCGCGGCGGCGTCGCGGTCGCCGAGCGGCTGGGTCTCGAACCGGTGGTCTTCCCCAGCCACCATGCCGGTTTCCTCGGCGGCGAGTACGGCCAGCAGGGCGATCCGGACGCGTTCGCCGCGAAACTCCGCGCGGTGCTCGCCGATTAGTTCAGGTCTCGCCGCGAGGCCACCGTCGCAGATCGCCTCTCGGCCACCGCTGCAACACCGCGCGCGCGAAGACTCGCGTGGCGCGCGGCCGAATGCGGTAGCACGAGAAGCGATCTCGCGGCGTCATACCCAGGCATTTGAAGATCCGCAGGGTCTCGAAGGTCATCCCCCCGACCTCGGCGCCGGTGCTGGTCGCCGTATTGCCCAGCCGCCGCCCCATGCCGTCGAGCAGTGGGGCGGCGGTGCCCGCGGGATCATCGGTATCGGTGGCGGCGGCCAGCACGTACAGCGCCGCGACATCCCGTTCGAAGGGCGTCTGCGCGGTTCGCGGCACGTAGTCGGCAATGAGCCACCACAGCAGGACCGGATCCGCCAGGGCCTGCAGGCCGATATCGGATAGTCGCAGCTGTCTGCCGTCCTGGCGAGTGAGCCCGAATTGATAGGCGGTACGCCGTAATTCGGCAACGGGAGTGGGTTCGCTGCGCCGTCTGATCCAGCGCTCGCTCATACCGAGCACCGCGAAGATCTCCATGGCGATGCGCGGCGGCAGCTCACCCCATTCGTCCAATCCGACTCCGCCGATCCCGATGTGCTCGAGCAGGCAGGTGTACGGCCGCATGGCTTCGGCGGCGGATTTGGCATCGATGCGGGCGGGCCGATCGATCATGGCCTGCCCCAGCAGATGTCGCAGCTGCCGCCGTGTCCGGGCGGACGCCCGCGGCACCATCCGGCTGAAAACATCCGGCAGCTCCGAGCAGTCGATGGCCGACCCGTCCGCCGCCCCGTACCCGAAGGCCCGCAATGCGAGATTGACCGCATCGAGATCCCGTGTGCCGCCCACACATACGGCCCGCGGCGACTCGTCCGTGAACTCCCGCACCCCCTCCAGCCGCACCACCCGCTGCCACCCCTGCCCCGAATCGAACCGATGAAATATCTCGTCCCCCGGCTCGACCAATAGCTCATCCAGCCGCACCTCGTCCTGCGGCACCCCCTGCTGCCACTCCCCACTCTCCGCCGGGCACAAATAATGCTCGGTCTCCCGCCCCCCGAACTCCGCCGCCGACCCGAACCGGTACCGCTGCTTGTCCTTCCACCCATACGCCGTCTGCAACAGATCGTGCACCTCGTCGAGATAGAAATCCGACGCGATCTCGAGTCCCCGCCAAATCCGCCCGTTGGCCCGCACCGACCCCACCCGAACCGAATACGCCGCCGTATCCACCCGCCGCGCCCGCCGCGGCCACTCCGGCATCGGCTCCAACCTGCCCTCGAACGGCCCACCCGGCCGAAAAAGATGCGCCAGCGCAGCAAGCTGCTCCTCAGGGGACCGCCCCCTGAGGGCGTCGGCGAGTTCGCGGAACGAATCCCTATCCGCCACAGCCGAAGGGTAGTGGATCCAGCCCCCGGCAACCCCCGATTCCGGACCCCCACCACGAATCCTGCACCCAATCGTGGGATTTGATCTTGATCGCGATCGTTTCGGATCACTCTGCGGGCCGGAAAGCTCGCCACTATCGGAGTGTTGGTGCGCGAGGATTCCAATCCACGGACCGGCCGCACGCCCACCTGTTCAGCTGGATCCATGTCAAAGTCGAAAGGTCGCAACACAAATGGAAAGACGCCTCGACCCCGCCGCAACCGAACCAGCTCGCCGCCTCGCCCGGCTTGGTTCGACGATGCCATTCGTGAGGTGCTCGACCGCCGCCAGAGCCTCTTGTCCGCAACCGGACCACGAGAACTGGAGCAGTCCACCGCCGAACTGCTCGGAGCCCAGCTGCATCGCGCGCTGTACCGCCCGGACGACGACCTCCATCTCGTGTGGTGGTTCGCCGAACTCGCCAAGGACGTCCTGAACCTCGCGACCCGCCCCGCGCCGGAGAACGATCCGGCCCGGCAGTCCGCATGGCGTCTGCTGCACGGGTTGATCGCGATCGCCCCGTCCGACCTGTTCGGCGAGGATGTTCAGCAATTGGTGGACTCTAATGTCCGCGAGGCGGAACCGTCATGGCTGACCCACGTCTGTCGAGTGCAAGCGACCGGCGCCTCCTGGCGGATGACCGATATCTTCGGAACCCGGATGGCCGTCATCGCCGCCTACGAATACCCCGGCGGCATCGACCCGCACGTCTACCTCTTCGATGTGGACGCCTGCGGCCCACTCGATGTCGTAGGCGCAGGCGTCTTCGACACCGTCGATGCCGCGGCCCGTTCCTGGCAGGCCACCGTGGGCCCCGCGGCGTCGAATTCTCGCCTGGACCGGGTGACCGATCCCGCCGACCTGTCCTTCCTCCCCTTCAGTGACGACCCGACCGCCCCCACCGGCTTCGAATCCCATAACCGCATGGACAATTGGTTCCGCACCGGCCGCCGCATCGACGAACTCGTCGCAACGCTGCGCCGCCGAGGCACTCCGATACCCCCGCCCGTCGAGCCCCGCGATGCCCCATCCGTCCAATCATCGATCGAGCACTTCACCGAGTGGTTCGCGGTTCGCCACGACGCACCGCCTGCCCCGAACGCCACCGCCCAACTGATTTCGGTATGGCTCGACGGCCTTTTCCCCGGCACTCGCGCCTGCGTTTCTCCCCATCGAGTGACCTTCCTGAAAGTTCTCATCGGCACCTGGCCACCGGGTCGAGCTGCCGCGGCCGCCTGGGACCTCCTGCCGGAGTGGGCCCGCTATCTCGGAGAGCGTGCAGGGCTCTCGGCCTCGGCTCTTTCCGCTATCGCGGCCGCCGCGCAGGAGGCGACCGCCGAGAGTTGCGGGTCAGCCCATCTCCTCCAGTGCCTTCCCCTTGGTTTCCGGGACCCACTTGAGGACGAAGGGGATCGACAGTAGGGCGAAGGCGGCGTAGACGACGTAGGTGCCGGAGAGGTTCCAGTCGGAGAGGCTGGGGAAGCTGGCGGTGATGACCCAGTTGGCGATCCATTGGGCCGAGGCGGCGACGCCCAGGGCTGCGGCGCGGAGTTTGTTGGGGAACATCTCGCCGAGGAGGACCCAGACGACCACGCCCCAGGAGAGGGCGAAGAACAGGACGAAGACGTGTGCCGAGATCAGGGCGACGGTGCCTTGGGTGGTGGGTAGGGAGACGGTGTCGCCGGAGACGGTCTTGGCAGAGAATGCCCAGGCTTCCGCGGCCAGGGCGACGGCCATGCCTGCGGAACCGATGAGTGCCAGTGGCTTACGGCCGATGCGGTCGACGAGGACCATGGCGATGGCGGTGCCGATGATGTTGATGATCGACGTGGTGAAGGAATAGAAGAACGAGCTGGACGGGTCGATGCCGACGGACTGCCACAGCGTGGACGAGTAGTAGAAGACCACATTGATGCCGACCAACTGCTGGAACACAGACAAGCCGATGCCGATCCACACCACGGGGAGGAAGCCGAAGCGGCCGCCCAGCAGGTCGCGGAAGGTAGAGCGGTGCTCGCTGTGCATGGCGCGCTCGATCTCGCGGACCCGGGCGTCGAGGTCGGCACTGCCGCCCTCGACTTCGGTGAGCACCTTCTTGGCCTTGTCGATGCGTCCCACCGAGATCAGGAACCGCGGCGATTCGGGGATGACGAACGAGAACAGGCCATAGAGGGCGGCAGGGACCACCATCACGCCGAGCATCCACTGCCAGGCTTCCAGTCCGCCGATCTTTCCGCGCTGCTCACCGTCGGCGAAGGTTAGGATCGCCCAGTTCGCCAACTGCGATGTCGCGATACCGGTCACGATCGCCGCCTGCTGGAACGACGCGAGCCGCCCGCGATAGGCGGGTGGCGAAACCTCGGCGATATAGGCCGGGCCGATCACCGATGCCATCCCGATTCCCACTCCACCGAGCACACGCCACATCGCGAGATCCCACAGCGCGAACGGCAGCGCCGACCCCAGCGCGCTGACGGTGAACAGCGCCGCCGCGATGCGCATGACATGAATACGCCCGATGCGATCCGCGATCCGACCGGCGATGGCCGCGCCGATCGCGCACCCGATCAATGCGATGGCGACGACCTGAGCCAAGGCCGCCGACCCGATGTCGTACCTGTCCCGGATGGCTTCGACGGCCCCGTTGATGACGGAGCTGTCGTATCCGAACAGGAATCCGCCCATCGCCGCCGCGGCGGCGATGAAGACGACATGAACGAGGTTGTCCGCTCCCGCCGGTTGTCCACCTTCGGTTGTCTTCGCGCCCGCCGATGTATCCACCCAGACTCCTGTTGCTGTGAGAGTGCCAGTGAATTGATGATACCCGTTCCGCGATCAATGCAGCCGTATGACACGACCATAGTCGTATTTGAGCAGTTCAGGAGGGCGATTTGACTCTGTTCGCGGCGCCG
>NZ_BDCH01000021.1 GCF_001613405.1 Nocardia crassostreae
AGTGACCGCCGCCCCGCGCGCCCAGCGGCTGCGCACGACACTGCATTCGGCCGCCGCGGTCGCCCTACCGGCCAGTCTCTGGGTCGCGGGCACGCTCCTGGTCAGCGATTATTACGGGTGGCAGAATGTCTTGCTGCTCAACAAGATTCTGGGACCGCACGACAGCCCCACGGCGGGGCATCTGTGGTTCCTTGAAGTGATCTTGTACTTTACGATCGCTGGGGCGTTGCTCCTCCGACTCCCCTATGCCGACCGGTTGGAACGCACGGCTCCCTTCTGGTTCGCGGCCGGTCTACTCGCGCTGGCGCTCGTATTCCGATACCAGCCATTCGGTCTCTACCCGGCGGACGATATTCGCTTCTCGCCCTTGACCTTCTGGTTCTTCATGCTCGGCTGGGCCGCCGCCAAGGCCGCCACCCTCGGGCAGCGAGCACTGCTCACCGCCGCGGCCTTGCTCACGGTCCCCGGCTATTTCGGCGACACCGAACGCGAAACCCTGGTGCTGGCGGGTCTACTGCTGCTTTTCTGGCTGCCCACGATGCGGGTCCCGGCGGCTTCGGCCGCGACGGCGGACCTCCTCGCGGAGGGCTCGCTGTTCGCCTACCTGTTCCACTGGCAGCTGTATCCGCTCTTCGGCGAGCACCGCTGACCGGCCCTGCTGGTCTGCCTGGCGGCCGGGGTGGCGGCCGCGCAGCTCGGTAATTCCCGGCCGGGACCGCTCAGTGCTCCACGGCCCAGACTTGCGCCTCCGCTTCCTGGGCCAGCTTGGCGATCAAGATATCGCGTGGAA
The DNA here is from genome assembly GCF_001613405.1 of Nocardia crassostreae. Taxonomy (GTDB): domain Bacteria; phylum Actinomycetota; class Actinomycetes; order Mycobacteriales; family Mycobacteriaceae; genus Nocardia; species Nocardia crassostreae. The sequence continues at coordinate 791 of NZ_BDCH01000021.1, forward strand.
TGGTCTGGCCGGCAGGATGATCGAGCGACGGAACCACCACATGGTGGGCATCGGCACGCTTGAGTTCGGCGGTCAGCTCGGCAAATGCCGTGCCATCGCCGGGGGTCGATTCATGGAACGTGGCGGCGAAGCAGAATCCGGCTGATTGGGCCAGGCTGGTCATCGCGTCTTCCAGCTCGTCACTGCGGCCGTCGGCCAGATCGTCACGCACGTACCCATAGATCAACGCTTCCACCCGAACCTCCGTTGGATTGGGGATCGCTGTTCTTGTGTGTGCCCACTTCGAGCATGGCGTTCTCGAAGATGCAATTGCAGATGTCAACCCACTGACATCCACGTGCCCTATCCGGGTCCATCCGGCGTTAACTGGTGAGATACTACAGAGCGTGTCCGCTGGTGACGATCGACCTGTCTGGGCTGTCCGAATGCGCGCCGAACGTGATGCTCGGGGGTGGTCACAAGCCGACGTCGTGCGCGCCATGCGGGGGAAATCCACCCACAATCTGCCCACCGACTCGACCTTGCTACGCAATTGGCGGCGTTGGGAATCGGGCGAATCACGCCCCGACGACTTCTACGCTCCGATCATCGCGGCCGCGTTCGATACGGTCACCGCGGCATTCTTCCCCAAGGCCCGGCCCAATCGCGATGACGAACTGCTGTCGGCCACCGGTATGGACACCCTCGAGTTCATCGGGCGGCTGCGCATGTCCGATGTCTCGTCGGCGACCTTGGATGCCATTCGTATTACCGCCGATCGTCTGTGTTCCGAATATCCCTGTGCGGACCCACATGAGCTGCATGCCGAGGGTACGGCGTGGTTGCGCCGCATTACCTCCTTATTGGACGGCCGACTGACTCTTGCGCAGCACCGCGAAGTGCTGGTTCTCGCCGGTTGGGTGGCCCTACTGGTCGGTTGCGTTGATTACGACCTGGGCTGGCGCACGGCCGCCGAGGCCACCCGCCGGGCCGCGCTGTCCCTGGGCCAGGAGGCCGACCATGCCGAAATCATTGGCTGGGGAGCCGAAATGGCCGCTTGGTTCGCCTTGACCCAGGCGAACTATCGCGGGGCCATCGAGGCCGCCGAGGCGGCGCACGACTCCACGGTGAATCTCGGCGTGGGCGTCCAGCTGGCGGCACAGCGCGCCAAGGCGTGGGCGCGGCTGGGGGACCGCGGCGAGGTGGAAGCCGCTCTCGGGCAAGGCCGTTCGATCTTGGACAAAATGGACCATCCAGCCAATCTGGACAATCATTTCGTGGTGGATCCGCAGAAGTTCGATTTCTACGCCATGGACTGCTGCCGGGTAGCCGGTGACGATCGCCTCGCCGAAGCCTATGCCCGCCAAGTCATCCTGAACTCGACCAGGCCGGACGGCAGCATCCGCAAACCCATGCGCGCCTCGGAGGCGCGGCTCACCCTCGCGGTCGTGGCGGCGCGCGATCGCAATCTGGAGCTCGCACTGGACGAGGGCCTGCGCGCTTTCACGGGCAAGCGCCGTTCGCTGCCCTCGCTCATGTGGATCGCCGGGGAAACGGCGCGTGAGATGATCGAACGCTTCCCGGGCGATCCGCGCACGCGCACCTATCTCGATCAGCTGCGCGCCTTGGCCGCCGGGTGATTCGTCCCGGTTACTCTCCAGCGCATGGACTTCAGTCTGTGGACCTGCGCGGTGCGGGGGCACGAGACCTACGCCCCCGACGAATCCGATCTGGCCGCCCGGCTGCATATCGCCACGCCCGCGGGTCAGGCGTGGCGGTGCCTGCGCTGCGGTGACTTCACCGTCGGTGCGCCGCGCCGCCACGGTCCCGCCGACGACGCACCCGAGGTCCCGCGCGGGCGGCTGCTGCGCGACCGCTACCTCATGCGGGCCCTGGCCGTCGAACGCGGGCTGCGGGCGCTGATCTTCATCGCGCTCGGCGGCGGCGTACTGAAGCTGCGCGGCTCGCAGCGGTCCTGGCGGGCCACCTGGGATTCCGAACTCCCGCTGCTGCGCCAGCTGGAGGATCAGATCGGCTGGAACCCGGATCATTCCAGGATCATTCGCTGGATCGACAAGGCGTTCACACTCTCTCCGACCACCCTGACCTGGATCGCGATCGGGCTGTTCGCCTATGCCACAGTCGAACTCGTCGAAGCGGTCGGACTGTGGCTGGTCAAGCGCTGGGGCGAGTACTTCGCGGTCATCGCCACCGGCGTCTTCCTGCCCTTGGAGATCTACGAGCTCACCGAGAAGGTCACCGTCTTCCGGGTGGGGGCGCTGCTGATCAATGTGGCGGCCGTGGTCTGGTTGCTGTGGAGCAAGCGGCTGTTCGGGATAAATGGCGGATCCGCCGCCTACTACGCCGAACATCACTCCGAAAGCCTGCTCACCGTCGAACGCGCCGCCGCGGCCGCCGCGTCCGGCGGGTAGCTCACCGCCCAGGAAAACGGAGACCGCGTTTCACAACCCGCAGCAACCACGCGGCTGCGGGGATACGATGCGAAAATGGCCCACCCCGGCACCGCGGGATACGGGGCGACGGTCGCATCCGCCCCCGCGCCGGGCGCTGCCCGCGGCGGGGTCGCCGAGGTGGTGGAGCGTTTCGCGGAGGCGTGGGCGCAGGCGCGCACACCGCCGCCGCTGCCCGATTACCTGCCCGACTCCCCCGCCATCCGCCGGGTGTCGCTCATCGAACTGATCAAGGTCGATCTCGCCAATCGGTGGTCGCGCGGCGCGGAGCCCAAACGACTGGCCGACTATGTGGCCGATCTGCCCGAGCTGAGCACCTGGCCGCTGCCGCCGGATCTCATCTACGAGGAGTTCCATGTGCGCCGCCGGGCGGGCGGCGAGGTGGAGGTCGAGGAGTACACGGCCGCGTATCCGGAACAGGCCGAACAGCTTTCGGAAATGCTGGCCACCGACGACTACCACAGCACGCTCATGGGACCCGCCGATCCGGTGCGGCTCGACGATCTGGACGCCGGGCAGAAGATCGACGACTTCGACCTCATGACCGGTCTCGGGCGCGGCGCCTTCGCCCGGGTCTTCCTGGCCCGGCAGCGGTCCATGCAGCGCCTGGTGGCGGTGAAGATCTCCCAGGACAAGGGCGCGGAGCCGCAGACCCTGGCGCAGCTCGACCACGACTACATCGTCCGGGTCTTCGATCAACGCGTGCTGCCCGACCGGCGGCTACGGCTGCTGTACATGCAGTACGTGCCCGGCGGGACGCTGTTCACCGTGCTCGAACGGGTGCGGCGGACACCGCCGGAGCAGCGCGGCGGGCAGCTGCTGCTGGATGTGATCGACGGCGTGCTGGCCGACAAGGGCGAGATCCGGCCCAGCGAATCGGCGACGCGGGCGGAGCTGGCCGGGCTGTCCTGGCCGGAGACCATTGCCTGGCTCGGCAAGCGGCTGGCCGAGGCCCTGGACTATGCCGGGCGCAGCGGAGTGCTGCACCGCGATGTGAAACCGGCCAATGTGCTGCTGACCGCCGAGGGCATTCCGAAACTCGCCGATTTCAATATCAGCTTCAGCGGGAATGTCTCCGGTGACAGCCCGGTCGCCTACTTCGGCGGCTCGCTGGCGTACATGTCGCCGGAACAGCTGGCCGTGGTGCATCCGGGTAAGGAGACCACCGCCGCGGATCTGGATGTGCGCTGCGATCTGTTCGCACTGGCCGTGGTGCTGTGGGAATTGCTCACCGGCCGTATGCCGTTCGGCGAGGAGACCGTGGACGGCGGGGACCGCACGGCGCTGGACGGCATGCTGGATCGCCGGTCGAGCAGTCCGGAATCGCTTCCGTACCAGGATCTTCCGGCCGACTGCCCGGCCGCGCTGCGGCGCGCGCTGGTGCGGGCGCTGGATCCGGAGCCGGAGCACCGCTGGGCCTGCGGGGCGGATATGGCGCAGCAACTGGAAGTCTGCATGGATTCCCGGGCGCGCGATCTGGTCGATCCGGCGCCGGGCAGCGGGCGGTTGCGGGCGCGCATGATCATGCATCCGATCATGGCGGCGGCCATCGCCATACCGAACGCGCTGGCAATCCTGTACAGCTACAACCACAATCGCACGCTGATCATCGACAAGATGGACGCCTACGCCCAGCAGCGCTTCGATCAGATCGCCATCACCACCTACGGCGCGTGTTTCCTCATCGGGTTCGTGGTCACCAATGTGCTGCTGGCCAAGCTGTGGTCGATCGCGCGGGGACTGCGCAAAGGCAAGACCTACGATGCGAAGACGCTGGCCCGCGCCCGCACCGACACCTTGCAACTCGGTAAGCGCAATGTGCTGACGTGTTTCGCGCTGTGGGTGCTGGCCGGGATCGTGGTGCCGGTGTCGGTGCAGGCGACCGGCAATCACCTGCCGACCGAATCGTATGTGCACTTCTTCATCACTCAGATCGTCTGCGGCGCCATCGCCATGGCCTACCCGTATTTCCTGGTGAGCTTTTACGCGGTGCGCTCGCTGTATCCGATGTTCCTGCCGCACGGCGGGCTCGGCGCCGACGATGCGCGGCAACTACGCGAATTGGACCGGCGCAGTACGTATTTCCTCGCCATCGCGGCGGCGGTGCCGCTGCTCGGCGTGGCGGGCGCGACATTCATTCCGGCTGCGGATATTCCGTCGGTGATCGTGCCGCTGCGAGTGCTCTGCGTCGGCAGCGCACTCGCATTCGTCGGCGTCTATTGGCTGTTCCGCATGCTGGAGAAGGATCTGGCGGCGCTGGAACGCATTGTCAGCTGATCATGCGGCCCGTTCGGCGCGCGGGGCCGCGCCGAGGATGACGGTCAGCGCGGCCGCGAAGGCGAGCGCTCCGCCGAGCCACATCGGGGAGGTGATGCCGAGGTGGTCGGCCGCCTGCCCGCCGACCAGTGCGCCGAGGGCGATGGCGGCATTGAACACTCCGACGAACAGTGCGGAGACGCTGTCGCGAGCGTCGGGCGCGGCGAGCAGCATCCAACTCTGTGTGCTGACCGATACGCCGCCGTAGGCGAGGCCCCACACGAGTATGAGGGCGGCGGTGCTCACCGCGGTGCCACCGAATGCGGGCAGTCCGAGAGCGGCGAGCGCCAGCACCGCGCTGATCACGATGAGCGTCGCGCGCGGGGCCTTGATGGCCCGCGAGCCCGCGACGAAATTGCCGAGCACACCGGCGATTCCATAGCCAAGCAGCAGCGTGCCGACCGCGCCCGCGCTCGCGCCGCTGACCTCTTCGAGCACCGGGCGGATGTAGGTGTAGGCGGCGAAATGGTCGGTCACCAGGAATGCGACCACCAGCAGTCCGGTGCGCACGCGCGGATCGGCGGCCCGGCGCAGCCCGCCGCGCAATCCCACCACCTGTTCGGCGGGCAGCGCGGGCAGCAGGACGGCCACGGCGATCAGGACCAGGACCGCGACCCCGGCCGCCGTCGCGAAGGCGGCGCGCCAGCCCGCGAGCGCGCCGAGAAAGGTGCCCGCCGGGATGCCGAGTACGGAGGCCACCGCGACGCCGCTGAACACCATGGTGGTGGCCGCACCCACTGAGCGCGCCGGGACCAGGCGCACCGCCAGCCCGGCGGCCAGCGCCCAGACGCCGCCCATGCCGAGGCCCACCAGCACGCGCGCCATGATCATGACGCCGAAATTGGGTGCGAGGGCGGCGGCGAGATTGCCCAGGGCCAGCACGGTGAGTAGCGCGCACAGCACCCAACGACGGTCGAAGCGGGCGAACCAGGCGGTCAGCAGCGGTGCGGAGACCGCCGCGACCAGGCCCGTGACGGTCATGGTCAGCCCGCCCACGCCCTCGGTGATGCGCAGGTCGGTACTCATCGGAGTCAGCAGACCGACCGGCAGCATCTCGGAGGTGACCACCGTGAAGGTGCCCAATGCCACGATCGCCACCCGCAGCCAATCGCGCGGGCTCGCCGTCCGGCCGGGATCGGGCTCGGTCCGGCTCCCCTGTGCCGGTGGCAAATTCGCGATGTCGTCGACTTGGGTCATGCTCTCGAGTCAATCGATCTCGCCGATCGGAAACAACGGCGAAGGTCTCATCGTTCTATGAGCCGGACTCATCGATCGAGGTCCGCCGGTGCGAGAGGACAAGCATGAGCCTGGAAGTGCGTGAGCTGGAAGCGTTTCTGGCGGTCGCCGACGAACTGCACTTCGGGCGCGCCGCCGAGCGGCTCTACCTCTCCCAGAGCCGGATCAGCCAGTTGCTGCGCGCCCTCGAACAACGCATCGGCGCCCGCCTGATCGAACGCACCAGCCGCCGGGTGCGGCTGACGCCGCTCGGCGCGGACTTCCGGGTGCAACTGGAGCCCGCCTATGCCGCACTGCGCGCCAGTGTCGACGATGCCCGCGCGGCGGCCCGGGGCGTGACGGGATTGCTGCGCATCGGTTTTCAGGGTGCGCCCAACGACCAGGTCATGGCCGCCATCGAACTGTTCGGCGCGCGCCACCCGGACTGCGCCATCACCCTCACCGAAATCCCCCTCGCCGACCCCTTCGGCCCCGTCTACCGCGACGAGGTCGACGCCGCCATCGTCCTGCTACCCATCGAGGAGCCCGATCTCGTCCTCGGACAGGTCTTCTCGCAACACCCGTTCTCCATCGCGGTAGCGGCCGGACACCCGTTCGCAACCCGCACCGCGGTAACGGTCGAAGAGCTGGCCGACTGCTCCCTCATCACCGTCCGCGGCCCGGCCCTGGACTACTGGCGTCGCGTCCAAGCACCGCACCTCACGCCGAGCGGCCACCCGATCCCCTCCGACCCAGCCGTCGCAACCTTGGAGGAGGGACTCGCCCTGGTGTCAGTCGGCCGCGGCGCCATGCTGCTCTGCCACGCCACAGGCGAATCCCACACCCGCCGCTCGGTCACCTTCGTCCCGGTCCTCGGCCTCCCCGATTCCCGCCTCGGCCTGATCTGGCACCGCACCGCCGAAACCGCCCGCCTGCGCGCGTTTTCACAGGCCCTGGCCGTGGCGGGCGATCGCGGCCCGATCAGCGCCTGACCTCACCCGCCGCCCCGGAAGCCGACTCCACCTGGACGATCGATCACCGGGAAGCTGTGGCGGCATCGGCCGAGTGGACGCCGCCACCAGTTCCCGGTCGATGGTGTTTCAGTATTCGTCGCTGCCGGACCGCCGACCTATTCGGAGCGGACGGCGAATGTGACCGGGCTCAATCGCAGCCCGGATCGGGGATGCCGGATTCGCCGGAATGGGCGCGCCGAGACTTGGCGCGATGCCCAACCGGTCGGCGGGGCGTACTAACCTTCTCCCGGTGAACGAGTCCGCTGACGGATTGCTGCCCGACCCGGCGGGGGTCGGCGCCGAGGAGTTCCCGCATGCCGAGCGGCTGCGGCTGTTCTCGTTCGCGACCGCCGAGAAGCGCGGGGATTACCTGTGGGTTTTGCGGGCGTTCGATACGGCGCGGGCGGCATATGTGGTGTTGTTGCACGCCTCGGATGTCGCGGAGACGCTCAATCGTTGCCCGGGGGCGCCGGGGTTGACCGCCACCGAGGTGGGGCCGCTGCTGGAGCAGTTGCATCAGTGGGGGGTGCTGGAGCGCAGCTATGACGGGACGCGGGCGGCGACGCTGGCCGAATACCGGAATCGGCATTACGTGTATCAGTTCTCGCAGGCCGGATATCAGGCATTTCGGGCGGTTTCGGATGTGCTGGCGGCGCGGCTGGACGAGGCGGCGCTGTCGCGCATGGTGTTGCCGGAGCTGCTGGCGGATCTGAATACCCTTGCCGAGGCGAACAAGAGCGGGGACGCGCCGCGGGTCTACCGGGTGCTGAACCGTCTGGACCGGGCGCTGTCGGATCTGGCGGAGCGGGCGGCGCATTTCTACCTGACGCTCGGCGATCTAGTGCGGACCACCGAGGCGACGCCGGAGGCCTTCCTCGCGCACAAGGACGCCCTGCTGGCGCATATGCGCGAGTTCTCCATGGATCTCGCCCGGTTCGCGCCGCGCCTGGCGACCGCGATTCGCGAGGTCGAGGAGACCGGCGTCGACGACCTCATCGAGCGGGCGGCACGCTGCGATGAGCGCGTGCTGCTGAATACCGCCGAGCGGCAAGCCGATTGGCGAGCCCGCTGGCAGGGCCTGCGGTCCTGGTTCCTCGCCGACGGCGAAGCCACCCTCACCGAATGCGAGCGCCTGCGCGAAGCGACCATGAGCGCCATCGCCGCGGTCCTGTCCCTGCTGCGCCGGGTCACCGAGACCCGCAAGGGCGGCGTGAGCCGCGAATCGGCCCTGCGCCACCTGGCGGGCTGGTTCACCGCCGCCCCCACCGCCGACGCCGCCCACGCCCTCTACGACGCCGTCTTCGGCCTGGGCCGCCCCCGCCACCTCGCCATGCAGCATCCGGACGCCGATATCATCCCCGCCATCCGATCCTGTTGGGACGCACCGCCTTTGGAGATCGCCCGCACCCTCGCCGAAACCGGCCGCCCGCCGACCCCCGGCGCTCCCGCCCGCCTGCAACGCAATGACGCGGGCATCCGCCGCCTGCGCGAGGCCCAACTCGACGCCCAGCGCGCCCGCGCCGAGGCCGCCCGCTCCCTGGCCTCCGCCGACGTCCACGAACGCGAACTCGACGACAGCGAAACCGAGGTCCTGCTCCGCCTCATCGACGCCGCCTCCACCGCCTGGGTCCCGGTCTCCGGACGCGTCTCCGGCACAACAGGTTCCGACAGCAGCGTCACCCTGACAGTCTCCGAATGCGAAGGCTCCACCGTCGTCCGCACCGCCCGCGGCCTCCTCCACCTCAACGGCCGCCGCCTCGACATCCGCGAAACCGCCACCTCCCGCAAGAACTCCGCCGCCCTCGAGCGCGCCGCCGCCACGCGCGGGGCCGACCGGAAGGAGCGTGGGTGATGCACGCGCGGTCCATTGATTCGCTGGCGTTGGACAACTATCAGCGGGCGGCTCGGGTGATTCTGGCGAATCATCTTGTGACGCGGAAGTATCCGGATCGGATCGCCTTGCCGTTGTTGCGGCGGTGGGCTACCGAGTTGCGGGAGGATCTGGCGGAGCTGTTCGGGTATCGGCTCGAGGTGACCGAGACGACGGCTCGATTGTTTCCGGTGCTCGACGAGCTCGATTCGGGGCGGCCCGCGCGGACGACCGGGGATCGGGTGTTCGATCGGCGGCGGTATGCCTATCTGGCGTTGGCGCTGGCGGCGCTGGGGCGGGCCGGGGATCAGATCACGTTGTCGGAGTTGGCGGATCAGGTCGCGGCCTATACCGAGCGGGTGGACGGGCTGGAGCTCGCGCCCGATCGGGCGGCGGATCGGGACGCTTTCGTGGATGCGGTCGGGTGGCTGGCGGCGCGCGGGGCGGTGACGCGGGCGGGTGGGCGTCGGATCCCGAAGCGGGAGAGGCGCTTTACGATATCGATCGGGCGGTGGTGTTCGCGCTGTTCCGGCCGCCGCGGGCGCTGCAGCATCTGCAGAGCGTGGCGGGACTGCTGGGCGAGGAGGCCGGGGGTAGCGATACCCGTTCGCCCGCAGCGTCTTTGGCGGCGCGGAAGGTGCGGCGGGCGCTGGTGGAGCAGCCGGTGGTGTATGCCGATGCGTGGGAGGAACCGCATCGGACGTTGCTGGCGCAGGAGAAGCTGGTGGCCGAGGTGGAGCTGGTCACCGGGCTCAAGGCGGAGCGGCGCGCCGAGGGAGTCGCGTTGATCGACAGTTCCGGGCGGTTGTCGGATGTGCGGTTCCCGGGCACGGGCACGCTCGCGCAGGTGGCGCTGCTGCTCGCGGGTGAGATCGCCGATCTGGTGCTCGATATCGACAATCCGGTGGAGCGGCGCGAACGGCCGGAGCGACCGCTCACCGATCTGGTGGAGCAGCTCGATACCGCCATCCCGATGACCACCGTCTTCGCGCCGCTGGCCGATCCGGTGGATATTTTTGCCCCGCAGGAGGATTCGGACGCCGAGGACGAGCAGGAGCCGGAGATTCCGGACTTCCCGTTCCTCGAATCGTCCTGGATCCGCGACACCGTGCAGATGCTCGCCGACCGCTACGGCGCGACCTTCGCCGCCCAATGGCAGGCCGATGTCCCCGGGCTCACCGCCGAGGTGGTGGGGCTGCTGGAGCGGCTGCGGCTGGTCGAACTCGTGGACGGCGGCCTGCTCATCCTGCCCGCCCTCGCTCGTTACCGCGGGGCCATCGTCACCATCCGCACCCGCGCGGAGACCGAATTGTTCATCTCGCCCACCGAAGTCGGCGAGCACGCTGCAGAGAAGGGGCATCGATGACCGACCTCATTCACGGTGGAGTCCGATTCGTTCCCACCCGCGCGGGCATCGTCAACCTGTAGGACTACCGGGATCAGGAGTTCTGCTTCGCCGACGGGCGTCTCGTGTTGCGCGGGCCCAACGGCTCCAGCAAGACCAAGGCGCTCGAGGTGCTGTTCCCCTTCGTGCTCGACGGGCGCATCGAGCCGCGGCGGCTCAACCCGTTCGCGGGTGAAGAGCGCACCATGAAGTCGAACCTGTTGTACCGCAAGCAGGAATCGGCCTACTCCTATGTGTGGATGTAGTTCGCACGCGGCAACTGGGGCGAGCCCGAGACGGTGACCATCGGCATCGGCATGCGCGCCACCCGGTCGGTGGACAAGGTGACCCGCTGGTATTTCGTCGCGGACGGCCGTGTGGGCGTGGACTTCTCACTGTTGGGCCCCGACGATCGCCCGCTGACCCGCAAGCAGCTGGCCGAGCAGATCGGCGGCGACGCCATCGTGGACCGGCCCGTCGAATATCGCGCCGCCATCGACGCCCGCATGTTCGGCCTCGGCCAGCAACGCTACGACCAGCTCATCAATCTCATTCTCACGCTGCGCCGCCCGCAGCTGGCCAAGAACCTCGACCCGCGCGGCCTGTCCCAGGCCCCCACCGACGGCCTGCGCCCGCTCGACGAGCAGCTCATCCTCGACGCCGCCCGCTCCTTCAGCGATATGGAAGAGGTCGGCCGCACCCTCGAGGGTCTCGTCCAGGCCGACAGCGCCACCCGCGCCTTCGTCGGCGTCTACCGCAAATATCTTGCCGTCCAAGCGAAGACGGATGTCGACCAGGTCCGCACCCGCCTCGACGCCGTCACCCACTCCAGCACCGCCCTGCACGCGGTCGCGGCCCTGCGCCAGCGCCGCGACGCCGACCGCGCCGCCGCCGAAACCCGCGCCGAGGACGCCGATCGCGCCTACGAACAGGCCCTCGCCGACCGTGAAACCCTTCAGCGCTCCAGCGCCTACGAGGGCAAACAGCAGCTCGACGACCTCGCCGACGCCGTCAAACGCCTCGAGTCCTCCTCCGCCGTCCACGACGACAAATCCCTCAAGGCCCGTCAAACCGTCGACCAGCGCGCCGAGGAATCCGAACGCGCCCAGGCCGCCGTCCAGAACGCCGCCTCCGCCCTCGCCCGCGGCGAGGACGAACTCCGTTCCGCCGCGGAAGAAGCCGGAATCCCCTGGACCTCCCTCCCCGAGCAGGCCCGCGCCGACCACCTCACCACCACCGTCCGCTCCCACGCCGAGGAACGCGACGCCGACGTCCGTGCCGTCCGCCGCGCCCTCACCCTCGTCGATGCCGCCGTCACCGAACGCACCCGCGCCGAACGAGCCACCCAGCGCGCCACCGAACTCCGCGAATCCGCCGCCGCCGACATTGCCCAAGCCGAAGCCGCGGTAGCCCTGGCCCGCTCCAATACCGCTGCGAGCCTGCGCGATTGGTGGGACACCCACCGCCAGGTCTCACCCCCCATCCGCACCGGATTGTTCGAGGCCCTCGACGACGCCCTCGCCCACGCCGGAACCGAACCCGCGGCTGCCGCTCCGCCCGCCGATTCGAACCGACCGAAGCGCAAGGGCGCCGGTCGCGCCGCGGCCGGAGAGGCAGCCGCGTCGGTGGCGGCCACGTCCGTCTCGAAGCTGTTGCCCGGCACTATCGATGGTGATGCTTCCGGTGCCGCGGTACCGGCGACAACCGACGCCATGGAATCCGCAAGCACCGCGGCGCGCTCCGGAGACACCGGCGCGCCAGGGACCGGCGACGCCCCCGGGTCCGCAGGCGGCGCCGCCTCCACCGGCAGCGCGGTTGCCGAGGCCGGAGACGCCGCCGGGGTCACCGCGAGGACCGGATCTGCCGCCGATCCGGGGGCGGTGCCCGCAACCCCCGCCGAGGTGCTTGCCGAACGCACCGAACCGCTGACCGAGGAGATTCGCGGTCGCCGTCAAGAGGCTCGGGCGCGCGCCGGACAGGCCACCGCCCGCGCGGCCGAGCTTCGCGCCGAGCGCGAACAGGTGGCCGCCGAACGCGATGACGCCCCACCGACTTTCGCCGCACGCACCGATACGCGCGACGGTCGGCCCGGTGCACCCCTGTGGCGGCTGGTGCGCTTCGCCGATCACGTCACCCAGGAAGCGGCCGCCGGTATCGAAGCAGCCCTGCAAGCCGCGAACCTGCTCGACGGCTGGGTGTGCGCCGAAGCCACGCTGCCCGAGCACGACTCGGATCAGTTCCTGAAGCCCTTGCCGCAGACCGACCGACCGGCAGGCCGAACCCTGGCCGATGTACTCGTGGTCGAGGACGACTCCGACACGCTGACGGTGCCGCGCGAGACCGTCGCCGACGTACTCGCCTCCATCGCACTGTACGAGGTCGGCCCCACGCCCGCGAAGCGCACGTCCACGGGTCGAAACGCCCCGTCCACCAGCGCATCCGCCGTAGGTGCGAATGATGAGGCGTGGGGTGGCGCAGACGCCCTCGATGTGGCGGGGTTGTTCATCGTCGGGACGGATGGCCGTTTCCGGCAGGGGGTGCAGGTCGGGCGGCATGTCAAGGCCGATGCGGAGTTCATCGGGACCACTGCCCGCGCGCGTCGACGGGAGCTGCGGCTCGGCGAGCTTGCCGCGGCGATCGAGTCGTCCGAGGCCGAGGCGCGCGAGGCGCAGGCCGCCGAGCAGGGCGCGACCGATGAGCTGGCCCGGATTTCGGCTGCGGCCAAGGCGCTTCCGCGTACGACGGCGGTGACCGCGGCCCTGCGGACGGTCTCGGAGGCGGCTGGTGTGCTGCGGTCGCGCTCGGAAGCGGCGGCGCAGGCGGAGCGGGACCTCGATCAGGCGGTCGCCGAATATACGGTCGCCGACAAGAAGGTTCGGGCCATTGCGGCCGATCACAAGGCGCCGCGTGACCCGGCCGAGCTCGATGCCCTGGCGGCGGCCGTGCGGCATTTCGAGAATGCGGGTACCGCCCTGTTGCGGCTGCGCGGGGACCATCAGCGCGAGCACGAGCGGGCGCGCGAGGCCGGGGACCGGCTCGACGAATCCAAGGATCTGGCGGAGGCTTTCGCCGAAGAGGCGGAGGCGGCGCGCGGCGGGTACGAGGAACAGCTGCGGAAGCTGGAGACGCTGCGGGAGGCGCTCGGGGCCGGGGCGGCCGATATCGATCGCGAGCTGGAGTTGGCGCGCGAGAAGATCGATGCCGCGCGGGCCGAGCAGAAGGCCGCCCGTAAGGCCGCGCACGATGCCATCGAGGGCGTCGGCACGGCCGAGGGTGCGCATCGGGCGGCGCGCGAGACATTGAGCACCGCGCTCACCGAATTGCTGGCCGATGTGCGGCATCTGGCACCCTACGCCCGCCCGGATCTGCTGAGCCTGCTCGGGGCGCCCGCCGAATCACGGTGGCCCAGTAGCGATGCCGCCTGGTCCACGGCCGAGCAGCTGCTGTACCGGATCGAGAATGGGGATCCCGAGACCGAACCGCGCGTGCTGCCCGAGGAAGTGGCGGAGCTGTTCGAGAACCTCTCCACCGCGACGGCTTCGGTGCGCGCCGGAGAGGCCGCGCGCAAGAACACCCGCAGTGCGGTGACCACCGCGCTCCAGGAGTTCGACGCGGCGCTCACCGCCGCCCGGCAGGATTACCGCCTGCATTGGGATGCGGCGGACGGGCTGACCGTGGTGCAGGTGCACGACGATCACGGGCTGTCGGCTCTCGCGGATTTCGCCGAGCGGATCGGGGCCGCGCGCCGGGATCAGGAGCTGCTGCTCACCGACTCCGAGCGGCGTATTCTCGAGGATGCCCTGCGGACCGGCCTGGCCCAGCAGATTCACGAACGCACCTCCGACGCACGCGATCTCATCTCCCGCATGGGTATGGAGATGAAGCAGCGCCGCATGTCCTCGGGCAATACCATCGGCGTGCACTGGGTGCTGGCCGACAACCTGTCCGAGCCCGCCCGCGCCGTCTGCAAACTCCTCGACCGCGACTCGTCAGAGCTGACTCCCGATGACCTGGGCACCATCCGCGCCCATTTCGCCGCCGAGATCCGCGCCGCCCGCGCCGCGCATCCGGAGCGCTCTTTCCCCGAAATCCTCGCGGCCACCCTCGATTACCGCACCTGGCGGATCTTCTCGTTCACCATCGTCACCGCCGACGGCACCGAGGACCACCTCACCGTCGCCCGCCACAGCGCCCTCTCCGGCGGCGAACAGTCGGTCTCCCTGCACCTCCCCCTCTTCGCCGCCGCCCACGTCATGCTGGATTCCGCCGACCCCCAGGCCCCCCGCCTGCTCGCCCTGGACGAAGCCTTCGCGGGTGTCGACGACAACGGCCGCAGCGAACTCCTCGGCCTCTCCGTCCAATTCGACCTGGACCTCTTCATGACCGGCTACGACCTCTGGATCACCTACCCCCACGTCCCCGCCTGCGCCCACTACGACCTGGCCCACAGCGCCGCCGAGAACACCGTCTCCGCCACCCTCCTGGTCTGGGACAGCGACGACCTCCTCGCCGAACACGACGGCTCCGACCTCACCGCCGCCCTAGGCTCCCCCAACCGCCGCCGCACCCCCCACACCATCCAGGGCGGCATCACCTTCGACGAGGCCGTCCTCGCCGACGCGTAACCCCCACTCCGACTGGCACGTAGTGTCGGAATACGTGACCGACCTCGAGATTCGACCCGCCACGGCCGACGACGTTCCCGCGATCGTCGCACTGCTCGCCGACGACTTCCTCGGCGCGACCCGCGAGGACCGCACCGACCTCACGCCTTATCTCGAGGCATTCGCGCTCGCCGACGCGGACCCGAATCAGCACATCGCCGTCGCCGAGCGCGACGGCCATATCGTCGGCACCTTGCAGCTCAGCGTGATTCAGGGCCTGTCACTGCGGGCGGCGAGACGGGCGCAGATCGAAGGCGTGCGCGTACACCGCGAGGAGCGCGGATCGGGCCTCGGCACGACCCTCATGGAATGGGCCGCGACCAGAGCGCGCGAACTCGGCTGCTCGATCGTGCAACTGACATCGAACGCCCAGCGCACCGACGCACACCGCTTCTACGAGCGCCTGGGCTACGAGCCGTCCCACATCGGTTTCAAACTCGCCCTCTGACGCTCCCGGCTTCGGGAGTATCAGGCGCGGGCCGGGGTGCGGTGCAGGAAGTCCACGAGGGGGGCCAGTTCGGGGATGGTTTCGGCGTCGGCGAGGGCCTGTTCGAGGGCGCGGTCGTGGGTGGGGTGGGCTTCGTCGTAGGTTCGGCGGCCCTTGGCGGTGAGTTCGGTGTAGATGCCGCGGCGGTCGTCGGGGCACAGGACGCGGACGAGGAGGCCGCGGTCCTCGAGGCGGTTGACCAGGCGGGTGGTGGCGCTGGCGGAGAGGGCGGCGGCGCGGGAGAGCTGGGACATGCGCATATGCCAGCCGTCCTGGCGGGAGAGGGCGTCGAGGACGGTGTATTCGACGACGGAGAGGTCGTGTTCGCGTAGTTCGCGCTCCAGGGCGGTTTCGATATGGCCGTGCAGGGCGGCCAGGGTGCGCCAGCCGGTGGCCCGCACTTCGATCGCGTCGTCGGCAATTCCCATGAGGACAGCATAGCGCCGACTTGCAATAGTGCGCGCGTGCAATTATCTTTGCGTGCAGTTAGTTGCACACACGGTATATCGGCGGAAGCTCGGTCAGCGCGTGCGCAAGGCCAAGAACATCGCTTGGAAGGAAAGGCTCATGCCGCTCGGCCTCATCGCCCTCGCGCTCGGGGGTTTCGGTATCGGACTCACCGAGTTCGTGATCGCGGGTCTGCTCTCTTCGGTCGCCGACGACATGGGCGTTTCGGTGCCCACGGCCGGATACCTGATTTCCGGATACGCGCTCGCCGTGGTGGTGGGCGCGCTGGCGCTGACCCCGGTCGTCAACCGCTGGGAGCCCAAGCGGGCGCTCCAGGTGCTGATGGTCCTGTTCACCGCGGGCAATGCGCTCTCGGCCATTGCGCCCGGATACGCCGCACTGCTGGGCGGGCGCATTCTCGCGGCGCTGGCGCACGGCGCGTTCTTCGGCATCGGCGCGGTACTGGCGGCCTCGCTGGTGGCGGCGGAGAAGAAGGCGGGCGCCATCTCGATCATGTTCGGCGGCTTGACGATCGCCAATGTGCTGGGCGTCCCGATGGGCACCGTCATCGGCCAGCAGTGGGGCTGGCGGGCCACCTTCGCGGTCATCGCGGTCGTCGGCGTGATCGCCCTCGCGGGCATTACCGCCTTGGTCCCCGCGCAGCCCGCGGACACCGCCGCCCGTCCGAGCCTGCGCTCCGAACTGGCCGTCTTCCGCAACACCCAGGTCTGGTACTCGCTCTCGCTGACCGTCCTGATCTTCGGCGGCATGTTCGGCGTGTTCATGTACATCGAGCCGCTGCTGACCCGCGTCACCGGCTTCTCCGAAGGCGCCATCCCGTGGCTGCTCGTCCTGTTCGGCCTTGGCCTGTTCGCGGGCAATCTGGTCGGCGGCCGCTGGGCCGACCGCACTCTGTCCCGCACCCTGTTCGGCATGACCTTCGCCCTCGCCGTGGTGCTGGCGGCCTTCGGCGTGCTCGACGAGTACAAGATCGCCGCCATCGTGCTGCTGCCCGCCATGGGCTTCTTCGGCTTCGGCGCGACCCCGGGCCTGCAGATGCGCATCATGGACCACGCCGCCGCGGCCCCCACCATGGCGTCCTCGGCCAATATCGCCGCCTTCAACGTCGGCAACTTCCTCGGCGTCTGGCTCTCGGGCCTGGCCATCGCGGCCCGACTCGGCTGGGGTTCGCCCCTGTGGGTCGGCGCGGCCTTCGCCGTGGCGGGAATCGCCGTCCTGGCCTTGGCCACTCGCGGCGAGCGCACCCCGACCGCCGACACCCCGGCACGAGAACTCGCGACGGCGTAGCCACCCCGCCGAGGAACCCACCACGACCCGCGAACCCCGGCACGAGAACCGGCCTTCATCGGCCGGACTCGACCGGGGTTCGCCGCTGTGGGGGCGCGGGATTCGCGGTCGTACCCTGCCCGGTCGAACGCTATCCGGCCGCGACCCGCCGGGAGCGCAGGCAGGGAAAACCGTTCCGGTGGGCAGGATTCCCTTGGCCACGAGCCCAGGCGCGGCGGTAGTCGTTCTTCATGGCAGTCACCCCTTCCGCTGAGATTCCCGCGGCACCGGATCCCGCGCAGTTGCGCCGGGTCGCGTTGTCGAGTCTGCTCGGTACCGCGATCGAGTATTACGACTTCCTGCTGTACGGCACCATGGCGGCGCTGGTGTTCGGGAAGTTGTTCTTTCCCGGGTCGGATCCGGCGGTGGCCGGTATCGCGGCGTTCGGGACGCTGGCGGCGGGGTATGTGGCTCGGCCGGTGGGCGGAATCGTGTTCGGACACTTCGGGGATCGCATCGGGCGGAAGTCCATGTTGGTGCTGACCATGACGCTGATGGGGGTGGCCAGTTTTCTCATCGGGCTGTTGCCGACCTATCGGAGCATCGGTGTGGCGGCTCCTGTGCTGCTCGTGCTGATGCGGGTGGTGCAGGGTATTGCCATCGGCGGGGAATGGGGCGGGGCCACGCTGATGGTCACCGAATACGCGGATCGGTCGCGGTGGGGGCTGTGGAACGGTGTCATGCAGATGGGGTCGCCGGTCGGGTTCCTGTTGTCGACGGCGGTGGTCACGCTGATCACCAAGCTGCCCGAGGACGAGCTGCTGTCGTGGGGCTGGCGGGTGCCGTTCCTGCTCAGCGCGCTATTGCTGGCCGCGGGTTTGTATGTGCGGCTGAGTATTACCGAGAGTCCGGTGTTCCGGCAGGCGCTGGCGGAACAGCCTGTCGCCGAGAAGATCCCGCTGGCGCAGGTGCTGCGCGCCCCGCGCAATCTGATCCTGGCGTGCGCGGTGGGGATCGGGCCGTTCGCGCTCACCGCGCTCATCAGCACCTACATGATCACCTATGCCACCGGAATCGGTTACCGTACTTCCGATGTCATGAACGGCCTGCTGTTCACCTCGGCCACCGCGCTGGTCGCCATCCCGCTGTTCTCGGCGCTGTCGGATCGTGTGGGCCGCCGCGCGGTCATCCTGGCCGGGGCGCTGGGCATCATCGCCTACGCATGGCCGTTCTACGCGCTCATCGATCGCGGCTCCACCACGGTCCTCATCCTCGCCATGGTGATCGGCCAGCTGATCCAGGCCGCCATGTACGCCCCACTGGGAGCGCTGCTTTCGGAGATGTTCGGCACCCGCATCCGCTACACCGGCGCCTCGATGGGCTATTCAGCTCGCGGCGCTCATCGGCGGCGGCTTCACCCCGCTGTTCGCCAGCAGCCTGCTGGCCGATGGTCCGCGCAGCCTGCCCCTGGTGCTGCTGGCGGCCTGCTGCGGTGCGGTGACGGTGCTGGCGATCTGTCTGATCACCGAAACCCGGGGCGCGGACCTCACCGATACCGCGTCGGCGCCCGCGCTGCCCGTCGACTGAGGCCCCCGGCCCCGGCGCCCGCCGGGGCCCCGCGGCGAGGGCGCTCAAGACCGGTCGGCCACCGTTTCGCGGACGGCCTGGGCCACGGCGCGGAAGTCCTTGGCCAGGATCTTGGAGTGATTGCTCGGAACTTTCGCGCTCAGCATGACTTTCGGATTGGCGGCGCGCACCGGGTCCAGTGACTTCCGCCCCTCCTCCATCTCCCCGTCCGCACTGCCCAGGCTGTTGCCCGTCGCCACGACGAACCGCACCGGACGCGTCGACCGGATCAGCACCGGTCCCGCGGCGGCCGGATACTCGTTGGCGTCGATGCCGACCTCGGCGTGCTGGTCGGCGGACATCCGCGCGGCCATGCCGAAGAGACGCGCCAGCGGCAGCACGAACCGCATGCGGCGGAACAGTTTCCGGATCCGGGCCCGGCCTTCCTCGCCGGTCAGCCCGAAGGGCAGGGCATCGACGGTCACCACGCCGATGACGCGCTCCGGATTCCGGTCGGCCCAGTACCAGCCGGTGATCCCGCCGTAGGACCAGCCCACCAGGATGGCCCGCTCGACGCCCCGCGCCGCCAGGACGGCATCGACATCGCGCAGGGCGGCCTCCATCGAATAGTCCGCCGACGTCTCGGACTTGCCCCGGGCCCGCATGTCGTAGGTGATGTGGCGGAACTCGCCGCCCAGTTCGGCGAGCACGCCCTTCCAGTGCTTCTGGTCGGCGTAGGCGCCGTTCAGGTACAGGACGGGGATTCCTGGGCCGCCGGTGTCGGTCACGGCCAGGGCCGTGTCCTCGGTCTGCACCATGCCGGTCCAGGTCGTGTCGGCGGAGCGGTTGAAAGCGGTCATTGGAATCACCTTTTCGGTTCGTGTTGCTGACGTGAACCACTTTCACCGGCGCCGCTGATACGCCCCTGTCGCCGACCTGACATGCCCGCTGACGTTGACAGGCGACTCAGAGCGTGTTCATGAGAACCGCTATGCCGCCGTGCACGAGGGCGTTTCCGTCGACGGTGAGGCTGGGGACATTGCCGGTCGCCAGATCCGGTTTGCCGTCGGCATTGAAGTCGGCGGAGACGATGGCATTGGTGCCGGTCAGCCAGCCGGACCCGTTGTAGCCGTCGGGCCCGGTGAGACTGACGGTGGATGCGCCGGGGCGGGTGTGGTTGGCGAACACCGCGACACTGAACCCGGGGAGCGGAAAGTCGTTGTTGGCGGCGATATCCGGGAGCCCGTCACCGGTGAAATCGGCGACGGCGACGCCCTCGGTGACCATGCCCAGGGTCCCGTTGGCGCGCGTTATCTCGCCGAGCAGGTCCCCGCCGACGTCTTCCCCGAACTCGGGCGTGAACGCCCCGGGCGCCGTGCGATTGAGGCGCACGGTGAACCCGCCCATGGTGCGGGCGGCGACCAGATCGAGACGCCCGTCGGCGTCCAGATCGGCCAGCTGCACATCGGTGGAGGTGATCACCCACTCCTGCACGGTGCTGAAGGTCGGGACGAGCGATCCGGGCGCGGTGGTGTTGACCAGCACCGCGATATTGCTCGATCCGGTGTTGGACACCAGCGCGTCGTCGCGCCCGTCCCCGTTCACATCGCCGACGGCCAGTCCTTCGGCGACCATGCCGCCCAGGAATTGTGTTGGGGCCGTGAAGGTTATCGGCCCACCCGCCTCGGTGGTGTTGAGCAGCACCGTGATCCCGAGTCCGAAGGGGATGCCGCCGTCGCCGGTGACGATATCGGGTCTGCCATCGGTATTGACGTCCACGGCGCGCACCAGCGCCGGAAGCGCTCCCGTCGGCAGGTTCACGGGTGCGGCGAAGTCGGCGACGGGAGCGCCCGCCGGGGTGAGGTTGCGCAGAATCGACACCCCATTGGGCCCGATATCGCCGAAATTGGCGGCGATCACCTCGGGCGCGCCATCGGCGTCCAGATCCGCGAGATCGACGGCGAGCGTGCCGATCCCGGCGGCATGATGGCTCGCGGGCGCGAACGAGGCTGCGGCGGAACCGCTCTCGGTGGTGTTCAACAGCACCGACACCCCCTTCAGCCCGGCCACGGTCGTCCCGTTCACCGTGGCCGATCCGGCATTGGCGGTCACCAGATCGGCCTTGCCGTCACGATTGACATCCCCGGCCCGCACCAGCCACGGCACCGTGCCGCAGTCGAAGTACACAGGGTCGGAGAACCGCGTCCCGGCACCGCCCGCCGACCCCGTCGGCAACGCCGCAGCCTGCCCTCCCCCGAATGCCGCGACCACTACGACGGCACACGCCAGCACCTGAGTTCTCATGCGCCGACGCTACGATCCGCCCGCCCCGGAACCCCTTGTCCCCCGCGGACTACTTGTTGATCTCTTCCGCCCACCCGAAAGCGGCGCTGTCCCGCGACATCGGCCGCACGTATTCACCGACCACACTGCGCTGCCACCAGGCGTGCTCGTGCCGCAATTCGTGCGGTGTGGTGAAGCGGTAGCGGTAGAGCAGGGCCCGCACATACCGCGGCGGGGACTCGGGAAACGGGTTGGCGCGCAACAACCGCAAGGTATCCGGATCGTTCTCGAGCAGCCGGAGCAGGAACGGCCCCAGCCAGGGCCGGGCGTAACTGGGCGAGATGGCGGCGAACCACATCAGCCAGTCCAGGCGCAGGTGATAGGGCGCCCATTGCCGCGGAAGCCGTTCCAGCACACCGGGTTTGCCCTTGAAAACGTATTCCAGCCACACCGTGTCCCCGGTGATCTCGCTGTCGAGTGTGCCCTCGATGACGACCTCGTGCCGAACGCGGCCCACGGTGCCGAACGCGCCGTAGGTATTGACCAGCCGATAAGCGTTGAAGGACATGTTCATTCGCTGCTGGCTGGACAGCATATTGCGCACCGGCCAATAGCTCAGCGCCACAACGAGACCCGCGAACGCCACCACCAGACTCGCGAACCACAAAGGCGGATCGGGCAGCGCGGGCGGTGCGGGGACCGGCAGCACGGACTGACTGATCACACCACAGGCCAGCACGATCGTAATCCAGTTCAGCCAGGCGAAATTGCCCGACAGCACCAGCCACGCCTGGGTGACCACGATGATTCCGGCGGTCACGCTCGCCACCGGCTGCGGCGCGAACAATCCGAACGGAACAACCAGCTGCACAATGTGATTGGCCCCCGCCTCCACCCGGTGCAGCGGTTTGGGCAGGTGATGGAAGAACCAGCTCAGCGGCCCGGGCATGGGTTGGGTCTCATGGTGGTAGTACAGACAGGTCAGATTCCGCCAGCAGGGGTCCCCGCGCATCTTGATCAGCCCGGCCCCGAACTCCACGCGGAACACCAGCCAGGCCACCAGCCACACCAGCAGCACCGGCGGCGCGGTACGGTCGTTGCCGAGGAAGACGGCCAGGAATCCGGCCTCGAGCAGCAGCGTCTCCCATCCGAACGCGTACCACGCCTGCCCCACATTGACGATGGACAGATACAGCGCCGACAGCACGAGCCACAGGAGCATGGCCGCCCACAGCGGCGCCAGATCGGCGGCACCGCCCACCAGGGCGGCCGCCAGCGCCGCGCCGCACCAGCAGACGACGGCGAAGAATCGATCCGAGTAATGGAAGTGGAACAGGCTCGGCGCGTCCCGGAACGAGCGGCGCGCCAGGTAGCGGGGTACGGGCAGCATGCCGTGCTCGCCGATGAGCGCCCGGAACTGCCGGGCGGCCGCCACGAACGCGATCACGTAGACGGCCGCGATACCGCGTTCCAGCACCTGCCTGGCCAGCCAGTATTCGGATGCCGTGAACCACTCCATGTCCGTATCTCCTCGGACGACGGATACCTGTCCCATCTCCGCATACCCGGACAATTCGAACTATACGACTGCCCGGCCGTTCGTGTTGCCACCCCGGCGGCCCGCGCGGGTGCCCGGCCGCGACTCCGCTCCGGCATAGGATGACCCCTGCTGTTGATCACTTCACCGCACCACGAGAGTTCGAGACGATCGGGGACGCGAGGAATGGACATGGCCGATCCGGCGCGAAGCGACGGGACCGCGGTGGTCTCCGGCGGTCCCGACCTGTCCCCCGCCCGTAAGCGGATCGTGCTGGCTACCTGCTGCACCGCCGTTCTCATGGCGCAGCTGGACAGCACCGCCCTCAATGTCGCCCTGCCGTCCATCGGCCACGAGCTGAACACCTCCATCTCGGGCACCCAGTGGACCGTCGACGCCTACACCGTGGTGCTGGCCAGCCTCATGCTGTTCATGGGCGCGCTCGGCGACCGGATCGGCAAGCGCCGGGTCTTTCTCATCGGGCTGGTGATCTTCGCCTGCGGATCCCTGCTGTGCAGTCTCGCGCCGTCCTTCGGCTGGCTGGTCGGGTTCCGCGTCTTCCAGGCGATCGGCGGATCGATGCTCAATCCGTCGGCCATCGCCATTATCTCCGCGGTCTTCACCGGGCCGGGGCAGCGGGCGCGGGCTCTCGGATTCTGGAGCGGCACAACGGGAATCAGCACGGCGGCCGGACCGGTGGTGGGCGGGTTCCTGGTCGACACCGTCGGCTGGCAGGGCATCTTCTGGATCAATGTGCCGATCGCGGTGCTCGCCTTCGCGGCCACACTGCGTTTCATTCCCACCGCACGGGCCCGCGTCCCGCGTCGGCTGGACCCGGTCGGTCAGCTCCTGGCCACCGGATTCCTCGGCCTGCTCATTTTCGCGATCATCGAAGGCCCGCACCGGGGTTGGCTCTCCGCGGTGACGCTCGGCTGTTTCCTCGGCTGCCTGGCGTGCCTGGCCGGTCTGCTGGTGTACGAGCCGCGCCGCGACCAGCCGCTGATCGAGGTACGCGATTTCCGGTCGCCGCCGTTCACCGGCGCGGTGCTGGTGGCGATCAGCGCGTATGTGGCCATGGGCGGGTTCCTGTTCCTGAATACCTACTATCTCCAGGACATTCGCGGACTCGACCCGCTGCATGCCGGACTGGAGCTACTGCCCATGGCGGCGGCCATCGCGGTGACGGGACCGCTGTCGGGACGGCTGACGGCCCTGCGCGGCGCCCGCTTCACCCTCACCCTGGGCGCGGTCGTCACCGCGCTGGCCGCGCTGACGCTGACCCTCACCTTCGAAAGCGACAATTCGACCGTGCGGCTGGCCGGGTACGCCTGCCTCGGCGCGGGTATCGGCATGATGAACACCCCGATCACCGATACCGCCATCTCGGGTCTGCCGCGTTCCCGCGCGGGGGTGGCGTCCAGTGTGGCCACCACATCCCGGCAGTTCGGTCAGGCGCTGGGTGTGGCGGTGATCGGCTCCATCATGGCCGGGACGCCCGGTGCGCTCGATTCCGCGGCTGCCTTCCGCGCTCCGGCGACATCGAGCTGGATCGTCATGACCGGGTTCGCGGTGCTGGCGCTCATCGTGGTGCGCACCATGATCGGCGATACCCGGCCGCGCGCCGCCGTCACCGCGCCCGCGGTGGACGCGAGGTAATGGCCACCAGCACCGGACCGGGTTTCGCCGGGGTGGCGCAGGCCCCGTCAGAGGGGCAGCCGCCGCAGCCGTCGGACGGACAGCCCGAGGTGACCGGCTCGGCCGACAGCCTGCCCTTGCGCACCCAGTAGTCGACCATGGCGTCGACCTCGGTGCGGGACACCCCGATTCGCCGCGCCACCTCGTCCAGGCTGACGCCGCCGCGCGCCGCGGTGATCTGGGCGAGGACCTCCCGTAGCGCGCTCACCAGAACATCCGCCCGATCTGGAACACGGCGACGGCCAGCACCCACGCCACGCTCAATTGCAGTGCGACGCTGAACAATGTCCAGCGGGTTCCGATCTCCAGCCGCATGACCGCCAGGGTCGTCATGCACGGCGTGTAGGCGAGCAGGAACATGAGGAAGGCCAGCACGGCCGGAATCGGATGGCCGCCCGAGGCGTGGTCGAAGGTCGCGCGCAGGGAATCGGCGAGGGGCTGCGGTGCGGCGCCGTCGCCGGGATCGTCCATGCTGTAGGACTGCGCGATGGTGGAGACCACCGCCTCCTTGGCGACGAACCCGCTGACGAGCGCGGCCGAGGCATGCCAATCGTCGAATCCGGCGGGCGCAAAGACCGGCGCCACCGCCGAGGACACCGCGCCGAACAGGGAATCCGAGGCCGGGACCGCACCGAAGGATCCACTACCCGCCGGAATCGAGGACAGCAGCCAGACCGCGGTCACCGTTGCCACGATGATGCCGCTGGCCGTCTTCAGGAACCCGCGCATCTTCTGCCAGGTGTGCATGCCCATCACCCGCAGGCTGGGGCGGCGGTACGGCGGCAGATCCAGCACCAGCGGCTCACCCGCCATATCCCGAAACAGCGTGCCGCGCAGCAGCAGTCCGATGAGCACCACCAGCACGATCGAGGCGACGTACATGGCGAACACCACCGTGCCCGCATTGCTCCCGAAGAACACGCCCGCCACCAGCACGTAAACCACAAGCCGCGCATTGCAACTGGTGAACGGGATGAGCAGCGCGGTCAACAGCCGATGCCGCGAGTCGCCCAGCACGCGGGTGCCGGAAATGGCGGGCACATTGCAGCCGAACCCGACAATGAGCGGCAGGAACGCCCGTCCGGGCAGCCCCATGGTTCGCATGAGCCGATCGGCCACGAAGGCCGCACGCGCCATATAGCCGGAGTCCTCGAGCAGCGCCAACAGCACGAACATGATCAACATCAAGGGCACGAAACTCAGCAACTGCCCCACCCCATTGATCAACCCATCCCGAACGAACCCAACCAGCGGGTCCGGAGCCCCCAGCGCCGCAAGGCCATTCCCGGCCTTCCCGGCAACCGTCACGGTGATGAAATCCCCGAGCCAATCCTGCACCGGTTTCGCCACCGTCGTCGTGAGCTGGAAAACAGCCCACATGATCGCAAGGAACACCGGCACCCCCAACCACCGCGAAGTCAACACCCGATCCACCCGATCGGTAACCGTCACCGCACTCCGACTCCGGGTAACGACCACCGCGAGCACCTCGTGCGCCCACGCGTAACGCCGCTCCGCGAGCACGATTTCGGCATCGTCGTCCGGGTCGGCCACAAGACTCCGGTCCACGCCCGCACCAGCCGCTCGCCCCATCACCCCCTCACCAGGCGGCTGGTCCGTCACCGCCGCACAAGCTGCCACATCCATCGCCGACGGAACAGCCACCTCCTCCGTCGCCCCCGCATCGGCCGCTCGGTCCGACACCGCCGCACCGGCTCTCTGGTTCGCCGCCGTGTGAGTTGCCACATCCATCGCTGCCCGGCCAGCCAATTCGCCCATCGCTGCCGCGCCGGTTGCCTGGTCCGTCGCCACCGCGCCAGCCGCTTGGTCCGTCGCCGTCGCGCGTGCGGTGTCGATGCGATTTCGTGCCGCGCGGGTCGCCTGCTCCAGTTCCGCACCGCCCGTGGCAATCACGGCGTCTGGAGCTTCGCCGGACAGCACCGCGAGGGCCAGCCAGCGCGACGGGTAGTGCGGTGGCAGGTGCGGAAGCAATTCGGCCACGGCGGCATCGATGTCCGCGCCGAGGCGCGGCGCGTCTGGCGCGGCGCGCGAGATCATCGCGCTGGCAACGGCTTCGGCCAGGGCGTCCATGCCCGCGCCGCCGCGGGGCACGACCGGCACGACAGGAACCCCGAGCGCGGCCGAGAGGCGCCCGGTATCGATATCCGTGCCGCGCCCGGCGGCCACATCGGTCATGGTGAGGGCGACCACGATCGGGCGTTCGGTTTCGAGGAGTTGAGACAGCAGGTACAGGCTACGGGCCAGGTTGGCCGCATCGGCGACGGCGACGACCACATCAGGCTGGGACTCGCCGCGCAGGAGGGCGTCGCGGGTGACGGTCTCATCGGGTGAGGCCGGGAGCAGGCTGTAGGTGCCGGGCAGGTCGACGAGTTTCACCTCGCGCTCCCCCAGCCGCCAGCCGCCTTCGGCGACGCCGACCGTGGTGCCGGGCCAGTTGCCCACGCGCACTCGGGCGCCGGTCGCCGCATTGAAGAGCGTCGACTTGCCGACATTGGGGTTGCCGACCAGGGCGACGGTGCCGGTGTTGTGGTGGACGGCGGCGCCGGATCCGGTTTCGCAGCAGTCGCTCATGCCGCGCTCACCTCGATCTGGCGCGCGGTTCCGGCGTCGAGGGCGACGCGGGCGTCGTCGATTCGTAGGATTCGTCCCCCGAAAGCCCCTATGCCGACTATTTGGACGGCGGTGCCGGGTAGCAGGCCCATCTCCAGCAAACATCTGCGGTGGCGTTTATCGCCTATGATCCGATCGATCCGAAACTGTTGTCCCCGAACACCATCCATGAGCGTCACCGTCAGATCCCCCACGTGAATTCTGACAGGTTTGCCTTTCCAAAGCTCTTCGACACTGTTCGGAGCATACTCCGGGCAAATAGTCCAGAATGTCTGGATTATGACTTCCGGCCTTCGCTCCACCGCAGGTCAGAGCCCCTCCGACCGGAATTGGGAACCCACCTGTGAGTTCGCTGTGATTAGGCCGCGCCGACCAACGCGAGGACACCACCGCCGCGGCGCGCGAGCCGGGCGCACAGGCGTGTCCGGCCCGTCGCGTTTGCTGCTTTCGGATGGGTTGCATGTCGAGCAAACTTCCGCCCCGTAAAGGCCCCAATCGTCCACGGATTGCGCGTGTCGCGGCACGGCACGCCGTAAGGATTGGACCTTCGGCAAATCAACAGTTTCGCCGATGGCGCTGGATCGACTAAGAATATGTTCCGTGCCGTTCCCCGAGATCACCTGTCAGCCATCGAAACTCCCTGGACGGGGGTCCAGATGACGATCGAACATCCGCATGAGGACGATGTCTCCCAGCTGGCGCGGCGGGTCGAGAAGGCCCGCGGGCGGCTGGCCTACCAATTCGATCCCGCGCTCACGGAAGCGTTGTCGGAAAACGAGCTTCACGCCGAGCGGGACCTAGCCGAGCGCATTCGCGAGCAGGACCGCTCGCAGCGCTGGAAGCAAGCCGAGGCAGCGGCCGCCACGGCCGACCGTGCCCGGCAGACAACCGAAGAGATTGAGAAGGCCGACATTCGAGATCTGCTGCTCGCCCGCAAGGCGATCGCCGCCCAGCGGCGAGAATCCAGCCCGCACGCCAAACTGGCGTCGCTGTACAAGCACCGCGCGTGGTCGCAGCGCGCGCTCGCCGGTGTGGTGGCGGCCGGAATGCTCTGGTCCGCAGTCAATGTCCAGCACAATATCGCCCCGGCGGGGCGAGCGATCCGCTGTTCTGGTTCAGCTACCTGCTCGAAGGCATGATCAGCGTCTGTCTGGTCATCATTATGATCGGCACCAACAAGGTCGCCGAATGGGGCGTGATCGACAGCCGCAAGCAGGTCGTGGCCGCCGAGGTGGCGCTGCTGTCGCTGACGGTCGTGCTGAACACGTATCCCTATCTGCAGTCCGGCAATTGGTACGAAGTGGCCGTGCACGCCATCGCGCCGGTCATGATCGGCGTCGCGCTGCTCATCCACAATGCCGCCAGCGCCCGCTACGGCCTCGCCACCGTGCGTGCCACCGACCAGATCCGGGATATGCCCGATCCGGCCGAACAACTACGCCGCACCCTGCCGACCGTCGTAACCTGGCCCGGCCGTGGCCAATCCGCCCCGGTCCCCACTCCCACGCCCGCCCTGCCCGCCGCTCATATCGAGGCGGAGCAGGCCCCCGAGCCGGAGCAGAAGGCGACCGTGGTCGAGCCCGATCCGGAACCCAAGCGTGAAACCCCCACGCCCACGGTGAAAACCGCCGAAAAGGATCAGCGCACCTCCGCCACCAAGAAGGGCAAGGCCCCCGAAGACGACAAGTCGCCGCTCGCGGACCTCACCGACCCGGTGAACGTCTACGACACCGGCCAATTCCGCATTGCCGAAACCCTGGAGCAGGAACTGGCCGAACTGCAAGCGGCCCGCCGCCGCGCCCGCTCGGCCGCCCGCGCCCGCAATGGCAATTCAGCCACCACGCTGGACGACTGATCACCCCAAACGGCACAAACGCCATCATCCGGGCACCGGCCCGGATGACGGCGTTCGGCCGTGCCCGAATCGTCGGCCATTACGCTGCGGCGCAGCGCATCCCGCGATGGCATGATCGCAATCATGGTGATGCCGAATCGGCGCGTGGCCTTGGTGACCGGGAGTTCACGCGGCCTGGGTAGCGCGATCGCGCGGCGACTCGCCGCCGACGGGGCGGCCGTGGTCGTCAACGGCCTGCGGGACAGCGAGGACGCGGCGGCCGTCGTCGAGACCATCCGCGCCGAAGGCGGCGTGGCCGAAGCCGTCTCGGCCGATATCACCGATGAGCGCCAGGTCGCCGACCTCGTCACCGCGATCGGCACGCTCCTCGGCCCCGTGAATGTGCTGGTGCTCAATGCCACCGGCCCACAGCCCGAAGCCGCCCTGTCCGAGGTCTCCTGGGCCGACCACATCGCCCAACTCGACTTCTTCGTCAAGAGCCCGATCCTGCTCGGCCACGCGATAATCCCCGGTATGCGCCGACGCCGCTTCGGCCGCATCATCCACATCGACTCCGAGATCGCCGACCGCACCCCGCCCGGCCGATCCGCCTACGGCACCGCCAAGAACGCCCAAATCGGCCTCACCCGAAGCTGGGCCCGCGAACTGGCCCCCGACGGCATCACCGTCAACACCGTTGCCCCCGGCTTCATCCCGGTCGAACGCCACCGGTCGGTCCCCGACTCCGATATCGACTCCTACCGCGCCACCGTCCCCATCGGCCACCTCGGCACCCCCGCCGACATAGCCAATGCGGTGAGCTTCTTCGCCTCCGACCACGCCGGTTTCATCACCGGCCAACGCCTCCTGGTAGACGGCGGCCGCTCCCTCCACATCTGGCCAACTCGACCCGCCGCTCGATTCAGCATCGAGCTACCCCTGCGGGGATACGGCGGCAGCCGCGAGATATGCCTCAGCCGAGGCCAATTCCGCGGCTCCCAGGCGCTGGTAGATGGTTACGGCCGCATGGAGTGCCGTCATCGATGCTTCCTGTTCGCCCAGGTGGAATCGGCATCGGGCAGCTCCATCGAGTGCGCGGCCCTCTTCCAGATGGTTGTGGATCAGGCGCGCGAGACGCAGCGCCTCCTCGTGGATCTCGAGGGCGCGCGAGTAGTCCCGCGAGGCGGCGTACAGTGCACCGATTCTGTTGAGCGTCTCTGTTTCTCCGGTGCGATGACCGATGGCCCGGAAGGTCGCCAGCGCGCGGTGCAGGAGCTCCTCGGCATGCGGGACGTCGCCGGACAGGTACCGGATCCAGCCCAGGTTGCCGAGCGCGTCGGCACTGCCCGCCGGGCTGCCGACCGCCTCGTAGATATCGAACGATTCCTGGGTCAGATCGCTCGCGCGCTCGTATTCCGCGGCGCCGCAATGGATGCGGCCCAGTGTGCTCAGCGTGGACGCTTCCCCGGATCGGTTGCCGATCTCCCGATAGAACGTCAGCGCGCGCTGCGCCGAGTGCCGCGCGCCCTGATAGTCGCCAATGACGCATTGCACGTAGGCGAGATTGCTCAGCAGGAACGCCACCCGCGACGGGTTGTCCACCGCTTCGTAGATGGCCAGTGATTCCTTGATCCCGGAGCTACAGCCCTCGTAGTCGCCGTCCAGATGGTGGTACCACGCCACCAGGCTGACAGCGTAGGCCTCTTCGGGGCTCCGACCGGCGGTGTGGAACAGCTCCGCGGCCTCGCGGGTGACGTCGATGGCGCTGCCGTGCTCGCCGAGCAGTGAACGCACCCAGCCGATGCTGGTCAGCACACCCGCCTCGCCCGATCGGCTGCCGAGCGCGCGATGCAGGACGAGTGCTTCCGCCAGGTCGTCCAGCGCCGCCGGATAGTCGCCGGTGAGATGCCGTACCCAGCCCAGATCGCCCAGTGTCTTCGCCTCCCGTGGCTGGTCGCCCACCTCCCGATAGACCTCCCGGACCTGACTCAAACCCGCTGCGGCCTCGTGGAAATCACCGGTGAGCAGCTGGACCTGGGACAGCGTGCGCAGGCCCGCCGCGGTCAGGGCGGCGTCGTGGCCGGTGTGGTCGTGCAGTGCGCGGCGGAGCTGTTCGGCGACCGTAGGGAAGTCATCCGCCACGAATCCGGCCAGGCCCAGATCCTTGAACGCGAAGTTCTCGGCGCTGCGAGCGCCGATACTGTCGGCGGCGACAGCGCCGCGCTGGCGAATGGCCACTTCGACGGACCAGGCCCCGTGCAGATGCACCTCGCCCACCAGCGCCCGCGCCAGATCGATGACGCGGGTCAGTTGTCCGGCCGTCGCGGTATGGGTCAGGCAGGCCAGGAGATTCGCGCGTTCGATGCGCAGCCAGGCGGTCGACGCGCCATAACCGGACAGGGCCGGGCGGGGCGTGGATCCGAGTGCACGCGCCGGATGGTCCGGGCGGGCGGCCGCCAGCGCGGTGCAGCGGAAGTAGTCCACCACCCGGTCCAGGGATTCGGCGGGGTCGCCGGGTTCATCGCGCATCAGGCTCTGCGCGTACTCCCGCACCAGATCGTGCATGCGGTAGCGGCCGAACGCCGTTTCGTCGATCAGGTGCTCGACATACAGCGCCTCCAGAGTGCGGCGTGCCTCGGCGAGGGTGGTGTCGTCCAGTGCGGCAACGGCATACGCGTCGAAGTCGGATCCGAGGTGGATGCCGAGGCGGCGGAACAGCCGCTGTCGCGCGGGCGGCAACAATCGATAGGAGGTGGTGAAGGCGGCCCGGACGGCGCGGTGCCCGCCGTCGAGTTCGTCAAGTCGGTCACGCGCGGAGGCGAATTCGACGGCCAGTTCGCGCACTGTCCAGTTCGGGTGATGTGCCAGGCGACCCGCGAGCAGCACGATCGCCAGCGGTAGGTGGCCGCACAATCCGACGATATCGGCCGCGGCCCCACTGTCCCCCAGGCTGTTTCGCTGTGCGAGCGTACAGAACAGCTCGCGCGCGGCGGACGGAGCGAGGGGGTCGAGGGTCACCGGCGCCGCGCCGTCCAGCGCGATGAGCCGACGGCGACTGGTGACCAAGGTGAGACATCCCGCGGCGGCCGGGAGCAGCGCTTCGATCTGCTCGTGATCTCGGGCATCGTCGAGGACCAGCAGCACTCGTTTTCCTGCGAGGCGGTCGCGCCACAGATCACGCCGGGCGGCAAGGGTTTCCGGTATGACGCGCGGGTCGACGCCCACATCGACCAGGAGGGTGCCCAGCAGGTCCAGCGGATCGCCCACGGGTCGCCCGGGCGTGTGTGCGTCGAGCTCGACGAAGTACTGCCCATCCGGGTAGTGCTCGGACAGCAGGTGCGCGGCGCGGGTCACAAGGGCGGTCTTGCCGATGCCGGGCATGCCGTCGATGGTGTGGATGGACACCACCCCGCCGGGCGCCGCGGCGTCCAGGATCCGCCGCAATTCCGTATCACGACCGATGAACGTGCCGATATCCCGCCGCAGCGCATTGACCACGGGCTCCCGCGAACGCCCCTGCCGCTGTGCGGCTTTCCACAATTCACGCCAGGCTCGCACATCCACCAGTTCGGTGTCGGCCGGGGTGTCCGCCGTCCGCGAGAGCTCGATGAGCGAGCGCAGCACCGGCAGGAACGTCTCGAATCGCGACGGCAGATTCCTCCCGCCCCGCCAGTCGCTCAACCGCTGCACCGTCAATGCCCCGCGCTGCCCGGGCGCTCGCGCGGCGCGCATGCGCCGCTCGGCCGCGGCGACCACGCGCTCCAGAGTGGGATTGCCCGCGGCCGCGAACAGGGCCGTCAAGCGGGCGGGAAAGATCGACCTCGGCGATTCCCCCGCCGCTGCCTCCGAAGCGTCCAACACCCCCTCATGATCTCTTGCGCCGCTCGCCATCTCGCCCCCGGCCAAAGATTTCCGGACCGGAAAACCCGCAACGTGCCCGAATTACCCGGTCAGCTAGCGTTTTTCGTCCGGCCGCCACCGTAGCGAAATGACGATCCCGCACCGCCACAGGCATTCTCGATTCGCTCGCGCCGCATCGGAGGAGGGGACGGCGCGAGCCTTCAGCTATGTACCGCCGCGGCGCCCCGACAATCGTGAGAGGCGCGCGTGCGCTCCGGGCAGCGGGGGGCGGGGTGTTCGGCGGGGACGACCACCGCCGGTCTGGGTTGGGCCGGGGTGCCCGAGGTTTGGGCGTAGCCGAGCCAGCCGGTGCCTACGAAGACGGCGAGGAGAACGGCGGTGGGGAAGTCGAGAATGAGCCAGGCGGGGGTGAAGGTGGTGTCGCGGAGCGGGCGGGGCGCGCGCTTGCGCTGAGCGGGGCGAACCGGTGGACGCTGGCGACTGATGGTGCCGTGCACGATGCGCTGCTGTTGCCTAGCCTGCCTACCCACGCATGCCTCCGTAGCTGGAAATGTGCCGAACCTAAGGATGCCGAAACAACGAACTGTGCACAGCGGCTATCAGGCGGACAATCGAATGTCCGCACCGATCTTCAGCGCGCGCTGGCGTCCGGTAGTCGAGCCGGGCAGGCCAGCCCCGGCTGGGTGTCGAGCTCGAAATGCCACCACTCGTTGTCGTAGGTGCGGCACAGCCCCCACCGATACCCGTTCTCCTCCAGCCATTGCGCGCCCTCCCGGGGCCCGACGTCGATGGCCCGGCCGGACACATGGGTGGATCCTCCGGCGGCAGCACCCACTGCCGCGCCGCCTCCGGACTCCCGTACCGCGCGAGCCCGTCCTCCCACAACCACTGCTGCTCGCCGTACGTCCGATGCCCCGAGGTGATCCACACCGTCACGCCCTCGGCACCGGCCTCCGCCGCCGCCAGATCGAATGCCCGCGCCAGCACCGGATCCAACCCCTCGGTGCCCTCGGAGATCGCGGTCGCCACCGGCACTGTCGCCTCCGCGACCACCGGCTCGGCCGGAAGCCCCCAGAACGCCCGCGCGAGATCATGGCGCGCGGCCAGCTCTGCGGGCAGCACCGGCACCGCGCCCCCGCGCCCCGCCGGAACAACGAACGAAATCCCCTGCGACACAGCCTCCGCCGGAGGCAGCCCGAGCAGCGCGGCCGCCACCTCGAGGTTCCCGCCCGCGACGTCCACCGCGACGGCCTGCCGCAGAACCAAGGGCGGCACAACGAGAGCGGGCACCGGATCCCCCGGCACAGCTTGCGCCACCGGCCCGGCGATGCCGGAAGCGCCCACGAGCGCCACACTCGCCAGCAGGGCGGCAACGCCGGAACGCCGCGCCCCGCGCGTCACACCCTCGGCGTCCGCGCGCATCCCGACCAGGCTGTTGCCCCGCATCGACTCCCTTTCCCGTCCGGCTTCGCTGTGCACCTCCCCTGCGCCGCGCCCAGGGTAGCCGAGGCAACGGTTGAACCTGCAATCGAGGCAAAACGATAGCCCGAAAAGCACCGATCGATACCCGAATCACCACACCCGCCCACCCGCCACGCCACGCTAATCACTTGAGCGCCACCAAGTTCAACCCAACCGCAGCTAAACCCCGCCCGGTCGGCATCGATGACTCCCCCGCCCAGATCGAACCGCCCCGAGCGGCAAAAGATTCGGCCCAGCACCGGCCCCACCCACCATGGCTGTCGCCCAGCCATTGGGCGACAACATGTTCCACCACACAGGCAGGCGAGTTCAGCCACAACGCGCCAACTGAAACGCCGCCGACCGGGAACTGGTGGCGGGGGCTTCTCGCGAAATGCCGCCACCAGTTCCCGGTCGGTGTCGGAGTGCGGTCAGCGGCCGCTGGCGTCGGGGACTCGGGGTGGGCAGGGGAGGCCGGGGATGGTGGCGATTTCGAAGTGCCACCATTCGTTGTCGTAGGTGCGGCACAGGCCCCAGCGATTGCCGTTGTCCTCCAGCCACTGTGCGCCCGCCCGGGGGCCGACGTCGATGGCGTCGCCGGAGACGTGGGTGGATTCGCCGGGTGGGAGGACCCAGCGGCGGGCCTCGTCGGGGCTGCCGTAGGTGGCTATGCCGTCCTCCCACATGGCCTGCTGCTCGGCGGGCGTGCGGTAGCCGGAGACGATCCACATGGGCACCCCGGCCGCGTGGGCCTCCTGGGCGGCGAGCGAATAGGACAGGGACAGCGAGGGATTCGGGCCGTCGGTCTCGGCGATCGGCGTGGCGGACCGGGCGGCGGCCCCGACGACCGGCTCGCCGGAACCGCCGGGCGCGCCGACGGGTGCGACGAGCTCCGGTGCGGCGTGCGCCACGGGGAGCAGGGCCGGGGTGGCGGCCGCGCCGCCCAACAGCCCGGCACTTGCCAGTACGGCGACCGCCGCCGCTCGCTTCACTACGCCTCCTGAATCAGACTCGTTCATTGGACCGTTCGCGGACGCGCAGGGCGATCGGCTTCGAGGTTTCGGCGAAGAAGTCGTTGCCCTTGTCGTCTACGACGATGAAGGCGGGGAAGTCTTCGACTTCGATCTTCCAGACCGCTTCCATGCCGAGCTCAGGGTATTCGAGGACCTCGACGGATTTGATGCAGTCCAGGGCGAGTCGCGCGGCGGGGCCGCCGATGGAGCCGAGGTAGAAGCCGCCGTGGGTGTTGCAGGCCTTGGTGACCTGGGCGGAGCGGTTGCCCTTGGCGAGCATGACGTGGGAGCCGCCCGCGGCCTGGAACTGGTCGACGTAGGAGTCCATGCGACCGGCGGTGGTGGGGCCGAAGGAGCCGGAGGCGTAGCCGTCGGGGGTCTTGGCGGGGCCCGCGTAGTAGACGGCCATATCGCGCATGTACTGCGGCATGGGCTCGCCCGCGTCGAGGCGCTCCTTGATCTTGGCGTGCGCGATGTCGCGCGCCACGACCAGGGGGCCGGTGAGCGAAAGCCGGGTCTTCACCGCGTATTTGGACAGTTCGGCGCGAATCTCGGACATGGGCCGATTGAGGTCGATCTTGACCACGTCGCCGCCCAGGATGGCGTCGGTCTGCTCCGGAAGGTACTGCGCCGGTTCGCGTTCCAGCTGCTCCAGGAACACGCCCTCGGGTGTGATCTTCGCCAGGGCCTGCCGGTCCGCCGAGCAGGACACCGCGATGGCGACCGGGCAGGACGCGCCGTGCCGCGGCAGCCGGATGACGCGCACATCGTGGCAGAAGTACTTGCCGCCGAACTGCGCGCCGATGCCGAAGGACTGGGTCAGCTTGAAGACCTGCTCCTCGAGCTCCAGATCCCGGAACCCGTGCGCCGCCATCGACCCCTCGGTCGGCATATTGTCCAGGTAGTGCGCGGAAGCGTACTTCGCTGTCTTCAAAGCGAATTCGGCACTGGTGCCGCCGATCACGACCGCCAGGTGGTACGGCGGGCAGGCCGCCGTGCCCAGCGAGCGGATCTTCTCGTCCAGGAACTCCAGCATCCGATCCGGATTCAGGATGGCCTTGGTCTCCTGGTACAGGAACGACTTGTTGGCTGACCCGCCGCCCTTGGCCATGAACAGGAACTTGTACGCCGGATGCGCGGGATCGCCCGGGTTGGAGTACAACTCGATCTGCGCGGGCAGATTGGTCCCGGTGTTCTTCTCGTCCCACATATTGATGGGCGCCAGCTGCGAGTACCGCAGGTTCAGCTTGGTGTAGGCGTCGTACACGCCGCGCGAAATCCATTCCGCGTCATCGGCCCCGGTGAGCACGCCCTCGGACTTCTTGCCCATCACGATGGCGGTGCCGGTGTCCTGGCACATGGGCAGGATCCCGCCCGCCGAGATGTTCACGTTCTTGAGCAGATCCAGCGCCACGAACCGGTCGTTACCGCTCGACTCCGGATCGTCGATGATCTTCCGCAGCTGCGCCAGGTGCGCGGGCCGCAGGTAATGGCTGATGTCGTGCATGGCCTCGGCGGTGAGCATGCTCAGTACCTCGGGCTCCACCTGCAGGAACGTCCGCCCACCCGCCTCGAACGTGCTCACACCCTCGGTGGTGAGCAACCGGTACGGGGTGTTGTCGGCACCGATCGGCAGCAGATCCGAGTACAGGAAATCAGGCGCGGTCACGAATCGCACTCCTCGAGCAGGGCTGGGGGCTGTTCAGCCAACGGTTCAAGCACGCAGACTCTACCGAGCGCCCGATCGCCCCCTGACGCCCAGGCAAGCCTTCCTGGGTTATGTTGTGCGAATCGGCACAGGTTGCACCTTCAAGTCGGTGGGTGTTACCTGTCAGGATGCGCTTGTCTGCGGCGGGGAGGATTTAGCATGACATCAGAACCCGGGAGTGGAATCGTGACCGATACCCGTTGGCTCGATGATGTCGAGATGCGTGCGTGGCTGGGATACGTGTTCACCCGCGACCTCATCGCCGCGGCCGTCGGACGCGATTCGCTGCGCGAGTCCAATCTGACCTACGTGGAGTACACGGTCCTCGCCAGGCTGTCCAACGCCCCGAATCATCGCCGCAGCTTCGCCGAACTGGCCGCTGTGCTGGAGTGGTCGCAGAGCCGGCTCTCGCATCAGATCACGCGCATGGAGAAACGCGGCCTGGTCGCTCGCGAATCCATCCCCGATGACGCCCGCCGCACGGCCGCCGTCCTCACCGACAAGGGCGCGCAGGTGCTCGAGGGCGCCGCCCCGTCCCATGTCAACAGTGTCCGCCGCCACATGGTGGACGTCCTCGACCGCACCCAATTGACCGCGCTGGCCGATATCTACGACACGTTGCTGGCTCATCACCGAAGACCGGCGACCCGCAATCCGTCCTGAAAATCGCCAGCTACCGGCGTTTGGTTTGGCAGACATCGGGTACTGGGTAAGACTAGGCTCGGCACCGGCTTCCGACGGCGGTCGGCACCGAGCGCACGGTCGGCAAATCGACCGAGTAGTTGCAACCGACCTGGCCTTAGCGAAAGGGGCAGGAGTTTCCATGTCCGACGTGTCCATCGGTCTTTCGGCCGATTCGCTGCCCGCGGGTTCCGTCGACAACCTGCTGCCGCAGCTCGTCGAGCACCTGCGGCAGAACCGCACCGAGCTGCGCGAGGAGTGGGCCCGTCGCATTACCGATGCCCAGCTGCTGACCGCCATGACCCCGGAAGAGATCTTCTCCGAGGCCACCTCGATCTTCGACAACTATGTCGAGGTGCTCGAGACCGGTAGCGTCGAAGCCCTGCAGGCATACGCCCGCGACCTGTCCGAGCGCATCATTCCCCGAGGCGTCGAGACCGACGAGGTCCTCGGCATCGTGCTGCTGCTGCGAGATGTGCTGGCGCGCTCGCTGTTCGAGAAGTATCAGACGAATTTCGAACTGCTGAACCAGGTGCTCGACGCCTACGAGCCCGCGGCCAACCGCATTGCCAATACCGTGGGCGTGTCGTTCGTGCAGGAGCGCGAGCGCGTCATCCGCCAACAGCAGGAAGCCATTCGAGAGCTGTCCACCCCTGTGCTCCAGGTGCGTGAACAGCTACTCATCCTCCCCATCATCGGTGTACTGGACTCGCAACGCGCGCGCCAGTTGACCGAGCAGTTGCTGCGGGCGATTCGCGCCAATCGCGCGAAGGTGGTCGTCATCGATATCACCGGTGTGCCCGCCATCGACTCCACGGTGGCCAACCACCTGGTGCAGACGGTCGACGCCTCCGGCCTCATGGGGGCGAGCGTCATCATTACCGGTCTGTCCTCGGAGATCGCGCTCACCCTGGTGACCATCGGCCTGGACCTGTCCAAGATGAACGCGGTCGGCGACCTCCAGGGCGGCATCGAAGAAGCGGAGCGACTGCTCGGCTACGAGGTGTCCCGCGTCACCGATCGCGACGGCGGACGGTAGTCGAGGCTCCCCATGCCGGTACCCATTCTGAAACAGGGCACCTATCTCATCGCCTCGGTGCAGTCCGCGCTCACCGACGCGGATACCGAACGCCTGCAAGACGATCTGATGAAGTACGTCAGCAAATATCGCGCGCAGGGGATCATCGTCGATGTCACGGCAATCGACGTAATGGACTCCTTCGCGGCCAGATCGCTGCGTACCATCGCGCACATGACCAAGCTGCGCGGCGCGGAGACGGTCATCGTCGGCCTCCAACCCGAAGTTGCGTTCGCCATGGTCCAACTCGGTCTCACCTTCGAGGACATGCACACCGCGCTCGACCTCGAGGAGGGGCTGGCCTGGCTCAACCACAAGATCACCTCCCGTGGCAGCCAACGAGACGGTCGTGATCGTGGCCGCTGAGAACGTGGTGATCGCGGTGAAGGTGTCCAACGACATCGTGACCGCTCGGCAAGCGGGGCTGGAGATGGCAAGCACTCTCGGCTTCTCGCTCTCCGATCGCACCATGATCGCCACGGCCATTTCGGAAGTGGCGCGGAATATCACGAGTTATGCGGGCACCGGCGAGATCCGGTTGCACGTGCAGGATCGGGAGGGACGCCGCGCCATGGTGGTGCAGGCGCAGGATCAAGGGCCCGGCATCGCCAATATCGATCGGGCCATGGAGGACGGCTACTCCACCGGACGCGGTCTGGGACTGGGACTTCCGGGTGCGCGCCGACTCATGGACGGGATGGTCATCACCTCCAATCCCGGGCACGGCACCCTCGTGGAAATGTGGAAGTGGGTGCCCAACGGTGCGTGAGGACGGTTTCATCGGCACGGTCGAATGGGCCGTCGCCGGGCGCGCGCTACCCGGGCAGCGCGTCTCGGGAGACCGCTCCGTCGTGCTGGACGCGGGCGGCGGCTCCGTGCTTTTCGCGGTACTGGACGGTCTGGGTCACGGCGCGGCCGCGGCGGACGCCTCCGATCGCGCGGCGCAGGTGCTGGCCGAGAACCGCGCGGAACCCCTGGACGTGCTCATGCTGCTGTGCCATCGCGCCATGTCCGACACGCGCGGCGCGGCGGTCTCCTTGGCGCTCTTCGATTCCGGTGACCGGCTGCACTGGCTGGGCGTCGGCAATGTCGACTCCCGCATTGTCGCCGCGGCGCCCGGTAAACCGGCCGTGCGCGCCGCCATGCTGGTGAGCGGCGGGATAGTCGGTTATCGCCTCCCGGCGCATCTGCAGACCCAGACGATTCCGGTGCGCCCGGGCGATCTGCTGCTCATGTCCACCGATGGCATCACCAGCGATTTCGCCGACGGCGTGGATCTGTCCAAACCGACCTCCGAGATCACCGCGGACCTGCTCTCCAAGCACGCCAAGGACACCGACGACGCCCTGGTCCTCGCGGTCCGGCATCGCGGACATCTCAAGAGCCCCACATGAGTTCCGTGCTGGCCGCCTTCCGCGACGCGTACACCAACGCGCTCCGGCTGCACTTGCGCGCGCCGAATCAGAACACCCTCGCCGAGGGCTACGAACTGGGCCGCCGCGCGCTGGTCGAGGGTGTCAGCATCCTGGATCTGACCGAGCACCATTTCCGCATTCTGGAACAGGAGGGGCTGCTGCCCGCGCCGCACGGCGGCGATCGCGGCGAGGACGCCCTGGAATTCCTGCTGCAGACCATGGCGGCCCTCGACGTCGCCACCCGCGGCTTTCTCGACGGCACCCGCCGCTATGAGCAACAACGTTCCCGCGCAGACGATCTCGCCG
The DNA here is from genome assembly GCF_001613405.1 of Nocardia crassostreae. Classification (GTDB taxonomy): domain Bacteria; phylum Actinomycetota; class Actinomycetes; order Mycobacteriales; family Mycobacteriaceae; genus Nocardia; species Nocardia crassostreae. The sequence continues at coordinate 40,993 of NZ_BDCH01000021.1, forward strand.
GACGCGACGCCTTCCGCACGGCCCTGGTCGAATCTCTGCAAGACGGCTTCTTCGTGGTGGATTCCACCGGCACCCTGGTCGAGGTGAACACCGCCTTCGGCGCGCTCACCGGATACGGCGCCGAGGGCCTGCCCTATCCGCTCCCCCACCCCTGGACCGCCGAGGAGGCGCCCCGCTACCCCGATCTCGGCACCGACGCCGCCCGTTTCATCATGCCCATCCGGCACCGCGACGGCCGCCGCCTCTGGCTGGCGGTGAGCACCAACTCCCTGGTGAAACCCGAGAACGGCGAACGCATTTTCGTCGGCACCATCCGCGACGTCACCGCCGAACACGACGCCCAGGCCCGCGATCAGGCCGCCTCCCGCCTCGCCACCGCCGTCGGCGCGGCCACCAGCGTGGTCGAGGTCCTCACCGTCGGCCTGGAGGAACTGCGCCGCGCCGTCGGCGCCGAAGCCGCCGTCGTCTCGGTCTGGCCCAACCGCCACACCGGCCCGGAACTCTATGTCTCCGAAGACAGTCCGACCGGCTACGCGGAAGCCCGCGGAGCCGCGCCGCGTACCGCGATCCCGCACGGCGCGAACGGCGCCCCGGCATCGGGCCAGCGGCATGGCGAGGCCGAATCCCCGCGCGGCAGTGCGGATTCCGCACTCCGCGCGACAGGCCCGGGTCACGCACCGAGCGACGAGCGCAGCGCGATTCCGGAGAGCGGCGGCGAAACGCGGCAGGTCCTCGACGCGCGCGCGAAGGCGCTGCTGGATCGGGCGCGGCTGCGGCCGGGGCGCACCATGTTCGCGATTCCCGAAGGCTCGACGAGTTCCGAGGGCATTGTGGCGCCGCTGGGTGAGGCCGGGGATTCGGCGTTGTGGTTGCGGTTCGCGGCGCCGCGCGTCATCACTCCCGGTGACTGGGCGCTGTTCTCGCTGCTGGTCGGGCATTTGAGCCTGGCGGTGCAGCGGGCGCGCAACTTCGACCAGGCGCGCTCGACCTCGCTGACGTTGCAGCGCGCCATGCTCGGACCGATCGAGCTGCCGCCGCTGTTCTCGGTGCATTACGAACCGGCCCTGCCGCCCTTGGAGATCGGCGGCGACTGGTACGACGTGGTGCGCTTGGAGGACGGCACCATGGGCGTGGTGGTGGGCGACTGTGTCGGCCGCGGGCTGTCCGCGGCGGTGGTCATGGGCCAATTGCGCACGGCGGCACGGGCTCTGCTGCTGCGCGGCGCGGGTCCGGCGCAACTGCTGGCCGAACTCGATACGGTGGCCTCGCGCATCCCCGGCGCCATGTGCACCACGGTCTGCGCGGCCATCCTGGATCCGGTGCGCGGGGTGGTGCGCTACTCCAGCGCCGGGCACATGCCGCCCATTCTCGCCGAACCGGGAACGCACGGCAGGCTTCTCGAAGGCGGCCGCTCGGTGCCGCTGGCGACCTTCGACCCGCCGCGGCGACCGGAATCGACCACGGCCATCGCGCCCGGCTCCACCCTGGTGCTGTTCACCGACGGCCTGGTCGAGCAGCGCGGCGTCGATATCGACGAGCGCTTCGTCGAACTCGCCGACGAATTGACCGGCGCGGCCGGGCAATTGCCGCGCGAGGTGGCCGATGCGGTGCTCTCGCGGCTGCGCCCCACCGGCGGCTACGACGATGACGTCGCCATGGTGGTCTACCGGCAGCCGCCCACACCCTTGCGCCTGGACCTGCCCGCCGATGCCGCCGAACTGTCCGGCATCCGGCGCGCGCTGCGCTTCTGGCTGGCCTCGGCCGCCGTGCCGCACGACACCGCGGTGGATCTGGTGGCCGCCGCCAACGAGGCGTGCAGCAACAGCATCGAACACGCGTATCTGGACAGCACACCCGCCCGCGTGGTGATCACCGCCGACTGCGGCCTGGAGAATCTCACGGTCGAGGTCACCGATACCGGCGCCTGGCGCCCGCTACCCGAGGATCCCGGGCATCGCGGACGCGGAATCGCCATGATGCGGGCGCTGACCGACAAACTCGAGATCGACCATTCCGGACCCGGCACCCGGGTGCGGATGTCGGTGCGACTGCCCGCCGTTTCATTCTCGGCGGGCGGGCAAATGTGAAGCATCCCCTGCCGACACGCGCTCGGCAGGAATGTCGGCTGTATGCCGAATGGGTGCGGTAGCTGCGGTTTTCGCAATACCGCGCTACCGAACCAGTACCGAGTTGGTAGACGATGCGGCAGGAACGGACGGACCATGGCAGATTGTTCTAGTGTGACCAACACTTCCGGAGACGGCTATTCAGGCGACGCCATGACCACCAAGGTCACCGTGCACGATGATGTCACCGTGCTCACCGTGGCCGACGAGGTCGATCTGGCGACGGCGCCCGCGCTCGACAGCGCCATCGATGCGACGCTCGGCGGTAAACCCGCAGCACTCGTCATCGATCTGTCCGAGGTCAGCTTCCTCGCCTCGGCGGGGATGGCGGCCCTGGTGTCCGCCCATAAGCGGGCGGGCGATACGCGGATCGCGGTGGTGGCCGACGGGCCCGCCACCAGCCGCCAGCTCAAGATGACCAGTTTGGATCAGGTGTTCGCACTGCATCCCACGCTGGCCGAGGCGCTCGACGCGCTGCGCGGCAACTGAGACCGGACGCGAGCATCAGGCCCTAGGACGAACTCGGCCCGCCGCAGCGGAGTGCGGCGGGCCGATTCTGCGCGGTCGGCTCAGACCAGTTCGCGCAGCTGCTCGATGAGCTTCACGCGCTCGGCCGCGGTGCCCGCCAGCGGGACCACGTTCAGCACCGTCGCACCGGCCTCCCGGAATGCGGCCACCCGCTCCTTGACGAATCCGGCGGAACCGATGAGCGAGATATCGCGGACCAGATCGTCGGGGACCACCTTGACGGCCTCCTCCTTCTTGCCCGCCAGGTACAGCTCCTGGATGCGGTCGGCCTCGGCGCCGTAGCCGTACTTGGTGGCCAGGGTGTGGTAGAAGTTCTTGCCCTTGGCGCCCATACCGCCGATGTAGAGCGCCAGGTGCGGCTTGACTAATTCCCGCAGCGGCTCCACATTGTCGCCGATGGCCAGCGCCGGACCCGCGAACACCTCGAGGTCGCCGAGCGCCGGATCACGCTTGGCCAGACCGGCTTTCACCGACTGCCCCCAGACGGCGTCGGCCTTCTCCGGCAGGTAGAAGATGGGCTGCCAGCCCTCGGCCATTTCGGCCGCCAGTTCCACGTTCTTCGGTCCCAGCACCGCCAGCAGCACCGGAATGTTCTCGCGCACAGGGTGATTGATGAGCTTGAGCGACTTGCCCAGCCCGGTGCCCTGTTCGGCGGGCAGCGGGATGTTGTAGTACTTGCCGCTGTACTCGAGCCGTTCGCGCTTCCACACCTTGCGGCAGATCTCGAGCACCTCGCGGGTGCGGCCGATGGGGGCATCGTAGGGCGCGCCGTGGAAGCCCTCGATCACCTGCGGGCCGGATGCGCCGAGGCCGAGAATGTAGCGGCCGTCGGAGACGTAGTCCAGGCCCGCCGCGGTCATGGCCGTCAGCGTGGGCGTGCGGGTGTAGAGCTGCAGAATGCCCGAGGCCAGCTGCACCCGTTCGGTCTTGGCGGCCAGGTAGCCCAGCGCGCTCACGGCGTCGAACGAATACGCCTCCGGCACGAAAACAATGTCGAGACCGGCCCGTTCGAGGTCAGCGACCTCGGCGGCCACCTCTTTGAAGCCGTCGGTGTAATTGATCGACAGTCCGATACGCATGACCGGGACCTTACCGACCTCGCGGCGACCCCTTCGCGGCGGCCATGACCGTTGTGCCGGTACGGTGTTGCGCGAACGATTTTCATCGCGAATCACGGGAGGCCCACCCTCATGACTCAGGACACCACGCAGGCCATCACCACCTTCGGTGACTCGACACTGCAGGGGTACCTGGATCACCTCGCGGCCAAGGTCCCGGCGCCGGGCGGCGGTGCGGTGGCCGCCCTGCACGCCGCGCAGGGCGCCGCGCTGGTCGCCATGGTCGCGCGCTACACCACCCGCGCCAAGGACGCCGACAACCGTCCGGTCATCGATCGCATCATTGTGGCCGCGGATATCGCCCGCGATCGCGCGCTGGCCCTCGCCGATGCCGATGCCGCCGCCTTCACCGCCGTCGGCAATGCCTACAAGCTGCCCAAGGACACCGACGAGGAGAAGGAAGCCCGCGGCGCGGCCATTACCGCCGCCCTGCTCGGCGCGGCCCGGGTCCCGGCCGCGGTGGTCTCCGCGGCCGACGAAGTGCTCTCGCTGGCAAGCGAACTGCTGCCGATCGGCAACCCCAATGTGGTCACCGATATCGGCGCCGCGGCCGATGCGGCCCGCGCCGCCGCCACCAGCTCGCAGCTCAATATCGCCATCAACGTGGCCTCCCTGGATGCCGGGGCGGGCGCGGAGTTCGCGCCGGTGCTCACCCAGATCGAGGAGATCCTGGCCCGCGCCGACGCCCTGCACAATGACGTGGTCGCCGCGATCACCGGCTGATCTCGATCCACCGCACGCGCGCAACGGGTCGGCTCCGAATTCGGAGCCGACCCGTTTCAGTCTTTCGACCAGGCAATCTCATACCCGAACCCCGTGGCTACACATAGTTTCCACGCCGATGGGTAGGTCACGAAGCGAGAACATTTCCGGATGGGACTGATGCTCAGGTCATAGTCTGGGGATTCAGGACCACACCCTTTCGAAGGGATGGAACCATGCGGAACGCGATAAAGATCTTCGTCATCGCAACCGTTGCCGCGGCAGCGGCCGCGTTCGGGTCCGGAGGCGCGGGGGCAGCGTTCGTGACATCCGATTTCCCGGCGGTGCAGGCGATTTCGCCGGGGCCGGGCCAGGTGGTAGGCATTGCCGCACCGGTGAGTGTGCGGTTCGCCGAACCGGTGACCGATAGAGCCCGGGTGGAGCGGGCCGTCAGCATTCGGGCCGGAACCACGCTCGCCGGGCAATTCTCCTGGGTAGACGATCGACAGTTGACTTGGACGTCGGCCGGATACCTTCCCACCTCGGCATCCGTCTCGGTGTCGGTGGGTCGCCTGCACACCAACTTCCAGACCAATGCCGGTGTCACGGCCGACGGCGATATGTCCGCGCACACGTTCACGGTGTACATCGGCGGCGCGCCAGTGAACACGATGCCCGCCTCGTACGGCAAGCCCGGCTGGGAGACGCCGGTGGGCACCTTCCCGGTCCTGTCGCGCGAGCGCTCGGTGACCTTCGATTCGCGCACCATCGGCATTCCGCTGAATTCGGCAGAGGGCTATCTGATCCAGGGCGAATGGGCCGAGCGGCTTACCTGGGGTGGCGTCTACGTCCACTCCGCGCCATGGTCGGTGGACTCGCAGGGGTACGCCAATGTCAGCCACGGCTGCATCAATCTGGCGCCCGGCGATGCCGAGTGGTTCTACAACACCGTCAGCATCGGCGATCCGGTCACCCTGCACTGGTGAACGGTCAGCGGGGCCCGCTCAGCCGGGCCGCCTCGGCGGCCTGCACCACGTGGCGCATGAGCAGGGCGGTGGTGACGGGGCCGACGCCGCCGGGGACGGGGCTCAGCGCGGCGGCCTTGCCGGTCACCGACGCGGCGTTCACATCGCCGGTGATATTGCCGTTCTCGTCCTCGTTGGTGCCGACATCGATGACGACGGCGCCCTTGCGGACGTGGTCGGCGGTGATTAGGCCCGGGCGGCCGACGGCGGCGACCACCACATCGGCGGCCGAGGTGACCGACGGCAGGTCGGTGGTGCGGGAATGGCAGATGGTGACGGTGGCGTTCTCGGCCAGCAGCAGCTGAGCCAGGGGCTTGCCGACCACGTTCGAGCGGCCGACGACCGCGACGTGGCGGCCCGCGAGCGGAACCTGGTGGAACTTAGCCAGTTCCACGACCGCCTCGGAGGTGGCGGGCGGGAAGCCGGGCAGGCCGGAGGAGAGCAGGCCCAGCGACAGCGGACTGACGCCGTCGACATCCTTGGCGGCGGCGATGGCGGGGCTGACATCGTCGAGGCCGATGCCCTTGGGCAGCGGGGTCTGCAGCATGATGGCGTCGACCGACGCGTCCTCGGACAGTTCGGTGAGCTTGGCGCGGATCTCCTCGGCGGTGGCCTCGACGCCGAGATCGAGGTTCTCGCAGGCGATTCCATTGCGCTCGGCGGCGCGGTTGAGGGACTTCACGTACCAGGCGCTGGCCGGGTCGTCATTGGCGATCACCAGCACCAGGCGGGGAGCGGCGCCGTTCTCGGTGAGCGCGGCGGCGCGCTGCTTGGTGTCGGCATTGATGGTGGCGGCGAGTTCCTTGCCGGTCAGCGAAGTCGTGTCCACGGGAGACAACCTTAACGCGCGCGACCGGGGCTCCGGCCGTCAGGGAGCACCGCTCGCGCGCGTTCCCTGGCACACGGGTGGTCAAACCTGCGAAATCACTTCGGCAAATACCCGACAAGGGCCGTGTCCAGTCGTATCGTGTCTTCATTCGGCCTAGAGCCAATTGCCAGTAAAGTTCGGAGATAGCCAGCAAAGCGTGTGTGTGACACTCTCTACGGAAAGGCTCGGACAGCAGTGCAGATCGCCAGGCGTTTACCAGCTCTTCTCGCGGCGGCCGCCGCCACCATCACCCTCTTCGGGCCGGGCATCGCGTTCGCGGATCCCGGTCCGCTCTACAACTCGGCGCAGGAGAATTTCCGCGATGGCGATGACGGCGCCGGGCTCGCGGACCTGCGGCAGTTGCTCGCCGAATCACCCGATGACGCCGAGGCGCTCTCGCTGCAGGCCATCTGGTCGGATTACTCCGGTGATCTGATCACCCGGGAGGCCGCGCTGAGCCGCTTGAACATCGTGGATCCGGAGCTGGCCGACGGGACGCGAAATGTGTTCCGCGCCATCGGCGCCGCCATCGGCACGCTGCCCAATCCGATTCCGGCGCTGGCCGGGCCGGGCACCGGCATCGTGGTCCTCGGCTACGGCCTGCTGCCCGACGGCAGCATGCGCCCCGAGCTGATCAACCGCCTGCAGGCGGCCTGGTTGCAGGCCGTCGCCTCGCCGCTGTCCCCCATCGTGGTCACCGGCGGCAACCCGCAGAACGGGATCACCGAGGCGGCCGCCATGCAGAGCTGGCTCATCGGCCGCGGCATTCCGGCCACCCGCGTCCTGGCCGAGCATCGCGCCGGGTCCACCGTCGGCAATGCCCTCAACAGCACCGCCCTGCTCCGCGACGCCGGAGCCACCAGCGCCATTATCGTGACCTCCCCCAACCACATTCGCCGCGCCGTCGCCGATTTCATCGTGGCGGGCATGCCGGTCGTGGGCGCCACCACCTCCCTGGAACAGCTGGTCTCCCAGCTCCCTCCGCCCGCCCGCAGCGGCCAGCGCGGCATCTACCTCGATGCCACCCGCACCCTGCTGCTCCCCACCCAGCGCTGACCCGATCCACCCCGTAGGGCCCCGCGCCGATCCGGTGCGGGGTCCTGCGTGCACAATTGCCCGGTGAGTACTCCCGGCACCGACACCCTGGTAACCCGTCTGCGCGCCGCAGGCTGCGTCTTCGCGGAGGATGAAGACGAGCTGTTGCTGAGCGCCGCCACCGACCCGGGCCACCTGGAATCCCTTGTCGTCCAGCGCATTGCCGGATACCCCCTCGAGCATCTCCTCGGCTGGGCCGAATTCCGCGGCCTCCGCGTCGCGGTCGCCCCCGATGTGTTCGTCCCCCGTCAGCGCACGGCATTCCTGGTCGACCAGGCAATCGACCTGGGCCGCAACAAGATTCGCGAGACCACCACCCGCAGCGCGCTGGTAGCCCTCGACATGTGCTGCGGCTGTGGCGCATTGGGCCTGGCCTTCGCCACCGAACTCGCCGCCGAGGGAATTCACGTCGACCTCACGGCCTCCGATATCGAACCCGCCGCCATCGAATGCGCCCGCCGCAACCTGGCTCCCGTCGGCGCACAGGTTCTCGAAGGCGACCTGTTCGACCCGATTCCCACCGATCTCGCCGGACGCGTCGACATCCTGCTAGCCAACACCCCCTACGTCCCCACCACCGAAATCGCCTGGATGCCCCCGGAAGCCCGCGACCACGAACCTCGCGCCGCCCTCGACGGCGGCCCCGACGGCCTCGATATCCTCCGCCGCATCGCCGCCGTAGCCACCCACTGGCTCGCCCCCGGCGGCCACCTACTGGTCGAGGAGAGCGAGCAGCAAGCCCCACTCGCGGCCGAAGTCATGCGCCGCCACGGCCTCGAGCCCCGCATTGCCGAGGACGACGACCTCGGCGCGACCGTGGTGATCGGCACCCGCCCAACCGCCAGACTCCCGCCCCAACCGCCTGACTCCCGCCCTCGGCCGACACGGACGGCTCCTTGGGCCACCGCCCATGGTGCGCATCGACGAAACCCACACCGCGACAGCCCAACTCACGCTTGCAGACCGTCGTCGATTCACAGCAGAGGTGCGGCGAGGTCCTTGAGGTAGGCGCGGAGGCGTTGCTCCACTTCGGCGGAGTCGGCGGGGATGACCAGGAGGCCGAAGGCGGTGCCGTCGATCCAGGCGTGCAGGCGGGCTGCTTCGGTGTCCGGGTCGCGGGTTGGGTGCAGGTCGCCGATTCGGGTGAGTAGGGCGCAGAGTTGGCGGCAGAGGTCGTCGACGGCGCGTTGGGCGGTTTCGGCGAGTTCGGCCAGGCGGGGGTGGGCGGGGGCTTCGGCGATGAGGGCGAGGTTGACTCGCATTTCGGCATTTCGCCGGTCGTCGAGGGGTAGGAGTTCCAGCAGGATCGCCAGGGCGGCGTCGTGGGGGTCGCTCATGCTCGCGTGGGCGGCGACGCGTTGTTCGACATTGGCGTGGACCAGCTGCATGGAGTGGCCGAGCAGGTCGGCCTTGGTCGGGAACATGTGCCGCAGGGAGCCGAGGACTATGCCCGCTTCGGCGGCCACGGTGCGCAGGGAGACGGCGCTGACGCCGCTGTCGACAATGAGCCGCCAGACGGCGGCGGCGATCTCGGCTTTGCGCTGGTCGTGGTCGATCACTTTGGGCACGGGTCGATATTAGCGCAACTGTGCTAGATTGAAGGCTCGTAATTAGCACAATTGAGCTAACAAGGGGATGTGAGATGTTCGATCTGGTGGGGGAACACCCCATTGCCGCGGTGATCGTGGCGCCCGAGGTCGGGTTCTGGGTTTTCCTGGGACTCGGACTGCTGCTGCGCTACGTGATGCGGTTGCGCACACTCAGTAACGTTGTGTTGCTGGGCATTCCATTGCTGGCGGTGATCCTCGTGATCGCCACGGGCATCGATCTGCACAATGGCGCGACCGCCGATGCGACGCACGGGCTGGCCGGGATCTATCTCGGCTTCACCCTGGCCTTCGGGCACACGCTGATCAAGTGGGCGGATGTGCGGGTAGCGCATCGGTTCGCGGGCGGCCCGGCGCCGGTGAAGGTTCCGAAATCGGGGCCGGAGCGGCGCAAGCATGTGTGGCAGGAGTGGCTGCGGGTGGTGAACGCGGCGGCCATCAGTTCGGTATCGCTGGGCGCGCTGGTGCTGTTCGTCGGCACGCCGGAGCAGGATGCCACGCTCACCTGGTGGATCGGTCGGGTGTGGGCGATCTGCGGGCTCTGGTTCCTTTTCGGGCCGCTATGGGAATTCGGGAGCGGCGATAAGAAGGAGACCAGTAAGGAGCGGGTGGATATCGGCCGCTGAGGGCGAGTGCCGGTAGCGTGGTCGAGTGACTGTGCGCGGGATTCTGTTCGATGTCGACGACACGCTGTTCGATTACTCCGCCTCGGCCCGGGTCGGGGTGATCGAGCAATTGCGGGCCGAGGGGCTGCTGGAGAAGTTCGATTCCGAGGATGCGGCCGCCGAGTTGTGGCGCGGCATCGAGGACGAGGAATACGCGCGGTTCCGAACGGGGGAAATCACATTCATGGAGCAGCGGATCGCCCGCACGGAGCGGTTCCTGGCGAGCATCGGCGTCACCGTCGACGATCCGGATGCCTGGTTCTCGGCGTATCTGGTGCAGCGCGATCGCGTCATGACGGCGTTCCCGGATGCGCTGCCGACCCTGCGGGCCCTGCACGGACAGATCGGGCTCGGGGTGGTGTCGAATTCGGTACAGTCCATGCAGGAGCACAAACTACGGTCCACCGGACTGCTGCCCTATCTGGCCGATGCCATTCTGTGCTGCGTGGAATTCGTTGTGGCCAAACCGGATCCGAGTATTTTCCGGGCCGGATGCGACATGATCGGGCTGCCGCCGGAGCAGGTCGCCTATGTGGGCAACGACTACGAGATCGACGCCCTCGCCGCCAGAGACGCCGGACTGCGGTCGTATTGGCTGGATCGCAGTGGCGGCGCGGCGGCGGATGACGGCATCACCGTCATCCACTCGCTCACCGAATTGACGAATTCCTATTTGCGACTGGTGAATTCGTCCATGGAGTGATAGACGCCCACGGTATTGAGGTAGAAGTCGCGGACCTTCAACGGCAGCAGACCGGAGATGGCGCGGTTGAAGCGGGAGGTCCAGGGCAGGATCACCAGGGCCGAGCCCTTCTTCATCTCGGTCCAGGAGGTCTCCACGACCTCCTCCTGTTCCAGGATGGGGGCGAACAGGAATCCCTTTGCGCCGTCGAACATTCCGGTATTGATGTAGGTCGGGCACACCGTGGTGAACTTGACGTGCTCCTTGCCCGCCTGCTCCAACTCCAGGCGCACCGAATCCGACCAGCCCAGCGCCGCCCACTTGGAGGCCGCGTACACGCTCATGCGCGGATTGGACACCAGGCCCGCCGAGGAGGCGATGGTCATGACCCGCGCCTCACCCGTCCCGGCCACCATGGCGGGCAGGAATTCGAGCGTGATGTACATGGGCGCAAGCGAATTGATCGCCATGGTCTTGTCGATATCGCCGCGGTTCTCGGTCTCCCAGAAGTACCCGTTACCGCGCACGATGCCCGCATTGTTGACCAGCACGTCGATACCGCCCACCTCGGCGCGCACGGCGGTACCGGCCTCGGCGATGGCCTCGCGGTCGGACACGTCGACCGCGTAGTGGTGGATACGGCTCGAGCCCGCGGCGGCGAGTTCGGCCGCGGTCTCCTTCAAGGCCGTCTCATTGATATCCCACAGCACGACATCGGCGGCCTTCTCCTGCACCGCGCGCTGGGCGAATGATTTGCCCAGACCCATGGCGGCGCCCGTGATCAGGACCTTCTTGCCCTCGACGGTCTTCATACCGGTATGCTCCCCTGTCTCCTGGATGGCCTGATCACTTCTGCCGCAAGGTCTTCATGACGCCCAGGTAGAGCGTCATGGTCTTGGCCCACAGCTGTTCGGACATGCCCGGCAGCGGCGCGATGGGCAGCACGCGCTGCACGGCGATGGTCTGCGTGTCGACGTACTTGAGCAGGCCCTCGGGCCCGTGGCGGCGACCGGTGCCGGAGATGCCGAGCCCGCCCGACGGCGCGGCCACCGAACCCCAGGCGGCGATGAAGCCCTCGTTGACGTTCACCGATCCGGCGTGAGTGCGGGCGGCGACCTCGCGGGCACGCTCCGTATCCTTGCTCCACACACTGGCATTGAGGCCGTAGGCGGTGTCGTTGGCCTGGGCGATGGCTTCCTCGTCGCTCGTGACGCGGTATACCGAGACGACCGGGCCGAAGGTCTCCTCGCGGTAGACGGTCATACCCTCGCGCACACCCGCGAGAATGGTGGGCTCGTAGAAGTACGGGCCGAGGTCGGGGCGGGCCTTGCCGCCCGCGAGCACCTTCGCGCCCTTGGCCACGGCGTCGTCGACATGCTTGCTGACGGTGTCGATCTGGCGCGGGAAGGTCAGCGACCCGATCTCGTAGTCGAAGCCGAGGGCCTTGCCGAGCGTGAGTTTCTGCGTATTGGCGACGAATTCGGTGACGAACTGCTCGTACACCTTGTCGTGCACATAGATTCGCTCGATGGATTCGCACAGCTGCCCCGCGGAGGCGAAGCAGGCGCGTACCGCGATCTTGGCGGCGGCGGAGACATCGGCGTCGGCGAGCACGAGCAGCGGGTTCTTACCGCCCAATTCGAGCAAGTAGCCGATGAGCCGCTCCCCCGCCTGCTGGGCGATAGTGCGCCCGGTGGCGCTGGATCCGGTGTAGTCGACATAGTCGGCGCGCGCGATGACCTCGGTGCCGACCACGGCCCCGCGTCCCAGCACCGCCTGCCACAGCCCCTTGGGCAGGCCGCGCGCTCGGCGATGTCGATGGCCCACAGCAGCGTCAGCGCGGTCTGGTTGTCCGGGCGGCCGATGACGGCATTGCCCGCGAGCAGGGCGGGCAGCGCATCGGAGGCGCCCAGTGCCAGGGGGTAGTTCCACGGCGAGATGACCGCGACCACGCCCTTGGGCCGATTGCGCACCTCGACCTGGGTGAGCACCGGCATGACCCCGCGCGGTTTGCGGTGCGCCAGAATCCTTTTGCCCTCGGCGGCGTAGAAGCGGGTGTTCACCGCGACATCGGAGACCTCGTCGAAGGCGTGCACGCGGGACTTGCCGGTCTCGGTCTGCACGATATCGAGAATGGTGTCCTGTTCGGCGAGCACCAGATCGTGAATGCGCCGCAGCAGGGCCGCGCGCTCGGCCACGGGCACTTTCGCCCATCGCTCCTGGGCCTTGCGCGCGGTGGCGAAGGCGGTCTCCACATCGGCCACCGAGGACTGCGGCAGATCGGCGATCTTGCGTCCGGTGGCGGGCGCGAACACCTCCACCGCGGGCGCGCCACCGGCGACGGCATGCCCGAGGAGTCGCTGGACGAGGTCGAAGGGAAGCGCATCGGCGGCAGCCAGCTGCGGGGCAGTCGTCATTGGTCGCCCTCTCGATAGGGAGTATCCGGGCGTCGTGCCCGCTATTTCCTGAACACCGGTGTTAGGTGAACACTAGTGTTAGATTAATACCCGTGACGCCCGTGTCAAGCGCTCCCGCCGCCCGCCGTGGCCGCCCTCCGCAAACGGAGCAGCAGGCCGACCAGGTGCGCGCCCGCATAGTCCTCGCCACCGCCGAGGTCTTCGCCCAGCACGGCTCCCGCGGCCTCAGCGTCGCCCGCATCATCGAATCGGCGGGCCTGGCCCGCCCCACCTTCTACCGCTACTTCGCCAATGCCACCGAACCCCTGCACGCCCTCCTCACCATTTCCAACGACGACCTGGTAGGCGGTATCCGCTCGGCCCTGGCCCGCACCGAGGCCCCGGTCCAGTTGGGCATCAACATGATCGAGGCCTACCTGCACTGGGCAGGCGGCCACGGCCCCATGCTCTCCCCCCTGTTCGCCGAACTCCACGACCCGGGCTCCCCGGTCTCCGCCTACCGCGAAGCGGCCCTCGACGACATCCGCACCCTCATCCGCGCCAAGTTCACCGAACTCGACCGCCCGATCCCCGCCCCCCTCGACCTCGACACGGCCCTGCAAACCTGCGAATACGTCGTCTTCCGCATCTCCGCGGGCGGCGAACCCACCCCCGAAACCATCGCCGCCGCCCGCCTGACCATGATCCGCACCGTCCTGGTCACCCTCGGCCGCCGCGAGGACGTCGAATACGCCCTCACCATCCCCGGTTTGTTCACCGACGGCGGCTGAACACCTCGATATCCCGCAGGATGCCGGGCAGCGGGCCGGTGAACTACCCGCACGACCTCGTCCACCATCCCACGCAACCACGCGGGGCGAGTCCGACGATGACATCTATGTCCCGTAACCGGAGCTCACGGGCGTGTGGCGAGTGACGATGCGGTGGATGAGGCGGGCGGCGGTGCGGGCTGTCCTGGAATCGATATCGAGGGACGGGTTCAGTTCGGCGATATCGACGGCCGCGAGCTTGCCGCTGATGGTGACACGGTCGCTGACGCGTTGAATGATTTCCAGGGGGACGCCGTAGGCGGCGGGAGCGCTGACGCCGGGGGCGACCGCGGCGGGGAGGACGTCCAGGTCGACGGTCAGGTAGAGGAGATCGACCGAGTCGAGCAGATCCGCGACGAAATCATCGACTCGCCCGTAATCCATTGCGCCGCACTCTTCGTCGAGTAGGTAGCGGACGCCGAGCCGGTGGGCGGTGTCGAACAGAGCCATTGTGTTGCTGGGCTGGCTGATGCCGACGACGTCGTAGCGGCAGGGGGTTCCGGCCTGCCGCTCGACCTCGAGGATCTGCCGGAACGGGGTGCCCGAACTCGGGATCGGCTCGTCGCGCAGGTCGAAATGCGCGTCCAGATTGAGGATTCCGAGGCGCGGGCGGGTGCGCCGCAGGCGGGAGGCGGCCACGCCGGAGTAGGTGCCGAAGGCGACCTCGTGACCGCCGCCGAGCACCACGGGCAGCCGCCCCGAGTCCAGGGCAGCGGTCACCGCGCGCCCCAACCGCACCTGTCCGGCCTCGAGGTCGGCGTCGGTGACGGCGATCGTTCCGGCATCCTCGACATCGAGCGGCGCGGCCAACGCCATGGACGCCAGGGCGCCGCGCAGCGCCTCGGGGCCAGCAGCCGCGCCCGGACGACCCTTGTTGCGGCGCACGCCCTCGTCGCTGGCGAAACCGATGAGCGCGCAACGGCTGCCCGTCGCCCCCGGCTCATAGCCGCGAATCGCCTGGTGCCAACGCAAGTGCTCCACACCATGCCCGTCGACACGGCCGGTCCACGCCGCCGGTGGTAGGTCGGCCTCGATCCGGGCGGTGAGTGGGAAGTTGCCGGTGATCTCGGTGGTCATGCGGTTGCCGCCGCGGCCACCGGTAGGCCGTCCTTCCAGACCTCGCGCACCAGGGCGACGCCCGGGCGGTAGCCGAGGTGCAGGTAGGAGGGGGCGTCCAGGGCGATGGCGTCGGCGCGGGCGCCGAGGCCGAGGTGGCCGATATCGGTGCGGCGCAGGGCTTTCGCGCCGCCCAGGGTGGCGGACCAGACTGCTTCGGCGGGGGTCATGTGGAGTTCTCGGACGGCGAGGGCGATGCAGAAGGGCAGGCTGGTGGTGTAGGAGGTGCCGGGGTTGCAGTCGGCGCCGAGGGCCACCGTGACGCCTGCGTCGAGGAGGGCGCGGGCGTTCGGGTAGGCGTTGCGGGTGCAGAAGTCGGCTCCGGGGAGCAGGGTCGCGACCGTGGAACTTCCGGCCAGGGCGTCGATGTCCGCGGTGGTCACATAGGTGACGTGGTCGACCGAGGCCGCGCCCAGCTCGACGGCGAGCTGGACGCCGGGGCCCTCGCCGAGCTGGTTGCCGTGCACGCGCGGGATGAGACCATGTGCGACACCGGTTTTCAGGACCTCGCGGGACTGTTCCTCGGTGAAGGCGCCGCGTTCGCAGAAGACGTCGATCCATTTGGCGTGCGGCGCACAGGCTTCGATCATCTCGGCGCAGACCATGGCCACGTAATCGTCGGCGCGACCGGCGTATTCGGGGGGCGGCACATGGGCGGCGAGCAGCGTCACCTCATCGGTGAAGCGGCCCGCGACCTGTGCGCTGCGCAGTTCGTCGCGGGTCGTCTGCCCATAACCGGTCTTGATTTCGACGGTGGTGCTGCCCGAGCGGAGCGATTCGTTCAGGAGGCGGCGGACATTGGCATCGAGTTGCCCCTCCTCGGCGGCCCGGGTGGCCTCGATGGTGGTGCGGATACCACCGGCGGTGTACGGCGTGCCCGTCATGCGGGCCGCGAATTCCTCGGCCCGGTCGCCCGCGAACACCAGATGCGAATGGCTTTCCACGAATCCGGGCAGCAGCGCCCGCCCGCCCAGGTCGACGTTCCGGTCGGCGGCGGGGGCCTGGGCGCTGTCACCCACCCACGCCACTTTTCCGTCGGCGAAGGCGATGGCGGCATCCTTGCGGACACCCAGCGCCCCTTCCCCGAGTCCGGGATCATTGGTGACGAGTGTTCCGATATTCGTGACGACGAACGTGGCCACTATCGATGTCCTTTCAGTCCCGGGCCATTTCGGCATCGGCCGGATAGATCATCCGCTCGGGCGGATCGGCGCTGCGCTTGGCGAGGGGGTAGTAGAGGGCTGCGGTCACCACAATGCCGACGATCCACGAGATATCCGCGCCACCGAGCAGGTCGGTGATCGGCCCGGTGTAGA
>NZ_BDCH01000022.1 GCF_001613405.1 Nocardia crassostreae
ACGCCGATGACATAACAGCTCAGCGCCGTCGCATTCCAGGCCCCGTAGCGCCCGGAGGGATTGTAGAGCGCCGGAATGTCGATGCGTTCGCGCGAAATCAGGTAGTAGTCGATCAAATTGATGGCACTCCACGGCGTGAATACCATGAGCAGCGCCAGCACGAAATTCTTGAAGTTATTGAGGAATCCGCACTGGCGGCGAGCGCGATGAGCGTGGACGCGGTGGTGAAGGCCAGAATGTACAGGGTGCGCGCGGTGGTGGAGATCCGCGATGTGGCGTCGAAGGCCGTGACCGTGGTGAGCATGGACATGAACCCGCCGTAGGCATTGAGCGTCAGCTTGCCGATGACGATCACCAGATAGATGAGAATCGCGATTCCGGCCGGTCCCGCGAGATCACCGATGAACCCGACCTGATTCTTCATGAACGTCTTGCCCGCCACCGCGGCAATGAGCGCGCCGAAGGTCATGGACCACTGCGAGCCGATCACCGTGCCCGCGAAGGTGGACCAGAAGGTGGCGCGATCACTGG
The DNA here is from genome assembly GCF_001613405.1 of Nocardia crassostreae. Classification (GTDB taxonomy): domain Bacteria; phylum Actinomycetota; class Actinomycetes; order Mycobacteriales; family Mycobacteriaceae; genus Nocardia; species Nocardia crassostreae. The sequence continues at coordinate 532 of NZ_BDCH01000022.1, forward strand.
TCGAGCGCGGCAGATAGCGGGAGTAGTCGGCGACATACGGTCCGAAGGTCAGCTGCCAGCTCGCGCCGAGCGCGACGGCGAACAGGAAGGTGGCCGTCTCGAAACCCTTCACCCCGACGTGCGCGGCGACGTCGTATTCGGAGAACAGCCGGATCGCCAGATAGGTGAAGCCGATGATGCCGACAACGGTGGCGACCCGACCCACGATATGGATCAGCTTGTACCCGGTGACCGCGATGAGCGCGGTCAGCAGCCCGAAGATCACCATGCCCAGCTGCGGGCTGTCGATGTGCAGAATCTTGGCGATGGCCTGCCCGGACAGCACCGTCCCGGTGGCCGCGAAGCCCAGATACATGAGGATCGCCAGCAGCAGCGGCAGCACCGCGCCCCGCACCCCGAACTGCGCGCGACTGGAAATCATCTGCGGCAGACCCAGTTTCGGCCCCTGCGCGGAGTGCAACGCCATGACCGCGCCACCGGCGAGATTGCCGATGAGCAGCCCCATGATGGCCCACAGCGCATCCGCGCCGAAGAGCACCGCGAGCGCGCCGTCGACGATCGCGGTGATCTGCATGTTCGCCCCGAACCACAGCGTGAACTGACTGCGCGGGCTGCCGTGGCGTTCGGCATCGGGAATGACATCGATGGTGTGGCGTTCGGGGGTGAGAACAACCTCGGCGGGACCGTCGTGCGTCATGGTCTCGGCCTTCTTTCTACTGGCGAAGGGTGGATCTTTACTGCTCGGACATGGGGATTCGGACGCCACGGGTGCGGGCGGTCTCCCGGGCGTGCTCGTATCCGGCGTCGGCGTGCCGGATGACGCCCATGCCCGGATCATTGGTGAGCACGGCCTCGATCTTGCGAGCCGCCAATTCGGAACCATCGGCGATACACACCTGACCGGCGTGAATGGACCGGCCCATGCCGACGCCGCCGCCGTGGTGAATCGACACCCAGGACGCGCCGGAGGCGGTGTTGACCAAGGCATTCAGCAGCGGCCAGTCGGCAATGGCGTCGGAACCGTCACGCATGGCCTCGGTTTCGCGGTACGGGGAGGCCACCGAGCCGGAGTTGAGGTGATCGCGGCCGATGGCGACGGGCGCGGAAAGCTCACCGCTGGCGACCATCTCATTGAATTTCAGCCCGGCGCGATGGCGTTCGCCGTAGCCGAGCCAGCAGATGCGCGCGGGCAGGCCCTCGAAGGCGACCTTCTCCCCCGCCATGGTGATCCAGCGCTTCAAATGCTCGTTCTCCGGGAACAATTCGAGAATGGCGCGGTCGGTGGCGGCGATATCGGCGGGATCGCCCGAGAGCGCGGCCCAGCGGAACGGGCCCAGGCCCTCCTCGAACAGCGGCCGAATGTAGGCGGGCACGAAGCCCGGGAAGTCGAAGGCGCGGTCGAAACCGCCCTTGCGGGCTTCGTCGCGAATGCTGTTGCCGTAGTCGAAGACTTCCGCGCCGCGATCCAGGAAGCCCACCATGGCGGCGACGTGCGCGGCCATGGACCGCTGCGCCTGCTCGGTGAACCACACCGGGTCCTTCTCGGCCAGCGTCTTCATATCCGCGAGGTCGACGCCGATCGGCAGGTAGGCGAGCGGGTCGTGCGCGGAGGTCTGATCGGTGACGATATCGATGGGCGCCTGCCGCTCCAGCAGCAGCGGAAACACCTCCGCCGCATTGCCTTCCACGCCGATGGACAGCGGCCGCCGTTCGTCGCGCGCCGCGACCGCCAGCTCCAGCGCATGGTCGATGCTGTCGGCCTTCACATCCAGGTACTTGTGCGCGATCCGCCGGTCGATGCGCGTGACATCGCAGTCGACGCAGAGGGCGACGCCCTCGTTCATGGTGACGGCCAGCGGCTGCGCGCCACCCATACCGCCGAGACCGGCTGTGAGCGTGATGGTTCCGGCCAGTGTTCCGCCGAATCGCTTGCGCGCCACGGCTCCGAAGGTCTCATAGGTGCCCTGCAGGATCCCCTGCGTGCCGATGTAGATCCACGACCCGGCCGTCATCTGCCCGTACATGGTGAGCCCGAGTTCCTCGAGCCGCCGGAACTCCTCCCAATTGGCCTAGTCCCCCACCAGATTCGAGTTGGCGATGAGCACGCGCGGCGCCCATTCGTTGGTGCGGAACACACCGACCGGCTTACCGGACTGCACCAGCATGGTCTCGTCGTCGCGCAGCGTTTTCAGCGTCGCGACCATGGCGTCGAAGGCCGCCCAGCTGCGCGCCGCCCGCCCGGTGCCGCCGTAGACGACCAGATTGTCGGGATGCTCGGCGACCTCGGGATCCAGATTGTTCATCAGCATGCACAGTGCGCCCTCCTGCTGCCAGCCCAGGGTGGTGAGCTCGGCGCCGCGGGGTGCGCGCACGGTGCGTGCCGGATGGCCGGGGGAAGTGATCTCCATTGCTGTCCTCGACTCGATGTGTGCTGGATCGCATTCCCCACAAGTTGTATAGTCCTGTCTATACAAATGTCAAGGGGTGGTCATCCGGGCCGGTAGGCTGCGGGATCGAGGAGCGGACGGCGAGGAGCGAGCAGGGGATGGCAGCGGTGGACGGCGATACGGAACTTGCCGCGCTCTTCGCGCAGGCGGGCGGCTCCGCGCCCGCCTATGAGCGGATCAAGAATCTCGTCACGGCGCAGATTCGGTCCGGCCGCTGGGAAGAGGGCGATCAGCTGCCGTCGGAGCATCAGCTCGTGGCCGCGCTGGGGTTGTCGCGCATGACGATCAATCGCGCGCTGCGGGAGCTGACCGCCGAGGGCGTCATCATTCGCAAGATGGGGGTCGGCAGTTTCGTGGCCGCCACCAAACAGTCCTCACCGCTGTTCGAGGTGCGCAATATCGCCGATCAGATCCAGCAGCGCGGGCACCGCCATCGCACCGAGGTGGTGCTGGTGCGCGCGGAAACCATCGACTCCACGCATGCGTTTCTGCGAGATTCCATCGGCAGCAGGGGGTTTCATTCGATCCTGGTGCATTTCGAGGACGACGTCCCGATCCAGGTCGAGGACCGCTATGTGAATCCGGCCGAGGCCCCGGGCTATCTGGAGCAGGATTTCACCGCGACCACGCCCAATGACTATCTGAGCCGGGTGGCGCCGCTGGTCCGCGGTGAGCATGTGGTGGAGGCGGTTCTCGGCAGTCCGGAGGAGTGCCGGTTGCTGCGCATCGAAGCCAGTGAGCCGTGCCTGCTCATTCGCCGTCGCACCTGGTCCGAGCACGGTCTGGTGAGCGTTGCCCGGCTCGTGCATCCCGGTTCCCGCAATCGCCTCGAAGGCGTCTTCGGACGTTAATCCCGGTGGGGTCCGCGGGCTGCTTGGCGTTTCCGGAAACGGGAATACCGTGGAGTATGCGAACTTTTGTGCATCTGGCGCAGTTCGCCAGCGCCATTGCCATGGCAGTAGGGGCGTTCGGACCGCTGGTCGGCGCGGTCGAGGGCAGGAATATCGCGTTCGAGGATCTGCGGGACGGTTTCCCGGCCGTTCAGACGCTCGAACAGGTCGACGAGCAGTCGGGGTCGTTCGCGACCTCGCTGACCCTGGTGTTGCTGATAGTCGCGGCCGTGGTGCTGTTGGCGGCGCTGTTCGGGTCGCGGGCGCTCGGCTGGCTGGCGGTCCTCGCCGGTGTGGTCGTGCTCGGCGTGCTGGCCTGGCGGCTGGACGAGAGCTTCGGGCTCTTCGACAACTATCGGGATGTGCTCGGCGATCCGTGGGGGCTGTATGCCTTCGGCGGCGAATTGATCGTCGCACTGCTGGCATTGCTGATCCCCCGGGAGCGGACCGCGGCGCGCACTCCGCTCCCCGCCCGGACCTGACGGGCGCGCGGACTACTTGGCGGTCGGTACCCGGGCCGCCCCATTGGCGCGCTCGAAGACCATGGACGCGTCGGTGACCTTGCCGTAGCGCAGTTTCGGCAGGTCGCGCAGGTAGTTCATATGCAGTTTCCAGGGTGCGCGGTCGCCCTGTTTGGGGAGGATGTCGAGGGACCGCAACACGTAGCCGGGTTCGAAGTTCAGGAACGGCGCGGGTCCGACGGCCGGATCGCGGACGGGGGTGGCCTTGGCGTCCATGTGGCGCAGCAGGCGAACCACGTACTCGCACACCAGATCCGCCTTCAGGGTCCAGGAGGCGTCGGTGTAGCCGATGATGAAGGCGAAATTGGGGACGTCGGAGATCATCATCGCCTTGTAGGCCATGGTTTCGGGGAGCCGGATCTCGCGGCCGTCGACGGTGAGGTCGATGCCGCCGAAGACGCGCAGGTTCAAACCCGTTGCGGTGATGATGATGTCGGCGTCGAGATCACGACCGGATTCGAGGTGGAGGCCGGATTCGGTGAAGGTGTCGATGGTGTCGGTGACCATCTCCAGTTCGCCGTGGCGGATGGCGCGGAACAGATCGCCGTTGGGCACCAGGCACAGTCGCTGATCCCACGGGTTGTAGCGCGGGTTGAAGTGGGTGTCGATATCGTAGCCGGGCGGCAGCCACCGCTCCTGCAAGCCGTGGATCCACGCCCGCATGCGCTTCGGATAGCGTTGCGAGAGTTGATACATGGCCGTGGCGAGCAGCATGTTCTTGGCGCGGGCCAGGCCGTAGGCAGTGCGGGCGGGCAGGAACCGGCGCACCCGGTCGGCGAAGCCGTCGCGGGCGGGCATGGAGATGATGTAGGACGGGGACCGCTGCAGCAGGGTCACCTGCGCGCCCTGATCGACGAGGGCGGGACCCAGGGTGACGGCGGTGGCGCCCGATCCGATGATGACCACCCGCTTGCCCGCGACGTCCAGGCCCTGTTCGGGCCAGTGCTGCGGGTGCACGATGGGGCCCGGAAAGCGTTCCGTGCCTTGGAAATCCGGCGTATATCCCGCGTCGTAGCGGTAATACCCGGAGCAGCTGAACAGGAAATTCGCGGTCATGGTGACCGTTTCGCCGTCGTGCTCGGCGGTCACGGTCCATTGATCGTCCTCCGAGGACCATTCGGCGCGCAGAACTCGATGACGGTAGCGAATGTGTTTGTCGATTCCGTTCTCGACGGCGGTATCGCGCACATAGTCGAGGATGGAGTCACCGTCGGCAATGGCCTTGTCCCCCAGCCACGGCCGGAACCGGTAGCCGAGGGTGAACATATCCGAATCGGAGCGAATTCCGGGATAGCGGAACAGGTCCCAGGTGCCGCCGAGCGCCTCACGCATCTCCAGGATGGCGTAGGTCCGCCACGGGAAGGCCCGTTGCAGGTGATAGGCGGCCCCTACACCCGACAGTCCGGCCCCGACAATGAGCACATCGACGTGCTCGGGCGTGCTGCTCATCGAACCCCTCGATTCGCGCAATTCCGGCGCTCGCGGCCGGGTGGTGCCCTGCGCACCCGACCCCAGGGTATCCAGCACGGCAGGCGAATAGGGGCGAAGAGCACTACGAACGCGAGAAGAATTCGCCGATGAGTCCCGCCACCCGCTCGGGGGCATTCTTGTCGATGCCGAAGTGGTCCAGGCCCGGCACGGTCACGCACTCGCAGGTCGGGATGACCGCCGCCAGCGCATTGTGGTCCGCCTCGGTTTCGGGTCGGCGGTCTTTGTCGCCGTCCATGAGCAGGACCTCGGCGGTGATCTCCTGATAGTGCGGATAGGTGTCGTTCAACCGCGCGATTTCCCGGTGTTCGCGCAGATTCGCGCCGAGCTGGGCAATGACCATGTCCTTTTCGGGAGCCTTCATGAACAGCGGCAGGGCGCGGCGGAACATCCACTTCGGAATCTTGCGCATGCCCTCGGGGCCCATATCGCGGACGAATTCGACGAACGCGTCGAACGGTTTGTCCTGAGCCAGGTGCTTCTCGTACGGATCCATCCACCCGGTGGGCATGGAACCCGCCACAGAAACACCCGGTTCGTAGAGGGCGAGCTTGCGGCAGCCGGGGTTCGCGCGGGCGAATTCCAGGACCACCAGACCGCCGTAACTGTGCCCGACAAGGCATGCCGCGCCCGTCTTGTCCTGCAATGCCTTCACATCCGCCATGTCCTCGGCAATGGAGTACTCGGCGCTTTGCGGCCCGCTGCCCCCGCGCCCACGACGCTCCATGGTATGCACCGTGAACCCGGTGCCGAGCGCCTGCGCGAACCGGGTGAACCCGGAGGCCAGCGACAGCGCACCGGGCACGAGTATCACCGCCGGACCGCTACCGGTGGTCAGATACGCGATCCGCGTACCGTCCGCGGAAACAACGCTATCGGCCACTTGCCCGGCCGACTCCGATTCAGCCATGATCCCCTCCGACCATCGGCCGCCGACCTCGCGAAGGGTCGCGGCTGCAACGGTTTCCGAGCCCCCAGCCTACCCCCGTCCCCGCACGCCACGGACGCACTCCCGCAATCCGACTGCGTGCCCCACCGCATGTCGCCCGGCGAGTGCATGCTGCCCGGCGGCCAGCGGTGGGCGCTGTCGGGGCGGTTATGCGCGCAGGCCGCTGGCTCGGAGCACGCGGCGGGATATGGCGGCGCGGATGGAATCCTCGGTGCCGAGCACGCGCACATGTTTGCGGGCGCGGGTGATGGCTGTGTACAACAGCTCCCGCGTGAGCAGCGTGGATTCGGGGCCGGGGAGGACGACCGAGACGTTGTCGTACTGGCTACCCTGGCTGCGGTGGATGGTCATGGCGTAGACCGTCGTGACGCCGGGGAACTGTGTCGGATGCACCAGATACGGTTCGGTGCCGCGTTGCAGGGCGGCGCGCAGGGTGCCGTCGGGGGCGCGCACGATGACGCCGGTGTCGCCGTTGTAGATGCGGGCCTCGTGGTCGTTGGCGGTGACCAGTAGCGGCTGGCCCGGATACCAGTGGCCGGGGCCGGGATCGGCGGCGATTCCGGCGGCGGTGGCCCAGCCCGCGGCCATGCGATCCCAGCGTTCGACGCCGTAGGGGCCTTGCCGGTGCGCGCACAGCAGGCGGTGTGATTCGAGGGCGGTCAGGGCGGCGGCGGCATCGCCGATGAGGGCGGCGTCGGTGGCGGCCCGGGCGGCGCGCACGACATCGTCGCGCACCTCGGTGATGTCCTCCGGTGTGTGCAGCGACAATTCGGTGCCGCCCGCCGCCAGGAGGTCGAGGGCGGTGTCGGCGTCACCGGCGCGCACCGCCACGGCGAGGTCGGCAATGCGACCACCGAAGCGCCGTCCCCGCGTGAGGCGGACGATGCCGCCGCGCAGGCGCTCGCGCTCCCGATTGGAGAGGCCGTCGGGATGCGTTGCACTATCTCGCAATTCGCCGCCGAGGATGGTGTTCAGCGCCGGATTGGCCTGTCCCAGCACCGGTCCCGCGACGAGGTCGGCGAGCACCGCGCCCGCGTCCACCGACGCCAGCTGATCCGGGTCGCCGACCAGCACCAGCCGCGCGTCGGGACGCACGGCGGGCAGCAGGCGGCTCATCATGGTCAGCGACACCATGGAGGTCTCGTCGACCACGATCACGTCGTAGGGCAACCGGTTGAACTCGTTGTGCCGGAACCGGCTCGCTCCACCGCGCTGCCAGCCGAGCAGGCGATGCAGGGTGGCGGCGGTCAGCTCGGGCAGCCCGATGTCCCCTGCCTGTTCGCGCACCGATTCCTGAAGGCGCGCAGCCGCTTTCCCGGTGGGCGCGGCGAGCGCGATCCGCAATGCGGGCGCGCCCGGAATCGCCTCCTGGTGGGCGACCAGCAGCGCCAGTACGCGAGCGATGGTGTGCGTCTTGCCGGTTCCTGGTCCACCGGCGATCACGGTGGTCCATTCGGTGGTGGCCAACGCGGCGGCCAGTCGCTGCCGATCCAAGGGCTCCCCGGGCGCCGCCTGCTCCGGGAACAGCCGATCCAGTTCCCGCCGAACAAGTTCCGCATCGACCATCGGATTGGTGGCGGACCGCTCCGTGAGCACCCGCCGAATGGTCTCCTCCTGCCGGTAGTACCGGTCCAGATACAGCAGCGGCCCGCTCTGCGCCCCACCGGGCGGATCGATGAGCCGCAATGGCCGCAGCGGCCCGGCCGGACTCCCGCACACCAGCGGGCTCACCCGCAATGCCACGATCACCGCCTCCACATCCGGCCACGGCAGCGTCGCCGGATCAATGGTCGATTCCTCGGTCCCGTCCGCGTCCACACCGATCTCGTGCATCCGGCGCACTTCCAGGCACACCGATCCGGACCGCACGGCGCGAACGGCCAAGGCCATGGCGAACAGGACGAGGCCGGACTCCTCGCGCCCCAGGCGGCCGAGCCGCAAAGCCACGTGCAGATCGGCGGCCGACAGCACCCCGGCTTCATTGAAGGTCCGCAGCGGCCCGGTGCCGCGCTGCGCCAATTGAATCGCGGTCATCGGGTCACCTCGATCTCACCGGCGAGCAGGGTGGAGAGTTCCTCGACCAGGGGCGCGGGTGGGTTCCAGTCGAAGACCCCGCAGCCGTCCGGGGTGTCGGGGCCGATCATGCCGCGCACGAACAGGTAGCGGATGCCGCCGAGGTGGGTGGCGGGGTTGTAGGCGGGGAGGCGCCAGCGCAGGTAGCGGTGCAGGGCAACGGAATACAGGATGGCTTGCAAAGGGTAGTGGGAGCGCATCATCTCGGCGGCCATGCGGTCGCGGGTGTAGTGAGCGACGGTGAGGTCGCCTTGGCCGAGGCGGTTCGTTTTGTAGTCGACGACGTAGAAGCGGGGGCCGTCGGTGCGCAGGACGGCATCGATGCTGCCGGTGAGGTAGCCACGCAGCGGGGTGTCGTCGAGATGGGCGATCTGGTCGGCGTAGGAAGTCAGGATGTCGTCGGGGGGCAGGTGGCGGCGCAGGAGGTCCGCGATATCGGGGACTGTGACGCGGGTGGCGGTGGGGTCGTCGCCACCGGCGAGGGGGAGCTCGAAATCCATTTCGCTGAGGCGGTCGCGGGCGGAAATATCGGCCAGACAACCGAATCCGATGGGGGTGTGCATGACCGCCAGCAAGGCTCCGGCGAGCACCTCCGGATCGGCGTCGAAGAGCTGTTCGGAGACGGCGTGGTGGCAGCGGGCGCGGAGTTCGGCGGCCAGATCGGGAGCGTCGGTGTCGATGTACTCCAGAATTTCGTGCACGAGGGTGCCGAATTCCGCGCCGTAGGGCAGCGTGTTCATGAGCGACGGGGCGGCGGCGGGAACCTCGAGATCGTCGGAAAGCACCGAGGGCGTGGCGGGTTCGTCGTCGACGACAGTGCCGTCGGGGGTGTCACCGACGGGCATGGCGTCGTGTGCGCCCGCGGTGAGGGCGGAGTACGAGGTGCGCCGCCAGTTCTGGTCGAGGTGCCGGTGGAAGCGAGCGACGGCCAAATCCTCCGCGGTGCTGCCAGTTTCCGTACGCGGCAGCCGGGCGCGGGTGGCGCGTTCCACCGATTCGACGGTGATGATCCCGGGTTCGGCGGTCGATGCGGCCCATTCCGAGAGTCGTTCCAGGACCACCGAATCCGCGGGCACCGGCGCTTTGTCGGCCACCACCGGGCTGCCCGGTTCGCGACCCATGATCATGCGATGCAACGGTGCGGTCTGGGTGTCGTAGGCGGGCGCCCACCATGCCACCACCTGCGCTCCTGCACGAGTCAGCGCGACATAGAGCAGCCGCAGCTCCTCGGCTGCTTCCTCGGCCTCGGCACGCAGGCGGCGCGAGTTGTAGCCCACGGCGTCCGGACCGCCCACATCGAGGACGCGGCGGCCTTGATCATCGTGGAAGAGCAGCGTCGACGGGTTGCGCATCTTGGCGGCGTCCCACGCGAACGGCACGTACACGATGGGGAATTCGAGCCCCTTGCTGGCGTGCACGGTGGCGATCTGCACGGCAGCGGCATCGCGGTCCAGGCGGCGGCTGCGGTCGGCGACGCTGCCGGAGGCGGGATCGCGCACCCGGTCGGCCAGCCACCGGGTGAGCGCGGACAGGCCCAACCCTTCGCGCAGGGCGGCCTCGTCGAGCAGCTGGGCGATCTGCCGGAGATCGGTGAGCTGCCGTTCGCCGCCTTCGAGGCCGAGCAGGCGCGGGGCGAGTTTCGTTTCGGCGCTCATCTTCTCGAAGACGGCGCCGAAACCGGCGCGCGCGAAAAGCCGGGCGGAATCCCGCAGTTCGGCGCTGAGGCGGCCCACCAGATCGGCGCCACCGGCATCGATATCGACCGCGCCGAGCCCGAGCAGCGCGGTTCCGGCGACGAGGCGCACCCGGTCGGCGCGGTGCGGCTGTTCCAGGGTGTGCAGCACCCACAGCCACTCCGCGGCGGCGGCCGTGCCGAAAACGCTTGCCCCACCGGCTAGTACGGAGGCGACCCCGGCGGTCTCGAGTTCCTTGCGCACCATGTCGAGCTGATTGCGATTGCGCACAAGCACCGCGATATCGCCCGGCCCGACCAGCCTTTCCTTCGAGGTCCCGGCATCGATGCGAGTGCCCGATTCCAGCAGCCGCACGATATCGGCCGCCACATCGATGGCGATCCGCTCGCGCTGCTTGCCGACGGTCGGATACCCGGAGCGATTCAGCGACCCGGCCCCGGTGCGCGGAAAACACCGCAGCCGGAACGGAACCACCGCCGCGGGCTCACCCGCCAGCCGCGAGAACGGCCGGGTGGCGGAGATCCGGTGCACGGTGATCTCCTTGTGCCCCAAGGCCGCACCGCCCTGCAAATGTTCGAGAGCGGCCAGCAGTCCGGCGTCACTGCGCCAGTTGGTGGTCAGCTCCTTGCGGGCATCGGCATGCGCGACGGCGTCGAGATAGCTGAGCACCTCCGCACCGCGGAAGGCGTAGATGGCCTGCTTGGGATCGCCGACCAGGACGAGCGTGGCATGCCCGTGGAACGCGCGCCGCAGGATGTCCCACTGCAGCGGATCGGTGTCCTGGAATTCGTCCACCAGCGCCACCCGATACCGATCCCGGATGCGCCGACAGGCTCGCGGCCCGTGCTCCTCATCGGCGAGCACCTCGTGCAGCAGAACCAGCAGATCATCGAAATCTCGCAGTCCCGCAAGCCTTTTCCGCCGCGCTGTCTCCACCCGCGCCGCCTCCGCGAACGCCACCCGCTCCCCCGCCGGATCGTCCTCGCCCTCGCCTTCTGGCACCAGCACCGCATGCCCGTCCCCCACCGCCGCCGCGGCCAGCCGCTGCGCATCCTGCGGCCCGAACGGCGCGCCCGTGCGCGCGTACCGGCTCAGGTACAGATCGTCGGCGACGGTCGACACCACATCCTCGATGCCCTCGACCAGCCGCACCCCCGGATCCTGTTCCCCCGCCAACCCCAGCTCGTCCAGCATCCGCTGGCAGAAACTGTGCGTGGTGGCAATGGTCCCCGCATCGAAATCCGACAGCGCCGCCAGCAATCGCTCCCGCCGCGCCGCCACCTCACTGGGCCCCGCCGCCGCCAAATGCTTGACCAGCTCATCCCCCTCGGCCCGCGCCCGCTCCGGATCCGCCAGCGCCGCCGCCACCCCCACGAACCGATCCCGAGTCCGCTCCCGCAACTCCTGCGTGGCCGCCCGGCTGAACGTCACCAACAACAACTCGGAGATATCCACCCCCGCCTCGGCCACGAACCGCACAGCCAAACCCACAATGGCGTACGTCTTCCCCGTCCCCGCACTCGCCTCCAGCACGGTCGTCCCCACCGGCAGCGCCCCCGTCAACGCGAACCGATCCCCCGAATCCCCGTGCACCACAACCACACTCACTCCTCCAGAAGGCATCCCCGCCTCGTCACGCCCACCACTGCTCCACAACCCTTCGCCCACCACCGGTTGATCCTCGAGCTCGAACAACTCGTTCTCGTCCACACCGCCGCCCGGGCTCGCGGTCGTCGATTCCGCCCTGACCGCACGGGTGACCGGTGCGGCGCCGATACGTTCGGAATCGAACGTATCGCCACCGCGCCGGGTGCGGGTGGGGGCGGGGTCGAGGTCGGTGAGCGAGAAGAGGTCGTCGGTCATCCGTGCCTTCCGTTTTCGGGTCCGGTGGTCATGGCTGGCTCTGATTCTCGTTGGTGAGCAAGGGAATCCAGAGACGACGCGCCAGTTCGCCGAAGCGGGTGGGTTCGGCGGCGCCCTCGGCGGACGGGCCCGTCAGCTGATGGAAGCGGGGGGACGGGCCCAGGATGTGGCGCAGGTAGCGGTCGGTGTTGTCGCCGTACTTGCCCGCGAATTCCTCTTCCGCGGACTGGAGGGCGTCCTCGGGAGGCGCACCGCCCGCGCGGCGTTCGGCGTAGACGGCCGTGGCGGCGGGGGTGATGGGGAGGGGTTCGGTGAGGCCCTCGTCGCGCAGGGCGACCAGGTCGCGCAGAAGGGTGCGGGCGGTGGCGCAGTCGGGGGCGGTGAGGGTGGATTGCCAGGCGGGGCGTGAGCCCTTGCCGCGGCCGATGGTGATGGCGCGCCAGGATTGGTGTCCGGCGGTGGCGGACAGGGCGAGCAGGCGGACCCAGGCGGCCATGCGGTGTTTGGGGGCCAGGCGGGAGAAGGTGGTGCGCAGCAGGGCGTCGTCGTGCACGTCGGGGACGGTGCCGGTGAGGCGGCGGCCGTCGCCCAGCTCGACGGCGATATCGACGGTGCGGGAAGGGATTTCGTGCAGGGGCTGGGCCACGCGCACGAGGCGGTCGACGGTGGACTCGACATCGTCGAGGACGGCCGCGCCCAGGCCGAAGGGCGGCAGGGTGCCGCGCCGCCATTCGGCGGCGCGCAGGGCATTGGGGTCGACGCCGGTGAGGCGGGCGGACAGCATGCGTTCGCCCATATTCCATTTGGTGAGGCCGTCGAGTTCGATGGGGAGCCGGTCGGCGATCTCCTCCTCGTCCTCGGGGACGCGAATACCCAAGCGCTGCCACAGGAATGCGCGCACGGGATGCTCGGTGAAGGAGATCACATCGGCCAGTTCGACATCGCCGCGTTCCGTCGCGGGCAAGGCGGCCGCCAGGAACGGTGGCCGGGGCGCGGGCTGCTGCCCGGCGGCAAGCGCTCCGGCGAGGGCGACGGCATCGAAGCTGAAAGGCTTGTCGGCCTGGAAGTTCCGGCGATCGAACGGTTGCAGGGGATGCCGGGTGACGACCGCGCCCATAGCGTCCGCGCCGACATGGGCGCGCACGGTGTCGAGCACCTCGGCCAGCGGAATGGCGGGCGGGCGATGCGCACCGCTGACCGGATCGGATCCGGTGTGCAGCAACACGAGTCGCTCCCCCGCCGCCATGATGGCATCCAGCAGCAGCTGCCGGTCCTCGCTGCGCGGGTCGCGGTCGCCGGGGCAGCGATGGCGGGCGAGCACATCGTCGCCGTCCACGCCGCCCGTGCGCGGGAAGATCTCGTCGTCCAGGCCCAGCAGCACCACCACGCGATGCGGCACCGACCGCATGGGCACCATGGTGCACACCGTCAGCTCGCCGGTGCGGAAGTTGGCCCGCGAGGGCCGTCCGGCCAGCCGCGCCGCCAGCAGGGCGGCGATATCGGTGAGCCGCAGGGGAATCTCGCCCGCGTACTCGGTCGCCGCCGCCAGCTCGCGCCGCGCCTGCACCCCCATCCACCCCTGGGTGAGCGGCACGTCGGTGAGCAGGTCCAGGGCCCGCCCGAGCACCGTCGCCCATTCGGTGGCGGGCCGGGCGGTCCCGGCCGGTTCGGTGAGGGAGGTGCCGCGCAGATCCCGCAGGCACACCGCGAGCCGGTCGATGAATTCCGCGAAGCGCCCGGCCAAGTCGATGTCATTCGAGTCCACGTCATCGAGAGGGAGCACGAGATCCAGCCAGTCCTCGGTGGATTCGCCCGCGGCCACGCCCAGCAGAATTCGGTCGACGGCGGCTTTGAGCGTGTTCTGCGCGAAATCGCCCAGCCCGAACGCCTGTCGCTGCCGCTGCCCGATCCCCCAGCGCGCGCCGGTCTCGGCGGCCCATTCGCGCAGCCGTTCGATATCGTCCTCATCGAAGCCGCAGCGCAGCCGAACCGGTTCCGCCGCAGCCAGATCCAGCACCTCGGTGGCGGTGACGCGGCCGTCGGCGAGCTCGAGCAGGGTGCCGATCACATCGAGCAGCGGGTTCACGGCGCGCTGCGCGCGGTCGGCGAGACGCACGCGCAGTCCGTGCGCGGGATGGCCGGGCGCGGCGCCGTCGAGGGACCACTGCCCGAACGCGGCGCGCACCAGTGGCGCGTAGCTCTCGACATCCGGGCACATGACGATCACATCGCGCGGCTCCAAACTCGGTTCCGCGCTGAATAATCCGAGCAGCACATCGCGCAACACCTCCACCTGCCGGGCGGGCCCGTGGCAGGAGTGCACGCTGATGCTGCCGTCGGCCAGCGCCGGTTCCGGCATGAGCGACCAGCGGTCCTGCCGGATGGCGGCCTGCAGTTCGGTCAGCAGCGTGCGCGTGCCGACGCCTTCGGGCAGCGGGTGGTAGGTGTCGATGTGGTCGTATCCGGACAGCCGCTCCTGCAATTCGCGCACATCCCGGCCCAGCGCGGCCAGCAGCGGATGCCGCACCCGCACACCGGAATTCGGCATCACCTCGGCATCGGCCAGCTTGGTCCACAGCGCGGGGCTCGGGTACACCAGCCACAGGTGCACCTGCCGTCCGGCCGACAGCGCCGACAACACCTCCAACTGGTCGGTCGTCAATCGCGTTACGCCGAACAGCGAAATCCGCTCCGGCAGCGCCACCACCCCGGGTTCGGCCCGCAACCGCGCGCAAGCCTCCTCGAGCCGCTCGGCCGGGCTCGGCACCCCGACCGCATCCCGCAATCGCCGCCACAGCACCGGCTGCCACAACAGATCCGCGGGCAGCGCATTCCCCGCCCCGTCGGTGTCGGAACCGCCCGCCCAGTCCGTGATCATGACGGGCCGCTGCGTCCCATAACTCGCGAACAGCTCCGCGATCCGCGCCGCCGTCGCGTACCGCCGCCCCACCCGGTACCCGCCCGCATCCCCGTGCCCGAGGTGCCGCGCCAGCACCGCCGCCCACGACTCGCCGAGCACGTCGTCGATGACGGGCAGCAGCGTCCACACCAATCGCTCCGGAGCCCAAGGATCTTCCTCGGGCGACATACCGGTCGCCTCGGAGAGCACCGCCGCCACCAGCCCGGCCGGATCCGCGAAGTCGATATTGGCCGACACCCCGTCGGCCCCCGCGCTGCTGCCCAGCACCGCCGACAGCCGCTGATTGAGCCACCGCTCGATCCCCTTGGCCGGAACCGCCACCACTTCCGGGGTGAACGGATCACCGAGCGGATCGGCGAGCAGCTCGGCCAGCGCGTCGGCGAGCGTGTCCGCACGCTCGGCCCGGTGAATATGCACGAGCTGTGTTTATACAGTCGGCGAACGACATGCAAACACCAAGCGCCGCGGCTCGCCGGGTGACACCCGACACACGCCGAAGATTAGCTAGGGCGCGTCACACCGAAATTCGCATGTGGTATGCGACAGTGCCTTTCGGGGAGGTCGGCAAGTGGCTAGGAAAGGCTGGTAGAAGTCGATGTCTGCGCCGGTGATTCCCATGGTCCCGAGACGCGGGTTCACGGTTCGCCGGGTCGGAGAACGGTGGGAGCTGGTCAACTCCCGCTACTACGGCCGCACCGTCGTATTGAAGTCCTGGCCCCGGGACCGGCACACCGAGGCCTTCGAGCACTGCTACCGCCTCAATGGCCGCACCATCGAGGAACTACGCGCGGCATTCCGATGAAACCCGCTGGGACAGCGGCGTTTCAGTAGCACACCGGGCGCTCTACCTCAAGACGTGCGCAGCGGACGTTGTCATGTCTATTGTGGTGCACCGTGCGTTCTCCGATGGCCCGGCGCTCCCGTGTGGCCGCCTCCGCTTGCGTTCTAGCCGCCGCTGCTCTGCTGCCGGCGGCTCCGGTGTTGCTCCCCGTCGCCGGCGCCTCGCCGATCATGACGCAGGGCTGCCAGCCTGGCTTCGACTGCGATATGAGCAATCGCATCGCCAAGGTGGACAGCTATCTGAGCGGCCGCCCCGGCGTCACCGGTTATGTGGTGCGCGACCGCGTCACCGGCGGCATCTACCAGAATGGCAACGCGGACAACATGTTCTGGACCGCGTCCACCATCAAGCTGGCGATCGCGGAGGATCTGCTGAATCGCGCCCGCATCGGCGCCATCAATCTGGAGCCGGGCGACCGCGCGCTCATGGAATCCATGCTGGCAACCTCCAATGACAATGCCGCCGACATTCTGTGGAACAAGTACGCCGGTATCGACCGCATGGCCTTCCAGAACGCCTTCCGCGCCAATGGCATGAGCGGCCTGGTCCCGCTGCCGCCGGTCACCGCGCCCGAGCAGATCAAGCTCTTCCCCGACTGGGGTTTCCAGCAGTGCAGCCCCGCCGACCTGGATCGGCTCATGGACAACATCCTCACCCGCATGCACCCCGACGACCGCAACTACCTCGTCGACCGCATGCGCCAGGTCGACACCAACCAGCACTGGGGCGTGTGGGGCGCGGGCGCGGCCATGCAGCCGGGGCTGAAGAACGGCTGGTCCGCCGAACAGGGCGGCTGGGTGGTCAACTCGGTCGGCTTCGCCGGACCGGGCGAGCGCTACCCCCTCGCGATCATGACCGATCAGGGCGCGCAGGGCGGCTACGCCGAGGGCGCGGAGACCACCACCAAGGTGGCGCAGATTCTCTTCGCGGGTCGCTGAGCTCGATTCATTCTGCGGACGCCATCCCTCAGGGGGTGGCGTCCGCATCATTTCCGCCGTGGGCCGAGGCGACGGGCCACGATGACCACGACATTCCCCCTGACCGACCGCCCATATTGTATTTTCGAGGAGGGTTCGCACGGTCGGTTTCCGGTTTTGGTCCTGATTGGTCCTCGTACCTCACGTCGTACTACCGTTGGACGTGAAGTGTCGTAGTTTCGCCGTCTGGCCTAGGAGCAGGGACAACTAGATGAACGCCGATAATTCCGTTGAGCAGCGCCACCGCGTGGTGGTGATCGGGTCCGGGTTCGGTGGACTGTTCGCCTGCAAGCATCTGCGCAAGGCCGACGTCGACATCACCCTCATCTCCAAGACCTCCACGCACCTGTTCCAGCCGCTGCTGTACCAGGTGGCGACCGGCATCCTGTCGGTCGGTGAGATCGCCCCGTCCACCCGCATCGTGCTGCGCAAGCAGAAGAACGTCGGCGTGATCATGGGCGATGTGCACGATATCGACCTCGACGGCGGCACCATCACCTCGCGCCTGCTGGACGCGGACACCGTCACCCCGTTCGACAGCCTCATCGTGGCCACGGGCGCGCAGCAGTCCTACTTCGGCAACGATCATTTCGCCACCTACGCGCCTGGTATGAAGACCATCGACGATGCGCTCGAGCTACGCGCCCGCATTCTCGGCTCCTTCGAAGAGGCGGAACTGGCCAAGACCCAGGAGATCCGCGACCGGTTCATGACCTTCGTGGTCGTCGGCGCGGGCCCCACCGGCATCGAATTGGCCGGGCAGATCGCCGAACTCGCCGACCGCACCCTCGACGGCGCGTTCCGTAATATCGACACCCGCGACGCCCGCGTCATCCTGGTCGAGGGCGCCGGGGCGGTGCTCGCGCCCATGGGTCCCAAACTCGGTGGCAAGGCGCACAAGCGGCTCGAGAAGATGGGCGTGGAGATCCAGCTCAACGCCATGGTCACCAATGTGGACGCGCGCGGGGTGACCATAAAGGACAAGGACGGCTCCGAGCGGCGCATCGAATCCGCGTGCAAGGTGTGGTCGGCCGGTGTGCAGGCCAGCGAACTGGGCAAGCTGCTCGCGGAACGGTCCAAGGGCACCGAGGTCGATCGCGCCGGGCGCGTGGTGGTCGAACCGGATCTGACCATCAAGGGATATCCGAACGTCTTCGTGGTCGGCGACCTCATGTCGGTGCCGGGCGTGCCCGGACAGGCGCAGGGCGCCATCCAGGGCGGCACCTATGCGGCGCGGGCCATCAAGGCCGAACTCGACGGGGCGCACAAGCCCGAGGACCGCAAGCCGTTCAAGTACTTCGACAAGGGCTCCATGGCCACGGTGTCGCGGTTCAATGCGGTCTGCCAGGTCGGCAAGCTGGAGTTCAGCGGTTTCATCGCCTGGCTGGCGTGGCTGGGCCTGCACCTGTGGTACCTGGTCGGCTTCCGCAGCCGATTCGTCACCGTGCTCGAATGGTTCGTGTCCTTCCTGGGCCGCCACCGCGGTCAGATGGCCGCCACCGAGCAGTGGGTGTTCGCGCGGCTGGCGCTCGAGGCGCTCGACGATCCCGAAGAGGCGCTCGAGCTCCACAAGCAGATCGGCGGCGAAACTCCCACGGGGAACGGCAAACCCGTAGCGAATACACCGACCGGTCCCCAAGCCGGACCCCGTACTGCCTGATCGCACCGTCATAGGGCGCTTGACCCGACCAATCCGGCACACCGGCCGGATCCGAATGTTCGACATCCATGAACAGTCGTCAGAAAGGTCATTCATGGGCAAACGCCAACCGGTTGACCAGGTTTCGCCGCGCCGTCGGCGAATAGGCTCGCTCGCCATTGCGGGGGCATTGCCACTGGCAGCCGTATTCTCCACAGCCGGAACGGCGTCCGCGGAACCGGCGACCACCGAACCCGCGGTCGCCGAACCCGCCGTCACCGAACCGGCGGCCACCGAGGGCGCGCCCTCGATGGTCATTGTCGATTCGCCGTTCGGACCGCTCACGCTGCCGGTGCCGCCGGACGTCGCCGAAGGGGTGCGGACCTATCTCGACACCGTGCCCATCGCGGCCGAGGCGGAAGCGGGCGCGGAGGCCGACGCGGCGCTGGGCGAGGCCCCGGTGGCCGAGATCGCGCCGGTCGTGCGGGTGGATCGCAACTCCTCCACCGGGGTTCGCGATATCCCGCAGGGCCCGCTCGCGGCGGTCGACGTGCAGGCCCTGCGCATGCCGGATCCGGCCGCGGCCCGGGATTTCGCGCCCATCGCCGCGCCGCCGGGCAAGCTGCGGTTCGGGGACACCCAGGTCGATATTCCGCCGTGGCTCACGCCCGAGCAGGCCGATCAGGTCAATGCCGTCGCGGCCGGGACCGAGGCCGAACTGGCGAGCAATCTCGACGCGGCCGGATTCGAACCGAGCCGGTCCGATCGGATCGCGGCGCAAACCGTCGGCACCGCCGCCGTCGGCGCGGCCGTGGGCGTCGGCGTGGCCGCGCCCGTGGAGGCCTTCGCGGTCGTCATGGGCGGATTCGTCGGCGCCATGGCGGGCACGCCGTTCGCACCGGCCGGTTGGGTCTTCGGACCGGCCGTGGGCGCGACCGCGGCCTTCACCCTGATCGCGGTTCCGGCGGCCACCGTGGGTGCGGGCATCGGCGCGGCGGTCGGCGCGGCGAATGGATTCCTGGCTCCGGCAACCGAACCGGCGCCGGTCGCCGATCCGGTAATCGAGGTTGACGCCGCCGCCGAGATCGTCGAGGCAGCAACGATCGAGTGATTGCCGATTTGTCGGGGCCGGAATCCTTCAACTGGGGTTCCGGCCCCGATTGCATGTTTGGGCGTCCAGCGGGCTAATTCTGGGTAATGACAACGTTTTCCGATAGTCCGATTCCCTACCAATCCACCTGACCGACGGGTCCGAATGTCGGGCGTCGATGTTCCCCGGACAGAAAGGTCGTGCATGGCCGCAGGCAAGCACAGAGCGCTCAACCCGCATCGCAACAAGGTCGGCAACGTGATGGCGGCGGGCGCGGTTCCGCTAGTCATGGCGATCGTCGGAACCGGCGCCGCCAATGCTGCACCCGCGCAGCCGAACACGGTGACCGCGCACGACGACGCGCCCAAGCAGTGGCCCGCTGCGGACGCGCCCAATGTCGCACCGTACGAGGGCCTCAATATTCCGGACGAAACGCGCAGCTCCATCCAGTGGTCGCGGCCCGCTCCGGACAAGCGCTATCTGGCCCCGGTGGGTGTCCTGCATCCGCCCGTCGCGGTGCCCGCGGTGCCGCCGATCGCCCCGCCGCCCGGTATGTTCCGGTTCGGCGATGTGCAGGTCCCCGCACCGGACTGGATCGACAAGGAGCAGTCGATCCAGATCAATGACAATGCCGCCATGATCGAGGCGAATCTCGCGACCTTCCTCGATTCCATCGGCATGGAGCGCAGCCGCTCCGACCGCATTGCCGGACAGACTGTCGGCACCGCGGCCGTGGGCGCCTTGGCCGGAGCCGCCACCGCGGCCCCGTTCGCGCTCACCTCCGCCACCGTCGGCGGGGCCCTCGGCCTCGTGGTCGGTGCGGGCTTCTTCCCGGTAGGCCTCGTCGCCGGTCCCGCTCTGGGCGCCGCCGCCGGTGCCGCCGTCATCACCGTGCCCGCAGCCGTGGCCGGTGCCGCGGTAGGCGCGGCAGTAGGCGCGGTGAACGCCTTCAACGCACCACCGCGCGTAGTCGACGACTGACTTCCAGCCGCCGACAACCTTTTTGCCGCAAATACGCGTCCGGCGGGAACCGGAGGGTGAGAGTCCGGTTCCCGCCGCGTCGCGCTCATTCCGAACCCTGATAGGAGGAGCACCCGAATGTTCCGGTCCCCCACCTACCGCATCACCCCCGACTGGCTCTTCGCCCTCCTCAACCTCGAATCCCTCGCCCCCACCCTCCACCCCTGACGCCCAGCAGGTAAAGACACGAGGCGACACACCGAAATCGCCAGCACCAGTACCTGCTACGCGGTTATACACGGAGGGCTGGGGCGGTGCGGGTGAAGAGGGTGCCGCCCACGGCCAGGGGGAGGAGGGCTTCGTGCAGCGTGGGGGATTCGGGTGGGCGGGAGTCCGGGTAGGTGAGGATGCTCTCCAGAGCTCTTGGGGCCGAGAGAGAATCGTCGGTGATCGCGTCCGCACCCAGTTCCAGGCGGTGGCGGAGTAGCGGGATGTCGCCTATGTCGGCGTTCAGTTCCCCGCTCCAATACCCGTGATCTTCACCCGTGCGGCCGATCTGTACGCGCTCCCGAAGTCGCAGTCGCGCAACGTCTTCCAATGCGACGGTGGTGATCGTCTCGTGTTCGGCTCCGCCCGCGACCACGGTCGGCTCCGGGTCGAACTCCAGCTCACCGCCCGCCGCGACCTCGAACCGCCAGTGCGCCACCGACGTTCGCGTGACCCGGCCCGGCAGTGCGATGGTGGCCGCCACCGATCGCACGGCCAACCGCGCCCCCGCGCCCACCACGATCGAGATATCCAGCACGTCCCCGCCCAGCGGGGTGGCCGCCGTCCCGATCATGTGCACCGTATCGGGGCCGGTGCGCCGCGCCGCCAGCCCGCCCACCGCATGAATCTGCGGCAGCGTTCCCGCTTCGGCAACGATCCGCAGTTCAGTGCGCACCGGTCACCACCACACCGGCTCCATTACGCGCCTGCCGCTCAGTGCGAGTGCGCGACACCCGCCGCCGCATCCTGCTCCGCGACCACCCGCAACTGCTCCCGCACCCACTCCAGCACCGGCGTAGCCGCCGGATCCTCCGTGAGCGACGTGAACACGAACGGCCGCCCCTCCCGCACCTTCGTCGAATCCCGATCCATCACACCCAGATCCGCCCCCACCATCGGCGCCAAATCAGTCTTGTTGATCACCAGCAGATCCGACCAGGTAACCCCCGGCCCACCCTTCCGCGGCACCTTGTCGCCCCCGGCAACATCGACCACGAAGATCTGCACATCGATCAACCCCGAAGAGAAGGTGGCCGTGAGATTGTCCCCACCCGACTCCACCAGAATCAGATCCAACGGCGGGTTCGCCTCCACCAGATCATCGATCGCATCGAGATTCGCCGTGATGTCATCCCGGATCGCGGTATGCGGACATCCACCGGTCTGCACCGCGGTAATCCGCTCATCCGGCAACACCGCATGCCGCCGCAGGAAATCCGCATCCTCAGTGGTGTAGATGTCATTCGTCAACACGGCCAGCGACAGCTCATCCCGCAACTGCCTGCACAACGCCGCCACCAGCGCCGTCTTCCCGGACCCCACCGGCCCGCCAACCCCAATGCGCAACGGCTCCCCCGCCGTCCGCACCCGCTTGGGCCGATCATGGCTGTGGTCGTGCGGTTCTCCATCGATCAAATGAGGGGGCATGAGTGATGTGCTCCTTTCCAACCCCCATCCTGTCCCACCCAGGTAAACCGAGTGTTACCGGGCTCAGCTGGGCTGCGATGGCCAGGACGGAGTAAAGCCCTCCGGCCATTTGGTGGTGCTGTCGTATACAGCCCACGGCTCTGAGTCGATCTCACGGTCCCGGTCCCCTTCGGTGGCAGACGGATCCACAGAGTCACAGATCTGACGATCACCACCGAAGTAGGCATCCACCAACACGGCCGCCGTCAAATCGGCGCCGCGCAGATCCGCACCGCTGAGGTCGGCGTTCGTGAGATTTGCCCGTATCAGGAACGCGTTCCGCAGGTTGGCGAATCGCAGGTCCGCGTCTTGTAATTCCGCGAAGACGAGTGACGCGCCCGTCAGATCCGCTCCCGCCAGCATCACGCCGACAAGCTTGCCCACAAACAAATCAGCGCGCGGCAATCGGGCTGCGATGGCGCGGGCGCCTGTCAAGGTCGCTCCCCTGAGCTGAGCATCGCTCAGATCAGCTCCCTCGAGTGCGGCGCTGGTGAGGTCCGCGCCGTTCAGCACAGCCCGGCCGAGATTGGCAGGCCGGTACCGGACAGGGCCGAACTCGGCCTTGGGAGTGACCCCATCGAAGGAGAACCCGTAGCTCATACCGTCTACGCCGAAACCGACCACGCCGATGTCGGCGAATCGAAGGTCGGCATCAGTGAGGTTCGCATCCCGCAGATCGGCCTCGTTCAGTCTCACCCGCGTCAGATCCGCGCCCTCGAGATTCACACCGAAAAGCGTCGCGTTCCTGGCGTCGACTCCTGCCAAACATGTTCTGGCTAGGTCGATCTCAAAGCTCCGCAACTGTTCCGGCCGACGCCCTATGATCGTCAGCGCAGCCTGCACCTCGACCGACGCGCGGGGCGCAACGCTGCTGTATGCATCCCGCACGGCTTCCGAACACGTCGGCAGGATCGGCGTCTTGTCCCGGACGAAGGCACCGATGATCTCGAACGCCACTCCTCGATGGCGCTCGGAATCGAGTGCGAATTGTTCGAGCAGATACAGCCCGCCCATCCTGACATGAACACTCTCGTTTCCGAGTTGCTCGACCGATTTGGTGAATCGCTCTGCCGCCTGTGTCTTTTCGGCTGATCTCTGCTGTTCACTGCTCACCCGCAAGGAAGCACTTGTGAAGACAAGAGCGCCGACAGCGGCGAGTGCCGTCGCGACCGCCCTCAACTTCGTCCACCCCTCCCAGGTCGACAGCCTCTGCATGAACCGCACCAGCACCCGCCGCTTGGCTACCGGCTGCGGCCGAATTCGTATTCGTGCGGTCCGCTGCGGGACTCGACGGGAAGGACGACGACGGGCACGTGCAGGATCAACCCCCGAACTCATGGCGTGATGATTTCATCGAACACCGCTGCGGCGGAAGTCGATTCACGCCAGGAGCGCGTTCGAGAGCGCGGGCTGGGACGCGAACAGCGGCATATCGCGTAGCAGGTGGCGCTCGGCCAGGACCAGATCAGCCTCGCGGAGATCCGCCGACCGGTAGCGAGCCTCGGTGGGGGGTAGCTGGGGGAATATCGCGATCCAGCTGTGGTGGGCAGTTGTCGTCGATACGATCAGGTCAGATACCTGGGTTTACGGCACGACGCCGTGGCCGAAGGGGCTGGTTGAGATGGCCGAGCCAAGTTCAGCGGTTGGGTGGCCCGTTCGCTGGGACACCGTGGTGGCGCGGGCCAGGGCCAGGGATCGTGAGGTCGACGAGATCGTCAATTCTCCGCTGTTCGCGGCGCATCGCATCCTCGATCGGCTGGCGGCGATGGCGTTCGACGCGGAGGACGGGGTTTTCGGGGCGGGTGAGGCATTCGTCGAAGCGCTGGCGGAACTGTGGCGCGCCGTACCGGATCTGGTGCCGGGGACGTCCGGGGGACCGTTGCGCCCCCGGGCGGGTTCGCCGCGCATCACGGTCACGATCGATGAGGAAGCCATCGCCGAGGAAGCCGGTGGCTACCCGGTAGCGGCGGAACACGTCGTCGATGGCCGGGCCGCGGAGCCGGTGCCGACGGAGTTGATCGATGCGGATGGCGTGCGGGCACTCGCTGAAACCGCCTTGCGGTTGGCTGGGGTTCCGGGGGCGGTTGTGATCCGGCAGCTGTCGAATATCGCGACGATCGCCGAGCGGAGGCTGGACGGGTACCCGTGGGATCCGGGGTATCAGTCCGACCTCTCGGCGCTGGCCGATACGCCGCCCGTTGACGATTACGCCGGTGCCGCGGCGCGCGAGCAGTCGCGGTGGTGGCCAGCACTGGATCGGACCGATATCTCGGCGCTGGTGCGGACCTCGCCAACGGTTTGTGAGCTGTCGTACCTGCGGTTGCTGGACGACGATCTGGTGGCGCATCCGCCGCCGACAGGCGATCCGCTGTCCACCGCGGGGATCGAACGGGTCGAGATCGGTGACGCGTGTGGTTCCACGCCCGCCATGACGATTCGCGGACACGGGTTCGGGGCCGCGCCCGCGGCAGGGGTCGGGGTGATCGCGGCGACGTGGGACAGCGTCACTTCGCGGGTGGTGTGCCGCAAGATGGCGGTGTCGAGCTGGTCGGACACGGTGATCGTGGTGTCGTTGCCCAGTAATGCGATCTCTGGTTTCGCCGCGTTCGCGGATGTGAACTTCATCGCGGACTACAACTCGTGGGCCAAGCTGCGCAATCGGCGGCTGAACGATGCCATGCATGCCCGCGGTTGCCCGGGCAACTGGGATGCCGAGGTGCCCTACGACGACAGTCCGGCGCCGGTGGCGGCCGCGCGGTACAGCGCCGGCAAACCGCGCGTGCTCGCCGATGTGGCGCCGACGACCGGGCCGGTCGAGAAGTGGAATGCCGGGACGCTGCACCTGCGGACCGGGCAGGCGTTCCGGGTCGCCTGGCAGGGTTTCGGTGGTGACAGCGTCACCGTGGGGGCATTGGATGCCGGGGCGACGGCCATCCTCTCCGCTTCCGGATATCCCAGTGCGGTGACCGGTTTGAGCGCTTCGAGCGGGAAGCTGGTGCTGACGGCGACGTCCACGCCGGTGCGCTGAGCCTTCGCCGTCGACGCCATCAACCAGTGTGGCGCCACACGCGCCACGCTTGCGGTGATCGCGACCGGACCGGCTCTGCAAGCGGCATCGGTGGCGGTGTTCCAGGGCGTAGCCGGGGGCGATGTCGAGGTGCAGGCGGCGGGCGGTGGCGAAGCCCTGGATCCCCCTGCCGGGCAGACGATTCCGCTTGTGGCCGATAAACGCAGTGTGGCGGTCATCGACTGGTGGGCCGCCGTGCCGCAGCTGCCGCCGGGCGAAACCCTCACCGCGTCAGACACTCTCGAGGTGCACGGACCGTTGATCGGGCACTTGGGCGTGACCCTGCGGCCGAGTCACTCGACAGCCGATGCGGCCCCGCCCGCATCGGATGTGGAACTGCCGTCCGGACCGGGATTCGCATCCTTGGCCGACTATCAGCAGTGGCTGGCGCAGGGCAACAGTCCGCGCACGTTCAATGTCGTACTGCCGCCGGAGATTTGCCAGGGCGGCCCGATCGGATCGACGGGCGTGCCGGGCTGGCTGGTGCTCGAGGCCACCGTGCGGGTGCGCAGCCTGGACGGCCCGAGCTGGACGCTGGAGGCGGGCAACAATGTCACCTTCCATCCCCGCCGCCGAGTCCGAATCCGCTACCGCGCGTGGGGTCGCACCGTCAACCTTTCGCCGGGTGAACAACCGCTGCCCGCTCCCTCCGATGCGGCGTGCCGGGAGGCGTTGCGCGCGGCCGCCAGTCTGCTGCCGATCCCGGATCCGCAGATCTTCACCCTGACCAATTCGCCGGTCGAGCAGAACGGCCACCTGATCGAGGACCTGATCGCCGAGCGCGGCGGCACCGCCACACCGTCCTGGCGGGATGAGATCTGGCTGGTCGTCGGCCCGGTCGGAGTGGGCGGCTACGCACCCGGCCCGTGGGTAGGGGCCACGGACGCGACCGGATTGACCACCGCGCACGAGATCTGCCATCTGTTCGGACAGAATCACCTGGCACTGTGCGGGATCGTGGGCGACCCGCCCTCCTCCTTCCCGAACGGCGGGGATGTGGTGGTCCCGGGATACGACATGTGGGGCAATGCGTTCGTACGCAATGCCCGCGATGTCATGGTCCGCACCTACTCTCCCGAACCCACCTGGCCCAGCCCCGAACGCTGGCGCCGAGTCTTCCTGCAGGTAGGTCGGCCATGAGCGTTGTACACATCACCGGAACCATCGATCACGGCGGCCATTTCACCCCCGGCTGGTGGGGCAGCGCTCCGGACGACGCGCGGACACCTCCCGGCTCGGGATCCGGCTGGACGGTTCTCGCCACCGACGAGTCCGGACGGGCGCTCGCACTCGCCCCGGCGGCGATCGAGCAGCTCGTGGACTGCCCGGGCACCGGCGCGCCCCTCACCCGCCTCGACGCATTCCTGCCGCTGGCAAGGGAATCCGCGTACATCGTGGTACGGCACGACGAGGTGGAGACCTACCGGCGGGCGGTGCCCGCGCCTGCCGCCGTCAGCCTCGATCTCACCGCGGTGGAGGGCACACAACTGGCGCGCGACCTGACCGTGCGGATACCCGTCCACATCGGCGGCCCACCACCACCGCCCGGTGCACATCTCGTCGCCCGTTGGGAGACAACAGGTTCCGGTGATCCGGTCGTACCGCTGGGGCTCATCGACGTCGGTGGCGGCGACCCCGCGGTCGTGCGGCTCCCCCTCGCCGAGCTCCCCGCCGCCCGTCAGTGCCGCCTGACGGTGAGTTACAGCGACGGCGCCCGCACGGTTACCGTGTCGAGCCCGGTCCTGGATGTCGAACGACGCCCGGCGTACCCCCGGATCACCCCACCCGAACCGAACGCGGCACGCTACGACGACGGGCTGCTGGTGCTGGAAGGCCAACTCGACGGCGACGGCGATCCCGCTGCGCTGCACTGGCGCGTCGACGGCGAACCGGCCGGAACCGGTCCCCGCGCCGTCATCCCCCGGCCCTCGGCCGGCACACACACCCTGGTCCTGGAGTACGGCCCGCAGCGCGACGAGATCGAGGTCACGATTTCTCCCGCCCCGGCCGCGGAGCGGGACCAACCGCGCTGGACGCCGCCCTGGCGCACCGGACCGGTGCGTTCGATCGGAATCGCGCAGGACTGAATCCGCCGTGCCGCAGGCGGATTCGCACGCCTAGGACGCGAACAGCGGCATATCGCGTAGCAGGTGGCGCTCGGCCAGGACATCCTGCAGTGGATCGGATAGGGCGGCCAGGCCCTTGGCTGCTTGGCGTGCCGTCTGGTCGCAGACCGCTGCGAGACGGATCGTGCAGGCGGCCACGGCGGCGGGGTCGAGGGCCAGGAGGCGTTGGGCGGCGGTGGCTGCGCCGGTCATGGTGGTGTAGACCACGACTCCGGCGATCTCCTCGGGCGAGGCGCCGGATTCCGCGCCGACGACACCGAAAACCGTTGACAGGTGAGGCCGAGTCCCCAAGCTGGACCAGCGAGCTTGCGGCCAGACTTGTTTCGCCAGGCGAAGCAGGCCGCGGCCTTGGGCGCGGGAAGCGGTGCGGGCCGAGGGAGACGGTGTACGGGCGTCGGCTTCCAGTTCGGCGCGGGCCGGAGTGAGGGTGTCCGCGCAGACAGCGGCGGCCAGGGAGGCAGCGACCAAACCGGAGGTGCGGATGCGGCGGCGGAGGTAGAGCTCGACGGTGGGGACGTCGCGGAGAAGGCCGGAAGCTATTGCTTCTTCTACGCCGCCGGAGTGGACATGGCCGCCTATGGGGAGGCGGGAGTCGGCAAGGGTGAGGAGGGTGGCCAGGCTCATCAGCGGGTCTCCGGGTAACGCATCGTTCGATAGTAGGCGGTGTGGTCAGGGGTGTTGGGCGCGAGTCGTGGTCGGCGACTTGCTCGGCAGAGGGCCAGCCCGGCCTCCGGCGTGGGCGGCGGGCGTCGGGCGGCTGCGCGCCCACTGATCATGCACTTGACCTGAACCCGAGTTCGGGTTGCAGGCTGGGTGGTGAGACCAGTCAAACAACCAGGAGTTGCCGTGCACGCCATCCGTCTTCATGCGTTCGGACCTGCCGAGAATCTGCGATACGACGCCGTCGGCGATCTGGAGCCCGGGGCGGGGCAGGTGCGGATTGCGGTGGAGGCGGCGGGGGTGCATTTCATCGATACCTCGCTGCGGCGAGGGGATGTGGCGGGGCCGATTCCGATGCCGGAGCTGCCGACCATTCCGGGGCGGGAGGTGGCGGGGACGGTGGATCGCGTCGGGGACGGGGTCGATGAGGCGTGGCTCGGGCGGGCGGTGGTCGCGTATCTGGGGGCGGTGCCGGGTGGGTATGCGGAGCAGGCGGTGACGGATGCCGAACGGCTGCATGCGATTCCGGAGGGGCTGACGGCCGCGGAGGCGGTGGCCATGATCGGCACCGGGCGGACCGTGATGGGGATTCTGCAGTTCGCGCCGGAGATCGACGGGGACACCGTGGCGATCGTGACAGCCGCCGCCGGTGGGATCGGGACGCTGCTCGTGCAGTATCTGCGGAATGCGGGAGCGCTCGTCATCGGGTTGGCGGGCGGGCCGGAGAAGACGGCGCTGGCGCTGGGCAATGGGGCGAATCTGGCCGTCGACTACCGGCAGTCCGGATGGGTGGATCGGGTGCGCGCCGCATACGGCGAGCGCCCCGCAACCCTGCTGTTCGACGGGGTGGGCGGCGAGATCGCCCGTGCGGCAATCGATCTGCTCGACAAAGGCGGGATGCGCCTGGATTTCGGGGCGGCATCCGGATCGGCGGATCTCGGCGCGGACGAACTCACATCACGTGGGGTGACCTCGCAGAACGTGCTGGGCCCGCATATGCTCGAACGCGCGGGCGGAATCCGCAATCTCGAACTGCGCGCCCGGGCCGAAGCCGCCGCAGGACGCTTGCGCCCTGCCGTACAACGGTTTCCACTGGCCGAGGCCGCCACCGCACACCGGGCCCTCGAGACCAGAGCCACCACCGGCAAGGTCGTACTCATCCCCTGAGAGACGCAGGCGGAATCCGCACCCTCGAACTGCGCGCCCGGGCCGAAGTCCCCGGACGCTTGCGCCCTGCCGTTCACCCGTTCCCCGCTGGCCGAGGCCGCCACCGCGCACTCGAGACCCGGGCCACCACCGCCACCACCGGCACGGTCGTACTCATCCCGTGAACCAACGCGCCGCCGATCCCCGACCGGGTGCGGACACCCCTCCGCACCCGGCGGAACCGGACCCTCACCGCACGGGTACTCACGCTAGTCAGCGCGGACGGTTATGCCCTGCCACTCGGCGCGCGGAATATCATCCCCACCACACCGGCTCTCACCCCCAACACCCGGAAAGCACAAGGACGCTCACCGCAGCGTGTCGCAACTCAGCACGCACGACGAGGACGCTAACCGCGGCGTATAGAGGCTCATCTCTGCGGCTTATGGAGGCATATCCCGGCGCGCACAGGGTCAGCCGCGCAGGGTGCGGAAGCTGCGTTCCATGAAGCGTTGTGCGGCGCCGCGGCGGAGGTCGGTCCAGGCTTGGACGGGGCCGGTCCACCACGGGGAGATTTCCAGGGGTTTGGCGGTGACGGCGTGGCAGATGAGGTCGGCGGCTTCGTCGGCGGTGAGGCCGGGGATATTGGAGAAGTCGGTGGGGGCGCTCATGCGGGTGTGGACGAGGGGCATGTAGACCGAGGTCGTGGTGACGCCGTCGGCGGCGATTTCGGTTGCGACGGTGCGCAACCAGACGTCGAAGGCAGCTTTCGACGCGCCGTAGGCGGACCAGCGGGGGGCGGGGGGCATGCGCAGGCCCCAGGTGGAGACGTTCACGATGTGGCCCTGGCCGCGCTCGCGCATGCTCGGGAGGAGGGTGAGCAGCAGCCGGACCGGGCCGAGGTAGTTGACGTCGATGGTGCGGGTGAAATCGTGGAAGCGGTCGTAGGATTTGGCGATCGAGCGGCGGATCGACTTGCCCGCATTGTTGATCATCACGTCCACGTGGTCGTGCTCGTCGAGCAGGGTGCGCCCCAGTTGTTCGACCACCGCCATATCGGTGATATCGGCCTGGTAGACGTGCGCCGCCCCGCCCGCCTCGCGAATCTCGGCGGCCACCTGTTCGAGGTCTTCCCGGGTGCGCGCCACCAGCAGCACGATCGCTCCGGCGGCGGCGAGCTTCTTGGCGGCCATCTTGCCGATGCCGTGCGAGGCGCCGGTCACCAGGAAGACGCGCCCGGATACCGCGTCCCGCAGCGATTTCTCGCGCGGCCGCGAGGTCGGATAGAGCAATCTGGTCGCCACCCGCTCGGCGAGCGGCCGGCCATTGGACCCGCCCTGATCTTCCGTTTTCGGCACGGAATTCTCACCCACGCGTCGACTCTAACGGCCGAACCGAATCGGGACCGGGACTAAGTGGAAATACCCTGGGCGCGAATCCTTTTCCCGGCGATTATGGACGCGGTGCACGGGGAGGGAGAATTCACGATGTCGCAAGCTCCGGATGAGCGTACGCCGGACCGGGTCTCGATAGTGGAATGGCTGGCGCGCGGGATCGCGATCGCGGTGTTCATTCCGCTGCGGCTGCTGTGGGAAGGATTGCGACTGGTCGTCCGCGTCACGGTGCGGATACCGGGTTTCCTGGCCGACCGGCTGCTCGCACCGATCGCGAAATTCACATGGGTCTGGATTGCCCGGCCCGCCTGGGGTTTCGTGAAGAACTATCTATGGGGCCTGCTGCTGCAACAGTTGCTCTGGGGGATGATCCTCACGCCGGTGGGCGCGTTCCTGCTGGATTTCCTGCTCCGCCCGCTCCAGCGCGCGATTGAGCAATGGTTGTGGCGGCGCGCGCTGCTACCGACACTCCGGTTTCTCGGATTGGCGCTCGCCGCCCTGGTCCGTTATGTCCTGTGGCCGCCGATCGAGTGGTCCGGCACGCAGCTGCACCGGCTCTGGCGGCATGTCCTGCGGCCCGGGCTCATCGGGGGTGGGCGCTGGATCAACCGGTGGCTCATCACCCCGGCGGTTCATGCCCTCGGCTGGATCCTGCGTTTCATCGCCACCCGGCTCATTGCCTGGCCGCTACGCATGCTGTGGCAATGGCTGCTGGCTCCGCTGCTGATCCTGCTGGCCGCGGCCGTGTATTACGGCTGGCGCGGGGCCACCGTCGTCGTGAACGCCGTCGTGGTGACCCCGTGCCGGTTCCTGTATCGCACGGTGCTGCAACCATTGTTCGCCGCCATCGCCACCGCGTGGCAGGCCACCGTGGTCCGCCCGGGCCGCTGGGTGTACCGGCGCATTGTCGCGCCCATGAACAAATGGGTCGCCGATATCATGAGCGCCGTCTTCGGCCACTGATCACCCGGCGGCCGAATCACCCGCTGGCCGCAAACCGCTCAGTGCGCGTGCGGCGCTCCCGCACCGGTTTTCGCCGCCGGGGACTTGGCCACCAGGGCGATGACCGCCATGACGCCCAGCAGGATCGCGCCCGCGGTCGTCGCGACGTGCATACCGTCCACGAATGCCGCATGCGCGGAATCGGTCAGCGCGGAATCGTCCCCGGCGCGGGCCAGGGTCTCTCCCAGCGTCGGCGCGAAATCACCGCCCGAGCGGAACACCAGCGCCGCCAGCGAACCCAGCAGCGCCAGCCCCAGACCATTGCCGAGTTCGAAGCTGGTCTCCGAGATGCCCACCGCGGACCCGGCCCGCTCCGGCGGCACCGAGGACACCGCCACCTCCGACACCAGCGTGAACGCAATGCCGAAGCCCGCGCCCGCGATCACGGATCCGGCGATGTACCAGGCGATTCCGCCGTCCACGCCGACACCGAGCAGCATGAGATTGCCCAGCGCCGCCATGCTCAGCGACAGCACGAAACTGGTCTTGGTGCCCAGCAGGCGCCCGATCCGCGAACCGCCCATCGAGCATGCGAACACCACCACGGCCATCGGAATCCCGAGCAGCGCCGCCTGCAAGACGTCACGCCCGGTGACCGATTGCAGATAGGTGATGGTCAGGAAGCTCATCCCGGCCAGCGCCAGCATGCCGACGGTGCTGGAGCCGATGGCCACCGAGAACAGTCCGCGCCGGAACAGACTCAGATCCACCAGCGGTTCGTCCAGGGTCCGCTGCCGCCGGATGAACAGGGTCAGCAACAGCACGCCCAGCACGCCGATGCCGACCGCCGGTGCGGTGAACCCGTGCGCCGCGAATTCCTTGATGGCGTACACGAGCGGCAGAATGCCGCCGATCGACAGCGCAACGCTCGGCAGATCCAAGGGCGCGAGACCCGCCGCGCGATGCTCCGGCAGCAGCAGCGGCCCGAAGACCAGCAGCACCAGCAGCACCGGGGTATTGATCAGGAATACCGAACCCCACCAGAAGTGGTGCAGCAATACGCCGCCGATGATCGGCCCCACCGCCGAACCGCCCGCGAAGAACGCCGTCCACACGCCGATGGCGGTATTGCGCGCCCGCGGATCCGGGAACAGGGTGGAAATCAGCGCC
This sequence comes from Nocardia crassostreae, assembly GCF_001613405.1. GTDB lineage: Bacteria > Actinomycetota > Actinomycetes > Mycobacteriales > Mycobacteriaceae > Nocardia > Nocardia crassostreae. The sequence goes on from NZ_BDCH01000022.1 coordinate 33,123, forward strand.
AGGCTCGACGGCAGCAGGGTCGCGCCGCCGACGCCCATGAGCGCCCGCGCCGCGACCAGCACCGGCGCGCTCGGCGCGAATGCCGCCAGCACCGAGGCGATTCCGAAGATCGTCGCACCGGCGAGCAGAATATTGCGCCGCCCGATCCGATCGCCCAGATTGCCCATGGTGATGAGCAGGCCCGCGATCAGGAATCCGTAGATGTCCAGGATCCACAACTGTTCTGTCGCAGAGGGATCCAGGTGCGCGGTGAGCGTCGGCATGGCGAGATACAGCACCGACATATCCATCGACACGAGCAGCACCGGCAGTAGCAATACCGCCAGTCCGGCCCAGGCGCGTCGGGAAGTCTTCGCGTCGGAGTGCGCGAGCGTGCTGGTCATCACCTATCCTTCGGGTCGTTCCGGGCTTTCGACGAAGAGCGCGCGTACGGCGTACGCGCAAGCCGGGGTGCAGTGTACGCACAACGGCGCGGGGAAGGGAAGAATTCGTCCGATGTCAGAGGCCAAGCTCACCAGGGCCGCCATCGTCGATACCGCCATCGCCCTGGCCGACGAGTCCGGGCTCGATGCCCTGTCCATGCGCCGCATCGCCGAACGCATGGGCGCGGGGGCCATGTCGCTCTACCGGCACGTGCCCAACAAGGACACGCTGCTCGCCGCCATGACCGACGAGGTCTCCCGGCGCAATCCGTATCCCTCCCCCGAAGGCCAGGGCTGGACCTGGCGCGACCGCGTGCGCATTGCCGCCGAGGTGGATTGGCGGCTGTACCGGGAACACCCGTGGGTGCTGTTCACCTTCGCGGTTCCCCGTTACAACTTCGGCGAGAACAGCCTCCTCGTGCTGAGCTGGCTGGTCGAGGGCTTCCGCGAACTGGGCGTCGACACCCGTGAAGCCACCCGCATGTCGCTATCGGTCTGGAGCTACATCGCCGGAGTCGCCCTGCAACAGGTCAGCGCCCGCCTCCTCTCGGCCCGCGACAGCGAATCCGACGAACGCTCCGGCCTCGAAGCCCTCCTCGACGGCGCCCCCTGCTGGCCGCCCACCCCCGCCCTCGCCGACCTCGAGGGCACCGGCCGAGCCGATCTCCTCGACCCCGTCGCCATGCTCGACTCGGGCCTCACCGCCCTCTGCGACGGCTTCGAGGCCCGCGCCCGGCACTAGTCCCGGCACGCCGCATCGCGGCCGCCGAGGAATCCGCTCGTCCGCCATCGTCTGTACGAATGCGCGCGGTGCAACCCTGGCTGAGCCGCGCGCGCAAACAGTCTCCGACGACGAGGAGAAGCCATGGCTCCCACATTCATCCCCGGCGCACCCCGCTGGTTCGACGTCAGCGCCCCCGATATCCCCGCCACCGCCGCCTTCTACTGCGACCTGTTCGGCTGGACCGCCGAGGACACCGGCCCGGAGGCAGGCCATTACACGATCCTGCGCCAGGGCGACGCCCAGGTGGCGGGCGTCGTCTCGGCCGCCAACCCGGACGGCACCATGAAACCGTCGGTCTGGCTCCCCTACTTCGCCGTCGCCGATATCGACACCGCCACCGCCGCCGCGGTAGGCGCGGGCGCGGGCATATTCATCGAGCCGACCGACGTCTTCGGCCGCCTGAAATTCGCCATCCTCACCGACCCCGATGGCGCGCCCTACGGCATCTCCCAGCCGATCACCGATCCGGGCACCGAACACTGGATGGCACCGAACAATCCGTGCTGGATCGAATACGCCGCCACACGCGCCCCCGCCGACGCCCTCGCCCACTACGCCAAGGCCCTCGGCTGGACCTACGGCAACGCCGCCTGGGAAACCGCCACCGAAAACCCCTACCAAGCCATCTCCGCCCCCGGCACCGGCGAATTCGGCGGCGCCCACTTCGCCACCCCCGGCGAACCGGCCCCCTTCTGGTCCATGACCATCCACGTCGCCGACGCCGACGCCACCGCCGCCCGCGCGGTCGAACTCGGCGGCAAGATCATCGACGAGCCCAAGGACTTCCCCGGCCCCTCCCGAGTAGGAGTCCTCGCCGACCCGTCCGGCGCCGCCTTCGCCCTGATGGCCTTCCCACACTGAGATGAAGCGACGCCGACCGGGAACTGGTGGCGGCATTTCGCGAGAGCCGTCCGCCACCAGTTCCCGGTCGGCGATGTTTCTGACCTCAGGCCCCCGAGTAGTCGACCACGCCGTCGAGGTATACCCATGCGCCATTGTCGCGACGGAACCGGCTGTTCTCGTGCAGGGCGCCCGGCTGGCCGTTGGAGCGGTAGTGTGCACGAAATTCGACGGTGCCCTCGGTATGAAACGGTCCGCCGCCGGTCGAGCCTACGATCTCCAGTCGCTCCCAGCGCATTCCCGGATCGAAGTCCACGTCGGCGGGCCAGGTCGAAGGGTCCCAGCTGCGCAGTAGGTACGCCTCGTCCCGGACGGCGAAGGCGCTGAAGCGCGAGCGCATCAGCTGTTCGGCGGTGGTCGCCGATGCTTCGCCCCGGTGCAAACGGCCGCAGCAGTCCACGTAGTTCGCGGGCAGGCCGCACGGGCACGACTCGGGAACGGGTTGTGGTTTGCGGCGCTTCGACATGCGCTCATTCTCCTTGACCTCAATGTTGGTTGAGCTTTTAGGGTGGGCTCGACGGCGAAAGATGGAGGACAGCATGGATATTCGACCCACATTGCACGATGCGGCCGATGATTCGGCCGCTTGGGCGGTGGCCAAGGAGTTCGCGGCCGGACTGCGGAAGTCCGTCGTGACGGGCGATGCCGACGACTACGACGCGGATTTCGCGGCGGATATCGTGTGGGGGTCGCCGTATGGGATGACAGTGGCGGGGTATCCGACGCTCAATGCCATCCATCGGCAGCTCACGGCACAAAAGGCCGCGCCACCTTCACGATTCGAGGTGGTCACGGCGCGCATGCCCGCCCCCGGCGTGGTTGTCGGCCAGATCCGCAGACAGGCGGAGGAAGCGGGCGGGTTCTCGGAGATGGCGCTGTACGTGCTGGTGGAGCGCGACGGCCGGTGGTGGCTGGCCGCCGCGCAGAACACGCCGATCCGGTCGTGACAGACTACTCGTCCGGATCGATGACGAGGGCGTAGGCGAGGCCGTCCCAGCCCTTGGAGCCGACGGTTTGCAGGACGGTGGCGTCCAAACGTGGGTTGGTGGAGAGCAATTCGATGACGTCGCGGCTCGCTTGGGCGGCGGCGTCGGGGTTCGGGTCGACTATGGCGCCGTGGCGGACGACATTGTCGACGATGATGACCGAGCCGGGGCGGGTGAGTTTCAGGGCCCAGTTCACGTAGTTGGAGTTGTTGATTTTGTCGGCGTCGATGAAGACCAGGTCGAAGGGTTCGGGTTTGCGTTGGGCGATGAGGGGCAGGGTTTCGAGGGCGGCGCCAGGTAGGACGTCTACGCGGTCGCCGACGCCCGCGCGGTCGAGGTTGGCGCGGGCGACCTCGGCGTGGTGGGGGTCGTATTCGAGGGTGACGACGCGGCCCTCTTTGCCGACGGCGCGCGCCAGCCAGGTGGTGCTGTAGCCGCCCAGGGTGCCGATCTCCAGGACCCGATCGGCGCGCATGGATTTGGCGAGCAGGTAGAGCCACTTGCCCTGCGGCGGCGAGACGTCGATGGCGGGTAAGCCCGCCGCGGCGTTCGCTTCCAGGGTCGCCGAATCCTGGTCTCCCACGACCGTATCCACGAGATAACGGTCAACTGCTGCCCAGTTCGAGTTGCTCATACTGGGCAGTCTGCCACTCAGAAGAGGAAATACCTCTGCGCCATGGGCAGTTCGGTGGCGGGCTCCTCCGCCCACACCTCACCGTCGATGCGGACGGTGAAGGTGTCCGGCTCCACCTCGATGCGCGGCATGGCGTCATTGCGGACCATATCGGCCTTGCCGCGCTTGCGAACATTGGCCACCGGCACCAGCTTCCGATTCGCCCGCAGCCGATTCGCCAGCCCGTCCTCGATGGCCTGCTCGGAGACGAAATGCAGCGAGGTCCCCGCCGCCACGATCGGCGAGGCGCCGAACATGGGGCGGGGCAGCACCGGCTGCGGCGTCGGATTGGAGGCGTTGGCGTCGCCCATGGCGGCCCAGGCGATCATGCCGCCCTTGAGCACCGCGTGCGGGCGCACCCCGAAGAACGCGGGCTCCCACAGCACCAGATCCGCGAGCTTGCCGACTTCGATGGACCCGATCTCGGCGTCGAGACCATGCGCGACAGCCGGACAGATCGTGTACTTGGCGACATACCGCTGCACCCGATTGTTGTCGGCCGCCCCGTCCCCCGGCAGCGCACCGCGGCGGCGCTTCATGACATGCGCGGTCTGCCAGGTGCGCATGACCACCTCGCCGATGCGGCCCATGGCCTGGGAGTCGCTGCCGATCATGGAGATCGCGCCCATATCGTGCAGCAGATCCTCGGCGGCAATGGTCGAGGGCCGAATCCGGCTCTCCGCGAAGGCCAGATCCTCGGGAATGGACGGGCTCAGGTGATGGCACACCATGAGCATGTCCAGATGCTCGTCGAGGGTGTTCACGGTGTGCGGCCGCGTCGGATTGGTGGAACTGGGCAGCACATTGAGATGCGATGCGACGGTGATGATGTCGGGCGCATGCCCGCCGCCCGCACCCTCGGTGTGATACGAGTGAATGGCCCGGCCGCGAATGGCCGCCAGGGTGTCCTCCACGAACCCGGCCTCGTTCAGGGTGTCGGAGTGCAAGGCCTCCTGCACCCCGGAGACGTCGGCCACCGTGAGGCAGGCGTCGATGGCCGCGGGCGTGGTCACCCAGTCCTCGTGCAGCTTGAAACCGGCCGCGCCGCCGCGCAATTGCTCCCACATGGCCTCGTGCCGCACCGTATTGCCCTTGCCGAGCAGCACGATGTTCACCGGCCAGGAATCGGTGGCCTCCAGCATGCGCCCGATATGCCACGCGCCGGGCGTGACGGTGGTGGCCTTGGAGCCCTCCGCCGGTCCGGTGCCGCCGCCGACGAGCGTCGTAATGCCGCCGCCCATGGCCTCTTCCAGCAACTGCGGGCAGATGAAGTGCACATGGCAGTCGATGGCGCCTGCGGTGACGATGCGCCCATTGCCCGCGATGATCTCCGTCGAGGGCCCCACCACCAGATCCGGGTGCACCCCGCTCATGGTGTCGGGATTACCGGCCTTGCCGATGGCGCAGATGCGCCCGTCGCGAATGCCGATATCCGCCTTGATGATTCCCCAGTGGTCGACGATCACGACCCCGGTGATGACGGTGTCGGGCGTGCCCTCGGCCCGGGTGGCGCGCGCCTGCCCCATGGATTCGCGCAGCACCTTGCCGCCGCCGAAGACGGCCTCGTCACCGGCCAATCCCGGTCCGCCGCTGCGGTCCTCGGTGATCTCGATGAGCAGATCGGTGTCCGCCAACCGGATTCGGTCGCCGACGGTCGGCCCGAACAGTTCGGCGTAGCGGGCGCGGGAGAGTTCGGCCATCAGGCATCCAGCTTTCCGGGTGGGGTGAGGCTGATTCCGTGCACTTCGCGGGTCCCGCCCAGGGGCACCAGCGAAACCCACTGGCCCAGACCGGGTTCGAAGCGCACCGCGGTACCCGCGGGAATATCGAGGCGGCGGCCGTGCGCGGCCTCGCGGTCGAAGCGCAGGGCGGAATTGGCCTGCGGGAAGTGCACGTGCGAGCCGACCTGCACGGGCCGGTCACCGGTGTTGACCACATCCAGTTCGATGCGGTCGGCGCCGGGATTGATCTCGATAGTGCCTTCGGCACAAAGGTATTCACCGGGAACGAGCGGAGCTCGCATTGAATCCTGCATGCGCGTCATCCGATCGGGTGGTGCACGGTGACGAGCTTGGTGCCGTCCGGGAAGGTGGCCTCGACCTGGACGTCGTGGATCATCTCCGGCACGCCGTCCATCACGTCGGCGCGGCCGAGCACGGTCCGCCCGGAGGCCATGAGCTCGGCCACGGTCCGCCCGTCGCGCGCCCCTTCCAACACGTGATCGGTAATGAGCGCGATCGCCTCGGGGTGGTTCAGTTTCAATCCCCGCGCCTGCCGCCGCCGCGCCAATTCGGCCGCGTAACTCAGCAGCAGACGTTCCTGCTCGTGCGGTGACAAACGCATTCGGGCTCCTCACCTAGGTCGCGGGGCGGGTCGTCGGTCATTCTGGCACGCCCCGCGTTACCTGCATGTTTCGGCGATGTTGCACTGCGCGTCAGCGGGAATTCGCCGCGCTCGGCGACGAGCCCCCCGCCGTCGCGCCCGCGGGCGCGAAATCAGCCCTGCGCGTACATGTTCTGCAACCGCACCTGCCCGCGCGCCACCGTCCGATCCTGCTCGTCGGTGATCACCACGACCCACAGCTGCTGCGACCGCCCGCGGTGAATCGGCGTGGCCACCCCGCGCAGTTTCCCCTCGCGCACCGCCCGCAGGAAGTCGGTGTTGTTGTTGACCCCGACCACGTTCCCGCGCTCCCCCAGCCACACCCCGCCCGCCACGCTGGCGAGCGTCTCGATGACCGTGCAGTACACCCCGCCGTTCACGATCCCGGCGGGCTGGAACTGCTGCGGCGTGACCACCCATTCCGCCGACACCTGATCCGCGGTCAGCTCGGTGTACTTGAGCCCGATGAGATCGGTGAAGGTGCCCTCGCTGAATTGCGTCATGAGCTCGGGCGTCACATCGGCCAGCGAGCGGATCGACGAGAAGTCTGGCTGCGTCATGGCATCCACACTGACACAGGGCCCGAAATACGAAGCGGCGGGCTCCCCTCGGAAGGGGAACCCGCCGCGGCAGTGGATCGGGGGTCACCGCAGCCCTCGGGACTCTCGCTTGATCCTAACGCCGGTTCCTAGTGTAGGTCAGGCTTACCTAACAAAGCAAGCCCTTCGTACCGGCAATCCGCGATCCTCCAGTGCGGCCAGCATGGCCTGCCCGCGGCGGGCGCCCTCGGAGGAGTTGGTGCCCGCCAAGGCCGGAACGTAGGTCGCCGCACCGACAATGGATTCCGCGACGAGGGACCAGAAGCGGCGCGCGCCCAGGCCCGAGCAGCGGGCCATGGCCTGCTGGATCAGGATGAGGGCGGGTTCGCTGCGGGCGGCGAGCCAGACGTAGAGGGCGGGCTCGCAGGGCAGGGCCACCACGCCGGGCTCGCCTTCGAGGCGGTCGCCGTCGACGACGCGAATCGTGGTGTCGGCCAGTCCGGCCCAGTCGATGCCGCCGTCGTTGTCGGTGTGGATCCACAGGTTTTCCAGGCCCGGATCCCAGGCCCGGCCCTCGGAGACGAGCAGGGCCATGACGCGGCCGACGACCGCGTGGATGAGCGCGGTGGCGACCACCTCGGCGGCGTGGCGGCGGTACATGAGCTCGATGCGGCCCTCGCGGACCCCGTCGGCCAATCGCCACCAGCGTCGTTTGCCCTGATCAGCCATGGCGGCAACGGCGTACACGCGGGGGTGCTCGGGTTGCAGCGCACGCAGCCGGGCACAGGCGCGGCCGAACGACAGCCTCATATCGCGAGGGTGGCACACGGTCACGGGTTCGAGCATTCGAACCTCCTCATCACTCGACGTTTGCGGGCCGAAACGAAAGATAGGTTAGGGTTACCATGCTTAGATCAGCAATAAACTCGTCAGGAGTAGTTCGTCACCGTGCCCGCCGTAGTCACCACCAGACGGCGACGTCTGTCCGGACTTCTTCTGCTGACCGCGTTATTGCTGTGCGCGCTGGCCGCGAGCATTGCGCTCGGATCGCGGAATCTGCCGCTGAATACGGTGTGGGACGCGCTGACCTGTCCGGGCGGATTGCCGCTGGCCTGCCCCTCCCAGGACTCCGCCGAGCAGATCGTGCGCGAATTGCGGCTGCCGCGAACCGGACTGGCGCTCATTACCGGCCTGGCGCTCGGCATGGCGGGCGCACTGATCCAGGGCTACACCCGAAACCCGCTGGCAGACGCCGGATTGCTCGGCCTCAACGCGGGCGCGGCCTTCCTCGCGGCGCTGAGCATCCACCTGTTCGCGCTCACCACCCCCGCCCAGTACATCTGGTTCGCCTTCGCGGGCGCGCTCATCGCCGGACTCGTCGTCTTCGGCGTCTCCTCCGTCGGCGGCGGTAAGGCCAGCCCGCTGAGCCTGGTTCTCGCGGGCGCCGCCGTGACAGCGTTCCTGCAGGCCATGACCAATGTCGTTGTCCTCATGGACGAGACGGCCCTCAATACCTACCGCTACTGGGTGGTCGGCGATGTCGCCGGGCACGACGCCTCGGTCTTCCGGCAGGTGCTGCCGTTCCTGATCCTCGGCATGATCCTGGCCCTAATCGCCGCCCCCGGTCTGAACCTGCTCGGGCTCGGCGACGATGTAGCACGCGGCCTAGGCGTCAACCTCACCCGCAGCCGCATGCTCGGCCTCACCTCGGTAGTCCTCCTCGCGGGCGCGGCCACCGCCGCCGTCGGCCCCATCGCCTTCCTCGGCCTCATCGTCCCGCACCTGGCCCGCGCCCTCACTGGCCCGGATTACCGCTGGCTACTGCCCTATTCGGGCTTGATCGGCGCACTCACCCTGCTCCTGGCCGACACCGCGGGCCGCCTCATCGCCCGCCCCGGCGAACTCCAGGCCGGAGTCACCCTCGCCGCGATCGGCGCACCGTTGTTCATCCTGCTCGTCCGCCGCCGGAAGCTGGTGAGCCTGTGATCCTCCCGACCCACAACCCCGGTCCGCCCGCATCGCATCGCCTCCTCACGCTCCCCGCCGGTCGCCCCTGCACGCTCACGTCAGGTGACCACCATGCATCCGGTGCCGATCGTCCCCGCACGCTCGCCCTGGGGCACCAGCACGCACTCGCCGCAGGTCGCCTGGACACACTCGAGGTGGTTCACCCTGATGGGCCGGACGCCGGTCAGCGGGGCCGGCGTGCCGCTGGGTGGTCGGGCGGACTCCTCGTTCGCCGGTCAGCGGCGCTCGCCGCCGAGCCTCCCGCCCGCGGCGTATCAGCAGGCGCGGTAGATTTCGGCCAGGAGCACCCTGGAACAAATCGGGCCCGAGGTTTCGCGAAAGTTGGTCGGCTGTGAGTACTTCCACATCGCCGACGGTGCGCGCGGTCCGACCGGCGCTGCGGGTGGGTCGGTTCTCGGCGGTGCTGCGGATCGGGGCGCTGGTGACGGTCGCCGTGCTCGTCACGTCGCTGCTGGTGTTGTTCGCGCTGGATATCGCGGTGGGCGAGTATCGGATTCCGCTCGGCAAGGTGCTGGATGTGCTGGGCGGCGGCGGGACTCGGGCGCAGCGGTTCGTCATCCTGGATTCGCGATTGCCGCGGGCGCTGACGGCCGTGGTGGTCGGTGCGGCGCTGGGGATGGCGGGCGCGATCACGCAGTCGATCCTGCACAATCCGCTTGCCAGTCCGGACATTCTCGGTATTACCGCCGGGGCGAGTGTGGGTGCGGTGCTGGTGATCTCGGGCAGCGGGTTCGCGGCGACCGGCGTGCTGATCACGCTGGGGGTTCCGCTCGCGGCGCTGGCCGCGGGACTGCTGACCGGTGTGGCCATCTATCTGCTGGCGTGGGGCCGCAATGCTTCCGGGGACAGTGGAGTGATGGGATTTCGCCTGGTGCTCATCGGGATCGGGGCCAATGCGGCGCTGCTGTCGATGGTGAGTTGGCTGCTCACGCGCGCGCCGCTCACCGAGGCCTCCCGGTCGCAGCTGTGGCTCACCGGGTCGCTGAATCGCTCGGACTGGTCCACCTTCTGGCCCGCTGCCGCCGGGCTCACGGTCACCCTCACCGTGGCGGCCGCCTCCTCGCGCACGCTCGCGGCGCTGCGCTTCGGCAGCGATACCACCCGGGTGCTCGGTGTTCGAATCCAAACGCAGCAGGCCGTTCTCATCGGTTCCGCCGTGGCCGCCACCGCGCTGGCTACGGCCGCGGTCGGCCCGCTCGGCTCCGTCGGCTTGGCCGCACCGCAGATCGCGCGGCGGCTGCTGCGCACCCCGGGTGAACCGATCATCGCCTCCGCGCTGATCGGTGCGATCCTGGTGCTGAGCGCGGATCTGGCCGCGCGCACCGTGTTTCCCGTCGACCTGCCCGTCGGTGTCGTAACCGCCGCCTTCGGCGCTCCGTTCCTCCTCTATCTGCTCGTACGCGCGAATCGGAAGGCGACGCTGTGACCGCCGTCGAAAACCACCATCTCGGAGCCGAGAACATCACCCTCGGCTACGGCGACCGCGTCATCGTCGACGGGCTCAGCATCGATATCGAGCCCGGGCTGATCACCACCGTCATCGGCCCCAACGGGTGCGGGAAGTCGACGCTGCTGCGCTCGCTCGGTCGTCTGCTCCGCCCGAAGGACGGCCGGGTCGTGCTGGACGGCAAGGCCATCTCGACCATGAAGACCAAGGACATCGCCCGCATTGTCGGCATGCTCCCGCAGACTCCGGTCGCGCCGGAGGGGCTCACCGTCGCGGATCTGGTCGCCCGCGGCCGCCATCCGCACCAGTCCTGGCTGCGCCAATGGTCGGCCGACGACGAATCCGAGGTGACGACCGCCCTCGAACAGACCGGTATCGCCGATCTGGCCGACCGCACTCTCGACGAACTCTCCGGCGGGCAGCGCCAGCGCGCCTGGATCTCCATGGCCCTCGCCCAGGGCACCGACATCCTGCTGCTCGACGAGCCCACCACGTATCTGGATCTGGCCCACTCCCTCGAGGTCCTGGACCTCGTCGATCGCCTGCACGACGACTACGGCCGCACGGTCGTCATGGTACTGCACGATCTCAATCTGGCCATCCGCTACAGCGACCGTCTGGTCGTCATGTGCGACGGCCGCATCGTCGCGCAGGGCCGCCCGGACGATATCGTCACCGCCGAGCTGTTGCAGGAGGTTTTCGACCTGCGCGCCGAGGTCCTGGAGGATCCGGTCTCCGGACGACCGATGATCGTGCCCATCGGCACCCGGCATGTGCACGGATCCGCGGGCTGCGAAAAAGTTCCGGCCCGCCCCTATGACTAATCCCACACCAGCAACTACCCGGTTACGACGACTTGTAGTACGCATTCGTGTCGTTGTCTCCGTAAACTTGTGGGATGGCAGGTCTTGGTGAACTCGAGAAAGCGGTCATGGACCAGTTGTGGTCGGCCGATGAAACCCAGACGGTGCGGCAGGTCCACGAGGCTCTCGCCGAGCGCCGCGAGCTCGCGTACACCACGGTGATGACTGTGCTGCAGCGTCTGGCGAAGAAGAATCTGGTGGTCCAGCAGCGCGACGATCGCGCGCATCGCTACGCCCCCGTGCACACCCGCGACGAACTCGTCGCCTCGCTCATGGTGGACGCGCTGCAACAAGCGGACGAAGTCGGCAGCCGCCGGGCGGCGCTGGTGGACTTCGTCGAACAGGTCGGGGCGGATGAGGCTGCCGCATTGCGCGATGCACTCGCTAAGCTCGAAGCGACCGAGGCGGCGCGCAAGCTGAAGGGTGATGGCAAACAGCCTTAAGAACAACCTCGGCCAGACCCCCACAACGTAGTGAGCTGAGGAATGGACGTAACAGCGGCGGTATTCGCCGGTCTCGCATTGTTTCTGGCGGGACCGGCCCCGGCGCTGCTCAGCCGAGCCCAATGGCCCTATCGCAGTCCCCGTGCGGCACTGGTGCTCTGGCAGGCCATCGCGCTCGCGGCGGTGCTGTCGGCCTTCAGTTCCGGCCTGGCCATTGCCAGCCGCCTGCTCGTGCCCGGACCCGACGGGCGGCCCACCACCACCCCGAGCCAGGAGATCGACGCGCTCGGCCTGCCGCTGTGGCTGGCCTATGTCACCGTCTTCGCGCTGACCCTGCTCATCGGCGCGCGGCTCATCTTCTCGGTGATCCGCGTCGGCGTGCACACCCGGCGGCGCCGGGCGCGGCACCGCATGCTGGTCGACCTGCTGGACCAGAGCGGGGTGGAACGCAAGTCCGCCGATATCCGGGTGCTGGCCGCCAGCGAACCCATTGCCTACTGCCTGCCCGGCCTGCGCCAGCGCGTGGTGCTCAGCCAGGGCACCGTCACCAATCTTTCGGATGAGGAGTTGACCGCGATCGTCAGCCATGAACGGTCGCATCTGCGCGCCCGCCACGATCTGGTGCTGGAGGCGTTCACCGCCGCGCACGAGGCGTTCCCGCGGGTGGTGCGCTCCAAATCCGCGCTGGATTCGGTGAAGCTGCTCATCGAGCTGCTCGCCGACGATTCGGCGGTCAAGGTGACCGGACCCACTCCCCTGGCCCGCGCCCTGGTGGCCTGCTCCAATTCCCCTGCCCCGCAGGGCGCCATGGCCGTGGGCGGGCCGACCACGCTGATCCGCATTCAGCGCCTGGCCGGTCCGCTGGGTGACTTGAAGATCGCCGCCGCCGCGTACCTGGCCGCCGCCGCGATTCTCGTGGTGCCGACCCTGGCCGTCGCCATTCCCTGGCTGCAAGAGCTGAGCCGACTGCTGGTGACCCGTGCCTGAAACCTTCGCGGAGCTGGGCCTTCCGCCGGTGCTGGTGCATGCCCTGCGCCGGGACGGCATCGACAAGCCCTTCCCCATTCAAGCCGCCGTCATCCCCGATATCCTCGCCGGTCGCGACGTACTCGGCCGCGCCGCAACAGGTTCCGGCAAGACCCTCGCCTTCGGCCTACCCCTGCTGGTCCGCCTCTTCGGCGCACCCTCTAAACCAGGCAAACCACGCGGGCTGATCCTCGCCCCGACGCGCGAACTGGCCATCCAGATCGAATCCGCTCTCGACGAGCCCGCGCTGTCCCTCGGTCTGCGCATCACCACCGCCGTAGGCGGCCTCCCGATCAAGAACCAGGAAGACCGCCTACGCCGCGGTGTAGACCTGCTGATCGCCACCCCCGGCCGCCTCACCGACCTCATCGGCCGCAAGGCCGCCGACCTCTCCGACGTCCTCGTCGTCACCGTCGACGAGGCCGACCACATGTCCGAACTCGGCTTCCTGCCGCAACTCACCGCCGTCCTCAACCGGGTCCCGGAAGACGCCCAACAGCTGCTGTTCTCGGCCACCCTCGACGAAACCGTGGACACGCTCATCGAGCGCTACCTCGACTCCCCTGTGCAGCATGCGGTGACTGTGCAACCCGGTGCGGAGAAACCCGTTGCGGAAAGCCCTGATTCGATTGGCGACGAGGGGGATTCTCCCGGAACATCCGCACCCGCCATCGAGCATTACGCACTGCACGTCCGCCGCAATGACAAGCGCACCGTCGTCAACGAGATCGCCACCCGCGCGGGCCGCACCCTGCTGTTCGTCCGAACCCAGTACGCCGCCGACAAACTCGCCCGCCGCCTCCGCGAATCCGGTATCCCGGCTGCGGCATTGCACGGCGGCAAGTCTCAGAACCACCGCAATCGCACCCTGGCCGCCTTCGCCGACGGCACCGCCCCCGTCCTTGTCGCCACCGACGTGGCCGCCCGAGGCATCCACGTCGACGACATCTCCCTGGTCGTCCACGTCGACCCGCCCGAGGATCCCAAGGACTACCTCCACCGGACCGGCCGCACCGCCCGCGCGGGCGCGACCGGCACCGTGGTCACCGTGGTCACCCCCGACGAACGCGAGGAAGCCGCCGACATGGCCCGCCGCGCCAGCGTCACCCTCACCGACGTCGAAGTCCGCCCCGGCGACCGCCGCCTCGTTGAGATCACCGGAGCCCGCCGCCCCTCCGGCCGTCCAGTCCCCGACCCCGCCACTCCCGTTGCAGCCGAGCCGGATTCCCCACGCCCAGCCTTCCGCCCCCGCGTCGACCCGCGCACCGGCAGCCGCCAGCACAACAAAAAGCGCAAACCAGGCGCGGCCCGCCGATCCGCACGCTGACATTGCCGTTCCACGCACCCCGGCGGGGTTCCGCGCGCTGACCCGCGGTTCCTCGCGCTGACCCCGCACTCTCTGCGGTGGCCCTTCATGTCGTGCGCTGACGTGGGCGGTCCGGCGACACACCGGCATGACAGTCGACACGCCAGAGGCATCTTCGGGTCTGGCCGCAATCGGCTACTGCGCGGCTACCCATGAAGCGGTCGGTTGTTCCGCGGGTCGGCCGATGGTTGCGCGCGGACCGGGCGGACACCGGCACAACGTGGTCGACGGCACATTCGCGGTGTTCGGGCCAGCGGTGCTGGAGGCCGAAGACCGGCTCTAGCCGCATTGCTGCGGCTCGGGGCCATGCGGCGGGGCGGTTCCGATGTGATCACGAGTCGGGTTGCCGGTCACACGTGGGCACTGCGTTCTCACGGTCGGGGAAAGAGCCGACTACACTGGTGCGCTGCATGCGTGACACCAGGTAGCGCGCGAAGGGCAATCCGGCCCACATGGATGACCTTCGGGTGAGTTCGTGCCATATACCTGCTATCGGAGCATGGCGAACACGAGAACCCAACGTCAACCTTTGGAGCGGCGACCACCGTGCAGTTTCTTCCCGGGCAGAATCCGCCCTACGACTTGACCTACGACGATGTCTTCCTCGTCCCCAGCCGGACGGATGTGACCTCGCGTTTCGATGTCGATCTGTCCTCCAGCGACGGGACCGGCACCACCATTCCCCTGGTCGTCGCCAATATGACCGCCGTGGCCGGGCGCCGCATGGCCGAGACCGTGGCCCGCCGCGGCGGCATCGTGGTGCTGCCGCAGGATCTGCCGATTCCGGCGGCCGCGGACACCATCGCCTTCGTGAAGAGCCGCTCGCTCACCGCCGACACCCCGGTCACCCTGGATCCGGAGCAGTCGGTGTCGGATGCGCTGGCGCTCATTCACAAGCGCGCGCACGGCGCGGTCATCGTGGTCGAGGACGGTAAGCCGGTGGGCGTCGTCACCGAGGCCTCCTGCGCGGATGTCGACCGCTTCGCGCGGTTGAGCACCGTGGCCGAGACCGATTTCGTGTCCGCCCCGGCCGACACCTCGCCGCGTGAGGTGTTCGACCTGCTGCACGCCCGCCATCGCGATCTGGCCGTGCTGGTCAATGCCGACGGCACCCTCGCGGGCGTCATGACCCGCACCGGCACCATTCGCGCCGGTATCTACCAGCCCGCCGTGGACGCGCAGAACAAGCTGCGCATCGCCGCCGCGGTCGGCATCAACGGCGATGTCCCGGCCAAGGCCAAGGCGCTCGTCGACGCGGGCGCCGACGTGCTGGTCATGGATACCGCGCACGGCCACCAGCTCAAGATGCTGGAGGCGCTGCGCTCGGTGGCCGCCCTCGATCTGGGCGTGCCGCTGGCCGCGGGCAATGTGGTCTCCGCCGCGGGCACCCGCGATCTCATCGAGGCCGGTGCGGACATCATCAAGGTCGGTGTGGGCCCCGGCGCCATGTGCACCACCCGCATGATGACCGGCGTGGGCCGCCCGCAGTTCTCGGCCGTGGCCGAATGCGCCGCCGCCAAGGAATTCGGCAAACACGTGTGGGCCGACGGCGGCGTCCGCCACCCGCGCGATGTGGCCCTCGCATTGGCCGCGGGCGCCTCGAACGTCATGATCGGCTCCTGGTTCGCGGGCACCTACGAATCACCCGGCGATATGCGCATCGATCGCGACGGCAACCGCTACAAGGAATCCTTCGGCATGGCGTCCAAGCGCGCCGTGGCCGCCCGCACCGCCTCCGATTCCGCCTTCGACCGCGCCCGCAAGGCGCTGTTCGAGGAGGGCATCTCCAGCTCGCGCATGCGCCTGGATCCCGAGCGCCCGGGCGTCGAGGATCTCCTCGACCACATCACCTCCGGCGTGCGCAGCTCCTGCACCTACGCCGGTGCGCGCACGCTGGCGGAATTCCACGAGCGGGCCACGCTGGGCGTGCAGTCGGCGGCCGGTTTCGCCGAGGGCCGTCCGCTGCCGCCCGGCCGGTAATGACACCGCCGTCCGGCCGGTGACGAATCTGTAGTACCGCACAATCGAGCCCGGCGGGTCGCACCCGACTCGCCGGGCTCGGTGTGTCCGGGCCGGTCATGCCCGGGCCGTGTGCCCAACCATCGGCCCTCGGTTTTCACCCGGTACCATGTGCGATACCGGGCCCGCTCGACACAATCGAGCGATTTCCGCACCACTACCGTCCTTCGAAAGGAACCAGTTGTCACCCGCGTCCAAGGGCGCCGCTCAGGAGGGCTCCTCTACCGAGCCGGGTGACAAACCCGGCGTTCCCGTTCTCCCAGCACTTCATGCGACCGGGCGGTGCTGACTGTGTCGGTCGTGTTCACCGTTCTGAGTTTGCTCGGCTTCATCGCTCTCACCGCCGGAACCGCGCTCTTCGTCGCGGCGGAATTCTCGCTCACAGCCCTGGAACGCAGCACCGTCGAGGCCCACGCCCGTGAAGGCGACCGCCGCGCCCGGCAGGTGCGCCAGGCGCATCGCACGCTCTCGTTCCAGCTGTCCGGCGCGCAATTGGGCATCACCATCACCACGCTGATCACCGGCTATATCGCCGAACCGGTGCTGGCCCGGCTGCTGGAACCGGCGTTCACCGCGCTCGGCGTGAGCGGTTCTGCGGCACACGGCATTTCGCTGGCCCTGGCCCTGATCATCACGACCTCGCTGTCCATGATCTACGGCGAACTGGTGCCCAAGAACATCGCCATCGCCGCACCGCTGTCCACCGCGCGGGCCACCGCCGGGCCGATGATCTGGTTCTCCACCGTCTTCCGCTGGATGATCAATTTCCTCAATGGCTCCGCCAACTGGGCCGTGCGCCGCATGGGCATCGAACCGGCCGAGGAGTTGCGCTCGGCGCGCTCGCCACAGGAATTGGGTTCGCTGGTGCGGACTTCCGCCCTGCACGGCGCGCTCGATCAGCGCACCGCGCAGGTGGTGGATCGCTCGCTGGCCTTCGGTGAGCGCAGCGCCGAGGAGCTCATGACCCCGCGCGTGAAGATCGAATCCCTGGACAAGGACGACACTCTCGCCGAACTCATCGAGGCCGCGGGCCGCACCGGCTACTCTCGGTTCCCGGTCATCGACGGCGATCTCGACAACCCCCTCGGCGTGGTGCACATCAAACAGACCTTCCTGCACCCGGTGCTGGCGCGCCGCACGGTGAAGCTGTCCTCCATCGCGCAACCGGTGCCCATCGTCCCGGCCAGCATGGACGGCGACGAGGTCCTCGAACGCGTCCGCGCCGACGGTATGCAGGTGGCCCTGGTGGTCGATGAATACGGCGGCACCGCGGGCATCGTCACCATGGAGGACATTATCGAGGAGATCCTCGGCGATGTCCGCGACGAGCACGACGAAGAGGAACTCGATGTGCGCCGCACCCCCGCGGGCTGGGACTGCTCCGGTCTGCTGCGCATCGACGAGGTGTCCCGCACCACCGGCTACGACGCCCCCGAGGGCGAATACGAAACCCTGGGCGGTCTGGTGCTGACACGGCTGGGCCGCATTCCCGAGGCCCGTGACGAGGTGCTGCTGCCGCAACCCGGCAACGGCCACCACAATGGCTTCGAACCGCACACCGACGGCGGCTGGATCGCCACGGTGGAGCGCATGGACGGCCGCCGCATCGACCGCGTGCTGCTGCGCCCGGTGAGCGCCGAGGTCATCGCGAACTGGGAGCACGACCATGGGTGATCTCTGGGCCGTCGCACTCACCGTCCTGCTGCTGCTCAGCAACGCGTTCTTCGTGGCCGCCGAGTTCGCGCTCATCTCCGCCCGCCGCGACCGGCTGGAAGCTCTTGCCGCACAAGGCAAGCGCTCCGCCACCACGGTCATCGAGGCCGGGCAGAACCTGTCCATGATGCTGGCCGCCGCGCAGCTGGGCATCACCATCTGCTCCATCCTGCTGGGCCGGGTGGGCGAACCGGCGGTGGCGCATCTGCTGGAGGGGCCGTTCGAACTGCTCGGCGTGCCCGATCAACTGCTGCACCCGATTTCTTTCGCCCTGGCCTTGGCCATCGTGGTGGTGCTGCACATCCTGCTCGGCGAGATGATCCCGAAGAACATCGCGCTGGCCGGACCGGAACGCGCCGCGCTGCTGCTGGTTCCGGCGCATCTCATGTTCCTGCGCCTCGCCCGGCCGCTCATCGCCGTCTACAACCTGGCGGCGAATCTGACCCTGCGGATGTTGCGAATCGAACCCAAGGACGAGCTCGACGCCACCGTCTCCTCGGTGGAGCTGGCCGAGATGTTCGGCGAATCGCATTCGGAGGGCCTGCTCGACGAGGAGGAGCATCGCCGCCTGACCCAGGCGCTGGGTTCCAGCGATCGGATCGTCGCCGATGTCATGGTCCCGCTGGCCAAGACGCGGTCGGTCCCGCTGCGCGGCGACGGCACCACGCTCGGCGATATCGAAACCGCCGTCGCCGAAACGGGATTCTCCCGCTATCCGGTGCGCGCGGCCGATGGGTCGCTGGTCGGGTACCTGCACGTCAAGGATGTGCTGGATCTGGTGGCCGATGACAAGGCGGGCCCGGCGACCCCGATCCCCCGCACCGATATCCGCCCGCTGCCGACGGTGAGCATGGGGACCACCCTCTTCGAGGCCCTGGCCCGCCTGCGCCGCACCAACTCCCACCTCGGCCGCGCGGTCGACAGCCGCGGCAATACCGTCGGCATCGTCGCCCTCGAGGACCTGGTGGAGGAGTTCGTGGGCACCGTCCGCGACGCCACCCACCGCATTGCCGAATGATCGTGAACGCACCGAAGCTGTTGCCGGAGAACGAATGGCGTGAGCGGGCCGCCGCCCATCGCGCCAAGGTGGACGACCTGGTCGGCCCGTACCTGCGGGCGCGGGCGGCCGGGTCCAAACATCCGGTGATCGACTTCCTGTTCACCTATTACGGTCACAAGTCCGCGCAGCTCAAGAAGTGGCATCCCGGCTTGGGCGTTGCCCTGGCCGGGGCCGGGGAGTACGCCGAATCGCGCGGCTACCATCGGGTTCCGGGCGATACCCCCGCCTGGACCGCGGATCCGGCATTCCTGGCCAAGCGCCGCGACACCCTCGAATTCGTGGCGAACCTGTTGTCCGCCACCGCGGCCCGCCCCACCCAGTTGTCCTGCTTCGGGCTGCACGAATGGGCCATGGTGTACCGCAGTGACGAGGTGCGCCATCAACAGGTCCCGCTGCGTCTGGGCCACGCGGGCACCGATGCCGTCGTCGCGTCGATGCAGTTGCGCTGCAACCACTTCGACGCCTTCCGCTTCTTCACGCCCGCGGCGGCGCCGCTCAATATCGAACCCCTCACCCGCGAGGATCAGATCCATCGCGAGCAGCCCGGGTGCCTGCACGCGAATATGGACATCTACAAGTGGGGGTTCAAGCTCACCCCGCTGATCAGCTCGGATTTGCTCTTCGAGTGTTTCGCACTGGCGTGCGCGGCTCGCGAACTCGATATGAAGGCCAGTCCCTACGACCTGGCCGAATACGGCTACGAACCGATTCGCATCGAAACCCCCTCGGGTCGAGCCGAATACGTGCGCACTCAATCCGATATCGCCGCCCGGGCGGCCACCCTGCGCGCCCGGCTGTCCGAGGCGTGTCGCCGCCTCCTGGCCGTAGACGCCCACCCCGGGTCTATGACTCAATGAGTTCAGGGGCAGCGCCGGGGACTGCCCCGCGCCCCGGACGGAGGCCGGTCCCATGTCGGATCTCAACAAGCGCAACCTGCACTACTTCGAAAGCCCGTCCATGCGCGGACTCTTCGAGAGCATGGACGAGTGGCAGGAGGCCCACGGCCGCCGCCTGCTCTCCATCAGCGTCCAGCAGGATGGCGACACCTTCTGCTGCATCGCCCTGACCAACCCCACCGAAGTGGTGATCACCAGCGCCGACGGCCACCATCACGCGCAGGTCAGCCGCTTCGGCATGCTCGCCGTCGACGCGCAATAGTTCAGGCGGGCGCATCCCAGAACGCGAGTTCGTGCCGCATTCCCTCGAGGAAAAGCGTTTCAGCCCGGCTCGTTTCGGCACCGGCCTCGTCGAGCATCTCCGCGCACCGCCGCGTCAAGGCCGCGAATCCGGGATCGGCGTAGGTCTGCACCCACCGCCGGTACCTCGGTTCCTCCGGCATGTTCTCCGCCAGGATCCGCCCGAGCGTCGAATACCCCCACATGCACGGATACAGCGCGGCCAGCCCGTCCGCATAGGAGGCCGCCGAATCCAGCAGGAAGGCCGTGTACACCGCGCACGGTTCACCCTTCACCGCCCCTTCGAGGTCCGCGCCGAACTCCGCCGCCAACCCACGGTGCAATGACAGCTCCTCGTGATAGGTGGCATGCGCCAGATCCACCAGATCCCCCACATGATTTGCGGGCGCCTGCCAAGCGAGCCGCGAGAACACCCGCACATAATCCAGCAGGAACAGATAGTCCTGCTCGAGCCAGGACCGAAACACCGCCTCCGCCAAGTCCCCCTTGCCGATCCCCACCACGGTCGGATGCTCCAACTGCCGCTCCACCAGCGGAAGCCCCATACCCTCCAGATGCGCCGAAAGCCTCATCCCCCGAGTCAACCAGCCAGCCCGCCCAATCCGAAACGGCGACGACCGGGAACTGGTGGCGGGGGCTACTCGACGAATGCCGCCACCAGTTCCCGGTGATCAACTGTCCAATGTCGCCGCGCGCAAATTCGGACAGGATTCGAGCCGACCCTACCGGGCGGTCAGTTTTTGGGTTACTGTCCCAGACGTCACCGGGGACACATTGCGCACCGTGCTGTGCTGCCGGTCACGGACGAAACAGCTCGCTCTGATGGGGGTTCCGCAATGTGGCGGTTCACGGATTGGCGACGGTCGAAGCTCGGGATCGTCGTGGCTAGTGTGCTCATGACCGCGGCCGTATTGCCGGTGGGCGGGGCGGGGGCGGATTTCCAGTCCGAACTCGCCGAGGATGTGCAGCAGTTCTTCGATGTCGGGCGGACCGCGGTGCCGCGGGCGGAGTGCGGGCCGGATGCGCTGCCGGAAAGCGGTCTGCAGGGCGATGTTCCGACGGCCGATCGCAATAGCGGGCGCAGCACGCAGGGGTACCGCTGCAATATGTCCTTCGTCGGCGGCAATGTCGGCCGGGGCGCGGGCATCACCTCGACCAGTTTCGAGCACTGCTCCTATACCGGGTCCATGTTCCCGGGCAATCTGCTCGGGCCCGCGCAGGGCGTACAGGTGCTCGATGTGTCGGATCCGGCGAATCCGGTGGTGACGGCCTCGCTCACGGAACCGGCCATGCTGGCGGGCACGTGGGAATCGCTCAAGGTCAATGCGGAGCGGAAGTTGCTGGTGGGCACCGGCGTTCCCATCGGCGAGGGCGCGGGTTACCTGTCGGTGTACGACATCTCCGATTGCGCGCATCCGCGACTGCTGAATCCGGGCGCGGGCACGAATCTGCTCATGCCGCTGCCCATCACGACCCATGAGGGCGGGTTCTCGCCGGACGGGCGGACCTATTGGGCCTCCGGTATCGCGCCCGGGTTTCGTGAGCGCGGTCGATCTCACCGATCCCGCCAATCCGCGCGTGATCTGGCAGGGGCTCACCGGGATCGAGGCGCACGGGTTCGGCATCAGCCCGGACGGCAATCGCATGTATCTGTCGGCGCTGGGCGGATTCACCGTCCTGGATATCAGCGCGGTGCAGCGCCGGGATCCGAATCCGCAAGTGCCGCACCTGGGCCGGGTGTTCTGGATCGACGGCTTCGCGACCCAGCACAGCGTTCCGGTCACCTATGACGGGCAACCGTACCTGTTCACCGTGGACGAGGGCGGTGCGGGCGGGGTGAAGCTCATCGATGCCTCCGAGGACGGCAATCCCCGCGTGGTGGCCAAGATCAAGCTGGAGATCAATCTGCTGGAGAACCAGGACGCGGCCCTGGCCTCGGCCATGGGCGGTTCGATCTTCTCCTACGACGCCCACTACTGCGCGGCGGACCGGCCCGACAATCCGACCGCCCTGGCGTGCGCCTGGCAGGAATCCGGTATCCGCGTGTTCGATGTCCGGGATCCCGCCGCCATTCGCGAGCTCGCCTATTTCAACCCGCCCGCGCGCACCGGCCGCAATCTCGAACTCTGGAATTCCCCGCACGCCCTGGCCTCGATCATCGGCGTGCCCGGTATGCAGTTCACCTCGGTCGCGCGCGCCATCCTGGAAGGCAAGTTCGATCCCGCCCAAGCCCTTTCGGCCCGCACCTGCATGATCGCATTCGGCGATCTGTCCACCGACTGGTGCTTCTCGCCGCCGGAATGGCGCGGCAATCAGCTGTGGACCACCTGCAACGACAACGGTTTCATGGTCCTGCAGCTGTCCGACGAGGTGTACACCCCGCCCGCCGACCAGCGGTCCGTGGTGGGCTCGTGACGGCCGGGCGCTGGACTCGCGCGGCCGCCCTGGCGGCCGTCGCGCTGGCGGTGTTCGTGGCCGGATTCCTGCTGCGCCCGCTGCTGGTGCCCGAAAACAAGTCGGCGCCACCGGTGCTGAGCCCCACCGAGATCGGTTTCATCCAGGACATGTCGCTGCACCATCAGCAGGCGCTGTTCATGGCGCAGCGCCTGGATCCGGGCGCGGACGCGGGTATTCGCCGCCTCGCCACCCAGATCGCCGATACCCAGCTCAGTGAGATCGGGACGCTCAGCGGCTGGCTGCGCCTGGCCAACGCCTCCCCCACCAATCCGAGCCCGATGGCCTGGATGCACGGGTCCGAGCATGCGGCCCACGATGATTCGGCCCTCATGCCCGGCATGGCCACGATGACCGAACTCGACGCGCTCTCCGCCGCCCGCGGCGCGGCCGCCGAAACCCTGTTCCTCCAGCTCATGCTGCGCCACCACGCGGGCGGCGTCACCATGGCCAAGGCCGCCGACGAGCTCATCGCCGCCGGACCGGTCAAGGAGACCGCCCGCTCCATGATCACCGGCCAGTCCCAAGAGGCCGGGCTCATGACCCTGCTGCGCGCCGAACGAGGCGCCCAGCCCTTGTCGTAGCCTGGCAGGCGACATCGTCGCGGAAGCGCTTCGGCTGTGCGCTCTTCCAGGCGGGCGGGGCTCGATCACCGTGCTGCTCGCGGAACGAGGTGCGCAGCCCTTGTCGCAGCCTGGCGATGGGCATCGTCGCGGAGGGCGCTCTCGGCCGGGCGCTCGGCCAGGCGGGCGATGGTTCGATGACCCTGGGGAGGAACCATGTCCTGGACGCTGAGCGAGGACCCGGCCGCATTCGATCGCGCCGCGGGCGCGTATCTGGCGGCGGACCCGATCCGCCACACCATCCCGCTGTCGGTCGTCGGCAATCTCGCGGCGGGCCGCGCGACCTTCGACTCAACGCTGTTCGGCTGGTGGGCCGATGAGACCCGCACTGTCACAGCGGCGTTCATGCACACCCCGCCCTGGCCCGCCGGGCTCTACGGTGTGGACGAGCGGGCGGCCGCCGAGCTGGTCCGCATCCTGACCGAGCGCGACCATCGGATTTCCGCCGTGAACACCGAGGCCGCGACCGCACACCTGTTCACGGATGCGTGGACCGCCGCGCATCGACGAAACACCAAGGCCGGGACCATGATGCGGCTGTATCGACTGGGCGAGCTCACCGCGCCTGTCCCGCCACCCGGTGCGGCCCGTACGGCCGAGCTCGCCGATCGCGATCTGATTGCCGAGTGGTTCACCGCATTCCAGGGCGAGACCGGCGGCCCGGCCGCGGTGGCCTGCTGCCTGCTGCCGTGCCACGGCGTCTCCCGCATCGCCCCGGTCTACACCCCGCCGGAGCGGCGCGGATGCGGTTACGCCGGGGGCGCGACCACGGCCGTAGTGCATCGCGCCCGCGAGCTGGGCGCGCAGGAGGTCGTGCTCTTCGCCGACCTGGCCAACCCGACCAGCAATGCGCTCTACCAGCGCTTGGGATTCCGGCCCGTCACCGACTTCACCATCCGCGAGATGTGCTGAGCGGCCCTCGAAACCCGGTCGCAGCCGCTGCGGGCCCCTCGGTATCGTCACTCTTGTTCGTCGGCCGACCGGCCGGGAGAGGGTGGCCACCGCATGATCGAGGCGCAGCAGCTCATCATTCCGGAGCACATTCACGGATATCCGGATATCGCTTTCGGCGGTTACGTGGCCGGACTACTCGCCGCGCACGCCTCGGCCGAGACCGTGCGAGTGGATTTCCGGCGCGTGGTGAATGTCGGGAAGCCTGTGCGGCTCGCGACCGCGGGTGACCATGCCGCGCTGACGTCTCTCGACGGAACCGTTCTGATCGAGGCGGCACCGTCCGCGCTCACCCTCGATCCGCCACCGGCCCCGTCGTGGGAGGTGGCGAAGTCGGCCACCGAAACCGCGCTCACCTCGCCCAAGCGCCAGATCACCGACTGCTACGGCCGCGGCGTCGCCTGCCCGCCGGGCCGGGGCCTGCGACTGTTCCCCTGGTCGACGCCGGAGCACGACCTCATCGCCGCCGCCTGGACCCCCGATCCGAACCTCGCCGACGCTTCGGGCGAACTCCCGCCCGAGGTGGTGTGGGCCGCCCTCGACTGCCCCGGCGGCATTGCCGCCTGGGTCCAATCCGATATGGGCCAGGGCGCCTTCACCGCCGCCCTGACCGCCACCCAACTCCGCCCCGTGCTCGCCGGAGCCGAGCACATCTCCCACGCCTGGGCGATCCACCATGACGGCCGCAAACACACCGTCGGCGTGGCCCTTTCCACCGCCGACGGCGAACTCTGCGCGCTCGCGGAGGCCCTCTGGATCGAGCCCAAGCCCGCATAACAAGCTGGACGTATGATCACCGGGAACTGGTGGCGGCATCGGCCGAGAGGGTCGCGCCACCAGTTCCCGGTCGTCGACGTTTCACTCCGTGCGGCGAGTGAGGTCGCCGGTGAGGACGAAATCGCCGGACGGGTCGGTGCCGGTCTGGAGGGACAACTGGTGGTCGCCCTGGGGGGCGATTGTCCAGAAACGCAGGGTCACAGTCGAATCGCCCTGTGTGCAGGTTTGGGCGGGTGGGTCGAGTTTGGCGGTGTTGCCGCGGGCCAGCAGGGTCCAGTGGCAGCCGTCGTCGGTGACGGCGGTGAGGCGGTTGGCGTAGTTCGTGGTGAGGCGCACCGTCGTTCCGGCCTTCGGGGGCGGGGAGCCGTACTGCCAGGCGCCTTCGAAGCGGGCTGCCGCGGGCGGATCGAATTCCGGGACGCGGGTGCGGGCGCCGTGCGCCAAGGTGAACTCGTAGTCGCGGTCTGCGTGATGGCTGGTGGCGGTGAGGGATTCGGTTTCGCGGTCGCCGTCGACGCGCACCGTCCATTCGCGCATGGTGTAGAAGGCGCCGAGGACGGGGTTGTGGCAGGTCTGGCCGGGTGGGTCGAGGGCGAGGGCGGCGCCGGTGACCCGGAACTGCCAGGTGCAGCCGACGTCCGTGCGGCCGGTGACGTGCTCGGAATCGGTTGCGGTGAAGACGATATCGCCGATCTGCGGGCCTTCCGCGCCCTCGGCGAGGCTCAGGGCGGCCATATTGATCTTCGTCGCGCCGTCCGGATAGTCGTAGTTCCAGCGGCCCTCGTAGGCCGCCGCCGGGCTGGCCGCGGCGGTCGGCGCGAAGGGGGTCGCGGCAATGGTGGTGAGGAGGAGAAGTGGCAGGAGTGTTCGGAACATGGCCGATCGCCATCCTTCGACTAGATAATCTAGAAGCAAGGTTCGCTAGATAGATAGAAAACCTAGTAATTAGGATGCCGAGAGGTTTGTGGAATGTCAACGGAGAAGGGCGCTTTGGTCGACGCCGTGCTGGCCGGGATCGGCCGCACCGTCGAACGCGGCATGCGCATGAACCAGACCGCGGCCGCGCGGCTGGGGATCAATGCGACCGATATGCAGTGCTTACAGCTATTGCAGTACGGTCCGCGCACATCGAGCGAGCTGGCGAAGCTCATCGGTATGACCACCGCGTCCATGACCGCGCTCATCGATCGACTGGAGAAGGCCGGATTCGTGACGCGGGTCCGCGACGAACACGATCGTCGCCGGGTGCTGGTACACATCGTCCTCGATCGGGCGCGCGGCGATATCGCCCCGATCTTCGGGCCGCTCGTGGGTGGCTGGCGGCGAGCCCTCGACGGCTACACGGTTCAGGAACTCACCGTCATCGGCGATTTCCTGAACCGTGTCGAGGCAGGATTCGATGCCGCACTGGACGAATGAGCGGATTCACTCGGGACAGGCGGAGCTCTCGATGACATCGACGAAGTTCGGTCGCACATAGCCGGGTGAGAATCGTTCCAGCACATCGGCTTTCACATTGCCGAAGGTGGTGGCGGGACGGTGCGCGATGCCATCGGTGAACGCCGCGAGGATGCTGCGCTTGAAGTCGGGGCGCGGGTGGGCGGCGACAACCGCCGCCCGGACCTCGGCCGACAGGTCGTCGAATCCGATTCCCAAGACGTCGTATTCGACGCCCGCGGTGACCAGAGCGATCTCAGGGGCCATGCGGGTGGGAATTTCCGGCGTGGTGTGCAGGGCGATGGCGGTCCACACGGTGTCGGCGGCGGTCTCGGAAATACCATGCGCCAGCAAGAATCTGCGAGCCTCGTCGGCGCCGTCGATTTCGAAGCGCTGATCGTCGGTACGGAACTTCTCGGTCAGCCCGAGGTCGTGGAACATGGCGCCGACGTAGAGCAGCTCGGGATCGAACTCCAGACCCCGACGGCGGCCCTGGAGCGCGCCGAAGAGAAAGACGCGGCGGGAGTGGTCGAACACCAAGGGACTGGCAACCTCGCGCACCAGCTCGGTGGCCTCGCGAGTCAGGCGGGTGTCGGGGATGTCGATATCGGCAATGCGTGTCATGGTTCGAGCATCGCCGCCGGGACGAGCCCACGGCCATGTCCATATGGACCACTACCCCACAGATTTGGCCATAGCTTTTCGGTGAGGCAGCCCCTCGGAAAGGATCGCCGTTCCGGCGAACGACGGGCTCGGATGCCCACTGTGGCGGCTCCACTCGACGTACTCGGCAGCGCATGGGACCGAGCCACGGCCAGGCTCGCCTGCACTGGCACCACGGATTCGGCACTCCCCTCGGCGGGGTGGCTCATCGGAAGGTCGCCGTTCTGGCGTATGACGGGGTTCGGCTGCTCGATGTGGCGGCTCCGCTCGAAGTGCTCAGTACGGCAATCGCATTGGGCGCGGAGTATGAGGTCGCGGTGTGCTCGCCGAGTGGCCGGGAGGTGGCGACGTCGGCGGGGGCGACGCTGGGCGCGACCGGGTGTTTCGCCGATATCGGCGATGCGCATACGGTCATCGTGCCGGGATCACCGCTGCTGCCGTCCGCGCCCGCACCGGCCGAATTGCTCACCGCCATTGCCGAACTCGCGGATCGCACGCCGCGCATCGCTTCGGTGTGCATCGGTGCGTTCGCTCTGGCCGCGGCCGGTCTGCTCGACGAGCGCCGGGCGACCACGCACTGGCGGCACACCACCACCCTCGCCCGCGCCTATCCTCGGATCACCGTCGAGCCGGATTCGATCTACGTGCAGGACGGCCCCGTCCTCACCTCGGCGGGTGTCAGCGCCGGAATCGATCTCACCCTGGCACTGGTGGAGGCCGACGCCGGTGTCGAACTGGCCCGCGAGGTAGCCCGCGACCTGGTCGTATTCCTGCAACGACCGGGCGGGCAATCGCAGTTCTCGGCGGCTTCCCGCATTCCGCGACCCCCGCACGACCCCCTGCGCACCCTCCTCGACGAGATCGTCGCCGACCCGGCGGCCGATCACTCCCTGTCCGCCCTGGCCTCCCGCTCCGCCCTGAGCGTCCGCCACCTCACCCGCCTGTTCCGCGAACACCTGGGCACCACCACCGCCGCCTTCGTGGAATCGGTCCGCCTGGAAGCGGCCCAGTCCCTCCTGGACTCGGGCGAACCCGTCACCCAAGCGGCCCGCCGCTCCAGCCTCGGCAGCGACGAATCCCTCCGCCGAGCCTTCCTCCGCCACCTGGGCGTAACCCCCTCCGCCTACCGTGCCCGCTTCCGCACCACCCTTGTTCCCGGTCGATGATGTTTCACAGGTCGCGGAACATGATGTGGAGGCCGACGCGGCCCTGGGTCGGGTGGTGGAAGGCGCCGGGGACGGTGCCGATGATGTCGAAACCGGCACGTTTGTAGAGGTCGACGGCGCGGTGGTTCGATTCGGCGACCGAGTTGAATTGCATACCGGCGAAGCCGCGGGCCTTCGCCCACGCGAGAACATGCCCGCACAGGGCTGTGCCGACGCCGCGGCCGCGGGCGTCGGTGGCCACCATGAAGCTGGCGCTGGCGATATGGGATCCCGGACCGGGGCGGTTCGCGTCGGAATTGGCGGTGCCCAGGAGGCGGTCGCCGTCGACGGCGACCACTGTGACCCCGGGCGGGCCCACCACCCAGATGTCGCGCGCCTGGTCCTCGGTCATGGCCGGGTCGTGGACGAATGTGTCCGCGGCGCGGACGATCTCGCGGATGATGGGCCAGACGCGAGGCCAGTCCGCTGCGGCGAACTCACGAATCTGCATGGGACAGAATGTAACTCATGCGGCCTTCAGTTCGGCGGCGCCGAAGGAGACGTTGAAGCGGTCGCACCAGATGGAGACGCTGGTCAGGGTGGACAGGTCGGCGTCGGCGGGGATTTCGTAGTTCTGGTTGCCCTTGTTGCCCTTGAGCTCGCCGAGGTTCAGGTAGGCGCCGTCGTCGAAGACTCGCCAGCCGTCGGTGCCGGGGATGACGGGGGCGTCGGTGAGCCAGACGAACAGGGCGGGGCCGTCGCTGGTGGCGAGGTTCTCCAGGCGCAGGACTCGGGTGCCGTCGCCGAGTTGGAGGACGGCTACTGTGCCGGAGGTGTCGTGTTCGTGGGAGATGAAGGCGCCCGTGTAGAGGGTGCGGGTTTCAGGGGCGGGGGCCGCGCCGGGGGTCACGGGGGCGCTGATGGTGGGGGCGGCCTCCTCGACCGTGGTGCTGGTGAACAGGCGCCACGGTTCGAACAAGTAAAGGCCCACTGCCAGGGCGATGACGGCTACGCCTGCCACCACCCACGTGATGCGAGAGCGTGCGATCCTGCCCACCGAAACCATGGTCTTGCCTCCGAAGTGATTGTCTCGACCTGTCAGGTCGATTCAACGCTTCCGGGGACCGTTCGGACAGACAGAATCGCCTCTCGTCAGGGATTCGTCAGAGATTCCCCACGGTGTGTTCCAGGCGTTGCGCCACCAGTTGGCGAGCCTGCTCGCGCAGCGCGGGGCGGAAGCCGCTGGGGTAGACCGGGTCGCCGGGGGCGTAGGTCTTGAGGACCTCCTTGGCGAGGGTGATCTTGTGGACCTCGGTGGGGCCGTCGGCAATGGCCATGACCTGGGCGTAGTTCATCATGTCGACGAAGGGGAGGTCGGTGCTGACGCCGATGGCGCCGTGCAGGTGCATGGCGCGCTGGGCGATATCGTGCATGACCTTGGGCATGGCGACCTTGATGGCGGCGATGTCGTGGCGGACCTTGCGGTAGTCCTGTTCCTTGTCGATGCGCCAAGCGGTGCGCAGGACGAGCAGGCGGAACTGCTCCATTTCGATCCAGCTCTCGGCGATCTTCTCCTGGGTCATCTGGAGGCCGCCGAGCACGCCCTTGCGCATGGGGCGCGACACCGCGCGCTCGCACATCATGTCGAAGGCCTTGCGCACCATGGCGACCGTGCGCATGGCGTGGTGCACGCGGCCGCCGCCGAGGCGGGTCTGGGCCACGATGAAGCCGAGGCCCTCCGCGCCGAGCAGGGCGTCGGCGGGAACGCGCACATCGGTGAAGCGCAGGTGGCCCTCGTTCTCGCTGAAGCCGGGGACGGTGAAGTTCCGCACGATCTCCAGGCCGGGGGTGTCGGCGGGGACGATGAACATGGACAGGCGCTGATGCGGGTCGGCCTCCGGATCGGTGACGACCATGACGATGTGGAAGGCGGCGAATTCGGCGGCGGAGTTGAACCACTTCTCGCCGTTGATGACCCACTCGTCACCGTCGCGCACGGCGCGCGTCTTGAACGCGGTCGGGTCGGAGCCGCCGGTGGGTTCGGTCATGACATAGCAGGAGCCGATCTCGCCATCGAGCAAGGGCTGCAGGTATTTCGCCTTCTGCTCCGGCGTGCCGAAGTGGGCGAGGATCTCGGCATTGCCGGAATCCGGTGCCTGACAACCGAAGACGAGCGGAGCCCACTTCGAGGTTCCGATCACTTCATTGAGCAGTGCCAGCTTCAGCTGCCCAAAGCCCGGGCCGCCGAGTTCGGGGCCGAGGTGGCAGGCCCACAGGCCCTGCTCTTTCACCTTCTCCTGCAAGGGTTTCATGAGCGCCCGGATCTCCGGGTTCTGCCGGTCGTAGGGTTCCGGGTAGAGCAGATCGAGGGGTTCGACCTCGGTCTTCACGAACTCCGCGACCCAATCCAGTTTCTTCTGGTATTCCGGATCGGTTTCGAAATCCCAAGCCATGGTCAGCCTTTCATCGGTTTCCGGCCGGTGCCGCGACACCGTCGAGGATGGTGGTAGTGAGAATGTCGGCGATCTCGCCGGGGGTGCGTTCGCCGTCGGGGCGATACCAGCGGCTGACCATGTTCAGCATGGCCACCACGCTATTGGTGACGACATGGTCATTGGTGCCGAGCAGTCCGGCGCGATGGCCCTCGTCGAAGACCCGCTGCCAGCAGGATTGAATGGCCTCGCGCAGCTCCTGCAGGTCCGCCTCGCGTTCGCCGGTGAGCGCCCCGGCATCACGCAACGCGATGGTCACCTCGTACTGATGCTCGATGATCAGCCGGACGTGATCGCGAATCATGGTGCGCAACTTGGTGATCGGCTCGTCCGCGCCGTCGGCCACCGCGGCGGCGGCATCGCGCATGATCTGGGTGTAGCCGCGCCGGATCCGGAAGAGCAGTTCCTCCTTGGATCCGATGTGGTAGTACAGCGCCCCGCGCTGAATCCCGGCCCGATCGCCGATCTCGGCAACACTGGTGGCGTGGAATCCCTTCTCCGCGAACAATTCCATGGCTGCGCGCATGATCCGCTCCCGGGTCTCCCCCGGACTCGTCTCGGAGGCGGGCGGGCGGCCGCGACGGCGCGCCGGTTCGACCGTCATTGGAATCCGCCGTCGACCGCGAGGGTGGATCCGGTACAGAACGCGGAACCGTCGGAGGCGAAGAACAAAGCGGCGCCGACGATATCCGTGGGCGCCCCGATCCGCCCGGCCATGGTCTTCCCCGCCAGGAACTCGCGCGCCCCCTCCGGCCAGGCCTTGGCGATATCGGTGTCGAAGGGTCCGCAGCGAATGGTGTTGACCCGCACCGCCGGTGCGTAGGTCCGCACAAGACCGAGGGTCAGCGCTTCCAGTCCGGCCTTGGCCGCGGCATAGGGCACGGCGAGCGGTTCCGGGTGCACCGCCTCGGTGGAGGAGATATTGATGATGGATCCCCCGCCCGCCGCCGCCATGCGCGCCCCGATGAGCGCCGACAGCCGGAACGCGCCCTTGAGGTTGGTGGCGATGATCTTGTCGAACATGGCCTCGGTGACCTGATCCAGGCTCGGGTGCAGCAGCGACATGCCCGCATTGTTGACCAGCACATCGATCCGATCCATTTCCCACAGGGCGCCCTGCGCCAGGGCCTCGCACTGCGCCCAGTCGCCCACATTGCAGGCCATGGGCAGCGCCCGCCGACCGTACTTCGACCGCACCTCGGCCGCCAGCGCCTCGCACGCCTCGAACTTGCGGCTGGCGATCACCACGTCCGCGCCCGCCTCGGCGAAGGCCAGCACCATTTCGCACCCCAGCCCCCGGCTGCCGCCGGTGACCAGAACAACCTTGCCGGACAACGACTTTCCCATGGGCGGCACCTTCGCACGTCGACTACCCGAAATGTTCCATCCAGTACATTAAATGTACCGAACGATACAATCAAGACCTCGGCGCGCCCCCGGCAGGTCTCGGAACAGCCCCGAACAGCGGTGCCGCGAACTTCGCTTCCCAACCCGCGAGTAACATGACGGGCGTACTTTTTTCCACCCGGCTATCTCGAAACGAGGCAGTAGATGACAGAGCGGATTCAGGTCGGCGGGCTCCAGGTCGCGCGCGTTCTTCACGAGTTCGTGGAGAACGAGGCTCTTCCCGGCACCGACGTAGACTCCGCCGCGTTCTGGTCGGGTGCCGAGGCCGTCATCAACGACCTCGCCCCTCGCAATCGAGCACTGCTCGCAGAACGCGACGACATCCAAGCCAAGATCGACGAGTGGCACCGCGCCAACCCCGGCACGGGCTACGACAAGGCTGCCTACAAGCAGTTCCTCACCGAGATCGGCTATTTGCGTCCCGAACCGGCCGATTTCCAGATCGGGACCGAGAACGTGGACGCCGAAATCGCCACCCAGGCCGGGCCGCAGCTGGTCGTTCCGGTCATGAACGCCCGCTTCGCCATCAATGCGGCGAATGCCCGCTGGGGTTCGCTGTACGACGCGCTGTACGGCACCGATGCCATCTCCGAGGCCAATGGCGCGGAGAAGGGCTCGGGTTACAACAAGGTCCGCGGTGACAAGGTCATCGAATGGGCCCGCAACTTCCTAGATGACGCCGTGCCGCTGATCACCGGCTCGCACATCGGTTCCACCAAGTACTCCATCGAGGACGGCGAGCTCGTGGTCGGCCTCGAGGACGGCACCGATATCGGTCTGGCCGACAATGACGCGCTCGTCGGCTACCTGGGTGATCCGGCCGACCCGACCTCGGTGCTGTTGAAGCACAACGGGCTGCACATCGAGATCCAGATCGACCCGTCGTCGCCGATCGGTTCGACCGACACCGCGGGCGTCAAGGACGTCGTGCTGGAGTCCGCGGTCACCACCATCATGGACTTCGAGGATTCGGTCGCCGCGGTGGACGCCGAGGACAAGGTCCTCTGCTACCACAACTGGCTGGGCCTGATGAAGGGCGAACTGGCCGAGCAGGTTTCGAAGGGCGGCAAGTCCTTCACCCGCACCATGAACGCCGATCGCGTGTACACCGCGCTGGACGGCAGTGAGCTTGTGCTGCACGGTCGTTCGCTGCTGTTCGTGCGAAACGTGGGTCACCTCATGACCTCCGACGCGACCATCGACGCCGAAGGCAATGAAGTCCCCGAGGGCATCATGGACGGCCTCATCACCGTGCTGGCCGCCAAGCACGCCCTCAATGGCGACACCAAGCTGAAGAACACCCGCACCGGCTCCATCTACATCGTGAAGCCGAAGATGCACGGCCCGGACGAGGTCGCCTTCACCAATGAGCTGTTCGGCCGCGTCGAGGGCGTGGTGGGCCTGCCCGCCAACACGCTCAAGGTCGGCATCATGGACGAGGAGCGCCGCACCACGGTCAATCTGAAGGCGTCCATCCACGCCGCCAAGGACCGGGTCGTGTTCATCAACACCGG
>NZ_BDCH01000023.1 GCF_001613405.1 Nocardia crassostreae
ACACCTCCATGGAGGCCGGGCCCATGGTCCGCAAGGCCGAGATGAAGGCCCAGCAGTGGATCAAGTCCTACGAGGACTGGAATGTCGACACCGGCATCGCCACCGGTCTGCCCGGTAAGGCGCAGATCGGCAAGGGCATGTGGGCCATGCCGGATCTGATGGCCGAGATGCTCGTCCAGAAGATCGGCCACCCCAAGTCCGGCGCGAACACCGCCTGGGTGCCGTCTCCGACCGCCGCCACCCTCCACGCCACCCACTACCACCTGGTGGATGTTTTCAAGCGGCAGGCCGAGATCGCCAAGGGCGGCCCCCGCGCCACCGTCGACGAGATCCTCGAGATCCCCCTGACCCCCAAGACCGACTGGTCGGCCGAGGAGATCCGGCAGGAACTCGACAACAACTCCCAGGGCATCCTCGGCTACGTGGTCCGCTGGATCGACCAGGGCGTCGGCTGCTCCAAGGTCCCCGACATCAAGGACATCGGCCTCATGGAGGACCGCGCCACCCTGCGCATCTCCAGCCAGCTGATGGCCAACTGGCTGCGCCACGGCATCGTCTCCGAAGCCGATGTCATCGCCTCCCTGGAGCGCATGGCCCCCGTCGTCGACCGCCAGAACGCCGCCGACTCGAGCTACCGCGCCATGTCCCCCGACTTCGCCGGTTCCATCGCCTTCCAGGCCGCCAAGGAACTCCTCCTCGAGGGCACCAAGCAGCCCAACGGCTACACCGAGCCCATCCTGCACGGCCGCCGCCGCGAGGCCAAGGAGTACAACGCCAAGTTCTCGGCGTAATTCGCACTGGCGGAGCAGTTCACGGACCCCCGGTCGACCTTAGTCGGCCGGGGTTTCGCATTTGGGGGCACGAACGGTGGTAGGTCATGCCCCGAAACCGCGGCGCAGGGCGCAGCATCGTCATACACTCGTATGCATGACCGTACGCGTGACGCTAAGCCTTCCAGATGAGATCTCCGATCACCTCAAGACACTTCCCCAGGGCAAGCAGAGCGACTACGTGGCCCGCGCTGTTCGACAGCAAATGGTCGCCGAGGAAATGGCCGCGATAATTCAGCAGCCCAAGGATGAGGAGGGCCTCGCCGAGGCCGAGATACTCGCCTGGCAGGGCGATGAGTGAGCCCGGGCGGCAAGGGGAGATCTGGACAGTTACCGGCCCTCTCGGGCGAACTCGAACGATCGTCGTCGTCGATACTCCTGCGATGATCCACCAAGGCGGGCTCATTCAGACGGCGACGGTTCACGAAGCGCGCGAGGTCCCGTCCAAACGCCTCCTGCTGTCCATCCCGATCCCTGGCACCTCTCGGATAGTCGCCGTCTACGATCTTGTCGGATACCCGCTGTCGAACTTCACCAAGTTCGAAGGCGTTATCCCCGCTGAGACTCTCGAGCAAGTCAAGAAGGGCCTCCGCGCTCGGTATGACCTCTAGCCGCCCGTTCAACCCCGTCCGGTCACAGGGATTCCCATTTGCGCCAACCCATTCCGCACCCCCGCGATCGCGGCTACGCTGCGCTGCGATATCCGCCCGAACGTGAGGTAAGTCGATGGGTTCTACCGTCCTCGATGTTGTGAATCTGGTCCTGGCCCGTATCAATGCGGCGTGGTCGTGGGCTTCCAGTGGGTCTTCGGGGCCGATGCCACTCTGAGACCTGTTAGCCGGGTCTCTCCCGGAACAAAAGCGCGAGCCCCCTCGTTGTCCTGGTACGGCGTGGGGGCTTGCTGCTGTTAACGGCGAGTACCGGCGGGGCGAAAAAGTCAGCGACAACGGGATGTCCGTTGTGTCACCATCAGTTTCGAGATCAATAATCCGGTCCCGCGGGGCCGCTACCGGCAGGAAGGAGGAGACGGCATGAATCCGGGTTTCCCAGAACAGCATCCGACATTGTCGGGTCGACGCGCCCTAGTGGCGGGCGATACCAAGCGCAGTGAGCGCTGCGGCCGGAGCATCGGCCGTCTCCAGGCGCTCGTCTAGCGCTTTCCGACTCTTCCTTTCTGTTCCCCTCTTTTCACGAAACATGGTGACTCCCATGCCGATCCGTCATGCTGACGACCCCGAGATAACCGTCGACAACTGGATACACCGGGGCATGCTCGTGCTCAATGCCTCGTTCGAGGCGCTGCACGAGATTCACGCCGAACGCGCGGTGGTATTGCTGCTGAGCGGCGCGGCCGAGACCGTGGCCGATCGGGAGCCGTACTTCCCGATTCGCTCGAAGCATGTGGAGATCGCGCTGCCGGAGACCATCCGGCTGACCCGGTACGTATACCTCGAGCATCGGGTGCTGGTGCACGACGAGAGCCGTGCGACCCTGCCCGCGATTCTGCGGCGGGACCGGTACCGGTGCGGGTACTGCGCCGGGTGGGCGCGGACCGTCGACCACATTCGGCCGCGATCGCGGGGTGGGCCGAATACCTGGGCGAACCTCATTGCGGCGTGCGGGCCGTGCAATACCTACAAGGCGGACCGGACTCCGGAGGAGGCCGGGATGCGGTTGCTCTGGGAGCCGAAGGCCCCCAACGACATGGAAAGACGGCAGCGTCAGATCTGGAAGGACCTCGCTGCCTCGTAGTGAAACGAAGTGATCGGGCGTGAAAGGAGCGAGATCCGATGACTACCACTGAAGTTCGGGAGCTGAACCTGGCGGATCTGCTCCCCATCTCCGATTCGAAGGACTACTGGGCGCACGCCGCGTGCAAGGGCGACCCCAACCACGAGGCGTGGTTCCCCTACCCGTCGCAGGATTTCGACTACGCGCGCGGCATCTGCGCCGGGTGCCCGATTCGCCGCGAATGCGGTGAATTCGCGTCGCGCACCGGTCAGTCCGGTGTGTGGGGCGGGCACGAGTACGACCGCGGCAAGATGATCCGCGACTGAGCGGATCGAGCGGCGGCCATTCCATACCGGGACGGCCGCCGCTTTCGTGCCGGTCGGATGCTGCGTAACAGACCGGGTCAGCAGCTATTTTCGCGTGACCATACACTGAAGATCGTGGGTACTCATCGCGCCGCGAGCAGGTCACGAGGTGTCAGCAAGGGACCAGTTATCGCAGTGATAGCGGTGATCGTGCTAGCCCTCGCCGTCGTCGGCTGGGCCTGGCTCCAGGAACGCTCCAAGGACCGCGACAGCGCGGCCGCCGCGGCGTGCGTCGAGGGCACGGTGACGCTGAATGTCACGATCGACCCGGCCATCGCCGAATCGGTCAAGGCGGCGGGCGAGCGGTTCAATGCCACCACACCGCATATGCGCGACCATTGCGCGCAGGTTGCCGTCACCGCGCAGCCCTCGGCCGCCATGGTGACGGCCTTCGCGGGAGTCACCACGAATACGCCATGGGATCCGGCGCTCGGCCCGCAACCCGGCCTGTGGATTCCCGATTCGTCGCGTTCGGTGGAACTCATGCGCATTCCGGGTCTCATCGCGGGCACGCCACTGCCGGTGGCCGTGAGCCCGATCGCGGTGGCCGTTCCCGACGAATTGCGGCGCGCCATGGAGACCGCGCAGACGAAGTGGGCGGATCTACCACGGCTGCAACAGGGTTCGCTGAGCGATCTCGGCCTCGCGACCTGGGGCCCGCTGCGCATGGCCATGCCGACCGGGGATCCGACGCTCGCGGTGGCCACCGCGGTCGGGTCGGGCGTCTCGGGCACCGATCCCCTGGATGAGACGGCTGCCCGGTCGGGTCAGGTCATCTCGGCCGTCTCCCAGCTCGCGGCCACCGCGCCCCCGACCACGGACCTCACCGCCGCCCTCACCGAGCTGGCGGCGGCCGCCGATCCCGCCGCCGCGCCGCTGCACGCGGTGGCGGCCACCGAACAGCAGATCCGCACCCATCCCGACCTGACCGCCTTCCGTCCCGTCGGCAACGGCCCGGTCAACGACTATCCGGCCGCCGAGATCGTCGGCAACTGGGTGAACCAGACCCAGAACCTGGTCGCCGGACTGTTCGTCGACTTCCTGCGGGCCACCGAACAGTCGAAGCTGTTCACCGACAACGGTTTCGGCGCCGCTCCCCCGGCCACCTCGGCGGTGCCCGCGAAGGCCGTGCTGACCCAGGTACAGCAGGTCCTCGCCAATCCGATTCTCGGCGTGCACGCCACCGCCCTGGTCGACACCTCCGCGTCCATGTCGACGCAGGAGGGCGCCATGACCCGGCTGGCGAATTCCCTTGCCGCACTGCAGTCCACCATGACGGTCATGCCGCCGGAGTTCGGCCTGGGCGTGTGGACCTACGCCAAGACCACCGACGGCTCCAATCCGTACCGCATTGCCGCGCCGACGGCGGCGCTCACCGATCAGCAGCGCACCGCCATCACCCAGGCCCTCGGCACTGTGACCGCCTCCAGCATCGCCCCGGACCTGACGTATCCGTCACTGGAGGCGGCGTACCGCTCGGCGGTCGAGAACTGCAAGGCGGGCCGCACCAATTCCATCCTGTTGATCACCGACGGCCCCCAGGACGACTCGACCATTACCGGCGAACAGCTGCTCACCGATATCGCCGGGCTCGGCAATCCGGCCAAGCCGATTCGCATCGATGTGATCGTGGTCGGCGGCAATGGCACGCAAACCCTGCAAACGCTGAGCCAGCGAACAGGCGGCACATATACGAAGGTCACCTCATCCAATGACCTTGCATTTGCAACAGCAGTGGCCAACGCTTTGACGACACCCTGATCCAACTGTTTGCAACACGACGGTCACGATGTCACCGCCAGCCAGCAACCTCGTGGCATATTCACGGCATGGCACACAGTTCAGGTACCGAAGAATCTTCGGTCAAACAGGGTTTTGCGGCCGGAACATCCATCGCGGCGGGCATCCTGCTGCTCATCATCGGCGTGCTGGACATCCTGCAGGGCATCTCCGCGGTCGCGGCGGACAACCTGCTGGTGGTCTCCGATGACTACGTCTACAAGTTCAACACCACCACCTGGGGCTGGATCCACATCGTCGTCGGCGCGGTGATCATCATCGCCGCCATCGGCCTGCTGGCAGGCACCACCTGGGGCAAGGTGGCAGCCATCGTCCTGGCCGCCATCGCCATCGTGGAGAACTTCCTCTGGATCCCCTACTACCCCGCCTGGTCCATCTTGATCATCGCCCTGTGCGTGGTCGTCATCTGGGCCGTCGCCACCTGGAAGACCGACGACACCGCGGCCTAGCCCCGACGTCACCGCAATACCGCAGCGCCCCACCGGTTTCGCCGCCGGTGGGGCGCCGTGCTGTCCGCCCGTCTCGCCATTCGCGTGCACGGGAACCGATTCGGGGTTAGGATCGCGGCTGCTGACATGGGGAGGTGGCAGCGTCGTTGGCAGTCGAACCAGGCACGATTTTCGCCGGATATCTCATCCGCCGCCGGATCGGCGCGGGCGGTATGGGCGCGGTCTACCTGGCGGGCCATCCGCGACTGCCCATGGATATCGCCCTCAAGATTCTCGATCCCGACCTCGGCCGCGATTCCGACGCCCGCGCCCGCTTCCACCGCGAGGCCGAGATCGCCGCGCGCCTGCGCCATCCGAATATAGTCCAGGTCTACGACCGCGGCTCCGAGGGCGAACACCTCTGGATCGCAATGGATTACATCGACGGACCCGACGCCGGGCAACTCCTGCGGACCGGTCCGCTCGATCCGCACGCCACCGTCGACCTCATCGCGCAGGCCGCGCGAGCGCTCGACTACGCCCACCGCAACGGCGTCCTGCACCGCGATATCAAACCCGCCAACCTGCTGGTGGCGTCGAACGGGGAGCCGCGGAACCACCTCTACCTCACCGATTTCGGCATTGCCCGCAGCCTCGACGACACCGCCACCCTCACCACCTCCATCCGGGCCACCCTGGCCTACGCGCCGCCGGAACTGCTGGCCGGTGAGCCACTGGACCAGCGCGCCGACGTCTACTCCCTGGGCGGGACGCTGTACCACCTGCTCACCGGCGCACTCCCGTACCCGCGCAACAACCTCGCCGCCGTGATGCACGCCCACCTCCAGGAGCCGCCGCCCCGGCCGAGCGCGTTACGGCCGTACCTCCCAACTGCTCTGGACGAGGTGATCGCCATCGCGCTCGCCAAGGACCGCACCCTCCGCTTCCCCACCTGCACCGCCCTCGCCGATGCCGCGCGCTCCGTACTCCGGCCGCCTCCACCGGTCGACGAGATCCGCGGGTCGCCGCACCCTCTCACCCCACCCCCGAGCTCCATCACCCCGCCGCCGGGCTACGTCGCCGCACCACCGACCGAGATCACCCCGCCGCCCGGTTACAGCGCCGCACCACCGACCCGCATCACTCCGCCGCCGATCCACCTCACCGAGCCACCGCCCCGATCGGTGTTCACCCGGCGGCGGTTGCTCACCGGCGCCGGGGTCGCGGCGCCCGTTGTCGCGGCCGCGGTCGGCATTCCGCTGCTGGTGCGTGCCTCCCGCGACGACCCGCCGGATACCAGGTACGGCGTATCCGGCGATGCCCTGCTCTCCGACGGCGCGACCAAGTTGCGATCGGTCGCGTTCCATCCGGGCGGCTCCATCATCGCCACCGGATCCATGGACGGGTCCGTG
This sequence comes from Nocardia crassostreae, assembly GCF_001613405.1. GTDB lineage: Bacteria > Actinomycetota > Actinomycetes > Mycobacteriales > Mycobacteriaceae > Nocardia > Nocardia crassostreae. The sequence goes on from NZ_BDCH01000023.1 coordinate 6,567, forward strand.
CAACTGTGGGATTCCTTTACCCGCGCCACCGTCGGCGCACCGCTCACCGGTCACTCGGGCACGGTCGCGTCCGTGGCATTCGATTCCGAGGGCGCGACGCTCGTCAGCGCGGGCGCCGACGCCGCTCTGCGAGTGTGGAATACGCGGACTCGCAAGCAGATCGGCCTGACCCTGACCAGCCACACCGCGTCACTGACCGCGGCGGCCTTCGTGCCGGGCCGATCCGTCGTCGCCACGGCGGGCTCGGATACAACCGTCCTGTTGTGGGATACCGGGACGGGTGGCCGGATCGGAGAGCCGATCACGGGCAATCGCGCGGGGATCACCGCCCTCGCGGTCAGCCCCGACGGCGCGACCCTCGCCACCGCGAGCCGGGATGGCGCGACCCGGCTGTGGAATATCCAGTCCGGCAAGCAGATCGGGACGATCGGTGACAGCAGCGCCGCGGTCTACACCGTCGCCTTCGATCGGACCGGATCACTGCTGGCCGTCGGCGGTTCCGAGAATGCCACCCAAATGTTCCGCACCGATACCCGCACTCCGGACGGCGACCCGTATCTCGGCAAGTGGTCCGTTTCCTGCGTGGCCTTCAGCCCCACCGACGACATCTTCGCGGCCGTCGACGATCTCGGATCCCTCCAGCTCTGGTCGCACCGAACACGTACCCGGCTGGGCGATCCGATGAAGGGGCACGACAGCGCGATCACTTCGATCTGCTTCAGCCCGGACGGCGCGACGCTCGCCTCGGTCGCCGCGGACACCTCCCTGTGCCTCTGGAACATTCGGCACCGGCTGCAATAGCAGCCGGTGCCGAACCGCGGTGATTACTCGCTGTAGGCGTCCAGGGGCGGGCAGGAGCAGACCAGGTTGCGGTCGCCGTAGGCGCCGTCGATGCGGCGGACGGACGGCCAGACCTTGGGGCAGGGGTGCTTCAGGCCCTGGGGGTAGACGGCGGTTTCGCGGGTGTAGGGGTGGTTCCAGTCGCCGACGAGGCAGGCCGCGGTGTGGGGGGCGCCGCGGAGGGGGTTGTCGTCGACGGGCCAGACGCCCGCTTCGACCTGGTCGATTTCGGACTTGATGGCGATCATGGCTTCGATGAAAGCGTCGATCTCTTCGAGGTTTTCGCTTTCGGTGGGTTCCACCATGAGGGTGCCCGCGACGGGGAAGCTCATGGTGGGGGCGTGGAAGCCGTAGTCGGCCAGGCGCTTTGCGACGTCGTCCACGGTGACGCCGGTGCGCTTGGTGATTTCGCGGAGGTCCAGGATGCACTCGTGGGCGACCATGCCGTTGTCGCCGGTGTAGAGGACCGGGAAGTGCGGGTCCAGGCGGCGGGCAATGTAATTCGCGGAGGCGATGGCGGTGAGGGTGGCCTTGCGGAGGCCGTCGGCGCCCATCATGCGGATGTAGGACCAGGTGATGGGGAGGATGGAGGCGGAGCCGTACTTGGCAGCCGAGACCGCGTGCGAACCGGGCACCAGCGGGTCGCCCGGCAGATACTTCGCCAGGTGCTCGCGGACCGCGACGGGGCCGACGCCCGGACCGCCGCCGCCGTGCGGGATGCAGAAGGTCTTGTGCAGGTTCAGGTGGCTGACGTCGCCGCCGAAACGGCCCGGACGGGCAAGGCCGACAAGGGCATTCAGGTTGGCGCCGTCGACGTAGACCTGACCGCCCGCATAGTGCACCATGGCGCAGAGCTCGGCGACCTCATGCTCGTACACGCCGTGCGTGGACGGGTAGGTGATCATGATGCAGGCCAGGCGGTCGGCGTGGTCGGCGATCTTGGCGCGCAGGTCGTCGAGGTCGACATCGCCGTTCTCGCGGGTCTTCACGACCTCCACGCGCATGCCGACCATGGCGGCGGAGGCGGCATTGGTGCCGTGCGCGCTGGACGGGATGAGGCACGTATCCCGGTGCGTATCACCGCGATCCAGGTGGTAGCGCCGGATGGCCAGCAGGCCCGCGTACTCGCCCTGGCTACCGGCATTGGGCTGCAAGGAGACTCGGTCGTAGCCGGTGACGGCGGTCAGCCAGCCCTTGAGGTCCTCGATGAGCTTGATGAGGCCGGGGGCGTCCTCTACGGGCGCGTACGGGTGCACACGGTTGAACCCGGGCCAGGTGATGGATTCCATCTCCGCGGCGGCATTGAGCTTCATGGTGCACGAGCCCAGCGGAATCATGCTGCGGTCCAGCGCGATGTCCTTGTCCGACAGCGAGCGCAGGTAGCGCAGCATGGCGGTCTCGGTGCGGTAGCGGGTGAAGGCCGGGTGGGTCAGGAATTCCGAGGTGCGGACCTCGATGTGCGGGCGCGGCCTGCCGTGGAACAGCGCGCCCTCCGGTCCGACCGGGACCTCGGCGCCGAAGCAGTCGAGCACGGCCACCACGTGCGCGTCGGTGGTCGCCTCGTCACAGGCGATACCGACGTGATCGGCGTCGACCAGGCGCAGGTTGATCCCGCTCCCCTTGGCCTTGGCCACAATGGCTTCCGCGCCGCCCGGCACGTTCACCAGCACGGTGTCGAAGAAGGTCTGGTGCACGACCGCGTCGCCCAGCCCGGCGGCCAGCCACTGCGCATGCCCGTGCACGCGCCGCGCGATCTGCTTGAGCCCGTCCGCACCGTGGTAGGAGGCGTACATGGCGGCCACAATGGCCAGCAGCACCTGCGCGGTGCAGATATTGGAGGGCGCCTTCTCCCGGCGAATGTGCTGTTCACGGGTCTGCAGCGCGAGCCGGTAGGCGACATCGCCGTCCGCGTCCACGGACACGCCGACCAGGCGGCCCGGCAGCTGCCGCGCATGGGCGGAGCGCACCGCGAGATATCCGGCATGCGGGCCGCCGAAGCCGAGCGGCACGCCGAAGCGCTGCGAGGTGCCGAAGCACGCGTCCGCGCCCTGTTCGCCGGGCGGCGTAATCAGCGTCATGGCAAGCAGATCCGCGCCGACGGCCACCAGCGCGCCGCGCTCGTGGGCGGCCGCGATGACCGCGGTCCAGTCCACGATCCGCCCGGAGGAGCCCGGCTGCTGCACGATCACGCCGAAGAACTCGCCCTCGGGCAGCACCCCGCCGGACAGGTCGGCCTCGACGATCTCGATGCCGAGGGGCTCGGCGCGGGTGAACAGAATGGTCCGCGTCTGCGGGAACAGATCGGAGTCGATGAGCAGCCGCGCCGACTTGGACTTGCGATTGGCCCGCTGCAGCAGCGTCATGGCCTCGGCCGCCGCGGTCGCCTCGTCCAGCATGGACGCATTGGCCACATCCATGCCGGTCAGACCCGACACCATGGTCTGGAAGTTGAGCAGCGCCTCCAGGCGGCCCTGGCTGATCTCCGGCTGGTACGGCGTGTACGCCGTGTACCAGGCCGGGTTCTCGATGAGATTGCGCACCAGCACCGGCGGCGTCAGGGTGTCGTAGTACCCGAGCCCGATCATGGTGGTGGCCACCGTATTCGAACCGGCCAGTGCGGCCAGTTCCGCGAGCGCCTCGTGCTCGCTGACGGCGGGCGGCAGCGCGTCCAGGCCATTGCCCGCGGCGGCGTCGAGAATGCTGGCCGGAATGGCCTTCGCGGCGAGATCGTCCAGCGATTCGGTGCCGACGACCTGCAAGATGCGGTCGAGTTCGCCCTTATCGGGCCCGATGTGGCGGTCGGCGAAGGAACGGGTCTGCACGGCAGCTCCAAGGGTGGGCGGGAAGTCGGCCACGCGGGCCGACCGGTCGTCTGCCCTCCCCCTCTGTCCTGGGCGCCTGAGAGATTCAGGTCATCGACAGCGCAAGCGCCGGTGACCCTTTCACCATGGGCGGGTGGCTCGCGACCACCACTTTCCAGAGGCGCCGAAACTCCGCACGGTCCCTTGTGCCTGAGAGATTGACGGGGAGGTGCTGCTCCTTCGGCGCCTGTGCCCGACCCATGGACGAACCCAGAACTCTCCCGCACGGCTGCGACGCAACGCCAGTGTAGTTCGCGCCAAGTTACGGGCGTGTTGCCTGGGTTGGTTTCGCAAAAAACGCGCGCTGCCCGTGGCAGCGCGCGTTGTCGAATCGATTCCTAGCCGGTCTTGCTCATACGGGCCTTGCGGCGGAAGGCCAGTTCGTCCTCGGGACGGTCCGAGGCGGAGCCCGATTCGGCGCGTTCGGCCGGGAAGTTGGCAATGCCCCCGGTCAGCTCGCGCATGGCGCCGCTGACGGCAATGCCGAAGACGCCCTGTCCGCCCTGCAGTAAATCGACGACCTCTTCCGGCGAGGAGCATTCGTAGACGGTCGCGCCATCGGAGAAGAGGGTGATCCCGGCCAGATCCTCGACGCCGCGGCTGCGCAGATGATCCACGGCAATGCGGATGTTCTGCAGGGAGATGCCGACGTCGAGCAGCCGCTTGACGATCTTGAGAACCAGGATGTCCTTGAAGGAGTACAGCCGCTGGCTGCCGGATCCGGTCGCGCTGCGAATGGACGGCACCACCAGCCCGGTACGGGCCCAGTAATCCAGCTGACGATAGGTGATCCCGGCCACCTGGCAGGCGCTGGGCACCCGGTAGCCGACGAGGTCGTCCGGCACCGTGTCGTCGGGGAACAGCCCAGGCTGCACCACATCCTGCGAGTGCGGTTGATCTCCCACTGACTACTCCCTTACTGCTGGCCTATCAGGGCTCGTGTCCTGGACACTGCTCTGTCCGGATACTGCATCGACGCTGGAGCGTTGGCCTAACTGTCGAGGCTACTCTCCTGATTGTCTCGGGAGTATCGGGTCCCACCAAGCCTTACGGACCGCGTGTTTCTCTACCTCAACCTCAGGTCGAGACACGTTTTCGCAACGGCCGCCGCGACCTGCCGAAGATCAGCTGTCGGTGGCCTTGAAGTCGTCGGGCGAGACCGATTCGAGAAACTCCTTGAACTTCTCGACCTCGTCCTCGCGCTCGTCCGGCATGACCAGACCGGCCTCCTCAAGCACCGGCTCCTCGGCGTAGATCGGACAACCCACCCGCAGCGCGATGGCGACCGAATCGGACGGGCGCGCGGAGACCCGGAGATCGTTCTCGAAGACCAGATCGGCGTAGAAGGTGCCCTCCTGCAGATCCACGATCCGCACCTCTTTCAAGGTGTGCCCGAGCTCCTTGATGAGGATCTTGATCAAATCGTGGGTCAACGGCCGGATGGGCGTGACGCCCTCTTGTTCGAGCACGATGGCGGTCGCCTCGGCCTGGCCGATCCAAATCGGTAGGTACCGGTCCCCCGACACCTCGCGGAGCAACAGCACGGGTTGATTCTGTGGCTGTTCGACACGGATGCCGATCACGCGCATTTCGCTCATCGCACTGCCTCCCATTACTCGCGACCCGCCCAGCCACGCGACAGCGGAGCGAGCCGTAACACCGAGTCTAGGCGATGATTTCAGCCGCCGAGTGAAGCACGCACCGAGGTCTTCACCAGGCAGGTGTGCAGTGTCAGCGACAGCGCCGCCAACTCGCGCACGGTCTCCTCGGCGCGGGCGCGGGCATCGGCATCGCGACTCTTGGCAATGGGCGCGGCGATCTGCGCCACCATGGCGGCCTCGCGGTCCGCGGCCAGTTTGAAGGCGCGCAGATGCCTTGCCTCCAAACCGAATTCGCTCAGCGCCTTCGCGGTGCGGGCCAAGGTCACCGCATCGGAATCGAAATACCCGGCGGCGCCGGGGGTGATGAGATTGGCGCGGATGAGCTCGGTCAGGAACTTCTCGTCGATTCCCGCCTGCTCCAGCAGGTCCGCCCGCGGAATCCGGATCTCGTGATCGAACCGGAGTTCCTCGGGCGATACCTCACCGGGCACGACGCCGAGCCGCCGCAGGCGGCTCCCCCCATTGGCCGACATGGCTTCCCCACCTACGTCGACGCCCGCCCGGGCACGGGCTTCGCGTTCCCGCACCCCGAGCGTCGCCGCACCGCTGTCGATCGCTTCGAGCTGTTCCTTGATCACCTTCAGCGGCAGGTACTGATCCCGCTGCGCTGTCAGCACGAACCGCAGGCGCTCCACATCGGCGATATGGAACCTGCGGTATCCCGAAGGCGTGCGCTCCGGGCTGATCAGTCCCTCGGACTCGAGGAACCGGATCTTCGAGATGGTGATGTCCGGGAAATCCGGACGCAGCAGATCCAACACGGAGCCGATCGACATGCCCCCGCGTGTCCACTGCGCTGCGCCAGTCATTCCAGATGGTCCTATAGCGTGCCCGCGGCCTCGGATGACGCTGCCCGAGGCCCGGTCAGGAACACGAGACGGAACTTGCCGATCTGCACCTCGTCACCGTTCTGCAGCTCCGAGGAATCCACCGGTTCCCGGTTCACATAGGTGCCGTTCAAGCTGCCCACATCGACGACCTGGAAGGTGTCGTCGTCCTGGCGGAACTCCGCATGGCGACGGCTGACGGTGACATCGTCGAGAAAGATGTCGCTGTCGGGATGGCGCCCCGCGGAGGTGGTGGGCTGATCCAGCAGGAACCGCGAACCGGCATTCGGGCCGCGCTTGACCACCAGCAGTGCCGCGCCCGTCGGGAGACCCTCGACCCCTTGCACCGGCTGCTCGCCGGTCTGCTCGGTGCGCGACGTGTCGACCTCGTTCAGGAAATCGGCACGGAACACCGAAGTGGTCTCGGCTGCCGTCTCCTGGTAACCCGGGTCTTTGTTCTCGCTCACCCTTGCTCTCCTCCTCGAACCGAATAATCCATGCAAGCAGTTGATGCCTTCAGCGTCACGGCCACCGGCCCTTCAAGCTGTCGGATAGGTCCCGAAAGTCCCGGGCACCGGCTGCCGGCACATCTGTTGGCATTGACCGTACCCTGCCAGGTCGCACCTGTGCAGGTAGAACTGTGAAGGCTCCTTCAGCCTCCGATAACTCCTTGATAACCTGCGGCATCCAGCAGACCGCCCAGCGCGGCGTCGAGCGCTTCGGCCGAGTCGACCTCGAGCTCGAACAGCCAGCCGTCGCCGTAGGGATCGGTGTTGAGCGTCTCCGGCTCGGTGGCCAGAAGTTCGTTCACCGCAACAACTTTCCCGGCCAGCGGGGCGTAGATGTCCGAGACGCTCTTGGTGGATTCCACTTCGGCGATGCTCTCGCCATTGTCGGCCTTCTTGTCGACATCGGGCAACTGCACGAAGACGACGTCACCGAGCTGTGACTGGGCGTAGTCGGTGATGCCCACCCGCACCCGGGTCGGTGCCACGGTGCGAACCCATTCGTGCTCTTCGGAGTAGCGCAGGTCCTGGGGTAGGTCGGTCACAGATGGTGTCCTTTCAACGGGCGGTCCTTCCGGGATCGTCGTCGATCCGTGTGCCACACCCTATCGATGCTGATCTTCGTGCGGCACGGGCGGTATCGCTCGGGCCACGGCGACGGCCTTACCGGCGTAGAGAATGCCGGTCCAGACGTACACCGCGGTGCCCCAGATCAAGAATGCACCGCCGAAGGCCCGGCCGAAACCCGCGGCGGCCCAATCCATCTGCCCGGCCAGCAGCCAGGGCAGGGCGGACATGAGCGCGAAGGTGGCGGCCTTGCCCAGGTAGATGACCTCCGGCGGGGGGAGATCGCGGCGCTTGTAGACGGGCAGCAGCAGCGTCAAGATCAGGTCTCGACCGACCAGTACGAGTACCACCCACCAGGGCAGGATGCCGCGAATCAGGAAGCCGCCCAGGGTCGCCAGCAGATAAAGACGGTCCACCAGGGGGTCCAGAATCGCGCCGAGTTTGGAAGACTGATCGAGCAGCCGCGCGAGCTTGCCGTCGAGGAAGTCGGTGACACCGCTGACGACCAGCAGGGCGAAGGCCCAGCCGTCGGCCTTCTCGACCAACAGCAGCCACAGGAAGACGGGGACGCCGATGAGCCGCAGCACGGACAACGCATTGGGCACGGTGAAGATGCGGTCGCTGTACACCGGTTCGGCGTTCCGCTCGGATGCCACCCCCCGGTCTTACCCCACCGGCGACGACCCCACCATCCGGGCACGCCGTTTCGCCCAGGCCGCATCGAAACGATATGGTCTCCGCCATACCGAACCGATGAGAGAATAAATACAGCTCCCTCTCATCCTAGGTAGTCAGTCAGCCCTGCGAGAGGAAAGACCATGCCCGACTTCGACTACGACGTCGTTGTGATCGGCTCCGGGTTCGGGGGGAGCGTGAGTGCGCTGCGCCTGACCGAGAAGGGCTACCGGGTGGCCGTGCTGGAATCCGGCCGCCGCTGGAACGCTGAGGACATTCCCAAGACGAACTGGAATGTGCGCAAGGCGATCTGGGCCCCGCGCCTGGGAATGACCGGCACCCAGCGCATCAGCGTGCTGGGCAAGTGCGCGGTGTTCTCCGCCTCCGGCGTGGGCGGCGGATCGCTGATCTACGGCAATACCCTCTACGAGCCGCTGCCGAACTTCTACACCGATAGGCAGTGGGCCCACATCACCGACTGGAAATCCGAGCTCGCGCCCTATTACGACCAGGCGCAGCGCATGCTCGGCGTGACGCCGAATCCGCGCATGACACCCGCCGACGAGGTGATTCGCGCGGTGGCCGAGGACCTCGGGGTCGCCGACACCTTCCACGCCACCAATGTGGGCGTGTTCTTCAACGAGGCCGATCCGGGCGCCGAGGTGGACGATCCGTACTTCGGCGGGGCGGGGCCGCGCCGCAACGGCTGTATTCATTGCGCGCGATGCTTCACCGGATGCCCGCACAATGCCAAGAACACCACCCCCAAGAACTACCTGTACCTGGCCGAACAGGCCGGGGCGCACGTCTTCGAGCTGACCACCGCCACCAAGGTGCGGCCGCTGGCGGGCGACGACGGCGGGTACGCCATCGAGACCGCGCGCTCGGATCGCTGGGTTCGCAAGCAGCGCAGGGTGTTCACCGCCCAGCAGGTGGTGTTCGCGGCCGCGGCGCTGGGCACCCAGAAGCTGCTGCACCAGATGCGCGACGAGCATGTGCTGCCCAATCTGTCGCCCCGGCTGGGCGAGCTGACCAGGTCGAACTCCGAGGCCATCCTCAATGTGGTGAGCAACGAGCGCGACGATTTCGCCCAGGGCGTGGCCATCACCTCCTCGATTCATCCCGAGGAGAGCACCCATATCGAGGTGTGCCACTACGGCAAGGGACAGAACGGGCTGTTCCCGCTGTCGGTGCCGATCGTGGACGGCGGCGCCTTCCGGTTCCTGCGCTTCCTGCTGGCCATCCTGCTGCATCCGGTGGTGTTCGCGCGCAGCCTCAATGCGCACCGGGCCTCGGAGAAGTCGGTGATCCTGCTGGTCATGCAGTCCCTGGACAATTCGCTGACCTCGTATCGGAAGTGGGGGCAGCTCAAGACCAAGCAGGGCACGGGGCAGCCCAACCCGACCTGGATTCCGCTGGCGCACGATATCGGGCGGCGCTTCGGCAAGAAGGTGAACGGGGATGTGCACAGCCTGATCATGGATGTGTTCAATATCCCGGCCACCGCGCACTACATCGGCGGCTGCGTCATCGGCGAGGGGCCGGAATCCGGTGTGGTGGACCCGTATCAGCGGGTGTTCGGCCATCCCGGGCTGCATATCGCCGACGGGTCGGCGGTGACGGCGAATCTGGGCGTGAATCCCTCGCTCACCATTACCGCGCAGGCGGAGCGGGCGATGGCGTTCTGGCCCAATCGGGGCGAGGCGGATCCGCGTCCGGAGCTCGGCGCGCCCTACCGCCGGATTCGCCCGGTGGCGCCCAAGGGGCCGACCGTGCCGGAGTTTGCCCCGGGTGCGCTGCGGCTGCCGATCTTCCCGTCGGACCCGGCCATTCCGGTCAACTAGGCACCGAATAGAGACCGGCGGTAGGTTGTGTTGCCGTGGGCTCCAACATGATCGACTTCCGCTCCCCCGTCTCGGCCGAGGAGGTGCGGGCGCGCGGCCGCGCGCTGCGGGATCGCACCCCGGTGGACGCGCGGGATCGGGCGGCGGCCGGGGCGAATCGGCCCGGCGTGCTGGAGTTCCTGGAGACCAGCAATCAGGGGCGGCTCGCGCATTTGATTCCCTTGCGGCACGGGCGCATGGCGGCCTCGCCGTTCACCTTCTTCCGGGGTGCGGCGGGGCTCATGGCCGCCGATCTCGCCGACGGGCCCGCCAGCGGGCTCACCGCGCAGCTGTGCGGTGACGCGCATGCCGCCAATTTCGGCCTGTACGGCACGCCGCGCGGCGAAATCGTCATGGATATCAATGATTTCGACGAGACCGTGCCGGGACCGTGGGAATGGGATCTGGAGCGGCTGGCGGCCAGTCTGGTGCTGGCGGGCCGCGAGGGCGGGGCGTCGGAACAGGACTGTTTCGATGCCGCGCGCGACAGCGCCCGTTCGTATCGGCTGGCCATGGCGGCGCTGGCCGAGCAGCCGTTCCTCACCTCCTGGAACGCGCTCCCGGACGAATCGGTCATCGGGCGGGTGCGGGCGGATGCGCTGCTCGACGACTTCCGTAAGGCGGCCAAGAAGGCGCGCAAGAACACCAGCGCCAAGGTGGCGCGCAAATGGACCGAGCACCTCGAGGATCACGAAACCGGGATCAGCACACACAAGTTCGTGGCCGATCCGCCCATCCTCACCACCGTCGAGGAGGATATCGCGGAGGCGGTGATCGATGGGCTCACCGAATACGCGGGCACACTGCGGGAATCGCGGCGTCAGCTCATCGCGCGATACTCGGTGTCCGATATCGCCTTCCGCATCGTGGGCACCGGCAGCGTGGGGCTGCATTCCTATCTGGCGCTGCTGCAAGGCAATCAGGACGAGGCGCTGGTCCTGCAGATCAAGCAGGCGCGGCCCTCGGCGCTGTCGCCGTATCTGCCGCCCGCGCCCGCCCGGCACGAGGGTGAGCGAATCGTGCAGTCCACCAGGATGGTTCAGGCCGAATCCGACATTCTGCTGGGCTGGACCACGCTGCGGCTCGGGGGCGAGGAGCTGCCGTTCATCGTGCGGCAGTTCCGGAATCTGAAGGGCAGTATCGATCCGGCGGCCGTGGAACCCGGCGATCTGGACGATTACGGGCGGCTGGCGGGGGCGCTGCTGGCGCGGGCGCACCATCGGTCGCTCGATCCGCGCCTGGTCGCAGGCTATCTCGCCGAGGCCGAGGAGTTCGACTAGGCGGTGGCGCGCTTCGCGGTGCGCTATGCCGATCGGACCGAGGCCGACCATGCCGAACTGGTGGCCGCGGTGAAAGAAGGCCGCGTGGCGGCCGAAACGGAGTGATCCGGCCGCGTACCATTCATTCAGCCGTGTCTTCTCGACGACGAAGGTGAGACCCGATGCTCGTCCGCGTGCAGAACACCGCCGGTACCCATGCCGAGAAGGTGCTCATCGATTGGCTGCGCACCTGGAAGGGCCGTGGGGACCCCAAGGGCGTCGCCACCGTCAATTGCAGCCTGTTCCACGGTGATCGGCTCTACCCGTTCGACGCGGTGGTCTGGACGCCGACCAGCTGCATGGTCATCGAGGCCGAGGCGCTGGTGGAGCGCAGCGAGGGCGAGCTGGAGGTCCCGCTCAACGGCCCCTGGCGGATGGGCGACAAGCTGATCACCTTCGAGGGCGGTGACAAGCGCACGCCCCTGGACAAATCCCGCGATCACACCTTCGCGCTACAGAACTGGCTGGCCGAGCGCGGACTCGGGCAGCGGGTGGTGCACGGCGTGGTGCTGGTGGTGCCCACCTCCGGATCCACCGTGCAGGTGCAGCAGCTGTGGAGCGATCCCAGCTTCCAGGTGCTGCTCGGCGATGATCCGCGGCGGCTGCGCGACTACTTCACCACGCTGTCCTCGCGGGGGCGCCCGCAGTGGTCGGCCAATGATGTGGCGTGGGCGTTTCGCGGGCTGGGCATTCTGCCGTATCTGCCCGCGCCGCAGGACCTGCTGAACGAGGGTTTCCTGGGGCCGGTGGACATTACGCTGTGGCACGGCGGGCCGCAGCAGGCGCAGGCCGAGGCCTATGCCGAGGAGCAGGCGCGCAAGGAACGCGAGGCCATGGAGGGCGGACACCGGATGACGGTGCCCTCGCCCTGGTTCAGCCCCGGCAAGCTGTATCCGCGTCGGCAGGGCGAGCTGGAACTCGGCCGCGGGTTCATGCGATTGATGCTCACGATCGGCATGGTGATCGCCGTGCTCTGGGTGGTCTGGTTCATTGTCGCGGGGATCGTGGCGTACGGCCCGCTCTGACCGCGAGGTAGCGCACCGGCAGGTAGACCGCGGCCACCAGCGCGACGGCCGCCGCCGCACCGCCGACCACATCGGTCGGATAGTGATAGCCCATGCCTACCATCCCGACGAGCACCACCGGCAGCACCACCGCCATGACGACCACCGCCGTAACCCGCACCCGCGCCGACTCACCGGCCAGCGCGAACGCCGTCACCACCGCCACCAGATGCACGGTGTGCCCGCTCGGATAAGCCAGGTACCCCTCCAGCGGCCGATCCCAGAACGGCTTGAGCACCAGCGCATTCACCACCATGGCGACCTCGGGCGCAATGAGCACGAACCCCGCCCGCCACCACTCCCGCCGATACGCGAACCATCCTGCCCCCGCCACCACCAGCGACACCACGACCACGGCAACACTGGGCGCCACCAGCACCCGATAGATCCACGCGTGCCCGTCGAACGACGAATGAACGTGCTCCCCCACCGCCCGGTCGAACCCCGTCGGTCCCCCACCTACCGGAAAGAACCACGGCACCAACACGGTCACCACCACTGCCGCCACAATCAGCGCCGCCCGCCGCCTCCATCCCACGAGCCCACCGTCCGCGGCAACAGTCGATCGAGTCACCCGAGCACGATAGCGACCTACCCGCCCACCTCCCACCACGCGCCCGCCCGCCACCAGCTCCCGCGGACTTCACACCCTTTTCCGTGGGTTCACACCCGGTATAGAGGGTGTGAACCCACGGAAAAGGGTGTGCACTCCCGCTTTGTGGGTGGGTCGGGCGGGTGGGGGAAGCTGCGGATTCGGTCGAGGGCTGCCAGCTCCCAGTGTTGGGAGCCTGCGGTGCGGGCAATTCGGGCGGCGTGGTGGTAGTGGGCGCGGGGGTCGTCGCGGGTGAGGAGAGCGGCCAGGTCGCCGAGGACCAGAGCCACCGGGCACAGGGCCAGGGCCGCGGTCATGGTTCCGGCGAATCTGGCTGCGTACGGCTGTAGTTCGTCGTAGACGGCGGCGGCGCGGGGCTTGTCGGCGAGACCGGCGGCCACCAGGCCGCGGATGGTCAGGTGGAGGTCGCGGTGGAAGTCCGCGCGGATATCGGCGGGGCAGGGCGGGGTCGCTGCGACGACTTCGGCGGCTTCGTCGCTGCGGCCCGCTTCCAGGAGGGCCAGGGCGTACATGTCGGCAGTGCCGGGGAGGCGGCCGAGGGTTTCGTGGAGGCGGAGGGTGTCGTTGACCAGTTCGCCCAGGCGGCCTTGGGCGTAGCGGATGGTGTAGATGCCGACCCAGGCGGTGGCCACTTCGCCGCCGAAGGCGCTGCCGCCGCGGATGCGGGCGGCGGTTTCCAGGTAGGCGGATTCGGCGGCGGCGAAGCGCCCGGCGAGGGTCTGGCGCATGCATTTTCCCCAGTCGCCGATTTTGCCGAGGAGTGGAAGGTCCATGTCTTCGGCCAGGCGGGTGCCCGCGGTCCAGTGCTCCGCCGCGGCCGGGTCGAGGCGGGCGGAGGTGACCTGTTGCAGGAGCAGGTGGCCCAGGACCTGGTAGAGGCCGAGGTCGTGTGCCGTTGCGAGCGTGAGGATTTCCGTGGCCACCCGCTGTTGCTCGTCGAGGAGGTCGGCGCTGTGGTACAGGTTCAGGTAGCGGCCGTTGAGGGCGTGCGCGAGCAGTTCGGGGCGGCCGATCTCGCGGGCCAGGGCGACGGCTTCGGCGGCGGCTTCGCGGCCGCGCGGGCCGGGTTCGCTGTCGAGCTGCATGGCCAGGCTGGTGAGCAGGCGGCGCGCAGTACCGGTTCGGTGATCGTGGGCAGGGCGGCTTCGGCGGCGGCGATGACGGCTGTCTCGCGGGTGCCGTACAGACGGTTGACCCACAGTGTGGGCACATCGAATCCGGTGATGACGCGGGCAGCCAGCAGTGAATCATCCAGTCGCAGTGCGGCGGCCAGTGCGCGGTCCCGGAGCACCCGCGCCCGGATGATGTCGCCGGAGAGGGCGCAGCTACGAATTCGGGCCACCTCCAGCTCGATTCGCTGACGCGCCTGTTCGGCGCGCCGCTCCTCCCGGCCGGTCTCGGCCTGATCGAAGGCGGTCAGCGCCTGCTCCCACAGTCCGACCGCGGTCCGGTGTGCGAATCGCGATTCGGCGAGTTCCGCTGCCCGGCACGAGTATTCGACGACATCCGCGAGCCGCGCCGGATCGCCCGAGGCCATACAATGCTGTGCCAGCCGCGCCGGGTCGACGCCCGCCCGCCGGGCCAGCACATCGGCCACTCGCCCGTGGATGCGGGCCCGCCGCAGCCGGGAAACACTGTCGTACAACGTGTCCCGTATGAGTACGTGCGTGAACCGCACGCCCCACAGCTGCCCGTCCGAATCGGTGCGCTCGGTGAGCAGCCCGGTCAATCCCCCGGCCTCGAGCGCATCGAGCACGGTGTCCTCGGACTCCCCGGTCACGGCGGCCAGCAGATCCACATCCGCATCCCGCCCCGCCACCGCCGCACACCGCAACACCGTCTGCGCGACCGCGGGCAATCGCGCGATCCGCCGTCGCAGCACATCGGCCACCCCACTGGGCACCTCCTGCAACGCGGCCTCCGGCCCCGCCGCCGCCAGCAGCCGCGCGGTCTCCCGCACGAAGAACGGATTCCCGCCCGTCCGTTCCCGAATCGCGGCCACCACCTCCGGATCAAGGTCCCCCGTGCAACAGGACCGCACGAGCTGCGCCACCGCACTCTCCGCCAACCCGTCCAGCGCGATCCGCACCGGCTCGAGTGGCGCGAGCTCACCCAGCGTGGTCGTGAAACCTTCCGGCAGTTCCCCAGGCCGATACGTGGCAATCAGAAAAGTCCGCGCCACCCGCCGCGGCAATACCGCGAGCAGCGACAGCGTCTCCTCATCGGCCCGATGCAGATCCTCGAGCACCAACAACAGCGGTGCCTCCGCCGCCACCCCGGCCAAATACCGCTCCAGGGCCCGATGGGTATGAAACCGCACCGACGCGGGATCCCCGCCCGCCACCGCGGCACCGCCGGTTCCGCCACCCGCGCCACCGTCCCCAGCCGGAGCCTCGGCCCGGCCCGTCACACCCGAGCCGCCGCGACTCGGTTGCTCGGACCAGCTCATTGCCGCGGGGGCGTTGGTGGCTGTCGCGCGGCTGCCGCC
This sequence comes from Nocardia crassostreae, assembly GCF_001613405.1. Lineage (GTDB taxonomy): Bacteria > Actinomycetota > Actinomycetes > Mycobacteriales > Mycobacteriaceae > Nocardia > Nocardia crassostreae. The sequence continues at coordinate 21,871 of NZ_BDCH01000023.1, forward strand.
GAGCATGGGGGCCAGCAGGGGGTCGGTGACCGGCCAGCGGGAGTTCAGTTCCCGGAGGATTTCTCCCCAGGCCCAGCCTGCCGGGGCCGCTTCGGTTTCCGGGGTGGGGCCCCAGGCGATGGTCCAGTCGGGGAGGGCGGTGGCGAGGCGGCGGGCCAGGGCGGTTTTGCCTGCGCCGGGTTCTCCGGCGATCAGGGCCAGGCGGGCACCGGCGCGGGCGGAGTCCACGAGTGCGGCCAGTTCCGTTTCCCGGCCGAAGAAGTCGGCGGGTCGCGGGCCGTTCGCGTCCGGGTCCGCGGCGGGATGGCGGGCCGGGGCTGCCGCACCCGTCGTGATCACCACGGGGTCGTTGGGCAGGGCCAAATGTGGCGCTTGCGTGAGGATGTCGGATTCCAGCGTGCGCAGCGGGGGGCTGGGATCCACGCCCAGTTCGGTCGCCAGGGTGTGGCGTAGGCGGCGGAGGGCGGCGAGGGCGTCGGCTTGGCGGCCGCTGCGGTAGAGGGCGAGGGCGAGGAGGCGCCAGGGTTCCTCGCGCAGGGGGTCGTCGGCGAGGTGGGACTCCAGTTCGGCGGCCACGGCGGGGGCCGCTCCGGTTTCGAGGAGGGCGGCGGCGCGCTTTTCGACGGCGGTATTGCGCAGTTCGATCAGGCGGGCGGCCTCGGTTGCGGCCCAGGGTAGTTCGCTGAATTCGGCGTAGGCCGGGCCGCGCCACAGGGTCAGGGCCGCACTGTAGGCGGCCACTCGGGCAACGGGTGCGCCGGTGCCGTCGACGGCGAGGAGGTCCTCGAAGCGCCAGGCGTCCACCGCCGCCGGGGGCAGGCGCAGGGCGTATCCCGGGGGTGCGGTGACCAGGGTTCGGGCGGGCGTGCGCGGGGCGCGCCCGGGTTCCAGGGCGCGGCGCAGATGCGAGACGAAGACCTGGATCCCGCCCAGCGCCCGGGGAGGTGCGTCATCACCCCAGAGATCGGCGATGAGCCGGTCCACCGGAACCAGTTGGCCGCGCGCCGCGACCAGCCGCGCCAGCACGGCGCGCTGCCGCGTTCCCCCGAGTTCCGCGGGTGCGCCGTCGACCGTCAGGCCGAACGCGCCGAGGACGCTGATTTCCACCACGGCCGGAGTATCGCCGAGAATTCGGCGCGGCGTAACGGATTACGATCGGCCACCGGATCGGCCGCGGTGGATCACTCGCGGACGGCGGCCTTTTCGAGGACCGGGCGCATGCGGGCGGGCGCCCACCAGTTGGCGGTGCCCAGGACGCGCATGAATGCCGGGACCAGCACCATGCGCACGAGGGTGGCGTCCATGAGCACCGCGAGGGTGAGGCCCAGGCCGAGAATGCGGTTCAGCGAGACGCCGCTGGCGGCTATGCCCGCGAAGACGACGGACATCATGACGGCGGCCGCGGTGACGATCGGCCCGGAGCGGGCAATGCCGAGGGCGACGGCATTGTCGTTGTCGGCGCGGGTCTTCGCGGAGTTCTCCCATTCCTCGGTGAAGCGGGCCAGGAGGAACACCTCGTAGTCCATGGACAGGCCGAAGGCGACACAGAACAGCAGCACGGGCAGGGTGGCGATGGTGTAGCCGGTGGCGAGGGCGCCCAGGCCGCCGAGATGGCCGTCCTGGAACACCCACACCAGTGCACCGAAGGCCGCCGACAGCGACAGGACATTGAGCGCCAGGGCTTTCAGCGGGAGCACCACGCTGCCGGTGAGCAGGAGCAGTAGCACGAAGGTGGTGACCGCTATCCAGGCGAGCGCCTTCGGGAAGCCCTGTCCGATGCCGGACGCGGAATCCGCGGTCTGCTGCGCCAGCCCGCCGAAGAGCACGGGCGCGGGAGCTTCGACGGCGCGCAGTGCGTCCAATTGCCGCTGCCCCGCTTCGGAATACGGGTCCAGTCCGCTGGCGACGGTGAAATGCGCTGTGTCCTCCGCGGTTTCGACGGTCACGCCGCGCACGTCCGGAACCGTGGCCAGTACTCCGGCGTACGCGCCCACATCCACCGGTTCGATCACGAGGATGTGCACCGTCCCGGTCGCATTGCCGTCGAACCGATCTCGCAGCAGATCGCCGACCTGCCGCGATTGCACGGTTCCCGGGAGGACGCGGTCGTCGGGCAGGCTCAGCTTCAGCCCGAGGATCGGCGCACCGAGCACCAGCAGCAGCCCCACCACCGGCAGGGCGCACAGCGCGGGCCTGCGCTGCACCGTCCGCGCGATCCGATAGAGCGCGCTCTCCCCCACAGGCTTGGCTTCCCGCAACGGTTTCCGGGTCAGGCGCTCCCCCAGCACCGCCAGCAGGGCGGGAACCAGGGTCAGCGCCAGCACGATGGACAGCGCCACGACCGCCAGCCCCGCGAAGGCCAGTGAGCGCAGGAAGTTCAAGGGGAAGAACGACATTCCGATCAGCGCGATGCCGACGGTGACCCCGGAGAAGGCCACGGCCCGCCCGCCCCGGCGGGCGGCAATGCGCAGCGCCTCGGTGCGATCGCGGCCGTTGGCGATCTCCTCGCGATAGCGCCCGATGATCAGCAGTGAGTAGTCGACGGCCAGGGCGAGCCCGATGGCGGTCACGATATTGAGCGCGAAGATCGACAGTTCCACCACGAAGGTCAGCGCATAGAGGATCGCCGTGCTGCCGACGATCGCCACCACCCCGGTGACGAATGGAATGGCGGCGGCCACAAGGCTTCTCAGGAACCAGACGAGCAGCAGGAAGGTCAGCGGCAGCGCGATGGCCTCGGCCACGGCCAGGTCCTGCTGCGTCTGCGTGCCCGTCTCGTGCCACACCATCGCCTGACCACCGGCGCGGACGGTGACGCCGTCCTGGCCGTCGCCGTCCAGTCCCCGCGCGATCTCGTCGGCCGTCGCCGGGGCGTGGTTCTCGTCCCCGCGCACGGTGGCCACGATGAGCCCGATATCCCCATCGCGACTGACGAGCGTCCCGGCCAGCTGCGGCTCCGTCCACGGCGAAACCACCTGTGCCACCCGGTTGTCGGCCTTCAGCCGCTCGGCGATCGCCCGGCCGCGCGCCGTCGACGCCGCGCCCTGGACGCCGCCCTCGGATTCGACGGTCAGCATCAACTGCATGCCGGACATGCCGCAGTCGCGTTCGAGAATCTCGGCGACGCGCGCGGATTCGGAGTCGGTGCCCACGAATCCGCCATTGGTCAGCTTCGAGGTGACGCCCGCACCGAGCGCGCCGCAGAGCAGGAAGGCCACGCCCACGACGATCAGCACCAATTTCGGTGCGCGAACGGCGATGCCGGACAGTTTCGTGATCATTCCCGCCCCCGGGCTCGAACAGTCGTCGATACGAACCTCATCCTGGTCTACGACAGCCTGTAGTGGAACGAATGTGGCGCAGGTCTCAGCCGAGGCGGCGGGCGTATACGAACAGGTGCTGCTCGGCCACCGCATCGGGGTGATCGGGTACGAAGCCGCGTTCGCGCAACTCGAGGACCTCCAGCCCGGCCCGGTCCAGCAGATCCGGGAACTCGGTCGCGGCATAGCTGCTCACGCGGGCGGGATGACCCATGAAGACGACGTCGATCTGCTCCACCTCGGCCGGGATGGTGGCCAGCACCAGATAGCCGCCCGGCCGCAGCCAGCTCGCCATCCGTTGCAACGCCGCGTCGATCTCGGCGCGGGTCATCTGCAAGAGCGGGAAGAAGGCGCAGACGGCATCCAGACTGCCCGGCTCGACCTGGAATTCGCGAATATCCGCGTGCTGGAAGACCGCCTCGGGCACCTGCCGCCGCGCGAGTTCGACCATGACGGGCGAGACGTCGATGCCCGCCACCCGAAACCCGTTGTCCGCGAGGATCCGTGCGGTGGGGACGCCGGTGCCGCTGCCGACATCGAGCACCCGGGCGCCCGGCGGCAGCCGCTCGCACAGCCAGGCCAGCGCGGCATGTTGTTCGGGCAGATGACCGAAGGCCCGCTCGTAGTCGGCCCCGAGCAGGTCGAACAGGCGGTCGGCGGGCAGCGGCGCGTCGGACGGCACATGCGGAGCCTACTGCGTGCCGGACCGGGCTGCGGGGCCCAGGTTTTCAGGTCTTCCCGGCGTGTCCATACCCCTCGACAATCGGAGGGTGGTGTCCCCTGCGCGGGCGGTCCACGACCCGAGCGACAGGAGCCCGACCCCATGACCGCGGCGATCGACCGTGCCGAACGCTCAGCCGAACCGGCGGTCGCGATACCCGACAGGGCGGCCGGGGCGTGGACGGGTCGAATCACCTTCTATTCGGCCGCGCTGGTACTACTGCTGTTCGGTGTGCTGGCGTTCCAGCGCCGCTGGATCAGCGACGACGGCATGATCGTGGTCCGCGTGGCGCAGCAGATCCTGGCGGGTGAGGGACCCAACTACAACCCGTTCGGCCGCGCCGAGGCGGCCACCAGTCCGCTGTGGGTGTGGGTCCTCGCGGGATTCGCCTACCTGCGTCCGGGTGATATCGCCGATTCGGCGGTCGGGCTCGGCCTGGTGCTCGCGCTGGCCGGACTGGCGGCGGGGCTGGCCGGTTGCGCGAAACTGCATCGGCAACGCGGTGAGACCGGCGTGCTCCTGCCGGTGGGCGTCCTGGTGCCGATCGCGGTCGGCGGGTTCCGCGATTACGCCACATCGGGATTGGAGACCGGGCTGAGCCTGTGCTGGTTCGGCGTCGTGTGGTGGCTCATGGTCTCGACCACCGAACAGTCCGGTCGCGCGCATCTGGTGACGACCATGGTGATCATCGGATCGGGCCCGCTGGTCCGCCCCGACTTCGCCATCGCCGCGGCCGTATTCGGCGCGACGGCGCTGGTGATCGCGCGCCCGGGGTGGCGGCGCGGCGCGGCGTATTGCGCCGCGGGACTGGTCCTGCCGGTCGGTTACGAGATCTTCCGCGCGGGCTACTACGGCATTCTCGTACCGCTTCCGGCCCTGGCCAAGGAGGCGAGCAGCGCGCGATGGACCCAGGGCGTGTCGTATCTCAACGACTTCATGGGCGCCTACCTGCTGTGGATCCCGCTGCTGGTGATCGCCGTGCTCGCCACCCGCATGCTCGACCGCACCGCGGTCGACCGCCGCACCGCCGCGCTCATGGCGTCCCCGGTGCTCGCGGCCCTCGCCCTCGGCCTCTATCTGGTGCCGGTCGGCGGCGACTACATGCATGCCAGGCTCTGGGTCCCCGTGCTGTTCGCCCTGCTGCTCCCCCTGCTGATGGCCCCCGTCGCCCGCGCCCGTCGCCCCGAGTCGATCGGCGTGGCGCTCGTCGCCGCCTGGGCCCTGCTGGCCGGTCTCCTCCTCGGACCGCCCTACGAGGGCAGACAGTTCAGCTCCACCGGCATCACCGATGAACGCAGCTATGAAACGGCGGTCTACCGCGACCCGCACCCCACCGCCGATTCCCGCCGGAAGGACACCCCCCTCCCCGCCACCCTCGCCACCCTGACCGACCGCCCCGACCGCACCCTGGTCATGCGAACCCGCATGACCGCCGACGGCGACCTCTGGCTGATCCCCTTGTCCCCCACCGTCCCCGACCGCAGCGGCTACTTCTACAACAATATGGGAATCGCCGCGGCGGTCATGCCGCTGCGGGGCACGTTCATAGACGTGAACGGCCTGGCCTCCCCGCTGGCGGGCCACCTCCTCCTCGAGAAACCCGGCCGCCCCGGTCACGAAAAATGGCTCCCCACGGCCTGGGTCGTGGCCCAATACGCCGACCCGGCCGTGATTCCCCGGATGCACGACACCCGGGACGTCACCAAGGCTCAGGTCTTCGCGGCACGCGCGGCCCTGTCCTGCGGCGCCCTCGCCGAACTCATGGACTCCGTCCACCAGCCCATGACCCCGAGCCGCTTCTGGTCGAACCTCACCGGGGCGCTGTCCCGCACCGCCCTCCGCATACCCCCCGACCCCTTCATCACCGAAACCCATTTCTGCCAATAGCTTTCACCCGTCACCGCTTTCCCGAACGCACCAGATTGCGGACGGCGTCGCGCCACGGTGCGCGGCGGGGAGCGGCCTCGGGTGCGGTCGCGGATTCGGGGTGGGGCACGGGCGGCGGCGTATCACGGCGGATGAAGGCCGGGCGGATGTCCGGGTTCGGCGGGTCGTAGTAGCGGTGGAAGGTGGGGGTGAGGCTGGCGGAGAGCGGGGGGTTGATCCAGGTCCAGTCGGTGGGGCAGGCGCGACCGGCGGCCTGTTCGCGGTTGACGTGGTCGACGAACTGGCGCGCGATGGTGTGGTGGTCGACGAGGTGGACGCGGGATCGTTTGTAGCTGTACAGGATTGCGCGGCTGAGTTCGATCAGGGCTTGATCGCGCCACAGGGTGCGGTCGCTGCTGCGGTCCAGGCCCATGCGGTCGGCAATGACCGGGAGCATGTTGTAGCGGTCGCTGTCGCCGAGGTTGCGGCCGATCTCGGAGGAGACGTACCAGCCGTTGAAGGGCGCGCACGCGTAGTCGAGGCCGCCGATCGCGAGGTCCATGTTCGATACGGCCGGGACGGCATGCCATTTCAGGCCCAGGTCGGCGAACCAGGCGAGTTCGGGGTGGTGCAGCGGCACCTCGAGCACGAGTTCGGATGGGACGTCGAAGGCCTGGACGCTGCCGTCGGGACACTGAATCACCAGTGGCAGCAGGTCGAATCGCCCGCCCGCGCCCCGCCAGCCGTGGGTCTGCGCGAGGTCGGTCAGGCCGACATTGGCCGGATCGCCGAGGACGCCGCGCTCGGTGCGGTACCCGGCGTAGCGGATGAGCTGGGGGTTGAGGATGCGGAAGCCGCGACCGTCGAGATCGGCGGGCGGGCCGATGGTGATGGTCGAGCGCACCGCGCCGTTATTGGTCGCCAGGCTCAGGTGCTCCCAGCAGGCGAGGGCGAGATCGGCGGCGGTCGTGACGGTGCGCGCATCGCGCACATCCAGTGCGCGCCAATGCCTGCGGCCCACACACCGATCGTGATTGCGCCATGCCAGTTTGGTCCCGATCCGCAGTTCGTCGAGGGTGTGGCGATAGGTCCCCGTCCGTCGTAGCCGCCGGGCCGCGTCCTCCCCGCGTCCCGGCGCCAGATGGTCCAACTCGGGCTGGGCGAAGAACCGCTGACACTCCTCGACACGCTCGTCGATCGAGACCGGAGTGCGCCCCAGCAAGGCGTGCGCCGGTGAGTTGCGGTGTGGGCAAACAAGATCAGCCGCGGCGACGAGCTCAGACTGCGCGGCCACGGTATGGGTCGTCATTGAACCGGTGCCTCCATGGGTTGTGCCGGTGGCGGCCCCGTGCACGGGACCACCTACTTCACATGCCCCTTCCCGCAGACCAATATCGCACGCCACTGCCGGATATTTGCCCGGATTCGCCGATTAGGCCGAGAACCTCCGCAGGCAAATCACCAGCGACACAACCGATCCGTCACCGGCGACCGAGATTAGATCAACCGCATCCCCGGAAACGCAAGCATTTCCCAGTCAAGCCTCCTGGCATGTCCGCGGGCGCGATCATGCCGATCGGTCTCTAGCCGGACTTCGTGTCCAGCATGGCCACATGCAGCACCTTCTCCGGGACGCCGAGGCCCTCGATCAGGGTCAGGGCCTGCGGGCGGAGGCGGTCGACGAGCTCGTTCACCCCGCGCCGCACGGCTTTCGCCCGCTCCACCGACATGAACCGGTGCATGATGTACCAGGCCTGGTTGTCCTCGAGGGTCGTGTAGACGAACAGGTCGAAGACCTGCTCGGCGAGTTCACGCGCCCCCGGATCGGCGATCTCGGCAATGCCGTCGATGAAGGCTTCCAGCACAAGGCGTTCGATGTGCGCGGTCCCGGCGGCGAGAATGTGGTCCTGGGCATTGTTGAACGCCTCGAAGGGGCCCGTCTCCTTGGCGCGGGCGCGCAGGCGGTGGGCCGCGGTGCGGGTCAGATAGTCCTCGCGGTCGGCGAAGAGCTGGAGTTGCACATCGCGGCGCGACAGATCGCCTTCGTCGACGGATTGATCGGAGCGGTCGCGCAGCCGCTGGATGAGCTGGCGCACACCGGTGCGGTCGCGGACCACATCGCGAGTCATGGTGGCGGCGAAGCGAACCCAGCCGAGCGCGTCGAGGTCGCGGACCTCATCGGAGTAGGCGGTCAGCAGTTCCTTGGCCACCAGCTGGGTGAGGACGACATTGTCGCCTTCGAAGGTGGTGAAGACGTCTGTGTCGGCTTTCAGTGTGACCAAACGGTTTTCGGTGAGATATCCGGCGCCGCCGCAGGCTTCCCGGCATTCCTGGATGGCCTGGGTGGCGTGCCGGGTCTGGGCGACCTTCAGACCCGCCGCCCGCTTCTCCAGTGCGCGTTGGGCGCCCGGCTCGGTGTCCTCCCCGGTCTGCACCAGATGCATGCGCTGCACCAGGTCGTTCTGGGCGAAGGACAGGGCGTACGCCCGCGCCACCAGCGGCAGCAACCGGCGCTGATGGCTGCGGTAGTCCATGAGCACGGTTTCTTCGCCGGTATCGGGATCGGCGAATTGGCGGCGCTGCTCGGCGTAGCGGACCGCGATGCTCAGCGCCACCCGCGCTCCGGCCGCCGCCGCGCCGCCCACGCTGACCCGGCCGCGCACAAGGGTGCCGAGGGTGGTGAAGAAGCGGCGGCTGGGGTTCTCGATCTCGGAGTTGTAGCTGCCGTCGGGGGCGACATCGGCATAGCGGTTGAGCAGGTTCTCGCGCGGAATTCGCACCTGGTCGAACATGATCCGGCCATTGTCGACGCCCGGCAGGCCGCCCTTGAGACCGCAGTCGGAGGTGGTGACGCCGGGCAGGTCCTTGCCCTGGGCATCGCGGATGGACACCAGGAAGCAGTGCACCCCTTGGCTTTTCCCACCGGTGACGAGTTGTGCGAAAACCGCTGCCACGCGGGCGTGTTCGGCCGCGCCGCCGATGTAGTCCTTGCGCGCCGACGGAGTCGGGCTGTGCACCACGAACTCCTGGGCCGCCGGATCATAGGTGGCGGTGGTCTCCAGATTGGCCACATCGCTGCCGTGCCCGGTCTCGGTCATGGCGAAGCAGCCCAGCAGATCCAGGGGTAGCAGCCGATCGATGTACTCCCGGTGCCGCTCGGTGCCGAGGTTCTCCACGGCCCCGCCGAAAAGTCCCCACTGCACACCGCATTTCACCCACAGCGACAGATCCGTGTAGGCGAGCATTTCCAGGGCCGTGACGGCCGCGCCCGGATCCCAGATATCGCTGCCCGATTCCCGGAAGCCCTTGGCGGCCCAGCCGAAGGTGGAGACGAGGCGCATCTGCTCGAGCACCCGGGCGCGCGCCGCCCGGAAATCGAGGGAGGGATCGCCGTAGAGCCGTTCGTCGTCGAGGTGTTCGCGCGCCTTCTCCCGTACTTCCCGCCAGGGGCCGTCGAGGGCTGCGCGTATGTGGTCCGCTGTCCGATCGCCGTCGCTCGCCATGCTTCAAACAGTAGTGCCATCGCTCGGTACAACCGGGTGATCCCACCCACCCGTGTACGTTTTCGGTGTGAGCAACGACCTCGCGACCGAACTCGAAGGCCGCCCGGCCGGGCTGCGCGAACGGTGGCGGCGGCTGCTGAACGGTCTGACCGACCGGGTGGTGGCCGAGCGCCGCGCCACCGTGGACACCGTGGTCGAGGCGCCCGCGCCGCTGCAGCCCATCGACCTCACCGATGACGCCAAGGTGACCCAGGTCCTGGATCTGGCCGAGCGGGTCGGCGAGGTGGTCCTCGACGCCGGTACCGCGGTCACCGACACCTCCGCCCAGATCGAGTTCGTCGCCTCCACCTACGGCCTGACCAATATCGCCATCGACGTCACCTACAACTCCATCCGCATCTCCGTCGATCGCGGCCCGAATCTGCCGCCCGCCAGCACCATGAGCGTGGTCCACGCCCGTTCGCTCGACTTCACCCGGCTCGCGGCGGTCGACCGGCTGACCCGTCGCATTCGCCGGGAGCTGCTGCCCCCGGAGGTGGCCCTCGCGGCGCTCGACGAGATCACCTCCGCGCCGCATCCGTACAACCGCTGGTGGTCCACCTTCGGCTGGGCGCTCATGGCGGCGGCGGTGGCGCTGCTGCTCAATGGCGGGCTGCTCATCGCGCTGATCAGTTTCGCCACCACGACCGCCATCGACCGCGCCAACCGCCGCCTCAACCGGCGCGGTCTGCCCTTCTTCTTCCAGCACATGGTGGGCGGTGCGATCGCGGCCGTACCCGCGGTGCTCATCTCCACCTTCGCCAGCGGGCTGCAACTGGATCCGGCGCTCATCATCGCGGCCGGAATCGCGGTGCTGCTGGCCGGTTTACAGCTGGTCGGCGCGGTCGAGGACGCCATTACCGGCGCTCCCATCACGGCGTCGGCCCGCATTCTCGAGGTCGTCATGATGACCGGCGGCATCATCGCGGGCATCATCCTGACGCTGCGCATCTCCGAGCGGCTCGATCTCACGGTGCCCACCGTCAATATGTCGCCGACGCGCGATCTGGAGAATCTCCCGCTCAAGCTGCTCGCGGGTGCGGTCACCTCGCTGGCGTTCGCCCTCGCCTGTTATGCCGAGCGCCGGGCCCTGACCGCGGCGGCCTTCAGCGGCACGGCCGCCATCGGCGTGTACCTGCTGGTGCAGCACACGGGATTCGGTCCGGTGGTCTCCTCCGGTGTGGCCGCGGTCGTGGTAGGCCTGGCCGGTGGCCTGCTGGCTCGCCGCGCCCTGACGCCGCCGCTGGTGGTGGCGGTCGCGGGCATCACGCCGCTGTTGCCGGGCCTCAAGGTCTACCGCGGCCTGTATGCATTGCTCAACAGTGAGACCCTGATCGGCTTCAACCAGCTGTTCAGCGCGGGCGCGGTGGGCTGCGCCCTGGCCGCCGGTGTCACCCTCGGCGAGTGGATCGCCCGCGATCTGCGCCGCCCGGCGATCATGGAGCGCTTCGGCATTCGCAACAAGTTCTCAGGCTGGGGCGACATTCGTTAACTGCGTCAGCGCGCACAGCCAACGCCCGTCGCGGTACAGGTACAGGTCGGTGGTCCATTCGTCGGCGTCGAATCGATTGCCTTGGTAGTGGGCGGTATTCACGATGCGCGCGGTGAGCACCGCGGATTCGCCGTAGACCCGGATGCGCGGTTCGCCGACGCGGTCCATGGCGGAATGGGTGAGCTCGCCCGCGGCCACCAGGTCCAGGAACTGGGTGCCGGGCGCGACACCGCGCTCGGACACCATCACCCAATCGGCTGTGACGAATTCGGCAATGCGCACAGCGTCGTTGGCGACAATGGCCGCCAGCCAGTTCTCGTGTGCCGCCAGGATCTCCTTCTCGGCGGCAGCCTGCCGCGCGGTCGTCTCGGTCATGCGCATACGCTACCGCCGGATCGCGTGGGCGCCTTGGATGAATGGGAACGGGTGCCGAGTCCGATCTTGCTTGCTACCGTGCTGCATGAACCTGTTCGCCCGCTGGGGGGATTTCGCGTGCCGGTGGCGGTTCGGAGTCATCGGCGTGGTGGCCGCGGGCCTATTGGCTTTGGGCGCTTACGGTTCCGGACTCGAAGGGGAACTCAGCTCGGGCGGGTTGGATGATCCGTCCTCGGAGTCCGCGGTGGCCTCGCGGCTGGCCGATGCGGCCTTCGGGCGCAGTCACGATGTGGACGTGGTGGTGCTCTACACCGCACCCGAGGGCAAGACGGTCGACGACCCGGACCTCGGCCGCGCCATCGTCGGCAATCTAAACAGCCTGCCGCAGGAGTATCCCGGCGAGATCTCCGGCATCAACGGCGCGTACTGGCCGACCGAGACCGGGCGGGCCAGCGGTCCGGCGCTGGCGACGAAGAACCGGCAGCACGCCATTGCCGCCATCGCGCTGCGCGGTGACGACGACACCGCCATGATGCACAACTATCGGAAGGTCAAGGACGCCTTCGACGTTCCCGGCGTGAAGGTGCAGGTGGGCGGTCTGCAGGGCCTGGCGGGCGCGCTCAACGACACGGCCGCGGCCGATGTGCACCGCATGGAGCTGCTCGCACTGCCGGTGGTGGCGATCCTGCTGTTCTTCATCTTCGGCGGGGTGGTGGCGGCCGCGCTGCCGCTGATCCTCGGACTGCTCACCGTCGCGGGCGCGAACGGGATCATGCGCCTGGTCACCACCGTCACCGAGGTGAACTCCTTTGTCGGCCCGGTGGTTTCGATGATCGGCGTCGGCCTGGCCATCGACTACGGCCTGTTCATCGTGAGCCGGTTCCGCGAGGAGCTCGCCGACGGCTACGACACCGAGGCGGCGGTGCGGCGCTCGGTGATGACGGCGGGCCGCACGGTTGTGTTCTCCGCCACCATGATCGTCGTCAGTCTGGGTGGCATGCTGCTGTTCCCGCAGGGCTTCCTGAAGTCCATGGGCTACGGTGTGATCGCGACGGTGACCCTGGCCGCCCTGACCGCGGTCACCATCCTGCCCGCCGCCCTGGCGGTACTCGGCCCGCGCGTGGATGCGCTGGGCTTCAAGCGATTCCGCCGCACCAAGACCGCCGAGGAGATCGAGAGCGGCTTCTGGGGCCGCACCACCGACTGGGTCATGCGACATCCCGTGAAGATCGCGGTGCCCATTGTGCTCGGGCTGTTCCTGCTGATTCTGCCCATGCGCGGCATCGCCTTCGGCGGGTTCAGCGAGAAGTACCTGCCGCCGGACAACCCCGCTCGCCTGGCGCAGCAGCAGATCGACGTGCACTTCCCGCTGCGCAAATCCGATCCGGTGGAATTGATTCTGGTCTCCGGTAAGCCGAGCGATATCGGCCCGGCCTGGGATGCCGCCAATAAAGCGCCGGGTCTGGCCGGTAAGTTCGATCTGCCCATGCGGTCGGTGAGTCAGCCGGAGATCTACCGCGCCAAGGCTTTTCTCGCCGATTCCGGCAAGGCCGATGCCACCATCGAGTATCTGCGGTCCATCGACGTCCCCGACGGCATGACCCTGCTGGTGGGCGGCGTCCCCGCCATCCAGCACGACAGCATCGAGGCCCTGCTCACCCGGGTGCCCATGATGATCGCGCTGGTGCTGTTGCTGACCGGTCTGCTGATGTTCCTCACCTTCGGTTCGGTGATCCTGCCCATCAAGGCGGCCTTGATGAGCGCTCTGGGTCTGGGTTCCACCCTCGGCATCCTCACCTGGATATTCATCGACGGCCACGGCGCGACCATCCTGAACTTCACGCCGCAGCCCATCCAGTCCAATATCCTCGTGCTGATCATCGCGATCATCTACGGTCTGTCCACCGACTACGAGGTTTTCCTGTTGTCGCGCATGGTCGAAGCCCGCGCCCGCGGCGCCACCACCGAGGAGGCCATCCGCACCGGCACCGCCCACACCGGCCGCATCATCACCGCGGCGGCCCTCATCCTGCTCGTGGTCACCGGCGCGTTCGCATTCTCCGATCTGGTGATGATGCAGTACATCGCCTACGGCATGATCGCCGCGCTGTTCATCGACGCCACCATCCTGCGCATGCTGCTGGTGCCCGCCGTCATGAAACTGCTCGGTGACCGCGTGTGGTGGGCGCCCGCGTGGATGAAGCGCATTCAGCAACGGGTCGGCCTCGGCGAACCGGTGCTCGACGACGAACGCCCGGCACTGATTCGCACCGCCCCATGACAGCCGCCGCCCTGCTCGCCCCGCGGCTGTTGAAGCCGAAGGAGCCGCCGATTCCGCGATCCTGCTGCCAGTAGGTGTCCTGAACGGTGTCGAAGCCGGTGTATTCGGGTGTGCGGAAGTCGCTGTGGGGCACCGGGGGTGAGGTGCTGGTGCAGGTCACTGCTGGAGAGTCGGCTCGCGGTTCGACGGCGAGCAGGACGAATCATTCCTGACGGTACTCGATCAGCCGCACCTGCCAGGGCACGGCGGTCTGCGGGCGTTTCCAGCGTTGCAAGTCCAGAGTGAGGATCGGACAGTCGAGCAGTTTCGCCAGCGCCAGCGCGTGAGCGGCAGCGATGTCCTCAGGTTCGCGGATCCAGGCCTCCACCCTGGCGATGGCACTGATGTGGTCGAGCTCAGTGAGGTCGTCGAGTCGAATGTGGGGAACGCGTTCAACGACAGCGTTCAGGTATTCGGATTGCTCGTCGGACAACCCGGCCTGCGCCATCAACAGGGTGTTGACGGGCACGGCCATGCGGACGTTGCGAGCGTCCAAGCTGGCGATGAGGTTGGCGACATCGTCGTCGCCTTGCGCTAAAGCCCGCAGCAGGGTGTCGTCGAGAACGTAGCCGGTCATTTGGCCTCGTCAGTGGCGAGCTGTGCGAGCTGTGCGAGCTGTGCGAGTTCGTCGGCCATCCGGTTGGCGCGCGCGACAGAGTCGGAATTGGCAGCGGCTTCGGCAAAGCGCTGCTCCAGCAGAATTTTTCGCCGATCGCGACGCGCATCATCGTGAGCGAGGAGAGCGAGGATCGTGTCTTCTAGAGTGGAGCCCTCGGGGGTGCGCGCCCGCAACTTGTCACGGGTCGCGACGCTCGTTTGAATCGTTGTCTTCGCCATAGGGATACTATAGCAGCTATAGAAGGCCTATGGCGCTGCCGTGTGTCGGCGCGCCGCGGGCGGCCGGGTGCAATCACCTTTGGATCCCATGGCGCGTCAACCCGAGGTAGCAGCTGCCTCAGCCGCCGACGAGGCCGATGCTGCGGCCGATATCGGCGAGGGTGGCGTCGAAGAGCACATCGGGGTGCGAGACGTGGAGCGGATAGTTGCCGAAGACTTCCAGGGTCACGTGACCGTACAGGCGGGCCCAGAACTGGATCATCACGTAGCTGACGCCCAGATCCAGCTTCTCGGCGGGGAACTTCTGGCCCGAATCCGACAGCACGGCAAGTAGATCCGCTTGGAAGCGGATCAGGTCATCGCGGAGCTCGGCCGGAATGAGTTCGGTTGGCGGGGTGACGATCTCGTACTCGTTGAGCAGGCGTCCGGCCGCCTCCAGGAAGAGGCGCCCCACCGGCTCGCCGAATTGCCGCATGGCGCTGTCGATTCCGGCGGCCGCGGGCGAGGCGAACACCAGGGTGAACTCGCGCGCGTGGGTGAGCGCCCATTGCCGGAAACCCCGGCAGATGGCGAAGAACCGCACGCCCGCATCGTCGGGGATGCCGTTCAGCGTGGCGGCCATATCGCGGGCCAGATCGACGCACACATCGCTGCGCACGGCGGCGACCAGCGCCTCGCGCGATTCGTAGTACCGGTACAGCGCCGGGGCCGTGATCCCGAGCTCCCGGGCGATGGCGCGCAGGGTGATGGCATCGAGGCCCTGCTCCACCAGAAGGGACCGCGCGACGCGCCGGATGTCCGCATCGCTCACCGTGGGCATCCGGCCGCGTCGCTTGGTCTCTGTCATTCGTACTTCCGTTTACTCGTAAGCCACTTGCCAGCTCTTGATGCCATTGAGCCAGCCCGAACGGAGCCGGACCGGCTCGGAGATCTGGCGCAGGTTCGGCATGACATCGGCGATGGCATTGAACATGAGGTCGATCTCCAGGCGGGCGAGGTTGGCCCCCACACAGTAATGCGTTCCGGTGCCGCCGAAGCCCACATGCGGGTTCGGGTTGCGCAGCACATTGAACTGGTGCGGGTTCTCGAAGTGCCGCTCGTCGAAATTGGCTGCGCTGTAGAACATGCCGATGCGCTGGCCCTGCTTGATCTGCTGGCCGCCGAGCACGGTGTCGGACATGACGGTGCGCTGGAAGGCGATGACCGGGGTGGCCCAGCGCACGATCTCGTCGGGCGCGGTGCGCGGGCGCTGCTCGCGGTAGAGCTCCCACTGCTCCGGATTGTCGACGAAGGCCTTCATGCCGTGGGTGATGGCATTGCGGGTGGTCTCGTTCCCGGCGACCGCCAGAAGGATGACGAACCAGGCGAATTCGTCCGACGCGAGGGCTTCGCCGTCGACATCGGCATTGAGCAGGGTGGACATGATGTCCTCGGCGCCGCCCAGATCCACCGGGCACTTGCGCTTCTCCTCGGCGAGGTTCCAGGAGTAGCCCATGACCTCGGCGGTGGCGACCTTGTGATCACCGTCGAAGTCCGGATCGTCGTAGGAGATCATCTGATTGGTCCAGTCGAAGATCTTGCCGCGATCTTCCTGCGGGATGCCGATGAGCTCGGCAATGGCCTGCAGCGGCAGTTCGCAGGCGACATCCTTGACGAAGTCGCCGCTGCCGGTCTTCTTCGCCTCGTGCACGATTCGCTCGGCGCGGTCGCGCAGCGCATTGCGCAGGCTCTCCACGGCGCGCGGGGTGAAACCCTTGGAGATGATGCGGCGCAGCTTGGTGTGCCGGGGCGGATCCTGGTTCAGCAGCAGGAAGCGCTGCACCTCGATCTCTTCACGCAGGATGTCGCCGTAGAAGCGGATGACGGCGGTGTTCTCCTCCGAGGAGTACACCTCCGGTGTCTTGGAGATCTCCTTGATGTCTTCGAGCTGGGTGACGGCCCAGTAGCCGTCGTCCTTGAAGCCGCTGTCCTTCTGGGGGACCCAGTGGACGGGCGAGGTGCGGCGGAGTTCGGCGAACTCTTCGACGGGAAGGCGCTGCGAGAGCAGATCGGGATCGGTGAAATCGAAGCCCGACGGGATGGACGGCGCGGACACGGGTACCTCCTTTGGAACACGTTCCACTGGAGTGAACCACACCACACACCGCTTTGTGAACTGGTATTAGTAAATCCTGTTCACTTGATGCGTCAGTACGCGCCTTCGCCCCTGGTGACCGCCCCGATGGTCTTCGCGATCAGCAGCAGATCGAGCACCATGGACCAGTTCTCCACATACGAGAGGTCCAATCGCATGGCGTCGTCCGGTGTCAGATCCGAGCGCCCGCTCACCTGCCATAGGCCGGTGACGCCCGGCTTGACCAGCAGCCGCCGCCGCATGACCCCGTCGTAGGAATCCACCTCGCGCTGCACCTGCGGGCGCGGGCCGACAATGCTCATCTCGCCGCGCAGCACATTGAAGAACTGCGGCAGTTCGTCGAGGGAGTACTTGCGGATGATCCGGCCCACCGGGGTCACCCGTGGATCCTCGCGCAGTTTGAAGAACACCGGGTTCCCGCCATTGCCCGCGATGAGCGCATTGATGTGCGCGTCGGCATCGGCGTACATGCTGCGGAACTTGATCATCCGGAAGGGCTGCCCGTCGCGGCCGATGCGCTCGGAGCGGTAGAACACCGGCCCGCGGCTGTCCAGCTTCACCGCCAGCGCGATGGCGAGCAGCGTGGGGGCGGTGAGCAGCAGGGCCAGCAGGGCGAAGCCGAAGTCGAAGACCTCCTTGCGAATCGACTTCGCACGGTCGTACTGCGGTTTCTCCACGTGCAGCATGGGCATATCCGCCACGATGCGGTGGGTCAGGCGGGTACCGGAGATATCCACCAGCCCGGGCGTGACGATCAGTTCCACGCCCAGCGGATCCAGTTCCCAGGCCATGCGCCGGAAGTCGGCCGGGCCGAGATTGTCGGTCGCGGTGACCGCGACGGTGTCCGCCCCGGTGCGGCGCACCGCCGCGATGACCGAACGATCGCTCCCCACAATGGGAATCTCGCGCCCGCCCACCTCCAGCGAACGTTCGGCGACATCCCCTTCGTCCTCCCGCGTGCAGACGCCGACGACCTGATAACCGGATTCGGCATCGCGCGAGAAGGCCGCCACCATGGCGCGCGCCGCATCCGGGCTGCCGACCACCAGCATGGCCGTGCGGTATTCGCCGCGGGCCCGGCGCTTGGCGACGAAACTGCGCCAGATGCGCCGCTCCAGCATCAGCCCGATCATGCCGAGCGGGAGGGCAATGGCCAGATAGCCCCGGGCGGTATCCACCCGGAGCAGCAGCGACACTATGGCGACGCCGCCGAATAGTCGGAGCGAGGCCGAGACCACGCGGCGGTATTCCTCTGTGCCGCTGCCGATTACGCGCAGCGAGCGGGTGCCGGTGGCCGAGAGGGTGAGGCACCAGGCGAGCGCCAGCACCACCGAGACCATGGTGTAGCCGACCTCGACCGGGAAGGTCGAGGCGAGCGGCGGCGAGGCCGGTCCGCCGAAGCGGATGATCTGGGCCGCGGCAATGGCCAGGCATACGACCAGCACATCGCTCACGGCCAATCGGCGCGCGTAATCCCCCTGCCAGCGCTCCCTGTCGGAACGTGGCTCCGGCCGCGGCAACCGGCTCGCGCGCACAGTGCGGCCGGCGGAAACTTCGTAACTCATGAAACGAACGCACCTCCCCCACGGGAGAACTCGGTTCCGATCCCCACTGATCAGTTCCACAGAACGGGCTGATGCCGGCTCCCCAAGGGCTTTCAGGCTCATGACAACCGATGGGGCCACCGATCACTTCGGTGGCTAGGTGCCGAATGTTACACACCCGGCCTGACCGAAACAGCCAAATATGCGTAGCCCCAATGTTTCCGGGAAGTCGCGGGCAGCGTAACGACCGGTTTCCCGTTTCCACCCCCCTATTCCACCTATTCGCAAAATCGCAGGTCCGGCAGCACTGGACAGTCACCGTAACCAGCATGTAACCCTTATTGCGCATGACTCGTAAGTTTGCCAAGCGAACGCACGGTTCTGCGGGTCGCAGAAATTCACCCCCTGATCACCTTCGGATCCTTCCGAGACGGCCGGGGCGCAGGTCAAACCTGTTGTAACGTAAGGCCGGACCGATCCGACCACAGTGCAGCGACCTTCCGGTGGTTCGGGTCTCGGTGAAAGGTGGGGAAACTGCGTGCAATGCCGTCTATGTGAGTCCAGCAACCTGATAAGCATTCTCGATCTTGGTGCGACACCGCCCTGCGAGAAGTTTCTGACCGCGGCCGAACTGGACCTTCCGGAACAGACTTATCCCCTGCACCTGCGCTTGTGCGAGAACTGCCTGCTCTTGCAGATTCCGGCGCTGATCACGCCGGAAGAGACATTCACCGAATACGCCTACTTTTCGTCGTTCTCGGACAGCTGGGTCAACCATGCCAAGCTCTTCGTGGAGCAGGCAATCGAACGCCTCGCGCTGCGAGACTCGTCTTTCATGATCGAAGTCGCCAGCAATGACGGCTATCTGCTCCAGCACGCCGTGGCCGCCGAGATCGGCTGCCTGGGGATCGAGCCCTCGGTGAATGTCGGTGCGGCCGCGCGGGAGAAGGGCGTGCCCACCGTGACCGCCTTCCTGGACGAGACCCTCGCCGCCAGCGTCCGCGCCGAGCACGGCCCCGCGAATCTGGTGGTGGCCAATAATGTCTATGCCCATATACCGGATCTGCTGGGCTTCACCCGCTCGCTGCGCACCCTGCTCGCCGACGACGGCTGGCTCTCCATCGAGGTGCACCACGCGCTGAACCTGGTGGCGCTCGGCCAGTTCGACACCATCTACCACGAGCATTTCCAGTACTACACGGTGCTCTCGGCGCAGCGGGCCCTGGCCACCGCCGGTCTCACCGTGGTCGATGTGGAACTGCTCCAGACGCACGGCGGCTCGCTACGCCTGTGGGCCCGGCCCGATGCGGTGGCCGAGCCCGCCGCGCGCGTGGCGGAGGTCCTGCGCGTGGAGGCCGAGGCCGGTCTGCACGAGGTCGCCGGATATCTCGAACTGCGTCCCCGCGCCGAGCGCGTCCGCCAGGACCTGCTCCGATTCCTATTGGACGCCAAGGCTTCCGGCAAACGCGTGGCCGGATACGGCGCGCCCGGTAAGGGCAATACCCTGCTCAACTACTGCGGCATCCGCCCCGATCTGCTCGAGTACACCGTCGACCGCAATCCCTACAAGCACGGCCGATTCACCCCGGGCACCCGCATTCCCATCCACGCCCCCGAGCGGCTCACCGACGACGAGCCGGATGTGGTGGTCGTCCTGCCCTGGAATCTGGAGGCCGAGATCACCGCGCAACTGGCGCACGTCCTGGACCGCGGCGCCGCGCTGATCTACCCCCTCCCGACACTCCACAGTGCGGAAAGGCACGCGAAATGAAGGTCGTACTCTTCTGTGGCGGTTACGGAATGCGCATGCGCAACGGCACCGAGGACATGATCCCCAAGCCCATGCAGATGGTGGGCCCGCGCCCGCTCATCTGGCATGTCATGCGCTACTACGCGCACTTCGGGCACAAGGACTTCATCCTGTGCCTGGGATACGGCGCGGCGCATATCAAGAACTTCTTCCTGACCTATCAGGAGTCGGTCTCCAACGACTTCGTCATTCGCGGCGGCACGGTGGAGCTGCTGCAGTCCGATATCAGCGACTGGACCATCACCTTCGTCGACACCGGCGTGGAATCGCCCATCGGGGAACGGCTGCGCCGCGTGCGCGAGCATCTGGCGGGCGAGCAGTTCTTCCTGGCCAATTACGCCGACGTCCTCACCGATGCCCCGCTGGACCGGATGATCAGCGACTTCCAGGGTTCAGGCGCCGCGGCGTCGATGATGATCGTGCCGCCGCAATCCTCGTTCCACTGCGTGGATGTGACCGACACCGGCGAGGTCAAGAACATCACCCCGGTCGCGCGCCTGCCCATCTGGGAGAACGGCGGCTACTTCGTGCTCACCCAGGAGGTCTTCGACCTGCTGCCGCCGGGTGGCGATCTGGTGGAGGACGCCTGCGGCGCGCTCGCCGCCCAGGGTCGCCTGTTCGGCTATCAGCACCACGGCTTCTGGAAACCGGCCGACACCTTCAAAGAACGCGCCGAACTGGATTCCGGCTATCAGCGCGGTGAGCGCCCCTGGATGGTATGGGAGCAGTCCAGGCCATGATCCGTTTCCACACCGGCGCGATTCGGGAGATCGCACTGCTCGCCGCACACTGCGACGATCTGGCCATCGGCCTGGGCGGCACCCTGCTGACCCTGGCCGAAGCCGTTCCCGGCGTGCGCATCCGGGCGCTGGTGCTCAGTGGCGCCGGGACCGAGCGGGCCCGGGAGGAGCAGGACGCGCTGGCGTCGTTCTGCCCGGACGCGGATCTGGATCTGCGCATTCTGGATGTGCCCGACGGGTACGCGCCCGCGCACTGGGAGCGGGTCAAGGATGCGGTGGCGGCGCTGCGGCGCGGCAGCAATGCCGAGGCCGTATTCGCCCCGCAGCGCGGCGACGCCCATCAGGATCACCGCTTGCTGGCCGAGCTGGCGCCCACCGAGTTCCGCGATCACCTGCTGCTCGGATACGAAATCCTCAAGTGGGAGAACGACACTCCGCAGCCCTCGGTCTTCCATCCGCTGCCCGAGGGGGTCGCCGAGCGGAAGGCCGCGCTGCTGCTGAAGCACTATCCCTCGCAACGTCATCGGGACTGGTTCGACGAGCAGTCCTTCCTGGCGCTCACCCGGCTGCGCGGCGTGCAGTGCCGGGCGCCGCACGCGGAGGCGTTCCTGCTCGACAAGGCCACCATTACTTTCGGAGGTGCATGATCATGCGTGTTCTGGTCACCGGTCACCAGGGCTACCTGGGCACGGTCATGGTGCCCGAGCTACAGGCCGCCGGGCACGAGGTCATCGGTTTGGACACCGGCTATTTCGCCGACTGCGTACTCGGCGACGCCCCGCCCGCCCCACCCGCGCTCGCGGTGGATCTGCGCGATGTGACCGTCGATCAGCTATCCGGATTCGATGCCGTGGTGCACCTGGCCGCGCTGTCCAATGATCCGCTGGGCGCGCTGGCGCCTCAGATCACCTACGACATCAATCATCACGCGTCGGTGCGGCTGGCCCAGCTGGCCAAACAGGCGGGGGTGCGGCGTTTCCTGTACGCCTCCACCTGCTCGGTCTACGGCGCCGCGGGCGACGGGCTGGTCACCGAGGACGCACCGCTGCGCCCGCTCACCCCGTACGCCGAATCCAAGGTGCGCGTCGAGGACGATGTGGCCGCCATCGCCGATGCCGGGTTCGCCCCGGTGTTCCTGCGCAATGCCACCGCTTTCGGCTTCTCGCCGCGGCTGCGCGCAGATATCGTGCTCAACAATCTGGTCGGCTACGCGGTGCTCACCGGCGAGGTGAAGGTCCTCTCCGACGGCACGCCCTGGCGGCCGCTGGTGCACGCGCGAGATATCGCCGCCGCCTTCGACGCCTGCCTGACCGCGCCCATCGACGCCATCCACTGCCGCGCCTACAACGTGGGCGCCGAGGCCAATAACCTCACGGTGGCCGAGATCGCGCGGGCGGTCGTGGATGCCGTACCCGGGTCCACCCTGCGCATCACCGGCGAGAGCGGCGCCGACCCGCGCTCCTATCGGGTCGACTTCGGTTACGCCCGTAAGGAATTGGGTTTCGAGGCGGGCTGGAGCATTCCGGACGGCGCGGCGGAGCTGTACCGCGAGTACACCGCGCGCGGGCTCACCGCCGAGGCGTTCTTCCAGCGCTTCACCCGGCTGGCGCACCTGACGGCGCTCAAGGAATCCGGCGTCCTCGACGACGAGCTGCGCCGGATCAGGATCGGGGCCTGAGGTGCCGGTCGAGGAGCTCGCGCCAGGAGCCCGCGTGTGCATCCCGGTCGGAGACCACGGTCACCGGCTGCGGCCAGGCGATGGCCAGTTCCGGATCGTCGTAGGCGACGCCGATGTCCTCGGTGGGATCGTGCGGCCGGGCGATGCGGTAGCAGACGTCGGCCACCGGGCTCAGCGCCTGGAAGCCGTGCAGGAAGCCCGGCGGCACGTAGAGATGCCGGAAGTCGTTGTCGTCCAGCAGGAATGCCTGCTGCCGCCCGAAGGTCGGCGAATCCGGGCGGATATCGACCAGCACGTCGTGCACCGCGCCGTGCGCGCAGCGCACCAGTTTGGCCTCACCGCGCCCCAGCCGCCCGTGCATACCGCGCACCACGCCCCGGTAGGACCGCGACTGCGAATCCTGCAGGAAGCTCGCGGCCAGGCCCGGGGTGTCGAGGAAGGCGTCGAACTCCTCGGCGTCGAAGGTCCGGGTGAACAGGCCCCGGCCGTCCCGGAAGGGCTGCGGGGTCAGCACCAGCACGTCGGCCAGCGTGGTGGGTTCGATGCGCACCAGGTCATGGTGCCATGAGGGCGCCGGTGGCGCGCG
This sequence comes from Nocardia crassostreae, assembly GCF_001613405.1. Classification (GTDB taxonomy): domain Bacteria; phylum Actinomycetota; class Actinomycetes; order Mycobacteriales; family Mycobacteriaceae; genus Nocardia; species Nocardia crassostreae. Next base: position 44,836 of record NZ_BDCH01000023.1, read on the forward strand.
GATGTCGCGCATGTGGCGCGCACACCCTGCACCGGGTGCGCGATCTCGGCAAAATGCCTGCGGCAGACGACTTTCCGGCCATCGGCACGGTCGCCGACACCCTGCATCCGCTGGCCATGGACCTGTGCGGGAGCTGCGAGCTGGCGCAGCTGGCCGAGGACGACACCGTGACCGCCGAACCCCGCGGCGTGGAGCCGCAGGCCCTGCGCGATCAGGCCGCCGACGCCTTGCGCCGGGTGGCCGCGGCGGGGTGGCTGCCCGGGCGCACCGTGCGGGAATTCGGCAGTCCGCACGGCGGCAGCTGGCTGCCGCTGCTCGCCGAGCGCGGCTTCACCGAGACCGCCGAGGACACCGCGCCCGCCGATGTCGTGATCGATTGTTTCGGCATCATGCACGAGCCCGATCAGCGCGCCGCCTTCGCGGCGCGCGCGGCCGCCACCGCGGCCGGGGGCGTGCTGTTGCTCCAGTTCCATTCGCTGCACGCCATTGTCCGCCAGGGGCAATGGAATGCGTTGCGGCACGGCCATTTCGCTTACTACTCGCTGGCTGCCCTGCGCGGCCTGCTCGAGGACTGCGGAATGCACCTCGCGACGGCGTGGGAGTTCGATCTGTACGGCGGAACCGTTCTCGTCGCCGTGGTCCATCCCCCGATCACGCCGGATGCGGCGATCGCCCGCATCCTCGCCGCCGAATCCGCGGTCGTACACCCGGAAACGGTGGGGCGGCTGCAACGCGCCGCCGATCACCAAGCGCGCGCCCTGCGTTCCTGGCTCGACCGCGAAAACGCCTCGGGCCGCAGTGTTTACGCCTACGGAGCCGCCTCCCGGGCGGTCGCGCTGTTCCACCTGACGGGCGTGGACTCCACCGTCCTGACCGCCGTCGCCGATGCTTCCCCCGCCAAACAGGGCCGCCGCATGCCGGGCACCGATGTTCCGATCATCAGCCCGACGGAACTGGTTGCCGCACAACCTGATCGGGTGCTGCTCACGCTGCCCGATCTATTGCCCGAAGTGCGGTCGCGGTGGCCCCGGTTGGAGGGGAGGTGGATTGTGGATCCTCCCGAAGGTCCTTGACTGTCAATGTCATTGATGGCCGATCGGCCTAGAATAATCAACTGTTGGTAGGGGAATTCTTGTACGCGTAGTCATTACGCGACGCAATACCTGATGAGGGAATGGGGACATCATGAAGCGTTCGCAGTACATCCGTACCCGCGCCACCGCGCGCACCATGGCCGTCACGGCGGCCCTCACCGTCGGCCTAGCCTTGGGCGCCAGCCCCGCCGGGGCGGGCATCGACAGCTCCAACTCCATTGTGGACCGGCAGAACCGCACGGTGGAGGCGATCCAATCCGATACGCGCATCAACTTCGTGGCGCCGCTGGACGGCAATCCCTTGACCCGCGAATGGTTCCATGACGGCCGCGCCTCGAACCAGGTGTCCGGCGCGGACTGCAAGAAGTGGTCGGGCCAGATCACCCTGGGCTATCAGGTCGGCTATCCCGCCACCTTGGACGGCAAGATCCGTTTCCAGTGGTGGAGTCCCAGTCTCGGCCTCGAGCTCGACGACACCCCCAGTGTCAATCTGGGCCAGCTCATCCCGCAGGTCGGCGTGGAGCTGTCGGTCGGCTTCGGCCCGGGCATCCAGACCGTCGAGGCCGCCAGCGGCGATATCTCGGGTTGTGAGGGCTTCATTCAGATGTCCGGCTTCCACGGCACGGTCAGCGGCGTGATCGGGCAGGTCACCATTCGCCCGTGGGTCGCCGTGGTGAGCGACGGCGGCGACACCGTCGTGACCTACGGTCCGCTCTGGACCATTTAGCGCAGGAGTTCCGGGCGGCGGAGGACAGTGGCCGTCGCCCGGATGCGGACCCGCTCGGCGGCCGCGCGCGCCAGCCGTAAATCGCCGCCCAGGACCGAACCCCGGCCGACGAACTGCGGATACTCCGAGCCGAGCCGGTGATGGAAGCGCAGCATCTCGGTCAGCTTGCTGACCGTGGAGGTGTTGCTGCACAGGTTGAAACTCGAATTACGCCAGGCGGCAAGCACTTCCGGCATACCGAAGAAGTCGCCGAAGGCGCACACCCGGGCGAACAGGTACACGTCCATCGGGAAGACCAGATCCCCGCGGAAGCCGCCCACCCGGTCGAAATCCGCCCGCCGGAACACCGCCGCCGCGGTCGGCCCGAAATCGGCGGGACCGCGCCGCACAATGGTGCGCATGAGCGTGCGCGCATCCTGACGGCCCAGCAGATCCGGCAGCCCGAGCCCGGTCTCCTCGACCTCGCCCGCCTCGTCGATGACCTCGAATTTGGCCGAGCAGATCGCGATCCCGTTGTCCCCCATGACCTCGAGCTGTTTCCCCAGCGCACCGGGCACGAGGATATCGTCGCTGCACACCACCTTCACCAGGCGCCCGCTGGACAGGAATACCGCCTTGTTCCAGTTCTCCCCGATCGGCAGCGTCGCCTCGTTGCGATGCACCCGCACCCGCGGATCGTCGAAGGATTTGGCGATGGTCCCGGTCTCGTCGGCGCTGGCATTGTCGAGGACCAGCACCTCGCACTCGGTGTCCTGCGCCAGAATCGAGCGCAGCGTGGTTTCGAGCGTGCGTGCCGAATTGTAGGCCGGTACGCACACCGACAAGTTGGTCATGGTTCCCCCTGCGGGTCAGTCGGCAGCGGCGGGCACGAGCCGGAACACCCGTTCCAGACCCGCGCGGTCGGCGTCGATCTGCTCGACTGCCTTCTGCTGCAGCGTATCCCGCAGTTCCGGCGCCGACGCCCATAATTCCCGAACCGCGCGTGTCAGTTCGGACTCCAGGTTGTCGACGTCGCAGTGCACGATCCGCAATCCGGCGCCGAACATGTCGGCCAGCCCATAGAACTTGTCGTCGTAGTACTGCGAGGCTGTTACAGCGACGGCCGGAATACCTTGGGAGAGCGCGAATACCGCCAGGTGATAGGCGCTGGTGACGAGCACCCGACAGCGCGAGACCTGGCGGGCGACCTCCTCCGCACTGCCCGCCCGGCCGATGACCGGCCGCACCCGCGGCGCGCCCGCCATCAGCGGCAGGGTGAAGGTGCGGTCCTCGGAGTCGTACTCGGAAATAATGAGCGGCGCCAGCGCCACCTCGAACTCCTCGGCCCGTGCCCGCACCACCGCGCCCAGGGTGTCGCGCGCCGAATCGCTGACCTTCGAATAGTCCGCGATGCGCAGGCACACACCCAGATCCCCGCCGATCTCCGGACGCCGCATGCGATAGGAGAATTCGACGGCGTCGTCACCGGTGACCACCACCGACTCCGCCGGTACGCCGAGTTCGGCCAGCAGTTTGGGCCCGCGCACGCCCTCGCGCAGCGCGATGAGGCCGACGCCGGGCAGCACCTCGGCCGCGCGGCGCAGCAGTTCCGGATTCCGCATGGGCCCGAGCCCCTGCCCGAGCATGACGGTCGGAATCCCGAGCCGTTGCGCCTTGTCGAGCAGGTTGAGCGTGCGATGCGCCTGGTACAGATCGACATCGGTCATATATCCGCCGCCCTGTGCGATCACCAGCGAGGCGGTCTCGACCGCCCGCGGCGGGGGCGGCAGCGGCGGCATACCGGAGGGCTCCGGTTCCCGTTCGCCGCTGAGCAGGGTGCGCACCTGTTGCCGCGCACCGCGCAGATGATGTTTGGGCACCTCGGTCGCGGCCCGCCACTGCACTGCCGCGGGGCCCACGAATTTCGTTCCGACCAGGGCGTCGACCTGTCCGGCCATACCGCTTCTGCCCCAGTACCCGCCCGCGGCCGCGAAGACCGGCTCCGCCTCGGGCAGGACGGCCCGCAGCACCCGTGGCTGATCGGTGAGCATGCCGATACGCGCGGCCGACCAGCGTTCGCGCAGCCGTTGCACGGTCATCACCATCATGGCGATATCCCCGCGATTGCGTAACCAGTACTCGCCGTTGTCGACGAGTATCCGGTACCCGGCACCATCCCCCGCGCCAGATGTCCCCAACTCGAGATTCCTTCCGGAACCCGGCCACGCCGGTAGTCCAATGCCGAGCACGAATCCGAAACGAATCTATCGCAGATCATCGAGGTGCGCACAGCGCAGCATCGACAACCTCGTCGAGATCGATATTACGGGAGCGCGCGCCGAGGATATCGGGAATCTGGTTCATGCCGACCGTGACCGAACGCTCCGTGGTCGCTCCGCCGTAGACGAAGGTGCCGTGCATGGTGCCGCCGTGGCCCCAGGCCTCGAGTCCGCAGGACGTGGTCCAGCGGAACAGGCCCAGCCCGAATTCCTCCGAGCGCCGCGCATCGCCGCTGGGCACGGTGGCCTGCATCTCCGCGAGTTGCGCCGGGGCGAGGACGCGCCCGGACAGCAAGGCCATGAAGAAGCGGTTCAGATCCGCACCGCTGGACACCATGGCCCCGTCGGGCAGGCCCCAGCCGGGATCGATATCCGTGATATCGACTCGCGCGCAATTGAATTCGTGATATGCCCGCGCATGCGGGACGCGCAGCACCTGTTCGGCCGGATACAGCGGCCAGTAGGTGTTGTGCAGTTCCAGGGGTATGAGTATCCGCCGGGTCACCTCGATGCCCACCGCCATCCCGGTCACCCGCGTGATCACCTGCCCCGCAAGCAGATAGTTGGTGTTGGAGTACTGTGCCTTCTCCCCCGGCGCGAACTCGGCGGTCTTGGCCATGCCGATCTCGATCATCTCCTCGATCGACCGCCCGGCCCGCAGCGCCTCCACCGATTCCAGATCCAGGCCGTTCAGGTAGTCGGGAATACCGCTGGTGTGCTGCAACAGGTTTCGCACCGTCACGACATTCCCGTCACCCCCCGGCCCGTGCACCGCGCCGGGTATGTACCGATCCACCGGTGCGTCCAGTTCGACACGCCCTTCGGCCACCAGTTGCAGTACCACCGCGGCCACAAAGGACTTGGTATTGCTGGCTATGCGCATCTGCGCGTGCTCCGGGAATGGCGCTCCGGTACCGAGATCACCTGCCCCACTGGTGATATGCGTATCCACGCCGCCCTCGGTGAGCACCAGTTGCGCGCCCGGCACATCGACCCCGGAGACGATGGAATCCAGCCCGGTGCGCAGCGTGTCCGGCACCGCGGGCTGCGCGACGGCGCTCCCGCCACCGGTCAGCAGCACGACCGCCGCGGCGGCGATTCCCAGAGCAATCCGCATGCGTCCTCCAGCACCGGGACCGGTCGGCGCACCGGCCACCGGGTCATACGGGCGATGTTCCGAAAGGGTTCGAACCCAGGGTAATTCGGTGTCAGCTCGGGAAGAGCGGGCTGGTGAACTTGCTGCACAGCCAGCGGCCGTCGACGTAATCCATGGCCATGGTGATGTTCTCGGTCTCGGTGGTGTCCGCTTTGCCCTGGGTTTGGTTCAGGACGGTGACGACGGCGGCGAGTTCGTAGTGGGTGCCGTCGCCGGAGGTGACGGTGCACTGGGCGCCGGTGCCGCGGCTCTTCTCCGCATCGGATTCGACCAGCAGGCGGACGGCGGGAAGGATGGTCTGGGCCTGGGTCTTCCAGCCGCCGGTCGCGCCCGCCAGCACCTTCTCCTGCCAGGCGTCGCCATTGGCGTAGTCGTAGGTGGACATGAGCAGGGCGTGGTCGCAGGCCGCCCGGATGGCGGCGTCGCGCGAAGGGTCGGTGGCGGAAATGGTCGTGCCGCCGCCCAGATCGGCCGCGCCCCATGTAATGTGCAGCGCGCCGGTGCCGAATCCCACGCCGATGGCCAGAGCGAGGACGAAGACGGCTGCCGCGGCGGCCATGAGTCGATTCCGGCCGCGGCGACGCGGTGGAGCCATCGGACTGTGCCGTGCCGGTGGCGGTGCGCCCGGATGTGTCGGCGGGCGGCCGGGCTGGGTCGTGGCATAGCCCACCTGCGTGGTCGCGCTGGTGTGCCGGTCGGTCGGCGCGCCCGGCGGGGCGTAGTGCGCCGGTGCCGCCAGAGCCTGGGCGGCCGCGGCGGCGAATTCGCCGCAACTGCGGTAGCGGTGTTCGCGGTTCTTGGCCAGGGCGCGCTCGATGACCTGGTCGAAGGCCATGGGCACCTACGGATTCCGCTGGCTGGGCCGTGGAATCGGGCCGTTGAGATGGCCGTTCACCAGCTGTGCGGTGCTGCCGCCCTGATAGGGCAGCTCACCGGTGAGCATGTGGAAGAACGTGCAGCCCAGCGCATACACATCGGCGCGGGGATCCACATCGGCGCGCAGCTCGAACTGTTCCGGGGAGGCGTATTGGAAGCTGGCGTACATCTCACCGGTGCGGGTCATGCCGCTGGTCTGGTCGAGCGCCTTGGCGATCCCGAAGTCCGCCAGGAAAACCCGTTGTTCCGGGCCCCACTCCAGCAGGATATTGGCCGGTTTCACATCCCGGTGCAGGACGCCCGACCGGTGGGCGTGATCCAGCGCCTTGGCCGTCTCCCCCAGAATGCGTACCGCGTGGTCGGGCCGCAGCGCGCCCTCGCTCAGCACGGCCGCCACATCGGTGCCCTCGACGTATTGCATGGCCATCCACAGCCGGTCCGCCTCGCGCCCGCGCGCGTACACGGCCACGATATTCGGATGTCCCAGCCGCGCCGCGGTATCGGCCTCGCGCAGGAACCGTTCCCGCACCTCGGGCTCCCCCGCCAGGGCGGGACTGAGCAGCTTCAATGCCACCGGGCGCGGCAGACCCCGATCCCGGGCCAGATACACCTCGCCCATACCGCCGACGCCGAGCAGCCGTTCGATGCGATAGCCCGCGAATGTCTGCCCCTGCGCGAGAGTCCTCGCCACGACCCCACTACCTCCGAGTACTACATGCTGCCGATCACGGTAACGCACAATCGAAGGGACAGCGGTCCGCTGGACCGAGGCGCATATGGGGGTTTGTCATGCCGCGCATGTCACTGCGGACGCATCGATCGGTTGTCCTGTTCCTGCTCACTCCGGTGGTGATCGCCGCGGGCTGTGCCGTCCCGGGTACGCCGGTGGCCGGTGAGGCCGATGTGCGGGGGCTGGACGTGGGCACCTACGAGGTGGACCGGCATGCCTACGACCAGGATTCGCTCGGGGCGGGCGCGCTGCTGGAAGGCATACAAATGTCCGAGGCGCTGCCCACGGGACCCACCATCGACAGTTCGCTCATTGTTGGCCGGGGCGGCTATGTGGTCATGGACGCCAAGGCCGCCGAGGAGAATTACCTCGCCTACGGTTCCGCGGCCGTGCTCAGCCGCCACCAGATGATCACCGCGTACGGTATGGACACCGCCGATGCCGACGATCCGCCCGACGAGCCGTCGCCGACCACCACCACGATCAGCGATCTGCTCATGCGCTTCGACACCGAGGCCACCGCGAAACTGGCGGCCTGCGAACTGGAGGACGTCGACTTCTCCTTCGCCGCCGATCAGAACAAGCGGCTCAACCTCGCCGAGTTCCCGGACGCCTACATTCACTGGCGGCCCTCGATCGCCAGTATCGGGGTCTTCGTGGCGCACAAGGAATTCGTCGTCTCGCTCTACATCCAGCGCCCGAGCGCCGACTCCGCCGACCTGCTGAACTGGGTGCGCAAATCCCTGACCGCGCAAGTGGCGAGGCTGGATTCCTTCGCCGCGACCCCGCAGGACAAGCTCGACGGACTGAAGGTCGATCCGGACAATATGCTCGCCCGCATGGTCGCGGCCGACCGCGGCGACCGCACCCCCGATGCGAACACCTTCGCCGTCTACGGTCCCTCCAGCTATATCCACAATGCCTACGAGCAGGCCTTCGCCACCCGCCAGCTCACCGACGCCGGAGTGGATCGCATTGCGGTGCTGGATGATTCGTACCTGCACCGCGCCCGTGACACCGCGGCCGCCACCGGACTGCTCGAGGGTTTCGTCGGCGAACTCCCGTCGGAGTACAACGGCATTCCCGCCCCGAAGTCGGTGCCGGGCGCGAAGTGCTTCCTCTACAGCGGCACCGACACGATCGAATCGTCCTACCGCTGTTACGTCACCTACAAGCGCTATCTCGCCGTCATTCGCAGCGATACCGAGACGGATGTGCTGCAGAAGGCAGCCGCCCAGTACGCCCTGCTCGCCAATAGTCTCTGAACCGAGGTCCCGCCATGTCGCGCAGGTCGTTCCGGAGCACCCACCGTCTCGCCGGGTGCCTGCTGGCCGCCGCGCTCACGGGTGTGGCGGGCTGCGCGGTACCGGGCTCCCCGGTGGCGAGAGAAACCGATGTGCGGTCTCTGGATGCCGGCGCGTACGCGGTGGATCGCCAAACCTACGAACAGGATTCGCACGGCGAGGGCGCGCTGCTGGAGGGCATGCGCATGTCCGAGGCGGTGGCGACCGGCCCGCGCATCGATGCCACGCTGTCGGTGGGCCAGGGCGCGCGGGTGATCACCGAGGCGACGGAGGCCGAAGCGGGTTTTCTCGCGGTCGGCTCCGCGGACGTGCTGACCCGCCACGAGTTCGTCGTCGGCTATGCCGCGGGCAGCTCCGACACCTTGGCGCGGTCCGATGAAACCCCTTCCGCCACGGCGGTCGTCGATTTCGTCATCCGGTTTCCCTCCGAGGCCGCGGCCAAGGTGGCGGCCCGCGATCTCGAGGATGTCGACTTCGCCTACGCCCCCGACCAGAACCAGCGGCTGAGCCTCGCCGAATTCCCGGACGCCTACATCCACTGGCGGCCGTCCGTCGCCACCATCGGGGCGTTCCTGCCCTACGGCCCGTTCGTCGTCTCGCTCTTCATCCAGCGGCCCCGCGCGGACTCCGCCGACCTGCTGGAGTGGGTGCGCAAGACGCTCGACGCCCAGCGCGCGCTACTGGACGCCTTCCGGCCGACTGCCACCGGCGAACTCGACTCCCTGCTCGTGGATCCCGATAACCTGCTGGCCCGGGTGGTCACCGCGCAGCGCGCCTTCCGCCGCCCGGATCCGGATACCTTCGCCGTCTACGGGCCGTCGCGTTTCGTGCACCAGATGCTGGATTCGGCATCGACCGAACGGCTGCTCACCGAGGCGGGCACGGATCGGTTCGCCGTTGTCGACAGCGCCTGGATTCTGCGCGCCCGCGATGCGAGTGGTGCGACGGCGCTGGTCAACGGGATTTCCGCCAGTATCGGAACGGGTTTCGACGCCATCGACGGACCCGTGGGGGTGCCGGGTGCGAAATGCTATGCGCGCAATTCGCGTGGTGATCCCACCAATGCGGCCTACCGCTGCTACGTCTCGTACAAACGCTATGCCGCCTTCGTGGACAGCGAGGACGAGACGGATGTGCGGCAGCGGGCAGCGGCGCAATATGCCCTGCTCGCCAATAGTCTGTGACGCTGCTGGACGGTCGGTTCGTTGCGGATCGATTGCCCGCCTGGCCGAGCCGTTTGACATAGACTTGCGCTGCAATGGTGTTCGGGCCGTGCAACGGCCCGGGTGGGCGATGGACCCTGGGGGTGAGGGTTGTTGAGTGTGCCGTTCCGCGTGCATATGACGGGGTCCGAGTGGTTCGATGCGGCACCGGGCGGGCTCAATCGGTATTTCACCGATCTGTATTTCGCGCTGTCCGGAATTCCCGAAATCGACGTTACGGCAAGCGCTTTCGGAAACGCACCGGTCGGTGCGCGATCCTGGGGCGCGATCGGCGGCAGCACGGCGCGGCGGGTGCGAACCGCCTTCGCCGACCGGCCCCCGCTGCCGCGCGGGACCGTGGTGGATCGACATTTCTGCCTGTACGGGCCCGCCGCGGTAGGAAATCCGCTGGTCGTGCACTTTCACGGGCCGTGGGCGGCGGAGAGCCGGATGGCCGGGGAAGGCGCCGCGGCGGTGCGGGCCAAGTATCTGATCGAACGAATCCGGTACGCCCGCGCCGATCGGTTCGTCGTGCTCTCCCAGCGCTTCCGGCAGTTGCTCATCGATGACTACGGGGTTCCCGAGCGCCGGATCCGGATCATTCCGCCCGGTGTGGATCTCGACCGCTTTCCCGCCACCGAACCGGCCGCCGACTCCGGGACGGTGCTGTGCGTGCGCCGCCTCGAACGGCGCATGGGCATCGATGTGCTGATCCGGGCGTGGCCGGGGGTGCGCGGCACGCATCCGGAGGCGCGCCTGGTCATTGTCGGAACCGGCACCGCCGAATCGGAATTGCGGGCGCTGGCCGCCGGGGACGACTCCATCACCTTCACCGGTCCCGTCACCGACGACCGGCTCATCGAGTTGTATACGCGGGCCGATCTCACCGTCGTGCCGTCCCTCGCGCTCGAAGGTTTCGGCCTGATCGCCCTCGAATCCCTCGCCGCCGGGCGACCGCCCATTGTCGCGGACTGCGGCGGCCTGCCCGATTCGGTGCGGCGACTGGACCCCACCCTCGTCGTGCCGCCCGGTGATCCCGAAGCCCTGGCCGCCCGGCTGTGCACCGCCTTGTCGGGCGTGCGCCCGGACGCGAAACAGTGCCGGGCCCATGCCGAGACGTTCTCCTGGGCCGCCGCCGCCCGGCGGCACCTGGACCTCTATGCGGAGCTGGTCGGGCCATGACCACGCTCAAAGCCGTATTCCTCGCGCACACCGCGGCCCCCTCCCGCGCCGAACTCGCCACGCTGCGCATGGTGGCGGCCATGCCCGCCGGACAGACCGCCGTCGTCTACACCGAGGACGGGCCCATGCTGTCCCGCATGGCCGAGCGCGGCATCGAGACCCGGCTCGTGCGCAATGATTTCGACTCCCGCGCGATGACCATCGAGAAGGCCGGAGTGCGCACCCTGCTCGCCGGAGCCACCGGCCTGCTGAAACTGGGCTGGGCACTCGGCGCGACGATGCGCGAACTGGAGGCGACGGTGGTGATCGCGAGCAGCTCCAAAGCGCTGCTCATGGGCGCGGTGGCGGCACGGCGGGCACGGGTGCCGCTGGTCTGGCATGTGCACGACCGGATCTCGGCCGACTATTTCGGGCCGCGGCTGGCGCTGGTCATCCGGCTGCTCGGCTGGGTGGCGGCGCGCGGATATATCGCCAACAGCCGCGGCACGCTGGCCTCGCTGTGGACCTGGCGCACCCCGGCCGTGGTCGCCTATCCGGGCGTCGAATTCCCCGCCGACGACGACCGATCCGGGGAACCGGCCGAACAGCGGCCCGCCGCGGAGACCGTCATCGTGGTGGTCGGGCGCCTGGCGCCGTGGAAGGGCCAGGACCATTTCCTGCGCGCCCTGGCCGATGTCCGCGTGCTGCCGCGCGATGTGTACCTGGTGGGCGGCACCTTCTTCGACGAGGAAAGCTACCGGGCCGAACTCGAGGTGCACGCCACCGCGCTGGATCTGCCGGTCACCTTCACCGGCCACGTCGAGGATCCGGAACCCTATCTGCGGCACGCGGACATCCTCGTGCACTGCTCGGTGCTGCCCGAACCGTTCGGGCAGGTGGTCGTCGAGGGCATGCGCGCCGGGTGCGCCGTCATCGCCACCCGGCCGGGCGGCCCGGAGGAGATCGTCGAGCCCGGTCTCAACGGCCTGCTGGTGGACGCGGGCGACCGCGCACAGCTCACGCACGCCCTGAACACCCTCATTACCGATCAGGAGTTGCGCACCAAACTCGCCGATGCGGCCCGCGTGCGCGCCCGCGACTTCGATGTGGCCGAAACCGCCCGCACCGTCACGGACTTCCTCACGCGACAATCCGGAAAACAGTGCCGCCGTGGATGACCCGACCGAGCCGCTACCCATTGTCGATCCGCCGACCATGCCATTGCGGACGCTGGGGCGGCTGCGGCAGCGCCGCCAGATGCGGCAGGGCATCGCTCCGGCGGATCCGCGGGGCTTCGAACACGATTACTCCACGCGCGATTCCGGCCCCATGGTCCGGTCCGGCAATGCCCGCGACGCACCCGGTCCGCAACCCACCGGGTGGATGTTCGCGGCCGATGCCGGACCGCCGCCCGCATCGGCGCGGTACGCCGAGCGCGCGGCCGCGGACTACGCCCTGCTGGGCGAGGAAGGGCCGCAGCGCGATCGGACCGGCGCGTTCGCGCCCGCGGAAACCGACAGCCCAGCAGCCGGTCCCGTCCCCGCCGCGCGGCGCGGCCGCCATCGCAAGGGGACCGCTTCGGGATTCGGTGGTATCTGGGGGATTCTGCGCGATATCGGCCTGGTCACCTTCGGCAAATACGGGCAGTACGTCATCACCCTCGTCACCGTGCCGCTGCTGGCCAGAACGCTCGGACCGCACGGGACCGGCCTGCTGGCGATCGGCATGTCGTCCTATTTCATCGGGTCGTTGCTGGTCGATCTCGGTGTCACCCAATTCCTGGCGGCGCGCGTCCACGAGGAGGGCACCAGCACCGCCGATATCAATCGTTTGCGGGGGACCTATCTCGCTGTGCGCGCCGCCACGCTGACCGTCATCGGCGCGGCGCTGTTGGGCAACCTGGCCGTCGACGCGCATCCGGTTCTGCACATGGTGCTGCTCGGACTGTTCGCCGGTGGGTTCTGGTCGATCTCGGAGGATTGGCTGCTCATCGGGCAGGGCCGGTTCGGCTCCTCCACCATGTATCAGGGCGCGGGCCGCATCGGATATCTCGTCCTGCTGGTCGCCCTGCTGCCGCGATTTCCCCATGCCTCACTGGCGCTGCTGTGCCTGCTGGTCTCCTCGGTGGCGACGGTCGCGCTGACCTGGTGGGATTCCATTCGCACCTACGGCCCGCCCGCGCGCCCGCACTGGATCAGGGCCATCATGCGCATGGCCGCACCGATTTTCACCTCCCGGCTGCTGGTCACCGGCTACGGCCAGGGCTCGGCCGCGGTCTACGGCGCCTTCCTTGCCACCGCCTCCCTGGGCCTCTACTCGGCCGGGGACCGGCTGGTGCGCGCCATTCAATCCACCCTGGACCCCATTGGATTCGCCCTGCTGCCCCGCATGGCCAAGCGCAGCAAGAGCGATCGATTCTGGCGCAATTCCATTCAGGCGCTGGCCATGTGCGTGGGGCTGGCCTGTCTGGCCACGGCCGCAGTCTGGGCGCTGGCGCCGATGCTCGTCCACCTCATCTTCTCCGAGGAGTTCAATGGCGCGATACCGCTGCTGCGCGTCGAAGTGCTCATCCTGCCCGCCACCACCGTCACCTCGTATGTGACGACGGCCATCCTGCCGGTCAAACAGGACACCATCGGCGTTCTCATCGGCGCGATCATCGGGACCTGCATCGCGGCGGTCGCCCTGGTGTGCGCGGTGCGGACCGAATCGGTCTGGGCATTGGTCTACGGCACCGTTTCCGCGGAAATCGGCGTCGCACTGTGGTACATCATCCGAGTACGGTGGCTGATCGTCCGGGAACGGGCGGTGCGCAGCGGGGCGACAGGACCAGCCACCGTGCTGATGCGCAAGGGGGACTTGGCATGAGGATATTGTTCGTCGGCGACGACTGGGTGGGCAGTAACGCGCGCTCGCTCGCCGATGGATTCCGGCAGGCCGGGCACGAGGTGGTGGTCGTCGACACCACCCCGGTCACGCTGCCCGCGCGCCTGTCGCCGCCGTGGGTGTACTCGAAACTCGCCCGGCAGCGCGCGCCCTGGGATGTGCAGGCCGTGCACCGCGATATCGAGGCCGCCGCCGCGGCATTCGCACCGGATGTGCTGTTCGCCTTCAAGGCGGTGCATCTCGATCAGCAGCGGCTGCTGGCCACCCCCGCCGCCCTGCGCGTGCACTACAGCCCCGACGATGTGTCCAATCCGTACAACACCAGTCCGGAGTACTTGGCGCATGAATCGCGGTGGGATCTCATCGTCACCACCAAATGGCACAATGTGCCCGAACTGGCGGCGCGCGGCGCGCGGTCCGTGAAATTCGTTCGTAGCGCTTACGATCCGGCCTGGCATCGGCCCTGCGCGCGCCGGGGCGCGCGGCGGTTCCTGGTCGGTTTCATCGGCGCGGTCCGGCCCGATCGTCAAGACCTCTTGGTTTCCCTGGCGCGCGACTTCCACGGCGATATGCTGCTGCGCGGTCCGGGCTGGCGGCGGGTGCGCCCGCTGTGGGGCACCGGCGCGGATATCGGCGGGCCGGTGTACGGCGAGCATTTCTCCGCCGCTGTCGCCGCCGTGACCGCCAATCTGGTGCTGCTGAATTCGGACAATCGCGATACCCACACCTGCCGCACCTTCGAAATACCCGCCGCCGGTGGTCTTTTCGTCGGCGAACGCACCGACGAGCACGCCGAGCTGCTGCAGGACGACACCGAATGCTTCCTGTTCTCCGGACCCACCGAGCTGCGCGAGATTCTCGACCGGTGCGCCCGCTATCCGGAGCAGGTCGCCAAGATCGCCGAGGCGGGACATCGGCGGATCCTCGCCGACGGGCATCGCTATGTCGATCGGGCCCGCGAAATCATCGACGCCCTGGGATGAGCGGGTCAGGCCCGGAGGCGGCAGCTTGCGTAACCACGCAGGGCCCCCGCTCATTCCGAGATAGATACAGCATGACTCGTAACGACAACGGACTGGACGCGGACATACGAGTGATGGAGGACAGCTGATGGCCCCCGCACACTCCGAGGTTCTGCTCGTCGCCGGTGCGCTGGCGACGATCCTCGCCGCTGCGCTGTTTGTGCCCGGTGTGGTGCGCATCTTCCTGATCGCGCAGACCGGGTACTGGTCGCTGTCGTATGTGGCCCGACCGGTGGTGCTGCTGTGGACCGAGCCCGAACCGCACTACGGCGACAATGTGCCCGATCCGCGGCTCGCGCAATTCGGCTACGACGACAGCATCGCCATGGTGCTCCGGCCCGTGGTCTTCGGCCTGTGGTTCTATGCCGCGCTGGTCGTCGCCTATACGGTGTGGACGCGCATGCGCGCGAGGCGGCATCCGGAGACCGTGTGGTGCACAGCGCCTTTCGCCGGTGATCCGGTATTCGTGCAGACGCTCTTCGTGCTCTACGGCCTCGGCACGCTGGGGCGGCTGGCCGCCTTCGCGACGGGCAATACCGGCACCGCGGGCGAGCTGGAGAGCCCGAACCCGATGATCAACCTCATCACCATTCTGGCCACGCTCGGCGCGGTCGGGCTGATCGTGTTCTTCCGCAGCCCGAACGGGCGCACCACCGCGCTGGTACTCGGCGCGATCGTCTGCGGTGAACTGCTGTGGACGGCCCTCGTGCAGTCCAAGACGCCCATTATGGGCGCGGCGCTGGCCATTGCCGTCCGCTTCGCCATGACCGGCTGGACCCGCGCGAAAGTGGGCGGGGTGCTGTCGATCTCGGTGCTGGCGGTCATCGGTTTCGGCTGGCTGCAATCGTTCAAGACCACCGCGGCCGCCAAGGCCGAGGCCGCGCAGGTCGACGCGCAGTATCCGGAGACGGTGCAGCCCTTCCTGTCACTGCTGCGCCGATTCGATCTGCTCGAGGCGGCCACCGACGCCTGGTTCGCCGGACCGCATTCCTGGCTGACGCCGGGCGAGGTGGCGCGCCACGCCCTGGAGAGCCTCATTCCGACACAGCTGCTGGGCGCGGAGAAATTCCGGTCCGGCGCGGCCTGGGCGGTGGAGGTCCGCGGCGGCTCGGTCGACATGTCGACGGTGTCGGTCTCGCTGGCCGAGGGCAATATCAACGAAGGCTATGTGCTGGGCGGCTATCTCGGCGTGGCGCTGGGCGTGACGCTGACCTTCGTGCTCGTGCTCCTCTGGGCGCGCGCCCTCTACAGTCGCTCCCTGGCCCTGGCCGTGCTCGGTCTGGCCCTGATCGAGGTGCCGGTGCTGTTCGAGCGCGGCCTGCTCGGCACCGTCGAAACACTCGGCAAATACCTGCAGGCCGTGGTGCTGGCCTGGCTCACCTATCTCGTCGTCGGGGAATATCGCAGGCGGGTGGACGAACTATCGGGCGCGCCCCGGCGGCCCGATTCGGCTCGACTATCCGGGGAAACGAGGACAGCGCAATGGGTTTGATCGATTACTGGCATCTGCTGCGGCGGCGGTGGCCGATCATCGTGGCCGGAGTCGTACTCTGTGTCGCGGCGGCGGCCGGGTATGCGCGAACGCTGCCCACCACCTACACCGCATCCAGTTCGGTGTACGTGTCCATGGCGACCGGCACCTCGGTGAACGACTCCTATCAGGGCGGGCTCGCCGCGCAGCAGCGGGTGCGCTCGTATGTCGATCTGGCGACCAGTGTGACCGTGGCGCAATTCGTGAAAGATCAACTCGGACTGACCATTTCGGTGGACGAGCTACGCGGGAAGATCACCGCCGCCTCACCACCGGCCACCACCATCATCGTGGTGACGGCCACCGATGCCACCGCCGACGGGGCGCGCATACTGGCCGACGAGGTGGTCTCACAATTCCGCGCGCTGGTGTCGCGACTGGAGGCCATACAGGCCGGAGCCGCGCCCGCCGCACGCGCGGAGGTGATCGACAAGGCGAGGACTCCCCAGCAGCCGACCGCGCCGCAGACGAAGCGGATCTACCTGCTGGGCATGCTGGCCGGGCTCGCGCTGGGGGTGGGGGCGGCCTTCGTGCGCGACCGGCTCGACAAGCGACTACGCACCTCCAATGATCTCGAGGCCATTCTGCCGGTGCCCATTCTCGGCATCATCGATGACGGACGGCCCAATGCCGCGGGCGAACTGCGCCGATTGCGCACCCGCCTGACCGCCGATCCCGACCGGACCACGGTCCTGCTCACCTCGCTGTCACAGCGCTCCGAACCCGATGTGGCCATCGGGCTGGCGCGCACCTTCGCCGATACCGGCGCGCGGGTGGTGCTGGTCGACGCCGATACCACCGGGCACGGGTCCAGCCGATCGGCCGCCGGGGCGGCGACGGGGCTGTCGGAACTGCTGCGCAACAGTGCCTCCGCGGCCGAGGCGGTCTCGACCTGGCCGGAGGTCGGCATCAGCGTACTGCCGCTGGGCGGCATCGATCTGCGCACACCGGATCTGCTCGACTCCGACCGCCTCGGCGACATCATCTCCAAGCTGCGCACCGAATTCGACATCATTCTCGTCGAGGCCGCGCCCGTGACCGCCGCCGCGGACGCCATCGCACTGGCGCGGCGCTGCGATGCCACGGTCGGCGTCATCAAACTCGGAACCACCACCTCCGATCAGGTGCGCGGCGCGCTGGCCACCTTCGGGCACGACAATGACCGGCTCGTCGGCGCGGTGGCATTCTCGCGGCCGCACAAGGGTTTCCGGCACGTGCTGCGCAATCCGCTGACGCTGGTGAAGCGGTGACGGAAGACGACGGCGGTAAGCCCGACGCGGTGCGCCGACGGCGGCTGCTGGCCGCCGGTCTCGGCGCGGCCGCCCTGGTGCCGTTCGCGGCGGCCTGCGGCAGCGCGGATCCGGCGCCGGGCGACGGCTTCCGCTCGCCGGACGTCTCCGATCAACCCGCGGCACGCAATGTCAAGGACTTCGGCGCGGTCGGCGACGGAAACACCGATGACACAGCGGCTTTCGCGAAGGCGGCGGCCGTCGACGGCGACCGGTCGCTGGTGCTCTACATTCCGGCCGGGCACTATCTGCTGAAGAGTTTCCCGGCGCTCGACGACTTCGCCACCGTGCTCGGCGACGGCGCCGATATCACCACCATCTACTACGACGGGGACGACACCCTCATCGCGTTGCAGCGCAAACAGCGGGTTCGGTTCTCCCGCATGGGTTTCTACCTGACCGGCGCGCGTGCCACGGCCATGCGGCTGTCGGAGTGCTTCCGGTGCTCGCTCGACGCGGTGGTGCTGCGCGGCAACCACCTGAGCGAGAACGCGCCGCGGTATCACGAGCAGCGCGGGCTGGTGCTGGACGAGAACACCGGCGGCACCGCCGTGCTCAACAGCGATATCAACAACTTCGGCTACGGCATCGTCACCTCCTGCATCCAGAACTATGTGACCAGCTCCAAACTGACCAACAATCGGATCAGCGTGCTGGGCGCCGGGAGCGATCACAATGCCGGATTGGCCTTGACCAATGTCGAATTCGTCTCCGACTCCGACCCGCGCACCACCGACCGGCACATCAGCATCGACGGGGCCGCCAACGACTGGTGGCTGACCAATGTGTGGTTCGAGGGCGCGGACACCGCCATCTCCGTCGGTGCGCCGGGCGGCGGGCCCGCGCAATTCGGCATGGTCAACTGCAAGGTGGCGGCCCGCAAGGTGTGCCTGGATCTGATCTACTGCCGCCAGCCGTATCTGGCGAACGTGCAATTCGATCCGGATCTGAACACTCCGCCGGTCAAGATCCGTATCGATGCGGCGGGGACGCCGGAGGGCACGGCCATCAATATCATCTCCGGGTCCTACGAGGATGTGGATCCGCGCGCGTTTCCCGATGGCTGGCATGTCATCGGGCGCGGGCGGATACACGGGGCGCGGTTCGCCGGAACCATGGAAGTCCAGGCCGGGCGCACCGAGACCGACATCTTCCAGGCCCAGGATCGCGACGGGGGCATCGTCTCCGCCGTACTGCCCAGTGGCGCATACCTATCCGAACGCAGCGAAGGGGGAATCGTGTTACGGGATTCGGCGGGAACCTATTGGCGGCTGTCGGTGGACACCGACGGATCGGTCAAGACCTCGTCGCTGGGCAAGCAGCGACCGCGGTCGTGACCGCCCGGCTCGAGCGGGTGCGGCTGGGGCCGGTGCAGTTGCACGGATGCACCGTGGTGCTGCGGCCGCCGCGCTTCGCCGATCATGCGGCCTGGCGGGCCCTGCGATTGCGGGATCGGGCCTTCATCGAACCGTTCTGGCTGTCCTCGCCCTTGAATTGGGAACAGCGGCACACCAAACGGGCCTGGGTGCGGGAATGCCTGGAGGCGGCGGCCGAGGCGCGCGGCGGGCGGCGGCTGGCCACCGTCATCGAGATCGACGGGCTCTTCGCCGGGCAGGTGGAGATCGGCGGCATCGATGCGCGGGCGCGGCATGCCGAAATGGGGATCTGGATCGATTCGCACCTGGCGCGGCACGGATTCGGCGGGGTGGCGGCGGCGCTGCTGCTCGACTTCGGATTCGATGTGCTGGGGCTGGAGCGGATCGTGGCGCCCGTATCACCGGCGAATGTGGCCGCCGCGCACGGCGCCGCGCAGGTCGGCTATGTGCGGGAGGCGCGCATGGCGCAGCACTTCGATGTGGGCGGGGCGCGCTCGGATCACGATCTGTGGGCGGCGACGCGCGACGATATCCCGCCCAAGGGATTCACCGAGCGGTGGATCGAGCATGTGCTGGCGCGGCGCAACGGACCGGTCGAACAGAGCATGCCGACCTGCGGCGGAATGCCCGGCGCGGCAGCCATCCTGCTCGTCGAGGCGCGGTTCCGCGCCGGGGAGGCCAGGCGGTTCCTGCGCACCGTACTGCCCGCCCGGCCCGTCCGGCTCCGGGTGCCCGGCGGGCCGGGCGCCATCCTGCGCACGCTGCGGCCCGGCGATGCCGCGGGCTGGCGGGCCGCCCGGAGTAACGCGCGGGCCCTCGGCGCCGAATCATCCAGTGGCACTTGGTAGCGGGAATACGCCCGGCACGCAGCGGGAGTGCGCGCACCGCGGGGCCTGCTGCTCGTCATCGACGTCGGCGGCGCCTATGCCGGGGAAGCCCGGCTGTTCGACCTCGGTATGTTCGACCACAATGCCCGGGTGCACATCTGGGCCGATCCCGCCCACGTCGACGACGCGGTCCGTGCGGCGGCCCTGCGAGCCCTGCTGAACCACGCGTTCGACCGGCTCGGACTGATTCGCGTGACCACCGAAATCGATTCCGCCGATACCGCATCGGCGGCCGTCGCCGCCCGGGCGGGGCTGCTGAAAGAAGGAACCATGCGCAATTTCCGCGGCCCCACCGGTCACCGCGGCGACCACGACCTCTGGGCGATCACCGCCGGAGGATTCCGTGGCGCGTGATTTCACCCGCAGCAACGAGCTGCAGGCCCGGCTGCACGAGCTGGTGCCCGGCGGCGCGCACACCTATGCGCGCGGCGCCGATCAGTATCCGGAGTCCATGACGCCGATCCTGGTGCGCGGCAAGGGCGCTCATGTCTGGGATTGCGACGGCAACGAATACGTCGAGTACGGCACGGGGCTGCGGTCGGTGACCCTCGGCCACGGCTACGAGCCGGTGGTCGAGGCCGTGCGGCGGACCATCGGCGACGGGGTCAACTTCTCGCGGCCCACCGAGCTGGAAGTGCTCGCCGCGCAGGATTTCCTGAGCCTGGTGCCGGGCGCGGATATGGTGAAGTTCGCCAAGAACGGCTCGGACGCCACCACCGCCGCGGTGCGGCTGGCGCGGGCGGTGACCGGGCGGGAGACGGTTGCGATCTGTGATCAGCCGTTCTTCTCCGTCGACGACTGGTTCATCGGCACCACCGCCATGAATGCGGGCGTTCCGGCCGTGCCGACGGTGAAGTTCGGGTTCAACGATCTGGATTCGCTGGCGGCGGTGCTGGCGGCGCACGAGATCGCCTGCGTGATCCTGGAACAGGCCACCTCACTCGCCGAACCCGCGCCGGGATTCCTGGAAGGCGTGCGCGCCTTGTGCGACCGGCACGGCGCGCTGCTCGTCTTCGACGAAATGATCACCGGGTTCCGCTGGTCGGTCGGCGGCGGTCAGCAGCTCTACGGGGTCCGGCCCGACCTGTCCTGCTGGGGTAAGGCCATGGGCAATGGCTTTCCCATCTCCGCGCTCGCGGGTAAGCGCGAATACATGGAGCTGGGCGGGCTGCGCACCAGCGCCGATCGCGTCTTCCTGCTCTCCACCACGCACGGCCCGGAAACCGGTGCGCTGGCGGCCTTCCGCGCGGTGGTCCACGCGTATCGCAGCACCGATCCCATCGCCCGGATGGAGCAGGCCGGGCGCCGATTAGCCGACGGCGTGAATGCCGCGGCCGCCGAACTCGGCATCGCCGACCACCTCCACGTCGCCGGGCGGCCCTCCTGCCTGGTCTTCCACACCAAGGACGCGGACGGCAATCCCTCCCAGCCCTACCGCACCCTGTTCCTCCAGGAACTGCTGCACCGCGGCGTTCTCGGCCAATCCTTCGTGGTCTCGGCCGCACACACCGACGCCGATATCGACCTCACCATCGAGGCGTGCCGCGAGGCCGCCGCCGTCTACCGCACGGCCATCGACAACCGGAGCGTCGCGGGACTTCTCGCGGGCCGCCCGGTCGCCCCCGCCCTGCGCCGCACCGCCGCACCCCGCCACCTCGACGACCGCGGCGACGGCTGAACAGGAGAACCCGATGGACGCGCCCCGCGTAGCGATCGTGCACGAGCGCTTCACCGAATACGGCGGCTCCGAAGCCGTCGTCGCCGAATTCCTCAAGACCTGGCCCGGATCCCGGGTCTTCGCCCCGATCGTCGACGAGGACTGCACCCGTACACTTTTCGACGCGGCACGCCGTGCGGACGGGATGCGGGCCGACGATTCCGCCGGGGTCCATGACACCTGGTTGTCACGGGCCTACGCGGTGACGGGCCGACGCTCGCACGCCCCGCTGCTGCCGTTCGCGCCCAAGGCATTTCGCGGTCTGCCATTGCGCGACTTCGATGCGGTGGTGGTGAGTCATCACGCGTTCGCCACACAGGCCGCGCTGGCGACCACCGCGCCCGTGATCGCCTATGTGCACAGTCCCGCACGGTGGGCCTGGGACAGCGCCTTTCGCGCCCGCGAGGCCGGGGGGCGGGCCGGGCAGCTCGCACTCACCGTGCTGGGTGCGCTGGCGCGCCGGAGCGAACTGCGCGCGGCGTCGCATCTGACCCATGTGGTCGCCAACTCCCAGGCGGTGGCCGATCGGGTGCGCGAGTGGTGAGGCATACCGGCCTCGGTGGTGAATCCGCCTGTGCGCGTTGGCCTTTTCTCCCCCGATCCGGCGCTGCCCCGCGAGGACTTCTTCCTGTTCGCCGGGCGGTTGGTGCCCTACAAGCGGCCCGATCTGGCCATCCGCGCGGCGCGGCAAGCCGGTGTGCGGCTGGTCGTGCTCGGCGACGGGCGGTATCGCCGTCAGCTCGAAGCCCTGGCCGGTCCGGAAACGACCTTTCTGGGCGGGGCCTCCGATGCCGTCCTGCTCGATATGTACCGGCGCTGCCGGGCTCTGCTCATGCCGGGGATCGAGGACTTCGGCATTGTTCCCGTCGAGGCCATGGCCTGTGGCACGCCGGTGCTGGCGGTCGGTGCGGGCGGTGCGCTCGATACCGTCGTGCCCGGCCTGTCGGGTGAGCACATTCCGCATGGAACCGACGAGTCGGTAGTTTCTGGATTCGCCCGCGTCATGCGCGATTTCGATCCAGCGGTCTACGACCCGGATTCCATCCGCAAACACGCCACCACCTTCTCCCCGGAGGAATTCCGCAGCCGTATTGCGGAACTTGTGTCGCAATTCAGCCGCTGACCGACTATTCATGGATTGCGAGGCGATCCATGAACAGAGCGGGTGATCAGTGGCTGAATCCGGTAGCGCGACCGGCGCTCTCATAACCGGCGGCGCGGGCGACATCGGCGGCGCGGTCGCGCGCCGCCTGGTCGCGGCCGACCGCGCCGTCGTCATTGCCGATGTCGACCTGGAATCGGCCGCGCGGCTGGCCGCCGACCTCGGCCCGAAAGCCACTGCGCTGCACCTGGATCTCACCGACTCCGGCAGTATCGACGCGGCGGCCGCCGCGGTCGGCGACGGTATCGCCGCCCTGATCCATTGTGCGGGCGCGGCCATTGTCGAACCGTTCGACACCAGCCCCGTCGCGCATTGGGATCTCATGCACCAGGTCAACCTGCGCGGCCCCATGCTGCTGACTCAGCGACTGCTCCCGGCCCTGCGCCGATCCGATGGCGCCCGAATCGTCTTCGTCTCCTCCGACGGCGCCCGCGCGGGCGCTGCGGGCGAAGCCGCCTACGCCGCCTCCAAATCCGGCCTCTTCGGTTTCGCGAAATCCCTGGCCCGCGAAGTGGCCCGGCACGACATCACCGTGAACGTGGTCTGCCCCGGCCCCATCGAAGGCCGCATGGTCGACCGCACCATGCAACACCACCCGGCCAAACTCGCCGCCCTCCAGCAGGCCATCCCCCTCAAACGCCTGGGCCACCCCGACGAAGTCGCCTCCCTGATCACCTGGCTCGCAAGCCCCGAAGCCAGCTACCTCACCGGCCAGCTGATCAGCGTCAGCGGCGGCATAACCATGCACTGAAGGAACGACACCCCATGCCCACCACCCCCATAGTCGACGCCCACCTCCACCTCTGGGACACGGCAACCCACCCCTGGTACACCCCCCGCCTCCGCGAATTCCTCACCGCCGCAGGCAAACCCGACCTGGCCGACAACCTCCTCCTCCCCGACTACCTGCGCGCCGCGGCCCCCACGGAATTAGCCGGCCTGGTCCACATCTCCGCCGCCACGGCCCCCCACGCCTACCTAGCCGAAACCCGCTGGATAGACGCCATAGCCACCAAGTCCAACCTCCCCATGGCCATCATCGCCACCGTCGACCCCACCCTCCCCCTCCCCGACCTCCTCGCCCACCTCGAAGAACAGTCCCACTCCCGCCACTTCCGCGGCATCCACGTCTACCAGGGCCTGTCCCCCAACACCGCCGCCGCCGATGCGATAGCGAGCTGGCTCCAAGACCGCGACCTGGTCTTCGACCTGGTAGCCCACCCCGCCACCATGCTCGACTGGATCGACTTCCTCGCGGGCTACCCCACCCTCCGCGTAGTCCTCGAACATCTCGGCCTCCCCCAGGGCACCGACCCCGACAGCCGCACCGCCTGGCACAACGCCCTCTCCCTGGCCGCCAAGGAAACCCCATGGCTCTGCAAACTCTCCGGCCTCGGCATGATCGCCCCCGACCTCACCTGGCCCACCCTCTCCTCCTGCCTCGAACCCGCCCTCAACCTCTGGGGCTGGCGCCGCCTCATGTTCGCCTCCAACATGCCCATAGACACCCTCGCGGGCCCCTACTCCACCCTCCTCACCACCATCGACCACCTCGTAGCCTCCGACGCCACCGACCAGGAAGCCGAATTCTTCTACCGCACCAACGCCACCGAGACCTACGGCCTGTCCCCGGCTCGTATCGACGACCCGGCTAACTAGCCGCCCAGGACAGGAGTTCGTCCACCGGCCAGGTGTTGATGATGCGGTCGGCGGGGATGTCGTTGTCGAGGGCGCGCTGGGCGCCGTAGCCGAGGAAGTCGAGTTGGCCGGGGGCGTGGGCGTCGGTGTCTATGGAGAAGTGGCAGCCGATTTCGGCGGCTAGTTCGAGGAGGCGGGTTGGGGGGTCTCGGCGTTCGGGGCGGGAGTTGATTTCTACAGCGGTGTCGTGGTCTCGGCAGGCGGTGAAGACCTTGTCCGGGTCGAATTCGGATTCGGGGCGGAGGCCGCGGTTGCCTTCGACGAGGCGGCCGGTGCAGTGGCCGAGGATGGTGACTCGGGGGTTGGATATGGCGCGGACCATGCGTCTGGTCATGGCGGGGGAGTCCATTGTGAGTTTGGAGTGGACGCTGGCGACCACGATGTCGAGGCGGTCGAGGAGGGCGGGGTCCTGGTCGAGGGAGCCGTCGTCGAGGATGTCCACTTCGATGCCGGTGAGGATGCGCATGGGGGCGACGTGGTCGCGGAGTTCGTCGATGACGTCGAGTTGGTGGCGGAGGCGGTCGGCGGACAGGCCGTTGGAGACGGTCAGGCGGGGTGAGTGGTCGGTGAGGGCACAGTATTCGTGGCCCAGGGCCTGGGCGGTGGCCATCATCTCGGCGATGGGGGCCGAGCCGTCGGACCAGTTGGAGTGCAGGTGGAGGTCTCCTTTGAGGGCCGATCGGAGCGCACCGCCGCCCAGATCCCGGGCCGCGGACCGTAATTCGACCAGGGTGTCGGGCTCGGCGCCGGACCAGGCCTGGGCGATCACCGCCGCGGTCTTCGGCCCGATACCGGGCAGCGACTGCCAGCCGTTCGACTTTCCCAGCTGTTGCCGCTGCGCGTCGTCGAGCCGTTCGATGATGTCGGCGGCATTGCGGTAGGCCATGACCCGCCGGGAGTCCTCGCGGGCGCGGTCCTTGAAGAACGCAATCTGGCGTAGAGCTACGACAGGATCCATGACTCCAGTGTGCGCCCGGGGCGTCAGGTGGCGATGAGCTCCGAGACCAGGCGGCTGCCGGTGAGTTTGTAGTCGGCGCCGGTCAGCTCGTACATGCTCACGAAACCGTCGAGATCGTCGGAGCCGGTGTCGCCGCGCACGATCCAGCAGTGCGGGACGCCGAGGGTGGCGTAGACGCAGAGTTTGTCGATGGCCTCGCGGACCTGCGCGTCCTGCCAGACGGCCTCGATGACGGCGTGCAGATGCGCGGGAGCGTGGGTGGTGCTGTGTTTGGCGGGGCGATGCTCGGGGCGGAACACCACGCCGTCGGCCACGAAATTGTGGTGACCGGGATCGCCGCGGGCGAAGCCGGTATCGGCGACGTATTGGTCACCGGCCACCTCGTAGCCGTGCGCACGCCAGTACTCGAGGAGATGGAACACGATCCGCGAGTACCAGAACGTGACGGGCATGAGGGTCAGCTCCAATCGACCGGCTCGTAGTTCCCAGGCCCAGCCGCGCGGGACGCGTGGGAGGGCGTCGAATTCGGCGCGGGTGCGCACACCGGTCATCGGAAGGTCCAGCTGTTCGGGCAACGACTCCCTCCTGCGGTACCGGCGCCGACAAGACTGGAACACCATAACCTCAGATTTCCCGGGCAAGGCTTTCACCAGCAGGTTCGGCCGTCGGCGTGGCGATTCGCGAGTCGCCCGACCAGCAGCCCTGCCGGACGCTTGACCAGTAACTGAAGGATTGCCAGATGCGCCCGCCGGTTACACCAAACCTGTTGTTACACACAAAGAATGGGGTAGCTCGATGGTGACCATTCACACACGCTCCAGGGGCCACTCTCGGTTGAAGCCGCAATTGAGGACACGTAAAGTTACTCACCAGTTAGGCACGAAGGTGTTCCTACCTCGGCCCGACATTCTGATAGGGGGCCGCACAATCACCGTCCGCATCCACCGACGCATGTCGGACGAACAATGTTGGGCACCAACAGGTTCGCAAAAAAGGAGGGGACGATGGTTTCCTACATCGTCACGGGCGGAACCGGTTTTCTCGGGCGGCGCGTGGTCGCCGGGCTGCTGAACCGCGACAAGACCGCCGTGGTCCACGCGCTGGTGCGCGAGGCGTCGGTCGCCGAGCTGCGTGAGCTGGCACAGGACTGGGGCGCACCCGATCGGGTCTTCCCGTTGGTCGGCGATCTCACCGCGCCGGGACTCGGCCTGGCCGACGAGGCGCCCCGCGCCGATCACATCGCGCAACTCGGCGCGGTCTACGATATGACCGCCGACGAGGACAGCACCTACGCCGCCAATGTGGCGGGCACCCGCGCGGTCGTCGACCTGGCGCGCGAGCTGGGCGCGGTCCTGCACCACGTGTCCTCGGTGGCGGTCGCGGGCGATCACAAGGGCAAGTTCTTCGAGGACGATTTCGATCTGGGCCAGAACCTGGAATCGCCCTACCATCGCACCAAATTCGAGGCCGAGAGGCTGGTCCGCGAGAGCAAGGACCTGCGCTGGCGAGTGTACCGCCCGGCCATCGTGGTCGGCGATTCCCGCACCGGCGAGATGGACAAGATCGAAGGGCCGTACTACTTCTTCCCCGCCATCGCGGGTCTGGCCGCGCTGCCGTCCGAACTCCCGGTCCCCATGCCGGATCTGGGCGCGACCAATATCGTTCCGGTCGACTACGTCTCGGCCGCCATGGTCGAGCTCGTCAACAAGCCGGGGCTGATCGGCCGCACCTTCCACCTGACCAACCCGCGGCCGCAGCCCTTCACCGAGGTGTACGCCGCGCTGGCCCGCGCCGCGGGCGCGCCCACCGGTCTGGGCACCGTGCCCGGCAGCCACGCCGCCCTGAATCTGCTCGGCGGCATCCCCGGCGTCACCGCGGCGCGCGATTTCGTGCTGGAGCGCTTCGGCATTCCCGCCGAGGTGGCACCGCACACCGCCTTCGAATCGGAGTTCGCCTCCGATTTCACCCAGGCCCAGCTGCGCGGCGCGGGCATCGAGGTCCCGGCCTTCGACACCTACGCCCGAACCCTCTGGAACTACTGGCACGCCAACCTCGACCCCGACCGCGCCCGCCGCATCGAGGGCGAACCCCTCGAAGGCCGCATCGTCCTGGTCACCGGCGCCTCCTCCGGCATCGGCCTGGCCACCGCGCATGCCGTGGCCCGCCGCGGCGCGACCGTGCTCATGGTCGCCCGCACCCCCGAGGATCTGGAGGCCGCCGCCGCGGCGGTCCGTGCGGAAAGCGGCGCCGCCCAGGCGTACACGTGCGATATCACCGACGAGAAGTCGGTGGAGCTGCTCGTCAAGCAGGTCCTCGCGGATCACGATCACGTCGACTTCGTGGTCAACAATGCCGGTCGCTCCATCCGCCGCTCGGTGCTCAATTCCACCGACCGGATGCACGATTTCGAGCGCACCATGGCCGTGAACTACTTCGGTGCGGTGCGCTTGATCCTGGCCCTGCTGCCCTCCATGCGCGAGCGCCGTTTCGGCCACTTCGTGAACATCTCCTCCATCGCCGTGCAGACCAAGGTCCCGCGCTTCGCCGCCTATGTGGCGAGCAAGTCGGCCCTGGACAACTTCAGCGAGATCGCCGCGGTCGAGAACGCTGATGCCGGAATCACTTTCACCTCGGTGCGGATGCCCCTGGTGCGGACGCCCATGATCGCACCCACCGATCTGTACAAGTCCATTCCAGTGCACACCCCCGAGCAGGCCGCCGATATCGTCGTGCGCGCGCTGGAGCACCGCCCCAGCCGCATCGACACCCCCATCGGCACCTTCGCCCAGTTCGTCGATACGGTCATGCCGTCGGTGAAGCGCGCCATCCTGGCGCAGGGCTTCCGCATGTTCGGTGAGTCCAAGGCCGCCAAGCCGGTGAGCGCCGAGGCGGCGAGCGCCCCGGCCGAGACCGCCGCCAAGCCGGAGTCGCGCAGCCCGCTGCTGGCCCTGGCCCCGATCGTGCAGCCGCTCATGGGCATGCCCAGCCCGGCCGCCCGGATCACCAACAAGATCCCCGGCCTGCACTGGTAGCACACACGCAATTCGGCCCGGCGGGAATTCCCGCCGGGCCGAATTGTCTTGGGGCCGCGCCCATATGATCATTCGGGCTGCAGGGAGTGATCCGCTGACAGATCCCGCTTCGTTGGGGCCCCGCCCCTCCCCGGCTCAGATCCGATCCGCCGCGAAGTTCGCCGCCGCGACGAAGCTGTCGCCATAGGCCACGTGCGAGGCCGCATTCGTGCCCGCGCCGCACACCGGATCACCTCCGGTGCACCAGTTCCCGGTCCGCCCGGCGTACTCGCCCGGCACGCCTGCGCCCGCGGCCCGCATGGGATCGCCGAACAGCAGCACCGCGGAAATCCGCCAGCCGAGCTCACCCGGCATCTGCACCCGGCCCGGATACCAGCTCACGGTCCCGGTGCCCAGCGCCGCGTGAATGACCGCCGCGCCCTGCGAGTAGCCAATCAGAACGAAGCGCTGCCCGGGGCAGGCGGCGGCCTGATAGTTCATGTGCCCCAACAGATCCTGGGTTCCCGCGCCGAGATTGAAGCTGTGGTCGGCGGGATAGGCGACCGGGTACGCGCTCGTCGAGACGGGCAACCGGTCCTGCAACATGCCGTACAGCGGATTCCCGACCACATCGCCGAGCCATCCGGGTTCCCCGGTGCCCCGCACCGCTATCACATCCACATCGGCACACCAGTCCGCGCGGACCGTGGGTTGCGGGAAGAACACACTCGCCGCCACCAGTAGCGCGGCGAATACCCAAGCTGTACGCCAATTTACAGACAGCAACACCTTCCGGTCGCCCATTGTCCTCACCCTCTCACGCCGTTGTGAGAAGCCCGGTGACTCTTGTCAGTGACAAGTGACACTTCACCGGGCTATGTGACCCAAGGTAGGGAGACCGTCAGAGAGCGGCAACGAATTCTACTGGAGCGATATCCTTTTGATTCCCAACCGTATCCCATTCAAACTTGTTATCTACAAGCTACTTTGAGGCAACGACAAGGCATACGGGAGGTGTCGGAGCCCACCACAATCGGCGCGCAAAGTGGAACCCGTTCTCATAGGGTGTTGGTATGGAACGACTTACCGGGCTCGATGCGAGCTTCCTCTATCTCGAAACCGACACCCAACTCCTGCACGTGTGCGCGCTGCTCATCGTGGATCCCCCGGCGGACGGCGTGGAGTTCGAATTCGACAGATTCAAGGGCGAGCCGGGTCGGCGGCTACACCTGATTCCGGCCATGACCCGCCGCCTGCACACCGTGCCGTTCAATCTCGATCACCCGGTCTGGGTGCGGGATTCGGCCTTCGACCTCGACTATCACATTCGCCGCGTGGGCCTGCCCGCACCGGGCGACCGCGCCGCGCTGGCCGAGCTCACCGGCGATATCGCGGGCCGCCCGCTGGACCGCACCCGCCCGCTGTGGGAGATGTGGGTGGTGGAGGGCCTGCCGCACGGCAAGGTCGCCGTCATCTCCAAGTACCACCACGCCATCGTCGACGGCATTACCGGCACGAACATGATGATGCACCTGTGCGATGTCGAACCGGGCGTCTCCTACACCCCACCGGCCGAAACCCCCGTGGCCGAACCGGAACCCAATGATCTGCTGCTGGCCGCCGATGCCGTGGTGAAGTTCCCGGGCAAGCTGGGCATGTTCGGCATGGTGCCCAAGACCGTGGGCATCCTGGGCGGTCTGGTCCAGCGTCGCCGCGGCGAAAACGGCGGCCGCGGAATGCCTTTGCCGTTCACCGCCCCGCGCACCCCGTTCAATCGCGCAATCACCCCGCATCGCGGTGTCTCCTTCGTCCAGACCGATCTGGCCGATATCAAGGAGATAAAGTCGGCCTTCGGCGTCAAGGTCAACGACGCGGTGCTCGCCATAGTGGGCGGCGCGCTACGCAGCTATCTCGAATCACACGACGAGTTGCCCGAATCCTCGCTCATCGCCTCGGTTCCGGTCTCGGTGCACGACACCTCCCGGCACGCGGAGGGGACCAATAAGGTGTCCACCATCTTCGCGCGCCTGCACACCGATATCGAGGATCAGGTCGCGCGCCTGCTCGCCATTGCCGAGGACAATCGCGGCGCCAAGGAGGAGCACAATATGATCGGCGCGGACTTCCTCCAGGATTGGGCGAAGTACGCCCCGCCCAACACCTTTCAGCTCGCGGCGCGCGCGTATTCCTCGCTGAAGCTGGCCGAGCGCCATCCGGTGGTGCACAATCTGGTGGTCTCCAATGTCCCCGGGCCCAATTTCCCCATGTACTTCCTGAGCGTGCGGGTGGCCTCGATGTATCCGTTCGGCCCGGTCTTCCACGGCGCCGGTCTGACCGCCACGGTGATCTCCACCAACGGTCACCTGGATTTCGGGTTCATCGCCTGTAAGGAACTGGTCCCCGATGTGGATCGGATCGCCGACGCCATTCCCGAAGTCATCGTCGAACTGCTCAAGGCAGCTCGCGAACAGAACTGACCACCGCCGCACAGGCCTCAAGGAGCACCGGGACAAAGACGTCCGCCTCGAGTGCGCAGGCCGCGTGACCGGCCTTCGCGAGGAAAATCTCCGCTCCCGGAATCATTTTCGCCATTTCCAATTGCCGGTAGACGGGCAGCGCCCGATCCCGCGTGGTGATCACCACGGCCGTGGGCGCCTTCAGTGTCGCGAGCCATTCCGACGAATCGAACCGCCCGATCACGGCGAGCGCCTGCGTCAGCGCCCAGCCGCTCAGACTGCGCATCTCCCCCATAGCCCAGCGATCCATCCGCCCGACCGGCCACGAGGATTCCGGCAGCACGGGCAGTTTCGCCCAGCGCACCACCGCCCGCCGGTACACGGTCTCCGACATGGACGCCGCGACCGCGCCCCAGGCGCGATGGAAGGCCCGCTCCCGCCACTTCTCCTGGAAGCGATAGGTGGTGGCGCACAGCACGAGCCCGGCCACCCGATCCGGATGCCGGTGCGCGGTCAGCTGCGCGATGACCCCGCCCATGGAGTAGCCGACCAGGATCGGCCGCTCGATGCGGAGCACATCGGCGAGAGCGATCACATCGTCGGCCAGATCGTCGAGATCGAAACGCTCGGACTGTATTCCGCGCCCGTGCCAGCGCTGGTCGAACAGCACCACGCGGTACCGCTCGGTGAGCTCCCGCAAGGACGGGAACCAGTTCAGCATGGCCGTGGTGACCATTCCGTGCAGTAGCACCACGGTCGGGGCATTCGCCGACGGTCCCGGCAGGTCCACCACATAGGTACTGCCGCGCCCCGGCAGTTCGACCATGGATCCGGTCGGCACCTCGGTCAACCTGGAAATACGTTGCGACAGGCGACGCCCGCGCCGACTCGCGTCGGTGGGCGATTCCGCGGAAAGCTGCACACTGCGGTTCGTCATCGAATGGCCTCCCGGCGCACCGCCCCCAGCGGGCGAATTGGAACACGTTTCACTCGATGATGCCATAGCTCCGCCGGAAAGTTGCGCTACGGGCGAGTCACGAATCGCAGTGCCGCGGCCCGGGAATCACAGTGGTCACCACCATGACCGGCGGCGGCTCCGGTGTCGGCTCCGGGGGCCGGAGTTCCGGTATGGGATAGAGCCGGACGCCGGTGAAGCGCACCTCCCCGCCATCGAGGGTCACACCGCCGACCAGGACCTCGTGGCCGTACACATCGGTCACCAGGGCCGTGAACGGTCCGGGCCCCGCGCCCGAGACCGACCAGTAGTTGTCGTAGCCGCGCCGAAGCGGAATCCAATCCTCACCGCCGTCGGGCCGTAAGGACACCTGCCGCAAGGGATTACCATTGCCGGAGAACAACACCCCGATCCAGTCCGCCGAGGAACCCGGCTGCACGCGGTAGAACAGTTCCGGCGCGGGATTGGGATCGCGCACCTTGGTGATCCGAATGGGCGCGACCCCATCGGAGACGTGCGCGATCTCCTCGAAAGCGGCTCGGCTCAAATCGTATTGATGGGGACCGCATCCGGGACAGCGGTCCACGATCATGGCGCGCACGCTGCCGAGCGGGCCATCGATATCGACATAGGACCCGCACGCCGCCGAACCCTCGTACTCGTCGGTCGGGACGCCGATGTAATAGCCGTCGAGGGGCAATTCGGGCAGCGAGCACGCCACACCGGGCGTGAAGGCGTAGTAC
This sequence comes from Nocardia crassostreae, assembly GCF_001613405.1. Taxonomy (GTDB): domain Bacteria; phylum Actinomycetota; class Actinomycetes; order Mycobacteriales; family Mycobacteriaceae; genus Nocardia; species Nocardia crassostreae. The sequence goes on from NZ_BDCH01000023.1 coordinate 77,035, forward strand.
CGCGCCTCCCGGGTCTCCGAGGGCGGCTGCTCGATGGTTGAGAGCTGCTGCGGAGTAACCGAACTGGTTGTCGGCGCGGGGAGCGTCACCACCGTCGTGGTGTCCGGCGCGCTGCGGCAGGCCACCGTCGCCGGTCGCATCACCCAGGTCACCGCCCCCACGACCACCACTCCTGCCAGGGCCGTCCACAGCCACGGCCGACCGTTGCGGACCTCTTCGTGACCCGTGCGGTGCATGGGTGTTCCCCAACCTCCGAATGATGTTTGCTGCAACGATGCTGAATTATCTTCAGGAAAGCAGTCGGACCGGTCGTGCCGGGCTCGAATCGGAAACTCGGAGTGAAAGACTCGGCGTGTCGCCGGTGTGTCACGGATCCGGCACGGCCGGGCCTCGACCTAGAACGGGTGGGCGCCATGTTCCGTATGTCCTGGTACCCCTCGACATTCCAGGAGCGTCCCGCATGGCCGACCTCGCCCCCTTCTATCAGCAGGTGCAATCCCACTACGACCTGTCCGACGACTTCTACGCGCTGTTCCTCGACCCCTCCATGACCTACAGCTGCGCTTATTTCGCCCACCCGGACATGACGCTCGAACAGGCGCAGCAGGCCAAGATCGATCTCGCGCTCGGCAAGCTGCGGCTACAGCCGGGGATGACCGTGCTGGATATCGGATGCGGCTGGGGCGCGACCATGATCCGCGCCGCCCAGGATCGCGGCGTGCGCGTGGTCGGGCTGACACTGAGCCGCAATCAGTAGGACCATGCGCGCGAACGTATTCGGCGGCTCGGCCTGAGCGATATCGCCGAGGTGCGGTTGCAGGGCTGGGAGGAATACCACGGCGAGGTGGACCGGATCGTCAGCATCGGCGCGTTCGAGCACTTCCGCAAGGAGCGCTACGGCTAGTTCTTCACACGCTGCTACGACATGATGCCGACCGACGGGCGCATGCTGCTGCACACCATCATCGGCCATACCCTGGCCGAACTGCGGGCCCGGAACATCTCCCCCGGGCGGACGCGCTGTTCCACATCTTCATCAAGCAGGAGATCTTCCCGGGCGGGCAGCTGCCCCAGCCGCAGCTGGTGACCAGCCACGCCGCCCAGGCCGGATTCCATCTGCAGCGCATCCACGCGCTACGACCGCATTACGCCCGCACGCTCGATCACTGGGCGCGCGCCCTGGAGCGCCATCGTGCGGAAGCCGTGCGCCTGACCTCCGAGGAGATCTACGAGAGGTACATGAAATACCTCACCGGCTGTGCGCACTACTTCCGCGCGGGGCACCTCGACGTCATGCAGTTCACTTTGATCAAATAGCCGGAACCCGTTGCGCGGCAACGGCCAGCCGGGTGTCCTCGGTGACCAGATCGGCATTGATCTGCGCCCCCGCGAATGCGCCTGCCGCAGCGGAGTTTCCGACCTGCGCGGCGATCTCGGTGACATTACCGGCCGCCCAGACACCGGGTACCGCGGTGCGGCCCATGGCGTCGACGGGAATGTATTCGCCTATCCCACTGGGATGTTCGGACGGATCCAGGCCGAGCGCCGCCAGCAGCCCCGCCCGCGCCACCGCGCGGGTCTGGACGGCCAGCGTGTCCCGGCGCACCACCGTGCCGTCGGCCAGTCGCACACCGGCCAGCCGGTCGTGCTCGACCTCGACTGCGGTCACCTCGCCCGTCACCACCCGGATCCCGCGTGCGGCCAACTGCTCGGCCTGCTCACCGGACGGGGGTTCGGTGGCGTGGGTGAACAGCACGACGTCATCGCTCAGCTGCCGGAACAACAGCGCCTGGTGCACGGCCATCGGGCTCGTGGCGAGGACGCCGATGGCCCTGTCCCGGACCTCCCAACCGTGGCAGTACGGGCAGTGCAGCACATCGTGTCCCCAGCGCTCCCGCAATCCGGGAATATCGGGCAGCTCGTCGACCACGCCGGTCGCCACCAGCAATCGCCTGGCCCGGACGGGGCGGCCGTCGGCCAGGGCGACCGTGAATTCCGGTGTCCCGGACTCGTCCTCGTCGCGGGCCACCGCCACGACCTCGCCGTGCACCACATGTCCGCCGTACTGCCGCACCTCGGCGCGGCCGAGCGCGAACAGTTCCGTGGGCGGCATGCCCTCCCGGCCCAGCAGCCCGTGCACGCCCTCGGCCGGGGCATTGCGCGGCGCGCCCGCGTCGATCACCACCACCGACCGTCGCGAGCGGGCGAGCATGAGCGCCCCGTTCAGTCCGGCGGCGCCGCCGCCTATCACCACCACGTCATAGGTGTTCTGCAACTCCTCGGTCATCGTGACCACTTCCTCGCAACCCACCATGCCCAAGACTCGGTCAACCTGGCAATGCAATTTGCCGATCTGGCAAACTAGCGGGCATGGACGATATCGACGAGACACTCGACGCGGTCGGCCCGCGACTGCGCGCGCTGCGGAAACAACGCCAGACCACCCTGGCGGATCTGTCGGCCGCGACGGGCATTTCGGTGAGCACGCTGTCCCGCCTCGAATCCGGTTCCCGGCGACCGACTCTCGAACAGCTCCTGCCCTTGGCCCGCGCGCACGGCGTGACGCTCGACGAACTGGTCGACGCGCCGCTCACGGGCGACCCGCGGGTGCATCTGCGCCCGATCAAGCACAACCACATGACCATGGTCCCGCTGACCCGCCGGGCGGGCGGTATCCAGGCCTACAAGATGGTCATTCCGGCCCGGAGCAGGCACCAGGAACCGGATCCGAAGGTGCACGAGGGCTACGAGTGGATGTATGTGCTCAATGGCCGACTCCGGATCGTTCTGGGCGAGCACGATTTCATCCTCGCGCCGGGCGAGGCGGCCGAATTCGACACCCACATTCCGCACTGGTTCGGCGCGGCCGACAATGAGCCGGTCGAATTCCTCAGCCTCTTCGGCAAACAGGGCGAACGCGCGCATGTGCGAGCGCAGCCGAAGAAGAGCTGACCGCGATCACGGCACCAGCACCGCCGCCCCCGCGAACCGCCCGTGCGCCAGATCGGCCAGCGCCCGATCCGCGGCATCGAGCGGATACGGATGCACGGTGACCTCGATCCGATGCCTGCCCGCGAAGGCCAGGAACTCCCGCGCATCCTCCCGGGTATTGGCGGTCACCGAGCGAATCTCCCGCTCCTGGAACAGATGCCGCTGATAGTTCAACACGGGAATGTCGGACAGATGGATTCCGGCAACGGCCAGGATCCCGCCGCGATCCAGCGCCGCCAGGGCGGGCAACACCAACTCGCCCACCGGCGCGAGCAGAATCGCCGCATCCAACGGCACCGGCGGCCGATCCGCCGCCCCCTGCACCGAGGCCGCCCCCAGCTTCGCCGCCAGTGCCCGAGCCTGCGGATCCCGGGTCATCACATGCACTTCCGCCCCCTCGGCCAACGCCACCTGCGCCGCGATATGCGCACTCCCGCCGAACCCGTAGATCCCCAACCGCCCACCCTCCGGCAGGCTCGTCCGCCGCAACGCCCGATACCCGATGATCCCCGCACACAACAGCGGCGCCAGTTCCACATCGGCATACCCCGCGGGCAGCGGTAGTGCGTAATCCGCAGGCACCGTGGCGAATTCGGCATACCCACCATCGGCATCCCAGCCGGTATACCGCGATTCGGGGCAGAGATTCTCCGCCCCGCGCACACAGAACCGGCACACCCCGCACGTATGCCGCAACCACGCGATACCGACCCGATCGCCAAGGCCGAACTCCGCGCCCGCCCCGTCCCCCACCGCGACAACCTCCCCCACCACCTCGTGCCCGGGCGTCACGCCCACCCGATGCACCGGCAGATCCCCTTCCGCCACATGCAGATCCGTCCGGCACACCCCACACGCCAGCACCCGTACGAGCAACTCCCCCACCCCGGCGACAGGCACGTCCCCGGCCTCCCACCGCATCGGCCCCGCATCGATCCGCCCCGGCTCCCGTACCCGCCACGCCATCATCACCGACTCCTGTTCAGAAGGCCACTACCCCAGGTAGGGCACGGAGCGCTGCTCGGAGTGATGCTGCAGCCTGAGCCGGACGGTGGGGTGCACCGGTAATTCTGTAAGTTCATCCAAGCTCAGGAACCGAACAGCGGTTGATTCGTCGCTCACCCGGATGCTTCCACCAATGGCCTTACCGTAATACGTGATGGCGAACTCTTGCCGTATCTCACAGTCGGCGTACTCGATGACATGCTCTGGATCGGTGTAGATACCGAGCAGACCGGTGATCTCGATGTCCAGACCAGTCTCTTCCTTGGTCTCACGGATCACACACTGCTCCAGCGTCTCGCCGATCTCCATGATCCCCCCGGGGAGCGACCAGTTCCCGGAGTCGCCACGGCGCTGCATCAGGATCGCACCATGATCATCCGCAACCAGCGCCGACCCACCGGGCACCAAACTGTTCGCCTTCGGCGCATTCGGGTCTTTGTAGTAGTCACGCCGTGAGCCCATCGGCAAATCCTTGCGTCGTCGTGTACGGAGTCGCTGTTCCCCAGATTTGTTCGAACTGGTCAGCGAAGGATTCGAATATCCCGTACGGCGACAATCGCCGCAGGTACAGCGCGGTGTGTTGGTAGCCCCTGGCACGAAACAGGTAGGGGGTAACGATCATGTCGGAGTGGGCAGAGTTCCACCCATCTGCTCGAGCATGTCCCTCTCCATGACGTGATCACAGTCGGGATCAGCGAACCCCAGCCGCACTACGCACCCGGCTCGCCTTGTGTACCAACGAGATCCAGAGATCGTTGGGTATCTCCGCCCGGTGCGCATAAGCCGCCGCGAACTCTGCGGTAGCAGGTGCCCCTGCTTGCATGTCCGGTCGAGCCGACGGCCACAACGATTCCTCGGTCTCACCGAGGGCCGCAGCCACCTCGAGCCGTGTCCTGCGATGCGGTACGCGCCCGGCCAGCCAACGGTTCACGGTCTTCACATCGACATGAACTCGTGCCGCCAAGCCTGCGGAGTCGAGTCCGGCCCGGAGCATCGCTGACTCGAGGCGCTGGGTCATACCTGAACCCTACGGGGCATTTCGTGGACATGGAGGACGTTTGCAGTGTCCCGCAAAGCGTCCTTGACACAGTTCAAGCGTCCGCTGCAGGTCCCTACGTTTGATTTCCGAGCCGCCATACCTCGACGACAGGGGCTGATGTGAGCGACAAAGCGCATAACCGGCACAAGGCGATCATCTACATATATCGGCCATTGCTGACCAGCAAGGCGGATCTGGACTGGGCTGAGTTCTACGCGCGGCAACGGGCCGAGGCGCTGGACCTGCGAGTTGCCAGCGTCCTGGTCACGGACAACTCCAACCAGGACCGCACAGGGATGCTGTATCGACTGGCCCGACACGTTGATTCGGCGTACGTGATCACACCAGACCTGATCCATATCGGCGGAAATGCAAGGCGAGTGACCGCTTTCGCCGAGCCGCTGACGGTGAACCCTCAGAGACGTTACCGGTGGCGGCTCAGAGTTTCCGCTCGAGAACTGAGCGAGGCCCTCGAGCTGTCCCGGGACCACTGTAGCGGCGACCGCGGCGCCGACCGATCTGATTGTAAGCGCCTCGACGACATAGAGTTCCGGTCGTGACCGCTCACGAGTATCTTTCGGGCCTGTTCTCGCTGGAGGGCAAGGTTGCCCTTGTCACCGGTGGCAGCTCCGGAATCGGGAAAGCAATTGCCACTGCGCTGGGGCGGGCGGGCGCGCAGGTCATTATCGTGGCGCGGGACAAGGACCGCCTCGCCGAGACGACTCTCGAGCTGCGGGGCAACGGGTGCGAAGTTCGGTGGATCGCCGCGGATCTCGGCGAGCGGGACGCGGTGGCCGAGGTCGCGGGCGAGGCTCGGGAGGTGTGGGGGCGAGGGCCGGATATTCTCGTGAACTGCGCCGGGGTGAATCTGCGGCCGCCGGTGGATGGGCTCGCAGAGGTGTGGGATGCGACGATGGCCGTGAATCTGGTTGCGCCGTTTCTGCTCGGGCAGGCGTTCGGGCCGGAGATGGCGGGGCGGGGTTACGGGCGGATCATTCACATCAGCTCGCAGCAGCCGCATCGGGCCTTCGCGAACAGTGGGGCCTACGGGGTTTCGAAGGGGGCGCTGGAGTCACTGGCGCGGTCGCAGGCGGAGGCGTGGTCACCGTACGGGGTCACCTGCAATACGCTGGTGCCGGGATTCGTGCCGACGGCGTTGAATACCCGATTGTCTTCGGACCCCGAGCAAGTCGCGGCGCTGGCGGCGCGGACGCTTGTCGGGCGCAATGGGCGGGTCGACGACTTCGCCGGTGCGGCAGTGTTCCTCGCGAGTCCGGCGGCCGGATACATTACCGGCCAGTCGATCTTCGTGGACGGCGGGTTCTCCGCGCACTGACGCCTCGCCACGATCAAGAATTCTCCGCACGCAGCTGCGCGAGGACGGCGGCCGTCGCCGTCGCGGTGACCTCCTCGACCCAGTCCGGAATGGGTTGCGCACCAGCGATGTACTGGCGGACCAGGCCGTAGGGGATCGCTTTGACGGCGGCCGCGGCAATGGCCATGCGCCGCTCGTCGGCGGCCCCGAACTCCGCGGCGACGGCGGCGCACAGCGCGTCGTTCATGCGGTCGTTGACCGTGGCGATCTCGGCGCGCAGCGCATCGGAGCCCACGTCGAGCAGTTCGTCATGCCGGAACATCTTCATGGCCCTGGCTTCGGTGGGGTGTGTTCGGCAGTAGCGGATCAGGTACGTCGCGGCGGCGAGCAGCGGATCGTCCCCGGACAGGGCGGCGATGAGCCCGAGGTGGAAGCGCTGGATCGAGCGCAGCCACAAGCGCGCGAGCAGCTCGTCGACGGAGGCGAAGCGCACGTAGATCGAGCCCGTGTGGACACCGGAGGCGGCGCCGATGGCCGCGATGGTCGGCCGGTTCGTCGCGGGATCGGCGAGCAGATCGCGTGCCGCGTCGAGGATCTGGTCATCGCTGAAGCGTCGGGGTCTTGCCACGCGGGATAGCCTAGGGCAATGTTTAGGAATATGTATTCAAAAACGCGTTCCCCGTGTCCGGGGTGCTGCTCACCCTCATCGGCGCGCTGCACACCGCACTCGGCGCTGTCGTGTGGGCGTCCGGTCGGGAGACCTTGGAGCTCTCCTTCTGGTTCACCGCGTTCGGAGTCGTCGCCATGGGCTTCGGTATCGCCGTGATCGAAGTGGAGCGGGCGCGCGGCCATATCCCCGCGTCGATCCTCGCGGCGATCGTCGCACTCACCGTGTTCGGCCTCATCGTCGAACCCGTCTCCGGGTTCCTGACCGTCCTGATCCCGTTGGCTCTCGGGATTCGCGGATGGCTCCGCAATCGCCGGGCCGCGGTCGCGGCGTGACCACGGCGGCTGCTCAGGGCTGTGCGGCGCCCAGGGCCGAGGCCAGGAAGCCGGTCAGCTGGGTGCGGACACGGTCCCTGCCGAGCCCCTCCGCGCCGTCGCGCAGCGCGGAGAACAACGCCGACACCAGGATCGAGAGCAGGAATTCACCGGCGATACCGACATCCAGATTGGGGTCGAGGTAGCCGTGGCGCATGCTCTGGGAGACCTGGTCGATGGCTTGCATACCGTAGCGGCGGGCGTTCCGCAGGCAGCGGTCGATCACGGCGTCGTCGATCGAAGAGGCTTCCAGGAGCAGGAAATTCACCAGGCCCGGTTCGGTGGCGACCAGGTCGAAACAGCGATCGATGACGCGGGCGTAGCGCGCGGAGAACGCGGCGAGGGTGGTCGGGACGTCATCGCCTTCGGGGCCGAGCAGACTGTCGAGAATGCGGTCGAAGCAGTGATCGATGACGGCGCCGAGAATGTCGCGTTTGTTGTCGAAGTAGTTGTAGAAGGTGCCGTGGCTGACGCCCGCGGCGGTGGCGATGTCGTCGACGCTGATGGTGCGGAAGCCACGGATCATGACCAGTCCGTACGCGGCGGCGATGAGGTCGGCGCGGCGCTGTTCCAGGCGGGCGGCGCGGCGGGTGCGGGCGGCGGTATCGGTCACGAGGCGACGCTCGGCAGGCGCAGCGCTTTCTCCAGCAATTGCAGGAGGGTGGCGGTGGTGTGGCGGCGCTCGCGCGGATCGCTCACGCCGTGCAGCTGCCGCAGCAGGCCCGGGCCGACCATCATGACAATGGTGTGCGAGACCACCTCGGTGTCGAGGTCGGGACGGATCCAGCCCGCCTCCACTCCGCGGCTCAGTTCGGCGGCCACCAGGGCGGCCGTGATGGCCTCCAGACCCAGCAGCCGTTGTGCCAGTTCGGGATCGATGGCCGCGGCCTCCACCAGCAGCAGCCGCAGCAACTGCGGCTCCCGCTCGACGAGATCGTAGACGCGATCCGCCGCCGCGCGCACCGCCTCCGTGAGGCCGCCGACACCGGTCGCGGTGCCGAGCAATTCGGGTAGCCGCACGGAATCCATGACCTTCTCTATACCGAAATCGATGACGTGTTCCAGGATTTCGCGTTTACTGCCGAAATACCGGTACACCGTGCCCTGCCCGATCCCGGCGCGCGCGGCCACCTCGGAGATGGCGGTGGCCGCATAGCCCTGTGCGGTGAACACCTCGTAGGCGGCTTCGACCATCTGCCGACGCCGCCGCAGCGGAAGCTCGTGCTGCGGCGGCCGGCCTGTGCGGGAGGCTATTTCGCGGCCCCGTCCTTGGCGGCGGCGTCCTTCGGGCCGTAGTCCACGACCACCCAGTCGCCGCCGTTCTTGGCCACCGTGACCACCAGCAGATTGGGCACCGTGGCCGGATCCTGGTGCTGGACGTTCTGGGTGCGCTGCGTGGCGTAGACGGTGACGGCGTACTGATCGTTGCCCTGCGCCTCGACGGAGGTGCCCGCGACCTCACCGGTGGCCACCACCTGGGCCTCGGTCATGATGGCCGACAGCGTGTCGTGAACCTCCTTGTACCGCCCGGCCAGGGCGTCGGAGGTGCCGCGCTGCACGCCGTCGAAGAAGGCGGGCAGGTTCTTGTAATCGTAGGTGAGCGAGCGCAGGGTGTAGTCGCGGGCCACCTCGGCGACCCGATCCCGGTCGGCCTGAGCGGATTTCAGATCATCGAGTTCATTGGAGCTACTGTACCAGAGTCCGCCGAGAACGAGGGAGACGACCGCCAGGATCGCGGCGGCCGCCAGCGGCAGCACGGTAATGATCGATCCCTGGGCGGGCCGCACATTCCGTTCGACGGCGGGCGGGGCGACCGGGGCTTGCTCCGCGGCCTCCGCTACGGCGTCCGCGATCGGCTTCGCCAGTGACACAACCTCTTCGGTGGCCGCGGCGCCGTCGGGGGTCTTGTCGTTCGCACTCATGATGTCTTCTCTCCTACCGGGGAACGTCGATACCGACATGGGTGGCGCCATCGCCGGGGAATACCGTGGACAGCAGATCGACGATCGATCCGGCGTCCACACGCGGGGGTTTGACCGAACTGGTCGCGGGCTTCAGCACGGTGGCGATATGCCCGAGGTCCGGACCGAGCAGGGACAGATATCCGTCGATCTTGGCGACCAGCGGTCCCAGCGGATCGTCGAAGATGTTCTCGCCTATGTACGAGTAGTTCTGGAATGCGGCAATGATGTGCAGCAGCTCCGGCAATCCGGTGTCGATATCACCGGCGGCGGCGCTGATGGTCGGCGCGCGGCCGTCGAACCGGTCACCGAGGGTTTGCACGTTCGAGTACAGCCGTGCGATGGCATCGCGCTTGTCGCGCAATAAATTCGCGGTGCCGATCAGCGCGTTGGTGAGGTTCTCGACATCGGCGTCACGGCCCTCGAAACCCGCGGCGACGGTGGCGGCCAGATGCTCGAGCCGCGCCGGATCCAATTGCGCGCTGAGCGCGTCCATCTTGGCCAGCGCGTCACCGACCGTGGTGGCGGTGCGCACCTGCCGCTGCGGCACGATACTGCCGTCGTGCAGATACGGGCCCGCGGTGGTGTCGGGGCGGAAGTCCAGGAACTGCTCCCCCGCCGCCGAGAGATTGGCGATCTGCACGAGCGCGTCGACCGGAATCCGGTACCGGGCGTCGTATTCGATCTTCACCGCCAAACCCTTGGCGGTGGCGCTGATATCGCGCACCTTGCCGATGGGCAGCCCGCGCAGCGTCACCTCGGAGGTCTTCATGAGACCGCCGGAGGTGTTCAAAAGCACGGTGACGGTATTGGTTTCGCGCCGCGGGTCGATATTCAGCACGCCGACCGCCATATAGCTGCCGCAGATGAGCGTCAGCACGGTCAGCAGCGCCATGGACACCGGGCCGGAGAAGGAGAGTTTCATGGCACCATCCCGATGGAACGCAGTGTGGTGACGAGCTGATCGGCCTGCACATCGGCCGAGACCCGTTGCACCCGCACATCCGGGTTGTTCAGGAACGGGATCAGCTTCTCCCGCAACAGCGTGCGGAAGGTCTCGAGATTGGCCCCGAGGGTGATGTCGGAGTAGGCGACGGTCAGCGCGGTCGGCGCGAGAATCGCTGTGATGGAACGGAAATCGCCGGTGAAGGGCAGCAGCAGCTCGCCCGCATTACGGGCCAGCCCGCCGCCGGTGATGATCAGCTTCACCACATTGAGCAGCACATCGGACAGACCGGCCGCCCGATCCGGCCCGAGGGTCAGGATATCGTCGACCGCCGCCCGGCCGGACTCCAGTTTGCCGGTGATCTGTTGCGCCGAAACGAGAATGCTCTCCAGTTCGGCGGTGTGCCCGGCCATATCGTCGAGCGCGGCGCGCCCGGCGGCATTGATCCGGTCCAGTTCGGCCGGATCGGCCGGGAAGGCGGCGTTCACATCCGCGACCAGCTGCTGCAGATCCGACCACCGACCGCCGGTGATGATATTCGACAGCGCCCGCAGGATGTCCTCGACATTGGTGGCCGGAATGGTCTGCTGCACCGGAATGACATCACCGTTCACCAGGAAATCGGTGGCGCCGTTCTTCGGCGCCTCCAGGGCGATGTGGATATCGCCCAGGATGGTGCTCTGGCGCAGTTCCGCGGTGGTCGTCCGGGGCAGTTTGGCATCACTTTTCAGCTTGACCGTGGCGACGGCCGTATTGCCGATCAGGTCGATGCGCTCGAGCATGCCGATCTCCACGCCCTCGGCGATCACCTTGGCCTTGTCCGGCAGGTTCAGCACCGAGCCGAATTCGATCCGGATGGAATAGGTCTCACCGCTGATGTAGGTGCCCGGAATCGGGATGTCGGTGGCCTTCAGGCCGCAACCGCTCAATACCAGCGTGGCCGCGGTCAGCGCCGGAGCCAGTTTCACGAGTGCGCGCCTCATCGGGCACCCGCCTGGGGCAGATTCGCCGCCAGCGGCGGCAGTTGCGACAGCAGTTCGGTAATGGAGCCCTGATTCCGCGCCAGCAGATCGTCGAGCTGCGGCAGATACAGATCGAGCAGCGCGTAGACCTGCTGATCGTATTTACCGACATTGCGCGCGAGCACCGGCAGGAATTCCACGGCGATATCCACCGCACTGGCGAACTCCATGGAGAACTCGCCGATCAGCTGCAAACCGGCGCGCAGATTGTCCAGAACCGCCGCCATATCCGTCCAGTTGGTTATGAACATGGTGGTGAGCTCATCCAGATTGTCCACCAGCCTGCGGAACACCACATCCTTCTGCGCCGGATCCCCGACCACCGCGGACAGCCGCTGCAGCAGTTGATTCCACTGCGGCCCGGTGCCGTCGATGGCCCGGTCGGCGGCGGTGAGGGTCTGGTCGAGCAGGGTGTCGCCGGGCTGCCCGCCGGTCAGATCCCCGGCGAGGGCGCCCATGGCGTCCAGGGCCTCGCTGATGCCGATGGGCGTCTTGGTGCGCTCCAGCGGAATGCAGGAGGCGGTATCGTATTTCGCCCCGCCCGTATACGGTTTCGTCAGTTCCACGTGCCGGTCGGTCACGATGGAGCTGGACATGGTGACGGCCTGAATATCGGCGGGCAGGTGCACCTTCTCGCCGATATCCATGGTGACCCGCATGCGGTCACCGAGCGCCTCGATCTTCGACACGGTGCCGATCTCGACACCGAGCATGGTCACGCTATTGCCCTCGTACAGGCCGACGGTATCGGTGAATTCGGCGCAGACACTCTGTCGCGCCTCGCGCACCGTGGTGTTCGCCCACGTCACCCCGCCCACGCCGATCACCACCACCACGGCGGCGGCCCCGGCGACGAGTGCTGTTCTACCCCAGTTCATTCAGCACGCCTTGCCTTCGTAGGGAATGCACACCTGCACGCCGGTCACCGGATTGTCCGCCGTCACTTGGACGCCGAGCATGCCGTTCAATGTGGCGATCACATCGCGCAGGCCGTTGATCACGGTGTCGAGCCGGTTCGGATCCTCTAACACCTTCGAGAACAGCTGCTCGAATTCGGTCACGGTCGGCTCGATGGAGTCGCCGTAGGCCATGATCGGTCGATGCAGGACCAGCAGCAGCCGCTTGACCAGGTTGAATACGCTGACGACATCATCCTTGCGATTGCCGAGCGCATCCGCGACCGTGCCGAGCTGGCGGACGAAATTCGCCAGAATCGCCTTGTCGGTGGCAATGGCGGCAATGTATTCGTCCGAGATGTCCAAGGTGGTGTTCAGCTGATCGGTGCGCTGTGCCAGCAGACCGGTCAGCTCGTTGGCATTGTCGATCACGCTCCGCAATGCGTCCGGTTCCTGGCTCAGCGCCGCATTGAGCTCGCCGATGGTGGCGCGCATGGTGGTGGCGTCCACCTGGCTGAAGATCGGCGTGCCCTTGTCGAGAATGTCGCTGAGCTCGAACGGGGTCGTGGTGCGCTCCCGCGGAATGTGCCGATCGCCCAGCTCCTTGTCGCCCGCGGGATCCAGCGCCAGGTAGTGGCCGCCGATGGGGGTCAGCATCTTGATCTCCACCGCCGCCCGATCACCCACGCGCACATCGCGATTCACGGTGAACGCGACCTCGACGTGGTCGCCGACCAGCTCCACGGACCGGATCTTGCCGACATTGATACCGGCCACGCGCACTTCGTCACCGGCCCGCGCGCCGCCGGAGACCCGGAAGTCGGCCACATAGGTCTGCTGCCCGATCGGCACCACGTACAGCGGGGCCGCGGTCGTCAGCAGCACCGCGCACACCGCGACACCCGCGATGCCCCAGCGCAATTGGGTCGGCTGATCACCGCGCCCGGCGATCACCTCGCGAATCAGCTCACCGAAGTACCGCACCAGTGCTCTCATTTGCACACCACCAGGTCCTGGCTGTCGAGGATGACGCCCGCCACCGCGGGCAGCGCCGCCTCCCCGTTGGAACACGAAATACGCGGCTGCACACCGTTTCCCGGTAACGACTGATTGAGCCCGGTCACCAGTTGCGGCGCCAGCGCCAGGATCTGGGTGAGCTGATCGGTCGCCGGGACCAGACGGCGCAGCAGGCCATCCACCGGACCGTAGGCCACGTCGTAGGCGTCGCGCCCCTCCTCCAGAATCGGAATGAGCGGCTTCAGCGTGCGATTGGCCTCGTCGATGGCGTAGAGCATGGTCTGCGTCCGGCTGGAGAACTGGCTCAGGATGCCCGCGAGCTGATCCACCAGCTGCCCGACCGCCTGGGACTTGCCGCCGATCTCCTCCGACACCAGCCCCAGATTGCGGATGAGCAGCACGATCACGGCCTCGCTGTTGCGGGCGCTCTTGGTGAGCGTGTCCAGATCCGCCAGCACCGGGCCGATGCCCGAGCCGTCGCCCTGGATCACCCGCAGGATGTTCTCGCCGAACTGATTGAGCTGCGCGGGATCCAAGGTGTCGAACATGGGCTTGAAACCGTTGAACAGCTTGGAGACATCGAAGCTGGGAATCGTGCGCTGCACCGGGATGGTCGCTCCCGGAACCAGTTTCGCGGTCCCCTGCCCCTCGGTCAGCAGCTCCACATAGCGCTGCCCGATGAGGTTCTGATACCGCACCGCCGCCTTGGTGTTCTCGTAGACGGGCCGATCGGCATCCACGGTGAACTTCACCCGCGCCTGCGCGCCGTCCAGGGTCACCGCCTCCACCTTGCCCACCGCGACGCCGGACATGCGCACCGAATCACCGGTGAACAGGCCCGACACATCGGTGAACAGGGCGTCGTAGGTCACCTTGTCACCGGGCACCGGGGAGCGCAGCGCGGTCACGATGAAGACCGAGCAGGCCGCGACGATGAGCAGGAAGACGACGAGTTTGACCGAGGATTTGGCGATCTCGTTCATAGCGCGCCTCCCTGGTCGGCCGGGGCGAGCGAATCGGCCAGATACGGCATGGTTTTCACGATCAGTTCCAATTGCAACTGCACCCGGCCGTCCACCACCGGGAAGGCGCTGTCGATGGCGCGCAGCAGATTCGGGATGCGGTTGTAGGCCGGGGCGACGGTGCCGACCGAGACCGCGACCCGTACGGCCAGGTCCAGGATGCCGCCGAGAATGTCGTCGAGATTCCCGTTGTTGTGCGCCAGCAGGTCGGCGATCCCTTGCAGCACAGTCTGATCGACGCCATCCGTGGCCTTGTTGGTGCGCGCGCGATTGACCGGATCACCGAAGTAGGCGCTCTGTTCGAGCACCGCCAGAATGGCCCGCCCCGCCGAGGGGGTGATATCGGCGAAGGCGCCGGTCATATCCGCGCCGATCTCGATGTAGTGCGACAGCGGCGCCTGCTGACCGTCGGCCAGCATGCGGGCGGTCTCGAAGAAGGACTTCAGGACCGGGCCCATACTGTCGGCATTGTCGAGCATGAGATCGATGAGCCTGCGCATGGTGTCGGAGTCGAGCACCTTGGTGAGCCGGGCCGCGCGCCGGAACACACCGGCGACGGTGGCATTGGTGGCGTTCTCGCCGATCTGCAGCACGGAGTTCTCGCGCAGCGGCGCACCGCCGTCGCCGTCCACCAATTCGATGGCGCTGGAACCGAATACATTCGACGAGGTGAACCGGGCGGTGACATCCTCGGTGAGCGCGCCCGCCTGTTTGCGGTCGATCTCCACCTCGATGCGCTGCCGCCCGTAGCCGACGGTCACCACCTCGCGCACGGTGCCGACGGCATAGCCGCGGAACTTCACCTCCGCGCCCGGCGCCAAACCCTCACCGAGCGTGGCGGCTTCGACGGCCAGCTCGAACCGGTCCGCGAAATTACCACGCGCGTAACCGGTCAGCACGACCGTCACCGCCGTGATCACCACCGCGATCACGACGCCGCGGGCGCGCAGCGCCCACGGTCCGGCGCTGCGGCCGGAATGGTCCTTGAATACGGCCATGATCTACCCCGAAATCCTGATGCCGACATCCAGGCCCCAGATCACGATCGTCAGGATCATGTCCAGGATCACGACCAGCACCAGGCTGGCGCGAATGGCCCGGCCCGAGGCGCGGCCCACGCCCTCCGGCCCGCCGGAGGCGTAGAAGCCCTGGTAGCCGTGGATGAGAATGATGGCGACCACGAAGATCGTCGCCTTGAGCAGTGAGGCGAGCACATCGCCGGGTTGCAGGAAGGCGTCGAAATAGTGGTAGTAGGTGCCCGACGACTGCCCGTGCAGCACATTCACCACGGTCGCGCACGACAGGTACGACAGGATGAGCGTGAGCAGGTGCAGCGGGACGATGGTGATGATGCCCGCGATGACGCGGGTGGTCACCACGAACGGCATGGGCCGGATGCCGATCGCCTCCAGGGCGTCGATCTCCTCGGAGATGCGCATGGCCCCGATCTCGGCGGTCATGCGGCATCCGGCCTGGGCGGCGAAGCCGATGGCGGCCACCATGGGCGCCATCTAGCGGGTATTGGCGTAGGCGGAGACGAACCCGGTGAGCGGGCCCATGCCGACCATGTTCAGCGCCGTGAAGCCTTCCACGCCAATGGATCCGCCGACCGCGATGCCCAGGAAGGCCAGCACCGCCACGGTGCCGCCGCCGACGATGATGGCGCCGGAACCCCAGGTGATATCGGAGAGGATGGGCATGGTCTGGCGCCGGTAGTACCGCAGCGTATGCGGGATGGCGGCCAGCACGTCGTAGACGAAAGTCGCTTGATGGCCGAGTGATTCGAACACCGTAATGGGCGCCTGCGCGCCGCGCTCGGCAATGCGCCCCACCGCGCCGAGCGGCTGATAGCGGGCCGGTACCTGTGTCATCAGCCCACCTGCGTCGGAAGGAACATCGAAACCAGCTGGGTGATCACGAGATTCACGCCGAAGGCGGCGATCACCCCGATCACCACGGCCGCGTTCACGGCATTGGCCACGCCCTTGGGTCCGTGTGTGGCCTCCAGGCCGCGCTGGCACGCGACGATCAGCACGATCACGCCGAAGATAATGGATTTCACGATGGCCACGCCCAGATCGCTCATCTTGGCGAAGGCCGCGAAGGCCGACAGGTAGCTGCCCGGCGTGACGCCCTGGAAGCCGACGGCGATCACATAGCCGGTGAACACGCCCATGAAGATGATGAGCATGCACAGCAGCGGCGTCAGCGTGATCATGGCCGCCAGCCGCGGCGCCACCAAGCGGCGCACCGGATCGATGCCCATGGTGCGCAGGGCATCCACTTCATCGCGAATGGTCCTGGCGCCCAGATCCGAGGCGATGGCCGAACCGGCCGCGCCGCCCAGCAGCAGCGCGGTCACCATGGGCGCGCCCTGCCGGATCACGCCGAGCCCCCCGGCCGCGCCCGAGACCGAGGAGGCGCCCACCTGCTGGGTGAGGCTGCCGACCTGGACCGCGACAATGACGCCGAACGGAACCGCAACCAGCACAGCGGGAATCGCCGTCACCGAGACAATGAACCACCCCTGCTGCAGCGTGTCCCGCCACGGATGTTTGAGACCGACCAGGTCGATGAACAGGTAGCGGAATGCCGCCACCCCGAGTTTCAGGGTGCGCCCGAACGTGCGCAACCCCGAGAGAACGAACTCGATTGCCTGCCGTAGCAACGGCTCCGGCCCCCGAATGATCTTGTCGACCAATGCGTACCACCCCACTGCCCCACTGTTGGCTGAATGCCGACTGGGTCACAGTAATACAGTTTTCCGACTGACGTGTCAGTCTTCACTGGGTCAAGTGAAAGGCTTGACCTACCTGGGGTTTTAGATGAAGAATGCGCGACTTCGGTGAATTTCGCTTTCCTTGAACACTTTTAGCAATCAACTGGCAAATGTGAAATGAAGAACGGCATTCTCGACTGATTTACCTGCATTTCAAGGTTGCGCGGGATTCGCTCGCCATCCGTTCAGCCCGAAGCGGCCCAGACAGTTGGTGGTTTTCCTCGTCCCACCACCTGTTCCGGGCCGCAGCAGTACAACCGCAGCAACCCGGCCTTTCCGCGCGCTCCGGCGCGCGGGCCAACGCACAGGGCCTTGCTGTCCAGCGCAACAACCTTCGGCTGCACCGCAACCGGCTGCCCAGCAGCCGTTCCGCCACCTGCGGCGCGGCAACTCCGCGATCATGTCGCAGTCAAGGTCCATGTCCGGATCGAGACGCTCCCGCACGACCGGTCGCGGCACATCTGGGACAGCTCCAAGCCCGAAAACATACCGACTGGCACCCCAGCGGTTCCACACCATGGCGACATCATGCGCCACCCGGCCGCCGCTGTCCGGCAAAGTCGGCAAGCCGGGCAATAGGGACCGATTC
Organism: Nocardia crassostreae; assembly: GCF_001613405.1. Taxonomy (GTDB): domain Bacteria; phylum Actinomycetota; class Actinomycetes; order Mycobacteriales; family Mycobacteriaceae; genus Nocardia; species Nocardia crassostreae. Next base: position 94,658 of record NZ_BDCH01000023.1, read on the forward strand.
GTCGGCACAGGAGTACGGATCCAGTGGCGCGCGCCGCGCAATGAGATCGCGTGCCGCGCGGATATCGGCGGGCCGGGCGAGGGCCACCGCGCCCGTCAGCACACCCTCGCGGAGCGCGAGCGCCGTGACGCTGCGACCACCCGGCGAACCCCGCACGACGAGTTCGTCATCCGGCGCGATTCGACCAGCGAACTGCAGGTTGAGGCCGTACCGAGTGGACCATCCCCACGAGACGCCCGGATGCTCGGGCGGCGTTCCGAGCATGGCTCGCGCGGCGGCCGCACCCTGCGATCGCGCGCTGTCCCAGTGTTCCTCGCGCCGATGCGCGCCCGATTCCGGATCGAAGCGCGCGGCGACATCACCGGCCGTGAAAACGCCCGGAGCCGATGTCCAGAACCGCTCGTCGACGCGAACACTGTCGCCGATATCCAGACCGGCCGCGGCGGCGAGCTCCGTATCCGGGATCGCGCCAATGGCGACCAGCACCGCTCGGGCGACCCAGCGGCGACCACTTTCGGCACTGGCGGCCACCCCGCCGTCAGCCGATTCGAGGCGACTCAGACAGACCCCGGTGCGCAGCTCGACGCCATGCTCGTTGCGCAGGTCTCGATAGCATTCGCCAATGACTGCGCCCGCTCACGCGCGGCTGACCTCGACCATGTCGAAATCGGATTTGGCCGCGCCGCAGTCCGGGCAGGACCAGTCCTCGGAGATATCCGCCCAGCGGGTGCCGGGCTCGATGCCGTCCTCGGGCCAGCCCTCGGCTTCGTCGTACTCGAAACCGCACTGCACGCAGCGGAAGAGTTTGTAGTCGGTGGTCATCGGTTGTGATCCGTTCTGGCGTAGATGGATTCGAAGTCGATCTTTTCCCGGACGCCGCAGTCGGGGCAGCACCAGTCGTCCGGCACCGCCGCGAAGGGCGTACCGGCCGGGAAGCCCTCGCGGGGCGCTCCGGCGGCCTCGTCGTAGACGTAATCGCAGACCGGGCAGCGGTAGGCGGCCATCAGCGCGCCCCGTACTGCGCCAGCACGCGAGTCCGCCTGCGCGGCTGGATGTTCACGCGGGTGATATCGCCCCGGTAGTGCTCGAGCACCCGGTGGTCCATGACCTTGCGCCACAGCGGCGGGAAGTAGGCCAGGCCGATCATGCTGGCGTAACCGCTGGGCAGATTCGGCGCACCGTCCATACTGCGCAGGATCTGTTAGCGCCGAGTCGGATTGGCGTGATGATCACTGTGGCGCTGCAGGTGGTACAGGAAGATATTGGTCACGATGTGATCGGAGTTCCAGCTGTGCGCCGGGGTGCAGCGTTCGTAGCGGCCGCCCGGGGTGCGCTGCCGCAGCAGACCGTAGTGTTCGAGGTAGTTGACCGTCTCCAGCAGGGTGAACCCGTAGACGGCCTGAATGACGAGATACGGCAGCACCGCCGGGCCGAAGACGGCGGCCAGCGCGCCCCAGAGCGCCACCGACATCAGCCAGGCATTGAGCACGTCATTGTGAATGGTCCACGGCCGCTTGCACATTCGTTGTAGCCGGGTCCGCTCCAGGTCCCAGGCCGAGCGCAGGCTGCCGAAGACGCTGCGGGGCAGGAAACTCCAGAACGATTCCGCGAAACGAGCGCTGGCCGGGTCCTCCGGGGTCGCGACCCGCACATGGTGACCACGGTTGTGCTCGATGTAGAAGTGACCGTAGAACGTCTGCGCCAGCGTGATTTTCGACAGCCAGCGCTCCAGTTCGTCCTTCTTGTGGCCGAGTTCGTGCGCGGTATTGATGCCGACGCCGCCCATGACGCCGATGCTCAGCGCCAGCCCGATCGTGGACGCGAGGCCCAGGCCGCCGTCGAGGCCCAGCCAGGACAGGTCGGCCGCGGTCCACAGATAGCAGGCGAAGACCACGCTCAGCAGCTGGAACGGAATATAGGCGTACACGCAGTAGCGGTAGTAGCGGTCGTGCTCCAGCATCTCCATCACCTCCTCCGGCGGGTTCTGGCCGTCGGGGCCGAAGAAGCGATCGAGGAGGGGCAGCAGCACATAGACCAGCAGCGGGCCGATCCACCACCACACGGGTGCGGCGGCCTGCCAGCCCAGCCGGTTGAACGCCCACACCAGGCCGGTCGCCAGGAATATCGCCGTCGGGGCCACCAGGCCGAAGAGCCACAGGTAGCGCTTGCGATCACGCCATTGCGGCAGAGACGTCGTCATTGTCGAACTCCTTGAATACACTTCATCGAGAAGTGTATTCAGTAGATACACATGACAGATTCTTGTCAATGTCAGGACGGATGACGAGCTCATGTACGATCGGGCCGTGGCTGCAGCGCCGAACTTCCAGACCGAGATGCGCCAACTCCTGCGGGAGCGGGTGATCGATACCGCGCGCCGCATTGTCTGCACCGAAGGCTGGGGCGCGGTGAACATGTCGCGGCTGGCCAAGGAGGTGGGCGTCAGCCGCCCGGTGCTCTACAAGGAGATCGGCACCAAAGAGGTGCTCGCCGTCGTCGTGATCCGCCGCGAGCTCGAAGTGTTCCTGGTCGGCGTCGCCGACACCCTGGCCGCGCATCCGGCGGACCCGATAGCCGGATTGACCGCGGCGGTCGACTACACGCTGCGCACCGGCGCGGACAATACGCTGCTCAAGGCAGTGCTGGCGGGGCGCACGGCCCCGGACACCACACTGCTGCCCGCCCTCATGACAGAACCCGAGCCCGTCCTGGGCCCCGCGATCACCGCCGTGACGGCGACGATCCGGGCGCAGTACGGGCTCGCGGAGATGTCCGATGCGGAGTTGGCCACGCGCACGGAAATCCTGGTGCGCCTGGCCCTGAGTCATCTGTTCCAGCCGACCGGGCCGATCGACCGGGCCGTGGCTCAGATCGAGCTGATCATCACGACCGCGTTCGCGGCCGCCGCATAACCGCTCAGAGTTCGACCGCGCGCTCGCGCAGCCGCGCGAGGGTCGCCTCGTCCGGCCACCGCCGCGCCTCGAAGCGCGGCGGGTTCAGCCCGGGCAGCGGCACCAGGCCCACGATCTCCACCACGGCGTCGAACGGTACGGTGCAGTCCACGTCCACCTCGCCGTCCTCGTCCATGCGCACGAAATGCACGTAATCGGCCTGGGGCAGCAGGTATTCCACATCCTCGCCCCAAATCGTCACGGTGACCGGACCGGACTCGGTCGGCTGGAACAGGACCGCTCCGGCATAGAGGGGCCCCACACCGGGGACCGGTTCCAGGCTGTCCTCGAATTCCTCGTGCAGGAAAGCCGTCTGGATCGAATACTCGGTGACCGCCAGCCCGCTGCGCGCCCGCAGCGCCAGCGCCCGCGCGGGATGCGCTGCGAGATGGTCGAGCGGCACCACCATTCCGGCCTCGTCGACGGTGTACCCCTGCGGTGAGATCTGCCGCGCCGCTTGCCCGTACTGTTCCTCGACCATGTCGAAGACCTCCGCCAGCACCTCGGCATCGTCGGGCACCAGCAGCAGGGTGTCGTTATCGGGAATGAACGCCACCGGCCGCTGCTCGCCACCGCCATAACTCGCCAGCCACCCCGGCACCAGCAGCCACGACCCGACGTAATGGTCACCGGTGTCGACGAACCGGATGAACTGCAACTCCTCCGGCGAGCCGGGCCGCGCCATGGCCGCGAGATTCTCCCGCGCCGCGCCGAACACCTCCTCGGCCGTGCCCCCCCCAATCCCGCACCATCTCCGGCGTCACATAACTGCGGGTCCGCGGCAGATCCACCACCACCGCCTCGTCCACGAACGGAAACGCGGGCCGCACGAACCGTTCCGCCCCCGGTCCGAAGGTCCCCATCCCGTGCGTCACCGGCCGCAGCACCGCCCGCAGCAGCGGCCGCGCCGACTCCCAATCCTCCGGTGGCTCATCGGTGCTCGTCACCGCCGCCACGAAATTGTCGATCCGCTCCTGCATCTCCTCCACCGACTCCCCCGCCAGCTCCCGGAACACATTCCCCAGATACATGACCTCCCCGCCACTGTGCCGGACCTCGAACTCCTCCGCGTCGTACTCCCCGTCCGTCACCCCGCGCGCCCGCAGACTACCCAGCACCGCCTCCGCGAACTGCTCCCGCTCCATCCCAGCCTTCTCCCGATCCCTCGAATTACCCTGTCGCCCAAGCACTCTGCCCCACCCCACCGACAAGTTCCACTCATCCGGACCCAGGTTCAGCGGAGCCGCAACAGGGCGCCGACGCCGTCGGGCAGCGTGATACGACCGGTCACCGGCACGATGTCGCTGCCGCCCGCCAGGGCGGCCGCCGGGATCGCCTCGTCGGCGCGGTGCACCCGGGCGGGGCCGGTGAGTTCGGCTGCGGCGGTGGCTATTTCCGTGTGGGTGTCGCCCGTGTAGACCTCGCGGTCGTCGAGGGTGGCGCTGTCCACGAGCAGGTGGGCGACCGTGGTGGCGCGCAGGGCGGTGGTGGTGGCGGCGAGGCCGCTGGTGGCCGTGCCGCCCGGGCGGGCGCATTCGGCGTGGTAACGCTCGAGCACGGCCTTGCGGCGGTTGTCGGCGGCCTCGGCAATGATGGCGCGGACCTGCGCGTCGACTTCGTCGCGGTGGCCGTCGATATCGACCGTGCGGCAGCGGCGAGCGGCGGTGGTGTAGCGGTCCTCCAGGATCGCGCGCAGGGCGGCGCGGGCGGCCGCGTCACCGGCCAGCAGGATCATGCTGGCGCCCACCCGGTCCGCCAGCGTGCAGATGGCGTCCGACACACCGATGATGCTGCGGCGCAGCGCGATTCGCGCACACTCGCGGGGTGGACGATGACCCTTGGGGCCGCGGCGGACCCGGTGGACGGGATCGGTGAGCACGTCGACGGTGCGGGCGATGCGGTCGCCGTAACAGTTCACGGCCGACAGCCGGGCGCTCAGTTCGTCGGCCACCACCAGCACGTGGGGTACGTGCGGCTCCCGCTCCTCGAGCAGCGGGAGCAGGAAGGGTAATGGCGAGACGCGGACGATCTCCCGTTCCGGCGGCGCGGTCAGCGGCTCGTTCATCAGGACGGTCCCGGCATCGGCAATGAGTGCGCGGCCGGATCTCCCGGGCGCGGGCGGGCCCGCGGCGACCGCGATACCCACGGCGCCGATGACCTGCTCGGAAGCGCCCGCCTCGGTTAGCTTCCCGCGAATGGCCAGATATTGCGACTCCAGCCGCCGGGCCGCGTCCCCGGCATTGTGCGAGCTGTCGAAGTACACCGAGGCGAACGGCCCGGTCCGGCCGAGCATCTCCCGGAGACTCGTTCGAACCATAGGAATGGGATACCCCCGCATCCCGGGGGCAATCAGCGCCCGCGCCCGGGACGGAAACCGCACCTGACCAGGGCCCGTTCCTGACCGGTCTCGATGTGGTCACTACCGGAAGTGTCTCCGGTGTCGGCCGCGCGACGCCCCATTAGGCTCGAATGGTCCGAGATGAGGGGATGCCCGGAACACCGAGCCGTGGGGGTGCTGTGCTCTTCTGCTTGCGAGTTGTGCTTGCCGCCTTGATTTTCGGGTGCGTGGCCGGGCATGCGCAGGCGCAACCGCCCGAGCCGGGGCCGGGTCCGGCGCCGATCTCCGACTTCGATGCACTGCAACGCTGGATCGAAACCCATCTGCCCGCGCCCGTACTGCCCGCCGCGCCCATGGCCCCGCTGGTCGACGCGGGCGGGCTGTCCCTCGAACTCGCGGCGCTGCGGGCCGCCACCATGCCCAAGCCCATCGACGACGGCTTCGTCGACACCTGGCCCGAGTTGCTCGGGGACTACGCCAACGGCGATATCGTCGCCTGGCGCGATGTCACCGCGGCCGCACAGCAGGTGCTGCTCGTGCCCGCGCGCCAGGTGCTGCAACTGAAATTCCGCACCACCGACTCCCACGACGCCGCCTCCTATGCCGTCGCGACCCTGGTGATACCGCCCGGCGAATGGACCGGACCCGGTCGGCGCCCGGTGGTGGTGAACAATCTGCCCATCAACGGGCTGGGCCGCGACTGCAATCCGAGTTACACCCTGGCCCGCGGGTGGGCGGGCGATGCCGACATCACCGACTACATTCCGCCCACCACCCAATTGGCCACGCTGCGCGGCTACGCCGTGCTCATTACCGATCACGAGGGCCCGCGCATGGCCTACGCCGAACCGTACGTGGCCGGGCACGCGGTGCTCGACAGCATTCGCGCGGTGCGCAACGCCCTACCGGATGAGTTCGGGGACAGTCGATTCGGGATGATCGGCTATTCCGGCGGCGCCATCGCCACCAATGGCGCGGTCAAGCTGATGGCCGAGTACGCGCCGGAACTCGCCGATGTGGTGGTGGGCGCGGCCATGGGCGGCGTCCCCGCCGATTTCGAACTGCTGGGCAGCAGCATGAACGGGAATCTGGCCTCGGGGGTGTTCCTGGCCGCCACCTTCGCCATCGGGCGGGAGCGCCCGGAGATCCTGGATCGGATGAACGCGCTGGCGCAGTGGATCGCCCTGGTCATGAAGGACCAGTGCATGGATATCTTCGCGCTGCCCGGCGTCTTCATGCTGCCCATCGAGCTCGCCGCCGATATCCCGGATCCGCTGCACAGCGCGCTGGCGCACGACATCTATCGGCTTACGCGCATGGAGGGCAAGAAATCGCTTGTGCCGCTGTACATCTACAACGGCGAGCAGGAGTTCTGGGTACCGGCCGAAGGGGCGCGCAACTTCTATCGCGAGCAATGCGCGCTGGGGGTGAACGCGGTGTACCGGGATGTCTTCGGAGAGCACATCATCGCGGCGTTCACCGGATATCCGGAATCACTGCTGTGGCTGGACGAGCGTTTGCGCGGCGAGCCCGCCATCAGCGAATGTTGAAGCAGCGCACCCGGTCCCGCACACGGGACCGGGTGCGCGCCGATCACATCGGGTAGAGGTTGTGCTTGCGCGGATTCGGCTTGCGCACAGCGCCTTTGTCGCGCAGCAGCTGCAGGGCCTTGCGAATCTCCAGGCGCGTCGCCGACGGCTCGATCACCGCGTCGATGTAGCCGCGCTCGGCCGCCGTCCACGGCGTCGCCACGGTCGCGTTGTAGAAGTCGATCATCTGCTGCTTGACCGTCTCGCGCTGCTCCGGCGGCGCCGCCGCCAGCTGCTTGCGGCCCACGATCGAGATCATGGACTCCGCGCCCATGACCGCCAGCCGCGCGGTCGGCCAGGCCAGGCTGATATCCGCGCCCAGCTGCTTGCAGCCCATGACCGCGTAGCCGCCGCCGAACGCCTTGCGGGTCACCACGGTCACGATCGGCACGGTGGCCTCGATGAGCGCGCGGAACATGCGGCCACCGCGCTTGATGACGTGATTGCGCTCCTCGTCCACGCCCGGCAGCACGCCCGGGGTGTCGACCACGTAGACCAGCGGCACATTGAAGGCATCGCAGATCCGGATGAAGTGCGCCGCCTTGTCCGAGCAGGCCGCGTCCAGCGCGCCACCCAGCGCCACGGGCTGATTGGCGATCACGCCGACCGGCGCGCCGTCGACCCGGGCGAAACCGGTAATGAGGTTCTGCGCGGTCTTCTCGCTGATCTCGTGGAAGGCGCCGTCGTCGAAGATGCGCAGTAGGATCTCGTGCATGTCGTAGCCGACCTTGTCCGAGTCCGGAATAATGCGGTCCAGCTCCCGGTCGGAATCGATGAGCTCGGGCTCCAGGCCCGGATTGATGATCGGCGGCTGCTCCAGGCAGCTGGTCGGCAGGTAGCTCAGGTAGTCGCGGACCCAGTCGAAGGCGGCCTGCTCGGTCTTGGCGACATGGTGCACGGTGCCGTTCTGCTCCAGCGCCCGCGCGCCGCCCAGTTCCTCGGCGGTGACCTCGGAGCCGGTGACGGCCTTGATGACCTCGGGACCGGTGACGAACATGTACGACTCTTCGGTCGCCACAAGGACATCCATATTGATGGGCCCGTACACCGAGCCCGCCGCGCACTTGCCGAGCATGACGGCCACCATGGGCACGTACCCCGACAGGTCCTCCTGCAGCTTGCACATGAGCGCATACCAGGCCAGCGAGGCGACGCCGTCCTGAATGCGCGCGCCGCCGGAGTCGTTGATGCACACCACCGGGCAGGCATTGTTGTAGGCGAAGTCCATGACGGCGCGCACCTTGCGGCCGAACATCTCCGAGACCGAGCCGCCGTACACGGTCTGATCGTGCGAGATGACCACGACCGGGCGGCCGTCGATGGTGCCGCGGCCGGTGACCACGCCGTCGCCGTAGAAGGCATTGGGCACACCGGGCTGGCGCATGAGCGAGCCCATCTCCACGAAGCTCTTCGGGTCCAGCAGCATGTGCACGCGTTCCCGGGCGCTGGGGATGCCTTTCGCGACACGCTTCTGGATTCCGCGCTCACCGGCAGGTTCCTCGGCGATTTCCAGGAGCTTGCGCAGTTCCGCCAGCTTCTCCGCTGTACCCGTCATTACTTCGGTCTTGCCTTCCTGCCTACGAATTGGTGCCGGATCGCGGCCCGACCATGCACGCTACCGTGCACTGCCCACTGCTAACCAGTGAACGCCTCGGTAACGTGTGCCGCCCACCACAGTCGAACCCCTGACACAGACGGAGATACACTGCCGCCCGTGAGCTCACCGATGACTGTGCGCGCAGGGTCGCCCGAGGTGATCCGACCGGACTTGGACACGTTCGGCTTCTCCGAGTGGCGGCGAACGGCGATCGTGGGTGCGGTACTGGGCGGATCGGTCACCCGTAGCGTACTGCGCGGCGGGTTGCGCCCCGCCCAGCGGCGGCGGGCCGTGGCCGAGGGCGTCGTGGACGGCTTCGAGACACTCGGGCCCATGTTCGTGAAGCTGGGGCAGCTGATCGCGTCCTCGCCGGGCGCCTTCCCCAAGGAACTGGCCGATGCCTGCCTGCGCTGCCTCGACGATGTGCCGCCCTTCCCGGCCACCGACGCGCGCGCCATTATCGAGGCCGATCTCGGTAAGCCCATTGCCGAGCTGTTCCGCTCCTTCGACGACGAGCCGCTCTCGGCGGCCTCCATCGCGCAGGTGCACGCGTGCGTGCTGGCCGACGGGCGGCCCGCGGTGGTCAAGGTGCAGCGGCCCGAGATCGCGCGGCGCATGATCGTGGATCTGCGCTCGGCCATGCGGCTGGCGCGGGCGCTGGAGAAGCGCTCGGAGAACGCGCGGGTCGCCAATGCCCAGGCCGTGGTGCGCGATCTGTACGAGGCGACCGTGGCCGAACTCAACTTCCTCATCGAGGCCGACAATCAGTCGCGGGCCCGGCAGAACCTGATCGCCTTCGGCGACAATGTGAATGTCGCTGTGCCCGATGTGTATTGGGAGTACTGCGCGCCTCGCGTGCTGTGCATGGAACGCATGCGCGGTATGCCGCTGGATCGGTTCGACGATATCCGCAAGGTGCACCCCGACCCCGAGATGCTCATCCGCCGCCTGGTCAAGGCGTGGATGGAAAGCGTTGCGGTGCACGGCCTTTTCCATGGCGACGTGCATGCCGGAAACCTCTGGCTGCTCGACGACTGCCGGGTGGCCATGCTCGATTTCGGCATTGTCGGCCGCATGGAGAACGAGTGGCGCGAGTTCGTGCGCTCGCTGTTCTACGCCAGCTCCATCGACGGCGATTTCCGCCCCGTCGCCCGCGCCTTGCGCAAACTCGACCTGGTCTCCGACGACAATGGCGACGATGCCACCATCGGCCGTCAGCTCGCCGTGGCGCTGGGCCCGGTGCTCTCCGGCAGCCTGGACAAACTCGATCTCGGCGTGGTGGCCGCCCGCCTGCTCGAATTCGGAAAACGGCGCGGCGCGTCCGGGCCCGAACAGCTCATTCTCATGGGTAAGCAACTAGGGTATTTCGAGCGCTATGCGGTGGCCCTGGCGCCGGGCTGGAAGCTCGGCAAGGACCTCTATCTCTTCCGCAATATCTTCCCCGCCGAGGTGGCGGCCAAGATCGCCGAGGAAGGCATCGAGCTGCCCCTCGACTGACACACCCGCGTCAACCGAGGAGGCTTGCATGATCATGATGAGAAAAGCCCTGGTTACAGCCGGTATTCTGCCGGTTGTCGCCCTGGCCGGATGCTCGGGTGATACCAAGTCCGAACCTGCGGCGAGCCCCTCGCCGACCACACGGGTCAACGATGCCAGCGACGATCCGGGTGAGACCGGCGGCGGGGTGCGGATCCCGCTGGGCCAGACCAAGGTCGTCCCGGTCCCGGCCGACGCGGTCCTGGATATCAAGGGTGAGCAGGACTGGGACAAGTCCGTGCTCCAGTGCACGGCCACCAGCGCGACAGGTGAAGCGATCGAACTGCTGCCGCCGCCCTCGGACGCGCAGCCCGAGGAAGCCGCGCACGGCGGGGTCTGGATGCCCATGTGGACGGTCGCGGCCGCCCCGGGCGAGGTGACCATCGGCTGTGCCGATCCCGACAAGCGGATTCCCCACAGCGATACCAGTTTCGTGCGGGTGGTTCCGCGCGGATTGCCCTTCCGGTAAGTCCGGCCGCCGCGCCCCTCAGTCTTTCAGCGCCTGCTCGCGCAGCCAGGTGAGCGTTCTGGCCAGAATTCGGGAGACGTGCATTTGAGAGATGCCCATTTCCTCGGCGATCTGGGTTTGGGTCTTGGACTCGAAGAAGCGCATGACGAGAATGCGCTTCTCGCGGTCGGGGAGATCGGCGATGTGGGGTTTGACCGCCAGGAATTCGTCGACCCGGTCGTAGCGAGGCTCGATATCGCCGAGAACGTCCATGAGGGAGAGCGGGGTGCTTTCGCTGTCGTCGCCGGTGACCGCGTCCAGGGAGGTCAGCTGGTACGCGTTCCCGGCAATGAGCGCCTGGGTGACCTCCACGAGGTCGACATCCATATCCGCGGCGATTTCGCGGGCCTTGGGCAGGCGGCCCAGTCGCTGGGCCAGGCGTTCGATGGACGCGCCGAGCCCGATCTGGATTTCCTTGGTGCGCCGGGGAACTCGCACCGACCAGGTGTTGTCGCGGAAGTGCCTGCGGACTTCGCCCATGATGGTCGGGACGGCGAAGGACAGGAAGGAGGAGCCGCGGGTGACATCGAAGCGGTCGACCGCTTGGACAAGGCCGATATCGGCTACCTGCAGCAGGTCTTCGAAGGTTTCGCCGCGGCCGGAGAATCGGCGGGCGATATGGTCGGCCAGTGGCATACAGCGGCCGATGAGGCGCTCGCGCAGCACATCTCGCTGGGGATCGTCGGGGTCGAGATCGGCGATCTCCTTGAACAGCGGTTCGATATTGTCGTAGCTGTCGCCTCGACTGCGTGACCGCCGGGGCTCGGGGTCATCCGTCATCGCTTTCCCCTCGCGTCCGGCTGAATTCGACGACCGTGGGATAACCACCGGAGATCGGATCGAACGAGCCGGTTTGCGCGGTGAGCGATTCGGTCAGGGTCTGTAGGACGTGCCAGCCGAATCCGGCCTTGTCCATGGCCTCGTTATCGATGACCACGGCCGCGACCCGCACTCGCATGCGGTATTCGTCGAAGCCGAAATCGCAGTCCACACAGCTGCCAGGGACGGCGGAGACGATCAGCGCGGTCGCCACCTCGTCCAGCGCCACCCGGACATCCGTCACTTCGTCGAGCGCGAAATCGGCTACCAGGGCGACCGTTTCGGCGAGCGCGCGCAGCATGGTCAACTGCTCCACATCGGCCGGTATTCGAATTCCGATCGCGCTCGTATCGGTCTTCGCCCGGGACATCCACTCGGTCATGCGCAACTCCACCACTCCGTCACCGGGTCGCGGAGACGGAATACGCCACGCCCGGCCGTTGTCCGATCCATTCCTGCTTCGCATGTCATTGGCGCGTTACCCCGACCGATCACGGCGAAACACGCTTCGGAACAGATTATTACGGCTGCGGCCGCTGATGGACCGTCAACAGCAGATGATCGAACCGGGTCCGCAGCTCGACCGCCGCACCGCCCATGGCGGTGATCTCGGCAACGAGCTGGCTGGCCAGCACCCGCAATTTGGTATTGGTCTCCTGCGAGCGCCAGGTCAGCACCCGGAACGCCTGCTCGGAATTGATGCCGTAGACGAGCATGAGCGCGCCCTTGGCCTGTTCGATCACCGCGCGGGCCCGGTACAGCTCGGGCAGCGCGTCGTCGAGGGTCTCCTGCCGGTGTTCGGCGAGCGTATCGGTCACATCGATGTAGTAGCCGGATGTGCCGACCACTCTGTTCTTTTCGTCAACCATGTGGTCACCCACCACAATGACGTGGTGCACCACTCCGCCTGTGTCGACGATGCGGTGCCGGCTGGAGAACGGTTCGCCGTTCTCCACGGCCCGTGCAAGGGAGGTGGAGACCTGGGCGCGATCCTCGGGATGCTTGTGCTCCAGCAGCAATTCCAATGTGGGATGCACCGTTCCGGGTGCGTAGCCGTGCATGGCGGCCACTTCGTCGGACCATTCCCACCGCTGATCGGCGAACCAGAAACGGAAGGCGCCCACGGTCTGGGGGCGGCCGAATCCGATCACCTGATCCAGCGCGTCGGCATCGCTCGAGGAGAGCTCGTCACCTGTCGTCACCTCATGATTATCCGCTGTCACGGAGGCCCGGGACGGCGGATCGGTGGGGTCGAGATCGCCTCGGCCCCACCCGACCTCGGTCGGCAATTACGCCTCCAACGCATCCTGAACCGACGGGTAGTAGCGGAACAGCGACCGCAGGCCCGTCACCTCGAGAACACGCTCGATTTCCCGGCGGCACGCGACCACACGCAGATCGACGCCGTCCCGCGCGGCCCGCTCCCGGGCGGCGGCGAGCGCCGCGGCGCTGCCGATGCTCAGGAATCGGGTCAGCCGCAGGTCGACGACCAAGGCCCGGGAACTGGCTGTCACCGCCCGCTCCAGCGCTGCGGAGAACTCCGGTAGTACGGCGGCGTCCAGTTCACCTTCGACACGCACGATGTAGCACGTGAATTCCCCGCCGCCGCCCGGCGGTGGGTGGCGGCCGCGATCACTCGGACCGGATCCATTCAGGTGAAGAGCAGCGGCGCCGACGCCCCGCTGTAGAACGGCAATAGCGGACATGACTAAACCTCTCGAAGAGGGATTTCCAGTTCCGCGCCGAGGCCCGCCGATATGGGGTGAGCGATACTCCGTAAGAATCGGCGATACCACGCTCAACCCACCGTCGCGGCGACACCGTGCGCGAACCGGGGTCGGCTGTAGTCTCAACCTGGTCACATTGTTCCACTCACCAGCGGATCTGTCATATACCCCACGTAAAGCGCTGTGGCGCTTGATCTTCGAGCGGGACCCGCGACGGCTCAGAAGCGCGCGGCGACCGCAATGTCCAATTGCGCGCTGCTGATCTGCCGCCCGGCATTGGCTACCGAGGTCACCATGGCGCTGGCGAAGGATCCGCGCCGGTCGAAGAGCGTGGCCACCCCCACCGCGATACCGCGCTCTCTGAGGTGACTGTCGGCCTCCACGCCGATCTCCGGTCCCTCGGGCATCCGCGCCAGCGCGAGCGTCATATCGGTATTGATGAACCCGATGCCCGCATCACCCCAGTTGGTCATCATGCTGGTCGCCTCGCCGACGAGGGCGGCGCGCACGAACGGCGACAGCTCCTCCCCCGTCACCACGCGAATCGGGTTCTGCCAGGTGCGTTTCCGGCTGCTGTTGTCATGATCGGTCGGCCGCAGCGACCAGCCCTGCGCACTGCCGTCGCTGTCGAAGATCGGGGGCCGCAATTCGGTCCAGGGCGGTGCGATATCCAGCGACGGCGGCTGCGGTTCCCGCTCCCGCCGCCACAGCTCGCCCGGCGGCTGCTCGGAGGGCCGCAGCAGCACCGCCGAGGCCCGCGCGGCCACCGTCCCGCCCTGCACCACGGTCACATCGGCGACCCGGATCCGATTCCCGTCGCGCACCCGCACCGTCGGCGTCACCGTGTGCCGGAACCGCGCCGCACTGAACATGTCCACCACGGCCCACGGCTCCGTTCCGTCCAGGTTGATCAATCCACTGATCCCAGACGTAACACACCGTTAGAACAGGTATCAATATCGGGTCTTGTGCGCGGCCGGTGGCATTTCCCACACCCGAGCTACAGCTGCCCCTTCCCCCAGCTCCAATCACTGATGACCGGTAGATCGACGCAATCAGGCACGCCACGGTCAGGTCCGGATTGTCCAGCGCCGCACCGGTGGCGTGCGCGAGCGCATAGCCGAGCTCCCCGCCCTCCAGCCAGGCGGCCGCATTCAGCCCGGCGGCGCTGTGCCCGGGCAACCGCGCTTTCACATGCTCCGGCCGCAGCGGTTCGGTCAGCAGCGTCAGCCGCTCGCGCCCTGGCGACGCCAATCGCGGAGGGCGTCGCGCACGCGGTCGAACAAGGCCAGCGGCGGTCCGGCGGCCACATTCCCGAGGGCGGATTCACCGGTCCCCGGATGCGGGCGGGTGGGCGCGACCGATTCCGCTATACGCACTACGGTGCCGAGGCTGGTGCGTTCGGCTTGCGAGGTGTGCTGCAGCAGCATGCCGAACTCCTCCTTCTCCTCCATATCCGAGTGCTCGATCACCTTCTCGGCGAAGAGGCGGAACTTGCGATCGAAGTCGATGTGTTCCACGCCGAGGTCGTGCAGTTCGGCCAGCGCCGCCTTGGCCTCCTCTTCCTCCTGCAGTCGCGCGTCGTCGATGACCTGGTCGGCGACATACAGTTGCCGCGCGGCCGGGTGCACCACTTCCTCCTCGGCGGTCTCGTGCACGGCCAGCAATCGGACGAGTTCTTCGAACGGCGGCCGTTTGGCCTGACCGGGCGCGATGTTCACCTGCTCGATCAGCGCGCGAATCCGATTGTGCTGCGCCATCAATAGTTCGACGACGTCCTGGTCCTGCTCTGTGGACATGGAATTCCTCCTCCATCGGTTGGTTGCCCGGCGAGAGTCTCTCGCCGGGCAGTTCATCGCTCAGTGGCGGTCAGTCGCGCTGGCCGCGCTGGTACGCCTTCTGGCGCTGTTCCTGGGCCGCGGCTTCGGCGCGTTTCTTCTCGGCCTGGGCCTCACGCTTGGCGGCCTCGCGCTGGTTCGCGGCGCGATCCTGCTGCGCCCGGCCCTCATCGCGCAGATCGTCATTGCCGAAGACGGTGCCCGCGGCTTCCTTCGCCTTACCCTTGGCGTCTTCCACCGTGTCTTCGAAGCCCTCGCGGAAACCGCTCTTCTCGTGCTCGGACAAGAGATTCACCTCCATGGTGTCGGTGTCTTACCTGACAGTCCGGCGGTACCCGGCAGTGCGGCCACAAAACATGGGAGATTCGAATCTCATTGCAGCTCTTGGGAATACAACGATCCGGTACGTTGCCGCAACGGGTGCGCGACCCAGACCAGGCCGAAGAGCACCGTGAAGCAGATCCCGGCGATCACGCCCGCCGCGGCGCCGGCGACGACCTGGAAGATGATCACCGCCACGCAGATGAGCGCGATCCCGAGCAGTAACAGGCCCACGATCGCGAACCGGTGCGCGGCGAGCACCACATCACCGAGACGATGCTGCCGGAACAGCACTCGATGCACCGAGACCGGCCCCACCAGAAACACGGTCGCCCCGATACAGGCCGCGACCGTCACCAGATACAGCACCCGCAGTCCCTCGGACAGCGTCTCGAAACGCGGCTGGAACGGCAGGATCAACAGGAACCCGGTCAGCAATTGCACTCCGGTCTGCACCACCCGGGTCTCCTGAATCAGGCTGGCCCAATTGCGGTCCAAGCGTTCCTCTTCGTTTTCGTGCCGGGCCCGTGAACCGCCGGGCGCACCGGGCAGCCCGCCTGTCTTGGGGTTCATGCGCTGGCCTTACCCGTGTTTCACCCGGCTATGCCAGGCAATCCGGACACTATGACGTCATTCTGGATGCACGATTTCCACCCGCCCGCCCGGCCGCCCCTACCACCCGCGTCGCGTTTCGACACGGTCGTGGTCGGCGGCGGGCTCACCGGCCTGGTGACGGCGCTGCTGCTGGCCGAACAGGGCGTGCAGGTGGCGGTGGTCGAGGCCGTCCGCCTGGGCGCGGCCACCACCGGCAACACCACCGGCAAGGTGAGTCTGCTGCAGGGCACCCGCGCCTCGCGCATTCTGCACCGGCATTCCGAAACGAAGCTGCACCAGTACGTGCGCGCCAATCTGGACGGACAGCAGTGGCTGCTGCGCTACTGCGCCGAACACGATGTCGCCGTGCAGCGCGCCCCGGCCCTGACCTTCGCCCAGAGCGCGGCGGGGCTGCCACGGTTGCGGGCCGAACTCGACGCCACCCGCACGGCCGGGCTGCCCACCCGCTTCGTCGACGAGCTGAATGTGCCGTTCCCGAACGTCGGCGCGGTCCAGCTCGACGATCAGGCGCAGCTGCATGCCATCGAGCTGGTGGCGGCGCTGGCGCGCGATCTGGACGCCCGGGGCGTGCCCATCTTCGAGGGCGCCAGGGTGCGCGGGATGCATCGGTCCGGCGCGGATCGGGTCCTGGCGACCACGCAGGGAGATCTCCACGCGCGCACCGTGATTCTCGCGACCGGCACACCCGTACTGGACCGCGGCGGCTACGGTCACCAGGTCGGGCGCGATCACGCCGGGCCGCACGCCGAGGATCTGGTGACCTGGACCCAGCGCACCTTCCCGGGCGCGCGACCGCTGTTCCGATGGTCCGCCCAGGACTACTACCCGCTGGGCGAGCTGCCGTATGCGGGACCGCTGTTGCCTTGGCAGGACGGTGTTCTCGTCGCCACCGGCTATGCCAAGTGGGGGCTGGCCAATGCGGTGGCCGCGGCCCATGTCCTCGTCGGCCGGATCACCGGCAAGCCGCCCGACTGGGCGCCGGTGTTCGCCACCTGGAACCTCCGTGATCTCGACTCCCCGGCGGCCATCGCGCGCACCAATGGCCCGGTGGTCCTGCACATGACCGCCGGCTGGCTGGGATTCGCGGTGCGTGATGCCGTGCGCGGCCCCGGTGCGCCCGCCGAGGGCGAGGGCCGCCGCACACGCCATAGTCAATGACTGGGATCTGCACACCATGCAGCCGGAGGCGTTCTGGCGAATCGCCTCCAGCTTCATCCGGCAATAGCGAGCGGCCGGAGCCACCGGGGCCGCCGTCAGAGTGCGGCGGCCACCTCGGCGAGCATCTTCCGGGACCGTTCGGGCGGTTCTGCCTGCACACTCAACTGATCCATAACCTGGCGGTAGAGTTCCAGATCCTGCCTGGGGTCCAGATACAGCGCACTCGTCAGCTGTTCCAGATACACGATGTCCGGCAGTTCCGGCTCGGCGAACCGCAGCATCGTGAACGAACTTCCCGCGGCCGCATGGCCTCCCGCCGCATAGGGCAGCACCTGAATGGTGACATTCGCCAGCTGCGACACCTCGATCAGATACTCGATCTGCGCGCGCTGCACGCTTGCCCCGCCCACCTGCCGATGCAGTACCGCCTCGTCCAGCACCGCCCAGAAGCTCGGCGCCTCAGGACGTGTCAGCAATTCCTGACGCCGTCGGCGCAGCGATACACGCCGTTCGCTGTCCTGATCATGACCCAGGGCAACGATCGAACGCGCATAGTCGGTGGTCTGGAGCAGGCCCAGAACCAACTGGCCTTCAAAGGTTCTGATCGACTTCGCCGCGTGCTCGAGTCCTAGATAGGTCTCGAACCATTGCGGGAGCAGATCGCTGTAACGATGCCACCAGCCCGGCTGATTGGCCTTGCGTACGAGATCCAGGAATTGTTCGCGCTCGCCGGGATCGGTGACCTTATAGAGGTCCAACAGATCCCGGACATCGCGCTCCTTGAATCCGGTACGCCCGAGTTCCAGGCGACTGATCTTGGCATGGGAACCGCGAATGTGTTCACCCGCTTGTTCCCTCGTAATACCGTTTGCTTCCCTCAGTTTCCGTAGTTGCCCGCCCACGGCGATCCGCAGGGCGGTCGGACCACGGTCGATAACGGTGGGATCCACCCGGCCGTGGGGAACGGGTACTGCGATCATGGGGTCCACTCCGATGCTCGGGTTTGCCGACAGTGGGCCACGACCGCAATGTAGGATGAACCACCGCGCCGATTGCCAATGCTACCGCTCAGCGCGCGAGGTCGTCGAACTCTCCGCTCTTCGCGCCGCGCAGGAACGCATCGATCTCGGGGCGAGTGTAAACCAGTACGGACCCTTGCGGATCCAGGGAGTTCCGCATGGCCACGAGGCCGTTCGAGAGTTCCGCGACTTCGACGCAGTTACCACTGGGATTGCTGAAAGTGCTCTTGCGCCAAGACAGTTCCGAGCGATCGATCCGGGTTGCCGATGTATCCGTCATTTCAGACTCCTTGCCAGTACCGCCCGCAGACGGTGGTCCAGTACTTGCAAATGTTCGACCAGATGTACTTACAGTTGCAACCGCAACCTGAACGATAGCACGCGGATAGCTCCGCATCGATCCCCGCAATTGCGCTTACTCTTTGCAACACAATAGTTTTGCAGCGGGTATGCGGGAGCGGCGTGCGAAGTTGCGAACACATCCCGACATAACAGACTAGTAAGTCCGATTAGCGTCGACTAGGGCGGGAAACAGTCATCCGTCAGGCCAACGACCGGAGAATCTTATACTGTCACTGGACATATCAGTCAGAACATGCCGCGCACACAGTCGTCGAGGAGCTGCGATGTCCGAAACGAACAATCCGCTGATCCGTACCGATGTCCCACACTCCGCGCGGATCTGGAACTACTGGATGGGCGGGAAGGACAATTACGAGATCGACCGCACGATCGGCGACGCCAGCCTGGCGATCGATCCCGATATCAGCACGATGGCGGTCGAATCGCGCAAGTTCCTGATCCGGGCAGTGCGAATGCTGGCGGGCGAATGCGACATCCGCCAGTTCCTCGACGTGGGAACGGGTCTACCCTCCATGCAGAACACTCACGAGGTGGCCCACGAGGTGGCGCCGGAGTCAAGAGTGGTTTACGTCGATAATGATCCGCTGGTGCTCGCGCACGCCCGCGCTCTGCTCACCAGCGCCAGCGACGAAGGTGTCACCACCTATATACAGCGCGACTTCCACAATCCCGAGGAGATTGTCGCGGATGCCCGGAAAGTCCTGGATTTCCAGCAGCCCGTGGCGGTCATGTTTATGGGGGTCCTCGGCCACGCCCGCAGCTACCGCGACGCCATGCGCATCATCGGGACCGTCATGGCCGCGGTACCCTCGGGCAGCTATCTGGTTTTCTGGGATGGCACCACCGACAGCGACGCCTATGTAAAGCTGTGCCAGGAGTACACCAAGTCCGGTGGCGTGCCCTATGAGCCGCGCCCCAAGGAGGAACTCGAAGCCGCCTTCGCGGGCTTGGAATTGATCGCCCCCGGCTTCGGGCCCATCGCGCACTGGCGGGCCGAGCTGGCCAAGCCCGGCGCCATTCCCGATATCGCGGCCTACGGTGGCGTGGCGCGGAAACCCTGACTCCACAACAACACCGAAACGGACGAATAGCCTCCCGACACGGGAATTGGACGTGCAGATGCACTTGCATCTGCACGATCCGCGCTTCTAAACTCAGTGCACCCACCCTCCCTATCGGCCAGAGGCATCCAATGACACAGATGCTCGCCCCCTGTACTGATATCTCAGGTGATTGCGACGTGGATCCCCGCGTCCTCAACTACCGCCAGGCCCGCGCCATTCTGCGCGCCCATGATCAGCATTTCGCCTGTCGGCAGTATCTAGCCGCCGTGGCGTACCTGTCGGCGGACAACGACGTCGACTGATCTCCGCGGATTCCGCTCACGCGGCGATATCGGATGCCCTTGCGCCACACGGTTGGTGGCGGGTACTCCGGATAGGGAACTGCCCTCCCCGCGGAAGAGCGCCGAGATGTTTCTTTTAGCTGCGAACGATCTGCTCGTCCAGCAGGATCTGCTGGCACAGGTTTTCAATCCCACCCCGGAGACCCCGCCCGCGGCGGACAAGCTCATGCGGCTGGTCCGCTATTTCACCTGGTTCGTCCTGTTATCGGGGACCCTGGCCATCGTCTACGCGGGCGGCCGGTTCGCGTGGGAGAAGTGGTCCGGGTCGGCGCTGCAGGCGCCCAAGCAAGTGGCCGGGGCGCTCGTCGGCGGGGTCATCGCGACGAGCGCGGGCACCATCATGAATGCCGTCATCGGCGCCTGAATGCCGTTACCGGGCCGGGTTGTTGTCTGAGACGTCAACCCCCGTAGCGCCTCGGGCACTCCCGTATCGGCGCACGCCGCGGCGACTCACGCCGTGGCGGCGTGCGGCGTCTCCTCGTCGGCCAGTGCGTCAATACCGACCAGTTCGTCGAATCGCGCCACCACCTTCTGGTGGTACATGCCGAACAGATCCTCGAACAGCGCCAGCTGCGCCTGACTGGGCCCGCCCTCGGACTCCCAGACCGCCACCAGCGCCCGCCACACCAGCACGTGCAGATCCGGTGAGACCGCGAAGTAGGCCGCGACCGCCTCGGGCACCTCCAGGACCATCTCACCGATGGAGTTGAGCACCGCGCGCTGCACCGAATGCTTGAGATCGGTCAGCAGTTTGCGTAGTAGTTCGAGTTCGATGCGCAGTATCCGGCTCGGGTCCGGATCCGCGCTGCGCGCAAGGGTTTCCAATTCGTCGACGGCGGACTTGAGTTCGGCCGGATCGATGCCGCGTTCGCCGCCGGTGTAGGCGAGCAAGGCCTCCAGCGCGATACCGCGTTCCTCGTCGACGATATTGGCGAACATGTCCGCGGCGATCTCGGGCGTCGGCATTGACAGCCGGAACAAGCGGCGGTACACGTCCACCCCGCCCTCGGCCCGCACATCCCGGATGACGAATCCCTTACCGCGATGGGCGTCCACGAAGCCGTAGGACTCCAAGCGGCCCAGAATCAATTGCGCCGTCGCACGATTCAGGTCGAACTCGTCGGCGACCTGTCGGACGGACGGCATCAGACCACCGGGCGCGTATTGCCCGGATGCCACGCGGCGCGCCAATTCATCGGCAACGTCGGCGACGACCGTCCGGTCTCCCATCGTGCACCTCTCCACTTTCGTCTACGTCCCAGACAGTGTATGTGCAGATTCGGTCAACCGCACAAGTCTTGTGAGCTTCTTCTACCGCGTTAACAACTGCGACACCGTGACGAATCGATCTCCGCGCGCTCGCAACTCGGTGATGATGCCGGGAATCGCGCCCAATGACGCCGCACCGGACTCGTACATGGCGTGCAGCAGGATGATCGAGCCGGGGCGCACCTGCGCCACCGCCTCGGCGACGATGGCCTCGGAGCTCGCCTGTTTCCCGGAG
Organism: Nocardia crassostreae; assembly: GCF_001613405.1. Taxonomy (GTDB): domain Bacteria; phylum Actinomycetota; class Actinomycetes; order Mycobacteriales; family Mycobacteriaceae; genus Nocardia; species Nocardia crassostreae. The sequence continues at coordinate 115,946 of NZ_BDCH01000023.1, forward strand.
TCGGGCTCCACATCCCACATGACCGTGGTGCGATCGTGCCGGGACAGGTACCGCGGCAAGGCGACCAATTTCTTGCCGAACGGCGGGCGGAAGGTAATGGGTCCGGTATATCCGGTCTTCGCGATTTCGGCATCGGTGCGCTCGATCTCATCGCGCACGGTCCCCGGACCGACGAAGACCATGCGCTCATGGCTGTAGCTGTGATTGCCTATCTCGTGGCCCGCGCGTGCGATGGCCGCGCCCTGTGCGGGCGCGGCCGCCAGTTCCGAGCCGATCAGATAGAAGGTCGCGGGCACTCCGGCCTCGGCCAGCGCCCGCAGGATCTGCGGCGTGTGCGCGGTCGGGCCGTCGTCGAAGGTCAGTGCGACGACCTTCTCCTCCGTGTCCACGCGCGGCACGATGCGCCCGGCCACCTGGTAGGTGCGCGAATTCATGAGCGCATAGAGCCCGACGCAGATCAGCACCAGCACCAGCACCGTGACGGCGAGCGCACCCCAGATGAGCAACTTGCGTTTCATACCGATCCCTAGGTATCGTCTCCCGCTGCTCCGGCCCGGTCCAGTTCCGGCGCCCAGCGCTCCGACCATTGCCACAGCGGTTCGAGCGCCCGGCCGAGTTGCTTTCCGGCCATGGTCAGCTCATAGGACTTGTCGGTCTTCTTGGCTACCACGCCCGCCTCCTGGAGGCGCTGCAATCGCACCGACAGCATGCTCGACGAGCAGTTGCCCATGCGGCGGCGCAGTTCCAGGAATCCCAGCGGGCCCGGCTCGAGCTCCCAGATCACGCGCAGCATCCACCGCTGACCGAGCAGGTCCATGGCGGTGAGCTGTGGCTGGCTTGCACTTCTCATTTCGAACCAACATAGTGGTTCTAAATCAGAAGCACTCGAGCGGCTGGAGGTCTGTCATGGCGGTGGAGGAATCGGGCCGGAAACGAATCGTGTTGGTCACCGGCGCTTCTCGCGGTATCGGGGCCGATACCGCGCGGGTGCTGGCGGCGCGGGGCGACCATGTGGTCGTCAACTACCGGGAGAAGCGCAAGCGGGCGGAAACCCTTGCGGCGGAGATCATTACGGCGGGCGGCAGCGCCTCGACGGCCGGTGCCGACATCTCCGATCCGGCGAGCGCCGCGGCATTGATCGATACCGTGGTGACGGAGTTCGGCCGCCTGGATGTGCTGGTGCTCAATGCCTCCGGCGGTTTGGAGCGCGAGGCCGCGCCGGATTACGCCATGCGGCTCAATCGCGACGCCCAGACCGGCCTGGCGCGACTGGCGCTGCCCCACCTTCCGGCGGGCGGCCGCATCGTCTTCGTCACCAGCCACCAGGCCCACTTCTCCCCCACCCGGGAGGCGCCCGCTGGCTACGAGCTCATCGCCGCGAGCAAGCGGGCCGGTGAGGACGCCCTGCGGGCCATGATTCCCGAATTCGCAGAGCGCGGAATCGATTTCGTGATGGTCGCGGGCGACATGATCGACGGCACCATTATCGTCCGGCTGCTCGAGCGCCGCGATCCGGAGGCGGTGACCGCCCGCCGCGACCACGGCGACCTCCCGACGGTCAAGGAATTCGCCACCGCCGTGGCCGACACCACCACGATGCCCGGCGACCACGGGCGCACCGTCTATGTCGGCGGCCAGGACTACCTCGCGGGTGCGAAGATCTAATTCCACTGGTCACCCCCACCGACGCCGTGACAGCATCGAGAAATGCCGCACTGGGTCCAAGTCCTCCCCGCCTTCGTCCTCGCCTGCCTGGTCCTGGCCGCCATCCCCGGCCCCGCGACCGCCCTCTTCCTCCAGCGCTCGGTGCGCGACGGCCGCGCGGCCGGACTGGCGGCGGTGGCGGGCAATGAGATCGGCATCTTCGGCTGGACCCTGGCCGGTGGCGCCGGATTGTCCGCACTACTGGTCGCCAATCAAGTTCTCAACAAGGCGGTGCACATCCTCCGCGCGCTGGTCCTGATCTGGCTGGGCATCCAAGCCTGGCGCGGCAGTCGGAAAGACGACGCGTTCGGCACGGCCATGGATTCGGTCGTCCCCCGCGGCCGCACCCCCGGCGCGGCCTTCCGAGTCTCGCTGATCTCGATCGCGGCCAACCCCAAGGCGGCGGTCTTCGGCCTGACCATCCTGCCGCAATTCCTCCCGAGCGAGGGCCCGGTTTTCACCACCCTGGTCATCCTGATCACCATCCAGCTGGTGATCGACACCGCCTGGTGCGTGGGCATCGTGCTGGTAGCCGACCGCGCCGGACAATGGCTGCGGCGCACCGGCATTCGCCAGCGCGTCGAACGCGCCCTGGCCGCCGTCCTGGTGGCGCTCGGCTTCGGACTGGCCGCCGAAGCGCGATAATCCGGCCCACCCGCCGCCCGTGCGCGCTCACCCGACCCGCCCGGTGTCCGGGCGATCACGGCGAGCCCTGGGCAAAGCGGCCGATTCAAGACCGTCCAGGTGGGAAACTCCGCGGCGAGGAGGTGTGGCCCAATGGTCGATGACGTCGAGAAGCGGTGGCGCGATCCGGAGTTGTTTCGGCAGGCGGTGAAATACGTGGTCGGCGTGCTGGTGGTGACGGCGGTGGCCGCCGGGCTGGCGGTGGTGTGGGCGTCGGCGCGGGATGCGTGTCTCGATGCGGAGTCCATGCTGTGCGATACGCCGTCGCGGCTGGTGGTGGGGTTGATTCCGGGCGGCATTCTGCTGACGGGCGGGCTCGGGGCCTTTGTGCTCACCGTGCGGGCGTGGCGGGCCGGGCGCGCTTGGCCCATCTGGCAGGGCGCGGGGTGGTTTCTGCTGGTGCTGATGGTGTTGTATCTGTCGGTCGCGGGCGGCTGAGCGGCGACTCGCGGGATCTCGCCCGTGCCCGGCGGGATCGCGGCCGGGTCAGACCGGGCAGCGGACGCTGTCGGCGGTCTTGTCGTGCTGGTCGAAGGGGGTGCCGCGAATGCCGACGCGGGCGGCGAGGTAGCGGGCGATCTTGGTATTGCGGTCCCACATGGGGTCGATGTGGCGGGCGCGGCGGATCATGCGGTGACGCGCGCCGGGCAGGCGGTCGTCTAGGGCGCGCAGGCGGACCTCCGTATTCGCGGCCAGACCGGTCAGGGTGCGCCAGGGCCGGGTCGGGACCGAACGCAGCGGGGTGTCGGCGAGCAGTGCGCGCACCAGGGGCTCACCGCTGTAGTACGACAGTGCGCCGAGTAGTGCTGCGGTGGCGGCGATTTGGAGGCGTCCCGTCAGGGTGGCATCGGTGAACCGGCGGGTGACGGCACCGGCCATGGTCGCGGTCCACGGCGGTGCGACGCCCGCGGTGGCGACCATGTAGTCCGCCATTTCCATGCCCTCGGCGGCCGAGCGGGGAATGAGTTCGTCGGCGACGCCGAAAACATGGTCGATATACGCCCAGTAGTGCATGACGGCGTCGAGTTGCCTTGTGGTGCAACGGCGGCCGTGCACGTGGTCGAAGCAGATGGGCGACAGCCCGAAGGTGACGGCCGCGCCCATCGTGGTGGCATTGGAGATGGGGTTGCCGTGCCCGGCGAAGTGCTCGTCGCCGAACTTGCGGCGCAGCATGGCGCGCACCTGGGCGTGCATGAGCCGCACCCGCACGGTGTCGTGGAAGATCGGCGATCGGCGATCCAGGGCCCGGGGTGCGGTGACACTGCGGAACCACACCGAGGATTCGAGATTGCGCCGGTACGGGTCGTTCACGAATCGACCCGTCGCGCCCACCGCGGAGGCGACCTCCGCGCCGACGAAGGTGCCCATGAAGTCCTGTACGCCCATGGCCATCTTCCCGGCCAGGGAGATATTGATCCAGAGTCGGCGGCCGTACTCCCACACGTCCGGATCGTACCACGACGGCGGAGTGTCCAGTCGTGCACAGAGATTCACCAGCTCCGGCAGCGGGTCGTCCACGCTGTCGATCCCGTGCCGCAACGCCTGGTTCAGCATGCGGCGTCCACCCGCCGAACCGAGCCGCCGGAACGCGGCCACGAGGTCGTCCATGGGTTCGTCGCCCTGCCACAGGTGGTCGGCCATGAGCCGTGTACGCGGCGTCTCGACGGGTTCGCGGCGGACATCGATCCACGGCCCCAGCAAGGCTTTTCGAGGTTCGAGCCAGAGATCGGAGGGCACGGCGCGCGGTGGCGGCGGGCGCAACGGCATCCCGGGCCGGTAGTAGTAGTCGTAGCGGTGTTCACCCTCGGTGGACCGGATTTCGGTGCGCAGCTGCATATTTCACGACCCTGTGAGCTGGCGGAATCGGGTGACGGCGTCCCGGCCGGAATCGGCGTGCACGGGACAGTAGCGCTTGGGATCGTCGCGGTATTCGGGTGCGGGCCACAGCAGTTCGGGGGCTTCCGGCGGCGGCATCCAGCCGGGACGCTTCCCGGCCACGCGGCGGCGGGCGGCGCGTATGCGCGGGAAGGCGTACTTCACCCCGTCGGGGGGTGACCCGGTTCATGGCCGACAAGGCCCGGCACAACCGGTCGAACATCCATTGATCGCGCTCGGTCCAGGTGAATCCCAAGGTGCGGCGAATGGCCGGATCGCACAGTCCGATGGTGACGAACTTGTAGAACCGAGCGCCGGACGGTCGAATCAGCCTCTCCCACAAGGGTTCCGGCAGGTGGCGCAAGACCGGGAACGGCGGTACCGGGGCCTCGTCGGCGAGATGGAAGATATCCCAGGCCGCCTTGGTGGGTTCGAGGGTGTCGCGGCAGATATCGCGCCAGTAGCGCCGGAACTCCGGCCAGCTTTCCGGCACCACCCGCATGGGCATGCCGTACATCTCGTACCACTGGTAGTGCTCACGCCAGAGTTGTTCGTGCTGCGCGGCGCTGAGCCCGCCCATGAACAACTCGGCCGACCGCAGCGTCTCCATGAAGAACACCGCATGCGCCCAGTAGAACGTCCCCGGATCCAGCGCGTGATAGCGGCGGCCCCGGGCGTCGACGCCCTTGATGGTGCGGTGGTAGCCGACGATCTCGCGGGCGGTCTCCCGGGCGCGCGGCCCGTCGAACACCACCCCGACGATCGGATATCCGGAGCGGATGACCCGTTGATAGAACTCGCCCTTGATCTCGGAGTGGAATTCCACGCCCGCGCCCAGACCCGGATGCATGTTCTGCACCATGCCCATGAACAGCCCGCTCGGGACGAAGTAGAGCGATCCGAAGATCTTCCAGGTCAAGGAGTCCGGGCCCAGCGGCACCGGGTCCGGACGCGGCACACGTGTCCGGTTTTCCGAGCGCTCCATTGCGCTTTCTGACACCATGACCCCAGGCTGACACGAATAATTACTCGCGTTCAATTCGCATTCGAGATCGCGGCGGAAACGACATGCCACCGAAACGACAAGCATCCAAAATACCTGGCCCACCTCGGAAAACACCCGCCGAACCGCGCCGCGCCCCGCAGCAGGAGCGTTCGCGCCTCATGGTGGCGCGCATTGTCGACGCCGGGCAGCAGGTGCTCATCGCGCACGGCTACGACGGCGCGTCGACCAATCGCATTGCCGCGGTGGCGGGCATCAGTCCCGGCTCGCTGTATCAGTACTTCCCGAACAAGGACGCCGTGGTGGCGGCGGTCATCGAGCGGTACACCACGGAGGTCGCCGACCGCGTCCGCGCGCGGGTGCTGGCCAACCTGGCGAGAAGGCCGGAAGTCGCCGTGCCGGAGACCATTGCCGAGCTGCTCGACGCGCTGGGCAATCATCGGGAGCTGTTGCGCGCGGTGGTCGAGCAGACCCCACGATTGTCCACCGGCGCCACGGTTTTCGCCTTCGAGCAGCAGATCGGCGAGCTGGCGCGGGCGGCGCTGACCATGCGGGCCCGCGCGGTCCCGGCGGAGGTGGATTCCGATGCCGCGGCCTGGATGCTGGTGCGGGCGGTCGAACATCTCACCATCCGCTATCTGCTCGACGATCCGCCCATTGCCCGGGAGCGGTTCCTGGCCGATATCACCCGACTGGTGCTCAACTACTTCCGCTGAGCCCGACGACGTCCGCAGAGGCCCGGCGCGAGTGGAACGCGAGCAAGTCGGCCGACTGGTCAGGCCGTGGACGGAATCGGGGCCGCTGGGAGTTTCAGTAGCAGTTCCACCGCGCGGGCCGCGCTCTGGGCCGCGCTTTCCATGGTCGCCGACCAATCGGTGCTGGTCCAGTCACCCGCGAGCACCAGGGTCGGCACCGAGGTGCGCTGTCCCGGCCGCAGCCCGGCCGTGCCGACGACCTGGGAGAACGTGGCGCGCGGCATCGGAACGACCTGGGCGTGCAGGACTTTCGCGTCCACGGCGGCCGGATAGTACCGGCACAGCAGCGCCATCTGCTCGGCCACCACCGCGTCGTGCGGTTTGTGGATCTGCTCGTACGCGCCGCTGGTGGTCAGGCAGTAGAGCCAGCCGTGCGCGGTGGAGCGGCCGTGCATGCGCTGCCGGTCGAAGACCTCGTCGATGACGCCCTGCCCGCCGATGAGCGCCTCGAACTCGCTCTTCGTCCCCAGCGGACGGTCCAGGTAGAGGTTGGTGCTCACGATCGGCGTGTAGCCGAGTTTGTCGGCGGCGGAATAGATCTCATCGTGTTCGGGCAGCTGGTCCAGCAGACCCCCGATATTCGAGTTGGGCACCGCGCACACCACGGCGTCGGCGGGCACCACATCGCCGTCGGCCATGAACACCCCGGTCACCGCCCCGTCCTCGATGAGAATGCGGCGCGCCACCGCGCGGTGTTCGACACGGACCCCGTAGCGCCGGAACACCTCCTGCGCCCCGGTGACGAACAGGGTGTCGAGATCGACGGAGGGATAGCCGATGGTGGCGGGGCGGCGATGCTTGACGCCCAAGCGAATTCCGGTCGCCATCACATCCGCGAAGACCTTCGCCGATTCCTGGTGCACCGGTTCGGCGGCAATACCCAGCGCCAGCCAATCCCACAGCGCCTCGCGCGCGGTGGCGGGCATGCCGACGCGCTGAAACCATTGCTCGGTGCTGATATCTGCCAGATCGGCGGGCTGATTGAGGCATTCCCAGCCCATGCACACCGTCGCCACGGCCGCGTGGATCCGGTCGGCGGGACTCGCGTCCGGATGCGCCCCGAACAGGGTGCGCAGGGCCTGTGAACCCTTGGTGCCCATAGTGGTGTGGCGGCCGTCGGGCCAGCGCAGCACGCCCTCGTTCGGGAATCTCACGTACTTGCGGGTGCCGACGCTCTCCAGATAGCGGAACAGGTGGTCGTAGCCGCTGGCAATGACGTGCTGGCCGTTGTCGGGCACGTCGTGCAGCGTCGGCACCTCCAGCGCGTGCGTGCGGCCGCCCAGGCGACCGCGCCGTTCCAGCAGGGTCACCTGTTTGCCTGCTTCGGCCAGCCAGACGGCGGAGGCGAGCCCGGCCAGCCCGCCTCCGATCACGACATATCGACGCGGATCGTGCATGAGCGCTCCCGAGAACCGAACCTACACAAGGCAAGGTAGTCCCCGGGTTCGGACTACGTCCGCGAAATGCTCTCTGCTGAGCGATGTTTGCGGGCCAGCAGCGGATAGCCCGCGCACACCAGTGCGCCCCAGACCACGCCGACGACGACGGCCGAGCGCCCGGCCTCGGTGAAGAAGAGCAGCACCACGACCAGTACCAGGAAGGCCAATGCCAGCACAGTGGTCACGGGCGCGCCCGGCAGCCGGTAGTCGCTGGCCGGGAGCAGACCCTGCCGCACACGCGCACGGTAGATCCAGTGGCAGACCAGGATGATGCCCCACACGAAGATGATGCCGATGGTGGACACCGAGGTGATGTAGGCGAAGGCCTTGTCCGGCGAGAAGTAGTTCACCGCCACGCCGATCACCATGATGGCCGCCGAGAGCGCGATGCCCGCGGCCGGGACCGATCGCTTGCTCAGCGCGCCGAGCGCCTCGGGGGCCTCCTCGCGCTGCGCCAGGCTGCGCAGCATGCGCCCGGTGGAGTAGATGCCGGAGTTGCACGAGGACAGCGCCGCGGTCAGCAGCACGAAGTTGATGATGCCCGCCGCGCCCGGAATGCCGATCTGCTGGAACACCTCCACGAACGGGCTCTTGCCCGCGTGGAAGTTGCGCCAGCTCGACACCGACATGATGACGATGAGCGCGCCCACATAGAACAGGCCGATGCGGAAGGGCAGGGTGTTGATGGCCTTGCGCAGCGTCTTCTTCGGATCGCGCGCCTCGCCCGCGGTCACGCCGACCAGTTCCACGCCGACATAGGCGAACAGCACGATCTGCAGCACCAGCAGCGCCTGGCCGAAGCCGTTGGGGAAGACGCCGCCGTCGTTCCACAGATTGGTGACCGTCGGATCGGCGGCATGGCCGAAACCGAAGACGAGCACGCCGATACCGATGACGATCATGAAGACAATGGCGGTGACCTTGATGGCGGAGAACCAGAATTCGCCCTCGCCGAACAGCTTCACCGACACCAGGTTCGCCACGAACATGATGCCCAGCACCACCAGCGCGGTCACCCACTGCGGGATGTCGAACCAGTACTGCACGTACTTACCGGCCACGGTGATCTCGGCCATGCAGGTCGCGACCCAGACCGCCCAATAGGTCCAGCCGGTGGCGAAGCCTGCGAAGCGGCCCAGGAACTCGTTCGCGTATTCGGCGAAGCTGCCGGTGACGGGGCGATAGGTGAGCAGTTCGCCCAGCGCCCGCATGATCACGAAGATGGCCAGACCGGCCGCCAGATAGGCCAGGATGAGCGCCGGACCCGCCTGTTCGATGGCGCCGCCCGCGCCGTAGAACAGGCCGGTGCCGATGGCGCCGCCGATGGCGATCATCTGGATGGTGCGCGGGGAGAGTCCGCGCGAATACCCCTCGTCCGATGGCTCGGTGGCGGCCTGCTTTTCAGAGGCTGTCAATGGTGTTCCCTTCCCACGTGCGTGCGGCCGCCGACGCCTCGTCATTGTGCGCACGAGATCCCCACGGCCGCGCCGAGCTTGCCGACGGGTTGCCGAGCTCGGGCCAACAGCGTGTCACACTACCGGAGGGGTCTCAGGGGATTCCGCATCAGCGCCGGACTTCGCGGATCGGCGCGCCGCCGGGCGGGAGTTGATCGTCGGTGCCGTCGACGAGTTCGACGCCGGTCACGATCTCGGTTTCGATGCGGATGACGTGGTCGGCGGGCATGGTGATCCACGGGTCCAGCAACGTCTCGTAGCGCCGCAACTGGTCCCGGTCCATGACCACCCGCGCGACCCCGGTGACGATGACACTCCAGCCGCGCCTGGTGTTCTCGTCGAAGTCGTCGGCCTCGTACGCGACCACCTGCCCGCCACCGCGCAGCAGGCTCGCGCCCAGGTTCGCCCGCACCACCACGGCATCGGCTTCCACGATATGGTTCACCGGCCGAATAACGGGAACTCCACGGCGCGAGAAAGCGATTCGCCCATATTGCGCGCCCGCCAGCCGCTTCAGTGAGTCGGCAGCAGAGAGCTCGCGCAGCTTTCTTTGCCCTTCGCCGCCCATATTTCCGATTGTGGTCCATTGCCCCGGTTTACGCCAATTGTGTTGCCGCAACGGCAGGTTCACCCGGCGACTCTACCGCCGCGTAAGGTCCGATCAGCGCCGCGGCGGCGCCTGGACCTGCACCGGAGCCTTATCCACGCGCAGACCCTTCCAGCTGGGCATGCGCAGCCGTTCGCCGGAGAATTCGCGGAATTCGACGTCGCCGACCAGGATCGGTTCCACCCAGTGCCAGCCCGCCGCCGCGGCCTCCGGCGGGGATGTTCGAAAGGACTTGTCGAGACTCCTATTTCGTCGAGCGCGCCGCGAATGGCACGGCGGGCGGCCTGGGTGAAGCCGGTGCCGACATTGCCGATGTACACGAAGCGGCCGGTGTCGTCGTAGGCGCCCAGCACCAGCGAGCCGAAGGTGTGCTGGAATCCGCCCGCCCCCGGGGTCCAGCCCGCGACCACCACCTCGGTGTTGTTGCGCAGCGGGGTCTTGATCCAGGCCGGGGAGCGGCGACCGGGCAGATAGACCGATTCGACCCGTTTGGAGACGATGCCTTCCAGCCGATGCTCGCGCGCCACGATCAGCAACTTCTGGGCATCCACTCCAACCCAGTGCGGCGGCGCGGACAGCGGTGCGGTGAGCGGCAATTCCGCGAGGCGTTCGCGGCGTGCGAGATACGGTTCGGCCATGAGGTCGCGGCCGTCGGCGACGAGCAGATCGAAGGCGAATAGCTGGACCGGAACCTCGGCGAGCAACTGCTCCCCCGGGCGGGCCACGTGCATACGCCGCTGCAGTCGGCCGAACGAGGGCGCGCCGTCCGGCTCCTGGGCCACCACCTCACCGTCGAGAATCAGAGATCCTGTGCTCGGCAAGGCTTTCAGTGCGGCGACGAGCTCGGGGTAGGCCGTGCTCACCTCGCGGCCGCTGCGGCTGTAGATCCGGCCCGCGCCCGCGTCGCGGACGACGACGACCCGGATACCGTCCCACTTCATCTCGACCGCCCACCCGGGCCCGTCCGGCGGTGTTCCGCCGACCGCCAGCATGGGCAGCGGGACACCGAGCGGGAACCCGGCCACGGCGGGCCGCTACCCGCGCCGACAATCGGGCGACAGGGACATGCCGCACAGTTTGCCGACAGATAGCCAGACTCGAGCGGCGACCCGCCGGGCTCGGCAGAGTCGTTACCTGCGGAAACGTCGTATCGACACCCGCGGGCGACCTGCCGGACAACTCGCCGTCCTGCGGGTTTGACGATCCATCGTGCGGGAATCGCCACGATATGTTCACCATCATCGGGCTCATCGCCCTCCTCGGCGCCCTCACCGTGGGGGTGGCCGGAATCCAGGCCAACAGCGGAGACGGCCATACCGTCACGAACGGGTTCACGGTGTTCGATCACACCTACACGGGCTCGTCCGGACTGCTGTTCGCCTACGGCATCCTGGTCGGAGCCATCGGCACCTGCGGGCTCATCATGCTGCTCGCCGGACTGTGGACCATGTCCCGGCGTGGTGTTCTCGCCCGCCGCGAACTGCGCCAATCCAAGCGCGAAATGGCCGCGGCCCGGCGCGAACTGAGCAAGCCGCCACCCGCGGCGAAGAAACCGGCCGCCCCCGCGGAGAAGCCCGCGCAACCCGCCGGGTCCAAACCCGTGTGGTCGGTCAACCGGTTCCTGCACAGGCCCGGCGTCAAACCACCGGCGCCGTCCGTATCGAAATAGGTTGTCCCATGGTCATTCTAGGTTTGATCCTGATCGTCGCCGGGTGGCTGCTCGGCATCTCCATCCTGACCACCATCGGCATTATCGTGCTGATCGTCGGCATCGTCTTCTGGGTGCTCGGCTACTCCGGTCGTCCCGTCGGCGGTCGGCGACATTACTACTAACACCGATTCGACACCCCGCGACCGCCGCGAGCCGTGTCCGATAGCTTGGCACCATGACGGTGACGGTGCTGGTTCCGGACGATGACGGGCTCGCGGCGGTGTCGCGCGTGGCGGGGGCGCGGGCGCTGCGCTTCACCCTCGGCGAGCCGCTGCCCGCCGGAGCGGACGAGGCCGAGGTGCTGGTGCCCGGTTTCCTGGTCGGACCGGAGGCGGTCGCCATGGCGTGGCAGCTGCCGAAGCTGCGGCTGGTGCAATTGCTCACCGCCGGTGCGGAATCCTGGACCGGGAGGCTGCCCGAGGGAGTGCTGCTGTCCATTGCGCGCGGGGCGCACGGAGCCAGCACCGCGGAATGGGTCATGACCGGATTGCTCACGGTCTACCGGGAATTCACCGAGTTCGCGGTGGCGCAGCGCGAGCACCGCTGGACCCAGCATCAGACCGACACCCTGCACGGCAAGCGGATTCTGATTGTCGGCGCGGGCAATCTGGCCGATGAGCTGCGGCGCATGCTGGCTCCCTTCGACACCACCGTCGCGGTGGTGGGCACGCGGGCGCGCGCGGGCGTGCACGGCGTGGACGAACTGCCGTCGCTGCTGGGCGATTTCGATGCCGTGGTGCTCATGGTGCCCGTCACCAGCGCCACCACCGGTATGGTCGACGCCGCGTTCCTGGCGCGCATGGCCGACGGGGCGATCCTGGTCAATGCCGCCCGCGGTCCGGTGGTACGGACCGACGACCTGCTGGCCGAACTGCGAAACCACAGGCTGCGGGCGATTCTCGATGTCACCGACCCGGAGCCGCTGCCCGCCGGGCATTCGCTCTGGGACGCTCCCGGCCTGCTGCTCACCCCGCACGTGGGCGGCAGCAGCCGCGGCAGCCGGGAGCGCGGCTGGGCCATTGCCACCGCCGAGATCGCCCGCTACCTGGCCGGGGAGACGCCGCACAATCTGGTGCACGGCGAATACTGATCGCCCGCACGGGATCGCGAACCTACAGCGAGTCCTTCCCGATGGTTCGGTCATTGAGCAGCCGCCACTCCCGATCCCACCGCGCATTGCGCCGGGCATCCAGCACGGCCCCGGTGATCCACACCGATGCCGCCGCCGCGCACCAGCTTTCGACGAGGATCGCCAGCCCCGTGCCGATCCCCTCGGCCGCCGCCGCGCCCGCCCTGGCGGGTTCGGTCGTCGGCTGCCCCTCCCGGTCGACCCACAGCGAGACCGGACTCCCGACCTCCTGCGGTCCCGGAATATCGATGGTCGCCGTCCCCGCCCGCCCGTCGTGATCCCACGCCACGGCGGCCTCGTACCGATCCTCGTGCACGCCATTGCGTCCGGGATCGCGCAGCAAGCGCGGCTCCTCGGTGACGGTCGCCGTAATCCGGGTCTTCCCGGCGTCCTCCCCCGCGATCCGATCGGCGGCATTCGTATAGCTGACGGTCCCGAACGCCCCCGCCACCGGCACGGCGACAATCACCACCAGCACCGCCAACGCGCGCAGCACGAACTCGAACCGGTCCGAGACACGCATCAGCGGACTGGGATTCCACGGCCGCACCCGCCACAGGCGCATGGCCCAAGAACTCTCAGACACCTGGACCGCCTCTCTCCACGGCGTCCACCGTCACCAGATACATCAGTAGCAGTACCCACTCTGATACGCCCCGAACATAGGAAAAGTCAAGGTCAGCGACTCATACCCGCCTGAACTGCAACCCAGGCGTCTCCTCTGCGCCGCCCACGCGCCCGGACGAACCAGGTTCATCCCCGGCATCCCGCGCGAGAAGGCGAGGGGGTGGGCAGACTCGGGGGTATGAATCGTGGTTTTTATGCGGGTCGGGTTGCGGTTGTCACCGGGGCGGGGGCCGGGATCGGGCGGGAGCTCGCGATGGGGCTGGTTCGCGTGGGGGCCTCGGTGGGGCTGGTGGATATCGATGCGGAGGGGCTGGGCGCGACCGTGGAGATGGTGCGGGGCGCAGGCGGGGAGGTCGTCGGGGTGGTCGCGGATGCCGCCGATGCCGAGCGGATGGATGCGGTCGCGGGCGAGGTCGCCGGGCGGCTGGGGGGTGTGGATGTGCTGATCAACAATGCCGGGCGGCTGTACTACGGCGGGGTGACCGAGTCCGAGCCCGCGGATTTCGATGCGGTGATGCGGGCGAATTTCGGTGCGGCCGTGGCGAGTACGAAGGCTTTCCTGCCGTTCGTGTTGAAATCGGCGCGCGGGCGGATCGCGAATCTGTCCTCGGCGTACGGGCTTATCGGTCTCGGCGGGGCGGCGCCGTACACGGCGGCCAAGTTCGCGGTTCGGGGATTCACCGAATCACTGCGATCGGAACTGCGGGAGCATCCGAATGTGGCGGTGACCTGCGTGTACCCGGGAGGGGTGAAGACCGGTATCGCGTGGTCGGCGCTGGCGGCAGCCGGAGTCGACAGGCACAGGGCGGCAGCACGATTCGACCGGCATATCGCCCGCACCCACCCGGGGAAGGCCGCGGACGTGATGCTGCGCGGTATCGAACGGGGCAAGAGTCGTGTTCTCATTGGACCCGACGCGATCCTCGCCGACACCGCCGCCAGGATGGCAGGCGGGCAGTACGAGAAGCTGATTCGGCTTGTGGTCCGGGGATGAAGGGGAATGCACGGCAATGGCAGGTACGCGATGGCTGCTGATCGAAACCTTCGGCGGCGGCGAGCCCACGGTTATCGGACTCGGCAGTGCGCCAAGGAAATTCGTACCGCTCACGCAGATGTTCCGGCACCGTGAGACCCTCGCGACGATTCGTGGCGCGCTCGCCGAAACCGCGGGCGCGCTCGCGCCTTCGGAGTTCGTGAGCGAGGACGGCCGCCGCCGCACCGTGACGGTGCCGCGACTGATCACACCCGACCGGATGCATGCCGTACTCGTGTGGTCGGGACCGGTCGACGAGGAGATCCCGCCGCGAGATCCGGTGGGGGCATGGTACTTCAACCTCGCCACGTCGAAGTCCACCCGATCCGACGAGCTGCTGGATCTCTACGGCGTGGCCCCGGAGCAACGCGCACGCGAGCATGCGATCGCGGGCGTTTTCACTCGCGTCATCACCAATAGCGACGAGTCGGACGCACTGGCCAAGGTCGTCCGATCGGCCCCGGGCACCGAACACCAAGCGGTGTGGACGGTCCGCCGTGACGACGGCGCCCTGCGTGCGGCGCACTTCTCCTGCCGCATGCTCGAAGAACGCAATGCCGCAGGCGAATCCGAGGTGCTCCTGCGTGGAGTCACCCACGATATCGGCGACGCCACCGACATCAGCGCCGCGCCGCCACCGGTGATTCTCGAGCACCGCGTGCTCGACGCCGCCGCGGCCGATGGCGAATACCGCGCCATCGTCGACCTGCGCACCCTGCGGCTCCTGCGCTGGATGGGCCCCGCCATGCCGGAGATCGCCTGGCAATCGCTCCGGGGAGAGCCCGAGCCGGAGATCCACCCGGACGACCTCGCGAGGGCAAAGACCATGAGCCGCAACCTCGCTCATACCCGCACCGCCGGACTGCTCCGGCTCAGAACACTCGCGGGCGACTGGAAGCTGGTTCATGCCCGCACCGCCCTCATGGCGCTCGACCAGTACACCACCGCCGCACTGGTCACCATTCGGGAACCGGAGCCCGGCCAGCAAACAGACCACTCGCAATGAATGTTGCGTAGGTTACATCGATCGAACGCCCATCCGCGGCCCACACCAGTTCAGTGCGAGTATCACCGAAATACGCAGGACATCAACGGATTTGCTCGGTTGAGGAGCGCAGCGCGGAATCGATACAGTGCCTTCCGTACGCACCCGCGCGAGCGGGAATCCTGCCGGTAGTCCCCTGTGATGCCGCCTGCCGCGTCGTTGATGAGCCCTGCCCGGAACGCCTACCGACGTTCCCCGGGAAGCAGGGCTGCTCGGCGTGGGGACGGCGGTGGTCATGCTCGGACTGAACACAGCGCGGTGGGTGCACTCTCGCGGGAGTTTCCGGCAGCGGATCGCGGCCTGGCCCGGGCTGCCGGGAGAGATCCCGGCGCCGACTCGGCCGGGCCCGGGTCACTTGCAACCCGAACCCCTCCCGTCGCCTGAGATCGCGCGAATCCCCTTGTACCGCTTGCGTATCGAGAACATGGTTCGCAGATCGGGTGAGGACGCGCGGCATGTCGACGCGCTCTCGGATGTCATGGAAGCCCTGCCGCCGATCGTCGTGCACCGGCCCCGGATGACCGTCATCGACGGCGCTCACCGGGTGCGGGCGGCACTGGCCTGCGGGGCACAGTGGATCGACGTGGTGTATTTCCACGGTGACGACGGGCAGGCATTCCTGCTCGCGGTGCGCCTGAACAACACCCACGGTCTGCCGTTGTCGGCCGCCGATCGCAAGGCCGCCGCCGAGCGAGCGCTGTCGTTCTATACGGAGTGGCCGGATCGGAAACTGGCCAAGGCGGTCGGCCTGCCCGAGAAGACGATCGCGGTTATCCGGAAACGATCGGCGGCGCATCCTCGACACCCCACCCGCAATCCCGCCGCTTCACAGGAAGACGCGGGCGATTTCGAGCCACTGCTGCGCGTCCGGGCCGACGGCGGTGAGATCGGTGGCGGCGAGGGGTCTGCGGTGGCTGACTCGGAGGCAGAAGTCGAGAGCGCTGCCCTGAATCCGTTGTGCCGCATCCTTCGGGCCCCACGTCCAGGTGTCGCCGTCGGGGGCCTTCAACTCGACGCGGAACGGCTCCGCTGGAGTGGGTAGTTGGCAGTCGTCGTGCCCCGGCACAAGGGCGTCCAGCTCATCCCCTTCGGCCACCAGATCGGGCAGCGCGAGATCGCGCCGCACATCGGACATGTCGAGGCCGTAATCCAGCATCACCTTCATCACGAGGTCGAACACGGTCCCAATCCAAAGTAACTACGCCCCCGCCCTTCCCCGCCCCTATGGTGTACCGATGACATCGATCAAACAGGTCCAAGTCACTTTCGACTGCGCCGATCCCGAGCGCGTCGCCCGCTTCTGGTGTGATGTCCTGGGGTACGTCGTACCGCCGCCGCCCAAGGGTTTCGCCGACTGGGCCGCTTACGAAAGGTCACTCCCGCCCGACCGTCAGGGCACGTCGTTCAGTTGCGCCGATCCCACCGGCGCCGGACCGCGCCTGTACTTCCAGCGCGTCCCCGAAGGCAAGGTCGTCAAGAATCGCGTCCACCTCGACGCGCGAGTCGCCACGGGCCTCGTAGGCGAAGAGCGCCTGGCCGCCCTCGAAGCCGAATGCACCCGCCTGGAAAAACTCGGCGCCATCCGCGGCCAACTGCTCACCGCCGACGAATTCAACGAATCCTGCCAGAACATGCAAGACATCGAAGGCAACGAATTCTGCCTCGACTGAATCCGAAACACCCCCGACCGGGAACTGGTGGCGGACCCTACTCCGGAAAAACCGCCACCAGCTCCCGGTGATCAACCGTCCAGGGGTTGCAGTTTGTCGGCCATGCCTGGGAGGCGGTCGACCATGGCTACTACGTAGTCGGCGACGATGTCTATGAGTATTGGGCGGTCGACCTTTAGGCCGCCGTCGAGCCAGACGAGGGTGAGTTCCGCTGCGCCGCCGGTGATCAGTTGGGCGAGGGCGGTGATGGCGGTGTCTTCGCCTTCGGGGATGTCGAGGAGGAGGCGGGTTTGTTCGATGATGAGTTCGGCTACTTCGCGCATGCCCGCGAAGCGGCGGCGCATGCGGGCTTCGCTGCCGTAGGCCTGGGCGAAGGCGATATTGGCGCGGCGGGGGTCGTCGGTGACGGAGATGATGAGGGCCGCTACGCCCGCGCGGAGTTTTTCTTCGGCGCCGCCGGGGGTGGCGGACATGGTGAGGCGGGTTCGGTCCAGGGCTTCCTGTTGGACTTCGGTGAGGAGGGCGCCCGCCAGGGCGTCGAGGTCGGGGAAGGATTCGTAGAAGAAGCGGGGGCCGACTCAGGCCTGTTCGCAGACGCCGCGGACGGTGAGGGCGGACAGGCCCTGGGAGCCGACGATGTCCAGGGCGGCGTCGAGTAATCGGCGGCGGCGTTGTTCCCGGCGTTCGTCGGTGGTGGTTCCGCGATAGGTTCCGCTGAATTCCCGCGTCACCCTGCCAGCTTGGCATAGATGTCCGGAAACGACCATTTACGGAAACAACTGTTTCCGATACCGTGGGAGGAGGCCCCCGGAGGGAGAACCGACGATGAATCTCCTTGTGCCCATTGATCTTCCGGTCGCGGGAACGCTACGTGCCCATCATGTGCGCGCACTGATGAATCTGCGTGCCCGGCGCGCCGCGGCGAGAGTGTCGAGGGCATACCCCTCGACACCGCGGGCACTGGCCGTGCCGCCGCCGGGAAGCGGGCTGCGGCCCGTCATGGGCGACGCCGGATTGCCCGGAATCGGGCACCTGTTCAGTTCGCTCGGTGATTCGCTCGACTTCTCCCGCGCCCGCTTCGAACGCTTCGGCCCGGTCAGCTGGTTCGGGATCTTCGGCCGCCCGGTCGTCGGCATCGGCAGCCCGGAGGCGGCGGAAGTCGTACTGCTGGACCGCAAACGGGTGTTCTCGGCACAGCGCGGCTACGAATATCTCATCGGCCCGTTCTTCCACGGCGGAGTCCTGTTGCGCGACTTCGACGAACACCTGCACCACCGCCGCATCCTGCAGCAGGCGTTCGGGCGGGTGAGTCTCGTCGGCTATCTGGATCTCACCACGCCTCATCTGGAAGTCGCAATGGCCCAGTGGCGCCCGGGCCGCGATTTCCGCCTCTACGACCACGCGAAACAGCTACTGCTGGAACAGGCCACGGTGGTGTTCGCGGGCGCCCGGCTCGGCCCGGAAGGCACCCGCCTCGGCTACGCGTTCGAGGACGCCGTGCGCGGCGGCCAGGCCATGATCCGCGCGAACGTGCCCGGCGGCGTCTGGTCGCGCGGCCTGCGCGGGCGGCGCATTCTCGAGGAGTACTTCCGCCGCGAGCTACCCCGCAAGCGCGCGGGCGACGGGGCCGACCTGTTCAGGGTGCTGTGCCGGGCCGCCGCCCGCGAGGACGACTTCACCGACGAGGACATCATCTCGCACATGATCTTCGTCATGATGGCCGCGCACGACACCAGCACCATCGCCATCTCCATGCTGGTCTACGAACTCGCCCGCCACCCCGAATGGCAGGAGCGGCTACGCGCCGAATCCCTTGCCCTGGACTCGGATTCCCTCGACTACGACGACCTCGCCCGGCTGCCCGGCCTGGATATGGCCTTCCGGGAAACCCTGCGCCTGCACGCGCCGGTCGGCCAGGAGGTGCGCGAAACCATCGCCGACACCGACATTCTCGGCTACTACGTCCCGCGCGGCACGCTGATCATGATCGGCGCGGTCCCGCTCATGCGCCACGAGGACTACTGGTCGGACCCGGACGCCTTCGACCCGGAACGCTTCAATGCCGAACGCCACGAGGACGGTTCGCACCGCTACGCCTGGTCGCCCTTCGGCGGCGGCGCGCACAAGTGCATCGGCATGTACTTCGGCGGCATGACCGTCAAGTCGGTCCTGCACCGCATGCTGCGCCACTACCGCTGGACCGTGCCGCCGGGCTACCGCGTCCCACTCACCTCCGGCACCGGACCACTGCCCGCCGACGGTCTGCCCATCCACCTGCGAGCGCGCTAGCGCACATCGCGCGGAATCCCGAGTTCGATATCCAGATAACCCAATTCGGGATCGCGCCGCCGCCCGTTGCGGAAGGCCCGGAACACCAGATCCTGCGGATGCCGCACCGCGAACACGTCCCGGAAGGTCGCCACCGTCCGCCGCGGCGCCCCGTGCAGGCACGGGTTGTACCCGGCCCGCGCCACCGGCCCCTCCCAGATGAGCGCGGCGCCGCCCGGCACGCTGTGCGGCGCGAAACTCCAGCCGAGATCGCGCATGCGCCTGTCGAATTCGCCCGCGCCGACCCCCGCCACATCCCAGCCGCTGGCCTCGTTGAACAATTGCCGCCCGTGCAGGAACTGCACGAAACACGGATCCGGCCCGGGATGCGGCGTGCTCAGATTGATCACCCCGTCCCACGGCAGCGTGGTCAGCGCCCACGCCAGCCGATCCTCGAAATCGCCCCAGTCCGAACAGGATACGGGCGCACGCCGCTCACTCGGCCGATCCGCGGTCAGCCCGAAGGTCCCCGTCTCGGGCACGTCCAGACTCCACGCCGCGATCCGCAGCCGATCCGGATCCATATCCAGCCCCTCGCGCAGCACCGCCACCACCGAGTCCGCGATCCGCCTGCGCGCATCGATCCCGGTCCCCTGCCGCCACCCGGTACTCCATTCCCGCGCCAGCCCCGGTTGCTCCCGCACCCGCCGCACCGCCCGCCATTGCGGATCCGGCACCGCCTCATCCGATTCCAGCGGTAACGGCACCGGATCCCAGATCCCCTCCGGCTGCGCCTTCAGCACCGCCAGCACCGTCTCCACATCGGCGGCGTCATCGGGCACCGCGAGCAGGATTTCCACATCGCTCCCCTGTTGCGCGAAATGCACATGCCGCCCGATACCCTCGTCGCGCACCTGGATGAACCGCGGATTCCATTCCAGCCCCGAATCCGCGTTCTCCGCCCCGTCCTCCAGAAAGAACGGCATCCATTTCAGCAGGACATCCCATCCCTGCACACCCATCTACGCCTCCCTCCAGGCTATCGCCAACCTACCGGGCGGTCTGGCGCTCCGTCGGGGTATGGGTGTCGGATGCCGCCTCGGCGTGGTAGAACCTGTTCTAGTTTTCGATGAAGGACCAACGCGCATGAACTGGTACACCGGTAATACCGTCTACGACACCGTCTTGACGATCGCCTTCGGATTCGCGGCGTTCGTCCTGGTGGGCGGGCTGTTCGGGCAGAGCCCGTACGGCCGGTTCGCCACCGCCAAGCTGGGGTTCAATCTGAATCCGAAGCTCGGGTGGTGGCTGATGGAGATTCCGGCCACGGTGGTGTTCGCCATCGCGTACCTCAGTGGGCCGAATCGGTTCGAACCGGCTGCGCTGGCGCTGGCGGCCATCTGGATTCTGCACTACGGCAATCGCGGCTGGTTCTTCCCCCTGTCGATTCGCCAAGTGCCGGGCAAGACCAGCAGTTTCAATGTCTCGGTGCTCGGCATGGGCATGTTCGTGACGGCGCTGCACGGATATCTCAACGGCGCGCTGTTCAGCCATGATTACCTGGGGCAGTACGGGTCCGGCTGGCTGACCGATCCGCGGTTCCTGATCGGACTGGTGGTGTACCTGAGCGGGTTCGCGCTGCTGGTGAACTCCGAGTGGATCGTTCGCAATCTGCGCGACAAGAACAATCCGGGCGCAACGGAATACAGGATCCCCTTCGGCGGCGGCTTCCGATTCGTCACCAGCCCCACCTATCTGGGCGAGCTGGTGGCCTGGGCCGGATTCGCCATCCTCACCTGGGCACTGCCGGGCGTGGTCATCTTCCTCATCACCTTCGGCAATCTGGTGCCGCGCGCCTTCGCCACCCACACCTGGTACCGGGAGAAGTTCACCGACTACCCGGCCGAGCGAAAAGCCTTGGTGCCGTATGTGATCTAGCGGCCCTGCCGCAGCGCCTTGTCGCGGTACATGGCGCTGTCCACGGCATGCATGAGCTCGTCGATGGCCGTCGAATCGACATCCACCAGCGCGGTGCCGATGCTTGCCCCGACGGTCACCGACATTCCGATCATCTTGAACGGTTTCAGCAGCGCCGCCAGAATGTCATCGGCGACCGTGGTCAATTCCTCCTGATTGGAACAGTTTTCGACCAGCACGATGAATTCGTCCCCGCCCAGCCGCGCCGCCACCGCCTTGGTGGGCAGCACCGTGGCCAACCGCCGCGCCACCTCGCGCAGCACCTGATCCCCGGCGGTGTGACCGCGCTGATCGTTGATCTCCTTGAACCCGTCCAGATCCAGATAGCAGACGCCGATCCGGCCGCTGGCCGCCGCTAGCCGGTCGAAGAACAGCAGCCGGTTCGGCAGACCGGTGAGCGAATCGTGGTGCGCGTCGTGCCAGAGCTGATCCGCCAGCTTCGTACGCTCGGTGACATCGACGGTGACACCGACCAGGAACCGCGGCTTCCCATTGCTGTCGCGCACCACCGACATGGACAGGTCGACAATGGCGGTACCGCCGTCGGGCCGGGTGTGCTTGGTCTCGGTGCGGAAGCTCGCGATCTGCCCGGAGATCAATCGCTGGAACTTCTCGAAGGCATCGCCGATATTGGCCGGACCCAGAATCTCGGCGACCGACCGGCCGGGCATATCCTCGGCGGGCACGCCCAGGGTCTCGGCCATGGCCCGGTTCACATCCACCACCCGGCCGGTGCTGATATCCACGGTGCCGATGCCGACCGAGGCGCCCGCGAATATCGCCTGGAACCGAGCTTCGGACAATTGCCGCCGCGCCTCGGCCTCGCGCGCGGCCGTGAGCGCGGCGGCCAGCGTGGTCTCCTGTTCGGCCAGCGCGGCATTGCGCAGACCCGCGGTGAATTCGGCGGCGAATTCGGCCGCCACCTCGATGGCCCGATCCCGCACCGGATCGTAATCCGGACATTCGGGATCGGGACAGACCGCGCGCACCAGGTCCTTGCACAACACCAGCACCGACCGGTGCACGGCGAGCGGATCCCGGTAGTTGGCCGCGACCAGCGCCGCCGCGGCCTCCCGGGCCACCGTGACGTCCTCGGTGCCCCGCACCGCCCCCATCAGGCGCGCGGCGTACCCCTCCAGCAGCTCCTCCACCTGCGCCCGGGTGATGGTGGGCGCGACGGCACCGTCGAGCATGCCGGCCCATCGGACCGCCAGTTCGTGTGCCGTACCCATCGGAACCCCCTGCGCCGGATCGTCCGCGCCGCTCAGGCTTTGCGGCCCACGCCCGCCAGACCCAGCGAACGGCCCGGGGTTTCGTGTTGATCGCGATCGGATTCCGGTCGCCACAACGGCAGTTCGACCACGCCGGGCTCGATCAGATCCCAGCCGTCGAAGAAGCCGGTGATCGCTTCGCAGGAGCGGAAGTGAATGCCGACTTTGTTTTCGTTCGCGGCGTTGGCGCCCAGTTTGGCGGCATCCTCCGGGCGGGTGGCCGAGGTGAGATGGGACAGGGCGAGGAAACTGCCCGCGGGCACCGCGGCGCGCACGGCCGCCACCTGATCACCGGGTAGGTCATTGTCGCCGAGCAGGTGCAGCACCGCGATCATGAGCACGCCGACCGGTTGCGAGAAATCGATCATGCCCGTGGCCTGGGCCTGATCCAGCAGGTCGGCGGGCTTGCGCAGATCGGCCTCGATGGCCCCGGCCTGCTCGTTGTCCACCAGGATCGCCCGCGCGTGCGCGATGGCCACCGGATCGATATCGGCATAGAGCACCCGGAAGCCGGGATCGATCTCCTGCGCCACCTCGTGCACATTGCCCGCGGTCGGGATGCCCGAACCGATGTCCAGAAACTTCCGCACGCCCGAATCCACCAGGTATCGCACGGCCCGGCGCAGGAAGGCCCGGTTGCTCAGCGCCACCCGCGGCAGGTCCGGGACCAGCATCTTTCCCATTTCCGCGGCTTTCCGGTCGATCTCGAAGTTGTGCGAACCGCCCAGCAGCGCGTCGTACATGCGAGCCGGGCTCGCCTGCGTCATGTCCACGCCTTCCGGAGCCCATGCCGGTCTGTCCATGTCGAACCCTCCTGCGATCACGATCGAAACCCGGCCGGTCGATCCCGTGCTCCCGATCACCCGGACGGTGTAAAGCGAATGTTAGCCCCCGTTCTCAAGAAATCTCGCGTCGGTGCCAATGTCGTTGTGACGTGCGAAGATCCTTGCTACCCGGCGGCGGCCGCACAGGTGCTCTGCGTGATGCCGGGCACGCACACCCCCGTCATATCCGCCAGCAGCAACCGACCGCCCAGCAGCAGCGAGCACACCGCGATCGCGCCGAACAGCACTACCCACAGCAGTCCCGGAATGCGGGTGAGCCGGGCCAGCTGGTCGGCATCGGAGTTCGGTTCGTGCCGCCGGTTGCGCTGTAGTTCCAGCACCGGGCGCGCCGCGGCCAGCATCAGGAACCAGGCCGCCAGATACGCCAGCCCGGCCTGGGTGACATCGGTGCCGAACCAGGACACGGCGAACACGATGCCGCCGATCACGAACACGCTGAGCACGCCGTAGAGATTGCGCACCTTCACCAGCAGGATGAGCAGCAGGGCAATGGTCAGCCACAGCAAGAGCGTGATCCGATGCGCGCCCAGCAGGGCGGCGTAGGCCAGCCCGAGCAGCGCCGGTGCGGGATATCCGGCCGCGCTGGTCAGAATCATGCCCAGCCCATAGGGTTTGCCGCTGGACACGGTGAGTCCGGAAGTGTCGGAATGCAATCGGATGCTGTTGAGCCGACGGCCGGTGAGCAGCGCGGTGAAGGCGTGCCCGCCCTCGTGCGCCAGGGTCACCACATTGCGCAGGATCCGCCAGGTGGGCCGGAACGCGACGAGTAGGAGCGCGAGCACGCCGGTTCCAATCACCAATTCCACCGGTGGCGGGGTCTGGGTGGTGGTCAGCCGATCGATGATCGAACTGCCGCGTTCGACGAACTCTGCGGTGTCCATCGCCGAACCATAGCGAACCGCCGGGCATCCGGCCGTTCGAGGCGGCGCAGGGCGGACAGGGCGGCATTGTGGCCGCCCATCCCGTGCGCGCCCGCGCCGGGCGGGGTGGCGGCAGAGCAGAGGAACATGCCCGGGACGCCGGTGTAGTAAGGGTCGAGTGCGATGCGCGGGCGGGTCAGCAGATTCATGGGTGTGGCCGCGCCGCCGATCACATCGCCGCCCACGAAATTCGGGTTGGCGGCCGCCAGGTCCGCGGTGCTCGTCACCGTTGTCGCGATGATGCGGTCGCGGAAGCCGGGGGCGAAACGTTCGATGTGCTCGAGCATGGCCTCGGTGGCGTCCCCGGTGAAGCCGTTCGGCACATGGGCGTAGGCGTAGACCGGATGGAGGTCACCGCGCGAACGGGCGAGGTCGGCGAGATACTGCTGGCCGACGATGATGAACGGCCGGGTGGGCATACGCCCGGCATTGGTGTCGCGTTCGGAAGCCACCATCTCGGTGAAAGAGCCTGCGAAATGGACGGTTCCGGCGCGGCGGCACTGTTCGTTCGCCCACGGGATGCCACCTTCGACAGCCAGGTCCAGTTTGAATTCGCCAGGGCCGCAAGGGTATCGGCGATAGGCGCGTTGGATCCGGCTCGGCATGCGATCGCTGATCAGATCCGCAACCGCGCGCGGCCCGAGATTGAACACGGTGATGTCGGCGGGCGGCAGATCAGCGGGCGAGGTGACGCGCACGCCGGTCTCGATGCGCCCGCCCAGTGAGATCAGCAGTGCCGCCAGGGCATCGGTGATGGCACGCGAACCGCCCTGCGCCACCGGCCAGCCGTAGCGCTCGTTCACGGCCACGAACATGAGGCCCAGGGCCGCGGAGAGCGGGCTGGTCAACGGCTGGAACGAGTGCGCGCACGCACCGCCGAACAGCGCCTTCGTCTCCTCGGTCCGCCACAGGCGGGCGAGCAGCGCGGCCGAAGCCAGCGACGGTATGCCCAAGCGCGCCAGGCTGATCGGATGCCGTGGCACATGGAAGGGCGACTGGAATATCTCCCCGATGATGTCGTCAATGCGCGTAGAAACCGTGCCGTACAACCGATTCCAGCGCTGCTCGTCGACACCCAGCCCCGCGGCGGTCTCGGCGACCGAACCGGCCAGCATGCCCGCCGTCCCGCCGTCGAGCGGATGCGCCAGGTCGATCGGAGCACGAAGCCACGTGAGACCGTGCTTTTCGAGGTCGAGGCCGCGCAGGAAGGGCGAGGCCGCGGCGGACGGATGGCCCGCCGAGCAGTGGTCGTGCAGCAGTCCGGGCACGGTGTACTCCCCGCTGCGGGTACCGCCGCCGATGGCATCGGAGCCCTCCAGAACGGTCACATGGACGCCGTGCCGGGCCAGGGTCACCGCGGCGGCGAGGCCATTGGGCCCCGCGCCGACCACGATGGCGGTGGTCATCGCGCACCCGAGGCGGCCGGGACCGGGAACAGCGGATGACCGTCCTCGTTCTGCACCCAGTGGAACCCGCCGCGGCGCAGCGCGAACGAGTCGGGATCGATCCGCGTGGCGCTCATGTGCATCCCCTGACCGTCGAGGATCAGCCGGTCGGGGCCGGGCTGCTCGAACCGCAGCGGCACCGTCCGATCCGGCGCTCCGGGCAGCATCAGGGTGACCGTCCGCGTGCCCTCCTCCACTGTCACAGCGTAGACCTCCCGCGAATCGTCCATCCGGACCACCGTGGCGGTCCCGGGCAACTCGAAGACAATGTGCCGCCAGCGTTCGGCATCGGTGACCAGCGGCGGTTGCGGCACACCGTCGCGGGTGAACTCCTCCACGTTCCAGATCCCGTACAGCGGCACCGTTTTCGGTGCGTCGACCAGGCTCCTCCACGTCGTGCCCGCATCGTACGAGTGCGATCCCAGCATCCACAGCCCCACCGCCGCCGCCAGCGCCGATGCCACGGCAGCGCCGCGCCGCGAGGAGAACAGCGGCCGCCGCGGCGCCGTGCGGACCGCGCGACCGGTGAAGAATCCCAGCAGCTTCGAGTAATCCGGGCCCAGCAGCACCAGTGCGATCAGCAGCAGATGGAACGAATGCAGTTTCACCGGAACGTCGTACGCCATGTCCAGCAGGAACACCTGCCCCATCGCCACCGCACTCAGCAGCGCACCGGCCATGACCGTCCGCGGCACGAGCAGCAACAGCCCACCCGCGACTTCCGCACACCCCAGCAGGATCTCGTACGGCTGCGAAGCCCCCACCTGCGCCCACATGATCCCGGCGGGACTCAGATCCCCGAGCGGCTGTAGCAGCCGATCCAGCGGCACCCACATCTGGATGGGAAAGACCTTCTCCATCCCGTACAGGAACATCTGCCCCGCCAGCCCGAGCCGCAGCACCAGCCGGAGCCAGGCGTACAACCGCGGATACCCGTCACGCCGCCGGTCCAGCACCGACCACACGGCCGTAATGGCAACGGCCGCAATCAGAAACGTGCCGACGAGCACCCAGTCATAGGTGGTGTCCCCGCCCCCGACCAGCCGCCATTGCGCATCGACCCCGAACACGTGTGGCCCGACCCACTCGACAATCGCTCGCGGCCAATCGAGGTCCTCCGGCGCGAGATCCCGCCCGGCCAACCCCAGCGGCCCTCTGAGCATCTGCGAAATGCCGAGACAGTACAGCGCGAAGTAGACGAAGCAGAACCGGAACACGACCCGCGTGGGCAATCCCCACCGATCGGTGCCCGAATCATCCTCGCCACCCCCCGTTTTCACGGCCTCGACAACGGCAACCGTCCCCACGCCCGAACTCCCTTCCTCGAGCCCCCCGGCGCACCGGAAGCCATGGATCCACCCCCTCGAGGCTAGAAACGATCCCCGCCGAATCCACTACGGCAGGCACCCGAATCCGTCGTAGCGCCTGCACTACCCCCGCAATGGCGCTTCCGATCGGGGGTTGTTGCGCGATCTCGGGGGCGGCGGTATCCTCGGCTGCGGATCTAGTTGGTGATCGGCTCTAGTGGTCACCGTGTGGATGTAGGTGAGCATCTCCCTCCCACATTCTTCTTCTAACACCAGCACCGATCGAGATTCGTCATAGGACGTCATCGGGCTGGATTCACCGCAGCCGGGCTGCATTCACGGCGCTTCGCCGTATCCATTCACTCGACCATCCGACTCCGATGAGAGAAAAGACAATGACTGACACCATGATTCATGTCGGTGATGCGCGGGTGCCGATCAGCGGCATCCTCGATATCACGGACAATCACGCAACCGTGCGAGTCGACGGCTATCAGGCCGGACCGCACGACATCCACGTAACCAACCGGCTGATCCGCGAATACGGACTGCGCCGCGGCGACATCGTCGGCGGTGTGGCCGGGGACCGCCGGGACGGGACCAAGCTCGCGCCCCTGCTGCGGGTCGACACCGTCAATGGACTGGCTCCCGAACAGGCGAAACTCCGGCCCCACTTCGAGGATCTGGTCCCCATCTATCCGAACCAGCGGCTTCGGCTCGAAACCGAACCGCACGAATTGACCACGCGTGTCGCCGATCTGGTGAGCCCGATCGGCAAGGGGCAGCGAGCACTCGTGGTCGCCCCGCCCAAGGCGGGCAAAACCTCTGTGCTGCAAGCCTTTGCACACGGGATCGCCAAGAACCATCCCGAGTGCCAGTTGCTGCTGGTGCTCGTCGGCGAGCGGCCCGAGGAGGTCACCGATCTGTCGCGGGCGTCCCCGCCGATGTGGCCGCCGCCACCTTCGATCAGCCCCCGCGCGAGCAGATCGCCGTCGCCGAATTGGCCATCGAGCATGCCAAGCGCCTGGTCGAAATGGGCCGCGACGTGGTGGTGCTGCTCGATTCACTGACTCGCCTGGCCCGCGCCTACAATATGGCCGCCCCCAACTCCGGGCGCGTCCTGTCCGGCGGTGTCGATGCCGCCGCCCTGGCCCCGCCGAAGAAGTTCCTGGGCGCGGCCCGCAATATGGAGAACGGCGGCTCGCTCACCATTATCGCCAGCGCCCTGGTCGAGACCGGTTCGCTCGCCGATACCGTCATCTTCGAGGAGTACAAGGGCACCGGCAATTCCGAACTCAAACTCGATCGCCGCAGCGCCGACCGCCGCCTGTTTCCGGCCGTCGATATCGCGCAGTCCAGCACCCGTCGCGACGACCTGCTCCTCACTCCCGACGAACTGGCCGCCACCACGGCCATGCGCCGCACCCTCACCGACCGCGACCCGCACCAATCGCTGGAACTCCTGCTGACCGGACTCCGTCAGACGCGCACCAATACCGAATTCCTGACCCAGATCCGCTCGGCGGGCAATGGCGCGCACAGCGCCGCGTGACGCACCGCCGGGACTCACTCACAGGCGATACCGTCGCTGTCTCGATCGAGATCGTAGATATCGGCGCCGATCACCGCGATCGGGCCGTCGACGTACGCGGGACCGTTCCCGCTGCCTCCGGCGCAGTCCACGTCCGAGGCGATCGGCACGCAGCCGCCGTAGTTCGGGTCGCATTCGCCGATCGGCGCCGCTTCCGCTTCGAATGGTTGCGGTGCGGGCTCTTCGGTCGGTTCGAGCAGCGGTGGCGCCGCCACGTCGGTGGTCGGCGGCAGCGTCGTGTCCTCGGCGGTGGTCGGCGGCACGTCCGTGGTCTCGTCGGCGACCGTGGGCGGGGTCGTGGTCTCGGCGACAGTGGGCGGCGGCAGGGCCGCGGCCGTGGTGGTCGGCGCGGCGGCAATCGTCGACGTCGGTCTGCCGGACGATGACGTCGAGACGGCGGGCTCGTCGTTGCCGCTCGCGATGGCGGCGAGGAAGAGCACCGCGACCGTGCTCCCGGCGCCGATCCAGGCTTTCGGATGCTTGGTGAAGGTGTTCTTCGCCGGGGCGACCCCCGGTACGGCGGTCATCGCGGTGGGGTCGCGGGGCAGCCGCGCGGTCAGTCGCAAACCTCCGACGCCGTGCGCGATCACCGCCTCGCAGCCCGCCCGGCTCCCGTGGCCGTGCAGGTAGGACACCATGGGCCCGTATCGCTGCGACATCGGGAAGGTCAGCTCCCCCACCCGATCTCCGTCGAGGCGCACCTCGAGCGTGGGCAACCCCCGGTACCTTCCGCTGGGAATCACACACCAGACGAGTTCGGCGGCGACCAGCCGGTTCCGGCCCGGCGGCGGCGCATACCGTGCGAGCGCGGCCTGATGCTGTTCCTCGCGAATGACGGTGACCATCACTTCGGCCGCCACCATGACCAGACCGGTCACGGATCTCTCCATCATGGTCCATGCATCGGGTGGCGACGCGGCACGTTACCGGCGGCGGATCCGACACGGCCGCGAACACGCCAGGCGTCTGACCAGTCGGTATCGGGGTGGGTGTGTGGTGGAATCGGGTGCTCGTTCGCGCTCGATCCCCGCACCGCACCGATTGGAGACGAATGGCCCGGATTGGGATTCGACGGTTCGCGGCGGTGACGGTGGTGGGGGCTACGGTCGGGGTGACGGGGTGCTCCGAACCGGCGCAGCGGCCCGCGCACACTGTCGAGCCGGTGGCGATACGCGCCACCGCGGACGGGCTGTTTCTCGACGGGAAGCATTGGTGGCCTTCCGGATTCGATGCGCCACAGCTGGCCACCAACTGGTCGATCAATTTCGGGTGCGGGGCCGAGGTGGATCTGGACGCGTACTTCGGGTCGCTGCCGAAGAATGCGCTCACCCGGTTCAACCTGTTCCAGGCGTTCGCGGTGGACAAGACCACCGGGGAGCTCACCTTCACCGCCGTGGACGCGGTGTTCGAGGCGGCCGAGCGGCACGGGCAGGTGGTGTTGCCGGTGTTGTCCGCGCAGGACGGGGGTGCAGTGACGAGCGGTTCAAGCAGCGGCAGTGGTACGTGGAGGGGTGGAAGAAGTTCACGCCGGTGCGGGGGCGGTCGGTCATGAGCTATCGGGATTGGGTGCGGACGGCAGTGTCGCGGTGGCAGGACAGTCCGGTGCTCGCGGGGTGGGAGTTGATGGGCGAACCGGAGGCCAGCGAATGCGAGGGCCGCGATTGCGCGCTGTCGGCCCGGACCTGCCCGCCGGATGCGGCGCAGGTGCTGCGGCGATTCTTCGACGAGGCGGGCGCGCTCGTGCGGCAGCTGGATCCGGGCAGGCTGATCTTCTCGGGCTTCACCGGGGGCGGGCAGTGCGGGACGGCCGGCGCGGACTACCAGTTCGTGGGGGCGTCACCGTATGTGGATGTGCTGGACTATCACGACTATTCGAAGGATCCCGCGGTGCTGCCCGGCGATCAGCGCGACGGCCTGGCGGTGCGCTTCGAGCAGGCGCGCGCACTCGGAAAACCCTTGCTGCTGGCCGAAGTCGGCGAGAAGGCCGGGTCCTGCCGTGATCTGGCGGCCCGGCGTGACGATATGGCCGTCAAGCTCGCCACCTTGCGAACGGCGGGTGCGGCCGGGGCGCTGTTCTGGGCGTTCGTCCCGGACCCCCGCGAGGATCAGTGCACCCTCGACATCGGCCCGCACGATCCGCTGTGGACGCTGGTCGCCGAGCGGATCACGCTCGGCCCCTGACCCGCCTCACTGCGCGCCCAGCACCCGGTATATCCGCCAATCAGGTTGACCCGCACCGGCATTGGGCATTTCCAGCCACAGCGTCGCGATGCCCGCCCCGTTCTCGTAGATGGTCGGATAGCGGCGGTTCACGGCATCGGAGGTGCCGCTACCCGAATTCGGCACCGTGAGAATGTATTTCACGCCGCGCTCGGCGGGCCGGTTGAGCACGCGCACGAAATCGCGGTCGGAGGGCACGACGAACTGCTCCGTGTGCCGGGAGGCCGCCGAGACGGCGAAACCGTATACGGTGTCCATCAATACCGCGCCGCGCGGCAGGTTCATGGAGTCGAGATAGTCGGCCAGGATGCGTTCGGTGGAGAACATCGCGGCAATGCGACGCTGATCGGCGTTGTAGGCGGAGGCGTCCTCGGGATCCGGGAAGATCACCTCTTCGAGGGCGTACTCCTGCACCGCCATGGGCTGACTGGTCATACCCCAGGCAGTCAGCGGCACCGACGCGACGAGCAGACACAAGGTCCCGGCCAAGGCCGACTCGGGCAATCCGAACGTGGGCCTGCTGGCATGCCGACCGGGCGGGAAAGCCCGTGCGGGAGCGTTCATTACCGCGTGGCGGCCGGGCCTGCGGCTGGGCGGGAATCCACGGGCGGCCGCGATCTGCATGGCCAGCACCGCCGCCAGCGGTATCGCGGCGATATAGAACCGCAGGAAGGCGAAGGTGGAACCGGAGGCGTAGCTGAATGCTTGGAAGGCGAGCACGGAACCGCACAACAGCAGCGGCACCAGCACTTCCGCATCCCGCCGTCGCCACGCCAACGCGCCGACGATCGGAATCAGCAGCGGCAGCGCGGGGCCCAGAATGAGCGCCGCGCCGAACGAATACTCCAGTGCGGCAGCGGCTTCCGACCCACCCGTGGCGCCCTCCTGGGCCAGGATCGACGCATTGCCGTACTGGGAGGTGAACTGCTGGAACGCTTGCCCGGTGATCAGCCAACTGGTCAGCGCCCATACGAAGAAGGCCACGGCCCCGGGCGCGCCGACCAGCACCAGATCCATGAGCGCGGCCTGCCTGCGATGCGGCTCGCCCGCACTGCGCCGATAGGTGATCGCGCAGGCCAGCGCACCGGCGCACACGGCCGGGGCCACCGCGTCGTAGCGGGTCAGGTACGCCAGTCCGAAGGCGACGCCGCAGGCGGTGAGATCGTGCACGTCATCGGTGCGCACCCAGCGGATGAGCCAGCGAACGGCCCAGCACAGGAAGAACAGGAACGGCGCCTCGCTCATACCGTTGGCGGCATAGAAGACGATCATGGGGTTGAGCGCGAAGGCCGCGGTGACACCCCAGGTCATCCAGCCCGGCAGACCGCGGTCGGTGCCGATGCCCAGGATCATCAGCACGGCGCCCGCCATGAACAGCGCGGACATGAACGCACCCGCGAGCCCCCAGTACGTGATCCACGGGAACAGCGGCGCCAGGGCGACGAACGGCAGTTGCGCCAGCGCGGTCAGCGGCGTGAAGACGAACCCGATGGAGGACAGGTGCGGGTCCCGGCTGAACAGCGCCGCCTCGGTGACCTGGGAGCGGGACAGCGCATCACCCATCAGGAACCCGTGCCCCACACTGAGATACACGGCGGCACCGGCGTACAGCAGTGTGGCGGCGGCGAACACGTACACCCGCACGCGACGAGACGGGCCGCGGGACTCCGCCGCCGCCGGATGGTCGGGGGTCGCGGAGGTCCGCTCCAGGGTGGCGGTCAACTCGTCGCCTCCGCGCTATCCGAGGTCGTGCCGAGACCGTGAAAAGTCTTCTCCCAGTAAGAGGGATTGCGAATGAGCTGATAGCAGCCCTTCACCGATGCGACGGCCATCATGAGCCAGTACAGCGGCGAGAGCAGGCACGCCCAGATCAGATCGGGGCGATTGTTCTCCCGGCAGGCGATGAGGTTCATGTAGATGGTCGCCGCATTGCCGATGATGAGCGCGATGAGCGCCGGGAAGTAGACCGCCGCCGGGAACAGCCGCCCGATCAGGCTGGGCTGCCCCAGAATCCAGGCCACCGAGATACCCCAGAACACCAGGTTCAGGCAGGCGATGACCGGTGTGCCAGCCAGGAACAGCGTGAACCGGATGAAGCTCACCGCCCCGATCGCCCGGTAGAGCTGGATCGGCCGCCGCGCGTGCACCAGCCAGGATTGCAGATAGCCCTTGTACCAGCGGGAGCGCTGCCGCACCCAGTTGATGGGATCGGGATTGGCCTCCTCCAGCGTGGTGGAGTCGAGCACGCCGGTCGCGTAGCCATGCACCGCCAATCGCACGCCGAGATCGGCGTCCTCGGTGACGTTGTAGGGATCCCACGCGCCGAGTTCCTTGAGCACGCTGCGCTTGAAGTGATTCGAGGTGCCGCCCAGGGGAATCGGTGCCGTACTGCGCATGAGCCCCGGCAGCAGGTAGCCGAACCACAACCCGTAGTCCATGGTGAACCAGGCGGTGAGCAGATTCTGCCGGGCATTGTGGAACGACAGTTTGGCCTGCACGCAGGCGGTGTTCTCGGGCAGATCGCGGAAAGCGGCCACCACCCGGCGCAATTGGAGCGGATCGGGAATGTCCTCGGCGTCGTAGATGGTGACGATGTCGCCGGTGGCCAGATGCATACCGTAATTGCAGGCCTTCGGTTTGGTGCGCGGCTGCGCTTCGGGAACCAGAACCATTGTGACGTAGTCGATCACACCGCCGATCCCGGCCTTGCGGGCGGCCGCGATGGTCGGCTCGTCGTCCTCTTCGAGCAGTAGCAGCACCTGCATCCGGTCGCGCGGATAGTTCAGGCCGCCGAGCGCGCCGAGCAGATCGCCGACCACCTCGGGCTCGCCGTAGGCCGGAACCAGAATGGTGTAGGACGGCAGATCCGAGTCCGGAATCGCCAGTGCCCGTTCATCGTCCACCGTCATGACGGCGTCGCGCGGCAGACCGCGCTTGAAGATCAGGACCCGGTCCAGCATGCCCGCCAGATACACCAGCGTGCAGACGCCGACGAGCACCGTGAAGGTCGGCATGGGCGCGAGGACCGCGCACACCACGATGAGCACCAGGGCCGCGATGGCCGTATTGCGCTGCCACGGCAGGAAAGCCACCGAGGCCGAGGCCATGGGATCGTTCTCGCGCAGCCCGTGCACGGCATAGTGCAGCGCCCGCGCCGACGCGGAATCCGGTTCGGGGGACTCGGTGTCGCTCATGGCTGCCCGGTCCCCGCGCGCACGATCTCGCGCGCGAGCTCGGTCAGCAGCGGCCCGTCCTTGTGCTCGGTATCGGCGTCCACCAGGCTGGGATCGGCGTCGGAGTCGAGCACCACCGCACTGCCCCGGAAGAACGTATTGAGAATATTGTCGAGCAGCCCGAAACCCGATCGCTGCGGTTGCGGGAATTCGGCGTCGGACAGGTGGTTGTCCGCGGCGATGAGGCTGATCCGCTCGGCGCCGTACTCGTCGCGCCAGTTCCAGCTCAGCCACGTCCAGCTCAGCAGGCGCTGGTCGTCGAGCACGGTGTTCATGCGCGCGGTCACCCCATTGCCCAGATCGACCAGGGTGGGCGGGGTGATGCGCGGCTGGCTCAGGGAGTAGAGCACGAACTCCGGCAGGCGGTCGATGGCGTAGCCATTGGGCGCGGTGACCACGTCGACCACGACTCGGCGGCGGCGGGAATCCTTGTCCCACTCGGGATTCCGCGTCTCCGAGCGAATGAGCAGCCGGTTCAGTTCCGCGGGACTGCCGAAATAGTGTTTCGCCCACGGATAGTCACGCTCGGCGAGCAGGGTCCAGCCCTGCGGCACGGTGTGCGGCCGGGCCAGATTCAGTCCGGGGATACGGGGGAATTCGCGGTCGTAGCCCTCGGGAATCGGCAGGAAGGCCACGGCCGCGCCGACCACCACCACCGTCGCCACCCCGCTCCAGACCTGTTTCGCCGACAGCGGATCCACCGGCCGGGCAAGCGGTTTGAGCGAACCGCCGCGCCGCACCTGGACGTACATCACCAGGCACATGAGGAAGCAAGCGATCAGCGAGGGAAACACCTGATAGGCAATGACGGGCTGGCGCGGCCACCGGTCGTGCATGACCGCGAGCACCAGGGCCCCGATCAGCAGCGCACCCACCGCGCCGACCGCCGCGCGGGTGCGCGTACGTCCCACCGCGACCGCCGTGGCGAAGGCCGTCAACGGCAGCATGGCGATACCCGCTTGCAGCGGATCGCCGCCCAGCGCCGAGCGCAGCGCCCGGTACGGCACCGGGAACATGGCCAGCAGCAACAACCAGCTCGGCCAGAACTGCCAGGTCGGCCGCAGTCCGAAGACCAGCACCGCCGCGCCGAACAGGAACAGCCAGGCCGCCAGCAGATCCAGGTGCAGCACCTCGTAGAGATACCGGTAGCGCGGCATGAGCAAGCCCTGGACCGCGACCGAGGTGCCGAGCAGGATGCCGCCGACGATCACATCGGTCTGCCGGTCGTGAATCGGCAGCTGCGGGCCGCGGCGCACGAGGATGCCCAGGGCCGCCAGCGCCGCCAGCGCCATCACCACGAACACCTGGCCGATGCTGGAGCCGATGCGAACGCCCTGAACCACGCGGAACCACTTGTCCCAGAACGCGACTCCGGTAGCGACAATGATCAGCACCACCCGCAGCGCAATGCGGACCATCGTGCTGCGGCTGTGATCTGCGGTCGCGGGGGCGGACATGTCAGCTCTTGCGGCGGCGCATCAGGACCATGGCGGCGGCCACCACGGCGAGCAGCGCGATGATGGCGCCCGCGATGGTGAGGGTGCGGGCGAGCGAGATGGTCTGCGACGGTGATTCAGCGCCGGTGTCCATGGCCGCATCCGGGTCGAAGAACTCCGGCTCGCGGTCACCGGCCTGGAACAGGGCGTCGCCGTGCAGTTCCTGCCAGCGCTCCAGGTCGGCCTGCAGCCAGTCCAGGGCGCGATCCAATCGGGCGGACGAGGCGGTGGAGGTGGCGACGACCACCATGCGGCCGCCGCTCCAGGTGGTCTGCAGGGATCCGATGGGAACCCCGGGATCGATGCGGACGGTGGCCGAATCACCGCGGTCGCCGTTCACGGTCAGGGTCAGATCGTCCTTGTCCGGATCCAGCGGCAGTTCGATCGATTCCAGCCCGTCGCCATTGGCCGAAACCAGCACCGCCGGTACCGAACTGCGCACCGCCGTGCCGAAATCGACGATATCGGGTTTCAGCGGCATGACCGAGAGTCGTTGCAGCCCGGTGAGAATGGTCGCCGCGCGCACGGTGTCGGCGAAACCGGGATCGTGCAGGCCCACCTGCACCTCGGGTTGCAGCGCCTGCGGCAGCGCCTCGAAGCCGCCCGGAATGGCCGGGGCCGCGGGACGACTGGTCACCTCGGTGTCGGGATGCAGCGCGAGCGTGACCGGGCGTTCCAGGCCACAGCCCTCGGTCACGCCGGTTTGATGCAGTGTCACGGCGACGGTGGTGAATCGGGTGAGCAGCTTGTCCGGGACCGAGACCCAGCGGTCGATGCGGCCCTCGGTGTCCAGCGGCCAGCTGTCGATGTACTTGCCGTTCGCCTCCACGGTGATCGCGCCGCTCATGATCGACGGCAGGGGGGGTGTAGTTGCCCAGCAGGCGAATTCGCACATCCTTGACCGGATGGCCGATGCGCGACTGGTCCACGCCGAACTCGACGCGCACGCTGCCCAGCGAGGTCGCGCTGAGCTGGGTCTGCCCGAGCTCGCCGAGGGTGACGCTGTCCGGCGACACGACCGGAGCGCTCGGCAGCGACACCGCCACCGCGCCCGAGGACACCGCGATCTGCGACAGATCGGTCACCAGCAGCCGGGTCTGATCGGGCAGGCTGGTGGCATCGCCGCTCAGCCGCAGCACCGGCTCCGGCCCCGGATTCTCCACCCGCAGTCCGGCCTCGCCGGATTCGCGAATCACCACCTGCCGCTCCAGGAATCCGGGCGGATGGTCGGGCGCCCGGCCGTCCGCGCCGAGTTGCCGGATCTCCACCGCCACGGGCTGGCGTCCGTAGCGCGCGACGACGGCCGTGCCCAGCGTGAGCGCGGCATTGCTCTCCACTCGGCTCGGCTGAGCGGGCAGATACATGGTCAGCTTGCCCAGAATCGGCGGCAGGAAGTCCGCCACCGTGGTCGGCTGCTGTTCCTCGCCGAAGTACACCACCGAGACATCGGCCAGCGTGAGCGGCACCCCCCACCAGTCGGTGACACACCACCCCGCCTCCGGCACCAGCGAGGACGTCAGCGTGACCGCGACCGCGTTCTGCTTCACCTGCGCCCCCGCCAGCGAGAGCCGAATCGGCGCGGGCGCGCCCAGCGGCAATTCCACCCGATCCACCAGCCGCCCCCCCCCGGATGCCACCTCGATGGTCCCCCGCACCACATGCGGCGGCAGCTGCACGGTGCCGAGAATCGCGGTCGGCGCGAGCCCCGGCAAGACCGGCAGCACCAGCGAAACCTGATGCTTCTATGCGCTTACCGTTCCAGCCCAATGTCCCGCGTCGGGGGTTCTCGATGCCGGGGCTCGGCCGCATCGCGGCGTATCGCCTGCTCATTCGCATTTCGCATCATCCTTTGCGCCGCAGCGTTAATCGCTGCTTGTGATGCTTCGTGTGATCTCTCCGACTGCTCGAACCGACTGCCTGTGCATAGGTGGACAACAGCGATCTCGCTACCGGGCATCGCGTGGGCTATCTGCTCGACCTCCGTACGGAGGTCGGCGCCGAGATAGGTCGCGGGAGCATGAGCCAATAGGAGGGAAGCAGAATTGATTTCGACCGCCGAAACCCGGCCACCACCGCCGCTGCTGACTTCACCCTCACCTTCACCCCCAACATCGTCACCACGACGACCGCGACGAACTGCTTCTTGCGCGTTGTCAGCCCACGCGACCAGGATCGCCAGGAACGTAGGAACGGCCACTTTCCGCACGGCCTCCGCTGTGGCAGCAACCAGTTCACCGGCTCGCGAATTCAGGTCCTGCTTCGCCTGTTCAACAAGTACCGCCAAGGCTTCGAGACCCATCAGCGCACGATTGGACTCCTGACTGATCGCGTGGTCGGCGGCCCAGTACAGCGTCCGCATGGTGTCGTCGTGGAGCCTGAACTTGCTCAGCTCACGCTCGGCATTCTCTGCGGTGACCGATGAGCGCTCTGCGGCTGCGGCGGACCGCTCCGACGCCTCCGCGGCCGAACGGGTCACCTGAATGTTCTCTCTCATCGTGGCAACGGTTTCGGTCCCTGTCCGCCGGAGCAGCTTCGCCGAAAAGTAGCTGCCCACGAACCCTATTCCAGCACTGATCAACGGTAACGTGATGACGGCCCACGTCGGCACCGTAGCCATCGGATCCCTCCCCCCGCGTCGCGCTTCAAGCTATAGCACTATCAGCTGGTTTCTTGACACCGAGCTTGGCACCGCAACCAAGATCGTAGGTCTCGAATTGGATTGGCTTCATTGCCGACACCGTGAAGTCGACAAGGGGACGAAAGGTAAACGCGCCCGGAGAATTCCGATCATCGAGGAACTGCGGCCGATTGTGCTACGAGCAATTGCCCGGGCACACGCGCGGGTAGACGCCGATCCCGCGATGAAGAGTGCGGACGAGGCCGCACGGGCCGAGGCGTACGGGAGGGCCCGACTCTTCGTCGGCCCCCGCGGTGGGCGGATACAGACCACCGTTCTTCGACGCACGACCCATTGGGACGAAGTGGTCGCCGCGCTCGGCTACGAGCATCTGCGGCGGCATACCCCCGGCATGACCTGGTTCCACAACCGCGAACCCGGCCTGGTCAACTGCGAGAGCCAGCCCCCTTCGACGGGACAGGCGGCGAAGCGGCAACCCTGGGAAACTTCGTCTCCGACATCCCGATCCCCGATGCGGTGTGGCCGGAAGCCCTGCGCCGAGTCCGCGAGATCGCCGCACAGCACGGCGCCGACCAGATGACTCAGTACTCGGACCTTCCCGGCGACCACAGCGTCGAAATCTACGGCCAGGGCAACAGCATCAACATCTACTTCGGCACCCAGATCGCCACGGTCATCGGGCCCGAGACGGCATGCCACCTTCCCGCCGCAAAGAAGTCACCCACCACCTCACCCACCCGTAACAATCCGCCGGTAACCCACTCGGTGGGGACCTGAGGCACAGCATATCGGCGCCACCGGCATTATCGGTCGGCCGGAAGCGCAGTGCCGACGGCACCGCTTAGGTCGTTGTGGATCCTTTCGACAACCATCTCCAACGGCCAGCCGACGTCGATGCGGACTTCGTCGACCAACGGCAGCGGCTGCCAGCCGTGATACCACCGCGCCATCTGCTCCGGTTGAAACTCCGACGCCTGCGGACGGCCCTCGTGCCGAACAAGGGTCTGTTCGAAGGTCAGGTCGAAGCTGTAAGTGCAGCGCGTGTTCCGCTGCGACGGTGAGGCGTTCGAGCATCTCACCATAGCGATCGGCATCGAGGATGCCTACATCAAGTCGTGGACAGCCCTCGCGAGCCAAGCACTCAGAGGTACTCCCTGCACGTAGCTGCCTTCATCTGAGCTATGTTCCAGACTCACGAAGGCGGCATGACCGTCGGGCATAATGCCGAAGGCACTGCCGCGCAGGCCAGCAGCGTTCAGCTGTTTATGGATTGCTGAAACACGTGCATCGTCGGCGATCTCCGCGGCGCGTGGGCTTCCCGCTGGAAACGGGATCAGGCAGTCCATCCCGATCTGCAGCTGGAGGTCCAGTACACGGTGTTGTCGATGAAAAAGGGATAGTCCGGCAGGTGAAGTCGACGCAGTAGGTGGGCCGTGTGCCGCTTGTGCCGCTCACCGGCTTCAGTGAGGCGCTCACCGCGACCAGCGACGAGATTCACATTCGTAGGGCTGCCACTCATGGGCTGAAAGAAGACCCCAGAAGTAGTGAGAACGAAGCCACGCACGGGCCATGCGTAGTCGGCGATCCGTGACCGACGGTAAGGGTTTCCGCCGATCGTGAAACCAGGCGGGAGATAGTACCGATCCGGAGTCGGGTCGTATGTGACTACCGGCGTGGGCGATACGCCCGCTTCCGTTAGCCTGCGTACGGCGGAGGCTCCCACAGCTTCGATCTCTTGGATCACCGCCGAGCTGTGCTTGGCGACAAAGTCCTCGAGTGCCTGTTCTTGTCTCGCTCGGTCATTGGCTCGTCGGCGTGCGTCCTCTTGCAGTTCGTCGAACTGCTCATCGAATCCCACTATCGCAGTATGCGACCAAGAGCCTCGAGATCACTCGCGGTTCGCGGGAAACAGATTGCCGGGGTTCAGCACGGCCACTGACTTCCCAGCATTCTCGGATCGCGGCCGTCGCGCATTACCTCCCGCCACAGCAAGTCAATGTCGCGATTGACCCCGCCGTACCTCCGCCAGATCATGTTGCGAACGGAAGGCTGGTCTCGCGGATTATGCGCACAAGACCGGGTCGCAATGGCACTGGCCAGCGCTCACCCCACTCCATCGGCCCCTACGACACCGTGCGCCGCACCCGCGAATTGGTGCTCGAGGAAGGCATTTTCGCCGGCTTCTCCACCGGCGCCATCCTGCGCGCCGCCTGGGCGTCGCCAAGAAAGCGATCAAGACGGGCACCCGCGCCGACATCGCCTTCGTACTCGCCGACAGCGGCGGAAGATACCTCTCCACCGGCGCCTACGACGGCACCCCGAGCAAGCGGAAGAGAAACTCGACGGCCAACTCTGGGCCCTGTACTAGCTGAATCCTGATAGAGGAGTGATGATCTCATTGCAGTCCCTGCCGCCCCTGCTTGGCGACCTGGTCCCGCACGCCGATGCATCACCACTGGTGACAGCACAAGAAATTGAGCAGCTAGGCGGAAAACGAGGAGTGGCGCCACCTTGCCGGGTGGAGACTGCCGCGATTGCAAGGGCCGGAGAGACGGCATGGAACAGGCCGGAGACCGGTCGAATATCGTATTGGTGCGAAGGGGTTTCGCCTCGAAGGTGTGCCCGCTGTATCCGGTCGAGGAGGCTTTGTGGCGTTGGTGGAGGGATTTGTCGAGCGCGGTTTCGAAGGGCTCCGGGACGGGTTTGTGCGCGCCCACGATGATGATGAGGGTGCCGCGCAGCTGTGTGTGTATCGCGGCGGGCGGGTCGTGGTGGATCTGTGGATGGGGCAGGACCCGGTATCGGGGAAGACCTGGGACGCGGAATCGTTGACGGTGCTCATGTCGGTGTCCAAGGGGATGACCGCTACGTGCGTGCACATCCTCGCCGATCGGGGCCTGCTCGACCTCGATGCGCCGGTGCGGGACTATTGGCCGGAGTTCGCCGCAGGGGGCAAGGCGGAGATGACGGTCGCCGATGTGCTGTCGCATCGCGGCGGCCTGTCCAGCTTCGATGCCGAATCCGGTATCGGGGCACGGGAATTGACGGACTGGTCGAAGTGCATCTCGGCTTTGGAATCGATGACCCCGCTGTGGCAGCCGGGGACCGCGTTCTACTACCACTCCCTCACCTGGGGTTACCTGGCCGGAGAACTGATTCGCCGGGTCTCCGGCAAGAGCGTCGGCGAGTTCCTCGCCGCCGAGATCGCCGACCCGCTCGGGCTGAGTCTGTGGATCGCCTTGCCCGAAAGCCAGGAACACCGTGTCGTTCCGCAGTTCACCCGCCGGCATCTGCCCGGCGCCGCCGACGTGGAAGCGATGTTGAGCCGCATGGGTGTCGATGTCGATGCGCGCCTGGTTCGTGCGACGCTCGCGACGGTCGCGGCCCGGGATGAGGGTCTCGCATTGCTGAATACCCGAGACGGTCATGCGGCGGAGGTCCCGTCCGGCAATGGGATCGGGAACGCGCGTTCGGTGGCGCGAATGTTCGCGGCGACGATCGGTGAGGTCGACGGCATCCGACTGCTCGGCCCGGAAGCAGTCGAGCGGGCACGCCGGCCGCAGACCGAGGGCCTCACCCATCCGGCGCCCCTGACCGTGATGCCGCGCGGCAACTACTTCGCCCACGGCTACGAACTCACCCGCCCCGCTCAGCTCCTCGGTGATGGCGCGTTCGGCCAGGTCGGCACCGGCGGGCGAGTCGGATTCGCCCATCCCGAATCCGGTGTCGCCGTTGGCTATACATGCACCAACATGGTCGGTGACGATACGGGAGGCCCTGACCCGCGCTGGCAGCCGTGGTCCGACGCGCTGCGTACGGCACTTACCTGAGCCGACCACAGTGCGTGCGGGATACGCCATCGACGTATCCCGCACGCTCTTGCGATCGCGTTGTTGTCAGGTGATCGCGGGGGCGCCGGAGGCGCTTCGGCCCCCAGCCTGGTGTGCGTGATCAGCCAGCTCGATCTGCAGCCGATATGCGGTCGCCCCGGAGCGCGATGCCGCCCAGCACATCGGCCGAGTGGGACGGAATGGATCGGACCGATCCAGTACGACATCGGGATTCGCCGCCCGAGCCGCCAGCCACCGATCACCGAAACGCCTCAACAGCCGATAGCGGTGAAAACGATCCTTCAGGATGTGCGTGGCATAGATTCCTGCCGACACCCCCGCCGCGATCAGCGCTGCAAGCCCGAGGGCAATCGACACCGGCGGGGCATTTCGATGCCAGAAGTTGTCGATCCCCGCATGCTGCAAGTAGAGGTTGTAGACCTTGAACGCGCAGTACACCAACCCCAACACCTCGCACAGGGCGATAGCGGCCAACGCGCGCGCGAATGGGCCCCTGCGGACCCACCACAGCTCGCGGAGAATATAAGCCGGAGCCGAGAACCAGCGCGCTCGCAAGCGGAGCCAGGAAGGCAACCCAGTACGCCATGAC
This sequence comes from Nocardia crassostreae, assembly GCF_001613405.1. Classification (GTDB taxonomy): domain Bacteria; phylum Actinomycetota; class Actinomycetes; order Mycobacteriales; family Mycobacteriaceae; genus Nocardia; species Nocardia crassostreae. The sequence goes on from NZ_BDCH01000023.1 coordinate 158,333, forward strand.
GGGCCCCGTCACCGCAAAGTCATTGCTCATATACGACGTCGGGGTATCCGCCATCGGCGTGCGCAGGAATGTCGTGATCATCGCCACGACGATCACGACTGCAATACCGAGTTGTGCGCGTGGCACGAGGTTGCGGCCGGTGATGTACGAGCTGACGCCGAGGATCGGAATCGCCGACAACGCGCCGAATGTCATTCCAGCAAGGGACATGACGTTCGCAACGCCGGTCGCGTCCCGCAGCACCGGGTTGATGACGTCGTCGGTCAGCACCGGGACCCGGCACAGCTTCGCCAGACCGAGAAGCAGCAGGAGCTGTGTCAGGGGGTTGGTGATCCCGGTATGAGTGCCGCGATGGCTGCCATGACGGTTGGACCGAATGCGATGTGCCGCCAGCGTGAGAAGCACTGCCGGGATTATCGCGCCGATGACGACGCTCATACCGACCACCCGAAAATCGCGGCAGCCCGTTCGAGCATGAGCCGCTGTCTCGGGTTGAGATCCCGGTCCGGGAACAACGGTTGGCTGAGCGAGGCCGCGGACTCCATCAGCAGCGTCGCGAACCATTCGGCTTGACGTTCCAAGGGCAGATCGAAGTTCGAGCGCAGACAGGCCTGCTGGGCCATGAGTCGCTTGATGACGGCAGCTGGGATCGACGGCGCGGTTCGCTCGAAATACTGGATACGCTCATCGAGGGGGACCTCATGGCCGAGGATGATGTGCCCAAGTTCGTGCGCGATGATCCCGTCGCGCTCGATCTGGGTGAAGCCCGAGCGGTGCCGGATAAGGTCCTTCTCCGGGAGTGGGATCCAGATGCCGGAGTAGTCGAGGCTCTCGAATTCCCCCAGTCCTTCGACGATCTCGATCGGCCGATCCCGCTGCAGGCTCAATTCTTCCACGAAGCGACGCATCGACCAGGGGCGGCGCACGGTCAGTTCCGCAAGAGCCCTCTCGGCGATCAATCGGTCCTGGTCCACGCCGTCTCTAGTCGAGGGATTCAAGGTAGTTCTGCAGCTCCTGTAAGGCCTTGTCGTCCATATGGTCTGAGCTCGAACGCAGAGCGACGAAAGGAATTCCCTTGTCGCGCTGCACGATCAGCAGGTACAACTGCCGGAACGAGCTGTAATACCGATCAGGGTCGTCGGACAGGAAGCTCCCGGGCATGTCGAAGTAGCGAGCCACCCCGTCGAGCAGGTCGCAACTCGGTCGTTCCGCCCCGGGTAGCCGCAGTGCCCTGATGTCCTCGGAATCCACCGGCCGACCCAAGGACTTCGAAAGCGCTTGCGCCACAGTCGCTGCGCTGACCTCGACGCCGTCGTCATCGATGACGGTAGAGAACAGCAGGTTCACTCGGTCCTCTAGCGGCACGACTCCGCTGTCTGGGCTCAACGATTTTCTCCCTCGATCAGGCCGATCCGGTTCAGCTTAGACTGCCATCGCCTGACGAAGCGGTCTTCGAGAGCGGGGTCCAGATTCGTCGCGGTGCGCGCGAGCCACCGTCGGTATTGCTGGTTCTCCCGTTCGATTCCCGTGGCCGTCGGCGGTGCCGCCAATAACGCACCGATGAGCCTTTCAATGTTCTTGGGAATCTCGTTGTTCGGCCCACCGGCCCGCTCCAGCACCTCGGTTGCCTGCGCCGCCGCGAGCCTGCCGATGGCGACTCCGAGTTGCTCCTTCGCCGCACGTGCGCAGTCTTGGGCTGCCACAGGCAGATCGGTACGGTCGCAGAGCTGGAAGCAACTGTCCGCCGCAGCGATTAGTGCGTCCACAACGTCGATATCGAGCTCGATCACGCGGAAACTCAGCGGGTCATGTTCGCGCCCACTCGGAGCACGAGCGCCCGCGAGCAATGCCTGCGCATCCAGCTTCATCGGCTCGCCGCCATGGAGCGCTCTCGCTGCGCTGCCCTCGACCCAACGGAGACCGGCATCGAGGAGTCGTAGCGTCGCCGGGCTCGGCGGGGCCGTGCCGCCTTGCGGGCTCTCGATCCGCGCCATCGTCGCAACGGAAGGCCCTCCGGCCACACGCACATCTGGACGCGACAGCCCAAGCTCCTCACGGCGCATGGCCACGATTCGACCGAAGCGCTCTTGCAGACCCTTCGTCACCACAAACCGAACCTTATGCGACTCCACATGGTTGACTTCCCTCACCGTCTCGACCTCGCGGTTACGACATCACAGAAAGATCACAGTACCCCGCAACGAGCTCAATAGCCGAGTTTTTACCTCTCACAGGGAGATCATGATACGTTTGCGACGCCCAATCGATGGATGGCGAGTGGAGTCCAGCGCCGCTTCACGATGGGTGACAGAAGGATGAGGCGGTTCACCGGCCGTGCGAGTAGATGTCGTCCGAAGGGGGGACGGCAGTTCGGGCGGTCGGTGAGCACCCAGCCGCGCCAACAACGGCAGATGTCGGTGGCGGCGTGGACCAGATCCTTTCTATGCCAACAGCATTGGGTTCAGACAATTTCGCGATCAAGTGCGGAATTGCGCGGTCTGACGTTGTTACCGGTACGATCGAGCGTTGGGATGGCAGCCCGACCCCTGGGCTTGTCTCCCCATGAAGCCGCGTCAACTCCTCGGTATGCAACCGCCGTTGATGTCGATGTCGCCGGGCCAACTCCCCCCTTCACCCGGCGGCATCGCTCAACTCAGGGCCGAAAGTTCCGACCACAGGCGGCAAATCTGGAGGCGCCGAAGCGGCCACCAAATGGCCACCGCCTACGGCTGGTGAAGTGAACAGAAACCCCCTCCTGACAAGGTCGGGAGGGGGTTTCCAGCGTCGGGCTGACAGGATTTGAACCTGCGACCACTTGACCCCCAGTCAAGCGCGCTACCAAGCTGCGCCACAGCCCGCTGCACTCGCTGCGCTTCGTGCTCGATGAGATTACATCAGGACCCCCCTGTTCGACCAAATCGGCTGGTTCTGGGCGCGTGGGGGGCTGGTTTCGGGGGTGGGGGTGGGTGGGCGGGTGGGGGTGGGCGGGGTGGGTCAGAAGTGTTGGGTGTGGGGGTGTTTCAGTAGGTTTTCGGGTTGGTGGTGGTGTTGCGGGTTGGAGGGTTTGGGTGGTTGGGCCGGAGATGGGTATTGGGGGGTTTGTTCGGGGGAGGCGGGAGGCGTTGGGGTGGAGTCGGGGGGAGTTGGCGGTGCGGGCGGGGGTGTCGAAGGGGTTGATTCAGAAGTTGGAGCAGGGGACTCGGGCGCCTACTTCGGGGGCGTTGGGGGTGTTGTTCGATGTGTTGGATGTGCCGGGGGCTTATCGCGAATATGCCGGGGCCGTATTGCAACCGGAGTTGGCTCTGGGGGTGGGGGCGGGGGTGGGCCCACAGTGGCGGAGTTGGCTTTGCTGGAGGGGATGCCGTTTCCGGCCAGTTATCAGACGTCGCCGGGGTTCGATGTGATTGCGGTCAATGGGGCGTTTGCTCGGGCGTTTCCGGGGGTGGGGGCGGGTGGGAATGTGATGGTGTGGATGTTGGTGGATCCGCGGGCTCGGGTGGTGATGGAGGATTGGGAGCGGGAGGCGCACATCATGGTGCAGGCGTTTCGGCATATGGCGGCGGGGTTCGTGGATCCGGGGCGGATTGCGGAGATCACGCGGATGTGTGCGGAGTCGCCGGATTGGGAGCGGCTGTGGGGTACCGATATCTCGGTGGTGGATCTGACGTGGCGGCCGGTGCGGATTCGGCCCCTCGAGGGGGGGTGAATGGACGGCGATGCACGTGCAGATCATGCGGAGTGAGGAGCCGCGGCGGGAGTGGACGATGTACACGATGACGCCGATCGCATAGCTGGTGGTTCGCATCCGGGCTGTGCCCCGGGATCTGGGGGCCGTGCGGGGGTGGGTGACCGGGTACGGTATGCGGTCGAGAGGTTCGCACGAGGGATTTGCGGGCCTACCCGTTAGAGCCAGAGGAATGATGAGCAAACTGTTCTCCGCCACGTTGCTGACCGCGACGGCCGCGACTTTGCTGATGGCGCCCGCCGCGCCGGCCCAGGCCGCATCTCCGGCGTGCGACAAGGCAATTGCCATGATCAATGCGGCGGTCGAGATGTCGGGCGGCACGTTCGACAAGGAGATCTCGCAGAAGCTGTCCGACCGGCTGTCGACTCTGGCCGCCGTGACCGCCGGTCCGGAGCGCGATGCCATTGCCGCCTATGCGAACGCCCTGGTCGATCCGAACATCGCCGATCTGGACCCGGTGACCGCCGAGCTCAATCGCGTCTGCGCCTGACGTCTCCGGGCAAAACCCCTCGCCGACCCGGGTCGGCGAGGGGTTTTCCGGTTCACCCATCACAACGTCGAGAAATAGGTCACCCGTCGGCTGAGCTGCCTTTCGGCGATCCGCTCGACTAGCAACGGCACGAATTCCCGGACCCGATGGCCGTCGAATTCGCGATGTATTCCGCGAACCACCTCGCCGACCAGCCGCGAGGTCACGTCGGGGAATCTGGCGGCCAGCCGCTTGACGAGCTCGTCGATCTGCTGCCCTTCATCAGGTGCGGTCATACCTCAGCCTCACCTCCAATACGAGAACACCCGGCATCCCAACCGCCCCAGCGGATGCCGTGTGAAGTGGACAACTTAACCCCTCCGAAAGCCTTTGTGGCACAAATTGTCGGGAATTAGGCACCGCAAGTCGCCGGAAACCGGGAATGCGAAAGCAAATGAAATTGCAACTGCAACAGCGCCTTCCGGAGCCGTCCCAGCGGCCGTCTCCGAAGATCGAAAGCAAGCTTAAGCAATCGTATTGGCGGGCGGGGACATTCACCCGCAGACCGCACCGACACGCGCGAGATGGGCGTCGAGGGCCAGGACTGCCGCGTCCGCGGTCAGATGACCGGCGAGGATGCGGACTGTCATACCGTCCAGTGCGGCAAGCAGGATTTCGGCATGCTCCTGCGGGCGCGTAAGAGCTGGCCGACCGCATTGCTACCGAATGGAAATTCGGTTGCGACAGCCGGGCGGGTCGGGTTGCCTGGATTCCCATGGCCCACGTGGATGTCTCCGATATCGACTGTTTCCTTCCGGATGGACGGCAGTTGCTCAGTGGGGTGAGCTTTCGCATCGGGGATGGTGTGAAAGCCGCGCTGATCGGCCCGAACGGCACGGGCAAGACGACCTTGATCAGGATCATCGCCGGGGATCTGGCTCCGGATGACGGGGCCGTGACCCGGTCCGGCTCGCTCGGGGTGATGCGGCAGTTCATCGGACAGGTCGACGACGAATCGACCGTGCGGGATCTGCTGTTGTCGGTCGCCTCCCCCGCCGTGCGCTCGGCGGCGCGGGCGCTCGACGCCACCGAGGACGCCTTGATCGAAACCGATTACGAGGCAACGCAATTGGCCTACTCCCACGCCTTGACCGGCTGGGGTGACGTCGGCGGTTATGAAGTGGAAGCGTTCTGGCACAACGTCACCACCGCCGCCCTGGGCATCGGATTCGATCGCGCCAAATGGCGCTCGGTGCGCACGCTCAGCGGCGGTGAGCAGAAGCGGCTGGTGCTCGAGGCCCTGTTCGCCGGGCCCGATGAGGTGCTGCTGCTGGACGAGCCGGACAACTACCTGGATGTGCCGGGCAAGCAGTGGCTGGAGCGGACCATCGCCGCATCGAACAAGTCGGTCCTGTTCGTCAGCCACGACCGCGAGCTCATCGCCAATGCCGCCAATCGCATCGTGACCCTCGAACCCGGCATCAGCGGTGCGACCTCGTGGATTCACGGCGGCGGTTTCGCGAGCTATCAGCAGGCGCGCGAGGATCGGACCGCCCGACTGGCGGAGCTGCGCCGCCGCTGGGACGAGGAACACGCCAAACTGCGGGCCCTGGTCCTGCGGCTGCGGGAGAAGGCGAAGTTCAACGACGGCATGGCCGCGCGCTACCACGCCGCCCAGACCCGGCTGGCCAAGTTCGAGGAGGCCGGACCGCCGGAGGCGGTGCCGGTGCGGCAGCACGTATCGGTGCGGCTGCGCGGCGGCCGCACCGGCAAACGCGCGCTGGTGTGCACCGGTCTCGAGCTCACCGGCCTGATGCGCCCGTTCGACACCGAGGTCTGGTACGGCGATCGCGTTGCCGTGCTGGGCGCCAATGGATCCGGGAAATCCCACTTCCTGCGATTGCTCGCCACTGGCGGCACCGATCCCGATATCGAGCACCGGCCCATCGGCGACCTCGAACTCGCGCCCGTCACGCACACCGGCGCCGCCACGCTCGGAGCCCGTGTGCGCCCGGGCTATTTCGCGCAGACGCATTCCCGTCCCGACCTGGCGGGCCGCACCCTGCTGGAGATCCTGCACACCGGCAACGAACACCGCGACGGCATGGGCCGCGAGGCCGCCAGCCGGGTACTGGATCGCTACGGCCTGGCCCGCGCCGCGGAGCAGCGCTTCGACGATCTCTCCGGCGGCCAGCAGGCCCGCCTGCAGATCCTGCTGCTCGAATTGTCCGGCGTCACCTTGCTTTTGCTCGACGAGCCCACCGACAACCTGGACCTGCACTCCGCCGACGCCCTGGAGCAGGGCATCGCCGAATTCGCGGGCACGGTCGTCACCGTCACCCACGACCGCTGGTTCGCCCGCGGGTTCGACCGCTTCCTGGTCTTCGGCTCGGACGGCGTCGTCTACGAGAGCGATGCGCCGGTCTGGGACGACGGCGTCCGCAAACACGAGGCCGTCGCCAGGATGGGCCGATGAGCACGGTCCACCGGCTCAGCAAGTACGACCCGGCCGATCGCGACGAACGCGGCCACTACATCGGGACCGAGGACACGGCCAGCGATCACGGACCGGTCGAGGCGGCCTATCTGGAGACGGTGGCCGCCTTCGCCCGGGAGTGCGGCATCACCCGGCTCACCATCCGCGAACCCGCCCTGGCCGGGTTCGTCACCTTCGGCGTCGAACCACCGATCGACGGTCACGGGCTGGCCGGGTTGTTCCCCGATAATCTGACCGGCTATCACGACGGCGCCCGGACATCCCTCGATGTCGGGCTCGAACTGGTGCGAGCCATGTTGCGCGATAACGGGGCCTGGTGCCGATTGGAGGACGAGAGCGGATTCTTCGTCCACGTCGGCTACGACCAGTACGTCTGGGTCGGAAGTCCGCGGCCGTGTCCGCGCGCGGTCGAGTTCGCCCGGCGCCGCGGCCTTTTCGCCGAGCCGGTGGATCGGTCCCCGTACAATCCGGAGCTCGACGGAGAACCTCCGGCGCGCCCGGCCGAAGCGGCATTCTGGACCGAGGTCGGCGATCTCGCCGGGCGGTACGGGGCGGTGGTGCTGGAGGAGGGCTTTCTCCACAATGCCGCACGCTGGCACCGGATCACCCTCGACGACCTCGCCGGGGTCCGGGCCCGCCTCGCCCCGCGGGCGCGGCTGCGGATCTGGCCCGACCTCACCACGGACATCACCGGGGCCCTGTCCGGACTATCCGAGGCGGGCCTCGACGAGATCGTCTGGCAGCACCCCGAAGGCCATCTGACCAGTCTGATCGTCGACGAATCCCACTATCCGGACTTGCCCGCCGCACTCGCCGAAGCCCGCGCGGTCCTGATCATCTCCTGTATCGAGGACGAATCCGCACCACTCGCGGCCGCGGTCCTCCCCGACCCCGACGGCGTCCTGCGCGCCCGCTGGACCCCCTGAACGCCGAGGCGGGCAGCCGCCGAATGCCGCTGCCCGCCAGGCGATGACCGCCGCGCCTACTGCGCGAACCGGTCGGCGATCTTGTTCAGTTCCAGCTGGTAGTACAGAATTCCCAGTCCGAATACGAAGTTCAGCACGAACCCGATCACCGGGTTGCAGGACCCCTCGATCCCCGCGCTCTCCTGAGCCTCACGAATCCGGTTACCCGTCCGCCAGAAGCTGATGATGGCCGCGATCCCCGTCCAAGACAGGAAGATCATGACCAGCAGCGGGCCGGTGACCGGAGCCTCCGGATCCCGCCGCACTTCCGCCATTTCCTTGTGAATCTTGTAGTACCAGACGAAGAAGTAGATCCCCAGCGTGATCAACGGGAAGACCAGCCACACCAATACCGGATTACGCTTGCGCACCGGCGATGCCACGAGGGCAGTATTCATTTCCAAACCTATTGTCGTCGTGCGATTTCGAACACCCATCAGCGCGGGCAGGCACACTGTATCGGCGGCATCGTGAACGGATCGTGATTTCTCCCAGGTTGGCCGATCGTGCGCCGGACACGCCGGAGACGATCTTGGTTATTCGGGCACGGGCGGAGGCCGGGGTCGCTTAGCGTGAGCTGGTCTACGTCGAGAGGACCCTCATGCGTGCCGGGATGCTGGGTGTTGCGGAGCTTGTGCGATTGGTCGATGCGGGGACGGTGGACACCGTGCTGATGGCCATGACCGATATGCAGGGGCGGTTGCAGGGGAAGCGGTGTTCGGCGCGGTATTTCGTGGAGGAGGTGCTCGAGCACGCCACCGAGGCGTGCAACTACCTCCTCGCGGTGGATGTCGAGATGACCACGGTGGACGGGTACGCGATGTCGTCGTGGGACACCGGATACGGCGACTTCGTCCTGCGGCCGGATCTCGCGACGCTGCGAATGGTGCCGTGGTGGCCGGGCACGGCCATGGTGTTGTGCGATGTGGAGCAGGTGGAGCCCGCGGGGACACCGGCGGTGGCCTCGCCCCGGCAGGTGCTGCGGTCACAACTGGATCGGCTGGCGGCGCACGGGCTGCGGGCGTATGTGGGCACCGAGCTCGAATTCCTGGTCTTCGACGACAGTTACGAGGACGCCTTCCGCGGCGGCTACCGGGATCTGCGGCCCGCCAATCAGTACAACGTGGATTACTCCATGCTGGGTACGGCGCGAATCGAGCCGCTGCTGCGGCGGATTCGCAACGAGATGGCCGGTGCGGGAATGTATGTGGAGTCGGCCAAGGGGGAATGCAATCCGGGGCAGCACGAGATCGCGTTCCGCTACGACGAGGCCCTGGCCACCTGCGACAACCACAGCATCTACAAGACCGGAGCCAAGGAGATCGCGGCCCAGGACGGGCGGAGCATCTCGTTCATGGCCAAATACAATGAGCGCGAAGGCAGTTCGTGCCACATCCACATCAGCCTGCGCAATGAGGCGGGAGAGCCGGTCTTCGCGGGCGACGGCACGGGCGGGGAATCGGAGCTGATGCGCCACTTCGTGGCGGGCCAACTGGACTGCCTGCGCGAGTTCACCTACCTTCTGGCGCCGAATATCAACTCCTACAAGCGTTTCCAGGCCTGGAGTTTCGCACCCACCGCCGTGGCCTGGGGCCGGGACAACCGCACCTGCTCGATCCGGGTGGTGGGGCACGGGGCGTCGCTGCGCTTGGAGAATCGGGTGCCGGGCGCGGATGTGAATCCCTATCTGGCCGTCGCCGGGGTGATCGCGGCGGGTCTGCACGGCATCGAACAGCGGCTGCCGCTGGAGCCGGAGTTCCACGGGAACGCCTACCGGTCCAATCGGCCGCGGGTGCCGCGCACCCTGCGGGATGCGGCACAGCTGTTCGGCGACAGCAAGGTGGCTCGCACGGCGTTCGGTGACGAGGTCGTGCGACATTATCGGAATGCGGCGCAAGTCGAACTCGACGCCTACGACGCCGCGGTGACCGATTGGGAGCGGATGCGTGGGTTCGAACGACTCTGAGGGCGCGCGGCGGCCGATCATCGGGCTGCCCACCTATTCCGAACGCACCAGGTACACCCACTGGGATGTGGACAGCGCCGTACTCCCCCGCGCCTATGTGGACATGACCGAGCGGGCGGGCGGGATTCCGGTCCTGCTGCCACCCGCCGGGCCCGCGCGCGCGGAGCTCGTGCGGCGACTGGACGGCCTGGTGCTCACCGGCGGGGCCGATATCGATCCGGCCCGGTACGACGCCGCCGCCGATCCCGCGACCACGGGCCTGCGGCCGGATCGCGACGAGTCCGAGTTCGGGCTCTTCGCGCTGGCGCGCGCCGCCGGAATGCCGGTGCTGGCGGTGTGCCGCGGCCTGCAACTGGTGAATGTCGCACTCGGCGGCACCCTGGTGCAGCACCTTCCGGACCGGCTCGGCCACGCGGACCATTCCGGCGGTCCGGGTGCCTTCGGCGTCACGACGGTGCGGACGGAGCCGGGCAGCCGGGTCGCCGCCATCACCGGCCCGGAGGTGAAGGCGCACTGCCACCACCATCAGGCGATCGACCGGCTCGCGCCGGGGCTCACGGCCTCCGCGCATGCCGCCGACGGCACCATCGAGGCCGTGGAGGCGGAGACCGGCCCGTTCCTGGTGGGCGTGCAGTGGCATCCGGAGGAGAACGCGGCCGACCACCGGCTCCTGCGGGCGCTGGTGGAGCAGGCGGCACGTTATGGAGAGGAGCGCAACCGGTGACAACGACCGATGTCGTCAACCCCGCGACCGAGAAGGTCTTGGCGACAATCGAATTGGCGGACGCGGCGGCGACCGACGCGGCCATCGAGCGGGCGCAGCGGGCCCTGCCGGGCTGGCGGGCGCTGGCCCCGGGCGATCGGGCCCGGCTGCTGCGGCGCTTCGCCGAGGCCGTCGATGCCGAGATAGAGAATCTGGCCCGGCTCGAGGTGACCAATGCGGGCCACACCATCGGCAATGCGCGCTGGGAGGCGGGCAATGTCCGCGATGTGCTGCACTACAGCGCCGGACTCCCGGAACGCCTGCTGGGCAGTCAGATTCCGGTCGCGGGCGGGGTGAACATCACCTTCTGCGAACCGCTCGGCGTGGTCGGCATCATCGTGCCGTGGAACTTCCCCATGCCGATCGCGGCCTGGGGCTTCGGGCCCGCCCTGGCCGCCGGGAATACGGTGGTGCTCAAACCGGCCGAGCTCACGCCGCTGACGGCCATCCGGCTCGGCGAGTTGGCGCGGGAAGCGGGCCTGCCCGAGCACCTCTTCCAGGTGCTGCCCGGCAAGGGCTCGGTGGTGGGCGCGCGGTTCGTCACCCATCCGGCCGTGCGCAAGGTGGTGTTCACCGGATCCACCGAGGTCGGCAAGTCCATCATGGCGGGCTGCGCCGAGCAGGTGAAGCGGGTGACCCTCGAATTGGGCGGTAAGAGCGCCAATATCGTGTTCGCCGACGCCGATATCGAAAAGGCCGCCGCCACCGCGCCCTACGGCGTCTTCGACAATGCCGGTCAGGACTGCTGTGCCCGCTCCCGGATCCTGGTGCAGCGCAGTGTCTTCGACCGCTTCCTCGAACTTCTGGAACCGGCGGTGCGCGGCGTGCTGGTCGGCGATCCGGGCGACGAGACAACCGAGATGGGTCCCCTCATCTCGGCCGCGCACCGGGAGCGGGTCGCGGAGTTCCTGGAGCCGTCCACCACCGTCGCGTTCACCGGCACTCGCGTGGAAGGTCCCGGATTCTGGTTCCCGCCAACGGTTGTGCTGCCGTCGAGCCCGGCCGATCGCATTGTCACCGAGGAGGTCTTCGGCCCCGTGGTCGCCGTGCTGCCCTTCGACGACGAGGCCGACGCGCTGCGTATTGCCAACGACACCGAATACGGCCTGTCCGGCTCCATCTGGACCTCGGACGTGGGCCGCGCGCTGCGCGTCGCGCGCGGGGTCGAAGCCGGGAACCTGTCGGTGAATTCGCATTCCTCCGTGCGGTATTGGACACCGTTCGGCGGATTCAAGCAGTCGGGACTCGGCCGGGAACTCGGCCCCGACGCCGCGCGCGCCTTCACCGAGACCAAGAACGTCTTCCTCGCCACCGACTGAGCACCACCTATCCGATCGAAGGAGTTATCTTGCAGCGCTTACAGGATCGAGTCGCGGTCGTCACCGGCGGCGGCAGTGGTATCGGCCTGGCCACCGTCCGGCGGTTCGCCCAGGAAGGCGCGAGGGTCGTCGTCGCCGATATCGACGCCGCCTCCGGCGAGGCCGCGGCGGCGGAGGTCGGCGGCCTGTACGTGAAGGTCGACGTCACCGACGAGGAGCAGGTCAAGGCGCTGTTCCAGACGGCGGTCGACACCTACGGCGGCCTGGACATCGCCTTCAACAATGCGGGAATCTCACCCCCGGAGGACGATTCGATACTCACCACCGGTATCGACGCCTGGCGCCGCGTGCAGGAGGTGAACCTCACCTCGGTCTACCTGTGCAGCAAGTACGCCATCGAGCACATGCTCGAGCGCGGCAAGGGCTCGGTCATCAATACCGCGTCCTTCGTCGCCGTCATGGGCGCGGCCACCTCGCAGATCTCCTACACCGCCTCCAAGGGCGGCGTGCTCGCCATGAGCCGCGAGCTGGGAGTGCAGTTCGCCCGCAATGGCATTCGCGTCAACGCCCTGTGCCCCGGCCCGGTGAAAACCCCGCTGCTGCAGGAGCTGTTCGCCAAGGATCCCGAGCGCGCCGCCCGCCGCCTCGTGCACATTCCCACCGGCCGCTTCGCCGAACCGGAGGAAATCGCCGCCGCCGTGGCCTTTCTCGCCAGCGACGATTCCTCCTTCATCACCGCCTCACAGTTCCTGGTCGACGGCGGTATCTCCGGCGCCTATGTGACCCCGCTCTGAAGGCTCGTCGACAAAGCGCTTCGGCCCGGTGAACCAGCGCCTGGTCGAAGCGAACCACCAGATGGTAATGGCGCCCACCACGGCGACGAGGGTGAGCGGGGCGTAATTGACCGCGGTCCAGGTGAACTCGCCGTTCCACGGATACCCGTGGTCGTCCATCGGCAGAATGAACAGCACGCTGATGAGCACGATCCACACCAGCGCGGCAATCCCGATCGGCCGATACCACCGCCCCAATTGCCAGGGCCCGGTCTGGAATCGGTTGCCGTGCAACTGGCGCTGCAGAATCGGCAGGCCGTAGGCGATATACAGACCGATGGTGGCAACCGAGGTGGCGGCGGCATACGCGGTCGGCGCATTGGCCGCGGGCACCAGCATCGACGGAATCAGCAGTACGAATGCGAAGAACGAGATGAACAGCACCGCGTTCACCGGCACCTTGCGCGCCGACAGCTTCGACCACAGCGCCGATCCCGGCACCGCGCCGTCCCGGGCGAAGGCGAACAGCATCCGCGACGCCGAGGTGACCGAGGCGTAACCGCAGAACAGCTGCGCGACAGCGGCAATAATCAACAGCAGCCCGGACCAGAACGAGTTGAGCGAGTTCTCCAGAATGTAGATGACCGGATATCCGCTGTTCTTCGCAGGATCGAGCGCATCGTCGAGGTTCGGGATGGCGAAGGTCACCGCCATGATCAGCAGGTAACCGGCCACCGCCGAGACGATGATCGTATTGATGATCCCCTTCGCCGCCGTCCGCGCGGCATTGTGCGTCTCCTCCGACATGTGCGCCGAGGCGTCGTAGCCGGTGAAGGTGTACTGCGCGTGCAGCAACCCGAGCATGAAACTGAAGGCCACGCCGCCGAATCCGACCGCGCTGTTGTCCACGGTCTCGGTGAATACGAACCCGACGCTCTGATGGTTCTCCGCGCCGAAGCCGAGCACCACCACGAAGATGGCCACGCCGCCCACATGCCACCAGGCGGAAATATTGTTGATCGTCGCCGACAGATGCGGGCCGAGGGCATTCAGCACCGCGTGCAGCACCAGAATGGCGGCGAACACCAGGAAGATGGCATTGCGGTCGGTTCCGATATCGATGCCGATCACATTCAGCACCACGGTGGTGAAAATGGCCGCGCCGTAGTCGATGGCGGCCGTCACCGCGATCTGCCCGATCAGATTGAACCATCCGGTGAACCAGCCCCAGATCGGCCCGCCCAACTCCGAGGCCCACCAGTAGAGCCCGCCGGAAGTCGGGTACGCCGAGGCCAATTCGGCCATGGCCAGCCCCACGAACAGCACCATTATCGACACCAGCGGCCAGCCCCACGCCATGGTGATGGGCCCGCCATTGGCCAGGCCGATGCCGTAACTGGCGAGCCCGCCGGTCAGGATGGAGACGATGGTGAAACTGATGGCGAAGTTCGAGAAACCGGACCACGTCCGAGCCAGGTCCTGTCGGTAGCCGAGCTGCGCGAGGCGATGTTCGTCGTCGGATTGAGGCTGGGTGTCGGTCATGCTTTTCTCCCGCGTGTGAACACCGCCCTCACACGGCGTTCGCCAGGAGATCAGTCTGAAGTAAAGCCACCTCAACCGCTGCACAACACCGAAATTGAGTGCGGCCCATCGGGAATCGCCGCCAGGGGCGGGGCCGCGATTCCCGATGAGCACTCCGGGCGGAGGGATCAGATGACAATGGCTCCCAGCACCAGGCCTATACCGCCACCGATCACGCCGCCGACGAAGATGCCCGGCAGACATCCGATGATCAGGAAGATGAGGCCGACGGCGCACCCGAGCACCACACCGATCGGAACGCCCACGATCAGGCCCGCGGCCGCGCCGATGAATCCGATATCGCGCAACTGCTGCCCATCCGACGGCGTCAGGACGTCATTCGACGGATAAACCGTCAGCGTGCTGCCGTCGGGGCTCACTTCCGTTTCCAGCCGCACCGCATAACCCGCGGTTTCGTACAGCATCGGCCAGCGTTCGACGAGCGTGCCGTCGGCGGCGGTCACGGAAATGACCTTGCCGTCGTGTTCGCGATCGAACCGCCCGTTGACGAGGTGGGTCGTGACGGCCCGGCCGTCCGCGCTCACGCTCGTCGAGTATTCGATGCCGTTCTCGCTGCCGCTGTACATGCCGATGGCGGGCGGCGCCGGTGCGGCGGGGACGGGTTCCGCATGGACGGTCACCGCCGCGATTCCGATGGCGGCAATGGTCAGCAGAGTTGTCGCGACGAATTTTCGGATCCTCATTCGGTCACACCTCTCGGTCGAATCGAACATGGGACCTGACGGGGGTACGGCAAAACACCTAAACAATTGCACCCGGAGGCGGCGAGTAATTCCGGAATGGCGTAACGATCAAGGATCCGAATAGAGAATTTTTCAGAATAAATCGGCGGTATGCCATTCGCCGTCCGGGTAGGTGATGTAGAGCGGCCCCAGATTGCACGGGGTGAGGCAGCCGGTCGGGGTGACGAGGGCGTCGGGATGATCGCGGGTCAGCGTGCGGTGCAACTCCCCCGCGCCGTAGACCGTGCAGCGCGGGCCGCGGCAGACCAGGATGTGCGCGGTGTGCTCGGGAATCTCCGACCACGCCGGACTGCGGAAGGCCCGCGGGCTGGCGGTGACGGGTGCGCCCTCGTCACGCATTCTGGTGCGCACGACCTCGGCGAATTCGGCTGCCTTGTCGATGCTTTCGGTAATCCGCACATCGAGATCGGCGGCGCGGGTCTCGCGCCAGTTCGCCACCGCGCGGGCGATCCAGGTCTCGAGATAGCGGTCGCGCGGGACCGCCAAGGGTACTAGGGTGACCGGAACACCTTCTGCCACAGCATTATCGAGGACAGCGTGGATGGTCGGCTCGCCCTGGTCGAGCAGGGCGTAGCCGATCCCGCAGGCGCGGGCCAGCGCTTCCACGGCCGGGATATCGACACCCGACGGCGTGGGCCGGGCGACCAGGACATAGCGGCGGCTCATGCTGTGCGCACCGTTCGCGCGGCGGGCACGACCAGCGGCGTCCCGGTGATCGGATCGTCGATGACCGCGCACTCCAGATCGAAGACCTCGGCCACCACCTCGGGACGCACGATCTGTGCGGGCGAGCCCTGCGCGACCACCCGCCCGTCCTTCATGGCAATGAGATTTTCGGCGTAGCGGGCGGCCAGATTCAGATCGTGCAGCACCGCGACAATGGTGCGCGGCAACAGATTTCGAAGCACCTCCAGCACATCGAGCTGATGCGCCAGATCGAGGAAGGTGATCGGCTCGTCGAGCAGCATGACCTCCGGATCCTGTGCGATCGCCAGCGCGATCCACACCCGCTGTTTCTGCCCGCCCGACAGCTGATCCACGGTGCGCGCGGCGAGTTCGAGGGTGTCGGTGACGGTCAGCGCGCGCCGCACCGCGGCCTCGTCGGCCTCGGACCATTGCCGGAACCAGCGTTGATGCGGATGCCTGCCGCGCCCGACGAGATCGGCGACGGTGATCCCATCGGGGGCCTGCGGCTGCTGCGGCAGCATGCCGAGGCGGCGCGCCAGGGTGCGCGCGGGTTGCTTCGCGATATCGGCCCCGTCGAGCAGTACCGCGCCCGCGGTTGGCGGCACCAGCCGGGCCAGTCCGCGCAGCAATGTCGATTTGCCGCAACCGTTTCGGCCGACAATAACGGTCAGTTGCCCGGCCGGGAAGTCGACGGTGGCATCGGTGACGATCGCGGTATCGCCATAGGCGAGTGCGAGTCCGGTGGTGGTGAGATGTGCGGTCATCCAGCGTGTCCGATTCGGGTTGCGCGAGCGAGGAGATAGACGAGAACGGGTGCGCCGAGAATGGCGGTCACCACGCCGACCGGCAGTTCGGCCGGAAACAGCCGCCGCGCGGCCAGATCCGCCGCGACCACCAGCAGCGCGCCCGCGGCAGCGGCTGGTGCGAGTCCGGCGCGCCGTTCGGTGAGCAGCCGCCGCACGATCTGCGGTGCGACCAGCGCGACGAAGGCAATGGGACCGGCCGCGGCGGTGGCGAGGGTTGCGGCCGCGGCGGCGAGCACGATCAGTGTGGCGCGGTGCAGACCACGCTGTCCCGCAAGGGAATTCGCGAGTTCGTCGCCCAGTTCGAGCAACGCCAGCGACCGCGCGAACACTAGGAGCGGCGGCAGTGTCACCAGCAGTGCCGCCGCGCCGAACCAGACGTGCATCCAGTCCCGATTGGCCAGGCTGCCGCTGAGCCACGCGGCCACGGTGTGCGCCTGGTAGATATTCGCCCGGGTCAGCACGAATGAGATCGCGGACGACAGCATGGCGGTCACGCCGATCCCGACCAGGACGAGCCGGTAACCATCGAGCCCGTTCTTGGTCGCGACCACGACAATCAATGTCATGGCCACGAACGATCCAGCCATGGCGCCACACACCAGAACCAGCCCCGCGCCGCCGAGAACAACGCTCACCACCAGCGCGCCCAGCGACGCGCCCGCATTGATGCCGATGATCTCCGGGCTGACGAGCGGATTGGTCGCGATCCGTTGCAGCACAGCGCCGGACAGCGCGAAGGCGGCGCCCGTGCAGAGCCCGGTGAGCACCCCGCGGCAGCCGATCGGAGACCACCACGTCGTATTCGATGAGAGTGCCCCCGCCGCCGAGGATCCGCAGCACATCGCCGACCGTGACCGGATAGTGCCCGACGGTCAGCGAATACGCCGCCACCGCCAGCGCGGCCGCCGTCAGTACGGTGGTGATCAGCATCGAGCGCCGATCGACGCGGATGACCATCCGCCGTCCGGGCGAGCGCAGCAGGATCGTACCGACAGGCAGCATCCGCGGCAGCCGGACAGAGGTCCGGCTGGTCGCCCCGGCAGGCACGCGATCGGGAGCCACGCCGCGCCGATCACATCCGTTCAGGGGCACGCCGGAATGCCGCGGTGGTTCTTCGACCGGGCGCCGGAGTCGGGCGGTCATAGCTTCGCCACCTTCCGGTTGCGCACCAGATAGAGGAAGAACGGCGAGCCCGCGAACGCGGTGATGATCCCCACTTGGATCTCCTGTGGTTGTGCCATGACACGTCCCCGGATGTCCGCGAGCAGCAGCAGCGCCGGTCCCAGGACAGCGCACCAGGCCAGGATCCACCGGTAGTCATGCCCGGCGAAGGCGCGCGCCATATGTGGAATCACCAAGCCGATGAACGCGATCGGCCCCGCAATGGCCACCGCCGCACCGGCCAGCACCACCACGCTCACCGCCCCGACGGCCCGGACGGCGGCAAGGCGGGCACCGAGCGTGCGCGCCAGATCCTCACCGATCGCAATGGTGTTCAGCGTCCGCGCCACGGCGATCGCCAGCACTACCCCGGCTACAATGAAAGGCGCTGTCCCCGAAACGGATTCGAGGTCCGCGCGGGTCAGCGACCCGACCACCCAGAATCGGAAGTTCTCGAACTTCCCCCGATCCAGCAGCGTGATCGCGGTGGTGATCGACCCGCACAGCGCGGTGAACGCCGCACCCGCCAGCGCCAGTTTCACCGGTGTGGCGCCTCCGAATCCGAGCGAACCGAGCGTGTACACGAACACCGCCGCGACGGCCGCGCCGAGGAAGGCGAACCACACGAATCCCATGACGGTGCCGAGCCCCAGCCCGCCCATGGCGACGACAATGGCCAGGGAGGCCCCGGCATTGATGCCGAGCAATCCCGGTCCCGCCAGCGGATTTCGGGTCAGGCCCTGCATGACGGCCCCGGCCAGCGCGAGCGCGATACCCGCGAGCAGTCCGGCGATCGTGCGCGGCAAGCGGATATAGCGCACGATCCGATCGGTATCGGTCCCGCGGAAATCAGTGAACGCGGCGACCACCTGCTCGGCCCGATCGCCCGCACCCCACAGCGCGCCCAGGTCCCGCAGATCGGCGTAGACGTTCTCGAACCGCACGGTGGCGGGGTTGATGGCTTCATCGGCCAGACCATCCGCGCTGGGGCACAGCGGGCTCAGGACCCAGGTCTCCACGCCCAGGTCGTGCAGGCTGGCCCGGGTGCCGATGCTGTTCTGCGCGGATTTCGCGAATACCCCGTTGAAGCCCGACAGCACGAAATCCGGGTTCTTCGCCAGCATTTCGTCGCGGCTGGGCAGCTTCTCGACGTACGGAGACCGGGCCTGCGCGTCCTGGTATTCGGGCAGCACGGCCGAATCCAGGAAGGCCGTCCCGGCCAGCCGATCGGTGACCCCGAGCGCGTGCGCGATCTCGATGGCCGGTTGGTACGCCGCGTAGATCCGCTGGGGCGGGCCGCTCACGGTGATGTCGATACCGCAATTGGCGCGCGTGACGGCCTGTGCTCCGTCGGCCGCCGGTCCGGATTGCGCGCCGCAACCGGTGAGTGCGATCGCGCAGGCGATCAGCGCGCCGGTACGCAGGCGCGCGGAAACGAACGTGGTCAAGGTGACCGCCTTCCAGGTCCTCGTGGAACGGGTGGTACTGCCTGCCGTGGCCGGTCTCCTGGCTGACGGGTTGCTGCGCGACGGATCCACCTTCCCGGGGCACCAGCGCCCCAGTGGTTCCGGACGACGGCGGGCGTCGTCCGGGTCGATCAGTCGCTCCCGATCACAGTGGCGAGGGCCGCACCGGTTCCACACCGGTTTCCCGAACACCACGGCCCGGGGACTGTACCAAGCGCTCGAGCCACCCCGGTGCCGCGGCGTTGCCTCATCCGGAGACGGGCAGCGGGGCGCTCGCCAGCGCGTCGTGCAGGACCTCGGCAATGCGGCGCAGCGGCGCGTCGGCGGTCATGCGCTAGTGCGTCGATGCCACCGGGTGGTTGTGCACCGTGCCGGTCACCGCCGCCACCCAGGTCTTGGCATTGACCGAGCACGTCCAATCATCGCGGGCCGCGGTGAAGAAGTGCAGGTCGCCGTCGAAGGACCGGGCGCTGTAGGCGGCATCCAGGGTTGCCGAGGCGAGGGCGGCGTCCACGACCCGCCGAATGCGTTCAGAGCCGAAGGAGGCGAACGGTTCCGGTAGCTCGCTCAGCCGCTCCGCCAGTTCGGTCACCTCCAGCGCGCCATCCAGGCCGAGTTCGGCGGCCTGTTCGCCGAGCAACCCGCCGAGCAGATCCGGAACCGTCACCTCGGCCGCGGTGACCGCCGCCGAATTCGCCTGCCGCAAGCGGCTGTCCATCATGGCCAGCAGCGCCACCTGCTCGCCCGCGTCCTGGAGTTGGACGGCCACGGCGTGCGCGAGGACGCCACCGAGGGACCAGCCGAGCAGATGGTAGGGGCCTTCGGGCTGCACCGCCCGGATGTGCTCGACATACAGGCGAGCCCAGTCCTCGATCGAATCCGGCAGGGGCTCGGGCGAACTCAGTGCGGGCGACTGGAGTCCGTAGAGCGGGCGGCCCGGATCCAGGTGGGCGGCCAGCCCGGCGAAGGACCAGGCGATGCCGCCGATCGGGTGGATGCAGAACAGCGGTGCGGCCGTGCTGTTGCCGGTGCGGGCGCGCACTGGCAGCAGGATGTCGAACGCGGCTTCCGAGTTCGCGCCCGCGGTGTTCGGGGATCGCAGTGCGCCGACGATTCCGGCGGGTGTGGGCGTGGTGAACACCCGGACCACCGGCACCGTTTCGGCCACGGCCGCGCTCAGGCGCGCCACCAGTCTCGTGGCGACGAGCAAATTGCCGCCGAGCTCGAAGAAGTTGTCGTCCAAGCCGATTCGCTCCAAGCCCAGCACGTCGGCGAAGACCTCGCAGACCGTGGTCTCGAGGGCTGTCGACGGGGCCCGGTGGGCCCGCGGCGCGAATTCCGGTGCGGGCAGGGCCGCGCGGTCGAGTTTGCCGGTCCGGCTCAGTGGCAACCGGTCGAGGACCACGATCGCGGTGGGCACCATGTGCGCGGGCAGGGTCCGGGCGGCCCATTCCATGAGGCGGTCCGGATCGAGGGGCCGGTCCCCCACCACGTACGACACCAGAACCATTGCACCGGAGGGTTTCTCGCGGCCGATCGTGACCGCGATGGCCACGTCCGCATGGGAGGTGAGGACCGCGTCGATCTCGCCGAGTTCGATGCGGAAACCGCGGATCTTGACCTGGAAGTCGGTGCGGCCGCGGTAGTCGAGCGCACCGTCCGCGGTCCAGGCCGCCAGATCTCCGGTGCGGTACATGCGCGCGCCGGGCCGGAACGGGTTGGCCACGAGGCGATCCGCGGTCAGGTCGGCGCGGCCGAAGTAGCCGCGGGCCAGCTGGGAACCGGCCAGATACAGCTCACCCGTGACGCCCGGCGGCACCGGCCGCAGGCGCGCATCCAGCACGTAGACCCGGCTGTTCCACACCTGCGTGCCGATCGGCACGGACGGGTCGGCGAGGCCGGTCACCGGATGGCGGGTGATCGAGACCGCCGCCTCGGTCGGGCCGTACAGGTTGAACAGCGCCGCCCGCGGCGCCATGAGCGTGAACCGGCGAGCCAGTACGCGGGCAGGGCCTCGCCGATGGCGAGCACGCGCCGTAGCGAATCCGGGAGGCTGCCGGTGAGCAGTGCGTCCAGCATCGAGGGGACGGTGTGCAGGGTGGTCACGCCCTCGCGGGTCATCAGGGCGTTCAGATAGGCCGGATCGCGCTGGCCGTCCGGTGCGGCGATGACCAGGCGGCCGCCGCATACCGCGGCCGACCAGAATTCCCACACCGACAGGTCGAAGGTCGCGGCCGTCTTCAACAGCACGGCATCGTCGGCGGTCAGCTCGAATTCCGTTGTCTTCCACAGCAGCTGGTTGACTATCGCGCCGTGGGAGACGGTCACGCCCTTGGGGCGGCCGGTGGAACCCGAGGTGAAGATCACGTAGGCCGCGTGTCCGGGCCGCAGGGGCCCGAGGCGGTCGGCGTCGGTGACCGTGGCGGTCGGCAGCGAGGACAGGTCCAGCAGATCCATTCGCACCACCGGCGCCGCGTGCGTGGCGAAATCGGAGTCGGCGTAGGTCAATACACAGACCGGCGCCGTCGTCTCCAGCAGGTAGTCGTGCGCTGTGCGGGCTGATCCGGGTCGAGCGGGACGTAGGCGCCACCGGCCTTGCTCACCGCGTACATGGCGACGACGAGGTTGACCGAACGCCGGATCGCCAGCGCCACTCGGGATTCCGGTCCGACGCCGCGGGTGATCAGATAGCGCGCGAGACGGTTCACCCGGGCGTCGAGTTCCGCGTAGCCGATCCGGGCGCCGTCGGCGGCGACCAATGCGACGGCGTCCGGGGTGGCGGCGATCGTCGCGTCGAGCAGTGACACCAGGGTGGCGTCGGCATTCGGCGCGAGGGCGTGCTCGGTGTCGTTCCAGTCCGTGAGAAGTCGGCGGTTCTCGTGCGGCGCAGGCAGATCGATTGCGCCGACGGGTAGTCGAGGTTCCGCGATGACGGCGTCGAGCACCCGGAGAAACCGGTCGGCGAAGTCCCGCACCGTGGATTCGTCGAACAGGTCCGTGGCGTAGGTGAGGTGCCCGCCGATGCCCGTCGGCGCACCGTGTTCGTCGTAGCCGTCGGCCACGATGAGGTGCAGATCGAACTGGGACAGTTGCCGATCGGTGGTCGATCCGGTGACGGTCAGGGCTGCGCCGCCCTGTGCGTCGGGCAGTGCGAAATCGACCGGGGCCAGGTTCTGGAAGGACAGCCCCACCTGGAACAGCGGGTGCCGTGCGGTCGACCGCACCGGATTGAGCACCTCGACCAGGCGCTCGAACGGCACGTCGGCGTGCGCGTAGGCTTGCAGGTCTGTATCGCGCTGGCGGGCAGCCAGTTCGGTGAATCCGGCGGCGGCGTCCACCCGGGTGCGGAACACCAGGGTATTGACGAACATGCCGATCAAATCATCCAGCTCGGCCGCTCCGCGACCGGCCGTCGGCGTGCCGATGGCAATGTCGTCGGTGCCCGACAAGCGGGCCAGCAGCACCGCGAACGCGGTGTGCACCACCATGAACAGCGTCGCGCCCTGGGCGCGCGCCAGTTCGGCCAGCCCCGCATGGGTGGTGGCGTCGATGGCCACCTCCACCCGGCCGCCCGCGAAGGACTGCACCGCCGGGCGCGGCCGATCGCGGGGCAGGTCCAGCTGATCGGGCAGGTCGGCCAGCGCCTCGCGCCAGTAGGCGAGCTGCTGGGCCGCGAGGGAGTCCGGCTGGGCCTCGTCGCCGAGCAGGGCGCGCTGCCAGAGCGCGTAGTCGGCGTACTGCACCGGCAGCGGCGTCCACTGCGAAGCCTGGCCGCGTGCACGAGAGACATACGCGGTCACCAGATCTCGGGTGAGCGGTCCGCCGGAGTAGCCGTCGCCGCAGATGTGGTGGACGACGAGGGCGAGGATGTGTTCACCCTCGGCGACCTGCCAGAGCGCGGCCCGCAGCGGGACCTCGGTCGTGACATCGAAGCTGGTCGATGCCAGCTCCGCAACCGCCGATTCCACCTCGGAAGCGGCAAGAATTCCCACCTCGAGGTGCCGCACGCGCGCACCCGTCGACGGCAGGATGATCTGCACCGGCCCGGCGTCGGCCTGCGGGTAGACGGTGCGCAGGATCTCGTGCCGCGCAACCAGATCGGCGAAGACCGAGCGCATTGCCTCGACGTCGAGCGCGCCGCTGAGCCGCAGGGCGACAGGGATGTTGTAGGCGGCGGAGGTCGTGTCGAACCTGTTCAGGAACCACATGCGCTGCTGTGCGGGCGAGAGCGGAATATGTTGCGGCCGTTCGCCCGCCACCAGCACCGGGCGCTTGTGTTCGGTGGCGAGTTTCGCGATCTCGCGGGCCAGACCGGCCACGGTGGGCGCGGCGAAAAGCATCCGCACCGGCACCTGAACCTCCAGGGCAATGCCCAGGCGCGCCGTCACCCGGGTCGCCAGCAGAGAGTTGCCACCCAGCTCGAAGAAATCGTCGTCCGCGCCGATGCGGTCACGTCCGAGCACCTCGGCGAGTACCCCGGCCACGATGCGCTCGGCCGCGGTCGCGGGTTCCCGGTAGGGGCGGGCCGCGAATTCCGGTGCGGGCAGGGCCTTCCGATCGAGCTTGCCGACCGCCGTCAGCGGTACCTCATCGAGCACCACGACCGCCGCAGGCACCATGTGCCCCGGCAGAGTTCGAGCGGCCCAGCAAGTCAGCTGCTCGGGATCGAGAGCGCGACCCACCACGTATGACACCAATACGGTGACGCCGCTGGTGTTCTCACGTCCGATGGTTACCGCGAAGTCGACATCGGGATGCGCCGTGAGCACCGCGTCGATCTCGCCGAGCTCGATGCGGAAACCGCGAATCTTCACCTGGAAGTCGGTGCGGCCCACATACTCCAGTTCGCCGCCCACCGGCCCGGTGACGGGCACATCGATCCAGCGAACCAGATCGCCGGTGCGGTACATCTGTTCCCCCGGCGCTCCCCACGGATTGGCGACGAATCGATCCGCCGTCACGGCCGGACGCCGGTGATAGCCGCGGGCCAGGGCTGGTCCGGCGAGATACAGCTCACCCACGACGCCCGCGGGCACCGGACGCAGGCGGTTGTCGAGCACCATCGCCCAACCGCCGGGGACCGGGCGGCCGATCGACACCCGCTGTCCCGCCCGCAGAGTTGTGTACGCCGCGCCGATGGTGGCCTCGGTCGGGCCGTAGCCGTTCACGAAACGACGACCGGGCTGCCAAGCGGCCAGCAACTCGGAGGTGGCGGCCTCGCCGCCCACAGAGACCACGGCCAGATCACCGAGCCCGGACGGGTCGACGGTGCCGAGCAAAGCGTGGGTGATGATGGTGTGCGTCACGCGTTCGGCGCGCAGCAACTCGTGCAGTTCGGCGCCGCCGAGAATGTCCGGCGGCGCGATCACCAGGGTCGCGCCGGTGTAGGCGGCGGTGGCGATCTCCTCGACGGACTGATCGAAACTCGGAGAACAGATGTGCAGCATCCGGGACTCGGGTTCGAGCCGGTGCAGATCGGCCGAATAGCCGATCAGACCGCCGAGCCCGGCATGGGTGACGGTGACGCCCTTCGGCATACCCGTCGAGCCGGAGGTGTAGATGAGGTACGCGGCATGCGAAAGACACAGCGGCGCAAGATGATCGGCATCAGTGACCGGATCGGCGGGCAGTTCGGCGCAGTGCGCGCGGAACTCCGGGTCATCGAGCACCAGCCAGTCCACGTCTGCGGGCAACTGGCCCTGGTGGGCGCCCACGGTAATCCCCACCGCAGCACCGGAATCCGCGAGCATATAGCGCACCCGATCGGCCGGATACCCCGGATCGACGGGCAGGTAAGCGCCACCTGTCTTCGCAACCGCCCAAATAGCGACAATCATGGCGTACGACCGGCGCATGGCCAGCGCCACCACGGTTTCCGGCCCGATACCGCGAGCGATCAGCTCCCGCGCCAGGCGGGATGAATCGGCGTCGAGTTCTCCATAGGTATGGCTGTCCCCGGCCTCGCGCACGGCAACGCGTCCGTGACCGAGTTCCACACCCCGAGTGAGCAACTCCGGCAACAACCCGAGGGCCAGCGGGAATCCACCACCCATCCGGGTCAACCGGTGATACTCCGCCGGGGCCAGCAGGGGTATATCACCGACCCGCATGGCCGGTCGTCCGACAATGTCGGTCAGCACCCGAACGAATCGCTCGGCGAACGCCTCCACCGTGGCGTCGTCGAAAAGATCACGGGTGAAAGAGATCTCGCCATGCACAAGAGCGGATTCACCCTCGTCACCCGACACCACCAGGGCCAGGTCACTGCTTGCTTCCAGCGGGTTCGGCAGGGTAGGGACGCGAACTCCCGATGGCGCGAAGCCCGTTTCCACCGTCTCGAACGACAGCGATACCTGGAACAGCGGATGCCGGGCAGATGTCCGCCGCACCCCGAGCAGGTCGGCCAACTCCTCGAAAGGAATCCCCGCGTGCGCGATCGCGTCCAGTTCACCTCGGCGTGCAGCCGCGAGCAGATCCACAAACGACGCATCCACGTCCACGCGGGTCCGTAGCACCATATCGGCGCTGTGCGCGAGCTCCTGGTCGGCGGCTGTCTCTGCCGCCACGGGCAGCCGCTCGGAACGCACTGTGCTGTCCGTCATTTCGGCCACGAGCGGGCCGGGATGGCGGGCGGGGCTGTTGTCAGCGCGCGCCGCCATGCCGGGCGTCCCAATGGCGATGTCGTCGGTGCCGGTGAGTCGTGCCAGCAGCACCGCCAACGCGGT
This sequence comes from Nocardia crassostreae, assembly GCF_001613405.1. Lineage (GTDB taxonomy): Bacteria > Actinomycetota > Actinomycetes > Mycobacteriales > Mycobacteriaceae > Nocardia > Nocardia crassostreae. Next base: position 184,020 of record NZ_BDCH01000023.1, read on the forward strand.
GCGGACGATCGTGGTCCATGTGACGTCTGCGCTGTCCGCGAGCTGTCGCAGGCCGTGGTGGATCTCCCGCGGCACCGAGAAGGCCACTCGCCCACGCGCTTGTGTACGCAGGACTGGGCGCGGGCGGTCGGTCGGGAGTTCCAGCCGGTCCGGCAGTCCGGCCAAGGCGGTGCGCCAGTAGCGGGCTCGGGCGATCGGGTCGCCGGAGGCAGCGTCGAGGGACCGCGCGATCTCGCTCGCGCGGCGGCCCGGGGCGGTGAGGAGGTCGGCCAGTACTCGCCGGAGACGGTCCGCGACGGCTTGTGCGGTGGCGGCGGCGACCGTGTCGCGGCGGTACTTCACCTGCACGAGGGTGCGGTCGTTGAGGAATACCAGGACGGTGATCGGGTAGTGCGTGAAATCCTCGCCGCTGAGGGCATCGATTCGGAGGTCGCCGAGTGCTCCACCGGCTTGGTTGAGTCCTTCGGCGTCGACCGGGTAGGACTCGAAAACCAGCATGGTGTCGAACAATTCGCCCTGGCCCGCGACGCGTTGGATGGCGCCGAGGCCGAGGTGATGGTGGTCGAGGAGGGAGATTTGTTCGGCTTGCAGGTCGCCGATCAGGGTTCGCGCCGTCGTGGTGCTGTTGAAGCGCACGCGCACCGGGATGGCGTCCACGAAAAGCCCGATCATCTCGCCGATGCCGTCGAGTTGGGCGGGGCGGCCGGAGATGGTCGCGCCGAAGACCACGTCGTCGCGGCCGGTGCTGCCCGCGAGCACCAGGCCCCAGGCTGTTTGCAGCAGGGTGTTGGCGGTGACTTCGGCGCTGGCCGCATAGGCGGTGAGTGCGGCTGTGGCGGCGGACAGCTCGAACTCGCAACGGCCGTAACCGGTTTCCGTTGCGGCGGGCCACGCCAGCTCGGGGGCGAGCATGGTCGGCGTGATGTCCGTGAGGACATTCGACCAGGCCCGCTCGGCGGCGGCGCGGTCCTGCTGTGCGAGCCAGTGCAGATAGTCGCGGTAGGGGCGCACGGGCGTGAGCACCGCCGGGTCGCCGCCGGTGGCGTAGAGGACCAGCAGTTCCTTCATGAGCAATGGCATGGACCAGCCGTCGAGCAGGATGTGGTGGCCGGTCAGGACCAGGTGGGTGTGCCCGGAATCGGTGGTGTACACCGTGAATCGCAGTAGCGGCGCCACCGCCGGGTCGAATCCGAGGCGCTGCCCGGCGAGCAGCAGTTCGGGCAGTTCGGCTTCGGCCACGCCCTCCACGATCCGCAGCGGGACCTCGACGTCGTCGACGACGACCTGTACGGAGGTGCCGTCGGCCACGGGCACGAACGCGGTGCGCAGGTTGGCGTGCCGGTCGAGCATGGCGCGTGCGGACCGCCGCAGCCGTTCGATATCCAGCTCGCCGGTCAGCTGCACGGCCAGCTGGATGATGTACGCCTCGGCGGAACCGTCCAGCAGCTCCATGAGCACCCGCAGCGAATCCTGCAAGGGCGACAGCGGCAGCACGTCCGACAGCGACGGGTAGGCGCACCGCCAGCGATCCAGCTCGGACTGAGAGACCCGGACCAGCGGCACGTCCGACGGAGTCAACCCGCCCGCCGCCGGATCGTCCAGGTGTGCGGCGAAGGCGGTGAGCGCGGCCGCGAAGTCGTCGGCCAGCTCCCGCACGGCCGCCTCGTCGAGGATGTCGCTCGCATAGCCGAAGCTCAGCTCCATCTGTGGCCCGGCCGCGGTCTCGGCGGTAATGGCGTTGATGTCGAGGACCGCGCCGACCGGCATGCTCGGGTCGTAGTCGACATCGAGCACACCCAGATCAGCTGTGGGCAACCAACTCTGGTCCGGCAGATCGGCGGGCGCACCGGTGGCCGCGCGCCCAAGGTAATTGAAGCTGATCTGGTCGATGTCACCAGCGAGCGACTCGGCGGTCTCGGCATGGAGATGGCGCAGCATGCCGAAGCCGATTCCCTTGTCCGGCAACGCAAGCAGCTGTTCCTTGACGGACTTCAGGATGGTCGCGATGCTCCGGGCATCGATGTCGGCGATACCGATGATGCGCGGCTCGTTCGAAACTCCGCTCGCCATCCCGGCACTCTCGCTGCCCGCGGGCGACGACACCGACGGCAGCTCAAGTGCGACCGGGTAGACGCTGGTGAACCAGCCGAGGGTGCGGGTGAGGTCCGCGCCGGGGACGGCATTCTCTTCGCGCCCATCACCTTCCAGCTTGATGCGGGTCACGGGTGCGTCGATGCCGCGCCGTGACCGCCAGGTACGCACGGCCAGTGCGAGGGCGGCGAGCAGGCCGTCGTTGACGCCGCCGCGGTAGCGGGCGGGCAGTGTGGTCAGCATGACCTCGGTGAAGTCGACCGGCACCTGGACCGTGACGGAGCGCAGGGTCGCGTAGGTGTCGATGGCGCGGTTCAGGGCGCGTGCGCCCAGCAGCGGGTCCGGAGTGGCGATTGTGCGCTGCCAATGGCCGAGTTCTGCGGTGCGTCCGGCGGCCGCTTCGGCGATGCCGTGCGCCCAGCGGCGGAACGACGTTCCCACCGCAGGCAGGACGATCGGCTGACCGGCGGCATGCTGTGCCCAGGCCAGGGGCAAATCCGGGATGAGGATGCGCCAGGAGACGCCGTCGATGACGTAGTGGTGGGCGGCCACGACGAGTACGTCACGCGCGTCGGGGCGGTGCAGCCGGACGAAGGACAGCATGCGTGCATTGGCCGGGTCGAGCGCGGCCTGGGCGGAAGTCATTGCAGCGCTGCCGATTCGGGTAAGTTCCTGCTCGTCCGCACCGGCGGGCACGCCGATCTCGGTGACCAGGGTTTCGGCGTCGACCGCAGTGCGCGGCAGCGCCTCGAACCGCCATTCGCCGCCGTCCTGCCAGACCCGCGAACGGAGTACCTCGTGCCGGTCCAGTACCGCCGCGATCGTGGTGATCAGCCCGGGGCGGTCGATGTTCTCGGGCAGCGCCAGCACCATCGTCTGGGCGAACCGATCGGAGGGTCGTTCGGCGAGGAATTCGGAAAGCACAGGGGTCAGCGGAACTTCGCCGATACCGCCGCCGGGGAGCTCGGCGAGGACGACCTGCGCCGCCTCCGCGCCCACGGCCGCGATCCGGGCCAGGGCGGCCACAGTCTTCTGCTCGAACACGTCGCGGGCGGTGAAGACGATCCCGGCTGTCTTGGCGCGCGACACCAGTTGGATCGACATGATGCTGTCGCCGCCGATCGCGAGGAACGAATCGTTCACGCCGACCGACTCGACACCGAGCACCTGGGCGAAGAGTTCGGCCAGCCGCGCTTCCACCGGGCCCTGCGGAGCGCGGGTCGCGGTCGTCTCGAAAACCTGTTCCGGCAGGGCTTTTCGGTCGATCTTGCCGTTCGAGGTGAGCGGCATCTCGTCGACCACGACAATGGCCGCGGGCACCATGTGCGCGGGCAGGATTCCGGCCGCGTACTCGGTGAGCCGGGCCGGTTCGACGCTGTGCCCGGGCGCGGACTGCACGTAGGACACCAGCGCGGTCGCCCCGGACGGCAGCGTGCGACCCACGGTGATGGCGAAGGCCACCTCGGCGCGGCCACTCAGCACCGCGTCGATCTCGCCGAGTTCGACGCGGAAGCCGCGCACCTTGACCTGTGCGTCGCAGCGGCCCACATAGTCGAACTGCCAATCCACCGACGCCCGTGCATGATTGCCGTCGCGCTGCTCGGGCGGCGCGTACCAGCGCACCACGTCACCGGTGCGGTACATGCGCGCGCCCGGCGCACCCCACGGGTCGGGGACGAATCGTTCGGCGGTGAGTCCGGGCCGGTTCCGATAACCGCGGGCCAGGCTGCCGCCGGTGAGATACAGCTCGCCCGCGACACCCGGCGGGACCGGTCGCAGCCGGGCGTCGAGCACCAGTGCGGCCATGCCCGCCACCGGGACGCCGATCGTAATGCGCTGTCCCACGGTCAGTTCCGCGTAGGAGGAGATGATGGTGGCCTCGGTAGGACCGTAGGCGTTGTAGTAGCGCCGCCCGGGCGCCCAGCGGGCCAGTAGGTCGGGGGTCATGACATCGCCGCCGACGAAGATCGCCTCGAAGGCGTCCAGCCCGGCGGGGTCGACGGTACCGAGCACGCCGGGGGTGATGAGGGCGTGCGTCACCCGCTCGGTGCGCAGCAGGTCGCCCAGTTCCGCGCCGCCGATGATGGACGGCGGCACGATGACCAGGGTCGCGCCCACGGAGAACGCGCACATCCATTCGAAGACCGAGGGATCGAAGCTCGGCGAGCAGATGTGCAGGAAGCGGTGCCGCGGTTCCAGCCGGTAGCGGCTCAGGGCGTCGGCGAGCATGCCGCCGAGCCCGGTGTGGGTCACGGTGACGCCCTTGGGCATACCCGTGGAACCCGAGGTGTAGATGACATAGGCCGGGTTGTGCATGCGCAGCGGCGCCCGGCGTTCCGAGTCCGCCACCGGACCGGCGGGGTAGGCGTCGCGGCGGCGATCGGTCTCGGGGTCATCGAGCACCAGCCACTCCGGGCCGCCGGGCAGCCGCCCGGAGTGCTCCGCGACGGTAATACCCAGCGTCACACCGGAATCGGCCACCATGTGCCGGATCCGGTCGGCGGGATAGCCGGGGTCGACGGGTACGTGCGCACCACCCGCCTTGGCAATGGCCAGCACCGCGAGCACCAGATCGTAACTGCGCGGCAGGGCCACAGCGACCAGGCTCTCCGGGCCGACCCCGCGGTCGATGAGCAGGCGCGCCAATTGCGAACTGCGGGCGTCGAGTTCGCCGTAGGTGACCGACCGGCCCTGGTAACGCACCGCAATGCGATCCGCCCCGAGTGCGATGCCGCGGGTCAGCAGGTCCGGCAGCAGTGCGGTGGTCATGACGTCGTCGGCGGGCACGTGGGTCAGCAACGCGAGTTCGTCGGCGGCGAGCAGCGGCAGGTCACCCACGGGCAGCTCCGGCCGATCCACAGCCGCATCGAGCAGGCGCAGGAACCGCTCGGCGAGCACCTCCACCGTGCGCCGGTCGAAAAGCTCACTCGCGAAGGCGAATTCCGTGAGGTCACCCTGTTCCGGCATACGCAGGGCCAGATCGATCGACGCGCCGGACGCGACCTCCGCACCGACCGTGAACATGACTTGGAACAGCGGGTGGCGGCCCTGTGATCGAACGGGGTCCAGCATTGCCGCCACCGCGTCGAACGGGACATCGGCGCGTGCGAAGGCTTGCAGGGCAACGTCTTCCGCATAGGCCAGCAGCGCGTGGAAGGATTCCTCGCCACGCACGCCGGTACGCAGGACCACCAGGTTCGAGGCACCGGCGTCCGGGGTCGCGGCCACCGGGGTACCGGTCGCGATGTCCGCGGTTCCGGACAGGCGCGCGAGCAGCACCGCGAACGCCGCGTGCGCGACGGTGAACACCGTCGTTTCCCGCGTACGGGCGAACTGCCGCAACCGCTCGTGCAGGTCCGCGCCGATGTCGAGGGCAATGCGGTCCCTCGCTACGGGGAAATCCGCGGCGGCGAGGTCGTCCACGGCGGCGCGGACCACTGCACCGGGGCGGTCCACCACGACGGGCGCGCCCGACCGCGGCCGATCCGCGGGCAGGTTCAACTCCTCGGGTAGCCCCGCCAGGGTCTCGCGCCAGTACCGCGTCTGCGCGATGACATCGTTGTGCGCGTCGAGCAGCGCGTGCAGATCGGCGGGCATGCGATCGGGCGCGGCGGCGAATTCGCCCAGCAGCAGCCGCATTCGATCGGCGAGCGCCTGGGCTTCGGCGGCGCCGACCAGATCGCGTCGATGCTGCACCGCGATGCGCAACCGGTCGCCCAGCTCCACTTCCACGGCCACCGGATAGTGGGTGAAATTGACCGCTCGCAGTCCGGCGATCTCCAATCCGTCGATCGCGCCGTGCGCCTGCCGCAGCCCGTCGGCGTCGACCGGATAGGACTCGAAGGCCAGGATGGAGTCGAACAATTCTCCCGCGCCCGCCGCGCGCTGGATCTCGGCCAGTCCGAGCTGATGGCTGTCGAGCAGCGAAACCTGTTCGGACTGTAGCCGGATCAGCAGCTTGCGCACCGGCTCCTGCTCGTCGAATCGGACGCGCACCGGAATGGTGTTGGCGAAGAGCCCCACCATATCGTCGACGCCGTCGAGCTGCGGGGGACGCCCGGAGACCACCGCGCCGAAGACGATATCGTCGCGTCCTGTGCAAGCGGCGAGCACCAGCGCCCACGCGGCCTGGACCGCCGTATTGACGGTGACTTCGGTGGCGGTGGCGAAGGCCGCCAGCGCGGCCGTCTCGACCTCGGACAGGATGGCTGCGCAGACCCCGTGACCCGCACCGGATTCCGTGGTCGGCGCCAATTCGGGCACCATCCGGGTCGGGCTCACCCCGGCCAGCGCCTCGCGCCAAGCATCGAGGGTGTGCTCCCGATCGCGGCGTGCCAGCCAGGCGATGTAATCGCGGTACGGCCGCACCCGCGGCAGCACCGAATCACCGTCGGCCGCATAGGAAACCAGCAGTTCCTTCATGAGCAACGGCATGGACCAGCCGTCCAGCAGCAGGTGATGGGAGGTCAGCACCAGCTGGACGCGGCCGGAACCGGTGCGGTACACCGTGAATCGCAACAGCGGCGCGACGGCGAGATCGAATCCGCGCCGCAGTTCGGCGGCACAGAGTTCGGCCGGATCGGCGTCGGGGGCGTCGACGACCCGCCACGGCACCTCGGCATGCGCGATGACGAGCTGCACCGGGGCGCCATCGGCGGTGGCGCCGAAGGCCGTGCGCAGGATGGCGTGGCGGTCGACCATTGTCTGCGCGGCCCGGCGCAGCCGCTCCAGATCGACGGCGCCGGACAGTTCCATCGCCCACTGCAACAGGTAGGGATCGGACTCCGCGCTGGAAACCTGTGTCAGATAGAACAATCCGAGTTGCAGCGGCGAGAGCGGCAGAATATCGGCCAGTCCCGGATGGTCACCGTGCCAGGCGTCGAGCTCACTCTGCGTGACCCGCACCAGCGGAACGTCGGCGGGGGTGAGCCCGCCCGCCGCCGGATGGGTCGTGTGGTCCGAGAGCATGGTCAGCGCGGCCACCCAGTGCTCGGCCAGCTCACGCACGGCGGGCTCGTCCAGAATCTCCCCAGCGTAGGCGAAGGAGGCGGACAGCACCGCGCCGTCGCCGGTCTCGGTGACGATCGCATTGATATCGACCACGGCGGGCGCGGGCATGGCCGGATCCTGCGCGGCGGCGGGTTCGCCCCAGGCGGCGGTCGGCAGCCAGCCGCCGTCCGCCAGCCCTTCCGGCACATCGCCGGTCGAGACCCGGCCCAGATAGTTGAAGCCGATCTGGCCGAGCGGGCCGTCGAGCGCGGCGGAGTCCGGGTGCAGGTGGCGCAGCAGCCCGAAGCCGATGCCATTGTCCGGCACCGCGAGTAGCTGTTCCTTGACCGATTTCAGGACCGCCGCGGTGTCCTCCCCGCCGTCCCAGGCGGCCTCGGCGTCGAGGCCGGACAGGTCCACGACCACCGGGTACATGGTGGTGAACCAGCCGATGGCGCGGTTGAGGTCGGCGCCGGGAACGGCATGCTCCTCGCGACCGTGCCCTTCGAGCCGGATGCGGGTGGCCGGGGCCTCGATATCCCGCTCCGCCCGCCAGGCGCGCACCGCCAGCGCCAGCGCGGCCAGCAGGCCGTCGTTGACACCGCCGCGGTACAGCGCGGGTAGCTCGGTCAGCACCGCGCGGGTCACCTCCGGCGGCACCGAGACACTGAATTGCCGCACGGTGGAGACGGTGTCGACGACCGGATCGAGCGCCCGCGCACCCAGCAGCGGATCGGCGGCGGCGAGAGTCCGCCGCCAGTGCTCCAGTTCCCCGGTGCGACCGGACGCCGTCTCGGCCAGACCGTGCGCCCAGCGCCGGAACGAGGTGCCGACCGCGGGCAGCGCGATCGGCTGCCCGGCGGCGTACTGCGCCCACGCGGCCACCAGATCCGAGACCAGGATGCGCCACGAGACGCCGTCGATCACAGCGTGATTCGCGACGACGATCACCGCGCCGGGACCGTCCGGGCGGGACAGCCAGGTGAACGCGAGCATGCGCGCCGCTGCCGGATCGAGGGCGCCGAGCGCGGCATCCATGGCCTTGTCGGCGAATGCGGCGAGCGCGTCGGCATCCAGTCCCGCGGGCGCCTCGACCGTGGTCAGCAGCTCGTCCGCCCCGGCCGCCTCGACCGGGGGCAAGGTCCGCAACTGCGCGCGTCCCTCGTCGAATCGCAGTCGGGCGCGCAGCATGTCGTGATGGTTCAGCACCGCGTCGAGTGTCGCGACCACCCCGGCCCGATCGATGCCCTCCGGCAGCGCGAGGACCAGTTGCTGGGTGAATCGGGCGAAGAATCGGCCACCGGCGGTATGGGCGGCCAGCACCGGCGTCAGCGGCATCTCGCCCACACCGCCGCCGGGCAGTTCGGTCAGCCCCGCCACCGGTTCGGCGCCGTCCACCGCCACCCGCGCCAGCCCGGCGACGGTGCGATGCTCGAAAACATCCTTGGGGGTGAACACGATTCCCGCCGCGCGGGCGCGCGACACCAGCTGGATGGATAGAATGCTGTCGCCACCGGCGGCGAAGAACGAATCCTCCGCGCCCACGCGGACACCGAGGACCTGGGTGAACAGTTCGGCGAGCCGGGTCTCCACCTCGCCCTCGGGCGCGCGCGAAGCGGCCGCCTCGAAGTCCGGCTCGGGCAGGGCCTGCCGATCCAGTTTTCCATTGGGCGTCAACGGGATAGCGTCGATCACGACGAAGGCGGACGGCACCATGTGGCCGGGCAGCGAGTCGCCCGCGAAGCGCGCGACCGCGGCCGTATCGAGCGCTGTTCCATTGCGCGGCAACACATACGCGACCAGCTCGGTGGCCCCCGAGGGCGCGGTCCGCCCGAGGGTGGCGGCGTATTCGATATCGGGATGCGCGGTGAGCGCGGCATCGATCTCACCGAGTTCGATGCGGAACCCGCGGATCTTCATCTGGAAGTCCGAGCGGCCCACGTATTTGATGGCGCCGTCGTCGATCCGGCGGCGCACCAGATCACCGGTGCGATACATGCGCGTCCCCGGCGTGCCCGCGTCACCGCCGAAGGCGGCGGCCACGAAGCGGTCCGCGGTGAGCGCCGCCCGTCCCAGATAGCCCTGGGCCAGTGCGGGACCGGACAGGTAGAGCTCGCCGACGACCCTCGCCGGAACCGGGCGCAGACGCGAATCCAGCACGACCGCACCGATTCCGGGCAGGGCCGCGCCGATGGTGATCGGCTCCGCCGTGGTCAGCTCGGCGCTGCTGGTCGCGAGAATGGTGGCCTCGGTGGGACCGTAGGCATTGAAGAACGAGCGCCCGGGCACGGCCCAGCGCTCGACCAGCCCGGGCCCGAACGCGTCACCGGCCACGACCACCACGCGCAGGGTCTCGAGCGCGGCCGGATCCACCGACTCCAGCGCCGCCGGGGTGATGAGGACATGGCTCACCCGCTCGCGCCGGATCAACTCGGCCAGCTCCTGGCCGCCGAAGACGGTGGCGGGCGAAATCACCAGCGTCGCACCGGAACCGAAGGCCAGGAGCAACTCCAGCACCGAGACGTCGAAGTTCGGCGAGCACACGTGCAGCACCCGGGCGCCGGGACCGACGCGGTAGCGCTCGCGAGCGGTCGCGACCAGCGCCGCCAGCCCGGCGTGGGTCACCGCCACGCCCTTGGGGCGGCCGGTGGACCCGGAGGTGTAGATGACGTAGGCCGGATGCTGTTCGGTGCGCGCGCGGACCCGGTCGACATAGGAGATCGGATGCGCGGGCCGGGCGGCCACGCGTGCACGGAATTCCGGATCGGCGAGGTCCAGCCATTCGATATCGGCGCCGAACGCGGCGCGGTGCGCGGTATCGGTCAGTCCGAGCACGGCATTCGAATCGGCGAGGATATAGGCGCGCCGCTCCGGCGGCAGCCCGGGGTCGACGGGCACGTACGCCGCACCGGTTTTGGCGATGGCCCAGACCGCCAGCACCGATTCGAACGACCGGGTGAAACCGACGGCGACGATATCGCCCGGCCCGACGCCGCGATCGATCAGCTCCCGCGCCAGGCGCGACGAGGACTCGTCGAGTTCGGTGTAGCCGATCTCGCGCCGCTCGCCCGACATACCGGTCGGTTCATAGCTAATGGCAATCTAATCCGCCGCCGACTCCACCGCGGCGGTCAGCAACTGAACAAAGAGAAGGCCCCCCGACCTACGACGAGTTCTACCTCGAACGGTACGACGAACCCTATCCATCCGAGTACTGCATTCCTCTCATTCGAGCCGTGGAGCAATCCGAAATCGACGCACTCGACCGTCCCGCGGCGCACCGTGGGCGAACCACGGTGGGAACGGCCGAGAAGCCATCGATTTTGGGGGCATTCGGCACATATCAGACCACAAGTGCGGTTTGGACGGGACATCGTTGCGGAGACCCCTCCTCCGCCACAGCGTCTCGCACGGGCTCCGGCGACGCGATGGCTATCCCTCTCAGACACCTCTGCGCGCGGAACTCCCTTGACGCAGGGTTATCACTTGATAACCTGACAATCAGAGGTTATCGATCGATAACCCACCGCCTGGGAGGTTCCAAGATGTCCGTGCTCACCCACCGGGGAATCGATGAGATTCGCACAACACTGCGTGAATACCTCGATCCGCAACCCCCCGCCCTGAGCCTGCCGCCAGCCGCGTACACCTCGGCCGAACTGTGGGAGCTCGAGTGCGAGCGGATCTTCCGCCGCTCGTGGTTCCTGGTCGCGCACACCGACCAGTTAGCGGAAAAAGGCGACTATGTGTCAGTGTCCATTGCGGGCGAACCGATCGTGGTCACCCGCGACGGGGAAGGCGCGCTGCATGCCCTCTCCCCCGTCTGCCGCCATCGGCTCATGCCCTTGGTGGAGCCCGGTGCGGGACAGCTCAAATCGTTCACCTGCCCCTATCACCGCTGGAACTACTCCCTGGACGGGCAGCTGCGCGGCGCGCCATACATGGGGGGCAATGCCGAATTCGTGCAGGCGGATTGCCGACTGCCGCGGTTCGCGGTCAGCGAGTGGAACGGGTTCGTCTGGGTGAACACCGATGCCGATGCCGATCCCATCGAGCCGCACCTCGAACTGGCCGCCCACCGCTTCGCCGCCTATCGGCTCGACCGCATGACGCTGGTCGACACGTGGTCGCTGGAATGGCAGGTCAATTGGAAAGTGGTGATGGAGAACGGGCACGAGAACTATCACGTGCTCGGACTGCACCAGCAGACGCTGGAGCCGTTCATACCCGGCGGCGGCGATGTGACGGTCGAGCACTACTCGCCGTGGGTGCTGCACGCGCGGATCCCGTTCACGCTGCCCATGCCGTCGCAGACACTGCGACTCGACGATATGCAGCAGGCGAACGGCATGGTGCTGGTCGGATTTCCGGTGAGCGCCTTCATCGCGCTGTCGGACCAGATCGTGTGGCTGACCTTCGTCCCGCTGACCATCGACCGGGTGCGGGTGCTGGGCGGAGTGCTCACCACGCCGGAACTGGCGGCGGCCGGGGACGAGTCGCTCGAGCGCACCCAGCAGGCGGTGACCGCCATGATCAACGAGGAGGATCGCGCGGGATTGGAGGCGGTACAGCGCGCGGTCGGCTCGCGCTTCGCCGAGCGCGGGCATCTGAGCCCCAAGGAGGCGCCGGGCATAATCGCCTTCTACCGCAATCTCGCCCAGGCCCTACTCGGCGACACGCCGTGGCCCGGACCGGTGGGCGAGTCGCGATAGCCTGGTCGGCATGCCCGCACCGACGTCCGGAATGAGCTCGGCGGCCGATCGCATTCTGCGCACGGCCGCCGAGCTCATTGCCGAACGCGGGTACGCCGCCACCTCCACCCGCACCATCGCCGCGGCGATCGGGGTGGCGCAACCCGCCATCTACAAGCATTTCTCGACCAAGGACGACATTCTGTCGGCGCTGGTGCGGCTCGGTGTGGGGCGGCCGCTCGAATTGGCCGGGGAACTCGCGGAGGTGTCCGCGCCGGCCATTGTGAAACTGCATCGGTGGTTGCGGGAATCGCTGGAGCATCTGCGTGATTCGCCGTATGTGCTGGTGACCATCCTGACCACGCCGGAGCTGTATCAGGACAGCTTCGCCGCGGAGCGCGAGCTGATCCGGCAATTCGACGCGGTGGTGGTCGATCTGGTCACCGCCGCGCAGGAGCAGGGCGATGTGCGGGCCATGAATCCGGCCACGGGGGCGCGGCTGGTGATCGCGCTGTTCGATGTGCTGGCGGTGCCCGAGTACGCGGTGAGTCCCGCGGAGATCGTGGATTTCGCATTCACCGGCCTGCTCGCCGATCTCGCCCGGTTGCCGCGGGTGCGGGCCGCGGCGGACGCGCTGGAACCGGTCGCGACGGAAGGGTGAACGAGGTGCCGGACATCGGTGTGGCCGTAGTGGGATACGGGTTGGCGGGGGCGGTGTTCCACGCGCCGCTCATTGCCGCCGAGCCGCGGCTGCGGGTCGCCGCCGTGGTGACCTCCTCGGCCGAACGCGCCGAGCAGGCCCTCGCGGAGCATCCCGGGGTGCGCGTATTCCGCACGGCCGATGAGCTTTTCGCCGATCCGGACGGTATCGAGCTGGCGGTGATCGCGACGCCCAACCGCACCCATGCGCCGCTCACGCTGCAAGCCTTGGCGGCCGGGCTCGCGATCGTCGTGGACAAACCGTTCGCGGTCACCTCGGCGGAGGCCGAACAGGTGGTCGCGGCGGCCTCGCGGGCCGGACTGCCGTTGTCGGTCTTCCAGAATCGGCGCTGGGACAGTGACTTCCGCACCGCGCGGGCGCTCATCGAGGACGGCAGCCTGGGCACGGTGCGCCGGTTCGAATCCCGATTCGAACGGTGGCGGCCGACGCCCAAGGGCGGCTGGCGCGAACTGGGCGGCGCGGACGAGGGCGCGGGCATCCTCTTCGATCTGGGCAGTCATCTCGTCGATCAGGCCCTCACCCTCTTCGGGCCGGTCGTGGACGTGTACGGCGAACGCGACCGCCACCGCCCCGGCGTGCAGGCCGATGACGACGCCTTCCTCGCGCTCACCCACGCCAATGGCGTGCGCTCCCATTTGTGGATGAGCGCCGTCGCGCCGCAACTGGGCCCGCGCCTGCGCGTGCTGGGCTCCGAGAATGCCTATGTGACATACGGTCTCGATCCACAGGAGGCGGCCCTGCGCGCCGGTCGCCGCCCCGATGACGGGAAACCCTGGGGCACGGTCGAACCCGAGCACTGGGGCCTGTTCGGCACCGAGGACGACACCCGACCCGTGCCCAGCGAGCCCGGCGACTATCCGGCGTTCTACCGCGGCATGGCCGCGGCGCTCCGCGACGGCGCGCCCGTCCCCGTCGACCCGCGCGATGCCATCGAGACACTGAAGATTCTGGAGCGGGTCACCCGCTGATGTCGTTGATGCAGTAGCCCTCCGGACCGATGGCCGTCGCGAAGACCAGCGGCCCCGTCACACCCGACGAATTCGTCACGGGCACGGACACTTCGACATCGTCGCGGCCGACCACCCGCGACGTCGATTCGCCGAAGGCGGTGGTCCCGGTGAGTCTGCCCGGATTGCCCGCCAGCACGGAACCGGCGCACACCAGCGGGTAGGCGCCCTCCACATCGGAGGAATCGACCGGCCTGCCCACCCATCGAGACAGGTACCGGTAGACGGCGTACCGCGCATCGGCCTCGGTGAAGCCGGTGCGGGATCCGGTCGGGCGCACATAGGGGCACGCGTATCCGGAGGCGATCTCGCCGCGTTTCACGCTGACCGTCCGGACCGGGCCCTGCCAGCTCACGGCGAACTGCCCGTCGATGCCGGGTTCTCCGATCGCGGCGAGAATTCCGTTCTTGTCGGCGTACATCTCGCGGGCGTGCTGCGGCTCGATGGTCCAGCACTTGCGCACCAGTTCATCGGTATCCCCGGCGACCAGGTCCCGCACCCACGGCTGCAATGCGGCCGCCGCGTTCGCATTGCCGGGCACCTCGCCGACGGCCGGAACGGTCACGGTGGGCGCCGCGAGCGTCGTGGTCGGCGGCGGTTTCGGCGAGGTCGCGCGCTGCGTCGCCGTGGGGGTATGACCGGCGTGTGAGTCATCCGCGCCGCACCCGGTCGTCGAGAACAGGACCGCGGCCACCGCGGTCAGGGAGAACGCGCAGAGTACTTCCCTCGTGATCACGATCCGATGTTATCCCTCGTCACCGCATCTTTCCGGGAGGTAAGCCCCGGCATCGATCTTGCTCATACGCAAGACACCAATTCCATTGGCTGCCAGCAGCTTTCAAAACGAAATCCTCGAATTTCACTGCTACGCAGGGGTCGCCGGTCGTAAGCTGCCGGGCTGTGGGCAGGCGAAAAGCTCGATCGGCCTGTCCCGTACAGAGATTGGAAGAATGATGCGCATACGTGCAGCAGCTATCGGCGCCGGGATCGCGATCGCGGGACTCACCGCACTGGGCGGCCCCGCCCAGGCGGGGCCCGAGGCCGAATTGGGCGACGGCTGGCGCTACATCGGGTCGTACACGACCAACAGCCGGTGTATCGATGCGGACCAGCAGTTCCAGCGAGAGGGTGCCATCCGCGAGTGGCGGTGCCAGCTGGACACCGGCTCCTACCCGCCCTACATCCTGCAGGGTAGGTAGTCCGCCCCGCTGACGCAGTGACCTCGAATCGGTTGGACCCCCGAATCCCAACCGATTCGAGCTGTTTCTTAGACCGAACTGATCGGTATTCGTAATCCGATTTGCCAGATACTCCGTAGCTATCACCGCAGGTGAGACGTACCCTGAGGATGCCGCATTGACGGCACTTCAGATTTGTTCCGGGTAAAGGCTTCGGGTTCGGCCATGGCTAGGGGTTGGTGGCGTAGCGCCGTTCTGACACAACTGTCTCGCACAGGCGTGAGCGCCGCGGTGATCTTCCACATCCTCGACGACGGCACCGAAGTCATCACGTTCCCGCGGCTCAATTGGGCGCTCGTGGTCGCCACCGCCACCCTGCTGCAGGGCTTCGCCATCGCCGTCCTGCTGGTGGTGAGCACCGCGAATTTCGACGAAGCGCCGCCGGTTCCCAGTGTGCCCGCCGCGTGTGACCCGTTCTGCCCGAAGACATCCTGAGGCCTCGGCGCGCCACTCATCGGGACGCATGATTGACTTTTGATGATCATTCGTCCAGGAGGTTCCGTGCCGTCCATCCCCGCCGGATTCGATTTCACCGATCCGGATCTGCTCGCCGAGCGCCTGCCCGTCGAGGAGTTCGCCGAACTGCGCCGCACCGCCCCGGTGTACTGGAATCCGCAGCCCGACGGGCGCAGCGGGTTCGCTACCGGCGGCTACTGGGTTGTCACCAAACTCGATGCCATCAAGGAGATTTCGTGCAATCCGGAGGTCTTCTCCTCGGAGGAGAACACCGCGGTCATCCGGCAGCCCAGCGATACCACCCGCGCGGAGATCGAGATTCAGCGCGCCATGCTGCTGAATATGGATCCGCCCAAGCACACCCGGTTCCGTCGCATCATCTCCAAGGGCTTCACACCGCGCGCCGTGGAGACGCTACGGGCCGCGCTGCGCGAGCGCGCCGAGCGAATCGTCCACGAGGCCAGCACATCCGGCGGTGGCGACTTCGTCGAACAGGTCGCCAGCGAGCTTCCGGTACAGGCCATCGCCGAACTGCTGGGCGTGCCGCAGGCCGATCGGGGTCAGCTCTTCGAGTGGACCAATCAGATAATGGGCTATGACGATCCCGACTTCGAGGGCGATCACCGGATGGCCACCGCGAGCGTCATGGGCTACGCCTGGAATCTCGCCGAGGAGAAGCGCCGGGCCCCGCGGAACGACCTGGTCACCACGTTGATCCAGGCCGATGTCGAGGGCGCGGGCCTGACCTCCGAGGAGTTCGCGTGGTTCGTGGTGCTGCTCATCGTCGGCGGTAACGAGAACACCCGCAATGCCATCAGTCTCGGTATGAAGGCGTTCGTCGACCATCCGGACCAGTGGGAGATCTACAAGACCCAGCGGCCCCGGACGGCCGTCGACGAGATCGTCCGCTGGGCCACCCCGGTGGTCGCCATCCAGCGCACCGCCCTGCGCGATACCGAGATCAGCGGGCAGCCGATCGCCGCGGGCGATCGCGTCGGACTCTTCTACGCCTCGGCCAATTTCGACGAATCCCACTTCGAGAACCCCTACGAGTTCGATATCCTCCGCACCCACAATCCGCACGTGGGCTTCGGCGGCAGCGGCACCCACCATTGCGCGGGCGCCAATCTGGCACGGCTCGAGATCGACCTCATGTTCAATACCATCGCCGACGTCATGCCGAACCTCTCCGAGATCTCCCCGCCGATCCGGCTGCGCTCGGGCTGGCTCAATGCCATCAAGAGCTGGAAGGTAGCCTACAGCTGACCGCACGATTCGGTGAGATCATCAGTGCCACAACAGAAACTGGCAATTCGGTTCGTACCTGGGCAGCGCCGATTCCGCCTCTGCCCAGGTAGGCCATCGCGCATACTTTGAGGGTGGTTCCAGCACGGGGCACCGGCCACGTCCGCCGCGACGAAGCGGCCAATTCACTTCGGTTCCAACCAAGGACAGTGTTATGGCCAATCTTGATACCACCGAATTGAACCATCAGCTGCGAAACGCCAAGGCGCGCTGGTCGGCCCGCGAGACCCCGCAATCACTGCTGAGCGATGCCAGGAAGAAGGCCCTGCTGGGCGTCGTGTTCAGCGACGAGGACCTGGCTCTGGCCGCCGCCGGGCGACCGGACACCGCCGCGGCCGAATCCCTGGCCTTCGCACCGGCGGTCGACTGGCGCGACCACAACGGCAATCACGTCACCTCGGTCAGGGATCAGCTGAACTGCGGCTCGTGCGTCTCGTTCTGCTGTACGGCGGTGGTGGAATCCATGGCGTCCATCGAACATTCGCAGCTGCTCGACCTGTCCGAGGCCGACTCGCATTTCAATTCCAGCCACGGACCGAGCTGCGGCGGCTGGAACGCGCACGCGTGCATGGAGCAGATCAAGCTGCGCGGCGTCGTGGGTGACAGTGCGCTGCCGTATATGAGCGCCTTCGACAATCCGCCGCAGATCGATCCCGCGACCAATCTGTGGAAGCCTTATCAGCGGCAGGTACTCGATCGACCGGCCACCCAGGTGAGCATCGAGAGCCACGAACTGCTCACCGATATCGCCGCGCGCAAGCATCATTTATCCGAAATCGGCCCGTGCGCAGCGTCTTTCGACGTCTACGACGACTTCTTCGCCTACGGCTCGGGGGTGTATCACCATGTCACCGGCAGGTGGCAGGGCGGGCACTGCGTGGAGGTGATCGGCTACTCCGAGGCCGAGCAGTGCTGGATCGCCAAGAACTCGTGGGGCACCGGCTGGGGCATGTCCGGCTTCTTCAAAATCGCGTACGGGGAATGCAATTTCGATACCTATTCCTTTGCCACGGCACGCAATGTGCGGCTCCCGGCGGCCTTCGGCTGGAACGGCTGAGAATCGCTGGGCGGGCTCCTGACGTCCAAACCCGCCGCCGTGTCCTGGGGCCCGAACCGCCTCGATGTCGTCGCGCGCGGCGCGGATGCCGCGGTGCACCACCGCTGGTGGGACGGCGCGCACTGGGGCGGCTGGGAATCACTGGGCGGCGGTGCGCAGGGCGGACCGGCCATCTGCTCGTGGGCGCCCGACCGGCTCGACGTATTCGCCGCGGGTCATGACCATCAGCTGTATCACACATGGTTCCAAGGCGGTTGGAGCGGTTGGGAGGCGCTGGGCGGGGCGCTGTCCTCCGATCCGGCCGCGGTGTCGTGGGGTCCGGACCGCCTCGATGTGTTCGCGCGCGGAATGGATTCCGCGCTGTGGCATCTGTGGTGGGACGGCAGCCAGTGGGGTGGCTGGGAGCAGCTCGGGGGCGTACTGGATTCCGCTCCGGCGGTCGCCTCGGGAGCGGCCGACCGGCTGGACGCCTTCGCGAAGGGCGGCGACAACCAGCTGCATCACAAGTATTGGAACGGCTCCAAGTGGAGCGAATGGGAGAACCTGGGCGGCTATCTCGCCGGTGCCCCGGCCGCCGTCTCCTGGGGACCCGATCGCATCGACCTGTTCTATCCCGGAGTCGATTTCCGCATGATGCATCGCTGGTGGGACGGCGCTCAATGGAGCGCCGAGGAGAATCTGGGTGGGCAGCTCTTTTCCGGCGCGGCCGCCGCGTCCGGGACCTCCGGCCGCCTGGACTGCTTTGCCGAGGGCGCGAATTCCGCGCTGTTCCACAAGTGGTTCGGATGAGAATCACCGCCGCGGTGGGCCGGACCGTCGACCTCGAGCTGCGGTCGGCCCCTGTCACGGGCTATCGCTGGCGGCCCGGCGATATTCCCGACGGCGTCGAGATCGTCGATGCCGGATTCACCCCGGAACCCGGCGGACAACCCGGTGACGGTGGCACCCAGCATTTTCTGATCCGTGCCACCGCCCCCGGACCGTATGCCGTCGAGTTCCGCCTCGCGCGTGCGTGGAACGGCGACGCGGCCGATACCCGCACCATCGAAATCATCACCACCTGATTCGCGCACTCCAGAAAGCCGCGGTGAGTTCCATGAACAATCCCTTCTCCCGCCGAAATCCCGACACTCGACTATGGGCCTCCGCCGCACCGGCGGGCGGCGCCTGGACCGAACAGGCCCCGGTGCCCGGCGCCACCTCGCCCGAGGCGCCCGCGCTGACCGAGTTCCAGCACCGCCTGCACATGGCCTGGCGGGCGGAGGACAGTACGAACAGCATCTGGTTCGCCGGTAGCGAGGACGGCAGCACCTGGTCGCCGCCCTGGAACTTCCCGTTCGTCGGCACCTCCGAGCATCCGGCGCTGGCCGCGGTGGACGAGGACGGCGGCGAACGGCTGTATCTGGCCTGGAAGGGCGCCGACCGCGATCAAAGCATCTACTGGTCCACCTCGTCGGACGGGCACAAATGGGAGGACCAGCAGATCCTGGGTGGCGCGGAGACCTCCAGCGCGCCGTGCCTGGTGGTGTTCCGCGGTGCGCTGCATGCCTTCTGGCGCGGCACCGACCATCTCATCGGCTCCGACCAGAACCTCTACACCGCGACCCGGGGCGATGCGGGCTGGAGCGCACCCACCCCGCTGCCCGGCATCCTCTCCGCCGACTCCCCCGCAATCGCGGTGCTCGGCGACCGGCTCTATCTGGCGCACCGCGGCGCCCGGGCGACCTTCGACGACGACAGCTGGATTCGGCTCTGGAGTTCGGAGGACGGCGTCGCCTGGATCTCGCGCAGCAATCCCCCCGACGCGTACTCCGATCTCGCCCCGGCCCTGGCCGCCCACGACGGCCGCCTGCACCTGACCTGGAAGTCGGCCAGCGGCTCGGAAATCTGGTACTCGGGCTTCGACGGCGATCAGACCTGGCAGCCCCCGGCCCGCATCGCCGCCTTCGAAACCGCCTGCGCCCCGGCCCTGTCCGCGTTCCGCACGGCGGTGGGCAGGCATGAGCTGCAGTTGGCCTGGCGCGGTTCGACACTCTGAGTTCCGGCCGGGCGGCGGCCGCCGGGACTACCCTGGGATCCCGTGGACCCCACGCCGTCCTCGCACAAGGCCGACCCGGCCGACGATCTCGGCGCGCTCGTCCGGATCCCCCGGCCGGTGCGGCGCGTGGTCTCGCTGGTGCCGTCGCTGACCGAGTCGATCGCCGTGACCTGTCCGGGACTGCTGGTCGCGGCGACCGACTGGTGCACCCAGCCGCGGGATCTCGCGGTCGAGCGGGTGCGGGGCACCAAGAATCCGAATGTCAGGCGCATTGCCGAGATCGCGCCGGATCTGGTGATCTGCAATCAGGAGGAGAACCGCCGCCTCGATGTCGAACGCCTGCGGGCGGCGGGAATTCCGGTATGGGTGACCAGGATTCGCACCCTGGACGAGGCATTCGCTTCCCTCGAGCGACTGTTCGCGACAGCCTTGGGCGTCCCCGCCCCGGCCTGGTTGCGGCATGCGGCATCGGAGTGGGTCGCGCCGCCCCCGGAACCGGTCCGCCCCGCGGTGATTCCCATCTGGCGCGATCCCTGGATGGTCGTCGGGCGTGACACCTTCACCGCCGACCTCGCCGCGCGATTAGGACTGCGACTGGTCCACGCCGACCGTCCGGAGCGGTATCCGACGGTGTCCCCCGGCGAGCTGGTCGAGGGCGTCGAGTTCGCCGTCCTCCCCGATGAGCCCTATGTCTTCACCGAAACCGATGGTCCCTAGGCTTTCCCCGGTATCCCCGTGGCCTTGGTCGAGGGCAGCAGCCTCACTTGGTACGGCCCGTCCCTGGTCGGTGCGCGCGGACTACTGACCAGGCAACTGGCTCAATCCTTTCGCGCTTGATGCGGATCCCCCGTCGCTGCCGCGAATCATGGAATCGACCTACCGCACGGTACGCTTCCACCCCTGTCCTCGCGCCTGCGGGCGCTGCTTCGCCGACCCCGGGGTCGGCCGATCGAAAGTTGCCGAGATTTCATGACGAACCTCTCCGACCTGCGGAGCGCGGTGCGCGGTGCGGTGCTGCTGCCGGGTGACAGCGGATTCGATCGGGCGCGCACGCCCTGGAATCTGACTGTCGACCAGCCGGTGTCCGCCGTGGTCGAGGTTGCCGATGCGGCCGACGCCGCCGCACTGGTGCGGTACGCGGCCGACCGGAAGCTGACGCTGGCGGCACAGCCGAGCGGGCACGGCGCCAGCGGGGACACCGAGGGCGTGGTGCTGGTGCGCACCGGGAAACTCCGGGAGCTGCGGGTGGATCCGGACGCGCGGACCGCGCGGGTGGGTGCGGGCGTCACCTGGGGTGAGGTGCTGACGCGGACCAGCCCGCACGGGCTGCTCGGGCTGGCGGGCAGCTCGCCCGGTGTGAGCGTCACCGGGTACACCCTGGGCGGCGGCATCAGCTGGTTCTCGCGCGCGTACGGATGGGCCGCCGATCGCGTCACCGCGTTCGAGGTCGTCACCGCGGACGGCGCCACCGCCCGGGTGACGGCGGACTCGGATGCCGAACTGTTCTGGGCGCTGCGGGGTGGCGGCGGCGATTTCGCCTTCGTCACCGCGCTCGAATTCGATCTGCTGCCCGCGCCGCGCCTGTACGGCGGCATGCTGACCTGGGCCGGTGACCGTTCCGAGGCGGCGATGGAGGCCTTCCGGGAGATCACCGCGGACGCGCCCGACGAGCTGTCGGTGTGGTTCAACCTGGTGCAGTTCCCGGGCGGCGCGCCGATGGTCGGCATCGAACTCGCCTACCTCGGGGATGCCGATTCGGCGCGAGAGTTGTTGCGGCCCTTGGCCGGTATCGGCGAACCGGTGTCCGACAGCCGGGCCGAGCTGCCGATTGCCGAGCTCGGCACGATCGCCAATGATCCGATCGATCCCGGGCCGGGCCTGTCGCGCGGCGAGTTGCTCACCGATCTGGGCGATGCCACCGCGAAGGCCGTACTCGCGGAACCGATCGCGCCGCTGCTCCAGGTGCAGCTGCGCCACCTGGGCGGGGCCATGACGCGGCCGTCGGACAGCCCGCACGGCCCGATCAGCGATCCGTACCTGCTCTACACCGTCGGCCTGGGGGTTTCACCCGAGGCGAGCGCGGCCATCGCGGAGCGGCGGCAGCAGCTCGTGGACGGCCTCGGCGCGACGGTCAGCGGGCGCAAGCCGTTCGGCTTCCTCAATAACTCCGAAAGCGCCGCAAACGCTTTCGGCGCGGACGCGCTGAACCGGCTGCGGGCGGTCAAGCGGTCCCGCGATCCCGAAGACCGCTTCCGCAGCAACTTCCCGGTGCTGCGCTGACGCGGTCCCGTCGGGTCAGGGGCGTGCGGTGAACAGTGCTGAGCGGCCTCGCATTTCGATCTCCACGTGAGTGAAGTGCGAGCCGAGGGCGCGCTGGGGGCCGGGGTGGTCGTCGTGTCGGTTGGACCAGATGCCCCGGCGGTTCCAGGAGTTCACGAGGTAGCGGCCCAGCGGGTTGTGGTGGACGCCCTTCACCAGGACCGTCGAACCGAAGACCACGCCGCCGGGGCGGACGAGTTTTCGCACGTTCGCCAGGGCGGTGGTCTTCTGGTCGAAAGTGCCTGGAAGGCAGTGGAGCAGGCAGTTGATGCCGATGGAGTCGAAGCTTTCCGGGGGCAGGAGCAGGGGGTCGAGGATGTTCGCCTGGAGGGTCGAGACGCGGTAGCGGCGCAGGCGTTCGTCGGTGACCGCCAGGGAGTTGGCGTTCATGTCGACGAGGGTGATGGTCGGCGGCTGCGGGAACCGGCAGCGGTCCAGGAAGAAGCCGGTGCCGACGCCGATATCCAGGTGGTTGACGCCGACGTTCCGGTTGTAGTGGGCCACCAGGTGTTTGCTCGGGCAACCCCAGGCCAGGGGGTAGGACAGGCGCAGGACGCCGAGGTCGTAGACGGCGAGAATGCGGCGGCTGTAGACGGCTTGGCCGGGGCGGGCGTCCAGGGGGCCGGGCGTCAGGTCCATGCGCCGATTCCGGTGGGCGCCTCGTCGGAGAGGCGGCGGCGCAGTTCCACGCGGCGGATCTTCCAAGTGGCGGTGCGGGGAAAGTCGTTCCAGGGCAAGTGGATCGGACCGGCGAGGGTGGGCAGACCCGCGGTCGCCGCGGCCCACCGCTCGGCCGGAACGGGCTCGCCGGAGTAGGTGGAGTAGACCGGTGCGGGCAGCGCCGCGGCGCGGGGCAGAATGACGACCTCGCTGGTTTCGGGAAGGCGATCCAGCAGGGCGTCTTCGATGGCGATGCCGCTGCCGCCCTCGATGCGGTCGATCTCGCGGTCGATGAGGCGGACCGTGCCCCAGCGCGAGATGATGCCGAGATCGCCGGTGTTCCAACAGGTTCCGTCGGCCTTATTGGTGTGGCGGTGCTGTTCGCCGATATAGGCGAGGCAGCGGCCGGGGTGATCGATCTCGATCAGCCCGACCTGACCGCGCGGGACTTCCACGCCGGTTTCGGGATCGACGGCGCGCAGTTTCGCGACGGTGGGCAGGGGCCAGCCCATGTTCTGCGAGGGCGGCGGGAATTGGCCGACCTTGCGCACCATGAATTTCAGGTAGGGGCGCAGGACGATCGTGCCCTGTTCGGTTTGACTCCAGGACTGCATCCAGCCGGGCAGGGTGAACTTGCTGGCGGCCAGGAAGGTCCGGATGGAGCGGGTGTGAACGGCGTCGAAGGAGCTGATGTAGAAGCGGACCTTCTCGAACAGATCGCGCGGATCCGATGCCAGGTGTTCGAGGACGAGGTACATATTCGGCGGCATGTCGACGACCGTGGGCTTGTCCGCCGCGAGCAGGTCTGCCACATTCGGTTCCAGGACATCGGAAATGGCGACGAAGCGCGGGCCGACGGTGGCCAGGGTCAGCAAGGCCGTAATGGTGTGCTGGTGGAAGTACGGGTCGAAGAACGCGAAGACGTCGCTGTTTCGGAAGCCCAGGCCACCCCAGTGCTCGGTTTCCACATGGGCGACCGCGTGCAGGGTTTCGGCGGAGTGCAGTGCGAATTTCGGGTAGCCGGTGGTGCCGGAGGTGTGGGTGGCCACCATGGGCTCGCTCCAGCCCCGCAACCGGACCGGGGCCGGATTCGCGCCGCGCAGATCGTCGAGGTGGACAGTGCCCTCCGGGGCCGGATCCCGGCCGACGACAATGGTTCTGGTGGTGAGCGTCCGCAGCTCCTCCGGGCTCAGCTCGGCCTGTGCGAGCCTGCCGTGATCGGTCACCAGGAACGGCCGGTCGAGCCGCTGCAGCAGGGTGGTGGCGACATCGTGGTCGTGATTCCAGGCCAGCTGGAACGGAACGGCTCCCAGGCGCGCGACCGCGCTGCCGATGACCTGGACGTCGGGATGATTGGCCTTCATCACCGCCACCCGGTCCCACGGGCGCACACCGGTTTCGAACAGGCAGGCTGCGATTTCCGAAACCTGATCCGCCCATTGCGAATACGTGTATCCGGTACCGGCCTCCGGTGCGATATCGGCCGGTCGCTGGAGCGCGATCCGCTGATCCGGGAACCGCGCCGCGGCGGTATGCCAGGCATCGCCGTAGTAGCCGGTGGCGGGCGGCCGCGAAATGGCCGTAATGCGTTTCAGGCCGCGGCCCGGATTGTGGTCCCGGAAGAATTCGGGAATGTCGGTGATGGTCACGACGGGTCAGCCTTTCGATTCAGCCGTATCGGCGGGGGTCAGCGGATGGAGTTCGCCGAGCGGGCCGCCGAGAATGCGGGTGATGTTGTCCCGCAGCGCGGATTCCGCGACGGGATCGAGAATGTCGGCGAGGGTGGGCATGCCCAGGTCGAATTCGGCGGTGAAGCCGATTTCGGCGCCCCGCTCGGTGCCGGTGATCCGCCAGCGGCCGTGGAAGCTGGTGAAATCTCCGGTGAGCTGTTCGAATTCGATGGTTCCGGCGGCGCGGTCGAAGACATCGCGTTCGGTCCAGCACAGCAGGCCGCGGCGGAATTTCACGACCCAGGCGGAGATCAGGCCGCGGTCGCCGGACTCGGCGTAGTCGACCGAGACGACCGCATCGGTGACCTCCGGATAGCGAGCGAAATCGCTGATCCGGTCGAAACTGTCCGCCGCCTCGGCCGCGGGGGCGAAGTAGCGGAAATCTTCGGCGCGCAAGGGTTTTCCTCTCAGCCGAACGGCACGGCGGCGAGTGCGTCGTCGAAGGCCGCCAGGAACAGGTCGACGTCGCTGTCGGTGATGATCGCGGGCGGGGTGAACCGCACCACGCTGGAGGCATTGAGCGAGTGATTGGCGAGCACTCCCCGGTCGAGGAGGTTCAGGAACAGTTCGCCGACTGCGCCGGGCGTGGCGAGATCGACGCCGAGCAGCAGGCCGCGCCCGCGCACCGTGATCCGGTCGCGGGCCGGATGGGCGTCGGCACTGTGCCGGAGGCCCTCCAGCAGCCGTGCGCCGAGTTCGGCTGCCCGCCGGGGCAATTCGTCGTCACGCATGGTGTCTATGGCCGCAAGCGCGGCCGCGCAGGCGATCGGCGCGGCGGTGAAGGTGGACGTGTGCAGATAGGGGTCATCGGCGAAGGGGGCGAAGGTGACCGGATCGGCGATCATGGCCGCTATGGGCACCACGCCGCCGGACAG
Source organism: Nocardia crassostreae (assembly GCF_001613405.1). GTDB lineage: Bacteria > Actinomycetota > Actinomycetes > Mycobacteriales > Mycobacteriaceae > Nocardia > Nocardia crassostreae. The sequence continues at coordinate 209,197 of NZ_BDCH01000023.1, forward strand.
GCCCTTGCCCGCGAGCAGGATGTCGGGCACGATGCCTTCGCGGTCGATGCCCCACCAGGAGCCCAGACGCCCCAGGCCCGTTTGTATTTCGTCGATCACCAGCAACGCCCGGTGGCGTCGGCACAGCTCGGCCACCGCCCGCAGGTAGCCGTCGGGCGGGATGTGCACGCCGCCCTCGCCCTGGACCGGTTCGAGGACGACACATCCGCTGCCCGCGACCGCTTCGAGCGCCTCGGCCATGACGGTCGCATCGCCGAACGGCACCTCGGTCACCCGCGGGAGCAGCGGCCGGAACGCGCGATGGTATTTCTCGTTGGTGGTGACGCTCAGTGCCCCGAGGGTCTTGCCGTGGAAGCCGTTGCGCGCGCTGATCAATGCCGATTTGCCGTGCGCGCGGGCGAGTTTGAGCGCGGCCTCGGTGGCCTCGCTTCCGGAGTTGGTGAACTGCACCATCGACAGTTCGCCCGGCAGGGTGGCCGTCAGCGCGGCGGCGGCGCGCAGGGCTGTCGGTTCGAAGAAGACGCGGGTGGACATCGGATGCCGATCGAGCTGGCGGTGCACGGCGGCCGTCACCGCCGGATGCCGGTGCCCGAGCAGGAAGACACCGTACCCGCCGAAATCGAGATAGCGGCGGCCGTCGGTCGCTTCGACCCACGCACCCGCGGAGGCGATTTCGGCCATGCCGCCGAGCAGATTGCCGAATGCGGCGCGCGCCGGGCCGAAGTGGGCGCGGCACAGGTCCGGCCAGGCGGGGACGCCGCTCGTGACCGTCATGAGACCCGCTCCGCGGTTTCGGGTCGGAGGTTTTTCGCGGTTGCCCAGTAGCGCAGGGTCTTCCACGTCGCATCGCGCAGGGCGGTGTGGGTGATCGCGTCGGTGAAGCCCAGTTCGGTCATCGAGGAGGGCAATGGTTCGGGAGTCTGGAAGAGCCAGCAGAATTCGAGCAGATCGCGGAGCATCTGCTGGGCGGCGAGCGGCAGCGCCTCCTCCAGCAGGGGCAGTACCAGGCGTTCGACGGCTTCGCCGGGTAGGAATCGCGGTGCGACCACCTCGATCCCCAGCTCGTGCGACATGCGCTCGCACAGTTCGAAGAAGTCGCTCACGCGCAGGGCATTCCGGCCCACGCTCAACGCGAACTCCCCCGTCGCCACCTGCTCGCGCAGCAGTCGACCCTGGGCTCGGGCGACCAGATCCACCGGGATGGTGTCGATGAGCGACTCGGGCACGCACGGCACCAGCGGAACCCGCCCGCGCACCACCCCACCCAGCACGCGATGCAACCCCTGAAAGGCCGCCATGGATCCGTCGGCCGTGCTGCCGGAGATCACCGACGGCCGCACGATGACGGTAACGGCAGGATGCTCGCGCACCAGCTTCTCGGCCTCAAGCTTCGACCGCAGGTAGGCCGCCGCACCGGGGAAGGTGTCCGCACCGGCGAAGGGATGCACGACGAAGGCGGTGCTGTAGAAGTACAGCGGCACACCGGCTTCCGCGGCCAGACGCAGCATGGCTGTCGGGCCCGCCAGGTTCGCGGCGAGAATATCGGCGGGATCCTGCTTCCAGCTCGTCACCGCCGCGGCGTGCACGATCGCATCGATCCGATGCACCAGCCGACGGTAGTCCGCCGCGGGCAAACCGAGTGTGGGATGGGCGAAGTCACCGGCGAACTCGCTGACTCGCACATCGCCTATGGGCCGCCGGTGCCGCAGGCAGACGATATCGAAATCGGCGGCCAGCTCGTCGATGAGGGCTCGCCCCACCACCCCGGAGCCGCCGGTCAGCAGGATTGTCCTGGTGCGCCAGCTCATTCCGATTCCCTTCAGGCGATTCGCAACGGGGACCCCGCCGCGTACTCGGCCAGCGGACCGGCCATCTTGGCGCGCGCCGGCGGGTGGAAGCCGAGGCCGTTGACGGCGGCGGCGAGGTATCCGACATCGTCGGCGGACAGGAAGTGCAGGCCGCCGAGCAGTTCGGCGGCGCGCGGGACGACCGCGGCAATGGCGTCCTGCGCGGCGTAGCGCACCAGCAGCACATCGGCGAGCAGTCGCTGTTCGGAGTGGCCGTCGGCGACCTGGCGGGCAATGTTCTCCACGCCAGCCATGGCCGCTTCCACGGCGATGACGAGGCGCAGCTTCTCGCTGTCGCTCACCCGGTCCATGCCGAGCGCGCGCTCCACCAGGGCGGTGGCCGCGCCCAGATACGAGGCGGTCATCAGCAATTCGAACCAGACGAAGCCCATGATCTGGATCTCGTCGAGCCCGGCGCCGTCGACCGGGCCGGTGAGTATGACCAGATCGCTTGGTACCAGCACATTCTCGATGGTCACCTGATCGCTCTCCGCGCCCGCGAGCGCGAAGCTGGACCAGAACGGCGTGACGGTCACGCCCGGATCGGTGGCCGGGATCAGCGCCACGCCGAGCTGATCCCCGCCCGATCCCGGCACGACGACGCTCGCCGTCAGCAGGTCCATCGACCGTGCCAGGCTGCAGGGGCGTTTGACGCCGGAGACGCGCAGGCCCTCAGGGGTGACGGTCGCGGTCATGGTCGGTGCGAGTATGCGCCCGTCGGGCCGACCTTCGGCGAAGCCGGAGGCGACCAGGAGTCCTTGGGTGGCAACGGCTTCCAGGAGCAGCCATTCATTGCCCGCGTCTTCGGCCACCAGCGCGAGGCTCGACACCGAGAAGTGATGCATGGTGGTCGCGACCGCCAGCGACGGTGACCGCGAGCCCAATGCCCGCTGCACCCGCACCGCCGCGACCGCATCCGCGCCCAGCCCCTCGAGCTCGGCCGGTATCACCAGGCCCGGACCGCCCGCGTCGCGGAACATGTTCGGGCCCGGCGATCCGGGCCGTTCCAGTTCGGCGAGCGGAATCTCGGCCAGCCGCCCGTCCAGACCGGGCAGATACCGCTCGAGATCCGCGCGTTCGCGCTGCAGCAGTCGCATCGATATGTCCCTCCGCACAATGTCCGGCCGTTGCGGACACTACCGACGCGGGCGCGCCCCGCCCTGGTACGTTCCACAGTTCCGAAGACGGCGATAGGACCTCCCAATGGGCCCGTTTCCGGCCCGCCCGCCCGGACATACTGCGAATCGAAAGATGCTGTCAGCCGCCCCCATTCGACGCAGTAGGGACCCGACCATGGCCGAGACGTCATTCTTCGACCGCGCCTTCGCGCCGTTCGCGGAGTTCGCCACCGAGAATCCCGACTACGGCAAGCTCGCCGATATCGCCAATGCGGCCGTGCCGTTCGGCGTGTTCACCGGGGTGCGAGTCACCGAGCTGAACGGCGAGCGGGCAATCGCGGAACTGCCCGACAATCCCGAGCTCCGCAACCACGTCAAGACCGTGCACGCCGCGGCCCTGTATCTGGCCGCCGATATCGCCTGCGCCGTGGCCTTCGTCGGCGCCGCCGCCCCCGATCTCGGCGAGGTCGAATGGATGGTGGTCCGCGACTCCCGCTCGGTCTACTTCAAGCCCGCCATCGGCCGCATTCGCGCCATCGGCACCGTGGACACCCGCGATATCCGCGCCATTGCCGAGCGCACCGAGCAGACCCGCTTCGATGTCGACAGCCGCGCCATGCTCTACGACGACAATGACGTCCTCGTCGGCAAGGTCTCCTTCGACTACGTCTGCAAACTCGCCGCCCGCCGGACCGCCGCCGTCTGATCAGGAGCCGCGCCATGTCCACACCGAACAAGACCGCCGACTCCGGCGAGATCCGCAAACCCTCGGAATTCAGCACCCTGGAAGCCCTCCCGGTCACCGTGCCCAGCTCCGACGTGTCGGCCGCCGACTCCTTCGTCATCCGCCTCCTCCCCGCCGCCGACCCGGCCGCTCCCGTCGTGCTCGTGCTCCCCGCCATCGCCATGAAGGCGAAGTTCTACCTGCCCATCGCCAAATCCCTGCACGCCGCCGGACTATCCACGGCCACAGTCGATCTGCGCGCCCAAGGCGAGAGCACCCCACCCCTCGGCGAGGCTCCCGACTACGGCTACCGCCAAATGCTCGAAGCAGATCTCCCCGCCATCCTCGACACCCTCCGCACCCGCTTCCCCGAAGCCCCCCTCTACCTGCTCGGCCACAGCCTAGGCGGCCAACTGTCCCTCCTCTACGGCTCGGCCCACCCAACCCAACTCGAAGGCATCATCACCATCGCAACAGGCGTCGTCTACTGGCGCGCCTTCGAACCGAACCGCTGGCTCAGCGTCCTCTACGGCAGCCAGTACGTCCGCATAGTCTCGAACATCAAGGGCCACTGGCCAGGCGGCAAGGTCATGGGCGGCCCCATGGCAGGCGGCGTCATGATCGACTGGTCCCGCCACGCCCTAACCGGCAACTACAAACCCGCCGGTTCGAAACTGAACTACGACCGCCTACTACGCAGCCTTCCTATACGCACCCTCATGATCTCCTTCGACTCCGACCCCCTCGGCCCGAAGTCCACCGTCGACCACCTCGCCCGCCGCCTGAAATCGGCCACCCCAACCCGCTGGCACTTCACCCCCGACTCCAACATCAAGAACCTAGACCACTTCGCCTGGATCAAGGACAGCCCCACCCTGGCCCCGAAACTCGCCCAGTGGATCCACCAAACCCCCTAACCCCCTTCGCCGAGCAGGTACTGGTGCAGTGAAATTCCGACAAATAACTGCACCAGTACCTGCTTGGCTGTTTGCCCCAGTGGCACCGCGAGAACGGAGGCGGTTCGTCCAGCGAGGGTCACCGGGGTCATGACACTGCCGACCTGGCTAGGATCGGGCGCGATGCATGTGGATTTGATGATGGATTCGTTGAACGGGTTGTCGGTGGGGGATGCGGTGGGGGCCGAGTTCCCGGTTCTGCGGAGGGGGATCGCGGAGCTTCAGCAGGGTGAGTTGCCGGATGGGCGATGGCAGTGGACGGATGACACCGAGATGGCTTGTGCGGTGGTCGGTGAGCTGCTCGCATTCGGGGAGATCGATCAGGATCGGCTGGCGGCCTCGTTTGCCGAGCGGTTCGATGCGGGGCGCGACTATGGATTCATGACGGTGGATTCGCTGGGGCGGATTCGTCGGGGTGCGCATTGGCGGGACGTTTCCGCGGCGGCGTTCGGCGGGCAGGGGTCGTGTGGGAATGGAGCAGCTATGCGAGTGGCTCCATTGGGGGCGTTCTATGCGACTGATCCGGAAAAGGCTGTGGCCGAGGCGGTTCGATCGGCGCAGGTTACGCATTCGCATGCAGAGGGGGTCGCCGGTGCGGTGGCCGTGGCGCTGGCGGCGGCGGCCGCCGGGCGCGCGCGTCTCGACGGAATCCGGCCTGCGCCACAGGAATTCCTCACCACCGTGCTCGACGGGCTCGGCAACGGCGAAACCACTCGCCTGATTCGCCGTGCGTACACCTTGCTCGGGGCCTCCGCCGAGCAGGCGGCCGCAGAACTGGGCAATGGCACCAGGGTGACCGCGCAGGACACCGTGCCGTTCGCCCTGTGGGTCGCGGCAACGCATCTCGGCGACTACCGAGCCGCCGTCGCGACCTGTATCGCGGTAGGCGGCGATACGGATACGACCAGCGCCATTACCGGGGGCATCGTCGCCGCCCACACCGGCTCCCTGCCGGGTGGGCTCCCACCGGCGTGGATCACCGCGCGCGAACCATTGCCCGACTGGCTCGACAAGATTCGGCCGCTGCGGCGCACCATGCGGGCGCCGGGGCGCTTCCGGCGCTGGCTGACCGGCGCTGGGAGGCACTGAGGTCTGCCGGTTCAGGTGGTTGTCGCGCCGCCTAGGGCGTAGACCATGAGGAACAGGGCGAGCAGGAGGCAGCATCCGCAGGTGATCAGGCGGCCGAGGCCTAGTCGGACCGATTCGTGCCACACCACCGGATCGGCCTTCATGCCCACGATCAAGGTGATGATCTCTGCTGTCAGCAAGACCGAGATGGCGGTCGCCTCCCATTCAGACAGGACGAAGTAGGACAGCAACTGGGCGGCGGCGATCATGAGCAGGATGATGCTCACGCGCAGCCGGATTCGGGGGTCCGATGATGCCAGCAACCAGCATGCCAACGGCACCAGCACGATCAGAACACCCATATTGCACCCTCCCCGAGTTGTACTGCTCAGCAATGTATTCAACGCACGGCCGAAGCTCATGGTTTCCGCGGTCACGCCGGGGGTATCTTCGGCTGCAGGGAGAGATCGTTACTCTGGGGGGGAGCCGATGTGTACGCCGCTGCTGGAATCCGCACATCTGCGGGAATAGGCCCGCTATCGAGAAAGACTACGACGACATCGGCGAATATCGTCGGTCGCGCTGCTGGTCGCGTCCATGCCGTCGATCGTGCTGGCGGGCGTGCTCGTCGCCCGCGTCGGTGGGTTGCTCGGGCACTGGGGAACGGTTGTCCTCGTCGTACTGTGGCTGTGTTCCGGTGTGCCGATCCTGATGATCGGCAGGGGCGTCGAATCGGTCCGCCCGGATGTGCGGACCCCCGATTGGACTCCCGCTCAGGCCAATCGGCTCCTCCCGGCGTGGCGGGATGTCGTCGCGGCCGCCGGTATTTCCGAGGACGACTATGTGGTGATGCTCGAGAAGAGCCGTGAAGTTCAAGGCTGGGCCATGTTCTTCCGGACCATCAGAGTGACGACCGGGGCCGTGCGGACGCTGCACCGTCCGCAATTGGGCGCACAGCTCGCCCACGAACTCGGCCATCTGCTCAGCACCCGCCGACAGAGCGTGGCCTTGACGGTCGGCTGGTTGTCGGCGCCGCTGTACTTTCCGCCGAGCCTGGTGTGCTGCGCCATCGCCATACCGGCCGGGCTCGCGGGCGACGGCCCGCTCAGTCGCATGGCCGCCGCCCTGGGCTCCGCCCTGTATCTGCCCGCCCTGGCCGGATTTCTGCTCCTGGTATTCGACCCGCGCACCGCGGACATCGCCGCCGCCCTCCTCATCACGCAACTACTCGCCCGGCGCCTCGTCTGCCGCCGCGACGAGCGCATGGCCGACCGGGTGGCGGTCGACCTCGGCTTCGGCGACGGCTTGTCGGCCTATCTTCGCGAACACGGCCGCGACTGCCACTTCGGTTCCCCGGCCCGCGCGTGGACCATGCGACTGTCCTGCTTCCTCGCCGCTCCGCTGTCGACCCATCCATCGACCCGCCGCCGGATCCGCTCGATCCACTCGCGGATGAGGCGCCGGGAATCGGGTCAGCGTTCCAGCGGGGTGGGGATATAGGTACAGGCGGCGGAGGGGAGGCGGGCGCCGGTGGAGCGGAGTTGGGTTACCCGCGCGGCCAGGGCGGTGCCGCGCATGAGGTGGCTGGCGAGGTCGGCGGCGTGGCGATTGGGGGCGGGGGCGAGATAGGAACCCGCGGCCCAGGTATTGAAGGCGCCCATGGCCGGACCGCACCAGACTTGGTAGTCGGGAATGCGGTCCGGATCGCCGGTAATGCTCCAGGCCGAGGACAGGCCCAGGTACCAGCGAAAGATCAGGGCCATCTTGCGTTTGGGATCGGATTCGGCCCGGGCGATCTGGTCCGGATCTCGGTCGGTGAAGTAGGTGACGCAATTGGACCAGATGTCGTCGAGGGGGCGTTGGAAGGTGCGCTGCTCGAGGTGAGCGCGGTCGGCCGCCGGGATGGCGTCGATGCCGGGATGGGCGCGGTAGGTGTCGTAGAGCTGTTTGGCTCGGGCGGCGAACAGGGTGCCGCGTTTGAGGACCTGGACTTCCACTCCCATTTCGAACATGTCGGCCGAGGGGGCCATGGCGCAGTCGGTGCTGGATGCCGTGACCAGGAGCTGCTTGGTGGAATCGGATTGGGCGGCTTCGACGCTGGCCTGGTTGATGGAACCAGTGACGACATAAGCCGCGCCCAGGGCGAAGGCGGCGTGTGCCGCGGTGGGGGTGCCGATACCACCCGCGGCGCCGATGCGGACGGGACCGGCGTAGCCGAGTTCGTGCTGGATGCGGTCGCGCAGCGCGATGAGTTCGGGGAGGAGGACGGTCAGGGGGCGGCGATCGGTGTGGCCGCCCGAATCCACTTCTGCCGTAATGTCGTCCGCCATCGGAATGCGCCGCGACAGATCGGCCTGCTCCTGGGTGACGAGCCCGGCGGAGACCAGATCGCGGACCATCGGTTCGGGGGCGGGGCGCAGGAACAGCTCGGCCACCTCGGTGCGGGAGACCTTGGCTATCACCTTGTTCTCGGCGACCACCCGCCCGTCGCGAACGGCCAGACCGGCGAGGCGGTAGTGCACCACCTGCGGTGTGAGACTCATGAACGCGGAGGCTTCGATACACCGGACCTGGTGGCGCAGGCAAAGATCCACGGTGGCGCGCTCCATGGCGAGATCATTGGGGCTGTGGATCAGATTGCAGGCGAAGGGCATACCGGGAGCGGCTCGGCGAATCTCGCTCAATGCTTCATCAACCCGTGCGGGCAGGACACCGGCCGCACCGAACGAGGCCAGCACGCCGGTGCGGGCCAAGGCGATGACCATGCGGGCCGAGGCGATACCGTTGGCCATCGCTCCGGCCATATACGCCAGCCGGACACCGTGCGCGCGGCGGAATGCCGCATCGCCCAGGGACTCCGGGCGGATGGGCGGGACGGCGGTCAGCACCCGGGCGGCGCGGGCGACCACCGGATCGTTGGTTGCCGCGACACCGGATTCGCTGCGCACCAGGAAGAATGGATCATCCAGGCGCAGCAGCGCATCCCGGACGATACGCACGTCATCGGACAACTGGGCGGGGACCGTGCTCACCACGGTTGCGCTCCTTCCTCACGCAGTTCGACTGCGATATCGCTGAGTTCGTAGATCCGCAGGCCGGGTTTCCACATGCTCGCTTCGCCGACCACGCGAATTCGCCCCGGGCGCTGTTGGATTCGCTTCAGATGCACTTCGAGGGTGCATTCGCCATCGGTGGGCAGGAATTGGCCGCGGTATTTCCAGGTGAAGGGCAACCCGGCGGGGAGGACGAACCCGGGGTCACGCATGCCCTCCCCTAATCCGCTGTCCAGCAACCATTCCTGCATGGCTTGAATACAGGTTTCGATACCGAACGAGCCGGGGATGACCGGGTCGCACCGGAAGTGGCGGGCGAAGACCCAGTGCGAAGGGTCGATCGGCTGGACCGCATGGAGATAGCCCTTGCCGAAGATACCGCCGTCGTCGACCACCTGCACCCGATCCAGCAGGGCGAGGTGATCGCGGGAGACGAGTCGCGCGTTCGGGTCGGCGCGGCGGGCGGCGATATCGATGGTTCTGGTCGCGGGCCGCACCGGCTGACTGTCGAGCCAGGTCGGCACGTGACGACCTGCGTCCAAACCGGTCTGGTTCGCCATGGCGGCATCACTGAAGTAGCCGAACAGGGTCTCACCCTCGTAAAACGGTTCGCCGTCGACAGTCCTCGCGTACGCGAACGACTGCAGGGTGGAGCCCGGCATCGGCGAGGTGGACAACAGCTGCGAATGCTCGACGATCGTCGTGTCCCGCAGATCCACCTCACGCAGCACCGTCGCCGTGCCGCCCAGATTCCGCAGGCTCACCGTGGCATCCGGATCGGCGAGCGTGGGGCCGAGGTAGTAGCCGAGCAGCAGAGCGGCCTGGAGCGAGGTCTCCATATAGACGCAGTTGGGCATGGATGCGTTCGCCGTGTCCCGGTAATACCAGGAATCGGCGGGCGAGTCGTATTCGGTTGTGTGCGAACCACTGTCGAGAACACCTCGAGTGCCCGACATCTCCATGAACCGGTCGACCAGCAGCAGACCGCGATCCGGCGGCCGGGTGGCCTTGCGCGCACTGTTCGGCGTGAACTCCGGTCCCAAGCCGATACCCTGATCGCCCCGGCACATCTGGGCGAGATGGAATTCGCTGAGCAGCGCGCGGTCACCGAAGCGGCCCATCCGCCCGAGCCAGCGCGCGGGGACTCCGCCGAGTTCCGGGCCGATGGGGACGCCCGGCTTCTCCACGACCGCCACGGTCACACCGCGTACCCGGCCGAGTGGGGAGCCCGCGACCGAGATTTCCGCCTCCACGCGGAGATAAGGCCGCGGTACCAGGTCGATTTCGGTGACTTCGAGAACCAGGTCGAGATCACCGGAGCCGAGCGAGCCAAGCTCCACGCGGACCGGCTGGACGGGCAAACCGGGTGCCTCGCACTCGAAGGTGGCATCGGCCAGGCACAGCTGGAGGCCAACGGACAATGCGTAAATCTGCGCCGCTTGAACGACTGCCTCGACCACAGCGGCGCGGTCCGGCACCGAGAGCTCGAGTCGGGCGGCCAAACTGCCGCTCCCCCACGCCCCGCCGTACAAGGCGAGACCGCTGACCGCCACGACCGCCGAACCGCCCAGACGGATGTCCGGATTCGCGCCATCTTGCGCATAATCCGGACCGAACACCGCGGCAATGTCACCCGCGGCCAGTCGACCCAAGGCCGTGGCGTCCAATTCCGTGACCGCCGTGCGGGCAAGCAGTTTGAACCTGGCCTCGCTGTCCACGGGCGTCGGCCCGGCCGCAGCGGTCGGCGGCTCGGCAACGAACTCCGGCCCGGCCATGGATCCGGACGCATGCCCATCCATGCGCAGAGCTCTGCGCTGCAATGCGGTTTGCGCCCGCAACATCTGCTCGTGCGAGCGCACCACCGCTAACCGCATCTCGCGCACCAGGTCCGCGACACTCCCACCGGCAGCTGAGCCCAGCCGATCAACCGCAGTCGAGGAGGCCGAAGTATCGGATGCCCCCGCTGCGAACACCGCGGCCGCAGCCACACGTCCGGGCGACTCCCCCGGCGCGACGGACGCCGACTCGTCCGGCTCGACCGGTGGCAGCAGCGCGGCTGACGCTCCGGGCGCAACAGGCGCGACCGGCGGGGCCGCCGGTGCGGGCGGCCCGGCGGGTGTCGTCCAGGCGAGGGCGTCGAAAGGTTCTCCGACGAAATCGAGTTCGGTCATTGTCACCGCGCTGTCTCCGTTCGCCAGTGCGCCACCGATTCGGCGAACTTGGCTGCCATGGCCGGTGTCGCCACGAACACCAGCTCGTCTAATCGCACCAGGACCGCGCCGTCCGGATCGGTGGCCGTCGCGGTGGCGGTGATGCCATTGGCATTTCGGCGCACGCCGTCGACGGTGAGGAGGAAGTCCGCGTCGCCAGGGAGCGGCGCGTAGTAGTCGGCCGCGCCGATGGCCAGCGGCAGGCAGGCCTGGCCGAGCAGGCGGCCGCCGAGGACCGACGGGCCTTGCAGCAGGACGTCCGCGAGGACCGGACTGTGCAGGGCTCCGGTGTATGCGCCCCCGGCCACCCGGACGTCGGTCAGGCGGCATTGCACGACCAGGCGCTCATCCGTGAATTCGAGGATCTGCCGCAGCCCTTGCAGGCGTGGGCCGTGGAACTGGGTGGCGCTGGTGTAGATGGATTGGCCGTCCACGGCTCCGATGCCGGAGGGATGGGGTGGCCGCGGGGGTGCGGGTAGCACATCCGCAGCCAGTTCCAGGGTGGCCGCGTAGTGGGAGATGGGCAGCGGGCGACCGCTGTCTCCGCGCGCCACCGCATCGACGATCACGCGATCGCCGTCGACACGGCCCGCGGACAGCTCCACCCAGCGGGGAATGTCGGGGCCACCGTCGAACACGATGCCCTTGTTCACCTGAAAGTCGCGCACCCGGATCACCCGGAGGCCGGGGTGCGCCCGTTCGGCGACATTGATCAACCAGCCGAGCCCGAAGGTCGCGGGCAGCACCGCCTGCGCACCAATGCGGTGATCTTGAATGACCGGATCATGCTGCACCGCAGCCACTTCCCGGCGTGCGATCCGCGCCGACGCGGGAATCGGGCCGGTGCCCGCCAGCGCCGGGGGCTCCCCGATCAATACCCGGCCGTCGCCCCGGTGCGCTTCGCAGAACTCGTCCACGAAGGCGCGCGCCCCAGTCACCGGATCGAGCAACCGCACTCCCCGCGAAGCGAACAAAGCGCGCAACTCCGGAGTGACCATCCCGCCATCCCAAGCCGCCCAATCGATCGCGACCCCGTGCCGCCCGGGATGCCGACGCCGCCAACTCGCGACGAACCGCGCCAGCGCCTCGTTCGCAGCGGCGTAATCGGCCTGCCCCGGATTGCCCAGCAACCCCGCAATGGAGGTGAAAACCACCAAGTGCCGCAACCGATCCGAATCCACCGCATCGAGAACGGCCCCCAGCCCCCGCAGTTTCGGCGCGAACACCCGGCCGATCTGCGCAACCGTCTTGTCCGCCAGCAGCGCATCCGCGAGAACGCCCGCCCCGTGCACGATTCCGGTCACCGCCCGATCGGCCAGCGCGGCCCGAACCGCATCGGCGTCGGTGACATCCACGGCGAGATAACTCGCCCGCGCACCGGCGCGGCGCAGCCTCTCGAGCGTCCCACGAATCTCCCGCTGCGCGACCAATTCGCCATGCAGCCGCTGAATCTCACGCGGAGCAGGTCGCCCTCCCCCGGCCCGCAACTCACCGATCACCGCACCCTTGAGGTCGGCCGCATCCACTCCCGCAGCCCAAGCGGGCTCCTCCGAAAGCTCGGTCCGCCCGAGCAGAATGAACTCCGCCGCACGAGCTTCAGCCAGCGCCGCCACACACAACGCAGTCACACCGCGCGCCCCACCGGTCACGACGAACACGTCATCGGCCTCGATCACCGGCTCCGCCGCCTCCAACTCGACCACGGAACCGTCGACAGGATGCCGATACCGACCAGGAACAACAGTCCGCCGTCCCCCCGTCGACATCCACCCCAACCTCGAGCGTGTCGACCGCCGAGTCATACAACTCGGCCAGCACCGCCGCCACGACCCGACCGGCATCGACCCGCGGATCCACATCCACAGCCCGGCAAAACAACTCAGGCGCCTCAGCAGCAAGAGTTTTCACCACACCCCCCACACCCGCCAACAGCCCAGCCTCGGGCTCAGCAGCCCCGGTCAGCCCGAGCCCACCATCGAGGCGGGTCAGCGTGACGAACGCCGTGCGACCGCGAACAGCAGTCCCCAGGTCTCTGTGTGTCGCAGCCGTCGATGCGCCGACCGGACCCTCAGCACCGACACCAGATTCCCCACGGCTCTCAGCAGACGTCAGCGCCTCGGGACGATCCCCGCCATCCGCTACGGCCCTGCTCACCCGGTGGCTCTCATCAGATGCCTGTGCCTCAGCAGGGCTTTCGACAGCTGCATCTGCCGCGTCACTGCCGAATCTCCTGTGGCTGTCAGCAGCCGTCAGAGCGGCTCGACCGTGTTTCGCCAGCAGGATGGACTCGGTGAGCTGACGTTCGGCCCCGAGCCAGGTCGGCTCGCCGTCGAGCACGACCAGTACGAGATCAACAGGCTCGCTCAGCCTTTCGCTGATGGCCCGTTCCACCGACTCCAGCTCGGCACCGACCTGATCGGTGGGCGACAACTCTCGGGGATTGGCGGCGGGTAGGCCGATGCGGCGCACCGTCCAGCCCAGGTCCTCCAGTCCCGCAATGAGTTTCGCAGCGTCCTGGCCACCGTGATCGGTCACTACCGCCACCGGGTCGGCGCGAAAGGGGTGATCCATGGGGTCGATCGCCGGGAGGTCGACGAGGGTGACCGGGTGACGGGGAGTTGCGGTGGGGCCGACGGCCGAGCTGGGCTCAGTGGTCGGCGACGGGGCTTTTGGGTCGACACCACCTGCCTCTCCGACTAGGATGTCCACCATCTGGTCGAGAGTTCGTAGTTCGCCGAGCATTTCGGGGCCGATCAGCGGGAGGGCAGGGAAACGTTCCTGGACTGCGCCGAGGACCTGGACCCGCTTGATGGAGTCGACGCCGAGGTCGGCTTCGAGATCCATGGTGGGGTCGATCAGGTCGGAGGGGTAGCCGGTCTTGCTGGCGACAACCTCGACCAGGGCGGCCCGGACGGACTCGGCATTCAGGGCGTGGCCGTTCGAGCTGGGCGGGGTGGATTGATTCGGCTGTGCGACAAAGGGTTCCGCCACAGGTTCCGCCACAGGTTCCGCCACAGGAGTGGAGGCGGCGACCGAGACTGGTGCCGTCGTGGCCACAGGCCCGACAGTGGGCGTCGTCGAGGCGGCCTGGGCAGTGGTCGATGCGGGCGCAGGCACCTGGGCGGCAACAGCCTCGGGTGCGGCGATCGTGGCAGCCGACGACATGGCCGTCTGTGCGGCGAGTGCGGATCCTGGCACGGCGGTCTGGGCCGCGGGCAGCTGGTGGGGCGCGGCAGGGGCGGCGTAAACGGCGGGCGCGGCCAGGTAGGAGATCGGGTCGGACCAGGTGGCCGGGGCAGCCCCGAGTTCGAGTTCTGCCAGGCGGGCGAGGACCTCGGCGGCGCGTTCGTGGGCGTGGCCGATGGCCACGCTCTGGTCGCGGACCGACGCGATGATGTGCGGGAGGTTCGGGTCGTCGAGGCCGTGCTGGGCGATCAGGCCGACGACGCTTTCGGCGACGGTCAACTGGCTGTCGAGGTAGCGGGAGTGCAGGGCGAGGTGTTGGGCGGCCGGATCCTCTCCGGGGTGGTTCCGGGGCTGGGGATGGGCGGTCATCGGATGTTCCTCCTGAATGCTTTGTGCCACAGCGCCATTAACGGAGACCGGCGCCAGTGGGGCGACCGGATCGGCTGTGGGTCGGGCGGCGAGTTCGGCGACGCGGTAGCCGTCGCTCAGACCGTCCTGGTAGGCGGCGCGCCGGGCGGGCGAGATGTACTCGGGCGCGGAGAGGGTGACAGTCATACCTTTGCGCGCGGGCTCTTCCGGAATCGGCGCGTCGTAGCGGTTGATGCCGGTCAGCTCGGCGCCCAGGACGGCGAGGTGTACGGCGGCCTGTTTGAGGGCGATATCCGAATCACCCAGCGGGCCACTGTCGGTCGGGATGGCGATGACATCGGTGTCGGGCAGGATGGCGCGAACCAAGCCGGTGAGAACCTGCTTGGGGCCGAATTCCACGAAGACGGTCACGCCGTCCGCATGCATGGCGCGAACCGCCTCGACGAATTCCACCGGTCGAAGAAGCTGCTGGGCCAAGGTGTCGGCATTGGCGTCGGCATCCGACGCGTACCCGGCGCCAGGACTGTTGGCGTAGACCCGCGCGGCGGGCGCGCCGATGCTGGCGGTGCGCAGTGCTTCTCGGAATTGCTCGACCGCGTGCCCGACATAGGGCGTGTGGAAGGCCGCGGAGACCGGCAGCCGCCGCGCGGTGATGCGCTGTTCGGCGCACACCGCCACCAGCGCGTCCACGGCCTCCGTCCCACCACCGACGACCACCTGATCGGGCGCATTGTGGTTGCACACCACGACATCCGACGTCTCCGCGAGCGACTTCTCGACCACGTCCCGGCTCGCCGCGAGCGCCGCCATGGCACCGCTGTCAGCGCTGTCCCCGACCGGTGCCATGGCCGCGCCCCGCGCGCCCGCCAGGCGGAAGTAATCGTCGGTGGTCACCGCGTCGGCGGCCCACAGGGCGGTGAGCTCACCGAAGCTGTGTCCGAGGAAACCGTCGCACCGCAAACCGAGTTCGCGCAGGAACCGGAACTGCCCTGCCGACAGGGCACCGATCGCGGGCTGCGCGTATTCGGTGCGCCGCAGCGTAGATTCCTGCTCCTGTCGCAACGCCGAGTCGAAGATCGTCGGCGGGAACGCCGCCCTCGCCAACCCCGGACTCCCGCCCGGGAACGCGGCATTCGCCTCATCGAAGGCGGCGGCCACGGTGGGCACATTCACCACCGCCTCCAGCCCCATATCCAGGTACTGACTGCCCTGCCCCGCGAACAGCGCACCGACCTTCAGCCCCGCCACCGCCGAACGCCGGTAGTACACACCCTGCGGCAGCACCCAATGGTCAGCGCTCGCACCATCCCCCACGTCCGGATCCGGTCGCTCGCCCCCGCCAGCCGACAGCGCCGCGTCCCGGACATGCGCGTCCAGCGGCTCGACACCTGCCTCATCCGACAGCTGTCCGGCTCCGACCGGCGTGTCCGTGCGATCGACGCCCAGATCAGCCGACGGTTTCCCGCCCCCGGTCTGTGTGTCCGGGCGGTCGATCACGGGATCAGCCGACGACTGGCCGCCTCGGGCCTGGGCGGCTTGCGGGGCGGCTGTCAGCCCCGCTGACAGCCGCTCTATTGCCAGGCCGCGCAGTCGGTCGGCTGTGCTGTCTTCTGTCGCAACGAATCCCAGGCGGGCGTGCGAGGCGGGGATCGGTCCGCCCTCGGCGGCAGGGACGCCGGAGGTCAGGAGGGCCAGGAGGGCGGCGGGGGTTGGGGCGTGCCACAGGTGGGCGCGAGCCGTGCGGTGCAGGTTGCGCACGGCCGCGCGGTCGTCGTCGTATTCCTCGAGGACCATGTGGAAGTTGGTGCCGCCGAAGCCCATTGCGGAGGCGGCGGCTCGGCGGACCGGGTGGCGTGGGTCGCGGATCCAGGGGCGGAGTTTGACGTTCACGTAGAACGGGGCCGAGTCGAAATCTATGCCGCTGTTGGGTCGTTCCACGTTGATGGTTGGCGGAAATACCTTGTGGTACAGGGCCAGTGAGAGCTTCATGACGCTCGCGGCGCCCGCCGCGCCCTTGGTGTGGCCGATTTGGGACTTCACGCTGCCCAGCGCCGCACCGTGGCGGTCGGCGGCATTGTCGGTGAGCAACTCCCGCAGGGCGGTCAGCTCGGTGCGGTCGCCTACGGCGGTGCCGGTGGCGTGCGCCTCGAACAATGCCACCGATGCGGGTGAGCAGTCGGCGTCTTCGTAGGCGCGGTCGAGGGCGATGCGCTGGCCCTCGGCGCGCGGGGCGTAGATGCTCTTGGCGCGGCCGTCGCTGGAGGAGCCCAGGCCGCGGATGACCGCGTAGATGCGGTTGCCGTCGCGTTCGGCATCGGCCAGGCGGCGCAGGGCGAGCATGCCGATGCCCTCGCCGAGCAGGGTGCCGTCGGCGGCGTCAGAGAAGGGGCTGATCTTGTCCGTCTTGGACAGCGCACCGACCTTGCCGAAGGACATGTACACGAAAATGGTGTTCTCCGTGTCGACTCCGCCGGTGATCATCATATCGGCGCGGCCGTCCACGAGTTCGGCGATGGCCATGCGCATGGCCGACAGCGAGGCGGCGCAGGCGGCGTCGACGGTGCAGTTCAGACCGCCCAGATCGAACCGGTTCGCCACCCGCCCCGCCACCACATTGGCGAGGAAGCCGGGGAAGGAGTTCTCCTCCCACGGCGCGAACGCCCGCACGTAGCGGTCGGCGATCTCCTCGGCGTCGGCCTGGGGCAGCCCCGCGGCCCGCACCACCTCTTCGAGGACCGGAGTCGACAGCCGCGCGGCCAGCGGATGCATCAACGGCACCGGTCCGGTGGTGCCCAGCACCACGCCGGTCCGCTCGGGCCGATACCATTGCCCGGCTTCGACCCCGGTGTCCCACAGCAGATCTCGCGCAACCATCAGGTTCAGCGTCTGCATGGTGCTGGTCACGTCGAGCTGATTGGGCGGCATGCCGAACTCGAGCGGATCGAATTCGACGTCCGGCAGAAAGGCCCCGCGCCGCGAATACGTCTTGTCCCGCGCTTCGGGATCCGGTTCGTAGTAGTCGGATACGCGCCAGCGCGATTCCGGCACCTCGGCGGTGCAGTCCAGGCCGTCGACAATGTTCTGCCAGTAGTCCCGGTGATTGCGGGCCATGGGGAACAAGCTGGACATGCCGACGATCGCGATCGGATTGTCGGCCAAGCGCCGTCCGATGCGCGTCATTTCCTCGCTCACGTTCTTCCTTCCTAGCTGGCCCAGGCCATGGCGGCGGGCATCCCGGCGGTCGCCAGCAGTGCGGCGACCTCCCGGGCGAACCACTGGTGCCCGCGCGGGCTGGGGTGCAGGCCGTCCGGTGACCACATATCCGGATCGGCCCATTCGGGGATGGTGGTGACGTCCAGGCACAGCGCTCCGGTGCGGGCGGTGGTCTCGCGCAGGGCATCGTTGGCCCAGTCGAAGCGCGACCGCAGCAGCGTCCGGAATGCCTCGGGGACAGGGAGATTGGCCGGGATATCGGCGTAGGTCGCGGTGAACACCACGGTGTCCATCCCGGTCAGGTGATCGAAGATGGTGCTCAGATTGCGTCGGAAACGCTGGGCGTCGAAGTCGCCGACGAGATCGTTGACGCCGACCACGACGCCGATCACCGGCGCCTTGTTGGTGAGGGCACGGAACAGCTGATCCTCGACGACCTGCTGTGTGGTGGCTTGGTAGGCGCCCAGATTGCGCACCGAATCCCTGGGCAGGGCCAGTATTTCGGCCAATCGGGGCACCCAGCCGTACCAGTCGCCGCCGGGTGCGGCATCGCCTCGGCCTTCCACGAAACTGTCGCCGAGCGTGGTGAGTCTGATCGCGGGCATGGCACTCGTCTCCGGTTCGAAGGGGTCCGATCAGGACGCGGTTTCGGGGTACATCCGATCCGCGCCCGGGGTTCCGGCCGCGTCGTAGAGGCTGGTCAGGTGATCGGGAGCGAAGAATTCCTTACCGTGCATACCGCCGCCGATGAGGGTGAAGAACCGGCTCAGGCCCAGTTCGCTCTCGCCCGCGGCGCGGAAGACGGTCTCGTAGAACGGCGGCGCCTTCAGCTCGGAGATCATGCAGGTGAAGTTGAAGGTGTCGGCGGTGTGCTCGTCACGGTAGGTCTCGTACTCGCGCACGGCCTCGTCGATGGGCTGCTCCCCGGCCAGTCCGGCGTGCAGCTTGTCGGCCAGCACCTCGGCGTAGATCAGGGCGTCGGAAATGCCCCAGCCGGTGAACGGATCCTTGTGGTATCCGGCATCGCCGACCAGCGCCCAGCCGGGCCCCGCGGAGCGGCGGTAGTAGTTGTCCGGGTAGCGCATGGCGCGGAATCGTTCGACGCGTTTTCCGCTGTCGCGCAGCTGCTCACCGAAATCCGGGCGGATCTGATCGAACACCTGCTGGAAGTTGCCCTCCACATCGGTGCGGAAATCGGCGAAGCGATCGATCTTGCGCATGACGGTGACCAGATGCTGATTGTCATTGGTCGGCCAGGCGCCGAACTGCTGCAGATCGAATCCGGTCCAGTGGTGGAATTCCCAATCCAGGCCGTCGTAGTAGCTGTAGTAGACGAAGCAGGACGCCGGGAGCACCTTGTGGTATTCGGCCTCGACCAGATCGCCGATGGTGGAATTGCGGCCGTCCGCGCCGACCACATAGGCGGACCGGAATTCCTGTTCGGCGCCGTCGGCGGCATTGCCCTGCACACCGATCACCCGCCCGTCCTCCCACAGCAGCCCGGTGACGGTGAAACCCTCGATCACCTCGGCTACGGCCTGGCGGGCGGCATCGACCAGCAGGCCGTCCAGCACGGTGCGCCGCGGGGCATACACCTCATCGATGCCCTCGACCTCGGCGAACCCGCGCAGCGTAATTCCGGTGTAGGAGAAGTTGAGCCGCCGGATGGGGGTCACGCCGGTGGCGACCAGCTTGTCCAGCAGGCCCCATTCCTTCAGCCGCGCCACACCGACCTGGTGAATGTAATGCGTGGAGACGGTATCGCTGGGAAAGGTCACCCGGTCGACCAGCAGCACGCGATGGCCTTTCCGGGCGAGCAGCATGGCCACGGGCGAACCGGCGCAGCGAGCGCCGACCACGATGACGTCGTACATGGAATTTCTCCCTGTGATTTCAGAAGTGAACTAGGAGTGATAAAGAGCCGCGATATCGCCCGCGTAGGCCTGTTCGATCACGACGCGGCGCAATTTGAACGAGGGCGTGAGCTGACCGTTCTCGACCGTGAAATCACCGGCCACCAGCCGGAATTCGCGAATCGATTCGGCCCGCGAGACCAGCGAGTTGGCGTCGTCGATCGCCGCCGCCACCGCGGCCTTCACCTCGTCGTGCCGATGCCAGCCCTGCTGCGGCACTTCGAGATTCCGCTCGATGGCC
This sequence comes from Nocardia crassostreae, assembly GCF_001613405.1. GTDB lineage: Bacteria > Actinomycetota > Actinomycetes > Mycobacteriales > Mycobacteriaceae > Nocardia > Nocardia crassostreae. Next base: position 229,095 of record NZ_BDCH01000023.1, read on the forward strand.
CACGCCACCACGGCGGCGGGATCGAGGGTGACCAGCGCGGTCACGAACGAGCGCGCCTCGCCGAGCACCATGCAGTTGCTCACCAGCGGGTGCAGCCGCACCCGGTCCTCGAGCGGCGTCGGCGAGACGTTCTTGCCCCCGCTGGTCACCAGGATCTCCTTGCGACGGCCGGTGATGTAGACGTAGCCGTCCGCGTCGACGGCACCGAGATCGCCGGTGTGCAAACAGGTTTCGGCCGCGATGGTGTTCGGCCAATAGCCGGGCGAGGTATTGAGCCCGGACACCAGCACCTCGCCGTCGGCGGCGATACCCACCGTGGTGCCGGGGACCGGGCGGCCCACGCTGCCGTGCCGGTTGGCGTGCACCTCGTTGATGGTCACCGCCGTCGCCGATTCGGTCAGCCCGTACGCACCCAGACTCTGGATGCCGACTCCGGCGTAGAACGCGTCGGTGGTGGCGTCGAGGGATGCGCCACCGCTGATCACGTACCGGCACTGGCCACCGAAAACCGCTCGGACGGCGGCGAATACGGTGTCGTTCAAGCTGCGATGCCGCCCGGCGAGGCCGGGATCGACGGCATCGGACTCGAACAGCGCCCGCCCGTAGTCGACCGCGACCTGTTCCGCGGCGGCGCCGATGGCCCCGCGGCAGCGCTTGCTAATCTTCTCCAGCCCGTAGGGCACCAGCGCCAGGAAGGTGGGGCGGAACCCGGGCAGTGCCTCCATCAGATCCGGAATGCCCGCGAGCAGAACGGTTTTGGATCCGCCGTGCAGGCAGGTCAGGAGCACGGTCCGGCCGAAGATGTGCGAGAGCGGCAATGCCAGCAGAGTCGCGGCGTCGGGGGCGCGGAACAGCTCGGGCAGATGCCGCACGGTATTCGCCGAGGAAGCGAACATTTTGCGATGCGTCAGCACGCAGCCCTTGGGCATTACCGTGGTCCCGCTGGTGTACACGATGGTCGCCACGGCCTCGGCCCGCACCACCGCACCGCGTCCGGTGAAGGCATCCATCGAGGCGATCGCACCGGGCGCGTCGGTGAGCAGCCGCACCGGCGCGCGCCACCGCGCCTCGCCCAGCCGCGCCAGCACGTCACGCTGCTCGACGGTCTCCGCGAACCCGTACGCCGCACCGGAATCGGCCAGAATATGCGCGATCTGCTGCTCGGAGGCGGTCGGATAGACCGGCACCACGATCGCGCCGATGCTCAGCGCGGCGAAGTCGGCGACCACCCACTCATAGCTGTTGCGCCCCAGGATGGCCACGCGATCCCCGTGCCCGACACCGGATTCGATGAGCGCACGAGCGAGTGCGACGACATCACCGCGGAATTCACCCCAGGCGATCTCGTCCCATCCGCTCTCGGTGCGGCGGCACAGGATCGGCCGATGGGGCGTGCGCTGCGCACCCTCGGCGACAACATGGAACAGGCCGACCTCATCCGGGAGCACATCGGCGTCGGCACGGCCGTGGGAGACCGCCGACAGATCGGGATCGTCGACGGATGTGGACAGCAACACGGTAACCACCTAATTGTTTTCATCGACTTCGGTGCTCGCCGCGCGGATCGGAATTATCCGGCGGCCAATATCCGATCGAGTTGTTCGAGGGTTTCGGTATTTCCGCGGTGCACGATCGCCTGCCAGCCGACCGCTGCGGCGGCCTGGCAATTGCGTTCACTGTCATCGATGAGCAGGCAGCGCGCGGCGGGCACGCCGAGGACGCCCTCGGCAATGCGGAATATCTCGGAATCAGGTTTGCGGACACCGTATTCGTGCGATCGCACGATCGCCTCGAAAACGGTGGCATCGGGAATCAGCCGGGCGCGATAGGGTTCCCATTCACGCACGCTATTGGTGAGCATGGCCAACCGGCGCCGCGCATCGGTGCGCAGGACCAGGGCGTCGCACAGTTCACCATTGAAACTGCGCTCGCCGTACCATAATTCGCTGAAGCGGCCGAGATCGGCGTGCGGCCGCCAGTCCGGGGCCAGCCGCGCCGTCACGCGGGCGCCCCATTCGATTTCGTTCAGGCAGCCGGTCTCCAGTGGCGCCAGTCCGTCGCCGCCGAATTCGGCGGCGACGGCCGTGCAGGCCCGCAGCAGCGTTTCGGCGGGGACCGCGCACTGCGCGGCCACCCGCTCGAATACGTCCGCCACCGGGTCGGTGAGCACTCCACCGAAATCGCACCAGATGACCAGTTCGCCGATCACGAACTCAGTCTCACCGCGCCCACGCCGCTCGGCAATGCCGAGAATTCATTCGCTCGGTTGGCGATTCCTATTGCACCAGACCGGATTCCATCCGCATTGCGGATTCCAATGGCCGCGCCGATTCGATGCAACCGAGGAAGGAGCGCACGATCGGGCGGGTGTCGTCCGAACGCCACACCACGCACAGTTCGACCGTCGGCACCGGATCGTGCAGTGCCACCATGACGGTCTGGTTGTAGCCCGCGGCGGGCGTGGCCCCGGCGCGCAGCGAGGACGCGAAGCCGACCATGGGTTTGACCGACACCATGATGGCCGTGGCATTGGGATCGTCGAGCTGATGCTCGACATTGAGCTTGATCCCGCTGCGTTCGGCCGCATTGTGGATGGCGTCGTACATGGCCGGGCACTGCTGGCATTCGAACAGAATGCAGGACTGGCTGGCCAGCTCGCTGAACGGGGTCCGCGAGCGGCGCGCCCAGCTGTGCCCGCGCCCGACCACCGCCACCAGCGGCACTTGGATCATTGGGCGGCAATGGAATTCGGTCGAGGCCGGTCGTCCGTAGACCAGCCCCACATCCAGTGCTCCCGAGGACAGCGCGGCCAGCTGCGGGCCGGTGCGCTGTTCCACCAGGTTGATATTGACATTGGGGAGAATGGCGTGCATCCGCGCCAGCGCCGCAGGCAGAATGCGTTGTCCGGCGGCGAAGTTGTACCCGATGCGCAGGGTACCGGCGCGGCCCAAGGCCACCTCCCGCACCGCCGAACGGGCCTCTTCGGTCTGGGCGATGATGCTGCGCGCCAGGTCGCACAGCACCTCCCCCGCCGGTGTGAGGTTGACCTGGTGGGAGCTGCGCTCCACCAGTTGGACACCGACACTGCGTTCCAGCCGCTGAATCTGCTGGCTGAGTGAGGGTTGGGCCAGATGTAGACGGGCAGCCGCGCGACCGAAATGTAGTTCTTCCGCCACGGCCAGGAAAGACACCAAGAGTCTGAGCTCCATGCTTACCTCCCCTTCGGGATGGAGATCAGCGTATCCGGTCCGCGTAACGACGGGTGAACCATGCGAACGACCGGGTGAACGGTCGGCTATTCCTCAGCTGCCGCGCCGCGCCTCAGCTACCGACATCACACACCAGGCCCGGATGCGCCAACCGCACGCGACCCGGGAAAAGCTGTGTGGCTTCGGCCAACCGGGCCTTGAGCCACACCTCGTCGCTGGTGGGCAGATGGGTGAGCAGCAGTTCGTGCGCACCCGCCGCGGCGGCCGCGCGGGCGGCGTCGGCGGCGCACAGGTGACCGTGCGCGCCGCGGTCGGTGCGTTCCAGGCTGGCCTCGGCCAGGAACAGATCCACATCGGCGGCGAGGCGTTCCAGCGCGACCGAGACGCCGGTGTCGCCGGTGCAGGCCATGGAGCCGGAGGGTCCGCAGATGCGCATGCCGCAATTGGGTTTGGCGTGCGGCAGTGCGATGAACTCACACGTGTGCTCGCCGATGGCGACGGTCTCGTCGGGCCGGTATTCGCGAACGTCGAAGGCGGCCTCGAAGACTCGGTCCAGGACCGGCAGGGTTTCGGTGGTGAGCGCCGAGGCGAGGGTGTCCAGGATCGGGCGCGCGCCCGCCGGGACGTAGAGCGGGATCTGCGGCAGCCGGTCCGGGGTGTCGGCGAACCAGTTCTCGAAACCCGGATACTTCGCCAGCGCGAACGGAGCCAGCAGGGCCTTGCCCAGCGGCAGTAGATCGTAGCAGTGGTCGATGTGCAGGTGGCTGATGATCACCGCGTCCAGGACCGCCGGGGAGCGATCGGCGGTGAGCGCGGTGGCGATGCCGGGACCGCAATCCAGCAGGATCCGGCTGGCGCCGGTGTCCACCAGATAGCCGGAACTGGGCTGACCGTCCGCGGGCATGCCCGCTCGGCAGCCGAGCACAGTGAGTTGCATACGATTCTCCGTTCGAAGGGTGCGCAAAACGACATTGCGCGGAGACAGAGGCGGCCGGGACCCACCGGCCGGAGGAGCTACTTGAGCCCCGAGCGCACGAAGGCGTTGACGATATGGCGCTGCAGCAGCAGATACAGCAGCAGCACCGGCAGGCAGGCGAGGCTGGCGACGGCCATCATCGGTCCCCATTGCTCCCCCTCGGTGCCCATGAAACTGCGCAGGCCCAGCTGCAGCACGCTATTGGATTGCCGCAGCACCACCGCGGGCCAGAAGTACTCGTTCCAGGCATTGATGAACAGCAGAATGGTCAGCGCGGCCAGGGCCGGACGCAGATTCGGGACCACCACCGTCCACAGGATCGACCACGAGGACCGGCCGTCGATCTTGGCCGCCGCAATGAGCTCCTTCGGGAACGCCGCCATGTGCTGGCGCAGCAGCAGCACCCCCAGCGCCGAGCACAGGGTCGGAACCACCACGCCGATCAGCGAATTGAGCAGACCCAGATCGCTGAGCAGGATGTAGTTGGGCAGCATGGTCACCTGGAACGGCACCAGCCAGGTGCCGACGAACGCCAGATACAGCAGCCGCTGCAAGGGGAAGGTGTACATGGCGAGGCGTAGGAGGCCAGCAGCGCGACCAGCAGCTGCCCGGTCGCCGCCAGGGCCGCCACGAAGAAGGTGTTCGCCAGCAGGCCGACGATATCCACCTTGTCCGCCGCATCGCCGTAGTTGGCCAGCGACAGCGGCCACGGCAGCGGTGACAGCGAGGTGACGTCCTCGGGGCGGCGCAGCGCGGTGGCGAACAACCAGTAGATGGGGAAGACGCACACCAGCGCCGTGAGGGTGAGCAGCAGGTGGCTGCCGAGCGTGCGGAGCCGGTCAATCGTCATGGAAGGCCACCTTTTCCGAGATCCACACCAGCACAACCGCAATGACGCCGAACCCGAGGAACAGCAGCACCCCCGCCGCGGCGCTGAGCCCGGCGTCGAAGCTGTGGAAGGCGTAATCCCAGAGCAGGTAATAGATATTGGTCGTGGCCTGCGCGGGCCCGCCTTGGGTCATGGTGTCGATGAGCGGGAAAGTGAGTGTGGGACTGAGCAAAACCGTGTTCAGCACCAGGAACATCAGCGTGGGCGAGAGCAGCGGCAACGTGATCCACCGCCGGATCTGCCCGGCATCGGCCCCGTCCACCCGGGCCGCCTCGTCGTAATCGCTACTGATACCGGCCAACCCGGCCCACACCACCAGCATGGCGAACCCGACCAGATGCCAGCCCGCGATCACAACGATCACCCGCGGCGCGGTGGCCGCGTCATACACCCAGTTGCGATCCGACCCGAGCACCTGCCCCACCGCACCCGCCCCCGGATGCAACAGCCACCGCCACACCGCCGCCGCAGCCACCGGCGCGACCAGGAACGGCGCGAACGCCAGCGCCTGATACACCGTCCGGGCCCGTCCACCCACCCTCCGGCACGCCAGGGCGATGACCAGCGGCAGCAACACGGTGAACGGCAGCAGTCCCGCGATCAGCGCCACGGTGCGCCAGATCGAGTCACCGAACGACGGAAGCTCCAGCAGCCGTTCGTAATTCCCGATGCCAACCGCCCGTGCGGGCGAAGTGGGCATCAGATTCCACGAATAGGTCGACAACTCGAACGCCTGCACCAACGGCCGATACGTCCAGACGATCAGCAACACCACCGCGGGCGCGAGATACAGGTAGGGCACCGCCCGCCGCAGCATGTTGCTGCGGCGCGCGACACGCACCCGGGGCTTTCGAGCCGAAGCCCCTGAGCGCACTTGGGGTTTCAGGGGCGGAGCCCCTGAGAGCCCCCGAGAGTTGGGGTATTCGAGGACGAACATCAGGGCAGCAGCTTGGCGCCCGCGTCCCGGGCGGCGCTGAGGGTGGACTGTGGCTCCTTGCCCTGGAACACGATCGATTCGACCGCCTCCATCATGCCGTCGCGAATCTGCAGATAGCTGTTGCCGGGCATGGAGATCCACGGTTCCATGCGCTCGAGCTGTGCGATATTCGGTGCGAGCAGGCCGTTCTGCTTGTACCACGCCTGCAACCCATTGGGGTCGTCGAGCAGCCCGGTGCGCAGCGGCAGGTAGCCGATGCCCTGAGAGATCTTGGTGTAGGCGGCCTCACTGGTGAGGAAGCCGATCAGCTCCCAGGCTGCGCGCTGCTTGACCGGATCGCTGGACAGGATGTGCAGTCCGGCACCGGAATTGGTGGGGATCGTGGTCTTGCCGTCGAAGCTGGGCATGGCGGCCGAGCGCAGATCCCACTTGTCCTTGGCGCCCGTGACGAAGGTGCCTTGTAAGGCGCTCGATTCCAGGATCATGCCCACCTCACCGCGCGCGAAGGCCTCGTACCCCTGCTTCTGGTCGAGCTTGGGCATGGCCCCGGTGTCGACCAGTTGCTGCCCCATGCGCGCCACCTCGACCACCGGCTGATCGGCGAAGGTGAGCTTGCTGCGATCCTCGGAGATCACCCGGCCGCCATTGGAGCGAACCATGGACTGGAAGCACCAGTCCTTGGCGGTCTTGGTGAGGCAGTCGATGTACACCCCGCCCTTACCGGTCTTCTCGGCAATGGCCCTCCCGGCCTCGGCCACCTGCGCCCAGGTGCTCGGCGACGCAGCCGGATCCAGTCCGGCCTGCTCGAAAAGCGTTGCGTTGTAGTAGAGCACGGGCGTCGACAGCACGAACGGCACGCCGTAGGTGTGACCGTCCCAATCGCTGAGCGTGTGGGCCTTGGGGGCGTACGGGTACTTCACGCCGTCGAAGGTGCGCTGCAGATCCTGCTTGCCGAAGAGAGTGTCGAGCGGTTTGGCGCCCAGCTGGTGGATGGTGAAATCCAGGTCGCTGAACCCGATCTGGGCCACATCGGGCGGATTGCCCGCCACGATCTGGCTCTGAATGCTGGAGATGGTGTCGGTGGTCGGGTTGGGGCTGTTGCCCTGCGGCTTCTGCGCGGTCACCGTGATATTCGGGTGCTCGGCACGGAACTGCTCGATCAAGGCATTGAAGGTATCGGTCCAGGCCCCGGCCAGGCCGTAGTTGTAGGACTCGAACACGATCGACACTTGCTGGTGCGGTTCCAGTTCCGGAATCGGGGACACCGTCGGGGAATCCGTCTCGCTGGAGGCGCCGATACCGCAGGCGGTCAGCGCGACCAGTGCGGCGGTCACCAGGCCCAGCAGGGGCACGGTGCGTTTCACTTCTCTCTCCTCATCGGGTGGTGCAGTGGGTTTCCGGCCGCTAGGCGGCATCGGTCTCGGGGGTTTCGCCGGGCACGGGCGCCACGACCGCGGCGGGTGGCCGCCAGGTGAGGCGCTGACCGGACTCCGGATCGAACAGGTGGATATCGGAGGGGTCGACCGCGAAGCCGATGGCCTCGCCGACCCGGGCGCCCGCCGGGCGCGGTGCGCGGGCGACAGCATTCCGGCCGCCGTAGCGCCGACCCGGACGTGGACGAGCTCCTCGCTGCCGAGGTTCTCGACCATGGTCACTTCTCCGCGAATCGCGCTGGGGCCCGCGGTGATACGGAGCTTCTCCGGGCGGATGCCCGCGATGACGGGCGTGGCGGCGTCCTCGTCGGTCTCGATGCCCAGGGGCGCGTCGATCCCATCGGCCGTGACCCGCAGACCGTCCGCGTGCCGCGCGACCACGGCCGGGAACAGGTTCATCGGCGGGGATCCGAGGAACCCGGCCACAAAGGTGGAGCGGGGCCGGTCGTAGAGCTCCTCGGGCGTGCCGACCTGTTCCACCCGGCCGCCCTCGAGCAGCGCGATGCGGGTGGCCATGGTCATGGCCTCGACCTGATCGTGGGTGACGTAGACGAATGTCGCGCCCAGGCGGCGGTGCAGTGCGATCAGCTCGGCGCGAGTCGCGCTGCGCAGCTTGGCATCCAGATTCGACAGCGGCTCGTCCATGAGGAAGGCGCCCGGATCGCGCACCATGGCGCGGGCCAGGGCCACACGCTGGCGCTGGCCGCCCGACAGCGCCGCCGGGCGGCGGTCGAGCAGCTCCGACAGTTCCAGCGTCGCCGCCACCTCCGCGACCCGGGCGGCGATGGCGGCGCGGCGCTGCCGTCGCGCCCGCAGCGGAAATCCGATGTTCTTCGCCACCGTCAAATGCGGATACAGCGCATAACTCTGGAACACCATCGCCAGATCCCGCCGCTGCGGCGGCGCGTCGGTGATATCCGTGCCGTCCAGCAGAATTCGGCCCGCACTCGGATCCTCCAGTCCGGCGATCATCCGCAGCAGCGTCGATTTACCGCAGCCGCTCGGGCCGAGCAGAACCAGGAATTCACCGTCGGCGATATCCAAACTCACCGCGTTCACCGCATCGGTGCCGCCGAATCGTTTGGAGATCGCATCGAGGTACAGCCGCGCCACTACCGCTCCTTCGGGTCGACCGATTTCGGCACACAAGTCACGCGGTCAGTCTCGGCCGGATCCCCGCGATTACGACCCGGCGATAGTGAACGTCAATCGGTCCAATCGAGTCACCACAGCAGTCGTGCGCGACCGTGACCGCTCGGTGAGGGTGGTGGCGACGACGATCGGGTTTCGGTATTCGACAGGGGCCGACCATGAGCGAGTTCTCCGTGCGGGTAGCCGGGCGCCGTGACGAGGCAGAGGATGTCTTCTCCCTGGTACTGGCGGCGTGCGACGGCGACGCGCTGCCGGAGTGGGCGCCGGGCGCGCACATCGATGTACGCGCCGGAGCGGCCGGAGTGCGGCAGTATTCGCTGTGCGGCGATCCCGGCGACCGGGAGTTGTGGCAGATCGCGGTCTTGCACGAACCCGGCGGCCGCGGCGGATCGGCACATCTGTTCCGCACCGCGCGGCCAGGCGCCGAATTTCGAGTTTCCGCGCCCCGCAACAATTTCGAGCTCGTCCCGCACCCGTCCTACGTGTTCGTGGCGGGCGGCATCGGCATCACCCCGCTGCTGCCGATGCTGGCGGCCGCCACGGCGGCGCACGCCCGCTGGCGCCTGTTCTACGGCGCGCGCACCCGCGCCCATATGGCCTTCGCCGACCATCTCGCCGCGCGCTATCCCGAGGTGACCCTGATCCCGCAGGATCGCGACGGACTGCTGCCGCTGTCCCGCATCCTCGACGGCGCCGGTGACGCCGAAATCTATTGCTGCGGAACGGAACCCCTGCTGGCAGCCATCGAACACCAGGGCGACGAACGCGGATTGACCATTCACACCGAACGTTTCGCGCCGCGCCCGGTCACCGCGCGCCCCACCCCCGACCACGAATTCGAGGTCCGCCTGGCAAGCACGGGCGCCACCCACCGCATCGGTCCCAAGCAATCCATCGCCGACGTCCTCGAGGCAGCGGGCATCGACGTCATCACCTCCTGCCGCGAAGGCACCTGCGGCAGTTGCGAAACCACGGTCTTGGACGGCGATATCGACCACCGCGACGCCATCCTCACCCCCGCCGAACGCGCCCGCGGCAACACCATGATGCTCTGCGTCTCCCGCGCCAATTCCCCCACGCTCGTCCTGGACCTCTGACCCAGCCCCGCTTCGATGTATCTCGAGAAGAAAGATCAAGAATGAGGAAAACCGCTGCGGCGACCCTACTGCTGGCCGCCGCACTAGGTATCACCGCTGTGCCCGCAACGGCCCACGCGGACGACGCCGCCATCAACTACGCCGCCACCGCCACCGAGACCTCCACGATCATCCGGAGCGATGCCGGTTCGATGGTCGTCGAGGATGGTGTCTTCAAGATCAAGGCTGCCAATGGCGCCACGGTCGCGGGCACCGAGCTGAAGTTCCGCGTGGACGATTTCGAGTTCCCGATCGCCGCGGAGATCACCGATCGGACCGCCACCCTGACTCCGGAGTTCACTCAGGAGAAGGCCGTCTACAAGCTGGTCGCGCTGCCCTACGAGAACGTCGCGCCGTGGAAGTCCGAGTACGACCGTGAGGTCGCCGCCTGGTCCCGCCTGACCAGCACCATCTCCATGGGCGCCACCATCGGCACCCTGGCCGGTGGCATCGGCGGCGCGGCCCTGGGCTGCGTCATCGGCGCCGGTGTCGCCTTCGCCGCCACCACCCCGCTGCTGCTCATGTTCGGCGCGGGCCCACTCGGCGGCTGCCTCGTCGGCGCCAGCCTCGTCGGCTTCCTGGGCACCCTCGCCGGTCAGATCTTCGTAACCGCCCCGGTCGCCATCCTGGCCGCGATCCAGTACTTCACCACGATCAACCAGCCCTTCACCGCCCCGGCGAAATAGGCTGGTAGCCCGGCGAGCTCGCCGGGGGACATCGACCCCGCCCGGTCACCCGGGCGGGGTCTTTTCACCCGATGCGGACCGGCAGTGTGCGTGGGCCCCGCTGGCCGCGGATCAAGGGGTTGGCGATGCGCAGTGGCTCGCCCTCGCGGGTCAGGTGGGGGACGCGTTCTGCCAGGACCTGCAGGGCGATTCGGGATTCCAGGCGGGCCAGGGTGTTGCCTACGCAGTAGTGGATGCCGGTGCCGAAGCCGACGTGGTCCTTGGTGTTGCGGTCGAGGCGGAATTCGTGGGGGGGCTTCCCAGTGGCGGGGGTCGCGGTTGGCGGAGCCGAGGAGGGCCAGGACGCGGGAGCCAGCGGGGAGGGGGACGCCGTGGAGGGTGGTTTCGGTGGTGACGGTGCGGAGCAGGGCCTGGGCGGGGTTGTCGTAGCGCAGGGTTTCCTCGATGGCGGCGCCCGCTTGTTTGGGGTCCTCGGCGAGGCGGTACCACAGGTCGTTGTCCAGGAGGGCGAGCACGGTATTGGTCATCAGGTCGGTGGTGGGGGTGTTGCCGTCGACCAGTAGCAGGATGCAGAAGATGACCAGGTCGGTGGTGGTCGGGGCGTCGGAGTCGCCCGCTGTCAGGAGGATGCTGATCGGATCCTCGCCGGGGTGCTGGCGACGGCGGCGGACCAGGCCGGTGGTGTAGGCGCCGACGGCGAGGCCGCCGGTGACCACGCGCGCCGATCCGTTCTCGCGCAGGCCGCCGATCAGGCGATCGGACCAGCGCCGGAAATCGGCGCGGCGCCGGGGCGGAATATTCATGAGTTCGGTGAACACCATGGTCGGCAGGGGCCGGGCGAGGGCGGCGACGAGATCCACCGGCGTTCCGTCGGCGGCCGCGGCGATCATCCGATCCACCAGGTCCTCGGCATTCACGCGAATACGGTTCTCCCACTCCTCGATTCGCCGCGGGGTGAACACGCGGCCCACCTTCTTGCGCAGGGCGGCGTGCTCCGGCGGATCGACGGTCACCACCGTGCGCGGCATGCGCCGCCGGATCAGCGCGGACAGCAGGCGCGACGCGCCCGAGCCCAGATCGTTCGCGGCGACCTCCGTGCGGTCGCGGCGGGAGGAGAACAGGTGCGGATCACGTAGCACCGCATTGACGTCGTCGTAGCGGCTCACGATCCACATGCCCGGTGTCGTTGCCGGATGCACCGGCGCGGTCTCCCGCAACCAGGCGTAATAGGGATACGGATCGAGGATGAATGCGGGATCGTCGAGGTCGAACCGAGGTGCGATGACAGTGTCCACGAGATTGCTCCCCCCACGGAATGCGCTCCAGCTACTCCCAGGGTGAGCACATGCCGGTCGGCCCACAAGACCGCGGCGGCCATGAGTCCGAAAACCGCTTTACTTCATGATCGCCGCAGGCAGGGGCTTTCGCGCTCCGCGCGCACCGCGCTACGGCTGGTAGCGCAGCAACCAGACGCGGGGACCGCCGCCGGGCAAGTCGACCGCATTGGTCACCTCGAAGCCCAATCGCCCGTAGAACGGGAGGTTTTCGGGCTTGGAGGTCTCGAGGTGCACCGGCAGCCGCTCGGCCCGGCAGCGCGACAGCCCCGATTCCACGAGATGGCTGCCGTAGCCGCGGCCGCGGAATTCCCGGGCCGTCGCGACGGACAGCAGATGCCAATGCGGTTCCTGCACACCGGAGGCCCAGATCGCGCGGGTCGCCATGGCGGCGCGGCCGTAGTGCCTGCCGTAGGCGCGCCACAGGGTGGCGCGGTCGGACAGCGACATCGCGGGCGACCGCCGGTGCGGCGCGACCCACAGCGCGGCGCCGACGATACCGGCCGACTGGTCCACGGCCAGTTCGATGCCATTGCTGGAGGTGTGGGCGTAGCGGGCCTGTAGCTCGAACACCATGTGCTGCTTCGCCAAACGCGCGGAGGCCTGCGGATGCAGCCACCGGGTCATCGGGTCGTCCACGAACGCGCGAGCCAGCAGTCCGGATACGGTGCGCAGTTCGGCCATGGTCCCGGTGCGCACCGGTCGCGCGGCCGTGCGTCCTTCTTCTCTCACTTCGACGATGCTACGGCGGCGGTTTCGGTGAGGATGCTCAGGGCGAAGGCCGCCACACCGGTGACGGCGGCCGTGGCCACGGCGGTGTCGGCATCGCGGCTCATGCGCGGGCCCGCTCCCGGGCCAGGGCGCGGTCACGCTGCTCCTCGAAACGCGGAATGCGCACCTGCTCGAGATCGGCGAGAAAGGCGGCCAAACTCTCCCGTGCGCGCTCGCCGCGCGCGGTGAAATCGGTGCGGCCGAAGATGTTCCACTGCCGGATGACCGGCATCAGCACCTCCTCCAGATGCTGGCGCAGATCGTAGACGCCGTGTTTGGCCATGAGCACGCCATTGCGCCGGAAATTGGGCATGCCGGTGCCGGGCATGCGGAAGTTCTCCACAATGGCGTCGATGGCCTCCATGGCCTGGTCCGGTACCAGGTCCAGGGCCGCGCCGCACATGTTCCGGTAGAAAATCATGTGCAAGTTCTCGTCGGCGGCGATGCGCTGTAGCATGCGATCGGCAATGGGATCGTTGCAGACCTTGCCGGTATTGCGATGGCTCACGCGCGTGGCCAGCTCCTGAAAGCTCACATAGGCGACCGAGTGCAGGAATCCGGCGTCCTGGGTCTCGGCCGGGGCGCCGAAGCCGCCGGTCATATGCGCCATGCGGGCGTTCTCGAGCGCGACCGGGTCGACGCCGCGGGTGACGACGAGGTAGTCTCGCAGCACGATGCTGTGCCGGTTCTCCTCGGCCGTCCAGCGGCCCACCCAGGTGCCCCACGCGCCGTCCCGGGAGAAGTTCTCGGCGATCTCGCGATGATAGGAGGGCAGGTTGTCCTCGGTGAGCAGATTGGTGATCAACGCCGCCTTGGCGACCTCGCTCAACCGGGATTGCTCAGGGTCCCAGTCGATTCCGCCGAGAGCGGCGAAGTTGCGCCCATCATCCCAGGGGACATAGTCGTGGGGGTGCCAGTCCTTGGCGATGGACAGGTGGCGGTCCACGCAGTCGGCGGCCACCGGCTCCAATTCGGTCAGGATCTCTCGCTGAGTCAGCTCCCGCGGCAAACCGTGCTCCTCGCCCGATATCTCGGTGCTGCGCCGTACAGCAGCAACCTGGTCGCAATCCAGATCACCAGGCGGCGCGAACAGCGGGTAGGGCCGAAAGTCCTCGCGGGACCGGGGCGGACGTAGATCACATCCGACAGCCCGGCCGTGAGATCGAACTCACGCCAAGGGGACCGACCAGCGCAGCACCGATCCGCCCTCGGGGCGGCGCACAATGCCGAAGCGGCCACCCGCCCGATCGGCCCGCACCGCTAGATTGGCCAGACCGCTACAGCGGGACAGGGTTTCGGGGATGCCGACACCGTCGTCGAGCACCTCCACGGTGACATCGTCGCGAATGAGCAGGGTCACCGAGACGGTGCTCGCCCCCGCGTGCCGGATCACATTGCTGACGGCCTCGCGCAGCACGGCCTCGACATCGTCGGCCAGTCCCGGCGAGAGCACGGTGACCGGTCCGGCCAGCCGGATCGTGGTGCGCAGCCCCGTATCCCCGGTCATGGCGGTCACCGCGGTGTAGAGCCGCTGCCGCAGCTGCGGCGTGGCCCGGTCCCCGCCGGTGTGCAGGTCGAAAATGGAGTGCCGCAGATCCTGCACGATGGCTTGGATATCGGAGATGGTGTCGCCCAGCCGATCTCGCACCTCCGGCAGGGAGCTCCGCTGCACCGTCCCGCGCAGCGACAGCCCGACCGCGAAGAGCCGCTGAATGACGTGGTCGTGCAGATCCCGCGCGATGCGGTCGCGTTCGGAGAGCACGTCCAGCTCGCGCATGCGCCGCTGTGCGTGCGCCAATTGCAGTGCGAGCGCGGCCTGTCCGGCGAAGGCGGCCATCATCGACTGCCCGTCGGCATCCAGCGGCGGCACCTTGGCGGGCCGCACCGTGGTGAGCACGCCGAGCACGGTCGCACCGGCGCGCAATGGCAGGATCAGCGCGGGGCCGTCGACCGGAACCGTATCCAAAGGCACATAGGTCGTTTCGTCGAGCGAGTGCACCCGGCCGTCCAGGAAGGCGGCCCCGGAATGCGAGGAATGCACCGGAAGCCGCTGCGCCGCAAGATTTTCCGAGCCGGTCCCCGCGGCGGCGACCACCACGATCTCCTCGACCTCGGCGTGCGGGACCTCCGGATCCTCCGGCAGCGCGACGAAGGCGTACACCGCCTGGGTCAGGCTGGCCGCGCATTCGGCCACCAGCTCCAGCACCTCCCCCGGCTCCCGCCCCGCCAGCAACTGGGTGGCGACCTCGAGGGTGGCCTCGAGCCACTGCTGGCGCATGCGGGACTGCTCGTAGAGCCGGGCATTGGCGATGGCAATGCCCGCCGACGCCGCCAGCGCCTGCACCAGCACCTCGTCCTGCGCGGTGAACTCCCCGCCGCCCGCCTTCTCGGTCAGGTAGAGATTGCCGAACACCTCGTCCCCCACCTGCACCGGCACCCCGAGAAAGCTGCGCATCGGCGGATGGTGCTCCGGAAACCCGACCGATGCCGGATGCGATGAAAGACATTCCAGCCGTCGCGGTTTCGGATCCTGTAGCAACAGCCCGAGCACACCGTGCCCGGTGGGCAGCGCACCGATGCGCGCCCGGGCCTCGTCGTCGATGCCCTCGTACACGAACCGCGCCAGCCGTTCCCCGCCCGCCTCGGCATCGCGCACGCCCAGCGCCCCGAACCGCGCGTCCACCAGGGTGATGGCGGTGTGCACGATGGCGCGCAGCGTCTCGTCCAGCTTGGGTTCGCGATCCTCGCGCCCGATCATGCGGGATCGGCGGCCGCGCCGAGCTTGGTCGCCAGCACCGCCGCCTGGGTGCGCCGTTCGACGCCGAGCTTGGACAGCAGCCGCGAGACGTAGTTCTTGACGGTCTTCTCCGCCAGATGCATGCGCCCGGCGATATGCCGGTTGGTCAGCCCCTCGCCGAGCAGGCCGAGCAGGATGCGTTCCTGATCGGTGAGCTCGGCCAGCGGCCCGGTCCGGCTGTCGGCCTCGGCGCGCAGCTTGGCCATGAGCGCGGTGGCGGCGCGCGTATCGAGCAGGGAGACGCCCGCCCCGACCGACCGGATGGATTCGACCAGCTCCAGGGTCCCGATGTCCTTGATCACGTATCCGGCGGCCCCGGCCAGAATGGCGTCGAGCATGGCCTGATCGTCGGTGTAGGAGGTCAGGATGAGGCAGCGCAGCTCCGGCTGCCGCGAGCGCAGCTCCCGGCACAGTTCGATGCCGTTGCCGTCGGGCAGCCGCACATCCAGCACCACCACGTCCGGGCGGGTGGCCGGAATCCGGGCCATGGCCTGCGCCACGCTGCCCGCCTCGCCGATCACGGCCAGATCCGGCTCCGACTCCAGCAGATCGGCGACGCCGCGCCGCACGATGTGGTGGTCATCGACCAGAAAGATGGTGATCATCGACTGCTCCTCTCGGCTCGGCGGCTCCCCCAGCCTACGAAACGGTCCCGGCCCACCCCTCAGCCCCGGCGCTCGCGCACGTACGCGCTGGGCGACTGCCCGGTCCAGGACTTGAAGGCCACCGACAGCGCCGAACTGCTGGAGTACCCCAGCCGCTCGGCCACGTGCCGCACGCTGGCGCCCTCCAGCAACAGCTCGGCCGCGAGCGCTCCGAGAGTGTCGTCGCTGAGCTGTTTGAACGTCGTGCCCTCCGCCGCGAGCCGACGGCGCAGGGTGAGCACGCTCATCGACAGGGCGGCGGCGATCTCCCGCTGCGCGGCGACACCGTGGCACAGCAGCGCTTCCCGCACCCGCGCGCCGCATTCGCGGTCCGTCGGGATCGATCGGACTGGATTTGAAACCGTCTGCACACCAGGGTCTTTCGCGCTCGTTTCCGGCGGTCCACTGCCAGCATCCTGACACGGACCGCGAACAAGCGGCAAATTGACAGTTATCTGAGCGATCGAGAACGGGAATTCGAATTCGCCGCTAGGGCACAAAGTCCTCGATTCGCATTCCTCGACCCGGCGATGCCGCACCCGGCGACCGGGAACCGAAATCGGCCAACATGATTCGAATGCGGGCCAATAGGCCCGCAACCACGGTAAATGTGCTCGAATATTAGTGCTCCTATTGTCACCCCCGACACGCTCCCGGAGCAGGTCCCCGAAGAGCTCGCACTCTTCGGGGACTTCTCGGAAGGCGCCGCCGCGCAGGCCCATTCACTCCGCCCGGTTTGTCCCCGATTGCGGGTTGTGGCACAGTCGAGCGCTGAGTAGGGCGGGTGCCGGGGGCACCGGATGGGAGGTGGCTCATGTCGTGGGAGCCGTCGCAATTCACAGGTCAGGGCCAGATTCCGCAGGAGTTCCTGAACTACGACGGAACACCGCTCACCTTCGACCACCTGTGCTCGTTCGCCGCGAATCCACCCGACGCGCAATTCCGTGTCGCGGTATTGATCCGCAGCTGCGAGATCGTGGCCTCGTTCGAGGAACGCCACCTGGTGCACGGCGATATCGCGCCGCAGCATCTGCTGTGGCGGCGCAGCCGTCCAGATGCGTATCTCGTCCCGAGCGAGGCATTGCTGAGCGGCGCCCAGACCCTCGCGCCGCGCGCTCCCGGCGGCGGGGAATGGTGCGATCCGCGCTGGCTCGCCGGGCAGATCAATGCCCCCGACCGCTACAGCGACCGGTTCGCGCTCGCGGTGCTGCTGTACCGCGGGCTGTTCCTGGATCTCGGCGCACCGTCCATCCCGCACGGGAATTGGCGCGCCGCCCTGACCGCGGAGGTGCATCCCGACCTGCGGGCGCTGTTCGAACGGGCCTTCGCCGATCCCTTCGCCACCGACGCCCGGCCCACTGCCGCGGAATGGCTGACCGCGCTGCGGACCGCGCATCCCCCCATGCCCGTCCCGATGGCGCAGCCCGGTTGGGCGCCGAACACCGGCTGGCGGCCCGGTCCCCCACCCGCACGGGGCAATTCGGGTGCGCTGATCGGCGGTATCGTCGCCGCCGTGGTCGCGCTCATCGCCGTGGTCGCGGTCGTCGTCGCGGTCGCGGCGCGCGATACCGGCGAGCAGGTCGAGGCCGCCACGACGACCACGACCTACTCCCTCTACACGCCCGGCCCCACCTCCGACAGCACGCCCACCACAGCGCCTTTCGACTGGAACACCCTCGATTCCGCCGCCACCGACAAGACTCCGTTCACGGTGGAGGCGCTGCTGCCGCGCAGCTTCCGCGATGCCAAGAACGTGGACTACACCCTGCGCGCCAGCGGCGTGCACGAATGCTCGTCCTCGGACATGTCGTGGAACGTGCAGCAGGTCCTGAGCGAATATGGTTGCACACAAGCGGTTTCCTGTTCGTACATCGATCACACCGATCAGATCCTGCTCACCGTCAAGGTTTTCGCGTTCTCGACCGGCGCCGATGCCGCGCGGCTCTACGAGGGCATGAAGGGGAAGACCCAGGATTGGGGAATCCGCTGCCCGCTGCAGGGCGTGGGTTCCGAACCCTGCGATACCAATCCGGACTTCGCCGTACAGGCCAGCTGGGGCGCGCAGCACTACCGCTACGTCTTCGAGGCCACCGCCCTCTACATCAACCTCACGCAGGACCGCAGCATCATGGAATGGCTCGACGCCGCGGCCAGCGAAGGGGTGAAACAGGCCGGGCCGGAGAATTATTGGCCGCGCTGAGCACTAGTGGCCGCATTGCGCACCGCTGGTCCACTCGCCGATCCGGCGGCACACCCACGGCCCGTCGTCCACCGGCAGATCGTGCCCGGCGGAGGGATGCAGCCGCAGCGGGGCCCCGTAGCGCCCGGCGATGCGCTGTGACATCTGGAACGGCGCGAGCCGGTCGTGGGTCGCGGCCAGTACCAGCAGCGGCACCGGAATCCGCTGCGGCAGCCGGAATCTCGCGGCGGCCAGGATCTGGGCCAGCGCATTGGCCGAGGTGACGGGAGCGTCGGCGGCATAGCCCGCCCAGGTAGCGGCCAGTGCCGCCCGGTCCACGTCGGGATGGTTGACGGTGATGCGGCTGACGGCCGATTCGTGCGCCCGCGGCGTGCGGAAGGACAGCCCGGCGAAGACCGACACCGGCTCCCAGCGCATGCGCCGGATGCTCGACACTTCGCGCGCACTGGTGTTCACCACCACGCAGCGCCGGAAATCCCCGGGATAGCGCGCGCACCAATCCATGGCGAGCATGCCGCCCAGGGAGATTCCCAGCACCGACCACGCGGTATCGCCGGGGTCGAAGCGGTCGCGCAGATCATCGGTGATCCCGGCGATGGCGCTCGGTGAGCGCCGCCGGTATTCGGTCCCGAAGCCGGGCGGATCGATCATGGCCACGGGCGCGCCGAGCGCATCGGACAGCAGTTGCGGGAAGGCGCCCCAATGCCTTTGATCGCGTGTCAGTCCGCGCAGCAGCAGCCATCCGGTCATCGCGTCTCCCCACCGATGCACCGCCGTCCGGCGGTATCCCTACCTCCGCGCAGCCTAGCCGGGTGACCGGACGCCGCCCCGACTTCCGGCCGAACTCCTGACCAAATTGCCCGATCCGTGATTAGCTGGCAGGAAGCCGTTACTCCGTCAGGCACCATCGACCGCCCGCAGGAGGATCGTCATGCCCACCCGCGACTCCGCTTGGCCGCAGGGAACTCCCTGCTGGGTCGACTGTTCGGTCGACGATCCGGCCGCGGCACGCATCTTCTACCACCGATTGCTCGGCTGGGACGCGGTGGACGGTCCGCCCGAGGCGGGCGGGTATCTCATCGCCATGCTGAACGGCAGGCCCGCCGCGGGTACCGGCCCGAAAATGGCCGCGGCGCCCATGCCCTCGGTGTGGACCACCTATTTCGCCGCCGACGATGCCGACGCCGTGGCCGAGGCGATCACCGCGGCGGGCGGCATGGTGCTCATGCCGCCGCTCGATGTCATGGATGTCGGCCGCATGGTCATCGCCGCCGATCCGGCGGGCGCCATGTTCGGCATCTGGCAGGCCCGCGCGCACAAGGGCGCGGAGATCTACAACGAGAACGGGGCCTGGTGCTGGAACGACCTGCACACCCCGCAGTACCAGGTGGCGAAGGACTTCTACGGCGCGGTCTTCGGCTGGTCGTTCACCGAGGTCGGCCGGTCGCCCGAACTGCCCTACGCCACCTTCGCCAATCCGGGCGGCGGCCCCATCGGCGGCATCTCCGACACCACCAATCATCCGGGTGAGACCCCGCCGTCCTGGCTGACCTGGTTCCAGGTCGCCAGCACCGACGATGTCATGGCCGAGGCCGTCAATCTGGGTTCGACGGAGCTCATGGGCCCCGAGGACGGCCCGTTCGGGCGCATGGGCATTCTGCAGGCCCCGCAGGACGAGATATTCGGCGTGATCACCTTGACCGCGCGCGGCTGAGGCTCGCGCGCGAACTCACCGGAAGTGCCGCGTCTCGGCGCGCAGCGGCAGCCGATGCAACTCCATCTCGGCTGCCGCACCGCCGAAGGCGCCCGTCAGGCGCAGCGTGTCCGGGGTCGGCTGACTGTAGCTCAGCATCGAATCACCCACGCGTAGTCGCGATTCGGGTTCCTCCACGACGAGCTCGAGATCGAGCAGTTCGCCGGTGTCGCGGAGTACCACCACGCGCTGGGAGGCGGGCCGGTCGTCGATGGCCAGCCGCACCCAGCGCGGGCTCCCGCCCCGGAATTCGTCCACCGCCCAGACGCCGTCGAGCGCCGAGAGCCGGTCGGTGTAGTCGCGGTAGCGGTCGATTCCATTGGCCCCCAACGCAACCACGATGACCAAGGCCGCCACCGCGTGCGCGACGACACCGGCGGTCCGCAGGCGTGGATCCGCCACGAGACGATTCTCGTTGCGCGCCGGGGAATCCCGATTGCGGATCAGCACATCGATCAACCGCGGCCACCACGGCATGGACACCACCAGCGCCATACCCAGCATCAGCAATGGAGGGAGCACCACCGGTACGTCGTAGGCGAGATTGAGAATGCTCACCTGAATCAACGCGACCATGCTCACCAGCGCGCCGAGCAGCACCGTCCACTGGAAGATGAGCAGCACCCCGCCCGTCACCTCCACCAGCCCGCTGATGACGATGTAGGGCGTGGAGGTCGCCATGAACTTCCACAGCATCCCCGACGGCGAGGACTCCCCCAGCGCCACCAGCATCTCCCCCGGCAAGGTGAAGGTGATGAACTGCGTCGGAACCACTTTCACCATGCCGAACGCGATCATCAGCAACGACAGCACGACCCGGATCGCGGTATACGCCCAGCCACGGATGCTCACCCACCGCCAACGAAGCGCACCCGATATTGGTTTCACGAGGCCATGAGCCCGGCTCACGAGATGCTCGGAACGGTTACGCCCACACGCTGGCCGGGGTGCGGGAAATGCGGCCGCCGAGGCGCTCGTCAACGGCGAAACCGTGGCTGCGGCACCAACTGGCGAGAATCGGGACGGGGGAGTCGTCGTCGCGGAAGGTGGGGACCAGCTGGCCGACGATATACAGGTGATGGGCGTCGGCGGCGCGGCAGAGATGTTGCAGGGTGGCGGTGCCCAGACCGGCGCCGCGCAATTCCGGATTGATGGTGATGTTGTCGAGCTTGATGGTGTCGGCATAGACCTCGAAGACGACGTCCACGAGCTGATCACTGCGGCGCAGGGATTCGATGTCCGACGGGATGGGTCTGAGCACGCCCGGTAGATGGTCGGACAGTTTCTGGCGCGCGATATCGTCGGGCGCGGCGCGGGTCACCGCAATGACCTGATCGATGAGCTCGGCCACGGCGGCCCGGTCGCCGACGGCGGCCAGCGGGCGCACCGCGGCGCTGGATTCGGCGACCACCCGTAGCTGGCGCGCCCAGTGCGGCGAGGTCGCCGCATTGCGGGCGATCAGATCGGTGAGCGTGTTCTCCAGACAGACGGCGGCGCCGAGACTGCGAATGTAGCCGCCCGACAGCACACCCCAGCGATGGTCGTCCGCGCCGACACCGTGGCGGGCGAGATCCTGCACCAGCGCGTCCCGGCGATGGGTGGCATGGGCGATGGAACCGCCGGGCAGTCGATGCACCCACCGTTTCCACCCGGTGAGGTTGGCGCGGATGCGGGTGCTCGCGATCTCCGCACTGGCATCCAAATAGTTGCACAGTGCTTGCTGACGCCGCTCCAGGAGCTCACGCGCGCGGTCGGTCCCCGTTCCCTCGGAAAGCGGTCTACCCTCACTCATATTGGCAAACGCTAGCGTTGCGGACCCGTGCTGCAAGGCATCGGCGCGCGTGTCACGACGCTATCTGAGAATTTGCTACGACAGTGCCTGCACCCGATCGATCAGACCGTCCTCGTAACGCTGCGCCTGGCGGCGCGACAGCTGCGCCTGATGCCGCAACTGCTTACGAGCCTTGCGGCGGCGACGCTGGGTGAGCAGGCAGGCCAGCTGCGCCTCGGTCCCGAGCGCACGAGCCGACGGCTGGGCAATGGTGGCGCGCAGCCAGTTCCGCTCCGCATGCAGCACCCAGCGATACGCCAGGGTGAAGATCGCCAGATCCACGATCACCGGCAGGAACATGACCAGCCAGCCCGGACCGGCCGGGCGCGGGGCGTCGAAAATGAAATGCATGGTGACCGCACACAGGTAGAACAGCGCGAAAACACCCAGCCGCCAAGGCCAGGACCGATCCTTGCGGGTCAGCAGCACCACGATGCCCACACCCACCAGCGCCGACATGGCCCAGTGCGAGGTGAACGCCGTGACCAGGCGCAGCACCGCCACCACGAGCACATCGAATACCGGATGCTGCGGCGCGCCGAGCGCGGTCTGCGTGCTGTAGAGCCCGTCCTCGGCGATCTGCGCACCCAGCCCCACCGAGCCGCCGATGAGAAAACCGTGGATGGGGCGGCTCAGCAGCGGGCGGAACAGCACGCACACCACCGCGATACCGATCGCCTTGATCAACTCCTCGTCGATGGGCGCGGCGATGGCCGCCGACCAGTTCGACGCGAACCGATCCCCGCCCAGATTCGTGATCACCCGGGTGACATGGTCATTGGCCCACAGCGCCAGCCCGGTCCACACGGTCGCGCCCCAGATGAAACCCATGGCCATGGGAGCCACCAGATGTCGGCGCGCCCGGAAGGGATCCAGCCAGAACAGGATCGAACCGAACACCAGCAGGGTCAGCACGGTGATCGGCACCGCCGCGAAGGCGGCCGCGCCCGCGTACCAGATCTGCCCGAACGACTGCGCCAGGAACAGGATCGGACCGGCGATCACCGCGCAGCAGTACACCCAGAACAGCGCCGAACGGGGTTGCAACCAGCTCATACCGTGCTCCCCCGGCATGCCCTGCGCCCCCGCGGGATACCGCCCCGCCACCGCCTCCGGCCCGCTCATTCCGTCACCGCCTTGCTGGATTCGAGCACCATGGCGATCAGCGCGCGGCCCGCCTCCCGCGTCGTGCCCGCCACGGTGACGGTCACCGCCACGTCACCGCTCTTGGCGACCGCGCACACCCCACCGGCGGTATTGGGCAGCACACAGGTCAGGCCCTCGAACTCCCCCGCCCGGAACGCGCCGCCGTCGAAATACACCTGCTCACCGGCGGCCTTCAGCGGCAGCAGCAATCGCGGTGCGGCGACCTCGAAGTCGGTGATGCCGTCGGCCACCGTGACGGCCAGCCGCTGATCGTCCTGCCGCGAGCGCAGCACCGCGATGGACTCGTCACCGGTCGCAATGCGGTCCATGGGCTCGGGGACCAGGAAGGCCACGGCATTCGCGGGATCGTCACCACCGGACAGCGATCCGACCCCGGACGCGGCCAGGGTGATGACGGTCCCCGGCGTCACCTCGGTCTCGCGGGTCGGCACCGCGGCATCCAGCAGGGGCGGAACCACGAACA
Source organism: Nocardia crassostreae (assembly GCF_001613405.1). Lineage (GTDB taxonomy): Bacteria > Actinomycetota > Actinomycetes > Mycobacteriales > Mycobacteriaceae > Nocardia > Nocardia crassostreae. Next base: position 252,473 of record NZ_BDCH01000023.1, read on the forward strand.
CGGTGGCCAGCGCACCCACCGCGGCCACCGCGGGTCCCACCGAATACAGCAGGCGCACCATGCTTTCCAGCCTCTCGGTCGATACCGTCGGGGCACAGCGTGCCGAGAGTTAACCACATTCCGGGCACGGAATCGTGAATGCACGCCGGTCGGCCTGCGGATTCCAGCAAAACGGCTCCCGGAGTGAGTCTCCGGGAGCCGCCGCATCCTGCCGCCGGGGCCGGATTCGCTGATTACAAAAGGTTAGCCAGCGCGGACAGCGGACCGGGCAGCCCCTCCGCGTGCTTCTTGAGCCCGGCCGTCACCGGATTCGGCGTCTCCGCCCGCAGCCGATCCAGTTCGGTCTGCATGGCCGATACCGTCTGCTCGTAGTAGGCGTCCACCAGATCCGCGTCCTCGGGATCGCCCGGCTCGGTCGACCAGTTCAGCGCGGGCAGGAAGCTCACGCTCACATGCGCGGGCAGCGGAATCTGCGGCAGGATCGGGGCCACCCCGAAGGGCAGGCCGACGGTGTACGGAAACACCTTGGCGCGCACCAGCTTGTCCAGCTGCAGCAGCCGGGCGGTGCGCTCACCGCGGCTCAGAATGAAGATCGAATCGTGGCCGCCGTTGGCCACCGCCGGAATCACCGGCACCCCCAGCTTCAGCGCCAGCCGGATGAAGCCCTTGCGCCCCGCGAAATCGATCTTCCCCCGATCGGTCCACGGGCGGCACGCCTCCCAGTCCCCGCCCGGGTACACCATGACCGCGCCGCCGTCCTTGAGCCCCTGCGTTGCCGCGTCCTGCGAGGCCGGAATCACGCCGAACTGCTTCAGGCTGTCGCCGAGCAGCGGTGCGCGCAAAAGGATTTCGTGTGCGACGCCGTGGGTGGGCTCGTCCGGGCGGCGCTCCATCATGGCCATGAAGGTGATCCACACCTCCGGGGCCCAGTAGATCGACGAGTGATTGCCGATGATCAGCGCGGGGCCCGCGGCCGGGACATTCTCCACACCGGTGACCGTGGGCGTGAAGTAGTTGGTATATGCCCGGGCCAGGGGAAGCAGCGGGTGGTTCGGGTCCGGGATTACCTTGCTGTCGCTCATGAGTCGTTCCTGTCTATTGCCATGCCGGTAGACGGGCGCGCGCGACGTCCTACGCCAGGCGTCCTCCGAACAGACGCCGAGCCGAATTGAATTGCCCCCGGTCACATCCCCATTGATAGTCCCGCCGCGAAAAGCGCGGTCCGGTTAGGCAGAGCGCGTATCGCCACTTTGCGATCGATGCCCGTCACCGTCCTCCTGCCCTTCCGACGGTAGAAACCCAAGCACTTGCTTGGTAGGAAGTGTGCGAAACCCAACAACTCGCACCGACCTCCCTGCGCTCGGGTTTTCGTTGACCTAGGATGTGCCGCTTTCGATTTCCGACATGCCGGACAAACATGCCAAGATGCGCATATCGGTGTAGGTGAATGCCAAGAGCGGCCCCCGGGGCGGAGCCCCCGGGGGCCGCTCTTGGCGAATTATCGCGCCTCAGTTGACCTGGCGGTCGGCGTCGGTCCAATACTGCTGGCGCAGTTAACGTTTGAGTATCTTCCCCGCTCCGGACACCGGGAGGGCATCGACGAAATCGACTGTGCGCGGGGCCTTGTAGCCCGCGATCAGGGTCTTCGCATGGTCGCGGATCTGCTCGGGCGTGACGTCCGCGCCCGGCTTGGCGACGATGACCGCGTGCACGCGCTCACCCCATTCCGCATCAGGGACGCCGATGACCGCCACCGCGGCCACGGCCGGGTGCGCGGCGACCGCGTTCTCCACCTCGGCGGAGTACACGTTCTCACCGCCCGAGACGATCATGTCCTTGAGGCGGTCGACCACGTAGACGTATCCGGCGTCGTCCATATAGCCGCCGTCGCCGGTGTGCATCCAGCCGTCGCGGACGGCCGCGGCGGTCTCCTCGGGCTTGTTCCAGTAGCCGAGCATGACATGCCCACCGCGCACGACGATCTCGCCGACCACACCGCGCGGCGCCTCCACGCCGTCGGCATCGACAATGCGCACCTCGCTGTGCGGGACCGCGCGACCCGCCGAGCGCAGGCGTCCGGCCCGGTGGTCCTCGGGGCCCAACAATGTTGCGACCGGGGCCAGTTCGGTCATGCCGTACGCCTGCGTGAACCGGGCATTGGGGAAGACCCGCATGGCGCGCTCCAGCACCGCCTGCGAGATCGGCGAGGCGCCGTAGAGCACGCTCTCGACGCTGGACAGATCGTGCGCGCCGACCTCCGGATGGTCGACGAGCATCTGGATCATGACCGGAACCAGCAGTGTGGCCGTCACGCCGTGGGTTTCGACGGCCGTCATGGTGGCGACCGGATCGAAGGCGGGAATCATGATCTGGGTGCCGCCGACCAGCAGCGCACCCGCCCAGCCCGCGAAATCGGCGAGATGGAACATGGGCGCCGCGTGCAGGTAGGTGCCGCCGGGCGACATGAGATAGCCCGTCGCCAGGGAGCCGAGCGCCGAGGTCAGCAGATTGGCGTGGGTGAGCATGACGCCCTTGGGGAATCCGGTGGTGCCACCGGTGTAGAACAACCCGGCCAGGGCATCGCCGCCGCGATGCGCGTCCGGGATCGGGGCGGTGGCGGCGACCAGGTCCTCATAGGAGAGCGCGCCGTCCGGGGTCGGACCGTCACCGCAGTGGATCACCGTGGCCAGGCCCGGATACTGCTGCCGGATGGCGGGCAGCATGGGTGCGAAGGCATCGTCGACGAACAGCACCCGGCTCTCGGAATCGGCCAGGGAGTAGGCGATCTCGACCGGACTCCAGCGGATATTGACCGGATTGAGCACGGCATCCGCCCAGGGCACGGCCAGCAGATATTCGTGGTAGCGATCGGAGTTCAGCGCCAGCATGGCGACGCGATCGCCCTCACCCACCCCGAGCTCGCGCAGCGCACCGGCCAGCCGGGCCACGCGATCGAGCACCTGCGCATTGGTGTGGGAACGCTCGCCGCAGACGGTCATCACGCCGTCCGGATCCTGCTGGGCGGCGCGGTGCAGACCCTGGGTCAAGTACATCGAACAATCCTTCGTCGAACGGCGATGGTCGGATTCGACGAGTATCGGCGGCCTACTGTGACCTGCGCCATGGAAATGCTGTTCAATCACCCGTGGATTCTTTGTTGATTTCTCTAAACCAGCGTGGGTAGGCTCGGCCGCCATGGGTTCGGAATCCACCACGGCGAAGGCCAAGAAACAGCTGCTGACCCGCGTCCGCCGCCATACGGCCGAGATCGTCGAGCGGGTCGTGGTTCGCGCGCAATCGGAGATGCCCGCCTATGCCGTGCTCTCGACCGACACCATCGCCCGTATCACCAATGCGGTCGTGGACCGCCTGCTCGCCGCCCTGCGCGACGGCCGACCGCTCTCCGACGACGATCTGCACGCCTTGCGCGAATATGGCGAAACCCTTGCCCGGCAGGGGGTTTCGCTCTCCGATATCCAGAACGGCTGGCGCATCGCGGTCCGCGAGATGCTGCACGAGCTGACCGCCTCCGCCGACCCGGACACCACCGACCGCATGCTCCTGGAACTCACCCACGATCTCCTCGACATCGTCGACCAGGCCGCCATGTCCTACAGCGGCGGTCATCGCGATATCGAACTCGCGCTGGCCAGACAGGACCAGCAGGCCCGCGCCGACTTCACCCGCGCCGCGCTGCTCGGCGCCCTGAGCCCCGCCGAATTGACCATTCGCGCCGAACAGTTCGGGCTGAACCCCAGCCTGGAATACCGCGCCTTCCGGACCCGCGCCGAGACCCGAAACCCGCGCGACCCGCACGAACTCGCACCGCAGCGGCTGGCCGCGGCCCGCGGCTACACCACGACCATCGATGACGACATCGCGGGATTTATCGAAAAGTCCAAAACCCTGCCGGGCGACGAACCCATCGGCTTCGGCCCACCGGTTCGCCTCCACGACCTGGGGCGTTCCTTCCGGCTCGCCGGTCGCATGCTGGCCACCGCGCACCGCTTCGGCCGCACCGGATCCGTCGACCTGGATCAGCTGGGTCTGCTCCCCGCCGTCGCCGTCGACACCGATCTGGGCGAGGAGCTGGCCCGCCGCTACCTCGATCCGCTGACCCCGCACGGCGATGCCATCATCGACACCATCGACTGCTACCTCGACGAAGGTATGCGCATCGACCACACCGCCAAGCGTCTCTTCCTGCACCCCAACACCATTCGATACCGGTTCCGCCGCTTCGAGGAACTCACCGGCGCCGACCTGCATCGCGCACACACCGCTCTCCAGGTCTGGTGGGCCATCCAGCACCGGCGCGCCGCCGCACACTCCTGAACGGTCAGGAGCACGCGACGGCGCGAGAAGCGGTGTCGGTCAGGCGCTGCGGCGGCGGTAGAGCGCGCCCGCAGCCAGGTAACCGGCCAGGGCGAGGGCGGCGCACCACGCCAGGGCCTGCCACCCGCTGCTGCCGATGGGGGTGCCCATGAGCAGGCCGCGAACGGTTTCGGTGACCGGGGTGACGGGCTGGTTCTCGGCGAAACCGTGCAGCCAGGAGGGCATGGTCTGCGGCGGGACGAAGGCGCTGTTGCCTGTCTCTGGTTCTCTGGTAGGTCGTGGCCGTTCGATGATGGTGACTGCCGCTTTCGCTGTGGCGCACCGAGTTCCGTACTGAATCGGGCGATTCCCGACTCGCTGGATCGATCTCGAACAGCTTTTCGATTACCGAGCTAGTGTGGCTGTCGCCGATCGCGTCGGTGTGAGCTCACGATCGGTACGTGTATCAGAGAAAGCACGGGAACAATCGACAATGGCTCGATCGGGGGTGGCTTGGCATGATGCGCACGTATCGGTTGCCGACGACGGCGAACCCGGGCAAGCTCGCGACCGTGGCCGATGTGCTGCCGATGTGGCAGCGCGGGCTGGTACACGTGCAGTACATCCAAACCCGGAAACTGAAATCCGGTGTCACCAAACTCGGCTGGCTCGGCGGCGAGGACGCCACAGCGTTGCCCGGCTACTTGCCGCAGCGACAATGGAAGTCCGTCGTCAATCAGGTCAACGCCGCTTTGGAGTCTTGGCAGGCCACCGCGCAACGCGGTATCCGCGATATGATCGGCGACCTCGACCTCACGGACGAAGAACTTCGTGAGCAGCTGTACCGGATCAACGCCTACAAGGCGTGGTGGACGACCAGCCCGATACTGGATTCGAAACGCGCGGTCACCATATCCGAACGAGCCCTCGCCCTCGCTGGAGAGCTGGTCCGGACGTGGCTGTGGCGTCGCCCGTTCCCAAATCTCGGCCATGTCCCGACGATGCTGATGGACGGCCCCATCGCCAACGTCAGCGAAGCCGCCAGTACACACGGCGACTACTGGGTGCGGGTCTCGACCCTCGTCAAAGGGCAGCCGGTGCACATCCCGCTGCACGGCTACCACTACTTCGACAATGCAGCCGGACAGGTCCGGAACTACTGTCAGGTCACCGTCAGTAGCAACGGGGAGGTGTCATTCGGGCTGGTGAAGAAATCAGCGGACGCATCCCCGCGCCCCGACGGCGAAACCATCGGGGCCGATTGGGGTTTGAAGAACATCTTCACCACCAGCGACGGCCAGATCCTCGGGCAGCGCCTGCACTCGTGGCTGGCCGAACGCGACACCGAACTCACCGAACTTACAGCGGCGCTGCAACGCGCCGGGCTCACACCGCGCAGCTGCAAGCGGTTTCGGAATCTGAACCGCCGTATCCGCGAGTATGCACGCAATGAAGTGAACCGGATCCTCAACCGGATTGCCGTGTAAGATGTTCGGGAACTTGTGGTGGAGGCGCTGGACTTCCGCATGGGCGGGTTGTCGAAACGGTTGAACCGCATCCTGACCCGCGCCGGGCGAACTGCGGTGAAAGCCAAGCTCTCCGATCTCGAGCAGTCGCGCGGTGTCACGGTCACAGCGGTGAATCCGGCGTACACGTCGCAGGAATGCTCCGGCTGCGGGTACGCCGACAAACGAAACAGGACTTCCCAGAAGCGGTTCGTGTGCCGGTTCTGCGGTAAGAAGCTCCTGGCCGATATCAATGCCGCCCGTACCGGCCTGGGACGTTCCCGGGTCGAGGGCAGTTACCGATACTTGCCCAAGGAGCGAACTCTTGCGGAGATCGACAACCGGTTTCATGCTCGCTGGGGCGTGACGGCCGCCGACCTTCGGGAGCGACAACCACGCGGTCACAGTACCGCTTCTTCGCCGTGAGGCGGAGTCAACCAGAACCACAGAACTCTACGATTCTGGATACTGTGGATGGCCAATTGGTCGATGGCGGCGCGATCGTCCGTACGGTCCAGGATGCGGCGAATACCACAGACACCGCCGTCGGAAGAGACATGCAGGACAAGTTGCTCGGCATCGATCTCGGCGACCTGCAATGTCCATGAGCCGCATCGCCAAGGAGCTCGGCTTCACCACCATGTCGCTGTACCGGTACGTGGACAGCAAGGACACCCTGGCCGAACTGCTGCTCGACCATGTCTGCGGCCTGCCGCCCGAACTGCCCGCCGCCGGGTGGCGCGAGGGTCTGGAAGCCTGGGCCTGGGCCGAATTCCGCATGATCCGCGCCCGTGACTGGTGGCTCGACATTCCCAGGTCCGGCCCGCCGATGGGCCCGAACAATATGGCGTGGCTGGAAGCCGGGATGACCGCCATGACCGACGCACCCATCCCGGAGGGTCTCAAACTTCAACTGATCATGAACTTGTCGATGTATGTCATCGGCCGCGCCGATTTCCTCCGGACCCTGGCCGCATCCGCCGACGACACCGACTTCACCGCGATCCTCGCCCAGGTCATGGATCCCGAACGCTTCCCCGCCCTCACCCGGGCCATCACCAACCGCGCCTTCGAGGACGACGACATCAATTGGGAGGAAGGCGATTTCCGCTTCGGCCTGGACCGCCTACGGGACGGCTACGAACACTTCATCCGCACCATGACGCCGTGACGAGCGCGGCACTCACCCGGTCGCGAAGATGATCAACGCCGCCACCACGAGCAGCACGAGAACCCCGATCGTCACCACCCCTACCCATCGACTGCCCCGCCCGGCCTCGGGTGACCGGCCGGACTTCTGATCGAGCGACTCGCCCGTTCTCAGGACGGGAGGCTCACCCGATCCCTGAAGCGACGGCTGCCCACGAACATGGGCGGGCGGCTGCCCGAATCGTTGGGCAGGCGGCTGGACCGACCCCTGAGCAGGCGGCTGCCCCGGTCCCTGACCATGCGGCTGCCCGGATTGCTGGACAGGCGAGCGCCCCGACCCCAGAGCGGGCGGATACCCCGATCGCTGAGCGGGCGGTTCCGCAGCACGCTGTGGGGGCGGCGCGGTGGGCGGCGGAACATTGTTCGCCCCTGCGAGATTCGACTGCGGCCACCGATCGCTGGGGGGTCTGTCGAAGCCGGGTCCCGGCGGCCGGGAGGCGGCGGTGCTCGGCGGTCGCGGTGGGACGATGGCGGTCGGCTCGTCCGCTGGGGACGGCACGACCATGGTCGGTTCGGTCGGTGTCAGCGCGCGCTCGGCGGCGGTGGCGAATTCGGTGCAGGTCGCGAACCGGTCGGCAGGGTTCTTCGACATCGCCCGCCGCAGCACACCGTCCAAGGCGGGTGGTAGGCCGGTGCGGCGCGTCGCGAGCGGTGGGGGCGGGTCGTTCAACTGTCCGGAAATGATCGCCCCGGGATTGTCCGCCGCGAACGGCGTGGACCCGCACAACAACCAGAACAGTGTGCACGCCAGCGAATACTGGTCGGCCCGATGATCCAGCGGCCTGCCACTGAGCTGCTCCGGCGAGGCGTAAGCCAGCGTAGCCGTGAACGTCCCCGCCTGCGTCACCTGCTTGGTGTCATCCCGCAACCGCCCGATCCCGAAGTCGGTCAACAGAATTCGCTCATCATGCCCCAGCGTCGGCCGCGCCAGCAGAATATTGGCGGGCTTCACGTCCCGATGCAACACGCCCACGGTATGCGCATAATCCAACGCCTTCGCCGTCTCCCCCAGAATGAACACCGCCCGCTCCGGCCCCATGGTCCGCGCCTCCAGCGTGGACCCGTCCACCCCATCCACGAACTGCATGGCGATCCACATCCGCCCGCCGTCCATCCCCCGGTCGTACACCGACACGATATTCGGATGATCCAGCCGCGCAACCAAATCGGCTTCCCGCTCGAACCGAGCCCGCGACTCCGCATCCGTCGCGAACTCCTCCCCCAGCAACTTCAACGCCACCAACCGCGGCAACCGCGGATGCCGAGCCAGATACACCTGCCCCATCCCGCCCGTCCCCAACCGGCGCTCGATGACGAACCCGGCGAAGACCTCACCCGCCTCGGGCATGCGGCCCCCTCTCGAACTGCGAGAACGACTTCAAAGGTACGCCGCCGCCCCCGCACCGAGCCCCGGAAACGACCACACGCCCCTTCTGGTTACGCCCACCGTGGCATTACGAGTTCACCCGCTAGGGAACCTTGTACAGCCAGAGCAGTGACGGCGTCAGTTCGCCCCGGTCGTTCCAGTCGTACCTGCGGGCGAGACCATTGCCGCTGTAACCCCGCAGGTAGGCAATGATGTCGGCGCGAGAGACACGTCCGGACGCGATCGCCCGCAATACGATGGCGGTCAGGTCATAGGCTTCGACCGTGAAGCTGCCCGGTGTTCGCAGGGTGACGTTCGCGTACGCGGTGGTGAACCAATCGGTGGGCGGAGCACACAAACAGGACAGGATCGCCCCCGCCGCGGCTGCGCCCGCTCCTTCGACCAAAGCGGGATCGTAGGCGCCGTCGCCCGAAACGAAGGTGGCCGTGACACCTGCCTCACGCAGTTGCTTGGCGAGGTTGGCAGCATCCGGGTTGTAACCGCCGTAGAACACCGCGTCGGGCCGGGCCGCGGCGATCTTGCTCACCGCCCCGGTGAGATCCGCGCCCGCGGCAACCGACATCACACAGGCCCCGTCGGCCGCGGCTCCGAGGGCGGTACTGACCGCCCGGCCCAGCACACTGCCGTAGGCGTCGGTGTCGGTCACGACACAAACATGGTCGAATCCCGCGGTGCCGGTGAGGTATCGCGCTATCGCAGGACCTTGGATGTCATCATTGGACACGCCGCGGAAGAAGCCTTGAAAGCCCCTGTCCGAGAGCGCCGAATTGGATGCTCCCGGTGAGAGGAATGCGAGATCGGCACCACCGAGCGCACTGCCGAACGCCGCCGCCTCCCCGGAGAAAAGCGGTCCGATCACCGCGGCGATGGCGGAATCACTCGCGATCTGCTTCGCGAGGTCGGCGGCGACGCGTACCTCACTGGTGGTGTCGAACTCCTTCAACGACACCCGACAGCCCGGGTTCTTGCGATTGAACTGGTCTATGGCCAGTTTCACTCCGCCCGGAACATTCTGGCCGAGGGCCTGGTTCGCCCCACTGACCGGGCCGATCGTCGCGATGGCTAGCGGCGCGCACACAGCTTTGCCGTCCCCGGCCGGATCGACTGCGAAATCCGGTGGCGCGACCTGTTTTCCCTGGTCGTCCACCTGCATCAACGGCTGAAACTGCGGAAACATGCTTAGCCGCGTCCCGGCCGCCAGCGTCGCCTCCACAGTGGGATCCTGGGTCGTCCTCGATGTCGCCGCAGTGTTCGGCGAACTGCTCGTCGCAATGGCATCGGGTGAACCGCCGTCACGAGTCGCCCAGTAGATGCCACCCGCCACCGCGAGCACGACGACGAGGCCGAGGACCCCGGCGGCGAGCCAGCGCCCTGCCGAGGTCGTCGGCGGTGGCCCGGCCGCGGACGGACCGCCGAAGGTCGCCGGAATCGTCCGTATGACAGCTGCCGTACCGGTATTCGGGGCCCCGGGATGGCCGCGGTGGCGGTGGTGGGTGTCAGGGCCGCAGCCGCGGCGGCCGCGAGTTCGGCGCACGAACCGAAACGATCTGCCGGATTCTTCGCCAGCGCCCGCCAGATCACCCGGTCCATGGCGAGCGGCAGGCCCGGCCGCCGGGCGCATATCGACGGTGGTGGCGCTTGCAGATGACCGTTGATCAGCGCGGGCAGATTGTTCGCGGCGAACGGGGTCGAGCCCGACAGCAATCGGAACAATGTGCACGCCAGGGTATATTGATCAGAGCGGGCATCCAGCGAAGCACCGTTCAACTGCTCCGGTGAGGCGTAGCCGAGGGTTGCCATGAGGGTGCCATCGGGGGTGATGCTCTGGGTGTCCTCCCGGAATCGGCCGATGCCGAAGTCGGTCAGCAGAACCCGTGCGCCGTGCCCGGGCCACGGCCGAGCCAGCATGATGTTCGCCGGCTTCACATCGCGGTGCAGGACGCCGACCGTATGCGCGTAGTCGAGGGCCTTGGCCGTTTCGGCGATGATATGCACCGCGTGTTCCGGCGCCAGGGTCCGGTAGTCGATGGCCTCGGTGTCGGTACCGTCGATGTACTGCATCGACATCCACAGCTGGTAATCGAAGATACCGGTGTCGAAGACCGAGACGATATTCGGATGATCTAGCCGCGCAACCAGATTCGCCTCCCGCTCGAACCGTGCCCGGATTTCGGAATTGGAGAAGTGCGCCGAGCCCAGCAATTTCAGGGCGACCTGGCGAGGCAGGCGCGGGTGTCGTGCCAGGTACACCTCGGCCATCCCGCCGCTGCCGAGTTGTCTTTCAATGAGGTAATCGGCGAAAACTTCACCCGGTAGCAGCATTCTGGCCCCCCGAGACGACACAACGGACCATTCGGACCATACCCGGAGGGCCGATTCGATACCGCGCATCCGGGAACCGTAGAAATGCCACCGCGCCCCCTCCCAGCGTGGGAAGGGGCGCGGCAGCGCTGATGCGGGTTACTTCTTGCGATCCCGCTTTTCGCGGATGCGCACGTTCACGTGCACCGGGGAGCCGTCGAAGTTGAACTCCTCGCGCAGCTTCCGCTCGATGAAGCGGCGGTAGCCCGCCTCGAGGAAGCCGGTGGTGAAGAGGACGAAGGTCGGCGGGCGGGTGGAGGCCTGGGTGGCGAAGAGGATGCGGGGTAGGCGGCCGCCGCGCATGGGGGGCGGGGTGGCGGCTACGACCTCTTTGAGCCAGTTGTTCAGGCGGCCGGTGGAGATGCGCTTGTCCCAGGATTCCAGTGCGGTTTCCATGGCGGGGACGAGCTTCTGGACGGCGCGGCCGGTGTGGGCCGAGATATTGACGCGCTGGGCCCAGCGGACCTGGACCATTTCCAGGTCGATCTCGCGTTCCAGTTGCTCGCGACGGTCCTCGTCGACGAGATCCCACTTGTTGTAGGCGATGACGAGGGCGCGGCCGGTTTCGGCGACCATGGAGATGACGCGCAGGTCCTGCTCGGTGACGGGCTGGGAGGCGTCGATGAGCATGACCGCCACCTCGGCGGCCTCGATGGCCGACTTGGTGCGCAGCGAGGCGTAGAACTCGGTGCCGCTGGCATTCGCGACCTTGCGGCGCAGACCCGCGGTGTCGACGAAACGCCAAGGCTTGCCGCCCAATTCGACCAGGGAGTCGACCGGGTCGACGGTGGTGCCCGCGACATCGTGGACGACCGAACGCTCCTGGCCCGACAGCTTGTTGATTAGGCTGGACTTGCCGACGTTCGGCTTGCCGACCAGCGCCACGCGACGCGGGCCGCCGACCATTCCGCCACCCTCACGCGGGGTTTCGGGCAGCACGGCGAGGGCGGCGTCGAGCAGATCGCCGGTGCCGCGGCCGTGTGCGGCCGAGATCATGATCGGCTCACCGAGACCCATGGACCACAGCGCGGCCGCGTCGGACTCGATCTTCTCGTTGTCGACCTTGTTGGCGACCAGCAGAACCGGAGTCTTGGAGCGCCGCAGCACCTTCGCCACCGCTTCATCGGTGGCGGTGGCGCCGACGGTGGCATCCACGATCACCAGAATGGCGTCGGCGGTCTGCATGGCGACCTCGGCCTGGCGGGCCACCGACTGCTGCAGACCCTTGGCGTCGGGCTCCCAGCCGCCGGTGTCCTGCACCAGGAATTTACGCCCGGACCAGGTGGCCTCGTAGGAGATACGGTCGCGGGTGACGCCCGGAATATCCTCGACCACCGCTTCGCGGCGGCCCAGAATGCGGTTCACCAGAGTCGATTTGCCGACATTGGGGCGGCCGACAATGGCGAGGGTGGGCATGGGGACGTGTTCGGCGTCCTGCTCGCCCTCGAATTCGGCCAGCTCCCAATCGGTTTCGTCGGTCCAGATACCGTCACCGGCGAAGGTGTCCTGCGTCACTGCGCTCCTCCTGCCGAAATCTGCTGCCGCACCACGCGATACAGCTCGTCGATGACCTCGTCCTTGTTCAGGTCGCTGGTGTCGACCAGCACCGCGTCTTCGGCGGGACGCAGCGGGGACACCTTGCGGGTGGAGTCGAGGTTGTCGCGGCGCTGCACATCGGCCAGCACCGCCTCGTAATCGTCGCCGCGGCCCTCGGCGATGTTCTGGGCATTGCGGCGGAAGGCCCGCGCCTCGGCGGAGGCCGTGAGGTATATCTTCACATCGGCCTCGGGCAGCACGACGGTGCCGATATCGCGGCCTTCCACCACGATCCGGCCCGCGGACACGGTGATCTCGCGCTGCAGGGCGACGAGCTGCTCATGCACCTCGGCCACGGCCGACACCGCGGACACGGCCTTGGTGACCGCATTGCCGCGGATCTCCGAGGACACGTCCTCACCGTCGAGCAGAATGAGCTCGCGATGCGGATCGGTGCCAATGGTCAGCGGCAGCTCCTTTACCGAGACCGCGATGGCGGCGGCATCGTCGAGATCGACGCCGCTGCGCAGGACGCGCAGCGTCGCCACCCGGTACATGGCGCCGGTATCGAGGTAGCTGGCCTCGAGTCGGGTCGCGAGCAGGCGCGACACGCTCGACTTGCCGGTGCCGGACGGGCCGTCCATGGCGACGACCAGCGGCGCCGTACCGGACAGCGCACCGGTCGTGTCGATCAGACTTCCCACACCGTTCACAACGACACCGCCTCGTAGAGCTTCCCGATTTCGTCCCGGCCCAGGGCGCGCAGCGTGCCCGGGCGCTGATCGCCCAGGGCCACCGGGCCCAGATGTGTGCGCACCAGCGCGGTGACGGGGAACCCGACCGCGGCCAGCAGGCGGCGCACAATGTGCTTACGGCCCTCGTGCAGGACCACCTTCACCAGCGATTTGCCCTCGCCGACCTCGAGCACCTGGAAGCGGTCGACACTGGCCGGACCGTCCTCGAGCTCGACGCCGTCCTTGAGGCGCTTGGCCACATTGCGGTCCTTGATCTCGCCGTTCACGGTGGCGAGATAGGTCTTGGGCACCTCGAAGGAGGGGTGCATGAGCCGGTGCGCGAGATCGCCGTCATTGGTGAGCAGCAGCAGGCCCTCGGTATCGGCGTCGAGACGACCGACGTGGAACAGGCGCTGCCCCGCCGCGACCCGCTCGGCGACGATGTCACCGACACAGGGACGGCCCATCTCGTCGGACATGGTGGACTGCCAGCCCTTCGGCTTGTTCAGCGCCAGGTACACCTGCTCGTCGCGCACCACAATGCGCACGCCGTCCACGCGCACCACCGCATTCTGCGGATCGATGCGCAGACCCTGCTCGCGCACGATCTCCCCGTCGACCTCGATGCGCCCGGCCGCGATCATGTCCTCGGCGACGCGCCGCGAACCCACACCGGCCTTGGCGAGGACCTTCTGCAACCGCTCGCCCTCACCCCACGGAAGCTTCTTCGGCCCGTCACTCTGCGTCTCCACATTCTGGCGGCGCGCAGGCTTGGCATTGGAGATCAGCACCGACGCGGGCGCGATGCTCGCAGGCTTCGGCGTGGTCTTCTTCTTCACCGGCGCGGTCCGCGGCGCCAACGGCCGCCCGCCCCCGATCCGCCCGCGCGTCGCATTCCGATCGGCCCCGAACCCGGTCCGATCAGCCCCGAACCCGGTGCGCCCCTGCCCATCCCGGCCGTCGCCACTCCGCCGCGGCGGAATATTGCCCGCCCGCGCCGACGGCGCGCTACCGCGCGATCCACCACGCGAGTCGTAAGAGCCACCGCGCGAAGCAGATCCACCGCGCGAGTCATACGAACCACCGCGCGAAGCTGAGCCCCCACGCGAGTCATACGAACCGCCGCGCGACGACGAACCGCCACGCGCGTTGTAGTCCCCTCCGCGCGAACCGCCACGACCGCCGTCGTAGCCGCCGCGTCCGCCGTCGTAGGAGCCGCCACGCGAGGAGGAGCCGCCGCGTGTGTCATAAGAATTGCCGCGCGATCCGGACGAATCGCTGCGGGTGTCGTACGAGCCACTGCGGGCGCCGCCGCGCGAGTCGTACGAGTTGGCGCGTCCGGTCGAACCGCCGCGGGAGTCGTAGCCGCCGCGCGACGACGAATCGCCGCGCGGGTTGTCATAAGAACCGCCGCGTGACTGCGGGGAGCCGGTGGCTCGGCCGCGCGCGGCGCGCGAACCGCTCTGCGGTTCGAATCCACGTTTCCTACGTTCCGGTGTGCCATCTCGGCGAGCGGGAGTATTCACGTTGTCCAATCAATCTTCGGTGCCGAGGTCGATCTCCGCCTCGGCAGGCTTTTTGAGCCTGGTGTATCGAGGGTCTGTGTCCAGGCTCTCGTTGATCTCGTCGATCAGGTCGACGCCCGGGAGCAAGGGCGCCAACGGCGGCAGATCCGCCAGGGACGCGAGTCCGATCCGTTCCAGGAACAGTTCGGTGGTGACGTACAGAGTGCCGTTGGTCTCCGGGTCCGCTCCAGCCTCCGCGATCAGCCCCCGCGCGAGCAGGGTCCGGATCACGCCGTCCACATTCACACCGCGCACCGCACTCACTCGGGCTCGGGTAACCGGTTGACGGTACGCGATCACCGCCAGAGTTTCCAAAGCGGCCCGGGTCAGCTTCGACCGTGCGCCATCCAAAAGCATACGTTCCACATATGGCGCGAACTCGGTCCGCGTGTAATAACGCCACCCGTCCCCCACAAACCTGAGATCCATGCCACTACGCCGCGCCGTCAACTCATCCGACATCTCCCGCAACGCCACCTCGACCCGCATCGGATGATCATTGAGCGCCGCCGCCAGCAACTCCACCGGCGCGGGCGCGTCCACCACCAGCAGCATCGCCTCCAGCGCCCCCCGGAACTCGACCTCGTCGAGCGCCTCCTCCCGATCCGCCTCATCCTCCGGCAAATCGGACGTGTCGTCAGCATCCGACACCGCCGACCCACCCGCATCAACGAACGCGGAACCATCCCCATCACGCTCCGCGTCATCGGCTTCACCTGCCGCGACATCAGCGGCACGCCCGGTGTCGTCGATATCACCCGCACTGTCGTTCGCGGCAGGCACGCCGACCCCTGCGGCGCGTGTGCTGTGAGCTCCGGTGGCCGCTGTCGCGTCAACGCTGTTGGCAGGGGTGGTCTCGCTTGCCGTGGACGGCCCGCCATCGATCTCGTCGACGGCCGAGTCGGGCTCGGCGGCGTCCTGGGCCGCGTGCGCGGTCGGCTTCGCGTCCTGTGCACGGAGGCGGGCGCCCTCGGCCCTGCCCGCCGCCAGGTATGCCGCGACGGACGGCCCGAAACCAGCACCGCTCGTCTGTGGCTGCGCCGAACCCGGGTCCTGTCCGGCCGCTGAATCCGGGGGCACCGCGGCGCCGGAGTGCTGGATGTCGGAGCTCACGCTGCCGGGATCGGGAGTTTCCGCGGACGAGTCGGTCAGGGCCGAGTCCTGTGCGCTCTCGGCCGATTCCGGCAGGTCTTCGCTCAGGTTCTGCACCTCGGTCACCCGTAGTCCTCCTCGATGGTCACCGGCTCGGCCGGTCGGTCCTGCGGTTCGCCGATCCAGCTGATGGACAGCGGGCCCAGTGGGTCCGGCTGTTCGAATTCGATCGTCTTGCCCCGGTACAGCTCGAGCAGTGCCAGGAAGCGGGCGACGATCTGGATCGGCGAGTCGCAGTCGGCGCAGAGTTCGTGAAAGCTCGTCCAGCCTCCCACCCCGGCGCTCTTCAGCATCTCGAGCACCAGGGCGGCCTGCTCCGCCACCGAAATGGCGTGCTGGTGGATGTGATCCAGGCCCACCTTGGGCGCGGGGCGCGGCCGGAAGGCGGCTGCGGCGACCTCCGCGAATCCCGCGGCGTCAACTCCCAGCGTAACCTCCGGCAACAGCTCCAAGAAGCGCTCTTCCAGGGAGACCGCGCGCGGATACCGTTGCAGCGCCGCCGCCTCGAGCTCGCCGAGCAATTCGGCGACCTGCTTGAAGGCGCGGTACTGCAGCAGCCGCGCGAAGAGCAGGTCGCGCGCCTCCAGGAGTTCGAGGTCCTCCTCGTCGGCCACCTCGCCCGAGGGCAGCAATCGCGCGGCCTTCAGATCCAGCAGGGTCGCCGCGATCACCAGGAATTCGGTGGTCTGGTCCAAGATCTTGTCGGCGCGCAGGCCCTGTTCCTCGGATATGCTGGCGGTCAAGGCCTTGGTGTAGGCGATGAACTCGTCGGTGACCTTGTGCAGGGCGACCTCGGTGACATCGAGGCGGCGCTGGGAGATCAGCTGCAGGAGCAGGTCGAACGGGCCCTGGAAGTTGCTCAGGCTCAGATGAAACCCGGACTTCTTGTCCGAATTGTCCGACTCCGCAACAATATCGGCGACCACCGGCGAACTCTCCGCGGGCACAGCCGTCCCCGGGGACTCCTGCGAGCCCCCGGGCAGGTCTGATTCCGCGTCCGCCGTATCGTTCCCGAACGCGGTGTCGAGCGCATCGTTCAACGGCCCGACCGGTGGATCACTTCCCGCGCCATGGCCCGATAGGCTTCCGCGCCACCGGATTTCGGCGCCCAGGTGGTAATGGGCTCACCCGCGACACTGGCGTCCGGGAAACGCACGGTGCGCGAGATGACGGTGTCGTAGACGAGGTCACCGAACACCTCGACCACGCGCGTCATGACCTGACGCGAATGCAGCAGACGGGCATCGAACATGGTGACAACGATGCCGTACAGGGTCAGCGCCGGATTCAACCGGTCCCGCACCTTCTCCACGGTGTCATTGAGCAGGGCTAGCCCGCGTAGTGAGAAGTACTCGCATTCCATAGGAATGATGACGCCGTCCGCGCAGGCCAGCGCATTGACCGTGAGCAGCCCCAGCGAAGGCTGGCAGTCGATGAGAATGTAGTCGTACCGGCTGCGCAGCGGCGCCAGCGCCCGGCCGAGGGTCTGCTCGCGGCCCACCTCGTTGACGAGCTGGATCTCCGCCGCCGACAGGTCGATATTGCTGGGCAGCAGGTCCATCCCGTCGACCTTGGTATTCAGCAGCACATCGTCGACGGTCACCCGCCCCGGCCCGACCAGCAGATTGTGCACGGTCTGGTCCAGATCGTGATGCGCCACACCGAGCCCCGCCGACAGCGCGCCCTGCGGATCCAGATCCACCAGCAGCACCTTGCGACCGTACTCGGCCAGCGCCGCACCGAGATTGATGGTCGAGGTGGTCTTGCCCACCCCGCCCTTCTGATTGCACATGGCGACAATCAGCGCGTCGCCCGTGTGATCGGCCTGAGGAGGCTCCGGGATCTCCCGCAGCGGCCGCCCGGTAGGACCGAGTTCGCCGCCGTCGGACACCACATCGGGTGCCTCCCACAATGTTTGCGCGGCGGTTTCGATCCGCTGGCCCGCACCACCGGCTGTCGTCACGTCCGCTGCTCCTTCGACGTTCCTGCCCTTGTCCGCCCGAGCACCAGGTGGCACCCGGACGGCGCGCCCGGCCGCGTGTGCGGTCCGATACCCAATAGACGCTACCGTCTGTTCGCGCAAGACAACGTTCGGACACGCACCCTAAACCTGCACTTCAGACCGGGTGGCGTGACCCCCGGTCGGTGTGGCGGCCGATCCGGAACAGCTACTTGCTGCGGCACAGCAGGTTACGGGCACTATCCCATGATCAACCTTGCGGCCCGAGGATACGTCCGTTTCCGGCCAGTGCACACATTCGGGGCGTCCACGAGACCTCATGCCCCGGTCGTGATCTCACCGGGCGCGCGGGTGCGCGGTGGCCCACACCTCGTGCAGCGTGCCGACCGTGACCAGGGTGTAGATCTGCGTGGTGGTCACCGAGGCGTGCCCGAGCAACTCCTGGACGACTCGCACATCCGCTCCGCCGTCGAGCAGATGGGTCGCGAAGGAATGCCGTAGCGTGTGCGGCGAGACCTGGGCGGCGATCCCGGCGCGCTCGGCGGCGGATTGCAGGACCTGCCAAGCGGTTTGGCGGGATAGGCGGCCGCCGCGGTGGTTGAGGAACAGGGCGCTGTTGCCCTTGCCGCGGATCGCGAGGGCGGGGCGGCCGCGCACCAGATAGGCGTCCACGGCCGCCAGAGCGGGGCGGCCCACGGGAACCATGCGTTGTTTGCCGCCCTTGCCGTGGAGGATTACGGCACGGTCGGTGGTGTCGATATCGTCGACGTCGAGGCCGACCAGTTCGGAGATGCGGGCGCCGGTGGAGTAGAGCAATTCCAGCAGGGCGCGATCCCGCAGACCGCGCGGGCCGTCGGCGGCGTCACCGCCCGCGGCCTCGAGCAGGCGCGAAACCTGGTCGTAGGGCAGGGCTTTCGGGAGACGGCGGGCCGGGGTGGGCGGTTTCACCGGATGCGCGACATCGGCGGTGGTGATGCCCTCGGCGGCGGCGAAGCGGTGCAGGCCGCGCACCGCGACGAGCGCGCGCGCCGCCGAACTCGCCGCCAACGCAGGATGATCCGCATCCCCGGAGCGCAATGACACCATGAGGTCGGCGATATCGGTTTCCGACACCTTCGCCAAGGTGTCGATTCCCCGGGCGCTCAAGAAATCCCGATACCGGCCGAGGTCGCGGCGGTAGGCGGTGAGGGTGTTGCGGGCCGACCCGCGCTCGACTGTCAGGTGGTCCAGGTAGGCGTCGATCTGCCGCGTCAACATATCCGGACCCCCGGTCCGGCGGGACCCGCGAATCGGTCGTCGCGGCGTGGCCGCGCGGGGTGTCCTGGGCCCCGGACCAGCGCGTCTGCCCGCGGAGGGGGCGGTATGGTCGGCGCGGCGGTAGACATGGCGGACATCATGTCAGCAGGCACCGACAAATCCGGTCACCGCAGCCAGGCTCGAGACTGCTTGGTATCGAATCGTTCTCGCCATCCCGCCGAGCCCGGCCCGCCAGACCGGTAGCGCCGACCTCATCAGTCCGGCCGGACAGCCCATCATTTCAGCGGACCGCCCGGTATTCAGCATGAATTCGGCGGGGGTCCACGACGGACCGCGGCGGGCTAATCCTCGCCCTGCTCGGCGGCCTTGCGGTCCAGAAAGGCGGTCGGCATACCCGGCCACGGCGCATAGGCGGGGCGCAGCACGGCTTCGGTGGCGCGGGCGGTCATCAGGGCCGTCACGCCCGCCACGGCGGTGGCATTGGTGATCTCGCCGGTGAGAGCTTGGCGCACCGCTTCCGCGAGGGGCATGCGGACCAGTTGGATGTCGGCCTCTTCCAATTCTGGGTCGGGCCGGTCGGTTTCGTAGAGGTCGGAGGCCAGGTAGATGCGCAGCGCCTCGTCGGTGAAACCGGGTGACAGGGCGATGTCCACCAGCACCGACCACTCGCGCGCGGCGAGACCGGTCTCCTCGGCCAGTTCACGCTTGGCCGCTTCCAGGGGATCCTCCCCCTGCTTGTCCAACAGCCCGGCGGGCAGCTCCAGGAGCCGCCGCCCCACCGGATGCCGGTACTGATTGATCAGCACCAGATTGTCGTCCGAATCCACCGCCGCGACCGCGACCGCGGCATGGTGTTCGATCACCTCGCGTTCGGCGATCCGCCCGCCGGGCATGACCACCTGATCCAGCCGCAACGCCAGGATGGCGCCCGAATACGCGATGCGGCTGGATAAGGTGTCGAACTCATGCGAGCCAGGTGATGTCACTTGGACACTTTCTCACCCTCGTCGGCTTTCGCCTCGGCCGGGATCTCCACCGGAAGCTGTTCGGCGGCCTTGTATTTCAGGGCGGCCGAGATCAGCGCGGCGAACAGCGGATGCGGGCGCGTCGGACGCGACTTGAGCTCCGGATGCGCCTGGGTGGCGACAAAGAACGGATGCTTGTCCTGCGGCAACTCCACGAACTCGACCAGATGGCCGTCCGGGGAGGTACCGGAGAACTCGAGCCCGCTCTTGGCGATCTTGTCGCGGTAGGTGTTGTTCACCTCGTAGCGATGCCGATGCCGCTCGGACACCTCGGTCGCGCCGTAAGCCTGCGCCACCACGGAATCCTTCTTCAGCACCGCCGGATACGCGCCGAGGCGCATGGTGCCGCCCAGATCGGCCTCACCGGCCACGGCCTGTTCCTGATCGGCCATGGTGGAGATGACCGGGTACTTCACATCCGGCTCGAACTCCGCGGAGTTGGCGTCCTTGAGCCCCGCCGCCCGCGCGGCCTCGATCACCATGCACTGCAGACCCAGGCACAGACCCAGCGTCGGAATGCCATGAGTGCGCGTGTACTTGATCGCGCCGACCTTGCCCTCGATACCGCGAATGCCGAAACCGCCCGGAATCAGCACCGCGTCGACATCGGACAGATGCGCCCGTGCGCCCGCCTCGGTCTCGCATTCGTCGGACTGCACCCAACGAATATTGACCTTGGACTTGGAGGCGAAGCCACCGGCCCGCAGCGCCTCGGTGACCGAGAGGTAGGCGTCCGGCAGATCCACGTACTTGCCGACCAGTGCGACGGTCACCTGCTCGCGCGGGTTGTGCACCCGATCCAACAGGTCGCCCCACACCGTCCAGTCGACATCGCGGAACGGCAGGCCCAGGCGGCGCACCACGTACGCGTCCAGGCCCTCGCGGTGCAGCACCTTCGGAATGTCGTAGATCGACGGCGCGTCGGGGGTGGCGATACAGGCGTCCACGTCCACGTCGCACATGAGCGCGATCTTGTTCTTGAGCGGCTGCGGCACGTCCCGATCGCAGCGCAGGATGAGCGCATCGGGCTGGATACCGATATTGCGCAGCGCCGCCACCGAGTGCTGGGTCGGCTTGGTCTTCAGCTCGCCCGACGGGCCGAGGAACGGCACCAGCGTGACGTGCAGGAAGAAGCAGTTGTCCCGGCCCACCTCGTGCCGGATCTGCCGCGCCGCCTCGAGGAACGGCTGCGATTCGATATCGCCGACCGTGCCGCCGATCTCGGTGATGATCACATCCGGCACCTGGCCGTGCAGGTCCGGGCCCGCCATGGCGAGGATCCGTTCCTTGATGGCGTCGGTGATGTGCGGGATCACCTGCACGGTATCGCCGAGGTATTCGCCCCGGCGCTCCTTGGCGATCACCGACGAATAGATCTGGCCGGTGGTGACATTCGCGATCCCCGATAGATCGCGATCCAAAAAACGCTCGTAGTGACCGACGTCAAGGTCCGTTTCCGCGCCGTCCTCGGTCACGAACACCTCACCGTGCTGGAAGGGGTTCATGGTGCCGGGATCGACGTTCAGGTACGGATCCAACTTCTGCATCGTGACGCGCAATCCGCGCGAAGTGAGCAGCTGACCGAGGCTGGAGGCGGTCAGCCCCTTGCCGAGTGAAGAGGCGACACCACCGCTGACGAAGATGTGTTTCGTGGCCGCGCGCGCCGGAATCCGTGATTGACCCACGGGACTTCACGGTAACACGGATCGGCGCGACCAATCGAATGCCACGCTCGCAGCCACCAGCTACCAGCCGGATATTGCGGGAAAAAGCTTGTCACATCATCGAGGCATGGCCGCGACTGTGAGCGAGGTCGCCCGCGCGCCGGTCCCGTATCGCCCGGTACCGCCGCTCAGCTGCTCCGTGAGACCGAGCACGGTGGTGATGCGACCGATCTCGTGGTCCACGTTGTCGACGGTCGTCACCGTGGCCAGACCGGCCTCGGAACGGGCAACCGCGATGGGCGCCGGACCTTCGGCGGCACCGTAGCGACCCGCCAGCACCACACCGGCGCTGTGCGACCGCAGACCCCCGGCGAACCGGGCGATGATGGTGCCGCGATTGTTCTCGTCGGCGCGCGCGCCGTCACCGGTGACCACCACGGCCAGATTGGCGGGCTGCACCTCCCCGAAGGTGAGGAACCCGCCCCCGCGCAGGGTCTCCAGGGCCAGCTCGCGTTCCTGCTCGGTGCCGCGCGCCTGCCCGTTGCCCGGATCGGTGAGCAACAGCTGGCCGAGCAGATCCCCCGCCAGGCTGCCCTGATCGGGTGCGTCGATCTTCAACTGCGCACCCGCCGGGACGACATTGGTGAGGGCCGTGCGCATGCGGTCGCCCTCGGAGGAGTCGGTGAACGCGCCGGTGAGCGCCACCCGCCCGGTGACCGCGGCCCCGGCGGTGGTCAGCGCCGCGGTGACCGCATCGGCATCGGCGGTCTCGGCGTCCGGGGTGGTGAAGACCAGGACGCTGCGATTGGCGAGGCTGCCCGCGAGCAGCCTGCCCGCCGCCCCGGCCAGGAAGGCGTCGGCGGCCTTGACCTGTTCGGCGAGGCGGGCATTCTCGTCCTCGAGGACTTCGATGCGCTGCTGTTTGTCCCCACTACCCGGAATCAGCCCGTCGGTGTGGGTACGGCCCAGCACCACGCCGACCGCGAGGGCCAGGAAGACGGCGGCGATCGAAACGGCATGGTGGCGAAAGGAAATCATGCGTCCCCTATTTGTGGCGGTTTAGCTGGTCCTGAACCCATAGGTAGCCGCGGTCCCAGGTGTGCACGGCCCAGTCGGACACCTCGCCGCCCATATGCGTGGCCAGCATGGCGACGATCAGCGCCACCAGCGCGGCCAGCACCACGAGTGCGACCGCCCATCCGGAACTGCGGTGACGGTACAGCGCCGCAACGGCTTTGGCGTCCATCAGCTTGGTGCCGATCTTCAACCGGGTCAGGAAGGTGGCCGGATTGGAGTCGCGCCGTCCGCGGTCGAAGAAATCGTCGAGGGAGGCGGCCGCCCCGGCGGTGACGATGAGGGCCGCGCCGTGGTGATCGGCCAGCAGCAGCGCCAGATCGGCGGGCGCGCCCGAGGACGGGAAGGTGGTCGCGCCGATGCCCAGATCCTGGATGCGCTCCAAACCCTTGGCGTGGCCGTCGGTATCGGCGGGCAGGATGACTTCGGCGCCGCATTTGAGCGTGGTGGCGGTGATCTCCTCCGGATCGCCGACGATCAAGTCCGGCCGATAACCATTGCGGGTCAAGGTATCCGCGCCCCGGCCGACGCCGATGAGGATGGGCGCGTACTCCTTGATGAACGGCTTGATCTGCTTGAGCTCCTCGGCATGCTCGGGACCGTCGCCGACCACCACGACATGCCGCTTGCGCATATCCAATTCGACATCCGGCACGCCGATTCCATCGATGAGCAACGAGGATTCGGTCCGAATGAACTCTATGGTGTTGCCCGCGAACGCTTCCAGATGATCGGCCAGCCCATTACGGGCCTCGATCATGCGTTCGGCAATACCCGCCTCGGTGAGCTCGATGCCCTCGACGAGCGCCTCGGGCTCCTTCTTGGTGGCCTTGTCGGCGTAGACCACGCCATTCTCGACGCGCACCTTGGCGCCGTCTTTGATCTTGGTGAAGACATCGGAGCTGACCGCGTCGAGCAGCTGAATGCCATTGGCCACCAGGACCTCCGGTCCCAGGTTCGGATAGCGGCCGGAGATCGGCGGTGAGCCGATCCAGGTCCATCTCGTCCAGCACCACAATGTCCCCGGGCCCGACCCGCTGCAGCAGACGCCGGGTATTGCGGTCGATCCGGGCCAGCCCGATGATCCCGGGCAGCGTTTCGGTATTGCGCGACAACAGGGCCAGCATCCTCATAACGATCGATGATGATCCGAAAGTCTCAACCAATGGTGGAGGCGCGCCGGTCCCGCCCGCCATTCGTCACAGTGATGGCAGTCTCTATCTGTTCCCGGCGGGTACGGATAAGCTCCGGGCAACGGTATGAGAGGAGACACCACCGTTATGGCCGCCACCAGCACCGTCGAGACCGTCATCGCCGCTCCCCGCGAGCAGGTCTTCAAGCTCTTCAGCGAGCGCGACAGCATCAATGCCACACTGCCGATCCAGGTTTCGCTCAAGAAGCCCGGCGCGGGCATCCCCTCCGGCGTGGGCGCGCAGTACGTGCTCGGCCTGGCGGGGGTGGGCGTCACCGAGGAGACCGTCGAACTGGTCCCGGGTGAGCGCATGGTCTACAAGGTCATCGGCGGCGCTCCGGTGAAGAACCATGTGGGCACCATCGTGTTCTCCGACGCCCCAGGCGGCACCCGCGTGGTCTACACCATGGTGTCCGAGCCGAGCCTGTCCGTGCCGGGCAAGGTTCTCGAGGTCGGCTTGAAGGGCCTGATCAACGTGCTCATCGGCGGCGTGCGCAAGGCCGCCAAGTAGCCGGTTCCAATACGAACGGGGCGCCGCGATCGGATGATCGCGACGCCCCGTTCGGCTGTGCGCGCTACTTGGGCTGAACGGTCCAACTGCCGGGACCGCCGACGCATTCGTAGTCGTTCCATTCACCGGCGTCGATGCCGCGGTTACCGCGCGCCAGGCATTCGCTCTCCTGGGTGAACGGTCCCCGATCGCCCTGCTGTGTGATCTGGGCGCTGCCCCTGTCGAAGGACGGGGCGGCCGCGGCGCCGCCCGCGAATCCGGTGGCGAGCGCGCCGACGCACACGGCGACGGCGGCAAAACGGCTGATACGCGTCATATTTCGGATTTCCTCCACGGTTGGATGACGAATGCGGCAGCAGCCTAGCCGCATCGGATTGTTTTCGGATGGTCGATCACTGGGCGGGCGCGAGTTGCTGCATGATCGCGGCCGTATCCAGCCAGACCTGCTCCTTGCTCATCCGCCCGTCCCGCAATTCGCAGACGTGCAGGACCCGGAAATCGACCGGGCGATTGCCGCCGGGAATGCCCAGGAACATCCCGGTCGCCCGCCCGTACCAATGGGATTCGTCGATGAAGAAGTTCTCGCCGTAGTACCGGCTCAGCACTTCGAACTTGTCCTCGGTCAGACCGTCGAAGAGCTCGACATAACGCTCCCTGATGGCGGCGCGGTCGGTGAGCACCCCCCGGGGGGTCACCGACCACTTCGTGCACCACCCCCTCGGCAAGGGTGTCCATGATGGCGTCCACATCCTTGCGGCCCTCCGCGGCAGCATGCCGCTCGAAAAGGGCATCGATCTCGTCGCGGGTCATAGCGACCACCTCCCGTTTTACGAGATAGTGCTATCTTCATGAGATGAGCTTCTCACGTCAAGAGAAATTTCTCAGCAGTGGCAGACAGAATCAGAAACAGCGCACCCGCGAAGCTCTGCTCGACGCCGCCATGACCCTCGCCCGCGACGGCCAGTCCCCGTCCATCGCCGAAGTCGCCGAGGCCGCCCGCGTCTCCCCGGCCACCGCCTACCGCTACTACCCCAACCCGGGCTCCCTCTGGGCCGATGTGGCGAGTCGGATGCAGATCACGGCCACGGGATTCCCGGAATTGCTCGCAGACCTGCCCGACGATGCCGAGGAGCGCATCGACAAGATCGTCCGCATTACCGCCGAAATGCAGTTCGCCGACGAAGCCGTCTGGCGCAGGCTCGTCCGCGCCGCGCTCGACCGCTGGTTCGACCAGGCCAACACCCCGCAGGCCGAACGAGTCCCGATCCGCGGCAATACCCGCCTGGAGATGGCGCACCTGGCCATCGAACCCCTCGCCGACCGCCTCACCCCGGACCAACTGGACCGCCTGGCCAACGCCCTCACCTTCGTCTACGGCATGGAAGCCCTCGTCACCACGCGCGACACCTGCGATCTCGACACCGAGACCGCCATCGCCACCATGCGCTGGGCTGCCCGAGCCCTCATCCGCTCCGCGCTGGCCGAGGCGGATCAGACCGAGGCGTGAGCATTGCTCCGCTGCCACTGAAATGCGCGAAACACCATGCCAGCGGCCGACAACGCATACGCGGTGATAACGGCGATCCGAATCCCGTTGGTATCCATATAGCGCGAATACGCCTCGTGCACACCGCCATCGGCCCGCCACACCGCCCCGGCCTCCCGCACCTCCTCGGCCCACGCACCCCACCACCAGATCCGGGTGACGAACACCGAAAGCTGAAGCGCCAGTGTTCCGACAATCATCCACACCGGCACCCCCTTTGGCCGCAACCACAGCAACAGCACCGAACCGGCCACCCCGACCACCCCGGCCGGAATCACCGTCAGATCCGAGAGCCGCTCATAACCAGCATCGAACTCGGCCATCCGCCCGGGCGCGATGTACTGCAACGCGCGATGGTGCATATGCGTCATCCAAGCCAGCCCAGCTCCGAAGACTCCGCTCACCGCAGTCAATAAAAGCACCGGAAATCCCCAGCGTTCCTTCATGATTCGCTCCCACCGTGCATCGATGTCCCCAGCCTCCCCCCAGGACACTTCCCACACATCCGGCATCGGAACGAACCTTACGTACTCCCCTGGATGTAGCCGAGCATCTGGCTGGTCCCCCTCCCGTTGACATAACTCGGGTTCACACCCCTTCTCGTGGGTTCACACCCTTTATGCCGGGTGGATATGGGGTGTGGACCGGCGGGAAGGGGTGTGAACCTGGGGGGTGGGGGTTAGCTGGCGGCGGTGACCTTTTCGGCGTGGGCTGTGGTGAGGAGCTCCCAGGCGTGGGCGCGGCCGGTTTCGGTGTCGCCTAGACCGGCTAGCATGCGGGCCAGTTCGGCTACGCGTTCGTCTTGGGTTAGGGCTCGGACGCCGGATTTGACGGCTTTGCCGTCGTCGAGTTTGTCGACCATCAGGTGGGTGTCGGCGAAGGCTGCCACTTGGGGGAGGTGGGTGACGACGATTACCTGGTGGGTGCGGGCAAGGCGGGCCAGGCGGCGGCCGATTTCTACTGCGGCGCGGCCGCCTACACCGGCGTCGACTTCGTCGAAAACCATGGTTGTGCCGTGTTCGGAGCTGGCGAGGACTACCTCGAGGGCGAGCATGATGCGGGAGAGTTCGCCGCCGGAGGCGCTCTTGCTCAATGGCAGGGGGTGGGCGCCGGAGTGGGCGGCGAGGCGGAATTCGACCTCGTCTACACCTGTCGATCCGGCGTGCAGGTCCTGGCCGTCGATGGTCAGGGGGGCCGAATCCTGGACACCGGCGGGGACGAGGCCGACTACGACCTCGAGGCGGGCGCGGCCCATGGCGAGACCGCCCAGTTCGGTACTTACGGCCGCGGCCAGTTTGCCTGCGGCCTTGGTGCGGGCGGTGGTGAGTTTGCGGGCGGTTTCGCGGACCTTCTCGGCGGCGGTTTCCACCTCGGCGGCGAGGGCGGCGAGGGACTCCTCGGAGACGTCGAGACCGGCGAGGCGGGTGCGGGCGTCTTCGGCCCAGGCGATTACGCCGTCCACGTCGGGGGCGTACTTCCTTGTGAACGTTTTGAGTTCGGCTTGGCGGGTGAGCATGTTGTCAAGTGCGCCGGGCTCCGAGGGCAGGTCGGAGAGGTAGGAGCTCAGTTCCGTGGTGAGGTCCACGACCACCGAGATGGCCTCGTCCAGGCGGGGGGCCAGGGCGGTGAGCTTGGGGTCGTCGGAACCTTCGATGCGGGCACGGGCGGTGCCGAGCAAATCGAGGGCTCCTGCACCGTCGCCGGGATTGTCGGCGGGGCCGGCCAGGGCGTCGTGGGCGGTGGAGGCTGCTTCGCGCAGGGAATCGAGGTCCGAGAGGCGCCGGACCTCGTCGATGAGGTGTTTGTCTTCGCCGGGTTCCGGTGCGATGGCGTCGATTTCGGCCAGCGACTGGGTCAGATGGTCGGCTTCCAGGACCAGTTCGCGGCTGCGGGCGGTGCGCTCCAGGAGCTGGTTGCGGGCGTCGAGCCAGGTGCGGCGGGCCTTCTGGTACTTCGTCAGCAGCGCGGTGACGGTGTCCGAGGCGAACTGGTCCAGCGCGTGCAGCTGTTGATCGGGGCGCTGCAAGCGCAGTTGGTCGTTCTGGCCGTGGACGGTGAGCAGCGGAGTGGTGAAATCGCCCAGCACCGAGGCGGGGACGCTGCGGCCGCCCAGGTGAGCGCGGGAACGGCCGTCGCTGCCGACGGTGCGGACGGCGATGATGCTGCCGTCGTCGTCGAATTCGGCGCCGGAGGATTCCATTACCTCCGCCACTTCGCCGCGGGCCCCGTCGTGGACTTCCTCGACGGTGAAGCGGCCCTCGACGACCGCGCGGGACGCGCCGAGGCGCACCCGCCCGGCATCGGCTCTGGCGCCGCTGAGCAGGTGCAGGCTCGTCACCACCATCGTCTTGCCCGCACCGGTCTCACCGGTCAGAACGGTCAAACCCTCGTGGAATTGCGCGGTGGCGGTGGAAATTACGCCCAGCCCGTCAATCCTGATCTCTGTCAGCACTCGTGCTCTCCGTTCGGCGGTCATCGATCTCGCCTGCACTCGGGCGCTCCGTGGGTACGCGAGCTGCCGCCTCCGCGCCTGACCGTGCAGGCGGGCGGCCCCGCCAGCCTGTCACGGGCAACTGGAATTTGCGCACCATCCGGTCGGCGAAGGGTGCGGAATCGAGTCGCACCCAGCGCACCGGTTCGGTACCGCGGACCGTCTCGACCCGGCCGCCCCGCGGCAGTGCGAGGGTGCGTCGGCCGTCGAGGAAAACTATCGCATCATGGCCGGTGGCAACGGTTTCCACGGCGATCAGCGAATCGGGGCTGGTCACCAGGGGCCGCGCGAACAACGCATGCGCATTGCTCGGAATCACCAGCAGCGCTTCGAGTTCCGGCCACACCACCGGGCCGCCCGCCGAGAAGGCATATGCGGTCGAACCGGTCGGGGTGGCGATCAACACACCGTCGCAGCCGAAGGCCGACACCGGACGGCCGTCGACTTCCAGGACCACTTCGAGAACGCCCATGCGCGCGGCATTCTCGATACTGGCCTCGTTCAACGCCCAGCCGCGTTCCACCACCACATCATCCACGCGCACGGTGACATCGATGGTCATGCGCTGTTCGACGATATAGTCGCGCCGCACCACCTGGGACAGCGCCTCGTCCAGATGTTCGGCCTCGGCCTCGGTCAGAAATCCGATGCTGCCCAGATTGATTCCCAGCACCGGCACCGACGCATTGCGCGCCAGTTCCGCCGCGCGCAGGAAGGTGCCGTCACCGCCGAGCGAGAGCACCATTTCACAGCCCACCGCGGCATCCGGATTGTGTTCCATGATCCGGACCGGATACCCGTCGGGCGCGCCCGCGTCGTCGATATCCAAACGCGTGCTGTACGCCTCGTCCTCGAGCACCCGCAGACTGATGCCCGCCTGATCGAAGATCTTCGCCACGCGATGCGCCGTTTCGGTGATCTCGGACCGTCCCGGATGCGCGACCAGCAGGATTTCCCTCGAGGTCCCCTGCGCGTTCACTGCGGACCCTCCTCCACCGCTCTGGTAATCAGCGCGGAGACCCGCGCCTGTTCCTCCGCATCGTAGGCGAATCCGGGGACATCTCCCCGCTCGCTGTCGGCTTCGATACGGTCTGCGGCAGTTTCGTCCTGCGCGGTATTCACTTCCTTACGCAACCACAGGAAGTACTCGACATTCCCGGACGGACCGGGCAGCGGGCTGGCGACCACGCCGCGCGTGCGCAGGCCCAGCCCGGCGGCCGCCGCGGCGACATCGCCGACGACCTCGGCGCGCAGCGCCGGATCCCGCACCACGCCACCAC
This sequence comes from Nocardia crassostreae, assembly GCF_001613405.1. Classification (GTDB taxonomy): domain Bacteria; phylum Actinomycetota; class Actinomycetes; order Mycobacteriales; family Mycobacteriaceae; genus Nocardia; species Nocardia crassostreae. The sequence goes on from NZ_BDCH01000023.1 coordinate 282,236, forward strand.
TTCCGACGCGTTCCTTGCCGACCTCGAACTGCGGTTTCACCATGGGCAGCAGATCCGCGCCCGGTGCACAGCACTGCGCCAGCGCGGGCAGCACCAGACCGAGGGAGATGAAGGACAGGTCGGCGACCACCAATTCGACGGTGCCGCCGATGAGTTCGGCTGTCAGGGCGCGCACATTGGTGCGATCGTGCACCAGGACGCGATCGTCGTTCTGCAATCGCCAGATCAGCTGGCCGTAGCCGACATCGGCGGCCACGACCTCCTTCGCGCCCTTGGACAGCAGCACATCGGTGAATCCGCCCGTGGACGCGCCCGCATCCAGGCAGCGTTTCCCGTCGACGGATACACCCTGGGGTTCGAAGGCTTCCAGGGCTCCCAACAGCTTGTGCGCCCCGCGCGAGGCCCACTGCACCTCGTCGGGCTCGTCCCGCACCAGCAGGGGCGTCCCGGTTTCCACACCGGTCGCCGGTTTGGTGGCGACCGTTCCATTGATCAGGACGCGTCCCGCCGAGATCAGCTCGACCGCATGCTCTCGCGATCGCGCCATTCCACGGCGAACCAGTTCCGCGTCCACCCGTGCGCGCCTGGCCACCTCAGATCTTGTCCACCGTGGCCAAGGCCTGCACCAGCACATCGTGGGCCTGTTCCAGAATTCGGGCGCGGCGCACGATATCGGTGCCGGTCTCCGCCGAATCCCGGCCGCCCGCCGATAGTTCGGCCAGTAACGCGTCCACCTCCGCGCGCACCCGCTCTGGGTCGGCGAACTCCTGATTCGCACCCGCCAGATGCTGCCCGGGCAACGGCGCCCCCGGACGGGGCCCCGGAACGGGATTCTGCGGGTGAGGCATAGGCGTACTCATGGTGGCGACAACGCTACCCGAACTCCCATTCGAACACACGTACCCGTGCCGACCGGATAACGTCGCATCCCGTGGGGCCGGACACTCCCACGATGTTTCGAATTGGAGTCATCGATGCCCAGATATGCCCTTGTTGCGGCCGGAATCCTTTTTCTCCTCTACCCCGTCCTCCGCCCCTGGGAGGACGAAACCACCACCGACGGCGCATATGCCGCGCTGAGCTCGACGGGCTGGGTGATCTCACACCTGTGCGCCATGATCGGATTCATCCTCGTGTCACTGGCGTTGTACGGCCTGCGCGACCGCATCGGATCGGGCCCGGTGATCACGACCTGGATCGGCGCCGCATTGGTGCTGCCCTACTACGGCGCAGAGGATTTCGGGCTGCACGCCGCCGCCACCGAGGGCTCCCGGGCCGAACTCGTCGATGTGACGGAGGGCTTCCGCTACCTGCCCATCGCCGCGGCCATGTTCGCGGCCGGGCTGATCGCACTGGGCGCGGGCGCGGTGTGGGTCGCGATCGCGCTGCGCACCACCGCGGCCATCGTCTACGCGGTCGGCTTCGCGCTGTATCTCCCGCAGTTCTTCCTCCCGGCGGCGGGTCGCATTGCGCACGGCGTGCTCATGCTCGCCGGATGCGTGTGGCTGGGCTCGACGGTCATGCGGGAGACGCGAACCACGGCACCGTCACCCAGCTGAACGGCCGCTGTCGGCTCGGTTCCTCCGTCGATGAGAATCATCCCATGAACCGCAGCTTCGAAGACCTCATCGACGAGGCTGCCACCGTCTCCGTGGACGGCTGGGACTTCTCCTGGCTGGACGGCCGCGCCAGCGAAGAGCGGCCGTCCTGGGGGTATCAGCGGCAGCAGGCCGAACGACTCGCCGTCGCCTCCGCAGCCCTGGACATCCAGACCGGCGGCGGCGAAGTCCTCGCCGAGGCCGGACGATTCCCGCCCACCATGGTGGCGACCGAATCCTGGCCGCCCAATCTCGCCAAGGCCACCCGGCTGCTGCACCCCCGAGGCGCGGTCGTGGTCGCCGATCCCGACGAACCGCCGCTGCCCTTCTCGGACTCGGCCTTCGATCTGGTCACCAGCCGCCATCCAGCCACCATCTGGTGGGCCGAGATCGCGCGCGTACTCCGGCCCGGCGGCGCCTATTTCGCGCAGCATGTGGGGCCCGCCAGCGTCTTCGAACTCGTCGAGTACTTCCTCGGCCCGCAACCGGAGGCCCGGACCAAGCGCGATCCGGAAAAGGAGGCGGCCGATGCGCGCGCCGCCGGACTGGAGATCGTGCAGGCTCGAGGTGAACGGCTGCGCATGGAGTTCCGCGATATCGGGGCGGTGGTCTACTTCCTGCGCAAGGTCATCTGGATGGTTCCGGGATTCACGGTCGAGGAGTACCGCGACCGGCTGCACGATCTGCATGAGCGGATCACCGCGGACGGGCCGTTCGTCGCCTACTCCGCTCGGACGCTGTTCGAGGCGCGCAAACGCCCCTGAACGCTCCGAACGTCCCCGAAAACACAACGCCCCCCGGCCGAATGGCCGGGGGTCGTTGCTACGGACGAATCATTCCTGTGCGGTGGGCGGAGCCGCCACCGCGATGGCGCGGCCTGGATACTGCGCCAGCAATGCGGTGATGGCGGCGACGATATCGCCGTCGGTCACCGACAACGGCTGCGTATCCGGAATCGGGTGATTCAGGGCGTCAAGGGATTCCGCGATATAGGTGGGCAGGCGATCCGCGGGCTGGGTGCGGAGGTCGGCCAAGGTGCTCACGCCGGTAAGGACCATGAGGGACTCCAGGCCGACGGTGTGCGCGCCGTCGATATCGGTATCGAGACGGTCGCCGACAACCAGGGCGTCGCGGGTGCCCGCGCGCTCCATGGCGTCCTCCAGCAGGGGCGCATAGGGTTTGCCCGCCACAATGGGATCGCGGTCGGACGCGGTGCGCAGGGCCGCGACCATGGAACCGTTGCCGGGGGCGAGGCCGCGCTCGTTGGGGAGGGTGGCGTCGGTATTGGCGGCCACCCAGAGCGCGCCCGCGCGCAGGGCGTAGGCGGCCTCGGCCAGGTCGGCCCAGGCGGTTTCGGGATTGTGGCCCTGGACGACGGCCGCGGGGGCCGAGCCATTGAAGCGGCGGATCGGTTGCAGGCCAACGGCATCCACCTCGGCCATCAGGTCGTCGGTGCCCACCACGAGCACCGTCGAACCCGCTTCCAGGCGCGCCTCCAGCAGATGGGCGGCGGCCTGCGCGCTGGTGACGACCTCGTCCTCGGTTGCGGCATAGCCGAGCTCGCGCAGGTGCCCGGCCACGGCGGCGGCCGAGCGGCTGGCGTTGTTGGTGACGTACATCAGCCGCTGGCCGGTGCCGGATGCTTCCGAAAGCGCTTGCCGCGCACCCGGAATCACCTCGTGACCACGAAACAGGGTGCCATCCAGATCCAGCAGGAGTGCACCGAAACGATCCCTCAGGCGCATGACGCCGCCCCTCTCACAAACTATTCGGCCGTGCCCTTCGCAGCGGTCCCCTCGGCCTCATCGTCATTCGCCGCGGCGGCCCCGAGCTCCGCGGGCGATTCCTCGGCCTCGTTCGCTTCGTCGGCGTCGTCGTCAGCATCGTCGTCCGCGGCCGAGTCGTCAGCGGCAGCGTCGTCCGTCGCCGAGTCGTTCGCGTCATCCTCGTCCGAGTCGTCGTCGGAGTCGACATCCCACTCGGCCCGGTCGGTGCCGCCCTCGGCCAGTTCGGCGGCGCGATCCTCGGCGTCGGTCTCGCCGTCCAGATCCGCGGACGCCGAGTTCATGAACCAGGTCAGCGCCTCCTCACCGCGACCGGCGGCCAGCAGCGCCTCGGCGTAGGCGTAGAACAGCCGCGCGGCGGCCGAACCCGTGCGCGACGGATCCAGCTCGGAGGTCTGCAGGGTCACCACGGCCTGGTCGTACTGCCCCAGATCCATGCGCGCGCCCGCGACCACGATGCGCAGCTCGGTGACCTCGTCACCCTGCAGGGCGCGCGCCTCATCGCTGCGGCCGAGCTCGATGGCCCGCTCCGGACGGCCCAGACCACGCTCACAGTCGGCCATGACGGCCAGCAGGCCCGCACCGCCGGACATGCGGCGCGCGGTGCGCAGCTCCGAGAGGGCCTCGGCCCACTCACCCGCGTGATAGGCGGCGACACCGGCGGTTTCGCGCACCACCGCAATGCGACCGGCCCGCTGCCGCGCGGCCCGCGCATGCGCGAGGGCCAGCTCCGGATCCTCGTCCAGCAGCTGCGCCACCATCACCAGGTGCCGGGCCACGGCCTCGGCATTGCTCTTGTCCAAGCTGAGTAGATCGCGGCGCACCGCGGGCTCAAGATCCGAGGCCTGCACGTCATCCGGCAATGCGGGCTCATCCGGCCGCGCCGCCCGGCGCTCGCCGCCCCGGCCACCGCTGACCCGCGCACCCTCGCCACCCCGGCGGCGATCACCCTCGAACGAACGCTCGCCACGATCCGGACGGTCGCCGCGGTCCGGGCGGTCGGCGCGAGCCGGACGCTCGGTGCGGTCGCGGTAGTAGCCGCGGTCGGAACCCGAACGCTCCCGGTCGAACCGCTCCGGACGATCCCGCTGCGGTCGCTCGGAACGATCCCGCTCCGGACGGTCCGACCGATCGAACCGCTGCGGCCGATCACGATCGAAGCCTTCACGGCGGTCACGGTTGTACCCGCCGCCCGCGTTGTCGCGACGATCACCGCCGAATCCACTGCGGCCGTAGCTCTTACGATCATCCCGGTCGCCGCGCTCGGCGCGATCCCGGCCGAAGTCCCGGCCGCCGTTGTCGCGGGAGAACCCACCGCGACCACCATCACGGGTGTCGCCACCGCGGTTGAAACCGCCGCGGCCCTCGCCGCCACGATTGAATCCACCCCGGCTGTCACCGCCACGGTTGAACCCGCCGCGACCGCCTTCGGAGCCACCGCGATTGAAGCCGCCCCGGCCGCAATCACGATTGTCGCCGCCCCGGAAACCGCCTCGATCGTTGTCACGGCTGTCGTTGTCCCGGCGGAAGCCGCCTCGGTTGTCACAGCCGCGGCCCTCGCCGCCACGGTTGAAGCCGCCGCGGCCGGAACTGTCACGGCCGCCTTCGCGGTAGCCGCGCCGGTCTCCGCCGCGGCGCTTGCCCGAGTTATCCCGTGCCGATCCCCCGAAACCTCCCTGACCGGATCCGCTACTCCGGCGGAACGGTTTGCGGCCTTCGTTCTGGTCCGACACGATGATCCCTCTCTGTAAGTATCTAGCTGCGGTACCCAGCTCGAGGCGCTGGAGCGCGTGAGGGCCGACGGGACCGTCCCGCCAACCTGAATTCAATCACGCACCTCGGAGCGACCTCGCGGCGCAGGGTGGTAAAACGCCGAATGGGGACCCACAGGCGGGTCCCCATTCGCGAATGA
>NZ_BDCH01000024.1 GCF_001613405.1 Nocardia crassostreae
GGCAATGGCGGTGGCCTCGACGGCGTCGAGGTCGAGCTCGTCCAGGACCAGCCATTCCACCGATTCCGGCAGATCGGCGCGCACCGAGGCGACGGTCAGGCCGACCGGCGAACCCGAGTCGGTGACCATATGGGCAATGCGGTCGGCCGGGTAGTTGGGGTCCACCGGCACGAAGGCCGCACCGGTCTTGGACACCGCCCATTCGGCGAAGTACGAGTCCGCGGACCGCGGCACCGCAATGGCGACCAGGTTCTCCGAACCGATGCCGCGCTGAATCAGCAGGCGCGCCAGGCGATTCGAGCGCTCGTCGAGTTCGCCGTAGGACAGACCTGTCCCCTGGAACACGACGGCGGTCGCCTTCGGGTTGAGCGATACCGCGTCGGCCAGCAGGTCGGGCAGGGTGCGCGGCTTGATGGCGGGGGCGCCGAAACGGCCGACCAGATCGGCGCGTTCGCCCTGATCGAGGATGTCGATGGCGCCGACGGCGATCTCCGGATTCCCGGCAATGGCCTCGAGGACCCGCAGCCAGCGCTGCGCGAAGCTGTCGGCGGTGGCCTCGTCGAACAGGTCGGTGGCGTAGGTGAGCGCCAGCGCCATGCCCGAATCACGTTCCGACAGCGTGAACTGCATGTCGAAACGGGAGATGTTCTCCTCGAGATCCAGCGCGGAGACAGTCAGCCCCGGCAGTTCCAGACTGGTGCGATCCAGGTTCTGGAAGGCCAGCATGACCTGGAACAGCGGGTTGCGGGCCTGCGAGCGCTCGGGCGCGAGCAGTTCTACCAGACGTTCGAACGGCACATCGGCATTGCCGAAGGCGTCGAGGTCGGCGTGCCGGGCCCGATCCAGGAGATCCGAGAAGGATTCGGCCGGATCGATACCGGTGCGCAGCACCAGCGTATTGACGAACATGCCGACCAGATCGTCCAGCGCGGCCTCACCGCGTCCGGCGACCGGCGTGCCGATGGCGATGTCGTCGCCGCCGGACAACCGGGCCAGCAGCACCGCGAGGGCGCTGTGCATGACCATGAACAGCGAGGAACCCCGCTGGCGCGCGACGTCTTCCAGCGCGCCGAGCAGTTCCGGCGACAGGCTGCGGTGCAGTGCCGCGCCGCGATGCGAGGCGACGGCGGGCCGCGGCCGGTCGGTGGGCAGCGCCAACTCGTCCGGCACGCCGTCCAGCACTCGCTGCCAGTAGCCGACCTGCCGCGCCATGAGCGAGGACGAATCCTCTTCCGAGCCCAGCACTTCCCGCTGCCAGATGGCGAAATCCGCGTACTGGATGGCCAGCGGGGCCCAGCCGGGGGCCGCGCCCAGGGTGCGCGCGGTGTAGGCGGTCATGACATCGCGCGTCAGCGGGGCCATGGAGAAGCCGTCGCCCGCAATGTGGTGGACCACGACGACGAGCACGTACTCCGCCGAATCCTGCGCGGCGGCCGCGGTGGTGTGCGCCTCCGCACCCGTGGCGGTTTCCGCGGATTCCGCCTGGGCCGCAGGGGCATCGGCGGCGTCCTGCTCGGCCGAGGCGACCCGGAACAGCCGGGCGCGCAGCGGAACCTGATCGGCCACATTGAAGCCCAGGGTGGCGAAGGCGGTCACCGCGGTGGTGAGGTCCTCCGCCGCGACCGAGACCGGCCGCAGATCCAGGGCGATCTGCTCGGCCGGGACGACCACCTGCATGGGCGTGCCGCCGTGCTCCGGGTAGCGGGTGCGCAGCGACTCGTGGCGGCGCACCACATCGGCGACCGCGAGTTCCATGGCGGCGGTGTCGAGTTCACCGGTGAGGCGAATCGCCAGCGGCAGGTTGTAGGCCGCCGAGGTGGTGTCGTACTGGTTGAGGAACCACATGCGCTGCTGTGCGAACGACAGCGGCACCAGTTCCCCGGCCGGGCGCGGGCGCGCGACCAGCTTGGCGCGCGACGCGCCGTCGGCATGCGATTCGATGCGGGCGGCGAGCGCCTCCACGGTGGTGGCCTCGAACAGGGTGCGCACCGCCACCGAGGTGTCCAGGGCCGCGCCGATGCGCGAGACGACCCGGGTGGCGATGAGCGAGTTGCCGCCCAGCTCGAAGAAGTCGTCGTCCAGGCCGACCCGCGGCAGATCCAGGACCTCCGCGAAAACAGCGGCCACGGTCTCCTGGGTCGGGGTCTCCGGCGCGCGGAAGGCCCGCGCCTGCACGGCCAGGGCGGGCAGCGCCCGGCGGTCCAGCTTGCCGTTGACGGTCAACGGAATCCGGTCCATGACCACCAGGGCGGACGGGACCATGTAGGACGGCAGGCGTTCGACGGCGCCGTCGCGAATGGCGTCGACGGCGGGCGCGACGCCCTCCTCCGGCACCACGTAGGCGACGATGCGCTGATCGCCCGGCTGGTCCTCGCGCACGATGACGGCGGCCTGGGCCACGCCCGGCTGGGCCAGCACGGCGGCCTCGATCTCACCGAGCTCGATGCGGAAACCGCGGACCTTGACCTGATCGTCGGCGCGGCCGAGGTATTCGAGCTCGCCGAAGCGGTTCCAGCGCGCCACGTCACCGGAGCGGTACAGGCGGGTGCCCGGCTCGCCGAACGGGCTGGCCACGAAGCGCGCCGAAGTCAGATCCGGGCGGCCGAGGTAGCCGCGCGCCAACTGCGGTCCGGCGACGTACATTTCGCCCGCGACGCCCACCGGCACCGGGTGCAGGCGATCGTCGAGGACGTACACGCGCAGGCCCGCGATGGCGCGGCCGACCACGGAACCGGTTGCGGCGGCAATGGTGTCGGCATCGAGGACGCGGTGCGAGACGTGCACCGTGGTCTCGGTGATGCCGTACATATTGACCAGGTACGGGGTGGAATCCCCGTGGCGGGCAACCCAATCGGTCAGACGGCGTAGCTCCAGGGCCTCACCGCCGAACACCACGTAGCGCAGGGCGAGGGCCTGATCGTCGCCCGCGGCGGTGCTCGATTCGCGGCTCGCCACGGCGGCAATGCGGTCGGCCTCGGCGAGCTGGTAGAACGCCGACGGGGTCTGGTTCAGGACGGTGACCTGCTCGCGGCGCAGCAGTTCCAGGAACTGCTCCGGCGAGCGCGACACGTAGTAGTCGACGACCACGAGCTTGCCGCCGTAGAGCAGCGGGCCCCACAGCTCCCACACCGAGAAGTCGAAGGCGTAGGAGTGGAACAGCGTCCACACGTCGTCGGGGCCGAAACCGAACTTGCGATCGGTATTGGCCATGAGCCGCACCACATTCCGGTGCGCCACGGCCACGCCCTTGGGGCGGCCGGTGGAGCCGGAGGTGTAGATGACGTAGGCGACGTGGTCCGGGCGCAGCGCGGCCCGGCGGTCGGCATCGGTAATGGGCGCGTCGGCCGCGTCCTCGATAACGCCCGCTTCGAGGGAGAAGCCGTCCAGCGAGACTGTCGGCAGCTCGGCGGGCAGCTCCACCTGCACGGTGGAGTCGACGACCACGCTGGTGGGCTTCGCATCCGAGAGCACGTAGGCGATGCGATCGGCCGGATAGGTCGGATCGACCGGCACATAGCCCGCGCCGGTCTTGACGACCGCCAGCAGCGCCACCACCAGATCGGCGGAGCGCGGCAGCAGCACGGCGACCAGGGATTCCGGTCCCGCGCCATCGGCGATCAGCCTGCGCGCCAGCACATTCGCGCGCCGGTCGAGATCGGCGTAGGTGAGCTCTTCCGCGCCGAAGCGCACCGCGACCCGGTTCGGATGCGCAGCGACGGCGGCGTCGAAGAGTCCGGACAGCGTGGCGTCCTGATCCACGAACTGATTCAGTCGCGCGGCGGACAGGGCGGTGCCGCCGACCAGCAACCGGACCGTATTGGCCAGGGCCGCAATGGCGTTCTCCACGCCCGCCGCGGTCAGCGCGGCCGGATCGGAGGCGCCCGCGACCGCGATGCCCTTACCGTCCTCCGCCAGCGCCCGCGCGGCGGCCTCGACCGTGCTGCGGGCAGCCTGTGCCACGGCGACGATGTCATCGCCCGCGGACACCCAGCGCTCCGAGACATCGTGGCGCTCGGCCTCGCCCAGCAGGTCGATATCGCCGACCAGGACGGCCGGATCGTTCGCCACGGCGCGCAGGACGCGCACCAGGCGTTCGGCGAAGGAGGCGACGGTCTCCGGATCGAACAGATCGGTGGCGTAGTTCCAGGACAGGCCCAGCGAGCCGTCGGCGCGCTCGCCGACGGTCAGCTGCACATCGAACTTCGCGGTGCCCGCGTCGAATTCGACCGTCTCGATGTCCAGGCCAGGCAGCGCGACCGCGCCCGCGTCCTTGGCTCTGGCGGCCTCGAAGGTCAGGGCGACCTGGAACAGCGGGTGGTGCGCCTTCGAGCGCACCGGGCTGAGCACGTCGACCAGGCGCTCGAACGGCACGTCGGCATGGGCGAAGGCCGCCAGGTCGGTGCGCCGCGCCTGCGCCAGCAGCTCGCGGAACGGGGCGTCCGGCCGCACCTCGGTGCGCAGCACCAGGGTGTTGACGAACATGCCGACCAGATCGTCGAGGGCCTTCTCGCCGCGGCCCGCGATGGGCGTGCCGATGGCGATATCGGTGGACCGCGACAGTCGGGCCGACCAGGTGGCCAGCGCCGCGTGCAGCACCATGAACAGGGTGACGTCGTGCTCGCGGGCGAGCGCGGTCAGCTCCCCGTACAGCTCGGCGTCGATCGAGAAATCATGGGTGCCACCGGCATTGGTGGCGATCTCCGGTCGCGGCCGGTCGGCCGGGAGCTCGATCTGCTCGGGCAGATCGGCCAGCTGGTCGGTCCAGTAGGCGACCTGCTCGGCGGCGATCGATTCCGGATCGGTCTCCGCGCCGAGCACCGCGCGCTGCCACAGCGCGTAGTCGGCGTACTGCACCGGCAGCGGGGCCCAGGCCGGAGCCTCTCCGCCGCTGCGGGCGAAGTAGGCGGCGACCACGTCGCGCAGCAGCGGCCGCAGCGAGAAGCCGTCGGCGCTGATGTGGTGCAGCACCAGCACCAGCACGTGCTCGGTGGGGCTCAGGCTCAGCACCGTCGCGCGGAACGGCAGTTCGCGGGTGACGTCGAAGAAGACGCTGGCGAGCTGGGTGATACGCGCGGGCAGTTCGGCCTCGGTGACGTTCTCGGCGCGCACCTCGAAGTCGATCCCGGCGGTCGCGTCAGGCCCGTAGGCGGCAGCTTGCGTAACCACGGAGGGCCCCGCGACCGCCGTATCAAGCTCCGACAGCGCCAGCACGCGCTGGTAGCCGTCGCCCTCGATCTCCGGGTAGACGGTGCGCAGCGCCTCGTGCCGGGCCAGCACATCGCCGATGGCGGCGGTGAAGGCCGCGGCGTCGACCTCACCGGTGAGCTTCAGCGCCACCGGGATGTTGTTGACGGCGGTGCGGTTGTCGAAGCGGTTGAGGAACCACATGCGCTGCTGCGCGGGCGACAGCGGCACCAGCTCCGGGCGTTCCTGCGCCGTGAGCGGCGCGCGGGTTCCGGTGCCGACGCGCGATTCCAATTGCGCCGCGAGGGCGGCCACGGTGGTCGCCTCGAACAGGCTGCGCAGCGGAATATCGGCGTCCAGGGCGGCGGACAGGCGCGCGATGACCTGGGTGGCGATGAGCGAGTTGCCGCCGAGTTCGAAGAAGTCGTCGTCCAGGCCGACCCGGTCGCTGCCGAGCACATCGGCGAAGACACCGGCCACGGTCTGCTGCACCGGGGTTTCCGGGGCGCGGTAGGCGGCGATGGCGAAGGTCGGCGCGGGCAGCGCCTTGCGATCCAGCTTGCCGGAGGCATTGAGCGGGAAGGCGTCCAGGACCATGAAGGCCGACGGGACCATGTAGGCCGGAAGCTGCTGGGACAGTGCGTCCTTCAGGGCGTCGGTGTCGATATGACCGTCCGCCGCGACCAGGTAGCCGACCAGCTGATCACCGGTGCGCTCATCGTGGCGCACCACGACCACCGCCTGCGCGACCGCGGGCAGCGCGGTCAGCGCCGACTCGATCTCGCCGAGCTCGATGCGCAGACCGCGCAGCTTGACCTGGAAGTCGGTGCGGCCCAGGTATTCCAGCTCACCGGCCGGGGTCCACACCACGAGGTCGCCGGTGCGGTACATGCGCTCGCCGTGGCCGAACGGGTTGGCCACGAAGCGATCCGAGGTGAGGTCGGGGCGTGCGACGTAGGCCGTCGCCAGCTGATCGCCCGCCAGATACAGTTCACCCGCGGTGCCCACCGGAACCGGCCGCAGCCGCGCGTCCAGCGCGTACACCTGGGTGTTGAAGACCGGCGCACCGATCGGCACGGAGGCGACGTCGGTGTCGGTCACCTCGTGATAGGTGACGTCGACCGCGGCCTCGGTGGGGCCGTACAGGTTGTGCAGGCGCGCGCCGGTCAGCGCGCGCAGCTGCTGCGCGGTCGGTGCGGGCAGGCCCTCACCGGAGGCGAAAACGTTACGCAGCGAGGTGCATTCCGGCGCTCGTCCGTCCAGAGTTTCCGCCGCGCCCAATTCGAGAGTGGCCACGAAGACGGCCAGCACGGACGGCACGAAGTGCAGCGTGGTGACCTGCTCGGCCTGGATGAGGCGGACCAGGTACGCGGGATCGCGGTGGCCGTCCGGCTTGGCGACCACCAGGCGCGCGCCGACCTGCAAGGGCCAGAAGAACTCCCACACCGACACGTCGAAGGTGGCGGGGGTCTTCTGCAGCACCACGTCATAGGCGGCCAGCCCGTACTGGGCGTGCATCCACACCAGGCGGTTGACAATGGCGGCGTGCGAGACGGCGACACCCTTGGGGCGGCCGGTGGAGCCGGACGTGAAGATCACGTACGCGGTGTTCTGCGGCCGCAGCGGGCTGCGGCGCTCGGCATCGGTGACCGGGGTGTCGGCGAAGGCCGACAGCTCCAGCTCGTCGATCCGAACCTGGCGCGCGCCAACCTCTTCGACGCGCATACCACCCAACGGGCTGTCGTCACCGGAGGTCAGCACGCACACCGGCTGCGCGGTCTCGAGAATGTACTGGGTGCGCTCGGCCGGGTGATCCGGATCCAGCGGCACGTACGCGCCACCGGCCACGGTGACGGCGTACATGCCGACCACCAGATCCAGGGAGCGCCGCATGCCCAGCGCCACATTCGATTCCGGCCCCACGCCCTCGGCGATGAGCCAGCGGGCGAGCTGCCGCACGCGGGCGGAGAACTCGGCATAGGACAGACTCGTCCCCTCGTACGTGACCGCGGTCGCGTCGGGGGTCAGTGCGACCTGGGCCTCGAACAGCGAAACCAGCGTCGCAGCAGCGCCTTCGGCGACCTCCGGCAGTGCGGCGTCCAGGTCGAAGGCGGTGTCGTTCCAGGCATTGAGAACCTGGTTGCGCTCGATGTAGTCGAGCAGCTCCACATCGGCCACGCGCATGCTCGGGTCGGCGACGACCGCGCTCAGCACACGCACGAACCGCTGCGCGAAGGTATCGGCGAACTCGCCGTCGAAAAGATCGGTGGCGTAAACCAGTTCGGCCGCCATGCCCGTCTCGCCCTCGGCGAGTTCACTGAGCGTCAGCTGCAGGTCGAACTTGGCGGTCTGCTGATCGACACCCAGCTCGGCCACGCTCAGGCCCGGCAGTTCCAGGGCGGTGCGGCCCAGGTTCTGGAACGAGAGCATGACCTGGAACAGCGGATGCCGCGCCTGCGAGCGCGCCGGGTTGAGCACCTCGACGAGGCGCTCGAACGGCACATCGGCGTGCGCGAAGGCTTGCAGGTCGCGCTCGCGGACCTGCTTCAACAGTTCGGCGAAGGTCTCGCCGGTGTCGACCTGCGAGCGCAGCACGAGGGTGTTGACGAACATGCCGACGAGATCGTCGAGAGCCTGCTCGCCGCGGCCCGCGACCGGGATGCCGACGGCAATGTCGTCGGTGCCGCTCAACCGCGCCAGCAGGGCGGCGAAAGCGCTGTGCACCACCATGAACAGCGTGGTGCCGTGCTGCTGGGCGACCCGGTTCAGGCCGGTGATGAGCTCACCGGGCACCTGGAACCGGTGCGTGCCCGCACCGTAGGTGGCCACGGCCGGGCGGGCCTTGGCCGAGAGCCGCAGCTCGTCCGGCAACCCGCCCAGGGTTTCGCGCCAGTAGTCGAGCTGCTCGGTGATGAGCGAACGCGGATCCTCTTCGGAGCCGAGGGTTTCCCGCTGCCACAGCGCGTAATCGGCGTACTGCACCGGCAGTTCCGCCCAGCCCGGGGCCTCGCCCATGCTGCGCGCCACATACGCGGTCATGAGATCGCGCACCAGCGGGTTCATGGAGAAACCGTCGGCGGCGATGTGGTGTGCCACCAGGACGAGCACGTAGTCGTCGGCGGCGATCTGGAAGGCGCGCAGGCGCACCGGCGGTTCGGCGGTGACATCGAAGCCGAGACCGGCGAATTCGTAGATCGCACCGAATAGCTCGGCCTCGTCGACCTCGGTCACGTCCAGCCGCGGAATGGCCCGCGCGGTGGGCAGCACCTTCTGGTAGGCGACGCCCTCGTGCGACGGGTAGATGGTGCGCAGCGACTCGTGCCGCGCCATCACATCGGCGACCGCGCCGCGCAATACGTCGAGATCCAGTGCGCCGGTGAGGCGTACGGCCGCCGGAATGTTGTTGGCCGCGGAGTCGGTGTCGAAGCGGTTGAGGAACCACATGCGCTGCTGTGCCAGCGACAGCGGCGGATGCTCCGGCCGGGTCTGCACCGTGAGTGCTTGGCGCACACCGGTTCCGGCGTGCGATTCCACCCGCGCGGCCAGCGCGGCCACGGTCGGGGCCTCGAACAGCACGCGCACGCCGATCTCGGCGTTCAGCGCGGCCGACAGGCGGGCCACGGCCTGGGTGGCGACCAGGGAGTTGCCGCCGAGCTCGAAGAAGTCGTCGTCCACGCCGACGCGTTCCACGCCGAGCAGATCGGCGAAGATCTGCGCGGTGATCTCCTCGATGGGGGTCGAGGGCGCACGGAAACGCTTGGCCTCGAAGACCGGTGCGGGCAGCGCCTTGCGGTCCAGCTTGCCGGAGGCATTGACCGGGAAGGCGTTGAGCACCACGAGGGCGGACGGCACCATGTAGGCGGGCAGCGAGCGGCCCAGCGCGGCCTTGACCGCGTCCACGTCGACGACGGCCTCGAGATCGCGGACCACATAACCCACGAGCTGATCACCGGCGTGCGGGTCATTGCGCACCACCACGACGGACTGGGCGATGCCCGGCTCCGCCAGCAGCGCGGCCTCGATCTCGCCGAGCTCGATGCGCAGACCGCGCAGCTTGACCTGGAAGTCGGTGCGGCCCAGGTAGTTCAGTTCGCCGTCGGCGGTCCAGGTGACGAGGTCGCCGGTGCGGTACATGCGCGCGCCGGGCGTGCCGTACGGATTGGCGACGAAGCGATCCGCGGACAGGTCCGGGCGGCCGAGGTAGCCGCGGGCCAGCTGATCGCCCGCCAGATAGAGCTCACCCGCGATACCCGGTGCGACGGGTCGCAGGCGGGCGTCGAGGACGTAGGTGCGGGTGTTCCACACCGGGCGGCCGATGGGTACGAACACGGTGTCGGAGTCGACGACCTCGTGGTAGGTGACGTCGACGGCGGCCTCGGTGGGGCCGTACAGGTTGTGCAGGCGGGCGCCGGTCAGCTCGCGCAGCTTCTGCGCGGTCGGCGCGGGCAGCGCCTCACCGGAGGCGAAGACCTGCCGCAGGCGCGGCGCGGGCAGTGCGGAGTCGCCGTTCTCGTTGCCGAGGGTGGCCACGAAGACCGACAGCATCGACGGCACGAAGTGTGCCGTGGTGATGCCTTCTTCGGCAATGATCTGCGCCAGGTACACCGGATCGCGGTGGCCGTCAGGCTTGGCGACCACCAGGCGCGCACCGGTCTGCAACGGCCAGAAGAACTCCCACACCGACACGTCGAAGGTCGCCGGGGTCTTCTGCAGCACAGCGTCGTCGGCGCCGATCGGGTACTCGGCCTGCATCCACAGCAGACGGTTCACGATCGCGCCGTGCTCGACCGCCACACCCTTCGGGCGACCGGTCGAGCCGGACGTGAAGATCACGTACGCGGTGTGCTCGGGCGCGATCGCCTGTCCGCGTTCGGCATCGGTGATCGCCGCGTCGGAGTACCCGTCGAGGTTGAGCGAATCCACCTCGAGCACCGGCACATTGCGGCCCGTCACGAAGTCGTCGCGGCTCGTGGTGAGAATCGCGGCCGGGCGGGCCGTGTCGAGCACGTAGTCGATGCGCTCTTCGGGCTGATCCGGATCCAGCGGCACGTACGCGCCGCCCGCTTCCAGCACCGCGTACATGGCGACCACGAGATCGATGGAGCGCCGAATGGCAAGGGCCACGAGCGATTCCGCGCCGACGCCATCGGCAATGAGCTTGCGGGCCAGCTTGTGCACGCGCGCCGAGAACTCGGCGTAGGACAGACTTGTCCCCTCGAAGCCGACGGCAGGCGCATCGGGGCTGGTCAGAGCCTGCGCCTCGAACAGCGAAACCAGGGTGGCGGCCGCACCCGCGGGCAGCGCGGGCAGGACCGGGGCCAGATCGAAGTCGGTGTCGTTCCAGCCGGTGAGCACGCGCTCGCGCTCATCGGCGATGAGCAGATCGATATCGCCGATCGGCCGCTCCGGATCGGTGGCCACCGCATCCAGGATCAGATCCAGCCGGTGCGCGAACGCCGCGACGGTCTGCTCGTCGAAAAGATCCAGGGCATAGGAGAACTCGGCGGACATGCCCGCGTTCTCGCCGTGCTGGTCCTGGGTCTCCTGCAGGGTCAGCTGCAGGTCGAACTTGGCCAGGCCCGGGTCGTAGTCGATGCCGTTGACCGACAGCCCGGGCAGTTCCAGGCTGGCCTGCCGCGTGTTCTGGAAGGTCAGCATGACCTGGAACAGCGGATGCCGCGCCTGCGAGCGCGCCGGGTTGAGCACCTCGGCGAGGCGCTCGAACGGCACATCGGCGTGGGCGAAGGCGTGCAGGTCGGTATCGCGCGCGGTGGCCAGCAGTTCGGCGAAGGTGGTCTCGTTCTCGACCTCGGTGCGCAGCACCAGGGTGTTGACGAACATACCGATGAGGTCGTCCAGCGCGGCCTCACCGCGGCCGTGCACCGGGGTGCCGATGGCGATATCGCCGGTGCCCGACAGCCGGGCCAGCAGCACCGCCAGCGCCGAATGCAGCACCATGAACAGCGAGGCATTGTGGCGGCGGCCCAGATCCAGCAACCGCTGCTGGGTTTCGGCGGAGATGGCGAACGGGTAGGTGCCGCCGCGATAGGTGGCCACGGCGGGCCGCTGCCGATCCCAGGGCAGCACCAGCTCGTCGGGCAGATCCGCCAGGCTCTCAGACCAGTACCGAATCTGCTTGGCGATGAGCGAATTCGGATCGTCCTCGGAGCCGAGCACCTCGCGCTGCCACAGCGCGTAGTCCGCGTACTGCACCGGCAGTTCGGCCCAGGCCGGGGCCTCCCAGGAGGTGCGGGCGGCATAGGCGACCATGACGTCGCGGGCCAGCGGGCCCATGGACCAGCCGTCGGCGGAGATGTGGTGCACCACCATGCCGAGCACGTACTCGGTCTCGCTGATCTCGAAAAGCCGTGCGTGCAACGGCACTTCGCCGGTCACGTCGAAGGCCATGGTGGCCAGTTCGATCAGGTGCTCGATGAGGTTGTGCTCGGTGACCGGCACCGGGGTCAGATCAGGCACGATCTGCGCGGCGTCCTGCACCCGCTGCACCGGGCCGTTGGGGGTCTCCGGGAAGACGGTGCGCAGCGACTCGTGCCGGTCGATGACATCGATGACCGCGACCTGCAGGGCCGCGATATCGAGTTCGCCGGACAGCCGGATGGCGACCGGGATGTTGTTGACCGCGGACGCGGTGTCGAAACGGTTGAGGAACCACATGCGCTGCTGCGCGAGGGAAAGCGGAATATCGGTCGGACGCTCGCGCGCCACCAGGGCCTTGCGGCCGCCGTCGCCGACATGCGATTCCACGCGCGCGGCCAGCCCGGCCACGGTGGCCGCCTCGAACAGCATGCGCACCGGGACGCGGGTGTCCAGGGCGGTGCCCAGACGGGTGGCGACCTGGGTCGCGATGAGCGAGTTGCCGCCGAGTTCGAAGAAGTCGTCGTCCACGCCGACCCGGGCAATGCCGAGCACCTCGCCGAAGATCTGGGCGACGATCTCCTCGATGGGCGTTGTCGGGGCCCGGAATTCGCGCACCTCGAAGCGCGGCGCGGGCAGCGCCTTGCGATCCAGCTTGCCGGAGGCATTGAGCGGGAAGGCATCCAGCACCACGAAGGCCGAGGGCACCATGTACGCGGGCAGCGTGCGGTGCAGCCAGGTCTTGACGCTGTCCAGGTCCACCGGACCGCCGGTCACCACATAGGCGACCAGCTGATCACCGGCGACGGTGTCCATGACCAGCACGACGGCCTGGCTGACCGCCGGGTGGTCGAGCAGCGCGGTCTCGATCTCGCCGAGCTCGATGCGCTGACCGCGGAACTTCACCTGGAAGTCGGTGCGGCCGATGTATTCGACGACCCCGACGGAGCCCGATTCGCCGCCCGCGGCGGAGATCTGGCTCCAGCGCACCAGGTCACCGGTGCGGTAGAGCCGCGAGCCGGGCTCGCCGAACGGGTTGGCGACGAAGCGTTCCGCGCTCAGATCGGGGCGGCCGTAGTAGCCGCGCGCGACCTGCGCGCCACCCAGGTACAGCTCACCCGGGACACCGGCCGGAACCGGGCGCAGACCGCCGTCCAGGACATAGGTCTGGGCGTTCCACACCGGCTTGCCGATGGGCACCGAGGTGACGACCGGCGCGTCGATGGGGGCGTAGGTGGCGTGCACGGTGAACTCGGTCGGGCCGTACAGGTTGTGCACGGCCGCGGTGGAGAACTTCCGGAACGCGGTCACGGTGGCGGGCGGCAGGGCCTCACCGGCGACGAGCACCGAACGCAGCGACAGGCATTCGGCCGCCGAGGCGCTGGAGGCGAACACCGACAGCATGGACGGCACGAAGGAGGTCATGGTGACCCGGTGGCGGCCGATGACCTCGGACAGGTAGATGGGATCGCGGTGCCCGTCGGGGGCGGCGATGACCATCTGCGCACCGACGGCCAAGGTGCCGAACAGCTCCCACACCGACACGTCGAAGGTGACCGGCGTCTTCTGCAGGATCACATCGGTGTCGTCGATGCCGTATTCGCCGGTGATCCAGGCGATCTGGTTGAGCACCGCCGAATGCCGGATGGCCACGCCCTTGGGGCGGCCGGTGGAGCCGGAGGTGTAGAGCACGTAGGCGGCGTTCTCCGGACGCAGTTCACCCAGGCGCTCGGCCGGGGTGATGCGGGCGTCGTCGAATTCCGACAGCTCCAGCCGATCCAGGTGCAGGACCGGGCAATCCGCGCTCTCCACCGCATCGTCGGTGGTGGTGAGCAGCACGACCGGATGCGAGCTGGCCAGCACGTAATCGGTGCGCTCGGCCGGATGATCCGGATCCACGGGCACGTAGCCGCCGCCCGCCGCCAGGGTGGCGTAGATGGCGACCAGCATGTCCACCGAGCGGCGAATACCCACCGCCACCAGCGATTCCGGTCCCACGCCCTCGGCGATGAGCTTGCGCGCCAGGCGGTTCACCCGGCCGGAGAACTCGGCATAGGTGAGTTCGACGGCGGGGCCGAACATGCCGCCGCTGCGCTCGCCCGGATCGAAGATGAGGGCGGTGGCGTCGGGGCGGATGCGGACCTGCTCCTCGAACAGCTCCAGCACCGACACCGCCTCGGGCAGCGCCCGCGCGGTGTGGTTCCACTCGGTCAGGACGGTGGCGCGCTCGCCCTCGTCCAGGATGTCGATATCGCGCACTACGGTTTCCGGTGCGGCGATGGCGGTTTCGAGCACGCGCAGGTAGCGGCGGCCGAATTCGGTGACGGTGCGGGCGTCGAACAGGTCGGTGGCGTAGGACAGCACCACCGACAGGCCATTGGGCTCACCGGTCAGGCCGCGCTGTTCGGTCAGCGTCCACTGCAGGTCGAACTTGGCGATGTCGACCTCGAGCTCATCCGCCGACACCGTGAGATCGGGCAGCTCCATGGAGCCGTGCGACATCTCCTGGAACGACAGCATGACCTGGAACAGCGGATGCCGGGCCTGCGAACGGGTCGGGTTGATGACCTCGACCAGGCGCTCGAAGGGCACATCGGTATTGGCGAAGGCCGCGAGATCGGTTTCCCGGGTGCGTGACAGGAAATCGCTGAAGCGTTCGGCCCCATCGACTTCCGAGCGCAGCACCAGGGTGTTGACGAACATGCCGATGAGGTCGTCGAGGGCCTGCTCGCCGCGTCCGGCCACCGGGGTGCCGATGGCGATATCGGTGGTGCCCGAGAGCCGGGCCAGCAGCACCGCCAGCGCGGAGTGCATCACCATGAACAGCGAAACACCCTGGGCGCGTGCGAGCTTGGCGAGCTCGGCGTGCAGCTCGGCCGGAATGTAGAAGGTGACTCGGCTACCGCGGAAGCTCTGCACCGGCGGGCGCGGGCGATCGGCGGGCAGGTCCAGCTGATCCGGCAGGCCCGCGAGCGCGCCACGCCAGTGCGCGATCTGGCGCGCCGCCATGGATTCGGCATCGGATTCCGAGCCCAGCAGCTCGCGCTGCCAGATGCTGAAGTCCTGGTACTGCACCGGCAGCGGGGCCCAGGCGGGCTCTTCACCGGCCAGGCGCGCCAGGTAGGCGGCGGTCATATCGCGCGAGAGCGGGCCGAACGAGAAGCCGTCCGCCGCAATGTGATGCACCACGAAGGCGACGGCGTAGTCGACGGTGTCACCGTCGACCTCGCCCACCTGGAACACCCGCACCCGGATGGGCAGCTCCTGCGAGACGTCGAACCCGCGCGCGGCGAATTCGGCCAGGGCCGTGGTGAGTTCGGCCTCCTCGATGGCGACGACCTCGATACCGAGATCGACCTCCTCGACGGGCAGCACCCGCTGGAAGCCGCCGTCCCCGGACTCCGGGAAGACGGTGCGCAGCGATTCCTGACGCGCCACCACATCGGTGAGCGCCGACTGCAGCGCGTCGATGTCCACGTCCACGCGCCCGCGCAACCGCACCATGAAGGGCAGGTTGTAGGTCGGGACGCTGGGATCGAACTGGTTGAGGAACCACATGCGCTGCTGGGCCAGCGATAGCGGCACTCGGTCCGGGCGTTCCTGCGCCACCAGCGGCGGCCGCGAAACATCGGACGGGCCAGCGGATTCCATGCGGGCGGCAATACCCGCCACGGTGGGCGTCTCGAACAGCGCGCGCACACCCAGGCGGGTGCTGAACGCGGCCGAGATGCGGGCCACCACCTGGGTGGCGACCAGCGAGTTGCCGCCCAGGTCGAAGAAGTTGTCGTCGATGCCGACCCGCTCGTGGCCGAGCACATCGGCGAACACGCCCGCCACGATCTCCTCGGCGGCGGTGCGCGGTGCGCGGTACCCGGCGGCGTCCGCGCTGAACACCGGCTCGGGCAGGGCCTTGCGGTCCAGCTTGCCGGAGGTGTTGAGCGGGAAGGCCTCCAGCACCATGATCGCGGCCGGGACCATGTAGGACGGCAGTTTCTCGGCGACGAACCGGGTGAGCTCCGCCGGATCCACCGACTGGCCGGGCGCGGGCACCACATAGGAGACCAGCTGCTGGCCGGTGGCGGTGTCCATGACCAAGACCACGGCCTGGCTGACGGCCGGGTGCGCGAGCAGATCGGTCTCGATCTCGCCGAGTTCGATGCGCTGACCGCGGAACTTCACCTGGAAGTCGGTGCGGCCGATGTATTCGAGGGCGCCGTTCTCCATCCAGCGCACCAGGTCTCCGGTGCGGTACATGCGTTCGCCGTTGGCGGACAACGGATTCGCGACGAAGCGATCCGAGGTCAGGTCCGGGCGGCCCTTGTAGCCGCGCGCGAGCTGGCGTCCACCCAGGTAGAGCTCGCCCGCGGCGCCGATGGCGGCGGGGCGCAGGCGCGAATCCAGAACGTAGACTTCGACATTCCACTCGGGCATGCCGATCGGCACGTGGGTGGTGTCGGCGGCGGTGTTCTCCCAGTAGGTCACCGAGACGGCGGCCTCGGTGGGGCCGTACAGGTTGTGCAGTCCCGCACCGGTAATGGCGCGGAAGCCCGCACCGGTCTCCGGCGGCAGGGCCTCACCGATGACGAAAACGTGCTTCAGCGTGGCGCATTGCGCAGCGGAAGCATGCGCCACGAAGACCGTCAGCATGGACGGCACGAAGTCGGTGACGGTGACGCCGTGGCGGTGGATCATGTCCGCCACGTAGAGCGGATCGCGGTGCCCGTCCGGGGTCGCGACAATCAGCTTGGCGCCCACCATGAGCGGCAGGAAGTAGCCCCACAGCGACACGTCGAAGGTGGTGGCGGTCTTCTGCAGGTACACATCGTCGGCGGTGAGCTGGTGCTCGTCCAGCATCCACAGCTCTTGGTTGACGATGGCGTGATGGGTGACCGCGACGCCCTTGGGGCGGCCGGTGGAACCCGAGGTGTAGATGACGTAGGCGGTGTTGTCCGGACGCAGCGGGGCGATGCGCTCGGCATCGGTGACCGGTGCGTCGGAGTACGCCGAGACGTCGAGGCTGTCGATCTCCAAGCGCCGCATGGACTCCGGGAGTTCCAGCTCGTCACGCGCGGTGGTCAGCACGCAGACGGGTGCCGCCGACTCGAGGATGTAGGCGGTGCGATCGGCCGGATGATCCGGGTCGATGGGCACGTACGCGCCACCGGCGCGCAGTACCGCGTGCATACCGATCACCAGCTCGAGCGACCGGCGCATGCCCAGGGCCACAAGCGATTCCGGGCCCACGCCATCGGCGATGAGGTGCCGCGCCAGGCGGTTCACCCGGGCGCCGAATTCGGCGTAGGTGAGCGTCTCGCCCTCGAATTCCAGGGCGATATTGTCCGGCGTCAGCGGGATCTGGGCGTCCAGCAGCTCCGGCAGCGTGGTGGTCGGAACCTCGTGACCCGACTCGTTCCACTCGATGAGCGTGCGGGTGCGCTCACCCGCGGTGGTGATGGGCAGCCCCCACACGGGCTGGCCCTCCCCCGCCGCCAGGAAGCGATCGAAGAACTCCAGGAAGCGCGCGTGATGCTGCGCGGTCTCGTCGCCGGAGTACAGGTTCGGGTTGGTCTCGAAATCGATGTGATTCCGGGTGCCCTTGACCGACTGGTAGAAGTTGACGCCCAGATCCTCGATGGAACCGGTGGAGAGCACGCTGTATTCACCGGTGATGTCGCCGAGCACGACCTCGTTGTGGAACAGCATGATGTTGACCCACGGGCCGAAGAACTCCCGGGTCACCACGCCCTCGCCCGCGCTGTCGCGGCGAATGTCCTCGTGGCGGTAGCGCTGATGGCGCAGCGCGCCGGAGACCTCGACCGTCACCTGCTTGAGCAGTTCGGTGACCGTGGTGCCGTGGCCGACGTGCAGGCGCAGCGGCACGATATTCGAGACCGCGCCGCCGGAACGCCGCATGATCGCGGTGGTGCGCGCGGTCACCGGCAGCGAGAGGATGACGTCCTCGGAGCCGGTCCACTGCGCCAGATAGGCGGCGAAGCCCGCGATCAGCAGACCGGCGGGCGAGGATTCGTGGCGGGCCACGGCCTCGTCGAGCAGGCTGGACTGATCCGAGCTCAGGGACGCGCTGGCGATCCGGTTGACCGCGGCGGGCGGGGCGGAGCGACCGGCGAGGCTGGTGCCGTCCTCGAGACCGGCGACGCGCTCGGCCCAGTACTCCTTGTCCGACTTGAAGCGGGTGCTGTCGCGGTAGGCGAATTCCTGCTCGACCAGGGTCGGCAGATCGGTGAGCTTGTGCGGTGCGGGTTCCTCGCCGCGCACGTAGGCGGTGTACAGCTCGGCGACGCGCTGCATGTAGGTGACCGCGCCGAAGCCGTCCAGCACGATGTGGTGGATGCGGGCGTACCAGTAGTAATGGCCGTCACCCACCTGGATCATGCAGGTGCGGATGAGGCGATCCTCGGTGAGGTTCAGCGGGGCGGAGTAATCCGCGCGCATCCACTCGTGGGCCGCGGCGACCGGATCCGTCTCGGCGCTCAGGTCGACGTGGTAGATGGTGCGGTCCAGCGAGTGGTCCACCATCTGCATGGGCTCGCCGTCGCGTTCCACAATGCGCAGGAAGCCGGAGCCGAACTCCTCCGAACCGCGCACCATGGCGCGCTCCAGCAGCGGAATGTCCAGCTCACCGCGCAGTTCCACGAACTGGGCGATATTGATGGGCACCTGCGGGTCGACGTGCTGGGCGTACCAGATGCCGAGCTGCGCAGGCGACAGCGGGAAAAGCGCGCCCGATCCCGGTGCGATTTCGCTGCCAGCTTCGCCGTTGCCGCCGAAATCCAGCCGGTCCAACACTAACCTCGCTTCCGGAACACCACGCAGAGCGCTCCCCGCCGAAAAACCCGAACAGGACGCCACCGCTGTGTCAGCGTTGCGTCCGAGGTTCGGGAGTCACTTCACGTAATTTGTTGTTCTTGAGATCCTCTGGGGTACCGCCCAGCCGCGCGATCTTGTTACATGGGCGAGCTCACGCCCAGCGGCACAGAGCGAGCCGTTCTCGGAACCTTGCGGATGCACACCCGCTCCAATCTACCGCCAGCCTCGGCTCCGCAAACAGAAAGGGCCATAGCCCTTTGCTATCACCGCATTTCGCTGTTTCACCCTGTGATATGCGCCCTGTCGCGGGCCGGGTCGTACAGATGTGATTGCGCGCAATCCACCGCCGTCCCCAGCGCCCGGCCCACCAGAATGACCGCGGCTTGCCGCAGCTCAGCGGCCTCCACCCGGCCCGCGATGTCCGCGAGTGTGCCGCGCAGCACCAACTCTTCGGGCTGACTGGCGCGGTAGACCACAACAACCGGACAATCTGCGCCGTAAGAGGCGACCAGTTCGTCCGCGATTGTCCGGATACGGGTAATAGCCAGATGTAATGCCAGCGTCGCCCCGGTGCGCGCGAAGTTGCCCAGCGCCTCGGTTTCCGGCATGGCCGTAGATCGCGCCTGTGCTCGCGTCAACACCACCGACTGCACCAGTTCGGGCACCGTCAGCTCCGCGCCCACCACCGCCGCGGCCGCCGCGTAGGCCGGAACACCGGGCGTCACATCCCACGGGATACCGGCCGCGTCCAACCGCCGCGTCTGCTCCGACAGCGCCGAATATACGGAGGGATCGCCCGAGCACAGCCGCGCCACCTCCCGACCGGCGGCGTGCGCCCGCACACAGTGCTCGATGATCTGATCCAGATCCAGGCCCTGGGTATCGATGAGCTCGGCCTCCGGCGCACAGTGCGCGAGCACCTCGGGATCCAGATACGTCCCCACATACAGACACACCGGCGACTTCTTCAGCAACTCCACCGCCCGAACGGTCAGCAGATCCGCCGCCCCCGGCCCGGCCCCGATGAAGTGCACAGTCATGGGGCCGAGTCTGTCACGCGGCCCGGACTGTCAAGCAGTGACGTCGGAGTGCGCGATCACTTTGGTCGGCCGCAACCAGACCGCCAGCTCCCCCGGCACCCCATTCCGCTTCCCGAACTCCTCGGCCCGATCCGCGCCCATATACCGCCCACCGATAAGCGTGGCCGTCCGCACCAATTCATCGAGATCCTCGGAGACCTCCGCCACCCCCTGCACCTGCACATAGGCATACGGCGGCTCCTGCAGATCCACACACAAACTCAACCGCCCATCCGCCGCAATCCGCTTCCCCTTCGCGGAGGTCTTGCCTGTGTTGAAGACGAGCGCGTCGCCATCGAGGACGAACCACACCGGCGTCACCAGTGGACGGCCATCGGCCGCGACCAGCGCCAGCTTGCCAGTTCGAGTGCCCTCGGACAGAAACTCCCGCACCCGCGGATCGGTTAGTGAAGCCATACCGCTCAACGTACGGCTACGAATACCCGTTGCCCGCGCAACACAGCCGACCAATGCCGATCGAACTCAGCATCTCGCCGAACCGACGCAGAAGGCGGGCCATGACAGCCGCTGACCGGGAACCAGATGTCACGACCGCCGATTTCGAGGCCTTGGCCCACGCCGCGGAGCGCGAAACCGACGGTGTGCGACTCGAGTACATCAACGGGCGCCTGCGGGTCCAGGCCGCACCGGATGGCAATCACAATCGCATCTTCCTATGGCTGATGCTGCTCCTGATGCCCTTCGGCCCAGACCTGTTCCTACATCCTGGCCAGGGCCTGAAGATCGAGACATACCGCCAGGGCCGAGCCCGCCCAGATGGTGCCCTGGCCCCTCTGGACGGTTTCGTCGGGACCGATAAATGGGCTCCGGTCGAACCCGTTGTCATGGCCGTCGAGATCACCTCACGCGATTCGGACACGAACCAACGCGACAGGGTCGAAAAGCCGACCGCCTACGCACAATCGAAGATCCCCATCTATCTGCTGATCGATCGGGACAGTGCCGAGGTGATCGTGTACAGCGAGCCCGATGGCACCCGCTACGAGGAGGCGCGCCGCTTCGCATTCGGACGTCCGGCACCCCTGCCCGCTCCACTGAACATCACCATCGACACCACACCGCTCCAAGACTGGGTCGACTGACCGCTGATCAGATGGCTGCGGGTCGCCGAGCCAGGCGAACATCGTCGACCGGGAACTGGTGGCGGACTCTTCTCGGGCTTTGCCGCCACCAGTTCCCGGTCGAGCATGTTTCACATGCTGGTGGGTTAGATTGCGCCGCGTTCGCGGGCTCGGGCGACTGCGGAGGTGCGGGATTTGACGCCCAGTTTCGAATAGATGTGCACCAGGTGGGATTTGACGGTGGTTTCGCTCAGGAAGAGGCGTTTGCCGATCTCGCGGTTGGAGTGGCCGTCGGCTACCAGGCGGAGGACTTCGATTTCTCGGGGGCTGAGGGTGGTGTCCGGTTTGCGGACTCGGGTCATGAGTTTGGAGGCTATGGCGGGGGAGAGGACGCTTTCGCCTTCGGCGGCGGAGCGGACGGCGGCCAGGAGGTCGGCGGGTGGGGTGTCTTTGAGGATGTAGCCGACTGCGCCTGCTTCGATGGCGCCGAGGATGTCGGCGTCGGTGTCGTAGTTGGTGACTACCAGGACGTTGGGTGGGGTGGGGAGGGCGCGCAGGGCGGCGGTGGCGTCGGCGCCGGATTTGCCGGGGCCGAAGCGGAGGTCCATGAGGACCAGATCGACGGGCGTTGTGGCGCAGAAGGAGATGACTTCTTCGGCGGTGGGTACCTCGCCGACGACTTCGATCGCTTCGCCGGAATCGCTTTCGGCCGCACCGGAATCCAGCAGGGCGTGCAGGCCCGCGCGGACGATGGCGTGATCGTCGGCGAGCAGGATGCGAATCATTGCTCGTCCTCCAGGGGGAAGGAGACGGTGACGGCGGTGTGGCCGGGTTCGGACTCCACGTTCATGGTGCCGCCCTGTTGTTCTACCCGGCTGCGCATGGCATTGAGACCGAAAGTGCCGGAGGGGGTTTGGGCGAGCACGGCCGGGTCGATGCCGACGCCGTCGTCGACCACGTCGAGGTGGACCGCGTCGTCGGCGTAGGTGAGGGTGATGCGCATGCGCTCGGCATTGGCGTGGCGCACCACATTCGAGACCGCGCCCTGGGTGATGCGCACCAGCGCGGCCTCGATGGGCATGGGCAGACGCTGCGGGTCGCCCTCGACGAGGACCTGGGCGTCCAGGCCGGGCGCGGCGGCGCGGCGGGCGACGCGTTTGAGCGCCTCGCTCAGGGAGTGGCCCTCCAGCGGGGCGGGAGTGAGTTCGGCTATGACATGGCGGGTTTCGACCAGGGAGTCGGCGGCGGTCTCGCGGGCCAGCCGAGTCTGTTGCAGGGCGGGATGATCCGGGGCGGCGCGTTCCACGGCGTGCAGCAGCAGCTGAATACTGCTGAGGCCCTGGGCGACCGTATCGTGGATCTCCTGGGCCAGGCGCTCGCGCTCGGCCAGTTTGCCTGCGGTGCGTTCCTGTTCGGCGAGCGTATTGCGGGTGGCGAGCAATTCGTCGATGAGCCGCTGCCGTTCCCCAGCCTCGCGGAACAGCGCCTCGTAGCCGAGGCCGATGGCCACCGCCACCAGCGCGCCCAGGATCGGGCCGATGACCGCTCCCAGCGACCAGCCGCGGTGGGCCGCGAAGCCGACGACCGCCACCACGGTCGTGGCGGTCACCGCCAGCAGGCCCCAAAAGCGCGGCAGCAGATGCAGATACAGGAAGAACAGGCCGAAGACCAGGTAGACCGCGTCGGGGACGAAGAACACCAACCCGAGCCACAGCAGGGTGAGGGCCAGCAGCCAGATGCGCGCGGCCGCGAGATTCCGGCGAAAGCGCCCGCCCAGGAAGTACACGCCCAGGAAGGCGCCCGCCAGCACGATCACCCCGACGGGATTCGCCTCGGAAACGATCGCCCGCACCGCGACCACCACCGTCAGCACCGCGACCAGCGCGTGCAGCCCCACTTGCAGGCCGGAGAAGACAGGGGTCAGGGGCGAACGATGCACGCTGACCAGCTTATGCCCGGCTATTCGACAGGCATCCATCGAAAGGAGGAAGCGCCGCCCGTCCGTAGGCTGGTGCCCGAATGGTTCCGCGGTGCGATGGCCCGCACGAAGATCACCGACAGAGTGGAGTCATGTTCGTCGCACTCCGAGATCTGCGGGCCGCCCGCGGCCGTTTCCTGCTCATCACCCTGGTGGTGACCCTGGTCGCGCTGCTGGTGACCTTCCTCAGCGGGCTCACCGCGGGGCTCGCGCACCAGAACATCTCCGCCATTCAATCGCTGCGCACCAGCACCGTGGTCTTCGCCGACACCGGGTCGGATCCGTCCTTCGACGCGTCCACGCTGGGCGTCGACCAGGTGCAGACCTGGCAGCAGACCGGCGGAACCGTCGACCCCATCGGCATCAGCCGGACCCGGGCCACCCACAATGGCGGCTCGGCCACCCAGGTGGCACTGTTCGGGGTCGACGGCACACCCTTTGGCAATCGGGTAGCAACCGAGCCCGGCTCGGTGATTCTGAGTAGCGCCGCCGCGCAGGATCTCGGGGCCACGGCCGGTGACACGGTGGCGCTCGGCTCCGGCAACTTCACCGTGCAGGGCGTGACCGGCGACGACTGGTACGCCCACACACCGGTCGTCTGGATGACTCTCACGGATTGGCAGACACTGAACCCACAGTCGGGCACGGCCACCATCCTCGCCGTCTCCGGCGTCGACGATCTCGCGGCCGTGAACGCCGCCGCGCACACCACCACGACCACGACCGACGGCTCGCTGTCCACCATGGCCTCCTATCAGGCCGAGAACGGCTCGCTCACGCTCATGACGGTCATGCTGTTCGCCATCTCGGCGCTGGTGATCGGCGCGTTCTTCACGGTGTGGACAGTGCAGCGCCAGCCCGATATCGCGACCCTCAAGGCCCTCGGCGCGACCACCGGTTCGCTGGTGCGCGATGCGCTGAGCCAGGCGCTGGTGGTGCTGGCGGCCGGTGTCGGCATCGGCGTCGGCGCGACCGCGCTGGCCGGTGTATTCATCGGCGACAGTGTGCCTTTCGTGCTCAGCCCGGGCACCACCCTGGTCCCGGCGGCCGCCCTGATCCTGCTCGGCCTGCTCGGCGCGGCCTTCGCGCTGCGCTTCCTCGCCACCACCGATCCGCTCACCGCGCTCAACCAGGCCCGTTGATCACTTTGTCGCCCAGGAGTTTCGCCATGACCAACCAGCTCAGCGTCACCGGCCTCACCCTCACCTTTCCCGATGGCGCCGACCGCATCACCGCGCTGAACGAGGTGAATCTGCGGGTGCGCGGCGGTGAGATCGCGGCCATTACCGGCCCGTCCGGCTCCGGCAAGTCCACGCTGCTGGCGGCGGTGTCCACGCTCATCCGGGCGGATTCGGGGCGCATCGAACTCGAAACCGCTTCCGGCGTCCGCGATCTGGCGACACTGAGCCGTCGCGAGGCCACCGCGCTGCGGCGCGAGCACATCGGCATCGTGTTCCAGCAGTCCAATCTGGTCCCCGCGCTGACCGCCGTCGAACAGCTCGAGGCCATGGTGCATCTGGGCCAGACCTGGTTCGTCTCCCCCGCACGTCGTCGCGAAGCCCGTTCCCGCGCAAGGGATCTGCTCGCCGCGGTCGGTCTCTCCGGTCATGCGAACAAGCGCCCCGCCCAGCTGTCGGGCGGTCAGCGGCAGCGGGTCAATATCGCGCGGGCGCTCATGAACGATCCGTCACTGCTGGTCATCGACGAGCCGACCAGCGCGCTGGACCAGGAACGCGGCGCGGCCATTATCGAACTCATCGTCGATATCGTGCGCGAGCACCATGCCGCCACCCTGCTGGTCACCCACGACAGATCCCATCTGCACCAGATGGATTCGGTGTACCGCATGGTCGACGGCGTGCTCACCCGGGAGACGCCCGCGCTGGTCGCCAGCGCCTGATCAGGCCACCAGGTATTCGCCGTAGAACAGCAGCAGCCCCATGGCGGCGGTGATCCCGGCCAGCACCCAGAACCGGATCACCACGGTCGTTTCCGCCCATCCGGCGAGCTCGAAATGATGATGGAACGGGGCCATCCGGAACAGGCGATTGTGCGTGGTGCGGTAGACGGCCACCTGCAGCACCACCGATACGATCTCGGCCACGAACAGCCCGCCGATGACCACCATGAGCAATTCGGTCCGGGTGGTGATGGACAGCCCGGCCAGCAGCCCGCCCAGAGCCAGCGACCCGGTATCACCCATGATGATCTTGGCCGGGGCCGCGTTCCACCACAGGAATCCGATGCACGCGGCCGCGCCCACCGCGCACACCATGGCCAGATCCAAGGGATCGCGCACGTCGTAGCAACCCGCGCTGGGCCTGGTCCCGCAAGCCTTGCTGAACTGCCAGAACGTAATGAGCGTGTACGCGCCTAGCGCCATCCCCATGGAACCGGCCGTCAGACCGTCCAGGCCGTCGGTCAGGTTCACCGCATTGGACCAGGCCACCACCAGGAAGCAGACGAAGGCCAGGAAGGCCAGCGCACTGAAGGTCACCATGGTCATATCGCGCATGTCCGAGAGCTGCCTGCTGCCCGGCGTGCGCCCGTGCGAGTCCGGGAACCGCAATGCCAGCACACCGAAAATCAGTGGGGCGGAAAGCTGTCCGATGTATTTCCCGACCGCGGTGAGCCCCAGATTGCGCCGCTTGCGGATCTTGATGAAATCGTCGGTGAACCCGACCGCCCCCAGCGCGGTGGCCAGTCCGAGCACCAGCAGCGCCGAAACCGATATCCCGGCCGAATCGGCGAACAGGTGCGAGCCCAGATATCCGGCCCACATGCCGATGAGAATCGCGATGCCGCCCATGGTCGGTGTACCGCGTTTGGCCTGATGACTCGCCGGACCATCGACCCTGATCTCCTGCCCGAACCCCCGCCGCGCGAATATCATGATCAATACCGGCGTCACCGTAATGGCCACCGCCAGTGCGATCATCGCCGCCAACAGCACCTGTCGCATACCCACCCCCATCGCACCGAGACATTGGCTCTTGTGAGCCAGTCGGATGCTAACCAACCCTGGCGGTCAGGGCATGCTTGTCCATCCAGCTCGCCACCGCCGCACCGATCTCGTGCGGTCGATCCTCCGGCGCATGATGCTTGGCTGGCGGAATCGACACCTTCTCCGCGCTCGCGAAGGTGACCGCCGCCCACTCGACCGCCGCCGCGCCAGCGCCCTGCCCGTTCTCCAAAGCCATGATCAGCTTGGGAATCTCGGGTGTGCTCGCCAGGTATCGGCCGTAATTGTCGATGATGGCGACCACATCGGCGGGCTCACCGTCGAGCGGGAGCTCCCGCGGCCACGCCAGCAGCGGCTTGCGCGAGGCGGGCGTCGGGTACGGCGCGCGGTAGACGTCGTGGTCTTCCTTCGACAGGTTCGTCACCTGCGCGGGCAGGTTGAACTCGATGAACATGTTCTCCTCCAGCACCATTCGCTCACCCTCGGCGCTGCGGTACTTGGCGAACAACTCCCTGGCCTGCGGCGGCTGTTCCTCGGCCTTGCCCGGCCGCAGGAAGGTCTCGATCACCGCGAGCCCGCGCACCCGGCCGGGATGCCGTGCCGCCCAATACATGCCGAGCGCACCACCCCAGTCATGGCCGACGATGATCACCTGATCGAGGTCCAGGGCATCGAACCAGGCATCGAGGTAGCGCGCATGGTCGGTGAAACGGTAAGGGCTGTCGGGCTTGCCGGAGACGCCCATGCCGATCAGGTCCGGCGCCAGCACCCGGGTCTTGTCCGACACATTCGGAATCACATTGCGCCACAGGTACGACGAGGTCGGGTTGCCGTGCAGGAAGACAACGGGCGTATCACCGGATCCGATATCGGTGTAGGAGATGAACGAATCGAGTACGTCGACGGTATTCACGACGGAGGGTCCCTTCTCAGACGGTGCCAGACATGCGACGGCGCTGCTCGCGACGAGTGCCATCGCGCCCGCCACTTGGAGCAGTGCTCGGCGATTCAGGTTCTTCATGTCCGCTCTTCCGGGTCGGCTCATGTGCTTACACCCGGTTGGACACAGGGTTTTCGCCCGCTGTGACCGCAGCGGCGGTGATGTGCGTCACTGTCGATCCGGGTCGTCGGCCGCGGTTACACACTCGTGACGCCGTTGCCCAGCATGTGCCACACGGGTGCGCGACCCTGGTCGGTATGGACTTCCATGTGCCGGTCATCGACATCACGCCCTATGTGAGCGGCGGCGATGCGGCCGCGCGCCGCGCGGTTGCCCGCCGGATCGACGAAGCCGCGCGCACGGTCGGCTTCATGCAGATCACCGGACATGCGGTGCCGCAGACCGTGATCGACGGGTTCACCGCCGCCCTGGATTCCTTCTTCGGCCTCGATCTGGAGGCGAAGAAGCGGTACCGCACGCCGCCGGAGATCAATCGCGGCTACTCACCGCCCAAGAGCGAGAGCCTGAGCCTCAGCCTCGGTGTGGAATCGGCGACCCGGATGAACGACTTCTTCGAGGCGTTCAATATCGGCGCCGCCGTCTCCGACTATCCGGGCGTACCCCTGCCGGAGCTCGACTACCCCGAAAATCTTTGGCCGCAAGAGCTTCCGGACTTCCAGCCCGGCGTCTCGGCCTACTTCACCGAGGCGGGCCGCGTGGCCCGCACCCTGACCACGATCTTCGCCGACGCCCTCGAACTGCCTCCCGGCTACTTCGCCGCCTTCACCGACCACTCCCTCGATGTGCTGCGCATGAACAACTACGCGCTGCCGCCCGGCACGGTGGATCTGGACGGCGCCCTCATCGGCATGGGCGAGCACACCGATTACGGCATCGTCACCGTGCTCTGGGCCGACCAGACCCCGGGCTTACAGGTCCTGGGCTCCGACGCCGTCTGGCACGACGTCCAACCCGCCCCCGGCGCCCTGCTGGTGAACCTCGGCGACCTCATGGCCCGCTGGACCAATGAGCGCTGGCTGTCCACCCTGCACCGGGTGAAGCCGCCCATCGTGAACGGAACCATCCAACGCCGCCGCAGCGCAGCCTACTTCCACGACGGCAATATCGACGCGATCATCGCCACCCTGCCCTCCTGCATAGGGGAAGGCAGCAAATACGAACCGGTCACCGTGGCCGATCACATCCGCGCCAAGCTCGCGGGTTCCCGTGCCCTCCAACCGAATACCAACGCCCAACGCGAGGCCGCCCGCGTCCTCGCTGCGGCCGAGAACTCCGGAAACAGCGCCTAGCCAAATCAGCGCCCGAGCACCCGGTCCAGCATGACCCGAGTCCGCAAACCGGACATCACCCTCAGCCCCCGCGAAACCACCGTCAAATCCCACCTGGTCCACATCTATTCGAAACTGGGCGTCAAGTCCCCACCAGCACGTGAACCGACATCGACCGGGAACTGGTGGCGGCAAAGCCCGAGAAGAGTCCGCCACCAGTTCCCGGTCGACGGTGCTTCAAATCCTCACGGCGGGCGGCTCGGGATGCCAATCGGCGCAGGGCAACCATCGCGCTGGTCGCCACTCCGGCGATCGCGAGAGTGTCGATGCTCTGGCCGCGCAGCACGAGGTCGAGGTCGGTACCGGCGAAGGCGCTGGCGCGCCGCTTCAGCACGACGACGTCCTCGCTGGCGACCGGGAGGGTGATCTCGGTTCCGGCCGACCCCTCGTGGAAGCTGTCACCGGCTTCGTAGAACGTCCTGAACAGTGCATTACCCGGCGGTAAGTCGGCTGCGTTGCTCCGAAAGGCGAAGCGCACGAACACAACCAGGACCCCGGCCGCGCGGGTGCGCGGCAGCAGTTCGATGAGTGGCGGAACGACACGGCAGGCGAACGGGTACTCGCTCGTGATGCCTTGCTGGATGTCGCCGATGATCAGTGCGGTGGTGATGACAAGCTCCCGTCCGGTGAACGATGTGGTGGGATATTCAGCCGAGGTATGGCGTGGGTCGCTCTTCCAGGTAGTGGGTCAGCCTGAGCCGCTGCGTGTGGTGCATGTCGAGACTGTCGAGTTCGGCAGGGTCGACGAATCGCAATTCGGTGGACTCACCGGAAATTGCGAGATCACCACCGATGACGTGGGCAAGGAAACACACATTGAACTGACGTCGGACTTCGCCGTCGCTGTAGGCGATTACGTGGCGGGGATCGGTGTACGTGCCTACGAGTCCGGTGATTTCGACGTCCAGACCGGTTTCTTCCTTGACCTCGCGGACCGCACAGCCGGGGAGGCTGTCGGTCATCTCCATGCCGCCGCCAGGCAGCGCCCACAGGCCGCTGTCGGCGCGGCGCTGTAGCAGAATGCGGCCTTGGTCGTCGCATACCACGGCGGAGGCCGCGACGACGAGACTGTTCGGCTCCGGAGCGGCTGGATCGTCGTAGAACTCGGTGCGCGCCATCGGCTTACCCTTCCACCGGCCGGGCCGTCTGCCAGACCGCATTGAAGCTGTCGGTATAGGTGTCGAACAAGCCACCGTCGAGGGTACGGCGCAGATGCCAGACGGGCGCACCGTAAGCGTTCACGCCCCACACATGGGCGTTGACCACCATGTCCTCGTCGGCGCGGTAGATGCTGTTGTAGAGGGTCGTGGCGTGCGTCCGCAATTCGATATCCGGCGTTGCCGCCAACGG
>NZ_BDCH01000025.1 GCF_001613405.1 Nocardia crassostreae
ACGAGATTCGATACCGTGCCCGAACTTTTCCTCCCGACCCCGTTGTTGGACGTTGACACTGTCGGCGGCGCCCACGGCTATTCTGATCGTGCAGCCTGCCTCAGCCCGTTCGGTCAAGAGATCATTGAGCCGGGGGTACGCCTCATGGAGGAAGACGGCCGCGTAGACCAGGATGTCGATGTGGTCGCGCGCTGCTGCGAACAGGTTGACGAACACCGACGCCGGAACGTCGGCTCTCTGGTCGTAGAGGGCGACGAGTTCGGGACTGACAGCGCGGGCTGTCCGTGCTTGTCGCAGGGCGGGCCACAGGGCATGAACATCCTCGCCGAGAAGTTCGGCAGCTCGAATGGCAGTACGCCTGCGAGGAACGCGGCCGAGATTTACCCAGCGCTCAACCGATTTCGGGTCCACGCCGGTAACCTCGGCCAGCCTCGCGTGGGTCCATCCTCCGGCCGCCATAGCGGCGCGTAACCGCTCATTCGACCCACATATGCTCGATGGTCCACAGGTCTCGTGGACACCAACGGGAAAGAAGATGCTGCGCAGCCGAGTTGACCACAGCGGACACCTCGGCACCCACAGCGTGCTCAGCTCCCGAGCACCCGGTCCAGCCGGGTGCGGACCGCTTGCAGTTCGGCGACGAGTTCCCGGGGTTCGCGGACCTCGAAGTCGGCGCCGAGGTCCAGGAGCCGGTGTGCCAGCCATTCCGGGGAATCCTCGCGGACCGCTTCGTAGCGGCAGGCGTTTTCGCCGACGGCGGTGATATCGCCGGGGTCATCGCCGAGTCTGCCCGCGACTTGTTCGAGGGGCGCGTGGATCGTGATGTGGTAGCGCAATGTCGTTGCGCCCCAGTCGGTTCGCTCGCCCGCCACGTAGGCGGCCGGATCGGCGGCGGGGAGTTCGCGCGGGGTGAATCGCGCGCCGGTGGGTTGCGGGCGCTGGATGCGGTCGACCCGGAAGATGCGCCAGTCGTCGCGGTCGATATCGAAGCTGGCCAGATACCAGCGATGGCGGACCGGGACGATGCCGACCGGCTCGACATTGCGGCGGGATTCCGCGCCCGCGGCCGAGAGGTAGGCGAAGCGGACGCGCTCCTTGTTCGTGATGGCGGCGGCGAGGGTGGTGAGGATTTCCGGATCCACGGGGGTTTCGCGGGAGGCGTAGCTGACCGTGGCCACGCCCAGTACGCGCACGCGGCGGCGCAATTTGGCGGGCAGCACCTGTTCGAGCTTGGCGAGGGCGCGCACCGAGGCTTCCTCGATGCCCGCGATGGCCGAGCCCGCCGCGGCGCGCAGGCCCACGGCAATGGCCACGGCCTCCTAGTCGTCCACGAGCAGCGGCGGCATGGCCGCGCCCGCGACCAGGCGGTAGCCGCCGGTCGCGCCCAGGGTGGCCTCGACCGGATAGCCGAGTTCGCGCAGCCGGTCGATATCGCGGCGCACGGTGCGGTCGGTGACGCCGAGGCGTTCGGCCAGTTCGCTGCCGGGCCATTCGCGCGGAGTCTGGAGCAGGGAGAGCAGACGCAGGAGTCGTGCCGGAGTATCAACCATGCCGAAACTCTCCTCTCCAATTAGGACCGGAACAGTCCTAGTAGCTTCCTAACGTAGTCGATATGACCTTCACGGCGATCCGCCCCTTCCGCATCGACATCCCGCAGGCCGAACTCGACGACCTGAACGACCGGCTGACCCGCGCCCGTTGGGCGGCGGCGCTGCCCGGCGAGGACTGGAGCCAGGGCGTTCCGGTCGGCTATCTGCGTGAGCTGACCGAGTACTGGCGCACCGAATTCGACTGGCGCGCACAGGAGGCCGCGCTCAATGAGTTCCCGCAGTTCATCACCGAGATCGACGGCCTGGATGTGCATTTCCTGCACGTCCGCTCGCCCGAGCCGGATGCGCTGCCTTTGATCCTCACCCACGGCTGGCCGAACACCTTCGTGGAATTCAGCAAATCCATTCCGCTGCTGACGAATCCGCGGGCGCACGGGTTGGAGTCGGCGCAGGCTTTCCACGTCGTGATTCCCTCGGTGCCCGGATTCGCCTTCTCCGCGGGCCCGCGGGAATTGGGTTTCAAGCCCGGCGATGTGGCGCGAATGTGGATCGAGCTCATGGCCCGCCTCGGATATGCCCGCTACGGCGTCCAGGGCGGCGATCTCGGAGCCTATGTGGTGCAGGAGATGGCACTGGCCTGCCCGGCTCGCATCATCGGCGTCCACATCGACGGCGGCATCGGCATGCCCTCCGCATCCGATGTCCCCACCATGACGCCCGACGAGCTGGTCGAATGGGAACTCATGCAGAAGTGGTAGACGGGCGTGAACCACCACGTCCTGTTGTCCTCGGCCGCACAGACTTTCGCGCACGGCTGGACCGATTCCCCGGTCGGCCTGCTGTCCTGGCTGGTGCACAAGTTCAAGGAATTCTCGCCGCTGGCCGAGCATCTCGAGGATGCCGTCGAACGCGACCACCTGCTGACCAATATCTCGCTGTACTGGTTCACCAATACCGTCGCCAGTTCCTCCTGACCCATGTACAACGGCCTCGGCGACGACGGTTTCACCTGGCCCGCGGATCAGAAGCTGGTCCCCGTGGGCGTCTACGGCGGCGGCTCCGCCCTGATGCGCCGCCTGGCCGAGCGCGGCAATCGCATCGCGCACTGGCCCGAGGGCAATACCGGCAATCACTTCGTCGCCATGGAACTCCCCGAGGCGCACACCGCCGATATCCAGTCCTTCTTCACTGGCCTGATGGAATAGCGGGGTGCGCTCGCGGATTGTTCACGATCATGAGCGCACGTTTCGATGACAAGGTAGTCCTGATCACCGGTGGCGCGGGCGCACTCGCGAGCGCCACCGCGCAGGCCTTCGCCGAGGCCGGAGCCACGGTGGCGCTGGCCGGGCGCAGTGCCGAGCAACTCGCCGAGACCGCCGCCCGCATCCAGGCCCCGGCGGGCCGAATCGATTGGCTCACAGCCGATGTCACCGATAGCGCGCAGGTGGCCGACCTGGTCGCCGAGGTGGTGCGGCGCCACGGCGGCCTCCATATCGCTTTCAACAGCGCGGGCGTTTTCGGAAAGGCCGCGCCGGTCGCGGACTTGGACGAAAACGTTTGGCGGTCGGTTCTCGAGGTGAATCTCACCGGCGTCTTCCTCGCCATGAAGCATGAAATCGCCCATATGCGCGCCAATGGCGGCGGCACGATCATCAATATGGCCTCGAATATCGGTGCCCACGGCCGCCGCCCCGGTATGTCCGCCTACGCCGCCTCCAAAACCGCGGTGAGCGTGCTGACGCAGACCGCCGCCCGCGATCACATTGCCGACGGCATTCGCATCAATGCCGTGAGCCCCGGCGCCAGCGATACGCCGATGTCTTTCCGCCCGGGCGAGACCCGCGCCGATCACGATGCTCGCGTGGCCACGGCCGTACCGGCCGGTCGAGTCAGCACCCCGGCCGAAGTCGCTGCGGCGGTGCTGTGGCTGGCTTCCCCCGAATCCAGCTTCGTGGTCGGTCACGATCTGGTGGTCGACGGCGGGGCAACCGCTTGATCCGAAATACTTGCGCGCCAGTTGAATTGTGGATCACACGCAGGTTGTTGCTCCGCAATACACGTTCTCGTCATCTGCGCTGACTAACGTGCTCGGAATTCGCAGTTCGTGGTACAGGAGCAGTCGCGATGACGGAGACGCTTCCAACGAAAAACGAAGTCCTTCGAGCCTGTCGAGGGACCGGCTTTCCGGGCCATCCGCTATTGCGCGCGGCCCATCACCTCGCGGAGTTACATGAGCGCCGATTAGCAGCAACCCCGGAACAGCTCGCGGATCTGGAATCGCGGCGCACCGATTTGGTGCGTCAGATCGACTGCTGGGTCACCGCGCAACTCCCGCCGTCCCACGGCGCGGCCCGCGTGCACACCGAAACTCTCGGCGCGGTCATCGACCGGCTGGCGAGATTGACCGCGCACGCGTTCTCGGCGCTGGCCGGTACTTCGGGCCAGGAATTGACGGCGGTCTGGCAGAACCTCGCCGAATTGGCCGTCGGCTACGAGGATCTGGCCTCCGAGGTGACCACCGGGCATCGCCGCCTGCCCGGTGGTCACTGATCAACCGGTGGTCACCTACGCAGCGCGGAGTACCACTCGAGGAGTTCGGGCGCGTCCACCGCGGTGGGCGCCACCACCTTGGCCGCCTCGGCGCCCTGGAAGATCTTCTTGATCGGGACTTCCAGTTTCTTACCGGTGCGCGTGTGCGGAATGCCGGGCGCCTCGATGATTTCGTCCGGTACGTGCCGGGGCGAGACCTCGGTGCGAATGGTGGCATTGATGCGGGATTTCAGGTCCTCGGTGAGTTCCGCACCGGGTGAGAGCACCACGAACAGCGGCATCCAGTAGCCGCCGTCGGGTTGTTCGGCGCCGATGACCAAGGCTTCCGCGATTTCCGGGAGACCCTCCACCGCCTGATAGATATCGGCGCTGCCCATGCGAATGCCGTGGCGATTGAGCGTGGAATCCGACCGGCCGTGCACGATGATGCTGCCGTGCGCGGTCAGGGTGATCCAGTCGCCGTGCCGCCAGACGCCGGGGAACATCTCGAAATAGGCGTCGCGGTAACGGGAACCGTCCGGATCGTTCCAGAACCGCACCGGCATGGACGGCATGGGTTTGGTGATGACCAGTTCGCCGACCTCGTTGCGTACCGACCGGCCTTGTTCGTCCCAGGCATCGAGCGCGACGCCGAGATAGGGGGCGGACAGCTCACCGGGCCAGACGGGAACGGTGCGCACGCCGCCGATGAATGCGGAGACCACATCCGTGCCGCCGCTGATGGACGCCACCGGAATATCCTCACCGACATTGTCGCGCAACCAGAGTGAGGACGACGGCGGCAGCGCCGAGCCGGTAATGCCGACCAGCCGCACGGCCGCGAGATCGTGATCGGTACGCGGCACCGCACCCGCCTTGGCGCAGGCGAGCACATATCCCGGGCTGGTGCCGACAATGGTCGCGCCGACCCGGGCGGTAATGGACCACAGGGCATCGGTGGTCGGCGCCGAGGGGCTGCCGTCGTAGCAGACCACGGTGGCGCCGACCAGCAGTCCGGCGATCTGGAAGTTCCACATCATCCAGCTGGGGCTGGTGTACCAGAACACGGTATCGCTGGGACCGATATCCGACTGGAGCGCAATGGCTTTCAAATGTTCGAGCAGAACTCCGCCGTGGCCGTGCACAATACCCTTGGGCTTACCGGTGGTGCCGGAGGAGTACAGCACCCACAGCGGATGATCGAAATCGACCTGGGCGGTATCGATTTCGGCGTCGAGATCGGGGCGGAGATCGTCCCAGGACAGCACGCCGGGCAGTGTCCGGCCGAAGCGGGACACCAGGACCGTGGCGCGCAGCGTCGGCAGCCCGGCGCGCAGGGCCTCGATATCGGCGGTCTTGTCGTGGACCTTGCCGCCGAAGCGATACCCGTCCGCGGTGACGAGGACGGTGGGTTCCAGCTGGCCGAGCCGATCCAGCGCGGCCTGGGCGGAATAGTCCTGGCCGCAAGCGCTCCAGATGGCGCCCAGGCTCGCGGTGGCGAGGAAGGCGATCACGGCGTGCGGGATGTTCGGCAGGTAGCCTGCGACGCGATCGCCGGGCCCGACGCCGAGCTCCCGCAGCTGGTCCGCGAAAGCCACTGTGCTGCCGATCAATTCGGCCCAGGACAGCTCACCGACAGTGCCGTCCTCGTCCACTGCGACAATGGCCGGGCGATCGGTGCGCGCCTGCCGCGCCACCTGGTCGATGCAGTTCAGCCGTGCACCCGGAAACCACTGCGCCCCGGGCATTTCCATGCTGGTCAGCACATCCTGCGGACGTTCGCCGAGATCGAAGTAGTCCCACACCGCACCCCAGAACCCGGGCAGGTCGTCCACCGACCACTGCCACAGCGCCCGATAGTCCGGCAGCGACTCCCCGGTCCGCTTCTCCACGAAGCGGGCGAAACTGGTGACGTCCGCCTCGACGATATCCAGATCCGTCGGCGTCCACTGGGCTTCCATCGCGCTACCTCCTACGACGCCGGACTACCGGCGCGTTGCGCCCGCGCCACGATTCGCTCGGCATGCCGGATGACCGGCATATCCACCATCCTGCCCTCGAAGGTGAAGACGCCCGGCTGATTCGGCACCTCCGCCAAAAGCCTTCGCGCCCAATCGACCTCGGCAGCGCCCGGAGCGTAGGCGCGGCGGATCACCGGAATCTGACTCGGATGAATGGCGACCTTGGCATCGAAGCCGATGGCGACCGCATCCTCGGATTCCGCGGCCAGGCCGTCGAGATCCGGAATATTCAGATACACCGAATCGAGCGCGAACTTCCCGTACGCCTTGGCGGCCAGCAGGGATTGCGAGCGCACATGCCGCGCCACATCCCGATAACCGCCGTCGGCATGACGGCTGGAATTACCGCCCAGCGCCGCGACGAGGTCCTCCGCGCCCCACATGACGCCGATGGCATTGCGCACCATGACCGCGCGCCCCACCGCCATGGCACCCAGCGGGGATTCGATCAGCGCGATCACCTCGTAATCGGCCAGGCGCGTGATCTGTTCGGCGGATTCGCATTTCGGCAGCATGATGCGCCGGTATTCGGTGCGGACCAGGGCGTCCACATCGAGCATGTGATCCAGCGTGCCCGCCGCATTGATGCGCACCACGGTGCGTTCGGGATCCAGCGGGTTGGCGATCAGCGCCTCGCGGGCCGCGGCCTTATCGGCCTCGGCGACGCCGTCCTCCAGGTCGATAATGACCACATCGGCTGCCGCGAGCGCCTTTCCATAGCGCTCGGGGCGGTCGGCCGGACAGAACAACCATGCGGGTCCGGGCATTTCCCAGCTCATGAAGGGTTCTTCCTTACGAGGGTTTTGCGGACGGCGGTGGCGACGATATCGCCGTGCTGATTGCGGCCGGTGTGCGCGAAGGAAACGATGCCCTCGCCCGGACGGCTCTTGGATTCCCGCAGGTCGGTCACCACGGTTTCGGCATAGAGCGTGTCACCGTGGAAAAGCGGCTTGGGGAAGGCGATTTCGGAGAAGCCGAGATTGGCGACAATGGTGCCCTGGGTCAGCTGCGCCACCGACAGGCCGACCAGCGTCGAGAGCGTGAACATGGAATTCACCAGCCGCGCGTGGAACGGCGGCAGCGCGTCGGCGAACGCGGCGTCCAGATGTAGCGCCTGGGTATTCATGGTCAGCGTCGTGAACAGCACATTGTCGGCCTCGGTAACGGTGCGGCCGGGCCGGTGCTCGTACACCACACCGGTCTCGAACTCCTCGAACCAGAGACCGCGCTGTACGACTCGGCGCGGGCTGTCAGTGCTCACAGCCCCAGCTCCCGCCCGATCAGCATCAACTGCACCTCCGTGGTGCCCTCACCTATTTCCAGGATCTTGCTGTCTCGATAGTGCCGGGCCACAGCATATTCGTTCATGAAGCCGTAGCCGCCGAAAATCTGGGTGGCGTCGCGGGCATTGTCCATGGCGGCCTCGGAAGCGACGAGTTTCGCGATGGCGGCCTGTTTCTTGAACGGTTTTCCGGTGAGCATGAGCGCGGCCGCGTCGTAGTAGGCGGCGCGGGCGGCATGGGCGCGGGCCTCCATGCGGGCGATCTTGAAGGCAATGGCCTGATTGCTGCCGATGGGACGCCCGAAAGCCTCGCGCTCCTTGGCATAGCGGACGCTCTCGTCCACACAGCCCTGCGCCGCGCCGACCGACAGCGCCGCGATGGCAATGCGGCCCTCGTCCAGAATGCGCAGGAAGTTGGCGTACCCGCGCCCGCGCTCGCCGAGCAGGTTCTCGGCGGGCACCCGCACATCGGTGAAGCTCAGCGGATGGGTGTCGGAAGCATTCCAGCCGACCTTGTTGTAGGCGGGCTCGGCCACGAATCCCGGCGTGTCAGTGGGCACCAGGATGGTGGAGATCTCCTTCTTCCCCTCCGTGGTCCCGGTGACGGCGGTGACGGTCACCAGCCGCGTGATATCGGTGCCGGAATTGGTGATGAACTGCTTGGAGCCGTTGATGATCCAGCTGTCCCCGTCCAGCACGGCCGTGGTGCGCGTGCCGCCCGCATCACTGCCCGCCCCCGGTTCGGTGAGCCCGAACGCCGCCAGCGCCCGGCCGCTGGTCAGCTGTGGCAGCCATTCCTGCTTCTGCTTGTCGTTGCCGAATCGGTAAACCGGCATCGCACCCAGCGACACTCCGGCCTCGAGCGTGATGGCCACACTCTGATCGACCTTGCCCAGCTCCTCCAAGGCCAAGCACAGCGCGAAGTAGTCCCCGCCCATCCCCCCGAACTCCTCCGGGAACGGCAACCCGAACAGCCCCATATCCGCCATGCCCTTCACAACCTCGTACGGGAAGCTGTGCTCGGCATCGTGCTTGGCGGCCACGGGAGCCACCACCTGATTGGCGAAATCCCGCACGGTGAGCGCGAGTTCGCGGTACTCGTCCGGAAGCGTTCCGGTGGAGAGGAAGTCGGTCATCACATATCCCTGGTCTGGTCGGCGGTAGCTGAGGCGGGTGTATCGCCCCCGCGTCGAGTTGGTTCGGTGTCGGCGGGCAGAGCGGAATCCGACGGCCGGGCCGATCCGCCCCGGCCGTCCGAAGCGGCGGTCGCGCCGGTTTCGGCCGCATCGGTTCTGGCCGCACCCGGCTGAGCCGCACCCAGCTGAGCTGCGTCGGGCTCGACAGGATTTGTCTCGGTCACACCGGTCTCAGCCGCGCCGGACTCGGTCACGCCGGACTCGGCCGCGCCGGACTCGGCCGCGCCGGACTCGGCCGCGCCGGACTCGGCAGTGTCGGACTCGGCGGCGGCAGGCGTGGCGGACTCACCCGGTGCGGGGTCGGTGATCACGCGGGCGAGCACCTGGTCCAGGCGCACCTGTGTGCCGGGCGGGACGAGTAGTTTGACTCGACCGGCGACCGGGGCGGTCAGGGTGTGTTCCATCTTCATGGCTTCCACCACGACGATCGGTGCGCCCGCGGACACCTCGTCGCCGGTTGCCGCCAGTAGGGCTATCACCGAACCCGGCATGGGGCTGGTGATTTCGGCATCGCCGGAGTGATCCGCGACAGTGCGCACATCAGCTTCGGCGACTTCGCGCAACAGGGCGACGCCTGTGGCATCGGCGATCCAGACCTGGCCGTCGTGCTCGGCAATGCGGACACGGGTGCGCAGGCCGTCGACGGTCAGGGTGAGGTGGCCCAAACTCAGGCCCGCGCCGAGTGTGGTGCTGTCGAATCGCGCTGTCAGCGTGTGCTTCTCGCCGGACTCCAGCCACGCCTCGGCGTGCTCGGGCGTGCCGGTGAGGTAGACGTGTTCGGTGCGGTCGCCGCCGATCAGGCGCAGGACGGTCGGCGCGTGCGCTCCGATTCGCCAGCCGGTGGGAATCGCCCACGGGTCGGCGGGGGTCTGCGGCCAGCGGCGCAGCCACAGATACGCTGCGGCGGCCAGGAATTGGGTGTCGCGGACCGGTTCGGCGTGAAAGTCCACCACACGACGATCGAGCAGGCCGGTATCCAGCTGTCCGGCGCGGACATCCGGGTCGGCAAGCAGGAAGCGCAGGAAATCGGTATTGGTGCGGAGGCCCAGGATCTGCGTATCTCGCAGTGCGGCATCGAGTGTGGCGATCGCGGTGGCACGGTCGGGCGCATGGGCGATGACCTTGGACAGCATCGGGTCGTAATCGCTGCCGACGACGGTCCCGGCGCGCAGGCCGGAATCCACGCGGATGCCCTTGCCTTCCGGCTCCGAGAGCGCGAGCACGGTGCCGCCGGTCGGGAGGAAGTCGCGGCTGGGGTCCTCGGCGTACACGCGGGCTTCGATGGCATGGCCGGTGAGGCGGATATCGTCCTGGCTCACTGACAGTTTCTGACCAGCGGCGATGCGCACCTGGCATTCCACGAGGTCCACGCCGGTGACGAGTTCGGTCACCGGGTGCTCGACCTGGAGGCGGGTGTTCATCTCCATGAAGAAGAACTCGTCGGGTTTGTCGGCGGAGACGATGAATTCGACGGTGCCCGCACCCATGTAGTCCACGCTGCGCGCGGTATTGCAGGCGGCCGCGCCGATCCTGGCGCGGGTCTGGGCATCCAACAGCGGCGAGGGTGCTTCCTCGATCACCTTCTGGTGGCGACGCTGCAGACTGCATTCACGCTCACCCAGATGCAGGACCTGGCCGGAGCCGTCGGCGAGGATCTGCACCTCGATATGCCGGGGGCGACTGACGAAGCGCTCCAGGAACAGGGTGTCGTCACCGAAGGCGGCGGCCGCCTCACGGCGCGCGCTGACCAGGGCGTCGGGTAGCAGTGCGGGATCCTCCACCCGCCGCATGCCCTTGCCGCCGCCACCGGCGGACGGCTTCACCAGCACGGGATAGCCGATTTCGGTTGCGGCTTCGATGAGTTCGGCATCGGTCAGACCCGGGCGCGCGATACCGGGTACGACCGGCACGCCGTAGGCCGAGACCGC
This sequence comes from Nocardia crassostreae, assembly GCF_001613405.1. Classification (GTDB taxonomy): domain Bacteria; phylum Actinomycetota; class Actinomycetes; order Mycobacteriales; family Mycobacteriaceae; genus Nocardia; species Nocardia crassostreae. Next base: position 10,507 of record NZ_BDCH01000025.1, read on the forward strand.
GTTCTTGGCGGCGATCTTGTCGCCCATGATCTCGATGGCCCGGGCGGGCGGCCCGAGGAAGACGATGCCCGCCTCGTCGAGGGCCGCCGCGAAGGCCGAATTCTCCGACAGGAAGCCATATCCCGGATGCACGGCCTGTGCGCCGGAGCGGCGAGCCGCATCGACCACCTTGGCGATATCCAGATAGGACTCGCGCGCGGGAGCCGGTCCCAACCGAACGGCGGTATCGGCCTCGTGCACATGGCGGGCATCGGCATCGGCATCGCTGTACACCGCGACCGAGCGAATTCCCATGGCGCGCAGGGTGCGAATGACGCGGACCGCGATCTCGCCGCGATTGGCGACGAGCACGGTGTCGAAGGCAATGGGGTGCGCTTTGTTCATCATGGCAATCACATCCGGAAGACGCCGTAGGAGACGGGTTCGAGCGGCGCTTGCGCGCAGGCCGAAAGCGCCAGGCCGACAACTGTTCTGGTATCGGCCGGATCGATGACGCCATCGTCCCAGAGCCGCGCGGTCGAGTAGTACGGATTGCCCTGCGCCTCGTACTGGTCGCGAATGGGGGCCTTGAACGCCTCCTGATCCTCCTCCGACCAGGGCTTGCCATTGCCGTCCAGCTGATCGCCGCGCACGGTGGCCAGCACCGAAGCGGCCTGTTCACCGCCCATGACGGAGATGCGGGCATTGGGCCACATCCACAGGAAGCGCGGCGAATACGCGCGCCCGCACATGGAGTAGTTGCCCGCGCCGTAGGACCCGCCGATGACCACGGTCAGCTTCGGCACTCGCGCACAGGCCACCGCGGTGACCATCTTCGCGCCGTGCTTGGCGATGCCACCGGCCTCGTAGTCGCGACCCACCATGAACCCGGTGATGTTCTGCAGGAACAGCAGCGGGATCTTGCGCTTGTCGCAGAGCTCGATGAAATGCGCGCCCTTCATGGCGGATTCGCTGAACAGCACGCCGTTATTGGCCACGATCCCGACCGGATGGCCGTGGATGTGCGCGAAACCGGTGACGAGGGTGCGCCCGTATTCGGCCTTGAACTCCTGGAATTCGCCGCCGTCGACCATGCGGGTGATGACCTCGCGCACGTCGTAGGGCGTGCGCAGATCCACCGGCACCACGTCGTACAGCTCGTCCTGCGGCGCGATGGCGTCGACGGTCGGGCGCACCTCCCACGGCGTCGGCGTCTTGGGCCCCAGCGTGGCCACGATATTCCGCACGATGCGCAGCGCGTCCTGATCGCTCTCGGCCAGATGATCGGTGACACCGGAAGTGCGCGAATGCAATTCGCCGCCGCCCAGCTCCTCGGCCGTCACCACCTCACCGGTGGCCGCCTTCACCAGCGGCGGCCCGCCCAGGAAGATGGTGCCCTGATTGCGCACGATCACGGTCTCATCGCTCATGGCGGGCACATACGCCCCGCCCGCGGTGCACGACCCCATGACCGCGGAGATCTGCGCGATCCCCTTGGCGCTCAGATTCGCCTGGTTGTAGAAGATCCGCCCGAAGTGCTCGCGATCGGGAAACACCTCGTCCTGCTTGGGCAGGAACGCGCCGCCGGAGTCCACCAGGTAGATGCACGGCAGATTGTTCTGCAGCGCCACCTCCTGCGCCCGCAGATGCTTCTTCACCGTCATGGGGTAGTAGGTGCCGCCCTTGACCGTCGCGTCATTGGCGATGATCACGCACTCGCGCCCGGACACCCGCCCGACCCCGCCGATGACCCCGGCCCCGGGGCACTCGTCCCCGTACAGCCCATTGGCCGCCAGCGGCGACAGCTCCAGGAACGGCGATCCGGCATCGAGCAGCTGATCCACCCGCTCGCGCGGCAACAGCTTCCCCCGCGCCACATGCCGCTCCCGGGCCTTCTCCGGCCCGCCCAGCGCACTCACCGCGAGCCGCTCCCGCAACTCCTCGACCAGCGCCAGATGTGCCGCCCGATTCCCGGTACGCACGTCCCCCGTCAGCGTCATAACGCCATCCTGCCCGCTCGGTTAATCACCAATAACTGGAAAATAAGATAATCTTCACTAACTGAGTTGTCCAGGACCGGCGAAAGGAGCCACGGTGAGCAGCACCGACACCGTCACGCTCACCCGCCGCGAACAGCTCAAGGCGCAACGCAGACAGCAGCTGCTCGACGCCGGAGCCCGCCTGGTAGCCGACCGCGGCTTCCTGAGCATGCGCCTCGACGATCTGGGCGCGGCCGCAGGCATCAGCGGCCCGGCGGTCTACCGCCACTTCCCCAACAAGGAAGCCCTGCTGGTCGAACTACTGGTCGGCATCAGCCAGCGCCTCCTTGACGGCGGCAGAGCCGTGGCCGCCCAGGCGCCCAACCCGGCCCAGGCCCTCACCGACCTGATCGACTTCCACCTCGACTTCGCTTTGGGCGAGCCCGAATTGATCCGTATCCAGGACCGCGACCTGGAGAATCTCCCCGAATCCGCCCGCCGCCAGGTCCGCCGTACCCAGCGCCAGTACGTCGAGATCTGGGTCGCGGTCCTACGCGAACTCCACCCGGATCTCCCCGAACCGGCGGCCCGGGTCCAAGCCCACGCCACCTTCGGGCTCATCAACTCGACACCGCACAGCGCCCCGGCCGCATCCGCGACTCGCGCGCGACCGGTCCTGCGCCGGATGGCCCTCGCCGCGCTCGGATAAGCACCCTCACTTCTATCCGCGGACCGCCGGTGCCCAGCACCTGACATAACTCGGGTCCACACCCTTTGGCGTTGGTTCACACCCTGTATTGGGGCTGAATAAGGGGTGTGAAGCGGGGGGGGGAAGGGGTGTGAACTGAGGGTTAGATGCCTTTGAGTTCGCGTTCGGCGGTGCGGAGGACCAGGTGGATGCCGCCGGTGATTACTGGGAGGAAGGTGCGGGTGGTGAGGGTGGGGAGGAGGGGGGTGGCCAGTTCGAAGGTGGAGATCCAGTGGACTTTGGTGCCGCCGGGGACTTCTTCGAAGGCTATGGAGCCCTCTTGGTGGCGTAGTGGGGGGACGGATTTGAGGATTCGGTAGCGCATCAGGGCGGGGGGTGAGTATTCGACGATTTCTTCGGTCAGGCGCATCAGGGGGGTGACTATGAGGCGGACTGCGCCTGCGCCGTGGCCGGTGGTGTTGCCGGGGCGGACCAGGGTTACGCGGCGGACGAAGGGGACGCGTTGGTAGTTGGTGGCGTCGGTGAGCCAGTCGAAGACGTCGGGGCGGGGAGCCTGGATGGTGCACTCAACATCGACCGTGCGCATACCGGCTCCGTTCTGGTCTGGCTCGAACCTTTGGGAAGCCTACAGCGGATCAGATGAGGGGCTTGTGCTTTCGGACGCGGCGGCGGACATCGCGCATCATGGCGTGGGTGGGGGCAAAGCGGAGGAAGCGGGGGATGAAGCGGTTGACGAAACCCACGAAGAGGAACAGGTTTTCGAAGCGGCGTTGGTCGGCGGGGGTCCAGGGGACGCCCATCTGTTCGCGGAAGTGAGGGGCCAGGAAGCCAGCCGTGAGGAAGCGGAGGAGGCCGCCGAAGACGAGGCGCAGGTACCAGTGGATCATGCGCAGGTGGAGGAGGTCGTCCACGAAGGCGCGGACCTTGTCGTCGAGAACGGCCTGTTCGGCGGCCAGGTTCCAGTAGACGTCGAAGTCGGCGCGGGTGGGGGGCCACATGTCTTCCGGCACTTGCAGAGTCGTGCCCAGGGTGGATGAGGTGCGGTAGAACTCCTCGGCCTGATGGGGGCTCATCTTGCCGTGCAGCATCTGGTAGGAATCCTCGAAGCCGATGTACAGGCAGGCCGCGACCCAGAGCTGGAGATTGCGGTCGAAGGCGTTGCACTTCACCGGGGCGCCGGGTTCCGAGCGCACTTGGCGGTGGGCGACATTCACGGCTTCCCGGAATTCCGCCTTCTCCTCGTCGCTGCCGAGTAGCGCGACCGCGAGGTAGGAAGCCGTGGTGCGCAGGCGTTTCCAGGGATGCACCATGAGCGCGCCGGATTCCACCTTGCTGTCGGCGACGCCGTGGCCGACGCCGGGGCGGGCCATCTGCATGGCCACATTGGCGGCCGCTCCGGCGAATTGCCAGAAATCCATCGCATCCTGCACCCGGGGCGGGCGCTTGGTCTGCGAGCGGTGGATGGCGGGGATGTGGATGCGGGTCTGCTCGGTGGTCAACGGGACCGATTCGAAGGGCTGGGCCGCTGCTGAGGTCATGGTTGCCCTTTCACGCACCGATGCGGAATGACTAATAACTTAGAACGCCGGGGGCAGCAGGTCAATGGCCGAATAAACCGGTGGTTCACAGCCAACTTCCAGGAATACATGCTGGTCGACTGTCCGGGACACGAGTTTTCCGAAAGCGCTTTTCATAGCGAAAATAATCGGTAACATACCGCTCCATGCTGCAACGGCTGGACCGAATACTGAGTTACGAGATGAAGGTGTCGGAGTTTCTCGGCACGCTGATCTTGATCGGCATCCCTTACGGCCTGGTGGGCCTCATCTGGACGCTCACGCACACCTCGCACCTGAAACAGCTGCACGGGCTGGACGTGATCATCTCGTTCCTGGGCTCCATCGTCTGCTGGCCGGTGCTCACCTTCTCGAATGTGTGCATGACGTAATGATGGCGCTGGTCTGGCTCATCGATCTCCTCGTCCGAGGGGTGCGGGTGCTCGGTGGGCGTACGCAGGTGAATCCCGTTTTCCGGTTCGGGCTCTGGCTGGCGGTGCTGAGCGCCGTGGCGGCGGGGGTCGCCGTACTGGGCTTTCTGCTGGTGCTGCTGCAGCAGTATCTCGACGATATGGCGTAGGGGGGGCGACGCCTTGACCACCACTTCACCGGCCCGCATGCACAAGGGGCCGCCGGAACCGGCGCACGGTGAGCTCGACAGGATTACCGAAAGCATTGCGCGACTGTGGAAACGGCATCCACAGCAGTCTCTGGAGACCCTCGGGCGGCAGGTGCTGCTGGGGCGGGAGGCGGTGCGGCAGCTGGTTGTCGCCATGGCGCGGCGGCGGTTTCCGTATCAGGAGTTCATCAAGCAGTGCGCCTTCATGACCAGTGTGTCGGCGGCGCCGACGGTGCTGGTGGCCATCCCTATCGCGGTGGTGGTGTCGATTCAGGTGGGCGCCTTGGTGAATCAGGTCGGCGCGACCACCTTCATCGGCGCGGTGGCCGGACTGGGCATCATCCGCCAGGGTGCGCCGCTGGTGACCTCGCTCATGATCGCGGGGGCGGTGGGGTCGGCCATCTGCGCCGATCTGGGTTCGCGCACCATTCGCGAGGAGATCGACGCCATGATGGTCATGGGCGTGGATCCGGTGCGGCGGCTGGTCGCGCCGCGGCTGCTGGCGGCGGTGCTGGTGAGCATGCTGCTGTGCGGGTTCATCGTGTTCGTCGGATTCGCGACGGCCTACCTGTTCAATGTGTACGCCCAGTCGGGGACGCCCGGATCCTTCATCGGCTCGTTCGCGTCCTTCGCGGTGGCCAATGACCTGGTGATCGCCCTGATCAAGGCGGCGGTCTTCGGTGCGCTGACCGCGATCATCGCCTGCGATATCGGCCTGCACGCGCACGGCGGACCGGGCGGGGTGGCCAATGCGGTGAACTCCGCGGTGGTCAGCTCGGCGCTCATGCTGTTCGCCACCAACATCATTCTCACCCAGGTGTACAACACCTTGTTCCCGACGAAGGTGATCTGAGGTGGGCAGTACCTACACTCCCCCGGCGCTGCGGCCGATCAGGCTCGCGGGCAGCGCGATCGCCGTGCCGTATCAGGCCAATCAGCGGATGGGGCATCAGGCCGTCACGTTCTTCCAGGCGCTCATCGCGATTCCGTTCGTGATCAAGCACTATCGCAAGGAAGTGCTGCGGCTGACCGCCGATATCGGGTGGGGCAACGGCTCGCTCATCGTGGGCGGCGGGACCATCGGCGTGGTCATCGCGCTGTGCGGATTCGCGGGCATCACCGTGGGCATGTAGTCGTTCACGGCCCTGAACCTGCTGACCATGGGGCCGCTGACCGGCGCCATCTCCGGATTCGCCACCACGCGCGAGCTCGCGCCGATCATCGCCACCCTGGGCTTCGCCATTCAGTCCGGCTGCCGGTTCACCGCGCAGCTGGGGTCCATGCGCATCTCCGAGGAGATCGACGCGCTGGAATCCATTGCGATCCGGCCGCTTCCGTATCTGGTGAGCACCCGCATGATCGCCGCGACGGTGACCATCATCCCGCTCTACAGCGTGGGCCTGGCGGTCGCGTATCTGGCGACCAAGCTGTCGGTGCTGATTCTAGGCGGCACCACCGCGGGCACCTACGACCACTACTTCTTCCAGTTCCTGCTGGGACCCGACGTGTTCTGGTCGCTGCTCAAAGTCATTGTGTTCGTCATGCTTTCGGCATTCATCCAGTGCTACTACGGCTATGTCGCCACCGGTGGCCCGGAGGGCGTCGGAGTGGCTGCGAGGCGCGCCATCAAGATGGTCATCGTCGTCATGGTGTTCGCCAATCTGTTTCTGACCCTGGCCATCTGGGGTATCGACCCCGGCTTCCGGATCTCCGGGTAGGCGCGCATGATTCTCGATCCGAGTGGCCGCGGACCCACGGCCAGGCAACTGACCCTCGCGGGGCTGGCAATGCTCACGGCCGTGGCGCTGCTGCTGTATCTACTGGCCCTGTGCTACACCGGGCGCTTCGAGGACAAGGTGGGCGTGGTCGCCGAGCTGACCAGTACCGGCGACGGACTGCCCGAGCGCGCGGATGTGAAATTCCGCGGCATGGTGGTCGGCCGCGTCGAGAGCGTGCAGGTGGTCGCCAAGGGGGAACGGCAGCGCGCCGAGATCGCGCTGAGACTCACCGTGGCCGACATGATTCCGGCGAGCGTCGCGGCGCGCGTGATCCCGAACAATATCTTCGGCGTCACCGCCGTCGAATTGGTCGACACCGAGCCGAGCCGGGACACGCTGCGGGCCGGGGACGTCATTCCCGAGGACACCAGCGCGGCGACCGTGCAATTGCAGACCACCCTCAATGTCCTGCGCAACGTGCTCGACAATATTCAGCCGGAGAAGCTCGGCCGCGTACTGGGAACCCTTGCCGCGGCATTGGATCCGCAAGCGTGCGTCCCCGGCTCCACCATCGAGCGCCTCGACACCTGGCTGACCGAGGTGCACGCCATCCCCGGCATCGGCAATCTGCTCGGCGATCTGGGGCAGGCGGCCACCGCGCTGAGCCGGTCCGCACCGGAGCTGGTCGGCATGCTGTCGCGGTCGGTGACCACCGCGCGCACACTGACCGAGCAGCGGGCGAATCTCATTGCCCTGCTGACCAATGGCGGCACGGCCGTGGACGCGGTGAACTCGCTGTTCGCGCGCAATCCGGATTCCGGCAAGTTCCTGGTGGCGGGTCTGGACGAGCTGTTCGGCAGTCTCGCCAAGGATCCGCAGGCCATCCCGTACTCGATCGCCAATCTCAATACCGCGCTGCATCGTCTGCAAGGCGTGTTCACCTTCGGCTCCAGCAGCCAGATGGTGTGGAAGATGGATGTGTCCTTCACGCCGTTCCAGCAGTACACGGCCGCGGATTGCCCCCGCTACGGCGAGCTGACCGGACCGCGCTGCGGCGGGCCGACGGTGCCGGATGTCGCACCGCCGCAGGAGTACCCGACTTCGCTCATGCCGCAGTGGCTGGGGGCAGCCGGTCCGGCCCCGGTGCCGAATCTGCCCGCCATACCGGGGCTGCCGGTGATCCCCGGAATCAACGCACCCGCCTCGTACGCCGAAAATGACCAGGCCACAACGCAACCCGCGGGACTGCGCGGCACCGAAGCCATTGCGGCGGTGGTCGGCGGTAAACCCAATATGGCCCAGGTGCTCTTGCTGGGTCCTGTCCCGACCGGCGGCTATCTGACGGAGGCCACGGCATGAAATCGGCGAAATCCCTGGCGGGGTTCAGCCTCTTCGCGGTCATCGCGGTGGTGCTGACCTACACCATCTGGTCGACCCTGCAACGTTCGGTACCCGGTGGCACACACGGTTATTCGGCCATGTTCTCCGATGTGCTCGGCCTGCGCATCGGCGATGACGTGCGCATGGCCGGGGTCCGGGTGGGCCGGGTCGACAAGATCGACTTCACTGCCGACTACCGGGCCCGGGTCGACTTCCGGATCGAGGACGACCAGCATCCGACGACGTCGACCAAGGCTCTGATCCGCTATCAGAATCTCATCGGCCAGCGCTATATCGCGCTCATGCCGGGCGAGCAGGCCGGGCAGCCGCTCGCGCCCGGTGACCAGATTCCCCTCGAACGCACCGAGCCGTCCTTCGATGTCTCGGCGCTGCTCTCGGGCTTCGAACCGCTGTTCAGCGTGCTGCAACCCGGTCAGGTCAACTCGCTCTCGGAGACGCTCGTCCAGGCCCTGCAGGGCAATGGCGTCTCGCTGAGCTCGCTGGTCACCCAGGCCGCGCAGCTGGCCTCGACCTTCGGCCAGCGCGATCAGATCCTCGGCGATGTGATCGCCAACCTCAGCAGCGTGATCTCCGGCCTGTCCAATCTCAGTTCGGAGCTGGAAACCCTGATCACCCAGGCGCGTTCGCTGACCGAGGCGCTCTACTCGCAGGGCGAGGCGCTGAAAACCTCGGTCGATCGCGTGGCGACGGCGACGGATTCGCTGGTGAACATTATCGCCGCCGTGATACCCGGTGTGGCCCAGGCACAGAACGATGCCACCGGCGGCATCGCCCTGCTGCTGCTCAATGGCGCGTCATTGGATCAGGCCGCGGTGGAGCTGCCCGACATCCTGAATGCCTTGGCGCGATTCAGCTCCTACGGCGCCTACGGCAATGCCTATATCTGCCGACTGGACGTCTCGCTGTGGGGCGTGCTGCTGCCGCCCGGACTCTTCTCCCAGGTCGGCGGACCGGCTCAATCGGAGGTGCGCCGATGAATCGGTATTTGCGGCTCGGCCTGTTCGCGGCCGGATTCGTGGTGCTGCTGCTGGTCGGTTCGACGGCCATCAAGCAGGCGCAGTTCGGGGACAAGACGATTCACGCGGAATTCGCACAGGCCGCCGGGCTGCGGCCGGGTGCGACGGTGGACGTCTCCGGTATCGAGGTCGGCACCGTCGCGGCGGTGAAGCTGGACGGCGACAAGGTTCTGGTGGATTTCAAGGTGCGCCGGGACCTGCGGTTGAGCTCGAATGCCCGGGCGGCCATCAAGATGTCGACCATTCTGGGCCGCCTGCATGTGGACCTGGTGCCTGGCAATGGCGAGGCGCTGGCCGGGGATCGCATCACCATCGAGAACACCACCGTGCCCTACAACTTGGGCAAGGTCATTCAGGATCCCGAGTACAAGTCCTCGTTCGAGCACATCGAGCGAATCGACCCCGTGAAGCTGCGCCAGGCTCTCGACACCGTCAACCAGCAGATGGGCGAATCCCCCGAGCTGGCCGTGCAGGCCCTCGACAGCGTCGGCGCGCTGGCCAAGGTCATCAATGACCGCCGCGACGAGGTCGACACCCTGCTGAAAGGCATGGATGTGGTCGCGCAGCTGGCGGCAGACAATCAGAACAGCGTGCTGCTCCTGCTGACTCGCGGCGAGGCCATCGGCACCGCCGTACAGCAGCGCCAGACCCTGCTGCGCAGCCTGCTCGACAATGTCGCGGCGCTGTCGCGGCTGTTGCAGGAGATGGGCCTGGAGAACAACGGTCAGCTCGGGCCGCTCATCGGTGATCTCAACACCATGTCCGAGGGCTTGGAGAAGAACAAGCAGAACCTCGACCGGCTGTACGAGATCATGCCGGTCGCCTTGCGGCAGTTCAACAATGTGGTCGGCAACGGGCCGTACGGCGAGGTGTACGCACCGTGGCTGTTCCCGGACAACTGGCTGTGCTTCGCGCAGGCCATTCAGGGGTGCGAGTAATGAGGGCGTGGACGAGACCGCGGGCACTGCTGAAGCTGGCCGCGGTGTGCTGGGCGGCCGCGGTGGAGGCGGGGTGCGGGGTGCTGCCGGACAGCGTGAGCTCACTGCCCGGGCGGTATCTCGGCGACCGCATGCGGGTCAGCGCGGACTTCGAGAACGTGGCGGGTCTGTATGCGGGCAATGAGGTTGCGGTACTGGGTGTTCCGATCGGCACGGTCGAATCCGTCACGCCCAAGGGCAGTTACGTCGAGGTGATCATGTCACTGGATCGCAGCGTCAAGATTCCGGCCGATGCCATGGCGGCGCTGGTCAATCCGCAACTGATCACCAACCGGCATGTGGAATTGGCCCCGGCGTATACGGGCGACGGTCCGGTACTCGCGGACGGCGCGCATATTCCCTTGCCGCGCACCAGGGTTCCCGTCGAACTCGATCGCATTCTCGCCAATTTCGATCAGCTCGGCGCCGCGCTGAAGGGCGACAACGAGACCGGCCCGATGGCGAGCCGCGTCCTGTTTCCGCTCCTGGACGGCAATGGCGACCGGCTCCGCGAAACCCTCGACGCGCTGTCGTCGGCCTTCGAGGTCACCTTCGCCAACAAGGACCAGATCGCGAATACGATCATCGAACTCAACGAGATCACCAAGATCATCGCGTCCAATGATCAGACCGTCCGCGATTTCAGCGGCCGCCTCACCGAACTGGTGAGCCTCATGGGCGAGCAGGCTCCCGGTCTGCAGGCCGTACTGGCCCAACTCGACGACTTCGTCACCAATACGGCCACCCTCGTCGGCGAGAACCAGGATCAGCTCGCCGGAGCGCTGACCCGCTTCGTCACCATTTCCGAGCAGATGCGGCTCAATGCCCGCGGTCTCACCGAGATCGTGGACGTCGCACCGCTCATGTTCCAGAACCTGGCCAATGCCACCAGCACCGAACATCAGGCGCTGCGGCTGCACGGCCTGCTGGACAAATCGGCGCTCGACGGCGAGGCGCTGGCGCTGTTCTGCGAGCGCGTCATGATGCGCCTTGACGGCTGCCGCACCGGCAAGATCCAGGACTTCGGTCCCGACTTCGGGCTCACCGCCGCGCTGCTCGGGATTGCGAGCATCGAATGAGCGCGCGAATTCGCGGTATCGCGGCCGCAGTGACCGTGGCGGCGCTCACCGGCGCGAGCGGTTGCGCGGTGTCGGTGAGCAATGTGCCCATGCCCGAACCCGGAATCGGCGCACCCGGTTACACCATTCACGTGGCGTTCAAGGATGCGCTCAATCTGCCCGACCGGGCGCACGTGAAGATCGGCGGCACCGATATCGGGGTGGTCACCGATATCTCGACGACGAACTTCATCGCCGATGTGGAAATGCTGATTCGCGAGGACATTCGGCTCCCCCACGGCACCACCGCCGAACTGCGCCAGGCCACTCCGCTCGGCGACATGTTCGTGGCCATGACGCTGCCGTCCACGGCGGAGGCGGGCGAACCGCTGCGCGACGGCGACACCATCGGCACCGATCGGACCTCGGCCGGGGCCTCGGTGGAACAGCTCATGATGTCGATCTCGCTGCTGCTCAATGGCGGCGGCATCAATCAGGCGGCGCGCATCACCACCGAGATGAACTCCATGTTCGCCGGGAAGGCGCCGCAATTGCGGCATCTGATCACCGAAATGACCGGTGTCATCGCCGCATTGAATCAACGCACCGGCGATATCGACGGCGTGCTCGGCGGCCTGGACGTGCTCACCGGCGAACTCGCGCGGCGCAAGGCCGAACTCGGCGCCGCCGCCGATACCTTTCCGCAGTTGATCGGGCTGTTCACCGAGAACAACCAGCAGATCGTGGACCTGCTGACCGAGGTGTCCACCACCATGACCGCGCTCGGCGATTTCAGCGACACCACCGGCACCGAATTCGTGAGCCTGTTCAACAGCATTCAGGCCCTCATGTCGGGCTTCGCGCAGATGGGCGACAACCTCACCGGGACGCTCGACGGGTTGCACGCCATCTATCCCTCGCTCATGGCCAGCCTGGACGGTCCGGCGCTGGCGGTGGCCGCGACGGTGTCGTACCTGAACGTCGGCGCGCTCACCGATCCCGCGGGCAGCCGATGGCCCGAACTCGGCGATGCCGGACTGTTCATCGGGAGCCTGGTGCAGGTGCTGGGGAAGGTGTTCGGGCGGCTCACCAGTCCCCCGCAGCTGCCCGGCGCGCTGCCCGCAGAAGGCGGTGAGCGATGAATTCACCACTGTGGCAATGGATGGTGCGCAGGCGCATCGGCCTCGCCAATGTCGGTCTCGTGGTCGTGCTCCTGATCGGCAGCGGCTATATCGGCGGCTCTGTGCTGCGGTTCGATCCGCTGCCGCACACCATGACCGTCACCGTCGAGCTCGCCTCCTCGGGCGGGCTGGCGGCCGGAAACGACGTCACCTTCCGGGGTAGCCGGGTGGGCCGGGTCGGCGAGGTTCGGGTCTCCGGCGACGGTGTCGCGGCCATTGCCGAGATCGAGGATTCGGTGCGAATTCCGGTGGGCGGCACCGTCGCCGTCGGCCGGTTGTCGGCGGCGGGTGAGCAGTACCTCGATTTCCGGCCCGATTCCGATACCGGGCCGTATCTGCGCGACGGCACGGTCGTGGAGCGCGCTCGCACCAGCGTCCCGGTCGCCATTCAGTCGGTGTTCGCGAATATGAGCGACTTCATCGGCGGTATGAATCCGGACCGGCTGACCGTCATCATCGACGAACTGGACAAGGCCCTGGCCGGTGGTCCGGATCGGCTGCGCAACATGATCTCCGGTATCAGCCGCGCCATGGCCGGGCTCACCGATCTGCTGCCGCAGACCCGGCAGTTGATCGAGAATCTGGAGATCATCGCCGAGACCACCTCGCACGCGCAGCCCGATCTGGGCACGCTCACCGCGGCGGGCAGCACCCTGTTCCACCAATTCGCCGCGGCCGACCGGGAATTGCGCGAGCTGCTGCGACAGGGCCCGGGGCAGCTCGCCACGCTGGGCGGGTTCCTCACCGCGACCGAGGACCCCATGACCAATCTGGTGACGAACTTCGTGGCCATCACCCGCGCGGCGAAGCTGCGCGCACCGGCCATCGCGGCGCTGTTCCCGGCGCTGCGGGTGGGCTCGGCGGCGCTCGGGGTGCCCGCCCACGACGGGGCCTACCACACGCTGGTCGATCCCTGGCCGCGCCCGACCTGCGAATACAACACCATCCCGGTCGTTCCCACCCAGGCCGTCGTGGATACCCGGGTGCGGCTCTACAACTACTGCGTCACCAATGATCCGGCCCTGCAGATTCGCGGGTCGGCCAATGCGCCGCGGCCGGATGTGCCGGACAACGGCGTGACCGCGCCGCCGGGTGTGACCGGTGACGAACTCTCCCAGCCCATACCCCGATAGGAGCGAACCGATGAGCGAGATCGAGTTGACCAAGGACGCGCCTGCCGAGGACGGAGCCGAGGCGGTGGTCGACACCGCGACGGCGGCAGCCGCAGCGCCGGAAGCCGGGCAGCCGGAGGCCGCGGAGCCGGACGCGCAGGAGCCGGACACGGAGGCGCCCGTGTCCGAATCCGAAAGCCCGGCACGGCGTTTCGCGCTGCCCGAGTTCGGCGCGCGCGGCCGGGTCGCGCCGCGCGCCGCCGTCGCGCTGGTGCTCGGCGCGGCGGTGGGATCGAGCGTGTTCTTCTTCGTCCAGGACCGCGACAAACAGGCCCTGCTCGATGCCCGCGAGGCCGCGCGCACCGCCGCCTGCGCCTATGCCCCCAAGCTCGCCACCTACGACGCCAAGGATCTCGACGCCTATTTCACCGGCGTCCTCGACGGCGCGACCGGCGACTGGCACAAGCAGTTCGATTCCACCAGCAAGGATCTGCGCGAGGTCCTCACCCAGGGCGAGGTGGTCTCCAAGGCCACCGACGTCCAATGCGCCATTCGCACCAGCGATGAAGACTCCGCCGAAGCCATTGTGGTGATCGGTCAGACCATCACCAGCCTGGGCACCCAGAACAAGCCCGCCCCCGGTCAGCTCTCGATGGTCATGCGGCTGGAGCGTTCCGGGGATCGCTGGCTGGTGAACAAGGTCAACTCCCCGCTCGCCCAGCAGACACAGCCGTGAGCCAACGCCATCAACCCGGCAGGGACGCAAAAGACCTGGTGGCTACCATTGCTGATATGACCGTCGAGCCGCAGCGAGTGATCCGGCGCCGTCCGAAGAACCGGCGCGCCCAGATCGCCGCCACCTCCGCGGCCGCCTTCGGCTCGCTCGGCTATCACGGGGTGAGCATGGAGGATATCGCCGCTCGTCTCGGAATCTCCTCGGCCGCACTGTATCGGCACTATCCGAGCAAGTACGCGCTGTTCCGGGAGGAGCTGCTGCGGCTGGGACAGCTGACCGTGGACGCGGCCACCCCGCCCGACGCCGCCGAGGGCCTGACGCCACGGCAGCGGCTGGACAGCGTGCTGGACAAGATGATCGCGGAGACCATTGCCAACCGGTCCACCGTGGCGCTGGTGCGCTGGGAGCGGCGCTATCTCGACGAGACCGATCGGCGGACCCTCGAGGACCAGTTCGCGACGGCGCTGGCCACGCTGCGGCAGCTGATCGAGGATGTGCGCCCGGAGTTGGACGGGCACGATCGCGCGGTGCGGGCGGTGACGCTGCTCAGCGTGATCAGCAGCATTGGCGACCATCACGCCGCGCTGCCCGCGAAAACGCTCACCGCGCTGCTGCATTCGGCCTGCGGGTCGGTGATCGACGGTGAACTGCCGCCGCCGGGAACCGAGACCGGGCCGCCGCGGGCCATCGAGATTCCGCAGTCGTTCAAGCACGAGCTGCTGCTGAAGAAGGCCGTGGAGTTGTTCCACGCGCGCGGCTATCCCAATGTGAGCGTGGAGGACATTGCCGCGGCGGCGGATCTGTCGGCGGCGTCCGCGGTGTACCGGTACTACCGCAGTAAGGGCGATCTGCTCGCGGCGGCGTTCCGGCGGGCGGCGGATCGGGTGTCCGGGGCCATCGGCCCGGCGGTGGCCTCCTCGTCGAGTTCCGCCGAAGCCCTGACCAAACTCATCGACCTCTATGTCGCCGGTTCATTCGCCGAACGTGAGCTGACTTTCGTCTATTACGCGGAATTCGGTCACGTCGCGCCGGAGGAACGCACCATGCTGCGCAATGTGCAGCGGCTCATCGTGGCCGAATGGGTGCGATTGCTGGTGGCGGTGCGGCCGGAACTCTCCGAGGGGGAGGCGCGCATTCTGGTGCACGCCGCCTTCGGGTTGGTGGTCGATCTGGGCCGGGTATTCGGTGATGATCTCGCCGCCTCCCCTGGCTCGCGCATCTGCCCGCAGGAGAGGGTTATTCGCCTGATGGAGATCACCCTCTTCGGGGCCGGGGCCGGTCGCTGACCGGCGGTGCGCTATCCGGCGACGGCGAATGAGACCACGGGCGTGAAGGGCGCGTAATCGCGGACGTGCCCGCTCTCCCATTCCCACAACGAAATCGGATCCACCGAGACTCCGCTCTGCAGAATGAGTCGCCAGCCAGCGTCCTCGCGCTGCCAGATGTCGCCGTCCCGATCCCAATACAGGCCACCGGATAGCGGTTCGACCGTGTCACTCCGGCTCATGCTGTTCCTCTCCGGTAATAGCGATCAGCGACTGCGCGGGGACCAACTGTTTCGGGTGATTTATGCGTTTCCTTGGTGCAAATATATTTGCCGAACATTCGCGAATGCAGGAAGCGGAGGGCGCGAGTCGAATTCCGGTTACCGATCCGGACGCCGGGCGCGATAGGAAGGTGTCAGCTTCGGCGGGTGTTGTCCGGCAGTGCGCCGGGATCGCAAGGGGGACCGGGAAATATGAAGTCACGCTGTCGCGCGGCCATTGCCGCGGCCACGGGGATGGTGGCGGCGCTCATGAGCGCCGCCGGACCCGCATACGGTTCACAGACCGACCAGTTTCGAACGCCCAGTGGGAATATCGTCTGCGCCACCGGAACTCGGGGCGTGGTCTGCCAAATCCTGGAGTACAGCTACGCGCCGCCGCAGCGGCCCGACACCTGCCACGGGACCTACGGGGATGTGTTCTCGCAGTGGGACGGCCGACCGGCCGAAATCCGCTGCCACACCGATCGGCCGTTCGATCCGCAGCAGGGCGAGATCATCGAATACGGCAAGACGGTGCAGGCCGCCGATGTGGTCTGCACCGTCTTACCTGCCTATATCGAATGTCTGGATCCCTATGCCCGGCACGGCTTCCGGCTCTCGCGGGAGTCCTACACCGTGTACTGATCAGGCGCCTTGGTTGGCCACGTCGACGAGCCAGTTGTGCAACCACGCGGTGGCGGTGGTGCCATTGGCATCGACCACGTAGCGCGGATAGGACTGATGCGCTCCGGAGATGATGAACTCCTGCACCTGCCGCGCCCACTGCTCGCTGGCCGGATCGTCCGGCGGCGCGGCGAGAATGGCATTGATACCGGGGAACAGCGCCTCGGCCGTGATCGATTGCAGGGTGAGCACATAGCTGCCGACCTGCAAGGGGTCCATGGCGGAGGCCTGGGTGAAGAGACCGGCGAAGCGTCCGGCTAGATCGTCGTTGGGCACCGAACAGTACAAATCGCCCTCCGCGCAGAAGGTTCGCACCTTCGGGCTCAGGAGGCCGAACCCGCCCAGGCGCGCCCCGCCCGCACCCGCGCCCGGCACCGGCGGGCCGACCAGCGCATCGGTCCGGGAGCGGCGCGGATCGGCCAGCAGACCCATCGCGGCCACCCGATCGGGCGGCACAACGCCGAGCCCGGTGCCGATCTCCGCGGCCACGTCACCGGCCGCGTCCGCGCCCTGGCTGTAGCCGACCAGCGCGAAACGCGTGGCGGGGCAACGCGACGACATGGCGGAGATCATGCCGCGGAGATTGGTGACGGCCTCCCGCTTGGAATAGCCGTAGACCTCGCCCTCCCAGGGCAGGGCGGTGGCGACATAGCTGACGTAATCGGTGCGTACCGAGCCCGGTAGCCCGCGGGTCACCAGGGCGAGCATGCCCTGACTGTGCTCATCGCGGGAGGTTTCCCAGGTGCCCGGTACGGCGATCACATTCAGTTCGGGACAATTGGCGGGCGCCGCCTCCGCCGGGGGTGTGCCGGTGGTCCACAGGATCCCCACCGCAACAGCCACGGCCGCCGTGGCGACCGAGCACGTCTTTCCGAATGACCGTGTCGTTCGAAATAACAAGCCCTCACTCCTTGCCAGGTTGGTTCGAACCGCAGCGAATGTTCGGCAATCCACGCGTGCCGGTTAGAAAATACCAAGCAACTAGCGAGTTCAGTATCGGTCGGTGAATCTGATTATTCGAGGCACCACACCGGTCGCGGCACGGGCATTTGCGGGGGTGTCGCGTTCGTAGGGATTCGGGCGGTTTGTCCCACCCTGACCACAGCACGAGAGAATTGCTATAAACTTGAGTGCTTCTGATTTGGGAAAATTATGCTCGAGCTTGTAGAATCATCTATAACATAGTCGCAGTTGATCGAGCGGGAGTACCTCATGCGGCAGCAATCACGACGTCGATTCATCGGAACCGCGGCCAAGGTGGGCGGTGTGGCGGCGGCGCTGACGCTCGCACCCACCGGCGGGCGGGCATATGCGCAACCCGGGCGGAGCGTGGCTATTTTCGGGGCCGGGCCCGCCGGGCTCACCGCGGCGCACGAGCTCGCGGAAAGAGGGTTCGCCGTCACGGTTTTCGAGACACTGGGTGATTTCGGCGGGAAGACGCGCAGTATCTACGCACCGGACGGACTGCCCGGCGAACACGGGTTCCGGAGCTTCTTCGGCTTCTATCACAATCTGCCGGATACGCTGCGGCGCATACCGTTTCCGGGTAACTCCCACGGGGTGTGGGACAATCTGGTGCGGCTCAGCGCGGCCATGATCGCCGGGATGGACCGGCACAATCTCACCGTCCCGCTGCCGTTCCCCTTGCCGTTCAGCCAGTTTCCGATGACGCCGCAGGGTTTCATCGATTCGGTGGCGTCGGTGTTCGAGACCCTGTTCCGGCTGCCGCTGCACGAGGCGGTGTTCGCGGCCGAACGGCTGGCGGTGTACGTATCCAGTTGCACCGAGCGCAAGCTCGGCCAGTGGGAGCGAATGACGTGGACCGACTTCGCGCGCTTGGATGTCTCCTCCCCCGAATACAACCGCTTCCTCGGCGACGGGTTCATTCGCGAACTGGTGGCTACCAAATCCGCCAATTGCAGCGCGCATTCGATCGGACTGGTCGGCGAGGAGTACGTCTGGTCGCTGCTCAACCTCAACAACGACTCCGACAACAAGGGCAATGACCGAGTCCTCAACGGCCCCACCAGCGAAACCTGGATCACGCCGTGGATCGACTATCTGCGCTCGATCGGCGTCACCTTCCACCAGGGCTATCGGCTCACCGGCTTCGGCGTCGACGGCGCGCACATCACCGCGGCCACCGTGACCGATGCGACCGGCGCGCGCCACACCGTCGAATCCGACCACTACCTGTCCGCCATCCCCCTCGACAAGCTGCCGCCCATTCTCTCCGCGGACCTCACCGCCGCTGATCCCACCCTGGACCGCATCCGAAACCTCCAGTCCGCGTGGATGGTCGGCATCCAATTCTTCCTGCGCCGACGCGTGGATCTGGCCAATGGCCATGTCTGCTACAACGACGCGTCCTGGGGCCTGACCTCCATCAGCGAGGCGCAGTTCTGGCACCGCCCCGTCTCCTCCTATGGCGACGGCAGCGTGCGGGAAGTCCTGTCCGCCATCATCTCCGAATGGGAGGAACCCGGAACCTTCAACGGCCTGCCCGCGAACAAGTGCACCCCTGAGGAGATAGCCCGCGAAACCTGGTCCCAGATCAAGGCCCACGTCAATGACGACGGTCAGATCCAGCTCACCGACGACCTACTGCACTCCTGGTTCCTCGATCCGGCCCTGACCGGTGCGGGCACCCCCGAAATCGCCTGTGAAGACGCCATTTTCATCCAGAACCCCGGATCCTGGTACGACCGCCCCGACGCCTGGACCGGCCTCGACAACCTCTTCCTGGCGGGCGACTGGATCAAGACCCCAATGAACGTAGCCTGCATGGAAGGCGCCAACGAGGGCGGCCGCCAAGCCGCCAACGCCATCCTCCACGCCTCCGGCTCCGCACACCCCCAAGCCCCCATCACCCCACGCTTCACCATGCCCCTCTGGGAACCTCTGAAACTCATCGACCGCGAACTCTACAAAGCAGGCCAGCCCAATATGTTCGACATCATCGACCGCCGCTACCCCCTCCGCTGACCCAAGCTACCCTGTGGTTAATTCATGTTCGGCTCGCATTCCAGGAGGTCCGATGAAACGCACCCTGATCGCCGTCACCGCCGCAGTCGCGGTCATCGGCTTCCCGGCCACGGCCGCCGCCCAGGACACCGGAAGCGCCGGTGGCCCACCCCCGGCCCCCGCGCAGCAGGAAGGCCCGCCGCCGGTAGAAGGCGCCCCCTGCACCCAGCCCGGCGTCCCCGGCGAGGGCACCTGGGTGCACCTGGAAGGCGGAAACGCGGAGCACTACGGCCGCGAATGGATGTGCCGGTACTGAGCGCCAACCCCCAGCCAGAATTCAGCTACCAATGGGCACACTGGTGAAATGGACAGATTGCACCTGACGAGCGGCCCTTCGGCGGCCGGGGCACTCCGCGTCGCGCTCAGCACCGATCCCGCCCATTCCCATGACACCGTTCTCGAATTCCCCGACAGCCTGGCCATCGGACCACTCCGGCCCGAAGACTCCGCGACGCGCGCCGCATGGTGGCGCTGGTGGGACGAGATGGCCGCCGCGGAAACCGGCGAGGACATCAGCCGCTCACCGGACCTGCCGCGGGAACTCACCGACTACTGGGCGGCCGTGGATTCCGCCGAGAACCTGGTCGTCTGGTTTAGCCGCGACAATGCCACCGAACTGTCGATGTTTCACCAAATCTGCGACACACTGGCCGACAGATCCTTCGACGTCGTCGAGATCCCGGTCGCCGTCGCCGCTCAATACCCCGAAAAGCTGGCCGAATCCCTCAGCGGCACAAGAAGTATCACCGCATCCGAACACGCGGCGGCACGCCGGAACTGGCGCAAACTCGTGCAGGAGAACCAAACGTTCCGCATAGTCACCGAATCCGGGCTGACCTCCGCCCCCGCCGACCACTACGACAATGCCCTACTCGCCGCCGCAGGCCCCGACCCGACAATCATCGCCCGAGTCGTAGCCCCGGTCATGGCCGACATGAATGTCGCTGACGCCCCACTGTTCTGGCGCGTGCAGTCCCTGATCGAATCCGGTGCGCTGATCGCGGACGGCAACCCCTGGCTGGCCCGCAAGACGAAGGTCAGGCGCGCACCCTAGTCGCAGCCACTGCTCGAACTACTGGACCCACTGTCGCAGGAGCCGGAACTGCTCGAGCTGCTGCCGCTGTCGTAACTCGAACCGCCGCTGTCATATCCGGAACCGCCACCCCACCCGGATCCGTACGATCCGCCGTACTGCCACGACGAGTAGCCGCCGCTATCGGATGACGAACCGTTCCAATGCCTGTGCGGCGTCCGCCCGCGAGGCGGCTGGCCGGGCGGCTGGTTCCGCCCGGCGAGCGCCGCGAAAAGGAAGACGAGCGGACAACCGAACCCCACCAACACCAAGAGTGTTTCCATGCCGGATTATTGCCGGATCACCCCCACCCGGCGCGACCGAATTTTGTGGCAAATCGACAGCGTCTCGAGCACGTAGTTCGTGGACGGCAACTCCCCCAGCGGTTCTCTGATCCACCAGAGATGGGCAGCATGCTCATCCGCGGGCGATGGCAACAGCACTTCGACGCCCGGCTTGGCGATCAGGATCGACCGCCGAGCCATGAATTCCTGTGTATCGGAGTCGATCTCGACCGGACTGGTAAGAAATGTCCACAGCCCGGAGTCGTGAGCGACTGTCGGCGCATACAGACACACCTGCTGAAGGTGCCGGTGCGCCTCGGTACCGATCTCATCGAGCACGGTGATCGCATTCGCACTGTTCCCGGCCCACAACCAGATTCGATCTTCAGCGAACCAGGTCGTGAGCCCCGCCGCACGGTAAGCATCCGACCGGGCATGGTTCTCATCCGCCGGATTCGAGCTGAGGCTCATTCGTCCTCCTCGGACTAGAGGGTGGATGCGCCCGGCGGGCACGAACCGGGCGCATCCCAAGCACACACCTGGCAAAGATCAATCGGACCCACAATTGGGAACCCAGAGCCAATCGCACGAAAACCCGTGCAACGTTCCCAGCTTGGGTTCAAACTCATTCCCAACACGGTCCCGACGAAGCGTCCAGGATGAGCCATGGCCGACACAGCCAGCAGCACGTTCCCGCGCCGACAACTTGGTCGTTACCTACGCGAAGGCCGGGAAGCAATGGGCCTGACGATTGTCGAGGCCGCAACGCTCATGCAGTGGGGCAAGAGCACGTTGCAGCGGCTCGAGCGCGGCCAGGCGGACCGTGTGCGAATCGTCGATGTCAAGGAGCTGTGCCGGATCTATGGCCTGGGCGAAGACCTGACCGCAGCACTGGTCGGCCTCGCGCAACAGGCGGCGGTCAAGTCGTGGTGGCATGGGTTCGGCGAACTGATTCCCGAAAACTTCAGTGTCTATATGGGTTTGGAATCCGGCGCCCGGACGCTGACCACCTATCAATCGGAGTTCGTTCCGGGCCTCCTCCAAATCGAGGACTACGCACGCGTACTCGCAAGCGATGCTCACCCTCTCGCATCCCGCGACGAGATCGATGCACGCGTCCGGATTCGAATGCGTCGGCAGACCTTGATCAGACGAAACGCGAAGCCGACCAACCTGAAAGTCGTCCTGAACGAGGCTGTCCTGCGTCGTGAAATCGGCAATCCGGCCATCATGGCCACCCAGTTGCGCACCTTGGCCGATATGGGCACCCGCCCGAACATCTCGCTCCAGGTCCTGCCGTTCTCGGCCGGAATGCCAACGGGTGAACAGGTCGGCCCCGTCGTGATCCTGGAGTTCGACTCGGACAACCAAGGAAAACCACTGGAACCGACAGTCGTTTACGCGGAAGGTTTTACAGGGGACATGTACAGCGAGAAGCCCCACATCGTCCGCCGATATACCGACGCGTATCAAACGATCCAGCGAGCCGCGTTGGACGAAGTCAACAGCAGGGCCATGCTTCGGCGGGCAGCAAAGGAGTATTCAACGTGAACGTCGATCTATCAGCAGCCAAGTGGTTCAAGAGCAGCCGCAGCGGAGGCTCCAAAGAGTGCGTCGAAGTGGCCTTCATCCCCGGCGCGGTGGGTGTGCGAGACAGCAAGGATCGCTCTGGTCCGGCGCTGATCCTAGCGCCCGGAATCTGGGATGACTTCATGGCCGGACTGAACGCCGGAAGGTTCGACTAGCCGCACAACAGGAGATCAAAAATGAACACTGAACTGAGCCAGACGCGTTGGTTCAAGTCGAGCCACAGTTCAGGCGGACAAGAGTGCGTCGAAGTGGCCTTCATCCCCGGGGCGGTGGGAGTGCGAGACAGCAAGGATCCCGCCGGTCCGGCGCTGGTATTCGAGCCTGCCGCCTGGGACGACTTCACTTCCGGTGTGCGGGCCGGGAAGTTCGACGGCTATGCGCCGCCGGGCAATCCCTGTTCGGCGGCGTAGGCCGCCAGGCGGTCGGCCAGTTCGCGGGGGTGGCTCAGGGCCGCGCAGTGGCAGCCGGGGAGTTCGTCGGGGGTGATGCCGAGACGTTTGGGGACGAGGTCGCGGAAGAAGGCGGGTGGGAAGAACTGGTCGTGTTGGAACAGCACGAATTTCGTCGGGATATCCGGCCGTGCGGGCAGGGGCCACGGGTCGCTGTAGGCGGCGGATGATTCGCTGCGTTCCCTGCTCAATGCCTCCTCGGCCAAGGCGCGGGGGACCCCGTTGTAGTAGCTGATGAAGGGGTCGGGGTTGCCGGTTTTGCCGCCGTCTTGGTCGGCTTGGTCCTTGGCCGCTCGGGCGTAGTCGGTATTGGTCCACCAGTCCGAGGCGGACTCGCCGGGGGTCGGGATCATGGCGGCGGTGAGGACGAGGAGGGCGGTGGGTAGGCGGGCCGCTGCCAGGGTGGCGGTGAAGCCGCCATAGGACTGGCCTACGACGACCAGGTCCTGCAGGGCGCCCACCGCCTCGATCACCGCGTCGGCGTAGTCGGTCAGGGTGGCCGAATCATCCTCGGAGGGGAGGTCCGGAGCTATCGACTCATGACCCCGGGCGCGTAGCTCGGCTTCGACCAGGTGCCAGTACCAACCGACGTCGCCGCCGCCGTGAATCAGGACAAAAGTAGCCATACCGGCCCATTCTGGTGGGTGGTCAGGGTTTGCGGTCGAGTTCGAGAGCTATTGCACCGGAGAGGAGTTCGCGGGCGCGGTCGAGAGCGAGGGATTCGCTGTGCCAGCGTTCGCTCAGGCCCTCGACGAAGGTGGTGAGCCGTTCGGCGATGGCGGCGGCATCCAGGGTGGGGGCGAAGACGCCGGTGTCCTGGCCCTCCTTGATCAGGACTTCGACATCGGCGTTCCAGGAGTTGGTGGTGGCGCGCAGGGGGGCGCGCAGGTCCGGATTGAAGACCGCGCTGGCGCGCAATTCGCCCCAGGCAATGCTGGTTTCGCGGACGTGCGCGGTGTCCTGGAGCTCGAGCAGCAGCATGGCCTCGATGCGTTCACGCGGGCCGCCAGCGGAGAAGGCGCGGTCGGTGTAGGTCTGAGCGCGGTGGTTGATGTGCTCGAGCGCGGCGTACAGGACACCCGCGCGGTCCTTGAAGTGGTAATAGATGAGCGCCGTGGACACACCCGCCGCGGCGGCGAGCTTTTCTATGCGCAGGCCGCGGACTCCGTCCTGGGCGATCACGCGGACGGCGGCTTCGAGGATCTGGGTTTGACGCTCCGACACAATTCCTCACAGTAGGGGTCAGGCCGCGGGTTCCTGCTGGGTGGTGCAGTGAATACCGCCACCACCGGCGGCGATCCCGTCGATATTGATCTGCACGATCTCGCGATCCGGGAACAGTCGCTGCAGAGTGGCGCGGGTCGCCGGGTCGGTCTCGGGATCACCGAATTCGGGTGCGATGACCGCGCCGTTGCACACGTAGAAATTGATGTACCCCGCGGCGAAATCATCGTCGGCGAAGTCCTCGCGCACCGTCGACGGACCTTCGAGCACCTCGACCTGCAAGGGCCGTCCGTGCACGTCCGTGGCCTGATGCAGGATGTCGAGATGACGGCGGGTGACGTCGTAGTCGAACGAATCCGGATCATTGTCCAGTCCGGCCACCACCACCCCGGGCCGCGCGAACCGCGCGTAGAAATCGGTATGCCCGTCGGTGATGTCCTCGCCCGCGATCCCCGGCAGCCAGATCACCTTCTCGATCCCGAGCAGATAAGCCAGCTCCTCCTCCACATCCCGCTTCTTCCACCCCGGATTCCGATTGTTGTTGAGCACGCAGCTCTCGGTAATGATCGCCGTGCCCTCACCGTCGACCTCGATACCGCCGCCCTCGAGCACGAGATCGGTGGTCAGCCGCTCGACCCCCGCGCGCTCAGTGGCGATCCGCGCGACCTTCGCGTCCTTGCGATGCTCCTGCTTCTCGCCCCATCCATTGAAGTTGAAGTCGACCCCCGCGCGTCCACCACTGCCATTGACGAATACGGGCCCGGTGTCCCGCATCCAGAGATCGTCGATCTCGGCGGCGATCAACTCGACGTTCGCCGCGCCCACGAGCCCCTTGGCCAAGTCCATCTCGCCCGGCCGGACCAGCATCGACACTGGTTCGAACCGGGCGATCGTCGTGGCGATGGTCGCCAGATTCCGCTGCACCTCGGGCACCAGATCCGCGCCCCAAATGCGTTCGCTGGCCCCGAAAGCCATCCACGTCCGCAGATGCCGCTGCCCTTCTTCGGGCATCATCCACTTTCTCCCGTCATCCTGCGTGTCACTGCCGTTGCTGCCGCTGATGGGCGCATCCTGCTCGGAGCAACCCGCCAGCAAGAAGCTGCCGATCGCTGCCATCGATGTCTGAACAAATGTGCGCCGTCGCATGTCCAGCAGCGTAGCTCCTGACTAAAAAATTAGTCAACCACGGAATGACGCGTGTCACGACGCCGTCGCAACACCATGGCGAGCGCTAGTCGGAACTGCTGCTACTGCTCGACCCGCTGTCACTGGAGCTCGAGCCGCCGCTGTCGTAGCTGGAACCGGACGACCCGTCGTACCAACTGCCGCCGCTGTAGTCCGAGTCGCTTCCGCCGGAGAAGTCGCTTCCGCCCCGCCGGTGCGGACGCCCGCGCGTCTGCCTGCGGGCACCGGCCAGCGCCGCGATCAGGATGAGCAGGAACATGCCCAGGAAGATGACGCCGAAAACAAAGAAGATGATCTCCATGCCGAATTATCGCCGGGAGATCGGAATTCGTGAATGGACCCGCGGGCCGCCAGGGCGAAAACCCTGGCGGCCCGGGCGTTCAGGAGCCTGAGGTGGGCGGGAAGGTGACGGAGGAGCCGGTGAGGAGCATTTCCGCCAGGCGGCCCAGGAGGTTGTCGATGGCGCTGCCGCTGTCCATGGCGGCCTCAGGGGGCGGTGGGGGTGCCGGGGGTCACCGAGATGCCGGAGCCGGAACCGATGAGGTGGGCTATGGCCTGGAGCAGGCTGGTGAAGCCCGCGCTGCCGAGATCCATGTCGTGAGTCCTTCTGCGAGTTGCCGTTACGACCGATCAGGCGGCGTTGGGGTTGTAGTTGAGGCTGGAGCCCGCGCTGAGGAAGTTCAGCACGGTGGTGAGGATGGCTCCGATGTCTACGCCTTCCATGGATTTCCTTTCCGAGGGGGGTGGGGCGCGGAAGACGGTGTTCCGCGGGGCTATTCGGCTTCGGCCATGGCGTCGATGAGCGATTGGGGACGCATATCGGTCCACTGCGTTTCGACGTAGGCCAGGCAGTCCGGACGGGACGCGGGCCCGTGCGCGATGGTCCAGCCACCGGGGATGGCGGCGAAGACGGGCCACAGGGAGTGCTGAGCCTCTTCGTTGACCAGCACGTAGAACTGCGCGTCTTCGTCATCGAAGGGGTTGCTCATCGGATTGCCTTTCTCGAAGTCCGCAGCCAATCCTGGCGGAACAAGACTGTGAACAAGAGGCTTTTCACAATATTGGTGACTGTGGATTTCCGCTGCCCGGCGCGAGGACGCGCGCTATCCGGGCGAGCGCCTCGGGTGCGGTCATGCGCCAGTGCGTGACCGGGACCGCATAGCTGTGCAGGATGCCGTCGATGGCATCGGTCCAGCCGGAGACGCCGATGGTGCAGGTCGGATCATCCAGGGCGGCAGTGAAATACAGCAGGTCGCCCTTGAAGCGGCGGGGGCGGTAGGCGCCGGTGAGGGCCACCGAGTGCAGCGCCGCGTCGATGATCCGGGCGCGGCGGCCGGAGTCCAGCCCGGCCAGTTGATCACCCAGCGGGCCGCCCACCACCTCGGACAGGTCGACCGGCCCGGATTCACCGGCGTGCGGATCGAGGTAGCTGTCCAGCATGGCCAGGAGGGCGACCTGTTCGCCTTCCTCCTGGAGCCGCACGGCGACGGCATGGGCGAGCACGCCGCCGAGCGACCAGCCCAGGAGGTGATAGGGCCCGCCGGGCTGCACCGAGCGAATCGCCGACACGTAGACGCGCGCCCAGTCCTCGATCGAATCCGGCAGCGCCGCATCCGATCTCAGCGCGGGCGATTGCAAGCCGTAGAGCGGTCGGTCCGGATCGAGGTGCGCGGCCAGCCCGGCGAAGGACCAGGCGATGCCGCCGACCGGATGAATGCAGAACAGCGGCTCGGCCGTCCCCGACCGGCGCAGCGGCAGCACCACGTCGAACGCGGACTCGGGATCGATACCGGTCGCGCCGGAGCGGCGCGCGGCGATCTCCGCGACGAGTGCGTCCGGCGTGGATGCGGTGAACAGCCACAGCACCGGGACCGCTTCTCCGAGCAGCTCGCTCAGGCGCGCCGCCAGTCGGGTGGCGGCCATGGAGGTGCCGCCGAGCTCGAAGAAGTTGTCGTCCAACCCGATTCGTTCGATGCCGAGTACCTCGGTGAACACCGCGCAGACGGTGGACTCCAGTTCCGTTGCCGGTGCCCGGAACACTCCGGCGGTGAACTCCGGATCCGGCAGCGCCCGGCGATCCAGCTTGCCGGAGGCATTGAGCGGGAAGGCATCCAGCACAACGAAGGCCGACGGCACCATATAGCCCGGCAGCCGGTGCGAGAGCGAGCGCCGGAGCGCTTCGGTGTCGAGCTCGGCGCCCGCCGCGGGCACCAGGTAGGCGATCAGACGGTCCGAGCGGACCGCGACCACCGCTTGCCCCACCGCCTCCTCGGCAATGAGCGCCGTCTCGACCTCGCCGGGTTCGATACGCAGTCCGCGCAGCTTCACCTGGAAGTCGGTGCGGCCCAGGTACTCCAGCTCACCTTCGCGATTCCACTTCACCAGGTCGCCCGTGCGGTACATGCGCTCGCCGAGTTCGAACGGATTGGCCACGAACCGATCCGAGGTCAGATCCGCCCGTCCCACATAGCCTTGTGCGAGCTGCGTCCCGGCGAGGTACAGCTCACCCGCGACGCCCACGGGCACCGGCCGCAAGCGCGAATCCAGCACGTAAACCTTGGTGTTGAACACCGGCCGCCCGATCGGCACCGTGACCGTGTCCGTCTCGGTCACCTCGTGATAGGTGACGTCGACGGCCACCTCGGTGGGCCCGTACAGGTTGTGCAGCGTCGCACCGGTCAGCGTGCGAAGACGCCGCGCGGTATCGGCGGTCAAGGCTTCACCGGAGGCGAAAACCTGCCGCAGACTTACGTATTCGGCTGCCGCGGGTTCGGCGACGAACGCGGCGAGCATGGACGGCACGAAGTGCACCGTGCTCACACCCTCCGCCGCGATCAATCGCGCCAGGTAGGCCGGATCGCGATGCCCGTCCGGCGCGGCCAGCACCAGGCGCGCTCCGATCTGCAACGGCCAGAACAACTCCCACACCGACACGTCGAAGGTCGCCGGAGTCTTCTGCAAGACGATGTCCGCAGGTGTGAGGCGATAGGCGAACTGCATCCACACCAGGCGGTTCACGATGGCCGCGTGCGAGACGGCCACGCCCTTCGGCCGACCCGTCGATCCGGACGTGAAGATCACGTACGCGGCGCTCCGCGCCCGCAGCGGGCTCCGCCGCTCGGCATCGGTGACCGGGGTGTCCGTAAAGGCCGACAGCCCCAGCTCGTCGGTCCGAACCACCGTTCCGGCGTGTTCGAGTCCGGAATCCACATCGGCGGTGGTCAGCACGCAGACCGGCTGCGCGGTCTCGAGGATGTATCCGGTCCGTTCCGCGGGCTGATCCGGATCGATCGGCACATACGCCGCCCCTGCCTTCACGATGGCGTAGACGGCGACCACCAGATCGACCGACCGCCGCATCGCCACGGCCACCCGATCCTGCGGCCCGACCCCGCGCCCGATCAGATACCGCGCCAGCCGGTTCACCCGGGCATCCAGCTCGGCATAGGTCAGCACCTGTTGCCCCACACCGGTTCCGGCCTCATCGGCCACCAGCGCGACGGCGTCGGGATGCTCCGCTACCGCGGCATCGAACAGCGAGGCCAGCGTCGGCCGCGGTTCGACATCGATATCGGCGTGAGTGCTGTTCCAGTCCACCAGGATTCGATGGCGCTCGACGGGCGCCAGCACCTCGATCTCTCCGACCACGGCCGATTCATCGGCGATGACCGCGTCGAGGATGCGCAGGAACCGGTCCACGAAGCCGTCCACAGTCGCCGGATCGAACAGATCCGTCGCATAGGTGACAGCGCCGCTGATTCCAGCGGGCGCACCGGCTTCGTCGTACGTATCAGTGACGAACCAGTGCAGATCGAACTGCGACACCTGCGTATCGGGTTCGACCGCAGCCACCGTGAGTCCCGGCAGTTCCAGCACATCCGGCGCCAGATTCTGGAAGGACAACCCCACCTGGAACAGCGGATGCCGCGCCGTCGACCGCACCGGATTCAGCACCTCGACTAGCCGCTCGAACGGCACCTCGGCATGGGCGAACGCCTCGAGATCCCGCTCCCGCACCTGCGCGAGCAGAGCGGCGAACCGCGCGTTCGGGTCCACCTCGGTCCGCAGGACGAACGTGTTCACGAACATGCCGATCAGATCGTCCAATTCGCGTTCGCCGCGACCGGCGATCGGCGTGCCCACCGCGATATCCGCGGTGCCCGACAACCGGGCCAGCAGCACCGCCAGGACGGTTCGCACCACCATGAACAGCGACGCATTGTGCGCCCGCGCGAGCTCCGCCAACCCCGCGTGCCGCTGCGCATCGATGACGAAGCGCGCCGCCCGCCCGCGGAACGACTGCACGGCAGGTCGCGGCCGATCGGTCGGCAATTCCAGCTGATCGGGCAAATCCGTCAGCGCCGTCCGTCAGTACGCCAATTGCGTGGCAACCAGCGATGCGGAATCGGCCTCGGCTCCAAGGACCGCTCGCTGCCACAGCGCGTAATCCGCATACTGCACCGGCAGCGCAGCCCACATCGGTTCCCGCCCGGACGACCGCGCGACGTAGGCGGTCATCAGATCACGGGTCAGCGGTCCGGTCGACGCACCGTCACCAGTAATGCGGTGCATGACCAGCGCAAGCACGTATTCGTCCGCACTGTCGGAGATTTCGTGCAACACCACCCGAATCGGTGGTGCGGCAGTCACGTCGAACGCGGTTCCCATCAACTCCGCGAGCGCCTCTCCCAGCTCGCCCGCCGCGACGGCGCGAACCTCGAGCTCCGGCGCCGCCCGCTCCGGCGACAGCACAATCTGCACCGGCCCGCCGCTCTCCGGGGGCGGCGTGAGCACCGGGTAGACGGTGCGCAGCACTTCATGCCGGGCGACGACATCCGAGACGGCGGCGCGCAGGGCCGGAATGTCGAGCGCACCGGTCAACCGCACCGCAGCGGGCACGTTGTAGGCCGTCGCGGTGGGGTCGAGGCGGTTGAGGAACCACATGCGCTGTTGTGCGGGGGACAGCGGAATCCGTTCCGGCCGCGGTGCGGCGGTGAGAGCGGGTCGGCCGCCGCCGGTACCTGCGAGCTCCGCGACGCGGACGGCCAGTCCCGCCACTGTCGAGAACTCGAACATGAGCCGGACCGGTATCCGCGCGTTGAGACGGCCGCCGAGGCGGGCCATGACCTGGGTGGCCAGCAGGGAGTTGCCGCCGAGGTCGAAGAAATCGTCGTCGGCGCCGACGTGCTCGAGGCCGAGGACCTCGGACAGGGCCGCGGCTACCAGGCGTTCCATCGGGGTGGCCGGTTCGCGGTAGGGGCGCGCCTTGAACTCGGGTTCCGGCAAAGCCTTTCGGTCGAGTTTGCCGACGGGGGTCAGCGGGACCTCGTCGAGCACCATGATCGCCGAGGGAACCATGTGGGCGGGCAGGCTGCGGGCCGCGTGGGCGGTCAGCAGGTCCGGGTCGATCGAATGGCCTTGTGCAGGTAGGATATAGGAGACCAGCGCCATGACGCCCGCCGGGGTCTCGTGGCCGATGGTCACGGCGTGGTCGACCGCGTCGTGGGCGGCGAGCACCGCGTCGATCTCGCCGAGTTCGATGCGGAAGCCGCGGATCTTCACCTGGAAGTCGGTGCGGCCCAGGTATTCCAGCTCCCAGTCGCCGACATTCCCGGTGACGTGCGGCTTGTCGCCCGGCAGGGAGATCCAGCGCACCAGGTCGCCGGTGCGATACATCATGCCGCCGGGCGGTCCCCACGGATCGGCGACGAATCGGGCGGCGGTCAGGCCCGGCCGGTTGAGGTACCCGCGCGCCACCGCCGGACCCGCGACATACAGTTCGCCCGCGACGCCCGGCGGGACCGGTTGCAGCCGGGCATCGAGGACCAGGGTGGTGGTGCCGGGAACCGGGGTGCCGATGGTGATCGGAACACCGGCCACCAGCACGGCGTAGGCCGACGAAATGGTCGCTTCGGTGGGGCCGTAGCTATTGGCGAAGCGGCGGCCCGGCTGCCATTTGGCCAGGAGTTCGGGGGTGGTGGCGTCGCCGCCCGCGCCCACCACCTCGAGGTCGGGCAGACCTTCCGGATCGACCGTGGCCAGCATGGCGGGGGTGATCATGGTGTGGGTCACGCGTTCCGCGCGCAGCAGCTCGCCCAGTTCCTCGCCGCCGACCATGCCGGGCGGGGCGATCACGAGGGTCGCGCCGCTGGAGAAGGCGAGCAGCCATTCCTCCAGGGACTGATCGAAACTCGGTGAGCAGACGTGCAGGACGCGGTGCCGCGGTCGCACCAGGCACAGCCCGGCCACGTGCGCGGTCAGATTGGCCACCCGGGTATGGGTGATGGTCACGCCCTTGGGCAGGCCGGTCGAACCGGAGGTGTAGATGGTGTGCGCCGGGTGCGCGGGGCGCAGGGGCGTACTGCGGTCGGCGTCCGTCACCGGTGCGGATGACTTTGCGTCGCACAGGGTTCGGGTAGCCGAGCCGTCGATTGCCAGCCATCGCAGCGCATCCGGCAGGTTCTCGGCGAATTCCGCGGAGGTCACGCCCACGAGCGCGCCCGAGTCGGTCAGCATGTGCCGCACCCGATCCTCCGGATAGGTGGGGTCGACCGGGACATACGCGCCGCCCGCCTTGGCCACCGCCCAGACCGCCGCGATCATCTCGTAGGACCGCGGCAGCGCCAGGACGACCGAGGTCTCGGGGCCGACCCCGTGCGCGATGAGTTCCCGCGCCAGCCGCGACGAGTGTTCGTCCAGTTCGCCGTAGGTGATCGACCTGCCATTGTCCCGGACCACGATCCGGTCCGGGCCCCAACGCAATCCGCCGGTCAGCACATCCGGCAGCAGCCCCTCGGCAATGACCGGGCCGCCGTGCATACCGGTGAACCGGTCGTACTCCGGCGGCGACAGCAGCGGCAGATCGCCGACCGGCAGCTCCGGGTCGGCCGTGATCGCCTCCAGCAGCCGCACGAAGCGATGCGCGAATCCGGCGACCGTCGCCTCGTCGAACAGGTCGCGGGCGAAGGACAGGTCCGCGAGCATGCCGACGCCGTCGCGGTCTGTCTCGAATTCCTGCACCGTCAGCGACAGGTCGAACTGCTCACTGTCCAGGTCGAATTCGACGGCCTCGACCCGCAATCCGGGCAATTCGAAGGTGCGCTCGGGCAGGTTCTGGAAGGTCAGCATGACCTGGAACAGCGGGTGGCGGGCGGTCGAACGCTCCGGTTTCAGCAATTCCACCAGGCGCTCGAACGGCAGATCCGCGTGTGCGAAGGCTTGCAGATCGGTCTCGCGGGTGCGGTCGAGCAGCTCGGCGAAGCTCTCGTGACCCGGGACCCGAGTCCGCAGCACCAGGGTGTTGACGAACATGCCGATCACATTGTCGAGTTCGGCCTCGCCACGGCCCGCCACCGGTGTGCCGATCGCGATATCGGCGGTGCCGGACATGCGCGCCAGGAAGGTCGCCAGCGCCGCGTGCACCACCATGAACACGGTGGCGTGATGCGCACGCGCCAACTGGCGCAGGCGATCCCGCAGCTCGGCCGAGATGGGGAAGGCGATCCGGCCGCCGCGCGCGGACTGCATGATGGGGCGCGGTCGGTCGGCCGGAAGGTTCAGCTCGTCCGGCAGACCGGCCAGGGCCTGCCGCCAATACCGGGCCTGCGTCGAGATCAGGCTCTGCGCATCGGTTTCCGAACCGAGTACCGCACGCTGCCAGAGCGCGTAGTCGGCGTACTGCACCGGCAGCGGCGACCAGCCGGGCGACGTCCCGGCGGTGCGGGCCACGTACGCGGTCATCACATCCCGGGTGAGCGGACCCATGGACCAGCCGTCGGCCGCGATGTGGTGGGCGGTGAACACGAGCACATGCTCGGTGGGATCCAGCCGGAACAGCCTGGCCCGCAACGGAACCTGTGTGGACACATCGAATCCGGCGGCGACCACACCGATGATCCGATCGCGTAGCTCGGCGGCCGTGACGGCTTCCGGCGTCAGGTCCGGAATCGCCTGCGCCACCGGCAGAATCAGCTGATACGTGCCGTCGGCGGTATTCGGATAGACGGTCCGCAGCACCTCGTGCCGCTCCAGCACGTCGGCGACCGCCGCCCGCAGGGCGGGCACATCCAGGACGCCGGTGCGGCGAACGGCCGCCGGAACGTTGTAGGCCGCCGATTCCGGATCGAACTGATTCAGGAACCACATGCGCTGCTGCGCCAGTGACAGCGGCAGCCGCTCCGGTCGCGGACCGGCGGTCAAGGCCGTGCGCCCGCCCGTCCCCGTATGCCTTTCGACCAGCACCGCCAGCTCGGCGACGGTGGCCGCCTCGAACAGCAGCCGCACCGGGATGCGCGCATCCACCGCCGCGCCGAGCCTGGCCGCGACCTGGGTGGCCAGCAGCGAATTGCCGCCGAGGGCGAAGAACTCGTCCGCCGCGCCGATCGGCTCGCGGCCCAGCACCCGGGCGAAGACATCCGCGACGATCTGTTCGAATACCGTCGACGGCGCACGGAACTCCCGTGCGGCGAACTCCGGTTCGGGCAGCGCGGGGCGATCGACCTTGCCATTGGCATTGCGCGGCACCGCATCCAGGCACACCAGCGTTTCCGGGACCATATAGCCGGGCAGCAGTCCGACCAGTCGCGCCCGCACCGCGGCCGCATCGAGATCACCGGTGGCGCTGAAGTATCCGACGAGCCGCGCCGCCTCGGCGTCGCCGTGCACGACGACCACCGCATCGGTCACCTCGGCCTGCGCACGCAGTGCGTGCTCGATCTCGGCGAGCTCGATGCGGTAACCGCGCACCTTCACCTGGAAATCGCGCCGTTCGACGAATTCCAGTACACCAAAACCGTATTCACTGTCCGACCGGACCCAGCGCACCAGGTCACCGGTGCGATAGAGACGCGACCCCGCCGGTCCGAACGGATCGGCCACGAAGCGCTCCGCGCTCAGATCCGGACGGCCGTAATACCCGCGCGCCAACTGCGCACCACCCAGATACAGCTCACCGGTCACCCCGACCGGGACCGGCCGCAGGCGGTCGTCGAGCACGTACACCCGATTCCCGGCCTCCGGCATACCGATCGGCACCACCGCGTGGCGGATATCCCCCTCGGTCCGGAACCGGGTGACCGAGACCGCCGCCTCGGTCGGGCCGTACAGGTTGTCGATGCGGGCATCCGTCACCGCCCGTGCGCGGCGCAGGGTGTCGGCCGGGAATGCCTCACCGATGACCAGCAGCCGTCGCAGCGATTCGGGCAGCCCGCCCGCCGCGACATCGACCAGCATGGCCAGCAGGGACGGCACCAGGGTCAGCGTGGTGACCGACTCCTGACGCACCAGCGCCAGCATCCCTTCCGGATCCTGTTGTGCGCCCGCGGGAGCCAGCACCAGGCGAGCGCCGGTGCGCAGCGCCCACCACAGTTCCCAAACCGACAGATCGAAGGCCGCGGAGGTCGTCCACAGCACCGCGTCCCCGGTATCGAGCCGGTACTCCGACTGCATCCAATCCAATTGATGCGCGACCGCCGCATGCGGCAGCGCCACACCCTTGGGCTTCCCGGTCGAGCCCGACGTGAATATCACGTACGCGGTATCGGACGGGGACAGCGGGGCCCGCCGCTCCTCGTCCCGGATGGTCCGGGCCGAGATCGCCTGATCCACAGCCGCCGCGACATCGATCGTCACGGCGCCCTCCGGTAGCTCCGGCAGCGCCATCGCACGCTCCGCGCACACGATCACCACTCGCGGCGCGGCCGCCGCCAGCACTGTCGCGGTGCGCTCCAGCGGATGCCCCGGATCCAGCGGCACATACGCCCCACCGGCCCGCATGACCGCATACATCGCGATCAGTAGCTCGATACTGCGCGGAATCGCCAGTGCCACCAGCGAGTCCGATGCGACGCCCGCATCCATCAACACCCGCGCGAGCCGATTGACCCGATCGGAGAACTCCCGATAGGTCAGCGCCCGGCCACCCTCGACGAGCGCGATGGCGAACGGCGTCGCACGCACCTGGGCGTCGAACGCCCGCGACAGGTGCTGTGCCGCGAAGCCGCTCTCGCCCCCGTTCCAATCCGACAGCAGGCGCCGCGTTTCCGGCGCCCCGAGCAGGTCGAGATCCCCGACCGGACGCCGCGGTTCGGCCACCACGGCAGCCAGCAACCGCTGGAACCGCTCGGCGAACCCGGCGACGGTCGCCTCGTCGAACAAGGCGGTGGCATAGATCATGGAGGCCGCCAGCCCGGCGGGAGCGCCCGCGTCGTCATAGCGATCGGTGACGACCAATTGGAGGTCGAACTGCGCCACCTCGGAATCGAAATCCACGGCCGCGGCGCGCAATCCATCCAGCTGGAATTCCGCGCGCACCTGGTTGTGGAAGGAGAACCCGACCTGAACCAGCGGATGCCGAGCCGTCGAGCGCTCCGGATTCAGCACCTCCACCAGCCGCTCGAACGGCACATCGGTATTCGAGAACGCCGAGACGTCCGCGGCCCGAACCCGGTCCAGCAGACCCGCGAAGCTCTCCGCCGCGGCGATTTCGGTGCGCAGCACCAGCGTATTCACGAACATGCCGACGAGATCGTCGAGCGCCGCATCGCCGCGCCCGGCGACCGGCGTCCCCACCGCGATATCGGCGACCCCCGCCAATCGGGCCAGCAGCACGGCATACGCGGCATGCACCGTCATGAACAGCGTGGCGCCCGCGTTCCTGCTCAATTCGGCGAGCGCCGAATGGGTTTCGGCATCGATGCCGAAGTCGACCTTGCGCCCGCGAGTGTCCATGACCACCGGCCGCGGCCGATCGGCGGGCAGGCCGAGCTGCGGCGGCAGGCCAGCGAGCGCCTCGGTCCAGAACCCCAGCTGGCGCGAGACCACCGACTCCGGATCGCCCTCGGACCCCAGCAACTCCCGCTGCCACAGGGTGTAATCGGCATATTGCACCGGCAACGGCGACCACTGCGGCGTCGCACCCCGCCTGCGCGCGGCATACGCCGTCATGACGTCTCGTGCCAGCGGAACCAGCGAACTCCCGTCACCTGCGATGTGGTGCATGACCACCACCAGCACGTACTCCAGCGCGTCGTCCGGATCTCCGGAATCGGAGGCCACCAATAGTTTGGCCCGCAACGGCACCCTGGCGGTGACGTCGAAACCCGCGCCGAGCTCCGCCCCGATGGCCGCCATGAGCGCGCCCGAGGCGACCTGTTCCGGCTGTGGGATCGGCAGCATCGCCACCGACGCATTCACTGCCGGGGCGGGCAGGACGACCTGCACCGGACCCGCGTCCGTCTGCGGGTAGACCGTTCGGAGAACCTCATGGCGGGTGATCACGTCGGTGATCGCGGCATTCAATGCGGCGATGTCCAGGTCGCCGGACAGGCGAATGACGAGGGGGATGTTGTAGGCGGTGGAATCCGGATCGAGGCGGTTCAGGAACCACATGCGCTGTTGTGCCAGGGACAGCGGGATCGGGTCGCTGGTGGTGCGCGGGGCGAGGACGGGGCGGGCCGCTGCGTCCGGGGTTGCGGCGGCGGGGGTCAGAGTGGCGGACAGGTCGGCTACGGTCGCGTGCTCGAAGATCGTGCGGACCGGGACCGAGATCGCCAGCGCGGCGGCCAGGCGGGCCGCCAGTTGGGTTGCGGTGAGGGAGTTTCCGCCGAGGGCGAAGAAATCGTCGTCCAGGCCCACCGCGTCGGCGGCGACCGCGCCCAGTACGGCGGCGATGGTCTCGGTAATGGCGCGTTCCACGGGGGTCCGCGGGGCGCGGAAGGCCGCGGTACGGAATACGGGTTCCGGCAGCGCCTTTCGGTCCAGCTTGCCGACCGGGGTCAGCGGAAGGCGGTCGAGGACCATGATCGCGGCGGGCACCATGTAGGCGGTGAGGCTGCGCCCCGCGAACTCGAGGAGAGCAGCGGTGTCGATGGTGCGCCCGGAGGCGGCCACGACGTAGGAGACCAGGGAGACCGTACCGGCGGGATCGGTGTGGCCGCGGGTGACGGCGAATTCGACGGTTTCGTGCGCGGTGAGCACGGCGTCGATCTCGCCGAGTTCGATGCGCAGACCGCGCACTTTGACCTGGTGGTCGGCGCGGCCCACGTACTCGATGACGCGGCGGCCGTCGGAGCGGACGGCCCAGCGCACCAGGTCGCCGGTGCGGTAGAGGCGGTCACCCGGATCGCCGTACGGGTCGGCAATGAAACGCTGAGCCGAAAGACCGGGGCGCGCATGGTATCCGCGTGCCACCCCCGGACCGTTCAGGTACAGCTCGCCGGTGACGCCGAGCGGCTCCGGCAGCAAACGGGCATCCAGGACGACCGCGGACATGCCGTCGATGGTGGTACCCATATCGAAGGCATCGCCGGGGCGGATGCGGGAGCTGATGGTCGTGATGATGGTGGTCTCGGTGGGACCGTAGGTGTTGTAGAAGTTGCGGGTGGCGCCCCACCGCTCGACCACGTCCGCGGTATAGGCCTAGCCGCCCACGGTGAGATGCGAAAGATCGACGAGGCGAGCCGGATCCAGGGTTTGCAGCACCGCCGGGGGTGATGAAGGCATGGGTCACCCGCTCGGCGCACATCAGTTCGGTCAGCTCCGCACCGCCGAACACACCGGCGGGTGCGACGACCATGGTGGCCCCGGCGGCGACCGCCAGCAGCAGCTCCAGCATGCAGGCGTCGAAACTCGGGGAAGCCACGTGCAGGACGCGGGAGGCGCCGGTGACCTGGTACCTGTCCCGTTGTGCGGGAGCCACTCCCGCCACGCCGCCGTGCGTGGCCAGGACGCCATTGGGCACACCGGTGGAGCCGGAGGTGTAGATCATCCACGCCGGATTGGCCGGGCGCGCCGGGCGGCGCAGTTCGTGCGCGGCGATCGGCGTCGCATCGCTGTGCCGCAGGCCGTAGAGCAGTTCGGGGGAATCGATGACCAGCCAGTCCGCGGATCCGGGCAGGTCCGCACGGCAGTCGGCGATGGTGAGGCCGATGGCCGCGCCCGAATCGGCGAGCATGTGCGCAATGCGGTCGGCCGGATAGGTCGGATCCACCGGGACGAAGGCCGCACCGGTCTTGGTGACCGCCCAGACCGCGAGCACCGACAGGTCCGAGCGCGGTACGGCCACGGCGACGAAATCCTCCGCGCCCACCCCGCGTTCGAGGAGAATCCGCGCCAGGCGCGAGGATTCGCTGTCCAGCTCACGGTAGGTGAGCTCGCGGCCCGCGTAGCGCAGCGCCACCGCGTGGGGATGCGCCGCGGCCGTGGTGGTGAGCAGTTCACCCAGGGTGCACAGCGGAACCGCGTGCGCTTCCGGGCGATCCAGCAGATCGGCGCGTTCCGTGGGCGACAGCAGATCGATCTCACCGACCCGCACACCGGGATCGGCGGTGACCGCGCCGAGCAGACGGCCGAACCGGCGCAGCAGTCCGGCCGCGGTGGCGGCGTCGAAAAGATCGGTGGCGTAATTCAATTCGACGGCGAGATGCCCATCGGCGTCCAACTCGTCGGACACCGTGAACTGCAAGTCGAATTTGGCCACCCGATGGTCGAACTCGACCGGTTCGAGCACCAGCCCCGGCACGCCGTGCGTGCGCACGCCCAGGTTCAGATAGCTCAGGGCGACCGTGAACAGCGGATTCCTGGCCTGCGAGCGCGGTACGCCGAGCGCGTCGACCACCTGCTCGAACGGCACCGTCGCATGGGCGAAGGCGGCGAGGTCGGCATCGCGGGTGCGGGCCACCAGATCGGTGAAGCCGAGCTCCGATTCCGGCCGGGTGCGCAGCACCAGGGTATTGACGAACATGCCGACCACATCGTCGAGCGCGGTGCCGCCGCGGCCCGCCACCGGCGTGCCGATGGCGATATCGTCGGCGCCGGTCAGCCGGGCCAGCAACACCGACAGCGCGGCATGCCACACCATGAACGGGGTGGCATTGTGCCGCTTGGCGATTCGCTGTAGAGCGGAGGCGACCACGCCGTCGACGCGGGCGCGCACCACCGCACCCCGCTGGGAGGCGACGGCCGGGCGCGGGCGATCGGTGGGCAGCGCCGGATCCTCCGGCAGGTCGCGCAGCCGCTCGGTCCAGTAGGCCAGTTCCCGAGCGCCGATGCGCGCCAGGGTGGCCCGCTGCCACAGGGCGTAATCGGCGTACTGCACGGGCAGTTCCGGCCAGACCGGCGCGGATCCGGCCGTGCGGGCGAGATAGGCCGAGACGATGTCGCGCAGCAGCGTATTCATCGACTGGCCGTCACCGGCGATATGGTGCAGCACCGCGGCGAGCACATGGCTGTGCCGGGATTCCCGCACCAGCATGGCCCGCAGCGGGACCGCCGCGGTGACATCGAAGCCGCGGCCGACGAATTCCGCGATCCATTCCGTATCGGCGGTGTCGTATCCGGTCCGCAGTTCGAGCGCAGTCGGCATGGTCTCGACAGGCAGCACCACCTGGCGCCCGGCGCCGGTGTCGTCGACGGGGTAGAGGGTGCGCAGCGCCTCGTGGCGGGCGATCACATCGGCGAAGGCGGCGCGCATGGCCGCCTCGTCCAGATCGCCCAGAATGCGGACGGCGGCGGGCAGATTGTTCGCGCCCGACCGGGGATCGAGGCGATTGAGGAGCCACATTCCCCGCTGGGTCGGCGACAGCGGGACGACCTCCGGGCGCGGTCCGGCGACCAGCGGAATCAGATCCGCGTCGGGTGTTCCGGCGGCACCGGCCAGCCTGGCCGCCAGGCCCGCCACCGTCGGAGCCTCGAAGAGCAGCCGGACGGGGATGCGGCGGCCCTGCCGATCGCCGATGCGAGCCAGGACCCGCATGGCGACCAAGGAGTTGCCGCCCAGGTCGAAGAAGTCGTCGTCGACGCCGATCCGGTCGACGCCGAGCACGGCCTCGAATTCGGCGGCGACCAGGCATTCCATCCCGGTCACCGGTGCCCGGTAAGCGGCCCGGCCGAATGCTCCGGACAGGCGTGCGTCCGCACTCGCGTCCGGCAGCGCCTTGCGGTCGAGCTTGCCGGAGGCATTGAGCGGGAACTCGGCGAGCACGAGAATCGCGGCGGGAATCATGTACGACGGCAGGGAGGCCGCCGCCGTATGCCGCACCCCGTCACCGAATTCCGCGGTATCCCTCAGGGATTCAGCGGTGGTCACATAGCCGATCAGATGGTCTCCGGTCACCGTGGTCACGACCTGCGCCGCCGCCTGCGCCACTCCCGGCACGGCGGCCAGCGCCGCTTCGATCTCGCCCAGCTCGATGCGCTGGCCGCGGAACTTCACCTGGAAGTCGGTGCGGCCCAGATACACCAGGTCGGCGGCGGGGCCGTCGCCCTCCCAGCGCACGAGGTCACCGGTGCGGTGCATCCGCTCCCCCGCCGCCCCGAAAGGATCGGCGACGAAACGATCCGCGGTGAGATCGGCGCGGCCGTGGTAGCCCCGGGCCAATTGGATGCCCGAGAGATACAGTTCGCCCGCGACACCGGGCAGCGTCGGGCGCAGCCGCGAATCCAGCACGTAGACACGGCTGTTCCACTCCGGCCGTCCGATGGGCATGACGGTGCGGTCGATCTCGCCGGTGACATCGCGGTAGGTGATGCTGACGGCGACCTCGGTCGGGCCGTACAGGTTGTGCAGGCGGGCGTCACACACCGCGCCGAAGGCGCGCACGGTCTCGGCGGGCAGCGCCTCGCCGATGACGAATATCTGGCGCAGGGTGCGCAGTGCGGGTCGCAGGCGCGCCGAATCTCCGTGTGTGGCGAAGACACTCAGCATGGAAGGCACGAAATCGGTGACCGTGACGCCGTATTCGTCAATCGTGTCCACCAGGTATCCCGGATCGCGATGACCGTCCGGGGTCGCGATGAGCAGGGTCGCGCCGACTTGCAGGGGCAGGAAGTAGCCCCATAGCGAGACGTCGAAGGTGGTGGCGGTCTTCTGTAGGTACACATCGTCGGCGGCGAGGCGATATTCGGCCCGCATCCACGCCATCTGATTGGCGATGGCGGCGTGGGTGACGCTGACACCCTTGGGCTTTCCGGTGGAGCCCGAGGTGAAGATGACGTAGGCGGGCTGATCCGGATGGACCGGTGCACGGCGCTCGCCGGGCAGGAGCGGGCTGTCGGCGCAGCCGTCGTCCGCTACTGCGTCGACCAGGATGGTGGGGCCGCTGTAGCCGGTGTCGATCCGGTCGGCGGTGGTGGAAAGCAAGGCCACCGGCCGCGCGGTGTCGAGAATGTGCGCGATGCGCTGGGCCGGATGATCCGGATCGATCGGCACATACGCACCGCCCGCCTTCAGCACGGCGTACATGGCGATCACCAATTCCGGTGATCGGCGAATGGCCAAGGCCACCAGGGTTTCCGGGCCGACACCCGTGCCGATCAGCTGTCGCGCCAGCCCGTTGGCACGGCGATCCAGCTCCCCGTAGGTCAGCTCGGCACCGGCCGATCCGTCCTCCGGGGCATACCGCAGCGCGATCCGCTCCGGGGTGGCGGCGGCCTGCGCTTCGAAGCCGTCCAGCAGCAGTTCGGCGGCGGGTACGGGATGGCTCGAATCGTTCCGATCGGTGAGGATCCGATGCCGTTCACCGGCCTCGAACAGGTCGATATCGCCGACGACAAGCTCCGGATCCGCGATCACCTCGGACAGTAGCCGCAGCAGGCGACCGGCGAAGCTCTCCATGGTTGTGGCGTCGAAAATATCTGTGGCATAGGTGAATCGGATGGCGTCGCCGGTGACCGTCAATTGCAGGTCGAACCGGCTCGTATCGTGATCGAGCGGATGCTCGGCCACGGTCATCCGGCCGAGCTCCATGGTCACCGGCGTGAGGTTCTGATAGAACAGCGCGATCTGGAACAACGGATGCCGCGCTTCCGAGCGCGGCGGATCGAGCGCCTCCACCAGTCGCTCGAACGGCGCCTCGGCATGGGCGAAGGCGTCGAGATCTCGGTCGGCGACGCGCCGCAGCAGGGCGGCGAAGGATTCCGCGCCCGATACCTCGGCCCGCAGCA
Source organism: Nocardia crassostreae (assembly GCF_001613405.1). GTDB lineage: Bacteria > Actinomycetota > Actinomycetes > Mycobacteriales > Mycobacteriaceae > Nocardia > Nocardia crassostreae. The sequence goes on from NZ_BDCH01000025.1 coordinate 52,526, forward strand.
CGAGGGTATTGACGAACATGCCGACCAGATCGTCCAGCGCGGCATGACCGCGCCCGGCGACGGGAGCGCCGATCACGATGTCGGTGGTGCCGGACAACCGCGCCAGCAGGACCGCCAGGGCCGCGTGCACGACCATGAACTCGGTTGCCTCGTATTGCGCCGCGAGCGCGGCGATTCCCTCGCGGATCGCGGTATCGACACCTATGGATACGGCGGCCGCCGCATGGGACGCGACCGCCGGGCGCGGCCGATCCATGGGCAGATCCAGCTGAGCGGGCAGCCCCCGCAGCGTGTTCCGCCAGAAGGCGAGCTGCCGGGCCGCGAGCGAATCCGGGTCGTCCTCGGCACCGAGCGCTTCGGCCTGCCACAGCGCGTAATCCGCGTACTGAACCGGCAATTCGTCCCACTCGGGCACACCACCGCCCGCGCGGGCCGCGTAGGCGACGGCAATATCGCGCGCCAGCGGGCCCATGGAGAAGCCGTCGGCGGCAATGTGGTGCACGACCAGCACGAGAATGTGTTCGTCCGCGGCGATCCGAGCCAGGCCGATACGCAAGGGCGCCTCGGCGGTGACGTCGAACGGCCGGGTAGTGAAGGCCGCCAAGGCGGCGCGGTCGGCGTCGAGTTCGGCTATCGGAGTAGCCGCCGGTGCCAGGATCCGCTGATAACCAACGCCATTCACGTCCGGATACACCGTGCGCAAGGTCTCGTGGCGTTTGGTCACATCGCTCACGGCGGCGGTCAACGCCGCAGCGTCGAGCACCCCGGTGAGCCGGAGGGCGACGGGAATGTTGTGCACGAACTCGGCCGGATCGAACCGGTTGAGGAACCACATGCGCCGCTGGGCCGCGGACAAGGGCACCAACTCCGGGCGCGGCCGGGCGGTGAGCGGCAGACGGCCACCGGTACCGGACAGCCCGTCCGCCCGGGCCGCCAGATCGGCCACGGTGGAGGCTTCGAACAGCAGCCGCACCGGAATCTCCGCGTCGAGCATCGCGCCCAGCAGGGCGACGGCCTGCGTCGCGATCAGCGAATTGCCGCCGAGCGCGAAGAAACCGTCATCGAGTCCGATGCGCTCCACACCGAGCAGGTCGCCGAAGACCTCCGCTATGGCCTGCTCGACCGCGGTGACGGGAGCCCGGTACTCCATGGTCGCGAACACCGGTGCGGGCAGCGCCCGGCGATCCAACTTGCCGGAAGCGTTGACGGGCAATGCCTCCAGCACCACGAAGGCCGACGGCACCATGTACGACGGCAACACCGCGACCAGACGAGCACGCAGTCCGTCGAGGTCGATCTCACCGGCGGGCACCACATACCCGACGAGCTGTTCACCCAGGCGGTCATCGGTGCGAACCACGACAACGGCCTGAGCAACGGAATCGACTGCGGTGAGCGCTGTTTCAATTTCACCGAGTTCGATGCGCAGACCGCGCAGCTTCACCTGGAAATCGGTGCGACCCAAGTACTCGAGATCACCGTCAGAAGTCCACTTCACCAGATCGCCGGTGCGGTACATGCGCTCACCGGACCTGAACGGATTGGCCACGAACCGATCCGAAGTCAGATCCGGGCGCGCCACATACCCGGTGGCGAGCTGATCACCCGCCAGATACAACTCACCCGCGACACCCACCGGCACCGGCCGCAAACGCGCATCCAGGACATAGACTGCAGTGTTGTACACCGGGCGACCGATCGGCACCGAGTCCACATCGGCGTCGACCACCTGGTGATAGGTGACGTCGACCGCGGCCTCGGTCGGACCGTACAGGTTGTGCAACTCCGCACCGGTCAGCTCCCGCAGACGATGCGCGGGCTTGGGCGACAACGCTTCACCGGAAGCGAAGACCATCCGCAAGCTCGTGCACCGCGCCGCAGCGTCCTCCGCCACGAAGGGCACGATTCCATCCGAAGCTCGTGACCTGCCCAATTCGAGAGTGGAGACGAAGGCTGTCAGCATCGAAGGCACGAAGTGCGTCACCGTGACACCCTCGCGCGCAATGAGTTCCGCGAGGTACGCCGGATCGCGATGGCCTTCCGGCTTCGCGACCACGAGGTGCGCGCCGACCTGCAACGGCCAGAAGAACTCCCACACCGACACGTCGAAGGTGGACGGCGTCTTCTGCAAGACCACATCGGCCGCGGTCAGCCCATACGCGGACTGCATCCACACCAGGCGGTTGACAATGGCCGAGTGCGGCACCGCCACACCCTTGGGCCGACCGGTCGACCCGGAGGTGAAGATGACGTACGCGTTGTTCGACTTCCGCAGCGGCACACGCCGATCCGCATCCGTGATCGGCGCATCCGAGTACACCGACAGGTCGAGCAGATCGATCCGCACCTGTGCGGTATCGATCCCGAGGTCCGCACCGGAGGTCAGCACCGTCACCGGGCAGGCGATATCGAGGACGTATTCGGTCCGTTCGGCCGGATGATCCGGATCCAGCGGCAGATACGCACCGCCCGCCAGCACGACCGCGTACATCCCGACCACCAGGTCGATCGACCGCCGCATCCCCAGCGCCACCACCGCACCGGGTTCCACACCCTGCGTGATCAGATGGCGAGCCAATCGCCGAGCACGGGCCGCGAACTCGGCATACGACAGACTTGTAGCCGGTAGGGAGGTATCGGCGTGCTCGAAGGTGATCGCCGCCGCATCGGGAGTCCGGCCCACCTGCGCCTCGAACAGCGCGGCCAACGTCCTCGCAGCATCAGCCGACGCCGCGGCATTCTTCGACGGCAGTGCCGTAGGCGTCAGCGCCGCCAGTTCGGCTGCCACGTCGAAGGCCGTGGCATTCCAGCCGGATACGACCAGTTCGCGCTCGGGTGCGTCGAGGAGGTCGATATCGCCGACTCGAGCTTCCGGGGTGGTGAGCGCGGTGGCCAACAACCTGAGGAAACGGCGGGCAAAGGCTTCGACGGTCGGGGCGTCGAACAGGTCTGTCGCGTAGCGCAGGATGGCGCGCAGGGCGGGGGCGTCGGCGGTCGCGACCTCGGTGATCGCCAGGGCCAGGTCGAATTGGGCGACCTGGTTGCCCAGGGGGTAGGCGGAGACCTCGAGGCCGGGCAGTTCCAGGACGTCGGTGGCGCGGTGCTCGAAGGCGAGCAGCACTTGCACGATCGGTGAGTGGGCCTGGGAGCGAACCGGGTTCAGCTCCTCTACCAGGCGCTCGAAGGGGAGGTCGGCATTGGCGAAGGCGCGGACGTCGGTGTCGCGGACGTGGGTGAGGAGGTCGGTGAAGAGGGTGGCGGGGTGGACGGCGGTGCGCAGCACCAGGGTGTTGACGAACATGCCGACCAGGTCGTCGAGGGCCTCTTCGGCGCGGCCCGCGACGGGGGTGCCGATGGCGATGTCGTCGGTGGCGGCCAGGCGGGACAGCAGGGCGGCGAAGGCGGCGTGTACCACCATGAAGGTGGATACGCCCTGTGCGCGGGCGAATGCCGCTATGGCGGCGGTGGTTTCGGCCGGGATGTCGAATTCGATGGATGCTCCGCGGCCGGTTGCCACCGCCGGGCGGGGGCGGTCGCCCGGCAGCTCCAAGACCGGCGCGAGGCCGGCCAGTTCGGTGCACCAGTGCGCGATCTGCTGGGCCAGTACCGATTCCGGATCGTCCGGCGAACCCAGGACATCGTGCTGCCAGAGGGTGAAGTCGGCGTACTGGACGCGCAGCGGCGGTAGGGCGGGTTCGGCGCCGGTGGTGCGGGCGGCGTAGGCGGCCATCAGGTCGCGGGCCAGCGGACCGGTGGAGACACCATCGGCGGCAATGTGGTGGACGACGACGGACAGCACGTGGTCGTCCGAGGCAAGGCGGAACAGGGTGCTGTGCACGGGGATTCGGTCGCGCAGGCGGAACGGGCGCGATACCGACGCCAGGACGGCGTCGGTCAGCTCGGCGGTGGTAACGGCTACCGGGGTCAGCGCGGGGGCCGTGAAGCCGTCGCCCGACAACACCACCTGGTGGGGGCCGTCGGCGTCCTCCGGGAAGACCGTCCGCAGGGATTCGTGGCGCTCCAGCACGTCGGCCACGGCGGCCTGCAAAGCCTCGCGATCGAGCGCTCCGCCGAGACGGATGACGATCGGGATGTGGTAAACCGCCGAATCGGGATCGAGACGGTGCAGCAGCCACATTCGGGTCTGTGCGAGCGAGAGCGGAATGCGGTCCGGACGCTGCCGGGCCACCAGCGGCGCGGTGAGCGCGGCGCTCGCCGCGCGGGTAGCGCGGAGGGCGAGCGCCGCCACGGTGGGCGCTTCGAATACGTCGCGCACGGTCAGGTCGCAGCCGAGCGCCGCATTGGCGCGGGCGACCAATCGCATGGCGAGCAGCGAGTTTCCGCCCCGGGCGAAGAAGTCGTCGTCCGCGCCGATGCGAATGTCGGCGCCGCCGCCCATCAGGGCGGCCATGAGCGCGGCCAGCACGGCCTCCGCGCCTTCGCGCGGGGCTCGGTAGCCGCCTGCGGATCCGAGCAGTTCGACTGCGGGCAGAGCCTTGCGGTCCAGTTTGCCGGAGGCATTGAGGGGCAACTCGTCGAGCAGCTGTAGCGCCGAGGGCACCATGTACGCGGGTAGCTCTCGCGCCAGGGCGGCTGTAATCTCCGCGCGCAGCGCAGGATCAGCGTCAGCCCCACGCGACGGAACGACATACGCCACCAGCGCTCCGCCGTCCTCGCCGCCTTGCAGCAGCACGGCGGCCTGAGCGACCGTCTCGAGCCCGAGCAGGGCTGCTTCGATCTCCCCGAGCTCGATCCGCAAGCCGCGCAACTTCACCTGGAAGTCATTGCGGCCCAGGTACTCCAGCTCACCCGCGCGGTTCCACTTCACCAAGTCGCCGGTGCGGTACATCCGGGTGCCTGGCACGCCGAAGGGGTCGGCGACGAAGCGGTCGGAGGTCAGGTCCGGCCGAGCCGTATAGCCGCGAGCCAGCTGCTCACCGGCCAGGTAGAGCTCGCCCGCCGCGCCCGAGGGCACCGGGCGCAAGCGCGAATCCAGGACATACACCCGAGTGTTGAACACCGGAGCGCCGATCGGCACGGTGGCGGTATCGGCATCGGTGACCTCATGGAAGGTCACGTCCACCGCGGCCTCGGTCGGCCCGTACAGATTGTGCAGGCGCGCACCGGTCGAGTCCCGCAACCGCTGCGCGATACCGGCGGGCAGCGCCTCCCCGGAGGCGAAGACCATGCGCAGGCTCGTACAGCGCGCAATGCTCTCCTCGGCGACGAACACCGACAGCATGGACGGCACGAAATGCGCTGTGGTGACCTGCTCGTCGGCGATGAGCCGGGCCAGGTAGGCCGGATCGCGATGGCCGTCCGGCTTGGCGACGACCAGCCGGGCACCGATCTGCAAGGGCCAGAAGAACTCCCACACCGAGACATCGAAGGTCGCCGGAGTCTTCTGCAAGACCACGTCACCGGCGGTGAGACCGTATTCGGCCTGCATCCACACCAGGCGGTTGACAATGGCGGTGTGCGACACGGCCACGCCCTTGGGGCGGCCGGTGGACCCCGAGGTGAAGATGACGTATGCGGTATAGGCGGGCGTGAGGGGCGCACGCCGTTCCGCATCGTCGATCGGCGCGGCGTCGAAGCCGTCCAGCTCGAGCCTATCCAATTCGAGTACGCGCACGCCCTCCGGCGTGGGCAGCGCGACATCGGAGAGCGTCAGAATCGCGGCGGGCCGGGCGGTGTCCAGGATGTGGGCAATGCGGTCGACCGGGTGCTCCGGATCGATCGGCAGGTACGCACCACCGGCGCGCACGATCGCCATGATGCCCGTGACCAGGTCGATCGAGCGCGGTACGGCCAGGCCGACAATAGATTCCGGCCCGACGCCCGCCGCGATGAGCAGCCGCGCCAGCCGGTTCACGCGATCGTCGAATCGGCCGTAGGTGACGGCTTCGCCCTCGTAGGTCAGCGCCACGGCCGCCGCCGACGTGGCCCGCCGATCGAGGAGATCGCACAGCGTCACGCGGGGTACGGGATGAACGGTGGCATTGCGATCCGAGAGCAGCACCCCGCGCTCGGCGACCGACATCAACTCCACCTCGCCGACACGGGTGCGGGTGTCGGTGGTCAGGGCGCGCACCACCCGCTCGAAGGCGGTCACGAACCACGCCGCCGTCTCGGAGTCGAAAAGGTCGGCGGCATAGCGCAGATGGACGTCGATACCCTCCGGATCCCCGGCGCGGGTGTACCGGTCGTTGAGCGTCCAGTCCAGATCGAACTGGATCGGGGCCGTCCCCGTATCGAGGGCCGCGATCTCCAGGCGGTGCAGCCGGATATCCGGCTCGCGCTGGTTCTGCAGGGTCAGCGAGACCTGATACAGCGGTGCGTGCGCCTGGGAGCGGACCGGATTCACCGCCTCGACGATCTGCTCGAACGGCACCGCGGCCTGTTCGAACGCGGTCAGATCCACCTCGAGCACCTGCGCGAGCAGCTCCGCCAGCGTGGCCTCGGCGGGCACCTCGGTGCGCAGCACGAGAGTGTTCACGAACATGCCGACGAGATCGTCCAGGGCTTCGTCGCCGCGTCCGGCGACGGGCGCGCCGATGGCGATATCGGCGCCCGCCCCGAGCCGGTGCAGCAGCACGGCCAGCGCGGTGTGCAGCACGATGAACGGGGTGACCCGCCGCTCGCTCGCGAGATCCAGTACGGCCCGGTGCGATTCGGCATCCAGCACGGCGGTGACCGCACCGCCGCGATTGCTCGCCACCGCGGGACGGGGGCGATCGGCGGGCAGGGTGATCACCTCCGGCAGCCCGGCGAGCCGATCGGTCCAGTGGCCGAGCTGGCGGGCCAGCACCGAGCGGTCGTCGTCGATGCGGCCCAGCACCTTCCGCTGCCAGAGCGCGTAGTCGGCGTACTGCACCGGCAGGGCCGTCCGGAACGGGGTGCTGCCCGCACAGCGGGCCACATAGGCGGTCGCGAGATCGCGGGTCAGCGGCGCGAAGGACCAGCCGTCGGCGGCAATGTGGTGCACCACGACCAGCAGGATGTGCGCGGGCGGCGCGGCGGGCGACTCGACGCGCAGCAGCCGGGCCCGCAGCGGGACTTCGGCGGTGACATCGAACGAAGTGCGCGCGACCGCCGCCAGGACTTCCGGGATCTGCTCGGCGGCAATGGTTTCCGGGACGATATCGACCAGCTTGGTACGGACGGGCAGGATCAGCTGGCGCGCTTCGCCGTCATGCTCGGGATAGAGCGTGCGCAGGGTTTCGTGCCGGTCGATGACATCGGCGATGGCCGCCCGTAGCGCATCGAGATCAAGAGCCCCGGTCAGCCGCAGCGCGAACGGGATGTTGTACGCGCCGCCGCGAGCATCGAAGCGATTGAGGAACCACATGCGCTGCTGCGCGATGGACAGCGGAATGATCTCCCCGCGATCCTGGGCGGTGAGCGGCGGGATCTCGGCGGCCGCGGCGACGGCACCCGCGAGCAGCCGGGCGGCCAGGCCGCGCACGGTGGGGGTCTCGAAGAGTGCGCGCAGCCCGATCTCGACGCCGGTGGCCTTGGCCAGGCGGGCGACGAGCTGGGTGGCGATCAGCGAATTGCCGCCGAGAGCGAAGAAGTCGTCGTCGGCGCCGACGCGGGCGAGGCCGAGCAGAGCGGTGAAGGTCTCGGCGACAAGGATTTCCGTGGCCCCGGCCGGGGCCTGGAACTCCCGCCGCGCCGGTGCGGGCGCGGGCAGCGCCCGCCGATCCAGCTTGCCGGAGGCATTGACCGGGAATTCGTCTAGCACCACCCAGGCGGACGGGACCATGTAGCCGGGCAACCGCCGGGCCACTTCCGCTTCGACATCATCGACTGATACCTGAACAGACGCCGCAGCGATCAGATAGGCGACGAGCAAGCCTCCCACGCCGTGGTCGTCGCGCACCATGACGACCGCGCGGGCAATGGAATCCAGTGCGGTGAGCGCGGATTCGATCTCGCCTAGCTCGATGCGCAGACCGCGCAGCTTCACCTGGAAGTCGGTGCGGCCCAGGTACGCGATCGAGCCGTCGGCGGCACGGCGCACCAGGTCGCCGGTGCGGTACATGCGTTCACCGGCTCCGAACGGGTTGGCCACGAACCGATCCGCGGTCAGATCCATCCGTCCGGCGTATCCGCGCGCCAGCTGATCGCCCGCGAGATAGAGCTCTCCCGCGATACCCGGCGCGACCGGGTGCAACCGCGAATCCAGCACGTACGCCCGTGCATTCCACACCGGCAGCCCGATCGGCACCGCACCGCTCACGTCGTCCGCGACAGGGGCGTGCGTCGCGTGGACCGTGAATTCGGTGGGCCCGTAGAGGTTGTGCAGTCCGGCGGCGCTCACGCGGCGGATGGCATGCACCACGTCGGCGGTGAGGGCCTCTCCGGCAATGAGCAGCGCCCGCAGCGTGCTCAGCCTGCCCGGATCGGCCGTGCCCGCGAACACGGTCAGCATGGAAGGCACGAACGAGGTCATGGTGACCCGCTCGGCCGCGATCACCTCAGCCAGGTATCGCGGGTCACGATGCCCGTCCGCATCGGCGACGACCATCCGAGCGCCGACGGCCAAGGGGCCGAACAACTCCCACACCGAGACGTCGAAGGTCTGCGGCGTCTTGAAGAGCACGATGTCGGCGGCGGTCATGCCGTATTCGCCGGTGATCCAGCGGATCTGGTTCACCACCGCCGCATGCGGCACGGCCACGCCCTTCGGGCGGCCGGTCGATCCGGATGTGAAGATCACGTACGCGGTATTGGAGGGCCGCAGCGGCGCGATCCGGTCGGCATCGGTGAGCGGAACGGCGTCGTACTCGGCAAGGTCCAGTTCATCCACAACCACGGTGGGGATATCGGTGGCGCACCGGTCGCTCGCGGTGGTGAGCACGCAGACCGGAGCCGCGGTCTCGAGCAGGTGGGCCAGCCGCTCCTCCGGCTGATCCAAGTCCAGCGGCACATAGGCGCCACCGGCTTCGAGGACGGCGTAGGCGGCGACGACCAGCTCCGGTGAGCGCCGCATACCCAGCGCGACAAGCGTTTCCGGTCCCACGCCCGCCTCGACGAGACGGCGCGCCAGACGGTGCACGCGCTCCGCGAACTCGGCATAGGTCAGCTCGGCTCGGCGGGCGTACCCCGCCGGAACGACGAGGGCGGGAGCCTGCGGAGTTCGCTCGGCCTGTGCTCGGAACAGCTCGACGACCGGTTCCTCGGCAATCGGCCGGGCGGTGTCGTTCCAGCCCGTCAGGATTCGGTTCCGCTCGGTGGCGTCCAGCAGTTCGATATCGCCGACCCGGACGGTGCCATCGGCGGCCACGGCTTCCAGCACCCGTGCGAAGCGGGTCGCGAACGATGCCGCCGTGGCGGCGTCGAACAGCTCCGTCGCGTAGCGCAGGCTGCCGGACAGCCCATTGCGCTCCCCCGATTCGGTCATTACCAGGTGCAGGTCGAATTTGACCGCCGGATCGTCGATCTCGAGGGGAGTGACGGTGAGTTCCGGGAGCGTGAGGGCGGGCGCCCGGGTGTTCTCGGTGAGGCTGAGCATGACCTGGAACAGCGGATGCGCACCGGTGGTGCGGTCCACCGCCAGCGCGTCGACCAGGCGCTCGAAGGGCAGTTCGGCATGGGCGAAGGCCGCCAGATCGGTATCGCGCACGCGCGTCAGCAGTTCGGCGAACGACAGCTCACCGTCGACCTCGGTGCGCAGCACCAGCGTATTGACGAACATGCCGATGAGCGCATCCAGTTCACGCTCCCCGCGACCGCCGATCGGCGTTCCGATCGCCACATCGCCGGTACCGCAGAGCCGGGCCAATGTGGTCGCGAAGGCGGCGTGGACGAGCATGAACAGCGTCGCATTGTGCGCGCGGGCCAGCGCACGCAGCCGGGCCGTGACCTCCGGATCGATGGAGAAGTCCACGGCCGCACCGATATTGGCCGCAACCGCCGGGCGCGGGCGGTCGGTGGGCAGCGGCAGCTGCGGAGCCAGTCCGGCGAGCGCGGCCCGCCAGAACTCCAGCTGCTGATACGCCATATCCCCGGACCGCTCCGCCGAACCGAGCGGCGCGTGCTGCCACAGGCTGTAGTCGGCGTACTGCACCGCGAGCGGCTCCCACCCCGGATCGGCGTAGCGCAGCCGCGCGTCGTAGGACCGCATGAGGTCGGCCACCAGCGGTGTCATGGACAACGCGTCGGCGGCAATGTGGTGCACCACGACCACCAGCACGAATTCGGATGCACCGACTTCTTCGCCGGGCTCGATCGCCAGCAACGCGATGCGGGAGGGCAGTTCGCGGGTCACATCGAAGCCCGCCGCGCTCACGGCGGCAATGGCGGCCGGGATCTCGGCCTCCGTCACCGGGACCTGATGCAGGGTGAGGCCGATCTCGGCGGCATCCATAATGCGCTGGTAGGGCCCGAATTCGGTATCCGGGTAGCAGGTGCGCAGCGCTTCGTGGCGGGCCAGCACGTCGAGCACCGCGCGCTCGAGCGCGAGCACGTCCAGGCGGCCGGACAGGCGCAGTACGAGCGGGAGGTTGTAGACGGTGCGCCCACCGTCCTCGCTCTCCATGCGATTGAGGAACCACAGCCGCTGCTGTGCGGGCGAGAGCGGAATGCGCGCGGGCCGGGGCCGCGGGCGCAGGGGCGGGCACGGCGCGGCATCGGATCGCGCCGCGACGGCGGCGGCGAAGCCTTCGACCGTGGCGGTGTCGAACAAGGTGCGTACCGGGATTCGGGCGCCGAGTTCCGCACCGATCCGGGCGGTCACCTTGGTGGCGTCGAGGGAGCTGCCGCCGAGCGCGAAGAAATCGTCGTCCAGGCCCACTCGATCGGTGCGCAGGACCTCGGCGAACACGCCCGCCACCAGGCGCTGTGTGGCATCGACGGGGGCGCGGAAACGCTTGGCCCGCAATACCGGAAGCGGTAGCGCTCTGCGGTCGAGCTTGCCGCTGGTATTGAGCGGGAACTCCGCGAGTTCGACGATGGCCGTCGGCACCATGTACGACGGCAATACCCGGGCCAGCCCGTCTTTCAGCCGATCGAGGTCGAGTCGGGCACCGGAGGCCGGAATCGCGTAGGCGGCCAGATAATCTCCGGTCTCCCCGGTGACCAGCCGGGCCGCCGCCTGGCTCACCGCCGGATCCAGCAGCAGCGCGCTCTCGATCTCCGCGAGTTCGATGCGCTGACCGCGGAATTTGATCTGGAAGTCCGAGCGGCCCAGGTAGACCAGTTCACCGTCCTGATTCCAGGCGACCAGATCGCCGGTGCGGTACATGCGCTGCCCGGCCCGGCCGAACGGGTTGGCCACGAAGCGATCCGAGGTCAGATCGACGCGGCCGTGATAGCCGCGCGCCAATTGCACACCAGCCAGGTACAGCTCGCCGGGCACGCCGATGGGCGCCGGGCGCAGGCGCGCATCGAGGACGTAGACCTCGGAATTCCATTCCGGTTCACCGATCGGAACCGTCGTGGCCTCCTCGCCCGTGGCCTCGCGGGCGGTAATGGAGACGGCCGCCTCGGTGGGGCCGTACAGGTTGTGCAGTCCGGCGTCGCTGACCGCGCGGAAGGCGGCGACGGTTTCCGGCGGCAGTGCCTCGCCGATGGCGAAAACATCGCGCAGCGTGCGTAGTTCGGCGCGCTCGGCATGCGCGGCAAAGACCGCGAGCATGGCGGGCACGAAATCGGTGAGCGTGACACGTTGGCGGGCAATGGTTTCCGCGATGTAGCGGGGATCACGATGACCGTCCGGGGTCGCGACCACGAGGGTCGCGCCCGCGCGCAGCGGCAGGAAGTAACCCCACAGCGAGACATCGAAGGTGGTGGCGGTCTTCTGCAGGTACACGTCGTCGGCGCGCACCCGGTACTCGGACTGCATCCAGGCCAGCTGATTGGCGATGGCACGGTGAGTGACGCTCACGCCCTTGGGTTTTCCGGTCGAGCCGGAGGTGAACAGCACGTATGCCGGGTGATCCGGGAGCAGCGGGGCGCGGTGCTCCCGATCGGTGATCTTGGCGGCCGAGAGGCCGTCCGGCTCCAGCTCGTCGAGGTAGTGCACGGGCACGGTGGCCGTCTCGGGCAGGGCGAATCCATCGCCGTGCGTGGTGAATACCGCGTGCGGGCGGGCCGTGGCCAGAATGTGCCCGACCCGGTCGGCCGGATGGCCCGGGTCCACGGGCACATACGCGCCGCCCGCGCGGAGCACCGCGTACATGGCGACGACCAGATCGACGGAGCGGGCCATGGCCAGTACGACCAGGGCCTCGGGGCCGACGCCGTCCGCGATGAGCAGGCGGGCCAGGCGGTTGGCGCGAGCGGACAGCTCGGCATAGCTGAGCGCGGTGTCGCCGAAGACCAGCGCGGTCACGTCCGGTGTGCGGCTGGCCTGCGCGTCGAAGCCCTCGTGCAGGTAGCGGTCGGCGACCTTGTGGCCGGTGGCATTCCAGCTGGAAAGCACGTAGTCGAGCTCGCCCGCGTCGAGCAGTTCGATATCGCCCACCGGACGGGTGGCGTCGGCGGTGGCGGCGGTCAGTAGCCGGGTGAACTTGGCGGCGAACTCGCGCACCGTGTGGGCGTCGAAGAGGTCGGTGGCGTAGGTGAATTCGATGCGGTAGTCGTCGGCGCCGGTGACGGTCAGCTGCAGGTCGAATTTGGCGAAGCCGGGATCGAACTCGACCGGCTCGGCCGCCAGCCCCGGCAGCACGATCGCCATCTCACCGAGGTTCTGCATGAACAGGGCCACCTGGAACAGCGGATGCCGGTGCTGCGCCCGGGGTGGGTCCAGAACTTCGACCAGGCGCTCGAAGGGCACATCGGCGCGCAGCACCAGGGTATTGACGAACATGCCGACCAGGTCGTCCAGCGCACGGTCGCCGCGACCGGCGACGGGGGCGCCGATGGCGATATCCGTGGTGCCGGAGAGCCGGGCCAGCAGGGCGGCCAGGGCGGCGTGCAGCACCATGAACGGGGTCGCGCGGTGCCGCGCGGCCATGCGGTGCACGGCGGCGGTCAGCTCCGGGCCGAGCGCGGTGTCGAGGGTCGCGCCGCGATAGGTGGACACCGCCGGGCGCGGGCGATCGGCGAGCAGGTCCAGCTGCGCCGGGAGGTCGTCGAGTTCTGTTGTCCAGAACCGGATCTGGCGGGCCGCCGTCGAGTCCGGATCGGCGTCGTCACCCAGCCATTGCCGCTGCCACAGCGCGTAGTCGGCGTACTGCACCGCGAGCGGAGCCCATTCGGGCCGGGCGCCCGCACACCGCGCGGCATAGGCGGTGACGAGGTCGCGCAGCAGCGGGGCCATAGATGCGCCGTCGGCGGCGATATGGTGTGCCACCAGCACCAGCACGTGATCCTCGGCGGCGAGGCGCAGCAGCCGCACGCGCAACGGCGCCTCGGCTGTGACATCGAATCCGGCTGCGGCCGCCTCGATGACAGCGGCGACCAGGCCGTGCTCGGGCACATCGACGGGCGTGAGGTCGACGGCGGGCGCGGGTAGCACAATCTGTGCGGGTCCGGCCGGGGTGAGCGGGTAGCGGGTGCGCAGCGATTCGTGCCGGTCGAGCAGATCGGTGACGGCCGCCGCCAGCGCGGGACGGTCGATCGCACCGCGCAGGCGCAGCGCGAACGGCATATTGTCCACCGCCGCCGGATCGAAACCGGCTGCGGCCGTATCGGAGTCGATCCGGGAGTATTCGTTGAGGAACCACATGCGCTGCTGTGCGGGAGACAGCGGTACGTGCTCGGGGCGCGGCCCGGCTTCCAGCGCCGGGCGCGGTGCGGCTACGGCGGCCGCGTCGGCGAGTGCCGCCAGTGCGGCCACGCTGGGCCGATCGAAGAAGTCGCGCATATCCAGATCGATGCCCAGCGACCGCGCCACCCGCGCTATGGCCCGGGTCGCGATGAGCGAATTGCCGCCGAGGGCGAAGAAGTCGTCGTCCGCGCCGACGCGGTCCACCGCGAGCAACTCCGCGAAGACCGCCGCCACGGCGTGCTCGGCCAGGGTCTCGGGCTCGCGGTATTCGACCGTAGCATCGCCGAACTCGGGTTCCGGGAGCGCGCGGCGATCCAATTTGCCATTGGGGTTCAACGGCATTTCGGCGAGCACCACGAGCAGCGACGGCGCCATGTAGCCGGGCACGTGCGCCCGCACCGCGGTCAGCACGGCGGCGGTATCGAGTTCCTGATCGGCGGCCGCCACCACGTATCCGACCAGCGCTCCGTCCCCGTTCGCCCGGGTGTGCAGCAGCACCGCCGCCTGCGCCACGGCGGCGTGCCGCAGCAGGGCGGCCTCCACCTCGCCCAGTTCGATGCGCAGACCGCGCAGCTTCACCTGGAAGTCGCTGCGGCCCAGGTATTCCAGTTCCGCCGGGCCGCCGTCGACGGCGGGCTGCCAGCGCACCAGATCGCCGGTGCGATACATGCGATCGCCGGGTGCGCCCTCGGGATTGGCGATGAAGCGCTCGGCGGTGAGCGCGGGCCGGGCCACATAGCCCCGGGCCAGCTGCACGCCCGCCAGATACAGTTCGCCGACCACGCCCGGCGGCACCGGCCGCAGATGTTCGTCCAGCACCAGCAGATCGGTGTCGTCGGCAGCCGCGCCGATGGGCACCGTCTCGCGATCGGCGGCCGTGACCTCGTGCGCGGTCACGTCCACGGCGGCCTCGGTCGGGCCGTACAGATTGTGCAGGGTCGCGCCGGACACATCGCGGAACCCGGCGGCCGTCGCGGCGGGCAGCGCCTCACCGGAGGCGAAAACCAAACGCAGGGAGTCGGATACGCCGGTCGCGCCGCGCGCCTCCGTCGCCGCGGCCTCGGCCACGAAGACAGACAGCATGGACGGCACGAAATGCGCGACCGTGACGCCCGCGTCGGCGATGGTGCGCAGCAGATAGGGCGGATCGCGGTGGCCGTCGGGCTCCGCGATCACCAGGCGCGCGCCGACCTGCAAGGGCCAGAAGAACTCCCACACCGAGACGTCGAAGGTGAACGGGGTCTTCTGCAGCACCGCGTCATCGGCGTGCAGCCGGTAGAGCCGTTGCCGCCAGCGCAGATTCGCGACAATGGAGCGGTGCGATACGGCCACGCCCTTGGGGCGGCCGGTGGAGCCCGAGGTGAAGATGACGTAGGCGATATTGTCGCCGTCGGGCTGGGCGAGCTCCGGATCCTCGCTCGGCGAGAGGGCCGCCGATGCCGCGGCATCCGGCTCGCCCGCCTCGAATTCGTCGATGCGCAGCACCGGGACCGCGGCGTCGAACTCCGGCTGGTCCGCCGTGGTGGTGAGCACCACGGCCGGTGCGGCGGTGGCCAGCACATAGGAGATGCGCTCGGCCGGATGATCGGGGTCGACCGGCACATAGCCGCTGCCCGCCTTCAGAATCGCGTACATGCCGACGAGCAGTTCGATCGAGCGGCGCATCGCCAGGTCGACCAGCGCATCCGGGCCGACGCCGAGTTGCCGTAGCCGCCGGGCCAGCGCATTGGCCCGGGCGTCGAATTCGGCGTAGGTGAGCGTGATTTCACCGAATTGCAGGGCGATGGCGTCCGGGGTGCGCCGCACCTGCTTCTCGAACAGCGTGACCAGCGTTTCGATGGGCGCGAGATCCGGTGTCAGCACCCCGGCGGCCGCGTCGAGGGCGTCCGCGAGCAGGTCTTCCAGCACGGTGGCGAGCGCGCCCGCCGCGCCCGCCATGAGGCCGGGCAGCTGACCGGACAGCACCACCTGCACCAGCGCGTCCGGTTCCAGCGCGCCGCCCATGGCCTCGGCCAGCGCCCCGAGCTCGGTGGCCAGCACCGCATAGCTGAGGGCGGCGTCGCCGTCGCGCACGGCGATCCGCTCCGGTTCCAGCCCGGCCACGATATCGATGAGATTCGGCAGGTCCGCAATGCCGTAGGCGCGGCGCAAGGCCGCTCGGTTGCCGAAGCGGGTGAGGGCGACCGACTCTGCGTGATACATCAGTGGTTTCCTTCCGACGTGCTTTCCGAGCGGATGACCAGGGCGTGCGCGTCCGCGGACAAGGTGTGCAGCGCCTCGGCCAGACCGGCCGCGCCGAGGGCGGCCAGCATGCCGGGCGACAGCCCGGCGAGTGCGACATTCACCAGCGCTTCCGGTTTCGCCGCGGGGCCCATGGCGCGGGCGACGGCGGCGAGTTTGTCGGCGAGATCGCGGTAGGTGACGGCGTGGGCGCCGTGTGCGACGGCGACGGCATCGGGGGCGAGGGCCGCCGCGGCGGCGATCAACTCCGGTAGCGGGGGCGAATCCGTGGGCGATATCGCGGCCATTGCGCGAGATGCGCTGCCGCCGCGCCGGTTCCGCTCCGCATCGGTGCGGATGTCGATCGAGCGCACGGCTGCCGCCGGATCGGCGGCAATGGCGCGCAGCACGCGCAGTAGCCGCTCCGCCAGCAAGCCGATGGTGCTCGCGCCGAAAATATCCGCGGCATAGGCGAATCGCATGCGCAGGCCGATGACCCGCCCGGACTCGTCGCAGCACTCCATACCGGTGAGCTGGAGATCGAACTTGGCCTCGCCCAGGCTCGGTTCCAGCACCTCGACCGCCAGGCCGGGGAGCTCCACCGCGCCCGCGGGCAGGTTCTGGAAGGTGAGCATCACCTGGAACAGCGGCGTGAACGCGCTGGAGCGGGTGCGTCCGGTGTGCTGCAGGACGGCCTCGACCACCCGCTCGAACGGGACGTCGGCCCGCGCGAAGGCGGCCAGATCCCGATCCCGCACCTGCCGCAGCAGCTGCTCGAAGGACGCCCGGCCGTCCACCTCGGTGCGCAGCACCACGGTATTGACGAACATGCCGATCAGGTCGTCCAGCACGCGCTCACCTCGACAGGCGACCGGGACGCCGATCGAAATATCCTGCTGTCCGGAGAGTTTGGCCAGCAGCACCGCGAAAGCGGCGTGCACCACGCCGAACAGCGTGGTCCCGTGCTCGCGGGCGAGGCTCACGAGAGTCGCGGTGAGTTCCACGCCGACCTCGAAATCAATGGTCTCGCCCCGCATCTCGCGGCGAGCGGGCCGCGCCCGATCAGTCGGCAGCGCCAGCTGTTCCGGCGCGGAGGACAATTCGTCGATCCAGAACCGCAGCTGTTTCGACAGCAGACTCTCCGGATCGGCATCGGCCCCGAGCAGTTCCCGCTGCCAGGCCGAGTAGTCGCCGTACTGGATCTCCAACGGCGTCCACTCGGGCGGCAGGCCACCCACCCGGCTCGCGTACGCGGTCATCAGATCCCGTGTCATCGGCGCTATCGAATACCCGTCGGCGGCAATGTGATGCAGCACGACCACCAGCACATGCTCGGCCGGAGCGACCCGCAGCAGCCGCGCCCGCACCGGCGGATCCGCGGCGACGTCGAATCCCGCGGCCACGATCTCCGCCAGCCGCGCATCGATATCCTCGTGCGCCACCGGAACCGGTGTGAGATCGAACCGCGTCTCGTCCACCGCGAGCACCTGCTGTACCGGCTCGCCATCCACCTCGGGATACCGGGTCCGCAGAATCTCGTGCCGCCCCAGCACATCCCGCAGTGCGGCGGCCAGCGCAATGTCATCGAGCGCGCCGGTGAGCCGAATCGCCGCGGGCACATGGTAGGCCGCCGAATTCGGCTGCAACCGATTCAGCACCCACATCCCCTGCTGCGCCAGCGACAGCGGAGCCGGTCCTGCCCCGCTCCGGCGAACCGGAACCAGCCGTGCGTCTTCCGGCTCCGCACTCGCGACCCACTCGGCCAGCGCCCCCACGGTCGGCGCTTCGAACACCGCCGCCACCGGAATGCGCACCCCGATATCGGAGCCGAGTCGCGCCGCCAGCCGGGTCGCCATGAGCGAATTCCCGCCCAGCGCGAAGAAATCGGAGTCCAGACCGATTGCTGCGACGTCGGCCGACTCGACACCGCGCACTTCGGCGAAGGCGGCGGCAATCCGGCATTCGAGCTCGGTGACCGGAGCGCGGAACACTGGTCGAGTGCCGATCGGCTCGGGCAGCCGGGAGCGGTCGATCTTTCCGTTGGCATTGAGCGGCAGCGCGTCCAGCACGACGATCTCGGCCGGAATCATGTACTTGGGCAACTCCGCACCGAGCGCGACGCGCAATGCCGCCGCCACCTCGCCACACCTGCCCGGATCGGTTTCGGGCACCGCGGCATAGGCCACCAAGCGGGCCCCGGTGTCGCCCATGGTGTGAGCCACCGCCACCGCGGCACTCACCCCGGCCTGGCGGCGCAGCGCGGTTTCCACCTCGCCAAGCTCGATCCGGAAACCACCGATCTGCACCTGGAAATCGGCGCGGTCCAGGTACTCGAGGACCCCGTCGGCATTCCAGCGCACGATATCGCCGGTTCGGTACATGCGGCCCGACCCGTGCGGATCGGCCACGAAACGCTCCGCCGTGAGCGCCGCCCGGCCGAAGTACCCGCGAGCCAACTGCGCACCCGCCAAATACAGTTCACCGGGCACCCCGACCGGCACCGGCCGCAGCCGGGCATCGAGCACATGCACCCGGCTGTTCCACGCGGGCGCGCCGATCGGCACCGTGTGGCCCGGCCGCTCCCGCACCTCGAACGCGGTAATCGAAACCGCCGCCTCGGTGGGTCCGTACAGGTTGAAAAGCCGTGCACCCTGGCCGCCCGAACGCGGACGAGCGACCGTGCCCAGGAAGTCCGCGGCTGTGCTCGCGGGTAGGGCCTCGCCGATCGCGAGGACCGCACGGACCGATGCGGGCAGCGGGCCCTGAGCGAGGAGCATGCCGAGCAGCGCGGGGACCGGGTGTAGGACCGTGACGGCGTGCCGTTCCATCAGTGCCCGCAGGCGGTCCGGGTCGCGCTCGTGGCCCGGTTCGGTGACGACGAGGCTGCCGCCGGTGACCAGGGGCGACCAGAACTCCCAGACGGAAAGGTCGAAGGTGGCGGGGGTTTTGAGCAGGGCACGGTCATTGCAGTCGAGCTGGAAAGTGTCTCGCAGCCAGCGCAATTGGTTCGTCACCGCGGCGTGGGTGATGGCCACGCCCTTCGGTTTGCCGGTCGAGCCGGAGGTGAAGATGACGTAAGCCGGGTTGTCGGCCCGCAGCGGGCGAACCCGGTCGGCGTCCGTGATCGGCGCCGGTGCGAAGGCGGTCGGATCGAGCCGGTCGATCTCGTGCACGGGCCGGTCCGTCACGAACGGCGCGCCGTCGGCGGCGTTCGTGAGCACGCAGACCGGAGCGGCGGTCTCCATGATGTCAGCAATGCGGTCGGCGGGGTGGTCCGGGTCGATCGGCACATAGGCGGCACCGGCCTTGACCACCGCGTACATGGCGACCACCAGATCGGTCCCGCGCCGCATGGCCAGCACCACGGTGGCCTCCGGGCCGACGCCGTCGGCGATGAGGCGACGGGCGAGCCGGTTGACCCGGGCATCGAATTCGACATAGGTGAGGACGATTTCGCCGGTGGCGTCGAGCAGGGCGACGGCGTCGGGGGTGGCCGCGACCTGGGCGTCGACCAGATCGGCGAGGGTGGCGGGAGGCAGGGGGTGCGCCGTCGTGTTCCACTCGGCCACTTGCCGCCGTTGCTCCGCACCAAGGAGGTCGATATCGCCCACGACCGTGTCCGGTCGTGCCGCAATGGTTTCCAGTAGCAGACCGAAAGCGGTGACGATGCGCTGGGCCGTGGGCTCGGCGAACAGGTCCGTGGCGTAGCCGAGGGTCAGGTCGAGACCGGCGGGGTTGCCGCCTGCTCCGTAGTGGTCGACGGCGAATAGGTGCAGTTCGAATTGGGCTGTGCCGTTGTCGTATTCGATTTCGGTGATGGTGAGGCCGGGCAGGCGGAGTCGCGCGCGGTCGTGGTTCTGGAAGGACAGACCCACCTGGAACAAGGGGTGGCGGGCGGTGGAGCGCTCCGGGTTGAGGACCTCCACCAGGCGCTCGAAGGGGACGTCCGCGTGCGAGAGCGCCGCTACGTCGGCCGCGCGCACCCGGGCCAGCAGGCCGGTAAAAGGTTCGGCGGCGTCGACCTGGGCGCGCAGGACCAGGGTGTTGACGAACATGCCGATCACGTCGTCGAGTGCGGCGTCGCCGCGTCCGGCGATCGGGGTGCCCACGGCGATATCGGTGGTTCCGGACAGCCTGGCGAGCAGGGCGGCGAAGGCGGCGTGGACCACCATGAACAGGGTCGCGCCGTGACGACGGCCCAAATCGCTCAGGCGGGAGTGCAGTTCGGCATCGACGTGGAGGTCGACGTGGCCACCGCGCAGGCTCTGCCGGGCGGGGCGGGGATGGTCGGTCGGCAGATTCAGTTGGTCCGGCAGTCCGGCGAGGACGGTCCGCCAGCAGGACAGTTGCCGGGTGGCGGTCGAACCGGCGTCGTCCTCGGAGCCGAGCAGGGTGCGCTGCCAGAGAGCGTAGTCGGCGTACTGGATGGCGAGCGGGGCCCAGGAGGGCTCCGCACCGGTCAGGCGCGCTTCGTAGGCCAGTACGAGGTCCCGGACGAACGGAACGAGCGAGGATCCGTCGGCCGAGATGTGGTGCAGCACACCGGCGAGCACATGGTCGCCGTCGGCCGCGCCATCACTGTCCACGATGCGGAACAGCCGCACCCGGACGGGGATATCGGTGGTCACATCGAAGGAGGTGGTGGCGATCTCGTGGATCCGCTGGGCCAGCGCGGTTTCCGCGACATAGATCGCGCGCAGTGACGAGACGGCCTGTGCCGCAGGAAGAATCACCTGCACGGGTCCGTCGGCCGTCTCGGGATAGACGGTGCGCAGCGTCTCGTGGCGTTCGATCACATCCGCGAGCGCGGCGTCGAGGGCGAGCGCATCCAGCTCACCGGACAGCCGCAGCGCCAGCGGGATGTTGTACGCGGTGGAGGCGCGATCGAAGCGGTTGATGAACCACATGCGCTGCTGCGCCGGGGACAGCGGGAGCCCATCCGGGCGAGCGCCCGCCGCCAGCACGGGACGCGGGCCCGTCCCATCGGTTCCGGCGCGCGCCGCCAGCGCCGCCACGACCGGCGCTTCGAACAGGGCGCGCACCCCGACCGTCACACCGAGCGCGGCGCCGATCCGGGCGACCGCCTTGGCGGCGAGCAGCGAACCGCCGCCGAGCGCGAAGAAGTCGTCGTCCGCGCCGACCAGCTCGAGACCGAGCACATCGGCGTACACACCCGCGACGATCTCCTCGGCAAAGGTGGCGGGCTTGCGATAGGCGGTGGTCTCGAACACCGGGGCCGGTAGGGCCGTTCGATCCAGCTTTCCATTGACGGTCAATGGGATTCGATCGACCGCCACAATGGCGGTGGGCACCATGTGCTCGGGCAGCTCGCGTGCGACCGCCTGCCGCAGCGCGGCGGCGTCGAGTACCCGCGACGGCCGCGCGCTCTCGGCGAGCGGTACCACGTACCCGACAATGCGGGCCTCGCCCACGGTCTCGTCGTGGCGCACGACCACCGCCGCCTCGAGCACCTCCGGCCGTGCGAGCAATGCCGCCTCGATCTCGCCGAGCTCGATGCGGAAGCCGCGCAGGTTCACCTGCTGATCGGCGCGGCCCAGATACTCCAGATCGCCCTCGGCCGTCCAGCGGGCCAGATCGCCGGAGCGGTAGGCCGGGGTTCCGGGCGGGCCGTACGGATCGGCCACGAAGCGGGCCGCGGTCAGCGCCGGGCGGCCGAGATAGCCGCGCGCCAATTGCCCACCGGAGACATATATTTCGCCCGGCACGCCCACCGGCACCGGCCGCAGCCGCGCATCCCGTACACGCACCCGCAGTCCCGCCAGCGCACCGCCGATCACGCTGGCCGCACCCGTCTCCGGGCCGATAGGCCGGTGCGAGACGTGCACCGTGGTCTCGGTGATGCCGTACATATTGACCAGCGCGGGCCGCTCCGGATGCCGTGCGAACCAGCCGGTGAGCCGCTGCGGTTCCAGGGCCTCACCGCCGAAGATCACGCAGCGCAGCGCGAGTTCGTCGCTCGCCTCGGCATCCGCGGCCATGAGCTGGTAGAACGCCGAGGGCGTCTGGTTCAGCACCGTCACGCGCTGCTCGGCGAGCAGTGCGCGGAACTGCTGCGGCGACCGGGAAGTGAAGTAGTCGACCACGATCATGCTGCCGCCGTGCAGCAGCGCGCCCCACAGCTCCCAGACCGAGAAATCGAAGGCATGGGAGTGGAACAGCGTCCACACGTCGGCGGGGCCGAATTCGTAGTGGCGGCGGGTGTTGTCGAGCAGCCGGATCACATTGCGGTGCGGGATGACCACGCCCTTGGGGCGGCCGGTGGAGCCGGAGGTGTAGATGACGTATGCGGTATTGGCCGGATCCAGCGGGGCCCGGCGGTCGCGGTCGGTCACCGGAGCGGAGTCGACACCCGCGAGGTCCACGACATCGAGATCGATGACCGGGCCGCCGAACCAGCCCGCGGGCAGGTCGGCCGCACCGCTGGTGACGGCGCACACCGGGCGGGCATCGTCCAGCACGTATTCGATGCGATCGGCCGGGTAGGCGGGATCGATCGGCAGATAGCCGCCACCGGCCTTGACCACCGCCAGTACCGCGACAACCATATCGGCGGTGCGCGGAAGCGCCACGGCCACCAGCGATTCCGGTCCGACACCTGCTGCGATCAACCGCCGCGCGAGCCGGTTGGCGCGCTCGTCGACCTCGGCGTAGGTCAGCACGGTCTCCGCGATCCGCACCGCGACCGCCTGCGGATGCGCGGCCGCCACGAGTGCGAAACGCTCTGCGAGGGTGGTGTTCTCGGCCGCATCCGCACCCGTGGCCGACCACTCGTACAGCGCCCGCCGCTGCTCCTCACCGCTCAGCAGCTGAATATCGCCGACCACCACGGTCCGGTCCGCGGCCACCGCTGCCAGCACCTGCTCGAACCGCCGGGCCAGCACCGAAATCCCCTGGGCCTCGAAAAGATCCGTGGCGTAGACGATCTCGATATCCATACTGCCCGCGCGACCGTCGGCGGCACGGGTTTCCACGACCGTGAACTGGAGATCGAACTTGGCCACCCCCGCGTCCACCGGTTCCGGCCGCATCCGCAGCCCGGGCAGCGCCACGGCGGGCAGTTCGTAGTTGTGGAAGGTGAGCGCCACCTGGAACAGCGGATGCCGGTTCTGCGCCCGCGCCGGGGCCAGAGCCTCCACCAACCGCTCGAACGGCAGATCGGCATGCGACAGGGCCGCGATATCGCCCTCGCGCACCGTATCCAGCACGGTGGCGAATCCGGCGCGCGGATCGATCTCGGTGCGCAACACCAGCGTATTGACGAACATGCCGACCAGGCCGTCCAGCGCCTGCTCGCCGCGCCCCGCGACCGGGGTGCCGATGGCGATATCCGCACTGCCCGACAACCGGGCCAGCAGGACCGCCAGCGCCGCGTGCACCGTGCTGAACAGCGTGGTGTCGTGCTTGCGCGCCAGCTCCGCCAGTTCACCGTGCAGATCCGAGTCGATGCCCAGCCGGTGACTGCCGCCGCGCAGCGACGACACCGCCGGGCGCGGGCGATCCACCGGCAGCTCCAATTGCTCGGGCAGCCCCGCCAGCCGTGTCCGCCAGAAGTCCAGCTGCCCGTGCAGCGCGGCCCCCGGATCGTCCTCGGACCCGAGCGATTCCGCCTGCCACAGCGTGTAATCCGCGTACCGCACCGGCAGCGGATACCAGGCGGGCGGCTTGCCGTCCCGCCGAGCCGAGTACGCCGTCAGGAAATCGGCCGCCAGCGGTCCGAGCGAGAACCCGTCCGCACTGATGTGATGCACGACCAGCACCAGCACGTGGTCGGTCTCGGAACTACTGAAAAGTGCGGCGCGCAAGGGTGTTTCACGAGTCCGGTCGAATCCGACACCAGCCAGCGCCGCCACCCGCCCGGCCACCTCGCCCGCCGAAACGGCGGCATGAATCAAGGCCGTCGCGGCCGCGGCCCGCACCCGCTGCTCCGGCCCGTCCGGGCCGTCCGGATAGACGGTGCGCAAGCTCTCGTGCCGCTCCACCACATCCCGCAGCGCGGCATTGAGCACCGCCGCATCCACCACACCGGAAATCCGCAGGGCCAGTGGAATATTGTCGGCGGCCGCACCCGGACCCACCCCGGACGCGGTAGCCCAATACCGATTGAGGAACCACATCCGCCGCTGGGCATACGACAACGGCAACCGCTCCGGCCGCGGCTCCACCGCCCGCAACGGAATCCGATTGCCCCGCCCCGACCGACTCTCGGCCCGCGCGGCCAGCAGCGCCACGGTCGGAGCCTCGAACAGATCCCGCACCGACAATTCGGCATCCAGCGCCGCACCCACCCGGGCCACCGCGCGCGCCGCCAGCAGGGAACTGCCGCCGAGCCCGAAGAAGTCGTCATCCGCGCCCACCGAGCGCGACGCGCCGGAGCCGCCGCGACCGAGCAGATCACCGAATACCCCGGCCACAATCTCCTCGGCGACCGTCCCCGGCCTGCGATAGGCGGTGGTCTCGAACACCGGCGCGGGCAATGCCGCCCGATCCAACTTGCCGGACGCATTAAGCGGCAAAGCATCCAACACCACGACGGCAGCCGGAACCATATAGCCCGGCAGCGCCCGCGCCAGCGCGGAGCGCACCGACTCCGGAGCGATGTCCGCGCCGGGCACCGGCACCACGTACCCCACCAGCCGCGCCTCGGCTTCCGCTGCCGCACCACCGTATTCACCCCGCCCGGAAGCGCCGCGCACCATCACGACCGCCTGCGCGACACCCGGTTGCGCCAGCAGCGCGGCCTCGATCTCGCCGAGCTCGATCCGCAATCCACGCAACTTCACCTGAAAGTCGTTGCGCCCCAGGCACTCCAGATCACCATCGTGATTCCGGACCACCAGATCGCCCGTCCGATACATGCGCTCGCCCAGCTCGAACGGGTTGGCCACGAAGCGGTCCGCCGACAGATCGGCCCGGCCCACATACCCGCGAGCCAACTGCCCGCCCGCCAGATACAACTCACCCGCGATCCCCGGTCCCACCGGGCGCAGCCGCGAATCCAGCACATAAACCCGCGTGTTCCACACCGGACGCCCGATCGGCACCGAAACACCGTCACCATCGCCCACCTCGTGGAAGGTGACATCCACCGCGGCCTCGGTCGGCCCATACAGGTTGTGCACCCGCGCCCCGGTGAGCGCCCGCATCCGCTGCGCAGTCGCCGCAGGCAGCACCTCACCCGAGGCGAACACCTGCCGCAGCGCCTCTGCACCGTGACTTGCGGGCCGACTCTCGTCATCCCGGCCCGCCTTCGGCCAGGATCCACTGCGGTATTCCGGCCGAACCCGCGCCAGAACAGCGGACGAGGACGCGACGGCGGGCTCACCGCCGAGGGCGGCTACGAAGACCGACAGCATCGACGGCACGAAGTGCGCGGTCGTGATGCCCTCTTCGGCAATGATCCGCGCCAGATACGCCGGGTCGCGGTGGCCGTCCGGCTTAGCGACCACCAGGCGCGCACCGGTCTGCAACGGCCAGAAGAACTCCCACACCGACACATCGAAGGTGGCCGGAGTCTTCTGCAAGACAGCGTCATCCGAACCGATCGGGTACTCGGCCTGCATCCACAGCAGACGGTTCACGATCGCGCCGTGCTCGACCGCCACACCCTTCGGGCGACCCGTCGAACCGGACGTGAAGATCACGTACGCGGTGTGCGACTCCCGCAGGGGGGGGCCACGCGTTCCGCATCGGTGACCGGAGCTTCCGAGTAAGCCGACAGGTCGAGGGCGTCGATCCGCAACACCGCGCCCGCCCCGGCCCCTGTCATTCCATCGCGCTCTCGGCCGAAACCGTATCGCGCCGAGGTCAGCACGCACTGCGGCTTCGCGATGTCCAGCACATACCGGTTGCGCTCCTCCGGATGATCCGGATCCAGCGGCACGTACGCGCCACCGGCCGTGATGACGGCGTACATGCCGATCACCAGATCGAGCGACCGGCGCATACCCAGGGCGACAAGCGAATCCGGTCCCACACCCTGCGCAATGAGGTAGCGGGCCAGCTTGTTCACGCGCGCGGAGAACTCGGCGTAGGACAGAGTTGTCCCCTCGAAGGTGATCGCGGGGGTGTTCGGGCTGGTCGATGCCTGTGCCTCGAAGAGCGAACCCAGCGTCGCGGGCGCACCTTCGGGCAGGACGTGTACGAGGTCGAATGCGGTGTCGTTCCAGCTGCTGAGCACCTGCTCGCGTTCATCGGCGACCAGCAGCTCGATATCGCCGATCGGCTGCTCCGGGTCGGTGGTGACCGCATCCAGGATCAGGTCCAGCCGCCGAGCCAGCGCCGCTATTGTCCGTTCGTCGAAAAGATCTGTGGCATCGGTGAACACGGCATCGACGTCGCCCGTCCGGCCCGGTTCATCCCACACCGTCAGCTGCAGGTCGAACTTCGCGGTCCGGGTGTCGATGTCCAGCCGCGCGACCTCCAGACCTGCCAGCTCGAGCGCGGGCTGCGCGGTGTTCTGGAAGTCCAGCACCACCTGGAACAACGGATGCAGCCCGGGTGACCGCACCGGATTCAGCGCCTCCACCAGCCGCTCGAACGGCACATCCGCGTGCGCGAAGGCTCGCAGATCGGTATTGCGGACGCTCGCGACCAGCTCGCGGAAGGACTGCGCCGCAACCACTTCCGTGCGCAATGCCAGCGTATTGACGAACATGCCGACGAGCCCGTCGAGCGCCTGCTCGCCGCGGCCCGCCACCGGGGTGCCGATCGCAATATCGCTCTGCCCCGAGACTTTCGACAACAGCGCGGCGAAGGCGGCATGCATCACCATGAACAGCGAGGCTTGGCAGTCCTCCGCGATCACGCGCAGTCGCCGCCGCAGCTCCCCGTCCAGCGTGAACTCGAATCGTGCACCCCGCCCGGACACCGTGCCCGGCCGCGGCCGCTCGGCGGGCAGCGCCAACTCCGGCGCCATCCCGGCCAGCCCCTCCCGCCAGAACCGAATCTGCCGCGCCAGCAGCGATTCCGAATCCTCGACGTCACCGAGTACCTCCCGCTGCCACAGCGTGTAGTCGGCGTACTGCACCGGCAGTGGCTCCCACTCCGGCGCGCCACCCGCGCATCGCGCCGCATACGCGGTCATGAGGTCGCGAGTCAGCGGTGCGATGGACCAGCCGTCGGCCGCGATGTGATGCACCGCGAAGACCAGCACGTGCTCGGCCGCCACCGATGCGGCACGATCCGCAGGCACGACGCGGAGCAGGGTCAGACGCAGGGGTACCTGATCGGTCACGGTGAAGGGCTGGGCCGCGACGTCGCGGATGCGGGCGGCGACCGCGTCCGGGTGGATGGTTTCGGGGGTGAGGTCGTGGGTGAGGTCGGTGGGCGGCAGGACGGTTTGGTGGCCGATGCCATCCACGGCCGGGTAGACGGTGCGCAGGGTTTCGTGGCGGGTGATCACGTCGGTGATCGCGGCGTTCAGGGCCGGGTGGTCGAGGGGGCCTGTGAGGCGGATGGCGGCGACCAGGTTGTCAGCGACCGAGTTCGAGTCGAAGTGGTTGAGGAACCACATGCGCCGCTGCGCGTAGGAGAGCGGGATGCGGTCCGGGGTCTTGCCGCGCTCCAGGGCGACCAGGGGTTTGCGGGGTTCGGCGGCGCCGCGGCGCAGGTGGGCGGACAGGCCCGCGACGGTCGGGTGCTCGAAGAGCGCCCGGACCGGGACATCGGCATCCAGGACGGCCGCGAGGCGGGCCGAAATCTGGGTCGCCAGCAGCCAGTTGCCGCCGAGGGCGAAGAAGTCGTCGTCCAGGCCGACCTGTTCGGCGGCGAGCACCTCGGCGAAGACCGTGGCGACCGCGCGCTCGGCGGGAGTGACGGGGGCGCGGAAGGCGCGGGCGCGCAGTTCCGGTTCGGGCAGGGCCTTGCGATCCAGCTTGCCGGACGGGGTGAGGGGCATCCGGTCCAGGTGCACATAGGCGGTGGGGACCATGTAGGACGGGAGGACGGCACGCAGCCGCTCGCCGAGAATGTCGGTGAGGTCGGCCTCCGGCAGATCGGTGACCACGTAGGCGACCAGCAGTTCACCGGTACGGTGTTTGTGGACGGTCACGGCCGCGGCGCGGACCTCGGGCGCGGCGGCCAGCGCCGCCTCGATCTCGCCGAGTTCGATGCGCTGACCGCGCAGTTTGACCTGGAAGTCGCTGCGGCCCAGGTATTCC
Organism: Nocardia crassostreae; assembly: GCF_001613405.1. Classification (GTDB taxonomy): domain Bacteria; phylum Actinomycetota; class Actinomycetes; order Mycobacteriales; family Mycobacteriaceae; genus Nocardia; species Nocardia crassostreae. Next base: position 80,645 of record NZ_BDCH01000025.1, read on the forward strand.
AGCTCACCGCGGCGGGTGCGGCGGACCAGGTCGCCGGTGCGATACAGGCGAGAACCGAACGGTCCGTATGGATTTGCCACAAAGCGCTCGGCGGACAGATCGGCCCGGCCGTGATACCCGCGGGCCAGCTACACACCGGACAGATACAACTCGCCGATCACGGTATCGGGCACCGGCTGCAGCCGTTGGTCGAGAACGAAGACCCGGCTGCCCGCGACCGGGCGGCCGATCGGCGCCGGACCAGAACCGGACGAATCAACCGTAGCATGCGTGGCGTGCACCGTGAATTCGGTGGGGCCGTACAGATTGTGCAGTTCGGCCCGGCTCACCGCGGCGAAGGCGGCGGCGGCCTCACTCGTCATGGCCTCACCGGCGACGAGCACCGTCCGCAGCGAGGCGAGCTCCTCCGCGCGGGCGGCCCCGGCGAACACCGTCAGCATGGACGGGACGAACGAGGTCATGGTCACGCCGTAGAGCGCGATGGTCTCGGCCAGGTACGCGGTATCGCGGTGCCCGTCGTGCTCGGCCACCACCATGCGACCGCCACGGCACAGCGGCGCGAATAGTTCCCATACCGAGACGTCGAAGGTGGCGGGCGTCTTGAACAGCACCACGTCGCCGGGCCCGATGCCGTACTCGGCGGAGATCCAGTCGATCTGGTTCGCCACCGAGCAATGCTGAATCGCAACGCCTTTGGGACGGCCGGTGGATCCGGAGGTGAAGATGACATAGGCCAGCGCGGCCGGGTGCAGCGCGCCGCCGCGTTCGTCGTCGGCGACCGGATCGGCCGCGAAGCCGGACAGCTCGGCCGTATCCACGGCCACCACGCGAATCGGCGCACCATCGGCGTGGGCGGTCGCCGCGGCGGCCCAGCCGTCGGCCGAGGTGGTCAAAATGCATACCGGCTGGGCGGTTTCAATAACGTGTGCGAGCCGGGCCGCGGGCTGATCCGGATCGACCGGGACATAGGCCCCGCCCGCGGTGAGCGTCGCATAGGCGGCCAGCACGAACTCCGCCGACCTGCGCATACCCAGCACCACCAGGGTGTCCGGGCCGACACCGAGCGAAACCAGCAGCCGGGCAAGCCAGTTGACGTGCGCGGACATCTCCCCGTAGGTGAGCATCCACGGACCGTCGATCAGGGCCACCGCCCCGGGAGCCCGCCGCACCTGCGCCTCGAAGGCGGCGACAATGGTGGGCGCACCCGGGGTGAGCGCCGCGACAGCGCCGGATTCCAGCACCCGTCGGCGCTGCCCGGCATCCAGGAGCGGCAGGTCGGCAACCGGGGTTTGCGGGGCGGCGCAGACGGCGTCGAGCAAATGCGCGAACCACCGCGCGTATTCGCGGATGGTGGCGCGGGAGAACAAATCCAGTGCGAAGCTGAACTCCGCCTGGATCCCCGCCGGTGCCGAAAGCTTCCCCGGGACCGGCACCGGCGAAGCTTTCGGTGACCGCGACCGAGAGGTCGAACTTGGTCACCCCGGTGTCCAGCGTACCTGCCGTGGCAAGCAATCCGGGCAGTTCGACACCGATATCCCCGGCTCCGGTAAACGACAGCATGACCTGGAACACCGGATGACGAGCCTGTGACCGCGCCGGATTCACGGCCTCGACGAGTTGCTCGAACGGCGCGTCGGCATGCGCGAAGGCCGCCAGATCGATCTCCCGCACCTGCGCCAGCAACCGGTCGAACGGCGTCCGCGCGTCCACCCGGGTGCGTAATGGCAGCGTATTGACGAACATGCCGATCAGCTCGTCCAGTTCGCGCTCGCCCCGCCCGCCCACCGGCGTGCCGATCACCACGTCCTCGGCCCCCGACAGCCGCGCCAGCAACACCGCCAACACCGCATGCACCAGCATGAAGGTCGAAACCCCGTGCGCACGTGCGGTATCCGCGATCCGCGCATGCACCTCCGGCGGCAACTCGAGGGTGTGCGCCCCGCCCCGCCCACTGGCCACCGCGGGCCGCGGCCGATCCGCGGGCAGATCCAGCTGCTCCGGCGCCCCGAACAGAGCATCGGTCCAGAACTCCAGCTGCCGCGCCACCAGCGACTCCGGATCCTCGGCCACCCCCAGCCGTTCCCGCTGCCACAGCGCATAATCCGCATACTGCACCGACAGCGCCGCCCACTCCGGCCCACGCCCCTCCCGCCGCGCCCCGTACGCCCGCCCCAAATCCCGCGCCAGCACCCCCAGCGATAGCCCATCCGCGGCAATGTGATGCAACACCACCGCCAGCGCGTACTCGTCCGCCGCTACCTGGAACAGCCGCGCCCGGAACGGAGTATCGCACTCCAGATCGAAACCAGCCGTGGCGAATTCGCGCAATTCACCGGCCAGTGCAGCCTCCACTACAGAGGCGCGCCCCGGCCCCCGCGTTCCCTCGGCGGCGAGCCGCTCACCGTGATCCGCATCGGCGGTAGGCGACTCGTCCCGCATCGGCTGCGCCGCTTCCGCGACGGATGCGGTCGACTCCGTGCCGCCCAGCAGTGCGGCCGCGGCCACCAGCGACTCCACCGCACCGAGCGGAGAAATCATGTCCGGGTGCAGGATTCGCTGGTGTGCGGTGCCGTCCTGGGACTGCGGGAATACGGTGCGCAGGACCTCGTGGCGGTGCAGCACGTCCGCCAGGGCGGAGCGCAGCGCGTCGGTGTCGAGCGCGCCGCGCAGGCGCAGGACGAACGGCATGTTGTAGTCGGCGCTGGAGCGTTCGAAGCGGTTCAGGAACCAGATGCGCTGTTGAGCCGGGGAGAGCGGCAGCACCTCGGGCCGGGGCCGGACCTGGAGGTGCGGACCGGATTCGGTGTCATCGCTCAGGAATCGAGCGTCGATCAACTCGGCCAGTTCGCCCACGGTGGTCGCGGCGAAAAGCTCGCGCACGCCGAGGCGGCACCCCAGTTCCGCGCCGAGCCGCGCGGCCGCCCGCGTGGCGATGAGGCTGTTGCCGCCGAGGGTGAAGAAATCGTCGTCGAGACCGATCCGGTCGCGCCCGAGCACCTCGCCGAAGATCCGCGCGACGGTCCGCTCGACCACCGACTCGGGTTCGCGATATGCAACGAGCACCCGCTGTGGCGCGGGCAGCGCCGCCCGGTCCAGTTTGCCGGAGGCATTGAGCGGCACAGCCTCCAACAGCACGAACGCGGCAGGCACCATGTACGCGGGCAGTGCCGCGGCGGCGGCAGCCCGCAGCCGGGCGACATCCATCGAGGAGGGCGCGAACCCCGGCGCGGCGGCAGCAGAAATAGTCTCGGCGGCGGCACCGGCGGTGTCGGTACCAGCGGCGGTGTCGGTACCGGCGGCGGCGATGGCAGCGGCCGAGGTGGTCGTGGCCCCGGACACCGTCGGCACCACGTAGGAGACCAGTTGGTCTTCCCGCATGACCACTACGGCCCGCCGCACGCCCTCGACCGCGCCCAGGACCGTTTCGATCTCACCGAGTTCGATTCGCAGACCGCGCAGTTTCACCTGGAAGTCGGTGCGGTCCAGGTACAGCAGTTCGCCGGTGGCGCTCCAGCACACCAGATCGCCGGTGCGGTACATGAGTTCACCCGGGCCGCCGTGTCCGTCGGCCCCGGCGAACGGATCGGCCACGAACCGCTCCGCCGTGAGCCCCGGCCGCGCCACATAGCCCCGGGCGAGCTGAACCCCCGACAGATACAGCTCACCCGGGGTCCCTATGGGAACCGGCCGCAGACGTGAATCGAGCACGTACAGCCGGGTATTGGACACCGGCGCGCCGATCGGCACACCGGTGACATCCGAGTCGGCGACCTCGTGGAAGGTAACGTCGACCGCCGCCTCCGTAGGACCGTACAGATTGTGCAGCCGGGCGCGGGTGAGCGCCCGCAACCGCTGCGCCGTGGCGGCGGGCAGCACCTCACCCGATGCGAAGACCATTCGCAAAGCCATAGTTTCCATGGCTTTCGCGGCGGCGAGTTCCTCGACGAAGATCGACAGCATGGACGGTACGAAGTGAGCGACCGTCACTCCTGCGCGGGCAATGAGCTCGGCCAGATAGGCCGGGTCACGATGCCCGTCCGGTTTGGCGAGCACCAGCGTGGCGCCGACCTGCAACGGCCAGAAGAACTCCCACACCGAGACATCGAAGGTAACCGGGGTCTTCTGCAAAACGGCATCGGCCGCCGTGAGCCGGTACTCGGACTGTATCCAGACCAGTCGGTTGATGATCGCCGCATGCGAAACTGCCACACCCTTCGGGCGCCCGGTGGAACCGGACGTGAAGATCACGTACGCGGTATGCCCCGGACACAGCGGACCGCGGCGCTCCGCATCGGTGACCGGGCCATCGGCCAACGCCGACACATCCAGCTCGTCGATGCGCACGACCGTCGGTCCGGCACTTTCGGATTCGCCCCCGACATCATCGCGGGCCGTGGTCAGCACACAGACCGGCCGCGCCGTCTCGAGAATGTGCCGGGTCCGCTCGGCCGGATGATCCGGATCAATGGGCACATACGCCGCGCCCGCGGCCTGGATCGCGTACACGGCGATCACCAGCTCGGGCGATCGGCGCATTCGCACCGCGACCAGGTCATCCGGCCCGACGCCGAGCGAAATCAAGTGGCGGGCCAGGCGATTGACCCGGCTCGACAGCTCGCCGTAGCCGAGCTCGCACCCGCCCTCCGGGTACCGCAGCGCCACCGCCGCCGGGGTGCGCGCGGCCTGTGCCGCGAATATCGACACCAGCGTCCCGGCCTCCACCGGCCGTGCGGTGTCGTTCCAGATCCGCAGGCTCACCTCGCGTTCCAGCTCGGTGGTCACCGCCACCGCGGCCACGGGCGTCGCCGGATCTACGGCGAGCAGCCTTTCCAGGAACCGCAGGAATCGCGAATGATGCCGCGCGATCTCGTCGTGGCCGTACAGATTCGGATTGGCCTCGAGGTCCAGCATCACCCGATCGCCGTCGCCGTAATACAGCTGCAGGCTCATATCCTCGACGGGCCCGCTGGTCAGGACGTGATACCGCCCGCGCGCCCGTGCCAGCGGCAGACTCAGGTCGAACAGCATGATGTTGGCCAGCGGCCCGAACAGCGCGCGCCGCGTCTGCTGCCCCTCACGATCGGCATACCGGCGAATATCCTCGGGCCGATACCGCTGATGCCGCAGCGCACCGGTGAGCTCACGCTGGGTGGAGCTCAGCAATTCCGCCCAGGTCGCCGCCGCGCCCACCGCGATTCGCAGCGGAACGATATTCGACAGCATGCCCGCCGAGCGCCGCATCACCTCGGTGGTGCGCCCGGTCACCGGCAGGCTCAGCACCACCTCGCCGCGATCGGTGAGCCGCGCCAGATAGGTGGCGAAGGCGGCCAGCACCACCACCGCGACCCGCGAATCCCGTTCGGCGGCATACTCGTTCAATCGATCGAGGATCCGCTCGGGCAGTTGCCGCCCGAAACGCAGATTGGCCGGTGCGGGTCCCGCTACGCGCCGCTCGAGCGTGGTCGGCTCCAGGCCGCGCACCCGTTCGGCCCAGTACTCGCGATCGGCGGCGAAACGCGTGCTCTCCCGGTACTTTTGCTCGGCCTCCGCCAGCGCCCGGATGGTCCCGTCCCGCACCGGGGGCGGCTCGTTCCCGGTCATGCGCGCGGTGTAGATCTCGGCCACCCGCATGGTGTTGGTGAGCGCGCCGTAGCCGTCCAGCACCAGGTGGTGGGCCCGCAGGTACCAGAAGTACCGCCGCTCCCCCACCCACAGCACCGCACCCGCGAAGAGCCGATCGGTGAGCAGATCCACCGGCGCGGTGTAGTCGGCCCGCATCCAGGTGTGCGCGGCGGCGATCGGATCGGCGTGCTCCCGCAGATCGATGAGCGGAACCTCGACGGGCAGTTCCGGATTCAGGAACTGGCGTGGTTCCCCATCGATCTCGGCGGGCTGCATGAGCACCGACTCGAACTCGCGCCCGGCTTGCACGTGCGCCCGCGCCAGCACCTCGGCATCGAGTTCGCCGCGCACGTCCACGTACTGCGCCACATTGATCGGCACGCCGGGATCGAGCAGCTGGGCGTACCAGAGCCCGAACTGACCGGGCATGAGCGGGAACGGTTCCTGCACCAGAGCCTCCCTGGAACTCGCGAATTGCTATGTGCGCGAATGGTTCAGGGCATGGCGAAATAGACCTGGGGCGCCGCGGGTAGCGGCGCCAGGTCGCGGAATACCGCACTGCCCTGGGTTATTCGACGAATGAGCGAGCGGCGACTGCGGCGCTCGCGCGTGTGATCCGACTAGTGCTTGGAACCGGCCAGTTTGTTCGGTGTAAACCAACCGGGATGCGGGTGCCTCCGGGCCATCCGCATCGTGGATGTCCTGCTGTGGTTCGCCTCCAACTTCCCCGACGATCGCCGCTGCCGGGCCGCGCTGTCACTTGCATCACATGGATGCCGTCCATGTATCGCGAAGACTAGGCGGTCGGTGAATAAAACGGAACTTTTTCCCGAAAAAAAGTTGGACGAGCGTCTAGTTGGCCGCGACGGGGTGCGACGACTGTGGGTGCGACCACATGGGGAACCAGCGGTGTGACCGACCGCACTTTCAGAAGCGAAGACTATGAGTCGAAACGTTGCATCTGCGTTGCATCGACACCCATGCGCCGATCCAGCACGCGGATCTTGGCTTCGATCTGCGCATACAGCGGCGAATCCCGGTCCACGGCAGCGCGATACACGGCCCAGGCGGCCGCATCGTCACGGCCTTCGGCGCCCGCCGTCCAGCGACTGAGGACCGTCGCGTCACCTGAGCGCAACACGGCGGTGCGCAGCCGGACGCGCAATTCATCGCGAATGCCTATAACTCCCGGCGCAGTTGAGCGCGGGAGCGCCGGGCCCGCATAGAGCCGGACGGCGGTATGGACGTCCCCGGAATCGAGCGCCGCGCGCAGCTCCTCGACATCCGTGGCGATCGGAACGCGCAGCCGATAGGGGCGCGAACCGAAGACGTTCGACCCCACCACCGACCGCAGCCGGGACATGGCGGCGCGAATGGTGGCATTGTCGAGATCGGCATCGTCGAGGAGCAGCGCCAGGTGATCGGCGGACAGTCCCTCGGGATGTTCGGCCAGCAGCAGCATGATCTCGGCGTGCCGCTGCGACAAGGGAACCCGCTCCCTCGCCACCGTCAATTGCGGCTGGCCCAGCCCGAGCACCTCCAGGCCCAGACGGTCCGGCACGGGCGCGTCCGCACCCGCGCGGCGGTCCTGCCCGGACCGCACCGCCGCCAGCAGCAGATCCATCTCGGCCGCCGTGGCCGCCGCCTTGACCAGGGCCAGGATCTCCGGGCGCGCCACCCGCACCCCGCCCGCGATCATGAGCACGCCCACCAGTCGCCCGTCCGGATCATGAACGGGCGCAGCGGCTCCCGTGATCTGGTGCATGCGGTGCAGAAAATGCTCCGGGCCGTGGATCCAGGCCGCGCGGCCGGTGCGCACCACCAGGCCCACGGCATTGGTGCCTATCCGGCGTTCGCTCAGGTCGTTTCCCTCGCGCAGGCCCGCCGCCGTCACGGCCTGCACCCGATCCGCGGTGCCGTGCACCGAGAGCACCCGGCCGAATTGATCGGCGACCACCACGATGAGCCCGGTGCTGGAGGCATCCTGCAGCAACAACCTGTCGACCAGCGGCATGGCCGAGGCAATGGGATGCGCGTCGCGATAGCGCTCCAGATCCGCGCCGCGCAGACCGCGACCGTCGCCGTCGTCCATGGGATCGACGCCGCCGCGCAGGCTGCGCAACCACGATTCCAGGACCATGGGACGCAGCAAACCGGGCAGCTGACCCAGTTGTTCGCCGCCCACACTGAGGTATCCGTGGGCTTGTGCGGCATAGGCCTCCAGCGCGCCGAGCTGGGCGCCGGACTCGGCGCCGTGCTGCGGAGGGCTCCCACCTGCGATGTTGCTGACCATTTGCCTTTCTTTCCGCCCCAAAGAGTACCGGCGAGGGTGCGATCGATAGGGCGAAGCCGATCGTTTGTCCCGCAGGTCACATGGCGACGGACACTCATCGAAATGTGAGCTGGGCAGCACTTTGTTAAACATCGCTTATTCAGTTGGCGACGGGGTATACGAGACAGACTGGGGGAAACCCGGATTCGCGGATAGATGTCTCAGTGCGGCGGCAGGGTCGGACGCAGTGCGTCGGCGCTGCGCGCCCGCGCCGCGCCCCGCCACAGGCCCGCGCCGTAGGCGACGTCGTCCAGGCGTTTGCAGGCCACGTAGCGGGCCGGATCCAGACTGCCCGCCTCGCGATGAATGAACCAGTCCGCCAAGCCATCCGCCACCGCCACGGTCAGCGCGATACGCCGGATCCGGCGCGAGCACAGCATGCCCAGCAGGGTCACCGGCCAATAGTCGCGGCACAGCGCCGAGGCCAATCTCCAGACGCCGCCGGAAAACCCGCGCGCCATGTAGATCGCCGCCACCCGGGTCGGATTGTCGAGTTCGGCGAAGACCCGGCGTAGTCGGAACAGGGTGGCGATCAAGGTCAGCGCCCCGCCGAACACGCCCCACCAGGTGAGCGTGCCGAGCAGCAGCGCGGTGACCGCCGTCCAGATCGGAATCGACAGCGGCGCGGCCATCCCGGAATGCCGCTGCCCCAGCGGCGCCACCCCGGTGCCGTGATTCATCTTGTGCGCGAACCACTTTCGCATGGTCACCGGATTGCTGTGCGCGACCCGGGCGGCGGGCTCGTAGCGCAGCCGCCAGCCCGCGCGATCCAACCGCCAGCACAGGTCGATATCCCCACCGGCCGCCATGGATTCGTCGAAACCGCCCTCGGTCAGCAGCGCCGCGCGGCGCACCAGCAGCGCGGCGCTCGGCACGTAGGGCACCGGACCGTGCGCCTGCACGGCCGATTCACGGCGGCCGCGATGCAGCGAGCCGCGGGTGTGCTCGTAGCGGGCCAGCAGGGTGGAATCCGGATCCGCGGCCAGGATGCGCGGGGCCACCAGCGCCACCTTGGGATCGCTGAAATGCCCGAGCATGACCTCCAGCCAGCCGGTGCGCGGCACCACGTCCGGGTCCAGGAAGGCCACGAACTCGGTTGCGGCGGCACGTAATCCGAAGTTGCGGGCGGCGGCCGGGCCGTGTCTGCGATCGCGGCGCAGCACCGTCACCCGGCAGCGGCTGCCGCGCGAGGCCGGGACCCGCACCGGACGGTCGGAGCCGTCGTCGACCACGATCACGGTATGCCCGCGCAGCGCGGCGAGCAGCCGCGCCAGACCGGCGCCGTCATTGTGCACCGGCACGATCACGGTGACGTCCTCGACCGCGGGCAACAGCCGCGGCCGCGGATTCGCGACACCGGAATCGAGCAGTCGTCTGGCAACCCGAACCGACGTAGGGCCGGTCACTTCGAGGTATCCGTCACCGATCATGGCCGCAGCTTCCGGCGCGAGTCGCAGCAACCGAGTCGGCGATCCGCCGACCAGGAACCGTCCACCGGAATAAGTGCGCACCCTCGGATCGATTCGCACCCCGAAACCATCGGGAAGTCGATCATGGCGCATTCCTGGAATGCTAAGGCAGCACACATCCAGCAATCATGATTGCCACGCCGCCCGCTGCACGGATAACGGGACAAGCCGGGACGGTCCACCCGACCGGGACCCGCATGGCACCCGGCGCTCTAGACTGCGGGAGGAAAATCAGCAGTTGAACAGGCATGAGACGCAATTCGGGATACGCGCCCGGACAAGGCGATGCCTATCGAGCTGCGACTATCAACGAGTGGCCGAGGTGGTATGGGAGTCGGGCGTATGCAGACAAGCGGGGGCGGCAACACCCTCTCGGAAGCCGAAATCGTCGAGGCCGCCCTGCGGGTGGTCCGCCAGGACGGCGTGGAGAAACTGTCCATGCGCCGACTGTCCCGCGAACTCGGCGTTTCCCCGATGGCCCCGTATTACTACGTCGCGGACAAACGCGAGCTACTCGATCTCGTCGCGACGGCCGCGCTCACCGGGGTGCGGAAGCCCCCGGATGATTCGGGTCCGTGGCAAATGCGGCTGCGCGACCTCATCGATCAGATCGACGAGAAATTGCGCAAGCATCCGGGTCTCGGCGATGTGCTGATCGAGCAGATGCTGGGCAAACAGCTCGATCTCATCGCGGCCGTGATGGAAATCCTGTTCGACGCCGGATTCAGCGAACGCAATGTGCTCGCCGCGTATGCGACCATCCACACCTACCTGTTCGGCCGCTCCAAGGTGAACCCGCGCGATCGCACCGCATTGCACGATCGGGCCTTGCCCGAGGCGGTGGAGCGGGCCACCAAGCACATGGCCGACCTGCGCGGGAAATACTCCTACGACTTCTCGATGGACGTGCTGGTCGCCGGTCTGGAGGCCCAGCTTGTCCGGCAGCGCGACGGGCACGTATAGTGAAACTAGAACACGTTCTAGTTTCGGTTCGAGAGGACACTATGACCACCGTCGACGTACCGCACAGCTCGCGATCGGCCGTGCTGCGGGTCTCCGCGGTCATCAACGAGACGGCCGACTCCTGCTCGCTGGTATTCGACGTCCCCGAGGACCTGCGCGAGCGCTTCACCTATCAGCCCGGACAGTTCCTGACGCTGCGCATTCCGAGTGAGCTCACCGGATCCGTGGCGCGGTGCTACTCGCTGGCCAGCTCGCCGCACACCGACGACAAGCCCAAGGTGACGGTCAAGCGCACCGCCGACGGCTACGCCTCGAACTGGGTCTGCGACAACGTGACCGAGGGCCACGAGATCGAGGTGCTGCCGCCGTCCGGGGTGTTCACGCCCAAGAATCTGGACGAGGACCTGCTGCTGTTCGCGGCGGGCAGCGGCGTCACCCCGGTGATGTCCATCCTGAAGTCGGCGCTCGCCCGCGGCAACGGACGCATCGTGCTGGTGTACGCCAATCGTGATCACGACAATGTGATCTTCGCGCGCGATCTGCGCGAACTGGCCGACAAGCATCCGCAGCGACTGGTCGTCATCCACTGGCTCGAGCATCTGCAGGGGCTGCCCACCGCCGACGCGCTCGCCAATCTCACCGCGCCGTATACCGCGTACGAGGCATTCATGTGCGGGCCCAAGCCGTTCATGGATCGCGTGCACGACGCCCTCGCACAGCTGGGCGTGCCGCGTAATCGCACGCACGCCGAGGTCTTCAATTCACTGTCCGGCGATCCGTTCGCCGATGTGGCGCCCGCGGAAATCAGCGCAGAGGAAGCCGCCGACGCCGCGACCGTCGAAGTCGAACTCGACGAGGAAACCCATGAATTGAACTGGCCGCGCAAGCAGACGCTGGTCGACATCATGCTGGCCAAGGGCATCGACGTGCCCTACTCCTGCCTCGAAGGCGAATGCGGCTCGTGCGCCTGCACCGTGGTCGAGGGCACGGTCGAAATGGAGAACGCCGAAATCCTGGATCCCGAGGACATTGCCAACGGCTACATCCTCGGGTGCCAGGCGCGGCCGGTGACCGACCACCTCAAGATTCAATTCTGAGTCGGGTTTTCGGCCCGGGTTTCAGTACGCCCCGTACACGTTGTCGATGGAGCCGTACCGCTGCGCGGCGTAGTTGCAGGCGGCGGTGATATTGGCGACCGGGTCGTAGACGTCCCAGGAAGTGCCTTCCACGTGATAGGCGTGGAAGGTCGGGTCGATGGTCTGCAGCAAGCCCTTGGAGGGGATACCCGCCGCGGCATTCGAGTCGTACAGATTGATGGCCTGGGGATTGCCACCGGACTCCCGCATGATGTTGCGGTGAATGCCCTCGTAGGAACCGGGAATTCCGCGCTTGCCCATGATGTAGAGCGACTGCTTGATCCAGCCGTCGAGATCATTGGCGAAAACCGGCGGCAGCAGTTCGGAGAACGGCGCGGGCAGCGTCTGCACGAAATCCCGGGCCTGATCCTGCTGCGGCTCGGGCAGCGTCTTGACCAGGTCACCGGCCTGCTGCTGGATCTGCTGGGCGGGCTACTGGAACTCCGGCGGCACCCCGGCGATGGTCTCGGCCGCGGCGGCCTGGCCGGAGGCACAGATGACCAGGGCGACGGCGGCGGTTCCGGTAACGGCAAGGGGGAACAGTTTTTTCAAAGGCATAGCGATGGGGGCACAGCGCTATCCACGGCGAAGGCCATTCCGGCGCACGCCGTTACGCTGTATGGGTTGCGATCCGCATTGGGGGAGAACGGGATTCGGGTACACAACCCAGGGGATCACCATTCCGGCCTGTCGACGACTGATCACAGAATGGTTGCGCTAAGTTAACGTAAACTGAACTAGAGATGAACAATCGGTACTGATGCTCGAAGGGCAAATCTTCAGACAAGATCATCTGGCCATGACCGGGCGATTCTTCGCTCTCAGCACCGTTACCGGCAATCGCTGAGCAGTGCGTCACATCACGATTGCCTCACCGTTGCGCGCGATAGTGGGCGCGCTGCTCCGGGGTCAGATGCTCGGTGGCATAGCTCAGCGCGGTGCGGCCCATCTCGGCGGGGTGCGCATCCAGGAATCCGGTGAGGACGGCCGCATCGACCCGCTTGCCGATCTCGCGCAGCATCCAGCCCACCGCCTTCTGGATCAAATCCCGCCGATCCACCAGCAGCCGCTCGCACAGCTCCAGCGTGGTCCGCGGATCACCGGCCTTGATGAATGCGAAGGTGGTCAGCAAGGCCACCCGCCGCTCCCACAGCGACTCCTGCGCGGCCAGCTCGAACAACAGCTCACGCGGGCAATCCAGGTACCACGGGCCGAGCACGAATTCGACCGAGGCGTCCACCAGATCCCAGTTGTTCACGCGCCCGCGCCGCACGGCCGCCAGATACAGATCCACGATCCGCTGTTGCAGGCCGGGGTCCGCGCCGCGCTTGCTCATCGCCTTGGCCATCCGGTCGTTGAGCAGTACCAGCCCGGCCAGCCGATGCTCGTGCACCTCGCTGTCGAGCAGCTTGTCGATCTCCGGAAGGTCCATCCCCGCAAACGCTTTCGCGACCTTCCGGGTCTGCGGGACCCGCACTCCGATGAAAACGTCCCCCTCGCCGTACTCCCCCGGTCCGGTCTTGAAGAACCGCTGCAGATGAATCGCATCGGCGGGGTCGGCCGCCTTCGCCAGCTCCGCACGCACCCCTGCCGCCGTCAACCCGGATCCACCCATTGCCCGCTCCCGCCTCGACTCGGTCTCCGCACCATGATCGGCCACCCGTCCGACAGGTATTCGGACCCACGCCGAATCGCCCGGTGCGCGACCATGGGGCTATGAGCGAGAGCGAGGCCCGGGCGCCCTTCCGCATGACGGTCGAGGGCGTCTTCACGATCACCGGGCGCGGCACCATCGTCGCGGGGATCGTCGAACAGGGTGTGGTGGGCGTCGGGGACGACGTCGAAATCATCGGGGCGGCCGATATCCTGCTCACCCGGGTACGCGGGATCGACCTGGTGTGCCGCCCCCGCGTCGATCCGGAGGAGCGGCCGCGCACGCTCGGGCTGCTGCTCGAAGGCGTGCGGAAGGATCGGATCGCGGTGGGCGATATTGTCGCGGCGCCGAAGTTGGTCAGACGCGGCTGACGCGAGTTCAGGGGCTCCCCGAGTTTGGCGGTGTATTCGGCATCCATGGGCGACATTCTTACTCCACTCGGGAACCCGTGGCGACTCGGGCCGGTGAAAGCTATTAGCGAGCAATGGCATTGGGGGATTTACAAGGAATGACAGCGAATTCGGGGTCAACCCAGCTGCGTCATTCCGGCGGCGACCACCTGCGCGACGTTCAGGATTTCATCGGCGGTGGGGAGGGTGAGCCCGTCCAGCGTATGCAGGCGATCGGTGCTGGCAATGGCGAACATGGCCGAGACCCAGGCGGCCGCGCAGGCCCGCAGCGTACCGGGCTGAACCGGAACCGGGGCGCTGGCCTGCAGGACGCGGGCGGTCACGTCCAGCAGCTGATCACGCATGTGGCGCAGTTGTTTCCGCACATCGGGATGGGTGTCGGCCTCGCGCCACATGATGACGCGCAGCACCGAGGAGTGATGATCGCGGATATTGAGCGCGGCATCCAGATTGATCAGGCTCTTCACCGGATCGCCGGGGGCGACGACCGAGGCGATGTCGTCGATCGGATTGCGCGGGACGCGCTCGGCCATGAGGGCCGACAGAATGGCGTCCTTGGTGGGGAAGTAATAGAAGACCAGGCCTTTGGGGACACCGGCCGCCGCCGCCAGGGCGGCGGTCGGGGTCGCATCGAATCCCTGTGCCGCGAAGAGGGTTTCCGCGGCATCCAGGATGAGCTGACGGGCGTCGCCGTCGATTTTCTTGCTCCGGCGACGCCCCGCTCCGGGTCGGTGCATCTGCATCAGCCGTGTGATGCCGTATGCATCCGGGCCGATACCGTCGGCAATGCGGCGACCGCGACGACCACGGTCAGCGCGCCCACGATCCATGCGGTCCAGGTGGCCCCGCTGAAGGAATCGAAGTTCATCACCCAGGGGGAGATGAACAGCAGCACGCCCAGTGCGCCCATGGCGTAATCGGCGGTGGCGTCGGCCATCTTCTGGAGTTGGGCCAGGCCGGTGAGTGCGATCAGCACGCCGAGTACGACCAGGGTCCACGTCGCGCGGGTGTTCGTGTCGACGACCAGGGGCGACAACGCGGCGATTGCGCCGAGTACGACAGCCACCATGTCTTGTGCGCGGCTCTCGGTGAACATGTATGCCTCCTTAAGGCTGAGGATATGTCCTACCTCCCGGTATATTCCTGATTGACCGCCCGATCAATAAATGTCCGGCTACGATTCAGCGGCAGCTCGGGTGTGGTGCGGGACACAGGGGTGTGGGCGCGATACAGCAGATATGGTTTGGCCTATGTCGGAGTCGGTAGAACACGTTCTAATAGTTGGCGCGGGGCTGGCGGGGCTGCGCACCGCCGAGGAACTGCGACGCGCAGGCTACGACGGTGAACTGACGCTCATCGGGGACGAGGATCGCGCGCCCTACGACCGGCCGCCGCTGTCCAAACAGTTCGTGCGCGGGGAGACCGACGACACCACGCTGCGGCCCGCGGAATTCTTCGCCGAGAAGCGCATCGGGCTGCGGCTCGGCGCGGCGGCCACGGGGGTCGACACCGCCGCCCGGCGGGTCACGCTGAGCGACGGCGACGAGCTCAGCTACGACCAACTCGTCATTGCCACCGGTTTGCGGCCGCGCCGGATCCCGGGCTTCCCGGATGTGCACGGCGTGCACGTGCTGCGCTCGCACGCCGATGCCGCGCGACTGCGCGAACAGCTCGCCACCGCCTCCCGCGCCATGGTGGTAGGCGCGGGTTTCATCGGCTGCGAACTCGCCGCCAGCTTCCGCGCCCGCGGCCTGGAGGTCGCGCTGGTGGAACCGCAGCCCACCCCCCTGGCGGCCGCGCTCGGCGCCGAGATCGGCGCGCTGGTGGCCAGATTGCATCTCGACGAAGGCGTGGACCTGCGCTGCGGCATCGGCGTCGAGGCGCTGCTGACCGACGGCGACAGCGTGCGCGGGGTCCGCCTCACCGACGGCGCCGAACTGGATTCCGACCTGGTGGTGATCGGCGTCGGCTCGGTACCCGTGACCGACTGGCTGGCCGACTCCGGCATCCCTCTCGCCGCACCGGCCGACGGTGGCGGCATCCTCACCGACGAGGTCGGCCGCACCACTGTCCCCGGTGTCTGGGCCCTCGGCGATGTGGCCGCCTGGCCGCACGACACCGGCCGGAACAAGCGCGTCGAACACTGGACCAATGCCGGTGAACAGGCCCAGCTGCTGGCCTGCGCACTGCTCGGTGTGGAAGCCCCGGCCGCCGTGCAGGTTCCGTACGTGTGGAGCGACCAATACGACATGAAGATCCAGGTGCTCGGCACCCCGGCGCTGGCCGACGAGGTCCGGATCGTCGAGGACAAGGGCCGCAAGTTCCTGGCCCACTGCTTCCGCGCGGGCACCCTCGTGGCCGTCGTCGGGGCGGGCATGACCGGCAAGGTCATGAAGATGCGCGCCCAGCTGGCCGCCGCCTCCGGCGCCACCGTCTGATCGTTGCCGCCCCGGTCAGGGGCCTGTTCCGGCCGGTAGGGCGACCACGGTTCGCAATTCCGGGTGGGCGTTGTCTACGGTTGCGGGTGTGATCGTCGCGCTCATTGATTCCGGCCTGGGGATGCTGCCCACCGGGGCGTGGTTGCGGAAGCTGCGACCCGATATCGATCTGCTGCTGCAAATGGATCCCGAGGGCGCGCCCTGGGGACCCAAACCCGAGCAGTGGGTGGTGGACCGCGTCCTCGAGACCGCCCGCGCCTCACTGCGCGAAGGCGCGGAAGTCATTGTGCTGCCCTGTAATACGGCCAGCGTCACGGCGCTCGAACACCTCCGCGCCATGGTCGGCCCCCAGGTGCCCGTGATCGGCACCGTGCCCGCCATCAAACCGGCCGCGGCGGCCTGCCGCAAAGTCGCCGTCTGGGCGACCGCGGCCACCACCGCCAGCGCCTACCAGGCCGACCTCATCGCCCGCTTCGCCGGTGACGCCGAGGTCACCGGCGTGGCCTGCCACGGCCTCGCCGACGCCATCGACCGCGGCGATCTCCCCGCGATCACCGCCGCCATCGCCGACGCCGCCGCCCGCACCCCCGCGGGCACCGAAGGCATCGTCCTGGGCTGCACCCACTACCCCCTGGTCCTGGACGCCATCCTCACCGCCCTCCCCCAGGGCGTCCGCATCTTCGACAGCGCCGAAGCCGTTGCGGGCCAGACCCTCCGCCGCATGGACGCGCTCGGCCGCCCCACCGCGGACAGCACGACGACCCGGGTCCTCACGTCCGGACGGCCCGGAAAACTCCCCACCGCCGCAGCCGCATTCGACTCCGGCAGACTGCTCGGCGCGGTCCCCGCACCCGTGGTGGGCTAGTTCAGAAACTATTCGCGAACAGGGCGTACTGAGCCGCCGCACGCTGGAGCAGATCGCTTCGATCGTCGCCGTTGAGGACGGCGACGTAGCGGCGGTAGACCACGAAGCACTTGTTCACCCAGTAGTTTTCGGGGTTCGCGACATTCCTGACGCTCGTGCACTTCACATCGGGCGCACCGGAGGGACCGTCGATGCGGCTGTAATTGTCGCGGAAGAGCGCCGCGAAGCCGTCGGCGAGGGCGTGCGCCGCGTCCGGGTCACGTGCGCGCAGCAGCAAATCGTCGTTCATGTAAGCGATTGCGTCCGTGCCGGTTCGCTCGAACAGCGACACCCATCTCGCCTGATCGCCGACCCGGTGCACGAAATCGTTGATGCCGTACACGGCGAAGGAGTTCACCTCCGGCACCCGCACGCCCCGGTCCCGGGTGACCGTTCTGGCCAGCAGACCCTCGGGATCCAGCGGCAGGTCGTCGAGATCGGATTCGGCGGTGGGCCGGAACTTTTCGAGCACCGGAAGCTGGGCGTCGAGAGTCTTGCGCACCCATTCGAGCAGATCGTGCTCTTCGGCGAAAGGGCGCTCGATGAGCAAGGACAGGACGAATTCGTCATGCGCGAGGTAAACACCGACATTCGCGATACCGGGACGCCAATGGATATATGCCGCCGGATATTCGGCGAGATGCAACGTGACGTTCTGATCGGCGGCCACACCGAAATCGGTGTTCTCCAGTTCGACCGCGGCCGTCGCCGCCGCGGCCGCGGACGGGAAACGGAGCAGCGCACTGCTGACGATGGTCGCCGTGGACGGGATGCCCTCCTCGGTTTCCGGTTCGTTCCCGCCGCTGGTGCCGTAGCCGACGAGCATGCGATGGCGTTCCAGCACCGAGGTCGACGCCCCGGCGACCATCCCGAATTCCTCCACCTCGACGGGAGTCAGCAACACCTTGGCGTTGTAGCCGACCGGCAGCGTGAAGTCGATCCGCGACGTCAGCACCACCGCCTCGGCCATCCGGATGCCCTCCGCGAGTGCGCCATCCGTGCCCGCGGTGTGCTCGTACCGGTGCTTCGACACCGGGTACGACCCGACATCGAGTGTGCGGACATCGATTTCAATCGCAACCGGCGTTCCACGCTCGCCGAAACAGCCCGTGAGCAGACAGACCGACGCAATGACGGCGGTGCCCAACGACTTTCGTAATCGGTATTCCATGAAGCGGCCCCCCGCACGTACCTGTTCTTCCAGGCTACCGGTGGATACGCGGGCCGCTCCGGAATTCGGGCACACGCGAAAAGGGCCGCTCCCCCAGGGGGAACGGCCCTTCTCAGTAAGAGCGAGTCTTACTTGATGATCTTGGTGACGCGACCGGCACCGACGGTGCGGCCACCTTCACGGATCGCGAAACGCAGGCCCTCGTCCATGGCGACCGGCTGGATGAGCTTGACGCTCATCTCGGTGTTATCGCCCGGCATGACCATCTCGGTGCCCTCGGGGACGGTAACGACGCCGGTCACGTCCGTGGTACGGAAGTAGAACTGCGGACGGTAGTTGTTGAAGAACGGGGTGTGGCGGCCGCCCTCGTCCTTCGACAGGATGTACGCCTGGCCCTCGAACTCGGTGTGCGGGGTGGTGGTGCCCGGCTTGACGACAACCTGGCCACGCTCGACATCGTCACGCTTCAGACCACGAACCAGCAGACCGACATTGTCGCCCGCCTGGCCCTGGTCCAGCAGCTTGCGGAACATCTCGACACCGGTGATGGTGGTCTTCTGCGACTTCTCGCGGATGCCGACGATCTCGACTTCCTCGTTCACGTTGATCACACCACGCTCGATGCGACCGGTGACGACGGTGCCACGACCGGTGATCGTGAAGACGTCCTCGATCGGCATCAGGAACGGCTTGTCGGTCTCACGGACCGGGTCCGGGATCGACTCGTCGACGGCGTTCATCAGGTCGAGGACCGACTGGGTCCACTTCGGGTCGCCCTCGAGCGCCTTCAGACCGGAGACGCGCACGACCGGGGCGTCCTCGTCGAACTCCTGCGAAGCCAGCAGCTCGCGGACCTCCATCTCGACGAGCTCGAGGATTTCCTCGTCGTCGACCATGTCGGACTTGTTCAGGGCGACCAGGATGTAGGGCACGCCGACCTGGCGGGCGAGCAGCACGTGCTCACGGGTCTGCGGCATCGGGCCGTCGGTGGCGGCCACGACCAGGATCGCGCCGTCCATCTGGGCGGCACCGGTGATCATGTTCTTGATGTAGTCCGCGTGACCGGGGGCGTCGACGTGCGCGTAGTGGCGCTTCTCGGTCTGGTACTCGACGTGGGAGATGTTGATCGTGATACCACGAGCCTTCTCCTCCGGCGCCTTGTCGATCTGGTCGAACGCGAACGCAGCGTTCACGTCCGGGTAGGTGTCAGCCAGCACCTTGGTGATCGCCGCGGTCAGCGTGGTCTTACCGTGGTCGACGTGACCAATGGTGCCGATGTTGACGTGGGGCTTCGTCCGCTCGAACTTCGCCTTCGCCACTGTGGTCCTCCTGGACTAGTTTGGTGCGTGCATTTTTGCAGCAGTGCGGTTTTTATAACTGGGTGTCCTTCAGGACTCCCGGCCGGGGCAGGCTTTGTCTCCCAAAGGATCCGCACCCTGCCCCGTGAGTGACTACTCGCCGGTCGCCTTGGCGATGATCTCCTTCGACACGTTGGCCGGAACCTCCGCGTACGAAGCGAACACCATGGAGTAGTTCGCCCGGCCCTGGGTCTTCGACCGCAGGTCACCGATGTAGCCGAACATCTCCGAGAGCGGAACCAGCGCCTTGACGACACGGGCACCACTGCGTTCCTCCATGGCCTGGATCTGGCCACGGCGGGAGTTGAGGTCGCCGATCACATCGCCCATGTACTCCTCGGGCGTGATGACCTCGACCGCCATGAGCGGCTCGAGGATCACCGGACCGGCCTTGCGGGCCGCTTCCTTGAGGGCCATCGCGCCGGCGATCTTGAACGCCATTTCCGAGGAGTCGACCTCGTGGTAGGCGCCGTCGAGCAGCGAAGCCTTCACATTGACCAGCGGGTACCCGGCGAGCACGCCGTACTGCATGGCGTCCTGGATACCGGCGTCGACCGACGGGATGTACTCGCGCGGAACGCGGCCACCGGTGACCTTGTTCTCGAACTCGTAGGTCGCACCGTCCTCGGCGTCCACCAGCGGAGCGAGGCCGATGATGACGCGGGCGAACTGACCCGAACCACCGGTCTGCTTCTTGTGGGTGTACTCGAGCTTCTCGACCGGCTTGGTGATGGTCTCGCGGTAGGCCACCTGCGGCTTGCCGACATTGGCCTCGACCTTGAACTCGCGCTTCATGCGGTCGACCAGGATGTCGAGGTGCAGCTCGCCCATACCGCCGATGACGGTCTGGCCGGTCTCGTCGTCCAGCTTCACCGAGAAGGTCGGATCCTCTTCGGCGAGCTTCTGGATCGCGGTGCCCAGCTTCTCCTGGTCGGACTTGGTCTTGGGCTCGATGGAGACCTGGATGACCGGATCCGGGAAGGTCATGGACTCCAGCACGACCTGGTTCTGCGGATCGCAGAGGGTGTCGCCGGTGGTGGTGTCCTTCAGACCGATGACGGCGTAGATGTGGCCCGCCTGGACCTCGCCGACCGGGTTCTCCTTGTTGGAGTGCATCTGGAACAGCTTGCCCAGACGCTCCTTCTTGCCCTTGGTGGAGTTGATGACCTGGGCGCCGGAGTCGACCTTGCCGGAGTACACACGGATGTAGGTCAGCTTGCCGAAGAACGGGTGCGCCGCGATCTTGAACGCCAGGGCCGCGAAGGGCTCGGTGACATCCGGGTTGCGGTGGATGACTTCGTCTTCCTTGCCCGGCACGTGGCCATCGGCGCCACCGTCGTCCAGCGGGGACGGCAGGTAGTCGATGACGGCGTCGAGCATGGGCTGCACGCCCTTGTTCTTGAACGCCGAACCACACAGGATCGGGTACAGCTCGGAGTTGACGGTCATCTTGCGGATGGCGCCCTTGATCTCCTCGATCGAGAGCTCCTCACCGCCGAAGAACTTCTCCAGCAGCGCCTCGTCGGACTCGGCGACGGTCTCCAGCAGTTCCTGCCGGTAGATCTCGGCCTGATCCTTCAGATCCTCCGGGATCTCGACGACCTCGTAGGACTCACCGAGCTTGGTCTCGCCACGCCACACCTTGGCGTTGTTCTCGACCAGGTCGACGATGCCCTCGAAGGTGTCCTCGGCGCCGATCGGCAGCTGGATGACCAGCGGGCGCGCGCCCAGACGATCCTTGATGGTCTGCACGGTGAAGTAGAAGTCCGCGCCCAGCTTGTCCATCTTGTTGACGAAGCAGATACGCGGCACGTCGTACTTGTCGGCTTGACGCCACACCTGCTCGGACTGCGGCTCGACACCCTCTTTACCGTCGAACACCGCGACGGCGCCATCGAGCACGCGCAGCGAACGCTCCACCTCGACGGTGAAGTCGACGTGCCCGGGGGTGTCGATGATGTTGATCTGGTTGTCTTTCCAGAAGGTGGTGGTCGCGGCAGACGTGATCGTGATGCCGCGCTCCTGCTCCTGCTCCATCCAGTCCATGGTGGCGGCGCCATCGTGGACTTCACCGATCTTGTAAGTGATACCGGTGTAGAAGAGGATGCGTTCGGTGGTGGTCGTCTTACCGGCATCGATGTGGGCCATGATGCCGATGTTGCGGACCTTGTTCAGGTCGGTGAGCACGTCCTGTGCCACGGAAATCTTCCCCGCTCTTAGCTAGTGGGATCTTCGGGAACGACCCTGGCTTCTCCAGCGGTCATCACCGTGTCGAAGTCCGGCGCGGCGTGTTGTGTGCCACGCCGGACTGTGACTCGACTCCCGGACCATCCCGAGGGAAGGGCCGGGGGGCGAATCACCAGCGGTAGTGCGCGAACGCCCGGTTCGACTCGGCCATCTTGTTGGTGTCCTCGCGACGCTTCACCGAAGCGCCCAGGCCATTGCTGGCGTCGAGCAGCTCGTTGGCCAGACGCTCGACCATGGTCTTCTCACGACGCGCGCGGGAGAAGTTCACCAGCCAGCGCAGCGCGAGGGTGTTGGCGCGGCCCGGACGGACCTCGACCGGCACCTGGTAGGTGGCGCCACCGACACGACGGGGCTTCACCTCGAGGGAGGGCTTGACGTTGTCCAGCGCGCGCTTGAGGGTGACGACCGGGTCGGTGCCGGTCTTCTCGCGCGCCTGCTCCAGCGCGCCGTAGACGATGCGCTCGGCGGTGGACTTCTTGCCGTCCAGCAGGATCTTGTTGACCAGCTGAGTGACCAGCGGGGACCCGTAAACCGGGTCGTTGATCAGCGGACGCTTGGGTGCGGGGCCCTTGCGTGGCATATCAGCTCTTCTCCTTCTTGGCGCCGTAGCGGCTGCGAGCCTGCTTGCGGTTCTTCACACCCTGGGTGTCGAGGGAGCCGCGGATGATCTTGTAGCGCACACCCGGGAGGTCCTTCACACGACCGCCGCGAACGAGCACCATCGAGTGCTCCTGCAGGTTGTGGCCCTCACCGGGGATGTAGGCCGTGACCTCGACCGCGCTGGTCAGGCGAACACGCGCGACCTTACGCAGCGCGGAGTTCGGCTTCTTCGGGGTCGTGGTGTACACGCGGGTGCACACGCCACGACGCTGCGGGCTCCCCTTGAGGGCCGCAGTCTTGGTCTTCGCGACCTTGTCGCGGCGACCCTTGCGGACCAGCTGGTTGATGGTTGGCATAGACCGGCTTTCCTTTTAGTAACCAGGTGTCTGGAACTTCATGTCTTTGTCATTCGAGCTTTCCGCCCAGTTCTCATGGCATTTCCTCGCCACGAGGTCGGGCGTGTCGTGCTCAGCGCGTAGCCCGGAATCCGGGCACGCTGGAACGGTCAGCCGCTCTCGCTGGCCTACGTACTGCGCACAAACCTGCCCGCATGCTTCCGGGCACAGCGGTCCATGATACCCGGACCTTTTTCGGGGGGCAAAAAGGGGTCCCTCGAGCGGGGCTGGTAGAGGGGCTATCGGGCGAGGTTCAAGGTCAGCTCGACCAGCTTCGAGGCGGCCGCGCAGGGGTCGCCGTGCGCGGAGCCGGAACGGTAATTCACCCACCAGCCAACGATTCCCGCGTCCGCGGCCGGTGCGAACAACCCGCACGAATCGGCGTCGTTCGGGCGGCGCACCTCCAGCGATCGGCGGCCCTGGACGTTTATGTCATTGGTCACATAGCCGAGGCGGTCGTTATTGGTCTTCTCATTGTTGAGCGAGCCCTCCTCGTACCAACTCAGCGTGACCATGCCGCTGCCCGCGGTGCCGCCCTCGAGATCCCACATGCACACCGCGCCGTTGAACGACGGGCTCACATAGGTGCCCTCGCCGACCGCCTTGCCGATGTCCTCGAGCGAGACCACCTCGCACTCGCGCAGCAGTTTGTCGAAGTTGGTGTTGATGCGGCCGCCGCCGTCGCCGGTGGTGCCGCCCGCGGGCAGGGCGGTGCCGTCCACCGTCCGGCCGCAGCCGCCGACCGCGGCGGTGACGGCCAGCACGGCGAGCACGATGGCGCTCCGTCGCATAGGGCGCATTCCCCTCATCCGAGCCGCTGCACGGTCAGCTCGGCCATCTTGCGCGTGCGATCGCACGGATTGCCGAGATTGTCGCCGCCGAAGATGCCGTAGGACATGGACCATTCGAAGAAGTCGTCGTCGAGCTGGATGGCCAGATCGCAGACGCGATTGGACGGGTCCAGGGCCTGGAAGCCGGTGCGGCCGCCCACCTCGATGGTCTCCGGGTTGCGGCCGACGCTGGCCACCCACGCCTTCTCACGATCGATGGGGCTGCCCCGGTAGGAGGCGAAAGTGACGCTCGCGCCGCCGATTCCGCCGCCCTGCCAGTTGCATCCGACCGAGTTCTTGAACACCACGCTCACCGCGCCGAGGCCGCCGATATCGCGTACTTCGTCGTCGGTGAGGTGACCGCATTCGCCGACGAACGGGCCCAGGGTCGCCACCTTGGGTGGCGGCCGCAGGCCCGGTGTGTCGCCCGAATCGTCTTTCCCCCCACACGCCGACAGCAACAGCGCGAGGATCGACCCCGTGATGATCGCCGATGTCATCCGCATGCCGCCGAGCCTAGTGGATTTGCCGCATGCGCCTCTTGGTCAGAGGTTCCCGCGCGCCTCCTGCTCGCGCTCGATGGCCTGGAACAGGGCCTTGAAGTTGCCCTTGCCGAAGCCGAGGGAGCCGTGGCGTTCGATGAGTTCGAAGAACACGGTGGGGCGGTCGGTGATGGGCTTGCAGAAGATCTGCAGCAGATAGCCGTCCTCGTCGCGGTCGACCAGGATGCCGCGGCTCTGCAGTTCCTCCACGGGGGCGCGCACGTGGCCGATGCGGGCGCGCAGTTCCGGGTCCTCGTAATAGGAGTCGGGGGTGTCGAGGAATTCGATGCCCTCCCGGCGCAGCACGTCCACGGCGGTGAGGATGTCGCCGGTGGCCAGGGCGATGTGCTGCACGCCCGGGCCCTGATAGAACTCCAGGTATTCGTCGATCTGCGAACGCTTGCGACTGGGGGCCGGTTCGTTGAGCGGGAACTTCACGCGGTGGTTGCCGCTGGCCACCACCTTGCTCATGAGGGCGGAGTACTCGGTGGCGATATCGTCGCCGATGAATTCGGCCATGTTCTCGAAACCCATGACGCGGCGGTAGAACTCGACCCATTCGTCCATCTGGCCCAGTTCCACATTGCCGACCACGTGGTCGATGGCCTGGAAGATGCGCTTGGGCGCGCCGTCGCGCGGGGTGAAGGCCGACTTGCGGGCCACGAAGCCGGGCAGATAGGGGCCGTCGTAGCGGGAACGGTCGACCAGGGTGTGCCGGGTCTCGCCGTAGGTGGCGATGGCGGCGGTGCGGACGGTGCCGAATTCGTCTGTCACATCGTGGGGTTCGACCAGGACCGTGGCCCCGTGGGTGCGGGCCCATTCGATGCAGCGGTCCACATCGGGCACCTCGAGGGCGATATCGGTGACGCCGTCGCCGTGCCGATCGTGGTGGGCGACAAGCGGACTCGCGGGGTCCACCGCGCCGCACACCACGAATCGGGCCCCGCCGCTGCGCAAGACGTACGCCTTGTGATCGCGATTGCCGGTCTCGGGACCGGAGTACGCCTCCAGGTTCATACCGAAGGCGGATTCCAGGAAGTGGGCGGTCTGCACGGCATTTCCTACCGCCCAGACCAGGGCGTCCCAGCCGATGACCGGGAAGGGGTCGGCGGTCTCGTCGTGGTCGACGAGGCCGACCAGCCGTCGTAGTTCCTCGTTTTCCGGCAGGTCGATCGGCTGCCAGACCACGGCGTCATCGCTTCTCCAGCCGGTGATCTCGATACTCATGGATCCAGGAAATCCTCGCGGTCGGCATTGGGCAATATCGCCGAAATTCGTTAGACATCCTGGTGAATTACGCCACCATCTGCCCCGGAGTGCTGGACAATTTGAATAGAACAGAGCACCGCCGAGCGGAGGTACAACCGTGGCCCGCACGCCCGCCAAACTGGATGAACTCGATCTGGCGATCCTGACCGCCATGCACGAATTCCAGAAGGCCGGAATCCTGGAGTTGTCCCGGCGCACCCGGGTGGCCCGGGCGACCGTGCAATCACGGATCGCGCGCATGGAGGAGGCCGGGGTCATCGCCTCCTATGATCCCCAGATCGATTTGACAGCAGCGGGTTTCGATGTTGAAGCCTTCGTTACGCTGGAGATCTCACAGGGCGCGCTGGAGGCGGTGGCCGCCGATCTGGAGGGCATCCCCGGCGTTCTCGAGGCGTATGCGACCACCGGGTCGAGCGATGTGCTGTGCCGCATCGGGGCCGATTCGCACGCCGGGCTGCAGACCGTGCTGCTCAGCATCGACCGCAGTGCCTCGGTGGTGCGGTCGCACAGCGTCATCGTGCTGTCCACGGTGGTGCAGCGGCGGACGCTGCCGCTGCTACGCACGCTGACGCCGTCGGGCTCCAGCAAAGCCCCGGCGTATCGCAATGCACACTGAGCCTCAGGGACGCAAATCGGTTCCGGGATCGAGGATTTCGACGCTCGGCGTGCGATCGGGCTCCAGGAATCCGAGCAGGGCATGGGCTTCGGCTTCGACCGCCGCGCGTTCGGCCGGGGTCCAGGCGCCGCCCGGGCTGATGCGCAGGCGGGCGGTGGCGCCCTGCGGGAAAACCTTGTAGAGACCGGAGAGGTAGCCGTCGACCAGGATTGCCGACACCGCCGTCGCGAAGGCGCGCAGCGGCGGCGCCCCACCGTCGAGAATGATGCGGGTGCGGTCCTGGTGGGAGAGCAGGGCATTGTCGTACCAGCCCAGAAAGCGCACGGGGGCCGGGAGATCCGGGTCCGCGAGTTGGGCGTCGGCGGCGTCGTAGAGGGTGCGGCCGCGGTCGTCGGTGTAGGTGCGGACGCGGTCGCCGAGACGGTCCACGGCCGGTTTCATACCGGTGAGCTTGGACCAGGTCTGCATGTCCATGGTGGTGGCCGGGCCGAAGGCGCGCAGGTAGCGGAGCAGGAGTTCTTCCAGCGGATAGCCGAGGTCCAGGGGTGCGCCGAGCCAGGGTTCGACGCGCGACCAGACGGGGCGGCTGCTGTCGCCCCAGCGTCCGCGCGGCGGGGTCTGCAGGACGGGCAGCTGGTAGAGCCAGGTTTGCAGGACCGCGCCCGGATCCCGATCCGGGTAGAGGGCGGCGGCGTGGGCGCGCAGTTCGGCGGCGGGGGTTGGGGTGTCGCCGAGGACCTTCTCACTATTGACGCGCACCTCCTCCGGATCCAGGCCGACCATGGCGCCGTAGTTGAAGCCCTTGCGGAAGGGGATCTTCTCCAGCTCCGGCTGGATGTGCGGGGCGATGCGCAGCGCATCGGGCGGGGTGACCAGGTGAATGGTGCCGCGCATCAAGGTGATTCGCACCAGGGAGCGGTCTTCCAGGCCGGTCGAGACCGTCGCGGGATCGAAATCCGCGATGCGGCTCCAGGCGGCAACGAACGGCGGCAGCATGTCCTGCGCCTGGAGACCGATCAGGTGATCGCACAGGTGCGGCACGGTGAGCGCGCTACGTTCCAGCAAGTGCTGGCGGGCGAGCAGGGTCCGGTTCAGGACCCGGTTGGACAGTTTCACGATGGACCTACCTCCGGGATCGGGCTCAGCGGAGGGTGACTACGACCTTGCCGGTGGCGGTGCGCTTGTCCAGCGCGGAGACGGCCTCGGCGGTGTGGGCCAGGGTGTAGATGGCGGGCTCGGGCGGGACGATCTTGCCGTCGGCCAGCAGCGGGCCCACCTCGGCCCACTGCTCCTGCAGATAGCCGGGATGGGTCATGGCCCATTCACCCCAGGCGGCGCCGATCACCTCGACATTCTTGAGCAGCAGGCGGTTGACCTTCACGGTGGGGATCTCGCCGGCGGTGAAGCCGACCACGAGTAGTCGGCCGCCCGAGGCCAGCGAGCGGACGCTGTCGGTGAAGCGGTCGCCGCCGACCGGATCCAGCACGATATCCACCCCGCGCCCGCCGGTGAGCTCCTTGACCGCAGCCAGCCAGCCGTCGGTCAGCACCACATCGGTGGCCCCATTGGCCCGCGCGACCTCGGCCTTCTCCTCGGTGCTCACCACCGCGATCACCCGGGCCGCGCCCAGCGCCTGCGCCATGCGCAGCGTGGAGGTGCCGATACCGCCCGCGGCGCCGTGCACCAGCACGGTCTCCCCGGCCGCCAGACGCCCGCGCTTGGTCAGGCAGAAGTGCACGGTGAGGTCGTTGAACAGCACGCCAGCACCGGCTTCCAGCGACACATTGTCGGGCAGCTGGAACACCATCTCGGCGGGCGTCACCGCGACATCGGCGACCGCATTGCCGAGCAGCGTGAGCGCCACGACCCGGTCCCCTTCCCGCACGTGCGCACCCACGGGCGCCTCCCGCACGATGCCCGCGATCTCGCAGCCCACGATGTAGGGCAGCGGCGGTTTCATCTGGTACAGACCACGCGTCATGAGCACGTCGGGAAAGGCGACCCCGGCCGCATGCACATCGATGACGACGCCACCGGGATATCCGGCAGGCTCCGGCACCTCGCGCACCTCGATGGCCTCGGGCCCTTCCAGCTTGCTCACAACCGCTGCGCGCACACCAATACTCCGATCAATCCACAAATGGATACCAAGCGAACGTAACCGATCACCCGGCCCGAGACCAGCATCGATCGATGTCAGCGGTGGGCGTATTCGATCATGGGCTCGTCGGCGAGCACATTGCCGCCCTTGGTGATGGTGAGGGCGGCGGCGGTGATGCGGTACTGGGTACCGTCGGTCGGATTGGTGACGGTGAAGCCGCCCGCGCCGTCGGGGATCGGGTCGTCGAGTTCGATGCCCGCACCGTCGCTGATGCGGATGCCCTTGTAGTAGTAGCGGCCGACGCCGGTGCGGCAGACCACGATGCGGGAGGAGGAGCTGCGGCCGATGGCGTAGGCCGGATTGTCGGCATTGCAGCGGGCTCCGGCGGTTCCGATGAAACCCTGTGCGTCCGCGCCGGTTACGGAACCGGTCAGCGGGGGCAGGGTGGTGGTGACCGCGGTGGTGGTGGCGGGGGTGGTCTTCGGCGTGGTGCGCGGGGGCGTGGTGAGGCTCGGCTGGGCGGTGATGGGTGAGGTGGTGCCGCTCGCCTCGGTGCCGCCGGTCTCGTTGCCGGACACCAGCACCCAGCCCAGTACGGCGGCCAGCACCAGGACGATGCCGAGCAGCGCGCCGATCAGCAGGCCCACGGAGCGATGGTCGCGCGGCGGCGGCAAAGGCAGTGGGGCGGAGGGATGTTCGCGCTGCGGGCCGCCGATGAAGGTCGGCTGCGATTCCGAATAGCCGGATCCGTAGCCGCGCGGCGGCGGGGTGAAGTCGACCGGGCCAGAGGGATGTTCGGGACGCGGCGGCTGGGCGGCCGAGATCTGCTGCGACACCGGCGGATACACCACCGTCGGCGGGGCGGGCGGGACCGTGGTGCGGGTCTGTTCACCGTGCTCGGCCCGCAGCAGGGCGGCGCGCGCGGCGCGGGCCAGCTGGCCCGCGGAGGCGTAGCGGCGCTGCGGATCCTTCGCCATACCGACGGCCACCACCTGATCGAGGGTGGCCGGTACGCCGGGGCGGACGCTCGGACGCGGCGGCGGGAACATCATGTGGGCCCGGATGGTGGCCAGATTGCTGTCGGTCCGGAACGGGACCTCGGCGACGAGACATTCGTAGAGCACGCAGGCCAGGGCGTAGATATCGGCGGCCGGGGAGACCGCGGTGCTGTGCTCGAAGCGTTCGGGGGCCATATACGCGAACGAGCCGATGGCGCTGCCGGTGGAGGTCAGCTGCACGTCGGAGGCCGTGTGCGCAATGCCGAAATCCACCAGATAGGCGAACAATTCGCCGGTCAGCAGGATATTGGCGGGCTTGATATCGCGGTGCACCAGGCCGCTGTCGTGCGCGGCGTCCAGGGCGGCGGCGATCTGCTCCACCACCGCGACCGCGTGCGCGGGCGGCAGCGCGCCCTCGTCGTGCAGATACGCCTTGAGATCGCGGCCGCGCACCAGGCGCATATCGATGAACAGCACGCCGTCCACCTCGCCCCAGTCGTGCACCGGGATGACGTGCGGCTCCTGCAGGCGTGCGGCGGTGCGGGATTCGCGGCGGAACCGCTCCACATAGGCGGGCGAGCGGGCCAGTTCGACATCGAGCAGTTTCACGGCCACCACGCGGTCGCGCACGGTGTCGTAGGCCTCGTACACCTCGCCCATGCCGCCCACCCCGATCAGGCGGCGCAATTCGTACTGGCCGAACCGCGTTCCGGCTCTCGCCCCAGCGGTCACTTCGCTCGCCTCCCCTGCGACTGAATCACTCACCGAAAGGCTACGGGCCTGCGCACTCGACTGTCATGCCCCCGGCGCAAACCGCGCCGAGTCGGTAACAAGGAGAGGTGGGCCCGAGACAAGTAGAAGCGGCGTCCACAGAAGTAGAGGTGACTCGACGCGAGTGTGTGACGTGCGCACCGTAAAGTCATGTCACAGCAAGCACCGCACGAAACGCAGCACACCGTGCAGCGCGAGGAGCACCAGTGTCAGTCGATCAGCCACTCGCCCCGCTTCCCCAGGAGGGCATGGGCTTCGCTGCCGCGTGGCCCGTCCGGGCTGGCGACGTGGATCCCTATCACCGGCTGCGCTTCGACGCGATAGCCCGTTATTTGCAGGATATCGCCTGGGAGGAAATGCATTCCGGATTCTTCCACCGCACCGACCCGGCCTGGATCGTGCGCCGCACCGTGGTGGACGTGGTGCGGCCCATCCACTGGCCGGACCGGGTGGAACTGCGGCGCTGGTGTTCGGCCATGTCCACCCGCTGGACCAAATATGCGGGTGCGAATCACCAGTGCGGACGGCAGTCTCATCGAGACCGAGGGCTTCTGGATCAATATCAACGAATCCACCAATATGCCGACCCGGATCAGCGACGAGGGCTTGGCCGAACTGTCCCGCACCACCGATGAGCACCGGCTGCGCTGGCGGCCCTGGCTGATCGATCACACCCCGCCGGAATCCGATACCGATCTGCCGTTTCCGGTGCGCGCCACCGATATCGACCAGTACAACCACGTCAACAATGCGGCGTACTGGCAGGGGGTGGAGCAGTACCTGGTGGACTATCCGAAACTGGTGGCCGGACCGCACCGCGCGGTCATCGAGTACATCGCCCCGGTGTGGGCGCGCCAGCACATCAGCGTGCGCAGCCGCTACGAACCGGGCGATCGGACCGGTCATCCGGCGCTGCGGCTGTGGTTCGTGGTCGGCGGGATCACCACCACGGCGGTGCGGATCGGGCCGCTACCGGGCTGAGCCGGGATCGCGAATTCACCTGTTCTGCCGACATTCCCGGCGAATATTGCGTTCGCTGGAGATTAGCCTGGCAGACTCGGCGAAGGGTAGATCACCGTGCGGTGATCGAGAACAGGAGATCGCCGATATGAGACTCGCGCACGTCACCCTGATCGCGGCCACGCCCGTGCTCATCGCCGGACTCGCCGCTTGCGGGAATTCCTCCGATTCGGCGAAGTCCACCACGACCGCGACCACCGTCGCAACGACCACCATCGCCACGACCACCACCTCGGCAGCACCCGCCCCGCCGCCCGTGACCAGCACCGCGGCGCCCGTGACCAGCACGACCGGCCCGGCGCCCACGCCGCCGCCGACCACCACGCCCGCGCCCGAACCGGTCGAGGACGTCGACTGCGGCCCCGTCACCGATGCGGGCGGCGGCACCCGCACCGTGATCGCGGTGGGCACGCCCGCCGGGCGGGTGGGCTGCACCGAAGCCATCAATGTCGCGACGAAATACGTGCAGACCATCAGCGATACCGATGTGGCCACCATCGACGGCTGGTCGTGCAATGCTCAGCCGGATGCGGAGGTGCCGTCCATGTGCGCCAAGGACGGCCTGCTGATCAACCTGCGCGCCAACTGAATTCAGCGCGAAGCGGCCCCGCCCGAATCCGGGCGGGGCCGCTTCGCATACGGCGGCGTTCAGCCCTTGGCGGCCTTGAGCAGATCCTCCAGGCTGGTGAACTTCACGCGCGGGCGGCCCGCGGCCTTGCCCGCGGTGCGCTCGGCCTGGTCGATGGCCTTCCAGCCGTCCCGGCCGACCATTTCCGGCTGCCGTTCGGCGAGCAGGGCGTCGAGTCCCGCGCGATCACCTTGCGGGGCGGTGAGTTTGCCCTGTACGAAATCCTCGATGAGCTGATCCACGGTCTCCTGCGAATCGACCCGGTTGGAGCCGATGACGCCGCGCGGACCGCGCTTGATCCAGCCCGAGACGTACACGCCCGGCACCGGAGTGCCCTCGGCGTCGACGACCCGGCCCTGGGCATTGGGGATGACGCCCTTGTTCTCGTCGAACGGGATGCCCGCGAGCGGTTCACCGCGGTAGCCGAACCAGCGAGGCGTCCAGGCTGCCGGTGCGGTCGGAGGCGCGGGCCACGGTGCGGCCGTTCTCCTCGACGAGTTCGTTGTGCACGTACTCGACGGCCTCCGCCTTGCCGTCACCGGTCACGGCGGTGGGAGACACCAAGTAGCGGAAGACGATTCGCTTGTTGCCCGGCGTCGGGGCCTTGGCGGCGTATTCCTGCGCGAGGGTGTACTTGAGCCGCAGCGACGGCTCGATATCGGGATCGTCGAGTTCGGCCTGCGAGGCCGGGTCGAGGTCCAGTTCGGCCGGATCGATGACGACGTCGACGCCCTTCAGGTGCGCCAGCGCCAGGAATTCCGGCGAGCTGTAGGCGGCCTGGAGCGGACCGCGGCGGCCCAGTACAACCATCTCCTGGATATTGCTGGCGCGCAGCGCATCCAGGGCGTGGTCGGCGATATCGGTCTTGGCCAGTTCGTCGGGAGCGACGGTGAGCACCCGGGCCACGTCCAGAGCCACATTGCCATTGCCGACAATGACGGCGCGTTCACCGGAGAGGTCGAACTGGCGGTCGGCGAAGTCCGGATGCCCGTTGTACCAGGCCACGAACTCGGTGGCGGAGTAGCTGCCGGGCAGGTCCTCACCGGGCACGTCGAGCTTGCGGTCGGTGGCCG
Organism: Nocardia crassostreae; assembly: GCF_001613405.1. Classification (GTDB taxonomy): domain Bacteria; phylum Actinomycetota; class Actinomycetes; order Mycobacteriales; family Mycobacteriaceae; genus Nocardia; species Nocardia crassostreae. Next base: position 113,192 of record NZ_BDCH01000025.1, read on the forward strand.
CGCCGTGCGCATACAGCACCGCGTGGTGGTGCGCGAGCAGTTCCTCGTGCGAGATGTGCGTGCCGACTTCGACATTCAGCCGGTACTGCAGGGCATCGCGGCGGAAGGCCGATTCGAACAGGCCCGCCACCGATTTGGTGCCCGGGTGATCCGGGGCGACACCGGCGCGGACCAGGCCGTAGGGCGTGGGCAGCCGGTCGAACAGCTCCACCTCGACATCGGCGCGGCGCAGCAGCTCCTCGGCCGCGTAGCAGGCGGCCGGGCCCGCGCCCACGATGGCGACGCGCAGGGTGCCCAGTTCCTTGGGCGCGCGGCTGGGCGCGACCAGGGGCTCGAAATTGGATTCGAGCGGGTGGCGCTCGAAGTACTGCGCGTTGATATCGCGGAATCTCGCCAGGGACGCGGTCAGATCGTCCTCGGAGAAGATGGCGTCCACCGGGCAAGCATCGACGCAGGCACCGCAGTCGATGCAGGTGTCCGGGTCGATGTAGAGCATTTCGGTGGTCGCGAACTCCGGTTGCTCCGGGGTGGGACGAATGCAATCGACCGGACATTCGGGTACGCAGCTGGCGTCGTTGCAACAACGCTGCGTGATCACATAGGCCATATCTCGCAGATCCTCGAAACAGTCGCGTGGTGCTCACTCCGCTCGGGTGCGAGCCGGGTGGGTAGAACACGTTCTAATTTAGCGGTAGTTCCGCACAGTCGGTACTGCGGTCGCCCCGCCCTCTTCAAGTGTGCCTCGAGTGTGAGGCCGGTCTCCTGTCGGCATCGGTGTGACGCTTACCGTAATACCCATGGTGCGGACCCTCATCTTGATGCGGCACGGCAAATCCGGCTACCCGGAAGGCGTGGCGGACCACGACAGGCCGCTGGCGCCGCGCGGACGGCGCGAGGCCGGGCTGGCGGGCGACTGGCTGCGCGAGACCCAACCGGGGATCGACGCGGTGCTCTGCTCCACCGCGACCCGCACCCGCGAGACGCTCGCGGCGACCGGCATCACCGCGCCGGTGACCTTCGAGAAGGGCATCTACGAGGCGTCACCGCACACCCTCATCGAACTGGTCCAGCTCGCCGATCCGGCCGTGGCGACGCTGCTGCTCATCGGGCACGCTCCCGGAATGCCGTGGACGGCATGGGAACTGGCGAGCAACCGCGGTTCCACGGCGGCGGAGGAACTCAGCCGCAAATTCCCCACCTCGGCGCTGGCCGTGCTCGAATTCGACCGGCCGTGGGCCGAGGTGGATCCGGGCACGGGCGATCTGGTGCGGTTCCACGTGCCCCGCTGAACAGACCGTGGCTACTTCAGGCGGTGTTACTTCAAGACGCGCCACGCGAGAACGCCGCCGCCCAGCAGGAGCAGCAGCAGCGCCCAGCCGAACCCGGCGACGGCCCACACGATCCCGAACACCACGAGCACCGGTAGCGCGGCAACGGCGGCGATGACCGGATTTTCCCTGACGGTCTCGAGTGCCGAGCGAGCCCGGACCCGATCGATGTCTTTTCCTGGCATGAACACCAGAGTAGGCGCGAAATGTGGATCCGAACCCGGCATTCCGGCCGGTGTCGAGTGGCAGGCTGGGGCAATGGACTGGAAAATCGAACTGGTCGCCATTCCTGTGACCGATGTGGACCGCGCCAAGGACTTCTACACCAAGATCGGCTTCAATGCCGATCACGATCACTCCCCCGCCCCCGAGATCCGCTTCGTCCAGCTGACCCCGCCCGGCTCCGGCTGTTCCATCTGTATCGGCACCGGCATCACCCAGGCCGCGCCTGGCAGCGTCGAAGGCATGCAGATGGTCGTCGCCAGCGCCGAGCAGGCGTATCAGCAGCTCGTCGCGGCGGGTGTGGAGGCCACCCCGGTCAAGGACGAGGGCTGGGGCCTGTTCACCTACTTCGCCGATCCCGACGGCAACAAGTGGGCCATTCAAGAGCTGCCGAACTACGGGTAGTCCCCGGTAGCGCTTTTTGCTGAACCGGCAACGTTGCTTGTCGAAAACGATTACCGCAGCCGATCCTTCGATCGGAGGTGATCGGAGTGGACATGACAACGGATGCGGCGAATCGAATTGCGCCGGAAGCACTTCGGAAGGAGGCGGGTGCCGCCGGACGGCTGCCCGTCGGGGTGTACCTGCTGGGATTCAGCCTGTTCGCCATGGGGAGCGCGGAGTTCCTGCTGGCGGGTGTGCTGCCCGCGGTCGCGACGGACCTGGACGTCACGCTCTCGTCGGCCGGATTGCTGATCACCGCATTCGCCTTGGGCGTCGTGCTGGGCGGGCCGCCGTTCGCGGTGCTGAGCCTGCGCTGGCCGCGCCGGACCGCACTGCTGGCGACACAGGGCGTCTTCGCGGCGAGCATTGCCGCCGGACTGTTCGGCGGCTACGAGGTGCTGCTCATCAGCCGTGCCATTGTCGGTGTCGCCTATGCGGGCTTCTTCGCGGTCGCGGCGGTGACGGCCATCGGGCTGGTGACGCCGGACCGCAATGCCCGGGCGTCCGGGGTGGTGGTCAGCGGGCTCAGCGTGGCCATGGTCGCGGGCGGTCCCGCGGGGACGCTGCTCAGCCATTTCACCGATTGGCGCGGCGGGTTCTGGGCCGTGGTGGCGCTCACCGCCGCCGGGATGATCGGTTGCCGCCTGGGGCTGCCCGCCGCCGAGCCGCCTGCCGGGCACGGGGCCGGGCCGAGTGTGCGGCGCGAGCTCGCCACCATGCGCAAACCGCTGCTCTGGGGCGTGTACGCGATCATCATCCTGACCACGGCGGGGTACATGATCACGTTCAACTATCTGGCGGCCATGCTCGCCGAGATCACCGCCGTGCCGGAGGTCTGGATTCCGGCGATCCTCGCGCTGTTCGGGATCGGGGCTTTCGCCGGGCTGTCCATCGGCGGGCGGATTTCCGATCGGCGCCCGCACCTAGCACTGCTCACCGGCGCGGGGGCGATCGTCGCCCTCTCCCTCGTACTGATTTTTGCCATCGAGCGGGCCTGGGCGGTGGTTCCGGTCGTATTCCTGCTGGGCATTGCCGCCTTCGTGCTGAATCCGGCCGTCTACGGCAGAGTTTTCGCCATTGCGGGCGATGCGCCGACGCTGGCGGGCGCGACCACGGTGTCGGCCTTCCAGCTGGGGATCAGCATTACGCCGGTGCTCGCGGCCGTCACGCTCACCCGGGGCGCGGCCCTCACCTCGGTGTGCGTCATCGGCGCGGTCCTGGCCGCGGCGGCCATCCCGCTCGTCCTGGTGGACCGGGCACGGCGGGGCCGCTGACGGGACCGGCAGAATTGTCTTGCTTGGAGTGCACTCCAGGTGGCTAGCGTCGTCGTTGTTCCACAGAAAGGGCGAGATCGATGAGCGCACCAGTGCGGCGGGGAGCGGAGTACGAGCGGCAGCGGTATTCGATCGGAGAGGTCTCCGATCGGTGCGGGCTCACCCGGGACACGCTGCGCTGGTACGAGCGGATCGGATTGATGGACTACGTCGGCCGGGATCATTCCGGGCAGCGGCGGTTCAGCGACCGGGATCTGGATTGGCTGGAGCTGATCGGGAAACTGCGCCGGACCGGCATGTCGGTGGCCGATATGGTGGCCTACGCCGAGCTGGTCCGGGCCGGGGAACACACCTTCCCGCAGCGGCTGGCCATGTTCCGCAAGACCCGCGCCGAGGTGCTCGCCCAGATCGAGGAACTCCAGGAGACCGTGGCCGTCCTCGACTGCAAGATCGCCAACTACGAAGGCAATCCGGCGGTAGATTGGCGGGCCGTGGTGAAAAGACGTGTGGGCGAAGGGATTCAGCCATGACGACCACACAGGTTCTGCCCACCACCGCGCTCGGCGCGGACGGCGCCCGGGTCGGGGTGCAGGGGTTCGGGGCAATGGGTATCAGCGAGTTCTACGGGGCCAGCGACCTCGTGGAATCCCGGGCCACGCTGGAGAAGGCGCTCGAACTGGGCGTCACGCTCTTCGACACCGCGGACATGTACGGCAGCGGCCACAATGAGGAATTCGTCGGCGAATTCGTCCGGGCGAATCGCGAGAACGTGGTGCTGGCAACGAAATTCGGGCTGGTGCGCAAGGCCGAGGATCCGCGCTACCGGGGCATCGACAACTCGCCGGAGTACATCCGGCGGGCGGTGGACGCCAGCCTGCGGCGGCTCGGCATCGATGTCATCGACCTGTACTACATGCACCGCAAGCAGCCCGGCGTACCGGTCGAGGAGACCGTGGGCGTCATGGCGGAACTGGTGGCGCAGGGCAAGATTCGCCAGGTCGGGCTGTCCGAGGTGACGGGCGCGGAACTGCGGGCGGCGCACGCGGTGTATCCGATCGCGGCGGTGCAGTCGGAATGGTCGCTGTTCTCCCGCGATGTGGAGCGCACGGTCGTCCCGGCGGCCGTCGAGCTCGGCATCACCTTCGTCCCGTACTCCCCGCTCGGCCGCGGCTTCCTGACCGGCACCATCGTCCCCGGCAGCATTCCGCTGGAAGGTGATGTGCGGCACGGCTTCCCGCGCCTGAGCGGGGACAACGCCGCGCGCAATATCGAGCTGCTGGCGCCATTGCGCGCCATTGCCGAGGCACGCGGAATCACCCTGGCGCAGGTCGCGCTGGCCTGGGTGCACGCCCGCGCCGGTGTGCACGAGCTGTCGGTGGCGCCGATTCCGGGCACCCGCAGTCGCACTCGCCTCGCGGAGAATGTCGCCGCGGCGACCATCGTCCTCACCGCGGACGAACTCGCCGCCCTGGAACCGATCGCCACCCAGGTGAGCGGCGACCGGTATGTGGATATGAACTTCACCCAGGCCGGGCGCGAATAGCGCCGCGCCGCAACGGAGCTAACCGGCCAGACTGATGGTGTGGCCGGTGTGCTCGGCCTTGGCGCGCAGGTACCGTAGATTGTCCGGCGTGGAATGCACTCCGGTGGGCACGATCTCGCGCACGGACACACCGAGCGCGGACAGCTGGCGCGGCTTGTCCGGATTGTTGGTCAGCAAATCAACCTCGGAAATGCCCAGGGCCGAAAGCATTTGGGCGGCCGCGGTGTAGTCGCGCGCGTCCTCCGGCAGACCGAGGGCGGTATTGGCCTCGTAGGTGTCGAGCCCGGAATCCTGCAGCGCGTAGGCATCCAGCTTGTTGTAGAGCCCGATATCGCGGCCCTCCTGGCGCAGGTAGAGCAGGACGCCTCCGGCTTCGGTGATGCGCTCCACGGCCTCGCGCAACTGCGGGCCGCAGTCGCAGCGGGCGGACCCGAAGACATCGCCGGTGAGGCATTCGGAGTGCAGCCGGACCAGCGGCGTCGCACCGGGCTCGCCGAGGATCAGCGCGAGATGCTCACGGCCGTCGGCCAGGCCGTCGAAGGTGACCGCCAGGGCGGTGGTCGCATAACCGTCGGCGAAGGTCAGCGGGATCTGCACGCGGGTGCGCACACTCGCGGCGGCAGAAGAGAGGCTCATGGCTGCTCCGAATCGCAGGGAACCGTACTGATCAACACCGAACCAGCCCGTGTGAGCGGTTATTCCCCCGGTGATTCAGGCCACCCGGAAGGTGCGGCGATAGGAGTTCGGGGAGGTGCCCAGCACCGCGCGCATGTGCTGGCGCAGGGAATTGCCGGTGCCGAAACCGGCCCGGTGCGCGACCAGGTCGATGCTCAGATCGGAGTTCTCCAGCAGATCGCGGGCCCGGTCCAGGCGCTGCGCGGTGAGCCAGCGGCCCGGCGTGGTGCCGACCTCGTCACGGAAGCGGCGGGTGAAGGTGCGCACGCTGGTGCGGGCGTGGGAAGCCATGTCCTCCAAGGTGATCGGCTCCTCGAGGCGATCGAGCGCCCAGGCGCGGGTGGCGGCCGTGGACGCGACGGACGGAGCCGGGACGGGCCGTTCGATGAACTGCGCCTGACCACCGTCGCGCCAGGGCGGGACCACCATGCGACGGGCCGCGCGATTGGCCACCGCGGTGCCGTGATCGCGGCGCACCAGATACAGGCACAGGTCCACGCCCGCGGCGACACCGGCGGCGGTGAGCACATTCCCGTTGTCCACGAACAACACGTCCTCGTCGACGCGCACCCGGGGATAGCCGCGACGGAACTCCTCCGACCGCATCCAGTGCGTGGTGGCCTGCTGATCGTCGAGCAACCCGGCGGCCGCGAGCACATAGCTGCCGGTGCAGAAGGAGACCAGGCGCGCGTCCGGGCGAATCCGGGCCAGCGCCGCGGCCAGGGGCGCGGTCAGCGGACCGCCGGTGGGCAGCTCCCCGAGCTCCTCCATGGGCGGCAGGACCACGGTGTCGGCGGTCGCCAGGATCTCGGAGCCGTGCTCGACGGCCAGCGTCACCCCTTCGTAGGTGCGCACCGGCCGCCCGTCGAGGCTGCACATCAGGACCTCGTACAGCGGATCGCCGTCGTAGTCGTTGGCGAATCCGAAAACCCGATTGGGAATGCCGGTTTCGAAGAGCGGGACGGACTCGAGGGCGAGCACGACCACGCGATGAGGCGGGACGGACATGGCCAGATCCTGTCATATGTTGTCCAAATGGTCAGTACCGGCGACCTCCCCGGCCGGGCAATCTGGTCTCCGCTCGCCCCGACCGGGGCGGTTCACCGGAGAAAGGGAATCAACTGTGACCAGCGGAGAGACAATGCGCGCCATGGTCGTTCGGGAGTGGGGCGGTCCGGAAGCCATGACCCTCGAGGACATCGCACGACCCGAACCCGGATTCGGCGAGATCCTGGTGCGGGTGCACGCGGCCGGTGTGAATCCGGTGGATTGGAAGACGCGGGCCAGCGGGGAGCTCATTCCCTGGGGCGAGATTCCCATCCTGGGCTGGGACGTCTCCGGCACCGTCGTGGCGGTCAGCCCGGGCGTCACGCTGTTCCGGCCCGGCGACGAGGTCTTCGGCATGCCGCACTTCCCGAAGCAGGCGGGCGGTTACGCGGAGTATGTGGTCGCGCCCGCACGGCATTTCGTGGCCAAGCCCGCCCGGATCGATCACGTGCAGGCCGCCGCGCTGCCGCTGGCCGCGCTCACCGCGTGGCAGGGACTGGTCGACACCGCCGATCTGCGGCCCGGGCAGCGGGTGCTCATCCACGCCGCGGCGGGCGGGGTGGGACATCTCGCGGTGCAGATCGCCAAGGCGCGCGGGGCGTATGTGATCGCCACGGCGCGCGCCGAGAAGCACGAATTCCTGCGCGGTCTCGGCGCGGACGAGGTCATCGATTACAGCGCAGTCGATTTCGCGGAGGTCGCGGGCGAGGTCGACGTGGTGCTGGATGCCTTCGGCGGTGACTACGGAACGCGGTCGCTGCCGCTGGTGCGCCGCGGTGGATATCTGGTGTCGCTGCCGGGTCCCGATACCGTGCCCGATGCCGAGGAAGCCGCGGCCCGGGACGTGCACATCGGCTGGACCGTGGTCGAGGTCGATGTGGCCAGCCTGCGCGCCATTGCGGACCTGGTGGACAAGGGCGAACTGCGCGCCGAGATCGATACCGTGCTGCCGCTGGCCGACGCCGCGAAGGCGCACGTCCACGGCGAGACCGGCCGGGTGCGCGGCAAGATCGTGCTACAGGTTCTCTGAGGGCGGAAATACCCGCTTTCACCCCGCTGTTCGCAAACCGGAGGGCACGGTTCGTTTTCTCGGCTTACGATGCGTCCACTATGCAGTCGCCCGTAATGCACGACCGGATCTGGTTGGACAAACAGAATCCAGAGGTCTTCCACGCGCTCAACAGCGTCGCGCTGGCAGTGCGCAATGCCGCCGCCACAGTCGATCTGGGGCGGGCGGTGATGGAATTGGTGAATGTGCGCGTCTCCCAGTTCAATGGCTGCGCCTTCTGCTTGGACGTGCACTACCAGGCGGCTCGCGATGCCGGAGTCACAGCGCAGCAACTGGCGGTGCTGGCGGCCTGGCGGCGCAGTCCGACCCTGTTCACCGAACAGGAACGGGCTGCCCTGAGTCTGGCCGAAGCGGTCACCGCGCTTCCTGATGAGGGAATCCTCGAGCATGAGTATGCTGCTGCGCGGCAACAGTTGTCGGATGACCAGATATCTGTCCTGATCTGGGCTGCGACCACGATCGGCGCTTTCAATCGAGTATCGATCATGAGCAAACATCCGGTGCGGGTGTGGAAGGAGAACTGAACAATGAGCGAACAGGCCGTGGCGGCCGCCGTCGTTCGTAACGACGAGCAACACCGATACGAGGTGTGGTACGGAAACTCGCTCGCCGGGTTCGCCGAATACCGGGAGCGCGAGGACGGGGACACCGTCTTCATCCACACCGAGGTGGACAGCGCCTTCGGCGGTAAGGGGCTCGGCAATCTACTCGCCCACGACGCCGTCACCGATGCGATCGCCCGCGGTCGCGCCATCGTGCCGCGCTGCCCGTTCATCAAGAGCTGGTTGGACAAGCATCCCGAATACGACGAGCACGTGGTCGGCAAGGGCATCAAGCGATGAGTGACCTGGAGTCGAAGCCGGAGGAGTCGCTCTGCGAATCCTCCGGTCGGCCGGGACCGCGCGCCGCGTTCTTCCCCGCACGGGAGGTACCGCTCGGCGGCGTGCGAGGGGTGACCGTGCATCGGTCGCTGCCGCAACGCGATCTGCCCACCGTGGGCGCGTGGTGCTTCCTGGACAACTTCGGCTCCGGTTCCGCCGCCAAGCCCGAAGGGCACGATATCGACCCGCATCCGCATATCGGATTGCAAACGGTCACCTGGCCCCTGGACGGCCGCATCCGGCACCGCGACAGTGTCGGCTCGGATGTGGAGATCCGGCCGAGGCAGCTGAACATCATGACCTCCGGACGCGGTATCGCGCATTCGGAGCACCGGGTGCCGGGCCATCAGTCTGGCCGCGGACTCCAGTTGTGGATCGCGCTACCCGATGAAAGCCGGTATGTGGCACCGCATTTCGAGCAGCACCGGGATCTGCCGGAATTCGCAGCGCCCGGCCTGCGCGGCACCGTGCTCATCGGTGAACTGGCCGGAGCCAAATCTCCCGCCACCGCCTACACCCCCATCGTCGGCGCGGACCTGCGTCTGGAACCCGGTGCGGCGGTATCGATTCCGCTGAATCCGGATTTCGAGCACGCCCTGCTGGTCGTCGACGGCGCGATCACCTCCGACGGCACCCCCGCCGCACCCGAGAGCCTGCTCTACCTCGGTAGCGATCGCCCCGAAATCCATCTCACCAGCGCCGTCGGCGCGCACGTCCTGTTCCTCGGCGGCGAACCGTTCGGCGAGGACCTGGTGATGTGGTGGAACTTCGTGGCCCGCACCCACGAGGAGATCGAGTCCGCCCGAACCGATTGGGAGAACCACGATCTCGCCCGCTTCCCCGATATCGCGGGCCACACCCCCGACCAGCGCATCCCCGCCCCGCCGCTCCCCGCCGCTCCCCGGCCTCCACCTGAAGCCGCGCAAGCGCCGCTGCTGACCTCCACTTCAGTGGGGGGTGAGGGACTGGGTACCGATTACGCGCAGGAGGTCGAGCTTCTCCTGGGTGTCGGTGCCGGGTTTGGGGTAGTAGACCAGTAGGTAGCGGGTGGCGCTGGCGGTGAGCAGGGGTTCGCAGATCAGTTCCAGCAGGCCCACTTCCGGGTGGATCACGCGTTTGTGGTGGCCGGTGCGGTCGCCCACCTCGTGCTGTTGCCAGAGGTTGTCGAATTCCATACTGGCGGTGCGTAATCGGGCCACCAGTTCGGCGATGTCGGCGTCACCGGCGCGGCGGGCGGCGGTGGCGCGCAGGCCGGCGACGTGTTTGTGGCTGAGCGGGTCGCGGTCGGCTTCCGGGAAGTGCGCGCGCTCTCCGGGTCTGGTGAACCAGATCCAGGGGATGCAGCGATCCAGGCCGCGGGCGTGGGTGAAATCCCCGGACAACAGGATGTGCATGCGGTTCTGGACCAGGACCTCGCCCATATCGGAGACGACGCAGGCCGGGGTGTCGTCGAGTTTGGCCAGTACATGCAGGATGCCGGGACCGACATGGGTGTCGCCGTGCGCGGGCGGCTGCTGACCGCTCAGGTGATAGAGGTGATCGCGTTCGGTGTCGGTCAGGCGCAGGGTGCGCGCCAGAGCGGACAGCACCTGGGTCGACGGGCGCGGGCCGCGAGCCTGCTCCAGGCGGGTGTAGTAGTCGGTCGACATGCCCGCGAGCATGGCCACCTCGTCGCGGCGCAGACCGGGGGTGCGGCGGCGCAGGCCCGGGGGCAGGCCGACCGCGGCCGGTTGCAGGGCCTCGCGGCGGCGGCGCAGGAAGTCGGCTAGTTCGTCGCGGTTCACCGTTCCACTGTCCCGCACCGGTGCCGCGCGATCCAGGGATTGCCGATCCCCCGATGGGTTGTACCTGCTATTTCCCGGTCCGGCGGCGCACTGTGGGAGCCATGACGAAGAACATCGACACCGTTGCGCTCGGCAAGACCGGGCCCGCTGTTTCCCGCATCGGCCTCGGCGCGATGGGCATGTCCGGCATGTACGGCGCCAGCGACGACGCCACCTCCATCGCCACCGTGCACGCCGCCCTCGACTCCGGCGCGACCCTCATCGATACCGGCGACTTCTACGGCATGGGCCATAACGAGTGGTTGCTGCGCGCGGCGCTGGCCGACCGCAAGCGGGAGGACTACCAGCTCAGCGTGAAGTTCGGGGCGCTGCGCGGACCCGACCACAGCTTCGGCGGCGTCGATACCCGGCCCGCGGCCATTCGCAACTTCCTCGCCTATTCGCTGCAGCGGCTGGGCGTCGATCACATCGATGTCTACCGGCCCGCACGGCTGGATCCGAATGTGCCGATCGAGGAGACCGTCGGCGCCATCGCCGATATGGTGCAGGCCGGGTATGTGCGGCATATCGGGCTCTCCGAGGTGGGCGCGGAGACGCTGCGGCGCGCCGCCGCCGTGCATCCGATCGCCGATCTGCAGATCGAGTACTCGCTCATCTCGCGCGGTATCGAGGCCGAGATCCTGCCTGTCGCATGCGAACTCGGCATCGGGATCACCGCCTACGGCGTGCTGTCGCGGGGGCTGCTCAGTGACACGCTGCGCGGCGGAACAGCCTTGGCCGCCAATGACTTCCGCTCGCACAGCCCGCGGCTCCAGGGCGAGAACCTCACCGCCAACCTGCGATTGGTGGACGCGCTCGCGGAGATCGCGGCCCGGCACGACGTGAGCGTGGCGCAGCTCGCCATCGCCTGGGCGCTGTCCCGGGGCGAGGACATCGTGCCCGTCATCGGCGCGCGGCGACCCGAACGCTGGAACGAAGCCGTTGGCGCACTGGATATCCGGCTCTCCGATTCCGATCTCGCCGCCATCGAGGCCGCCGCGCCCGCCGACCGGGTCGCGGGCGACCGCTACGACGCCACGCAGATGGCCGTGCTCGACAGCGAGCGCTGAGCCGTCGCTGCGGCAGCGGCCCGATGCACATCCCCATGCATCGGGCCGCTCGACTGTCCGGACTACTTCCTGCGGGGCCGGATGACGGCGGTGAACGCGGCTGTCGCGACGGCCTTTCCGGTGTTGTCGGTAATGCTCACCGGCACCACGAGCTCGAACTCGGTGCGGGACTCGATATCCGCGCGGGTCTTGGCGATGGTCTCCGCCGACAGTTCCGAGGTGGCCAGGAACGGGCCGTTCTCACCCTTGGCCCGGGCCAGGTATTCGATCTTGCCGTCGCGGGCGACGATGAAGGTCTCCCCCATCAGATCCACGATGCCCGAGATGGACGCGCCCATGGCGGCGGTCTCGGCCAGCCCGAAGAGCACGGCCGCGTGCAGATCGCCATTGTGATTGAGGTGCTCGGGCTTCGGGGCGATGTGCACCAGATTGCGGCCGCTGGCGAATTCCACCGCCTCGATGCCGGTGTACTGGATGAAGCCCAGCTTCTTGAACCCGGCCATCACCAGATCACCCATGGTGGCGCTGTCCATCGCATCTCCTGTAGCCCGAGAAATTGAAACGTGTTCTAAATTTCATACCGGCTACGGGAGGGCTTTGTCCACGGTTACCCGGAGACCGGCGCGGCCAGGCCGAGCGTTTCCGCCGTGCGGGTCATGGTGTAGCGCGCGAACTTGGGGGCGGCGGCCAGCGGGCGGCCGAAGATGGGGATGAGTTCGCGCAGGATGGTGGTCCAGTAGTGCCAGCGGTGCGGGAAACTGCGTTCCAGCAATTCGAGCAGAATGGCCGGGGCGGTGGAGGCGCCGGGTGAGGCGCCCAGCACCGCGGCTATCGAACCGTCCTGTGCGGCCACCACTTCCGTGCCGAATTGCAGTACGCCCTTACCGGTGACCGGATCGCGTTTGACGATCTGGGCGCGCTGACCGGCGGTGATCATGGTCCAATCCTCGAGGTTCACGCTCGGCGCGAAGTCGCGCAACATGGCCAGCCGCTTCTTGCGGGTCGCGGTGACCTGCGAGACCAGCAGCCGGATCAGGTCGAGATTGTCGGTCATCATTCCGGCCAGCGGGCCGATATTGTGCGAGCGCAGCGAGGCGGGGGCGTCGAATACCGATCCGTTCTTCAAGAACCGCGGATCGATTCCCGCGTAGGGACCGAACACCACCGATCGTCTGCCGCCGATCACGCGGGTATCCAAGTGCGGCATGGACATCGGCGGCGCACCGACGGGAGCCTTACCGTAGACCTTGACATCGTGCCGGTCGACCACCGAGGGCAGGTCGCACCGTAGGAAGCGACCGCTGACCGGTAGCAGTCCGTAGCCGCGGGTCTCCGGAATCCCGGCCTTCTGCAAGAGCTTCAGCGCCCAGCCGCCACTGCCCGCGAAGACGAACCGGGCATCGACCTTGTAGGTTAAGCGGTCCCGATCGGTCCAGTGGTGCACCTTCAAAAGCCAGGATCCGTCATTGTTCTTGCGCATCCCTCAGACCTCGTTGCGGCGATGCACCGCCACGCCGGATCGTTCGAGGTAGTGGATCATCTGGCCGGTCAGCGTGCCGAAATCGATATCGCTGCCGGTGATGTCGTGGGTGGCGGCCAGGGTTTCACCACCGTCGCGCTCCGCGGTCAGCAGCGGCGCCCACTCACCGATCTGCTCGGCCTTGTCGCTGAACCGCATGGAGGCGAACAAGGGGTGCGCGGACAGGGTTTCGTGCCGGTGGCGCAGAAAGTTCACATCCGCCGCGCCGCGCACGAAGGTCATATGCGGCATCGGATTGATGAATGTCTCCGGCTTGCGCAGGATTCCGGCCTCGACCAGCGTCGCCCACAGCTGCCTGCTCAGCTGGAACTGCTCATTGACGGCAATGGCCTTACTGATATCGATGGAGCCGTCCGGCTTTTCGCCGGTGTAGTTGAGCTCACACAATCCGGCATGCCCGGTACCGGCATTGTTCCACGCCGCCGACGCCTCCTGCGCCACCTCGGGCAGTCGTTCGAATATGGCGATCGACCAGGTCGGCTCGAGATGCCTGAGCAGCATCCCGAGCGTCGCACTCATGATTCCGCCGCCGATCAGCGCCACATCATAGGGACGCGCAACCGGCTGCGTCTTGGCCATCATGGTTCTTCAGACCCCCGTAGGACTCGTACAGCGTAGGGGCACGCTAACACCGGACAGTTACACGCCGACCCGCCGATACACCGCGAGAGCCCCGCCCGGAGTCGGGCGGGGCTCTCGCGGGGGTGGTGGGGTTCAGGCGAAGTAGGCGGTGGCGGCGGGGGTCAGCAGGACGATGAGGACGGTCAGGGAGCCGAGGGTGGCTAGGAGGAAGCGGGCCGGGATCAGGAGGCGCAGCCAGGAGGGGAAGCCTTGCTTCGCGGCGGCCAGGACGGGCGGGACATCGATGGTTCGCGCGGCCGGGTCTGAGGATCGGGCGAAGGCGGCTCGGGTGTATTGGACGGCGAATACCTGGCTGGTGGTGATGAATCCGACGACCAGCAGTATCAGGGCGGTGCCGATCAGTGAGATGAGGCGGGCAGTGCCGGTCAGGTTCAGGGCTACCAGGGCGATCAGGGTGGAACCGACCGCGATGGCGAAGGCGAACTCCCAGGGCTCCTCCTTGAATCGAATGCCGTGGCGCGCCAGCACGTCCGGGGTGTGGCCCTGCCGGATGACCTCCGATTCGGCGGCCAGTTGGGCCTTGGCTCCGGTGAACCAGACGGTGATCGGGATGACGAACATGAGGGTGGCGAGCAGGCCTTGCAGGATGGCGGCGAGGACGAGGGTGGCGGGCATGGCGGGTCTCCAAGGGTTCGGTGCGGGAAAAGCGTTGCGGGTCAGGCGAAGGCGAGGACGGCCAGGCCGAGCAGGGAGCCGCCGAAGACGAGGGTGTTGCGGAGGGTCTGCAGGGTCCAGGTCCAGTTCGGGAAGCCGGATTCGGCGACCTTGATGAGGGTGCGGACGTCGATGCGGGCCAGTTCCGGATCGTTCTTGCGGGCGAAGGCGGCGGTCACCGACTGCACGGCGGTCAGGTTGCTGTAGACGATGACGCAGTTGGCCAGGAACAGGCCGCCCAGCACCACCCAGTTGACCGGGCGCATCCACTCCACGCCCGCCAGATTCAGTCCGGCCATGATGACCAGCAGGGTGGCGATACCGCCGGGAGCCCACCACTCGTGGCCGCTGGCATCGAAGCGCATGCCGTTCTCGCGCAGCGCGGTGGTGCGCACGCCCTGGCGGGCCAGTTCGCCTGCGGCCTTGGCCATGGCCGCGGTGCCGTAGCGGTTGCGGACGATCGGCATGCTCACGAAAGCGGCGGCGGCGACGAGCTGGACAGTGGCGACGATGGTGTTCATGATTCCCTCTTCTTCTTGAACTTTGTGCAAGAACCATAACCTGGCACTTGAACTAAGTGCAAGAGATTTCTTGAACTTTGTGAAAGTGCCTGGTGAGCGCCTATGGTGTGGGCATGGCACGCGATACGCTCACCCGGGAGCAGATCGTCCGAACCGCCATCGAGCTCCTCGATGAGGAGGGCCTGGACGGACTCAATATGCGCAGCCTGGGCAAGCGCCTGGATGCGGCCGCCACCGCCATGTACTGGCATGTGAAGAACAAGGACAATCTGGTCCGGCTGGCCACCGACGAGGTGTGGGGCGAGATCGAACTACCGGATATCGACTTCCTGGAATGGCGCACCGCCACCGAGGCCGTGGCCTTCGGCATGTACGAGATGATCATGCGGCACCCGTGGATCGTGCAGGCGCTCTCGGGGTATCTCCTCTACGGCCCCAACAAGTCCCGCCACGACGACCTGGTCCTGGACCTGTTCGAACGCGCCGGGTTCAGCGAGATCGAAGCCGATCAGGCCGCGGCGAGCATCTTCATGTTCGTGCTCGGCAATGCGGTGGGCGCGGCGGCCAATGTGTCGCTCAATCGCAAACTGAGCCGCGACGGCGGCAATGCCGAGGCCCGCATGAACGAGGCCATGACCGAGGCAATGGATGTGGCGAAACAGTTCCCGCGCTTGCGGACTCGCATCGAGCGCGCCGCCGCGACCGACTACAACGCCACCCCCGACAGCAGCTTCGAATTCGGCCTGACGCTGCTGCTCGACGGCCTCGGCGAACGACTCGAGGAGATCAGCTCGCGGTAGCGGATCTGCCGCCCCGGCTCTTGCGGGCGCGGTAGGCGGCCACGGCATTGCGGTTGGTGCAGGCGGTGCTGCAATAGCGCCGAGAACGGTTGCGGGACAAGTCCAGAACTATGCCGTCACAGGTTTCGTCGGCACAGATGGACAGGCGAGTGAGATCGTCGGCGCGAATCAGGTCGATCATCGCCATGGCCGTCTCCACGGCAATGCGCACATCGAACGGAGCGTCCGGCGGTACGGCGTGGATGTGGTAGTCGAGGTCGTCGTGGCGGACCAGGCGCGGGACCGCTCGGTGGGTGGCCAGAATGTCGTTGACCAGGTCGACGGCGGCATCACGGTCGGCGGTCAGGAGGCGGCGCATGGGAGCGCGCGTGGCGCGGACCGCGGCGAGCTCGGCGGCATCGCCGGTGCGCGCGCCCGTGTAGCCGTGCCGGACGAAAAAGTCTTTCAGCTGAACGGCTTCGGTCATCGTGTCCGGATCCTCGGCCGAGTTCACCAGTTCCACCGCAACGGCCAGGGCTGCGCCGGTGTCATTGGCAAAATCCATGTTGACAGATTACACCCCCGGGCTTAGCGTCATTAGTCATGACGACGATGACTCATGACACGCCAGTTCGGAACCATCTTCGAACCGGGCTGCTCTTCGCCCTCCTGTCGGCATCGTCGTTCGGTCTGTCCGGGCCGCTGGCGCGCGGGCTGATGAATGCGGGGTGGAGTCCGGCGGCGGTGGTCACCGTGCGCGTGCTGCTGGGCGGCGTCGTGCTGCTGCCGATCGCGCTGTATCAGCTGCGCGGAAACTGGGATCTACTGCGCCGCAATGTTTCTCTGCTGTTCGGTTACGGCTTGCTCGCGGTCGCGGGCGCGCAGCTGGCCTACTTCAATGCCGTCGCGCACATGGATGTGGGCGTCGCCCTGCTCGTCGAGTACACCGCGCCGGTCGCGGTCATCGTCTGGTTGTGGCTGCGCCACGGGCAGCGGCCCGGCCGCGTCACCGTCCTCGGCGCGCTGATCGCCGTCGTCGGCCTGATCCTGGTGCTGGACCTGATCTCCGGCGTGGACACCAGCTGGATCGGTATCGCCTGGTCGCTCGGCGCCATGGTGGGCGCCTCCGCGTACTTCATCCTGTCGGCCCAGGGCGGCAATGACGTGCCCGGTTCGGTGCTGGCCACCAGCGGCCTGCTCATCGGCGGCCTGGCCATTCTGATCGCCGGGCTGGCCGGGGTCGTCCCCATGCGCGTCGCCGCGGCCGAGGTGAGCTTTCAAGGCTTCACCACCCAATGGTGGGTTCCCGTCATCGCATTGGGCGTGGTGACGGCCTCGCTATCCTACATGACCGGCATTGCGGGCGCGCGGCGGCTCGGCTCTCGCCTGGCCTCCTTCGTCGCCCTCACCGAGGTCCTGGCGGCCATCGTCTTCGCCTGGGCGCTGCTCGGCCAGACCCCGCGCCCCATCCAATTGCTCGGCGGCGCACTGATTCTCCTCGGCGTCATTGTCGTCAAGCTCGGCGAACCGGCGGAAGACGACGCGCAGGAGGAACTCACCGCGGCCTAGGCGCATTTGCGCCGCACGACTTTCGATCTCTCCCCGATGCGGGTACGTTCTTCGGCAAACTCGGGTCCGCAGACCCGCAACGGGAGAGACATCATGATGGGATTCACCAAAGCGGTTGCGCCCGCGCTGGTTTGCGTAGCGGCCGCGATCGGTGCCGGACCGGCCACCGCCGCCCCGGCACCGGAACAGCCAACCCTGAAAGTCACGGGCACCGACCACAATATCGGCTATCAGGTGGCGCTGACCGAGGACAAGCGCGCCGCCGTCAGCACCCTGCAGGCGGGTCGCTTCCTCGCCACCTGGGACGGGGAGGCCGTGCTCGTCACCGATGACGCGGGACTCGAAGTCGCCACGCTGCCTTTGAAATACAACGTGGCGGGGCAGACCCTCGAGCTGGCCCCGGCCATCGAGGACGGCGGCCGCCGCCTCACCCTGACCCCGGCCAACCAGTCCGAGACCCCGCTGCGCGATATCAACGCTCAGCAGCAGTTCTTCGACGTGGTGCAGGCCAATCTGCCCGGTGTGCTGACCGGTGCCGCCATCGGCGGCGCGATCGGCTTCGTGCTCGGTTTCCCCGCGGGGCTGTTCGTGCTGGACTTCATCACCATCCCGATCACCACCACCGTGGGCGCGATCATCGGCGCGGCCATCGGCCTCCAGCAGTCCGGCGGCCAGCCCGCCGTGGACGCCGCCCTCACCTACGCCGAATCGCTGGTCCCCGGCGCCGCGAATGTCGTCCGCCCGGGCTTCGAAGCCCTGCCGGAACCCCAGCCCCGCTGAGCTATTCGACGAAGCGCAGCGAATTGATCGCCATGGCGTTGTCGGTGTAGTACCAGTCACCGTTCATCGCCATGGCGAGCTGGAATTGCAGCACATGCCCGCTGCCGGGTCCGGAGTCCACGACCCACAATGTATTCGGCAGTCCGGTCACCAGACTCACACTGCCATCGGACCATTCGAACCGCCCCGAGGTGTGCGCACCGAAACCGCGCCACGGCAATTCGGCCCGGAACCGGCCGGAAGCAATGCCGGGCAGCAGCGAACTGACACAGTCCCAGACCTCCCCCGTGCGCCGCACGCTCTGCCCCGCACTCCCGGTCCCCGGAATCCGCTCCCCGGTCAGCACTCCGCCACGATGGCAGCCGCCGAGTTCGCCCTCGGGCGGTGTCGCGCCGACCGCGCCGGTCGCCGCGATCCATACCAGCGCGCTACCCAGCGCCATCCCGGAGATAGTGCGAATTCTGGCCACGTCAACCCCTCCTTACAGCAGCGGTCAAGCTGTTGACCAGCATAGACCCGGCGTGTAGCCGACGATCCGGAATGACCGAGGCCCGCCCGCCGTTCACCTCGTGCATGACTCTGCGCAAGCTCGGTTCCTCCGATCTGCTCGTCCACCCCCTGAACCTCGGCGGCAATGTGTTCGGCTGGACCGCCGACGAGGCCGCCAGTTTCGCGGTCCTCGACGCCTATGCCGCCGCGGGCGGCAACTTCCTCGATACCGCCGACTCGTACTCGCATTTCGCCCCGGGCAATCACGGCGGCGAATCGGAGACGATGATCGGCCGCTGGCTGGCCGCTCGCGGCAATCGTGACGACATCGTGCTGGCCACCAAGGTCGGCGCGCACCCGCAGTTCAAGGGCCTGGCCCCGGCCACGATCAAGGCCGCCGACGACGCGTCCCTGAAGCGCCTGGGCACCGACCGAATCGACTTGTACTACACGCATTTCGACGATGGGACGGTCCCGGTCGAGGACATCATCACCACGCTCGATCAGCTGGTGCGGGACGGAAAGGTGCGCCAGATAGGCGTTTCCAACATCACCCCCGCCCGCCTGCGCGCTTCCTTGGAGTTCTCCGACCGCGAAGGCCTGGCCAAATACGTCGCCATCCAGCCGCACTACAACCTGATGTCCCGCGACACCTACGAGGGCGAGAAGGCCGAACTCGCCGCCGCGCACAACCTCTCGGCCATGCCCTATTTCGCCCTCGCCTCCGGCTTCCTCACCGGCAAGTACCGGCCGGGCGGCCCCGCCGTCGACAGCAGCCGAGCCCAGGGCGCGGCCTCCTACCTCGAAACCGAGCGCGGCCGAAAGGTTCTCACCGCCCTCGACACCGTCGCCGCCGCCCACGACGCGGAACTCGCGACCGTCGCCCTGGCGTGGCTGGCCGCCCACCCGACCGTAGCCGCTCCGATCGCCAGCGCCCGAGCACCCGAGCAACTCCCGGCCCTGCTGGCGGTGACCGACCTGACCCTCACCGATGCCGAGATCGCCGAGCTGACCACAGCCTCCGCCTGATCACTCCGCACCCGCGATCGCTCGACCGCCCACTCCCCAACGGCATTCGCCCCGCTCCACCCGGCACACCGCCCCAACGCATTCAACCTCCGCTCCGCCGAGCACACCACTCCCCCAACGCATTCGGCCCCCCGCTCCGTTCAGGAGCGGGGGGCCGAATATTTTTGCCTTGCTAAGGCTTAGCGGTAGTCGCTGAAGCCGTAGTCGTCCAGCGGCACGGCGGCACCGGTGGTGGTGCCGAAGCCGTCCGGCGTGTAGTAGGTGTCGTCGTAGGACGGCACCGCGTACGCGGCCTGGCGGGCTTCCTCGGTGGGCTGCACCTGGATGTTGCGGTAGCGGTTGATACCGGTACCGGCCGGGATCAGCTTACCGATGATCACGTTCTCCTTCAGGCCGATCAGCTTGTCGGAGCGGCAGTTGATCGCGGCGTCCGTGAGCACGCGGGTGGTCTCCTGGAAGGAGGCCGCCGACAGCCACGAATCGGTCGCGAGCGACGCCTTGGTAATACCCATGAGCACCGGACGACCCGAGGCGGGCTCGCCGCCCTCGGACACGACGCGACGGTTCGAGCCCTCGAACTCGGCGCGCTCCACCAGCGAACCCGGGAGGAACTCGGTCGCACCCGAATCGATGATGGTGACCCGGCGCAGCATCTGGCGGACGATCACCTCGATGTGCTTGTCGTGGATGGACACACCCTGCGAGCGGTACACCTCCTGGACCTCGTGGACCAGGTGGATCTGCACCTGACGCGGACCCATGACGCGCAGCACCTCGTGCGGATCGGCGGAGCCCTCCAGCAGCTGCTGGCCGACATCCACATGATCGCCGTCGGCGAGCAGACGCTCGGAACCGTCCTCGTGCTTGAACACCCGCAGACGCTGACGCTTCGACAGCTTGTCGTACACGACCTCGTCCGAACCGTCGTCCGGAATGATCGTGATCTTGTAGAAGCGATCGTCGTCTTCCAGACGCACGCGACCCGACACCTCGGCGATGGGGGCCTTGCCCTTGGGCACACGAGCCTCGAAGAGCTCCTGCACGCGGGGCAGACCACCCGTGATGTCGTCACCGGCGACACCACCCTGGTGGAAGGTACGCATGGTCAGCTGGGTACCGGGCTCACCGATGGACTGCGCGGCGACGATACCGACGGCCTCACCGATGTCGACCAGCTTGCCGGTCGCCATGGAGCGGCCGTAGCAGGTGGCGCAGACGCCTGTGCCGGTGGTGCAGGTCAGCACGGAGCGGACCTTCACCTCGGTGATGCCGGCGTCGAGCAGCGCCTCCAGGACGGGATCGCCCAGGTCGTGGCCCTTCTCGACCACCACATTGCCCTTGGCGTCGACCGCGTCGGCGGCCAGAGTCCGGGCGTAGGTGGAGGTTTCGACGTGCGCATCACGAATGATGGTGCCGTCGGCCAGCTTCTCCGCGATCGGGACGACAATGCCACGCTCGGTGCCACAGTCAGTCTCGCGCACGATAACGTCCTGCGACACGTCCACCAGACGACGGGTCAGGTAACCCGAGTCGGCGGTGCGAAGCGCGGTGTCGGCCAGACCCTTTCGCGCACCGTGGGTGTTGATGAAGTACTCGAGAACGGTCAGGCCCTCACGGAAGGAGGACTTGATCGGCCGCGGGATGAACTCACCCTTCGGGTTGGTAACCAGACCCTTCATACCGGCGAGGGTACGAGTCTGGGTGAAGTTACCGGTCGCGCCCGAGTCGACGATCGTAATGATCGGGTTGTCGGCCGGGTAGTGCGCGCGCAGCGCCTTACCGACCTCTTCGGTCGCTTCCTGCCAGATCTTGACCAGGGCGTTGTTGCGCTCCTGGTGATCGAGCGCACCACGCTGGTACTTCTTCTCGATCTGATCCGACTGCGCCTCGTAGCGCTCCATGATCTCCGCCTTCTCCGGCGGAACGAGCACGTCCGACATGGAGACGGTGACACCGGAACGGGTGGCCCAGTAGAAGCCCGCGTCCTTCAGCTTGTCGACGGTCTGCGCCACGACGATCATCGGGTAGCGCTCGGCGAGATCGTTGATGATCGCGGCCTGGCGCTTCTTCGGCATCGGCTCGTCGATGAACGCGTAGTCCGCCGGGAGCAGATCGTTGAAGATGACCCGGCCCAGCGTGGTCTTGATGGTCCACGCATCGCCGCGCTGCCAGCCGTTCGGGAACAGCTCGGCCTCGGTCTCCTTCGGCGGGCGCTGATCGGTCAGGCGAACCTTGATCAGCGAGCGCACGGTGAGCTCGGCTCGGTCCGCGGCCATCTGCGCCTCGGCGGGCGAGGAGTAGACGCCGAACTCGGCCTCGTCCTTGGTGGCGGCCCGGTACTCGCCCTTGGCGCCCTCTTCCAGGCGGGTCAGGTAGTACAGACCGGTCACCATGTCCAGACGCGGCATGGCGAGCGGGCGACCCGACGCCGGCGACAGGATGTTGTTCGAGGACAGCATGAGGATGCGGGCCTCGGCCTGCGCCTCCGCCGACAGCGGCAGGTGCACGGCCATCTGGTCACCGTCGAAGTCGGCGTTGAACGCCTCACACACGAGCGGGTGCAGCTGGATGGCCTTGCCTTCGACCAGCAGCGGCTCGAAGGCCTGGATACCCAGGCGGTGCAGGGTGGGCGCGCGGTTCAGCAGCACCGGGTGCTCGGCGATGACCTCTTCGAGGACATCCCACACCTGGGGACGCTGACGCTCGACCATCCGCTTGGCGGACTTGATGTTCTGCGCGTGGTTGAGATCCACCAGACGCTTCATGACGAACGGCTTGAACAGCTCGAGCGCCATCAGCTTGGGCAGACCGCACTGGTGCAGCTTGAGCTGCGGACCGACCACGATGACCGAACGGCCGGAGTAGTCGACGCGCTTGCCCAGCAGGTTCTGACGGAAACGACCCTGCTTTCCCTTGAGCAGATCGCTCAGCGACTTCAGCGGGCGGTTACCCGGACCGGTGACCGGACGGCCGCGACGGCCGTTGTCGAACAGCGCGTCGACGGACTCCTGAAGCATGCGCTTCTCGTTGTTGACGATGATCTCGGGCGCACCCAGATCGATCAGTCGCTTCAACCGGTTGTTGCGGTTGATGACGCGGCGGTACAGGTCGTTCAGGTCGGAGGTCGCGAAGCGGCCACCGTCCAGCTGCACCATCGGGCGCAGCTCCGGCGGGATCACCGGCACGGCGTCGAGGACCATGCCCATGGGCGAATTGCCGTTGGTCTGGAACGCGGCCACGACCTTCAGGCGCTTCAGAGCACGCAGCTTCTTCTGGCCCTTGCCCGTGCGAATGGTCTCGCGCAGGTTCTCGGCCTCGGCCTCGATGTCGAAGTTCTCCATGAGCTTCTGGATCGCTTCGGCACCCATGGCGCCGGTGAAGTACTCGCCGTAGCGGTCCTGCAGCTCGCGGTAGAGCACCTCGTCAACGATGAGCTGCTTGACCGACAGCTTGGTGAAGGTGGTCCAGATCTCGTCGAGACGATCCAGCTCGCGCTGGGCGCGGTCGCGCAGCTGACGCATTTCGCGCTCGCCGCCGTCCTTGACCTTGCGGCGGACGTCGGACTTGGCGCCTTCGGCCTCCAGCTCGGCCAGATCGGCTTCCAGCTTCTGCGCGCGGGCCTCGAGATCGGCATCGCGCTGATCGGCGACCTGCTTCTTCTCGACCTCCATCTCGGCCTCGAGAGTGGAGAGCTCGTTGTGGCGCAGCTCGTCGTCGACGCCCACGATCACGTAGGCGGCGAAGTAGATGATCTTTTCCAGATCCTTCGGAGCGAGGTCGAGCAGGTAGCCCAGCCGCGACGGCACGCCCTTGAAGTACCAGATGTGGGTGACCGGAGCGGCCAGCTCGATGTGGCCCATCCGCTCACGACGCACCTTGGCGCGAGTCACCTCGACGCCACAGCGCTCACAGATGATGCCCTTGAAGCGGACGCGCTTGTACTTACCGCAGTAGCACTCCCAGTCCCGGGTGGGACCGAAGATCTTCTCGCAGAAGAGGCCGTCCTTCTCCGGCTTCAGCGTGCGGTAGTTGATGGTCTCCGGCTTCTTGACCTCGCCGAACGACCAATTGCGAATGTCTTCGGCGGTCGCCAGGCCGATCCGGAGTTCATCGAAGAAGTTGACGTCTAGCACGTAACTTCCTTTCCCCTGTTCGGGTTGAGTATGAGCAAAAGTTCGCTAAATCCGTTGCCCGGGAAGGTCTCTCGACCTTCCCGGACCGATCGCTCTTACTGCGCCAGGTCGTCGACCGTCGCAGCCTCGTTGCGGGACAGGTTGATACCCAGGTTCGCCGCAGCGCGCTCGAGGTCTTCGTCATCGCCGTCTCGCATCTCGATGGCCGCGCCGTCCGAGGACAGCATCTCCACGTTGAGGCACAGCGACTGAAGCTCCTTCAAGAGCACCTTGAACGACTCCGGAATACCCGGCTCCGGAATGTTCTCGCCCTTCACGATCGCCTCGTAGACCTTCACGCGGCCCACGACGTCGTCGGACTTGATGGTGAGCAGTTCCTGCAGGGTGTAGGCAGCGCCGTACGCCTGCATGGCCCAACATTCCATTTCACCGAAGCGCTGACCACCGAACTGCGCCTTACCACCCAGCGGCTGCTGCGTGATCATGGAGTACGGGCCGGTCGAACGCGCGTGGATCTTGTCGTCGACCAGGTGGTGCAGCTTCAGGATGTACATGTAGCCCACGGCCACCGGATACGGGAACGGCTCGCCGGAGCGGCCGTCGAGCAGCACCGCCTTACCGTCGTCGTTGATCATCCGCTCGCCGTCGCGGTTCGGCAGGGTGGAACCCAGCAGACCGGTCAGCTCGTCCTCACGCGCACCGTCGAACACCGGGGTGGCGATATTGGTGTCGGCTTCCTGGCCGAGCATCTCCTCCGGCAGGTTCTTGGCCCAGTCCGGAGCGCCCTCGACCTGCCAGCCGGTCTTGGCGATGTAACCCAGATGGGTTTCCAGCACCTGACCGATGTTCATACGACGCGGCACACCGTGGGTGTTCAGGATGATGTCGACCGGGGTGCCGTCCGGCAGGAACGGCATGTCCTCGACGGGGAGGATCTTGCCGATGACGCCCTTGTTGCCGTGCCGCCCGGCGAGCTTGTCGCCGTCCTGGATCTTGCGCTTCTGGGCCACGTACACGCGGACCAACTCGTTGACGCCCGGGGGCAGATCGTCGTCGTCGCGCGAGAACACGCGCACGCCGATGACCTTGCCGGACTCACCGTGGGGCACCTTCAGGGAGGTGTCGCGGACCTCGCGGGCCTTCTCACCGAAGATGGCGCGCAGCAGGCGCTCCTCGGGGGTCAGCTCGGTCTCACCCTTCGGGGTGACCTTGCCGACCAGGATGTCGCCGTCGCGAACCTCGGCGCCGATGCGCACGATGCCGCGCTCGTCGAGGTCGGCCAGGACCTCGTCGGAGACGTTCGGGATATCCCGGGTGATCTCCTCGGCGCCCAGCTTGGTGTCACGCGCGTCGATCTCGTGCTCCTCGATGTGGATCGAGGTGAGCACGTCCTCTTCCACGAGGCGCTGCGACAAGATGATCGCGTCCTCGTAGTTGTGGCCCTCCCACGGCATGATCGCCACGAGCAGGTTCTTGCCGAGCGCCATCTCACCGTTCTCGGTGCAGGGGCCGTCGGCGAGCACATGCCCGGCCTCCACGCGCATGCCCTCGTCCACGATCGGACGCTGGTTGGCGCAGGTGCCCTGGTTGGAGCGCTCGAACTTGCGCAGGCGGTACGAGCGGCGGGTGCCGTCGTCGTGCATGACGGTGATGAAGTCGGCCGAAACCTCTTCCACTACACCGGCCTTCTGGTTCACGACCACGTCACCGGCGTCGACGGCGGCGCGCAGCTCCATACCGGTGCCGACCAGCGGCGACTCGGAACGGATCAGCGGCACGGCCTGACGCTGCATGTTCGCGCCCATGAGGGCACGGTTGGCGTCGTCGTGCTCGAGGAACGGAATCATGGCGGTCGCGACCGACACCATCTGGCGCGGCGAGACGTCCATGAAGGTCACCTCGGCCGGGGCGACGTACTCCATCTCCTCATTGCCGCGGCGGGCCAGGACCTTGTCCTCGAGGAAGTTGCCGTCGCGGTCGACCGGCGAGTTGGCCTGGGCGCGGACCTCGCGGTCCTCCTCGTCGGCGGTGAGGTACTTGACCTCATCGGTGACGCGGCCGTTCTCGACCTTGCGGTACGGGGTCTCGATGAAACCGAACGGGTTGACCCGCGCGTACACCGAGAGCGAGCCGATCAGGCCGATGTTCGGGCCTTCCGGGGTCTCGATCGGGCACATGCGGCCGTAGTGCGAGGGGTGGACGTCGCGGACTTCCAGACCGGCGCGCTCACGGGACAGACCACCCGGGCCCAGCGCCGACAGACGGCGCTTGTGGGTCAGACCCGAGAGCGGGTTGTTCTGGTCCATGAACTGCGACAGCTGCGAGGTTCCGAAGAACTCCTTGATCGCGGCCACCACCGGGCGGATGTTGATCAGGGTCTGCGGCGTGATGGCCTCGACGTCCTGGGTGGTCATGCGCTCGCGGACGACGCGCTCCATACGGGAGAGGCCGACCCGGATCTGGTTCTGGATCAGCTCGCCCACGGTGCGCAGACGACGGTTGCCGAAGTGGTCGATGTCGTCGACCTCGACGGGAACCTCGGCGCCGCCCGGAGCGGTCATGAGGCGATCGCCCTGGTGCAGGCGGACCAGGTACTCGATCGTGGAGACGATGTCTTCCTTGGTCAGCACCGAACCCGTGACCGGCTTGTCGAGGTTCAGGCCCAGCTTCTTGTTGACCTTGTAGCGGCCGACGCGGGCCAGGTCGTAGCGCTTCTCCTTGAAGAACAGGTTCTCCAGCAGGGTCTGCGCGGACTCCTTGGTCGGCGGCTCGCCCGGACGCAGCTTGCGGTAGATGTCCAGCAGCGCCTCGTCCTGACCGGGGGTGCTGTCCTTCTCCAGGGTGGACATCATGATCTCGGAGAAACCGAAGCGCTCGGTGATCTCCTCGGCGGTCATGCCCAGCGCCTTCAGCAGCACGGTGACCGGCTGGCGACGCTTGCGGTCGATACGCACACCGACGGTGTCGCGCTTGTCGACGTCGAACTCCAGCCATGCACCGCGGGACGGGATGACGCGCACGGAGTGCAGCGTCTTCTCCGTGGACTTGTCGATCGACTCGTCGAAATACACACCCGGCGAACGGACCAGCTGCGAGACGACCACGCGCTCGGTGCCGTTGATGATGAAGGTGCCCTTGTCGGTCATCATCGGGAAATCGCCCATGAAGACCGTCTGAGACTTGATCTCACCGGTGTTGTTGTTGATGAACTCCGCGGTGACGAACAACGGCGCCGCGTAGGTCATGTCCTTGTCCTTGCACTCCTCGATGGAGGCCTTGACCTCTTCGAAGCGCGGGTCGGAGAAGGACAGGGACATGGAACCGGAGAAGTCCTCGATCGGCGAGAGCTCCTCGAGCACCTCCTCGAGACCGCCGTACGGATTGACGTCGCCGCGCGCCGTTGCGCGCTCCCGCCAATCCGATGCGCCGACGAGCCATGCGAATGATTCGGTTTGTAGATCGAGAAGGCCCGGAACCTCGAGAGGCTCACGAATCTTCGCGAAAGACACCCGCTTCGGGGCTCCGGGAATACCGGCCTTGGTCTGGGTGGAGACTGCCAAGATGCGTCCTTCCAGCACCTCACGCGCGTCGCGTGGTGGTCCGCGACCGTCGCTTGTCTGCTACGAATTCGGCTGGGTACGACCCGAACGAAACCCGAACAGCAAACAGCGGAAGTAACACCGGAAGGTGGAACTTTCGTCGATGCGATCAAGGTATGGACAGGAGGCAGCCAGCGCAACGTCCAAAACTACACCCAAACCTACGGGGGTGTCAAAGTACCACCCGCGGTGATCCCCGGAGGGCTAACGCGCCGAAGCGTGTCCGTGACGATGTCCACACCGTTCACAACGGTGATCCGAACCGTCTCGCGACAGTGCCGGAGCCGTCTCGCGACGATGTCCGTACCGTGTGCCGACCGGTCCCCGGCGTCCGCTGGCTGCGATGTGCCGGGCCTCGTCGGCGTCTGTTTCCCCTGTGACAGCCGCCGCTGTTGTGAATAGCGTGACGGCTCGGGCGAGACTCGTCAAGTGGCGGTATCGCTTGACAAATCGCGGAATCCCCTGCCCCGCTACAAGATCACCGCGCGACGTCGCGCAATGCCTACTTGTCGGCGATCTCCGAGGCCAGCCAGGTGCCGTCTTTCTTCTCCATACGCAGCACGATCGGGCCCGAGGCCAGGGGCTGGGGGTTGCCGTCCTTGACCGCTTCGATATTCAGGTTCACCAGCAATTCGGCGCGGTCGCCGGTCAGCAGCGTCACACCGATGGGGTCGGCGGTGGCCTTGGTGTCGGTCTGGGTCTGCTTGATGGCGTCGATGCCGGTGTCGAGGGTTTTGTCGGCATTGAACTCGTCGAGCATCTTGCCGGTCATGACCTTGCGGGCATTGTCGCGGAACTGGTCGATACCCTTGGCGTCGTAGCCGTAGATGGTGGTGAGCGCATGCTGGGCGGCGGCCTTCACCTCATCGGTGGCACCATTGTCGACATAGGCCAGATTGCTGTCGTCGGCGCCCGGGCGCAGGAAACCGACCACGGCGACGAGCGCGAGCACGACGGCCGCGCCACCGCAGATGGCCGCGGTGCGCCAGCTCTTGCCGGAGGCCGACGCCTCGGGCGCGGGCTTCGGGCGAGCCGCCTTCTTCATCCGGACGAGCGAGGCGCCCGATTTCGCGGGCTTGTCCGCGGCCGCGGACGGACGCTTGGTGGTCTGGAGGTCGTCGGCGGTGACACGGTTGCCCGCATTGCGCTGGGCGGCCGGGCGGCGCTTCGAGGTGACCCGGTTGACGGGGCGTTTGTTGGCCATGGTCGCTCCCCTTCTAATTGCCCGGAGCCGGGGCCGGTTCGGTGGTCGGCGCGGGCGCTCGGGTGGCGGGCTGCTGTTGCAGGGCCGCGCCGCCGGAGTCGAGCTGGATGGGCTCGCCCAGATTCTGCGCCTTCTCGGCCTTCCAGGTGTCGCCGACCTTGACCATGTCCAGGGACCAGGACTGTAGGAAGGTGGCGGGCTGGCCGCCGGGCCAGCTGCGGGTGATCTTCAGGACGACGAAGGCCCCGGCGTGATCGAGTTCGCTGTTCAGCGAGGTCAGCGAGGAGCCCTCGACGGTCGCGGACATGCGCGTCTTGGCCTCGGTGACCTGCTGCTTGAGCGAATCGAGATCCTTGGTCTGATCGTCGTGCAGCTGGCCCGTGGTGGACGAGATCATGGTCTTCAGCGAACCGTCCACATCGTCGGGGTCGAACGACATGAGGTTCACCGCGGCCTGCTGGGCATCGCTGAGCGCGGCCTCGCGGGCCTGGGCGCGGGGGCGGTCGTGCAGGAGTCCGTCCACGATCCAGGTGCCGCCGAACCAGGCCGCGGCAATGGCCGCGATCGCCAGCAGGCCGATCGCGGCCAGGGTCACGGGATTGCGGTTCGCACCCTGTTCGCTGTCCTTTTGCTGGCTCACGCCGCCACCATACTTTCCATCCGGCGGGGCAGGACTTCCGCTCGGTGCGTCACCGCTTCGGGGTGACACCCATGAGCGTGGCCAGCTGGGTCGCCACCGGGTTCAGGTTGAGTTTGTCGGGGTCGTACTTCGGCTTGTCGTCCCACGGCTGCGGCACGCTGGGATCGGCCAGCTCGGCTCGCTCACCGCCGCACACCGCGGTTTCACTGCCCTGCGGGACAAGGCATTTCGCGTTCGTATTGAACGGGAAGTCGTCGCGGGTGTCGTCGAAGTTCGGGTTCTGGGCCTTCTGTTCGGCCAGGATCTGCTGGGTGCCTTCGTAACCCACGGTGCAGGCCGGTGGGTTGTTGGTCTCCAGGACCAGCCCGAAGTGGGTGGTGCCGTCGCCGGGGGCGGTGGCCGAGGCGCCGATGGACAGCAGCGGCAGCATCTGCAGCACCGGGCCCAGGGCGTAGAACTTGGGCGAGACGGCAATGAGCAGCGTGCGCAGATTGGTGAGGTTCGTGGTGAGCGCGGGACCGCTCTCGGCCAGCAGCCGCCGGATCTGATCGCCGGAATCGGTGCCGGTGCCGATCAGGCGGCGGATATCGGGATCATTGGAACGCAGTTGCGCCGCAAGCTGATCCAGGCCGTCGGAGAACTGCCGGATGGCCGGGGACTGCTCCTCCTGGGTCTGCAGTACGGTCCGGGCCTGGCGGATCAGATCCAGGGTCTGCGGCAGGTTCTCGATACCGGTCTGGGTGAACTTGTTGAGCGAGTCCACCAGGATCTGCAGATCGTCGCCCTTGCCGTCGAAGGCCTTGCCGAGCTCGGTGATGGTGGTCGAGAGCGCCACCAGATCGGTGGTGCTGGCGAAGTGGTCGACGCTGCCGAGCAGGGTCTCCACCCGGATGGGCAGCTACGCGCCGACAATGACCGAGCCGTCCTTCAGATACGGCGCACCGGAGCTGGTCGGCTGCAGATCCACGTACTGCTCGCCGATGGCGGAGCGATTGGCCACCACGGCCTGCGCGCTCAGCGGCACCTTGGGCTTGCCGGAATCCATTTCGAGGGTGACGACCACGCCGTCCTCGGTGATGTCCAGATCGCCGACCCGGCCGACCGGGACGCCGCGATAGGTCACCTCGGCGCCCTTGGACAGATTGCCGGTCTCCGGCATCTGCAGGGTCACCTCGTACAGGCCGAAGCCGAGCATATTGTCCAGCCGCACGTATTTGGCGCCCACGAAGGCGACGCCGAGCACGGCGATGAGGCCGAAGGCGATCAGCTGATAGCGCACCAGTTTCGTCATCGCGGACCACCCACTCCCAGCTGCTCGAGAATCGATCCCAGCGGGTCGGTGGGCCAGGGCTGCCCGGCCGGGCGCACCACGGTGGGCGGCAGCGGCAGCAGCGAGATGGTGGGCCAGCCGCCGCGCGGGCCATTGCCGTTGTAGTACGGGTTGGACGGATCCACGTTCACCTGTCGCCCATTGGGCGGCAGGTACACCGGATCCGGTTTGCCCACACCGAGATTCGACAGCAGGGTGCCGATCTCCAGATCCACCGACAGCCAGGTGTTGACCTGACCGCCGAAGGCGGACTTGATGGCCTCGTCCGGGAACGGGTACGTGGGGATGAGCGGGAAGGCGGTCACCAGATCACCGGCGGATTTGCCCAGTTCCTGCAGCGTGGGCCGCAGCGAGGACAGGTCGGTGATGAGATCGTCCTTGGAGTGGTCCAGGATGTCGAAACCGGCCTGGCCCACCCGGTCCAGCTGAGCCAGCAGCTGAATCAGTTGCGGCCGTTGCTCATTGAGGATCTGGATGCCCTGTGGCAGTTCGTCGAGGATCTTGGAGATCTGCTCGGTCTGCTGCCCGACGCGGGTGCTGAGCGTGGCCAGCCCATCCAGGGCGCGGGTGATGTCGTCGACCTGCTGGTTGAGGCCGTCGATGAGGGTATTGGCCTGCTCCAGCAGGGAGCGCACCTTGCCCTCGCGGCCCTCCAGGGTCTTGTTCAGCTCCACCACGATGGGCTGCAACTGGGCCACGCCGCCGCCGTTGAGCAGCAGCGAGAGCGCGCCGAGCACCTGCTCCACCTCAGTGGCGGTGCGGGTGTTCTGGACCGGGATGACCGCGCCGTCCTTCAGCTTGGCCGTATCGGGATCATTGGCGGGCGCGGACAGTTCGACGAATTTCTCACCGAGCAGATTGGACTGGCGCACCTCGGCCCGGGCATTGGCGGGCAGGTTGACATCGTTCTTCACCACCGTCTTCACGCTGGCGGTCCAGCCGTCGGGTGCGAGCTCGATCTTGTCGACCCGGCCCACGGCGACGCCGTCGACCTTCACCGTGGACTGCGGCACCAGATCCAGCACATCGGAGAACTGGATGTCGATGTGCACGGATTCGAGCCCACATCCGCGCCGCCGGGCAATGGAATGCTGGCCACGCCGCCGCAGCCGGAGGCCAGCAGCGTCACCGCGCCGAGCGAGACGGCGGTCAGGGCAAGTCTTTTCGGGGCGAGGCGTTTCATCGCTGGCCACCTCCCTCGGACGGCGGCAGCGCATCGGACTCGGTGCCCGGCACGGTGCCCGGAACGACATTGCGCTGTTCGTTGTCGCCGCTGAGGATGCCGAAGGGCAGGATCAGCGTCGGCGTCTTCACACCGGCCGTGAGCTGGTCGGTAATGATCTTGCAGTGGTCCAGGATGGGCTGCATCTGCCGGGTGATGGCATCGAATTTGGGATCGCCCGGCCGCAACTTGCCCAGGTCCAGCATCTTGCACAGCACACCGAAGGGGTCCTGCAGATCGGTGAAGTTGGGCCGCATATCGAGGGTGCCGGTCTCACCGTTGTGCACATTGATGAGATTGCTCAGCGCCGTCGGGATGAGCGGCAGCGCGGTGGCCAGATCGTCGCGCTGATCGGCAAGGGTCTGGGTGAGCTTGGTGAGCGCGTCGGCATTGGACTGCACCAGTTCCCGATTGTCGTCGATGAACCGGGCCACATCGCCGAGGGCGATGGACAGCAGGTTCAGCGCGTCACCGAGGTTCTGGCGTTCGCTCGCCAGGAAGCCGGTCAGCGAGGCCAGCTGGGTGTTGAAGGTCCGCACCTGCGCGTCGTTCTCGCCCAGCATCTGCACGAACTCTTGGAGATTCTTCACGGTGTCGAAGATGTCGGTGCGCGAATCCGACAGTGCGGCAGCGGCCTTGGACAGCTGGGTGAAGCTGTTGGCCAGCGCCTCGCCATTGCCGGAGAGGTTCTGCGCGGTGGTGCGCACCAGCTCGTTGACCGCGCCTTCCTTGTTGGCGCCATTGGGCCCCAGCGCATCCGAGAGTTCGGTGATGCTCTTGTAGAGCCGGTCCACCTCGACCGGGGTCGCGGTGCGGTCCTTGGGGATGGTGGCATTGCGCCCCATCTTGGGCCCGCCCTGGTAGGCGGGTGCCAGCTGGATGTACCGGTCCGAGACCACCGACGGCGTGATCTGCGCGGCCTTGGCATCGGCGGGGACGTCGTATTTCCGGTCCACCGACATGACGACCTTGACCTGCTCGCCCTCGGGCGTCACCGAGTCGACGGTGCCGACCGGCACGCCGAGGATGCGCACGTCCGAACCCTCGTAAATGCCCACGGAGCGATCGAAATACGCGGTGATGGTGGTCGTATTGAGCTTGTCCCAGCCCCACCAGCCGATACCGGCCAGCAGCACCGCCACGGCCGCCACTCCCGCGATGAGCTTGGTCTTGGGATCGGCCGCCCGCAGTGCGGTCAAAGGATTCTTCGCCATGGCTAGCCTCCCATCTTCCGGATCGGCTCGCGGTCGCCGGGAATCTCGGGCAGCGCGGGCGGAATCAGGTTGGTGATCACCGCGTCGAACCAGCGGCCGGTGCCCAGCACATTCGCATACAGCCCGTAGAAGGGCGCGGCCAGGGTCAGCGTCTTGGAGATATTGGCCTGATTGGCATTGAGCAGGTCGATGGAGGCATTGAGGTTGGTCAGCGCCGGGCCGATCTGCTCCTCGTTGTCGTGCACCAGCGCGGTCAGTTCCGCCGCAACGGTTTTCGCGCCCGAGAGCAGCTGACCGATGGCCTGCTGCCGCACATTCAGCTCGGCCAGCAACTGGCCGCCATTGGCGAGCAGACGCTCGAATTCGGCATTGCGGTCGGCCAGCACCTGAGTGGTCTGCTTGGTGGCGGCGAACAGCGTCTTGAGCTGATCGTCGCGCTTGGCGAGGGACTCCGAGAGCCGGGCGACGCCGTCGATGGAGCCGCGGATCTCCGGCGGGGTGGCCGAGAACGCCTCGGAGAGCACCCGCATGCTCTGCGCCAGCTGCGCGGTATCGGTCTGCTCGATATCGGCGGCGGCATCGCTGAAGGCGTCCACCACGTCATAGGGAGAGACGGTGCGCGAGAGCGGAATCGGATCGCTGGGATCGGCCGGGCCGGAGCCCTTGGGATCCAGCGCCAGGTATTTCTGCCCGAGCAGCGTCTTGATCTGAATGGACGCCGAGGTCTCGTTGCCGATCCAGGCGTCCTGGGTGCGGAAGTCCACCAGCACCTTGTCGCCGTCGAGGCGCACATCCTGCACCGCACCGACCTTGACGCCCGCGATGCGGACCTCATTGCCCTTCTTCAGCCCGGCGGCCTCGGAGAATTCAGCGGTGTACTTGGTGCCCGCGCCGATGATGGGCAGCTTGTCCAGGCTGAAGGCGGACATGGTCACCAGCAGCACCAGGGCCAGGCCCAGTCCGCCCATGAAGGCCGGACTGCGCTTGCCCAGCACGATCCGGTCGTCCATCAGCGGCCTCCCTTCCCGTGGCAGCGCGGCGCCGGATTCGTATAGATCGGCTGGTTGATGGTCGGCATATGTTCCAGTGCGGCAGGCATGTTCAGCTGCTGGGCGTCCTGGAGACCGGGCCCGGCGACAATGTCGATACCGCACAGATAGAACTGGAACCAGGAGCCGTAACTCGCGGCGCGGCCCAGCTTCTCCATCTTGATGGGCAGGTTGGCCAGGCCCTGGTTGACCTCGTCGGAACGCTCGTTGAGGGTGCCGGTGAGCTGGTTCAGGCCCGCGATGGCGCCTTGCAGGTTCGGCCGCACCGGGACCAGCAGATCCGCCGTGGCATCGGCCAGATTGCCCAGCGAGGAGATGGCCGAGCGGATGGTGCCGCGTTCGGCATTGAGCCCGGTGATCAGCGCCTCGGTATTGACGATGAGCTGATCCAGTTGCCCGTCATGGGCATTCACCGCCGCCAGTACCTTGTTCAGGTTCTCCACCACCGCGCCGATCACCGCATCCTTGTCGGCGATCTTGTTGGTGAGGGCGGCGGTATTGGCCACCAGATCCCGAATGGTCCCGGCCTCGCCCTGGAAGACCTGGATGATCTCGTAGGACAGCTTGTTCACGTCATCGGGCGTGAGGGTCTGGAACAGCGGCCGGAAGCCATTGAACAGCTCGGTCAGATTGAGCGCGGGCTTGGTCCGATCCAGCCCGATGGTGCCGTTCTCGTTGAGCTTGCGGCCCTGCTCCCCCGCGCCCTGTTCCAGCGCGATATAGCGCTGTCCCAACAGGTTCCGGTACTTGATGGTGGCGGTCGTCGAGGCGGGCAGCCAATCCCGGTCGGTGACTTCGAATTCCACATTGGCCAGGCGCTTGTCCACGATGGACACCTTGGTCACCTTGCCCACGCGCACGCCCGCGATGCGGATCTCGTCACCCGGGTTGAGGGAGGTCACATCGGTGAAGCGGGCATTGAACTTGGTGCCGCCACCGCCGTAGTTGGCAATGGTGAGCGCCAGCATGCCGGTGGCGAACACGGTCACCGCAATGAAGATCACCAGTTTGGTGATGGTCGGCCCGAGGCCGCGCAACAGGTCCTTCATCGGATGGTCACCTCGCTCCCGCGGAAGGCCGGGGCCGAGATGCGGCTGATCCAGCTCGGCACCTGATCCGGTGAAACCCCGTGGGCCGCACCGCTGATGGCGTTCAGGGTCTGCTGCTCCGCCGGGGAACCGGCGGTGGTCGGCGTGAACGGCCCGAACACCTTGTACTGCGGATCCGGCCGCAGCCCGATGGCCTGATCGCCCGGGGTACGGCTGGGCGGCTGGTAGGAGCCGTCATTGGCCGAGCCATTGGTGTACTGGCCCGGGTCCACGGTCAGCGGATATTCCGGAATGCACATGGCGCCACGGGGATCGAACCAGCGCGGCTCGTCCTGATTGGGCACGTAGCGGCCGCGCGGATTCACGATCTCGACGGTCACGCGCGAGCCCGGCAGATCGGTGCCGATGCCGAAGATCTCGTCGATGCGCGGCTTCATCTGCGCGAAGTTGGCCAGCGCGCAGCTGTAGCCCGGCGAGTACATTGGCCAGGGCCTCGAGCGCGGGCCGCGAATCGGCGGCCACGTCGATGATGTTGTCGCGGTTGGCCACCAGGAAGTCGGCCAGATCCGAGGAGCTCGGGGTGAGCACCGCCAGGAGGGTGTCGATATCCCAGCGCTTCTGCACGATGGTGGTGTTCAGCGTGCGCAGATTGTCCAGCGCGTCCACCAGTTGCGGCGCGGCGTCGGCGTAGGTGTTCGCCACCTCGGCGAAGCTGCGCAGATCCTCTTGCAGCGTGGGCAGTTCGGTATTCACCTGGGTGAAGATGGTGTCGAGCCGGTCGATGGTCTTGCCCAGCTCCTCGCCCTGTCCCTGCAGCGCCTGCGAGACCGCGCCCAGCGTGGAGGCCAGATACTGCGGCGGCACCGCCTGCAGCAGCGGCAGCAGGCGATCGAGCAGCTGGCTCACCTCGACGGCGTCGCCGCTGGCGTCCTGATGCAGGGTCATGCCCGCGGTAATGTGCTGCGCGCTCGGATCCGCGGGCCACACCAGTTCGATATAGCGTTCGCCGAACAGCGTCTTGGGCAGCAGCCGCGCGGTCACATTGGCCGGAATCTTGTCGGCCATATCGGGATTCAGCGCCAACTGCAGCGTGACGTCCTTGCCGTCGAATTCACTGCCGCGCACCTCGCCGACCGTGACGCCGCGGACCTTCACATCCGCATTGCGGGTCAGGGCGTTTCCGGCCGTATCGGTGACCAGGTCCACCTTCACCGTCTGCACGAACTGCTTGTTGTAGATGGCCACGGTGGTCCACAGGAACAGCGCCACCACCACGAAGAACAGCACGCCGAGGGTGCGCGAGCGCAGCTTCTCGGTGGAGCGCCAGAACTGCACGCGCTGCGGGTTGCTCATCCGGCCACCCGCACCGTCGTGGTTGTGCCCCAAATGGCCAGGGACAGGAAGAAATCGAGGATATTGATGAGCACGATCGCCGCCCGCACCGCGCGGCCCACGGCCACACCCACACCCGCCGGACCGCCGGTGGCATTGAAGCCGTAGTAGCAGTGCACCAGGATGATGACGAAGGCGAAGACGAGCACTTTTATGAACGAATAGATGACGTCTTCGGGTGGCAGGAAAAGACTGAAATAGTGGTCGTACGAACCACTGGATTGCCCATTGAAATAGATACTGATCAGCCGCGACGCGATATAGGTGCCGAGCAGGCCGACGATGTAGAGCGGGATGACCGCGAGGAATCCGGCGATCACGCGCGTGGTCACCAGGAACGGCACGCCCGGCACCGCCATGACCTCGAGCGCGTCGATCTCCTCCGAGATCCGCATGGCGCCCAGCTGGGCGGTGAAACCACAGCCCACCGTCGCCGAAAGCGCCAGCGCCGCAACGAGGGGCGCGAGTTCACGGGTATTGATGTAGCCGGTCAGGAAGCCGGTGAGCACGCCGGAACCCAGCGCGTCCAGGGCCTTGAAACCCTGCAGGCCGACGACCACGCCGACCGAGGCCGACATGAACACGATGACGCAGATGGTGCCGCCGATGACCGCCAGCGCGCCCGAGCCGAAGGTCACCTCGGCCAGCAGCCGCATGACCTCCTTGCGGTAGTGCACGGCGGTTTTCGGAATCCACGCGATGGCCCGCGTGTAGAACGACATCTGGTCCCCGGCCTTGTCGACCAGGGTCACCGGGGCCTTGAGCGCGCCGGTCATCCGGCGCGCCCCCCGGCTGAAAACGGTGGTGCGTTGTGAAACAACCATGGATCACGCGCCCTTGGCGGGGACGACCTGAAGGTAGATCAGGGTGAGGATCAGATTCAGGAAGAACAGCACCAGGAAGGTGATCACCACGGATTGGTTCACGGCGTCGCCCACTCCTTTCGGTCCCCCTTTTGGATGCAGCCCCTTGTAGGCGGCGATGACGCCCGCCACGAGACCGAAGATGAGCGCCTTGATCTCACCGATCCAGAGGTCCGGGAGCTGCGCCAGCGCGGAGAACGAGGCCAGGTACGCGCCCGGCGTCCCGCCCTGCAGCCCCACATTGAAGCCGTAGCCGCCGACAATGCCGACCACCGAGACCAGGCCGTTGAGCAGCAGGGCGACCAGCATCATGCCCAGTACGCGCGGCACCACCAGGCGGTGGATGGGATCGATGCCCAGCACCTCCATGGCATCGATCTCCTCGCGGATGGTGCGCGAGCCGAGATCGGCGGCGACGGCCGAGCCCGCGGCACCGGCGATGATCAACGCGGTCACCACCGGCGCGGCTTGCTGCACGGTTGCCAGCACACTGGTGGCGCCGGTGAAGGCCTCCGCGCCCAGCTGCTTGATGAGCGAGCCGGTCTGCAACGCCACCACCGCGCCGAACGGGATTGCCACCAGTGCGGCGGGCAGGATCGAGACGCTCGCGATGAACCACGACTGCTCGAGGAACTCCCGCCACTGGAAGGGCCGGCGGAAGGTCTTGCGCATGACATCCAAGAGCAGCGCGAAGATATTGCCGGCCTGGGCAAGACCCGACTCGACCGGGGTGCGCAGTCGCGTCAGGGTTTGGTTCACGCGGCGTATGTTACCCGTTAGTCAGGTTCTGTCGAACCGTAGTGTCGAACGTGCCCTGATAGGCGGGAAGGACCTGCGTGTCGGCATCGCCATTGGACTCCAGCGATTCCCGGATGGCCTCCTGCGCGGCCGGGGGGCAGGGTGTGCAGGATCTGGCGCACGCGCTCGCGGCGGCGGTGTACGGCCTGGCGCACCGGCATACCCGGCTGGGCCTTCATCTGCGGAATGATGCCCTCGACCTCTTCGGCGCCGCCCGCGTGGTGACCGGCGTCGAACATGGCCTGCTCGCGGGCCATCTGCGATTCGTCCTTCTCCTCGGACATGCCGATGGGGCCGATCATGCGGCCGTTGAGGAACTGCTTGACCACCGGCTCGTCCGAGGTGAGCAGCACCTCGCGGGGGCCGAACATGACCAGATTGCGGCGGAACAGCATGCCGATATTGTCCGGCACGGTGCGGGCCAGGTTGATGTTGTGCGTGACGATCAGGATCGTGGCGTCGATCTGCGCGTTGATATCGATCAGCAGCTGCGAAAGATAGGTGGTGCGAACGGGATCCAGACCGGAGTCGGGCTCGTCGACGAGGATGATCTGCGGATCCAGCACCAAGGCGCGGGCCAGCCCGGCGCGCTTGCGCATACCGCCGGAGATCTCACCCGGGAGCTTCCCCTCGGCTCCCAGCAGACCGGTCAGCTCGAGCTTCTCCATGACGATCTTCTTGATCTCGGATTCGCTCTTCTTGGTGTGCTCGCGCAACGGGAACGCCACATTGTCGAACAGGTTCATGGAGCCGAAGAGCGCGCCGTCCTGGAAGAGGACGCCGAACAGCTTGCGGATCTCGTAGAGCTCCTTGTTGGAGCAGGTGGTGATATCGGTGCCATCGGTGTAGATGGAGCCGCGCTCGGGACGCAGCAGACCGATGAGGGACTTCAAGAAGACGGATTTACCGGTACCGGAGGGGCCGAGCAACGCACTGGCTTCCCCCGGCGGCAGAGTCAGAGTGACATCCTGCCAAATTCGTTGCGAACCGAACGACTTGGTGATGCCCTCGGTCCTGACCTCGACGCCCACGCCCACCTCCACAATTTCTCCGACGAGCGCACTACCGTGACAACCCGTGCGCGGTGGGGCGCATCACAGTAGGTTCGGCCACTGTATCGCATGCCGTCCGTCTCGGACACCGGGACCTGACTGATGAGTAAACAAATCACGGCGCAATCACGGATCCGGACATGCGAAAAGGCGGCCCCCCAAACGGGGACCGCCCTTTCATGCAAGAGCTGCGGAGTTACCGCAACCAAGGCACCGGCAATTACTTGACGGTGATCTTGGCGCCGGCCTCTTCCAGCTTGGCCTTGGCGGCCTCGGCGGCATCCTTGGCGACCTTCTCCAGGATCGGCTTCGGGGCGCCCTCGACCAGGTCCTTGGCTTCCTTCAAGCCCAGGCCGGAGACGATCTCACGGACGACCTTGATGACCTGGATCTTCTTGTCGCCGGCCGACTCCAGGATGACGTCGAACTCGTCCTGCTCCTCGGCGGCCTCAGCGGCGGCAACGGGGGCGGCGGCAACGGCGACGGCGGCCGGGGCGGCAGCCTTGACGTCGAACTTCTCTTCGAACGCCTTCAGGAACTCGGAGAGCTCCAGCAGGGTCATTCCGCCGATTTCCTCGAGCAGCTGCTCAACGTTAGCCATTGTGTTTCCTTTCGGGTGGGACATCTCCGCGCGAGCGGCGATGAAATGCTTTGTGTGGGTGACTTATTCGTCACGAGGACGAGGAAGCGCCAGCGGTGCCGATTAAGCGGCTTCGCCGCTGTCGGCGCGCTTCTTCTCCTCGAGGGCCACGATGAGGCGGGCGGCCTTGGTCGCCGGGGCGGCGAACAGGGCGGCAGCCTTGGACAGGTTGCCCTTCATGGCGCCGGCCAGCTTGGCCAGCAGGACCTCGCGGGACTCCAGGTCGGCGATCCGCTCAACTTCGGACACGGACAGCGCGACGCCGTCCATGTAGCCGCCCTTGATGATCAGCGCCTTGTTGTCCTTGGCGAAGGCCTTGAGCGCCTTCGCGGCGTCGACCGGCTCACCCTTGATGAAGGTGATGGCGGTCGGACCGACGAACAAGTCATCCAGGCCTTCCACGCCGGCCTCTGCGGCAGCGCGCTTGACCAGGGTGTTCTTGGCGACGGAGTAGGTGGCGTTCGCGCCAAGGGCACGACGCAGTTCGGTGATCTTGCCGACCGACAGGCCACGGTATTCCGTGACAACGGTGGCCGTCGAGCTCGCGAACTGCTCCTTGATCTCCGCAACCGCGGTGACCTTCTCAGGCTTTGCCATACTTCGCCTCCTCTCTGGATGGTCGGTGTGTAGATGAACTACCGACTTCCCGGTGGAGGCCCGGAGACAAAGCAAACGCCCCGGACGCAGAGTGGTCCCGGGGCGTAGAAGAAACAAACGGCGAGCGGGCTCGCAATATTGTTTCCCAACCTGGGCTCTCCCTGCGTGGGCCGCCGACAATGTTGCCGGACCTTCAGCTGCCCTGAGGCAGCGACCAACGGTCTTCGGTAGAACGATTGGGGTGATCACCGAACGAGCTGGTGACCGTCGTCCAGCATAGCGGATAGCTCTCTATCCGCCAAAACGGGGTGACGCAAAAGGTCTGGTACGGGGATTCCGTACCAGCCCTTCAGGCTATTGCGTTGCTACGCAAGCCTTCCCCGAGGAATCAGTCTTCCTCGGCGAAGTTGCGGGTGCGGTTCGGATCCACCGGGATGCCCGGTCCGGTGTTCGTGGAGAACGTCACCTTCTTGACGTAGCGGCCCTTCGCGGTGGAGGGCTTGACGCGCAGGATCTCGTCGAGGGCGGCGCCGTAGTTCTCGGCCAGCTTCTTCTCGTCGAAGGAAGCCTTGCCGATCACGAAGTGCAGGTTGGCCTGCTTGTCGACGCGGAAGCTGATCTTGCCGCCCTTGATGTCGTTGATGGCCTTGGTCACATCGGGGGTGACGGTGCCGGTCTTCGGGTTCGGCATCAGGCCGCGCGGGCCCAGCACGCGAGCGATACGACCGACCTTGGCCATCTGGTCCGGGGTGGCGATGGCGGCGTCGAAGTCCAGCCAGCCGCCCTGGATGCGCTCGATCAGGTCCTCGGCGCCCACGGCGTCCGCACCGGCGGCCTCGGCCTCGGCGGCCTTGTCGCCGACGGCGAACACGATGACGCGGGCGGTCTTACCGGTGCCGTGCGGCAGGTTGACGGTGCCGCGGACCATCTGATCGGCCTTGCGGGGATCGACGCCCAGACGGACGGCGACCTCGACGGTCGCGTCGGTCTTGGCGGTCGAGGTCTCCTTCGCCAGCCGCGCGGCGGCCAGCGGAGCGTAGAGCGCGGAGCGGTCGACCTTGGCGGCCGCCTCGAGATAAGCCTTGCTTCGTTTTGCCATGTTTCTCTGTCCTTGTCTAAGTCAGAAGTGGTGCGGGACTGGCCGTCCCTCCCACGTGAGCTCGAAAGCTCTACTCCGCGATGGTGATACCCATCGAGCGGGCGGTACCGGCGATGATCTTCGCCGCGGCGTCGATATTGTTGGCGTTGAGGTCTTCCTGCTTGGTCTTGGCGATCTCACGGACCTGGTCCATGGTGATCTGCGCGACCTTGTTGCGGTGCGGCTCGGCCGAACCCTTCTGGATTCCCGCGGCCTTCAGCAGCAGACGCGCGGCGGGCGGCGTCTTCAGCTTGAAGTCGAACGAGCGGTCTTCGTAGACCGTGATCTCGACCGGAATGACGTTGCCACGCTGCGACTCGGTCGCGGCGTTGTACGCCTTGCAGAACTCCATGATGTTCACGCCGTGCTGACCCAGCGCCGGACCGACGGGCGGTGCGGGGTTGGCCTGGCCGGCCTGGATCTGGAGCTTGATAAGCCCAGAGACCTTCTTCTTCGGGGGCATCTTTCTTCCTTGGTTAGGTTTCTTACGGAATATCCGTAAGCCTTATCCGGGACATGCGCCCGCCTGTTCGGCGACAGCCGAACGGAAGCGCAGGCGCAACCCGGCAAGTGTAGTCGCAGGTCGATCGGAGGCCCACAGCGCCCCCGAATCCAACTAGATCTTGGCGACCTGGGTGAAGTTCAGCTCGACCGGAGTCTCGCGGCCGAAGATGGAGACCAGCACCTTGAGCTTCTGCTGCTCGGCATTGACCTCGGAGATGCTGGCGGGCAGCGTGGCGAACGGGCCGTCCATGACGGTGACCGACTCGCCGACCTCGAAGTCGACCTCGATGGCGGGCTTCACGACCGGGGTCTCGCCCGCGCTCTCGGCGCCGGTGGCGGCAGCGGCGGCGGCCGGGGCGGCCTTCTTCTGCTGCGCGGCCGGAACCAGGAACTTCACCGCATCGTCGATGGACAGCGGCGAGGGACGCGAGGTCGCGCCGACGAAACCG
Organism: Nocardia crassostreae; assembly: GCF_001613405.1. Taxonomy (GTDB): domain Bacteria; phylum Actinomycetota; class Actinomycetes; order Mycobacteriales; family Mycobacteriaceae; genus Nocardia; species Nocardia crassostreae. Next base: position 155,444 of record NZ_BDCH01000025.1, read on the forward strand.
GTGACACCGGGGGTATTGCGCACCGCGCCCCAGGACTCGTCGTTGAGGTCCATACGGACCAGGATGTAGCCCGGCAGCACCTTGCGGTTGACGTTCTTGCGCTGGCCGTTCTTGATCTCGGTGACCTCTTCGGTCGGAACCTCGACCTGGAAGATGTAGTCCTCGAGACCGAGGTTCTGCACGCGGGTCTCGAGATTGGTCTTCACCTTGTTCTCGTAACCGGCGTAGGAGTGGATGACGTACCAGTCACCGGGGGCGCGCCGCAGCGCGGCCTTCATCTCGGCGACCGGATCGGCCGGTTCCGCGTCGACGGGCGCGGCGGGCGCAACGGCGGCTTCCTCGTCGCTCGGCGCGGGGTCCACGGCTTCCTCGACGTCGCTGATGGTCTCTTCCACCAGGTCATCGACCGGGAATTCCTCGGTTGTGCCGTTCTCCGGGGTGCTCACTGGGGCACTCGCTTCCTTGTCGTAACGTAATCCTCTGCGCGCCGGGGTTCGCCCGGCGGATGGTCCCGCCCCCGCCTCTGCTCGGGGACCGGTTACCGGCGCCGACGGTCGGACGCGCTCCTCGTGGCTAGCCGAAGAGCCAGTCGACACCCTTGACAAGCCCAATATCCAACAGGCTTATGAATGCGACCATGAAGACCACGAACACCAGCACAACGCTCGTATAGGTGATCATCTGCTTGCGGTTGGGCCAGATCACCTTGCGAAGTTCGGAAATGACTTCCTTCAGGAACTTCACCAGGCACTTGAACGGATTGCCCGTTCCGCTGCGACCGGCCTTGCCGGACTGCTTCGCCTTGGCCGACGCCGAGGGACGATCGATCGTCGCGACACCGTTCGCAGACGACGACGCGGTGCGCGATCGCCGGGCGGACTTGCCGCTCGGACGAGCCGCCGCGGCGGTGTCTTCGCCATCTTCGTGGCGAGAATCCCGCTCGTCGCTCACGTCGATCCTCTCTCGTCGCTGGCATTCAGGGCAGGGGCGACAGGACTTGAACCTGCAACCTGCGGTTTTGGAGACCGCTGCTCTGCCAATTGAGCTACGCCCCTTCGGCTGAACAGTTTGGGTCGCCCAGCCACCGCGTCCTTATAGGACACAGTCTATTCATTTGTACATGCTGGGTATTCACAAAGCACGCGCGCCGCTCCTCGGAGCAGCGCGCAGCGGCTGGTGACCCCAGATTCCCGAGTGTACGGTACCCCGCTCGGCAATCGCCAATCGAGGTCAGGCCAGTTGAACGGTCGCCGTGGCGCGGCCGAAGATCTTGCGGCCCTCCGATTTCGCCACGATGGCGACCACGGCGGTGCGGGTTTCCGGATCCACCGACTTGACCTTGCCGGTGTACTCGATCTCGGCGGGACGCTCGGCGGGCACGTACACCGGGCTGGTGAATCGGACGTTGTATTCCTTGACCGCGCCCGGATCGCCGAGCCACGAGGTGACGAAACCGCCGCCCAGGCCCATGGTGAGCATGCCGTGCGCGACCACGTTCTCGAGTCCGGCGAGCTTCACCACATCGTCGCTCCAGTGGATCGGGTTGGCATCGCCGGAGACCCCGGCGTAGTTCACCAGATCACCGCGGGTGAGTCGCACCACGCGCGTGGGCAGTTCGTCGCCGACGGTGACGTCCTCGAAGCGAATGGCGTGCTTGCCCGGCTGCACCGCACCGCGCGCGGTCACCTCGATCGGCTGCGGCGGTTCGGGAATGGTCAGCGGCAGAGTGGGCGCGTGATGCTCGACCCGCTCGTCCGGGCCGATGCCGTGCATGAGCACATTGCGCACGGTCGCATCGATATTGGGATCGATATCACCGCCGCTGCGGCCGATGAGGGTGGTGTAGGTGGTGAGCACCAGCTCGTCGTTCTGCGCGACGACATCGTTCTTGGTGACGATGATGTCGCTGCCGAAGGCCTGCCGGAAGGAGTGCAGGTAGACGATGCAGGACAGCTGATCCCCGGCCTTGATGGGCCGGTGGAATTCCAGGATCTGATCGGTCTGCATGATCTGGCTCAGGTCGTAACCCGTGACGATCTGCTCGAAGAGCTTGCGCTGGGCCAGAATTCCGACCAGGGAGATTAAGGTGAGCGGCGCCACCAGACCATCGTGCCCGTACTCGCGGGCGACGTCCTCGTCCCAGTGCACCGGGTGGTAGTCCTGCACCGCGCGGGCGTACTCGCGCACCTTCTCGCGGCCGACCTCGTAGTAGTCGTCGACGCGGTAGTGGTGGCCGACCATGGCGGCGGCGTGCGCGGCCGGATCGAAAGCCTCGATTGCTTCGGCCTTCTCGGCCTCGGTGTTGATCGTCACGGTAGGAAGTTTCCTATCTGACCCGCTGCCGGGCCGGGCGGAGCGCTGACCAAACCGCTATATACACCAAGTGCCGGACCGGGGCCACTGTCCCTTTGTCTGGGGGACGAAGCAGCTTGCCGATCCGGCACTTCTTCCACGCGGTAGATCGCGCGGGGTTAAGTTAGCGAGATTCGCGGTGTGCCCGGTGGGTACCGCAGTTCGGGCAGAACTTCTTGAGCTCCAGCCGATCCGGGTCGTTACGCCGGTTCTTCTTGGTGATGTAGTTGCGGTGCTTGCACTGCTCGCAGGCCAAGGTGATCTTTGGCCGGATATCAGTGGACTTCGCGGCCACGATTTGCCTTCTTTCCGGTCAACCTGATGGTTAATCAGTATGGGGTAGCGATGGCCGGACTTGAACCGGCGACACAACGATTATGAGTCGTTTGCTCTACCGACTGAGCTACACCGCCATATGTGCGCTGTATTGACGGTGGCGGCTTCCCGGTCATCTCCTGGAGTTGCCAAGTCGGTCACCACCGGCAATCCGGCGAGCCCCCTAACGGAATCGAACCGTTGACCTTTTCCTTACCATGGAAACGCTCTGCCGACTGAGCTAAGGGGGCGTGTCTGCGTTGCTCCGGGCTTTGCACCGGGGGGGCTGAAGACTTGAACGAGGTTACACAACATCGAACCCAAGCTCCAAACCGGCTGTTCAGAGACACTTTTTGGGGTAGATCAACTAGATTCCGGGGGATCCGCGGCGGGAGGGTTCGCGTGGTTCGCCCGAACCGGGCCCCGGAAACAGAAGAACCCCGCGGACGTTCGTCCACGGGGTTCTTCAGGGAGTGGCAGATGTAGGATTCGAACCTACGTAGGCTCTCGCCGACAGATTTACAGTCTGCTCCCATTGGCCGCTCGGGCAATCTGCCGTGCGCCGTATTCGGTGCGCTGAGCAGAATACCCCGAACCCCTGCCCGGAATGCAAACCGGCTGGATACCGCCATGGCAGACCGGCTAGCGTCGACGGTGAAAACCCGATCTTTCCCTCTCGCGGACAGGAGCAGAGTGTGGCCGATTCATCGTTCGATGTCGTCAGCAAGGTCGACCGGCAGGAGGTCGACAATGCGCTGAATCAGGCCGGCAAGGAGCTCAGCCAGCGCTACGACTTCCGCGGCACCGGGGCCAGCATCGAATGGTCCGGCGAGGAGAAGATCATCATCAGCGCCGAGTCCGAGGATCGGGTGAAGGCGGCGCTGGAGGTGTTCAAGGAGAAGCTGATTCGCCGCGACATCTCGCTCAAGGCGTTCGAGGCCGGGGATCCGCAGGCCTCCGGAAAGGTGTACAAGATCACAGGCGAGCTGGTGCAGGGCATCTCCTCCGAGAATGCCAAGAAGATCGCCAAGAAGATCCGCGACGAGGGTCCCAAGAGCGTGAAGGCGCAGATTCAGGGCGAGGAGTTGCGCGTCAGCTCCAAGAGCCGCGACGACCTCCAGGCGGTCATCTCACTGCTCAAGGGCAGCGACTTCGACATCGCGCTGCAGTTCGTGAATTACCGCTAGCAGCGGGGGGTTTCGTGGGGGCTACGCCCCCACACCCCCGGCAAGGGTTCGGGCTTGGCCCGGACCCTTTTCTGTTGCCAGGGATCAGTATTCGCGGGAGCCGCCCGCCATGGCTTCCAGGCGGGCGATGCGGTCGTCCATGGGCGGGTGGGTGGAGAACCAGCGCGCCATCTTGTCGCCCGCCCGGAAGGGGTTGGCGATCATCAGGTGGGACTGGGCCGTCAGTTGCGGCTCGGGGGGCAGCGGGGCGGCCTGGACGCCGCGTTCGAGCTTGCGCAGGGCCGAGGCCAGGGCGAGGGGGTCGCCGGTGAGGGCCGCGCCGTCCTCGTCGGCCTGGTACTCGCGGGAGCGCGAGACGGCGAGCTTGATCAGCACGGCGGCGATCGGGCCGAGCAGCGAAACCAGCAGGATGCCAATGACATTCGGGCCTTCGCCATTGCCGCGGCCACCGAAGGCGCTGGCGAAGAAGGCCAGGTTGGCCAGGCCGGAGATGACGGCGGCCAGGGCCCCGGCGACCGAGGAGATCAGGATGTCGCGGTTGTAGACGTGGGAGAGCTCGTGACCGAGGACCGCGCGTAGCTCACGCTCGTCGAGGATCTGCAGGATGCCGGTGGTGCAGCACACCGCGGCGTGGCGCGGATTGCGGCCGGTGGCGAAGGCATTGGGCGCATTGGTGGGGCTGATGTAGAGCCGCGGCATGGGCTGCCGCGCCGAGGTAGCCAGCTCGCGCACGATGCGATACATGACCGGCGCCTCCAGCTCGGACACCGGCTGCGCGTGCATGGCCTTCAGTGCCAGCTTGTCGCTGTTGAAATACGCGTAGGCGTTCATGCCCACGGCGATCACGATCGACAGGATCAGGATCGTCGGACTTCGGAACATGGCTCCGATGGCGACGATCAACGCCGACATTCCGACCAATAGTCCGAACGTCTTCAATCCATTGGCATACCCGTGCCCGTGCACTCCTCCGCCTCTCCGCGACTTCAGCGCCCGGCTGAGAGCCGTTAACCGTTTGGCACGCGTGCCGGCGGTCGCAAGCCAACCCGATTCTGGACGTACCCGGTGAGTTACCCGGACCTTACGAGATCAGTCGTCCAGTTCGCATGGCCGAACAGCCGCGGCACGCGCTATCGATTTCGTTGCACCAGGTCAACGATAGAGGCAGTGGTGGAAGTTCCCCGTTATCCGACCCGCTCGATGGTGTAGCGGACCAGACGCTCCAGGGCCTCGTTGGCCGGGCCGGGCGGGAGGGCGGAGAGTTCGGCGTGGGCGATGTCGGCGTAGCCGTGCAGTTTCTCCTTGGCCAGGACCATGCCGCGGGAGCGGGACAGCAGGTCCAGGGCCTCGGCGACCTCGTCGTCGGATTCCAGGGGCTGGGCCAGGAGTTTGCGGAGGCGGTCGCCCTCGGCGCCCTCGTCGCGCAGGGCGTAGAGGACGGGCAGGGTGTGCACGCCCTCGCGCAGGTCGGTGCCGGGGGTTTTGCCGGACTGCTCGGAGACCGAGGAGATGTCGATGATGTCGTCGGAGATCTGGAAGGCGGTGCCCACGGCATCGCCGAGGCGGGCCAGCCGCTCCACATGATCCCGGTCGGCGCCGGAGAAGGTGCCGCCGAAGCGGCCCGCGGCGGCAATGAGCGAACCGGTCTTCTCCCACACCACGCGCAGATAGTGCTCGACCGGATCCTGGGACTGCCGGGCGCCGATGGTCTCCCGCATCTGACCGGTGACCAGCTCGGCGAAGGTCTCGGCAATGATGCGCACCGCATCCGGGCCGAGGGTGGAGACCAGGCGGGAGGCGTGCGCGAACAGGTAGTCACCGGCCAGGATGGCGACGGAATTGCCCCAGCGCGAGTTCACGCTGGGCGCGCCCCGGCGCATGGAGGCCTCGTCCATGACGTCGTCGTGGTACAGGGTGGCCAGGTGCACCAGTTCGACCACGGTGCCCGCGGTGACCAGATCCGGATTGGTGGGATCGGGACCGAGCTGACCGGTGAGAATGGTGAACAGCGGCCGGAAACGCTTACCTCCGGCCTTGGCCAGATGCAGCGCCGCCTCCTGCAGGAACTCCTCGCCGTCGGACAGCTCGGTGATCAGCAGGTCCTCGACTTCGACCAGACCTTTACACACGGTTGCCGCGAGCTCGGGATCGCCCAGATCCACCCCCGCCACCACGGTGCTCTCATCGCCCACAGCCGATGCGCTCATTTCATCTCCCAGTGCCGCGTCCGACCCCACGCCAAAGAACCTATCGTGTGGACACTTATCCCCCTATGGACACCACCGTAGTGCGACGGAATAGACAATGCAGAGTGTCGCCGACCACTGTGGTGGCCCATCCGATACTGCGTCGATCGTGATGTGCTGCAAGTATTGACGCCATGGGTTCACCGGATGCCGCGCCCGAACAGGGGCAAACGTCGGAAGTGCTGCCCGCGCACGCGGATGTGCTGGTGGTCGGGGCGGGACCGGCCGGGTCGGCCGCGGCGGCCTGGGCCGCGCGCGCCGGGCGTGACGTATTGCTCACGGATTCGGCGGTATTTCCGCGCGACAAGACCTGTGGTGACGGACTCACCCCGCGCGCCACGGCCGAGCTCGAACAGCTGGGACTCGGGGACTGGCTGCGCGCCCACACCGTGAACCGGGGCCTGCGCATGGCGGGCTTCGGACGCGAGGCGCTGCTGCCCTGGCCGGGCGGATCCTTCCCGGCATACGGAAGCGCCGTTCCGCGAACCGAACTCGACGACAAACTGCGCGAGACCGCGGTGAAGTCGGGTGCGCGGATGGTGGACGGGGCCAAGGTCGTCGAGGTGGCGCGCGACGGCGATCGCGTCACCGGGGTGAGCATCAAGACCGACGCGGGCCTGCGGGCCGTGTCCTGCAAGACGCTGATCGTCGCCGACGGCGTGCGCTCGCCGGTCGGAAAGCTGTTGGGGCGCACCTGGCATCGGCAGTACGCGTACGGGACGGCGGCGCGAGCCTACATCAAATCCGCGCGCAGTGACGATCCATGGATCACCTCGCACCTGGAATTGCGGGATGCCAGCGGTGCATTGATTCCGGGCTACGGCTGGGTGTTCCCGCTGGGCAATGGCGAGGTCAATATTGGCGTCGGCTCGCTGGCCACCGAGCGGCGGCCCTCGCACATCGCGTTGAAACCGCTCATCCAACACTACATTTCGCTGCGCCGCGAGGAGTGGGGATTCGAGGGCGAGGCGCGGGCGGTGGCCTCGGCGCTGCTGCCCATGGGCGGCGCGGTATCGAATGTGGCCGGGCGCAACTGGGCGCTGGTGGGCGATGCCGCCGGGTGCGTGAATCCGCTCAATGGCGAGGGCATCGACTACGGCCTGGAGGGCGGGCACATGCTCGCCGGAATCCTGGACGAACCCGATCTGAGCCGGATCTGGCCGGATATGCTGCGGGCCCGCTACGGGCGCACCTATTCGGTGGCGCGGCGCCTGGCCGCGCTGGCCACGCATCCGCGCACGGTGCCGCTTGGCGGTCCGCCGGTCATGCGGTCGAAGCTGTTGCAGCGCACCGCGGTCCGGGTCATGGGCAATCTGGTGACGGACGAGGACGTGGACCTCACCGCCAAGCTGTGGCGCGGCGCGGGCCGCGCCTCCCTGCGCTTCGACAAGCTCGAACCCTTCACATGAGCGCCCGGCCGGTGCCCGCGGACCTGCTGCCCCATTTGCGGCGGGCCCGGGACCTGGCCGACCGGAACTACGCCGAACCCCTCGACCTGGACAGCCTGGCCGCGGCCGCGGGCGTATCGAAATATCACTTCCTGCGGTGTTTCGCCGCGACCTACGGGAAAACCCCGGCGGTCTACCTGGCGGAGCGCCGCATCGAACGCGCGCAGGATCTGTTGCGCGCCACCAACGTCACCGTCACCGAGGCGTGCATGCTGGTCGGCTACAGCAGTCTCGGCTCGTTCAACCGCAAGTTCACCGAACTGGTGGGCATGTCGCCCTCGGAGTATCAGGCCAAGTTCGCCGCGGAGGGCGTACCGCACATTCCCGGGTGCTTCGTCTTCATGCACGGACTGTCCGACCGGAAACTTCCCGACTGAGCAATTTCGGAGAAGCTCCGCGCGGTTCCGGACCCATAGCCTCGAGGCATGACAACCATCAGCAATGTTTCCCTCGTGACCGTCTACGTCCAGGACCAGACGGCCGCCAAACAGTGGTACATCGACAAGCTCGGTTTCGTGGAGACCACCGATGTGACCATGGGCGACAGCGGTTTCCGCTGGGTGACCGTGGCGCATCCGGACCATCTGGAACTGGAGGTCACCCTCATGGTGCCCAGTCCGCCGCTCGACGAGCCCATGGCCGAGGCCATTCGCCGCGCGCTGGCCAATGGCACCAATGGCGGCTGGGCCTGCGCACCCCCGACTGTCAGAAAGCCTTCGAGGAGCTCTCCGACAAGGGCGTGGAGTTCGTGCAGCCGCCGTCGGAGCGGCCCTACGGCGTGGAGGCCGTGTGCCGGGACAACTCCGGCAACTGGCTGGTGCTGGTCGAGCCGCGGGCCTTCGATCCGAGCCAGCTGAAGTGAGCGCCTGACGGCCCGTGGATGCGCGGGGAACGCATCCACGGGTGCGGGCTGTTGTCAGGCCTTCTGCGCGGCGAACCAAGCCTCGACGGATTTGCGCTCGCTGTTCATCACGCGCTCCAGCAGACTCTCCACCAGCGGCTCGATGGCGCCGCCGACCAACGGCACCTTGACGGTCACGGTGCCTGCCGCCTCGATCTCGGAACCCTCGGCGGTGGGCCGCAATTCGAAGGTGCCTTCCATTTCGGTGGTGATGCCCTTGGATGCCCCGTTGAAGCCGCCCTTGGCGATCTCACCGTCGAGCGGCCCCCAGGTATAGGTGCGCTCGAGGACGAGATCGCTCTTGGGCACCTTCTTCACCAGGCCGGGAATCTTGTCCTCGGGGGCTTTTTCGGTCATATGGATGCGAATGGTGCCGGGCCCGTCCGGATGGGAGAGGTCCAGGGTCGCGGTGGACGCGTCGGCGAAACGCGCCTGCCACATCTCGTCGTTGGTCAGTGCCCGGTGAAGCTCTTCTACCGGGACGCTGTACTGCACGGTGAAGCTGAATTTACGGGACATGGCGGCAACCGTAGCCGAGTCATGGAATAGCCTGGTGAAGTGCCGGAAACTAGCCAGTCTGTCAAGCGCGAAACGCGTTTGCGGCGCGCCAGGATCGCCGTCCTGATCACCGCGTCGGCGGTCAGCGTGCTGGCGATCCTGCTGGTGGCGACGGCCTGGCGCAACGATCATCTGATCAGCTCGAATATGGGGACGACCAGCGCGGAAGTGCTGTCGGCGGGGCGGCTGCGGTCGGCCATCATCTACGTCACACCCGATGGCGAGACGCACAATCCGCGGGTGGGTGTGCTGTACCCGACCGAACTCACCGTTGGCGAGCGCATCAATGTCGAATACGACCGCGGCGATCCGGATCTGGTGCGGGTGGCGGGGCGCGATGCCCGGGTCGCCATCATCCCGGCGCTGTCGGTGATCGTGGTCGCCTGGGCCCTCGCGGTTCCGCTGTTGTGGCTGCTCGGCCTCCCTCCGGCGCAGTGGCTCGACGCGGCGCGACGGCGTGTGGCCGAATCGGCCCAGACACGCTCGTTGCGGAGCCGAGTCGGCCGCTAGGGTGCGATGGTGGCGAAAACAGAGCGGCGGGACCAGGTTCGAGCCTCGCTGGAGAAGCAACCGCACGAGGTTGCGTCCATGTTCGACGGTGTGGCCAAGCGGTACGACATCACCAATACGGTGATCTCCGGCGGGCAGGACATCTACTGGCGGAAGGCGACCCGGAAAGCCTTGGGGCTGCGGCCCGGTGAGCGGGTGCTGGACCTGGCCGCCGGAACCGGCGTCTCGACGGTCGAATTCGGCAAGTCCGGCGCCTGGGTGGTGGCCACCGACTTCTCCAAGGACATGCTCGCCGCCGGTCAGTGGCGCCAGGTGCCCATGGTGGCCGGGGACGCCATGGCGCTGCCGTTCGCCGACGAGTCCTTCGACGCGGTGACCATCAATTACGGGCTGCGCAATGTGGCCGATCCGGATCTGGCGCTGCGCGAGATGCTGCGCGTCACCAAACCGGGCGGGCGGCTGGTGGTGGCCGAGTTCTCCACGCCGACCTTCGGGCCGTTCCGGACGGTCTACATGGAGTACCTCATGAAGGCCCTGCCCAAGGTGGCGCGGGCGGTCTCCTCGAATCCCGACGCCTACGTGTACCTGGCCGAATCCATTCGCGCCTGGCCGACACAGCCGCAGCTGGCCCTGCGGATCGCCGACGCGGGCTGGTCGTCGGTGAAATGGCGCAATCTGTCCGGCGGTGCGGTCGCGCTGCATCGCGGGTACAAGCTCGGCTGAACCTGTTCGGCCTGGTCGTGACGGGTCTCACAGCGGATGATCCCTCCTCACCGGCGGAAATTCCAACTGTGAGGTGGAATGTCACCTGGAGATAACTTTCGGTAAATCGCGCGCAACCGGGGATGGCGAAGATCGGTGTCATACCGGATTCGACCACTCCCCCGACGAGCACCCGGACGCAGTGCTCGTACTGCGGGGTGGGCTGCGGCATGACGGTGCAGACCGCGGCCGACGAGACCGGCGCGACGGTCATCGCCAAGGTCAAGGGCGACAAGCTGCATCCGGTGAACGCCGGACGGCTGTGCACCAAGGGCGCGACCCACGCCGAGATGATGCGGGCGCCCGGGCGGATGGAATCCGCCTACCGGCGGCCCGAGCGGGGACAGCCCCCGGTGCCCATGCCGGTCGATCAGGCCGTCGCCGAGGCGGCCGAGCGGCTGCGCGGGATTCTGGACACGCACGGGCCGGATGCCGTCGCGCTCTACGTGTCCGGGCAGATGTCGATCGAAGCCCAGTATCTGGCAACCAAATTGGCCAAGGGCTATCTGCGGACCGTGCACATCGAGGCCAATTCGCGGCTGTGCATGGCCAGCGCCGCCACCGGATACAAGCAGTCGCTGGGGGCCGACGGGCCGCCCGGCTCCTATGACGATATCGATCACGCCGACCTGTTCTTCGTGATCGGCGCGAATATGGCCGACTGCCATCCGATCCTGTTCCTGCGCATGGCCGATCGGCTCAAGGCGGGCGCCAAGCTCATTGTGGTGGATCCGCGGCGCACCGATACCGCGGCGCGCGCCGACCTGTTCTTGCAGCTGAAGCCCGGTACCGATCTGGCGCTGCTGAACGGGCTGCTGCATCTGCTGGTCGAGGACGGGGCCATCGACAAGGAGTTCATCGCCGAGCACACCGACGGCTGGGATGCCATGCCGGAGTTCCTGGTGGACTACACGCCCGAGCTGGTCGCCCAGCTGACCGGACTGGCCGAGGCCGATATCCGGACCGCCGCGCGGTGGATCGCCGAGGCGGGCGAGTGGATGTCGTTGTGGACCATGGGGGTCAATCAGTCCACGCACGGCACCTGGGCCACCAATGCCATCGTGAACCTGTATCTCGCGACCGGGGCGATCTGCCGCACCGGCAGCGGACCACTCTCGCTCACCGGGCAGCCCAATGCCATGGGCGGGCGCGAAATGGGTTATATGGGACCGGGATTGCCGGGCCAGCGGGCCGTACTGTCCGAGACGGATCGGGCCTTCGTGGAGAACGCGTGGGGGCTGGAGGCCGGGACCATTCGGGGGGAAGCCGGGCCGGGCACCATCGAGATGTTCCGCGGGCTCGCCGAGGGCGATATCAAAGCCTGCTGGATCATCTGCTCCAATCCCGTTGCCTCGGTGGCGAATCGCAAGACCGTGATCGCCGGGCTGGAGGCGGCCGAACTGGTCATCGCCCAGGACGTCTACACCGATACCGCCACCAATGCCTATGCCGATCTGCTGCTGCCCGCCACGCTGTGGGCGGAAGCCGATGCGGTGATGGTGAATTCGGAGCGCACGCTCACGCTGCTGCCGCGGTCCGTGCCGCCGATCGGTGACGCCCGCCCGGACTGGCAGCTCATCGCCCAGGTCGCGACGGCCATGGGCTTCGACGGTTTCGGCTACGCCTCGAGCGAGGAGATCTTCGAGGAGATTCGCGGCTTCGCCAATCCGGCCACCGGTTACGACCTGCGCGGCATCACCTACGACGCCTTGCGCGAAGGCCCCATGCAGTGGCCCTGCCCGGATCCGGCCCAGCGCCGTAATCCGATTCGCTATCTCAACGACGGCATCAGTCAGCACGCGCACACCGACGACACCGGCCACACCCCGCGCCTGGCCTTCGCCACCCCCACCCGCCGCGCCGTGTTCTGGCCGCGCCCGCATTTGCTGCCCGCCGAAATGCCGGACGACGACCACCCGTTCGTGCTCAATACCGGCCGCCTGCAACACCAGTGGCACACCATGACCAAAACCGGGAAGGTGGCGACACTGAACAAGCTCAACGGCCGCCCCTTCCTGGAGATCCACCCCGAGGACGCCGCCACCCTCGACGTCCGCGACGGCGACCACCTCGAAATCGCCTCCCGCCGCGGCCGCGCCGTCCTGCCCGCCGTCCTCAGCGACCGCGTCCTCCCCGGAAACTGCTTCGCCCCCTTCCACTGGAACGACGAACAGGGCGAATACCTCACCATCAATGCCGTCACCAACGACGCCGTCGACCCGGCTTCGCTCCAGCCGGAGTTCAAAGCCTGCGCGGTCCGCCTCCGCAAGGTCGCCGTCGTCTCCCCCGCCGATTCGGAACTCCCCGAAGCTGATTCGACAACCGGCGCGACAGCCGGTGGCGCTTCCTCGGACGGTGTGCCGATCGGCCAGGCCGCGCAGTTCGGCGGCGCCACCGCCCACGGCCCGCATCCGCTCGCAGTGATGCTCGGCCTCGACAGCGCGACGGCGCCGACCCTCAGCGAAACCGAAAGAATCTATCTCGGTGGCTATCTGGCGGCTCTGCAATCGCTGCCGGTGACCGGCGTCCCGGTACTACCGGAAACCGCCCCGATCTCGCGCGGCAGCCGGATGTGGATCGACGGCCTGCTGGCGGGGATGTACTCGCGTGGGCCGCAGGCGGGTTCGACGGGCGACCGGGACACCGCGGCCGTCGCTCCGAGCGGTGTCGCGTTCGGTGCGGCGACGAGCACTCCGCCCGCCGCCATCCGGACCGTGACAATCCTCTGGGCCTCCCAGACCGGCACGGCCGAGGAGTTGGCGGCCGCCGTCGCGACCCGGCTCGCCGACAACGAGTTCGCACCGCGACTGCTCGACATGGACTCCGCCGAACTGACTGACCTGACCGGCGACGTCCTGATCATCAGCAGCACCTTCGGCGACGGCGGTCCCCCGGACAATGGCGCGGACTTCTGGGAACGCCTCAACGACAGCGCAATCCGCTTCCCCGCCCTCCGCTACGCCGTCTTCGCCCTCGGCGACTCCTCCTACGACGACTTCTGCGGCCACGGCCGCAAACTCGACGAACTCCTGTCCAAGCGCGGCGCCACCCGCCTACTCCCCCGCGTCGACAGCGAACCCGACCACGAACCCCTCTCGGAGCAGTGGCTCGACGACATCACCGCAGCTTTGGCTGCCGGATTGGACTCCCCTGGGCTGCACGCCGATCCGGCCGCCCTCGGCACCGCCGAGGGCTCGCCCAGCGGCACTTTCGCACCCGGACACAGCGGCGATCGCGCCCGCTTCGCACCCGACGGTGCCACAGCACCGGGGATCGGCGCTGCACAGGCCGATGCCTCGCTGTCGGACATCAGCGGCGGAACGCCCAGCGCGGTTGGCCGGACGAATGGTGCGGCGCAAGGTCCGAGGGCATTCGACACCGGCGCACTCGCGAACGGGGGCGTGGCTCCGCAGACCGGCGCCTTACAAGGCAGTGGCTCATTCCCCGGCAGCGGCAACGGGCTGCCCGGCGACGGCCTTACGCCTGGACGCGGCCCGGTACCCGGAATCGGCGCGGCACGCGGCAACGGATCGCCAGTGGAGACCGGCGGTGGTGTGTCCGGTGGCGCAGGCTTCCGGCGGCGGGGCGGGGCCGGGACGCTGGCTCCTGCGCAGTTCACGCGGAATTCTCCGGTGGTCGCGAAGCTGGTGACCAATGAGTTGTTGTCGCGGGCGGGGTGTGGGAAAGAGGTGCGGCAGTTCGGGTTCGATCTGCGGGGCTTCGAGGTGAGTTATGAGGTGGGGGATTCGCTGGGGATTCGGCCCGCGAATTGTGAGTCGCTGGTGGCGGAGTGGCTGGCGGTCACGGGGTTGGAGGGGCGGCGGATCATCGATGTGGACGATGCGGAGCTGACGCTGGCGGAGGCATTGCGGACGCGGTACGACATCACCAAGGTGAGTTCGGATCTGCTGTCGTTCGTGGGGGAACGGAATGCGAGTCCGCGGCTGGCGAAGTTGTTGCGGCGGGACAATCGCAATGAGCTGGACGGGTATCTGTGGGATCGGCAGGCCGTGGACGTGTTGCGGGACTATCCGGTGCACGCGGATCTGGTGGAGTGGCTGGGGACGCTGAAGAAGCTGCAACCGCGGCAGTACTCGATTTCGTCCAGCCCGCTGGTGAGCCCGCACGAGGTGCAGTTGACGGTCAGCGTGGTGCGCTACGGGGATCCGGCGGGGATCGGGTCGGCGGCGCGGCGCGGCGGGGTGTGCTCGACCTTCCTGGCCGATCGCGCGACGGCCGATGTGCCGATCTACCTGCAGCGGGCGCCGCATTTCCGGCCGCCGCTGGACCCGAACGCACCGATGATCATGGTGGGCCCGGGCACCGGCATCGCACCGTTCCGCGGCTTCCTCCAGGAGCGGCGGGCCTTGGGCTGCAAGGGCCGCAACTGGCTGTTGTTCGGTGATCAGCACGCCAAGGACAACTTCTACTACCGGGCCGAACTAGAGGACATGTTCCGCTCCGGCTTCCTGACCCGACTGGATCTGGCGTTCTCGCGCGATCAGCGCGAGCGGGTCTACGTGCAGCACCGCATGATCGAGCACGGCGCGGAACTCTGGGCCTGGTTGCAGGAGGGCGGGCACTTCTACGTGTGCGGCGACGCCGCCCGCATGGCCAAGGATGTGGACGACACCCTGCTCACGATCGCCCGGATTCACGGCAAACTGAGCGAGGACGGCGCGCTGGCCTTCAAGAAGCAGTTGGTCGCCGAGAAGCGCTACGTGCGCGACGTGTACTGAGATCCCTACGGCCGGAAATCATACTGCGGCCCTGAGCTTTTCGAGCCCGTCGAGCAGCAGGTCGAGCCCGAATTCGAAATCGGCCACGCCGTTGTGCGCGCCGGTGGCGACCAATTCCGTCAGCGCCCGCA
The DNA here is from genome assembly GCF_001613405.1 of Nocardia crassostreae. Lineage (GTDB taxonomy): Bacteria > Actinomycetota > Actinomycetes > Mycobacteriales > Mycobacteriaceae > Nocardia > Nocardia crassostreae. The sequence goes on from NZ_BDCH01000025.1 coordinate 170,593, forward strand.
TGTGCGGGTAGTGCGCAGCGGGCAGCTGCGGCAGGAATCCCGCCGCGGCGGAGGCATATTCGCCGGTGTCGAACGGAAAATTCAATTCCTGCAAGGTGAATCCGTACACGTGGCTGTCGAGCGCGTTCCACGCGCGATCTGCGAGCACATAGGAGAATCCGGCCTCGTGCAGGCAGCCGAGCATGGCGTCGATATGCCGCAACATATTCGGCCCGATATTCATGCGCGCCACAATGAGCACGCACGCCCACGGATGCCGCAGCAGCGTCTCGTGCGCGGACACGCAGCGCCGCCGCAGCGCGGCCCGCCAGTCCCCGCCCGCCGCGAGCAGCTCGAATTCCCCGATGACCAGATCGGCGACCCCGTCGAGCAGATCGTCTTTATTGGCGACATGGTTGTAGAGCGACATGGCCTCCACTCCCAGCGCCTGCGCGAGCTTGCGCATGGACAGCGCGTCGAGGCCGCTCTCGTCGGCCAGTCCCAGGGCGGCGCTCAGTACCCGCTCCCGGTTCAGCGGGGTGCGTGTCTTGGCCGGTCGCTGCGTGGTCATCACTCTCCCTTGCCGTACTTACGCCGTAAGTGTACGGTGCGAGAGAAGGTACTTACAGCGTAAGTACGAAGTGTCGCGAGGAGCGTGACCCATGTCCGATGTTCGAGCCGCGGCCGCCACCATGACGGCCGTCATCGCACCCAGCTACGGCACCGCCGATGTCCTGCACCTGGAACGGGTCGCGCCGCCCGTCGCGGCGGCGGGCCAGGTCCTGGTGCGGGTCCGGGCCTCCTCGGTCTGCAAGGGCGATATCCACCTGCTGCACGGCACGCCGTATCTGTTGCGGCTGTTGGGCTTCGGGGTACGCAGGCCGCGCCATCGCGTCATCGGGCACTGTTTCGCGGGCGTGGTGACGGCCGTGGGACCCGAGGTGCGGGAGCACGGGGTCGGCGACGAGGTCTACGGCGAGGCCGATTTCGGCGCGTTCGCGGAATTCGTGGCGGTCCCCGTCGAGCGCATCGCACCGAAACCCGCCGGGCTCGGCTTCGAAGAGGCTGCCGCCGTGCCGGATTCGGCCATCACCGCCCTGCAGGGGCTGCGCGACAGCGGCGCACTGCGGGCGGGCCAATCCGTTCTGATCAATGGCGCTTCCGGCGGCGTGGGCACCTTCGCCGTGCAGCTGGCCAAGGCGTTCGGCGCCGGGGTGACCGCCGTGTGCAGCACCCGGCATCTGGACGCCGTGCGCGGCCTGGGCGCGGACCACGTGATCGACTACACCGCCACGGATTTCACGCGCGGTGAGCGCCGCTACGACATCGTGTTCGATCTCGCCGGTAATCGTTCGCTGGCGGAGATCCGCCGCATTCTGCACCCCGACGGCGTGTTCATCTCCTCGGCGGGCGCACCCGGCGGCAATTGGCTGGGCCCGCTGGTCTGGATGGGAAAAGTCCTGGTGGGCAATCTTTTCACGAGACAGTCGCTGAAACTGCTATTGGCACGGCCGAATCGGCAGGATCTACTGGTACTGAACGAGCTGATCTCCGCGGGCGCCGTCGCACCGCTGATCGAGCATCGTTTCCCGTTCCGCGAAACCGCCGCGGCCATACGGCATGTGGAACAGGGGCACGCGCAGGGCAAGACCGTCATCACGTGCCCCTGAACCCCACCGCCCTAGACGACCGGCGGGTTGAGCCGGGTGAAATCCGATAGCCGGTAGTACGGGTAGTACGGGTACGGCGGCGTGACCGCGCTCGCCTTGTCCAGCCGGGCGATCTGCTCCGCGTCGAGATTCTAGCCGATCGCCCCGAGATTCTGGCGCAACTGTTCCTCATTGCGCGCGCCCACGATGACCGTCGCGACCGTGGGCCGCTGGAGCAGCCAGTTCAATGCGATCTGCGGAACCGTGCGCCCGGTCTCGGCGGCGATGTCGTCGAGCACGTCCACCACGTCGTAGAGCACCTCGTCGTCCACGGGCGGTCCGGCCTCGGCCGTCTTGTGCAACCGGCTGCCTTCCGGCAGCGGCTGCCCTCGCCGGATCTTGCCGGTGAGCCGCCCCCAGCCAAGCGGGCTCCACACCACCGCGCCGACGCCCTGATCGAGGCCGAGCGGCATGAGCTCCCATTCGTAGTCGCGGCCGACCAGCGAGTAGTACACCTGGTGCGCGACATAGCGCGGGAAGCTGTGCCGGTCCGCCGCCGCCAGCGATTTCATGAGCTGCCAGCCCGCGTAGTTGGAGGCGCCGATATAGCGGATCTTGCCCGCCCGCACCAGATCGTCCAGCGCCGCAAGGGTTTCCTCGACCGGTGTGCCCGCATCGAAGGCGTGCAGCTGGAACAGGTCGATGTAGTCGGTGCCGAGCCGCCGCAAGGATGCCTCGACGGCGGTGACGAGCCGGGCGCGCCCGGAACCCGCGTCGTTCGGGCCGGACCCGGTGGGCAGCGCCGCCTTGGTGGAGATGAGCAACTGCTCGCGCCGCCCCCGAATCGCCTCGCCCAGTACTTCTTCCGAGGCGCCGTCGGAGTAGACGTCGGCGGTGTCGAACATGGTGACGCCCGCTTCCAGGCTGATGTCCACCATGCGCCGGGCCTGCCGCGCATCGGTGTCGCCCCAGGCGCCGAACAGTTCGCCGCGCCCACCGAAGGTGCCCGCGCCGAAGCTCAGGGCCGGAACCATGAGACCGGGTGCGCCGAGTCGACGGTACTCCATTTTTTGCTCCTAACGGGACTATGGTTTCGTTAGCAATCCAGACGATACACTCTCGATGCGACAAATGGAACTGGAGGCCCGTTATAGAGCAGGACACCGCACAACCCGGCTCGATCCGCCCAGGTGGGCGCACCGCACGCGTCCGCGAGGCGGTGCTGCGGGCGGCCGGTGATCTACTCGCCGACAAGGGTTTCGCCACCCTGGATCTGGCCGAGGTGGCCGCCCGCGCCGAGGTCAGCAAGACCACCGTCTACCGCCGCTGGCGCACCCCGGCCGGACTGGTCGCCGATCTGCTGGTGGAGATGGCGGAAACCTCACTGCCGCACAGTGATACCGGATCACTGCCGGGTGATCTGCGGACCAATGCCGAACTGGTGGCCAAAACCCTCACCGATACCCGTCAGGGCCGGTTGTTCCGCGCGGTCATCGCCGCCGCCACCACCGACGACGGCACCGCCGCCGCGCTGCACCGCTTCTACGACATCCGCCTCACCGAATGGTCGCCGGTGATCGAGGCCGCCATCGCGCGCGGCGAGGTCCCGCCCGGCACCGATGCGCGGGCCGTGCTGTCCGCGGTCTCGGCTCCCCTGTACTACCGGCTGCTGGCCAGCGGCGACCCCATCGACGCGGCGGCCGTCACCGCCGCCGCGACGGCCGCCGCCACGGCCGCCGCCGCGGGCGTGTTCGTCCGCGGCTGAGGCTCGGCCGGGCTCAGCCGTGATTGGCGCTCCAGGCCGGATCCCGGCCGGTGAGACCGAGGACCTTGTCGAGCGTGGGCGCATTGTCGGGCACCGGGACGACCGGACCGAACAGGCCGGGGGTGCCCTCGGCGGGCGTGGCCCGCAGCATCTCCAGCAGTATCGCGAGATCGTCGCTGTCGGGCAGATAGGGCTAGGAGGTCGCGCGCGCCAGATCCCAGGCGTGCACCACCAATTCGTTCAGGGCGACCGTGGCCATCTCGGGCGCGGGCAGCAGCACCCCGCCCGCTTCGGTGTCCCCCGTCCAGGCGGCGGGTTCGCACCAGGCTTCGACGAGCGATTTGAGCTGGGCCGAAATGCGATTGTGCCAATCACCGAATTCCACGGCGAGCTCACCGGGTGGCTGGGATCGGCCGACGGCCTCCTTGGTGGCCGCCTGCCGGAAAGCCTCGGTGAGGCCGAGAACATGGGTGAGGAGATCGCGCACGGAGACGTCGGCGCAGGGGGTCGGGGAGTCGAGTTGGGTATCGGAGATGCCGGAGACGACGCCTTCCATGACGTTCGCGGCGGATTCCAGATCGAATGCCTGGTGGTTCATCGGTCCTCCCGAAGGCAGCAGCGGTCGCCGGGCAGCGACCCGCTCCCCTTGGGACTACCCATCCGGCCCGAATTCATCGCACACTCGCGGATGCAAGTACACCGACCGGTCGAAACCTCTTCGTTAGCAGCGCAAACCGCTGGTGAAGAGGAGAATTGGAAGACGAAGGGTGATCGAGTGGAGATTGTCGTCGATATGGGCGACGGTTCCCGCAACTATGACGTAACCGCCACCAGGGCCGGGCGACGCGTGGATGTGCGCATTGCACGCGGCGTGGTGGAGGTCAGCGAGGTGACCAGGACCGGAACCGCCGTGCGCACCGCGCGATTCATGGCGGGCCGGGTGCTCGCGCTGGTGGAACACCCAGCCGACAAAGGCCCGCTGCCCTGCGAATGATTTCCCGCATGGTTGCCGTCTCCGCGATCACGGCGCATGCTCGGGAGTGCCCCCGGCGGAGAGGAGCTTGCGATGAACGATCCGGCCATCGATGCGGTACCCGAAGCCGATTATGTCGAGCAGAACATGCCTGCCTATCCCGATGACGGCGTGGACTCCGAGGAATCCGCGGCGGACGACGCGGTGCCTCCCGGCGACAGCGGCTGGACCGCCGACGAGGGCGATCTCGTCGAGCAGTCCATCCCGGTCCCCCTGGACGACGACTACGACGAGGCCGCCGACAGCGGGTACTGATCAGTTCGAGATGCCCGCGCGCACGGTGGCGTGCAGTTCCCGCAGGCTCGACCGTTCGGTCGCGACCTCGAGCACCCGGATGCCGTGCGCGCTCTCGGTGAGTTCCACCGCGAGTTCGGCCGGATCGACCTGGCGGTGCGGTATCCGGTAGGCGGCGCACAGGGCGGCCAGGTCCATACCGTGCGGCGTGCCGAAGACGCGTTCGAAAACGCCCGCGTACTGCGGATCGCCCTGTTCCAGGAGTTCGAAGATGCCGCAGCCGTCGTCATTGGCGACCACGATGGTGAGGTCCTCCGGCCGCGGTTCGCCGGGGCCGATGAGCAGTCCGGACGCATCGTGCAGGAAGGTCAGGTCGCCCATGAGCGCGACCGTGCGGCCGGAATGGGTCAGCGCCGCGCCGACCGCGGCCGACACCGTGCCGTCGATACCGGCCACGCCGCGATTGGACAGCACCCGCACGCCCGGCCGGGGATGCGAGACCAGCGCGGCGTCGCGCACCGGATTCGAGGCGCCCAGCAGCAGCTGATCACCGTCGTGCAGTGCGTCCATGACCACGGCGGCCACGTGCAGCCCGGTGTGCTTGGGATGTCCGGCCAGTTCGGCGCGGACCACGCTCATGGCCTTCTCCTTCAGATCCCGGGCCAGCTCCAGCCATTCCGGGCGCGGCGCGCCGTAGGTGACCGCGCGGGTGCCGGTGCCGACCACATTGCCGGAGACATCGGGCCAGCACGGGCCGGTGGTCAGCGCGTACACGGTGACCTCGGGATCGGCGAGCACCTTGGCCACCTGCCGGTGCAGGGTGGGGCTGCCGGTGATGATGGCCTGCTTGGGTTTCAGCAGCGGCAGCGCGAGCGGATGCAGGGACGGGCCGTGCATGGGCGCGGTGGGCTCGGCGACGGTGGGCAGGGCCGCGAGTTCGGGGCGGTGGCCCGCGCCGTGGCCGGAGATGACCACGGTGTCGGGGGTGAGGTCGATATCGAGGGGGACGTCCAGGGTCGCGTATTGCGTTGCCGTCCACGGCCGGTCGTCGCTGCGGCCGGGCGGGAGCAGATCACCGGCGAGGGCGTCCGGGGTGAGCGGTTCACGCAGCGGGATGTCGAAGTGCACGGGTCCGGCATTGCCGGAGCGGGTGCCGCGGGCGGCGGCCAGCACCCGGCACACCGCCGAACGCCACACGCTGTTCTGCTGGCCGTAGAGCCGATCGCCCTCGGCTTCGGCCAGGCCGAGGCTGATGGTGGCGCGGGTCTGGGTGCCGAACAGGCCGAATTGTTCGACGGTCTGATTGGCGCCGGTGCCGAGCATCTCGTAGGGCCGGTTGGCGCTGAGCACGATGAGCGGCAGGCGCGCGTAGTTGGCCTCGAGTACGGCGGGGCCGAGATTGGCCACGGCGGTGCCGGAGGTCATGACGACGGGCACCGGGCGGCGGCTGGCCGCGGCCAGACCGATGGCGAGGAATCCCGCGGTGCGCTCGTCGATGCGCATGTGCAGGCGAATCCGCCCGGCCGCGTCGGCGGCCTGTAATGCGAAGGCCAGCGGCGCGTTTCGCGAACCGGGGCACAGGACGACATCTCGCACTCCACCGCGCGCGAGTTCGTCGACGACGACGTGCGCCTGTGCTGTCGAAGGATTCACACCCCCAGCCTCTCAGACAGTGGGATTTTCCGCTGCGTCGCCCCGCTCACACCTGTTCTCGTCTAGTTAGGCTTTGCTAACCTAAGCCCATGGCGAAGCGCACCAAATATGTCAAGCCCGAGCAGCGGGAAGTCCTCAGCGTGGAAGTGCTGGCGAGCAAGAAGCTCAGCCCCAACTTCGTCCGCGTCACCCTCGGCGGCGACGGGCTCGCGGGCTTCACCGCCATGGGTTTCGACCAGTGGTTCCGGCTCTTCCTGCCGGGCCGCGACGGCGAGCTGCGCCTGCCCACCTCCACCAGCAGCCTGGGCTGGTACGCCCAGTACCTCATGATGGGCAAGGAACACCGTCCGGTAGCGCGCAACTACACCGTGCGCGACTACCGTGCTGCCGGTTTCGGGGAGTTCGGCAGCACGGCTGAGCTCGATATCGACTTCTTCGTGCACGAGGGCGACAGCCCGGCGGGCGCCTGGGCGAGCAATGCCACGCCCGGCGACAAGGCGGGCCTGCTCGACGAGGGCATCACCTACCAGGCTCCCGACCACACCGACTTCGCCCTGCTGGTGGGCGACGAGAGCGCGCTGCCCGCCGTCGCCGGAATTCTGCGGTCCGCCCCGCGCGGCCTGAAAGGCGCGGCATTCATCGAGATCTCGCACGCCGACGACGCGCAGAAACTGGACGAACCCGAAGGCGTGACGGTGAATTGGCTGGTCCGCAACGATCCGCACGGACCGGTGGGCGCGCTCGCCACCGATGCGGTGCGCCGCGCGAACCTGCCCGCCCAGGGCGTCTACGCCTGGGTGTCGGGCGAACAGCAACTGGCCTCGGGTGTGCGGCGCTACCTCACGCAGGAGCGCGGAATCCCGAAGGGCGACATCACCTTCACCGGCTATTGGCGCGTCGGCAAGGCCGCAGGCTGATAGATCGGCTCGCGGCCCGCGCCGAAGGCGTCGGGCCGCGAACACTCAACTTCTCCCCAGGGCGACAACTGATTTCGTGAGGCCCGGGTAACTCCCCGGGTACCCCCGGAATCGGTTCGGCACCCAACCGCCGCCACGCGTGCACGACGGTCGACGGCACCCGAGCCGGGCGCTGAATATCCGGGGAGGCGGCTCAGCCCGCGTGCTTCTGCACCAGGGCGCCGACGCGCGGAAGGGCTTCGGCGACATGCTTCTTCGCCGAGGAGCGCATGGAGTTGTAGACCTTGGTCAGCGCGGGACGCGACGAGGCGGCGGCGCGCTCATCGGTGACCGAGAGCAGCGCCTCGGCAACCTCGTCCTGCTTGGCGACCAGCAGATCGGCGAACGAGCCCGCGCCGGAAGCGGCGTACTCGGCCCAGAACGGCTCGAGCTGCGCGATGAACTTCGGCATGAAGGACGCCAGCGCATCGCCGACGATGGTCGGGCTGACCTTCTTCACCGCGGCGTAGCCGCCCTTCACGGCGAGCCCCGACGCGCCGCCCTTGTCCGACACCTCCGCATCCAGAACCTCCTGGGCGTCGGCCAGGAAGGCCGGACACTTGGCGTCGTCGAGCAGGGATTCAGACAGTGCTGCAACCACTTTCAGGTTCCTCCGGATCGTTTTTCGATGAACGAGCGCACGCAACTATACGCATCGTGGTCCCCTCACACACGATGCCGATGCGCAGTTGCTGACTAGCAGCAAACAGCACTGTAAGGCCTCCGCAATCGATTGGCAGCGTTTCACATTCGAGACCGCCGGGTAACCTGTCACCCCGATACCCCACTCCGGCAACGTTCCTGCGAATTGTGTCCGTTTTGCGGCAGGAGCCCTCCCGCCGTGCGACAGGGCGCTCCGGCCGCCCGCGCCCCGGGCTTGACCAGTATGTTCGAGCTCGTGACCTTCAATCCGGATTTGTGGAAAGCCGTGCCGGGCTTCGAGGACCTGACCGATATCACCTACCACCGCCATATCGAGCAGGGCACCGTCCGCATCGCCTTCGACCGCCCCGAAGTACACAATGCCTTCCGCCCGCACACCATCGACGAGCTCTATCGCGCCCTCGACCACGCCCGCATGAGCAGTGATGTCGGCGCGGTCCTGCTCACCGGCAACGGCCCCTCCCCCAAGGACGGCGGCTGGGCCTTCTGCTCCGGCGGCGACCAGCGCATCCGCGGCCGCTCCGGCTACCAGTACGCCTCCGGCGACACCGCCGAGACCGTCGCCCCGGCCCGCGCCGGACGCCTGCACATCCTCGAGGTGCAGCGCCTCATCCGCTTCATGCCCAAGGTTGTCATCGCCCTGGTCAACGGCTGGGCCGCGGGCGGCGGGCACAGCCTGCACGTCACCTGCGACCTCACCCTGGCCTCGCGCGAGCACGCCCGCTTCAAGCAGACCGATGCCGATGTGGGCTCGTTCGACGCCGGTTACGGCTCGGCCTATCTGGCCAAGATGGTCGGCCAGAAGTTCGCCCGCGAGATCTTCTTCCTCGGCCGCCCGTACACCGCCGAGGAAATGTATCGGATGGGCGCGGTCAATGCCGTCATCGACCACGAACGGCTCGAGGATGTCGCCTTGGAATGGACGGGCGAGATTCTCGGCAAGTCGCCGCAGGCCATCCGCATGCTGAAGTACGCGTTCAATCTCACCGACGACGGTCTGGTCGGACAGCAGCTCTTCGCGGGCGAGGCCACCCGGTTGGCGTACATGACCGACGAGGCCGTCGAGGGGCGCGACGCCTTCCTGCAGAAGCGCGAACCCGACTGGAAGCCGTACCCGTACTACTTCTGAATCCCGTGTCTTCCGAGCGTTCCTGCCCCGTCGCCGGGGCGGGGCCTGGGAAGCTCGACGCATGGAGATACTGAGCAGCCGGTTGATTCTGCGGCCGTCGGACTACCAGCGCACGCTGGTGTTCTATCGGGACACGCTGGGTCTGGCCATTGCCCGCGAATATCCGGGCGGCACGGTGTTCTTCGCCGGGCAGGGACTGCTCGAGGTCGCCGGGCACGGTCGCCGCACCGAGGATTCGCCCGGTTTCGCGGGGGCGATCTGGTTGCAGGTGCGCGACTGCGCCGATGCGGCCGCCGAACTGGCGGTGAGCGGCGTGCCGATCGATCGCGCGCCGAAACAGGAGCCGTGGGGGCTCATCGAAATGTGGGTGCGCGATCCGGACGGCGTGCCGATCGTGCTCGTGGAGATTCCCGCCGACCACCCGATACGCCGGGATAATCGGCCACCGAAAGGCTGAGCCGCATTAGCACGCGAGTAACTGTGAACTGGATCGGGGGCACCGGTTAACAACGCGTAAAGGGCATATCGCACACTGGATGCCGTGTCTGCCGAACTGCTCGTTCTGCTGATCGTTGTTCTCACGGCCCTGGCGTTCGACTTCACCAACGGATTCCACGACACCGCGAACGCGATGGCCACTTCGATCGCCACCGGTGCGTTGCCGCCGCGTATTGCCGTACTCCTGTCCGGGGCGCTGAATCTGATCGGCGCGTTCCTCAGCGTCGCCGTCGCCGCGACGGTCGCCGAGGGCATCGTGAACCTGTCCGAGGTCAGCGGACGGGCCCTGCTGGACATCGTCTTCGCCGGTCTGGTGGGCGGCATCCTGTGGAATCTGTTCACCTGGCTGTTGGGTTTGCCGTCGAGTTCCTCGCACGCGCTGTTCGGCGGGCTCATCGGCGCCACCATCGCCGCGCTCGGCTGGAGCGGCGTGGTGTGGGTGTCCGGCAACAAAGGCGTGCTCGGCAAGATCATCATCCCGGCGCTGCTGGCTCCGGTGGTGGCCGCGCTGGTGGCGGCCATCGCCTCCTGGCTGGTCTACCGGATCACCCGCGGCAGCAATGAGCGGACCGTGGTGCGCGGGTTCCGCTGGGGCCAGATCGGTTCGGCCTCGCTGGTCTCGCTGGCGCACGGCACCAATGACGCGCAGAAGACCATGGGCATCATCTTCCTGGCGCTCATCGCGCACGGTTCGGTGAGCGCGGGCGATCCGCTGCCGCTGTGGGTGATCGTGTCCTGTGCGGTCGCCATTGCCGCGGGCACCTGTCTGGGCGGCTGGCGCATCATTCGCACGCTCGGCAAGGGCCTGGTGGACATCGCGCCGCCGCAGGGCTTCGCGGCCGAATCCACCAGTGCGGCGATCATTCTCACCTCGGCCCACTTCGGGCTGCCGCTGTCCACCACCCAGACCGTGACCGGCTCCATCCTCGGCTCCGGCCTGGGCCGCGGCGCGGAGGTGCGGTGGGCGGTGCTCGGCCGCATGGTGGTGGCCTGGGTGCTCACCCTGCCGATGGCGGGCGTGGTGGGCGCGATCTGCTGGGCCATCCTGAACGCCATCGGCGATACCGCGGGCACCCTGGTGGTGTTCGCGCTGCTCATCGCCCTGGCCACGCTGATCTGGCTGCGGTCCCGCCGCAAGCCGGTAAACTCCAGCAATGTCAACGACGACTGGCAGGGCGCCCCGCCGGTCGACGCCAGCCGGTGAACGGCGGAAGGCACAGGCCATGAACAGTTTTCTGAACACGTTCTCCGATCTGTGGCAGGTCACCGTGGCCGCCCTGGTGTTCGGCGCGGGCCTGCCCATGGTGTTCGCGGTCGGCATCCGCTACCTCGCGCAGATCGACGACGGCGCGACCGGCTCCGCCAAGGCCGTGGCGACGGCCGTGTCCGCGCTCTGCTTCGCCGTGGTGATGATCGCCGTGGTGGTGGGTGTGCTGTTCATCGCACGCGGATTCCTGGCCTCCCGCCTCGGCATACATTTGCTCGGCGCGTGACGCCGCCGGACCGAAAGGCACGCTCGTGAGCACTCCGGAACAGCCCGATCAGCCGACCTCGGCGCCGCTGCCGCCGCCCAATCCGCACCCCAATATCAATGTGCTGCAGAAGGTGCTGGCCTGGTTGAAAGCCGGATACCCGCAGGGCATTCCGCAATCGGACTATGTGGCGCTGCTGGCCGTGCTGCACCGCCGGCTCACCGATTACGAGGTGCAGATCGTGGTGGAGGACCTCATCCACGACCATCTGGCCACGGCCGAGATCGCCCGCACCGATATCGCGCGCGAGGACATCGAGGCCGCGATTGCCCGAGTTGCCAAGGAGCAACCGGGCGAGGACGATATCGCACGGGTGGCCTCCCGGCTGGCAGCCGGCGGTTGGCCGCTGGCGACACCGACGTCCGACTGACCGACCGACCCATCGACCGGGCGTCGACCCTCCCGGGTGCGCCGCCACCCCTCGACATGACACGATCGCGAACGTGAGCAATACCCTCCGCATACTCCCCATGCCTACCGGCGCCTCCGTGGGCGACGTATTGCCGCACCTCCGGGAAGCCTTGGAGGGCAACGGCCCCGCCTGGCTACCCGTCCCCACCGCCGACCGCCGCGAGACGCAGCGACTCGGCTCCAGCCTGCGCCCCGGCGAGGAGATCGACGAGGACGTGGCCCTGGTGGTCACCACCTCCGGCACCACCGGAACGCCCAAGGGCGCCATGCTCACCGCGGCCAATCTGCGCGCCAGCGGGGATGCCACGCACGAGCGGCTGGGCGGACCCGGCCAATGGCTGCTGGCCCTGCCGACCCATCACATCGCGGGCATCCAGGTATTGCTGCGCAGTATCTTGGCGGGCACCGAACCGGCCGTGCTGGACGTGTCGGACGGCTTCCTGCCGGAGGCGCTCGCGGGCGCCATCTCCGGGATGCGCGGTGAGCGCCGCTATACCGCCATGGTGCCGACCCAGCTCATCAAGGCCCTCGACGAACCCGTGGCCACCGCGGCGCTCGCCTCGCTCGACGGGGTGCTCATCGGCGGTGCGGCCACCCCGGCGCCGGTGCTGGAGCGCGCCCGCGCGGCGGGCATCAGCGTCTTCCGCACCTACGGCATGAGCGAGACATGCGGCGGCTGCGTGTACGAGGGAGTGCCGTTGACGGGTGCGAAGATTCGCATCGAGGACGGCCGCGTGGTGCTCGGCGGCGATATGGTCGCCAAGGGCTACCGCAATGTGCCCGATCACCCGGCCTTCGCCGAACCCGGCTGGTTCCGCACCGAGGACGCCGGTTTCGTGGAGGACGGCGTGCTCACCGTGACCGGGCGCCTCGACGAGGCCATCATGACCGGCGGCCTGCTGGTCATCCCGCAGGTGGTCGAGGCCGTGCTCATCACGCATCCGGCGGCCGCCGAATGCGTCGTCCTCGGCCTCCCCGACGACCGGCTGGGCCAGCGCGTGGTCACCGCCATCGTGCCCGCCCCCGGCGTCACCCCGCCCACCCTGGACGAACTGCGCGAACACGTGGTCGCCGAACTCGACACCATTGCCGCCCCGCGCGAACTGGCTGTGCTGGAAGAGATCCCGCTGCGCGGCCCGGGCAAGCCGGACCGCAACAAACTGCGCCAGCACCTGCTGGTCGACACCGCACGCTGAGCCGCAGCGCAGGCCACGCCGCACTCGTGGCCCACCCAACCCGGCGCACCTGTGGCCGGGATCCCGCGGTGTCGCGCCATCGTGACGAATTCCCGCAACCCATGCCGGAATGACCGGGTCGGTTTATGTCGCGGCGGGAGTTAGTGGCGCGAGTATCGAGTGCAGCAGGCCGCTGACCGGCTCCGGCAGCGTGGCCGCGAGCTGCGGTGGCACCGACGGCGAAAGCTGCGGCGGCGCAACGGGCCCGGGCCGGGGCGCGACGACGTCGACCATCGACCGCAGGGACTCGCCCGCCGCGGCGAGCCGCGAGCCGACCTCGTCGGTCACGAGCGGTTGCAGCACCTCACGGATCGGGTTGCGCGCCACATCGCCTTGCAGTCTCAGGGTGTTGTAGGCGTTGACGGCCGACACGATGCCGACCGGAATGCCGATCGCCAGACTGCCGACGGTGGCGCCCATACTGCCGAGAATGACCGCGCCGGTGAGACATCCGCCCGCGAAGCCGGTGGCCGTGCCCGCCAGCGCCGCGGAGAAGGTGCCCGCCGTACCGGCGCCCACGCCGCCCGCGAGGTAACCGACGGCGAGGCCGGTGACGCCGCCCAGCAGTCCGCCGACGCTGACCGCCAATCCGAACTGGGTGCCCACCGCGCTGTAGGCGTCGTTGAGGTCCTTCTGCCGCTGCACCGGATCCGGCTGGCTGCGCGGAGCGGGCTGACCGGGTTCGCCGGGCGGAGTCGCCGGATCGTCGATATCGCCCAGGGCGATCGGCACGCTCGCCGGTGCCTTGCAGACCGGGTCCGGCAGGTCGGCCGCAGTCGTGACGGTGTCGGTCCTTCGGCCGTCCGGGGCGCTCTTCGGCGGCAGCTGGGAAATGGGCACGGTGCCGAGCGGGCAGGGCACGGCGGCATTGGGCCACAATGCCATCGGGGAGCCGAGGGTGAGGGTATTGCCCATGACGTATCGGCCCTGGATGTCGAGGACCTGGAAGTTGTTGAGCGGCACCACGCGCCGTTCACCGCCCGGGCCGGGCTGCAGCGGATCCGGTCCGGTGCCGGGGGCCTGCACGACCAGGCTGCCGATCGGCGTGGTCAGGTAGGCGGACATATCGGTGAGATCGCCGGTGTAGACGACGCCCTCCATAACACCGACCGTGACGCGGGACAGGCCCTCCCGCATGGCCTGCTCGTGCGGCGTCAGATCCTGGAGTTGTTCCAGCCGCGGCGGCTCGACTTCGCGGCCGAAGGGCACGTGGTGCAGGGTGCGCCGGTCCTCGCCGAGGATGAGGTCGCCGGTGCGGCGGTCGCGCAACTGGAAGTGGTTGTTGCCGATCAGGCTCACCTCGACGTCCGGGCCGTAGATGGTGGACAGGTGGCGGTAGGCATTGCTGCGCAGGTAGATATTGGACGCCAGCTCCATGTCGTTCTCACCGCACAGCGGGTCGCGGGGCGGGATCGGGGCCATGGGGTCGTCGGCATCGGGAATCGGCGGGCAGCTCAGTAGCGCGGGTTCGGGATCCTGCGAGCCCAGCACCGCGGGCGCGGAGGGGTCGGGATCGGCCAGGTCGAGCGGTGTCGACCGGCGGTGACCGCGGTGGTGAGCGCGGTCGCGGCGGTCAGGAGTGCGGTCACGGCGGCAGAGGCGATTCTCAACGGAACCTCGCTATCCAGGGTCGCGACGGGTGCAGCGGGAAGCGGAGCGAACGGGAATTCCGGAGCGCGGTACGGGCGTCAGGCTAGCAATCCGCAGGCCCCGCGCGTGGGAGGCCACGGCCGCGGCGCGTGGCATTCTCCCTGGCCAGAGCACTTGCGCGGGCATGCAACAGCGGTGCAAGGGGCGTGCAAGATCGGTGCCGCAGAGTTCTCGGCATGACTTCTTACACACCTGCTGAGCCCCTGGCCATCGAGGCGGACGGGCTGGTCAAGGCCTTCGGGGAGCAGCGGGCTGTCGACGGCGCGAGCCTGTCGGTCCCGCGGGGGGGCCGTGTACGGCGTGCTCGGACCCAATGGCGCCGGTAAGACCACCACCATCCGCATGCTCGCCACCCTGCTGCGCCCGGACGGCGGCAGCGCCCGCATCTTCGGGCGCGATGTGCTCGCCGAGCCGACGGCGGTGCGCTCGCTGATCGGCGTGACCGGTCAGTACGCCTCGGTCGACGAAAAGCTCTCGGCCACCGAGAACTTGATCATCTTCTCGCGGCTGCTCGGACTGTCCAAGGCCGATTCCCGGCGCAAGGCCGACGAGCTGCTCGAGGAGTTCGGGCTGACCGAGGCCGCGAGCAAGGCCCTGGAGAACTTCTCCGGCGGTATGCGGCGGCGGCTCGACCTGGCCGCCAGCCTCATCGCCCGCCCGCCGCTGCTGTTCCTGGACGAGCCGACCACCGGTCTGGATCCGCGCACCCGCGCCCAGATGTGGGAGACCATCCGGCGACTGGTGCGCGAGGGCTCGACCGTGCTGCTGACCACGCAGTATCTGGACGAGGCCGATCAGCTGGCGGACCGGATCGCGGTCATCGACCGCGGCAAGGTCATTGCCGACGGCACCTCCGACGAACTCAAGGGTTCGGTCGGCCTGTCCGCCCTGCAACTCACGCTGGCCGATCGGGCCCGCATCGAGGAGGCGCGAGTCCTGGTGGGCGAGTACCTGTCCCGGGCCGAGGGCAGGATCGTCGAGGCCGCCGTCAGCCCCGAGGCGGGCCGCATCACCGCGCCCCTGCCCGATCCCGCCATCACCACCGACATTCTGATCCGGTTGCGCGAGCACGACATCCGGGTCGACGAGATCAATGTCTCCAAGCCCAGCCTGGACGAGGTGTTCTTCGCACTCACCGGCCATGGCGCGAACGACGAGAACGACACCGAAAAGAGCGCGGCATGACCACGACACTCACCGCCCCCGCCGGGCGGCACGCGGCGGCCCCGGCCCCGATTCCGGCGGTCAGCAATCGCATTCCGCTGCGGCAGACCCTGGCCAATTCGTTCACCATGGCCTACCGCGGCATTCTCAAGATCAAGCACAATCCGGAGCAGCTGTTCGACGTCACGGTGCAGCCGATCCTGTTCACGGCGCTGTTCGCCTATATCTTCGGCGGCGCCATCGGCGGCAGCGTGCAGAATTATCTGCCCGTCCTGATTCCCGGCATTCTGGTGCAGACGGTCGTGCTGACCTCCGTGGTCACCGGCACGCAGCTGCGCGAGGATATGGACAAGGGCGTGTTCGACCGGTTCAAATCGCTGCCCATCGCCCGCATTTCGGCGCTGGCGGGCGCCCTGCTCGCCGATATGGTGCGCTACGGCCTGGCGACCGTGCTCACCCTCGCCGTGGGCATGATCCTCGGCTACCGGCCGCACGGCGGCGTCCTGGCGGTCATCGTGGCCGGTCTGGTCGTGGTGTTCTGCTCGTTCGCGGTGAGCTGGATCTGGGCGCTGGTCGGCGTCACGGGTAAGAGCGCGTCCGGGGTGCAGGGCATCTCGATGATGATCATGTTCCCGCTGACCTTCATGTCCGGCGCGTTCGCCCTGGTGTCCACCATGCCGGGCTGGATGCAGGGCTTGAACAAGGTGAATCCGGTGTACTACATGGTCAATACCGCCAGGGACCTCATGAACGACGGCGCGTACACCGCCAATCTCGTCTGGTCGCTGCTCGGTTCGATCGTGGTGATCGCGATCTTCGCACCGCTCACCGTGCGGGCCTACATGCGGCGCGCCTGAACCGCCGAAATATCGAAAGACGAAGCCCGCCTCAGGAAACCGGGGCGGGCTTCGTGCTGTCCGGATCGTGGGTTCAGTGGCTTTCGTGGAATTCGCCGAGCAGTTCCATGACTCGCGCGGCGGCCGGTCTGCGCCCCACCCGCGCCACCGCGTTCCGGGCCGCGGCCAGGCGTTCCGCGCCCACCGTCGCGCGGTGCAGCTCGTAGTGGCGGTCCAGGCGCATGGACGGATAGTCCTGGCGGGCGACCACTCTCGGCGCCAGGGCCAGCAGTTCCAGTGCCGTCTCGCGGTTTTCGCCGGTGGCGAGCAGATAGGTACCGAGCGCGCAGGCCACCCCGCCGATCTGGGGTAGATCCCGGAACTGGCCCAGGCGCGGAATGGCCAGCTCGACCAGCTCCCGGACCAGCTTGTGCACCTCGGTGGCCCGGCCGTGCAGAATGTGCGCGTCGACCACCACGGCGCCGAACATGACATCGCCCGGGCCGGGCGTGATCGCGCCGTGCGGCCAGCCGATCTGGGCCAGCACCTGCCGGTAGCGCCGCAGACCGGAATCGATATCGCCTTCCGCCAGTTCGATTTCCGCCAGTCCGGCCACGACCGCGGCGCGGCGATGATTGGGCTCGCCGCCCGCGTAGGTCCCGGTGGGTGACAGTCCGACCACGCCCAGGGCGGGCTCGAGCTCGCGGCGCGCCGTCACGGTATCGCCCATACCGGTCAGGGACAGGGCGAGCAGGCTGCGGATCTCGACCGACTCCTCATAGGCCCGCAACCGGTGCAGCAATTCGGCCGCACGCCGGTAGTAGTCCACGGATTCGGCATACCGCGCCGTCTGCCCGTACATGCTGCCCAGATGCTGCGACACCATGGCGGTGCCCCAGGCGTCCTCGGTGCTGCCGGATGCCATGGCGCGCACCGCATCCCGGATGGAACCGTGCACATCACCGGCATTCTCGCGCAGATTGGCGCGCAGCAGCAGCGCCGTCTCCCGGGTACTGCGATCGGCCGAGCGGGTGCCGTCGCCGAGGTAGCGCGCCAGCCCGAATCCGCCCGCACGCACCGGCAGCGTCGCCAGCCCGCCGACATAGCGGAACACCGGGGTGATCGAGGCACTCGAGCGCAGGGCCCGCCGGATCCGCGCCCGCACCGTCCCCACCAGACGCGGGTTGTCGTCCATGTAGATCAGATGCAACGACACCACCAGCTGTCCGAAGATCTGCAGGTCGGCCTCGATCTCGGTGAGCGGACCGGAACGCAGCGGCAGCGCCAGATAGCGCGGCGCCCAGTTGATCAATTCCATATGCGCGCCACGGATGACCCACAGTCCGGCCAGCACCGGGAATACGGCGTGCGCGGTGTCGAGGTCCTCGCGTTCGACGGCATCGCGCAGGACGGCGACGAGATTGTCGAGCTCGGCCGCGGTGGTCAGCACCGCCCGCACCTGTTCCCCCGTCGGGTACCGGGTGGCCGCCTCGAGCGCGAAGCCCTTGGCCCAGGCCGACATTCGGTCCATCACCCGCTCCGCCTCGCCGGTGAACCCGAGTTGTTCCTCGCCGAATTCGCGGACGGTCTCCAGCATGCGGTAGCGCACGCCCTCGTCCGCGTCCGGATCCGCTTCCAGCACGGTCAGCAGCGATTGCCCGACCAGGCCCTCGATCGCCGACTCGGCATCGGCGATCTCGGGTCCGGCAATGACGGTCTCGGCGGCGCGCAAGGTGAATCCCGCCGGGAACCGGCACAGGCGGCGCAGCGCCACCCGCTGCTGTTCGTCGAGCAGGTTCCAGCTCCACTCGATCACCGCGTGCAGGGTGCGATGCCGCTGCGGCGAACTGCGATCTCCGCTGCGCAGCAGGGCGAATCGGTGTTCGATCCGGGTCTCGATCTCCTCCACGCTCATGGTCCGCACCCGTGCCGCCGCCAATTCGATGGCCAGCGGCAGCCCGTCGATGGTGTGACACAGCCGCGCCACCACCTCCGGATCCAGCCGCACCGACGGCCGCACCGCCCGGGCCCGCGCCGCGAACAGCTCGGTGGCGGGCGATCCGGCCGGGTCGATGGTCAACGGCGGCAATGGATACACGGTCTCGGCCGTGATCTCCAAGGGCGCCCGGCTGGTGGTCAGCACGGTCAGCTGATCGCTGACGCCCACCAGATCCGCGGCCACCTCCGCCACCGCGTCGATCACATGCTCGCAGTTGTCGAGAATCAGCAGCATCGGCCGCGAGGCCAGCACCTCCCGCAACCGCCGCCGCGAATCGTGCGACCCCACCGGCCGCAGCACATTGGTGTCCCGGGACAGCTCACCGATCCCGAGCGTCGCCCCGATGGCCGCCTCCACCTCGGCCCGCGACCGATCACCCCCACCCGGATCCACCCGCACCGACGCCAACTCCACCAGCACCACCGAATTCTCCCCCGCCAGCCGCGCCCCCAACTCGTTGACGACCCGCGTCTTCCCGGTCCCGCCCGGCCCCAGCACGGTCGTCACCCGCGACCGCCGCAGCACTGCCTCCAGCGCGTCCAGATCCGCTTCGCGCCCCAGCAGGGGATTCGGCGCGGCCCGCAACCCCACCGCCCACGCCGCCGTCTCGCCCGTCCGCTCCGGCTCCCCCGAATAACCCTGAGCCACGACATAACTCGCGCCCACCTCACCAGATGTCCGCACTCCGGGCAGGAACGAGCCCGCAGCCGTCACCGAATCGCCCGCGCCCTGCCGCTGACCGGCGTCGGCGCGCCCCGCCGAGCCGCGCTGTCCCGCAGCGTGATCCGATCCACCCGGCGCGGGCGGCGCCGCCTGTCCGTCCGGTACGGGCGCGGGGCTCGCCATCTCCGTCCCGGACCCGCCGCTGGCCGAAGCGCCGCGCGCGCCCGGCACTGGCTCGCCGCAGAGAATGGCGGCGTTCATGGCGACGAGGGCGGGTCCCGGATCCACACCGAGGTGGTCCAGCAGGTGGGTGCGGAGGGCGGCGAAGACCTCCAGGGCTTCGTTGGCGCGACCGGACGCGACGAGCAGTCGCATCAAGGTGGCGTGGGCCGGTTCGTCCATCGGGTTGGCGGCCACCTCGCGGCGGGCCAGCTCGAGCGCTCCGGGGAGGTCGCCGCAGGCTTCGCGGGCGGACAGTTCCAAGGCGTCGAGGGCGCGTCGACGGGTTTCCGCGAGCCGGGTGAGCTCGTCGCCGACCGGACCGGAGGGCAGATCGGCGGCCGGGTCGCCGCGCCAGAGGGTGCGGGCGGCGGCGATCAGCGCCAGGCAGGTGTCGAAGTCTCCGGCGGTATCGGCTTGGCGCGCTTGCTTTTCCAGTTGCCCGGCGAGGGTCAGGTCGACTTGGTCGGGGGCGAGCATGAGGCGGTAACCGGCCGGGCCGATTTCCAGGGCTCCCTCCGGGAGCGCCGTGCGGAGCCGGGAGACCTGGGTGTGCAGGGCGTTCATCGGGGCGCGCGGCGGATCCTCGCCCCAGATGTCGTCGATGAGGGCCTGGGCGCTGCGGCTGCGGCCGGGATGGGTGGCGAGGGCGGCGACCAGCAGGCGGGAGCGGGTTCCGGGTACGGGTGCGAGCGCACCGTCGCGGCGCAGGGCGACCTCACCGAGAAGGACCACCAGGACCGAGTCGCCTGCGGGTGCGAAGCGGGCGCTGCCGCCGCTCGAGCTGCCTGTTCGCGAATACATTCCTCGCCAATCGTAGGTGAGCGGTGCGAGCACTGCCGGATTCGCCGGATCCAGGGGTGTGGTCGCATACGCTTTGTGCATGGCCGAATTCGACATCCACCGGGAAACGGTCATCAAGGCCGAACCGGAGCAGGTCCAAGCCCTCATCGACGACTTCCACCAGTGGCGCAAATGGTCGCCGTGGGAGGACACGGACCCGAATATGGAGCGCGTCTACAGTGGGGCCGATCGGGGCATCGGCGCACGTTATTTTTGGAGCGGCAATCGCAAGGCCGGGCGCGGCGATATGGAGATCACCTCCGCCACGCACGATGCCATCAGCATCAAACTGCATTTCGAGAAGCCGTGGAAGGCCACCAACCAGGTCACCTTCGAATTCCGGCCGGAGCAGGGCGGGACCGGGGTCACCTGGCGGATGACCGGGCAGCAGAGCGGGGCGATGGCCTTGCTCGGCAAGCTGTATCCCATCGATCGCCTGGTGGGTCCGGATTTCGAGAAGGGGCTCGCCCAGCTCAAGGCCGCCGCCGAATCCTGAGCGTGCCCCCGCGCCGAACCGCGCACTAGGCTGCCGTCATGACTACAGCAGCACAGTGGATCGAGGGCGCTCGGCCGCGCACACTTCCGAATGCGATCGCCCCGGTCCTGGTGGGGACGGGGGCGGCCGCATCGATCGACGGCGCGGTCTGGTGGAAAGCGGTGCTTTGCCTGCTGCTTTCGCTGTCCCTGATCATCGGCGTGAACTACGCCAACGACTACTCCGACGGTATTCGCGGCACCGACGACGAGCGGGTGGGCCCGCTGCGCCTGGTCGGTTCCAAACTGGCCAGTCCGGCCGCGGTGCGCAATGCGGCCATCGGCTGTCTGACGCTGGGCGCGGTGATCGGACTGGTCCTGACCGCCACCTCCGCCTGGTGGCTGCTGCTGGTGGGCGCGGCCTGCCTGGCCGGGGCCTGGTTCTACAGCGGCGGCCGGAACTCGTACGGGTACAGCGGTTTCGGCGAGATCGCGGTCTTCGTGTTCTTCGGCCTGGTGGCGGTGCTGGGCACCCAGTACGTGCAGGCGGGCACGGTCGATTGGGCCGGGCTGGCCTGCGCGGTGGCGGTCGGTTCGTACTCCAGCGCGGTGCTGGTGACCAACAATCTGCGCGATATTCCGACCGACAGCGTGTCCAGTAAGACCACGCTGGCCGTGCGGCTCGGCGATGCCCGCACCCGCACAATGCATCTGGTGCTGATCGCGGTGCCGTTCGTGGTGACACTGGTGCTGGTGGCCCGCACCCCGTGGGCGCTGGCCGGACTGGTGGCGCTGCCGCTGGCCGTCAAGGCGAACGAGCCGGTGCGGTCCGGTCAGAACGGGCCGGGTTTGATTCCCGCCCTGGCCGGTACCGGCAAGGCGCTGCTGGTGTGGTCGGTGGCGACCGGTCTGGCGCTGGGCCTGGCCTGAGATCGGGGCGGGGGCCGGGCCCCCGCCCCTGCTCAGTTCTTCTCGGGAACGAAGACGCCGAGCACCCAGTTCACGATGGAGATGATGATGCCGCCCCAGACGGCGGCCCAGAATCCGTCCACATGCAGCTGATAGCTGGTGGTCTCGGTGATGACCGAGGTCAGCCACAGCATGAGCGCGTTGATCGCCAGCAGGAACAGGCCGAGCGTCACGATCACCAGCGGCAGTGACAGCAGCTGCACGAGCGGCTTCACCAGCGCGTTGACAATGGTGAAGATCACGGCCGCGACCGCGATCACAATGATCTTGCCGGTGGTGGCGTCCTGATCCTCGGGGGCGACGATGGAGATCCCGCCGACCCATTCGGACGCCAGCCAGATGGCGACACCGGTGATGAGCAGACGAAGTATGAGCGTCATGGCCTCGATCGTAGGGTGAGATCGGTGTCGCGGCCGGGTGGCACACGCCCGATCTCGATCAGGCCGCGCGATCGAGATGCTTCGACACCGCCGCCCGCAACCCCTGCACCGCCCGCTCGTCGCCGAGCAGCGTGCGGGTGGTCGCATTGGGCGCGCGCAGGATGCCGAGCACGATATGCCCGGCCTCGATGCGGCCGTCCTTGCGGGCGAGGGCCTCGCGCAGCGACAGCTCCAGGATCTTCTTGGCATCCCCGGTGAACGGAATATGCCCGAAGGCCTTGCCTTTACCGCCGCGGAACCGGCCGCGGCGCGGTTCGTCGGCCGGGATGGCGCGTTCGAGGGCGGCCTCGCCGAAGGTGGCCTCCAGGCTTTCCCGCACGGCGTCGAGGTCGATGCCGATGGAGCGCAGCGCGTCCGCGTCCTCTTGACCGAGGGGTTCGCCGGTCCGCTTGCGCACCAGCGCCTCCCGCACCCCGGCGGCGGTCAGCCCGTGCTCGCCGAGCAGCTGGGTCAATCCCGTATCGGGTGCGGCCAGTACGCCGAGGAGTACGTGTTCGACGTCGATGGCGGGCGCGCGCAGTTCGCGTGCTTCCTCCTGCGCGCCCACCACGGCGAATTTGGCTGCCTTGTCGAATCGTTCGAACATCAGCGGATACCGCCCTTCCGGTTGTACTTCTGGTGGACCGCCTGCCGGCTGACCTCGAGCGAGTCGGCGATGGCCTGCCAGGACCAGCCCTGTTGCCGGGCATTGGTGACCTGTATGGCTTCGAGCCGCTCGAGCAACCTGCGCAATGCCAGTACCGCGCGCAGTCCGACCTGCGGGTCGGGGCTGCCCGCGGCGGCCGCCAGAGTCGTTGCTTCACTCATGTATGTCAATTTAAGTTGACATTCGAGGCGCGTCAACGAAAATTGACACGTTCGGAAGGCGGTTCGCCGTCAGCGAAAACGACGGACGGGCACCGGTTCAGTTCCACGGCACGAAGGGTGCGTAGTCGCGCACGTGACCGTCGGCCCAGTCCCACAGCGTGCCCGGGTCGACAATGACGCCGCCCTGCAGCCGCAACCGCCAGCCGCCCGCTTCCTTCTCCCAGATATCCCCGTCGCGATCGCGGTACAGCCCGAAGGCCACCGGCCCCCACGGATTCATCATGACGCTGACGGCCGAACGCGGATGCTGACCCAACTCGACTCCTGGATTGTTGTTGTTTCAAACTATTGGAGCAGAACGCGTTACCGCGCACCCCCTCGTCGCCTGACCGTGCGTGGGTCAATCGAAAACCGCGCTTGTACTTTGAAGCTATACAGGTAAGGTCACCCTAAGTTGAATGGAGTTCCCACGTTCGGCGAGTACATTCGCCAGCGCCGCACGATCGCCAATCTCACCCGTCCGCAACTGGCCTGGCTCGCCAACCTCTCGGTTCCCTATCTCACCAAGATCGAAGGCGGCGCCACTCCGTCCCGCCACGTCATCGAATCCCTCAGCACGGCACTGAAACTCCAGCCCGGCGAGTACGAGTACGCCCTGATCCTGGCGGACGGGCCCGCGCCGCGCATCGAACCCGATGCACCCACCGCGGGCGACCTCGAATACCTGGACCTGCTCAATCCCAAACCCGGCGCGTACGTCTCGTCGACTCTGGACGTGCTGGCGGTCAATACCGCCTACGCGCAGGTGTTCCCGCAACTGGAGCCGGGCGCCAACATTCTGGAATGGATGGTGCTCAACCCCTTGGCGCGGACGGTCCTGGTGGACTGGATGCGGGAGACGCAGGCGACCGTCGGCTGGTTCCGCACGCAGATCGCTCGCAGCGGCGAGGAGGAGCGCTGCCAGGAGATCATCGACGCCTGCATGCGGAGCCCGGAGTTCCCGCTCATGTGGCGCAGCGACTCGGTGCTCATCGACCGCAATCACGCCACGCTGGTGCGCGATCCGCAGACCCTGACCATTACCGAATTGCGAATCCTGGTGTGGCACACCTCGGCGAGTCTGGGCTCGTGGTCGCTGTTACTGGCGACGACACCCGATCAACCGACGGCGGTCACGCGTCCAGTTGTCCGCGAAAGGCCCGCTATGTCAAGCCCCGTAAACACATTGGACAATCCGCAGCGACGACGGCGCGAGACATTGCCACCGGGTGACCCGACGCCGACGAAACCACTTCAGCAAATTGATGGCAAACAACTGCGTGAGTGATCAATAGTTCTCACCCCATCGCCGCGCCGTGCGGAAACTAGCCCGACCAAGTACCGGTGGCGATGAATTCGACAATGATCGACTCGGGTTCCGCCAGGCTCAGCCCCTGACCGGCAACCCACTCGTCATTGAAATAGGTTCCGGCATAACGGTCCCCGCCATCGCACAGCATGGTCACCACACTGCCGGTTCGCCCCTCGGCAATCATGTCGGCAATCAGGGCAAACGCACCCCACAGATTGGTGCCGGTGGATCCGCCGACCCGGCGCCCGAGCACCACGGAGGCATGCCGCGCGGCCGCGATGGAGGCGGCATCGGGCACCTCGAGCATGCAGTCGACCACCTGGCCGACGAAGGACGGCTCCACCCGCGGGCGGCCGATACCCTCGATCCGCGAAGGCATTCCGGTCTGATAACCGGCATCGGCGAGCTCGTAGCCGCCGTAGAAGGCCGAATTCTCCGGATCCACCACGGCCAGGCGGGTGGCATGGCGCTTGTAGCGGATATAGCGGCCGATGGTGGCGCTGGTACCGCCGGTACCAGCACCGACGACGATCCACTCCGGCACCGGATGGGTTTCCAAAGCCAGCTGCTGGAAGATGGATTCGGCGATGTTGTTGTTGCCCCGCCAGTCGGTGGCCCGCTCGGCATGGGCGAACTGGTCCATATAGTGGCCGCCGCATTCGGCCGCCAAACGCGCTGCCTCCGTATAGATGTCCGGGGCCTTGTCAACCAGATGACAACGCCCGCCCTGCGCCTCGATGAGCGCGAGCTTCTCCGGGGAGGTCTTGGCCGGGACCACGGCCACGAAGTCCAGGCCCAGCAGTTTCGCGAAGTAGGCCTCGCTGATGGCGGTGGAACCGGACGAAGCCTCCACCACGGTGGTGCCTTCCGTGACCCAGCCGTTACAGATGGCGTACAGGAACAGTGATCTCGCCAGGCGGTGTTTGAGACTGCCTGTGATGTGCGTGGATTCGTCCTTGAGATACAGCTGCACGCCCCAGTCGGCGGGCAGCGGATAGCGCAGCAGGTGAGTGTCGGCGCTGCGCTGGGTGTCGGCGTCGATCAGCCGGACAGCATTGTCGACCCAGTCGCGGGGGGTGGAGCGATCGCAGCGCTTCACGCGTCACCGCCCTGCAGGCGCTTCATGAGCTGTTCGCGGTCGCGGCGGCGCTTCTCGTCGACCGCGGCGATGTCCTTGTTCACCTGCGTACGAAGCTTTTTGAACAGCACCAGCGACAGCGGCATGGCGATGAGCAGTGCGAACAGCAGCGCCACAATGAGCGGAACGGCCACGTTCACCGCGGCGGCCACGCCCACGATGATGGCCGCGATGACGGCGACCAGCCCGAGGCGGGTGAGGGTGTAGAGGGCCATATCGCGGGCCAGGCGGCGGCCCGCACCGTCGGGCCGGGGTGCGTCACTCACGCCGACAGCCTAGGTGACGGGGATTCGGGCATTCGCCGCACCCTGCCCGGAGAAGTCGCTGAATGTTCGCTACGACGGCTGTTTTAGTGACGGTAAACACAGTACGGATATCCGTTTTGTCTATTACTTCCTCTTTACCAAATCGAGACTGTTCGAACACATGGGGGTAGCAGTGCAACGATGTCGCTACTGATGAGGGATCTGTCGATACGGAAAGGTTTGCGAATGACTGCGTTCACCGCGGCGAGCCGCGTAATGGGTTCCGTCAACGGCCAGGACACCCTGCTCACCCCCGGCCAGGTGGCAGCCCTGTTCCATGTTGATCCGAAGACCGTGACCCGCTGGGCACACGCAGGACGCCTCGGCTCCCTGCGTACTCCGGGCGGGCACCGCCGATTCCGCGAATCCGAAGTCATGCAGTTACTCAAGTCCCTCACCACAGAGGCGACCTGCGTGTAACCCCCATTTCAAGTTCTACGGTGCCGCGGGTACGGACACGGATTACCCTCGTTGGCAGGAGGTGAGCGACGTGACGTACCTGTTGGTACTCATCGCGATCGTGGCAGTCGCGGTGCTGTGCTCGAAGGCTTTCGGACCTCAGCGACCGACCGGCAGCGGCCCAGCATCCCCGCGCCGGAACCGCGTTATCGGTCCCGAGGACGATCCGGATTTCCTGCGCAAGCTCTCTCGTGAGCATCGCGACGGCGAATCCAGCCAGAACTGAATCGCTCGCCCACCGGCGGCAGATGTGAGACGTCCCCCTGCACCCGCACACCCGCGGGTGGAGGGGGAAGTTCTCGTATAGGAAACCAACCGCCCCGCTTTTTCCGAGCGCATACTTGAATCGCCCATACGCGCGACCGAAAGGTACAGCCCGATGGAAAAGCCCAACCTCTCCCAGGACGCCCGCCGCAAACAGGGCCACCAGCACGCCGCCGCCCGCCGCGACGACCGCCGCGAAACCGAAGCCGCCCGCCTCGCCTCCGGCACCGGCCCACCCCCCGACCCGGAAATCGAGCCCATGCAGTCCCAGACCGCCGCGGACAACCACACCCCCAACCGCAAATGGGACCGCTCTCGCGCCACCCTGGAAACCAGCGAAGCCGTCAAACTGGCCAACGCCGACCTGGGCACCGACCCCCTCTGATCCGAAACATCATCGACCGGGAACTGGTGGCGGGCCCTACTCGCGAAATGCCGCCATCAGTTCCCGGTGATCACATGTCCAGTGTTACCTTCTCCCGCTTCCGGTCGTCGTATCGGTGACGGCCGGGTTCGAGGTCGTCTACATCGAACGGGTGGAGTGGGAGAAGACGATGCTGACGAACGTTATGTATGCGACGGTCTATGTCACAGATCAGGATCGGGCGCTGAAGTTCTAAACGGAGGGGCTCGGGCTGGAGAAGCGGATCGACTATTCGGGGCCGGACGGGCGGTTCCTGACGGTGGATGTGGCCGACGGGTCGGTCGAGATCATTCTGTGGTCGCATGCGCCGGGGGCGGGGCAGCCGGTCGGAGCGGGAGCGGCGCCGGGGCCGCTCATTCTCGAGTCGGACGATCTGCGAAGGGATTTCGAGGTGTTTCGCGGGCGGGGCGTGACCTTCGACGGGGTCGAACCGGAGGAGTATCCGTTCGGGGTGCGCATCGAGGCGGTGGATCCCGATGGCAATCGCATCTCGCTGCGGCAGCGCGGCCGGGGTGGCCGTGACGATGACTGACCGCCGTCCGGCGGACCTGGCCGCGAAGTTCGAGGCGAAGCGTGATCGGTTGCGCGCGATCGCGTATCGCGTGCTCGGGTCGCATGCCGATGCCGAGGACGCGGTGCAGGAGGCCTGGCTGCGGCTGGTGCGGCAGGATACGGGGAGCATTCAGAATCTGGCGGGCTGGCTGACGACCGTCGTCGGCCGGATCAGTGTGGATGTGCTGCGGTCACGGCAAGTTCGGCCCGAGCAGTTCTATGACGACGGCCGGCCGGAGTACGTGATCACCGCCGATACCGGCCCGGAGCCGGAAGAATATGTGGCGCTCGCCGATTCGGTGGGGTTCGCGCTGCTCGTGGTGCTGGACTCGCTCGGGCCGAGCGAGCGGCTGGCCTTCGTGCTGCACGATATGTTCGCGGTGCCGTTCCACGAGATAGGCCATATTCTCGGCAAGTCCGCCGATGCCGCCAAGATGATCGCCAGCCGGGCCCGCCGGAAGGTCCGGACCACCGAGCGGCCGACGGCCGCCGGGCCGGAGCAGCGGGAGGTGGTCCGGGCCTTCCGGGCGGCGGTGTCCGAGGGTGATTTCGAGGCGTTGCTGCGGGTGCTCGATCCGGATGTGCGGCTGACGGTCGATACTCCCGGTGGCGTGGTCGTCACCCTCGGCGCCACCGAGGTGGCAGCCGGGGCGCGCATGTTCGCGGGCGCCGTCGCCCGGCATCGTGCGGTGCTCGTCAACGGTCTGCCCGGATTCATGTCCTGGCGCTCGGACGGAACACCGTTGTCCGTCATCGCTTTCCGGGTCACCGGCGGGCGGATCGCCGGTATCGAGATCCTGGCCGATCCGGCCGAGCTCGCGGCCATACACCTGCCGGACCCGGCATGAAAACCGAAACGCGTTCCTGCCCAAGGTGCTTCGCCGGGTGGCAGGATCGGAGCAATGGAGCTCTTGCCACGTAATCCGACCGATGGGATCTACCCCGCCACCGATGACTACATCCATGCACACGAGGTGCGCGGGGCCGAGCGGCTGCTGTTCATCTCGGGCACCATGGGGCTCGACCAACAGGGCGAGCCCGGTGCGACGCTGGAGGAACAGCTGGATCTCATCTGGTCGAATATCCGCCGCATTCTCGCCGCGGCGGATATGACCGTCGACAATATTGTCCGGACCACCGCGTATCTGCGGGATCCCGCCTATGCCGACACCAATGCGAAGGCGCGGGTGGAGGCATTGAACGGGCGCGTCATTCCGACCACGTCGATTGTCGTCCAGACGCTGGTGAGCGAGTGGCTGGTCGAGATCGAGGCGGTCGCGGCGGCCTGATCAGGGCTGCGGCAGCGTGGGGTAATCGGTGTAGCCGCGGTCGTCGCCGCCGTAGAAGGTGGCGCGGTCCGCGGTGTTGTAGGGGCCGCCGACTCGGATACGGGTCGGCAGGTCCGGATTGGCCAGCCAGTAGGAGCCGAGGGAGACGGCGTCCGCGATTCCGGCGGCGAGGGCCTGTGCACCCGGCTCGGGCGTGGCCGGGACGCTCGGATAGACCGGGTGCGGATTGAGGATCAGCGTTCCCGGCCATGCGGCGCGGACGAGTAGGGTCAGCTCACGGGTGCCCATTTCCATGACGTGCACATAGGCGAGCGGCAGCGCGGCCAGCGCACGCAGGAGCGCGGGATACAGTTCGGCCGAATCGCTTTCGGTGATGCCGTTGAGAGTGACCGCCGGGGAGATGCGCAAACCCGTGCGCTCCGCGCCGATGGCATCAGCGACGGCGGTGACGACCTCGACGGCGAAGCGAATGCGATCGCCCGCCGCGCCACCGTATTCATCGGTGCGCGCATTGCTGCCGTCGGCCAGGAACTGGTGGATGAGATAGCCGTTGGCGCCGTGCAATTCGACGCCGTCGAAGCCCGCGTCGACCGCATTGCGCGCCGCGTCGATGTGCTCGCGGACCACGTCGGCGATATCGTCGCGGGTTATCGCACGCGGCACCGGATGCTCCAGCATGCCCTCCGGCGTGAACAGCTGCCCGCCCGAGGCGATCGACGAAGGGGCGAGCGGCAGTTCGCCATTCGGGTACAGCACCGGATGGCCGACCCGGCCGGTGTGCATGAGCTGAGCGAAGATCCGCCCGCCCGCCGCGTGCACGGCGTCGGTCACCTTGCGCCAGGCCGCCACCTGCTCGGCATTGTGCAGGCCCGGGGTCTGGATATAGCCCTGGCCGAGCACGCCGGGCTGGATGCCCTCGGTGACGATCAGGCCCGAGCCCGCCCGCTGGGCGTAGTACTCCGCGGTGCTCTCGCCGACCAGTCCGTCCTGGGCGCGGCTACGGGTCATGGGCGCCATGACCAGGCGGTTCGGTAGATCCAGCGTGCCGACGGCGATCGGGTCGAACAGGGCGTCGGTTTCCGGCTGCGACATGATTCCCCTGTTTTGGTTGGTATCCCAAGAGTATTACTTGGTATGCAAACTATCCAAACCGCGCGGCCCGCCCGCGTATTCCGAGGGCCGGATCCGAGACCGGTAATATTTGGCCCGCCAAGTAAGTGACCGGAAGGAGTGCGGTGGCCGCGCCCGATCTACCGTCGATGTCGGCGCAACACGGCCCGATCAGCCTGATGATCGCCCGCGCCGCGAAAGCGCACATGACCACGGCCGCGGGGCTGCTGCGCGGGGCGGGCCTCACCCCCGGCCCCGAACTGCTGCTCATGGCGCTGTGGGATCGCGACGGTCAATCGCAGGCCGAACTCGGCAAGGCGCTCGGCCTCGACCCCTCCACCATTACGGCCAAGGTGAAGACCCTGGAGCGCGACGGCTTGATCGTCCGCACGCCGGATCCGAACGACCGCCGGGTCATGATCGTGTCACTGACCGCGGACGGCGCGAAGCTACGCTCACAGGTGGAGCGCATCTGGGGCGAACTGGAGGAAGCCACCACACTCGGACTCTCCGACCGCCAGCGCACCGAGCTGCTCCGGCTACTGCGCAAGGTGGAAGCGAATCTCCGTACGGCCGACTAGCTTCCGGTCACCCGGAAACCGATGGTTAACACGGTGTCGAGCAACCTGTTCACATGGTCGGCGGACAAGGTCTCGGGCGTGAGCAGGAAGATGAAGTACAGCGGGCCGTAGAGCACCGTCAGCGCCATCTCCAGATCGAGATCCGGTGGCAGCTGGCCCTTTTCCTGCGCCGAGCACAATCGATCGATGGTGCGCCGCGCCTGCGGTTCGATGAACCGCTCGTGCAGGGTCTTCGCAATGGCGGGATCGTGCTGCGCCTCGCCGACCAGCGCGGCGTACAACGTGTTGTACGGGGGACGCGCCAAGACATTGGTGGCGCTGAGCATTTGGGTCCGCAGGTCGGCGACGACGTCACCGGTGTCGGGATAACTCAGGTCCTCCTCGATCGAGGACAGCAGTGCATCCAGGAACAGCGCGCCCTTGGACGGCCAGCGCCGGTAGACCGTGTGCTTGCCGACCCCGGCGCGCGCGGCGATCCCCTCGATGCTGAGCTTGGCGTAGCCGACCTCCTGGGCGAGGTCGAGCGTCACCTTCAGGATGGCGGCGGTGCGATCGGTCACCCCGGCCATGCTACGGCACGGCACGTGCCGTGTTGACAAGGCTCCGATCTCCGACGCACACTCTCCCGGCGGCACGGCACGTGCCGTTTCACTGGAAAGACGGGAGTACCCCATGCCCTTCGCCGATATCCCCGGCAGCGTCGTCCACTACGAACTCGACGGCGGCGGCCCGGGATTAGCGCTGGTCCACGGCGCGGGCGGCGACGCCCAGCGGGCCTTCGGCAATATCGTGGACTCCTTCCACGACAGCCACACCGTCATCCGGCCCAATCTGTCCGGCAGTGGCCGCACCACCGACGACGGCGGCGAACTCGGCCTCGAGATCTTCGCCGGGCAGGTTTCCGGCGCGATCGAGCAGGCTGTCGACGGCCCGGTCGACCTGCTCTGCTTCTCCCTCGGCGCGGCCGTCGCGGTCACGGTCGCGGCCACCCGGCCGGACCTGGTGCGCCGACTCATTCTGGTCGGCGGACTCCCGCACACCGGGGGGCCGCACGACAAATTCAACTTCGATTTCTGGCGCGACCTCTACGTCGCGGACTTCGACCTGTTCAAGCGCTTCGCCACCCTGCAGGGATTCGGCCCCGCGACACTGGACATATTTGGTCACGAGGGTCTCGCGGCGTCACTGAAAGACGAGTGGCCGCACGGTCTTTCCCGTCAGATCGTCGCGGCTGCGAACGCGGATGTGCGAGACCTGCTGCCGCGCATCACGATTCCTACACTCATTATCGGATTCACCGGCGACCAGGTTGCCCCGATCGCCGGTTCCCGCCGACTACACGCCGCCGTGCCCGGCAGCCGCCTGGTGGAGATCGAGGGCGAGGGGCACATGGACTGGTTCGCGAACCCGGCCCGGATCGTCCAGCTCACCAAGGAATTCATTGCCTGACCGCGCCCGGCGGCGGGATCTCCCGCCGCCGTCGGCCGCTGTCAGTCGATCCACAACCGGGTCTGATGGTTGTCCACCAGCGCCCGGATGCGGGCTATCGCATTGTCGGCGGGTTGTGCAGGCAACCGTCGTCCGTCCCGCAGTCGCACTGCCACATCGCCATTCGCGCTCTCGGCCGGGCCGATGACGAACTGGTACGGCGCCAGGCGCGCGGCGCGTACCCGCGCGCCGAGGCTGCCTTCCTCGGCGTGGATCACCTGCACACGTAGATCGGCTGCGAGGCAACGCTTTCGGACTTCGTCGGCCACCGCCTCCTCGGCTTCGGACACCGGCA
The DNA here is from genome assembly GCF_001613405.1 of Nocardia crassostreae. Classification (GTDB taxonomy): domain Bacteria; phylum Actinomycetota; class Actinomycetes; order Mycobacteriales; family Mycobacteriaceae; genus Nocardia; species Nocardia crassostreae. The sequence continues at coordinate 202,650 of NZ_BDCH01000025.1, forward strand.
GCACCGCCACCTGAACCGGCGCCATCCAGGCCGGGAAAGCGCCGCCGTGCAGCTCGATCAAATGCGCGACGGCCCGCTCGACGCTGCCGATGATGGCGCGGTGCACCATGACCGGACGGTGCTTACCGCCGTCCGCGCCCACATAGTGCAGGTCGAACTGCTCGGGTTGGTGGAGGTCGACCTGCACGGTGGACAGGGTGGATTCCCGCCCCGCGTGATCGCGCACCTGGACATCGATCTTGGGACCGTAGAACGCCGCCTCGCCCTCGACCGCCTCGTAGCCGATTCCGGCGCGGTCGAGCGCCTCGCTCAACAGCTTCCCGGCTCGCTGCCACATCTCCGGCGCCGCGACATATTTCCCATCGGACCCGGGCAGCGACAGCCGGTACCGAGCCTCCTCGATACCCAAGGCCCGATACGCGGCGCCGATCATCTCCAGCGCACCGGCGACCTCGTCGCCGACCTGATCGAGGGTGCAGAAAATGTGCGCGTCATTGAGCTGGATACACCTCACCCGGGTCAAACCGCCCAGCGCCCCGGACAATTCGGACCGATACATGGCCCCAGCTCGGCCATCCGCAGCGGCAGCTCCCGATAACTGTGCGACCGGGACCGATACATCACCGCGTGATGCGGGCACAGACTCGGCCGCAACACCACCTGCTCCGCCCCCACCTCCATCGGCGGATACATATCGTCCCGGTAATGCCCCCAATGCCCGGATATCTCGTACAGCTCCCGCTTCCCCAGCACCGGCGAGTACACATGCCGATACCCCGCCCGCCGCTCCGCGGTCCGGATGTACTCCTCCAGACTGTGCCGCACCACAGCGCCATCCGGCAGCCAATACGGCAGTCCCGCCCCGATCAGCGGATCGGTATCGAACAACCCGAGCTCCCGCCCCAGCTTGCGATGGTCGTACACGTGTCTCTCCTCCAGACGAGGGCGAGTGACCACGCGAAAAAGCCCCGGGCACTCGCCCGGGGCTTCGATCAGAACATAGTTCAGCGCGCCGGGACGTAGTCCGGCGTCGTAGTGACGAATGCGCGCTGCACGCCCGCCACGCTACCCCTGGAATCTGTCACCGGACAACGGAATTTCCCGCCGCGCGAAGGTCTGCTCCGGACTCACGGTGACCACATCGAGCTGCTCGCCCAGCGAAGCAGGCACCCGCCCACCCGCGAAATGCTCGAGCCCCGGCACGATCACCGCCGCGGCATCGAGCCGCGCTGCTAGCGCCTTGAGCTGCGCCAACGGCGGCCGCCCCGCTTTCGGGTCGAAAACCACCATCCGAGCGAAGTCGTATCCGAGCCGCTCGGCGACCTCCCGAATTCGGCTCTCATCCCAGAGTCGGCTCATCCCGGAAACTTCGACGTTCACATACCCCAACGCCGTCGGCTTGTAGCGCAATGCAACCCCTCCTACTTGGTGATGGCCTTGCCACCCGACTCATCGCGCGAAACCCCCTCGCCGTAAGCGCGAATCTCGTTGGCGACCGATGCCTGGCCCAAGTTCCAGGGGCTAGTTGAGGCCTGCGTAGGAGTGCAGGCCGCTGACCACCATGTTGATGATGAAGAGGTTGAAGAGCATGGCTATGAAGCCTGCGATGTTGATCCAGGCGGCCTTGGTGTCGCGCCAGCCGGAGGTGGCGCGGGCGTGGAGGTAGGCGGCGTAGAGGACCCAGGCGATGAAGGAGACGGTTTCTTTGGGGTCCCAGCCCCAGAAGCGGCCCCAGGCGGCTTCGGCCCAGATGGCGCCGAGGATTACACCGGCGCCGAAGAGGGGGAAGCCGATGATGGTGGTGCGGTAGGCGAGGCGGTCCAGGGTTTGGGCGTCGGGGAGGCGGGCGGCCAGGGTGCCGAGGAAGGACTTCGATTCCGAGCCCGCGGGCTGGCGGAGGCGGTAGAGGAACAGCATGCTGGCCACGCCGGAGACGAGGAAGACGCCGCTGCCCACCGAGACGATGGTGACGTGGACGGGGAGCCAGAAGGACTTCAGGGCGGGGACTACGGGGGCCGCGTCGGCGTAGAGGACGGTGCCCGCCAGGAACATGAGGATCAGGACCGGGACCAGCAGGAAGGCCCACATGCCGCGGTAGCGCTGGTCGCGGAGCAGGACGAGACCGAGGAAGACCGCGGCGGCGCAGGCCATGGTGACGAACTCGTACATATTGCCGAGCGGGAAGCGGTGGGTGGCGAAGCCGCGCAGGATGATCGAGACCAGATGCAGGCCGAAGGCGACGAACAGGACCGAGAAAGCCATATTGCCCAGGCGTTCGGGGAACGGCGTCTGGGGGACGGCGGTGACCTTGCCGGGCGCGGCCGGATCGGCCGGTGCGTCGGAAGCGCCACCGCCGACGGTCACCAGTTCGCGCTCGTTCACCGTGCGGGTGGCGAACTGCCAGATCAGCATGATGGTGACCAGCGCGTACACCACCATGGCCGACTTGAAGGCGAGATCGCTGTAGGCGGCGAGGGTCTCGTCGATCGGCATTACTTGTCTCCAGTGCTCTCGGTCAGCAGCCGTTCACGCAATCGGTCGAATTCGCCACCCCAGCCAGCCTGGTCGGTGCGGGCCAATCCGCCCATCTCTACTACGGTACGTCGTTTTCCATCGGCGGCAACGCCGGGGTCCGGGTAGGCGCGCAGCCAGATGCGGCGGCGCTTCACCAGCAGCGAGACCAGCAGCCCGGCCATCATGGTGAGCGCGCTGATCAGCACCCATTGCTGCGCCGGGTCGTGGGAGACCTGCAGGTTCACGAATTCCTCGGCGCCGTCGAAGGTGACCTTGGTGCCGTCGGACAGGCTCGCCGATTCACCCGGCTTCAGATTGACGCGCTGCTCCTTCACCAACCGGCCTTGTTTGATCATCTCCGGATCGAGCGAGAACAGCGACTGCGCGCGGCCGGTGTCCAGGCCGGTGTCGCCGACATAGATGTCCACGGCCACCGCGGGATCGGTCATGGACGGGAAGGCCGAGGTGAGCAGCGAACCGTGCAGCAGCGCCGTCGGCGCGAACAGGCCCTGGATGGCGATCTGATGCTTACGCCGCTCGTCCTCGTTCGGATACATGCCGCCCGGCGGATCGATGCGCAGCACGCCCGAGGACAGGAAGGTGGTGGCGTCGTCGGGCCGCCATTGGATGGCCTCGGTGCGGGTCTGCCCATCGGGGAAGGTCACCGTGAACTTCGGCGCGAAACCATGACCCTGCAGGTAGATCCGGTCACCGGCGACACGCAGCGGATGATTCACCTTGATGGTGGTGTCCTGCCAGGTGTCCGATGCCAGATCCGCACCCGACTGATAGGCGATATCGGAGGTGAACATCTCGGCCTGCCCGTTGGGCAGATAGTCGGCTTTGAAGTTCTTGACCCGCACACACAATGGCGTCAGCCCGGTGCCGTCGTTGACATTGCCCACGCGGAAGGAGTCGAACGCGGCGGGCGAGGTCGTGCAGAATCCGGGCCCGTCATTGGCGATGACGACCACATTGCCCTCGTAGCCGAACAACTTGCCCGCCGCCACGGCCGCCAGCAGCCCGACCAGCGCCAGATGGAAGACCAGATTGCCCGCCTCGCGGGTGTACCCCTTCTCCGCGGACAGCGTCACCTCGCCGTCGCGAGCGCTCGGCTGCACCACCGTCCGCCAGCCGCGCAGTTCCTTGCGCGCCCGCTCGACGACCTCGTCCGCGCTCGCGGCGTCCGCCCCCGAATAGTGGTGCGGCAGCCGGGAAAGATTGCGCGGCGCCTTGACCGGCGGCGTGCGCAGCGCCTTGTAGTGGTCGTAGCAGCGCGGCAGGATGCAGCCCACCAGCGAGACGAACAGCAGCACGTAGACTGCCGTGAACCAGAAACTGGAGAACACGTCGAACAGTTCGAACCGGTCCATCCACGGCCCGAGCGTGGGCCGGTTGCGGATGTATTCGTCGACCTTCGACTGGTTCAGGCTGCGTTGCGGCAGCAGCGCGCCCGGAATGGCGGCCAGCGCCAGCAGGAACAGCAGCATGAGCGCGGTGCGCATGCTGGTGAGCCCGCGCCAGGTATTGCGCAGGACCGCGAAGACCTTGCGCGGCAACGACTGGCGCGGCGGGCGGGCGGGGGCGGCGGGGGTTTCGGTGGTCACGGTCATCAGATCGGGAGGGTCACATTCGAGACGAAGGCGTCGCGGACCCAGGAGACGAACTGGTCCCACGCTCCGGTCACCAGGGCGAAGCCGACGGCCACCAGCAGGATGCCGCCGATCACCTGAATGGTGCGGGAATTGCGGCGCAGCCAGCCGACGCCGCGCAGCGCGGTCGCCGACCCGAAGGCCAGGATGACGAACGGCAGCCCGAGCCCCAGGCAGTAGGCCACGATGAGGGCGACGCCGCGCGCGGCGGTGGTGCCCTCGGTGCCCGCGGAGACGGCCATGACACCGGACAGGGTCGGACCCAGGCACGGCGTCCAGCCGAGCGCGAACACCGCGCCCAGCAGCGGCGCGCCGACCAGCCCGCTGAGCCGCTTCGGCTCCATGCGGGTATCCCGCTGCAAAGCCGGGATCAGGCCGATGAACGCCAGACCCATGATGATGGTGACAATGCCGCCGACCCGTTGCAGCAGTTCACGATTGACGTTGAGCACCTGGATGGCGCCGAAAACGGTCACCGAGGCGAGCGTGAACACGACGGTGAATCCGGCGACGAACAATCCGGCCGCCCCGGCGACCCGCAACCGGTCGCGATTCTTCTCGATGCCCACCCGTCGCCCACCGCCACCCTCAACGGACAGCCGGCCGGCTGGCTCCTCCATCGCGGTGCGCTTGGCTTCCGCGACCGTCACCGGCGGCGCCTCCGCACCGACCACGCCCGCCAGATACGACAGATAGCCGGGCACCAGCGGCACCACGCACGGCGAGGCGAACGACACCAATCCGGCCAGCACGCAGGCGCCGAGCGCCAGCAGCAGCGGTCCGGTGGCGGCGGTCTGCTGGAAGGACTCCCCCACGCCCGCAAGCACTGTCACATCGTTCACGACTGCTCCGCCACGAGGGTGTCGAGCGTCGGTCGCAGATCCTCGGCGAGCAGCGCCCGCAGGAAGACCGCCGCCACCCGATGCTGCTTGTCGAGCACGATGGTGGTGGGAATGACGCTGGTGGGGAACTTCCCGCCGAGCGCGAGCAGGGTGCGCATGGACGGGTCGTAGATGGAGGGGTAGCCGACCTTGTTGTCGGTGAGGAAGTCCTGCGCCTTGTCCTGCTGATTGTCCCGGACATTGATGCCCAGGAAGGCTACGCCCTTGTCCCGGTACTCCTCGTAAACCTGTTCCAGCGCGGGCGCTTCCGCCCGGCACGGCCCGCACCACTGGCCCCACAGATTGAGCACCACGATCTTGCCGGGGAAGTCCTCGACCGAGGTGGTCTTGCCCGCGGTCATGAGATCCGGCCCGGACAGCTTCCCGATGGTCCCCCGCGACTGCGGCGGGTTGTAGAAGATGTCGGTCTTGCCGCCCGGCGAGACGAAATCGAAGGTCCCGCCCTGTGCCACCGCGTCCTTCCCGGCGGTCGTACAACCGGCGAGCACCGCCACCGCGCAGATGCTCGCCAGTAGTGCCGAAACCGTGCGCCGGAACCGCGATTCACGCGATACGGGAGCGCCGGGCCGGGACGCGATGGCCGGTCTCATGCTCCCGTCACCTTGGGATCCGAAGCCCCCGCCGGTTCCGAGTACACGATGTCGATCAACGTATCGCCTTGGTAGACAAGGGAAGTCAACGATGCGAGCGAGCACTGCCGGGCGCGCGGATCGTGCCACAGCCGCTGCCCTTGCAGGAAGCGCCGCAGCGTCCACACCGGCAGTTGGTGCGAGACCAGCACGGCCTCGCGCCCCGCGGCCTCCACCCGCGCCTTGTTGACGGCGGCCAGCATGCGATGCGCGATCTGCAGATACGGCTCGCCCCAGGACGGGGTGAACGGATCCCGCAGCTTCCACCAGTGCCGGGGCTTGCGCAGCGCGCCGTCGCCGACCGAAACCCGCAATCCCTCGAAGGTGTTCCCGGCCTCGATGAGATTGTCATCGGTGCGGATCAGCACGCCGTGCTGCAGTGCGATGGGTTCCGCGGTCTCCTGCGCGCGCTGCAAGGGCGACGCCACCACCAGCGCGATGTCGTGATCGGCCAGCGATCGCGAAACCGCCTGCGCCTGCGCCCGTCCCGCCACCGACAGCTGGAAGCCGGACAGCCGCCCGTACAGAATCCCCTTGGGATTGTGCACTTCCCCGTGCCGCATGACGTGCACGATGGTCTCGGCATCGTCGGCCACGTCCCCCGGCAGCAGCACACCGCTGGCCGCCAGCGCGGAATCTCCCGTATCCTCGGCGGACTCCGCCGCCGACTGCTCGATCTCGACCGCAGCGGTCTGCCAGGCATCCGCCGCATGCTCCTCGGCGTCACCCGCCGCCGACTGCTCAGCGGCGGTGGAATTCTCCGTATCCAGCGCGGCCTGGTCAGGCGATTCGGTTGCGGGCGTTGCGGTTTCGGCCTCGGGGGTGACCGCGATCGGCTCGCCGGTCTCGGCGAGCTCCTCTTCGGCCTGGCGAATGGATTCCAGGAGGCGGACGGCGTCGGCCGGGGTGATCGGGGCCGGTGCGGAGGCTGGTGCGGGCTGGCCGTTATCGGGAGTGGAGCTCACGCGGCGGATCCTTCGGGGGTGGCGGCCACCGCGGCGCGCGCGGCGGCGGGGAGGGCGGCGGCGATGCGATCGAAAGCATTCTCGTCGAGTGCCGCGGAGACGAACCATGCCTCGAAGGCGCTGGGCGGGGCGTAGACGCCGTGGTCCAGCAGCGCGTGGAAGAAGGCCGGGAAGCGCCAGGTTTGGCTGGCCTTGGCGGCGGCATAGTCGGTGACGGGGTTCTCGGCGAAGAACACGCTCACCATATTGCCTGCGAATTGCACCTGGTGCGCCACGCCTTCGGCGCTCAATGCCTCGGTGAACAGCGCGCCGAGTCGTTCGGCATTGCGATCCAGGGCCGCGTACACCTCGGCGTCGGCATTGCCCAGCGTGGCCAGGCCCGCCGCCACGGCGACCGGATTACCGGAGAGAGTGCCCGCCTGATAGACCGGCCCGATCGGGGCCAGGTGGTTCATGATGTCGGCGCGCCCGCCGAACGCCGCGGCCGGGAGCCCGCCGCTCATGACCTTGCCGAAGGTGTAGAGGTCCCCGGCCACGCCGTCGAGGCCGTACCAGCCCGCGGCGCTGACCCGGAATCCGGTCATGACCTCGTCCATGATGAGCAGCGCGCCATTGTCGCGGGTGAGCTGGCGCAGGCCCTGGTTGAAGCCGGGCAGCGTGCCCTCCGGCGGCAGCGGCGCGACCGCGCCCATATTGCCCGCGGCGGCCTCGGTGATGACGCACGCGATCTGGCCGGGATTGGCGGCGAAGGCGGCGGCCACGGCCTTGAGGTCGTTGTAGGGCAGCACGATGGTGTCGCCCGCCTGCGCGCCGGTCACGCCGGGCGAGGTGGGCAGGCCGAGGGTGGCCACGCCGGATCCGGCGTCGGCGAGCAGCGCGTCCACGTGCCCGTGGTAGCAGCCGCTGAACTTGATGATCTTGGAGCGCCCGGTGAATCCGCGCGCCAGCCGGACCGCGCTCATGGTGGCCTCGGTGCCCGAGTTCACCAGCCGCACACGCTCCACGGGTTCCACCCGCGCCGCGATGGCCTCGGCCAGCTCGATCTCCGCCGCGGTCGGCGCACCGAAGGACAGCCCGCTCGTGGCGGCCCGCCGCACGGCCTCCACGATCGCCGGATGCGCGTGCCCGAGAATCATCGGACCCCACGAGCACACCAGGTCCACGTACTCGTTGCCGTCGGCATCGGTGAGCGTGTACCCCTGCGCGGACGCGATGAACCGCGGCGTACCGCCCACGGAATTGAAGGCCCGCACAGGCGAATTCACGCCACCCGGAATGACCGCCGCGGCACGTTCGAAGAGTTGGGCTGAGACCGGCACCGACGCCTGGGTCACACGCGGAGAAGAAGCCACGGAACCCAGTCTCTCAGCCGCCCGAACCCCCGTCGACGACAGGGTGTAGTCGAGTGGCTTCACCCACAGCGGCACACGGCAACACGCCGTGGACAGATTCCGCCGAGATTGATCGCTAACAGGTTGCTAATGCGTAATCTCTCGGCGCAGAGGCGGCATCCGACGAGAGGGAGGGACGGTATGCGGAGGTTCGGCGCGGGACTGCTGACACTGGCGGGCGCGGGGGAAGCAGCGGCGGGTGTGCCGATTCCGCAGCTCGATCAGGGGCGGATCGGGGTGCAGCTGTCGCACGACGAAACCGCCGCCATTGCGAGCGGGCCGATTCCGGCGCTGGTGAGCATGGTTGTGCCATTGAATCGCATGGGCGCGGGACTGCATCCGGAGACGCAGATCTACAAGGACGAGAATGGCGGCGTGCACGCCTCGCTGCGACAGGTGGTGATGGAGGCGGCCGCACACCCGGATGGCAGCGTCGTCGTCTTCTTCAATTTCCCCGGCACCCGCGGCGGTCGTGTGCTGGATGTTTACCAGAACTGGCGCTGAGTATCAGTGCTCGCGGTGCAGCACCCGCGCCGCGAGATCGATGAGCACCAGTCCGGACACCGCCACCAGGATTGCCGCCCCGGCCAGCCAGGGCCCGGAGTAGCGGGTGGCGGTGAAGCCGGGCGATTCCCCGACCGGCGCGAACCATCCGGTGTGCATCCCATTGCGCCAGCACCACACCGCGGCGCCCGCCAGTAGCGCGGCGACCACGAATTCGGCGAGCACGGCGAGCCATCGCATCACCGCGCCTCCTTCTCCTCGTCGCCGCTGAGTCGTTCCAGGGCCGCGGCCAGTTCGGCCCGCAGCGTCCGGTGATCGCGCGCCCAGGCCTGGACGAGGCCGCCGTCGCGCAGCTTCAGCCCGATGCCCTTGCGCCGCCGCTGTACTCCGCTGAGTTCGCCGAGCGCGCGCGCCGATTCCCAGTCCTCATCATCCCAGGACTCCTCGTCGACTTCCGGCAACACTTCGGCGATGTTGCGCAATGGCAGCAGTTCGGTGCCCTCGCGCAGCGTGTCGGGGGTGAGTTCGACGCTGATGTGCCGCTTTCCGGCGATCACCTGCAGCCAGACGAACCCGCCCAGCAGGGCGGCGCAGAAGACCAGCCCGAACCAGTGCACATCGCCGCCGCGAATCAGTTCCAGCACCAGGATGAACGCGCACAGCGCGGGACCGTAGGCAATGGTCCGCCAGCGGGCGCCGGGCTCGGCGAACAGCACGGCCGGAGCGGTTGCGCCCGAATCGGCGGCAGCGGCCCCGCTCATAGGCCGTACGCAAAGCTCATGGGGCTCAGCCGACGAGGCCCGGAATCAACAGCACGGCAAGGGTGAGCAGTCCGAACAGAATGAGCAGACCGAGCACCAGCACATCGCGCCGCAGGCTGTGCGGCTGCTGGATCACCACTCGCATCGTTGCCTCCGCTCCACCGGAGCCAAACCGACCATGACACAACGCATGACGTACGACTTCCGGTTCCCGAAATCCCTGTGACAACCCTCACCATACCCGGTAGTACGCCCGTAACAAACTCAGGAGTACTCACTGTGCTCCCGGGCGGAAGAACGACTCGGATTCCTTTCGGTAGCACAGGAATACGGCCCCACCGGCCAGCACCGCCTGCACGATACCCGCACCGCCCGCGACCAGTGCCGCCGGTCCCGCGCTGCCCCCGGATCCGAACAGGGCGCCGATCGCGCCCAGCCCCAGGAAGATGGCCAGGCCGGTGAGCAGCGTTCGCGCCCACTGCTTTCCACGCCCCAGCTGGTAGACGATGGCGACCCCGGCCCCGGCCAGCACCAGCCAGAACAGGGCGACCAGCCCGAAGACCACCATCACCCACAACTGCATCTGTTCGAGGGTGATCTCCGGCTGTTTGGCGTGCAGATCCTCGAACTGCCGCTGCGCCAGCTCCTTCCGCTGCCCGAGCTGGGCCAGCAGGGCGGAGATCACCTGCACCACGCCGACGGCCAGGGCCGCGTACCAGAGCTGTGCGGCGGTGCGCACGTCCTGCGGGACCGGCCGCGCGGCCGCCGGTGGAACCATCGGATTCACGACTCGCGGTACTCGCTCACCGCAGCCAGTGCGCGGCTTCGGTCGCCCAGTAGGTGAGCACGATATCCGCGCCCGCCCGCCGAATGCCCAGCAGCGATTCCAGAACGGCGGCCCGGCGATCGATCCAGCCGTTCTGGGCCGCGGCGGTGATCATCGCGTACTCGCCGGAGATCTGATAGGCGGCCACCGGCACCGGCGAGCGATCCGCGACCTCGCGCAGGATGTCCAGGTACGCCATGGCCGGTTTCACCATGACGATGTCGGCGCCCTCGGCCAGATCCAGCTCCAGCTCGCGAATGGCCTCGCGCCGGTTGGCCGCATCCTGCTGATAGGTCCGCCGATCACCCTGCAGCGAGGACCCGACCGCCTCGCGGAACGGGCCGTAGAACGCCGAGGCGTACTTGGCGGCGTAGGCGAGGATCCCGGTGTCGGCGTATCCGGCCGCGTCCAGTCCCGCGCGGATCGCGCCGGCCTGGCCGTCCATCATCCCGCTGGTGCCGAGCAGATCGGCCCCGGTCTGAGCCTGCGCCAGCGCCATATCCACATACCGCCGCAGGGTCGCGTCGTTGTCCACGGCGCCCTCGTCGTCCAGGACTCCGCAGTGCCCGTGCGAGGTGAATTCGTCCAGGCAGGTGTCGGCCATGATCACCGTCGACCCGCCGACCTCGTTGACCAGCGCCCGTAGTCCGCGATTGAGGATCCCCTCCGGATCCGAGGCCTGGCTCCCGTCCGGGTCCTTGTCCTCCGGTCGCGGCACCCCGAACAGCATGAGCCCGCCGACCCCGGCGGTCACGGCCTCGACGGCGGCCTTGCGCAGCGAATCCATCGAATGCTGGAAAACGCCGGGCATCGAAGAGATCTCGCGCGGTTCGCCGAGCCCGTCGGCGACGAACATGGGAAGTACCAACTGCCGCGGTTCCAGCGAGGTCTCGGCCACCAGCCGACGCATGGCGGGAGTGCGGCGCAACCGCCGTGGGCGGTCCATTCCGGTCATGTTCGCATGATATGCCCGTGCCGGACGACGGGCGCGAGCGGTTCGTCACCTCCGTGCGCCGATGCTCACACATGGCTGGGCTCCAGTCGGCGGCGCGGATGCAATCCCAGCAGCGCCACCCCCAGCGGGGTGAGGTTGTGATGCACGCTGTTCCGGACCCGAATGCTGGCCACCAGTCCGGCTTCGCGCAGCACAGCGGCGTGTTCGCTGGCGGTGGCCGGGGAAACGCCGAGGCGTTGCGCCAGCAGCGTGGTACTGCCGCCGTCGGCGATCGCCTCGAGTACGGCGGCGCGGGTGCGGCCCAGGAGAGCGGACAGATCGCGGCTGAGCATGGTCGGCATAACACTCCTCGGTTCGGAGACCGGCCGCGTCGTACACCCCTCCGGTACGACGAGGCCGGTCGCATTGGTGAACCGATTCGGATGGCAAAAGGTTGGGTGCCCCTTCTCGGGCGCGGATCGGCCGCCATAATCGGTTTCGCCCGACACCGAATAGGGTGGACGGCGCGGGGACGATCGGTGACGCTGCGAACCATCAGCCGGTCGAACGGGAGGTATGGCCATGGCCAGTGACGGAGAAGCCCTGCGGGACGCCGCATTCGAGGCGCTGCTCGGGGAAGTGCTGCGCGAGTGCGCCCAGGATCCGCTGCTATTGGTCGAGGCCGTCGACACCGGCAGCGCGCTGCTCCGGATCGCCCGGACACCCGAGTTGGCTCCGCCCCCGGCCAAATACCAGTGGCTGCGGCCGATCGCCCCGCTGCCGGAGAGACGGGCGCCCCGGCCTCCGGGGCGGGTACGGGACAGTTTCGACGAAATCCTGGTGGTGGCCTACGAATCCGTGAGCGAGGTACTCGTCGGCTGGGCCGCCAAGCAGGTCGGCGATCGCGGCGATGCGGAAGATATCGTGCAGACCGCGCTCATGCGGGTTTACGCCCGGCAGCCGGATATCACGCGGGTCGACGAGATGCGCAGCTATTTGTGGGCGACGGTCAAGAATCTGGTGCGTGACGCGTGGCGGCGGGCGGCGGCCGAACGGGAACGCGTGGATCCGGACGGCGAGGAACGCATCGCGGCGCTGGCGGAGCGGGCGGGATTGCCGTTCGAGGATCTGATCACTTTGCGGCACTTGCTCATCGCCGCGCTCGATCAGCTGCCGAACCGGGAGCGCGAGGCGGTGGTGCTGCGCACCTACGAGGGCAATACCTATGCGGAGACGGCCGAGATCATGGGGCTGTCCTCGGGCACGGTGAAGGCGTATGTGCACAACGCGCTGGCGAAGGTGCGGGCCGGGTTGAACGAGGTCGCCTGATCGGTCTCAGCGGCAGGGCGGGTCGGTGGTGGCCCCGAGGGGGAGCAATTCCCGTTCGGCGGCGGTGAATTCGCGATCGCTGATGGCGCACAGGCGGGCGAGGATGTTCTCGCGATCGAGGTTGAGGGTGAATACACCGCTGCTGGTGATGATCATGCCGCTGCGGCCGGGCCGCCCCACCCATGGCCGGATGTCCGCACCGGGCAGCATGCCGTCCACCAGCGTGCCCTGCTCCACATCCATGATCTTGATTTCACCGGTGTCCCAGCCGACGATCACCAGGCCCGTCGTGGTCCGCTCCACCAGCGGGGCCCACGGAATGTGGACCAGGGCGGGGGTGATCTCCCCGGTGGCGGTGTCCCACACCTCGACCCGGCGCCGTTCGTTCCAGACGTACATGGCGGGAATGTCGAGGGTCTTGTTGGCGGCGTCGATCAACCCGGTATCGGCTCCGGACATCCGGCGCACCGGGCGCGCGGCCGCACTGTCCCACACCGTCACCGCACGCGGCATGAAGATCAGCAGTTCATCGGGGGCCGTACCGTTCTCCCAGGCCCACGCCTGCTCCACGACGACGGCGAACTCGTCGCGATCACGCCAGACCTGCTGCGGCGCGCCGTCCGGCAGACCGGTCGCGGCATGCCAGCGGGTGATGTATCCGGCGTGCATGGCGGCGACCACATCGTCGCGCACGGCGACCACCGACATCTTCGGCAGCTTGACCGCACCGTTCTGGTATTCGACCGGCAGCGGCAGCGTGATCCGGTTGACCGGACGCAGGTCCGGAACCGAATACACCAGCAGCTCATGGGAATCCACGGCGGCAAGCACCAGGAAACGATTGTCCGCCGTAATGGTCAGCTCGATGATCTTCGACCCCGGCGGCACCTTCACCGAAACCGGCGGCCGCACCCGCGGATACACCTCGCGTAGCTCCAAACGCCCGATATCGGACTGGAGTTCGGCCTCGTAGCGCCAGTCGCGCCCCCAGGTCATGACCGTGGGCGCCGCACCGAATCCGATCGACGGATCGAACTCGGCGGCTGCCGCGTGCCGGGTGACGTCGTCGGCGCCCACGACGAACAGCACCGGCCCCGACGGACCGGGCCGGACTATCCATCTGGGCTTGCCGATGGCCTGGTAGCGGGCCTGCACCCGATACTGCTGCTGCGTCACGATGTCCACCAGGTGGACCAGCTGAAAGAGCGTGTTCTCCGGGGCGAAGGACAGAATCGCGTACCGGCCCGTCTCGTCCCGGTTCAGGGTCGCGCCCTCGGGCACGGCGAGGCAGCCCGTCCCCTTGCCGATCGACTTGGTCCCCGTCGGACGGCGCAGCACGACATCACCGAGCTGGCCGTCGGCGCACGGCACGACGACACCCCGCGCCTCGTCACCGGCGCGGAGCTCCACGCGCCGCCCGTCGGCCGTGCGCAGTTCGTAGCGCTGCCGCCCGTCTTCGCCCACCACATGGAACCAGGTCTCGCCGGTGCTCGAATCGACGTGCAGCGGAAACAGATCCACTCGCGTATCCGACTTGTACCCGGTCAGCCGAGCAGGCGAGTCGCCAGCGGTGTCGAAGATGTCGACGGTATCCGGATCGCCCTGGTCGGCGGGCAGCCGGTAGCGATGCCCCACCGGCCGCACCGAACGCCGCGTGTCGTACGAAACCACGAGGAGCGCACCGTCTTCGGAGAACCGCACCGCGATCGCCGTCAGCGTCTCGCCCCCCGCCGGGGAGCGGACGGCGAACGGCCCCGACCGCCCCGCCACATCCCACACCTGCACCCCGCCGAGGTTGTCCACGATCGCCAGCTTGCGCCCGTCACCGCTCAGCTCCAGCGCCACCGTATCCCGCACCGGCAGCCGCCACGGCTCGGCGCCGCCGTCGAGCAGGCCGGGCCAGACCGTGACCGTCCCGTCGATATCGCCGGTGGCGACCACCGTGGCGGTATCGTCGGCGGCCACCAGGCGCACATCCCGGCCCAGCCCGGTCCGGACGGACTCCGCCGAGGCCAGCCGGATCTGCTGGGTGAGCAGGGCCGCCTCCACCGTGTGATCGCCCGGCGGCGCGAGCCGGGCCGCGGCCTGCGCGTACTGCAGCGCCAGATTCGGCTGTGAGCCCGCCAGTTTCAGCGATTGCTCGGCGAGCACGATCCCGGCCAGTTCGCGCAGCGCCTGCGCGCGCTGCGCACCGGTGCGGTACGCCAGCACCGCCGTACCGGCGGCGACCAGGGTCACCACCGCGAGCACGGCGGTAATGACGCGCCAGCGCCGCACCTCGCGCCGCCGCACGCGCAGGCCCGCGAAGACGTAGTCGCGCACCGGATCCGGGATATCGTCGGGCCGCCGGGCCAGCCACTCCTCCGCATCGGAGAGCGCGCCGCCGCGCAGCAGTCCCCCGTCGTCGTTCGGCTGGGCGGCCCAGGTGCGGCGCTCCCGTTCGGTGCGTCGCTGCCACTCCAGGAAGTCGCGGTCCGTGACGAGCCAATCGCGCAGCCGGGGCCAGTTGTCGATGAGCGATTGATGCGCCAGTTCGACCACATCGGCATCGCCCGCGCCGCGCCCGGTGACCACGAGTCGCTCGCGCGCCAGCCGCCCGGCGACAGACCGTAATTCGGGCGCCTCACGCATGGTGAGCGGCACCCGCGCGAATCCGTCGCCGCGGGGCGCGGACAGTTTGGTCAGCAACCGGCGCGCCGCCCGTGCGTCGCCCGCGTCGGTGAACTGCCCGTAGACCCGTTCCGCCCGGCGCGCAATGGATCCGGCCGCGCGGCCGACGCGCTCGTAGTCGGCGACGGTCAACCGCCCGCCGTCGCGCTGTTCCCACAGTTCGGTGAGCACCGATTCCAGCAGCGGCAGCCCGCCCGGCTCGCCGACCGTATCGTCGACGAGGCGTTCCACCAGGTCGTCGTCGATATCCACGCCCGGCGCGTGGGCGGCCGGACCGCGGATGGCGCGCCGCAGCTGTTCGCGGCCCATGGGCGCGAGCGTGATGGTGGCGCGGTCGAGGGCGTGCCCGAGATCATCGCCGGACAGCGCCTCCATCACGTCCCAGCGTAGTGTGAGCAGCACCCGCACCGCCGGATCCTCGGCGCGCTCGAGCATGTCCCGCAGCCGGGTGCGCGCCCGCTTCGGATCGGCGGCCACCAATTCCTCGAACTGGTCGGCCACCAGTAGCAGCTTCTCCCCCTGCCGCGGTTCGGTTGCCAACCAATCGGTATCGGCGCACAGGGTCTCGATACGCACCCCGTCGGCGCGCAGCTGCGGCACCACGCCCGCCATGACCAGTGAGGACTTCCCGATGCCCGAGCGCCCGACGACGGCGACCACCGACTGATCGCGCAGCGCCTCGACCACCCGCTCGACATCCGCGGCGCGGCCGTAGAACAGGTGGGAGTCGTTCTCCCCGAACGGTTCCAGACCGCGATACGGGTTGGGCAGCAGCGCCGGATCCAGTCCGAGCACCTCGTTCACCGGAATCATGAAGGCGGTGCGGGTCAGCCGCCGCCGGTCCACCGCGACGGCCATGCCGACCACGGCCTCGCTGCCCGCGTCCCATACCGGCGATCCGCTGAATCCGCCGGTGATGGGCTGGCTGCCGCTCGCCCCGTGCAGCTGCATCCAGCCGATGCCCTGCGGCGCTCGGAATTCGCCCCAGACCCACACCCCGTCGGCCAGTTCGGCGGGAAATCCGACCGTGCGAAACTCCCTGCCCCACGGCCGATCCGCCCGCCACAGCGGCGGCGCGGCGACCTCGCCGAGCACCTCGCCGTCCATCTCCAGCACCGCGATATCGCCGCGGCCGTCCACCCGCACCGGCTCCCATCGATGCACGCGCGCCGTAATGCGCGGCGCATCCGGCAGCAGCGGAAAGTCCACCGTCACCCGCGCGGCCGTCACGTCCGCCTCCGGCCCGGCCGCCGCCGTCACCACTTGCGCGCAGGTCGCGATATGCCCCGGTCCGATCACGAACCCGGTACCGACGGGTTCTCCCGTCGCATCCAACACCCGGGCCACCGCGGCGCTCAACCGCCCAGCGCCGGGAAACACCGAAGACATACCGGACAGAATGTCAATACATTCGGCAGCGCGCAGCGGAACATCTCGAAAGTCACTGTGAGCAGCGGATTTTGTCGGTGGTCGCCGGTACAATCGAAGATGTGTTCGATGGGTTCGACTCGATGGGAGCCCATGTGACGACAGGAGGATTGGTCGTGCTCGCAGCCGTAACAAATATTTCCGATCGAGCCGCAGCCGTACCCAAGAAGGGGGACCTGATCAATCACGCGTGGATGCCGCTGGCCAAGCAGCCGCTCCCCGCGGGCCGGCCGCGGACCTGGTACATCGCCCACAACCGGCGGTTGAAAGCCATGCGCTTGGCCATCGCCATGCTGGATTCCGGCGCCTTCAGCCCGGACCAGGCCAGCAATGAGAAGATCCGCGACGCCGCCGATTTCATCGGCGTGCACTGGCCCTCGGACGCCACCTGCCGCATGGTCCGCCGCATGATGGCGGCCCAGCGCTGACCGTACGGTGGGCGAAAACCGGCCGTGCCCCGCACCTTCGGGTGCGGGGCACGGCCGCACCCTGATACTCGTCAGGTTATGTATCCGCCGCTTCCGGTCGACAGTGGAGTTCATCAGAACGACCGACACCGAGCCGGAGGCGATGATTGCGATGAGCTTCGATCATGATCTGTTCGACCGGGTGACCAAGCAGCTGCAGCCGCCGCTGGTGCGCTCCCTGCGGCGCAAGTGCGAAAGCCACAGCGATGCCGAGGATCTCGCACAGACGGTCTACCTGCGGGTGCTCCTCACCCGGCCCGATATCGACGACGAGACGGCCCTGCGGAAGTACATCTGGGCCACCGCGCGCAATCTCGCCCGCACCGCGGGCACGCGGCGCTCACGGGAACGGGCCCTGCTCGCCGCGACCGGCGCCGAATCCATTGCCGAACTGGCCGATCCGGACGCCCGGGAATTCGCCGATCTGGTCGCGACCCGAATCGCCGTGCACCAGGCCATCGCCACCCTGCCCGCCCGCGAACGCGAAGCGGTCACCCTGCGCTACTGCCGCGACCTCACCTGCGCCGAAACCGCGGCCGCCATGGGGCTGGCGACGGGTACCGTCAAGGCTTACCTGCACGCGTCCGCCCGGCGGCTCCGGTACCGTCTGGCGGCGCCGGAGAAATACGGAGCGGCCGCCGCGTGATATCCAACGACACCTGGTCGATACTGATCCATCTACCGGCGCCGGTCGGCGCGCCGCGACCACCGGCCCTGAATCTCTGGCCCGGCGAGGTCGCGACCTTCGGCCGCGGCACCGACATCTATCCGGTGGACGTCACCCTCGACCGCGAGGGCATCTCCCGACTGGCCGGGCGCATCGAGGCCCTCGACTTCTATTGGCTGATAAGCAATCTGAGCACCCGGTCCAACAAGTCGTACGTCGTTCACAATGACGAGGGCAAGGGCGAGTACTTCACCATCCGGCCCGGTGAGCGACTACCGGTGCCGTTCCGGGCGGCCAGGGTCGAACTGCTGGCCGCGGACGCGGAAGTCATGGAGTTCAAGGTGTTCGCCATGCGGCGTTCGGTCCCGGCCATCCCGGTGGCGGTCGAGGCCGGGCGCACGGTGGACGCCATCCGGCGCCTGGACCCGAACACCAAACACTCCCTGGTCCTGGTGGCGCTATGCGAGCCGCGGCTGGTGCACGGGTCCGCGGCCATCCCGACCCTGCCGGAGCTGCTGCGCCGGGTGCGCCGCACCACGGCGGGCCGGGATCTGGGTACCACGGCGGCCATCAACTACCACCTCGAATACCTCGTCGACCGGCTGGGATTGCGCGATTACGACGGGCTCGAGGACCGGCGCGCGGCGCTCATCAACCGGGCCCTGTGGTTCGGCCTGGTCGGCGAGCAGCACCTCGAACTTCTCACCGGCGAGGCCGGATGACCCGCGCCGGTGCGCGACGCACCGGTCAGCGGCTGCGGCGGCTCTTCTTGCGCGGCGGGGGCAGCAGGCCCTCGGCGCGCAGGTGGGCGGCGTGCTCGGCGAGCGCCTCGACCAGCGGGCCGACCTGGGCGACCTCGGGCTGCACATCCACGCGCAGGCCGAATTCGATGGCCGTCTCGGCGGTCTTGGGGCCGATGCAGGCCACAATGGTGCGAGCGTGCGGCTTACCGGCGATGCCGACCAGATTGCGGACGGTGGAGGACGAGGTGAACAGCACCGCGTCGAAACCGCCGGTCTTGATCATTTCGCGGGTCTCCGCCGGGGGCGGGGAGGCGCGCACGGTGCGGTACGCGGTCACATCGTCGATCTCCCAGCCGCGGTCGCGCAGGCCCTCGGCGAGGGTCTCGGTGGCGATATCCGCGCGCGGCAGCAGCACCCGGTTGACCGGATCGAAAACATCGTCGTAGGGCGGGAAGTCGGCCAGCAGGCCCTCGGAGGACTGCTCACCGCTGGGCACCAGCTCCGGATTGATACCGAAGGAACGCACCTTCTCCGCCGTGGCCTCGCCCACGCAGGCGATCTTCACACCGCTGAAAGCACGGGCGTCCAGGCCGAATTCGCCGAACTTCTCCCACACCGCGCGTACCGCGTTGGTGGAGGTGAACACCACCCACTGGTAGCGGCCGTCGACCAGGCCCTTGACCGCGCGCTCCATCTGCGCCGGGCTGCGCGGCGGCTCGACCGCGATGGTCGGGACCTCCATGGGAATGGCGCCGTGCATGACGAGCTTCTCGCTCATCTCACCGGCCTGCTCCTTGGTGCGCGGCACCAGCACGGTCCAGCCGTAGAGGGCGCGCGACTCCCACCACGAGGTCTTGGAACGCTTTTCGACCTCCTTGCCGACGGTGACCACGAGCGGGCCGACCATTCCGGAGGCGGCATTGTTGAGCGTCGCCAGGGTGGCGTCGATGGTGCGCTGCTGGCGGGTGGTGCCGCGCACGGTGACCGCGACCGGGGTCTGCGGGGCCATACCGTGTTCCGCCAGCGCGCTGGCGGTCTCGGCCAGATGACCGGAGGTGGCGTGCAGCACCAGCGGGCCGGGGGCGGCGGCGACGGCGGCCCAGTCGACCTCGCCGCGCACATCCACCTCGGTGTGGCTGGAACCCAGTTCGATACCGGCATAGGCGGGCACCGTGGTGCCGGCGGACAGGCCCGGCAGCACCTCGAACATCATGTGCGAGCGGGTGACCGCATTGACCTCCGCGATCACCGAATCGGTGGTCAGCGGATCGCCGGAGACCAGGCGCACCACATCGGCGCCATTGCGGGCCTCGGTGATGAGGGTCTTGGCGACCTCGGCCGGATCGCCCAGGGCGGGACGGACATCGACGGGACGCTCGCCGTCGGGGCCCGGCTCCACCGCGGTGCCGATCAGGGCGAGCACGCCCTTGTCGACATCGGGATCGGTGAATGCCAGCGTCGCCCGGCCGAGCACCTCGCGGGCCCGCACGGTGAGGAGCGCCGGATCACCCGGCCCGGATCCCACGAAAAGGATCCGACCGGGGTGCTTCTTCGCGGAGCTGCGGCTCATCGTTGATTCTCCATTGGGCTGGGATTGCTGCTGGTCTCGGTGTGCTCTCCGGTGTCCGCGACCCCTGATGACGGGTCTTCCTCTGTGACACTGAGCAAGTCGCGCGCCCCCAGCTCCAAGAGCTCGCGCGCCAATGCGCGGCCCAGCTCCTCGGCATGCTCGAGCGAGCCGACCGCACTGGCCCGGATGACATCCGAGCCGTCGATCGCCGCCGCGCAACCGCGCAGCGACAACTCCTCCACCACCCGGCCGTCGTCGTCGAGGGATTCGACGACCTCGGCCAGCGCACCGATCGGTGCGGTGCAACCGGCCTCCAATTCGGCCAGCAGCGCCCGCTCCGCGGTAATGGCGGCGCGACTGCCCGCATCGTCGAGAGCGGACAGGATGGTCACGAGTTCGGTATCCACGCTGCGGCATTCCACCGCGAGCGCGCCCTGCGAGGGAGCGGGCAGCATCTGCACCGGCTCCAGTGCCTCGGTCACCGCGTCCAGGCGATCGATGCGGGCCAGCCCGGCACGGGCCACCACCACGGCATCGAGCTCGCCCTTGGCGACCTTGGAAATTCTGGTGTCGAGATTGCCGCGCAGCGGCACGATCTCCAGGCCGAGGCCCAGCGCCTTCAACTGCGCGGACCGGCGCGGGGCCGAGGTGCCGACGCGCGAACCGGGCGGCAGCTCACCGAGCACCAGGCCGTCGCGGGCGACCAGGGCGTCGCGCGGATCCTGCCGCGGCGGAATGGCCGCGATGGTGAAGCGCTCGTCCTGCGCGGTCGGCAGATCCTTGTAGGAGTGCACGGCGATATCGACGGTCCCCGCGGCCAATTCGTCGCGCAGGGCGGCGGTGAAGACGCCGACGCCGATCTTCTGCACCGGATCCATGGACTGGTCGCCCGCGGTCTTCACGATCACCAGTTCGGCCTGCTGGCCATTGGCGATGAGGGCATCGCGCACATGCCCGGCCTGAGTGAGAGCCAGCAGTGAGCCGCGGGTGCCGATCCGCCAGGGGGCGTCTGTCGTTCCGCGCACTCTTGTCGTCTCCAGCTGCTCGTCGTGCACCATCGCTCCGGTCATGCGGTCGGCCCCTCATCCCCTGGGTGGGCGGCGGTGAAATCGTCGGCCAGCTCCCTGGCGATCTCCATCGGAGCGGCAACCGCCTGCGCCGCACCGGGTTTCAGCTCGAAAAGCTCCCGCAACGCCTCGGCGTAGCTGTCGCCGCCGGGCGTGGAGGCCAGCTGTTTGACCCGCACCGTGGGCGCGTGCAGCAGCTTGTCCACCACGCGGCGCACCGTTTTCGCGACCTCGTCCCGCTGACCGGCGTCCAGTCCGGGTAGTCGCGAATCCAGCCGCAGCATTTCCGCCTCGACCACATCGGCCGCCATCTGCCGCAGCGCCGCCACCGTCGGCGTCACCTCGGCCATGCGCTGTCCGGCAAGGTATTTGGCGAGTTCCTCAGCGACGATGGTGCGCGCGGCCGCAGTGTCGTCGGCGGCGGCGCCCGCCGACGGATCGCGCTGCAGCGTCTCCATGTCGATGACGGTGACCCCGGGCAGTCCGGCCACCGCGTGGTCCACATCGCGGGGCAGGCCCAGATCGCAGATGACCAGTTCCCGGCTCGCGCCGGGGGTGGCCAGCGCGCGGTGCACATCGGCAATGCTCACCACGGTGCCGACCGCGCCGGTACAGGTGACCACGACCTCGGCGGCGGCCATGGCCTCCACCAGGCTGTCCATCTCCATGGCCTCGGCCCGCACGCCGTGCATGACGGTGGCCGTATTGGCCAGCCGCTGTGCGCGTTCCAGCGTCCGGTTCACCACGATGATGCGCTCGACCCCGGCCCGCGCCAGCTGCGCCACGGCGAGCCCGCCCATGGCACCGGCCCCCAGCACCAGTGCGGTACGCCCGGCCAGCGGCCCGAGCACCAGCTGCGCCCGATCCAGCGCCACGGACACGACCGACGCACCGGCGCGGTCGATTCCGGTCTCCGAATGCACTCGCTTGCCGACCCGCAGCGAATGCTGGGCCAACTCGTGCAGGGTGCGCCCGGAGGCCTGCTGCGAATCCGAGGCGGCGTAGGCGGCGCGAATCTGGCTCAGCACCTGCTGCTCGCCGACGACCATCGAATCCAGGCCCGACGCCACCGCGAACAGATGCTCGGCGGCGGCCTCGGCGTAGCGCACGTAGGCGTGCTTGGTGAGTTCGGGCAGCGGCAGCCCGGAATGCTTGGTCAGCAGCTCGCTGATCTCACCCAGTGCGGGGTGGAAGGCGTCGACCACGGCGTAGATCTCGACGCGGTTGCAGGTGGAGACGATCATGGCCTCGGACACGTGGCTGGAGGCCAGCATCTTGTCGGTCAGCTTCGGGCGGTCGTGCTCGGTGATGGCGATCTTCTCCAACACCGCGACGGGCGCGCTGCGATGCGAAATCCCGACGAGAAGCACACTCATGGCTGGACCACCGCTCCCTTGCTGGTTGTCTCCGTGTGAAACGCGATCACACCCACGGGATCACCCGGGGCCGCCGCGTTCAGCTCCTCCGCGGCCTCCGCACTGCGGGCCCGTTCGAAGGACAGCAACTGCATCTCCACCGCCAGATCCACCCGCCGCACCTCGACGTGCGGCGGCGCGTCCAACGCGACGGGAGAGAAGCTCAGAATGTGGTGCACGCCCGCGGCGACCAGGCGATCGCACATGCTCTGCGCGGCCGCGTCCGGGGTGGTGATGACCGCGATGGTCGGCTCCAGCGCCGCCACCGCATCCGGCAATTCGGCCACATCGCGCACCAGCATCCCGCCCACCGTGGTGGCGATGATGGCGGGATCGTTGTCGAACAGCCCGACCATGGCGAAACCGCGGCGGCGGAAACCGCCGTAGCCGACCAGCGCCCGGCCCAGATTTCCGGCGCCGACCAGCACCACCCGGTGGCCTTCGGACAGGCCGAGCACGTCTTCGATGCGGTCGCGCAGCTTCACGACGTCGTAGCCGACGCCGCGAACTCCATTGGGCCCGAGGAAGGAAAGATCCTTGCGCAACTTGGCGGAACCGACACCCGCCGCGACAGCCAGTTCCTCACTCGATACGATGGCTACACCATCGTCGGCGAGTACGGCGAGGACCCGGAGGTAGGTGGCCAATCGCGCCACCGTCGCCTGCGGGATGTCCTTCTGCAGAGCCCTGCCGGAGACGCCACTCGGCGGCGTCTCATGCTGCTCTGTCACGTCGCTTGCGCTCCTCGTCCGGCCGGGTAGGTGTCCGGGTTCTTTTCTCGACCCGACGCCGGGAGACCGTCGCGGGGCGGTCCTGCAGGCGAGGTCGAGTCAGGTTCAGGGGGTCGCTTCCGCTGCCCGAGAAGGCGGGTTGCGTGCCACCACCGTAACCGCTTGTGAACCCATGCACAAAGTCGGTGAATTCAGTCACTTTGCGGCGGGCTCCGGCGCCAAGGTTATTCAACCCTTTGCGGGTCGAACCCGCTACGCAACGCGCCGGTGTAGGGGTGTTTGGGGGCTTAGGCCCCAAACATGCTTTTTCACCGCGCCAGGTCGGCACGCAGGCGGGGTTCGTCGATGTCGAAATAGCTGTGCTCGCGGCCATCGAGCAGCACCACCGGCAAGCGGTCGCCGTATTCGGCGCGCAGGGTCGGATCGGTGGCGGCGGCTTCGTCCACATCCAGCGTGGCGACCTCGATACCGAATTCGGCGCAGATCGGGCGCAATTGATCGAGCGCCATGGTGCAGAGTCCGCAGCCGTTGCGGGTCAACAGGGTCACCTCGTGTGTGGCTTCGCTCATAACCGACATTTAACTCCCCGTTATGTCGATCGCCGTATACGTTCCGGCCACCGACGGGCGTTACTGTTGTGGTGTTCGCGCGAACAGGCGGAGGTACCGGTGCCGGCACGATCGAAAGAGGCGAGGACGGGTTTGATCGCGGGCCGATTCGGTGAATTCGCGCCCCGGTGGGCCGAGGGTCTGCAGGACCAGTTCACCCGGATCACGCGCAGTCCGTTCGGTCCGAGCGAGGAAGAGGTCCGCGCCAATCTGGCCGGTGAGGCCAGCGCCGACGCCGCTCTCGCCCTGCACGACGTCGAACTCGCCCTGCACGACGACACCGCGCAGCCGCCGATCCCCCGCGACCTCACCGCGGCCGCGTTCTTCGACGTCGACAACACCATGGTGCAGGGCGCGTCCATCGTGCACTTCGCCCGCGGCCTGGCCGCCCGCAAGTATTTCAAAACCTCCTACCTGGTCGATGTCGCCTGGAAGCAGGTGAAGTTCCGGGTCACCGGCAAGGAGAGCCACTCCGATATGGCCAGCGGCAAGGAGAAGGCGCTCTCGTTCATCGCGGGCCGCTCCACCGCCGAACTCGCCGCCCTCGGCGAGGAGATCTACGACGAGATCATCGCCGACAAGATCTGGCCCGGCACCCGCGCCCTGGCCCAGATGCATCTGGATGCGGGCCAACAGGTTTGGCTGGTCACCGCCACCCCGGTCGAACTGGCCCAGGTCATCGCCAAACGACTAGGCCTCACCGGCGCCCTCGGCACCGTCGCCGAAAGCCGCGACGGCGTCTTCACCGGCCGCCTGGTCGGCGACATCCTGCACGGCCTCGGCAAAGCGCACGCCGTCCGCACCCTGGCCATCCGCGAGGGCCTGAACCTCAAGCGCTGCACCGCCTACTCCGACAGCCACAACGACGTCCCCATGCTCTCCCTGGTAGGCACCGCCGTCGCCATCAACCCCGACGCCGACCTCCGCGAAGTAGCCAAGAACCGCGGCTGGGAAATCCGCGACTTCCGCACCGGCCGCAAGGCCGCCAAAGTCGGCGTCCCCACCGCCCTCGCCCTCGGCGCCGCCGGAGGCGCCGCCGCCGCCTTCCTCTCCCGCAAGCGCGACGCCAAAGCCAGCTGAGAAAAGGGGGTTGGGGGCGAAGCCCCCATAGCCCCCTCTCACCTACCCGGTGAACGGATTACGACGCTTCGTCAGGTTCTTGTAGAGCGTCCCCTGGATGGTCTCGCAGACCTGGTCCGTGATCTCGAACAGCGTCATCGGGCCGTCGGCGGCCTCGGGCTCGTACCCACCGGCGGGGATGGGCTCACCGAATTCGATGGTCCACTTGGACGGCAGCGGAATCGCGCCGAGCGGTCCGAGGTGCGGGAACATCGGGGTCACCGGGAAGTACGGGATTCCGAGCAGGCGCGCCAGGGGCTTGAGGTCGGCCAGCTTCGGGTAGATCTCCTCCGAGCCGACGATCGAGCACGGGATGATCGGGACGCCGGTGCGCACGGCGGCCGACACGAACCCGCCACGCCCGAAACGCTGCAGCTTGTAGCGGTCACCGAAGGGCTTGCCGATGCCCTTGTAACCCTCGGGGAAAACGCCCGCGACTTCGCCTGCGCGGAGCAGTCTTTCGGCATCCGCCGGGCAGGCCAGGGTGTGCCCGGCCTTGCGGGCCAGGCCGCCGACGATCGGCATTTCGAAAATCAGGTCGGCCGCGAGCAGGCGCAGGGCGCGTTGTTTGGGATGCCGGTCGTGCACCGCCAGCTGGAGCATGAGCCCGTCCAGCGGCACGGTGCCCGCGTGGTTGGACACGATGAGCGCCCCACCCACTTCCGGAATGTTCTCGATCCCGGACACCTGCACCCGGAACCACAGCTCCGACAGCGGCCGCAGCATCGGCAGGATGACCGTTTCCAAAAGGTGCTCGTCCAAGCCGAATTCGTCGACCTGGTAATCACCGGTGAGCCGACGGCGGGCGAAATCCGCGGTGCGGCCGACCCCCTCGGCCAGCGTGCCGCGAATGAGTTCGCCCAGCGATTTGGGCTTGCGCTCTTCGGCGTCGGCGAGCCGATCGGTCAGCGAGGTCACGGGCGTCAGGGCCTGCTCGCCGGGCCATACGCGCGCCGGGCGGTGCCGCGCCTCGAAATCCACGTCGTGAAGACGAATCACCTTCGCTACATCACTCATTGGTGTGCTCCCGTCCCGGCCCCGAGCAGGCCGAGAAGTCTGTTCTCTGCGGCGTCGATCCAGCGGGGATCGATCACGGGCCGCAACGCTGCGCCCCCTATGAAATCGTCGAAGGCCTGCACCGTGGTCCAGCGCGGCTGAAATCCGAGTTCGGTGCGCATCCGGGTGGTGTCCAGACCGCAGCCGAAATGTAAGTAATCGATTTGTTCGGCGGTGAACTCCCGCATCACCGGGCCCATGAGTGTGCACCCCGCGGTGCGGAAAATCGAGTACGGGACCGGCATTTCGATCCGCCCGGCCCGGCGGATGGCCTGTGACAACGCCATGGCGCCGTCACCCGCCACATTGAAGGTACCGCCCGGTGCGCCCAGGGCGGCGTGGGTGAGTACGGCGATGGCGTCCTCTTCGTGCAGCAGCTGCATGCGCGGATCCCGGCCCAGGATGGTGGGCGTGACCGGCGAACGGAAATACTGCACACCGCGATTCGCCAACTGCGGCCCCACGATCGGCGGGAAACGCAGAATCGCCATGGAGATATCGGGACGCCGCCGCGCCAAGCCGCGGACGAATCCCTCCACCTCGATCATGTCCCGCGCGAACCAGCCGCGCGGCGGGGTGCGCGCGCTCATTTCCTCGGTGAATTTCACCGGATCCTTGGCGCTGCACCCGTAGACGGCGGAGGACGACCGCACCACCACCCGGCGCACGCTGGAGGCCTTGCGGCACACCGCGAACAGCTGCATGGCGCCGAGCACGTTCATATCTTTCATGGCGGCCCGGCCACCGCCGGACGGCGGGCGCGAGAGTGCCGCGGGATGCACCACCGTATCCACCTGATGCCCGTCGATCACCTTGCGAATCAACGGATTCCGAATATCGGCGCGCACGAATTCGGCGCGGCCCATGCGGCGCAGTAGCTCCTGGCTGGGCTGTTTGGCGTCCACGGCGATGACGGTCTCGATGGCAGGGTCGGCCGCCAGCCGGGCCACCACATTGCCGCCGAAGAACCGGCTCGCACCGGTCACCATCACAACCTTGGGCGCCTGCCCGTCCCGAGTGCCCGAACCCACCGCACCGGATGCCAACTCGCAGCCCCCATTTCTGTTTTTCCCGCGCTCCAAGGGTAACCGCGACAACGGGGCTCACCGAAGAGTATTAACCAGGATCTAACGATGAGTTCGGTCACCCGCAAAAAAGCGAAAGCCCGTCACCGAGGTGACGGGCTTCCAGCTACCGCTGTGCTTACTTGCCGAGTTTGCGACGCTGAACACGCGTGCGGCGAAGCAGCTTGCGGTGCTTCTTCTTCGACATGCGCTTGCGGCGCTTCTTGATCACAGAACCCATAGGGTTGTTCCTCGCGTTCTACTCGGGTCATCCCCGCGTCCGCGGGGTGCACACTTCCGACCCTGCACAGTCCAAACCCGATACGGGCCGATATGGACCCGACGGCACCACCGGCACGTACAGGATGCCGGTCAACACTACCGGGCCACTATCCGGCGAACGAAACGGGTCTCGACTGGGCCACCTGCTCGGACGTCTCACCCCGCGTCGAAGTAGGACGTCTCCAGGTAGTCGTGTACCGGCTTGGCATGCACCCGGAAGGAACGCCCCACCCGCACCGCGGGCAGCTCTCCCGAATGCACCAACCGGTACACCGTCATTTTGGATACCCGCATCAGATTCGCCACTTCTGCGACGGTGAGGAACTGCGTTCCTCCGCCTATGACGGATCCCGCGATGATTGGGCTGTTTCCGGACCTCGCTTGGCTGTTTCCAGACATCATTGCGCCACTGACCTCCGGCACGTCCGCGCCGCCGACTTCCCCACCGGCGGAACAGACACGCACGTGCTCCTTGAAGCTTAGCGGGACCAGTGGGATTGCTGCGACGGGTGTGAGAAATCAGCCTTTGCTGTGGGCGAGTCGGCCTCGGCAGCAAACTAGCAACCGCGCGGTATGCGGGGGTTCACAAAGCCGCTGGCAGCAGGACTGCCGTACCAATAACGTTAGTCGGCGAGGGCGCCCTGTTCGGCGGAACGGCGTTTTGCGGCATTGAGTGCCTCGTGGAAGGCCGAGCGCACCGCGCCCCGCTCGAGTTCCCGCACCGCGGCCGCGGTGGTGCCCGCGGGCGAGGTGACGGCCGCGCGCAACTCCACGGCAGACTGGCCCGACTCCTCGAGCAGGGCGGCCGAGCCGAGCATGGTCTGCACGACCAGCTGGGTGGCCACGTCGCGGGTCAGGCCGAGGCCGACCGCGGCGTCGACCATGGCCTCCACGATCAGGAAGAAGTAGGCCGGGCCGGAGCCCGAGACCGCGGTCACCGCGTCCATCTGCGATTCGCTGACGGTCACCACCTTGCCGACCGACTCCAGCACCTCGGTGACCAGCTCCAGCTGCTCCGGGCGGGTGTAGCGGCCGGGAGCGATGGCGCTCATCCCCTGGCCGACCAGCATCGGAGTATTGGGCATGACCCGCACCACGGGGAAGCCCGCGGGCAGTTTGGCCTCGAACCGGGAGGTGGGCACGCCCACCGCCAGCGACATGAGCACCGCCTCGCGCTCCTGTTCGCCGACCTCGGCCTTCTGCAATTCGGTCAGCACGCCGTCCACATCGTGCGGCTTCACCGCGATCACGATGAGATCGGCGCCGATCGCGGCATCGGCGATTTCCCCGCTGACCCGAATCCCGAAACGCTCCGCCAGCAATTCCGCGCGCGCCTTCATCGGCTCCACCGCGACCAAATCCTTGCTGGCCCGCCCGGATTCGAGCAGCCCGGCGATCAACGCCTCACCGATCCGGCCTCCGCCGATCACCGCAATCCTCGTCATAATCTTTCAGGCTAGTCCGCGCGCACCGTGACGCTCGCACGGGATTGCACCAAAACTCACGGCCGGTCCGGCCACGTCCGGCCGGTCAGGGAATGCGCCGCGATCACCACGATCACCAGAACGGTGAGGCCGCCCGCGAGCAGCAGCACGGTCGAGGGCGAGCTGTGGTCGACAATGATGCCGCCGGTGAGCGCGCCGAGGGACAGGGTGGCCTGAAAAGACGCGGTGAACAGGACCGCCGCGGCCTCGGGCGTCTCGGGTGCGGCTTTGCCGAACCAGGTCTGCGTCGAAACCGGCACCGCGCCGTAGCCGATGCCCCACACGATGAGCAGCGCCACCGCGCCGATTTCCGAGTGGCCGAGGATCGGCAGCAGCAGGACGGCTGCGGCGATCATGGCGGCGAACACGGCGAAGGCCGCGCGCGGGCGGTGCGCGACCGCTGTGCCGCCGAAGAAGTTTCCGGCCAAACCGGCCACGCCGTAAACCAGCAACAACACCGTGACCGTCATGGAATCGACGCGCGTGACCTTTTCGAGAAACGGCGTCACATATGTGTAAGCGCCGAAATGCGCGAGCACGATGAGAAATGTGAGTAACAGGGCATATCGCATATTCACCCCATGAATCAGGCCGCGCAGCACCGCAACTCGGGTGCCCCGCCCCGCGGGCAGCGAGGGCAGCAGCGCCACCAGCATGCCGAGCGCCACCGCCGACAGCACCGCGAGCACCACGAAAGCCATTCGCCAGCCCGCGATGCCACCCAGGAAGGTGCCCGCCGGAACGCCCACGACCGACCCCAGCGGCACCGCGGCGAAGATGACCGAATTGGCCCGCGCCACGCCCGCTTCCGGCACCAGCCGCACGGCCAGCCCGGCCGCGATCGACCAGAACCCGCCGACCGTGATGCCGATGAGCACCCGCGACACCAGCACCACCCAGAACTCCGGCGCCACCGCCACCAGCACATTCGCGAGCATCAGCAGAAATATGAAGAGCCCCAGCATGAACCGGCGATCGATCCGCCCGGCCGCCACCGTCACCACCGGCGCGGCCACCGCCGCCACCAGCCCGGGCATGGTCATCATCAATCCGGCCATCCCCTCGGAGATGGTGAAATCGCCTGCGATCGAGGTGAGCAGCCCGATCGGCAGAATCTCGGTGGTGATGATCGCGAACAGAGCGACGGTCACCGCGATGACGGCGAGCCATCCCCGCCGCGATCGCGCGGGCACGGCCGTCTGGGAAGAGATCAGAACTGTGGACACCCAGCCCACTCCACCAGTGCCCGCTACACGGGTCCGGCGGTTTTCCGACAGCACCGTCCCGCCCGAATCCCGCTGCGCCGCAACCCCACCACACCCGAACCCGCGGTGAGTCGAATGCGGCTACCGCACCACGCGCGGCTACTGCGACTGGGGGACCAGGGCGAGTTGGCGGCTCTGGGCGACGAGGGCGCCGGTGGAGTCGATGACGAGTTGGTCTTCGTCGAACATGCGGCCGCCGACCTCGCGGCTGTGGGCGATGACGCGGAGCCAGCCGGGGGCGGGGCGGCGGCGCAGGTAGGTGGTGAGCTGAACGGTTGGGGCCCAGCCGAAGTGGCCGAGGTTCATGGGGACCGGCGGGGACATGTCGGCGGCCATCATGGCGAAGTAGGCGGCGACGTCCGGGTCCCGTTCGTCGCCGGGGCGGGGGCGGATCCACAGGCGCAGCCGGGGTTCGGATTTTTCGCCGGTGAGGAAGCGGGCCCACTTGGTGTCGATGGCGGCCGAAGAGCCCTGGGCCACATGGACGATCTTGCCCATGGGGTTGTCGTCGTCGTAGGCGAGGGCGTCAGCCGGGGGCTCGGCGGGCATATCGCCCGCGTGGTCCGCGGTGTAGGCCGGGGTGGTGTCGTCGAGATGGCTGAAGGTGAAGGCGGTGTGCACGAGGGTGCGGTCGTTCTGGATGAGGCTCGCGTCGATCAGGCAGATCTGGCGGCCGAGCTTGCGGGTGCGGACCTCGTACTCTACCACGCCGGGATCGGGCGCGCCGAGAAAGTCGGTGCTCGCTACAATGGGGAACATGGCGGCGTGGTCGGGGGCGGTGCGCCGCAGCCATTCGGTGGCCGCTGCGGCGCTGCCCGCGACCATGGTGCCGCCGTGCAGCTTCTTGCCGATGGTCCACGTCGGCTCGATGACACCGGCGAAGCGGCCGATGCCCGGATCGTCCGAGGACAGCTCGGTCAGGGCGCACACCCGGCTGAAGGGTGCCTCGTCCACGCCGCTCGCCTGCTCGAGGTCGACCAACTCCGCTGTCATCCCACTCGGTTCCTTCCAACTCTCGGGGCTCTCAGGGGCTTCGCCCCCGAACCCCCCCAGACCCTGATCCAAGGGGTTTGTACAGCGTGCAAGCGCTGCGTGCCGAGTGGTCGGTGGGATGAATCACTCGGCGGCTAGACCGGGTAGCGGCGCAGGCCCTCCTCACCGGAGACATTGCGGATCATCTGCCGGAGCACCCTGACGGTGGTGACGTAGTCGGCATCGTCGATGCCCGCGTGGATCGCGGCGCGAATGGCCGGGAGATCCGCCTTGACCGCGTCGTGCGCGCGCCGGGCGGGATCGGCCAGGCGCAGGCGGCCCGCCGCGTCGCGGGTGAGCAGGCCGCGGGCGAGGAGATCCTCGGCATCGGGTTCTGGCCGGTCCTGCGGGAGCAGGTAGGTGCTCATGCGGTCGATCAGTTCGGCGATGGTGAGGCCGGTTTCGGCCTCGGCCGCGGTGGCCAGATCCTCCGGGTGCAGATTGCGGATGATCCAGTACTGCGGCTGGGTGAGGCCGAGGTCGGCGAGCCTGCCGCGAATGAAGGTGATGACCTCGGTATGGGCGGCATCGGTCCACATGCCGATGGGGAGGCGAGCGAGGGTGGCGTCGTCGAGGTCCGTCGTCTGTGTCATGACAGACACTCTGCAACGTCAACCATTGTTGAGGTCAAATCCGGCGGGCGCCAGAGGGTTCCGGTTCGGGGGCCGCGGCGGGCTCGACGTCGTTGAGGTGTTTTCGCGCGAACTGGAGGGCGCGGTTGAGCATGGCGGCGCGGTCCATGGTGGTGCGGGCCATCTGGGTGTTGACCTCGATGACCGCCTGCCCGTCGAAACCGTTGTGCACCAGCATTTCGCAGAGTTCGGCGACCGGTTGCGTGCCTTCACCGGGAATGAGGTGCTCGTCGGTGGCGGCCCCGCGGCCGTCGGCCAGGTGCAGGTGGGTCAGGCCGGGGCCCATGCGATTCGCCAGCGCCAGCGGATCCATGCCCGCGGTCGCGGTGTGCGAGGTGTCGAGGCTGTAGTGCCGGAAGCCCGTATCGGTGGGGTCGTAGGACGGGCTGAAGGTGGTGATGGGCGGGCCCGGCCCGCCACGGCGCTCCAGGCGGCGGATGGAGGTGGAGCCCCGGCCGAAGAGGGTGTCGGCGCGCATGGGGAACATGTTCTCCACGGCCACCGCCACCGGACTGGAACTCTCCAGTTCGGCAACCTGTTTCGCGAAACCCTCGGCATAGCGGCGCTGCCACCGGAACGGCGGATGGACGACGACGGTCGCGGCGCCCAGCGCTTCGGCGGTGTGCACGCTGCGGGTGAGTTTGGCGACCGGATCCGAACCCCACACGCGTTGCGAGATCAGCAGGCACGGCGCGTGAATCGCCAATACCGGCACCGAATACTTGTGCACGAAGGATTGCACGGTCGAGATGGACTGACTGGCCGGTTCCGCCCACACCATGAGTTCGACGCCGTCGTAACCCAGTTCGGCCGCATAACGGAATGCGGCCTCGGTGTTTTCCGGATACACCGAGGCGGTCGACAATCCGACCCGGACTTCCCTACGGTCCGGATTTCCGGTGTTCGCCCCCTGCGCGTTATTCCCCACTGCCCGCTCCCTGCTCAGTTCGTACTGAGTAGAAAGGCTAGCGGTCCCAGCGTCACGAAGACGCCTACGACGACAGCAATCACAGTGCTGAAAATGTCATCGGTGCGCCGCAATACCCGTACGAGTGCGACCAAGCCCAGAATCACGATCATGGCGAGCATGAGGGCAACCCATGGGAGCACTTCCCACATGCGCTCGAATCCCTTGAACAGCAACATGCCCGCGACCGCGGCGCCCGCGCTCTGTCCGGCCAGCACCAGCCATTGCCTGCGGTTCTCGTCCTCCTCGGACCGGCCCGGGGCGCGGGACCGCGCGGGTGCGCGGCCGACCCGGCTGGTCAGCCGCGTCGCCGCCGCCGACAACCGCCTGGCCAGGGAGGGCTCGGGTTCGTCATCGTAGTCGTCATGATCGTCGACCGGGTCGTACTCATCGGTGTAGCGATCGTTGTGCTCCGGCTCGGCGACGGCCAGGCCGCCCTTGCCGCGGCGGCGCGAACCACCGGCCCGCCGTTTGCCCGCGCGTCGCGAATCTCGTTCGGCGCGTTCGTCTTCGCGATCGACGGCATCGCGTAGCAGATCACCGGCAACCGTTTCGCCGGAGAGCAGCTGCTGATCCTGCTCGGCGAGCGACCAGCCACGCTCCGAATCGGCGTCGCGGTCGTGCTCATCGTGTGCGGCGGGTTCGGACACCGGGCGTCTTCGCGCCGACCATGCGGGCAGCCCGCCCGGGGCCCCGCCCCGGCCATTGCGCCCGAACTGGTCCTCGCGCCCGAATTGATCGTCGCGCCCGAACTGATCCTCGCGGGCGGCGCGCTCGTCGCGCCACGGCTCGTCCTGCTGCCAGGACTGGTCCTGCTGCCACGGCTCCTGCTGATGCCACGACTCCGGCTCGTGCGCCTCCACCGGGCGCTGCGCCTCGACGTGCCGACGGGCCGACCGCGACATGGGCGGCGCGGCGGGCGGCTGCTGCATGGCCGGAGGGGCCTGCATACCGGCCTGCATGGGGTCGAATCCGGGAGCTCGGCCCGGATTGCGCGGTAGCGGTTCGGGTTCCGGTACGGGCGACCAGGCGGGCGCGCTGTCCCGGCGGGCCTGGGCGGCGTCGTCGGGCCGGAACGGCCGCACCTCGGTGGTCTCGTCGTCCGGATCGAAGCGGCGGCGACGACCGCCCTCGCCGCGTGGTGCCGGGGCCTCGCCGAACGGCGCGGAGGTCTCGGCGAACGGCGCGGCGGCCGGTCCGGGATCGGCCTGGTTCAGCCCGGGCAGCGCGAAGTCCGAGTCCAGCGGATCGGGCTTGCGGCGACGGCCGCTGCGCGGCTGCTCGAGACCCGGGGCGGCATGCCCGTTGCGGCCGTTGGGCGTTTCGGTGGGCGGCCAGTCCAGCCCGCCGGACCAGTTGTCGTAGCCGGTCGGCTCGGGTAGCGGCGGCGGTTCGGGTGCGGACCGGTCGGCGAGTGGGTCGTAGTACGAAATCGGCCCGGAGAGCGGGGAGTACGCGGGCTCCGGATCGGGTACCGAATAGGAGGAGTAGTCCGGCTGCGGCGCCGCGGGAGCGGAAAAGTCTTGATAGTCCGGAAAGTTCGAGTAATCAGAATAATTCGAGAAGTTCGAATAGCTTGAATTGTCCGATTCAATCGGGGCAGGTTCGGGCGCGGTATCGGCCGGAGCGTCGTCCGGCGCCGCGTGAGCGGACGATCCCGCCCGGATCTCCGGCATGTCACCGGTCAGATCCTGAACGGAAATTCCTCGCCCGCTCCGGCGTCTGCGTCCACCGCCACCGGAGGACGCCGCACCTTGCTGCCCATTGCGCGCCAATAGTTCGGCGACGGACAGCTGAGATTCATCGGTCATCGAGACACCGTTTCGATCGTGCCCGACACGCCGTCGTTGGGGCTGCCGGCTGTCGGTTCGCTATCCAGGTCGGTATCAAGTTTTCGCAGGATCAATCCCTCCCGCAGTGCCCAGGGACAGATTTCGAGCGTATCCAACGACAATGCCCGCATACTCGCCTCCGCGACCAGCGCGCCGGCCACCAACTGCTGGGACCGATCGGAACTCACGCCTTCCAATTCTGCCCGGTCCGCCGCTGTCATTCTCGATATGAAGGCGATCAGCTGCCGCAGGCCGGAACTGGTGAGGGTACGCCGCACCCGCGGACCCGCCGTCGAGGGGGCCGCACCGGTGAGCCTGGCCAGGGATCGGAAGGTCTTGGAGGTGCCCACCGCCAGGTCCGGGCGGCCGACCTCCAGCAGCTGCTTGGACAGCAGCACCAGCTCCGCGTCGAGCCAGTCGCGCAGCACCGCCACCCGCCGCTTGCCCGGCGGATCGTGGCGCAGCCAGTCGCGGGTCAACCGGCCCGCGCCCAACTGCAGCGACAGCGCGATATCCGGTTCCTCGTCCGCGCCGTTGCTCAACTCCAGTGAGCCGCCGCCGATATCGAGATTGAGGATGCGCCCGGCGCTCCAGCCGTACCAGCGGCGCACCGCCAGAAAGGTGTGCCGGGCCTCGTCCTGGCCGGTCAGCACCTGCAGCACCACGCCGGTCTCGGCGCGCACCTGGGCAAGCACCTCCTCGGAGTTGGTGGCCTCGCGCACCGCGGAGGTGGCGAATGCCATCAGCTCCACACAGCCGGAAGTCTTTGCGATACTGGCGAATTCGCTGACCGTCCGGGTCAGCCTGGCCGCGCCGTCGCGGGTGATCCGCCCGTGATCGTCCATGCTCTCGGAAAGCCGCAAGGTGGCCTTCGTCGAACTCATGGGCATCGGGTGGCCACCGCGATGCGCGTCCACCACGAGCAGGTGGACGGTATTACTTCCCACATCGAGTACACCGAGCCGCACAAGAACACGGTACTGGGTGCGTCACGTCTTCAGGCCAGGCGACTGAGCTGTTAGCGTTCCGCGGTGTGACGGCAGGTGCATCCGCGAGTGGCCCGACCGGGCTGCGACCAGCGGCGAAGATCGACCCGGCTCCCGAAGTGGAACTGGACTTCCCCCGGGAATGGATCGAGTTCGTGGATCCAGCTAATGACGAGCACCTGATCGCCGCCGATCTGACCTGGTTGCTGTCGCGCTGGACCTGCGTGTTCGGCACCCCCGCGTGCCAGGGCATCATCGCCGGGCGGGAGAACGACGGCTGCTGTTCACACGGGGCATTCCTCTCCGACGAGGAGGACGGCAAGAAGCTGCACGCGGCTGTGAAAATGCTCACACCGGAGGACTGGCAGCTCATGGACCAGGCCCGGGACGACAAGGGCAAGATCCGCAAGAAGCTCTATCTCGAGGAGGACGACCTCGACGACGAGCCCGCGCTGCGCACCCGGCGCTTCGACGGCGCGTGCATCTTCCTCAACCGGCCCGGCTTCGAGAACGGCATCGGCTGTTCGCTGCACACCATGGCGCTGCGCAAGGGCCTGGAGCCGCTGACCGTGAAGCCGGAAGTGTGCTGGCAGCTGCCCATCCGCCGCACCCAGGAGTGGGTGGACCGGCCCGACGGGGTGGAAATCCTGCGCACGGCGATCACCGAATACGACCGGCGGGGCTGGGGTCCGGGCGGTCTGGACCTCGAGTGGTACTGCACCGGATCGCCGGATGCGCATGTCGGGAGCCGTCCTGTCTGGGAGGCTTACGCACCGGAATTGATCGAACTCATCGGCAAGCCCGCGTACGACGAGCTGGCGCAGCACTGCAGGCGGCGGCAGGGGCTGGGCATTGTGGCGGTGCATCCGGCGACGGTGGTCCCCGAGCAGAAGGCCGCCGAGGAAGCGGCGGCCGCCGCGCCCGCGAAGAAGGCTCCGGCCAAGAAGGCCGCGACCGCCAAGGCGACGCGCAAGTCCGCCGCCAAGAAGGCGAGCGGCGCGAAAAAGGCGTAGCCACCTGGCGCTAGTTTTCTGAAATCGCAGTATTTCAGAACATGTTTCACTTACTGTGCACAGACCCACCCCGTGTGGGTCCGCAGCACAGGAGAACTCATGCACCTCACCACCTCCGGGCGCCGGATCGGCGCCGGGCTGGCCGGTCTCACCCTGGCCGCCGCCACCGCCGTGGTCGTCACCGTCTCGCCCGCGGCGAACGCGAATGTGGACGCGATCACCGTGTCGAGCCCCGTCCTGAACGTCGGCGGCACATACACGCTGCACGCCTCGCTCAGCGGCGCGTCCGCCGGTCTGCTCGTCTACTGGAGCGACAACGGCGAAAGCCTCACGCCCGCGGGCAAGGTGCCGTGGCCGATCGGCCAGGTCAGCGTGGACTGGACGCCGCGCACCTCCGGGCAGCACATCATCACGGCCACCCAGGGCAGCAATACCGAGACCCTCATCGTGACGGTCACCGACGGTTCGACCACCCCGCCGGTGACCACCACGCCGCCCACCACGGTCGCCCCGCCGACCACACAGCCGCCCACGACGACCACACCGGCGGAGGAGACCAAGCCCGGCAGCGGGAGCAGCGGCGGCAGTTCGGGCAGCGGCACGGGCAGTGCGAGCCGGATTCTGCGCGGCCTGTTCAGCGGCAGCAGCTCCGGCAGCAACTGAACCGCGCGGACGACACAGGAGAGCGATCAGCCATGCGCAACACCCCTCAGCGGATCTCGGTCGGTATTACCGGGTTCGCCGCCATGGCGGCGGCCGTCGTGCTCGCCGCCCCCGCGGCCTTCGCCACCGTCGATTCGGTGACAGTCGACGGCTCCGACCACCGGGTGGGCACCGAGTACACGATCTCCGCCACCCTCAGCGGGGCGGCGGCCGGACTGCTCGTCTACTTCAGCGACAACGGGAACTTCATCGGCGGCGCGAAAGTGCCGTGGCCGCCCGGGCATTCGAGCATCGAGTGGACGCCGGACACCAAGGGGCAGCACATCCTCACGGTGGAACAGGGCGGTTACACCAAATCGATCATCGTGAACGTGAAGGACGCCCCGATCGGATCGGGGAGCTCCAGCAGCGGCAGCGGATTCGGACCGGGCGGGCCGCTGGGCAGCGGCAGCAGCGGAACCACGCCGGGCAAGTAGGGACAGGAAAGTCCATGAGCAGCACCATTTCCCGCCGGATCGGCACCGGAATCGCGGGACTGGCGACGGCCGCGGCGGTCGCCGTCCTCGCCGCACCGCAGGCGCACGCGACGGTGGACGCGGTGAGCGTCTCGGGCAGCGCGCCTTACAAGATCAATACCGAGTACACCCTCACGGCCGACCTCAGCGGCGCGGGCATCGGCCTGCTCGTCTACTGGTCCGACAATGGCGAGAACCTCACCCCGGCGGGCAAGGTGCCGTGGCCGATCGGGAAGTCCAGCATCACCTGGAAGCCGACCACCGAGGGCCAGCATCTGATCACCACCTCGCAGGGCGGCAGCACCAAGACCATCGCCATTACCGTGATCGACCCGACCAAGCCCACCGAACCGGGTAATCCGGGCGGAGGCGGCGGTGGCAGCGTCGACAAGGTGCTCGGCGTTCTCACCGGCAGCGCGGGCTGAATTCACAGGTCCGTGACCGCGGCGCGTGAGTAGCCGGAAGTGTGCGCGCCACACGTAGGTCAACACTTATTCACCAGAACGTGTTAGACATCCTGGCCATGATCAAGAAAACCCTCGCCGCGGTCGCCCTGACCGCGGGCGCCGTGCTCGCCCTTGCCCCCGCCGCGGGCGCCGATAATGTCGATCCCAGCAAGTTCTCCGACGTCACCGCCAATTTCGTGCCCTACAACGATATGAACGTGCTGAGCGCCAAGGAGAGCGGCAAGCTCGTCATCGTCAGCCCCTACGGCACCGGCTCCACCATCGCCTGCCGCGGTAACGGCGCGGACGTGGCCTACTACGACTGCAAGCAGCAGGACTCCCTGGGCTGGATCAACCTGCAGGAGCAGGAACTCCCGGCCCTGGGCAAGGCGTGGGTCTACACCGGCCAGGCCGACCCCAACGCATAGGACGACCGCGTTCGAACGCAATTCGCGCCCGCTCCGGAAATCCGGAGCGGGCGCAATGCGTTTCGGGCGTTCCTACGCTTCGAGCTTGTAGCCCAGGCCGCGGACCGTCACCAGGTGTTCCGGCTTAGCGGGATCGGATTCGATCTTGGAGCGCAGGCGCTTGACGTGCACGTCGAGGGTTTTGGTGTCGCCGACGTAGTCGGCGCCCCAGACGCGGTCGATGAGCTGGCCGCGGGTCAGCACGCGACCGGAGTTGCGCAGCAGGTACTCCAGCAGGTCGAACTCCTTGAGCGGCAGGGTCACCGCCTTACCGTTCACCTGCACGGTGTGGCGGTCCACATCCATGCGGACCGGGCCCGCCTCCAGCACGCTGGTCTCGCCGCCGTTGTCCGGCTCGTCGCCCGCGCCGCGGCGCAGCACCGCGCGAATGCGGGCAATGAGCTCGCGCGAGGAGTACGGCTTGGTGACGTAGTCGTCGGCGCCCAGTTCCAGTCCGACCACCTTGTCGATCTCGCTGTCGCGCGCGGTCACCATGATGACCGGGACGCTGCCGCGGGCGCGCAGCTGTTTGCACACGTCGGTGCCGCTCATGCCGGGGAGCATGAGATCGAGCAGCACGATGTCTGCGCCGGACCGATCGAACTCGGCCAGGGCGGAGGGACCGTCGCCGACGACGGTGACCTCGAAACCCTCCCTGCGCAGCAGGAACGCGAGCGGATCGGCCAGCGACTCCTCGTCCTCGACGATCAGCACACTCGTCATCGGGTTGCCTCCACACCGTTGGTTCTGGCCCGCCCGAGGGAGCGCGGGCCGGTTTCCTTCTTCACCGCCGGATTGCCGGCAAAAAGTCTCTTGTCGCCGAGTTCGACATCGGCGGGGTGGGCCGGGATCCGCAGCGTGAACGTGGACCCGGTGCCCAGCTTGCTCCACAGGGTGATCTCACCGTTGTGGTTGGCGGCCACGTGTTTGACGATAGCCAGCCCCAGCCCGGTACCGCCGGTGGCGCGCGAGCGCGCCTTGTCGGCCCGGAAGAAACGCTCGAACACGCGCTCCTGGTCTTCCTTCGCAATGCCGATACCGCGATCGGTCACCGCGATATTCACGCTGCCGCCGCGCAGGGACCGGCTCACCGAGACGTGCGAACCGCGCGGCGAGTAGGCGATGGCGTTCTCCACCAGGTTCGACAGCGCGGTGACCAGCAGGGTCTGATCGCCGAGCACTTCCAGGCCGCTGTGCGCATCGGTGCTCACCGTGATCCCGGCGGCCTCGGCGGCGGTGCGGGACCGCTCGATGGCCTGGGTGACCACGGTGTCGACGTCGACGGCCTCGAGCTCCGGCAGCTTCTCCGCGCCCTGCAGACGGGACAGCGCGATCAGCTCGGTGACCATCTTGCCCATGCGGCGGGCCTCGCCGTGCAGGCGCTCGCCGAAATGCCGGACCGAATCGGGATCGTCGGCGGACTCCAGCAATGCCTCGGCCAACAGGCTCATGGCGCCGACGGGCGTCTTGAGCTCATGGCTCACATTGGCGACGAAATCGCGGCGGGTGGCCTCCATGCGCGCCTGCTCGGAATCGTCGTCGGCGAAGAGCACCACGAAGTTCAGGTTCTCCTGCGACAGCGGCCGGGCGACGCCGCGCACCGCGAGCCGGGCGCGGCCCGGCAGCGGAATCTTGGCGGTCAGCTCGAACTCGACATCGTGTCCGGTGGACAGCACCGTCTGCACGGCGGCCCAGGCCCGCTCGTCGAGCAGCCGATCGTGCACCACGCCCAATTCCTCGGCGCGCGGGTTCACCAGCACCACATCCCGGTACTGGTCGACCACCGCGATACCGCTCTCGGAGGCGAGCACGATCAAGTCCAGCACCTGCGACATGGTCAGGCCCGGATCCGCCGCGGCGCGGCGCTGCTCTTGGCGGGCGTTCACATACGGGATGAGCAATCCACCGACAGCCAGTCCAACGACGGCCGCCAGGACTGCCAACAGCACGGCCTGTGGAACGCTCACACTTTGAATCGTACGGTCGCCGACCCGCCGTCAAACCCCGGGTGCAGGAAGTTTCACGCAGGTCATGGCCACTTCCATGCCTGTTAGCCCGGCGTTTACGCAAAGTTCGGACTGTGCGGGGCGGGATTCCGGTTCATTCCGGGCAACCGCGGGACGCGCACCGGTTTCAGTCCTCCGCATCCCCGTACAGCGCCTCGCGCACAGCGTCGCCGTGCCGGTCCGCCCAGGCGCCCAGCGCGAAAATCGGTGTCAGCAGGTCGATTCCGGACGCGGTCAGCGCGTACTCCACCCGCGGGGGAGCTTCCGCATACCGGCGACGTTCCAGCAATCCCATCCGCTCCATGCGCCGCAAAGTCTGGGTGAGCATCTTCTGGCTGATGGTCCCGATGGTGCGCTGCAGATCCACGGGCCGCATCGGGCCGTCGCGGAGTGTGTAGACAATCACAGTCAGCCACGAGTTCCCGAACAGATCCACCGCCAGCCGCGCCGGGCAGTCCGACTCGTTGTCGCCGTACTCGGGAAACTCGACGCGGCCCGCACCCGCCCCGCCCGGCTCTTCCATCTCGACCGTCACGATTCCAGCATGTCAGCGCCGATGCGCACCCGCGGGTGCGCATCGGGATTCCTAGCGTCGAATCCGCAAGCACGAGCTAGGAGTTCACATGCGAATCGGAATCATCGGAGCCGGGCAGATGGCCCGGGCGCTCGGCGGCGGCTGGGCCGCGGCCGGACACGAGATCGTCATCGGCGCACGCGATGCCGCACAGGCGGAGAAGACGGCGGCGGCCATCGGCAACGGCGCGCGCGGGGCCACGATCGCCGCCGCCGCGCTATTCGGGGAAGCGACGCTGCTGGCCCTGCCGGTGAGCGCGCTGAGCGAGGTGCTGGCGGCACTCGCCCCGGACGCCCGCACCGGCCGGGTCCTCATCGATTGCACCAATGCCTTCGCTCCGGACAGCGGCGGCTTCACCCTCTCCGAAGACGCTGTCGCGGAACGGATCGCCGCGTCAGTGCCCGGCGCGCACGTGGTGAAGGCGTTCAACCTGTGCGCCGCCGAGGTCTGGGAATCCTCGCGGCGGGAATTCGAGGGCCGCACACTCGCGGTCCCGCTGTGCGGCGATGACGCGGAGGCTGTCGCGCGGGTGGCGACCCTGGCGGAGGATCTGAAACTGCGACCGGTCCACGCGGGCGGGCTGCGCCAGGCCCGATACCTCGAAGCCACATCGGTATTCGCCGTCGGCCTATGGTTCGCGGGCCAGGATCCACGCGCCATGTTCCCGCCCCTCGAGGCGGCATTTGCCGTACCGGACGGCGACTAGGCCCCCGGCGCCTGTCCTCTCGATGCGCTGCTGGCCGAATCCCGCGCCATCGGCTGGATTCGGGCCGAGGGCACGACCGAATGGCGAGGAGTACTTCCGGTCAGGCGGTCGGCGGGCATCACCAGCCCGGGTTACCTCGGAGTGGGATGTTGACGTAGCTCGGGTCAGCGGGGTCGAGAAGGAGGTGCTGGGGGCGGAAGCCGGTGTCGAGAAGGATTGCGTTGGGGGGCAGGCCCTTCGGGAAGTTGCCCGCGTAGACGTCGACTCGCAGGCGGTGGCCGGGTTGCAGGACGGCGTCTACGCCGGGGATCGAAATGTCCAGGGCTACCGGGACTCCCGGGATAGTGAGCTGGCGGGTGTCGAGGGACAGGTCGGGGACCGGGTCGGTGAAGTCGCCGTTGGTCAGGCGGGTGCTGCGGGATTCGTCGATGGTGCGCAGGGAGGCGACGAGTTGGCCGGAGGAGAGGGTGACCGAGGTGCCGTCTGGGGCCACGTCGTTGACGGTGGCGACCCAGTAGCCGTCGACGGCGTCGTGCACGGTGTTCAGGTACACGGCGATCGGGCCGGAGACCGTGGTCGCCTCCGCGACCGGTGCGCTGGTGAAGGTCAGGCCGTTGGATTCCCAGATGCGGGAATCCTTTCCGCAGGCATCGAATATCGAGAGCACGCCGATGGTCTGCTGTGCCGCGTCTCGGGAGCACAGGCCGGTCAGACCCGGCGCGACGGTCAGACGGGCGAGCTCACCCGGCTCGGTGAACAGGGAGCCGTCGTGCACGCTGTGGCCGCCGGTGCCGCTGGGCGCGGCGGAGAGGTACAGGCGCTGGTATTCGGCATCCTCCTGTGGGAAGTCCGAGGCCGTGATCCAGGCGCCGCCTTGCTCTTTCATGATGATCGGCCCGAATTCGTCGATGCCGTTGTCGATCCCCTTGAGCCACTTGTCGAACCACGCCCGTTGCAACACGTCCATGCGCGGCGGCTGGCCCGGGCGGCCGGATTCGTTGCCATTGAAGATGTGGTATCCGTCGCCGATCAGAATCTGTTTCTGCCCGGGCAGCAACGGCATTCGGCGATAGACGTCGGCCTGGGAGGCGACGAAGACGTCGTGCCAGCCGCCGGTGATGAAGGTGGGCACGGTGATGTTCTCGGACGCGGTCTCCCACGACAGTCGCGTGGGGCTGTCGGCATCGAGCAATTGCCGGACCTTGGGGCTGAGCTGGTCGATATCGGGTTGCAGGAATACCTCCAGCAGCGCGTCCACGAAAGTGAACAGATCGGCGAGGCGGTCGGACAGCCATGTCATATCGAATCGGCCCTGCAACAGCGAGACCATATCGGGCACCAGCTTGCCGCCGTTCACTGCCACCAGCCACATGGGCATGAAGGTGACTCCGATCGCGCCGCCCGGGGCGACCAGATCACGGAAGGGGTTGCGGCTGGGCACGACCGGGAAGATGGCCTTCAGCGCGGGCGGCTGTTTCGCCGCCGCCTGCAACTGGTTGAGCCCGGAGTAGGAGACGCCGGTCATGCCGATGTCCCCGGTGGACCAGGGCTGCCGGGCGGCCCAGTCGATGGTCTCGAGGGTGTCCTGCTGCTCCCGCTCCCCCAGCAGATCCCAGATGCCTTGGGAGAACCAGGTTCCGCGCACATCCACCACGACCTGGGTGTAGCCGGACTTGATGAGCTGGCGGTCCACCGTGAAGGTCCGCATGAGCCCGCCGCCGAGCGCCTTGGTGAGATCGGTGAGTCCGGAGAACGGGGTGCCGGTGAGATCGATATTTCGCGACAGCTGTTCGACCAGACTCCACAGCACCGGCACCGACATCGCCGAATCGGCGATCATGGAACCGAGTTTCGTATAGGGCGTGAAGTTCACGATGGTCGGCGTGGGTTCGACGACGGGCCGTCCCGAGGCGTCGGCCGGGTGGTACACATTGGCCTT
Source organism: Nocardia crassostreae (assembly GCF_001613405.1). GTDB lineage: Bacteria > Actinomycetota > Actinomycetes > Mycobacteriales > Mycobacteriaceae > Nocardia > Nocardia crassostreae. The sequence continues at coordinate 246,471 of NZ_BDCH01000025.1, forward strand.
CAACACCGTGCCGTCACTCATGGTGATCGGCACGTCCCACTCGATATACACATTGGGATAAAGCTGTGAATTATCGTGTACCGCAGCCCATTCCACGCCTGCCGTGCCGCCGTCCGGTCCGCTCACCACCGGTGTCGCCGCCGCGGTCGGCATGATGAGGGCGGCCGCCGCGGTCGTCGCGACGAGGGATTTCAGTAACAAGCGCATAGCGCCCCAACCACTTGCCGGTCCAAACCTACCCAAGAGTAAGGTGCGGCAGATGTTTCGGAGGCGGTTCGCCAAAAAATCGTGCGACTGCACAAAAGAGAAAAACCCCGGGTATGCACGCCGTTGTGCATACCCGGGGAATTCATCCCCGAGGGGACGGCATCACCAGCCGGGGTTCCCGCGGACGGGGATGTTCACGAAGCTGGGCCGATTCGGGTCCAGCTGAATGTGCTGCGGCTTCAGGCCGGTGTCGAGGAGAATCGGCAGAATCGGCAGGCCTTTGGGGAAGTTGCCCGCGAAGACGTCCACGCGCAGGCGGTGTCCCGGCTTCAGCACGGCCTCGGTGCCGCTGAGCGGAATATCGAGGGTGGTCGCCTCGCCCGGCACCACCGGCAGCTGCTTGTCCAGCGAGGTGAACAGGCGCGGATCGGTGTAGTCGCCGTTCTCCGAGCGGGCGCTGGCGTCCTCGTCCACCGCCCGCAGCGAGGCCACGACCTGGCCCGAGGTCAGCACGGTGGAGGTGCCGTCGGGAGCCACATCGTTGACGGTGACGGTCCAGTAGCCGTCCTCGGCGTCCTGAACGGTATTGAGGCGCACCGCGATCGGGCCCGAGATGGTGGTGGCCTCGGCGACCGGGGCGCTGGTGAAGGTCAGCCCGTTGGTCTCGGCAATGCGGGAGTCCTTGGCGCAGGCGTCGATCAGCGACAGGAAACCGGCGGTGGCCTGGGCGGCGTCATTGGAGCACAGGGTGCTCAGCCCCGGGGCGACCGACAGGCGCGCGGTGTCGCCGGTGGCGTCGGCGATGACCGAACCGTCGTGGACGCTGTTGGCGGTACCGCTCTGCTGCGCCGACAGGTACATGCGGCGGTAGCGCGCGGCCTCGTTGATGGCGGCGGATTCCCCGAAGCCGTTCTGGGTGATCCAGCCGCCGCCCTGCTGGCGCAGGGTCACCGGGCCGTAGGTCTGGATGCCGTTGTCGATGCCCTTGAGGTGCTTGTCGAACCAGGCGCGCTGCAGCACGTCCAGGCGCGGCGGCAGGCCGGGCTTACCGGCTTCGGCGCCGGAGGTGATGTGGTAGCCGTTGCCCATGAGCAGCTGCTTCTGCGTCCCGGCCGCCAGCGGAATCTCGTTGTAGATCTTGGATTCCGAATAGGTGAACAGGTCGTGCCAGCCGCCGACCACGAAGGTGGCGGCCTGGATCCGGCTCGGATCGCCCAGCCAGCCCTGGCGGGCCACCGACAGATCGTTGAGCAGACCCCGCACGCGCGGATCCAGATTGGCCATATCGGTGCTGGTGTACGCCGACATGAGCACGTCGAGGTAGGTGTACGGATCGCCCACGCGGTCGTTGAGCCACTGGAAGTCGAACTTGCCCTGGGCGATCGCCGCCAGGTCCGGCACCCACTTGAGGCCGTTGATAGCGCCGAGCCACAACGGAATGAAGTTGAAGCCGAAGCCGCCGCCGGGCGCGAGCACGTCATTGACGAGGTCGCTGCCCGGGACGACCGGGAAGATGGCCTTCAGCGCGGGCGGCTGCTGCTCGGCGGCCTGCACCTGGTTGATGGCCGAGTAGGACAGGCCGTTCATGCCGACCTTGCCGTCGGACCAGCCCTGGCGCGACGCCCAGTCGATGACCTCGACGGTGTCGGCCTGCTCGCGCTGGCGCAGCATGTCCCATTCGCCCTGCGAGAAGCCGGTGCCGCGGACATCCACCACGACCTGCGTGTAGCCGGACTTGATGAGCTGGCGGTCGACGCTGAAGTTGCGCAGCTGGCCGTTGCCCGCGGCGTTCAGCAGTTCGCCGAAGCCGGAGATGGGGGTGCCGGTCAGGTTGATGGACCGGAACAGGTTGACCAGCGCGTCGGACAGGCCCGGAATGGCGAAGGCGCTGTCGGCGACATTCGACACCAGCTTGGTGTAGGGCGTCATGTTCACGATGGTCGGCATCGGCGCGTCGATGGCGCGGCCGGAGGCGTCGGCGGGGCGGTAGACATTGCCCTTGAGCACCGTGCCGTCACTCATGGTGATGGGCACGTCCCATTCGATGGCGACATTCGGATACTGCTGGGGGCCATCCTCGGTGGCGGTCCAGGCCGCGCCCGCGGCGCCGCCGTCGGGGCCGATGGAGTCGACTGCCGCATCCGCCGCGGTCATGGCGGTCATCGGGAGGTGCAGAGCGGCCGCGGCGGTGAACACCGTGGCCCGTAGCGCGTGCTTCATCGAACGTGATCTACCTCTCGCAACTGATCGAACGACCGAGAGCATAGCTACTCGAAAGTAAGTTGCAAAGCGAGGTTACTGTTACCGACTTTTGACGGGCAATACTTCGGCAAATTAACTGCAGGCAGATGCCCTCTTTAGGTGTGAATCATCTCCCTGCGCAGTGTGATCCGCATCGCATTACGCGACCGTAGGGTATTTCACCAAAGATTCGGGAAATGGAAAACGCGCTGCAGCCGATGAATTCGGCCACAACGCGTTTCGCGTTACAGAACTACTTGGCGCCCTGGTTGGCGACGGCCGCGGCGCCCGCGGCGGCGGCCTCCGGGTCCAGGTATTCGCCCTTGCCCAGCGGGCGCAGGTTCTCGTCCAGCTCGTACTTGAGCGGAATGCCGGTGGGGATGTTCAGCCCGGCGATGTCCTCGTCGGAGATGCCCTCCAGGTGCTTCACCAGGGCGCGCAGCGAATTCCCGTGCGCCGCAATGAGAACCGTCCTACCTGCGCGGACATCGGAGGAGATGGTGTCCTCCCAGTACGGCACCATGCGGGCCACGACGTCCTTGAGGCATTCGGTCAGCGGGACCTCGATGCCGTCGTAGCGCGGGTCGCCGGTCTGGCTGTACTCATTGGCCGGATCGATGGGCGGCGGCGGGGTGTCGTAGCTGCGGCGCCACAGCATGAACTGCTCGTCGCCGTACTCGGCCTTGATCTCGGCCTTGTTCTTGCCCTGCAGCGCACCGTAGTGCCGCTCGTTCAGGCGCCAGTCCCGCACCACCGGAATCCAATGCCGGTCACAGGCATCGAGGGCATTGTTGGCGGTGCTGATGGCGCGGCGCAGCAGCGAGGTGTACACGATATCCGGGAGAATGCCGTGTTCGGCCAGCAATTCACCGGCACGCTTGCCTTCGGCAATGCCCTTTTCGGTCAGCCGGACGTCCACCCAACCGGTGAACAAGTTCAGGGCATTCCATTCGCTCTCGCCGTGGCGCAGCAAAACGAGGGTGTACGTCATGGGGTCATCCTGCCACGGGCGGATGAACCGGCGACCTGCACCCTCGCCCGGTTCCGGCGGGCCGCTAGGGCCATTCCACCTCGTGGAATCCGACCGTCATACCCACCGTCTGCCGGTGCCGGTTACCGCCGGGCTCGCGCACGACCAGCTCCAGGCGTAGCTCGGATCGACCGGCGTCCACACCCCAGACCACGCCGCACGCACCGCTGAACGGCCCGTCCGAGAGGTAGACGACATCACCCTGAGCGAACTCGGTTATCCCCACGCCGCCCCAGGGTAGCGGCGAATTTCACGGTTGCCCGGCAAGCAGGGCCGCGCCCGCGAGTGTCGCCTGATCGGTGAGTTCCGAAGGGACCACGCGCAGTTCGCGCAGAAAAGTGAGGCGCGCATGCTTCGCAGCCGATGCGCGCAGCGGCCCCCACAGCGGCTCCCCCGACTGCGCGAACCCGCCGCCGACCACCGCCAGATCGGTGTCCAGCAGCGCCGCCGCCGAGGCGATGGCCTGCCCCAGCGCCGTACCCGCGCGCGCCAGCGCGGCCACGGCGATCTCGTCTCCGGCCCGAGCGGCCTGCGCCAGTTCGATGCCGGTGCCGCCGGTCCAGCCTTGGCGGCGCGCCCAGCGCACCGAGGACTTACCGCTCGCGACGGCCTCCACGCAGCCGAATCCCCCACAGGCGCAAGGCTCTTCATTTCCGGGCACCACAATGTGGCCGACATGCCCGGCATTTCCCGTGCGGCCCATGACGACCCGCCCGTCCACGATGACGCCGCCGCCGATACCGGAGGACACCGTCATGGCCAGCACATTGCTCACGCCTTTGGCGGCGCCCCAGCGTTGTTCGGCCAGCGCCAAGCAGACACCGTCGATCGCGAATCGAATCTCTGCCTGCGGGAACAGATTCCGCACCTCGTCCACGAGCGGGAACCCATCGGCCCACTCCGGGATATTGAGCGGCCCGGTCGACCCGGTGCGCACATCCACCGGCCCGGCCGAACCGATGCCGACCGCCGTCACCTCGGCCCCCCCGGCCACCGTCAGCAGCAGGGCCCGGCAGGTGTCCCACACCTCCGACTCCGGCACCGCGACCCGCCGGACATTGTGCACGGTATCGCTGGAATCCACGGTTCCCGCGGCGAATTTCGTGGCCCCGATATCCAGTGCCAGCACCGTCATCGCGTCGATCCTCCCGCTATCGCATTCCTCGCCGAATCCGGCGATCGTCAGTATTCCTACCGTGCCGCCGCGGCCACGTTCTCGTATTCCGCGAGTGTGGCCGTGAGCCAATTGATATGGCCGAGCTGTTCGACTATGTCCTGGTGTACGGCGGAGTGAATGAGCCTGGCGCGGGTCAGAGCTTGTCGGCGGCGTCCACGAGGTGTTCGAAGGCGCGGAGGTTCTTGAGGGATTCGCCGCGGGAGACGCGCCATTTCCATTCCCGGCGAATGGATTCGGCGAAGCCGAGTTCGAGGAGGGTGTTGAAGTCGGCGTCCACGGCCTCGAGGATGGAGCCGAGCCAGCGGTCGAGTTCGTCGGGGGTGACGGCGTGGTTGGAGAGGCGGCCGACGAGGTAGATGTCGCCGACGCGGTCCAGGGTGTAGGCCACGCCGTAGAGGCGGCGGTTGCGGCGGAGCAGGAATTTGTAGACGCCCTCGAAGTTCTCGTCGGGCTTGCGGCAGACGAAGGATTCCATGCGGACGCCGTGCTTGCCGACGGTTACGCCGATGACGGTTTTGAGTTTGCGCTCGCCTGGCAGGACGACCACGAACAGGTCGGGGGCGTCGCGGGTGTATTCGATCTCGCGATCGCGCAGGGTTTCCTCGATGAGCGCCGCGGTGGCGCGGGCGGTGTCGTCGTTGAGTCGGCCGCTGCTCTCGTGCGGGCGCGGCGCGACGGGCGCGGTGGGATCCGAGTGGTCGGTCTCACTCATCGGCGAACCGCTCCCATCCGACGCCATGCCGGCTCGACCTCGGCCCGTATTGACCTCGGACTACCAACAGATCGCGTCCTCGATCGTGCCTGATAGCTGTCGGAGTGCACGCTACCGCTGCGGCTGCGAGTAACCCACGACTGGGATAGGGCCGCCGCATAGCTGTCCAGCAGGCCCTCGGCGGTGTGCGCCCAGGAGAAGTTGGCCGCATGCGCCACGGCCGCCGTGCCCATGCGCTCGAGCCGGGCCGGATCGTCGAACAGCGAGCGCAGCGCCGCCGCCCAGTCCGGGGTGCTGTGCCCGGGCACCAGCAGGCCGGAGACATTGTCGCGGACAGCCGTGCCCAGGCCGCCCACATCGGCAGCCAGCACCGGGGTGCCACTGGCCTGCGCCTCGATGGCGACCAGGCCGAAGGATTCGTTGTAGCTGGGCACCGCCACCAGGTCCGCGGCGCGATACACCTGCGCCAGGCGGTGCGGCGGCTGCGGCGGCAGGAAGGTGACGCGATCGGAAATGCCCAGGGCCGCAGCCAATCCGATGAGGGCCTCGGGGCGCTTCAGGCCGCTGCCGGACGGTCCGCCGACAATCAGCACGCGCAGCGGGCGCTCCGGGCGGTGCGGTTGCACGGCCTCGTCGGCCAGCACCTGCGCGGCCGCGCGGACCAGGACGTCGGGGGCCTTGAGCGGTTGGATGCGGCCGATGAAGGCGACGATCCGCTCATTGGCGGACAGGCCCAGTTCGGCGCGGGCCGCGGCCTTGTCGCCGGGGTGGTAGCGGGACAGATCCGCGCCCGGCAGCACCACGTCGATGCGGTCCGGATCGGCGCCGTAGTACTCGACCAGCTGCCGCGCCTCCTCACCGGTGTTCGCCACGAGCCGGTCGGCCTCGGCCACGATCTGCTTCTCGCCGATCTCGCGGGCGGCCGGTTCCGGACAGTCGCCCTCGGCGAGATAGGCGTTCTTCACCGCGGCCAGGGTGTGCGCGGTGTGCACCATGGGCGTGCGCCAGCGGTCCCGGGCCAGCCAGCCGACCTGGCCGGACATCCAGTAGTGCGAGTGAATGAGGTCGTAGTGACCGGGCAGGTTGCGGGCCTCGGTGCGCAGCACCTCGGCCGCGAACGGGCACAGCTGCGTCGGCAGGTCGTTCTTGTCGAGCCCCTCGAAGGGCCCGGTGACCACATTGCGCACCAGCACGCCGGGCGCGGCCTCGACCACGGGCTCGTCATTGGAGGAGGTGGCGCGGGTGAAGATCTCCACCTGGGTGCCGCGCTTGGCCAGTTCGATGGCGGTCTGCAGCACGTAGACGTTCATGCCCCCGGCATCACCGGTTCCCGGTTGCGCTAGTGGGGAGGTGTGTACCGACAGGACGGCAATGCGGTCAGGCCGCAGGTCGGTACGTTGACTCACCACTCCAGTGTGCATGGCTGACATAACGTCACATACCCGCACTACCTTCCCAAGTGAACTGGGTCACAAGCGGATTTGATTCCCTAATCCAAGGTCGACGCGAATTGTGTGACCTCCGTCACGAATCGCTCCGGGTCTTCGATGAACAAACCGTGCAGCGAATTCTCCCAATAGGAGGTGCGAGCGAGCGGCGCGGTCTCAGCGATGTAGCGGCCGTTCTCGACGGGCACCACCGGATCGGCCGTGCCATGCATGACCAGCACCGGAATACCCAGTGCGCGCAGGGTTTCGGTGTTGTCGACGGTGCGGTAGAACAGCGCCTTGCGCACCCGCGGGAGGGTGGAGATGCTGCCGCCGAACAGCCGCTGGGCATCGGGGCCCTTGTCCGGGCCCTTGCCCGTATTGGCATTGCCGAAAGCGGCGAAACCGCGCATGGCGCGGGCGGAGCTCTCCTCGAAGACATCCGGAATTGCCTTGTCCATGGCCGCCCCGGTGGCCGCACCGGGGACGCCGCGACCGATATTGGCCATGGAACCGGTGTAAACCACCCCTGCCACCGCGCCGCTGCCGTACGTCGCGAGGTAATCGGTGAGGACGATGCCGCCGTAGGACCAGCCGAGCAGGACGGCGCCGGAGGTAATGGCCTCGTTCGCGAGGACGGCCGCGATATCGGCGGCCCAGTTCTTCGGATCGTCGTAGCCGGACTCGGGCGCGTCCAAGTAGCCGTGGCCGCGCAGATCGACGGCGAGTACGCGGAAGTGCGCGGCCAGCAGGTCCGCGGCGCGGCCCCAGTTGCGCAGATTGCCCGCCCAGCCGTGCAGCAGCACCAGCGGCCGCGCCCCCTCCGGCCCGGTGACCCGGTAAACGATGCTGGTTCCGTCCGCACTGACCGCTTCGCGTATCGCCATGGGGACAAGGCTAGGCGGGGTGCGAGATCGGGGGGCGCGGCCCCGCCCGATATGCCGTGCTTAAGCTCAGGGCATGAGCACTCGTACCGCTGTCGTGACCGGAGCCAGTTCGGGGATCGGTGAGGCCACCGCCCGGGAACTCGCCGAGCAGGGGTACCACGTATACGTGGGCGCGCGCCGGGTCGACCGGCTGGAGACGCTCGCCAAGGAGATCGGTGGGACGGCGCTGCCGCTGGACGTGACCGACCAGGATTCGGTGCGCGCCTTCGCCGCGGCCGTCGAGCGCTGCGATGTGCTGATCAACAATGCCGGTGGCGCAAAGGGTTTGGCGACGGTGGCCGAGGCCGACCTGGACGACTGGCGGTGGATGTGGGAGACGAATGTGCTCGGCACGCTGCGGGTCACCAAGGCGCTGCTGCCCAAGCTCATCGCCTCCGGGGACGGGCTGATCGTCACCGTCACCTCGGTGGCGGCCTTCGTCGCCTACGACAACGGGTCCGGGTACACCACGGCCAAGCACGCCCAGGCGGTGCTGCATCGCACGCTGCGCGGTGAGCTGCTGGGGCAGCCGGTGCGGCTCACCGAGATCGCGCCGGGCGCGGTGGAGACCGAGTTCTCGCTGGTGCGCTTCGACGGGGACGCCGAGCGGGCCGCGAATGTGTACAAGGGCATCGATCCGCTGTACGCGAAGGATATTGCCGAGATCATCGGATTCGTGGCGTCGCGTCCGGCGCACGTCAATCTCGACACCATTGTGGTGAAGCCCCGGGACCAGGCCGATGCCGGACGCTTCGCGCGGCGCGGCTGAGCGGTAGTCCGTGGCGCTCACCGAAAAGCCCGGCAGCCGTGCCCATTCCGCCCTCGCGGCGGTGCCGCCGCCCGCGCTGGTGCTGTTCGGCATCGTCTCGGTGCAGGCCGGTGCGGGTATCGCGAAGCACCTGTTCGATCAGCTGCCGCCGAATGCGGTGGTCATGCTGCGCCTGCTCACCTCGGCGCTGGTGCTGGGTTTCCTGGCGCGCAAGGCCCTGCGCACGGTGTGGCGGGACCACTCGGCGCGGGAGCTGGCGCTGGTGGCCGGGTTCGGGCTGTCGCTGGCCCTCATGAACTTCTCCATCTACCAGTCGTTTTCGCGGATCCCGCTGGGCGTCGCGGTGACGATCGAGTTCCTGGGCCCGTTGACCGTGGCCGTCATCGCCTCGCGGCGGGCGCGCGATTTGATCTGGGTGGCGCTCGCCGCGGCGGGCGTGGTGCTGCTGGCCGAGGGCGGCGGTGCGCTCGATACCGCCGGTATCGCGTTCGCGCTGCTAGCCGGTGCGGGCTGGGGCGCGTACATCCTGCTCAGTTCGGCTACCGGGCAACGCTTTCCGGGCCAGACCGGATTGGCGCTGGCCAGCATTGTCGGCACCATCGTCATGCTGCCCGCCGGTATCGGCGCGGGCGGTGCGGCGCTGCTGGATCCGAAGCTGTTGCTGCTCGGGCTGGCCGTCGGCCTGCTCTCATCGCTGATTCCGTATTCCCTGGAGCTGGAAGCCTTGCGCCGCATGCCCGCTCGCGTCTTCGGGATTCTCATGAGCCTGGAGCCCGCGGTGGCGGCGCTGGTCGGACTGATCGTGCTGCGCGAGATGCTGTCCGGATATCAATGGCTGGCGATCGGCTGCGTCATCGTGGCGTGCGTGGGCGCCACCCGCGATCAGCAGAATCCGCCCGAGGCCCCGGAAGGCTGACGCCTCAATCCTTCCCCACGGCGCGATCGACGGCGATATCGACCAGCGCGCGACTCTGCTCCTCGGTGAAAATACCCGGCAGCGTGAGGCGTTCGAGAATGAGCCAGTTCAACGCCAAGTAGAGCAGTAGCACCGTCTCCTCGTCGCCGGGCAGCCCGGAGTCGAGGTGGTTGCGGATATTGAAATCGATATCGGCGCGCACCCGCTGCGTCAGCAGGGTCTGCAGTTCCGGGCGGCGGGTGGCCTCCAGCCGCAGCTGCAGCTGGGCCAGGTAGCCGGTGCGGAAGGTGGCGACCCGGTCGACCACCTCGGTCATGAGTTCGACGATCTTCGCGCGGCTGCGATCGCCGATGGTCACCTGGGCCATGGTCGCCTCGCTGGGGATGAGCCGCTCGTAGTAGCGGTTGCCCACCTGGACCATGAGGTCGTCACGATTGGCGAAATAGTTGGAGGCCGTGCCCGCCGGGACGGCGGCCTCCTTGTCCACCGCGCGGAAGGTCAGGCCGCGGGCCCCGTCCCGGGCGAGGACTTCGATCGCGCCGTCGAGCAAGGCGTTCCGGCGTTCGGGATTCGTGCGCACCACTTGACACCACTCCTTTCGTAGTACTACGTTCAAACCACTTCACGCAGAGTACAACAGAGGGAGCGTCACAACAATGCGAAAGCTCAGCCACTTCGTCGGAATGTCCCTCGACGGCTACATCGCCGGTCCGGGCCACAACATCGAGTTCATGCCTCTGAGCGAGGAATTCAAGGCCTGGCTCGCGGCCGAATACCCGGAGACGCTGCCGACCGCGGCCCGGCCGTACTTCGGTATCGCGGCGGATGCGCCGAATCGCCACTACGACACCATCATCATGGGCAAGGGCACCTACGAGCCCGGCCTGCTGGCCGGACTGCCCGACCCGTACGCGCACCTGAAGACCTATGTCGTCTCAAGCACGCTGGGCGAGGTCGCCGAGCCCGTCGAACTGGTGCCGAGCGATCCGCTCGCGCTCGTGCGGCGCCTCAAGAAGGAGGACGGTCTCGATATCTGGCTGGGCGGCGGCAAGCTCGGCGCGCAGCTCATCGACGAGATCGACGAGCTGGTCATCAAGAGCTATCCGGTGATCGCGGGCGGCGGGACGCAGGCCATGGCCGGGAACTTCACCCCGACCGATTTCACGCTCCAGCGGCGGCTCGATTTCGAGAACGGCACGCAGGTCAGCTGGTTCACCCGCGCCTGACCGATCACCGCAGGCGGATGCGCAGGGTCTCGTAGGTCGGAATGAAAACCTTTCGGCGGTAACGACGTTCGACGATCTCCCAGGGGCAGCCATTGGCGGTCAGCGCCTCCAGCAGGGCGGTCAGCTCGGAATGCACGAGTTGCCCGCCCAGGCACAGGTGGCGGCCGCCGCCGAACCAGAGTTGCCGGGTTTCGGGCACGTAGTCGCGGTGCACCTTGAAGTCGCCCACCGCATTGTTGATGGTCCAGGTGAGGATCTTGACGTGCTCACCTGCGCGCAACTGCCGTCCCGCGATCTCGACATCGGCGGTGACCGAGCGGCCGACGAGATAGGCCGGGCTGGTCATCCGGAGGGTTTCGCGCACCGCGTCGGCGGTGCGTTCGGGGGCCGCGAGCAGGGCCCGCTGCTCACCGCTGTCGTGCAGGATCGCGACCATGCGGGTCATGGCGCTGGCCAGGGTGTCGGTTCCGGCGACCGCCATAAGAATGGCCAGGCCCGAGGCGTGTTCGAGGCGCAGGCCGAGTTCGCGGCAGCGGCCGAGGGTGGTGTCGCCGTCGGCGCGGGCATAGGCGGCGGGGACCGAACTCGCGAGTTCGGTGGCGAGGGTGCGGGCGCGCTCCACGGCGACCGGGTCCAGGGTGGTGGAGGCCATGGTGCCGATGCCGGGATTCACCAGCTCCTCGACGTGATCGAAGAGAATGCGGAACGGCTCATCCGGATCGTCGGATTCGCTGCCGCCAGCGGCGAAGATGGCGGAGATATCCGCCGGTTCCATACCGACCAGATCGGAGACGCTGCGGCCCACCAGGACGCGCGCCCGCTCGGCGATGTCCACGGTGCGCCCCGCCGACAGCTCGGAGGCGATCTCCTTCAGCGCGGGTCCGATGACCCGCTGCACCAGGGCGTCGGTGTGCTTGGCGATGAACAGGTCCCGTACCTGATTGCGCAGTTCGGTATGCCCGGGGCCTTCGAACAGATCCTCCACCCAGTCGCCGATGACCTGCGCCCACCAGTGCCCGGCAGCGCCCTCGGACACGATGCTGAAGTGCGCGCTGTCGTTGTATATCTGCCGCGCCACCAGCGGATCGGCCACGAACCAGCCGAGCTTGGGCACCTTGCGAATGGGTGTGGCGAAGCGCCCGGCGAGCAGTACTGCCGGGAGCCAGGGCTGTCCGGCGGCGAGCAGGGCGAGTTCGTGGCGGGCGGCGGCTTTCAACATGAGTGCTCCGGACTGCGCAATGCGTAGACGGCATTGCGCGGCAATGTAGTTGCTCCGACAACACCGTGTCCACCTCGCATTTCGCGGTATTACTCGACGCGGTGAAACAGGACCGGATACCGTCCGGTGCGAAAGTACCGATGGCGCCCGCGGCCTCCGGTGTCGTAGCCGGGTTCCCATCGGTGACTCTCGGCGAACTACGGGTGTGATGAAGATGGCTATCGTGATGTCCTCCGTTGCCGTGGAAATGGGTGGCGGCAGCTCCATCGAGCAGGCCGCGGCGGCCACCCGCCGCGTGATTTCGGAGGCGGGCCGCACTCCGGAGCAGATCCACGCGCTGATCAGTACCGGCGTGTACCGCGACTCGCGCATTGTGGAACCGGCCATGTCCGCGCTCATCCAGCAGCAGGCCGAGATCGGGCTCGAATACCGCGGCGGGGAGGTGCCCTGCCTGTCCATCGACCTCATGAACGGCGCGTGCGGCGTCCTCGATGCCATCCAGATGAGCCAGGCGCTGCTGGCGGCGCCGACGGTGGACCGGGTGGTCATCGTGTCCGGGGACGCGCATCCGTCCGCCTCGCCGGATCCGCAGCCCGGCTTCCCGATCAAACCGGTCGGGGCGGCGCTCATGCTCGAAAAAGGCAATGGGTCAGGGGGTTTCGGCGCCCTGCACATCAGCTCCATCGATGGGCATCCGGCTGCCGCCGAAGAGCTGCTGCACCACGCGGTTGCGGCGGGCAGCGAAGCGCTCGAGGTGGCCGATTCCCCTGTCGAGCGGACCCTGCTGCTGTGCAATCGGCCCATGACCGAATTCCCGGCCCTGCTCGCCGCGCGGCTCGGATTGCCCGCCGCGGCGGTGTGTACGGATGCGGTCGAGGGCTGGGCCGATCACCACACCGGCGACGGCCACACCTCCGCGCTGCCCACCGCCTATGTGGCGGCGCGCGACGCGGGACGGTTGGATGGGGTCGACGTGGCGCTGTTCGTGGCGGCCGGGGCGGGACGGTCCGCGGCGGCCATCGCGTATCGGCTGCCGAAGGGATGATTCCGGAGGGGTATCGGGTGAGCGGACTGTGGGTGATCGTGCCCGCCTACAACGAGGAACAGGGCATAACCGCCACGCTGGATGCGCTCGCCGCCCAGCAGGACCGGGATTTCACCTTGGTGGTGGTCGACAACAACTCCGCCGATCGGACAGTGGACGTGGTGCGGGCCTTCGCCGCGGCCCATCCGGAGATGACAGTCGAGATCGTGCACGAGCGGCAGAAGGGCACCGGCGCGGCCTCGGACACCGGAATGCGGCACGCCATCGCGGCCGGGGCGCTGCGGCTGGCCCGCACCGATGCCGACTGCCTGCCCGCGCCGGACTGGACGGCGCGCATTCACGCGGGGTTCGATTCCGGGCTGCGCCTGGTCAGCGGGCAGTTGATTCCGCGCACGGATGAGGGCGTGCGGTGGCGCGATCGCACCATCATTCGCGTGGTCCTGGAGGTGGCGTCCGCCTTCGGGAAGTTCCGCCCCGGCAATCAGGATCCGCGCTACCTCGGCCCCTATGTGATGACGCCCGGGTGCAATATGGCCATTACCGCCGAATTGTACGAAGCCGCAGGCGGATTCCCGCGCACGGCCATCGAGGATCTGCACGAGGACCGCACGCTGGTGAATGCCGTCCGCATGCTCACCACCGAATACGGCCTGCGTCGCGATGTACGCGTGCACGCCTCCAACCGCCGCGTGCGCGCCTGGGGCGTGCGGCGCACGCTCGAGTGGTACGCCGACCACCGGTACAAGCCGGAACTCGTGGACATCCGGTGACGGCCAGAGCGCACGAACAGGCTGCCGCACAGGACTTTCTGGCGCTACTGCGCGAACAGGTGCGTCGCTATCCGGACGCACCGGCCCTGGGAATGATCGGTGCGGCGCCGATGTCCTTCGCCGAGCTCGACGCACGAATCGCCGCGGTGGCGAAACGACTGCACGACAATGGCTTCCTGCCCGGAGATCGGATGCTGTTCTCGATTCGGCCGTGCGTGGACGCCGTGGTGCTGGTATTCGGGACCATCGCCGCGGGCGGCACCATCGATCCGGGCGTCGGGCCCGAGTTGTTCGCGCGCCGCATTGATCTGGTGCAACCCACCTGGGCGGCGACGAAATCGCTGCTCTATCTGCTGGGCGGGCCGCTGCACCGGGCCGGGCGCGCGCTTGGGCTGTCGCTGCCCGCGTTCGGGCGGTTGCCGGTCCGGCACATCCACAGCGGGCCGCGTCTGCCCGGCACGCCATACCCCTCGATTCCGGCGCGAAAACTGCTTCACCTCGGCAAAGATGCAGCCTTCGGCAAGGCTCGCCCACCTCGCGCGAACCCGCACGCGACGACGGCGTACCCGAGTACGGAGAAGGCGGACATTCGTGCCGCCACGGCATCGGCTGTCGCGAACCCGGCGGCCGAGGCGCTCATCGTTTTCACCTCCGGAACGACGGCCGCACCGAAAGCCGTTGTGCACACCCGTGGCTCACTCGGCGCGGGCCTGGCGGCCATGGCGGGCCGCAGTACGCTCGGGCCGGGCGCGCACCTGCACACCGAGCAGTTGATGATGGGCCTGCCCGCGCTGCTGTCCGGTGCGCGGTGGTCACTGCCGCGGTATCCGCGCTTCGGAACCCATATCGACCCGATCGGATTCGCGCGCACCCTGGATGCCGCGACGCATGCCTTCTTCACCCCTGCGGATCTGGCGGTGGTGCTCACCGCCCTCGAATCCGGCCGCCTGACCGCGCCCGCCGGGCTGCGCGAAGTGTCGCTGGGCGGCGCGCCGGTGACCACCGCGCTGCTGCGCCGCGCCCGCGCCGCGCTGCCGGGCTGCGAATTCCTCGCCATCTGCGGAATGACCGAAATCCTGCCCGTGGCAATCACTTCCGGTGCGGCCAAGCTGGACTTCGAGGGTGCGGGCGATCCGCTCGGAGCGCCGGTCACCGGCGTGGACGCCCGCATTGCCGGGGACGGGGAGCTGATCCTGTCCGGTCCGAATCTGTGCCGGGGTTATCTCGGCGAAGCGGAGCTGACCGAGATCGCGACCGGCGACCTCGCGCGCCTCGACGGCGGCACGCTCATCCTCATGGGCCGCAAGAAGGACATGATGATCCGCGGCAAGACCAATATCTATCCGGGACTGTACGAACCGGCCATCGCGACCGTCGCGGGCGTGCGGCAGGCGATCATGGTCGGTGTGCCCGACGAGATCGGCGACGAGCGGATCATCCTCGCCGTGGTCGCGGACCCGGGGGTCACCGATATCGCGGCCCGGCTGCGTCGCGAATTGCCTTCGCTCATGGACACTTCCGCACTGCCCGACGAGATCGTCGTGGTCGAGGAGATTCCCGTGAGCGGCCGCACCAGCAAACCCGACCGCGCCGCCCTGCGCACCCGGCTCGGCGCGGCTACCGCGCGCTGACCTGCTCCACCAGCGAATCGGGCCGCACGATCAGCTCATCGAGCACCAGATCCGCGAAGATCTCCGCCTCGGACTCGGTGAGCATGCCGTCCACATAACAGAATCCGAGCTGCATCTCCCGGTGCGCGGTGGTGATCGCGACCGTCAGCGCGCTCACACAGGAATTCGACGCCGTCAGCAGCAGGCCCGAGAACTCCCACTCCCCCAGCCGATCCGGGAATTCGACCCGGCCCAGATTGGTGACCGATACATTCCACGGCGCGCGCCGATCGATCAATTCGATAATGCGCCAACCGGATTTCACCGACCGCGGCGTCCCGAAGCGCATACCCGCCACCGTCGCCAGATGCCGTCGCTGCCGCACCCCGCGCGCCACCTGCCGATTCACCGATCGCGCCATATCCCACAGCGACATGCCCGGCCCGTAGCGCACGAAACCGGCCAGCACCGGCGCGTAGATGCCGAGCTCGTCCGGATCCGGCTGCGGGACCAGCGCGGACCGGAAATCCACGGGCGATCCGATACCCACGACGCCCGCGACATCCGTCGCACCGCACTTGGCCACCGCCAGCGCCACCGCCGCCGCCAGCGCCCCGTGCACCGTCACGCCCGCGCGACGGCAGTCGGCCGCCAGCCCGGTCAGCGCGTCCGCCTCCAGCACCCGGTGCACCACCCGGGTCCGCCGCTCCGCCAAAGCCACCGGTCGCGCCGCGGGCAAGCGCCGCGGGCGCAGGGCGTAGGCCGCGATCTGGTCGTGCAGCGTCGTGTACGCGTACCGCCAGAACCCGCGCGCCCCGGCCGGAACAAGGTAGTCCGACGGCGGGATCGGCAGCCGCCCCGGGCTCCGGGACGCCTCGGCATCGTCGCGACCCTGATCGGCGAATTCGATCAGCTTGCGCAGGGCGGCCATGAGCGAGCGGCCGTCCACGATGATGTGCGAGATCGTCAGGATGATGTCGTGTTGCTCGGCGGGCGTGCCCGGATAGCGGACCACGTCCACCACCCGCGCCAGGCCCGCCCCGACGTCGAAACCCTCGACCATCTCCCGATCGAGTTCCCGCAGCCAGGTCTCCGGATCCTCGGAGACCACCCGCCGCACCGGCAGTCGCGGTTCGGCCAGCGCGTGGAACCGGGGACCGCGCCTCGCATCGTCGCGCACCCCGACCCGCAGCAGCGGATATTCCGCGACCAGCGCCGCCGCTGCCCGCGCCAGCCGCGCCTCCGGCAGCCGCCCGTACAACCGCACCCGCGCACTGCAATTGGCGGGTGAGATCCGGTCGATGATCCAGAACCACCGCTCCGAGGGGCTCAGCGCGCGCGTGAAAGCCGGTGCCGCCGTTGCCGCTCCGCTCGCAACCACTGCCCGACCTCTCCCTTGCGCTCCCCTGCGCGAAACGATAATGGGCGCCCGACCAGACCGCGACTCGCGGCGGCGCCGGATCAGAGGTCGCCGGGCTTGCCGAATTCCTCGATCAGCACCGGATACTGCTCGCCACCGCGCCCGGCGGCTATCGCACGATCGGCCATGGCCTGGATCAGCCTGGGCAGTTCGGCATTGACGCCCAGGGCCTCGCTCTCCTCGACCAGGTGCGCCATGGCCCGCGCATCGGTCTCCAGGGCGGACACCTCGGCGGGGAAGGAACCGCGGTCGATCTGCTCGGCGTAGCCAGGCAGCCATTCGGCCACACCCGCGGCGATCCGCTGGGCGAACGGCGCATAGGTCGCGGCATCCACACCGGCGGTGCGGAGCATTGCGGTGCCCTGGAGCCAGGCATTGAGGACGCTCCACATCATGGCCAGGCCCGCCACGTCGTACAGCGATGCCAGGCCGTGGTCCTCGCCCAGGTAGGTGACGGCGCCCAGGGCGGACAGCGCGTGCTCGTGCGCCGTGAAGTCCGCCTGCGGTCCGCTGTGCAGGATCACCGCGTCCGCGGTGCCGATCGCCGGGGGATCGCCATGATCGCGCCGTCCAGATAGCGCGCACCGCGCTTCTCGGCCCAATCCGCGGCCTCCCGCGCCTGTGCCGAACTACCGGAGGTCAGGTTGACCAGGGTGGTCCCGGCCAGGCCGATCTCGTTCGCTCCCAGCAGATCTCGCATCGCGTCGTAGTCGCTGACACAGATGACCGCCAGCCCGCCCGCCGCGAGCGCGTCACCGGCGGTCGGCGCGAACCGCGCGCCCGCGGCCACCAGCTCGGCGGCCTTGCCGCTCGTCCGATTCCACACGGTGGTGGGATGTCCCGCCTTCAGAAAGGCTTGCGCGAGCGCCCGCCCCATGAGCCCGAGGCCGATGACCGTCACGGGCGTATCGATGTTCTCCATGGCAGCATCGTCAACGTTGATACCGGTGTGAAGGTCAAGTGAGGTTTCGATGCAAATCGGAGAACTGAGTCGCCGGACAGGCGTCAACACCCACCAGTTGCGCTACTACGAATCCCAGGGCCTGCTGATCGCCGACCGCCGCGCCAACGGCTACCGCGACTACGACGACACCGCCCCCTTGCGCGTCAAGCAAATCCGCCACCTTCTCGACGCGGGCCTCAACTCCGACGACATCGCCTATGTGCTCCCCTGCGCCGTAGGCGAAGCCCCCGAACTCCCCGGTTGCCCGGAACTCCTGTCCGCCATGCGATCCCGCCTCCAGCGCATCGACGACCAGATCCAGCGCCTCGCCCAGTCCCGTACCGCCCTCTCCGACTACATCGACGCCGCCGAACAGGTGGGCGGCGACACCTACCCGCCGTTCGACTGAACCTCGTCAGGCGAGGACGGGGAAGTTACTGCGGAACACGCCTTTCGGGTCGCGACTGCGTTTGATCTCGCGCAGTCGGGTCAGGGCGTCGGCGCGGAGGGCATCGGATGCGCGCTGTTCCGGTGCCAGGAAGGTGAATGGGGCGCGGCAGCTGGAGGTTTGGCCGAAGGCGTCCAGGTAGCGCTGGGCCCGTGAATGGAAGTCGGTGGCGGCGGAGGGTGCGGTTCGGAGGCCGTGGAGGCTGAGGCAGAACGGTTCGGGGATCGGGCCCGCCACACTGTTGGACGGGCGGGCGAGCGCGCCGCCGAGATGACGGATCTGGACGCTGATCAATGGGGAGATCGGGGCGGCGAGCAGCGTGTCCACGACGGCATCGGTGAGGCCGGTCAGCAGGGTGGTGCGGTGCAGGCTGGGGGTCGGCTTGGTCGGCTCCGCGGTGATCGCGCCGATATCGGCCGTCCGCATCGGTGCGCGGGTGTCGGCGGTGCGGCCGTCGATGCGATCCAGCGGTGCGAGCAGGGCCTGCGCCGTACCGGCCTCGCCGAGATAGGTGACGCTGACTCCGACCATTGCTGGGGCGCCGGGGAATTGGGACAGGCCACACCAGAGCGTCAGCTCCTCGGGCGCCACCGCGACGATGTCACGGAAGGCCGTGATTACCTCGCGGGCTCGTTCGACCGGCCACAGCATCCGACCGCCGTACAGGGCAGGCGCGGGGTGCAGGGCCAATTCCATCGCGGTGACCAGCGCGTAGTCGCCGCCACCACCGCGCTACGCCCAGAACAGATCCGGGTCCGATGCCGCGGTCACCCGCTGCTTCCTGCCCTGCCCGTCCACGACCTCGAAGGCCGAGACATGGTCGGCGGCCCAGCCGTACTTGCGGGAGAACCAGCTCAATCCACCGCCGAGGGTGAAGCCGGTGACGCCGACCTGCGGCGCGCTGCCCGTGAGCCCGGTCAATCCGTGCTCCCCGGCGGCCTGCACCTGCGACCAGGTCGCACCCCCGCCGACGAACGCCGATCGCGCGCCCGGATCGACCCGCACCTCGCTCAATCGGTTGGTGCGCACCAGGATTGCCCCGTTCAGCGAATCCGAGGCGCCGTGCCCGCTCGGCTGCACCGCCAGCATGCGGCCCCTATCGCGGGCATAGCCGACCAGGGTCGCCGCATCGTCGGCGTCGGCGACCTCGACCACCGCGCGCACCGATTGGTCGACGGTCGAATTCCACGGCTGCCGCGCCTGTTCGAACCCGTCGTCCCCGAACTGCACCACCCGCCCGCGCACGACCGACCGCAGCCCGCCGTCATCCTGCGCCGCCCGGCTCTCCGGCGCGCACGCCGCGGCGACCAGTCCACCACCGAGGACCAATAGTCCGCGGCGGTTCAGTTTCGGTGTCACACGCTCCCCGGGGTGACCGGCATTCATCCATTCCTCCTCGATGACCTGCCGCCCAACGTATCGACCCGAGATCGACTGTCATCGCCGGAAAACCGCGCACAGAGCCGAAAGTGATCGCCTCCTGACCGGATATTGACCGGCACACAAAGTGAAGCAACACCGACCGGGAAACCATGGCGGCAGCTACTCGTGAAATGCCGCCATGGTTTCCCGGTCGATGGCGCTCACTCGCCGACGGCGGTCCTGCGGGCATGGGTTTCCTGCGGGCTCACGGTGATCACATCGACCTGCCGCACCAGCGATTCGGGAACTCGCCCGCCCTCGAAATGCTCGGGCCCGGGCACGATGACGGCCTCCGCATCCAGCCGATTGACCTGAGCCTTCAGACGGGCCACCGGTGGGCGGCCGGTCGCGGGGTCGTAGACCACCACACCCGCGAAGTCGTACCCGAACTTCTCGGCGAGCCCGCGAATGCGGGACTCGTCCCAGAGCTGACCGATCCCGGACACATCCGCCCGCAGATAACCCAAAGCCGTTGGCCGGTACCGCATATCATCCCCCTCGCGCTGATCGTCACCGGATTCTTCTTCGTAGCAGCGGGTCTCCAGGACGCCGCCGGGGAAGGCCACAAGTTGTGTACGCCAAACCATCTCGACTCCTGCCCGTTCGCGATCGTTGCCTCGACGCTAAGTTCCCGCGCGGCGGGGACTCCAGAAGTTTGCACAACTTTGACTGAGTTCCCTCATGCGAGCGCGATCTCGAACAGGGCGGAGGATCATTGAGCCCAGCACGGAAATTCCGTGCACAGCACACGACGGGGGTCGAATCATGTGCTTGAAGTTCCTCGGCAAGGGCGGGTCGGACGTCACCGGATGCCCCAGCCTCTATGCCACTGACAACGGCTACCTCGCACAAGGCTGGAAGACCAACCGGCCCGAAACAATTGAAATTCCACATCTGCTGCTGGGGTTCCTGGAACCGGACACCTACATCGGGGCCACACTGACCGACACGGGTCGTGGGACGTTCACACTGACCGGCAGACCGATCACCGATGCTGAAACGCTGAGCCAGTTGGATCTGGCCGAGGACGAAACGGCTATCGCGGTGCCGATGACACGGAGGATGGTTTACCGTGCAGTACTTGCAGAATGACCCGGCAGTCTGGGCGGAGCTCTTCCGCGCGTGCAAGAAGCAGGCGTTTCATTTCGAGGTCAGGGACGTCTACGGCGTACCGCAGGAATCCGAGCCGCTGCGCCGGTTCTTGAACGGCGAGCCTCCGATGGTGGATGACTACAAGAGCGATTGGCTCGCGCTGGTGCGGGAAACGACCGGGCGTGGCGTCGCAATGGGTCGCGTGCGAGTGGTGACCGTTCCGCACAGCGATTATCAGCGTTGGCTGCTGTCGGTGACCGACACCAATGTCGCGGCGGGAGAGGATATCCGATATGTCCCCAGGCATCTCGCCGGAGAGGTGCCGCCGGATGACTGGTGGATGTTCGACACCGAGCAGGTGGTGTTCAACTTGGCCACCGAGAACGGCGCGTCGGCACCGGCGATGGCCGCCAGCACCGACCCGCGGATAATCGAGTACTGCCTGAGTGTGAGGCAACGACTCTGGGAACTTTCCACCCCGTACGCGGAGTACGTCGAAAGCGACTACGCACGGCAGTGACCGCTGGAGTTGACGAGGCACAGGAAGCTCTCGGAGCGCGACTCCGAGAGCTTCGCCGACGGGCGGGGCTCAGCGGCCGCAAGTTCGCGCAGCTGGCCGGTTGGCACGAATCCAAGGTATCCAAGATCGAGTACGGGCGAATCCGGCCATCGGATGCGGATATTCGGTCCTACTGTGAGCATGCCGGTGCGGTAGCTCAACTCCCCGACTTGCTCGCGACGCTGCACAATATCGACACCGCGTATCTGGAGTGGCGGCGGATTCTCAGTACGGGCTTGAAGCGCCGCCAGCAGAAGTCCCTCAGGATCGAGGCCGACGCGACATTCCTGCGCGGATACCAAACGCAGGTCGTGCCCGGACTACTGCAGACAGCCGAGTATGCGACGGCCCTACTGCGTCGATCCATCGAGTTCTACCGGATTCCTGACGACTTGGACGAAGGCGTCTCGACCCGGATGGAGCGGCAGCGCATCCTTTATCAGCGCGATCACCGCTTCCACTTCCTCCTCGCGGAGCAGGGGCTGCATTCGACGGTGGGCGGCGATGACGTGATGGCTGGGCAACTCGACCGTCTCGCGTCCATGATCGGAATGCCGCGCGTTGCGCTCGGAGTCATCCCGTCGATGGCCGAAGTTCTCGTCGTATCAACGAGTTTCGTCTTGTTCGACAACCGAATGGTCATGGTCGAGGGAACAGCGGCCGAACTGACCATCACTCAGCCGCGAGAAGTCGCCCTCTACGGCCGTGCATTCGACACGCTCGCGCGCCAAGCCGTTACCGGCAAGGCGGCGCGCGAGCTGATCATGAATGCCCTTGACAAGCGGCGCTGAAGGTCAGTTGTTGTCCAAGGCGGACATGCTCTTCCAGGTGTTCCAGTCGACGGCCCAGTCGTAGATGTCGCCGTCGGCGGCGGAGAGGGGGATGCGGGTGCCGGTTACTTCTACCGGGTCGCCGTAGAGGGCGGTGGGGAAGTACTGCTGGGCGTCGCTGGGGCTGAGGTTGATGCAGCCGTTGGTGACGTTGGTATTGCCCTGGGCGGAGAGGGATTCGGGGTTGGCGTGGATGAATTCGCCATTGTTGGAGATGCGGACGGCCCAGCGTTCGCGGACGTTCTGGTAGTAGGGCGGGTTGGACATCATGAAGTCTTCGTACTTCTCGGTGACCACGTGGATGCCGGAGCGGGTGACATTGCGGTCCTCATTGCCCTCGCCGTAGCTGACGGGGAAGTCGAAGATGACCTGGCCGTCGCGGACCACCTGCATGCGGTGGCTGGGGGCGTCGCCCTTGACGATCTGGGAGCGGCCGATGCGGAAATCGGAGGTGAGGTCGGCGGCGCCGTAGGAGCCGTCGCCCATCTTCAGGCCGTAGAGCTTCAGGCCGACGTGCACGGTGGTGCCGGGCTGCCAGTATTCGCGCGGCCGCCAGTGGGCGCGGGAACCGCCGTTGTCGTCGGGCAGCCAGGCCCAGGAACCCTCGGTGCCCGGCGTGGCGGTCACGGTCATCTGCCGTTCGACGGCGGCCTTGTCGTCGATGTGCTTGTTGAACTGCACGATGATCGGGGCCGCGATGCCGACCTCTTGATCGTCGGCGATATTGATGGTCGCCGAGATCTGAGTCTTCGGCGTGAGGGTGGTGAACGTCGAGTCGATGGCGACCGGCTTGTTGTCGGTGCCGACGACGGTGCCCGACCAGGTGTAGGTCACGTTGTAGCCGAGCGGCTCGGTGACGGTGAACTTGGTGCGGTCGCCATTGAATTCGCCGGTGACCTGCTTACCGTTGGGGTTGGTCAGCGCCACCTGGTCGATGCGGCCGCCGGTCACCGAGACCGAGACGGGGGCGGTGGGGTCCACATCCTGCGCGCCGTCGCCGGGTTGCAGCGTCACCTGCGCGGTGGGTTCGGCGGGCTCGGCGGAACCGCTGCCCTTGTCGGAACTACATCCGGCCACCACCACGACCATCGCCAACAGCGCGGCCAGCACGGCGGTCACCCGGCGCGCGGACACTCCTCCTCGATTGCTCACTTTCTCGACGATACCGCCGCAAACCGAGTCGGCCGGACGCGGAGAAGGTGGCCCGAGCCACTTCTACAGGGCAACACCCACAGTGACAGGTTCGGGTTCCAGGCGGATCCGGAATCGTTCAGCAACTCCCTGGCGAACAGTCCGCGCCAGGGCGATCAGATCCTCGGCGGTGGCCGCCCCCCGATTGGTCAGGGCCAGCGTGTGTTTGGTGGACAGCCGCGCGGGAGCCTCCGCGCCCGGATATCCCTTGGCGAATCCCGCGCGTTCGATGAGCCATCCCGCGGAGAACTTCACACCGCCCGGGGCGGGCCAGGTGGGCACGGCCACATCCGGTCCGACATGTGCGGAAATCGCCGCTCGCACCGCGTCCAACTGGGTTTCCGATACGACCGGATTGGTAAAGAAGGAGCCCGCACTCCAGGTGTCGTGATCGGCCGGATCGAGCACCATGCCCTTGCCCGCGCGCAGCCGCAGCACCTCCGCGCGCACCCGCGCGGCCGGACGGGACTCGCCCTCCGCGGCGCCCAGCGCGGAGGCGAGCTCGCGATAACCCAGCGGCTCGCTCGAGCCGTCGGCGCGCAGCGCGAACTCCACGTCCAATACCACCGCGTGATCGCTGTGCTTGAGCACCGAGGTGCGATATCCGAAACCCAGTTCCGCGGGCTCGACCCAGCGGATCTCACCGGTGCCGCGATCCAGCAGCCGCACCCGGCGCAGCAGCGTCGCCACCTCCACGCCGTACGCGCCGACATTCTGCACCGGGGTCGCACCGGCCGAACCCGGGATGCCGGAAAGGCATTCCAGCCCACCGAATCCCGCCTCGACGGTCGCCGCCACCACGGCATCCCAATTCGCGCCCGCCTCGGCGCGCACGGTGTCGCCGGAGATCGTCACACCCTCGGTGGCGATCCGCACGACGACGCCCGGGAAGCCCGCATCGGCAATGAGCAGATTCGATCCGCCCGCGATGAGCAGGACCGGGATTCCGGCCGCGTCCAGCTCGCGCACCGTCGCCACCAGCGCTTCGGTGCTCGTGCAGTCGGCGACGATGGCGGGCCCGCCCACCCGCAGCGTCGTCAGCTCCGCCAGCGGGACCGCGGCGCGCAACCGCGCACCGGTCGCCGCGAGCCGGTCCGCCACGTCGTCGAAGGACACCACCCCAGTAGTACGCACAGCCACAGACGGTAGCCTGTCCGACCATGGCGACACCTCTGGCCTTCACTGCGCACTCGACCCATTCCACCGCCGCCGTGCGCGCGGCCCTCGCCAATGAGCAGTACTGGAAAGACCGCATCGAGGAGGTCGGCGGCCCGAACGCGCGCATCGACTCCATTCGGATCGACGGCGGCAATGTCCGAGTCGAGATGGTGCAGGCCATTCCGGCCGAGGAACTGCCCGCCCAGCTGACCGCGGTCCGCCCCGGCGACCTCATCATTCCGCGCACCGAGACCTGGACCGGCAGCGGCGGCAGCGTCGACGCCTATGTGGAGGGCGCGCCCGCCACGGTCAAGGGCACCTTGAACATGACCGATGACGGCGCGGGCTCCAAGTTCGTCGTGGACGCCACCATCGAGGTGAAGGTGCCGTTGTTCGGCAAGAAGATCGAGGCCGCCATTCAGGAGAACCTGCTCGATCTGCTGCAGCGCGAAGCCGAGTTCACCGACAATTGGCTGAGTTCGCACTGACGGAGTCTTTCCGGCAGTAGTCTGAGCGATCGTGCCTCGCCGACTCGACTACTCCGCACGCTATCCGCTGCACACCACCAAGGAGGTGTACGCAGCGCTCATGAACCGCGACCACTGGGAGGCGCGGATCGAGGAGCTGCGGAAGTACTCGCCCAATGATCTGGTGAGCCTGGAGTCCGGCGATCACGGCATCACCATCGAACTGCGCCACGTGCTGCCGCGTGAGAGCCTGCCGGATATGGCGCAGGCGATCATGGGCAAGGACATGGTGATCACCCGCACCGAGACCTACGGACCCTTCGGACCCGAGGTGACCGGCACTTATAGCGCCGAGATCCCGCGCAGCCCGGGCACTCTCGGGGGCAGTATGCAGCTGTTCCCGACCGAGACCGGATGCACCCTGCGCACCTCGTCGCGGGCCGAGGTGCTCATTCCGTTCATGGGTCGCAAGCTCGAGCAGATGATGCTGGTGAACCTGATCGACCTGTTCCGTGCCGAAGCGAAGGTGACCCAGGAGTGGCTGGACGCACGACACCCGGTCGGCTGAGCAAACCCGTCGGAACGATCACCCGCGGCACCACCGGCATCAATCGACTGCCCCGCGGGGACCGCTGGCTCGTGCACGATCCATTGGTCGCCAAGAGATTGCTAGCCCCGCAGGAACCGCCCCTCGTCGTCGATCTGGGCTACGGGGCGAGCCCCGTGACGACCCTGGAGCTGGCGGCGCGGCTGCGCACGCTGCGGCCGGATCTGCGCGTGACCGGTCTGGAAATCGATCCCGAACGCGTGGTGCCCGGCCGCGACGGCGTCGTCTTCGCCCGCGGCGGTTTCGAATTGGCGGGCCTGCGGCCGAATCTGGTGCGGGCGTTCAATGTGCTGCGGCAATATCCGGAGGAGGCGGTCCCGGACGCCTGGGGCACCATCCTGTCCGGGCTCGCGCCCAACGGCCTGCTCATGGACGGCACCTGCGATGAATTGGGCCGCCGCTGCGCCTGGATCATGCTCGATCGCGACGGACCGCTCTCGCTGACCCTGGCCTGGGATCCGTTCACCGTCGAGCGGCCCTCCGATATCGCCGAGCGCCTGCCGAAGGCCTTGATCCACCGCAATATTCCCGGCGAACCCGTTCACGCGCTGCTCACCGCCGCCGACCGGGCCTGGCTGCACGCCGCGCCGCTGGCGCCCTACGGTCCCCGAATCCGCTGGCGACAGGCCGCGAATCTACTGCGCGAGCTGGGTTTTCCGCTGCGCGTCTACCGGCGGCCGACGCGCGACAATATTCTGACCGTGCCCTGGAAGGCGGTCGCGCCGCTCTCCTGAGCCAGCTCCCGCAGCGCCTGCACCGAACCGGAGACCGCGGCGGGCGCGAGCAGCGATCGCGGCGCGAAGGGCTGCCGCCACAGCCCGCCGTGCGCGGCGCCACTGGTGAACAGGGCCTCCGGATTGGGATCCGGGGTCCGGTCGGGGTCCATGACATCGGCGACCAGCTTGGCGGCCAGCAGTGTTCGCGCGGTCACCGGATCGAAGACCTCGATGCCGAAGCGGGTGGCGGCCCGGTACGCGGCGGTGCGCCGCACGCTGTCGTCGCCGCCGGTCGTCCAGGCGGGCGGTGCGACCGTATAGGACACCGCGTGCCCGGCGGCGCGGGCCAGCACCGCCCGCCAGCGCGGCAGCCGCTGCGCCAGTGCGTAATCCTGTCCCGCCAGATAGGGCAGGTTGTCGAACAGACTCCACTCCCGGCCCTCGGCGTCGCGCACCGGCCGGGTGTAGTTGAGCCGGTACAGCGAGTGCGGGGCCAGCTGGTGCAGCAGATCCTGGGCGGCGCCGCGAACTCCGCGCCGCGCCAGCTGTTCCCGCGCGGCGGCCACCACCGACTCCGGGACCGCATAGCAGTCGGTCGGCGAGCCGAGACCGGCGAGCGCGGCATCCGGATGCCGCCGCAGCACCGATTCGGCCAGCACATCCGAGGCCGCGGCGATCCGCAGCCCGGCCGCGCCGGGCGCGCCCGCGTACAGGCCGAGCACCGGCCGGGCGTCGGTGTGGGTGGCGATCCAATGGGTCAGCACCGGAAAGCTTCTGGCGATATCGGCGCCCGGACCGGTGGCGGTGACCGGGAAGCGCATGGTGCCCGCCCCGGCCTGGGCCAGCGCCCGCAACCGGCCCCAGCGGGCCCGGCCGGGCAGATCCAGCGCCAGGATGTCCGCGCCCCAGGCCAGCAGTGGTTGCAGCGGGCTCAGTTCCGCGCCCGCGCCGACCAGCACCACGCGAAAACCGGGCAGCGCCAGCCATTCCGGATGGTCCGCCACCCGGCGCACCGCGGCGACGAAGCCGGGCTCCAGAATCCCGCGCCGCTCCCAGCTGTCCAGCTGTTCGCGTAATCCGTCCCCGGCCAGCAGATTTCCCCGCCACGGCAGCTCCAGGCGCGAGGCGGGCGCGGCGGTTCCGGCGACCTCCCCGATATCCAGGGTCGAGCCCTCCGCCGCGGCTTCGAGATCGACGTCCTCCAGCGAGGTGACGGTGCGGCCGGTCGCGAACCGCAGCATGGTGCGCATGGAATGCAGTCCGCCGCGGGCGATGCCGAGCGAGATCAGCGGTGCGCTCACCGCCAGGGCCGTCATGCCCCGGAAGCTGTGCCGATGATCGTGCCGCCAGTCCCGGCAGGTCTCCACCGATTGCGCCAGATCCGCGTCATAGGGCCGCACCGCGTCGGCGACCACGGCCGCGGAGAACATGTCCGCGATCCGATCGGGTGGTCCGGGCGGAAAAGCCAGATCCCACATGCCAGTGCCGACCGTGCCCATGATCGATCACATTGCCACGTCGGCCGCGCGCGCGAAACTCGAAACCGGGCCGGTTCACACCCGGATCAGCGCGCGATGCAGGCGCGCCGCCGTATTCGGCGGGAGAGCGCTACTGGCGGAACGGATCTCGGCGCGCGCGCAGCGGTGGATGGCCACCGCGTCGGCGACCACCTCGTCGAGCGCGGACTGCCCGATACCGGCCTCGGCCAGGTCCAGGACGGTGCGCAGCGGGGTCGTCACCAGGAATGCGCCCGCCGACTCCACATCCGTGCGGGCGAAGGCGCGGCGCAGCACCACCAGGCGCGGGGAGAGCGGGAACCGGCCGATCCGGGCGGACATGTGCACGAAACGAGGTCGCAGCAGACCCAATCCGTGCAGTTCGGCGGCGCTGTGATGAGAAACAGCGGCGGCGCCGTCGAACCAGGCCGACCACATGGCGTATTCGTCCAGCGGGCCTTCGGGCCAATCGCCCAAACGCAGCAGCCCGACCCCGGCGCGCACCACCGAACCGTCCCGTAGACCGTCGCGAATCAGGTTCTCGCAGCCCGTGTGCAGGACCTGACGGGTGGTGAAGTACCCGGCATGCCGCCCGGCGAGCTCCCGTAATAGTCGCCAACTGTGTTCCGGATCCTGCTCCGCCGCGGGCTGCCCAGCCATGGCGCAAGGCTACGCCGCCGCTTGTGTGTTATGTCACAATCCGGCGGGAGTCCAACGACACCTCACCGGAAGCACAGAGCCCACACAGAAAGTTTGGGAACAATCGGCTCCATGAGTTCGAACCCCACCTCGGACGACGCAGGCAACCAGGAGACCGAGCAGCTCGGAGCGCAGCCCTCCGTGAGCGCCACGGACGAGACCAAGGTGCTGGGCAAACACGGCACCGAGGTCATGCATCCAGGTGAGGCGGCGTACGCGGCCGAGGCCGGGGCCCTACCCAGCGATTCCTACGGGCCGGTCACCGGCGGCTTCCGGCAGCCGCCGATCACGCCACCGCCACCGGCGAATCCGGCGGGCGGACAAGGAGGCCCATCCCGTATGCGCGGTAAGCGGACCCTGCTCATCGTCGCCATCGTGCTCGCCCTCGTGGCCGTGGCCGGGCTGGCCGGGGGCGAGGCCTATGCCCGGCGCTCGGTGGAGAACTGCATCACCTCGCAGTTCGAGGCGGAGATGGGCTCCCAGATCGATGTGTCCTTCGGCTGGAAACCCTTGCTGATCACCATGTTCGACGGCAAGGTCGGCAAGGTGACGGTGGACAGCGACGACACCAAGTTCGGCCCCGCGGTCGGCATGGTGGTGCACGCCACCTTCAATGACATCGAGGTGAAAGACCAAGGGCGCCAAGGCGGCAGCATCGGCAGCTCCACGGCCGATGTGACCTGGAGCAATGACGGCATCACCAAGACGCTGGGCGGCTTGGTGTCCAGCACCACCTCCGATCCCGCGGCCGGGACGCTGAACTTCGCTGTGCTCGGCGGCATTGCCGAACTACAGGTGAAGCCGCAGATCGTCGGCGACAAGGTCGAGGTGGAGACCATGTCGGCGAGCCTGCTCGGCTTCGGACTGCCCACCGATCTGGTGTCGGGCATCGTGGATCTGCTGTCGCAGAGCCTGCAGAGCTACCCGTTCGATATGAAGCCCACCCAGGTGAAGGTCACCCAGGACGGGCTGGCGGTCACCCTGGCGGGCGAGCGCAGCGAACTGCCCGCCGCGGACAGCTCCCAGACCACGCAGCAGAACGCGAACTACCGCTGCTGATCAGGCCGGAAACCCTTCCAGAACTTCACGAGAACGCGACAGGCCCAGCCGGGTGGCGCCCGCGGCAATGAGTTCGGCGGCGGCGTCCGAGGTGCGGATGCCGCCGCTGGCCTTCACGCCGAGACGGTCGCCGACCGTCTCGGCCATCAGGCGCACCGCGTGCACGCTGGCGCCGCCCGCGGGATGGAATCCGGTGGAGGTCTTCACGAAATCGGCCCCGGCCTGTTCGGCCGCGCGGCACACCGCGACGATCTGCTCGTCGCTCAGCGCCGCGGATTCGATGATCACCTTGAGCAGTGCGCGATCGCCCATGGCCTCGCGCACCGCGACGATATCGGCGAGCACGGCGTTGTAGTCGCCGCTGCGGGCCGCGCCCACGTCGATGACCATATCCACCTCGGCCGCACCCTGATCCACCGCCAGCCGCGCCTCGGCGCCCTTCACCAGCGAATGATGTTTGCCGGACGGGAAACCCGCGACGGTGGCCACCACCAGGCCGGGTGCGCGCACCGGCAGCATGGAGGGTGAGACGCAGACTGCCAACACGCCCAGCTCTCGGGCTTCCTTGATCAGCGCGTCCACATCCGAAGCGGTTGCTTCGGGGGCGAGCAGGGTGTGATCGATCATCGCGGCCACGTCCGCACGGGAAATCCGGTCCATGAGCACCGAGTTTGGCATATCGGTAGCGAATTTCGTTGCGGGCCGCCGCCGTCACGCACACTCGTAGGGTGCTGATCCGTCGTGAACGACCCGGCGATGCCGCCGCGATCGACGCGGTGCACCGCAGCGCATTCGCCGCCCTCTACGCACCCGCCAACGGCGACCGGCCCGAGACCGCCGCACGCCTGCCCGCCGACCCGCCGGAAGTGACCCTGGTCCGGCAGCTCCGCGACAACTCCGCCTGGATGCCGACACTGTCCATGGTCGCCGTCCAGCACGACGATGTGGTCGGGCACGTCTGCCTCACCCGCGCCGGTATCGGCCCCTTCCCGGTGCTGGCCCTCGGACCCATCGGCGTCCGGACCGACCGGCAGGGCGACGGCATCGGCTCCGCGCTCATGCACGCGGCCCTCGGTGCGGCGGACGCCCTCGACGAGCCGCTCGTCGGGTTGCTCGGCAGCCTCGACTACTACCCCCGCTTCGGCTTCGTCCCGGGCGTGCGGCTGGGCATCGTGCCGGACGAGGCCGACTGGACCTCCCACTTCCAGGTGCGCCCGCTGAGCGCCTACGAAGCCGAGATCACCGGCGAGTTCCGCTACGCCGATCCGTTCTACGAGCTGTGAGCGCCGCCCCCGGCAATCCGACGGCGTACAGGTCCTGGGAGGATTGGGGGTATGAGTTCCACCCCCGGCAACCCTGATGATCGTCGTTACGTGCTGACCCTGGGCTGCCCGGACCGTCCGGGCATCATTGCCCGCATCACGTCCTTCATCGCCGATTTCGGCGGGTCGATCGTCGAGGCCGGATACCACTCCGACCTGGAGACCGGGTGGTTCTTCACGCGTCAGGCCATCAAGGCCGCCACGGTCCCGTTCCCGCTCGAGGAACTGCGCGACCGCTTCCTGGCCGTGGCCGCCGAGCTGGGCCCGGAAACCGAATGGCAGGTGCACGACTCCGGCGAGAAGCGCCGCGCCGTCCTACTGGTCAGCAAGGACGGCCACTGCCTGCACGATCTGCTCGGCCGCGCGGCCAGCGGCGAACTCCCCGCCACCATCGAAGCCGTCATCGGCAATCACCCGGACCTGGCCCCCATGGCCGAGGCGCACGGCGTGAAATTCCACTACGTGCCCTTCCCCAAGGATCCGGCCGAACGCGGCCCCGCCTTCGAACAGGTCCGCGCGCTCGTCGACGCCCACGACCCGCACGCCGTGGTCCTGGCCCGCTTCATGCAGGTCCTCCCCGAGAGCCTCTGCGAGCACTGGGCGGGCCGCGCCATCAATATCCACCACAGCTTCCTCCCCTCCTTCGTCGGCGCCCGCCCCTACCACCAGGCCTTCGCCCGCGGCGTGAAACTCATTGGCGCGAGCTGCCACTACGTCACCGCCGAACTCGACGCGGGCCCCATCATCGAGCAGGACGTAGCCCGCATCGACCACGCCGACACCGTCCACGACATGGTCCGCCAGGGCCGCGACATCGAACGCGTGGTCCTCGCCCGCGGCCTCCGCTGGCACCTCGAAGGCCGCGTCCTCGTCCACGGCCGCCGCACCGTCGTCTTCAACTGACCCCCGGGCCGAATGCACCGAGGCGCATGCCTCAATCCTCATAGCCAAAATTGATCGACCGGGAAACCATGGCGGCATTTCGCGAGGAGCCGCCGCCACCAGTTCCCGGTCGCCGCAGTTTCAGATGCGCGACCGGCCGATTCGGGCTGGGGGGATCACCAGGTTTGCGTGCGCGATGCCGATTTCCCGCGTGCCAGCCTCGCAGTCGGAGAGACATTCGTCCGCGCGTTCGGCGGCGAAATCCGTTGCCAAGCGGCTCAATGCGATGGCGCACCGGTTTCGCAGGTAGGAATACACCGTGTCGTCGAAGATCGCTTCGACCGTTGCGAGGCTCGCGGCGTGACTCAGGCGGCCGAGGGCGGGTTACGAGGTCACAGTAGTTGTACAGGTGATCGTTCGCGCGGGTGAGGGCCACCGGCACCAGTCGTCTTCAACTGACCCCAAGCCTTTCGCTGGATACCGACCAGAAGCACGCTACTGTCGGATTGGTGTCCGATAACGTGACTTTGTCCGACCTGCTCGATGACGCGGCGCTGCTGTCGTTCGAACACCAACTACATCTCGAGGAGGTGCTCGGCCAGCACTCCTTCGCGGTGGACCTCGCCGAGCGGCACTTCGAATTCCATTGCGCCGACCGCACTATCGAATGCACCGACGTGCATCTGCTCGGCAGCGCCGCCCCCGGCCCGCAGTCGTGGCTTTGGTCGTGGGCGAATCCGTCGGGCTATTCGGCCGAGCTGGTCGCAGTCGCAGAATCCATGCGTGCCTTCGGTTCCCACTACGACATCCCCGAATTGTCCACTGCCGAAGTGCCCTTCCGCGCCTTCGGCCCCGATGTGGAACCGCACCAGGTCTCCTGGACCATGATGGAAGCCGCCAAAGCGGTCTCCGGCCGATGGACCTCCTACCAGGGCAATGCGGGCAATGGCACCTTCGTCGCCTTCCTGGTCGAGCACCCCGAGCTACGCCTGCACGCCCCTACCGGCCCGCGCGTCCTGCGCGTCCTGTCGGAGGGCCTCGGCGTCCTCGCCTCCCATGATCACCGTCGCGCGGTCCACAGCTACCTGACCCGCCGCGGCCTCTCCGCCACCTTCGCACCGGACGGCAGCACACTACGATTCGAGAGCCCCGGCATCGACGGCAACGTCGACTTCGACGAGTACGGCCGCGTCGCGGGCATCCACGGCGACATGTCGCAAGACTGATCACCGACATTCATCAAGCGGTCGTCGGAGGCTCGCAGTCGAGGGAGGTCGCTCCAAGGGTCGGCGATCAGGGTCGCGTACAGCCAATCGCGCTCCTCGACTTGGTGATCCCAGCGCGGGTCGTGAACGATGCAGCCGACCACGAAATCCGCTGCCGCCGCGCGCTGGTCGAGGGCGGGGCGGTAGCAGGCTCCGCGGCCGCGCTGCATCATTCCGAGCAGTGTCGTCGGAGCCGCCCACGATGGTTCGGCGCTGTCGGGGGCGGCGGGATCGTCCGCGGTTCCGGCCTCGGGCACACAGCGACTCTAGAATCGCCGCGGCCCTGGCGGCGAGGGGTTTTCAGGCTTGGAAGTCGGCCACGATGCGGGCCACGCGCATGGTGGCCTGGGGGGACCAGGAGGGGTGGGTGGTGACGTAGAGGCGGTTGGCTTCGATGGCGGCGAGGATCATGTCGGCGGCGGCGGATGGGGGGATGGCTTCGGCGGCCAGGTGGGAGACCGCGCCGAGGCCGGGGGCCAGGCATTGCCATTGGTCGGGGGTGAGGGTGGCGAGCCAGCCTTCGGCGGGTTGGGTGGGGAGGGAATCGTTGTCGCCGAGGAGGGGGGCGACGCTTTCGGTGAGGCCGCGGAGCATTTGGGTGTCGACCGGGCCGGGGCAGACTACGGTGGCGCCGATTTCGGGGGAGAGGATGGCGAGTTCGCCGTGGAGGGCCTCGGTCAGGGAGATCACGGCGTGCTTGCTGGCGGTGTAGGGGGCGTTGAAGACGCCTACGGTGACGCCCGCCAAGGATGCCGTATTGACGATGTGGCCGCGACCGGCGGCGATCAGGTGGGGGACGAAGGCGTGCATGCCATTGACCACGCCTTGGACACTGACCGACCAGACTCGGTGCCAGTCTTCGGGTTCCACCTCCCAGATCGGGCCGCCCACACCCATTCCGGCATTGTTGAAGACCAGGTCGACCCGGCCGAAATGCTCCAGGGTGCGATCGGCGAGCTGTTTCAGTTGGGCCGGATCGGCGACGTCGGTGGGGAGCGCCACGGTGTCGGAACCGATTTCGGCGGCGGTCTTCGCCAGCGCATCACCGTCGATATCGGCGAGAACCACCCGAATTCCGCGAGCGTACAAGGCTTCCGCCACCGCGCGGCCGATACCGTTGGCGGCTCCGGTCACCACCGCGACCTGTCCGGCTTCAAGTTTCATGAATTCCATAGTGGCCGTGACGTGGACGGCCGATCGGGCTCGATGACCGAAGACGGCCGGAACCCGCGCCCGAACGAAATCCGCCCCGCCCGTGTTCGCGCACGGACGGGGCGATCCCGAAACCTGTTGTCGCGTCAGCCAGCGACGGCAATAGCGCTGCGGCGCGCCTTGGCCATGAGGCGGTGCACCTCGGTGTTGAAGGCTTCCTCGGCCTCGATATTCACCAGGTGACCGGTGGGGAGGATGAGGTAGCGGTCCAGATAGCCGGAATCGGCCAGGGTGTCGGCGATTTCGCGGGAGTGCAGCTCGGGCAGCAGCCGGGCGTGGGCACCGGCGATGACGCTGGTCGGGACCGTCAGGTTGGCGGCGGCGCCGTGCAGGTCCAGGCGGAGCAGGCCGCGGGCCACGGCCGCGCGGGCCGAGGGGCGGCAGGAGCGGACGATGGAGGTGCCGAACGCGACCTGATCCGCGGTGGCGGCCGGATTGCACAGGCGCGCTTTGGCGACCAGGTTCACGGCGCGGCCGCCGGGTAGCGGTACGGGGGTGCCGAACATGACCTTGGCCAGCCATTCGGGGGCCGGGATCACATCGTTGAAGAGCGGTAATACGGTGGCGCGCTGGGGGATCTGGCGGGCCGCCGTGGTGGCGAGCACCACCGCCGAGGCACGCTCGGCGACCTGCTCGGGATACCGCCGCGCCCACGCCTGAATCGTCATGCCGCCCATGGAATGCCCGACCAGGGTCGCGCGCTCGCCAGGTCGCAGCACCGCGTCGAGGACGGCGGAGAGATCGTCGGCCAGCTGCTCGTCGCTGAAAGGCCGGGCGCCCATGGTGGATTCGCCGTGGCCGCGCTGATCGTAGGCCACCACGCGGTAATCGCCCGCGAAGGCGTTGATCTGCGGATTCCAGTATTCGATGGCGCAGGACCAGCCGTGAATGAAGACGATGACCTCGCCCTCGGCCGGGCCGTAGGTCTGCACGCGCAGTTCGGCGCCGTCGGCGGTGGTGAGGGGGATGACCCCGGCGGGAGCCAGGGTATTCAACGACTCGGTCGCGTAGGTGCGGGACCGCAATGCGGTACGAAAGGGGGCGGTCAGCAAATCCGCGCCCGCCTCAGGCAGCTTCACCAGCATGAGCACTCCTTTGTGTTCCCCGCCACACTACCGCGTTAGCAGCAGTGCTTGCTAGAGCAAGCGGCAAAATCTTTCGATCCGTCCGCATGCGGCCCGCTATATCGGGATACCCGTTCCGCCACAAGGGCATTCGCGATCCAGCTTGCGAATGGATCACAAACCGACCGCCTCGGCGGGAGAGCCGAACGCGGACTTGGCGACTCGCGCCAGTTCGCCGTTGAATTCCTGATACGCCTCGACATTCCCGAGGTGGCCGGTCGGCAGGATCCGATAGCCGTCCAGACTGCCCATCTCCCGGAGCATCTCGGCGATCCGATCGGTGTGCACGATGGGCGTCATATCGTCCGCGGAACCCGCGATCAGGCTGGTCGGGACGGTCAGGTTGACCGCGCCGCGGCCCACGTCCAGATGCGACAGCAGCGTGCCGAACTTGCCGCGTACCCGCGCCGGGCAGGAGCGCACGATATTCATCCCGAATTCGGCGATGTCGCCGACCGAATCCAGGCTCATGATCTGCCGCCGGAACAGCCACCGCACCGGGGCCACCGGCGGGAAGACGATCGGGAAGCTCAATCCGAGCAACCTGATCCGGAACGGCAGGCGCAGCGGACCGCGATTGAAGAACGGCACCACCGTGGTCTCGGCAATGAGATTGCCGGGGGCCGTATTCGTCATGAGCACCGCGAGCGCGCGCCGCGCGACCTGCTCGGGATACCGTCCGGCCCAGGCCTGAATGGTCATGCCGCCCAGGCTGTGTCCCACCAGGACGGCCCGCTGACCCGGCCGCAGCACGGCGTCGAGGACCGCGTCGAGATCGTCGGCGAGTTGATCGGTGGTGAGCGCGGCGGTGCCCAATTCGCTCTCGCCGTGGCCGCGGACGTCGTAGGCGACCACGCGGTACTCACCGGCGAAGGCATTGATCTGCGGATTCCAGTATTCGATGCAGCAGGTCCACCCGTGCACCAGCACCAGGACATTGCCGTCGGCGGGACCGTAGGAGTGCACCCGCAGCCGGGCGCCGTCGGTCGCGGTGACCGGGACGACCTCGTAGGGCCCGGCGGGCGGATTCAGATCCGCGGTGCCGTAGGTCCGGGTTCGCAGGTTCGCCCGGTGCGCTCGCAGCATTGCTCGCATAGGGACACTCCTTTGTGTTACTGACCGATATAGTAACCCCCATGCGGTGGTGCTAGCTAGAGCTAGCACCCTAAATTTTTCGTGTTGGAATCAAAAAACGGCCGCCGCCCGGTCAACGGGCGACGGCCAGAAATCGTGTCGGCGACGCCGCTACCAGCGCGGACCGCGCTGGATCTCATCCACCTTGGGCCGCACATCGGCCAGGTACACGCCGGTCGCGACAATGGCCGCGATGCCCAGCAACCCCACCGGAGTGCGCGCCAGCAGCAAACCGCCCAGCGCGGCCGCCAGAATGGCGATCCAGATCGGCTTGCTCAGCTTGTCGACGGCGGTGAAGGCATCCGGGCGCTGCCGGATCGCATGAATCAACGCGAACACCGTCATGGCGATCGCGCCGAGCTGAATCACGGTCAGAATGATTCCGGGAATTCCAATCACCCAACCCATCATATGCGGCAGACCCGGCGGTCACCCGCCGAAAACGCCAGCGCCGCGCGCCCGGCCCGCGCACGACCGCGGCCCCCGCACACGGAATGTGCGAGGGCCGCAAGTACTTTCGTGCCCGAACGGATTACTTCTTGGCGGCGGGCGCGGCCTTCTTGGCCGGAGCCTTCTTGGCGGGGGCGGCGGCCTCGGCGGGCTCGGATTCGGTGGTCACGCCGACGACCTCGGCGTCCACGGTCTCCTCCTCCTCGGCCTCTTCCTTGGCCCGGCCCAGGAGCGGGGCGACCTGCTCGGAAACCTTCTCCACGACATCCTGGGTCTGCGCAACCAGGTCCTTGTAGAGGGACTCGACCTGCTCGAAGCGCTCCTCGAAGGTCGGGTTGGCGCGCAGCTTCTCGACGGTCTCCTCACCGCGGGCGGCGAGATCGGCGTAGAGGTCCAGCAGCGAGTGGTAGTACTGGTCGACGAGCTTGCGCAGCTCCTCGGGGGTGGCCTTCTCGCGCAGCTCAGCCAGGTCCTCGGGCAGTTCGGACGGCAGCGCGGAGACGCGCTGGCGAATGACCTCGACCTGCTCCTGGACATCGGCCGGGAGGTTGGCGAAGCGCTCGCGGGCCTCTTCGACGCGGCCGGTGACATCGGCGGACTGGGCGCGGGTGCGCAGCTTCTCGACAATGTCGAGGAAGGAGGCGTAGATGGCGTCACCGGCGCCGATGCCCGAGCAGAGGGGCTTGGTCACGGTGGCGGTGCTGATCTTGGGTTCGGTCATGATTCGTTCTCCTGGCGTGGCGGAACTTCGGTGCGGTGCGGAACCTCGTTGTCCCTGGGGGCAGTGCTGCCCCCGATTCCCCCTGGGACGCCCCCCTTCGGGTCCGTCGCGTCCCCTCGGTCCTCGTTCGCCTGGTTTTCCCGGCGGAACGATTCGTAGATATCCAGGAGGACCTGCTTCTGGCGTTCGGTCAGCTGAGCGTCGGCCAGCAGGGCATCCCGGACCGGACCGTGCGGCCTCTGTTCGAGGTACCCGGCCCGCATGTACAAGACCTCCGAGGACACCCGCAGACCCTTTGCGATCTGCGCGAGCACCTCGGCGGACGGGTTTCGCAGTCCGCGTTCGATCTGGCTCAAGTACGGATTGCTCACCCCCGCCAGCTGTGCGAGCTGACGCAGCGAGACCTGGGCGGCCTCGCGTTGCGCCCGGATGAAGCCCCCGATGTCGTGTGCCGCGCTGGCGACGCGGCCCGTCAGGTCTTCGGCGTCGGCGGACGTCTCCGCTTTCTCGCCGTCGGCCGGTTCGGGAACCTCGGGATCGTGTTTCATCACGCACCTTCCGGCGGTTGTACGGTCAATTCTAGAGCGGGGTGCTAGCTCTTGCAAGCAGTCTGCTAGCACCCTGTGAGCAAACGACCGGCGGCCACTTCACCGGCCATTGTTGGACAAACGATCAGCCGTTGAACAGCAAATGCGAAACGGTATAAATTGCCAGGCCCGCCAGCGAACCGACGACGGTGCCGTTGATGCGAATGAATTGCAGATCCTTGCCCGCCGCCAATTCGATCTTGCGGCTGGCTTCCTCCCCGTCCCAGCGGGCAACCGTATCGCTGACCAGCGTCGCGAACTCGTCGCCGTAGTTCGCGACCAGATACCGGACGCCGCGCTCCAGCCACCCGTCCACCTTGTCGCGCATCTCCGGATCTGTCGAGAGCCGCTCGCCGAGGTTCTGCACGTTCTCCTGCACCTTGCGGCGCAGCGTGGAATCGGGATCCTCCGCCGATTCCAGGATCATGCGCTTGGCCGCGCGCCAGGTGGCGTGCGCCAGGCCGGTGATCTCGTCGCGGCCCATCAGCTCGGCCTTGATCCGCTCCGCCTTCTTGATCATGGCGTCGTCGAATTGCAGATCGTGCGCGAAATCCTCGAGGAAACGATTCGCCGCCAGCCGCACCTCGTGATCGGGCTGGGTGCGCACCTTCCAGGTGAATTCCACCAGTTCCCGATAAATGCGCTCGGCCAGCAGCGAGTTCACGAATTTCGGCGCCCAGCCCGGGGCGTCGCGGTTCACGATGCGGTCGATGGTCTCCTGCGAATCGAGGGCCCACTGGTGCGCGCGCTCGGCCAGCAGATCCAGCAG
This sequence comes from Nocardia crassostreae, assembly GCF_001613405.1. Lineage (GTDB taxonomy): Bacteria > Actinomycetota > Actinomycetes > Mycobacteriales > Mycobacteriaceae > Nocardia > Nocardia crassostreae. Next base: position 285,319 of record NZ_BDCH01000025.1, read on the forward strand.
CGGGGCCTGCCGGTTCTCGGATATGAGCTCGTCGAGCACTTTGCCGATGGGCGGACCCCACAGCGGTTCGGCAATGCGTTTGACGATGGTCTGGTCGATGATCTGCTCGACATCCTCGTCGCGCAGCACGCCGACGACCGCGCGCAGAATGGTCGCGCTCTCGTCCGAGACCCGGGCGGCATGCTCGGGATCGGCCATCCAGCGGCCTAGACGCAGGGAGATCTGCGCGGAATTCACCTTCTCCGCGACCGCATCGGGAGAAAGGAAATTGGTGCGGACGAAATCACCCAGACCCGCGCCGAGTTGATCTTTTTTCTTCCGGATGATGGCCGTGTGCGGGATGGGCAGGCCCAGCGGATGCCGGAACAGGGCCGTCACGGCGAACCAGTCGGCCAGCGCGCCGACCATGCCCGCCTCCGACGCGGCCCGGACGTAACCGACCCATTCCCCGCCGCCACCGCGGGATTCGGTCCACCGGCAGAACAGGTAAACCACCGTCGCCACCAGCAGGAATCCGGTGGCGATGGCCTTCATTCGCCAGAGTTCGCGCTTCTTGCCCTCCTCGTCCAGGAGGTCGGCGAACGCTCCGCCCGGCGGGGCGGTCGGCTTCGGCGCGCGCCCGCTCTTCTCGAGTACCCCGGCACTGCCGGCAGGTTGCTCCATATGTTCCATTCTGCTGGTTGCTGTGACCTACTCCCCCACACCGGGCCGGTCCCGAACAACGACGTACCCGAGCATGCGAGGCTTAAGCTGAATAGGCCCAGCACAACACGCGAACAAGGAGCCCACGCTGTCTACCCGAACAGTCGTCGACGCCGATAGCCGCGGTGGGTTCACAGGATGCCGCGATGGGTTCGCAGGAGGTAGGAAAGCGTGAGCACCAAGGGCACCGTGAGCGCCGCCCTCGACGCCGCCGGAACCCGCACCGCGGGCCGGGTGGACGGTCGAAAGCGGCGCTGGCAGCAGCACAAGATCGATCGCCGGGAAGAGCTGGTGGACGGCACGCTCGCCGCCATCCGCAAACGCGGCGAGGATGTGGGCATGGACGAGATCGCCGCCGAGATCGGCGTCTCGAAAACCGTGCTGTACCGATACTTCTCCGATAAGCAGGATCTGACCCGCGCCACCATGGAGCGGTTCATCGAGACCACGCTCATGCCGCGCATCTACGAGGCCATCAGCGACGATCTCGACGAATACCAGCTGGTGCGCAATACGCTGGCCGCGTACGTGCACACCGTGGACGCCGATACCGACGTCTACCGCTTCATCATGGGCAATGGCTCGTCCACCGACACCTCCACCCTCGCCGATTTCGAGAAGCTCTTCGCGCAGGTGGTGTCGGCGGTCATCATCGACAAGGCCTTCGACCGCAAGGTGCAGACCGAAGGCGCCATGCTGTGGGCCTACGTGCTGGTCGGCGGCGTGCAGCTGGCGACGGACTGGTGGATCACCAACCGCACCATGTCCAGCGAGGAGATGCTCGACTACCTGACCATGATGGCGTGGGGCGCCGTCGAGGGCATGGTGCGCGCGGGCGGTGACCGCGTGTGGTTCAACTCCCGGCCGCACGTGCTGCCGGATCCGGAGAACGTGGACTGAGTCCGCGCGCCCGGAAAGCCTGGCCGATTCGACGCTGGGCTCGAAGATCGTCCTGTGGTTAGGCTGAACCGAGGCGGGCACATCGGGGTATCCGCCGCGTCGGCGCCGAAGGGGGCGTCGGCTCCAATGGAGGGTCAACGATGGCAAAAGAGCTGCCCACATCCAGGATCGCGCGGGGGACGAAGCTGGGAATGGCCGTGGCCGGCAATGCCATACGCGCGCAGCGCACCCGGCGTTCCATGCGCGGTCGGTCCGAGGCGGTGCGCGCCCGGATGGCCGAGGAATCCATGATCCGGGCGACCAAGCAGATGGTCATGGTGCTGGGCACCATGAAGGGCGTCGCCATGAAGCTCGGGCAGATGCTCTCGGTGCTGGATCTGGATCTGGTGCCGCCGCAGCATCGGGAGCGGTTCCAGCGGCGGCTGGCGGTGCTGCGCGACAGCGCGCCGTCGGTGTCGTTCGAGGTCATGCAGGCCGTCATCGAAGAGGACTACGGGAAGTCCATCAAGGAAGTCTTCGCGGAGTTCGATCCGGAACCCATTGCCGCCGCCTCCATCGGGCAGGTCTACAAGGCGACGCTGCACGACGGGCGGGAAGTCGCGGTCAAGGTGCAGTACCCGGGCATCGACGCGGCCGTGCGCGCGGATCTGAAGAACCTGGCCATGTTCCGGCGGATCCTGCAGCAGGCCATGCCGTGGGTGACGCCCGCGGTATTGGACGAGTTGCGGCTGAACCTGGAGAGCGAGCTCGACTACGTGGCCGAGGCCACCACCCAGAAGCAGATCGCCGAGCTGTTCACCGGGCATCCGTTCATCTTCGTGCCGAGCACCATGCCGGAGCTGTCCACCACGAGAGTGCTGGTGAGCGAATACTTCCCGGGCAAGGGGTTCGAGGAGATCCGGGAAATGCCCGCGGCGGAACGCAATAGGATCGGGGAGATCATCTACCGGTTCTATGTGGGTTCGCTGTTCACCTTCAATGAATTCTGCGGTGACCCGCATCCCGGGAATCTGCTGCTGGGCCCGGACGGGCGGGTGGCATTCCTGGATTTCGGGCTCTACAACCGGATGGATCCCGAACACGTGCAGTTCGAGGCCATCTGCATTCGCGCGGCAGCCGAGGAGCGGGCGGAGGATCTGCGCAATCTCATGGTCGAGCGCGGGATCATCGAATCGCCGGAGGAGATCACGCCGGAGGAATGCCTCGAATACGTGCTGGCGGCCTGTGAATGGGCGCTGGTGGACGAGGAGCTGACCATTACCCCGGAGCTGGCCTCCGGGGCGTTCGTGCTGGCCGTGGACCCGCGCGCGAGCGAGTTCGCGGGCATGAAGCAGCAGAATCTGCCGCCGGAGCATCTGTTCTCGCGGCGCGCCGATTTCCTCACCTTCGGCATGCTGGGTCAGCTGGAGGCGACCGGCAATTGGCATCGCATTGCCCGCGAATGGCTCTACGGCGACGATCCGGTCACCGAACTCGGGCGCGCCCATCATGAATGGCTGGCCAATCGCCCCGGCGGCGCACCTACCACCGCACCCGCGAAAAAGACTCGTAAGCGCGCTGCTAAGGCGTGAGAACCCGATCGGACGGGAATGACATGGCAGAACGAGAATTCGACATCGTGCTGTTCGGCGCGACCGGTTTCGTCGGCAAGCTGACGGCGGAGTATCTACGCGATGCCGCGCCCGCCGGTGCGCGGATCGCGCTGGCGGGGCGGTCGCCGCAGAAGCTGGCCGACGTGCGCGCCGAACTCGGCGCGGCGGCCGCGGAATGGCCGCTGGTACAAGCCGATTCCACCGATCAGGCCAGTCTGGACGCGCTCGCGGCGCGCACCAAGGTCGTGGTCAGCACCGTCGGCCCGTACCTGCGCTACGGTCTGCCGCTGGTGCGGGCGTGCGCCGAGAACGGCACCCATTACGCCGATCTCACCGGTGAGCCGCTGTTCATTCGGGAATGCATCGACCGCTTCGGCGACAAGGCCGCCGAGACCAGTGCGAAGATCGTGAATTCCTGTGGGTACGACTCGATTCCGTCGGATCTGAGCGTGTATCAGCTCTACAAGCGCAGTGTCGCCGACAATACCGGCGAGCTCACCGACACCACCCTGGTGGCGGCGCTGAAGGGCGGCGTCAGCGGCGGCACCGTCGATTCCGGTCGCGCCATGATGGAAGCCATTGCGGCCGAACCGAAGAAGGCGTCGATCATGTCGCACCCGTATTCGCTGAGCCCCGACAAGTCCATGGATCCCGATGTCGGCCGCCAGACCGATCAGGCCCTGGAGCGGGCCGAGAATATCGATCCGAGCCTGCGCGGCTGGGTGGCGACCTTCATCATGGCCGCGCACAACACCAAGATCGTGCGCCGCTCCAATGGCCTGCTGGGCTGGCCGTACGGCAAGAACTTCCGCTACCGCGAGGTCATGGCGGTCGGCTCCTCGACGGCCGCACCCCTGGTCGCGGCCGGTATCAGCGGCGGCATCGTGGCGACCATGGTGGCGGGCGCCGTTCTCTCCCGAGTCGGCTTCGGCCGCAAACTCCTCGACCGCGTAGTCCCCAAACCCGGCACCGGGCCCAGCGAAAAAGCCCGCCGCAGCGGCTGGTTCACCATGAAGACCTTCGCCCACACCACCTCCGGCGCAAAGTACCTGTGCACCTTCGCCGCCCAGGGCGACCCGGGCTACCAAGCCACCTCGGTCCTCCTCGGCCAATCCGGTCTGGCACTGGCCTTCGACAAACTCCCAGAAATCGCAGGCATCCTCACCCCCGCCTCCGCCATGGGCGACGCCCTCACCGACCGACTCCGCAAGGCGGACATGACAATCGAGGTCACCACCGTGTGATGAAGGGGATTCTTGGGGGCTACGCCCCCAAACCCCCATGTAGGGCTACGCCCAAACCCAAGAGGCTCAGTTGCCGTCTCGCAGGGTGATCAGGCCGCCGAGGGTGCCGAGGTAGGCGGAGCCGTCCGGGCCCAGGGCCAAACCTGCGTAGTTGTTGTTGTAGAGCGGGCCGGAGCCGGAGTGGCGTTGCCACACCAGGTTTCCGGTGTGGAAGTCGAGGGCGGTCCAGTACCAGGGGTCGGTGATCTCCGTGCCCTTGGTGTAGGTGTAGATCAGGCCCGTGGCCAGGGAGAGTTTGGGGACGACGCTCGGGGCGGCGACGGTGGTGTTGGTCCAGACCAGGTGGCAGCCGGTGCCGTCGGGGGTGATGTCGACGCGGGCGAATCCCGGGGTTGTGGTCTTGCCGCCGGTGGTGGATTCGGGGCCGGTGTAGCCGTAGTTGTTCTCGACGATGAGGGAGTTGCCTGCGCCTATGAGCGAGTTCTCGGTATTGCTCGCGCCTTTCGAGAAGACCGGCACGGAACAGACTTCGCGGTCGGCGGTGGGGGCGGTGCGGTAGACGACCACGTTCATGGGGTCGGCGTTGTCGGTGATGGCTACGTAGCCGCCGGGGAGGAGGGTGGGGGTGGTGCCGGTGCCGTCGTCCACCTGGCCGGGTTTGTGCTGGCCGCTGTTGGCGTAGGTGACGCGCCAGGTGATGGTGGGTGCGCCGTCGGGGGCGGCGTCGAAGCGGAGCAGTTCGCGGTTGGTGGCTATGTAGACATCGCCCTCGGGGCCGACGGCGAAGGAGTTCTGGATTTGGCCGTCGGCGCCGGTGCCGAGGCGGATCACTTGGACCGCACCGGTTTCCGGGTCGATGGTGCCGACCACGCCGTTGGTCTTGGCGACGAACCAGAGCAGGCCGTCGGTGTCGGGGAGGACCGAGTTGAGGGTTTCGCCGGGGTGCAGGGCGCCGGTGAGGTCGTAGTCGCGTTCGAGGGTGAAGCCGTCGGCGGTCGGGTTCTCGGCGAGCACCAGCACGTGGCCGTTGCTCGCGCCGACCACCGCGCGGTCCTGGTCGTCGAGCGAGAAGTAAGCGCCGCCACCGAAATTCGTGAAGGCGCCCGGCTTCAGGAATTCACCGGGGCCACGGCCGGGCAGCGGGTATCTGCCGAGCACCCGCATGGCGGCCGGATCGATCAGGTACAGACCAGGATTCAGGCCGGGGCAGGTGGCCACGATCCGGGCCGCGCGGTCGAAGGCGATGGAGCCGCATTCGCTGCGGAGCAGCAGCGAGTCGACCCGGGTGTCGTGGCCGAGCGGTCCGGGCCGGGTGTAGGTGTCGGTCATCCAGCCGTCGTTGTGGATGCCCGCGTCGCCATTGGCCGCCAGTCCGGGATGCCGCGGTACCGCGGGTACGCCGAGGATGGGCCGCGATTGCGCCGGTGCACCCAGGAATTCCGCGCCGCCACCGGGAACCAAGGGGATCGGCACGGCGGTCGCGGTGCCTGCGCCGAGCACGCTCGCGGTAATCGCCACGGCCATGAGCAGCGCGGATTTCATCTCTACCTCGGCTATTCGCTTGCGGCGCAGCGCCGTCACAGTCCGCTGGTCAGCTGACCGAAATCGCATGATCGCATACCGGGACGCGGAAAAATACCGTGCACCACGTCACAGTAAGGGCCATTGACGGACCGGTCCCGCCCGCGAATTCCCTCCGGTAGGGTCGCGAACGGGACGGAGGGTCGTACCGCGGAAAGGGGGGTCGGCCACTGTGAAATGGATGCTGACCCCGGATGAGTTCGCCCTGGTCTGGACGCGCGAAACCGATCTGGACCGCCGCCCCTACCCCCTCGACACGCTGCCGCCCCCAGCCGAGAAGACCGCCGCCGCACCGCGATTGCGCAATCACCTACTGCGCCGCATCGATCCGGAACTGACGGCCGCGCTCATGCTGTGCGCCCGTACCGACACCACCACCATCACGCTCTACGGCGAACGCACCAGCGGCCCGGATCCGCGCCGCATCCTCGCCTTCGCGGCGGTGGCCCAGCAGCGCGCGGGCATCCTGGTGGCGCTACCGGAGACCGTCACCATCCTGATGTGCCCGGCCGATCAACTCGGCCAGGAACTGGTGGAGATCATCGGTTCGGCCCCGGCCGGGCGGTGCGCCGCCATGCGCGAACCGCAGCAGACGGTGCTGGGCCCCGCACCGGCCGTCGACGAGGGTGAACAGTTCCGCCGCAAATTGCGCGAACCGATGGACGCGCGCGGATTCATCACCGTCACCGTGGAACCCGCCAATCCGCTCTCCCCGCCGACCCGGCACCGCACCTGGCTGGATTTCTCCGGGGACGGCCGCTATCTGCTCACCACGGCCACGGATCTGACGCTCACCCCGGTCACCGATGCCGAACTGGCCGAACAGCTCATGCATCTGGCCCGGATCTGAGTCAAGTGGCGGGCGGCTGAACTTTTCGGCGCGCTTGCCTGCGCGATCGGACACCTCGTGTTAACCATGTTGGATGGCAAAAGCTTCAAAGACCGGCAAAGGTTCGAAGGCCGACAAGACATCGAAGGCCGAGAAGACCAAGAAGGCCGGAAAGTCGGGAAAGGCAGCGAAGTCCGATAAGGCAGTCGAGCTGGAGCCGAGCTCGAAGTCGCCGTCCTGGGCGAAACCGGTCACCACGGTCCTGCAGGCCGACGGCGTCAAGGTGCACGATATCGACACCTCCGCCACCCCGGGCTTCAAGGGCGACAAGCGCGCCGGTGAACAGCTACTCGCCGAACGCTCGCTGCTGCTGTCGGACCTGCAGGAGAAGCTGCACGCCAACGGTCGTTCCGGCGACACCCGCAATGTGCTGCTGGTGCTGCAGGGCATGGACACCGCGGGCAAGGGCGGCATCGTCCGGCACGTGATCGGCTCGGTCGATCCGCAGGGCGTGGACCACGCGGCCTTCGGCGTGCCCACCGCGGAGGAGAAGAAGCACCACTTCCTGTGGCGCATCCGCCGCCAGCTCCCGCGCGCCGGTCAGCTCGGCGTCTTCGACCGCTCGCACTACGAGGACGTGCTGGTCGTGCGCGTGCACGATCTGGTCGCCCCCGAGGTGTGGGAGAAGCGCTACGACGAGATCAACAAATTCGAGGCCAAACTGGTCGACAGCGGCACCACCGTGGTGAAGGTGGCCATGTTCGTCTCGCTCGAGGAGCAGAAGCGCCGCCTCATGGAGCGGCTGGAACGCACCGACAAATACTGGAAATTCAATCCGAACGATATCGATGAGCGCGCCTACTGGCCCGCGTATCAGGATGCGTACCAAGCTGTCCTGGATCGCACCAGCACCGAATACGCGCCCTGGCACGTGCTGCCCTGCGATCACAAGTGGTACTCGCGGCTCGCGGTCACCGAACTGCTGATCGACGCCCTACAGGGGCTGAAGCTGGACTGGCCGCCCGCGAATTTCGATGTAGAGGAACAGAAGAAGCTCCTCGAGCTGGCCTGACACTCACCCAAAGTTCGCGGGGGCCGCGAACAGCCGGAGCGCAGCGGAGGCAAATCAGATACAGCGTTCTCTCAGGTTCACGGGCGAAGATGGGCCCGCACGATTCGTGACAACGAAAGGCGTGGTGAGCGCACAGGTGAGCAGCAAGCCGGGTGATCGCAAGAATCCGCTCGCGAAGGCGCAGCGGGCCGATCGCAATCGAAAGATCTTCATCCAGGTGGGCGTGGCCGCCGTCCTGGTTGGCCTCGTCGCTGCGATCGGCATCGGACTGGCCATGCGCAAGTCCGATGACAAGTCCGCGTCGGGCGCCTTCGCACCGGTCGTCTCGACCTCCGGCACGAAGCCCGCGAATGTCACCGAGGGCGGCGCCATCGTCGTCGGCAAGTCCGATGCCAAGGTGCGGGTGCAGGTCGTGGCCGATATGCAGTGCCCGGCCTGCAAGATGTTCGAGCAGGCCAACTCCAAGGCCCTCGAGGACGCGGTCGCCAATGGCACCGCCAAGGTCGAGTACAACATCATCTCGTTCCTGGACCGGGCCTCGGGCAACAATATGTTCTCCACCCGCGCGGCCAATGCGGCCTACGTGGTGGCCGCCAACGACCCGTCCAAGTTCCAGAACTGGCTGTCCATCATGTTCGACAAGCAGCCCGAGGAGGGCGGTTCGGGCATGACCGACGATCAGCTCATCGCCATTGCCACCGAGGCCGGGTACACCGATCCGTCGGTGGCGCAGGGCATCAAGGATCAGACCTACGTCGCCTATGTGAAGGACGAGACCAAGGCGGTCTTCGACACCGGCATCAAGTCCACCCCGTCGGTGTACGTGAATGGTGAGCAGGTTCAGGACGGCAAGTCGCTGATGAGCCCGGATGGCCTGAAACCGGTCATCGAGGCCGCGGCCAAGTGATGATCGCGGCTCCGCCTCGGTCCGCCTGGCCGTTGCTGCTGGGCGGATTGATCGGCTGGGGCGCGTCGGTGACGCTCCTGGTCGACAAGTTCAAGCTCTTCACCGATCCGGGTTTCCAGCCGCTGTGCAATATCGACCAGGTGGTGGCGTGCACCACGGTCATGCAGTCGGATCAGGCGGCCGCCTTCGGCTTCCCGAATCCGATCATCGGCGTGGTCGGTTTCTCGGTGGTGGTGACGCTCGGGGTACTCGCGGTGGCGGGCATCGGTTTCCCACGCTGGATCTGGGGCGGGCTGTGGACCGGCCTGCTGCTGGGCGTCGGCTTCATCTGCTGGCTGATCTACGAGGCGGTCTTCAATATTCGCGCGCTGTGCCCGTGGTGCATGGTGGTGTGGGCGGTGGTGCCGCCGCTGCTGGCCATCGTGACCGGGCAGCTGTGGGGTAAGTCCCGCGGTTTCCTGCAGATCGTGGTGGAGTGGCGCTGGACCGTGGTCGCCGTGTACTACGCGGTGGTCATCCTGATCGTCTACATCCAGTTCCAGGATCACTGGCGGTCGCTGGCGCTGCCCGCCGCCGGGTTCTAGTTCGGCGGGCCCACTTCTAGTTCGGCGGACCCACGGTGAGCGTCACGCTCACCGTGCGGCTGCCGCCGCCGGGCTCGGCGATTCGCAATTCCACGACATCTTCGGGTTGCGCAGGTTGAGCGCGGCCTTCAGATTCTGAGCGGCGCTGATCTGACGCCCGTCCAGGGCGGTGATCACCTCGCCTTCGGTGAGCCCGGCCGCGTAGGCGGGCTGCCCGTAGATGGCGACGTCGATACGCGCTCCCGCCGGTTGCTCGGCATCGGAGGTGAGAATGCCGAGGGTCGCGGTCGGGCCCACGTGCACGGTGTCGGTGGGTGTGCCGGAACGGATCTGACGCACGACGTCCATGGCCGTATCGATCGGCACCGCATAGCCGTTGGGGCCGTTGCCCAATGCCTTGGCCAGCTCACCCGAGGCCGCGGTGACCACGCCGACAATGGCCCCGTACCGGTCCACCAGCGCGCCGCCGGACTGCCCGGCGCTGACCGGGGCGGCGATTTCGATCAAGCCGCGCAAGGTCTTCCGGCTCAGGTCGGCCGCATTGCGGGCCACGACATCGCTGTTCAATCCGGTGACCGCGCCGCCCACCGCGGTGGCCGTGCCGGTGCCCCCGGCATTGCCGATGGCGAGCACCTCGTCGCCGAGCCGCAGCGGCCCCGAACTGCCGATCCGGGCAATGGGCAGTGCGGCGGCGCCGGACAATTCGATGAGCGCGATATCCGCGCCCGAGTCGTAGCCGAGCACGGTGGCCTGATGGGTGGCGCCGGTGCGAACATCGGAGACCGTCACGGTATCCGCGCCCTTGATGACGTGATGGCTGGTGAGCACCTGCCCCTCGGCGGTGAGCACGATGCCCGATCCGGCCGCGCCCAGACCGTAGGGGCGGATGCCCGCGGTGACATTGACCAGCGCGGGTTCCACCACGCCCGATACCAATTCGGCGTCCAGCGGCGGGAGCGGCGGCCCGAGCAGGGTGGCGGTGACCGTGTCCTCGCGGAAGGGCCAGCCGGTGAGATCGCCGCGATAGCCGAGGAAGGCGGTCACCGCCACGACGGCGGAGAGCAGGAGTGCGAGGATGCGGCCGTACATGAACCCTCCCGACTGCCGTTCGCCCGTCGGTCGTGGGCGTATCTGTACCTACTGGTGTACCAGTTTCAGCGCTGAACGCGGTTACCGCAAGCATGAAACCCACCCACGCCAGGGTGCACAGCAGCGGCCATTTGGATGGTTTGCCCGCATGCGCTTCGGGCAGGATATCGGCGGTGGCGAGGTAGAGCAGGAATCCGGCGAAGTATCCCAGGTACATGCCGACCAGCTGTTCCGGGACTTTGATGAGCGTGCCCGCGATGGCGCCGAGCGCCGGGGCGATGGCATCGGCGACCAACAGGATGATGCCGCGCCTGCGGTCGTTGCCGTACAGCGTGGTGATGGTGAAGGTATTGAAGCCGTCCGCGAAATCGTGGCTGATCACCGCCAGCGCCACCGCGAATCCGACCGCGCTACCGGCCTGGAAGCCGAAGCCGATGCCCAGGCCGTCCAGGAAGCTGTGGAACACCAGCCCGGATCCGGCCAGCAGGCCGACGGTGGCGAAATCGTGGTGGTGCGAACCGAATTCGTCCTCGTGCCCGCTGTGCAGCGCCACCCCCTTCTCCAGGATGTGCACGGTGAAGAAGCCGACCACGGCGGCCAGAATGGGCACGGGGACGCCGAGGGCGACGCTGGTGTCCTGTTCGAGGGCCTCCGGCAGGAGATCGAAGGCCACCACGCCGAGCATGAGCCCGGCGGCCAGGCCGAGGACGAGGCGTTTGCGTTCCCCGATATGGACGGCCACGAACCCGCCGATAAGCGTCGAGCACATCGACACCAGTGCCAGCAGAATCGCCATTCGCCCAGCATGCCGACCGGTCGGCACATGCCGGGCGCGCCGCGCCGGATCCGGAGGCCACAATGAATCCATGAGCACTGCTACCGCCTATGGCGTCTCCGCACCGGATGGCCGATTCGAGAAGCTCACCATCGAGCGCCGCGAACTCGGGCCCCACGATATGCTGATCGATGTGAAATTCGCGGGCATCTGCCACTCCGATATCCACACCGCGCGCGACGAATGGGGCGGGGCGAAATACCCCTGCGTACCCGGCCACGAGATCGCGGGCATCGTCGCGGCCGTCGGCTCCGCCGTCACCCGGCACCGGGTGGGCGATCGGGTCGGCGTGGGCTGCATGGTCGACTCCTGCGGACGGTGCGAACCGTGCGTGGCCGGGGAGGAGCAGTACTGCATCCCGGGCTCGACCATGACCTACAACACGACCGTCCCGCCCGAGATCCAGCCGGGCGGATACACCATGGGCGGGTACTCCACCCGGGTCGTGGTGACCGAGGGGTTCGTGGTCGGCATTCCCGAAGGCATCGGGCTGGATGTGGCCGCGCCGCTGCTGTGCGCGGGCATCACCCTGTTCTCGCCGCTGCGGCACTGGAATGCCGGGCCCGGCAAGAAGGTCGCCATCATCGGCATGGGCGGGCTCGGGCATGTGGGCGTGAAGATCGCCGCCGCGCTGGGGGCGGAGGTGACGGTGCTGTCGCATTCGCTGAGCAAGCAGGAGGACGGTAAGCGCTTCGGAGCGCACCACTACTACGCGACCAGCGACCGGCAGACCTTCCGGGAGCTGCGCGGGACCTTCGATCTGATCCTGAACACGGTGTCGGCGGATCTGCCGATCGACGACTACCTGAAGCTGCTGGCCTTGGACGGCACGCTGGTCATCCTCGGGCTGCCCGAGAACCCGTTGGCGGTCAAGCCTTTCACCATTGCCGGGTATCGGCGTTCGCTGGCCGGATCCATGATCGGCGGCATCGCGCAGACCCAGGAGATGCTGAACTTCTGCGCCGCGCACGGCATCGGCGCAGAGATCGAGGTCATTGCCGCGGATCGCATCGACGAGGCATACGACCGGGTGGTCGCCAGCGATGTGCGGTACCGCTTCGTCATCGACGCCGCGACCATGTAGCAACACGCACCGCGGCGGCCCTCCCACCGGGCGGGCCGCCGCGCGGCTACCTTGGCGGGTGTGTCCGAGCGCGATGAAGACGCCAAGCCCGACGATGTCGACGCCGGGTCCGAAGCCCGAACCCTCTCGTCCGTGATTCCGGCCTGGCTGCCGCGGGCCTATCTGCTGGCGGCGGGCACGGTGGCGGGCATCGTGATTACCTTCTGGGGACTGCAGAAGCTGCAAGGGCTGATCACCGTGCTGGTGGTCTCGCTGTTCCTGGCCTTCGCCATCGAGCCCGCGGTGAACTGGCTGGCCGCGCGCGGCTGGCGGCGGGGTCCGGCGACCGGGGCGGTCTTCCTGATCGTGCTGGTGGTGTTGATCGGATTCGTCTGGACCATGGGCGAATTGGTGGTCGATCAGGTGACCTCGCTGGTGCAGAACGCGCCGCAGTACGCCGAGGACGCCGTCAACTGGATCAATTCGACCTTCCACGCCGATCTGTCCGGCGACGACATCACCAAATGGGCCACCGAGGCCAGTTCCACGCTGGAGTCCTATGTGGTCGGGCTGGCCGGGGATGTGTGGGGCATCGGCACCACGGCCATCGGGGTGCTCTTCCAGGGGCTGGGCGTCCTTCTGTTCACCTACTACTTCGCCGCCGACGGGCCGCGGTTCCGCAATGCCGTGTGCTCGGTGCTGCCGCCCAAGCGGCAGGAACATGTGCTGCGGGCCTGGGATATCGCGGTGGAGAAGACGGGCGGCTATCTGTATTCCCGTGCGCTGCTCGCCTTGTGCTCGATCATCGCGCATTACGCGGCCATGCGGGTGCTGGATATTCCGTCGGCCTTCGCGCTGGCCTTGTGGGTCGGCGTTGTCTCGCAGTTCATTCCGACGGTCGGCACCTATCTGGCGGGGGCGCTGCCGGTGCTGGTGGCGCTGGCGCAGAGTCCGCGCACGGCGCTGTGGATTCTCGGGTTCATCGTGCTGTATCAGCAGTTCGAGAACTATGTGCTGCAGCCGCGGATCACGGCGACCACCCTGGACATGCATCCGGCGGTGGCCTTCGGGGCGGTGCTCGCGGGTGCGGCGTTGTTCGGCGCGACGGGTGCGCTGCTGGCCATTCCGGTGACGGCCAGCGGGCAGGCGTTCATCGGCGCCTATATTCGGCGATACGAGGTGACGGCGCCGACGGATTCCATGAAAACCCAACCGCGACAACGGTAATCGATTGCGGAGCGGTTCCGGCGGTCCTGATTCGAAGTGTCGGGGCGAACACACTGCGAGTGTGTATCGGCATACGGAACGAAAGGGCCGCGACCAGCACTATTGCTTGCAAGGGAAACACCTCCCGGACGAACAGAAAGCAATAGGAACCGATTCACATGTCGAACACCCTGAAGCGCACCCTCGTCGTTCTGGCCGCCGCGGCCTTCGCGCTCCCGGCGGGGGCGGGCATTGCCGCCGCCGACAATCACAACAATGACCGCGGCTACCACTACTACTGCGATCGCGACAGCCGCGGGTACGACTGGGACTACTGCTGGAGCCACTACAAGGACGAGTGGAAGCGCGACCACAACGGCGGCAACGGTTACGGCGGCGGCAACGGCAATGGCGGCGGCAACGGTTACTGAGCGCCGGGACAACCCGTGATCAGGCCGACGATGGTCCGCATCACGCCGCGAACGGCGGTCCGGCGATAGCGCAAACGGCGGCAGCGTAGCCGCCGGTCGCTCGATGGCCGAGCATCCCGCTACCGCCCCGCCTGTTCGCAGACGATTTACTGCCCGGTCTTCCACGGCGGACCGGGATGCACCTGGTCTCCTTTGTCACCATTGTCCTGATTGCCCGGCTTTGTGCCCTGCTGTTCCTGCGGCTGGTTACCTTTGTCGCTCGGGTTCACGATTACCTCCTGTATCGAAACAATTTGTGCCGGAAGCTAATCGGCCGTTCGTGACCGAATCGTGAGTGGTCGCGGCGTACTGTTGCGTCACGGCGCACTGGTTGCGGGGAGGTGATGCCCGATGCTGCTACAACCTGGAACGATGTTCGCGGGCTACGCCATCGAACGGCAGCTGGGTGCCGGGGGTATGGGCGTGGTGTATCTGGCGCGGCATCCGCGCCTGGAGCGACTGGTCGCCTTGAAGGTGCTCAACGACGCCTTCGCCAGGGATGGCAAAGCGCGGGCGCGCTTCGAACGCGAGGCGGCGCTCATCACCGCCCTCGATCATCCGAATATCGTCCCCATCTACGACCGCAATTCCCTCGGCGACGACGTGCTCTGGATTTCCATGAAGTTCGTCGAGGGCGGCGATGCCGCCGCCCTGCTCGCCCGCGCGGGCGGCCACCTCTCCGCCGAGCAGGCGGTGCGCATGATCTCCGATGCCGGTCAGGCCCTGGATCACGCCCACGGCTTCGGCGTCGTGCACCGCGATATCAAACCGGCGAACCTCCTGGTGGAAACCGGGATTCGCGGACCGCTGCGCACCGTGGTCAGCGATTTCGGCATTGCCCGCAGCCTGGAGGACTCCGAAACCGGCTCCCGCGTCAGCGCCACCCTCGCCTACGCCGCCCCCGAACGCTTCGGCGGCGGACCGGTCGACCATCGCGCCGACATCTACTCCCTCGGCTGCACCCTGTTCAAACTCCTCACCGGCGAACCCCCCTACCCCCGCTCCGACGACGCCGCCGTCATAGCCGCCCACCTGCACTCCCCACCCCCGCGCCCCCGCGACTACCGCCCCGACCTCCCGCACGGCCTGGACACGGTCCTCGCCACCGTCCTCGCCAAACACCCCGCCGACCGCTATCCGGACTGCGCCGCCTTCTCCGCCGCCGCCCGCGCGGCGGTCGACCGCTTCGGCGGAACCGTGGCCAGCCTCCCGCCCACCACCGCCCCGTCCGAACTCTCCGAAACCCGCGACTCCCCCGTCTGGTTCGGCCACGAAGCCAAAACCTTCCCCGCCCCCGGCGGCCGCCTCACCCCGCCCCAACCCTCCCACCCCGATAGTTCCGACCTCCCCTTCCCTCAACCCAGCCGCTCCGCAACACCCGCCTCAGGCCGATCTGCCACACCCACCTCCGGTCGCCCCGCCACCCCCGCACCCGGCCGCTCCGCCACGCCCGTACCCGGCCAGTTCGGCCATTCGGCGCCCGGCCACCCCATCACCCCCGCACCCGGCCGGTTCGGCACGCCGGTATCCGGCCGATCCACTGCCCCCACGCCGCTCGGCGAGTCCAGCCCGCTCACGCCGCCCGGCCAGCCCACAATCCAAGCGCCGTCCGCAGGACGCTCCAGCGCACCGCCGTTGCAGGGCGGTCGCGCTGGCGCACCGCCATCGCAGGGCGGTCGCGGTGGTGCATCGTCGCCGCTGGCCGGTCACGCCAGCCCCCCGTCACCGCAGGCGGGTCGAGCGGGCACGCCGCCGTACCCGCTCGGCCCGAGGGGCGAAACCGCCCCTCCCGCAACGCCTCCGGCCATCACCCGCCGCAGGCTGCTGATCGGCGGCGCGGCGGCCCTGGCGCTGGGTACGGCCACCGCCACCACGTTTGCGCTCGTCTCCCGCGACGGCAAATCCGAGGGCGATTCCAGCGGTGGCACCACCACGACGGACACACCCACCGAAATCGCCCTCGGCACACAGATCATGGCCATGGCCTTCAGCCCCGACGCCACTCTGGCGGTCGGCGGCAAGGACAACACCACCCAGTTCTGGAACGTCCACACCGGCGAGCAAACCTCGGACCCGCTGACCGGCCACACCAATTCGATCCGCTCCGTCGCCTACACCCCCGACGGCACCCTCCTCGCCACCGGCAGCGCCGACCAGACCATCCGCCTCTGGAACATCGCCGACTACCGCTGACTTCGCGGACGAAATAGAAACGGCGGCAAGGGATTCGGATCCCGTGCCGCCGTTTGCCATTGGCTGCTACTCGGCCTTGGCCGCCGCTTCCGCGCGGCGGCGGACGCGGCGGGCGGCGGCGACCATATTGCGGAGGGACGGGTCGAGTTGCCAGTGGTGGCGGGTTTTGAGGCCGCCGTCGGGGTTGGCCCACAGGCGTTCCGGGGTGACGGCTTCGGCTGCGGCGGTGAGGAGTTCGTCGAGTTCGTCGATGTCGGGGATACGGGCGGAGCGGCTTTCGTAGACGCCGGGGCCGACGCCGTGGGTGAGGCCGTGGCCTTCGGCGCAGTCGTCGGTGAGGGCCTTGAGGACCCATTCGATGGAGCGGGTGGCCACGATGGCGGTCACGTCGCAGTCGAGTTCGTCGATGGCCTGGACCACGTCCTCACGGCTGGAATAGCCGATGTGGGTGTGGATCTGGGTTTCGGCCTTCACGCCGGAGGTGGCGAGTTTGAAGGCACCGACCGCCCAGCGCAGGTACTCGGCACGGCCCGTGACGCGCAGCGGGAGGAGCTCGCGAATGGAGGGCTCGTCCACCTGGATGATGGCGATGCCCGCCTTCTCCAGATCCACCACTTCGTCCCGAATGGCAAGCGCCACTTGGTCGGCCGTTTCGTGGAGCGGCTGGTCCTGGCGGACGAAGGAGCGGGCCAGCATGGTGACCGGGCCGGTGACCATGCCCTTGACCGGCTTGGCGGTCAGGGACTGGGCGTAGGTGGTCCAGGACACCGACATGGGCTCGGGGCGGGCGACGTCGCCGTAGAGGATCGGCGGTCGGACGCAGCGGGATCCGTACACCTGCACCCAGCCGAAGTGGGTGGTGGCGAAGCCGTCCAGGAGTTCGGCGAAGTACTGGATCATATCGTTGCGCTCGTGCTCACCGTGCACGAGCACATCCAGGCCGATGTCCTCCTGCAGGCGGATCGTGGCTTCGATTTCCGCCTCGATGCGCTTGCGGTACTCGTCGTAGGACAGCCTGCCCTGGCCGAGGTCGGAGCGCGCCTGGCGGGCGGCGACGGTCTGCGGGAAGGATCCCAGGGTGGTGGCGGGGACCAGCGGGAGTTGAAGTCTGGCCTGCTGCGCGATCTTTCGCGTCTCGTAGGGCTCGCGCTCGCGCATCTGCGGGGTCACGTTGTAGACGCGGTGACGCACGGCGTGCTTCTGCTTGAAATGCACCTCGCGCGGCTTCTTGCGCCACTTCTCGTTCGGCCCCTCGGTGAGCGCCTTGGCGAGCGAAACCACTTCCAGGACCTTCTGTTTGGCGAAGGCCAGGCGGTCGGCGACGTGATCCTCGAGCTCGTATTCGACGAGCAGGTCGTAGGGCACGTGCAGCAGTGTGGCGCCGGTCGACACCACCATGTCGGGGCAGACCTGGGCGAGCTGATTCAGGTAGTCGAGGGTGATGTAGCGGTCGGCGCGCCACACATTGGTGCCGCTGATGACGCCCGCGTACAGCCGCTTGCGCTTGATGCCCGGAATCTTGGCCAGATCATCGGGCCGGATGCGGTAGCTGGCCAGATCCAGGCCGATGGCCTCGACATTGCTGCGCGCCAGAATCTCCAGCGCCGCAACGAAATCGCCGTACTGCCCGGTGACCAGCATGCGCGGCCGCAGCGGCGCCTTCGACAGCCGCTGATAGGTCTTCTCGAACAGCTCCAGCGTGGACGGCGAACGGTCACTGGTGAAGCAGGGCTCGTCCAGCTGCACACAGGTCGCGCCGCGCTTGGCGAGAATCTCGAACAGTTCCTCGTACACCGGCAGCAGCTTGTCCAGCAGCACCAGCTTGTCGAATTCGGTCTCACCCGGCACATGCCCGGTCTTCGACAGCAGCAGCAGTGACAGCGGCCCCATCACCACCGGCCGCAGTTCGATCCCCGCGGCCTTGGCGCGATCGAACTCGTCCAGCAGCGCCTCGGGATGCAGCGAGAACTCGGTATCGGTATCGAGCTCAGGCTGCCGGTAGTGATACGGCGTATTGAAGAACCGCACCAGCTCCAACGGCGGCAGATCCGGCCGCCCGCGCGCCATCAGGAAGTAGAAGTCGAGCGGATGCAGCCCTTCCCGATACGGCTCGAACCGCTTCGGCACCGCGCCGAACAGCAGCGCGTTGTCGAGCACATGGTCGTAGAAGGAGAAGGTATTGCCGGGCACCTGCGTGAGGCCCGTGGCGGCCAGCTCCAGGTACTGGCTTTCTTGAATCTCGCGCCCGACGGCGATGAGGTCGTCGCGCTTCAGCGTGCCGTGCCAGTACGACTCGAGTGCACGCTTGAGTTCCCGATGCGGTCCGATCCTCGGGTATCCCAGAATGCTGGACCCGAAGCCGTCGCTGACATTGACCATGAGCGGGACGCTCCCTTCCGAGCTACCGGTCCGACTCGACCTATTTGCAGCTTATGCCCGGTGAAGGTAGACGCCGCCACATGCCCGGCGACGTGCACCTGGGAAAACTAGGGTTTCGGCGCTTTCGAAGCGCCAGGGCCGAAGGCCCGGCGAGCCCCGGTGCCCTGCGCGACAACTGATCTCGCGAGGGCCGGGTAACTCACCGGGTACGACCAAAATAGGTTCGGCACCCAACCGCCGGCACGGGTTGCCAACGCCGACGGCTCGCGGCCGCCCGCTAGCTACGCGGAGAGGCGGAGGAGCCGTACTGGTAGAAGCCCGTGCCGGTCTTCTTGCCCAGCAGGCCCGCTTCGACCATGCGCATGAGCAGCGGCGGGGCGGAGTACAGGGGCTCCTTGAACTCGGCGTACATGGAGTCGGCGATGGACTTCACGGTGTCGAGGCCGACCAGGTCGGTGAGCGCCAGCGGGCCCATGGGGTGGGCACAGCCGAGCACCATGGCCTTGTCGACGTCTTCCTTGGTGGCGAAACCGGACTCGACCATGCGGATGGCCGAGAGCAGGTACGGCACCAGCAGCGCGTTGACCACGAAGCCGGAGCGGTCGGCGGAGCGCACGACCTGCTTGCCGAGAATGTCGGAGGCGAACTGCTCGGCGCGCTTGGTGACCGCGTCGGAGGTCTTGAGCGTGGTGATGAGCTCGACCAGCGGCAGCACCGGCACCGGGTTGAAGAAGTGCATGCCCACAACCCGCCCCGGGTTGTGGGTGGCCACGGCGATCCTCATGATCGGAATGGAGGAGGTGTTGGAGGCCAGCACCGCATTGGGGTCGGTGACGACCTTGTCGAGCTCGGCGAAGATGGCGGTCTTCACTTCCTCGCTCTCCAGCACGGCCTCGACGACCAGCTGGCGATCGGCGAAATCGCCCAGGTCGGAGGTGAAGCGCAGCCGCCAGGCCGCCTGCTCGCGCTCCCGCTCGGTGATCTTGCCTCTGGACACCCCGCGGTCCAGCGACCGCAGGACGCGCGCCCGGCCGGCCGCGGCCAGCTCACGGGTCTGTTCGAAGACGAGCACATCGACGTGTGCCCGGGCGCAGACCTCTGCGATGCCCGCGCCCATCTGTCCGGCGCCGATAATGCCGACGCGCTGAATCTTCTCGCTGCTGCTCACGTCCCGCTCCTGCTGTGTGTTGGCCGTCGTGGCTATGGGTGAAGGCGTCGGATATTCGGTGCGACCCTGCGCCTTCGTAAGGTCTTGATTTTCAACGTTATAAGGAAATGCCCTCCCCGCCGGGGCTGTCGACGGGAAGGGCGGATGAACACCGTCGAAGGGGACTCGCGCCCCCTTCGACAGGTTCGAGGGTCCGGGGCGACGGAAGGTGTGATGCGACTACCGCCCCGGATCAGGTCCTCGAAACCGGTTCCAACTCAGTGGAACTGGCCCTCCTCGGTGGAGCCCTTCAGCGCCGCGGTCGAGGTGTTGGGGTCGACCGTGGTGGCGATGGTGTCGAAGTAGCCGGCGCCGACCTCACGCTGGTGCTTGACGGCGGTGAAGCCACGCTCGGCGGCGGCCTTGAACTCGCGCTCCTGCAGGTCGACGAAGGCGGTCATGCCCTCGCGGGCGTAGCCGTGCGCCAGGTCGAACATGCCGTAGTTCAGCGAGTGGAAGCCGGCCAGGGTGATGAACTGGAACTTGAAGCCCATGGCGCCCAGCTCACGCTGGAACTTCGCGATGGTGGCGTCGTCCAGATGCGCCTTCCAGTTGAAGGACGGCGAGCAGTTGTAGGCCAGCAGCTGGTCCGGGAACTCGCCGCGGACGGCCTCGGCGAACTTGCGGGCGACCTCGAGGTCCGGCACGCCGGTCTCCATCCAGATGAGGTCGGAGTACGGGGCGTAGGCCTTGGCGCGCGCGATGCAGGGCTCGATGCCGTTCTTCACACCGAAGAAGCCCTCGGGGGTACGGGTGCCGTCGAGGAACTCGCGGTCGCGCTCGTCCACATCGGAGGTGATCAGGGTGGCGGCCTCGGCGTCGGTGCGCGCGATGATGACCGACGGGACACCGGCGACGTCGGCCGCGAGGCGAGCCGAGGTCAGGGTGCGGATGTGCTGCTGGGTGGGGATGAGCACCTTGCCGCCGAGGTGGCCGCACTTCTTCTCAGAGGCCAGCTGGTCCTCCCAGTGCACACCGGCGGCGCCGACGGCGATCATGGCCTTCTGCAGCTCGTAGGCGTTCAGGGCGCCACCGAAACCGGCCTCGGCGTCGGCGACGATCGGGGCCAGCCAGTTGGCGACGGAGGTGTCGTTCTCGACCTTGGCGATCTCGTCGGCGCGCAGCAGCGCGTTGTTGATGCGACGCACGACCGACGGCACCGAGTTGGCCGGGTACAGCGACTGGTCCGGGTAGGTGTGGCCGGACAGGTTGGCGTCACCGGCGACCTGCCAACCGGACAGGTAGATGGCCTTCAGGCCGGCGCGAACCTGCTGCACGGCCTGGTTGCCGGTGAGGGCGCCCAGGGAGTTGATGTAGTCCTCGTTGTTGACCAGATCCCAGAGGATCTCGGCACCACGGCGGGCGAGCGTGTGCTCCTCGACGACGGTGCCCTGCAGCTTCACAACCTGCTCGGCGGTGTAGTTGCGGGTGATGCCCTTCCAGCGCGGGTTGGTGTCCCAGTCCTGCTGGATCTCCGCAGCGGTCTTCGGGGTGCCGACAGTCGACATCTCTGACTCCACTTCTCTGTTCGGTCTCGGTTGGCCCCGCTCGCCGGACTCTGAAGAATCCGATCTCTGCTGGAGCGGCAATTTGCAGACTTGCTAGGCCCGCGGGGTGTACTTCCACACGATGGCACAGGAAAAAATGTGCGCCTACCTGTTGCAAGTGTTAATCCCCGCTAGGTTTCACCTGCTCATTGCTAACTCTGCGAAATTTGCCTGTTAATTGCAGCGGGGGAATCTACTCGCCGGTAGGCCTGACGTGCAGTTTTGCATAACGCCCGTACTGCTTGGGTGATCGCGGCCACCGGAACCCGACGCGCCGGGAACCGACGACTTGTGAGAACCTTCACAGTCGATTGTGATCTTGGTGGGTGTGGGGCAGGCCACCCGGGGTCCGAAACACGGCCTAATCTGATCGCATGTCCAGGGCTGCCGCGCCGTCACAGCGGTATGAGGAGGAATCCATGCGGAATCGATGGCCGCGCACGGCCGCAATCGCCGCCCTTTCGATCGCCGCGCTGGTCAGCGGCTCGCCCGCCCTCGCGACACCCCTCCCCGGGACGGGCACGGTCACCGCCGTGGCACCCCTCGCACCCGCCGCCACCCTGCCCGGATCGGTGGGTTCGCAGCGGATCCTCTACACCAGCACGACCGCGGGCGAGGCCTATACAACCGCGAGCGCGGCCGTCTACTTCCCGCCCGGTGCGGCGCCGGACGGTGGCTGGCCGGTCATAGCCTGGGCGCGCGGCACCATCGGCCTCGGCGACGACTGCGCCTACTCCATCGCCGGACCCGTTGCCCGCGAACGCGACTGGGCCTACCTCGGGACCTGGCTGCGACAGGGTTACGCGATTGTCGCCGCCGATTACGCGGGCCTCGGCACACCCGGCGACCACCCGTACCTGAACGGCGTCGTGGAGGCGCACAATGTGGTCGACGCGGTCACGGCCGCCACCCGCCACTATCCCGCGCTGTCGAACAAATGGGTGGTCGTCGGCCAGTCCCAGGGCGGCGGCGCGGCCGTCACCACCGCCCGCTTCGCCACCGAATTCGGCGGCCCGGAACTGGACTACCGCGGCGCGGTGGGCACCGGCGTCCCCGCCTATATCGAGAACGCCATGCTCCCCCTGGCCCCGAATGTGCCGCCGATCAGACTCGGCTCGCACATCACCGCCTACATCCTGTACATCCTCAACGGCCTGCGCACCACCTATCCGGACCTGAATATCGAGTCCTATCTCACCGATGCGGGCCGCTACTGGCTGAACCGTTCCAGCCAGTCCTGCCTGGATCCCATCGGCGAGGAGCTCGGCGCGCACAAGGTGATCCTCGGCGACCTGTTCTCCCGCCCCTTCGCCCAGATCCCGAACCTCCCCGGCCTACTGGCCTCCTACATGGGCCTCCCCGAAACCGGTTACGACAAGCCGGTATTCATGGGCCAGGGCCTGGAGGACACCGATGTGATCACCCCCGCCACCCTGGCCTTCGCGGCGAAGGTGCAGGCCAACGGCCAGCCGTTCACCCTGCGCACCTACGCCGCCGACCACAGCGGAGCCGTCAATGCCTCCCTGGTCGATTCACTCCCGTTCGTGCGCGACCTCTTCGCCTGAGCGAATGGCCGTGGCCCGCAACGGGCCGTCCGCCAGCAGTTCCAGCGCGGTGAGAAACCGGCCCTGGTAGCCGCGGACCCCGCCGGATTCGAGGGTGTGGATATCGGCGGGGTGACCGGTGAGCGCGACGGTGCGGCGCATGATGCGCCGCCGCAGTTGCTCACTGGCGAAGCGGGTGACGGCACCGGCATCGGCGGCACCGAATTCGCCGCTGTGCCGGATGCGGATGCGGTCGACGGTGGTGCCGAGTGCGCCCGCGGCCAGCCCGGCGAGACGGGCGGTCGTGCCATTGCCGAATCCCGCCGTGCCGATGCGCAGTTCGTAGCTGCCGTCGGGCAGCAGTTCGATATGAGCGGTGGTCATCACTCCTCCTCTGGAGAAATCGCAGGGCCGGGCCGGGATGTTCCGCCGAGCGGTAACGTCCCGCAGAACGGGTGGCAGTCACCCGCCACCCGTTCTGCGGAACGCCCTCCTCCCCCTGGTTCGTGGCGGTCGAGCCACCGCAGCTGCTTGCCACGACGAGCATCACCATGACCGCGAAAACAATGACGGCCGTGAACAATCCGGCGAACCAGCCGGCGTGGAAACGCGGTAGCGGCATGACGAAGACGAAAGGGCCGAGGTCGAGGATCACCGGGTGACTCCTCTGCCGTCGCGGTTCCGGTCGTGGCGGATATCGCAGCGGCCCTGTGGGTGGCGCCAGAACCCGGTGGATCCTGGCGCCTCCCCCTCGTCCTCGGCGCCGCGCAGGGCGAGCAGGCACATGACCCTCGGTGAGGGTGACGCCGAGAATGCCCGCATTGAGGGAGGCCATCTCACCGTCGAATTCGCCGCCGGGATTAAGCAGTCCGGCAATGACCATCTCGGCCAGCACCACGCCGGCCATGGCCTGTTCGCGGGTGAAGCGCATGGAGGTGGGCAGGTAGGACAGCACCCAGCGGCCCCGTCGCGGTTCGGGTACGTCGACCCGGAAGGCGACCTCCTGCGCCACATCGCTGCTGATGAGC
Organism: Nocardia crassostreae; assembly: GCF_001613405.1. GTDB lineage: Bacteria > Actinomycetota > Actinomycetes > Mycobacteriales > Mycobacteriaceae > Nocardia > Nocardia crassostreae. The sequence continues at coordinate 309,291 of NZ_BDCH01000025.1, forward strand.
CAGTTGGAAGCGGTGATTGCCATTGACCCGATCCTTTCCGCCCGGTCGGACCGCCCCCTGTTTCGCCGGTCCTGGTGGTGGCTCAATGGTCGCGAAATCGCGAATCACTTCGAATCCCAGCGCCGTCCGGAATTTCTTGGCGTATCACGCGTCCTTGACCAGCTGAAATTCGCGCGGTACCAAGGAAATATTCACAGCGGCGGCGGTGGAATCCGTGCGGTCGCCTAGGCGGGGAGGCGCACCGTGCCCCAGAACGGTGAATCCGATGATGTCGGCGCCGACGCGCGGAAGGAACTGCGGCGGATTCTACTCGGCATCGGGTTGCGTGAGCACGAGTTGCTGGAGCATCTGGCGGCGGAATTGCGGCATCGGGGGTGTCGGCCGCGCAAGGCGTGGCGGCTGGCGAACGAGCTGACGCAGGAGGCGGTGGAGGCGCTCAAGAATCTGGCGGCGATCTACCGCACCAGCTGGGATCGGCTGGTGGACACCGCCGATCTGCTGCAGATGCCGGGCCCGGATGTGGTGGCGTTCCGGGAGGAGGTGGCGCGGCACTGCACGGCGCTGCCGAATTCACGCGGGATTCCCGAGGAGACAATGCTTTTCGTCGGCCGCGAGGAGCAGCGCACGGAACTGCTGCGCCGGGTGCGCGAGCATCTGGACGCCAATCGGCCCGCGGTGCACGTGATCAACGGCCTGGCGGGGATGGGCAAGACCGCACTGGCCCGCAAGATCGTGAAGGAACATTCCGGCTGCTATCCGGACGGCTGGATCTGGGAGGACCTGCGCGGTCACACCGAGGGCCGCGCACCGCGCACCGCCACCGGGGTGCTGGAGCAGCTGCTGCTGCGGATCGGGGTGCCGCCGGAGACCATCGAGCCGGATCAGGCGCGGCGAGCGGAACGCTGGCGCTTCGAGATGCGGGATCGGCGCATGCTCATCGTGTTCGACAATGTGCTCGACTCCAAGCAGGTGCGCGATCTGCTGCCGCACGCGCCGGGCTGCTTCGTGCTGATCACCAGCCGCCGCAAGCTCACCGGGCTGGTGGGTTCCGCGCCGCTGCAATTGGATGCCATGCCGCGCGCCGAGGCCGAGGAGCTGCTGGTGACTCTGAGTCATCTGCCGCCCGGCTACGACGTGGGGGCGGTACGCCGGATTCTGGAGACGGCGGGGCGGCTGCCCTTGGCGCTGCGCCTGATAGCCGGTCAGCTCGCCCACGGCGGCCCGGATATGCTCGCCGCCGCCGAGCGGGAGCTCCAGCAATTGCGCGATCGGCTCGAGCACGTTCCGGCCGCCGAGGAATCGCCCGCCGCCGATATCCTGTCCCGTTTCTCGGGCGAGGGCGAAACCCTGCGCGCCGCTTTCGAATTGTCGTATCAGCGGCTGCCGGAGCCGGATCTGCGGTGCGCGGTGCGGCTGCTGGGCTGGTTCCCGGGTTCGGAGATCAGCGCCGAAACCCTGGCCGCTATGGCGGATCTGTCGCCGGAGGCCGCCAATGCCCTGATCCGGCGCATCTTCGAGGTCGGCCTCCTCGATGCGGCCGGTAGCGGGCTGCGCGGACAGCGCTATCGCATTCACGATGTGACCCGCCTGCTCGCCCGCGCGCAGGCGGCGCTGGAGGATCTACCCAGTGAGCACACCGCGGCGGTCGGGCGGCTCATTCGCTACAGCGTGCGGGTGGCCCAACGGGTCGGTGCGCCACGACCTTTCGATGTGGCGGGCAGTTTTCCCAATCCACCCAGCCCGGACCCGCCGGAAGAGATCGCCGAGGCCCGCGAATGGCTCACCCGGGAACGGGAAATGCTGCTCGGCTGCATCCAGGCCTCGGGTTCGGGTGCGGACACCGGGGAGCTGGCCCGCCTGCTCGCCTCCCACCTGTCCGGGCTCGGCCACTGGTCGGACGCCAAGCGAATGTTCCTGCGCGCCTTGGATATCACCCGGGTCAACGGTGACCGCATCGCCGAATGCGATGTGCTCTACGGTCTCGGCACGGTGCACCGCCTGGCCTGCGACTACGACGTCGCCTCGAAATGCTTCAACGAGGCGCACGCTATTGCCGAGGCCACCGACGACGCCCTGCGCAAAGCGTCCGCGCTCTGGGACTATGCCGAAGTCACCAGGCACATAGGCGATTACGATCGCGCCCGGCACGCCTACGCCGATGTGCTGAGCATTGCGCGCCAGCTGGAGAATCCCAAATTCGAGGGCGACACCATGCGCGGCCTGGGCCATATCGAGCGCCTGGCGGGGGATCCGCTCACCGCGCGCCGCTTCTACAGCGCCGCCCTCACCATCGCCGATCAGATCGGCGACCACTACAGCCGGGGCTGGTCGCTCTGGGGCCTGGGCAACGTCAATCGAGTGCGTGGCGATTTCACCACCGCCCGTGCGCAATTCGACGAATCGAATCGGATCGGCCAGCAGATCGGCGACAGCCTGCTGCGCGCGGACGCCTTGCGCGGCCACGGCCACATAGAACGCGATCTAGCCGACCTCGACGCCGCCCAGGGCTTCTACTCCGACTCCTTGAACATCGCCCGCCGCAGCGGTGACCCGCATGGCGAGGCCGACGCCTGGAATGCCCTGGCCGATGTCGCCGCCCACGCCGGAAAACGCGCCCGCGCCTGCGAATTCCTGCGCAAGGCACTCGCCCTCTACGAAAGCCTCGGCGTCAAACGCGCCGATCAGATTCGCGCCGACCTGGCCCGGCTGTCCGCCCCCGCCGATCCGCCCCCGGACGCGCCGAGAACATCGGCGAGAGGCTGAGGGCTGGGAGGGCACTCCGCGCGATCCCGCATCCGGCATCTCGTGGCGCGGTCGAGCCGTTCGCGGTGCGGCGGAACCGGTTCGGGTGCCGCCGGGCCGTTCAGCTGCCCCGATACGTCGAGAAGGCGAAGGGCGACAGCAGCAGTGGGACGTGATAATGCCGCTCGCCCGTCACGGTGAAGGCGACGGTCACCTCCGGATAGAAGCTTTCGACGACCTGGGCCGCGAAATAGTCACCGGTGGCGAAGGAGAGCCGGTAGGTGCCTGCGGGCAGTTCACCGGCCAGCGCTGCGATTCGCCCGTCGGCATCGGTCACGCCGCGCGCCAGTTCCGCGCCGTCCGCCTCGGTCAGCGTTACCGCGATACCGGCGGCGGGTATTCCGCGCACGGCGTCCAGCACATGGGTGCTCAGCGTGCTCATGCCGCGTCCTCGCCCAGCAGGCGCCGCAGCCGGATCCGGTTGATCTTCGCCAATTCCGCCCGCACTATGCGCCTTTCGGTGGCCGGTTCGTTCCCGAGTCGTTCGGTGAGTATCTTCAGCAGCTCCTCCGGCGTCCTACCGGTGGCACACACCAGATACACGTGCCCGAATTGTGCCTCGTATTCGCGGTTCCCCGCGGCAATGGCGGCGCGCACGGCGTCGTCGGCGGTGGCCATGCCCGCCTGTTCGCGCGCCGAGTTCGCGCTGTCCGGCCGATCGCCTATGCGCGGATGCCCGGCCAGTGCGAGATCGATCTCGGCCTCGTCGAGCGCGTCGAGTTCGGCATCGGCGGCCACCAGGACCTCCTCGAGGCTCGCATATGGTCGCCGCGCGGCCACCGCCCGCGCCCACGCGGGGGACGAGCAGCATGTCAGCAACAGCTGGGCGGCGGCCGTGGGCGAGAGTCCGGCAAAAGCCTCGAGGTCGATCTTGTGGTCGGTCATCGCCCTCCAGGATCGGCCATGGCAACACCACCCGCCACTCGGGGAGCGAACATCGCCGGGCAGCGTTACCCTGCCCGCATGCCCCCCGAAATTCTGCCCGCATGACGCTCGCGCGCTGCGACGGCATTGTCCTGGCCGCGGGTGCGGGGACCCGCTACGGGATGCCGAAAGCACTGGCCGAGAACGGCGCCTGGCTGCAGTCGGCGATCGGCGCGCTACGCGACGGCGGCTGCGACCGCGTCATCGTGGTACTCGGTGCGACGGGTCCGGCGCGGTGCGCGCCCGGTCCGGGCGGCGACTGTTCGTGGCTAGTGTCGCTAACTCCCCGCATCGCATTGCCGCCGGGCGTGCGGGCGGTCTGGGCGGCCGATTGGGCGGTTGGGTTGAGCGCTTCACTGCGTGCCGGGATCGCCGCCGCGGCGGCCGCCCCGGGGCTCGGGCTCGACCTTGCTGCGCGGACGACTGCGGGCGGGACTGTTGCGGCGGGGATTACTTCGGACGGGAATGCCACCGGTGGGAACACTGGCGGGCCGCCCGAATTCGTGGCGATCATGCCGGTGGATACGCCGGATGTCGGCGGCGATGCGGTGGCCAGAGTCATAGCCGCCGCATATGAAAGTGCCAGCGGTTTGGCGCGGGCGGTCTTTCGCGGGACGCCCGGCCACCCGGTGGTTCTGGGTCGCGCGCACTGGTCGGGGGCCGTAGGGAATGCGGAGAGAAATTCGGGGGCGGGCACTTATTTAAAGCAACGAGCGGATATGGTGTGCGTCACGTGTGACGACTTGGCGACGGGGATCGATCGGGACTATCCGCGCGACAGCACACGGTGATCGGGAGCAAAGTAAAGATGCGGGATATCGTCGACGATCTATTGCGGGTGTGGCACAGCGGGCGAACGGGCGGATTGGCGACATTGGTGCGGACCCAGGGGTCGACGCCGATGCCGATCGGGGCGGCAATGGTCGTCGACGCCGAGGGGCGGGCGTTCGGATCGATTTCGGCGAGCTGCGCGGAGGCCGCGGCCTATGAGGCGGCGCGGGAATCCGCGCGGACCGGACATCGGGGGCTGCACCGGTTCGGGCCGGGCAGCGGGATCGAGGCCGGGATGGATTGCCCCGGCAGCCTGGATGTATTCACGGAACCGTTCTCGCGCAGGCATTTTCCCGAGTTCCCGGATGTGGCGGCGGATATCGCGGCGCAGCGGCAGGCCACCGTGTTCACCGTGGTGTGGCATTCGAATCCGGATGTGATCGGCCAGCATCTGGTCACCGATCGCCGCCATGCCACCGAACTGGTGTCGCTGCCGGATTCGGATGTGTTCGTATCCTCGTTCGTGCGGCCGCCGCGGCTGATCCTTTTCGGCGCCAATGCTTTCACCGCCGCGCTGGCCACCCAGGGCAAGCTGCTGGGGTACCGGGTGACCGTCTGCGACGCCCGGCCGACCTTCGCCAGTTCCGAGGCGTATCCGGGCTGCGAGGTGATCGTCGACTGGCCGCACCGGTATCTGAATACCCTGGCGGCGGCGGGCGAGATCGATTCCAGCACCGCGATCGTGGTGCTGTCGCACGACGCCAAGTTCGAGATCCCGCTGCTCACCATTGCGCTACGACTACCCGAGGTGGGATTCCTGGCCGCGCTGGGCTCCCACACCGCACACGACCGCCGCCTGGAGGCGCTGCGCGCCGGTGGCTTCACCGATCAAACCCTGTCCCGCCTGCACTCCCCCGCCGGTCTCGATATCGGCGCCCGCACCCCCGCCGAGACCGCCATCGCCATTGCCGCGGAAATGCTCGCCGTCCGCAACAGCGGCACCGCGGAATCGCTGTCGACGCACAGCGGCGAGATCCCGTTGCGGCCCACCCTGGTCCGGTAGTCCCGAAGCACAGCGGAACGGGGCCCGCGCCGGAAAGGCTTGGGCCCCGCCGCATTCCGGATCACACCGGCGTCTTGAGCTCCGGATGCTCGGCGTAGAGCTCCTTCAGGATCGACATGTCGAACAGCTTGTCCGCCGCGATATCGATCTTCGCCTTGGCCAGGGCGGCAATGTTCTTGGCGATGAGTTCGTCGGTCATGGTGAACAGCCCGTTGGCCTTGGTATCGGCCGAGACGACCAGGTCGTTCTGCGCCCCGGCCTCCATGGTCTGCTCGGACAGGTCCAGGCGCTGATCCTTGCCGTACACCTCGACGGCCAGGCGCGCGGACTCCGACGGGCTCGCCACGGCGTCGCGCCAGCCCTTGGTATCGGCCAGCAGCCACGCCTTGAGCTTGTCGCGCTCGTTGTCGATGGTCTCCTGCTTCACGGTCAGGGTCTCCGCCACCAGCGGCAGCCCGTAATCGGCGAACAGGAAGTTGTAGTTGGGGAAGCCCTTGCTGCTCAAGATGATCGGCTCATTGGCGACATAGCTGACCCAGCCGTCGACCTCTCCGTTGGCGAGCGGGGTCGGGTCGAACTGCGCGGGCACGATGGTGACATCGCTCGGGGTCATCCCGTTGGCGGTGAGCAGGGCATTGAAGATGAGCTGATTGGTGTCCTGCACACCGATCTTGCGGCCCTTCATGTCCTGCGGGGAGCGGATGGGCTTGCCCATGGCGCTGACGATGCAGAAGGGGTTCTTCTGATATGTCGCGCCGACGATCTTGGCGTTCAACCCCTCCAGGATGGCGGGGGCGGTGGTCTGCGGCGCGGACATGCCGATCCACACCTTGCCGGTGCCGAGGCCCGCCTCCACCGAGGTGCTGGCCGCGCCGCCCGCGATGAGATTGACCGAGCCGAACCCGGCCTCCTTGTAATAGCCCTTGGAATCGGCGAAGTACTCGCCCGCGAATTCGATGTTCTTCAGCCAGGACAGCTGCACCGCCACGGTGCCGTATTTCGATCCGTCGGCAATGGTGCCATTGCTCGTCCCGGACGAGTCGTCACCGCAGGCAGCGAGCAGTCCGGCACCGCCCAGCACCGCGCCGGTGATTCCGGCGTAGCGGAGGAAGGATCGCCGATCCAAGGACAACTGGGAGACCGGACTCGGCCGGGACATACGACTCATGGGGCGAATGTAAGGGCTTTCGATTTCGAATATTTTGCTTTCGCCCCGCCATTTGTGTGCGCCAGGTTAACTCGTGTTCTCAATCCCGGCCCTGCTGCGGAGCGAAGCGCGCCAGCACCAGATTCTCCAGCACGCCGACCACCGCGTAGGCGAAGACCGACACCACCGTCACCACCGCGATGGACGCCCACAGCCGGTTGTACTGGAAGGTGGGAATGGCGCGGATCAGGCCCGCGCCCAATCCGGTGCCGCTGCCCAGCCATTCGCCCAGCAGGGCGCCGATGAGCGCACCGGGCACCGAGACCCGCGCGGCCGCGAACACCGAGGGCAGCGCGGCCGGGACGGCGACCATGCGCAGCGCCGTCCATTGCGAACCGCCGTATGCGGCAACCAGTTCCATGGCCTGCCTGGGCGCCGAACGCAGCCCGGTCATGATCATGACGAGGGCCGGGAAGAACACCACGATGGCGGCCATGACGGTGACGCCGAGCAGGCCGCGGCCGAAGATGAGCACAATGATCGGGGTGAGCGCCACCAGCGGCACCGAGCGCAGCAGCATGGCCACCGGCATGAACGCCTGCGAGACGGCGGGCACGCCCACGAACAGCGCCGCCACCAGCAGCGCCCCGCCCATGCCGAGACCGAACCCGATGGCGGCATCGCGCAGGGTGATCCGGAGTTCGCCGAAGATGGACTGGCGGACCGTATCGGAGGTCGGGCCGGTCATCAGATAGGCCCAGACATCGCCCGGCGTCTTACCGACCAGTCCGACCTGCGGATAGAGCTGGAGGAAACCCCACCACAGCGCGACCAGCAAAATCAGCGAAACCAGCAGCGGCAGCAGGAATCTCCCGATGGGCCGCAATACGTTCAGGGCCTTCATCACGCCTCCGCTCGCGTCCACGGCACCGCTACCCGGGCCACCAGCGCCACCAGCGCATAGCCGAGCCCGGCGAGCGCGGCGGCGGCCAGGGCCATGCCCCAGGTGCGCGGCACCTCGTAGGCGTTCTGCGCCGCGGTGAGCGCGACGCCGATACCGCTGTCCACGCCGCCCAGGTATTCGCCGATGATGGCGCCCAGCACCGCCGAGGGCGCGGCGATCTTCAAGGCGGCCAAGGTGTTCGGCAGCGCCGCGATCAATTGCACGCGGCGCAGTTGCTGCCAGCGTCCGCCGCCGTAGGCGCGGATCAGGTCCAGGCTGGTGCCGTCGGCCGAGCGCAGTCCGGAGACGGTGCCGACCATGGTGGTGAAGAAGCAGTACATGGCGGCCAGGAACACCGTGGGCGTGCGGCCGCCGAACACCACCAGGATGATCGGGCCGAGCGCGAGCAGCGGGGTGCAGTAGCTCAGGATGGCCAGCTGGGTGACCAGCATTTCGATGGGCGGGATCAACACCACCAGCACCGCGAGCGCGATGGCGAGCAGATTGCCCCACAGGAAGCCTTGCAGCGCACCCCAGGCCGTGATTTCGAAATTGGGTCCGTACAGCGCCCAGCCGTCGGTGTACATGGTGTGCAGCACCCGCCACGGTCCGGGCACGGTCCCGCCCGCGACGTTCATCACCGCGAGAATCGACCAGAGTGCGAGCAGGGCGGCGATTCCGGCGGCCCCGCCCAGCCACTTCCGAGTGCTCATTCCGCCGTCACCCCGCCCTGTCCGCTGCGGCCGAACAGCAGCTCGGACAGGTAGTCGTGCAGCTTGTGGAATTCCGGGCTGCGCATCATCTCCGGGGTGCGGGGCCGCGGCAGATCGATATCGACGACCTCCACCACGCGCCCGGGCCGCGGGCTCATGACGGCGACCACATCGGACAGGAACACCGCTTCGGCAATGCCGTGCGTGACCATGAGTGTGGTGGCGGGCTTTTCGGTCCAGATGCGCAGCAGTTCCAGATTGAGCCGCTGGCGGGTCATATCGTCGAGCGCGCCGAAGGGCTCGTCGAGCAGCAGGATGGTGGGCTTCACGACCAATGCGCGCGCGATCGAAACCCGTTGCCGCATACCGCCGGACAGCTGTGCCGGTTTGGCCTTCTCGAAGCCCTCCAGCCCGACGAGCCGGATCAGGTCCGCGATCAGCTTCGGATCGACCGGCATCCCGGCCACCTGCAAGGGCAGTTTGATATTGGATTCCACACTGCGCCAGGGCAGCAGCGCCGAATCCTGGAAGGCGATCCCGAACTCGTGGCGGCGGCGCAGTTCCGCCGGGGTCTCGCCATTGATGCGCGCCGTGCCCGCGGTCGGGGTGTCGAGCCCGGCGAGAATCCGCAGGATCGTGGACTTCCCGCATCCGGACGGACCCAGCAGCGACAGGAACGCGCCCTGCTCGGTGTGCAGATCCACCGCGTCCAGGGCCTGCACCGTGCGCCGCCCCGACCGGAACGTCTTGCTCAACCCGCTGATGTGAATACCCGTGCCACCAGCGGTCACTTCCGAACTCATAGGGCCACAGTAAGAGCCGGGAATTGCACGGAGATTGCGAATCGGCGGACGAGATTTCCGGGTTGTTACGTCCGGCCACCGCTTCGGGTTAACCGCACGGATTCACCATTGGGACGGTTCGAACCAATCCCGCGCCTCGCGCCGGAACAGCGCCACGATCACCACCAGCGACACGATCGTCCCCAGGGGCCCGGGCGGCCGTCCGTCGGTGATCGACGGCACCGTCCACAGCATGTTCAGTCCGGCAAGCAGGATCGCGCCGATCCGCACCGACTGTCCTTCGGCATTGAATGTCGAGGCCACCAGACCGAGCAACCAGGCCGGGAGGAACGGCACGGCGGTCATCAGCGCCGACCTGCTCCCCAGCAACCATCCCGCGGATGCCACGCACACCACCCCGACCAGTGCCAGCCCCACCGCGAAGACCTGCGCCACGCGCACCGCCCGCGGCATTCGAAAACCGTCGTCCACCCCCGATCCGTGATCCTGCTGGTATTCGAGGTCCGACACCCGCACGACAGTACCAATCCGACCGGCCCGCACCGTCAAACCACGCCGCCCGGCGGCGGTCTCGGCCGACTGGCCAACCCCCTGTTGCGGGCTAGGGGCGCGCGGCCACGAATTCCAGTTCGCGGACGCGGACCGTCGGGAGTAGGCGGTCGCGGAGGACGCGGTCGATCTCCCCTGCCACGGGGATGACCACGGCCGCAGCGGAAGTGGCGACGGCGTCGGCCAGGAGGGTGGGCCAGTCCGGGGCCGGGTCGGCGGCGAGGGCGGCGATGATGGCGGCCACCGCGGCATCGCCCGCACCGGTCGGGTTGCCCGCGAGAGGTTGTGGAAGGGCGGCCGACCACGCGCGATCGGCGGTGACCGCGACCATGCCCGCACCGCCGCGGGTGACGATGACCGCATTCGCGCCATCGGCGATGAGGGGGTCGACCGCAGCCAGTATCTCCGGGACCGTCGTGGCTGGACAGCCGGTGAGGCGTTCCAGTTCCTCGGTATTCGGGGTGAGGGTGATGCCCGGGACGGTGGCGGCGAGTTCGAGTGCCGGACCGTCGAAATCGCAGATGGTGGGGACCCCCGCCGCGATCGCCAGGCGCGCCAGCTCGGCGGGCAGGCCGGGATCCACGCCGCCGGGCTGCGATCCCGCGATCACCAGGCCGGTCATATCCGAGAGCAGTCCGGCCACCCGGACGCGTAGCTGGTCGACGGCGCGCGGTTCGGAAATACGCGGCCCGGGTTCCCAGAGCGCGGTGGCGGTGCCGTCGTCGGATTCGCTGATGACCACCGTGCGCCGCACCCAGGGCAGGGCGTGCACGAAATCCACCGGCATCTCCAGCGAGGCCGCCGCGGCGAACGAGTGATCCGAGAAACCGGTGGCGCGCGCGTATTTCCCGAGCTGGTTGAGCACGCGCGTGACATTGATGCCGCGTCCGCCGAGCCGCTGATCCACCGACCGCACCCGGTGTGCTCGCCCCCGCTCGAAATGCTCGACCCGGTAGGTCATGTCATAGGCCGGGTTCATGGTCACGGTGAGGATCACCAGTACCACTCTGCACGCCGGGCACCCGGACGCAAGCTTTCGTTCGCACTATGGCACTCAATGTCTGTGCCGTCTCAGATGCGCCCCACCCATCACCCGGTCATACGTTCAACACACGCAAATGGTTCACCACATCCCGCTGCATTCCGAATCGCCCCGGCCCCAGGTATTTTCGCGGATCCGACGCGGAATTTCCTTCCAGCGCGGCCCGCACCGCCGCGGTGAGAGCAATATTCAGCCGCGTTCCGATATTTATTTTCACCATCCCGTGCCGCACCGCCGCCCGCAGACCCTCGTCTGGGACACCGGAAGATCCGTGCAAGACCAGCGGCACCGGCAGCCGCGCCGCCAGCCGAGCGATCAATCCGTCGTCCAGCGCCGCCCCCCGCGTCTGCATGGCATGCACCGACCCCACCGCCACCGCCAACGCGTCAACCCCCGTTACCGCCACGAACTCGGCCGCTTCCTCCGGATCGGTCCGCACCCCCGGCGCATGCGCACCGTCCTTACCCCCAACCTCCCCGAGTTCGGCCTCCACGAACACCTCCCGCGCCGCACACCACTTCGCAATCTCCGCAGTCGCGGCAATATTCTCCGCATAGTCCAGCCGCGCCCCGTCGAACATGACGGGGTTCAACCCGACCTCCACGGCTTCCTCGATCAGCCCGCGTTCCGTGGCGTGATCCAAATGCCCCCCGAGCGCCGCCGAACTGTCCTGCGCTATCTGCAAACAAGCCCGCGCGAGCGGCTTGAGCCCCCCGTGATACTTCACCGTGTTCTCCGAAATCTGCAGAATCGCAGCCCTGCCCACCTCCTCGGCCGCCGCCGCAATGGCCTCCGCATGCTCGAGGGTGATCACATTGAACGCCCCCAACCCACCCGGCCGCGCCAGCGCGATGAGCTCGGGAACAGGTAGCAACGTCATGAAAACTCCCGAACGTCCGGCACTCTCACCGATTCGACAACAACAGCCCCCACCAGCCGATCCCGCACCCCGAGGTCGATCTCCCCAGCCAGGGGCATCCCCACCGCAGCCCCCGAAACAGCCACCGCCCCCACCAACAACCCACCCCACTCCCTCGCGAGCAGGTACTCATGCTGCCGACTACCGGCGTGTCTCTCGCGTGAATACATGCGCCGCTGATGAGCTCGGAGGGTGGTGATGGCGGAGGCTGCGGCGGCGTCGCCTGCGCCGGTGGGGTTGCCTTGGATGGGGGTTGGGAGGTGGGCGGACCAGGAGCCGTGCGGGGTGATGGCGACCATCCCGTCAGGGCCTCGGGTGGCGATGATTGCGGCTACGCCCCCGGATAGGAGCGGACCGGCTGCTGTTGCGACCTCTGCGGGGGTGCTCGGGGTGGCACCGGTAAGGGAGTGCAGTTCGTCGGCATTGGGCATGAGGACGACGCCGGGCACTCGGGACGCGTGGCGCAGGGCTTCGCCGTCCACATCGCAGATGACGGGGATTCCGGCGGCGGTCGCTAGCCCGGCCAGTTGTGCGGGTAGGGAGGGGCCCACGCCTTTCGGCAGGGAACCCGAGATCACCAGGCCGTGCGCCCGGGGTAGGAGTTCGGTGATCTTGGCGCGGAGTTGGTGCACCGAGCTTGGATCGGGCAGTGGCGCACCGGGTTCCCACAGGCCGGTGGTGGTCCCGTTCGCTTCGGTGATCACGACGGTTCGCCGTACCCACGGCAGGCAGGTCACGAAGTCGACCGGTAGTTCACGTCCGGCGGCGGTTGCGAAGGCGAGGTCTGCGAAGCCTGTCGCCATGCACTCGACGCCTAGGCTTCGCAGGACTCGCGCCACATTGAGGCCCTTGCCGCCGACCCGCTGTTCGACTTCCGGGACCCGCTGTACCGCGCCGTATTCGAACTTCGCCATTCGGTAGGTCAGGTCGTACGCGGGGTTCGCGGTGACGGTGAGGATCATGACGCCCACCGCCCGCGGTGCAGCACCCGCTGTAGGCGCAGTTCGTCGTCGACGACGATGAGGTCCGCGAACGTGCCGGGCCGCAGTTCCCCGACATCGGTCAATCCCGCTGTGGTGGCGGGGGTTTGCGTTGCCGCGCGCACGGCATCGCGCAGCGGGACCCCGCATTCCCGGACCACCCAGCGCACGCACTGCAACAGGTCGGCCGTCCCACCGGCAATGGACCCGCTCGCCACCCGTGCCACGCCATCGCTCACGCGCACCTCCTGCGGCCCGAGTCGATAGACCCCGTCGGCCATACCGGCGGCGGCCATGGCATCGGTCACCAATGCGACCCGGTCTCACGCCACCGCGAAGACCATTGCCGCGAAACCGGAGTCGATGTGAACGCCGTCGCCGATAAGCTCGACGGTCGCGTCCCCGCTCGCGGCGGCAGCCAAGGCTCCCGCCACCGGCCCGGCCGCGCGGTGATGCATGGGCGGCATGCCATTGCCCAGATGAGTGACGGATCTACCGAATCCGTTGGGCCGCAGCCCATTCCGGAAATCGGTGAACACGGCATCGCTGTGGCCCAGGGATACCGTGACGCCGCGCTCGGCCAGCAGCCGCGCGACCTCGGCAAATCCAGCGCGCTCCGGTGCGATGGTCATGACCCGCACCTGCCCTTCGGCCGCCGCCAGCAGGCGGTCGGTCAATGCGACGTCCGGATCGAGCAGCAACCCCGGATCGTGCGCTCCGCACCGGGATCCGGACAGAAATGGCCCCTCGATATGGATCCCGCCGATCACCCCGTCCGCGGCCAGGTCCCGCAGCGCGGCGACCTGATCCACCATCGCGTCGGGCGCGGCCGTCACAATCCCCGCCAGCACGGTCGTGGTCCCCCGCCCGCGATGAAACGCCGCAGCAGCAGCCGCTTCCGCCGGATCGACGGTATCGAACCGATGCCCGGCCCCACCGTGATTGTGAATGTCGACCAGCCCGGGCAACAGTATGCCCAGGAACGGCAAAGGTCCCCAATCCGGATGCGCCGCCCGCCATTCGGCAGTGGTCCGCACCCGGGCGACCCGCTCGCCGTCGATCGACACCACCCCGTCGTCGATATCGTGCGCCGCCGACACGATCCGCCCCCGAACATGCACCCCCACGGTCCCTCCCGCTCCCCACCCGCTCACCGCGCCACCCGTATCGAGCCGGTCATATCAGGGCTCCGTGGCGGGCCAAGAGGGCGGAGCCGGTCAATCCGGCTCGGGCGCCGAAGGTTCCGATGACGACGGCGGGGGCCGGAACGAGGCGGAGGCGGGTGGTGAGGGCTTGGTGGAGGGGGTGGGCGAGGGCTTCGCCTGCGCCCGCGAGGCCACCGCCCAGGACTATGAGTTCGGGGCAGACGGCGTGGACTATGCCGATCAGGCCGTCGGCCAGGGCTTCCACAGCGTCGGTGACGACTGCCCGGGCGGCCGGATCATCGGGGAGGCGGGCGAAGATGTCTGCGGCGCTGGGGTATTCGTGGCCGGTGCGGCGGGCGTGGGCGCGGGTGATGGCGGGGGCGGAGGCCAGGGTTTCCACGCAGCCGGTGTTGCCGCAGGGGCAGGGGAGGCCGTTCTTGCGGACCGGGATGTGGCCGTATTCGCCCGCTTGGCCGAGGGCGCCGCGGACGAATCCGCCATTGACGGAGAGGGTTCCGCTGATGCCGGTGCCGATGACGACGACCAGGACGGTGTCGTGGGCGCGGCCCGCGCCGAAGCGCCATTCGGCCCAGCCCGCGGCGGTGACATCGTGTTCGAGGAGGACGGGCATGGACCAGCGGTCGGTGAAGCGGGGGCCGACCCGGACGTCGCGCCAGCCGATATTGGCGCTGAAGACCGCGATCGAGGCGGCGGTGTCGACCACGCCGGGGAGTAGGACGGCGGCGCGGGCGACGCGGGGGCGGTCGGCGGGCGGGAGTTCGGCCAGCAGCTTGTCCCCGAGTTCGAGCATGGCGTCGAAGGCGGCCTCGCCGTGCGGGGTGGCCACCGCGCCGGAGGCGAGGACCGCACCTGCGGCGTCGGTGATCTCGGCCTTGATGGTGGTGCCGCCGACGTCCAGGCCGAGCACCAGCGCATCGGGTTCGAGGGGGGTCGAATCTTGCTGCACTGCCGAGCTCCAAACTCAGTCGAGGACCACCGAGCGGGTCAGGCTGCGCGGGTGGTCGGGGTCCAGGCCGAGGTCGGCGGCGCGGAGGACGCAGAGACGGTGTACGCGAACGAGTTCCGCCATGGGGTCGATCCGGCGGTGTTCGAGATGGGCGCCGGTGGCGGCGACGGCGGCGGGCAGGCCGGTGGGCTGGGGGCCCAGCGCCCAGACGGCGCGGCCGGGGGCGGCAATGCTGATGGGGCCGTGCCGGTATTCGGTGGACAGGTAGGACTCGGTCCAGGATTGGCAGGATTCGCGGAGTTTCAGGGCGGCCTCGTCGGCCAGCGCGGCGGCGAAACCCATTCCGGTGAAGGTGATCTGGTCGGCATAGCGGACCGAGGCCAGGGATACGGCGGGATCCTCGGCGAGCACGGCGCGAGCCTGGGCGATGACGGGGGCCAGATCTTCACCCAGATGTGCGCGCAGGATCGCCACAGTGGTGGTGGCGAACCGGGTTTGGACCACCGAATGCTCATCGGCCTCGTCGATGAGGATGGGCGCGGCCAGCTCGAGCACGGGAGTGCCGGGGCTGGAACAGATCACGGTGCGCGGCACGCCCTCCGGCAGCGCGCGCAGGGCGTCGACCACCTCGGTGGTCGTTCCGGAGCGGCAGATCACCAGGTAGCGGTCGTACTCGCGAGTGCGCGGCGGCTGCCCGGCGGGCCAGGCATCGGTCAGGCCCTGGCCGGACGACTCGCGCAGTGCGGCAATGGCTCCGGCCATGTAATAGGAGGTCCCGCATCCGATCACCGCCACGCGCTCACCGCCCGCGGGAAGTAGTTCGCGATGGTCGGCGGCGATGGCCGCGGCGCGGGCCCAGCAATCCGGCTGAGACTCGACCTCGGCGGCTAGATACGTCAGCACCAGAACAGCCTGCGCCCGGTGATCGTTCATGTCAAATTTACAGCCAAAGTAGTCAATATCAATCATGTAGTGAGTTAGATTCGACACCGATCACCCGATCGAGTTCATCATCCGCGATTCCGGCCGGGTGTGTGATCGAAAGGCTCCATTCGTGAATAGACGACTTCACCGCGTAGTGGCAGGCGTCGCGATGCTCACCGCGGCCACCCTCGCAATCACCTCCTGCGGATTCGGTTCCGATGACGACTCCGCCAATGACCCGAACACCATCAATCTGCTGGTGCCGTCCTACAGCGACGGCGCGAACGGCACGAAAGCCCTGTGGGACAAGATCATCGCTGGCTTCGAGGCGCAGAGCGGGGGCGTCACGGTCAACCTGCAGATCGAATCCTGGAACTCGATCAACGATGTGGTGCGCACCAAGCTCCAGTCCCAGGACAGCACCCCCGACATCCTGAACATCGACGCCTACTCCAGCTTCGCCACCGATGGAATGCTCTACCCGGCAACGGATATCGTCTCGCCGTCGGTGATCTCCGATATCCAGCCCGCCTTCGCCAAGAACGCCAGCATCGACGGAACCCAGTGAGCGCTACCGCTGTTCGCCTCCACCCGCACGCCGTTCTACAACACCGAGCTGTTCGCGAAGGCCGGTATCACGACCCCACCCAAGACCTGGGCCGAATTGACCGACGCGGCCACCAAGATCCAGGCCCTCGGCGGCGGCGTCTCCGGCTACGGCCTGCCGCTGGGCAAGGAAGAGGCGCAGGCGGAGTCCTCCATCTGGATCTTCGGCGCGGGCGGTCAATGGGCCGACGGCGACAAGCTCACCATCGACACCCCGGACAACCTGGATGGCGTGCGCGCCATGAAGGCCCTCGCGGATGCCAATGTGACCCAGCCGAATCCGGGCGCCACCGATCGCAAGGACGTGATCAACTCCTTCATACAGGGCAAGATCGGCATGATCGAGGGCCTGCCGCCCACCATCGGCCAGATCGCCGAGAAGAATCCCGCCCTGAAGTACGCGACCGCGCCGACGCCGACGGAGTCCGGTCAGCCGGTGACCCTCGGCGTGGCCGATCACCTCATGGCCTTCAAGAAGGACGGCAGCAAGCAGGCCGCCATCAAGAAGTTCCTCGACTACTTCTACTCGGCGGCCGTCTACGCCGATTTCGTGAAGAACGAGCACTTCATCCCGATCACCACCAGCGCGGTGCAGGCGCTCGCCGACGATCCGGTGACCAAGATCTTCGGCGCCACCCTGCCGGTCGCCCAGTTCTACCCCAGCAACAACCCGAACTAGGCCGCGGTACAAGGCTCCATCCAGCAGAACATGGGCACCATCGCCCAGGGCGCGGACCCGGCCGACGTACTGAAGAAGATCCAGGCAGCGGCGAATTGAGCAAGGGCAGAACCCGATTCACGGCGGGGCTGGCCGCCCTGCCGTGGATCGGCCCGGTGCTGGTGCTGATCGCGGCCATCGTGGTCTTCCCGGCCGGGTACATGATCTGGACCAGCACCCGCGATCTGAGCCAGTACGGCCAGGATCGCGGCCCGGCCGGACTGGCGAATAACCGTGCGCTGTTCGATATTCCGGAGCTGGGCTCGATCCTGTGGCACACGGTGGTCTGGGTGGTCGCGGTCGTGTTCGTCACCCTGCTGCTCTCCGCGGCGCTGGCGCAGTTCCTGAACAAGGATTTCCCGGGCCGCACGGCGGTGCGGCTGGCGGTGCTGGTGCCGTGGGCGGCCTCGGTGGTCATGACCACGACCATCTTCTACTACCTGCTGGATCCCGATGTGGGCCTGGCCAATCGGTTCCTGGTGGATATCGGCCTGCTGGAGCGCGGCTACGGCTTCACCAAACAGCCCACGCAGGCGTTCATCGTGGCCATCGGGGTGGCGGTCTTCGTGTCCATCCCCTTCACCACGTACACGATTCTGGCCGGGCTGCAATCGATTCCGGCCGAGCTGGACGAGGCGGGCCGGGTGGACGGCGCGAATTCCTGGCAGCGCTACCGCTATCTGACCCTGCCGCAGCTGCGCCCGGCCATTGCGGTGGCCACCATCATCAACATCATCAATGTCTTCAATTCGCTGCCCATCCTGCAGGTGCTCACCGGCAGCATCGCCGGATTCGACGCCGACACCACCACCACGCTGACCTTCAAGCTGATTCAGCAGAACCGGCAGGTGGACACCGCGGCGGCCATGAGCGTGCTGCACTTCGTCCTTATCATCAGCATTATCGCGATCTACGTGAAGGTGATCAGGCCCGCCGATCGGGTGGACTCATGAGGCAGCGCCGCTGGGGACTCACCGCGGTGGGCGTGCTGCTTGCCGCGCTGTTCCTGATCCCGTATATCGCCATGCTGCTCGGCTCCCTGAAATCGCGCGCCGAGATCCTGCGCATCCCGCCCACCTATCTGCCGCAGCAGTGGCATCCGGACAACTACTCCACCATGTGGGACACCCCGGAGACTCCGCTGCCGTACAACCTGGCCAGCACCATCATCATCTCGACGGTCGCGACCCTGCTGGTGCTGCTGGTGGCGGTCCCCGCCGCGTATTACACCGCGCGGCAGCGCTTTCCGGGCCGCGCGGCCTTCCTGGGCCTGGTGCTCATCACCCAGATGCTGCAGCCGACGGTCCTGGTGGCGGGCCTGATGCGGGAGTTCTTCACCCTCGGCACCGACGACACCCTGCTGGCCATGATCCTGGTGAACTCGGCGTTCAATCTCTCGTTCGCGGTGTGGATCCCGCACAGCTTCTTCGCCTCGGTACCGGTGGAGATCGAGGAGGCGGCCCAGCTGGACGGGCTCTCGCGCTGGCAGATCCTCACCCGGGTGAGCCTGCCGCTGGTGTGGCCCGGCATCGTGACCGCCACCATCTTCACCGTGGTCGCCTGCTGGAACGAATTCGCCGCCAGCCTGGTCATCTTGACCACCGACAAGAATCAGCCGCTGTCGGTGGCCCTGACCAAGTTCATCGGCCAATACGACACGGCTTGGCAATACGTCTTCGCCATCTCTACGGTCGGTATCGTGCCGGTCGTCATCCTCTTCGCCGTGATCGAGAAACGCCTGGTATCGGGTCTGACTGCTGGCAGCGTGAAGTAAACGAGGAGGGTTCAGGTGACGGCTGCGGCCGACCGGTCCACACGATGGAACCGGCTGCTGGAACTGCTGGCCGAGACCGGGCGGCTGTCGGTGGAGGAGGCCGCCGAACGCCTCGGCGTCTCCGCCGCCACGGTCCGGCGCGATTTCACCGCCCTCGCCGATCAGCAGCTCGCGACGCGCACCCACGGCGGCATCGTGGCCACCTCGGTCGCCTACGATCTGCCCGCCCGGTACCGGCAGGGCGACGAGGCCAAACAGCGCATTGCCGAACACGCTGCCGCGCTGGTGGATTCGAATACGGTGGTGGCGCTCAACGGCGGCACCACCACGACCGCCACGGCCCGCGCGCTGGCCGGGCGCTCCGATCTCGGCAATGAACTCGTCCTGGTCACCAATGCCCTGAACATCGCCGCGGAGATGGTGCTGCGGCCGCATCTGCGCACCATCTGCCTGGGCGGTATGGCGCGGCGGGAATCCTATGAGCTGCACGGTCCGCTGGCCGAGCGGTCGCTGGCCGAATTACGGGTGGACACACTGATTCTCGGCGTCAACGCGCTGTCGGTCGAGGGCGGGGCGCAGTGCACGCACCTGGGCGAGGCCGGGGTGAACGCCGAGATGGTGCGGCGATCGCGGCGGGTCATCGTGGTCGCCACCTCCGACAAACTGGGCGGTTCGGCGCTGGCCCGGATCTGTCCCATCGATCAGCTGCACGTGCTGGTCACCGATACCGACGCGAATCCGGATGTGCTCGCGGAGATTCGGGATGCGGGTATGCATATCGAGCAAGTCTGATTGTTAATGATTGATTTTCCTATAGACAGAGCATAAACGCGCAATTACGCTACGGTGCATCGACTTCGGCACCAGAGGACCGCCCATGCTCGAACTCCCCGCACCCAATCTGACCGGCACCCTCCTCGGCTATCTGCTCATGTCCCCGCTGTCGCTCGCCCACAATCTCGGCCTGCTGCTGGATCTGCTGTGAAGGGCGAGCCATGACCACCCGACTGCTCGGCGCACTGGCCGCCGCCACCCTGCTCACCGCGGGTATCACCGCGAGCGATATCCCCGCCACCGCCGTGCCCATTCCCGGCGGGCAGGCCACCACGATCTTCATTCCGGGCGCGGACGGGGTGCGGTTGAACGCCGTCATCACCGCACCGGCCGACATTGCCACACACCGGAATCCGCTGGTGTTGCAGCCTTCGGGCTGGGGCATGCCCGCCATGGGCAGCATCGGCTCCGCCTACCGGCTGTCCAGCGGCGAGAACTTCATCTCGATCGAATACACAGCGCGCGGCATGTACCTGTCCGAGGGCGAGGTCGATCTGCTCGGCGAACGGGATGTCGCGGACGCCTCCGCCGTCATCGACTGGGCCATAGCGAATTTGAACGTCGATCCCGACCGCATCGCGATTGCGGGCGGCTCCTACGGCGCGGGCATGAGCGTGCTGGCGGCCGCGCACGATCCGCGCATCAAGGCGATCGTCGCCGACTCCCCGCCCGGGGACGCGGCCGAGGCCCTGGCACCGAACGGCACCCCAAGACCGGCGGACCGATCGCGCTCGCGCTGGCCGGTGCGGCTACCAATCGGTACAGCGCGGAACTGGTCCGGCGCGGCCTCGACGCGATTCTCGGCAATGGCACGGCCTTCGACACGCTGTCCAATCGCTATCTGCTGGCCGACGCCATCCCGCGGCTCAATGCCAATGGCACCGCGGTATACCTGGCGCACGACTGGCAGGACAGCCTGTGGCCGGTCGGGCCGGTCTATGCCATGTTCGATCAGCTGACCGGACCGAAGATGCTGTACCTGGTCCCGGGCGACCACTCCACCGGCGGCGGCCCGGGCCAGGTCGCGGGACTGCCGAATGCGATCTGGGATGCCGGAATTCGCTGGCTCGACCACCACGTCAACGGGGCGGACAATGGCATCGACCGTGAACCGGTGGTCACCATCCTGCCCGCCAATCGGGGCGAGTTCGCGCGCTTCGCCTCGGTGGCCGAGGTCGCGCACGCCGTCCGCGAATTCGCGCTGTCGGCCCCGACCGCCGGGGTGCTGGGCGCGGATCCGGCCGAATCCTGGAGTCAGCCCCTGCTTTCCGGTCCGACCACCGCGGTCGCGGCCATCCCCTATGTGAGCGGCACCCTCGCTCAGCTGGGCTTCGCACCGGCGACGGCCTTGGGCACCGTCGACCGCAATCTCGCCGGGGTCTGGCATTCCACGCCCTTCGCAAATGGTGGTGTGGTGTCCGGGATTCCGCGACTGCGCCTGACCGTGACGCCGTCGAGTTCGGCGGTGACCCTGATCGGCATTCTGTACGACGAGGATCCCCATGGCAGCGGCACGACCATCAGCTACCTTCCCATCACCCGGCACGGGTTGACCCCGGGCGTCCCGGCCGAGATCGAATGGGAACTCGCGCCGACGTATTGGAATCTCGCACCGGGGCACCGGCTCGCGCTCACCGTCACCACCCAGGATCCGATTCCGTTCCAGAGCTCCACCCCGATGGGCAGCGTGGTCGTGTTCGGCGCGCCGTCGGTGGCCGAGATCCCGATATCCGGATCATGGAGCCCATGCGGCACGAATTGCTTCGAATGCTGGGCAGAGCGGCGCTGAGCCTGTGCGTGCTGCCGCTACTGCCCACACCGGACGCCGGGGCGGACGCGGTCGCCGCCCTGCCGGTGACGGTGCCGAGCGTGCGGCAATTCGACTCGCGCCCAGGTGAGTTCGTGCTCGGCGCGCGTCCGCGCATCGTGGCATCGGAGGCGGCTCGCGGCACCGCGCAGCGCCTGGCCGAGGATATGACGCGCACCGGGCGCCCCATCGCCGTGACCTCCGGCGCGCCGGGTCCCGGCGATCTGGTGCTGCGCATCGACGAGTCGGCTCCGGAGCAGGCCGAGTCGTATCGCATCGATATCGGCGACGCCGTGATCGCGACGGCCTGCACCCACCGGGGCGCGGTGCACGCGACACAGACTCTCCTGCAATGGTTCTCGCAGACCACGAGGCTGCCCGCCGGTACGGTCACCGACTGGCCCGACTACGCCGAACGCGGGCTGCTCCTCGATGTCGGCCGCAAATTCCTCAGCGTGGACTGGATCAAACAGCGCATCCGGGAGATGGCCTACTACCGGATGAACCTGCTGCAGCTGCACCTCTCGAACCACTACGGGTTCCGCCTGGCCAGCGAGTCCCATCCGGAGATCACCTCCGCCGAGCATTACAGCCGCGCCGATATCGCCGAAATCCTGTCCTACGCCGATCAATACGGCATAGAAGTAGTGCCCGAGATCGGCTTTCCGGGGCATATGAACGCCATCCTGGCCCCGCATCCGGAACTGGTCCTGCATCCCGCGACCACCAGCCCGCTCGACGCCCTCACCGACGCGCTGCTCGCGGGCACCGCCGAAGGCCGGATCGATATCACCCACCCGGACGCGCGCCCGCTCATCGAAGACCTGCTGCGCGAATTCCTCCCGCTGTTCCCGGGCCACTACTTCCATCTGGGCGGCGACGAGTACATCAGCGATTTCGGCCGCTTCCCCCAGCTCGGCGCGTACGCGCGCGCCACGCTCGGCCCGGAGTTCGACGCCCCCGATCTGGTGGCCGATCTCTTCAACTGGGCCAATGGCATCGTGCGCTCGTACGGCAAGACCGCCCGCATGTGGAACGACGGCGTCCCGCACGCCCGCATCACCGTGGACCGCTCCGTCGTCGTGGACTTCTGGACCTCCGGCAGCGGCCGGGCGCCCTGGATCGGCAATGAGCACGGTCCGGAGTCCTTCGCCGATGCGGGCTACACCCTCAGCAATGCGGCCTTCACCCCCACCTATTGGGTCACCGGGGGTCTCGCGGCAAACCTGAACTCCCCGCCCGAACTGCTCTACGCCTGGGATCCCGGCCTTTTCGTCAATGGCACCCGCCTGCGTCCCGACCAACGCGCCCGCCTGCTCGGGTCGAAGGTCTTCGTCTGGTGCGACGATCCGAACGCCAAGACCGAACTGGAGATGATCGCCCCCGTCCGCGCCCGCCTGCCCATCATGGCGCAGCAGCTCTGGCGGGGAACCGACACGCCCTATCCGGACTTCACTCGGCGCGTCGGCGCTGTCGGCCTGCCCTGACTCCGACTGTCCACCGGCAGAGGCGATTTGGGCATAACGCCCGTTTTCTCCGGGTCGCCAGCGGGCGAACGACCGCTGTGCAAAGGCCATAGTGAATTTCGTTGCCAATCGGAGATATTGGCGGGGCAATATGGCCGCCGTGCCCTCGCTTCCACCGAAACACCTGCTGTTGCAGGCCTGCCGCGGACTGCCGCCCGACGACCATCCGGTACTGCGCTGCGCCGGGCTACTCGCGGATCTGCACGAGCGGCGTTTGACGGCGGATGCGGGCACGACCGCGCCCATCGATCACGATCGGGCGCTGCTGGTGCACGATATCGACCGCTGGGTGGCGGCCGAACTGCCCAAGGCCGAGCGCGATGCGCATCTGCACACCGAGACGGTGGGCACGGTGGTGGACCGCCTCGCCCAGTTCTCCGCCCTGGCCTACCTCACCCTGACCACCGCGCCCGATGACGCCGTCAACGATGCCGCACAACGCCTCTCCGAATTGGCCCTCGCCTACGAACATCTGGCGCACGAACTGGCCGCGGGCCATCGGCGCCTGCCCAATCTGACCGGGAACCGGGAGTACGAGTACTGAACGCGCCGCCGGTGACGCACAGCGAGGAGGCGGGCGGGATTTCGCTGTGAGCCGCTAGACCTCGGCGGGCTCCCCGGCGGCCGCGCCCTTGGGTAGCAGTGCGCGGATGGCGTCGATGGTGTCGGCCTGGTCCGGTTCCTTGTCCGGGCGGTAGCGGACCACCCGGGCGAAACGCAGCGCCACCTCACCCAGATAGCGGGGACTGACCTGCACGCCGTCGATGGCGATCTCGACGACCAGCTCCGGGCGCAGGTAGACGGTGGTGGCGTCGCGCTCGCGTTCGTGGCGCGGGAATTCCGCCGTCTGCCATTGCAGCAGGGCATCGGTCAAGCCCTTGAAGGTCTTGCCGACCATGATCGGTTCACCGCCGTCCGGATTCCGCGCGCCCAGATGCAGATTGGACAGGTACCCGGTACGACGGCCGTATCCCCATTCCGCGCCCAGCACCACCAGGTCGAGGGTGTGCGTGGGTTTGATCTTCTGCCAGGCGCGCCCGCGCCGCCCGGCGGCATAGGGCGCGTCCAGCGATTTGATCATGATGCCCTCGTGTCCGGCCGCCAGCGCGCCGTCGAAATATTCGGCGGCCGCCTCCGGATCGGGCGTGATGAGCGCGGGAATGCTCAGCCCGCCCGCCACTTTCGTGAGCGCCGCGCGCCGTTCCCGCAACGGGGCATCGAGCAGGTCGACGCCGTCCAGGTGCAGGCAGTCGAAGAAGTAGGGGTGCAGCAGCAGCTCCTGTGCGCTGGTCGCGCCGAACCGGCTCATGGTCTCCTGGAACGGGCGCAGCCGCCCGGAATCATTGAGCGCCAGCGTTTCCCCGTCGAGCACCACGCTGTCGCAATCGAGGTCCCACACCAGGCCCACCAATTCGGGCACGCTCGCGGTGATATCGCGCAGCGTGCGCGTGAACACCCACACTTGCTCACCCCGGCGGTGCACCTGAATGCGCGCACCGTCCATTTTGTGCTCGACGCTGACCGCGCCCTCGAATTCGGCCATGGCCGCATCCAGCGCGGCCCCAGGCGAGGCCAGCATGGGCTGGATCGGCCGTCCCACCTCCAGACGGAATTCGGCCAGCGCCGCCGCACCGCCGGTGCGCGCCGCCACCGCCGTCACCGGCAGCCGCCCGGACAGCATGTGCGCCCGCCGCACCGCGTCGATCGGCACCTCGAAGGCCGCCGCCACCGCCTCGGCCACGATCGCGGTCAGCGCGCCCTGCCGCATTTCCCCGGTGAGCAGGCGGAGCAGGAAGTCGTGCTCGTCCCGGGTCGCGGCCGTGAACAGGGTCTCCAGCAGTTCGCGCCGCCGGGCCGCCGACCCGCTGCCGCTCACCGTGGCCAGTTCGGTGAACACCCGGTCCACCGCGCCCACGGTCAGGGTCGCGGTCGCCGCCGGGGGGCGCCTCCATCGAGGTCAGCGTCCGCCATCCGGCGCCGATCCGCCCCTGTGGCAATTCGCCGGAAATCCACGCCACGACCTGCGCCAATTCATCCGGCGCGGTCGCGGCGAGCAATTCCGCCAAGGTTTTGGTCTTGTTCTTTCGCGACGAGGTGGCCCGCACCGCCGTCGACGCTTCCACCACATCCGACAAGAGCACGTTCCGACGGTAACCCCGGGCACCGACAAAAGCCGTGCTAATTTCCCGATTGGCACGCCTGCGAAACCGCCCATAAACTGGGCACATGGCCAAGACTTACGTCGGTGCGCGGCTTCGTCAGCTGCGTACCGAACGCGGGCTGAGCCAGGTCTCCCTGGCCAAGAAGCTGGAGATTTCGGCGAGCTACCTGAACCAGATCGAACACGACGTCCGCCCGCTCACCGTACCGGTCCTGCTGCGCATCAGCGAGGTCTTCGGGGTGGACGCGGGATTCTTCTCCTCCCAGGACGACACCCGCCTGATCGCGGAACTGCAGGAAGTGGTGATGGATCAGGAATTGGGCATCGAGGCCGATGCCCAGGAAATCGCCGAAATGGTTTCCGCGCATCCGGGTTTGGCGCGCGCCATGGTCAATATGCACCGCCGCTACCGCAATACCACCGCGCAGCTGGCCGCGGCCACCGAGGACCGCTTCTCCCCCGACGGCTCCGGTTCCGGCGCCATCTCCAAACCGCACGAGGAAGTGCGCGATTACTTCTATCAGCGCCAGAACTACATTCACGAACTCGACACCGCCGCCGAAGAGCTGACCAATCGCATGCGCTTCCACGGCGGCGATCTCAAACGCGAAATCCCGCGCCGGTTGACCACCGCGCACGGCGTCCAGATCGTCGAGCGCATCGATCTGGGTGACGGGCTGCTCCATCGCTACGATCCGGAGCAGCGCCGCCTGGAGATCGCACCGCATCTCTCGGGCGGGCAGCGGGTCTTCAAACTGGCCGCGGAACTGGCCTATCTGGAATGCGGCGACCTCATCGAAAAGCTCGTCGAGGAGGGCAATTTCTCCAGTCCGGAATCCCGGGTGCTGGCGAAACTGGGCCTGGCCAACTACTTCGCGGCGGCCACCGTCCTGCCCTACACCCATTTCCACGAAGTGGCCGAGGATTTCCGCTACGACATCGAACGGCTGTCGGCGTTCTTCACCCAGAGCTACGAGACCATCTGCCATCGGCTGTCCACCCTGCAACGGCCGAAGCTACGCGGCGTCCCGTTCTCCTTCGTCCGCGTGGACCGCGCGGGCAATATGTCGAAACGCCAGTCCGCCACCGGATTCCACTTCTCCTCCTCCGGCGGCACCTGCCCGCTGTGGAACGTCTACGAGACCTTCGCCTATCCGGCGAAGATCATGACCCAGATCGCCCAGATGCCCGACGGCCGCAAGTACCTGTGGGTCGCCCGCACCGTGGAGCGCCGCGCCACCCGCTACGGCGAGCCGAGCAAGATCTTCGCCATCGGCCTGGGCTGCGAACTCCGCCACGCCGGTCGCGTCGTCTACGCCGACGGCCTGGACCTCAACGACCCCAAGGCCACTCCCATCGGCGCGGGCTGCCGGGTCTGCGAACGCACCAAATGCCCGCAGCGCGCCTTCCCGCCGCTGGGCAAGACCCTCGATATCAGCGAACACCGAAGCTCCATCTCCCCCTACGTCATTCAATGACCTATTCGATGACGGATTCGATGGCTATTTGTTGTCGGTATCCGGAGTTAATGTCTTCCCGCCAGCCAATTGGTTGTCGGGGAGATAAGGGATCAAGAACTACATGCAGATCAGGAAGTTCGCTGCCACGGCATTGCTGAGCATCGGCGCCATGGCGATTACCGGGGGCACCGTGTACGCGGCTCCCGCCGAGCAGGGAATCGACTTCGCCATCAATCGATCCGAGGACGGGCGGGAGCTGAAGGTCGAGTTGACCGGCGGCACCTTCGCGCTCACCGAGGATGCGGTGACCATCGCCGACGCCACGGGCGCGGTGGTTTCGAGCCTGCCCCTGGCGGTCGAGCACGAGGGCTATGTGGTGTCCATGCGGCCGCGGTTGGCGAACGGCGGCGTCACGCTGGTGGCGGAGCCGCAGGTGCAGCCGGTCGGCCAATGGCTGCCCACCTCGCCGCGGTCGCGCAGCACGCAGATCGGCATGGGAATCGGTGCGACACTGGGGCTCATCGGCGGATTCGTCGTGGGCCTGGTCATCGCGGTGGCGACCATGGGCATCGGAGTCCTCGCGATTCCCTTCACCGGTCTGATCGGCGCGCTCATCGGCGGCGCGATCGGCGCGGGGGCCGGTGGGGCGATCCCGAACGACGACCGCCAGGGCGGCTGGTACTACCAGTGGGACTGCCAGCGCTTCGGCAACTACGAGTACTGCCACTGACGGATACACCGCGCGCAACGGGCCGGTGTCAGCGAGCGCTGACACCGGCCCGTCCGCGTTTCGACCCCTCACCTGCGCGAACCTCGGAACCGACGACTCGAACCGGCTTGCGGTGAGCGCAAATTCACGCCGCGGAAACATCGGCAATCGGACCGTCACCGAGAGTCATTCCGGCGCAATACCTCCCGTTTACCGTTCTGCCCACGAATACAGGCGCTGTATACGCAGCGGTATTCGCTGAACATCGTGAAGTGAGAAGGGTCCGCCCCCATGCAAGATTCCATCCGTCGAGATCGCTCGCGGCGCCTGATCAAGGCGATCACCATCCCCACCGCGCTGGCCCTGTCCGCGGTGCTCATCACCGGCTGCGGATCGCGCGACAGCGATACCGCCACCGGATCCGATGCGGCGTCCTGCGTCGATACGTCGAAGGACACCATCAAGATCGGGTCCCTGCACTCGCTGACCGGCACCATGGCCATCTCCGAGGTGACCGTCGCCAACTCCACCAAGCTCGCCGTGGATCAGATCAATGCCGCGGGCGGCGTCCTGGGCAAGAAGATCGAGATCGTGCTGGAGGACGGCGCGTCGGATCCGAAGACCTTCGCGGAGAAGGCCGAGAAGCTCATCTCCTCGGACTGCGTGGCCGCGGTGTTCGGCGGCTGGACCTCGTCGAGCCGCAAGGCCATGAAGCCCTAGTTCGAATCGCTGAACTCGCTGCTCTACTACCCCGTCCAGTACGAGGGCCTGGAGGACAGCAAGAACATCTTCTACACCGGCGCCACCACCAATCAGCAGATCGTCCCGGCCCTGGACTACCTGAAGCAGAAGGGCATCACCTCCCTCTACCTGGTGGGCTCGGACTACGTCTTCCCGCAGACCGCCAATCGCGAGATCAAGGCGTGGGCCGCCGCCAACGGCATGGAGATCAAGGGCGAGGATCTGGCCCCGCTGGGCTCCACCGACTTCTCCACCATCGTGAACAAGGTGCGTTCCGCCAAGGCGGGCGCGGTGTTCAACACCCTCAACGGCGACTCCAATGTCGCCTTCTTCCGCGAGTACGCCAACGCGGGCCTGAAAGCCGCCGATATGCCGGTGGTTTCGGTGTCCATCGCCGAGGAGGAGGTCGCGGGCATCGGCGTGCAGAACATTGTCGGCCAGCTGACCGCGTGGAACTACTACCAGACCGTCGACTCCCCGGTGAACAAGGCGTTCGTCGACGCCTACAAGGCCGCCTTCGGCGCCGGTAAGCCCACCTCCGATCCGATGGAGGCCGCCTACGCCTCGGTCTTCCTGTGGAAGAACACCGTCGAGAAGGCGAAGTCCTTCGCCGTGGCCGATATTCAGGCCAATGCCGACGGCGTCAGCTTCGAGGCGCCCGAGGGCACCGTCGTGATCGACGGCTCCAACCACCACATCACCAAGACCGCCCGCATCGGCGAGATCCGCGCCGACGGCCTCATCTACACGGTGTGGGACTCCGGCAAGGCCGTGGTGCCGGACCCCTACCTGAAGTCCTACGAGTGGGCCAAGGGCCTCAAGTAATTCGGTAAGCAGCCGACGAGGGGCGGCCGGTGCGGGAATCACTCCCGCACCGGCCGTACGGCAGCACCACCGCCCACCGGAAGAACTCAGAGGTACACATTATGGAAGTCGTTGTCGGACAGCTCTTCACGGGCTTGAGTCTCGGCTCGATTCTGCTGCTCGCCGCGCTGGGCCTGTCGCTGACCTTCGGTCAGATGGGCGTGATCAATATGGCGCACGGCGAGTTCATCATGGCCGGTTGCTACACCACATTCGTTGTGCAACAGGTTTTTTCGTCCACGGGCGTGGCGCTGATCATCTCCCTTTTCGCCGGTTTCCTGGTCGGCGGCCTGCTGGGCGCGGCCCTGGAAATGGGGCTCATCCGCTGGATGTACGACCGGCCGCTGGACACCCTGCTGGTCACCTTCGGCGTCGGCCTGATCCTGCAGCAGGCGGCGCGCAATATCTTCGACGCGCAGGCCAAGAACGTATCGATCCCGGACTTCCTGACCGGCGGTATCGACATTCTCGGCACCGTGGTCCCCAAGACCCGCATCTTCATCATGGTGCTGGCCGTCCTCGCGGTGATCGCCCTGGCCACCGCGCTCAAGACCACCTCGCTGGGCCGCCGCATCCGCGCCGTGGTCCAGAACCGCAATCTCGCCGAAACCTCCGGCATCTCCAGCCGTTTCACCGATGTCAGCACCTTCTTCATCGGTTCCGGGCTGGCCGCCGTCGCCGGGGTGGCGCTCACCCTCATCGGCTCCACCAGCCCCACCATCGGCCAGTCCTATCTCGTCGACGCCTTCCTCGTGGTGGTGATCGGCGGCCTCGGCCAGATCAAGGGCACCGTCATCGCGGCCTTCGGTATGGGCCTGCTGAATTCGTTCGTCGAATACTCGACCACCGCGTCGGTCGCCAAGGTGATCGTCTTCGTGGTGATCGTGATCTTCCTGCAGGTGCGCCCGCAGGGTCTGTTCACCGTCCGCACGAGGAGCCTGGCATGACCACCGTCCAGCGTCTCACCGCATCGTCGTCACTCAAGGTCTGGAGCGGTTTCGCGCTCGCGGCCGTCGTCCTGTTCGGCCTCGCGCCCGCGCTGCTCAGCGATTTCCGGCTCAGCCTGCTCGCCAAATTCCTCTGCTTCGCCATTGTCGCGGTCGGTATCGGCCTGGCCTGGGGACGCGGCGGCATGCTCACCCTGGGGCAGGGCGTGTTCTTCGGCATCGGCGCCTACATCATGGCCATGCACATGCAGATGGCCGATGCCGCGCGCGCCGGCGAGGACGTGCCGGAGTTCATGATGATCTCGGGTATCGACGAATTGCCTTCGTACTGGCAGCCTTTCGAATCGCCGCTGGTGGCGATCCTGGGCATTCTGGTGCTGCCTGCCGCCGTCGCCGCCGTGCTCGGGTTCGGCGTGTTCAAGCGCCGGGTCAAGGGCGCGTACTTCGCCATCCTGAGCCAGGCGCTGGCCGCGGCGCTGGCCATCCTGCTCACCGGGCAGCAGTCCATCGGCGGTTTCACCGGGCTCAGCGATTTCCGTTCGTTCTTCGGCTTCCGGCTCAACGATCCGGTGAACCGGCAGATGCTGTTCTTCATCTCGGCGGGCACGCTGCTCGTGGTGGTGGCCATTGCCCGCCAGCTCATGAACAGCCGCTACGGCGAGCTGCTCGTCGCGGTGCGCGATCAGGAAGAGCGCGTGCGCTTCCTGGGGTACGACCCGGCCAATATCAAGATCGTCGCGTATGTGGTGGCCGCCTTCTTCGCGGGCATCGCGGGCGCGCTGTTCACCCCCATCGTCGGCATCATCTCCCCCGCCGATATCGGTGTGGTGCCCTCCATCGCCTTCCTCATCGGCGTCGCGATCGGCGGCCGCACCACCCTGCTCGGCCCGGTGCTCGGGGCCATCGGCGTGGCCTGGGCGCGGACCTCGTTCTCGGAGAACTTCCCGTCGGCCTGGACCTACCTGCAGGGCGCGCTGTTCATCGTGGTGGTCGGGTTCATTCCCGCCGGAATCGCCGGATTCGGGCCGCTGGCAAAGCGATTGCTGGAGAAGCTGCGGCCCGCGAAGGCGGCGGAATCCACGGCGGGCCAGGCGCAATCCCCGGCAGCCGACGCGGAGGCCATTGTGACCACCGCGACCGAGAGCACCGCCGAACCGGAGGCGACCGCAGCGGAAGAGAAGGTGGACGCGCGATGACCGCACCCGTGCACGAACCCAAGATCGGCGGCAATGCCGGTATGGACAGCGACTATCTCGAGGTCCGCGGCCTGCCGGTCAGTTTCGACGGCTTCAAGGCCGTCCCGGACGTGGATCTCACCGTCCTGCAAGGCGATCTGCGCTTCCTCATCAGACCCAATGGCGCGGGCAAGACCACGCTCATCGACGCCATTACCGGCCTGGTCCCCGCCACCGGTTCGGCGCAGAAGTCCGGCAGCGAACTCATCGGCAAGAAGGTGCATCAGATCGCCCGGCTCGGCGTCGGCCGCACCTTCCAGACGGCGAGCGTCTTCGAGCAGCTCACCGTGCTGCAGAACCTCGATATCGCCGCGGGCGCAGGCCGTTCCGCGCTCACGCTGCTGCGCAAGCGCAAAGCCGTGCTGCCCGCCATCGAGGAGGCCCTGGAGACCATCGGCCTCACCGCCCTGCGCGACAAGCCCGCGGGCATCCTCGCGCACGGTCAGAAGCAGTGGCTGGAAATCTGCATGCTGCTGGTGCAGAACGCCTCGGTGCTGCTGCTCGACGAACCCGTCGCGGGTATGAGCGCCGAGGAGCGCGAGGAGACCGGAAACCTGTTGCACCGCATCGGCGGTGACCTCGTGGTCATCGTCGTCGAGCACGATATGGATTTCATGCGCGCGTTCGCCACCTCGGTGACCGTGCTGGCCGGCGGCCGGGTGCTCAGCGAGGGTTCCGTCGAGCAGGTCCAGGCCGATCCGAAGGTGCAGGAGGTCTATCTCGGCACCGCGGCCGCCGGTGAACTCCCACCGGCCGCCGCACGTAGCACTCACCCCGAGTCCGATCCGGACTTCGCCGACGCACAGGAGGCCGCCGATGCTGGAGATCGCTGACCTGCACACGGCCTACGGCCGCACCGAGGTGATTCACGGTGTCTCCCTGACGGTTCCCTCCGACGGCGTGGTCGCGGTCATGGGCCACAACGGCGCGGGCAAGACCTCCCTGCTGCGCGCCGCCGTCGGCCTGCTGCCCGCCAAGTCCGGCCGGATTCGCTTCGACGGCGACGACATCACCAAGCTGTCGCCGTCGCGGCGGGTCAAACGCGGTATCGCCTATGTGCCGCAGGGCCAGCAGTCCTTCCCGCAGCTGTCCACCATGGAGAACCTCCAGGTGGTCGCGGACGGCCGCAAGCGCGGTAAGGAACTGATCGACGAATCCCTCGACCTGTTCCCGGCGCTACGGGAACTGCTGTCCCACAAGGCGGGTCTGCTCTCCGGCGGTCAGCGCCAGCAGCTGGCCATCGCGCGCGCCCTCATCACCGAGCCGAAGCTGCTCATTCTGGACGAGCCGACCGAGGGCATCCAGCCCTCGGTGGTGGCCGAGATCGAACGCACCATCATCGATCTCACCAATCGCGGCGGTTTGAGCGTGCTGCTGGTCGAACAGCACATCGGTTTCGCGCTACAGGCCGCGAACCAGTACTACGTGCTGCAATCGGGCCGGGTCACCTCCTCGGGCGCGGGCGGTGCGGGTGCGGAGTCCGCCGTTCGCCTGGCCATGGCGATCTGATCGGACGACGGGAGATGGCGCGCAGGGGGCGTATCCCATTGTCCGAACGGGTCTACCGGTCCCTGCAACGGGATCTCGCGGCGGGGGTGCTGGTGCCCACCGAACGGCTCGGCGAGGAACGCCTCGCCGAAGCCTACGGTGTGTCACGCACTCCCGTCCGCGAGGCCCTCGCCCGGCTCTACGCCGACGGCCTGCTGGAACGGCATCCCGACGGCCTCTATCCCTACCGGCCCCGCGTGGACGAACTCGGCGATCTCTACGAGCTTCGAATAGTGCTGGAGACCAGGGGTATTCAGCGCCATCTCGATCCACCCGCGCGGCGCCACGACACCTCGGCCATCGAGAAGGAGCTCGATATCTGGCAGCGATTCCGCGAGCAGCCGCCCGAACCCGGCGCGGAACTCATCGCCGCCGACGAACAGTTCCATCTCACCCTGCTCGCGGCGGCGGGCAATGCCGCGCTCACCGATGCCCTCGCCACCGTCTACGCCCGGGTGCGTCCGGTCCGCGCGCTGGACATGCCCTCGCCCGAGCGGGTCGCCGCCATGACCGAGGAGCACATCGCGATTGCCGAGAGCCTGGTGGCAGGTGGCAGGTGATCTGGACACCGCGCTGCGCATCCTGCACGCCCATCTCACCGGATCCCGCGCCCATGTCCTCACCCGCGCGCGCCGGGCACTGGAGCTCACGAAACTCGCACGCGCCGTGCGGGAGTAATCCGGCGCGCCGGACGTGGCCGATCGTGCGGTAGCCGGTGACTGGGACACCCTGTTAGCGTGAGGCATGGTGTCGATGGAGCCACGTATCGCCCCCGGCCGCTTCCGGGAGCTCGGACCGGTCAATTGGGTCGTCTGGCAGGTACTTTCCCGCGCCGCGGGCACCGATGACGCCCACCTGTTCAGTACCCTGGGCCGCACGCGCGGGCTCTTCCGCGGCTGGCTGCACTACTCCGGCAGGCTCATGCCCGGCGGCCGCCTGCGCCGCTACGACACCGAACTGGTGATCCTGCGCGTCGCCCATCTGCGGCAGTGCGAGTACGAGATGGACCATCACATCCGGCTCGGCAAACGCGCGGGGGTCACCCGGGAGATCCTCGAACGCCTCCGCATCGGCCCCGCCGCCCCGGGCTGGTCCGACAAGGAACGCGCCCTGCTCGCCGCCGTCGACCAGCTCGTCACCACCCGGGACCTGGACGACTCCGCGTGGAAGACGCTGGCCGCGCACTACGACGAGCGCCGGTTGATCGAAATCGTGCTGCTGACAAACCAATACGAGGGCCTGGCCAGCACCATTACCGCGCTGCGCATCCAAACCGACCATTGATCGGATCGCCGCGCACCCGCGCGTGCAGATGCATGTCGTGCCAGCCGTCCACATGCAGCCAGCTGCTTCGATTCACGCCCTCGTGGGTGAACCCGGCCTTCTCCGCCACCCGGCAGGATCGCGGATTGTGCACCGAATGCCGGAGTTCCAGCCGATGGAATCCGGCCTCCCCGAAGGCCCACTCGCACAGCGCGGTCACCGCCCGCGGCGCGATGCCGCGCCCGCGCGCCGCCGCCGTCGTCCAGTACGCGACCGCCGCCTGCCCGTGTGCGAGCACCATATGCTGCAAGGAGATCCGCCCCAGCACACGCCCCGAACGACTGTCCGCCACCGCCCAGTTGACGTCGGCACACCCGGTCCACGACCGCGCCCAGGTCTGGACCCACTCCTGCGCTTCGGCCACCGAATCGGCCGTGCGCACATGCCAGCGCCGGATGGCCGGATCCTGGAAGGCCGCGTACACCTCCGGACCGTCCCGGCGCAGCCACGGCCGCAACACCAGGCCCTCGCCCACCGGCAGCACCGGCTGCGCTGCCTTGGTGAAGATCTCGGC
>NZ_BDCH01000026.1 GCF_001613405.1 Nocardia crassostreae
GCGGCATAGCTGGAATTCTGCCCGCGCGCCGCGCGCGATCTACCGGTTTTCGACGAGGGCGGCCAAACCGTCCAGCACCCGCGCCAATCCGAACCGATAGGCGTGGTCGGCGTCGTACGCGCCGTCGTGCGCCTGACCCGCGACCGCGCCCACCCGCGCGGCCAGCGGATAGCGACCGGCGTCGAAGACACGCTCCAGGATGGGCGCGGCCCGCTCCCACCATTCGTGATCGCTCTCGCCGCTGTCCGCGGCGGCGCGTTCGGTGTCGATGGCAATGCGCGCGACCGAATTCACGAAGCCGAGCACATGGGTCAGCGCGGCGTCCATCTCCAGATCGCTGAGCCCGAGACCGTCGAAGGCATGCAGTTCGTGGTCGTACTTGACGGTCACGCCCGGGCCGAGCGGCGGCCGCGTGGTGGGCAGGTACGCCACCCACGGATGCGCGGCCAGCATGGCTCGATTCTCCGCGGCAATGGCGGAAACCCGTTCCCACCAAGACATTCCGGTGAGATCGGTGCGCGGCATGCGCTGATACACGGTATCGAGCATGAGATCGAGGAGTTCGGCCTTGCCCGGCACGTAGGTGTAGGTGGCCATGGGCGTGACCCCCAGCTTCGCCGCCACCGACCGCATGGTGAGCGCGGTGAGCCCCTCGGCGTCGGCGATCTCGATGGCGGCCGCGACCACGGCGTCCACGGTCGTGCGCTGCTTCGGCCCGCGCGCCCCGGCGCCCTGCCCGGGTTCGCGCCACAGCAACTCCAGGGTGCGCACCGGATCTCCGGCACCGCTTCGCTCACGTGCGCCCATGCCTCACCTCCACCCGCGATGGTATCGGCGTGACGACCGTCACAGTGCACCCTGCCAGGAATATCCGTACAAAGTATAGCGTACTTAGTACAGAGAATTCCGGCACCGAGGAGGAACACATGAAAATCACCGAATCCGCGATCTCCCTGAACGTGGCCGATCCGACCGCCTCGGCCCGCTTCCTCATCGACCACTTCGGCTTCGCCGAGAAGATGTCCGCCGACGGTTTCGTCTCCCTGACCCGGGACGACGCCGGGCTGAACATCATCTACCTGCGCACCGGGCTGCCGACCTTCAAACCGGCGAGCATTGCCTCGTCCGCCGGTCAGGGCCTGCTCGTGGTGTTCGTGGTCGAGGACATCGACGCCGAATACGAGCGGGTGCGCGGTGCAGGCGTGCCGATCGTGACGCCGATCGAGACCGAGCCGTGGGGCGAGCGCTACTTCCAGACGCAGGACCCCAACGGGATCGTCATCCAGCTCGTGCAGTGGGTGTAACCGGTCGCGGGACCAGTGTGAAACGCAGACGACTCGCCACGCCGACCGGCGCGGCGAGTTAGTAACTGGACGGTTCCGTCAGCTCTTAAATACTCTTCGTCCTGATTTTCGTGATCGCGTGACCAGCACTTATGCCCACAGCACACGAGAGGACAGGACATGCGGGGTCGCCTCGGATTGCTCATGGCCGCCGTCACGGCCGTGGCGATCGCGGCCGCCCCGCCCGCGCGGGCGGACGCCACCATCGATCCGGCGCTCATTGCGGCGCTGGCGGAGCTGACGCCCGAGGTCGCCGCGGCCCTGTCCGAAGTCCATCCCGGGCTGGGCGCGGCGCTGGCGGAGGCGACCACCGAAGCCGGATCGGCGGCCACCACGCTGAATCTGCTACTGGCCGACCCGCTCGTGGGCCGGGGCATGGCCCTCGTGCTCACCTCGGTTGCGAGCGCGCTCGAGCCCTCGTTCGACTATCCGCGCCCGATGCTGCAGGCCATTGCCGCCACCATCGTCCCGGCCGATCAGTGGTGGTCGTTCAATCAGATCATCACCCGCGAAAGCGGCTGGCGGGTCTTCGCGGTCAACCCGCACTCGGGCGCCTACGGGCTGCCGCAGGCCCTGCCCGCCCACAAGATGACCATCGAGGGGCCGGACTGGTTGTTCAATCCGCACACCCAGATTCGCTGGGCGTACCGGTACATGAACGAGCGCTACGGCAGCCCGAACGCCGCATGGGCGTTCTGGCAGGCGAACCATTGGTACTGAACCGGTTCGAGACTCAGCTCAGGATGGCGCGGAACGCCGCGAGGGCGGGCGTCGCGGGGCGGCCGAGCAGCTGCTCGAGGTGGCCGGTGTCGATATCGAGCACGCCATTGGCGATCCCGGCGTCGGCATCGGCCAGCACACCGGCGTAATCGGCGGGCAGGCCGGCCTTTTCGAGCGCGGCCGCGTAATCGGCCTGCGCCAGATCCTGATAGCGCACCGGCTTCCCGGCGACCTCCGAAACGGCCTGCGCCAGTTCGTCATAGGTGCGCCGCTCGCCGCCCAGCTCGTACACCTTGCCCGCGTGGCCGTCCGTGGTCAGCACCTTGGCCGCCGCCTCGGCGTAATCGGCGCGCGCCGCGCCCGCCACCCGGCCGGTCCCGGCCGCACCGTAGAGCACACCGCTCTCCGCCGCCTCCGCACGCCATTGGCGTAGTTCTCC
The DNA here is from genome assembly GCF_001613405.1 of Nocardia crassostreae. Classification (GTDB taxonomy): domain Bacteria; phylum Actinomycetota; class Actinomycetes; order Mycobacteriales; family Mycobacteriaceae; genus Nocardia; species Nocardia crassostreae. Next base: position 2,503 of record NZ_BDCH01000026.1, read on the forward strand.
CAGTACCAGTCGTTGCGCAGCACCACCGTCGGCACGGCCGCCTCGGTGCCACGATGCTCCTGGGCGAGGATCAGCGGATTGGTCTCGGCCTTGGGGATGCTGGTGTAGGCCAATAGTTCCACCCCGGCCCGCTCGGCCGCGCGAATCACCGTGGTGTGCTGGGCCACCCGGCTGCCGAACTCGTTGCCGGAGACCAGCAGTACCCGGTTCACGCCTTCGAAGGCCCGGTCCAGCGCGGCCGGGTCGTCGTAGCTCGCCTGCCGCACCTCCACCCCGCGCTCGGCCAGATCGGCGACCTTGGCGGGATCGCGGACCACCGCCACGACGGTCCCCGCCCCTTCCTTCAACAGCGCCTCGACCACGAGACGACCCAGCTGACCACTGGCTCCGGTGACTGCGACGGTCATGACTTCCTCCAGGTAGGTAAGGGAATGAACTGAACTCTTGGCATGTACTAACTAATAGTTAGCACATGCTATTCCTGAACCGCTACCTGGAAGTTAGGTAATCTCGACCCATGAGCACGGATTCGGCCTATGCCTCGGACCCCACCCTGGAGGCCGACGTCTTCGCCCGGAACTGCGCCTCCCGCCCCGTCCTGCAGGAGGTCGCGAGCCGCTGGGGCGTGCTCGCCCTGGCCGCCCTGCGCGACGGCCCCTACCGCTTCAGCGCCCTGCGCCGCCGCGTCGAGGGCATCAGCGAGCGCATGCTCTCGCAGACCCTGCAAACCCTGGAACGCGACGGCATGGTGCATCGCGAAGTGCAGCAATCCATTCCCCCGCACGTCGAGTACACCCTGACCGAGCTGGGCGCGCAGGTCGCCGATCAACTGGTCGGCCTGATCGAGATACTCGAAGCCAATATCGGCGCCATTACCGCGGCCCAGGAGCGGTACCACCGCGACTGACGCGTTCTATCCGTTCTCTATCGATCGGCTAGCAGTCTTCGGACAACTTGGTTCCTAGCCTCGATGCGGTGTCCAATGATCCGATGTCAGCGCTCAGCCCGATCCACCGCACCGTGTTGTTCATTCGCATCGGCCTCGGCTGGTCGGTGGAACGGTCCGCGGCGGCCATGGGGACCAGCCCGGACGCGGTGCGGCTCATGCAGCACCGGGCGCTGGAAAGGCTGCGCGAACAACTCGCCACGGCCGCCTGAGACCCGCTGGGTCACACTGGTCCGATGAACGACGACCTGCGCCACCTGGAACGCTGTATCGAACTCGCCACCGAGGCGCTCGACGCGGGCGACGAACCCTTCGGCTCACTGCTGGTCGCCGCGGACGGCGCCGTGCTCGCCGAGGATCGCAATCGGGTGGCCGGTGGCGATCACACGCAACACCCCGAATTCGCCCTGGCGCGCTGGGCCGCGCAGCATCTGACACCGGCCGAGCGGGCGACGGCCACCGTCTACACCTCCGGTGAGCACTGCGCCATGTGCTCGGCCGCGCACGCCTGGGTAGGCCTGGGCCGCATCGTCTACGCCGCCTCCACCGAACAGCTCGTCGGGTGGCTCACCGAGCTCGGCGTCCCGCCCGCGCCGGTGGCGCCGCTGACCATCAATCAGGTGGCGCCGAACGTGCCCGTCGCGGGGCCGTTCCCGGAGCTGACGCAGCGGGTGCACGCCCTGCACCGCCGCCTGCATACAGGCGACTGACAATACGAAACCGGCCCGGCGCCAGCGTTTTTCGCTGGCGCCGGGCCGGTTGCCGTTCTTCCCGGAGAGCGCCGGATCAGAAGTTGATCATGTGCCCGGCGAGGCCGTGGATGGCCTCCTGCAGGGCTTCGCTCAGGGTCGGGTGGGTGTGGACGTTGCGGGCCAGTTCATTGACCGTGAGGTCCCACTTCTGGGCCAGGGTCAGCTCGGGCAGCAGCTCCGAGACGTCCGGGCCGATGAGATGGCCGCCGAGCAGCTCGCCGTACTTGGTGTCGGAGATGAGCTTGACGAAGCCCTGCGCGTCGCCGAGCCCGTGCGCCTTGCCGTTCGCGGTGAACGGGAAGGTGGCGACCTTGACGTCGTAGCCCTCGTCCTTGGCCTGCTGCTCGGTGAGGCCGAAGGAGGCGACCTGCGGCTGGCAGAAGGTGGCGCGCGGCATCATGCGGTAATCACCCAGCGCCAGGGTCTCCGCACCGGCGATGGTCTCGGCCGCGACCACGCCCTGCGCCTCGGCGACATGCGCCAGCTGCAGCTTGGCGGTGACGTCACCGATGGCGTAGATGCCCGCCACATTGGTGCGCATGTAGTCGTCGATGGCGATGGCGCCGCGATCGGTCAGCTGCACGCCGGTGTTCTCCAGGCCGTAGCCCTCCACGCGCGGCGCGAAGCCGACGGCCTGCAGCACCTTGTCGACGGTGACGGTCTCGACAGCGCCGGTCTTGTTGTCCTTGATGGCGACGGTGACCTTGGCACCGTCGTCGTCGATGGACTGCACGGCGGCACCGGTGGTGATGGTGATGCCGAGCTTCTTGTACGCCTTGGTGATCTCCTTGGAGACATCGGCGTCCTCGTTGGGCAGGGCGCGGTCGAGGAATTCGACGATGCGCACGTCCACGCCGTAGTTCTTGAGGACGTAACCGAACTCCATGCCGATGGCGCCCGCGCCCACGATGAGGATCGAGCCCGGCAGGTCGCGGGTCATGATCTGCTCTTCGTAGGTGACCACATTGGCCGAGAGCGAGGTGCCCGGCAGCAGCTTGGTGACGGTACCGGTCGCGATGATCACGTTGTCGAACGTGATGTCCTCGGTGCCGCCCTTGGTGAGTGCGACCGACAGCGACTTGGGACCGGTGAAGGAGCCCTTACCGTCGAACTCGTCGATCTTGTTCTTCTTCATCAGGAAGTGGACGCCCTTGACGCGGCCGTCCGCCACCTTGCGACTGCGATCGAATGCCACACCGAAGTCGAAGCTCGCCTGGCCGGAAATGCCGAAGGTCTTCGCTTCCTTGGTGAAAATATGGGCCACTTCAGCATTGCGCAGCAGGGCCTTGGACGGAATGCAGCCCACGTTCAGGCACACGCCACCCCAGTATTTCTGCTCGACGATTGCTGTTCGCAGGCCGAGTTGAGCGGCACGAATCGCAGCGACATAACCGCCGGGACCAGCGCCGAGAACGACGACATCGTAGTGGGAAGTCACGGTGTCGAGCCTAACCCCGCTGTCCAGATCGCACTCAGCCATCCCCCGCCTCCGTGAGATCAGGCTTGGCCGGTCTCGAATCGGCTGATGAGACCGTCGCGGACGGTGAAGCGCCAGGCGGTGCGCATGGCGCCCCAGCGGTCGTTGCTGTAGTCGGCGACGAACTCCGTGGGGCCGGAGACCGATTCGACCTTCATGCGGCCGTTGGTGGAGAAGATCTCCGAATCGGTCCACTGGGCGAGGTTCCGGTCATTGCCGTCGTCGCTCATGGTCGCGTCGTCGGTCAGCAGCTTGAAGAAGGCGTCCTTGTCATTGGCGTTGAGGGCGTCCACGAAGTTCTGCACGGTCGGATCGAGCTGTGCGGTCATGCGTTCCTACCTCTCGGTCGGTGAGCGGCACACGGACAGCGAACAACCGGTGTCGAGTCTATCCGTGCTGCTCAGTCCCGCCAGACCTGGCGCGCGACCCGGGCGAAGTTGCCGCCGAGGACGGCGGCGCGGTCGGACTCGGAGAACCCGCGGCGGGCCAGCGCGGCGTTCAGACCGGGCGCTTCGGATTCGGTGAAGAGAGCCTCCGGCGGTGTCCACTGCAATGGACCCCAGCGGGTGTAGTCCTCGGAGAAGTTCTCCGGATTCTTGGCGATCTCCTCGTTGAATTCGTCACCGTCGAAAGAGAAGTCGGAGCCGACGCCGATGTGCTCGACGCCGACCAGATCCGCACCGTAGGCGATGTGGTCGGCCATGGCCTCGACGCGTGCGGCGTGATCTCCGGGTTTGTTGTGCCCCAGGAAGATTCCGACGCCATTGATGCCGATGACGCCGCCGGTGGCCGCGCAGGCGCGAGCCTGGTCATCGCTGATATTGCGCGGATGCGCCCACAGCGCGGCGAAATTCGAGTGGCTGTAGATCATCGGGACGCTGGTGATCTTCGCGATGTCCAGGCCGGTGCGGCGCGAACAGTGCGAGCCGTCGGCGAATACGCCGACCTCGTTCAGCTTCCGGATCAGATCGCGGCCGTAGCCGGTGAGGCCGGTGTCCTCGGTGTCGAGACAGCCGCAGCCCGCCGCATTGGCGTGGTTGTAGCTGGGTAGCAGCGACCGCACGCCCAGGTCGTAGAAGAGCTCGACATTGTCCAGATCGCCGTCGAGGGGATTGGAATCCTCCAGGTCGAAGGCGAGCGCAATGGCGTCATCGGGTTCCGCACCCGGATCGGGCCAGGCATCGGCGAAGGTCTCCACCAATCGGAATCGCCCGTCCGCCAAGGCATCCCGGCGGAACGCCTCCACCAGATCCACCGAATCCCGGGTGGACTGCGGCGAATACCCCACATTCACCGACAGATACGAGCCGCTCGGATATCGCGCCAACTCCGTGGTGTCCGCCGACGGCAGCAACGGCAGGCAGCAGTGCTGCTCCCACAGTCTGGGCTGGTGCGGCACGCCGGGACCTCCTCGATCGGATCGGCATCGAACCAGCAATCCTACTGAGCGGAGTCCACCACGGCCGCTCACTACTGTTGGTCGAGTGGAACAGCTCGACGGCACCGTCTCGACGCACCTCATCCGCCTGGTGCGCGATGCGGCGCTGCGGGCGGGGGTGCCCGCCGCGCACCTGGCCACCATCGCGGGCACCGACGACGCCACCCTCACGGGCGAACTGAACCGCATTCCGCTGACGTCGCTGGTTCGCCTGTGGGAGTTGATCGCCCACACCCGCTCCGGCCCCGGCGCGGGTCTCGCCGTGGTCGCGGACGCTCCCCTCGGCACCCTCAACACCCGGGACTATCTGGTGACCACGGGCGCGACCCTCACCGACGCACTGCAGGCGGCCCAGCCCTACCACCGTCTGGTGACCGCCGCGGGCGAGGGCTTCGACCTGCACGCCGACGGCGATCTCACCGTCGGCTACCGCACCACCGCGGGCGACCCGGCCGTGGCGGCCGTCGTCAACGAGTACGTTCTCGCCTACTACCTGCGCCGCGCCCGCGAAGCCACCGGCCGCCCTGTCCACCCGAAACGAGTCACCTTCGGACACCCCGCCCCCGAGCATCACGCCGATCTGGCCGCTGCCTTCGGCACCGACAACATCGAATTCGACGCTCCCGCAGACTCGATCACGTTCGACGCGACCGACGCCCTCGCGCCCCTGCACCGCCCGGCCCCGACCCTGGGCCGACTCCTGCGCAGCCACGCGGACCTGGTGCTGGCCAGTGCCCGCCCGATTCCCGACTCACTGGAGCCGTTCCGCGCGGCCCTCACCCGAGCCCTGGCCGCAGGGGACCTCTCCCTGGCCGCAGGGGACCTCTCCCTGGACGCCGTGGCCCGCCACCTGCTGACCAGCCGTCGCACCCTGCAACGCCAGCTCGCCGACCACGGCACCACCTGGCGCGAAGAAGTCGACCGCGCCCGCTACGAGCAGGCCAAATCTCTACTGGCCGAAGGCCGTTCCACCACGACCATCGCGGCCCGCCTCGGCTTCGCCGACGACCGCGCCCTCCGCAAAGCCTTCCACCGCTGGACTGGCGCCGCCCCCACCCACCACCACACCCCCTGACCGGCAGGTGGCGCCGGAGGACCGGGTGGTGGCATCGGCGGACCTGGGAAGGGTGACGCACGGGCAATAACGTCATGGACATCAGGTCGGGCGAGCCGATCTGGATGACGAAACGGATTGTGTGTCATGGCAACTCAGATCAAGACCGGTCGCGAGATCCAGTTGGCGGCACGGCCTGCGGGGGTGCCGACGGGCGAGAACTTCGCGCTGGTGGAGCGGGCGCTGCCGGAGCTCGGCGAGGGGCAACTCCTGGTGCGGAACACCTGGATGTCGGTGGATCCGTACATGCTGGGACGGATGGACGACAAGCCGTCGTACATTCCGCCGTTCCAGGTGGGTACGGCCCTCGAAGGATCCGCGGTCGGGGAGGTGGTCGAATCTCGTTCGGCGGCAATCCCGGTCGGGACCACGGTGTCGCATTTCGCGGGCTGGCGGGAATTCGCGGTGATCGATGCCGCCACCGCTACGCCGATCGATACGGCGCTGGCCGCGCCGGAGCATTATCTCGGAGCGCTGGGCACCACCGGGCTCACCGCGTGGGCGGCGCTGACCGATGTGGCTCCGGTCCGCCCCGGGGATACCGTGTTCATTTCCGCGGCGGCCGGTGCCGTCGGCAGTGTGGCTGGGCAGATCGCGAAGGCACTCGGGGCAAGCCGGGTAATCGGATCGGCCGGTGGCCCGGTCAAGACCGCGCTGTTGCGGGACGAATTCGGGTTCGACGCGACCATCGACTATCGGGCCGGGGATCTGGCGGGGCAGTTGGCGGCGGCGGCCCCGGAGGGTATCGACGTGTATCTCGACAGCGTCGGCGGCGAACATCTGCGGGTAGCCGTTGAGGCTATGCGGCAGCACGGGCGGATCGCGCTCGTCGGCGCGATCAGCGGGTACAACGGCGCGGCGGGTGCGCAGACGCCGGATCTGTATCTGGCCGCGACCAAGGAGGTCACGCTGCGCGGCATGCTCGTCAGCAGCTATTTCCCGCAGTTCGGCGAGTACATCGGCAAGGCGGAGGGTTGGCTGGCCGACGGCACGCTGCGCACCCGCGAGACCGTCTACGAGGGGCTGGATCAGGCCCGGCGGCCTTCCTCGGGGTGCTGTCGGGAGCCAATACCGGCAAGATGCTGGTTCGCCTCGGGTGCACGCCGGTCCCCGGGCGGGCACCGCGTCGGCAACAATGTGGGACATGACCGGTGTCGGGGAGAACGAAGACCAGTACCTGTGGCTGGAAGAAGTCACCAGTGACCGCGCCCTGGATTGGGCGCGGGCGCACAACGAGGTGGTGATCGACCGGTTCGCGTCCTCGGACCGGTTCACCGACCTGGAGTCGCGCATTCTGGCCATGCTCGACACCGATACCCGCATTGCCTATCCGGGCCGACGCGGTCGCTGGCTGTACAACTTCTGGCGCGACGGCGACCACGCCAAGGGCCTGTGGCGGCGCACCACCTTCGCCGAGTACGCCAAGGACGAGCCGGAGTGGGAGGTGCTGATCGATCTGGACGCCCTGGCCGCCGCGGACGGCGAGAACTGGGTGTGGGGCGGCGCGGCCGTGCTGCGGCCGGAACAGTCGCGGGCGCTCATCAGCCTCTCGCGCGGCGGCGCGGACGCCAAGGTGGTGCGCGAATTCGATATCGACACCAAGGCTTTCATCACGCCCGAGGACGGCGGGTTCTTCCTGCCGGAGGCCAAGTCGGAGATTCGCTGGATCGATATCGACTCCGTCTATGTGGGAACGGATTTCGGCCCGGGCTCGCTCACCGATTCCGGCTATCCGCGCATTGCCAAGCGCTGGCGGCGCGGCACCCCGCTGACCGAGGCGGAGACCGTCTTCGAGGGCGAGGTCTCCGATGTCGCCGTCTCCGCCGGTTACGACCGGACCCCGGGCTACGAACGGCATTTCGCCGGTCGCGCCACCGACTTCTTCAACGAGGAGGTCTTCCTCCTCGAATCCGACGGCACCCGCCGCCATATCGACGTCCCCACCGACGCCTCCGAATCCTGGTACAAGGATTGGCTGCTGGTCCGCCTCAAGCAGCCGTGGGAGATCGGCGGCGCCACCTATCCGGCGGGCGCGCTGATCGGCATGAACTTCGAGCGATTCCTTGCCGGTGCACGCGATTTCGACACCCTGTTCACGCCCGACGCGCACACCGCCCTGCACGGCTACGGCTGGACCGAGAACCACCTGCTGCTCATCACCCTGGAGGATGTGCAGACCAGATTGCACGTCCTCACCCCCGGCCCGGACGGCTGGACCCGCGAGGTGCTCGCCGACGCCCCGCCCATGGCCACCACCAGTGTCATGAACCTCGACCCGCTCGAGGGCGGCGACGAATTCATGCTCTCCACAAGCGGTTTCACCAGCCCCACCACCTTGATGTCGGCCTCCGTCGGCGGCGCCACCGAGGTGTTGAAGAAGGAACCCGAATTCTTCGACGCCGCCGGGGTGGAGACCGAGCAATTCTTCGCGACCTCCGAGGACGGCACGCAGATCCCGTATTTCGTCATCCGCCACCGTGATCGGAAGGGTCGACCCGGCCCCACGGTCATGTCCGGCTACGGCGGTTTCGAGGTCTCCCGCACCCCCGCCTACAGCGGCGCGTCGGGTATGGGCTGGCTGGAACGCGGCGGCACCTGGGTCATGACGAATATCCGCGGCGGCGGCGAATACGGCCCGGAATGGCACACCTCCGTCCAGAAGGCCAACCGGCACAAGGTGTACGAGGATTTCTCCGCCATCGCCAAGGATCTCGTCGCGCGCGGCATCACCACCCACGCACAGCTCGGCGCGGTCGGCGGCAGCAATGGCGGCCTGCTCATGGGCGTCATGCTCACCCGCTATCCGGAATTGTTCGGCGCCATCGTCTGCCAGGTGCCGCTGCTCGATATGAAGCGCTATCACCTGCTGCTGGCGGGCGCGTCCTGGATCGCCGAATACGGCGACCCGGACAAACCAGAGGAATGGGAGTACATCTCGAAGTACTCGCCGTACCAGAACACCGATCCGGACCGGGCCTATCCGCCGATCCTGCTCACCACCTCCACCCGCGACGATCGCGTCCACCCCGGGCATGCCCGGAAGATGGCCGCGCTCTTGGAATCCCAGGGCCGCGACATCTGGTACTACGAGAACATCGAGGGCGGGCACGGCGGCGCGGCGGACAACAAGCAGTCCGCCTTCCAGGCCGCGCTGATCTACGAGTTCTTCGCGAACACTCTAATCGAGTAGCCCGGCACGGCCGGATCAGCGGTCGCGCAGCCACTTCTCGACGTAGTCCACCGTCGACGTGGGATCGCTGATCCAGCCGTTGTGCCCGAGCGGGGCCGGATTGTGCCAGGTGGTGATGTCGGCATCGGGCAGCTTGTCGAGCAGGTGCCGGGCCGAACCGGGCGGGGTGAGATCGTCACCGGCCAGGGTGATCGACAGCACCGGCAGTTTCAGCCGCGAGATGCGCTCCTCGTAGTCGATATCGGCTCCGGCGGGCTGGAATCGGCCCGAGCGGGCCAGGCGCGCCCAGTCGGAGATGAGGACCTTCGACTGCCGCCCGAAACCGCCCGCGGTGATCATGTCGCCGGGCCAGAATCCGGCGAGGTTGGCGGTCAACGAGATTGCGGCGCTGCCCAGCAGGAAGCCGGGCGCGGCCAGCCCTTTGTAGCCGCGGTGATACGGCGTCCCGGAGGCGACCAGAATGAGCCCGCCCAGCCTGCCGCGAATGCGCGAGGCGTACATGACGCCCAGCTGCCCGCCCATGCTGTGGCCGAGCAGATACGGCGTGCTGTCCGGAAACCGTTCCCGCACTACCGAGAACATGGCCGGGAAGTCCACGGACACCAGCTCCTGATAGCCGTACGCGCTCGACGGGCTCGGTTTCGGCTCGCTGTCGCCGTTTCCGCGCAGTTCCAGCAGCGCCACATCGAAGCCCCGTGCCGCCAAGGGTATTCCGAACAGCGAATAGAACTCGCCCGGTACGCCCAGCCCCAGCACGATCACCACCACGGGTCGCGGCGCGTCCGGTGTGATGGCATGCCGATGCGGGCCTTTCGCCGGAATCAATCGCACCGGGACGGTCGTCCCGTCCGGCATCTGAATCGGCACAGTCTCCATGCCGCGCACGCTACCCCCGCACATGAGGCCGCCGTCGGCGCGACACCACGAAGTGGATGCCGGTGCGGCCGACGGCGGTTGGCGGATATCGGACAGGCGAGCGGCGGAGCTCAGGCGCTGACGGCGCCCATGATGATGCGGCGGAGCACGTGGATGACGTCGTCCAGGGGCGGGCGCGGATCGGAAACGCTCCAGGCGTCGACGACGTAGTTGACCGCGCCGATGATGGCGAGCACGCGCATTTCGTAGTCACCGGGCGGGATTTCGCCGTGCATGGCGGCATCCTCCGCGGCGCTGGCGAGTAGCGCGCCCCAGGCGCGGCGCAGCTCCAGGCGGAACTTCTCCACCTTCGGTCCCGCGCCGACGACTTCGACGAGCGCCACCCGCGCCTTGCGGGGATCGCGCCCGATGGACTCGATGTAGGCGCGGACCGCCGCATCGATGATGTCGATCGTGCTGGCGTCGGAATGCTCGGCGATGGTGGCCGCCACGGCTTCCCGCGATTCGCGGTCGATCTGTTCGTACAGCTCGAGTAGCAGCGATTCGCGCCCGGTGAACTCCTCGTAGAACTGCCGCGAGGAGAGTCCGGCGTCCTTGCAGATGGCGCCGACGCTGCTGTTGGCGTAGCCGTCTCGCGCGAACACCGTCAGCCCGGACTCCAGAAAACGCACACGACGCTGCCGTTGCCGGTCTTCTACGGGCTGCCCGGCGTACATTCTTCCCGCGTTCGTTTCCTGTGACATTGCGCCAGACAATACCGAAGGGCCCGATCCCCTCGTCATGGATCGGGCCCTTCGTTTGCACCTCCGACATACCGCGCGATAGCCGAAAGTTGGCTCAGTGTCTCGAGCAGCTCCAACGCAGCCGCGGGCGGTCATTCAAGGCAGGGGTACCGCCCGGGTTCGGAACGCGGGTCCGGGGGGAGACCCTGGGTCCGTTGTCGCATTAGCCCGAAAGTCACTGATCATTTGCCATCCATCACGATACAGAGCTGGCGAACCGGACGGAACAGTTTTGCAGGATTAATTTAGAATATATTCGGCGTGTCGCGATGCGCGAACCAACTGGTTGCCCAACTGCGACGACGGCTCTCGGCCCGCCACCGGGACCATACCGAGGCCGCCACCGCCCGCGAAGGTTTTCGAGGAAAGAACTAGAACTTTTACAGGCGGCCGCCGGAGCGTCTCTACCTGCGCGTTCGCGGGAGTTCCGCGGTCAATCCGAAGCCGGGGAAGACCCCGGCGACCGGGAAGTGGGTAATGGCCGCGATGCGCTCGCCGGACAGGGTCAGCACCATCATTCCGCTGGCCCGGAACTCCGGCGCTTCCGGCCGGATCGAATAACTCGCGAACGCGGGCTGGGTATTGGCGCGAATCGGCAACAGCCGCACCGGAAATCCATTCCGGACAATCGGAATCGCGTGCAGGAAAGCGGCAATCGCCTCGGGTCCGCGATATGCGTGCGGATACGGCGGCATGGTGAGCCAGGCGTCATCGGTCAGCAACTCGACCACACCGCGCACGTCCCGATTACTGAATGCCTCCGAAAAACGCTGTGTAAGTTAGTGTTCGGCGGACGATTCGGGTTCCGGCGGCCGCGCGCCCGGCGCCCGGAGCGAATCCAGGGTGGCGCGCGCCCGTTGCAGCGCCGCCTTCACCGCGGCCGGACTGGTGCCGAGCAATTCGGCGACCTCCGCCCCGGAGAACTCCAGCACCTCGCGCAGCACCAGCACGGCCGCCTGCCGCGGCGGTAGCTGCTGCAACGCCACAATGAATGCCAATTCCACCGATTCCCGGCTCTGATAACGCTTTTCGGGGTCGGCGTCGAGCAGATCGTCCGGATACGGCTGCAACCACCCGATCTCGTCGCGCACGGTGGGCTCGGGCACCTCGAAGAGCAGCGGCCACACCGGATGCCGCCGCGCGGTGCGCAGCACGTTCAATGCCCGATTGGTGGCGATCCGGTACAGCCAGGTCCGCACCGAGGACCGCCGCTCGAACTCCCCCAGCCCCCGCCACGCGGCCAGCAGCGTCTCCTGCACCACATCCTCGGCATCCTGCAGGGAGCCGAGCAGCCGGTAGCAGTGCAGTTGCAATTCCCGCCGGTAGGGCTCGGTGAGTTCGCGGAACGCCCGCTCGTCCCCCGCGCAGGCCGCCGTGAGCGCCTCGGTCATCACCCCATCCTGACACCGCCCGCCGACATCGGCGCGCCGACACCGGTCCGTTCCCGCTCCCGCCGGTGTCTGTACCCATGACACCCTTCCCACTCTTTCGGAGGTAACGACATGTCCACGCACACCGCCGCGACCCGGGTCGCCCTGGCCTACTTCGACGCCTGGACCGGCCACGATATGGACAAGGCCATGACCTACATCGCCCCGGACATCGTCTGCGACGCGCCCTACGGCCGGATGGAGGGCGCGGACGCCTACCGGGCCTTCGTCGCCCCGTATTCGGACATCCTGCGGAGCGCCGCCATGCTGGCGGTGTTCGGCGACGAGAACACGGCCCTCGTCATGTACGACACCGCCACCGAGACCGTGCCCAGCGCGCCCAGCGCCGAACTGGTGACGGTCGAGAACGGGCTCATCACCAAGAGCCGCTTCATCTTCGACCGCCTGCCCTTCCAGGACGCCCGCGCCGCGCGCGCCGCTGCCGCCGCGCCGAGCTGATCCCGCCCGTCCGCCGCGTACCCTGAATGGCCATGGCGGCCATTCAGGTCGCGGTCTGCGGGCCGCGCGACTGCACCGATACCGACGCCGAAGTCGGCCGACTATTGGCCGAGGCCGGGGCGACCGTACTGTGCGGCGGCGGCACCGGCGTCATGGCCGCGGTGGCCGAAGGCGCCTCGCGCGCAGGCGGTTTCGTCGTCGGCGTGCGGCCCGACAATGATCGCGCGGGCGCGTGTGCCGGGCTCTCGGCCGTGCTCTACACGAATATGGGCGAGGCGCGGAACGCCATTCTGGTGGCCTCGGCGGACGCCGTCATCGTCATCGGCGGCTCCTGGGGCACGCTGTCCGAACTGGCGCTGGCCAATCACCGGCGGCGGATTCCCATTGTGTCCCTGCGGGGTTGGCGCATTCTCGATGCGGAGGGCAGGCCGGTGCCCGCGTCGATCGCCGCCAAGGATCCGCTCGAGGCCGTGACGCTGGCGCTGGATCCGCTACCCCAGTAGATGGCGCGCGAGCCAGGCCGGGAACTCGGTGAGATCGGTGAGCACCACATCCGCGCCCTCGGCCGACAGCTCCTCCGCCGCATAGGGTCCGGTGGTCACCGCGACCGCGAACGCGCCCGCCGCCTTCGCGCCCCGGACATCGCCGAGATGATCGCCCACGAAGATGGACGCACCGTGCTCGCGCAGCACCGTACCTTTCTCCTCCGCCCAGACGCCGCCGACCAGATCGTCCACCGCCAGGCCCAGATGATCGACGTGCAGTTGCGCCTGCGGGCCGTTCTTGGCGGTGATCACCAGCACCCGGCCGCCCGCCTCGTGCACGGCCGCGATGGCCGCGACCACACCCGGCAGCAGACCGGACGGGTGCACCGCGAGATCCGGGTACAGCTCGCGATAGCGGGCCACCACGGCGGGCACCTGCTCCTGCGGGAACCACTCGGCGGCCTCCTGCGCCAGCGGCGGACCCAGGCGCGACACCACCAGTTCGGAGTCGATCGGCACGCCGGTCTCGGCGGCGACCGCGTCCCAGACCGCCGCAATGCCGGGGCGGGAGTCGATGAGCGTCATATCCAGGTCGAATCCGACGACGGGTCCGTGCGAGCCGTTTCCGGGTTGATCATGAGCCACCCCCCGACCCTACGTTCGCCGCGCCGTACATCGCGACGCGCCTCCCCGGGCATATTCGCTGGCTGCGGGCAGGTCCCCGGCATACCCTCGGACGAATGACCGATGGCCGCGAATCCCTGTTCTGCAGCACCGAACTCGCCGCCCGCCCCGAAGGCGCCGAAACAGAGTTGATCATCGCCGGTAGCGCCGCGGCGGCGGCCCGGCGGCCGGACGGGGGCGGATTCACCATCCCGATCGCGGGCGGCGTGGCCGCCTACGCGGAGGAAGGCGCCCCCCTCGACAAGGTGGCCGGGCTCGGGTTCGCGGGCGTACCCGACCCGGCCGAGCTCGACGACATCGAAGCCCGGTTCGCCGAGCGCAAGACCCCCGTCCAGATCGAATTGGCGCACCTCGCCGATCCGGCCCTCGCCGCGCTCCTCACCGCGCGCGGCTATCGCCTCCTCAATTTCGAGAACGTCCTCGGCCGCGCCCTGCTCGACGATCCGGAGCCCGTGCATCCCGAGGGCGTCGAGATCCGCCCCAGCGAAGAGGGCGAATTCGACCTCTGGATCGATATCGCCGCCGAAGGCTTCGCCCACCCGGACACCCAGGGCGTCGCCTCCCACGAGGAATTCCCCCGCGACATCCTCGCCAATGCCATGCGCGATATCACCGCGGCCACCGGCATCCAGCGCTTCCTCGCCTACCGGAACGCCGAGGTGGCCGGTTGCGCCAGTATGCGCATCTCCCGGGGCGTGGCCCAGCTGACCGGCGCGACCACCCGCCCCGCGCACCGCCGCCACGGCATCCAATCCGCCTTGCTCGCTACGCGTCTCGTCCTGGCGAAGGCAGCCGGATGCGATATCGCCGTCATCACCACCCAGCCCGGCTCCAAATCCCAGCAGAACGCCCAGCGCAGCGGCTTCGATCTGCTGTACACCCGCGCCATCCTCGTCAAGGATTGACGCGAGCCCCCGGCACCGGTGGCGGACCGATCCGTGGATCGGCCCGCCACCGCGCGTACCTCACCGCGCCGGTCCCAGCGCGTAGCCCTGCGGCCGGGTGGTGAAGGCGCCGCGGCCCTGCGTGCGGCTGCGCAAACGGGTTGCGTAGCCGAACAATTCGGCGAGCGGCACGGCCGCCGTCACGACCGCGGTCCCGGCGCGGGTGACCGAGCCGCTCACCCGGCCGCGCCGGGCGGCGAGGTCGCCCAGGACCGCGCCGACGAACTCCTCCGGCGCGGTGACCGTCAGTTCCACGATCGGTTCCAGGAGAGCCATGGCGCTGGTGCGCAAGGCCGCTCGCAGACCCAGGCGGCCCGCGGCCCGGAACGCCAGCTCCGAAGAGTCCTTGGAGTGCGTGGCGCCGTCGGTCAGGGTGATCCGCACGCCGGTCACCGGATGACCGTCGAGCGGGCCCGCGACCAGGGCGTCCCGGCACCCGGCCTCGACCGCGCGGACGAACTCGGGCGGCACCCGGCCGCCGACCACGGTGGAGCGGAACTCCATACCCGTGGTCCCGGGCTCGCCCAGCGGTTCCACATCGAGCACGATATGCGCCCACTGGCCCGCGCCGCCGTCCTGTTTGACGTGCCGGTACACCAGGCCCGACACCCCGCGCACGACGGTCTCGCGGTACGCCACCTGCGGACGGCCCACGCTCACCGCGATCCCGCGATCCCGGCGGATCTTCTCCACCGCCACCTCCAGATGCAGTTCGCCCAGCCCGGACAGCAGCGTCTGACCGGTCTCGGCATCGGTGCGGACCACCAGCGAGGAGTCCTCCTCGGCCAGTCGGGCCAGCGCCGTGGCCAGGCGTTCGGTATCGGCATTGTCGCGGGCCTCCACCGCCACCGACACCACCGGATCCGCCACCATGGGCGGCTCCAGCAGCACGACCGCCGCCGGGGCGCACAGTGTCGCGCCGACGCGCGCCGCCTTCGGACCGACCAGGGCGACAAGGTCACCGGCCACCGCCGACTCCACCTCCTCGTGCCGGTCGGCCTGCACCCGCAGAATCCGCGACACCCGTTCGCGCCGCCGTGTCCCGGCGTCCAGCACGGTGTCGCCCTTGCGCAGCACACCGGAGTACAGGCGCACGAAGGTGAGCCTGCCGGTGTTCGTGGCGTGCACCTTGAACACCAGTGCAGCAAGGGATTCCGCGGGATCCGCGGCGAGTTCGAAGTCCTCGCCGCGCACCGGCGGCCGGTCCAGCGGAGACGGCAGGTACGCGACGACGGCATCCAGCAGCGGCTCGACCCCGATATCCCGATAGGCCGCGCCACACAGCACCGGCACGATCTCCCCGGTCAGGGTGAGCGCGCGCAGCGCGGCGGCCAGCATCGCGTCCGACAGCGCCGACCGCGTGACGAATTCCTCCAGCGCCGCCGAATGCCGTTCCGCTACCGCTTATTCCAGCTCCTTCCGACCGAGCCGCGCCGCCTCGGCGAGCTCCTCCGGAATCGGAACCACGGTCGGCGCGCCCGCTTCCCAGACGAGAGCGCGCATCCGCACCAGGTCCACCACGCCGGTGAACCCGGCCTCCGCACCGATCGGCAGCTGCACCGGCACGGCGGCCGGATGCAGCCGCGTCCGGATGGACGCCACCGCCGCGCCGAAATCGGCTCCGGCGCGATCCATCTTGTTCACGAACGCGATGCGCGGCACGCCATAGCCGTCGGCCCGTCGCCACACGGATTCGCTCTGCGGCTCCACGCCCGCCACCGCGTCGAATACGGCGACAGCCCCGTCGAGCACGCGCAGCGATCGCTCCACCTCATCGGAGAAGTCAACGTGGCCGGGCGTATCGATCACGGTGAGCCGATGGGCATTCCATTCACACGCGACGGCGGCCGCGAAGATCCTGATGCCCCGCTTCCGCTCCTGCGCATCGAAATCGGTGACGGTGGTGCCGTCGTGCACCTCCCCGTGCTTGTGAATAACACACGCCAAGAACAGCATTCGCTCGGTGACGGTCGTCTTCCCCGCATCCACGTGCGCGAGAATCCCGAGATTGCGAACTACGGCAAGGGATTGACGAGAAACATTGGTACGCACAGTCTTAGGTCCTTCGTGCTGATCCGGAACAGAACAGCGCGATTCCCGGAGGACGCCGCAACAGCGGCAGCCCGATCCACCCGGGATCGGGAACAGCGAATCGCCCGGGTACTCAGTACCGGCCGCGCAGCCGGCACCGGACCGGCGAAGACACCAGAATCACCTCGAACCGCGAGCGGGCGGCCACGGCGGCGTAACGATCACGCATCACCGGCTCCCTTCTGGTTCGAGTCACAGATCGCGAGCCCCGGTGGTCGAGGCCCGCGATCGCCACAGTAACAACCGAGTCCTACAGGCGCACCGTATTTTCCGGCGGCCGCGCGCTGTCAGCGGACATGTCAGCGCGGTGGCAGTGCGCTGTCAGCGCGGCAGGCGAATCTTGCTTCCGTCACCAAGACAGACACCCCGGATTCGAAGGAGAAACCCTCATGACCATCACCGTCACCCTCACCGACCAGGACAAGGCCACCCTGCGCACCGCCGCCTACGGCGCCGTCTCCCTGATCTCCGCCACCGGAGCCGCGCACAAGGCGTCCGTCGCCGGTTCCATCGCCCTGACCTCCGCGACCGGTCTGGTCGGGCACGTGCTCGCCGCGAAGGCCAGGGACATCAAGCTGACCGTCAAGAATGTCGCCCAACTCGCCGATCAGGTGCTGCCCGCCCTGACGGCCGCGGTGGGCCTGCTCCAGCAGCAGGATCCCAATGAGGCCGAGAGCTTCCGCACCACGGTTCTCGTCGCCGTCGACGCCGCCCTCCACTCCGGCAAGGGCGGCCCGGCCACCATCGAGATGGCTCGCAAGATCACTGCGGCACTCGACGCCGCGTGACGGGCTCGGGCAACGCGGCCGGGCGCTGCCTCCGCAAGGGAGGCAGCGCCAAGGCCACGGCCGCGCCCAGCAGCGACAGCGCCGCGCCCACCGCGACCGCGGGAACGAATCCGGCCACGAAATCGGCGGGCGAATCGTAGCCGCCGGTACCGGCGAAAACCGCTACCGCCACGGCGATTCCGAAGACCCCGCCGAGTTCGCGCATCATGCTGTTGGCGCCCGCGGCCTTGCCGATGGCGCCGTGCTCGACCGCGCCGACCACCGCGCTCTGGGCGGTCGGAATCGCCATGGACACACCGATTCCCGACAGCACCAGCGGCGGTACCAGTGCGCTGTAGGACATTCCGGGATCGGCAATGAGCGCGATCCAAGCCATGCCCGCCGCTTGCAGCGACAGGCCCGCCGCCATGATCGGCCGCTCACCGATGCGATCCGCCAGCGCACCCGCGATCGGGGCGCAGCAGAACAAGGTCAGCGTCCACGGCAGCAGGCGCAGCCCGGCGCCGAGCGGGCCGTAGTGGAAGACGAGCTGCATGAACTGGGCGTAGAAGAACACCGCGCCGAACAGGGCCGCGAAGGTCAGGAAGATGGCGGTATTGCCCGCCGCGAAACCGCGCGAGGTGAACATCCGGATGGGGAACATCGTTGTGCGGGAACGGGATTACCATATGCCGAAGGCGACGATCAACGCCATGCCGCCGATCAGCGTCAGCAGTACCTCGGGGGACGACCACCCGGCGATATTGCCGCGCACCAGGCCCCACACCACCCCGAGCGCGCCACCGGTGATCAGCAGTAAACCCGTACCGTCCACCTCGGTATCGGAACCATGGCTCTCCGGAATCCGGGTCAGCGCCAAGGGAATCGCGAGCAGGCCGAGGGGCACGTTCACCCAGAAGATCCACTGCCACGACAGGCCCTCGGCAATGGCTCCGCCGACCAGCGGGCCGCAGGCCACCGCCAGACCAGTCACGCCCTCCAGGATTCCGATCGCGACACCGCGCCGCTCCGCGGGGAACGCCGCGCTCACCAGCGCCAGCGCGAGGCTCATGATCAAGGCCGCGCCGACGCCCTGCACCACCCGCGCCGCGATCAGCGCGCCCACCGAGCCCGACACCGCACAGGCCGCGGAACCGGCCACGAAGATACCGAGACCGACGGCGAACATGCGGCGGCGGCCATAGCGGTCGCCGAGCACGGCGGCCGTGATCAACAGGACCGCGAAACTCAGGTTGTAGCCGTTGACCGTCCATTCCAAGGTTGCCAGGGAGGCATCGAGATCCGCCCGGATGGTGCCGAGCGCGGTCGCGACGACCAGGGTGTCCAGCGCCGCCATCATGGACGCGATGGCGCCGAGCGCGAGCACCCAGCGCTGCGTCGCCCGCGAAACTGTCGGTGTACTCACGAGATTCCTTCCCATCGATCGGATCTGCACAGATACCGACCGCCGGGCGGTGGAAAGTCATCGATCGCGCACCGATGACTTCCGGTCACACCCCCGGTCCACATAGGAGGGGGCCGTGCCGTGCCCCCGGCCGAAAGGACCGCGGATGATCGATACCGACGAATTCGCCGCTCGCACCACGCCCTACCGGCGGGAACTGCTGGCGCACTGCTATCGCATGCTCGGCTCGGTCGACGATGCCGAGGATCTGGTGCAGGAGACCATGCTGCGGGCCTGGCGCGGGTACCGCGATTTCGAGGAGCGCGCCTCGATGCGAACCTGGCTGTACCGCATCGCCACCAATGCCTGCCTCAACGCACTCGCACACGGCAGCCGACGGGTGCTGCCCTCCGGGCTCACCGGTCCGGCCACCAACCCGGAAAGGATCGGCACCGACGCCGACACGATCCCCTGGCTGCAACCCATGCCGGATGTCCTGATCGAACCCGAGACCACCGATCCGGCCGCCATCATCGCCGCCCGCCACGATATGCGGCTCGCGCTCATCGCCGTCTGGCAGCAGTTACCGCCCCGGCAGCGGGCCGTGCTCATCCTGCGAGATGTACTGCGCTGGAAGGCCGGAGAGGTCGCCGAACTGCTCGGCACCACCCCGGCGGCGGTCAACAGCACCCTGCAACGCGCGCACGCCACCCTCGCCGATCGCAAGACCGAGGAAGCACTGATCACCGAACCCGATGATCCGGCGGTGCGGGCAATCCTCGACCGATGGGCCGCGGCGTTCGAGAACTTCGACACCGATGCCCTGGCCGATCTATTGAAGGCCGAGGCCATCTGGGAGATGCCGCCGATTCGCGAATGGTTCACGGGCCGGGCGACGATCATCCGATTGATCACCACCCAATGCCCGTCGCAGGCGGGCGGCGCGCGCATGATGCCGATACGCGCCAACGGCCAACCGGCGTTCGCGCTCTATATGAAGGGCGAAGCCCATTCGATCCAGGTGCTGACGGCGACGCCGACGGGCATCGCCAAGGTCGTGGCATTCCATGGATTCGAGCGATTCGAGCCGTTCGGGCTGCCTAAAACCCTGTGAAAACGCCAAAACCCCCCAGCCGAA
>NZ_BDCH01000027.1 GCF_001613405.1 Nocardia crassostreae
CTTCACCACCGGCGTCAATCGAGAGCCCGGCACACCCGCCGAGCAGGCGATCGCTCGCGTCTTCGCCGATGTCCTCGCGCTCGAGCGCGTCGGCGCCGATGACGACTTCTTCGCGCTGGGCGGCAATTCACTGCTGGCCACCAGGGTCGTCGCACGCATCAATGAGGCACTGAATTCCGCTGTCGGAGTGCGTGATCTATTCGAATCCGCCACGGTCGCCGATATCGCGACCCGGGTGAGCGCCGCGCCGGGCGCGGCCGTCGACCGGCCCCGGCTCGCCCCCGCGATCCGGCCCGAGCACATCCCGCTGTCGCTGGCACAGCAGCGCATGTGGGTGCTCAACCAGATCGCGCCGGACTCCCCGTACTACAACATTCCGCTGGCCATCCGGCTGACCGGCGCGCTCGACGTGCCCGCGCTGGAAGCCGCCGTGACCGATGTGCTGGAGCGGCACGAATCGCTGCGTACCCGGTACCCGCTCACCGCCGTCGACGGGCTGCCCTACCAGGAGATCCTCTCCGCCGCAGCGGCTTTCCCCGGCGGTCTGCTCGCCGTCGAGACGACCGCGGAGATGCCGGGCCGGATCGCCGCCTTGGCGACCACCGGATTCGATATCGCCGACCGCGCGCCCGTGCGGGCCGCACTGTTCACCGATGGCGGCTCCGACCATGTGCTGATCGTGGTGGCGCACCATATTTCGGCCGACGGCGTCTCCATGGCTCCGCTGGCGCGGGATCTGGTCACCGCCTACGTCGCCCGCGCCACGGGCGCGGCCCCGGCGTGGACGCCGCTCCCGGTGCAGTACGCGGACTTCACGCTCTGGCAGCGTGCGGTCCTGGGCGAGGCCGACGACGAGAACTCCATTGCCGGACGGCAATTGGCGTACTGGCGGGAGCGGCTCGCGGGCCTGGCCGATCTGCTCGAACTGCCGCTGGATCGCCCGCGTCCGGCGCAGCCCTCGCTGCGCGGCGCGGCCACCGGTTTCGTATTGCCCGAGCACGTGCATCGGGGACTGACAGAGATTGCGCGCGAACGGAATTCGACGGTCTTCATGGTCGTGCACGCGGCGCTGGCGGTCCTGCTGGCGCGGCTGTCGGGCAGTTCGGACATCGCGGTCGGCGCGCCCATCGCGGGCCGCGGTGAACGCGCGCTGGACGAACTGGTGGGCATGTTCGTCAATACCCTGACCCTGCGCGCCGAGGTATTGCCCGGCAGCACCTTCGACGCCCTGCTCGAGCAGGTTCGCACGACGGATCTGGCGGCGTTCGCGAATGCCGACATTCCCTTCGAGCGGGTGGTGGAGGCGGTCGCACCGGCCCGATCCACCGCGCACAATCCGCTGTTCCAGGTGGCACTGTCCTTCGACAACCTCGAACAGTCCACCCTCGAGCTGCCCGGTCTGTCGGTCGCGGCCCTGGACACCGGCGAGGTCGCGGCGAAGTTCGATCTGCTGGTGCTCGCCGAGCCCCGCCAGCGCGCCGACGGCACGCCCGGTGAGCTGGCCGTCACCTTCACCTACGCGACGGATCTGTTCGACGAGGCGACCGTGCGCGGGTTCGGCCGCCGCTTCGAGCGGATTCTCGCGGCGGTGGTCGCCGATCCGGCCGCCGTCATCGGCGATATCGACATTCTGGACGCGGGGGAGCGGCCCGTCGCGGCCCTGCCCGCGGCGCGGACCGTGGCGGCGGGCGGCACCCTGCCGCAACTGCTGGAAACGGCCGTGGCCGCGAATCCGGACGGCGTGGCGCTGGTATTCGCCGATGGCGACCGCACCCTGTCCGAACTCGGCTATCTCGAACTCGACGCCCGCTCCACCCGGCTGGCGCGACTGCTGATCGAGCGCGGCGTCGGACCGGAAGACATTGTCGCGGTGGTCATTCCGCGGTCCATCGAATCGGTGCTGCCCGTCTGGGCGGTCGCCAAGACGGGCGCCGCCTTCGTACCGGTCGATCCGAAGTACCCGCCGGAGCGCGTGGCCTACCTGGTGAGCGACTCCGGCGCGCGCTTCGGTCTGACCGTCGGCGCGGTGCACGCCGGGCTGCCCGGCGAGCTGGAATGGCTCGAGATCGACGATGCCGCCTTCCTGGACTCTCTCGCGAACCGGTCCGCGGCGCCCATTACCGATGCCGACCGCGTGCGCCCGCTGCGCCCGGAGCATCCGGCCTATGTCATCTATACCTCGGGTTCCACCGGCCGCCCCAAGGGCGTGGTGGTGGCCCAGGCGGGCGTATTCGCCTTCAGCGCCCACCAGCGCGACACACTGCACGCCATCGGCAGTACTCGCACGCTGCATGTCATTTCGCCGTCCTTCGACGTCTCGGTGGTCGAACTGCTGCTGACCGTCGGCAGCGCGGGCGCCATGGTGATCGCCGATCCGGAGGTGTACGGCGGCGCGGAACTGGCCGCCCTGCTGCGGCGCGAGCGGGTCACGCACATGTTCATCACCCCCTCCGCGCTCGCCTCGGTGGACCCGGCCGGACTGGACCGGTTGCGCATGGTCTGCGTGGCCGGTGAAGCCTGCCCGCCGGAACTGGTGCGGCGCTGGGTGACCCCCGTGGCCGGTGGGCGGCTGCGGCGGTTCGTCAATGGCTACGGCCCGACCGAGGCGACCATCATCGCCAATTACGGTGCGCAGGAACCGGATCGGCCGGTCACCATCGGCCCGCCGGTACCGGGTGTCACGGAGTACGTGCTCGACGAGCGACTACGGCCGGTGCCCACGGGCGTGACCGGCGAGCTGTATCTGGCGGGCATCCAGCTGGCGCGCGGCTACCTGGCGCGGCCGGGCCTGACGGCGGATCGGTTCGTGGCCAATCCGTTCGGACCTGCCGGAGCCCGGCTCTACCGCACCGGCGATCTGGCCCGCTGGACGAGTTCGGGTGACGTGGAATACCTGGGCCGCAACGACTTCCAGGTCAAGGTGTGCGGGTTCCGCATCGAACTGGGCGAGATCGACGCCCTGCTCGCGGGCCACGACAGCGTGGACTTCGCCGTCACGGTCGGCCACCGGATGGACAGCGGCGCAACCATTCTGGTCGCCTATGTGCACGCCGGGCCGGGCGCGACGGTCGATACCGCGGAACTCACCGCGCTGGCCGCACGCACCCTGCCCGCGCAAATGGTGCCGAATGTCGTCATGGTGCTCGATGCCATCCCGCTGACCCCCGTCGGCAAACTGGATCGCCGGGCGCTTCCGGCTCCGGAGCTGCGGGCCACCGAGTTCCGGGCTCCGGAGGGGCCGCGCGAAGAGCTGATCGCGGAGGTCTTCGCCGAACTGCTCGGCGGTGCGCGCGTCCGCGCGGACGACGATTTCTTCGAACTGGGCGGCAATTCCCTGCTGGCCGCGCGGGCCATGGCCCGGATCGGTGCGGCGCTCGATACCCGCATTCCGGCGTGACTGCTCTTCGAGGCGTCCAGCGTGGCCGGTCTGGCGGCGCTGGTGGACGGTCTGGCCGGACAGGGCGACCGGACGGCGCTGGTGGCGACCCCACGGCCGGAGTCGATCCCGCTCTCGCCCGCGCAGCAGCGCATGTGGCTGCTCAATCAGATCGACCCGGCCTCGATCGCCTACAACATGCCGATCGCGGTGCGGCTCACGGGCGCACTGGATGTGGACGCGCTGCGCGCCGCCATCACCGATGTGATCGAACGCCACGAGATCCTGCGGACCGTGTATCCGCGCACCGAAACTGGTGCCGCGCAGGTGATTCTGCCCGTCGCGCAGGCGACACCGGATCTCGTCCACCGTGCCGTCACCCCCGACGGACTGGTGGCCGGGCTGCGGGAGCTGGTCGTCACCGGGTTCGATGTGACCGCCGAAGTGCCGCTGCGCATATCGCTGTTCGAGATCGACGGCACGGCAGGTGAATTCGTGCTGGCCCTGGTGATCCACCACATCTCCGGCGACGGAGCCTCCTACGCGCCGCTCACCCGGGATCTGGTGACCGCATACGCGGCCCGCTCCCAGGGACAGGCCCCGGCCTGGACCCCGCTGGCGGTGCAATACGCCGACTACACCCTCTGGCAGCGATCTGTGCTCGGCAGCGAGGACGACCCGGAGTCGACTGCGGCACAGCAGGTCGCCTACTGGCAGCGGACCCTGGCCGGACTGCCGGACCAGCTGGAGCTACCGGCGGACCGGCCGCGCCCCGCGGTGCAGTCCTATGCGGGCGGCCGGGTCGAACTCGACATCGACGCCCGAACCCACCGGGTCCTGGCCGAATTGGCGCGCGCCGAGGGCGCGACCCTGTTCATGGCCGTGCACACGGCCTTCGCCGTCCTGCTGGCCCGGCTCCCCGGTACGGACGACATTGCCATCGGCACGCCGACGGCGGGCCGCGGTGAGGCCGTACTCGACGACCTCATCGGCATGTTCGTCAACACCCTGGTGTTCCGCACCCGGGTCGAGGCCGACGCGCCGTTCACCGCACTGCTGGCCCGCCAGCGCGAGGCCGACATCCAGGCTTTCGCCCACGCGGACGTGCCCTTCGAGCGCCTGGTCGAGGTGCTCAACCCGGTCCGTTCCGCGGCCCGCCATCCGCTGTTCCAGGTCGGCCTGTCCTTCCAGAACCTCGGCCGCGCCAGCCTGGAACTGCCCGGCCTGACGGTCTCCGGCGTCGACATCGACACCGAGATCACGCAGTTCGACCTGCACCTCATCATCACGGACAGCTACGACGCGGACGGCGAGCCCGCCGGAATCGCCGGTGTCCTCACCTACGCCACCGAACTGTTCGAGCACGCCACGGTGCGGGGCTTCGCGGACCGTTTCGTCCGCCTGCTCGGCGAGATCATCACCGCACCGGACCTTCCCGTCGGCGATCTGGAACTCCTGGCCCCGGCCGAGCGCCGCGCGCTGTCGACCCGTAATGCGACGAAGTACGCGCTGGATGCGACGACCACCCTGGCCACCCTGCTGGACACGGCCGTCGCCGCCGGGCCCGAGCTGGTGGCTGTCGTCGCCGATTCGTCCGATGGCCGATCCGAACTGAGCTATGCCGAGCTCGATGCCCGCGTCAACCGCCTGGCTCGCGAACTCATCGCGCGCGGCATCGGCGCGGAAGACCGTGTGGCGCTGGCCATGCGGCGGTCCGTGGATCTGGTGGTCGCCATGTACGCGGTGGTCCGGACGGGTGCGGCCTATGTGCCGATCGACCCGGATCAGCCCGGCGAGCGCACCCGCTACATCCTGGAGACCGCGGCCCCCGTATGCGTGCTGACCACCGCCCGCGACGATTTCGAGGTCGATCTCCCTCGTCATCAGGTGCTGCGCATCGATGAGCTGGATCTCTCGGAGCACGCGGATTCGCCCGTCACCCCCGCGGAGCGGGTGCGGGAGCTGACGGCGGCGAATACCGCGTACGTCATCTTCACCTCCGGTTCGACCGGCCGCCCGAAGGGCGTGGCGGTGCCGCACTCCGCCGTCGTCAATCAGTTGCGCTGGAAGGCAGCGGAATTCGATCTGGGCGCGGATGACGCGGTGCTGCTCAAGACGGACGCGACCTTCGATCTGTCGGTATGGGAGTTCTGGTCGGCGGTGGCCGCCGGTGGCCGCCTGGTGATCGCCGCGGCCGACGGGCAGCGCGATCCGGCGTACCTGAACGAGCTCATGGCCCGTGAGCGGGTCACCACGCTGCACGTCGTGCCATCCATGCTCGACGCCCTGCTCGTGGAATCCGGTGGCGTGGTCGCCGATTCGCTGCGGCGCGTACTCGCCATCGGCGAGGCGCTGCCGCCCTCGGTGGCGCGGCGCTTCCGCGCCGCCAATGGCGGGGTGGGGCTGTTCAACCTCTACGGCCCGACCGAGACCGCCGTATCGATCACCAGCCATGCGGTCGGCGAGGCGGACCGGCTGTCGGTGTCCATCGGCGTGCCGGTGTGGAACGGCAGGGTGTATGTGCTGGACGAGCGCCTGCATCCGGTGCTCGCCGGGGTCGCCGGTGAGCTGTATCTGGCCGGTGACCAGCTGGCGCGCGGCTACCTCGGACGGCCGGAGCTCACCGCCGATCGATTCGTGGCGAATCCGTTCGAGGACAATGGGTCTCGCATGTACCGCACCGGCGACATGGTGGCATGGAATGCCGACGGGGAGCTGGACTACCGGGGTCGCACCGACTTCCAGGTGAAGATCCGGGGCTTCCGTATCGAGCTCGGCGAGATCGAGTCGGCTCTGCTGCGTCAGGGTCTCATTTCGTCGGCCGTCGTTGTGGCGCAGCATGATCCGGCGCTGGGTGATCGTTTGGTGGCCTATGTGGTCACGGACGGTGCGCTCGACAAGCAGGCGGTGCAATCCGCGTTGTCGGCCGAATTGCCGTCGTACATGGTGCCTTCGGTATTCGTGCGACTGGATGCGCTGCCGTTGAACGCCAATGGCAAGCTCGATCGCAAGGCGCTGCCGGAGCCCGAGTTCGAGACCGCGGTCTTCCGCGCGCCCGTCACCCCGATCGAGCAGATCGTGGCCGGTGTCTTCACCGAGGTGCTGCGCCTCGAGGGCAGCGCCCGGATCGGCCTGGACGACGACTTCTTCGCGTGGGGCGGCAATTCGCTGCTCGCCACGCAGGTCGCCGCGCGCCTGGGCGCTGCGCTCGACACCAGGGTTCCGGTGCGCCTGCTGTTCGAGGCGTCGACCGTGGCGGCCATGGCCGCGCGCGTGGAACAGGGCGCGGGCGGTCGCCTGGCGCTCACGGCCGGGCCGCGACCGGAGCGCATTCCGCTGTCCCCGGCACAGCAGCGCATGTGGTTCCTCAACCGCTTCGACACCTCCTCGGCCGCCTACAACGTGCCGGTCGCCGTCCGGCTCTCGGGCGCGCTGGATGTGGCCGCGCTGCGCACGGCGGTCGCGGATGTCATTGCCCGCCACGAGATTCTGCGCACCATCTACCCGCAGACCGGGCACGGCCCGGTGCAGGTGATCCTGCCCGCGGCGCAGGCCGCGCCGCGGTTCGACGTGCGTCGCGTCGAGGTGGACGAGGTCGCGTCCGCCGTGGTGGAGCTGAACTCGACCCTGTTCGATGTCACCGCCGAGGTGCCGCTGCGGGTCGCGCTGTTCGAGCTCGCGGACGACGAGTACGTCATCGCCATGGTCGTGCACCACATTTCCGCCGACGGCTCCTCGGTCGGTCCGCTGACCAGGGACCTCATGACCGCCTACGCGGCTCGCGTCCTGGGCGCGGAACCGGCGTGGACCCCGCTCGCGGTGCAGTACGCCGACTACGCCGTCTGGCAGCGGGAACTGCTGGGCGGCGAGGACGATCCGGACTCGCTGGCCGCCAAGCAGGTCGGCTACTGGCGGCAGGCGCTGGCGGGTCTGCCCGATCAGCTGGACCTGCCCTCGGATCGGCCCCGGCCCGCGCTTCAATCCTTCCGGGGCGGCCGGGTCGCGGTGGCCATCGATGCCGAAACCCACGGGGCGCTGCTCGACGTGGCGCGTGAGCGGAGTGCGACGCTGTTCATGGTCGTGCACACCGCCCTCGCGGTGCCGCTGGCCCGGCTCTCCGGCACCGGCGATATCGCCATCGGCACGCCGACGGCGGGCCGGGGCGAGGCGGCGCTGGACGATCTCATCGGCATGTTCGTCAATACCCTGGTCTTCCGGACCGAGGTGCGCGCCGATGAGCCGTTCTCGGAACTGCTCGGCCGTCAGCGCGAGATCGACATCCAGGCGTTCGCCCATGCCGACGTACCGTTCGAGCGCCTGGTCGAGGTGCTCAATCCGGTGCGCTCGACCGCGCGGCATCCGCTGTTCCAGGTGGGCCTGTCGTTCCAGAATCTGGCCCAGTCGAGTCTGGAGCTACCCGGCCTGACCGTCTCCGGTCTGGCCTTCGACACCGAGCTCTCGCAGTTCGACCTGCACTTGATCGTGTCGGATCGGTACGCCGAAAACGGTGCGGCCGAAGGTATTACGGGCTACTTCACCTATGCGTCCGATCTCTTCTAGCACGCCACGGTGCAGGGCTTCGCCGATCGGTTCATCCGCTTGCTCGGCGAGATTGTCACCGCACCACAGCAGGCGGTCGGTGATCTCGCACTACTGACACCGGATGAGCAGCGGGAGCTGTTCTCGCAAAATGAAACCGGTCATCAGCTGGAGCCGATGACGCTGGTGTCGTTGCTCGATGCGTCCGTTGCGGCTGATCCGAAGTCCGTTGCGGTCGTGGCGGATCGGGTCGATGGTGAGCCGGAGTCGCTGACCTACCGTGAGCTCGATGCCCGGGTCAACCGCTTGGCGCGGGAGCTGATCGCGCGTGGCATCGGTGCCGAGGATCGGGTGGCGCTGGCAATCCGGCGTTCCACCGACCTCGTTGTCGCCATGTACGCGGTGGCCAAGGCCGGTGCGGCGTATGTGCCGATCGATCCCGATCAGCCTGCCGACCGGACCGGGTACATCCTCGAGACCGCCGCTGCGGCATGCGTATTGACCACGGGCCGGGATGGTTTCGTGTCCGATCTCGCCACCGTGGTGCGCATCGATGAGCTGGACCTGTCCGGCTACTCGGATGTGTCGATCACGGCCGCCGAGCGGGTGCGGGAGCTGACGGCGGCGAACACCGCGTATGTCATCTTCACCTCGGGTTCCACCGGTCGCCCGAAGGGTGTGGCGGTGCCGCACGCGGCGGTGGTGAACCAGTTGTTGTGGAAGACCACGGAATTCGGTCTCGACCCGGCCGATGCGGTGCTGTTGAAGACGGACGCGACGTTCGATTTGTCGGTGTGGGAGTTCTGGTCGGCTGCTGTGTGTGGTGGCCGCCTGGTGATCGCGACCCCGGACGGGCACAAGGATCCGGCGTATCTGAACGAGTTGATCGCGCGTGAGTGGGTGACCACTTTGCATGTGGTGCCGTCCATGCTGGACGCGTTGGTCACCGATGGTCTGCCGGATTCGCTGTGGCGCATTCTCGCTATCGGTGAAGCCCTGCCCGGGCCGCTGGCGCAGCGGGTGCGGCGGGAGAGCCCGCGCACGGAGTTGTTCAACCTCTACGGTCCGACCGAGGCCGCGGTCTCCATCACCAACCATCGGGTGACCGAGGCTGATGCCGTCGCGGTGTCGATTGGTGCCCCGGAGTGGAACAGCCAGGTCTATGTGCTGGACGCGCGGTTGCGGCCGGTGCCGGTGGGTGTGTCCGGTGAGTTGCACCTGGCGGGTGCGCAGTTGGCGCGTGGTTACTTCGGTCGTGCGGATCTGACCTCGGATCGGTTCGTGGCGAATCCTTTCGAGGCCGATGGTTCTCGCATGTACCGCACCGGTGACCTGGTGGCGTGGAACGCCAACGGGGAGCTGGACTATCGGGGTCGCACCGACTTCCAGGTGAAGATCCGAGGTTTCCGCATCGAACTCGGCGACATCGAATCGGCGCTGCTGGCGCAGCCGGAGATCGCCCAGGCCGTGGTGGTCGCCAAATCGGACCGGCGCATCGGTGACCGGCTCGTCGCCTACCTGGTGCCGACCGCCGCGACCATCGATACGGCACAGGTGAAGTCGGCCCTGGCTGATGCGCTGCCGTCGTACATGGTGCCTGCGGCCTTCGTGCCGCTGGCCGCGTTGCCGCTGAACGCCAACGGCAAACTGGACCGCGCGGCCCTGCCGGAACCGGGATTCGAGACCGCCGTCTTCCGAGCCCCGGGTACCCCGATCGAGGAAATCGTGGCGGGCGTATTCACCGAGGTGCTCGGCGCCGAGCAAGCGCGGGGAGGCGGAGCGGTCGGTGCGGACGACGACTTCTTCGCCCTCGGCGGCAATTCGCTGCTGGCCACCCAGGTGGCGGCCCGCCTCGGCGCGGCCCTCGGCGCCCGGGTGCCGGTGCGCGCGCTGTTCGAAGCGCCGACGGTCGCCGAATTGGCAACGCACGTCGAGCGATACGAGGGAACCGGTGACCGCATCCCGCTGCACGCGGGACAGCGGCCGGAACGGGTGCCGCTGTCCATGGCACAGCAGCGCATGTGGTTCCTGAACCGGTTCGACAGCGCCTCCGCGGCCTACAACATCCCGGCCGCCATCCGGCTGACCGGCGACCTGGATATCGCCGCCCTGCGCGCGGCGGTGCTGGATGTCGTGGGCCGCCACGAGGTGCTGCGCACCGTCTACCCGGATACGCCGACCGGCCCGGTACAGCGGGTGCTGCCCGCCGCCGCGGCGGCGCTGGATCTGTCGCCGGAGGACGCCGACCCCGCGACGCTGCGGGATCGGATCATCGCGGAGGTTTCCGGCGGCTTCGATGTCACCACCGAGATTCCCTTGCGCGCCAACCTGTTCCGCCTCGGGGAGAACGACCATGTGATCGTGCTCGTGGCCCATCACATCAGCGCCGACGGCTGGTCCATGGCGCCGCTGACCCGCGATGTCATGGTCGCCTACGCCGCCCGGCTGGCCGGGGCCGCACCGGGCTGGGCCCCGCTACCGGTGCAGTACGCGGACTACGCCGTCTGGCAGCGGGAGCTGCTGGGCTCGGAGACCGATCCGGACAGCCTGATCTCCCGGCAGGCCGGTTACTGGCGCACCGCGCTGGCCGGACTGCCCGATGAGCTGAGCCTGCCCGCGGACCGGCCGCGACCGCCGGTGCAATCCGGTTCCGGTGGGCGCGTGCACTTCTCGATCCCGCCGGAGATGCGGGAGGGTCTGCTGGAACTGGCTCGTGCCCGCAATGCCACGCCGTTCATGGTGGTGCACGCCGCCTTCGCCGCCCTGCTGGCGCGGCTGTCGGGCACTGACGATATTGCCATCGGAACCCCCGTGTCCGGACGCGGCGAGGCCGAACTCGACGATCTGGTCGGCATGTTCGTCAACACCCTGGTGCTGCGCACCCACGTACCGGGCGGCGCGAGCTTCACCGAACTGGTGGAGGCCGCCAGGGAAACCGATCTGCAAGCGTTCGCGCACGCCGACATCCCGTTCGAACAACTGGTGGAACTGCTGCGGCCGGAACGGTGCACGGCACGCAATCCGCTGTTCCAGGTCATGCTGTCGTTCGCGAACCTGCCCGACGCAACCCTGGAGCTACCCGGATTGCGGGTCGGCGCAGTCGATTTCGACTCCGAGACCGAACAAGTCGACCTGTCGCTGACCATTTAGGACTCCGGCGTCGCCGGTGCGGGCATGGTCGCCATGCTGTCCTTCACCCGGGACCTGTTCGACGACAACACCATCGAGCTGTTCGCACAGCGGTTCCTGCGCCTGCTGGCGGGCCTGGTCGCCGAGTCCGACCGGGCGATCGGCGATATCGCACTGCTGTCCGAGCTGGAGCATGCCGAGCTGACCGGGATCACCGGCGGACCGGCGGTCACCGCCGGACTGCTGCCGGAGCTGCTCGAACACGGTGCGCACCGGTATCCGGACGCGGTCGCCATCCGTTCCGACGGCGACTCCATCACCTACCGCGAACTGGACGAACACTCGAATCAGCTGGCGCGCTCGCTGATCGGGCGCGGCGTGGGCCCGGAGGGCTGCGTCGCCCTGGCCATGCCCCGGTCCTACGAGATGATCCTCGCCATCTGGGCGGTGGCCAAGACCGGCGCCGCCTTCGTCCCCGTCGATCCCGGCTATCCGTGGGATCGCTTGCAGCACATGCTCGTCGACTCCGGCGCGGTACTCGGCCTCACCCTGGGCGAGCACAGTCCGCGCCTGCCGGGCGGTGTCGAGTGGTGGCTCCTCGACGACGACGTCACCGACGCGCTGTGCGAAAAGCGTTCGGCGGCACCGGTAACCGATGTCGATCGCATCCGCCCGCTACGGGCGGAGCACGCGGCGTACATGATCTACACCTCCGGTTCGACCGGCCTGCCCAAGGGGGTGACGGTCACCCACACCGGTCTCGGCGCGCTGGCGGACGTCGCCGCCGATCGATACGCCCTGGAACCCCGGCATCGCATGCTCGGGGTGGGTTCGCCCAGCTTCGACCAGTCCATCGAGGAGTGGCTGGGCGCCTTCCGCCTCGGCGCGACCCTGGTGATCGTGCCCGCCGACATTGTCGGCGGCGCCGAGCTCGACGAGTTCATTCGCGCCGAGCGGGTGACCCACGCCATCATCACCCCCGCGGTCCTGAACACCCTGGATCCGGCCGGAGCCGACGGGCTGGAACTGGTTTCGGCGGGCGGCGATGTCACCACGGCCGACCTGCTGGCGAAGTGGCAGCCGGGCAGGCGCTACATCTATGGCTACGGTCCGACCGAGATGACCATCGGCGCCGTCTACGGCGAACTGCGCGCGGGCGACCCCGTCGCCATCGGCGGTCCGGTGCCCGGCATGTGGACCGCGGTCCTCGATACCCGGTTGCGGCCGGTGCCCGCGGGCGTGGTGGGCGAGCTGTATCTCGCGGGCCCGGCCATGGCCCGCGGCTATCACCGCGCGCCGGGGCTCACCGCGGAACGGTTCGTCGCCAACCCCTTCGGCGACTCCGGTGACCGCATGTACCGCACCGGCGACCTCGTCCGCTGGATCGATACGAACGGGCGGCGCGAACTGGAATATCTGGGCCGCACCGACTTCCAGGTCAAGATCCGCGGGCTGCGCATCGAACTCGGCGAGATCGACGCCGTGCTCGGCGCGCATCCGGATATCGCCTTCACCCATACGCTCGGCCGGGAGAACCCCGCCGGGGCAACGGTTCTGGTGTCCTATGTGCTGCCCGAACCGGGTCGCGCCGTCGATCCGGCCGCGCTGCTCGCGCACGCCGCCCGGAGCCTGCCGTCGCACATGGTTCCGGCGACGGTGGTGGCGCTCGACGAGATCCCGCTCACCCCGGTGGGCAAACTGGACCGGAAGGCGCTGCCCGCACCGGTATTCGAGGTCCGGGAGTTCCGGGCCCCGGGTTCGCCGCGGGAGATCGCCGTCTGCGCCGCCTTCGCCGAGGTGCTCGGCGCCGAATCGATCGGCCTGGACGACAACTTCTTCGAGCACGGCGGGAATTCGCTCAGCGCGACGCGCCTCGCGACCCTGCTGGGCGCCGCCCTCGGCGTCCGGGTGCCGGTGATGCTGCTGTTCACCGCGCCCACCCCGGCGAATCTGCTGGCCGCCCTGGACGATTCGACCGGCCCGGGGACCGGCGAGGACGCCTTCGACGTGCTGCTGCCGCTGCGCACCACGGGCGCCGCGGAACCGCTGTTCTGCGTGCACCCGATCGGCGGCATCTCCTGGTCCTTCGCGGGCCTGGCCGCACATCTGGACGCGGACCGCCCGATCTACGCCCTGCAGTCACCGGCGCTGCGCGTCGACGGCGAACTGCCCGACTCCATCGAGGATTGGGCGCGCCGGTACGTCAAGGAGATCCGGGCCGTGCAACCCGACGGCCCATATCACCTCATCGGCTGGTCCCTCGGCGGCGTGCTGGCCCACGCCATCGCGGTCCAGCTCCAGGACGAAGGCGCCGAGGTGGCGCTGCTGGCCATGATGGACAGCTACAACGAGAGCGGAGCCGAGAGCGCCCCGGTGGACGCCGCCGCCATACCGCTGGCGGAGGTGGCGGGCGGCCTGCTCGGCGAGCACGCCGCCGATCTCGAACTGGATGCCGCGCTCGATCCGGGCGCGCTGGCCGGGCAATTGGCGCTGCTGCCGGAACCGTTCGCCTCCTTCGGATCCGACCGCATCAGCCGGATCCTGGACGCGGCCCTGCGCTCGGCGCCGCTGCCGAGCCGGTACCGGCCGCCGGTCTTCCGCGGCGACCTGCTGTATTTCAGTGCCGCCGAGGACGACCCGACCGGCAGGACCGGAGCCGACACCTGGACCGGCGTCATCGAGGGCCCGGTGTCGGTCTATCCGATCTCGGCAACCCACTGGCGCATGACCGGTGACGCGGCGCTGGCGCGAATTGCGGTGGTGCTGAGCGAAAGATGGGCGGGCGAGATCATGTGATGTGACGCAAATCACTTCTCTGCAACATGCCGAGGTCTTCGCGCCGATACAGGGTGAGTTCGCCCAGACCGCTCGGAATGCTGATGCGTGTACACGATGCGCACAGTGCATGGACGGTCGGGTGAGCCGTGTCCGCCACGGCGCGGGCTCGATACCATCATTGCTCGGACCCGCGTTCGGCCGAGCGAGGATGAGGGACTTCGATCGGCCGGTCTCCAGCGGCGCGGAACCAGCAAGACCGAGAGGTGAAGGTACATAGATGAACACTGCCCGCCGTAGCGTTCGCGGCAGCCGTCGTCGACGGTCGGGAGGGCTGCTGCTCGCGCAGCTGCTCACGGCCGCTGTCGAATCGGCGGCCGATGCGGTGGCGGTGCGGTTCAATGCCACCGGTCTGCCCTCGGACCAGCGCGAGATCACCTACCGCGAACTCGACGCGCGATCGTCGCAGCTGGCGCGGTCGCTCATCGCCAAGGGGGTCGGCCCCAGCGATATGGTCGCCATCGGCATCACCCGATCCATCGAATCGGTGCTGGCGGTCTGGGCCGTCGCCAAGACCGGCGCCGCCTTCGTCCCCGTCGATCCGGCCTATCCGGCCGATCGCATCGAACATCTGCTGACCGATTCCGCCGCGGTGCTGGGCCTCACCACCCGGCAGTACCGCGCGGCGCTCGGCAATGCCACCTACTGGATCGAGCTCGACGATCCCATCCAGGCCGATCGGATCGCGGAGCAGCCCGCCCACCCGGTCTCCTACGCCGACCGGGTGCGGCCGCTGAACGAACAGCATCCGGCCTATGTCATCTACACCTCCGGTTCCACCGGCAAGCCCAAGGGCGTGGTGGTCTCGCACACCGGCCTGGCCGGGCTGGTGGCCGCCGAACGCGAGCATTACGAGGTCACCGCCGATTCCCGCGTGCTGCACGTGTGCTCGCCGAGCTTCGACGTCTCGGTGCTCGAACTGCTGCTGACCTTCACCGCCGGGGCGACCCTGGTGGTCGCGCCCGCGGGCGTCTTCGGCGGTGTGGAGCTGGCCGAACTGCTCGCACGCGAGGAGGTCAGCCATGTGCTGATCACGCCGGGCGCGCTGGAGTCGGTGGATCCGGCCGGACTGGACGAGCTGATCACCGTGGTGGTGGCCGGTGACAAGTTCGGTCCCGAACTGGTCGCGCGCTGGGCCACCGAGGACCGACAGTTCTACAACGGCTACGGGCCCACCGAGGCCACCATCCTTGCCACCAGCACCGCGCCGCTGCTGCCGGGCGAGCCGGTGGTCATCGGCTCCGCCATTCCGGGCGTCGGCGCGTTCATTCTGGATTCGCGCCTGCGGCCGGTGCCGGACGGCGTGGTCGGCGAGCTGTACCTGTCGGGTCCCGCGCTGGCGCAGGGCTACAACCGGCGGCCGGGTCTCACCGCGGAACGCTTCGTGGCCAGCCCCTTCGGCGAGGCCACCGGGGTACCGGGGGCGCGGCTGTACCGCACCGGTGACCTGGTGCAACGCACTGAATCAGGCGTCATCGAATACCTGGGCCGCTCCGATTTCCAGGTGAAGATCCGCGGCCTGCGCATCGAGCTGGGGGAGATCGACACCGCGCTCACCCATCATCCCGACGTGGATTTCGCCGCGACGCTGGGCAAGACGCTGCCCTCTGGCGCGACCGCGCTGGTCTCCTATGTGCTGCCGCGGCCCGGCGCGACCCTCGACACCGCGGAACTGGCCGCATTCGTCGGGGAGTCGCTGGCCGCCTACATGGTGCCCGCCGCCATTGTGGTGCTCACCGAGATTCCGCTGACCCCGGTCGGCAAGCTGGACCGGGACGCGCTACCGGAGCCGGAATTCGCGACCCGGGAATTCCGCGCGCCCTCGACCCCGGCCGAGGAAGCCATTGCCGAGGTCTTCGCGACCCTCCTGATTCCCGATAATCCGGATGCCCGGGTGGGCGCCGACGACGACTTCTTCGAACTCGGCGGCAACTCGCTGCTCGCCGCGCAGGCCGCCGCCCGCATCGGCACCGCCCTGGATGTGCGGGTGCCGGTGCACGTGCTGTTCGAGGCGTCCACGGTATCGGCGCTCGCGGCGCAGCTCGAGGGCGAGTCGGCTCCGGCCGCCGGGCCCGCGCTGGGCACCCTGGTGCGTCCGGAGCGGGTGCCGCTGTCGTTCGCGCAGCAGCGCATGTGGTTCCTGAACCGCTTCGATCCCGGCAGCGCGGTGGACAATATCCCGGTCGCGGTGCGGCTCAGCGGCGCCATCGATATCGAGGCGCTGCGCGCGGCCGCCGCGGATCTCGTTGCGCGCCACGAGGTCTTGCGCACCATCTATCCGGAGGTGGACGGCGAGGGCTATCAGCTGGTGCTGCCCCTCGACGATCCGCGCGCGGTACCGGAGCTGGTACTCGACGATATCGACGCCGCCGAGGTCCCGGCCCGCGTGGCCGAGGCCGTCGGCGCCGGATTCGATGTCACCGCCGCGCCGCCGATACGCCTGCGGCTCTTGCGCGTCGCCGCCCAGGAGCACGTGCTCGTCGCGGTCATCCACCACATTGCCGGTGACGGCGTGTCCATGGGGCCGCTCACCCGCGATCTGGTGACGGCATATGCCGAGCGCGCCCGCGGCGCCGCACCGCAGTGGCTGCCGCTGGCTGTGCAGTACGCGGATTACGCGGTGTGGCAGCGCGAAACCCTGGGCCGCGAGGACGATCCGGAATCGCTGCTGGCCCAGCAGATCGCGTACTGGCGGGCGACCCTCGCCGATCTGCCCGACGAGCTGGTGCTGCCGTTCGATCGCCCGCGCCCGCCCATCGCCTCCTACCGGGGCGGCACCCACGCCTTCCGCATCGACGACGAGGTGTACGCGGCCGCACGGCATTTCGCCGAATCCCGCAACACCACGCTGTTCATGGTCGTGCACGCCGCCCTCGCGGTGCTGCTGGCGCGGCTGTCCGGCACCCGCGATATCGCCATCGGCACACCGGTCGCGGGCCGCGGCGAGGCCGAACTCGATGATCTCATCGGCATGTTCGTCAATACCCTCGTGCTGCGCAGCGATGTCGATCCGGCCCTGGGCTTCGAGGAATTGCTGCGCCGCGTGCGCGAATCGGACGTACAGGCCTTCGGCCGCGCCGATGTGCCCTTCGAGCGACTGGTCGAACTGCTCGATCCGGCCCGTTCGCAGGCCCGCAATCCGTTTTTCCAGGTCATGCTGACCTTCCAGAACATGGCGCCCACGCGGCTGGAGCTGCCGGGCCTGACCGTGGCCGCCGCGGATCTGGAGATCCCCTTCGCCAAGTTCGACCTGCAGCTGACCATGCAGGAATCGCACGACGAGCACGGCGACGCCACCGGGCTGGCGGCCGAATTCTCCTATGCGCTGGATCTTTTCGACGAGGCGACCGTCGCCGGATTCGCCGAGGGATTCCAGCGCGTGCTGGCCGCGGTGACCGCCCATGCGGAGCAGCCGGTCGGCGATATCCACCTGCTGGCCGCCGTCGACCGGCAGCGCGTGCTGACCGACTGGAATGCCACCCGCTTCGATGTCGAGGCCGCCGTCGGGCTGCCGCGCGGCACCGCGCCGACGCTGGTGTCCATGTTCGAGGCGCAGGCCGCGGCCACCCCCGATGCCGTGGCGCTGGTCTTCGAGGACGAGCGCCTCACCTACCGGGAGCTCTCCGAGCGCGCCAACCGCCTGGCGCGGCGCCTGCTCATGGGCGGCAACGGCCCGGGACCGGGATTGCTTGTCGCCCTGGCCATGCGGCGCTCCACCGAATTGGTCGTGGCCATGTACGCGGTGCTGCAGACCGGTGCGGCCTATGTGCCGCTGGATCCGGATCAGCCGCAGGAGCGCAACGGGCACATCCTCGACACCGCGCGGCCGCATCTGATCCTGACCACCACGCGCGACGGCTTCGTCGCCGGTGAGCACGAGATCCCGCTGCTCTACGTCGACGATATCGAGGAGGCGTGCCGGACCTACAGTCCCGCGCCGATCTCGAACTTCGAACGGACGCAACCGCTGCGGGCGGGCGATACCGCCTACGTCATCTTCACCTCCGGTTCGACGGGCAGCCCCAAGGGCGTGGCCGTCAGCCATGCGGCCATTGTCAATCGCCTGGTCTGGATGCAGGCCGAGTACCGGCTGCGCGGCGACGACGTCGTGCTGCAGAAGACCCCCGCCACGTTCGACGTATCGGTGTGGGAGTTCTTCTGGCCCTTGCAGACCGGTGCGCGCCTGGTCGTCGCCAAACCGGACGGGCACCGGGATCCGGTGTACCTGGCCCAGGTGATCGCCGAAGAAGCCGTCACCACCGTGCATTTCGTGCCGTCCATGCTGTCGGTCTTCGTGGCCACGCTGGGCGAGGAGATCGCGGGCGGATTGCGGCTGCGGCACGTGTTCGCCTCCGGCGAGGCGCTGCCCGCGCCGACCGCGCACAAGCTGCGCGAGCTCACCGGCGCGCGCCTGCACAATCTGTACGGTCCGACCGAGGCCGCGGTCGACGTCACCTATCACGAGGTGACCGATGCCGACACCGTCTCCGTGCCCATCGGCCGCCCCGTCTTCAATACCCAGGTCTACGTGCTGGATTCGCGCCTGTACCCGGTGGCCCCGGGCATTGCGGGCGAGCTGTACCTGGCGGGCGGGCAACTCGCCACCGGCTATGTGGCGCGCCCCGATCTCACCGCGGACCGCTTCGTGGCCAGCCCCTTCGGCCGCGGCGAGCGCATGTACCGCACCGGCGACCTGGTCAAGTGGACCCCCGCCGGGGAACTGGAATACCTGGGCCGCACCGATTTCCAGGTGAAGCTGCGCGGTCTGCGGATCGAACTGGGCGAGATCGAGGCCGCGCTGCTGGCGCAGCCGCGCGTCGCGCAGTCGGTGGTGCTGGTGCGCACCGACGCGCACGCCGGTGATCAGCTCGTCGGCTATGTGGCGCGCGAGCCCGGCGCCGAGCTGGACGCCGATGCGGTGAAGGCCGCGCTGGCGCGCACGCTCCCGGCGTACATGGTCCCGGCCGCCGTCGCGGTGCTGGATGCCTTCCCGCTCAATGCCTCCGGCAAGCTGGACCGCAAGGCGCTGCCCGCGCCGGTGTTCGAGGCCAAGGTCTTCCGTGCGCCCTCGACCCCGATCGAGGAGATCGTGGCGGGCGTGTTCGCCGATCTGCTCGGTCTGGACCGGGTCGGCGCGGACGACGACTTCTTCGATATCGGCGGCAACTCCCTCATTGCCACCCGCGCCGTCTCGCGCATCAACGAGGCCCTCGACGCCACCGTCTCGGTGCGCGAGCTGTTCGAGACCTCCGCGGTATCGGCGCTGGCCGCCCGCATCGTCCCCGGCGCCGCCGACGGCGCGCGTCCGCCGCTGGTGGCGGGGGAGAGGCCCGACCGCGTGCCGCTCTCGCTGGCCCAGCAGCGCATGTGGGTGCTCAACCAGTTCGACACGGCCTCACCGGCTTACAACATTCCGATGGTCATCCGGCTCACCGGCACGCTCGATGTGGCCGCCCTGAGCCAGGCCGCCGAGGATGTGCTGGCCCGCCACGAGGTGCTGCGCACCCGCTATCCGGAATCCGGTCCCGGCGGCGCGCCGTACCAGGAGGTGCTGTCGGTCGCCGACGCGCTGCCCAGCGGTCTGACGGTGGAGCGGGTCGGCGATATCGGCGCCCGGGTCGCCGAACTGGTCGGCGCCGGATTCGATGTGGCCGCCCGCGTGCCCGTGCGCATCGGCCTGCTCACCGGTGACGATCCGGACGACTACCTGCTCATCCTGGTGGCCCACCACATTGCCGCCGACGGCGCCTCCATGGCGCCGCTGGCCCGCGATCTCATGACCGCCTATCTGGCCCGCACCCGGGGCGAGAACCCGGGCTGGACCCCGCTGGCCGTGCAGTACGCCGACTTCGCGGTCTGGCAGCGCGCCGTCATCGGCTCCGACGACGACGCGGATTCCGTTGCGGCGCAGCAGCTGGCGTTCTGGCGCGAGGAGCTGGACGGGCTGCCGGAGACGGCGCTGCTGCCGCTGGACCGGCCGCGGCCCGCCGTGGCCTCCATGGCCGGGGCCATAGTCGACTTCGCCGTCGGCGCGGACGTACACGCCGGGCTCAATCGCATTGCGCGCGAGCACAATGCGTCGCTGTTCATGGTGGTGCACGCCGCCATCGCGGTGCTGCTGGCCCGCATGTCGGGCAGTTCCGACATTGCCATCGGCACCCCGATCGCCGGTCGCGGCGAGCGCGCGCTGGACGATCTGGTCGGCATGTTCGTCAATACGCTGACCCTGCGGACCACGGTCGATACCGCCGCCTCCTTCGACGAGCTGATCGAGCGCGCCCGCGAAACCGATCTGTCGGCCTTCGCCAATGCCGATGTCCCGTTCGAGCGGGTGGCCGAGGTGGCCGCACCCGGTCGCGGCGCGGCCAATCCGCTGCTGCAGGTGGTGCTCGCCCTGCAGAACAACGAGACCGCAGTGCTGGAGCTGCCGGGCCTGACCGTCGCGGCGCTGGACGCCGAACTGGCGGCGGCCAAGTTCGATCTCCAGATCGGCGTCGATCCATTGCGCGCCGCCGATGGTTCGCCGGGCGAGCTGGTCGTGGTGTTCTCCTATGCCACCGACCTTTTCGACGAGGCGACCATGGAGGCGCTGGGCCGCAGGCTGGAGCGCATTCTCACCGCCGTGGCCACCGATCCGCACCTGCCGGTCGGCGATATCGACATTCTCGATGCCGCCGAACGCGAACGCGCCCGGGCCGAGACGCCGGTGGTCGTCGCACCGGTGTCTGCCACGGCGCGCGGCACCGCACTGCCGCAATCGCTCTCGGCCGTGGTCGAGGACGATCCGGACGGTCCCGCGCTGGCCTGGGGCGAGGAGGCGCTGAGCTACGGCGATCTCGACGCCCGCTCCTCGCGCCTGGCCCGGGTGCTCATCGCGCGCGGGTGCGGGCCGGGCGTCGGCGTGGCGGTGCGCCTGGATCGCGGTATCGATCTGGCCGTGGCGCTGTGGGCAGTGCTCAAATCGGGCGCGGCGGTGGTACCGCTGGCCTCGATCGATCGGCTCCCGCCGAGCGGTCTGGATGTGAAGGTCGGCCTGACGACCGGCGCGCCGGTCTCGGCGCCGGGCATCGATTGGCTCTCGCTCGACGATCCGGCCGTGGTGGCCGAGATCGCCGCCGAATCGGCCCGGCCGGTCACCTACGCCAACCGGACCCGCGCGCTGAACGGCGTGGACACGGCGTTCGCGGCGCCGGGCGCGAAGGCGCTCAGCTACGACGAACTCGCCGCCGTGGTCGATCGGGTGCGGTCGGCCGCGGAGCTGACCTTCGAATCGCGGACCTTCCACCTGGGCCGGACCCACGGCCCGCTGGCCGTGGTCGAATTGGCCGCGGCCGGTGCGGCGGGCGCGTCGATGGTGCTGGTGGATGACGGAATCGAACTCACCGACGCACTCGCCGACGAGTGGGTCACCCATGTGCTGGCCGAGCGCGCGCGGCTGGCGCAGGTGGACGCGACCGCCCTCGAGGATCTGCAGGCCGTGGTCGTCGACGCAATCGCCGTGCCGGAGCCGTGGGCGCAGGTCACGCTGGTCGCGCTGCCGAACCTGGCCGAGTAACACGCCGCTGGGGCGCGCTCGATGGTTCTCGGGGGCGGTTCAGCGGCACGAGCATGACAGAACGGATGAGGACAGCTTCATGATTCGAGTGGTCGGGGCCCGGTACGAACAGCTGCCGGTGATGTCGGCATGACCCGCACGGCTCGCGTACGCCCCACTCGGACCCGGCGTCCTCGAATCCCCACGCTGCCGCAGCTCATGGCCACCGCGGTGGAGGCCAATCCGGACGGCGTCGCGGTCGTGCTCGCCGATGCCGAGCGCACCCTCGGCACGCTCGGCTACGCCGAACTCGACGACCGGTCCACCAGGCTGGCGCGGCTGCTCATCGAACGCGGCATCGGGCCGGAGGATCTGGTCGCTATCGGCATCCGCCGCTCGCTGGAATCGGTGGTGGCGGTCTGGGCGGTCGCCAAGGCCGGTGCCGGTTTCGTCCCGGTCGACCCGAATTACCCCTCCGATCGCGTCGAGCACATGGTCGCCGATTCGGGTGCGGTGCTGGGCCTCACGGTCGCCGATACCCGTGGCGAACTGCCGGAGCTGATCGACTGGCTGGCGGTCGACGCCGTCGAACTCGCCGACTACCCGAACGATCCGATCACCAATGCCGATCGGGTGCGGCCGCTGCGCGCCGAGCATCCGGCCTATGTCATCTACACCTCCGGGTCCACCGGTAAGCCCAAGGGCGTCATCGTCACCCACACCGGCCTGGCCGGATTCTGTGAGGTGCAGCGGGATTGGTACGGCGTCACCGCCGCCGACCGCACCCTGCACTTCGCCTCCCCGTCCTTCGACGCCTCGGTGCTGGAGCTGCTGCTGGCCCTGGGCGGCGCGGCGACCATGGTCGTGGTCGCGCCCACCGTCTTCGGCGGCGCCGATCTGGCGGCCGTGCTGCGGCGCGAACGGGTGACCCATGCCTTCATCACCCCGGCCGCGCTGGCCTCGGTCGATCCGGCCGGACTCGACGATTTCCGGGTCGTGGTGGTCGGCGGCGAGGCGGTCCCGCCGGATCTGGTGCAGCGCTGGGCGGCCCCGCATCGCTCGTTCTGGAACGGCTACGGGCCGACCGAAACGACGATCATGACCAATATCGCCGAGCAGTCGGTGGACCGGCCGGTGCACATCGGGCCGGGCATTCCGACCGTCACGGCGTACGTGCTCGACGAGCGGCTCAGGAAGGCGCCGACGGGTGCGACGGGTGAGCTGTATCTGTCGAGCGCGCAGCTGGCGCGCGGCTACCACCTGCAGCCCGCGCTCACCGCCTCGCGCTTCGTGGCGAATCCGTTCGACGGGGGCGGGTCCGGGGGCTCGGGCGCAGCTTCCCGGCTCTACCGCACCGGCGACCTGGTGCGGTGGACGGCCGACGGCAGCATCGAATACCTGGGGCGCAACGACTTCCAGGTGAAGATTCGCGGCTTCCGCATCGAGCTCGGTGAGATCGACGCCGTGCTGGCGGCGCATCCGGGGGTGGACCTCGCGGTCACCGTCGGGCACGAACTGCCCTCCGGCGGCACGGTTCTGGTCGCCTATGTGCACGCCACCGACGCCGGTGTGACCGCCGACGA
Source organism: Nocardia crassostreae (assembly GCF_001613405.1). GTDB lineage: Bacteria > Actinomycetota > Actinomycetes > Mycobacteriales > Mycobacteriaceae > Nocardia > Nocardia crassostreae. The sequence goes on from NZ_BDCH01000027.1 coordinate 22,997, forward strand.
GCTGACCGCGCTGGCCGGGCGCAGCCTGCCTTCGCACATGGTGCCCACCGCGATCATGATGCTGGACGCCATCCCGCTGACCCCGGTCGGCAAGCTGGATCGGCGCGCGCTGCCGGAACCGGTGCTCCAGGCCCGGGAGTACCGCGCGCCGGAAACGCCGGTGCAGCAGATCATTGCCGAGGTCATGACCGAGGTGCTGCGCGCGGAGCGGGTCGGCCTGGACGACGATCTGTTCGCGCTGGGCGCGGACAGCATTACCGCCATTCAGATCGTCTCGCGCGCGCGGGCGCGCGGCGTGGCCTTCCGGCCCAAGGACCTGTTCGAATCGCGCACGCTCGAGGCCCTCGCCGCCATTGCCGAGACGGTGGATCCCGGTGCGCCCGAGGAGCAGCTGGCCACCGGCCCGCTGGTCGAACTGAGTGACGACGAGCTGGCCCGGCTGCGCGAGAGCTATCCGGATCTGGCCGAGGTGTGGCCGCTCACGCCGTTGCAGTCCGGTATGCTCTTCCACGCGCAGCTGGCCGAATCCTCCGTCGACGCCTACATGGTGCAGTTCGCCATCGATATCCAGGGCGATATCGAGGTCGAGCGGGTGCACGCGGCCGCCCAGGCCATGCTGGACCGGCATGTGAACCTGCGCGCGGCCTTCACCGAGGACGCGAACGGCAACCCGCTGCAGATCGTCGTGGACCACGCCGAATTGCCTTGGCAGTTCACCGATCTCACCGCGCACGAGCCCGCCGCGGCGCTGGCCGAGACCGAGCGGCTCATGGCCGCCGATATCGCGCGGCACTTCGATATGCGGACCGGGCCGCTGCTGCGGATCACCTTGTTCCAGACGGCGGCTGATCGCTATCGGCTGTGCATCACCAGCCATCACATCCTCATCGACGGCTGGTCCATGCCGTTGCTCACCCAGGACATGCTGCTGCTGTACGCCGCCAATGGCGATGCGGCGCAGGTGCCGCCGGTGCGGCCCTACCGGGATTATCTGGCGTGGCTGGCCGCGCGCGATCACAGCGCGGCCCGCGACGCCTGGCGCGAGGCGCTGGCTGGATTCACCGAGCCGACGCCGCTCGCCCCGGTCGACCGGTCGCGCGAGATCTCTTCCGGCATAGGCGAAATCAAGTTCGATCTCACCGCGGACGAGACCACCGCGCTCATGCGCGCCGCCGCCGATGCGGGCGTCACGCCCAATACCGTCGTGCAGGCGGCCTGGGGCCTGCTGATCGGGCGCGGCACCGATCGCGACGATGTGGTCTTCGGCGCGACCGTCTCCGGCCGTCCGCCGCAGCTGGCCGGTATCGAGACCATGGTCGGCCTGTTCCTCAATGCCATTCCGGTGCGGGTGCGCCTGGCGGCCACGGATACGCTCACCGATGTGCTGCGCGGCCTGCAGCGCGAACAGGCGGCGCTGCTCGACCATCACCATGTCGGCCTGGGCGAGATCCAGGAGATCGCCGGAGTCGACGGGCTTTTCGACTCCATCGTGGTGTTCTCTTCGTACCCGGTCGACGGGGAATCCCTCGATGCGGCGGCCGAGCCGATCGACGAGGCCGGAATTCTCGGCGCCACCGCCGTGAACGGCACCCACTACCCGCTGACCGTCATGGTGCAGCCGGTGGGCGAACAGCTGCGCTTCAATCTCAAGTACCTACGCGATCTGTTCGAGGAGGAGTCGGCACAGGCCATCGCACAACGACTTTCGGTGCTGGTGAGCCGGTTCGTCGCGGATCCGGGCGCACGGGTCGCCGAGGTGGACGCCCTGCTCGACGGTGAGCGCGCCGCGCTGGCGGCGGTCAATGCCACCGATGTGGCCGAACTCCAGGACGATTCGACCCTGCTGTCGCTGTTCGACGTACAGGTGGCCCGCACTCCGGACGCGCTCGCGATCGTCTTCGGCGACACCATCCTGACCTATCGCGAACTCGACGAGCAGTCGCGCCGTCTTGCTCAGGAACTGGCCCTGCGCGGCGTCGGACCCGAGGCGCGGGTGGCCGTGGCCATGCGGCGCAGCATCGAGCTGGTCGTCGCCATCTACGCCGTGCTGCGCGCGGGCGGCGCGTACGTGCCGGTCGATCCGGATCATCCGGCCGACCGCAATGAGTACGTGCTGGCCGGATCCGCGCCCATCTGCGTGCTGACCCGCACCGAGGACGGTTTCGAAACCACCTCGGGCGTACCGCTGTTCCTGATCGACGCGCTCGCGGGCGCGCGGGCCTTCGTCGAGATCGCCCCGGCCGCCGTGCATCCGGACAATACCGCCTACGTCATCTACACCTCCGGCTCCACCGGCCGCCCCAAGGGCGTGGTGATCACCCACCGGCAGATGGCCAATCAGTTCCGCTGGGCCCAGTGCACCTATCCGCACACCACCGGCGATGTGGTGCTGCACAAGACGCCCATCACCTTCGACGTGTCCACGTGGGAGCTGTTCTGGCCGTTGCACACCGGTGCGGCGGTGGTCATCGCCGAGCCGGACGGGCATCGCGATCCGGCCTATATCGCGCGGACCATCGACGAATACGGCGTCACCGCACTGCATTTCGTGCCGTCCATGCTGGACGCCTTCCTCGACGGCCCGGCCGGTGGGCATCCCTCGCTGCGCTGGGTGTTCGCCGCCGGTGAGGCGCTGTCGGCGGAGACCGCGGCCACGTTCGGTGCGGCACTGCCGGATACGGCCCTGGTCAACTGGTACGGCCCGGCCGAGGCCACGGTGGTGACGGCCCATCCGGCCGAGCACACCGCCGGTGTCGCGGTGCCCATCGGCAATCCGGTCGCCAATACCCGGGTGCTGGTACTGGACCGGCACCTGCGGCCGGTGCCCTTCGGCGCGGCCGGTGAGCTGTATGTCGCCGGTGTGCAGCTGGCGCGCGGCTACTTCGGCGCGCCCGGCCTGACCGCCGAGCGTTTCGTGGCGCACGACGGCGGTGCGCGCCTGTACCGCACCGGTGACGTGGTCCGCTGGATCGCGGACCCCTCGGGTAGCGGGCACGCGCTGGAATACCTGGGCCGCAGCGACTTCCAGGTGAAGCTGCGCGGTCAGCGCATCGAGCTCGGCGAGATCGAGACGGTGCTGCTGGGCCACGCCGCGGTCCATCGCGCCGCGGTCTCCCTGGTGAAGGGCGGCACCGGCGATCGGCTCGTCGCGTACGTCGTGCTCGACGGCGAGGCCACCGATGCCGAACTGCTCGCGCACGTGCGCGAGACGCTGCCGTCCTATATGGTGCCCTCGGCCGTGGTACGGCTCGAGGCCATGCCGCTCAATGCCAGCGGCAAACTGGATCGCAAGGCGCTGCCGGTGCCGGAGTTCCAGGCGCGCGCCTACCGCGAGCCCGCGACCGAGGCCGAGGCCACGGTGGCCGCGGTGTTCGCGGCCGTCCTGGGCGCCGAACGCGTCGGCGCCGACGACGACTTCTTCGAACTGGGCGGCAACTCGCTCAATGCCACCCAGGTGGTGGCGCGACTCGGTGCGGCGCTGGGCGCCCGCGTCCCGGTGCGGGCCGTCTTCGAGGCTCCCACCGTGGCCGAACTCGCCGCCGCCCTGGGCACGCACACCGAGGCGCAGGCGCTGCCGCTGCGGCCCATGGACCGGCCGGAACTGATCCCGCTGTCCTACGCCCAGCAGCGCATGTGGTTCCTCAACCGCTTCGAACCCGAATCGGCGACCTACAACCTGCCCATCGCGCTGCGCATCACCGGCGCGCTGGATGTGCACGCATTGCGCTCCGCGGTGCGGGATCTGGTCGAACGCCACGAGGTGCTGCGGACCGTCTACCCCGAACACGAGGGCGCCGGATACCAGGTCGCGCTCGCCCCCAGCGATCCCGACGCGCTCCCGGTGCTGCCCATGCGCGATGTCACCGAGGACGAAATCCCCGCCGCCGTGGCCGAAGTCGCCTTCGCGCCCTTCGACGTGACCGCCGTCCCGCCGCTGCGCCTGCGCCTGCTGCGCCTGGCCGCCGAGGATCACGTGCTCATCTGCGTGGTCCACCACATTGCCGGTGACGGCTTCTCCGGCGGCCCGCTGACCCGCGATCTCATGACCGCCTACCTGAGCCGTATCCAGGGCGTGCCGCCGCAGTGGTCGCCGCTGGCGGTGCAGTACGCCGACTACGCGCTGTGGCAGCGCGAGAACCTCGGCGCGGAAACCGATCCGGCCTCGCTGCTGGTCCGCCAGCTGGACTACTGGCGCGAGACCCTGGCCGGACTGCCGGATCTGCTGGAGCTGCCCACCGACCGGCCCCGGCCCGCCGTGGCCTCCGGGCGCGGCGCGACCGTCTCCTTCGAGATCGATCCGCATGTGCACGCCGCGCTGACCCGGGTTGCGCAGCAGCACAATTCGACCCTGTTCATGGTCGTGCACGCCGCCCTGGCCACCCTGCTGGCGCGGACCTCCGGCACCACCGGTATCGCCATCGGCGCGCCCATCGCGGGCCGCGGCGAGGCGGCGCTGGGCGATCTGATCGGCATGTTCGTCAATACCCTGGTGCTGCGCGCCGAGGTCGATCCGGCCACCCGCTTCGCGGATCTGCTCGCCGCGGTGCGACGCACCGATCTGGCGGCCTTCGAGCATGCCGACGCGCCCTTCGAACGCATTGTGGAACTGCTGGATCCGGCCCGTTCGCAGGCCCGGCATCCGCTGTTCCAGGTGGCGCTGACCCTGCAGAACATGGCGGCCACCAACCTCGAGCTGCCGGGCGTCTCGGTGTCGGATGTGCGGTTCGACGTGCCCGTCGCCAAGTTCGACCTCGACCTCACCATGATCGAGCACACCAGCGCCGACGGTGTGCCGCAGGGCATTTCGGCCGGTTTCACCTATGCCACCGATCTGTTCGACGCCGCCACCGTGGACGCTCTCGCGCATCGCCTGGTGCGCCTGCTGGTGGCCGTGGCTGCCAATCCGGAGCGCGTCGTCGGCGATATCGATCTGCTGGCCGTGGACGAGATCTGGCAGCTGCGCCAGGACTGGAATTCCACCGCCGTCGCGCTGGGCGGCGGCACCCTGGTGGAGCTGTTCGAGGCGCAGGCCGTGCGCACCCCCGAGGCCACCGCGCTGGTGTACACCGGACTCGGGGATCGGCGCGGCGAGCTGACCTACGGTGATCTGGCCGAACGCGTGCACCGGCTGGCCCGGCACCTGATCGCACAGGGCGTCGGCCCGGAATCGCTGGTGGCCCTGGGTATTCGCCGTTCGGTGGACCTGGTCGTGGCCATGTACGCGGTGCTGGAGGCCGGTGGCGCGTACGTGCCGCTGGATCTGGATCAGCCCGCCGACCGGCTCGACTACGTGCTCGAGGTGGCGCGGCCCACCGTGGTGATCACCAATGGGTGGGACTGGTACGAGAGCGAGTACCCGACCGTCAATCTGGATGTCCTGGATCTGACCCGGTACAGCGGGCTTCCGGTCACCGACGTGGATCGGCGCGCGCCGCTGCGGCCGTCGAACACCGCGTACGTCATCTTCACGTCCGGTTCCACCGGCCGCCCGAAGGGTGTGGCCGTGCCGCATGCGGCGGCCGTGAACCAGATTCGCTGGATCACCGCCGAATACGGTGTGGACGCCGATGACGTGGTGCTGCTCAAGACGCCGCAGACCTTCGACGTGTCGGTGTGGGAGCTGTTCGGCCCGTTGGCGACCGGTGGCCGCATGGTCGTCGCCACGCCGGACGGTCACCGTGATCCGCAGTATCTGGCGGATGTGATCGCGGCCGAGCGGGTCACCATGACCTCGTTCGTGCCGTCCATGCTGTCGGTGTTCGCGAGCAGTGTGAACCCGGAGGCGCTGTCCTCGCTGCGGGCGCTGCTCGTCGCGGGTGAAGCGTTCACCTCCGATACCGTGCAGACCTTCCGCCGCATCAGCCCGGCGGAGCTGCACAACCTGTACGGGCCAACGGAATTCACCGTGCACGCCACCTTCGCGCCGGTCGCGGAGGATGTGCAGGGTGCGGTGCCGATCGGTCTGCCGGTGTGGAACGCGCGGGCGTACGTGCTGGATTCGCGTCTGCATCCGGTACCGCAGGGTGTCGCGGGTGAGCTCTATCTCGCGGGTGATCAGCTGGCGCGCGGCTACGTGGGCCGGGCGGATCTGACTGCGGATCGGTTCGTGGCCAACCCGTTCGGCACCGGTGCGCGCATGTACCGCACCGGCGACCTGGTGCGCCGCGGCGCGGACGGCTCCATCGTGTATCTGGGTCGTACCGACTTCCAGGTGAAGTTGCGTGGTCTGCGTATCGAGCTCGGTGAGATCGAATCCGCGCTCACCGCACACGATTCCGTCGCGCAGGCCGTCGTGGTGCTGCGTTCCGACGCCAATACCGGCGACCGCCTCGTCGCCTATGTCGTGCCCACCCGCGACACCGTCGAGATGGACTCGCTGCGGGCGCACCTCTCGGCGCAACTGCCGTCCTATATGGTCCCGGCGGCCTTCGTGGCCCTGGAGGTCATGCCGCTCAATGCCAACGGCAAGCTGGACCGGAGGGCCCTGCCGGAACCGGAGTTCGAGGCGCGCGCCTTCCGCGCCCCGGCCACCCCGGCGGAGGAGACCGTCGCGGCCGTCTTCGCCGAGGTGCTCGGCGTCGATCAGCCCATCGGCGCCGACGACGACTTCTTCGAACTCGGCGGCAACTCCCTGGTCGGCATTCGCGTGGTCGCCCGCCTCGGCGCGGCCCTCGATCTGCGCGTCCCGGTGCGGGTGCTGTTCGAGGCGCCCACCGTGGCGGCACTGGCCGAACTGCTGCAATCGGAGACCGGGGCCCGGCGGCCCGCGCTGACGGCGGGGGAACGGCCCGACCGCATTCCGCTGTCCCTCGCCCAGCAGCGCATGTGGTTCCTCAACCGCTTCGACACCACCTCCACGGCCTACCACCTGCCCATCGCGCTACGACTCAGCGGCGCACTGGATATCGCCGCCCTGCGGCAGGCCGTCGCCGACATCATGGCCCGGCACGAGGTGCTGCGCACCGTCTACCCGGAGGCCGACGGCATCGCCCACCAGGTCGTGCTGCTCGCCGAGCGGGCGGTCGTGGACCTCGCGCCGGAGACCGTCGAACTCGCGGAGCTGCCCGCGCGCATCGGCGCCCTGCTCGCCGAGGGCTTCGACGTGACCGCCGAAATCCCGTTGCGCGTCAAGCTGTTCCAGCTCGACGCGGATGCGACCGAACACGTGATCGTGCTGGTCGCGCATCACATCGCGGCCGACGGCTGGTCCATGGGCCCGCTGGCCCGCGACCTCATGACCGCCTACATCTCGCGCTCGGCGGGCGCCGAACCGCACTGGCGTCCGTTGCCGGTGCAGTACGCGGATTACGCGCTGTGGCAGCGCGAAGTCCTCGGCTCCGAAACCGATCCGCAGAGCCTGGTCTCCGCGCAGGCCGACTACTGGCGCACCCAGCTGGCCGATCTGCCGGACGAGCTGAACCTGCCGTCGGACCGCCCGCGCCCGCCGGTGCAGTCCTTCCGCGGCGGCGCGGTCACCTTCCCCATCTCCGCCGAGGTGCACGAGGGCCTGCGGCGCATTGCGCGCGAGCAGCACGCCACCGTGTTCATGGTCGTGCACAGTGCCCTCGCGGTGCTGCTGGCGCGGCTGTCGGGGACCTCGGACATCGCCATCGGCACGCCCATCGCGGGCCGCGGCGAGGCCGAACTCGACGATCTCATCGGCATGTTCGTCAACACCCTGGTGCTGCGCACACAGGTCGACGGCGCCGAACCCTTCACCGAGCTGCTGGCCCGGGCCAAGGACACCGATCTGGCCGCCTTCGCGCACGCCGATATTCCGTTCGAGCGGCTCGTCGAGGTGCTCAATCCGGAGCGGTCCACCGCGCGCAATCCGCTCTTCCAGGTCGCGCTGTCGTTCCAGAATCTGCCCGAGAGCGATTTCGAACTCCCCGGACTGCGCATCAGCGCGCTCGAATCCGGTATCGAGACTTCGCAATTCGATCTCATGGTGACCATGCGCGATACCGGCGACAACGGTATGGCCGCCATCCTGACCTATGCGCGGGACCTCTTCGACGAGGCCACCGTGGAGGTGTTCGCGCAGCGGTTCGTCCGGCTGCTCGAGCAGGTCGTCGCCCGGCCGGAGCTGGCGGTGGGCGATCTCGAACTGGTCGCCGCGGCCGAGCGCGCCGACCTGACCGCGCGCACCGGCGGCCCGGCCGTCCCGGCGTCCACCCTGCCGGAGCTCATGGCCCGGGCCGTGGCGGCGAATCCGCGCGGGGCGGCGGTGTCCTTCGGCGGCCGCAGCTTCAGCTACGCCGATCTGGACGCGGCCTCCTCGAAGCTGGCGCGCACGCTCATCGCGCGCGGCGCCGGACCGGAAACGCCGGTGGCCGTGGCCCTCTCGCGGTCCATCGGCTCGGTGCTGGCCGTCTGGGCGGTCGCCAAGGCCGGTGCGGCCTTCGTGCCGATCGATCCCGAATACCCGGCCGACCGCATTGCCCACATGATCACCGACTCCGGTGCGACGCTGGGCGTGACGATCTCGGCGAAGGCGGCGCACCTGCCGGGCCTGCAGGGCCTGTCGGGGTGGATGTGCCTCGATGATCCGAAGGTGTCGGCCGAGGTCGAATCGCATTCGCCCGCACCGGTTTCCGATGCGGACCGGTGGGGCAGCGTGCGGCCGGACCATATCGCCTACATCATCTACACCTCCGGTTCCACCGGCGTGCCCAAGGGCGTCGTGGTGACCCATGCCGGCCTGGCCAACTTCAGCGCCGAGCAGGTGGCCCGGTACGGCCTCGATTCCTCCTCGCGGCCACTGCATTTCGCGACGCCGTCCTTCGACGCCTCGGTCCTGGAGTACCTCCTCGCGCTGGGCGGGTCGGGCACCCTGGTGGTGGTTCCGCCGGGTGTGTACGGCGGTGCGGAGCTCTCCGAGCTGATCCGGAACGAGGGCGTCACGCACGCCTTCATCACCACCGCGGCCCTGTCCTATCTGGATCCGGCGGGCCTGGATTCGCTGCGGGTGCTGGCCGCCGGCGGCGAGGCGCTGCCGGCGGATCTGGTGGCCAAGTGGGCCGTTCCGCTGGCGGACGGCACGGTGCGCGCCTTCCACAATGGCTACGGTCCGACCGAGACCACCATCATGACCAATATCCCGGACCCGATGACGGCCGGCGATCCGATCACCATCGGCGGCCCGATCCGGGGCATGCAGGCGCTCGTCCTCGACGATCGTCTGCGGCCGGTGCCGGTGGGCGTCGCGGGTGAGCTGTATCTGTCGGGCATTCAGCTGGCGCGCGGCTATCACGCGCGGCCGGGGCTGAGCTCCGAACGGTTCGTGGCCAACCCCTTCGTACCGGGCGCGCGCATGTACCGCACCGGCGACGTGGTCCGCTGGACTCCGGCCGGAGCCGTGGAATACGTGGGCCGCAACGACTTCCAGGTGAAGATCCGCGGCTTCCGCATCGAACTCGGCGAGATCGACGCCGCGCTGAGCTCGCACGAGACGGTCGACTACGCCGTCACCGTCGGGCACAAGACCGAGGTCGGCGCCACCATCGTGGCCTCCTATGTGCTGCCCGCACCGGGCCGTTCGATCGATATCGACGCGCTCACCGCGCATGTCGCGGATCGGCTGCCGGAATACATGGTGCCCACGGCCATTACGGTCCTGGACAAGCTGCCGCTGACCCCGGTCGGCAAGCTGGATCGCCGCGCGCTGCCCGAGCCCGTGCTGTCGGTGCGCGAATTCCGCGCTCCCGCAGGCGAATCCGAGATCGCGGTGGCCCAGGTCTTCGCCGAGGTGCTCGGCGTGGACCGGATCGGCGCGGACGACGACTTCTTCGCCCTCGGCGGCAACTCGCTGCTGGCCACCCAGGTGGCGGCGCGCCTCGGCGCGGCGCGCAATACCCGGGTCGCGGTGCGGTCGCTGTTCGAGGCGTCCACCGTGGCCGCGCTGGCCGCGCTGCTCGACCAGCAGGGCGGTGCGGCCGTTCGCACCCCGCTCACCCCGCAGGAGCGGCCGGAATCCATTCCGCTCTCGCTGGCGCAGCAGCGTATGTGGTTCCTCAACCAGTTCGACACCGCCTCACCGGCGTACAACGTGCCGGTCGCGGTGCGGCTCACCGGCGAACTGGATGTGGCCGCGCTGCAGCAGGCCGTGGCCGATGTCATCGAACGGCACGAGACGCTGCGCACCGTGTACCCGGAGCGCGACGACGTTCCGGCGCAGGTGATCCTGCCCGCCGCCGAGGCCGTCCCGGATCTCACGCCCCTCGTGGTCGACGCCGCCTCCGTGCGGGACCGGGTGATCGAGGTGGTGGCCGCCGGATTCGACGTCACCAGCGAACTTCCATTCCGCGCCAAGCTCTTCCGCGTCGAGATGGGCGCGGCCGTGCCGGAGCACGTGCTGGTCTTCACCGCCCACCACATCACCGCCGACGGCTGGTCCATGGCCCCGCTGACCCGCGATGTGGTCATCGCCTACGCGGCGCGCGCCAATGGCGGCCTGCCCGGCTGGCAGCCGCTGCCGGTGCAGTACGCGGATTACGCCATCTGGCAGCGTGAGGCGCTCGAGTCCGAACAGGATCCGCGGAGCCTGGTGTCCACGCAGGCCGGCTACTGGCGCACGCAACTGGCCGATCTGCCGGACGAGCTGAACCTGCCCGCGGATCGCCCACGCCCGGCGGTGCAGTCCTTCCGCGGCGGCGCGGTGACCTTCCCGATCTCGGCCGAGGTGCGGGAAAGCTTGCAGCGCATCGGGCGCGAGAGCAATGCGACCATGTTCATGGTCCTGCACTCGGCCCTGGCCGTGCTGCTGGCGCGGTTGTCGGGCACCACCGATATCGCCATCGGCGCACCGGTCGCGGGCCGCGGCGAGGCCGAACTCGACGATCTCATCGGCATGTTCGTCAACACCCTGGCGCTGCGCACCACGGTGGACGGCTCCGAATCGTTCACCGAGCTGCTGGCCCGGGTCAAGGACACCGATCTGGCCGCGTTCGCGCACGCCGACATCCCGTTCGAGCGGCTGGTCGAACTGCTCAATCCGGAGCGGTCCACCGCCCGCCACCCGCTGTTCCAGGTGGCGCTGTCGTTCCAGAACCTGCCGGAGAGCTCCTTCGAGCTGCCCGGATTGCGGGTCTCCGCCGTCGATTTCGAGGTCGAGATCGAGAAGTTCGATCTGCAGCTCACCGTGCAGGAATCCGCGGCGGGGATGTTCGCCATCCTCACCTACTCGCGTGACCTGTTCGATCAAGCCACGGTGGAGGGGTACGCGCGGCGGTTCACCCGACTGCTCGACCGGATCATCGCCGAACCTCATGCGGCCGTGGGCGATCTGGAGATCCTGGCGGCCGACGAGCGCGCCTATCTGCTGGACCGCGTCGGCGGCCCGGCGGTGCCGCCCGCCACGCTGCCCGAACTGCTGAGCGCGGCGGTCACCTCCAATCCGGACGGCGATGCCATCACCTACGCCGGTCGCACGCTCACCTACCGCGAACTCGACGCCCTGTCCTCGCGGCTGGCGCGCGAACTCATCGCACAGGGCGCCGGACCGGATGTACGGGTGGCCATGGCCATTCCGCGCTCCATCGAATCCGTGCTCGGCATGTGGGCCATCACCAAGACCGGCGCCGGTCTGGTGCCGGTCGACCCGAACTACCCGGCCGACCGCATCGCACACATGGTGTCCGACTCCGGCGTCGTCTTCGGCATCACCCTCACCGAGCACCTCGACGCCCTGCCCGCGCTCGCGGGACAGTGGCTGCCGCTCGACGATGCCGGATTCGCCGCGGCGGTGGAAAGCCGTTCGGCGGCGCTGATCTCGAACATCGATCGGAACGCGCCGCTGCGGCCGGGCAATATCGCCTACATCACCTACACCTCCGGCTCCACCGGCGTGCCCAAGGGCGTGGTGGTCACGCACGCGGGCCTGGCCAACTACAGCCGCGCTCAGCTCGACCGCTACCAGCTCGACTCGTCCTCGCGCACACTGCATTTCGCCTCGCCCAGCTTCGACGGCGCCATGATGGAACTGCTGCTCGCCGCGGGACCGGCCGCCACCATGGTCGTGGTCCGCCCGGGCATCTACGGCGGTGAGGAACTGGCCGAGGTCATTCGCACCGAGCAGGTGAGCCACGCCTTCATCACCACCGCCGCCGTGGCCACCATGGATCCGACCGGGCTGGACAGCCTGAAGGTGCTCGCCGCGGGCGGTGAGGCCATGCCGGTCGATATGGTCGCCAAGTGGACCGTGCCGTTCGCCGACGGCGGCGTGCGCGCATTCCACAATGTGTACGGCCCGACCGAGACCACCATCGTCACCAATATGAGCCACCCGCTCTCGGCGGGCGATCCGCTGGTGATCGGCGAGACCATCCGCGGCGTGCGGGGCCTGATTCTGGACAGCCGGTTGCGGCCGGTGCCGGAGGGGGTGTCCGGCGAGCTGTACCTGGCCGGAATCCAGTTGGCCCGCGGCTATCACGCGCGTCCCGGGCTCACCGCCGAGCGGTTCGTCGCCAACCCGTACGAGGCGGGCGCGCGCATGTACCGCACCGGCGACGTGGTGCACTGGCGGCGCGACGCCGAAGGCAATTCGGCCGTGGAGTACGTGGGCCGCAATGACTTCCAGGTGAAGATCCGCGGTTTCCGCATCGAACTCGGCGAGGTCGACGCCGCGCTGGTGGCGCACGAGACCGTCGATTTCGCGCTCACCGTCGGGCACCGGACCGAGGCGGGCTCCACCATTCTGGCGTCGTACGTGCTGCCGGTGGCGGGACGCACGATCGAGGTGGCCGAGCTGCTCGAGTACCTGTCCGGGCGACTGCCCGAATACATGGTGCCGACCGCCATCACGGTGCTCGACAAGCTGCCGCTCAATCCGGTCGGCAAGATCGACCGCAAGGCGCTGCCGGAACCCGTACTGCGGCAACGCGAATACCGCGGCCCGAGCACCGCGCTGGAGGAGACCGTGGTCGCCGCCATTGCCGAGGTGCTCGGCGTGGAACGCGTCGGCGTCGACGACGATTTCTTCGAACTCGGCGGCACCTCGCTGCTGGCCACCAAGGTGGTCAGCAAGCTGCGCGCGCTCACCGGCGCGGAGGTCATGGTCTCCTGGTTCTTCACCGGGCCGACCGCGGCCGGGCTCGCCGCGCAGATCTCGGCCTCCCTGGACAGCGACGTCGACTACGACGCCGGGACCGCCGCCGCGCTCGCGGTGGTGCTGCCCATCCGCGCGCACGGCACCCGCACGCCGCTGTTCTGCCCGCCGCCCATGTCCGGCATGGCCTGGATGTACGCCGGTCTGGCGCGGGTGCTGCCCGAGGATCAGCCGATCATCGGCCTGCAATCGCCCGCGTTCACCGAGGCGGACTACGCCCCGGCCTCGCTCACCGAGATCGCGCGCCGGTACATCACCGAGATGAAAGCCATTCAGCCGCACGGTCCGTACCGGTTGGCGGGCTTCTCCCTCGGCGGCACGCTGGCGCACGCCATTGCCACCGAACTCCAGGCCGATGGCGAGAAGGTCGATGTGCTGGCCATTCTCGACACCTTCCCGGAGATGGAGTTCTCGAAGTTCCGCGACGCCATCGTGGACGAGTTCGCGCAGCTGGGCATTGGCGCGGAGGCGTTCCCGGAGGAGGGCGATCTGCTCGAGCTCAGCGAGGACGCGCTGCGCGCCATGCACGCGGCCCTGCCGAGCGAACTCGGCGTGCTGACCCTCGAGCGGGTCCGGCGCATCTACCAGGGCGCGGTGCGCACCGTCATGCTGCGCGCCGAACATCGCGCGGGCCGCTACGACGGCGATCTGGAGCTGTTCTACGCCCAGGAACCCACCCCCGGCTACGACCAGCGCTCGCCCGAGGAGTGGCGCGCTCACGTCAGCGGCGCGATCTCCGTGCACCCCATGCCTTTCCGGCATCAGCTCATGATCACCGCCGAGGCCTACGCCATGAGCGGGCCGATCCTGAGCGAGATCCTGGACCGCGCCGACCGCCCCGCCCCGGTTGCGCCCGCTCCGGTCGAGGCCGCCCCGGTGCAGTCCGCCATGGTGCAGCCCGCCACGGTGCGGGTGCGGCGGGTGGACCTGTTCGAGGCGGAGGAGACCGAACCGGTCGCCGACGACACCGCCGACTGGGCGACGACGGCCGTGCTGCCGATCGTGAACTTCGACGATCCGGCCCCGGAGGTGAAGCTCCAGACCGAACCGGTCGAACCCGCTCCGGCCGAACCCGCTCCGGTGGCGCTGCCGCCGATCATGGGCCCGAGGCTCACCGCGGTGGGCGATGTTTCACCGCTGCCCGCCGGTGCGGTCGGCCTGCTCGAGGTCGAACCGTCCGGGCTGTGGGTGCGCGCCATCACCCTCGATATCGCCGCCGATATCTCCGGCACCCGGGTGCGCCGCTCGGTGGCCTCGCTGCTGGATCGCCATCCGGCGCTGTGGGCGCGCCTGCGGCGCACCGGTGACACCGTAGTGCTGGACATTCCGAACCAGCCCGCGCACGGCTCGGCCGCGGTGTGGCAGGTGGATCCGAATGTCGAGGCGGTGGGCGACCCCATCGAGGCCGTGATCGCGGCCGCTGCCGCCGAACTGGATCCGGAGAAGGGCTACCACGTCCGCTTCGTACTGCTGGAGAACGTCCCGGCCGATCCGCACCGTGATTCGGCGGATCAGCCCGCGGCCCTGCTGGTCGTGGTCGCCAATGGCCTGGTGGTGGACGACGCCTCCTGGCGCACCATTATCGAGGACCTCACGGCCTCCTGGTCCGGCGGGCACGCCACCCCGCCCAGCGCCGACGCGCATCCGGTCGGCATTGCTCGCGGGCTCGCGGTGCGCGCCGCCGATTCCGACACCGTCGACGAATTGGGTTGTTGGCGTATGGAACTGGCCGAGGCCGAACCGGGGCTCGCGCCCGCGGACGTGCCCGGCGACGGTCCGGCCGCCCTCGGCCGCGGCCGGGTGTCGGTGTCCATCACCGGTGAGGGCGCGGCCGCCGTGGACGCGGTGGCGCGGCGCTACAACGCCACCATCGACGAGGTGCTGCTGTCCGCCCTCGCCGTCGCCCTGCTGGACGACGGCGGCGACGGGGCGCGCGGCACCACCGGATCGGTGGTCCGTCTCATCGCCGACGGCCGCCTGGCGGGCGATCCCGCCGGGCAGCGCACGGTGGGTGCGTTCAGCACCAGCTACCCGTTCGCGCTGCGGCTCGACGGCGTGGACTTCGCCGAGGTCCGTCAGGGCGGTCCGGCCGCCGGATCGGTGCTGCGGCAGGTCCGTGACCGGTGCCGGGCGGTACCGGCCCAGGGTGTCGGCTTCGGGCTGTTGCAGCATCTGAATCCGGCCACGGCCGCCGCCGTCGCCGAGCTCCCGCTGGGCCGCATCGGTTTCCGGTACCGCGATCTGCGACCCGCCCGGGTCTATCCGGAACCGGTGGCCGACGATCTGTACCTGGACCTGACCGTGGACACCAGTCAGGACGGCCTGATCGCCCGCTTCGATTTCGCGGGCGCGGTACTGGAATTGGAACAGGTGAAGCGACTCGTCGAGGGCTGGGTGCAGGCCCTGGGCGGGCTCTCCGAACACGGCCGCGGGACCAATCCGTAATATTGTCCGCTGTCGCGCCGCTGTCATAGGCCGTATGGTCTGACGGGGGATGGCAGCTGCCCGGCGAACCCGGGCGCTGTGGGCGATCGACCGGTAACCGAAACCGAAGTGAAGGTGTGAAATTGATTCGTCGATATGGCCGGGACGGGGTTGGTAGTCGTCGGTTCGGAGCCCGGGCTGCCGCCTTCATCGCCGCCACGGCGGTCCTCGGGGGCCTGGTGTCCGGCGTCGGGGTGACCACGGCGTCCGCGTCCGACCCGATCATCGACAATAAGAAGCTCCTGGCCGATCCCGTCGCGCCCGACGGTTCCAAGATCACCAAGGCGGAGATGAAGGACGACCGGAACATCCGGTTGTACGTCTACTCCGCCGCCATGGACGCCACCTATCCCATCGATGTGCAGCGCCCCGCCGACGCCTCCGTGCCGCGCCCGGTGCTCTATCTCCTCAATGGCGCGGGCGGCGGCCAGGACTCCGCCTCCTGGGTGAAGAAGACCGATATCGTCGGCGGCTTCCTCGGCGACAAGAACGTCAACGTGGTCCAGCCCATCGGCGGCAAGTGGAGCTACTACACCGACTGGCAGCAGGACGATCCGGAGCTGGGCCGCAACAAGTGGACCACCTTCTTCACCGAAGAGCTCCCCCCGCTCATCGACGCCGCCCTCGGCACCAACGGCGTCAATGCCATCGCGGGCATCTCCACCTCCGGCACCATGGTCTTGCAGCTCCCCGAAGTGAAGCCCGGCCTCTTCAAGGCCGCCGCCGCCTACTCCGGCTGCGCCCAGTTCGCCGATCCGGTCGGCCGCGAATTCATGCGCCTCACCGTCGAAACCTGGGGCGGCGGCAAGCTCGAAAACATGTACGGCCCCGAGGATTCCCCCGCCTGGACCGAAAACGACCCGGTCGTGAATGCCGAGAAGCTGCGCGGCGTGGAGCTGTACATCTCCAGCGGCAGCGGCCTGCCCGGCCAGTACGACGTCCTCAATGGCGAGCACGCCCTCCCCGGTGCCTACGGCCTGGCCAACCAGCTCATCATCGGCGGCGTCATCGAGGCGGGCACCCAGTACTGCACCGCCAACCTGAAGACCAAGCTCGACTCCCTCGGCATCCCCGCCACCTACAACTTCCGCGCCACCGGCACCCACTCCTGGGGTTACTGGAACGACGAGTTCCTGAACTCCTGGCCGGTCCTGGCCCGCGGCCTGGGTATCTGACCCCAGCCCCCGCAAGCGAATAGGACGACCGCCCCGGCCACTGCCGGGGCGGTCGCGTTTGTGGGGAATTCCCCGCTCGCTCAGGAGAAGTCGGCGAGGTGGTCGCCGACCCATTCGGCATAGGTGCGGGGCGCGTGGCCGGTGAGTTCTGCGACGACGGTGTTGATCTCGGCGGGTTTGCCGACGGTCGCGGCCATCAGGTCGAACAGCGCATTGATGAACGCCGGGTCCATGAACTGCGCCATCTGCGCACGCACGGGAACATCGTCGAGCTCGTCGAAGACGAGCGGGCGGCCCAGGGCCGCGCCCAGGATCTCGACCTGCTCGATCTGGGTCAGCGACTGCGGACCGGTGAGATCGTAGACGCGTCCGGCGCGCCCCCCCGGGGAGCACCGCCGCGGCCACGTCGGCCACATCGTTCTCGTGGATCACCGAGGCGGCGGCCCGGCCGTAGGCCGCGCGAATGACATCGCCCCCGGCGAGCTGCATGGCGAAGGTCAGCGAGTTGATGGCCGGGAACAGCAGGCGCAGGAACGTCCATTCGATTCCGGACGCTTCGACCGCCGCTTCCACATCCCGGTGGTACTGCGCGATCACATCGGGCTGAACCTGCGCGCCGTCCACCACCGCACCCGAGGACAGGAACACGATGCGCCGCACTCCGGCGCGACGGGCGGCGGCCAGCAGCGGCGCGACATCCATGCCGTAGGGCAGCACCAGGAAGATCGCTTCGACACCCGAAACGGCTTCGGCCAGAGCGTCTTCGGAGGTGAGGTCACCCGCGGTCACCTGCACGCCCGCGGGCAGCCCGGCCGATTCGGGGCGACGGGTCAGCGCACGCACCGGCAGGCCCGCGGCCAGCAGGGCGTCCACGGTCTGGCGGCCGAAGTGAGCGGTGGCGCCAACGACGAGGTACATAAGTTCTTCCCTTCGAATCAGCGACCCGAGTCGGTCGCACATCGCAACAGTATCGGAACGGAATTATCTATTCTAAATCATTCTCGAGCGATCGCCACGTGCGAGGACGCAGCCCCCGGGTAGCCGCTCCTTTTCGGGATTGCGGTCGGATTTTTAGGGGTGGGCATAACAAAAAGGTTGGTTGGCCTTAAACTGCCGGTGTGAGTACTGATCTGGCTGAACGGTGAAGCGTGGTGCGGCGGGCGCGATCGGCCATGGTCTTGTTGGGGCCCGCCTTTGTCGCGGCGATCGCGTATGTGGATCCCGGCAATGTGGCTTCGAATATCAGTGCGGGGGCGCAGTTCGGATACCTGCTGGTGTGGGTCATCGTGATGGCCAATGTGATGGCGGGGCTGGTGCAGTTCCTGTCGGCCAAGCTGGGTCTGGTGACCGGCATGTCGCTGCCGGAGGCGGTGCGGGACAAGGCGAGTCGGCGGGTGCGGTTGGCCTATTGGGGGCAGGCCGAGACCGTGGCCATGGCAACGGATCTCGCGGAGGTGGTGGGTGGGGCGATCGCCCTGCAGCTGCTGTTCGGATTGCCGCTCGTCGTCGGCGGCATCATTACCGGCGTCGTTTCGCTGGGGCTGCTCGCCGTCCAGAATCGGCGGGGGCAGCAGCCGTTCGAACGGTTGATCACCGGGATGCTGGCCATTATCGCCATTGGATTCCTTGCCTCCGTGTTCATTTCACCGCCGTCGGCGTCGGAGACCATCGGGGGACTGGTGCCGCGGTTCGACGGGACCGAGAGTGTGCTGTTGGCGGCGGCCATGATCGGGGCGACCGTTATGCCGCATGCGGTGTATCTGCACTCCGGGTTGGCGCGGGATCGGCACGGGAATCCGGAGGCCGGGCCCATTCGCGCACGGCTGCTTCGGATCACGCGCATGGATGTCGGCCTGGCCATGCTGCTCGCGGGCACGGTCAACCTCGCCATGTTGCTCATGGCGGCCAGTACGCTGCGCGGGCGGGAGGACGTCGATTCCATCGAATCCGCCCATGCCGCAGTGCGAGACACGCTCGGTCCGGCCGCCGGGCTGCTGCTCGCGATCGGGCTGCTGGCCTCCGGGCTGGCGTCTACCTCGGTGGGCGCTTACGCCGGGGCGATGATCATGCAGGGTCTGTTGCGCCGCCACATTCCGCTGCTGCTGCGGCGGCTGGTCACTCTGATTCCCGCCCTCGCGATTCTCGCGCTCGGCATCGATCCGACTCGGGCGCTGATCATTTCGCAGGTGGTGTTGTCGTTCGGCATCCCGTTCGCGCTCATTCCGCTGGTGCGGTTCACCAGTGATCGCGGACTGATGGGCGCGGATGTGAACCATCGCGTCACCACCGCGCTGGCCTGGCTGGTCGCGGCGATCATCACCGCGCTCAATATCGCGCTGATCTATTTGACCATCACGGGAAGCTGAGGGCGGTCCGGCCGCGTAGGGGGCGGCCGGACCGCTACTCGGTGAAGACCGCCTTGCACTTGCCGAGCATGGCGGCCACGCCCTCGGCGAAGTCGGCCGAGTCCAGCAGTTCGACCTGGCCGGTCTTCTCCTCGGCGAGGGCGGCATCGAGCGCGGCCAGGGCCGCGCCGTTCAGCGCCCGCTTGGTGAGCTCGAGGGCGCGGCGCGGGCCGTGCGCGAGCTTGTCCGCGGCGGCCTCGACCTTGGCGTCGAGCTCGGCAGCGGAGTAGACGCCGGTGATGAGACCGTGTGTCGCGGCCTCGGCGACCGGCAGCCGCTGGCCGAGCAGCGCCATTTCGGCGGCCAGCGGGCGTCCGGCCGCGGCGGCGACCAGGGCGGCCGCGCCACCGTCGGGCATGAGCCCGATATTGATGAAGGCCAGCAGCAGATAGGAGTCCCGCGCGGCATAGGTGAGATCCGCGGCCAGGACGACGGCCACGCCGATCCCGGCGGCCGCGCCCTTGATACGGGCGATGACCGGGAGCGGCGACTCCACAATGGCCTTGGTCATGGCATTGGCGGCATCCAGGATCATGGCATTGGTAATGCCGCGCTCCGCGTACTCCGCCTCCGCCGACAGGTCCGCGCCGGTGCAGAAATCGCCGCCCTCGCCCGTCACCACGATGACCCGGACGGCCGGGTCGTCCGCGGCGGCCCGCACCGTATCGCCGAGCCCGAGCATCGTGTCGTAGCTGATGGCGTTCTTCCGCTTCGGATTGGTGATGGTGATGCGCAGCACCCGCCCGTCCAGCACCGCGGTGAACCCCGGGGTCGTAGCCGTTCCGGTCATGACTGCTCCTGCCCCCGCGTGCCGTGAATTAGCCGCGCGATGTGTTCAGCTGTGCGAATTGTGGTTAACTTAGGATCACTCGTCCGGTACTGTCAACAGCCGGTGCCGTTGGAGAAGGAGAAGTGCATGGTCGCCGATCGCAGCGAGGCAGGACTCGCTTCCGTGCGACCCGACGCCGATTCCGCCCCGCGGCGGCGGCCCAAGAATCGCAAGGCGCAAATCGTGGGCGTTGCCGCCCGTGCCTTCGCTGAGCGGGGCTATCACCCCGTCGGCGTGGACGAGATCGCCGCCGAGGTCGGCATTTCCGGGCCCGCGCTCTACCGGCACTTCACCAATAAGTACGCCCTGCTCGTTGCCGCCGCCGAAATGGGCGCCCAGCAGTTGCTGGATGCCGCCAAGGCCGCCGACGATCCGCGGCTCGAACCGGAACCGCGACTCACCGCGCTGATTCGCGGCATTGCCGAGCACACCATCGAGCGCCGCCGCGAGGGCGGACTGTATCGGTGGGAGCGACGGTATCTCGAGCGCGCGGATCGCGCTCGGATCCGCGTCATATATATATAGATCTGCACGAGGCCTTCGAGGCGGCCGTCGCCCAGCTGTATCCCGACGCCCCGGCCGAGGACGTCAAACTGCGGGCCGCGGCCGTGCTCAGCGAGGTCGGCAGCATTACCGGCCACCGCACCGCCCTGTCCAATGCCCGACTGGTGAGCCTGCTCAACGACATCTGCTGGGACATCCTGCGCGCCGATCTGCCGCCCGCCGCGCCGCCGGTCACCGGGGACGGCATCGTGCGCGGACTGCCGGTCATCTCCAAGCGGGAACAGCTGCTCACCGAGGCCATTCGCATCTTCGGGCGGCAGGGGTACCACGAGGCCAGCATCGAGGAGATCGGCGCGGCCGCCGGAATCAATGCCTCCAGCGTGTACCGGTACTTCAGCAGTAAGTCCGATCTGCTCGCCGCCGCCTTCCACCGCACCGGGGAACGGGTCGCCATCGCCAATGCCGAGGCGCTGTCCGAGGCGACCAGCCGCCCCGATGCCGCCGTGCGCATTGCCGATCGGTTCGCGCGCATGACCTTCGCCATGCCCGAGATCCTGCCCGTGTACTTCGCGGAGTTCTCCAATCTGCCCGCCTCCGAACAGCATCGGCTGCGCTCGATCCAGCGGCAGAACGTGCTCGAATGGGCCAACCTGCTCGAAGGCGATCAGGTCGAGGCCCGGTTCCGGGTGCACGCCGCCATCGGGCAGGTCATCGATGTGGGGCGCCGCATTCGCTTCGACACCCGGCCGCAGAGCATGGCCCGCGTCGCCGCGCTCATGCACGCCGTGCTGCTGGGCGCCAATCGCGAAGAGTCCCAGCCCGAATGATCCGCCTCCGGTGTGACCGGGGAGACAACCCCTACCGTGCGGTGGACGGTCGCGGGATCGGATAGATTCGGCAACCGTCCCGCATGGGGTGCAATGCAAAAGGGTCACAAGGGGGATGGTCGATGCGTTCACACACAACCGCCGTGCTCGGTGCGCTGGTCACGGGGGTACTGGTCGCGGCGGGCTGCTCGACCGTGCCGGGCCATCCGGTCGCCGCGCAGAACAAGCTGCCCTTCTACTCCGCCGTGCTGGATCTGATGACGCAATCGGTGGTGCAGTGCACCGGAACCGATGGTGCGGGCGGGAATTGGGATATGCGCGCCACGTCGGGCGGCGAGACGCTCGGGAAGGTGAACGAAGCCGGACAGCAGACCGAGGTGCTGACCCTGGGGGACAAGACCTACGTCAAACCGCCGGAGAACCTGCTCAAGTCGAATCTGCCTGCGGGGGTGGAGGCTTCGTCGGTGACGGGGCGCTGGGTCACCGGGAATCCGGACCTCGCCGCCGCGCTGCCCGCCGTAACCCTGAAACCGCACGACCTGGCCGCCGCGCTCATGAACGCATTGCGGCAGACCGCCGACTTCCCCCGTGACGGCGACCCGAATGCGCGGGTGCGCATCGGCGCCGAGGATGCCATCCGGGTCGAGACCCCCGCCGGTGTGCTGGCCGTGACGGAGAAGGCCCCCTATCGCATCCTGCAATTGGAGCCGACACCGGAGTCCGCCACCTGGACCGGCGACAGCGAGATCGGTGCGCGGCTACCGGATTCCGGCACCATCCTGTTCGTGATGCCGACCGCCGCCGACCGCGATCGCGCCTACGACGATCTGGTCGCCGCCACCCAGCAGCTGCACAACGCGCTCAATGTCGGCGTCGAATTCGACTTCGACCGCTCCGGCAATATCAACTGCACCGATGCCGCGTGCACGGTCACGGTGAATGTCACCAGCTCGGCCACCGCGACCAATGGCGCCGCCGTGACGGGCAGCGTCGCCGCCACCATGCAGGCGGCGGTCACCGTCGACGGGCAACCCGCGGCGGGTTGCAGTGCGGCCCAGACCCTTCCGCTCAATGGCAGCGGCGTGCTCAGCTGCGTCGATGCCAGCGTCGCGCCCATTGTCGCCGGGATCAAGGCGCGCAAGCAGGCCGAAGCCGATGCGCAGGGCCGGGATGTGACGATCACCTACAGCATTCCCTACAGCGCCAGTGTGCAGGTGCAGGCGCTGGCCACCGCGCAGGCCGAGATCGACAAGGCCGTCGGCGGCCTCCGCAATCAGCAGAACGCGCTCCGGAACCAGCCGTCCTACAAGCAGATTCCGTACAACAGCGATGAGCTGAGCCGCGCGGCCTATCAGGCGCGGGCCGCCGCGGCCGCCGACAATGCCAAGAATGTCGCGGTCGCGCGCGTGCCGAGCTGGAACGATCCCAAGACCGGTCCGCTGGTCATCGGAATCAGCACCGGTTCCGGCAGCAATGCCGAACAGGAGATCGCCAAGCAGCTGATCGAGCGGGGCTTCACCCCCGAGCAGATCACGGAGTTCTACAGCGAGCGGCAGCCCTGCACCACCTGCGGCCCGATGCTGGAACAGCAGCTGGGATCGACCGTGCCGGTGGGCTATTCGATCCCGTGGACCGACGACACCCGGACCGCCGACGCCGCCGCAGCGGTACTGGCGCTGCTCATCGAGCAAGGGGGCGGCGCGGCGAAGTAGCCGCGCTCAGACCCGGTGCCGGAAGCGGAACAGGGCCCGGGCCATGCGCAGCCGCCGCGGCTGATGGTCGAAGGTGCCCAGTCCGGCCGGGTCCCGGCGCTTCTCGGTAATGGTCTGGGCGCGGGCGAATTCGCGCAGCGTATCGGCATTGCGAATGCGGCCGGGACCGTTCACACCGAACACCGGCGCGGCATTGACGGTGACCAGATCGGTGCGCAGCCGGACCGCGAACTCCGGCACGCTGCGCACATCACGGGTGAAAACCGCTACCGGCGAGGGTCTTTCGCGGGCATTGACGCGGTCGACGGCCTCGTCCATGGAGGCCACCCGGTTCACCACCAGCACCGGGCCGACCGCCTCGCCGGTGGCGGCGAGGCTGACCTCCGGGACCTCGGTGAGCACGATGGGTTCGATATAGGGCTCGCGCAGCGATTCCAGGCTGCCGACCACCGAACGACCACCGCGGGTGAGCGCATCGCGGACCTGACGGCGGACGGCGTCGATATGGGACTCGATCACCATGGGGCCGTAGGAGGCCCGGCGGTCCGCGCCGGGCCGCAACCGCCGGGCCTGATCGACGACCAGTTCCAGGAACGGCTCGTAGACGGATTCGGCCACATAGACGCTCCGGATTCCGGCCGGATGCTGACCGGAGTTGGCCATGGCGCCGTATACCGCCGCCGCGGCGGCGGTATCGAGGCGGGTATCGACCTGGACGACCATGGATCCGCGGCCGCTCTCCTCGATGGTCAGCGGTGTGGCCGATTGCGCGCACAGCGTCCGCACCTCGCGCGCCCCGGCGGCGGAGCCGGTGTAGGCGATCTTGTCCAGCCGGGCCCGGCAGAGCGCCGCGGCGGTCCCGCTGTCACCGGTGACCACTCGCAGCACAGGCTGATTCGGGGCCAGACGGGTCCAGGTTTCGGCGAGCCAGGCGCCGACGCCCGGGGTGAGCTCACTGGGTTTGAAGACCACCGCATTGCCCGCGCCCATGGCGGCGGCGATCGAATTCATCGGCGTGAGAACCGGATTGTGCCAGGGCCCGAGGACGCCCACCACGCCCAGCGGCAGATGGCCCACCGTGCCCGGCCGGTCCAGGCGCAAACCGGTGGCGGCGCGGGTGGAGCGGCTCAGGGTCCGCTCGGCGTGGCGCGCGACCCAATCCAGATGCTCGACCGCGAGGGTCACCTCGATGGCGGCGTCCATGCGCGGCTTACCGGTTTCGCTGCTGACCAGCTCCACCAGTTCGCGGGTGCCGCGGGCAATGGTGCGCTTCCAGTCCAGCAGCCAGCGTTTGCGCTTGGCGAATCCGATTGCCGCCCACCATTGTCCGGCGGTTCTGGCGGCGCGCACACTGCGGGTCACCTCGCCGCCGCCCATGAGGGCGAAATCGCCGACGACCTCCCCGGTGCGCGGATCGAACGAGGTCAGCACCTTGGCCCGGCCGGTGTTGGTGCGTCCCGTGGAGCGCGGCCCGGCAGGCTCTGATGCTCGCGACTGCGCGGACTCGGCCATGGTTACCCTCTCGTGGCCAGCTGAATATCTCCCCGTGAGGCCAGACTATGGTTCGAGGCGCAGATGCGACAAGGTAGCGAAGTCCCCGCGTACCGGGCGGTCTGCGCCGCGAACAGCAGCTATGCGTGAACCCGTCGGTTTGTGACCAAGGACACGTTTTCCCGAGGCCCGCTTCTGATCAGAAACGGCCCCGAACCAGTTGCGCCGGTAACATCAGCCGCGGCGGAGCGGATCATCCCCGAAGGGATGTGGGGACCTGCCGAACGGGGTGACTCGATTGCCCGCCCAGCCGATAGTGGAGAGTTGATGCCCAGCGTGGACAAACCGGATTCGCAACCGGCCGACACCCAGCACACGGGAAGCGAACCGGCGGTATATGTCGAAGACGTTCGCAAGTCCTTCGGCGATGTGCACGCGCTGCAGGGCATCAGCTTCACCGCCGACCGCGGGCGCGTGCTCGGCATCCTCGGACCCAATGGCGCGGGCAAGACCACCACGGTCAAGATTCTGTCGACCCTGCTGCGGCCGGACTCCGGCATCGCGCGGATCGCCGGGCACGATGTGCGCAAGGATCCCGCCGCGGTGCGGCGGTCGATCATGATGACCGGGCAGTACGCGGCCCTCGACGAGAACCTCTCCGGGCGCGAGAACCTGGAACTGTTCGGGCGGCTCATGGGCCTGGGACGCAAGGACGCCCGGCAGCGGGCCGACACCCTGCTCGAGGAGTTCGATCTCACCGGTGCGGGTCGGCGGGCGGTCCGGCACTACTCCGGCGGTATGCGGCGGCGCGTCGATATCGCGTGCGGACTGGTCGTCCGGCCCGAGGTGGTCTTCCTCGACGAGCCGACCACCGGTCTGGACCCGCGCAGCCGCCAGGGCGTATGGGATCTGGTCACCGCGCTCAAGAATCAGGGCATCACCGTCCTGCTGACCACGCAGTACCTCGAAGAGGCCGATGTGCTCAGCGACAACATCATCGTCATCGACAAGGGCACCGTCATCGCCGAGGGCACCGCGGACGCCCTCAAAGAGAAGACCGGCGGCAGCTACTGCGAGATCGTGCCGCTGGATCCGACGCACCTGAGCCAGGTCGCCGACGCGCTGGGTGATCTGGTGCCCGCCGCCGTGCTCGCGGAAATCGCTGGCAACGACCGGATTTCGATTCCGGCGCCGGAGGGCGCGGCCACCCTGTCCGAGGCGCTGCGGCGGCTCGACGGCGCGGGCGTGCAACTCGCCGATATCGGGCTGCGGCGGCCCTCGCTCGACGATGTGTTCCTCTCGCTCACCGGACACTCCGGGGGTAAGGAATGAGTGCGCCCGCCGTCACGGCGGACCGGGATCTGTTCGCGGATGTCGGGCACGCCAAACCCTCCAGCTTCGCGCAGTGGCGGGCGCTGACCGGACGCATCGTCTGGGTCATGGCCACCAAGGGTGAGCTCATTGTCGCGGTCATCACGCCGCTGGTGTTCACCCTCGGGTTCTATCTGCCGCTCAAATACGTCATGCAGTTCCGCGGTATCGACTACGCGCAGTTCGTCATGCCGATCATCGTGCTGCAGACCATGTCCTTCACCATGATGTCGAATGCGCAGCTGGCGGCGTTCGAGGCCATGACCGGACTGAATACGCGCATGCAGACCATGCCCATCGGGAAACTGGTGCCGCTGCTGTCGCGGGTGAGCGCCGGGCTGGTGCGGTCGGTGGTCTCGCTCATCGCGGCCATCGGCTGGGGACACATGATCGGCTTCAGATTCGAGGCGGGCTGGGGGCAGGCGTTCCTGTTCTGCGGGTTCTCCCTCGCCGTCGGCACGGTGCTGGCGCTGGGCGCGGATGCGCTCGGCTCGCTGACCAAGAGTCCCGAATCCCTGAGTCAGGCTTTGACATTGCCGACGCTGATATTCGGCATGCTGTCGTGCGGGTTCGTGCCGGAATCCGGATTCCCGATGTGGATTCGGCCGTTCGTGCGCAATCAGCCGATTTCGCAATTCTCCTTCGCGCTGCGGGATATGGCGGCGGGCGGGGTGACCTGGCAGGTGCTGTGGGTGCCCCTGGTGTGGTTGGTCGGGCTCGCGGTCGTCTTCGCGCCGCTGGCGGTATGGGCGGGTGTGAGGCGGTCATGAGTTCTGTCATCGAGACACCGGCCCAGGATTCCTGGGCGGGGCATCAGCCGCTGCCGCAGGTGAAGCCGCGGTCGGAGAAAGCGCTGTCGATCTGGCTGGAGCAGAGCCTCATCCAGTGCAAGCGACTGCTCATCGGGTGGGCGCGCGATCCTGCGACCACCATTCAGACGCTCGCCTATCCGGCGGCCACGCTGCTCATGTTCCGTGTGGTGCTGGGCGATTCGATCACCACGGCCACCGGAATGCCCAGCATCTACGGCACCACGCCGATGGTCATGCTGGTGGCGGCCATGTCCGGCGCGGTGGTGAGCGCGCTCGGCTTCAAGACCGAGAAGGCGACGGGGCTGCTCGGGCGGTTCTGGACCATGCCCGTGCACCGCGCGGCCGGGCTCACCGGGCGGCTCATGGCCGAGGCGGTGCGCATTCTGATCACCTCGTTGTTCGTGCTCGCCGTCGGCGTCTGCCTGGGCTTCAAATTCTGGTACGGGCCGCTCGCTTCCATTGCCATGCTCGGTATTCCGATCCTGTTCGGCATCGGGTTCGCGGTCATGGCGACGGCGCTGGCGACATTCTCCGAGGGCGTGATGCTGGTGAGCATCATCAGCATCATCAATACGCTGCTGATGTTCTTCAACTCCGGATTCGTGCCGGTGTTCGCGTATCCGGTGTGGTTGCAGTCGACGGTGGAGAACCAGCCCATGAGTACCGCCATCGATGCCATGCGCGGGCTGGCCTACGACGGGCCGATCGCGACGCCGCTGTTGAAGACGGTGGCGTGGACGGTCGGGATGATCGTGATTTTCGCGTACCCGGCGATTCGCGGATACCGGAAGGCGGCCGAGACCGGGGCCTAACCCCGCACCATCTGCGAGCTATGGGCTATTTGCGGTGTCGCAGAATGGGTATGGCGCGCGTCACGATAGGGTAGGCGCATGGCTTACCTGGTTACCGGGGCAATTGGGTTCATCGGTCGGTTTCTGGTCCCCGAACTTCTGAAGCGTGACGGCGATATCCATGTCCTGGTCCGGCCGGGCGAGGATTCGGTACTGCGCTTCAACCGCTGCATGCGGGCGTGGGACGCACCCGGACGGGTGCGCCCCGTTCGCGGCGATCTCAGCGCACCCGGACTCGGGGTCGACCCGGCCTGGATCGAGCCGCAGCGGGGGTCGATCGACCACATCGTCCATTTGGCGGCGGGCTACGACTCGGTGCCGCCCGGCGGCGGGACCCGGCGGGTCACCGAACTCGCCGCCGCGCTGGAAGCGGGCCAACTGCACCACGTTTCGACGGCGCAGGTCGCCGGGAACTTCGAGGGCGCGTTCACCGAGAACATGTTCGATGTCGGGCAGCTGCTGCCGACCTCCTACCAGCGCGCCATGCTGAAGGCCGAACAGGTCGTGCGGGAATCCGGCGTGCCCTGGCGGATCTACCGGCCGTCCATCGTCATCGGGCACTCCCGCACCGGTGAGATCGACCGCATCGACGGGCCCTACTACTTCTTCCGGCTGCTGCGCATGGCCGCCCAGCTGCCGCGCATCCTGCCCGTCGTCGCGCCGAAGCTGGGCGAAACCAATATCGTCCCCGTGGATTTCGTGGCGCGGGCGCTGGATCACATCGCTCATCAGCCCGATGCCGACCAGACCACCTATCACCTGGTCGATCCGCGGCGTCAGACCGTCGCCGAGGTCTTCAACCTGTTCGCCGACGAGGCGGGGGCGCCGCATCTGGTCGAGGTCATGCCCAAGCAGACCCTCGATATGACACTGCGCGTGCCCGGTATGGGCTGGGCGCTGCGACAGGTGGGGCTGCCGATGGATGTTATCGAGCACAGCGAGTTCACCTGCCGCTTCGACTCCCGCCATACCGGTGCGGTGCTGGCGGGCAGCGATATCAAGGTGCCGCCGCTGGCCGGGTACGCGCCCGTCATCTGGAAGTACTGGATCGAGAACTGGGTGTAGTCGCTCAGGGGGCGGGGGAGTCCTCGTGATCGGGGACCTCCCGGCGGCTGCCCGGCTCCGGACGCCCGAAATCCCAATCCACCCAGCGATTCCGGTTGGTCCACCCCACCAGGTCGTACCGCCACCGGAACGGCCAGGTCGTCGCGACCGTCATGAACAGCGCCGAGCCCAGCGCGGTGTAATCGTCGTGTGCCGACAGCAGCGCCCGCTGCTGTCGCGGCGGCCGGGTGAAGAACGCGTCGAACATAGCGATCGACTGATCGGTCGTGAGCCGCCCCAGCCCGTACACCCCGCGCATGCGCATCCAGTAGACCAGCCGCGCCTGCCAGGGCCACATGGCCGCGATCGGATCCGCGCCCGCGCGGAGCGCGCCGATCGCGATATCGGCCAGCGACAGTGAATCCGCCACACAGTATCCGGTGATCGGATGCATCATCCCGCCCCGCGAACCGTACGGAATCACCTGCCCGAGACCGGCTTTCGGCGGCATATCGTCGAGCGGATAGTGCGCCGCCTCGGTAGGCTCGTCACCCTTCAGTCGAATCCCATGCGCCGCAAGCCGATTCAATGTCCGTCTGCGCAGCTCGTGCTGCGGCATCCCGCCCCGCAGCCCCAGGCTCGTCTCCTCGAAAATGACCGTCCCGTCCCCGAGCGGCACCGCGTAGAGAAACGACGGCGGCTCATCCGGCCCCGCCCCGTTCTCCGCCCGCCAATCCAGCATGAGCCCCTCGCCCGGCGTCACCATGGGCGCGGCAATATCCTCATCCACGAAAATCCCATGCGCACTGGCACTCCGCCGCTTCCCCGGCGAAGCCTGCCCCCGTGTATCGAACACCGCCGCAGCCCGGACCTCGGTCCCATCGGCCAGTTCCACCCGATGCGCCTCGACCGTGCGCGCCCGCCCCGCGATCACCGTGGCGTCATCCAATGGCAGCGCATCCCGCAGTCCTTGCTTCGACAGCACACAATAGGGCCGCGGAATCCGATGCTCCTGCTTGGTCCACACCGCGGGCCGCTCGATCCGGCTGGCGATCGCACTGTGCGGCAACCACTCCGGCAGCTCGTCCACCCAGCACGAATAGGTCGGTCCCCACGGCCGCTCGGGCCGGGGATCCACCGCCACCACCCGCAATCCGGCCACCATCGCCCGATGTGCCAGGGCTCGCCCCGTCGGTCCGAGCCCCACCACACACACGTCGGCAGCGCTGCCAACCTCCCGGCCACTCATACCCGCATTCAAACAGCCGGTTTTCCTCCCCGCCAGCCCCCACCCCGTCTCACCGGTCGTGATCCATACGCTCCTGCTATCGTGCAAACTTCGAGCAATCATCCGATTCGGGGGCCCGATGCGGAACGACAGCGATCCACTGGAACGCCGAACAACCCAACTCGCCGAGGCGCTGACCACCGCCCGTTCGCGCTCCCAATCCCGCAGCGGCCTGCTGTGGGTCGAGGCCTGCGCCGACGGCGACCTCACCATTCGCATCGACGACCACGCCCTCTCCCTCGGCGGCGACGAACTGAGCCGCCAACTCACCGCCCTCGCGGCACGGGCTCTCGCCGACGCCCGAGAACAGGCCCGCACCGCCCTGACCGAATTCCGCGCCGACCCGCACTTCGACGCCACGGTCGGCGCGATCCGCGACGCCATGAACAACCCCCTACCCCAGCAATCGGCTGGCTGAACCCATGGGCAGCCGACTAGCCGAATCCCTGAGCATCGACCAGGCCGACGCTCTAGCCCTCGCCACGTCCATGCGCACCCACGGCACCGACCTCGCGACCGCCGCCCCCGACGGCAACCCCATCGGCCACGCCACCCCCGCCGTCCAATCCGGCTTCGCGGGCTTCCGTCTCGGCAGCGTCTGCGCCTCCCGCTTCCGCGACACCGCCGACGCCTTCAAGTCCGTAGGCCAAGCCCTGGAGAAAATCGGCAACAACACCGTCCTCTGCGTGGACGCCTTCCACCACACCGACCACGCCGTCCGCCTCGACATCGTCTCGGCAACAACCCATCTCCCCAAGCCATGACCGCCCCCGCGACGAAGTCCCAGGCGTACAACATCCAGCCGGACTCCCTCACCCCCCAAATCAAGGAGTGGACAACCCTCCGCGACTCCCTCCAACTCGCCCTGGACCAAGCCGCCCGCGACTACGAAGCCTCCACCACCTACTGGATCGGCGCAGCAGGCGACCGCGCCCGCACCGCCACCACCGAAACCGTCACAACCTCCCGCAAGGCGGTCGACGCCCTCACCACCGCCGTCACCGCGGCCACCACCGGCCAATCCAAAATCGCCACCGCCAAACAGGTCACCACCGCCGCCATAGACCTGACCGAACAACAAAAGTTCAAGGTCGCCGAAGACGGCACCGTCACCGCCCCCGACGCCCGCCTCTCCCTCCCCGCCGACGCCACCCCCGCCGAAATCACCACGGCCCAAGCCGCTCTCGACGACCGAGCCAAGAACTTCCACGAAACCCCGATCAAACGAGCCCTCGCCGGTCTCGGACAAATAATCGAAAACACCACCGCCTCCATAGACGCCGCCTTCCAACCCCTCGGCGACGTGAAGACCCTCCCGGCAGGCCTCCCCGTCAAACTCGGCGAACGCAGCCGCCAAGTCCAAGACATCCTCGACGGCAAATCACAGCTCCCCACCGACCCGAAGGAATTCCACGACTACTGGACAACCCTCTCCGACGAAGACAAGAACGCCCTCTGGCTCCACGACCAATACCTGGGTACCAGCAAGGAGGCCGACTCCTGGCTGGCGACGCGACCCGGCTTCGGCGAATGGAAAGCCCGCCTGGACGCCGCGGAATTCCGCGTCGGCACACACGACGATCTGAGCAAAATCAAGGAAGTCATCAGCGATCCGAAGCATACCGGCCGATTGCTACTGCACTTGGACAGCGTGACAGGGGATCGAGTGCACACGGTTGTCGCGGACGGCAACCCCGACAAGGCCAGCCACATCACCACTTATGTCCCCGGCACCGGATCCGAACCATCGAAAATGGGGGCGGATATGGGGCGCTTGGACGCCATGAGCCGTCAGGCGCGCTGGGCGGGAGCGGAGAATCCGGTATCCATCGCATGGTTCGGGTATGACGCGCCGCAGACCGTCCTGTACGACGCGACACAGCGTGATTTCGCCGATGCCGCGGCTCCCGCGCTGGACAGATTTCAGGAAGGTCTACGCGTCACCCACGAGGGAGATCCTTCTCGGAACACCGTTCTCGGCCACAGCTACGGCACCACCGTCGTCGGCGATGCCGCCTCGCACGGGAGAACGCTGAATGCGGACGCGGTCGTCCTGGTCGCCAGTCCTGGAACCACCGTCGACCATGCCGCGGACTTCAGCCTGACCGGCGTTCCGGATGGTCAGGAGTATCAGCACGTTTTCGCGACGAAGGCGGCGAACGACCCGGTTCCGTTGTATCCGCATATCGCCGGGCTCGGCTACAGCGATGATTACGGTCCCGATCCGACCGAGGCGGACTTCGGGGCTCAGGTCTTCACATCCGACCCCGGCACCGCCAGTCCGGTGTTGCCGGTGGCCGCGGAGGTCGTGTCGCAGGTGATCCCGTTGCCCGCCAGATTGCTGGTCGGCGAGGCGACGCCCTACAGCTTCGACGCCCATAGCGAGTACTGGGAGATGGACTCCAGATCGCTGAAGAACATGGGCTACATCATCACTGGAACTCTGGCAGAGGTGGACTACGAATGATCGGTGTGCGATTGGCTGTTCTCGGCGCTGTCGTATTGATCGCGGCGGGGTGCACCTCGAACGAAGGAGCCAAGGTGGACGAATCGTTGACCGGTCGGCGGGCGCAGCAGCGAATCTACGAGCTCATGACCGAGACTCTGCGAGGACTGCCGCCCGGCGCCGTGTTGTCCAAGACGCCGGACAGCCCGCTACTGGGCAAGGACACCAATCTCTACCCGATCGCGGTGCCTTGCTGGAGCGGAAATTCGCAGTCGGAAGGTCCGCACTATCTGAGCATCGGCTACTGGATCACCGGCCTCCCGCAGGGCGCTGCCGCTGAATACTTCGACAAGATCTCGAAGATCTGGCAGGACCGAGGCTGGCGCGAAACGGATTCGAGCCGACTGGTGTTCGTCGCGGAAACCGAAGACGGCTACGGGCTGCACCTCCAGAACGCCGATAAGGGTGACGGATCCCTGAGCCTCACCGGCACCTCGCCCTGCATCCCCCAATCGGCCCTTGAACCCCTCGACCCCGACCCAACCGAGATCAACGCGCTGTGAGCGACTGGTCGGACTGGGATTCGTTTCCCGCGAACTCCAATTCTGTTGTGCGGGACGCGAAGCGGGACTGGTGGATGCCGCCCGCCATCTCGACGGCGCTGATGGCGGTGGTCTTCCTCGTGGCCTTCGTGATGTGGGTGTGGCATTCCGCCGCCGTGGATATGTGCCCCGGCGAGGACCGGTGCCCGGAGGCGGAAGCTCGCGTCGACACCGCAGGCGATCTGCTGTTCGCAGCTCTGCTGGTGACGGTCTTCCAGTGGACCGTCGCCTACGTCTCGCCGCGGTGGCTGCGAATCATCCTGGCGCTGACCCCGTTCGTTCTCGGAGTAGCCGCGATCACGGTCCTGCTGACCGCATAGCCGATCGCGTTGCAGCCGAGCGCTACTTCGGCGTGACCCAGGTGGTGATGTCGGCGTGCACGACTTCGAGGCCGGACTTGTCGTAGATGGAGACGGGGACGATGAGGTCCTGGCCTTCGGTGATGGTGGCGAAGTCGGGGACCTCGGGGAGTTTGGCGACGGCGCGGAGGCCGGAGTTGGCCTTGGCCAGGTATTGGACGTTCATGGCCTTGGGGATCCAGCGGTGGGTGCCGGGGACGGTGGCTTCGGAGAGCATGCCCATGGCTACCTCGGCGAGGTTGCAGGCGGCGATGGCGTGGAAGGTGCTCAGGTGGTTGTGGATGCCGAACCACTTCGGGGCGGTCACCTCGCATAGGCCCGGCTCCAGGCGGACGACGGTCGGCAGGACGGTGCCGAAGTAGGGCACCCGCGCGACCATCCCCAGGGAGAACAGGGTGTGCCCGAGGCGGTTGTCGGGCAGCTTCTTCCAGCCGCGGTAGGTGGCGGTCTCATTCGTCATGCCCCGTATCTTACTCGGAAGTAAGATGCGGGGTAGTCATGGCTGCCATCGGTTGCCTATTGGAGGCTCAGTAGCCGCCGCAGTGCTCGATCGATGCTGTCCATGACGTTCTCATCTGCGGTGAACAGCAGCTCCCGCAGGTTGTCGGGATTGACGCGGGAGATATTCAGGCACTTTGCGTAGAGGCCGTCTCCGACGGCGACACTGAGTGAGAGGGCAATGTTCTCGCTGATCGGCATCACGTCGGTGACGTCGATGCAGACGCACACGCCCTCGGCATCGACCGGATCCGCACTGACGATCAATACGTTTCGGATGCGCCCGAGTGCCTGATACGCGCGAACTTCACCACGAGCATGACTCAAGATCGGAATTCCTCCATCTCCGCATCGTGGTCCTCGTGAGAAGTGAAGGCGGCTGGCGTTCTGCGTTCTGCCGCCAATTCCATGCGGACGGCCGCGCGCAGGAGCGCCTCCTCGCATACCTTCGCCACCCATGCGGAGACATTGCCGTCCGCCTCGGCCTTGATCGCTTCGGTTAGGTCGTCCGGCAGCCGGACGGTCAGCTTCGCCATACTCAAGAGCCTACTTCGTGTATGGCGGGCCGCGTTGGCGATCGCAGCCATTGGGCTATTCGATACGCCCGGGCGTGTCACTGTGGGCGCCCGGTGTGAGCAGGGCCATCGGAGGGAAGGGTGGGGGAGGGGGCGATTTGAACTCGGGTTGGGGCTCGAGGCATACTATTCGGGTTGCCCGCACCGGGTTGTGCTGTTTCCGTTGGAAACGTGCAGGTCGCGGGTGAGTATGACCCAATTTTGCACCCTGCTGATTGCGGCGCGGGTGCGTCCGGGACAATGTTTCGAGGCCACAGAGGATTTATCCCCGGGGCCGAGGAATGAGCGGCGAGGCGACACGCCCGACCGCGTGGACCGGATGAACCATGACAGATGAACAGCGGCGATGGATCGGGCCTGCGGGCCGGTCGTGTGGTGGCTGATGCGTCTTCGTGTGTTCGGGCTGTGCAAATGAGGGTGTCTTGGGAGCGAGAGCTTCTGGGGCACAACGCAAGCGGAGAAAAGGACACTCAGCGTGGCGGGACAGAAGATCCGCATCAGGCTCAAGGCCTACGACCATGAGGCGATCGACGCGTCTGCGCGCAAGATCGTCGAGACTGTGACCCGCACCGGCGCCCGTGTCGTCGGCCCGGTGCCGTTGCCGACCGAAAAGAACGTGTACTGCGTCATCCGTTCGCCGCACAAGTACAAGGACTCGCGCGAACACTTCGAGATGCGTACGCACAAGCGGCTTATCGACATCCTCGACCCGACGCCGAAGACGGTCGACGCGCTCATGCGCATCGACCTGTCGGCCAGCGTCGACGTCAACATTCAGTGACGGGGACTTCGAATATGACTGACAACAAGACTCGTCCGGCCGCGGGCATCCTGGGCACCAAGCTCGGCATGACCCAGGTCTTCGACGAAAAGAACCGCGTCGTTCCGGTGACCGTCGTCAAGGCCGGCCCGAACGTCGTTACCCAGATCCGCACCGTTGAGCGCGACGGCTACTCCGCCGTCCAGGTCGCCTTCGGCGCCATCGACCCGCGCAAGGTGAACAAGCCGGTCTCCGGCCAGTTCGCCAAGGCCGGTGTCACCCCCCGCCGCCACATCGCCGAGCTGCGCGTCGCCGACGCGTCGGCCTTCGAGGTCGGCCAGGAGATCAACGCGGATGCCTTCGAAGAGGGCAGCTACGTCGACGTCACCGGCACCTCCAAGGGCAAGGGCTTCGCGGGCACCATGAAGCGCCATGGCTTCCGTGGCCAGGGCGCCTCGCACGGTGCGCAGGCCGTGCACCGTCGTCCGGGTTCCATCGGCGGTTGCTCCACCCCGGGTCGCGTGTTCAAGGGCATGCGCATGTCGGGCCGTATGGGCAACGACCGCGTCACCACGCAGAACCTCTCGGTCCACAAGGTGGACGCCGAGAACGGCCTGCTGCTGATCAAGGGAGCGATCCCGGGTCGCACCGGCGGCATCGTGATCGTCAAGAGTGCAGTGAAGGGTGGTGCCCGGGCGTGAGCGCTGTGAGCACTGAGAAGAAGACCAACCTGACGCTTCCGGTGAAGGCTGCCGGCGGCAAGACCGAAGGCACCGTCGAGCTCCCCGCGGAGATCTTCGACGTGACCGCCAACATCGCGCTGATGCACCAGGTCGTCGTGGCCCAGCAGGCCGCGGCTCGCCAGGGCACGCACGCCACCAAGACCCGCGGCGACGTCCGCGGTGGTGGCAAGAAGCCGTACCGCCAGAAGGGCACCGGCCGCGCCCGCCAGGGTTCGACCCGCGCTCCGCAGTTCGCCGGCGGTGGCACCGTGCACGGCCCGCAGCCGCGCGACTACACCCAGCGCCTGCCCAAGAAGATGAAGGTCGCCGCCCTGCGTGGCGCCCTGTCGGACCGGGCCCGCAACGAGCGCATCCACGTCATCACGGAGCTGGTGTCGGGTCAGACCCCGTCCACCAAGACCGCCAAGTCCTTCCTCGCCGAGCTCTCGGAGCGGAAGAACATCCTGGTCGTGGTCGGCCGTGAAGATGTGGCCGCGTGGAAGAGCGTGGCGAACCTGCAGGGCGTGCACCCGATCGCCCCGGACCAGCTGAACACCTACGACGTCCTGAAGTCGGACGAGGTCGTGTTCTCGGTCGAGGCGCTCAACGCCTTCGTGCACGGCCCCGCCGAAGCTGCACAGGAGGAAAGCAAGTGACCATCATCGCCGACCCCCGCGCCATCCTGCTCGCGCCGGTGATCTCCGAGAAGTCCTACGGACTGATCGAAGAAGGCACCTACACCTTCATCGTGCACCCGGACTCGAACAAGACGCAGATCAAGATCGCCGTCGAGAAGGTTTTCGGCGTCAAGGTGACCAGCGTCAACACCGCCAACCGTCAGGGCAAGCGCAAGCGGACCCGCTTCGGTTACGGAACGCGCAAGAGCACCAAGCGCGCGCTCGTGACCATCTCGGCCGACAGCAAGCCCATCGAGATCTTCGGAGGCCCGGTCGCGTAAGCGGCGGGGACTTCAGAAAGTAGAGAAGAACTCATGGCAATCCGTAAGTACAAGCCGACGACCCCGGGTCGCCGCGGTGCTTCGGTCTCGGACTTCGCCGAGATCACCCGCTCGACGCCCGAGAAGTCGCTGCTGCGTCCGCTCACCAAGACCGGTGGCCGTAACGCGCAGGGCCGCATCACCACCCGGCACAAGGGTGGCGGCCACAAGCGCGCCTACCGTCTGATCGACTTCCGTCGACTGGACAAGGACGGCATCCCGGCCAAGGTCGCGCACATCGAGTACGACCCCAACCGGACCGCGAACATCGCCCTGCTGCACTACGCGGACGGCGAGAAGCGCTACATCATCGCGCCCAAGGGCATTGCCCAGGGCACGAAGATCGAGTCCGGCGCGGGCGCCGACATCAAGCCCGGCAACAACCTGCCGCTGCGCTCGATCCCGACCGGTACCACCATTCACGCGGTGGAGCTGCGTCCGGGTGGCGGCGCCAAGATGGCTCGTGCCGCCGGCATGTCGATCCAGCTGCTGGGTAAGGAAGGCGCCTACGCCGTCCTGCGTATGCCCTCCGGTGAGATCCGTCGCGTCGACGTGCGCTGCCGCGCCACCGTCGGCGAGGTCGGCAATGCCGAGCAGTCGAACATCAACTGGGGCAAGGCCGGCCGTATGCGCTGGAAGGGCGTCCGCCCGACCGTCCGTGGTGTCGTCATGAACCCGGTCGACCACCCGCACGGTGGTGGTGAAGGCAAGACCTCCGGTGGTCGCCACCCGGTCTCGCCGTGGGGCCAGAAGGAAGGCCGCACTCGCCGCCCCAACAAGTCGAGTGACAAGCTCATCGTCCGCCGCCGCGGCAAGAAGCGTTAAGGAGGAGGTTAGACATGCCACGTAGCCTGAAGAAGGGCCCGTTCATCGACGAACACCTCCTCAAGAAGGTGGACGTTCAGAACGAGAAGGGCACGAAGCAGGTCATCAAGACCTGGTCGCGTCGTTCCACCATCATTCCGGATTTCATCGGCCACACGTTCTCGGTCCACGACGGCCGCAAGCACGTGCCGGTGTTCGTGTCCGAGAACATGGTTGGACACAAGCTCGGTGAGTTCGCGCCGACGCGCACGTTCAAGAGCCACGTCAAGGAAGATCGGAAGAGCAAGCGGCGATGACTGACGACATTCAGAATCCGACCGCGCGCGCGACCGCCAAGCACGTTCGCGTGACGCCGATGAAGGCTCGCCGCGTTGTGGACATGGTTCGCGGCAAGCGGGTCGAGGACGCGCTGAACATCCTGCGGTTCGCCCCGCAGGCCGCCAGCGAGCCGGTGGCCAAGGTCGTGGCTTCGGCCGCGGCCAATGCCGAGAACAACCTCGGTCTGAACCCGGCCACCCTGGTCATCTCGACGGCTTTCGTCGACGAGGGCGCCACCATGAAGCGTTTCCAGCCGCGTGCCCAGGGCCGCGCGTTCCGGATCCGCAAGCGCACCAGCCACATCACCATCGAGGTCGAGAGCGTGCAAAGCCTTTCCCCCGCCGCCACTCGTAACCGCCGGAAGGGAGGGGCAAAGTAAATGGGACAGAAAATCAACCCCCATGGCTTCCGCCTCGGTATCACCACCGACTGGAAGTCGCGTTGGTACGCGGACAAGCAGTACGCGGACAAGCAGTACGCGGACTACGTGAAGGAAGACGTCGCGATCCGCAAGCTCCTCGCCAATGGCATGGAGCGGGCCGGTATCTCGAAGGTCGAGATCGAGCGCACCCGTGACCGTGTGCGTGTGGACATCCACACCGCGCGTCCGGGCATCGTGATCGGCCGTCGTGGCGCCGAGGCCGACCGCATTCGCGCCGAGCTGGAGAAGCTCACCAAGAAGCAGGTGCAGCTGAACATCCTCGAGGTCAAGAACCCCGAGTCGGATGCGCAGCTCGTCGCTCAGGGTGTGGCCGAGCAGCTGTCGAACCGTGTGGCGTTCCGTCGCGCGATGCGCAAGGCCATTCAGTCGGCCATGCGTTCGCCGAACGTCAAGGGCATCCGTGTGCAGTGCTCGGGCCGCCTCGGTGGCGCCGAAATGTCGCGCTCGGAGTTCTACCGCGAGGGTCGCGTGCCGCTGCACACCCTGCGTGCGGACATCGACTACGGCCTGTACGAGGCGAAGACCACCTTCGGTCGCATCGGCGTGAAGGTCTGGATCTACAAGGGCGACATCGTCGGCGGCAAGCGTGAGGTCACCGCGACCGCCGCTCCGGCCGGTGAGCGTCGCGAGCGTCGTGAGCGGCCGAGCCGTCCCCGTCGCTCCGGTGCCCAGGGCACCACCGCGACCAGCACTGAGGCCGGACGTGCCGCGACTGCCGTCGCGGAGGCTCCGGCAGAGAACCAGGAGGGCTGACCAATGCTGATGCCCCGCAAGGTCAAGCACCGTAAGCAGCATCACCCGGGTCGCTCCGGCATGGCCAAGGGCGGCACCGCGGTCGCGTTCGGCGAGTACGGCATCCAGGCTCTGGAGCCCGCCTACGTGACCAACCGTCAGATCGAGTCGGCGCGTATCGCGATGACCCGACACATCAAGCGTGGCGGCAAGGTCTGGATCAACATCTACCCGGACCGCCCGCTGACCAAGAAGCCCGCCGAAACCCGCATGGGTTCCGGTAAGGGTTCGCCGGAGTGGTGGGTCGCGAACGTGAAGCCCGGCCGGGTCATGTTCGAACTGTCCTACCCGAACGAGGAGACCGCTCGTGAGGCCCTGCGCCGCGCGATGCACAAGCTCCCGATGAAGTGCCGGATCGTGACGCGAGAGGAGCAGTTCTGATGGCTACCGGAACTCCGGCTGCAGAGCTGCGCGAGCTCACCGAAGAGGAGCTCGTCCAGAAGCTGCGCGATTCCAAGGAAGAGCTGTTCAACCTGCGCTTCCAGATGGCGACCGGTCAGTTGCAGAACAACCGTCGCCTGCGTATGGTCCGCCACGAGATCGCTCGCATCTACACGGTCATGCGTGAGCGCGAGCTCGGCCTGGCCACCGGTCCTGAAGGCAAGGGAGACGCCGCATGAGCGACGTAAAGGGCCCGGCCAAGACGCCGGCCAAGCAGGAGGAGCGGGGCCAGCGCAAGGTGCGCATCGGCTACGTCGTCTCCGACAAGATGAACAAGACCATCGTGGTCGAGCTGGAAGATCGCGTGAAGCACAAGCTTTACGGCAAGATCATCCGCACCACCTCGAAGGTCAAGGCCCACGACGAGAACGAGATCGCCGGTGTCGGCGACCGCGTGCAGCTGATGGAGACCCGTCCGCTGTCCGCCACCAAGCGGTGGCGTCTGGTCGAGGTCCTGGAGAAGGCCAAGTAAGCCTTCCCACGACTCTCCAGTCGTAAAAGCAAGGCCCGCTTCCCTGTTGGGAAGCGGGCCTTGTTGCTTTGTGGGGTGGGGCCGCTCTCCCTTCGGGCAGGCGGCCTTGTAATTATCCGGTACTGCCGAGATCCGCGGAGAGCCAATGCTCCGGCCGCATGTAAACGGCCACCATGTCACCGTAGGACTCGGCCTGCTTCATGTAGAGCTCCACCGACGCGGGGGGCAGGTAGCGCGCGGCCATCGCCCGATGCATCTCCTCGGTCGCCTCGGTGACGCGGGTGATGGCCCCTTCCGCGGTGACATAGCGGACGGTGGGCGCGAGCACCTGCGACATGAGGCTGAAGCGGCCTGCGGCTTGCAGGCAGCGCATCTTCTTCGATTCCGGACCGGTGACGATCCAGAGTTCTCCACCGGGTGTGTAGTCGTACCAGATGGGGACGTTGAGCGGTGCGCGATCCGGCCCCGCGGCGACGGCGAGGGCTCCGATCAGGGGTTGGGCGAGGAATTCCTGTCGTTCTTGCAACGTCAGTGCCATGACCCCACGGTACTGAAATCAGTAGTTCTTGCGGGGCCGGTTGGTGGCGGCGCGGCGGTCGGCTTCCTTGGTCTTGACGCGTTCGGCTTCCTTGCGCACCTCCACGAGGTTCTCGCGCTCCTTCACGAGCCATTCCGGGGGATCGGCGATGAAGGCGTCGATCTGCTCGGTGGTGAGGGCGTCCGGAATACCGTTGCGGGACAGGGCGGAATTGGAGATGCCGAGTTTGCGGGCGGTCACGTCGCGGGGGAAGGGGCCGGTGCGGCGCAGGTCCTGCAGCCACTGGGGCGGGTTGGTGCGGAGTTCCTCGAGCTGGGCGCGGGTCACCGATGAGCTGCGGAAATCCTCCGGGGTTGCGAGGAGGTAGATGCCTAGCTTGCCGGCCGCGGTCAGCGGCTTCATGGGTCTGGGGGTTCTTGTCCGGGCTCACCGGGTAAGGGTATCGGGCGTGGTGGGGGGAACCGCGCATGCGGTGCAATAACCTGGGTGGAATGAGCCGGTTGGAGTCCATCGAGGTAACCCGTCTGCGCTGGTTCGTGGCGGTTGCGGAGGAGTTGCACTTCGCCCGCGCCGCGCGCGGGCTGGGGATCTCGCGGCAGCGGTTGAGCCGGACGGTCATCGAACTGGAGGAGGAGCTCGGGACCAAGCTGTTCGTGCCGGGCGCGAGCCCGACACAGCTCTCCGAGGACGGGCGGCAGGTGCTCGAGGAGGCCCGCGCGATCATTGCGAATGCTCCGGCCGAGGTCCCGGCCGTGGAGCCCGAGGGGACGCAGCGGCTGCGGGTGGGGTTCGTGCCCGGCGTGACCGTCACCAAGTGGGAACGCATCTGGGCCGACCGGTTCCCGGATATCGCGCTGGAATTGATCCCGGTGCCGATGAAGGAGCAGGAGCCCGCGCTGCGCGAGCACCGCGTCGATATGTGCTTCGTGCGCCTGCCCATCGATCGCGAGGGTATGAGCGCGATTCCGCTGTACCGGGAGACGCCGGTGGTCGTGGTGCCCAAGGATCACCCGATCTCGCTGTTCGATCAGGTGAGCACGGCCGATCTCGCCGATGAGCGCGTACAGGACGCCGCCGACCTGGACGAGGCGGCCATGACCATGGAGCTGGTGGCCGCGGTGAGCGGGGCGGCCGTGGTGCCGCATTCCATTGCCCGGCTGCACCATCGCAACGATCTGGTCTACCGGACCATGACCGATGTCCCCGAGACCGAGATCGCCCTGGCCTGGCCGATCGCGCGCACCACGGATCTGGTGGAGGAGTTCGTCGGCGTGGTGCGCGGCCGCTCGGAACGCAGCTCGCGCACACCGGTGACGCGGGCCGCGGATACCAAGCCTGAGCGCCCGAAGAAGCAGCTGCGCAAGGCGCAGCCGGTCGCCAAGAAGCAGGCCGCGCGCAAGCAGCCGGGTGAGCGCCGGGGGCGCTGACCTGCCGTAATCCGATTCGGGAAAGTTCAGGGTCGACTCAGGGTTGCGCTATACGTATACGTCTACTTATAGTGTTGAGCGTGGGTGACGATAGTCGGTCACCCGAACCCTGAAAAATCGCAGAAACCTTGCGGCACAGCGGAATCCACCCCGCAGTGCCGTGTCGAACACGCATGCCCATATGCGCATTCCGTGATGAATTGGAGCACGTCATGGCCCCCGAAATGCAGAAGCCCGCCGCAGACCCGCAGGACATCACGCCCGCCGACGATATGCAGGAGATCGAGCTGCGCGTCGGCCCCGGCGGTGGCCGCACCCAGCGCTTCACCGGCCGCCTGCTGGCGGAATCACAGCAGGTCACCAAGAACGGGACCGAGATCGTCCAGGTCTTCCTCAGCCGCAAACGCAAGTTCGTGGTGCACCGGCAGTACATCGACTGGAACGACTTCGGCCAGCACGCCAAGAAGGCCTACCAGGAGAAGAAGGACACGCTCGCCTCGGTGCGCAACCGTTCCGGCCAGTCCGAGCTCGCCATGCTCGGCAGCTGGATCAAGGACATGCGCAACTGGCGGCAGTTCGTCGGCCTCGAGGACGGCTACGGCGATTTCACCCTGGAAGTCGTCGACACCCTGCCCGAGGTGC
Source organism: Nocardia crassostreae (assembly GCF_001613405.1). GTDB lineage: Bacteria > Actinomycetota > Actinomycetes > Mycobacteriales > Mycobacteriaceae > Nocardia > Nocardia crassostreae. Next base: position 65,751 of record NZ_BDCH01000027.1, read on the forward strand.
GAAACCTGGTGCCCGCCAAGGCATACCGGATTGTGGCGGATGTGGTGCAGAACCCGTCCGCGCAAGTCCTCGACATCTGATTCACGCGGCCGAAACCCTGAAAGGACTTCCCCCGCATGTTCTCCGGACTGGGGCGCTTCGTCGTCAAACACCCGTGGCTGGTGATCGGCGCCTGGCTGATCGCCATTGTCGCGGTGGCGGCGACCGCGCCGAAACTCACCGCCAGCACCGATCAATCGGACTTCCTGCCCTCGCATTACGAATCCATCCAGGCCATGGAGTTGCAGGAGAAGGCATTTCCCAATAGCGCCCCGCCCGCCGCGCTCATTGTCTTCGCCCGCGAGGACGGCCAGCCGCTGACCGAGCAGGACTCGGCCGCGGTGGCCAGCGTCGGCGGCAAGCTCGCCGAGCAGAACATCGCCGATGTCACCGGCATTCAGACGACGCCTCCGTCGGAGAATCGCCTGGTCCAGATTGTCGCGGTCGGCATGACCAAGGTCACCGCGCCCGATGACAAGCGGCAGAGCGACGCGGTCAAGGATCTCCGCGAAACCCTGAAGGAACAGGTGGCCGGCACCGAGCTGAAGGCCGGTATCACCGGTCAGGCGGCGCAGACCCTGGACCAGGTGGAATCGAGTGAGAAGGCGCTCGCCATCGTCGGCATCGCCACCATTCTGCTCATCCTCGTACTGCTGCCGATCATCTTCCGCAGCCCGGTGATCGCGCTGCTGCCGATTCTCGTCATCTTCGCCATCTCCATGCCCACCAACGGCCTGATCGGCTGGACCGCCGAGGCTTTCGATCTGAAGATCGACAGTTCCATCCAGGCGTTGCTGCTGGTCGTCATGTCCGGAGTCGGCACCGACTACATCCTGTTTCTCATGTTCCGCTACCGGGAGCGACTGCGCGCCGGTGACGATCCCAAGACGGCCATGGTCGGCGCGGTCACCCGCGTCGGTGAGGCCATCACCTCCGCGGCCGCCGCCGTGATCATCGCCTTCGGCGCGCTGGTGTTGTCCACCCTCGGCATGTTCCGGGCCATGGGTCCGGCGCTGGCCATTGCGGTGGCGGTCTGCCTGCTGGCCGGTCTCACATTGGTTCCGGCGATCGTTTCGCTCCTGGGCACCAAGGTGTTCTGGCCGTCCAAGGCCTGGCGGGACGAGCCGAAGGGCGCGCGCTTCGCGGCCATCGGTCGCGGAATGGGCAAGCGCCCGGGCGTTTTCGCGGTGGCCTCCGGCGGTGTGCTGGTGGCGCTGGGCGTCTTCGCCTTCGGCTTCCACCCGACCTTCGACATGACCTCGGGCTCCACCTCGGACACCACCGAATCCGCGGTCTACAGCAAGGAACTGCTCAAGGGTCTGCCCGCCGGGACCACCCAGCCGTCGCAGGTCTACCTGCACTCGGAAACCGGTCAGCCGCTGCAGGAATCGGCGCTCACGGATTACGGTGTGGCACTGGCCCAGGTGCAGGGCGTCGGTCAGGTCTCGCAGCCGCTGCTGTCCGAGGACAAGTTGACGGCCGAGTATCAGGTGACGTTGAGTTCGGCTCCGGAATCGGATGCCGCGCTCGAGACGGTCAAGGGCCCGCTGCGCGGTACCGCGCACAATTCGGTCCCGGCCGGTACCACCGCGGAGGTCGGCGGCATGACCTCGGTGTTCGTCGACTTCCAGCACGCCATGAACCGGGACTACAAGGTCGTCTTCCCGGTGGCGGCACTGCTGATCATGCTGGTGCTCGCCCTGCTGCTGCGCAGTTTCGTGGCCCCGTGGTACCTGATCGCCTCGGTATTCCTCGGATTCGCGGCGACGCTCGGCGCGGCGGTGCTGGTCTTCCAGAACATGCAGGGCGAGTCGGGCCTGATCTTCAACCTGCCGATCATCATGTACCTGTTCGTGGTCGCGCTCGGCACCGACTACAACATCCTCATGGTGGCGCGCTTGCGCGAGGAGGCCAAGGAGGGCAACGATACGCACACCTCGGCCGCCCTGGCCGTGCGGCACACCGGCCCGACCATTGCCGCGGCCGGTCTGATCCTGGCGGGCACCTTCGCCTCGATGATGTTGTCCGGCAACAGCATGATGTCGCAGATGGGCTTCGCCATCTCGGTCGGCATTGCCATCGCGGCCTTCGTCATGGCGCTGTTCTTCACCCCGGCGGTGACGGCGGTGATCGGCAAGAAGGAGTGGTGGCCCGGGCACGGCGGTGACGCCGAGCCCCGTCAGCAGGAGTGGAACGACCACTCGTGGACGCAGCCGTACTACGCGGCGGAAAAGGATTCCGCGCGCTGGTGAGCTGATCACGGTTCGAAAACACCGGGCCCGCTTCCTCTTCGGGAAGCGGGCCCGGTCGTGTGGTGCTACCGTGTTTCGATCAATCCAGGGGCAGGGGATTGTATTGAAAGACAGGGGGATCGAATGATCCAGCAAACCGACAATAGTTCCTGTATCGACGACGACCGATTCACCGCTGGCGTACACCTTTTCGAAGAATGGCAACTGCGGCGCTATCACGGCGAGGGTTATCTGCGACATCCGATGCGCAGCCTCGGCCTGGGCTGGCGCTACCTGACACTGGATCACTATTTCGGCGCGGTGCCGCCGCTGCGGCTGTGGTGGCGTTCCCGATCCGGCGGGCCGCGCGCGCTACCGGACTTCACCTGCGTCGGAGCCTTGAAGAGCGGAACCACCGATCTGGCCGCGTATCTCATGCGGCACCCGAGCATTCTGGCGCCGCTGACCAAGGAGATCGGGCACGGTTTTCCGGCGCTGTGGGGCCCGTATTTCCCGACCGAGCGCGAGAAGTCGGCGGTCGCGGCGCGTACCGGACGCGTCCTGGTGGGTCATTTCGATCCGCTGCTGCACGACATTCCGCTCATCGATAATTTCCATTCGGTACGGCCGGAGGCGAAAGTCGTTCTCATGCTGCGCAATCCGGTGGAGCGCGCCTATTCGCACTACAAATGGGATCTGTTTCTCAGCGGTCGCAACGGTTTACGCACCCTGTCCTACGGCCGGACCTTCGCCGAATACGCGGCGCTGGCCCTGGGCTCCTTTCCCGCCCCGCCGCCGCCGACCACGCTGCCGTCCATGCCGATGCTCGGGACCGGCGTCTACGCGCCATCGGTGCGCCGCTGGCTGGACACCTACGGCCGCGATCGGGTGTTCATCGTGACGGCGGAGGAGTTCTTCGCCGATATCCCCAAGACGGTGTGCCGCATTCACGACTTCCTCGGGCTGCCGCAGGTCGAGCCGGAGGTCCGGACCGTGCTCAATCGCAATCCGCTGGAGTTCCCGCCGCTGGATGCCGAGACCGCGGCGCGGCTGCGGGAGTTCTACCGGCCGTGGAACGAGCGCCTGTTCGAGCTTCTCGAGCGCGATCTGGGCTGGAACAAGCCCTCGGAGCCTATCTGACCGAAGCCTGTTTCAGTTTTTTCCCGAAACTCCCGCGCGGCGCCGAGGCGGCTCGCTACAGTTCGCCAGACCGCACCTGATGCGGCCAGTACCAAGGAGTTTCGACATGACCGTGTCCATGAACAAGCGCATCGCCAAGCGCGCGGGCGTCGCCGCCACCGCGCTGGGCGCGATGGCCTGTTCGGCGGCGCTCACCGCGCCCTACGCCTCGGCGGTGCCCACCGGCTTGGAGGTGAACGCCCGCAATATCTACGCGGCCTGCACCTACGAGATCACCGCCACCTTCGACCACTGGTTCGAGGCCTGGTTCTACGACAACGGATTGGTCATCTCCGGCAGCCCGATCAAGCCGACCAATGGCAAGGCCACCATTCAGTGGACGCCCAAGAAAGCCGGGACCCACACCCTCGCGGTGCTACAGGGCTCCGCCTGGGAATTGAAGGTGAACGTCCTGCAGCCCACGCTCACCGGCAGCGCCACCTGTGGCGCGGGACCGCTGGGCTTCCTCGGCTCCTGAGCGAGTCATGGACCCGGTTCGGCGGGATTCGTTCCGGCCGAACCGAACCGGACCGGCTGACCCACCATCCTCTGTTCCCAGGTCAGCCGGTCCGCCCCGCTCAATTCATCGTCACATGCCAGACCAGCGCGGCGGCCAGCGCGCCCGCGCCATTGACCGCCCAATGCAGGGCGATGGGGGCGAGCAGACTGCCGCTGCGGCGGCGCAGCCAGGTGAAGACGCAACCCGCCGCGGCGGTGGCCACCACCGCGAGCGCATTGCCCTGACCGTCGGCGCCGCCAATGACTGCGGGTACTGCGTGCAGGCGCACACCTACCTCGGAAAGCGGGTGGCCGGGCTTGACGACGCCGAGGTGGCGGCGGCCAAGCGGGGGACCTCCGCGGATCCGAAGCAGGCCGCGGCGCTGGCCGCGGGCTGGACCGAGGAGCAGGTGCTGGAGATGGTCGCGCTGGTCGCGCTGCAGACCCTGACGAACTACGTCAACAAGGTCGCCGGAACGGAAAACGATTGGCCCGAAGCATGATTCAGGCCGTGCCGGATGGCGACTCCGCCATCCGTCGCAGTGCCGAACCGGCGCTGACGGCCGTGGTCCTGCTGGCGCCGCTGGCGCTCGTGCAGGCGCTGGCCGATGAACCGTTCTTCGCGCCGCCGCTGGCGGCCTCGGCCGCGGTACTGGCCGCCACTCCGGCCTTGCCCGCGGCCAGGCCGATGACCGTGCTGGCGGGACATGCGGTGTCGGTGGCGGCGGGGCTGGTCGCCGCCCTGGTCCTCGGCCCCGGAGCACTCGCGGCGATCATTGCCGTCGGCGTCGCCACCGCGGCCATGGCGGGCCTCGGCCGTATGCACGCACCGGCGGTCGCTTCGGCCGGTCTGGTTGGGGCGACCGGGTCCGCGGCGGGCGCGGCCGCATTGATCGCGGGCGCGATCGCCGTGGTGGCGCTCGACCTCGCCCGCAATCGAATTCGCTCCCGCATGGGCGGGATCAGAAGCCGCGCAGGCGATCCGGCGTAATGCGGACGGGCACCGAGTAGGTGGCGTAGAACTTCTCCGGCGTCATGTTCAGCGAGGCCAGGCCGGGCGTGTATTTCTCGGTATACGTGGCGATCTCGTCGGCGGTCGGCGGCTGGTCGTCGATGCGCGCGGTGCCGGTGAGAATGACGACGTCATTGCCGCCCTGGGTATTGAGATTCAGCGAGACGCGCGGATTGCGGACGATATTCCGCAGCTTGGCCTGGCCGGGAATGCTGAAGAGCAGAATTTCACCGTTCTCCCACAGGAACCAGACCGGATTCGGCTGCGGGGTGCCATTGGCGGCGGTGGTGGTGAGCCAGATGATGCCATCGTTCGCGAGGCGTTCGGCGGCCTTGGCTCCGAGTTCGGTGGCGGTGTCGACTACGGGCGCATCGGAAGGGCGAGCGTCGGTGGATGTCATGCATCCACTCAACGCTCGCCCCGGGGGAGGGATTCCACGATGCGGAGACGGTTACTGCTTGACCTCTTTGTCCAGGAAGGCCGGGACCATATCGCCGAGCAGTTCCGGGCGGTGCACCACCGTGACGTGCGAGGCGCCCGGAATGATGGCCAGCTGCGAGTTCGGCAGCCCGGCCGGGGTATCGCCCATGACGCCGCCGCCCAGCAGGCGGAAGATGGCGACCGCGTGCTCGGGGGTCACGATGTCGGAGTCGCCGATAATGCTCAGCACCGGGGATTTCATGGCGCGCACCGATTCCTCGGAGAAGGTCGGCACATTGGCGTCCATATCCTTGATCTTGGCGACCAGGGTCGGGAAGTCCTGCGGCCGTGGCGCATTGGCGAGGTAGTCGGTGTGGAACGGGCTGCCGTGCAGCATTTCCGGCTGCAACATCTGAATGCCCTCCAGGGTGCCCGGATGCAGACCGGCCGCGGACAGGCCGACCGACAGCAGTACCAGCTTGTTCACCAGGTTCGGGTAGCGCACGCCCATATCGAGGGCGACGCCCGCGCCCATGCTGTAGCCGAAGATATCGGCCTTCTCGACGCCGATCTGCCGGAGCAGCGCGGCGGTGTCGTCGGCCATGGTGTTGGTGCGCAGCGGGCGATCGATATCGGCGGTGTGGCCGTGCGCCTGCTGTTCGACGGCAATGACCTGCCGGGTCTGCGACAGCGTCGGGATGAGCTCGCCGAAATCGGTCTGGATGCCGGAGAGCGCGCCGTGCAGCAGCACCACCGGGGGCTTGTCGGTGCGCTCGCCGTGCACCTCGTAGTACATGTCCAGGCCGTTGACGGTGGCGCGCTGGCCGACCTGAGTGGTGGCCGCGGGTGACGGGGTTTCGGTGGATTCGGCGCCGCAGGCGGTGAGCAGGGAGGTGGCGGACATGGTGAGAGCGGCGACTGCGGCCAAGGACTTCTTGATCATGATGGGGCTCGTTTCGGCTGGTGAATGCTGGTGCGAGGCCGCGGTCCTCGCTGGTTCACCGGTAGAGACGAGCGCCGTTCGCGAAATTCATCGCGGCGGCGAATCCCAATTTTCGAACAAGTTAGCCTAACCTATCTTCTGATCGATTCCGGTATCGAGAGGTACAGATATGACGGTGGACGCCGAACCAGACAAGGCGGCCGCGAAAGCCCGCAAACAGCGGGAGGCCCAGGCTCGCAAGGAGATCCTGGCCCCGGTCGCCGGGACGCTGCAGCTGGCGAGCCTCATTGTGGCCGTCGCCTCCGTCTGCGCGGTGGCGCCCTTCCTGCTGATCGTCTCGGCCTGCCGGGAACTGCTGGCCGATGCGGTCGATACCGACCGCGTGTGGCGGCTGCTGCTCATCGCGGTCCTCGTGCTGGTCGCGCGGGCGCTGTTGCAGGCGGTCGCGCTGACCTGGTCGCATGCCGTGGACGGCGGCTATCAGCTCACGCTGCGGCGGCTGCTGGCCGACAAGCTGACCCGGGTGCCGCTGGGCTGGTTCGGCGAGCGCACCTCCTCCGAGGTCAAGAAGTATCTCCAGGACGATGTGGAGGCGCTGCACTATCTGGTGGCGCACGCGCGGCTGGACTTCGTCGGCTCGGTGACCGTGCCGCTGGTGACGCTGATCTATCTGGCGACCGTGGACTGGCGGCTCACGCTGGTGCTGCTGGTGCCGCTCATCGTGTACGCGCTGTGCATGAAGAAGATGCTCGACGAACCCGGCCGGGAGCGGATCGTCGCCTACAACGCGGCCGAGCTGCGCACCCGGGAGGCGACGGTCGAATTCGTGGAGGGCATTCAGGTGGTGCGCGCCTTCGGTCGAGCCGGGAAGGCGCACACCGTGTTCCAGGATGCGGTGGAGCATCAGACCGAGAGCGTGCGGCGGTTGAAGATGCCGGTCATGACCGTGCAGTCGATCTCCGAATCGGTGGTCGCGCCGGTCTTCGTCATGCTGCTGGTGGTCGCGGCCGGGCTGGGCGGCGTCGGGGCGGGCTGGATCGAGCCGCTGGATGTGCTGCCGTTCCTGCTGGTCGGGCTCGGTCTGGGCAGCTCGCTGCTCGGGTTGGGCTACGGCGCGCAGGCGCTGCGGACCGCCGGTGATGCCGCGCTGCGCCTGCACGAACTCATGCAGACGCCGGAATTGCGTTCCGGTGCGGCGGATTCCGTGCCTACCGCGGCCGATGTGCCCGCCGGGACGGTGCGGTTCGAGGACGTGACCTTCGGGTACCGCGCCGATCATCAGGTGCTGCGCGGTATCGACCTGGAGTTGGCGCCCGGCACCATTACCGCCCTGGTCGGGCCGAGCGGTTCGGGCAAGTCCACCCTCGCCAAGCTGCTGCCCCGCTTCTACGATGTCGAATCCGGCCGCATCACCATCGGCGGCCGCGATGTCCGCGATATCGCCACCGAAGAGCTGTATCGCACCGTCGGATTCGTATTCCAGGACGTGCGGCTGATTCGCGGCACGATCCGCGACAATCTGCGACTGGCCCGCGCCGACGCCGACGACGCTGCCCTCGAGCGCGCCGCCCGCGCCGCGCGCATCCACGACCGCATTCTGGCGCTGCCACGCGGCTACGACTCCGAGATCGGCGTCGACGCCACCCTGTCCGGCGGTGAGGCGCAGCGGCTTTCGATCGCCCGCGCCCTGCTGGCCGATACCCCGGTGCTGGTGCTCGACGAGGCCACCGCCTTCGCCGATCCCGAATCCGAGGCGGCCGTGCAGGACGCGCTCGCGGTGCTGGTCGCCGGGCGCACCGTGCTGGTGATCGCGCACCGGCTGCACACCATTACCGGTGTGGACCGAATCCTGGTGCTGGAGAACGGAACCCTGGTCGAACAGGGCGACCATGCGAGCCTGTCCATCGCGGGCGGCGTCTACCAGCGGTTGTGGGAAATCAATGAGGCGGCGCTCGAGGTCCTCGCGGACGAGCGGGCCGGGGAGGCAATCCGATGATCCGCAAGGTGCTCGCGCTGGTGCCGCGCGAATACGCCCATCTGACACCGCGATTGTTCCTCGCCATCATTGCCCAGACCCTGTGCCAGGCCGCCGCCTACGTACTGCTGGTGCCGGTGCTCGAGGCGCTGTTCGACGACGATCTCGGCCGGGCCTGGTGGTGGACGCTGTGGCTGGCGCTGGCCGTGGCCGGTGTGGTGGCGCTCAGCTACGCGCAGTCGGTCATCGGTCTGCGCATCGGCGTCGGCATGCAGCACGGTCTGCAGACCCGGCTCGGCGATCACCTGAACGCGGTGCCGCTGGGCTGGTTCGACCGGCAGAACGCGGGCGCGCTCTCGCGCGTGGTGGTCGAGAACGTGCGCGAGGTGCAGGGCCTGATCGCCTATCTGATCGCGAAAATCCTGACCGGCGTGCTGGTTCCGCTCGGCGTCGCCCTCGGCATGCTGCTGGTGGACTGGCGCATCTCGCTCGCCATGCTGGTGGCCGCGCCGCTGCTGTTCGCGGTGAACCTGTGGGCCAACCGCTCCTATACGGCCGCCGACGAGCGCATGCACGAGGCCGCCTCCGAGGCCAATGCGCGGGTGCTGGAATTCGCTCAGGCGCAACCGGTGCTGCGTTCCTTCGGCGCGATCGGCAAGGGCAACAAGGCGCTCGACGCGGCCCTCGCACGGCAGCGCAAGGCGGCCTCCGGCATGCTGGTCGCCAGTGTCCCCGGCCTGATCGTGTTCTCCCTGGTCGTGCAGGCCGTTTTCCTGGTGCTGGTGTACCTGGTGGTGGGCCGTGTCACCGGCGGCGCGATTTCCGCCGCCGCAGCCATTGCCCTGATCGCGGTCAGCGCCCGCTTCATCGAACCCCTCAACCAGGCCGCACAACTGGGCACGGCGCTGCGCTCGGCCGCCGCGGCGGCCGACCGGGTCACCACCCTGCTGGCCGAACCCGCACTGCCGCAATCGGATACGCCGGTCACCCCCGGCGCTCCCGAAATCAGCTTCGACCAGGTGAGTTTCGGTTACCGCGACGGCGAAACGGTGCTCTCCGACCTGACCTTCACCGTCCCCGCGGGCACCACCACCGCCATTGTCGGCCCCAGCGGTGCGGGCAAATCCACGGTTCTGCGCCTGGCCGCCCGCTTCCACGACACCGATTCGGGCACCGTCTCGGTCTCCGGCCACGATGTGCGCGACCAGCCCACCGAAACCCTGCTGGGTCAGCTCTCCCTGGTCTTCCAGAACGTCTACCTGTTCAATCGCTCGGTCCTGGAGAACATTCGGGCGGGCCGCCCCGACGCCACCGACGCCGAGGTCCGCGCCGCCGCCGCGGTCGCCCGCGTGGACGAGATCGCCGAGCGGCTCCCCGATGGCTGGGACGCCACCGTCGGCGAGGGCGGCACCGCCCTGTCCGGCGGTGAGCGCCAACGCGTCTCGATCGCTCGCGCTCTCCTCAAGGCCGCGCCGGTGGTCCTGCTGGACGAGGCCACCAGCGCCCTCGATGCGCAGAACGAGGCCGTGGTGGTCCGCGGGATCCACGAACTGACTCGCGACAAGACGGTCATCGTGGTGGCGCATCGGCTGGCCACCATCGCCCATGCCGACCAGATCCTCTTCATGGAGGCGGGACGGATCATCGAACGCGGCACCCATGCGGAGCTGGTCGCCCTCGACGGCCGCTACGCCGACTTCTGGCACGAGCGCACCCGGGCCTCCGGCTGGTGCCTCGAGGCAGCCTCGGCCTGAACCCCGGTTTACTAAGGTAAGCCTATGTAAACTTCGGGGGCGGGGTTTGCGCGTCCGAGATGAGGCAGGAGAAGCGGTGGAGACACTTCTGGTGGTCGGCGCGGGGCCGAAAGCCCTGGCGGTAGCGGCCAAATCGCATGTGCTGCGGACACTCGGGCTGTCTGCGCCCCGGGTGATCGTGGTCGAAGCGCATGCGGTGGGCGGTAACTGGCTGCCCAGCGGCGGCTGGACCGACGGGCAGCATCGGCTCGGCACCAGCCCGGAGAAGGATGTCGGGTTCCCGTATCACTCCACCTGGGCGCGGGGGCACAATCGCGAGATCGACGAGGCCATGCGGGGGTTCAGCTGGTCGGCCTTCCTGGTCGAGCACGGGATCTATGCGGAATGGATCGATCGGGGACGGCCCAGCCCGCAGCATCACGTGTGGGCCAAGTATTTGCAGTGGGTGGCTCGCAAGATCGATCTGGAGCTGGTGCTCGGGCGGGTGCGGGGCATCTCCGCGGCGGCCGACGGGTGGCTGGTGCAGGTCGCCGATGCCGACGGCGGGGTCAGTGAGATCGACTGCGATGCCGTCATGATCACCGGGCCGGGGCGCAGTGATCGGGCGCTGACCGCACATCCCAAGGTGCTCAGCATTTCCGAGTTCTGGGATCTGGCGGGGCGGCGGGCGCTGCCGCCGTCCTCGCGGGCCGCGGTGGTCGGCGGCGGCGAGACCGCCGGATCGGCGCTGGACGAGCTGATCCGCCACGAGATGCTCACCATCTCGGTGATCTCCCCGAAGGCCACGCTGTATACCCGGGGCGAAAGCTATTTCGAGAACTCTCTCTACAGTGATCCCACCAAGTGGAGCGCACTCGGTATGGAGGAGCGCCGCGATGTCATCCGGCGCACCGATCGCGGGGTGTTCTCGGTGCGCGTGCAGGAGAGCCTGCTGGGCGACAACCGGGTTCACCACCTGCAGGGGCGCGTGGTGAATATCGCCGATCAGGACGATCGGGTCGCCCTGACGCTGCGCAATGACATGCGCGCGGATCAGGTGCACTCGTTCGATCTGGTGGTGGATGCCACGGGCGGGCAGCCGCTGTGGTTCCTCGAGCTGTTCGATTCGGGCGCAACCGATCTGCTGGAGTTGGCCGTCGGCGGGCCGCTCACCCAGGACCGCATCGAGAACGCCATCGGCTACGACCTGGCGCTGTCGGGTCTGGCCGCCAAGCTGTACCTGCCGAATATGGCGGCGCTGTCGCAGGGGCCGGGCTTCCCGAATCTCAGCTGCCTGGGCGAACTTTCGGACCGGGTGCTGCGCTCGGACCGGGCGCATCGGAAGGCGGGTGCGCGCGAGCGGGCCGCCGTGGAGCGCTGACGCCGCAGCGCCGGAAACGGTGACGGCCGCGAGGAAATCCTCGCGGCCGTGTCGTGGTTTCGGTGAGCGTTACCGCAGCACCGGCAGATCCGCGGCCGCGCGGGGCAAGGTGTAGAGCGAGATCCGCCGATCCGGGCGAATGTCGAAGTCGCCCAGGTGCTGCCAGCCGTTCTTCTCGAGGGCCTTGCGCATCGGGGTGTTGCGGTAGTCGGGTTCGCACATGACGCGGCGACATTCGGGCTCGGTCTCGAAGATCCGGTCCACCAGCAGTCGCATCCACGCCGACATCACGCCCCGGCCCAGCAGTCTGGTCTCGGCGGTCGCGATGTGCAGGCCCATATCGCGCGGATCGGCCTCGTACAACTTCGCGATCTCGTCCTTGGCGGGACGGTACAACTCCACATAGGCGACATCTCGGCGGCCCAGTTCCGGCGCACCGAGCGCGGCGAAGTCGTAGCCGAGCAGGCAAGGGCGGGAGAAGGTTCCGGCCAGCTGCGCCGAGCAGTCCGCGTGGCGGCGCTCGACGGTCCAGTCCTGCTCCCAGGTCTCCAGCAGATGCGGGCGGCGCATCCACTCGGTAATGGTCGCCGGATCCTCGGAATCCACGTCCACCAGGCGTAACGAGAACGGTTCTGCGAAAACGGGAACCACCGGTGCGGGCGCCGCGCGGACCTCGTCGGGGATATCCGTCAGTTCACGCGCGAGGACGTAGGGCGTCCGGTTCATCGATGGAGACTCCATTCGGGTCGTTAGCTTGATCACCCAGGTTTGTAAGGCTAGCCTATACTAAATCGGTGGTGCTACGGTGAGCCGAAACATCGAGGGGGGACCAAGGTGAAACCGATGCCGCGCGCGTTCGGCGGTGTGTAGGAGGGATCAGGAAATGGCAAGGGAACTCGGTTGGATCAGGCAGTTTCAGGCCCCGCGTTCCGACAATTGCCCACCGCTCCTGATTTTCCCGCACGCGGGTGCGGGCGCCTCCGCCTATCGGGTTTTCACCAAGACCCTCGGTGAGCATTTCGACGCCGTGGTGTTCCAATACCCGGGTCGTCAAGATCGCGCGCGCGAGGCCGCCGCGGAAACGCTGCCGGAGATCGCCGCGGGCGCCTTCGCCGCATTCCTGGAATCGCCGCATCACACCGGCGCTCCCATCACGATTTTCGGGCACAGCATGGGCGCCGTCATCGCCTTCGAATTCACCCGGCTGGCCGAGGCCGCCGGGATTCCGGTGCGCCTGCTGGCCGCCTCCGCGGCCGCGGCGCCCGCGCTCATCGCCGACCTGCCGCCGCATCCGCAGGAGGACGAAGCGCTGCTCGACCACATGGGCGCGCTCAATGGCACCGGCGCGGACGTGCTGGCCAGCCGGGATGTGCTGCGCATGGCGCTGCCGGTCATGAAGGCCGACTACCGGGCCTTCGACGCCTACTCGTGCGCGGCCGACAGCGCCGTGGCCGCACCGATTCTCGTGCTCGGCGGCCAGGACGACGAATTCGTCGCGCCGCGTGCGCTCTACGCCTGGGAGCCGCACACCCGCGCGGGCATTCAGGTGACGTTGTTCGACGGCGGGCATTTCTACCTCAACGACCATGTCGCCGGAATTGCCGAGCTCCTGGTTTCCGCCGTGCCCGGTACAAAAGAAGTGAGCACTTTCGCATGACCGCGTTATCCGCCGACGATCCGATCGTGATCGTCGGAATGGGCGTCGAAGCACCCGGAGGCGTGGAAACACTGCCCGAATTCTGGGCGGCGCTGGCCGAATCCCGGGAATTGATCGGACCTTTCCCGCGCGACCGGGAATGGCCGCTCGCGGAAATCTTCGCGCTGGATCGGCGGGAGGGCTGGAGCCCGGTGCGGGATGCCGGTGGATTCCTCACCGGTGCAACCGAATTCGATCCGATGTTCTTCGGCATCACCCCGCGCGAGGCGGTGGCCATGGATCCGCAGCAGCGGGTCGGCATGCGGGTGGCGTGGCGGGCGCTCGAGCACGCGGGCATCAATCCCGGTGCGGTGGACGGCGAGTCGGCCGGATGCTGGATGGGCGTCTCGCTCATGGAGTACGGGCCCGCCGCGGCCGCGGTCAACGAGTACAACGGGTATCGCGTGACCGGTTCCGCGCTGGGGGCGGTGGCCGGGCGGATCTCGCACGGGCTCGGGCTGATCGGGCCGTCCATCAGCGTCGACACCGCGTGCGCGTCCTCGCTGACCGCCGTGCATCAGGCGGCCGCCGCGCTGCGTGCCGGGGAATGCGAGTGGGCGCTGGCCGGTGGCGTGTGCGTCATGGGCTCGCCCGGCGCGTTCTACGAATTCTCCAAGAACAATGCCCTGGCCGCGGACGGGCACTGCCGCTCCTATGCCGCCGACGCCACCGGAACGCTCTGGGGTGAGGGCGCGGGCATCGTTGTGCTGGAACGCGAGTCGCGGGCGCGGGAGCTGGGGCATCGCATCTACGGGCGGCTGCTCGGCTCGCGGGTCAACCACAATGGCAAGGGCGCGCCGCTCGCGGTGCCGAGTGCGGCGGCGCAGGAACGGCTGATTCGCGACACCCTCGCGGCGGCCGGGATCGCGCCCGAACTGGTGGGCTTGATCGAGGGGCACGGCACCGGCACGCCGGTGGGCGATCCGCTCGAACTGGTGGCGCTGGCGAAAACCTATGGCGGTGAACGGGAATTGGGTCCGCGACTGGGTTCTGTGAAATCCAATGTCGGCCACGCCCAGGCGGCCTCGGGGATGCTCGGGCTGATCAAGGTGCTGTTGTGCGGCGTGCACGGCCAGATCGCGCCGAGCCTGTACGCCGACCAGCCGACCGCCGAAATCGATTGGGATGCCACCAGTCTGCGCCTGGCCGCGAAGCTCGAACCGTGGGAGGCCGTGGACGGGGTGCGCTATGCCGCCGTCTCCTCCTTCGGCGTCGCGGGCACCAATGCGCATGCCGTTCTCGGCCTGCCGGTTCTGGAGGAAAGCGATGTGTAGCCACCGCCTGCCCGATGGCAGCATTCCCGTCCTGCTGTCCTCCGATACCGCGGCCGGGCTGCGCGGCGAGGCCGTCGCCATCCTGACCTACCTGGAAACCCACCCGGCCGTGACCCCGGATCGGGTGTCGGACATGCTCTTCCGCACCCGGATCGCCCGCCGCTACCGCGCCCTGATCATGATCGCCGAGCGTGGCGAGCCGGTCGCCGAGCGCGAGGAACTGCTGGACGCGCTGCGCGCCCTTGCCGCCGATCGGCCGCATCCGGCCGTGGTCTCCGGTGACGAGCCCGCCACCGCGCGCAAGATCGGCTTCGTCTTCCCCGGTCAGGGCAGTCAGCGCCCCGGTATGGGCAAGCTCTACTACGCGCTGTCCCCGGCCTACCGCGCCCGCGTCGACGAATGCTCGGCCATTCACACCGAGCGGTTCGGCCACGATCAGCCGCTGCACTATCTGCTCGGCAATGACGGCAAGTTCCAGGACGAGGTGTGGGAAGTCCAGCCCGCCTTGATGTTCCACATGTCCGGCCTGGCCGCCATGTGGCAGGCCACCGGTGTGCGCCCCGCCGCCACCATCGGCCACAGCCAGGGTGAACTCGCCGCCTGCGCCACCTCCGAGGTCATGTCGCTGCGCGACTCCGTCCTGGTGGTCACCCACCGCGCCCGCCTGGTCGAGCGCCTGTCCCCGCTCGGCTACTCCATGGCCGTGCTCGCCATGAGCCGCGAGGACTGCGAGGACCTGCTGGCCCGCCACTCCGGCTGGGCCGAACTCTCGGTGGTGAACTCCCCGAGCATCATGGCCATCTCCGGTGACCGCCAGACCATCAAGGACATGGTCGCCACCGCCACCGAACGCGGCCAGTTCGCCCGCGAGATCGGCGTCGCCTACCCCGCCCACACCTCCATCGTCGCCGAAGTCCGCGCCGACTTCGAAGGCTTCCTGGGCGGCGAAATGAGCAGCCCCACCTTCCACCCCACCGAAATCCCCTCCTACGGAGCGGCTCTCGGCGAAGCCATCACCCCCGACCTGGCCCAGGAACAGTACTGGTACTGGAACCTCCGCAACCGCGTCCGCTTCGACCGCGCCGTAGTCTCCGCCGCCACCGCAGGCATAGACACCCTCATCGAGGTAGTCGAACACCCGGTCCTCCAACTGGCCCTCCAGGAAAACCTGAACCTCGTCCCCCGAGACCCGGCCCGCGGCCCCCGCGACTTCCGCGTCCTGGGCACCTCCCTCCGCACCGCCGACACCCTCCGCGAATTCACCCGCAACCTGGCCACCATCGCCGTTGCGGACCTCGGCTACGACTGGAATGCCCTCCGCACCGAAACGTCGGTCTCCCTCCCTCCGCGCGACTTCCCGCACACGGTCATGAACCCCAGAAAGCTCTGGGCCGCAGCCGGATACGCCGAGGACAAGATCCGCCCGGCCGCGCCGCCGATTCCGCCCCCCCAGCGTCTGGTGGAGAGCTGGGTCCAGTGGGACCGCCGCTCCCTGACCGCCTTGCGCACACTCGCCGTGGTAGACCCGACCGGCCGCTGCGCAGATATGGCCGCCGCTCTGATCAAAGCCGCCGACCGATACGGTGCAACCGCCACGATCCTCGACTCCACCGACCTCACCGCATCCGTCGCCGTTGCCAACCCGGCCGCAAGCGTTTCCGGTGCAGCGGCCGACCATTCCGGTCCGGCCGAGGGTGCTCCTGGTGCGGCTGCCGCCGGTTCCGCCGACTCGCGTCCGGGGGCGGCCGTTGCCACCCGATCGAGTGCCGCGCCGGGCAACGGTGGTGCTGGGCGTCACTCGGCTGCCGCATCCGGGATAGCTGCTGATTCTGGTTCGGCTGCCGCTGCTGGGTTGGCCTCCGCGGCTGGTTCGGCCGTTGCCGGGTCGGGTGCTGCCGCGCCGGGTTCGGACGCTGGCGGGGCGTACGACACGGTGGTGATTCTGCTGCCGCCGTTGCCGCAGACCGACGGCGCGGGTGCGGTGCCGGGGTTGGCCGGGTTCTTCGCTACGCAGGCGTGGCTGGAGGCTGTCCGGGGACTGCGGTCGGGTGGTGAGTGCTGGCTGGTGACCGTCGGGGGTGAGTCCGTGGTGGACTCCGATCCGCTGCCGCAGTTGTTCCATGCCGCGGTGAGTTCCGGATTCCGTTGTGTCGGTGTGGAGAACCCGGGTGTGCTGTTCCGGCACCTGGATCTGGCCGCCGATGCGGGGGCCGAGCAGGCCAGCCGGATTGTCGGGGCGCTGCACACCGCGGGCGAGCCGGATTTGGCGCTGCGCGGTGGCAAGGTGTTCGTGAAGCGGCTCGTCGAGGACGAGTCGGAGCCGGGCGCGGCGGCCGACCTCGATCATGTGGTGATCGTGGGCGGCACCGGGCAGCTCGGCCGGATCTTCGCTGAGCATTTCGCCCGCACGGGCGCTGGGCGGGTCACGTTGCTCAGCCGATCCGGCGAAGCGGGCGCTCCCGCCGGGGAACTCGCCCGCCTGCGATCCATCGGCGGGACCGAGATCGTCGCGGTCGCCTGCGATGTGAGCGACCCGGAGTCGGTGCGGCGATTCGCCGCTGAACAGGCGGATCGGCCCGCGAGTGTACTGATCCACGCGGCGGTCAACTATGTGGATGCCGGGATCGCCGAGATCACTCCGGAAATGGTCGCCACGGCGGCCGCCTCCAAGGTGGTCGGGCTGGAAGCCGTGCTGGCGGCGGTGCCGCGTACGCCGGATTGCCGAATCCTGTTGTGCTCCTCCATGGCCGCGACGCTCGGCGGTCGCGGGCAGATCCTCTACGCGGTCACCAACCGCATGCTCGATATCGTGGCGCGACGTGCACGCGCCCAGGGCCTGGCGTGCACGTCGATCGAATGGGCGCTGTGGAGTGTCGCCGGTCCGCTCGATGCCGCGGGTTTCGCGCGGGTCTCGGGGACCGGTATGTACCCGATGAATCCGGCTGACGCTATCGCGGCGGGGCTCACCTGGCAGCCGACCGATGCGGTGGTCATCTCCGCCGATTGGCCATTGCTGCGCGCGAACGCCGAGGTGTTCGGGCAGGCGGCCGTGCTGGCGGCCGTGCCGGAGCGGCCGGAGCGGGTTGCGCCCTTGCGGGTCGAAACCTCTGCCGCGGCAGTCGAATCCGTGGTCGATGCGGCGCCCGTCGCTATGCCCGCGCCCGTCGCCGCGAGTATGCCCCCGGCGGTCGCGCCCGCCGCCGACCGCTCGCTCGCGGAGCAGGTGCTGGCCGAACTCGAGCGGGTCATGGGGGTCGGCGCCGGAGAGACCATCGACCGTTCCGTGCCGCTGGTGGCGCTGGGCCTGGACTCCTTGCAGGCCCTGGACTTCCGCAAGCGGGTCCGGTCCGCGCTCGATCGGGATCTGCCGGTCGCGGCGATTCTGGGCGGCGCGTCACTCGATGACGTCGTGCTGCTCATGGCTGAGAACACCAACTAGGCAAAGGGGCCAGATTCCATGTCAGACACCGATGCCACCGTGCTCACCACGCCCGCCGCACCCGGGGCGTCTGCTGCATCCGTGACGCCTGCCGCACCTGTGACACCAGCCGTGCTCGGGACGCCCGCTGAGTCCGGTACTTCGGGCGGAGGGTCGGCCCTCGATCGCCGCAGGGAGCTGCTGCGCCGCCGCTTGGCCGAAAGCGGGCTCGCCAAGGAGACGGCCGCCGCGCCAATGCGGCGCACCGCCGCGGGCGAGCGCCTGCCGCTGTCCGCGGGGCAGCGCCGGATGTGGTTTCTGCAGACGCGCGATCCGCAGGACACGACGCTGAACATCTGCGTCGCGTACCGGCTCCGGGGCGCGCTGGACGAGGCGCGCCTGCGGAGCGCGGTCGGCGCGGTGTTCGCCAAGCACGACATTCTGCGCACCACCTACGGGGTGGACGAGCAGGGCGACCCGTTCCAGGTGTTCTCTGATGACGTGACGGTGCCGTGGCAGTCGCACGATCTGACGGCGCTGCCCGAGCAGAGCCGCGGCGTCCGGGTGGAGGTGTTGGCGCGCCGCGAATTCGGGCGCTCCTTCGATTTGGCCACCGAGCTGCCATTGCGAATCACGCTGGTGCGCACCGGCACCGAGGATTTCACGCTGCTGCTGGCGGCACACCACATCTGCTGGGACGACGACGCCTGGGGCGTGTTCTTCGCCGATCTGAACGCCGCCTACAACGGCACGGGCGAAATCCCGTCCGCCCCCGCACAGTTCGCGGACCTCGAGGTGCTCGACGCGCCCGAGGACGACCCGGCCGATATCGAATTCTGGCGCACCGCGTTGCGCCCGCTGCTCGAGGCGCTGGAGCTACCGGGCGCGGCCGCCGCCGTCCCGTCCAAGTCCGCCGCTCGCCGCACCCTGGCGCTGCCGCAGGATCTGCTGGACCGGGTCGACGCCTTCGCCTGCGAGCACGCCGCCACCCCGTTCATGGTGCTGCTGGCCGGTTACGCCGCCCTCATCGAGCGCTACACCGCCGCGGACGATTTCCTCATCTCCATCCCGGTCACCAACCGCCGCTCGGCCGCCGCCGAACAGCTCGTCGGCTACTTCGGCAACACCCTGCTGCTGCGCAACACCGTGCGCGCCGGTGAAACCTTCGCCGGTCTGGTCGAATCCACCAAGCAGACCTGCCTCGACGCCTTCGCCCACCAGGCCGTCGGCATCGATCGCGTGGTGCGCGAGGTGAATCCGGAGCGCGTCGCGGGCCGCGACGGTATGGATCAGCTGGTGCGCCTGGGCTTCAGCGTGCGCAAGAGCGCCGACGGCTTCGCCCTGCGCGGCATCACCTCCGCCCAGCTCGACGAGCTCGGCGCACCCACCGCGCAGGTGCCCCTCGCGCTGGCCGTGGTCACCGAGAGCGCGCACGGCGCGGTGCTCGAAGCCGAATACCAGGTCGACGTGCTGGGCGAGGCGCTGGTGCAGCGCATGCTCGAGCACTACGCGCAGCTGCTCGACAGCGCACTCACCATGCCCGACAAGCGCATCGGCGATCTCGACATGCTGGGCGCGCAGGACCGCGCCGCCATTCTCGAACTCTCGCGCGGCGCGGACGTCCCGGCCGAGCCGACCACCATGGTCGCGCTGTTCGAGGCGAGCGTGGCGGCCGCGCCGGAGGCCCTCGCCCTGGTCTCCGACCATGCCCGCCTGACCTACGCCGAGCTGAACCAGCGCGCGAACCGTTTGGCGCACTGGTTGATTCGCGAGGGCATCGGCGCGGAGGACATTGTCGGCCTGCGCATGAGCACCTCGGTGGAGTTCATTGTCGCGGTCTACGGCGTGCTCAAGGCGGGCGCGGCCTACCTGCCCATCGATCCGGCCTACCCGGACGACCGCATCGACTACCTGGTCGCGGACGCCCGCCCCGCCCTGGTCATGGGCCGCGTGGAACTGGACGCCGCGGAATCGGCCGCCGCCGAACTGCCGCAGGCGAATCCGGCCGATGCCGACCGCGTGCGCCCGCTGCGCCCGGAGAATCTGGCCTACGTCATCTACACCTCCGGCTCCACCGGTAAGCCCAAGGGCGTCCCGGTCGCGCACGCCGCCATTGCCGATCATGTCGTGAGCTTCACCGCCGAATGGGGGATGACCTCCCAGGACCGGCTGCTGCAATCGTCCTCGGTGAGCTTCGACGCCTCGCTGCTGGACATCTTCGTCACCCTCGCGCTGGGCGCACGGCTCGTCGTGCCCAAGCCCGACGCCTTCCGGGATATTCGCTATGTCGCGGATCTGATCACCCGCCAGGGCGTCACCGTGCTGCACATGGTGCCGTCCATGCTGAGCACCTTCCTGCTGCTGCCCGAGGTCAGCGAATGGCGGGCGCTGCGTCACGTCCCGGTCGGCGGTGAGGCGCTGCCCGGTGAGGTAGCCGACAAGTTCGCGGGCGTCTTCGATGCCGAACTGCGCAATCACTACGGGCCCACCGAGGCGGTCGTCTGCGCGACCCATATGCCGGTCGAGGGACCGCAGGGCACCGGCATCGTGCCCATCGGCGTGCCGAATCGGAACGTGCACGCCTATGTGCTCGACGAGGCGCTGCAACTGGTGCCCGCGGGCGTGGTGGGCGAGCTCTACCTGGGCGGCGATCAGCTGGCCCGCAGCTATCTGGGCCGCGCCGAGCTGACCGCGCAGCGCTTCGTGGCCGACCCGTTCACGCCGGGGCAGCGGCTGTACCGCTCCGGGGATCTGGTGCGCCGCAACGAGTTCGGCGAACTGGACTTCGTGGGCCGCGCCGACGAGCAGGTCAAGGTGCGCGGTTTCCGCATCGAGCTCGGCGAGGTCGAATCCGCGCTGGGCGCGCATCCGGCGGTCGGGCACTGCGTGGTGATCGTGGCCGAGGATCCGGCCGTCGGGCCCACCCTCGCGGCCTACCTGGTGCCCGCCGCCGGGCAGTCGGTGGAGGTGGAGCAGGTGCGCAAGCATGCCGCCGCGGTGCTCCCGGAATACATGGTGCCCAGCGCTTTCGCCGTTATCGACGAGATTCCGCTGACCGTCAACGGCAAGCTGGACAAGCGCGCGCTGCCCGCGCCGCAGTCCGCGGTGGCGCGCACCCATCGCAAGCCCGCCACCGCCACCGAGCGCCGCATGTGCGGTATCTACCGGCAGCTGTTCGGACTGGAAGTCGTTGGGGCGGACGACTCCTTCTTCGAGCTGGGCGGGCATTCGCTGCTCGCCGCCCGCCTGGTCGCCCAGATTCGCGCCGAATTCGGTGTGGAACTGGATGTTCGGATCATCTTCGACACTCCGACCGCCGCCGGGCTGGCCGCCGTACTGGTGGAGCAGTTCCGCAACGAATTCGGCATCGACCTGGACTCCATGGACGATTCCGACGAGCCCGAAACCGAAACCGTAGCGGTGCAGCCGGAATCCGGATCCGCACGACCGGCGCTCGGGAATCGTGAACGGCTGGAACAGCTTCCGCTGTCGTACTCGCAGTTGGCCATGTGGTTCCAGTACAAGATGGAAGGCTCCAGCGCCGTCGGCAACCTGCCGTTTGCGGTGCGCCTGGACGGTGCGCTCGATATCGCGGCCCTGCGCGCGGCGCTCGGCGATGTCGTCGCCCGGCACGAGTCGCTGCGCACCGGTTTCGCCGAGCGCGACGGCATTCCGTACCAGGTGGTGCAGCCGACACTCGAGGTGCCGCTGACCATTACCGAGATCGCCGCGGATCGCCTGGATGCCGAACTCGCCGAGATCGGCGGCTACCGCTTCACCGTCGAATCCGAACCGCTGCTGCGCCCGACGCTGCTGGTCCTCGGCCCGCGCACACATGTGCTGTCGCTGCTCGTGCACCACATTGTCGCTGACCACGCCTCGCTGGGCATTCTGCTCGGCGACCTGGTGACCGCCTACCGGGCCCGCGTGGAAACCGGCCGGGCCCCGGCGTGGACGCCCCTGGACATCCAGTTCCCCGATTACGCGCTGTGGCAGCGCGCGGCCTTCGAGCCTGGCGCCGACGGCGCGCCCAGCCCGTACGGCCGGGCGCAACTCGAGCACTGGCGCACCGCGCTGGCCGGGCTGCCGGACCAGATCGATGTGGCGCAGGACCGCCCGCGCCCGCCGGTGCTGGGCAAACGCGGGGAGGTGGCGACCTTCTCGGTGCCCGCCGCGCATCGCCTCGGCATGACCGCGCTCGCGGAGCAGTGCGGCGCAACGGAATTCATGGTCTACGAGGCCGCCGTCGCCACCCTGCTGCACAAGCTGGGCGGCGGCGCGGATATCGCGCTCGGCACCCCGGTCGCCTGCCGCGTGGACGAGGCCGTCACCCCGCTGGTCGGTCTCTTCGCGAATATGGCGGTGCTGCGCAATGACCTGTCCGGCACGCCGTCGCTGCGCGACACCGTGCTGCGGGCCCGCGAGAGCGTGCTGAATGCCCATGCGCACCAGGAACTTCCGATCGAACGCCTGGTGGAGGCGCTCAACCCGCCGCGTTCGCGCTCGCGTAATCCGCTGTTCCAGTCCATGCTGCACTTCCGCGGCGCGGACTGGGCCCCGGCCGCGGTCGCCCTGGCGGGGAACGCCACCGCGACCGTGCTGCCGGTCGACTTCGATGTCTCGTTCCTCGATCTGAACCTGAGCATCAATGTCAATACTGATGGCGGACTGGATATCCGGGTGGTCGCCAATGCCGATCTCTACGACGCGGTGACCGTCCGCAATATCGCCGATGCGCTCGCGGCCACGCTCTACGGCTACGCCACCGCACCCGAGCGCGCGGTCGCCGATCTGGAGGTGCTGCCCGAGGCGGTCCTGGAACGGCTGTTGGCCCGGCCGGTCGCGGTCGCCGCCGCGCACTCCACCGCCGCGACGGCGGGCGACACCGGAACCGTGGCCGCGCTCATCGAGATCCTCGAGGAACTGCTGGAGATCACCGATGTCGAGGCCGAGGACAACTTCTTCGCCCTCGGCGGCGACAGCGTCATCTCCATCCAGTGGTCGGCCCGCGCCAATGCGCTCGGCCTGCCGCTGACCCCGCAACTGGTCTTCGAAACCATGACCATCACCGAACTTGCCGCCGCCGTCGATGCGGCCGAACCGACAGCGCCGCAGCCGGATTCGGTGCCGCAGGAGGAGTCCGCCCCCATGAGCGCCTCCGGCCTCGACGCCGACGCCCTGGCCGCCCTCACCGCCTCGTGGGGCCAGTCGTGACCGCCGCGACGCCGCCGCGGATCGAGGACGTCCTCGCGCTGAGCCCGCTCCAGGAGGGACTGTTCTCCCTGTCGCGGCTCACCGGGGACGGCATCGACCTGTACACCATGCAGTTCGTCGTCGATATCGACGGACCCCTCGATGCCGACCTGCTGCGCCGCAGCGGACAGGCCATGCTGAATCGGCATCCGAACCTCAAGGCCGCGTTCTGGGACCGCGATGTCCCGCGCCCGGTGCAGATC
>NZ_BDCH01000028.1 GCF_001613405.1 Nocardia crassostreae
TTCGGAATTCGACGCCATCGCCGAATCCGAACGCCGCCGCCCCTTCGAGCTGAGCCGCGGTCCGGCGCTGCGCATCCTGCTGCTGTCGGTCCCCGGTTCCGACACCCGTCGCCTGATCCTCACCGCTCACCACATCCTCATGGATGGCTGGGCGGTCGCGGTGTTCTTCACCGAACTGCTCGCCGTCTACCGTGCGGGCGGATCCGCCGACGGCCTGCCCAAGCCGCGCCCCTACCGCGATTACATCGCCTGGCTGGCCGGTCAGGACCGGGCCGCCGCACTGGGTAAATGGGTGGACTACCTCGGCGTGCTGGGCGGTCCGCTCATGATCGCCGACGGCGCCCCCGCGGCGCGCGGCAGCGCCGTCCCCGAGAAGACGAAGCTGCTGCTGCCCGCCGCCGAGACCGCGCGACTGCAACAGTGGGCGCGCGCCAACGGCTTCACCCTGAACACCGCCGTCCAGTTCGCCTGGACCGTCCTCCTGGGCCGTCTCACCGACCGTCGCGATATCGTCTACGGCACCACGGTTTCCGGCCGCCCCGAACACCTTCCGGGCGTCGAGCAGATGATCGGCCTGTTCATCAACACCATCCCGGTCGCCCATCACATCGACCGCGACAGCAGCGTCGTCGAGCAGTGCGCCCGCCTGCAACGCGACTGCGCCGCCATGCGCGACGCCGGATACCTGAGCCTGTCCGAAGTGCAGCGCGCCGCCGGTCACGGCACCCTCTTCGACACCCTCTTCGTCTTCGAGAACGCACCCATCGACGACGCCATCCAGCAGGTCACCACTCCCGACGGCGCGGTCTTCCGCCCCACCGAAATGGAAAGCCTCGCCCACTACCCCCTGACCGTCGTCTCCCACCTCAGCGGCGCCGACCTGCTCGTCCTGATCGAAGCCATCCCGGAAGCGCTACCGCATTTCTCCTCCGCCGACCTCGGCGAGCGCCTGCTCGGCCTACTGCGGCAACTCCCGGAAATCGGTACGGCCACACCGGATTCCCTGGATGCACTCACCATGGCCGAACGCGCCGAACTCGCTCTGGGCGCGGCCAGCCGCACTGCGAACGGAACCGCATCTGGTCCGAGCGGCGCTCTGTCGGATCGCAACGGCGTTCTGACGGGCCCGGGTGCAGGTCTGGGCGGAGTTGTCGACGCGTCGGCCGCGGGCGGCGATCCGGGCACGGTGTGGGAGGCGTTCGAGCGGCAGGTGGCGCTGACGCCGGAGGCGGTCGCGCTGCAGACGGGAAGCGGTGCGCGCTACACCTATCGGGAGCTGCGGGATGCGGCGGCGCGGCTGGCGAATGAACTGGCGGCGCACGGCGTCGGTCCGGAAACCGTTGTCGCGCTGGTGCTGCCGCGCTCGACCGAGTCGATCATCGGTGTGCTCGCGGCCTTCGCGGCGGGCGGCGCGTATGTGCCCGTGGACATCACCTTGCCCGCGTCACGCATCGAATCGATTCTGCGACAGGCGAACCCGGCGCTGATTCTCACCGTCGAGGAATGCCGGGAACTGGCTCCGGCGGAGTCGAGCGCCCTCGTGCTCGACGATCCCGTGGTCGTGGAGCGCGTGTCGGGGCGCGCGAGTGTCGTTCCCGGGGTCTTGCGCGCCGCCGCACAGTGCGCCTATCTGATCTTCACCTCGGGCTCCACCGGCGAACCCAAGGGTGTGGCGGGCACCAATGCCGCGCTGCTGGCCTACTTCGCCGATCACCGCGATCGCGTCTACCGTCCGGCTATGGCGCGCCTGGGTCGCCCGCTGCGGATCGCGCACGCCTGGTCGCTGAGCTTCGACGCCTCCTGGCAGCCCATGGTGGGTTTCCTTGCGGGGCAGACGATTCATCTGTTCGACGCGGAGGAGATGCGGGACGCGCATCGGCTCGTCGAGGGCATGATCGCGCACGAGATCGACATGATCGATACGACGCCGTCGATGTTCGCCCAGCTCAATGCGGCTGGTCTGGTCGACCGCGAACTGCCGGTACTGGCCCTCGGCGGCGAGGCCATCGATGCCGCCCTCTGGTCCCGCCTGCGTTCCCTCGCCCCGCACGGCGGCAAGTCCGGCACGGCCGTCTACAACTGCTACGGCCCCACCGAGACCACGGTCGAAGCCGTGGTCGCTCCGGTCGCCGACTACGACACCCCGACCATCGGCACCGCGAACGCCGGAATGTCGGGCTATGTCCTGGATTCCATGCTCCGCCCGGTGCCGCGCGGCGTCATCGGCGAGCTGTACCTGTCGGGCCCGCAGCTGGCGCGCGGCTATATCGGCCGCCCCGCAACGACTTCCGACCGTTTCGTCGCCGACCCGTTCGTGCCCGGCCGCCGCATGTACCGCACCGGCGATCTGGTCCGCCGTCTCCCGCACGGTGGTTTCGGTTATCTGGGCCGTGCCGACGATCAGGTGAAGGTGCGCGGCTACCGCGTCGAGATCGGCGAGATCGAGACCGCGCTGCGGCGACTGCCGGGCGTGGACACCGCCGCCGTGACGGTCGTGCGCCGCGCGGGCGGCGCGAGCCTGGTCGGGTTCGTGGTGGGGGAGGCCGGTCGTGCCGTCGATCCGGTCCGCTCGCGCATCGCGCTGGCGGAACGCCTGCCCGCGTACATGATTCCGGCGCGCATCCTGGTGCTGCCGCAGCTGCCGACCAATGCCAATGGCAAACTCGACGGCCACGAACTCACCCGCCGCGCCGAACAGGCCCTCGCCGACACCGGCTCCGGCAGCGCCCCGCGCACCCCGACCGAGAAGGAACTCTGCGAGGTCCTGGCCGAACTCTTCGACGGCCGCACCCCCGCCCTGGACGACGACTTCTTCGCCCTCGGCGTGGACAGCATCGTCGCCATCTCCCTGGTCAACAAGGCCCGCCGCCGCGGCCTGACCCTGACCCCTCGCATGGTGTTGGCCACCCCCACCATTCGCGAACTGGCCGCCGCCCTCGACACCGCCGATCCGGTGTCCACCGCGGCGGAGGCCGCCGACTACGGTGAGATCCTCCCGGTTCCGGTCGTCTCCTGGATGTACGAGTACGGCGGCTATCGCCGCTTCACCCAGACCGCACTGTTGAACCCGCCCACCGGAATCCGGCGCGATCAGCTCGAAGCGTCACTCCAGACACTGCTCGACAGCTACGACACCCTGCGCGCCCGGCTGGCCGACACCCCGGACGGCCCGCGCCTGGTGACTCGCGCTCCCGGCGCGGTGACCGCTACTGAGATCCTCACGCAGACAACGGAACCTGCGGATCCGAACGCGGCCATCCACAGTGCTGCCCGCACCGCCAACGACCAGATCGACCCGCGCACAGGCGATATGGTGCGCGCCGTCTGGTTCACCGGCACGGGCCAGGACGATGTCCTGCTCCTGACCATCCACCACCTCGCCGTGGATGTGGTCTCCTGGCATCTCCTGCTGGCAGCCCTGACCGAAGCCTGGACCCAACTCGAATCCGGCACGCCGCCGACGGCTCTGCCCGAATCCACCTCGTACCGCGAGTTCTCCGGCCGCCTGTGGCAGCGCGCCGCCGCACCGGAAGTCCTGGCCCAGCGCGACTACTGGACCACCCAGCTCGCGGCCCCCGATCCCGCTGTCGGCCACCGCATCCCGGACCCGCGCACCGACACCTGGTCCTCTTTGCGTGTCGCCACCGCCGTCACCCCGGTCGAGGTCACCGAACGCATCCTCACGGCCCTCACCCGCGAGGAGGGCGTCCGCGAATTCCTGCTCACCGCGCTGACCATGACCATCGCCACCTGGCGTCGTGAACGCGATCAGGACCCGTCCTCCGGCGCGCTCATTGCCCTCGAAGGTCACGGCCGTGCCGACGACCTGCTCGGCGTCGACACCTCCAATACCCTCGGCTGGTTCACCAGCGTCTTCCCGGTTCGCCTCGGCGCCGGTGACGCCGTCGACATCGACCGTGCCGAGGCGGACCCGAATGCGGCTCGCGCCCTGCTGGATTCGGTTACCGCGCAGCTGTCCGCCATCCCGAATCAGGGCTTGGACTACGGCCTGCTCCGGTACGTGAACCACACCCCGGACCTGGTCTCGGCCCCGCAGCCGCAGCTGGAGTTCAACTATCTGGGCCGCGTCGACCTCAGCGGTCAGCAGCCGGGCTCCTGGTCGTTGCACAGCGGTCCGCTGAACGAGGCGCTACCCCTGGACCCGGAACCCGACCTCCCCCTGCGCTACGCCTTGGACGTCATCTCCGGCATCGGCACCACCTCTGAAGGCCCGCAGCTGACCACGAATTGGCGCTGGAGCGACGCCCTGTTCACTGCGGCCGACGCCGAGCACCTCACCGCGCTCTGGAATCGCAGCCTCACCGCACTGGCCGCGGCGCTCTGAGCCCGAGCGCCGAGCCATCGAACGTCATTACCTGCTTGCATTGCGGGTCAGTGGGTGATGAGGGTCCAGGTGTCGGGGAGGTTGGTGGTGGTCAGGCGATCGGATTCGGCGGACAGGTCTATCAGG
The DNA here is from genome assembly GCF_001613405.1 of Nocardia crassostreae. Lineage (GTDB taxonomy): Bacteria > Actinomycetota > Actinomycetes > Mycobacteriales > Mycobacteriaceae > Nocardia > Nocardia crassostreae. The sequence continues at coordinate 4,472 of NZ_BDCH01000028.1, forward strand.
TCGGGGCCGAGGCGGAGGTCGGTGAGTTCTACTCGGCCCCAGCGGGATGGGAGGTGGGGGAGGATCGTGAGGCGGCGGTGCGGGACATCGGGGGCGAGGCCGAGGAAGGAGCGAACGAGGAGTAAAGGGGCTGCGCTCGCCCAGGCTTGGGGGGAGCAGGAGGTCGGGTAGGGGACGGGGGCGGCGAATTTGGTTCGCGGGAAGCCGCAGAAGAGTTCGGGGAGTCGGCCGCCGAAGGCCGCGGCGGCGTCGAGGAGGCCGTCGGAGAGGCGGGTCGCGAGGTCGAGAGCGCCGGGGATGTGGCGGTAGCGCAGAAGACCTGCCACGGCGATCGCGGTGTCGTGGGGCCAGACGGAACCGTTGTGGTAGCTCATGGGGTTGTAGGCGCCCATCTTCGAGGAGAGGGTGCGCAGGCCGAAGCCGGTGTCCATATCGGGTGTGGACAGGTTCGCGATGACTTCGGCGGCGTGCTCGTCGGTGACGATGCCGGACCAGAGGCAGTGGCCGATATTGCTGGTGAGGGCGTCGAGGCGGCGTTTGTTCGCGTCCAGGGCGACCGCGTACCAGACCTTTTCGGGCAGCCAGAAGGCTTCGGCGAATTTGGTGCGCAGCTCGGCGGCGCGGTCGCGCAGGTGTTCGGCGGTCGTCGGATCGCCGAATTCCTCGGCGAGATCGGCGCGCGCGTGCAGGGCGGCGTAGACGTAACCCTGGACCTCGCACAGCGCGATGGGGGGTTCGGCCAGATGGCCCGCGGCGTCGTTGATGCCGTCGAAACTGTCCTTCCAGCCCTGATTGATGAGGCCGCGGTCGGTGGCGCGCCGGTATTCGACGAAGCCGTCGCCGTCGCGGTCGCCGCGATCGGCGATCCAGGTCAGGGCGGCGTCGGCGGCGGGAAGCAGGGCGCGGACCGCGTCCTTGTCCGCGCCCCAGCGCCGGGCCTCCGCGAGCAGCATGACGAAAAGCGGTGTGGCGTCGGCGGTTCCGTAGTACGTCTCACCACCGAGCACCGCGCCGCTGGCCGGGCCGCGGCGCATTTCGTGCATGATGCGGCCGGGTTCCTCCTCGGTCATCGGATCGACCCGCACCCCTTGCATTTCCGCGAGCTGCTGCAAGGTGCCGACGGCCAGGTTCACATCCAGCGGCAGCGCCATCCAGGCGGTGAGCAGGCTGTCGCGGCCGAACAAGGTCATGAACCAGGGCGCGCCCGCCGCCACGAACGGTCTGCCGCCGCGGGCATCGTCGTGAATCTGCAAGGCGCCCAGATCGCTTTCGGTGCGCCGCAGTACCGCGGCGAGTTTCGGATCGGTGGCGGTGATATTCGTGGCGGTATCGCGCCAGGCCGCGATCTTGCGGCTCGGCGCGCTGAATTCGACGTGCTCGCCGGGACGCAATCCGGAATGGATGGGCTGATTGCCGACCGTCGGATGCGCCACGATCTCGGTGTGCCAGCTGCCCCCGGCGGGCACCACGGCCCGCCAGGACAGCGAACCCGGCAGCACCACCGGCAGTTCCGAGGAGGACACCGCCAGCCCGCGCGCCCGGTCCGAGCGATCGTTGAGCAGCAGTTCCACATCCGCGACCAGCATTTCGGCGCGGGCATTGCCGCTACGGCCCTCCTTGACCGCGAACAGGTCCGCGAAATCGGCGTCGATATGCAATTGCAGGTCCACGGCGGTGGTTTCGCGGCCCAGATTCTCCACGGTGATGGTCTCGCGCAGCCCGTCGGCGACGAGCCGTTCCCGGATGATCAGGACCGAACTGTCGGCCGCGCCGGCCCGCGGTGGCCGGCGCAGGATGAACCGGGCGTGGAAAGCCTCCGGATTCAATACCGACAGCGGCTCCGGCCGCTGCCCGTCCAGGCGCAGTTCCCAGCGGGACAGCACGCGCGCGTCCCGATAGAACAACCCGTACGGAGTTCCCGGCTCGACATCGCCGAGCCGGTCGGACAGGCAGAATGTGCTGCCCTCCACCAGGGTGACCGCGCCCCCGACCCCGCCCAGGGCCGTCGGCTCACCACTGTTGAGAGCGGCCGGAGCCTCACCGTTCATGCAGTGCCTTCCTCCCTCGCGCCCGTCTCTGGATCGCATTCGGCGGCGGACGCGAAACCTGTTGCGTTGCTGTCGGGAACCGTTGTACGGCCCAGTGTGCGGCCTTCTCCGGTCAAGACCACTGAATCGGCCGCGAGTCCGCCGACCGTGTCGACGTGCAGTTCCGATCCCGACTCCGTGAGATCGGCGACTGTCTCGACGACGGGGCCGAGCGGCGGTGCGGCCGGACCGGGTACCCGATTCGGGACGGGGCCCGTGGCGCGTGTCGGGGTTGCGCCCGATGCCCGGATCGCCCCGGAACCCGATGCGCGCTTACGGCTCTTACCGCCGCGGGGCGCCGCCGTGCCCGGTGTCCGGCCCGCGGCCTTGCCCCGCGCCACCGGGGAGCCGGGCTTGCGCACCGCGCCGGTGGGCGCGGTCGCGCGTCCCGGACCGGTCCCCGCCGCCCGGGTGGGCTGCGGATTGGCTTGGTGCGCAGGCTCACTGGACCAGGCGTGCAGGGTGATGCGCCCGCCGCGGCGGGAGGTACGGGGGCGGAGCACGCTGCGATAGATCTCCTCGTAGTCGCGGCCCAGGGTGTCCGCGCCGAAGTGGGCGACCACGTGCTCGCGCATGACGTGCGGGTCGTAGTCCTGGACTTCCTTGATGGCAGCGGGCAATTCGTCCGGATGATCGCAGATGCGGCCGGTGACGCCGTCGACGATCACCTCGGCGACCGCACCGCCGCGCAGGGCCACCACCGGCGTTCCGCACACCATGGCCTCGATCATGACCATGCCGAAGGGTTCCTCCCAGCGCACCGGGAACAGCAGGCATTTCGCACCGGACAGCAATTCGCGCTTGGCCACGGCATCGGCCATGCCGAACATGTGATCGTGCTCGGTGAGCAGGGGCGCGACCGCGCTGTCGAAGTACCGGCGCTCCGGCGGCTCGGCGCACTTGCCCGCCAGAATGAGCGGCATCCCGACCGCGTGCGCCGCCGTCAGCGCCAGATGCGGCCCTTTCTCCGCGGTGAACCGCCCGAGGAACAGCGCGTAGTCCTGCTTCACGGGCTGGAACGGCCAATCCTGGACGCGCAGCGCATTGTGCACCCGCCCCGCCCAATTCAGATCGGGAGCCAGCGCGCGCTGCCGATCGGAGATGGCCACCAGATGCGCGTCCTGCCCGAGTTCGCGGTAGTACACATACGGATCGCCGTCCACGGGACCGTGCACGGTCACCACCGTCGGCAGTCCGAGATCGCGATAGACGGGCGTATTGAGCACCCCGGCGAAGGTGTGGTCGTGCACCAGGTCCACGCCCGAGGTCATGGCGAGCCGCTCCAGGGCGCGCCGGACCTTCAAGGCGTGCACCACTTCCGGAAACGGGTCGCCTAATCGCGCGGCCTGAATCTAGTCCCACAGGGGTAGGAAGTCTGCCTTGGTGCCGTTCTCGCCCGCGCCCAGCAGGGTGACCTGATGCCCGCGTGCGACCAGGGCGTCGACCAGATCGGCGACGACGGCCTCGACCCCGCCGTAGGCCTTGGGCGGGATAGGGGGCACCACCATGGCGATGCGAAGTTGCTCAGATTCCGGGCCGCGCGCCGGGTATTCCGCGCTCATAGCCCCTCCTTCCGGGGACACAACCGCCGGCGTCCGGATGCGGGCGCCGGTCCTCGTGACCGAACCGGGAGAAGATCGAATGCGGCTGTGCCGCAGTGGACCACCGGTCGACCCGCTCGAGGCGAATTCGCGCGGGCAGCCGGGCACACGGGTCCGACAGCACGCTCGCGGAGATGAACGCCTGGTGATCGTCGCGCCGGTTGATGCATTCGTCGCGGTGCCACCGCGCGGTCATGCGGCGTGGACGACTCAGCGACGGCGGTGAGGTCGTCACCGCTGGTCGAGCGGTGAGACCGAAATCGAAGGCACCCCGAGGCGCGTCATCGCGCTCGGCGGCCATTCGGTAATTCCACGATATAGCCCGCGATCACACCGCTAGGGCGGATCGTAATTGTTCCGGGCTTTATCGATAGAAAGTTCTCTCCAGGCCACCCGGCGGTTCGTTACCGGTACGACTTTCCGTTACCGCAGCTCAGGCGGCCACGTAGTCGACGTCGTCGTCGCCGGGGAGCAGCTCGGTCAGATCGAGCGATTCGGCCAGGGCGGAAGTCGCTGCCACGGGCAGGGATTCGGCCGCGTCGAAGACCAGCCAGCCGTCGGCGGTCCAGTGGCCGCGCGCACCGGTACGGGCCAACTGGCCGGTTTCGTATGGGTCCGTGACGAATTCGGACGCGGAATCCACCGCCGCCACCGTGAGCGCCGCGCCGCCGAGGTAGACCTCGCCGGTGACGCCGGGCGCCACGGCCCGCAGCCGTTCGTCGAGCACCAGCACCCGCGCGCCCGGAATGGGGCGCACCCGGCCGGTGCCGTCCAGCGGACCGCGCGCGGCGACGCCCGCGTATTCGGTGGCGGTATAGGCGAATCCGGCGACCGAACCCGGCGCGATACTGCGCAGCAGACCGGAAAAGATTGCCGGGCAATCGGTTCCGAGCACATCCCAGCGGCGCACGCTGGGCAGCGCCGGAGCGGGCAGATCGGCGATGGCGGCGAGGGTGTGCGCCTCGGCCACCACATGGGTGGCGGCGCTGCTCGCGATGAGCTCGCACAGAGCGGCCGGATCGGTGCGCTCGGCCTCGGTGGCCAGCACCAGGGTGGCGCCGTCGGCGAGGGCCGCCAGGAGTTCGACGGCGGCGTCGGCGCAGTCCCAGCGGGAGGCGAAGAGCCGGACCTCGGCCGAACCGAAGGCGCGGTCGGTGGCGCAGGGGCGATGGTCGGCGACCACGGCGCGGCGATCATCGGCCGCGGCGGCCAGGGCGGCGGGGCTCAGGCCGATACCGCAGCCGTCGAGGGGCAGCACGGCGCCGGTGCGCGCGGAGTCGGCGATAGTACGCAGCAGCTGCGCCAGCCCGTCCATGGAGGGCCCGGTCGCGCCGATGGCGCCGCCGTCGAGGTGCCCGTACAGCTCGGCATAAGTACGAATGTGGGCGCCGCAGCGGACCGCGGTGCGCAGCGACGGCACGCGGCGGCCACGTTCGATCAGCCCGGAGACCGCCGGTACGTCGTACAGTTCGACGCCATTGGCCCATTCGTCCACGAGTCGATGCTGCTCGACGCCGGACAGAGATTCCCGCACCACGCTCTCCATCGCTCTCAACCCCCGTACAACAACTTATGCAACCCTAACCTAACAGGGGTGGATCACGATAGCCCGCCCCATCCGGAATCGATCGCGCCACACCGTTCCGCCAGGTCGTCGCATATTAGGCTAGGCTCACCTCCCGCTCGCCCGTTTCGGGCCGGGCATCCCTGAGAAGGAGAGGGTCAACGATGAAGTCGGTCCGCAACGCACGCGGCTGGACCCGGGCGGCCGTGGCCGTCCTCGCGGGTGTGCTCACCCTCGGAATCGCGGCCTGCGGGTCCGCCTCGGACGAACCCTCCGGCAGCGGCGAACCCGTCACCATCGCGCACGCGCTGGGCGAGACCACCATTACCGGGGTGCCCGAACGCATTGTGGCGCTGGGTAATCAGTGGCTCGACACGGTGCAGGCGCTGGGCGTCACGCCGGTCGGCTACATCGACAATATCTCCGTGCTGAGCAAGAACCTCGCACCGTGGGAGCCCGAATCCCTGAAGTCGGTCAAGGCCCTCGACACCACGGGCAGCCTGCCCGAGCAGATTGCGGCGCTGAATCCGGATCTCATCCTGGCCGACGCCTTCATCGCGGATGCCAAGACCTATGGGGACCTATCCAAGGTCGCGCCCACGATTCCGGGTCTCACCAAGGAAGCGGTCACCCCGTGGGCCGACCAGGTCAACGCACTGGGCAAGGTGCTGCACAAGACCGCCGAGGCCGACAAGCTGGTGGCGGACCTGAACGCGCGCATCGACGGCATTGCCAAGAAGAACCCCGGCTTGCAGGGCAAGACGTTCATCAGCAGCTGGCTGGCCGGGCCCACCCAGCTCATGGTTCTCACCGATCCGGCCGACGGCTCCAGCCGCCTGTTCACCCAGATGGGCATGACGATTCCGCCGTCGCTGGTGGCCCAGGGCGGCACCGGCGGGCGGCTCGCGCTCTCGCCCGAGCGGTTCGACGAGCTGAATTCCGATCTGCTGCTGGCCGGTTACTCGCCGGGTCAGGACGAGAAGTACCGCCAGCTCCCGGGTTACAACGACCTGCCCGTGGTGAAGAAGAACGCCGTCGTCTTCCTGACCGTGCAGGAGATCAGCGCCGTCAACCAGCCGACCCCACTGGCGCTGCCCTACATCCTGGACAAGCTGGAACCGGCGATCGCCAACGCGGCCAAGTAATTCCATTCCCCATAGATTCGAAGGACCGCGGTTGTCGTCCCACGCCCAGACCCGTTACGCCCTGCGTCCCGGCGTCACCTGTCTGACCGTTCCCGTCGGCGCGGTGCTGTTGAACCCGCCGCACAACGAGAAGCTGACGGGCCTGGCGCCCGCCCAGATTCAGGCGCTCAAGACCCTCAACCGCGGCCCTGCCACCCTGCACGAGCTGACCGGCGGGGCCGAATCCGCCGAAGTGGCAAGCCTTCTCGATCTGCTCTCCGCCGGTGGCTGGCTCACCCGCACGATCCGCGACGGCGAGCGCGACCTCTATACGGTGCGTCCCTTCGCCACCCCTCCGGCCGCGCCCGCCCCCTCTCCCGTGACGGCGACCCTCTCCAAATTCACGGTGATCCACCGGGATTCGGAGGGTCTGGTGCTCGAGCACCCCACTTCCTGGTGCGACCTCCGCATTCACGATCCCCGTTTGCTGGCTCTCGCCGCCGGTGCGTCCCCCGCGGAACTGGGCCTGTCCGAACAGGTCTCGGCCCAGCTTGCCGCCGACCTGCATCGCGGCGGTTTCACCGCCGACCCGGACACCGAGGACGAAACCTTCACCACCCGCAGCTGGACTCCCTCGGACCTGTGGTTCCATCGCCGCAGCACCTTGGGCCCGCGCGTCCTCACCTGGGACCACTTCGGCCCCACCAAATGGGCGAAGGACACCTTCCCCCTGCCCCCGGCCCGCAAGCCCGCCTACCCGAGCGCCCCGATCGCGCTTCCCGCGCCGGATCTCGAAACGCTGAGCATCGCGGACCCCAGCCTGACCACGGTCCTCGAGGATCGCCGCTCCACCCGCGCCTTCGATGAGGCGAACCCCATTACCCTCGCTCAGCTGTCCGAACTCCTCTACCGCACGGCGCGCACCCGCTCGATCGAAACCACGCCCGACGGCGAGGAACTCCCCTCGCGCCCCTACCCCTCCGGCGGCAGCGTCCACGAACTGGAGCTCTATCCCGTGGTCCGCCACGTCGCGGGCCTGGCCCCCGGCATGTACCACTACGACTCCTTCGACCACACCCTGTGCCTGATCGACCCCGCCGATTCGCCTGCGGTCCAGCGTCTTCTGAAAACCACCTCCGCCACCCTCGCCGATGCGGCCGAACCCCAACTGGTTCTGCTGATCGGCGCTCGGGCGGGCCGGGTCATGTGGTCCTACGAGGGCGTCCCCTACGCCAACATCCTCAAGCACGTCGGCGTCCTCATGCAGACCCTCTACCTGGCGGCTACCGCAATGGGTTTGGGCGCGGTGGCCCAGGGTTTCAGCGACACCGCCGCCTTCACCACCGCCACCGGCGTCAACGAACTGGAAGAATGCAACGTAGGCAGCATGATCGTCGGCACCCCCGCTACGCCGAGGTAGGCAGCAGCGGCGTGCGATGTGTCATTGTCACCCCCGCCTGGAAATATCACCCGCATGACGGCGAATGGGGATGATGTTCGCGCGGTTGCATTCTCGCTCCCGGAAACTCGGGAATTGGTGGAGTGGAACATGCCGACCTTCCGAGTAAAGGGCAAGCTGTTCCTCACCCTCCCGGAGGGCGAAACCTCCATGGCGGTCCGCTGCCCCATCGCCGACCGCGACGAACTCGTCCAATCCGAACCCCATAAGTTCTGGATCGCCTCTCATGAGGCCTACAACGCCTGGGTCCGAGTCCGGCTGTCCGCATTGGATGATCGCGACGAACTGGAAGCCATCATCGTGGACTCCTGGCAGCTGGCCGCGCCCCCGCAATTGATCGAGAAACATCGAGGTCTTTGACCCGCCCGTGCGGCGAAAACTCGGCAAACGGGTTAAGCTCCGCCGACCGTTTGATGCGCCGAGAGTGATGGGGCACCCTGCATGACTACGTCGAGGGACTGGGGCAACGAGGTCTTCGAGACCTTGAAATGGCTCGCAATAGCGTTCTCGATCATCACGATCGCATTTGTGGCGATCGCGGCGGTGCTGTTGCGGTACACCCAGTGGGGTAAGCAGTTCTGGGCGATCACGGGCGAGTATTTCCGGGGGCCGCAGGCGCCGCGGGTGTGGGCGTTCCTCGCGATACTGATCTTCCTGACGGTGTTCGGCGTGCGGCTGAACGTGTTGTTCTCCTACTGGAGCGCCGATCTCTACGATTCGTTCCAGACCGGTGCGGCGGCGCTGGGTTCGGGGGATGCGGAAACGCTCGACGTGGCGCGGGACGCGTTCTGGAGCGCGATGGTCCTGTTCGCCGTGCTGGCCACGATTCACGTGGCGCGGGCCATGGTGTCCATTTACCTGTCGCAGGTTTTCGATATCCAATGGCGAGAATGGCTGACCGACAATGTCACCCATGACTGGCTGGGGGAGCAGGCGTTCTATCGCGGCCGGTTCATCGACAACACCATCGACAACCCGGATCAGCGCATCGAATCCGATATCACCAAGTTCGCGACCTATGCCCGGACCCTGACCCTGGGCGGCGGTACCGCGAACGGTGCGGTCGGCGCGGTGGTGACCGTGGTGTCGTTCACCAAGGTGCTGTGGGACCTGTCCGGCCCGATTTCCTTGCTCGGCATAGAGATCCCGCGCGCCATGTCGTTCCTGGTGATCATGTACGTGCTGATCACCTCGGTGGTGGCGTTCTGGATCGGCCGCCCGCTGATCCGCCTGAACTTCCTCTACGAACGCGTCACCGCCAACTTCCGCTACGCCCTGGTGCGATTGCGCGACAGTTCCGAGAGCGTCGCCTTCTATCGCGGTGAGCGCGTCGAGCAGCGCGGTCTAATGGAGCGCTTCGCCGCGGTCGTCCGCGTCCTCTGGCAGAAGCTCTACCGGTACCTCAAGTTCACCGGCTGGAACTTCTTGGTCAACCAGACCTCGGTGGTGTTCCCCTACCTCATTCAGGCGCCGCGATTCTTCGACGGCCAGATCAGCCTCGGCGGCATGCAGCAGACCGGCCGGGCGTTCGGCGAAATCCACGCCGCCCTGTCGTTCTTCCGCGAGGCGTACGACACCTTCGCCGAATTCCGCGCCTCCCTCATGCGTCTCGACGGCCTGATCACCGCCAGCCGCGAATCCCGCGACCTGCCCAAGATCACCAATGTCGAGCTGGCAGATGCCCTGGAGCTCGACGACATCACCGTGCGCCGTCCCGACGGGCACGTCCTCGTCGCCGATCTCGAGCTGCGCCTGGTCCCGGGCGATGCCCTTGTGGTGAAGGGTGTTTCGGGCAGCGGCAAGACGACCCTGCTGCGCACCCTGGCCCAGATGTGGCCCTACGGTTCGGGCACCGTGCGCGATCCGGGCGGCGACGAGACCCTGTTCCTGTCACAGGTGCCGTACCTTCCGCTCGGCGATCTGCGCACCGTGGTCAGCTACCCCGCGGATCCGGGCACGATCGACGACGACACGCTGCGCGCCGCGCTCACCAAGGTGCATCTCGGCCAGCTCGTGAACCGTCTCGACGAGGAAGCGGACTGGTCCAAGATCCTATCCCCGGGTGAGCAGCAGCGCCTCGCGTTTGCGCGCGTGCTGTTGACCAAGCCCGCGGTGGTGTTCGTGGACGAGGCCACCTCGGCGGTCGACGAGGGGCTCGAGCATTCGCTCTACACCCTCGTCCGCACCGAACTGCCAGCCCTCATCCTGGTGAGCGTCGCGCACCGCAGCACCGTGGACCAGTTCCACACCAAGCGCCTGGAACTCGACGGGAACGGCCCGTGGCGGCTGGAGCCCTTGCAGCCGGTCACCACGAAGGCGTGACCGGCTCCGGGCCCGTCAGAGCGTGACGCGCTGGTCGGGCGGCAAGTACGCCTTGTCGCCCTCCTTCACCCCGAAGGTCGCGTAGAACTGCTCGATATTCCGGACGACCTGGTTGCAGCGGAATTCGCCGGGGGAGTGGGGATCCCCCTGTAGCTGCTGCTCGAGGGATTCCGGGGTCCGCTGGATGCGCCAGATACGGCCCCAGGATTCGAACATGGGGCGCAGGTCGGGATTGTCGGTGCCGCCGCGCTTTTCGGCAATGCCGTAGGCGGCCAGGGCAATGCCGAGGCCGCGCAGGTCGGCCAGGTTCTCGCCGACGGTCAGTGCGCCGTTGACGTGATCGTCGGCGGGCAGACCGGTCGGTACTAGGGCGTCGTACTGCGCGATGAGCTGTTTGGTCTTGACCTCGAACGCGGCTCGGTCCTGTGGGGTCCACCAATCCTTCAGATTGCCGTCGCCGTCGTACATCGAACCCTGATCGTCGAAGCCGTGCCCGATCTCGTGGCCGATGACCCCGCCGATCCCGCCGTAGTTGACCGCCGCCTCGGCCTCCGCGGAGAAGAAGGGCTCCTGCAGAATGCCCGCCGGGAAGACGATTTCATTGCGCGTCGGATCGTAATAGGCATTGACGGTCTGCGGCGGCATACCCCATTCGGTCCTGTCCACCGGCTCGCCGAGTTTGCCGAACATTCGCTTGTCAGTGAAAGCCTGCACGGCGAGCAGGGATTCGACCAGTTTGCCGCGCGTAATGGACAGCCCGGAGTAGTCCTCCCACTTATCCGGATAGCCGATCTTGGTATTGATCTTGTCCAGCTTCACGATGGCCGCGGCGCGGGTATCGGGCGACATCCAGGTCGAATTCTCGAAGTCCACCCGGTAGGCGGCCATGAGATCGCCCACCAGCCGCTGCACGGCATCCTTGGAATCCGCCGGGAAGTATTGCGCCACATACTGTTTCCCGAGCAACTGGCCGATGTTCTCGTTGACGGTGTCGATGGCGGTCTTCCACCGTTCCGGTCGCTGTTCGAGCCCGTTGAGCGTCTTCTCGTAGAAGTCGAACTGCGCGTCGGCAATGGCGGCGGGCAGATACTCGGCCCAGGTGCGCACCAGGGTCAGCCGTAGATAGTCCCGCCAGGTGTCGATATCCACCTCGCCCCACAGCCCGGCCGCGGCGGTGACATAGGAGGGCTGGCGCACCAGTACCGCGTCGAACAGTTCCCGCGGCCGGTCTGTATGCCCGGCCAGCCACCGATCCCACTCGAACCGCGGTCCCAGCGCGGTCAATTCGCTCCAGGAGAGCTTGTTGTACCCGGCCTGCGGATCCCGCAGTCGGACATTGTCCCAGAATCCGGCGGCGATCCGCTTCTCCAGCTCCAGCACCCGCCGCGCCATCCCGGCCGGATCGCCGAATCCGGCGCCGGTGGCTATCCGCTCCAGGAACTTCTCGTACCCGTCGAGGATGTCGGCGAACTGCGGATCCCGGTAGTACTGCTCCTCCAGTCCGAGCCCGGACTGATTGATCTGCGCGATATTCCGGCTGGCATCCCGGTCGTCCACACCCACCATGAGCCTGAACAACCCGTCCACCGGCAGCGCGCCCATGGCGTTCGCGAGCTCGGGCTTCCCGGCGGCGGCGTCGATGCGCGCGAGCCGGTCCCGCAGCGGCGTCATCCCCAGCTTGTCGATCTCGCCGGTGTCCAGGACCCCGTCGTACAGATCGCGGATCTTCTGCCCATCGGTCCCGGCTCCCGGATCGCCGATCCCCTCCACGAGCCCGCGCAATTGCTGCTGCGTCCGCTCCTCGACCTCGGCGAATGTGCCGTAGGAGGTCTTGTCCGGCGGCAGCTTGTAGTTGTCCAGCCACTTCCCGTTGACGTATCGATAGAGGTCGTCCTGCGGCCGGATGCCCGGATCTGATCCGGACATATCGGGCCCGGTGAGCGCCTTGGGCTTGTCCGGGGAACAAGCGGCCGCGGCGGCGACGAGTGGAACGAGGCCCAGGGCCTTCAGTAGAGTACGGCGGTCAAGAGCGTACGAACGCTCGGTCAACGCGAATCTCCTCCGACGGATTTCGGATATTGCTCTGACGTAGCTGAAGATGTTCGACGAACTCGGGCCGACGCTAATCGACCACTCTGAGGAAGACCTGAAACCCGCGCGGTGCGCCCCGCGGGTCCCCTCGCGGGTGACTCTGCCCACCCTGATTTGGGCGCCACCTGCGGTTTCGCTACACTAGACCGGTTGCCTGCGGGAGCTGTACCCGCAATCCGGCCGCGAACCCACAGTGGTTGATCATCTCTGATGCTCCGAAAACCGCTGGCAGGCGCGCGTTTGGGTGGCAACTGACCATGCCCGTCGGGTCGGCAATCCGGCGTGCATTACGTCCAGGTCTAGGAGGAGCTGAAGTGATTCAGCAGGAGTCGCGACTGCGCGTCGCCGACAACACGGGTGCGAAGGAAATCCTCTGCATCCGCGTGCTCGGTGGTTCGGCGCGTCGCTATGCCGGTATCGGTGATGTCATCGTCGCCACCGTGAAGGACGCCATCCCCGGCGGCAACGTCAAGAAGGGCGATGTCGTCAAGGCTGTCGTCGTGCGCACCACCAAGGAGCGCCGCCGTCCGGATGGTTCCTACATCCGTTTCGACGAGAACGCCGCGGTGCTCATCAAGGCGGACAACGATCCGCGCGGCACCCGCATCTTCGGCCCCGTCGGCCGTGAACTGCGCGACAAGCGCTTCATGAAGATCGTTTCGCTGGCTCCGGAGGTGCTCTGACCATGAAGGTGCACAAGGGCGACACGGTCATCGTCATCTCGGGCAAGGACAAGGGCGCGAAGGGCAAGGTCATTCAGGCCTTCCCCGCGACCGGCAAGGTCCTGGTCGAGGGCGTCAACCGCATCAAGAAGCACGTCGCGAATTCCGCGAACCAGCGTGGCGCCAGCTCGGGCGGCATCGTCACCCAGGAAGCGCCGATCCAGGCCTCCAACGTGATGGTTGTCGACTCCGACGGCCAGCCGACCCGCGTGGGTTACCGCACGGATGAGAACGGCAAGCGCGTTCGCATCTCCCGTCGCAACGGGAAGGACATCTGAGATGACTTCGACCGATAACAAGGTGCAGCCGCGCCTGAAGGCGCGCTACCGCGCCGAGATCAAGGACGCGCTGCAGAGCGAGTTCAACTACGACAACGTGATGCAGATCCCGGGTGTCGTGAAGGTCGTCGTGAACATGGGTGTCGGCGACGCCGCCCGTGACGCGAAGCTGATCAACGGCGCGGTCGCCGACCTCACCCTGATCACCGGCCAGAAGCCCGAGATCCGCAAGGCCACCAAGTCCATCGCGCAGTTCAAGCTGCGTGAGGGCATGCCGATCGGCGCGAAGGTCACCCTGCGCGGCGACCGCATGTGGGAGTTCCTGGATCGCCTGATCTCCATCGCGCTGCCCCGTATCCGCGACTTCCGCGGCCTGTCGCCGAAGCAGTTCGACGGCAACGGCAACTACACCTTCGGTCTCTCGGAGCAGTCGATGTTCCACGAGATCGACGTGGACAAGATCGACCGTCCGCGCGGTATGGACATCACCGTGGTGACCACGGCGACCAACAACGAAGAAGGCCGCGCGCTGCTCAAGCACCTCGGCTTCCCGTTCAAGGAGAACTGAGCACATGGCTAAGAAGGCTCTGATCAACAAGGCCAACGCCAAGCCGAAGTTCGCGGTGCGGGCCTACACCCGTTGCCAGCGCTGCGGCCGTCCGCACGCTGTGTACCGCAAGTTCGGCCTGTGCCGCGTGTGCCTGCGCGAGATGGCTCACCGCGGTGAGCTGCCGGGTGTGCACAAGTCCTCCTGGTAAGTCCCCCAAGACTTTTCGCCTGTCCCGGCCACCCGTTACGTGGCCGGGCCGGGCGGACAGAAACGGTTCTCCGGGTAACCGGGGAGCACAAACCCCACTTCGTTGTAGGCCCACGATCGCTCCTGAGAACGGTGCTGAATGGGAACCGCGGCGAGAAAGGTAAACGGTCAAAAACATGACCATGACTGATCCCATCGCAGACTTCTTGACCCGTCTGCGCAACGCCAACTCGGCGTACCACGATCAGGTGAAGGCGCCGCACTCGAAGATCAAGGTGAACATCGCCGAGATCCTCAAGCGCGAGGGCTACATCGCCGACTACCGCATCGAGGATGCGCCGGTCGGCAAGAACCTGATCGTCGACCTGAAGTACGGCCCCAGCCGCGAGCGCTCCCTGCAGGGTGTGCGCCGCGTCTCGAAGCCGGGTCTGCGTGTGTACGCGAAGTCCACCAACCTGCCCAAGGTGCTGGGTGGCCTCGGCGTGGCGATCATCTCCACGTCCAAGGGCCTGCTCACGGACCGTCAGGCCAAGCAGCAGAGTGTGGGCGGGGAAGTCCTCGCCTACGTCTGGTAAGGGAGGTAGGAACAATGTCGCGTATCGGTAAGAAGCCGATTCCGGTTCCCGCCGGCGTCGAGGTGACCATCGACGGCCAGAACGTCACGGTGAAGGGTTCCAAGGGCACCCTGTCGCACGTGGTCGCGGAGCCGATCACCATCAACAAGGCCGAGAACGGCGAGCTCGAGGTCGTTCGTCCGAACGACGAGCGTGGCAACCGCTCGCTGCACGGCCTGACCCGCACCCTGATCAACAACATGATCATCGGTGTCACGCAGGGCTACGAGAAGAAGATGGAAATCTTCGGCGTCGGTTACCGCGTGCAGCAGAAGGGCTCGGACCTGGAGTTCGCGCTCGGCTACAGCCACCCGGTTCCGGTCGTTGCCCCCGAGGGCATCACCTTCAAGGTCGAGGCGCCCACCAAGTTCTCGGTGTCCGGCATCGACAAGCAGGCGGTCGGTCAGATCGCCGCGGTCATCCACGGCCTGCGCAAGCCCGACCCGTACAAGGGCAAGGGCATCCGCTACGCCGGTGAGGTCGTTCGCCGCAAGGTCGGAAAGACGGGTAAGTAAGCCATGGCACAGACTGAGAACCAGAAGGCCAAGCGCAAGCCGCTCGGCAAGGATGCTTCGACCGCACGTCGTCTGTCCAAGACGCGTCGTCACTTCCGTCTGCGCAAGAAGATCGTCGGAACCTCCGAGCGTCCGCGCCTGGTGGTCAACCGTTCCTCGCGCCACCTGCACGCCCAGCTGATCGACGACTCGGCCGGCAAGACCATTGCCGCCGCGTCCTCCATCGAGGCCGATGTGCGTGCGCTCGAGGGTGACAAGTCCGCCAAGGGCGCCAAGGTCGGCGAGCTCATCGCCGCCCGCGCCAAGGCTGCCGGTGTCGAGGCGGTCGTGTTCGACCGTGGTGGTCACGACTACCACGGCCGCATCGCGGCGCTCGCCGATGCCGCTCGCGAAGGTGGGCTGAAGTTCTGATGATCAACACTGCGAATGGAAGGAACGTCTGATGCCGGGACGTCAGCGGCGTGACGGCGGAAACGGTCCCGCCGGACAGAATGGCAGCAATGATCGTGACGGAGGCCGCGGCGGACGCCGTGGCGATCGTCGCGACCAGCAGCAGGCCGAGAAGACCAACCAGCTCGAGCGCGTCGTCGCCATCAACCGCGTCTCCAAGGTCGTGAAGGGTGGTCGTCGCTTCAGCTTCACCGCCCTCGTGATCGTCGGTGACGGCAACGGTCTGGTTGGCGTCGGCTACGGCAAGGCCAAGGAAGTTCCCGCGGCCATCCAGAAGGGCGTCGAAGAGGCTCGCAAGAACTTCTTCCGCGTTCCGATGATCGGCTCCACCGTCACCCACCCGGTTCAGGGTGAGGCGGCGGCCGGTGTGGTCATGCTGCGTCCGGCCTCGCCGGGTACCGGTGTGATCGCCGGTGGCGCGTGCCGTGCCGTGCTGGAATGCGCCGGTATCCATGATGTTCTGGCCAAGTCGCTCGGTAGCGACAACGCCATCAACGTCGTGCACGCCACCGTTGCGGCTCTGAAGATGCTGCAGCGTCCCGAAGAGGTCGCCGCTCGCCGCGGTCTGCCGATCGAGGACGTGGCCCCGGCCGGCATGCTGCGTGAACGCGCGGGACAGGGAGTCTGATATGGCACAGCTGAAGGTGACCCAGGTCAAGTCCAGCATCGGCGCCAAGGCGAATCAGCGGGAGTCGCTGCGCACCCTCGGGCTGCGCGGCATCCGCAAGTCCGTGGTGCGCGATGACAACGCGCAGAATCGCGGCCTGATCAACGTCGTGCGCCACCTCGTTCAGGTTGAGGAGGTCCAAGCATGACCATCAAGTTGCACCACCTGCGTCCTGCCCCCGGTGCCAAGACCGAGAAAACCCGTGTGGGTCGCGGTGAAGGCTCCAAGGGCAAGACCGCGGGCCGCGGTACCAAGGGTACGAAGGCTCGCAAGAATGTTCCGGTCCGCTTCGAGGGCGGTCAGATGCCGATTCACATGCGTCTGCCCAAGCTCAAGGGCTTCACCAACCCGTTCCGCACCGAGTACCAGGTCGTGAACGTGTCGGATATCGCCCGCGTGTTCCCC
This sequence comes from Nocardia crassostreae, assembly GCF_001613405.1. Lineage (GTDB taxonomy): Bacteria > Actinomycetota > Actinomycetes > Mycobacteriales > Mycobacteriaceae > Nocardia > Nocardia crassostreae. Next base: position 21,128 of record NZ_BDCH01000028.1, read on the forward strand.
GAGGGCGGCACGGTCGGCAAGGCCGAGCTGGTCGCGAAGGGCCTCGTTCGCAAGAACGAGCTCGTGAAGGTGCTCGGCGAGGGCGAAATCGGTGTGGCCGTTCAGGTTTCCGCCGACAAGTTCTCCAGCTCCGCCACGGAGAAGATCACCGCGGCCGGTGGCACTGCCACCGTACTGGCCTGACGGTAGGCTGAATAGCAGATGGCACCGGACGAGTGAAGAGCTCGTCCGGTGCCACTGTTAGAGTTCAAGTGTTGTCTGCCAACACCGTCATGGGGATCGGCGCTCTCTTATCGCTGAAGCCATGGCCCTGACCCATGTCGTTAGCCAGGAGGATGTGTGCTTTCCGCCTTCGTGTCGGCTTTCCGGACCCCGGACTTACGGTGGAAGATTCTCTTCACGCTGGGCCTGATCGCGCTCTACCGCGTAGGTGCCGCACTGCCCTCCCCGGGCATCGATTACAAAGCAATTCAAGAATGCGTTGACCTGGTCAACGGCGGTGACTCCGCCGGTATCTACCAGCTCATCAATCTTTTCTCCGGCGGCGCGCTGCTGCAGCTTTCGGTGTTCGCGATCGGCATCATGCCCTACATCACGGCGAGCATCATCATTCAGCTGCTGACCGTCGTCATTCCGCGGTTCGAGGAACTGCGAAAAGAAGGCCAAGCGGGTCAGACCAAGATGACCCAATACACCCGGTACCTCTCGATCGCGCTCGCGGTCCTGCAGGCGACGGGTCTGGTGGCACTCGCTGCGCGCGGTCAGCTGCTGCGCGGATGCCCCCAGGACATCCTGGCCGACACGTCCATCTTCGGCATGATCATCATCGTGCTGGTCATGACCGCGGGCGCGGCCCTGGTCATGTGGTTCGGCGAGCAGATCACCGAGCGCGGTATCGGCAACGGCATGTCGCTGCTGATCTTCGCCGGTATCGCGGCCCGTATCCCGGCCGAGGGCAAGCTGATCTGGGACAGCGACGATTCCCGCATCAAGTTCACGCTGGTCTGCCTGGCTGCGCTGGCGGTCATCGTCGGCGTCATCTTCGTCGAGCAGGGTCAGCGCCGCATTCCGGTGCAGTACGCCAAGCGCGTGGTGGGCCGCAAGATGTACGGCGGTTCCTCGACCTATCTGCCGTTGAAGGTGAACCAGGCGGGCGTCATCCCCGTCATCTTCGCCTCCTCGCTGCTGTATCTGCCGAACCTGCTGGCACAGCTGACGCAGAGCACCTCGGGCGATCCGGCCAAGTGGCAGGAGCTGATCCAGAAGTATCTGGTCAACCCCTCCAACCCGGTTTACGTCACGGTCTACTTCGCCATGATCGTGTTCTTCACCTACTTCTATGTCGCGATCACCTTCAATCCCGAAGAGCGCGCGGACGAGATGAAGAAGTTCGGCGGCTTCATTCCGGGCTATCGCCCCGGTAAGCCCACCGCCGATTACCTGAACTACGTGCTCAGCCGGATCACGCTCCCCGGCTCGATCTACCTCGGCGCGGTTGCCGTGCTGCCGAACGTGTTCCTCAACTTGGGCAACAACACCGGTGTGCAGAACCTGCCGTTCGGCGGTACCGCGGTGTTGATCATCGTGAGCGTCGGCCTCGATACCGTGAAACAGATCGAGAGCCAGTTGATGAACCGAAACTACGAAGGGTTCCTGAAGTGAGACTCGTACTGCTCGGACCGCCCGGCGCCGGTAAAGGCACCCAGGCCGAACTGTTGTCGGAAAAGCTCGGTGTTCCGCACATCTCCACCGGGAATCTCTTCCGCACCAACATTGCCGAGAAGACCGCGCTCGGTCTCGAGGCCCAGCAGTACCTGGATGCGGGCAACCTGGTGCCCTCCGAGGTCACCAACCGCATGGTCGAGGCCCGCATTGCCGAGCCGGACGCCACCAACGGCTTCATCCTCGACGGGTACCCGCGCACGGTCGATCAGGCCGAGGCGCTGGAGAAGATGCTCAAGGATCAGGGCCGCGCGCTCGATGCCGCGCTCTGCTTCGTGGTGCCCGAGGACACGCTGGTGGAGCGCATGCTCGCCCGTGGCCGCGGCGACGACACCGAAGAGGTCATCCGCAACCGCATGCGCGTCTACCGCGACGAGACCGAACCGCTGCTCGATCACTACGACGGCCTGGTCGTGACGGTCGACGGCGTGGCCGAGGTGGACGAGGTCAATGCGCGGGCGCTGAAAGCCCTGGGTCGCTGAATGGTCTTCGGCCGTAAGAGCAAGAAAGTGGTGCCTTTCCGCACCGCCGGTGAACTGGACGCCATGGCGGCGGCGGGCGCTGTCGTCGGCCGCGCCCTGGTGGCGGTGCGCGCCGCCGCCAAGCCCGGCGTCTCGACCCTGGAACTCGACGAGGTCGCCGAGCAGGTGATTCGCGAGGCCGGTGCGGTCCCGTCCTTCAAGGGCTACCACGGCTTCCCGGGTTCGATCTGCTCCTCGGTCAACGACCGTGTGGTCCACGGCATCCCGTCCAAGGACGACATTCTTGCCGAGGGCGATCTGGTGTCCATCGACTGCGGCGCCATTCTCGAAGGCTGGCACGGCGATTCGGCGTGGACCTTCGGCGTGGGCACGATCATCGAGGCCGATCGGCTGCTGAGCGAGGCCACCAAGCTGTCCATGGAGGCCGGTATCGCCGCCATGCTGCCCGGCAATCGGCTGACCGATGTCTCGCACGCCATCGAACTGGGCACCAAGGCCGCCGAGGCCGCGCACGGCCGGGCCTACGGCATTGTCGACGGGTACGGCGGGCACGCCATCGGCCGCGAAATGCACATGGACCCGTTCCTGCCGAACGAGGGCAAGCCGGGCAAGGGCCCGGAACTGCGCATCGGTTCGGTACTGGCCATCGAGCCCATGCTCACCCTCGGCACCACCGAAACCAAGGTGCTGGAAGACGATTGGACCGTCGTCACCATCGACGGCTCGCGCGCCGCGCACTGGGAGCACACGGTCGCCGTCACCGAGGACGGCCCCCGCATCCTCACGCTGCGCCCGGAGTAGTTCGGCAAGATCGACTCGCACACACCCGCCCCGTTTCGGGGCGGGTGTGCTCGTCTGTGGCAAACGCAGGTGTCACGGCTCGAACAGCAGGGTATGCTGGCATGCCATGAAGCGCACGACGGTGAAACTACCCGACGACATGGACGATCTGCTCCGGCATGAAGCCCAGCGTCGGGGAATCACCGTCTCCGAGCTCACCCGCGAAGCGATTTCGCAGTACCTGTGTGCGGCCGGGGGGCGCCGCACGTTCGGTGCCGCGGGTGCTGGGCGCAGCGGCCGGTCCGATATTTCGAGCCGGATCGATGAGATCCTGAGCCAGGAGTGGGGAAAATAGGCGCGCTGGTCGTCGACGCGGGTCCGCTGTACGCCTATGTCGACGCCGATGACGCGCATCACGAGGCTTGCTTGGAACTATTGCAGACTCATCGGGGTCCGCTGGTCGTTCCGACACTTGTCATTACCGAGGCCGCCTATCTGATCGGCACGCGTTTGGGTGCCGAAGCCGAGGTTCGATTCCTTGGTGATTTCGCTGAGGGCCTCTTCACCGTGGAGCCGGTGCATCCGGCGGATTGGCTGCGCATCGCCGAACTTGTCGCGAAGTACCGCAGTTTGCCCTTGGGCACTGCGGACGCGTCCGTGATTGAGCTCGCGGAACGACGGAACCTGTGCCAGATCGCCACAACCGACCGTCGCCACTTCTCGATAGTCCGTCCACGACATACCGATCAACTGACTCTATTGCCCTGACCCTGTTCGGGCGCGGCCGGGAGTTCACCGTTTCCGAGGCGGGCGCGTTGTCGTTAGGATCGACGCCGCGTGTCGCGTGGAGAGGGGATTGTCGTGATGGGGGTCGATCGAACCGATTGGCTGACAGCGAAGATCGGTCCGGCGCAACCCGGAACACGGGTGATCGTGGCCGATTTCAGCGCCGAGGTATTCGAGGCCACGGCCTTCATCGCGGCGGCGGGTGGCCGATTCCACGTCGTCATGTCGCGCACCGAACCGGCGGTCCGCGGCGGCAACTCGGCCGCCGAAACCGCAACGCAGGCCATGGAAACCGTGCGCGCCCTGGCCATGGCGGTCGGCGTGGCCGCGCCGAGTGATCTGCACTCGATCTGTCTCGAGGGCCTCGGCCCCGAAGTCGCCCGCGTCCGCGAGGCTTTTCAGGTACTCCAGGTGCCCCTGGTGTTCGACGAACCGTCGCCGCAGCTGTCCGAAGCGCCGGGGACCGCACCCGTCATGCCGCCGGTTTCACCCGTCCCGCAGCAGTATCGGCCGGTGCCCGGACCGCAGCCCGCTCGGTCGCGGGCCGTGATCGCGGTGGCGATTGCCGCCGTCGTGCTGCTGGCGGCCATCGTGACCGGTGTCGTCCTGACGGGCAACAGTTCGAACGACCCGGAGTACCAGTCGATCCCGGTGGGGATGACCAGTGGCGGCGCCTATGCGCACGCCGCGTTCGATTCGGTGACCGGATTGCTCTATGTCACCAACAGCAATGATCGGACCGTGTCGGTCGTGGATCCAGTGAAGGGCAGTGCGACCGCGACGATTTCGCTGCCCGACGATCCGGAGGGCATTGCCATCGACCCGGCCCTGCGCCGGTTGTACGTGGTGGGGCGCGGGGATGCCACGACCGGCAGCCCGGTCAACGGCTCGGTCTCGATCATCGACACCACGAAGAACGCCGTGCTCTCGACGATCATCACCGGGAAGAATTCCTGGGATGTCGCCGTCGACCCGCGGACGCACACCGTCTACGTCGTGAGCAGCACCGGTCTGCAAGCGAGCGAGAAGCCGCGCCAGTACCAGAACCCGAACCCGGCGATCACGAACGATACGAGCACCCTGTCGGTGATCGATCCGGTCACCGCCACGATCACCGCGACCATTCCGGTGGGTGACAACGCCATGGCTGTGGCGATGGATCCGGACCGGCAGACGGCCTATATCGGAGGCCATTACGACCGGGGGCCGCAGCAGCAGTCGAATCAGGGGCTGGTGATCGTCGATCTCGCTGCGCAGCGGGTGACCGACTACGTCGATGTGGGCGGCAGTTCCAGCGGGATTCTCGATGTCGCGTTCGATCCGGCCGCCGCCGTCGCCTACGCGACCTCGCGGGATCAGATTGCGGTGGTCGATGTGGTGGCGCGCACGTTGAACGAAGCGATACCGAACGGGGGGCACGGCCTTCTCGCCATCGACACCGGCAGGAACGTCCTGTACGCCACCGACCTCGATACCCAGGGGATCCGGGTGATCGACACCAAGACGCGGAAGGCCACCGGCACGCTCGGCGGGGGCAAGACCTACCTGATCGGTGTCACGGTCGATCCCGGTTCGCACACCGTCTACGGTCTCAGCTTCGACACGGTGACGGTGATTCCGCGCTGAGGAGCGGAAGTTGGACGAGGCATGGAGGCGGCGGAGTCTCGCCTCCATGTCCCGTGAACGGTACGCTGCCATCAAATCCGCACGACCACAATGCATCTCAGAGGAATTGGCTCAGATGGTCATAACTACGCTCCTGGCGTCATGATCATCGGGGCGGAGAGATGCGGGCGGTCGGTTTGCCGGGGGTGCACGGGGCCGATAGTTTGGGGCGCGAAGTCGTTCGGCTAGTTCGGGGGAGTGTCCAGTGAGTGGGGCGCAGGGGAATCAGGAGCTGTTGCGGCGGATCGCGGATACCGCGTCGGCCAATAATCTCGGGGCGCATCGGAAGGGGTTCCTGCCCGTCAAAGGGGAAGGGCGGCTGGATCTTTACGAGAGTGGCGCGACCCTGGTGGTGAGCGGTCAGGTCCGGGCGGTGCGCTACGACTCGGCGCAGGTCTGGCAGCAGATCACCCGGGTGCAGCAGAACGGCGTGCACACCCACACCAAGCACGAGTACCGGATCACCGATGTGCGAGGCGCGGAACTCCGCCTGGACGAATCGATTTCGGGTCCCGACGAATGGGGTCCGGCGCTGGTCGAGGCCGTGGCGGTGCGGCAGGCCCCCGTTGCCGTCGAGACCCTGCAAGCCGGGCAGCGCGTGGAGTTCGGTCCCTGGTGGCTGTCGGCGACGCAGTTCGGCGGCGGCTCGAAGACCTTCGCGCTCACGGAATTGCGGGCGTTCCGGGTGGATCAGGGTCAGGTCTACGTGGAGGCGGGCGATTCCACCCGGCTCGTCAAAGGCATCGGCGAGATCCCGAATTTCCTGGTGTTCCGTTTTCTGTTGAAGCAATTGCTCCCGGAGTTGCCTGAATCGGCGGGCAAGACCTTCGATCGCCGCCTCACCGTGCGCGGATTGAACCGGCTCTTCGCCGTGATCGCGGTCGTCGCATTCGGTATCGCCTGTGTGAGCGCCTGGCCGGTGGGCGAGGACGAATTGTGCGACAAGCTCTCCGCCCTGCGCTCGGCCTCCTCGGAGATCACCGATCAGCTGAAGGATCTGAAGGGCGCGGCCGACGACTACCGCGGCGCGGACCAGGAAGCCATCCGCGCCGACGGCGACAAACTCGGTGAACTCACCGACGGTTCCGGCTGGCAATGGATCAAGGATTCGGAACTGAATGCCGCCACGACCTCGATCCGCCCGCTGTGCCGGGCGAGCGAGTTCTCGTTCTAGGAGAGGACGCCGTGAATCGCGATATCGAAAGCCTGCTGCTCAGCCTCTTCTCGCTGGGCCTCGGCGCCGTGGCCATGGTGCTGACCACCAGCTGGGTCTGGCCGGGAATCGCCTTGGCACTGGGCGGGATCGGCTTGCTCATGGCCCTGGCGACCCCCGCCCGCGACACCCCCGCCGCAGGTCCCGAGGAACCGGATCGCTTGTATTTCCAAGGCTGATCAGAAGCGGATGTGCTTGATGCCCACCCCGGCCCGCCGCAGCCGTTTCCGCAGCGGCCCATCGGTATTCGGCGTGAGCGTCAGCCCCGCCGCCGCGGCGATGCGGTCGGCGACATCGGTGATATCGATGTCATCGGTATGAATGTGCTCGGCGAACTCCGGCCGCTGCAATGCGCTCAGACAGCGGTCCACCTGATCGACAGCGAAACTCTCGTGCCGCAGCCCCCACAAACCGCGTTCCTTCAGCCGCCGCAACACCGTCTCCGGCCGGGCCAGCAAGGCGAAATGGTGAACGTCATGGCCCTTGTCACGCAGCCGCCCGACGGTTTCGGCGAAGTAGCCGGACTCCACCACCGTCATCGGCGCGATAACCGGACCCTCGTACTTGCTCAGCACCAGATCGAGGGTCTCGTACACGCCCTGCCGCTAAGCGGGAAAGTCCTGAAAATCGGGGCGAAGCTCACGCGGAATCATCCGATGCAGCCCGAACCCCACCTCTTCCGGATCACACACGACGCTACCCGGCACCCGCCGATGCAACTCGAACGCGGTCTGCGTCTTCCCGCCCCCGAACGGTCCATTGATCCACAAGAGCATGCCCGCCACCCTAAACCCGCCCAGAGCAACCGTCGAGCAGGTAATGGCGGGGGCGACTCGCCGAGAAACACTCGCGCCAGTACCTGCTCGCCGGATCAGCCGTGGGGGGAGAGGTCGGTGGGGTCGGTGTTGGCGCCGCAGAGGATGAAGGCGATGCGTTCGGTGGGGGTGGGGGTGTAGGCGGCGGTGCGGAGGGCGGCCAGGCCGGTGGCCGAGCCGTGTTCGACGGCTATGCGGTGGTGTGACCAGAGGAGTCGGCGGGTTGCGATGATGTCGGCGTCGTCGACTATTACCGAATGCACGTCGGCGGTGCGGGCCCACTCCAGGGCGGGCGGCCAGATACGGGGTGCGCCGAGGGAGTCGGCTGCTATGGAATCGATTTCGACGTCGAGGACGGAGTCGGCGGCGAGGGCGGCATGCAGGGCCTGGCTGCCCGCGGGCTCCGCGCCCACGACGCGAATGCCGAGGTGGGCGGCGGCCGCGGTAATGCCCGCGAACATGCCGCCCGCGCCGACCGCGACTACGACGGTGTCCAGGTCGGGGACGGCGTGCGTGAGATCGAGCAGGATGGTGCCCGCACCGGCGGAGGTGAGCGCATTGTTGTGCGTGTAGGGGTCGATCGCGCCGGTTTTCGTTATGAATTCGTGGGCGGCGGACTGGGCTTCGGCCTGCGTCGCACCGCCCAGCCGGACCTTCGCGCCGAACGCGCCCAGCCGCGCGACCTTGGCGGCGGGCGCGTCGGCGGCCAGGAAGACGGTGATCGGGACGCCGAATCGCTGTGCGGCCCAGGCGAATCCCAGATCGGCGTTCAATCCGGTGGAGGCGGCCAGCCCGGCGTCGGGCAGGGCGGCCGAGTCCCGCAGGGCGGCAATCAGGTTGACCGCGCCCCGCGCCTTGAACGAACCGGTGTACTGGAGGAATTCCAGGGCGAGGTACGCGTTCGCGCCGGGCAGCAGATCCTGGTCGGCCGCTATGACGGACAGCGGTCGGACGACTCCGGCAATGCGATCTGCGGCGGCCTTGACGTCGCCGTGGGTGGGGCTCGACACCCGATGACCGTAGACGGTCGCACTGCCGGTCGCCGACGTCACCGCTCAGCGCCGCACCGCGGACCGCCGGAACCGCAGGGCTTGCGGCAGCGGCTTCGGATCACGCTGCGCGGGCGCCCGCAGGCCCCAGGACGCGAGCGTCAATCCCGCGAAGACCAGCGGCCCGACCCACTTGGCCGCCGGATCGCCGACCGCGAGGTGCGACAGCGAGGCCCCGGCGTAGACGAAGAACAGTCCGGCATAGGCCCATTCCTTCAGCCGCGCGAAGCCCGGAACGACGAGCGCGCCGACCGCCGCGACCTTGGCCGCGCCGAGGATGGAGGCGAAGTACATCGGGTACTGCAACCCGGCGAAGGTTTCCTGCACGTAGGGGATGCGCGCCAGATCCCAGTACGCGCCCACCACGGATTCGGTGAGCACGATGCCGCTGGCGGCCAGGAAAATCGCGAAGCGCGCACGCGAACCGAGCGTCGTGCCCGCATAGCTGTTGATCAGCCGGAGAGCGCGGCCGGACGCATCGACGGTGGCGGGTGAGAGGGGAGCGGTGGTGGTCATGGCGAATTCCTTCGAGTCGAGCTGGTTTCGGTGGGTGGCCGCCCGGTACCACTACGACGGAGCGGAGCGGGCGACTGTGACATGCGTTGCACTCCCGCCCCGGTCGCCGGTTCCGGCGGCCGCGAGTGGATTTCCTCGCATGCCGACTACTCTGTGCGCCCCGCTTGATAGATTCGCGATGCCTCCGCTGTGGGTGCTCGATGGAGGTTCGACGTTGGTGCGGTTCAAGGTGCTCGGCCCGGTCGAGATCGAAGCCGACGGCCGCCCGCTGCCGGGAACGGCTCCCCGCCACCGCGCGGTTCTGGCCTATCTGCTGCTCAATGCCGGACAGGTCCTGAGCGCCGACCGCATTATCGACGCGATCTGGGGTCTCGATGCCCCCGGTACCGCTCGCTCCCAGATCCACGCCGCCATTACCGCTATCCGCCGGGCGCTGCGCCGGGCCGAGGCCGACGACGTTCTCGAAACACGGGGTGCGGCAGGCTATGTGCTGCGCATTCAGCCGGACCGGCTCGATCTCGCAGAGTTTGGCGACCTGGTCGCGCGCGCCCAGGCGACCGCGGCGCACGATCCCGCCGTCGCCGTCGAAACACTGCGCGCGGCCTCGGCCCTGTGGCACGGCGAACCCCTCGCCGACGTGAGCGCCGACTACGTACCGGGCGCCCGAATCCGGCTCACCGAGAAGCGGCTGACCGCTCTCGAGCGCCTCCTCGAACTCGAATTGGCGCTGGGCAGAAATGATCTCGTCCTGGACGAGCTGACGGCCCACGCCACCGAACACCCCCTCCGAGAACGCCTGCACGCCCACCTGGTCCTCGCGCTGCACCGCGCCGGTCGTCAAGCCGACGCCCTCGCGGCCGCCCGCCGCTTCCGCACCACCCTCGCCGAATCCCAGGGCCTGGATCCCAGTCGCGCCTTCCTCACCCTGGAACAGGCGGTACTTCGGGACGACCCCGTCCTCGCCGCCCCGATCCCGGCCCCGCACCGGTCGACCGCACCGCCGAATACCTCCGCCGTTCCGCAACGTTCGGCCGCGTCCCGGTCAGGCGCGGCGGGGCCGACCGCCGCCATGGCGCGGGAAGCGGCCGTGCCTCGGCTCGCCGCGGAATCTCGAGGCGTCGCAGCCGAGTCCGTGGGCGAGCACGGAGCCGGGCCGAAGGCGATCGCCGGGGTGGAACGAGAAGGCGGCGCGCCGCCGGAGGAGGCGAGCGCGGTGGTGCTCGCGGGCGTGGAGTCGCGGGATGTCGCACCTGCGGCCGGGGGCGGGGTCGGGCCCCGGGCAGTCGCCGCGGAATCGATCGATGCCGCACCGCGCAGCGTCGATCCACGTGGGGCGGGTGCGCCGCTGCCGCGGACGAACGCCGTGCGGTCCGCGCGGGCGACATCCGCTGGCGGCGTCTTCGCGCGGGAGTCGCGTGAATCCGATCCGGAGTTCGGCGTCGGGGCGCCTCCGCGGCCGGACTTCCTGCCGTACGACGTCCCCGACTTCGCCGGGCGCGGTGCCGAACTCGATCAACTCCTGGGCGACGCCGGGGCCGCGACAGTCGTGGTGATCGACGGCATGGCGGGGATCGGCAAGACCAGCTTGGCGATTCATACTGCGCATCGGGTGGCGGAGCGTTTTCCCGATGGGCGGCTTTTCGTCGATTTGCAGGGGCATACGCCGGGGAGCTCGCCGGTCAGCGCCGCAGCGGTGCTGGAGATTCTGTTGCGGCAGTTGGGGATTGCCGCCGACCGCATTCCGCAGGATGCGGTGGAGCGGGCGGCGTTGTGGCGGGCGGAGCTGGCGAGCCGGGCCGTGGTCGCGGTGCTGGACAATGCCGCCGATGCCGAGCAGGTCCGGCCATTGCTGCCCGGGGCGTCGCGCAGCCTGCTGCTGGTGACGAGTCGGCGGCGGCTGATCGATCTGGATGGGGCGCGGGCGGTGTCGGTGGAGTTGCTGCCCGCCGAGGATGCCGTCGAGTTGTTCGGCCGGATCGTGGGGGCGCGGGCGCGGGCCGAGCCGGTCGCGGTGCTGGATGTATTGCAGCTGTGCGGTTTTCTGCCGCTGGCCGTCCGGATCGCGGCGGCGCGGTTGCAGCATCGCCCCCGGTGGAGTGTGGAGTATCTGGCGGGGCGGCTGCGGGACGAGCGGCGCAAGCTGGCGGAGCTCGCCACCGCGGACCGAGGCGTGGCGGCGGCGTTCACGGTGTCCTACGAGCAGCTCACGCCCGAGCAGCAGCGGATGTTCCGGCTGTTCGGCCTGCACCCGGGACGGGATGTGGATCCGCACGCGGCGGCGGCGCTGGCGGGCGTCTCCTATTACGAGGCCGAGGATCTGCTCGAGGACCTCCTCGACGCGCACATGCTGATTCAGCACGAACCCGGCCGCTACACCTGCCACGACCTGCTGCGCGAGTATGCCCGCGGCACCGTCGGCGAGGTCGAGCCCGCCGCGGATCGGCAGGCCGCCACCACCCGGCTGTTCGAGCATTATCTGCACCACGCCCGCGCCGCGGTGGACCGGCTGTTCCCCTACGGCGCCGCGCAACGTCCACTCTTGCCCGCCCCTGTGGTGCCGGTCCGCCCCTTCCCCGACGATGAGAGCGCCGCCGCCTGGCTCGACGCCGAGCGCGAGAACCTGATCACCGCGGCGGCCGCCGCCGAACGCTGCGAATGGCCGTTCCGGGTCGGCGAATTGGCCGCCACCCTGCGCCCCTACCTGGACGGCAACTCCCGGCACGCCGACGCGCTGACCCCGCACAACGCCGCCCTGCGGGTGGCCCGCACCCTGGCCGATCCCGCCGCCGAAGCCCGCGCCCTCACCGACCTCGGCTGGACCGCTTGGCGCAGCGGCGATTACGCCGGGGCCGAACGCTGGTCCGCCGCGGCCGTCACCCTGTGCCGGGAGATCGGCGACGGCTACGAGGAGGCCCGAGCCCTCAACACCCTCGGCAATGTCGCCCTGCGCCGCCGCGATCACGACAGCGCCGCAACGTATTTCGCCGTCGCCCTCACCCTGGCCCAAACCGTCGGAAACCGCGTCGGCGAGGCCCACGTACTGGGCAATCTGGGCAAGGTGTTCGACCAGTCCGGCCGATTCGCCGACGCCGAAGACCACCTGACCCGCGCCCTGTCCCTGCACCGCGAACTCGGCAACCGGCGCGGGGAAGCCCTGGTCTTCAACTACCTCGGCTCGGCCTACCGCCGCGCGGGCGACCACCGGCGCGCCCGCGACCACCACCACCGCGCCGCCCAGCTCTACACGGAACTCGGAAACCCCAGTGACCGCGCCGCATCCCTCAACGGCCTAGGCGAAACCGCCCGCGCGGCAGGCGATCCCGCCCGCGCCCTGACCGAACACGGCGAAGCCCTGCGCCTGGCCGAGGAAACCGCCAATCACCCGGAACTGGCCCGCGCCCACGACGGCATGGCCCGCGCCGAATTCGACCGCGGCAACCTACCCGCCGCCCGCACCCACGCCGAAGCCGCCCTCACCCGCTACCAGCACCTCGAAGTCCCCGACGCCGACGACATCCGCGCCTTCCTCGACCCGCTCACCGCCGGTCTCAGGACTCCAAAAGAATCGTCACCGGACCATCATTGACCAGTTCGACCTGCATATGCGCCCCGAACCGCCCGGTCGCCACCGTCGCCCCGAGTTCCCGCAGCGCCGCCGCGAACGCATCCACCAGCGGCTCCGCCACCGCCCCGGCGCCGCCGCCGACCAGGACGGCCGCCGCCCCTTCGCAGTATCGGCATACAGCGTGAACTGACTGACCACCAGAATCGGCGCACCCAAATCCGCCGCGGATCGTTCACCCTCGAGAATCCGCAGCCGAAACAGCTTGTCCGCCATGGCCTTCGCGGTGGCCTCGGTATCACTGTGGGTGACTCCCACCAGCGCGACCAGCCCCTGCGGCGCCCCGTGCGCCGCCGGATCGATCAGCCCGACCACCTCACCGTCCACCGTCACTTGCGCCGACCCGACCCGCTGCACCAGTACTCGCACGGTCCCGATCATCGCAGACCCCACATTCGCCGAAAGATGTACATCCTCCGAACTAGCATTGACAGCGAACTTAGAGCTAACGAGTGATGCGCCGAAGCACACCCCATTCCTAGGCTCGAACCCATGACGACAACGACCCTGGCCTCAGCAGCCACCCTGGCCGCCGGAACCGCCGAGACCGCAGGCTCCATAGCTCTCGCCGCAGGGCTGATCGCCATCGCGGTCGCGGGCATCGTACTGTTCATCGCCGCCGTGGTGAGCGTCCTCCGCTCCCGCACCTACCAGCCCGGCGGCAAGGCCGTCTGGATCCTGTTGATCCTGGTCTTCCCGGTCCTGGCCCCGATCGTGTGGTTCATCTGGGCCCGCAACTCCACCATCATGAGCCCGCCGCCGTCGGCCGCCTGAGCAACGAACGGGCAAGGCGCATCCAGCCCCGATCCCGAGAGGGAATCGAATTTCCTTGCGCGCCATAGTCGGTTCACGTTAGTAGTCTGTGCTGGCAGGGAGAAGCGAACAGGTGGAGCGACAGTAACCGATGGCACCTACAGATCAGCCAAAATGGGGCAGCGACCTTAAGACTCAGATCGCTGGGCAGCAACTACAGTTCGAGCCCAGGGACGCGGCAACGGGCATGCACGCCGCGGCGGATCTGGCGCGTGCGATGCGCGGTTTCAAGGACGCGGTGACCAATGCGAACCTCAACAACCTCCCGGCGCTGGGCAATCTGCCGTCCGGCACGGCGCTGCAGTCGGCATTGAGCCGCCGCGGGACCGAATTGCTGACCGCTTTCGACGGCCACATCGAGATCCTCACCGCCATGGTGGATACCTTTCGCGCCGCCGGTGAGGCGTACAAGATCGTGGACGGCACCTCGAAAGAGCAGTTCGTCCGGACCAAGAACGCGATCGGCGCGCTGGGCGACATCAAGATTCAGCCCGGTTCCGCCGATGTCGGGTTCAAGCCGCCGAACCGGGTTCCCGGCGTCGGCCTGCCCGGACCCTATGAAGACGATCTCTCGGGGAATCTGAAGAAGTTCCGCGACAATAAGGACAAGGCCAAGGACAGCGTCTTCATCCGGTGGGAGAACAAGGATGAGATGGACTGGGACGAGCTCATCAGCCTCGGAAAGTCCATCAACGCCTCGCCCTACCTATGGGCGGGCGAGGACTGGAAGACGCTGGCCGACAAGGTGAACACGCGCGTCGGCGACTACGTCACCAAGATCGAAGGGCTCAGCAACAGCTGGATCGGCGCCGGTTCCGAAGGCGCCCGCGCGGCCGTCCGCAAGTACGGCAATGATCTGACGCCGCTGATCGACACCATGAAGTACACCGGTGAGGTCCTCGATTTCGTCGCGCACTGGATGGTCTCGACCAAGAACTCCATGCCGGAGAAGAAAGAGGACAAACTCTGCACCGACGACCTGGGCAACTACCGCCGGTACTTCGAGCGCGACTACGTCACCAACGGTAAGGACACCCAGGGGATTCTGCCGATCATCGCGCAGCCGCCCTTCGACAAGCCGAAGCCGGTCGATCCGCCGAAGGAGCCCGAGAAGAAGCCGGATCCGGAGAAGAAGCCGGACGACAACAACAAGAACCCGGGCGGTAATCAGAACCCGGGCGGCAACAAGAATCCGGGCGGCCAGAATCCGGGTGGGCAGAATCCTGGCGGTCAGAAGCCGAATATTCCCGACCCGAACAAGCCCAATGTTCCGGATCCGAACAAGCCCAATGTTCCGGATCCGAACAAGCCCAATGTTCCCGACCCGAACAAGCCCGGCGGTCAAACCCCGGTGGCCAGAATCCGGGCGGCCAGAATCCAGGCGGTCAGAACCAGAACGGCCAGAACAACAACAGCCAGAACGCGTCGCAGATCGTCAGCGCTCTGGCCAGCCTGATCCAGGCCGCCACCACCGGTATCTCGACCATCGCCCAATCCCTGCCCGGCATTCTGCAACAGCTCGACGCCATGCTCGAGCAAGGAAAGACGGAGGAGCTCGCGAAGCTGCTCGGTGTGCCCGAGGACAAGGTGGTTTCGGCGCTCGCGGAGGTCGAGAAATCACCGGAGAAGCTGACCCAGCTGGGCGAGCTGCTCGGTGTGACGACGCCGCAGGAGCCCGCCGTGGTCAGTGCGGGGCTGCCCGCCGAAGAGGGCACGCCTGCCGGTGTGGTCGTCCCGACGCCCGCGGCGGGGCAGGTCACCTCGCAGCCGTCCATGCTGACCAACCTGTTCGCCCGGGCGGGACTGGACGAGTCCATCACCAATCCGCTGGCGAGTGTGGCGTCCGCCGTCACCGCGGGCGCGGTCACCGGCGAGAGCACCGCTGGCGCCGACCGTCCGTTCGGCGCAGCCGAATTCGTGGAGACCATCGCCCGTGCCCAGGGCGCTCCGGCCGAGGCGGATCCGGTGACCGAGGCATGAGATGGGAACTCACCGCCGACGAGTTCAAGGCCCTGTGCAACCGCTACGCGGACGGGGCCATGCCGCCGCCGCTCACCTACACCAGTCGTACTCGCTATCTCGACGACTTCGAGCATGAGCTCGCGGCCTTGGAGGTGGGGCTCCGGGATCGGATGGACAGCGGTCTCGCCGCGGCCTTCGAGACGATCGCCCATCCGGAAGTGGCCGTCTACTCGTCCACCTGGTGCGATACCGACACTGACAATCCCGAGAAGCGCACGCGCGTGCACGGCGCGCGCCGGGGCTGGAGCGCGGTGATGATCACCCAGAAACCGGGTGAAACCATTTACCACAGCAACGGATACACGCTGACCGAATGCGAGCCGGACGCCCTGCCCGCGCTCATTGTCCAGCAGTTGCCGGATACGCAGGCGGGCAGTGCCGCGCCGGTGCCGATCGTCTTCGAACCGCCGGAGCGCGATCCCTACGAGGTCCGGCAGATGCTGGCCTTCGACTCCTTCGATGACACGGCCGAAATGCAGGGCCAGACCTTCTGGGCCAGGCCCGCCGAGTGGACCGGCTTCATCCGGGTGCGGCAGTGCCGTTCGATCTACGGTCCGCGCGGCGTCCTGGAGGCGAGCATGATGTGGCGTGATCTCCCCGGGGACGGCCGATATCTCATCGATCTGGACGAGCCCGAGACCCGTGCGATCGGCGCGGGCCCGGAGCGGCTCGCGAAGCGCCTCGGGCAGAGCGTCGACCGGGTGCTGCGGCACATGGAGGAGCGTGGGGAAGAGCTGGTGATGTGACGAATTCGGGCGGGGCACACCGTGCTCCGCCCGAATCGCCACTCTCCGTTAATGTTCCGTCAACGGAGTGGTCGACCAAACCTGGCAGTGTCACTATGCGATCGGTTCGATCTTGTCGAAACGGTTTGCTGGATAGCAGTATCCGCATGTGCGCTGGAGGTGATGACCAGGTGGGTGGCAGTCGGCTGGATTCCTATAAGGATTTGCTGCGTACTGCGAAGTCGAAGACGGTCAAGGTGCAGGACGGTATCGATACCGTAGTGAACACCCTGGTCTCCTCCATCGGATCGCGTGGTGAACCTTGGGGCAACGACACCTTGGGGAAGAACTTCTCCGACGGCGAGAACGGGTATATCGCCAGCAAGGGCAATATCGTGCAGGGCGCCCGGAACATGTCGGGCACCTTCGGCAACTTCGCCAAGGGGCAGCAGGAAGCGCTGGATTACCTGTCCACCATGGACACCGGCAATGCCGGGGCCTACCAGCAGGCCAAGCGGGTGCGATGACCAACGAACGCGCCAAGGCCGATCTCAACGACATTCTCGATGGCTTCGCGCAGCAGATGCGCACCATCACCCAACTGCAGAAGGATCGCGCCGTGCTCACCGCGACCGCGACCGTGCGCAAGCGGGTGACCGTCACGGTGAACGCCGAGGGCACCGTGATCGAGACCAGATTCGCCTCGGATATCGAGGATCTCGACTACGAGGAGATCGCGAAGGCGGTCACCGAGGCCGCGCAGCAGGCCGCCGCCGAGGTGGTGCGGCGGCCAGGAGGTGATGGCGCCGGTCTCGCAGGGCAGCCGTCGCCTGCCCAAACTGGCCGAACTGATTCCGGGCATGCCGGACCTGAGCAAGGAATTGACCATCCCGGCCCCGCCGGTCGTCTCCACCGCACCCCCGAACTCACCGGAACATCGTGCGGCGCAGCCGACTTCGGAATCCGATGGCACGGTCACCCGGCGCGGCGGAGCCACCGACTCCGGGTGGTAGGTGTAGCCCGCGTTGGGTGATATCGAGTTTCCCGAATCCCTGGAATGGGTGGGCTGGCTGGTCGGCATGGAATGGCCGGACGGCAGCGAAACCCAGATGTGGGAGCTGGCCGGTGATTGGCGCCTGGGCGCCGACGGACTGCGAAATCTGCTGTCCGCCATCGACGATGCCAGATACGCCACCATTGCCGCATACCCCGAGGGCGAGGGTATGGAGGCCATGGTCAAGGCGTATGACGTCTTGCAGGGCAAGACCAATGGCAAAGACGACACCTCCATTCAGGATCTCGCCAAGTACTTCGAGGATCTCGGTGAATCGGCCTACTCGACCGGCACCGAGATCGAGTACACGAAGCTGATGTTCTATTCGTCGCTGGCCCTGGCCGCGGCGGAAATCCTGGCGGCGTGGCTGTGGCCGCCGACCGCGCCCGCGGTGGAGGCGGTCGTGGTCGCTTTCACCCGCGTCGCGGTTCGAATGATCGGCGCCCGCGCGGCCCGCGCCATCGCGACCTATGCGGCGCGGATGGCCGGGGCCTCGGCCGTGAAGTTCCTCCTGCGGCATGTCGCCATCGATCTCACCCTGGGCACCGTCCAGGAGATCGCGGTGCAGCAGTACCAGGTGAACTCCGGTAAACGGAAGGACATCAACTGGACCCAGGTCGGCATTACCGCCATCAGCTCCACCGCGGGCGGCGCGGCGGCCGGTCCGTTCGGCGGCTGGCTGGGCAACAAGCTCGGGCGGGCCGGGGTCAATAACGTCGTCAATGCCGGAATCACCGGCGTCGCATCGGGATTGGTCGGCGCGACAGCGGGTTTCGCCGCCGGTACCGGCGCCCAGTTCGGCGTCGACGTCTACAAGGACGGCTGGGACAAGGCCGTCGAGAACCTGAAGAACACCCAGTTCGATCCGCGCATGCTCACCTCGGGCGCCTTCCAAGGCGGCCTGTCGGGCCTCAGCCATGCGGGCGCGGACCGCTTCTACAACGGTCCGCCGGGCGTGCCCCCGATGCCGACCGGCGGCACCAACCCGTACAACGGGCCGCAGGGCACGAACCCGTACAACAGCCCGGGCGGCGTCGATCCGTCCAATGATCCGGGCGCGAATGATCCGAACCGCGGCCGCGGTGACGACGGGACGCGCCCCCGGGCCGACGATCCGGCCAGCCAGAACCGCCCGGAGGGCAGCGGCGAGAACAACACCCGCCCGGAGGGGCGCGGCGAGAACAACACCCGCCCGGTGGGTGACGACACCTCTCGCAATCCCGGGGACGACAACACGCGCCCCGCGGGCACGGACGAGAACCGCGGCAGCGCACCGGATTCGGGCGAGAATCGCGCGACCGATCCGGAGCCGCGGGCCAATGCCCCGGAAGGCGAGCAGCGCACCGCGCCGACGACCGGCGGGCAGCCGGGTGCGCAGCCGGGCGGGCTGCAGACCAATCCGGCCGGTTCGGATACCGGTGCGCCCGATACCTCCTCACCGCACGACACCGGCCGCGACACCGGGCGTGCCGATACCTCCGAGCGCGCTCCGGCGAACACCAATGAAGGTGCCGGTGGGACGGGGCGCGATGATCGGCCGGGCGCGAATACCGACACCCGGGCTGGCGACCCCGAGTCGTCGACACCGCGTGACTCCGACCAGGGCTCGTTGAGCAGCCCGGCCCGCGACATCGACGCCCCCTCTGACCCCGCCACGCAGGGCAGGCCCATCGACTCCGACTCCGATTCCCCCACCACCAGTGGGGATTCGAGCCCTGAATCTCGGGTGAACGCGCGCAGCGACGCGCCCCCCGCCGCCAACGCCGACGTACTGAATGCCGGAAATACCACGGCGGGAACGCAACCCGGCGCGGTCGCACCTGTCATGGGCGGTGCGCCGAGCCCGGCCGCCGCGGGCCCGCCCTCGACCGCCGGTACCACTCCGACAACCGGCGGAACCACCTCGAACCCCGCAACGTCGAGCCCCGCAACGTCGAACACCACGACGACCAGCCCCGCAGGCACGTCGGCCGCCAACCGCGTGGCCGGTCCCGCCGTCCCGGGTCAGGTCGAGCCCGCCGGGTCCGCTCCCGATTCCCGTGCCGGAATCGACGGTCGTACAACGGGAGTCGTATCCGGGGACGCGAACCCAGGCTTGCAAGCCGGTTCCAGCGGCGTCGAACCCGACGCTCCCACAAGCAATGTCACCGATCGCGGCGACCAGGCCCTGACGCAGACTGCCGAGCCGATCGCCGACGCCCCGGGCGCCCGCGATACGGAGGGTGGGCTGCTGATCGCGCCGATTCCCCTGCCGGACGGCGCATCCGCGCCGACGCAGCGGGATTACGAGCGGGCAGCGCGGGCCAGCCGCGCCGATCGCGGCGATGGTTCGGTCGCGCATCCCGCGCGGGCGGGCGAGGCCGGGCGCGCGGACGGCGGTTCGGGGCGTGACGGCGCGGATCCGGCGCTGCTGCACGGCGGTGACGAGCCCCCGCAGGACGCCTGGTCGGATCTGTCTGCGGAGGAGGTGGCCGCCGAGCTGGAACGGCGCTGGGCGCATCTGGAGCCGGAGGGCTTCACGGTCGAGGGCTTCGATCGTCCGGGCATCGATCCGGAGGTGGCGCGGGAGTTCGCGCGTGCGGTCGACGGCATGATGCGCAACTACCCGGAGGGCGATCTGCGCGGTATTGCCATCGAGCCGATCGCCGATCCGGACAAGTACGCCGAGACCGATCCCGGCACCAGCGCGGATCCGCGCAACCGGATCATTCTCAGCGAGGGTTACGCCACCGATCCGCAGCGTTTCGCCGACAATATCGCCGAGGACGAGGCCGCCGGTGATCTGGTGCCGGGATCGGCGCTGCGGCCGGTCCATTCGACGATCGTGCACGAGTTCGCCCATGTCCTGGACTTCACCTCGGACACGGTTTCCCGCGATGCGGCCTGGGATGCGCTGCTCGACCACTACGAGGACGCCTACCGTGTCACCGATTGGACCGATGCCGAATACGCGCGGTTCGACGAATGGGTGCGCCAGCTCAGCGATTACAGCTTCTACGACGACGGCGGCTTCGACCCGATCGAGGCGCTGGCCGAATCCTTCACCGATGTCGAACTCAACCGCGAGTTCGCCAGCGAGCCCGCCCACGTCCTCTACGACCTGCTGATCGGCAATACCGAGAACGCCTCCGGCACACCGCAGGACGCCGCCGCCCGCCCCGACGCGGGCGAGAACCGCGAACCCGCCGACCGCCGCCGCCAGCGCCAGCCCGAACCCGAACGCCGCCCCACCCCCGAGCCCGACCCGGAACCGGAGCAGCCCACCGCGACCCGCCCGGACAATCCAGTTCAGCAGCCCGCCACCGAGACTCGCCCCGACCACCCGGTGCAGCAGCCCGCGTCCGAAACCCGGCCGGACAACCCTGTGCAGCGACCGGCGTCCGAGACTCGGCCCGACAACCCGGTCCAGCAGCCGCTGCCGGAATCGGAGACCGCCCCCGAACTGCAACCGGCCGAGGGCGGTGGCGGGGAGCCGCCCAAGCCGCCGGACGCCGCGCCCGCCCCCGATCCGGATGGTCCGGAGGGTCGTCCGGACCGTTCCGATGGCCCGGACGAGTGGTTCGACCGCATGCGCGCCGAGCAGGCCGATTGGGAAGCGCGGATGGATGCCGAACGCGCCCAATGG
This sequence comes from Nocardia crassostreae, assembly GCF_001613405.1. Classification (GTDB taxonomy): domain Bacteria; phylum Actinomycetota; class Actinomycetes; order Mycobacteriales; family Mycobacteriaceae; genus Nocardia; species Nocardia crassostreae. Next base: position 42,017 of record NZ_BDCH01000028.1, read on the forward strand.
CTGCGCGAGCGGGCCGATGAGGACACCTCCGACAGCATCGAGGCGCGATACGCCCGCCTCGAGGCCGATAATGCCGAGTGGCTGGCCAAGATCGCCCAGGACCGCGCCGAATGGCTGTGGGACCTGGCCGGTGGCCGCCCCGAACGCACCCCCGACGCCCAGCACCCCGCCGAACCCCAGCCGCAGTCAAACGGCGGCGGCCAGCAGCCGCCCGGCGGCACCCCCGGCGCCCCGCCCGCCGCCGACCCGGACGAACCCAACCCCGCCCGGGACAACGACCCGAACGACGTCACCCAGCCCCTGCCGGACCCGTCCCAGGCGACGACCCAGCCGCTGCCGCAGAATTCGGTGCCTGACCCGTCTCGAGTGACGACCCAGCCGTTGCCCGCGCCGGATCCGTCTCAGGCGACGACTCAGCCGCTGCCGCAGAATTCGGTGCCTGACTCGTCTCAGGCGGTGACTCAGCCGTTGCCCGCGCCGGATCCGTCCGAGGCTGTCACGCAGCCGCTGCCCGCGGCGGGTGAGCTGGAGACGACGCCGCAGGCCGGGGTGGCCGAGCCGGTGGGGGAGAGCCCGACGCTCGTGCTCGACACCGATCCGGTGCCGGAGGCGCTGCGTCCGGCGCGGGACTTCCTGATGGAATTGCCGCCGGAGGACGGGGTTTCGCGGTCGCCGGAGGAGCTGGCGTATGCGCGGCGGCTGGCCGAGGCGCTCGGGTTGGGGCCCGCGTTGGCGCGGCATCCGGATCCGCTCTCGGTATTGCGCGACATTGCCGAGATGGCGCGGGCGCGTGGGTATTTCGGGGACGCGAGCCGAGGCGAGCCGCCGACGCGGATGCGGCATCCCGAGGACTTCGAGCCGCTCACCGCGAGGGAGCGGTACGGCGACGAGGAGTACTGGCGGACCGAGGTCGATCAGGATCAGCTGCGCGCCATGGAGGCGGAGCTGGATCGCCTCGGACTTACCGATCGCCTGGCCGGTGCCGTCGACGACGGAGCTCCCGCACTCCAGGCGGGTCCGGCGCGGACCGAGCTGCCCGCGGGGCCGGAGAGTCCAACGGTTCCGCTGCGCCCGGACAATGCGGCACAACAGACCTCGCCCGAACCACAGTCCTCGCCCGGTCGTACGGAGGACACCGATCCGCGCGCGGTTCCGCTGGATCAGCTGCAACGCGAGCTGGCCGACCGCCTCGGCATTCCCGAGGCGGACCGCACCCCGCAAGGGCTGGCGGACGCGGCCGGTGAACTTCAGTACCGGTATCTGCTGCGCGCCGGTGGTCTCGAGGCGCTCGCCGAGGCCACGGCGCGCCGCGATGCCGCCACCGATTCGGAGCAGCGCGCGCTGCACGCCGCGGACGCCGAGGACTGGGCGCGGCGGCTCGGCATCGATCCGGAGCGGATCGCGCCCGAGCGGCTCACCCCGGACGCCCGCGACGCCGCCCTCGCGGATCTGCGCGCCGAAATCCTCGGTGACGCAATGGATGCCGCCGATCTGCCCACCGCCGACCGGCATGCTCCGGACGAGCGTCGCGCCGTGCTCGAGGTCGATGGCGAGCGGGTGCACGTGCGCCTCACCGAGGGCCCCAACCGCACCTGGCGCGCCGAACAGACCACCCGCCCGGGCACGCCCGACGCACCGCCCGCGCGTCCGGCGGAATCCGCGCCGGAGAAGCGTTCCCTGGTGCGCCGCCTGTGGGAGAGGTTCATCGGCCGGGATCGCGCGATCGAGCCGAAGTACCCGTCGGGCTCCGGACAGGACGGCGACTACCAGTCGCAGCTCGCCTCCGAAATTGCGCATGCCGCGGGCAGTGATGTCGTCCTCGACGGCTTCAACCCCATCCGCATCGCGAAAGAGGTTGCCACGCTGTGGAAGGCGCGCGATCGCCTGCCGCTGCTGCGCCTGTTCACCAGCCGCGTGGCCGCGGAGACCGGTGACGGCCAGGCCATGCGCCACCGCGACGGCGAGGAATTCGAGCCGTGGCTCACCGAGGTCGATCCGGCACAGCTGCGCGAAATGTCCGAGGATCTGCGCCGGGCCGGAATGCATTCCGCCGCCGACGAGATCGACGACTACCTGAAGCGCGGCGCACAGCCGGATCCGGCCGAGCAGGCCCCGGAATCGCCCGAGCAGCACCGGGATCTGCCGCAGGATGTGCGGGATGCGCTGGCCGAGCTGGGAATCCAGCTCACCGACACCAGCCCGGAGGCGCTGCGCCGCGTCCTCGACGAGGCCGTCGCCCTGCAGATGCGCCGCGCGGGCGCGGTGGAGGCGCTCGCCGTTGCCGCGGCGCGCTACAACGACGAGGACACCCGCATCGCCTTCAGTCGCGATGTCAACTTCTTCGACAATGACCCCATGGGCCGCTTCCTGCGCGAGCTGGCGGCGGCCAACAATCAGTTCGCGCCGTTCCTGGATTCGCAGGGCGTCAACAATGGCGCCGAAGCCCCGTACGCCTTCGGTGATCTCAGCCCGGAGGAGGTCCGCTACGACACCGGGCTGAAGTCCATCTTCGAACATGCGTTGCGCCGCAACGAGATTCGCGACGAGCGCTCGAACTGGTCGCAGCTGCTCGCCACGGCCCTCGATGATCTGACGCCGGAGCGCCTGGCGCGTTTCCTCAGCGATCAGCGCATGAGCGTGCGCGACGCCGCCGATGCGCTGGCTCGGCTGGAAGAGGCGCTCGACAACCACTTCCCGGACGAGACGCCCGATGCGAACGATCTCGCACAGCGCCTGGCCGACGATGCCGCCCGCGCCTGGGTGGACGGGCGTGGCGGCGTGCTGCTCGACCACAATCTCGGCCTCGTGCCCGGCGACACTCCGGACGCGCCGCCCCGGCTGGTCGTGCTCAGCGGTGAGGCGAACCACGGCCGGATTCTCGCCGATGCGTTGACCGCGGATCCGCGCCTACGTGATCTGGTCAATGACGTTGCGGTGCAACCGGATTACCGCCTGCTCGGCATCGACGAGCAGGGCCGTCTGCATGTGGTGCCCGGTGATGCGCCGCAGGTCCGGCACATCGACGAGATGGTGGATGGCCGCCGCCTGTCGGCGACCCTGGTGCGTTCCGAGGACGACGGCTACTGGCAGTTGGTCCCCGGCCGCACCGATCTCGCCGAGTTCGCCGACTCGGACCACCCGGACGAGGTGCTGGCCGCCCGCAACGAGCTCGCCGACCGGATGTCGGTGTACAACGTGGACCTCGCGCCCGGCCGCCTTGACGACGCCATTGCCGCACTGCGGCACGATAATTCGGTGCGCGCGGCCTAGATCGAGGGTATGGCGGACTTCATCCGCAGCAGTGACGCCATCGACAATTTCAATCGGCTGGCGGCGGCGCGGGACCGAATGTCGCTGCGCCTGAGCATTGATCCCGCCGATCTGACCCCGGAGCTGCTGGCCGGGAACCTGACCGATCCGGAGACGCCGCGCCCGCGCCGCCGCCAACAGATCAAGGATCTGCTCGACTACGCCAAGCTCATCCGGGGCGTGGACGCCGACGACGCCACCGCCGCGCTCGACCGGCTGAACACCGCACTCGGGATGGATCTCGCCGCCAACCGGGCAACGGCCAACCTGCTGGCCGACCCGCCGCCCGAGGTCGTGGCCGCGCTCACCGAATTCGCCCGCACACTGGGCGATCTCGACCCGTACACCGATCGGCTCCGGTTCGACCCGGCCACCGATCCGCGCGCGGTCGACGGTGAGGTGGCCATGCACGATCCCGCCGCGCCGGATCTGCTGCGCGACGCGTGGGACCGCGACGGCATGGTCGGCGAGCCCCGCTCGGACGATCCCTCGGATGCGCCGACGGTGTGGGCGCGTCTGCTCGGTATCGACCTGACCCCGCCGAATGCGGCCGAAATCGCTGCGGCCGGTGGAGATTTCGCCGCCGCTGAGCAGGCCTACTGGGCCCGCGTGGCCGAGGTGTACGACCTGTACCGTGACGGCCGCCTCGACCAGCACGAGCGCCTCACCCCCGAGCAACTGGCCGCCGAACTCGACGAGCTGCGCGCCGAGGTGCGCGCCCGCGACGCCGAGATCGACGCCCTGGAAGCCCTGGCCGCCCGCTACAACGAGCTCACCGCGCCCGCCTCGCTCACCCCCGATCAGGCCGCCGCCGACCTCGCGACAGCCGCCGCCGACCGCGACAATGCCCTCGCCGCAAGGGATTCCGCCCTGCGCGCGATGGCCGCCGACACCGACCCGGATCGCCCGATCCGCTCCTCCGACCTCACCCCCCAGCGCCTGTCCGGCGCCCTCGACTACCTGTCCCACCGCTCCGACCCGTCCGGCCCCCGCTACACCGAAGCCCAACTCGACAACTTGCGCCAGGCCGCCGAAGCCCACCACCGCGCCGAATCCGCCCTCCGCACCGCCGAAGCGGGCCACGAAGCGGCCACCCGCCCGCGCCCCGCCGACGAACCGACCCAGCCTGTGGATCCCCGCGAGGCGTGGATGCAGCGGGGCGAGGACCCGGCGCAGCCCGTCGATCCCCGCGAGGCGTGGATGCGGCAGGGTGAGGAGCCCGCGCAGCCGGTCGATCCGCGTGAGGCGTGGATGCAGCGAGGTGAGGAGCCCGCGCAGCCTGTGGATCTGCGGGTGGAGTGGATGCAGCCCGGACAGGAGCCCGCCCAGCCGGTGGACCCGCGGGCGGAGTGGATGCAGCGTGGCGAGGAGATGCCGCAGGCTGAGCAGGGTTTGCCGCAGCAGCCAGCTGAATCACCTGCGGGGCAGCCGGTTTCGGCACCCGGGGATTGGCCGCGCGCGGGGCTGCCGCAGGTGTACATTCCGACCAGTCCGCAGATGCGGGCGGAGCTACAGCAGGCGGTCGACCGTGCGCACCAGGCGACCGAGCGCGCCCGGATCGCTCTCGACGAGGCCGAAGTGCGGCTCGGCGAGATCGCGGACGACCTGGGTGTCGCTCTCACCGAGGCGGGTGTCGGCCCGGCCTGGCAGCGGATCACCGAGTGGCTGGATGCCGAGAATGCCCGGCTCGAGCAGCTCATGGACCCGGATTTCCGTCCGGACCGCACCGTCCCGGAGTACTTCGCCGACCGTGACGCCGCACAGCAGCGCCTCGACGAACTGCGTCCCATCCGCAATGCGGCGAACGACGCCCGCACCGCCGCCATCAACGCCCGCAACGAGGCAGCCAACGCCTGGAGCGATGTCAACCTGCTGGCCGCCCGCGACATCATGACCGCTTCCGGCGCCCGCGTGGTGTCCGACGCCGCCGGAATCCTCCCCGGCAACCCCCAGCGTGTCCTCGTCGTCACCCCGCTCGCCGACCCCACCCCGGCAATCGGCCCCGACCTGCGCGACTCCCTCGCCGCCCAGGGCATCCCGATCGAGTACCGCCAACTGGAAATCCACCCTGACGGCCAGATCACTCACGTCCAGATCACCCCGCCCACACCCCCGAGCGCCCCGACCCCTCCGGCCCAGCCGCCGAGCACCCCACCGCAGTCCCCGCAGCCGAGCGCCGAGCCCGCACAGCAGCCTTCGGCGCCGCCCAAGTCGGGAGACGAGGGAGGGGAGCCGCCGCAGACCGGTGGACCCGTCCGGCCCGGCGGTCCCAGCGAGCCCGACTCCGGTCCGACTCCAGTGGCCCGACCGGAGCCCGCGCCCGAGGGCTCGGACACGACCTCCGGCGATCGCGATCCGGTGTCGCCACCGAGTACGGACGAGCCGACCCCGGATGCGGGTGGCGGGTCGCAGCAGCCACCGTCGGAACCTCCGGCGCGCAATGCGGACGATGACGGCGAGCCCTCGGAGCCGGGTGGGCAGCCGGATGAAGGCGGGCCGCAGGCGGAGACGCCGCGCGCGGAATATGAGCGCTTGCTTCAGGAGCGCCGGGAGTTGGCTCGGGAGCTGGAGTTCCAGCGGGCCAAGCGGGACGCTCGGGTTGGTCGGTTGCTGGATGTCGGTGATCCGGAGGCAGCGCTCGGTACCCGGGATCGATTGCAGCAGAACGCGCTTCGGTTGTTCGATGAGGCCGGGTCCCGGGTTGTGGGCGTCGGCGACGAAGGTCGGCATCAAGAGCGGGTGCAGAACAGTCCTGCCGAGCAGCAGCGCAGGCTGGCCGAGGTTCGGAAGCTCATTGCCGCGGCGGAGGAGGTCATCGGGCTGCGGGAGCAGGTTCGGGAGATCGACCGACGGATTCACGAGTTGGAGCGGGACAGGGCCGCTGCGGGTCTGCCGCGGCCCGCGGAGGTCATTGCCGAGATGGATCGGCTGGCCGCGGAGCGCGCCGACGAATTGCAGCGGATCAAACCGCGGCGGAACGACCGCGACGAACTGGCGCTGGATCTCGGCTCGCTCGATGCGGAATTGGCGCACCTCGCGGCCGAACAGCGCCCAGGTGAACCGGATACCGTTGAACGCCTGCTGAATACCGATGGATCGGTCAACGAGGCGGCGCTGAGCCATGAGAATCTCGGCGAGCTGCTGCGGCGGCTGCACGAGGCATTCCCTGAGCGCGCAGGCGATCTCGACCGGTTGCGTGCGGCCGCCGAGGATGTGAACCAGGCGCACAACAGGATCGGCCGCATCCAGGACGAGATGGCGCGCATCGCCGGGGAATGGCGGCGCATCGCCGACGGCGAGGGTGCGCGCATGGTGACTCCCCGGGTGGCGATCGCCGACGGGCAGCCGCGGCGGATCATCGTCTTCGGCCCGCGCGATGAACTCGGCCGCCCGTTCGCCGACCACGATCGCGCGCTCGCCGAGGCGCTGCTCTACTTCCCCGAAGTGGCACAGGCCCTCGCGGATCCGAATACGGTCGTGGAGCGCCTGCGGGTCACCGTCGGCCGCGACGACGAAGTGTCGGTGACCCGCTCCGAGCTGCCGGTGAATCGCCTTACAGCAGGCGGGAACTGGAGCGACCGCGTGCTCAGCACGCGCTGGCGGGACGGCGACGGCAACTGGCACGAGGTGAATCAGACCCGGCCGAACTGGACCGAGAATCGCGGTTCGGACGCGTGGCCGGACGAGTTCAAGCTGGATATGGCGCAGGGTCTCAGCGGCTGGGCCGCCGACCAGGTGCAGGGCGCCGTCGTGGGCGCCGTCATCGACCGCGTCAGCGGACTGCCGCCGGGCGCCCAGAACCAGGATCTGTTGCCGCACATACCCGGTGGCAAGAAGCCCGTCGCCGACCCGGACGAACCGACCTTCGTCCTCCCGTTCGCGGACTTGGCGTCCAATGTCATGCGGATCATCCTGGAAGTCGCGAAGCTGTTCGGCTTCACCTGGTTCGGCGACTCGGCCCAGCCCGCCCGAATCAGCCCGAAGTTCAAGGGTTCGGTGCTGTTCGGGCAGCGCGTGGGCGAGATCCAGCCCATGATCCGCGAATTCGATCGCGGTGAGCACGCCGCCGATGTCGAGCCGTCCAGGCCCTGGCACGAAGCGAACCAGGCCGCCGCCGAGCGATGGGCCGCGGTACAGCGGTGGGCCGACGAGCAATACGACGGGTTCCTCCACGACGACGTCCGGGACGGTCCCGACAACGACGTCGCTGCCATAGCCGATAACCTCGCCGCCTACCGCGACGCCCGCCGCGAGGACCTGCGCGCCTTCATGAACGAGGCGCTGAGCGTATTCGCGAACCGTCCGGGCGCCAACCTGACCAAGCTGATCGCGCGTGTCACCGGCCTCCTGGGCTCCGAGAACGCCGACTACGCACGGCAACTCGCCACCGACCTACGCGACAACCTGCTGCGTGTCCCCGCCGACGACCGCGACGAACTCTTCCGTGCCCTCGACGAACAACTGCGCGCCGCGGTGGACAACATGCTCCCCCCGGCCTTCACCCCCGAGCAGGTCCAGCAGATCAAGAACCACCTGATGCGAGACCCGCACTGGTACCTCGACCCGGTCCACAACCAATGGCGCCAGGCCCCCCTCGACGCCGTAGCCGACGTAGCCGAAGCCTGGAACCGCCTCATAGCAGGCAACCCCCTACCCCCCGACATCCTCCTCCTCCAAGACGCCCTCGCCGAGTCCAACTTCCTCCGCGCCAACCCCAACGCCACCTGGGCCGACGCCAACGCCGCCGTAGCAGCCATCGACGGCTACCACTGGGACGCCCACCGCCCACCCCTAACCGGAAACCGCGCAGGCATCCCCTACGTCCCCGGCCCACCCCAATCCCGTCCCTACGGCGAACCGGAGACCCCCGACGCCCCGCCGACCCCACCCATCCCACCCCGCCCGACCTATCCCCCCCGCCATCCCGCCCCAGCCTCCCATTGCATCGCCGGAGGCTCCCCGTCCGCACGCCGCACCCGAACAGTCAGCCCCCCAGCCGAATTCAGCCCAAGAACCGCACCGGGGCCCGCAAACCAACGAGCACGGCCACCTCACCCCACCCGCCGAGCCGAAGCAATCCGGCGATTCGCAGCGCCAGCCCGTTGCGGCCGACCCGACCACAGAGCAGCCGGATCAGCCAGAGCCGCAGCAGGATACGAGCTCCGGCGAACAGCATGACGGCTCTGCCCCGGTGGGCACGGCCACCGACGAGTCCGCGCAGTCCGCGACACCCGAGTACGACGAGCCGAGTCGCCGGCAACCGCGGAACCCGAGCGATCCGGCCAACCGTGACACCAACGACCCGGCCGCCGCCGACAGCAATTCAACCTCGCCCGCCGAGGCCTCACCCCCGGGCGTGGATGAGGAGTCCCCCGGTGATGGTGATTCGACGCCGGGTGATGGTGACTCGTCGCCGGGTGATGGCGATCCGACTCCGGGTGACGATGGCGCGGCCTTGGATGAGGGCGAGCGGACCCCCGACGAGGGCGGTACGCCGCCGGGTGATCGCACTTCGACGCCGGGAAGCCCGGACTACCGCTACAACCCGAGCTGGCGCTCGCACCTCCCGCGTGTCCCCCGCGAGCTCGACGTCGAATTCCCGGACTACACCTCGGAACCGCCGCAACAGCCCGCCCCGTGGGTCCCGCCGCCGGACCTGCAAGATCCGTCGGACAACCCCGACGACCGCGACGATCCTCCGCAGCCGCAGCCGCAGCCGCAGCCGCAGCCGCCACAAGTACCGCAGCCGCCGCAGGTACCGAATCTGCCTGTGCCTACACAGCTTCCGCAGCCTCCGGAGATGCCGCGGCCGCCGCAGCTTCCGCAGCCTCCGGAAGTGCCGTGGCCTCCGCAGCTGCCGGAACCACCGCAGGTGCCGAATCCGCCTGTGCCGCAGGGGCTCTTGCAGCCAACGGAAATGCCCTGGCCCCCAGGCATTCCGACACATCCCGACGGCCAATGGCCGCCCGGTTTGCCCAAGCCGCCCGAGATGCCGTTGCCGCCGGACGGCAATTGGCCGCCGGGTGTTCCCACACCACCGGATTTCCCTTGGCCGCCAGGGGGTCCCACGCCTCCGGACGGTGGCTGGCCTCCGGATCTGCCTATGCCGCCGGGAGAGGGTTGGCCCTCGGGTCATTCCAAACCTCTGGGAGACGGAGGGGCGCCGGGCATTCCGTCGCTGCCCGGGTGGTTGTCGCCCGAGGATCAGATGAACCTCGGCACCCCGGGAGCCTTCGAGTCGTCGTATCCGACTGGACCGGGAGCGCCCGAGTCGTCGTACCCGGGTACACCAAGTACTCCGGGCGGGCCGGGTGCACCGTCGCATCCGGGGATGCGCGACTTGTTTGCGCCGGGTGCGCCTTCGGGCCAGCCGGGGGCGCTGCCGGATGGGCAGTCCGGGCATGGTGTCTCGTAGGCTCCGGGGGGAGCGCCGATGATGGGGTCGCCCATGGCCGGATCGGCTGCGGGTAGGGGTGGGAACGGGCATGGTGGGTCGCGCGGCGGGCAGCGGTTCCCGCGGGCGTCCGCACCGGTGCGCGGTGGGGCCATCTATTTGCGCGCCCATGGCGGGTATGGGGAGTTCGCGGTGCTGGACCCGGATACGGGGGCGTTGAGTTCGGCGCCGTCGGCGGGGGCGGTGTCGGGTGTGTACGGGGATATGGACGGGACTTCGATCTCGTTCTATCGCGATCAGGCCGGGCTGATCCTGCGGGTGGGCCAGCAGGTGATCGAATTGGACCGGATGGGTGCGGGGGCGGCTTGGGAGCCGGGTGGGCAATTCCATTGGTTCGCGGTGTACGTGGGCGGGAATTACCTGTGTGAGCTGCGGTATCGCCCGGTGGAGGCGGATGCGGACCTGGGTCTGCTCATTCGTGACGTACTGGCCGATCCCTTGCGGCGGTCGGGAATCTTCGGATGAGACGACGGTGTGAGTTCTTCGATTTTTACGATTTCGGCAACCGCGCGGTCAGCCGGGATATGTGATGCTGACAGTTGGTTCGACACGAACGAGGAGGATGGACGTGCGCGCAGACCGCCCGAGCAAGGAGCAGTTGCGGCGGAATTTCGAGGCCGTGCTGGCGGATGTGCTGGCCGGACGCGGTGTGCGCACCGAAACCGGCCTGGATTCGCCGACCGAGGATGCCCTGTGGGCCATTGCCCGCGCCCATCCGAACGCCTCCGCGGAACTGGTCGCGGCCGCCCGGCAATCCCTCGCCGGTCAACTGGACGGCAGCAATGCCGCCCGCTGGCGCGCCGACCTGGAACGCATGTTCAACGAAGGCCGCCCGGCCACGGACGGCTGATCGCCGTGCAACAGGCGTGGTGCCGACCGTAGTTCGCTGAATCAGGAGGATGGACGTGCGCAGAGGCCGCCCGAGCGAGGAGCAGTTGCGCCGCAATTTCGACGGCGCGCTGGAACAGGCCGTGCGCGGCAGCGGTGTCCGCACCGCGTCGGGGCTCGACGAGCAGACCGAGAAGGCGCTGTGGGTGGTCGCCGGTGCGAACGGCGCGGCCACCGAGGAGATGGTCGAGGCCGCGCGGCAGGCTTTCGCCGGTCAGCTGGACGGCTCCAATGCCGCGGCCCGCAAGGCGGCGATGGCCCGCGATCTGGAAGTGCGCGCGGCCCGCAAGCGCCGTCCGGAAAACTAGCGTGACGGCCGGATATCGCATACGGTTCGGGGCTCACACTGTCTCGAAGTGACCGCCCAGGAGACGATTACCACGTGACAATGTCCTCAGAGCCCATCGAAACCCCGAACGGGGCACCGGAATCCGCCACCGTCGGAGCATCGACCCTGGTGACCGGCGTGGTCGGCGCGTCCCTCAGTGGCGAAGTCGTCGGCGCTGCCAGCGGTGAAGTCGTCGGAACCGTAAGCGCGGAAGCGGAACCCACTCCGGATGTCGGCTTCTCCCTCGACGCTCCGCCCGAACCCGATGTGGCCGAGAAGACCCGCCGTATCGCCCATCGCATCGCCCAGGAACTGCTGGAGCTGGGCCCGCAGGGCTGGGCGCGCGTGCACGCGTCGTTCTCGGTCACGGTGAACGGCCAGCTGGCCCGCGTGGTGTTCTCCGACGACGAGCAGCGTCAGGCCCAGGTGCACCCGACCCCGGGAATTCACGCCCTGGTGGCCGAACACCGCACGCTCTCCGCCGAACTCGGCGACGGCCCGTGGTGGCGGTTCGAACTCATCCTCTCCGCCGACGGCGAGCTGGAGGTTGACCACGACTACGGCGACGACCCGTTCCCGGACGACCAATTGTTCGCTCCCGAGGACTATCTCGCCGACTTGGAGGCGTATCCCCGTGCGGCGCTGCCGGTTTGGCTGGCCGCCTACATCCGCCACGGCAACCGCCAGATCCGCACCCCGCAGCAGGCCGCCGCACAGGCGCGCAACGACCGCGAATCCGGTATCACCCCAGTGATTTCCGAAGACGACTTCCCGGATTTCCCCCTGCTGTGGGCCCGTTGGTCCGCCATTGCCGCCGCTTTCGTCGCCATCGGCTCGGAGTGGGGCCCGCGCGTCCTACCCGCCTTCGGCTGGTTCGAGGGCTCCCGCCGCTCCGGCTCCACCCTGTACTCCCTACCGGGCGGCCGCGCCGTGCTCTCCGGCGGCGTCTGGAACGCCCCGGAACTCGACTCCGCCTACAACACCGATGCCGCCCTGCCCCGCCTGTACGCCGGAGCCCCGGAATGGGTTGCCACACCGGTGCTCAACACTCGTGCCGCGGGCGGCATGCTGACCTTCTGCTACTGGTGGGAAGACGGCCGCTGGCACCGCGGCGAATCCCCGTCCTCGACCGAGCTGGCTTCGGCGGTCCCCGGTATGTGGACCGCGGACACTGTCGCCGACGTGATTATGGGTCTTGTCGCCGATCAGCCGACCGAATCTCTACGCGCCACAGTCGAATCCTTCGTCGCCGCCGCGGAACAAGGACGGGTCGATTACGTGTTGCTCACCGAAGTCTTCGGTGAGACAGCCGATTTGGATGGCGCCGCTTATCAGCTGATCTTGTCGGGATGTATGCGCGGCAGCGACAATCAACCTACTGTTCGATGAGACGGTGGATGGGAGCAGGACGTGGGTGACGAGAACAAATACGACAACCCTTGGCCGGGGCTGGCCCAGCAGGCCCGCGACGGTCGTCTGAAGCTCGACAAGGGCGCGGCCGAGGAGGCTGTCAAGTTTGCCGCGGACTGCGCGTCGTCGCTCGATCGCACGAAGAACATGAGTTTCCTGTTCCAGAATCACCGGGGTTTCAGCGACAACAATCACGTGCAGTCGGCGCTGCTGCTCGCGGGCCGGTTCGACAAGGAGGGGCGTCGCGTCGAGGAGATCCTCGGCAAGTTCATCGGTTTGGTGAATGCCATCGGTGACATCTTGCTGACCGCGGGCAAGCTTTACGACGCCCAGAAAGAAGATTCCAAGGCGGCTTTCGACAGACTGAAGAAGGACGCCGGTACCCGCGACATCAAAGAAGGCCCCAAGATCACCCCGAACGGCCAGGTGAAGATCCCCCAATGGGGCGCGACCGATGCCAATGGGGCGTTCGACAAGAAGCACGTCGGAGGTCTCGCCGATTACAGCGGGAGCAAGGACAAGCACTACACCGACCCGATCGGCGCCGAGGATCCGGGCGGCCGCGGCGGTGAGTGGTTCGACAAAGCTGGCGAGGGTATGAACCCCCAGGTCATAGCCGATCGCTCAGCCGACTGGACGTGGGTGGCCGACTCGATCGACCAAGACTTCGACAATCTCGTGCTACGCATGGAACGCTTGGAGCAGGACGAGAAGTGGACCGGTACGGGTGCGAAATCCGCCATTGCCGCGGTCAATAAATTCAAGGTCCAGTCCAGCGACCTGACCAACGATATGCGCAATATGGCTACGTGGTCATCGACGATTACGACATGGTGGCCACCGGCGGCCTCCAGAACCCCCTCGCCCCCCTGGTGGAGTACCTCCCCCAGGCCCGAGACATCGGCCTCCACGTCATCGTCACCCGCCGCATGGGCGGCGTCTCCCGAGCCCTCTACGACGGCGTCCTGGGCGCCATGAAGAACCTCTCGGTGGACACCCTGATGATGAGTGGCCCGAAGGACGAGGGAAAGCTCATCGCCGACGAACGCCCCCAGAAGCTCCCACCCGGCCGCGGCATGCTCATCTCCCGCAACATCGGCAAGGAAATGATCCAAATCGCCGACCTCCCCGGCTTGTAACCCATGCTCGCTCCGGGCTCCGTCCTAGGCGGCTACCGCCTCGAGCGAGTACTGGGCAGCGGTGGGATGGGAACGGTCTATCTGGCCGCCCATCCCACCCTGCCCCGCCGCGACGCGGTGAAGGTGCTGTGGCCGCATCTGACGGCGGACCCCGAGTACCGGGCCCGGTTCGAGCGCGAAGCGAATGTGGCTGCCGCGCTGGACCATCCGAATATCGTGTCGGTATACGACCGGGGCGAGGATCAGGGCTGCCTGTGGCTGGCGTTGCAGTATGTGCGCGGCGAGGACGCCGCCGTCGCCGTCGACCGTGAGCCCGGCGGCATGCCCCCGGAACGCGCGCTGCGGATCGTCACCGAGATCGGCAAGGGGCTCGACCACGCGCACCGGCGCAATCTGCTGCACCGCGATGTCAAACCCGCCAATTTCCTGCTCGCACCGCAGGAACACGGCGCCGAGCGAGTCCTGTTGTCGGACTTCGGAATCGCCAGACCCCATGACGCCGCCACCGAAATCACCCGCACGGGAACCTTTCTCGGCACCGTCGCCTTCGCGTCACCGGAGCAGTTCTCGGAAGGGGAGCTGGACCCGAGAACCGATATCTACGGCCTCGGCTGCTCGTTCTATCGCCTCCTGACCGGTCGGAACCCGTACCCCGGTCCGCAACCGCTGACGATAATGATCGGGCACCTGACCAAGCCGCCGCCCCGTCCCAGCACGGTGCGGCCCGATGTGCCCTCGGCGCTGGACGAGGTCATCGCCACGGTGCTGGCCAAGGACCCGGCACACCGATTCGGCAGTTGCCTCGAATTCACCACCGCCGCCGCGGCGGCGCTCGGAGAACACACCGCACCGAGTGCTCCGGTGCGTCCGATCGCCCTCGGTGGCGGACTGCGGGTCTCGGAACGTCGCGTACTGCCCGCGCATGTTCATCGGGACGAGTTGCTGGACATGGCCGGAATCTACGGGATCGCTCAGGGGCCGACCCGCGCGGTCGTCGGCCTCGGTGAGTCCGATCTCGGGCCGGTCGCCCTGGACTTCGGCGCCGATCCACATCTCATGATTCTCGGCGAGGCGGGGTGTGGCAAAACCACCTTGCTGCACAACATCATCCGGGGCATTGCGGACAACTTGACCGCGTATCAGGCTCGATTCGTTCTGGTGGACTACCGGCGGACGCTGCTCGGCGTGGTGGAAGGCGATCAACTGGCGGGCTATTCCACCCACGCGACGAGTTGCGCCACGATGATCAGGGAGATGGTCGAGTATCTCTCCCGGCGCATTCCCGGCCCCGGCGTGACATCGCAACAGCTACGGGACCGCAACTGGTGGTCGGGGCCCGAAATCTACGTGATCGTCGATGATCACGAACTCGTAGTCACCGGTGCGGGGAGTCCCGTGACGCCGCTGCTCGAATATCTGCCACTGGCACACGACATAGGTCTGCACGTGATCGTCGCGAGTCGCGCCAGAGGCAAGTCCCGCTCCTTGATCGGCGACGAACTCCTCGGCGCGCTGACGGACCACTCGGGCGACGCTGTTCTCATGAGCATGCCGGACGAGGACGGCGAGATCGTCGGCGATGTGCGTCCGAAGACCTTGCCGCCCGGCCGCGGCATCCTGGTCGGCCGGAGCCGCAGGAAGCAACTGATCCAAGTCGCGAACCTGCCCGGTTCGTAAACGAGCCGTTTTCGCCTATCCGGCGTGGAGTTGAGGGCGGGCCGGGAGGGCGGGTTGGGTCTGGTTTGTCCAGGTGGGAAGCCAACCGGCGGTGGGTCTTTCGAAAAGGGCTCTTGACGGGCCGGTGGCTTCGGGGCCTGCTATGCGGACGAGGGTGAAGCCCACGCGGCGGTAGTAGTCGTGGAGGGCGTGGTTGGTGGTCCAGGCGTCGAGGCGGACCCAGGGGAGGGAGAGGTCGCGGGCCTGGCGGGTGGCGTGGGCCAGGAGGGCCTCGCCTATGTGGTTTCCGGCGTAGCGGAGGTCGACGATCATGTAGTGGACGATGAGGGAGGACGAGAGTTCGACGGGCGTCCAGAGGCCTTGGTCGGCGCGGTTGTTCAGGGTGATGGTGCCCGCGGGGTGGCCGTCGACCTCGGCTATCCAGGTTTCGCCATTGTGGACCGAGGTGGCCACAGACCGGACGAAGGTCTCGATGGGGAGACCTCGTCCGGCCCTGGTCCATTGGTCGCTGCCGCGGGCCGCCAGCCAGTGGGTGCGTTGGAGACGGAGCCTGGTGATGGTTCCCAGATCTCCGATGCGGGCCGGGCGGAGGTGCGGGTTCATGGCGAGCCGGGTAGGAGCGAACTTCCGAAGGAGTGGGAATTGCCTGGGGGACAAGGGGCCCCGAGGGATTTGCGGATGAGTTCGATGCCCGGATCGTCGCCCAGTTCGTAGGCGAGGCGATTGCGGGCGGCGGTGGAACGGTGACGGGTCACCCGGGTGATGCGCTCGCTGTTCGCGCCGATGCGGAGATGGTCGAGCAGGATGGTGCCGGGACCCACCCCGAGCACGGCCGCCTCCTCCACGGTGGCGGGACGCGACACCACGGTGTCGCGGTGTGCCGTCTCGGCCAAGCCGCGGTCGGCCAGGCGCCGGGTGGTGCCCTCCGGAATATCGTGCGGGACGTCAATCCCGGTGGCCTCCGCGAGATCTCGCGGATAGAAGCTGACCTTCCAGGACCACGGCTCATTGTCCAGGTACTGCATGACGGTGCGTGACACCACCCAGGAATCCTTCTCCACTCCCAGCCAGTGCGCCACCTCCGGACTGGCCGGTTCCATACGCGCACTGATCTGTTTGGACGGCTCCCGGCCCGCCTCGCGCGCTATCTCGACGAAGATATCGTGCGGGGTTTTCGGTCTGTCCGGCCGAATATGGTTGGTGACAACGGATTCCAGCACTTCCTGACTGCGAACGATCGTTCCTCTGGAAGTGGCCGTTTAGACCAGATTCTCGGCGACCAGGAGCTGAATGGCATTGCGAGCCGTCGTGATCGAGACATTCATCTGATCCGCCAGCTCGTTGTGGCTTGGTAGTCGATCGCCCGGTTTCCATTTGCCGGCGCGGATCTCCTCGCGGAGGAGGTCTGCGATCCGTTGATATCTCGGACCGTCACCCATGTCGCTCCTGGGTTGTTGCTTCAAGGCACCGAAGTCTACTCCGGTGGACGAACCGCCGTGTAAGGCTTGACAGCCAGGTTTAGAAGTTTATTGTAATGAACGTCCTGAATGCGGTGTTGTTCATTCGATGAACGCGAGGCAACGTGGCTGGTTCGGAGACATCTAATACGGTCGTTGTGGAATTGCCCGACGTGTCCCCGCAGTATGCGGACATTGAGGCGCAAACCCTCGCAACCGGGCTATTGCCGACCTCCGACCTCCGACCTACTCCTGCGCGCATGCCGCGGTCACCGCGTCATCGGCGGGCCATTGTTGTGGTTCGCCCATGACCTCGCGGTGCTCCACGAGAAGCGCCTGGTAGGCCGGGGCGGTACGGGGCCGGAGACGGATCCGGTCTCGATCATCGAAAACAAGCGCCGCCGAATCGAATTGGTCATGGCCATCGACGATTGGATCGTGCGCTCGGTACCCCAGCATCGGCTGGGCGCGACGCTACACACCGAAACCGTCGGGTCGGTCATCGATCGGCTGGCAGAGGCGTCGGTCCGGGCCCACCACGCGTTGATGACCCTCGACGCCAATGACGAAATGCTGCACGGGGTTTGGCATCATTTGGCTGAATTGTCCGATGCCTACGACGATCTCGTCCGCGATGTGCTCGCCGGACGACGTCGGCTGCCCGCCTGGTAGACGGTGCCGGGAGTCCCGGCGGAGCCCCAAGGGCGGGCCCCGGCGGGGCGACGGTGGTGATCTCGGCGATCAGACCAAGCTGCGTTCGGCCACGATGGCGGCCGCGGCGTGCTTACCCATGCGCACCGCGCCGTCGACGTGCTGGAACCCGTGCCCGGCCAGATCCGAGCAAGCGAAATGCATCGGCCCGATGGGGTCGCGATGGTCGCGCCCGTAGCGGGTCAGGCCGCCGAGGTCGAAGCTGACGCCATAGGCGCCGCGCGTCCATTCCTCTGCGCCCCAGTCGGATTCGTAGTAAACGTCCGGATTCCCGGCCTCGGGTCCGAGATAGCGGACCAGACAATCCACTGCGGCCTGCTTGCGCTGCGCCGCGTCCATGGCGAAGAACGCGTCGGCCTGCTCGTGCGCGATGAAACCGACCAGCGCGCCGTTGTCCGCGCCGTGGTTGGTGTTGTCGTACACCTCCGACACCATGTCGGTATCGCTGAAACCGGTTCCCGACAAACCCTTTTCCCGCCAGAACGGCGTCGGGTACACCGCGTGCACCTTGACCACGAACCCGAAGGACATGTGCTGATACATCTGGTGCCTGCGCCGCGGCAGCGGCGGATCGAAACTGATGCAGGAGTACAGATTCGGCGGCACCGCCAGGATCACCCGGGCCGCGTGCACCTCCAGCCCGCCGTCAGCGTACACGGTGACGCCGCTCTCGGACCACTCCACCCGCCGCACCGGCGAGTTCAGGTGCAGATCATCGCCGATGACCGCGGCCAGCCGCTGCGACACCTGCTGCATACCGCCCACGACCCGCTTGTCGAGCATGAAGCTGTCGGTGGCCAGCGCGGTATAGGAACCCTGCGCCGCCGCCATCTGCAGCGCCTGCAGCGTCGAGAAGGTGTGCGCTGGCTTGGTCAGCATGGCCCCGGACACGAAGAACGCCACGGTCTCCCGCGCGTACTCGTTATCGGACTGCCGCTCCAGCCACAGGCTGAACGGGATCGAATCCAGCTCCGCGGCAAGCGGATGCGCCCACGGCTGCTCGGCCCCGACCTCGGCGGCCAGTTCGTCGAGCAGTGCGATGGGCCGATCGATCTCGGCGGCGGTCTCCGGCGCGGCCGGGAACACGTCACCGGTGAACTGCTGCCGGGTCCCGTCGGCGGCCAGGTACACCGACTCGCCCTCGCGATACCGGCTGAAGGTCTCCAGTCCGAGCTCGGCGACCAGCTCCAGCGCCGCGGTGTGATGCGGCGACAGCCACTGCCCGCCGATCTCGATCATCGCGCCGTCGATGTCCCCGGTCCAGGTGCGTCCGCCCACCCGGTCCCGCGCCTCCAGCACGGTCACGGACAGACCCGATTTACGCAATTCCACGGCGGCGGTCAGACCGGAGGGCCCGGCTCCGACGACCACGACGTCACGAGTGATGACAGGCACGAGAGCTCCTTGCTGAACATCGAAGTTCGGATAACCCGAAGATTGCTGATTCCAGTATGTGCGCAGGTGAGGGCTCTCGCCCGCGCCGGAACGGTGAAGTAGCCGATGACTCATTCGACAGATCGGCGTGCGGGCGTGGGCAGTGGCTCACCCGATACCGCGCGCGGCAGGGTGCGGCCGCGGAAGTACTCCGGATCCTGCCAGCGGGCAATGAGCATGAGCACCGCGCCCAGCGCCAGAATGCCGAAGCCCAGGTAGAACACCAGGCCGATGCCGAAGATGGACGCACCGCTGCCGACCTCGGGCTTCACGCTCTCCCCGACCGAGATGCCGAAGATGATGAGCAGCATGGCGCCGCCCAGCAGCGGGAACGCCAGCTTGAAGAGGAAATCGCGGGCCGAGGCGAACCACCGCTTGCGGAAGTACCAGACGCAGGCGAAGGCGGTGATGCCGTAGTACCAGCAGATCATGATGCCCATGGCGGCAATGGTGTCCATGAGGACGTTCTCCGACAGCAGCGCGGTAATGGCGTAGAAGGCGCCCGCCACGACCGCGGCCACGGCGGTCGCGAAACGCGGCACCTGATAGGTCGGATGCACCGCGGCGAACCGCTCGGGCAACGCCCGGTAGGCGCTCATGGCCAGCATGGCGCGCGCGGCGGGCAGGAAGGTGGCCTGCAGGCTGGCGACGGCCGAGGCCAGCACGGCGGTGTAGAGCAGCAGTTCCCCGGCGCCGCCGAGCACGGGTTCGGCCAGTGCGCCGAAGACATTGCCCGAGTTATCCGGATTCCCGAGCCCCACACCGGTTTCCCCGGTCCCGGCGTACCACATGAGCGCCACGGCCAGCAGCAGATAGGTGCCCAGCACGGTCAGAATGGACAGCAGTCCGGCCCGGCCCGGTGTGCGCTTGGGATCCTTGCACTCCTCGCCCAGGGTGAGCGCGGTGTCCCAGCCCCAGAACAGGAACACCGAGCCGACCAGGCCGATGGCGAACGCGCCCAGGGTGATTCCGGTGAACGGGTTGAACCAGTCGATATCGAAGCTCAGCCCGGACGGGGCGTCGCCGGAGAGGGCGTGGAACAGCGCCACGCCCGCGAACAGCAGCAGCACGGTCAGCTGGAAGCCGACCAGGATCTTCTGCGCGCGTTCGCTGGAGGTGATGCCGCGGCTCGCGGCCCAACCGGCTGCTGCCAGAAATGCCAGAGTTGTCGCGATATTCACGAGCTTATTGCCGCCGAGATCGGCAATGGTTGTCGAATTCGTCAGCCTGCCCAAGATCAAATACAGGAATTCCGCACCCACGGCCGAGATATTGGCGAGCACGATGATCACCGCGATCACCGAACCCCAACCGGCCATCCAACCCACATACGGTCCCAGCGCCCGCGCCGACCATGTGAACGACGCCCCGCAATCCGGAGTTTCGGCATTGAATTCGCGATAGGCGTATGCGGCCAGGAACATCGGGATGAATCCGGCAATCAGCAATGCCGGCATCTTCAGGCCGACCGCTGCCACGATCAAACCCAGACTGGCGGTGGTCGTATAGGCCGGTGCGATGGATGCGATGCTGAGCACCGCACCCGCAAAAGTACCGACCTTATTGGTCGCCAATCCTTTGCCGCCAGGAGCGGAAAGATCGTCCCCCGTTTGTTTTTGCACGAGCATGAAAGCTCCTCGAGCAGGGGTCTGGTGCCGGTGAAGGCTGGTGGGAGGCTCGCACCGGCACCGCGCCGCGGTGGTGAAACCGACCCGGATGGTCGGGTGGGCACGGATTCCGGCGCAGGGGCCGGCGTGCCGCGAGAATGACGTCAGCGCGTGAACGCGACGTATTTGGTGTCGAGGTACTCTCCGATCCCCTCGGATCCGCCCTCGCTGCCCAGACCCGACTGCTTGACCCCGCCGAACGGGGCCGCCGGATCGGAGATGACGCCGCGATTCACGCCGACCATGCCGGCGTGCAGGGCATCGCTCACCCGCAGGGCCCGATCCAGGTCCCGGGTGAAGAAGTAAGCGGCCAAACCGTATTCGGTGTCATTGGCCGCGGCCACCACCTCGTCCTCGGTATCGAAACCGTAGACGGCGGCGACGGGTCCGAAGATCTCCTCGGAATGCATCCGCGTGGTCCGCGGGACCTCGTCGAGCACGGTGGGCTGGAAGAAGAAACCCGGACCGTCGATGGCCTTGCCGCCGGTGCGCACGACCGCGCCTGCGGCGACCGCATCATCAGCCAGCGCAACGATATTCGCGCGCTGCTTCGCATTGATGATGGGGCCCAGATCGACATCCGGCCGATAGCCGGGACCCACGCGCAGGGCGGCGAGTTTCTCGGCGAGCCGGTCGGCGAATTCCGCGCGGATGGAGTTGTGCACGTAGATGCGGTTGGCCGCCGTGCACGCCTCGCCGCCATTGCGCATCTTCGCCAGCATGACCCCGGCGAGGGCGGCATCCAGATCGGCGTCCTCGAAGACGATGAAGGGGGCATTGCCGCCGAGCTCCATCGAGGTGCGAAGAACATTGTCCGCGGCCTGCTTCAGCAAGATCTTGCCGACGCGGGTGAACCCCGTGAAGGTCACCTTGCGCAGCCGCGGATCCGCCATGAGCGGGGCGGTGACCGAGGCGGCATCGCTCGCGGGAACGACCGACAGCATGCCGTCGGGCAGACCGGCCTCCTTGAAGATGGCGGCCAGCGCCAGCATGGTCAGCGGGGTGTCCTCGGCGGGCTTCACGACGACCGTGCATCCCGCGGCCAGCGCGGGCCCGATCTTGCGAGTTCCCATGGCCAGCGGGAAGTTCCACGGCGTGATGGCCAGCACCGGGCCGACCGGCTCGTGCTTGACCAGGATGCGCCCGGTACCGGCGGGGGAGTCGGCGTAGCGCCCGCCGATGCGGACCGCCTCCTCGCTGAACCAGCGCAGGAACTCACCGCCGTAGGCCACCTCACCGCGCGCCTTGGCGACGGCCTTGCCCATTTCGAGGGACATGAGCAGCGCGAGCTCTTCGGTGCGCTCGGTGAGAATCTCCCAGGCGCGCCGCAGGATGACCGCGCGCTGGCGGGGAGCGGTTGCGGCCCAGTCCTTTTGGGCTCGGCAGGCGGAGTCCAGGGCGCGCCGGGCGTCGTCCGCGCTCGCGTCCGCGACTTCCGCCAGAATGTCACCGGTCGCCGGATCGATGACGGGGAACGTCCGCCCGCCGCTCGCGGGGACAGCGACGCCGTCGATCCACACGCCGGTGGGGACCAGGTCGCGAATGCCGTTGAACTCGGTCATGCGGCGAACTCCTCGATCGCGGCGCACAGGACGGTCAGCGCCTCGTCCAGCAGGTCCTCGCCGATCACCAGTGGCGGCAGCAGGCGGATGACATTGCCGAAGGTGCCGCAGGTGAGGGTGATGACGCCCTGCTCCAGACAGCGGGCCGCGACCTTGGCGGTGAGCGCGGCGTCCGGTTCGGTGGTGCCGGGCCGCACGAACTCGATGGCCAGCATGGCGCCGCGGCCGCGGATATCGCCGATGGCCGGAACCTGCTGCGCCAGTTCGCCGAAGCGGGCGAGGGCGATCTCGCCGATGCGGCGGGCGCGGGCGGGCAGATCGTAGTCGCGCATGACCTCGATGGCGGCCAGGGCGGCGGCGCAGGCGACGGGGTTACCGCCGTAGGTGCCGCCCAGGCCGCCCGCGTGCACGGCGTCCATGAGCTCGGCGCGACCGGTAATGGCCGACAGCGGCATACCGCCCGCAATGCCCTTGGCCATGGTGATGATGTCGGGCACGACGCCCTCGTGGTCACAGGCGAACCAGTCGCCGGTGCGGGAGAACCCGGTCTGCACCTCATCGGCGATGAACACCACGCCGTTGGCGCGCGCCCATTCCGCCAGCGCGGGCAGGAATCCCGTTGCGGGGACGATGAATCCGCCCTCGCCCTGGATCGGCTCGATAATGATCGCCGCCACCGAGCTCGCGCCGATCTGCTTCTCGATACGCAGGATCGCCTCGGCCGCGGCCGCCTTGCCGTCCAGGCCGCCGTCCCGGAACGGGTACGACATCGGCATCCGGTAGACCTCCGGCGCGAAGGGGCCGAAATTCGTCTTGTACGGCATGGCTTTCGCGGTCAGCGCCATGGTCAGGTTGGTGCGGCCGTGATAGGCGTGATCGAAGGCGACCACCGCGGTGCGGCCGGTGGCCAGGCGCGCCA
Source organism: Nocardia crassostreae (assembly GCF_001613405.1). Lineage (GTDB taxonomy): Bacteria > Actinomycetota > Actinomycetes > Mycobacteriales > Mycobacteriaceae > Nocardia > Nocardia crassostreae. Next base: position 64,972 of record NZ_BDCH01000028.1, read on the forward strand.
CCTTGATCGCGTTCTCCACCGCCTCGGCGCCGGAATTGAAGAGCACACTGCGTTTTTCGTGATCGCCGGGAGTAAGCGCCGCCAGCTCCTCGCACACCTTCACGTACGCCTCGTAGGGCGTGACCACGAAGCAGGTGTGCGTGAAGTGCTGGGCCTGATCGGTGACCGCCGCAACCACTTTCGGATGCGAGGCGCCGACATTGGTGACCGCGATACCGGCCGCGAGATCGATGAGCGAGTTACCGTCCACATCCACGATGACGCCGCCATCGGCATCGGCGGCGTACACCGGAGCGGTGGAGCCGACGCCCGCGGCGACAGCGGCCTTGCGCCGGGCGGTGAGCTCCTGCGAGCGCGGGCCGGGCAGAACCGTAGTGAGCGCCCGCTTTTGCGGGAGCCGGTAGCTGATCTCGGTCATCGGATTCTTTCTGCGGAAGGGAATCGGTAAGCGTCACACCGTCATCCCGGCCGGGACCGGGCCGGGATCCACGCGACGGTCAGTCGTGCGCGCTCATGACATGCTTGATGCGGGTGTAGTCCTCGACGCCGTAGGCGGACAGGTCCTTGCCGTACCCGGAGCGCTTGAAGCCGCCGTGCGGCATCTCGGCGACCAGCGGGATGTGCGCGTTCACCCATACCGCACCGAAGTCCAGTGCGGCCGAAACACGCTGCACCACACCGTGATCACGGGCCCAGATGCTGGAGGCCAGGCCGTAGACCACATCGTTGGCGAGCGTCACGGCCTCGGCCTCGTCGGCGAAGGTCTGCACGGTGATGACCGGCGCGAAGATCTCCTCCTGCACGATCGGATCATCCTGGCGCACACCGGTGATGATGGTGGGTGCGAAGTAGAAGCCGGTCTCGCCGACCCGCTCGCCGCCGGTGCGAATGGTGGCGCGCGCGGGCAGCGCGGCGATCTTGCCGGTGACGGTCTCGAAGTGCCGGATGTTATTGAGCGGGCCGTAGGCGGCCTCCTCGTCATCGGGCCTACCGGGGCGCGCCGATTCGGCCTTCTTTACCAGGGCCGCCACCAGCTCGTCGTGCGCCGACTCGTGCACCAGCACGCGGGTGGCGGCGGTGCAGTCCTGACCGGCATTGAAGAACGCGGCATCGCCGATGCGATCGGCGGCGGTATCGATATCGGCGTCACCGAACACCACCACGGGGGCATTGCCGCCCAATTCGAGGTGGGCGCGCTTGACCTGCTTGGCCGCCGCACTCGCCACCTCGATGCCCGCGCGCACCGAACCGGTGATCGACACCATGCTCAGGCCGGGATGAGCCACCAGCGTGGCGCCGGTCGAGGCGGTGCCCAGCACCACATTGAGCACGCCGTCGGGGAGGATGCCCTTCGACAGCTCGGCCAGCACCAGGGTGCTGCCCGGCGTCGTGTCACTCGGCTTGAGCACCACGGTATTACCGGTCGCCAGTGCCGGGCCGATCTTCCAGATGGCCATCATGAGCGGGTAGTTCCAGGGCGTCACCTGGCCGATCACGCCCACCGGCTCGCGCCGCACGTAGGAGGTGAAGCCGCTCATGTACTCACCGGCCGACTTGCCCTCGAGCATGCGCGCGGCCCCGGCGAAGAAACGCAGGTGATCCGCGCCGGTGGCGACCTCCTCGGAGGCGATGAGGTGCTTGGGCTGGCCGGTGTCGCGGGCCTGCGCCTCGACGAGGGCCTCGGAGTTGGCCTCGAGGGCGTCGGCCAGCTTCAGCAGGGCGGCCTGGCGCTGGCCGGGGGTGGCGGCCTTCCACTCGGGGAAAGCGCGGGCGGCGGCGGCGACCGCGGCATCGATATCGGCCTGACCGGAGACGGGGCTGACGCCGGTCACGCTCTCGTCCACGGGGCTGATCAGCTCGAACGACTCCGCTCCGGTAGCGGCTACGAACCGGCCGTCTATGTAATTGCGAAGCATCTCGGTCATATCTGCCCGTTCTCGTGCGATGTGGTGCTGTTCTCGGATGCCGGCGACTTTGCCTGGTTGCCAGTCAGTGTGCTGCGCGACACACCCCCGAGTCACCTGCCGCACTGGAGTGCGGCCAGAATCAGGTTTCGACGATCTGTCCTGATAACCAACGGAGTGCTGTGAACGCGGGAATTCCGGTCCGCTGGGTGCTGTCCCAACCCGAACTGGGACTGGCGCTGAAGGGCGGGAGCGCGGGGCTCGGTCGCGACATCACCCTCGTTCTCACCTCGGAACTCACCGAACCGCAGCACTGGCTCTCCGGCGGCGAACTGGTCCTCACCACGGGTATGGGTTTGCCGCTCAGTCGCGCGGACCGCGAGCGCTATCTCGCCGACCTCGACGCGGTGGGCGTATCGGCGGTCGGATTCGGCATCGGGCTCTCGCACGAGACCATTCCGGCCGACCTCGTCGAGGCCGCCGACCGGCTCGGACTCCCGCTGTTCGAGGTTCCGCTGCCGACACCGTTCGGGGCCATCACCAAGAAGGTCATGCAGCGGCTGGCCGAACAGGAATACGAGAAGGTGCTGCGCGCCTCCCGCGCCCAACCCCGCATGACCCGCGCCGCCATCCAGGGTGTTCGGGCGGTCATCAAGGAACTCTCCGCCGCGCTCTCCGCGACCGTCATAGTCATCGGGTCAGACGGCGCGGTCGCCGACGCCCATCCCCGCCGCGTCCCGGACGAGGTCATCGCCCGCATCACCGAATTCCTCGGCACCCGCGGCGACGGCGCGGGCAGCGGCGTCATTCACACGGCCTCGGGCGAATCCATTGCCGTACAAGCGATCACCGCGGGGCAGACCGTGCACGGACACCTCGCCGTGGTCACCCCGACCGCGCTCTCCGCCGTCGACCAGGTACTCCTCGGCCACGCCAGCTCCCTGCTGGCCCTCGACTTCGAGAAACCCGCCCGCCTGCGAATCGCCCAGAACCGCTTGAACACCCAGGCCCTCTCGATGCTGCTCGAGGAGTCCACCGACCTCGACAGCGTCTGGCAGCACCTGACCCCGGCCGCCGACCGCTCCGGTCGAGTCCGCGCTCTCGTCCTGCGCTGCGATTCCGCCGACAACCTCACCGGTGCGGTCACCGTCGTCGACGACAACCTTGGCGCACTCGACCGCCAGCTCTTCGTCCACCAGGCCGGTGATCACGCCGCCATCCTCTTGCTCGGCGCCGACACCGCCGACTTCGCCGAACGCCTCCTGTCACACCTGCCCCCCTCGGTCCGCGCGACGCTCCGCGCAGGTCTCAGCGCCCCACATCCCTTGCGCCGCTTCGCCGCCGCCATCGACCACGCGGAACTGGCCGCTTCCGCCGCCCTCCCGGGCGCGACCCCCCTGGAACCCGCCGCTCTGGCAGGCCACGCCCTACTGACCTTCCCGGAGGCCCGGCGAGTCCTCTCCGCGGTCTCCGAAGCCATGCTCCAACCCCTCGTCGACTACGACGACCGGCACGGCACCGACCTCGTCGCCTCCCTCCGCGCATACCTCGAAGCGCACGGCCAATGGGAAGCCGCCGCAACAGCTCTCGGCATTCACCGCCACACCCTGCGGAGCCGTATCTCCAAGATCGAATCGGTGCTCGGGTGCCAGCTCGACACCGCCCGAGTGCGGGCCGAGCTGCTACTGGCGGTCATCGCGCATCGGTGATGCGGTGGCGGCGGTGGCCAGGTCTGCGTTCACTACGCACAGGTGGGGGATGTCTGCCCTGTCGGCGCGGTGTAGGCGGTTGACCAGTTCTATCAGGCGGATTGCCGCGGGGGTTGTGCTCCAGGCTGTCGACAAGTCTCGGGCCGAGTCGGTGGGGGTGGCGTTGGAGAGGACCGAGGCTGTCAATGTGTGCCAGCGGGAATGCAGTTCGTCGGTGAGTACTGCGGCTGCCAGGGTTTCCCAGTGGTCGGTGGTGCGGGTTTCGGCGAAAGTGTCGGAGAGCCAATTCAATCCGATCAGGTCGCCTAGTTCGCGGTAGGTCTGGGCTACCAGGGGGATGGGGAGGGTGGTTCGGTGGGCGGTGGCGCTCAGGGGGAGGGCTTGGGACAGGAGGCGGAGGTTGGCGGCGTCTCGGGTGGGATGGCCGCCCGGGCGGGGGAGGGCGGACATCAGGTCTGCGACCTGTGGTGTGTGGCGGGCGATTTCGTCGGACCAGGTGGGGGAGCGGTGGTGGGTCAGGAGCCAAGCGGTGGATTCCTCGACGGCGTGCTGGATATTGCCGAGGAGGATCATGCGGACCCGGGGGGAGACGCCGGGGAGGGCCAGGGCGTCCTGCCACCAGCGGTCGATATCGAGGATTTCGTGAACCGCGGTGCAGGCCAGCACGATTTGGGCGGTTCCCGCGCCCAGGCGTTCCTCGAGTCGGTGGATCATGCCCGGGCCGACTCGGTTGATGACCTGGTTGGCCGCTGCAACCGCGACGATTTCGCGGGCCACGGGGTGGTCGCGGAGCGCCTCGGGGCCGAGTAGGTCTCGGATCGAATCGGGGAAGTAGTCGGCCAGGGTGCAGGCGACGATTGGGTCGTCGAGAGCGTCGGAGGCCAGGAGTTCGTCGCGGACCAGGTTCTTGGACATGGCCAGGAGGACGGCGATCTCGGGACGGGTGAGGCCCGTTCCGGCGCGGCGGCGAGTGGCCAGTTCTGCTGGGGTGGGTAGGAACTCGGTGGCCCGATCGAGGCCGGTGGCCTGTTCGAGGTTCTCGATCAGGCGGCCGTGGCGGTCGATGAGGAAGGGGGCGTGTGCTTCGGCCAGGCTGATGGCGAGGGCCTGTTTGTCGCAGTCGGCGAGGACCGCGGCGACGACCGCGTCGGCATTGGCCGCCAGCAGGCGATCTCGGTCGGCGGGTGTCAGGGCGCCTGCTGTCACGGCGGCGGAGAGGGCGATCTTGAGGTTGACCTCGCGGTCGGAGATGGCGACGCCTGCGGCATTGTCGATGAAGTCGGCATTGACGCGGCCGCCGGAGACGGCGAATTCGATACGGGCGCGCTGGGTGAGGCCGAGGTTGCCGCCTTCGCCGATTACGCGGCAGCGCAATTCGTCCGCGGTGATGCGGACGTCGTCATTGGCGGGGTCGGCTACTTCGGCATCCGGTTCGGTGCTGGCGCGGACGTAGGTGCCGATGCCACCGTTGAAGAGGAGGTCGACTTCCGCACGCAGGATCGCTCGAATCAGTTCGGGGGCAGGGAGTTCCGTGGCGGTAATGCCCAGCCGGTCGCGGACCTGCTTCGAGAGGGGAACCGATTTGGCGGTGCGGGAGAAGACGCCGCCGCCCTCGGAGATGAGGTCGGGGTCGTAGTCGGTCCAGCTGCTGCGGTCCAGGTCGGCCAGGCGGCGGCGTTCGGAAAAGGATTGGCGGGGATCGGGATTCGGGTCGAGAAAGATGTGGCGGTGGTCGAAGGCGGCGACCAGCATGATGCGGTCGGTCTCGAGCATCCCATTGCCGAAGACGTCGCCGGACATATCGCCGATGCCCGCGACCGTGAACGGCTGGGTGTCGGGATCGATGCCCAATTCGGTGAGGTGCTGGCGGATGGAGCACCAGGCGCCGCGGGCGGTGATGCCGAGAGCCTTGTGGTCGTAGCCGGTGGAGCCGCCGGAGGCGAAGGCATCGCCGAGCCAGAAACCGCGGGACACGGCAATGCTGTTGGCCAGGTCCGAGAAGCGGGCGGTGCCCTTGTCGGCGGCGACCACCAGGTAGGGGTCCGCGTCGTCGTAGACGACGGTGTGCGCGGGATGAGTGAGACCGCCGTCGACGATATTGTCGGTGACGTCGAGCAGGCCGCCTATGAAGGCCGAGTACGCGCTCTCGACAGACCTCGCGTCGGCCGCGCGCCGCACCACGAAGGCGCCCTTCGCGCCGGTCGGCACGATGACGGAGTTCTTCACCGTCTGGGTTTTCATCAGGCCCAGCACCTCGGTGCGGAAGTCGTCCACGCGATCCGACCAGAGCAGGCCGCCGCGGGCAATCGCCCCGACGAGCACATGACTGCCCTCGACTTCCTTGGAGTGCACGAAGATTTCGCGGTAGGGCGTGCTCGCGGCGGTGACCGACAGGCGAGACGGGGCGATCTTGAATGCGACGACGGGCTGACCGGGCTGATACCAGTTCGTCCGCAGCACCGCCGAGCAGAAGGTGTGCAGGCCGCGCAGCAGCTGATCCTCCGGCAGCGTCGCCGCGGCCTCCAGCCTGCGCAGCACCGCCGCATCGGCGTCCGCGACCAGTCCGGCGCGGCGAATCGTGTGCTCCGGAGCGAAGCGGGCATGGAACAGCTCGACGAACGCGCGCACGAATTCCGGCTGCGCGGACAGTATCTCGGTGATCGTGGCCTCGCTCGAGCGCAGCCCAGCCTGCCGCAGATACCGGCACGCGGCCCGCACGAGTACGGCATCGCGCCACTCCAGCCGCGCCGTCCCGATCAGCCCGATGAACCCGTCGACCTCGAGCTGCCCCGACACCGCGGCCAGGAAGGCCGCCGAAATCAACTCGGCCGTCCGCTCATCGAACCGGAAAGCCTTAGGACAGAACGTGAACCGATGCACCGCATCGTCACCGTCGCCTGAAACCACTTCATGCGTGGAGACCTGCAACCCGAGCGCCGAGAAAACCTCGACCAACTCGGTCAGATGCGGCGCGACTCCCCGCCAGACGAGCCGCGCCCCCGGCAAGTCCCCGGCGACCCGGTCGAACTCGAGCCGAGGCACAACCTCGATCCGACCCTCGTCCAGCGTGGCGGCGCCAACTCCGCGGTGCATCTACTCATCTCCCTGTGGGTGACCGACCTATCGCAGTCAATCTGCCGCAAAGAGACCCACACCACACGAGCCATTCCGGCGCACCCAACCCACCCCCACACTCCTCCCTGTCCACCCTCCAGGCAGGGGCGGAGCAGGTAATGGTGCGGGCGACACGCCACGACACACCTGCACCAGTACCTGCTCTATGGCAGGTCAGCCGCGGTAGCGGCGGTGGTCGGTGGCGAAGTCGTCGGCGACCGTGGCGGCCAGTTCGACCAGGGAGCGTTTTGTTTGCTTGTGGAGGCGGGAGAGGTCGATTTCGGCGCCCTCGGACAGGTGTGCGTCGTACGGGATGATGTGGACGGCGCGGCAGCGGGACAGGAAGTAGTCGCGTAGCTGGTTGATGCCGACGTTCGCGGCGCCGGGGCGGGGCAGGTTGATCACTACGACCGCGTTGCGCACGAGATGGTCGTGACCGTGCAGGGACAGCCAGTCCAGGGTTGCGGCGGCGCTGCGCGCGCCGTCGATGGCCGAGGACGAGATCAGGACCAGTGAGTGGGCCAGATCGAGGACGCCTGCCATCGCCGAATGCATCAGGCCCGTACCGCAGTCGGTGAGGATGATGTTGTAGAACCGCTGCAGGATTCGTGCGACGGCTCGGTACTCCTCCTCGCTGAAGGCCTCGGACGCGGCCGGATCCCGTTCACTGGCAAGCACTTCGAGTCGGCTGCCGCCCTGCGAGGTATGCCGCCGGACATCCGAGTACCGCTGAATATTCGGATCCAGCAGCAGATCTCGCACCGTCGAGCGCGTCTGCAGCGGCACCCGCTGCGACAACGTGCCGAAGTCCGGATTCGCATCAACCGCGATAACCCGGTCACCGCGAATCGACGCGAAGATCGACCCCAACCCCATAGTGGTCGTCGTCTTCCCCACGCCACCCTTCAGCGACAGCACCGCAATCCGGTAATCCCCCCGCACCGGCTGCCGAATCCGAGCCACCAATTCCTGCAGCCGCCGCTCCTCGGCCGACAGCCCCGGATTGATGGCCCCACCCGAAACATGGTGCACAGCCTTCCGCCACCCCGACCCGGGCGCCTTCTTCGCCCGCCGCCACTGCACATCATCCAGCGACGGCCCCGGCTGACCCGGCCCCCCGGTCCCGTACTGCACCGGCGCAGACGTATTCCACCCCTGCTGCCCCGCACCCGGACCCTGCGGCCCGGCCCCCTGTTGCCAGGGCGCACTCGCCTGCTGCCACTGCGCCCCCGAGCCCCCATGCACAGCCGAATCCGCCTCACCGGAACCGGCATACGGCTGGGAGTATCCGGCGGAGTCCGGCTGCCCGGACCCGCCATACGATTGGCCGTGACCGGCGGAATCCGGCTGACCCGATGCGCCATAGGGCTGCCCGTACGCGGCGGAATCCTGCTGCCAAGGCGTGCCATACCCCTGGCCCGACCCTTCAAGGGGGTACTGACCCTGTTCATCGGGCCGTCCCGCACTGTTCGGCTGCCCGCCCGGGTATAGCCCGGTCGCACCAGGTCCGCCAGCAAAGGCGTTCGGCTGCCCCTGATCCGGTCCCCCGTACGGCCCCTGCTGTCCCGGCGAGTACCAATTCTCCTGTGTGGCATTCCCATACGCGTCGCCGGACTGCCCGGGCATGCCCTGTTGGGTATTCGGCTGCGCGCCAATCGGACCCGCCTGCTCGCCCGTAGGGCCCTGGCCCCGAACCGGATCGGCCGGTGGCCGAGACGGCGGCGACATCCAGCGATGGTCGTTGCCGGGAACCGGCGCCATTGGCGCGGTGCCTGGCATCTGCTGCTCCGGACCGGAGGCTGCCGGTGCGTTCGGCTGCGTGCGGCGCGGCCCGTACGGCGGTGGGGCCTGTTGCCCCGACGGGTACGGGGTCCGCTGCGGAAGCGGGCTCGGAACATCCAAAGCATGATGGCGACCGGAACCACCGATCAGCTTATCCGAATTGGGCGTCCCGGGTACACCCTGCCCCGCCCCACCACCGACCGAGGCGTCAGCCGCGGCGGAATCGGGTCCGGGCGCGAGCGTCTCTCGGGCGGCCGGTGCCGCATTGTCTGCCGGACCGGACGGCGGTGGAGGCAGCAGATCGTCGAGTCTCCGCTGCGCGGCGGAACGCGTGTCCGCGGTGGATCCTGCGGCGGCCGAATGGGATCCGCCGACCTCGCCGGGTGCAGGCGGAAGGGTGCCCCCGGACGGCGGTGTCGCCGCACTGCCGGGAGATGCGCCCGGCGGCGGCGGGGGCAGCAGGTCGTCCAGACGTCGCCGGGCGGCCGAGTTCGCGTCCGCAGTGGGTCCGTATGCCGAATCGCGTTCACGCGCATCGTCGCCCGATGCGGTCGGCGCAGGGGGCAGCGGCATCCGCGTCGTCATCTCCGTGGCATCGGAGAACTCTGCCGCCTCGGGCAGCGATTGCGATTCTGGAGCCTGCGGCAGCGGGGCCTGCCCCGCACTCTGCGGAGAGACCGGCGGTCGCGCCGAATCCTGCTCGCCCGGTGCGGGGAGCGGGGGGCGTGCCGAAACCGCGTCGCCGGGAGCGGGTGGCAGTGGCGGCTGTGCCGCAGCCGAATTCGGCGAAGGCGGGAGCGGCGGTCGCGCCGAACTTGCCGCGTTCGGCGATTCGGGCAGCGGTGGACGGCCCGAACTTTGCGGCGATTCGGGCAGCGGCGGGCGCGTCGAGCTTTGCGGTGATTCGGGGAGTGGGGGTCGGGCCGCGCTCTCCTGGTTGGGGGCCGGGGGGATAGGCGGTTGAGTCGGGGCTTGCGACTGCGACGATGGGGGCACAGGTGACTGGCCCGGGAACTGGCCGCGATCGGGTTGGGGCCGTGGGGGTTCCGGTACGGGCGGCGTGGTGAAGCGCGGGTCGGCGGACTGCTGCTGGGCAGAGTGCGACTCGGTGGTGCGGCCTGCGGCGTAGGGGGGTGCCAACGGATCCGGGAGTGGCGGGCGCTCTCCCCGGGGGCCCGGCGGCGTGGCGAAGCGCGGGTCCGACGTTGGGGGCGTGGCGAATTCGGACCCCGAGCCCTGGATCGGCGGGGTCGCGAAATCCGGGCCCGGGGTTGGCGGCGACGTGAAGTTCGGTCCCTGACCAGGCTGCACCGTGGAGTTCGAGCCGGGGGCGGGCGGAGTGGAGTTCGGGCCGGGTGGGGTCGCGAAGTTGGGCCCAGGGGTGGGAGGCGTGGTGAAGTCCGGGCGCGGCGGGGTGGTGAACTGCTGCCCGGGGGCGGCGGGCGCGGACTGCTGGCCGGGGGTAGAGGGTATGGACTGCTGGCCCGGCGCAGAGGGTGCGGGCTGCTGGCCGGGCGGTGGGGTGATGGGCTGGGGGCCGGTGGAAGGTGGTGTGGGGTGGCCCCAGTGCGGCTGGTCGGGGTCGGGGTGGGGTGTGCGACGGCCGGATTCGGGAGTGGTGGGGGCCGGGGGTTCGGGGGGTGTCCTTGCGGGGTTTGCGGCGGCCGAAGAGGCGGCGGGAGGACTTTTCCTCGGGGATGAGGTCGTCTTGGGGGAGGTTTTCGACGGGTGGGGCGTTGTAGCCGGAGTCGTCGACCTCGCCTTCGGACAGCCAGGGTGGAAGCATGGGGAGGCCGTCGTTGGTGCGGCTCACAATTACCCCCGGGTGCTGGACCGATCTTGCAAGGACAAGCACGTAGTTTAGCGATCGAGCGCAAACCGGTGGGGGCGAGCGCCGAGACAGGGCGTGGCCTGGCCCACGTCGTCGCGGCCTTATTTGGCCGGATCAGGGGAAACGGGTAAGCTTGGTCGGCGGTGCACCTACTCGCAGGCTGTGGCATGTCCTCATGAGAGAACGCGTCACAGTTCGTGTCTGAGGAGTATGGCACCGGGTCGACGCAAGTGCACGACGAATCGCGGCGGCCGAACCCAGCCGTAACAGAGCATGAACCAACCAGGTTCAGCCTAAACCGGATGCGCGGAGGATATGGCGAAGAAGGAAGGGGCCATCGAGGTCGAGGGCCGAGTAATCGAGCCGTTGCCCAATGCGATGTTCCGGATCGAGCTGGAGAACGGCCACAAGGTTCTCGCTCACATCAGCGGCAAGATGCGGCAGCACTACATCCGCATCCTGCCCGAAGACCGGGTCGTCGTGGAGCTTTCGCCCTACGACCTGACCCGCGGTCGCATCGTCTACCGCTACAAGTGATCCCCCATCAGGGAGATTGAAGACTTCCGGGGCGCGAGCCCCGGGTTCCCCGGTCGATCAGACCGGGGAAAAACTGTGTTCACGGCCAGTGAACACCAATCAGATTGGATCTGACGTGAAGGTTCAGCCGTCCGTCAAGCCGATCTGCGAGAAGTGCAAGGTGATCCGCCGCCACGGCCGGGTCATGGTGATCTGCGAGAACCTGCGCCACAAGCAGCGTCAGGGCTGAGTCCGGCTCCGGCCGAACTCGTTCGCTCCACCAGCCAAGCACCGAACGCGGTTCGTATTGGCAGAAGAAGAACTCCCAGCGCCAGTCGCCGTTGATGAGTCCGCGAGGACGGACGGCGACCTACCCCCGGTACGGAGGCCGGGGCCCCACACGAGGGGACGGACAGGGAGCAGACCTCCGAAACAAGTAAGGAACCCGCCAACATGGCACGTCTGATGGGCGTCGACCTCCCGCGCGAAAAGCGCATGGAGATCGCGCTGACCTACATCTTCGGCATCGGCCGTACCCGCGCCAAGGAGATCCTGGAAGTGACGGGCGTCAGCCCCGACCTGCGTTCCAAGGACCTCAGCGACGATGACGTGACCAAGCTCCGCGACTACATCGAGTCGCAGGACTTCAAGGTCGAGGGTGACCTGCGCCGCGAGGTGCAGGCCGACATCCGTCGCAAGATCGAGATCGGCTGCTACCAGGGTCTGCGCCACCGTCGTGGCCTGCCCGTGCGTGGCCAGCGGACCAAGACCAACGCCCGCACGCGCAAGGGTCCGAAGAAGACCGTCGCCGGCAAGAAGAAGTAGGGATAGCGCATGCCTCCGAAGAGCCGGGCCTCGGGCCCGAAGAAGACTCAGAAGTCGCGTCGCCGGGACAAGAAGAACGTCCCCCACGGCCACGCGCACATCAAGAGCACGTTCAACAACACCATCGTGTCGATCACCGACCCGGCGGGCAACGTCATCTCCTGGGCGTCGTCGGGCCACGTCGGTTTCAAGGGCTCGCGTAAGTCGACCCCGTTCGCCGCGCAGCTCGCCGCCGAGAACGCCGCCCGCAAGGCGGCCGAGCACGGCGTCAAGAAGGTCGACGTGTTCGTCAAAGGCCCGGGTTCGGGCCGCGAGACCGCGATCCGTTCGCTCCAGGCCGCGGGCCTGGAGGTCGGCACGATCTCCGATGTCACCCCGCAGCCGCACAACGGCTGCCGTCCGCCCAAGCGGCGTCGCGTCTAAGCGGGAAGGAAAGGTAAGAGAAAATGGCTCGTTACACCGGCCCCATCACCCGCAAGTCGCGTCGTCTGCGTGTCGACCTCGTTGGAGGCGACCAGGCGTTCGAGCGTCGTCCTTACCCGCCGGGCCAGCACGGCCGCGCGCGGATCAAGGAGTCCGAGTACCTGATGCAGTTGCAGGAGAAGCAGAAGGCTCGCTTCTCCTACGGCGTCATGGAGAAGCAGTTCCGTCGCTACTACGAAGAGGCCAACCGCCTCAAGGGTAAGACCGGCGACAACCTGCTCCGCCTGCTCGAGAGCCGTCTGGACAACGTCGTGTACCGCGCCGGTCTGGCTCGGACCCGTCGTCAGGCGCGTCAGCTCGTGTCGCACGGCCACTTCATCGTCAACGGCGTGAAGGTCGACGTCCCCAGCTACCAGGTTTCTCAGTACGACATCATCGATGTTAAGGAGAAGTCGCTGCCGACGCTGCCGTTCCAGGTCGCTCGCGAGACCATCGGTGACCGTCCGGTTCCGGGTTGGCTCCAGGTCGTTCCCGGCCGCCTTCGCATTCTGGTGCACCAGCTCCCCGAGCGTGCGCAGATCGATGTTCCGCTGCAGGAACAGCTGATCGTCGAGTTCTACTCGAAGTAATAGGTGCGCGTAAGCGCGCCGCTGGTTGGGGCCCTGTGATTCGCAGGGCCGCAACGGCTCCCAAACGTGGACGTCAAATGGTGGGCGTCCGAAGGAGGAAGAGATCCCATGCTGATTTCACAGCGACCGACGCTGACCGAAGAGGTCGTGTCCGAGAACCGGTCGCGGTTCACCATCGAACCGCTGGAGCCGGGTTTCGGTTACACCCTCGGCAACTCGCTGCGCCGCACGCTGCTGTCGAGCATTCCGGGTGCTGCTGTCACGAGCATCCGCATCGACGGCGTGCTGCACGAGTTCACCACGGTTCCGGGCGTGAAGGAAGATGTCACCGACATCATCCTGAACCTCAAGGGCCTCGTGGTGTCGTCCGAAGAGGACGAGCCGGTCACCATGTACGTGCGCAAGCAGGGCCCGGGCACCGTCACCGCCGGTGACATCGTCCCGCCCGCGGGTGTCACTGTTCATAACCCGGACATGCACATCGCCACCCTGAACGACAAGGGCAAGCTGGAGATTGAGCTCGTTGTCGAGCGCGGTCGCGGTTATGTCCCGGCCGTGCAGAACAAGGCGTCGGGTGCGGAAATCGGCCGGATCCCGGTGGACTCGATCTACTCGCCTGTTCTCAAGGTGACCTACAAGGTCGAGGCGACTCGTGTCGAGCAGCGCACCGACTTCGACCGGCTCATCCTGGATGTCGAGACCAAGAACTCGATCTCCGCGCGGGATGCGCTGGCGTCGGCGGGCAAGACCCTGGTCGAACTGTTCGGTCTCGCGCGCGAGCTGAACGTCGAGGCCGAGGGCATCGAGATCGGCCCGAGCCCGGCCGAGGCGGACCACATCGCCTCGTTCGGCCTGCCGATCGAGGACCTGGACCTCACCGTGCGGTCGTACAACTGCCTCAAGCGCGAGGGTGTGCACACCGTCGGCGAGCTGGTCGCCCGCACCGAGTCGGATCTGCTGGACATCCGGAACTTCGGCCAGAAGTCCATCGACGAGGTCAAGGTCAAGCTGCACTCGCTCGGCCTGTCCCTCAAGGACTCCCCGGCTTCCTTCGATCCGTCCTCCGTCGTCGGTTACGACGCGGCCAGAGGCACCTGGAGCGACAGCGGCTCGTTCAGCGACACCGACAGCGGCGAGCAGGACTACGCCGAGACCGAACAGCTTTAGTCGACCGGGGTGTAGCGCCCCGAATCGACTTTGACACAGGAGATTCCAACAATGCCCAAGCCCAAGAAGGGTGCCCGCTTCGGCGGGTCGGCGTCGCACCAGAAGGCGATCTTCGCCAACCTGGCGACGGCGCTCTTCGAGCACGGTCGTATCACGACCACCGAGGCCAAGGCCAAGGCGCTGCGCCCCTACGCCGAGAAGCTCGTCACCAAGGCGAAGGGCGGCAGCCTTGCCGACCGTCGCGAGGTCATGAAGGTGATCCGCAACAAGGACGTCGTGCACTCCTTGTTCGCGGAGATCGGCCCGTCGTGCGAGGGTCGTGAGGGTGGCTACACCCGCATCATCAAGACCATCCCGCGCAAGGGTGACAACGCCCCGATGGCGATCATCGAGCTGGTTCGCGAGAAGACCGTGACCAACGAGGCCGATCGCGCTCGCCGTGTCGCCGCTTCGCAGAAGGCCACCGAGGCCCCCGTCGAGGACAAGGCCGAAGAGGCCGTGACCGAGACCGTGGTCGAGGATGCCCCGGCTGCCGAAGATGCCGCGGAGGAGAAGAAGGACGCCTGATTCGGGCATCCTCTCGATTCCATGAGTGAGCCCGCCGTCCCCTCCGGGTCGGCGGGCTTTCTCCATGTTAACCAGGAGATCGCTGTGCGCGTGGACGATCCGGCGAGCAAACCGGTTTCGGTTCGAATACGGCTGGACATCGGTTACGACGGCACCGATTTCATCGGGTGGGCCCGCCAGCCCGGGCTGCGCACGGTGCAGGGCGTGCTGGAGGAGTCGCTGAGCAAGGTGCTGCGCGAACCGATTCAGCTCACCGTGGCCGGGCGCACCGACGCGGGCGTGCACGCCGAGGGTCAGGTCGCGCATTTCGACACCGCCGCCGAGGTGGACGGTCCGCGGCTGGTGCATCGGCTGGCCCGGTTCCTGCCGAAGGATGTCCGGGTCAAGGATGTTCGCCCCGCGCCCGCGGAGTTCGATGCGCGGTTCTCCGCCATTCGCAGGCACTACGCCTACCGCCTCACCACCGCGCCCTACGGTGCGCAACCCCTGCAGGCCCGCCATGTGGTGGCCTGCCGCTCCGACGTGGATCTGGACGCCATGCGCGTCGCCTCCGAAAAGCTTTTGGGCCTGCACGATTTCGCCGCCTTCTGCCGCCGCCGCGAGGGCGCGACCACGGTGCGCGAGTTGCAGCGTTTCGACTGGGAGCGCGAGGGCGAGCTGCTCACCGCGTACGTCAGTGCGGACGCCTTCTGCTGGTCCATGGTGCGCAGCCTGGTCGGCGGGGTGCTCGCCGTGGGCGAGGGGCGCCGCACCCCCGACTGGATCGCCGGGCTGCTGAACGAGCGGGAGCGCTCCAGCGCGGTCACGGTGGCTCCGGCACACGGCCTCAGCCTCATTGCCGTCGACTATCCGGCCGAGGCCGAGCTGGCCGCCCGCAATGCCCAGACCCGCGAGATGCGCACCGTGCCCGCCGCCGAGGGCTGCTGCGGCGACTGAGTCGCCGGGAAGCGAGGATCGATCCGTGCACGCCGTTCTGTATGCCCTCCCGGTGATCATCTACGTGATCGTCGGCGCGGTCGTCATTGTCGCGACCCTGCGCCGCACGACCGAGATGGACGCGGCCACCCGGCGCGCCGAGATCTGGCGCGCGTACACCGTGCTGCTGATCCCGGTACTGGTCGGTCCGATCCTCGCGGGCGGTATCTCGGGCGGGAACTTCCTACCCTTTCTCATCACCGAATTCGTGCTCGCCGCAGCGGTTCTCACCGCCGCCGCGGTGACGGTACGCAAGGCGACCGCCGACCGCCCGGACCGATAAAGTATCTGTAACCACAACTGGCGGATACGGTCTCGAGGGGAGTGCATGGCAGCGGAGGCCGAATCGCCGGTCCGGCGGGTCGAGGTGCGGTCGGGGGCGGAACTGCCCGCCGCGGCGGCATTCGAGCGCTGGGAAGCGCATATGGTCGAAACCTATTTCCCGCTGCACGTCGCGCCCGCGTCCGATGGTGACTTCCACGGCTGGATCAGCCACGGGCGCTATGGCGATCTCGATCTCACCGCGCTCGCCTCGGCCCCGCAGGAAGTACGCCGTACCGCTCGGTCCGTGGCGAATACCGATGACGACTATCTGCTCGCGAGCATCTGCGTCACCGGTCGCGGGCGGCTGCACATGGCGGACGGCCGCGTGGACGAGATCGGCCCCGGCGAGATGATGTTCTTCGAGAGCGGCCGTGAACTGCACTGGGATATGCAGGGGCAGTGGCAGAAGACGGTGTTGCAGGTCCCGCTGGCCCGGCTGCGCGAGCACGGCGGCCTCACCCTCGGCGATGTGCCCACGGCGGTGAAGTTCCCGCGGCGCAGTGCCGCGGCGATGGTCGGCGGTTTCTTCCGGGATGTCGCCGGCTTGCAGTCCCGCGCGCCCGAGCAGGCCGCCCTGCTGGCCGAGCCCGCCCTGGATCTGCTGGTCGCGGCCGTGGCCGCGGCCGCCCGCAGCATCGCCCCGGACCCGGCCGCGCACGCCCTCGACCGGTTGCGCGTACTCGCCTTCATGCGCGAGCACCGCCATGATCCCGGCCTGACGGTCGATCGGATAGCGCAGGGCTGCATGATGTCCCGCCGCTCCCTGTACCGGGTCTTCGACGAATTCGAGGGCGGCCCCGCCGCGGTGCTGCGCCGCATGCGCGTCGACCATGCCTGTCGGCTGCTCGCCGATACCGCGCTGCCGATCTCGGCCGTCGCGCAGGCCTCCGGATTCCCATCGGAGCGGCAGTTCTACCGGACCTTCCGCATGGTGCAGGGCGTCACGCCCGCCGCCTTCCGGACAGCCGTTTCCACTGATTGAGCAAACTTGCCGCTACCATTTTTTCGGGCCGTTGTCCCAGGTCGTCCGCGGCTCGGGGCGTGGACGAATCCCGTAGTCGCCGATGAGGATTCGCCATGCAGGTTCCAGTTCGCTGATTCATAGCGTGGATTGCGGAGCCGCCGTGTGCGCGGCGGCCGATTTCCCATCGTCGGTCGGTGAGAATCGTTCATCCGGAATCGTTTTACCGAGCGTGCGAATTCTCGTGTGCCGGTTTGCCGGTGGCTGACCAAGTATCGGACAGATGACTCATTTCGGGCGTGCATCGCGAAAGTTGGAAAATATGAAGGGATTTCGACTTAATCGCCAGCGACCGAGTGCGACAATCGGCCAATGAGCGGCGGCTCTGGGCCAGCGGTGGTGGAAGTGTGTAGTACGCCCG
The DNA here is from genome assembly GCF_001613405.1 of Nocardia crassostreae. Taxonomy (GTDB): domain Bacteria; phylum Actinomycetota; class Actinomycetes; order Mycobacteriales; family Mycobacteriaceae; genus Nocardia; species Nocardia crassostreae. The sequence continues at coordinate 82,120 of NZ_BDCH01000028.1, forward strand.
AGGTTTCCGAGAAGGAGGCATTCGAGCAGTGGGAGGCTGCGGTCGCGCAAGCCTACGTACCGCTGGTGGTCACCCCGGTGCGCCGGGGCGAGTTCCGGGCGCGAATCGTGCAGTCGCGCTTCGATGACATCGACGTTTCCACGGTTTCGGCGACCGGTCAGCAAATCAGTCGGATTCCCGGGCTGATCCACGAACCGCAGGAGCCGCTGCTGTTCGCCAGCATCACCACGCACGGGCACGGCTGGCTCGAGCAGGACGGCCGGGTGGGCGAGATGGCCGACGGCGGGCTCATGCTCTATGTGAGCTCGCGGCCGTTCACCGCGCACTTCGAGCAGAGCTGGGGCGTGGTGGCGGTGCAGGTGCCGCTGGCGGAGGTGGTGGGCGCCTCCGGGGTGGCCTCGGATCGGCTGCCGACGGCGGTGCGGTTCCCGCCGGACGGCGCCGCGGGCATCGTCGGCAAATTCTTCTGCGGGCTGGCGCAATTGCAGCACACCGCGCCGGAACAGGCCGCGGTGCTGGCCCGGCACGGTACCGGGCTGCTGGCCTCGGTGGTGCAGTTGGCGGCCGGTGAGCAGCCGCACGACGCGCCCGCGCAGACGCTGGCCAAACAGCGCGCGCTGGCCTTCATCCAGCGTCATTACGCCGATCCAGCGCTCACCGTCGACCATGTGGCGCATGCCTGTTCGGTCTCGCGGCGCACGCTGTATTGCCTGTTCGAAGAGGGTGACGACGGGGTGGCGACGCTGCTCCGGCGGCTGCGGGTGGAGCGCGCGCTGGCACTGATCAGGACGGATCCGACGCGGCCGCTGCTGTCCATCGCGCACTCCGCGGGATTCGTCTCGGAGCGGCAGTTCTACCGCGCCTTCAAACGGGAAATGGGTATGACCCCGGGCGAATTCCGTACGGGCGTCGCGCCTTGTCCCGGAGACCCGGCGAGCGCTGTTCGTATGACGTGAATTGGCAGTGATCTGGCACGCGCTGACAGTCACAGCATCGTGGGCGATGTGAATACTTGTGAGGCATCGGTTTGCTGCCGGTGATTCCCTGAACCAAGTCGCAGAACTCGTGCGTCGGGTGGTTTTTCGTCGCGATAGTGCACCGAGGCGAAGCGCGCCGCTCGCACGTCTGGCGCCGTCGTCGATGATGCCGACGTGCCGGGTCGTGCGACGAGGAGACGCCGCCCGGTCGTCGCTGAGCCGCAGACGGCCGGGCAGCGAACTCCATCAACCTCACGAAACGTCCTGCTTTATACCCGAACTGGTCCTTTTTGCCGGATTCGAACAGGTTCAAATCTGTTTGCTGGGGCTCGGAGGATGGGATGATGCAGGAGTGGGAAACGCGGCAACCGCCAGCGCCGAAGTGTGCTCCAGCTCCGACACTTCCGCGCGGGAGGCATTCGAGCAGTGGGAGGCGATCATCGCCGATACTGTCGTGCCCGCCACCATCGAGCCACTGGTCACGGGGAATTGGCGCGGTGAGGTCACCGTCAGCCAGTTCGACCGCTCCATGATCACCCGCATGCGCGCCAGCGCCCAGCGCGGGGTGCGCACCAAACGCCAGGTGGAACAGGCCAGCGCCGAGTTCCTGCTGGTGAATATTGTTGTCGAGGGCGCGAACTGGACCGAGCAGAACGGCCAGCTGGCCGACAGCCCCGCCGGTTCCATCGTCTTCTTCGACAGCGCCCGCCCGTTGGAGAGCCGCACCACCGACGACGCCATCTCCACCATCGTGCGCGCGCCCATGAACCTGGTGCTCGAGCACGCCGGGCTGATTCGCGACGAACTCCCGCTCGCCACCCCGTTGCCCACCACCGGTGCGCTCGGCGTGGTGGCCGGTTTCTTCCGCGGCCTGGCCGAGCTGCCCGCCGAGGAAACCAGCCGCGCCGCAACGGTACTGGAGTCCGAGATCGCGGGCATGCTGTCCTCCGCGGTCCTGCTGGCGACCGGCAATACCTCGCCCGCGCCCTCGGATTCCCTGTTCAACCGCCAGCAGGTGCTGGCCTATCTGCGCAGGCGCTATACCGATCCGGAGCTGACGGTCGACGAGGTGGCGCACGCCTGTCTGGTCTCGCGCCGCACGCTCTACCGGCTGTGCGAAGGCTTCGGCGGCCCGGCCGCCCTGGTGCGCCGGATGCGGGTCGAACATGCCCGCCGACTGCTGCGCTCCGATCTCACCCGCCCGCTGGCGGCCATCGCCGCCGCATCCGGATTCGCTACCGACCGGCACTTCTACCGGGCATTCCGCGAGGAAACCGGTCTCACCCCCGGGCAATTCCGCGCTCAGCTGGCGCCAGGCACGTCCGGTCACTAGCTCGGCACGGTTTGTCACTGCACTCAGCCATCGTTCGGCGAAGGGTGATTGCATGCCGGCTCGTCCGACCAAGGTCTTGTTCGCGGGCTACCCGGCGTGGACTCACAATCCGTGTCGAAGGAGCCGAGGGTGCCGACGAAGGTGCGGGTGGCAGCCGTTCAAGCAGAACCGAGGTGGCTCGATCTGCGCGGCGGTGTCGCGCAGACGATCGACCTCATCGAGACCGCGGCCGCCGGCGGCGCGCGGCTCATCGCATTTCCGGAGACGTTTCTACCGGGCTACCCGTGGTGGCTGTGGCTGGATTCGGTGAGCTGGGGACAGGGCTTCTTCGCGCGCTATCGGACCAATTCGATGACCGTGGGCCGCACCGAGTTCCGCCGTATCGCCGATGCCGCCCGCCGGCACCGCATTCATGTGCTGCTGGGCTTCAGCGAGCGCTGCGGGACCGCGCTGTACATGTCGCAATGCCTCATCGACGAGCGCGGGGTGCTGCTGGGCGTGCGCCGCAAGCCGGAGCTGACCGCCCTGGAGCACAAGATCTTCCGAGCCGGTGAGCCCACCGATCAGTACGTCTTCCGCACCGAGATCGGCCGCATCGGCGTGCACGGCGGTTCGGAGCAACTGCATCTGCCCGAGCGCCGGGAACTCGAGCGCACCGGGGCACAGGTGCACATCGTGTCCTGGCCCGGATTCATTGTCGCCCGGGATGTGGAATGGGGTGTGCGCGTGAACAATGCGGCCACGCTCTGGTACGCGGTGGTGGGTCAGCTGAACGTCATCGCGGCCTGCTCGATCATGGATGTGGCGGGCAGCGAGATCCGGCGCGGCCCGGATTCGGCCAAGCAACTGGTGCGCGGACCGGGCGGGCACGCGCGGATCTACGCGCCCGGGGGAGATGAGCTGGCAGCGCCGCTGAGCGGGCACGAGGAGGGCATCCTGTACGCGGATCTGGAGCTGGATCTGAGCTTCGAGTCGGCCGCCTAGTGGTATTCCGCTATTGGTCGAGCGCGCCGGAATCTGACACACTGCCCGTTATTCGGTCGGGCGAAGGGCCGTCGACGGTCATCGAGGGATGCGGAGTGGATCAGTCGGAGGCGGTTGATCGGATCGAGATCGGATCCGAAGCGGAAACACCGGCGGGGGAAGCCTTCGAACGCTGGGAGGCATTGCTGAGCCAGGCGTATGTGCCGCTGGCGATTTCACCAAAACAGACCGATCGTTTTCATGGATCGCTCGAACATGCCACCTACGGCAATCTGCACGTGAGCATTCTGGCGGGCACGCCACAGCTCATCGATCGCACCAAACGACTGATCGACCGCAATCACGAGGAGTTTCTCTTCGCGAGCATTCCGCTCAGTGGCGGCGGCCAGGTCCGGCAGGACGGCCGGATCGCCCGAGTGGATCCGGGTTCGATCGTGTTCTACGACGCCACCAGGCCCTTTCGCTGGGAGGTGGAGCAGGACTGGGAACATGTCGTGGTGCAGGTGCCGATGAGCAAGCTGCGCGAGCGCTACGGCGTGGTGGACTCCGATGTGCCGACGGCGACGGCCTTTTCCAGTGACAGCGCTCCCGGAATCGTCGGCGAATTCTTCCGGAAACTCGCGAGATTGCAGGGCGCCGATCCGGGCGCGGCCGCGCTGCTGGCCGCGCCCGCGGTCGATCTGCTGGCAGCGGCCGTGGTGGCGGCCTCCGGCGGCATCCCGCGCGAGCAGTCCGCCGATGCGCTGAATCGGCAACGGGTGCTGGCCTACATGCGCGAGCATTGCGCCGATCCGGACCTGGGTGTGGATCGAATCGCGGAGGGGTGCAGAATGTCCCGGCGTACGCTCTATTGGGTATTCGGCGAGTTCTCCGACGGGCCGGGCACCATGTTGCGGCGCATGCGCGTCGAACGAGCCTGCGAGTTGTTGCGCAATGCGCCGCAGTTGCCGTTGTCCGCGGTGGCGACGGCGTCGGGATTCCTGACCGAGCGCAGTTTCTATCGATCCTTCCGGATGGAAATGGGCACGACACCGGGCGCATTCCGGGCGATGGCATGAACAGTCGGTAGAAAGGCGCTATTCGCCATTGTTCGAACCGAAACCGTTGACCAGCATCACGTTCCATGAGGAATACAGGATGAGTAATACGGTCCGGGTCGCCGCCGTGCAAGCCGAGCCGAAATGGTTACGGTTGTCGGATGGCATCGAACAAGTAGTCGAACTGATCGGCGCCGCCGCGACGGGCGGCGCCCACCTGGTCGCATTCCCGGAGACCTTCTTACCAGGTTATCCGTGGTGGCGATGGGTGGAATCGAATCAATGGAATGTCGAGTATTCGACTCGCTGTCGCGAGAATTCGATGACGTGCGATGGCGTGGAAATGCGCGCCGTCTCGGATGCGGCCGGTCGCAACGGCATCCAGGTGGTGCTGGGATTCGGTGAGCGACAGGATCGCCGAATCTATATGGCGCAGGCCGTCATCGACGAATTCGGTCAGGTGCAATCGGTCCGGCGCAAGGCCGGGCTCAACAGTGTGGAACGCAAGGTGTTCGCCTCCGGTACCCCGAATCTGCCTACCGTGCATCACGGTTCGCTGGGGCGGCTGGGCGCGCTCGCCGGACAGGAGAATCAACGACCCTTGCTGACCCGCGCCCTGCGCGCGGACGAGGAACAGATCCATGTCGCCGCCTGGGCCGGAGCCCCGAGCGGTCTCGCGCCGACCGGGCCCGATTCGGGCGCGACCGTCAGCCGCATGTATGCCCTGGAATCGCACGCCTTCGTGCTCGCGCCCTGTGCGGTGGTTGGGGAAGCCGCCGCACTGGACGGCACCGGCGGATTCCTACGGCCGCCGCGGCGCACCGGGCGCGCCCGCATCTACAACTCGGACGGCACCGAGGTGGTGACACCGCTCGCCGAGGGCGCGGAGGGCATTCTCTACGCGGATCTCGAAGTCGATGAGGCGGGCGGCCACGGGCACGATATGGCCGGTGGCCGCCGGCATCGGCAGGGCCGGGCGCCCGGGCGGCGGAATGCCGCGCGCACCGGCACCACCCGGCGGCTGGGTGACTCCTGGGTCATGCCCATGGTCGCGGACTATCCGGCGGGTATGGCCGCCTGTTGAACCCGGGCAGGGGCTCGGCGCCGGGCACGGTCGTGCTCGGCGCCGAGTGCCGGTCGGATCGGATCAGGTGCGCACCAGGCGCGCGATGGCGTCGGTGGCTTCCTTGATCTTGGCCTCGGCCTCCGGGCCGCCCGCCACGGCCGCGTCGACCACGCAGTGGCTGATGTGATCCTCGAGCAGGCCCATGGCGACGGCCTGCAGGGCCTTGGTCATGGCCGAGACCTGGGTGAGGATGTCGATGCAGTACTTTTCCTCTTCGACCATGCGCTGCAGGCCGCGGGCCTGACCCTCGATGCGGCGCAGCCGCTTGAGGTAGTCGTCTTTCGCCGTGATGTAGCCGTGCGTCGAGTGGTCATGGCAGGGCTGCTCGGCTGTGGTCTGCTCGTTGGTCACCGACGATTCCTCACTCCCGGACATTAATACCCCCCTAGGGTACAAGGTTCGCCCTGGTCGTACCACTCATGCCCGGATGCGCAAGAATCAGCGCCATGAGTGCGGATCCACGGGCCACGCTGGCCATTATCGGCGGCAGCGGGTTCTACGACTTCTTCGGCGACGACGCGACCACCGTGGAGCTGGAAACTCCGTTCGGCGCGCCGTCGGACCCCATCACCATCGGCGAGGTCGAGGGGCGCTCGGTCGCCTTCCTGCCGCGGCACGGCCGCAAGCACGAGTACTCGCCGCACACCGTGCCCTATCGCGCCAATATGTGGGCGCTGCGGTCGCTGGGCGTGCGCCGCATCCTCGGGCCCTGCGCGGTGGGCAGCCTGCGCGCCGACTGGGGGCCGGGTACCGTCGCCGTGCCGGATCAGCTGGTGGATCGCACCTCCGGGCGGGACCAGACCTTCTTCGACGCGGGCGGCGTGCACGTCTCCTTCGCCGATCCGTACTGCGGTGAATTGCGCGCCGCCGCAATCGCCTCCGCCGGGGCCGAGCTGCCGGTGAAGGACTACGGCACCATGGTCGTGGTGCAGGGTCCGCGCTTCTCCACCCGCGCCGAGAGCCGCTGGTTCGCCGGGCAGGGCTGGGAGCTGGTCAATATGACCGGGCATCCGGAGGCGGTACTCGCCCGTGAACTCGAAATGTGCTATTCCGCAATCGCTCTGGTCACCGACCTGGATGCTGGACTGGAATCCGCTGAAGGCGTCAGCGCCGCCGATGTTTTCGCCGAGTTCGAGCGAAATCTGGTGCCGTTCAAGGCCCTGGTGCGCCGGGCGGTTGCCGCCGTCGACGGCGACGACACCTGCGACAAGTGCCGCGTGCACGCCGGAACGGGTGTGAAGCTGCCCTTCGAGCTGCCGTAGGGCCATCCGGTTCGCCTAGGCTGGAGAGATGAGCGGAGGCGAATATCGAGCCGACCGGTCGCGCGTATTGCTGACCGGCGCCGCGGGTTACATCGGCTCGCACGTGCATCGCGCCCTGCTCGCCGCCGGGCACGACGTGGTGGCCGTGGATGCCATGCTCGATGCCGTGCACGGCGCGAACGCGGTTGCGCCCGAGGGGATCTCCCGGGTCGATATCCGCCATCCGGAGCAGGTGGAGCCGCTCCTGGACGGGATCGACGTGGTCTGCCATCTCGCGGCCGCCGTGCCCTTGGCGAATGTTCCGGAAGGCCCGGTCCGACCGGAGCCCATGTCCGGTCGCCGACCGGGCGCCCGCCCCGTGGTGGGGCCCGCCCTGCGGGATGCGCCCGATCTCGAGGGCGACGGGCAGTCCGGCCGAGTATCCGGCGCACCCGGCGCCGGGCCGTGCGTCCGGGGACCGGTCGCCGCGCAACCGGAGGCGGGCCCGCAACGGCCCGGTCCGGTGGGGATGCAGCGGGCGGCGGTCTACGCCTCGCACAATGACGCCGGGACGGCGGTCCTGCTGGCCGCCATGGAACGCGCCGGGGTGCGGCGGCTGGTACTGGCCTCCTCGGTGGCGGTGTACGGGGAGGGGCGGTATCGCACGGTGCGCGGCGGGCCCTTCTTCCCGGGACTGCGGCGGCGCACCGATCTGGATCGGGGCATGTTCGATCACCGCGCACCCCGCACCGGGGACGTGCTGACCTGGGAGCCGCTTGGCGAGGACGCCCCGCTGCGGCCGCGGAGCGCTTATGCGGCAAGCAAAGTCGCGCAGGAGCATTATGCGCTGGCCTGGTCGGCGAGCACCGGATCGGCGGCCACGGTGCTGCGGTATCACCACGTGTACGGCGATTCGGTCGCGGACAGTCCGCCCATGCGCACCGCGGAATCCGGTGTGGTCGCCCGGTTCCGGGCGGAACTGCTGGCGGGGCGGGCGCCGCGGATCTTCGAGGACGGCGGGCAGGTACGGGATTTCGTGCACGTGCGCGATGCCGCCGCCGCGACGGTCGCGGCGGTGGAGCGCGGGCCCGCCGGATTCGTACCGCTGAATATCGCCTCGGGACGGCCGCTCACGCTGTGGGAGGTGGCGTCCATGATGGCGAAGGCGCTCAATGGTCCGGCGCCCATTGTGACCGGGCACTACCGGATCACCGATATCCGTCATGTGGTGGCCAATCCGGAACGCGCCCGGCACGCGCTCGACTTCACCGCGCGGACCGCGCCCGCCCGGGGGCTGCCGGACTACGCGACCGGCGGGGCCCGGCGCTAGCCGCTGTGCGGAATCCGCGGCGGCGGGATCTAGGCTCGCGCCATGGAGAATCCATTGCGGCTCGAAGTCATTGTGGCCAGCACCCGGCCCGGACGGTTCGCGCCCGTGGTGGCGGACTGGTTTCTGCGGGCCGCGCGCGCCGATGCGCGTTTCGCGGTGGGCGTCATCGATTTGCTCGAGACGCCGCTGCCGGTGGATCTGACCGAGACGCCGCAGACGCGGGCCTATTGCGAAAGGATCGCCTCCGCCGATGCTTTCGTGGCGGTGACATCGGAATACAACCACGGATATCCGGCCTCGCTGAAGACCGCCCTGGACACCGCGAAACGCGAATGGCGGGCCAAGCCCATCGGATTCGTGAGCTACGGCGGATTGTCCGGCGGGCTGCGCGCGGTCGAGCAATTGCGGCAGGTGGTCGCGGAGATTCACATGGTCTCCATTCGCGAGTCCGTCAGCTTCGCCGAGGCCAAGCGGAAATTCGATGCCGCGGGGGAGACTCGGGACGGCGCCGCCGTCGACGCGTCCGAGCGGCTGCTGCGCCAACTCGCTTGGTGGGGAAGCGCATTGCGGGACGCGCGCGCGGCCGATCCGTATCCGGGCTGACCTACATCGCGAAGGCCGGTGCGGTCCGGGGGGCGGCCGATATAGGTGGTCTCGCGGGGAATGGAGACCAGGTTCAATTCCACCTCCGTGGTTCCGGTGCGCACGATGATCCGATTGCCCACCGCATCGGGCTGGGTAATGGACAGATCCGGGCGGGCGGTGGGCCAGCCCAGCGGATGCCCGGCGAGGTACACGGTGGTGATACCGGCGTGCGGGGCGGGGACGAGCACGCCGTCCACGACCGTCGCGGTGAATCCGGCATCGGCCTGGTGGGTTTCGGTGGCCAGGGCCAGCCGCTCCGGACTGCCTATGGTGGTGAGCAGATGCGCCCACGATTCGGGTCGGTCGGTCCGGATCAGGATGCGCTCGCCGACCGCCAGCGCGCGGAACACCAGCTGCTGGGCCAGATACATCTCACCGGCCACGTACACGCTCGAAACACCCTGGCCGACAACGCGGATGGCGACGCCATTGCCCTCGTCGTCGGAGCCGAGCAGCTGCCCGCAACCCGCCGAGGCCAGTTGCACGGCGTCGACGGCCTCGATCTCGCGTTCGATGGTGGGCACGGTGGCGTCCAGGCCGGGGACCGCCATCGGCAGCTGGGCGAGCAGGCCCTCACGGTGGCGGCCGTTCATCGAGATCATGTGCCGCTGCACCGGTTCCTCCGGCAGCTCTCGCGCGGTGAGCCGTCAGGCCGCGCCGATGCGCACGGTCTCGGCGGTCGTGCCGGGGCGCAGGCGCACCGTCACCGTGGTGCCGCGCGAGGGCGGGACCCACAGCCCGGCCAGCCGTTCGGAGTCGATCTCGCGCGGATCCACCGCGGCCCCGATGTTCACGCTGTTGCCGAGCTCGGCGTAGCGCCAGCGCTGGGTCACGGCGGCCGGGTCCACGCCCGCGGTGATCTGCAGTGCGGCCTGGGTGATCTCGGGGGCGGTGAGGATGCGCGCCGCGCAGCCGCCGTCCTCGAGGGTCCGGACGATGCGCTGGGTGGCGATGGTGACCGTGCGGCAGGCGCCGTCCAGGCCGCCGCCGCGGCGGGCCGCGGCGTCCGGGCAGCGCAGCGGGTCGTAGGCGATGGCCAGCCAGACGGTGCGGTGCGCGGTCGCGGGGAGCGGGCCGAGCAGGGATTCGTAGATGGCGCCCGCGGGCGTGCCGGAGCGGCTGCGGAATCCGTGCGAGACGATATCGATGCCGTCGAGCAGGATGTCGCGCTGCCGCAGGCGTTTCGCGAGTTCGGCCAGGGGCAGCAGGTGGGAGGCCGCCACGGTGGCGCGGCCCAGGCGGGTGAGGCCGCCTTTCGGGGGCAGCACCTCGACCACGGCGACCACGCGGCTGCCGTCGCGGTAGAGGCCGAGCGAGCGGCCGTCGCCCGCGCGGAAGTCGATGAGATCGGCGGGTGGGCGGGCGCGGGTGGGGCGGAAGCGGCAGCGAGTGCCGATCCAGGAGGCAACCGAACGTTTGCCGAATGGGATCAAAAGGATCAATCCGACTACTAGCGCCAACCCTAATGCTGGCCAGAAGGGCAATCCGCAGACCAGAGCGACCAGTATGGCGACCACGCCGGTCAGTTGGGCGACCAGGAGATTCGCCAGCGTCACGTGTGTCGGCGACGGGCGGAATCGCGCCCTCCTGGATTCGGTCATCCTCGTCTCCAACGTCTCGGATCGGCCCCTGGTCCGCGGCCGAGTGCGAATGAAGATCCCCGGGAACTGTACTGTGTTCGGCGAACGCAATCACTGGTCGGGGGAGTTTTCATGCCTTCAAAACCGACGACGCGTTGGCAGGTGAGCGGTTACCGCTTCCTGGTCCGCCGCATGGAACACGCCCTGGTGCGTAGGGACGTGCGAGTGCTGCACGACCCGATGCGGTCGCAATCGCGGGCCTATGCGGTCGGCATTGTTCTCGCGGTGGTCGCCCTGGCTGGTTGCGGAGTGTTAGCTCTCCTGCGTCCGCAGGACAAGATCGGCTCCAATCAGATCCTCATCGGCAAGGACACCGGTGCGGTCTACGTGGTCATCGACAATGTGGTGCACCCGGCGCTGAACCTGGCCTCGGCGCGACTGGCGGCCGGGGAGGCCGCCAAACCCGCGACGGTCAAGGAATCCGAGCTGGCCAAGAAGCCGCGCGGTCAGCTCATCGGCATTCCCGGCGCCCCCGCCTCGCTGAACTTCGACGCCGCGAGCGCCGGGCACACCTGGACCGTGTGCGACGCGCTGGCCAATGACGGCAGCCGCTCCATCACCACCTCCGTGCTGGCCGGTGATCCGGCCTTGGGCGACAAGGCATCTCCGCTCGGCTCCGGTAAGGCGCTGCTCGTCCAGGGCCGCGACCATGCCTACCTCGTCTACGACAACCAGCGCGCCCGCATCGATCTGAACGATCGCGCGGTCGTGGACGCCCTCGATCTGCGCGGCCGCACCCCCCGCCTCATCAGCGAGGGCCTGCTCAACGCCATCCCCGAAGTCCTGCCCCTGGTGGCCCCGCCCATCGCCGATGCCGGTGCGGCCCCGAGGTATTCGCTCGGCGACCACCGCATCGGCGATGTGGTCCAGGTCCGCACCGACGACGACAAGTACTACGTCGTCCTCGCCGACGGCCTGCAACCGGTCTCCCCCCTGACCGCCGACATCATCCGCAATGCCTACCGCTCCACCGCTGCCGACGACCGCATCACTCAGGCCGACCGCACCGCCGCCCCCGTCTCCGCCGCCCTCCAGATCTCCGAATACCCCCACAGCGCACCAGAACTCGTAGACCGCAAAGACCACCCGGTGGACTGCATGTCCTGGAAACCGGTCACCGCCGCCGACAACTCCGACGGCAGCCGCCACGCTGACCTGACCATCCTCACCGGCCACGCCGTCCCCATCCCCGACCGCGCCAAACTCGTCCCCCTCGCCCAATCCGACGGCACCGGCCCCAACCTCGACTCGTTCTACACCCAACCCGGCACCGGCTACTACATCCAAACCACCGGCCTGGAACCCGACAGCCAACGCCGCGACACCCTCTTCTACATTTCCGATTTCGGCGTCCGCTACGGCATCGAAAACCTCGAATCCGCCAAAGCATTGGGCATGGACCCCGAATCGGTACGCCCCGAACCCGCCCCCTGGCCCATCATCGCCCTTCTGGCCCCCGGCCCCACTTTGAGCCGAGAGGCCGCCATGGTCGCCCACGACGGCGTAGCCCCCGACCCGAATCCAGCCAAAGAGCCTGTAAAACCGCAGAACTGATCGGCCGGTGTCACGACCAGAACCCGCGTGTCGGATATCGGTCGCCGGAATTCTGTGTGTCGCAACCCTTTGGCAAGTAGCTTCCGTGACCATGGCTCAGTCGCCGTCGAATCCACACGATGCGTTCTTCCGGAAGATGCTGTCCCATGCTCCCGACGCCGCCAGCGAGATACGGGCAGCACTGCCGAACACACTGGCGCAGCACATCGATTGGGACATGCTGGAGTTGCGGCCGTGCACCTATGTCTCCCAGCACCTGCAGTCGCGGGTCAGCGATCTCCTGTTCCGCACCCGCCTGCACGGCCGCGACGCGTTCGTCTACGTGCTGATCGAACACCAGAGTCGCCCGGACCCGCTGATGCCGATGCGGATGCTGGAATACATGGTCGGCATCTGGACCGAATACATCCAGGACCATTCGTCCGTGGAGCGTCTGCCAGCGGTGATTCCGTTGGTGGTGCACGCGAGCCCCGATGGCCGCAGCTGGAGCAAACCAACTGAGCTGGCAGATCTGATCGATGTCGATCCCGTCACCCGTGAAGCCCTCGGTGACTTGTTGCCCCGCTTCCGGTTCCTGCTCGACGATCTCACCGTGCACGTGGTCTCCGCACTGTGCGGACGAGACTTGACGCCCGCGAGCCGAGTGCTGTTGGTGATTCTGAAGGTCGCGGCCAAGAACAAGCACCTGGGCATGGACCTGTTACCGGTGGTGGAGGATCTCAACACCCCGATATCCGCGCCCGGTGGGATCGACACGCTGGAGTGCGTCGCGACGTACATAATGAAAGTCGGGGAAACCCCGCCCGCGGACCTGAAACCGCTCCTCGACCAGCTCGGCCCCGATGCGAAGGAGGTCATCATGACAACCGCAGAACAACTTCGCGCTGAAGGTGAAGCCCGCGGGCTCGCCAAGTCCCTGCTCGCGATACTGGCGGCGAGATTCGGGCCCGTGCCAACCGGTATCGCCACCACAATTCACGCTGCGAGCGTAGCGCAGTTGGAGGAATGGACTACCCGGGCACTAGAGGCGGAAAGCGTCGACGAGGTCTTCGTGGAGTAGATCATGGATCAGCGGCATCCTGGGTCGGCGGCGAATCCACGCGCCGAGGAGGTCACCATGACAACCGCGGAACAGCTTCGCGCCGAAGGTGAAGCCCGAGGTGAAGCCCGAGGGCGCGCCAAGGCCTTGCTCGGGATACTGGCGCTGAAATTCGGGCCCGTGCCAACCGAGGTCACCACCATGATTCACACTGCGGACGAAACGCAGTGGAGGGAATGGATTATCCGCGCAGCTACTACTGCGGAAATTCTCGAGGACGTCATCCTCGAGGAGCGGATACCGGCGGAACGGCGCCGCGCCGCAGCACGCAGCAGACAGGAAACCCGAGGGCATGCCCACATCCAGCTCTACGCGCAGATGGTATCGAAATTCGGGAGTTTGCCGATTTGGGTCGCCGAGAAGCTCGGCGCTGCCGATATGCCGCAGTTACAGGTCTGGACCGACTTGATGAAGACCGCCGACAGCGTGGACGAAATCTTTCGCCCCCAGCTCTACGCGGATGATTGGTGAGGCGCGGCCTGTTTGGTGTCGTCAGGCGGGTGGGAGCCAGCCGAGTTGGATGAGTTCGTCGCCGGAGCGGGTGGCGTAGGTGCCGCGGCCGGGAAGCATGAGCGCGGGTTTGGTGTGGCCGAAGAGGATGCCCTCGTCTTTGTTGCAGCTCAGAATGAGGGCGGCGGAGTTGAGTTCCTTGAGGCGGTTCATGGTGGCTTCGTAGAGGGCGCGGCCCGCGCCGCCGGAGCGACGGGCGATGATCAGGTGGAAGCCGAGGTCTCGGGCGTGGGCCAGGTGGTCGACCAGGGCGTGCAGGGGGTTGCCGCTGGCGGTGGCGACCAGGTCGTAGTCGTCCACGAGGACGTAGATTTCGGGGCCGCGCCACCAGGAGCGGTCGCGGAGTTGCTGGGGGTGACGTCGGGGCCGGGCATGCGCTGGGTTACGTAGGCGGCGAGATCGGCCATGTTCTGGGTGAATTGGGGGGCGGTGGAGCCGTAACCGGCGAGGTAGCCCTGGGGGACCGAGCCGAGCAGGGTGCGGCGGTAGTCGCCCATGATGATGCGCGCCTGGTCGGGGGTGTTCGATTCGCAGATCGAGTCGACGAGGGAGCGGAGCAGGGTCGTCTTGCCGGATTCGGAATCGCCGATGACCACGAGGTGGGGGCTGGCATTGAAATCCAGGTAGACCGGCGCCAGCTCGGCCTCGTTGATGCCGAGGGGGAAGCGCAGGGTCGGTGCCGAGCGGTCGACGCGGGTGGGCCAGTCGTCGGCGAGGCGCAGCAGCTCCTCGCGGGGAAGGCGTTCGGGGAGCATGCGCACATGCGGGGCGGGACGGCCGGGCGTGGCCTCGGCAATGGCCGAGACCGCTTGCGCCACAGCGGGACCCAGGGTGGCCGGGTCGGGATCGGCGTCGATGCGCGGCAGGGCGGTGAGCATGTGCAGCAGGTCGGGTGTCATACCGCGGCCGGGGCGGCCCATGGGCACCAGGGCGGCGAACCGGCGGCCGAGGTCGGAGTCCATGGGGTCGCCCAGGCGCAGTTCGATGCGGGTGCCGATCTGATCCTTGAGGGCGGGGCGGGCCTCGGGCCAGCGGGCGAGTGAGATCACGACATGCACGCCGTACGAAAGACCCTGTACTGCAAGGTTCATGACGGTTTGCTCGAGGGCGTCGAATTCCTGGCGGAACGTGCCGTAGCCGTCGATCACCAGGAAGGCGTCGCCGAACGGGTCCGCGTGCGCGCCGGTGGCGGCGGTGCTGGCATTCGGTTCCAGGGAGCGCAGCCGCCGGAATTCCGCCATGGATTCGATGCCGAGTTGCCGGAACCGGGCTTCGCGCTGCCGGACCAGGGTGACCATTTCGGCGACCGTGCGCCGCACCCGGTCCTCGTCCATGCGACTGGCGACCGAGCCGACATGCGGCAGCCCCTCCAGGCCGAGCAGCGTGCCGCCGCCGAAGCCGAGACAGTAGAACTGCACCTGTTCGGCGGTGTGCGCGAGCGACATGGCCATGACCAGGTCACGCAAGGCGGTGGACTTACCGGATTGCGGGCCGCCGACCACGGCGACATTGCCGCGGGAGCCGGACAGGTCCACCACCAGGGGATCGCGGCGCTGATCGTAGGGGCGGTCCACAATGCCGATGGGCGCGCGCAGCGTGGCGACCGGATTCCATTCACCGGTCAGGATCGAGCGCGGCAGCAGCTGATCGAGGGTGGCCGGTTCGTCCAGCGGCGGCAGCCAGATCTCGTGCGCGGGGCGGCCGTGCCCGCGCACGCGCGAGACCAGCATCTGCAGGTTGGAGACCAGCTCGGCATCGGGCCGGGACTGCTCCGGTTCCCGCCGCAGGGGCAGCGGAATGCGGTCGGCGGCACGGAAATCCACGTGGGTGGCGGTGAACGGCCGCGCCGTCACATCGATATCGCCGGAGTGCCCGTCCTCGCCGACATCGGTCTGGGATCCGCCGCCCTCGTACGGGCCGGACACATAGGCGGCCTGGAATCGGACGATCTCGCCGGAATCGGATTTGAGGTAGCCGCCGCCGGGGTTGTTCGGCAGGTTGTAGGCGTCCGGAACACCGAGCACCTGACGAGATTCATTGGCGGAGAAGGTCTTCAGCCCGATGCGGTAGGACAGATGACTTTCGAGCCCCTTGAGCCTGCCTTCTTCGAGGCGCTGCGAGGCCAACAGCAGATGCACGTGCAGCGAGCGTCCCAGCCGTCCGATCATGGTGAACAGCTCCGCGAAATCCGGGTGCTGCGAGAGCAATTCGGAGAACTCGTCGAGCACCACGAACAGCGCGGGCAGCGGATCCAGATCCGCCCCGGCCGCGCGCGCCTTCTCGTATTCGGAGACGTTCGCGAAATTGCCCGCGGCGCGCAGCACTTCCTGCCGCCGATTCATCTCACCGGCGAGGGCGTCACGCATGCGCTCGACGAGATCGGCCTCCTCTTCCAGATTGGTGATGATGGCCGCGACATGCGCGACTCCTTCCAGCCCGAGGAAGGTCGCACCGCCCTTGAAGTCGACGAGCACGAAATTCAGCTGATCCGGGGAATGCGTGGTGATGAGCGAAAGCACCAGCGTCCGAAGGAATTCCGACTTGCCCGAGCCGGTCACTCCGATGCACAGCCCGTGTGGGCCCATACCGCCCTCGGCGGCCTCCTTGATATCGAGGATGACCGGCAGCCCGTCCGCGCCGACCCCGAACGGCACCCGCAGCCGCTCCCGCCCGTAGCGCGGCCGCCACGCGTTCCCCGGATTGAACGTGCCGATATCGCCGAGGCCCAGCAACTGCGACCAGGTCGAAATGACTTCGCCCTCGTCACCGGTGGACTCGCTCGCCCGCTGCGTGGCGGCCCGATAGGGCGCGAGCCGCCGCGCCGCCTGCTCGGCCTCCTTGGCGCTGATCCGGTCGATGGCGGCGAATCGCTCCATCGCCCCGGTGGCTCCGCGCCCCGCGCATTCCCCGTTCTCCACCAGCATCTGAATCCCGCGCGAGGCCGCCAGCCGCGGCGCGTACCCGCACAGGTCGACGACGGTGACGCGCTCGAATCCGGTCTCCCGCAACGGATCTTCCTCGGCCTCCAGCAGCCCGCCGTCCACCACCAGCACGATCTGCACCAGATTCGGATTCGGCGGCTGATTGCGCGAATACCGAACCCGGTTGTGCAGCAAGGGCGCCAGCCCCGCCTGCGCCTCGCGCATGGATCCGTACACCATGCGCTCGGTGCCGACGCCGTCCTGGGATTCCGGATGCTGGGTGTGCGGCAGCCATTTCGCCCACTCCCACTCCCCGGCGGTATCGGGCCCGCACACCACCGCGACGAGCACCTGATCCGGCCCCTGGAACATGGCCAGCTGCAACAGCATGGCGCGCGTCATCTCCCGCGCCTGCGCCCGATCGCCGGAGAGCTGCATGCTGGCGAAACCCTTCACCGCAATGGCGGTGGGCAGATCGGGGACCGTCGAATGGGTGCGCACGAAGCGGCGCAGCGAGACCGCGGCGATCGGTTCGAGCTCCTCCACCGGTCCGGTCTCCGGCGCGACGAGCCGGGTCGCCAGCCGCTGACTGCCCAGGCCGATGCAGGCGTGGCAGAAGTCCTTGTCGCCGGGGCGGCGCTCCTACATGCGGGTGATGCCCGCTAGCATCCAGATCAGCCCCGGCTCCGGATGACTCCATTCGATGGCGGCGTGCTGCTGTTCCGCGGTCTCCTCGACATCCCGGCGGACCTGGTCGAGATAGCGCAGATAGTCCTTGCGGTCCTCATTGGCCTCGGCCGACTTCTGGCCCTTGCCGCCCTGTCCGGCGTACATGCCGACCATGGAGAAGACCATCATCATGGGGAACATCAGGCTCATCGGATTGGACGCGATGGCGCTGCCGGAGGTGAACAGCAGCGCGACCATGCCCAGCATGCCGACCACCATCACCACCGGCATGAGCTTGGTGAAGAGGTTCGCTGGAATGTTGCGAGGAATCTCCGGCGGCGGCTGGAGCGTCACCTCACCGCCCGGTGAGCGTGGAATCTCCCGGCGCGGGCGACGCTGGAACCGTACGGTACTCACGCTTAATCCCCCATCGAATGGCTGGACTGCGGGACTGAGTCTACGGATAGCGGGACGGATGCCGTAGAGTGCGGTCAGCATTTGTGCACTTCACGGCGCTGCGATACGCGCGCTGCTACCGGAAACAAGAGGTCGATCGAATTTGGGGGCAGCGTGACGCACGCGCGAACGGATCATATCGACGATGCACGCGGCCTGGTCCGCGCGCCGGATCTCGCGCGGGTCACCATTCTGGCCAAGCATACCCAGGTCGATATGGCCATTCCGGTCGATGTCCCGGTCGCCCTCGTCATTCCCGGCGTGGTCGATATGGTCGCCCAGCACAGCCGGGCCAATGACTTCGACCATGACGGCGAACAGTTCGAACCGCACGAATGGGTGCTGGCCCGGGTCGGCCAGCCGCCGTTCTCCAATTCGCTCAGCCTCGCCGAACAGGATGTGCGCGACGGTGAACTGCTCATGCTGGAAAGCGCCGGGCACACCGCGCCGACGCCGCTGTTCGACGACATCATGTACAACGTCGCCATTGCCGACGCCGATCATTTCCGGGGGCGGACGCCGCGAACAGCGCGGCTGACCGGATCGGTGCTGGCCGTGCTGACCATGCTGGTCGGCTGCCTCGGACTGCTCGCCGCGCCCGATGCCGTGCCCGGCTGGGTGAGCGGGACGGTGGCGCTGCTGGTGAGCGTGCTGCTGGTGGTGGCGAGCATGGTGCTCGGCCGCATGTACGGGGATGCCGCCAGCGCCCTGGTGCTGGGCGGATGCGCACTGCCGGTGGCGTTCACGGCCGGGATGCTGTTCGTGCCGGATCACTACGGCTGGGCCAATGCGCTGCTCGGCGCGGTGTTGCTCGGGGCCATCGCGATGCTGGCCTGGCGGGTGAGCGGGGTGGGGCCGGGACTGTTCATCGGCGTGACCACGCTCGCGGTGTACGCCGTGCCCGCCGCCTTGATCGGACTGCTCACCCATGTTCCGGTGAAGGCCATCGGCGCGGGTGCGGCCGCGCTCGGTCTGGCCGGATTGTCTTTCGCGCCAAGGTTTTCCATGCTGCTGGCCAAGCTGCCGCTGCCGCCGGTGCCTGCGCCCGGCACGCCCATAGACCCTACCGAGGACGATCCCGACGATCATCGGGCGCTGCCGACGCTCGAGGTGCTGCGCACCAAGTCCGAGCGCGCCCGCAAGTATCTGGCCGGGCTGGTGGCCGCGACCACCGCGGTGGTTGTCGCGGGAGCCGTTGCGAGCGTGTGGAATCCGGATGTCGACGGCGTGTACCGACCGGGCCTCGCGCTCGCGCTGGTGTGCGCGGTGGTGCTGATGTTCCGCAGCCGCACCTATGCGGGCGCGGAACAGGCCGTCGTGCTCATCGCGGGCGGCGCGGCCGTGCTGTTGATCCTGTTGGGCGGTGCGGCTTTCCGGCTGAATCAGCCCCTGGTCGTCTTCGGCGCGGCCCTGCTCCTGCTGGCGGCGGCGCTGGTGCTGGGCATCATCGTCCCGCGCCAGCAGGCGACCCCGCCCATGCGGCGCGCGGTCGAACTCCTGGAATACGCCTTCGTGGCCGCCGTGGTGCCGTTGGTGTTCTGGGTGACCGATCTGTACTCGTTCGTGCGCGGCCTCTAGTCGGATCGCTGATGTCCGCCAAGGGATTTCGAACCGTCGCCGCCGCTGCGGCGCTGGCCTTGAGTGCCTCCTCGGGGCTCTGCGCGGGCGTCGCCCACGGTGATCGTCCCCCGGCCATCGACCCCGCGCTCCTGCCCGCCGGTGGTCCCGCCGCCCCGCCCGGACCCACCGAGCATCCGGCGAACTCGCCGTGCATCAGCACCCAGTCCGGTGGCGGCGGCTCGACCATTCCGCCCACCCAGCGCGCCCTGGATCTCGAGCATGCGTGGCAATTCTCCAAGGGCGCAGGCCAGTTGGTGGCGGTCATCGATACCGGCGTCGCGCCGCACCCACGCCTGCCCGGCCTCATCCCCGGCGGCGACTATGTCGCCAACGGCGGTGACGGCACCGAGGACTGCGATGCCCACGGCACCCTCGTCGCGGGCCTCATCGCCGCCACCCAGGAATCCGGCCAGGGCTTCGCGGGCGTCGCCCCCGAGGCGCGCATCATGACCATCCGCCAGACCAGAGCCATGTACCAGGCCGAGGGTGCGGGCCGCGACAAGGGCCCCGACGATATGCCCGACGGCTACGGCAAGATCTCCGCCCTCGGCTCGGCCATCCGCCGCGCCGCCGATGCCGGAGCCCGCGTCATCAATATCTCCCTGGTCGCCTGTCCCACAAGCAAACCCGACAGCCGCGAGATGGGTGCGCTGGGTGCGGCGGTCCAGTACGCGGCCGTCGAAAAGGACGCCGTCATAGTCACCTCGGCGGGCAATACCGACACCTGCAAGGCGAGCAACCCCGGCCTGGACCCCCTGCACCCCACCGAAGACCTCTGGAGCACCATCCGCTCCTACGTGGCCCCGGCTTGGTGGGACGCCTACGTCCTGTCCGTAGGCTCCATCGACTCCTTCGGCCAGCCTTCGAAATTCACCGTCCCCGGCCCCTGGGTAGGCGTAGCCGCCCCCGGCGAGGACATCATCTCCCTCGACCCCCGCAATACCGACCTCACCACCGCCAAGATCACCAACCAAGGCCAGGTGGTCCGCTACAGCGGCACCAGCTTCGCCGCCCCCTACGTCTCGGGAATAGCCGCCCTCATCCGCTCCCGCTTTCCCGACCTCCCCGCCGCCGCCGTCGTCAACCGCATCCAAGCCACCGCCCACGCCCCCGGTGAAGGCTGGAACCCCTACGTCGGCTACGGCTCCGTCGACCCCGTAGCCGCCCTCACCGCCCAGATCCCGAACGAACTTCCCCCCAAACAGCCCAGCGCCATGGTCGACGAACAACTCCCCATCCCGACCCCACCGCCACCCCCGGACAACACCGCCCGCAGTACGGCGCTCATCGGCACCGGAATCGTCGGCCTGCTCCTGATCCTCGGCTTCCTCGCCTCGTTCCCGCTCCGCCGCCACTTCGGAGTCCGCGACGATATGTAGCCGCGGTATTCGTGGAAAACACAAGCGCACCCGGCGGATGTGCCGGGTGCGCTGTGTATGACGTTTCGAGAGTGGCTCAGAACAGGCCCGCGAGGGCGGTGTCCTTGGCCTGGAGTTCGGCATTGCCGGTGCGGACCAGGGTGGCGGCGCCGCCGAGGGTGGTGTTGAGCTGGCCGACGTGGGTGTTCCAGGTGCGCTGCAGGTCGGCGAAGGCCTCGTTGGCGTCGCCCTTCCAGTTGTTGGCGACGAAGTCCTCGACGCTCTTGTGGAAGGCCTCGAGGTCGTTGCGGATCTGTTCGGCGCGGTTGATGATGGCGGTCGCGTTATCGGCGACGCTGGCGAACTGGGCCGAGATGATCTGGCCACCGCTGGATGCTGCCATGGGAATTCCTTAGGTGAGGTAGTCGAAAAGGAGCGAAAGGGAGATTTAGACCGGGGGGAGATCCAGGCTGGAAACCTGGGCCTTCACCTGGGCGGCGTAATCCTGATCGTGCTCTTCGTAGTTCGAGCCCACCTTGATGAGGGTTTCGGCGGTCTGCATCAACTTGTCGTTGAGCTTGTCGGCCTGGAAGTAGTAGCGCTCCATGAAGGCGTTGAAGGCGTCGGCGGCGCCGCCTTTCCAATTGGAGCCGGTGGTGATGTTGTCCTCATCGGCCTTGAGCTGACGGATCTTGCCCATGAGCATGTCGTGGGTCTGTTTGAACTCGGTGGCCTTGGCCTGGATGAGCTCATTACTGGCTTCGAATGCACCGGCCACGGTGCCTCCTTTCGATTCGCGGGCGGACAACCCCTTGCATAGAGATTGGACGGGGGTCACGGCCCGGCGGTTCCACCCCTGTACAGCTATTCGCCAGCACACTAACGCAGGATTGGTGCCTCTGACCAGCCCTAACGTCACAGGGGTGATGTCATCCACGCGAGAGGAAGCTCACAGCCCGCCCGCGAATCCCAGGAGAATGCGACTACCACGTGCTGTTGGCCAGCAGTGCGTATTGGGCGGCCGCCCGCTGGTGCACATCATTGATCTGATCGGCCTCGACGGTGGCCACGTAGTGGCGGTAGGTGACCACGCAGCGGAATCGCTGAACCTTCAAACTGTCCTCATCCGTGGTTTCGCCGCAGATGGCCCCGGGAATTCCGACCGGTGCGTCCGCTACCCCCGGATACGACTTATCCAGAATGACCGAAGCCAGTTTTCCGGCCGACTCGGTATCCTTCGTGCGAAACAGCCTGGAGTAGTTCGACATCGAGGAACTGAACGAATACCGATCCATGCCACTGTCTTTCATGACCCTCGCCCAGTAATCCTGCTCCCCGGTGGTGTGCAGGAATCCGCGCAATTCGAATACCGCCTGACTGCCGAAACTCGGCGAGCCGTAGGTATCGGGATTCAGCGTCTGCCGCAGCATGCCGTCGGTGTCGTACTTCAGGCGCAGGACATCCTCGCGGCTCAGCGGTTTCAGCGCGTCGAGCAGTGGCGTCTACGCGTCGTAGATCTTCTCCACCAGGCGGGTCAGCTGGGCGCTGTCGGCCGCCGCCACGCCCGCGTAGAGGCTGATGACATAGCTGCCACGCGCCATGGTCGAGCCGATGGTGGGCGTGCCGGGCCGCCAATGCGCCAGTGCGGCCGAATATTTCGGCACCGACAGCTGCTGGTTGGTATCGGCCGCGACGGCGAAGTCGGCCGCCTCGATCCCGGCGGCAGCGCGGGCGGCCGCCGCCAGCGCCGCGAGCCGGAATCGTGTCGAAAACATGGTGATCCCCCGGCTCATCCCGCATTGACCAAACGTGCGTACTGCGCGGAGATCCGTTGCTGCGCATCCAGCAACTGGTTCGCCGCCACCTCCGCCGCATATCGTCCGTGCGAGACGAAGCAGTAGAAGGAGATGTCGTACTTGGAGCCGTAGTACTCCCGGCACAACGCATTCGGCAGATTCGCCGGTGACTCGACCGGCCGGAACTTGCGCGAGGTCGCACTGCGCACCGTGACGATCTCGGCCGCCCCGGCGGCATCCTGTGCGCGATAGACGAAATTGCCCCGCCAGGCCACGGCGTCGACGCCGGTCTCCTGGAACAGCGTCGTGTCCTCGTCCGGCGCGAGCGACACCTGCAATCCGCCCTGCCGGTCGTACACGCCCGGCACGCCGCGCTGCGACTGATCATCGGCGACGGTCGGCAGGGCGCGCGCCAGCATGCCGTCCGGATCGGGCGCCAGATCCATCAAATTGTCCTGCGGCGTGGGCTGGAATGTCGCCAGCCGCGCGGAGATCGTCTCGAAACTCCGCTCGGCGCGCTCGGTCAGCTTGCCCAGATCGCGTTCCTTCAGCGCCGACATGACCGAGTCGTAGACATAGGAGAAGATGACGAATTTACCGGTGGCATACCAGGATCGGAGCTGCCCCGGACCGGAGATATTGTCGGTGGCGTAGGACAGCGCGGCCGGATACTTCGCGAGCCGCACCTCCTCGCTGCCCGGCTCGGCCTCGAAGTTGATCCGCTCCAGCGCCGCCGCCGCATTGGTGGCCGACTGCTCGTCGGCGAAGATCATCACCACATTGTCGAGCTCATAGGACAGGCTCGGCACCGAATCGGAGCGGCCCGTGGTGAGGAATCCGGTGACGAATCCCGGTGCGGCCGCGGTCATGGCGTCCGGCTCGGCCGAGGCCCGCGACTTCATGACCGTGGAGGAGAAATCGATGAAGCTGCGGATCGCGCCGCCCATGGCCGAGGGCGCGTACTTCACCTCGGGCATGATCTCCACGGGCAGCGGCAGCGCATTCCCCAGCCGCCAGGCCTCCACCAGCTTGGCCTGCTCGATACTGGTCGGCTTGTCGTAGGGCTTCAGCTCCGTCGGCAGATTGCCGACATCGAGCGAAGCCAGATCGATGACCGGTTCCGCGGGCGCGCCCGAGTCGGAATCCGATCCGCAGGCGGCGGTCATGGCGACCGACACCGCTATCCCGGCGGCCACGACCGCCCGGCCGAACGTGTGCATTTGTTCCCTCCCCAGTGACAAACGATCAGCCGAACCCTACTTGACGCCCTTTTTCAGCACCGGCAGCAATTTGGCGAGCAGGGTCTGCTCGGATTCGGCCGACCAATTGCGCATGGCCGCGACCGCGGCCGGATCGTCCAGCGGCAGCACGGTGGCGCGCTGGCCGGTGACACTGCTCGGCAGACCGAGCAGCCCACAGCCCCCGGCCTTCTCGTCACTGCGGATGGCGATGATGTAGGAGTTGTCGGGCACCTTCAAGGAGCCGTAATCGTCGGCGGGCCGGGGCGAGGTCTCACCGCTCTTGGGTGCGTAGTCGAGGTTGTAGACGAAACCGAGGGCCTCCATGAACGCGGCCTGCGCCGTGCCGGACAGATAGATGCCGACCTTGGGGGAGATACCGCTGGGCGGTGGCGTGACATCGACGAGCGTAATGGTCTTGCCCTGGAAAGCGGGATTGTCGGTGCGCGCCTGGGCCAGTGACGGCACCGCCGTGCTGATGGTCGTGGTCGGCGCGGCGGTCGTGCCGCCGCCGACGGTGGTGCCACCCTCCTTGCTGCCGTAGAGGACGACGGCGCCGATACCGAGCAGCAGGAGAACGACAATGGCGGCCGCGACTTCGGTGAGCAGGCCCTTGCGGCGCTTGGCGGACGGGGCTACCGGAGCGCCCACCGACGGTCCACTGGGACCGGTGTTGTCACCCGGCGGCCGGAGCAGGCCGGGCGGGGCCGTCTGAATCGGATAATTGGCGGTGGTGGCGGCGCTCGGGACATAGCCGGGCACAAGCGCACTCGCGGCGGCATCGGTGAATTCGCGGGCGCTGCCGAAGCGTTCGGCCGGATTCTTGGCCAGCGCGCGGGCGATCACGTAGTCGATGGCCTCCGGCAGGTGCGGGTTGACGGCCGTCGCGCGCGGCGGCGGCTCGTGCAGGTGCCCCATCATGACCAGCGCCG
Organism: Nocardia crassostreae; assembly: GCF_001613405.1. Lineage (GTDB taxonomy): Bacteria > Actinomycetota > Actinomycetes > Mycobacteriales > Mycobacteriaceae > Nocardia > Nocardia crassostreae. The sequence continues at coordinate 106,586 of NZ_BDCH01000028.1, forward strand.
GTTGCGTTGCCGGATAAGGGTTCTGGCCGACCAGCAGTTTGTAGAACGAGCAGGCCAGGCTGTAGAGGTCGGCGCGGTGATCCAGCGGCTGCCCGGACAGCTGCTCGGGCGGCGCGTAGGCGATGGTCGCCACGAAGCTGCCGGTCTGGGTGAGCTCGACGCTGTCCTCGGTGGATTTGGCGACGCCGAAGTCGGCCAGCAGCGCCCGCTCGTCCTCGCCATCGGTGCTGGAGAGCAGGAAGTTGGCCGGTTTCACATCGCGGTGCAGCAGGCCCTTGCGGTGCGCGAAGTCCAGGCCCTTGCCGACCTCGGTGACGATCCGCAGCGCCCGCAGCGGGGTCATGGCCGTCGGATCACGCTGTAGCTCCGCGGAGGCGTCGGTGCCCTCCACCAGCTGCATGGCGATCCACAGCTGCCCGTGCTCCTCGCCGCGGTTGTGCACCGAGACGATATTCGGATGGTCGAGTCCGGCAACGACATTGGCCTCGCGCTCGAAGCGGCGGCGGAATTCGGCATCGCGGCTGAAATCGGCGGAGAGCACCTTGAGCGCGTCCATGCGCGGCAGGCTCGGGTGTTTGGCGAGGTAGACGGTGCCCATACCGCCGGAGCCGAGGACCCGTTCGATCCGGTAGCCGCCGACGATGGTTCCCGGACTCATCGCCATGCTCGGAACTCCTGGATCATCTCGGTGGTGCGGGCTGCTGCTCGTCGGAGCTTACCGAAGGGCAGCAGCCCGCGCCGCCGACCGAGATCGGCTACAGGCTATTGGCCAGCAGCGCGTACTGCGCGGCGATCTTCTGCCGCACATCGGGTTCGTCATCGCTGCTCACCACGCCGACATAGCGGTGGTAGACCACGTAGCAGCGGTTCTTGTACTCGGTCTCGCTGTCGCCCTTGCTGTTCAGCTGCACGCATTTGGCGCCGGGGACGTCCTTGGGCGCGTCGATGGCGTCGTAGTGATCGCTCTCGTCGGCCACGAGTCCGTTCAACAGCACCTGGGCCCCGGCCTCGTCGCGGGCGCGCAGCACCGCGGCCGCGCCGACGGTGGTGATGGCGTCCGCGCCGCTGTCGGCCACGGCCTTGGCCACATCGCCCTGGTTATTGGCATCGTGAACGATCTTGTTGCCGCCGTACACGGCGAACGTCCGCGGATCGGGGGCGCCATTGCCGCGCGACTCGACCACGGTGCGCGCCAGCAGATTGTCCGGATCCACCTTCAGGCTGTTGAACTTGGTCTGTGGGGTGGGCGAGAACTTGTCGAGCGCGGGCACCTGCGCGTCGAGGGTCTTGCGGACCCAGTCCAGCAGATCCTTCTCCTCGGCGGCCGGGCGCTCGATGAACAGCGAGATGACGAATTCCTTGTAGGCCATGAAGGTTCCGACATTGGCCACACCGGGCCGCCAGTGCACCAGGGCGTCCGGATACTGGCTTAGCGTCAGCTTCTTGTTGATATCGGGCGCGACACCGAAGTCGGCGTCCTCGAGTTCCCGGGCGGCGGTCTTGGCGGTGCGCTCGTCGGCGAAGCGCATGACCATATTCGTGAGCGTGGTGACCCCCGCGCCCCCCGCCCGGTTTGTCGGCCCCGCTGCCGATGAAGGCGGTTAGCATATCGTTGCGTTCCAGCACCGGTTTGGACACCGCCGCCAGCGCGGTGGAGGTGGCATCCTCGATATCGACCACGGCGCGGCCGCTGCCGCCGTAGATGAGGGACGAGTCGACCTTGTAGCTGGGCACCACGGCATCCGCCATCCGGAAGCCTTCCAGCAGTGCGCCTTTGCCGCTGGAGTCCTGGCCGTAACTGAACTTGTCGACCGGATAGGTGCCGACCTCGAGCTTGCGGACGTCGATCTCCCCGGCGGTCGGCGTACCGGAGACGCTGCAGGCGGCGAGTAGCTGGGCGGTCAGGGAAAGGCATGCGGTGAAGAGCGGTGTGCGTGCTGTGCGAACCATGTCAGGTCCTCGTTCCTCCCGTACGGTGCATTCAAAGTAGCGGACCCGGCGCACGGCCGGGGGGCCGTCGCACAACGTCGCGCTCTCACCGGCTCATCGTCCGCGGGCGGCCCGGACGCAACGTCGGTCGGGCACGTAACCTGGTCACTGTGTTGAGAGTCTCGCGCCGCGCGAATACCGGGGGCCGGTTCCTTTGATGGATCGGCAGGTCGAGGTTGTCGCGGGCAGCCATATTCTCATCCGGATCGCGGGGGCTGTGATCCTGGTCGCACATCGGGAGAAGGGGAAGCCCACCGACGCATCCCACGCCGTGGTGGCCGCGCGGGCCCTGGCCGAACTGGTCGCCGAGGCCACCGAACACGAACCCGACGGGCCCGGACGACTGGTGGCGCGGCAGGCGACGCGCTGGCTGATGAAGGACGCCGAGCGCATCGCACCCGGTGAGCCCATCGAATTCGGCATCCTGTCCGCCGCCGACACCGGCGGGGTGGCCATCTTCCTGCACGGTTCGGCGACCGCGGTGCTGGCCGGGCCGAACACCGAGTACTACCGGGGCAGTGATGCAGCCTTCACCGTGGACCGGGTCGCCGAACATCCGGAGCGGGCGGCGGCGCTGTTCATCGACGAAGGCCGCCGCCGCGCCCCGGAACTGCCCGACCGCGGGGTCGGCTCGCTGGTCGAGGGCGTCGCGCTGGCCGCGGGCGCGGTGGTGTGGTTCGAAGGCGATCCGCTGCCGCCGCGGCGGCCGGTCGCCGTCGGGAGCGAACCCGGCAAGCGGCAGGTGCGCCGGGAACCGCCCGCGCCGACCGCGGCCTACGATCCGGATCCGGATCCGGATCCGGATCCGGATCCGGATCCGGATCCGGATCCGAATCCGATTCCGACGCCGGATCCGATTCCGCTGGACCCCAACCTGGTTCCGACGCGCACCTCCACCAGCCTGCCCGCCGGACTGGACTTCGAGACCGAATCCCCGGCCGCCACCGCCGGTTACGATCAGGGCCGCGCGCCGGGCTTCGATCCGCACCACGCGCCCACCGAGCACGGCGGCACCGATCCAGCGGTCGGCACCAATCCCGCGCCCAAGCCCGATCCGGATCTGCAGCGGCGCATGGAGGCCACCGCCAAGGCCACCGCGCTCACCGTCAAAGTGCTCGGATTCAAGTGCGCGCGTGCGCATCCCAGCGATCCGCGCGCGGCATTCTGCACCGTGTGCGGTATGCCGGTGGACCAGACCCAGCACGTGGCCGAGGTGATCCGCCCGCCGCTGGGCATGCTGGTGCTCGACGACGGCATGACCTATGTGGTCGCCGCCGACGCCGTGGTCGGCCGCGATCCGGAGCAGTCCGCGGCCGCGCAATCCGGCCTGGTGCCCTTGAAGATCGACGACAACTCCGGCGGCATGTCCCGCGCGCACGCCGAAATCCGTTTGGTGAACTGGGATGTCACCGTGGTCGACCGGGGATCCACCAACGGCACCCGGGTGAGCACGCCCGGCTACCGGGATTGGGTTCGGCTGCAACCGAATCAGCCGATGATCCTGATCCCGGGCGCCGAGGTCATGCTCGGCAATCGGGTGCTGCGCCTGGAACCGGTCGCGCCGCCGCCCTTCGGGTGACGCTGTTCCGGTTACGAATAGCGCGACTTGCAGGTGTTCTGATCGCCGAGCACCCCGGCGCGGAAGGCGTCCACCCGGGAGAAGCCGCTCGGCACGGTATTGCCGTCGGTGTCACTGGCCGCCAGTCCGTCGGTCAGCAGTCCCGAGACCGCCTCGTCCAGATCGCCCGGTGACAGGCGCGCCTGATTGCCGGATCGGGTGGGGTCGGCCAGTTTCGCGGTGATCACCCCGGCCAGGCAGGCGGCGCGCAGCCCGGTCTTGGCGCCCTTGAGCGTCTGACCCGCATCGTGCTGCACCGCCAGGGCGTAGCGGGATATGAAGACGACGTAGGCGGTGAAGTCGCCGGTCACCTTGACCGGTAAGCCTTCCTGCTCATCGGTATTGGCGACGCCGCGATCCTGGAGTTCGGCCAGATCGGTCCCGATGGTATTGGTGGCCGGGCAATAGGTCACCGGCACAGTGTCTTTCGCATTCCGGCAGGCCAGCATGGCCGTCGAGTAGTCGTACTGCGGCTCCGGATCGATGGGCATGATCTCGGCCATGGCCTCGGCGATCGAATTCAGATTGTCCTGGTCCACATTGGATTCGCCGAGGGTGGCATCGCCTTCGAAGGTCTGCGGGAGCTTGCCGCGCCGGGCCTCGATCTCGTCGATATCGATGGCCTTGCAGCCCTTGGCGCCGTCGGTGAAACCGATCTGCACGGCGGTGACGCGCTCGAAGGCCGAGCCGTGCACGCTCTCCGGATCCTCGGGATTGTCATCGCGAATGGCCACGGTGGCGGCCAGCACCTCGTTCAGCCCGTCCGAGGTGTTGATGGTGAAGTGCTTCGACTTGCCTTCGGCCACATGGCGGATGAACGCGCCCGCGAAGCAGTCGGCCTGTTGCTCCTTCACCAGGGTGGGCGTCTTCCGGGTGACGATCTTGGCAATGGACTGGATGGCGTGCCCGTATTCGTGGGCCAGCACCATGACCACCGACATCTTGCCGAAGGTCTCCTGCACGGCGGGCAGCAGAACCGACCGGTCCCATCCGATGGAATGGTCGAGACTGCAGTACGCTGCATTGACCAGCCGGTAGGTGCTCTCCTCACAGAACTGCACATCCTGCGACCGCGGCGCCTTCGCGCTCCAGGACAACAATTTGGTGACGGGGATGAAATCGCCGTCGAAGTCCTTGGAGTACTCGCCCTGCCAATAGGTCTCGATATCCTCGATGGCATTCATGACCAGGGTGTCGATCTCGCCGCCGTCGGTGTTCGCCGCGCGCAGCGTGGTGTCCGGGACCCCGGCGCGCGGTCCGTTCGGACCGCTGGTGGTGGGCAATCCGGCCACCTTGAACGGGTCGTCGTAGATGGAAACAGCGCGGCCGTCGACATTTCGTGTACATCCGGCCAAGAGCGCGACCACCAGCACCAGGATGCCGAGTACGGCACCCGATCGGAAAATAGCCGCCCCCTGGCGTCTCGCCACGTCCACTCCCTCGCAGGCCAACCGGTACTCCAGACCCGGGGTGACGGTGCATGCGCAATAAAGCACGACGACGTAGTCCGGGCCTTCGCATATTATACGGCCATGTCTTCACCGGGGGCGCAGCAGATCACCGTGCGTCATGATGGAAACGAACGGGTCTTCGACGCGAGTCAGCAGATCACCATGGGCCGCGCCCCGGAAGTGACGCTGTTCGTGGACAGCCCGCTCGTCTCCCGGGTGCACGCCACCCTCATTTTCGAGGCCGGGTCGTGGATGCTGACCGACAACGGAAGCACCAATGGTGTTTTCGTGGATGCTCGGCGACTGACCGGTCCGATCGTCATCAATCGGCCCACCCAGGTGCGCCTCGGCGACGCCATCAGCGGGCCGCTGCTGCATCTGCTCCCGCAGGGGTCGCGGGTGCCCGCACCGCCGGTGACCCCGCCGCAACAGCCGCAGCAGCGCCGCATGCCGCCCCCGCAGCAGCCGCGCCAGCAGACCCCGCCGATCCAGCGCCCACCCACGCCGCCGCAGCCGCAACCCCGCCTGCAGCCGCCGGTGCAGCAGCCCAGACATCAAGCGCCGCCGCAGGGCAGGCATCAGGCTCCGGCGCAGCCGAGACAGCAAGCGCCGCAACAGCCGCCGATCCAGCGCCAGCAGCCCCCCGCGCCGCCGCAGCAGCGGCCGCAGACGCCCGCGCACTCGTATCAGCAGCAACCGGCGCCGCCGCAGCAACCCGCGCACCAACCGCCGCCGCAGTCCGCGCAGCAGCCGCCGCAGCCCGCCATGCCGCTGCATCCCGATGCCCCGGACGTCATGAACATGACCGCCAAGGCGAATATCGCCGCGGCGCCGCCGGTTCGGGCCCGCGCCTCCACCGCGCCCATCGCCAAGGCCGACCGGCTGCCGCCCGGCGGCCTGAACATCGGTCGTACCAGCGACAATCAGATCGTCGTCAATGATCCGCTGGCCTCGCGCAAGCACGCCCGCCTGGTCGGCGACCGGCAGGGCCTGGTCATCGAGGATCTGGGTTCGGCCAACGGCACCTTCGTCAACGGCCGCCGCGAGCAGCGCACCATCCTGCGCGAACGCGACACCGTCACCATCGGCAATGTCGACTTCGTGGTGCAGGAGGGCACCCTCGTGCACCGGCAGCGGCCGGTCGCCGAACAGGGCCTACACGTGCACGGCATCGAATTCACCGTCGAGGGCAACAAGAAACTGCTCATCGATGTGAACATGCAGGCCGGGCGCGGCTCGCTGACCGCGCTCATCGGCCCCTCGGGCGCGGGCAAGTCCACGCTGTCCAAGCTCATCGCCGGATCCACGCGGCCGTCGGCGGGCGTTGTCACCTTCGAGGGCCGCGATCTGCACGCCGAATACGACGCGCTGCGCTCCCGCATCGGCATGGTCCCGCAGGACGATGTGCTGCACAAACAACTCACCGTCAAACAGGCGCTGGGCTTCGCCGCGCAATTGCGGCTGCCACCGGACACCTCCAAGGCCGACCGGCAGCAGGTCATCGCCGGTGTGCTGGACGAACTTTCGCTCACCCAGCACGCCGACACCCGGGTGGACCGGCTCTCCGGCGGTCAGCGCAAGCGCGCCTCGGTGGCCATGGAGCTGCTGACCGGTCCCTCGCTGCTGATTCTCGACGAGCCCACCTCCGGTCTGGACCCGGCGCTGGACCGCCAGGTCATGACCATGCTGCGCGAGCTGGCCGATGCGGGCCGCACCGTCATCGTGGTCACGCACTCGGTCGCCTGCCTGGACATGTGCGATCAGGTGCTGCTGCTGGCGCCCGGCGGCAAGACCGCCTTCTTCGGGCATCCGGGCACCGTGCGTGACTTCCTCGGCACCAGCGACTGGGCGGAGATCTTCGGCCGGGTCGCCGCCGATCCGGACGGGGCCTTCGCCAATTACCGCTCCCGGCAGGCCTCCGCGCCACCGCCGCCTGCCGCCAAACCGGCGGCCAAGGCGCAACCGCCCAAATCCAGTGCCTTCAAACAGTTCTCGACCCTGTCGCGACGGCAGGTGCGGCTCATTCTCGCCGACCGCGGCTATCTGGCGTTCCTGCTGGTGCTGCCGTTCGTACTGGGCGGGCTGTCCCTGGTGGTGCCCGGCAGCAACGGTTTCAAGAAGGGCGCGCTGGTGCAGGCGCCGGACGGCAGCTTCGTGCTGACCGGCGGCAGCGAGGCGCAACAGCTGCTGGTGGTGCTGGTGCTGGGCGCCTGCTTCATGGGCTCCACGCTGAGCGTGCGCGATCTGGTGGGCGAGCGGCCCATCTACTTCCACGAGCGCGCGTTCGGATTGCGTTCCGGCACATACCTGATGTCGAAGGTCGTGGCGTTCAGCATTGCTGCGCTGCTGCAGGCCGCGGTCATGATCGGCATCGTGCTGGCGGTCAAGAACGGCCCGGGTCCGGGTGCGGTGATCTCCGCGGGCAGCGCCGAACTCTATGTCGATGTCGCCATGACCGCGGTCACCTGCGTGGTGCTCGGGCTGCTGCTGTCGAGCATCGCCAGATCCAATGAACAGGTGATGCCGCTGCTGGTGGTCGCCATCATGGCGCAGCTGGTCATGGCGGGCGGCATGATCCAGGTCACCGGGCGGCCTGTCCTGGAACAGATCTCGTGGATCTTCCCGTCGCGCTGGGGGTACGCCGCGGGCGCGTCGACCATCAATATCCGGGATCTGTTCCCGGCCGCCCAGCCCGATGCGCTGTGGAAACACGAGGCCTCGATCTGGTATCTCGACATCGGCGTGCTCGCCGGGATCGGGTTCGTGCTGATTCTGCTCACCTGGTCGCGATTGCGGTTGAGGAAGAAGTCGACCGCGTGACGAGGGTGTCGAGCGCGGATTTCGTCGAACAGGCAGACTGATGGCTGTGACAGCTCGAGTTGGTGCAGTGCATCTCGGCTGGGACGTGGTGTCGGTGGCCGCCGGTGGCGGCGGCGCTACCATCCGCCCGGTCCAGGTCGAAGGCACCTACACACCGCCCGCGTACCTGCTGGCGGATTCGTCCGGCCGGTTGCACACCGCCGGCGTGGATCGGCGACCCGATGTGGGCATCGCCATCTCCGATGTGCGCGATATCCTCGGGCACCCGCAGATCGTGGTGGCCGGGGCGACCTGGCCCGCCGATCTGGTGTTCCGGGCGCGGCTGCACAATCCGCTCGCGGCCGTCGCCAAACACCTGGGCGGGCAGCCGGATGTGGTCGCGCTGCCGTTCCCGGACGAATGGCCCGACTCCAAGGTCGACGAATACGTGCGCCTGGTCGAACAACTCGGCGTGGTCGCCGAGCCGCTGCCCGAATCCGTGGCGCTGTCCGGCTATATCCGTGCGCTCGGCCTGGTGCGCGGACCCGGGCGCGGCCCGGCCGTCGGCGCCACCGGCGTCTACTCCGACGGGCGCGAATGCCTCGTGGTGGCCGTGCACGGCGATGACGAGCACCCCACCGAATCGGTGAGCGTGCCCATTACCGAGGCCGCGCTGCACGAGGCGCGCGCCGCCGACAATGTGGTCATCGAGGTGATGGCCGCCGCCCGCGCCATCGACGCCGACACCTCCACCATCCTGTTGTGCGGCAATGTCTGCTTCAACGACGCGTTGCGGCTGGCCTTCCAGAACCATCTGGGTCATCGCTTCCAGGTCGCCGACCATCCCATGCACGCCCTGGTGCTCGGCGCGACGCATCTGCTGGTCGCCGACAGCGAGGCCGAGGGGTTCGCGGAACCCGCCGCGCGCCAACCGGATTCACCCGGCACGGTCGCGGCGCAGCCGCCGCGCGAGCAGGTCGCCGCCCCTCCGCCCGCGAGTCCCCGTCACGCCGAACACGGCTCGGCCCGGCCGGGGCAGCCGGTCACCGGTGAGTTCGCGGCCCCGCCTCAGCACAGCCACAGCACGCCGGTGGGGCAGCCCGGCGCCGAGACCGGCGGTGCGGCCCGGCCCGTGGATCAAGGGCCACGCACTGTCGCACAACCCCAGGCGGATCAGGCCGGGGTCGAGCAGACACGACGGATGACGCCGGAAGAAGTGGCGCAGGCGCCGGTCGCCTCCAGCGGCGGGCTGCCGCCCGGGCTGTGGCCGGGGTGCGCGGTCGCTTCACCCGCCCGCCGGGCACGCCCGCCGACGATCAGATGACGGCCGTGATGGGCCGCGGACCGCAGGGTCAGCAGAGCGATCCGCAGGGATCGCAGCAGGGCGGCGGCGCCTACGGCCAGCCCGGTGCCCAGGGTTCCTACGGTCAGGGCCAGTCCGGCTATCCCGGCGGGCAGCCGGGTGGTTACGGCCAGGGCGGCTACGGCGCACCCGGAACTTATCCCGGTCCTTCCGGAAACGCTCCTGTTCAGGGCGGTTCCATGTACGGTGGGTCGATGCCGTCCAGTGGGTCGCGTCAGTCGCATCCGGGATCGCCGGAAGATGTCGCTGGGCAGTCGGATTCGGAGTCCGGCGCCGAGGGGGAGCGCAAACCGCGCAAGGGCAAGCTCTGGGGCAAGATGAAGGACAAGTTCGGCGCCCTGATCGTCATCGGAGCCACCGCCCTGACCGCCATCGGCCTCCAGACCGCCGACGCCCCATCGGCCACCGCCGCCCCCGAACCGTGTGCCCTCGCCCCGTCGATCACGAACATCCCGCGCCAGGGCATCTCCGCCATCGACGACCCGCAGGACCCGGACTGCCTGCGCCTCGGCATCGGCACCCTGCGCTACACCATCCCGGGCCCGGCGCGCGGTATCGACCCCGGCCCGCCCGTACAGATCTAGTGAGACTCGGCGTTCGGCCCGCTAAGGGGGTCCCGGGGGCTTAGCCCCCGCCCCTTCGTTCGGGGGTGTGGGGGCGAAGCCCCCGCGAACCCCCTCCTCTCCAGCGGAGGGCCCGCATCCGGACCGATTTCGAGTGCGCGTGAGGCCGCTGGTATTGTGGCTCGTTGGCGTGCGGTACCGCCGGGTCTCCCGGTGTGTCCCACGAGCTCCCCGGGTCTCCACCGGCCGCCGGGGGTCAACTCGATCGCACGTTTGGCTGGCATCACATACGACAGACAGGGAAGCACTGTGCCTACGTACAGCCCCAAGGCTGGTGACGTGACCCGCAAGTGGTACGTCATCGACGCCACTGACGTAGTGCTCGGCCGTCTCGCCGTGCAGGCTGCGAACATCCTGCGTGGCAAGAACAAGCCGACCTACGCACCGAACGTCGATGGTGGCGATTTCGTCATCATCATCAACGCCGACAAGGTTGCCGTCTCCGGTAACAAGCGCGACGACAAGGTCCTCTACACCCACTCCGGTCACCCGGGTGGTCTGAAGGGCCGTACCGTGGGCCAGATCCTGGACACCCGCCCCGACCGCCTGGTCGAGCGTGCCGTCAAGGGCATGGTCCCGAAGAACAAGCTGGGCAACCGCATTGTCGGCAAGCTGAAGGTCTACGCCGGCCCGACGCACCCGCATGCCGCTCAGCAGCCCATTCCGTTCGAGATCAAGCAGGTGGCCCAGTGACCGCTCCTGAGGAATTCGCCGACGACTACGTCGTCGAGGACACCGCTTCCTACGCCGCCCCGGTCGTGATCGACCGCCCGGTGCAGACCGTCGGCCGCCGCAAGGAGGCCGTGGTTCGCGTGCGCCTGGTGCCGGGTTCCGGCAACTTCGTGCTCAACGGCCGCACCATCGAGGATTACTTCCCGAACAAGGTGCACCAGCAGCTGGTCAAGTCGCCGCTGGTGACCGTCGAGCGCACCGAGACCTTCGACATCCACGCTCGCCTGGTCGGCGGCGGCCCGTCCGGTCAGGCCGGCGCGCTGCGTCTCGCCATCGCGCGTGCGCTGATCGAGGTCACCCCGGATGACCGTCCCGCCCTCAAGCGTGTCGGCTTCCTGACCCGTGACCCGCGTGCCACCGAGCGCAAGAAGTACGGCCTCAAGAAGGCCCGCAAGGCGCCTCAGTACTCGAAGCGCTGATTTTGCGCCGTCGGGCTCTACCGTGCCCGGTCCTCGTTGGGGCCGGGCACGGTACGGTCTACACGGCAACCTGTACGAGAGCAGGCTCCCGGCAACGGTTTTCGGACCGCCCGGGCGCCTGCTCTCGTGCTGTATCTACCGATCAGGGGTGAGGTATGGGACGTTTGTTCGGCACCGACGGAGTCCGCGGGCTCGCCAATGACTCGTTGAGTCCTGAGCTGGCACTGCAGGTTTCGGCTGCGGCGGCGCAAGTTCTGAGTCGGGGGAAGAAGCGCGCGCTGGCCGTCGTCGGGCGTGATCCGCGCGCCAGTGGGGAAATGCTGGAGGCCGCGGTCACCGCGGGCCTGACTTCCGCAGGGGTGGACGTGCTTTCGGTGGGCGTGCTGCCCACTCCGGCCGTCGCCTACCTGACCGGCGTGTACGACGCCTGCCTGGGCGTGATGATCTCCGCCTCGCACAATCCCATGCCGGACAATGGCATCAAGATCTTCGCCGCGGGCGGGCACAAGCTCGACGACGAGCTCGAGGATCGCATCGAAGCGGTGGTCGCGGAGCGTGCGTTCGTGCGCCCCACCGGCGCGGGCGTGGGCCGGGTGCTGGGCGGACCCGGGCACGTCTTCGACTCCGACGACCGGTACAGCCTGGCGGGCACCCACGAACGCTATGTGGAGCATCTGGTGGAGGCCACCGGGCGCGATCTGAGCGGGCTCACCGTGGTGCTGGACTGCGCGCACGGCGCGGCCTCGGAGGTCGGTCCCGCCGCCCTGCGCGAGGCGGGCGCAACCGTCATCGCCATCAATGCCGATCCCGACGGCCGCAATATCAACGATGGCTGCGGATCCACCCACCTCGACCAGATTCAGCGCGCGGTGCGCGAGCACGGCGCGGACCTCGGCCTGGCCGTCGACGGCGACGCCGACCGCTGCCTGGCCGTCGACGCCGCCGGTGCGATCGTGGACGGCGACGCCATCATGGCCATCCTCGCCCTGGCCATGCGCGACTCCGGCGAGCTGGTCCAGCAGACCCTGGTCGCCACCGTCATGAGCAATCTCGGCCTGCACATCGCCATGCGCGCGGCCGGAATCGCCGTGCGCACCACCGCCGTCGGCGACCGCTACGTCCTCGAGGAACTCCGCCGCGGCGGCTTCACCCTCGGCGGCGAGCAGTCCGGCCACGTCGTCTTCCCGCAGTTCGGCACCACCGGCGACGGCATCTTCTCCGGCCTGCGCCTCATGGCCCGCATGGCCCAAACCGGCTCCACCCTGGCCGAATTGGCCGCCGTGGTCGAAACCGTCCCCCAGGTCCTGGTGAACGTCCCCGTCTCCGACAAGGCCGCCGTCGCCGCCGCCCCCGAAGTCCTCGAAGCCGTCTCCGAAGCCGAACGCCTCCTCGGCGACACCGGCCGAGTCCTGCTCCGCCCCAGCGGAACCGAACAACTCGTCCGCGTCATGGTCGAAGCCACCGATCCGGACCGCGCCCAACGCCTCGCCGACGACCTCGCCAAACTCGTCGCCGCCGTCTAGGAGCGTCCGATGCCCGCAGGCCGTCTCGACCGGACCGCGGTGCTCGTCGCGGTGCTCGCGCTGCCGTATCTGATTCTGGTGACGGTCGCGACAACAGGTCTCGAACCGCCCGAATCGGTGAATCGCCTACTGCGGCACGATGATCGGCCCGGCCCGGATGTGCTGGGCTCGGGCATCGTGCTCGGTGCGGTCGCATTGGCGGTGGTGGCGTTCGGGCTGGCCGTACGGCGCATCGTCCGGCCGTCCGTTCGCGCGGGCGTGGTTCGCGCTCCGGTGACCGCCCTGCTCGCGGTGGTCCTGCTGGTCGCCCTCGGCGCGGCCGTCATCGGGCTGATCGTCGACCAGTATCCGTGCTGGACCGGCGAACCCAACTGCGACTGAGCGTGATCACTGCCGCTCGGTGAGTCGTCCGGTCTCCATGTGCCAGCGGCGGGTGGCGCGGACATTGTCGAGCATGCGGCGGTCGTGGGTCACCAACAGGACTGTGCCGTCGAAGGTTTCGACGGCCTGTTCCAGTTGTTCGATGGCGGGGAGGTCCAGGTGGTTGGTGGGCTCGTCGAGGACCAGGAGATTCACACCGCGCGCTTGAAGTAGCGCCAGGGCGGCGCGGGTGCGCTCGCCCGGGGAGAGGGTGTCGTTGGGGCGCATCACGTGTGGGCCACGCAGGCCGAATTTGGCGAGTAGGGTGCGGACTTCGGCCTCGGGCCAATCCGGTACCTCGGCGCTGAAAGTGTCGGCGAGCGAGGCGGTTCCGCGGAACAGGCCGCGGGCCTGATCGACCTCGCCGATCGCGACGCCGGAGCCGAGCATGGCGGATCCGCTGTCCGGCGCGGTCTTTCCGAGCAGCAGGGACAGCAGGGTGGATTTGCCCGCGCCATTGGCCCCGGTCAGGACGATGCGGTCGCCGTAGTCCACCTGGACGGTGACCGGGCCGAGGGTGAAGTCTCCGCGCGCCACCGTCGCATTCGACAGCGTCGCCACCACCGAACCGCTGCGCGGGGCGGCGGCGATGGACATGCGCAGTTCCCATTCCTTGCGCGGCTCCTCGACCGCGTCCAGGCGTTCGATGCGCTTGAGCGTCTGCTTGATCTTCGACGCCTGCTTCTCGGTGGATTCGGCGCGCGCCTTGCGGCCCATCTTGTCGGAGTCCGCGCCCTTGGCCTTGCGCCGGGTATTGCGGACGCCGTGCTCGAGCCAGTTGCGCTGCATGACGGCGCGGGCTTCCAGCCCGGCCTTGGTGTCGGCGTACTCGTCGTAGGCCTCGCGGGCATGGCGGCGGGCGATGGCGCGCTCCTCCAGATACGACTCGTAGCCGCCGTCGTAGACGCCGACCTGCTGCTGCGCCAGGTCGAGTTCGACAATGCGATTCACGGTGCGGGCCAGGAACTCCCGGTCGTGGCTGATGACCATGAGGGGTTCGCGCACACCGGTGACGAACTGTTCGAGACGAGCCAGGCCGTCCAGATCCAGATCGTTGGTCGGCTCGTCCAGCAGCAGGATGTCGAAGCGGGACAACAGGACCGAGGCCAGACCGGCGCGGGCCGCCTGCCCACCCGAGAGCACCGTCATATGGGTGTCCAGGCCGTGCGGCAGGCTCTCGGTGAGGCCGAGTTCGGCGGCGGTCTCGTCGGCGCGCTGTTCGAGGTCGGCGCCGCCGAGCGCCAGCCAGCGTTCCAGGGCGGGGGAGTACTCGTCCTCGCCGCCGTCGGCGAGCCGCTCGGCGGCGGCGTCCATGACGCGCTGCGCCTCGGCCACCCCGGTGCGCCTGCGCAGGAAGTCGAGGACGGTTTCGCCGGTGATGCGCTCGGGTTCCTGCGCGAGGTAGCCGACGGTCGCATCGGGCGGGCTCAGGGTGATCTGGCCTTCGGGTGCACGGCCGTCGGCGAGCATGCGCAGCAGCGTCGACTTACCGGCCCCGTTCACGCCGACCAGTCCGATCACGTCGCCCGGGGCCAACACCAGATCGAGGTCGGAGAACAGGACCCGCTCGCCGTGTCCGGCCGCTAGTCCGCGCGCATGAAGAGTGGTGCTCACCTGGGGGATTCTGCCCTGTTCAGGGTTGCACCCTGACTCCGGGCCCACTGAAGATCAGGGTGCGAATGGGTCATGGGACCGATGCCCGGGCGGGCCGTCGCGCGGAGAGTGGAGGTATGACGACACCGACCCCCACCCGCAAGCTCACCCGCTCGACCAGCGACAAGTGGATTGCCGACGTATGCGGCGGCTTGGCCGAGTACTTCGGCTGGAACGCCAATATCATCCGCCTGCTGTTCGTGCTGTCCTGCCTGCTGCCCGGCCCGCAGTTCATCATCTACCTGGTGCTGTGGCTGATCATTCCGAAGAAGCAGGCGCCGACCTATCCCCAGGACGTGAGTTATCCACAATCGGTATGAACGCCCTGCGCCGCCGATGCGCGAGTGACAGGATGATAGCCACGTCACTGCGGAGGAGCGCACATGGTCACATCCGGTGATCTGCCAGGCCTTGATCTGCCGAACCTCGACGCGGACACCGAACTCGGTGCGCTCGGCGCCGTCGAGCTACAGCACCCCACCCAGGACATCGATGGTGACGGCACGCTCGACACCGTGACCACCACCAGCGATAACGCCATGCAGGTGTGGACCGACCTGGACCACGACGGCTACGCCGACCACATAACCGTCGTGGACAGCGGCGGCGACTACGCGGCCTGGGAGTTCCACCACCACCCCGACGGCTCCACCGAATGGGTGCGCACCGACGCCGGTCGCCTGGGCAAATAACCGAATCGGGGGATTCGACCAAGGGGGGGACACGTGGGTGGATCCAATGCGCTCGGCGTCGACATCGACGCCCTGCGCACAATGGCAGCAACCCTGCGCGCGAGCGCAAGCACGCTCGACCGGCAATCGCGCCGCATTGCCGAGCACCCTTTCGGCATAGGCAATGACCAAGCGGGCCGCAACTATTCGGGCCAGGGCACAGTTGTCCACAACGGCCTGGCGCGCATCGCCTCCAGCCTGCGCAACTGGAGCGCGGCCGCCGCCGCCACCGCCGACGTCTTCGACCACGCCGCAACCGAATACGCCCGCATCGACCGCAACCGCGCCGCAGGCCTCCCGGGAGCCCGCCGATGACCTTCGATCCGGCCGGAAAATCGATCGACGAAATCCTCGACCACGGCGCCCCCGGCCTCCAGTACTGGGAACACTTCCTCCCCCTGTACGCCAAGGCCTTCGCCCCACGCGAACCGGTCACCCTCACCGCCCTGTACGCCGCCTACGACGAGCAACGCGGCATGAACCTGGCCGAACTCGACACCACCCGAACCTAATTGGCGACAGCCCTCGACACCGCCGAATCCGAATGGTCGACCCTGCTGAGCCTCGCCCACCAACTCCCCGCCATCTGGACCGGCCACACCGGCGCGGAAGCCCTCACCATGCTCGACACCCAACTGCGCCGCGCCCGCGAGGATCTCGACACCGCCCGCTCCGCCCTCACCGCCCTGAGCGATATGGCCGCCCCCCTCCGCTCCGCAGCACTCACCAAAGCCGAACAAACCCTCGCCCTCCTCACCCAAACCCCCCATGGCACACCCAAACCCCCCATGGCACAACCAAACTCACCATCGACGGCCACACCCCCGAAGACATAGACGCCCTCCTCACCGAAACCTCCGCCGCTCCCTGGCTGACCGACGTCTTCCGCCCCGACGTGGAACACAAGCTCGACACCTTCACAGCGGCCTGCACAACAACGAACAAGTCCTTCGAATCCCACTACGAATCCCTCATCACCGCCCTGAACCAGGTCTTCGACGTCCCCTACCCCCACCCCGTGGACCTGCTCATCCCCACCCCACCCCCGCCGACCTCCCCCGCGCCCACACCGGAACCACAGTCCGGCTACACGGCCGACCCGCCACCAACCGCCCCCGCCTCGATCCCCACCTCACCGCCGCTGGTCACGACCACCACCTGGCCCCAGCAACCCCCGACCACCTCAGAATCCGCTGCCGCCCCCGTGAACTCGACCGCCCCGGCGACCACCCTCGGCCCCACCCAACCAAGCTCGCCCACTTCGCGATCAGAACAGGCGGCGCCACAGCAAGATTCGAGCTCCCCGGTTCCGGAATCGGAGCGAGGTGTGGGGCCGGAGTCGCAATCGGAGCCGGACCCGTCGCAATCATCGACCGCAGTGGAGGAGTTGCCAGGCGTCCTCACAGCGGGCCTGACCGGCCTGGTTGACCTCATCCGCTCCCTGATCACCGGCCTCGGCCTCGACAAACTCCCCACCCTCACCGACCTCCTCACCCCCAGAACCCGACCACCACCCCTGACCCCGCCGCCGACCCCGACCCGACCGTCGACCCCGAAACCGGCGCACCCCCATCCAACGACCACGAATCCGGTTCGGAGACACCACCATCCGACCCGCTTCCCGACCCTCCCGTCCCCGAAGACCAGGCGCCCGTCCAAGGGTCCGAGCCTGCCGAGCCGAGCGTGACGGAGTACTGCGAAGACCCCGCCCCGAACCAACCCGCACCACCGCCGTCCTGCGAACCGTCCGGTCCGGATCAGCCAGCTCCACCCGCTCCGCCGAACGACGAGACACCACCCATAACCTGCGCGCCCCAGCCCATCCCGCAGCCAATCGACTGCGCCCCGACTCCGAACGAATGCGCCAATCCCACACCGGATCCGAACACCCCACCGCCCGGAAACGCCGTCCCACCCCCACCCCAACAGAACCCGCACCCGCCCGCTGACGTCCCCGGTGCACCCGTGAATCCAGTACCACCACTCACCGACAACGCCCCCACCACCGAAATCCCGGATGGCGGAATCGAAATCCCCGACACAGCAGAGCGATGACAGCGACGTCCTCCCTCCACCCGGCACGCCATCACACCCAGGGACATTCAGCGGCACACGCGGCGCCCCACGTCCGGACCAGGTAACGCTCGCTCGATCATCGAGCCAGCTGGATTCCCGCCGCTGGACCTCAGGGACAGAGGCTCGGGTGTCGAGATCCCCGGCGGCGCAAGTGACATGTGAAGCATCGCCGACCGGGAACTGGTGGCGGTGACACGCCGAAGAATGCCGCCATCAGTTCCCGGTCGATGCTG
This sequence comes from Nocardia crassostreae, assembly GCF_001613405.1. GTDB lineage: Bacteria > Actinomycetota > Actinomycetes > Mycobacteriales > Mycobacteriaceae > Nocardia > Nocardia crassostreae. The sequence goes on from NZ_BDCH01000028.1 coordinate 124,216, forward strand.
TTTCAGATCGGCGTTTGCGTCCTGGAGTGGGCGGGTATGAAGGTGATCTGTGACAGTTGAGCTGATTGTGTTCTCGGATTATGAGCAGATTTACCTTCTCGACAGCGAATCGTCGACCGAATTGGCGGACCATTGGCTGGATTCCGAACTGATCGATTATTTGGCGTTGGCGGAGGACGGGGTTGGGATCCGGACCGGGTTCAATGGTGATGTCGCCGTCGGTATCGAGGTGATCGGCGGACCGCCGGACGGTGACCTGGAGGGTTTCGACACCGTGACCGAGTGCAGTCTTCGCGCGGATTCCGGTCTGTTGCGGCTCACGTCCCCGACCTACGGCCTGGAGGACGGGGATCTGGTGGCGGTTCCGCGCGGGTGGCTGCGGTTGCGGGTGTCCTTGACGCGATCACCCGATGACGAGACCCCCGAATGGAGCGACGAATACCCGGAGGATCCCGCCGCTCGGCAGCACATCAGGGTGCAATGCTGGAGCTCCGAGCAGGGCGGTGCCGTACTGCTAAAGGGCTGGAATCCGCAGACGGGTTCGTTCCACCCCGCCCCGGTGGACTGAATTCCGTTGCGCCGGCGCGCGGTATCCGCCGCAGGCGGACTCGGCTACTTGCGGAGGGCCTGGACCAGTTGCAGGAGGGGGAGTTTCTGGGGCTTTTCCTCCGGCTCTTCCTCCACTGCGTCGGGGTCGACGAATTGGGTGTGGGGGATGAGGGCTTCGGGGTCGGCGAAGGCTTTGTATTTTTTGTCGCCGAGGACGGTGTAGTTGAGATAGCCGGTGAGGATGGCTCGGGTGAGGCGTTCGGTTTTGGGTTCGTGTTTGCCGGCGCCGAGGGCGGACAGGGCGCGACGGCCTTCTACCAGGCCATTATTGGTGGCTTTGTCGACCGAGCGGAGAAGGGCGTCGCCGCCCCAGGCGGCTGCGAGGGCGACGGCGTTGGAGGAGACCGAGGTCAGGTCGGTGGCGCCGGCCAGGATGAGGGCGGGGGATTCGATGGCGGGGGCCAAGGATTCGCCAGCGGGGGCGGTGGGGGCGGGGTAGAGGGCGGCTACGGCGGCTACCTCGCGTTGAGAGGCGGCGATGACGGCCGCACCGGCGCCCATGCCGTGGCCGGCCAGGGCCAGTTTGTCGGGGTGGACGCTGATGTCGCCGACGCCCAGGCGCACCCCGGTGCAGATGTCCAGGGCGGTGAGCAGGTCGGTGGCGAGGTTGAGGTGGGAGGGGATGGGACCGCGCTCGGTGTCGGGGGCGGCGGCCACATAGCCCCAGGAGGCGAGGTGCTCCAGGAGTCGCCGGTAGTTCGCCGCACCGGCCAGCCAGCCGTGGCCGAAGGCGACCGCCGGTAGGTTGAGCCCCTTCTCGGGGGTGTAGACGACGCCGGGCTGCCCGGCGATGCCGAGGTTGCCGCGCAGCACCTGGTGCGGGCCACGCGCGGTCAGGGTGCTCAGGAGCGTTTTCACAGACGGCGACACGACGTTGAACTTATAGGATGCCCGCGACCTTGGGGCGTTTCGCCCGGTCCCCGTCACATCCGGATTCGCGTGTCGAGCCTGCCCCGTTAGGCTGGTGACCAATGTGCGGAATCGTGGGGTACGTGGGGTACCGGGATGCCCTCGGCGTAGTAGTGGACGCGTTGCGCCGCATGGAGTATCGAGGCTACGACTCCGCCGGAGTCGCCATTCTGGACGGCGCGGGCGGACTCGCCGTCGAGCGCAAGGCGGGCCGCCTGGCGAATCTGGAAGCCGAACTAGGCGAATCGGGCACGGAGCGTTTCGCGGGTTCCACCGGTATGGGCCACACCCGCTGGGCCACCCACGGCGCCCCCACCGACCCCAATGCCCACCCGCACCGTGACTCCACCGGCCGGGTCGCGGTGGTGCACAACGGCATCATCGAGAATTTCGCGCCGCTGCGCCGCGAACTCGAGGAGGCCGGTGTCGAACTCGGCAGCGATACCGATACCGAGGTGGCCGTGCACTTGGTGGCCCGCGCCTACGCCAAGGGCGAGACCGCCGGTGATTTCTTCGCCTCCGCCCTGTCGGTGCTGCGCCGCCTGGAGGGCGCCTTCACCCTGGTCTTCACCCACGCCGACCATCCCGGCACCATTATCGCCGCCCGCCGCAATACCCCGCTGGTGGTCGGCGTCGGCAAGGGCGAGATGTTCATCGCCTCCGATGTCACCGCCTTCATCGAGCACACCCGCGAGGCCGTGGAACTCGGCCAGGACCAGGCCGTCGTCATTACCGCCGACAGTTATGCCGTCACCGATTTCCACGGCGCGACCGACGGCGTCCGCACCCGCCCGTTCACCATCGACTGGGATCTCGCCGCCGCCGAGAAGGGCGGCCACGACTACTTCATGCTCAAGGAGATCGAGGAGCAGCCCGCCGGTGTGGCGGACACGCTGATCGGCCATTTCGCCGACGGCAAGATCATTCTCGACGAGCAGCGCCTGGCCGATCAGGAACTGCGCGAATTCGACAAGGTCTTCGTGGTCGCCTGCGGCAGCTCGTATCACGCGGGCCTGCTCGCCAAGTACGCCATCGAGCATTGGACCCGCCTGCCCGTCGAGGTCGAACTGGCCAGCGAATTCCGTTACCGCGACCCGGTTCTGGACCGTTCCACCCTCGTCGTGGCCATCTCGCAGTCCGGCGAGACGGCCGACACCCTGGAGGCCGTGCGCCACGCCAAGGAGCAGAAGGCGCGAGTCCTGGCCATCTGCAATACCAATGGCGCGCAGATCCCCCGCGAGTCCGACGCCGTCGTCTATACCCGCACCGGTCCGGAGATCGGCGTCGCCTCCACCAAGGCGTTCCTGGCGCAGATCACCGCCAACTACCTGGTCGGCCTGGCCTTGGCCCAGGCCCGTGGCACCAAGTATCCGGATGAGGTCGCCCGCGAATTCGCCGAACTGGAGGGCATGCCCAAGCTCGTCGCGCGCGTGCTGGAATCCGCGCCGCAGGTGCGGGAACTGGCCCGGCAGCTCGCGCACGTTCCGACCGTGCTGTTCCTCGGCCGCCATGTCGGGTATCCGGTGGCGCTCGAAGGCGCCTTGAAGCTCAAGGAATTGGCGTACATGCACGCCGAGGGCTTCGCGGCGGGCGAGCTCAAGCACGGTCCCATCGCGTTGATCGAGGACGGGCTGCCGGTCATCGTGGTGATGCCCTCGCCGAAGGGGCGCGCGGTCCTGCATTCCAAGCTGCTCAGCAATATTCGGGAGATTCAGGCGCGCGGTGCTCGCACCATTGTCATTGCCGAGGAAGGCGATGACACCGTGCGGCCCTTCGCCGACCATCTCATCGAAATCCCCGCGGCGCCGACGCTGTTCCAGCCGCTGTTGTCGACCGTCCCCTTGCAGATCTTCGCCGCCGAGGTCGCGCAGGCCCGGGGGTACGATGTCGACAAGCCGCGCAATCTCGCGAAATCCGTGACCGTCGAATAGGTTTCGAGGGCGGCCTACTCGACCGTCACGGTGCCCTTCATATCCGGATGCAGTGGGCACAGATAGCGATAGGTTCCCGGCACCGTGAACGTATAACTCCACTCACCCTTGTGAATGATCGGGCTGTTGATCCCCATGGCCACATCCCCGATCCCCTGCACCGCGTGCGGCGCCTTGTCCTCGAACTTCCAGGTCACCGTATCCCCGGCCTTGACCGTGATGCTGGCGGGCGAGAACTTCATATCCGTGACATCCACCGTCACCGCGGTGGGCGTCCGCGGGCCCGATGTGGTGGTCGCCGACGTACTCGCCGCGGTCGAGGTCGCCGCGGATTTCGACGAATCGGACCCGCATCCACCGAGGGCCAGCGCACCGGCCACCACGGTCACGAGGAACAGGGCACGCGCGGACGAGTAGTGGCGGATAGGCATGCGGCCAGCCTAACCCGCATGGTTAACCGGTTATTCGCAGGTGGCCGCTCCATCCGGTGCGTCGGCTGGGCGTAGTCTGGCGTCGTCGCAGGCAGGCGGGCGTCGGCCCGCGAATTCCTCGTCGTGGGAGGCGAACGATGACCACATCGGCGGTACGCGGGTATTACACGGCTGATGAGGTTCGGGCGGCGGAGGCCGAGTTGTTCACCCGGGTCCCGGCGGGGATGCCCATGCGCCGGGCCGCTTTCGGGCTGGCCGAGGTGGTGGCGCGGGAGCTGCGGGAACGGACCGGGGGAGTGGCGGGTCGTGTGGTCACCTTGCTGGTCGGGTCCGGCGACAACGGGGGTGACGCGCTGTGGGCCGGGTCGTTCTTGCGGCGTCGCGGTGTCGCGGTGAATGCTGTGCTGCTGGCGCCGGAGCGCGCTCACGTCGAAGGGCTCGCCGCGCTGCGGCGGACCGGCGGACGGGTGCGTGACGATCTCGGCGATCCGGATCTTGTCATCGATGGGATTGTCGGGATCTCGGGGCGGGGTGCGCTGCGTCCTCGGGTCGCGGAACTGTTTGCGGCGGTTACTGTTCCGATTATTGCCGCTGATCTGCCCAGCGGGGTGGATCCTGATACCGGAGCGGTCACCGGTCCGGCGGTTCGGGCTGATGTCACTGTTGCCTTCGGGGCGTACAAGCCGGTGCACGCGCTGGCGGTGCCGTATTGCGGGCTAATCGACCTGGTGCCTATCGGATTGCGGCTGCCGGAGCCGAATCTCGCTGCGCTGGAACCGGGTTCGATCGGTGCGGCCTGGCCTGTCCCGGGGGCGGCCGACGACAAGTACAGTCAGGGCGTCACCGGGGTTTGTGCGGGGAGCTCCACCTATCCGGGCGCGGCGATTCTGTGCACCGGCGGTGCGGTTGCCGCTACGTCCGGGATGGTCCGGTATGCGGGTAGCGGGGCGGAACAGGTCCTTGCGCAGTTACCCGAAGTTATTGCGGCACCGTCGATCTCGGAGACGGGGCGAGTTCAGGCCTGGGTGTTCGGCCCGGGCGCGGGGACCGATGCCGCCGCCCGCGAACGGCTTGTGGAGATCCTCGCCACTGATCTGCCCGTGGTTGTCGACGCGGACGGGCTTACTGTGCTCGCCGCCGATCCCGCGCTGCTCACCGGCCGTACTGCGCCTACGGTTCTCACTCCGCATGCTGGTGAGTTCGCTCGGCTCACGGGTGATGAAGCCGGGCCGGACCGGGTGGCCGCCGTTCGCAAGCTGGCCGACTCCTGGCAGGTGACAGTGCTGTTGAAAGGGCGAGCCACGCTGGTCGCCTCGCCGGGGCGGCCGACTCTGGTGAACGATGCGGGCGCGTCCTGGGCCGCTACGGCGGGGTCGGGTGATGTGTTGTCGGGGGTGATTGCCGCACTTCTGGCTGCGGGGCGCGACGCGGCCTGGTCGGCTGCGGCTGCTGCTCGCGTGCACGCGTTGGCTGCCAATATTGCTGCCCATACCGATACGGCGGCCGGTGCCCCGATCTCGGCTTCGCCGTTGTCGGCTCACATTCGGGCCGCGATCGGTGTGCTTCGTGAGCTACCTGTCTCGGCACCCGCGTGAGAGCGGTTCCGCTTCAACGGTTCTCGGCGTGGGCGGCTTCGTGCAGGGCGGCGCGGGCCGCGGCGATGATGGGGTGGTCGGCGGTGCCGCGGCGGTAGGCGAGGTGGGTGCGGCGGTGTGTGGGGAGGGGGGTGAGGGTGACGCCCGGCGGTACGGACTGTGCGCCCAGTTCGGGGACGAGGGCTACGCCTTGGCCTGCGGCGAACAGTGCCAGGACGGTGCCGAAGTCGTCGGCTTGGTGGCGGATTCGGGGGGTGAAGCCCGCGGCCAGGCAGGCGCGGACCGTCATGGCGTGGCAGAGGGTTCCGGGGGTGGCGGCGATCCAGGGGGAATCGATGTGGGTTGCGAGGGGGCCGGGGGTTGGTGCGGCCAGGTGCACGGTTTCGGTGAGGAGGGGTTCTGTGTCGAGTCCGGGAGTGGGGTTCATGGGGACGTAGTCGTCTTCCTGGACCAGGGCGATATCCAGGCTCTCCGCGCGTAGGGCGGCGGGGACATCCACCGGATCCAGTTCGGTGACGAGGAGTTCCAGGTGTGGGTGTTCGCGGCTCAGGGTGACCAGTGCCGGGGACAGGATGGTGCGAATCGCGGTGGTGAATGCGCCGATTCGCAGGGCGCCGGTGAGTTCGTTTCGGGCCATTGCCAGTTCCGCGCCCGCTTGCTCCATGATGGCGAGCATGGATTCGGCGTGCTCGACCAGGCGTGCGGCGGCGGGGGTGAGCGTGACGCTGCGTCCGGTGCGTTCCAGCAGCGGCACACCGGCTTCGCGTTCCAGGGCGGTGAGTTGCTGGGAGACCGCCGAGGGGGTGTACGACATGGCTTCGGCGAAGGCCGCGATCGTCTGGTGGTGAGCGAGTTCGCGGAGCAGGCGCAGGCGCCGGAGGTCGAGCATTAGTTCAGCTTATGCTCGGAGCAAGAAACGTGAAATAGACCTGATGGGATTTGGCATTCACGCTGAACGCATGACGTTCACAGGTTTGTTCGTGCCCCTCGTCACCCCGTTCACCGCCACGGGCGCGGTGGCCGCGGCGGCCTTGGAGACCCTTGCCCACGAAGTTCTCGAGGCCGGTGCGCGCGGGATTGTCGCGCTCGGCACCACGGCGGAACCTGTGACCCTCACGGGCGCGGAACGCCGCTTGGTCCTCGATATCTGCGGCGCGGTGTGCCGGGAACGGCAGGCGCCCTTGATTGTTGCCGCCGGTTCGAATGTGACCGCCGATTCGGTGCGCTCGCTCGCCGCCTTCGACGACCGGGTCGCGGCGGCGCTGACCGTCGTCCCCTACTACAACCGCCCCTCCGAAGACGTTGTCCTCGAACACTTTCGGCGGCTGGCGGCCGTCAGTCCGGTGCCATTGCTGGTCTATCACGTTCCCTACCGCACCGGCCGTCCGCTCAGCGCCGAAACACTGTGCCGCTTGGCCGAATTGCCGAATGTCGCCGGACTCAAATATGCGGCGGGTGGTATCGACGACTCCACCATCGAGTTCATGAGCCGGGTTCCGAGCGACACCGCGGTCCTGGCGGGCGACGATCTGCACGCCGCGCCCCTGCTCGCACTCGGAGCCCAGGGCGGGATTCTGGCCTGCGCGAATGTCGCACCGGCCGGATACGCCGAACTCATCGCCGCCTGGCAGTCCGGCCCGCTCGATCGCGCCAGGACCATCGGCAACCGGCTGGCTCCGCTCGCTACGGCGCTGTTCGCCGAGCCCAACCCGACCGTCTTGAAAGGGGTCCTCGCCGCACAGGGCCGCATCCCCACCGCCGATGTCCGGCTGCCCCTGCTTCCGGCGCACGAGAGTTCGGTGGCCGCGGCGCTCACCGCCCTCGAGAGCACCTACGCGGTGGTGTGAAAGGTGACCCACATATCTCGTGCGGGCCGGGTAACTCGTCGGGTACGACCGAAATTGGGTTGGCTCTCGACCGGCGGCACGCGTTGCCAATGGTGAGCGGCTCTTAGCCGGGCGCCAAAGTCGCGGGGAGGCGGGACCGTAGGATCGATGGTGTGAACAGCCCCGAACCGCAGGTGGAGACCCTCGTAGATCTGGATGCCATTGCCCACAACGTCCGCATTCTCATCCGGCATGCCGGTGAGGCGGCGGTCATGGTGGTGGTGAAGGCCGATGGGTACAACCACGGGGCAGCCGAGGTCGCCAAGGCGGCATTGGCGGCGGGGGCGCGCGAGATCGGGGTGACCACGGTCGCGGAGGCGGTGGCCTTGCGTCAGGCGGGCATTACCGCGCCGATTCTGTGCTGGCTCAACACATCCGATGTCGACTACGCGAATGCCGTCGCGCACGATATCGAGATCGCGGTGTCCTCGGTGGCGCATCTGGAAGCTGTCGCCGCCGCGGCGCGCGCGACCGGTCGCACGGCCATCGTGACGCTCAAGGTGGATACCGGCCTGAATCGCAATGGCGCCTCGCCGACCGAATATCCGCAGGTGCTGGACCTGTTGAAGCAGCTCGTCGAGGCGGGGACCGTACGCTTCCGGGCGATCTTCTCCCATCTCGCGCTCGCCGACGAGCCGCAGCATCCGGCCAATGACATGCAGCGCGCCCGATTCCTCGAATACGTCGCCACTGCCAAGGAATACGGCCTGGAACCGGAGTTGGTGCACCTGGCCAATTCGGCGGCCGCCCTGACCCGCCCGGATCTGGCCTTCGACATGGTGCGCCCGGGTATCGCCGTCTACGGGCTGTCGCCGGTCCCGGAGATCTCCGATTTCGGCCTGCGCCCGGCCATGACCTTCCGCGCCCGCGTGGTGCTGGTGAAGCGGGTCGCCGCCGGGGAGGGCGTGTCCTACGGCCACGAATGGGTCGCGGAGCGTGACACCACCGTCGCGCTGGTCCCGGCCGGATACGCCGACGGCGTGCTGCGCCCGCTGAGCGGCCGGATCGATATCGGCCTGCGCGGCAAGCGGTATCCCAATGTCGGCCGGGTGTGCATGGATCAGCTCGTGGTGGATCTCGGCGAGAATCCGGACGATATTCGTGAGGGTGATCACGCAGTCCTGTTCGGCGGCAACGAGGGCGATCCGCATCCGCAGGAGTGGGCAGATCTGCTGGGCACCATCCACTACGAGGTGGTGTGCTCCCCGCACGGCCGGACGGTGCGCACCCACATCGGCGGTGCCGCATGATGACCGACAGCCGCGGCCACCGCATGCTGCCGACCGTCGAGGACACCGAGAAGCTCGGACAGGAACTCGCCGCCCAATTGCAGGCCGGTGATCTCGTCATCCTCGACGGCCCCTTGGGCGCGGGCAAGACCGCCCTCACCCGCGGCATCGCCGCCGGTCTCGGCGTCCAAGGCCGGGTCAGCTCACCGACTTTCATCATTGCCCGCCAGCATCGCGCCGGAACCGAACCGGGCGCCGTCGGCCTGGTCCACGTGGACGCCTACCGCCTCGGCGGCGACCTCGACGAACTGGACGCCCTGGACCTGGACACCGATCTCGACGACGCCGTCGTGGTCGTGGAATGGGGTCTCGGCGTGGCCGAGCACCTGGCCGACCGGCACCTGCGGGTCGTGCTGCGCCGCGAACCCGACTCCGATGTGCGCACCGCCGAATGGGAGTGGGTGGCACCGAGCTAGCAGATGGATCGCAGGCCGTGTCTGCTCGTAATGGTGACAACTGATCTCGTTCGGTCCGGGTAACTCACCGGGTACGTCCGAAATCGGGTTGGCTCCCCACCGCTGGCACGCGTTGCCGACGGTCAACGGCTGTCAGTTGGGCGCTGAAGTGGCGGGGAGGCGGGGGAGCCCGACCTGCGGGAGAGCCGCTACCACCCGGTATTGTTGAGCCAATCATGCTTGTACTGGCTGTCGACACCTCGACCCCGGCCGTGACGGCGGGACTGGTGGAACTGGAACCGGCGGACGCCGAGACAACCGCACCTCGAATCACCACGATCGCCGCGAAGGTGACCGTGGATGCTCGCGCGCACAACGAGGTGCTGACCCCGCAGATCCTGGCCTGCCTCGCCGAATCCGGCCGGTCCCGCGCCGATATCGCCGCGGTGGTGGCCGGTGTCGGCCCCGGCCCGTTCACCGGTCTGCGCGTCGGCATGGCCACCGCGGCCGCCTTCGGCGACGCTCTGGGCGTGCCGGTTTACGGCGTGTGCAGCCTCGACGCCATTGCCGCCGACACCGAGAGCTACCTGCGCGACCAGGCCGATCCGGTCGAATTGCTGGTGGTCACCGATGCCCGCCGCCGCGAGGTCTACTGGGCCCGCTACCGCGCTGTGCCCAATGTGGCGCTCGCTGGGCCCTCCGTGGTTACGCAAGCTGCCGCCTCCGGGCCTGAGGCTCACGCCATGGGCCGCATCGAAGGCCCCGAGGTGGGCAAGCCCGCCGATCTGGATCCGGCCGCCGCGACCGTCATCGCCGGTTCCGCGTCGCATGTCGACGACTTCGATCTGCCGGTGCTGCCGGTGGAGACCCCGTCCCCGTCCGGTCTGGTGCGCTGCGCCGCCGCCGACGTACTCGCGGGCGTCACCCCCGAACCGCTGGTCCCGCTCTATCTGCGCCGTCCGGATGCGGTGGAGCGCAGCTACGCGCAGGTGGGCCGATGACCATCCGCATCGAAGCGATGCGGCCGTCGGATGTCGTCCGCTGCGCCGAACTGGAACAGCTGCTGTTCCCGGAAGACGATCCCTGGCACGAGGTTTCGTTCCTGTCCGAGCTGGTCGGTCCGCACAACCGCTACATCACCGCCCGCGACGACGAGGACCGCATGGTCGGCTACGCCGGTATCGCGCTGCTCGGCACGCTCGAGCATCCCGAGGCCGAAATCCACACCATCGGCGTGGATCCCACGCTGCATCGCGGCGGTATCGGCACCCTGCTGCTGGAGGCGCTGCTGGCCGAGGCCGCCCGCCGCGGCGGTCCGGTCTTCCTCGAGGTGCGCACCGACAACACGCCCGCCATCGCGCTGTACGAGAAGTACGGCTTCCACATCATCGGCCTGCGCAAGAACTACTACCAGCCCAGCGGCGCCGACGCGTACACCATGCGCCGCCCCGAGTTGACCGGTTTCCCGCAGGACGCGGGGCTCGTGCGGGAGGCCGGATCCACTCAGCACCCGAACGACACCGAGGTCCTGTCATGATCGTCATGGGTATCGAAAGCTCCTGCGACGAAACCGGAGTCGGCATCGTCCGCCGCCTGCCCGACGGCAGCTGCGAACTGCTCGCCGACGAGGTGGCCTCCAGCGTCGACCAGCACGCCCGCTTCGGCGGGGTGGTCCCCGAGATCGCCTCGCGCGCCCACCTCGAGGCCATCGTCCCCGCCAAGCGCCGGGCCCTGGCCGCCGCGAACATCGACCGGCCCGACGCCCTCGCCGTCACCATCGGTCCGGGTCTGGCGGGCGCCCTGCTGGTCGGCGTGGCCGCCGCGAAAGCCTATGCGGCAGCCTGGGATATCCCCTTCTACGCCCTCAATCACCTCGGCGGGCACGTCGCGGTGGACACCCTCGAACACGGCCCCATGCCACCCGCGGTGGCGCTGCTGGTCTCCGGCGGCCACACCCATCTGCTGCACGTCACCGATCTGGCCCGCCCCATCGTCGAATTGGGCAGCACCGTCGACGATGCCGCCGGTGAGGCCTTCGACAAGGTGGCCCGCCTGCTCGGCCTCGGCTATCCGGGTGGCCCGGTGCTGGATTCCATTGCCGCCGAAGGCGATCCGCACGCCATCGCCTTCCCTCGCGGTATGACCGGCCCCCGCGACCCGCGCTACGACTTCTCCTTCTCCGGTCTGAAGACCGCCGTGGCCCGCTATGTCGAGGCGGCCCAGCGCGACAACCGCGAACTCCCCATTCCGGATATCGCCGCATCCTTCCAGGAGGCCGTGGCCGATGCCCTCACCATGAAGGCCCTCCGCGCCGCCGAAGATGTGGGCGTGGACACGCTGGTGCTGGGCGGCGGCGCCACCGCCAACTCCCGCATCCGCTCCCTGGCCGAGGAACGCTGCACCGCGGCCGGTCTCACGCTCCGGGTCCCCAAGCCCCGCCTGTGCACCGACAACGGCGTCATGATCGCCACCCTGGGCGCGCACGTGATCGCGGGCGGCGCAAGCCCTTCCGCGCTCACCGTGGCGACCGAGCCCGGGCTGGCCGTGTCGACCAGTCAGCTCTGACTTCAATCGGTGGGGCGCACCAACGTGGTGACGCCTGCCCCGCCGGAGCCGGAGTTCGTGCGCGGGAGAACCGGGACGGTGGTGCCGGGGTTGTCCTGCTTCTCCAAGGTGTTCGGGTCGGGGGTCGACGGCAGGGTGGTGCCGAGCAGAGGGCCCAGGATTCGGGGTAGGTCCGCGGGGAAGGGGATTTGGGGTAGGCCCGTGTCGGGGCGCAGGGGTGGCTGGTTGGCCGTGGTGGTGGGGGCGGGTGGGGTGGTGCCGCCGTTCTGGTTCGCCGGGGTGCTGGCGCCCGTGGTGGGGGCGGTGCTGGGGACCGTGGTGGGGACGACCTGTTGGGAATTGCCCGTGGTGGTGGGGGAGTAGTTGGTGTCGCGGGGTTCGGGGACCAGTTCCTTGACGCCGTAGCCGACGATCAGGCCGACCACCACGATGGCGCCCGCGAGGGTGCCCGCCAGTTTGGTGAAGGTGCCGACGGGGGCGTCCGAGCCCAGGCTGATGACCGGGAAGGCGGCCGTGGAGGTGGCGGAATCCGCGACCAGGGCAGCGCCTTTGGCAATGGCGGCCTCGGGTTCGGGGAGGGGACGTCGAGGCGGTTCTCCAGATTGGCGATGACCGCGGGGCTGTTGGCGCCGCCGCCGATGACCGCGCCCGCTTCGGGGAACTTGGGCGCTCGGGCGAAGACGCCGCGGGCGAATACCGCAAGCTCGCGCAGCAGGTCCGAGATGAGCTCCTCGAAGTCCACCCGGGTCAGTTTGAGCGGTTGTCCGGCCACGTGGTCGATGGTCACCGCCGGTGCGATGGACAGGTGCTCCTTGGCGGCGCGGCTGCGGTTGAGCAGCATGCCGCGATTGGGTCTGGTGCCGCGGCGGGCCAGGTGGCAGTCCAGCAGGTGCTGCAGGATGAGCTCGTCGACGGCATTGCCGCTGATGGCCGTGGTCCGTTCGGAGCGCAGCACGGTGTCGTCGGCGTGATCGGCCACCGTGACGGTGGTGCCGGTGGCGCCCAGATCGATGACGGAGACCGTTTCGTAGCGGTCCAGCAAACCGGTGTCGCGCAGGAAGGCCAGGGCCGCCGTGGCCTCCGGAATGAGCCGCACATCGCGGCGTTGCCTGCCGATGGCCGAGCGGATGATCTGAGCCTGCTCACGGTCGCGGTAGGCGACCGCGATATCGCCGGGCGGGGTGGGGTCGGAATCGCCGTTGCCATTGGTCGACGCGGCCGGATGGGAGCCGACGGGGTGCACGATGTCGCGGGGGATCTGGGTGGTCATCAACTCGATCGAGGACGCCACCAGATCGCCGAGATCTGAGTGGGCCGTATCCGCGGTGACGACGCGGTAGTCGAAGTTCTGGGCGCCATTGGGCGCGGTGGCGACCGTCGCCGAGCACACCACCTCGCTCCCGGCGGAGATGCCGAGGGATGTTCGCATGTTCACCTCCCTTCGAGCGGATGGTCCTGCTGTAACCGACCATCTCGAACGGACTGCGGGATCGCCGTGTTGTCGACGAACGGTCCCGAGCTACGGATCCGGCCGGGCCCCCGTCCGATGGGGCGTCGGGACCAGCCAACGATCACTTGCGGTATTGCTCTCGTCTCAGCGCTGTGCGGGCAGGCCGCGCAGTGGGGTGAAGCACTCTGTAACTTTCGACGGCGTTCGTGACGGGCTTGATGTCGAGCTGCCACGCGGCCGTCGTCAATGGTGTCACAATCCGTTATCCGAACGTTATAGATTTTCTTTTTTCTTTGGAAGCCCTCAGATTCCCCGCCCGTTCCCTCAGCGAGTCGCGCTGCCTGGACGTATGCCCGGAAACCGCGGCCGCCGTAGCAGACCCTCCCCTTGAGCGCTGGCACTCCCCTGTATAGAGTGCTAGTTGGCACTGGTTGTTGTGCTCAGGTGCCAGCTATGACTACTGAGCAGGGGTCCCGGCACCCGCGACGACGGGGCTATGCGCAGGGTCAGCATGACCGAAACCGTGAGTCCGGGGAACAGCCCCGGGCGCGAAGATCCCCTGAAAGTGGAGGGCTCAACGTGGCGAGCGTGAACATCAAGCCGCTCGAGGACAAGATCCTCGTCCAGGCCAACGAGGCCGAGACGACGACCGCCTCCGGCCTGGTCATCCCCGACACGGCGAAGGAGAAGCCCCAGGAGGGCACCGTCATCGCCGTCGGCCCCGGCCGCTGGGACGATGAGGGCGAGAAGCGGATTCCGCTGGACGTCAAGGAAGGCGACGTCGTCATCTACAGCAAGTACGGCGGCACCGAGATCAAGTACGACGGCTCGGAGTACCTGATCCTGTCGGCTCGCGACCTGCTGGCTGTCGTCACCAAGTAAGCGAACGCCCAACTCTCCGGGGCCTCTCAGGGGCTTCACCCCTGAACCCCCGGCCCTCCGCCCCGGTGTCGCTCTTCGTGACCCGGGGCGGACTGCGTTCTCTTTCAACTCATTCGGGGGTTCGGGGGTGAAACCCTCGAATCACTTCCCACCCACAGGAGTAGGCAACCAATGGCAAAGCAGATCGAGTTCGACGAGAAGGCTCGCCGGGCTATGGAACGCGGCGTCGACAAGCTGGCCGACGCCGTCAAGGTCACCCTGGGCCCGCGCGGTCGGCACGTGGTGCTGGCCAAGGCCTTCGGCGGCCCGACCGTCACCAATGACGGCGTGACCATCGCCCGCGACATCGATCTCGAGGACCCGTTCGAGAACCTGGGCGCGCAGCTGGTCAAGAGCGTCGCCACCAAGACCAACGACGTCGCGGGCGACGGCACCACCACCGCCACCGTGCTGGCGCAGGCGCTCATCAAGGGCGGCCTGAAGAACATTGCCGCGGGCGCGAACCCGATGACCCTGGGCAAGGGCATGGACAAGGCCGCCCAGGCCGTCTCCGCCGCGCTCATCGCCGCCGCGACCCCCGTCAACGGGGAGAAGTCCATCGCGCAGGTCGCCACCGTGTCCTCGCGCGACGAGGAGATCGGCGATCTGGTGGGCAAGGCGCTCACCACCGTCGGCAAGGACGGCGTGGTCACCATCGAGGAGTCCTCCTCGCTGCAGACCGAGCTGGCCATCACCGAGGGCGTGCAGTTCGACAAGGGCTACCTGTCCCCGTACTTCGCCACCGATCCGGAGACCCAGCAGGCCGTGCTGGAGGATGCCTGGATCCTGTTGAACCGCGAGAAGATCAGCTCGCTGCCCGACCTGCTGCCGCTGCTGGAGCAGATCGCGCAGTCCGGCAAGCCGGTTCTGATCATCGCCGAGGACATCGAGGGCGAGGCGCTGTCCACCCTGGTGGTCAATGCGATTCGCAAGACCCTCAAGGCCGTTGCCGTGAAGGCCCCCTTCTTCGGTGATCGCCGCAAGGCGTTCCTGGACGATCTGGCCATCGTCACCGGCGGCACCGTGGTGAACCCGGATCTGGGCATCACCCTGCGCGAGGCCGGTCTGGAGGTGCTGGGCAAGGCCCGTCGCGTGGTGGTCACCAAGGACGAGACCACCATCGTCGAGGGCGCGGGCACCCAGGAGTCCGTGGACGGCCGGGTCGCCCAGCTGCGCAAGGAGATCGAGAACACCGACTCCGACTGGGACCGCGAGAAGCTGGAAGAGCGTCTGGCCAAGCTGGCCGGTGGCGTGGCCGTCATCAAGGTCGGCGCGGCCACCGAGACCGAGCTCAAGGAGCGCAAGTACCGCGTCGAGGACGCGGTGAGCTCCGCCAAGGCCGCGGTCGCCGAGGGCATCGTCCCCGGCGGCGGCACGGCGCTGGTGCAGGCCGCGGCCAAGCTGGTCGAGCTGCGCGCGTCGCTGTCCGGCGACGAGGCGGTCGGCGTCGAGGTCGTGCGCCAGGCCCTGCTGGCCCCGCTGTACTGGATCGCCACCAATGCCGGTCACGACGGCGCGGTCGTGGTCGCCAAGGTCACCGAGGGCAAGGAGGGCTTCAATGCCGCCACCCTGACCTACGGCGATCTCGTCACCGAGGGCGTCATCGACCCGGTCAAGGTGACCCGCAGCGCGGTCGAGAACGCCATCTCCGTGGCCCGCATGGTGCTCACCACCGAGAGCGCCATCGTGGAGAAGCCGGCCGAGGAGCCGGAGGCCGCCGGTCACCACGGCCACGCGCACTGATTCATCGCTGAATCACCAAGGCCCCCGAACACATTTCGTGTTCGGGGGCCTTGTCGTTGTCGGGAGTGTTGCGGCGTGTCGTTCGCAATCCTTGCAATTGGTACGTAACCAACTGGGCGGGCGCCCTGAATTGCGGAGCTGCGAAAAGGCCTTCAGTCGTGGCGGACCGGATGGCTGCTGCGCCCGTTTCCGGGATGCAGGGCCGGTCGGTGGATCGGGGTTGCCGGCGCCGGGTCGGTGGCAATGGCGGCGAGAAGGCGCTCACGTAAGGCGGGCGGCGGCTCGGTGGCCGACACGGCCGCCGCGGCGGCGAGCGCATCTCGGGTTTGCTGCACTTCCTGGGTGAAGTCCGCGCGCAGTACCGGATCGTCGGTATCCAGTAGTTCCGCCACTGCGCGCTGATCCTCGTCGCCGATCGATCCGAGCGCGACAGTGTGCGCGAGATCGATCTGGCTTTCGTTCATCTCACGTCACTCCCAAACTTTTCTTGAGTCGTGTCAGTCCATCCCGTATACGGGACTTAACGGTAGGTAACCCTACGCCCAGATATGCCACTACCTCGGCATATGTCCGTCCACCGAAATAGGCGAGGGAGATGGCCTCCCGCTGCGTCTCCGTGAGTGTCGCCAGGCCCGCCAGCACCGCCTGCTGTTCCAGACGCCGCCCGACTTCTTCGGTCACCTCATCGAATTCGTTACCGAGCGTGCTGGTTCCGTAGGCGACCTCACGCAGCGCGTGTGCCTGTTCGGCTCGCACGCGATCGACCGCGCGTCTATGGGCAAGCGTCATCAACCAGGTCACCGCCGACCCCTTGGCGGGATCGAAATTGGCTGCGGTGCGCCAGATCTGGAGGTAGACCTCCTGGGTGGTCTCCTCCGCGTAGCCGGGATCGTGTAGCACGCGTAGGACCAGGCCGAAGACCCGCGCGCTGGTGCGGTCGTACAGCTCGGCGAAGGCCTGCTGATCCGACTGCCCGCAGCGTTCGAGAAGTGCGGCGAGTTCGAGACTTTCGGCTGCGCGTGCCGTCACCGCAGAGTCAGGTGTCCCCACCTGCCCGTCCCTCGAACTCTGGAACGAGTTGCCCTCTGCGGCCGGCGGCCGCGTTGTCACAACGCTCCGTTCTGTGTCATCGGCCACGAGGGTAGCCTGCCGCTCTTACCTCCTTTCGGTGGGGGTATCGGTAAAGCGATTGTCGCGCAGTGGATTTCCGATTTGTACGGACTCGCCGTTTTGTGCCCTTTTGGGGACACGCCGAGACACGCCGGGGCCTTGCGAGGTCTTGCCATGCCGCAATCGACCCCCGCCGGAGCAGTGGCCGGTTGTTTGCTAGGCATTCGGCGCGCCGCGCCGCGCGGATGGGAAAAATCTTGCGCTTAAACCGCTGTGGTCTGCGCTTACGGTCATCGTGCGCCCCGCCCGCACCGTTGGTGTGCAGCAGTCACAGACGAGCCGGATCAGGCCACCACGCGACGGCGGTTGCGGCGAGCGTGCATCTCGCGCTCGGTCTCCGACATGCCGCCCCAGATTCCGTAGGGCTCGCTCACCTTCAGGGCGTGCGAACGGCACTGCAGCAGCACCGGGCACTGGCGGCAGATCTCCTTGGCGCGCATCTCGCGCTGGGACCGGGCGCGGCCGCGTTCGCCGTCCGGGTGGAAGAAGACTGACGAGTCCTGACCGCGGCAGGACCCGCGCATCTGCCAATCCCAGACGTCGGCGTTCGGACCAGGGAGGTGGGTCGGCATGGGCATGGTGAACTCCTCATGGTGCGAGCTCGTCGGCATTGTCGAGCGGTGCTGGTGGCAAACAGTGGGCCGCATCGCCGGTGCGTGGCGATCACACTTCGCCGGCCCCGCAATTTCGAGCGGCGCCGATGACGGCGATGTCGTACGTTAGGTCGGACAACGAAATCGAGTCAATAGCTTCGTTCCCACGGATTCAAATTCCAGCGTATTTGAGAATTTACATCCTCTCTATTTACAACTCGGCCCATCTCTGGGGATACTGATCGGTTGCCCAGTCGCTCGCGAGTGCTCTGATAGCCCATCCGACTTGTCAAACCCGCTGGTAGTAGCTGATTTTCAGTCGCGAATGCGAGCAATCCGAGCTATGTACGAGTAGCGATGTGAGTGATCTCAGGCATTGCGCTAGTGTCGGTGAGTACGGTAGAGATGGCCTACTCGAGGCGCACAGGTTAATAGCGCGAAACGCCATACGAATTCCTAACGCACGTGCTAAGGGGTAGCGAGGACAGATTTACGGAGTGGAAACACAATTACGACCGTGAATGCTGAAAGGTAGCTGTACTCCTGTGCTATGGCGGATGCCGCCGGTCCGGTCCGGGCCGGGCTGGTTACAGTGCGGCGGTGCCTGTGCTCGAAGTGAACTCCGCGCTCGCCGATACCGCCTTCGGCCCCACTCCGGGCCGCGCTGCCATCGGGTTGCCGGTAGCCGCGGACGCCGCCGAATCCTGGCTGCGCGCCGTCGCGCTCGGGGGCGTCGGGCACTACGCCGCCGCCCATGCCGAACTGCACCGCGTCCACCGCCGCACGACCGATCCCGTCCTGCGCTCGCTCGCGCACAGCACCGCCGGTTCGCTACTGCGCCAACTGGGCTGGCACGCGCGCGCCGCCGTCGCCGACGGCCGCGCCGCCGCCCTCGTCCTGCCCACCGCCGCGACCGCGGCGCCCCGCCCCGCCGCCCCCGCGTCGGAAGCCGCTCGCATCGAAGCGGTTTGCGATGCGTTGACCGGACTGGCCGCCGATGCGCTCGGCACCGCCCGTCCCGCACTCGCCGCCCGGCTGCTCGGCCGTTGCCGCCATCTCCTGGAATCTCCGGCGATCGCCGCCGAGGGTGCTTGGCGGCAGCGGATCCGCCTGCACTGGGTGTCTGCCGAAACGGCGTTGGCGGCCCCTGGCGCCGGTTTGATCACCCCGCCCGGACAGGACGGCACGATTCCGCTGCTGTCCGATCCGGCCGTGGCCCATGCCGAGGCGGCATGGGCCTTGGCCGAGCGGACGCCGTCCGTTCGGCATCGAGTTAAGTCTCAGCTACTTGTCGCCGCCGCCTCCGCGGCCGCCGGAGACTTCGACCGCGCCCGCGCCCTGGCGGAAAAAACCGCCTCGGATTGTCGGGATTTCGAGCTGCTTCCCCTGCGCTGGGCGTGTGCCATGCTGCGCTCCGGTGTGGACCCGGCCGGGGGACACGCCGCCGAGGCCGCCCATTGCGCGGATTTGCTGGGCACT
Source organism: Nocardia crassostreae (assembly GCF_001613405.1). GTDB lineage: Bacteria > Actinomycetota > Actinomycetes > Mycobacteriales > Mycobacteriaceae > Nocardia > Nocardia crassostreae. The sequence goes on from NZ_BDCH01000028.1 coordinate 143,182, forward strand.
CGTGGCGGGCGATTCCGTTCGGCGGATTAGCTTCTCGTGTCACCGTAGAGTCCCCCCGTAACAGCTGGCGCGGATGCGACAGCCGCTATTGTTGGGACCGTTCCGCCCCTCCGCGGAAGCACGCGCCCTCTCGCCGCCGTGCCACTCGTAACGCCAGGAACAGCTCTGACGATGAACAACACGGGTGAGGAGTTGGACCCAGCCGTCGTCGCTGCCGCAGCGCAGGGCGACCGGTCTGCTCTCTCCCAGGTACTGGAGAGCATCCGCCCACTGGTGGTGCGGTATTGCCGTGCGCGAATCGGATCTGCCGAGCGGGGCCAGCTCTCTGCGGACGACGTCGCGCAGGAGGTATGTCTGGCCGTCATGACAGCCCTCCCTCGATACCAGGACCAGGGCCGACCGTTCATGGCGTTCGTGTACGGCATCGCTTCCCACAAAGTCGCCGACGCTCATCGCAATGCCGCCCGTAACAAAGCGGATGCCATGGCCGAAGTACCGGACGTCATATCCACCGACCAGGGGCCGGAACAGCGGGCTCTCGAAAGCGAAACCAGCCGCCAGATGAACAGTCTGCTGGCGACATTGCCGGAAAAGCATCGAGAGATCCTCATCCTGCGCTTGGTCATGGGTTTGTCAGCCGAAGAAACCGCAGTCGCCGTGGGCAGTACGGCGGGTGCTATACGAGTCGCCCAGCACAGGGCACTCGCGAAACTCAAGTCTCAAGTGGCGAGGGCAGGTGAAATGTATGGCTAGGGTTGGCGAGCGCGGTCGGGGCGACTGGAAGCGGCTTGGATCGCAGAACAGCGGTCCCTACGCCGAGGCGTCCGGTGAAACCGGGCCGGTGGACATTGCGGCGGTACGCCGTGATGACGCGCTGATCGATGCCATAGCCGGCGATGGTCCCGTGCAGACGGGCACCGCCGAGGAATATCAGCTCGCGGCTCTGCTCGCGGACTGGCGCGCGGAGATCTTGGCCGAGCCGATGCCGGCCGGCCCGGACCTGGACACCATCGTCGCAGCGGTCAATCAGGAAGTCGGAGCGCGGCAGGCGCGCAGCGGTGCGCGGGCCAGCGGGCGACTACGGCTGCTGCGCCCCATTGCCGGTGCTGCGGCGGCCCTGGCCCTCGTATTCGGCGGCCTGACCGCCTTCTCCTACAGCGCCGAACCCGGTGATCCACTGTGGCGGGTCAGGGAGGTCGTGTTCAGCGAACAGGCTCAGACCACGGTGGTGCAGCGTGCCGATGCCGATATGGCCCAGGCGCAGCAGCTGATTCAGCAGGGCAAGCCGGAGCAGGCAGCGCAACTGCTGGAGAGCGCGTCGGTGAGCGCTGGTCAGGTCAACGACACCGGTAAGAAGGACAATCTGCTGGAGCGCTGGCAGCAGCTGGTGACCCAGTTGCAGCAGGTGGCGCCCGAGGTGGCCGCGACGCTGGTGCCGACCACCACGGACAAGCCGGATACCACCCAGCCGCAGGTGACCACCAAGCCGGATGTCACGACCGGTCCCACGACCGAGCCGAACACCGGTGGCGGCAGCAGCGACACCACCACGGTCGATCCGCGGATTCTGCAGACGCCGGGTCCGGGGACCGAGAACCCGACCACCGGCGGTCCGACCACCGGGCCGGGCACGCCCGATACCCAGCCGACCACCGAACCGGGTGTCGAACCGTCCACGGCTCCGACCAATGGCGGTGGCCAGGTCACGACCACCACGGCGGCACTGCCGCAGCCGGGCGTTCCCGGCGGCACGGTGCCCCCGGGTGGCGGTCAGATCACCGAGCAGACGCTGGAGCAGCCGACGCTGCCCGTGGTGCCGACGCAGCAGAACACGGTGCCGAACGGCGGCGCGGTGGTGCCGACGCTACCGATTCCCGGAGGCGCGCGGTGATCCGGCAGACGGACGCGTGACTCGACAGCCGGCCCAGGGTCGGCTTTTTCGATGAACAAATGGGCCTGCATCCCCGGGGATGCAGGCCCATTGTCATGAGATCAGACGTCGAACCCGTCGAATCCGTCGCCGTGCAATGCCTCGTTCATCGAGGCATCGGCGTACCCACGACAGTAATCCCAGGTGACATACGCCTCGGGAGTCGGATCGTAGGCGGGCTCGTGCGGGCGCACCGTGCCGTCCACCAATAGCTGGAGGAGGTTGGCGCGCAACATATCCCAATCGTGGTAGTGATCCTGTCGGCAGTCCTCGCAGCTGACCACCAGACCGCGGATACCGCGGTGGGCCAGCAACGCCTCGTACACCGCGAGGTCGGCGAGATCCTCCTCGACCGCTAGGCGCTCGTGAGGATCCAGCGGTTCGCCCGGCTCGATGGCATCGAGCGCGGCCGACGGGTCGGAGGGATCTCCGGCGAATGGATCCGGCGGCAAGCCAGGTGGTAGATGGTCACGCACAGTCCCACGGTACGCAGAAAGAGGGGTTCTGCGCCAGCGCTGATGAGTATTTGCCCCTACTTCGCTGTGTCGTTTTCGGTGCGACTGTGGTCCGGCCGGTGACCAGGGACACTCGTGTCGCTGAAGCCGTGTCGCGTGCCACTCGTGATGCGGCGCACAGTAACTGTTCCAGGGGGATACGGGTGGGCCGGACATGGGTGCCATCCGGAATTGGGGGACCGATACCATGGTTGACCAAAGGCCGGGTAGCAATTGCCGGCATTGCCATTTCATCCATGTGTCCGCCGGTGCAGGTCCGGGGGACGCTGCCTAGCTCCAGGAGGGGTCGATCCGATGAGCAGTCCCGTGACGGGCGAACGAAACCCGGGCCGCCCCCATACGGGTGGAGACGATCCGAACAAGATCGCCATGCTCGGCCTCACCTTCGACGATGTGTTGCTGTTGCCCGCCGCCTCGGATCTGATCCCGAGCTCGGTCGACACCTCCAGCCGTCTGACTCGCGAGATCTCGCTGCGCACGCCGCTGGTGAGCTCCGCCATGGATACCGTCACCGAGGCGCGCATGGCCATCGCCATGGCGCGTGCGGGCGGTATGGGTGTGCTGCACCGCAATCTGTCGGTCGCCGACCAGGCCGCGCAGGCCGAGACCGTCAAGCGTTCCGAGGCGGGCATGGTGACCGATCCGGTGACCTGTCTGCCGTCGGCCACGCTGGCCGAGGTCGACGCCATGTGCGCGCGCTACCGCATCTCCGGTCTGCCGGTGGTCGACGAGACCGGCACGCTGGTGGGCATCATCACCAATCGCGATATGCGCTTCGAGGTGGATCAGAACCGCAAGGTCGCCGAGGTCATGACCAAGGCGCCGCTGATCACCGCCCAGGAGGGCGTCACCGCCGAGGCCGCGCTGGGCCTGCTGCGCCGCCACAAGGTGGAGAAGCTGCCCATCGTGGACGGCAACGGCAAACTGCGCGGGCTCATCACGGTCAAGGACTTCGTCAAGACCGAGCAGTACCCGAACGCCACCAAGGACCGTGACGGGCGACTGCTCGTCGGCGCGGCCGTCGGAGTGGGCGAGGACGCGTGGGTGCGCGCCATGACCCTGGCCGATGTGGGCGTGGACGTCCTGGTCGTGGATACCGCGCACGGACATCAGGCCGGTGTGCTGCAGATGGTTTCGAAGGTCAAGGCCGAGGTCGGCGACAGAGTGCAGATCATCGGCGGCAATGTCGCGACCCGCGCCGGTGCGGCCGCACTGGTCGAGGCGGGCGTGGACGCGGTGAAGGTGGGCGTGGGCCCCGGCTCCATCTGTACCACCCGCGTGGTCGCCGGTGTCGGCGCGCCGCAGATCACCGCCATCCTCGAGGCCAATGCGGCGTGCGCGCCGCTAGGTGTTCCGGTCATCGCCGACGGCGGCGTGCAGTACTCCGGCGATATCGCCAAGGCCATCGCGGCGGGCGCCTCCACCGTCATGCTCGGCTCGCTGCTGGCGGGCACCGCCGAATCCCCGGGTGAGCTGATCCTGGTGGGCGGCAAGCAGTTCAAGTCCTACCGCGGTATGGGCTCGCTGGGCGCCATGCAGGGTCGCGGCGAGGCCAAGTCCTACTCCAAGGACCGCTATTTCCAGGACGATGTGCTCTCGGAGAAGAAGCTGGTGCCCGAGGGCATCGAGGGCCGGGTGCCGTTCCGTGGTCCGCTGGATCAGGTGATCCACCAGTTGGTGGGCGGTTTGCGCGCGGCCATGGGTTACACCGGGTCGCAGAACATTCCGCATCTGCAGGCGGCGCAGTTCGTGCAGATCACGGCGGCGGGTCTCAAGGAGTCGCACCCGCACGACATCACCATGACCGTCGAGGCTCCCAACTACACCACCCGTTCGTAACCGCTCCGAGCCGGATCGCCCCCTGGGCGCGATCCGGCCTGCGCGGCAATCGAACCCAGAAAGGAACGGAATCAATGCGGGACATGGTCGAGATCGGCATGGGCCGGACCGCCAGGCGCACCTACGAATTGGACGATATCGATATCGTGCCGTCGCGGCGGACGCGGTCGTCCAAGCAGGTGTCGCTGGGCTGGCAGCTGGACGCCTACCGTTTCGAGATTCCGTTCCTGGCTCATCCCACCGATGCGCTGGTCTCGCCGCAGTTCGCCATCGAACTGGGCAAGGCCGGTGGCCTGGGTGTCATCAATGGTGAGGGGCTGTGGGCCCGGCACGCCGATGTCGAGTCCAAGATCCAGCAGCTGACCGAGGTCGCGGAGAAGGAAGGCACCGAGGCGGCGGTCGCGCTGCTGCAGGAGCTGCACGCCGCGCCCATGCAGGCCGATCTGCTGGCCGCCGCGGTCGGGCAGGTGCGCGCCGCCGGGGTCACCACCGCGGTGCGGGTCAGCCCGCAGAACGCCCGCGCGCTCGCCCCGAGCCTGGTGCAGGCCGGTATCGACCTGTTGGTGGTGCACGGCACCATCATCTCCGCCGAGCATGTGGGCGACGGCGAGCCGCTGAACCTCAAGACCTTCATCGCGGAGCTGGATGTGCCGGTGGTGGCGGGCGGCGTGTCCGATCACCGCACCGCGCTGCACCTCATGCGCACCGGCGCGGCCGGTGTCATCGTCGGCTACGGCTCGCTGCAGGGCGCCACCACCACCGGTGAGGTGCTCGGCATCGGCGTGCCCATGGCGACCGCCATTGCCGATGCCGCCGCCGCGCGCCGGGACTACCTGGACGAGACCGGTGGCCGGTACGTGCACGTCATAGCCGACGGCGACATCCTGACCTCCGGCCATATCGCCAAGGCCATTGCCTGCGGCGCGGACGCGGTCATGCTGGGCGTGCCGCTCACCCTCGCCGCCGAAGCGCCCGGCCAGGGCTGGTACTGGCCCTCGGCCGCCGCCCATCCGTCGGTGCCGCGCGGCGCGGTGCTGCCCTACGGCATCGACGAGGAGCGCGTCCCGCTGGAGCAGGTCCTCAACGGCCCCTCCAACGATCCGTTCGGCTCGCTGAATCTGGTTGGCGGACTGCGCCGCTCGATGGCCAAGACCGGCTACTGCGATCTGAAGGAGTTCCAGAAGGTCGGACTGAACATCCGCGCCTGAGCGCCGTCTCGCACTTCGCGCCCTCCTCCGGATCGGAGGAGGGCGCGAAGTCGTCTCCGGGGGCTCACCGTTCGGGGCGGAGGGGGAGATCTCCTGTCCGGACCGGGAGTTCGCCGGTGCGGAATCTGGGCGATGTGCTCAGGGCGCGGGAAACCGCGGGCTCGCGCAGGAATTCGCGGATAGCGGTATTGACGGCGACCGGGTGGGTCATATTGGCGGTTTGGCGGGCGCCGTCGATTTCCAGATAGCGCGAGTCGGGCAGGCGGTCGGCGAGTTCGCGGGCGTGGGAGCGGGGGACGCCGGAGCGGGTCGGGTGGATCACCAAAGCGGGGCAGGTGATTTCGGGTAGTCGATCGAGGATGGAGTCGCGGGTCAGCAGGGCCACGGCGGCGACCTCGGTGGCGCGCGGATCCCGGGCCAGCCAGCGCTTCACCCAGAAGGCGCGATACCAGTCGTCCGCGCCGAAGAGCCAGTGCGCCAGGTGTTCGGCCAGGGCCGGACGGGGGCCTTCCTCGTACCACTTGTCCAGGAAGCGGCGGGCATTGGAGAGTTCGGTGGGGGTGGGCTCGCGCGCCTCGGTGCTGATGAGGACAAGGGCCGCAATGCGTTCCGGGGCGAGCAGCGCGGTGCGCAGGGCAATGAACCCGCCCTGCGAAATCCCGCCCGCCACGGCGCGTTCCACGCCCAGCTGATCCAGTACCGCCAGCGCGTCCCGGGCACAGGTCCAGAAGGTGAAGGGCAGCCCCTTGTCCCGGGTCCTGCCGTGGCCGCGCGCATCCCAGGCCAGCAGCCGGAACTCGGGGGTCAGTGCGGCCAGCTGCGACGCGAACATTGTTCGGTCCATGAGGAATTCGTGCCCCAGCAGCACTACCGGACCGTCGCCCCCGCTGTCCTCGTAATGGACTTCGGCATCGATCGCACGGGCGAATGGCACGAAATAGAGGATAGCCAGCACCGGTGACAATCCGAGCGGCTTTGCCACCCACCGCACAGAGTGTGTCGGTTCCGCCTCTCTGTTCCGCCTCTCCGAGACTTCAGCGCATGGCTGGGGTGCCGTTGGCTGTCGCGCACGCGTGCCGTCGGTTGGGTGCCGAACCGATTTCGGGGGTCCCCGGGGAGTTACCCGGCCCTTGCGAAATCAGTTGTCACCTTCGTAGAACCCATGGTGGGCAGGCCACCCGCCCGAGGTCATTGTGTTCCGCGTCGCTCACTAGACTGTGCGGGTGGCAGAAACCCAGCGACCAGTCATTGTCGTCGACTTCGGGGCGCAGTATGCGCAGTTGATCGCGCGCCGGGTGCGCGAGGCCAGCGTCTACTCCGAGGTGGTGCCGCATACGGCCACCGTGGAGGAGATCAAGGAGAAGAATCCGCTCGCGGTGATCCTCTCCGGCGGCCCGTCCAGCGTGTACGCCGACGGCGCACCGCAACTGGATCCGCGGCTGTTCGATCTGGAGCTGCCGGTCTTCGGCATCTGCTATGGCTTCCAGGCCATGGCGCAGGCGCTCGGCGGCACCGTGGCGCACACCGGAACCCGTGAATACGGGCGCACCGAACTGAGCATCGACGGCGGCATCCTGCACGGCGGCCTGCCCACCCGGCAGCCGGTGTGGATGAGCCACGGCGACGCCGTCACCGACGCACCCGCTGGCTTCGAGGTGACCGGCACCTCCGCCGGTGCGCCGGTCGCGGCCTTCGAGGATCGGGCCCGCAAGCTCGCCGGTGTGCAGTACCACCCGGAGGTGCTGCACTCGCCGCACGGTCAGCAGGTGCTGAGCCGGTTCCTGCACGAGATGGCCGGGATTCCGCCGGTGTGGACGGCGTCCAATATCGCCGAGGCGCTCATCGCGCAGGTGCGCGAGCAGGTCGGGGACGGGCACGCCATCTGCGGTCTGTCCGGCGGCGTCGACTCGGCCGTGGCCGCCGCGCTGGTGCAGCGGGCCATCGGCGACAAGCTGACCTGTGTGTTCGTCGATCACGGGCTGTTGCGCGCGGGTGAGCGCGAGCAGGTGCAGCGCGACTTCGTCGCCGCGACCGGGGCCAAGCTGGTGACCGTGGACGCGGTGGACAAGTTCCTGGGTGAGCTGAAGGGCGTCACCGATCCGGAGGAGAAGCGCAAGATCATCGGCCGGGAGTTCATCCGGTCGTTCGAGGACGCGGTCGCCGAGGTCGTGGGTGAACAGGGTGAGACCAAGGTCGAATACCTGGTGCAGGGCACGCTGTACCCGGACGTGGTCGAGTCCGGCGGTGGTGCGGGTACCACGAATATCAAGAGCCACCACAATGTCGGCGGTCTGCCCGACGATCTGGAGTTCTCGCTCGTCGAGCCGCTGCGCCTGCTGTTCAAGGACGAGGTGCGCGCGGTCGGCCGCGAACTGGGTCTGCCCGAGGAAATCGTTGCGCGCCAGCCGTTCCCGGGTCCGGGTCTGGCCATCCGCATTGTCGGCGAGGTGACCGCCGATCGGCTCGATACGCTGCGCCAGGCCGATGCCATCGCGCGCGAGGAGCTCACCGCCGCGGGTCTGGACAAGCAGATCTGGCAGTGCCCGGTGGTGCTGCTGGCCGATGTGCGCAGTGTCGGCGTGCAGGGTGACGGGCGCACCTACGGGCATCCCATCGTGTTGCGGCCGGTGTCCTCCGAGGACGCCATGACCGCGGACTGGACCCGTCTGCCCTACGAGGTGCTGGAGCGCATCTCGACGCGGATCACCAATGAGGTGGCCGAGGTCAATCGCGTGGTGCTCGATGTGACGAGCAAGCCGCCGGGGACCATCGAATGGGAGTGAGCGCGCGAGCGTGACGAAGGGCCCTCGATCCGAATCGGATCGAGGGCCCTTCTCTTCTGTGGCCGGAGATCATTCCCGGTGATCTCCGGCCGGTCCGCGCGCTCCCGGCCACTACTCCTTGTGTTTGCGCGGGGACAGCACCAGGACGATTCCGACAATGATGGAGGCGACGACCACGATCCAGCCGAAGGACAGTCCGCCCGATACCGGCCAGGACGGTCCGATGAAGGCCCAGACGTTCACGGCCAGGCCGAGCAGGCCCGCGAGCAACAGGGAGAAGGACGGTCGGCGAGTCTTCTTGTCAGCCACGGTTCACCTCGGCGGATCCCATCTGGACATTGACGGTCAGGTTGAGGACGGGGCCGGTGGCGGGACCGGACATTCCGTTCACGCAGTTCGAATCACCCATGCGCACAGTGCAGGTGGTGTTCACGCGCAGGTTCTCCGGCAGCAGCACCCGGGCATCGCCCATGCGCACGGTCAACTCCACCGAGCGATCGGCGTCCAGTGTCAGATTGCGCAGATCGAGCGTGCCGGAGCCCATGGTCATGTGGTAGGCGGGTAGCAGTTCCGCGCCGGTGGCCGCCTGCCAGGACTGATCGCCCATGGCGCCGCGATCGAATTCGATCGGGCCGATGAGGGAGGACAGGATCACGAAACCGGCCAGCGGGGCCAGGATCACCATGAGGCCGTAACCGCGGCGCAGGAAGGCGCCGATGATGAGGCCGAGCCCGACCACCGCCAGGGCGGCCGCGCCGATCCGGCCCGGCGTCATCCAGTCCACGCCGGAGGCGGCCGCCGAACCCGCCGCCGCGGCGGCCAGCAGGGCGAAGCCGATGATCACCGGCGTGAAGCGGGAGCGCGGGCGGCGCGTGGGCGCCGGTACCGGATGCTGCGAGGTGGCCGGGGCGGGTTCGGGCAGGTCCCACGCCATCGGGGCGACACCCAGCGGATCCCAGCCCGGCGGGGTCGGACCGAACTCCGGGGATATCGGGGCCGGGCCATAGGCGGCGTACGGGCGTTCGCCGGTGGGTGGAATGCGGTGCAAGACAGGGGGTTTATCGCTCAGCGGGGTGAGATCCCGAGGGGCCGCGAGCTGCTCGGTCTCGGCATCCGGCGATTCGGGGTCGTCCGGCTCGGATGCGGTGGCGGCGGCCGGAGCGGCGGACCCGGCCTTGACGAGTGAGGTGGCGGCGGCCGGGACATCCTCGCCCGCACCGGATTCCGAATCCTGCGCGACCGGCTCCTTGCGGAGCACTGCCGTCGCGGTATCGGAATCGCCAATGGATGGTGGAGTATCGGGTTTCTGCAGCACGACGGTCTCCTGTACATCGCTGTCGGCAGCCGCCGTCTCGTTCGCGCTCGGCGGCACAGGCGGAACGCTCTGCTGCGCAAGCACTTCGGTCGGAGCCTCGGCGGTGCGCCGCGATTCCGGGTCCGGCTCGTAGTGATCCGGCAGCTTGGTGTACGGACCGTAGGTTTCGAACGGCGCGGTGGTGCCCGGATATCCGGTCCAGTAAGGCGAATTGGCGATCGGGTAACCCGTGACGAGCGGGTCACCCGCATAGCCGAGATATCCGGCGGGCGGCTGCGGCTGCCGCTGATGCAGCAGCCACCATCCGGCCAGCATGAGCAGCATGCTGATGGCTCCGGACCCACCGAGCCCGACCCCGACCGGTCCCATCGTGCTCACGGCGATCCCCAACGCCACCATGAGCACGATGGTCTTCGACGAGTGCTGCGAACTCTGCCCCTTGCCGAAGAGGGACTCCGCGGCTGAAGTCCGATCCCCCTCCTGACTCAACAGCAGCCACGCCAGCAGATAGAGCACGATCCCGGCCCCGCCGAACAGCGCCGACACCACGAACGCGACCCGCACCAGCACCGGATCCACGTCGTACCGGCGCCCGAACCCGGCGGCCACCCCCGCGATCGGACCCTGATGCGGCAACCGCACCGGCCGAGTCCGCCACATGTCATGAACCTGGTCCGCGAACCTGGCACGCCCGGTGCCCGTGGACCCGTCGCTCGTTCTCGTCATGACCTCCATCGTGGCGGCGCACACTCCCCGGCCGCATCGGGGATCACCCTGAATCGGCACCTGAAGTTGGCGGGCGCGAGATCAGTTGCAGGGCGGATCGAAGGGGAACTGCGGGAGGTAGCGCCGCCACAGTTCTTCGGTCCACATGTTCCCGGTGACGGCGCAGATGCGGTCTGCGGCATGCTGTTCATCCCAGTCCCACAAGCGAATTGCGCCCGCGACACTGGCTCCGGCCGCGAACCGGCCGCTGGGATGGAAGGCCAGGCTCCAGGACCCGTCGGGTTCGATCAACGGGCCGTTGATCGGTCGCGGCGCGGCCGAGTCCGAGAAATCCCAGCGCTGCACGGCCCCGTCCAGATCCGATGTCAACACGGTTCGACTGTCGGGGGCGAACCGAAATGTCACGATCCGCCGCGTGTTCATCGCGATCGGATCGCCGAGCGCGATCGGTTCGGCCGGATCGCTGATATCCCAGCTCTGCACCATCTCACCGTCGATGACGGCCATGGTCCGGTGATCGGGGGAGAATTCCGCCCGCCCCGGCACGCCGATCCCCGGTGCACGCAGCAGTTCGGCCACCTTGCGCGGGCGGTTCGGGATGGTCAGTTCCCACCGGCTGACGATGAGTGTTGGTTCGCGTCCAGTGTCGTAGCTCCATTCCTGTGTGAAGAGCGTCCGGCTGTCGGAGCCGAAACTCTGCTCCGCCATCGTTGTTCCGAGCTTCGCCTCGATATCGATCGGTACCGGACGGGACGGATCCGAAAAATCCCAGAGCCGAAGACTGCCGTCGAATGCGCGACCGACGAGCAATCGCCAGTCCGGGCTGACCCGCACCCCTAGACTGACCGGAAGCGACCATTCGGCGAACTGGCGAATACGCGCGGGATCGGATAAATCTAATATCCGGCCGACGACTTCGGTGCGATGGGTCGCAATGAACATTAGGTAGCGCCCGTCCGGTGACAGCGCCGAGCCGTAATGATATGGCGGCAGCTGAAACTCACCGCCACGCCGAGGCGCCAGCGGATCGCGGAGGTCCCATACTGTGATCCGCCCGTCCGCGGATTGAGTCACCAGACGCTCACCCGTGGCATCGAACAGGGGCGCCGCCACGTCCCCGGCGTGTCCGTTGAGTATCGACGGCGGCAGTGACCAGGTTCGAATCTCACCTCCGCCTCCGGCGGCCAGCAGCGTGCGGTCGTCCGAGGTGAATACCGCGGTGTGGGAAAGGCCCGCGCAGGGATATTCGGATCTACCGTCGCGACACGTCGACGAGCTGACCGACAACTCGTTCGTGACAAGTGTCGGAAACTCAGGCTCGGCGATGTTCCACAGAGAGATGCCTTCGCTACCGGCAATCGCCAGTACCCGCCCGCTCGGGCTGAATGTCAGCGAGTTCGCTTCGAGCGAGCCGGTGTCGAGCGATGCGCCGAGTTTGCGCGGAGCCGCGGGCGCGGTGACGTCCCAGAGGTTGACGACCGCTCTGTCGTTATTGATTTTCCTTGTCGCGTCCGACAGGGTGGCGGCGAGTGTTCTGCCGTCGGGGCTGAAAGCCAGATCGGTCACCACGCCGTTGATTCCGGCGATCCGGGTCAGGGGTACAAGGGTGGTGTCCGCCGCTATTTCGAATAGTTCGACGGCATTACCCAGGATTAGTTCGCCGCTATCGCCGTAGGTGCGGAGGACAGCCAACAGCCGCCCATCGGGACTGGCCGCGAGAAGCGGGAGGGGGATACCGAGGGGTTCGTTCCGATAGAGCTGGTACCTCGCCCCGGCCGCTGGTGCTGCCGGATCGCTGAGATCCCACAGGGTCACATGTGTTCCGTCCATCACGGCGAGAGTCCGGCCATTGCCGACGAACGCCGCCCGCACCAGCCGCCAGGAGTTCTCCGTGGAAACGGTTCCCAGTTTGCGAGGGGCGGCAAGGTCGCGCACATCCCAGATCTGCGTGCTCATCCGCTCCGACTGGGAGGCTATCTCTCCGGTGGCCATCAGGGTGCGGTCGCGGCTGAAGGAGACGTAATCGGTATCGGGGATGAATCGGCCCAGTTGCCGCGGTCGGTATGGGTCCTGGACGTCCCACAGACCCAGCTCGCTGCCCTTGTCGATTGTCGCGAGGATGCCGTCGGCCGGGTAGGTCATATGCGAAATATCCACGGCATGAACGGGATTGGCTCGCATCAGCGGGAGCCCCTGCGTCCGCAAGAGCCGGGAATTCACGCCCTCGTCCCGCGGATGTAGTCCCCGCGCGACCAGGTACAGCTGTGCGGCCAGCGACGGGTCGGTCGGGCGCAGCTGATCGGCGGTGGCGAGCAGCGCGGTGAAGTTCCGGTCGTCGCGTCGCTGCTGGGCCAGTTCCGTTTGGGTATAGGCCGCGAAGCTGAGGGCCAATAGCGCCGCACCCAGCAGGGCCAGTACCGCCCTTGCCTGGGCCGAGCGGCGGCGCGTTCGGGTGCGAGCCGTGGTCGCGGCGGTGAGGAAGTCGGCGGCAACAGGGCCGACCGGGGGGCGGATTCGCGTTGTCGAGGGCGGTGCGCAGTCGAGTACCGCGGTACAGGAGCGACGAATCGCGGTCCTGGGCAGCCCATTCCGCGGCGTCGGTTTCCAGGCGCTGGCGAACCAGGTAGCCGACGCGGTCCTCGTCTATCCAGGTGCGCAGGCGAGGCCAGGCGGTGAGGACTATTTCGTGGGTGAGGGTGACGGCGTCGGCGTCGAGGGTGATGAGGCGGGTGCGGGCCAGTAGTTCCAGTGCGGCGGTGGCGTCTTCGGGGGCGGCGTTGCGGCGCAGAAGGTCCGGGCGTTGGGCGATGCGGCGGGTGTCGTGGGAGTCCTGGCCGACGGTGACGAGCCCGAGCAGGATTTCCTTGGCGGCGGCCTGCTGAGTGGAAGACAGTTCGGTCCAGGCGTGCTCGGCGGTTTCGGCGACCGAGCCGACCACGCCGCCCGCCTTGCGGTAGCCGGTGATGGTGAGGCGGCGCCCTTCCCGGTGCTGCCAGGTGGCGGCCATGACGTGGGAGAGCAGGGGGAGGGCGCCCGGGTCGTAGGTGCGGCGGCCGGGATGGCCGCCCGCACCGCACAATTCGGTGATCACCAGCTCTTCGAGGCCGGATTCCAGGTCCAGGCCGACCGCGCGGGCCGGGCACGAGATCGCTTGCGCCAGTTCGTCCGTGCGCATGGGGCCGAGCAGGTAGGCGCGGTGTTCGAGCGCCTCCTGGAGGATCAGGTAGTTCAGGCAGTGGGCGTAGAAGTCGGCGCGCAGGGCGATGACGACGGTGATCGGATCGTCGGTGCGGGTGGCGCAGCGGTCCAGGGCGGTGAGGAAGTCCTCGCGGGCGCGCTCGTCGGCGCAGGCGGTGAAGAGCTCCTCGAACTGATCGATGATCAGCAGGCGGCGGGGTAGATCCCGGCGCGGGGCCAGCGCGCTGAGCGTATCCGCCGGTGTCGGCTCGGACGCCGCCGGTCGGCCCGGCACGGCGCCGGAGTCGGGCACGGTGCCAGGGTTGGAAGAGCTTGCGGGCGTGTCCTGGTCCGTCGAGCCGGATTCTTGTTCGGTGCTGGGCGTGGGACGGGTCGCGTTCAGGAGCGCGCGGAGGGGGTGGCGGCCGGGGGTGAGGGTGATGATCTCGCGATCGTCGAAGGCCGGGGTGAGGCCTGCTGCCAGTAGGGAGGACTTTCCGGCTCCGGAGGCTCCGACCACGGCGACTATGCCGGTGGCGTCGTGGACCAGGGCGGTGAGTTCGGTGGTGGCGCGGGTGCGGCCGAAGAAGAGGGACCGGTTGTGCGGGCGGTAGGAGTTCAGGCCCGGGTAGGGGCAGGCGGCGTCGGCTTCGTCCTCGGGATTCCAGGTGGTGGCGGCTTGCCAGAGGCGTTGCCATTCGCGGGGTTCGGCGAGTTCTCGGGTGAGTGGGCGGCCGGATTTGCGGGCCAGGTCCGCCAGGGTGAGGACGACCGGTAGTAGGGATTCGAAGCGGGCAGGGACATTTCGGCCCGCTTTCCAGTCGCTGATGCGCTGGGCGGACGCGCCGCCCGGGCGGGTGCCCTGGGCGGCGCGCATACGGGTTTCGGCGGCCGCGGCCACGCGACGCAGGGTCGGGTTGCCCGCTGCTTCATAGAGTTCGGTGAAGCGGATGGTGAAAAGTGCGCGCGGTGAACGGGTTTGCTCCCCCGTGGTGATGTCCCCCGTCACGATCGGCCCTGTATTCGATTGTTCCCCTCCGGCATGGGGATAACCTATCGGCCCGGTCCGCGGATTGCCGGGGCGGCGGCCGAACAATTCGCCCAGCCGCCGACCGGCATCGAGACCGCCTCTGCGAGAGCAGATCACAGCACCACCGGGTCGCCGATGACCCAATCCGCCGCATCCGTCTCGGGCGAGGTGGCCTCGATGATCGTGTACGCCTGCACCGTCAGCGGACCGCCGCAGCCTTCGACGGTGAGGCGGTAGTCCCGATTGACGATGTAGCCGCTGCCGCCCGGCGGCAGCTCCTTCTCCGCCAGCGCGATATCGGTGATCTTGCCGGGCGTGATCGCCAGGTCGAAGCCGATGCCCGCACCGAAACGCGGGCTGATATCGGCGCTCGCCATCGGGGTCACGCCGGTGATATCCACGCCGACACCGATATTGGCGCCGATATCGATGCCGATATCGGCGTCGATGCTGAAGGTGACGTCCAGATCGACGGCGCAGGCCACGAAGTAGCCGGTGCGGATGGTGCCGGTGCCGCCGGTGACCGTTCCGTAGGACGTGTTGTCCAGGTACACCTCTCGGCTGGTCGGCATTCCGTTCAACGGTGCGACCGGGCGGGCCGCATTGTTCGTGTGGCCGACGGTGACGACCATGCCGTTGGGCGCGTCCAGGGTCTTCTCGTGCGGTGCCAGCGCCCAGGCGTCGGCGGTGGCGGCGAACGGTGCGCCTGCTATCAGTCCCGCCGCGGTGACGGCGGCGGCGAGAGCGGTCTTGCTGATCATGGGTGGTTCCTCCCCGAACCTCTATGCGAACCGCTGCGGTAGCGGCCTCGATGAGAAAGGTAGGGACGGCGCCGGGGTCCGGCCGAGTGTGCAAGCGGCCGGAGCACGGCGAATCCGCTGATGGGAGGGGGTGCCGCCGGATTTCCGGTCCGGTCGGGCCGGATTCGGGGTGGGCCGGGCCTGCCGTCCGGTCCGGACAGGCCGGATGCGTGACCGGATTCGGCCGATATCCGCACGGTGCGACTGCCGTGCAGGTCAGGTCAGGTTTTTGTCCGGACCGGACAAGCGCGCCCGCGTAATGCCCTGGGCGGCTGTCCAGTCAGTACAGTTTCGGTGTGCCGACCCAGCGGGAACGACGTGAGGCGACCATTGCCAAGCTGCTCGACGCGAGTATCGCGACCATCGACGAGATCGGGTACTCGCGTGCCTCGGTGAAAACCATCGCCACGCGGGCGGGGCTGTCGTACGGGGCGCTGTTCCGGCACTTTCCGACCATGAGCGACTTCATGGCCGCCACCGCGCGGGAGGCGGTGCGGCGGCAGATGGAGGCCGTGGCCACACGTTTCCTCGAACTGACGGCCGCGGGCGGAAGCACCGATATCGGCAATGGATTCCGGGTGCTGCGCGAAGTGTCCGGGACTCCGGCGTATCACGCCATTCTGGAACTCACCATGGCCGCGCGCACGGATCTGTTCCTGCGCAGCGCGATGCAGCAGGCCATGCTCGACACGGTCCCGCTCATGATCGGGCTGCTGCGCGAAGTGTCCGGGCGCGAACTGGATCTCACCGACGAGGACCTGGTGGCGCTCACCTTCCTCGTCGCCGACGTCTTCGACAGCGAGGTCTTCCAGCATCCGCTGCGCGAGCATCATCCGGAGATCAGCGAACGCCGGATTCCGGTGATGACGCGAATGCTCGGACAGTTCCGGCGGGCCGTCGAGTAGCGATGTGTTCCCCGTCCGCATCAGGGACGGAATCGGGGTTGTACCTGATGCCGCCGGTCGGGGTGGCGTGCCAGTATCGAAGGCATGTATCCGTCTGCGCCCTTCATGGACCCTGCCCGCGGGGTGGCCGTGCCGCCGCCGCGGTTGGCACGGCGGTCCGGGGGGCGGGTCGTGGGCGGGGTGGCCGGTGGGGTGGCCGACCATTTCGGCATCGACGCGTTCAAGGTGCGGATGGCGTTCGTGCTGCTGTCCGCGCTGGCGGGGGCCGGGATCGTCGCCTACGGCCTGTTGTGGATCTTCACGCCGAGCGGTGAGGACAAGGCCGCGCCGTCGGCGGCCGAGCGGCGGCAGGCCTTCGGGCTGGCGCTGCTCGGGTTGTCGCTGGCGGTGGCCACGGCGTGGTTGTTCAACGGATCGGCCGCGCATGTGGTGGGGCCGATCATCGTGGTGGCCATCGGTGCGGCGCTGGTGTGGCGCGAATTCGACGCGGAGGGGCCGCGGTCGGTGTTCGGACTGCCGGCGCGGCCGTCGGTGGTCACCTGGGCGCGGATCGTCGGCGGGGCGACGCTCATCGTGGTCGGGCTGGGTGTGGTGGTGCTGGCGCGCATCGATCTGAGTTCGCTGGGGTCGGCGCTGCTGGCCGTGGCGGTCACCTTGATCGGGGCCGGGCTGCTCACCGTGCCGCTGTGGTTGCGCATGGTGCGGGCGCTGAACGATGAGCGGGCGGCACGGATCCGGAACGAGGAGCGCGAGGAGATCGCCTCGCATCTGCACGATTCGGTGCTGCAGACCCTCGCGTTGATCCAGCGCCAGGCCGAGGATCCGCAGGAAGTGGTGCGGCTGGCGCGCAGTCAGGAACGCGAGCTACGCAAATGGCTGTTCGACGACACCGGCCCGGCGCAATCCAGCCTGGCGGCGGCGCTGCGCACCATTGCCGGTGAGGTGGAGGATCAGCACGGGGTGAAGGTGACGCCGGTGACCGTGGGCGATGTGTCCATGGATATCGACGACAGCGGAACCGGCCTGCCCAAGGAACATTTCACCGCCCTACTGGGCGCGAGCCGCGAAGCCCTGGTCAATGCGGCCAAGCACGCCGGGGTGCCGTCCATCGACCTGTTCGCCGAGGCCGAACCGCACCTGGTGAGCATTTTCGTCCGCGACCGCGGCAAGGGCTTCGACCCGAACGCCGTCGACGACGACCGCCAGGGCCTGGCCAGATCCATCCGCGCCCGCATCGAACGCCGCGGCGGCCACGTGGAAATCCAATCCGCCCCCGGCCGCGGCACCGAGGTCCGAATCACCATGCCGCGCAAGGACGGCGCCGACGACCGGATCGTGGTGCAGCAGGACGAACCGGCGGCCCCGCTGGCCGAGGAATCGTCGTTGCCGAGCTGAGCCCGGCCGTGAATGCGCCGCCGCGCGTGCGAGTCCGGGGAACAGGGCGTTGGATGTGGTACCGATGAAGGTGGATTCGGTCCGTCAATCGAGGAGTCTCAAGTGAGTGTCCGGGTGTTTCTGGTCGACGACCATGCCGTGTTCCGGTCCGGGGTGCGGGCCGAGTTGAGCCGGGAATCCGATATGGAAGTGGTCGGCGAGGCGGGCGGGGTGGCCGAGGCCATTGCCGGGATCAAGGCGACGGCGCCGGATGTGGTGTTGTTGGATGTGCATATGCCCGATGGTGGCGGGGTGGCGGTTTTGCAGGGTATCGAGTCCGGGCCGGTGTGCTTGGCGCTCAGTGTGTCCGATGCCGCCGAGGATGTGATCGCGGTGATCCGGGCGGGGGCGCGGGGGTGTGTCACCAAGACCATTTCCGGGCCGGAGCTGGCCGACGGCATACGGCGGGTGTCCGGTGGCGATGCGGTGTTCAGCCCGCGCTTGGCCGGGTTCGTGCTTGACTCCTTCACGGGCAAGTCTCCGGTGCCGGAGCCGCCGCTCGATCCGGAGCTCGACTCCCTCACGCCGCGCGAGCTCGAGGTGTTGCGCCTCCTCGCACGCGGCTACACCTACCGCGAGATCGCCGAATCCCTGTTCATCTCGGTGAAAACCGTGGAAACCCACGCCTCCAACGTGCTGCGCAAGACCCAGCAGTCCAACCGGAACGCCCTCACTCGCTGGGCGCATCGCCGCCGCATCGACTGACGGAATACTCGCGCCGATTCGCGGGTTCCACAGGCGGTTTCACTCGATCCAGGAGGCTTGCAATGTCGAACACCGTGGAATTGACCCGCTTCAAGGTGTCCCCGGCCGATACCGAGGCCATGCTGGCGGCTCGCCCCGCCATGGTCGCCGACTTCCGCGCCGACCGAGCGGGTTTCGTCGAGGCCCGCCTGGTGCGGCTCGCCGATGACGAGTGGCTCGACATCGTGGAGTGGCGCACGGCGGAGGACTTCGCCGCCTCCCGCGCCAAGGGGCCGAACCTCCCCGGTATCGCCGCCTTCTTCGCCACGCTCGGCGATCTGGTCAGCGATGAACTGGGGACGCTGGCAACGAGTTAGAGCGCCACCAGGATCACGATAATGATCAGCAGGCCGATGAGCAGGCCGATCGCCACCGCCAGGGGACCGGCGTTGGGGCCGAGACCCGACAGGTCGAAGCCCTTCGACTTCGGTTGCGGGGCAACGGGTGCCGCGGCGGGCTGGCGCTGGGGGCGGGGGAGCGGGCTGGAATTCGGACTGCGCAGCCCGGCGGCGGAATTGCGGGCCGCCCAGGCGGGGATGGTGCCGTCCTCGGTGCGGACGGGTGCGCCCAGGATGTAGGGGGCGGTGCCGGGACCGAATGCGGCGGTGAGGATTTCATTGCGCGCCTCGGTCATGGTGGGGCGGCGCTGGGGTGCGGGCTCCATCATGTGCAGCAGGGCTGAGGTGAGGGCGCCGGTGCGCTCCGGGGGAATGATCTGGGCCATGGCGGCGCGTTCCACGATCACATTGCTGTCTTCGTCGAAACCGTAGGGCGGTTGACCCTCGATGGCGGTGTACAGCGTTGCGCCGAGCGAGAATACGTCGCTGGCGGTGGTCGGCTGGGCGCCGCGCGCCACCTCCGGCGGGAGATAGGCGGGGGTGCCGGTGATGATGTCGCCGATCTCGTCGGAGGGTTCACCGGTGGCGCTGGAAATGCCGAAGTCGCTGAGCTTCACCATGCCGACCTCGTCGCCGCGGTCGGCGACGAGAATATTGCCGGGCTTGATATCCCGGTGCACGATGCCCGCGGCGTGCGCGGTGGCCAGGGCGTCGGCGACCTGCGCGCCGATCTGCGCGACCTCGATGGGCGAGAGCATGTCCACCAGCGACAGCGCCTTGGCGACGCTGCGCGAGGGCAGGTACTCCATGACCAGCCAGGGTTCCCCGGCCTCGAGCACCACGTCGTATACGGCGATGGCGTGCTCGTGTGAGAGTTTGGCCGCGACCCGGTCTTCGCGCATGACCTGGCGGCGGACCTGATCGGCCTCCTGCTCGGTCAGCCCGGCAATGGAAAGCACCTGCTTGATGGCCACATCGCGCTTGAGCATGCGGTCGTGTGCCAGCCACACCGCGCCCATGCCGCCGCCACCGATCTTCGACTGGAGGCGATAACGGCCGACGACCAAATAATCGGGGCCGACGATGGGGCGGGCGAGTTCGGTCACGGGTGCAGGGTAGCGGAAAACCATCCTGACTGGCCTGGTTCGCTGCCCGAGGTTTGCACCACTGCCCCTTGACGCGCGTCCAGGCTCGAGTTCTACTATGCGTGAATCGAACATATATTCGATTACGGTAAGTAGCTGAATTGGTGCTGGGGTTCCCGTCGGTTGAGAGAGGTGGTCGATAGATGGGTGCGGCTGAGGAAGCGAAACGGCGGCAACTGGACGAGTTGCGGCGGCGCATGGCCGCCATTCCGCCGCGCGGGGCGGAGCGGTCCGAGCAGGTGCCGACGGCGGTGCGGTCGCGGCGCGAGTCGCTGCCTGTACCGGCCGCACTCGAAAGCCTGCTACCGGACGGCGGTTTGGCGAAGGGGTCGGTGGTCGCCTACACCGGCGCCAGTTCCCTACTGTCCGGTTTGCTGGCTGCCGTCACGGCCTCCGGCGCGCACGCCGCCGTCGTCGGGCTACCGCGCCTGGGCTTGCTGGCAGCAGCGGAAATGGGTGCTCGCCTGGACCGGCTGGCCGTCGTCACCAGCCCCGGACCCGAGGCCCTGGAAATCGCCTCGGTGTTGCTGGACGGCCTCGACCTGGTCGTCCTCGACCTGAACGGCGCCTCCATCCCCCGCACCCGCACCCGCGTGCTCACCGCCAAGGCCCGCAGCAAGAACTCCACTCTGCTGGTGACCGGCGGCACCTGGTCCGGCCCGGCCCTGCGCATCGACACCCGCATCGCCGGTTACACCGGCCTCGGCCGCGGCTGCGGCCGCCTGCGCACCGTCAGTCTCGACGTGAAAGTCCATAGCCGCTCCGCCCAGCCCCGCAGCGGCCACCTGGCCCTGTGCCCGGACAATGGCCGACTCGAATGGGTCGAGACGAATCTCCCCACCACCGAGCCGATGCGGCCCGCCCGCCATGCGGTGTCCTGATCGCCGGGCGGGTTCTGCCCGCCAGCTCGTCGCGGCGGTGCCGCCACGACCCCGTTGCCGATCGGCCGCGATGGCCGGTTGCTCCTGGGCGGCGCTACGGCCTGCGTCTTGTCGGCGAGCCGTGGCGTGCACACCGGCTCTGCGATTCGCGCCGGTGGTGCTCGAAGCGGTCCGGGACGCGCCGCCACCGGAGTGTTGCGGCCGTTCGTCGGCGCGGGTGGACGCCGTGTTGCGCCGTAGCGGTCTCGGCGCTGTGTGTTGTAGACGCGGGATCGGTTGCCTGGTCTGCGGATCGGCAGCGGGTCTTCGGTGTGACGGTTGCGGGAGCGCCGCTTCGATGAGGCTCGGGTGAGCGCGCGGCGGGTGCTGGCGGTGTGGTGCCTGGATTGGCCCGCGGTGGCGGCGGCCGCGGAGGCCGGATCGCCGGCGACGCGGGCGGTGGCGGTATTCGCGAACGGGCGGGTGGTGGCGTGTTCGGCGACGGCGCGGGCCGAGGGGATCCGGCGCGGGGCGCGGAAGCGGGAGGCACAGGCGTGCTGTCCGGATCTGCTGGTGGCGCAGGAGGATTCGGATCGGGACGGGCGGTTGTTCGAACCGGTGGTGGCGGCGGTCGATGCGACGGTGTCGGGGGTGGAGGTGCTGCGACCGGGGCTGCTGGTACTGGGGGCGCGCGGCGCGGCGCGGTTCTTCGGATCGGAGGAGGCGGCGGCCGAGCGGCTGGTGGACGCGGTGGCGGCGGCCGGGGTGGAATGCCAGATCGGCATTGCCGACGAATTGTCCACGGCGGTGCTCGCCGCTCGGCACGACGCCATTGTGCCGCCGGGCAGGGGCGCGGAATTCCTTGCACCGCTGCCGGTTTCCGAGCTGTCGGTGGAGCCGACACTGGCCGCGCCGGAACGCGGCGAGCTGGTTGATCTGTTGCACCGCTTGGGATTACGCAGGATCGGTGACTTCGCCGCGCTCACTCCCGCGGAGGTGTCCTCCCGCTTCGGGAAGGATGCCATCACGGCGCATCGCTGCGCCCGCGCGGAACCGGAGCGGCCGCCCGCCTCGCGCCCGCCCGCCGCGGATCTGGTGGTGGAGCAACGCTGCGATCCGCCGATCGAGCGCGTCGATACGGCGGCCTTCGCCGGGCGCATGCTCGCCGCCGAACTGCACACCAGACTGTCCGCGGCCGCGGTGGCCTGCACCCGGCTGGCGATTCATGCGGAAACCGAAGCGGGCGAGCAGCTCTCCCGCATCTGGCGGTGCGCCGAACCGCTGACCCCGGACACCACGGCGGACCGGATTCGCTGGCAGCTGGAC
The DNA here is from genome assembly GCF_001613405.1 of Nocardia crassostreae. GTDB lineage: Bacteria > Actinomycetota > Actinomycetes > Mycobacteriales > Mycobacteriaceae > Nocardia > Nocardia crassostreae. The sequence continues at coordinate 165,257 of NZ_BDCH01000028.1, forward strand.
GGCTGGCTCACCCGCCGCGCACTGCGGCAGGGCGGCCCGACCGCGCCGATCACGCTGCTACGGCTCGATCCGGTCGAAGTGGTGTCGGCCGGGGCGCTGCAACTGGGGCTCTGGGGCGGCGTCGGCGAGGACGAGGAGCGGGCGCGCCGCGCCCTGGCCCGGGTACAGGGCCTGCTCGGCGGGGATGCGGTGCGCATGGGCGTGCTCAGCGGCGGGCGCGGACCCGCCGAGCGGATCACCCTGGTCCCATTGGGCGATGAACCCGTGCCCGCGGCCGATCCGGCCCAGCCGTGGCCGGGCCGCCTCCCGGAACCCGCACCCGCCGTGGTGCTGCGGAACCGGCCCGAGGTGCGCCTGGATGCCGCGGACGGTTCTCCGGTGTGGGTCACCGACCGCGGCCTGTTCACCGCCGATCCGGCGCGCCTGCACTGGGGGCGCAGCTCCTGGCCGGTGCTCGGCTGGGCGGGCCCGTGGCCGCTGGACGACCGCTGGTGGACCCACCAGCCCCAGCCCGGTTTCGCCGCCCGCGCGCAGGTCCTGATCGACACCGTCGCCCGCGATCGCGTCCTGATCGACGCCGTGCACCGCGACCCGAACGGCCGCGACCCGAACGGCAAGGCCTACCGGGCGCTGCTGCTGCTGCTCGGCCACGACCACACCTGGCGGGTGGAGGGCCTGTACGAGTGAGGTCCGCGCGGCGTGCGCCCGGGCTCATCCGCACCAGGACTCTCCCTGGTCACAGCGGTTATGGTGATGGGCACAACTTGCGGCGGCGCATCCGCGCGATCCGTACCCTGGTTGATCGTGACGCTTACCCGGGACTCGTTCGACGATGTGCGGATCGCCTATCGGGACACCGGGGCGGCCGCCGGTCATCCGTCGAGTGACATCCCCGTCGTGCTCGTGCACGGCATGGGCGGTGACGGTCACACCTGGGACGGTTTCGCGGCGCGGCTGGTGCGGCGCGGGCGGCGGGTGATCATTCCGGATCTGCGCGGGCACGGCCGCAGCGCGCACACCGATTCGTATCTCTTTCCGGAGTTCGGCTCGGACGTGCTGAACCTGTGCGACCGGCTCGGGCTGGAGTCCGTCTATCTGGTCGGGCATTCGCTCGGCGGGTACGCGGTGTCCTGGGTGGCCATGCAGCGGCCCGGGCTGGTGCGCCGGTTGGTCATCGAGGAGCAGCCGCTGCCGCTGCGTTCCGGTGACGAGCAGGTGAAGCTGACGCGGCGGTTGCCGTCGGCGCCGGAACTCTGGCACGCCACCACGAGCCTGCTGCGGCATCCGCGTGCGGTGCTGGCCTTCGACCGGTCCATGACGGGCACGGCGCTCGAACAGTTCCGCAAACCGTATCCGGAATGGTGGGAAGGCTTGTCCGAGATCACCGCGCCGACGCTGTTCCTGCGCGGCGGGCCGGGCGGCATGGTCGATCCCGAGAAGCTGGCGCAGGTGTCGGCCTCGGTGCCCGACTGCACCGTGCGCGCGTTCACCTGCGGCCACAGCATCCACCGCGACCGGCATCGCGAATTCGAGGCCGCCGTCCTCCCCTTTCTCGGGCACTGAGCACCGGAATCTAGAGTGAAGCCGTGTCCGGACTCGAGCGTCCTACGCTGTTCTTCGCCGACGAGCAGTCGTTTCGGGAGTGGTTGGCGGCCAATCACGCCGCGGTGGACGGTATCTGGGTGAAATTCGCCAAGAAGGGTTCGGGGCACGTCTCGCTCGATTACGACGGCGCGCTGCGGCAGGCGCTGTGCTTCGGCTGGATCGACGGGCAGTCGCGACGGGTGGACGACGAGTTCTATCTGCAGGGATTCACCCCGCGGCGGCGGCGCAGCCCGTGGTCGCAGCGCAATGTCGGCATTGTCGAGGAGTTGATCGCGCAGGGTCTCATGCACGCCGCCGGTCGGGCCGAGATCGATCGCGCCAAGGCGGACGGCCGCTGGGACAGCGCCTACGGCCGGGATCTGCCGCAGGACTTCCTCGATGCGCTGGCCGCCAATCCGGAGGCCGCCGCCTTCTTCGAAACTCTGCCCGCGCAATCGCGTGTCGTGGTCGGCTACCATCTGGGCAGTGCCGTGCGCCCGGAAACCCGTGCCCGCCGCCTGGATCAATTGATTCGCAAGCTGATCGACGGTCAACCGTTATGACAGCATCGCGCAGCGATTCCGTGGGGGGTGGTGGCCGGGCGGCGGGTGGGCACGATTTCGACGGTCTATTGTGTTCGGCTGCCGCCCGGGAGATTCCGCTGATCGGCAGCGCCACCCACGTCACCAGCTGGCTGTGTATCGAACAACCCGGCGCGTGGGGCCGCGACGTCATCGCCGATGAGGTCCTCGGCCCGGAGATCACCGCCGAGCTGGCCGCCCGCACCACGGCGTCGCATGCCCGCCCCACCCTCATCCGCCGCCCCGGCCGCCACGAATTCACCGGCGTCCGAACGGTTCTCATAGCGAACACCCGACCCGGCGCCTCCTGGTGCGAACGCTTCGAGATCACCGACCCGAAACAACTCCTGGACCTGGACCTGACCCTCCTCGACGGCCCCGCCCCCGGAATCGGCTCTCCCGTAACCGATCCCCTGGTCCTGGTCTGCGCCCACGGCAAACGCGACCAATGCTGCGCCCTCCTCGGCCGCCCCATCGCCGCCCACCTCGCCCACTTCTACCCCGGCCAGGTCTGGGAGTGCTCCCACACCGGCGGCCACCGCTTCGCCCCCGCCGTGGTCCTGCTCCCCACCGGCCTGACCTACGGCCGCCTGAACCCTGATTCCGCCACCGCCATTGTCGAATCGGCCCACCGCGGTGAAGTCCCCCTCACCGGCTTCCGCGGCCGCAGCTACTACACCCCCGTCGAACAAGTCGCGGAAATCGCCGTCCGCCAACACCTCGACGATCCCGCCACCCCGATCGACGCCCTGACCGTCCACCCAGCCGACCCCGAAACCCACTCCGAATCAACGACTTTCGCCGGTGCGGCCGTAGTGACCCACCGCGACGGCCGCCGCTGGCTCGTCACCACCCGCACCGTCACCCACGCCCCCCCGCCAAGCCAGCTGCGGCGTCGCCCCCAAACCCGCCACCGCCCTCGTCGCCGACACCATCAGCCCGTTCGCCTGACGCGCACCCCGCGAAGTAGAACCGGCCCCGCACCTGAAGATGCGGGGCCGGTTGGCTTTCGGGCCGGATCAGCTCACCAGTGTGTGCCGGGGACCAGGCGGGCGGCGCGGCGGAGGGCGGTGCCGGTGACGCGGATGGCGGGTGGGACAGGGCGTCGGCGGCGCTGGGGGGTGACTATCTCGACGTCGGTGGTTTCCGGTGCGGTGACTGTTTCGCCCTTGGCGGCGGGGGAGTCCGGGATGGCGCGGTAATAGCGGTGCAGGACACGTTCTTTGATACCGGGGGCCACGAGGTTGCCGTATTCGGCGAGGGTGCCGAGGGGGATGTCGATGCGGCGGGGGCGTTCGCTGAGGGCGCGGACGATGAGGGCGGCGGCCCATTCGGGGGATTGGGCGGGGGCGCCCTGGTCGCCGCTGGGGGTGATCATGGGGGTGCTCACCAGGGGCATGTGGATGGTGGTGAAAGTGATGTTGTCGGCGCGCATTTCGGCCGCCGTCACCTCGGCGAACTTGTCCAGCGCCGCCTTGCTGGCCAGATACGCCGCGAACCGCGGCGTCGCCACCTGCACACCGGCGCTCGAAATGTTCACGATGTGGCCGGATTTGCGTTCGCGCATCTGGGGGAGCAGGGCGAGGGTCATGCGGACCGCGCCGAAGTAGTTGACCGCCATGGTGCGTTCGAAGTCGTGCATGCGGTCGGTGGAGCGGTGCACGGCGCGGCGAATGGAGCGACCGGCATTGTTGACCAGCATGTTGACATGGCCGTGCTCGGCGAGGAGGAGGGTGACGGCCTGCTCGACGGAATCGGCGTCGGTGACGTCGCACTGATAGCCGTGCGCGTTCCCGCCCCGATCCTTGATCTCGTCGACCACGGCGGCCAGTTCGTCCCCGCGCCGCGCCAGCAGCAGCACCACCGCGCCCTTCTCGGCCGCGGCAATGGCCGCCGAACGCCCGATCCCGGAGGAGGCGCCGGTAATGACCACGTGCTTGCCGGTCAGATCGCGGCGGGCGCGCCGACGGGCGCGGTAGCCGTCACCGGCGGAGGTATCGGACATCGCTGCTCCCTTGCAGATCGAAGTGCTTCGAACTTACTTTATAGTAAGTTCTCGCGCCACCGATTGTGAGCAGCACGATTCGGGCCGGTGGGGAAGTCCGGCCCGAATCCGGGGACGGGGTTCAGGCGACCGCGCCGATGAAGGCGCCGATGGCCGCGCCGACCGCGCAACCGACAATCGCTCCGACCAGGAAGAACCAGATCCCGATCACGATGCCGATGAGGCAGCCGATCACCGCGCCGGCGACGATGGCGCCGCCGTCGGAGTGCACGGTGTAGACGAAGGGCAGGTCCTGGGCGCTGGTGGCTTCGGGCGCCGGGCCGCCGACCGGGGTGAGGGTCAGCGACGTGTCACTGGTGAGTGTCGGTGTGACGGCGAAGGTTTGGCCGGTTTCCATGCGCAGTGTGGTGGGAATGACATCCACCACCGCGCCATTGGCGGCTATGACCTGGACGCCGTCGGGGGCGAGTACGAATGTGCCGGAGTCCAAGGTGATGACGGCACTGGAGTGATCGGCGGCGAGAGCTGCCGTGAATCCGACCGGTCCGGCGAGCTGGGCCTCGCCGTGTGCGGTTGCCATGGAGATTCCGGTGGCCGCGATGGCGATGACAGCTGTCGCCAGCAGCTTCCTGATAAACATGATTTCTTTCCATCCGCTCGGGTTTCCTTTGACGTTCCCCCGACGAACGGCACCGGATGTAGTACTCATCCTCCACTTGCGCCACATTTACTGTCCAGTGAAAAAAGCAGCTCAGTGCGGTGTTTTCCAAGTTGCAACCTAGATCAGCGGGCAATTTCCCACCCTCTGTAGAGACCAGTCGGTATCGAATGTATGTTCGATACACCGAGTGGTAGGCGCAGCGAAGGAGGGTGCCGTGGGCTGGGACAACGGTCTGCCGTCATGGTCGGAGATGGAGCGTGTGCTCTCCGGCCGTCCGGTCCCGGTCCGGCCCATGATCGACGGCGACGGCGGCGACAGTCCGGCCTGGTCGCGGAAGCGGGAGAAGTACGAGGCGGGTGCGACGGCCCGGCCCGAGGGGCCGGTGGTGCCCTACGCGGAGCTGCACACGCACTCCGCCTACAGCTTTCTGGACGGGGCGAGCCAGCCCGAGGAGCTGGTCGAGGAGGCGGTGCGGCTCGGGCTCGAAGCGCTCGCGCTCACCGATCACGACGGGTTCTACGGCGTGGTGCGATTCGCGGAGGCGGCCCGGGAGTGGGGGATGCCGACCATCTTCGGCGCGGAACTCTCCCTCGGCACGGCCGCTCGACCCGGAGCCCATCTGCGGCCGCGTGGTCGGCGGCCCCGCGGAGCCACGGGTGCGGGGGCGACGGTCGCGGCGCGGCCGGACTCCGATGCGGCCGGTCGCGGCGGTGCGGCCGACCTGATGGGCGAATTCGGTTCGGAGGTGGTCGATTCCGCGCCGCGCACCGGTGCACCGGATCCGGTGGGGCCGCATCTGCTGATCCTCGCGCGCGGTCAGGAGGGATATCGGCGGCTGTCGCGGGAGATGGCGGCGGCGCATATGGCGGCGGGGGAGAAGGGGATTCTGCGCTACGACCTGGACCGGCTCACCGCGGCGGCGGGCGGGCACTGGCAGGTGCTCACCGGATGCCGGAAAGGGCATGTGCGGCAGGCGCTCACGCAGAGCTACGCGGCCGCCGAGGCAGCTCTGCGGGAGCTGGTGGAGCGATTCGGGCGCGAGCACGTGAGCGTGGAGCTCACCCACCACGGGATTCCCGAGGACGATGAGCGCAACGCACGGCTGGTCGCACTGGCCGATCGGGTGGGATTGCCGGTAGTCGCCACCACCGGAGCGCATTTCGCGGCCCCGCCGCAGCGGCGGCGCGCCATGGCGCTGGCCGCCGTGCGGGCGCGGTCGAGTCTGGACGAAATGGCCGGATGGCTCGCGCCCACCGGTGGCGCGCATCTGCGATCCGGGTCGGAGGTGGCGCGATTGTTCGCGCAGTGCCCGGGTGCGGTGGCGAATGCCGTTGCGCTGGCGCGGGAATGCGCATTCGATCTGCGGTTGATCGCGCCGCGGCTGCCGCCGTTCGACGTACCGGAGGGGCACGACGAGAACCCGTGGCTGCGGGAGCTCACCTTCGAGGGCGCGGCGCGGCGGTACGGGCCGCGGGCCGGGAACGCGAAGGCGTACCGGCAGCTCGAGCACGAACTGGCGGTGATCGAGCAGCTCGGGTTCCCGGGCTACTTCCTGGTGGTGCACGACATCGTCAGCTTCTGCCGGGACAACGACATCCTGTGCCAGGGCAGGGGTTCGGCGGCCAACTCGGCCGTCTGCTTCGCCATCGGCATCACCAATGTGGATCCGGTCGCGAACAAGCTGCTGTTCGAGCGGTTCCTGTCGCCGGAGCGGGACGGGCCGCCCGATATCGACGTGGATATCGAATCCGATCGGCGCGAAGAGGCGATTCAGCACGTCTACGCCAAATACGGGCGGGAGTACGCGGCGCAGGTGGCCAATGTGATCACCTATCGCGGGCGCTCGGCGGTGCGGGATGCGGCCAAGGCACTCGGCTTTTCGCCGGGGCAGCAGGACGCGTGGAGCAAACAGGTGAGCCGCTGGACCGGGGTGTCGCAGGAGGAGCACACCGACATCCCGGTGGACGTACTCGGCCTGGCCGGTGAATTGGAGGGCCTGCCACGGCATTTGGGCATTCACTCCGGCGGCATGGTGATCTGTGACCGGCCCATTGCCGATGTGTGCCCCACCGAATGGGCGCGCATGGCCGATCGCAGCGTCCTGCAATGGGACAAGGACGACTGTGCCGCAGCGGGTTTGGTGAAATTCGATCTGCTCGGCCTCGGTATGCTCTCGGCGCTGCACTACATGATCGATCTGGTGCGCGAGCACAAGGGCGAGACCGTCGAACTGCACGCGCTGGATCTCACCGAGGCCGCCGTCTACGACATGCTGTGCCGTGCCGACTCGGTGGGCGTCTTCCAGGTGGAGTCGCGCGCCCAGATGGCGACGCTGCCGCGCCTGAAGCCGCGCAATTTCCACGATCTGGTGGTCGAGGTCGCGCTGATCCGCCCCGGCCCCATTCAGTGCGGCTCGGTGCACCCCTATATTCGCCGCCGCAACAAACAGGAGAAGGCCGTCGCCGATCACCCGGCGCTGGAGAACGCCCTGGCGCGCACCCTGGGCATTCCGCTGTTCCAGGAACAGCTCATGCAAATGGCCATCGACGTCGCCGGATTCACCCCCGCCGAGGCCGACGAACTGCGCCGGGCCATGGGCTCCAAACGTTCCACCGAGAAGATGGAACGCCTGCGCGCCCGCTTCTACCAGGGCATGTCCGATCTGCACGGCATTACCGGCGAGCTCGCCGACCGCATCTACGAGAAGGTGCACGCCTTCGCGAATCTCGGCTTCCCGGAAAGCCATTCGCAGAGCTTCGCCTCGCTGGTGTTCTACTCCTCGTGGTTCGAGCTGCACCATCCGGCGGCCTTCTGCGCGGGCCTGCTGCGGGCCCAGCCGATGGGCTTCTACTCCCCGCAATCGCTGGTCGCCGATGCCCGCAGGCACGGGGTCGCGGTGCACGGCCCGGATATCAATCACAGCCTGGCCGAGGCGACGCTGGAGCAGCGCGGGATGGAGATCCGGCTCGGCCTGGCCGCGGTCCGCGGCATTGGAATCGATCTGGCCGAACAGATCGTCGCCGCCCGTGAATCCGGCCCCTACCGTTCGTTCCTGGATCTCACCGGCCGCGTGGAGTTGACTGTCCCACAGGCGGAATCGCTGGCCACGGCGGGTGCGCTCGGCAGTCTCGGCATTACCCGCCGCCAAGCGCTCTGGGCGGCCGGGGCCGCCGCGGGCGAACGCCCCGACCGCATTCCCGGCACTGGCGCGGTCACCGAAGCCCCGGCCCTGCCCGGTATGAGCGCGCTGGAACTTGCCGCCGCCGACGTGTGGGCCACCGGCGTCTCGCCCACCAGCTATCCGACCGAATTCCTGCGCGACCGCCTCGACGCCCTCGGCGTGGTCCCCGCCCGCCATCTGCTCGATATCCGGGACGGCACAAGGGTGCTCGTCGGTGGCGCGGTCACCCATCGCCAGCGCCCCGCCACCGCGGGCGGCGTCACCTTCCTCAATCTCGAGGACGAAACAGGCATGGTCAATGTCGTCTGCTCGGTCGGTCTGTGGGCGCGTTACCGCCGCCTCGCCCAATCCGCCCCCGCGCTGCTGATCCGTGGTCGCGTGCAGAACGCCGAGGGCGCGGTCACCATTGTCGCCGAGCACCTGCAGCGCATGGATCTGCGCATCGAAGGTCGCTCCCGCGACTTCCGCTGAGATGCGGACGGCCGCCCCGGCATTGCCGGGACGGCCACTCGAATCGGTACGCGCTCAGCGCTCTTCGGCGAAGAAGGCGCGAATGTCGGCGACCAGCAGATCGGGCTGCTCGAGCGCGATATAGGCGCCGCCCGAGCGGAATTCGGTCCAGCGGGCCACAGTGGTGTCGCGGTCGGCGAACCGGCGAACCGTGACATCACCGGCGGCGACCACGAACGCGGTCGGCACGCTCACCCGCGGCTTGGGCGCCCAGGCGGTCGGGTCGTGCGCCAGGTCGTTGTAGCTCTGTGCGATGGAACCCGAAGTGCCGGTGAACCATTGGACGCTCACATCGGTGAGCATCCGATCCTTGGCGATCGCGTCCTCGGGCAGCTCGGCCGCCGGATCGCTCCACTCCTTGAACTTCTCCACCACCCAGGCCAGCAGCCCGATCGGCGAATCGTTGAGGCCGTGCGCAATGGTCTGCGGCCGGGTGGACATCATGATGTTGAAGCCCATGCCGTCCCGCATGAACGTATCGATGGTCGCCGTCCGCTGCTGCTCGGCCTCGGTCAGCCCGTCGAGGTTCTCGTCCGGGAAGGCGACATAGGCGTTGACGTGCAACCCGATCATCCGCTCCGGCACCTGGCGGCCCAGTTCGATGGACAGATTCGCGCCGCCACCGCCGCCGTGCGCGCCGAAGCGCTCGTAACCCAACCGGGTCATCAGCTCGGCGAACGCCGCCGCGGTGCGCGGCACGGTCCAGCCGGTCTCGGCCAGCGGGGCCGAGAAACCGAATCCGGGCATGAACGGGACGACCAGGTGGAAGTCGCGCGACAGCGGTTCGATCACCTCGAGCAGGCCCATGGCGCTACCCGGATTGTCGTGCAGGAGCAGCAGGGCCTTCGCATCCTCCCGCTCGCTGCGGATGTGCTTGAAGTGGATGCGCTGCCCGTCGATCTCGGTGGTAAACTGCGGCCACCGATTGAGCTCGGCTTCGGCCTTGCGCCAATCGAATTCACCGGCCCAGTACTCGGCCAGCCCGCGCAGATAGTCCACCGGAACGCCGCGCCCCCGGTTGGCCCCGGGCAGTGCGGGCGTCCAGCGCGCCTTGGCCAGTCGATCCCGCAGGTCGTCCACGTCGGTCTGGGGAATGTCGACTCGGAAGGTCTGGAAGGTCATGGCCATCTCATTGGAACGGAATGCTTTGTTCTGTTCCGGATTAGCAGAATGATTCATTCCGTTTCAACCCCTGGGGGAGAATCGACGAATGCCGACCGTGGTGCGAGCGACGATCAAGCCGAACAGCAAGAAGGGTCCCCTCGTCGAGACCCTCGACGACGGGACCCTCCAGCTCTACGTTCGCGCCCCGGCCGTCGAAGGCAAAGCCAACAAGGCCGCCATCGAACTCCTCGCCGCGCACTACGGCGTCGCGAAGACCTCGGTCCGCCTCACCGTCGGCGCCACCTCCCGCTTCAAACGCTTCGAGATCGGCGACTGACCCGGGCCGACGGCCGGTCTGCGGAATCCACCGGCCGAGGCGGAGATTCGAGTGGCGCCGGAATCACCCCACCGCGGCCGGGACTCGATCGGTGGCGGGGGCTCGGTCCGCGGCGGGTGCGGTCTCCTCACCGGGTGCGGTCTCGGTTCCGGCCGGGGCCGAGGCGAGGGTGGACCCCGCGGTGGCCAGGACGACCAGTGCAATGCCCGCCCATTGGCCGACTTCCAGCGCTTCGCCGAGCAGCAGCAGTCCGGCGGCGGCCGCGATGGCGGGCTCGACGCTCATCATCACCCCGAAGGTGGACGTCGGCATGCGGCGCAGCGCTTCGAGTTCGGCGGCGTGCGGCACCAGCGAGGCGAGGACGGCCACGGTCAGAGCGCCCAGTGGAATCCAGGCATTCGATAGGATTGCCCCCGCATCGGCCAGCACCACGGGCAGGGCGAGCAATCCGCCGAAACCCATGGCGAGCGCGAGCCCGTCGCTGCCCGAGGTGCGTTGTCCCAGTATCGAACTGCACGCAATGTAGCTGCCCCAGCCGATCCCGGCCGCCACCGCGAAGCCCACGCCCGTCCACGACACCGGCCCGCCGGTGCGCATGAGCAGGAGGACACCGCCCGCGGCCAGCGCCACCCAGAGCGCGTCCAGCCGCCGCGAGGTCAGCAGCGCCACGGTGAGCGGCCCCAGGAATTCGATGGTCACGGCCATGCCCAGCGGAATGCGGTCGATCGCCGCGTAGAAGCAGAGATTCATGCCCGCGATGGCCGCGCCGAATCCGGCGATGGCCGGTAGCGCGCGCCGTTCGATGCGCAGCGACGGCCGCCACAGCAGGAGTGCGATGGCCCCGGCGAAGACCAGTCGCGTACAGGCCGCGGTTACCGATCCCGCCATCTCCAGTAGCTGTTTGGCCAGCACTGATCCGAGCTGAATGCTGACCATCGCTCCGAGTACGAGGGTGGGGGCGGGTGCGGCGTCGATGAGTCGCCGCACGCCCGCCCATGCTCCGGCGCCCGGGATATCGACCGAGGTGTCGGCCACGGGTATTGCTCCGTTCCGGCGGCACGTCGAAATCGCCGGACGTTTGCGCCCGACGTCGTGCTGCCCTATGAAATGTGGTGAACTACAGGTGGATTGGTGGATTCGAATGAAGTCGGCAGGTATCGCCTGCGCGTCCGGGACGGATCATTCGATGCCGTCGTCGGCCATCACCGACTGATGAGGGTGTGTAGGAAGGGATTTCGCGGTACGGAGCGCGGTCTTCGACACTCCGCGGGCTCGCGACCCGCAGCGGAACCGTATCTCACGAATAAAAGCTAGGCCCGCTAAGTAACCATGCGATAACCGTAACATGACCGAATGCCGTTCAGCGCATGGCGATTACGAAATCACAACACCCACGCCGATGACCGGAGGGTTCAGAACGCGAGTTCGTCCCATGGGACGTGGATCGGGAAGGGCCAGTCGAACTCGACGCCGCCGGCATCGGCAGGTGTCCACTCGCCCGCGACGATGTAGTTGACCGGGCGCAGCGGGCGGACACCCTCTGCGAGGTGACCGGGTTCGATTTCGAGTGCGAAGGCGCGAACCACGGCGATCGCACTGCGGCTCGGGTCCAGGAGAACCTCCCAGTACCAGGGAATTCCAGCGCTCGCGTAGCGGGCCTTCTTCGCCTCTATATCGGACTGCTTGTTCGACGGGGACATCACTTCGCCCACCAGAAACGTGTCGGCAGCACGGACGTCCTGGTAGGGCTTTTCGAGACACCGATGGACGAGGAAATCGGGTGTGAGGAAGTTGGATTTTCCGCTGGCGCCGAGAAAGATATTCGTCTCGAGGTTCGTGCGCCAGCAGCGGTCCGGATCTGCTGAGATGGCTTTGCGCATGCAACGCTCGATGGCGGCCCACAAACGTGCCGTGAAGATCTGATGTTCGCTGGGTCCGCGTCGCAGCCACACCGCCCGCCCGTCCCAGAGCTCGATCTGCTCGGCGATCTCTTCGGGAAGCTGCTCGAGCTCCTCCCAAGTCATGTACTTGGGGAGGTCCGGCTGCTCGATCTGTGGAATGGACACGTCATCAGGGTATTTCGCCATGGCCCGCAGCCTCCTGTCTTCGCGCAGAGCGGACGGCTTCGTCCGTATTGTCCTACACCGCGCCCGGGAATCCCTGCTGCCGCCAGGCTTCGTAGACGGCGACGGCGGCGGCATTGGAGAGGTTCATGGAGCGGCGGCCGGGGAGCATGGGGATACGGAGCTGGGTGGTGATGCGGGGGTCGGCGAGGACGTGGTCGGGGAGGCCGGTGGGTTCGGGGCCGAAGAGGAGGACGTCGCCGGATCGGTAGGCGATGTCCGTATTGCGGGGGGTGGCGGCGGAGGTGAAGGCGAAAACGCGGCCGGGTTCGATGGCATCCCAGGCGGCCGCGAGGTTTTCGTGCACCGTCACGGAGGCGAGGTCGTGGTAGTCCAGGCCGGCGCGGCGGAGTTTGGGCTCGGATAGGTCGAAGCCGAGGGGCTCGATCAGGTGTAGGTGGCAGCCGGTGCCCGCGGCAAGGCGGATGGCATTACCGGTATTGGGCGGGATGCGTGGTTCGAAGAACACCAAATGGAACACGCGGATCAGCATCGCAGAACATGGGGACCGTTCTGTTCGTGACCCGGTGGTCGGCACGTCGCGATCGGCGTATCCGGTTAAGCTCGCGGGGTGAGTGCCCATGCCGCCCCCGAGGATCGCAGCAGCCGCGCCGGTGCTTTCGTGCGGGATAATCTGCCGATCATTCTGATCGCGCTGGTGATGATCGTTGCCGTGGTCTTCCTGGCCTGGGATCGCTGGAGGCGCGGGACCTATATCTTCGGCGGCGCGACGCTGCTGGCGGCGGCCTTCCGGATGTTGCTGCCGACCGAGAAGGTGGGCGTGCTGGCGGTGCGCAGCAAGGGCTTCGATGTGGCGTGGCTGACCGCCTTGGGTGCGACGATCATCGCGCTGGCGGTGACCATCAGCCCGCTGGGGATCACGTAGAGGTGGGTCGGTCCGGGGCTGGGTGAGCCCCGGGTGTTCGGACTTCGGGCTGGTTAGACTTTGGTCATGCGGCGGCCGAGCTCACGGCGCAGGATCTCCTGCGACGGGAGCCGGTGTAACACGCGGAGGATATCGGGGCGAAGCTCGAGCTGCTCCTCCTCGGAGAGCAGATCGACGAGATCACGAAGATCCATGTCATCGAAGGCTGCCGTCATGCTGGATAACATTAGCGGCACGGCGGCCGGATTGGATCGCGATCCGATCACGGTTACCGACGTGTCACCCGCCTGAAACCGGCAGCGCCTCAGCGTAATTCGCGCGAAACGGGCGCGACTCGAATTAGCGCTCGCGGGCCGCGCGTGCCAGCTCCATGGTCTCCACCATGAGCTTGCCGATCGCCTCGGTCTCGGTGAGGAATCCGTCGTGGCCGTCGCGCGAACGCACGATCTCCAGTCCGCGACAGCCGGGCAGCAGATCGGCCAGTTCCTGCTGCGTGCGCAGCGGGTACAGCCGATCGGAGTCCACGCCGCCCACGACGCACGGCACCGGGGTGGCCGCCAGCGCCGCCTCGACCTCGCCGCGCCCGCGCCCCACGTCGTGGCGGTTCATGGCCTCCGACAGCAGCACGTAGGTGGCCGGATCGAACCGCGCGATGAGCTTGTCGGCCTGATACTCCAGATAGCTCTGCACCGCGTACCGCCCACCGGCCCAAGGGTTTTCGGTGCCCTGGGCGTGGTTCTCGAAGCGATGGTCGAGCTCGAACTCGGTGCGGTAGGTCAGATGCGCGATGCGCCGCGCCAGGCTCATACCGGTCATGGGCGCGCGCCCGCTGCCGTGATAGTTCCCGCCCTGCCAGTCCGGATCGGAGGTGATGGCGGCGATCTGCGTGGTCTGGGTGCCGATCTGATCGGCGGTGGCGCGCGCGCCGACGGCCAGCACCAGCGCGGAACCCACCCGCTCCGGATGCCCGACCATCCACTCCAGCACCCGCATACCGCCCATGGACCCGCCCACCACGCCGGCCAGCCGGTCGATGCCGAGCAGATCGAACAGCCGCACCTCGGCGGTCACCTGATCGCGAATGGAGATTTCGGGAAACCGCGCGCCCCAGGGCTTTCCGTCCGCCGCCAGGGAGGCGGGCCCGGTGCTGCCCTTGCAGCCGCCGAGCACATTGGTGGCGATGACACACCATTCGCCGGTATCGATGGCCGCGCCGGGTCCGACAATGCCGTCCCACCAGCCGGGCTGGGCGTGATGCACATCGGCCGGGCCGACCACGTGCGAATCGCCGGTCAGCGCATGCTCGACCAGAATCACGTTGTCGGCGTTCGCGGAAAGTTCGCCCCACCGTTGCACGGCCAGCGTCACGTCCGGAATGACGGCGCCGTTCTCCAGCCGGAGATCCCCGATGGCAAGGCTGGCGAGCGTGCCGTCCGACGGCGGAAGCAGTGCCTCCGCCGTCTCGCGCGCCGTGCTCGATTCGATGTTCACGATCACCGTGCCGCCGCCGTCAGTCCGGCGCGCAGATCCGCCAGGATGTCCGCGATCCCCTCGATGCCCACGGCCAAACGCACCAGACCAGGCGTGACGCCCGAAGCGAGCTGCTCGTCGGGAGTCAGCTGGGAATGGTTCGTCGACGCCGGATGGATCACGAGCGAGCGCACATCCCCGATGTTAGCGACATGGCTGTGCAGTACCAGCGCCTCAACGAACTTCTTGCCCGCATCCACGCCACCGGCCAGCTCGAAGGAGACAATCGCGCCCACGCCCTTGGGAGCCAGTTGTTTGCCACGCTCGAACCAGGGTGAGCTCGGCAGGCCCGCGTAGAACACCTTGTCCACACCCGGCTGCGCGGTCAGGAACTCCGCCACCGCCTGGGCATTGGCCACGTGCCGCTCCACCCGCAGGCTCAGCGTCTCGATGCCCTGGCTGATCAGGAAGGCGTTGAACGGCGAGACCGCCGACCCCAGATCGCGCAGCAGCTGCACGCGCGCCTTGAGCGCGAACGCCGGTGCGCCGAGATCGGCGAAGACCACGCCGTTGTAGGACGGGTCCGGGGTGGTGAACCCCGGGAACCGCGGCTGCCCCTCGGCATCGCGCACGGTCCAGTCGAAGGCGCCGCCGTCCACGATCACACCGGCGACCGCCGAACCGTGCCCGCCCAGGTACTTGGTGGCCGAGTGCACCACGATGTCCGCGCCGTGCCGCAGTGGCTGGATCAGGTACGGGGTGGCCACGGTGTTGTCCACGATCAACGGCACCCCGGCCGCGTGCGCGACCTCGGCAATGCCCGGGATATCCAGAATCGAACTGCTCGGATTCGCGACCGTCTCGCCGTAGAACGCCTTGGTATTCGGCCGGACGGCCGCCTGCCACTGCTCGAGATCGTCCGGATCCTCCACGAAACTCACCTCGATGCCCAGCTTGGGCAGCGAGTAGTGGAAGAGGTTGTAGGTCCCGCCGTACAGATGCGGGCTCGACACGATGTGGTCGCCCGCCTCGGCCAGATTCAAGATCGCGAAGGTCTCCGCGGCCTGTCCGGAGGCCACCAGCAGCGCCGCCACACCGCCCTCCAGGGCGGCGATGCGCTGCTCCACCACGTCCTGGGTGGGATTCATGATGCGGGTGTAGATATTGCCCGGTTCGGCGAGCCCGAACAGCGCGGCGGCGTGGTCGGTATCGCGGAAGGCATAGGAAGTCGTCTGATAGATCGGCAGCGCGCGGGCCCCGGTGGCGGTGTCGGGGGCCTGCCCGGCGTGGATCTGCTTGGTGTCGAAAGACCAGTCGGCCGGATCAACCGGGGCGGCCGCGGGCGCGGTCGAGTCACTCATGTCCTGCTCCAAGAAAAAGGTCGCCGAAAGGCGGAAGTCTGACGCTATCGAGAAACGAACAGGGTTCGACAACAACACATTTCGGGTGGCCTCCTACGTTGCGCTTGCGCTCGACCATCGAGCGCCCGGTCCTCACCCGGAGCACCCCACCGCAGCTGGAGGGTTGCCGATCAGCGAGCCGGGGCTTATCGCTGATGCTCTTGACCTGAGGGGGATTCTAACGGCCGGAGTCGGAACTTCCCGCAGTGGGGCCGGACACATTCGGAACGGCGCACACCCGGACGAATTCGGTGTAGGCGGTATTCATGTGATTCACGCAGTGCTCGGCAATGGCGTTCAGATCATTGCCGTCGAGCAGCTGCCGCAGGCCGTCCTCCTTGCCGGAATGGCAGATGACCTGCCAAATCGACAGCACCAGCTGCACAGCGAGGGCATCGGGTTCGGTCTCCAGGCGGTCGGCCAGCGCTTGGGCCAGGGCGGCCCGCTCGAAGTTGACGTACTCGAAACTGCGGGCCCGCACGGTCGGGTTGTCCAGCATGAGCCGCTGCATCTGCTTGAACTGATCGAAGGAGATGGGCTCGCCGTCGGTGAGGATGCTGTCGATCACCGCGAGGAAGCTGGCGCGTAGCGCTTCCAGCTCATTGCCGGTGCGCGGCTGGTCGGCGAGAAATGCGGCCTGCGCGCCGTCGAAGTCCTCGATGAGGCCCAGGACGATGGCCTCCTTCGAATCGAAGTACCGGTTCACGGTGCGTGGGGACACATCGGCCGCATCGGCGATCTGTTCCACGGTGGTGGCGTCGAAGCCCTGCCGGTCGCACAGCGTCAGGGCGACCTCGATGATCCGCGATCGGGTCAGCTGCTTCTTGCGCTCCCGAAGTCCGGTCCGGGTGGTCGTCGACAAACCGAGCATCGGTCCAGTCTATCGGCGGGGTGGCGAATAGCGCCGCAATACGACAACTGTCGCACTGCGACAGATTTTTCTGGGCGACATTTGTCGCTTGATGACACGATGGCGGTGTCCGGAACCGAGGAGATGACATGACCGGTGGGACTCTGGCTCTCGATGCCGACGGAAAGCCAACTACGACAAGAAATTCCGCACGCTGGAGGGCGCTGGCCGTGCTCGCGCTGGCGCAGCTGATGGTGGTGCTGGATGACACTCGCTCGGCCAATAATCGCAGAACCGCACAATCTCACAATTTGGCGTATTAGTTTGTGAGGCGTGAAACCGCCGCGTGAGAAGCGGGCCTACAAGTACCGCTTCTACCCGACCGTCGGCCAGGCGGCCGAGTTGTCGCGCACGTTCGGATGCGTCCGCAAGGTCTACAACCTGGCTCTCGCTGCTCGTACCGAAGCGTGGGTGCTGCGGGCAGAGCGGATCAACTACAACACGACCTCGGCGATGCTGACTGCGTGGAAGAAGACTGAGGACCTGGCATATCTGAACGAGGTGTCGTCGGTGCCGTTGCAGCAGGCGCTTCGGCACTTGCAGGCCGCGTTCACCGCGTTCTGGGACATGCGAGCCCGCTATCCACGGTTCAAGTCGCGTAAGAAGTCTCGTGCCTCGGCAGAATTCACCAAGTCTGGTTTCCGATGGCGCGACGGTTGTCTGACGTTGGCGAAGATGAGCGAACCGCTCGCCATCGTGTGGTCGCGGCCGTTGTCGCAGGGGGCTGAGCCGTCCACGGTAACTGTGTCCCGAGATGCTGCTGGGCGCTGGTTTGTATCCATCCTCGTTGAGGAGCGGATCGCCAGGCTCCCTATCGCCGACACTGCTGTGGGTATCGATGCTGGCTTGGAGTACTTGGTGACCCTGTCGACGGGGGAGAAGATCGCTAATCTGCGGCATGAGCGGCGCGATCGCGTTCGGCTCGCGAAGGCACAACGAAACTTGGCCCGCAAAGTGAAGGGGTCAGCAAACCGGGAAAAGGCTCGTCGCGGGGTTGCTCGCGTCCATGCCCGAATCAACGACCGTCGCCGCGACTACTTGCATAAGCTCACCACTCGGCTCGTGCGTGAAAACCAAACGCTCGTGATCGAGGATCTGACCGTGCGCAACATGGTCAAAAACGCGCGCCTGGCACGCGCGATCAGTGACGCGGCGTGGGCCACATTCCGGGGAATGCTGGAGTACAAGTGTGCTTGGTACGGGCGCGAACTGGTGGTTGTAGACCGCTGGTTCCCGTCGTCGAAGCTGTGCTCGAGCTGTGGCGCTCTGCAGGACGGGATGCCGCTTGAACTCCGTACGTGGACGTGCGGGTGCGGTGTGATCCACGATCGGGATGTGAACGCCGCGAAGAACCTTTTGGCCGCTGGCCGGGCGGTGACGGTCTGTGGAGCCGGTGTAAGACCTCAAAGGAGTACTCCTGGCGGGCGGTCGGCGATGAAGCAGAAAGACCCGACTGCGAAGTCGGGGTTCTCGCCAACCAGGCGTGGACGACGGCAACTGGTTGATGATTCGCGACAAGCCTGAGAACCTGCTGGAAGGCGCCGGACACACGCACGTGGGAGTCTGAAAATCTTACTCGCGAGTAACTGAGGGCAGCTTCCCGCACAGTGGGGGCTGCCCGCGCGGTGAGGTTCATAGCAGCAGTACGCTTGTCTTGCTTGACGCCACAGCGTACGTGGACCTGGCACCACAGGCCCCGTGCCGCGCGCCATGCGTATACGTTGTCTGTTGAACAGCTGGAGTCCGCTACAAGCGGCGCCCTTCGGCCGTGCAATGGGAGCACCACCTTCCTAGGAGGACACGAAGATCCATGTCCAAGATCAAGGTTGAAGGCACCGTCGTCGAACTTGACGGCGACGAGATGACCCGGATTATCTGGCAGTTCATCAAGGACAAGCTGATCAATCCGTATCTCGATGTGAACCTCGAGTACTACGACCTCGGCATCGAGGCCCGCGACAAGACCGACGATCAGATCACGATCGACGCGGCCAATGCCATCAAGAAGCACGGCGTCGGCGTCAAGTGCGCGACGATCACCCCCGACGAGGCCCGCGTCGAGGAGTTCGGCCTGAAGAAGATGTGGCGGTCGCCCAACGGCACCATCCGCAACATCCTCGGCGGCACGATCTTCCGCGCGCCGATCATCATCTCCAATGTTCCGCGATTGGTTCCGGGCTGGACCAAGCCGATCATCATCGGCCGTCACGCCTTCGGTGACCAGTACCGCGCCACCGATTTCAAGGTGCACCAGGCGGGCACCGTCACCCTGACCTTCACGCCGGAGGACGGCTCCGAGCCGATCCAGCACGAGGTCGTGCGCATGCCGGAGGACGGCGGCGTGGTGATGGGCATGTACAACTTCCAGGAGTCCATCCGGGACTTCGCGCGGGCCTCGCTGAACTACGGCCTGCAGCAGAACTACCCGGTGTACATGTCGACCAAGAACACCATCCTCAAGGCCTACGACGGCATGTTCAAGGACACCTTCGAAGAGGTGTACCAGACCGAGTTCAAGGACGAGTTCGACGCGGCCGGTCTGACCTACGAGCACCGCCTCATCGACGATATGGTCGCCTCCGCGCTCAAGTGGGAGGGCGGCTACGTCTGGGCCTGTAAGAACTACGACGGCGACGTGCAGTCCGACACCGTGGCGCAGGGCTTCGGCTCGCTGGGTCTGATGACCTCCGTGCTGCTGACCCCGGACGGCCGCACCTGTGAGGCCGAGGCCGCGCACGGCACCGTCACCCGGCACTACCGCCAGCACCAGCAGGGCAAGCCCACCTCCACCAACCCGATCGCCTCGATCTTCGCGTGGACCCGTGGCCTGGCGCATCGCGGCAAGCTGGACAACACCCCCGAGGTCATCGGCTTCGCCCAGACCCTCGAGGACGTCGTCATCAAGACCGTCGAGGACGGCCAGATGACCAAGGACCTCGCACTGCTGGTCGGCGGGGACCAGGGCTACCTGACCACCGAGGAATTCCTGGGTGTGCTGGACGCCAACCTGGCGCGCGAACTGCGATAGCCCAACTCTCGGGGGCTCTCAGGGGTTTCACCCCTGAAACCCCAGGAGCGGATCTCGAGGGTTTCCCTCCCGCGCATCCTCGGCGGGTGCGCAAGCGCTGATTGCACGTGAACAGCGCCGCAGCGGCGAATGATGGCGGCCGGGACCGATCGTCCCGGCCGGGACCATCCCGCCGCACACATTCCGGGCACCTGCCCTCACCGAATCGGTGAGCGGGCGGGTGCCCGAACTGTTTTCCGAGGTTGTCGTGAGTGGGATCACCGTGCCGCGGGGTATCGCGGGGGATCGCTGGAGTGTTGCGATTGGTCGTGGTGAAATCCGGGTCCGAAGCTGCTGTCGTGTCCGCGCCCGTCGAGGGCGCGTCGAGCGCTGCCCCGGTGCGGGACAGCTGGCATGTGCCCGCCATGTTGGCGCTGGCGCTGGGTGGATTCGGGATCGGGACGACCGAATTCGTGACCATGGGGTTGCTGCCGGATATCGCGGCCGCCATGAAGGTGTCCGAACCTACTGCGGGGCATGCTGTTTCGGCGTACGCGCTGGGTGTGGTCGTGGGTGCGCCGGTGATCGCGGCGCTGTGCGCGCGGGTGCCGCGCAAGCGGCTGCTGATGGCGTTGATGGTGGCGTTCACGCTGGGTAATGCGGCCACGGTGGTGGCGCCCACCTTCGCGACGCTGACGGTTGCGCGGTTCGTCGCCGGGCTGCCGCACGGTGCGTACTTCGGTGTGGCCTCGCTGGCGGCGGCGACGCTGGCTCCGGTGGGCCAGCGGGCCAAGGCGGTTGCCGCCGTTATGCTGGGGCTGAGCGCCGCCAATGTCGTCGGCGTTCCCGCGGCCACCTGGCTGGGCCAGCATCTGGGCTGGCGGGACGCTTTCGTGGTGGTCGCCGTTATCGGTATCGCGACCGTCGCGGCCATTGCCCGATTCGTTCCGGAGTTGCACGGGATTCGCCTCACCGATCCGCGGACCGAACTGGGCGCGCTGCGCCGCTCGCAGGTGCTGCTGACCCTGCTCGTGGGAGCGGTGGGCTTCGGCGGCATGTTCGCCGTCTACACCTACATCACCACGACCCTGACCGATGTGGCCGGGATGAGGTTGGGCCTGGTGCCGATCGTGCTCATGCTGTTCGGCCTGGGCATGGTGGCGGGCAATATCCTCGGCGGCGTGCTCGCCGATCGCGGCGTGGATCGCGCCATCTTCATCGCCATGATCTCGATGATCGTGATTCTGGCGGGATTCGTTGCGGCGGCGCACAATCCGTACACCGCGGCCGTGGGCGCCTTCCTGATCGGCGCGTCCGGCGCGGCGCTGGCGCCCGGCCTGCAAACCCGGCTCATGGATGTCGCGCACGATGCCCAGACGCTCGCAGCCGCCCTCAACCACGCCGCATTGAACATTGCCAATGCGGCGGGCGCCTGGCTCGGTGGCGTGGTGATCGCGGCGGGGCTCGGCTACACCGCGCCCGCGGCGGTGGGCGCGGTGCTGGCAGTGGTGGGCACCGCGCTGTTCACCGTCACCGTCGCGATCGCCCGGCGGGGGAGTGCTCGCGCCTAGCGCGCGGCGCTAGATGCAGAACTTCGCACCGGCGGACAGCGTGGCCACCAGGCAGGACAGGGCTTTGGCGGAGCCCGTCTCGGGGTAGACGCCGACGATGGGAGCCGGTTGCGCGCCAACGGGATCGGCCTGGGCGCTCGGCGCGAGTTCGAGCGGGACCCCGCCCGGCGCGGCCTGCGCGGAACCTACCCCGGCTGCAAGGCTGATACCAACGGCGGCAATGACTTTCAGCGTCGAACGGCGCATTCGGCAACTCCTGGTTCGTGTTTCGGATCAGCCGACACGCTAATCGGGACCCGGGCGCGGGGCACGCCCCCAATCTTGTTGCCCGTAGTTTCCGGTCAGGACCGTTCCTGCCAGGTGCACAGGCAGACGTGGTTGCCTTCCGGATCGGCCAGCACCCAGAAACTCGGCGCCGACTCGGTGCTGACGACTCTGCCTCCCGCCGCGATCGCGGCGGCAATGCGCGGCTCGACCTGGGCGGGCTCGATCCAGATGTCCGGATGCCAGCGCTGGCGCGGCTCCTCGCTGCCCGAGGGCTGGAACCACACGGTCGGCAGTGCGTCGCTCGGGTCGCGGATTTCATCGCTCTCGTCCTGCCCCGAGGGGGCCGAGGACTGCGGCCCAGAAGGGGAGAACGGACTCCGGTGACGGTGTGTCCAGGGCGAGTTCGAGCCGGGTCGCGGCGGCGGATCCGAGCACCGCACCGGCTTCGGCCGCGAGCGCGGAAATGGTTCGGGCGAAACGAATGTCGAGCTCGGTGACGCCGCCTTCGTCGTGGGTGGTGAGCCGTACGTCGAGGTGGCCGTAGCGGAGGTTCAGATCGGGGTGGTGGTTCATCTCCTCGGCGGCCGCGCCGATGGTATCGACGAGGGCCAGCCCGGTGGCGAAATTCCCTGTGCGGATGCGGGTTTGCAGTCCGTCGAGCAGATGGGCCCAGCCCTTCAGTCCTTCGTCCGCGATCTGCTTTCCGGTCAGTTTGGTCATGCGGCTCATCCTCGCAGGATCAGCTACGGGTCTCGTGTGATTCCCGGTATCGGCTCAGGAAGGTGTCCACGCCCTCGGTGAGCAGTCGATCGGCCAGCTCCGGGGGCAGGGCGGAGCCGAGCGAACCCACGATCAGATGGGGGTAGATGGTCAGGCTGAAGAATTGCAGGATGGCCACTTCCATATCGGGAATGGTCAGCTGGCCGCGCCTGCGCAGATCGTCGAGCAGTTCTCCCAGGGCCGCGCCGGATTCCGCGGGACCGCGCCGCAAATAGGCGGGCCCCAGGGCCGGAAAGCGGTGCAGCTCACCGGTGACGAGGTTGCGCAGGGCCAGGCGGCCCGGGTCGGTGGCGGTGGCGATCAGGGTGCGGGCGGTGCGCATCAGGGCGGTGCGCGGGTCGGTGTGCGCGGTGAATTCGGCGCGGACTTCGGCGAGATCGGCGCGGGCCTCATCCATGGCCTGGCCGACGACCTCGGTGAACAGGTCTTCCTTGCTGGGGAAGTGGTTGTAGACGGTCACCTTGGAGACGCCCGCGGCGACGGCGATGGCGTCCATGCCGATGTCGAATCCCTTGCTGGTGAACAGTTCACGAGCCGCCGACACGATCGCCTCGCGGCTGCGCTCGGCGCGCTTGCCGGACGGGGGCTGGGAGCGGGTGAATTCTCGGGCCACGGAGATAGCTAAGCACAACTTAACCGTTGTGTACAGTTCAACTGTCCTGTACTGTTCAGTTCAGTTACTGGCTCGCTCGAGGAGATGCGATGACTCGAATTCCCACTGTCTCCGCCCGGAAGCTCCGGATCCCGGGGGTGCGGCTGCATTACGAGGTGCGCGGACAGGGTCCGCTGGTGGCCCTGGTCGGGGCGCCCATGGACGCGGATTCCTTCGCGCCCCTGGCCGATCTGCTGCCCGCCGACCACACGGTGCTGACCACCGATCCGCGCGGTATGCACCGCAGTGTGCTCGACGATCCGGAGCAGGACTCCACGCCGGAGTTGCGCGCGGACGATCTGGGGCGGCTGCTGGATCATCTCGGACTCGGCCCCGCGGCGGTATTCGGCTCCAGCGGCGGCGCGGTCACCGCGTTGGCGCTCGTACAGGCGCATCCGGAGTGCGTCCACACCGTCATCGCGCACGAACCTCCGCTGGTCGAGCTGCTGGACGACCGGGAGCAGCTGCATGCCGGAACCGAGCGGATGATCGCCGCCTATCTCGGCGGTGACATACTCGGCGCGTGGCGAATGTTCATGCGGCAGGCCGACATTCCCATGCCGGACGAGATGGTGGAGATGATCTTCGGCGCTGATCGCGATCCTCGGGTCCTCGCCGACGAACGCCGTTGGTTCGCGCACGAGTTGCGGGCCACCACCCGGTGGCGACCGGATGTGGCGGCCCTGCGTGCGTCCGGAGTGCGGATCGTGGCCGGTATCGGTGCGGAGTCCGCCGGGCAGGAGTGTGATCGCACCACGCGCGCCCTGGCCGCGGCGCTGGGTATCGAGCCGACATTGTTCCCGGGCGATCACATCGGCTTCGTCGAAGCCGCGGACCGGTTCGCCGATCCGCTGCGCGCCGTGCTGGGGGAGCGGTGAGCGTCGGCGGGCGCATCGACATACAGATCTATACGTAAGTGTATAATTCGCGGAATGACCAGGTCCGCAGTTTCCAAACCGCCGCGTCGCACGCAGGAACAGCGCAGCAGCGAGATGCGGGTGCGGCTGTTGGACGCCACCATCGAATGCCTGGTGGAGTACGGATACGCGGGCACCACCACGCCCCGGGTCGCCGAGCGCGCGGGCGTGACCCGGGGCGCGCAGGTCCATCACTTCGGGTCCAAGACCGATCTGGTGGTGGCGGCCATCAGCCATCTCGCGCAGCGCCGGACCGAGGCGGCCCTGCAGGAGATGGGCCGGGTGAAGACCGGCGACGATCCGATCGGCGCGGTGCTCGACTACCTCTGGGAGCTGCATCAAGGTCCGCTGTTCATCGCGGCCATGGAGCTGTGGGTGGCCGGTCGTACCGATCCCATGCTGGCGGCGGAGATGCAGAAGGTGGAGCCGTTCGTCAATAACGCGGTGCTCATGGCGCTGGCCCGGTTCGTGCCGGATGAGGTGCACCGCAAGGACGCTCGCGATTTCCTCTACACCGCCATGGACGCATTGCGCGGCATTCTGGTCTCGAACTTCATCGATCCCGACAAGGATCGCGCGCATCGCCGGTGGCAGCGCGCCTCGGTCCACCTGCGCAGGGCGGCCGAGGTGACGCTGTCCGGATTGCGGATCGACGACTAGTGCTGGCGGGGCAGCAGGTGGATGCCCGCCTTGTCGGTGGCCAGCGCCAGTGAGCTGATGTACTGGATCTCGCCTGCGGGGCCGGGGACCGCGGAGGCGATCATGTCCGGGCGCTCGAAGTCCAGGCCGGTGGCGACGCAGGTCAGCGTGTCGCCGGACGGGTTGCCGTGCTCGTCGAATAGCGGCAGGTCGATGCCGTCGTCGCTGCGGCGCAGGTAGTACTTGCCCTTGGTGAGAATGGCGGTGAGCGGGGTGGCGACGAAGGCCACGACCACGGCCACAATGGGGGAGTACGGCTTCAGCAGGTCGCCGAACAGGCCGAAGAAGGTCATGATCGACAGCACCGCGGAGAGCCCGAAGCCGATGAGGCCCACCGGATTCCAGTCGTAGAGCATGCCGCGGCGGAACTCCGGCACCTTGGGCGAGATCTTCAGCACGTACTTGTTGATGGCGATATCCGTTGCGACGGTGACGATACAGGCAATGCCGCAGTTGGCGTAGAAGCCGAGGATATTGTTCAGGAAGTCGAACATGTTGGCTTCCATGAGAACCAGGGCGATCACCAGGTTCACGGCCAGGAAGACCAGGCGGCCCGGATAGTTCTTGGTGACCCGGGTGTAGGAGTTGGTCCAGGCCAGCGAACCGGAGTAGGCATTGGTGACGTTGATCTTGATCTGCGAGATGACCACCAGCACCACCGCGAGGGTCATGGCCAGCCAGCCCGGGACCATATCCTTGTAGATCTCCAGGAACTGGTGCACCGGCTGATTCGCGATTCCTTGCGCGGCAGGCAGATTCGCGATCAGGTAGACCGCCAGGAACAGGCCGACGACCTGCTTGGCGGCGCCGAAGAGCACCCAGCCCGGGCCCGCCAGCAGCATCCAGCCCCACCACTTGCCCTTGTTCTCGGGCGTCTTGGGCGGCATGAAGCGCAGGTAGTCGATCTGCTCGGCGATCTGTGCGATGAGCGACAGGCATACGCCCGCGGCCAGCAGGGTGCCGGAAATGCTCACGCCCGCGCCGTTCTCACCGCCGTAGGCGAAGAAGTTCGACACCGAATCCGGGTGCCGCACCAGCAGGAATCCGAAGGGCAGCACCATCAGCAGCAACCACAGCGGAGTCGTCCAGACCTGCAATGTCGCGAGGGTGTTCATGCCGTAGATGACCACCGGGAAGATGATGAGCGTGGAGGCCAGATAGCCCAGCCAGAGCGGTATTCCGAGCCCCAATTCCAGGCCCTGCGCCATGATGGAGCCTTCGAGCGCGAAGAAGATGAAGGTGAACGAGGCGAACACCACATTCGTGATGATCGATCCGTTGTAGCCGAATCCGCTACCGCGCGTGATCAGGTCGAGATCGAGGTTGTAGCGCGCCGCGTAATAGGCGAGCGGAAACCCGGTCAGCATGACGACAATCGCGAAAATACCTATGCCGAGCAGGGCGTTTCCGGTTCCGTGGGCAATTCCGATATTCGCGCCGATGGCGAAGTCCGCCAGGTACGCGATACCGCCGAGGGCGGAGACTCCGACCACGGCCGGACTCCACTTCCGGTAACTGCGCGGCGCGAAGCGGAGGGTGTAGTCCTCCAAAGTCTCCTTCGCCGCGGCTATTCCATCGGAACTCGTCGAGCGGGTATCGACATCAACCACGTGCTACTCCCGTCAAACCTCACAGCGTGCAAAGCAACCATTTGAACTTGGTCCACGGATGTACCCGGCCAATTGCCGATCGATTACGTCGCCGTTACGGCGGCCTCACGAGTGTCGCACCTCATATTTATCAGTTACCCGCGGGCGTACCGGAGGCGGCCACAGGCGTTGCCAGGTAACATACACGTCTGGATGTATGTTCGATCTTGATGCGTTGACCGTTGGATTAGTGGAGATCAGGGGGCTATTCTTCCCCGTGTCTTGTGCACTTACATGTAGAACTGTATGTTTGTGCGCAATCCGGTCCGGTGGATCGGCCACGCATCTGTGAGGGAGTTCGATGACGAACAAGGTCTACGTCGTCGGCGTCGGCATGACGAAGTTCGAAAAGCCGGGGCGGCGCAAGAACGAAGACGGCAGCGACTGGGACTACCCGGATATGGCCCGCGAGTCGGGGACCAAGGCGCTCGCCGATGCCGGGATCGACTACCGCGAGATCGAGCAGGCGTACGTCGGATACGTCTACGGCGAGTCCACCTCCGGTCAGCGCGCGGTGTACGAGCTGGGCATGACCGGTATTCCGGTGGTGAACGTCAACAACAACTGCTCCACAGGATCGACCGCGCTCTACCTTGCGGCGCAGGCGATTCGGGGCGGGCTGGCGGACTGCACCCTGGCACTGGGTTTCGAGAAGATGCAGCCGGGCTCGCTCGGTTCCACCTGGGACGACCGTGAGCAGCCGATGGCCAAGCACATCATGGCCCTCGCCGAGATCTCCGAAGTGCTGTTCCCCGTTGCCCCGTGGATGTTCGACGCGGCCGGGCGCGAGCATATGGAGAAGTACGGCACCACCGCCGAGCACTTCGCCAAGATCGGCTACAAGAACCACAAGCACTCGGTGAACAACCCGTATTCGCAGTTCCAGGACGAGTATTCGCTCGACGACATCCTGGGCTCGCGGATGATCTACAACCCGCTCACCAAGCTGCAGTGCTCGCCGACCTCCGACGGCTCCGGCGCGGTCATCCTGGCCAGCGAGGAGTTCGTGGACCGGCACGATCTGGCCGCGCAGGCGGTGGAGATCGTCGGGCAGACCATGACCACCGATTTCCGGTCCACCTTCGACGGCACCGCCAAGAATCTCATCGGCTACGACATGAACGTCCAGGCCGCCGAAAAGGTCTATGCGCAAGCGGGTCTCGGCCCGGAGGACTTCCAGGTCATCGAGCTGCACGACTGCTTCTCCGCCAATGAGCTGCTGCTGTACGAGGCGCTTGGACTCTGCAAGGAGGGCGAGGCCGGGAAGCTCATCGACGCCGGCGCGACCACCTATGGCGGCAAGTGGGTCGTGAACCCTTCCGGAGGGCTGATTTCCAAGGGGCATCCGCTCGGCGCGACCGGTCTGGCGCAGTGCAGTGAGCTCACCTGGCAGCTGCGCGGCACCGCCGACAAGCGGCAGGTCGACAACGTCACCGCCGCCCTCCAGCACAATATCGGGCTCGGCGGCGCGGCCGTCGTCACCGCCTACCAGCGCGCAGAGCGCTGAATCGCATTCCCGCCCAACCTCATCCGAAGGAATCGACCATGGGTCACATCGAAGCCAGCAAGAATCTGAACGCCAGCCCCGAGGCCTTGTGGGCCGTCGTCTCCGATCCGCAGACCTGGGACAAGTGGTTCTCCATCCACGAGCGCTGGATCGACGAGCCACCCGCCACCCTGACCCCCGGCGCCAAGCTGGTCGCCAAGATCGTCATGCTCGGCATGGCCAACAAGATCGAGTGGGTGGTCGAGAGCGTCGAGACCCCGAACAAGATGGTGCTCAGCGGCACCGGTATGGCCGGTGTGAAGGTGCAGTTCACCTTCGACATCCAGCCTGTCGACGGCGGCAGCGCGTTCTCCGTCTCCGGTGACTTCGAGGGCGCGCTCATCAAGGGCGCGCTCGGCAAGGCGGTCGAGAAGGACGGCCTGAACCAGCTGGACAAGACCCTCGCCGCGCTCGATTCCGTCGCCACGGCGGCACGCCGGTGAGAGGACAAGGCGCGATGGGCGAGCCGATCGAATTCGATCGCGACGGGCTCGGAATCTGGTGTGACGACGAGCGATTCGAGGTCACCCGGGAGCGGCTGGCCGAATACGCCGCCGCCACCAACGATCCCATCGAGGCGCACCTGAAGGGCGATATCGCCAATCCGGTCTTCGCCATCGTCCCGGTGTTCGAGGCCATGATGGTGCCGGTCATCGACGTGGTGCCGATGTCCATCTTCGGCCGGGTCGTGCACGGCGAGCAGGACTTCCACTTCCACCGGCCCATCCGGCCCGGTGACAAGCTGGTCTCGCGCGCCAA
Source organism: Nocardia crassostreae (assembly GCF_001613405.1). Taxonomy (GTDB): domain Bacteria; phylum Actinomycetota; class Actinomycetes; order Mycobacteriales; family Mycobacteriaceae; genus Nocardia; species Nocardia crassostreae. The sequence goes on from NZ_BDCH01000028.1 coordinate 193,856, forward strand.
GGCCATCGGCTACGAGGGCAAGGACAATGGCTCCACCATCACCATCCTCATCGAATGCCGTACGGAGGACGGGGAACTGGTCAACGAGCAGTACCTGACCGCCTTCTTCCGGAATGTGAATGCGGGCCCGCTGGTCGGCGAGGGCGCCCCGGCGCACCGGTTCGACAAGGAGCTGGCCGAGAAGTCGCCGCTGGCAGCGGTTTCCGCGCATGTCGACGATGACCAGACGTTCCGTTATTCCCCCGCCTCGGGCGATCCGGTGCCGCTGCACCTGGACGATCAGGTGGCCAAGTATGCCGGTCTGCCCGGCATCATCGCGCACGGCCTGTGCACCATGGCGATGTCTTCGTGGGGTGTCCTCGCCGAGGTCGCGGGCTCGGATGTGCACCGGCTGCGGCGATTCGCGGTCCGCTTCTCCAAGATGGTCTTCCCCGGTGACGACCTGGAGACCCGGATCTGGCGCAAGAACAGCGACAACGGCGCCACCACCTACATGTTCGAGACCGGGCGCGGCGGCGATCTGGTGCTGACCGACGGCCTGGCCGTCATCTCGGACTGACCACACTTTCGGATTCACAGAGGAGCAGAACATGGGTGCACTGGAGGGGCGGGTCGCCGTCATCACCGGCGCGGGACGCGGAATCGGGCGCGAGCACGCGCTGCTGTTCGCCCGGGAGGGCGCCGCGGTCGTGGTGAACGACCTCGGCGGCAACAACTCCGGTGAGGGCGCCGATGTCGGTCCCGCGCAGGAAGTCGTGAACGAGATCGTCGCCGCAGGGGGGCGCGCGGTCGCGAACACCGACAATATCGCGGACTGGGAGGGCGCGAAGGGCCTGATCGAGCAGGCGGTTTCCGAGTTCGGCCGCCTCGACATCGTGGTCAACAATGCGGGCATCCTGCGCGACGCCTTCCTCGCGGGCATGGACGAGGCGCAGTGGGATTCCGTGGTGGCCGTGCACCTCAAGGGGCATGCCGCCGTGCTGCGGCATGCCGCCGGGTACTGGAAGGACCAGTCCAAGGCGGGCAATCAGCCCACTGCCGCGGTCATCAATACCGCCTCGGCCTCGGGCACCACGGTGCCGAATGCCGGGCAGGGCAACTACGGCGCGGCCAAGGCCGGTATCGCCGCCCTCACCCTGGTCGCCGCGGATGAGCTGGCCCGCTACGGCGTGCGCGTGAATGCCATCGCGCCCATTGCCCGGACGCGTCTGACCCTGGCCACGCCGGGTATGGGTGCGATGATGGCCGCCGAGGCGGACGCGGTCGAAGAGGGCGGCTTCGACGCCTTCAGCCCCGCCAATATCTCCCCGCTGGTCGCCTATCTGGCCACCGAGAAGTGCCCGGTCACCGGCAAGGTGTTCGCGGTGCAGGGCGGCGCCATCTCCGAACTGGCGGGCTGGCACGACGTCAAGACCATCGAGACCGAAGGCCCGTGGCTGATCGACGATATCGCCGCGCGGCTGCCCTGATCCGAATCGCACGAGAGAACAACGATGTTCGAATGGTCCGAGACCGATGAGATGATCCGCGACGCGGTGCGCGGTTTCATCGAGAAAGAGGTCCGCCCGCATCTCGACGCGCTCGACAGCGGCGAGATGGAGCCGTATCCGGTCATCCGGAAGCTGTTCAGCGAGTTCGGGATCGACGTCATGACGGGCGAGATCGTCGACAAGATGCTGGCCAAGCAGCGCGCCAAGGAGGAGGCGCTCGCTGCTGGGGAGCCGCTGCCGGAGAAGCCGGACAAGAAGTCCGGCGACAGCCTCATGGGCGGCCAGGAATCCATGATGGCCGTGCTCATCAGCGAGCTGTCGGGCGTGTGCATGGGCCTGGTGACCGCCATGGGCGTGTCCATCGGCTTGGGCGCGACCACCATCATGTCCCGCGGCACCCTCGCCCAGAAGGAGCGCTGGCTGCGCGACATCGTGACCATGAACAAGGTCGCGGCCTGGGCCATTACCGAACCCGATTCGGGCTCGGATGCCTTCGGCGGCATGAAGACCTACGTCCGGCGCGACGGCGAGGACTACATCCTCAACGGCCAGAAGACTTTCATCACCAACGGCCCCTTCGCCGATGTGATGGTGGTCTACGCCAAGCTCGACGAGGGCGACGCATCGGTCGACAAGCGTGACCGCAAGGTGCTCACCTTCGTGCTCGACAAGGGCATGGAGGGCCTCACCCAGGGCAAACCGTTCAAGAAGATGGGCCTGCACGCCTCGCCCACCGGCGAACTGTTCTTCGACAATGTGCGCCTGTCCAAGGACCGCCTGCTCGGCGAGACCGAGGAGCACAAGGGCGGCGATGGACGCGAAAGCGCCCGTTCGTCTTTCACCGCCGAACGGCTCGGCGTGGCCTTCATGGCGCTGGGCATCGTCAACGAATGCCACCGGCTGTGTGTCGATTACGCCAAGAACCGCAAGCTGTGGGGCCAGGAGATCGGCCGCTTCCAGCTGGTGCAGCTCAAGCTCGCCAAGATGGAGGTCGCGCGAATCAATGTGCAGAACATGGTGTTCAACGCCCTCGAGCGGGCCCGCGCCGGTAAACAGCTCTCGCTGGCCGAAGCCTCGGCCATCAAGCTGTACTCCTCCGAAGCCGCCACCGACGTGGCCATGGAGGCCGTGCAACTCTTCGGCGGCAACGGCTACATGACCGAGTACCGGGTCGAACAGCTCGCCCGCGACGCCAAGTCCTTGATGATTTACGCCGGTTCCAATGAAATCCAGGTGACCCACGTCGCCAAGGGACTTCTCTCGCAGTGAGCGAACTGTCACCGGCGGTCTGCCGTCGTCCGCAGCCGCCCGCTTCCGGCGGGCGGCTGCTCACGTGTGATCGAAACATCTGTCGCACCGAAAGGTTGGGAGCATGGCAATGGCGCCATCCGATCGCGGCCTGATCGCCGAATCCACCGCCGTCTACGCCGGGGTGCGGACCCGCGAGCTGTCCGTCGAGGGCGCGGGACCGGCGATCGTGCTGCTGCACGGCTATGCCGACAGTGCCGACACCTGGCGCGGCGTGCTGACGCGGTTCGCGGTGGCCGGTCGCCGCGCCATTGCCGTGGACCTGCCCGGGTTCGGGCTGGCCGAGGCCCGCCGGTCCGGTCCGCTCAATCCGCAATTCGACGCCTTCGCCGACGCGCTCGTCGCCGCGCACGGTCCCGTCGTGCTGGCCGGGAACTCGCTGGGCGCCGTGACGGCGCGGCGGGCGGCGGCGCGCGACCGCGACCACCGCGTGCTCGCCCTGCTCACGCTGGACGAGCCGTTGTTCGCTCGCCACTGGCTGGCGCGCCTGGCACGGCGGCGGGATTACACCCGAGTCCTTGGGATCCTGGCCGCGCTGCCGGTACCCGATCGGGTGGTGCAGCGGGTGGTTCGCTTCGGGGCTGAGAAGCTGGTGTACGGCCCGGGTTTCGCCGCCGATCCGGACTTCCTCGCAACGGCCGTCCGTTCCATGCCGACCATGGCCGCCGCTATGGAACGGGCCCGCGATGCCAACCGGTACGCACTCGAAAACCCGCCCGCACGGGGCGATTCGACTGTTTCCTGTCCGGTACTCGTCGTCCACGGCGCCAAGGACCGCATCATCCCGGTGGCGGCCAGCCGCGAACTGCATGCCCTGCTGCCCGGCAGCGAGCTGATCGTACTGCCGAAAGCGGGCCACTGCCCCCAACTCGACGTCCCCGACGAGGTGACCCGATTCCTGGTCGGTCTGCACGAGCGGGTGGGCGGCCAGGAGGAGAAAACAGGATGACGGGCCCGCTCACCGGCCCGCGCGCGAGCACCGATAAGGAGGCGAAATGAGTTCGGCCGCAACCATATCCGGCAAGTTCGTGGTGATCACCGGCGGCGCGCGCGGGATCGGCTTCGCCACCGCGAAGCTGCTGCGCGATCGCGGTGCGCTGGTCGCCATCGGGGATGTGGACGAAGCGAAGGTCAAGGAGGCGGGGGCGGAGCTGGGGCTCGAGGTGTACGGGCGGCTCGATGTGACCGATGCGGAGTCCTTCACGGCGTTTCTGGACGAGGTGGAGCGGCGGCTGGGGCCGTTGGACGTGCTGGTCAACAATGCCGGAATCATGCCCGCGAATCCGTTCGTGGACGAGACCGAGCAGGTGACCCGGCGCATTCTCGACATCAATGTCTACGGCGTGATCCTGGGCAGCAAGCTGGCCGCGCGGCGCATGGTGCGGCGCGGCACCGGCACGGTCGTCAATATCGCCTCGCTGGCGGGGGAGACGCCGACGCCGGGGCTGGCGACCTACTGCGCCAGTAAGGCGGCGGTGCTGTCGCTCACCGATTCGCTGCGCATCGAATACCGGTACAGCGGTGTGTATTTCGCCTCGGTGCTGCCGACGTTCACCAATACTGAACTCATCGCGGGCACTAATGGCGCGAAGGGGTTGAAGAACGCCGAGCCGGAGGACATCGCGGCGGCCGTGGCCGGGCTCATTACCGATCCGCGGCCGCGGATCGCGGTCACCCGGGTCGCCGGGCTCCTCGTCTCCGCGCAGAAGTTCCTGCCCGGGGCGGTCAATGAATTCCTGGCGCGCAAATTCGGGTTGGCGCACGCCTTTCTCGACGATGTCGACCACGAGGCCCGCCGGGCCTACGAAGACCGCGCCCGCGGCGACAACTCAAAACCGAAGCAGTACAGCGAGTCTCGAATGGAGCCCCAGTGACCCAGCACCAGAGCCTGTGCGCGGCCTTCCAGGCGACCGCCGCCCGCCATCCCGACCGCGTCGCGCTCCGGGGCCCCGGCGGCGCGACCGGCCTCACCTGGCGGCAGTACGCCGACCGGGTGCGCGCGCTCGCGACCGGGCTGGCCGCGCTGGGGGTGCGGCCGGGCGACACGGTGGCCATCATGCTCACCAATATCCCGGAGTTCCATCTGGCCGACACCGCGGTGCTGCACGCCGGGGCGACGCCGTTCTCGATCTACAACACCTTTACGGCCGAACAGGTTTCGCATCTGTTCGGTAATGCGGGCAACCGGGTGGTGGTCACCGAGACCCAGTTCCTGGAGAAGGTCCGCACGGCCGACACCACCGGTCAGGTCCAGCACATCATCTGCGTGGACGGGCCGGTCGAAGGCACGCGCACGCTGGACGAGGTGGCCGCGCTGGACGCCCCCGACTTCGATTTCGACGCCACCTGGCAGGCGGTGCGCGCGGACGACCTGCTGACCATCATCTACACCTCCGGCACCACCGGCGCGCCCAAGGGCGCGGAGTTGACGCATGCCAATCTGCTCGCCGAATTCGCGGCGGTGGAACCGATCATCACACCGAATGTCGAGGACCGGGTGGTGTCGTATCTGCCCGACGCGCACTTGGCCAACCGGGCGTTCTGCCACTACAACAATGTGATCGAGGGCGTGCAGGTCACCACGGTCGCCGATCCGAAACAGCTGGTCGCCACGCTGCCCGCGGTGCGGCCCACACTGTTCCTGGGCGTGCCCGCCATCTGGTACAAGATCAAGGCCGGGATCGAGGCCATTGTGGCCGCGGAGGAATCGACGCCGAAACGGCTACTCGTGCAATGGGCCATTCGCACCGGCACCGCGGTTGCGTGGCTGCGCAATGACGGCAAGCCCGTTCCGCTGCGAACTGCCGCACGCCGCTCTCGGCGATCGCCCGGACCGCGCGAATGAGCGCCTTGCGGTTGGCGAAGGCGATATCGATCGAGCCGGGCAGATCATTGATGAAGTAGTCGCCGATCTCCCGGTCGACGGCATAGTTGTCCTTGCCGCCGAGGAGATAGTCGTAAACGCGTGCGATGCTCGGCTTCGATTGGTCCGCCGGCTCGTGGTCGGTCATATCGATCACCCCTGTCCGAGGTTTCGCCTCGCCAGTAATCGTAAGTAACCGAACATGTTCCGGCAGGGGATTCGCGCAGGCCCGGGCGTGGTCACCCGGTGTGCCTCATGGTTGCCGTCGTTCGCCTCTGCAAAGATCGCGGCATGACTTCCTTGGTGGACCTCCTCCCTTCGGAAGCAATCGATCTGCACGGCAGTGCCCCCGACTGGCGCGCGGCCATTGCCGCCGCCGGTGAGTTGCTGGTCGCCACCGGCGTGGCAACCGCTGAGTACACCGCCGAGATGATTCGCAATGTCGAGGAGAATGGTCCGTATATCGTCATCACCCCCGGTTTCGCCTTCGCGCACGCCCGGCCGTCGCCCGCGGTGAACCGCACCGGCATGGCCTGGGTGCGGTTGCGCGAACCGGTCGCCTTCGGCAGCCCGAACGATCCGGTCGATCTGATCGTCGCGCTGGCGGCCACCGATGCCGAGGTGCACACCGATGCCATGGCGGCGCTGGCCAAGGTGCTGGTGGAGCCCGGAGCGGATGCGGTGCTGCGGGCGGTGGGCACGCCCGGCCAGTTGATCGCCCTGCTGGCCGGTCCGCCGCCCGAACCGGCCGCCCCGCCCGCGGGCACCGCCGCGGCCGCCGGTGCTCCGGCCGTCAAGGGTGAAACACACTCGGCCGCACCGCATTCCGCTGCACGCTCGAAGTCCGGCCCGATGAAGATCCTCACCGTCTGCGGTAACGGGGTCGGCACCAGCCTGTTCCTTAAAAGCACCCTGGAATAGGTCCTGGACCGCTGGCACTGGACCCCGTACATCGTCGTCGAGGCCACCGACACCATCTCCGCCAAGGGCAAGGCCGGTGAGGCGGTCGCCGTGCTCACCTCCGGCGAGATCGCGAAAACCCTGGGGGACGTGGGCATTCCAGTGCGCGTCATCCAGAACTTCACCAGCGCGGCCGAAGTCGACCACGCCATGCGCGAGCTATTCGATGTCTAGGAGGGCGGCAGCATGAATGTCGTACTGGCCATTGCCCAGTTCATCGTCAATGAAATCCTCAGCCAGCCCGCCTATCTGATCGGCATCATCACCGCCGTCGGTCTCATCGCCCTGCGCAAGCCCACCGGGCAGGTGATCGGCAGCGCCATCAAAGCGACGCTGGGCTTCTTGCTCATCGGCGCGGGCGCGGGCCTGGTGGTGGCCTCGCTGGAACCCCTCGGCATCATGATCCAGGGCGCGCTCGGCGTGGTGCCGACCAATGAGGCGATCGTGGCCATCGCGCAGAAGGAATACGGCGCGCAGGTGACCTGGCTGATGATCCTGGGCTTCGCCATCAGCCTGGTGCTGGCCCGTTTCACGCCGCTGCGCTATGTCTTCCTGACCGGTCACCACATGCTGTTCATGGCCACCCTGCTGACCATGGTGCTGGCGGTGGCCGGATTCTCCACTCCCGTCGTGGTGATCACCGGCGGCATTCTGCTCGGCGTCGCCATGGTGTCGCTGCCCGCGCTGGCGCAATCCTGGACGCGGCGGATCACCGGCGGCGACGAGGTCGCCATCGGGCATTTCGGGACCGCGGGCTATATCGCGGCGGGCGCCACCGGCCAGCTCGTCGGCAAGCGCAGCCGCAGCACCGAGGAGATGAATCTGCCGGAAGGGCTGCGCTTCCTGCGGGATTCGATGGTGGCGACCGCGCTGTCCATGGTCATCCTGTACCTGGTGCTCGGCACCGCGTATCTGATCCGGGAAGGCGAGGACACCGCGTTCGGTGCGTTCGAGGACGGTGCCGCCAATGTCGGCAACTACCTGATGAAAGCGGTGCAGCAGGGCCTGTACTTCGGTATCGCAGTGGCGGTCATCCTTTTCGGCGTACGCACCATCCTGGCCGAGCTGGTGCCCGCGTTCCAGGGGATTGCCGAAAAGGTCGTGCCCGGCGCGATTCCGGCCCTGGACGCACCGATCGTCTTCCCGTACGCGCAGAACGCGGTGCTCATCGGCTTTCTGTCCAGCTTCACCGGCGGTCTGATCAGCCTGGGATTGCTGACCTGGATCTTCAATCCGCTCTTCGGGCTCGCACTGGTATTGCCAGGTCTGGTGCCGCACTTCTTCACCGGCGGCGCGGCCGGGGTCTACGGCAATGCGACCGGCGGGCGGCGCGGCGCGGTGGCGGGCGCATTCGTGAACGGCGTGCTGATCACATTCCTGCCCGCCATTCTGCTGAAGGTGCTGGGCCCCTTCGGCGACGAGAACACCACCTTCGGCGATGCCGACTTCGGCTGGTTCGGTACGGCCATCGGCGTGGCGGCCGAGCTCGGCGGCGCGGGCGCGATCATTGTCTGCCTGGGCATCGGCGTGGTCATCCTGCTCGCCGCGATCCTGGTGCAGGTCAAGGTTGTCGCGGCGGGCTGGGACCCGGGCGCGGCACGCGATGCGGCGCTCGGCCTCACCCGCGCCGAGGAGAGCGCCGCGCCGATCACGCAGGCGGGCCTGACGTCCTATGCGAAGATCCCTGTCCCGCAGGGCGCTCCGCCCCCGCCGCCACCGGAGTGACACCGACCCGGGTCGTCCCGGCGCACTCTCTCGGCCGGTATCCACCGTCGCCGCAGGCGGATTCCGGCCGAAGCGCCTCGAAATGCCGGGGGAGGCGGGTGTGGCCCGCGTGCGCCTACACCGCGCGCAGGCGGGTGCGGCTGGCGTAGACGTGTTCGGCGATCAAGGTCGCGATGCGGTCCGGCGCCTCCAGCATGGGCACATGCCCGACATCGTGGATCAGGATGCGATCGGCGGAATCGGGCAGCTCCTGCAGGAAGCGCTTGGCGTACGCGCGATTCGGGATGACCCGGTCGTTCTCGCACATGAGCAGCCGCACCGGCACCCGCAGGGTGGACATATCCTCCAGCCCGGGTGCGCGCAGCTCGCCCGCCAGCATGGGCAGCATGGCCTTGCAGTGCAGCGCCGAGGTGATGGCGGCCTCGATACCGCGGCGCGGCGCGGCCGAGGTGTTCTTGCTGAGGATGAGCGCCGCCGCCAGCCGCACCGGCGCGCTGTAGGCGATGGCGGGCGGCAGCAGCTTGCCGATCTCCACGAACGGCACCAGCGACAGGAACTTCAACCCGACCCGGAACTGCAAGGCGGACGGGTTCTTCCAGCCGCCCGCGGGCGCGATGGCGGTGAGCGTGCGGGCCCGGCCGCGGCGCGCGAGCTCGAACCCGACCCAGGCGCCCAGCGAATTCCCGGCGATATGGCAGGTGCGCCAGCCCATCTCGTCGAGCTGATCCTCGATCCTGTCGGCCAGCAGGCTGACGTCCAGATACCAGCCCTCGAAATCGGGCCCGCCCCAATGCCCGGTGAAGGCGGGCGCGAACACTTCACAATGCCCGGCCATGCGCTGCGCGACCTGCTCCCAGCAGTGCGGCGACATCATGAACCCGTGCAACAGCAGCAGTGGATCACCGGAGCCGGTGTGCAGCGCGCTGATGGGCGCGAGGCCGACGGTGGGCTTGGTGGTGCCGGACGTCATCGTCGTCACCCCTTCCTGGACGTCGATGTCCGCGGGGAAGTGTGGATAAGCCGAATTCTACGACCGAGCTATGACATGCATCACCTGTCGCGGACAGGTGTGGCCAAGCCGTGTCTGGGCGCGGCCGGGCACCGGAACGGCGGGCGCATGAGGCATGATTTGGGCCATGATCTCCCAGCCAGCGCGATCCAGCACCTATTCCGGGACCATTTCCACAGTCAATGTGAACGGTGTGCGGGCGGCCGCGGGCAAGGACAACGGTCTGCTGCACTGGCTGGCGAGCACCGAATCCGACATCGTCTGCCTCCAGGAGACTCGCGCTACCGATGAGCAAACTCGAAAGTCCTTGGCCCCGGCCCTGGATTCGGGCTGGTTCCTCAGCCATGCCGAACCGGGCGTGAAGGGCCGCGCGGGCGTCGCCATCCTGTCCCGCCGCGAACCCGACGCCGTGCGCGTCGGCATCGGCGCGGACCAGGCCGGAACCTGGTGCCCCGTGGACGAATTCGCCACCACCGGCCGCTATGTCGAAGCCTACTTCGACGATCTCACCATTGCCAGCGTCTACGTGCACACCGGTGAGGCCGACACCCCCATGCAGGACGAGAAGTACCGCTTCCTCGATGCCGTCGGCGCCCGCATGACCGCCATGACGCGCGATTTCGTCATCATGGGCGACTGGAACGTGGCGCACACCGAACTGGACATCAAGAACTGGAAGGGCAACGTCAAGAACTCCGGCTTCCTGCCCCAGGAACGCGCCTGGGTCTCCTCGATGCTCGCCGCCGGTTACTCCGACGTGGTCCGCGACCTGCACCCGGGCGTGCCCGGCCCGTACAGCTGGCACTCCTACCGCGGCCGCGCCTTCGACAACGACGCCGGGTGGCGCATCGACTACCAGCTGGCCCGCGGTGAGATCGCGGGTCGCGCCAAGCAAGCCGTGGTGGAGAAGGCCGCCACCTATGCCGAGCGCTGGTCCGACCACGCGCCGGTCTCGGTGCAGTACAAGTGACGATCTCGCCGCGCGTGCGCGCCTGGCTCATGATCGGCGTGCTGGGCGCGCTGCTGGTGGTCGGGTTCCTGGCCACCCGGGGCGGTGATCAGCCCAAGGACGCGAACGGTCCACGGGCGGCGGCGACTTCGACGGTCGCGGGCAAGACCACCGCGCCCGCGGGTGGCAAGACCACCGCGCCGACCGCCGTTCCCTCGCGCGCGCCAGGGGTTCCCGATCGCGCGTATCAGACCCTGGTCGAAATCGATGCGGGCCGCTGGCCCGAATCCGCCAACGCACCGGGCACCCAGGGCGGCGAGACCTACTTCAACCGCAATCGCGCGCTGCCCGCCACCGATGCCGCCGGGAAGCGCATCACCTATCAGGAATGGGACGTCAATCCCAAGCGTCACGGCCAGGATCGGGGTGCCGAGCGCATAGTCACCGGCAGCGACGGCTCCGCGTACTACACCTCCGATCACTACGAGACCTTCACGAGGATGCACTGATGACCGAGCCCATGCCGCTCTCACAGTTCCTCTCCGCGCCCAAGACCGCGGTGACCGGGCGCGGTTCCGCGGCGCGCTCCGCGGCGGCCCCGGTGCTCGGTGTCCTTCCGGTCGGCGCGGCCGAATTCTCCGGGGTCCGTGGGCAACCCCCCGACGGCTACCTCTCGCGGGAACTGCGCGGGCGCAAGATGCGCACCGACGCCGAACTGTTCGACGAGTTCGCCGCCGCCCTCCAGTTCCCGTACTACTTCGGCGCGAACAAGGACGCCTTCGACGAATGCCTGCGCGATCTGGACGAATTCGTGGGCCCCGCACGCGGATACGTGATCGTGGTGCGCAATGCGGCCCTGCTGCTGGATGATCAGCCGGGCGAGCGTGAGTGGTTCGCCGAGGCCATGACCGACTGTGCCGCCACGTGGGCGGCGCGCGGGGTGGCCTTCCGGGTCGTCTTCCAAGATGCCGTGCCGCCGGGAATCAGCGCGGTGCCACTGACTTTCGACGGGGACGCCCGGGTCTAGGACCGCCGGTAGTGCGCGGCCAGATCCTCGCCGAGCAGGACGAAGATATCGGTGGCGTGCTCCACGAGTTCGGTACGGGTCATGGGCAGTTCGCCCTGTAGCCAGGCGGTGAGCGTCTGCACCAGGCCGCCGACCAGATAGGTGGCGCGGAAGGTGATGGCCGGATCCGGGGTCTCCTCGGTCAGCCCGTAGAAGTCGATGCCCTCGGCGGCAACGAGATTCGCGAACGCCTGAATGGTGTGCACGGTGCGGGTGTGCAGTTCGGGGGTGGCCGAGCTGACCAGCAGCGCCACCCGGGCCTTGCGGGGATCGTCGGTGAGTACGCCGATGCCCGCGGCAATGGCCGCGTGCGCCTTGTCGCGCGTGGTGTCGGGCGCGGTGTGCAGGGCGGCCAGCAGCGCGCCCGCGAGTTCCTCGGCGAGCGAGTCGAACAGCGCGGAGATGACGGCATCGCGGCCGTCGAAGTTCTCGTAGTAGTAGCGCTCGTTCAGACCGGCCCCCGCGCACAGCGCCGAGACGGTGAGTTTGTCGATGCCCTGGCTGCCGAGTATGTCGAGCGCGGCCTCGAGCAGGGCGGCGCGGCGCTGGGCGCGGCGTTCCTCCGCGGAAACGCCGCCGTAGGTCCGTTGGCCGGTCACGACTCGATTCTGGCACGGTCGCGATTCTGGTAGAGCCTCTTGCCAGATGAGTCGAAGTGAGGGACCCTGATGTCAGATGTGGTGCTCCGCGTCACAACCAGCGTGAGGAGGCAACGATGCCTGCACAGTCGGCCGCGCCCGGATACTTCTCCGACGATTCGATGATCAGGCGCGTCATGCGCAAACGGGCGGTGGGACTCACCTACGGACAGCGCGCGCTGGTGATCGGGGCCGTGCATCCGCTGCTCTACGTGGGCACCGCGGAGAACACCAACCACCGGACCACGCCCTACACCCGCCTCGCCCTCACCGGCAGGCTGTTCGAGGCGGTTTCGCTGGGCACCAAGGCCGAAGCCGATCGCGCCATCGCCTTCACCCAGAAGCGGCACGCCCCGGTGAACGGCGCGCTGCCCGAGGACGCGGGCGCGCATCATCCGGCGGGCACCCGCTACTCCGCCCGCGATCCGCACCTCATGTTCATGACCATGGCCTTCACCTTCGACTCCGCCGAGGTCATGCACGATCTGCTGGTCCGCAAGCTCACCCCCGGCGAGCGCGAGAGCCTCTACCACGATTACGTGCGCTGGGCCGAGCTGTTCGGCATGCCCCGCGAGGCCGCGCCCAGCACCTACGCGAAGTTCCGCCGCGACTACGACGCCTATCTCGCCTCCGACGAGGTCTTCCTCACCGACGAGGCCAAACTGGTCGGCTCCTATCTTATGGGCCAGCGCGTCGCCAACCCGCTGCCCATGCCGTTCCAGCAGGCCTTCGGCGGTTTCGCGCTGCTGGTCCAGGGCAGTCTCCCGGCCCGCATCCGCGCCATGTACGACCTGCGCTGGGGCATTCGCGAGGAGGTCGCTCACCGCGGCCTGGCCCAGGCCATCCGCACCGCGCACATTGCCCCGCCGCTGGTCCCGTCCCCGCTGCGCCGCACCCTGGCCGGTCCCAGCCGCCCGATGTACCGCCTGCTGACCCGTCGCGAGCAGCAGCTGGTGAGCGCCGGGCGGGCCAGTATGCCGGGGGTGGATCCGCGCAACTGGGTGGCGCGAAATTCCGCTTGATGGCCATGGGAAGATCGGGGTATGTCCAGTCCTGAACCCACCGGTGAGCGCAAGCAGCGGGTCCTGTCCGGGATCCAGCCGACCAGTGATTCCTTCCACCTCGGCAACTACCTTGGCGCCGTGCAGTATTGGGTGGGTCTGCAGGAGGACTACGACGCCTTCTACTTCATCCCGGATATGCACGCCATCACGGTGCCGCAGGATCCCAAGCAGCTGCGCACGCGCACCAAGGTCGCGGCCGCCCAGCTGCTGGCCGTGGGCGTCGACCCCAAGAAGTCGACCATGTTCGTGCAGTCCCAGGTGCCCGAGCACGCCGAGCTGACCTGGGTGTTGCAGTGCATCACCGGTTTCGGCGAGGCCAGCCGGATGACCCAGTTCAAGGACAAGTCGGTCAAGCAGGGCGCGGACAACGCGACCGTCGGCCTGTTCACCTATCCGATGCTCATGGCCGCCGACATCCTGCTCTACCGGCCCCAACTGGTGCCGGTCGGCGAGGATCAGCGCCAGCATCTGGAGCTGACCCGAAACCTGGCGCAGCGCTTCAACACTCGGTTCAAGAAGACCTTCGTGGTGCCGGAGGCGCATATCGTCACCGGCACCGCCAAGATCTACGACCTGCAGGATCCGACCTCCAAGATGAGCAAGTCGGCCAGCTCCGACGCCGGTCTGCTCAATCTGCTCGACGATCCCAAGGTCTCGGCCAAGAAGATCCGTTCCGCCGTCACCGATACCGAACGCGAGATCCGCTACGACCCGGAGACCAAGCCGGGGGTGAGCAATCTGCTGGTCATCCTGAGCGAGCTCACCGAGACCCCGATCGTCAGCCTGGAGCAGAGCTATCAGGGCAAGGGCTATGGCGATCTCAAGGCCGACACCGCCGACGCGCTGGTCGAATTTGTCACCCCGCTGCAGGCGAAGGCGACAGAGTATATGTCCGACCAGGGCGAACTCGACCGCATCCTCGCCGCAGGCGCGGAGCGGGCGCGGGAGGTCGCCGGTAAGACTCTCGCGCAGGTGTACGACCGGGTGGGCTTCCTGCCCCGCTGATCCGGTCCGCCGCGCGTGGCGGTGGCGGAGGTGGGCGGTGTTCGGCAAGGTCGTCGATTCGGTCAAGGCCTGGATCGAGCGTGAGGTACGCAAGCGGCACTGGCTCGACCATGCGGTGCGCGCGGCGGGCAGATATCAGCGGCAGCGCGGCGACTATTACGCCGCGGGGATCACGTATTTCACGGTGCTGTCGCTGTTTCCGCTGCTGATGGTGGGCTTCTCGGTGGCGGGTTTCGTGCTGTCCCGCAATCCGGATCTGCTCACCGAGATGCAGGCCAAGATCGTGGAGAACATTCCGGGCGCGGCGGGGGAGCAGATCAATGATCTGATCAATCAGGCGGTGGGCTCGCGCACCAGCGTGGGTGTGATCGGTCTGGTGGTCGCCGCGTACGCCGGGCTCGGATGGATCGCGAATCTGCGGGCCGCGCTCACCGAGCAGTGGGGACAGCAGGCGCCCGAACGCAATTGGGTGCTGAACAAGCTCTCCGATCTGGGCCGCCTGCTGGGCCTGTTCCTGGCCATCGCGCTCTCCATCGGATTCTCGGTGGTGGCCTCCAGCGGCCTGCTCGAGCGGGTGCTGGGCTGGTTCGGAATTCACGATTCGCCGCCGCTCACCGTGCTGCTGACGCTGGTGTCGCTGCTGCTCGCCCTGTCGGCGAACTGGGCGGTGCTCACCTACATCATCGCGCGCATGCCGCGATTTCCGGTGACGCTGCGCAGTGCGGCCAAGGCGGCGCTCATGGCGGCCGTGGCCTTCGAGGCCTTCAAACAGCTGGCCTCGCTGGTGCTGCGGGCGGTGATCACCAGTCCGGCCGGTGTGGCCTTCGGCCCGATCATCGGCCTCATGGTGTTCAGCTACATCACCGCGCGTATCATCCTGTTGGCCACGGCCTGGGCGGCCACGGCGACGGAAAACGAAGTGGCGGCGGATATCCCGGTGCCCGGCCCGGCCGTGATCGAGCCCCGGGTGCAGGGCGCGGGACTCTCGGCCGGGGCGGGGGCGGCGCTGTTTGGCGCCGGAGCCGTTGCCGCGGGCGTGCTTTCGGCGTGGCGCCGCCGTCGCTGACTCAGCGCGCCGGATAGGTCGGCGGCAGCGGCATGCCGCGATCGGCCAGCACCTCGCGCAGCTGATCCGGGTAGTCGGTGATGATGCCGTCCACGCCCTTGTCGATCAGCATGTTCATGGCGGCGGTGTCATTGACCGTCCAGGGCACGATCAGCATGCCGTTCGCATGCGCCTCCTGCACCATCCAGGTGGTGACCACCGGGACGTTCATGGTCCCGCTCGGCGGCAGCGCGTAGATGGGTGAAAGTGCCTTGGCCCCGATGGATTTCGCGGCCTTCACCAGACTGCCGCCGTACTCGAGCAGATTCAGCCCGCCCAGCCACGGCGAAAACGGGTACACCTTGGTCGGTTCGGTCAGCGCGTACAGCGGCAGGCTCGGATCGACGCGGCGCATGACCATGAGCGCGCCCCAGTCGAAACTCTGGATGACGGCGCGATCGGCCATGTTCGCGCGCCGGATCTTGCTCGCCACCCGCTTGGCGAACACCTCCCGTGAGGCGGTCTCCCGCCCCTCCGGATCGGTCTTGAGCTCGATACTGAACTTCACCGTCTGCGCCCCGTGCGATCCGGCGAGCGCGAACACTTCCTCCAGCGTCGGCATCTTGGCGCCGGGCGCGGTGCGCTGCCCCGGGAAGTTGCCCTGTGCCTTGAACCCGCAGTCGAGCGTCCGCACCTGCGCGAAAGTCAGGTCCTCGACCCGCTTTCCGACGTACGGGTACTGCGGATCACCCGGTGTGACCGGTCCGGTGTCCACGCAGGTGGCATTGCTGATGGTGGCATCGTGCCCGATGACGTCGCGGCCGTCGGCGGTGATCTGGATATCCAGTTCCAGGGTGCTCACCCCGAGCTCCAGGGCATTCGCGAATGCCGGGAGCGTGTTCTCGACCACCAGCCCGCGCCCGCCGCGATGCGCTTGCAGATCGAATTCCGTTGCGGGCGCGGCGACGGCCTCGGGCGAGGTGAGCATGGTCGTCGCGGCGAGCGCGGCGGCCAGGGCGATCAGAGACTTCTTCACCGGTGGGGAAACTCCTGTTGTCGGGAAACCGGTGACAAGATCACCATGCTAGACGGTCGCATACAACCGATTCCAGGTAAAGACTGTGCATCAACGCGGTCGGGTCAGGCGATGGGCTCCGGCCAGTAGAACCAGTACGAGGATCACGGCGCCGACGATCAGCGTGACTTGCAGGTCATTGCGGTTCGAGCCGGGCTGGTCGCCGCCGTCGTCACCGGCCAGCGGCGGAGTGGCCAGTGCCCCAGTCGAATCCGCGGCCTTGGTATCGGTCTCGCCATCGGGCAGCGTGCCCACGCTCGCGGCGCCGGGCAGCGCGAAACCGTAGTCGAGGAGTTTGGCGGCCTGCTCCCACGGCCGCAGCGGCTGCACCTCGGCCTTGAGCAGGGTGACCACCAGGCGATGGCCATTGCGTTCGGCCGCGGCCACGAAGGTCTGGCGGGAATCGTCGGTGAAACCGGTCTTGCCGCCGAGCGCGCCCTCGTAGTTGTAGAGCAGGTGATTGTCATTGCCGATGGGGTACCCGGGGCGGTCCTCGTCGCCGGGAATCCTGGGATCGGCCGGATAACCCGGGAAGTCGACCTGTTCGGTGTGAATGAGCTCGGCGAACAGCGGAATGCTCATGGCATCGCGGAACAGCACCGACAGGTCGTAGGCGGAGGTGCTCATGCCCGGGCCGTCCAGACCCGACGGCGTGGCGGCGCGAGTATCCAAGGCCTGCAACTGTTTCGCGCGCGCGTTCATCTTGGCGACGGTGGCGTCGTCGCCGCCCAGCTGGGCGGCGATGGCATGGGCGGCGTCATTGCCCGAGGCCATGATGAGCGCCTGGAACAGCTGCCGGTTGGTTTACTGCCCGCCCGGCCCGATGCCGACGCGGGTGCCGTCGACATTCGCGTCCTCCTGGGTGCCGACGACCACCTTGTTCAGGTCGAGCGAGCGCAGGCCGACCGCGGCCAGCAGCACCTTGATGGTGGAGGCCGGGCGATAGCGCCCGTGCGGATCCTTGGCGGCCAGCACCTTTCCGGTATCGAGATCCGAGACCATCCAGGCGGTGGCCGAGATCCCCTCCGGGACCGCCGGTGCGCCCGCGGGCAACACGAGACCGCAGCCGCCGAGCTGCTTTCCGCCGATGGGGGCGGCCGGAACCGGCAGGGCCGAGGGCGCGGACTTCCCCGGCTCGGGCACCTCGGAGGTGTCGACCGGCGGCGGGGGAGTGCTCTTGTGCGGGCAGTTGTCGGTATTGGGGGTCGTGAACGGCGTTGTGCTGGTGGGCGGTTGCGCCATCGCACCCGGTAGCGGCGCGAACGCCAGCCCGGCGCCCGCGGTGAGCCCCGCCGCGAGCAGGGCGGCGGCGCCGAGACAGGCGCGGGGGCGGCGTCGGCCGACGGGTCGGCCCGGACTGGATTCGTGGCGCGAAAGCCTGCGGATGCTCATCGATTCAGAGCTTAAGCGGTGGCCCCCGACCTCGCGTCGCAGGTCAGGGGCGTCGGACGGAAAAGTTCCGGAGCTGGGACTATGCCGTGTTCGTGGCGACGGGGCAGCCGTGCGCCAGCGGGCCGAGCAGCTTGTTGTTGTCGTAGAAGTGCTCGAGTTCGAGGATGCGCAGATCCTCGCTGACCTTTGCAATGGTGATGCCGGTCATCTCGATGGTCTCGCCGGTGGGCTGATGACCTCGGTACTCACCGGTGTACTTGCCCCAGTGCCGCCATTTGAAGGTGACGGTGGGCGGTCCGGCCAGCACCTCCAGGACCTCCCAGAAGAAGCCGCCCGGGAAGGCGGTGTGGAAGATGTCGTGCGAGGACTCGAAGGTCTCGCCCGCCACGTCGTAGAAGGGGTTCTCGCCGATCAGGATGTTGTACGAGCCGATGCGGGCGAACTCCTCGGCATCCTGCCACGGGCCGCCGTTGACACGGCCGCGGTAGTGCTCGGCCACCAGGGAGACCCATTTCGCCGGGTCCTTCTTGTGCGAGACCTCCATTTCGAAGACCTTCACGAGCTCTTCGACAATGTGCTCGAGCGAATCGGGAGCGTGGTCGGTGGTGCGCTCGGCGGGCATCACCGTCTTGCTCAGATGGTATTCGGGGGCCTCTGCTCGCCAGTCTTCCGGTGCGGCAGCGGCGATTACGGCATCGCGTCCTTGCAGATGCAAGGGAGCCTGAGCGGGTTCTGTTGCTTGGTCGGTCATTTAGAGCCTCAGTTGTCCAGACCTGTTGTGGTATACGCGAATTCGAGCGGATCGGATGAAGCTAGCAGCTGCCCGGCGCGCTGTCGCGGCATCCGTGCCGCCCTACCGAGTACTACCTGTATGAACCATGACGTGACATTGTTTGACAGCTGGTATCAAATGAGAGATGCTCTCATTATCAAGTCACTTTCAATTGATTGGAGCAGTCATGAAAGCTCCCGGCGTACGCCGCTGGCTGGCCCTGGGCGCCCTGGCGGTGGCCATGCTGACCATCGGGCTGGACGTGACCGTGCTGACCGTCGCGCTGCCCACCCTCGCCGTCGACCTGAATGCTGGTACCGGCGCGCTGCAGTGGTTCAGCAGCGCCTACACCCTGGCGCTGGCTGCGGTCATGCTGCCCGCGGGCGCGCTCGGCGACCGCTACGGGCGCAAGAAGATCCTGCTGGCGGCGCTACTGCTTTTCGGCGCGGCCTCGGTGGCCTGTGCCTTCGCCGCCACCTCCGGGCAGCTCATCGCCGCCCGCGCCGTGCTCGGCATCGCGGCCGCGGGCATGATGCCGCTGTCCATGGCGGTGCTGCCCAACCTGTTTCCCGATCCCGTCGAACGGCAACGCGCACTGACCATTTGGATGACCTCGACGGCCATCGGGCTGCCGCTCGGCCCGATCGTGGGCGGCTGGCTGCTTCAGAACTTCTGGTGGGGCTCGGTCTTCCTGCTCAATCTGCCGCTGGTCGTCATCGGTGCGACGGCGGTGGCGCTGCTGGTGCCGGAATCGCGCAGCGCCACCGCGTTCCGGGTGGATCTGCCCGGCGTCGTACTGTCCGCGACCGGAATGCTCGGGCTCACCTACGGTTTCATCCGCCTGGGCGAGGAGGGCTGGGGCAATGGGCTCGGCTGGCTGACGGCGGCGGGCGGCGCGCTGCTGCTGCTCGGATTCGGGCTCTGGCAGCGCCGCGCCGCCCACCCGCTGGTCGATCTCGGGCTCTTCAGCGCACCCGGATTCCGTTGGGGCACTGTCTATATGGTGGTGATCAACTTCGCCATGTTCGGGCTGTTCTTCACCATGCCGCAGTACTTCCAGGCGGTGCTGGGGACCGACGCGCTCGGCAGCGGGCTGCGCTTGCTGCCGCTCATCGCGGGTCTGCTCATCGGTTCCCGGGTGGCGGACAAGGTGCTGTCCAGAACCGGCGCGCGGGCGGCCATCGCCACCGGATTCGCGCTGCTCACCATTGGTCTGGTGCTCGGCGCGCTGATCACCGCGGACAGCGGCTACGGGCTCGCGGCGACCTCACTGGTCATCCTCGGCATCGGCATGGGGTTCGTCATGCCGACCGCCATGGGATTGGCCATGGGCGATCTCAGCGCCGAGAGCGCCGGGTCCGGATCCGGACTGTTGCAGGCGGTGCGGCAGGCGGCGGGCACCATCGGCGTGGCCGTGCTCGGGACGGTGCTGTCCACCCAGTACCGGTCCGAACTCGGTGCGCTGAACCGCGATCCCATTGCCGACGGCGTGAATGCGGGCGTCGCGGTCGCGCGGCAATCGGGTGATCCGAGCATGCTCGAGCACGTGCAGACCGCCTTCGTCGGCGGCATGAGCGTCATGCTGTGGGTGTGCGCGGCCGTCTGCCTGCTCATGACCGCGCTCGCGCCACTGCTCACCCGGCCGGTGCACGAGCCGAAGCTGGTGGATCCCGATGCGGCAGAATCTGTGCATGCCGGTTGAGTCGTCGAAACCCGCCGTAATGGCCGAGCCCGCCCGCCCGAAACGGGCGGCGGGTAAGCCGACCTTGCGGGAGCGGAAGAAGGAACGCACCCGGCACACCATTCGTACCGAGGCGTTCCGGCTGTTCCGCGAACAGGGTTACGCCGCCACCACGGTCGAGCAGATCGCCGAGGCGGCCGAGATCTCGCCGAGCACCTTCTTCCGCTACTTCCCGTCCAAGGAGCAGGTGGTCCTGGTCGACGACGTGGATCCGATCATGATCGAGCGGTTCGCCGCGCAGGACCGGGAGCTGTCGGTCCTGGAGGCCTTCGAGCGGGCGGTCCACGACACCTTCCGATCGCTCGATGCCGAGCAGATCGGATTCGAGCAGGAGCGCGCGGCCCTGGTGCGCTCGGTCCCCGAGCTGCGGGGCGCGCTGGCGCTGGAAATGGATCGCAATGTCGAGCTCATCGCGGATATGACCGCCCTGCGCACCGGCCGGGAGCCGCACGATTTCGAGGTGCGGGCCCTGGCCGGGGCGCTGGTCGGGGCGGCGCAAGCGGTCCTGATGGACCTGTCCCGCAACCCGTTCGATCCGGCGCAGATCTCCCGGATCATCCGGTTCCTGGCGGCCGGGATGCCGCTCTAGCGCACCGCTGTCAGACTTCGGTGCCGATCAGGCCGCGCACCACCTCGTCGTCCATGGTGGCGAAGAAGCCGCCGACGACCTCCTCGATCTCGTCGATGGATTCGGCGCAGTAGAGGATCGGCTGGTAGTGGGTGATGTCGTAGACGGCGGTGCCCATCTCCAGAATGTTCAGGGGGCGCAGCTCGGCCTGGCGGAACTCCTCGATCTCACCGTAGGAGGACAGCAGACCGGCTCCGTAGCAACGGACTTCGCCGTCCTCGCGGAGCACGCCGAACTCCATGGAGAACCAGAAGACATCGGCCAGGAACTTCAGCGCCCGGTCGGTGGTGCAGCGGGCGACCGCCGCGCCCACGGTCTCGTAGATGGCGGCGAAGCGGGGGCTCGCCAATTGATTGGCGTGGCCCAGGATTTCGTGGATGGCATCCGGTTCCGGCGTGTACAGCGGGAAGGAGTGATGCCGAATGTACTGGGTGGAGTGGAAGATCCGGTCGGCGAAGGAACCGAAGAACGCCCGCAGCGGCACCAGTCCGGCGGCGGGCACGTACTGGAATCCGGTGAGCGGAACCAGTTTCGAGGTCACCTCGTCCAGTTGCGGGATGTGATCGCCCGGCAGGCCGAGGCGCCCGGCCGCCTCGATGACCTCCGTGCAGGCGTAGCGCTCGCGTTTGCGCGCCAATTCGGCGGAGACGATCCGCCAGACTTCTTGTTCCTCGCCGGTGTAGTCGATCTGAGGTACCGCCGCGCCGGGCCGGAAGTTCAGTGCGAGAGCGGCAATGGCATTGCGGCGGGCACGATACGCAGGATCGTGCACTCCCGGATGCTCGTCGCTCAGATGCACCGTCACATCACCGTCGGCGCCCGTGGTCACGGGCGAGTACAGCTGGGCTTCGGTGAACATATGTCGATGCAATCACCGTGTGACCCGTGCGACAACAAAAGCCCGCTCAGCTTGTCAGATTGTCAAGTTGAGCGGGCTGAACAGGCCGGGTGGCAGCGGATGGCTCAGTGTCCGGTGTGCAGTGAGTGCACCACCGCATGACCCTTGCCGCGGCCGATCATCCATTTGTTGACCGGGGTGGTGACCACGAAGGCGACGAAGAGCGCGAAAACCAGCGAACCCCAGAACAAGAAGTCGCCCAGACCGGCGTGCATGGCGCCGGGCACCAGCCACAGCACGGCATTGTCGACGATCTCCATGACGGTGATGGAGACGGTGTCCGCGGCCAGCGCCAGCGATACCGCGGCGCTGAAACCCAGGCCCGCGGCGAGCGCGCCGCGCAGGGTGAAGGCATAGCCGAACAGGAAGGCCAGCACGATGGCCAGCACCATGGTCGGCACGTTCGCCCAGCCCAGGGCGGTACCGATCACCATGCCGAGAACCTCGCCGATGGCACAGCCGGTGAGGCAGTGCAGGGTGGCGCTGGCGGCCATCTTCCAGGTGGCGGGGGCGTGCCCGGAGTGGTCGGCGTGCGCCGAATGGTCTGTGTGCGCCGCATGATCCGCGTGTGCGGAGTGGTCGATCTGTGCACCGTGGCCCTGGTGATCGTGAGAGGAGTGGTCGCCGTGTGCCAGGTGTTCGTTCTGCATAGGTGAACCGTACCCTAGGGGGTAAGGTGTCAAGTCCTCAGTCTTCGCCCGCCATGGTGAACGCGCCGCCCTCGAGCCGGTCGATGAGGCGCCTGGTCCAGGCCGTGCGGCTGTCGGCCGTGTTCAGCCACAGGCCGATGACCTCGCCCACCGGCCCCCAGGTGTCGAGATCGGTGTCCGGCGGCAGGTATTCGGTAATGCTGGCCCGCCATTCCGCCAGTTCCGCGGCCCGCTCGCGCAGCAGCGCCACCGCCGCGTCGCGGGGTAGATCGTCGATGAATCCGACCGCCGCCGCGAGCAGATCCAGCCGCGGATCCCGGCTGGCCAGGGCGCTGCGCAGGAGGGCGAGATAGGCCGCCTCGCCCTCCTGCGTCAGCTCGTACTCCATCCGCGGCGGCCCGCCCGCCTCGCTGGGCGCGGTGTCGTGCACCCGCAGCAAGCCGTCCTTGGCCAGCGCCTTCAGGGCGTGATACACCGAACCCGAAGTGGCGCGCGCCCATTCGTGCGCGCCCCAGGACTCCAGATCGGTGCGCACCTGATAGCCGTGCACCCGGCCCCGGCGGCGGACAGCTCCCAGTACCAGCAGGCGAACCGCGGACATCGCACTCCTTCGATCGATCAGGCGGGCGTGCTCACCCACCACAGTGTCCCGAACGGATCCACGAATCCGCCCGAGCGACTCCCATCCTGCTGTGCTTCGACCGGCCTGGCCGGGGTCGCCCCCGCCGCGACCGCTCGCGCGAAGGCGCGCTCGGCGTCGGGAACGGTGGCCCACAGCTGCACGTGCACCGGTTCGTCCGGGGACGTCAGGCAGCGTCCGCCGGTGGGGCCGGAATCGGCGAAATACAGTGTCCCGTCGCCGATTCGGGCCTCGGCATGAATGAGCCGCTGCGGATCGGTGGCCAGCGGGATGGCCTCCTTGATCTCGGCGTCGAGGGCTGTTTCCAGGAAGGCGCGGTAGACCTGCGCGTCGTCGACCATTACATAGGGGGCGATACCGAACATTTCTCTATCTCCTAACTAGACAAATTTGGCTACCAGTCGAAGGTAGCACCGCTCCGCCCGGTGATGCCAGGAAAAAACGAGCCGCCTAGGGGGCGGTGCAGCGCAGGCCCTCGGCGGGCGGGGTGAGGTTGATCAGATAGTCGATGACCGGGGTGTCGACGCACGTGACGCCGCTGCCGAACACGCCGTGCTGATTGCCCTCGAAGGTGATCAGGGTGGCGCCGAGGTCGCGGGCCAGGTTGATGCCGTTCTGATAGGGCGTCGCCGGATCACCGGTGGTGGAGACGACCACGGTCTTCGGGAGTCCGGAGATGTTCAGGGCGTGTGGTTCGTAGGTGGGCGGGACCGGCCAGAAGGCGCAGACCTCCAGCGGGACCGCGCCGGTGGTGGCGCGGCCGTGGTCGAAGGCGGATGCGGCGGCATTGCCCTGCTGGAACAGATCGTTGGCCTCGGCGCGATCGGTCACGCGTTTGTCGTCCAGGCAGAGCACGGCCTGCTGCAGGTCGCGCTCGAGGCCGGTGCTCGCCTCGATGAGATCGGCGATCCCCAGTAGCGTGTCGCCGCGCCCCTGCCGGAGTTCGGTGAGGCCCTTGGTGATTCCGGTCCAGCCCTCGGGCGTGTACAGCGAATTGAGCACGCCGCTGCCCGCGTCCCGATAGCCGAGCCCGCGCCCGTTCTCGGTGGTGGCGGGTCGATCGATCAAGGACTGCAACAACTCTCGCAGTTCGGCGCTGGTCTTCGCCGGGTCCGGATCGGTTCCGAGCGGGCAGTCGGGTTGCTTGGCGCAATCGGCCGCGTAGGTTTCGAAGGCCTGCTGGAAGCTGCGGCTGCTGTTCACCGGATCGAGAATGTTGGTCCCCGGGTCGACGGCGCCGTCGAGCACCATGGCGCGCACCCGATCCGGGTACATCTCCGCGTACACCGATCCGAGACGGGTCCCGTACGAGCCGCCGAAGTACGTCAGCTTCTCGTCCCCGAGCACCGCGCGCACGATATCCAGATCCCGTGCCACATCCCGTGTTCCGACATTCCGCAGCACCTCGAGCCCGCTGCGCTCCACGCAGTTGTCGACGAGTTCCTGATTCTCGCGCTCGGTCTGGGCGATACCGGCCGCCGAGTAGTCGGTGTCCAGGTCCACCCGCTCGGCCTGGAACTCCTCCGCCGTCCGGCACACCACCTTCGGCGTCGAGGCCCCCAGCCCGCGCGGATCCATCCCGATCAGATCGAACCGCTGCGCCAGCTCGGTCTGCGCGAACGCCAAGGGCAATGCCAGCCCGGACATCCCCGGCCCGCCCGGATTGGTGACCAGCGACCCGATCCGCTCACCGCCCGCGGCCAAGCGCGACAGCGCGATCCGCGCCGTCTCCCCGTCCGGCTTGCCGTAGTCGAGCGTCACGTCGATCCGCGCACACTCCAACCCCGCCTCGCCGAGCTTGTCCCCGTAGTCCGAGAACTCCTGACACGAACCCCATTCGACCCGCTGCTGCTGGTACTTCTCCACACCCGCACCGGCCGTCGGCGCTGGAGTCGTGTTCGATCCACAGGCCGCCGCAAGCAGTATCGCCCCCGCGACAGCAACCATTCGGATCCGCGCGGCCACTCGAACACCCAGTCCGTCGGTCTGCAACGCGCGCCCCCCAAGAATGATCTGCACCTGCGACCATTGTGCCGCACGGCCGTCGGGCACACGCCGACGGTCGTAGACTTCGGCCATGGCACGCGTGCCCGAAGTGCATCGTTACGGTGGTCTGGTGCTCGGCCATCGGGAATGCGATTGGGCGGGACTGAGCCTGGAGCGGACACGGTGGCGGGCCTTCGAGGGAACAACGGGGGACAGTCGGCCGCGGCGGCATCTGCTGTTCGTCATTCTGGCCGGATCGAGCGGGCCGGTCGTGGCGCGCGGCGCGGGGCAGGGCCGGTATCGGGGCGCTGATTTCCCGGGCGCGGTGACCTTCATTCCGGCAGGCTGCGAGCGCAGCGTGGTGTACGGCGGCGGGCTGATCGACTGCGCGGCCCTGCGCATCGATCCCGAGCGGTTCGCGGACCTCGAGGTCGAGAGTTCCGCATTGGACGGCTTCACCAATCGGCCGGATCCGCTGCTGTATCGGCTGGCGCTGTCGCTATCCGAACAGGCCGAACGGTATTCGGTAGCGGGACAGCTCTTCGCCGACGGCGTCACGACGCTGATCGCCGCGCGGCTGAGCCAGATCGGCGGCGGCCGCGATCGGGATCGCGCCGTGTCACTCGGGCCGTCGGCCTTGCGCCGCGTTGTCGACTACATCGATACCCATGTGGATTCGGACCTGCGGCTGGCGGTGCTGGCGCGGTTGTGCGGTATGGACACCTTCCGATTCGGCCGGGCCTTCAAGGCCGCCACCGGCCACACGCCGCACCGCTACGTCCTCGCGCGGCGCCTCGACCGGGCCGCGCGCTTGCTCCGCACCGATCCCGGCCTGCCGATCGCGGATATCGCCCACCTGGTCGGCATGTCGAGCCAGAGCCACCTCACCAGCGCCTTCCGACACGAACACGGGTGCACCCCCGCCGTCTACCGCGACCGCCACCGATGACCTCATCCCACCGGTGCGGGATCGGGCAACCGCACCAGCCCGTCGGTGAACCGTTTACCCGGATACCAGGCCGTCTGCGCGATCTTCGCGAAGGCCGGGAACGATTCCATATGCTGCACCATCCGCTGCCGCTGCGACTCGTCCGGCAGCGCGCCGCGCGCCGCGGTCAGGTTCTCCACGACATGCGCGACCTGCGTGGTAGCCGGAACCACACAGGTGACAGCCGGATGCGCCACAACATATTTCAGAAAGAACTCCGTCCAGCTCCGGCACCCCCACTCACCCGCGAACTCGGGTAACGCGCTGTCCCGCACCACATCGTGCAGCCGCCCCTTCTCCAACGCCATATTCACCATGACCCCCACCCCCCCCGATCCGCCGCCACCGCCAGCACCCGCTCCGCCGCCGCCCGCTGAAAGATCGAATACCGAACCTGCACGAAATCCACCACCCCGCCCTGAATCAGCCCCTCCATCCCCGCATACTGATACGCCTCATGCGAGGTGACCCCCACATACCGAATCTTCCCTTCCCCCTTGAGCCGCCGCAGAATCGGCAGAATCATCCCCACATTGGTCATACTGTGCACCCCCACCACATCCAGCCGCTCCCGATGCAACCGCTCCAGCGACCGCGCGAACTGCCGATCAGCATGACTGGAATCGAACAGATACTCCCCACACGCCCAACTCTTGTCGGTGAGAAACAGCCGATCCGTCACCCCTAACTCCCGCGCGAACTCCCCGACATTGTCCTCCGACGCCCCATACAGCGCCGAAGTATCGACCACACGCCCACCCCCGTCGAAGAACGTGCGCAGCACCTCCGGAATGAATCTCCGGTCAGCCGAAGCTATCCGATCGAACGTCATGAACGTGCCGAGCCCGATCACCGGCACCCGCTCCGCCGACCCCGGCAACGCCCGCGTAATCAGCCCGGAGTCGCCAGGCTGCGCACACGCTGCACCGGCAGCGCCCAGCCCCGCGACCGCGAGAGCGGAAACCCCTGCCGCCCGCAGCACGGTCCTGCGATCGACGCGTTGCCCGTCGTGTGATTCGCTCATGCCCCGATTCTGTTGCGGCACAGCCTTTCCGGTCTGTCACCTTCGTGCACCGCTGTCGAAATCCTGCAACGGGAAGCGCTCGGGATGAAGTACGCATTCCGTAAGGTAGCGAGAATGCTTGTGCACCAACAGGATTGATCACCATGCGATTGTGGAATAGTCGCCGATCAACACTCGGTAGGTCATGTCGGTCCGTATCATCACGACATGGGTGAGATCCTGCACCATCTCACACGCCTGCTGGAGCCCTTCGCTGGGCTGCTCGATTATCTGAGCCCTTGGGGGATCCCATGGCCACTGACATTCGCGCTCGTCTTCCCGCTCATCGCGGCCGTGCTGTCCGTGATGGTGTGGTGGTCACGTGGGAAGGCATGGCCCGTTGTCTGCGACTATCCCGTCACGACCACGGGTCATCCGTGCCTGAATCGCGTACTCGGGGAGTGGAATCGCTGCCGCCACCACCGTCCGGGTACGCGCCGCAGTCGTGGTCGTGAGGTTCGAGAACTGCTGCGCTGGCAGAAGGTGCAGCGCGGGGGCCGCATCGTCGAACGAGACGATATCCACGGCCGGGGTTTTCTGCGCCATCGGTCCCAGGTGCGCGGTCTCCTGTACTACCGCGGGTTCGCTCGACCGCCGCGGGACGTGCGTCGTTTCTGGCGGACCTGGGTGAGCGAGCGGCGCGAGGATTGGCGCAAGCTGGTCGCGCAGCTGCGTGACGATGGTGTGCTGGATTTCGGAGCGCCGTTCCGGGGTGCTGCGGGCCCGTCGGCGCGAGTGGGGGTGTCCACCCGGCTGCCACAAGTCATCTGGGCCACGCGGCTGACGCTATTGCTGGTGCTGTCCGGGCTGGTACTGGTCGGCGTCACGGTATGGCGGAACTACGAGCCCAAAAGCCCACTCAGCTACATCGCCGCATTCATTTTCACCGCCGCCTGGGCCGTGGCTCGCTACGGGATCTGGGCGGGAGCGACCGGCGACACGCGGTTTCGCTGGCGTGGCGGCTGGCTCTGGAATTCCGTGGTCCAGGCCATGCGCTGGTTCGCCACCTTCCTGCTCGTCTCGGTTCTGGCTTCCGCCCTGATCGACCGCATCGAAACGCTTCTCGAAGGCCCCGCCGAGTTCGCGACGTAGTGATCCGACGGCGAAGGCCGCCTTCATCGCAATGATGAAGGCGGCCTTCGGGTTTCGGCTGATGCCAGGTGTCAGCGGGCGAAGAGGAGGGCGCGCTTGACTTCCTGGATGGCCTTGGTGACCTCGATGCCGCGGGGGCAGGCGTCGGTGCAGTTGAAGGTGGTGCGGCAGCGCCAGACACCCTCGACGTCGTTGAGGATGTCCAGGCGTTCGCGGGCGGCTTCGTCGCGGCTGTCGAAGATGAAGCGGTGGGCGTTCACGATGGCGGCCGGGCCGAAGTAGCTGCCGTCGCTCCAGTACACGGGGCAAGAGGTGGTGCAGCAGGCGCACAGGATGCACTTGGTGGTGTCGTCGAAGCGGGCGCGGTCGTGCTGGGACTGGATGCGCTCGCGGGTCGGCTCGTTGCCCGTGGTGATGAGGTAGGGCTTCACCGCCTTGAAGGCGTCGAAGAACGGCTCCATGTTCACCACGAGATCCTTCTCCACGGGCAGGCCGCGGATGGGCTCGACGGTGACGGTGATGTCCTTGCCGTTCTTGGGCAGCATGTCCTTCATGAGGAGCTTGCAGGCCAGCCGGTTGACGCCGTTGATGCGCATGGCATCCGAACCGCACACGCCGTGGGCGCAGGAGCGGCGGAAGGTGAGCGTGCCATCGATGTAGGACTTGATGTAGATGAGCACGTTCAGGAACCGGTCGGTGGGAAGCACCGGGACCTTGAACTCGTCCCAGTGATTGCCCTGAGCGTCCTCCGGATTGAACCGGGCGATCTTGACGGTAATGATCGTCGAGCCGTCCGGAACCGGCGCCGGCGCCTGGGCAGCACCCTTCTCGAGAGTGGCAGTCATCAGTACTTACGCTCCATCGGCTCGTAACGGGTCTGCACGACCGGCTTGTAGTCCAAGCGGGTCTCGGAGATGAGCTCCGGGCTCTGCTTGTACGCCATGGTGTGGCGCATGAAGTTGACGTCGTCGCGGTCCGGGTAGTCCTCGCGGGCGTGGCCGCCGCGCGATTCCTTGCGGTTCAGCGCACCCGCCACGGTCACCTCGGCCAGCTCCAGCAGGAAGCCCAGCTCGACGGCCTCGAGCAGATCGCTGTTGTAGCGACGGCCCTTGTCCTGCACGGTGATCCGGGTGTAGCGCTCCTTGAGCGCGTGGATGATGGTCAGCATCTCCTTGAGGCTGTCCTCGGTCCGGTACACACCGGCCTTGTCATCCATGGCGTTCTGCAGCTCGGTGCGGATATCGGCCACGCGCTCGTTGCCGTGATCGGACAGGATCAGCGCCAGCCAGTCCTGCACCATCTGCGCCGGGTTCTCCGGCATCTCCACGAACTCCGCACGCTGGGCGTACTCGGCGGCGGCGATACCGGCGCGGCGGCCGAACACATTGATGTCCAGCAGCGAGTTGGTGCCCAGACGGTTCGCGCCGTGCACCGACACGCACGCGCACTCGCCCGCGGCGTACAGGCCGGGGACGATATCGGTGTTGTTGCGCAGCACCTCACCGCGAATGCGGGTCGGGATGCCACCCATCACGTAGTGACAGGTCGGCATGACCGGCACCGGCTCCTTCACCGGGTCCACGCCCAGGTAGGTGCGGGAGAACTCGGTGATGTCCGGGAGCTTCTCCTCCAGGACGTCCTCGCCGAGGTGGGTCACGTCGATGAGCACGTAATCCTTGTTCGGACCCGCGCCGCGGCCCTCGCGGACCTCCTGGACCATGGAGCGCGCGACGATGTCACGCGGCGCGAGGTCCTTGATGGTGGGCGCGTAGCGCTCCATGAAGCGCTCGCCGGAGGCATTGCGCAGAATGCCGCCCTCGCCACGCACCGCCTCGGAGATCAGGATACCCAGGCCCGCAAGACCTGTCGGATGGAACTGGTGGAACTCCATGTCCTCGAGCGGCAGGCCCTTGCGGAACACGATGGCCATACCGTCGCCGGTCAGCGTGTGCGCGTTCGAGGTGGTCTTGTACATGCGGCCCGAACCGCCGGTCGCGAAGATGATCGACTTCGCGTGGAACACATGCAGTTCGCCGGTGGCCAGCTCGTAGGCCACCACGCCGGTCGCGACGGGGCCGCGCTCGGTATCGGTGAGAACCAGGTCCAGCACGTAGAACTCGTTGAAGAACTCCACGTCGTGCTTGACGCAGTTCTGGTACAGCGTCTGCAGGATCATGTGGCCGGTGCGGTCGGCCGCGTAGCAGGCGCGGCGGACGGGCGCCTTGCCGTGATCGCGGGTGTGACCGCCGAAGCGGCGCTGATCGATCTTGCCTTCGGGGGTCCGGTTGAACGGCAGACCCACCTTCTCCAGGTCCAGCACGGCGTCGATGGCCTCCTTGGCCATAATCTCCGCGGCGTCCTGATCGACGATGTAGTCACCACCCTTGACGGTGTCGAAGGTGTGCCACTCCCAGTTGTCCTCTTCCACGTTCGCCAGCGCGGCGCACATGCCGCCCTGCGCCGCGCCGGTGTGGCTGCGGGTCGGGTAGAGCTTGGTCAGCACGGCGGTGCGGACCCGGGGACCGGCCTCGATCGCGGCGCGCATACCCGCGCCACCGGCACCGACGATGATGACGTCGTAGCGGTGCTCCTGAATCGGTCGAGATTCGCTCATCGAGTTGGCCGTTCCTAACTGATGTTGGGGTCGAAGGTGAAGATGACGTAGGTGCCGGTCACGCAGACCAGGATCATCGAGATCACCAGCAGGGTCTTCAGACAGAACCGGGTGGAGTCCTTGCGGGCGTAGTCGTCGATGACCGTGCGCAGGCCGTTGCCGCCGTGCAGCTGGGCCAGCCACAGCATGGACAGATCCCAGATCTGCCAGAACGGGGAGGCCCAGCGGCCCGCCACGAACGCGAAGTTCAGGCGCTGCACGCCGCCGTCGATCATCAGCATGATGAACATGTGGCCGATGACCAGGAACACCAGCAGGATTCCGGAGAAGCGCATGAACAGCCACGCGTACTTCTCGAAGTTGTTCCCGGTGGTGCGGCGGGGCGCGCGCGGCGCGTCCAGGCTGGCGGGGCGGTCGTAGGACTTGCCCAGGATGGGTGCGGTCATGGTGTCAGTGCTCCGTCAGCAGGTAGAAGAACTGGCGGCCGACGCCCGCGCCAGCGATCAGGATCCACAGCGCCAGCACGATCCACAGCATCTGCCGCTGGTAGCGCGGGCCCTTCTCCCAGAAGTCGACCAGGATGATCCGGATGCCGTTGAACGCGTGGAACAGCACGCAGACAACCAGGCCCATTTCCATCAGGGCGACGATCGGCGTCTTGTAGGTCTCGATCGCTTGGTCGTAGGTGTCCGGGCTGACACGCACCAGCGCGGTATCCAGCACGTGGACGAACAGGAAGAAGAAGATCGTCACGCCGGTGATGCGGTGCAGGGCCCAGGACCACATGCCCGGGTCGCCACGGTAAAGGGTCCGCTTCGGCTTGGCCGGAGCTTCTAGCGTGGTCATAGAGTGCGGTGCCTCCAACGTCGTCGATGGACCCGGTCAGATCCGGCGCGGAGCCTAAGGACTGTCGATAACACCAGCTCACAGCCGGAATCACAGTCCGGTGGCAGTGCTGCAGGCCCGTTGTCGGGAACCTGAACCGATCTGTCGTGAACTCTAATCCTCGGGTGTTGGGGGAACTAATTCGGCGTGCCGCTCGTTGGCTCGTTTTGTGTTGAGTTAGGTTTGCCTTTCCTGATTTTCGATGGGGTGCGAGAGCGCATTTCTGTGGCTACCGTCACGTTCGTGGGAGGATGGTCCGTTATGTCGGAAATTGCCTGGGATTCCTTGCGCGACAAGGCTTTTGAGGCGATGAAAAGCGCGTACGCGCCCTACTCCCGATTCCCCGTCGGGGCCGCGGCTCTCACCGCGGATGGGCGAATTGTGAGTGGCTGCAATGTGGAAAATATCTCATACGGTTTGGGCCTGTGTGCCGAATGCGTACTGGTCGGTAACTTGATTTCCTCGGGTGGGGGACGGTTGCTGGCCGTCTCGGTCTGCGACTCGCGCGGCGAAATCCTGATGCCCTGCGGGCGCTGCCGACAGATCCTGTTCGAGCATGGCGGGAACGAGGTCCTCATCGATCACCGCGGCGCGCCGGTGCCGCTGCGCACCCTGCTGCCGGATGCCTTCGGGCCCGACGATCTCGCCGCGGGGCAGCAGTAGCGGCCAGTAGCCCGCGAATTCCGCGCACCCGTGCCAGGGTTGGAGGGATGAGCGTGCACTCGGCTGTAGACGTGATCCGGACCAAGCGCGACGGGGGAGAGCTCACCGACGCGCAGATCGATTGGGTGGTGGACGCGTTCACACGCGGGCAGGTCGCCGACGAGCAGATGTCGGCGCTGGCCATGGCCATCGTGTGGCGCGGGATGACGCGCCGCGAAACCGCGCGCTGGACCGCCGCCATGATCAACTCCGGGAAACGGCTGGACTTCTCGGACCTGCCGCGCCCCACCGTCGACAAGCATTCCACCGGCGGGGTGGGCGACAAGATCACGCTGCCGCTCTCGCCGCTGGTGGCGGCGTGCGGTGCGTCCGTACCGCAGCTGTCCGGGCGCGGGCTCGGCCATACCGGCGGCACGCTCGACAAGCTGGAGGCGATTCCCGGCTGGCAGGCCGACATTCCGGTGGACCGGATGCGCGAGATCCTCGCCGATCCCGCCATCGGCGCGGTGGTGTGCGCGGCCGGAGCCGATCTCGCGCCCGCCGACAAACGGCTCTACGCGCTGCGTGATGTCACCGGGACCGTGGAATCCATCCCCCTGATCGCCAGCTCCATCATGAGCAAGAAGATCGCCGAGGGCACCGGGGCGCTGGTGCTGGATGTGAAGGTCGGGCGCGGCGCATTCCTGAAGGAGCTCGCACAGGCCCGCGAATTGGCCACCGCTATGGTCGAACTCGGCACCGATGCCGGGGTGTGCACCGTGGCGCTGCTCACCGCCATGGACACGCCCCTGGGCAACACCGCGGGGAATGCACTCGAGGTCGCCGAATCGCTCGAGGTGCTGGCCGGGGGCGGTCCGGCCGATATCGTCGAGCTGACCCTGGCACTGGCGCGGGAAATGCTGGTCCAGGCCGGAATCGACGATATCGATCCGGCGGATGCGCTGGCCGATGGCCGGGCCATGGATCACTGGCGCACCATGGTGCGCGCGCAGGGCGGGGATCCGGACGCGGCGCTGCCGGTGGCGCGCCACACCGAGATCCTGGACGCGCCCGCGACCGGGACGCTCACCCGGCTCGATGCCCTGGATGTCGGTCTCGCCGCCTGGCGGCTGGGCGCGGGCCGCGCGCGTCAGGGCGGTCCGGTGCAAGCGGGCGCGGGCATCCGAATCCATGCCAAGCCAGGCGATTCCATCAAGGCGGGCGAGCCGCTGCTGACCCTGCACACCGATACCCCCGAGGCGTTCCCAGCCGCGCTGGACGCCTTGCGGGACGCGTTCACCATCGAGGACGCCGCACCGCGCCCCGCTGCGCCCCTGGTGCTCGATCGCATTACGGCGTAGCGGCGGCCCTCCGCGAATATTCGATGACGCCCGCACGACCGGCAGCAACGTGCGGGCTACGAATCGCCAAATTGAGAATGGACACAGGCCCACCCGCCGCCCGACCACCACCCCTCACGGAGTCGCTGCGCGACGCGGTATTCGATCGTGGTGCCGCAGAACGTGAATGCGGCTACC
Source organism: Nocardia crassostreae (assembly GCF_001613405.1). Taxonomy (GTDB): domain Bacteria; phylum Actinomycetota; class Actinomycetes; order Mycobacteriales; family Mycobacteriaceae; genus Nocardia; species Nocardia crassostreae. The sequence goes on from NZ_BDCH01000028.1 coordinate 227,582, forward strand.
GTTTGAACATGACTGGACCGACGCCTCTCACTCTCGCCTCAATCCGCCAGGCTCCGAAGGCGGTCCTGCACGATCGCCTGGACGGCGGGCTGCGCCCCGCGACCGTCCTGGAACTCGCCCGCGACTGCGGTTACGACCAGCTACCGGCCGACAATGCCGAAGCCCTCGGCGCCTGGTTCCGTGATGCGGCAGACAGCGGATCGCTCGAGCTGTACCTGGAAACCTTCGCGCACACCGTCGCCGTCATGCAGACGCCGGAGGGCTTGCGCCGGGTCGCCCGCGAATGCGCCCAGGACCTGGCCGCCGACGGCGTCGTCTACGCCGAGGTGCGCTTCGCCCCCGAACAGCATCTCGAGGCGGGCCTCACCCTCGACGAGGTCGTGGAACACACCCTCGCCGGATTCCGCGAGGGCGAGGCCCTGGCCGCCGCCGCGGGCACGCCCATCCGCACGGTCTGCCTCCTCACCGCCATGCGCCACGCGGCCCGCTCCCTCGAGATCGCCGAACTCACCGTCCGCTGGCGCGACCGCGGCGTCGGCGGCTTCGATATCGCGGGCGCGGAGGCTGGGTACCCTCCCACCCGCCACCTCGACGCCTTCGAATACATGCGCGCCAACAGCGCCCACTTCACGATTCACGCCGGTGAGGCCTTCGGCCTGCCGTCCATCCACGAGGCCCTGGCCTTCTGCGGCTGCGACCGCCTCGGTCACGGCGTCCGCATCACCGACGACATCACCGACGCCCCCGACGGCCCCCGCCTCGGCCTGGTCGCAAACTACGTGCGCGACAAGCGAATCCCCCTCGAACTCTATCCCTCCTCCAACGTCCAGACCGGCGCCGTCCCCTCCCTCGACAAGCACCCCTTCGACCTCCTGGCCCGCCTCCGCTTCCGCGTCACCGTCAACACCGACAACCGCCTCATGAGCGACACCACCATGAGCAAGGAAATACTGAAGCTCTCGGAAACCTTCGGCTACGGCTGGAGCGACCTGGAACGCTTCACCATCAACGCCATGAAATCGGCCTTCATCCCCTTCCCCGACCGCCTCCGCCTGATCGACGAAGTCATCAAACCCGGCTACGCCGTCCTCATCGGCTAGCGTTCACACCCTTTCTCCCCGGTTCACACCGTCTATCGCCGTCTATAGGGGGTGTGCACCGTGGACAAGGGGTGTGAAGCACCGGTTCGGGTCATTACCGTAGCGAAGTATGAGGACGTTGGAGATTCCCGCCAGATTCAATGGCCCGCCGGGCTCCGGCAATGGCGGCTATGTGGCGGGATTGCTGGCCGAGCAGCGGGACGAGCCTGTGGTGAAGGTGATTCTGCGGGGGCCGCCGCCGCTCGAGGTGCCGTTGCGGGTTGCGGAGGGGCGGCTCTACGACGGGGAGAACCTGTTGGTGGATTCCGCTGTGGGGGAGTTCGACGCGGATGCGCCACCGGCGGTGTCGTACGCGGAGGCCGCTGCTGCGCGCAGTGAATACCAGGGCAACGAGTTGTTCGGGCACTGCTTCGTGTGCGGGACGCAGCGGGAGGACGGGCTGGCGATCGAAGCCGGGGCGGTGGGCGAGGGCATGGTGGCCGCGCCGTGGACGCCGGATGGCACGGTGCCCATCGGCGCGCCGCTGCTGTGGGCCGCCATGGACTGTCCGGGCGGGTGGTCGCTGCCTGAAATGTTCTCTAGCCCAGCGGTTCTCGGGTCCATGACGGGTACCGTGCTGGATCGTCCGGCGGCCGGTGAGCAGTGCGTCGTGGTCGGGCAGCTGCGGGGGGAGCAGGGGCGCAAGGGGTTGACCGCGACCGCGGTCTACGGGGCCGACGGGCGGTTGTTGTGCCGGTCCGAACAGGTGTGGATCAGGCTCGGGGCGTCCTGACACCGGTGTTGAAATGACTTGGGCTGCACCTGATTACAGGTGCGGCCCACGTCGTGTTCGGGTGTGTCAGGCCTTGCGGAGGTGGCCTTCGAAGGCGACCTCGAGGGCGCGCCACTGCTCGGCCTCGGCATTGAACGGGGGGTTCGGGGCCATGCGGGTCGGGTCCGGGTTCAGCAGGTAGGAGACGTACCAGCCCAGCGGGGTGGAGACGGCGAGGGCGGTTTCCACCGCGTCGTCGTCGGCGTAATCGGCTGCGTCGGTGAACAATTCGACGGCGAGGTCGAGCTGGTCGGTATCGACGGACTGGGGTCCGGCGGCGAGATCGTCGGCAATGCCGGGCAGGACGTAGACGTTCTCCTCGTCGACCTCGACCACCAGGGAGCCGTCCACGGCGGCGGTCTGGACCTCGCCGTAGGTGCTGACATGGGCCAGGTCGTGATCGTGGTCGTCGGCCAGATAGCGGGCCAGGGCGCGCTCGGACGGGAAGACCGTGATGACGCCGTCGGCGCCGAGGAAGATCGGGTCGTCGTCGACATAGCAGCGCAGGGTGAATAAGGTACCGTCGGAGCTGATGATCTGGACCGGGTCGATGCCGACCTCGTGCCAGAAGGAGAGATCCTCGTCCTCCTCCTCGTCGTCCTCGTTGAGGTCGACGGTCTCGAACTCGTTCTCCTCATCGCTGTCGGCGGCGTCCTCGGCGTCGACGATGTTCTCCTCGGCCGCAAGCAGTTCCGCCTCGGCGACCGCCACCGCGTCGGCGTCCACGTCCGGGATGCTCACCACCGTGTCGATGGCGTCCAGGACCGCGTCCCAGTCCTTGCTGATGGCCGCGCCGATCTGATCCCAGAGCTCTTCGCCTTCCTTGCCGAAGAAGGTGCTCACGCCGCCCGCGAGGGCGCCCACCACCGGGTGCGAGCCGAAGAACTTGGTGACGGTGTCGAGCTCGCAGACATCGCCGATATTGCGGACGATATCGAGGGTCTCCTCGAGCTCGGACACGATCTCCGGATCCGGATCGTCGGCCGCCAGCTCCGGAACGCCGACCAGATCGAAGACGAACTGCTCCTCCGGCTCCAGTTCGGCGGCGGACAGACCTGCGATTATCTTCCAGGCCGGATGGTCGACGAGATCGTTGTCGGAGTTGGTGCGAATGAACGCCGCCAGCTCCGCGACCGACTCGAAACCGTAGAGGTCTTCCTCGTGACCGAGGAATGCCTGCCACTCATCGTCACCGTCTCGCCAGCGCGGTGCCCACAGGGTGACGAGATCGCCTTTGGTCAGGCCGAGCGCGATCGGTACGATGTCTCCAGAAGCCATGACCGGAAGCCTATCTAGTGGTCACCTCAGGCACTATCCGGGCCGCCCCCAACATTTCCCGCCACGAGGGACTCATTCAATCGGGCAACGATTTCCGAGCGCTGTGCGGTGGCTGCCGCGGCCGCTTCCCGGCACGCCCAGAGGATCAATTTCGACACCTCGGCGGGCGGTTGCGAGGTCACCGATTCGGCCAGCCACAGGCCGGTCAGCGCGCCCTCGCCATCGACCTCGGCGGTGACCGACCGGTCCTCGCTGGTGAACCGGCCGCGCACGTGGCGCAGGCCGTGCAGTGCCGTTTCTAGGGCTTCGAGCTGGTCGCCGATGCCCTTGACCAGCGCGTCCATTTCCGCGCTCATACCGTGTCCCTCCGGTTCGGGTGGTTGCTCACGCGCGGCCCGTCCAGCTCGTGGGCCCGGTGTCGGCGTCGTCGAGGCGATCCAGCTCGTCCACGGCGGCCTGGCGGGTGGGCAGGCCGAGCCGGTCGAGCACGTCCTCGGGCACCCCGGCCTCGGCCAGCAGTTCCCGCCGCCGGGACTTGGCGGCAATGGCCGAGCGCTTGGTCAGGCGCAGGATCTCGTCCGCGAGAGCCTGTGCGCCGTAGCGGTATTCGCCGCGCTCGAACCGGATCTCCACCGGCATGCCCTGATCGGTGGCGCGCACCGTGATGGTGCCCGCGCGATTGCCGCTCGCGGCCACCGTGACATTCGGGACCTGCGGCGCGCTCATGCCGTGGGCCTGTAGAACCCGAGGAATCGCATACCGGCGTTCTCCGTTCGTATCGGTCCGACCTGGACGGGATCGCCCGCCTCCACCAGCTGACCGTTCCCGATGACCATGGCCACGTGCCCGTCCCACACCACGAGGTCACCGGGCATCAAGTCCCCTGGATCGACCCGCTGATGCCCATCACCCTGTTCCTGCGCCAGCCCCGGCAGCGAAACCCCGGCCTCGGCGTACGCCCACTGTGTCAACCCGCTGCAATCGAGCCCCACACCCGGCGTGTTCCCGCCCCACACATACGGCGTGCCCACCGCGCCGAGCGCATTCCGAACCGCATCGGCAGCCTGCTGGTTCGGCGCCCCCACGCTACTGCCATCCGGCAGCGTCACCAGCACCCCGGCCCCCGCCGACCACGTCTCGGCCCCGCTCTCGATGCTTCGCGGCGGGTCACCCACCGCCGCCGGAACCGTCAGCACATCGCTCGCCAGCGCAGTCCCGGTATCCAGCAGCTGTCTGCCCGTGGACAATGCCGCCGACCCGAACTGCGCCCCGCCGACCGCGCCGATCTGCGGCACGCCGACCGAACCGGCCCCAGCCGGAACGACGGTCGCCCCGCCTGCGCCGGGATCCGGCACTCCGGCGGGCGGTGGTATCGGCGGCGGCTCGATCAACTCGCTCATCGCCGCCGTATCCGCTTCCAACTCCACGCGTACCCGCTCCACCACCCGCAGCGCCTGCCCGATGTGCTCGAGCGCCGCACCGACGAGCACCGCGATCCCGGCCGGGGTCAACCCGGCCGTCCCCACCGCCTGGACCCGCGACACGAATGAGTGCAGGATCTCCGCCACCTCCCGCTGCCCCGCCGCGACTTCCCCGGACGCCCGATCCACGATCTCCGCCATGGCATTCCCCCGATCCGACACGGTCGCCGCCGCGGTCTGCACCTGCATCGCCTTGTCCATCGCCGCATCCCCGGCGGGCCCCCGCCACGCGTCGTACATCTGATCGATCTCACCGCGCCCCACCGCCTGCACCCCCTCCACGACTGCCGAGGCCGCGCGCAACGCATCCCCCACAGCCCGGTCGGCCCCGCCCGGCCCGAAGCTGGCGAGCAGCTCGATAATCGGCCCCGCCAACGCCGCGACATCCAGCCCGCCGCTCATCCCCGCCCACCTCCTTCCTCGCCGATCTCCACCCCGCCCGGGCCGCACCAACCGCGCGCCCGAACCGGGCGACGGTGGGTTCACCCGGCCCGCCCGCCGGAGCCCAGCGACCGCAACAGGCATCGCGCGATGCCGCCGCCGATACGACCCCGCGTGCAGGTGGCCCGCCGCCGCGTGATCCGAATATCAGGTGCGAACGCGCGCACCGGTCGGGAGAGTGACCGGCGGGCGGTGGGCATCGGTGTGTCGAGCGGTGTGCCACAGCTTGGTCGCGCGAGTGGGAAGCGGTGCTCACGCGATCACCTCCGCGCTCGGTGCGTGCAGGGCGGTGGCGTAGGTCGTGTCGGTCGTCTCGTAGGAGGTGGCCGCGCCGGTGGTGGCCGTGCCGAGAGTGGCGAGGACCGTTGTGAGGGCGGTCAAGGTTGTCAGGTGGGCGGTGTGGGCGGCGGTGTAGGTGGTGACGAAGTCGGCGGCTATGAGGCCGAGGGCGGGGGTGAGTAGGGCGGGGGTGGCGGTGGCGGCTCGGGTGGTGGCCAGGGTGAGGTCGGCGGCCATGTGGGCGGCGGTGGCCGCGTAGGCGGTGAGGTCGGCGGGATGGATGGTGAGGTGGTGCATGGAAGCCCCCGTTGTGGCCGGTCGCTGGGTGGTTACGTCCGATACGGGATTGGACGCGCGACGGGGCGGGAATGGTTCCGGGGTGAGGAAATCCGACCGGCCCGGACCTCAATTTGCCTGGCTGACCTATCGTTTTCCTATGCGCACTGACATCGTGGACCACCCGCTCGCTGCCGCTTTGCTGACCACCATGAGAGATGCGCGTACCACAAACCCGACATTCCGGGCGGCGCTGCGCGACCTCACCGGGCTGCTGGTCTACGAGGCCATGCGGGACGCACCGACCGCCACCTTCCCCATCGCGACGCCGGTCGCCGCCGCCGAGGGCACCCGGCTGGCCAAGCCGCCGCTGCTGGTTTCGGTGCTGCGCGCCGGGCTCGGCATGGTGGAGACCGCCGAGAATCTCATTCCCGATGCGCGCATCGGCTTCGTCGGCCTGGCCCGCGACGAGGAGACGCACGAGCCGACCCCGTACATGGAGTCACTGCCCGAGGACCTCGCCGACACCCCCGTCATCGTGCTGGACCCCATGCTCGCCACCGGCGGCTCCATGGTCTACACCCTGGATCTGCTGGCCACCCGGCATGCCCGCGACATCATTGTCATCTGTGTGGTCGCGGCGCCGGAAGGCATTGCGGCGCTGGAGAAGTCCGGGCATCCGGTGCGCCTGGTGACCGCATCCGTCGACCGCGGCCTCAACTCCGACGCCTTCATCGTCCCCGGCCTGGGTGATGCCGGGGATCGCCAATTCGGACCGCGCTGAGGCCATCCGGTCCGAACGAGACCGCTAGGACGATCCGAACGAGCCGGTGCTCGGTCCGGTCGGCTGGCGCTGGTCGCCCTCGATCGTCCAGGTGCCGCAGCCGCTGGTGGAGAACACCGCATCGGTGGCGGGAATGCGCACGGTCACCGTGCCATTGCCGCCCTTGCCCTGCTCGATGATGTCGCCACCGGCGGTGAAGCGCGCCCACTCGCAGCCGGGGGCGGCGGTGTGGGTGGTGTAGTAGCCCGCCGAGATTTCCGTGTTCACCTGGTACGGGCCGTCGTGTTCCATGACGGACGCGGCGGCCGCGGCCGGACCCGCCGTGCTCAGCAACGCCGTGGCGGCGAGGCCGAATCCGGTGAGCCACAGGGTTTTACGCATGTGCGGGCATTCCTTTCGGGGGCTGACTAGCTCTGGACACGCTAGCCCCGGCCGGACCGGGCGGCAAGGCCTCATCGGTCCGGCCGAAACCCGCCGGGTGGCTATTTCCGCGGCGCGAACAGCTCCAGATGTGAGCAGGACCGGCAGCGGTGGGCGTGAACGGCGAAGCGGCGCTTACCTATCCGCTTCGCACCACCGAACGGCTCCAGCTCCAAGGGGCCGGGAATCCAGCGGGTGTAGCCGGGTGCGGAATCGCCCGCATCGTCGAGGAACCCCTGTTCGAGGTCGAAGCCTCCGCAGTGCGTGCAGTGCTGTTCGCTCACGGCCACCTCACAGCTTCTCGCAGAACTCCCTGATATTTGAGAGGGTAAGGGCGGTGGACGCTTTCGCGTGGGCTAATGCCGCACGCGAAGCGACCGGTTCGAATGCCTCCAGATAGCACTTGAGCTTCGGCTCGGTCCCGGACGGCCGCACCACCATGCGCAACGACTCGCCTTCGAACACGAGCGCATCGGTCCGCATCGGCCCCCGCACCTGCGCCATATCGGTGCAGGTGACCGGATGGCCCGCGATCTCGCCGGGCGGCATCTCCCGCAACCGCGCCACCACCGCGGCGGCCTCCTCGGCATCGGCCAGCCGCAGCGAAACCTGATCCCCCGCATGCACACCGAACTCGACGGCATAATCGTCGAGCACATCGAACAGCGTGCGCCCCGCCGCCTTCAGTTGCGCCACGAGATCGGCCGCCAGCACCGCGGCGGAGATCCCATCCTTGTCCCGCACGGCCGACGGATCCACACAGTGCCCGATGGCTTCCTCATAGGCGTAAACCAGCCCGTCACCCGCCCGCGCCAGCCACTTGAACCCGGTGAGCGTCTCCGCGTACCGCGCCCCCCGCGCCGGAGCCAGCCTGCTCAACAACCGCGACGACACGATCGTCGTAGCCACCAGCGAGTCCGCCGCAGCCGTCCGCAAGACGAAATCGCCCAGCAGCACCCCGGTCTCATCCCCGCGCAGCATCCGCCACCCATCCGCCCCTGGCACCCCCACCGCACACCGATCCGCATCCGGATCCAGCGCAATGGCAATATCCGCCTCCACCCGCTCGGCCAATGCCAGCAACAGATCCGAAGCGCCCGGCTCCTCCGGATTCGGAAATGCCACCGTCGGAAAATCCGGATCCGGTGCGAACTGCTCGGCCACCACATGCACATCGGTGAACCCGGCATCTCGCAGCGCGCTCACCGCGAGTTCCCCGCCCACCCCGTGCATGGCCGTCAACGCGATCCGAATCGCGGCCCGCGGCCCCGGCCCGCCGATCATGCTGGGCAGCGCCGAAACCCGCGCCAGATACCGCCGCACCAATTCCTCGCCGAGCGCGTCGGTGTCACTCGCCGCCACGGCGGGTGCGGCGGTCGCCGGGTCGGCGCGCGGGATCGGCTCCGGCACCGCCTCGATGCAGCGCTCGATCTCGGCGTCGGCGCGCGGCACCAGCTGCGACCCGCCGTCGAGATACAGCTTGTATCCGTTGTCGGTGGCGGGATTGTGCGATGCGGTGATCTGCACTCCGGCGACCGCCCCCAATTCCCGCACGGCATAGGCCACCACCGGAGTAGGCAGTGGTCGCGGCAACGCCAGCACCGAAAACCCAGCCGCGGCAAACACTTCCGCCGCAGCCGCAGCGAAGTCCGCCGACCCGTGCCGAGCATCCCGCCCGACAACCACCAGCCCCCCACCCAAGCATCGCCCCCGCAGCCACTCGGCCACCCCGGCGCTGGCCCGCGTCACCGTCTCCACATTCATGCCGTCCGGCCCGTCCTGCAACGGACCCCGCAACCCGGCCGTCCCGAACCGCAGCATGCGCGCCTCCTCGTCTTAGTTCCGGCGTGTCGCCCCCGATCATGCCGCCCCACCCCCGAACCCGGAGCAGACCACGCCACCACGGCACGATTACGCCACCCTCGACGATGATCCGCGCCCCGCATCGGTGGTGCGATAGCCGGATCGGAGAGTTCGGGCCGAAGCGAATGTCGATGACGACGGTGCCGGGTGTCCTTAGCGTGACCGATTGTGGGAGCCAAGCGATCGCATGTCGCGCGACACCTGTTCACGACCCTGCTGTACGGCGGCATGACGCTGCTCTGCGTGGGATTCGGTGTCGTGCAGCTCGTGAACGGCATCGGGTACGTGCTGGGCGAGGGCCGGTCCGCCACCGTCAGCATCGAGCGCGCGTATCCGCTCGGTGAAGGTCGGATGGTGGAGGGCTACTACTCCGACGATTCAGGTGAGCGGCGCAGGATCACCTTCGACAGCGGAAGTATTCAACCCGGCAGCACGGTCGAGGTCCGGTTCACGGTACTGCCGTGGGGGTGGCCGACGGTGATCAGTGCCGTGTGGCAGGTTTGGTTCCTGCTGTTTTCGGGGCTGGGGTCCCTGGGCGGTGCAGCATGCATCGGATGTGGCGCGTGGACCGAGGACTGACCGTCGCGCGAATCGGCTTACACGCGTTCGAGGATCCCGCGCAGCAGCTTGCCCAGACGCGGTGCGGCGGCGTGGCCTTCGGCGAGGACTTCGGCGTGGGAGAGGTGGGCGCCGGTGACGCCTGCGGCCAGGTTGGTGACCAGGGAGATGCCGAGGACCTTGGCTCCGCCTTCGCGGCAGGCGATGGCTTCGAGGACCGTGGACATCCCTACGAGGTCGGCGCCGAGGGTGCGGAGCATGCGGATTTCGGCGGGGGTTTCGTATTGGGGGCCGGTGAGGCCCGCGTAGACGCCCTCGGTGAGGCTCGGATCGATTTCCTTTGCGATGGCGCGGAGTTCGGGGTCCCAGGCGTCGACCAGGTCGACGAAGTCGGCGAAGTCGGCGCCCGTGATCGGGGTGCGGCCGGTGAAGTTGATGTGGTCGCTGATGAGGACCGGATCGCCGACGGTCAGGCCGTCGCGGATGCCGCCCGCGGCATTCGTCAGCAGGATCGTCTGTGCGCCCGCGGCAATGGCGGTGCGCACATTGTGCACGACCTGGTCGGGGGTGCGGCCCTCGTAGAGGTGCTGGCGGCCCATGAGGAGCAGGACGTGCTCGTCGTTGACGGGAACCGAATGGATGGTGCCCTGATGGCCTTGGGCGGTGGGCGATCCGAAGCCCGGGACCTCGCCCATGGGAATCGAGGTGGTGGGATCGCCGATTTCGGCGGCCGCCTCCTGCCATCCGGAGCCGAGCACCACCGCGACCCGGTGGCCCGGCACTCCAGTTCGTTCGGCGATCGTCTTCGCGGCCTGCTCGGCTTGCATGTCGCCCACCCTAGTCCCCGCCGATCTCCCGCGCAGTTGCGCAACTGTGACGTGCCCCATTTGCCGTGATTTCGCCCGGAATCGCGTTGGTCGCGGTCGGTGTCGGCGTCCTCGCCGAATGGGTGGCTACCCGCGAGTAGCAAGCCCGCGCGGGGCTATTACCCTGCACACATGCCGTATTTGAAGCGTGATGGGGACGTGTTCGTCCTGAACCTCGGGACCGAGGGCCAGAACATCGACAGTGAGAACCGCTTCCACCCGGACTGGATCACCGAAGTCCATGCGCTACTCGACGAGGCGGAGGCTTCCGAGGGGCCCGCCGCGCTGGTGGTCACGGCCAACGGCAAGTTCTTCTCCAATGGGCTCGATACCGATTGGCTGTTCGGCAATTTCGACAAGAACTGCTGTTACCTGGATCGGGTGCACTCGCTGTACTCGCGGCTGCTGGCCTTCTCCATGCCGACCGTCGCCGCGGTGAACGGGCATGCGTTCGGGGCGGGCGCCATGCTGGCGACCTCGTGCGACTTCCGGCTCATGCGCGCCGATCGCGGCTTCTGGTGCCTGCCCGAGGTGCATCTGGGCATGCCGTCCACGGTCGCCATGAACGCGCTGCTGACCGAGCGGCTCACCAATCAGGTGTGCGTGGAGGCCATGACCACCGGTCGCCGCTACGCCGCCGATGACGCCATCGCCAAGGGCATTGTGGACGGCAAGGCGGATGCCGAGGCGTTGCTCGCCGCCGCCGTCGCGCAGGCCGATGTGCTCAAGGGCAACCGCAAGCCCAACCTGCAGCAGATCAAGAAGGCGCTGCACCAGAAGGCGCTCGCGGGCCTGGCCGTGGAGACCACCCCGGAGAACCTGGGCTTCAGCCCCTCGTGATCGAGAACGCGAAGGCCGCCTGAGCGAGAACCCGACGGGGCTCCGGGGGAACACCCCCGGAGCCCCTAATCCTTCGGTGAGAGCGCGCCATGCCGTGAGATTTCCGGCTCGCCCGCTGCGACACCGCGCGCTCACAATGCAAGACTGTGTGCCATGCCACCATCGCGCAGCGGCGATGACCGGTCCGTGTTCACCGACGCCGATTCCGCCATCGCCGCCGCCCGCGACCGGCTGATCGCGCTCTCGCATTCGATTCACGCCGAGCCCGAACTCGCCTTCGAGGAATTCCGCAGCGTCGAGAAGACCATGGAGCCGCTGCGCGAACACGGCTTCCACATCGACAAGGGCGTCGCCGATCTGCCGACCGCCTTCACCGCCGAATACGGACACGGTGATCTTGTCGTGGGCATCTGCGCCGAATACGACGCGCTGCCGGAAATCGGCCACGCCTGCGGGCACAACATCATCGCCGCCTCGGCGGTCGGCGCGGCGCTGGGCCTGGCCGCGGTGGCCGATGCCTGCGGTATCACGGTGAAACTGCTGGGCACGCCCGCCGAGGAGAGCGGCGGCGGCAAGGTCCTCATGCTGGAGCGCGGCGTTTTCGACGATTGCGCCATGGCCATGATGATTCATCCGGGCCCGGAGGATATCGCCGGTGCGCATTCCCTCGCCCTGGCTGATTTGTCCGTTGTTTTTCACGGCCGTGAATCCCATGCCAGCGCCGCGCCCGAATACGGGCGAAATGCTCTGGATGCGCTCACGGTCGCTCAAGTTGCTCTAGGTTTGCTCCGTCAACATCTACTTCCTGGACAGCAACTGCACGGTATAGTCGGGTCGGGCGGCGTGGCCCCCAATATCGTGCCCGGACACGCGGAACTGCTGTATTACCTACGAGCAGTGAACTCCGCGGACCTCGAAGATCTGATGCGACGCGCATCGGCCTGTTTCGAGGCAGGTGCCCTGGCGACCGGATGCACACATGAAATCCGGAAGCTCGCGCCGACATATACCGAGCTCACTCCCGACAGCGCACTACTGTGTGCCTATCGCGAGCAGATCATCGAACTCGGACGCGAGCCCATTGCCCCGGAACTCGAGGCGCAACGGCCGCTGGGCAGCACCGATATGGGCAATGTCACCAATGTCATTCCAGGCATTCACCCGATCATCGGGATCGATGCCGGGGGCGCGGTGACCCACCAGCCCGCGTTCGCGGCCGCGGCCGTGAACACCTCCGCCGATGTGGCTGTCATCGATGGTGCTACGGCTTTGGCCCGCACCGCGATACAACTTGCAGGCGATCAATTGCACAGGGACAGGTTGTCGGAACGAGTCAGTCAACGGCAGTTTCAGCGACAGGAGGACATTCGGTGAGCACAACCGGCCGGTCCGCGGCGCGAGCTACGGGTCACACGGCGGCGGGCGCCTGCGTGGCGCCCGCGGCCGCGAGCGGCGTGAACGGCAGCTCGGTGGGGGTCGATATGGGCTTTGAAATGGGCACGGTGGGTGTTGACATGGATATGGTGAGCGGTCGAGACGTGGTGGACGCGTGGCTGGACGAGCATGCCGACGACCTGGTGTCCTGGCGGCGGCACATCCACGCCAATCCGGAACTGTCCCGCACCGAGTTCGGTACCACCGAGTTCGTGGAATCCTGGCTGATCAAGGCTGGTCTGGAGCCGCGCAAACTACCGAGCGGCACCGGGCTCATCTGCGATATCGGCCCCTCCGACGGCCCGCGCATCGGCCTGCGCGCGGATATGGACGCGCTGCCGCTGCAGGAGTACACCGGCCTGCCCTTCGCCTCGACCGTGCCGGGCGTGTCGCACGCCTGCGGGCATGATGCGCACACCACCATCCTGCTCGGTACCGCGCTCGCCCTCGCCGAGGTCCCGGACCTGCCGGTCGGTGTTCGCCTGGTCTTCCAGCACGCCGAGGAGGTCATGCCCGGCGGCGCCATCGACATGGTCGCCGCGGGCGCCATGGAAGACGTGTCCCGCATGTTCGCGCTGCACTGCGATCCCAGACTCGAGGTCGGCCGCGTCGGCATCAGAGTCGGCGCCATCACCTCCGCCGCCGATACCGTCGAACTCGTGCTGGACTCCCCGGGCGGGCACACCTCGCGCCCGCATCTGACCAGTGATCTGGTGTACGCCATCGGCACCGTCATCACCGGCCTGCCCGGCCTGCTGAGCCGCCGGATCGATCCGCGCACCAGCACCGTCATGGTGTGGGGCGCGGTGTCGGCGGGCAAGGCGCCCAATGCCATTCCGCAGACCGGCATGCTCACCGGTACCGTCCGCACCGGCGATCACGCCACCTGGTCGCTGCTCGAGCCCATGGTCCGCGAGATCGTGGAGGGCCTGCTCGCCCCGACCGGCGTGCGCTACCAGCTCAACTACAAGCGCGGCGTGCCGCCGGTGGTGAACGACGAACTGGCCGTGCGCATGTTCGAGGACGCCATTCGCGAAATCGGACCCGACGCCCTCGCCGACACCCAGCAATCCGGTGGCGGCGAAGACTTCTCCTGGTATCTGGAAGAGGTCCCCGGCGCCATGGCCCGCCTCGGCGTCTGGTCCGGCAAGGGCGAGCAACTCGACCTGCACCAGCCGACCTTCGACATCGACGAGCGCGCCCTCGCCGTCGGCGTGCAGATCATGACGAGCATCGTGCTCAACGCCTAGCGAGCAGTGAAAAGGCGGGCCGCACCCTGTGGTGCGGCCCGCCTTTCGTTCGTCTGTCAGAGGCCGAAGGTTCCGGGGCCCACGTTCTTGCTGTTGCGGGTGCGTAGCGCGTGGACGTAGTCGCTTGGCGCACCGGCCTTTTCGGCGGCGTCGGCGATCACTCCGAGGTAGCGGGCCGAGGGCAGGCCGCCCTCGTAGGCGTCGAGCACGTAGAGCCAGGCGAGCACCGGCTCGGTGGCCGGGCCCTGATTGGGCGTCACGCGCAGCCGGATCTTCTTGTGGATGCCGAAGTCCGAACCTTCCCAGCGGTCCAGGCTGACCTCGTCATTGTCGGGCACGTCGTACAGGACGACGAACACGCGTGAGCCAGGCTCCTCGACCACCGTGGCGAGCGGTCCCTCCCAGCCGATGTCGTCTCCGGCGAAGGTCAGACGCCAACCTTCCAGCCAGCCGGTTCCGTACACGGGGGAGTGCGGACAGCGCTTGAGCATCTGCTCGGGATCCATGTTGGACCCGTAGGCGGCGTAAATCGGCACTGTAAGAGCCTATCGAACAATCCCGGACAACCATCCCTGAACCCGATCTCCGGGCGGTTCGCACCGTCTCATTGGTCCGGAGTGCCGGATTCGGTGTGACCCGAGGCTCACTCGCGAAGGACGAGAATTGTGACGAAGCAGGCTACGCATGCGGTCGTAGCTGCACGGACGCCGCCCGATAACGTAATAGCGGGCACCGGAGATCCCGGGTGTCCAGGCAGAAGCGGAGGGACAATGACCCGCATTGCGATCATCGGTGGCGGCCCCGCCGGATACGAGGCGGCGCTGGTTGCGGCGCAGCACGGCGCACCGGTCACGCTGATCGACAGTGACGGCATCGGCGGCGCGTGCGTGCTGTGGGATTGCGTGCCGTCGAAGACATTCATCGCCTCCACGGGCGTGCGTACGGATCTGCGGCGAGCCCGGGACCTGGGCATCACCGTGCATCCGTCCCAGGCGCAGGTGCGCCTGGCCGAGGTGAACTCGCGTGTGAAGGCGCTCGCGCAGGCGCAGTCCTCGGATATCAAGGTGAAGCTGCAGCAGGCGGGCGTCGAGGTGCTGGCCGGGTACGGCGAGCTCATCGACCAGGCGCCCGGTTTGGCCACGCACCTGGTGAAGGCGACGCTCGCCGACGGACAGCAGCGGTTGATCGAGGCCGAGGTGGTGCTCATCGCCACCGGCGCCAGCCCGCGCGTGCTGCCCGGCGCGGAGCCGGACGGCGATCGCATTCTCAACTGGCGTCAGCTCTACGACCTCAAGGAACTGCCCGAGACCCTGGTGGTGGTCGGTTCCGGTGTGACCGGCGCCGAATTCGTCTCCGCCTATACCGAGATGGGCGTGAAGGTGAAGCTCGTCTCGAGCCGCGATCGCGTGCTGCCGGGCGAGGACGCCGACGCCGCGCTGGTGCTCGAGGAAGCCCTCGCCGAACGCGGCGTGGAACTGGTCAAGCACGCGCGCGCCGATGCGGTGGAGCGCACCGCCGACGGCATCGTGGTGAAGCTGTCCGACGGCCGCAACGTGACGGGCACGCATGCGCTCATGACCGTGGGCTCGATTCCCAATACCGACAAGCTGGGCCTGGAGCGGCTGGGCATCGAACTCGACAAGGGCGGCTACCTGCGCGTGGACCGCGTCTCGCGCACCACCGCGCCCGGCGTCTACGCGGCGGGCGACTGCACCGGACTGCTGCCGCTGGCCTCCGTGGCCGCCATGCAGGGCCGCATCGCCATGTATCACGCGCTGGGCCAGGGCGTGCAGCCGATTCGCCTGAAAACCGTTGCCTCCGCCGTGTTCACGCGCCCGGAGATCGCGACCGTCGGCGTCAGCCAGACCGCCATCGACAATGGCGAGGTCCCGGCGCGCACGGTCATGCTGCCGCTGAACACCAATCCGCGGGCCAAGATGTCGGGCCTGCGCCGCGGCTTCGTGAAGATCTTCTGCCGTCCCGCCACCGGCGTGGTGGTCGGCGGAGTCGTGGTGGCGCCCATCGCCTCCGAGCTGATCCTGCCCATCGCCCTTGCGGTGCAGAACAATCTGACCGTGAACGATCTGGCGCAGACCTTCTCGGTGTATCCGTCGCTCACCGGATCGGTCACCGAGGCGGCCCGTCAGCTCATGCGTCACGACGATCTCGACTGATAGCCATACCGTTTGACGTGATGTGATCCGGCTCGTCTTGCTGGTTCGCGAACCGTGTGGTTCACTTCGGCGCGGAAGCGATCGGTCGGGCGATCGCGAGTGACGTAGCGGGGGAGTCGATTCCGGTCCCTCGAGACCCCTCGCTCGCCTACAGTTCGATCGTGCCTGATGAGGGACGAAGGAATTGAGCGAAAAGTGAAGCACCGCAAGCCGAGTCGGGCCAAGGCGAGTACCTCCCTGCCGCTGGCCACCGCGGTCGTCGCGGTGAGCCTGCTGGCGACCCCCGCGAACGCCGCTCCCGCGGATCCGGGCGCCGTGCCGGCTGCTCCCGAACAGCAGCCCGGTGCCACCGACGACAATCCCGCCCCGGAACAAGCCGGTTCCACCAACGGGGGCAAGCCGGAGCAGGTCAAGCCGCAGCCGAGCCAGCCCGGCGTCACCACCCCGGGCTCGCCCAAGCCGGAGACCACCCAGCCCGCCGGTGAGGATCCCGCCAACCCGGAAGAGGAGCAGGTGCAGCCGGCCGGTGTCGGACCGGACGCCAAGCCTTCGCAGCCGGGCGTGAGCGTGCCGCGCGTCGCGCCGCTGCCGGTGCCGGGCCAGACCGTGCCGGGGCAGACCACCCCGGGCGAGGCGGTGCCCGCGGTCGAGACCGAGAACAAGCCGCAGCAGCCGGGCACCACCCAGCCGAGCGTGCCGAAGCCGGAAGCCACCACGCCGGGCACCACGGTCGACGAGACCCAGCCCGAGCAGCCGGACACCACGGTCAACACGCTCACCGGCGGCGAGCCCGTCGAGACCCAGCCGCGTTGGCAGGCCCCGGCCATCGAGACCGCGTCCGCCGCGCCCGTGGTCGAGATGACCGGCCCGCACACCGAGATCGGCGCCAGCCTCGACGGCGGCACCCTGCTGCCCGGCGTCGCGGCCAACACCCACCACTTCAGCAATCTGGACGGCTACGTCGGCACCATCGGCTACTCGACGCCGGGCGGTATCGGCGAAGCCGGTATGGCGCTGGACTTCACCACGATCAATCAGATCAGGGTGACCGCCTACACCCGCGTCGGCGAGGGCGGCGACAGCCAGCTGGAGTTCGTGCTGGACACCGCCGTGGTGAACGCGGTCAAGGCGGACACCGAGAACTTCATTCGCCTGCTCCCGGGCGGCGCCACCATCCTGGAGGCGGCCGCGCAGATTGGTAGGCTTCCGGCGGGCGAACACCCCGTGCAGTCGACCGACCTGGGCGGCGTGACCACGCAGGTGGGCGGTTCGGTCCAGTACTGACGAGCACGGCCCGAATTCGGTGCCGGCACGAGTTGAGTCGTGGCGTGGGGCGGTCGTCAGCGACCGCCCCACGAGTGTGTGGCGAAAGGACGGGTGATGGTTTCCGGAAAGGACGATCCCGCGCGCCCGGATCCAGAATCCACGTCGGTGCCCGCCGAGGGACAACCGGCCGGGCAGCCGGAATCGGAATTCGGCCCGCCGGTGCAGGCCGGTCCTCCAACCGGCGATTTCGGCCCGCCGCTCGCCCCGTCCGCCCCGGCGGCCGCTCCGCCCGACTCGGAGTTCGGCCCGTCCCTCAACGATTTCGGGCCCACCCCCGACACCGGGTCCGGCTGGTCGCCCGCACCGCCCGCGAGTCCCGACCTGGCCTGGCGGCCCGCGGACGCGGGCCCGCCGAGCGGGCAGTACCGGGCGTCCGAATCGTGGACTCCGCCCACAACCGGCCAGTTCCCGGTCCAGCACGGAACGCCACTCGAACCGAACGCCGGTAGCGGCGGAACGCCTTCGGCCCCAGCGCCTTCCACATCGGCCGCGGCGAGCGGCTCCGGATACGCCCCGGGGCCGGGCGTTTTCGGCGACGCCGACCAGACCAGGGTCGTCGGCGGGACGGCCGCGACGGGTGCGTCCGGATATGCCGCGGGGCCGGGCGTTTTCGATGATGCCGACGAAGCGGCGCGGGTCGGTGGGGCCGGAGCCGCAAGCGGGTCCGGGTATTCGGCGGGGCCGGGAGTTTTCGGCAATCCGGCGCAGACGACCGGCGTGACCGGGGCAGGTCCGGGAGCGTCCGGATATGCACCCGGGCCCGGTGTTTTCGGCGATGCCGAGGAGACGACCCGCTACGCCCCGACCGGCGGTGGGTCCGGGTATGCGCCGGGCGCAGGCGTTTTCGGGGATCCCGACCAGACGACCCGCTACGCCGGAACGGGTGGCGCGGCTGTATCGCCCGCTGCGCCGTCGAGCGCCGCGTCGCCGACTCCGGCCCGGAATGCGCCCGCTGACCCGTCAGCGTCGCAATCAGCCGCGAAAAACGCACCGTCCGGTACGAAGGCCGGGCCCGAGGCGGGCGGCAATGGGGCGCCTGCCTCCTGGTGGCGCACCACCGAGGAGGGATTCCCGCCCACTCCGCCGCCGGAACCCGTCACGACCCGAGGGGAATCGCTGTCGTGGGCGGATGATCCGATCGCCAAGCGGCTTGCGCCGAAATCCGTTCCGCCGGAACGGGAATAGTCGGACGGGCCACCGTGGGGCCGGATCGCCCTCGGCGGGGCGGCCGTCGTGGCCGGGCTGGCCATCCTCGGCGCGGTGATCGTGGCCGTCACCCGCGGCGGCGGGGACGACGAGCAGACGCCCGCGGTGGCGACCACCACCGGCAAGTCCGTGACCACCACCGCGCCCACGGCCGCCGCGCTGAGCTGCCCGACCAAGCGCGAGGGCAATCTGACCATCGGCAATGGCGAGGGCAGCACCGGCAGTGGCGCCGACGCCATTCTCGGATTCCAGCACGCTTTCTATGCCGACCGCAGCGGTGAGAAGGCGCGCACCTTCGTCGCGCCCGACGCCGCCAATGTGTCCCCGGCCGAGGTCATCCAGCAGGCCATCAACGACGTGATCCCGGTGGGCACCACCTACTGCCTGCGGATCGTCGAGGTCGCACCGGCCATCTACGACGCCGACCTCACCGAGCACCGGCCCGACTGCACCACGACCGTCTACCGCCAGCACATCACCACCGTGAACCGCGACGGCAAGAACCTGATCTTCGCCATCGACTAGCCCCGGCCAGCGGGTTCGGGCGCGCCCCCACGCGCCCGGCCTGTCTCAGAATATGAGAATGGAATTTCATATTCTGGTCTGGTTGTGACAGGCTGGTTCGCGCATACCCCGGCGTTCCCTCGGAGGTGTTTGGATGCCCGCGCTCACTCCGCCGCTGTCCTCGCGGCTCGACGGCCTGCAGAGCTCCGCGATTCGCGACCTGCTCAAGCTCACCGCGCGCGCGGACATCATCAGTCTCGCGGGCGGGCTGCCGGATGCCGAGCTCATGCCCCGCGACCGCATTGCGCAGGCCGCCGAGGACGCACTGTCGGACCGCTCGCGGCTGCAGTGCACCGAGTCTCCCGGCTGGGGCCCGCTGCGCGAGGTCGTCGCCAAGCGCGAATCCGGTCGTATGGGCCGCACCATCGCCACCGACGAGGTCTTCATCACCCACGGCTCCCAGCAGGCGCTGTCCCTGCTCTCCGAGGTCCTGCTGGATCCGGGCGCCCTGGTCGTCTGCGAGGATCCTGCCTACGTCGGCGCCCTCCAGGTCTTCCGCGCCGCGGGCGCCAGAATCGTCGCCGTCCCACTGGATTCCGAGGGCATGCGCACCGACGCCCTGCGCGAACTCCTCGCCGCGGGCGAACGCCCCGCCGTCGTGCACACGGTCAGCAACTTCCACAATCCCGGCGGCGTCACCATAAGCCCCCCGCGCCGCCAGGAATTGGCCGCGCTGGCAGAGGAATTCGGCTTCTGGGTGATCGAGGACGACCCCTACGGCGAACTCTGGTTCGACCGTCCCTCCCCGTTCCCCGTCGCGACCTACTCGCCCAACGTGATTCGCCTGTCCAGCGCCTCCAAAACCCTCGCCCCCACCCTGCGCGTCGGCTGGATGATCGCCCCCACCCGCGTCTGTCGCGCCATCGAACTCCTCAAACAAGGCGCCGATCTCTGCGGATCCGCCCTCACCCAGCAGATCACTGCCGACCTCCTCTCCGACTCGGCGTGGCTTGCGACGCACATCGATTCGGTCCGCACCGCCTACGGCACCCGCGCCCGCGCCCTCGTCGACGCCGTCCGAACCTGCTTCGGTGACCGCGTCGTCAGCACCAACGCCACCGGCGGCATGTTCGTCTGGGTCGACTTCACCGACGGCACCGACACCAAATCCCTACTCCCCCAAGCCCTCGAGACCGGCGTAGCCTACGTCCCCGGCTCCGCCTTCGCCGTCTCGACGGACTACACCCACTCCATGCGCCTGTGCTTCACCACCTCCGACGAGGCCACCCTCGCCGAGGCCGTCGACCGCCTGGCCAAGGCCCACGCCCTCACCGCGTCGGTTTGATCGGATCGTCCAACCTGTCCTTCGGCAAATGACAGCCAAGGGTGGCGGTGATGACCGTCGCCTTGTTCGTCATGATCCGGACGGTGGTGCCATTATCGGGATTGACGAAATTGATGTCATGACGGCCGTATTCCGGAGCGGCGGGGTCGTTCGAGGGCGCCGGACCGGTTGTGCCGGAAGGTTCTTCGCGTATCTGCTGTGACCAGGTCGCGCCGACGGTTGCCGCCAGCTCTTTCGCCTTCGCGAGGAATGCGGGCCATTCGGCCTCCGGATACGGCTGCCCCTGCGCCCACAACTTGCGCATGAAGACCTTGCGTCCGTAGGTCCGGTCGTAGGGCGCGTCACAATCGGGCATACTCCGATCGTCCACCCACTCGAATCGCACAGCGGGCACGAGTTCCGTTCCCGCCGCAGCGATCTGCTCCATGACCTGCTGGAGCTGGGCTTCCGCCTCCTCGAGACTCGGCCGCTGCTGCAGCCTACGCGCAGCCTCGTCCGTCTCCTGCTGCGTCGTCGGTTTTTCGTTGTCGCGCAACACATCACATCCCGTCACGAGTGTCGCCGTGGCTGCCAACGCGGCGGTCAGTAGGGTGATCTTCCTGCCGATGGTCATCGCTTCGCATTCTCCGGTAGGCCAGCCAGAACGGCGGCGAGGTTGTAGCCGGACCGGTGCAGCAGGCCTTTATCGCCCTCCCGGGGATATTCGGCGTGCCCTTCGGCGCCGGTGTATGTGCGTTCGTTGCCCTGCGAATCCGTCACTGTCAGCTGCGCGGTATCGAGATGCTCGATCCAATCGATCCGGTTCGGGCTGAGCCCGAACCGGTTGGCATTTGCAACCGGGTCTTTCACCTCGCTCATCTCGAATACGTGCCCCGAGGAAAGACCCAGATCGGAAGGGGATTTCACCGCATTGTTCCAATCCAGCCCCAGCACCTGTGGGGCCAGTACCAACTGGGACACGGGAGGAAGCTTCTCGCCGAGGCCGGGAGAACCGTAGAAGACGACATCGTCGACAGCTCTGCCGCTTTCCTGCAGCGCCAAGCTGGTCGCCAGGGAGCCGTAGGAATGACCCAACGCGGTGATGTGGGGATCGTTCTTCGTGCTGGCCGTGTCCAGGCCTTCGTAGAAGTTGGCGAGTACGGGCGCGGCACTTTCAGCTCGACCCTGGAGGACGACGTTGCCGATATCGAGGTTTGCGTATTCCTTCTGCGGCGGGTCGTATCCGATCCACGCGATCGTGGCCACCGTGTCACTCTTGTTCACGTCCCTGAGCTGGGACTCGGCTTCGAGTTTCAGCATTTGGGCTTCGCCCATCATGCTGCCGAGCGACTCGCGCAGATTCGTGCCCAGACCAGGAGTCGTCACCGATACGTGATCGGCATTGTCCGGGTCGCCCACGGCAATGGCGGCACGGCCCTGCAGCCCCGATTACATGTCGAATACCAACAGCTTTCGATCGGACCGCCCGTCCACCTGCGCTGCTACCGCTTCGAGATCATCCAGACGTTCCTGCAGCTCGTCGCTCCTGGTCCGCGCGCGAGCATTTCTCGGATCGGCTGCCACGAGCCCGTTCTGGATGGCGAGCTCCTGCTCTAGGCGAGCACGTTCGATCGGGATGAGATTTCGGTTCGCCCTGTCCCGCGCATCCGCGGGGAGGCCGTCGAGGTTGCCGACGCTGGCGGGTTGAGTGCTGATCAGATCGGTCTTCTCGGCCGCGGTGAGCGAATCCCACCAGGCCCGATTCTCGGCCGGGCTGCCGTCCTTCGGAGGCCGTGGAGCCGACCCTGATTTCGGTGTCGTGGCATTGCCGAAGGAGTCGGGGGTCGGCAGGTTCGCGAAGGCGGCATCGATCGCGGTCTGCGACTGCTGGTCGATCTCGGCGGCGAGATTCAAGGCTCGCTTGATGGTCGCGGTGTGCGCATCGCACGAGATCGTCAGGGCGGCGATCGCCGTGCTGTAAGCCTCGCCGCTGCGGTCGCTGCTGGCGACCGAGGCGTAGACGGCTTGCTTCTTCTTCTCGCTGATGGTGCAGGTTCCGTCGTGCGCCACGTCGAAGCCCGCCGAGGTGGCGCTGTCCACCGCATGCCGCAGGACGGATGTGGCGGTAGTGAAGTTCAGGCTGGCGATCTTGGCCGCATCGCGGCCGTCCTCCAGTGCGGCGAGGACCTGCCGTGCCTTGGTATGCACTCCATCGAAACGAGTGCGCAGTGCGCCACCCGAAGGGCCCTGCCAGGTTTCGTGGGTGCCGTCCACCGCGCGCCACTGCGCATCCATGCGGGTGCGCAGTTCCCCGGCCTGCCGATCCCATTCGCTTGCTTGCGCGATGAGCGCCGACGGTCAGGTGGCGGCTCATCGGACGCCCTCGGTCGCGGTATCGATGCCACGTGCGCGTTCGTCGTCGAGTTGCTGATGGGTGACGATCGCCGCGACGGCGAGTCCGCCCATCTCCAGTAGCGAGGTGCCGACGGCGTCCATGGCCTTGTCGGCTCGTCGCGCCACGGCTTGGTACGCGCCGGGTGTGCCAGCTCCCGCGAGGGCATCGGCCATGCCGTCGGCCAGCGCTCCGCCGCGGCCGATTATCGCGATCTCCTGGCCTGCGGTACCGAGACCGTCGGCGAGTGCTCGCACGGCGGCCTTGTCGAAATGAGAGTTGTCTTCTCCGCCCACACGCGACCCCTCGGGACACCCTATTGAAACCGGGCGATTGGTGCGCCAACTATATGCTGACGCTATCAATCGAGGTAGCTGGAGGTGTGCTCGTGGCTGATATCGATCCGCTCTCGGGTCTCATCGGGCAACTGGAAAGCGCACTCGGTGCAGCCGCGCCGAGTGTTGGGGACGCTGCTGTGACGGTGGAGGTGGAGCCGGACGGCGCGCTGCGGGCCATCCGGCTCACCGATGCGGGACGCCGGATGGATCCGGACGTGCTCGTCGAGACGATCGTGCGGTTGCACGGCGAGGCGCTGCGGCAGACGCGGAGCGCTGTCGTCGCGGCGATCGACGCCATCGAGAACGATCCGAGGCTGCGCGCCTATCGGGAGGGCGTCATCGACGCGCTCCAGCAGCCGCTGGGAAATCCGCGGCGGCGGTAGGGAACTCAGACCCAGTTGTAGGTGCGTTCGACGGCCTTGTTCCATTCGTGCATGAGGGTGTCGCGGTCGGTGGGGGACATGGTGGGGGTCCAGCGTTTGTCTTCGGCCCAGTTGGCGCGGATGTCGTCGGGGGAGGACCAGTAGTCGACGGCCAGACCGGCGGCGTAGGCCGCGCCGAGGGCGGTGGTTTCGGTGACTACGGGGCGGACTACGGGGGCGTCGAGGATGTCGGATTGGAATTGCATGAGGAGTTCGTTGGCGACCATGCCGCCGTCGACTTTCAGGGTGACCTTTTCGACGTCCAGGTGTTGGGCGGCGGAGTCGGCGCGCATGGCGTCGATGACCTCGCGGGTTTGGAATGCGGTGGCTTCCAGGACGGCTCGGGCTATGTGGCCGCGGTTGACGAAGCGGGTGAGGCCCGCGAAGACGCCGCGGGCGTCGGGGCGCCAGCGCGGGGCGAACAGGCCCGAGAAGGCGGGGACGATGTAGCAGCCGCCGTTGTCGGCGACCGTCTTGGCCAGGGGCTCGATGTCCTCGGCGGAGGAGATCATGCCGAGGTTGTCGCGGAGCCATTGGACGAGGGAACCCGTCACCGCGATGGAGCCCTCGAGGGCGTAGACGGCGGGCTGGTCGCCGAGGCGGTAGCAGACGGTGGTGAGCAGGCCGTGCTCGCTGAAGACGGGGGTGGTGCCGGTGTTCATGAGCATGAAATTGCCGGTGCCGTAAGTGTTTTTGGTGTCACCGGGGGACAGGCAGGCCTGGCCGAAGGTGGCGGCCTGCTGATCGCCGAGGATCCCGGCGATGGGCACACCGGCCAGGGCGGTGGTTGTGATGTCGCCGTAGACCTCCGACGAACTGCGGATGGTGGGCAGCATGGCCATGGGGATGCCGAAATCCGCGCAGATCTGCGGATCCCATTGCAGGGAGCGCAGATCCATGAGCATGGTGCGCGAGGTATTGGTGACGTCGGTGAGGTGCTCGCCGGTCAGATTCCACAGGATCCAGCTGTCGATGGTGCCGAAACACAGCTCACCGGCCAGGGCGCGCTCGCGCGCGCCGGGGACCCGGTCCAGGATCCAACGCAGTTTGGGGCCCGCGAAATAGGTGGACAGCGGCAGCCCGGTGCGGTCGGCGTAGCGGGTGGCGCCCTCGGAGCCGCCGAGTTCGACAGTGAGATCGGCGGTGCGGGTGTCCTGCCAGACGATGGCATTGTGAATCGGCTTGCCGCTGGCGCGTTCCCACACCACCGTGGTCTCACGCTGATTGGTCACACCGGCCGCGGCAATGTCCCCGGCGCCGATGCCCAGCTTCTCCAATACCTCGGCGATCACGGATTCGGTATTGCGCCAAATGGTTTCGGCATCGTGCTCGACCCAGCCGGGCTGCGGGAAAATCTGTTCGTGCTCGCGTTGCGCGACCCCGACGATCAACCCCTGCCGGTCGAAGATGATGCACCGAATCGACGTCGTGCCCTGGTCGATGGCAGCCACATAGCGACGCATTCCCAGCACGCTACTCGACAACGGCCGGTACTCGACGCCATGACACCACCCGCGTCGCATCGCACCGGGAGCGATTACTTTCGGATACGGTTACTTGCGAGTACGAGAGCTTCGACCAGAGCGTCATCATTACGAACGCGCGTCGTCTCCGCGGCGCGGGCTGGAGGAGTCGGGCATGACGAAGCAGCAACCGCGATCGCAGTTTCTCGGCCCCGAGCAGCGTGCGGCTGCCTGGGAAAAGCTCGGTGGCGAGCACTATGACGTGGTGGTGATCGGCGGCGGCGTGGTCGGCGCCGGGATCGCCCTCGACGCGGCCACCCGCGGCCTCGAAGTCGCCCTGGTGGAGGCCCGCGATCTGGCCTCGGGCACCTCCAGCCGCTCGTCGAAGATGTTCCACGGCGGCCTGCGCTACCTGGAGATGATGGAATTCGGCCTGGTCCGGGAGGCGCTCAAGGAGCGCGAACTGGCGCTCGCCACGCTGGCCCCGCACCTGGTGAAGCCGCTGCGCTTCCTCTATCCGCTCAGCCACTACGCCTGGGAGCGGCCCTATGTGGCCACCGGCCTGCTCATGTACGACACCATGGGAGGCGCGAAATCCGTTCCCGGACAGCATCATCTGACCCGCTCGGCGGCGCTGCGCCTGGCTCCCGGCCTGAAGCGCGACGCGCTCACCGGCGGCCTCACCTACTACGACACCGTGGTCGACGACGCCCGCCACACCATGACCGTGGCCCGCACCGCCGCCCACTACGGCGCGGTCATCCGCACCTCCACCCAGGTCATCGGCTTCCTGCGCGAGGCAGACCGGGTGGTCGGCGTGAAGGTGCACGACAGCGAGGACGGCCGCACCACCGAGGTCCGGTCCAGCGTGGTCATCAATGCCACCGGCGTGTGGACCGACGAATTGCAAGCCCTGGCCAAGCAGCGCGGTCGATTCCATGTGCGAGCGTCCAAGGGCGTGCATATCGTGGTGCCGCGCGACCGCATCGCCAGCGATACCTCGATCATTCTGCGCACCGAGAAGAGCGTGCTGTTCGTCATCTCGTGGGGCACCGACCACTGGATCATCGGCACCACCGACACCGACTGGAATCTGGACCTCGCGCACCCGGCGGCGACCAAATCCGATATCGACTACATCCTCGACCACGTGAACAAGGTGCTGGTGACCCCGCTCACGCACGCCGATATCACCGGCGTCTACGCGGGCCTGCGGCCATTGCTGGCGGGGGAGAGCGATCAGACCTCGAAGCTCTCCCGCGAACACGCCGTGGCCCGCATCGCGCCCGGCCTGGTCGCCATCGCGGGCGGCAAGTACACCACCTACCGCGTCATGGCCTATGACGCCGTCGACGAAGCGGCACAGGACATTCCGCGTCGCGTCTCGCCGACCATCACCGAGAAGGTGCCGCTGCTCGGCGCGGACGGCTACTACGCGCTCATGAACCAGACCCCGCACCTGGCCGAGAAGTACGGCATCCACCCGTACCGAATCCAGCACCTGCTCAACAGGTACGGCTCCCTCATCGACGAAGTGCTCGGCCTCGCCGACGGCAAACCCGAACTCCTGGAACCGATCACGGCGTCCCCCGGCTATCTGCGCGTGGAGGTCGTCTACGCGGCCGCCGCCGAAGCCGCCCTGCACCTGGACGACATCCTCGCCCGCCGCACCCGCATCTCCATCGAATATGCCCACCGCGGTGTGGATTGCGCCGAAGAGGTCGCCAATCTCGTTGCCCCCGTGCTCGGCTGGTCCGCCACCGAGATCGCCCGCGAAGTCGACACCTACAAGGCCCGCGTCAAGGCGGAGATCGAATCCCAGACTCAGCCCGACGACGCCTCCGCCGAAGCGCTGCGCCTGGAAGCCCCCGAAGCCCGCGCCAAGGTCCTGGTCCGCGAAGACCTGCCGATCGACAAGTAGTCAGCGAACAAGCTTGTAGTTGAACTGCTGGGTGCCGATCGCGCCCATCAGCCGCACCCACATGGGCAGCAGCATTTCGACGCCGCGCGCGGTGGTGATATCGCCGACATCGACGATGTCACGCCAGCCGAAATCGCGAAGCAGCTGTGTGACAGTACTTTTCGCGCCCGGATCATTGCCGCTGACGAATACGGTGTGATCGCCGTCGCCGACCTTGGCCGGGTGCGCCATGACATCCGCGGTGACCGTATTGAGGGTCTTCACCACCAGCGCGTCCGGGAAGGCGCGCTGGATCTGCTCGCCGATCGAATCGTCATTGCAGACCGCGAGCCGGGGCGGGAACCCGTGCGAGAAGTCGAGCGGGTTCGAGATATCGATCAGCACCTTGCCCGCCAGGTGCGCTGCGCCCGCACCCTGGAGCGCGGCAACGCTGACCTGCCCGCCGGTGGCATTTGATGACCAGCTCGGCGTGCGCGGCGGCCTCCGGGGCCGAACGCAGCGGCGCCGGGAACGGCTCCTCCGACTTCGCCTCGGTGGCGGCGACATCACGGGTGCCGATGACCACGTCGTGCCCCAGCTCAACCAGGCGCGCCGCGAGGGTCCGGCCGACCGAGCCGGTACCCAGGATTCCGATCTTCATGGCACTCACGATAAGAGCAAAGCCCCGGCCCGGCGCCGAATTTCGCTGCCGGCCAAATCAGTCGGGTCGGTTGAACTCCCCATCGGTGACACCGGCGGTGAAAGCGCCCCATTCACCCGGTGTGAAAATCAGCGCTGGACCGGTTGGATTCTTCGAGTCGCGGACGCCTACCTTGCCGCCCTCGAGGAAGGCGATCTCGACGCATTCCCCGCCTCCCGAGCTGTGACTGGACTTGAACCACTCGGCTCCGTGCAGGTCAACGTTCACTCTCGTGTCTCCTCGCAATCTCTCTGATCATGTCGCGGCTCGAACGAGCGTCCAAGCTGGCCTGTTGTAGCTTTCGGAACGCCTGCCTGAACGTCATTACGTCCGTTCGGTTCTCGAGATACGCGCTACCCGCGTACCCCTCGCAGTAGACCTGCTGAGGTTCTACCACCTGTTTGCCGCGAGGGCTACTCCCGAAGTCCATGATCGTGAACGGCGGCACCGCCATCCCAAGGGGTAGACCTGCGCGATATGGCATCACCCGGACATCGATGTTGTCGCGTGTGGAGATGTCGGCGACGTGTCGGCATTGCGCCGCCATCACCCGGCTGTTTCCCACCACAATCCTCAGCACGTTCTCGTGCAGAATAATCGACATCCTGGTCGGTTGGCGGGAGCGTGTGAGGATGTGTTGCCGCTGGACCCGGACCTGGATGCGGCGCTCGAGCTCGTGCTCGGTGTCGTCCGGGAAGAAGAGCCGGTCGAGTGCCCGGGCGTAATCGGGCGTCTGGAGCAGACCGTGCATGATCAGCGGTTGAAAGATGGTCAAAGACGTTGCGGCGGACTCTAATCCGACGAACAGGTTGGCCCATGCCGGTACGAGGTCGCTGTAGGCCTGCCACCAGGACTTGGCGGGCGTCTGCTCGGCGAGCCCCTTCGCGACGGCGGTCGCCTCCTCGTTCAGGCCGTAGGCCTCACACAGCGCCAAAATGTCGGTGACGCGCACCTTCTCGGTCTCTCCCCGTTCGAGTCGGCTCAGCGTGGGTCGGCTCCACTGCACCAGGGCGGCGGCCTGATCCAGATTCATCCCGGTGGCTGTCCGTGCGTCCCGTAGCAATCGGCCGAGCTGTCGACGTGGCAAGGTGGTGCCGGTATCTGCCGATTCGTTCTCCGCCATCTGCGGGGCCCTCTCACCAGGTCGAACCATTCCTCTCATTTTGAGACCGAGGGCATGCTTCCCGTGAGAGGTGAGCTGCGGATTCGAGCCGATCCAGCCGGTTCGCCATTCGGGTCATCCCGGCGCGGGCAGTCGGCGCATTGTTTCGGCATGATGCGAAAGATGTTGCATACGACCGAGAGTGGAGATCAAGCGGCAACCTGGACGGTCGTCGGCGAGCGGATCGCCCTGGAGACGATGACCGACGCCGCATCGACCCATCGGGCGGCCTATCGCGTGCTCACCGATGGATCGGTTGTCGACGCCCCCGACGGTGCGCCGGGGGCCGTGTACTTCGGACGAGACGACGATCGCCCCGATCTGGTCCAGGTACGCGACTGGTTCCCGAGGTTCGTTGCACTGTGGGATGCGGTGAGATCCCAGTACTGGGATGAGGTTCTACCGCTGTCACATCCGCAGTACAGGGGGCTCGACGAACTCGCCGCCCTGCTCTACCGCCGCTGAGGCGGCGGCTGGCAGTGGGGGCAGAAGTAGATGCCGCGGTCCGCGCGAGACGGGTAGGTTTCGGGGTCGCCGATGAGGTGGACGACGATCGTGGTTCCGCAGCGTCGGCACGGCCGCCGTTGCCGTCCGTAAGCCAGTGCGCGCCAGGGTGGTTCGTGCGCGGCCCGGGTGAGGACGCGGTGTGCTTCGTCGACCAGGCCGGACAGGTCGGGAATCTCGCCGACGGGGGTGGCGGGGTGGATGCGGCGCAGATAGCAGATTTCGCTGCGATAGATATTGCCGATGCCCGCGAGGTTCCGCTGATCGAGCAGAGCCAGGGCTATCGGTAGCTCCGGGTCTCGCTCCAGCCGCCGGACCGCTTCGGCCGTACCCCAATTCGGGCCGAGCAGATCCGGGCCGAGGTGATCGGTCGCCTGGTGCTCATCCGCGCGGCGCAGGACCTCGACAGTCCCGAGCGAGAACCCAACGGCTTCGGCCTCCGTGCTGACGAGTACCAGGCGCGCGGTGAATCCGGGCTTGGTCCAGCGTTGTCCCGGCCGGTAGACCCGCCACTCGCCCTCCATCTTCAGGTGGGTGTGAATACTGAGCTCGGGCGTGCGGACGAACAAATGCTTGCCATAACTGCCGACGCTCTCCACCATCTCCCCGCGCAGATCGAGCGTCGCGTACCTGGGCACCCGGAAGTCGCTGCGCACCAGCTCCTTCCCCGCCAAAGCGGCACGCAACCGCGCGGCCGTCAGAAAGACGGCGTCCCCCTCAGGCATAGCGCTTCACGGACGGCTCCGCAGCCGGAAACCCTTCGGCGTGGCGGCGAAACCAGCCTCGTTGAGGAACGTGGCGAAGGTATTGCCGTGCACCGATTCCCCGTTCACCCGATCGATCACCAGCGAATCCACCCGCCGATCGTGCACCAGCGAATCCACCCGCCGATCGTGCACCAGCCCCGCCAGCGCCGTCGCCGCAGCGGTCCGCACCTGCGGATCCTCGGTGAACGTGAGCAGCGTCTTCCCGCCCCGCTCCAGGTACAGCGCCAGCTCACCCGCCACCAGCACCACCAGCGCCCCCGCCTTGCGCCCCGGTCGATGCCCGGCGCCCTCGGCCGCCGCCTTCGGCCAAGGCAGCGCCGCCCCATAGGGATTCGCCGGGTCGCATGCCGCCAGGGCCAGCGCGGTACCGTCGCCCCCGTATCCCTCGCCGCGCGATCGATCGATATCGAAGGACCGCAACCGATCCACCACATCGGTCGTCGAGAACTGCGCCCCACCCAGCGAATCCACGAAGTACCCGCGCCTGCACCGCCCCCGATCCTCGAATTCGGTGAGCACCCGATACATCAGCGCGAACCCGCCCGGCACCCCCTCGCTCTGCACCGCCCCCCGAGTCAGCACCCCATACCGCTCCAACAGCACATCGGCCGTCGCATGCGCCCGAATCGTATTGTCCGCCACCCGCTCCGGCAGCAGCGACCACCGCCCCGCCGCCGACGGAGGACTCGTCCGCACCGGAGCCCCGCCCCCGGGCAGATACATCCGCCCCCGCGGCGCCCGCCGCGGCGTGCGATGCGCCGTGGTCGTCCGGGTAGTGCCCGACAGCAGCGCCCGCACCGGCGCGAAGGTATCCCCGGCCGCATATCCGGCCCACACCAGCTCCCACAACGCCGCGACCACTGCCGCCTCGTCCTCGACCCCGGTGGCCTCGGCCAGCTGCCGGAAGAAATACGCCCCACCGGCCGCCGTGGTCAAGACCTGATACCCCGAACCATCAGCGGGCGCGGCATCCGGCTCGTCGGCGGAACCGGATGCGGTGTGCCGCCCTATGACAGTTGCGCCCATGGCCATGAGGAGGCTGATCTGGGTTTCGGTGAGGTCGATATCTGCGGGTGGGGTGAGGGTCAGGGGCGCTTGTTCGGCGGGGTGCAGGGCGATCCAGCCGTCCTTGGCGGTGATGGAGCCGTGGCCGGACCAGATGACCTCGCCGGTGGCCATGAGTTCGTCCAGCATGGCGGGGGAGTAGTCGCGCACGCGCGAGGGGAGGATCAGGGATTCCCAGGCGGAGGCCGGGGTGGGTACGCCCGCAAGCTGTTCCACCACGGCGGCGACGCCGTCCACGCCGCGCAGTTCGCCGGTGCCGATGTGCTGCCAGGCGGGGAGGAAACGACCCAGCGCGCTGGTCGCTACCGGTTCGACTTCCTTGCGGGCGGCGGTCAGGGAGCGGCGGCGGAGGCGGCGCAGGACTTCGTTGTCGCACCATTCGGCACCGGCCGCACCCGGCGTGAATTCGCCTTCCACCACTCGGTTTTCGAGGGCCAAGCGGTGCAGGGCGGTGGCGGCCACAGCCGATCCGAGGCCGAAGCGGGCGGCCGCGGCGTCGAGGGTGAACGGCCCGTGGGTGCGGGCATAGCGGGCGATGAGATCGCCGAGGGGGTCGGCGACCGGTTCGATGAATGCGGCGGGAACGCCGATGGGCAGCGGTACCCCCAGCGCGTCACGCAGGCGGGCGGCATCCTCGATCGCCACCCACCACCGCGATCCTGCGAACGAGACCTCCAGGGCACGACGGGATTTCACCAGTGCGGCAAACCATTCGCGCGGGTCCTCGACACAGCGGTCCGCGGCTTCGGCGGCGGTGAGCGGCCCGAGCAGCCGCAGCAGATCGGCCAGCCCCTCCATATCGCGAGCCTGGCGTTCCGGCGTCAGCCGCTGCAATTCCCGCTCGGTCTGTTCGAGCACGGCCGCATCCAGCAGCTCCCGCAGCTCGACCCGGCCCAGCAGTTCGGCGAGCAGGCTGGAATCCAAAGACAGTGCGGCGGCGCGCCGTTCGGCGAGCGGACTGTCCCCCTCGTACATGAACTGCCCGATGTAATCGAACAGCAGCGAATTCGCGAACGGCGACGGCGTGGCCGTCTCCACCTCCACCAGCCGCGCCTGGCGCCGCGCCACCCGCCCCAGAAGGTCACGCAGCGAGGGCAGGTCGTAGACGTCCTGCAAGCACTCCCGCACCGTCTCGAGCAGCATGGGGAACTCCGGGAACTTGCGCGCCACGTCCAGCAACTGCGCCGACCGCTGCCGCTGCTGCCACAGCGGCGCCCGCTTCCCGGGATCTCGCCGCGGCAACAGCAGGGCCCGCGCCGCGCATTCCCGGAACCGCGAAGCGAAAAGCGCCGACCCGCCGACCTGCTCGGTCACCAGATCATCGATCTCATCCGGCTCGAACACGAACAGCTCCGCCCCCGGCGGCTCGTCGGTGGTATCCGGCAACCGCACCACGATCCCGTCATCCGACGGTGTCGGCGCCGCATCCACCCCGAACCGCTCCCGCAGCCGCGAGGCCACCGCCAGCGCCCACGGCGCATGCACCGGCAACCCGTACGGCGAATGCAACACCAGCCGCCAGTCCCCGAGCTCGTCCCGGAACCGCTCCACCACCAGCGTTCTGTCCGTAGGCAACTGCCCCGTAGCCACCCGCTGCTCCTCCAGCAGCGACACCAGATTCGCGGTGGCATTCGCATCCAGCCCCGCCGCGACCGCGACCGGCGCCAACTCCTCCAGCGCGCTCGTTGTGGCCGCGGCGCCCGCCCGGCCCCCCTGCTCCACCGCTTTCCCGGCGATACGCACGAATTCGCCCAGGGCGGCGCCCAATTCGGCGGGGCGGCCCAGGCCGTCGCCGTGCCAGAAGGGCAGACGGCCGGGAAGGCCGAAGGCGGGGGTGACCAGGACGCGATCGAAGGTGATCTCCTCGATGCGCCAGCTCGTCGCGCCCAGGGCGAAGACATCGCCGACGCGGGATTCGTAGACCATCTCCTCGTCGAGTTCGCCTACGCGGGAGGCTTTCTCGCCGACCATGAAGACCGGGAACAGGCCGCGGTCGGGGATCGCGCCGCCGGAGGTGACGGCGAGGCGCTGCGCACCGGGGCGGCCGGTCAGGGTGCCCGCGTCGCGGTCCCAGACGATGCGGGGCCGCAGTTCGGCGAATTCGTCGGAGGGATAGCGGCCCGAGAGCAGGTCGAGCACGGAGTCGTAGGCCGAACGGGGCAGGGCCGCATAGCTTCCGGTGCGGCGGACCGTGTCGAACCAGGTCTCGGCGTCGATGGGTTCCAGCGCGCAGGCGGCGACGGTCTGCTGGGCGAGAATGTCGAGGGGGTGGGCGGGAATCTGCAGTTCCTCGATCTGCCCGGCGGTCATGCGCTGGGACGCGACGGCGCAGTGGATGACATCGGTGCGGTGCTTGGGGAAGATGACGCCGCGGGAGATCTCCCCGACCTGGTGACCGGCGCGGCCGACGCGCTGCAGGCCGCTGGCCACCGACGGCGGAGCCTCCACCTGGACGACCAATTCGACCGCGCCCATATCGATCCCGAGCTCGAGGCTGCTGGTGGCGACCACGCACCGCAGGCGGCCGCTCTTGAGATCGTCCTCGATAATGGCGCGCTTCCCCTTGCTCACCGACCCGTGGTGGGCGCGGGCCAGCAGCGGAGCGGCCCCGTGAATCACCTCGGTGGACGCGCCGAGCAAGGCGGGCGGCGCGTGCTCGGTCTCCACGGCCGCACCGGTCCGCGCCGCGTACTCCTCGTTCAAGCGCGCGGTCAGCCGTTCGGCCAGCCGCCGCGAATTCGCGAACACAATGGACGACCGATGCTCGAGCACCAGATCCACGATGGCCTCGTCCACATGCGGCCAGATCGACCCGGGCTGATCCGAATCCTCGTTGCCCGCATCGGGTTCGGTCATATCCGCGACCGGCACCCGCACCGACAGATCGAAGGTCTTGGGCGCGGGCAACGATACGATGGTGATCGGCGCGCTCCCGACCAGGAACCGCCCCACCCGCTCCGGCGGCCGCACCGTCGCCGACAAACCGATCCGCTGCGCGGGCCGACCGCCATCGGCCTCGGTCAAGGCGTCCAGCCGCGCCAGTGAAAGCGCCAGATGCGCACCGCGTTTGGACCCGGCAATGGCGTGCACCTCGTCCACGATCACCGTGTGCACCTCGCTCAGCGATTCGCGCGCCGCCGAGGTGAGCATGAGGAACAGCGATTCCGGCGTGGTGATCAGAATGTCGGGCGGCGTGCGCTGCAACAGCCGCCGATCCGCCGCGCTGGTATCGCCCGACCGCACGCCCACGCTGATCTCCGGCGCGTCCAGCCCCAGCCGCTTGGCCGTCTGCGTCACCCCGACCAGCGGCGCCCGCAGATTCCGCTCCACATCCACCGCGAGCGCCTTCAGCGGCGAGATGTAGAGCACCGAGGTCTTGCGCCGCTTCTCCACGACCTCCCGGGTGGCCAGCCGGTCGATGGCCCACAGGAAGGCCGACAGCGTCTTACCCGATCCGGTCGGCGCGATGACCAGCGTGTGCTCCCCGGCGGCAATGGCCTCCCAGGCCCCCAGCTGCGCGGCGGTCGGCGCGGGAAACGCACCGTCGAACCACTGCCGGGTAGCGGGGGAGAACCGATCCATGGCCCCAGTCTGCACCCGCGCACCGACAATCGGACTGATGCCCGACCCTGAGCGAAGGTCGGGCAATCGAGTTACGGCCGTAGCGCCCGCGCGTAGTCTTCCAACCGTGCAGAAGGTGCTAAGACTCGATCTCGTTAGTCACGGGATGACCGAGGCAATGCGCAAAGCACGATTCCCCGTCGACGAACCGCTCACCGAGGCCGGTCGCCGGGCGGTGTCGGCCACCGGCCGCCTACAAGCCTCCCGGGTGCTCACCACGCCCGAACGCCGCACCGTCGAAACCGCCGCTCTCATGGGTCTCATGGGCGAGGAGGACGACCGACTACGCGATCTGGACGCCGACGCCTGGCGCGGCGGCGAACTCATGTCGGTGCCGAAGGAGGATCTCTACCTGTGGCTGACCGATCCGGCCTATCGCGGGCACGGCGGCGAATCGGTGGTCGATGTCATCGAGCGCACCGGTGAGTGGCTGGCCGATATCGCCGTCGAGGGTGAGCCCACGATCGCCATCACCCACCCCGCCGTGGTCCGCGCCGCACTGCTGATCACCCTGGACGCGCCCGCGAAATCCTTCTGGCGCATCGATGTCCCGCCGGTCTGCATCACCCGGCTGCACTACCGCGGGGAATGGACACTGCACTTCCGGTCGTGACGACTCAGGGCCGCGCCGGGGTGCCGAGCCGGACCAGCCCGCGCACCGCATCGGTGATGAGCCCGGCCGACAGGCTCGGATCGACCGCCCGCTGAATGCCGAGCCCCAACCCGAGGCTCAGTACCGACGTGGCCGCATCCTCCGCCGACATGGGCAGCTCCACCCCGATCGACTCCGCCAACGTCTGCAGCTGCGCGGCCACCATGCCGCGCATGAGCGCCAGATTCGACACCAGCGCGGCCTGCAGCGCCGGATCGTCGCGGGCCACGATGGCGAATTCGAATTCCAGCATGGTCCAGCCGACATCGCCGAGGGTCCGCTCGGCCCACTGCTGGAGCCGGGCCAGCCGCTCCTCCAGGCTGTCGTCGGTGTTCACCAGATCGGTGACCTCGCCGAACTTGGTCTCGTGAATCAGCGTCAGCACTTCCAGGCACAGCTGCGACTTGGTCTTGAAGTTGGAGTACACCGCGCCCTTGGAGAACCCGGCCACCTCGGCGACCCGTTCCAGGCTGGTCTTGGCGTATCTGTCGGCCAGGAAGAGCTCGCGCGCGGTCGCCAGCAGGTCCGCGCGGGTGCGGGCCTGGCTCTCGGACCGGGTCAGTCGTGCCATATCGCAATTCTATGTACCACAAGTTTTGGGATACCGTCGGTATCTGAAAACTGATACTGTTCGAAACCATGAGTAACAGGAACGGGTCACAGCGACGTGGCCTGGCCATCGGCTGCGGGGGCACGCTCGGCGAGGCCTGGATCGTGGCGGCACTGGCCGCGGCCCGGGACGCACTGGACTGGGATCCGCGCGAGGCGGACGTCATGATCGGCACCTCCGCGGGCGCGGAAATGCTGACCATGCTCGGCAGCGGTATCGGCGTGGACGATTTGGTGGCGATGCAGCGGGGTACCTCCACCAATCCGATCCTCACCGCCCATATGCGTTGCGAGCCGGGACGATTCCCGCCGCTGCCGCGTCCGAGCCTCACCGCCCCGGGGCGCGCGATGCGTGAACTCCTCGCCCGGCCCGGCAATGGTCATGCCCTGCTCACCGCGGGCAGCGGCCTGCTGCCACGCGGCGGCGGCGATGCCAGCTGGCTGCAGCGCCTGGCCGACCGGCTCAATCCTGGCCGGAACTGGGTCGAGCATCCGGCCACCTGGCTGGTGGCCGTGGACGATGCCACCGGCGAACGCGTCGCCTTCGGCTCCCCGTCCACTCCGGATGCGAGTCTCGGTGCGGCACTGCGCGCTTCGTGGGCAGTCCCCGGCTGGTTCCCGGCCGTCCCGATCGCGGGCCGCACCTTCATCGACGGCGGCGCGGCCTCCACCGCCTCGGTGGATCTGCTCATTCCGGCGCGGCTGGACGAGGTCCTGGTCATTACGCCCATGGCCTCCACCGGCCGCCTGCCCGCCACCGGCGCGGGTCATTTCCTGGAGCGTCAGCTGCGAAATCGCATGAGCGAGAAGCTCGACGCCGAGATCGCCCTGCTGCGCGCGGCCGGGACCAAGGTGCTGCGCATCGATGCCACCGCCGCGGATCTCGCGGTCATGGGCCCCAATTTCATGGACGGCAGTCGTCGTCTCGCCACCTTCGAACACAGTCTGGGCAGCACCCGCCGGGCAATGGAGCAAGGAGTCTTCGCATGAGCATCCTCGGAAAGAACTACCCGGCAATCGATCTCGACGGCGCGCGAGTACTCGTCACCGGCGCGGGCCGCGGCATCGGGCAATGCACCGCGGAACTGTTCGCACGCAACGGCGCCGAGGTCGCCATTGCCGATGTGGACGTCGAGGCCGCGCAGCTCACCGCGGCCTCCCTGGGCGCCAAGGCCTTCGAGCTCGACGTGCGCGACCACGAACAATGGGACAAGGCCGTCGCCGACTTCGGCCGCATCGACATCCTGGTCAACAATGCCGGTGTCATGCCCGCCGGAGCCTTCCTCGACGAACCGGATGCCGTGGGCCACACCACCATCGACGTCAATGTCTGGGGCCTGATCCACGGCATGCGCGCCGTCGCCCCCGGCATGATCGATCGCGGCAAGGGCCACATCGTCAATGTCGCCTCCCTGGCCGGAAAGATCCCCATCGCGGGCCTGGCCGTCTACAACGCCAGCAAGTTCGCCGCCGTGGGCTTGTCCGCCGCGACCCGTCTGGAGTTCGAACCGCACGGCATCAGCGTCAGCTGCGTCATGCCCTCGGCCGTCCGCACCCGCCTCTCCTCCGGCCTCACCCTCGGCGCGGGCCTGCCCACCGTCGATCCGGAGGACGTGGCCGCCGCGGTCGTCGCCACCACCCGCACCCGCAAAGCCGAAGTGGCCGTACCGAACTACCTCGGCCCCCTCGACGTGGCGCTGGCCGCCGCCCCCGAACCGGCGGTCCGCCTGGTCCGCCGCCTCTTCAACGGCGACCGCGCCCTGCACCCCTCCGATGAGGGGACCCGCGCCAAGTACGAGGAGCAGATCCGCGCCATCACCACCGACGACAGGCGCGACTGACCGCCGCGCTCGCGGGGTCACTCATTCGAACTTGATGCCCTGTGCCAGTGGGAGTTCGGTGGAGTAGTTGATGGTGTTGGTCGCGCGGCGCATATAGGACTTCCAGGAGTCCGAACCGGATTCGCGGCCGCCGCCGGTCTCCTTCTCCCCGCCGAAGGCGCCGCCAATCTCGGCACCCGACGTACCGATATTGATATTGGCGATACCGCAGTCGGAGCCGTCGGCGGCCAGGAAGCGCTCGGCCTCGCGCTGGTTCTGGGTGAAGATGGCCGACGAAAGGCCCTGGGGGACTGCGTTGTGCAGGTCCACGGCGGTGTCGAGCTCGTGGTAGGTGAGGACGTAGAGGATGGGGGCGAAGGTTTCCTCGCGGACCACGGCGGTCTGGGCGGGCATACGGACGATGGCGGGGCGGACGTAGTAGGCGTCGGCGCCGAAATCGTCGACACGGTCACCGCCGCAGATCAATTCGCCGCCGTCGGCCTGGGCGCGCTGCAAGGCTTCCTGCATGGCCTCGTAGGAGCGGCCGTTGATCAGGGGGCCGACGAGGACGCCGTCGTCGAGCGGATTGCCCACGCGCAGTTGCCGATACGCGGCGGCAATGCGATCCAGCAGCGGGCCGAACACATCCACGTGCACGATGAGCCGCCGCAGGGTGGTGCAGCGCTGCCCGGCCGTGCCCGCCGCCGCGAAGACGATGCCGCGCGCGGCCAGATCCAGATCCGCCGAGGGCGTCACCACCGCGGCATTGTTGCCGCCCAGTTCCAGCAGGCAGCGGCCGAAGCGCGCCGCGACCCGCGGCGCCACGGTCCGGCCCATGCGCACCGAGCCGGTCGCGCTGACCAGCGCCACCCGCGCATCGTCCACCAGCTGCGAGCCGACCTCGGCCCCGCCCTGAACGAGCTGGTGCACATGGGGATCCGCGCCCACGTCGATGGCCGCCTGCTGCAGCAGCGAATGACAGGCCAGCGCCGTGAGCGGCGTCGCGTCCGAGGGCTTCCACACCACGGTGTCCCCGCACACCAGGGCCAGGGCGGTATTCCACGCCCACACCGCGACCGGGAAGTTGAAGGCCGAGATCACCGCGACCACGCCCAGCGGATGCCAGGTCTCCATGAGCCGGTGCCCGGGCCGCTCCGAGGGCATGGTCCGGCCGTACAGCTGCCGCGAGAGCCCGATGGCGAACTCGCAGATATCGATCATTTCCTGTACTTCGCCGCGCGCCTCGGCCCCGATCTTGCCCGCCTCCAGCGTGACCAGTTCGCCGAGATCGTCCTTGTGCTCGGTGAGCAGCTCCGCCAGCCGCCGCACCACCGCCGCGCGCTGCGGCGCGGGCACGGTGCGCCAGGCGCGGAAGGCGTGCTCGGCGCGCCCGATGGCGGCGTCCACATCGGCGGCCGCAGTCGGTTTCAGGCTCGCCAGCTCGCTCCCGGTAATGGGGGAGCGGGCCGAGAGCGCGCCCGGTTCGGGAAGTTTCGTGCCGAGGGCGCGCAGCAGTGCGTCGGCGCGGTCGCGCAGTTCACGGCTGGTGTTCGGGCTGAGTGTGTCGGTCATCTACGGCTCCAGGGATGGGTTCCGGCCACGAGTTCGGTTCGCTGAGTTAGCCTTCGCTGATGGCGGATACATCGGCGAAACCCATACTCGACGACATCGATCGACTGCTGATTCGTGAGCTGATCGCCGATGGTCGCGCCACCCTTTCCAATCTGGCGGAAAAGGCGAACCTTTCGGTGTCGGCGGTGCAGTCGCGGGTGCGGCGGCTGGAGGCGCGCGGCGTGATCCGCGGGTATACGGCCAATGTGGGTCCCGAAGCGCTGGGGCAGCTGCTGTCGGCATTCGTCGCGATCACTCCTCTCGACCCGTCGCAGCCCGATGACGCACCCGCACTGTTACAGCACATTCCGGGCATCGAGGCATGTCATTCGGTGGCCGGAGACGAGAGCTACATGCTGCTGGTGCGAGTGGCCTCGCCCCGTCATCTGGAGCAGTTGCTGCAGGAGATCCGCGCGACCGCCAACGTCAGGACTCGATCCACGATCATTCTGCAGACATTCTACGACAAATAGGGTCGTTTCGTAATTTCTTCGGAACTTCCGGACGAAACCGTAAATATTCATTTACGCTGGATGGCGTGACGCTCGAACTCGATCGGCTCGGGGCGGTTGCCGAAACGCCACTTATCACCCCCGCCCGGGTGCATGAGATCCTGTCCGCGAACATCCTCGCCGACGGCTTCGAACTAGTGCTCGACCTGCGGAAATCCCGCGGGCGCAGGCTGGTTGACGCCCGTGACGACACCGCGTACCTGGACATGTTCGGGTTCTTCGCATCGTCGACGCTGGGGATGAACCATCCCGCCCTGGTCGGAGACCGCCACTTCCTCGCGAACCTGACCGCGGCGGCCCTCAACAAGCCCAGCAACTCCGATGTCTACACCGTCGAGATGGCGCGCTTCGTGGACACTTTCGCGCGTGTCCTGGGCGATCCCCGGCTACCGCACCTGTTCTTCATCGACGGTGGCGGACTCGCGGTGGAGAACGCGCTCAAGGCGGCCTTCGACTGGAAGTCCCGGCACAACGAGATGCATGGCCGCCCAGCCGAACTCGGCACCAAGGTGCTGCATCTGACCGGCGCCTTCCACGGCCGCACCGGCTACACCCTGTCGCTCACCAATACCGATCCGGTCAAGACCGCGCGCTTCCCGAAATTCGACTGGCCGCGCCTGGACACCCCGTACGTGGGCCCGGACCATCCCGATATCGAGGCCGCCGAGGCGCACGCCCTCGACCAGGCTCGCCGCGCCTTCGCCGAAAACCCGCACGACATAGCGTGTTTCATTGCCGAACCCATTCAGGGCGAGGGCGGCGACCGGCATCTGCGGCCGGAATTCCTGCGCGCGATCCAGGAGTTGTGTCACGCGCACGACGCCCTGTTCATCCTCGACGAGGTGCAGACCGGCGTGGGCATGACCGGCACCATCTGGGCCTACCAGCAGTTGGGCCT
The DNA here is from genome assembly GCF_001613405.1 of Nocardia crassostreae. GTDB lineage: Bacteria > Actinomycetota > Actinomycetes > Mycobacteriales > Mycobacteriaceae > Nocardia > Nocardia crassostreae. The sequence goes on from NZ_BDCH01000028.1 coordinate 268,233, forward strand.
GGAACCCGATGTGGTCGCCTTCGGCAAGAAGACCCAGGTGTGCGGTATCATGGCCGGTGGTCGCATCGACGAGGTGCCCGACAATGTCTTCCATGTCAGCTCCCGGCTCAACTCCACCTGGGGCGGCAACCTGACCGATATGGTCCGGGCGCGCCGCGTATTCGAGGTGGTCGAGCACGAGGACCTGGTGGAGCGCGCCGCCAAGCTCGGCCCGCACCTGCTGGAGCGGCTCACCGAGATCGCGGAAACCCATCCCGCGGTGAGCGATCCGCGCGGCCGCGGGCTCATGTGCGCCATCACCCTCGAATCGGCGGACCTGCGCGACAAGGTGGTCACCCGGCTGCGCGAGGAGGAGCGCGTGCTCATTCTCGGCACCGGCGAGCGCGGCATCCGCTTCCGGCCGCCGCTGACCGTCACCACCGCCGAACTGGACGAGGCGGTCGACGCGCTCGCCCGCGTCCTGGGCTGAGCGCTCGGAGCCCGAGCGATCCGGCGGGTCGGTTCCGACCCGCCGGAAATGCCCGAGCCGCCGGACACCCCGGCGCGATTGCCGCGAAACCGCATGTCATTGCCTACGATTCGGCGATATGTCAGCTCGTTGCAAGAATGACTTGGCACGGTCGCGTGGGTGATCGCGCGGCGTGCTCGTCTGGTTCTGATCGCTTCGCTCGTTGTCCTGACCGGTTGCTCGGGAAGCACCGCCGGAACCGTGGACAAGACGGCCGCGCCGTCCAGCACCACCGCCCCCGCCGCCGCCACATCCGAACAACCCATCCTGCTGCCCGGTATGCCGCCGCCGCTGTCGCCCGACGACGTGTACGCGGCGACCCGGGAGCTGAGCCCGGCGGTGGCCGGTCACCTGCCGCGCGTATACGTGCCCAATAGCGAGGCCAACACCATTACGGTGATCGATCCGGCTACCTTCCAGGTCGTCGGCACCTACCACTCCGGCGGGCGGGAACCGCAGCACGTCGTGCCCGCCTACGACATGCAGACCCTCTACGCCAACAACGACCTGCCCATCGGCGGCGGCAGTCTGCTGCCCATCGATCCGCGCACCGGGCAAGCGGGACAATCGATTCCGGTGCGCGACCCGTACAACCTCTACTTCACCCTGGACGGCAGGTTCGCGATCGTCGTCGCCGAGGCCGATCGTTCGCTGGACTTCTACGATCCCGTCACGTGGCGGAAGACCCACGCCATCGCCGTCCCGGACTGCGGCGGCGTCAACCATATGGACTTCACCGCCGACGGCCGCATGGCCCTGGTGAGCTGTGAGTTCAGCGGGCGCATGGCCGTGGTGGACCTGGTCGGTTTCCGGCTGGTGCGCATGATCGACCTCCCGCAGGGCCGCCACGTCAAACCCCAGGACGTGAAGCTCGCGCCGGACGGCCGCACCTTCTTCGCCGCCGACATGGTCGCCAACGGCATGCACGTGTTCGATGCGAAGACCTTCGACAATGTCGCATTCGTGCCCACGGGTGACGGCGCTCACGGCCTGTATGTGACGCGCGATTCCAAGGCCATGCTGATTACCAACCGGCACGAGGGCAGCATCTCGGTCTGGGATTTCGGCACCGGGCAACTGGTCCGCAAGTGGCAGCTGCCCGGCGGCGGCAGTCCGGATATGGGCAATCTCTCGGTCGACGGCCGCATCTTCTGGGTGGCGGGCCGCCACCACAGCGAGGTGTACGCCATTGATATCGTGGACTGGAAGCTGTTGGCCCGCATCCCTGTTGGCAAAGGCGCGCACGGACTCACGGTCTGGCCCCAGCCCGGCCGTTATTCGACGGGGCATACGGGGGTCATGCGCTGACCGAATTTCACCCCGAATCCGGCCTTCTACCAGGGCATTTCTACTGGCGGGTAGTCAATAACCATACTGGTGAGTAGCCCCGCCGGGATTACAAGGAGGGGTTGGTACTGGTTACACTCCCGGTCATGACGAGTGTCCAGCAGCAGCCTTTGCCGGGGTCGGCGGGCGCCCCTGATATCCACACCACCGCCGGCAAGCTGGCTGATCTGCGCAATCGGCTGGACGAGGCCAAGCACCCCATGGGCGAGGCCGCCGTCGACAAGGTGCACGCCAAGGGCAAGATGACCGCGCGCGAGCGCATCCTCGCCCTGCTGGACGAGGGCTCGTTCGTCGAACTCGACGCGCTCGCCCGCCACCGCAGCGTGAATTTCGGGCTGGCAGACAATCGTCCGCTCGGCGACGGCGTGGTGACCGGCTACGGCACCGTCGACGGCCGCGACGTCGGCATCTTCTCCCAGGACGTCACCGTCTTCGGCGGCTCGCTGGGCGAGGTGTACGGCGAGAAGATCGTCAAGGTCATGGATCTGGCGCTCAAGACCGGCCGCCCGCTGGTCGGCATCAACGAGGGCGCGGGCGCGCGCATCCAGGAAGGCGTTGTCTCCCTGGGCCTTTACGGTGAGATCTTCCACCGCAATATCCAGGCCTCCGGCGTGATCCCGCAGATCTCGCTCATCATGGGCCCGGCCGCCGGTGGCCACGTGTACTCCCCGGCGCTGACCGACTTCGTCGTCATGGTCGATCAGACCTCGCAGATGTTCGTCACCGGTCCGGACGTCATCAAGACCGTCACCGGCGAAGAGGTCACCATGGAGGAGCTGGGCGGCGCCCAGACCCACATGGTGAAGTCCGGTGTCGCGCACTATGTCGCCTCCGGCGAGCAGGACGCCCTCGACTACGTCAAGGATCTGCTGTCCTACCTGCCCAGCAACAACCGCGCCGAGGCCCCGCGCTTCCCGGCCTCCGACCCGATCGACGGAGCCATCGAGGAATCCCTCACCGAGGAAGACCTCCTGCTCGACACGATCATCCCGGATTCGCCGAACCAGCCGTACGACATGCACGAGGTCATTCGCTGCCTGGTGGACGACGACGAATTCCTGGAGGTGCAGGCCGAGCGCGCGATGAACATCATCGTCGGCTTCGCCCGCATCGACGGCCGCAGCGTCGGCATCGTGGCCAATCAGCCCACCCAGTTCGCGGGCTGCCTGGACATCGACGCCTCGGAGAAGGCCGCGCGCTTCGTGCGCACCTGCGACGCCTTCAATATCCCGATCATCACCCTGGTGGACGTGCCGGGCTTCCTGCCGGGCACCGGCCAGGAATACAACGGCATCATCCGCCGCGGCGCCAAGCTGCTCTACGCCTACGGCGAGGCCACTGTGGGCAAGATCACAATTATTACCCGCAAGGCCTACGGCGGCGCCTACGACGTCATGGGCTCCAAGCACATGGGCGCGGATGTGAATCTGGCGTGGCCCACCGCACAGATCGCGGTCATGGGCGCCTCCGGCGCGGTCGGCTTCGTCTACCGTAAGCAGTTGCAGCAGGCCGCGGCCGAGGGCTCCGATGTGGACGCCCTGCGCCTGGAACTGCAGAACGAGTACGAGGACACCCTGGTCAACCCCTACGTGGCCGCCGAGCGGGGCTATGTGGACGCGGTCATCCCGCCCTCGCACACCCGCGGGCAGATCGTGTCGGCACTGCGCCTGCTCGAGCGCAAGATGGTGTCGATGCCGCCGAAGAAGCACGGCAACATTCCGCTCTGATGAAGCGATATAGCGCGGGATGGGGCGCACACTGTGCACAGGACATACCGCGCATTACCGCCTCATCCGAGCAAAGATGGTAGAAGACTGCCCTCGCCACCGGGGGTCGTAACGAATACCGTTTGCGGACCGGAGACCCCATTCCGCGAACTCAGCCGCCCCGGCGGCGATTGGACAGGAGGACTGGCGCTGTGACGACCATGGCTGACGAAGAGGTACTGCGCGCCGCCGAACTGGATCTAGCGGTCGACGAGTTGGCGGAAGCGGTCGATACGGCCGTCGTCGCCGGAACCGAACCGTCGCCCGGGAGCGCGGGTCCGCTCATCCAGGTCTTGAAGGGCAATCCCACCGATGAGGAGCTCGCCGCCCTCGTCGCCGTGTTCACCGCCGCCGCGGCGAGCGCCGCGGCCGCCCCGTCGAAGAACGGCCCGGCCGATATGTGGGGCCGCCCCACGCTCTCGCACCGCGGCTCCTCGCCGTTCTCGCCCTACGCCTTCCCGGCCCTGTCGCACCTGCGCGACTGACCGGCATGAGCGGTCAGGCCCGGAGGCGGCAGCTTGCGTAACCACGGAGGGCCCCGCTCATGCCGAATTGGGCGCAGCCTGTGACGACTTTCGTTCTGGCGTCCCAGTCGCCCGCCCGGCTCGGTGTGCTCCGCAATGCGGGGGTCGAGCCGGTGGTACGGGTATCCAATGTGGACGAAGACGCGGTGGCTGCCGCCCTGCCGGAGGGCACCGCGCCCGAGATCGTCGTGATCGAACTGGCCAAGGCCAAGGCTCGTGACATCGCCGCGGCCATCGCGGCCGAGGGCAATGCCGCCGGTGAATTCGCCGATTCCGTTGTGGTCGGCTGTGACTCGATGCTGCTGGTGGACGGCGTGCTCCAGGGCAAGCCGCTGACCCCCGAGGTGGCGCGGGCGCGCTGGGCCGAGATGGCCGGGCGCAGTGCGGATCTGCTCACCGGGCATTGCGTGCTGCGCGTGCGTGACGGCGAGATCGTCGGCGAGGCCGCCGAGTGCAGTTCCACCACCGTGCATTTCGCCAAACCCGAACCCGAGGAGCTCGACGCCTATATCGCCTCGGAGGAGCCGCTGTGGGTGGCGGGCTCGTTCACCCTGGACGGTATGGGCGGCTGGTTCGTGGACCGGATCGACGGGGATCCCTCCAGCGTGATCGGGATCGGGCTACCGCTGGTTCGTCGACTGCTTGCCGACGTAGGGGTCGGCATTGCGCAATTGTGGGTCGCCAGTGCGCAATTGCGGGGCGATACGGCCCGTTGAGGTCGCCAGCCGGGGCTCCCCGGCGGTGTCGTCCACATCCGGAACCGATTCGGGCGTGCGGGCTTTCAGCCATTCCAGGCGCGCCACGCACAGTTCCGGCTCCACGAACGGATGCAGGCGGACCGAGACCTGATCGCGGCCGCCATTGCGGTCCAGGACTTCTCGCATGAGCCCCAGGTGCACACCGCACACCACTTCGGAATGCGTGCGCGCGAGTTCGCGCAGCGGGCAGGCGGTGAGCCGGATCATGACCTGCTCGTCGGTCTCGGTGTCGTGCTCGCGCTCCGGCGCGAAACCGAGTTCCGAGGCCAGGGTGACGGTGAGATCCTTTGCGTCGTCCAGGGATTCGACGGGCTGATCCACCGATTCCATTTTCGCGCCCCAGGCGCGGCCCGCGGCTATCGCGGCATCGGAGCGCCGCCGCGGATCACTGCCGAGTTGATCGGCCAGCACTTGCGCCAATTCCTGATAGCCGACCGATCGCTGCACCGCGGTATATCCGATTCGCGGACGGCCGCGACCGCGTGGGGGCTGTTGAAATTGGCGGACCAGGGATTCCCGGGTGAGGACGTCCAAATGGAAACGAACCGTAGTCACATGTTGACCGGTGACGCGCGCCAGTTCCTGCGCGTCGAGAGGCTCGCTGGCGCCACGTAGGATCGCAAGCAGTCGCCGTCGCGGCCAAGAATCGGACATAGCTCACCCCTCCTCCCGGGAGACTTTATCGGATGAAGCTGCGCTTAATTCGCCCAATCACCCGATTCGTGATCTGAAACGAGTTTGGTATCCACCACATGCCTACGATCGGTGTCGAGAATCGAACCGCCAATACTTAACCCAACCACGCGCTAAGGACCACACTGTGCCCGTCGCCCCGGATCCGCATCACTCGTTCGGCTCCTACGCACATCCTCACCTACTAGTAACCACAGAATGGCTGTCGGCAAACATCGGCGCGCCGGGGCTCAAGATCATCGAGTCCAACGAGGACATATTGCTATACGACATCGGGCATGTCCCGGGGGCCATCAAGCTCGACTGGCGGAACGAGCTGATCGACCCCCTGACCCGCGATGTGATCGACGGGCAGCGCTTCGCGGCCCTCATGCGCGCCAAGGGCATCGGCCGCGACGACACCGTCGTCATCTACGGCGACCGGGCCAATGGCACCGCGGCGGCGACGCTGTGAATCTTCAGCCTCTTCGGGCACGCCGACGTGCGCCTGCTGGACGGCGGCCGCGATGCCTGGATCTCCGAGGCCCGCGACACCACCTTCGAATTCCCGGTCACCGGATACGGGGAATACCCCACCGCCGAGCGCGACGACAAGTCCGCGCGCGCCTTCCGTCAGGACGTCGTGGCCAATCTCGACGTGCCGCTGGCAGACGCTCGCGTCTTCGAGGAGTACACCGGCGAGCTCGTGGAGCTGGATCGCCCGGACGAGCAGGCGCTGCGCGCGGGCCACATCCCGTCGGCCGTCAGCATCCCCTGGACGGCCGCGGTGGGCCCCGATTCGCGTTTCCGGCCCCGCGCCGAACTCGATGTCATCTACGGCGGCGTGCTCGGCGCCAGCGCGCCCATCGTCTACTCCCGTATCGGCAGGCTGTCGGCGCACACCTGGTTCGTTCTCACCTTCCTGCTGGGCGTGGACCGGGTCCGCAACTACGACGGCGGCTGGACCGAATGGGCCAATTCGGTCGGTATGCCGACCGCCACGGGGGCCGAGCCCGGTGTGATTCCCACGGCGGCGCACCCCTGACGTCTACCCGGCTACCGCCCGATAACTTGACTGAGGCGTTCGAGGCGATAGGTTCGATGAAACCCTCGCTACGAGAGGTGTTCCTACTCTCGGGTAGCCCTATCCCCGTTCGGCGCTTGTTGGCAGACTGCCTACACTCGCCCACGACGAAAGTTTTCAGAGCACAGGAGGCTCAGTGCCCAACCATGCCAACGCGCAGATCACAAAGGTCCTCGTAGCCAATCGAGGCGAGATCGCCGTGCGCGTGATCCGGGCCGCCAAGGACGCCGGAATCGCCAGCGTCGCCGTGTACGCGGAACCGGACGCGGAGGCGCCGTTCGTACAGCTCGCCGATGAAGCCTTCGCCCTCGGCGGCCAGACCTCGGCCGAGTCGTACCTGGTGTTCGACAAGATCCTCGACGCCGCCGCCAAGGCCGGCGCGGACGCCATCCACCCCGGTTACGGCTTCCTGTCCGAGAACGCCGATTTCGCCCAGGCCGTGCTCGACGCGGGCCTGATCTGGATCGGCCCCTCCCCGCAGTCCATTCGCGATCTGGGTGACAAGGTCACCGCCCGCCACATTGCCGAGCGCGCGCAGGCGCCCATGGCCGTGGGCACCAAGGATCCGGTCAAGAACGCCGACGAGGTCGTGGCGTTCGCCAAGGAGTACGGCGTTCCGGTGGCCATCAAGGCCGCCTTCGGCGGTGGCGGTCGCGGCATGAAGGTCGCGCACACCATCGAGGAGATTCCGGAGCTGTTCGAGTCCGCCACCCGCGAGGCCATTGCCGCCTTCGGCCGCCGCGAATGCTTCGTGGAGCAGTACCTGGACAAGGCCCGCCACGTCGAGGCGCAGGTCATCGCCGACAAGCACGGCAATGTGGTCGTCGCGGGCACTCGCGACTGCTCGCTGCAGCGCCGCTTCCAGAAGCTGGTCGAGGAGGCCCCGGCCCCCTTCCTGTCCGACGAGGTGCGCTCCAAGATCCACGAGTCCGCCAAGCGCATCTGCAAGGAAGCCAGGTACTACGGCGCGGGCACCGTCGAGTACCTGGTGCAGGGCGAGACTGTGTCGTTCCTCGAGGTCAACACCCGCCTGCAGGTCGAGCACCCGGTCACCGAGGAGACCGCGGGCATCGACCTGGTGCGCCAGCAGTTCCGCATTGCCGAGGGCCACGAGCTCACCATCAAGGAGGATCCGGCGCCGCGCGGGCACTCCTTCGAATTCCGCATCAACGGTGAGGACGCCGGGCGCGGCTTCCTGCCCGCCCCCGGTCCGGTCGTCGTCTACAAGGAGCCCGCGGGCCCCGGCGTGCGCGTCGACTCCGGCGTGGTCGAGGGCTCGGTCATCGGCGGCCAGTTCGACTCCATGCTGTCCAAGCTCATCGTCACCGGCGAGAACCGCGAGCAGGCGCTGCAGCGCGCCGCCCGCGCCCTGGCCGAGTACCGGATCGAGGGCCTGGCCACGGTCATCCCGTTCCACCGCCACATTGTCGAGAACCCGGCGTTCATCGGTGACGGCACCAAGTTCGACGTCTACACCAAGTGGATCGAGAACGAGTGGGACAACCCCATCGAGCCCTACACCGGTGGCGTGGCCATCGAGGAGGACGACGAGGCCCCGCGTCAGAAGGTGGTCGTCGAGGTCGGCGGCCGTCGCCTCGAGGTGTCGCTGCCGGGCCAGTTCTCCGTCGGCGCCGGTGCGGCCGGAAACGGCGCGGGCGTCATTCGCAAGAAGCCCAAGCCGCGCAAGCGCGGTGGCGGCGCGGGCGGCGCGGCCTCCGGTGACGCCGTGACCGCGCCCATGCAGGGCACTGTCGTCAAGGTGGCCGTCGAGGAAGGCCAGACCGTCGAGGCCGGTGACCTGGTCGTGGTGCTCGAGGCCATGAAGATGGAGAACCCGGTCACCGCCCACAAGGCCGGTGTCATCACGGGCCTGTCGGTGGAGGCCGGAGCCGCCATCACCCAGGGCACCGTGCTCGCCGAGATCAAATAACAACTCTCGTAACTCTCAGGGGTTCCCCTGAAACCCCACGAGATTCGATCGGGCCGCTCACCAATGGTGAGCGGCCCGAATCGCTTTCGGGGTCCGGGGCTTGCCCCGAGGTCGTGTGGGGGTTCGGGGGCGAAGCCCCTGAGAGCTTCCGAGAGTTGGGTTCGGGGCTAAGGTCGTGGCATGGCTGAACCACCGGAGATTCGCATCGGCACCGCGGAGCGGGAAGAGGCCATGAAGCAGTTGTCGGATCATTTCGCGGCCGGGCGGCTCAGCGTGGCCGAGTTCGACGAGCGCAGTGCGATCGTGGACGCGCGGGGATCTGGCGCCCGTGTTCGCGGATCTGCCCGCGCCGGTGGTGGAGAAGGCCGCCGGGGAGCGGCAACCCAAGGGGCGGAGTCAGTGGCGCGAGCAGCGGGTCATGCCGCTGGTCCTGATTCTCGCCATCGTGCTGTTCTTTCTCACCAAGCACTGGTTGGTATTCCTGCTCATTCCGGTGGCGGCCACCCTGCTGTTCGGGAACATGTGGGCATGGTGGGCGGACGACCGCGACGAGAAGAAAAAGAAGCGCGAGGATTGATGGAACCCATCGAAATCAATGCGGGCAGTTGGTACTTGCGGGCATTGCGGGCCGACGAGCGGATCGACGACCGACCCGCACTGGCCGACGGCGGGATCACCGATCCGGAGTACGTGGCGCGGCGCACCGTCGAATGGGCTGACGAGACGCATTTCTCGTGGGCGGTGTGCGTGCCGACGACCGCGGAAATGGTCGCGGAGATCGGCGTCACCCCCGGCACGGACGGCACCGCCGCGGTGACCGGCTGGGCCCGCACGGGATTCGAAGCGGCCCTCGAGGACGGCCTGGTGACGGTGCGCAGGTTCACCGCCGGAGCGCTCGGACTGGAGCCCCGGGACCTCGCGTGATGCCATTTCCGCCGCACCGGGTGGGGTAGCCTGCGGGCATGGACAGGCCAGCGTTGGATATCGAGCGGTTGCGGCGCGAATCGGCGGCGGAGAGGTTCTTCTCCGGCGTGGAGGTGGTGGAGTCGACGGGGTCGACGAATGCGGATCTCGTTGCGCGCGCGGCCGATTCGGACCTCGATCGGGTGGTGCTCATCGCCGAGGCGCAGGAGCACGGGCGCGGGCGGCACGAGCGGGTCTGGGTGAGCCCGCCGCGGGCGCAGCTCGCCATGTCCCTGCTGGTGCGGGTGCGCGGTATCGATCCGGCGGTGCTGGGCTGGCTGCCCCTGCTGACCGGGGTGGCCGTGGTCGACGCGGTGCGGGCGGTCACCGGGGTGAAGGCCGTGCTCAAGTGGCCCAACGACGTTCTGGTGGACGGCCGCAAGGCGGCGGGCATCCTGGCCGAGATCGCGGCGGTGGGCCCCGATCCGGCCGTGGTGGTCGGCGTCGGCCTGAATGTGAGCCTCACCGAGGCGGAACTGCCTGTCCCGCACGCCACCTCGCTGCTGCTGTCCGGGGCCGCAGAGACCGATCGCACCGAACTGGCGGCGGCCGTCATGCGCGAATTCGGCCGCCGCTTCACCGCCTGGGAAGCGGTGCGCTGGGACATCACGGAATTGGCCGCGGCCTATCGGGAGCGCTGTTCCACCATCGGCGCCCAGGTGCGCGCCGAACTGCCCGGCGGCGAGATCCTCACCGGCATCGCCACCGGCGTGGACGAGAACGGTCGCCTGCTCATCGGTGACCGCGCCGTCTCGGCGGGCGACGTCACCCACCTGCGCGCCGAGTACTGACCTCCGCCGCCTCCCCGGGACTACCCGGACCTCGCGAGATCGGTTGTCACGTTCCGGGGAGGCGAGGGACGTCAGGCGGGCTGGAGGTGGCCGCGGGCGGCCTCGCGGGCGAGCATGCGGTCGCGCTGCTCCTCGAACTTGAGCACATCGGCCTCGAGCTTCTCGACATAGGAGCCGAGCTCCTCGCGCGCCTTCTCGCCGCGTGCGCCGAAGTCGTTGCGGCCGAAGATGTTCCAGTGCTTGATGACCGGGTTGACGACCTCTTCCATGTGCTGGCGCAGATCGTAGATGCCGTGTTTGGCCATCATGACGCCATTGCGGCGGAAGTTGGGCATCCCGGCGCCGGGCATGACGAAGTTGGTGAGCACCTTCACGATCGCCTCGAGCGCCTGATCGGGCACCAGATCCAGTCCGGCCCCGCACATGGTGCGGTAGAAGATCATGTGCAGGTTCTCGTCGGCGGCGATGCGCTGCAGCATGCGGTCGGCGATGGCGTCATTGCACACCTTGCCGGTATTGCGGTGCGAGACGCGGGTCGCGAGCTCCTGGAAGGTCACGTAGGCGACGTTCTCCAGGAAGCCGCCCCAGTCGTCGGGGGACTGCGCGCCCTGGGTCATGTGGATCATCCGGGCCTCTTCGAGCGCGACCGGATCCACGCCCCGGGTGACCACCAGATAGTCGCGGATGACGATGCCGTGCCGGTTCTCCTCGGCCGTCCAGCGGCCCACCCAGGTGCCCCAGGCGCCGTCCTGGGAGAAGTTCTCGGCGATCTCGCGGTGGTAGGAGGGCAGATTGTCCTCGGTCAGCAGATTGGTGATCATGGCGATCTTGGCGACCTCGGACAGCGTGGACTGCGCGGGATCCCAGTCCTCGCCGCCCATGGCGGCGAAATTGCGGCCCCGGTCCCACGGCACGTAATCGTGCGGGTTCCAATCCTTGGCCATGGACAGGCGGCGGTTCAGGTTCTCCTCGGCCACCGGTTCGAGCTCTGTGAGTATCTGGAACTGCGTCAACTCTCGGGTCACACACGCCTCCTGTGTCATGCGCCGGTCAGGCTCCGGACGGGTCGTGCAGGGGACAGCTCGCGAAAGGCAGATCGTGGTCGCCGATGCTACGCGGCGGACGCAATATTGTGCTTCACACCGCTGCTCGGCGTCAGGCATTCTGACATCTCGGCGCGGTAGGTTGTGCGCATGGGTTATCCGGAGGAGGCATTGGCGCCGGAGGAGCAGCTGCTGCTGCACCGTCATCCGCATTGGAAGATGTTGTTCTGGCCCGCTGTAACTTTCATCCTGATCACCGCATTGGCCGGGTTCGCCGCGGGCGTGGTTTCGCGGCGCGTCGCCGATCCGCTGCGCGGTTGGCTGCTGCTCGCGATACTGGTCCTCTGGCTGGGGATCGTGTTGTGGCGCAGCGTCTCCGCACTCATTCGGTGGAAGTCGACGCATTTCATCGTGACCGATCGGCGGGTGCTGATCCGCCAGGGTGTGCTGACGCACACCGGAATCGATATTCCGATGAACCGCATCTCGAATGTGCAATTCCGGCACGGCCTGTTCGATCGGATGCTCGGCACCGGAACGCTCATTATCGGATCGGCCTCGGACGAACCTCTCGAATACGACGACATCCCGCATGTGCAAAAGGTGCACGCCATGCTGTATCACCAGGTCTTCGATGTGGTGCAGAACAATGGAAACGGCGGCGGCTACTACGGATCCGAGGCGGGCTACCCGTAGGCTTGTCCCGTGACCGCCGTACTGCTGGCCGAAGACGACGAGGCGATCGCCGCGCCGCTATCGCGAGCGCTGGGGCGCGAGGGCTATTCGGTGACCGTGGAGAGCTACGGCCCCGCGGTCCTGGAGCGAGCCCTCGAGGGCGGCCACGACCTGCTGATTCTCGATCTCGGCCTACCCGGTATGGACGGCCTCGAGGTCTGCCGCCAGGTGCGGGCCCAGGGCGCGGATCTGGCGGTGCTCATGCTCACCGCGCGCACCGACGAGGTGGATTTCGTGGTCGGCCTGGATGCGGGCGCCGACGACTACGTGGGCAAACCCTTCCGGCTCGCGGAATTGCTGGCGCGGGTGCGAGCCCTGCTGCGGCGCAGCGGAATCGGGGACGAGGCGGTGGAGGTCGGCGGCATCCGGCTGGAACCGGCCGCCCGGCGGGTGCTGGTGAACGGGCTCGAGGTGAATCTCGCCAACAAGGAGTACGAGCTGCTCAAGGTGCTCATCGACCGGGCCGGGCAGGTGGTGTCGCGGGAGACCATACTGCGCGAGGTGTGGGGTGACGCCGACCTACGCGGGTCCAAGACCCTCGATATGCACATGTCCTGGCTACGCCGGAAGATCGGCGACGAGGGGCCGGTGGCCGAGCGCCGGATCGTGACCGTGCGCGGCGTAGGCTTCCGCTTCAACACCGACTAGCACGCTCATTCCTCCCGAAGGCCCGGCGAAGCGAGGCATCTCGACGATGAGACGCAGAATTCTGCTGTCCATGGTGGCTGCGCTGACCCTCACCACCCTCGTCCTCGGTGTGCCGCTGGCCTTCACGGCCTGGCAGTGGGTGGAGGACATCAGCCGCGGCGAACTGCGCAGCCGGCTCGACCGGATCGCGGTCGAGGTGGTGGCCCAGGAGCAGGACGACGGGCTCGTGCACGGCGAACTCGATCTGCGCTCGATGAAACCGCTCATTCCCACCGGCGGGCGGCTGACCATCGTGTACCCGACGCCCCAGGACAATGCCTCGCGCATCGATATCGGCGTGGAACTGGTGCGCGATCCCATCTCGGAATCCCTGGCCATGGGCACCTCCGGCTCGCTGCGACTGGAAACCCCCGCGGCGCCGATGCATTCGATGCAACGCCAGGCCCTGGGCGCGGTGCTGGGCCTGGTGCTCATGTCGCTGGGCGCGGGCATCGCGGTGGCGGTGGTGACCGCGCGCCGGGTGGCCGATCCGCTGCGCGATGTGGCGGCGCGCGCCGCCCGGCTGGCCAAGGGCGACTTCCGCGCAGATCCGCGTCGGCACGGCATCACCGAACTGGACCGGGTCTCCGACGTGCTGGATTCGGCGACGGTGGAGATCGCGGGCCGCTTGCAACGCGAGCACGCCCTGGTGGCCGATGTCTCCCATCAGCTGCGCAGCCGGTTGACGGCGGTCCGCCTGCGCCTGGACGAGCTGTCCACCCACGACGATCCCGATGTGGTGCACGAGGCGGAAGAGGCCATGGCGCAGGTGGATCGGCTCACCGACGCCATCGACGAGCTGGTGCGCGCCTCCCGCGACGAGGGCGCCGCCGACCGCGATCCGGTGCCGGTGGTGGCGGAACTGCGCGGGGTGGTGGCCGAATGGCGGCATCCGTTCGCGGAGGCGGGCCGCAAACTGGTGCTGCTGGGCGATCCCACGCTGACCGCGCCGGTGACCGGTTCGCGGCTGCGGGAGGCCCTCGCGGTGCTGGTGGACAATGCCCTCATGCACGGCGGCGGCACCTGCACGGTCTCGGTTCGCACCGTGGTCTCGGCGCGCACGGTGACCGGCGGCCGGGACGATCGCGATCCGCTGGTCTGCGTGGAGGTCGCCGACGAGGGCGACGGTGTGCGCGACGAACTCGCCCCGCACATCTTCGACCGCGGCTTCTCCGCCGCCGGATCCACCGGCGTCGGCCTGGCCCTGGCCCGCGCCCTCATCGAGGCCGACGGCGGCCGCCTGGAACTACAGCGGCGCCGCCCGGCCCTGTTCGCGGTCTTCCTCGGTTCCTCGACGGCGGACCGGCCCTCGAATACCGCTATGGCAGAACCGCGTTGACGCCGCACGGCCTTTCTATCGATTCCCTAACCATTCGCTAGCGTCCGCTGAGAAATCGCTCCATACCTTCGGACTCGTCCAGAACAGACCGGTGAGCTATCGCCGACGAGATCGAAGGAACGCTTATGCAGAAGTCCACTGTCCGCCGGGGCATCATCGGCGGCGGCGTCGCGGGCGCCGCCGTCATCGCCGCGCTGCTGGCGCCGGGCGTCGCGAATGCCGACACCCCCGATGACGTCTCCCGTCCGGTCGTGGTGGCCCCCGCCGTCCCGCTGCCGGACGATGCCGAGGGCGTGTTGGTCACCAAGGACGAGAACGGCACCGTGACCGTGCACCGCGGCCAGCTGCCGCCGGGCGCGGTCCCGGCCCTGCCCATCGGGCCGGGCGCCCCCGCGGAACCCGGCGTCCGCCTCGGGCAGCGGCCCGAGGTGACCATCGTCCAGCCCGACGGCCCGCACGTGCTGGTAGCCCCGCGCCCCGCGCTGCCGAGCACCGACAGCGCCGGGTGATTGATCGGGTCTTCACAGGTCGGGGCGGGTGAGCGTCAGTATCGTCGGTGGGGTGAGTAACCCGCGGATCCTGGTGGTCGACGACGACGCCCGGGTGCTGGAGTCCATAGCGCGGGGGCTGCGGCTGTCCGGTTTCGAGGTCGAGACCGCGACGGACGGGGCCTCCGCGCTGCAGCGCATTACCGCGAGCGCGCCGCAGGCCATGCTGCTGGATCTCAATATGCCGCTGCTCGACGGCGTCCAGGTGGTGACGGCGCTGCGCTCGTTCGGCAATGACATTCCGATCTGCGTGCTCAGCGCCCGCTCCGAGGTGACCGACCGGATCGGCGCCCTGGAGGCCGGGGCCGACGACTATCTCACCAAACCGTTCGATCTCGGCGAGCTCATCGCCCGCCTGCGCGCCATGCTGCGCCGCGCGCCCGCCCCGGCGCACGAGTCCGATGACCGGGTGGTCATCGGACCGCTCGTCGTGCACCCCAGCGCCCGCCGCGCCTATGTCGACGGCACCCTGATCGACTTCACCAAACGCGAATTCGACCTGCTGCTGGCGCTGGCCTCCGCGTCCGGTCAGGTCTTCTCCCGCGCCCAGCTCCTGGACCGCGTCTGGGGCTACGACTTCGAAACCCAGACGAAAGTGGTCGACGTGTTCGTCTCCTATCTGCGCCGCAAACTCGAATCCACCGGCACGCCCCGGCTCGTCCACACGGTGCGCGGCGTCGGCTTAGTCCTACGGACGGACGCATGAGGGCGCGGCGGCCGCTGTCGCTGCGGACGCGGGTGGCGCTGGCCAGCGCCGCGACGGCGGCGATCGTGGTCGGGGCGATGAGCGCCCTGCTGTTCCTGGTGGCTCCTACTGATGCGCGGGTACAGGCCGGAACGCTGGTCAGCTCGCTCGCCATCACCCGCGCGGAGGGAACCGCGCCGGGGGACATGCCCCCGGGCGAGGTCGCCCAGGGCAGTGTCGAACCGGCCCTGCCGACTCTGCCGACCGTGGATGCCGACGCCGTCCGCGAGGGCAAGCTGTTCATCAAGGGTGCGGTGCCCGCTGTCCAAGCGCCGGACGTACCGGATTCGCCGGACTTCCAGCGCACCGTGCCCGTCGACGGCAAGCCGGTGATGATCGCCATTTCCCGTGACGCGGTGGCGGATTCGGTCACCACGCAGCGCACCCGGATCGTCGCCATCGGGGTGGGCGCGACCGCGCTGGCGGCCCTGTTGGGCTGGTATTTCGCCTCGGGCGCGGTGGCTCCGCTGCGGCGGCTCACCGCGGCCACCGCCGGGCTGGGCGACCGGCTGGAGTTGGAACCGTCGCGGCGGTCGATGGCCAGCGAGACCACCGAACTGGCCGAGGCCATGAACACCATGCTGGGGCGGATCGCCGACGAGCGCCGCCACACCAGCGAAGCCCTGGTCACCGCACGGGATTTCGCCGCCACGGCCGCGCACGAACTGCGCACGCCGCTGACCGCCATGCGCACTGATCTGCAGGTGTTGCGCTCGCTGCCGCTGTCCGAGGCAGACCGCGCCGGGATTCTCGACGATGTGCTGGCCAGCCAGCAGACCGTCGAATCCACCCTGTATGCCCTGGAGCGCTTGACCGTCGGCGATCTCACCACCGAATCCGATTGGGAGGATGTGGATCTGGGCCAGCTCGTGGACCAGGTCGTCGACGACGCCCGGCACGCGCATCCGGCGGTGACCATCGACGCCGAGGCCGTGGAGCCCGTCCGCCTGCGCGGTCTCGTCGCCGGATTGCGTTCGGTGCTCGACAATGCCATCACCAATGCGGTCCGCCACGGTGCGGCCGATCGCATCGAGATCGCCGTGCGCGAAGCCGCCGAATCGGTCGTCCTCACCGTCGACGACAATGGCGGCGGCATTCCGGAAGCCGAGCGCGCCAAGGTCTTCGAGCGTTTCCATCGTGCCAGCTCGGCTCCGGGCAGCGGGCTCGGCCTCGCCCTGGTCGCACAGCAGGCCCGCCTGCACGGCGGTGATGCCGAGATCGGCGAGAGCCCGCTCGGCGGCGTCCGGCTCACCGTGACCATGTCGCCGCGGACCGCCCGAAACGATTGACCCGGAAACGACTGCGGCCCGGAACCTTCGGGTTCCGGGCCGCAGTGGTGTCGATTGTCAGCTGTGTCCGAGTTGTTCCTCGTTGACGAGGTCCTCGAACTCCTCCTGAAGCTCCTTCATTTCATCGGGGAACACCCACTTGCGCAGCGCCCAGAATCGGAACGCCATTTGCAGCAGATTGCCGATGATGAAGCCGCTGATGAAGTCGGCGATGTTCTCGACGGTGAAACTCGCATCCGGCTGGCGCAGATCGAACACGTAGCTCGACACCCACAGCGGGACACTCGCGAGCAACACGCCGATGCCGCTCACCACGAAGAACAGCAGCGCTTCATGATGCTTCTCACGGCCGCCGCGCTTATCGAAGGTCCATTCGCGGTTCAGGATGTAGGACGCGATGACCGCGATGACGCCGGACAGGATGCGCGCGACCGTCGGTTTCGGCTCCAGTACGGTCAATTTCAGGATGTAGAAGATCCCGATGTCGATGACGAACGTGGTCGCGCCGACAATCGCGAACTTGATTAGTTCGGAATGGCGGTCCGCGAGGTCCCGCAGCGGTTTGGGCAGGACGTTTATCACGTCGTCGACAAATGACACGGAGCGAGTCTACGTCTCTCGCGGAAGTGATGAGCAACCCGCACGGTAGGGGCCGGTAGGTGTCATGACAACATTGACGAACGTGAGCGCCGTCCGTTCCTTCGATTCCTCCGCCATGCCCACCGTCACCATGATCGGTGGCGGCCAGCTGGCGCGCATGACCCATCAGGCGGCCATTGCGCTGGGCCAGCGGCTCCGGGTGCTCGCCGAACGCCCCGACGATCCGGCCGCCCAGGTCACCCCGGACGTGGTCTACGGCAGCCACGGCGATCTGACGGCCCTGCGCAAGGCCGCCGTCGGCTCGCACGCGCTGACCTTCGATCACGAGGGCGTGCCCACCGAGCTGCTCGAGGCGCTCATCGCCGAGGGCGTGAATGTGCAGCCGCCGCCGAGCGCGCTCATCTTCGCCCAGGACAAGCTGGCCATGCGGCACAAGCTGGGTGAGCTGGGCATTCCGATTCCGGCCTTCGCCGAAGTGAATTCGGTCACCGATGCCGTCGCCTTCGGTGATGCGCACGGCTGGCCCTTCGTCCTGAAGGCGGTGCGCGGTGGTTACGACGGCCGCGGCGTGTGGATGCCCGCCGATGCCGCCGAGACCGAGCGGATCGTGACCGACCAACTCGCGCACGATGTTTCGCTACTGGCCGAGGCCAAGGTGGATCTGAAGCGGGAACTCTCCGCCATGGTCGCCCGCTCCCCGTTCGGACAGGCCGCCGCCTGGCCGGTGGTGGAGACCGTGCAGCGCAACGGCCAGTGCGCCGTCGTCATCGCCCCCGCCCCGGACCTGCCGCAGGACAGGGCGACCGAGGCCTCGGCCCTCGCACTGCGCCTGGCGTCGGAGCTGGGCGTCACCGGCGTCATGGCCGTCGAGCTCTTCGAGACGCACTCCGGCGAGCTGCTGGTCAACGAGCTCGCCATGCGCCCGCACAACTCCGGGCACTGGGGCATGGACGGCGCCTGCACCGGCCAGTTCGAACAGCATCTGCGCGCGGTCCTGGACTACCCGCTGGGCAGCACCCGCCCGCTGGCGCCGGTCACGGTCATGGCCAATATCCTCGGCGCGGCGGAGGCCCCCGAGATGTCCATGGACGAGCGCCTGCATCACCTGGCCGCCCGCCTGCCCGAGGCGAAGGTGCATCTTTACGGCAAGGGCGAACGCGTCGATCGCAAGATCGGCCACATCAATATTCTCGGCGACGACCTCGCCGAGACCCGGGAGAAAGCCGAGCGCGCGGCGCACTGGATGTCGCACGCCATCTGGACCGATGGATGGGATCCACATCATGACTGACACCGCACAGGTGGGCCTGATCATGGGCAGCGACTCCGACTGGCCCACCATGGTGGCCGCCGCGGAGGCCCTGGCGGAGTTCGGTATTCGCTTCGAGGTCGGCGTGGTCTCCGCGCACCGCACCCCGCAGCGCATGCTCGACTACGCCAAGGAGGCGGCCGGTCGCGGCATCCAGGTCATTATCGCGGGCGCGGGCGGCGCGGCCCATCTGCCCGGCATGGTGGCCTCGGCGACCCCGCTGCCGGTCATCGGCGTCCCGGTCCCGCTCAAGCACCTGGACGGCATGGATTCGCTACTGTCGATCGTCCAGATGCCCGCGGGCGTCCCGGTGGCCACCGTCTCCATCGGCGGCGCTCGCAATGCGGGCCTGCTCGCGGTGCGCATCCTGGCGGCCTCGAACCCCGAATTGCGTTCGCGCATGGAGCAGTTCCAGGCCGATCTGGAGAAGATGGTCCTGGAGAAGGACGACGCCCTGCGCAGCAAGCTGCTGAGCTGACGCCCATGGTGACCGCCCCCGGTTACGGTGGGCGTGTGGCCCCCGATGATGACGCGACCGCGCGCCGCCTGACCGTGGTGGATCAGGCGCTGCGCCTGTTCGCCGAGAAGGGGTACGAGGCGACGACCGTCGATGAGATCGCGGACGCGGCCGGGATTTCGCGGCGGACCTTCTTTCGGCAGTTCCGGTCCAAGGAGGATGTGGTCTTCGCCGACCACGAATCGCAGCTGGCCCAGGCGCGGGCTTTTCTGGATGCGGCGCAGGGTGATCCGTGGGATGCGGTGTGCGCGGCGGTGGTCGAGGTGTTCGAGCGGTTCACCCAGTGGCGGGAGCTGGCCGCGCGCCGGTATCGGGTGGTGCGCCAGGAGCCCGCGCTGCGCGAGCGCGAGATCGTGACGGTGTTCCGCTACGAGCGGTTGTTCACCGATTACCTGCGCGGCGCGCTGCGGGGTGAGTCGGATTTGGCATTGGTGCAATTCACCGCGGCGGTGACCGCGACGCACAACTATCTGCTGCGCCGGATGGTGCGCGGCGAGTCGGATGCGAGTCCCGCCGATCTGCGTGTTGCATTGGCCTCGATTCCGCACGGGGGTGCGGGAGGTTTGCGCGCGGGGTCCGCGGAGTCCGATTCCGCCGCCGCGGCGCGGGCCGAGCAGATGGTGGTCGCGGTGTTCCCGCGCGATATGCCGCCCCGGCAGGTCGCCGATCTTCTGGCCCATCGGCTGGATACGCTGTGACCGGCCCGCAGTGGCAGAGATGACACTGCGTGCCAGGGCTTCCACGGGCAGTATGCGCATGTGGCCGCGATTTTGCGGCGTATACTCGGGCTCGATTGGCACTAAGTGCCGAGATGCTGGTGACGGCGCTGGCCAAGCAGCGGCGATCCCGACCGACGAACCAGGAGTGAACCCATGGCGGGCAACCCCGATTTCAACCTGTTCCAGCTCGAGGACTTCCACCACGAGCTGCGCGAGGCCATTCGCGGCCTGTCCGAGAAGGAGATCGCCCCGTACGCGAAGGACGTGGACGGCAAATCCCGCTTCCCGGAGGAGGCGCTGACCG
This sequence comes from Nocardia crassostreae, assembly GCF_001613405.1. Classification (GTDB taxonomy): domain Bacteria; phylum Actinomycetota; class Actinomycetes; order Mycobacteriales; family Mycobacteriaceae; genus Nocardia; species Nocardia crassostreae. Next base: position 288,411 of record NZ_BDCH01000028.1, read on the forward strand.
CCCTCAACGCCGCGGGCTTCAATGCCGTGCACGTGCCCGAGGCCTACGGCGGCCAGGGCGCGGATTCCGTCGCCACCTGCATCGTCATCGAGGAAGTGGCCCGCGTCTGCGGTTCCTCCTCGCTGATCCCCGCCGTGAACAAGCTCGGCACCATGGGCCTGATCCTGCAGGGCTCCGAGGAGCTCAAGCACAAGGTGCTGCCCGACATCGTGAACGGCAAGATGGCCTCCTACGCCCTGTCCGAGCGTGAGGCGGGCTCCGATGTCGCCTCCATGCGCACCCGCGCCAAGGCCGACGGCGACGACTGGATCATCAACGGCTCCAAGTGCTGGATCACCAATGGCGGCAAGTCCGACTGGTACACCGTCATGGCCGTCACCGACGCCGAGAAGGGCGCCAACGGCATCTCCGCGTTCATGGTGCACAAGGACGACGAGGGCTTCGTGGTCGGCCCGCTGGAGCACAAGCTGGGCATCAAGGGCTCCCCGACCGCCGAGCTGTACTTCGAGAACTGCCGCGTCTCCGGCGACCGCATGATCGGCGCCCCGGGCACCGGCTTCAAGACCGCGCTGCAGACCCTGGACCACACTCGCCCGACCATCGGCGCGCAGGCCGTGGGCCTGGCCCAGGGCGCGCTGGACGCCGCGATCGCCTACACCAAGGATCGCAAGCAGTTCGGCAAGACCATCGCCAGCTTCCAGAACACCGAGTTCATGCTGGCAGATATGGCCATGTAGATCGAGGCCGCCCGCCTCATGGTCTACACCTCGGCCGCCCGCGCCGAGCGCGGCGAGAAGAACCTGGGCTTCATCTCCGCCGCCGCCAAGTGCTTCGCCTCCGATGTGGCCATGGAGGTCACCACCAATGCCGTGCAGCTCTTCGGCGGCGCGGGCTACACCACCGATTTCCCGGTGGAGCGAATGATGCGCGATGCCAAGATCACTCAGATCTACGAGGGCACCAACCAGATCCAGCGCGTGGTCATGTCGCGCCAGCTGCTGCGCTGAATTCGGTTCAATAGCTAGGGGATTGCTCCGGGGATCGACCTGCCGTCACTTCGACGGACGGTCAGTTCGCCGGAGCTTTTCTTTACCTTTTCCTCAGGTAAAGCCGTGGTTTCGGGACTGTTTTGCCGACCCGGGCGGGGGCACTATGGATCCATGGCCGGAGTCGAAATCAACGACACCTTCGTCCGGCGCACGCTGGCCAATGGACGGGTGGAAGAGGTCGCGTGGACCGAACTCGCGGAGGTGCGGATCATTACGACGGCGGACGGGCCGTTCGCCGAGGATGTGTTCTTCGTGCTGATCGGGGCGACCGGCAAGGGTTGCGTGGTGCCGCATTCGGCGGCCGATACCGCGTTCCTGGCCCGTTTGCAGGCGCTGCCGGGTTTCGACAACGACAAGGTGATCGAGGCCATGTGCAGTGTCACCGATAAGCAGTTCCTGGTGTGGCGGCGCCGCGAGCCGCCGCGCTACGGCGACACCCGCAGCCGCGCGAATTAAGCCACCAGATCGGCGTATTCGGGGTGCTCGGCAATGTACTTCTCGACGTACCAGCAGGTGGGGACGACCGAGAAGCCTTCTTCCCGTGCGTTGTTCAGCGCGTACTCGACGACCTGCGCGGCCACGCCGCGGCCGCGGAACTCGGGAAAGGTGAGGGTGTGCTGGATGTCGCGGATCCTGGTCTCGCCCTGGGCGCGCTCCGCGTAGTCGGCGTAGCCCGCGAGGGTGTCGTCGAGATAGATCTCGTAGCGGGTGGCGTCGGCATTGTGTTCCAGCCTGGTACTCATGATCGGGTTGAACTCCCTTGTGAAGTGGATTGTTCCGGGGAGCCCGCTAGACGACCGCGCCGGGATTGAGAATCCCGTGCGGATCCAGGGCGTCTTTGATGCGGCGCGTGAGCGCCATCACGTCGGGGCCGAGCTGATCGGGCAGCCAGGCCTTCTTGAGCCGCCCGACGCCGTGCTCACCGGTAATGGTGCCGCCCAGGCCGATCGCGAGGTCCATGATCTCGCCGAAGGCCAGATGCGCGCGTTCGGACTCGGCCGGGTCGTTCGGATCGTGCACGATCAGCGGGTGGGTATTGCCGTCGCCCGCGTGCGCGATGACGGAGATGAGCACCTCGCGCGCACGGGCGATCTCGGCAATGCCGTTGACCAGCTCGCCCAGCCGGGGGAGCGGTACCCCGACATCCTCCAGCAGCAGCGGGCCTTTGCGTTCCACCGCCGGAATGGCGAATCGCCGTGCGGCGCAGAAGGCCTCGCCCTCCTCCTCGTCATCGGTGCGGAAAGCCTCGGTGGCCCCGGCCTTTTCGCAGGCGGCCAGCATGATGTCGGCCTCCAGCCCGGCGTGCTCGCCGGGGGCGTCCGAGCGCGCCACCAGGAGTCCGGCGGCCTGACGGTCCAGGCCCATGCGCAGTTCGTCCTCGACCGCGTTGATGGCGACCGAATCCATGAACTCCAGCATGGACGGCCGCAGCGTCCCGGTGATGGCCAGAATCGCCTCGGTGGCGGCGGTCAGCGTGGGGAAGGTGGCGACCACCGTCGACTGCGGCGGCTGCGCGGGCAGGAGCCGCAGCGTGAGCTCGGTAATGATGCCCAGCGTGCCCTCGCTGCCCACGAACAGCTTGGTCAGCGAGAGCCCGGCCGAATCCTTCAATCGGGGCCCGCCCAGCCGCACCGCGGTGCCGTCCGCCAGCACGACCTCCATACCGAGCACGTAATCGGTTGTGACGCCGTACTTCACGCAGCACAGCCCGCCCGCATTGGTGGCGGCGTTCCCGCCGATGGAGCAGATCTCGAACGAGGACGGATCCGGCGGATACCACAGGCCCTGGGCGGCGACAGCTCGCTTGACCTCGGCATTCAGCAGTCCGGGTTGCACCACGGCCGTCCGCGTGACCGGATCGACGCTGATCTCCCGCATCTTCTCGGTGCTCAGCACCAGCGCCCCGGACTGCGCGGTCGCTCCGCCCGACAATCCGGTGCCCGCCCCGCGCGGCACCACCGGCACCCGATGCTCGTGCGCCCACCGCACCACGGCCGACACCTGCTCGGTGGTGGTCGGCCGCACCAGGGCGAGGGCCGTCCCGGCCTCCGGATCCAGCGCCCGATCCTGCCGATACGCGCCCAGCACATCGGGATCGGTCACCACCATGCCGTCGGGCAGCAGATCGCGCAGGATGTCGAGGGCGGCAGAGCTGTTCGGGTCCACACCCAGAAACTACGTCTTCGGACCCCGATTGTCCGGAACCGGTGCCGGATCAGCCCTGTGCGGATCCGGAGGCCAGCAGCCCGCGGAGGATGGCGAGCAGGTAAGCGACCGTATCGGTGGGGCCTTGCGGGTTTATCGGGTTCATGGGAGTTCCTTTCGCACAACAAGATCAAATTCGAGTTCGATCCTGGCACGATGGCGGAAATCGGCGAATCCCCGTATTCCTGCGCCCGAGAAAGCAGGGGCGCGATATCCCGGGAGATATCGCGCCCCAGTCGGGGTTCGCGCCGATCAGTGCGCGGTGGGCCGGTTCAGCGCGAACGCCGCGATCAGCACCACCGCGATGACCGCCAGGGCGCTGAGCCCCGCCACATCCATGCCGTGCACGAAATCGCCTCTGCCGTGCGCGTTTCCGAGCGCGCTGAAGAAGATGGTGCCGAGCACGGTCGCGCCGATGGCATTGCCGAACTGCTGCGCGGAGGTGAGCACCCCGGCCGCCATTCCGGCCTGATGACCCGGAACGCCGGAGGAAAGCACCGCGCCGATGGTCGCCGGGATGGCCATGCCATTGCCCAGGCCGACCAGCATCATGCCGGGGATGAGCACAGTGGCGCTGACCGCGGAGCCGTACCAGGCCAGGACACCGCTGGTCACCAGCATGCCGAGCAGGCTGATGCTCGCGCCCAGCAGAATGACCCGATTGCCGATCCGCTCGGCGATGCGGCGGGCGTAGAACGAGCTGAGGGCGAAGCACAGGCCCAGCGGGGCGAAGGTGAGCCCGGCCGCGAGCGGGTCCATGCCCAGGCCGTTCTGCAACAGCAGGGTCAGGCAGAGCATGAATCCGGCGAAGAAGGTCAGATAGCCGCCGGAGACCACCATGCCCGCCAGGAACTTCCGGTCACCGATGAGGTCGGTGTCCAGCACGGGCTGGCCGCCCGCGCGCAGCAGCCGGTTCTCGTAGCGCAGGGTCAGCAGCAGCATCGGGGCCGCGGCGGCCAGCGAGATCCAGGTCCACAGCGGCCAGCCCTCCGGGCGACCGAGCGTCACCGGGATCAGCACCAGCGCGAGCGCCGTCGAAATGCCCAGGGCGCCGAGGAGATCCAGGCGCGGCCGCGAGGTCTGCTCGTGCCGCGGCAGCCAGCGCGCGGCGAGCGCGGCGGCGGCGATGCCGATGGGCACATTGATGAGGAACAGGCTCCGCCAGCCCCATCCGAACAGGTCGAGATCGAGCAGGACGCCGCCGAGCACCTGACCGGCCACCGCGCCGATACCGATGGTGGCGCCGAATCCGGCCATGGCCCTGGGGCGTTCGCCCGCCGGGAACATGGTGTTGATGAGCGCCAGCACCTGCGGAATCATGGCCGCCGCGGTCATGCCCTGCAGCACCCGGAATCCGACCAGCGACCAGGAGTTCCACGCCAGTCCGCAGAGCAGCGAGGCGAGGGTGAAGGCCAGCATGCCGACGACGAACATGCGCCGGTGCCCGAACAGATCGCCGAGCCGACCGCCGGTGACCAGGCCGCTGGCATAGGCGAATCCGTAACCGCCGACGACCAATTCGAGGGCGGCCTCGGAGGCAGCGAGGTCGTGCTGCAGGGACGAGGCGGCGACATTGACGACGAAGTAGTCGAACATCGCCATGAACATGGCGCTGAGGATCACCGGCAGCGCCCGCCACCGCGCCGCGAACTCACCCGGTGCGGCGGACGGGACTGCGGCGGGCGGGTTGTGAAGACTTGTCACGTGGTTCTCCCGAACGGGTAAGCGGGAAATAGGGGACGTGGGGCGCGACGTTGCGCCGGAATGCGGATCTCGCGAGAGGTTAACCAACTGGTTGGTTGAAACTATTTCACCGCATCGCGCACCGTGTCAACTGATTAGTTGGTTACCATTGTGGACATGGCACCCAGGGATCCCGAAGCCACGAAGGCGCGTATCTTCGCCGCCGCCATGGACGAATTCGCCGCCTACGGCATCGCCGGGGCCCGGGTCGACCGCATCGCCCGCAATGCCAATGCCAACAAGCAGCTCATCTACGCCTACTTCGGCGATAAGCAGCAGCTCTTCCATCAGGTCCTGGAGAAGGCCGTGCTCGATGTCGCCGAATCGGTGACCACCGATATCGAAGACCTCGACACCTGGATCGACGAGCACATCGACTACCACCGCGAGCATCCCGAGTTGCTCCGCCTGCTCATGTGGGAGGCCCTCGAACTCGGCCCCGGCAACAGCACCGCCGGTGAGGTCCGCGCCGAGCGCTACCTCCAGAAGCGCACCAAGGTGGACGCCGCCCAGGGCAAGGGCCTCATTCGCGCGGATATGCCGCCCGGCTATGTCCTGCTCCTGCTCATGGGCATGATCAACTATCCGGCCATGCTGCCCCATGTCGTTCCGTTCGTCCTCGACGGCGACGCCGATCTGGATCAGGTTCGCGCCTGGACCAGGGACGCCGTCCGCCGCGTGGTCGACGCCCCGCAGTAAACTGCCGCGGTGTCCGATCCAAAGCTCGAAATCCAAATGCTGCACGACCGCGTCATGGTGCGCATCAACCAGGAGGCGGGCGAGCGGCGCAGTAGCGGCGGCATCCTCATTCCGGCGACCGTCCAAGTGGCCAAACGCCTCTCGTGGGGCGAGGTCTGCGGCGTCGGATCCCATGTCCGCGCCGTCCACGTCGGCGATCAGGTGCTCTTCAGCGCCGAGGATCAGTACGAAGTGGAAATCCAGGCCCAGGCCTACTACGTCCTGCGCGAGCGCGACCTGCACGCCGTGGCCAACGAACGCCCCGAACACGGCACCGGCCTCTACCTGTAAATCGCGACGGACCGGAACCCTCGCGGGTCCCGGGCCGCTGCCGCCGTCAGAGCGTCTTGACGGTGCCGCTGTCGATGACGAAGTCCGCGCCGACGATGTTCCCGGCGCGCTCGGAGACCAGGAAGGCGACCAGATCGGCCACCTCCTCCGGTTCGGTGATGCGGCGCGCGGCAATGCCGAACTGCTCCGGCAGGGCGGCCAGGAAGTCTTCCTGCGCAAGGCCGTTGGCCGCCGCGAACTTCGCGCCGATATTGCCGGGACCCCGCCACAGCTGGGTGCCGACCACGCCCGGCGATACGGTGTTCACCCGCACGCCCTGCGGACCGAACTCCTCGCTGAGCCGCTTGCTCAGCGCGGTGAGCGCCGCCTTGGCCTCGCTGTAGCCGGAGGGTCCGACGGCCGGGAGGCGCGAGTTGATGGAGGAGACGGTCACCATCGCCCCGCGCCGTTCGATCAGGCTGGGCAGTGCCGCGCGGGTGGTGGTGACGACGCCGAAGAGGTTGAGCGCGAAGACATCTCGCCACTGCTCATCGGTGATGTCGAGGAAGCCGCCGAGGTTGAACTTGTCCCCGTCGCCGCCGCCGACATTGTTGACCAGGATATCGAGCCCGCCGAGTTCGGCCAGCGCCGCCTCGACCGCGGCGAGGGCTCCCGCGCCGGTGCTCAGGTCGGCGGATACGGTTCCGGCCGCGGCCTTTTCGAGTTCGGGCGTAATGGTGCGGGCGACGCCGAAGACGCGCACGCCCGCGGCGGCCAGCGCTTCGGTGACGGCCAGTCCGATGCCCCGGCTGGCGCCGGTGACGAGGGCGGTCTTGCCGTTCAATCCGAGATCCATGGTGCGTACCTTTCTTGAACTACAGGTCAAAAACTAGGGCAAAAGAAGAGGCCGCCCGGAGCGGCCCGTGGTCAGAGTGTGGTCAAAGCGGTGTCGATGATTCGGTACAGCGTCTCGTGGTCGGAAATCTTGGCCGAAACCCGCAGTCCCATAATGGTGTTCAGCAGGAACTCGGCCGTGGCCCGCGGATCGGCCTCGGCCCGCACATCCCCGTCACGCCGCCCCTGTTCGATGCGCGCGACGAACGCCTCGACCATGTGCTCCTGCGCGACGGACACGGCGCGCGTCGCTTCCGCATCCCGCCCGCCCAGCTCCATGGCGGTGTTCACCATCATGCAGCCCCGCCGGATCGGTTCCGCCAGATCGGAATCCACCGTGAACCGCATCCACGCCCGCAGCCGCTCCCGGGTCGTCCCTGGCTGGTTCAGGATCTCCGTGCATAAATCCACCCCCTGCCGGTCGTACCGCTCGAGCGCCCGATCGAACAGCTCCCGCTTGCTGCCGAACGTGTTGTACAGACTCCCTTTTCCCACGCCGGTGGCCTCGGCCAACTGTGCGGGCGAGGTATTGCCGTACCCATGGGTCCAGAACGCCTCCATCGCACGGATCACCACGGCGTCCGTTTCGAAGTTGCGTGGCCTGCCCATGGACATGAAAATACCCCGTTCTTGACCTCGGGGTCAAGAACGGGGTATCTCCGTGAATTCGCTACAGCGCC
>NZ_BDCH01000029.1 GCF_001613405.1 Nocardia crassostreae
CTTTTCGGTGTTGTGGATCCCAGCTCGTCCGCCTTTGGTGTCTTGGGGTTCAGGGCGTGTGCAGTTTGGGGACTTCGTACTGAATGTTGTGCTTCTCCGCGATGGGGTTGATCTTGGCTGGATCCAGCACCCCGTTGGTCAGGACTGCGGGGCCTGCTTCGAACAGGTCTTCCAGATAGCACTCCCATCCCCCGGGTGACGAGATTTGCAGCACTCGCGGTGGGGGTGAGGACGCGCAGCGCAGTGCGTGTGGAACGCCTTGGGGGAGTAGCACGAACATGCCTGCGGTGGCGGTGAGGGTGCGGTCGTCGAAGTCGACGCCGAGTACACCGTCGAGTACGTAGATGCATTCGTCGGCGGCGTGGTGGGTGTGCCGGGGGATGTCCCGGGCGAGGGTGACTTCCAGGAGGGAGAACCGTCCGTCGGTGTCGTCGGTGCTGGCTTTCACCGCGAAGGCGGGCGGCATGGGGATGCGACCGGGCCGTGCTTCGCCGGGCTGTAGGAGCAGGAAGCGATCGTGGGACATTGCTGATACCCTTTCCGCAAGAAATGGAAACGGAGTCCGAATCCGGTTCAAGATAAGCCGAGAGGGAACGTAGGTGTCAACCCCAGCGCGAAAGCCGCGCGCGGATGTGTCTCGCAACCGCGACCGGATCCTCGATGTCACCCGAAATCTGTTGGCCGAGCGCGGAAGTCACGTTCAACTCCCGGAAATCGCCCGCGTCGCCGGTGTCGGCACCGGCACCGTCTACCGCCATTTCCCCACCCAGGCCGACCTGATCGAGGCGATCGCCGCCGAACGGTTCGCCGAGATCGAACAGTTCGCCCGCGCCGAATGCCTGGCCAATGCCGCTGCGGGTCAAGCGCTGGCCCGCTACTTCCATCACGTCGGCGAGGTCTTGTCGGCCGACCGGGGACTCTCGGCCGCGATCGAATCGGTCCGTCACACCCCGGGCAGCGAACCGCGCGGCGAATCGCTCGCCCGCCTCGAATCCGTGATTGCGGATCTCATCGCCGCCGACCAGGCCGTCGGCACCCTCCGCGCCGACTGCACCCCCGCCGATGTCTACATGCTCGTCGGCGCTCTGTCCGCGACCATCCGCACCGGCAGCGGCGACTGGCGGCGCCTTCTCGACATCGTGCTCACCGGCCTGCGGCCACCCGGGCCCGTCTCACCGGGCGAATGAAATCCCCTGCAACTCAACCACATTCGTGCGATTCAGGATCACCACCGAATCCGGCGTCGGTCGCGGCATCACTCCCGCCGTCGCCAGATCGACCAGCCGCTGCCAACGCGCCACATGCCACTGGAAGCTGAGTCGCCCGACCTCGCGCCCGCGCGACACCTGTCCGGCCAGTGCGGCCTCCGCCGGTGCGTCGATCATGATCAGGTGCAGGGTGCGGCCGGTGTTCGCGGCCCACGCGGAGACCAGTCTGCGCACCCACTGCCGGGTTCCGCAGTCGTGAATCACCACCGGCCCGGCGGCTTCCCGCAGCGCTCTGCGAATCCGGGCGTAGTGCGTCACGTGCACGATCGGCAGCCACAGCGGGTACGGCACCCCGCCCAGTCGCCGATGCCACGAATTCCGCGAGTGCTGGGAGTCCAGCACCATTGCGCCTGCGGGGCTGACTGGTGGCTCGAAACCGTCGGCTGTCGCACCGAACAGTTTCTTCAGCGCCGTGCTCTTCCCGGCCCCGGGCACCCCGGTAATGATCACCGCGGCCCCTGCGGGATACCGCAATTCGCGAATCGCGTCGCCCCGCAGATCGTGTACCTGGTGCGGTGTCACCACGCGGGGCGCGGGGGAGCGTGGGGTGCCGAGTTCGAGCGGAGGGTTCATCCCTTTCATCGTCGGTGGCGGAAGGGGTTCCGGCAACCGGGATTCCCCTGAGATTTCACTGATCCATCACTGAGCGATCATTGTTTTCATCCCGACCGGTCACCCCCAATCGCGTGGAACGTCCGCAATCCGGTTGTGCGGCCTGGAGATCATGTGCGAACGCAACGCAGATGCAACGAATTGTGGCTTACCCTGGCCGATTTGGGCCGAACCTGAGAATTGCTTATGGATCCGGGGAGATCGCTCCGAACGGCGGTAGTCTGGCTGTCGAGGGCGGGGCTCTCGGTGTCCCTCATCCGCCGAGAGCTCCGCTCTCCGGCTCTCTGCCCCCGCGCCCTCGCCCATATCTCGGCGGCGATGAATGCGACCTGGATCTCAACACTTAGAATCGCACGGTGACCAGCACAGCCTCTGAGAACCCGCGTAATCGTGCCGAAGCCCTCCCCAAGAGCTGGAACCCCAGCGATGTCGAGGCCGACCTGTACGAGCGCTGGGTAGCCGCTGGTTACTTCACCGCCGATGCGAGCAGCGACAAGCCGCCCTACTCCATCGTGCTGCCCCCGCCCAACGTGACCGGCTCCCTGCACATGGGCCACGCCCTCGACCACACCCTCATGGACCTGCTCACCCGCCGCAAGCGCATGCAGGGCTTCGAGGTGCTGTGGCTGCCGGGCATGGACCACGCGGGCATCGCCACCCAGAACGTGGTGGAGAAGCAGCTGGCCGTGGACGGCAAGACCAAGGAAGACTTCGGCCGCGAGCTGTTCATCGACAAGGTCTGGGACTGGAAGCGCGAATCCGGCGGCCAGATCCAGGGCCAGATGCGCCGCCTCGGCGACGGCATCGACTGGAGCCGCGACCGCTTCACCATGGACGACGGGCTCTCCCGCGCCGTGCAGACCATGTTCAAGCGCCTCTACGACGCGGGCCTCATCTACCGCGCCGAGCGCCTGGTGAACTGGTCGCCCATCCTGAAGACCGGCATCTCCGATCTCGAGGTCGACTACAAGGACGTCGAGGGCGAGCTGGTGTCGCTGCGCTACGGCTCCCTGAACGACGACGAGCCGCATGTGATCGTGGCCACCACCCGCGTGGAGACCATGCTCGGCGATACCGCCGTCGCGGTGCACCCGGAGGACGAGCGCTACAAGCACCTCATCGGCACCACCCTCTACCACCCGATCACCGAGACGCAGATCCCGATCGTGGCCGACGACTACGTCGATCCCGAATTCGGCTCCGGCGCGGTCAAGATCACCCCGGCGCACGATCCCAACGACTTCGAGATCGGCCTGCGCCACAACCTGCCGATGCCGACCATCATGGACGACCGCGGCCGGATCGACGGTACCGGAACCGAATTCGACGGCATGGAGCGCTTCGAGGCCCGCATCGCGGTGCGCGAGCGCCTGGCCCGCGAAGGCCGCGTGGTCGCCGAGAAGCGTCCCTACATCCACTCCGTCGGCCACTCCGAGCGCTCCGGCGAGCCCATCGAACCGCGGCTGTCCATGCAGTGGTGGGTCAAGGTGGAAACCCTCGCCAAGGCCGCCGGTGACGCGGTCCGCAACGGCGATGTGAAGATCCACCCGACCAGCCAGGAACCGCGCTGGTTCGAGTGGGTCGACAATATGCACGACTGGAACATCTCCCGCCAGCTGTGGTGGGGCCATCGCATCCCGATCTGGTACGGCCCCGAGGGCGAGGTCGTGTGCCTCGGCCCGGACGAGCAGGCCCCCGAGGGCTGGGTGCAGGATCCGGACGTCCTCGACACCTGGTTCTCCTCCGGCCTGTGGCCGTTCTCCACCATGGGCTGGCCCGACGCCACCGCGGAGCTGGAGAAGTTCTATCCCACCAGCGTCCTCGTCACCGGCTACGACATCCTGTTCTTCTGGGTGGCCCGCATGATGATGTTCGGCATGCTGGTCTCCGACGATGCCGTCCTCACGGCGGGCAAGGACGCCAACCAGAAGCAGGTGCCGTTCCAGGATGTGTTCCTGCACGGCCTGATTCGCGACGAGCACGGCAAGAAGATGTCCAAGTCGCGCGGCAATGGCATCGACCCGCTGGACTGGATCAACGAATACGGCGCGGACGCAACCCGATTCACCCTGGCGCGCGGCGCACAGCCGGGCGGCGACCTGTCGGTGGGCACCGCGCACGTGACCGCCTCGCGCAGCTTCGTGACAAAGCTGTTCAATGCCACCAAGTTCGCGCTCATGAACGGCGCGGTCACCGGCGAGCTGCCCGCCCGGGACACCCTCACCGATACCGATCGCTGGATCCTGGACCGCCTCGACGAGGTCGTCGACGAGGTCGACGCCGCCATCGACCGCTACGAGTTCGGCAAGGCCTGCGAGGCGCTCTACCACTTCGCGTGGGACGAATTCTGCAGCTGGTACCTGGAATTGGCCAAGGTGCAGTTCGCCGAGTCGGATGAGCGCGCGGCCAGTACCCGCCTGGTGCTCGGCAATGTCCTGGATTCCGTGCTGCGCCTGCTGCATCCGGCCATTCCGTTCGTCACCGAATCGCTCTGGCAGGGCCTCACCGAGGGCGCCGAGGGCGAATCCATCGTGATCGCCGCGTGGCCGCAGGCTTCCGGCGCGACCGCCGACGCCACCGCCGCCCGCCGCATTGCCGACACCCAGAAGCTGATCACCGAGATCCGCCGCTTCCGCAGCGATCAGGGCCTGGCCGACAGCCAGAAGGTGGCCGCCAAGCTCATCGGCCTGGATGTCGCGGATGTGCTCGCCCAGCAGGCCGAGGTCGCCAACCTGGCCAAGCTGACCGCCCCCGGTGACGATTTCGCCGCCACCGCCGCGGTCGAGGTGCGCCTGACCAATGGCACGGTCACCGTGGAGATCGACACCTCCGGCACCGTAGACCTGGACGCCGAGCGCCGACGCCTGGAGAAGGATCTCGCCGCCGCGCAGAAGGAATTGGCCGGTACCACCGCCAAACTCGGCAACGAGGCCTTCCTCGGCAAGGCGCCCGAGGATGTGGTCGCCAAGATCCGGGCCCGCCAGGAGATCGCCGCCTCCGAGGTCGAGCGCATCAGCGCCCGCCTGCAGGAGATCGCCAAGGGCAACGGCAAGTGAACGGCGAACCGGAGCGCCAGTACGCCGAGGGCGCGCCGCTGACCAGCGGCACGTCCCCGGTGGATCTGGCCGAAATGGCCTTGGTCGAGGCCGAACTCGACCAGCGCTGGCCGGAAACCAAGATCGAGCCGTCGCTCGCCCGCATCTCCACCCTCATGGATCTGCTCGGCTCGCCGCAGCAGGGCTACCCGGCCATTCATACCGCGGGCACCAATGGCAAGACCTCGGTCACCCGCATGATCGACTCGCTGCTCACCGCCCTGCACCGGCGCACCGGCCGCATCACCAGCCCGCACCTGCAGTTGGCCACCGAGCGCATCGCCATCGACAACGCGCCCATCACCCCGGGCCGCTATGTCGAGGTCTATCGCGAACTACAGCCGTTCATCGAGATGATCGACAAGCAGTCCGCGGCGGCGGGCGGCCCGGCCATGAGCAAGTTCGAGGTGCTCACCGGCATGGCCTACGCCGCCTTCGCCGAGGCCCCCGTCGATGTCGCGGTCGTCGAGACCGGTATGGGCGGCACCTGGGACGCCACCAATGTGATCGACGGCCAGGTCGCCGTCATCACTCCGATCGGGCTGGACCACACCGACTATCTCGGACCGGATCTGACCTCCATCGCGGGGGAGAAGGCCGGAATCATCAAGAAGGCCGCCGACGACGGCCTGGTACCACGCGACACCGTCGCCGTCATCGCCCAGCAGGAACCCGAGGCCATGGAGGTGCTGCTGCGCCGCGCCGTCGAGGTGGACGCCGCGGTGGCGCGCGAGGGGTCGGAGTTCCAGGTCCTGACGCGGTGCGTGGCCGTCGGCGGCCAGGTCCTGGAACTCCAGGGCCTCGGCGGCGTCTACGACGAGATCTTCCTGCCGCTGCACGGTGAACATCAGGCCCGCAATGCGGTGCTGGCGCTGGCCGCCGTGGAGGCCTTCTTCGGCGCGGGTTCCGCCCGCCAGCTCGATATCGATGCCGTGCGAGCCGGTTTCGCCGCCGCCGTCAGCCCCGGCCGCATGGAGCGCATGCGCAGCGCGCCGACCATCTTCCTCGACGCCGCGCACAATCCGCAGGGCGCGCAGGCGCTGGCGGCCACGCTGACAACGGAATTCGACTTCCGCAAACTGGTCGGCGTCATCGCCGTCCTGGGCGATAAGGACGCGGGCGGCATTCTCGACGCCCTGGAGCCGGTCTTCGACGCGATCGTCGTCACCGAGAACGGGTCCCCCCGCGCCCTGCCCGTGGACGACCTCGCCAACCTCGCCGTTCAGCGCTTCGGCGACGAGCGCGTCGCGGTCGCCGCCGACCTGGCCGATGCCATCGAGACCGCCATCGCCCTCGCCGAAGAGGGGGAGGATGGTGAAATGGTCTCCGGCTCCGGCATTGTGGTGACCGGTTCGGTCGTCACCGCCGGGGCGGCCCGCTCCCTCTTCGGAAAGGATCCCGCGTGACCGAGGACAAGCAGCCGGTGCCCGCACCCGCGACCGACCCGTGGAAGGGCTTCCGCGGGGTGATGGCCGGGACGCTCATCCTCGAGGCCATCACCGTGCTGCTCGCGCTGCCGGTGGTCTCCGCCGTCGGCGGCGGGCTGCGCTGGTGGTCGGTGCTGTTCCTGGTCGGGCTGGCCGTGCTCATGATTCTCGGCGCGGGCGTGCAGAAGCGGTCGTGGGCCATCGCCTTCAACCTTGCGCTCCAGGTCCCGCTGCTGATAGGCGGTTTCATCCACCTGTCGATCCTCATCATCGGCGTGGTCTTCGCGGCGGTCTGGCTGTTCATCCTCTTCCTGCGCGCCGATGTGAAGAAGCGCATGGACGCGGGTCTGCTGCCCAGCCAGCGCACCGCCTCCTGACGGCCGGAAGATCCTCTTCGTCCCACTCCTCGGCCCCGCTGTCCCATGACCGCGGGGCCAGGATTATTTCTGCGGCATTCCGGCGGCTACGCTTGCGCCGTGACTGAGCAGACGTTGGTACTCATCAAGCCGGACGGCGTTGCCCGGGGCCTGGTCGGGGAGATCATCACCCGCATCGAGCGCAAGGGTCTGAAGATCGCCGCCCTCAAGCTCGTGAATGTCTCCGAGGAGCTGGCCGGCCAGCATTACGCCGAGCACGCCGAGAAGCCCTTCTTCGGCTCGCTGATCGAATTCATCACCTCCGGCCCGGTCGTCGCGGCCGTGCTCGAGGGCCCGCGCGCCATCCCAGCCTTCCGCCAGATCGCGGGCGGCACCGACCCGGTCGAGAAGGCCGTCCCGGGCAGCATTCGCGGCGACTACGCCCTGGAAACCCAGTTCAACCTCGTGCACGGCTCCGACTCGCCCGAGTCCGCCAAGCGTGAGATTTCCCTCTGGTTCCCCGAATTCGCGCTCTGAGCTCTTCCCCGGGGAGCTGAGCTCCCCGAATCCGAGAAAGATCGGGGGCCAGGCCCCCGAACCCCCGCAGGTGAGTGCGGTTCGACGGGCGTCGGCCACCCTCCTTCGGGTTTGAGGGGCTTGCCCCCGAGAGTCCAGAGAGTGGGCGCCAACCGCGTCGTGGGCGCGACGCCCCGACGTGGTGTGGGATACTGGCAACGGATATCGCCGACGCTCGCCGTTAGCGGCAGGTGGAGGGGGATATTCGATTGACACCGCGGAGCGACGGACGATCATCGCTGCCGCCGACGGCTTCAAAGACTCGGCTGTCGGCACGCACGCTGGATGAACGCTCGTGACGCGGAGTTGAGCCAACCAACCAGGCGCCATGCGGCCAGTTAGCCCGAACGACGAACAAAAAGGTGATAACGGGCCGCGCGGCGCACAGACCATCGCTCTCGCGCCCTGACAAGGCGCGTGACCGAGTAAACAGCGCCCCCGCGTCGGCCGCGTCACTCTCCCAGGGACGCGCCCGGGGGCCCCGAGGGAGATTTCGTGGCCGATCGAGAGCCGCAGGAAGCATCGCAGGTGAATGCCGAAGGGGAGGCCGCGGACACCATCCCGGCTGCCGAACAGTTGCCGGAACGGATCCGTGTGCACGCACTGGCGAAGTTGCTGGGAGTCACCAGCAAGAAGATCCTGGCCCACCTGACCGAGATGGGCGCGCAGGCGCGCAGCCCGCAGTCGAGTCTGGACCGCACGGTCGCCGAGACCGTCCGCGACGC
The DNA here is from genome assembly GCF_001613405.1 of Nocardia crassostreae. Classification (GTDB taxonomy): domain Bacteria; phylum Actinomycetota; class Actinomycetes; order Mycobacteriales; family Mycobacteriaceae; genus Nocardia; species Nocardia crassostreae. The sequence continues at coordinate 8,060 of NZ_BDCH01000029.1, forward strand.
CTTCGGGCCGCGGGCTGTCGAGCCGTCCGCCGCACCGCAACCCATTGCCGAGACGACCGTCGACGCGGCCATTGCCGCCGGTGACGATCGGGCCGCCGATGAACTGGCGGCCGAGGAGGTCGAAGCCGCCGCGGCCGAGACCGCCGATTCCGCGCCGGGCGCCCGCCAGGCGAAGCTGTTCACCAGCCCGTTCCAGCAGCCGGAACCGCAGGCCGCCGAACCGGTCACCTTCCAGCCCGCCGCCATGGTGGCCGCGCCGCTGTTCCTGTCGCCGGATGTCGCCGCCGCCGAGGAGACGCGCCGCAAGCTGCGCGCCGAGCGCAAGACCAAGGTCGAGGACCGCAAGACCGACGACCGCAAGGCGGATGATCGCAAGACCAAGGTCGAGGAGACCGTCGCCGAGGAGAAGGCCGCCGAGGCCACCGAATCCGACGAGACGGACGACGAGAACGATTGGGACGGCGACGAGTCCCGCGAGCAGCGCGGTGAGAGCACCTCGCGCCGCCGCCGTCGCGGTCGCCGCGGTCGTGGCCGCGGTCGCGGTGAACAGCACAGCGATGCCGACGGTGACGACGCCGACGCCGAGTCCGACGAGGCGATCGCGAACGAGAACATCGACGGCGACGAGCCCGACACCGATGCCGAGGACGACGACGAGTCGGCCGCCGTGCCGGAGGGTTCCAGCAGCCGTCGCCGCCGTCGCCGTCGCCGCCGCAAGGGCGGGGAGGACCCCGAGGTCGAGGCCGCCGACGACGATCCGCCGAACACCGTCGTGCACGAGCGCGAACCGCGCAGCAAGCGCCGCGCCGCCGCCAAAGAGGTGGACGAGGTGCAGGGCATCAGCGGGTCCACCCGCCTGGAGGCCAAGCGCCAGCGCCGCCGTGACGGCCGCGAGGCCGGTCGCCGCCGTCCGCCCATCCTGACCGAATCCGAGTTCCTGGCCCGCCGCGAATCGGTGGACCGGGTGATGGTGGTGCGCGAGAAGCACTTCCCCGATCACCCGTCGAACACCATCCAGGTGGCGGTGCTCGAGGACAACATCCTGGTCGAGCACTTCGTGACCAGCACCGGTTCCGCGTCCATGGTCGGCAATGTGTACCTGGGCAAGGTGCAGAACGTGCTGCCCTCCATGGAGGCGGCGTTCGTCGATATCGGCCGCGGCCGCAATGGCGTGCTGTACGCGGGCGAGGTGAACTGGGAGGCCGCCGGTCTCGGCGGTAAGGAACGCAAGATCGAGCAGGCGCTCAAGCCGGGTGACACCGTGCTGGTGCAGGTCTCCAAGGATCCGATGGGCCACAAGGGCGCTCGCCTGACCACGCAGATCAGCCTGGCCGGTCGCTTCCTGGTGTACGTGCCGGGCGGCACGTCCACCGGTATTTCGCGCAAGCTGCCCGATACCGAGCGCAAGCGGCTCAAGGAGATCCTGCGCGATATCGTCCCGCAGGATGCCGGGGTCATCATCCGTACCGCGTCGGAGGGCGTCAGCGAACCCGAGCTGGCCCGCGATGTGGAGCGGCTGCAGCAGACCTGGCGCACCATCGAGGAACAGGGCAAGCAGGGTTCGGGCGCGCCCAAGACCCTCTACGAGGAGCCCGACCTGCTGGTCAAGGTCGTGCGCGACCTGTTCAACGAGGACTTCTCCAAGCTGGTCATCGAGGGCGAGCGCGCCTGGACCACCGTGGAGAACTACGTCCGCACCGTCGCCCCGGACCTGCTGGCCCGCGTCGAACGCCACGACAACAACGGCGTCGACGTGTTCGGCAGCTTCCGCATCGACGAGCAGCTGGCCAAGGCCCTCGATCGCAAGGTGTGGCTGCCCTCGGGCGGCACCCTGGTGATCGACCGCACCGAGGCCATGACGGTCATCGACGTCAATACCGGCAAGTTCACCGGCGCGGGCGGCTCCAACCTGGAGGAGACCGTCACCCGCAACAACCTGGAGGCGGCCGAGGAGATCGTCCGCCAGATGCGGCTGCGGGATATCGGCGGCATGATCGTCGTCGACTTCATCGACATGGTCCTCGAATCCAACCGGGATCTGGTGCTGCGCCGCCTGACCGAGGCCCTCGGCCGCGACCGCACCCGGCACCAGGTCTCCGAGGTCACCTCGCTGGGCCTGGTCCAGATGACCCGTAAGAAGCTGGGCACCGGCCTCGTCGAGGCGTTCTCCACCACCTGCGAGCACTGCCACGGCCGCGGCATCCTGGTGCACAACTACCCGGTCGAATCGGCTCCGGCCGAGGAGGGCGTCGGCCGTCGCGAGGGTTCGCGCCGCCGCCGCAAGGACCGGGGCGCGGCCGCCGCCGAGACCCCGGCTCCGGCCGAGACCCCGGTGGCCGAGGAGCCCAAGGAGACCAAGGAGAAGGTCGCCGCCAAGCGCGCCCATCCGGTCGCCCTGGCCATGGCCGCCCATCACCACGAGGACGAGGACGCCGAGTCCGTTGCCGACGAGGTGGCCGCTGCCGAAGCGGGCGTGGCCGCCGCCGAGGTCGCGGGCGCCGAGGCGGAAGCCGTCGCGCGGACCGAGGTCGTCGCGAAGGCAGAGACCAATGGAACCGCTCCGGCCGCAACCGAACCCGAGACCGTCTCGGAAGCGGCGGACGAGGCCGCGGACGCGGTGGTCGAGCCGGAGGCCGTCACGGCCGCCGCCGAGGCCGCGGTCACGGTGACCGAGGCCCAGGCCGCCGAGCCGAAGATGGCCGTCGCCGAGACCGAGGTCGCCGCTCCCGCGGCCGGTCGCCGCCCGCGCCGCCGTGTGGCCCGCACCCCCGCGGCCCCGGCCGCGGACAGCACGAGCGCCGTCTTCGTGATCTCCAGCGCGGACAAGCCCGAAACCCCGGCCCTGTCGTTCGACGACATCGCCCCGGCTCAGGTGCCCCCGCGCGCTCGCCCGCGCCGCCGTACGGCGGGCCGCCCGGCGGGCGCTCCGGAGGACGCGAACAAGTAGTGACGAAAGGCAAGTTGCCCCGCCGTTCTCGACGGCGGGGCCACTGTTGTTTTCGGCCGGATCAGCTCAGCTCGTAGTCGAACCAGATCCGGTGCGTCCCATCGGCGTCCACCGCGATACCGCCGGTACCGGTGATACCGGTCAGCTCGTCCGTGCCGCTGCCCGCCACGATCACGAAGAATTCGGCGCTGCGATCGGAGCCCGTGGTGGAGGCCGAGTGCGCGAAGTTGCAAGCGCCGGTCCTGCCGCCGACGGAGCCCTCGAACGATTCCATGGCCAGGTAGGTCCCGGCCCCGGACGCCTCGTCGTAGGCGGAGGTGAACACTGTCGCGGCCCGGCCGGAGATCTCGCCCTCGAAGTGCTTCTCCATCAAGGCCACCCCGACCGGCATACCGGTCGTTATGGCCGGATCGGGGGCCACCTCGGCGGGTGTGAAGGATTTGACGGTGAAGGTTCCGCTGGCTCGCATGTCAGGAGCGTATCCGGGGTGGGCTCGACCGATCTTGGAAGAATGCGACAGTCGTGGTGGTGAGCTCGGCAACCCCAGTTTGGAGGGGGTGGGTGAGGTCTTGTAGTCTTGGACAGTCGCTGCCCCCGGTGACAGCAGTCTGCGCTGAGATCGTAAGTGCTGTTAGAGCGTGGGCCCCGGTTCGTATTAGAGCCATCGGCCTGAGGCGGCGGTGAATACCAGACCAGTCGCGTGGCGGTTTCCGATGTTAGTCGGAGGCACAGCCGCGTGAGAACAGTGCCGAGCACTAGTACGAAGAAAGAAGGGCAGCCGACCGATGGCAACGTACGCAATCGTCAAGACCGGCGGAAAGCAGTACAAGGTCGCGGTTGGTGACCTGGTGAAGGTCGAGAAGCTCGAGGGTGAGCCGGGCACGTCCGTGTCGCTGTCGCCGGTGCTCGTTGTCAACGGCGCCGAGCTGACCACCGATGCGGCTGCGCTGGCCAAGATCACGGTGTCCGCCGAGGTGGTCGATCAGACCAAGGGCCCGAAGATCCGCATCCACAAGTTCAAGAACAAGACCGGCTACCACAAGCGTCAGGGCCACCGTCAGAAGCTGACGGTCCTGAAGGTCACCGGCATCAAGTAGTCCGACCAGGGGTGCGAACCCCGGCACGAGGAGTTCTGAAATGGCACATAAGAAGGGTGCATCCAGCTCGCGCAACGGTCGCGACTCGAATGCCCAGCGGCTCGGTGTGAAGCGCTTCGGCGGTCAGACCGTCAAGGCCGGCGAGATCCTGGTTCGCCAGCGTGGCACGCACTTCCACCCCGGCGTCAATGTCGGCCGTGGCGGCGACGACACGCTGTTCGCTCTCGAGGCGGGCGCGGTCCAGTTCGGCACCAAGCGTGGCCGCAAGACCGTGAACATCGTGGTCCCGGAGCCGGTGTCGGCCTGACGCCGCCCCGGAGCTAATCCACACACTTTCCGAAGCGGGTCAGGGTTGTGAGTAACCCTGGCCCGTTTTGGTGTTTCAAAGACCCGGACCCCGCGACACAACGGCGGGAGCGAACGCAGACGACTAGTGCTGAAGGAGGATGATCACCGATATGTCCAAATTCATCGACCGCGTCGTACTGCACGTGCGTGCGGGCAAAGGCGGGCACGGGTGTGCTTCGGTGCGCCGCGAGAAGTTCATGCCATTGGGCGGGCCCGATGGCGGCAATGGCGGCAATGGCGGGGATGTGATCCTCAAGGTCGACCCGAATGTGCACACCCTGCTGGACTTCCACTTCCACCCCCATGCCAAGGGCGGCAATGGCAAGCCCGGCGAGGGCAGCAACCGCAATGGCAAGCAGGGCGACGGGCTGCTGCTGAAGGTGCCGGACGGCACCGTGGTCATGAGCACCGACGGCGAGGTGCTGGCGGATCTCATCGGCGTGGGCACCCAGTATATCGCGGCCCGGGGCGGGCGCGGCGGTCTGGGCAATGCGGCGCTGGTGTCGAAGGCGCGCAAGGCGCCGGGATTCGCGCTGCTCGGCGAGGACGGCGCGGAACGCGATCTCGTCCTCGAACTGAAGTCGGTGGCGGATGTGGGCCTGGTGGGCTTCCCGTCGGCCGGTAAGTCCTCCCTCGTCTCGGTGCTCTCGGCCGCCAAGCCGAAGATTGCCGACTACCCGTTCACCACGCTGGTGCCGAATCTCGGTGTGGTGCAGTCGGGCGATACCACCTTCACCGTGGCCGATGTGCCCGGTCTGATTCCCGGCGCCAGCGAGGGCCGCGGTCTGGGCCTGGACTTCCTGCGGCACCTGGAGCGCTGCGCGGTGCTCGCCCATGTGGTGGACTGCGCCACGCTGGAGTCGGACCGTGATCCCATCTCGGATGTGGACGCGCTCGAGGCCGAACTGGCCGCCTATCAGCCCGCGTTGAAGGGTGATGCGAGCCTGGGCGATCTGGCCGACCGGCCGCGCGTGGTCATCCTCAACAAGGTCGATGTGCCCGATGCCGATGAGCTCGCCGATATGGTGACCCCGGAATTCGAGAAGCGCGGCTGGCCGGTGTTCAAGATCTCGGCCGTGAGCCGGGAAGGCTTGCGCCCCTTGACCTTCGCGCTGGCCGATATGGTGCGCGAATACCGCGAATCGCGCCCGGTGGTCGAGCCGACCCGTCCGGTCATCCGCCCGATCGCCAAGGGCGACAGCGGTTTCCGTGTCATTCCGGATCCGGAGGTGGAGGGCGGCTTCATCGTCCTCGGCGAGCGTCCGGAGCGCTGGGTGCGGCAGACCCAGTTCGACAACGACGAGGCCGTGGGCTACCTGGCCGATCGCCTCGCCCGCCTGGGCGTGGAGGACGAGCTGGTGAAGCTGGGCGCCGAGCCGGGCGCGTCGGTGACCCTCGCCGACTACTGCTTCGACTGGGAGCCGTCCATCTTCGCCGGTGTGGACACGCTCCTGACCCGGCGCGGCGTGGACCCGCGCCTGGATCAGAACGAGCGCATCGGCGCGGCCGAGCGCAAGCACGCCTCGCGGGTGCGGCGTGGCCTGGTGGACGACGACGAATAGTACGACCGGCGACTCATCGCGGGCGAATTGAGGTGTGGTGCAAGTGAGTTCGGGTATCACGCGGGTGGATTTCGGGTTGAGCGAAGCCCGGGAGGCCATCGCGACGGCGCGCAGTGTGGTCGTGAAGATCGGGTCCTCGGCGCTGACGAGCCTCGAGGGCGGGCTGGACACCGATCGGCTGGACAAGCTGGCCGATGCGGTGGAGGCCCGCATGCGGGCGGGATCCGATGTGGTGGTGGTGTCCTCGGGCGCCATCGGCGCGGGTATCGCGCCGCTCGGATTATCCAAGCGCCCAAAGGATCTGGCCACCAAGCAGGCGGCGGCGAGCGTCGGCCAGCTGGCCCTGGCGCATGCCTGGGGCACCTCGTTCTCGCGATACGGGCGCGTGGTCGGGCAGGTGCTGCTGTCGGCCGGTGACTTCGGGCGGCGCGAGCATCACCGCAATGCGCAGCGCACCCTGGACCGGCTGCGGTCGCTGCACGCCATTGCCGTGGTGAACGAAAACGACACTGTCGCAACCGAAGAGATCCGTTTCGGCGACAACGACCGCTTGGCGGCGCTGGTGGCGCACCTGGTCGGCGCGGATGCGCTGGTGCTGCTCTCGGATGTGAACGGCCTCTACGACGGCGATCCGCGCAAGGGTTCGGCCAATTTCATTCCGGAGGTGCGCAGTAGCGCCGATCTGGACGGCGTGATCGCCGGGACCGGCGGGGCCCTCGGCACCGGCGGAATGGCCTCCAAGCTGGGCGCGGCGCGGCTGGCGGCCGATGCCGGGGTGCCGGTGCTGCTGGCCGAGGCCTCCGATGCGGCCGCCGCGCTCTCGGGCGCGACCGTCGGCACCGCCTTCGCCGCGCGCCCGGTTCGCTTGTCCGCCCGCAAGTTCTGGGTGCGGCATGCGGCCGACAGTCACGGCGCGGTGCATATCGACGCGGGTGCGGTGCACGCGGTCGCGGAGCAGCGGCGGTCGCTGCTGGCCGCGGGTATCACCGATGTGCACGGCCGCTTCTACGGCGGCGACGTCATCGACCTGATCTCCCCGGACAACAAGATCGTCGCGCGCGGGGTGACCGCCTATGACAGTGATGAGCTGGAAGCGGTGAAAGGTCGTTCGACGGGCGAACTTCCGGACAGCATGAAGCGTCCGGTGGTGCATGCCGACGATCTGGTGAAGATCTAGCGCGCCGAACCCCGGCGGCTACCTCCCAAATAGTCTGCGTACCAGTCGGTTTCCTGTGATCGACCAATCTGGTCGGTTTCGTATATCCGGCTTTTCCGATCCGCATGAGCGTGTCGGTCGGCGCGGCGGGCTGAGGGGCGACGGAAGGCCATGGAAAGGGCAGTGGGCGGACCGCGTTCACAGCGCATTCTGGAATTGCACCCGGCGCCCGCATCGAGATGTGCCCTTCGCCGATAGCGGATGCTTGGATCCGGTGCGGTCCGCCCTTGCCGCACCGGGCTCGCGGTCCGGCTTCCGCCACGCGGAGCGCCGGGTGCGCCCGCACCGCCGTGGAGGTAGGGATGTACATATCCGAACCGGACAATTCACAGTGGCGGGCGAGTGGTCGTGAGAACGTCTTCGAGAATCGCCCCCTGCTGCCGGATTGGCATGAACTGCTGGCCGCCTTCTGCGGTCATATCGGTGATCAGGCCGACGACCATCCGGTGACCCGCTGGGCCCGATCCCTGGCCGAATTGCATTTGGCCCGCCGGAATCAGCCCGGTGATGCGGGTGGCATCGACGAACTACGTTCCCGGGTCGTCACTTTCATCGACGAATGGGTGGCGAGCCGGGCGCTGCGGAGGGGTGCAGCGCGCGCCGAATCCCTCGGGGCGATGATCGACGCGATGGCGGCCGCACACGTGCGGGCGGTGCACCTGCTGCGGACAGCGGAGCAGGTGTCGGATGAACAGGTGCATGCGGCGTGGTTTCTGCTGGCGCAGTTGGCCGATGGCTGGACCGACCGGGCGGCCGGGGTCGTCGAGGCGCGCATGCGGCGTTCCGCGTGAGAGCGGGCGCGGCATGATGGCAGGGGTGCGTGGCGTGGGGCGGTGATCGGCGCAGGGGGCCGGTCACCGTTGCGAGGCGCGTCAGTGGTCGCCGCGCCGCGCGCGGGGGGTCACCGCGCCGGACGTGCCACCAGAATGGTGTCGGGCGCTGCGGTGCCGACGGCGCGTTCCAGCTGGAACCCGGTGTGTTCCAGTAGTTTCCGATACTTCGCCAGGGTGCGTTCCCGCCCCGTGGCCCGCACCAGCATCTCCAGATCGATGAACTTGCCCGCGTGCGGCCGCCCGTGTTCGGGCAGTACGACCTCGATGACGAGCAATGCGGCATCGGGTTCCATGGCCGTGCGCACCGTGCGCAGAATCGATTCGGCCTCGGCCTCGGACCAGTCGTGCAGAATGTGCTTGAGAATATAGGCGCCGCCGCCCTTGGGCACGGCCTCGAAGAACGATCCGGATTCCACCGAAATCCGTTCCTCCAGACCGAGTTCGGCAAAGCGTCCCGGCAAGTCCCGCACCACCTCCGGCAGGTCGAACACGATGCCGTGCCCGCTCGTTCCGCGCCGCAGGATATCGACGAGCAGGCTGCCCTGCCCGCCGCCGACATCGACGAGGGTGCCGAAACCCCCGAAATCGTAGGCGGCCAGCAGCGGTTCCACCGACAGCGTGCTCACGCTGGTCATGCCGCGATCGAACAGCTCACCCAGATCCCGGTGTGCCGCAGCGTATTCGAAGAAGGATTGATCCCCGCGCACCTCGTTCACGGGCCGTCCGGTGCGCACCGAATCGACCAGATGGGTCCAGCGATCGCGGTGGTATTCCGACCCGAAGAATCGAATCAGATCCCGCAGCGAGACATCGGCGTCGCCGCGCAGCCCGCGCGCGATCGGCGTCAGGGCGTAGGCCCCGTCGCGCCGCTGCTTGAAGATATCGAAGCTGATGAGCAGCCGCATGAGCCGCCGCAGCGCATCCTCGTCCGCGCCGACAGCGCGCGCGAGCTCCTCCGGCCGCTTTGCTCCGCCGTCCAGCGCATCGGCGATCCCGAGCTCCGCCGCCGCATAGATGGCCTGCGACAGAAACCCTGTCATCTGCAGCTCCAGCAGCGCGACGGGCCCCGGCACCAGCCGCCGGTGCAGCGCGGCCAGCTCATCGCGGAACAACCCGAGTGCGCGCAGCACCGGGAGCGGCGGAACCCTGGATGACGCGGATGCCATGGCGAACTCCCACAGTCGGCGCGATTGTCGCGGACCGATAGCAGCCTACGCCCGCCCCGCGGAGTAGGACGGGCGATCAGCTGCGCGTCGGCCGAACACGCGGACCGTTCAGTGCGACTCGCGGAGGGCGTGGCGAGGCAACAGCCGGACCACGACGCAGCACACAGCGGTGATACCGGCAACGGTGGCCAAGGCGGCCGTGGCGCCACCGGTGGTGTGGAAATACACGGTGGTGACGGCGGCCGCCCCGAGACTGTTGGCGAGTTGCTGCACCGCCGACAGCGACCCACTGGCACTACCCGATTCGCTCGGATCGATATCGCCGAGGGTGACCTGGTAGATGCTGCCGAAGCAGGCGCCCAGACCGAGGCCGGTGAGAAATACCGGGGCGATGAGCATCCAAGGTGCGGGCTCGGCGGCCGCGACCAGAGCCAGCAACGTGAGCGTGCCGATCAACGTGAGCCCCAGCCCGATGGCAACCAGCTTCCGACCAAGGCGAGCAAGCAACTGATGCGCCGCGATCGAAGCGACAATGATGCCAGCGGCAATGGGCGCCAGCCCGAGCGACGTCTGCGCCGGACTCCGGTGCAGCACATCCTGCAGGTAGAGCGACAACACGAACAGCAGCCCGGATGTCGCAGCGTAGTAGACCAAGCCGAGCAACAGCCCAGAGGTGAATCCGCGATTCCGCAGCAGCGACGGCTCGATCAAGGGGCTGGTGGCAGCACGCTGGCGCAGCCCGAACAACACGAAGAAGACGAGCCCGGCAACGAAGGACAAGACAGGCCCAGCCGACCAGCCGTGTGCGGCCCCGTCGATCAGCCCGTAAAGCACACCCAACATGGCGGCCGCCAGCAATCCGGAACCGAGACCATCCACGGCCACACCGCGATCACCGGAGTCCCGGGGGAGCAGCCGAACAGCAAGCCCGATAGCAAGCCCGCCGAGCACGATATTGATCAAAAACATCGACCGCCAGCCAAGCCCGAAAAGATCCGCGTCGATGAGGAACCCAGCAAGCAGCGGCCCGCCGATAGCAGACAGCCCGAGCGCAGGCGCGAAAACCCCGAAAGCCTTGGCAAGTTCATCGCGGGGAAAGACCGCAGCGAGAATCCCGAACCCCTGTGGGATGAGCAGCGCCCCGAAACCACCTTGCAGCACCCGGAACACGATGACGGAAGAGGGATCGAACGCAACCCCACATGCGATGGAAGCAACTGTGAAGCCGGTAATCCCGATCAGAAACAGCCGCCGCCGCCCGAACTTGTCGCCGAGCCGCCCACCAACAACCAGAAGTACCCCCATCGCAAGCGAGTAGGAAGCGCCGAGCCACTGAACTAGCGCGGCCCCACCGCCGAGATCAGCGGCAATGGTAGGCGCAGCGATATTGGTGATGGTCGCATCGAGCAGATCAAGGATGGAAGCGAAGAGAACAACGGCGAGCACAGCCCAGCGGGCGCGCACCGCGGCACGCGAGCCAGCGGCCGTAAGTGTAGACATGAATTACCTTGCAGAAGAGGAGCTGCGCACCGAGCGCAGCTGAAACCAATTGTGTTAGAAGACCGCACCGCGGTCCGCCGCAGGCGAACGCGCAATGGACCAGCTGCGACCGGGTTGACGAATACCGGCCATGGAGACGACGGGAGTAATGTCTGCCCGAGCGAGGATTCGGTGGTGATGCTGAATCGCGCGAATGTGCATGACTTGCAGGGGATTTCATTCGAGTGATGAGCGCACCCGAGAGGTGAGAGGGCTGGTCTGATCAGGATCGCTCGTGCTGTGTTTAATTTGCCCTCCGCTTCGCTCCGGGCGGGGGTTCGGGCCTCTAAGTCTCGATTTTTCCCTCCCTCCGCGCACGTCTGTGCTCCTCCGCTTCGCTCCCCCGCACAGACGCACGCTCCACTCAGTCCAAAATCGAGACGGCCCCAACCCTGACAGAACTGCCCGAAGAGAATTCCCTACACCAAGACGAACTGGCATGACACGCGCATGGGATTGCACCAACAGTCAACGACAGTTCGCCTCCGGCGGACATTGCAGATATGCCACGACGAACTTGGCGAGTGTTGTTCTTGCTTGTCTTCCCACGGCCGCAAATGTCCGCCGAAGGCGAACCCCGAACGACGGTTGACGCATGCCCGTCAGCTGCGCAAGGCGGTCGACAGCAATCCTGTTGACAGATTTCTACCCCGCCATGAAAGCGCGGTAACTGCAGGGAATTCCGTTCGAGCAGTTCTGTCAGGGTCGGGGCCGTCTCGATTTTGGACTGAGTGGAGCGTGCGTCTGTGCGGGGGAGCGAAGCGGAGGAGCACAGACGTGCGCGGAGGGAGGGAAAAATCGAGACTTCGGGGCCCCGACCCCCGCCCGGAGCGAAGCGGAGGGCAAATTAAACACAGCACGAGCGGTTCTTGGAGGAATTGCCCTCGAAACCGTTTGCGCATCCACAGTCTTGCGGCACCAGCCGGTCGATATGGTCTGTTATGCGCTTGGCAGTGAGCAACTTTGGGGTTGGTCTGTCGGCGGGTACTCGCAATACCGGCCGGTTCAAGCCAGGCTTGTCTCACCAGTAATCACTGGCGCGAGAACGCATCTGCGTTTTCACGAACCCACTGGGAGAAAGTGCGTGCCGGGTTTCCGAGCAGGTTCTCGGTGGTATCGGCAACAGGTGCAGGATTGTTCGTTGCGGCGGCCCAGTAGTCGAGCAACGAGCCAACAAAAGCGGCTGGCATGTGCTGGCCCATGTGCTGCTCGGCTTCAATCCGGGTGATCTGGTGCATGGGGATATCACGCTCGAGGACCTCGGACACGACAGCGAGCTGTTCCCGGAAGTTGAGCAGCTGAGGCCCGGTGAGAGTCACAGTGCGCCCGCACAAGTCACCCCCGGTCAGAGCCGCGACAGCGACATCCGCGATATCCGCCGGGTGGATGACCGCCATGGCCGCATCCGGATAAGCATGCTCGATAGGCAGCCCCTTGCTGATGAAGTGAGCCCACCCAAAAGCATTGGTGGCAAAGCTATCCGGCCGCAGCACGGTGACCGTGAGCCCCGAACCCGCCAGCGCCCTTTCGACAGCCAGATTGTGTATAGCCAGCGGGTCGGTTTCTGCGTCGGGCCCGAGAACCGACGAGGAGGACAGCAGAACGACGTGTTCCACCCCCGCCTCTTCAGCGGCGGCAATGAAGGCGTCGATGCCCGCCGGTTCGGGATAGAGAAAGACCTGGGTAATGCCCTTCAAAGCGCCCTCGAAGGTCTCAGGAGCATCGAGCCGAAGCTCGGCGATATCGACTCCGGCGGGGACGGTGAGGGCGGCCGGATCCGCGCTGGCTGCGCGAACAGGTAGTTCAGCGGCCGCGAGAGCGCCGATGATGGCCTGGCCGATCTTGCCGCGAGCGCCGGTGACGAGGGTGGTCATGAAGTTCTCCATTCGAGAGTCAATGTATGTGTTTCCATACATATACATGCTGTCATGCACATGATTGCGTGTCAACACATGTCTTCATCCCCTCATGGATATACGATGCGCATATGACCCCAAAGCCCACGCGAACCGCCGACGACCTGCTCAACGCGGTAGGCCCGGCCTTCAGCAAGCTGCGGCGAACCTCGCTACTCGAGGTGGAGAACCCCATCTCCGCCAAGGACCTGAGCCGCACCCTCGTGCTCAACCTGGTCCTGGAACACAGCAAGGACACAGAGGTCACCGTCGGCATGGTCGCCGAACTCCTCGGCGTCGACCCCTCGGTCGCCAGCCGCATGGTCAGCGACAACATCAAAGCGGGCTATCTCGTGCGCGCCGCCTCCCAGCAGGACGGCCGCCGCACGGTCCTGGAACTCAGCGCCGACGGCCGCGACCTCATGACGCGCTTCCGCAAACACCAGCGCGACGCCTTCGACTACATCACCGCGGACTGGTCGGAGCAGGACCGCCTCGAATTCGCGCGCCTCATGCTCCAATACGTGGATTCCCTTGCGGGACTGAAGGAACGCGGCCTGGCGAAGGACGCCTAGAACCCCAGCCCGTACTTCCGGACGAAGTCCTCGGTCTCGTCCACATGCGGCACACCGTGCGCGAAAGCACCCGGATCGACCGCCTTCTCCTCGATCCAGATCGTCGGCTCGGCGGGCAGCCGCCGCCAGTGCGCACGGGGATCGGGCTCGGCGTCGCGCGGCTCCGGTTCCGTCATGATCGCCTCCTTCCGCCCCGCCGATTCTACTGTCCGGTGAGATATCCCCAGATCGGGGCCTGTATGCCCGGCACTCGTCAGGAAGGCGTCGCCAAGGCGAAGGGCAGCACCGCATCGGCACCGGCCGAGCGCAGAGTTCGAGCGGCCATGGTCAGCGTCCAGCCGCTGTCGGTCACCGCGTCGACGAGTAGAACCGGCCCGTCCACCGCGCTGAGATCGGGCGTCTCCCAGGCATTGTGGAGAGCCGCCACCCGATGCGCGGAATTGGCGGCCGAAATCGGTGGAATATCCGGGCGCAAGTGCAGCACGCCCAGATCGCGCAACCGCCCGATCTGCGCGAGGCGGGCGGCGAGGGAGGTGGTGAGCTGCCGATGCCGCGGATTGTCCAGGGCGATGACCGCGGTCGGCCGCTGCGCCCAATCCCATTCGCGCAGCACGATGGTGCAGGCTTTGAAGACTTCTTCCGGAACGGGCCCGTCCGGGCCGTCGAGCAGCCCGCGCAGCCGCTGCCCCCAGCCGAGATCACTGAGGCGGCCCAGTACCCGCCCCGTCTCCGCCCCATTGGAAATCTTGCCGGACAAGGAGATTCCGAGCTTCGCCATCCCCGTCGGCCACTGTTTGCGCGGCGCGAGGTCGATACCGGGCCGGTCCAGCCGGGCGCGAATCGCGGCCAGGTCGGCGGTGTCGACGGCGGTGTCCTGGCGGGTTCCGGTGCAATTGTCGCAGCGCCCGCAGCCCGGAGCGTCCGCCGTGAGGCCCGGATCGTCGAGTTGGCCGCGCAGGAAGTTCATCCGGCACTCGCCGGTGGATTGATAGTCGACCATGGCCTGCTGCTCGGATTCCCGCGCAATGCTCAGCCGCTCATAGCGTTCGGTGTCGTATCGCCAAGGTTGGCCGGTGCCGATCCAGCCGCCGCGTACGCGGCGTACCGCACCGTCCACATCGAGGACTTTGAGCACCATCTCCAAGCGGGACCGGTTGAGCTCGACCAGCGGTTCCAGGGCCGCGGTGGACATGGCGCGATTGGAATCCAGCGCGTCGAGCACCGACCGCACCACGTGCTCACGTGGAAACGCCACGGAGGCGAAGTAGCTCCAGATGCGGCGATCCTCGGGCCCGGGCAGCAGCACCACTTCGGCGCGTTCGGTACCGCGACCCGCACGGCCGACCTGCTGGTAGTAGGAGATCGGCGAGGAGGGCGCACCGACGTGCACGACGAACCCGAGATCGGGCTTGTCGAAACCCATTCCGAGCGCGGAGGTGGCGATGAGGGCCTTGACTTCGTTGTTCAGCAGCGCCGCTTCGAGGGCTTCGCGCTCGGTGGGATCGGTCTGGCCCGTATAGGCGGCGACGTGATGACCGTGCGAATTCAGCACATCCGCCAGATCGTGGGCCGCCGCGACGGTCAGGGCGTACACGATGCCCGATCCGGGGAGGTCGTGCAGCCGCTTGCTCAGCCAGGCCGTCCGTTCCACCGCATCCGGAATGCGCACCACCGACAGATGCAGCGATTCTCGGTCGAGCGTTCCGCGCAGCACCAGGGTGTCGGTGCCGATTTGCGTCGCCACATCGGTCACCACCCGGTCGTTGGCGGTGGCGGTGGTGGCCAGCACCGGCACGTCCGAGCCGAGATCGGCGATGAGCGTGCGAATCCGCCGATAGTCGGGGCGGAAGTCATGTCCCCAGTCGGACACGCAGTGCGCCTCGTCGATCACCACCAGGCCTGCGTCGGCGGCCAGCTTCGGCAGGACCGAATCGCGAAAGTCCGGATTGTTCAATCGCTCTGGGCTGACCAGCAGGACATCGACTTCCCCGGCTGCCACCCGAGCGTGAATCTCATCCCACTCGGTGACATTGCCGGAGTTGATGGTCGCCGCGACTACTCCTGCCCGCTCGGCGGCCGCTACCTGGTTACGCATGAGCGCCAGCAATGGCGACACGATCACTGTTGGCCCCCGGCCCGCCGCCCGCAACAGCTTCGCTGAAATGAAGTACACCGCGGACTTGCCCCACCCTGTGCGCTGCACCACCAACGCCCGTCGCTTCTGCACCACCAGCGCCTCGATAGCGGTCCACTGATCCTCCCGTAGCCGCGCCCCTACCCCCGCCAGCTCCCGCAGCAGCCGTTCGGCATCCTCCCGCAAGTCGCCGGAGGTTGTGGTCGAGGTCGCGCCGATCGAGGTCACGCGCTCCATCGTGCCTCACCCCGCCGACAGCCCGGAGCAACCCCGGAACCTCGCACCCCAACACTCCGGTGTTGCTCCCTGTCGATCCTGGAATGCATGCTGCGGGTGAGCTGTCAATCCTGTCGCCCCAGCTCGGCCCTCAAGAATCGCTCGTGCTGTGTTTAATTTGCCCTCCGCTTCGCTCCGGGCGGGGTTTGGGCCCCTGAGTCTCGATTTTTCCCTCCCTCCGCGCACGCCGGAGCTCCTCCGCTTCGCTCCCCCGCTCCGACGCACGCTCCGCTCAGTCCAAAATCGAGACGGCCCAAACCCACCCAGACATGCACCAATACCCTTCCCTGCAGTTACCTTGTTGTGCGCGGCGGATAGAACTCTGCCAACAGGATTGCTGTCGACCGCTGTGTGTAGCGGACGGGCTTGCGTCACCTGTGGTTCGGGGTTCGCCTTCGGCGGACAGGACGAGATGGCGGGAAAGACCCCGGCCTGCTGGTGGACCAACCCTGTTATGGGATGTGGGCCAAGGCGGTGATGGGGACCAGCCCTCCCGCTTCGCGCTGGTCAGGTCGGCCGCGACCTCTCAGTGTGCGGCGGCTAGATGTGCACTTACCATCGTGCGAACCAGGGTCTCCATCGGTGGCCAGGGGAAGCTGGGCCGATCCTGTCGGAGGATGATCAGCCCGTGCATTCCCGCCCAGATGCAGGCGGCGGTTGCGGCGGGATCAGCGCTCCCGCATGCGCCCACCGAATCTGCGAGCAGTTGAAACGTTGCCAGACCCGGCATTCGATCCAGGGTGGGTTCCCACCCGGGTGTTCCGGCCGTCCCGAAGAGGACCCGGTAATGCCCCGGATGTTCTAATCCGTATTCCACGTAAGCCCGGCAGAGCGCCGAGAGCTGTTCGTCCGCATGGTCTTCCGCGTGTGCATCGACCGCGGCAATAAGCACCTCGTGTAATTCCGCGAACCGAACCACGTACACCGCCGTGAGCAAATCCTGACGATCAGCGAAGTGTAGATACAAACTCTGCGGTGCGATCCCCACCTTCCTGGCGACGGCGCGCAGCGACAGCGCCTCCACTCCTTCCAGATCCTCCAGCAACCGACTGGCTGCCTCGACGAGTTCGGTTCGCAGTCGGGCGCCTTCGCCGCGGCGGTTGCGATTGCGGGTGGCGGGAGATTCGTTCGACACCTTGACAGTCTAACAAGACAAGTGTCTACTGACAGCTGTAAGCAGACGGCTGTCTTGTTAGGGATCCTTCATGCTCACAGTGACCCGCGTAGTCCACGCCAGCGTCCTGCTCGACTTCGGCGGCGCCCGCATTCTCACCGACCCCTGGTTCTCCGAAACTCGCTTCTATCGCCACGGCGAACCGCGCGCCATTGCCACCGCTGCCGATTTGCCGGAGCTCGCGGGCGTCGTCATCAGCCACGGCCACTACGACCATTGCGATCTCGACAATCTGATCGGCTATCCGGACAAGGCCGTGCCTTTCGCGGTCGCTCCCGGCCTCGCCAAGAAGGTCCGCGCCGCCGGTTTCACCAATGTCGTCGAACTCGCACCCTGGCAGCGAACCCGCCTCGGCCCGGTCGAGGTCACCGCGGCGCCCGCGAGTCACGGCGTCCCGGAGGTGACCTTCGTCCTCCGCGCCGACGGCCACACCGTCTTCTTCGGCGCGGATACCCTCCGCATAGCCGAACTCGACGAAATCGCCACGCGTTTCCCGGATTTGGATCTCGCCCTGCTACCCGTTAACGGTCTGCGCATCCGCCCCGCCCTGAACCACAAGGTCGTCATGGACGCCGAGGAGGCCGCCGATCTCACCCGCGCCCTGCGCCCGCAGATCGCCGTCCCCATTCACTACGCCTTCTCCAGCGGCCCGATCGGCGACCGAATCATTACCAAGGGAAACCGCCAGGGCGCGGAAATCTTCCGTGCGGCGGCGGCCGATCGCGCACCGGACACGGCCGTACACATCCTGCCGACAGGCCAGCCGCTAACCCTGTAGCCGCTGCGTATCGCGCGAGGTGCGCCTTGGTTGCGGTGCCGTCAAGATCGCGCGGAATCGCTTGCCCGGACGGACAATAGAGATCCGGGGACGAAGGGTGTCCCAAGGGGGTGCAGGAGGCCAGGATGCCCGAGAAGTTCCCATCGCCTGCGGGGTGGACGCCACCGGGCGCGCAGTTCAGTAGCAAGGGAACGTTTTCCCGCACCGTGAGCTGGACGGCGGCGAGCCTGATCGTCACCCCCATCGGCATCGCCCTGGCCGCCCAGGGCGCGGCGGAAATGCGGCAGTGGGTCATCCTCGGCGAGTTCGCCGACCGCGCGGGCTCGACCTTGCAACTGTTGTTCGGCGCGGCCCTGTTTCTGGTGGTCGCCGTCATGGCGGCCTACTCGCCAGCCGCCGCCGTGGTCGCGGGTTTCGTCTGGGGCGTCCTGCCGGGCCTCATCCACCTGATCTTCCCCAACGACACCTTCGGGCTGATCAACGATCTGCCCGGCCTCTCCGACGAACTGCACGTGGCGCTGTATCAGTGGCTGCAAACGGGATTCACGCTCATTGTCGGCTTCCTCCTGATCGGCGCGGGCCTGGCGGCCACCTTCCGCCGCCGCTGAACGTCGCGGAGGGGTGCGCGGGCGACCCGCACACCCCTCCGGTCCGTCTCACCCTTTCACACAGAGCACCTGCCGCAGCGTCGCCACCACATCCACCAGATCCGCCTGCGCCGCGATGACCTGATCGATGTCCTTGTACGCCGCCGGAATCTCGTCCACGACGCCCTGATCCTTCCGCGACTCCCTCCCTTCGGTCTGTGCGATGAGATCCGCGACGGTGAACTGCCGCTTGGCCGCATTCCGGCTCATCCGCCGTCCCGCACCGTGCGACGCGGGCTGGAACGAGTCGGGATTCCCCTTGCCGCGCGCCACATACGACCGCGTGCGCATCGAGCTGGCGATGGGGACAGATCGCCCCGATACGCCCTTGCATGGGCGCCAGCAGGGGAGTTATTCCGACGATCTGTCCCGCCGCATTGTCATTGTGACCGGAAATCGTCTCACCGAAAACGGCAGGTATGCGGGTTAATTCATGTCGCATGCCTGCCAGTAGTACCGCTGGTTGTTAGGCGGATTGCTTACGCAGTCTCCAGCGCCTGAGATTGACGCTCTGTTTCGTTCGACCTAGCAATGCGGCTGCCTCTGCTATCGAACAGGTGGACAGCAATGCGTCTTCTTCTGCTGTCCAGGGCTTTTGGACTCGGCCAAACCGGTTGTTCGGTGCCGTCCAGCAAACGACCTCGCGTGCCGCGGTCCGCTTTCGAGGTAAGGCTAGACAGCCTGGTGGATAGCACCATTCGGCTAGTGCCACTGCTGCTCCGCTCGCCACCATGATGTTGAAGGCGCCATCTCGCTGGTTGCGTCGAGCCGTGCGTTCTACGCCGCATACGGCTGCGATCTCCGCGCAGATATGTTGGGCAAGAAATGGACTCGTTGTGACAATGCTGACGAACGGATAACCCTTACCCGTGAATCCGACGGATCCGTCTCCGTCGATAATTCCACGCAGGTAGTCCGGTCGGCAGAAGTCTTCCGATGGCGGCCGGACAATGTTCGACTTCCTGCCGACAAGTACGCCGAATCGTTCGAATTCTGCACGTGCCTCTTGTGAGTAGATGTGCAGAAAGGCCGTGCGATACATGCTTTGGAAGTTCGTTTGTCTAGTTCGAGTGCCGATATGTGAGTGGACCGGTATTAGCCGCTGTAAATCCGGCAGCAGGCTGGCGTCGCGGTCGGCCAACTCGATGGTCAATCGACCCTTACCTGACGTGCTGCCGGAGTGCGTTCCGTCGGTCTGGAACAGGCCGACCATGTACGAGACCTCGGGAGACGTGAGATCAAACATGCTGGAAGAGTATCGATCTCGAACGGATGTGCGAGATGCTTCCTGTTAAGTAGTCCGATATATCCCCTTCCTGAGCTCAGGGTTCGACGAAATCGGCGGCGAGGGAGCAGAGTTTCCAGGCGCCGTCGCGGCGGATCATGGTGCCGGTGTAGTCGATGTCTTTGAAGTAGTGGCGGTATTTCTCGGGGACGTTGCTGAAGGCTTCGTGGAAGACGAAAGTGGCGGAGTCGGGGTCGGTTTGGGTTACGCCGGTGATGGTGTTGGTGAAGCCTGCGGTTTTGACTTCGGGGCCGAGGTGTTTGTCGTAGTGGGGGGTGTAGCGGAGCACGATTTCGTCTATGGCGTCGGCGTTCTCGGGGCAGACCAGGGAGCGGAAGCCTTCCCGGTCGCGGGCGTTGGAGGTGGCGGCCACGGCGCGGGTGGCGTGTACGAGGTCGGGGTCGAGGGTGGTGGGGTCGCCGGGGTTGACGGCCTTGTCGGGGGCGTTGAAGACGATGGGCGGCTGGAAGGGCTGGAAGCCGGTGGCGGTGAGGTGGGTGGCCATGGCGCGGCGCCAGGAGCCGTCGTCGATCATCATGCGGATGGCGGTGGTGATGCGGCCCTGGAGGTCGAGATCGCCCTTGCGGACGCCGACGCCGGAAGGGATGACCGACCACGCGCAGCACGCCGGGATGTTCCTGGGCGTAACCCGCCAGGATGACGTCATCGGTGGTCACGGCGTCGACGGTGCCTTCGATGAGGTCGGCGACGCATTGGGCGTAGGTGTCGCGCATGGCGAGTTTGACGCCGTGGGCGAAGCTGCGGCGGATCTTGTCGGCGGAGGTGGAGCCCTCGGCGGTGCAGACGACGCGGCCGTTGAGGTCCTCGGGGCGGTCGATGGCGCGTTCGCTCTGGCGCACCAGCAGGTCCTGTCCGGCGATCAGATAGGGACCGGCGAAGGAGACCAGTTGCTGGCGGGCGGCGGTGATGGAGTAGGAGGCCACGACGAAATCGACTGTGCCGGAGTTCAACAGGTCCTCGCGCTGCTCGGAGCGCGCCTCCCGCCAGATGATGTGCTCGGGCTGCACGCCGAGCTTGCCCGCGATGTAGACGGCGGTGTCCACGTCGAAGCCCGCGGGTTTGCCGTCGGGACCGCGCATGGACAGGCCGGGTTGGTCGAATTTGATGCCGACGGTCAGCGTTTGCGGTGGCGGCTGCTGGGGCTGCGGGTCACGGGCCGGGTCCTGGCCGCAGGCGGCCGGTAACAGCCCGGCGGTCAGAGCGGCGGCGAGGATCGCACGCTTCATCGAATCTGATCTCCTGTCGTCGAAACGCGGCGGATCGATCGGGACGAGCGCGGGACTGAGATGGGCGATTGCCGCAATCTGTCAGCACACTGCGTGCATCAAAGCATTCGAGCGACCGAAACATGTGGAGATCGCGTAACTGCGTGGCGATTCGCTGATCTTGGCCGGTCCTTCGCAATTTTTCAGCGATCGACTCTCGTACTTTGCGGTCTGTGACGTGCGCGACTACTGGTTTGCGTACCAATCGTTAGTGCATTAACTATTATGACGCTAACGGTGAGAGGAGGATCCGGTGGGGCTCGATATCGACGATCCGCTGCGGCTGGACCGGCAGGTGTGCTTCGCGCTGGCCGTGGCCAATCGGGCGGTGCTGGCGGTCTATCGGCCGCTACTGGAACCGATGGGGCTGACCCATCCGCAATATCTGGTGATGCTGGCGCTGTGGGGCGAGGCGCCGATGTCGGTGAAGGATATCGGCGAGGCCATTCAGCTGGATTCGCCGACGCTGTCACCGCTGTTGAAGCGGCTGGAGGCGGCGGGGCTGATCACGCGGCGGCGCGACGCGCACGATGAGCGGAATCTGGTGATCGACCTGACCGACGCGGGATGGCCGCTGCGCAAGGAAGCCGAGAAGATTCCGCCCGCGGTGGTGGCGCGGGCGGGGTGAGCCTGGCCGATCTAGAAGAGCTGCGCGATGTGCTCACCCGCGTCAACGAGGCGGCCCGGAAATGAAGCGCCCCAATCCGATTCAATGGATCGGCTACAGCTGCGGCAGGCGGCTGCCGGACTCCATGCAAGAGTGGGTTCGCAATGACCTCACCGGGAGATTCGCCTTCCCGCGGCATCTCGTGCGCGGGCTGGTGCCGCTGACGCCGATCTTCGCGGCATTCCTGCTGTTTCCGGGGGAGCTGTGGCTGCGCGGGGCCATGATCCTGCTGGCCGTGCTGCTGGCGCTGTTCTACATCGTCGCCTACATGCCGATGAATCGCGCGCACCGGCTCGCCAGGCACGGGCTGCCCGCCGATCTGGAGAATCCGGCGCGCGCCAGTCGGCGCGCCGCGGAGCGCGCCGCGTACGAAGCGCGCCACCACCGCTGAAGTGCTTGCGCCCCGGGCTATTCCGTGTTCGGGGTGCAGGCGGAGGCGATGACCGTGGCCGCGCGCGGGCTGGCGCTGCCGAGGTCGGGGAACGCGGGCGCGCTCTCGCCCAGGCTCGCGATCGCGATCTGCTCGGCCTCGGCGCGGGATCCGGCGTCGGCCCAGCCCCATTTGCCGTCGGCCCCGCGGGCGATCGCCCCGCAGCCGTCGTCGAAGCGCAGCACGATATCGCAGTCGTAGCTGGCGCAGTCCTTGATCGCGGCCGCGTCGGCGCCCACCTTCGAGTCATCGGTGGTGGCGACGGCGGTGCCCTTGAGCTGGGACAGGGCAATGGTGCCGTAGTACCGCGGAGCCGCCTGGGCGAGCCCGGCGGTGGCCAGCGCGCCGACGGCCGCCACGGTCGCGGTAATGGTGGTGATGTGTGCTACCGACAAGAGAATCCCCGGTGTTTCAAAGCGAATGAACGATAGCGATGCTAATCGGTTCCGGGGACGGTCAGCCAGAGGTTGGCAAAGATGCGCCACTGCGGGCCAGCGCCCTGCGCAGCGCGGTGAACGCGGACGTATTGGCGCGCTGGGTTTCTCGCAGGTGGAAGGCTATGGACATGAAGCCGTGAATGGTCCCGATCCAGCGGTGAATCTCACTGTTCACACCCGCGTCGCGCAGCAGTCGCCCGTAGGTCTCGCCCTCGTCGCGCAGTGGATCGAATTCGGCGGTGGCGATATAGGCGGGCGGAAGTCCGGCGAGGTCGGCCACCAGGGGATTGGCCAGCGGGTCGGTCTTGTCGGCGTCCGAGTTCAGGTACTGCCGCCAGTACCAGCGCAGGTGGGCGGCGGTGGTGAAGTAGCCCTCGGCATTGCCGGTGTAGGAGCCGGAATCGCAGACCGGGTCCAGCATCGGATACAGCAGCATCTGGAAGGCGATATCCGGGCCGCCGTTGTCGCGAGCCTGCAAGGCGGCCACGGTGGCGAGATTGCCGCCCGCGCTGTCCCCGGCGACGGCAATGCGCGCCGGATCCCCGCCCAGGGATTCGGCATGGTCGGCCACCCAGTGCAGGACGGCATAGGCGTCCTGGGCGGCGGCCGGGAAGCGGGCATCGGGGGCGAGGCGATAGTCCACCGAGACCACGATGACGCCCGCTTCATTGGCCATGGTGCGGCAGAAGCGGTCGTGACTGTCCAGGCTGCACAGGACGAATCCGCCGCCGTGATAGAAGACGACGACCGCGGGCGTGGACTTGGCCGCGAGCGGGCGGTAGAGCCGCACCGGCACCTCGGGCGCGCCGACCGGGCCGGGCACCAGCCAATCCTCCACCTCGGCGACGGGAACGGGTGCGACGGCCGGTGCGCGGCGAGCGGCCAGGAAGGCCCGGGCCTCGGCGGCGTCGAGCACCTCGGTGCCCAGAGCCGGGAAGGCGGCGGTGGCGGCGTCGGCGAAGCTCCGCCATTCGGGTGATAGGGACATGTCGAATTCCTTACTGGCCGTTCGGTATCGGCTACATGCCGCGGGGGATGAACTTGCCCGCCGCGAGCCCGCCGTCCACGGCGACCTCGGCACCGGTGATGTAGGCGGCGGCATCGGAGGCCAGGAAGGCGACCAGTTCGGCGACCTCCTCGGGCAGGCCGGTGCGCTCCAGCGGCAGGGTGGGGAAGCTGCCCGGTCCGGTGGTCAGGTACGGCACCATCGGGGTGGCGATGGTGCCGGGATAGACGGAGTTCACACGGATCTGGGACAAGCCCAGTTCCAGCGCGGCGACCTTGCTCAGGCCGCGCAGCGCCCATTTGGAGGAGCCGTAGGCGGAGTGGTTCATCAGGCCCTCGAGGCCGGACTGCGAGGAGATATTGACGATGGAGCCGCCGCCCGCCGCGATCATGGCGGGGACCGCCGCCTTGATGCCGTTGAAGGCGCCGACCAGGTTGACCTTCAGAATGCGTTCCAGCTCAGCGGAATCCGTTTCCATGATGGGCTTCATGGTGTAGATGGCGGCATTGTTGACCAGCACGTCCAGCTTGCCGAAGGTCGAGACGGCGGTATCGACGGCCGCCGACCAGCTCTCGGCGTCGGTGACATCGTGACGCACGAAACGGTCTGCGTCGCCGAGGGATTCGGCGAGTTCCTTGCCCTCGGTCTCGAGCACGTCGGTAATGACGACCTTGGCGCCACGCTCGGCGAACAGTCGCGCCTCGGCCGCGCCCTGGCCGCGCGCCGCACCGGTGATCAAGGCGACTTTGCCGTGCAGATCAGCCATTTCGATTCCTTCTACTCGTTATTGCGGAAGTGGGGGATGACTTTCTCGCCCCACTGACGAATGGTTTCCAGGCACGCGTCCTGCGGCACGGTGCCCATTTGAATGAGGCACAGGATCTCGTCGGCCCCCGCCTCCTGGAGGCGCTCGACATAGGCGATGGCGTCGTCGGCGGTGCCGTAGGCGTGCTCGATATTGAAGATGGCGGTGGCGGCCGGGGGCGCCGGAATCTTGGCCTCGTGCAGGAAGGCGATGTGTTCCGCGGCGGCCTGCTTGATCTTGGCGACCTCGTCGGCGACCGGCTCCTCGGCGTCCTCGGGCAGCGGGCCCGCGCCGTAGTAGTGCTTGACGGATTCGGCGAAGAATCGCTGGCCGCGCGCGCCGATCTGCTGGGCGCGCCCGCGATCGTCCAGGACGATGGTCGGGCACACGGCCGCGAAATGGTCGTTGACGACGGTGGAGACGAAGCGTTCACCGGTGCGGGCCGCAATGGCGGCGTCGTAGATGCCGCGCAGTTCCGCCATCTCCTCGATGCCCGCGAAACCCAGGACCAGCGCGCCGATTCCGTATTCGGCGGCCAGTTTCAGCGTGTCCTTCTTGGTGCAGGCCATGAACAGCGGCGGACGGGGCCGTTGGATGGGCCGGGGGAGCAGATGATGCGGATCGATATCCAAAAGCTCACCGTGGTACTCGAATTCGGCTTCCGGATCCTGCCAGGCGGTGGCGATCATGCGCAGCGATTCCTCGACCTCCTGATAGGTGCGCTCGGGATCGACTCCGCACATGGAGGTTTCGACGGCGGTCGCGCCGCGGCCCGCGCCCAGATTCAGGCGGCCGCCGGAGAGCACGTCGAGCATGGCCGCGCGTTCGGCGGTGCGCACCGGATGGTTGAAGTTGAACGGCATGCAGACCACGCCGTGCCCGAGGCGAATGCGCTCGGTCTTGGCGGCCACCCAGGTCAGGAAGACTTCGGGGGCGCTCATATGGGCGTACCACTTGAGCCCGTGGTGCTCGACCGCCCACACCGTGTCGAAGCCGACCTGGTCGGCCAGGACCGCCTGTTCCACGCAGTCGCGCAGCACCTGGGCCTCGTGTTCGGCGGTGGGATCGGCCATCTGCGCTTCGAAGATCATGGAGAACTTCATCGGGACTCCTCGCTATGCCTAACCGGAATAGTTCAGTACTCATAGCCTCAGGTCATTCGGATGTCTCAGTGGCCGGGACCACACCTGCCCGGCGCCGAACCGCCGTCTTAGCGTCGGGTGAAACGCTGAGGAAGGACGGGAACCTGTGGGACAGCTGGACGGGAAAGTCGCGCTGATTACCGGCGGTGCGCGCGGTATGGGAGCGGAGCATGTGCGCCGTTTCGCTGCCGAGGGCGCGCGGGCGGTGTTCGGTGATGTGCTCGACGCGGAAGGTAAGGCCCTCGCGGTCGAGCTGGGCGCGTCCGTTCACTATGTGCACCACGATGTTACCAGCGAAAATGACTGGCTAGCAGCGGTTTCCGAGACAACCACCCGCTTCGGCCGACTCGATGTGCTGGTCAACAATGCGGGCATTCTGCGTTTCAAGCGCATCCTCGAGATGAGCCTGGACGAGTGGAACACCATGCAGGGCATCAATGTGACGGGCTCGTTCCTCGGCATCAAGACCGCCGCGCCCGCCCTGATCGCCGCCGGCGGGGGTTCCATCGTCAACGTGTCCTCGGTGGAGGGTTTCGTCGGCGCTGCCGGGCTGTCCGCATACAGTGCGAGCAAATTCGCGCTGCGCGGGCTCACCAAGTCCGCCGCCCGGGAACTGGGGCATTCGGGTATCCGGGTGAACTCCATTCATCCCGGCGGCATCGCCACCCCCATGACCGCGTCCGTGGCGGGCGCGTCCGGGGTGGACGGCAACAGTTTCTTCTCCGAACTGCCCATCCCGCGCTGGGGTCGGCCGGTCGAGGTCTCCGAGGTGGCGCTGTTCCTGGCCTCGGACGCCTCGAGTTACTGCACCGGCGGCGAATTCGTCGTCGACGGCGGCATGCTCACCAGTTGCGGCTACTAGAGGACAGACACTTCATGGAATTCGAATTCGACGTCGTGGTCGTGGGTTCCGGCGCCGCGGGTATGACCGCCGCGCTGACCGCCGCCTACCGTGGCCTGTCGGTCACCCTCATCGAGAAGAGCCGCCTGTTCGGCGGCTCCACCGCGCGCTCGGGCGGCGGTATCTGGGTGCCCAACAATCCGGTGCTGCGGGACGCCGGGGTGCCGGACAGCCCGACCATGGCGGCTACCTATTTGAAATCCGTTGTCGGCTAACGGGTTCCGTAGGCCAAGTAGCGTGCGTTCCTGGACAACGGCCCGGCCATGTTCGAGTACCTCGGCGGCCGCTCGCAATACTGGGAGTTCGAGTACGACCGCGGTTACTCGGATTACCACCCGGAATTCCCGGGCGGTCTGGCGCAGGGGCGCAGTATCGAGCCCAAGGTGATCGACGGGCGGCTGCTCGGCGGTGATCTGCACAAGATCAATCAGCCGACCATGTCCGCGCCCAAGGGCATTGCCATCACGGTCAAGGACTTCCACGACCTGAATATGATCGCCCGCACCTGGGCGGGTAAGAAGACCGCCGTCAAGGTCGGCGCGCGCACCGCGCTGGCCCTGGCCAAGGGTGCGGCGCCGCTGAGTCTGGGCAAGGCCCTGGCCGCTCGGCTGTGGCTGTCGCTGCGGGACGCGGGCGTACCGGTATGGCTGAATACGCCGCTCACGGAACTGATTACCGAGGGCGGCGCGGTCGTCGGCATTCACGCCGAGCACGAGGGCAAGCCGGTCACCATCAAGGCGCGCCGCGGCGTGGTGCTCGCGGCCGGTGGGTTCGAGCACAACCTGGAGATGCGCAAGCAGTACATTCCCGGCCCGCAGTCCACCGAATGGACCGTCGGTGCGACCGAGAATGTCGGCGAAGGCATCGTCGCTGGTCAGAAGGCCTGTGGCGCAGTCGATCTCATGGACGACGCCTGGTGGGGGCCGTCGGTGCGCAGCCCCGAGAACCGGCCGCCGTTCTTCTGCCTGGCCGAGCGGCCGCAGCCCGGCGCCATTCTGGTCAACGACCTCGGTGAGCGTTTCGTCAATGAATCCGCGCCGTATGTGAATGTGGTGCACACGATGTACGAGCAGGAGGCGGCCGGGGTCGGCAGCATTCCGGCGCATTTCATATTCGATCAGAACTTCCGCGATCGGTATCTGTTCCTGGGCAACTTCCCCAAACGCCCACTGCCGCAGGCGTACTACGACAAGGGCATCATCAAGCAGGCCGACACCCTCGCCGAATTGGCCGCCAAGCTCGGCATTCCGGGCGACAAGCTGGTCGCGACGGTCGAGCGGTTCAATGGGTTCGCCAGAGCCGGTCGCGACGAGGACTTCCAGCGCGGCGACTCCGCCTACGACCGCTACTACGGCGATCCGACGGTCAAGCCCAATCCGACGCTCGCGCCGCTGGAACGCGGGCCGTTCTACGCGGTCGAAATGGTGCCCGGCGATCTCGGCACCAAGGGCGGACTGGTGACCGACGAGCACTCGCGCGTGCTCGACGAGCAGGGCGATGTCATCGCGGGTCTGTATGCGGCGGGCAATAATTCGGCCGCCGTCATGGGTAACGACTACGCCGGTGCGGGCGCGACCATCGGTCCGGCCATGGTGTTCGGGTATATCGCGGCCAACCACATGGCCGATCACGAACCGGCCGGGGAGGCTCCGGCCGCACCGGTCCGGCGGGCCGCCAAGCACGGTGCCGCACAACAGAATTCGGCTCCGACCGCCGCGAAGAACTAGGAGTGGTGAGCATGGGACGGGTAACCGGCAAGAACGTCATCGTCACCGGCGGTGCGCGCGGAATGGGCGCGGCCTTCGCCCGCAAGCTCGCGGCCGAGGGCGCGACGGTGGTCATAACCGATGTGCTCGTGGAGGCCGGGGCCGCGCTGGCCGCCGAACTCGGGACCAATGCGCTGTTCCTGCCGTTGGACGTGACCAGCGAGACGGCCTGGAACGAGGTGGTGGTCCGGGCCGAGGAGACGTTCGGGCCGGTGTCGGGGCTGGTCAACAATGCGGGCATTGTGCACGTGGACCCGATCGAGAAGCTCTCCGAGGGTGACTACCGCAAGGTCATCGATGTCAATCAGGTCGGTGTGTTCCTGGGTATGAAGGCCGTGGTCGGCTCCATGTGCCGCGCGGGCGTCGGCTCCATCGTGAATATCTCGTCGACCGGCGGGATCATCGGCTACTCCAATATCCTCGGCTATGTGGCGTCCAAGTGGGCGGTGCGCGGCATGTCGAAGACGGCGGCGCAGGAGTTCGCGCCGGACAATATCCGGGTCAACTCGGTGCATCCGGGCATCGTCGCCACCGAGATGGTCGCCAGTTCCGATCGCTCCGCGAATATCGCGGCACACCAGCCCATTGCCCGGCCGGGCACACCCGAGGAACTCGCCAATCTGGTGCTGTTCCTCATCTCCGACGAATCCTCCTACAGCACCGGTTCGGAATTCATTGCCGACGGCGGCTTCACCACTCAGTAATCAGCTGCGAGAATAGGAAATCGGCAATGAAGGACTTCAACGGCAAGGTCGCCGTGATCACCGGTGCGGGTGCGGGCATCGGCCGCGCCCTGGCCATCGAACTGGCACGCAACGGTGCGCAGCTGGCGCTGTCGGGCCGCAATCTCGACAGTGTCGCCGAGACGGCGGCGCTGTGTGAGAAGGAAGGCGCGAAGGCGCGGGCCTACAAGCTCGATGTGACCGATCGCGCGGCGGTGTACGCGCACGCCGACGAGGTCGTGGCCGATTTCGGCAAGGTCAATATTGTCATCAACAATGCGGGCGTCTCGCTGACCGCCAATATCGAGGATGTCTCCTGGGACGACTTCGAGTGGATCTTCAATATCAACTTCTGGGGTACCGCGCACGGCACCAAGGCGTTCCTGCCGCACGTGGTCGCCTCCGGTGACGGGCATATCGCCAATGTCTCGTCCATGTTCGGGCTGGTGGCCTGCCCGAGCCAGAGCGGTTACAGCTCGTCGAAGTTCGCTATGCGCGCCTTTACCGACGCGCTGCGCCAGGAGATGATCATCGCCGGTCACAAGGTGGGCGTCTCCAGCGTGCATCCGGGCATGATCAAGACCGAGATCGCCTGGAAGGCACGGGCTTCAGCCAATAGTGATCGGGATGCGCTGGCCAGCAACTTCGATCGGCTGGCCAAGACCAGCCCGGAGTAGTGCGCGCAGATCATTCTCGCGGGCATGCTGAAGAACAAGCCGCTCATTCTCATCGGCCAGGACGCCAAGGCCATGAACTGGATGCAGCGCCTGCTCGGCTCCGGCTATATGAAGCCGCTGACCGCGCAGATGCGCAAGGAGATCTGAGTAATCCCCCGAGACTCCTCCGGCCGCTGACCGCGAACGGTGGCCGGAGGACCGTGAGCCCCGCACCGCTCGGTGCGGGGCTACCGGTCGTGGTCCGGCTGCCATCCGCTTTTGTAGCTTTTACCTGCTGTTATTCGGTATCTCGCTGACCGGGACCACCGCTGTTTTGTGACGGCGATTACACGCCAGGCTCGATGTATGGCCCGCTCTGGGTCCGTACTCGCAAGGATGGAGGCGGCCGATGCGCATCGGCATGCTCATGCCGTATCTGGACGGCTTGGTGACTTCCGGCGGATTCCTCAGGGAGTTCGCCGCGGCGGCCGAGGAATGCGGCCTGGATTCGATCTGGACCGTGGAACACGTTGTGGTGGCCCAGGATTACGAGCCGCTCTACCCGTATTCGCCCGACGGCAAGATGCCCGGCGGCGATCTCGGCGTGCCCATGACCGATCCGCTCGAGACCCTGGCATTCCTCGCCGGGGCCTCGACCACGCTGAAACTGGGCACCGCCATGGTGGTCGCACCGATGCACAGTCCGGTGGTGCTGGCCAAGCGCGCCGCGACCCTGGACCGGCAGTCCGGCGGGAGGCTGTTGCTCGGGCTCGGAATCGGCTGGCAGAAAGAGGAATACGCGGCCATCGGCGTGCCCTTCGCTGAGCGCGGCGCACGGCTCGACGACTGCATCGGCGCCATGCGGGCGCTGTGGACGGAGTCCCCGGCGAGCTATCAGGGCAAACATGTGAGCTTCGAGAAGCAGTTCTGCCTGCCCCAGCCGGAGCGGTCCATCCCGATCGTGCTGGGCGGCAACAGCGCTCCCGCGGTGCGGCGCGCGGCCCGGGTGGGTGACGGCTGGTTCCCGTACACCATCAACTCCGACGACTTCGCCGCGGGCGCGGACAAGATCCGGGAAATCGCCACGGCGGCAGGCCGATCCGAGGACGCGGTCGAGATGACCATCTGGCCCGGCTCCGCCAACTTCATGCGCGAATTCGAGGCCGACTTCGTGCGCCCGTACGTCCGGGCCGGTGCGAGCCGAATCGTGCTCACCCCGCCCATGTTCGGGCCGGAGTCACTGTTGAACGGCGTGGAATCCCTGGCCGGTTACGTGGACCGCTACCGCAATGACGTGGAGGCCGAACTGTGAACCCCGCGAACCCGGTTCGCGTTCTCGACCGCGTCGTCCTGCCCGCCGACCGCGCCGACGACTGGCTCTCCCGCTGGCGCACCGACTACCTGCCCGGTGCGACCGCCCGCGGCCTGCGCGACCCGCACGTGTGGCGCGAGCACACCGGCGCGGATTCGGTTGCGCTGCAGATCGTCTGGGAGCTGCCCGGCATCTACGACTTCTACGGCATGCGCGGCGCGGTGAAAGCCGATCGGGAGGTGGCCCGGTTCTGGGCCGAGACCGACGCCGTCGCGCTGACCCGCGAACGGCATGTCATGGCCGTCCAGGAGGTCGCGCTCGGCGCGGAGGAATCGGCATGAACCGCTGGGTGATTCTGAGCGAGGTCCCCGAAGTCGGCGATCCGGAAACGGAGATCGCCGCCCGCACCGCTGCGGCCGCCGCCGCACCCGGCGTGTGGCACTGCTCGGCCGGTATCGACCTGCCCGGCAGCACCGGCGGGCTCGGCATGGCCTGGGACCTCACCGGCGATACCGATCCGGCCGTCGCACTGCCGGACCTGCCCGGCCGGGTCGATGCGGTCCGGCTGACGCCGATCGCCTCCCACCTCGAGCCCCTCCCAGAACCGCAGCGGGTGAAGCGCACCCTGCTCCTCACCGTCCGCTCGGGCACCCCCGACGAGGTCGTCGAACAGTTCGAATCCGACCTCATGGCCATGCCCACCCACATCGCCGCCATCCAATCCCGGTCCCTGAGCCGCATCACCGGTGACAGTCGCTGGACCCACGCCTGGGAGCAGGAATTCGCCGACGTGGACGGCCTCAACGGCGACTACCTCCTGCACCCGTACCACTGGACCCACGTCGACCGCTGGTTCGACCCCGAAATCCCCACCTCCATAGTCAAACCGGACATCGCCCACCTGTACCGCCTGGCCGCCACCCCCGTCCTGGGCGCATAGCTGGACGTGTGATCACCGGGAACTGGTGGCGGCATCGGCCGAGTAGCCCCCGCCACCAGTTCCCGGTCGTCGCTATTTCAGATGGGTGCGGAGTTCAGGTTTGATGACTTTGCCGCCCGCATTGCGGGGGAGGGCGTCGGTGAAGACCACATCGCGGGGGACCTTGTAACCCGCGAGGCGGGTACGCGACCATTCGATGATGGCGGAGGCATTGGCGGTGCCCGGGTCCTCCGGGACCACGACCGCGCGGCCCACCTCGCCCAGGCGATCATCCGGGACGCCGATCACAGCCACGTCGCGGATCTCCGGATGCTGCAACAGGACTCGCTCGATCTCGGCCGGGTAGGCATTGAAGCCGCCGACGATGAACATGTCCTTGAGGCGGTCGGTGATGCGCAGGTAGCCATCCGCGTCGAGGTGCCCGACATCGCCGGTGTGCAGATATCCCTCGGCGTCGATAGTTGCCGCGGTGGCGTCGGGATCATCGAGGTAGCCGAGCATGACATTCGGCCCGCGGACCAGGATCTCACCCGGCTCGCCGGTCTCCACGATGGCTCCGCCACTGTTCACGATGCGTATCTCGCTGTCCGGGAGAGCCTTTCCGACCGTGCCCGCGACGAGATCGGCCGGAGCGTCCGGTGGGCAGACGGTCACGACGTCCACGGACTCGGTCAGCCCATAGGCGGTGAAGACGTAGGGGACACCCAGGTCCCCGCGGACGCGTTCGACCAGTTCGGTAGGGATGGTGGCGCCGCCGGTACCGGCCAATCGCAGTGAGCCCAGCAGGTAGTCGTCGTACGGGGCATGCAGTAGATCGTTGAAAAGCGTTGGGGGTCCGGCCAAGACGGTGATGCGCTCGCTTTCGATGAGTTGCAGCGCCCGGGTGGGTTCGAACCGTTCCATCGGAACCATGGTCGCGGCGCGCAGAAGCGACGCGATGATTCCGGCCTTGTAGCCGAAAGTGTGGGAGAACGGCGCAACCAGAAGATACCGGTCGCGCGGCCGCTGAGTGACGGCATCGGCCCAGCGGGAGAACACCTCCAAGGTTTGGCGGTGGCTGGCCAGCACACCCTTCGGCGCGCCAGTCGTGCCGGAGGTGAAAAGAATGTCGGAGACGGAGTCGGGATCGACCGCGGCGGTGCGTTCCTGGGCGGTTTCCGGCGAAATCACGGTGCCAGGGGCCAGGAATCCAGCCCAGGAACTGATATCCCACTCGGCCGGGCTGTCCCCGAGAGCATCGTCGAGCAGGATCAAATGCTCGAGATCAGGTAGCGCGAGAAGAGACGGGTAATCGACCCCAAGGAATTCCTGAACGGTGCACACCGCCTTGGCCCGGCTGCGGGCGAGGACATCCGCGGTCTCGGCCCCGCGCAGCCGCGTGCTGATCGGAACCAGAGTGGCCCCAGCCGCAAGCATGCCAAGGGCGGTGAGTATCCACCGAATGCTATTAGGAGCCCAGACGCCCACACGATCGCCGGGTTCAATACCCGAGGCGATGGCCGCGCGGGTGACCGCCCGGGTTTGCTCAGCGAGTTCGGAATAGGTAAGCCGCCCAGTAGGCCCGGCGATGGCCACTGCTTCGGGGTAGCGTCGTGCCCGCTCAGCTACCAGCGCGGGAATGGTCGAGACCGGGGCCGGGCTGGAGAGGCCACCGATGGATGCCGCATACCGCCGATCCATTTGCCCATCCTGCCCCACCAGCGGGGGAGTAACGCCAGTTTTGTGAGTGCCATCCCGCTGACCGGGCGTGCCGTGTTGCGTTTCCAGGAGCGGCGAACGCCAGGATGGCTTTGCCCGGAGGCGGAATGGCTGGGGCGGGGAGGACGCCGGTGGGGGAGGACGCCGGTGCGGGGAGGACACGAGTGTGGGGAGGACGCCGGTGCGGGGAAGACACAAGTATGAGGAGGGCACGGGTGTGGGGAGGAAGACGCGGGTGCGGGAAGACGTGGGCGGGGGAAGGCGCGGGTGCATGAACAGTCTCCGGGGTGAATCCGCTCAGGATCGCTCGTGGCTGTGTTTAATTTGCCCTCCGCTTCGCTCCGGGCGGGGGTTGGGGCCCCGAAGTCTCGATTTTTCCCTCCCTCCGCGCACGTCTGTGCTCCTCCGCTTCGCTCCCCCGCACAGACGCACGCTCCACTCAGTCCAAAATCGAGACGGCCCCGACCCTGACAGGACTGTTCGAACGGAATTCCCTGCAGTTACCGCGCTTTCATGGCGGGGTAGAAATCTGTCAACAGGATTGCTGTCGACCGCTTTGTGCGGCGGACGGGCTTGCGTCAACCGTTGTTCGGGGTTCGCCTGCGGCGGACGGATCAGGACCGGCTGGGCGGGAGTCGGCGGGGCTGGTGGCATTACGGGTTGGCTGTAAGGAAGGTCGGCTCGGGTTGGTCCGCCGGAGGCGAACTGTCGTTGACTGTTGGTGCAATCCCATGCGCGTGTCATGCCAGTTCGTCTTGGTGTAGGGAATTCTCTTCGGGCAGTTCTGTCAGGGTTGGGGCCGTCTCGATTTTGGACTGAGTGGAGCGTGCGTCTGTGCGGGGGAGCGAAGCGGAGGAGCACAGACGTGCGCGGAGGGAGGGAAAAATCGAGACTTAGGGGCCCGAACCCCGCCCGGAGCGAAGCGGAGGGCAAATTAAACACAGCACGAGCGGTTCTTGGGGGAAGGCATGTCCCTCTGGCCGTTGATCCGCGTCCGCTGATCGGGATGCGGGTTGGGGGTGTGCGCTGTCACGCGGCACGCTCGAATCATTGGTTTGCACGCGCCCGTAATCCGGCGCGGGGCATTGCCCAGCGGGCCGCGAGGCGGCGACCGCTGGAGTGTTGATGAATCCACGACATCGAAGGAGTGACATGACTGCGGGAGCCGAGTTGGTGCAGCGGCCCGTTGCCGTGAGCGTTGTCGAACTCGACGGCGGGTGTGAACTCTCGCGGGATAAGATCGGCGGCAAGGCGTGGAGCATCAATCACATGCGGGCGCTCGGCTTGCCGGTGCCACCCGCCTTCGTGATCACCACCGACGCGTGGGCCGACTACACGCGGCACGGCCGGATCGCCGACGAGATCTGGGACCAGGTCCGCACCGGCATCGCCATGATCGAAGCCGGGACCGGCCGTCGGTTCGGATCCGCTGAGCGTCCGCTGCTGGTGTCGGTCCGCTCGGGCTCGGCGATCAGCATGCCCGGCATGATGGACACCGTCCTCAACCTCGGCATGACCGACGCGGTCCAGCGTGCCCTCGCCGACGAGACGCGAAACCCGTCCTACGCCAACGACACTCGCCAGCGGTTCACACACCAGTACCGCGAGACCGTACTGGCCGACCCGAACGGCGCGGTCCCTCTCGACCCGTGGGCCCAACTCCGCAAAGCCATCGAAGCGGTCTTCCGCTCCTGGGATTCCCCCCGCGCCAAAACCTACCGCCGCAACTGCGGCGTCCCCGACACCCTCGGCACCGCGGTGACCGTGCAGGCCATGGTCTTCGGCAATCTCGACGAACTCTCCGGCACCGGCGTGCTTTTCAGCCGCAACCCGAACACCGGCGACACCCCCGTCTACGGTGAATGGCTCGTCGGCGGCCAAGGCGAGGACGTCGTCTCCGGCCGCCTCACCCCCCCGCCCGCTGGACGACCTGGCCACCACCCAACCCGCCGTGCACGAGCGCCTGATCGCCGCCACCCACCTCCTGGAACACGATGGCAGCGACCTCCAGGACATCGAGTTCACCGTCGAATCCGGCACCCTCTGGATGCTGCAATCACGCCCCGCCAAGCGTTCGGCCCGCGCCGCCGTCCGCACCGCCGTCGCCATGGTCGCGGAGGGCTTGATCACCGCCGACGAGGCCCTCGACCGTGTCACCGCCGATCAGATCCGCGAGGTGCTGCGCCCGGCCTCCGGCGACACCGCCGGTCGCGAACCGCTCGCACGCGGCGAATCCGCGTGCCCCGGTCTGGCTTCCGGCATCGTCGTCACCGACCCGGACGAGGCCGAGGCGCGCGCCGAGGCCGGTGCGGACATCGTTCTGGTGCGCCCCACCACCAGCCCGGACGATCTGCACGGCATGATCGCCGCGCGCGCCATCGTCACCGAATTGGGCGGCACCACTTCCCATGCCGCGCTCGTCTCCCGCGAACTGGGCCGCCCCTGTGTGGTCGGCTGTGGTCCGGGCGTGGTCGACGCGCTGGTCGGCCGGACGGTCACCGTCGACGGCGGCGCCGGGCTGGTGTTCGCGGGCGAGGTCACTGCCAAACCGGTCGAACAGCTCGTACTCGACGATGTGCGGCAGTTGGCCGCCTGGGCGGGTGTGGACAGTGCCGTGCTGGCCGCCCACTTGGAGGAGCGCGCCACCGCGCCGGAAAGCGCTGAGCAGAAAGGGGTTTCCGTGGACATCCCCGTGACCGAACTGGATCTGCTGCGCCTGGTCGGCATCAAAGGCCGGGTGAACGCCGACAATCTGGCCGCCAGCCTCTCCGCGGAGACGGCCGAAATCGCCTCTCGCTGTGCGGATCTGGTGACCGCGGGCCTGTGCGCCACCACCCCGGCCGGTTTCCGCCTCACCCCGGAGGGCCGCCCCCGCCTGGAGCATCTGCTCACCGAGGAGCGCACCACCGTCGACACGGCCGCCGTCACCGCCGCCTACGACGAGTTCTGTGTCTTCAACGCCGATCTCAAGGTCATCATCACCGACTGGCAGATGAAGGACCCGGCGACCGTCAACGACCACGCCGACGCCGAATATGACACCGCCGTGCTGGCCCGCCTCACCGGCGCCCACCACCGGCTACGCCCGTTGATCCAGCGTCTCGGCACGATAGCGCCCCGCCTGGTCCGCTACCTCGACCGCCTCGACCGCGCCGTCGAGCGCATTGCCGAAGGAGATCACACCTACGTGGCCCGCCCCATCATGGACAGCTACCACACCGTGTGGTTCGAACTGCACGAAGACCTGATCGGGCTGTGAGGCCTCACCCGCGCCGAAGAGGCGGCGGCGGGTCGTGCCCACTGATCCCGTGACCGACTCCACGCCTCGGGGTTCCCTGCAAACCTCCGAACCGGGGCGCCGCTGGGTCGAGTTCGCCCAGATCGACAATGTGCGCGATCTGGGCGGACTCCTCGTCCGCGACGGCGGCACAACGCGTTTCGGCGTGGTGTTCCGCTCCAGCACCCTGCAGCAGGCCACCCCGGCGGACCTGACGCACCTCACCGAGACCCTCGGCCTGCGCACCGTCATCGATCTGCGCCTGCCCGACGAGGTGGAGCGCGAAGGCTACGGCCTGATCGCCGCGGCGGAGGTGCAGATCGCGAACCTGCCCATCCGGAAGTCGCCGCAATCCTCGCTCGCGGCACGGGATCTCGTCCCGGACAAGACCCGCGTGGATCTGACCGAGCTCTACGGCCAGCTGCTGGCGGGCAGTGGCGAGCACATTGTCGAATCCGTCCGCCTCATCATCAACCCGGCCCGTCATTCGGTGCTGTTCCATTGCGCCGCAGGCAAAGACCGCACCGGCGTGCTGGCCGCGGTGCTGCTCGACGCCGTTGGCGTGACCCCCGAGGCCATCGCCCACGACTACGCCCAGACCAATGAGCGCATGCAGCGCGTCCGCGACCGCCTGAACTCCCTCAGCTCCTACGAGGGTCTCCCGCCCGCCAATACCGGCATCCTGGCGGTCACCCCGGAGGTCATGCTCGGCTTCCTGTCCAACCTGCGCGCCGAATACGGCGGCGCCGCGGAATGGCTGCTGGCCAACGGTCTTTCCGAAGCCGAACTCGATGTGCTCCGGCAGGCGCTGGTCGAAGCGTGAACGCACCGCGCCACCGCTCTAGTAGCGTTGGCCGGATGCCTGTGTCACGGATCGAGGAGATAGTCGGCGGGAAGCTGGCCTGGACCGAGGTGGATCTGCTCGATATCGGTGACAGTTCCGCGCGACCCATCCGGAATGCGCTGGAGGAATTCGGGATTCGGGTCAACTACTTCCCGATCGGGCAGCCGCGGCATGTGACGGCGGCGCTGGGCGGGGTGCGGCCCGTCGCACCGTACGTGATCATCGCCTGTCATGGCGCGGACGGCCGGATCCTGCTGCCCGAACTCGGTGGTCCGGTGGCCGCGGAGCAGCCGTTCATCGGGCGGCTGGGGCCCAAGCGGGTCCGCAAACATCTGCATTTGGCCGGTAGCACGGTGATCTCGACGGGGTGTGAGACTGGGAAATCCGCACTCGCCCAGGCCTTCCTGGACGCCGGAGCGGCCGCGTACTTCGCGCCCGCCAAGATCCCGGACGGGCACAGCGCCTTCTTCGCGGTGCTCCAGCTGTTCTACGAGCTCACCGCCGGACGCGATCTGCGTCAGGCGGCGCATCGGGTCCGCGCCTACGACGACGAGTTCGACATGTGGGAACTCCGGGAGCGCTGACCGTCCGGATACGCTCGATATCGACCATCGCCCGGTAACAGGAGGATTCCAGATGCTCGCAGCGTTCTCGATCACCCCCATCGGCGTCGGCGAGGATGTCGGCGAGCAGGTGGCCGTCGCCGTGCGCGTGATCCGGGAGAGCGGCCTGCCCAATCGCACCTCGGCCAGCTTCACCGAGATCGAGGGGGAGTGGGACGAGGTGTTCGCCGTCATCAAGAAGGCCACCGATGCGGTCATGGCCGCGGCGGGGCGGTGCAGCATCTCCATCAAGGCCGATGTCCGGCCCGGTCACGACAGCATGTTGACGACCAAACTGGAATCGGTGGAGCGCCATCTGACGCAGTGACGATCACAGCCGATCGATGAGGACGTCCGCGCCGCTGCCGGTCGCGGCGCGTTCGACGCTCGAATCCGGTCCGGCCGCAACGGGAACCACCAGTCGCGCACCCGCCTCGCGCGCCGCCGCGGCAATGGTCGCGACCGACCGGCCCGCCAGGTGCACCACGGCATCCGCACCGGCCACCGCCCGCGCGCATGACTGCGCATCGGACAGGTCGGCGACGGTCACCTCGACCCGCGGGTCGACATAGCGATGCCGCTGCCGGTCCAGGCCGACGACCTCGTGGCCCGCCGCCAGCAGCATGCGTGCCACGGCCCGGCCGCTCGGTTCGGTGACCCCGGTGACCAGAATCCGCATTGACTCTCCTCCTCGTGAGGCGTCCCCAACCAACGTGACGCCGTTCACACACCATCCCTACTGGTCAGCTCGGCAAACGCGGACAGTCCCGG
Source organism: Nocardia crassostreae (assembly GCF_001613405.1). GTDB lineage: Bacteria > Actinomycetota > Actinomycetes > Mycobacteriales > Mycobacteriaceae > Nocardia > Nocardia crassostreae. The sequence goes on from NZ_BDCH01000029.1 coordinate 46,794, forward strand.
TCATCGGGATCCAAGAATCGTTGAGCAAGATGGGGCGCTAGGGCCGGACGGGGGCGGAGGGCACCGTCTTTGACATGACAGTGCGGAATTCCGTCACCCCGCGGGCGGCGAGCGAAATCGGCGGGTACGACATCGAGACCGATGTGCTGGTCGTCGGGTACGGCGCCGCGGGGGCCGCGGCCGCGTTCGAGGCGGCGCTGGCGGGGGCGCGGGTGCTGGTCCTGGACCGCGCGGGCGGCGGCGGGGGAGCGTCGGCCATGTCGGGCGGGGAGATCTATCTCGGGGGCGGGACGCCCATCCAGGTGGCGTGCGGATTCGAGGACACACCGGAGGAGATGGCGGCCTTTCTGGAGGCGGCCATGGGTGCGGGGGCCGATGCGGCCAAGATCGACGAGTACTGCGCGGGGAGCGTGGAGCACTTCCAGTGGCTGGTGGACCGCGGGGTGCCGTTCAAGGCGACCATGTGGGATGCGCCGACCTGGGTGCCGCCGACCGATGACGGGCTCATGTGGCTGGGCGAGAACAGCTGGCCCTTCACGGAAGTGGCGAAACCCGCGCCGCGCGGGCACCGGCCCACCGCCAATGACTTCGGCGGCAGGCTGCTCATGGACTGCCTCACGGCGGCGGCCGAACAGGCCGGTGCCACAACGCTGTTCGACACCTACGTGACAGCGTTGATCGTCGGCGACGACGGGGCCGTGGTGGGCGTCGTGGCCCGCCGGTACGGGGAGGAACTCGCCATCCGGGCCGTGCGCGGGGTGGTGCTGACCACCGGCGGCTTCGTCGACAACGACGACATGCTTACCGCGCACGCCCCGGAACTGCTGGGGCACACCAAGGTCAGCGCGGGCACCGACGACGGCAGCGGCATTCGCATGGCGCAGGCCGTCGGCGCGGCCGTCCGCCACATGTCCTCGGGGCAGGTCGGGATGTCCCTCATCCCCGGCTTGGCCGCGCGCGGCATGGTGGTGAACGCCCAGGGCCGCCGCTTCATCAACGAGGACACCTATCCGGGGCGCATCGGCCAGTCCGCGCTCTACCGCCAGAACATGGGGGGCAGCTGGGCGGGCAATGACACCGCCGTATGGGTGATCGTGGACGAGGCGGGCTTCGAGGGTGTGCCCGAACCCCAGCGTTGGGGCGTGCGCCCGACCCACGTCGCCGAAACCCCCGCCGAACTCGAGGAACTCACCGGCCTTCCGGACGGGTCCCTGACCGAAACCATCGGCCGCTACCACGAATTCGCCGCGCGCGGCGTGGACCCCGACCACCACAAGGCCGCCCGCTGGCTGCGCCCGCTCACCCCGCCGTTCGCGGCCATCGACGTCAAAGCCGGTGTGCGCCCGCCCGCGGAGTCCGGCGACCGCCGCGGCACCGGAGCCTCCGTCTTCACCCTCGGCGGCCTCCACACCGACCTGGACAGCCGCGTCCTCGACCTCGACGGCACCCCGATCACGGGCCTGTACGCCGCGGGCCGCGCCGCCAACGGCCTGCACGGCTTCGGTTACATCTCCGGCACCTCCCTGGGCGACGGCACCTTCTTCGGCCGCCGCGCGGGCACCTCCGCCGCCCGCAGCTACTGACCACCCCCCCGGCGCCGGGACCGGGATTCCGTTGACCGGGACTTTTCCGGATCGGCGCGGTCCACGACCCATAGCGTCGAAGGCACGGCTTCAAGGAAGCCCCGGGAGCCGGAACCTCCGGCTTTGCCCGGGGAGACGGGGATTTCAGGGCTTGCCCTGGGAGCCCGGACATCGGGGCCCGCCCCCGGAGCAATGGGGTTCAGGGGCTTGCCCCGGAGAGTTACGAGAGTTGTCACCACCACGAGGAGGACACACCCGCATGACGAACAAGGTGCTCGATCGGGTTCGGGATCTGCTGCCCGCGATTCGGGAACGGGCGGTGGCGGCCGAGGAGCAGCGGCGGGTGCCCGACGCCAGCATTGCCGAGCTCACCGAGGCCGGGGTGTTCCGGATGCTGCAGCCCGCCCGCTACAGCGGCGCCGAGGCGTCGCCGGTGGACTTCTACGCGGTGGTGCGCGCCATTGCCACCGCCTGCCCGTCCACGGCGTGGGTGACCTCGGTGCTGGGCGCGCACCCGTGGCAGCTGGCGCTGTTCGACGATCGTGCGCAGCAGGACGTGTGGGGCGAGAACCCGGACACCCTGGTCTCGTCCTCGTACGCGCCGACCGGGAAGCTGACCGCCGTCGAGGGCGGCTACGAGATCTCCGGCCGCTGGAGCTTCTCCTCCGGCTGCGATCACGCGCAGTGGGTGTTCCTGGGCGCGCTGGTGCCCTCGGAGAAGGGCATGGACTACTACACGGTCCTGGTGCCGCGCGACGACTATCGCATCGAGGATGTGTGGAACGTGTCGGGGCTGTCGGGCACCGGCTCCAACGACATCGTCATCGACAAGGCGTTCGTACCGGACTACCGCGCCTACAGCGCCGCGGATCAGGCCGATCTGATCGGCCCGGGTCAGGCGGTGAATACCGCTCCGCTGTACAAGATCTCGTTCGGCAGCGTCTTCTCCAACACCATTACCGCACCCATTATCGGCGCGGCCGAGGGCGCGTACGAGGCGCATATCGCCAAGCAGCAGGAGCGGGTGCGGCTGTCCTACGGCGGCCAGAAGGTGTCCGAGGATCCCTTCGCCCAGGTGCGAATCGCCCGCGCCGCCAGCGAGATCGACGCCGCCATCCTGCAGATGGAGCGCAATACCGCCTAGCAGCTGCGCTATGCCGAAGCGGGCGAGGAGATCCCGTTCGAGCTGCGGCTGCGCTCGCGTCGCGATCAGGTGCGCGGCACCGAACGCGCCCTGGCCATGTTCGGCAAGGGCGCCATGGGTCTCGAGGTCACGGATCGGATGCTCTGATGACGCTCACCGTCGAGAACACCACCCGCTGGGTCACCGTCGACGGCCACAAACTCCGCTACCATGAGGCGGGTTCGGGCGCACCGCTGGTGCTGCTGCACGGCTCCGGCGCGGGCGTCTCGGGCTGGGCCAACTTCGGCGCGAACCTGCCGGTGCTGGCCAAGCACTTCCGCTGCCTGATCCTGGATCAGCCCGGTTTCGGGGAGAGCGGCCGCCCGGAGGTCTACGAGCGCAACTATCTGCGCATCGCCACGGACGCGGTGCTGGGCCTGCTCGACGAACTCGGGATCGAGAAGGCCCATCTGCTCGGCAATTCCATGGGCGGCGGCGTGGCCACCATGACCGCCCTGGACCATCCGGACCGGGGGGACCGCCTCGTCCTCATGGCGCCCGGCGGCGTGGGCGTCAATGTGCTGGGACCCGAACCCTCCGAAGGCATTCGGCGGCTCATGGAATACACTATGAATCCGTCGGACGAGCGCGCCATGGTCTTCAACGAGGCCACCCTCACCGAGGAACTCGTCGACAGACGCCTGAAAGCGGCGGCCGATCCGCGCGCCCAAGCGGCCCTGCGCGATGCGTACGCCACCTTCTACAACCCGAAAATGGCCGAACCCCTGCCGCTCTGGGCGCGTCTGAAGGGCTTACAGCACGAGGTTCTCATGCTGTGGGGCCGAGACGATCGCGTCACTCCGGTCGAGGGGTCCTTGTTCCCGGCCCGCCAGCTCCCGAACGCGGATCTGCGCACCTTCTCCCGCTGCGGCCACTGGGTTCAGGTGGAGCGCAAGGACGCCTTCGAACGCTCGGTCGTCGATTTCCTGAATAACGGGCTCTAGAGCCCGGCGCTTCGCACCCGTTCTCCTCCTATCCTGTCCATGGAGAACGGGTGCGAAGTCGTTTCCGGCGAATGCCGCGATTCCCACGCCCGGTGAGCGGGACCCCACCTCGTTGTTCCGCGACTTTCATATTTCGATTAGAAATAGGAGGTGGTCGACGATGACCGGTGAACTCGACTCCATCGCCACCGCGGTGGACGTGATCGCGCGTGGCGGCATGGTGCTCGTGGTGGACGATGCGGATCGCGAGAACGAAGGCGATCTGGTGTTCGCGGCCGAGAAGGCGACGCAGGAGAACATCGCCTTCATGGTGCGGCACACGAGCGGCGTGGTCTGTGTGCCGATGGCGGGCGAGGATCTGGATCGGCTGTCGCTGCCGCCCATGACGGCGGTCAACCAGGATCCGAAGGGCACCGCCTACACCGTGTCGGTGGATGCGATATCCGGTGTGAGCACCGGTATTTCGGCCGCTGATCGTGCGCACACCATGCGCCTGCTGGCCGACCCTCGCACCACTGCGGACCAGCTCTCGCGGCCGGGTCACGTCTTTCCGCTGCGCGCTCATCCGCGCGGCGTCCTGGGGCGCGACGGCCACACCGAGGCATCGGTGGATCTGGCTCGGCTGGCCGGTTTGCGGCCCGCCGCGGTCATCGCCGAGGTCGTCAATGACGACGGTTCGATGGCTCGCCTCCCCGAACTCCTGATCATGGCCCGCGAGCACGACATCCCCATCGTCTCCATCGCCGACCTCATCGAGTACCGGAAGTCTTTGGAACACGGCATCTCCCGCGTGGTCGAGACCCGCCTGCCCACCCGCTTCGGCGACTTCCGCGTCCTCGGCTACGCCGACGAGCACTCCGGGGCCGAACACCTGGCCCTGGTCTACGGCGACCCCGCCGGCGCCGCCGTCCTCGCCCGGGTCCACTCCGAATGCCTCACCGGCGACGCCTTCGGCTCGCTGCGCTGCGATTGCGGCGAGCAGCTCGACGCCGCCCTGGAAGCCGTTGCCGCCGAAGGTCATGGCGTCATCGTCTACCTGCGCGGCCAAGAGGGCCGCGGCATCGGCCTGCTGAACAAGTTGCGCGCCTACGAGCTCCAGGACGACGGCGCCGACACCGTGGACGCCAATGTCCAACTGGGCCTCCCCATCGACGCCCGCACCTACACCGCCGCCGCCCAGATTCTCGCCGACCTCGCCGTCACCTCGGTCCGCCTGCTCAGCAACAACCCGGCCAAACAGTCCGGCCTGGAAGCTCACGGCATCGGCGTCGACGCCCGAATTCCCTTGCAGACCAGCCCCACCGAACACAATGTCCACTACCTGCGCACCAAACGCGACCGCATGCGCCACCATCTCACCGAGATAGACGCCGCTGTCGGCTACCGCTGACCGGGTGCGAGGGCGTGCAGCAGGGTGTCGGTGAGCGCGTCGAGATAGCCGGATTCGAGCGGTGCGCCCCGGACCGAGATCCGCCAATAGATCGGTGCGGCAAGCAGATCCAGGGCCAGCTCGGTATCGAGATCGCGCGGCAGCTCACCCCGGGCGATCCCGCGTTCGAGAACCTCGAGGCCGCGCGCGCGACGCGGTGCGCCGATGGCCGAGTCGACCGCCGCGTGCAGCGCGGGATTGCGCACGGCTTCGGCGAACAGATCCGGCAGAATGCGTGAGAAGCGCGGGTGGGTCAGCCAATTCTCCACCGCCGTCAGGCTTTCGCGGATATCCCCGCGCAGTGATCCGGTATCGGCGGCGGTGGCGTGGTCGAGGCTGATCTCGGAGATGATCGCCACGACCATGTCCTGTTTGGCGGGCCAGCGCCGGTAGAGGGCGCTCTTGCCGACTCCGGCGCGTTTGGCGACGGCCTCCATGGACACGCGCGCATAGCCCTGTTCGGCCAGTTCATCGAGGACCGCTTCGGTAATGGACCTGGTGACCTCCGGCTGGAGGACGGCCGCTCCGGTCGGTGCGCGTCGGTTCATGCGGCGAGTATAGCGAGTGGACGAGACGGTGCCGTCCCGCCTATCCTGTCGTCGGGACGGTACCGTCTCGTCCTACTCTGAGAGGATGCGCAGATGACACCTCGCGCACTGGTCGAGCACGCGCTGGCGCTGCTGCTCGACCACGATATGGCGGGCTTCGCCGGGCTGTGGGCCGTGGACGGCGAGCTGGAGTTTCCCTTCGCGGCGGCCGATTATCCGGCGCGGATCCGGGGTCGCGCGGCCATTGCGGGCTATCTGCGGGACTACCCGAATATCTTGGACATCCGCGAGATTCCGGAGCGGACGGTGCACGAGACCGGCGATCCGGAGGTGGTCGTCGTCGAGTTCACGGCGGCGGGTGTGGTCGTGGCGACCGGCCGGGACTACCGGCTGCGGTACATCGCCGTGATCACCGTGCGCGACGCCGAGATTCGGCACTACCGCGACTATTGGAGTCCCCTGGCGGCGGCCGAGATCATGGGCGGAGCGGACGCGCTGACGACCACCTTCGCCGGAGGCCGCGATGCCTGAGGTGCTGGTGCTCGGCTCGTCCGGCACGACCGGCAGCCGGGTCGCGAATCTGCTTCGGTGGCAGGGGGTCACGACGCGGCTGGCCACCAGGACCCCGAACGGCGATCCCCTCCGGGTCGGCTTCGATTGGCACGACGGCGACAGCTATGACACCGCCCTGCACTCGGTCTCGGCCGTCTATCTGGTGGCTCCGGTCGGGGTGCGCGATCCGGTGCCGTTGGTCGAACCGTTCCTGCGGGCGGCGCGGCGGCACGGGGTGCGTCGTGTGGTCGCGCTCGGATCCTCGGCGGTGCCGGAGGCGGAGCACGGCATGGGCGGTATCCATCGGCTGGTGCGGGAGATCATGCCCGAGTGGGCGGTGCTGCGGCCGTCCTGGTTCATGCAGAACTTCACCGGCGCGCATGCGCTCGCCGCGGGAGTCCGCGCGGGCGAGATCGTGACCGCGACCGGTGACGGCCGAGTGGCCTTCGTCGACGCGGCCGATATCGCCGCGGTCGCGGTGCGCGCCCTGACCGATGGGAACGCCCACGACACCGAGCATCTCATCACCGGACCGCGGGCGATCAGTTACGCGGAAGCGGCCGCGATCATTACCGGGGCGACCGGGCGGGCCGTCGTCCACCGTTCCCTCTCCGCGCCGGAACTCACCGCGCACTGGATCGAGCACGGTCTGCCCGCCGACTTCGCGGCCATGCTGGCCGGTCTCGACGACGAGATCCGGGGCGGGGCCGAGGATCGCGTCGCCGATACGGTCGAGCGGATCACCGGCAGGCCGCCGCGCGGCTTTGCCGAGTTCGTGGCCGAGGAGTTGCAATAACGTCGATTCGGTTCGCCTCGTATTGCCGGAATCTGGCAGTAGGGTCGAGTCGTGCCGAGCCTTGTCAGCCGCATTGTTCCCGGGTATCTGCGGGTCACCCGCGCCAATCATGCCTTCATCAGTGCCGAGAACGCGCGGAAGCATGTGCGGGAGCGCACGCTTCGGCCGCAGCCCTACGGGCCGCCGCGGCGGCTGCGGGCGGATGTGGCGGTGTCGGTCAGCCGTGATCAGGGGTGGCCGGTGTACACGCTGGTGCCGCGCACGGGGCAGGTGCACGGGAATCTGGTGTATCTGCACGGCGGCGGGTGGGTCAATGAGATCGCGCCGCAGCATTGGGCGCTGGCGGCCGAGATCGCGGCGCGGACCGGAACGACGGTGACCGTGCCGATCTATCCGCTGGTGCCGTTCGGGACCGCGGAGGAGGTGATCGCGGGCGTCACGGATCTGGTGCTGGCCAATAGATCTCGGTACGGAACGGTCTGTCTGGGCGGGGATTCGGCGGGCGGGCAGATCGCCCTGTCGACCGCACTGGCGCTGCGCGACGATCAGCGGGTGACCGTGCCGCGCACGGTGCTCATCTCCCCGGCGCTGGATCTGTCGCTGAGCAATCCGGACATGGGCGTGGTGCAGCCGAGCGATCCGTGGCTCGGGAAACCGGGGACGCGGGTGTTCATCGAGTTGTGGCGGGGGAAGCTGCCGCTGTCGGATCCGCGGGTGAGCCCGCTGGCCGCCGAACTGGGCGGGCTCGGGCCGTTGACCGTCTTCTACGGCACCCGCGACATCGGGTTTCCGGACGGATTGTTGCTGGCGGAGAAGGCGCGGGCGGCCGGGGTGGAGCTGGACTTCCACGAGGGAACCGGGCTGGTACACGTGTATCCGCTGACGCCCACCTCGGAGGGGCGGATCGCGCGGGGCGTGATCGTCGAACGACTACGGGCGGCTCTGGCCGAACCGTAGTAGCCGATGGGGGTCGCGTCCCATAATCGGAATATGAACGATCGCAAAGGTTTTCTCCAGGGAGGACCGAGCGGCCTCACCGAACGGGTCGTCCCGATCCAATCCTCCGACGCGGAGATCAAAATCCCGTTCCGCGGCGGCTACGAACACTTCAAAGCCACCGAGCGGCACCAGATCACGGCGGAAGGCAAGCTACCGGTCTACGAGTGGGCCGGGCGCACCGCGGTGGCCGAATAGCGGCTCCGCTCAGGTGGGGTGCTCCGCGAGCCAGCGGCGGGCCCGGGTGGCCGAGGCGCGGGACAGCCATGCGTCCTGCACGACCTCGGTGAGTTCGTCCAGGGTCAGCTCGGGCAGGCGGGAGGCGCGGACCAGGACCGAGAGATGGCCGTCGAAGTGCGGCGTGGTGAAGAACGGGGAGTCCGGGTCCTGGGTCAGGGCGAGCTTGTCGGACTCCGAGGGAACCCAGAAGACGATGACGTCCCGATAGCGTTCCCCGGTCTCGGGATCGAACGCGTCCGGGCGCGCGGTACGGAAGAAGACGAAGGACTTGCGGCCCACCTGATAGACGGGATTGCCCGCCGCCGGACCGTACTCGACTGTCACGTGCGGCATGGCCAGCGCCAGCTCGTGCACGTCTTCGACGCGCGCTGCGTCTTCGGTTCGGCACGAAACGAGTGTATGCGGGCAGCCGCCGAGCCATATCCGAAGCGCATGACTCGGGCGGCCGCCCCGGCGCTGGAATCGGGCTTATCAGACACCCTTCGAGCTGGATTTATGGGCCCGGCGCTGGCCCGCTCCGGGCGCGATCGCATAGGTTGGTGCGCATGGCGCGGCGTGTCACAGGCAACCTTCCGGAGGAGGTCACCAGTTTCGTCGGCCGTCGCGACGACCTGACCACCGCCAAACGGCTGCTGCCGACCACCCGGGTGCTGACCCTGCTCGGACCGGGCGGTATGGGCAAGACGCGCCTGTCCCGTCAGATCGGGCAACTGGTCGCGCGGGCCTTCCCGGACGGGGTGTGGCTGGTCGAACTCGCCGAACTGCACGATCCGGAATTGGTGACGCTCACCGTCGCCGAGGCCCTGAATCTGCGCGATGAGACCACCGCGCCGCTGCCCAGGCTCACCGAATTCCTGGAGAACAAACGGCTGCTGCTGATTCTCGACAATTGCGAGCACCTCATCGAGGCGTGCGCGACGCTGGTCGGGCGGATCATCGCCACCACACCGGATGTGCGGGTGCTCGCCACCAGCCGAGAGGTGCTGGGCATTCCCGGTGAACAGGTGATGCCGGTGCCGCCGCTGGCCGTGCCCGACACCGATACCGCCGCCGACAGCGACGCGCTGCAACTGTTCGTCGAACGCGCCACCGCCGCCAATCCGGGCTTCCGGGAGACACCGGCCAATCGCCCCGTGCTCGCCGAGATCTGCCGACGACTCGAAGGCATGCCGCTGGCCCTCGAACTGGCGGCGCTGCGCCTGCGCATGTTCACCCCCGAGCAGATCGTCGACCGGCTCGACGACACCATGGGCCTGCTCAAGGCCGGGCCGCGCACCGCCCCGCAGCGGCAGCAGACCATCGAGGGCGCCATCCGCTGGAGCTACGACCTGTGCACCTCGGCGGAACAGCGGCTGTGGGAACAGCTTTCGGTCTTCGCGGGCGGCTTCGATATCGACGCGGCGGAGTCGGTGTGCGAACTGGGCGGCGGCTCGCTCATCGACGCGCTCACCGGTCTGGTGGACAAGTCGGTGGTCATGCTGCGCTACGACGGTGATACGGCGCGGTATTCGATGCTGGAGCCGATCCGGCAGTTCGCCGCCGACCGGCTGGCCGAGCGCGGCGCGGACAAGGCGGTGCGGGCCCGGCATCGCGCGCACTACCGGCGGCTGGCCATGCGCGGGCAGACCGCGTACTGGACCGCCGACGACGTGGCCTGGTTCCGCGACCTCAGCCGCGAGCACGCGAATCTGCGTGCGGCCCTGCGCTCCGGGCTCGACGACGAACCGCTGGCGACCATGGAGACGGTCAGCGTGCTGCGGCCGTTCTGGGAGCATCACCGCTTCCTGTCCGAGGGTTTCCGCTGGCTGTCCGAGGCCCTGACCCGCAATCCGGAGCCGAGTCTGGCGCGGGCGCGCGGCCTGTCCTCCGCCGCCTCGCTGGCGGCGCTGCTGGGCGATTGGGAGGCGGCGGCGATCCTGGTGTCGGAATGCCTGGAAATGATTGCGACGCTGGGAATCACCGATATCCTGCCCGAGGTCGCGCTCGATCAGTCCCTGCTGGCGTTCTCCCAGGGGGATCGGGAGCATTCCCTCGAGCTGGCCCGCAAGGGTATCGAGCTGGCCGCCACGCATGGTCAGCCCGCCATCGAAATGGATAGTCACGCCTTCGCTTTCATGTGCGCCATGGTGCTCGGCGCGCCCGGCCGCACCGAACTGGCGCAGCGCTTCCTGGAGCTCACCACCGCCAGCGGCTCCCATCTGCTCGGCGGGCTGGCGCTGTGGACCGTCGGGATCGATCACTGGCGCCGCGGGAACATGGACGAGGCGGCCCAATTCCACGGCCGTGCGATAGAACAGCTGGCGCTGTTCGAACGCTGTATCTGGCTGTCCTCCGCCTTCGAGGGCCTGGCCTGGACGGTGGCCGCGCGCGGCGACCACGAACGCGCCGCCCGCCTGCTCGGGGCGGCGGAAACCCTGCAGCGCAGCACCATTCGGCTGGCGCACACCATCACCACCGCCATCGGCGACAAGGAACGCCTCAAGGTCCGGGATGCGCTGGGCGACGAGGCCTTCCGCGCCGCCTTCGGCGCGGGCGCGAACATGCGCCTGGAAGAGGCGATCGATTACGCGCTCGGCCGCGCCCGCTCCGCGCCCGAGCCGGAAGCGGTCGCCGCGAAGCGCCCGCCGCGCAAGTCCGCGGCCACCGCGACCGAAACCAATGTCCTCACCCGCCGCGAAAAGGATGTGGCCCGCCTGGTCGCCGCGGGCCACAGCAATAAACGCATTGCCGCCGACCTGGTGATCTCGGTGCACACCGCGGAAACCCACGTCGAGCACATCCTCACCAAACTCGGCTTCACCTCCCGTACCCAGATCGCCGCCTGGGTGCACCAGCACGATCTCTAGCGGGCGGTCAATCGCCGGTGGCGCCGTCGGTGCGCTCGCGGAGGAAGTCGGCGTGGCCGCAGTGGCGGGCGTATTCCTCGATCATGTGCAGGTAGACCCAGCGGAGCGAGATGATCTTGCCCGAGCGGGGGTGGACGAAGGTGTGGTCGAGCGGAAGGGCGGCGGCGGCCTTGTCGCACAAGGTGATCTCGTCGCGGTAGCGCGCGAGTTCGACTTCGGCGTCCTCGGGAATCAGGTCGTCGAAATCGCTGTCCGGGTTCGTTTTGGAGTCGAACAGCCACGGCACGTCCTCTCCGGCCGCGCGTTTGCGGAACCAGCCGCGTTCGACATTGGTCATATGGCGGATCAGGCCGAGCAGCGAGAGGGAGGACGGCTCGACGCTACGGGTCGCGAGCTGAATACCGGTGAGGCCCTGGCATTTCCGGAGTAGGATGGCCCGATAGTCGTCGAGGAAGGATTGCAGCATGGGTCGCTCGTCGCCGACGTACAGCAGTGGGGTGCGGTCGATTTCGGGTGCGGTCCAGGTCATTACCGGAGGCTACCGCCAGGATCCAGCCTCGGGAATTCTTACCGAACTGTGAAATGGGCGCCCCGCCCGCCATGTCGGTTCGCCCGCGCGGTCAATCGCGCACGATCGTGGATCTCGTTTCGAGAATCGACACGAGGAGGCGCGTATGGGTGGGGAGAATATTCCGCTGGGACCGAGTCGGCGGACACTGTTGGGCGCGGCCCTGGTCGCGGGTGCGGGAGCGGTCGGCATCGGGGGGTTCTTGTTCGCGGAGAACGGAATCGGCCCGGCCCGGCTGACCGCCCGCCGCATTGTCGACGGCTTGCAGGCGGCCAATGGATTCGTGCCGGGCTATCGGCGCAATCACGCCAAGGGCATCGCGGTGGCCGGTCGATTCGACAGCACGGGCGCGGGCGCGGAGCTGTCGGCCGCCTCGGTGTTCCGCCCGGGAACCTTCCCGCTCACCGGCCGATTCTCCCTCGCCGGAGGTAAACCCTTCGCGCCCGACGCCGCCGCTGCCCGCCGCGGATTCGGTCTGCGCATCGCCTTGCCCGCCGGGGAGGAGTAGCGGCTGGCGCTGCTCAATATCCCGGTCTTCACCGATGCCTCGGCCCAGGACTTCCATGACCGCACTGCCGCCTACGCGCTCGATCCGGCGACCGGGAAACCGGATGCCGCCCGGGTGCGTGACTATGTGGCATCGCACCCGAAAACCGCTGCGGTCCTGGCGGTCATCGACCAGCACCCGCCCACCGTGAGCTTCGCCACCTCGACCTTCCACGGCCTCAATGCCTTCGAATGCGTCGACGCCACCGGGCACAGGACGCCGGTGCGGTGGCGACTGGAACCCGAAACCACGGACGCCACCTCCGCGGCCGGGGACGATCAGCTCTTCGCGAGCCTGGTCCGCGATATTCGCCGCGGGCCGGTGCGCTGGAAACTGACTGCCGTGGTGGGCGTCCGGGACGTGGACCCCACCGATGATCCGACCGTCACGTGGCCCGCCGACCGGCGCCGCATCGAGTTGGGTGCCATCGTCGTGACCGATATCGCCACTGAGACCGCCGCCAATGTGCGGGATGTGAACTTCGACCCGCTGGTTCTGCCGAATGGCCTGGCCGCCTCCGATGATCCGGTGCTGCAGGCCCGTTCGGCCGCGTACGCCGAGTCCTTTCGCCGTCGTGCGGGCGAGACGGCCGCCCGGCAGCCACTGCGGGCGGAGGAGCTGGTATGAGCGAGTCCCTCGACGAATCCGTCCCCGCCGCGCCGCTGCTCACCGAACCCACCGGCACGCCGCCGGATCACGCGGCGCCCCGGGAAGATTCACCCGAACCGGCCCGAGAGCCCTCCTACAATCGGCTGGCGCGGGTGCTGCACTGGCTGATGGCCGTACTGATCGTCGCCATGCTGTTCCTCGGCGCCGCCTTGATCGGAACGATCGGGAATTACGTTGTGCTGCTGAGCATCCACCGCACCGTCGGCGTCGCGATCCTCGCCTTGGCCGTGGTGCGCGTGGCCAATCGACTGCTGCGCCGCGCTCCCACCCCGGGAGCGGGCCTGCCGCGCGGTGAGCGCATGGCCGCCGTCGCCTCGGAATCGGCGATGTACGCGCTGTTCATCCTGCAGCCGCTGATCGGCTGGGCGCTGGTGTCGGCGTCGGGCATACCGGTCCGGATCGCGGGCGGCCTGCGGCTGCCCGCCCTCGCGCCCGAGAACGCGCGCCTGTACGCCGGACTGCACCTCGCGCACACCTGGCTGGCATATCTGTTGCTGGCGCTGTTCACCGCCCACATGTGCGCGGTGCTCTGGCACACCGTCGCCCTGCGCGACGGACTGCTGCGTCGGATGCTGTAGACCCCGCCGAGCCCGGAGGCGATCGCCTCCGGGCCCGCGGGTGTCCGGCGGTGGCTCAGTGCGCCGTGCCGCCGGTGGCGGGGGTGCGGCCGTGCTTCATGACGATCGCGCCGATCAGGGCCACGACCGCCGCCGCGGCGACGAAGTAGAAGCTGATCTCGTAGCCCTTATCGGTGTAGAGGAGCGGGACGTCCTTGGTGACTGTCGGCGCGCCGGTGACGGTTACGTCGACCTTGACCGGGTTGGCGTTGAGGAAGGCCGTCGCCACCGCCAATCCGATCGCCACACCCATGGCTTGCATGACGCCCAGCATTCCGGCGCTGATGCCCTGCTGGTCGGCGGGGACCGCTTCGATGATGAGGTTGGGCGTTGCCGCGTAGTAGAGACCGAAGGCTATGCCGAAGACGGCACTGATCAGGGCCAGGCTGACCCAGGTGTGTGCGGTCAGGGCGTAGACGATGGAGGAGCCGATGAAGATGACCAGGGCGAGGATGAGCGGGGCTCGCGCGCCCGAGCGGCGGATCCAGAGGCCGCCGAGGAAGCCGAGCACCATGGCGATGACCGCCTGCGCCAGGGCGATATGGGTGGCGAACTTCAGCAGGCTGAAACCGTCACCGTAGCTGTAGCCCGGATTCAGTTCGGCCTGAACCATATCCGGCGGCAGCTGCGCGTAGACCATCTCCTCGGGGACGACCACCGCGCCCGGCGGCAGTTCGACGCCCGGCGGCAGCGCCGCCTTGGCCTGCGCCTCGGCTTGGGCCTGGGCCGCCTGCAGCGCACCGGCTTTCACCTCAGTCGAGGTGGCCGCTTCGACCTCGGCGACGACCGTGGCGGCCGGGGGCGATTGCGTCCAGTAGCCGATGGCGTAGGACTGGAAGCCGATGGTGAACGAGGCCAGCAGCGCGATGAAAAGCACCACGCTCACGCGCGGCGTGATCAGCAGCTTCATATCCATGATCGGTTGGCGCACCCGCATTTCCACGATCGGGAACAGCGCCAGCAGCACCAGTCCGCCGATGAGCCAGGCCAGGGTGGCGGGCTCGGTCCAACCCCAGTGCTGGCCGTTGTCGAGGTAGACGAGGGTGAGCACCAGACCCGTGCCCAGCAGCGCCGCGCCGATCAGATCGAGCTTCTGCGGCACCCGCAGTTTGGACTCGGGCACGATCAGGACGACCAGCGGAATCATGGCCACGGTGAACGCCGCCAGCGCCCAGAAGATGGCGCGCCAGCTGTAGTGCTCCACAATGAACCCGCCCAGCAGCGGACCCGCCAGCGCGGAGACGCCCAGCCCGGTGGCGGCGATGCCCAGGCCGACCGGAACCAGCCTGCGCGGCATGAGGTCTCGGATCAGGCCGTAGGAGATGACCGCGGTCGCGATGGCCGTGGCCTGCAGGCCGCGGCCCACCAGGAACAGCAGCCAATTGCTGGTGATCGCGCAGATGACGCAGCCGATCAGGAAGAGCGCACCGCAGGTGAGGAACATCTTCTTCTTGCCCCAGATATCGCTCAGCTTGCCGATGAGCGGGGACGTGGCGGCGCCGACGACGCCGAAGATGATGATGGCCCAGTTGATGTTCGCGCCCTGGCTGGGGAAGGTGGGCGCGATCTGCCGCAGGGCGGCCGACACCATGACGTACTGCATGGGTGCGACTTCGGTGAAGAGGACGATCACCGCCAGCACGGTGAATATCCGCAGCTTCGATGCTCCATCGAGGCGGCCGGTGTCGTCGGCCGCGTCCGGGGACGGGGCGGTTTCGACGGAGGTGGACATGGGGCGTCCTCCAGGTGGGTAGGTAACACGTAGATATGAAACGTGTCACGACCCGAATCGGCCGCCTATCACCAAGTCCGTTCAGTTGTCACGGGCGTCCGGTCAGTGGGACTCTTCGGAGTTCTGCTTCCCCGCACTCTTGCGGCGGCTACGCTTCCTCGCCAGTTTGTCGAGGTCAGCCAGCAGATCCTCAGCGAACTCCCGCTCCGCCTCGTAATGCTTGACGCACCAGCGCAAGACGGCGCTGGGATAGGCCCATTCCGGATTGGCGTCCGCGCCGTCGGCATCGGCCTGCGCGCGGCGGCGCATGGTTTCCGCGTAATCGATGTGCTGATGCAATATCTCGCGCATGCGCTCGGGCTGCGCCAGATGGCCCAGCCAAGCCCGCAGCATCACACTGTGTTTGAGCACGGGCGCTTCGACGGGGGAGTGATTCACCCAGTGCGCCGCGGCCTCGCGTCCGCTGTCGGTAATGGCGTACATGCGTTTTCCGCGCATGCCGTCCTCGGAGACCACCGTGCGCGAGGTCGCGAACCCGTGTTTCTCCAACCGCTTCAACTCGGCGTAGATCTGGCTGAACGACGGCGACCAGTAGAAGAACTGCAGACTCCAGTCCGCCCACTTCTTCAGGTCGTACCCGGAGAGTTCCTCTGCGTGCGAGAGCATTCCGAGCACGGCCCACGCGGTGGTGGGCAGGTCCGGAATCGCCGGGGATTCCTCGCCGGGATCGGTCGCTGTCGCACTGTATCGCCCCCGCACGGGCCTACCTCCCAGGTCCTCGTTCGATTCAGCGCCAGTGGGCCCGGCGCGGGAACAGCGTGCGACCGGCCTCGTGCGCCACTTCCAGCACGACGCGGGCCAGGCGGTCGAAGCTCATACCGTCGGCGCGACCGGACAGCGACAGCGCCGCCGGAGCGGTGCCGCGGCCCCGCAGCGGCGCTGCGACGCAGGCGATTCCGACGACGGCTTCCTTGCGGTCGATGGCGACGCCCTGGCGCATGCGGATCTGCTGGAGTTCGCGCGCGAGCGCCTCGGGCTCGCAGATGGTGCGTGGGGTCAGTCGCGGCAGTCGGGTGCGCAGGGCGGCCTCGGCGATATTGGGCTCCAGACAGGCGAGCATGGCCTTGCCGACACCCGTTGCGTGCGCGGGCATCCGGCCGCCGAGACGGGTGGGCAGGCTGGCGGCGAAGCGGCCACCGGCCTTGTCCAGGTAGACCACATCGCGGCCGTCGAGCACCGCGAGGTTGCCGACCATGCCGGTGCGCTGGCTCAGCTCGTGCAGCAGCGGGCTGACGGCATCGCGAATCTCATTGTGATCGGCGGTGAGTCCGCCGAGTTCGAGGGCGCGCATGCCCAGGCGGTAGCCGCCGGAGGTGTGCGCCAGCCAGCGCAGCTTGATCATCTGGTCGAGGATCCGGTGCACGGTGGAGCGCGGCAGCCCGGTGCGCTCGACCAGGCCGAGCAGGGTGAGTGTGGGGGTGGAGGCGTCGAAGGCGTCCAGGATCAGCGTCATTCGCTCGATCATGGAGACCGGGACTTCGGCGCTGGGGCGAGATTCCTTGGCGCGCATGGGGTTGTGAGTGAATCGAGCTTCCGCGGAAGGCATCAGGGCGACGGACATTGGTACCTCCGTTGGTCGACGTCCAGTCTAGGAGTATTCCGATTAGGCATGTGCCGGTTTCGGACCTTGTGCTACCCATCACAGTGCTCTGGGCCACAGGCCGGGGAATCGGGAGAACTACGTATAAATCACGTATCCGTGTCTCGGTGACCGAACCACGATATTGACGCCTCCTCGCCCCGACCTGCTGTCATGACTGACAGCTATATTTCGAACCGAAATAAAGGAGGCGCCGTGGAACCGGTGCTGACGTCCCGGGAGATCGATCCGGCGGCCTTCAAGGCGGTGCTCGGACGGTTCGCTTCCGGAGTCACCGTGATCACCGCCCTCGACCAGGGAGAACCGGTCGGATTCGCGTGCCAGTCCTTCGCCTCGCTGTCGCTCGAGCCGCCGCTGGTGAGCTTTTTCCCGGCGCGCACGTCGTCCACCTGGCCGCGCATCCGGAGTGCGGGCTCGTTCTGCGTGAACATTCTGGCCGACCATCAGACCGATATCTGCCGCCAACTGGGCCGCCCTGGAGCCGACAAGTTCGCCGGGGTCGACTGGACCGCGTCGGAGAACGGCTCGCCGCTGCTGACCGGAGCCCTGGCATCCATCGACTGCGCCCTGCACGACGAGGTCGACGGCGGCGACCACACCATTGTCATCGCCCGCGTGACCGGCCTGAACGAGCATTCCGAGGCGAAACCGCTGCTCTTCTACCGAGCGGCCTTCGGCCGTCTCGCACACCAGTAGCTACCTCCCGGCCAGTGGGACAGCCGTTGTCGTCGGCGTCACATGGGCCGCAACCATCGAAGTAACGGCAAGGGAGAGGAACCCACATGACCACCACGGACAGTGCTGGGACATTGACCGAGGCGCGCGTGATTGACGCGGGCGCGCCGCCGACGCGATTCGCGCGCGGCTGGCACTGCCTGGGCCTGGCCGACTCCTTCCGCGACGGTAAGCCGCACGCCATCAAGGCATTCGGCACCGAGATCGTGGTGTTCGCGGCGGAGGACGGCAGCCTCAATGTGCTCAATGCCTACTGCCCGCACACGGGCGGCAATCTCGCCGACGGCACCGTCAAGGGCGATTCGCCGGCCTGCCCGTTCCACGACTGGCGCTGGAACGGCAAGGGCAAGTGCACCGGAATCCCGTACGCCCGACGGGTTCCGCCGCTGGCGCGCACCAAGGCCTGGCCGACCATGGAGCAGAACAAGCAGCTGTTCGTGTGGAACGACCCGGAGGGCAAGCAGCCTCCCGCCGAGGTCGCCATTCCGCGCATCGACGGCGCGTTCAGCGACGAGTGGACCGACTGGACCTGGAACACCATGATCGTGGACGCCAACTGCCGCGAGGTCATCGACAATGTGGTGGACATGGCGCACTTCTTCTACGTGCACTACGGGTTCCCGACCTTCTTCAAGAACGTCTTCGAGGGCCATATCGCCAGCCAGTACATGACCTCGGTCTCGCGCGAGGACATGATGGGCGAGACCGCGAAGGCTTTGGGCGGCAAGAACGTCCTGCATTCGGAGGCGTCCTACTACGGCCCCTCCTACATGATCGACTACCTGCGCAGCGAGAGCGCCGGGCTCACGGTCGAGGGCTACCTCATCAACTGCCACTACCCGATCTCCGAGAACCAGTTCATGCTGCAGTACGGCGCCATCGTGAAGAAGCCGACCACGGTCTCCGCCGATGAGGCCGAGCACATCGCCAACAAGTTCGCCAACGGCCTGGGCAAGGGCTTCGAGCAGGACGCCAACATCTGGAAGCGCAAGTCCCGCATCAACAACCCGCTGCTGTGCGAGGAAGACGGCCCGGTCTACCAGCTGCGCCGCTGGTACGAGCAGTTCTACACCGACGCCGCCGCAGTCTCCGAGGAGATGACCGCCCGCTTCGAATTCGAGGTGGACACCACCCGCGCGGTCACCGCCTGGGAGGCCGAGGTCGCCGAGAACATCGCCGCCGGTCGCGTCCCGGCCTTCTGAAAGTCACCGCCATGGACAAGGTTTCGGGAACATGCGTGCTGGCCGAGAAATTCAGCCCGCAGCACACCAGCGTGCAATGGAACACCGCCGCCCGCGCCGCCTGCACCGAACTGACGGGCAACGGCCTGGCCTCGCACACCTGCTCGGCGCTGCGCGCCAGCATCGACGCCGCGGTCGCGGCGGGCGACCTGGGCGTCAGCACCCGCGACGTGGACGTGCGCACCCGCGGGTGGACCGTGGCATGAGCGCCCGCCCCCGCCGGACCGGCGGGGTGGGGCCGGGTGCATGGAAAACGACAGCGCGGGAACGGAACTGGTGGAGCGAATGACGGTGACAGATATCGAGCCGGACGCCGTGCGGCTCGACGGCGAGGTGGCCCTCGAGACCGCGCAGCGGGCGGGTGGGATCGCGTCGGTGCGGGTCGTGCGCGTGGTGCGCGAGACCGAGGACGCGGTGTCGCTGGAGTTGACTCCCGAGGCGGGGCACGCCGGGCGGTTCGGGTATCGGCCGGGACAGTTCCTCACCTTGCGGGTTCCGAGCGATCTCACCGGATCGGTGAGCCGGTGCTACTCGCTGTCCAGTGCGCCGCACGAGGGCGGGCCGCTCAAGGTGACCGTCAAGCGGACGGTCGCGGGGTACGGCTCGAACTGGTTGTGCGACAACGCCGCCGAGGGGATGGCGCTGGAGGTGCTGCCGCCCGCCGGGTTGTTCACGCCGTCCTCGCTGGATACCGATCTGCTGCTGTTCGCCGGTGGCAGCGGGGTCACGCCGGTGCTGTCGATTCTGAAGTCGGTGCTGGCGGAGGGGTCGGGGCACTGCACGCTGATCTATGCCAACCAGCACGAGGGCTCGGTCATCTTCGCCGGGGAGCTGGCGGAATTGGCCGCGGCGCATCCGGATCGGCTGCTGGTGCTGCACTGGTTGCAGTCGGTGCAGGGCCTGCCGGGCGTCGCGCAGCTCGCGGCGCTGGCGCGGCCGTGGGCCGATCGCGAAGCCTTCGTCTGCGGTCCGGGTCCGTTCATGGACGCCGTCGGCGTGGCCATGAGCGCTCTGGGCGCGGACAGCAAGCGCGTGCACATGGAGAAGTTCGTCTCGCTGTCGGGCAACCCCTTCGAAACCGACACCGCCACACTCGATATCGATGCGGCTGCCGATGCGGGCGACAATGCCACCGCCACTGTCGAACTCGACGGCGAGAATCACGAGGTCACCTGGCCACGCAGCCAGACCCTCCTGGACGTGTTGCTCGCCAAGGGCATCGAAGCCCCTTATTCGTGCAAGGAAGGCGCATGCAGCGCCTGCGTCTGCCGCGTGGTATCCGGCGAAGTGTCCATGCGCCGCAATGAAGTTCTCGAAGACGCCGACCTGGAAGACGGCTATGTGCTTGCCTGCCAGGCGGTTCCGGTGACCGACGACGTTTCCGTCACCTATTCCTGATTGCAAAGGAGTGATCATGGCTGCCTTCAGCTCCCTCGGCTACGTGCGGACCCGCATCGCCGATGTCGAGGCCTGGCGTAAGTTCGCCTTCGACACCATCGGTTTCGCGGAGGGCTCGGGCCCGAACCCGGAGTCCATCTACCTGCGCACCGACGAGCACACCTACCGCCTGGAGCTGGTGCCCGGTGATCGCGACGAGGTCATCGCGGTCGGCTGGCAGGTCGCCGACACCAAATCGCTCGCCCTGGTGCGGGAGACCCTGGAGAAGGCCGGTCTCGCCGTGACCACGCTGTCGGTGGCCGAGGCCGCGAATCGGTATGTCGAGGAGTGTATCAGCTTCACCGATCCGGCCGGTTTCACCATCGAGGTGTTCCATGGTCCGCTGCTCGACCACAGCCCGGTGCTCACCAAGTACGGCGCGCGCTTCGTCAATGGCGATCTGGGCCTCGGCCACGTGGTGCTGCCGGTCCCGGATATCGAGGCCGCGCGCCGGTTCTACACCGAGGTCCTGGATTTCGCCTCCCGCGGCTCCTTCCGCGTGGGCCCGCCCGAGCATCCGATCTGGATCCGCTTCATGGGCGTCAACCCGCGCCACCACAGCCTCGCCCTCATCCCCGGCAGCCGCCCCGACGGACCGGGCATCGTGCACATCATGGTCGAGGTGGACGCCCTCGACGATGTGGGCCGCGCTCTGGACCGGGTCACCGAGGCGGGCTACCACCTGTCCTCCACGCTGGGCCGCCACACCAACGACAAGATGATCTCCTTCTACGTCCGCACCCCTGGCAACTGGGATCTCGAATTCGGTTGTGAGGGAATGCTGGTCGGCGACGACTACGTCGCCGAGGAGATGACCGCCGACAGCTACTGGGGTCACGAATGGGCCCGCGGCTGACCCGCTGAGACCGGCCCGCCGTCCCCGGTGACGGCGGGCCGCCGCCTTTCCGCCAGAGCCCCGGCGGATTCCGCGGCATGTTCGGAGCACAACTGAATACGTCGCGAAGGAGCGATCGAAAGTTGAACCAGCCCAACGCATCCGGACCCACCCGCTTCGGATTCTTCATCGCCCCCTACCACCCGCTCACCGGCAATCCCACCCTGCAGATCCAGCGCGATCTGCGCCTGGTGGAATTGGCCGACGAACTCGGCTACGCCGAGGCCTGGGTCGGTGAACACCACTCCGCCGGGCTCGAAATCATTGCCGCCCCCGAGGTTTTCCTGGCCGCAGCCGCCGAACGCACCCGCCGGATTCGCCTGGGCACCGGCGTCAACTCGCTGCCCTACCACCAGCCCATGATGCTGGCCGACCGGCTTTGCCTGCTCGACCACCTCACCAAGGGCCGCGTCATGATGGGCATCGGCCCCGGTCAGCTGGCCTCCGACGCCTCCATGATGGGCGTTCCCCAGCCGCGTCAGCGCGACATGATGCACGAATCCATGGACGTGCTCACCCAGCTGCTGCGCGGCGAGGCGGTCACCGCCAAGACGGACTGGTTCGAGCTCAACGAGGCGCGGCTGCAACTGCTGCCGTATCAGCGCGGCGGGCTGGAAATGGCTGTCGCCTCGACGATTTCCCCCTCGGGCGCGGTCCTGGCCGGACGCCACGGCGCGGGCCTGCTCTCCCTCGCGGCCTCCGATCCGAGCGGATACGAGGCGCTGCTGCCCAACTTCAAGGTCTACGAGAAGACCATGGCCGACAACGGCCACACCGTGCACCGCTACAGGTGGCGGCTGGTCGCGCCCATGCATATCGCCGAGACCCGTGAGCAGGCGCGCCGCGAAGCCGAATGGGGCATCGGTCATCTCGTGGACTACATCAAGCGGCTCAGCGGTATGGACGTGCCGTGGGGCGATACCGCCGCCGAGGCCGTCGCACAGTGGGTCGGTCCGGGCTTCCCGGCCTTCGGCCGCGCCACCATCGGCACCCCCGACGACGCCATCGCCGCCATCGCCGCCATCGAGGCCCTGGCCGAACAGTCCGGTGGCTTCGGCACCTTCCTGGTGCTGGCCCTCAATGTCGCCGACTGGGACGCCACCCAGCGCTCGGTGCGCCTGTTCGCCGAACACGTCATCCCGCACTTCACCGGCGCGAACCGCAATCGCATCGCCTCGCTGGACTGGGCCAATGCCAATAGCGAACGCCTCATGTCCGGTATGCGCGCGGGCGTCGAGGCCGCATTCGAACGCCACGGGCAGGCCCTGGCGGCCGCCCTCCAACCCGAGGAAGGGAAGTGACATGCGCGCGGTAGTCATGCGCAATCGGAAACTCGTCGTGGACGAGTTCCCGGATCCGGTGCCCGGGCCCGGCCAAGTGCTCGTCGAGACCATTGCCTGCGGTATCTGCGGCTCCGACAAGGCGGCCCTGGATTACACCGACGAGTTCCTGCAAGCCTCTCGCGACAGCGGCGTGCCCACCTTCCTGTTCGACCCGCACAAGGACATGGTCATGGGCCATGAGCTTGTCGGCCCGGGTCATCGGCGCGGGACCGGATACGCCATTCGTGGAGGGACAGAACGTCGTCGCGCTCCCGTGGGCGCTGGACGCGGCGGGCGGCATCCACGGCATCGGCTATTCCAACGAGTTCCCGGGCGGCTTCGGCGAACGCATGGTCCTGCAGGCCATGGCCCTCGAACCCATCCCCGAGCAGGTGCCCCCGCACGTGGCCGCCATGACCGAACCCCTGGCGGTCGGTTTCGGCAATGTGGCCAGGACGGGCATCGGACCGGAGGGCACCGGCATTGTGATCGGTTGCGGCCCCGTCGGTTTGGGCGCGGTCGCGGCGCTGGCCGAGCGCGGTGTCGCCCCCATCGTGGCCTCGGATCCGTCGAAACTGCGCCGCGAAGCCGCCCTGCGACTGGGCGCGCACCGGGTCGTCGATCCGACCGCCGAGGAGCCGGTGGAGGTCTGGCAGGAACTGGCGTCCCCCGGCCAGCAGCTGCACGTCTTCGTCTGCGCCGGTGTCCCGGGCCTGCTCAACGACCTCATGTACAAGGTCCCCCGGGAAACCAGGATTCTCCAGGTCGGCTCGGTCATGTCCGACGATGTGATCCGCCCGATCGTCGGCATCTACAAGGACATCTCGCTCCAGATGTGCATGGTCTACCCGCACGAGGAATACGCGAAGACCCTGCACCGCATAGCGAATGGCGTCATCGACGCCGAATCCCTGGTCACCACCCAGGTGGGCTTCGACGGCGTGGCCGACGCCATCGACTCCCTCCGCCACCCCGACGACCACATCCAGATCCTGGTCCGCCCGGACCTGTGAGCGGAACGCCCCCGTCGGCGTCACCGCTGATCGTCGAAGGTGATCCGGACGGTGACGGGGGTGGTTTCGAGGGCGGCGAACATGGAGGTCGTCAATCCGGCCAAGGCCTGATGCGGTGCGAAGGTGCGGGCGCGGGCGACCACATCGTCGTCCGGGAGGAAGACGGCGGTGCCGGTGCGCCACCGATCACCTTGGCGGACGCGGATATTCGGGTTCGCGCTGAGATTGCGGCCCCAGCCCGAGCGGGTGCCGTGCTGGCAGATGACCCAGCCGCCGCTGCCGTCCGCGTCGAACAGGATGGAGACCGGGACGCGGCGCGGTTGACCGGACTTGCGGCCGATGGTCTCGATCTCGGTGGCGAAGGCGGTGCGGATGCCGATGCTGTCGAGCGCGCGGACGGTCGGGTTCATGATGTACCGGCCGAGGGCGCGTTCGCGGCGGAACTTGCGGGCGGTGCGGTCGGCGGACGCGCTCGAGGTCGATCGCTTGCTCCGGAATGCGTCGAAACCATTGCGGCGCAGCATGGTCATGGCTGTCCTCCACGGGGATCGGCTCGGATCGGGCTCCTTGCCCGCCCCGATGAGATGCAGTTGATCGGTATGCCATTGCAGGTCGAGCGCGCCGTCGAAGGACTTCAGGGCGCCGTTCGCGGCGAGCTGGGGCGGCAGGCCCAGCGAAATAGTCGGAGGGCGTAGGGCATCGGTGCGCTTGTGGAGCAGATCGGCTGCGGCGGTGGGTATTACGGACGCCGGTCGGCCGAGTCCGACGATATCGCAGGTACCGTGGGCGAGGGCCGCCGACATGGCGGTGTGGGAGCGGAAGCCGCCGGTCACCGCGATCGGCACCGCACCGGCGGCGCGGCGGGCGGATTCGGCGTAATCGAGGAAGTAGGCCTCCCGGGCCTGCGTGCTCGCCGACGCGGTGCGGGGGCGGCCCATCATGGCGGGGGATTCGTAACTGCCGCCGCTGATCTCGATGAGATCGACCTGCTCCGCGGAGAGCTTCTCGATGACCTCGCGCGACTCCTCCTCGGTGAAGCCGCCGCGCTGGAAGTCCGCGGAATTGAGTTTGATGCCCAGTCCGAAGCCGGGGCTCACCGCGGCGCGAATGCTGCGTGCCACTTCCAGGACGAAGCGGCGGCGGCGCTCGGCATCGCCACCCCAAGCGTCGGTGCGCTGATTCGACAGCGGCGAGAGGAACTGCGACACCAGATAGCCGTGCGCGCCGTGGATCTGCACGCCGTCGAATCCGGCGGCCTCGGCCACCCGGGCCGCGGTGCCGAACCGGCGAATGATGTCGAGGATCTCGGCCTCGGCGAGTGCGCGCGGTGCGGGCGCGCCCGGAATGCCCATGCCGATGGCCGACGGAGCGACCGTCCGATTCCGGGTGACCAGCGGATTGCCTTGGCGGCCGGGGTGATTCAACTGCACCCAGACCTTGGCCCCGCCGTCCTTGGCCGCCTTCGCCCACCGGGTGAGCGCGGACAGATGCCGTTCGTCCTCGATGGCCACATTGCCCGGTTCCCCGCAGTGTCGGCTGTCCACCATGACATTGCCGGTGACCATCAATCCGTAACCGCCCGCGCTCCAGCGCGCGTACAGTCGTTCCAGACGCACGTCGGGGGCATTGTCGGCGGTGCCGAGGCCCTCGCTCAGGGCGGATTTCATGAGTCGGTTCGGCAGCACCTGGCCGCTGGCCAGGGGCAGGGGATCGTGCAGGGCCGTCGTCACCGGGGCCTCGATTCATCGTCGAAGTAGTGGCGGCGGTCTACACTTGGGTAGACCAATCGGTATATCGACACGGTAGTACACCGATCGGTATACGGCAAGGAAGGGGAATCATGGGAGCCCGGGATCGTCTCATCGACAGCGCCGTCGCCCTGATGCGCTGCAAGGGCATCGCTGGGACGGGTATCGCGCAGCTGCTCGAGCACAGCGGGATCTCGCGCCGGTCGGTCTACCTGAACTTCCCGGGCGGTAAATCCGAGCTGGTCGCCGAGGCCACGCGCACCGCGGGCCAGGCGTCGAGCGCCCTCATGCGCACCGTCACCGCGGGCGCGGATCTGGCCACCGTCCTGGCCGCCTTCCCGGCCATGTGGCGGGACGCCCTGGTCGCCAGCGATTTCTCCGCGGGCTGCCCGATCGTGGCCGCGGCCCTCGGCCGATCCGAATCCGCCGCGGCCGCCGATGTGGCAGGCGAGGTCTTCACCGAATGGGAGGGCATTCTCGCCGAGCGGCTACGCGCCGAAGAGGTGGAATCCGAGACCGCGCGCTCCTTGGCGACGACGATCATCGCCGCCGTCGAGGGCGCGGTGGTCATGTCGCAGGCGACGCGGTCCACCGCGCCGGTGGAGCGGGTGGGCAAACAGCTCGCCGAACTGGTGGGCGCCTACACCCGCCGTCGCGAGGCGGACGCCGTCGGCAGCTGAGGCCCGGAAAAATTTCCATTTGCACGTGCCCGCGAAGTCTGGATAGCGTCGAAGGCATGAGGATTCTGGTTACCGGAGCCACTGGAAATATCGGCCGCATGGTGGTGAACCACCTTGTCGACGCGGGTGCGAAGGACATCCGCGCGCTATCGAACCATCCCGAACGCACCGACTTCCCCGACAGCGTGGAGGTCGTCAAGGGATACCTGAAGAAACCGTCGACCCTGCCCGCCGCCTTCGAGGGCGTCGACCGCCTGTATCTGGCGCCCGTGCTCGAAACCGTCACAGAGGTGGTCGGATGGGCGCGCGCGGCGGGCGTGTCCCAGATCGTCGACCTCTCCGGCGACGACTCCACCGATTGGCAGCCCATCGCGCAGGCGGTGGAGGCGTCGGGGGTGGGCTGGACCCACCTGTACGCGGGCGAGTTCATGGAGAACACCGGCATCTGGGCCGAGCAGGTGCGCACCACCGGTGAAGTGCGCGAACCGTATCCGGCCGCCGCCAATGCGCCGATCGCCATGGACGATATCGCCCGGGTCGCGGCCGCGGTGCTGCTGGGCGAGGGCCATCTCGGCAAGACCTACGAGCTCACCGGGCCCGAATCGCTCACCCGGGCGGCACGCGTCCAGCAACTGGGCGAGGTCCTCGGCCGCGATCTGAAATTCGTCCAGGTGGCGCGCGCCGAGGCCATCGCGGTCCTCGAATCAGCCATGGGTCCCTACGCCGAGTGGTACGTCGACGGCCTGGCCGCCATGGCCGACCATCCCCAGCTCGCCACCGGCACGGTCGCCGAACTCACCGGGCGCGCAACCAGTTTCGCCGAGTGGGTGGCCGCGAACAGCGCGGAGTTCCGCTGATCCCCTAACTCTGGGACGACTTCGGGTATTCGAGCCGCCCCGGCTCCAGCGGCGGTGCTCCGACCGGGCAGTTCACATGGCACTGCGGTTCGGCTTCCGGGGGAGCCACGCGCAGGGCGTCGTCGCGCACGGTGAAGAAGGCGAGCGCGGCGGCGGCCACCATGAGCACGACGCAGACGATCAAGGCGATGCGGAAACCGTGCTCGAAGGTCGACGGGTTCATGTAGGCCGCGCCGGTGAGCCCGGCCAGCGGCGGAATCGCGGCGACGGCCAGGAGACCGGCCGCGCGCGCGACCGCATTGTTGACGCCGCTGGCCACGCCCGCATGGCGTTCGTCGGCGGTCGCCAGCACGGTGGCCGTGAGCGGGGCGACGGCCAGGGGCAGGCCCAGGCCGAAAACGATTGCGGCGGGCAGCACTACGGTCAGATAGGAGGTGTCCGCGCCGATCCGGGTCATGAGCAGCATGCCCGCGGCCGCGAGCAGGACGCCGATGGTGATCGGCCAGCGCGGGCCGACGCGCTGCGCCAGCGCGCCGGAACGGGCCGAGAACAGCAGCATCAGGATCGTGGCGGGCAGCAGGGCGGTGCCCGAGGCGATCGGACTGAAGCCCGACACCACCTGCAGGGTGAGCACCAGCAGGAAGAACACCACGCTCATGGCGCCGTACATGACGAAGGTGACCGCGTTGATGGCGGTGAACTGCTTGGAGGCGAAGACGTCCAGGGGCACCATGGGCTGCGGGCCGTCCGGATCGCCGGAGCGCCGCCGCTCCACGAGAATGAAAGCGACGCCGCACAATACGCCGAGCACGGCACCGCCGATCACCAGCGCCCGGTTCGCCGTCTCATTGGGCGCCTCGGTCAGCGCGTAGGTGATTCCGGCCAGGCACAGGGCCGCCAGCGTCGCCCCCAGTACATCGAATTTGCCGTGCGCGCGTGGATCGCTGGTCTCCGGCACATGCCGGGCGGTCACCGCGATCACCACCGCGGCCAAGGGGATGTTCAGCAGGAACACCCAGCGCCAGCCGACGGATTCGACCAGCCAGCCGCCCAGGAACGGCCCGATCGCACCGGCCACGCCGCCCAGCCCGGACCAGGCCCCGACCGCCCGCGCCCGGTCCTCCGGCTGGAACGACGCCTGAATGATGGCCAGCGATCCCGGTGTCAGCAGCGCACCGCCTATGCCCTGCAAGGCCCGTGCCGCAATGAGCATCGAAGTGTCTTGCGCCGCACCGCACAAGGCGGAGGCGATGGCGAACCACACCACGCCGACCAGGAAGATCTTCCGCCGCCCGAAGCGGTCACCGAGCGCGCCACCGAGCAGGATCAATCCGGCCAGGGTCAGCGTGTAGGCATTGACGGTCCACTGCAATCCGGCCATCGAGGCGTCGAATTCCTCGCCGATCCTGGGCAGCGCCACATTCACGACGGTGGCGTCCAGCATGGCCATGCCGGAGCCGAGGACCGTGGCCAGCAGAACCCAGCGGCCACTGGTGGAGGACAACCGGATGCTCGCTGTCATTCGCCCACCGTAGCCCGTCGCACCGACCGATTCCGCCCGTGCGCGACCCGGGTGTGCCGTCACCGCCGGATCGGTCATCGAATCGGTCATGACGTTTAAAGCTCTTGAACACGAATTGGTAAGCCGCGCAAGATTTCTGGTTGTCACAATCGTGCATTCGTTTTGAGGGCTTCGCCGGTCGTTCCGGACCGGAAGCCAGGGGAGAAATCAGTGAAGATCAAGAAGTTCGCCATGACCGCGTTCATGGCGATCGGCGCCGTCGCCGTCACCGCGGGGACCGCGCACGGTGCGCCGGAGGCCCCGACCGCCTCCGCCGTCAGCATCGTGACCTCGGACCAGGGTGTGGATCACGGGGTGACCTACAAGTCCGAGATCGGCAGCGACGGCAAGCTCACCACCACGGTCGACGGCACCTTCGCGGTGACCGCCGACACCATCAGCCTGGCCGACAAGAACGGCGCCCCGGTGGCCACCATTCCGCTGACGCACCAGGTCGGCGAGCACAAGCTCACGCTGGCGCCGGTCGTGAGCGATAACGGGCACAAGCTCGAGCTGATCAACCAGTCCGTGCCGACCGGTGCGGATATCAGCTACGCGGCCGACCAGTACCGCCTGCAGCGGGCCGGGCAGTACGCCGGTATCGGCGCGCTCATCGGTCTGCTGCTCGGCATTCCGTTCTTCATCGGCATCATCCCGGGCGCGGCCTTCGGCGCACTGCTGGGCGCCATCATCGGCTACACCTCGCCGGTGCCGGACGAGATCGAGAACGCGGGTCGTCCCCCGGCCTGACAGTGGCCGAACATCGGTGCCGCGCGCCGGATTTCGGTCGAGGGTGAAACCCTGACGGCCGCCATATCGTCCCCGGCGCCGGACTTCTCGTCCGGCGCCGGGGCTTTTCCGTTTTCGATGCAGGGGATATTGCGGCCGAGCGGGTCAGTAGGCTGTAGCCATGACTGCAGGAACTGCCACCGACCTGGACAATGTCCGCGACGTGGTGCACGACGCGGCGCGCCGGGCCCGAGTGGCGTCGCGGACGCTCGCCCGGCTCACCACCGCGGACAAGGACGCCGCGCTGCACGCCGCGGCGGACGCATTGCTCGGCGCCAAGGATCGCATTCTCGCCGCCAATGCCGAGGACATCGAGATCGCCAAGGCCGGAGGCACCGCGGAGGCGCAGCTGGATCGGCTGCGGCTGACCGAGGCCCGCATCGACGGCATCGCCTCGGGGCTGCGGCAGGTCGCCGGGCTGCCGGATCCGGTGGGCGTGGTGGTGCGCGGTGCCACGCTGCCCAATGGCCTGGAGACCCGGCAGGTGCGGGTGCCGCTGGGCGTGGTCGGCATGGTCTACGAGGCGCGGCCGAATGTCACGGTGGACGCCTTCGGGCTGACCCTGAAGTCCGGCAATGCCGCCCTGCTGCGCGGCTCCTCCTCGGCCGTGCGGTCGAATACCGCGCTGGTCGCGGTGCTGCGCGAAGCGCTTGCGGCGCAGGAGCTTCCGGAGGACGCGGTGCAGCTGCTGCCCGCCGAGGACCGGTCCAGCGTCACGCATCTGATCCAGGCGCGCGGGCTGGTGGACGTGGTGATTCCGCGCGGCGGCGCGGGCCTCATCAATGCCGTCGTGCGCGATGCGCAGGTGCCGACCATCGAGACCGGGACCGGCAACTGCCATGTGTTCGTGCATCGCGACGCCGATCTCGATATGGCCGAATCGATTCTGATCAATGCCAAGACGCGGCGGCCCAGCGTCTGCAATACCGCCGAGACGGTGCTCGTCGACGCCGCCATCGCCGAGGTCGCGGTGCCGCGGCTGATCAAGGCGCTCGAGGACAAGGGCGTCACCATTCACGGCGACCTGCCCGGACTGGTGCCCGCCACCGAGACCGACTGGGCCGACGAATATCTGTCGCTGGATATCGCGCTCAAGGTCGTCGACGACCTGGATGCCGCGGTCGACCACATCAACCGCTGGGGCACCGGGCACACCGAGGCCATCGTCACCGCGGATCTGCAGGCCGCGCGCGAGTTCACTGGTCGCGTGGACGCCGCCGCCGTCATGGTGAACGCCTCCACCGCCTTCACCGACGGTGAGCAGTTCGGTTTCGGCGCCGAGATCGGCATCTCCACCCAGAAGCTGCACGCACGCGGGCCCATGGGTCTGCCGGAGCTGACCTCCACCAAGTGGATCGTCTGGGGCGACGGGCAGATCCGCCCCGTGTAGCGCTCCCTGTAGCGCTTTCGTGCTGTGCCGCCGATACCAGTTGTCGGCGGCACAGTCGCATAAGGCACAGTGGAGCGAGTGGGACCGGTTCTCATGGCCCCCGCCCCGAAGGAAGGACAGCACCAGTGGCTCCTACCAGCGCACCGAATCAGGAGCCGATTTTCTCGTCGGTCGACGATGTGATCGAGCGGCTCGCCAAGACCGGCTATCTGGCCGACAAGGGCACCGCCACTTCGGTTTTCCTCGCGGATCGGCTGGGCAAGCCGCTGCTCATCGAGGGCCCCGCCGGTGTCGGCAAGACCGAGCTGTCCAAGGCCGTGGCCGAGGTCGCGGGCGCGGAACTGGTGCGCTTGCAGTGCTATGAGGGCGTCGACGAGGCGCGGGCGCTGTACGAGTGGAATCACGCCAAGCAGATCCTGCGCATCCAGGCTTCCTCGGAGAACGATTGGGCCGAGACCAAGGCCGACGTGTTCACCGAGGAATTCCTGCTCTCGCGGCCGCTGCTGACCGCCATCCGGCGCACCGATCCGACGGTGCTGCTCATCGACGAGACCGACAAGGCCGATGTCGAGATCGAGGGTCTGCTGCTCGAGGTGCTCAGCGACTTCTCGGTCACCGTGCCGGAATTGGGCACCATCACCGCCAGCCGCAAACCGTTCGTGGTGCTCACCTCCAATGCCACCCGCGAGCTGTCCGAGGCGCTCAAACGCCGCTGCCTCTACCTGCACATCGACTTCCCGGACGAGGATCTGGAACGCCGCATCCTGGCCAGCCGGGTGCCGGAGCTCAAGCCCGCCGTGGCCGCACAACTCGTGCGGATCGTGCACGTGCTGCGCGGTATGCAGCTCAAGAAGCTGCCCTCGGTGGCCGAATCCATCGACTGGGCGCGCACGCTGCTGGCGTTGGGCGCCAAGGATCTCGACGACAAGACCGTGCGGGCCACGCTCGGGGTGGTGCTCAAGCATCAGGCCGATCATGTGCGCGCCCTGTCCGAGCTGAAGCTGGCCTGACGTCATGTCCGGCGGCGGACCGAATACACCCCGCGGGCTGGTCTCCGCGGCCATGCGGGCCGTGACCTTGGGTGCGTCCGCACCCAAGTCCGAACTGCCCGAGTCCACGGCCGTGCACGGGCTGTCGGGACATCTGGTGGCCTTCGTGGAAGCGCTGCGCGCCAGGGGAATTCCGGTCGGGCCCTCCGAAACCGTCGATGCCGGACAGGTTCTCACCGTCCTGGATCTGATGGATCGCGAAGCGCTGCGCGAGGGCCTGGCCTGCGCGCTGCTGCGCCGCACCACCCAGCGCGCCACCTTCGACGGCATGTTCGACCTGTGGTTCCCGCCCGCTCTCGGCGAGCGCATCGGGGCCGAGGATGTCGAAATCCCGCACCGGCCCGATGGTTCGGTCGACATTATCGAGCTGCGCAAGATGCTGGCCGAACTGCTCATGCAGGATCCCTCCGGGGAGCAGGCCCAGCAGTTGCAGGCCCTGGCCGCGCAGATGGTCGAGCAGATGGGCCAGTACCAGGCGGCGGGCGGGCCGTCCTTCTCCGCGTATCAGACGCTCAAGGACCTCCAGCCCGACATTCTGGTGAGCAAGATCCTCGCCGGGTTGGCGCAGTGCATGGATAATTCCGACTTCGACACCGAGGTCAACCGGCGCGCGGCGCGCCAGCGCATCAAGGACTTCCGGCTCACCGTGGAGGCCGAGACCCGCCGCCGGGTGGCCGAGCGCATCGGCCGCGATCGCGTCGCCACCTACGGCGTCGCCCGCCAGGCCGAGGACGCCGACTTCCTGCGCATCTCGCAGAACGAACTCGACGAACTGCGCCGCAGCAGCCAGCGCCTGGCCCGAATCCTGGCCTCCCGCCTGGCCTCTCGCCGCCGTCGCGCCCGCCGCGGCGAGATCGACCTGCGCAAGACCCTGCGCAAATCCATGTCCACCGGCGGCGTCCCGATCAACCTGGTGACCCGCAAGCCCCGCCCCGGCCGCCCCGACCTGGTGCTGGTGTGCGATATCTCGGGCTCGGTGGCCGGATTCTCCAGCTTCACCATGGTCCTGGTGAACGCCCTGCGCGAACAGTTCTCCCGCGTCCGGATCTTCGCCTTCGTGGACCGCGTGGACGAGGTCACCCGCCTCTTCGACGCCACCACCCCGCTGGACCAGATCACCAAGCGCATCTTCACCGAATCCACCGTGGTCGGCATCGAAGGCCACTCCGACTACGGCTCCGCCATCGAGAGCTTCGCCGAGAACTGGCCCGACGCCGTCACCAGCCGCAGCTCCCTGCTCATTCTCGGCGACGCCCGCACCAACTACCGCGACCCGGCCCTGGCCACCCTGCAACGCCTGGTCGGCGTCGCCAAGCACGCCTACTGGCTCAACCCGGAGGCCGAGAAGATGTGGGGCACCGGCGATTCCGCCGCCAACAAGTACGCCGAGATCGTCGAGATGCACGAATGCCGCAATGCCCGCCAGCTCACCGCGGTGGTCGGGCGGCTGCTACCGATCTGAGCAGAGCTGCCGAAATCCAAACGGTGTAATGCTGGGGGGCTGGCGCAAACACCGGCAAGTGGCCACCACAATTGGTATTGTGGTCACATGAGTGCTCCTTCGCCGAATCCGCCGGACGAAGTGCCTGTCCGGGAATTGACTCATCACACCAGTCAGATCCTCGCCCGTGTCAAAGCCGGTGAGACGCTCACGATCACCGAGCGTGGCGAGCCCATTGCCGCGGTGATTCCCTTGCGGCGCTCTCGTGGCCCGCGACCGGCCACCGGGTACGCCGATAGCGGCGATCCGCAGTGGGCTGTCCGGGCATCCCAAGAGATGCGTGGGTTCGGTGAATGATCATTGCCGATACCAGTGGGATCCTCGCCTCGATCGATACCGGCGCGGATCATCACGCGGAGTGTGTCAAGGTTGTGTCCGGGGTCGATGAACCGCTGATCGTGTCGCACATGGTTGTCACCGAGACCGACTACTTGCTGACCACGAGATTCGGGGTGGCAACGGCGAACCGGTTTCTGTCGGACGTTGTGAGCGGCGCGTATCGCCTCGCTCCCAGCGACGAGGCGGACATCGCTACCGCAATCAACATCAATACGCGTTACGCGGATCATTCCCTGGGAATTGCGGACTGCATGAATGTCGTTCTGGCCCAGAAGTATCACACCGTGCGGATCTTCACTCTGGATGAGCGACACTTCCGCATGGTTCAACCACTCGCGTACGGTCCGGCCTTCCAGTTGTTGCCTTTCGATCTGTGACAGCATCCCGCGTCTGGTGCCGACGCGCCCAGCGTCGAGTGCTCGTTAGCCCCCGGTAAGCTCGCTTTTCGTGCATACGACAAGGCGCCGCAAGCTGGGGGTGATGGGCGGCACCTTCGATCCCATCCACCACGGTCACCTGGTGGCGGCCAGTGAGGTCGCGCATCGGTTCGACCTGGATGAAGTGATCTTCGTGCCGACCGGGCAGCCCTGGCAGAAGGCGGATCGGACCGTGAGCCCGGCCGAGGACCGCTATCTCATGACGGTCATCGCCACCGCCTCCAATCCGCGGTTCTCCGTCAGCCGCGCCGACGTGGACCGCGGCAAGGACACCTACACCGTCGACACCCTGCGTGAACTGCGGGAACAGCATCCCGACGCGGATTTGTACTTCATCACCGGTGCCGACGCGCTGGCCAGCATCCTCACCTGGCAGGATTGGTCGGAACTGTTCGAACTGGCGAAATTCGTCGGAGTCAGCCGTCCGGGGTACGAATTGAATATCGACCATCTGGCCGACCACATCCGCGATTACCCGGAAGGCACGGTCACCATGGTCGAGATTCCGGCCCTGGCGATCTCCTCCAGCGAATGCCGGCGGCGGGCAGGCGAAGGCAGACCGGTGTGGTACCTCGTCCCCGACGGGGTCGTGCAATACATATCGAAACGGCACCTGTACGGGCTGGGAAGCAACGGGAAGGTAGCAGCAGGGTGAGCGCATCCGTCGAAGCTTTGAAGATGGCAACGGTGGCCGCATTGGCGGCCGACGAGAAGCTGGCCTCGGATGTGGTGGTGCTGGACGTCTCCGAGCAGCTGGTCATCACCGACTGCTTCGTCATCGCCTCCGCGCCGAACGAGCGTCAGGTCAATGCGATCGTCGACAATGTCGAGGAGAAGCTGCGCGAGGCCGGATACAAGCCGGTACGCCGCGAGGGCACCCGCGAGGGCCGCTGGGCGCTGCTCGACTACATCGAGATCGTAATCCACATCCAGCACAATGACGAGCGCGACTTCTACGGCCTGGAGCGGCTGTGGAAGGACTGCCCGCAGGTGCCCATCGAGGGGCTGGGCGATCCGCGCGCCGAGGCCGGGGACGACGAGGCCGGAGAAGCGTAGTGAGCAAGAAGCATCCGGGCGTCCGGCGGTTGATCCTGTTGCGCCACGGGCAGACCGAATGGAATGCCTCCGACCGCATGCAGGGGCAGATCGACGTCGAACTCAATGACGTCGGCCGCAAACAGGCCAAGGACTGCGCCCGCGATATGGCGTGCGACGACCTCATTCACATCGCGTCCTCGGACCTCAAGCGCGCCCACGAGACCGCGCTCGCCGTCGCCGATCACGCCGCCATGCCGGTGGTCACCGATGTGCGACTGCGCGAAACCAGCCTCGGCCAATGGGAGGGCATGAACCACCTCGAGGTGGACGCCCAGTACCCGGGGGCGCGCAAGGCGTGGCGGCTGGACCCCACCTTCACCCCGCCCGGCGGCGAATCCAAGATCGAGGTCGGCCTGCGCGCCCTGCCCGTGGTGCAGGAGCTGCTGGCCGAGCGCGGGGACTGGCCGGGCCGTACTATCATGCTGGTTGCGCACGGCGGGCTCATCGCGGCGCTGACCGCGGCGGTTCTCGATCTCCCGCACCAGCATTGGCCGGTCCTCGGCGGGCTCGCCAATACCAGCTGGGTGCAGCTCAGCAGCCACGGTCCGAGCATCGAACAGCCCGCCTGGCGGCTCGATGTATGGAATGCGCTGGCGAAAGTAGCACCGGATGTCCTCTGACAGTTCCGCCGATTCCGGGAGCAAGCCGGTCCTCTTGGTCATCGCGGACTCGCTGGCCTACTTCGGGCCCAAGGGCGGGCTGCCCGCCGACCATCCCGGGATCTGGCCGAACCTCGTTGCGGCCGAACTGGACTGGGACGTGGAGCTGATCGCCCGCATCGGCTGGACCTGCCGCGACGCCTACTGGGCGCTGATCGGCGACCCCCGAGTGTGGGCGGCCGTGCCGCGCGCCGGGGCCGTGGTGTTCGCGACCGGCGGCATGGATTCGCTGCCCTCGCCGTTGCCGACCGCGCTGCGCGAGCTGATCCGCTATGTGCGACCGGCTTCGGTGCGCCGCCGGGTGCGCGACGGCTACAACTGGCTGCAGCCGCGGCTCTCGCCGCTGGGCTGGCCGGTGGCGCTGCCGCCCGCGGTGAGCGTCGACTATCTCGAGCAGGCCCGGAACTCGCTGGCGCAGTTGCGGCCCGAACTGCCGGTCGTGGGAGTGCTGCCCTCCGTGCACAAGTGCGATGCGTACGCGAGTGTCCATTCCGGCCGTGAGCCCATGGTGCGCGCCGTGTCGCGGTGGGCCGCCGACAAATCCGTCCCCCTGGTGGATCTCGGTGCAGCCGTGCGCGACAACGCCTTCAACGGCCCGGCCAACCCGGACGGCATCCATTGGGGCTGGGAGGGGCATCAGGAAGTCGCCCGCGCCATGGTCAAGGTGCTGTCCGAAGTCCAGGTCCCGCCCACGAGGTCCGCACTGCATGAGGCCTGATCGTCCGGTCCGCGCCCTGGAGGTCGGCTAGCCGATGGCCGTCGTGGTTGTCACCGACTCGTCGGCCAGTCTCCCCGCCGACCTCACCGCGGATCTGGGTATCCACGCGGTACCGCTGCACGTCCTCGTCGACGATCGCGAGATCCGCGAGGGCATCGACCCCTGCGATATCGACTACGGCTCGTCCACGGTCACCACCTCCTCCGCGTCACCGGGTGATTTGCGCGCCGCCTACGAACGCGCACTCGAGCTGAGCGGCGGCGACGGTGTTGTCGCCGTGCACATCTCCCGCCAACTCTCCGGCACCTGGGAGGCGGGCCGCCAAGCCGTCCGCGATATGGACGCCGCCGACAAGGTCCGCCTGGTCGACTCCCTCAGCGCGGGCCTGGGCACCGGCCTCCCCGTCCTGGCCGCCGCCCGCCGCGCCCGCACCGGCGCCCCCCTGGATGTCGTCTACGACTCCGCCGTAGCCGCCGCCACCCGCGGCCGCGCCTTCATAGTCGTCAACCGCACCGAACAACTCCGCCGCGGCGGCCGCCTCAGCACCGCCGCCGCCTTCTTCGGCACCGAACTAGTCACCAAGCCGATCCTGCAAATCGTGGACGGCCGTCTGGAACTCCGCGAAAAGGCCCGCACCCGCTCCAAGGCCTTCACCAAACTCATCGCCGCCGCGGTGGACGCCGCGGGCGAGGACGGCGCAGCCGTGGCAGTCCAGCACCTCGGCTCCGAAGAAGCCGCCACCACCATCGCCAACCAGCTCCGCGAGCTCATCCCCGGCATCCGCGAACTCATCATCGCCGAATTCGGCCCC
Organism: Nocardia crassostreae; assembly: GCF_001613405.1. Classification (GTDB taxonomy): domain Bacteria; phylum Actinomycetota; class Actinomycetes; order Mycobacteriales; family Mycobacteriaceae; genus Nocardia; species Nocardia crassostreae. Next base: position 83,984 of record NZ_BDCH01000029.1, read on the forward strand.
ACCCTCGGCGTCCACCTCGGCATGGGAGCCGTTGGCGCCCTGGTGGTTCCGGGCGGCTGCGGCTAGACGGCGGACCCGGCCCGCGCGACCGCCTCGCGGACGGCCGGGGCGGGACGATTTAGTTCGTGGCACGAACTATCTGGTCGAATGTCAGATTTTCACAACCACCCCGCTTATCCACAGACTTTCCGAAACCCCAGGTCGCCGCTCCCGGCCCACCCTGCCCGCTGTCCTACCGTCGCCCCATGCCACGAATCGACGAACGCACCCGGGTCCGCCGCCGCCTCGACGACCTGACCGATCCGGCACGCGCCTACGGCCCAAGGGAATTCACCCCCGGCCCGGATCACCCGCCGCGCTGGGACGAGGACTCCGCGGACGGGCCCGCGGTACGCCGAGTCCCTGAACCGAGCGAATCGACCACTCCCACCTGGCTTTCCGAACCCCACGCCCGCACATCCAGCTGGCACGAACGATGGGTGCCGGACCGATTCCGCGGCTCCCGCTGGGACCCGGGACCGCGCGGCGCGGTTGTCCTCGCTGTTGTCGCAGCGCTCGCCGTTGTCCTGGCAGGCATTGTCGCCCTGCGGGAAAAGCCGGTGGTGCACGCGGTTCCACCAATCGCACCGGCCGCCGCGACCACCTCGGCCCCCGACCTCCCCGCCCGCCCCCGGGACGCTTCCGCGCTCACGCCGGACGGCCACCCCGCCGCCACCGGGGAGGTGGTCGTCAGCGTGGTCGGCATGGTCGAATTCGGCGGCCTGCGCCGCTTCCCGCCCGGCGCCCGCGTGGCCGACGCCGTCCGAGCCGCGGTCCCACACCCCGACGCCGACCTCTCCGGCCTCAACCTCGCCCAGCAACTCTCCGACGGCGACCAAATAGTCGTCGGCAAGAGCGGACCCCGTCCGCAACAGATCGGCAGCACCGTCGTCAACGCCGCCGATTCCCCTGCCACCCCGCCGATCTCGGGCCGTCCCCGCCCCTCCGGCATCCCAGCCGCCAAGGTCAACCTCAATACCGCCACCGAAGCCGACCTGGACACCCTCCCGGGCGTGGGCCCGATCACGGCCCGCGCCATCCTCGCCTGGCGCACCCAGCACGGAAAGTTCACCGCCATAGAACAACTCACCGAAATAGAAGGCATAGGCCCGGCCCGCCTCGCCCGCCTCCGAGAGGTCGTGACCATATGACCCGCGAACACCCCGATCCCCGCGGCAAGCCCGCACGCCGACCCCGCACGCCATGCCCCGGAGCCGCGTCGGCCGACCGCCCGGCCTGGAGATTCCTGGATCCCCGAGAGGTACTGGGTGCGCCGTTGGTTCTGGCCGCCGCGGCCCAAACCTGGCTCCGCCGGGCGGTGCGCCGATGACCGCCGACAGCACAGGGACCGCCGACAGCGCGGGCCGCCACGACAGGTACTGGCGCGCAGACGGTTTCGGCGCGATCAGCGCGCTCAGCGCGATCGAGCGGGGGGAGCGGGGCGGCAAGCGTCCGGGTAGTGACGTGGTGGTGCCTGGGTCCCGGGTGGCAGGGCCATGAGCGGGGTGACCGGTCGGGGTGGCGAGGAGGAGAGCGGGGCGGATGAGCGGGGATTGATCGAGTTCTCGGAGGTGTTGGATGCGCGGTTGGTGTCGGCGGCGGTGTGTTGTTGGGGCGCAACGGTTGTGGCTGTGGTTGCGGGGTGGCGGGCCGGGGTTTGGGTGGCGGTGGGGTGGTGGCTATCGGGTTGTGGGGGTGGGTGATTCGGACTGGCGGGGACGGTGGGCGTGAGAACCGGTGGAGGGGACTGGTTCTCGTGCTGGTGGCCGCTGCGCTGGCCGGTGCCGGGTACGGGGTGGCGGGGCGTGGCGGGAGTATCGGGTGCAGGCGCATCCATTGCGGGCGGTGGTGGGCGAGGACGTGTGGGCGACGGTGCGGGCGGTGGATGATCCGAACGTGCTGAGCGGCAGGAAGTTCGGTGGGCGGAAGGTTGTGATGCGCGGGGAGATCGTCGAGTTTCGGCACGGCGGCGTGCGGGTGCGGGCGGGCGGGGCGGTGGTCGTATTCGCCTCGGTGAGCGGGTGGGGCGCGCTGTTGCCGGGGCAGGAGGTGGCGCTGCGGGCTCGGGTGGACCGGCCGTGGCGGTCCGATCTGACCGTGGCCGTGCTCCGGGCCGACGGGCCGCCCGCCCGGGTCGGGGGCGCGTCGTGGTGGCAGCGGGCGGCGGGACAGGCGCGGGCGGATTTCGCGGACGCCGCCGGGCGGGCGTTGCCGGACGATGCGGCGGGACTGTTGCCGGGGTTGGTCGTCGGGGATACGTCGCGGCTGGGGGAGCGGGTGCGCAAGGACTTCCGAGAGACCGGACTGGCACACCTACTAACCGCGGTCAGCGGCGCAAATATCACGATTCTGCTTGGGGCCGTGCTGCTTTCGATGCGGGTACTGACGGTGGATCCGCGGGTCGGAGCGGTGGCGGCGGGGATCGCCCTGGTGATGTTCGTGGTGCTGGCGCGCCCGTCGCCGAGCGTACTGCGGGCCGCGGTCATGGGGGCGATAGCGCTGCTGGCATTGGTCACCGGTCGGCGCAAGCAGGCGCTACCGGCCCTGTGCGCGGCGGTGATCGGGCTCATCGGGTGGTCGCCGGGACTGGTGCTGGTCGCGCCCGGATGGTCGGAATGGCTTCGGGCACACGGGTGGTGGCGTGGCGTGGCGGACGCGGTCGCGATCTCGGCGGCGGCCTTCGTGGTCACCACGCCGATGGTGGTCGCGTCGACCGGGCGGTTGAGCCTGGTCGCCATTGTGGCCAATGTGCTGGTGGCTCCGGTGATCGCGCCGATCACCGTGCTGGGCGCGCTCGGTGCGGCCCTGGCCTCGGTGTGGCCGCCACTGGCGGAGCCGGTGCTGTATTGCACCGCCCCGCCGCTGTGGTGGCTGCTGACGGTCTCCGAACGTGCCGCCGCCCTCGGCGCGTCGATCGCGCTGCCGACCGGAATTCGTTCGGGGCTGGTTGCCGCGGTCGCCTGCACAGTGGTGCTGCTGGCCTTCGAATTACGTGCGGCGCGAACGAAGGGAGGCGATCGCTAGTGGCGGAGAAGATCCACGACGCCGGTGGTCGACTCCTTACCGCCGCCCTCGGCGACGCGGCGATCCATGAGCGCCATGAAGGGGGTGAGCAGTTCCGGACTGACGCCCTGTTCGGCGGCGGTGCGCAGCAGTGTCCCGTTCGTCGTGGCCATCATGGAGAGATTCGACTCGACCCCCTCGGCGTAGTCCCCGCTCTCCAATTGGGCGGCGGTGCCGTAGGCGTAGGCGGCCATCGCCTGCTGGTAGCCGACCAGCAGGGGCGCGAACTCCACCGGGGAGATGTTCTCCCTGCCGATCAAGGCGAAAGCGTGTGCGGCGCCGGCGAACATGCCCCACATGCCGCTGAGCAGGGCCATAGCGTAGAGCGCCGCGAATCCGGCGTCCGCGCCCACATAGGTGACACCGGCGGGAACGGCCAGCGCTTCGGCATGTGCTTCGTGCGCCTCGGGCGATCCGCTGTAGAAGACATACGCGCCGGACCCGGCGACGCCGATCATGGAGGGAACGGCCATGATTCCGCCATCCAGGAAGCGCCCGCCACGCGCGGCGATCCATTCGGACAACGCCCGCGCCTCGGCCGGGGTGCCGGTGGTCAGGTTGACGACGTCGCGGCCGGTCAGGTCGACGCTGTCCAGCGTCGCGCGCACCGAGGCATCGTCGAGCAGGCACACCACCACGAGCGAGTTCGCGGCGACGGCCGCGCCCGCCGTGGCGGCGAGCGCCGCACCCTCGGGAACCGTTCGGGCACTTCGATTCCAGACGGTGACGGCATATCCGGCGGCGAGCCACGAGCGAATCAGGGCCGACCCCATATCGCCGAGGCCGAGGACGGTGAGCGACTTCTTCGAATGAACTGACATGAACGCTACTCTTGGCGTCGCATCCGGGGCCGCTCAAGTACGCACATGGAAGTGGGTACGCACCTCCGGGTAAGAAAACAGGCAGCGGAAAGGGGCAGTGGTGCCAATCACACGCAGACCGGGCGCGTACACCTGCGGGCTCGACGCCACTCTGTCGGTCCTCAACGGCAAGTGGAAGATGATGATCCTCTGGCCGCTGAGCGAACGCCCGCACCGCTTCGGCGAGCTACGCCGTCAGGTGCCGGGCGTCTCCGAGAAGGTGCTCACCACCCAGCTCCGCGAACTCGAGGCCGACGGCATCGTCCACCGCGAGGTCTACGACGAGCTGATCCCGCGCGTCGAGTACTCGCTGACCCCGCTGGGCGAACTGCTCAACAATGCCCTGCTCCCGCTGGAGGCCTGGGGCCGCGAACATCTCATGGGCGAGAACCCGCCCGCCGCCGACCCGCGCGATCCGAGCGGCCCGGTGTCGGAGGCGGCTCGTAGGATCGCTGTGTGAGCCAACGACCCGCGCCCCTGCATCTCGTGCTCGGTGAAGAGGAACTGCTGATCGAGCGGGCGATATCGGCGATTACCGCACAGGCGCGGGCCGCCACCTCGGAACCGGATTCGATGCCGGTGGACCGGATGCGGGCGGGGGATGCGAGCACGGCGGAGCTGGCCGAGCTGCTCAGCCCGTCACTGTTCGCGGAGGACCGGGTGATCGTGCTGGAGTCCGCCGCCGAGGCCGGGAAAGACGCGGTGTCGGTGATTCAAGATGCCGCGGCTTCGCCGCCCGACGGTGTCGTGCTGGTGGTGCTGCATACCGGGGGCGGGCGCGCCAAGGCCCTCGCACCGGCATTGCAGAAGCTCGGCGCGGTGGTGCACAACTGCGCCAAGGTCAGCAAGGGCGGTGAGCGAGTCGAGTTCGTGCGCAATGAGTTCCGAGCCCAGAACGTGCGCGTGTCCGCCGATGTGGTGCAGGCGCTGATCGAGGCGATCGGCTCCGACCTGCGCGAACTGGCCGCGGCCAGTTCACAGTTGGTGGCCGATACCGGCGGCAAGGTGGATCTCGCGGCGGTGCACCGGTACTACTCCGGCAAGGCCGAGGTCTCCGGCTTCGACGTGGCCGATCTGGCGGTCGCGGGCGATCGCCCGGCCGCCATGGAAGCGCTGCGCTGGGCCACGGACCGCGGGGTGCCCGCCGTCCTGCTGGCCGACGCCCTCGCCGATTCGGTGCACACCATTGCCCGGGTCGGCTCGGCCGGGCGCGGCGACCCGTTCAAGATGGCGGGCGATCTCGGCATGCCGCCCTGGAAGGTGAAGAAGGCCCAGGCCCAATCCCGAGGCTGGACCGCCGCTTCCATAGGCCAGGCCCTGCAAGTGGTCGCCGCCCTCAATGCCGATGTCAAGGGCGGTGCGGCAGACACCAACTACGCGCTCGAGCACGCCCTCGCGCAAATCCTCGACCTGCGCTCCGCCTGATCGAGCGACCCGGCCCCGACGACCTGCAAAGAACGAGGCCCTCGACCACGTGTGGTCGAGGGCCTCGCGAGTTCATTCGGATCGACTACGGCGACCAGGTGAGCTTGCCGCCCTGGAAGTCCTGGGCCTTACCGCCCTGGTAGTCGTATTCATCGCTGGTGGGGAAGCCGTAGCGGCCGTTCTCCGCGCCATTGCGCACCCACTCGTCGCGGATGGAACCCCAGATCACATGGGTACCGGCCTTCTGGGTGGAGTAGACGGCGCCGCCTTCGAAGAGCGCATAGAAACCGCTCTCCTTGGTGGTTTTGGCGACATCGGTGATCGGGAAGCCCAGCGGGCTGTTCTCCCAGCCGATCTCACCGTACTTCTGCAGGACCACACCGGTGAGCGCGTGCGCGGCGGTGCCCAGCGACCAGTACACCGAACCGCCCTGGAAGGTCTGGAAGCGGCCGGGCTTGGCGGTCGCGCCCTCATCCGCGGTCGGGTACTTCAGTGCGCCGGACTCCGTGCCCAGGGTGTTCCACTTCTCGCGAATCGCTCCGCCGACGGCATGCGCATCGGTCGCGGGCGTCCAATAGATCGAGATGCTGTTGGCGAACTCCTGCTTCTTGCCCCCGCCCGCCGCATCCAGCTCCGGCCCCACCGGATCGCCGAAGACGCCCGGCCCACCGGCCCGGTCGTACTCCGCCTCGATGGCCCCGCCCACCTCGAACGGCCCGATCGGCCGCGCGGCAGCCGTACCGACCCCGGTGCTCAGCACGACGGCCACCGCACCGGCCGCCACCGCGGCCCGACTCCAGGACGAATTTCTACGAAGCAAAGCAACTCCCAACAAACGTGTTCTCCGATTGCCCCCGACGTTTCGCAGCCATCCTGCTGCGAACGGCTCGACTCGGCAAGTGCATCGTCGGCCAGTTCACAGCGGGTTCACGGCAGATACGACAAAACCGCCGTGGTCATCGTGGCCACGGCGGTTGTAAAGCATGAAGTCCGGCGATTACCGGGGTAAATCAGCCGAGCTTGTTGAAAGCCAGCGACAGCGCCGACTTCTTGTTGGCGGCCTGGTTGGCGTGGATGACGCCCTTCGAGGCAGCCTTGTCCAGGCTCTGGCTCGCGTCACGCATCAGCTCGAGCGCCTTGTCCTTCTCGCCCGCCGTAGCGGCCTCGCGGAACTTGCGGATCGAGGTGCGCAGCGCGGACTTGACCGACTGGTTGCGCTGACGCGCAAGCTCGTTGGTGCGGATCCGCTTCATCTGGGACTTGATGTTGGCCACGCCTGTTTCCTCGTGTTCCTTCGCTTGGTGGTTTAACCGGGATAAAAGTCTTTCGTGCGCACTACGAGAGGGCGTAGCGCCGCACCGACGATCGAGGTTACCAGGGAACACGCCGGGGTATGAAATCGCCCCTGTCCGCGATGGGGCTGAAACCAGAAATTTATCCCGGTCCAACACCGTGTTGCCCCTGCGTGATGGACCATTTTTGCATGACTCCCGCCGCAGCCGCCCGAACGGCCGCGGCCGTTCCAGCATCGATCGGCCGCACCGACATCGAGGATGCGAGGATCGGGGCCTTCACGGGGTACGGACCCGGCCGCTACGACCGGGCATACGACGAAATGTTCGATCCGTCCGGAAAACCGCGCGCGGCCTACCGGGGCATTCACGCCGCCCTGTCCACCATCGACGCGGCGGATCTGGCGGCGCGCGCCGAAGCCTTGGCCCGCGCCTTCGTGGATCAGGGCATCACCTTCTCGCTGTCCGGGCAGGAGCGGCCGTTCCCGCTCGACCTGGTGCCCCGGGTGATCGCCGCCACCGAATGGACCAAACTCGAGCGCGGCATCAAACAGCGGGTGCGCGCCCTCGAGGCGTTCCTCGCCGATGTGTACGGCGAGCAGACCATCCTGCGCGATCAGGTCATCCCCAAACGGCTCGTCACCTCCTGCGCCCACTTCCACCGCGAGGCCACCGGCCTGGTCCCGCCCAATGGCGTCCGCATCCACGTCGCGGGCATCGATCTGATTCGCGACGAGCACGGCGACTTCCGGGTCCTCGAGGACAATCTGCGCTCCCCGTCGGGGGTCTCCTATGTGATGGAGAACCGCCGCACCATGGCGCGCGTCTTCCCGGACCTGTTCGCCTCGCACCGGGTGCGCGCCGTCGGCGACTATCCGACCCATCTGCTGCGCGCCCTGCGCGCCGCCGCCGCGCCGAACGAGGCCGATCCGACCGTCGTGGTGCTCACCCCGGGCGTCTACAACTCCGCCTACTTCGAGCATTCGCTGCTGGCCCGGCAGATGGGCGTGGAGTTGGTCGAGGGCCGCGACCTGTTCTGCCGCGACAATGTCGTCTACATGCGCACCACGGCGGGCGAACGGCAGGTCGACGTCATCTACCGGCGCATCGACGACACCTTCCTGGACCCCATGCAGTTCCGGCCCGACTCCATGCTCGGCGTCGCGGGCATCCTGAACGCCGCCCGCGCGGGCACGGTGGTGCTGGCCAATGCGGTCGGCAACGGGGTGGGCGACGACAAGCTCATCTACACCTACGTGCCCGCCTTCATCGAGTACTACCTGGGTGAGAAACCCGTACTGCCCAATGTCGATTCGTATCGCTGCTGGGAGCCCGGCGAACGCGACGAGGTGCTCGACCGGGTGGCCGAGCTGGTGGTGAAACCCGTCGAGGGCTCCGGCGGCTACGGCATCGTCATCGGCCCCGACGCCACTCAGAAGGAACTCGACGCCGTCCGCCGCAAGGTGCGCGCCGATCCGCGCGGCTGGATCGCCCAGCCGGTGGTGCAGCTGTCCACGGTGCCCAGCAAGATCGGCGGGCGACTCTCGCCCCGGCATGTGGACCTGCGCCCCTTCGCCGTCAATGACGGCGACGACATCTGGGTGCTGCCAGGGGGATTGACCCGCGTGGCGCTCCCGGATGGTTCCCTGGTGGTGAATTCCAGTCAGGGCGGCGGCAGCAAGGACACCTGGGTGCTGGCCCCGCACACCTCGGTGGAGCAACGTGAGCTGGCCGGGGAACAACTGGTCAGTGAACTACACATCACCCGCGAACGGGATCAGTCGCGGGAACCCACGCCCGGCCGGGCGAATCAACAACAGCAGTAAGCACGACACAACCGACCACGGCAATAGCAACGGCGCATGCACGGCAGGTGAAAGACAGCGTTAGGTGGTTCGAATCATGTTGGCGCGCAATGCCGAATCCCTTTTCTGGATCGGCCGCTATATCGAACGCGCCGAATACACGGCGCGCATCCTGGATGTCGCGGTACACCAATTGCTCGAGGACGCGACCGTCGATCCGGATCGCACCTCCCGGGTACTGCTCACCGTGCTCGGCATCGAACCGCCCGAGGAGGAACTCGAAGTCTGGTCGGTGACCGAACTCGTGGCATTCGGCCGCGAGCACGGCGGATCCATTGTCGATTCCATCAGCAGAGCGCGCGAGAATGCCAGAGGCGCAAGAGAAGTCACCTCCACGGAAATGTTGGAATGCCTCAATGCGACCTACAACGGGCTGGCGGCCGCCGAGCGCGCCGCCCGCGCGCTGGGCCCGCACGAGTTCTGCCACTACATCACCGATCGCGCCGCCATGTTCGGCGGCCTGTCCGATTCCACATTGAGTCGCGACGACGGTTATCGATTCCTGCTGCTGGGCAGATCCATCGAACGCGTCGATATGACTGTGCGCCTTCTCCTTTCCCGCGCCGGTGATCGCACCTCCTCCCCGGTGTGGGTGACCGTGCTGCGCTCCGCCGGGGCGCACGACCCCTATCTGCGCACTCACCGCGGGGTCCTGGACGCCAATCAAATCGCCGAATTCATCCTGCTGGACCGGCTTTTCCCGCGTTCGGTCTTCCATTCCCTGCGCGTCGCCGAAGCCTGCCTGCAAGAACTCGATCAACGCCCCAACAGCCGGTTCGCCGCCCGTCACGAGGCCCATCGGCTGCTGGGCCGGGCCCGCAGCGAACTGGAGTTCCTGCCCTCACTGGTGCTGCTCGAGGACCTGCCCAGTCGCCTGCTCTGGCTCCAGGAGACCTGCCGTGAAGTGGGGGAGGCGGTGGCGCTGCAGTATTTCCACGCCGAATCCTGGGTGGCCTGGACGGGCCTGCACGGGCGCAACAACTTCCAGGTGCAGGAGCAACTATGAGCTGGCGCATGCGGGTGGTGCACACCACCGGATATGTCTACGACGCGCCGGTCACCCGGTCCTTCAACGAGGTGCGCCTGTCCCCGCGCGCCGACAGCAGACAGAACGTGATCCTCAATCGGGTCGACACCGTGCCCTCGACCCGCTCCTACTGCTACACCGACTACTGGGGCACCACCGTCACCGCCTTCGACCTGCACGCCCCGCACACCGAACTGGAGGTCACCAGCGCCTCGGTGGTGGAGACCGAGCCGTTCGCGGGCCCGTCCGAGGAGCTGCCCTGGGAGGAGTTGCGCGCGGACGCCTTGGCCGACCGCTTCGACGAACTGCTCACCCCCACCGACTATGTGCCGCGCGAGCGCCGACTCGCGCCCATCGCCCGTCGGCTCGCCCGCGGCGTGCCGCCCGCCAAAGCCGTTGTGCGCGGCGCGGAATGGGTGCATCGCGAAATGGACTACCTGGCCGGGACCACCTCGGTGCACACCTCGGCGGTGGAGGCCTTCGCCGAACGCCGCGGGGTGTGCCAGGACTACGCGCACCTGACCCTGCTGCTGTTGCGCGGCATGGGGATTCCCAGCCGCTACGTCTCCGGCTATCTGCATCCCGATCCCGTCGCCGATGTCGGGCGCACCGTGGCCGGGCAGATGCACGCCTGGGTGGAGGCGTGGACGGGCCAATGGTGGGGCTACGACCCGACCAACAATATTCCGGTGACCGAACAACACGTTTCCGTTGGGGTGGGCCGTGATTACGCGGATGTGCCGCCTCTGAAAGGTATCTTCAGCGGAAGCGGCTCGACGGATCTCGAAGTGGTGGTGGAGATCACTCGGCTCGCGTGATGCGTGATTCAGCAGAACACAGGTGCTCTCCGCTATAGGGCGGGACAAACCGGGAAGGTGGCTGATGTCTCCCACAGCGCAGGAAGTCGTCGAAGAACTCTCGGAGCTGGAACCGATTTCGCTCGGCCGGAAGCTGTTCGCCGAGGGTTTCGGCACCTTCGTGCTGGTATTCGGCGGTGTGGGCACCGCGGTGCTGGCCGGTGACAGGGTCGGCGCGCTCGGCGTCGCCCTGGCCTTCGGATTCACCCTGTTGTTCCTGGTCTACGCCATCGGACCGATCTCGGGCTGCCATGTGAATCCGGCGGTCACGGTCGGCCAGTTCCTGCTCGGCCGCATCTCGGCCGCGCACGCCGGGGCCTACGCGCTGGCGCAGATCGTCGGCGGCCTGCTCAGCGGTGTCGCCATCTACGCCATCGCCCAGAACCTGCCCTCCTACAACCGGGCTCGTGACGGTCTCGGCGCGAACGGCTGGGGCGCGCACAGCCCCTCGAAGATCGAACTCGGCGGCATCACCGTCAACGGCTACGGCCTGGCCGCCGCCATCACCGTGGAGGTCATCCTCACCGCCCTGCTGGTCTTCGTGGTCCTGGCCTCCACCGATCAGCTATCCGACGTCCCCCTGGCGGGCCTGTCCATCGGCATCACCCTCGCGGTCATCCACCTCATCTCGATCCCGGTCGACAACACCTCGGTGAACCCGGCCCGCAGTATCGCCGTGGCCTTCTTCCAGGACGGCGCCCCCGCCCAGCTGTGGGTGTTCATCGTCTTCCCGCTGATCGGCGGCGTCCTGGGCAGCCTGGTCTACGGGCTCATGTTCGGCCGCTCCCGAAACATGGTCAGCTAGCGGCTGTTCACCAGCAGCGCGTACTGGGCGGCGGCCCGCTGCCGCATGGTCTGCTCATCGGCGGCCGCCACCACCGCCCAGTACCGGCCGTCGAGGACGTGGCAGAAGAACCGGGTATTGCGCTGTGCGTCGCGGACTTCCCGCTGCCGGAAACACGCGGCGTCGGGGATGTTCTCCGGTGCGGCCACGGAGTCGTGTCGGGCGTTGGCGGACGTGACCCAGCGCAGATGCAGTCGCCGGGCGTGTATCGCGTCGGAGGTGCGCACCAGCCACCACATGCCGATGAAGGCCACACGCTCGGCCTCATCGCTGAACTTGTCCTGATCGCCGCTCTCGGGCCCGTGGCTGAACAGATGTCCGAGGCCGCGCGGACCGTAGACGACGCCGGTTCCGGGCAGCTGGCCCGACCACGGGGCCTCGGTGCGGCCACTCGAAATCGCCAGTGGGTAAGGCCACTTGGTGCTGTCGGGATGCAGTAGCCGCCGCAGCATATCGTCGCCGTCCAGGGGTAGCGCGGAGAGTTCGTCCGGCGGCGTGGCCTGGAACGCGTCCAGGAGCGGTAGCTCGGCGGTGAGGGCGGCCCCGGTCAATGCGCCCAGCGCCGCCGCATCCGGCGCGCGATCCATCACGTACACCACGATGACGTAGGACCGGTAGGCCACCGTCGTCGTCGCGACGGGAACCTGTGGCTGCCAGTGGCTGTACGCCGTCGCGTATCCGGGAATGCTCAGGGCGACGCTATCCGTATTGCGAGCGACCGCAGCCGCGGCGATTTCCCGCGCTGCGCTCGCGGCGATGCTCTCGTCGCGGAAGCGCAGCACCGTGAGCCGCATGGCTTTGGCCTGGCCGATCACCGGCACCGTCTCGCCATCGACGCCGACGACGCTGTATCCGGCGATCATGGCGTGGGTGGCCACCGGTTCGAGCGCGATCTCGGGCGCGAGGACCGAGGTACGGCCCGCCGAGGGCAGCAGGATGGAACCGCCGTAGGCGAGGGCGGGATCGATATCCCGCGGATGGGCCACGGCCTCACCCAGGCGCGCGGATTCGATGACGCGACCATGGGTGTCGTTGTCATTGGGCGGTACGGCGGGCGGGGTGGTCTGCCAGGCGCCCGCATCCAATGCGTCCACGTCCGGGGTGGCGACCCGCGCGGTGCCCGCGATGACGGCGGTATCGCATCCGCCGAGCAGTCCGGCCAGCAGCAGGACCGCGGTCGCGACCGTCGCCGACCGGCGGGCACGACGCCGGAATGTCTTGTCCTCGTTCATCAACCGGTCCTAGCTAGACAGGGGCCGTCGGCCACCACTGGTCGAAGAGTGCGCGGCCGGAATCGGCCCCGGTGACCCGTAGCTTGCAGAACTCGCGCGCACCGTCGAAGCGGATGTCGAGCCGCCCCCGTTTCCCGCTGTGACTGTCGAAGGTCATCCAGGACAACTGGCCGGTTCCGGTGGCGCGGGACCAGGTCTCGCCGCCCTCGGTGGTGTTGGAGTGCTCGAGTGCGGGCATGGGGGAGCGATCGGTATTGCAGGTCACCCAGATCGCCTCGTCGTCCGCCGCGCAGACCAGCACGGGCTGTTCCAGCGCGGTGTCCATGGCGACGGCATTGTTGCTGTTGTCGGAGGCGGAGCAGCGGTAGTTGTGATGCCCCCGGCCGGACGGTGTCGCGGGCAGTAGCTCCGGAAAGGTTTCGACGATGAAGCCGTAGGCGCCCCAGGGAGATTCCGGTGTGTTCGTGGTGGTGACGGGGTCGTCGGCGGTATTCCGCGGCGAGCCGTCGGGCCGGGTGAGGAGAAATCCGGCGATGAGCGCGGCAACCGTCGCCACCGTGACGATGAGGACCGCGATGCGCCGTCGCCGGGGCGCCGGGGTCGGCCGCGGGAGCGCCAGGGTCCGTAGCCCGCTCCGGGGTTCCGCCCTCGGTCCGGCCAATTCGCCGCGCAGGGCCGCGCTGGCTGCCTCGGCCAGTTCACCGCAACTGCGGTAGCGCTCTTCCGGATTCACCGCCATGGCCCGGGCGATCACGGTGTCGAATCCGCGCGGCAGCCTCGCCACGGCCGCGCTGGGCCGCGGACGCGGCGCGGCGAGGTGGGCATGCATGACCGCGGCCGCCGTTTCGCGGGGGAAAGGCGCCGCACCGGTGAGCAATTGGTACAGCGTGCCGCCGAGGGCGTACACATCGGTGCGCTGATCGAGGTGCCCGCCGCCGATCTGCTCGGGCGCGGCGTAAGCCAGCGTGGCCAGCACCTTGCCCGCGGCGGTCAGCGCGGCGGATTCGGTTGTCGCCCGCGCGATGCCGAAATCGGCGACCAGTACCCGATCCGGTCCGGCGCCGCCGGGCTCGATGAGGAGATTGGCGGGCTTCACGTCGCGGTGCAGCAGTCCGGCCCGATGCGCCTGGTCGAGCCCGCGCGCCGCGTCGGTCACGATGGTGACCGCGCGTTCGGCGGGCAGTCCGCCCGGCTGCTGCCGGAGCAGTTGCGCGGCGTCGTAGCCGTCGACGAATTGCATGGCGATCCACAGCAATTCGCCGTCGTCGCCGCAATCGTAGATGCTCACGATATTCGGATGGTCGAGCCGCCCGGCCAGCTCCGCCTCGCGCAGGAAGCGCATCCGGAACTCGTCGTCGGCCGCGCGGGACAACACCTTGAGCGCGTCGTGGCGCGGCAGGCGGGGATGCCGGGCCAGATACACGCTGCCCGAACCACCGGTGCCGAGTCGGCGTTCGATGCGATATCCGGCCACCAGCGCACCCGGTCCGAGTATTCGCATGCGCCCCTACCTGTTCCGTACGAGCAGGGCGTACTGAGCCGCGGCGATCTGATGCGCGGATTTCTCGTCCATCGCGTCCAGTACCGCCACGTAGCGGTCGACATGGACGACGCAGTAGTACTTCGGCACGATGTCGTCCAGTCGATGGCAGGTGGTGTCCGGAACCGGCGGACGAGCCATCACGGTCTGCCGCCCGGTGGTCACGGCCTCTCCGGCGGCGAAACGCCGAGTGGCGGCGGCATCCCGGAACCGGATCAGCGTGCGCCGATCGAGGACGGCGAGCCGTTCCATCTCACCGGCGTCGACCAGTTCCTTGACCGCCGCGAGGTGCAGATGGAGCCCGGATCCGGTCGGGCCGTAGACCACCCCGCTCGCCTCGACCGCAACGCCCCAGCCGGCTTGCCGGTCGACCGACTGGAACCGGGTGATGTACGGATAGGACCATTGCCCGCTGCGGCCCGGGACGATGCGTCGCAGCATGCCCTCCGGGTCGAACGGCAGGGTGCGGAAAGCCGTCGTGGGTGTCGGAGCGAACCGATCCAGCACGGGAATCTGGGCGGCCAGCGCCTTACCGGCCAGGCCCGTCAACTCGGCGAGGTCGGTGGTCGGATGGGTGACGAAGAGCACGACGACGAACGGTCCGTGCGCGAGCGTAATGCCCAGTGTCGGCACCGAAGGCCGCCAATGGCCCAGGGCCGCCGGGTATCCGGAGATGGCTACCGCGACATTGTCGGGGCTGACCGCGAAATCCGCCGCTTCGATCTCGGCGGCCGCGCTGCGCGCGGCCGTCTCGTCGGGTAGGCGCACGACCGTGATCCGCACCGAGCGGGACGTCCCGATCTGGGGACATGGGCGCACCACGCAACCTTGATCGCCGAGCGTCGTATAACCGGCCAGCATGCCGTGCTTCGCCAGGATCGGCTTGGCTACGGCGGCCAGGAAGCCGACGGTATCGCTGGGCTTGGGCAACACGGAGGAAATCCGGACGCGCAGACCGTCCTCGATGTCATAGGGGCTGACCACCGCGTCGGCCATCCGTGCCGATTCGATGATCCGGCTGTATTTCTCGCTGTCATTGCGCGGCTCGGGCACCGGCTCGGCGCCGTAGTCCCCGAAATCCAAGGTGTCGAGCGCGATATCGGCCGTGACCGCGGTCCCGGGCACGATCCGGCCGTCCCAGAGCAATCCGGCGATCAGGATCAGGGCCGCGCCGCAAGCCAGCGTAATGAGCGGGAGACGCCTAGATCGGAGCATCGGGCCACCAGTTGTCGCGCAGTTGCTGACCAGAGAAGTTGGCCGCGAATACCGTGAGGACGCAGGAGCTTCGCGCCGTGTCGTCGAATGTGATGCGGAGCTGGCCCTCCGATAAGCCGTTGCGGGTGTAATCGCCCCACAGGATGCGGCCCGTGCCGGACGGACGACTCCACTGCTCATCGCCCACCTGTGTGGTGAACGGCCATTGCCGCTCCGGCCAAGACAGTCTGCTGGTCAGGCAGTTCACCCAGATCATGTCGACCGGATCGCCATCACTGCTGCAGACCAGGAAGACCTGCTCGGTCCGGACATCGAGGGGGGCATTGGCGTTGCTGTCGAGAGATTTGAGATCACACCACAATCCGCCATGCCCGCTGCTGACCGGGGTGGGCGGGAGCAGTTCGGGGAAGGCCGCGGTGACGAATCCGACCACACCCCAGGGACCCGAGTCATCGGTGGTCGGCGCGGCGGATGTGGTTGGCGCAGTGGCGGTATCGGAGTCCTCCGAGCCGGTCAGTGCGACGGCGGTGGTCCCGATCACCAGGGCGAGCGCAAGCCCGGCCACCGCGGTGACCAGCCGCGTCCCGGGCAGACGTCGTGGGGCGAGGGTGAACACCGGTTCCCCGCGCAGCGCCGCGCCCGCGGCGGCGGCCAGATCACCGCAGCTCTGATAGCGCTCGGCGGGCTCCTTGGCCATGGCGCGGGCGATGACCCGATCGATCGCTTGCGGCAGTGCGGGATCGGCGGCGCTCGGCCGCGGCGGCGCTTCGGTCAGATGCGCGTGCATGACCGCGGCGGGCGTCGACCGGGGGAACGGGGTTGTGCCCGTCAGCAATTGGTAGAGCGTCGCGCCGAGGGCGTAGACATCCACCCGGTGATCGAGCGGGTCGCCCTGTAGTTGTTCCGGAGCGGCGTAGCCGACCGTGGCCAGTACCTCACCGGCGGCGGTGAGCGCCGTGGCTTCGCCCATGGCGCGGGCGATTCCGAATTGGGATGCGCCAGCCGGGAGGCGAGTTCGGCTTCGCGCAGGAAGCGGGCCCGGAACTCGTCGTCGGAACTGGTCGCCTCCGACAGCACCTTCAGCGCGGTCAGTTTCGGCAATCGCGGATACCGCGCCAGATATACCGAGCCCATACCCCCGGCGCCGAGCTTGCGTTCGATGCGAAAGCCCGCGAACACATCTCCCGCCCGCACGGACCGAGTGTCGGGCCGCACCGGCCGATCGTCAAGCGGAATCGACCGGAATTCGGTTGGCGTCGAATAGTCGTCAGCGATCGGTCGGGTCAGTACCAGTGGTACTCCGCGCACAACCGGTGTGCGACCAGATCGAAGGTCTTGCGCGGGACGATGGCGCCCTCGCGGCGGATGCCCGCCTCCGGGACGTCGAGGACGCGGTCCAGGCGCACCCAGCTGGGGCGGCCCGCGTGATCCCAGGGGCCGTCGCCGATGCCCACCCAGTTCGAGTGGTGGGCGTGGTCGGCATTCGAGGAGAGCATCAGGCCGAGCAGGGTGTCGCGTTCGCGGCCGACGACCAGGACCGGGCGGTCCTTGCCATTGTTCGGGTCCTCCTCGTAGGGGACCCAGGTCCACACGATCTCGCCCGGATCGGCGCGGCCGTCCAGTTGCGGGCTGTAGACGATCTGCCGTGCGCGGTCCCGCGACGGCACACCCGCCGACGAGGTCGGGCGCACCGATACCCCCGGTCCCGGCTTCGGCGTCGTCACCGCCTGTACCGCGCGATCCCACATCGACGATTTCCGCATCCGCCCGATCAACTTCGGGGCCTGCTGTCGGACGAGCTGGGAACCCTGCTCCTTAGCCACGATCCCCAACTGCTTCCCCAGAGCGTTCCACCTGCCGGCCATGTCGGCAGCTTAACGGCGCAGGGCCGGGTTCTCATCCGGGCCGGATTCGCCTGCGCGCAGCCGCAGTTCGGCAACGGGGTGCTCCGATGGAAAACCTCACCCGGGGCGCACCGTAGACTGCTGGGTTGACATGCCGCTGTTTCGCCATGCCGAGGAGTGACTCCGATTAGCAGCTTCGCCGATACGACGTTTACTGATCCCGCCCGGATCAGGAACTTCTGCATCATCGCCCATATCGACCACGGGAAATCCACCCTGGCTGATCGCATGCTGCAACTCACCGGTGTGGTCGGGGAGCGCGCCATGCGGGCCCAGTACCTGGACCGTATGGATATTGAGCGGGAGCGCGGTATCACCATCAAGGCCCAGAACGTGCGCCTGCCGTGGCAGGTCGATGGCGAGGACTACGTCCTGCATCTCATCGACACCCCGGGCCACGTCGACTTCACCTACGAGGTGTCGCGCGCGCTCGAGGCGTGTGAGGGCGCGATCCTGCTGGTGGACGCCGCGCAGGGCATCGAGGCGCAGACCCTCGCCAATCTGTACCTGGCGATGGAGAAGGACCTCACCATCATCCCGGTGCTGAACAAGATCGACCTCCCGGCCGCGGACCCGGACCGCTATGCCGCCGAGCTCGCCCACATCGTGGGCTGCGAGCCCGAGGACGTGCTGCGCGTCTCCGGTAAGACCGGCGTCGGCGTGCCCGAACTGCTGAACGAGGCCGTGCGCCAGGTGCCGCCGCCGGTCGGCGAGGCCGATGCGCCCGCGCGCGCCATGATCTTCGACTCGGTCTACGACACCTACCGCGGCGTCGTCACCTACGTGCGTGTGGTGGATGGCAAGCTCACCCCGCGCCAGAAGATCAAGATGATGTCCACCGGCGCGACCCACGAACTGCTGGAGATCGGCATCGTCTCGCCCGAACCCAAGCCCACCCAGGGCCTGGGCGTCGGCGAGGTCGGCTACCTCATCACCGGCGTGAAGGACGTGCGTCAGTCCAAGGTCGGTGACACCATCACCTCCGCGCGCGACGGCGCGAAGGAGGCCCTCACCGGTTACCGCGAACCGCGGCCCATGGTCTACTCCGGTCTCTACCCGCTCGACGGCTCCGATTACCCGGATCTGCGCGACGCCCTGGACAAGCTGCAGCTCAACGATGCCGCGCTGACCTATGTGCCGGAAACCTCGGTGGCCCTGGGCTTCGGCTTCCGCTGCGGCTTCCTGGGCCTGCTGCACATGGAGATCACCCGCGAGCGCCTGCAGCGCGAATTCGGCCTGGACCTGATCTCCACCGCGCCCAATGTGATCTACCGGGTGATCCTGGAGGACGGCTCCGAGCACGTCGTCACCAACCCGTCGTTCTGGCCGGAAGGCAAGGTGCGGGAGATCTACGAGCCCGTCACCAAGTGCACCGTCATCGCGCCCAGCGAGTTCATCGGCACCATCATGGAGCTGTGCCAGTCGCGCCGCGGTGAGCTGCTGGGCATGGACTACCTGTCCGAGACCCGCGTGGAGATGCGGTACACGCTGCCCATGGCGGAGATCATCTT
The DNA here is from genome assembly GCF_001613405.1 of Nocardia crassostreae. Lineage (GTDB taxonomy): Bacteria > Actinomycetota > Actinomycetes > Mycobacteriales > Mycobacteriaceae > Nocardia > Nocardia crassostreae. The sequence continues at coordinate 102,658 of NZ_BDCH01000029.1, forward strand.
CGACTTCTTCGACTCGCTGAAGTCGCGCACCCGCGGTTACGCCTCGCTCGATTACGAGGAGGCCGGTGAGCAGCAGGCCGCGCTGGTGAAGGTGGACATCCTGTTGCAGGGTGAGGCCGTGGACGCGTTCTCGGCCATCGTGCACAAGGACGCGGCGCAGGCCTACGGGCACAAGATGACCACCAAGCTGCGCGAGCTCATTCCGCGCCAGCAGTTCGAGGTGCCGATCCAGGCGGCCATCGGGTCCAAGGTGATCGCGCGCGAGAACATTCGCGCCATTCGCAAGGACGTGCTGGCCAAGTGCTACGGCGGTGACATCTCGCGTAAGCGCAAGCTGCTGGAGAAGCAGAAGGAAGGCAAGAAGCGGATGAAGACCATCGGTCGCGTCGATGTGCCGCAGGAAGCCTTCGTGGCGGCGCTGTCGACCGAATCGACCTCCGACAAGCCGAAGAAGTAGCTCGAGATTCCGGTGCCCCCGCTGCCTGCTGGCAGCGGGGGCACTGTTGTGAAAGCCAATCGCGGGGTAGGTTCTGCCGAACGGATTCCGATCTCCGGGGTGAGCAGGTCTGATACGTTGCGTACGGTTCGTTACGCAGCCAAAAACTGGGGCTTCCGTATAGATATGCAGGGTGACAAGCTGAGTCTCACCCCGCTGTGCACACCGTCTCCTACCTGGTGGATGTGACAGACCGGATATCCGGAAATAGGGTGTGAAACGAGTTTTGAATCGGTGGTCCGTCGCCGCGGACCGCGCTTCACCTGAGAGCGGAGCCTCATGACACGTGATCTGCCCTTCGACGATGAATCCGGTCCGGACGACTACGCGGGGGACACCGCGTACCGCATTGCCACCGGAGTCTCGCGCGTCACCAGGGCAGGCGCGTATGTCACCGGTGGCGCGCTCATCGCGGCCGGCGGCAGCCGGGGCGGCAATGACGCGCCGATCAATCACGACAGCCGCAATGTCGGCTGGTCCGAGGTGAACGATCCCAAGCCGGACGAGCCCAGCCCCACCGTGACCTTCCCCGACCTCACCGAGGACGCGGCGCCCTACACCGGCGGCGGCGTCTCGCCGGTCGCCGATCCGTATGACAACGGGCAGTACGGCACCGATGCCGGATTCTTCCCCGGTCATTTCGGCGGCCCGAGCGATGCGAGCATGGCCGGTTTCGGCCTGGCCGAATCCGGCGCCCCGGCCTTCGGACTCGGCTCCGGCAACGAGTCGCACAATGCGCTGGGCATGCCGCTCGGGCACTCCGAAGGCTCGGAATCCGCGCTCGGCCTGCCGATGGGCAATCCGGAGTCGGCGCTGTTCGACGGTTCGGAGGGCTTCTTCGGCGGCCTGCAGAACATGCAGGGGCTCAAGCTACCCGGCACCGAGGGACTGCACCTGCCCGGAATGAACGGCGGCGGCATCGCCCCGCCCGGATCCGGGCTCGAGAATCCCTCGCACACCGGACCTTTCGACGGTGTCGGCGTCGGTGACGGGTTCGGCGCTTTCATCAAGACCAGCTGGGAAGTCGACGCGCATGCCGGGCTCGACGGGGTCTGGGTCCGCTCGGAACTGAATGTCGATATCGCGGTCGGCAATATCGGCAACCAGTTCAACGAGTTCGGTCAGGATCTCAGCGACGGCATCGCCCACGCGCCGGGTTACAAGGGGGCCGATGCGGCCGACCAGCCCGGCTCCTCGTTCCTCGGCGGCGTGCGCGCGCTCGATGAGCCGAATGCGGCCGCGAATGCGCCCGGCCCGCAACAGCATCCGCAGGGCGGTACGGGCGCTCCGGCCGGTGCGCCCGCGTCCGGCGCGCCCAATGCCGGTGCCCCCGCGAACGGTGTGCCCAATGGCGCTACCGGTCCTGGCACCGGTGCGACGGCTCCGGGTGCGCCCGCTCCCGGATTCGGTGCTCCGGCAGCGCCTTCCGCTCCGGCGGTCGGCATCGGCGCGCCCGCCGCGGGCCCGGCGGCCCCGATCGCCCCGGTCGCTCCGGCGGCTCCGGCTCCGGTCGCTCCGGTTGCCCCGGTCGCTGTCGCTCCGGTGGCCCCCGTGGCCCCGGTGGCCGTGGCCCCCGTCGTCCCCGTGGCCGTCGTCCCCGTGGCCGTCGCGCCCGCGCCTGTGGCGCCCGTCGCCGTCGCGCAGCCGGTGGTGACCACCCCGCTGCAGACCACCATTCAGCCCGATGCCGCCTCGCAGCCGATCGCGAACGTGCTTGCCGCACCGGCTGTCTCACCGCTGACGGCCCCCGCGGCGACCGCTCCCGCACTGCTGGATCTGCGGCAGCCGTCCGCGCCGGTCGCGGACCAGCCCGATAAACCGGCCACCATGATCGCCCAGCCGCTGACCACCGTGCCCGGCACCTCCGCGCCGCAGATCAGCGTCCCCTCGACGGTGGATTCGCCGTCGCTGCTGACCACCGCGCCGACGGCGCCCACCACCAAGCTGCCGGGCGTGACCGATCCGGCCACGACCAAGCTGCCGGGCGTCACCACCGCGCCCGCGGTCACCACGGCGCCGGGCCATACCACCGCTCCGGGCGGCACCACCGCTCCGGCGGTCACCACCCCGCCCACCACGGTGGATCCGGGCGACGGCATCACCACGAAGCCGGTCGTTCCGACCGACGACGTCGATGTCGACGTCCCGACCGTGACCGTCCCGACCGACGACAACGATTCGATCCCGACCCATCAGCCAACGGTGAGCAATCCGCAGACGACCGTCTCGGTGCCGACCGTCGCGCCGACAGTGCCGACCGTCGACACCCACCCGACCATCGATACGCCGCCCACCATCGATACGCCCCCGACCATCGACGTGCCGGATGCGACCGTGCCGACCATGCCGCCGCTGACCACCAAGCCGATGCCGGATCTGCCCAAACCGGTGAAACCCATTGCGGACGTCTCCGATTCGGGCTACGACGCGCTGGCTATCGCCGATACCCAACCGCTGTACCACGTGCACGACGTGGCGCTGACCTCGCATCTCATGGCCGAGGACACCTTCGCGGAGCACCATCCGGCACCCGGTGTGCTCGACCTCACGCTCCAGTGAGCGGCGCCGAACGCGTTGCCGTCGTGAAGAATCCGGATGCGATGGGCCCGCTGCTGGAGCTGCTCGACGAGCTGCTCGGGCACACCCACGCCGCGGGCCGCGCCGATCTGACCTCGCGGCTCGGCCTGGCCCGCGCCCGCATTGCCGATCCGCGGGTGCGGCTGGTCGTGGTCGGCGAATCCAAGAGCGGTATGAGCACGCTGGTCAACAGCCTGGTCGGGGCGCGAGTCAGCGCCACCGACAGCGCCGTCAGCGTGCCGGTCATCGCCGAGTACGGGCAGCGGGCCACCGCCACCCTGGTGAAGGCCGGTGACGGCGGTCGCGCCGAACGCGAGCCGGTGGATCCGGTGACCGTGCTCGACGCGCTGAACTCCGATGTCATCCGCGCCGAGTTCACCCAGCCGAGCCCGCTGCTGGCCGAGGGTTTCGTCCTGCTGGACGCGCCCGGTTCGCCGTCGGAGACCCCGGCCACCTGGTCGCTCATCGCGGCCGCCGACGCCGTCCTCTATGTCGCCGATGCCAGCGCGCCGTTCACGCCCGAGCAGATCACGCAGTTCCAGCGCATTCAGCAGGTGTGCCCGACGGTCATCTGCGTGCTCAACAAGATCGACCAGTACCCGCAGTGGCCGCAGGTCCAGCAGCGCGATCGGGAACTGCTCGATGAGGCCGGTCTGGCCTTCGCCGTCGCTCCCGCCTCGGCGCTGCTGCACAATCAGGCGGGCAATCCGCGCTCGGATCTGGAATCCGGTGTGCCGCAACTGCTCGAGCACCTCCGCGGGTATGTGCTGGGCCGGGCCGACGCGGTGGCCGCCGAGGCCGCCGTCGGCGATATTCGCGTCATTACCGACCATCTGGCCCTGGCCCTGCGCACCGAGGCCGAAACCCTGCGCGATCCGCGCCGCTACTCCGCCATTACCGAGCAGCTGCGGCGCACCCGTGAGGAAGCCGAGCAACTTCGCCAGCGCACCGCCAATTGGCAGGTGACCCTCGCCGACGGCGCGGCCGAATTGATGGCCGATACCGAACACGATCTGCGCCACCGCCTGCGCAGCCTGATTCGCGATGCCGAGGCCGACATCATGAAGCGCGATCCGGCCAAGCGCTGGAAGGACTTCGGCGCGGATCTGGACGCCAAGATCTGCGAGGCGGTCGAGGAGAACTTCGTCATCGCCCACTACCGCTCGGTGGAGCTGTGCGAGCAGGTGGCGGCCAAGTTCCCCGAGAGCGGCATTCCCACGCCCGATCTGCGCCTGGACAATCCGGGCGAGGTGGGTGCGGTGCTGGAACCGGTGGCCGCCCTCGACGCGCTGGTGAGCGGGAAACCCGCTGTCACCGAAGGGTTCCTGAGTTCGCTGCGCGGATCCTACGGCGGCATCCTCATGGTCGGCCTGGCCACCAGCCTGCTCGGCATGCCCCTGGTGAACTGGTATTCCGCGGGCGCGGGCGTGCTGCTGGGCGGCAATGCGTTCTGGGAGTACCGCAAGGGCCGCAAACAGCGCCGTCAGGCCGAGGGCAAGCTCGCGGTGGCCCGGCTCATGGACGATGTGATCTTCCAGGTCTCCAAGGAATCCCGCTATCGGCTGCGCGCCGTGCAGCGCAGCCTGCGCGACCATTTCACCGAGATCGCCAATGAGACACTGCGTTCGGTGGATGCCTCGCTGCGCGCCGCGGAGGAGGCCGCGGCCGTGCACTCCGGGCAGCGCCGCGAATACCGCCTCACCGAGATCGAGACCTCGCTGGTGCGCCTGCGCGATCTGCGCGAGCGCGCCGACGCACTCAGCGAGTAGCGGGCGCTACCGCCATGGGTGGGCCGGGTTGAACTGGCCCGCCCGGTTGGATTCCTCGGCCCGGATGACGTGCATGACGGCATTGATGAGCGCCAGATGGGTGAACGCCTGCGGGAAGTTGCCCAGATGGCGGCCGGTGACGGCGTCGATCTCCTCGGCATAGAGCTTGAGCGGGCTGGCATAGCCGAGCAGTCGTTCCAGCAGCTGGCGGGCGCGCGCCAGCTCGCCGATCTCCACGAGCGCGGAGACCAGCCAGAACGAGCAGATGGTGAATGAGCCCTCCTCGCCGTAGAGGCCGTCGTCGGTGGTGTCGGTGCGATAGCGCAGCACCAGGCCGTTCTCGGTGAGTTCGTCGGCAATGGCCAGTACCGTGGCCCGGACGCGGTGATCCTCGGGCGGCAGGAAGCGCAGCAGCGGCACCAGCAGCAGCGAGGCGTCGAGGGTGTCGCCGCCGTAGGTCTGGGTGAAGATGCCGTCGGCGTTCACGCCGTGATCGAGGATATCGGCGTGGATCTCGTCGGCGATATCGCGCCATTTCTTGGCGTAGTCGAATTCGCTGTGCAGTTCGGCCAGTTTCGCGCCGCGATCCAGCGCCACCCAGCACATCACCTTCGAACAGGTGAAGTGCTGCGGTTCCCCGCGCACCTCCCAGATGCCGCGATCGGGATTGCGCCAGTTCTCGATTGCCGCCTGCACCTGTCGTTCCAGCATGGGCCACAAGGTTTCCGGTACCTGGCGGCGTGACTTCACGTGCAGCCAAACGGAATCCAGCAGGGTGCCCCAGATATCGTGCTGATCCTGGTTGTAGGCGCCATTGCCGATGCGCACCGGCCGGGCGTGGTCGTAGCCGTCCAGGTGCGTCAGCTCGGATTCGGTGATCCGGCGTTCGCCGCCGATGCCGTAGAGCACTTGCAGCGGAATGGCTTTGCCATTGTCGTCGGTGGCGACATCGTGCAGGAAGGCGAAGAAGTCATCGGCCTCGCGGTCCAGGCCGAGGGTGTACAGACCCCAAAGCGCGAAGCTGGAATCCCGAACCCAGGTGTAGCGGTAGTCCCAATTGCGTTCTCCGCCCGGCGTTTCCGGCAGCGATGTGGTGGCCGCGGCCAGCAGCGCGCCGGTCGGCGCGTAGGTGAGGCCCTTCAGGGTGAGCGCGCTGCGCTGCAGATGCCCGCGCCAGGGATGATCGGGGAAGCGGCCCAGGGTGATCCACTGCCGCCAGCATTCGGTGGTCAGCCACATCTTCTCCGCCGCCTCGGCGAAGGTGCGCGGCGGCGGCAGCTCCGACCAGGACAGCGCCACGAAGATCTGATCGCCCTCCTGCATGCGCTTGCGGGCGCGCGCCTCCCGGCCCTCCAGTCCCAGGCGCAGATCGGTGGTGAGCGTCAGAGTGGGGGAGCCTTCGATATCGCAAGTGGCGCTTGCTTTCTCGTAGACGTCACCGCTGTACTCCCAATGCGCCGGACCGCGGTGGTAGTCGAAGGCGGGTTCGCAGCTCATCTCCAGTTCCACCGTGCCGTTCACGCATTTCACGGTGCGCAGCAGAATGTGCTCGGCATCCCAGTCCATGGGGGTGCGGCGATGGGTGCGGCTGCGGGCCTTGTTGTTGTGCCAGGGCCCCAGTACCAGGGCGTCGCGCACGATGAGCCAGCCGGTTTCGGTTTGCCAGGTGGTCTCCACAATCAGCCCGCCGGGCAGATACCGCCGCGCCGCGGGCACATTGCGGCCGTAGGGGCCGATCCGGAAATGACCGGCGCTGCGATCCAGCATGGCGCCGAAGATGCTGGGGGAGTCCGGCCGCGGCACGCACATCCACTCCACCGAACCATTGCGGGCGATGAGGCAGTTGGTCTCGCAATCGGACAGGAAGGCGTAGTCGTCGATGGGCGGATACGGCGAGTGATGACTCACACCGACCGGTACGGATGGCAGGTAGCCGTCGGTGCCCGGCACATCGGGCCGGTCCACCGAATCCCGAGGCGGCTCCAGTGGACCTGGGCCGGGGCCGTCATAGCTACTGCCGAGCGGTCTGTCGTTCGACTCCGGTTCGTCGTAGGACTCCATCACACCATGATCTGTCCGTTCGGCCCGAATCGTCCACCATGGAGTTCTGGGCGTAGGTTGGTGTCGTGCATCGGATTGCTGATTGGTGGGACGGCGTCGAACTGTGGGTGGCCGGTCTGCCCTTCGTTCCCCAGTTCGCCGTGGTGCTGGCCGCCATGGTGCCCGTCTGCTTCGCCATCGCCTACCTGCTGGACCGTGCGCTGCGCGTCGCCCTGCGCACGCTGGGCCGGGATCGGGTGGCGGCGCAGGAAGTCGCGGCCCCCGTTGCCGAACCCCGCCGCACCTGGAAGGAAGCCGCCTGATGCCGCGCTCGCGCGTCCAGCTCGCCCTGATCGCCCTGCTCGTGCTCGTCGTGGTCGCCTGGCTGTTCACACGCTGAGTTCGCTGGCTGTTCACCAGGTCGAATCGGGTTTCCCTACGTGTCGGTCGGACCCGGCGCGTAGTTTGCTGCACCATGTCAACCACCGATGAAGGCATGGAACTCGAGACGCTGCTCGTCGACGAGGAATTCGACGACGAGCCGCGCCTGATCGCGACGCACACCTGCGGCCCGGAGGAGGCCGTCGACATGGTGAAGGCGGCGCAGCTGCTGGGCCTGGGCGTCCGGCTCACCAACCGCATCCGCATCGACGAGGACGATGCGGAATCCGCCACCGAGGAATGGGTTCTGGACATCCTCGAGACCCCGCCCATGGCGGACGACGAGTAGCGACGGCGGTGGCTAGTCCCCCGAATTCCCCTGGTCCCGCCACTCGCTGAACCGTTTGCCGATCTTCGACACGGTCTCGCTGACCTCCTGTCCCACCGTGCCGACCGCGGACGCCGCGTCCTTGCCCAGGTTGCGCACGGTGCGGATGAGGGGATCCTCGGACTGGTCGAAGTTCTGGCGGTAGGTGCGAGCGGCTTCCTTGACCTGATCGCCGATCTTGGCGTTCTTGTCCTGATCCCGGGTCGGATAGCGGCCGTCCAGAATGCGGTCGTAGTCACCGCTGGTGATCCAGCGGCGCAACTCCGCCGCCCGCAGCACCGAGAACGGGTGCGACTGCAGTTCCAGATTCAGCAGTTTCAGCACGCCGTCGCGCAGATCGCCGGACTTGTCGTAGTCATCGGCCTGCTGCAGGAATGCCGCATGGCTCATCTCGTCCACGTGAGAACCGCCCGCCAGCTTCATGTGCACCCGCACCGACGCGTCCACGTCCTGGCCGCACAGCAGCCCGGCGCGATCGCCGGAGAGCTCGGATTTACGGCTCCACTCCATGAGCGCGGCAATGATGGCGCGCAGCGCCCACCCGCCGATGGGCACCCAGCCGATGCCCGCGGCCAGCCGCATGAGATGCATGAGCATGGTGCGATACACCGCGTGCCCGCTCAGCGCGTGCCCGAGCTCGTGGCCGACCACGAAGCGCAGCTCCTCGCGATCGAGCAGATCCAGCAGCCCCGTGGTGAGCACGATGAACGGCTGATCCATGCCGATGGTGAAGGCATTGGCCTGCGGATCCTGCAGGACGAACATCTCGGGCTTGGTGTGCGCGTCCAAGATGCGCGCGCAGTCCTCGCGCAGATGGTGGATTTCGCGGAACTGCTTGTCGTCCACCCGCACCGCCGTGGCCAGGTACAGCAGCCGATGCTGCCGTTCGGCCAGCAGCCCGGACAGCGTGCGCAGGACGGTGTCGAACCCGCTCAGCGAGCGCAGCGTCACCAGCGCGGTGCGGTCGGCGGGATGCTCCCAGGCACGGGTGGATATGCCGGGGAACTCCCGGCGGATGCGGTCGGGACTTGTCATGAATTCCCCCAGCGGACAGGTGCGTTGCCGTGCGGCACCGCTTCGCCCTACATACTGCCGCGTGCGGCGGATGATGTCCCGCGCGTTCGCGGCGAGCACCGCGGAATCCCCACCGCGAGCTTCTCACTATCTGGAATTGCGTTCCGATGATCGAGAAATGAACCCGCGGCGCCGTGCTCACGAGGATTGGCCGCCTACGGCGGCGCTCTGCTACAGTTCGCCCGTGTCGTCGAGTGCTCTGCCCCGGGTCCGCCATGAATTGGCGTTGATCGCTGTGGGCTGCCTCGCGGTCGCGGACATTCACTGTCGTTGATTGCCGACCGAGCTCCGCTGCGCGTCCCCCTCAGTAGACTGGCGCGCGTGCCTTTCGCAGCTGTGCTCGTAATCCGGCGGCCCTCGGGCCGATGACGCGACCGCCCACGTTCGCCCGGGCGGGTCTACGGCAATCCCCAGTATTTCCGCCGATGATCTCCGACTCGGCGGGCGGTAGGAAAGGTCTACCGATGTCCCGCAGTACCAGACTCTCTCGTCGTTCCGTCGCCGTGGCGCTCACCGCGGTCGTGGCCTCCGTGCTGACCGCGTGCGCCGGTGGCTCCAGCGACGTGGTGAACGGTGACACCTCCGGCGGCGGCGCCGACATCAAGCTCAATCTGTACGGCTATGCGGTGCCGAAGCCCGGTTTCGACAAGGTGATTCCGGAATTCACCAAGACCGACGCTGGTAAGAACGTCGAGGTGCTCGGCTCCTACGGCGCCTCGGGCGATCAGTCCCGCAAGGTCAAGGACGGCGCCGAGGCCGATGTCGTGAACTTCTCCGTCGAGCCCGACATCACCCGCCTGGTGGATGCCGGTCTGGTCGACGCGAGCTGGAATGCCGACGCCAACAAGGGAATTCCCTTCGGCTCCGTGGTCGCCATCGTGGTGCGCAAGGGCAATCCCAAGGGCATCAAGGATTGGGACGATCTGCTGAAGCCGGGCGTCGAGGTGGTGACCCCCAACCCGTTCTCCTCCGGGTCGGCCAAGTGGAACCTGCTCGCCCCGTACGCCGCCAAGAGCGATGGCGGCAAGAACCCGCAGGCCGGGCTGGACTACCTGTCCCAGCTCGTCTCCTCCGATCACGTGAAGGTGCAGCCCAAGTCGGGCCGGGAGGCCACCGACACCTTCCTGCAGGGCGTCGGCGACGTACTGCTGAGCTACGAGAACGAGGCGCTGTTCTCCGAGCGCAAGGGCGATCCCATCGAGCACATCATTCCGCCCACCACCTTCAAGATCGAGAACCCGGTCGCGGTCCTCAAGAACAGCAAGAACCCGACGCAGGCCCTCGCCTTCAAGGACTTCCTGTTCACCCCCACCGCCCAGCTGGCCTGGGCGCAGGCCGGATTCCGGCCGGTGGACCCCAAGGTGACCGCCGCCTTCGCCGACGACTTCCCGACCCCGCAGAAGCTGTGGACCATTGCCGACCTCGGCGGCTGGAAGACCGTGGACAAGGAACTGTTCGCGCAGGGCACGGGCTCCGTGGCGATCATCTACGACAAGGCCACCAAGTAGTCGGGTGAGCTGGACCACACAGGATACTTGGCAACGTGAACGACAGTAGTGGGAACGCTCGCGCCGGGCAGGGCGCGAGCGTGGCGGGGGAAAAACCCGCGCCCAGCCGCCCGAGACGCTTCTCCTGGCTGCGGGTGACCGGCTCGGTGGGGCCGCTGGGCATCGCCACGGTGGTGCTGTGGCTCAGCATCATCGTGCTGCTGCCCCTGGCGGCCATGACCGTCGCCTCCTTCGACGACGGCTGGGCCGGATTCTGGGATGCGGTGACCGCGCCCGCGGCCATCGATTCGCTGCGGGTGACCGTCTTCGTCTCGATCGTCGTCGCGGTCATCAATGTCGTGATGGGCACGCTCATCGCGTGGGTGCTGGTGCGCGACGACTTCCCCGGCAAGGGGATCGTCAATGCGCTCATCGACCTGCCGTTCGCCTTGCCGACCATTGTGGCCAGCATCGTCCTGCTGTCGCTGTACGGGCCGCAGAGTCCGATCGATATCCAGCTCAATGCCACCCAGCCGGGTCTGGTGGTGGCGCTGGCCTTCGTGACGCTGCCGTTCGTGGTGCGCTCGGTGCAGCCGGTGCTCATCGAGGTTGATCTGGAGGTCGAACAGGCCGCGGCCTCGCTGGGCGCGGACAATCTGACCACCTTCCGCCGCATCGTGCTGCCCACGCTGGCCCCGGCCATTATCAGCGGCGGCGGGCTGGCCTTCGCCCGCGCCATCGGCGAATACGGGTCGGTGGTGCTGATCGGCGGCAATATTCCGCGCGAGACGCAGATGGCCTCGCAGTACATCCAGCAGCAGATCGAGGTGGACCGGCCGGTCAATGCCGCCGCGGTATCGGTTGCGCTGCTGGTCATCTCGTTCGTGACCCTGCTGATCCTGCGGCTGTTCGCGGACCGCGCGGCGCGCAAGGAGCAGGAGAGCTGATGAAACTTTCCGCGCTGACCCGTATTTCGCTGCGTTCCGTGGCGCTGGGGTATCTGCTCATTCTGCTGGTACTGCCGCTGGTGATCATTCTGTGGCGCACCTTCGAGGACGGCATCGGGACCTTCCTCGACTGGATCTCCACGCCCGCCGCGATTTCGGCGTTCAACCTGTCGATGATCATTCTGGCCATCGTGGTGCCGGTGAACGTGGTGTTCGGCATTCTCACCGCGCTCGCGCTAGTGCGCGGCCGGTTCCCGGGCCGGAATCTATTGCAGGGCTTGGTGGATCTGCCGTTCGCGGTATCGCCGGTCGTGGTCGGCGCCTCGCTCATCCTGCTCTGGGGTGCGGGCGGCTGGTTCGGCGGGCTCGAGGATCACGGGCTGAAGGTGATCTTCAATCTGCCCGGTATGGTCCTCGCGACCATCTTCGTGACGCTGCCGTTCGTGGTGCGCGAGGTCGAGCCGGTGCTGCACGAGATCGGCGACGATCAGGAACAGGCAGCCGCGACCCTGGGCGCCTCGCGCTGGCAGACGTTCTGGCGCATCACCCTGCCCGCCATTCGCTGGGGTCTCACCTACGGCGTGGTGCTCACCGTCGCCCGCTCGCTCGGCGAATTCGGTGCGGTGATCATGGTTTCCACCGCCCTGCCCGGTAAATCGCAGACCCTCACCCTGCTCGTGCACGGCCGCTACGAGGACCACAACACCCAAGGCGCGTACGCGGCGGCGACCCTGCTCATGGGCATCGCCCTCATTGTTCTTCTCCTGATGACCCTCCTCGAACGCAAGCGGGGCACTGCCAAATGATCACCGTGACCAATGCGAACAAGAACTACGGTTCCTTCGCCGCCCTCAATGACGTCAGCCTGGACATCCCGTCCGGCGAGCTGACCGCGCTGCTGGGCCCGTCCGGATCCGGCAAGTCGACGCTGCTGCGCTCGATCGCCGGACTGGAATCCCTGGACAACGGCATCGTCACCATTGCCGGGCGCGATGTCACCCACGTGCCGCCGCAGAAGCGCGATATCGGCTTCGTCTTCCAGCACTACGCTGCGTTCAAGCACATGACCGTGCGCGACAATGTCGCCTTCGGCCTGAAGATTCGCAAGCGGCCCAAGGCCGAGATCAAGAAGAAGGTCGACGAACTCCTGGAAATCGTCGGCCTCGACGGCTTCCAGCATCGGTTCCCTGCACAGCTCTCCGGCGGCCAGCGTCAGCGCATGGCGCTGGCCCGCGCCCTCGCCGTCGACCCGCAGGTGCTGCTGCTGGACGAGCCCTTCGGCGCCCTCGACGCCAAGGTCCGCGCCGATCTGCGCCAGTGGCTGCGCCGCCTGCACGAGGAAGTCCACGTCACCACCGTGCTGGTCACCCACGACCAGGAGGAGGCCCTGGATGTGGCCGACCGCATCGCGGTGATGAACAAGGGCCGCATCGAGCAGGTCGGCAGCCCCGAGGACGTGTACGACCGTCCCGCAAACGAATTCGTCATGTCCTTCCTGGGCGCGGTGGCGAGACTGAACGGGCACATGGTCCGTCCGCACGACATCCGCGTCGGCCGCGACCCGTCCATGGCCCTGGCCGCCCACGAGGGCACCGCACAATCCGCGGGCGTCACCAGAGCCACGGTCGAGCGAGTCGTCCACCTGGGCTTCGAAGCGCGCGTCGAACTCCGCAATGCCGCCACCGGCGATCTCTTCACCGCACAGGTCACGCGCGGTGACGCCGAAGCGCTGCATCTGGCCGAAGGTGAGACGGTCTACGCGCGGGCCACCCGAATTCCGGAGCTGCCCGTTTCGTGAGCCGCGGCGCTCTCGTGGGTTGTGGCGCTTTCGTAGATCGTGGCGCTAGGACAGGCCACCCGACATGCTCGCCAATCCGAGCGCCTGAATGGCGGTGGAAATCGCGGAGAGCACCAATTGCACAGAACCCATGACCGAACTCCTTGTCTATGAGGGAGAACGAGACACAACGGGCGTACGTACCTGATCGTACGTGCCAGTTGGTTCCATCGGGGTCAGAAAATGTGAAACGTCATCGACCGGGAAATGGTGGCGGGGTTTATCGGCGTGTCGCCGCCATCAGCTCCCGGTCGTGGGTGTTTCACACTGGCGTCACTCGCTCCAGGAGGGTTCGGGGGTGACGTAGCGCCAGATCGGCAGGAGCGCTTCGTCGTTGAGGGGCTCGGGGGAGGTGTGGGCGGTGGCGTCGAGGCGGGCGGTGATGGCGGTGGCGTCCAGACCGGTGCCTATGAGGACCAGGGTGCTGGTTCGGGGCTCGTGGCGGGCCCAGGTGGTCGGTTCGATGGTGATGTGGCGGCCGACCATGTGCAGCAGGAACTTTCGCTGATCCTCGGTGGCGAAGGCCAGGACGCCCTTGGCGCGGAACAAGCCGGGCGGCGGGTCCTCGAGGCCGGCGATCAGCTCGCGCGGATTGAGATCCGTTGTGCTGGTGAAGGACACGCTGTCGTAGCCGTCGTGCAGATGCCGGTGGTCATGGCATTCGTGGCCGGTGCAATCGTGTTCGTGCTCATCGTGTTCGTCGTGGAAGAGTTCGTCGAAGCTGAGTTGCTCACCGACGTGGGGCTCGCCGCTGTCCCGTGCGGGGATATCGAAGAGCAGCCCGGGATCGACCCGCCCGTGGCTGGTCGGGTACACCGGCACCTGGCCGACGAGTTCGCTTATCTCCGTTCGCAATTGCTCCAACGCGCCGGGCTCGACCCGATCGGCCTTGTTCACCACCACCAGATCCGCCATCCGCAGATGCGTGCCCAGCTCCGGATGCCGCGCGCGACTCTCGCCGAAATGCTCCGCGTCCACCACCTCGATCAGCCCGCCGTACCGAATCCGCGGATTGTCGCTCCCGCTCACCATTCGAATGAGATTCCGCGGCTCCGCCAGCCCACTGGCCTCCACCACGATCACATCGATCTTCTGCCGCGGTTCCGCCAGCCGGTCGAACAGCCCATCCAACTCACTCACATCGACCGCGCAGCACACGCACCCGTTCCCCAGCGACACCATGGCATCGACCTGCCCCGCCACCAACATCGCATCGATATTCACGGCCCCGAAGTCGTTCACCACCACCCCGATCCGCACACTCCGGCTCCGCAACAGCCGATTGAGCAGCGTGGTCTTCCCGGCCCCGAGAAATCCGGCCACGATCAGAACAGGAATCCGCCGACTCATCCCGACCACCCTACCGATCCGCGCGGTTGCGTCGAATCCGCCACCGGAAACGGGCCGACCAGCGATAGTGGTGCCTACCTTGGCCGCGATCTACGGTGTGGGGCCGTAGTTGAGGCGGCCGCAGCATCGCCGAAACGTCGCGGCAACACTGGCGTCCTACCGTGACGCCAGTCGGTCCGATCACGGGAGGATGCGCCGTGCGGGTGCGGGATTTCTTGGACGCGCCGTAGTTGCGGATGCGGTTGCTGCACGGGGATCCGGCGGCGCTGGAGCGGTCGGTCGCCCGGGTGTGCGCGACCGATATGCCCGACCCGCGGCCGTTCGTCACCGCGGGGGCGCTGGTGTGCACGGGGCTGGTGTGGCGGCGGGATCCGGCGGACTCGGATCACTATGTCGGAATGCTGGCCCGCTCGGGAGTGGCCGGAGTCGTCGCGGGGCAGGCATTGCACGGGCACGTCCCCGACGATGTGGTCGCGGCCTGCGCGCGGTCCGGGTTACCGCTGCTGTCCGCGCCGCAGAGCGTGCCCTTCAGCCGGATCATCGAGCATCTCGCCGAGCAGGCGGCCGAACTGCGCTGGCAGCGCGTGCAATCCAGGGTGGATCGGCAGCGCAGGCTCATGGCCGCCGTCGCCGCGGGAAGCGGCATCGGCGATCTGCTCGCGGACATCTCGTCGGAACAGGACGTTCCGGCCTGGCTGGTGACGGCGACGGGTCGTGTGATCGCCGGATCCGGACCGCTGTCGGACGAGGACCTCGACCGCATCATCGCGACAGCCCTCGGCGCGCCCCGCCTACCCGCCGTCACCGCCGGTGCCCTGCGCATCTTCCAGGTCGGCAACGGTGACCGAATCACCGCCTGGTACCTGGTCATCCGCCCCACCACCGACACCGACTCCTCCGGCGCAGATCTGGCCGCCATCGCCGAGCTCTACCGCCAGCGAGCCGCGGACCGCCTGCACCTGGACTGGGAACTCGGCGACCGTCTCCCGCGCGCCGACCGCGCCAGCGTCCCAACCGTCGCTGTGGTCGCCGAAATCCATCCGACCGCGCCCGTGCCTCCCGCCCTCGCCGCCACACCGAATCCCGGTCCGAGTCCGCGCGCTGCCCGGTTACCTGCCCCGGCCGATCGCGTGGTCGCCGAACTCGACCTCGCCGACGATCGCTCGGGCGACTCGGCTCCCGCCGGGCATGAACCCGGCGGTGGAGTTCGCGATCGACGGAACGCCAGCGGTGCGGTATCGGATCCGGACCGCACCGTGTGCGAGTTGGATGCGGACCGCAGAGCGTCCGGGGCGGGTGCGGGCGCGCACGGTTCCGGGGTCGCGCGCGGGCTTGACGGGGTGGTGCTCGGGGGCGCGGCGGTGAGTAGCCGTGGGGCCGGGGAGGTTTCCGATGGGGCGTGGGTCGGGGCGGTCGGTGTGGACGGGGTGCGGGCGGCATTGCACGATGTGCTGCCCGATGCCAGTACCTCGATCGATCGGGATGGTCGGCTGGTGGCTGTGGCGGCGGGGACCCAGGACGAGATTGTGGGGTTGCTGCGCAAGGGGATTGGGCGGTTGAGTCCCGTGCTCGCAGGTGTACGGCTGGCATTGGGGGTCAGTGCGCGGCAGCGGGACGAATCGCTGTCCGGTGCGATTGCGGCGGCTGCTGCGGCGGCCGCGACCGCTCATGACGACGATGCGGTGGTGAGTGTTCGGCCCGCCGATATCGATTCGGCGGTGGGGCTTTTCACCGCCGTACCGGGCGGGTTGCAGCGGCGGTTCGCGGAGCGGGTGCTGGGGCCGGTGGTGGAGTACGACCGGCGGACGGGGGCGGGGTTGCTGGAGACATTGGAGGTGTTTCTGGGGTGCGAGGGGTCCTGGCGGCAGGCGGCGGAGCGGATGCACCTGCATCTCAATACTGTTCGGTATCGGATCGGGCGGGTGGAGGAGCTGACCGGGCGGGATCTGGGGCGGCTCGACGATCGGCTCGATCTGTACCTGGCGGTGCGGACGCTGAGTGGTCAGACCGCGCCGGTGTAGGGGTCCCAGGAGGTGCCCGGATCGGGGGCGTCCTCGCGCAGGACGGCGGCTTGGATGAGGCCGTAGGGGCGGTCGTCGGCGTGGAAGACCTCGTTGTTGTTCTCGACGCCGAAGCGGGACAGGTCGAAGTACCAGTGGTGTTTGTTGGGGGCGGACATGCGGATCTCGGCGAGGCAGGGGAAGGCTTCGAGGGCGGCGGCGCCCATATCGAAGAGGGTCTGCTGCAAGGCTTTCGAGTGTTCGGTGGCGAACTTCTCGATCATGACCGAGCGGATGCCGGAGTAGGTGGCGTCCCAGTCGGCGGGCGGGGTGGCGAAGCGCCAGTGGGCGGTGAGGCTGGTGGCGAGAATGCGGTCGGAGGCGGGTTCGAGGACGGTGTAGGGGTCGGTCAGGAAGCCGGTGAATTCGGAACCGGTGGATTTGAGGATCACCAGGTCCTTGACGCCGCCTATGACCCATTCCTGTTGCGCGGCGGCCTTGCCGCTCACCGTGATCGCGGCGAGCCGCACCTCCGGGCCGATGCGCGTCCAGGTGTGGTCGTGGCCCGCGCCGCGCACCGGAACGTGTTGCCAGGCATACTCTTCGATCTCGATGCGGGCCGAATCCACCGGCGCCACGTCATCGACGAAATGCCGGGCCAGCGCCAGCCCGTAGTCCTCGATGCTGCCGTCGCCGTGCTCCTTGGCATAGGAGTAGATGGTCTGCTTCTGCGTATCGGTGGGCAGCACCGCGCCCTGGTCGCCGGTGGTGTGCGCCTCGTCGAACGCGCCACGCAGGCACGACGATACGTTCAGATCACGGATCTCGTGCCGATCGCTGTCGCGGTGGATGCGCACCACGCGGTTCTCGGCCTTCCCGTACTGGTGCGGGCCGAGCACGATCTTGCCGGTCATTTCGGACATGGCTGCCTCCCGTGGTCGATGAACACCTTGCCTCACCCTGGCCGACCCGCGCCGCCGCACACGCTGGTTCCGAAGACAAAACACACCGGCCCGGGCACACTCCGATTCGGCCGAACGGACAAACCCCCGGACCGGCGCGGCTGCCTACCCTGACCACGAACCGACGCGCCGCAAGGAGCCACCATGACCTCGCCCCATCCCGTCGACACCCGGCTGCCCTGGCATCGGCTGCTGGTGTTCGGCATCCAGCACGTCCTGATCATGTACACCGGATGTGTCACCGTCCCACTGGTATTCGGCGCGGCCGCTGGCCTGGACAAATCCGTCGTCGCCATGCTGATCAGCGCCGACCTGCTGGTCGCGGGCGCGATCACGGTGGTGCAGAGCCTCGGACTGGGGAAGTTCGCGGGCGCGAAACTGCCCATCATCACCGGCGCCACCTTCGTGGCCATGTCGCCCATGATCCTCATTGCCAAGGAGTACGGCCTGCCCGCCGTCTACGGCTCCATGCTGCTGGGCGGCCTGCTCGGCCTGGCGCTGGCCTGGCCCTTCGCCATGATCGTGCGCTTCTTCCCGCCCCTGGTCACCGGCACCGTGCTCACGGTGGTGGGCATCTCGCTCATCGGTGTGGCGGGCGTGCTCATCGCCATTCCGATGGGGTTGGTCAAGCTCGACGGCGTGGGCGCTACGGCGTGGCTGGGCACCCCGCATCCGTTCTACTTCGGCGCACCGGAATTCCCGATCACCGCCGTGGTGGCCATGCGCATCGTGATGGCCGTGGTCTTCGCCGAATCCACCGCCAGCATGCTCGCGCTCGGTGAGATCACCGGCAAGAAGGTGGGCCGCGCCGATATCGCGCGCGGTCTCGCGGGCGACGGTCTCTCAGCCGTGCTCGCGGGCGTCTTCAACTCGTTCATCGACACCGTCTTCAACCAGAATGTCGGCGCGGTCGCCCAGACCCGCGTCTACAGCCGCTATGTCACGGCCGTCTCCGGTGGCCTGCTGATCCTGCTCGGCGTGGTGCCCCGCTTCGGCGCGTTCGTGGCCGCGGTGCCCAAGCCCGTGGTGGGCGGCGTGGGCCTGGTGCTGTTCGCCACCATCGCGGTCATCGGCATCGACACCCTGCGCAAGGCCGACCTGACCGATCGCGTCAACCTGACCATCATTGCCGTGGCCATCGGCATCGGCCTGGTTCCGGTCCTCACCAAGGGCATGTTCGACAAGTTCCCGTCCGCGGCCGAGATCCTGCTCAACAGCGGCATCACCCTGGCCGCCGCCACGGCTTTCGCGCTCAACCTGCTGTTCAACCACACCAAGCTGGGCGACTTGGCGCGCGGCGCAATGGGATCCGCACCAACCGAACCGGAGCCACAGGACCCGATTACCGCGTAGCGCCCGGGGAGGTCTCGAGGGGTTTCAGGGGCGAAGCCCCTGCGAGCCCCCCCGAGAGCCGGGGTCATCCGCAGGCGTTGACCCACTCCGACATGCCGTCGGCGAACAGCTGCCGCTTCCAGATCGGCACCTCGTGCTTGATCCGATCCACCAGCTCGGCGCAGGTGGTGAAAGCCTCCCCGCGATGCGGAGCCGCCACCGCCACGGTGATCGCGAGATCCCCGACGGTGAGCGCGCCGATGCGATGCACCGCCGCCACCGGCAGCCCCGTCGACGCGGTGAACTCGTCGCAGATCCGGCGCATGAACTTCTCCGCATCCGGGTGCGCCGAGTATTCGAGGGCCGAAACCGCCTGCCCGCCATCGTGATTGCGCACCTTGCCGGTGAACACGACCACGGCCCCGTGCTCCGGCTCGCTCACGGCCTTCTCGACCTCGTCCGGATTCAGCGGCTGTTCGCTGATCCGCACCAGCAGTTCACTCATGGTCGCCTCCTCCGGCCACCTGGGCCAGCAAATGCTCGAGCAGCGGTTCCAGCACCGCGATTCCATCCTTCACACCGCCCGGCGATCCGGGCAGGTTCACGATCACGGTGCGCCCGGCGAGTCCGGCCACGCCTCGGCTGAGTGAGGCCAGCGGGAACTTCGCGGTCCCGCGCTGCCGAATCGCCTCCGCGACCCCCGGCAGCTCACGATCCAGCACGGCCAGCGTGGCCTCGGGCGTCGCATCCGTGGGCGAGGCCCCCGTCCCGCCGGTGGTGATCACCAGCGCCGGTTCCCCCGCCAAGACCTCCGACAGCCCATAGGCGACATCGGCGTCGGCGTACACCCGCGGCACGCCCACCGAAAACCCCAGTCCGGTAAGCCATTCCGTCAACTTCGGCCCGGTCGTGTCGGTACGGGATCCAGCCGCCGCCCCCGTGGACGCCACGAGCACGACCGCGGCGCGCCCCGCCCCGAACGCCGCGGCTCCAGCGTCTCCCGCCTGCTGCGGCTCGGAGCCGTGCGCCTGGTGCGAGGTTGGATGCGAATCCGCGTGGCCCGCACCCGCATTCACGCCGCCCTCCGGAGCTCCTCCGGGGCGCACCCAATGCCCGTGCTTCCCACCGTCTTTGGTGAGCAGCCGCACCCCGGTCAGCATTGCTGCCGGATCCACCGCCTTCACCATGTCGTGCAGCGTGAGCCCCGCGACGGCGACCGCCGTCAACGCCTCCATCTCAACCCCGGTGGGCCCCTTGGTCTTGGCCGTCGCCTCGATGGTGATGCCGTTCTCCGTGAACCCGAACGTCACATTCACCGAAGACAACGCCAGCTGATGACACAGCGGAATCAACTCCGAAGTCTTCTTCGCCCCATTGATCCCCGCCAGCCGCGCCGTGGTCAGCACATCCGCCTTGGGCATGTCATCGGCCCGCACCAGCTTCACGACCTCCGCGGTCGTCACCAACTCCCCGGCCGCCACCGCCACCCGCGCCGTCTCGGCCTTGGCGCTCACATCCACCATGCGAGCGCGACCTTCCTGGTCGACATGGGACAACTCACTCATACCCCCAGCCTTCCACAGCCACCCGCGTCGTCGCGTCTGTGGTCATCCACCGAACCCGTCCGCCTTCCCGGGAATCCCTCGTGCGATCACCCGAGTAATCGCGGGCCGTCGACGGCCCGGGGCCGCGCGAGTCGGGGCTACAGCTGCTGGACGGAGACGATCGTGCCCGCGGGGAGTTCGGTGGCGGTGGCGGGGATATCGATGAGGACGTCGGCCTGGGCCATGGAGGCGATCAGATGGGAGCCCTGTCCGGCGACGAGTGCGACGCCGGTCTCGGTGCGGCGGCCGCGCAGGAACTGGCGCTTTCCGGCGGGGGAGCGGACCGGGTCCAGGAGAGGCAGGTCGGTCGTCTCGATCTCGGGCAGTCCGGCCAGGCGGCGCAGGAGCGGGCGGGCGAAGACCTCGAAGGAGACCATGGTGCTCACCGGGTTGCCGGGGAAGCTGAGGACGGGGACGCCGTCGATGACGCTGACGCCCTGGGGTCCGCCGGGTTGGATTGCGACCGGGCCGAATTCGCCGCCGAGCGGGGTGAGGACATCCTTGACGACCTCGAAATCGCCCATGGACACACCGCCGGAGGTGAAGACGAGGTCGGCGTCCGCGGTCGCCTCCGCCAGACGCCGCCGGAATTCGTCGTGGTTGTCGGTCGAGTGCGCGAGCGAGACCACTTCGACGCCGTTGTCGGCCAGCGCGGCCGCCAGGGCAATGCCGTTGGAGTTGTAGATCTGCCCGGGGAGCAGCGGGTATCCGGCGGGCACCAGCTCATCGCCGGTGGTGAGGACGGCGGCGCAGACGCGGCGGGTGACCAGCAGGTCGGGCAGGCCGACGGCGGCCAGGGCGGCGATATGGCGGGGATACAGCACGGTGCCCGCGGCGACGAGCAGCTCACCGGCCCGCACATCGGTACCCGGCTCGCGGACGAAGTCCCCGGCGGCACGGGATTTCTCGATGGTGACGGCCTCGCCGTGCACCGTGGTGTGTTCGACGGGCACCACGCAATCCGCACCCTCGGGGAGAGGCGCACCGGTCATGACCTTGAGCGCCGCGCCCGCGGGAAGGGTGAGCTCGCCGGTGTTCCCGGCCGCGACCACGCCCGCCAACGGCAGCGTCGCGGGCACGATGGCCACCGATTCCGCGCGCACCGCATAGCCGTCCATCGAGGAATTGCGGAAGACCGGCAGGTCAAGAGGGGAGTACACATCCTCGGTGAGTCGCCGTCCGAGCGCCTCGGTCATGGGCACGCGCTCGCTGGTGCGGGCGGTCAGCGGGCTCAGCAGATTCTCGATGCGTTGCCGGTGGTCGTCCACGGACCTCGCCGGGGCGAGAGTGTGCCGATAGCTCATATGGCTGAGCCTAATGCCTGTTCGCTGTAGAAAAATTGAATGATTCCACAACACGACTGGGTCCTGAGACCGGTAATAATGGTCGAATGACCGTCGTCGCTATGGGAATGCCCGCAGTACGAACTGGGCGCCCCTCGATGGACGGGCGGCCCGACACCCCGTACCTGGTGGATCGTTTCGGCCGGATCGGCCGGGACCTGCGGGTGTCGATCACCGAGAAATGCTCGCTGCGCTGCACCTATTGCATGCCGGAGGAGGGGCTGCCGCCCATTCCGGCCGATGAACTGCTGACCGCGGACGAGATCGTGCGCCTGGTGGTGCTGGCCGTGCGCGAACTGGGTGTGCACGAGGTCCGCTTCACCGGCGGCGAACCGCTCATGCGGCGGGATCTGGAGCGGATCATCGCGGGCTGCCGCGCGGAGCTGCCCGATATACCGCTGGCCATGACCTCCAATGGCGTGGGACTCGAGCACCGCGCCCGCAAACTCGCCGAGGCCGGGTTGAACCGGATCAATGTCTCGCTCGACACCGTGGACCGCGACGGTTTCGCGCGCCTGACCCGGCGCGACCGCTTGGACTCGGTGCTCGCCGGAATCCGCGCCGCGCGCCGGGCGGGCCTGACGCCCATCAAGGTCAATGCCGTGCTCATGCGCGAAACCCTCAGCGGCGCCGCCGATCTGCTGCAGTGGTGCATCGACGAGCAGGCCGAACTCCGCTTCATCGAGGAGATGCCGCTCGATGCCGACCACGAGTGGGCGCGCGCGAACATGATCACCGCCGAGGAACTCCTCGAAGTCCTCGGCCAGCGCTTCACCCTCACCGAGGTCGGCCGCGACGACCCCTCCGCGCCCGCCGAACAGTGGCGGGTCGACGGCGGCCCGGCCACCGTGGGCATTATCGCCTCGGTGACCCGCAGCTTCTGTTCCGATTGCGACCGCACCCGCCTCACCGCCGACGGCCGCATCCGGTCCTGCCTGTTCAGCGATCAGGAATACGACATTCGCGCGGCCCTGCGCTCCGGCGCGAGCGATGCCGATATCGCTACCCTGTGGCGCGGCGCCATGTGGAACAAGTCGGCGGGGCACGGCATCGACGCCGCCGGTTTCGTCCCGCCCACCCGGACGATGGGAGCAATCGGTGGTTGAGGTCCGTTACTTCGCGGCCATAGCCGACGCGGTAGGCAAGTCCAGCGAAACCCTGGACTTCCCGCCGGGAGCCACCATCGCCGACCTCCGCACCGCCCTGTCCACCACCTACGGCCCGGACCTCGACCTGATGCTCAAGGTCTGCGCCTACCTCATCGGCGACGAACTGACCCGTGACGCCGCCACCCCGCTGACCCCCCGGGTCGACGTCCTCCCGCCTTTCGCGGGCGGATAACCGTCATGGTGCAGAGCGCGGCGGCCACCGTCGATGCCTACCTGGCCGAACTGCCCGCCGACCGCCGCGCGGCCCTCACCCGCCTGCGCGACCTCTGCCGCACCGAACTCCCCGGCTTCACCGAGGCCATGGCCTACGGCATGCCGTCCTACCAACGCGACGGCACCGTCGAGATCGGGTTCGCCAGCCAGAAGCAGTACATCTCCTTCTATCTGATGCGCACCGCCGTCCGCGACGCCCACGCCGACCGGCTCGCCGCCCACGATATGGGCAAGGGCTGCCTCCGCTTCCGCAATCCGGCCAAGATCGACTTCGACCTGATTCGCGACCTGCTGGCCACCACCGCCGCCACCCGCGGTCCCATCTGCTGAGCCCCCGGAGACTGGCCCTGCCAGGGGATCCCTACGGCCGCGAGCTCCGGCGAGACTGGCCGCATGCTCCGATACCGTCTCTTCGGCACCACCGGCCTGCGCATCTCCGAGCTCATTCTGGGCACCATGGCCTTCAGCGACCCGGCCGAGTCGAAGCGCATCATCGACGCCTATGCCGACGCGGGCGGCAATGTCCTCGACACGGCCTCGGCCTACGGGGACGGTGAGGCGCTGCTCGGGGAAATCCTCACCCGCCGCGACCGTTTCGTGCTCGGCACCAAATACACCCTGAGCCGGGACCCGGACGACCCCAATGCCTCCGGCAATCACCGCAAGAACCTGCGACTTTCCCTCGACCGCAGCCTGCAGCGCCTGCGCACCGACTACATCGACATCTACTGGGTGCACCTGTGGGATCGGCACACGCCCCTCGAGGAGACCATGCGCGCCCTCGACGACGCCGTGCGGTCGGGCAAGGTCCTCTACATCGGCATCTCCGACGCACCCGCCTGGGTGGTGGCCCGCGCGAACACCCTTGCGCAGTGGCGTGATCGGACCGAGTTCGCCGGTCTCCAGGTCCCCTACAACCTGCTGACCCGCGATATCGAACGCGAACTGCTGCCCGTGGCCGAAGCATTCGGCATGACGGTCACGGCGTGGGCTCCGATGGCGGCCGGAAAGCTCACCGTCACCGGTGCGAGCCGCCGCGTGGACGCCTCCACCCTGACCGACCGCGACCGCGCCGCCGCCTCCGCCGTGGCGAAGGTCGCCGCCGAACTGGGCGCGACCCCCGCGCAGGTCGCGATTGCCTGGACCCGCCACCATTCCCGCGCGGTCGTCCCGATCATCGGCGTCAGCACCGCCGACCAGCTCACCGAGAACCTCGCCGCCGCCGAACTCACCCTCCCCGCGGAAGCGGTCCTCGAACTGGAGTCCGCCGCCCCGTTCGAACTCGGCTTCCCGGGCGACTTCATCGCCGAATGCGAACCCCACCCCTACGCCTTCGGCCACGCCGCCACCCGACTCGACCCGCGCTGACCCGTCGCCGCCCTGCGTCCGGCTATGACCGTGCCCGCTCCGCGGTGGCGGAGCGGGCACGAGAAGTGCGGGACCGGGCTACTTCCACCAGGTGTCGAGCGGGGTCACGGGGACCGCTCGCTTGTGGAGGGTATTGCGGAAGATCGTTTCCACGCGCTCGGCGACCTCGGGGGTGACGTCCTTGCCTTCGAGGTAGTCGTCGATCTCGGAGTACTTCATGCCCAGGGCCTCCTCGTCGGGGAGGGCGGGGCGGTCGTCTTCCAGATCGGCGGTGGGGACCTTCTGCCAGACGCTGGGCGGTGCGCCGAGCTCCTGAAGCAGGGCCGCGCCTTGGCGTTTGGTGAGACCGGTCAGCGGGGTGATGTCCACGCCGCCGTCGCCGTACTTGGTGAAGAACCCGGTGACCGCCTCGGCGGCGTGATCGGTGCCGACGACGAGCAGGTTGAGCTGACCGGCCACGGCGTACTGCAGCACCATGCGCTCGCGGGCTTTGATATTGCCGCGCACGAAGTCTCGCAGCCGGGTCTCACCGCCGAGCAGTTCGTCGATGCCGTAGGCCGCTTCCTCGGCCGCGGCGTCCGCGCTGGGTTTGACGTTCACGACAATCGACTTGTCGGGGACGATGAAGCGCAGGGCGACCTGGGCGTCCGCCTCGTCGGCCTGCACGCCGTAGGGCAGGCGCACGGCGACGAAGGTGGCCTCGCGGCCCTCGGCGCGCAGTTCCTCGGCGGCCAGCTGGCACAGCCGCCCGGTCAGGGTGGAGTCCTGGCCGCCGCTGATGCCGAGCACGAAACCCTGTGCGGGAGTGGACCGTAGATAATCCTTGAGGAAGTCGATGCGGCGCCGCACTTCGGTTTTCGGTTCGATGGACGGCAGCACGCCCAATTCGGCGATGATCTGTTCGCGCAGGTTCCCCATGGCCACACTCTACTGCGTGGTCGCGGGGACGACGCGGCGGACGAGCGCCTCCCAGCTATCGCCGATCTGCTCGCGCGAGTAGCCCAGGTCGCGCATCTGATGCAGCACCAGCGCGGCCTCCAGGGAGGCGAGCAGAGTGTCGGCGAGCAGCGCGATATCGCTGGGCGCCCCGGCCTGGCGCAGCAGCATCGAGACGTGGGTTCTGATCAACGCGTAGGGCGCGCCCGCATAGTGCTGCGGCAGATTCGTCGCCGCGCGCAGCACATCGCCCTCGATCTCGGTGTGCGACAACCGGTCTCGCCCGAACGCCACCAGTCGCTCCAGCGGCGGCGCGCCGGGCCCCAGCGGCGGCGGCCCGAACATGTACGCGCCCTGCAGTTCCCGATCGGATTCGTCCAGTAGCGCGTTCATCAGCCCGGCCCGGCTGCCGAAGCGCCGGAATACCGTCCCCTTGCCGACGCCCGCCTGCCGGGCGACCGCGTCCATGGTGTCGGCATCCGCGCCGTACTGTCGTATCAGCTCGGATGCCGCGTCCAGCAAGAGTTTTCGATTGCGCGCGGCATCGGCGCGCTCGGGGGTGACGGATCCGGCCAGCGGCAGCGAGCCGCCGACCGGCAGCGCCGGTGTGTGTGGTGTCACGTCGTCGCCTCCTGTGCCCGGGATGAAAGTGGACCACGGTCCGGTTAGATGCTAGCGTAAGCGCGGCACAGCGCCAGAGAGCATTAGGAGTTAGCTATGACGATCAAGATCCTCGCCATTTCCGGTGGCCTGCGGGCCGCATCCTCCAATACGGCGTTGCTGCGCGCCGCCCAGCAGCTCGCCCCGGAGGGCGTGGAGATCGAGATCTACGAGGGCCTGCGCGATCTGCCTTACTTCGACGAGGATCTCGAGAGCGACGTCCCCGCCGCGGTGACCGAGCTGCGCAGCGGGTCGCGGCCGCCGACGGCGTGCTCATCGCCAGCCCCGAGTACAACTACAGCATTCCGGGCGGCCTGAAGAACCTGCTGGACTGGCTGTCCCGCCCCTACGCCCAGTCGGTCCTGACCGATAAGAACATCGCCATCATGGGCGCCTCCGGCGGCCCGTTCGGCACCGTCCGCGCCCAGAACCACCTGTGCGACGTCTTCCACCAGGTGGACGGCAAGGTCGTCAGCAAGCCCGAGGTCTACGTCGGCCTCAATGGCACCCGCTTCGACGAGCAGGGCAACCTCGTCGACGAAACCAGCCGCAATCTCATCGCGGGCCTGATCGCCGCCCTGGTCGTCCAGATCCAGCGCCACGCCCTCGTCGGCGCCTCCGCCTGACCCTCCGGCGCACCCGAATCCGCCACGAGGCCACGACATTCCGGTCGTGGCCTCGCGCCGTATTCCTGGACGGGTGATCACCGGGAACTGGTGGCGCGGCGAACCAGGGCTTCCCAGTGGTCGGCTATCTGGTCGAGGGCGTAGCCGAGGGCGCGGGTTTGGTGCAGGACCAGGGCCGCGTCGAGAGCGGCCAGTAGGGAATCCGCCAGCAGGGGGATGTCGCCGGGAGTTCCGGCCTGGCGCAACAGCAGTGCGACATGGGTCTTCATGATGTTGTAGGGGGCGCTGGAATAGCGTTCGCCCGCATCGGCGGCGCGGCGGACATCGCCCTCGATATCGATATCGGAGAGGCGGGCGCGGCCGAAGGCGACCAGGCGCTCGACCGGCGGGGCGCCGGGGCCCAGCGGGGGCGGGCCGAACATGTACGCCGCCTGGCGCTTCTGCTCGGATTGATCGAGCAGGGCGAGCATGAGCCCGGCGCGATTGCCGAAGCGCCGGAAGACGGTGCCCTTGCCGACGCCCGCGCGTTTGGCGACCGCGTCCATGGTCACCGCGTCCGCGCCCTGTTCGCGGACCAGGGCTTCGGCCGCGTCGAGCAGCAGCTGCCGGTTGCGGGCGGCATCGCTGCGTTCCTGGCTTCCGGTTGTGAGCAGCGGGACCGCGTGCGAAGGTGGCGACTGGGAGGCGACCGGTTCGATGGACAGGGTCGGCGGACAGGGTTCGTCGGTTGGCGTGTCGGAGGTCACAGCGCGGCCGCACTCATAGCGGGAATGAAAGCGGACTGCGGTCCGGTTGGTGGTTGATGAATATTCCGCCGCTGGATCGGTATCGCAGGAGTGATGACCATGTCGCAGACCCGTCTTCTCGCATTAGTGGGCAGCCTTCGCGCCGCCTCCATCAACCGCCGCCTCGCCGAGGCCGCCGTCACGACCGTCCCCGAGGGTGTCGAGGTCGAGCTCTACGAGGGCCTGGCCGATATTCCTTTTTACAACGAGGATCTCGATGTAGCCGGTGAAGTCCCGCCCGCCGCGCAGGCATTGCGCGACGCCGTCGCCGCCGCGGACGGCCTGCTGCTCGTAACCCCCGAATACAACGGCACCCTGCCCGCCGTCCTGAAGAACGCCATCGACTGGGCCTCCCACCCCTATGGCACAGGTGCACTGAAGGCCAAGCCGGTGGCCGTGGTCAGCGCGTCGATCAGCTCGAACGCCGGTAAATGGTCCCACGGCGACGCCGTGAAGGCCCTGGGAGTGGCAGGCGCCGAGGTAGTCGAAGGCGCATCCCTGAACTTCGGCGCCATCGGCCAGCGCTTCGGCGCGACCCACCCCGCCGAGGACGCCGAGGCCCTCACCCAACTGGCCGCCACCGTCCGCCAACTGGCCGCCGCGACCGTGAAGGCGAACGCCTAGTCGCCACACTCACCCACAACCGAATCCGGCACGAGGCCACGGCTTTCCAGCCGTGGCCTTCGCGCGTTTCGGGTAGTGCCGCCTGTCGCTCCGCGACACGCCGATGCGGGATGGGACCCAGGAATTGGGGGCACGGTCCGGTCGGGCCGGGAAAGGGCTCGTGGGGCGGGGCGGATGTTACTGCCGTGATGGGTGTTGATCAGGGTGAATGGTGGGTTTGCTGGAAATGAGCTGGATGTCCAAATTGTGATCTACATCTCAGTCGTGTCGAGTTGCGAATCGAGCGTGCTGGCACTTCCGGCGATCGAATTTCATCTATGTGAGTCGCAACATGTCGTGTTGTATGAATCTGTCGGCCACTAGGTGTAGTGTCTTGGGAGCTGGAAGGGCACAAGAAACGTGCTCGGTCCGGGGCCGCGCGACCAGGGGCTTCGGTCTCGCTTCCAGGGGTTTGCGAAGCAATCAGAGGATCTTGTTTCAGCCGTGCACTGCATACGGATCGAAGGCAAGGAGAAGGGGACGCCAATGACCATCACCGTGTACACGAAGCCCGCTTGTGTTCAGTGCAACGCCACCTACAAAGCCCTCGACAAGATCGGCGTCGACTACGACGTCGTCGACATCTCCGAGAACCCCGAAGCCCGCGACTACGTGATGGCACTGGGTTGCCTGCAGGCCCCCGTCGTCGTCGCCGGTGACGACCACTGGTCCGGCTTCCGCCCGGACCGCATCAAGGCGCTCGCCACCGCCGTCGCTTAGCGGGCCGGGCGGCGTCAGCCGCCTTCGCGGGTTCGCCCCGAGGCGAGAGGAGGGGAGATGACCGAGATGTCTTCCGGGACAGGAACTCTGGTCTACTTCTCCAGCGCATCGGAGAACACGCACCGCTTCGTGGAGAAGCTGGGAGTACCCGCTCTCCGCATACCGCTGCATACTGCCGACTCACTGCGAGTCGACGAACCCTACGTGCTGATCGTCCCCACCTACGGTGGCGGTCGGCATGTTTTGGGTGGTGAGCGATCCGAGAAGGAATTCGTCCCCCGCCAGGTGGCCAAATTCCTCAACGATCCCCACAACCGTGCGCTTCTGCGCGGCGTCATCGCGGCCGGCAATACGAACTTCGGCGATACGTACTGCTTTGCGGGAGAAGTCATCTCGCGCAAGACAGGGGTCCCGTACCTGTATCGCTTCGAACTCATGGGAACTGCCGAGGACGTGGATCGCGTCCGAGAGGGATTGGGATTGTTTTGGCAACGACAACAGCACCGGTCGGAAAGACTGCCCGCGTAGAGCGCCCGGTCAGCGGCGACTCGAATACCGCGGGACTGGACTACCACGCGCTCAACGCGATGCTGAACCTGTACGGCCCCAATGGCGAGATCCAGTTCGACAAGGACCGCGAGGCCGCGCACCAGTACTTCCTGCAGCACGTCAACCAGAACACGGTCTTCTTCCACAACCTCGACGAGAAGCTCGACTACCTCGTCAAGGAGAACTATTACGAGACCGAGGTGCTGGACCAGTACTCCCGCGCGTTCATCAAGACGCTGTTCCAGCAGGCGTACGCCAAGAAGTTCCGTTTCCCGACCTTCCTCGGCGCGTTCAAGTACTACACGTCGTACACGCTCAAGACCTTCGACGGTAAGCGCTATCTGGAGCGTTTCGAGGATCGCGTGTGCATGGTGGCCATGACCCTGGCCGCCGGTGACGAGACCCTCGCGCAGGAACTGGTCGAGGAGATCATGGACGGGCGCTTCCAGCCCGCCACCCCGACCTTCCTCAACTCGGGCAAGAAGCAGCGCGGCGAGCCGGTGTCCTGCTTCCTGCTGCGCATCGAGGACAATATGGAGTCCATCGGGCGCTCCATCAACTCCGCCCTGCAGCTGTCCAAGCGCGGCGGCGGTGTGGCCTTGCTGCTCAGCAATATTCGGGAGACCGGCGCGCCGATCAAGAAGATCGAGAACCAGTCCTCGGGCGTCATCCCGATCATGAAGCTGCTGGAGGACTCCTTCTCCTACGCCAATCAGCTGGGTGCGCGTCAGGGCGCGGGCGCGGTCTACCTGCACGCCCACCACCCCGACATCTACCGCTTCCTCGACACCAAGCGCGAGAACGCGGACGAGAAGATCCGCATCAAGACGCTGTCGCTGGGTGTGGTCATTCCGGACATCACCTTCGAACTGGCGAAGAAGAACGAGGACATGTACCTCTTCTCGCCGTACGACGTGGAGCGCATCTACGGCGTGCCGTTCGCCGATATCGATGTGACCGAGAAGTACTACGAGATGGTCGACGACAAGCGCATTCGCAAGTCGAAGATCAAGGCGCGCGAGTTCTTCCAGACCATTGCCGAGCTGCAGTTCGAGTCCGGCTACCCGTACATCATGTACGAGGACACCGTGAACCGGTCGAACCCGATCAAGGGCAAGATCACCCACTCCAACCTGTGCTCGGAGATCCTGCAGGTCTCCACGCCGTCGGAGTTCAACGACGATCTGTCCTACTCCAAGGTCGGCAAGGACATCTCCTGCAACCTGGGCTCGCTCAACATCGCGAAGACCATGGATTCGCCGGACTTCGGCAAGACGGTCGAGACCGCCATTCGCGCGCTGACCGCCGTCTCGGATCAGACGCACATCTACTCGGTGCCCTCGATCGAGCAGGGCAACAACGAATCTCACGCCATCGGCCTGGGGCAGATGAACCTGCACGGCTACCTGGCTCGGGAGCGGGTCTTCTACGGTTCCGAAGAGGGCATCGACTTCACGAACATCTACTTCTACACCATCGCCTACCACGCGGTCCGGGCCTCGAACATGATCGCCATCGAGCGCGGTCGCGCCTTCGGCGGGTTCGCAGAGTCGAAGTACGCCTCGGGCGAGTACTTCGACAAGTACACCGAGCAGGCGTGGGAGCCGCAGACCGATCGGGTCCGCCAGATCTTCGCCGACGCCGGGATTCACGTTCCGACGCAGGAGGATTGGCGTGAGCTGAAGGCCTCGGTCATGGCGCACGGCATCTACAACCAGAACCTGCAGGCCGTCCCGCCGACCGGGTCGATCTCCTACATCAACCACTCCACCAGCTCCATTCACCCGGTGGCGTCGAAGATCGAGATCCGCAAGGAAGGCAAGATCGGCCGCGTCTACTACCCGGCCCCCTACCTGACCAACGACAACCTGGACTACTTCCAGGACGCGTACGAGGTCGGCTACGAGAAGGTCATCGACACCTACGCGGCCGCCACCCAGCACGTCGACCAGGGCCTGTCGCTGACCCTGTTCTTCAAGGACAGCGCCACCACCCGCGATGTGAACAAGGCGCAGATCTACGCCTGGCGCAAGGGCATCAAGACCCTGTACTACATCCGCATTTGCCAAATGGCTTTGGAGGGCACCGAAGTCGAGGGCTGCGTGAGCTGCAAGCTGTAGCCACAGCGAGATTCGATGGGCGCTCCCGGAAATCCGGGAGCGCCCATCGCTTTTCACCCACGGCCCCGCCGCAGATCGAGCCGCGCACCGGTACCCGTCAAGCCGCCCGATTCCGCATGGCGGGTGGCATTGCCCCGCCTCGCCAGTGGCGTTGCCCCGCTTGGCTGGTGGCGTTGCCCCGTTCGGCTGGTGGCGTTGCCCCCGCTTGGCCAGTGGTGTTGCTCCGCTCGGCCGGTGGCATGTCACGCCGCCACTGCCGATCGCGGTCCGCCCGATACCGCCCCACCCGGATGCCCAGTGGCACGATCGAACCATGAGCTAATCCACGCGCAAGATCGGCATCGTGCTCTTCGACGGCGTCGAGGAACTCGACTTCGTCGGGCCCTGGGAGGTGCTGGCTTTCTGGACGCGCACCGTCCCCGAGGACGGCTGGGAGGTGTACACCGTCTCGCGCGACGGCAAACCCCTCACCTGCGCGAAGGGCCTGCGCGTGACCCCGGACCATTCCTTCGAAACGATGCCGGGCCTGGATGTACTGGTACTGCCCGGCGGCATGGGCACCCGCCCCATGATCCACGACGAGCCGATGCTGAACTGGCTGCGCGCCGTGCGCGAAACGACCCCGCTCATCACCAGCGTCTGCACCGGCGCCCTCGTACTCGCGGCAGCGGGCCTGCTGGCCGGACGCCCCGCCACCACCCACTGGCTATCCCTGACCCGCCTCACCGAAATCGACCCCAGCATCGACGTCCGCCCCGACGACCGCTACGTCGACGACGGCGACATCATCACCTCCGCGGGCGTCTCAGCGGGCACCGACATGGCCCTCCACCTACTCCAGCGCTTGGCCGGTGACGACCGCGCCCGCTGGGTCCGCCGAGGCATCCAATACGACCCGCAACCCCCCGCGGGCACCGACTGGCCCGCAGGCGAAGAGTGGAAGCTGACTCCATAGCCCGCGAAATCGCGGGTTCACACCCCATCCAGTCGGTTCACACCCCATAGCGGCGCCCAACAAGGGGTGTGAACCGTCGGCAATGGGTGTGAACCGCAGGGGGTCAGGGGCGGAAGCGGGCGGCGTGCTCGTCCAGCCACTGGGCGAAGGTGCGGGCGGGGCGGCCGAGTACACGTTCGACCGTGTCGTCGACCGTTGTGGAGTCGGGGGTGGGGGAGGCGTACCAGCCGATTACGTAGTCGGCGTCGGCTCGTGAGACGCCGGTGCTCATCAGTCGGTCGACGGCCTGTTCGTGGGTGAGCCGGACGAAGCCGATGTCGCGCCCGATCACCTTGGACAGCAAGGCGATCCGTTCGGTCGGCGTGAGCGCCTCGGGCCCGGTGAGGTTGTATGCCCGCCCGTTGTGCCCGTCCTCGAGCAGCGCGGCCGCGGCCACCGCCCCGATATCGGCCTCGTGCACCAGCGCACTGAGATTGTCGTACGGCTCCCGCACCACGCCCTCGCCCCGAATCGAGTCGACCCAGGTCAACGTGTTGGACATGAACTCCTGCGGCTCCAGCCGCGTCCACTCCACCCCCGACTCCGCCACCGCCTCCTCGACCGGCCCCACACCGCCGCCCCACACCACGCCGATCCGCCGCACCCCCGCCGCCACGGCCTTCGACACCAACTCCGGCCCCACCTCGGCGAGCCCCGCCGTCACGGTGATGTGCAGCCGATCAACCCCTTCCAGCGCCGCTCCCAAAGTCTCAGGCGCCGTGTGGGTTCCCGCCACCAACTCCACTCCCGACGGCAAAACCCCACCCGCCGCAGCCGGATTCCGAGTCAACGCCCGTACCCGCTCCCCCCGCCGCACCAACTCCGCCACCCCATGCCGCCCCGTATTCCCCGTAGCCCCGGTTACCAGCGTCGTCACAATCCTTCTCCTTCCGTCCCCGACGACGCTAGAAGCTCAACAAAACTCGAGGTCAACCCCGATCGCTCTGAGCGAAACCGGGAATAGGATCGAAGGATCACGAAAGTCTTTGCAGGGGAGGCATTGTGGAGACAGCAGAACGCTACCGCCTGTTCGCCGAGCAGCAGGTTCGCGGATATTCGCCATGCTATGAGCAGTGGGCGCTCGGTATAGCGAGCGATCCGGCACTGCTCACGCTGATCGATGAGTTGCCGGTCCCGAAGCGCCAGCCCAACCTCGTTCTGGCCGCCGCCAGATACACGGGTGCCGAGGCTGCGTCATGCGCGGAGTTCAAGGATTTCCTCACCCGCGATTGGCCCGACATTCGCGAGATCATCATGACTCACCGCACCCAGACGAACGAGGCGGGCCGCGCCGCAACGCTCCTGCCGCTCCTGAATCTCTGTGTGCTCGAGCCGAAACCGGTGGCTCTGATCGAAATAGGCCCCTCCGCCGGTCTGTGCCTCTACCCAGACCGCTACAGCTATGGCTACGACGACCACCCGATCCTGGACCCGCCCTCCGGCCGCTCACCGGTGCTCCTCTCGTGCACCACATCCGGCGCCGCCCCGATTCCCCGATCACTCCCGGAGATAGTGCACCGCACCGGCGTAGACCTCCACCCCATCGACGTCCACAACCCGGCCGATATGCGCTGGCTCGAATGCCTCGTCTGGCCGGAGCAACAGGACCGCCTGGACCGCCTGCGCACCGCCGCCGCAATAGTCCGCCAAGACCCACCCCACCTCGTCACCGGCAACCTCACCGACACCATCGCCGACCTGGTCCACGCCGCCCCCCGAGACGCCGAAAAGATCGTCTTCAGCAGCGCCGTCCAGCCGTATCTGACCCCGGCGGAACGCCTTTCCCTCCAAGAAACGATCAACACCCTGGACTGCCACTGGATCACCAGCGAAGGCTCGGCAGTCCTCGATTTCGGCCCCACCCCGCTACCCGCGCCCCCCAATTCCGGAGTCCAGTTCATCCAAGCCCTGGACGGTACCCCACGCGCCTACGCGGCCCCGCACGGCCAGACGCTGGATTGGTTTGCGCAGTAATCGCGCTCAGCCTCCAGTTTGGGATGTGGCACCGGCCCGAAATCGCCTTCCGGCGGGCGGGTGAGCCGACCACGCCCCACCCTGGACCGCTTCCGGGCACGCTTGCGTGAAGTCGTGCACCAACTGGGTTTGCGAGTCGGCCGGTAGCGTCTCGGCCCAAGGGAATTCGGCCAGCAGGGCGCGGGTGGCGGGTTCGTCCGGTGGGTGCATGAGCCCGTCATACCGAGTGGGTGTCGTGGACACGCGGAGTTCGGCGAAATCCGCGTTCGCTATGGGTTCAGGTGGGTGGTGTCGTTGTAGGTGGTGAGGCGGAGGCCGGTGGGGGTGCGTTGCCCGCGGGTTATGGAGGCGTTGGCGAGTTGGGTGGATTCGATTTTGAGGATTTCGGGTTCGGTGAGGTTGGCGAGGATGTAGCGGGTCATAACTATGACTATGTCGTGGGTGAAGACGAGGGTGTGGCCGGAGAGTTCGGGGAGGAGGGGGCGGAGGCGGAGGGCTACGTCGGGCCAGGATTCGCCGCCGGGTGGGCGGTAGTAGAAGCGGCCCAGGCGTTCTCGTTCGCGGTGCTCGGCGGGGTGGCGGCGGCGGACGCCGAGGGCGGTGAGGCCGTGCAGGATGCCGGTGTCGCGGTCGCGGTCGGACATGCCGACGTCGGGATCTCTTGTGCCCTTGTCGAATTCCTCGGCTTCGACTCGGATCGCGGCGGCCAGGGCCGCATTGGCCGTGCTCTCGCCGTGCCGGACCATCGTCAGTGATTCCAACGCCACGGGGGTAGCCCAGCACAGGTCGGCGGCGACCGCCACCGGACCGATTGGTTTGTTATCTACCAGGTGGAAATGACCGGCCGATTCACATGCGCGCGGGCTGGGGACCCGCGGTGATATCGGCGGGCGGGAGCCAGAGCGTGGCGATGGTGCCGCCACCCACGGCGGGCTCGATGGAGGCATTGCCGCCGTGCGCCTGCGCCACCCAGGCGACCAGGGCCAGACCGATGCCATTGCGGCCCGTGCGCCCGGCCGCACCCCGGTTGAAGGGGCTGGCGGACATGACCGGATCGACGCCGGGACCATGATCGCGGACCGAGACGCGGCCCTCGGCGATATGGACCTCCACCGGCGCGGCCAGGTTCACCGCACCGTGCGTGAGACCGTTCTCCAGCATGTTCCGAATGGCCAGGCTGAGCAGCGCCGGATCGCCCACGACCACCGAAGGGTGCGCGGTGACCGTGATGCGCGGATCCCCCGCTTCCTCCGCCACGGCCTCGGCGAGTTGATCCAGGCGCAGCATGGTGCGCTCGGGCTCGGCAATGCCGGACTGCATGCGCGCCCGCGCCAGCAGCCCGGTGACGAGCCGGGCCATGCGATCGGCCAGCCGACGGGCCTCGGCGAGGGTCTGCTGCACCTCCTCGGGCCCGGGCCGGGACTCGGTGAGCAGCTTCAAAGTCGTGAGCGGCGTGCGCAATTCGTGCGCGGCATCGCCGAGGAACTGCTCGTGCTCGTCGAGCATGCGCAGCGCCTCCCGCTGGCTGCGCCCGGAGAGCAGATAGGCGGCGGCGGTGGCCAGGACCACCAGCGCAATGCCGCCGACCGTCAGCCAGAACACCAGCATGCGATGCCCACCGGCATCGGAGACCGCATCGCTGCTGGCCAGAATGACGACGATATTGTCCCAATCCGTCCAGTACACCGGCGTCCCCACCACGCGCACCGTACGCCCGGTGATATCGGTGGTGGTGAACACCGACTCGGTGTAGATGATGCCGTCGGAGTGATCCTCGGTCTGCGTCGCCAGCGTCGAGATCTCGCTGTCACTGGGCATTTTCGAGCGTTCGTAGGTGTGCGCCTGCTTCCACGGCTCACCCGGCGCCCGCACCGCCACGATCACCCCGGCCGTGCCCATGGCGAGCTCGTCGTCGACGACCTGCGACAGGTCGAGACTCTTGGACTCGTCGTCGAACTGGATCGCACGCGCCAGCCCGGACGACACCTTCTGCGCAAGCAGATCCGAATCGACTGTGCGAGAACGAGAATCAACCGACGCCGCGACGAATCCGAAGATCAGCACCGTCACCGTGGTGATCACGGTGACCAGCCCGGTCATCATCCACCGGGCCCGCCGCAGCCGGGCGACGGCGGGGGAGCGATGTGCGCTCATGCCGCCTCGCCGGAGATGAGAAACCCGGTGCCGCGCACGGTTTCGATGACCGAGGGCTCACCGAGCTTGAGCCGCAGCTTCGCCACCACGGCATCCACCACATTCGATGCGGGCTCGGCCATTTCGTCCCAGCAGCATTCGATGAGATCGGTGCGCGTCACCACGCTGCCGCGGCGCGCGGCCATCAGTTCCAGCACGGCGAATTCCTTGGGGGTGAGCGTCAGCATGATGCCGCCCCGCGACACCCGCCGCCGCATGAGGTCGATATCGATGTCGCCCAGCGTGATTCGCGAGGCGGTGGGCTGCTCGCGCCGTCGGCACAGCGCCCGCACCCGCATGACCAGCTCGGGCAGCGCGAAGGGTTTGGTGAGGTAGTCGTCGGCCCCGTGCTCGAATCCGGCCAGCCGATCGTCGAGCCCGTCGCGCCCGGTGAGCATGAGCGCGGGCACGGTGTGCCCGGCATGGCGGGTGCTCGCGACCAGATCCAGGCCGTCCCCGTCGGGCAGCCCGCGATCGACCACCAGGCAGTCGTACCGATTGATGGCGATCTTGAAATCGGCATCCGCGATATCGCAGGCGTGGTCCACCGCGAAACCCGCCGAGCACAACCCATCGGTCACCTCACGACTGAGCTGCTGATCGTCCTCCAGCACCAAAACACGCACAGAGCCAGAGACTAGGCCATGCCGATCACCCGCCCAACGGCTCGCGACCGGCGCATTACCTCGAAATGATCGGAAAATTATCGACCGAGTGGGCCCGCGCGACTCCTCGCCCGCCAGACCTTCTCACGGAACACCCGCCGGGTCGAGCCCTTTCGGTGATCTTGCCGTCCAGCCGGTGTGTCTGACCTTCCACATCGGTGTGTCGCGCACCGCGCCGGGCGCGATTTGGTGTCGGCCGGTATCCTGCACAAGGATGCTTTTTGCGTCGTTACCGGGTGAATTCGTGTCCACCCGGTGCGGCCCACCCGCCGGTGGCGGGTGACGTACATGGTGCACGACGGGCTTCGAGGAGGTGGGTTGCATGCGTAGCGAACCCCCCAGTCGAAGGCCGCGCGGCGCCGCCCCCTCGATCTGCCGGTAGTTCCGTGACCGGCGGCAAGGGTCGGTGCCTCGCGGTGTGACTCGGTGTATCCATCCGCTCACCCACGACTCGCCATTCCGGCCGAGGTTCCGCCATGACGCAGACCGATCTGCCCGTCGTTTCGACGCTGCCTGCCGTCCTCCCGACGCTGCCCGAAACCACCCTGCCCGACGACCGCGATCCGCGGCGCTCCGGTAGCACCACCCTGTGCTCCGAGGGTGATTCGCTGCGCGATATCGCCGGCGGCCATCACGTGGCCGCGACCCTGGAGTGGCTGGACAACCATCCGCCGCACGTCATCGCCGACGAGATCTCGCGCATGGACGCCGTCTCGGCGGGCATGGCCTTCCGCCTGCTCGACAAGGACCGCGCCCTCGACGTCTTCGAGGAGCTGGAACCGGTCGACCAGCAGCAGATCCTCACCGGTCTGCGCGATCACGCCTTCCGCGAACTCGTGGAGGAGATGGATCCCGACGACCGCGCCCGCATGCTGCGCGAGGCCCCCGCCAAGGTCGCCAAGAAGGTCCTGGCCGGACTCAGCCCGCGCGAACGCCGCATGACCGCGGCCCTGCTGGGTTACCCGGAGGGCTCGGTCGGCCTCTACATGACGCCGGAAGTCGTTGCGCTGCCGCGTAATCTGCCCGTCGCCCAGGCGCTGCACATGGTCCGCACCGAGGGCGCCAACGCCGAAACCGTCTACACCCTGCCGGTGGTGGACGCGGGCCGCCGCCTCATCGGCATTGTCGAGCTACGCGAACTGGTGCTCAGTTCTCCGGACGCCATGATCGCCGATCTGGTGGAGTCCGAGCCCGTCTTCGTGCGCGCCACCGACTCCGCGGAGAAGGCCGCGCGCCTCATGCAGGGCACGAACCTCATGAACCTGCCGGTGGTGGACAGCGAGGACCGTCTGGTCGGCCTGCTCACCATCGACGACGCCATCGAGGTCATCGAGGCCGCCGACAGCGAGGACGTGGCCCGCCAGGCGGGCGCCGCACCGTGGGAGGGCCACTACATGGCCGCCACCGTGTTCCAGCTGGCCCGCTACCGGGCCCTGTGGCTGATGCTCCTGCTGCTGGCCGCGACCCTCACGGTCAGCGTCACCGACTTCTTCTCCGGCACCCTCGAGCAGGTGGCGCAGCTGGCGCTGTTCATTCCGCTGCTCATCGGCGCGGGCGGCAATGCCGGTGCGCAGGCGGCGACTTCGTGCGTGCGCGCGCTGGCGGTCGGCGAGGTCCGGGTCTCGGATCTGCTCAAGGTGGTCTGGCGCGAATGCCGGGTCGGCCTGGTGCTCGGCGGCATGCTGGCGGTGGTCGGCATGGTCATCGGCGCGCTGTTCGTCGGCGCGAAAATCGCCGTGGTGGTGGGGATTACGCTCATTCTCATCTGCGGCTGGGCGGCCACCATCGGCGGCACCATGCCGCTGCTGGCCAAGAAGCTGCGCATCGATCCGGCGGTGATCTCGGCCCCGATGGTGACCACCCTGGTCGACGCGACCGGCCTCATCATCTACTTCACCACCGCGAAACTGGTGCTCGGCATCTGATCGGCAACCGGCGGCCGGGGCGGGTTCCATACCCGCCCCGGCCAGCTGTGACCGATTGCACCGCTGTAGATTTCCGGTCGGCGCAGTGCCCTGCCGCACGCTTTCCGGCATCCTCCCAGGACAACGCCCGACACAAGGTGTTGTGCTGCATGAGGTTGTCACCTACCAGTAGTAGTGTTCAGGGCAAGGAAATCCGCATGGTCACGGTGAGCTGGGAAAGGTGAGTGAGCGGGCGTGAAGCTGATCGATCGCGTAAGCGCGATTAACTGGAACCGCGTGCAGGACGACAAGGACTCGGAGGTCTGGGATCGTCTCACGGGCAACTTCTGGTTGCCGGAAAAGGTGCCGGTGTCCAACGACATCCCCTCCTGGGCGACGCTGACCCCCAATGAGAAGCAGCTGACCATGCGGGTCTTCACCGGCCTCACCCTGCTGGACACCATCCAGGGCACGGTCGGCGCGGTCAGCCTCATTCCGGACGCGCTGACCCCGCACGAGGAGGCGGTGCTGACGAATATCGCCTTCATGGAGTCGGTGCACGCCAAGAGCTACAGCCAGATCTTCTCCACGCTGTGCTCCTCCAAGGAGATCGACGAGGCCTTCCGCTGGTCCGAGGAGAACCGGAACCTGCAGCGCAAGGCCGAGATCGTGCTGGAGTACTACAACGGCGAGGATCCGCTCAAGCGCAAGGTGGCCTCCACGCTGCTGGAGTCCTTCCTGTTCTACTCCGGCTTCTACCTGCCGATGCACTGGTCCTCGCGGGCCAAGCTCACCAATACCGCCGATATGATCCGCCTGATCATTCGCGATGAGGCCGTGCACGGCTACTACATCGGCTACAAGTTCCAGAAGGGCCTGGAGCTGGTCTCCGAGGCCGAGCGCGACGAGCTCAAGTCCTACACCTTCGAGCTGCTGTTCGAGCTGTACGAGAACGAGGTCGAGTACACCCAGGATCTCTACGACGAGGTCGGTCTCACCGAGGACGTCAAGAAGTTCCTGCGCTACAACGCCAACAAGGCGCTCATGAACCTCGGCTACGAGGGTCTGTTCCCCAAGGACGAGTGCGATGTGAACCCGGCGATCCTGTCGGCGCTGTCGCCCAATGCCGATGAGAACCACGACTTCTTCTCCGGCTCGGGTTCGAGCTACGTCATCGGCAAGGCCGTGAACACCGAGGATGAGGACTGGGAGTTCTGATCACGAATCCTTCACGGTTCGCATGATGAATTCGTGGCGGTGGCCGAACGGCCGCCGCCACGAAAGGATTTGCGACACATGAAGTTCAAGACTGTTCTCGCCGCTGGCGCCCTGGCCCTGGGTGTCGTGGCCTCCGGCTCCGCCATCGCGAACGCCGACGAGGTCTACTACGGCAACTACGGCACCTTCGAAGCCTGCCAGGCCGATGGCGCCAACGGCCCGGCCCACCCCGACTGGACGAACTACCAGTGCCGCGAAGCCGTCGACGGCACCTGGAACCTCTACCTGCAGGGCTGATTTCGCTCAGTCCGTGACATATCCGTTGAGCGTCTTGCGGATATCGTCGAGCAGCGCCCGAGCGGCGATGACCCCGGAACCGTGCCAGATGTCGTCCTCGACCGCGAACACTCGCTTGTCGCCGGAGACGCTGAGCTCTTTCCAGTCATCGCCGTTCATGGTCGATTTGCCGAGCTCCAGGCCCTCCGGCCCGTCGAACATGACATAGGCGATATCGCCCTCGAGCTTGTCGCGGGTCTCCTGGGCGCTCAGGTCGGCGCCCACATCGTAGGAGACGACCCGCTGCCGGGCCGGGCGCTGCACCCCGGCATCGCCGAGCACCTGCCCGGCGAAGCTGTCGGCGCCCTGCACCTGGATATCGTTAGACTCGAACCGCAGCACCGACGCCTGGGTCAGATTCGCGCCCACCGCATTACCGGTGTCCGTGGCCGCGGTCCGATGGTCGTCGAGGACCTGCTCCGCCGCCGTCTTGCGCCCCAGCGCCTCCGCGAAGGAGGCGAATTCCGCCTGCCAGCCGTAGTCGTCGCCGACCAGCACGGTCGGGGCGATCTCGCGCAGCGCCTCGTACTGCGCCCCGTCCGCCGCCGAGCCGATGATCACATCCGGTTTCAGCGCAGCGACTTTCGCCGGATCGGGCTGCCCGACCATGCCGATACCGGGAATCTCGGAGATCCCATACCCCAGATACGACGGTTGCGCCGTCGGCCCGGACATCGTGGCCGCGCCGACCACGCGCTCCCACAGGCCGAGCGCGCAGGTGGCGTCGAGGGCCGCGGTGGACAGCACCACGACCCGTTTCGGATCGGCGGGCACCTCGGCGGTCCCGGCCGCATTCGCAATGGTGCGCGTGCCCGAGGTCGAATCGGGCGAACTCGGCAGCGCGCACGCCTTGGCGGTATCGCGCTCGATGCCCACCACGCCCGCCCCGGCGATATTGGTGGTGGTGCGCACAATCGAGCTCATGGCGTTATCATCGGATCCCGAACATCCGGCGAGTAGGCCCGGTAGCGCCGCCGCCGCGGTCAGAACCACCCCCCAGGTGCGCAAACGTCGCGCAGGGGTGGACGTGGAGGCGAACGTCTTTCGGGTGGAAGCGGACTCGCGCACCGGCATGGCTGGCAGCGTACTCACCACTGCGCCCGGCACCCAATTACGACACAGAGTAGGACCACCTCGCGACCGGTGCGGCAGCACGGTTTACGATTCCTGACAGCGCATGCCGCCCGTCGTTCGTCGTTGCACGAATCCGGACGCCGGTAGCACCCGCGACGAACGACAAAGGTACCTGTCAGGAGGTTCAGTGACTGCCGTAGAGCCACGCCCAGTCCGTGAAGTGGAAGCGGCTCGGCCATATCCGCAACGGACGGGTCCCAAGGGATCGTTCATCTACAAGATGGTCACGACCACGGACCCGAAGGTCCTCGGCGTCATGTACCTCGTGACGGCCATGTCCTTCTTCCTCGTCGGCGGCCTGATGGCGCTGCTGATGCGCGCGGAGCTGGCTCGCCCGGGTATGCAGTTCCTCTCGCCCGAGCAGTTCAACCAGCTGTTCACCATGCACGGCACGATCATGCTGCTGTTCTACGCGACCGCGATCGTGTTCGGCTTCGCCAACATCATCCTGCCGCTGCAGATCGGCGCGCCCGATGTGGCGTTCCCGCGTCTGAACGCGTTCAGCTACTGGCTGTACCTGTTCGGCGGCTCCATGGCGACCGCCGGATTCATCACCCCCGGCGGCGCGGCCGACTTCGGCTGGACCGCCTACACCCCGCTGTCGGACATCGTGCACTCGCCCGGCGTGGGCGCCGACCTGTGGATCCTGGGCCTGGCCGTGTCCGGTCTGGGCACCATCCTCGGTGGCGTCAACATGATCACCACCGTGGTCTGCCTGCGCTGCCCGGGTATGACGCTGTTCCGCATGCCGATCTTCACCTGGAACATCCTGGTGACCTCGGTGCTCGTGCTGCTGGCCTTCCCACTGCTGACCGCCGCGCTGATGGCGCTGGCCTACGACCGTCACCTGGGTGGTCACATCTACGACCCGGCATCCGGTGGCGTGCTGCTCTATCAGCACTTGTTCTGGTTCTTCGGGCACCCCGAGGTGTACATCATCGCGCTGCCGTTCTTCGGCATCGTCTCCGAGATCTACCCGGTGTTCAGCCGTAAGCCGATCTTCGGTTACACCACGCTGGTCTACGCGACCCTGGGTATCGCGGCGCTGTCGATCGCGGTGTGGGCGCACCACATGTACGCCACCGGCGCGGTGCTGCTGCCGTTCTTCTCGTTCATGACCTTCCTCATCGCGGTTCCGACCGGTGTGAAGTTCTTCAACTGGATCGGCACCATGTGGCGCGGCCAGCTGACCTTCGAGACCCCGATGCTGTTCTCCATCGGCTTCCTCGTGACCTTCCTCTTCGGTGGTCTGTCGGGTGTCGTGCTGGCCTCCCCGCCGATCGACTTCCACGTGTCGGACACCTACTTCGTGGTCGCGCACTTCCACTACGTGCTCTTCGGCACCATCGTGTTCGCCACCTTCGCGGGCATCTACTTCTGGTTCCCCAAGATGACCGGCCGCATGATGGACGAGCGCATGGGCAAGTGGCACTTCTGGGCCACCTTCGTGGGCTTCCACACCACGTTCCTGGTGCAGCACTGGCTGGGTAACGAGGGCATGCCGCGCCGATACGCCGACTACCTGGACAGCGACGGCTTCACCGGCCTGAACACGGTCTCCACCATCGGCGCCTTCATCCTGGGCGCGTCGATGCTGCCGTTCATCTGGAACGTCTTCAAGTCCTACCGCTACGGCGAGGTCGTGACCGTGGACGATCCGTGGGGTTACGGCAACTCCCTGGAGTGGGCGACCTCCTGCCCGCCGCCGCGGCACAACTTCTACGAGCTGCCGCGCATCCGCTCCGAGCGCCCCGCGTTCGAGCTGCACTACCCGCACATGGTCGAGCGCATGCGCGCCGAGGCCCATGTGGGCTGGGGCTCCAAGTCCCACACCGTGCACGAGCTGGAGAAGATCGAGAAGTAATTCCCTCAGCAACGCAACGCGGCGTCCGTCGAGAGACGGGCGCCGCGTTTGTCTTATCCGACCGGGCGGCGTGAGACCCGCCACCTGGTTAACGGGCGACGCGGGTCGCTCGACTAACACCTGACAGAATGAGTCGGCCGCTGAACGCACGCGGCCAGCCGCGAGAACGGAGTTTCGATTGAGCACGTCTGACACGACGGTTCTGGTCACGGTCACCGGACCCGACAAGCCGGGCGTGACATCGGTACTGCTCGCGGCGCTGTCCCACAATGGCGTCAGCCTGCTCGATGTGGAACAGGTCGTCATCCGCGGCCGCCTCACCCTGGGCGTGCTGGTCTCCTGTCACACCGATCCCGAGGATCTGCAGGATCAGCTCGAGGACGCCATGGCCAGCATCGGCATGAATGTCGATGTGGAGATCGGCCCCAATTCGGTGACGGGCGCGAAGCTTTCCACCCATGCCGTGGTGGTGCTGGGCAGCCCGGTCACCGCGCGCGCCTTCAGCGCCATCTCGCGCAAGCTCGCCGAGCAAGGCGTGAACATCGATTCCATCCGCGGCATCGCCGACTACCCGGTGACCGGTCTGGAACTCGGCGTCACCGTGCCCTCGGCCGATGCCGACACCGAGACCAAGCTCCGCACCACGCTGTCCGTCGTGGCCGCCAAGGAGAGCGTCGATATCGCCGTCGAGCGCGCCGGGCTGGCGCGGCGGGCCAAGCGGCTCATCGTATTCGATGTGGACTCCACCCTCATCCAGGGCGAGGTCATCGAAATGCTGGCCGCCCACGCCGGTGTCGAAGACGAGGTCCGCAAGGTCACCGAGGCCGCCATGCGCGGTGAACTCGATTTCGCCGAATCGCTGCGGCAGCGGGTGGCGACCCTGGCCGGGCTGGACGCCTCCGTCATCGACGAGG
Source organism: Nocardia crassostreae (assembly GCF_001613405.1). Lineage (GTDB taxonomy): Bacteria > Actinomycetota > Actinomycetes > Mycobacteriales > Mycobacteriaceae > Nocardia > Nocardia crassostreae. The sequence continues at coordinate 147,250 of NZ_BDCH01000029.1, forward strand.
TCGCCGATCGCACCGAGCTGACCCCCGGCGCGCGCACCACCATTCGCACGCTGCGCCGCCTCGGCTTCCGCTGCGGTGTGGTGTCCGGCGGCTTCCGCCAGGTCATCGAACCGCTCGCGCACGAACTGGAATTGGACTTCGTCCAGGCCAATACCCTCGAGATCGTCAACGGCAAGCTCACCGGCAAGGTCGTCGGCGAGATCGTGGACCGCGAGGCCAAGGCCGTCATGCTGCGCCGCTTCGCCGCCGAGACCGGGGTGCCCATGGAGCAGACCGTGGCGGTCGGCGACGGCGCGAACGATATCGACATGCTCAATGCCGCCGGACTGGGTATCGCCTTCAATGCCAAGCCCGCGCTGCGCGAGGTCGCCGACGCGGCGCTCTCGCATCCGTACCTGGACGCCATCCTGTTCATCCTGGGCGTGACACGCGACGAGGTCGAGGCCGCGGACGCGCTGGACGGCGGCGTGCGCCGGGTCCCGCTGGGCCGCTGACGACTCGTCCGATTCGCCTGCGGTATCCGCGGCGCTCGCGTCGGTAGCGTGAGCCGGAGTCAATCCGGCCACGACGATGGGAGATGGTCCGTGCGGGTGCGTACATCACTGGCGGTGCTGCTGCTCGGCCTGGCACTGACCGGATGCGGGGACAACGAGAATCCGAACACCGTGCAGGCCACCACCACCTCGCCCGGCGCGGCCGAGACCATCGATGTGGACGAGGACGAGAACGGCCAGGCCCGCACGCTGGTGGTCGGCCAGGCGATCAAGGTGGAGTTGAAGGCCAATCCCAGCACTGGATCCTCGTGGCAACTGGGGGAATTGGACCAGAACATCGTCAAGCAGAACGGCGAGCAGGTCTTCGAACAGGACACCAGCGACGGCGGCCCCAAGCCCGGTCAGGGCGGCGAGACCACATGGTGGTTCATCGGCATCAACCCGGGCACGACCAAACTCGTGCTGAACTACGGCCGCCCCTGGGAGAAGGACGCGCCGCCCGTGCAGACCTACACGCTGAACCTCACCGTCCAGTAGCCCGGGGCGAGTGTGCTCCGGTGCACACCGACGGCCCGATTAAGCTGGCTGGCAGCCGTTCTCGTGAGGAGTGATGCCATTGTCCAGCGTGGGGTCGATCGTCGACACGGGCTTCGCGGCCAGGCACGCCGAGCTGGCGCGCGGATACGGCGGCGGGGGAGACCCGGAGGATCCGGCGCTGGTACAGGCCATGCAGATGGTGCTGCACATCCCGAAGAACGATCCGCCCAAGCGCAGCGCGTTGCTGGCGGCGGCCGCCACGGCGGTGGTGGCGCTGTGCCTCGACGAGCGGGTCGGCCCGGACGGCGCATGGGAGGAGCGCTATCTGGGCTGGAAGCGCTCCCGCATTCGCAAGGTGGCGCGGCGGGCGCGCGGCGCGCAGTGGCTGGCGGCTCAGGACGTGGATGGCGTGACGGTCGAATTCGACGGCGCGCAGGCGCGGGCCTTCGTGCCCGGCCCGGTCGGAGAAATCGATCCGCGCATCAAACGCCTGCAGATCGGCGGCACCGAACTACCCTCCGATGAACTCGCGGAGATCGACGCCACGTATCCGGTGCTATGGGTGAACGCGGATCTGGGTATGACGGTAGGTAAGGCCGCCGCGCAGGTCGGGCATGCGAGTATGCTGCTGGCCGGCGCCATGCCGGTGCAGCGGGCGTATGCCTGGGCGGCGCGCGGTTTCCGATGCACCGTCGCCGAGGCGGATCCGGAGCAGTGGCGGCAGCTGCTGCGCCGGGAGGCCGACCGTACCGCGGTGGCGGTGCGCGATGCCGGGTTCACCGAAGTGGCCCCCGGGTCGACGACCGTGATCGCGGTGCCCTGAGGGTTTCGGATCGGCGGGTTTGCGCTCGCCACGGCCCGGGTATCGGTTCGGGTACTGACCGTGGTGGCTGGGGCATTCGCGCGGATTGCGAAAATCGCCGTGTCCCAGCTGCGAACCGGATGGTCGTTGTGCTGGCATATTTGTGCACGCCCGCTCGACTTCCCCGGATCAGAGGGCAATGATCGGTGCACGAGTTTCCTGAAAGGAAACCAACGGAAATGACGACACTGCTGGTGATTCTCATCGTATGGGCGTTGCTCTCGGTTCCGGCCGCACTGCTGTTCGCACGCATGTTCCGGTCGACGAAGGTAGACCGCCGCGCTCGTGGTGAGCGCGAAGAACTATCCGCGCCCGTGGAATTCGGCGGCCCGGCCGACGAATCCACCTCGGGACCCTTCCGGAGGCGATGACACGTACCGATATTTCGCACCACGTTGACGATCGTCCAGGGCGGTGGGCAAAGATGGACCCCGTGCCACAACCGGATCCTGATCTGCTCATCGATTTCAACGATATCACCGTCCGACGCTCGGGCCATACGCTCGTAGGACATGTCACCTGGCAGGTGGAGCTCGACGAACGCTGGGTTGTGCTCGGCCCCAACGGCGCCGGGAAGACATCGCTGCTGCGGATGGCGGCGGCCGAGATGTACCCGACCTCGGGCAGCGCCAACCTGCTGGGTGAGACTCTCGGCCGTGTCGACGTGAACGAGCTACGCCCGCGCATCGGCCTGTCCTCCGCCGCCGTCGCCAGTCGCGTACCGCGCGACGAGAAGGTCGGTGATCTGGTGGTGTCCGCGGGTTACGCGGTCATGGGCCGCTGGCGGGAACGCTATGACGAGGTCGATACCGACCGGGCCGTGGACATCCTGGAAAGCCTGGGCGCGGAACACCTTTCCGATCGCGCCTACGGGACGCTGTCGGAGGGCGAGCGCAAGCGGGTGCTCATTGCGCGGGCGCTCATGACCGATCCGGAACTGCTGCTGCTCGACGAGCCCGCCGCCGGACTGGATCTGGGCGGGCGCGAGGAACTGGTGGAGCGCCTCGGCGATCTGGCCGCCGATCCGGACGCGCCCGCGACCGTGCTGGTCACCCATCACGTCGAGGAGATCCCGCCGGGCTTCACCCACGGCATGCTGCTCAACGAGGGCGCGGTGGTGGCGCAGGGTCTGCTCGAGGAGGTGCTGACCGCCGAGAATCTGAGCGAGGCCTTCCGCCAGTCGATCACGCTCGATCGCATCGACGGCCGCTACTTCGCGCGCCGCAGCCAGCGGTTCGGGCGGCATCGGACCCGCTGAATCCCCGTCCGGGTATCCCGGCGCGCTGCCATTGCGTCACCGGCTCGTAGCGGGCAAACTGTCCGCAGCATATCCCATATCGCTGTGAGCTGGGATATCGAGCCAATCGCCGTTGTGTAGCCAATAATTGGCGAATGCTCGGCGCGGGGCGGTGGCACGGGTTGGGTGCACCGCGGACGGAGGGAGCGGAGTGGGCCGGACCATTGCTGTGGTGACACTCGTGGCGAGCGCGTGCGCCGCGGCCGGGTGCGTGGCCGATCCACCGGCGCCGCAAACGGTTTCGTCGATCCATTCCGCCGAGGGGCTGGGTCCCGCCGCCGTGCCGTCGGATCTGCACGGCAAGACCGTGCAATTGCGCTACGACAGCGGTTCGGGCGGCACCGTGACCTTCGCGGGCGACGGTCGCACGCTGACCTACGTCGCCGCCGACAGTGGGCGCAAGACCGTCGCGCCGGTGACCATCGAACATCTGGAAACCGGTGTCTTCCTGGTGACCTGGGCCGAGGCGGGCAGCGGGATGTGACGAGCCAGGTGCAGGACTATCGCACCGGCATGCTCACCGGCACCTGGTCGCACCGGCCGGATGCGACCAACCCCTTCACCATCGAGGCGCGCACCGGCTCGGTCCACCTGACGAACTGATCATGCGTTGTCCGGGTACTGTGGACTTCCGTGATCACCGAGATTCTGGCAGTCCTCGCCCTCGCGGCGGTGGTGCTCGCAATCGGTGTGCTGGTGTGGTTCGTGCTGCGCATGCTGCGCCTGGGCTCGGTCGAAATCGAGTTGGCGCCGCGCGAGGACGCACGGACCTCGACTCCCGAGGACGGCGAACAGGATTCGCGACGCGAGCCGTGAACCACGCGGACCGGAACGGGTTCTATCGCGACTCCGTGGCAAACGTTAGGGTGCGGGTGTGAGTGAGACAGTTGCCCAGCCCGGCTCTCAGGCCGCCGCCAGGCCCATCAAGGACGCGTCCACGGTGGTGCTGGTGCGTGACGGCGCGCGGGGGCCCGAGGTGTTCCTGCAGCGTCGCGTGAACGCGATGGCCTTCGCGGCCGGGATGACGGTATTCCCCGGCGGTGGCGTCGACCCCTCCGACGCCGCGGCCGAACTGGAGTGGGCCGGTCCCGAACCGGCCTGGTGGGGTGAGCGTTTCGGCGCCGATGCCCCGCGCGCCCAAGCCCTGGTCTGCGCCGCCGTCCGGGAGACCTTCGAGGAGTGCGGCGTACTGCTCGCCGGTCCGACCGCGGACTCCGTGGTCTCCGACACCGCCGTCTACGCCGAGGCGCGCGGGCAGCTGGAGCGCCGCGAACTGTCCTTCGCGGAATTCCTCACCCGCGAGAACCTGGTCCTGCGCGCCGATCTGCTGCGCCCCTGGGATCACTGGATCACCCCCGTCGTCGAGCCCCGCCGCTACGACACCCGCTTCTTCGTCGCCGTGCTCCCCGCGGGCCAGCACGCCGACGACGCCACCTCCGAAGCCGAAGTCGTCACCTGGTGCACCCCGGCCGAAGCCATCACCCGCTGGAAGGACGGCCTCGACGTCCTCCTCCCGCCCACCTGGACCCAACTGGTCGGCCTCGCCGACTTCGCCTCCACCGCGGAGATTCTCGCCGCCACCCGCAGCATCGACCCGATCATGCCGGTCTACGACCCCACCGCGGGCAAGGCCGCCCTCGCCTTCCCCCACGCCGACCGCTACTTCGCCGACCTCCCCGACACCACCCGCCTGCGCGGCTCCAAGCGGCCGGAGCAGGCCCAGTAGGGTGTCGGCTGTGGCCGAGTTTGTGACCGTGGACCGTGGTGTGGCGGAGGGCGTTGCCGTGCTGCGCATCGCGCGCCCGCCGATGAATCTGATAGATCTGCAGGTGGCGCTGGAGGTTTCCGCCGCCGCCGCGGAGATCGCGGCGGATACCGGGGTTTCGGCGGTCATCGTCTACGGGGACGAGCGGGTGTTCTCGGCGGGGGACGAGATGGCCGAGCTGGCGGCGTTCACGCCCGAGCAGGCCGAGGCGGTCGTGGCCGATTTCCAGTCGGCGTTGAGCTGCCTGGCGCGGCTGCCGCAGCCGACCGTGGCGGCCATCAGTGGTTATGCGCTGGGCGCGGGGCTGGAGCTGGCGCTCGCCGCGGATCGCCGCATCATCGGTGACAACGTGAAGCTCGGGCTGCCGCAGATCAAGGCCGGGCTGATTCCGCTCGCCGGGATTCGGCGGTTGAGTCTGCTGGTCGGGCCGTCCAAGGCCAAGGATCTGGTCTACAGCGGGCGGTTCGTGGATCCGGAGGAAGCGGAGAAGATCGGCCTGGTCGACGAGGTGGTCGCACCGGACGATGTGTTCGCCGCCGCGCTGCGCTGGGCCGGGCAGTTCACGGGTGCTCCGCGGCTGGCATTGGCCGCCGCCAAGCGGGTGTTCGAGGCCGGTACGCACGGGCACGATCGGGCGCGCAAGGAGTGGGCCGGACTGTTCGGGACCGAAGATCAGCAGGTTGGAACACGTTCCTATTTGGCGGCCGGGCCGGGTTCTGCGCAATTCACGCGCGGATAACCGGGCCGATAAGCAGGCTCACCGGGGCGTTCATTAGGCTGCCCTGTTATGACCGCTCGTCCTGAAGACCCAGCGCCGAACCCGCACGCCACCGAGGCGGAGGTCCAGGCCGCGTATTCCGACAACAAGCTCGCGCAGGTGCTCTACCACGACTGGGAGGCCGAGACCTACGACGAGAAGTGGTCCATCTCCTATGACGAGCGCTGCATCGAGTACGCGCGCGGCCGTTTCGACGCCGTGGTCCCCGACGCGCAGCTGCCCTACGAGCGGGCCCTCGAACTCGGTTGCGGCACCGGCTTCTTCCTGCTGAACCTCATGCAGGGCGGTGTGGCCAAGGCCGGTTCGGTCACCGACCTGTCCCCGGGCATGGTCAAGGTCGCCACCCGCAATGGCCAGAACCTGGGTCTCGAGGTGGACGGCCGCGTCGCCGACGCCGAGACGATTCCGTACGAGGACGACACCTTCGATCTGGTCGTCGGTCACGCGGTGCTGCACCACATCCCGGATGTGGAACTGGCGCTGAAGGAATGCCTGCGCGTGCTCAAGCCCGGCGGCCGTTTCGTCTTCGCGGGCGAGCCGACCACCATCGGCAATCTCTATGCCCGCAAGCTCGGCCAGATCACCTGGAAGGTCACCACCAATGTGACCAAGCTGCCGTTCCTGAGCGATTGGCGGCGTCCGCAGGCCGAACTGGACGAGTCCTCCCGCGCCGCCGCGCTCGAGGCCGTCGTCGACCTGCACACCTTCGATCCCTCCGATCTGGAGCGCATGGCCCGCAGCGCGGGCGCGGTCGACGTGCTGGCCAAGACCGAGGAATTCGCCGCCGCCCTGTGGGGCTGGCCGGTCCGCACCTTCGAGGCCGCCGTGCCGGAGTCCAAGCTCACCTGGCGCTACCGCACGGCCCAGTACAAGGCCTGGCTGGGTCTGTCCAAGCTGGACGAGAAGGTGCTGCGCCACGTGGTCCCGCGCCAGTTCTTCTACAACGTCATGATCACCGGCGTGAAGCCCGGCGCCTCCGCCAAGTAAACGAAATCCCTTGGGCTACGCCTTCACTCGCGACGACGTCGCCTACCTCGGCAGCGCGGCCGGTGCCGCCGCGCTGACCGAGGCGAATCACCTCGACCTCACCCCCAAGTCGCTGCTGCGCGACCTCGAACAGCTGCGCCGCGCCCACGGCGACCGCGCCGCCGTCCTGGCCGAAACCCTCCGCCTCCGCCGCCGCCGCGCCGCCGCCAAACTCGACGCCGCGACCGACTGGCTCTTCACCGACGACGCCCTGCAACAGGCAACCCCCACCGCGGTGGCCCGCCACCGCGCCGAACGCCTGACCGGTCGCGCCGTCCACGACGTCACCTGCTCCATCGGCGCGGAACTGGCCGAGCTGGCTCGCGTCTGCCCCGCCGTCATAGGCAGCGACCTGGACTCGGTGCGCCTCGCCATGGCAGCCCATAATCTCGGTGCGGCACTGGGGAATCCGCGCTCCGACACCCACACGACAGGCGTCGCTGCCACCGGCGAGCGCTCTGATCCAGGGGCACTTTCCGATGCTGGGGCCGGTACGCACGGGCTTGCGGCGACCGGCCGTAACTCCGGCGCGGGAGGGCCTTCCGGCGCTGTCGCCGACTCACGGATCCTCGGCGCCCTCGGGTCTGCCGCTCGAGCGGCGGGTTCGGCGGCGCGAAATGTGTTGCTGGTCAAGGCTGATGCGCTGGCGCCGTGCAGCAGCGCCGAGGTGATCATCGCCGATCCGGCGCGGCGTGCGGACGGGCGGCGGACGCATGATCCGGCGAAGCTGCAGCCGCCGCTGCCGGATCTGCTCACTGCCTATGCGGGACGGGATCTGGTCGTGAAGTGCGCTCCCGGAATGGATTTCGACAAGCTCGGGTGGGCGGGGGAGGTGGAGGTGACCTCGCTGGGCGGCGCGGTGCGCGAAGCTTGTCTGTGGTCGCCCGGCTTGGCGGAGGCCGGTGTGACGCGTCGCGCCACGGTGCTCTCGTCGACCGGGAAGTCGTGGAACATCACTGATGCCGAGCCCGACGACATTCCCGAGCGCGAGCCGGGGGAGTGGATCATCGATCCGGACGGGGCGGTTGTGCGGGCGGGCCTGGTTCGCCACTACGGCGCGAAACACGGTCTGTGGCAACTGGATCCCCGTATCGCCTATCTCACCGGCGACAGCGTGCCGGAGGGGGTGCGCGGGTTCCGGATTCTCGAGCGCATGGACTTCCGGGAGAAGCCGTTGCGCGCGGAACTGCATCGCCGGGATTGTGGTCCGCTCGAAATCCTCACGCGCGGTGTCGATATCGACCCGGATGCGTTGCGTGCGAGGCTCAAACCGCGTGGCACACAACCGCATACGCTTGTCGTCACGTGTATCGGCCGTACGGCCACGGTTTTCATCTGTGCCACGCCGTAGTGGCGTCAGTCCTCGGGGGTGACGGTCGTCGCTTGGAAGTCGGCGACGAATCGCGTGAGCAGCCGGGCGAATTCGGCGCGTTCGGCGTCCTCCCAGTCTGCGGTTGCGCGGGCGAAGACGGCTTGGCGCGCGGTGTGCGCGCGTTCCAGCGCCGCTTGCGCCTTGCGGGTCAGGTGTAGCAGCACGCGGCGCGCATCGGCCTGATCGGCGCGGCGTTCCAACAGTCCGTCCGTCACCGCGCGCGCGACGAGGCGGCTGGCGCGCGGCTGATCGACCCCGAGCGTGGTCGCGATATCGGTGACGGTCGCCTCTCCGTCGCGCGCCTCGACGACATCGAGCATGCCGAACAGCGTGGGGTCCATGGCGGGTCCGTCACCGAGGGCGCCGAGCCTGCTGAGGCTGCGCCGGGTCTGGCTGCGCCGGATCGCCACCATCGCCCGCTCGATGGCAGCAGTCGCGGGATCTCTCTCCGTCACCCTTGTCATTCTACAACTACTTGCTAAACTACAATTACATGTAATTGAACATATACCTGAGAGGAAGATCATGATCACCGCACAAGCACCCGGAAAGCCGCTCGGCTACTACCTCCGCCATATCGACCAGATGCTGGAGCAGAACTTCGCCGCCCTGCTGGCGGCCCACGGCTTGGTCCGTCGCTCGTGGCAGATCGTGAACACGATCTCCGCCGCACCCGCAACCCTGACCGACCTCGATCGCGCCCACGCGCATTTCCTCGATGCGGCCGAACCCACCGTCGCCCCGCACGTCGCCGATCTCGTCGACCGCGGATGGCTGGCCGTCGACGCGGACGGCAATCACACCCTGACCATTGCGGGGGAGACCGGATGCCGTTCCGTCGCCGAACTCATCGACGCCGAACGCGCCGCCGTCATCGACGGCCTCGGCCCCGACGGTTACGCCACCCTGATCGGCATGATGCAGCGGATCGCGGACAATGTCGACGCCATCGCCCGCGCCCGCGGCTAGCTCATGGCAATACTTCCGTCACGAGCGCGACCGCCTCGATCAGATGCCGTCGACCGCGACGACCCGGAACGGATTGCTCGGCGTGCCCGCGCCCATGGGGCCGCCGCGGTCGAATTGCGAGACCACCACGAGGACCCGATCACCGCTGTGCGCCATGGTGGTCGGGATGCGCAGGGCCTCATCGGTAATGCGGTGTTGGAGCTCGGCGGCCGTACCGTCGGCGGTGAGGCGCCACCGACTCACGGCATTGTCCTTGTTGTGCACGGCCCAGAGGGTGTCGCCGTGCAATTCGAGGCCGTCGCCATTGATTAGGTTGCCGCCTTGCAGGTTGACTTTGGTGATCACCGGCTGGGATTGCAGGGCTATCCGATAGAGGTCGCCGGAGGCCATGTCGACGGTGAGCAGGTAGCGACCGGCCTCGTCGGCGACGATGCCGTTGAGGAGGTAGCTCCCGGGCGCGCTGGCTCCGACGGCGGTACTCAGATCCGCGTAGACGGGCAGGGTTCCACGCCCGCCGTTCGCCACGGCGGCCGCGAGCTGTTCCGGGCCGACGCGGTAGATCATCGGGCGGACGCTGTCGGTGATGTAGACGCTGCCGTCCGGTGTCACGGCCAGATCATTGATGAACGGCTGATCGGCGGCCGCCGTGTCGAAGCGGGCCAGCAGAGCGCGAGTTCCGGTGTCGTACACCGCTACTCCGGTCGTGTGGTCGGTGACCCAGAGTCGTCCGGCGCTGTCGACGCGCAGGCCGTTGGCCGTCATCCGGCCATCCGTGCCGGAGGGGAGGAAGACCTCGGCCCTGCCGCTGCCCGCTGTGGCGCGGTAGACCGCGCCGGTGGTCCAGGAGCCGACGTAGACATCCCCGGTGCGTGAATCCACCGCGATCCCTTCGGGATACGCGCGTTCCTCGGGCAGTTCGAAGGCGGTGCTGACGCGCGCGGCCGGATCGCTCGGCGCGGCGGGTTCCGCGCTGTTCGAGCAGGCCGCCAGCGTCAGCAGCAGGGCGGCGGGCATGGCGCTGCGGAGTCGGGGCAGACGAGACATGGGTGTGCCTTCCGGGGCAGATCAGTAGAGGTAACACCTAAGTGCGAATTCGAACATAGATTAGATTTCTAATGATAGTCAATATTCGAACACCAGGAAGAGTCGAATACCATGCCTGAGTGACGTCGATGCCAACCGCCGAACGCCTGGGCGCCTACCTCAAGCGCGCCGAACAGGCCCTGCAAGCGGCCAAACTCGCCGCGGTCAAACCCGCGGGCGTGACGGTCCCGCAGTACGCCGCGCTCCTGGTGCTGAGCGAGAACCCGGGCATCTCCGCCGCCGAGCTGGCCCGTCAATGCTGCGTAACCCCACCCACCATGAACACGGTCCTGGCCAACCTCCGCGACCGCGGCCTCATCGAACGCACCCCCCACGCCTGGCACCGCAACGTCCTCGAGACCCGCCTCACCGACGCCGGAGCTGCGGTCCTGCGCGACGCCGACTCCCGAGCCGTCCCCGTGGAGCGCGCCCTCGCCGCCGAATTCACCGCCAAGGAACGAAAAGCCCTGATGGACATGCTCGAACGCGCCGTAGCCGTGTTGGACTCCACCCGCCCCGAATAGCGTCCCGGGCTCTGGGATTTCAGGGGCGTCAGCCCCTGAGAGTCCCGAGAGTTGGTTACTTCTCCGGCTTGTAGACGAAGATCTCGCCGATGCGCGTGGTCACCACGACCTCGCCCTTCGCCCCGATCGAGGTGCCGACGGTGGTGCCTTCCGCGCCGGGCATGTCGTCGGAGTCGACGGTCGCACCCGTCTTGGTGTCGAAGGTGACCAGGGTGAGGTGCTCGCCGATCGGCGCGACCGTGTACCCGGTACCGCCCGCGGTCTGCACGGGCTTACCGCGTAGCGCCAGATCCTTGCGCTCCCAGGCGATCTGGGCGCTGTCCCCATTGTCCCGGATGGCCAGCAGATGCCCGTCGTCTCCGGCGGGCACGAGCAGCCCGTCCGCGGCCGAGATCGCGCCCCGCGCCGGGAATCCCAGATCGTGCACCCACTTGGTGTGCCCGTCGGAGGTGTCGACGGCCATCAGCCGATTGCTGTTGTCGCCCACGTACACCGTGGATCCGTCCGCCGACAGCGACGGGCTGGTCGCGCTGCCGCCGTTCAGCATCTCCGCGCTCCACTCCACGCGGACTTCCTTGCCGTCGTAGCCGAGCGCCATCAGATCGGCCGTGCCCGCCCCCGGCCGCCACACGGTGGCGTAGAACCGCCCCGTCTTCTGATCCACCGCGGACACATTCGCGACCGGGCACTGCGGCCCGCCGGTCGCGCAGTCCTCGATGCCCTGCCCGTCCGGCGGCCGGTTCAGGCCTGGGTTCTCCAGGAAGTCCGGCTCGCCGAGCAGCTGGAAGGTGGGCACCTGCCGGTCTCCGGTCTGCCGACTGAGCACGTCCACCTGCCCGGACTGGGTCACCGACAGCACATTTCCGTCACCGGTGAACTGCACCGAGATCGGCACCCCGGCAACGGGCGTGCGCCAGCGCGGCTGGCCGAGCAGGTTGAACGAGTACACCCCGCCGTCGTCGCCGAGATACACATTGGTGCTGCCGTCCACGGCCGCGCCACCGTCGACGGCGCTGGGGCCCATGGCGTTGCAGAACCGCTTGCGCCCGGTCTGCATGAGGAAGGAGAACACCTGGCACGAGGGCGTGCGCGTGGTGACGAACATCTGCCCCTCCGGCCCGACCGTCACCGGCGCGGCCACGGGTCCGCCGACCGGCCGCTGCCAACTCAGTGAGAGATTGCGCGATCCGGTCACCGGAGTGGATCCGCTGTTGCGCGCATCGTGGAAGGCGAGCGGCCAGCCCGCGCCATTGCCGACCTTGATGTCGTCGACCGTGGTGCTGCCGCACGCGGTGAGCGTCAGCAATCCGGCGGCCGCAGCTGCCAGGGTGCGGCCGATCCGCGGTCGGTGCTGGTCACGTCCGGTGTGCCGCCTGCCGCTTCGCACCTGCTGGTGTCCCTTCTGCCAGTACGTTTCTCTGGTGTCCTTCCGGGGGCTGATGCAGCCGCAGCACAGCCTACTTTCGCCTCGCGGGAGGGGGACGGTTACCCCTTCCGGAGATCGGCGGAGTCCCCGAAACGATGGATGCGATAGCCGTACACCGCGAGCCGCACACGGTTGTCGCATCCGGTCTTGTCCATGAGGTTGGCGATATGGGTTTTCACGGTGGTCACACCCAGGTGCAGCCGATCCGCGATCTCCTGATTCCCGAACCCCTCACCCACCAGACTCAGCACCTCGCGCTCCCGCACCGTCAGATCCACCTGCGGGGCAGGCGATTCCGGCGGCGCCGCCACCACCCGATCCACCAGCCGCCGCAACAGCGGCGGCGAGAACAGTATCTCCCCCTCGGCCGTGCGCCGGATGGCGGTCAGCAATTCGCCCGGTTCGGTGTCCTTGACCAGATACCCGGTCGCCCCCGCCGCCAATGCCGGAAAGAGATGGTCGTCATCGTCGAACGTGGTGAGCACCAGGATCTTCGCACTCGACCCACCCCGCACCAGCCGCTCGGTCGCCGCGACCCCGTCGAGCCCGGGCATGCGCAAATCCATGAGAATCAGATCGGGCCCCAGCTCGGCGGCCAGCCGAATCGCCTCCACCCCATTGGCCGCCTCCCCGACCACCCGCAAATCCTCGGTCGATTCGATGAGCATCCGCAGCCCCGCCCGCACCAACCGTTGATCGTCGACCAGCAGCACGGTAATCATCAGCGCTCACTCCTAGTGGACCGCTGCCCACCGAGTGCAGGCGCCTCCGGTGCTGGGCCGACATGCGGTCGTGCATCGATTTCCGGCGCCGCTTCGCGATCCGGGGCGGCGCCGAGATCGAGTGTGCCGTTGACATCGCGCGGGCTATCGGCCTCGGGTGCGGGGTCGAGGTCGGCCGCACCGTTGAGCTCGGCTGCGGAGTCGAAATCCGCTGCGGGGTCGGGCTCCGGCGTGCCCGCGATGTCCGGTGTGGCCGATGCTGGCAGCCAGGCGTCGATCACCCAGCTCGCGCCGTCGCCCCCGACCGTGAGTCGTCCGCCCGCCAGTTCCGCCCGCTCCCGCATGCCGATAATGCCGTGACCGGCAGTGGGATTCGAGCCGCTCGCGGCGGTGGGATTCGAGTCGCTCCTCGTCCCGCCGCTGCGCACGCCGACCGCGATCCCGCCCTCGGCGTCGCGCACGGTGAGGACGACGGGTGCGGCGGGGTCGGCGTGCTTCATGACATTGGTGAGCGATTCCTGGATCAACCGCAACAGGGTGAGCCGTCCGATCGCGTCCAAACCCGCTATCCGCGAACGCGTATCGGCCTCGACGGTGAAACCGGCCGCGCGGACCCGGTCGATGGCCGCCTCCAGTTCCGTGCGCACCGCCGCCGCATCCATCAGCGCGACCTCCCCGAGTTCGGGATCACGTAGCGCGGCCAGCAGCCGCCGGATATCGGCGAGCGCGTCGGATGCGGTGTCGTGCACATCGTCGAGCACCGCGCGCACGCGTGGATCGGCTTCCGCCACCACGTGACGGGCCACACCGATGCGCAGCACGATCGAGGCCATGTGGTGTGCGACGAGATCGTGCAATTCGCGTGCCAGCGCGCCACGTTCGACCAAACGGGTGCGCTGTTCGGCCTCGGCGCGGCGGGTCTCGGCCTCGGCGGCGCGCAGTCGCAGCGAGTCCGCGAGGCGGGCCTGGCCGCGCAGATACAGGCCGAGCAGAACGGGCAGCGCGACATAGGTGCCGACCTCGAGCGCTATCGCGGCTTGGGTGACGCTCGTGGTGTGGCTGTTCCAGCGGCCGAGCAGGACCGCCACGCCCCAGCACACTGTCGCCAGGATCAGCGGCGGAGTGCGCTGGGTGCGCCGGACGACATCGACGAGTGCGAGCGCTCCGATCAGCGGCACCAGGCCGGACAGGCCCCAGGCCGGAATCCGGAACATCGGCACCGCGAGGGCGGACAGGGCCAGCGACAGCGGCAGCGGCCAGCGCCCGCCGACCGCGAACAGCAGGGCGGCGGTCATGGCCAGCAGCCAGTACATCCCCGGCACCCCGTATTCGCCCGGAAAAGTGCTCACCGCCAGCAGCAACGGAACCAGGACGAGCGGCAGGCAGCGCACGACCGGTTCCAGATTCCTCCGGGAGCGGGTCTCTGTCACGCCTCCACGGTAGGGGACTGGTCCGAAGTCGTTTGCGCAGGCAGGGGTAGGTGCGCGGTTCAGTGCAAGTGAGTCCCCGCCACAAGGTCCCGGAGGAAGAGTGAGGGGTCGCACTTCCGGTCGAAGTCGCGCGGAGGAGCGAGGCGTCGCGCCGCTGCACGATCCTCGGGAGGAGCGAGGGGTCGCGGTCCCGGTCGCGGTTGCGCGGGGGATCGCGCTCCGGCTCTCCGCCGACCCTGCACGGTCGAGGAACTCGGATCCTGCGGTGGCCGCAGGTAGGGGCGGATTTCTGATATCGGGCGAGTTAGCATTTTCCGCGCCCGTGCACAAGGTCCGGAGGGAGGAGCCGACGGGGGCCGGTCTCGGGCCGGTGGGACGAGTTCCGCGATCGCCCGGAAAACGAGGCTGGAGGTTCATCGAACGAAGGAGTGTTTTCGTGGTCTCCAGACGGGGCTTTCTCACCGGGCTCGCCGTGGCATCGTTGGCCGCCGCCTCCGGCTGCACGGCCGGGCGGTCCGGGTCACCCGCGCCCGGGACAGCCGGTTCCGCGACCAGGCCGCTGCCTGTTCCGCCGCTGGCCGCTTCGACCGTCGGCGCCGACGGCATTCGCCGGTTCACATTGAAGGCGCAGACCGGAACCACCGAGATGCTGCCCGGAAAGTCCACTCCCACCTGGGGATACAGCGGTTCGGTCCTCGGGCCGACGCTGCGGGCCCGCCGCGGTGAGACCGTCGCGTTCACCATTGGTAAATCGCTGCCCGAGCCGACCACCGTGCACTGGCACGGCATGCATGTGCCCGCCCGCCATGACGGCGGCCCGCATCAGACGATCGAACCGGGCGGCATCTGGGAGCCGTCGTGGACGGTGGACCAACCGGCCGCCACGCTCTGGTATCACCCGCATCCGCACGGGACGACCGAGAAGCACGTCTATCGCGGGTTGGCCGGATTCTTCCTCGTCGATGACGACGGCCCGGACTTGCCGAGCGACTATGGCGTGGACGATATTCCGCTGGTGATCCAGGACCGCCGGTTCACCTCGGACGGGCAGTTGGACGAATCCGATCCCACCGATATCGGCCTGCTCGGCGATGTCATCGTCACCAATGGTCTCGCCGGGGCGCATCTGGACGTACGGACCCAGCGGGTGCGGCTGCGCATTCTCAATGGCTCCTCGGGCCGCCTCTACAACCTCGCCCTCTCCGACGACCGCGAATTCCAGCTCATCGCCACCGACGGCGGGCTGCTCACCGCGCCGGTCGCCTTGCGCCGCATTCAGATCAGCCCCGGCGAACGGGTCGAGCTGGTGGTGGAATTGCGCGCCGGTGAGCCCGTCACCCTGCGATCACTGCCCATCGAACAGCGATACGGTATCGACGAGGCCGCCGCCTACGGCTTCGACGACACCTTCGACATCCTGCGGCTGCGACCCGCGCCGCGCCTCGCGGCCAATGCGACCGTCCCCGCCGCGCTCGCCGCCATCGCGCCGCTGGCCGCCGCGACCGCCCGGCCCGACCGCGCCTTCGAACTGAAGTGGTTCATGATCAACGGCCAGCGCATGGACATGAACCGCATCGACATGTCCATCCCCGTCGACACCACCGAGGTGTGGTCGGTCCGCAACAACGACAACTGGCCGCACAACTTCCACGTCCACGACGTCCAATTCCAGATCGTCGACATCGACGGCCGCACCCCGCCCCCGGCCTTGTCCGGTTGGAAGGACACCGTCTACACAGCCCCGGGCGTCACCTACAAACTCGCTATGCGCTTCTCCGGCCACAGCGACCCGACCTATCCGTACATGTATCACTGCCATCTCCTCCTGCACGAGGACGAAGGCATGATGGGCCAATTCCTGGTGCTCGCGCCCGGCCAGCAGCCAGCGCCCATGCACATGGATATGCCCGGCATGTCCATGCCGGGCATGAGCGCCGGACAGGGCGGGCACGGTTAGCCGCGACGTATATGGTGTGAAGCTGAAATGCCCGACCAGGGCGACAGTTGAGCCCAGAGGATTACAGGGAGCAGTTCGTGACGAGCATGTGGGGCGCGCCGTTGCGCTCGCGTTGGGCGGGATCGCGGCGCCGGGATCCGGAGCAGGCGCGTTTTCTGACCGTGGCATCGCTCAAATGGGTGCTCGCCAATCGCGCCTACACCCCCTGGTATCTGGTGCGCTACTACCGCCTCTGGAAGTTCAAGATGGCCAACCCGCACATCGTGTTGCGCGGCATGGTCTTCCTGGGTCGCAATGTCGAAATCCACGCCACGCCCGAATTGGCGCGCATGGAGATCGGCAAGTGGGTGCACATCGGTGACGGCAATGCGCTGCGCTGCCACGAGGGTTCGCTGCGCATCGGCGACAAGGTGGTGTTCGGCAAGGACAATGTCGTCAACACCTACATCGATATCGAGATCGGCGAGTCGACCCTGGTTGCCGACTGGTGCTACATCTGCGATTTCGACCATGTCACCGATGACATCACCCTGCCCATCAAGGATCAGGGCATCGTCAAGAGCCCCGTCCGCATCGGTCCGGACACCTGGATCGCCGCCAAGGTGACGGTGCTGCGCAGCACCCGCGTCGGCCGCGGCTGCGTGCTCGGCGCCCACGCCGTCGTCAAGGGCGACTATCCCGACTTCAGCATTGCCGTCGGCGCCCCCGCCCGCGTGGTCAAGAACCGCAAGGACGCCTGGGACGCGGCCGCCGACAAGCGCGCCGAATACCTTGCCGCCCTGGCCGATATCGAACGCAAGAAGAACGGCGTCACCGCCTCCTGAGCATTGTCCCCCGCGCTGGCTAAGGTCACCGGCATGACCGGTTACGCCGCCTTCCTGCGCGGGATCATGCCCACCAACCCGAACATGCGCAACGAGAAACTCCGCGCCGTGTTCGAGGGCCTCGGCTTCACCGGGGTGAGCACCCTCCTCTCCAGCGGCAACGTCACCTTCCACACCGACGAAACCGATATGCCCGCCCTGGAATCCCGGATCCAGCAAGCTCTGAACGCAGAACTGGGCATCCCCGGCGGCACCCTGGTCCGCAGCCAGGCCCAACTCCGCTCCCTCGTCGACGCCGACTGGTTCCCCGGCCTCACCCACTGCCGCGAAACCTATCTCACCGTCACCTTCATCAAGAACGCCGCCGCCGGTCTCCCCGACCCTGCCACCGCCAGCACCGACCTGGCCCGCATCCTCGGCTACGACAAGACCGCCGCCGCCGTCATCTCGGTCATCGACAACAGCGACCCGAAAACCCCCAGCTTCATGGCCTGGCTGGAAAAAACCCACGGCAAGGACATCACCACCCGCACCTACCTCACCGTCCAGAAAGCCCTGAAGAAACTCGACTCCTGAATCTAGAGAGCCGCGTAGACGGCTTCCACGAGGCGATAGGCCCGGCGGTCACCGGCCAGCCAGTCGCGGCGGAGGTTGGGGATGAAGGCGAAGGCGATCTTGTTGTCGAGGTCGCCGAGGCCGAGGGAGCCGCCTGCGCCGGGGTGGCCGAAGGCGGTGGGGCGGGCGGAATCCGGGAGGGGGAGGTTCTGGCAGGGGAGCATGTAGCCGAGGGCGAAGGCGCTTTCCAGGAGGAGGACAGCGTCGGCGCCGCGGACGCGTTCCCAGATCGCTTCGTGCAGTAGGGGTTCGGGGAGGAGGGCGCCCGCTGTGAGGTCGCGGTAGAAGGTGGCGAGGGCGCGCGGGGTGGTCACGAGTCCGGTGGCGGGCCAGCCGCCGGTCAGGACCTCGGGTTTGTTGTAGGCGCCGAAAGGGTTGGTGGAGGCGCGCATTGCCAGGGAGTTCGGGTCGCGGTAGGCCTGAG
The DNA here is from genome assembly GCF_001613405.1 of Nocardia crassostreae. Taxonomy (GTDB): domain Bacteria; phylum Actinomycetota; class Actinomycetes; order Mycobacteriales; family Mycobacteriaceae; genus Nocardia; species Nocardia crassostreae. Next base: position 165,355 of record NZ_BDCH01000029.1, read on the forward strand.
TCATGCGGGATATGGTCGCGGCGTCGATCGGGGGCGCTTCGGGGGACCATGTCAGTTGGGCGGCCGGTGGAAAGGTCACCCGGGCCGCTTCCTCGGCCACGTCCGGTGGCGGGCCGATATGGAGGTCGGCGCCCAGATGACGTCGCGTGTACTCGCCGACCGTCGCGCCGGTATTGCGGCGCACGAGCTCACCGGCCAGCCAGCCGAATGTCAGTGCGTGGTAACCGTGCTGGCTGCCCGGCTTCCAGAGCGGCCGCTGCGCGGCGAGCACCTCGGCCATACCGCGCGGGTCGGCGGCCTGCTCGGTGGTGCGGGGGAGTTCGAAGGCGGGCAATCCGGCCTGATGCGTCAGGAGATCCGCGGTTGTCGTGGTTTCCTTTCCCGCACAAACGAATTCGTGCTACCACTGCGTGACCGGCCCGTCCAACGCGATGCCCTGCTGTGCGGCGACCATGAGCGCCGCGGTAGCGGTGACGGCCTTCGTGCACGAAAACGCCGGGCACGCCGTATCCCGCGCCCACCGCCGCCCGGTCCGCTCATCGGCCGTCCCGCCCCACAGATCGATCACCGCCCGCCCGTCCACGAAAACGGCGACTCCCGCCCCGAGGTCGTCCCCCGCCGCGAGCCCGGCCTCGAAAAGCTCCCGGACAGCCCGGAACGCCGGATCGACATGGCCTTCCACCCGTGCACCCACTCCACAGTTAGAACACGTTCTAGTTCTGTGCGCGCGTTGTGCCGCACCCCGATGCCATGGTGTCCCAATGCGCGAATCCGGTGACATCACTGCCGTGGAAGGGCACATCGAATCGCGCCCCGCAAGAGCGACCCGACCCGCACGGCCCGGCCCCCACACCCGTCACCTTCCGCACTGCGCCCCCTTGACGCACCGAACCCGCCCTCCCTCTCCGAGCACCGCCGGAGGAGGATGGACATGCGGCATCACCCACGCCGCGATCCCTGATTGCGTCCGATGATCCGTTTCCGCTACGCAGGAGGACGAAGATCAATGGTGACCACTCGGAACTACCGCCGCTCCACCCTCATCGCAGCCACCCTCGCCGCGACGACTGCAGCCCTCGTCTCGACCGCCGCCCCCGCGCTCGCCGCAAACAGCATCGACATAACCGGAGTCGGCCCCGCAAACGTGGGAGTCGACTACAGCTGCGACGCCTCAGCCGGGGCGTCCGCCATCAAAGTGATGGTCGGCGCCCCCGACGCGGAAAGCCCCTCCGCCACCGGCGCCGAAAACGCGATCGTCTGCAATGGCACCCAACAACAGGCCGTAGTCACGGTCACCGGAGTATCCGGCGAACCCGCACCGCTGACAAAAGGCCAAACAGTCCAAGTCCGCGTAGCCCTCGTCGACCTCTCCGACACGGTCATCTCCGGGCAGAACAAGGTCGTCTCCCTAGCCTGATAACCCAAGAGCAGGTACTGGTGTAGGGAATTCGGGCGAATCCCCTACACCAGTACCTGCTCGACGGGGTCGCCACGGTTGGGGCTGAATGCGAATGTCCCCCGGCCGGAAACGGCCGGGGGACATTCGATTGCGCTCAGCGCGAAGGGGTTTAGCCCTTGTGGGCCTTGACCGCTTCGGTCAGCTGCGGGGCGACGTTGAAGAGGTCGCCGACGATGCCGTAGTCGCTGATCTCGAAGATCGGGGCCTCTTCGTCCTTGTTGACGGCCACGATGGTCTTCGAGGTCTGCATGCCGACGCGGTGCTGGATGGCGCCGGAGATGCCGAGGGCGATGTACAGCTGCGGGGAGACCGTCTTACCGGTCTGGCCGACCTGGAACTGGCCCGGGTAGTAGCCCGAGTCGACGGCGGCGCGGGAGGCGCCGACGGCGGCGCCGAGGGCGTCGGCCAGGGGCTCGACGACCTTGCCGAAGTTCTCGGCCGAACCCACGCCACGGCCACCGGAGACCACGATGGCGGCCTCGGTGAGCTCCGGACGGTCGCCGCCGACGATCGGCTCGCGGGAGACGACCTTGGTGACGCCCTCTTCCTGGGCGGGCAGCTCGACGGCGACCTTCTCGCCCGCGGCGGCGGCCGGGGCGGCCTCGATGGCGCCGGGGCGCACCGAGATGACCGGGACATCGCCGGTGGCCTTGGCATCCACCGTGAACGCGCCACCGAAGATGGAGTGCTGCACCGAGCCGTCGGCATTGATGGCGATGGCGTCGACCAGCAGACCGGAGCCGATGCGGGCGGCGAGGCGGCCCGACACCTCCTTGCCGTCGGCGGTGGCGGCGACCAGGATCGCGGCCGGGGCGGCGGACTCGGACAGACCGGCCAGGACGTCAACCTTCGGGGTCACCAGGAAGCCCTCGGCGTCATCCGATTCGGCGACGTAGATCTTCTCGGCGCCCGCGGCGGCCAGGGCGTCGCCCAGCTTGTCCGCGGTGCCCGGGGCGGCGACCACGACGGCGGCCGGGGTGCCCAGGGTGCGAGCGGCGGTGAGGAGTTCGGTGGTGACCTTCTTGGGCGCACCTTCGGCGTGCTCCACGAGCACGAGTACTTCTGCCATTGTCTTTCTCCTGAAGTTCGTTGGGCTCGGGGGGCTTTAGATGATCTTCTGACCGACCAGGTAGGTGGCGATCTGCTGACCGCCCTCGCCCTCGTCGACGATCTTCTCGCCCGCCGTGCGCGCCGGCTTCGGGGTCACACCGGTGACCTGGGTGCCCGCATTGGCGACGCCAACGGTCTCGGGATCCACGCCCAGATCGGCCAGGGTGAAGGTCTGAACTCCCTTCTTCTTCGCGGCCATGATGCCCTTGAAGGAGGGGAAGCGCGGCTCGTTGATCTTCTCGGTGACCGAGACGATGGCCGGGAGGGTGGCCTCCAGTTTGAACACGCCTTCGTCGGTCTCACGCTCACCGGAGATGCGCTCGCCGTCGACGGTCAGCTTGCGCAGGTGGGTCAGCTGCGGCAGGCCCAGGTACTCGGCAATGATGGCCGGGACGGCGCCGGAGCGGCCGTCGGTGGCCTCGTTGCCCGCGATGACGAGTTCGATGCCCTCGATCTGACCCAGCGCGGCGGCCAGCACGTAGGCGGTCTGCACGGCGTCGGAGCCGTGGATGGCTTCGTCCTTGACGTGGATGGCCTTGTCGGCGCCCATGGACAGCGCCTTGCGGATGGCCTCGGTGGCCCGCTCGGGACCCATGGCCAGCACGGTGACCTCGCCGCCCTGCGCCTCCTTGATCAGCAGCGCTTCCTCGACGGCGCGCTCGTTGATCTCATCGAGGATCGCGTCGGCGGCCTCGCGGTCGAGGGTGTAGTCACCGCTGGTCAGCTTGCGCTCGGACCAGGTGTCAGGAACCTGCTTGATCAGTACGACGATGTTCGGCATTGGTCTTCGTCGACCTCCTGTTCTGATGGCACGGGTGTGGCGGTCGCACGATCGGCTGGCCGTACGTCCACAAGTAGCTCGTCGGGGAGATTACCCTACGTTAAGTTACTCATGGGTAACTTAGGCTGTGATGTTCTGCATCACCAGATCCGGCTGCGGCTGTGATATGGGCAACCGCTAACGTCGGACGGATGAGCGAGGCCGTGATACCCACCGAAACCCCCACCGATCCCCTGCCTTTGACCGGTGAACGGACGGTGCCCGGTATCGCCGAGGAGAACTACTGGTTCCGCCGCCACGAGATCGCCTACGTGCGACTGCTACAGCGCTGCGCTGGCAAGGTCGTACTGGAAGCCGGAAGCGGAGAAGGCTACGGCGCCAATATGATCGCGGGCGTCGCCGAACGCGTCATCGGGCTCGACTACGACGACAGCGCGGTCGCGCACGTGCGGGCCAAGTACCCGCGGGTGGACATGGTGCAGGGGAATCTGGCGGATCTGCCGCTGGAGGACGAATCCGTCGATGTCGTGGTGAATTTCCAAGTCATCGAGCATCTTTGGGATCAAGCGCAGTTCATGCGCGAGGTGCTGCGGGTGCTGCGGCCGGGTGGGACGCTGCTGATCAGCACGCCCAACCGGATCACCTTCTCGCCGGGGCGGGATACGCCGCTCAACCCCTTCCACACCCGTGAGCTCAATGCCGCCGAACTCACCGAACTGTGCGTCGAGGCGGGTTTCCAGGTCGAGCTGATGGCGGGCGTGTTCCACGGTTCGGCGCTGCGCGCGCTGGACGAGAAGTGGGGCGGGTCGATCATCGACGCGCAGATCGAGCGGGCCGTCGCGGGCGAACCATGGCCCGCCGAACTGGCCGCCGACGTGGCTGCGGTCGCGACCGATGACTTCGAACTGCTCGCCGCTGCCGAGGCGGATATCGATGCCAGCCTCGACCTGGTCGCGATTGCGGTGAAGCCGTGACCGAGAAGGGTTCCGTTCCAGGGCAGTTCACGCTGGTACTGCATTCGCACCTGCCGTGGCTGGCCCATCACGGGCGCTGGCCGGTGGGTGAGGAATGGCTGTACCAGTCCTGGGCGGCGTCCTATCTGCCGGTGGCGAAGGTGCTGAGAAACCTTGCCGCCGAAGGCCGTTCGCATCTGCTGAGCCTGGGCATCACGCCGGTGCTGGCGGCGCAGCTGGATGATCCGCACAGCCTGTCCGGCATGCACCACTGGCTGGGCAATTGGCGACTGCGCGCGGACGAGGCGTCCATGGCGGGCAATACCGCACTGGGCAGCCATGAGCACCGGCTGGCCGACGAGGCCCTCGAGGATTTCGAGACACGCTGGCGGCACGGCGCGTCGCCGGTGTGGCGGCAGCTCATCGATGCCGAGGCCATCGAATTGCTGGGCGGGCCGCTGGCGCATCCGTTCCAGCCGCTGCTGGATGCGCGGCTGCGGGCGTTCGAACTGAGCGAGGGCCTGGCCGACGCGCGGCAGCGGTGGGGGCATACGCCCACCGGAATCTGGGCTCCGGAATGCGGATTCACGCCGGGCATAGAGCCCGGTTATGCCGCCGCCGGTGTGACGCACTTCATGGTCGACGGCCCCGCGCTGCGCGGGGATACGACCCTCGGACGGCCGGTGTGGGATTCGGATGTGGTGGCGTTCGGGCGCGATCTGCATGTCAGCTACCGCGTGTGGTCGCCGAAATCCGGGTATCCGGGGCAGGCCGCCTACCGTGATTTCCATCACTACGATCACGCCACCGGCCTCAAACCGTCCCGGGTGACCGGTAAGACCGTGGCGGGTCCGGACAAGGCTCCCTACGATCCCGCACTCGCCGCCGAGGCGGTGCGGCGCGATGTCGCCGACTTCGTGGAGACCGTGCGGGAACGGTTGATCTCCGAGTCCGAGCGCATCGGCCGCCCCGCGCTGGTGGTGGCCGCGTTCGATACCGAATTGTTCGGCCATTGGTGGCACGAGGGACCGCAGTGGCTGGAGCAGGTGCTGCGGGCGCTGCCCGAGGCGGGCGTCACCGTCGGCACTCTCGCCGATGCGCGCGCGAACGGCTATGTCGGGGAATCGGTGCAGCTCAGCGATTCCTCCTGGGGTTCGGGCAAGGACTGGCGGGTGTGGGCCGGGGATCAGGTCGCCGATCTGGTCGAACTCAATGCCGACATCGTGCGGCTGGCGCTGGACACCCTCGACAAGATGCGCGTCGAGACCGGATCCGATATCGCGGGACCGGGACTGGGCGGGCTGCGCAATCCAGTCGCCGATCAGCTGTTGCGCGAGGCCATCCTGACCGTGTCCAGCGACTGGGCGTTCATGGTGTCCAAGGATTCGGCCGCCGGATACGCCCGGGACCGGGCCCATCAGCACGCCCACGCCGTGCGCGAGATCGCGGCCGCCGTCGCCGCCGGTCAACTGGCCAAAGCGGGGCAGCTTGCCACAGGATGGTACGCGGCCGACGGACTGTTCCCAGTGCTCGATGCGCGCCGTCTCGGCTCTGTGGCAGAAGGACCCTAATGAAGATCTTGATGGTGTCGTGGGAGTACCCACCCGTCGTTGTCGGCGGGCTGGGCCGCCACGTCCATCACCTGGCCACCGAGCTGGCCGCCGCCGGACACGAGGTGGTCGTGCTGGCCCGCCGCCCCATGGGCACCGATGCGAGCACGCATCCGACGCATTCGTTCGTCGAGGACGGCGTGCTCGTGGTGGCGGTCGCCGAGGATCCGCCGTGCTTCGATTTCGGCGAGGACATGCTGGCCTGGACGCTGGCCATGGGTCACGCCATGGTGCGCGCGGGCATGGCATTGCAGAAGGGCGGCATCGGCGAAGGCTGGATCCCGGATGTCGTGCACGCGCACGACTGGCTGGTCGCCCATCCCGCCATCGCCCTGGCCGAGTTCTACGACGTCCCTTTGGTTTCCACCATTCACGCCACCGAGGCCGGGCGGCACAGCGGCTGGGTCTCCGGCCGCGTCAACCGCCAGGTGCATTCGGTGGAATGGTGGCTGGCCCACGAATCCGATGCGCTCATCACGTGTTCGGAATCCATGAAGGACGAGGTCGAGCGGCTCTACAGCCCCGAACGAGTCCCGGTCACGGTCATCCGCAACGGAATCGACGTGGGCTCCTGGACCTTCCGCGAACGCGCCCCCCGCTCGGGCCCGCCGCGTCTGCTCTACGTCGGCCGCCTCGAATACGAGAAAGGCATCCAGGACGCGATTGCCGCCCTGCCCCGTATTCGCAAGGCGCACCCCGGAACGACGCTGACCGTGGCGGGCATCGGAACCCAATTCGATTGGCTCCGTGAGCGCGCCCGCGCCCACCGCGTGGCCCGCGCCGTGAATTTCGTGGGCCGCCTGGACCATACGGACCTGCTCGGCTGGCTGCACGGCGCCGACGCCATCGTCCTCCCGAGCCGCTACGAGCCCTTCGGCATCGTGGCGTTGGAAGCCGCCGCCGCGGGCACCCCCCTCGTCACCTCCACCGCGGGCGGCCTCGGCGACCTCGTGACGGATGGCGTAACCGGCGCATCCTTCGAACCCGCCGATGTGAACGGTCTTGTCGAAGCCGTGAACTCGGTCCTCGACGACCCGGCCGCCGCCCAAGAGCGCGCCTGGGCGGCTCGCGAGCGCCTGACCGCCGACTTCGCCTGGGACGTGGTCGCCCAGGAAACCGCCCTCGTCTACCAGTCCGCCAAACGCAAGGTCCGCAACGCCCTCGGCCGCCCCACCATCGTGGAACGCCCTCTCCCCGAACGGGATCCGAACCAGCCGTACTGACCGCGCGGTATCGAATCGCCCGCCGCCCCAGCGAATCAGGACAGTCCAGACGACTTTGCTGCGGATCGAACAAACCTTCGATCCGCAGCAATAGTCTCGCCTCATGGTCAGCTCTCAGCACGAGGCGATGCACCGGCTTTTCCGAAGACACCCCGAAGTCTTCGGCCACGCCTTCGCCGAACTGAATCTGCCTTTCCCTGAGCCCCGTTCGGTCGCTTTGCTACCGAACGACCTCACCGAGATCGAACCGCTGGAGCGCCGCGTCGACACGCTGCTGCGCATCGACACCGGGGAAGGCCCATTCCTCCTGCTGGTCGAGGCCCAAGGCCGTGACGACAAGAAGAAGTTCAGCGCATGGGCGTACTACCTTGCTCACGTACACGCGAAATATGACCTGCACCCGGTACTCCTGGTCATCTGCCAGGACACGACCACCGCTGCTTGGGCAGCAGGCCCCCACCGGATCGGCCCACCACAATGGACCAGCCTTACCGTTCGCCCGCTGGTTCTCGGCCCGCACAATGTGCAGCGGGTCACCGACCTCCGAACCGCGGTCGAGGACGTCCCCTTGGCCACTCTGTCAGCCATCACCCACGCCAACGATCCAGGCATCGGTGACATACTGAAAACGCTGGCCACCGCATTGCAAACCATCGACGAAGACGATGCCCTCATCTTCGCTGAACTCACCGAACTGGGTTTGGGCAAAAGCCAAGCCGGAAACTACTGGAGGCAGTTGATGACCGTGGACCTCTCCTTCTTCCGCTCGGAAACCTCCCAGCGCCTGCGTGCCAAGGCTCGGTCGGAGGGTCTTGCCGAGGGGCTTGCCGAAGGCCGATCCGAGGGGCTCGCGCAGGCGGTGCTGCATATGCTCGATCGGGCGGGGGTGGCGGTTTCGGACGATGCCCGGAGTCGAATCAATTCCTGCGCCGACCCCGAGCAGTTGCTGAGCTGGCTGGACAAGGCTGTTTCGGCGCGGACTGTCGATGATTTGTATCGGGATGAGGAGGGCTGAAACCTTTATTGCAGTTCGTAACCGGCTTCGTCGACGGCGGCGCGGACGGTTTCGGGGTTGAGGGGGGTGGTGCTGGTGACCTCGATGGTGTCGGTGTCGAGGTGGACGGTTACGGCGGTGACGGTGGGGATGCGCTCGACTTCCTCGGTGACGGATTTCGCGCAGTGGTCGCAGGACATTCCGAGGACGGTGTAGCGGTAGCTGGGGCATGGGGTTACTCCGTGATGGTGCGGGTGAGCATGTGGGACTGGCGCATTCGGCCGTCGGGGGTGAAGCGGCCGAAGAAGCAGACTTCTATGGCGAGGGTTTTGCCGCGTTGGGTGACGTGCATGGTGTAGTGGGCGGCGAGGTGGTCGCCGTCGGACAGGGCGGAGTGCACTTCTATGCGGCCGGAGGGGCGGTTCTTGCGGACCGGGCGGGTGTGGGCGATGAGTTTGGCGCGGTCCATGCGATGGCCGTCGGCGAACTGGATGATGTCGGGGGTGTGGAAGCGGTCGACGATGGTGGCGGCGTCTTCATCGGTGGCCAGTAGTTCTTCGTTGAAGCGGTGGTAGAAGTCGGCGATGAACTGGGCTGGATCGGTGCCGGTGAATGCGGGCATGGCGCCTCCTGGCGGGGCCTACGATCTGATAACTCTGACAAGCTGTAAGATATATCCATATGGAAACGCTGACAAGGTGTAAGAGATGAGTGGTTCTCCGGGTCGGAAGCGGCGGGCCGACTCCGATCGCAGTCAGGCGGCGATTCTGGATGCGGCGGCACGGGTTCTGGATGCGCATCCGGAGGCCAGTGTCGAGACCATTGCCGAGGCGGCGGGGGTGACCAGGCAGACCGTGTACGCGCATTTTCCGTCGCGGGAACGGTTGCTACTGGCGGTGCTCGACCGGCTCACCGAGCGGACGGCCGCGGCCATGGATGCGGCGGAGCCCGATGCCGGGCCCGCGGCCGCGGCGCTGGAACGGGTGATCGAGGCCGCGGCGGTCGAGGCCTGCCGCTACCCGGTTCTGCTGCAACGGATCAATGCGCTGCCGGGGAGTTCACGCGATGACCGCGAACAGCACACCTCGATCGCGGACCGCATCGCACAGGTGATCCTCCGCGGCCGAGCAGCGGGGGAGTTCGACGACGGCCTGCCGGTGGACTGGCTGGTCGCGGTCACCATCCGGCTCGCCCACGTGGCGAGCGAAGAGCGCGACAGCGGCCGGATGTCGGAGGCCGAGGCCAGCCGTGCCATGCACACCAGCTTGCGGCGGATGCTCGGCGTCCGGTGAGACCGTTCGCGTGCGCCGGGCGGAACATTCGTTCAAGACGCCCAGCGGTATTCGGCGGATCCTGACCTTGTCGGCGCACCCGGCGCCGCGGTTCCGTGCACATGGAGGATCGGCATGACACTTCCCCCGGGCCAGCGCGCCGTCGAAGGGTTTCCGCGGTTCGGTACGCATATGCACCATCCGCCGCCTCCGGTTCCCGCCGCACCGGTGATCGAGATCGGCGGGGCCGTGAGTGAGACCGTCACCCTGTCCCTGGCCGATCTGGCCGCATTGCCGCGGGCCGAGCTGAAAGCCGACTTCCACTGTGTCGCAGGGTGGTCGGCGGTCGATCTGCTGTGGGAGGGAACCCCCTTCGAGACCGTCTACCGCACCCTGGTCGAACCGCTGCTCGCACCGGGCGCGGCCATCAGCCATGTCCTCTTCGAGGGCCTCGACGGATTCGTGTCGATCGTCGCGCTCGAGGACGCCCTGGCCGCGGACGTGCTCATTGCCGACCGCCTCGACGGTCTGCCACTCGACGGCGACCACGGCGCGCCGCTGCGCCTGGTCAGCCCCAGCCAATACGGCTTCGTCAATACGAAGCACCTGTGCCGCATCGAATTCCGCACCTCCGAACCCCCACCCTCCGACCGCTGGTCACCCATCGCGGGACATCCCCGGGCGCGGGTCTGGCACGAGGAACGCAACCGCTATCTCCCCGGCCGTGTGGTCCGTCCGATCTACCGCATGCTGATCGCCCCGATCCGTGCGCTCAGCGCCCGCGGGAGCCAGAGTCGATCACCGAACGGCCGATCGCACAGCCGGTGAGATCGCGCGGCGAACCCCGGATCTCTACAGGGCGCAACCTCTCGGATCTGCCGTGACGTCAGCGTGCGGGCGGAGTTCCGCCGCCGGGCCCGCCGCTCGGTGGATTGCCGCCTGCGCCTGGTGCGCCGCTGCCTGGAGCACCGCCGCCGGGGGATCCGCCGCTCGGAGCCCCACCGCCCGACCCTGAGGATGAACCGTCGCCCACCCCGATGGTGAGCGCGATGTTCAACCCCTGCGCGGGAGTGCCGGTGGCAGTGGCGAGTTCGGCGTCCCAGCCGTCGCCGAAGACGTTGTCGGAGGACAGGGATACTCGCGACAGGTTCGAAACGCTCTGGGAGTAGGCGGAATCGTAGGCGTAGACCTGGTCGCAGACATTCTGGGGGAGAGCGATCTGCGAGGTGAGGCGGGCGTCGGATCCGGCGACCGCCACCGCGAGGGAGTCGTAGACCTCGAAGTGGATATGCGGCCAGCGCCCGTCATAGCAGGCGGGGAAGATCGACGTGAACTTCACCTTGCCGGAGGAATCGGCGACCTGGACTCCGCGCAGGTAGTTCTGGTCCTGGATACCGCTGCTGTAGAGCGAGTACTTGCCGTCGCGGTCGCAATGCCACAGGTAGACGGCCATATTCGCACCCGCCGCGCCGTCGTTGGTGAGGTCGCGCAGATCCAGTTCGATGGTGGCGGGAACGCCTTCGGCGACACCGGAATACGCCCCGAAACTGGTGGTGATGTCCTCCCGCACCACGCCGGATTCGATGAGCGCATTGGGCCCGTTGGAGCCGTCGCCGGGATACGGCCCCGCCGTCTCGCCCGGCGTCTCCGCCACCGTCCCGGTGGTCGTTGTCGTCGTGCTCGCGGCGGTGGTGGATGCGGTGGTCGTTCCCTCGGTCGTGCACGCGACCAGCGCCGCACCACCGGCCGCCACACCCGCCGCGCCGAAGAAGCGCAGCGCCCGGCGGCGGGACATGACGCCCAGGTCGTGGGCCAGCCCGAGGTTGTGCTCGTGGACCTCGCGGTCGTCGTGGCCGCGCAATCGGCTCATGATCCCTCCTGTGTCGGATCATTCGGTCGACGGCAACGCTAGGAGCGCAGTCTCCCGGGCGGCTGGGCGTCGGCTGTGAGGTCCCTGGGAGCGGGGGAGTGCTGATTCGATTCTCCGCGCCGGGCGACTCCGAGCGCATAGAGTGACCTGCGGCCGGGAAATGGCCGGGGGCTTGCATTCGGGGGAAACCGGTGAGGGTGGTCCGGCCGACGCAGAGATCGAGATTGCCGCTATGTCAATGAATCCCGAACTGGCGGATGTGGTCGCCGCCCTGCACTGGGATCTGGCCGAATGGCTGGGTTCCGATGCGCTGCCCAAGGTGTTCGACCGCATCTCCGGGGCCTTGGACGAGGAATTCACCTCGGTGGTGACCACAGGTCAGGCGGTGGATCGCGAAACCCTGCTGGCGGGTCTGTGGTCGGCGCGAAACCTGCAACCGGGCCTCGAGATCCGAAACCTGCAACCGGGCCTCGAGATCGAGGTGCGCGAGGTGCGCGAGCTCGCCCGCAGCGGCAATCTCATCGTGGTGCGCTTCCTCGCCGAGAACAGCCTCGCCGAGACCCGGACCGCCCGCTGGGTGACCGCGGTCCTGGTCACCGACGGTCGCACCTGTCAATGGCGCACGGTGCACGAGACCCCCGCGCCCGCCGATCCCGGCTGATGCCATGCTGGGAACATGACCTTGTTGCCCGTCGACGTCGCCGAGAACATCAGAGACATTTTCGAAGAGCGAGGTGAGCAGTGGCTCGCTGATCTCCCGCGAGTGATCGAAGAGCGTTGTGCGGCATGGGGTCTAGAGGTGACCGGCGCGGCGTTCGGCGGCGGCACGCACTCCTATGTCGCCCCGGTGCGGCGTGCCGACGGTGCGGTGGCGGTGCTGAAGATCCCGGTGGTGGATCCGGAGAACATCGGTGAGGCCGCTGGCCTGTTCGCCTATCAGGGCGACGGCGCGGTCCGCCTGTACGAATTCGATTCCGCCAGCGGGGCCATGCTCCTCGAATGGGCGCGCCCCGGCGACCCGCTGCTCGAGCAGCCCGGCTTCCCGAGTCTGGAAGGACGACCGGAGAACATCGACAAGATCGAGCAGGCCTGCCGGTTGTACCGGCGGCTGCGCCGTGAACCGCTCGACATCCCGGCCGATTACCCGCCGCTGCCACCCGCCGCCGACATGGTGGCGGAGTGGACCGGGCTGTTCATCGACCCGGAACCCGAGCTCGCGCAGGTGATTCCGGCCCCGCTGTTCGAGCAGGCCGCTCGGTGGTGCGCCCGGCTCGCGACGCCCGACGGCCCGCTGCTGGTGGTCAATCGCGATACCCATCTGGGCAATATCGTTGCGGCGGAGCGGGAACCGTGGCTGCTCATCGACCCCAAGGCGTACCTGGGCGAGGCGGCCTTCGACGCCGGATTCCTCATCATGATCCAGGTGCAGAGCGATCCGACGCCGGAGCACGCCCGCGCCGTGGTCGAACGCACCGCGGCGGCCCTGGAGGTCGATGCCGATCGCGCCCGCGGCTGGGCGTTCATGCGCGCCATGGAGGAAATCGTCTACGCCCTCGAAGACGAAGAGCCCGAAGACCTCCGCCTGCATCTGGCCGTGGCAACCGCGCTGGCCTGACCGCCTGCGGCCGCACCGTGCCTCAGTGGTCGTGCCGCACCGTGCCTCAGTGGCCGTGCCGCGCCGAGCTTCAGTGGCCGTGCTGCTCGCGCGCCTTCTCGACCCGCTTGTCGTCCCCGTCCACCACCATGCCGATGGTGGTCGGGATGAGCAGCGCCAGCCCCCACGGCACCGCCACCCAGAACGGCCAGAAGTAGCCCAGTCCGGTGGCCAGCCAGATCAGCACCATGAGGGCGTTGACGAACACCCACGGAATCCACATGATCTTGATCCACTGCGGCACCCGGCCCTTGGGTTTCCCCTGCGGCCGGACCGGCTGAACCCGTTGCGCCGGTAGGTCGGACAGAATCGGCGCCAGCTCGCCGTAGGTCTTGGCGGCGTACACCTGCTGGAGTCGTTCATCGAATTCGTGCAGTCCGAGCCTGCCCTCGTCCATGGCCACCCGCAGCCGGTCGACGATCTGCTGGCGGTCGGCATCGGAGGCCCGCATGTGCTCCTGGCTCACGAATGCCAGCGTATGTGCGTTGGCGGCGGCGCGCCATCACGCCGAGTGCAGGGCGGCGAGCAGTGTGGTCAGGATGGGCGAACTGCGAATATCGCTGCGCAACACCGCGGATACGGGGACCCGTAGCGGATGCCGTCCGGTGAGCCGCAGCGTCGCGATGCCCTCGGTCTGCGAATCGGCATAGAGAATCGTCCAGGCGTCGGGCCGATTGATGAGTTCCATGGTGGCGGTGTGGTCCGGCGGAATGGGCGGGCCGAAGGCCGGGCCGGTCGGCAGATCGGCGAAGGCGGAGCGGACGACATTGTGCAGCAGCACCTGATCGGTCTCCGGCGGCAGCAGCAACGGGTATGCCCCGAGCGCGGTGAGGGTGACATCGTCGCGCCCGGCGAGCGGGTGCGCGGTGGAGGTCGCGATGACCAGATCCTCGACCCAGAGCTTCTCCACGGTCAGCCCGGGCTGATCCACGCTGCCCCGAATGAGAGCAAGGTCACAGTCCCCGTCCGCCACCGCTTGAATGCGCTGGCGGAACGGCTTGATGACGAATTCGATCTCCGCGCCCGGGTGCGCCTCGCGCGCTCCGGCGATGGCCGACAGTGATCTTGTTGCGAAGCTCATATTGGCGGCCAGGCGAATCCGCGGCCCGGAGGCCCGTACAGCTGCGCGAATGGCGGATTCCAGGCTCGGCATTTGCTTCGCAAGAGGAAGTAGCCGAGTGGTCGCATCAGTGGGCACAACTGATCTTGTCGACCGTTCGAACAGCGGCACGCCGAGGTCGCGTTCGAGCCGCGCGATCTGATGACTGATCGCCGACTGCGAGATGAAGCAGCGGGTGGCGGCGCGGCTGAAGCTGAGCTCCTCGCAGACCGCCACGAAGTAGGCCAGTGGTCGCAGCTCCACGGGCTTCTCCAATTCATGATCAACCGAGATAAGAGTCATCTAGATTATGCGCCCTGACCCCTGGAACATTCCCGCTTCGAATCACGGTTGGTAATGAGAGAAGGAGGCTGTCATGCAATACGTGGATGCGGGAATCGAAACCGCTGATGTCGTCATCGTCGGATCGGGCTTCGGTGGTGTCGCCGCCGCGAAGCAGCTGAACAAGTCGGGGGTCCGGTACGTGCTCATCTCGAGCACGCCCGAACATCTCTTCCAGCCGCTGCTGTATCAGGTAGCGACGGGTGTGCTGGCTTCGGACGAGATCGCGCCGCCCATTGCCAATATCATTCGTCATCACAAGAACGGTGAGGCCCGCCTGGGGCAGGTCGTCGATATCGACGCCGACGCCGCGGTGCTCACCTACGAAACCCCCCAGGGGCCGCGCAGAATTCGATACGGATCGCTCATCGCCGCCACGGGCGCGAGCCAGTCCTATTTCGGCCGCGACGATTTCGCGGACAAGACCTTCTCGCTGAAGACCATCGACGATGCCAAGCGCCTGCGCGCGCAGATCGAGCGCGTCTTCGAGGCCGCCAAGCACGCCGATCCGGCGACCCGGCAGCGGCTGCTGAGCTTCGTGGTGGTCGGCGCGGGCGCCACCGGCGTCGAGGTGGCGGGTCAGCTCAAGGAGCTGTCGAAACGGTATTACCACCAGGATGTTTCGGTGACCCTGGTCGAGGGCGCGGGCGCGGTGCTGCCGCCCTTCGGCGGTGGGCTGTCGGAGTACGCCAAGACCTCGCTCGCCAAGAGCGGCGTCGAGGTGCTGCTCGACACCTTCGTCACCGATATCGATCACGGCAAGGTGACGGTCAAGAGCAAGGACGGCGTCGAGCGCGGCATCGCCGCCGAGACCGTGGTGTGGTCGGCGGGCGTGCAGGCGGGCGGGTTCGCCAAGCTGCTGGCCGAGGCCACCGGGTGCGAAACCGACCGTGCCGGACGGCTGCTCATCAATCCGGACTGCACCGTGGGCGGGCACGCCGATATCTACGCCATCGGCGATATGACCTCGCTCAACGGCTACCCGGGCCAGTCGCCGGTGGCCATGCAGGAGGGCCGCCACGTCGCCGACATCATTCGCGGCAAGAAGGCGGCGGCCACCCCGTTCAAGTACTGGGACAAGGGCAGCATGGCGGTCATCAGCCGCTTCAGTGCCGTCACCAAGATCAACGACAGCATCAAGTTCACCGGCGTCATCGCCTGGTTCACCTGGCTGGCCGTGCACCTGTTCTACCTGGTCGGTTTCCGCAACCGCTTCATGGCGGTGTTCTCGTGGCCGGTCGCCTTCATCGGCACCGGCCGCCCCGGGTTCCAGGAGGTCGAAAAGCGGCCCGCGCCATCGATTCCGGAGCAGCGGCGCGCCGCCTGAGCGCCGCCCGACGGGCCGTCCGGAATTTTTCCGGGCGGCCCGTCCGCTGTTCACGGGTACTTTTCCGCCGCTGTAACCTGCGAATTATGGCTGTACCCACAACCCGATTGCTGGTGCTCGCCGTGGTCCGGCAACTGCAACCGGTGCACGGCTACGATGTGCGCCGCGAGTTGCTGTCCTGGCGTGCCGACGAATGGGCCACTGTCAAGCCCGGTTCCGTGTACGGGGCGTTGAAGACGCTGGAGCGGGACGGGCTGATCTCGGTGCAGGGCGTGGGGCAGGCGGGGGCGCGGCCGGAGCGCACCATGTACCGGCTGACCTCGGAGGGTGACAAGGAGCTGGCCGAGCTGCTGCGCGAGGCAGTGTTCTCCGCCGAACTGCCCAAGCATCCGTATCACACTGCGGTGGCGCTGTTTCCGCATATGCCGCGCGCGGATGTGGTGGCGGCGCTGCGCAGCCGGATTCTGAAGTTCGAATCGGATCTGGTGTTCCTGGAGCGCGATGAGCAGCGCATTCTCGCGGGCAGCGGCGATCCCATGGAGATCGAGCCGTATCAGGTCGCCGATGCCATCCGATTGGCCGCCGATCATGTGCGGGCGGATCTGAACTGGTCGCGAAAAACGCTGGACCGCATCGAATCCGGGCAGTTGGATGTGTGGTCGCGGGGGGCGAGCGGTGCGCTCGACCGATAGTGGTCGCCTAAGAATATTCAAGCTTGATTATTAAGCCTGGAATTCCTACCGTTGAGGGGTGGAAACGGCGGGACTGCCGGGCCACACCCTCGGCCCGGTCATCCGGGTCCGCGGTCTGGCCCGGACCTTCAAGACCAAAGCCGGTGCCGTGCAAGCGGTTACCGGTATCGACTTCGATGTGCACGACGGTGAGATCATCGGGCTGCTCGGGCCCAACGGTGCGGGGAAGACCACCACCTTGCGGATGATCTCCACACTGCTGGCGCCCACCGCGGGGGAGGCCACGGTCGCGGGCGCGGATCTGCGGACCGAACCGCGGACGGTGCGCTCGCACATCGGTTACGTGCCGCAGGGGGGATCGACCTCGGAGGTCGAACTCGTCGACGACGAATTGATCCTGCAGGCACGGCTTTTCGGGCTGTCCAAGGCCGAGGCGGTGGCGAGCGCGCGGGATCTGGCCAAGGCCCTCGAATTCGAAGGGCTGGGGCGGCGAAAATGCGGGCAGCTCTCCGGCGGCCAGCGGCGGCGCGTCGATATCGCGCTCGGGCTGGTGCACCGGCCCTCGCTCCTCTACTTGGACGAGCCCACTACGGGATTGGATCCGCAGAGCCGAGCGAATCTGTGGGAGCACATCCGGCGGCTGCGCGACGAAGGCACGACCGTCGTGCTCACCACTCACTACCTCGAGGAGGCCGATGCGCTGTGCGACCGGATCCTGGTCATGGACCACGGCGGCATTGTCGCCGAAGGGACCCCGGAGGAGCTCAAACGGCGCATCTCCGGTGATGTGATCAGTCTCGAAATCGAGGACGGCAGTGCGGATCTCGCGATCGAAATCGCCGCATCGGTGCTCCCGATCCGGCAACGGATGCGCACCGCGGAGTCCGGCAACGGCCATGCCGGGAAGACGCTCGTCCACCTCACCGTCGAGCACGGGGATCAGGCGGTGGTTCCGCTGTTGCACGCCCTCGCAGAGCGCGGCATCACCCTCGGTGCGCTCACGGTCAAGCGGCCCAGTCTCGACGATGTATTCCTCACGCTCACCGGGCGTTCGCTCCGGGAAGGGGACCGATCATGACATTCCTGCGCGATACCGGGCTGATCTTCTGGGCGCAGTTGCGCACCCAATTGCGCAATCCGGTGTGGGTGATCATCGGTGTCGCACAGCCGATTCTGTATCTCGTCCTGTTCGGGCCGCTGGTGAAGGGCATCGCGCCGTCGCTGGGCGCGAACGCGGATCCCTGGCAGATCCTGACGCCCGCGCTCATTATTCAGATCGCGCTGTTCGGTTCGCTGTTCGCCGGATTCGGGATCGTGGCCGAACTGCGCTCGGGTGTGGTCGAGCGGCAGCGGGTCACGCCCGCGGCGCGCGGGGCGCTGCTGCTGGGGCGGGTGCTCAAGGATATGGTCACGCTGATCGTGCAGGCGCTGCTGCTGGTGGGCCTGGCCGTGGTGGCCTTCGAGTTGCGGGTGAACGCGCTCGGACTGCTGCTGTCGGTGCTGTTGATCGCGGTCATGGGGTCCGGGCTGGCGGCGGCCTCGTATGCGCTGGGGTTGTGGGCGAAGACGGAGTCGACCCTGGCGTCGGTGCTGAACTCGGTGGCGGTGCCGGTCATGCTGCTGTCCGGCATCCTGCTGCCCATGAGCGTGGGGCCGACCTGGTTGCAGAACCTGGCCAAGGCGAATCCGTTCTCGCACACCGTGGATGCGGCCCGCGCGCTGTTCCGCGGGGACTTCGGGGCGTCCGAGGCCATTGTCGGGACGGTGGTCACGCTGGTGGTCGCGGTGGCGCTCATGGTGATCGGGGCTCGCAGTTTCGCCCGGGAGAACGCCTAAGAGCGGATCCTTGACTTCAACAGAGGTTGAGGTTTCACGATGGCGGTATGTCGGAGAACAGAAGAGCACTGATCACCGGAGCGTCCGCCGGATTCGGACGCGCGGTCGCGCTGGCCCTGGCCGAGCGGGGCTGGGAGCTGATCATTACGGCGCGCGGGGCCGAGCGGTTGGAAAAGGTCCGGGCCGAGACCGGCGCGCACGCGCTGGCGGGGGATATCGCGGATCCGGCGCACCGGGACGAGATCGCGCGGGCGGTCGGCTCCGGGCGGCTGGATCTGGTGATCAACAATGCCAGTGCGCTCGGGCCCAGCCCGCTGCCGCCGCTGGAGGTGCTTCAGCGCACGCTGCCCGCGCTGCGCGCCGCGGACGGCATCGTGGTGAATATCAGTTCCGATGCGGCGCTGGGCGCCTACGAGGGCTGGGGCGGGTACGGGGCGTCCAAGGCCGCTCTCGATCAGCTCACCAATGTGCTGGGCGCAGAGAATCCCGGATTGCGGATCTACAGCTTCGATCCCGGAGATATGCGGACCGAGATGCATCAGGCGGCCTTCCCGTGCGAGGACATCTCCGACCGGCCGGAGCCGGAAACCGTTGTGCCCGCACTGCTGCACCTGCTCGAGACACGGCCGCCGAGCGGACGGTACCTCGCGTCGGAACTGCCGGTGGCGTCATGACCGTCGAGCTGGATCGTCTCGACTTCACGCTACCCGAAGCTCTTTCCGCGACCAGCCCGCCGGAGGCCCGGGGGCTGGCGCGCGACGACGTGCGGCTGCTGGTGGGCGACCGGGGCGTGCTCACCCATGCGCGCTTCCGGGAGCTGCCGTCGTTCCTGCGGTCGGGAGACCTTGTGGTGGTCAATAATTCGGCCATGGTCGACGCGGCGGTGGATGCCCGGTTCGGCGGCGCGGACGCGGTGGTGCACTTCTCGACCCGGCTCGACGACGGGGGATGGGTGCTCGAGCTGCGTGATCCCGCGGGCACGCCCTGGGCGGGCGAGCCGCCGGAAGCCGGTGCGCGGGTGCGGCCTCCGGAGGACTCCGCGGCGGTCCTGCGGCATCCGTGGCTGCCGGGCGGGGATCGGCTGTGGGTCGCCGACATCGAGATCGACGTGCCCGGACTGTTGGCCCGGCACGGTCGCCCCATCACGTATTCCTATGTTTCCGAGCGGTGGTCGGCCTCCTATTATCGCACCGTGTTCGGGCGCGAACCCGGCAGCGCGGAAATGCCCAGTGCCGGACGGCCGTTCACGGAGGCGCTGGTGACGGAGCTGGTCGCGAGCGGCATCGGACTAGCGCCGATCACCCTGCACACCGGGGTGTCCTCGCCCGAGACGGGCGAGCCGCCGAGCCCGGAGCGATTCGCGGTACCGGAGGTGACGGCCCGGCTGGTGAATGCCACGCATGCGATGGGCGGGCGGGGTGGTGGCGGTCGGCACCACGGTGACGCGGGCGCTGGAATCGGCGGTCGATGCCGACGGCCTGGTGCACGCCGCTTCCGGCTGGACCGAACACGTGCTGCATCCGGGGCGTCCGGCCCGCGCCGTCGACGGGATCATTACCGGCTGGCATGCGCCGGGGGCCTCCCATCTACAACTGCTCGAAGCGGTTGCCGGGGGCGGGGTGGTGCGGGAGGCGTATCGGGCCGCGCTCGGCTCCGGCTATCTCTGGCACGAATTCGGCTATACCGCACTGTTGTTCCGGAAATGACGCCGTTTTCGGTGCGCGACCCGGCGTGCAGGCCTGCACGGCGATGCCGTAATCTTGCGATCTCCATCGGTAGCCGATGGCTCGCGCGGGCCTGCGCGGTCGGGGTCGTACCCCGCCGGGATACGGGCGTTTGTCCTGGTAGAGAACTTTTAGAAGCGCTCGGATGAACGCCGGGTGCGGTCTGTGTCGCGTTCACCGGACTGGCATCGGAAGGCCATCTGCGAGTTGCTCCGGCGCAGTTTCGGGCTGGCTTGATCAACCGTATGACCACCATGGCAGCGTCGAATTCCAACCTGCTCGCACCCGCGTCATATGTCGCTCCGGAACCGCCCCGCAGCCCGGGCCGGTCCCAGTATTCCCTGGTCGTCTCCTCCGATGCCGAGCATCGCGAGGCGGCGCAGCGGTTGCGCTACCAGGTTTTCGCCGCCGAACCGGGATTCACCATCCCCGACAACGGTACCGGCCTGGATGCCGACCGTTTCGACGACCACTGTGACCACCTGCTGGTCCGCGACGAGCTGACCGATCAGTTCGTCGGCTGCTACCGCATGCTGCCCCCGGACAAGGTGGCCGCCGCCGGTGGCTACTACTCCGCCACCGAATTCGATCTCACCGCACTGGATCCCGGCGGCCACCGCATTGTGGAGATGGGCCGCGCCTGCGTGGTGCCCGATCACCGCAACGGCTCGGTGCTCACCCTCATGTGGGCGGGCATCCTGCACTACATCCAGCTGACCGGCTACGAATGGGTCATGGGCTGCGTCTCGGTGCCCATGCGGATGACGCCTGAAGACCAGCCCGGCGCGAATGTGCGCGGCGTGCGCGATCTGGTGCTGAAAAAGCATGCGCTGGAAGCCGATCGGTACGTGCGCCCGTACAACCCGGTGGTGGTCGACGGCCGTACCCTCGACGAGCTGGAACCCCCGGCCCGCCCCAAGCTGCCGCCGCTGCTGAGCGGCTACCTGCGGCTCAATGCCCAGATCTGCGGCGAACCCGCCCACGATCCGGACTTCGCCGTCGCCGACTTCGTCGCCCTGCTGGGCCTGTCGACCGTCAACACCCGCTACCTGGAGCGCTTGCAGAGCGCGGCCAACAGCCTGGATGCCCGGTGATGAATGATGATGCCCGCCTTCCTTTCTCCGGGCTCGGGTGCGATGGACTGCCCGCCCGCCCCGCCCACCGCCCACGCCTGGATGCCGAGTAGTCCCTGCACTCCCGAATGCGTCGAAATCGCGCCTGAGGCAGGCAGATTGCGGGTCGCCGCCCGCATTGCCGGTATCGGCGCCGTCCTGATCTCCTTCCCTTTCGCCTACATCGCGACCCCGCGCCGCTGGCGTCCGAAGCTGCACAGCCGCTATGCCCGAAGCCTGTTGTTCTGCTGCGGTATTCGCGTCCGCATTGTGGACAATCGCGAGGTCGAGCCGACCGCGCAGGGAGCCGTTGAGGGGCCCGCGTCGTCGTCGGAGAACCGCGGTGTCCTGGTGGTGTCCAGCCACATCGGCTGGACCGACATCATTGCCCTCACCGCGGTGGAGCCACTCAGCTTCGTCGCCCGCGCCGATATGGTCGACTGGCCGGTGCTCGGCAATGTCGCCCGCCGGGTGCGCGTCATCCCCATCGAACGGGAACGCCTGCGCGCCCTCCCCGATGTCGTCGGCCGCATAGCCGCCCGCCTGACCGCGGGGGACCGCATCGGTATCTTCCCCGAGGGCACCACCTGGTGCGGCCGCGCCCACAGCACCCTCCGTCCGGCCCTGTTCCAGGCCGCCGTCGACACCGGCGTCCCGGTGCAGCCGATCCGCCTGCGCTACCTGGACGCCGCGGGCGAACGATCCACCGTCCCCGGTTTCGTCGGCATCGACACCATGGCCGATTCCTTCCGCCGCGTCCTCCGCTCGAAGGGCGTCGTCGCGGAAATCGCCCTGCAACCCCTCGAGGAACCCGGCACCGATCGCCGCGAACTGGCCCGCCGCTGCGAGCGGGCCGTCTACGGCGACAGCGTGGATCGCGCCTTCACCGGCGTCATCCACACCCTGGCGCAGGAGCGGCTCGCGGAGCAGGCCGCTTTCACCGCAACGGTTCTCGGCGCGACGCAGCCCGCGGAACTCCCGTCCCGGGTGTAGCGGCGAGTTCGGGATCGCGCAGCGCCAGGGCCTGGTCCAGTGGTATGCCGGTGCGCTCGGCGAGGTTCATCCGTTCCCGCACTTCACGATTGGTGCGGGGGCGGTAGCCCGGACCGGTCCCGCAGCAGCCGCCGCGGAATGTCAGCCCGGAGCGCAGCACCGTCTCGAGCACCCGCCAGCCCGCCTTGTCGGACTTCCTGGGAACCGCCAGATGCGCACCGGCATAGATGAGTTCGGCATGGCATCGCAAGCAGAGGTCCGGCCCGTAACGCCGGGTCGGACGTTTGTAGGACACCCGGCAGTCCACACACACCCGGTGCGCCGTACTGGGGTAGATGCACATGGCCGCAGTGTAGGTCCGCCGCCCGGCGCCGCGCGAGTCGATTACGGTTCCGGCTCAAGCCGATTCGGTGGTGAAGAGGTTCATCTTGTAGGTGGTCACCGGGCCGGTCCGGCCGAAGGCCCGCATGGCGAAGCGGTAGCGGAGCGGCCAGGTGCGGGCGACGGACGGCTGCGGGTTGGCGAAGGAGCGGGATTCGCGTAGGCGCAGGCCGTGCTGTTCGAGGGTGGCCGGGTTGTCGCAGGTCCATTTCATGCGGGCGGAGACCGCTTTGAAGACCGGATTGCGTTCCTGGCCGTTCATCATCAGGCTGCCGCCCGTGTCGAGGGCCAGGGGCGTGTCCGGGAAGGCCGTCGCGATCTGCCGGACGGTGGTGTGGACCTGGTCCTCGGGGAAGTAGAGCAGGACGGCCTCGCTCATGAGGAAAATCGGGCCCGGATTCTTCTTCACCCGTGCGAACCAGTCTGTTTCGAGAATGGAGCCCGCGATCATGGTGTACCGGTCGCCGTCGTCGAAGAAGCGGCGGCGCAGCGCCATGGTGTCCTCGACATCGAGATCGATCCAGCTCACTTGCCCGTTGTCGAGCCGGTGGAACCGGGTGGACAGGCCGCACCCGAGATCCACCACCGTCCCGTCCGGATGCTCCCGGAGGAACCCGCGCACGTACTCGTCGAAGATGGAGGCGCGCAGCACCGAGCCGGACAGGGACGGCCCCCGGAACTTCGCGAAGTCGTAGTCGATCGATTCCACGAGTTCGATCGCCTTGCGATCGGCCAGGACACTCGATCGACGCCGCGCATCCTGTGCCCGGCCATAGAGCGGAATCAACAGCGTTTCTTGGATCGCTCCCAGCGATACCGTTTCACCCACCCCAGCACCTTAACTTAGGGTGCACTAACTTATCTAGATTTATTGTGGTGCCCGGATTTTCCGGGCGGCATAGGATCGCGCGATGGTGGTTTTCGGGGTGGACGACGTAACCCCCGCAGTCGATGCCCTGCCCGTCCAGCCGATCGGCGAGCTGTACGGGGAGGCGTTGGCGATCGGTGGCGATCCGACCATGCCGGTGCTGGTCCCGGATGGCGTGCACCCGTTGCTGAGCGCGGTCGGGCGCGCGTTCGCCGATCATCGTCCGCTGGTGCTGACCCCGGATGCCGTGTGGCTGACCATCATCCAGGGAGTCGCACAGAATATTCGTTTGCGCGCAACGGAATTGCGGGCCGATCTGGTGGATCATTCCGGTCGCAAAACGCTCGCCGTGACCGTTGACGGGCCGATGCCGCAGGATTCGGAATCGTGGCAGCAACTGGTGGGGATGTTCCACAAGCTGCTGGAGGCCGAGGCCCGGTCCACCGATCTGTTCGACTGCGACTTCTCCACCAGCACCGAGATCGAGGGCATGGCGGGGCGTGTCGTGGCGCTCGACGCGTACTCGCCGTACTTCTCCTATCTGCTGGTGTGCGTGTGCGGCATCCCGGCGATCACGCTGACCGGAACGGTGGAGGACTGGCGGAAGATCCGCGCGCGGATCGACACTCTCACCGAACTCGGATTGGAATCCTGGCGTCGTTCGCTGGCGCCCATTGCCGATCAATTCGTCCGCGCCGCCGCCGGTGATGTGGATACCGCGTTCTGGCAACGCATCTACAACCCGGTCGACGCCTACGGCGGCGAGGTGATCACCGGCTGGATCGCCCGGTTCTATCCGTACCTGCGCGCCACGGGCACGATCGAGCGCCCGAATCCGTTGCTGGAGTTGCCGATCGACGAACCCCGCGATATCACCGTCGACGGCTGGGACTACCACGGTCCGGGCATCCGCAGCGACAGTGTGCCCGCCACCCTGTCGCGCGTCACCGTCCGAGTCGACGACCGGGTGCGCGGCGTCGCCACCGCGGTCGCGCTGCATGCCGGTCTGGTGGGGATCGCACAAGACGACGACGGCGCGCTGCGCCCGATCGCGGGCTGGCATCTCACCGCGGCGGCCGTCGAGATCGACGATGTGATCGATCGCATCATCCGCGAGCACGACGCGAGCCCGCCGCAGCCGAACGAGCACGATCTGCTCCACGAGGCCGCCTGCGCCGATGTCATCGCCCTCTACCGCAGAATCGGCGCCGCGACCCTCTTCGACGGCGCCTGGCGAATAGTCCCTTCCGCCGAACGCCGCACCGCCTACTTCGGCGCCGACCACGACACGATCGTGACCATGATCGATCTCCCGGACGGACGCAGCATCGCGGCGGTCGACCATTTCGACTTCCACACCCAGACCACCCACTGGATCGTCTGCCGCCTCGAGGAGGCCGAGCAGCCCGGCTCGTTCCCCGCGCGGACGACCTACCGCCTGAGTGAACCGCCCAGCGAAGTCCCGGTCTACGGCACCTCGCTCGCCCGGCTGCTCGACGCGGCACTGGACACCGGCGGCGATATCGCCCATCTCGAAACCGGGCGGCTCGCCCGGCCGACCCGCTGATCGCCTCCGCCACCCGGATGTTTAGGCCACAGCCTAACGTTGATGCGGTGGCGCGTTACCTCTTCCTACGCTCGGCGGCGGGAGCGAAAGAGGAGGTAGCACAGCATGAACGGAGTGGTTGCCCAGCGCGGTGCCCAGCCCGGCGCGGTACTGACCCGGCTGGCCGAGGCAGTGAGCGGGGCGGTGGCTGGGGTACGGGGCCGGGAGCAAGGCCGCACGGAGCCGACGCGTCGGATTCCGCGGAGATCGGTGCAGGACACGTTGATGCGGCTGGATCCTCTGACCGCGGCGCACGGGCGCGGCGCGCGATGAGCCGGGGTAGCCTTGGGCGCTACCGGTTTTCGGCGGGACGGGGGAGATCGTGAAGCAGGTCCATCTCACCACCGACGATTTGCTGCGCGTCCGGATCGGCGCGCCGCTCGGGGCGCTCGGCGAGACGATCATGGCGACCCGAGCGGTCCGGCGCAACGGCCTGGCGGTGTTCGACGGCTGGGCGGGCTCGGTGCGGCGCGTCCTCCCGGCCGACTTCGGCGTGCTGGCCGATCTCATCCATCCCGACGACTGCTTCGTCGATCTCATCACTCCGACCCGCGGCGCGCGAACCATGTCCGAGGGCATCACCGCCCTGCGGCTGGCGTCCCGCGACGAGTTGCGCCGCGAAATCCAATGCGCGGTCGACAAACAACGGGAACTGGGCCGCGGCCCGATTCCCGCCTGGGCCGCGAATATTCCGGACCGCGACGGCGCCGCACTCGGCATGGTCGCTGCGGCCGTGGAGTCGTTCCACACGGTCGCCTTCGACGGCCGCTGGGCGCACATCCACTCCTTCCTCGAGGTGACCGCCGAGCGCTGGGCTCGAACTATGGCCAACGAAGGAGTGGAGGCCCTCTTCGCGGCCCTCACCCCGCATGTCCGCTGGCGTGCCCCGGTTCTCGAGATCCACAAACCGCGCATCTGCCGCGATCTGCACCTGCGCGGCCGCGGCCTGGTGATCGTGCCTTCCCTGTTCGTGGGGCCCGAGCCGATCCTCCTGGAATCATCGGTCGATCCGGATCCGCCCGTGAACCTGATCGTCCCCGCCCTGCGCAATATCGGCGATTTCGCCGCCGCCTGGGGCCCGCGCGCCCCCAACGACGCCCTCAACGCCCTCCTCGGCCGCACCCGCGCCGCCGCCCTGCAAACCATCGCCGACGGCTGCACCACCACCGAACTGGCCCGCCGCCTCGGCGTCTCCGGCGCCACCGCCAGCGAACACGCCTCGATCCTCCGCGAAGCGGGCCTGATCGCCAGCCTCCGCCACCGCAACACCATGCGCCACCACCTCACCACCCTGGGCGCCGCCCTCCTGGACGGCGACCTCGACAGCGGCGTCCGCATCGCCTGACCCGCCCCGGCCATCCCGGGCACTGGCGGTGGTCTGCGCGGCCGCCTCGCCGAATCCTGGGCGCCAACGGTGAACCGCACCCGCGCCGGGATCGTGCATCAGCATACGGAAGAGATTGGGTCGGTCGCGTCGCTGTGTGCTCGGGAAGTGGGCTTTCGATGGGGGGGCGGGTACGGCGGGAATATCGGCGAGACGGCGGCGGCTATCCTTTACTGGTCATGAAGTCGGCTTTCCCGGGTCCGGTCGGTGCCCAGACGGTCTACCTCGATCACGCGGCCACGACACCCATGTTCCCGGTCGCCGTCGAGGCGATGTGTGCTGCCTTGGGGACGGCGGGGAATGCGTCTTCGCTGCATGGGTCGGGGCGGGCTGCGCGGCGGGCGTTGGAGGAGGCTCGGGAGTCGATTGCGGCGGGGCTGGGGGCGCGGCCTTCGGAGGTTATTTTCACTTCGGGGGGGACCGAGAGCGACAATCTCGCCGTCAAGGGGATCTACTGGGCGCGGCGGGACGCGGAGCCGGGGCGGACTCGGATTCTGGCCAGTGCGGTGGAGCATCACGCGGTGATCGATACCGTGGAGTGGCTCGAGCAGCACGAGGGCGCGAAGGTCACGTGGCTGGAGGCCGATGCCGAGGGCGTCGTTTCGCCGGGGACGCTGCGGGAGGCGCTGGCCCGGTATGCGGACGAGGTCGCGCTGGTGAGCATCATGTGGGCCAATAACGAGGTCGGCACGGTGCAGCCCGTTCACGAACTCGCGGCGGTGGCACAGGAATTCGATGTGCCCATGCACAGTGACGCGGTGCAGGCGGCGGCGCAGCTGCCGATCGATTTCGGGGCGAGAGGGCTGGCGGCGGCCAGTTTCGCGGGGCACAAGGTCGGTGGGCCGCACGGGGTCGGCGTGCTGCTGTTGGGGCGGCAGGTGGCGGCGGTGCCGCTGCTGCACGGCGGCGGGCACGAGCGGGATCTGCGGTCGGGGACCTCGGATGTGCCGGGGGCCATCGGACTGGCCGCGGCCGTGCGCGAGACCGTGGCCGGATTGCCCGTGCGCACAGCCGAATTGATCCGGCTGCGGGATCGGCTCATCGACGGCGTGCGGGCGTTGGTGCCCGATGCCGTGCTCAATGGCGTGACCGGCGAGCGACGGCTGCCGGGCAACGCCCACTTCACGTTCCCCGGCTGCGAAGGCGATTCGCTGCTCATGCTGCTGGATGCGGCCGGGATCGAATGCTCGACCGGATCGGCCTGCAATGCCGGTGTCGCCGGACCCTCCCATGTGCTGCTGGCCATGGGCGTGGAGCCGCGGCTGGCGCGCGGGTCGCTGCGATTCTCATTGGGACACAACTCGACCGACGCCGATATCGATGCCCTGCTGGCCGCGCTGCCGCAGGTGGTGGAGCGGGCGAAAGCGGCCGGACTGGCCGGAGCGAAGGGAGGCTTCTAGATGCGTGTACTTGCCGCGATGAGTGGTGGCGTGGATTCCGCGGTGGCGGCCGCCCGCGCCGTGGAGGCCGGACACGAGGTGGTCGGCGTGCACCTGGCGCTGTCGCCGACCCCGGGCACGCTGCGCACGGGATCGCGCGGCTGCTGCTCCAAGGAGGACGCGGGGGATGCCCGGCGCGCCGCCGACGTGCTCGGAATCCCGTTCTATGTCTGGGATTTCGCGGACCGGTTCAAGGAAGACGTGATCGACGATTTCGTCGCCGCCTACGCCGCCGGTGAGACCCCCAACCCGTGCCTGCGCTGCAACGAGAAGATCAAGTTCTCGGCCCTGGCCGACCGCGCCGTTGCGCTGGGCTTCGACGCCGTCGTCACCGGGCACTACGCCCGCCTCGAGGACGGTGTGTTGCGCCGCGCCGGGGACGCGGACAAGGACCAGTCCTACGTGCTCGCGGTCCTGAACGCGGATCAGTTGCAGCGCGCCATGTTCCCGGTCGGCGACACCCCCAAGCCGCAGATCCGCGAGGAGGCGGCCGCCCGCGGGCTGGCCGTGGCGAACAAGCCCGACTCCCACGACATCTGCTTCATCCCCTCCGGCGACACCCAGGCCTTCCTGGGCGCGAAGATCGGCATTCGCCCGGGTGCGGTCGTGGACGCCGACGGCACCAAGCTCGGCGACCACAAGGGCGTGCACGAGTTCACCATCGGCCAGCGCAAGGGCCTCGGCCTGCCCGGCCCGGCCGCCGACGGCCTGCCCCGCTACGTCACCGGCATCGACGCCGACTCCGGCACCGTGCACGTCGGCTCCGCCAAGGACCTCGAGGTGTGGACGGTCCTCGCCGACCGCGCCATCTGGACCTCCGGCGTGACCCCCACCGAGCCCGTCGAATGCATCGCCCAGGTCCGCGCCCACGGCGGCACCGCCCCCGCGGTCGCCGAAGCGGTCGGCGACGGCCTGGTCGTCCGCCTCCGCGAGCCCCTCACCGGCGTCGCCCGCGGCCAGGCCGTGGTCCTCTACCGCCCCGACGAGGCGGGCGACGAAGTCCTCGGCAGCGGCACCATCTCCGGCACCGAACGCGAACTCCACGCGCACGCGACCGGCGTCGCCGCCGACCCCACCCGGTGACCCACCCCTCGTACCTTTCTGGACAGACGATCACCGGGAAATGGTGGCGGCATCGGTCGAGTAGGCCCCGCCACCATTTCCCGGTCGACGTTGTTTCGGATTGCGCGGCACGATCGGCCGGACGGACGGTGGCGCGTGCTCCGGGGTTGTGGACGATGGAGATTCGGCCGGGTGCGGGTGGTCCGATGGCGAGTGCGATGCGAGGTGGCGTGAGTGAGTGACGGCGGAGCGGGTTCGGGCGTGCTGCGGGGCGGGATCGCCACCGGCGTCGGGTCCTGGCCCGGAACCGATGCGCGGGAGGCAGCCGCCACCGTGGTCGGCGAGCTGGGAGAGTTGCCCCACCTGGTCGAATTGCCCGGTCGCGGTGTGGGTTCGGATATGGTCGGGCGCGCCTCGGCGCTCCTCGTCGATATGCGATTCGACAGCACTACGCGCGGCTACCGGCTCGCGGTGCGGCCCGGTGCGGTGGCTCGCCGCTCCCACGACCTGCTGCGCACCGATCTCGACGCTCTCGAAGAAGCCTGGGAGACGGCCGGTTTCGCGGGATCCGGCCGACCGGTCAAACTTCAGGCCATCGGCCCGCTTTCCCTCGCCGCCGAGGTGGAGCTGCCGCTCGGGCACCGTGTGATCACCGATTCCGGTGCGCTGCGCGATCTTTCGGAATCCCTCGCGGAGGGGCTCGCCAATCATGCCGCAGAACTCGGCAAGCGCCTCGGCGCGGATGTGCTGGTGCAGTTGGACGAACCCTTGCTGACCGCGATCCTCGACGGCTCTCTGCGCGGGGTCAGCGTCCTGAACACGGTGCGCGCCATGCCCGAACCCGAGGCCCTGCACGTCCTCGACACGGTCGTCACCGCCCAGCCCGGACCGGTCCTGGTCCACACCTGCGCCGCACCCCCGGCCCTCGGCTTCCTCCGCAAGAGCGCCGCCGCCGCGGTCGGCTTCGATATGGCGACCATCGCCACCGCCGACCTCGACCGCATCGGCGAATTGCTCGACGACGGAAAGTATCTGGCCCTGGGCCTGGTGCCGACGACCGCGCCGAGCAAGCCGCTCACCTGGCGCGAGATCGCCGAACCCGGTGTGCGCCTGATGGATCGCCTCGGCTTCCGCCGCCGCCTGCTCGCCGAACAAGTCATCGTCTCCCCGGCCTGTGGCCTCTCGGGCGCCCCGCTGTCCTGGGCCCGCAAAGCCCTGACCCTGGCCTCCGAAACCGCCCACGCCTACGCCGACGAACCCGAATCCCTCACGTTCGACTGAGAATCCGGCAAATCCTTACGTTTGCTCACGAATTGGGTCTACCGTCGATTGCGGCTCGGAGAGCCACCGGGCCGGAGCGGACTCGAACGGGGAGCAATCGATGACCGGAACCCACCCGCAAGCACCCATCGCCGGAGTGGCCATGACCGCCATCGGCGTGGCCGTGATCCGAGCGCGCGAATCCGATCGCCCCGACCGGCTCTACGACGACCCGCTGGCGCGCGTATTCGCCGATGCCGCCGCGCGCAGCTTCGATCCGGCGCGCTGGGAACGACTGGAAGCGCTGGCGGACCAGTTCTACGAGGGCCGCAGCGTCGGTGTGCGGCTCGTCGACGACTCGGTCCGAGCCGCACTCGCCGCGGGCTGCCGCCACATCGTTCTCATCGGCGCCGGATTGGATACCCGCGCCTTCCGGATGGAATGGCCGGAAGGCGTGCGGCTGTTCGAGATCGACCTGCCGGAGTTGTTCGCGTTCAAGGAACCGGTCCTGGCGCAGGCCGGTGCGGCGCCGCGCTGTGAGCGCCGGGTCATCGCGGCCGATCTGCGTGCTGACTGGCCGAAAGAGTTGGTGGCGAATGGTTTCCGGTTCGAGGAGCCCGCCCACTGGATCGATGAGGGCGTGCTGGGTTACCTGGACGAGGATGCCCGCGGCGTGGTCGAGAAGATCACCGAAATCGCAGCGCCGGGAAGCCGTTTCGGATTCGGCCGGTTCGCGGTCGACACGGACAGCGCCCCGTACGTCGAACTGCGCCGCATGGTGTCGGGCGATGCCGCACCACCGCGTTCCCCGGGCGGCCTCGGCCCCGACGCCGAGCAGTGGCTCACGGATATCGGCTGGAGCACCGAATTCCACAGCTGGGACGACCTCGTCGCACCGTACGGCAGGCCGGTGGCCGTTAACGATCCGCGCATCGGAACGATCCGCGCGATTCGTCGCTGACGGGGCCGACATCGTCCGAGTGTAGTGCTCAGACAGCGAGGGGCGGTGAGCCTGGGAGAGGGTGGGCGGGCGGGTCGTAGGTTCGCCAGGCTTCGGCTAGGCGGTGGGCGGTTTTGCGGAGGTCTTCTTCGGGGGCTACGAAGCTGAGGCGGATGTGGTCGTGGCTGTTGCCGGAGGGGTCGAGGCCCGCGCCGGGGAGGAGGGCTATGCCGTGGCGGAGGGCGCGTTGGGCGAAGGAGGTGCCGTCGCCGTGGGGGAGGCGGATCCAGAGGGTTTGGCCGCCGGGGACTTTGGGGATGGTCCAGGTGGGGATGAGGCGGGTGAGGTCGGCGTGTAGGAGGTCGTGGGCTGCTTTGCGCTGGTGGGAGATGCGGTCGCGGATGGTGTCGAGGTGGGGGGGTGGGGGGGGGGAACAGGTGGGCGGCGGCCAGTTGGGCGGGGATGTTGCCGCCGAGGTCGTGGACGGCGCGGAGGCGGGCCAGGCGGTCGATGACGGGGATGAGGGCGCGGACCCAGCCGACTCGCATTCCGCCCCAGATGATTTTGCTCAGGGAGCCGATGGAGATGATGTCGTCGTTGTAGGCGGCCAGGGGTGGGGGCGCGGGGGTGCCGGGGAAGGGCAGTTCGGCCAGGACTTCGTCGTCGATCAGGGGGGGGTTCCGGCGGCTGCGGCGGATTTGACCAGGGCGCGGCGGTGGGCGGCGGGAAGTATTGCGCCGGTGGGGTTGTGGTGGGTGGCGACGACGTAGGCGAGGGCGGCAGGGGCGATCTTGCCCAGGCCGATGGGGGCGGGGACGGGGATCGCGGCGGCGTCGCGGAAGGTTTCCAGTGCGCCTGGATAGGTGGGGGTTTCGACAAGGACGCGGTCGCCGGGGCGCAGGAAGGCGTGGGCGATGAGGGACAGGGCCTGCTGGCCGCCGCCGGTGATGAGGATCTGCGCCGGGTCGGTGGGGACGCCGCGGGAACGGTAGCGATCGGCGATCGCCCTGCGCAGCAAGGGATGTCCGGCGGGGTGGTAGCCGATATCGCCGTCGAGGGCGGCCAGGTCGGGGACCATGCGCTGATAGGCCTCGGCCACCTCGGGCGAGGGCGTGCCGGGCGCCGCGCAGGCCAGGGCGATGATGCCGCTGTCGGGTTCGAGGAGTTGCAGGAAGGCGGGGGAGTGGGTGGTGTCGCGCACCGGCGCGGATTCGGGTCCGGCGACCCGGGTGCCGCTGCCCCGGCGGCGCACCACGCGGCCTTCGACGGTGAGCAGATCGTAGGCGGCGACCACCGTATTGCGGCCCACCGCAAGGGTTTTGGCCAGGGCGCGATCCGGGGGGAGCCCGGTGCCGGGTGGCAGTTCGCCCTCGTCGATCAGGGTGCGCAGGCGGGCGGACAGCAGCACGTACAGCGGGCCGCGACCCGCCGACCAGCGGCCGAGTCGATCGGCCAATTCAATTGGCTCCATATCGGGACCAATTCTGCCGGATTGGCTCTGGGATGGCGAGCTCAGGTTGGCGACGATGAATCCATGAGCAAGGTTTCCATCACCGATACCGTCGCCGCACTGCCCGGCCCCTGGCAGCCGCAGGATCTCGCCCTCGCCAATGACACCGTGGTGCGCGCCGCCCGGCTGCACGGCGAATTCCCCTGGCATCACCACGACGAGGACGAGCTGTTCCTGTGCTGGGACGGGGAATTCCGGATCGAGCTCGGCGATCGCGATCCGGTGACGCTGCGGCGCGGCGATATCTTCGTGGTGCCCAAGGGGGTCCAGCATCGGCCGGTGGCCGAGCAGCCCGCGCACGTGCTGCTGATCGAGTGGCCGGAGACCAAGCAGTACGGAAACTGATATCCGGGGGCGACGGCCCAGTCGTCGCCCCCGCCGTCTCTACTGCTCGGGTGGTTCGGGCATCGTATCCCCGGTCTCCAGTAGCGTTTTCAGATTCGCCAGAATGGCGGGCCAGCCCTCGCGGACGCCCTCCAGCATGCGGCTGCCGGGGGCGAAGCCGTCGTGGACGACGGTCAGCTTCACCATCTCCCCGAGCGGTTCGATCTCGAAGGTCACCTTCGACCGCGGCTCGGTGGACATCTTCTCGAAATCGTCCGCGCTGAAACCGAACTGGTCGGCAAAGGCGCGGTCCACCGAATGCCAGGTGTAGGACAGCAGCCGATAGGGCTCGGACGCCAGGATCACCTGTTCGGGATCCTTGCTGACCCAGCCGGACTGCTCCCACGTCATGGTGGATCCGGTCTTCCAGTCGGTATCGAAGGTCGCGCCCCAGCACCGGTCGGTGAAGGCCGGATCGGTCAGGGCCCGCCACAACTGCTCGGGTGTGGTCTTGATGTATGTGGTGTAGACGAATTCGTCGCTCATGGTCGCGCTCTCCAGTACGGATTTGAGGTCGGCGAGTGCGCGCACCCGCCCGCGGTCGTATCGATTGATCCAGCGGTCGGCGATGGCATTGACGGGTTCGGCATTGAGGTAGTGCAGTTTTTCGCGGCCGTGCCGTCGCGTGGTCACCAGGTTGGCCGCTGCCAGCACGGCCAGGTGTTTGCTCACGGCCTGGCGGGTCATATCGAGCCCGGTGCACAGGTCACGCAGGGTTTGACCGTTCCGCTCGTTGAGGCTGTCGAGCAGCCTGCGGCGGCTGGGATCGGCCAGTGCCTTGAAGACCTCGTCCATCGGATGCCTCGCCCGTGCCCCTTCGCCATAGGCAACCTTGTGGTTGCATATCCGAGAATAGGCAACCGTTGGGTTTCCTGTCAACCGGGGTGTCCGATAGGTGCGAATCGCTTTCCGGCCCGCCGACCGGCAATATGTGCAGGGTGTTGCGTAGTTTCCAAGTGACGAATCACCGCTCACTCGCCGAGCCGCAGGAGTTGCGGCTCACCCGTGGCAACGGCCCGATTGCCACCTCCGTCACCGCCGTCTACGGCGCCGCCGCCACCGGTAAGACCGGCCTGGTCGACGCCCTGGACCGAATGCGCGACGCCGTCCTCAACTCGGTCACCGGCTGGGATCCCTACAGCGGTCCGGTGCGCACCCCGTACCTCGGATTCGCCGACCGCCCTTCGGAATTCGTCGCCCACTTCGTCGCCGAGGGTTGCCCGTACACCTACGGCTTCCGGCTCGGCAATGCCGATGTGCAAGCGGAATGGCTACATTCGCATCCGCACAACCGCAAACGCATCGTCTTCGAACGCGCGGGTGACGATATCCGCATCGGCCCCATGTTCGAGGCCGCCCGAGACGCCCTCTACTCCCGCATGGTCGCCCGCCGCGGCGTCGGCCTGGGCCTGACCCACGAGGGCATCGACACCGCCTTCGATATCGCCGACGAGTCCACGGCCACGCTGGCCATGCTGCGGCTGCTGCCGCCCATGCTCGACGCCCTGGACGCCGGGGGCGTGTTCGCCGTGGACGATATCGCCGCCAATCTGACCCCCGAGGCGGCCGACAGCCTCATTCAGCTGTTCCAGAACCCCGAAACCAATACCCACGGCGCGCAATTGGTCTTCACCACCGCCAACCGCACCCTCATCGATCGCGGCAACGGCCGCTCCCAGGCCACCCGCACCACGGTCTGGCAGGTGCGCCGCACCCCCGACGGCACCTCGGAGCTCACTCCGCAGTGACGCATAGCATGGGCTCATGATGGAGTTCGCGTTCATCCTGTTGATCGGCGGCGCGCTGGTGGCGACGGTCCTGCTGTACCGGCGGGGTCGCAGCGGCGCGCCGATCGCCGCGCCGGAGTCCGGCACCCTGTACGTGACCGGGGTGAGCCCGCGGCCGAACGCGACCGGGGAGCAGTACGTCACCATCAGCGGGAGCATCTCGGGTCCCTCGCTGGTGGCGCACGAGGTGTACGGCCGTTTCGCGTGGGATGTGAACCAGTGGCCGTCGGTGGGTGATCAGATTACAGTCGTCTACCCGGCGGGCAAGCCGGACAACTGGGCCATCGATCACCCCGGTTCGCGGCCGTATTTCGGTTCCCGGCACAGCGATCCGCCGAAACAGTTGTGACCGATCAGGGAAGCGCTCCGTAGGCGCGCGTCGGCGTGATGCTCAGCACGACGCGGCGATCCTCGACCATGGCGCGGCGATAGTCGTCCCAGTCCGGGTGTTCGCCCGACAGCGCGCGGTAGTAGGCGATGAGCTCCTCGACAACAGCGTCGTCGCGTTCGGCGGCCACGGGAGAGAGCGCGGCCTCGCCCTCGATCACCGCGTACGACCAGAAGTCGGGGGCGCTGATGTGCAGCGCGGTCCAGGGATTGCGCGACAGGTTCACATACTTGGCGCGCCCGGCCGTGATGGAGACGCGGATCAGCCCGTCCTCGCCGACCCAATGGTTCACATTGGACTGCTGCGGCAGCCCGTTGCGGCGCAAGGTGGTGAGGACGGAGTTCTGCGTGGAGCGAGCGAAGTCGACTGCTTTGGCGAGGTCCATACACGGTCGAACTCCCTGGGTGGCAGCCCTGTTCCCCGCGTCACAATGGCGAGAGCCGATATCGCCGCGCATGCGCGCCCGGCCGTGGCCCTCGGCCCGGCGCTGCCGTCCGGAGGTCGCTGCCGGACATCGATCCGATCCGCGCGAGCGCCCGCAAGCACCGGGTGTTTCAGCTGGCGGGGCGCGCGGCGTCGTGCCGGGCGATCACCTGCCGACCCGGGCCCCCGCCACCCGCGGAACACGGCGCGAAGTGCGGGAATGTCGCGCATTGGTGTCGGTCCAACCGGCTAGTCTGCCTGTTGTGAGCGAATCGGGCATCGAGATCACCCAGGCCAGTGGGGACGAGCGGGTCGAGTGGCAGCGGCTGGCGGAGGAGGTGCGCGAGCATCAGTTCCGGTACTACGTGCGGGACGCGCCGACCATCTCCGACGGGCAATTCGATGAGCTGTTCGTGAAGCTGGTGGCGCTGGAGGAGGCGCACCCGGACCTGCGGACGCCCGATTCGCCGACCCAGGTGGTCGGCGGCGGCTTCACAACCGAGTTCGCGCCGGTGGATCATCTGGAGCGCATGTACTCCCTGGACAATGTGTTCAACGAGGAGGAGATGCGGGCGTGGATCGCGCGCGTCGAGGCCGAGACCGGGGCGGGCACGCACTTCGTGTGCGAGGTGAAGATCGACGGCGTCGCGCTCAATCTGGTGTACGAGGACGGGAAGCTGGTGCGCGGCGCGACCCGCGGCGACGGGCGCACGGGTGAGGACGTCACGCTGAATGCCCGCACCATCGAGGACATTCCGCACGAGCTCACCGGAACCGCCGAATTCCCGGTGCCGAAACTCCTCGAGGTGCGCGGCGAAGCGTTCATGACGCTCGCCGACTTCGAGAACCTCAATGCTTCGATCGTCGCGGAAGGCAAAGCGCCGTACGCGAATCCGCGCAATACCGCGGCGGGCTCGCTGCGGCAGAAGGATCCGGCGGTCACGGCCCGGCGGCGGTTGAAGATGATCTGCCACGGCTTCGGCCGCCTGGAAGGCTTTGCGCCGCAATCGCAATACGAGGCCTACCGGGCGCTCGCGGCGTGGGGGCTGCCGGTCTCGGCGCATACGGTGCAGGCGCAGGGCGCGGACGCGGTGATCGATCGCATCAGCTACTGGGGCGAGCACCGCCACGATATCGAGCACGAGATCGACGGCCAGGTCGTCAAGGTCGACGATTTCGCCCTGCAACGGCGGCTGGGCGCCACCTCGCGCGCGCCGCGCTGGGCCATCGCGTACAAGTATTCGCCGGAGGAGGCCACCACCAAACTGCTCGACATTCAGGTGAATGTCGGTCGCACCGGCCGGGTTACGCCGTTCGCGGTCATGGCGCCGGTCACCGTCGCCGGTTCGACCGTCGCCATGGCGACGCTGCACAATGCCGCCGAGGTGCAGCGCAAGGGCGTGCTCATCGGCGATACGGTCACCATTCGCAAGGCCGGTGACGTGATTCCCGAGGTGCTCGGCCCGGTGGTGGATGCGCGCACCGGCGCCGAACGCGCATTCGTCATGCCCACGCACTGCCCCGAGTGCGGTACGGAACTCGCCCCGGAGAAGGAGGGCGACGCCGATATCCGCTGCCCCAATCAGCAGTACTGCCCGGCGCAGTTGCGGGAGCGCGTATTCCATGTGGCGGGACGCGGGGCGTTCGATATCGAGGCGCTGGGTTACCAGGCCGCCATCGATCTGCTGAAGTCCGGGGCCATCGGCGACGAAGGCGATCTGTTCTCCCTCGACGAGAAGAAGCTGCTCGGCACCACCTTGTTCACCAACAAGGCCGGAACCCTCTCGGCCAATGGCAACCGCCTGCTCACGAATCTCGATGCGGCCAAGGACCGTCCGCTGTGGCGGGTGCTGGTCGCGCTGTCCATCCGGCACGTCGGTCCCACCGCGGCCCGCGCGCTGGCCTCGGAATTCCGCAGTATGGACCGCATTCAGGAAGCCTCGATCGAGGAGCTGGCCGCCACCGACGGCGTCGGCCCCACCATTGCCGCAGCGCTGAGCGAATGGCTCACCGTGCCTTGGCATCTGGACATCATCGACAAGTGGCGGGCGGCCGGGGTCCGGATGGAGGACGAGGCCGACGAATCCATCGAGCGCAATCTCGAGGGCCTGTCCATCGTGGTGACCGGTTCGCTGCAGGACTTCACCCGCGACGGGGCGAAGGAGGCCATTCTGGTGCGCGGCGGCAAAGCCTCCGGATCGGTCTCCAAGAAGACCGCCTTCGTGGTCATCGGCGACGCCCCGGGCTCCAAGGCCGCCAAGGCCGAGGAGCTGGGCGTCCCGATTCTCGACGAGGACGGTTTCAAGCGGCTGCTCGTGGACGGCCCGGAGGCCGTCACGCCCCCGGCGGAATAGCTGACCCGGATCTCGACCTAGGGTGGTGGCGAACGCCGGTGCGGAATATCGCACCGGCGTTGCTGTTCGATGATCTGGAAGACGAGGACGACGGGAGGCGGTTCATGAGCGGCGCGGTCGAGATCCGGCAGGCGACCCCCGAGGAGTACGGCGCGGTCGGTGCCCTCACCGTCTACGTCTACGTGGGCGAGGGGTACATCAACCCGCAGAGCGACTACGTTCCGGAACTCGCCGACACCGACACCCGCGCCGAGACCGCGCGCATTCTGGTGGCGGTCCACGAGGGCCGGATCGTCGGCTCGCTCACCCTCGCGACCCCGGGCACGCCGTTCGCCGATATCGCCCGGCCGGGCGAACTCGAGTTCCGCATGCTGGCGGTGGCCAAGTCCGCACGCGGATTGGGCGTCGGTTCCGCTCTGGTCCGCCACGTCATCGACACGGCGCGGGCGGAGAGCTTCGACGCGGTCGTGCTCACCACCATGCCGCTCATGAAGGACGCCCGCCGCATGTACGACCGCCTCGGCTTCACCCATGTGCCGGAACGGGATTGGCTGACCATGGCGGGCACGCCGCTGACCGTCATGCGGATGCCGTTGAACTGAAGAGCATTCCGCGCCGGTGCGCGATGAGCGCACCGACGCGAAACGGCGGCAAGGTGTCACGAGGACACCGGAGTTCGAGGGTTAGCCGAGGACCGTGGCGATGATCCCCGCGAGGTAGCCCAGGCGCGCGACCTCCGACGGCCGGAAGTCCGGCCCGCCCGGGCGGCCCAGCAGCAGGGCCTTCCCGGTGGTGCCCAGCGGCGCGGCGGCCAGCTTGGTGTCCATGTCCCGCCAGAGTTGCGGCACCCAGTCGGCTTCGCCGTCGAGGACCGCGGGCTTCTCCAGCGGCATCCACGGCGCCGAACCCGCCTGGGTCGACGGTGCGCTCTGCGAACCCACCACGCGATAGGCGCCTTGCGGGCCGATATCGATCACGGTGGACCAGCCGACGCGCAGCACGCGCGGCACGCCGTCCACGAGCACTTGCAGCCGATCGTCGCGCGCATTGGCGACCTGATCGATCAGCTCAAGCTCGCGATGGGTATCGAGCATTCCGGAGTACGGCCGCAGCGAATCCACCTGCACGTCGTGCAGCGATTCGGCCGCCGTGATCAAAGTGTCGGGCAAGGCCCCCGGCGGTACCTCCACCACTATGTCGTCGATCGCGAAGCCGTCACCGCGTTCGACCACATCCAGCGAGAGGATGTCCGCGCCCACCGAACCCAGCGCGAGCGCGAGCGAACCGAGACTGCCTGGCCGATCCGGAAGTTGCACGCGAAGCAAGTAAGACACGTGCCTTCCTTTCTCTTTTTCTCTCGAGCGACCGAAACCTTGGGGTGGATACCCGGCTTCGCCAATACTTACACCCTTGGTAGCCGGTTATCGAATCGAAGCAACCAGAGTGACCCGAGCCACTTACCGAATGGTTACCTATCGGGGCTGGACAGTCCAGTCACGGACCGCCGGTCGCGACTCGCTAGGCTGTGTACGGCCGAATCACCAAGCTAGAACCATGCTGAAAGGGGTCCCGCGGTGCCCGCCATCTCCAGGGACGAGGTCGCACACCTCGCCCGGTTGTCCCGGCTCGCCCTGACCGACGACGAGCTCGATCTGTACGCCGGTCAGTTGGATTCGATCCTGACCCACGTGAAGCGGATCGCCGAGGTCGCCGCCGATGTTCCCGCCACCGCGTCCCCGAATCCGGAGACCAATGTGACGCGCCCGGATGCGGTGCAGCCGTGCCTGACTCCGGACGAGGCGCTCTCGGGCGCACCGGCCGTCGAGGACCAGCGGTTCATGGTTCCGCAGATTCTGGGGGAGGGCGAATGAGCGACCTGACCAAGCTCACCGCGGTCGAGCTGGCCGAGAAGATCCACGCCCGCGAGGTCTCCTCGGTCGAGGTGACCGAGGCGCACATCCGGCGCATCGCCGAGGTCGACGGGGAGATCAACGCCTTCCTGCACGTCGCCGGTGAGCAGGCCCTGGTGACCGCCGCCGAGGTCGATCAAGCCATTGCCGCGGGCCGGACGGCCTCGCCGCTGGCCGGTGTTCCCTTGGCGCTCAAGGACGTTTTCACCACCACGGATATGCCGACCACCTGCGGGTCGAAGATTCTCGAGGGCTGGGTGGCGCCCTACGACGCGACGCTCACCAGCAAGCTGCGCGAGGCGGGCGTCCCGATTCTCGGCAAGACCAATATGGACGAGCTCGCCATGGGCTCCTCCACCGAGAACTCCGCCTACGGCCCCACCCGCAACCCGTGGGACAAGGAGCGGATTCCGGGCGGCTCCGGCGGCGGTTCGGCTGCGGCGCTGGCCTCCTACCAGGCGCCCCTGGCCATCGGCACCGATACCGGCGGTTCCATTCGCCAGCCCGCCGCGGTCACCGCGACCGTCGGCACCAAGCCGACCTACGGCACCGTGTCCCGCTTCGGCTTGGTCGCCTGCGCGTCCTCGCTGGATCAGGGCGGGCCGTGCGGGCGCACCGTGCTCGACACCGCGCTGCTGCACGAGGTCATCGCCGGATACGACCCGCGCGACTCCACCTCCCGCAATGTGCCGGTGGCCCCGGTCGTGGCCGCCGCGCGCGAGGGCGCCAAGGGCGATCTGACCGGCGTGAAGGTCGGCGTCGTGCGGGAGCTGCACTCGGACTCCTACCAGCCGGGCGTCATCAATTCCTTCGATGCCGCCGTCGCGCAGCTCGAGGAGCTGGGCGCCGAGGTCATCGAGGTGTCCTGCCCCAACTTCGAGCACGCGCTCTCGGCGTACTACCTGGTCATGCCGTCGGAGGTGTCGTCGAACCTGGCGCGCTTCGATGCCATGCGCTACGGGCTGCGCGTCGGCGACGACGGCACGCACAGCGCGGATCAGGTCATGTCGCTCAGCCGCGAGGCCGGATTCGGCCCGGAGGTCAAGCGCCGCATCATGATCGGCACCTACGCGCTGTCGGCGGGCTACTACGACGCCTACTACGGCCAGGCTCTCAAGGTGCGCACGCTCATCGCGCAGGACTTCGACCGGGCCTACGAGACCGTCGACGTGCTGGTCTCGCCGACCAGCCCGTTCACGCCGTGGAAGCTGGGCGAGAAGGTCAACGATCCGCTCGCCATGTACCTGTCGGATCTGTGCACGCTGCCGACCAACCTGGCCGGGCATTGCGCCATGTCGGTGCCGTCCGGGCTGAGCGCGGACGACGGGCTGCCGGTGGGCCTGCAGATCATGGCCCCGGCGCTGGCCGACGACCGGCTGTACCGGGTCGGCGCGGCCTACGAGGCGGCGCGCGGGCCCATCGCCTGAGCGAGCGACCGAGCGGGACACGCTGATTCGGCTCCCGGCCGATGGAATTCATCGGCCGGGAGCCGAATTGTCCTGTCAGGCGGGCCAGGTGAATTCCGGGTCGGTGGCGTAGTCCAGGCGGCGTTGGTCCAGGGCCATGGCGACCATGGTCTGCGCGCCGGGGCCGATGATCTTGCGCAGCGGCGGATTCGGATCGTTCACCAGTTCCAGCAGGGCGGCCGCGCCGACTTCTGGTGCGGCTTCGATCCATTCGCCCTCGGCGGGCTCCGCGGATTCGGCGGGCTCGGCCTGTGCGGCCTGCGCCTCGGCCACGTACGCCGCGACCACCTCCGGGGTCGGATAGTCGGGCATGCCCAGGATGGCGCTGCGCACTTCCTGATACGCCGGATCGCCTTCGGCGAACTTCATACTCGTCTTGGCCCAGTCGGTGTCGAAGCCGCCCATCTGCGCGATGGTGACCTTGATGCCGAACGGGCGCAGTTCATCCGCCAGCGAGGCGCTGAAGCCCTCCAGGGCCCACTTGCTGGCGTTGTAGAGCCCGAACAGCGGCAGCGAGCCGACCGCGCCGACCGTCGAG
Organism: Nocardia crassostreae; assembly: GCF_001613405.1. Lineage (GTDB taxonomy): Bacteria > Actinomycetota > Actinomycetes > Mycobacteriales > Mycobacteriaceae > Nocardia > Nocardia crassostreae. The sequence goes on from NZ_BDCH01000029.1 coordinate 207,105, forward strand.
ATCTGCACGATGTGGCCGGACCCCTGGTTGCGCAGCAATGGCACCGCCGCCTGCGAAACCCACAGCGCCCCGTAGAAATTGGTGTCCATCTGATCGCGGATCTGGTCCTCGGACAGTTCCTCGATCGCGCCGACCAGGCCGAACCCGGCATTGTTGACCACCACGTCGAACGACCCGGTGAAGGTGTAAGCCTCCGCGACGGTGTCGAACACCTGCTTGCGATCGCGCACGTCCAGCGGCAGCACCAGCAGCCGCTCGGCGGCCAGATCGTCCAGGGCGTGCGGGTCGCGCACGGTCGCCACAACATGGTCACCGGCCTCGAGGGCAGCGACCGTGAACGCGCGGCCGAGCCCGCGGCTTGCGCCGGTGATGAACCATGTCCGAGTCATCGAAGTCCTTTCGTCATGAGACACGTTGTCTCGGTACAAACGATGCCAAAGCCGCCGCGGTGCCCCCCGGAACCAGGGGGAGCGGATCGTCCGGCTGCGGCGATATCGCGCGGACGGGTAGGCTGCAAGCCGTTAGACGCCATAAGAGGGATTGGGGAATGCTGCTACCGGGGGAAGTTTTCGCGGGTTATGTGATCGACCGCGAACTGGGCCGGGGCGGGATGGGATCGGTGTACGCCGCGCATCACCCTCGGTTGCGGAAGCTGACGGCGCTGAAATTGTTGCATCCGGAAATGTTCGGGAACAACGAGACTCGTATCCGATTCGAGCGCGAGGCCGATGTGGTGGCGCAGCTGGATCACCCGAACATCATCACCGTCTACGACCGCGGCGCCGAAGGGGAGCAGCTGTGGATCGCCATGCAGTACGTCGACGGCGTCGACGGGGCGGATCTGGGGCCGGACACCGTCACCCCGGAACGGGTCGTGAAGATCATTCTGCAGACGGCGGCCGCGCTCGACTACGCGCACGGTAAGGGCGTGCTGCACCGGGATGTCAAACCCGCCAATATCCTGCTGTCGCGCTCGGCCGGGGCGGGGGCCGGGTTCTCCTAGTAGGCCCTGCTGAGCGACTTCGGGATTGCCCGCGTGCTCGGCAATGCGCCCATCACCCGATCCGGCACCTTGACCGCGACGCTGGCCTACGCCTCGCCGGAGCAGCTGAGCGCGGTGCCGCTGGATCACCGGTCCGATCAGTATTCGCTCGCCTGCACCCTGTACCGGCTGCTGACCGGCGCGGGGCCCTTCGACGCGGACAATATCGCCGCAGTCATGCTCGGGCATCTGCAGGCGGCGCCGCCCCCGGCGAGTTCGCTGAATCCGAAGCTGACTCCCGCCCTGGACGCGGTACTGGACCGGGCGCTGGCCAAGGATCCGCAGCAGCGGTACGCCTCCTGCACCGAATTCGCCCAGGCCGCATGGGAGGCGGTGGCGCCGCCGCCCGGGCCCGTGCTCACCGATACCCGTCCGCTCCCGGCGCCGGTCGATCCGATCCGGCGGGTGTCGGCGCATCTCGAACTGGTGCACGGCTGCCTGCTGGGCGGCGCCGTCGGCGATGCGCTGGGCGCGCCGGTGGAAATGCTGCTGCTGCGCGATATCAAGCACCGATTCGGGCCGCGGGGCGTGACCGGTGAGCGAAACAGCTTCCGGGGCAGGATCTCCGATGAGACACAGCTGACGCTGTTCACCATGGACGCGCTCATCCGGGGGTCGGTGCGGGTGCGGGCGCGCGGCCTGGCTGACGCCACCGACGGGTTGATTCAAGGCATTACCGTTGGGCTGGTGCAGGAGTCGCTGCTGGTGTGGTTGCAGGGGCAGGGGATCACCGTGCCCGCGCAGCCGCTGCTGTTGCGCAGCGGGCTGACCGGATATCCGGAGTTGATGAGCTATCGCGGCCCGACGCACACCACCACCTCGGCCATGCAGCGGGTGGCGGCGCAGGCGCAGCCGAGCGCGCCGCTGGGGACGCGCAATCGCCCGATCAACGATTCCAAGGGCTGCGCGGCGCTGGTGCGCGCGGTGCCGTTCGGGTTCACCCACTCGCTGGAGTACGCCTTCGAAACAGCCTGTGACGCAGGCGCGCTCACGCATGGCAATCCGGGCGGCTGGCTGCCCGCCGGGACCCTCGCCGCCATTGTCTTCGGACTGTGCCGCGGCCTGGATCTGCGGGCGGCGGTGGAGCAGGCGCGCGCCGAACTGGTCCGGCATCGCGAGCACCAGGAGACCTCGCAGGCCCTGGCCGCCGCCATCCGGCTGGCGCACGGCTCGGCGCGGCTGGGCAGTCCCATGCCGCCGCTGGAGGTCCTGGAATCGCTGGGTTCCGGTGTGGTCGGCCCCGAGGCCCTGGCCATCGGAGTCTACGCGGCCCTGTGCGCGGAATCGGCCGGTGGCACGCCGGAGCAGATCTTCCGCAATGGAGTGCTGTTGTCGGTCAACCACTCCGGCGACAGCGACTCCACCGGAGCCGTCTGCGGCGCCCTGCTCGGCGCGCGCTTCGGCGTGAGCGCCGTGCCCGGCCAGTGGCGCTCCGGCCTGGACGCGGCCCCGATCATCGAACGACTGGCCGACGACTTCTGCCGCGAATTCGGCCCCAACCCAACGCCTACGGCGAGCCGACCGACGAATGGTTCACCCGATATCCGGGATAGGAAGGCGCGCTTCAACAGTCGGGGATGGTGGTGCCTTGATCGGTGCCGTAGCGGTGGCCGTGGCCCGAGGGCGCGTCCAGGGCGCCGAGCAGGTCGGCGGCGGTCTGGACGAAGCTGATGCCGGGAATCCATTGCGGGATGGGGGCATCCGGGCGCGTGCCGGTGAGGTTCGGTGGTTTCCACAGCAGCGACGGTGACCAATGCACCACCGGGTCGGAGGAATTGGCCAGGACCATCGCGCCGCCGCGATGCACCTGCCCGGCGGGCGGACCGGCCCACAGGACTCCGCAGGTGCGCCGATCCTGGGCGGCATCGTCCGCGAAGATCGAGCTGCCGCCCAGCGCGCCGAGACTCTGGCCGTAGACGAACAGCCGGGGCGGATCCGGCATGCGGGCGGCCCGCTCTTCGATGGCGGTGAACAGCGCCCGGGCCGACTCCTGGGCGGCGGTGCGGCCGAACAGGAAGGTCACCCAGCTCGGCGCGGCCGAGTACTGCAACCCGACCAGCGCCACATCCCCGCCGAACCGCTCATCGATTCCGGCGGCGGCCTCGCCGTCGATCCAGCCGGATCCGGTCGGCACCGTGATCACCAGATTGCGCCGCTCGTATCCGCCCGACCGCTCCAGCTCCCGAATCGCCAGGTCCACGCGCGCATCCAGATCCGGTGCGGAATGCAGGCCCACATACACCCGCACCCCGCGCCCCGGATCGGCCGCGACGAACCGCCGCCCCTGCGCCCCCAGCGCGGGCCAGCCGATCGCCGACTCCGGACTCCCCGACCGGGTCGGCGAATCCGGCCGCACCACAGCGGGATCGAATCGCGCATCGGCGGCCGCATACGCCGCCTGCCGCCAATCCACGATCGCGGGCACCACCACCAGCTGTGTGGCAATCGCGGCAACGGTCAGTGCGGCCAGCCCCCGAGCACGCCCCAATCGCCGTGCGATCCAACGCAATCCAATCCAGACGGCGACGACAACCCCGACGATCAAGGTGACCCCGACGCCCCAGTGGAACCAGTACTCCGGCCCGATCCGCGCCACCCCCATGGCATCTCGCAGCCGGTTCTGCCAATGCCACGCTCGCAGCGCGGCCGCGATCACCAGCGCCACGGCCACGCCCAGTGCGGGCTTCCGGAACCGAGCCCACCGAGATGTATCGAACCGCAAGCGGTGCAACACAACCTGTGCGACACCGGCCCCGGCCAAGGCGAGCACCACCAGCAACGATGTCAGCACCGCCTGCGCCGACGCGGTCCGCGGCAACAACCCCGGAGCCAGCGACGCCAGCGCCCCGAGCCCCACCCCGGCGGTGGTACCCAGCCGCGGCCACGAGACCCCACCTCCCGTACGACGCATTCTCGGCAGCCCCCGCGCGCCCCGGCCGCGCGCCGCGGTCGCGGGCGAGAGCGGTGACTCGTCGGGCACGGGTCCGGCGTGGGTTGCCACCTCGGTGGTGCGGATGTCGGTCATCACGCGACCGCCGGGGTGGGCGCGACGGTGTAGCGGGTGCGGGCGGCGCCGAGGAGGAGTAGCAGGAGGGCGAGGGAACCCGTTGCCGCGAGGGCAAATCCGGCTATGCGCAGGGGAGAGGGGGTGGTGGCGGGGGTGTCGTCGAACATGGCCTCGTGGATGGGGACGCCTTAGTTCTGGCGGATGGAGTTGAGGTCCACGGCGGTGGTGGCGACGCTGGCCATGACCTGGCACTGGGTGCGGGTGAAGGCGGTGGGGCGGGTGGCGCAGGAAGCGTGCATGCGCTGTTCGAGGGTGGCGTCCAGGGTTTGGCGGGCCCAGGGGCCGAGGGGCTGGTTGTGGGTGTCGGCGTAGCGGAGCAGGTCGTAGCCGAAATCGTGGGCCTTGCAGGCGAGTTCGAACTCGGCGGGCAGCGGCACGGGGGAGGAGCAGCCACCGGCGGGGTTGACCAGCAGGCCGGACTCCAGGACGGGGGCGTAGCCGAACTCGGCCGCGAAATCGGCGGGGGCCACGGACGGATCCGGGTGCGCGGCAGTGGATTCCAGGATGGCGCGGCGGGCGGCGCTGTCTTCGGGCAGAGTCGGCGCGGTGGCGGCGACGGCGGTGGCGGGTGCGAACACCACGGCAACGGAGAACAGCATGGTCGCGGCGGACGCCAAACGGATCGCTCTCATGGACAACGACGCTAGAAATCGGGGTGATCATGCCGCCTCCCGCTGCGGGGCCGTTCCCGCATGGGCGGGCCGGGGGAGCGGGATGAGCCGGTAATACTCCGGTAGGGGGTGACAGATACCCCGGCCGTATGAGGTCTGGAGCCATAATGGTTTCTACTGTCATAGACATGCTCGGAACAACCGTGGCGCCCAAGCGCCGTCCGAAGAACGCGCGACTGTGGTTCGACGCGGTCACCGTGCTGGTGGCGCTCATCTTCATCGCGGTGGCGTGGCCCACCCTGCACATCACCCATCAGGTCCCGGCGGCCGCCCAACCCTTCATCGCCGGTCTTGCCGCCTTCCCGATCCTGCTGGTGCGGGTGAATCCGGCGCTGGGCTGGGCCATCTCCGCGGGCTCGGCGGCGCTCATCGCCATGGCCATCCCGCATCAACCGGGCAATACGATCCCCTTCCAGGTGATTCACATTCTGGCGCTGTTCGCGCTGGTGGCCGCCGTGGCGGTGCAATCGCCCATGCAGATCGTCGGCGTGGTGTGGGTGGCGACCTCGCTGCTGTTCGGCACCACCATGGCCGCGACCGGCGACAGCTTCGCCGACGCCGGGTTCGGCTGGCCGGTGGCCATTACCGGGCTGGTGGTGCTGGGCCTGCTGGTGCGCTGGCTGGTGTCCTCGCGCCAGGCTCTGGTCCGGCAGGAGGAGGAGACCGAACTGGAGCGGGCCCGGCGCGCCATTCTGGAGGAGAAGGCCCGCATCGCCCGCGACCTGCACGATGTGGTGGCCCACCACATGTCCATGGTGGTGGTGCAGGCGCAGACCGCGCCGTACCGGATCAATGATCTGTCCCCCGAGGCGCGGGCGGAGTTCGAATCCATCGGGACGGGCGCGCGCTCGGCGCTCAACGAGAGCCGCGGACTGCTGGGCGTGCTGCGCAGCGACGGCCAGCTGCCCGAGCACGCGCCGCAGCCCACCGCGGCCGATGTGCAGGCCATGCTGGAGGGCGCGCAGCGCGCGGGCGTGCCGCTCGCCTGGACCATCGACGGAGCCCTCGAAAGCATTCCGGAGACGACCGGGCTGGCGCTCTACCGCATCGTGCAGGAATCCCTCGCCAATGCCTCGCGGCATGCGCAGGGGGCGCCGGTGCGCGTGCACATCGCCCGCGGCGCGGCGCTGACCCTCACCGTCGAGAACGGTCCCGCCATCGGCTCCCGCCCGGCCGACCCCTCCGGGACGCCGGGCAGCGGACTCACCGGTATGCAGGCGCGCGCCACCGCCGTCGGCGGCACCCTCAGCGCCGCACCGCGCCCGGACGGCGGGTTCGTCGTCCACGCCGAACTGCCGCTGGTGCCGGTACTCGCGGGTGAGCCCGGCGCAGTGGCGCTGGAGCCGGGCCGCTAGCGCCACCCGCGTTGCGGGGTCGGATACACCCGCTGCGGGCGCGCCGTGGCGGGTGCGTTGTCGGATGCCACGGCTCCTACCAGCGTGTCGGGGTGCGAACCTGCCATGGCGTCGGCCGGGCGGCCTGCGACATGGCAAACTCGGTGGCGTGCGCGAGGTGGGACTATGGCGATAACGGTGTTGATCGCCGACGATCAGGCGATGGTGCGGGCGGGTTTCGGGGCGCTGCTGGCGGCCCAGCCCGATATCAGTGTCGTCGGTGATGCCGCGGACGGGAAAATCGCTGTGGCGGAAGCGAAGCGGCTCCGCCCGGATGCGGTGCTCATGGATGTGCGCATGCCCGAGATGAATGGGCTCGACGCGGCGCGCGCCATTCTGTCGGCCGGGTTCGATCCGCCGGTGCGGGTGCTCATGCTCACCACCTTCGATATCGACGACTATGTCTACGAGGCGCTCGGTATCGGGGCGAGCGGGTTCATGCTCAAGGACGCGCCCGCCGAGGAGTTGGTGCGGGCGGTGCGCGTGGTCGCCGCGGGTGACGCACTGCTGGCGCCCACCGTGACGCGGCGGCTCATCGCCGATGTGACCAGGCGGCGCAGCAATACCCGCCGCGCTCCGGCCCCGGCGCTGGCGGCGCTGACCCCGCGCGAGCGGGAAGTGCTGGAGTTGGTGGCGCGCGGTATGTCCAATGCGGAGATCGCGGAGAGCCTGTTCGTCGCGGAACAGACGGTGAATACGCATGTTTCGAAGGTTTTCGCCAAACTGAATCTGCGCGATCGGGCGCAGGCGGTGGTGCTGGCCTATGAATCGGGACTGGTCACCCCCGGCTGATCCGGAGCAGTGGCGCGGCGGCGCGCCGACGGTAGGCTCACGGATCCGTACGTCACCGAAAAGGGGGTCGTAAGTGCTGAACAGCGGTGACGTGTTCGCCGGTTTCACCATCGAACGACTGCTCGGCCAGGGCGGGATGGGCTCGGTCTATCTCGCTCGTCACCCCCGCCTGGGGCGGCTGACCGCGCTCAAGCTGTTGAACCGGGAACTGTTCGCCGACAGGGAGATTCGCGCGCGTTTCGAACGCGAGGCGGACCTGGTCGCGCAACTGGACCACCCCAATATCGTCGAGGTCTACGACCGCGGCACCGAGCACGATCAACTGTGGATCTCCATGCAGTTCATCGACGGTATCGACGCCGCCAGCGTCAATCCGGTGACGCTGCCCCCCGAGCGCGCGGTGCAGATCATCGAGGGCGTGGCCGCCGCGCTCGGCTACGCCCACTCTCGCGGCGTCCTGCACCGGGATGTCAAGCCCGCCAACATTATTCTGGCTCGCGCCGTGGCCGGTCACGGCGAACGCGTCTTCCTCTCCGATTTCGGCATCGCCCGCCTGCGCGAGGATTCCACCCACCTCACCCAGGCCGGGATGTTCACCGCGACCCTCGCCTACGCCTCCCCGGAGCAGATGACCGGCGCCCACCTCGACCACACAACCGACCAGTACTCCCTGGCCTGCGCCCTCTACTGGCTCCTCATCGGCATCGGCCCCTACGACTCTCCCCACCCTGCCGAACTCATCCGCGGCCACCTCCAACTCCTCCCCCCACCCGTGAGCCTGCGCCGCCCCGGCCTCACCCCCGCCATGGACGCCGTCCTCACCAAGGCCATGGCCAAACGCCCCGCCGACCGCTTCCCCTCCTGCTCCGCCTTCGCCAAGGCCGCCCGCCGCGCCCTCACCGACACCAGAATCCCCACGCCCCCACAACCAATGGGCACCCCCGCCACCCCCTACCCACCCGCCCAGCCCGGCTACCAGCCCGCCCCACCCGGCTACGCCCCGCAACAGGGCTATCCGGCCACACCCCCCACCTACCAACCCCCCAGTCCTACCCCGCCCCCGGCTACCAGGTCCCCCCGCAGGGCTACCCCGCCCAGAACTACCCCGCCCCACCCCAGGGCTACCCGGCTCCCGCCTACCCCGCGCCGCAACAGCCTGTGCCCCAACAACCCCCGGCCCCACAACCGGCCTCCGGCTATCCCGCGCAGCCCCCGCTCCGCAGCCGTCCGCTCCACCCCCCGGCTATTCCGGCGCACCCCTGCCCGCGAGCCAGGAACCACGCCAGCAGGATTCCTCCGAGCAGCGCACCGACCTACTGCCCCGCCCCGGAGCCCCCGCGCCGCCCCCGGGATCGCCCAGATCGAAAATCGAAGGTACCGCCGAAAAGCCCAGCGCGGCCACCCCACCCGACCCTCGGGCCGGATCTCAGGCACCGAGTTCGGCCGCACCGCCCGGCTCACACGATCCCCGTGCCTCCGAATCGACTGACGAGGAACCACAGGTTGCCGCCGCCGCAGCGTCGCCCGCCCCCGGCCTTGCCCGGTCCGCAAGTCCAGAATCACGCCCCCCGGATGCCGCCGAGCAGCGGGCCGACCTGTTGCCTCGGCCCGAAGCACCGGCCACCGGTGGTCCCGAATCGGCGGACCCCCCATCCCATTCCGGCGTTGCGGCCGAGCGGTCCGGACAGGCGGCGCAGAGCCGACCCATCGACAAAGCCGCAGCACCGGAGCTGGGCGCGGCGTTCGGCGCGATGCCGACAACGATTGCTCCGGTTGACGAGCCGGTGGACCCGGCGACCGCCGCAGGCTATTCCGGTGCCGGGGCGGCCAGTCGGCCTGACACGCCGCAGCGCGGCGACGCGGTGCTCAACCCGGAGGAGAAGAAGCACGTGTGCCCGCCGCAGTGGACCGCGGCGGCGGCAAGCCCGTCGCCGACGGGATCTCCGCCGGTCGACGAGGCAGACGAATCCCCGGGAGCGACACCGCATTCGGGCGGGGCCGCGACCAGACCTCGCGAGGGATTCGGGTCTGCGACACGCGGCGGTGACAGCGCCACGGACGAACCGGCTGTGGGTGGTCCCGCCGCCGTCCACGCACACCAGGACCCAGCGTGGGGAGGCGCGCAGGACGACGCGGCTGACCCTGGTACTGCCGCACGCTACTCGGGTGCGGAGGCCGGGGCAGCTGCCGCCGATGTGGCGTTCGGCTGGGCGCGGCCGGGTCAGGATGCCGAGTTCGGGAATGCCGCACAGCATTCGCCAGGCGGCGAGACCCTCCGGCAGGAGTCGGATTCACCGAGCTCCGAGGCTGCGGCACCGTTCGGCGAGAGTCCGGCGCGCGGCGCGGCCGGAGCGCATGCCGCTACCCCGGAGGCCGGGCCGGGTATGGCTGCGGGCTCGACGGGGATACCGCTGGGCGCGGTGGAGACGACTCGGGGTGCGGCCGGTGTGACGCCGGAATTGTCTGGAACCGCAGCCTATTCGGAGGATGTGGCCGCAGCGGGAGGTGCTGGCGCGAGTCGAGAGCCCGGCGGCGAGTCGGGGTCGGTGTGTTATCCGGAAGCAGGGCAGCGCAGTTCGCCTGAGGCGGAGCAGCGCGCACGAGCACGGACCGATGTCACGCCGCTGGCTGTGCGCGCGGATGAATCCCGTGCGCAACCGTCCCTGGCCGAGGATCCGGGTGCGTATCCCGGTGCCGAACTGAGGAATCCGGAGTCCGGGGCCTTCGTCCCGTCTGGCGACGAGGTCGAGGGCAGTGGCGTGGGGCGGATCGCTCCACCCGCCCTCGGCGGGGAGTTCGGGGCGTACCCGGCAGGCGGCGGTCTCGCCCTCCAGGTCTTCGGGCAGCAACCGCCCGGTTCGTATCCGCCCGGTCTGGTTGGGCCACAACACCCCCCGCGAGCCGAGGCGTCGCAGACAACCGCGCTGGTGGTGCTCGGCCTGGCCGTGGTGGCCCTGGTGTTGATGCTGGCCTTGGTGGTCGTGACACTGGGCGGGTGAGTGCCGGGGACGACGGCGCGGGCCCGGGACCATCTGGCCGGTGACGACGATCTGCCAGGCGGCCGGTTGCTGCCGCAAGGGTGCGGGCAGCGTCGGTGGGCGGCTGTGGCCGGTTTGGTGGGGCTACAAGAGTTTCTGGGGGGCGGAGGGGGCGCGGGCTACGGCGGTGGGGGCGTGGGGGTTGGTGGTGGCGCTGGTGGGGTGACGGTGGGCGGGTGGGGTTAGGGGGCGGCGTCTTGGGCCAGGACCATTTGGCCGGTGTCGACGAGGATCTGGCGGGCGCGGCGGCGTACCAGGCAGTTGTCGACGGTGCAGCACATGTGGATCTGCATGGCTTGGTGGGCCTGGGGGAGGGTGAGGTCGCCGGGGTCGATGGTGCAGTCGAAGAGATACATCATGGTTTCCGCCGGGGTGCAGCGCAGGGTCCTGTGCAAAACGTGATCCGGCGCGGGTGCACGGGGCGGTCACTGCGTCGGACCTGAGGCAAGCGTATCGAGATTCGGCCGCTCGCATGAGGAATACGCGTGCTCGCCGACGGTTGTTCACGGGCGCGTAGAAAAAGTGGTGCGCCCGGCTCGGGGACGAGTGGTCCAGACATCAGGGTTCCGGCTCTCACCGGGCGCGCCTCGAGTACAGCATCCGGGCGACGACACAGCAATCGATTCCGCATGCGGCGGCGGAGTTTTGTGAAACCGCCAGGTCAGCATTCATATCGCATGGGAGCATCGTTCACAGTGACCGAAAACCGCCTTCGTGGGGGAGGATTCGATGTCCGACCATGGTTCCACTCTGCCGCGCCGCCAGCTGGGCCGATACCTGCGCGAGGGGCGCATGCAATGCAATATGACCATCGCCGAGGCGGCCGGCCTGATGGAGTGGAGCGAATCGAAACTCCAGCGTTTGGAAACCGGTAACGCCGAGAAGATCCGGGTGCTCGATATCTGGGAATTGTGCCGTATCTACGACTTCGACGAGGAGTTCACCACCGCCCTGCTGGGTCTGGCCCAGCAGGCCAGTGTCAAGTCCTGGTGGCACGAATACGACGACCTCATTCCGGAGGGTTTCAATGTGTATGTCGGCCTGGAGGCTTCGGCCCGCGCACTGATCTCCTATCAGCCCGATCTGATCCCCGGCCTCATGCAGACCACCGACTACGCACGCATTCTCATCAGCGATTACTGGCCGGATGCTGCCCCCGATCAGATCGACCGCCGGGTGCAGTTGAAGATCCGCCGCCAGTCCCTTTTGACCAGAAAACGCAGTCCCGCAACCTTCGCCGTCGTGATCCACGAAACCGCATTACGCCGGGTCGTGGGCGCTCCGCCGATCATGGCGGCGCAATTGCGGCGCGTGGCGGACATGTCGACACTGCCGTCGATAGCGGTTCGTGTACTACCCTTCTCCGCGGGCGTCCCGATCGGGCATACCGTCGGGCCGTTCGTGATTCTGGAATTCGGCCGGGACAGCGGAAACCGACCGGTCGAACCCACCGTGGTGTACCTGGAGAACTTTCTGGGCGACCTGTATCTCGAGAAGCAGGCCGCAGTCGAGAAATATCACCAGGCGTACCAGTCCATCGAGCGCGCGGCGCTGGATGAGGCGAGCAGCAGAGATCTCTTGCGGAAGGCAGCGAAGGAGTACGCGACGTGAACGAACCGTCCGGTGTCCGGTGGTTCAAGAGCGCCCGCAGCACCGGGGCGAAGGAATGCGTGGAAATCGCCTTCCTGGACAGCGGTGTGGGAGTACGCGATAGCAAGAATCCGACCGGTCCGAAATTGTTTTTCGGCCCGGCCGAATGGGATCGGTTCACCGCGGCATTGGTGACCGGCCGCTTCGATCGCCGCTAGGGCGCGGCGCGGAACGGAAACGCATCGGGCCCCGCGCGCGAAACGGGGCCCGAGCACTGTGCTCAGCCGAAGAAGGCCGCAGCTTCCCGGTAGCGTTCCTGCGGAACCAGTTTGAGCTGTTTGGTGGCTTCCGACAGCGGCACCAGTTCGATTTCGGTGCCGTGCAACGCAACCATTTGCCCGAATTGCCCCGCATGCACGGCTTCTGCGGCATGCACGCCGAAACGCGTGGCGAGCACCCGGTCGTACGGCGTCGGCGTCCCGCCGCGCTGCACATGCCCGAGCACGGTCACCCGCACCTCCTTGCCGATGCGCCGCTCGATCTCCGGCGCCAGCTGCTGCGCCACACCGGTGAACCGCACATGCCCGAACTCGTCGATCCCGCCGTCGCGCAGGCTCATGGACTTGGGATCGGGCGTGGCCCCCTCGGCCACCACGCAGATGAAATGCGAATCCCCGCGCTGGAAACGCCGTTTCATCATGGCGCACATCTCGTCCACATCGAAGGGCACCTCGGGCACCAGCGTCAGATGCGCCCCCGACGCCATCCCGGAGTTGATGGCGATCCAGCCCGCATGCCGCCCCATGACCTCCACCAGCATGACGCGCTGATGCGATTCCGCCGTGGTGTGCAGCCGGTCGATGGCCTCGGTGGCAATGGAGATGGCGGTGTCGTGCCCGAAGGTGGTGTCGGTGCAGTCGATATCGTTGTCGATGGTCTTGGGCACGCCCACCACGGGCACGCCCTCGTCGGCCAGCCAGCTGGCCGCGGTCAGTGTCCCCTCACCGCCGATGGGGATGAGCGCGTCGATGCCATTGTCGTCGAGAGTCTGCTTGATCCGGGGCAAGCCGGCGCGCAGCACATCCGGATTGGTGCGGGCGGTGCCGAGAATGGTGCCGCCCTTGGTGAGCAGCCGGTCGGTGCGATCGTTATTGAGGATCTGGATCTTGCGATCCTCAAGTAGCCCGCGCCACCCGTCCTGGAAGCCGACGATCGCATCCCCCCAGCGGCCGTTCGCGGTACGAACGACGGCCCGGATCACGGCGTTCAGGCCAGGGCAGTCCCCGCCTCCGGTCAAGACTCCGATGCGCATGTGACCTATCTTGCCCCGAGCGCGGGAGTCCGTGGGGCGCACCCCCGTGAACCGCGGGTTAAGACCTGCCCGATGCGCCGGTCGGCGCGTGTTTCAGCAGACCCCGCCCTGCAGCTCGCCCAGATGCTCGCCGATCAGCGCCGCCACCTTGTTGAGCATGACGGTGCCGTCGTCGAAGGAGCCGGAGGTGGGCGCGGCGGCGATCGCAATGGCCACCTGGCCCTTCTCGACCGGAATCAACCCGAACTGCCGGACCAGATAGTTTCCGCTGGTATCGGGCCCCCAGCCGCCCTTGAATTCGGCGCCGTCCAGATTCCCAGTCCCCAGCGCTGTCCGTAGCTGATCTGCCCCATGAGGCTGGTGACGCTCTCGGACTGCGCCAGGCAGGGCAGTTTGGCGGCGAATCTCACCTGCTCGTCGATGGACCAATCCGCCTGCCCGAAGGCCGAATACTCCGAGCGCGTCCGGGCCGACGGCACGGTGGTGACGGTATCGCCGCCCTCGCGCAGCACCGCCTCCACGGCCTGTGCCGCGGCCGCGGGCGCGCCCAGCGACTGTCAGAGCGTATCGGCGGCCGAATTGTCGGAGTAGGTAATGGCCGTGGCGGCGGTGCCGGAGTACCCGGCATTCTGGCGCAGCGCGGCGAGGGCCAGCGGCACCTTCATGGTGGACCAGGCCGGACCACTGGTCCAATCGCCGAGGGTCACCACGCGATCCCCGCCCACCGGCAGAATCGCCAGGGCCACCTTGCCGTTCAGCGCCGGGCGTAGCTCGTTGCCGAAATCCCAGGCCAGACTGCCGGGCATGGCCATGACGATGCCCGCGGTGGTGGTCGCGGGCCCGGCGGAGGTGGTGGTGGTCTTGGGCACCATGACCGGATCCTCGGCGGTGCAGCCGATCACCCCGGCCAGTAGTACCGCCACCGCACCACAACCCGCCGCGCGTGCGAAGCGGCGGCGCAGCGAAATTCGCAGGCCTTGTCGATCAGCGGCCCGCGATTGCGATGCGTCCACCCGGTTTACCTCCATCGTGTCCGGGTACATGTAAGTCCCTGTTCCTAGCAGACACACATAAACCCGTCAATTCGCAAGGGATTGTTATGGGTCCGGGCGACAGGGTCAAACGCAGTGCGTATAGCCGCATTTCAGCGCCATTTGCCGGATTGGGCAGGTACGCCCGGATTATCGGTCCGGGCGCAATTGCGTCAGTGGCTGCACGGCGGTGTCAGTGGCTGCAGAGCCCGCCGTGCAGGTTCGGTAGGTGCTCCCCGATCAGCATGGCCATCTTGTCCATCATGTCGGTGGCGTCGTCGAAGGAGCCGGACTCCGGTTCGGCGGCCATGGCCACCGCGATGGGCCCGGACAGCGTTGGGATCAAACCGAACTGGCGAACCAGGTACTTGCCGGTATCGTCGTGCGGCCCCCAGCCGCCCTTGAACTGGGCGTCGATCAACCGGCCCAGTCCCCAGCTCTGGCTGGGGGTGATCTCACTCATGAACGAGACCACCCGATTGGCCATCGGCAGGCAGGGCAACTGCGCCGCGAACCGCACCTGATCGGTCAGTGTCCAATCGGTGGCGCCGAATTCGTAGAGCTGATTGCCGCCCAGCGCGGCGAGCTCGGAGTGCCGGGACCCGACATCGGTATTCATATCCCCGGCCTCGTGCAACACCGCCTTCACCGCGTCGGCCGCCTCGTTGCCGGTGCCGAGTGAATCCCAAAGCGCCTGCGCCGCATCATTGTCCGAATAGGTGATGGCGGCCTCGGCGGTATCGCGCAACCCCTCGGGATCCTGGCGCAGCGCGGCCAGCGCCAGCGGCACCTTGATGGTCGACCAGGCATCGCCGACGACCCAGTCGCCCAGCACCGTCATATCGCCGCCGCCGACGGGCATGACGGCCAGTCCTATGCTGCCGTCCAGTCCCGCCTCCAGATCGGCGAAATCGGCTGCGAGAGAAACCACATTGGGCAGCCCGAACATATCGGGCAGGGTAGGTCCGATCATCGACATGCCCGGACCCCCGGCGGCGCCCAGCGCCACGGCGGCCGGATCGGGTAACGGATTGCCCGCGACCCGGTCCACTCCGCAGGCGGAGACGGCGAGCACGGCCGCCATCGCAAGTCCTCGGGCAACGGCCTTGCGACAGGCCGGAATAGGATCAGTAGACATACACCACCGCGTTCTCGCCACCGATGCAGGTGACCAATTTGCCTGTCGCCGTACAGTTCATCGTGTACGCCCGGCCGGTGACCGGGCTGACCGCCACAACCGTGGTTGCCGTCCCCGGCCGGCCAGCCGTCGAGTCAGCATACGCCCGGCGCACTTCTTCCGCGAAAGGACAACTGGTGACAGTGGTTCCGATCGCGGAGGTGGTGTAGCCGCCGAGGGTGGCGTACACCGGGGTGCACGGTGTCGCGCCCGCGGGCAGCTGTACCGTCGTGGGCGCCGCGGAGGTCGTCGTGGTCTTCGGTTGGGTCAAGGGCACGGTGATATTCGGATCGTCCTGCGCCACCGTCGTCTTCGGTGATTCGGAACGGGAGCCGTCCAGGACTTGCCAGCCCACCGCACCGGCAATGGCGGCCATGGCGATCACCAGCACGCCGATGGCCATGGGCACCGCGATGGACTTGCGCGAGGTTCGCCGCGGCGGCGGCTGCGGATCCTCGTAGCGCGGATGATCCGAGGTCGGATACAGCGATGGGTCGGGCGCGGGCGCGTACGGAAAGTCCTGCGGCTGTGCGTGTCCCCACACCGGCTGCGGTTGCTGCTGTCCGCGCGGCTGCGCCTGCTGCGGCAGCGGCGTGTAGTGCAGATCGCTGACCCGCACCACGGTCGGATCCGCGGGCACGATGACCGGCAGCTCGCCCGTGGGCGCCGGTTCCTCGCCCGCCACCGGGAAGCTGCCCGTGGTGTACGGCGGGAAGTTCCCGGTATTCGGTTGCACCACAGTGGGATCGGTATTGCGGACACCCGGCGGCGCGGTCCGCACGGTCGGCGGCGCACTCGGCTCCGGTGCGGGCGGTACGGTGCGCCCGAGCGGCAGCACCTCGGTCGGCGCGGCGGCGACCGTCCCGCCGCTGAGCGCGATGCGCGCGGCCCGCGCGAATTCGCCCGCCGTCAGATACCGGCTGTTCGGATCCTTGGCCAGCGCCCGCGCGACCACCGCGTCCAGGGCGGGCGGAATCCCGCCCTGCTGCGCGCTGGGCCGCGGTGGCGGCTCGGACAGGTGCGCGCGGATCAGCACACTCATATTGTCCGCCGGGAACGGCTTGCTGCCGGTGAGACATTCGTGCAGCACGCAGCCGAGGGAGTAGATATCGGCCCGCCCGGTCACCGGACCGGAGTCGAACCGCTCCGGGGCCATGTACGCATACGAGCCGACGGCGCTGCCCGCGATGGTGAGCGTGGTGTCGCCCTCCGCGCGGGCAATGCCGAAGTCGGCGAGATATGCGAAATCCGCATCAGTGACAAGGATGTTGGCGGGTTTCACATCCCGGTGTACGAGACCCGAGTAGTGCGCGGCGTCGAGGGCGGCCGCGATCTGGTCGACGACATTGACCGCGCGCAGCGGCGCCATGGTGCCCTGGAAGTCGAGCAGGCTGCGCAGATCCTGGCCGCGCACCAGCCGCATATCGATGTAGAGCACACCGTCGATCTCGCCCCAGTCGTGGATGGGGATGATGTGCGGTTCGGCCAGCCGGGCCGCCGCCTGTGATTCGCGGCGGAAACGCTCCTGGTAGGAGGGATCTTTCGCGAGTTCGGCGGGTAGCAGCTTGAGCGCCACCACCCGATCCTTGACGGTGTCGTAGGCCTCGTAGACCTCACCCATACCGCCTCTGCCCAGCAGCGAGCGCAACTCGTACGGCCCGAACCTGCCGCCGGCCCGTGATGGCGGTGCTTCCACCCCGTCAAACCTCCAACTTCCCGGGAGGGCACGACGAAATGTCCGCGACCCACCCCTCTAAGAAGTGGATTCTCCGGGGGAAACTACACCGTGGTCAAACGCGAACACGATCGCCGCCGCCCGATCCCGTAACCCGAGCTTCCCGAAGATGTGTCCCACGTGGCTTTTCACGGTCACCTCGGAGATACCGAGCTCGTTCGCGATCTCGGCATTGAGCCGACCGTGGCCGATGAGTTCGAGAACTTCGAGTTCACGCACGGTGAGCTCGGACAGGTGGGTGTCGCCGGGCGCGGGCGTCGGGCGCGCCGAGCGGTAGGCGGTCAGCACGCGCGGGGTCACCGACGGATCCAGCCAGGCCCCGCCCGCGGCCACGGTGCGCACGGCGCGGATCAGATCCTCGGCGGGGGAGTCCTTGAGCAGGAATCCGGCCGCCCCCGCGCGCAGCGCGCCGGAGAGCAGTTGATCGTCGTCGAAGGTGGTGAGCACCAGCACCGGCGGCGCGTCCGGGCGCAGCCGCAGCGTGCGGGTGGCCTCGATACCGCCGATGCGCTTCATGCGCAGATCCATGAGCACCACATCGGGCCGATCGGCGGCGACGGCGGCGGGCACCTCGTCGCCGTCGGCGCATTCGCTGACCGCGAAACCGTCACGGCGGCGCAGGATTCGGCGTAACCCGCCGCGCACCAGTTCCTGATCGTCCACAACGAGGACATTGACGAACTCCTCGCCCGCGTTCGCGGTCACGCACCCTCCTGAATCTCCTTGGGCGCCAACGCATCCGGGCGGGCCTCGAACTTGCGGGTCATCGATTGCAGGGCCGTGCGCAGCGAATCCTCGGCGGCGACGGCGATACAGCCCAGGCCGGTCACCGGCTCGCCGGTCAGCGGGATGCGCGCGTGCACATGCCAACCGCCGTCGTAGGGACCCGCGGTCAGGGTGCCGTCGAGCAATCCGATGCGCTGGCGCATCCCGGAGATGCCCATACCCCGGCCCGGGCGCGCGGCCGCGCCGGGAGGCAGCGTATTGCTCACATCGACGCGGATCTCGCTGGCGGATATCGCGATCCGCAGCCGCGCCCTGGCCCCGGGTGCGTGCTTGGCGATATTCGCCAGGGATTCCTGGCTGATGCGGTACAGCGCCAAGCCGATACCGGCCGAGACCGACGCGGCATCACCGTCGAGGCGGTAGTCCACCGTCATACCGGCGCGGACGAAATCCGCCACCAGATCGCCGACGTCCTCCAGACCGGGTTCCGGCGCTTGCGATGCGGGCCGTTGATCGAGCAACCCCACGGTGCGCCGGATATCGGCCATGGCCTGGCGGCCGAGCCGTTCGGCATCGGTGAGCGCGTCCACCGCCTCGTCCACATCACGGTCGGTTTGCAGCGCGTGCCGGGCGGCGGTCACGTGCAGCAGCGTGATGGACAGCGAGTGCGCGATCACATCGTGCACCTCGCGGGCAATGCGGCGGCGTTCGTCGTCGGCGGCCTGCACGGCTCTGACCTCTTGATTCTCGCGTTCCTGGAACAGGTAGCGGCGTTGGTAGTTCAGCAGTTGCCCGACCATCCAGCCGCACAGGATGCCGACCACCCAGACCGGCAGCGGCAGGTCGACATGTCCGATGGAGGTGAAGAACACGAGTTCGGCCAGCATGGCACAGGCCACGGGGATGCTCACCAGCATCGGCGTGATGGCGGCGACCTCGCCTGCGGCGGCGAACAGGACGAACGGCGCGATATCGGTGGGAACCGGCTGTACCAGGAACAGCGCCGCGGCCGACATCGTGAGCACGGTGACGATCAGCGGTTTGGGAAAGATGCCCAGGAAGGCGTACAGCGGCAGGTGCAGGTTGAGCACCACCAGGGCGACGATCGGCAGCACGCTCGGAAAATATCCGTCCTGGTAGCGGTGCAGCATGGCGATGATCCCGACCACCAGGACGACGACGACGTCGATCATGGCGACGACCGGGACGGGATAGCCGTACTCGGTGCGCTCGACATTGCGCCGGAACTCCTCGGCGGGATTCCGGGCGAACCGCCGGATTCGCTCCGCACTGGCCCGCGGAACGCCCCGCAGCTCCCGCAACGCCCGCCCGAGGGCCGCCGGGGTGGCGCTGGTCACGTTCATTCTGCAAGGCTAATGGCCGGAGATGACCGCGTACATCGTCCGAGGGCAGGTGTGCGGCTCCTACCGGGGTAGTAGCTCGAGTCGCGTCCGCGGCACGACGACAGGAACACGGCCCGTCCGTAGCGTCTGGGGTATCGGCACAGCGCCCGATCACAACCGGAATCTGGGGCGCGTTACGAAAGGCTGGGGCTATGTCCTGGGCAGACCTGCACGCACGCACCGACATCCTGCACGCCGTCCTGGACCGGGCGGCCCGGGATCCCTTCGATCCGAACCTCTTCGACGAGCTGCCGGGCCTCGACCGCGTGCTGCTCGCCCTGCGGCACCGCTGGGAGAACCATCTCACCGTGAAACTCGATCACGCACTGGCACAAGGCAAATCGATGGTGGACGTGCACAACGAACTGGCCGCCGAACAGCCCGCGCTGCGCGCGATCCTGGACGCCTACGACACCGACCGTCTCTACCGCAGCCCGCGTCCGCGAGCGCTCGCGAGCTGATAGATCGGGCCGTCGCTGCGGCGGCCGCACCAAAAGGGGAAGACCATGCTGGAACTGACCGACGTCGTCAAGGAATACCGGGTGGGGGAGCAGTCCGTGCGAGCGCTGGACGGCATCGGCCTGCGCATCGAGGCGGGTGAGTTCACTGCCATTATCGGGCCGTCCGGCTCGGGCAAGAGCACGCTGCTGCATCTGCTGGGTGCGCTGGACACCCCGACTTCGGGGTCGATCCGCTTCCAGGACAAGGAGATCGGCGACCTCGACGACGATCGGCAGTCCGAGTTCCGGCGACATAAGGTCGGTTTCATCTTCCAGTTCTTCAACCTGCTGCCGACCCTGTCGGCCTGGGAGAACGTTGCCATCCCGAAACTGCTGGACGGCACCGGATTACGCAAGGCCAAGCCGCGCGCCCTGGAACTGCTCGAGCTGGTCGGCCTGTCCGAGCGCGCCGAGCACCGCCCCGCGGAACTGTCCGGCGGGCAGATGCAGCGCGTGGCGGTGGCGCGGGCGCTGATCATGGATCCGCCGCTCATCCTGGCCGACGAACCCACCGGGAACCTGGATTCCAAGACCGGCGCGGCCATTCTGGAATTGCTCGGCGACATCACCAAGGCCGGTAACTCGGTGGTGATGGTGACCCACGATATGGGCGCGGTGCGCTACTGCGATCGGGTCATCACGCTGCGCGACGGACACATCGGCTCCACCGAGCGGGTGGAACGCACCGATGACGGTGCGGTACGCGCCATTCCGGAAGCCTTCCGCAAGGCCACCGATTTCGGCGCGCCCGAATCCGACGACGCCGGGGCTGCGTCCGATGGTGCCGGGGCGGTGCGCGCATGATCCGCGCGGCCTGGGATCGGCTGCGGCTGTTCAATATCGGCGAACTGCTCGCGCACCGCGGCCGTACCACCATGTCCATGGTGGTGATGGGAGTCTCTGCCGGACTGCTGGTTTCGGTCTTCAGCATCTCCGGATCGATTACCGGCTCGGTGGACAAACTCAGCCGCAGCCTGGGCGGCAATGCGGTCCTGGAGGTCAGCGGCGTTACCGATGCCGGGTTCGATCAAGGCCTGCTGCAACAGATCCGGGGTGTGGACGGGGTGCGGGCGGCCGTGCCCATGCTGCGGCAGTCCATCGGCGGCGACGACAAGCGGGCGCTGCTCATCGGCGCGGACGCCAGCGCTTCCGAACTGGGCGGCGAGGTGAACGGCGCGCTGCGCGAGCAGGCGGGCAAGCTACTGCTGCCCGGCAGCGTGCTGGCCGGTGCGGCCATGGGTTACGACGTGGGCGAGCAGCTTCGGCTGGGCTCGGTCAGCGCGACGGTCGTCGGCGTGCTCGACGACGAGGCGTCGCAACGGCTCAACAGCGGGCATATCGTCATCGCTCTGCTGCCGGTGGCACAGCAGCTCACCGACCGCGCTGGGCGGCTGGACTCCATCCAGGTCGTGCCTACCGCGAATGCCGATGTGGCACAGTTGCGTTCGAAGCTCACGGAGGTGGTCGCGGGGCGCGCCGTGGTCGCCGATCCGGGACTGCGCGCGGTGCAGGCGGGCGGCACCGTGCAACTGGTGCGCTATTCGACCCTCGCCTCCTCGGCGGCGGCGCTCATCGTGTCCGCGTTCCTGATCTACAACGCCATGAGTATGGCGGTGGCGCAACGCCGCCCGGTGCTGTCGCTGCTGCGCGCCATCGGTGGCCGCCGCGGGCCCATGGTGCGGGATCTGATCGCGGAGGCGGCGCTGCTCGGCCTGTTCGGCGGCTTGGTGGGATCGCTGTTCGGCCTGCTCATGGGCCGCGGCGCCATCGATCGGCTACCCGCGGCCATGCTCAATGCGGTGGAGGCGCGCACCGAGTACATCGTGCCGGGCTATGCCGTCCCCGTGGCGGTCGCGGCCTGCGTGCTGGCCAGCGTCGCCGCCGCGGCCATTGCGGCCCGCCAGGTGTACAAGGTGGAGCCCATCGAGGCGCTCGCGCCGGTCGGCGCGTCCACGGCCGATACCGCGAGTCCGGTGCTGCGCTGGGGTGCGGTGGTGCTGGGCGGGCTGCTGGTCGGCGCCGGAATCTATATGGCCAATGGCGATTTCGGCCGTCTGTCGATGACCGCCAGCGCGCTGGCCATCGGCGGTGCGACCCGCAATATGGTCGATTCCGCGGCCGAGACATTCGAGGGGCTCGGCGTCACCGACGTGTTCATCAGCCCGAGCTCGATGGCGGAGTTCCCCACCGGGCCCATCCTGCCTGCGGACCTCAAGGCCAAGGTCGCCGCAGTGCCCGGTGTCGAGGGTGTCGGCTCGGCACAGATGGCCTTCGCCACCCTGGGCGGCGGCCGGGTCATGTTGCAGGCCTTCGAGGATGGCCAGGGGCGCAGCTCGGTCACCGATTCGCTGAGCGCGGAAGTGTTCCGCCGCATGGCACTCGGCGAGGGCGTGGTCGTATCCCGTGATGTGGCACGGTCGCTCGGCGTGAGCAAGGGCGATACGGTCGAGCTGCCCACCTCCACCGGCATCCACCGCGTCGAGGTGCTGGAGGTGGTCCCGTACTTCTCCGCCATCGCGGGCGTGGTGCTGATGGATCTCGAGGTGCTGCGGCAGTGGTATCAGCGGCCCGGGGAAACCATTCTCGGCGTGGACTTCCTGCCCGGCGCGGATCCGGCGCAGGTGCAGGCTGCCATCCGCGAAGTGGTCCCGGCCGATCTGCACGTGGACTCCGGCACGGCCTCGGTCGCGGCCATTTCGTCGAGCTTGCAACAGGGCACGTCGCTCAGCTCCTCGATTCTCTGGATCGTGGTGCTGGTGGCCACCATCGCCTTGCTCAATACGCTCATGCTCTCGGTCCTGGAACGCCGCCGTGAACTCGGCGTCCTGCGCGCCATGGGCACCAGCCGCCGCTTCCTGCTGCGCGCGGTGCTGGCCGAGGCCGCCGGTATCGGCGTGGTGGGCGCGGGCCTGGGCCTGGCGATCGGCGCGGCCGTGCACTATCTGGTCACCATCGCCATGACCAATACGGTCTCCGTGGATGTCGTCTACCAGCCGAGTCCGCTGCTGGTGGTGTACGCGGTCATCGCCTTGATCCTGGCGCTGCTCGATTCCATCCCGCCCGCGGTGCGCGCCGCGCGGCTGCCCATCGTGGAGGCCATCGCGGTCGACTGAGCACTGATGCGTCCGGTCGATCCCGCATTTCATAGGATGGTGCGCATGAGCGCAGCCACGGTCGACTTGATGGACTACACCGACGTCATCAGCCGGTACGAACCGGTGCTGGGTATGGAGGTGCATGTCGAGCTGGGCACCGCGACCAAGATGTTCTGCGGTTGCCCCACCGAGTTCGGCGCGGAACCCAATACCCAGGTGTGCCCGGTGTGTCTGGGCCTGCCCGGTTCGCTGCCGGTGGTGAACGAGAAGGCCGTGGAGTCGGCGATCCGGATCGGCCTGGCGCTGAACTGCTCCATCACCCCGTGGGGCCGGTTCGCGCGGAAGAACTACTTCTACCCGGATCAGCCGAAGAACTACCAGATCAGCCAGTGCGACGAGCCGATCGCGACCGATGGCTACCTCGATGTGGTGCTCGATGACGGCTCGGTCTTCCGGGTCGACATCGAGCGCGCGCACATGGAGGAGGACACCGGCAAGTCGCTGCACGTGGGCGGTTCGACCGGCCGCATCCACGGCGCCTCGCACTCGCTGCTGGACTACAACCGCGCCGGTGTGCCGCTCATCGAGATCGTCACCAAGCCCATCACCGGTGCGGGGGAGCGGGCCCCGGAGGTGGCGCGCGCGTATGTGACCGCGCTGCGCGAGGTGCTCAAATCCCTCGATGTCTCCGATGTGAAGATGGAGCAGGGCTCGCTGCGCTGCGATGCCAATGTCTCGCTCATGCCCATCGGCGCCAAGGAATTCGGCACCCGCACCGAGACCAAGAACGTGAACTCGCTCAAGAGCGTCGAGGTCGCGGTGCGCTTCGAGATGCGCCGCCAGGCCGCGGTGCTGGCCGCGGGCGGGACCATCATCCAGGAGACCTGCCACTTCCACGAGACCGACGGCTCCACCTCCTCGGGTCGCATCAAGGAGACCGCCGAGGACTACCGCTACTTCCCCGAGCCCGACCTCGAGCCCATCGCCCCCGACGCGGCCTGGGTCGAGGAGCTGCGCGGCACCATCCCCGAATACCCGTGGCTGCGCCGCGCCCGCATCCAGGCTGATTGGGGCCTGTCCGACGAGGTCTTCCGCGATCTGGTGAACGCGGGCGCCCTCGACCTCATCATCGCCACCGTCGACGCCGGTGCGTCGGTGGAGGCCGCCCGCGCCTGGTGGGTCAACTCCCTGACCGAAAAGGCCAAGGAGCGTGAGGTTTCCATCGAGGACCTGCCCATCACCCCCAAGCAGGTCGCCGAGGTCGCCGCCCTGGTCGAGGCCAAGACCATCAACAACAAGGTCGCCAAGCAGGTCGTCGACTTCGTCCTCGCCGGTGAGGGCGATCCGGCCCGGATCGTCGAAGCCAAGGGCCTCGGCATGGTCTCCGACGACTCCGCCCTCCAAACCGAAGTCGACAAGGCCCTGGCCGCCAACCCCGACATCGCCGACAAGATCCGCTCCGGCAAGATCCAGGCCGCGGGCAAGGTCGTCGGCGACGTCATGAAGGCCACCCGCGGCCAGGCCGACGCCGCCCGCGTCCGCGAACTCGTCCTCGCCGCCTGCGGCGTCGCGGAGTAGGCAGCTCGTAGCAGGTTGACCCTGACGCAGGGTCAACCTCGCAGCATGGTCGGCATGACTGCGGAAACCGATGCGCTCCAGCACTTCACGGTCCACCACGACGGCGTCACCATCCCGGTGTCGCACGGCGGCGCCGGACGCCCACTGGTCCTGTGCCCCGGCTTGACCTCGACCCGGGCCGAACTACACGAACTGGTCGAACTCCTGCGTCGTGACCACCACCTGGTGACCTTCGACCTGCGCGGTCACGGCCACACCTCGCCCGCCGAGCACTACTCCTTAGAGGCGCTCCTCGGCGATCTCACCGCCGTCTTGACCGCGCTGCACCGTCTGGGCCTCGCGGCGCCCGTGCTCGCGGGCCATTCCTACGGTGCGGACCTGATCCTGCACTACACCGCCGAGCATCCCGGCGCCGTCGCCGGGCTCGTGCTCATCGACGGCGCGAACCCGGTGCCCGCACCGTTCGTCACCGCGGCCGATCTCCCCGAGCTGCGTGCCATGTGGGAGAACCTGGCGATCTGGCAGCGGACCGTTGCGGGCACCCCGCGGCAGGTATCGCTCACCGCGCGGGAAATCCTCGACCTCAATCTCGAGCTCGACGTGATCCGCTCCGGAATCGATCTCGACATCGATATCGCCGGACCTGGCATCATCGAGCGCTACCGCATGATCGACTGCCCGATCCACATGATCATGTCGGCTTCGATGGCCGGTGACGGCGGAGAGCGCGCTCCGCGCCACAATCGGCTCTGGCGGGCCGGTATCGACCGGCTGCTTCGCGAGCGGCCCGAGATCGCCACCACGTGGCTCGACGCCACCCACGCGCTGGTCGTCACCCATGCCGCCGAGGTCGCGCGGATCATCCGGGATGCGTACGGTCCGGCGGACCGGGCGAATTCGTAACCGGCGCTCGGTTTCAGGAGACTGGTCCCATGCTGACCATCGGCGAACTGGCGTCCTACGCCGGGGTGACGGTGCGCGCGGTGCGGCACTATCACGCGAAAGGGCTGCTGCCGGAACCGGAAAGGGACCACTCCGGCTATCGCCGGTACGATGCCGCAGCGGTGGTCGAGCTGATCAAGATCCGGACCCTCGCCGCGGCGGGTGTCCCGCTGGCACGCGTGCGGGAGCTGCTGTGCGCCGATGCGGAGGAGTTCGCCGCGGCCGTCGTGCGGATCGACGAGCGGCTACGAGCGGAGATCCGGCAGCGCGAGCGGCACCGCGAGCGGATCGCGCGGCTCGTCGCGGGCGACAGCCTGGCCCTGCCGTCCGAGGTGGTCGAATTCCTCGACCGCTTGCGTGCACTCGGTGTCGACGAGCGGATCATCGCCGTGGAACGCGACGGCTGGATCCCGCTCGTGGCGCACGCCGCCGAACACGTCCCGGACCTGATCGCGCGCAAGCAGGAGCAGCTCGACGGTCCCCTCCTCGACTTCTATCTCACCCTGGGCCGAGCCCTCGAGGGGACCGACAACGATCCGATGCTGGTCGAATTGGCCGACACCACGGCCGCCTACCTCACCCGACTGGCCGACGAGCAGGGCGAGGACTATGTCGGCACCGATATCGCCCCCGCGCTGGCCGACCTGCTGGACACGCTCGCCGTCGAAACCGCGCCTCCGGCACGCAGACTCATCGAGTTACTGCGTGAGCGCGGCTGGACCGGCTGGACCAACCTCGCCCGAACCCGGACCGAATGACTTGCGGCCGTTCAGAAATAGATGCCCGGGAAGCAGTAGCCGGTGACGAGTTGGCGGTCGCCGTAGCGGACGGCGGCCGGATCCCAGTGTGCGCCCAGACCTTCGACGAAGGATTGGACCGCGTCGAGGTCGGCTCGGTCGGCGACCAGGATGAGGGTGCCGTCCTCGGTGACCGAGCCGCCGCCCAGGCGGTCGCGGGCCGCGGGGTCGGAGAGGAGGGCGTCGTGGAAGCGGGTCACGTCCACCCCGGGGACGCGGACCAGGAAGCCGTCGGCGCGTTCGTGGTCGGCGGGCAGGAATTCGATGCCGAGGACGGCTTCCTGGCTGTAGCGGACCTTGATGTCGTCGGCGATCCAGCAGAGGTTGTCGCGGCCGGTGCAGGCCAGTTCGAAGCGGCGGGCGGGCTCGTAGGTGATCTGCTGGGACTCTTCGGACCAGAAGACGCCGTCGATGGGTTCGGAGTGCACCGTGAGGCCGAGTTCCATGGCCGCGGTGAGGTTCACTTCGATCTCGAACTGCGTGAGCGGATCGTTCATGCGGGGGTCGGCCGGATCGGTGATGGTGTCCCGATTCCAGGTGCCGAACAGTTCCGCGGTGGGCTGTAAGGGATTACCGGGCGCGCAGGAGGCGGGGCCGTAGGCCGCGGCGGCGCCCGTGGCCGCGGTGAGCAGGGCGCCGGTAAGCGTGATGACGGCGGCGCAGGCGGCGGCGATTCTCGCGGTGATCATTTCGGCCGTTACCCCTCTCGAGAGGGTCGAAACTCGACGAACGTTCGAACGTGATACGACCACATTGTATTGCGATAACGCCGCCGCCATTCCGGGAATGACGGTTCGTATTAATCCGGTCCGCTGCCGTTGCCCGCGGAAGGCGGCGGAATCCGCACGATCCGGTCGTCGAACTCACCGGGAGCGGCTTCCTTGTTCACGGTGCCGACCCATACGGCCCCGTCGGCGCCCAGCGAGGCCCCGTTCAACCGGCCGTACTTGCCCTGCACGGTCAGCGAGGGCGCTTCGGTAATGGTCTGCGTCGGCGGGTCGACCTTGGCGAAGGCCAGCGCCTTGGCCTCGGTCATGGCGATCGCGACCCCGTCGGTGGCGGCCGCGCATCCGGCGACGCCGGGATGATCCGGCCACGACCACGCCTTGGTCACCGCACCGTCGGGCGCGACCCGCTGCAATCGATCCTCGACGGCGGTGCGGTCGGTCACCCAGACGCTGTCGCTGCTGACGCACACATCCCCGGCCACTCCGATACCCGAGATCAGCACCGTCGGCCGCGGGCTGTTCGGCGCCGGATTGTCGACCCGAAGCAGCTTGCCCGCCAGCGAGTTCGGATCCTCGGCGGCGGCCGGATTACCCGCGTCACCGGTGAGCAACAGCAGCTCCTCCGGCCCGGAGAAATCGATGGCGCCCCGATTACCGGTCTGCCCCTTGGGGATTCCGGTCAGGATCGGCTTCACCGACCCGTCCTCGGAAATACGGATCACCCGGTTGTCGGACGGACTGGTGACATAGGCGTAGATCAGCCCGTCCTCATTGAAATAGGGCGACAGGGCGAGATCCATGAGCCCGCCGTCGGCTGTCGACACGTCGATCTCCTGCTGGATATCGCGCACCTTCTCCGGCGTCAGCGGCGCCTGGCTCGGATCGGCCGTCGGCGTGACCCGCATGATGGCCGGTACGGTCCGCTCCGCCACCAGCGCGCCTTCGGAGGTGGTCACCACCCCGCCCGTAATCCCCAGGCAGGACACCACCACCGCCGGATCCGGATCGATACACGGCCCGGTCGGCCGCTGCGCCGAGGTGGACGGCGACTGCGGATCCTTGGTCTCCGGTTCGGCGTCCTGCCAGGAGGGCTCGGTGGTGAACGGACTCGACGCGCTGTCGTCGAACCGGGCGCAGCCGGACAGCAGCACGGCGCCGAGCGTCACGCCCAGCACGACCTTCCGTGCGCCCCTCCCGATACGGCCTGCGGCAACCAAACTCATGGCTCAGACGTTACGGAAAACCCGGCGCGGATGCGCGGACGGGGTGGCCCGTTCCGGTCTATCGGCGCGAACTGGACAGTGGACACGCCCACCTATCACCGTGTGCCGGACGCTTCGGGCGCATAGTGTTGCCCGCGTGACCGATAAGCCGAACGAACCGTCCGCCGCCGCACCGGGCAGCGCCCAGCCCCGGTCGGGGGGGTGAACCGGTGCGCAGCCCCTTCGATTCGCCCACCGAGCAGTTCGCCGCTCCGGCCGGTGCCAAGACCGAGAAGCTCACCAAGGATCTGCCCCGCACCGATGAGGATCTGGGGCTGGAACCCGATGTGCCGCTCTACTCGGAGCTGAAGAATTCGATTCCGGGCGCGTCGTCACCCGCCGACACCGCACCCACCTACGGCTTCGCCTCCATTCCGCCCGCACCGGCGGCCCCCGGCGACGCGCCCTCGCGCCCGCTGCGCCGCGACGACCGGCGCGGCACCCTGGATCTGGGATTGCTGGTGCTGCGCTTGGTCATCGGCGGCACCTTCATCTACCACGGCCTGCAGAAGCTGACCGGCTGGTTCCACGGCCCGGGGCTGGAGGGCACCAAGAACATGATGGAGAACGGCGGCTGGGATCAGCCCAGCGTCGCCGCCAGCCTCCTGATCGTCGGCGAGCTCGGCGGCGGCATCCTGGTGGTGCTGGGCCTCTGGGCCTGGCCACGCCGCTGGCGGCGGGCGCGCTGCTGGCCGTCATTCTCGACGCGTGGATGTGGAAGCAGGGCATGGTGCCCGGATTCCAGTACAACTCGCGGACCGAGACCGGCGTCGAATTGGAGTCCATTCTGCTCGGCGCCGTCGCGGCGCTCATCCTGACCGGTCCGGGCCGACTGGCCTTCGACCGCAATCGCGGGTGGGCGGCACGGCCGTTCGTGGGCTCCTTCGCGGTACTGGTGATCGCCGTCGCCGCATCGGATCAGTCGATCGCGAAATCACCACCGCGTGTTGGTGAATCGCTCCCACTCGTCGTAGGTCTCCTGGTGCAGGCGCATCACCTGCGAGGATTTCGCGTCGATCTGCTCGTGCAAGGCCGCGCGGTGCGCATTCAGCTGCGCGAGTTCCGGTGCGCTGGCCATGAATTCCCGCGACTCCAGCTCCCGCGACTCCGCGGCGAGTTCCTCGGCCTCGGCGAGCAGGACCTTCGCCTGCGCATTGCGGGAGCCGCTACGCTCCAGCATCGCCGTGTACTCGGCCAGCATGGAGTCGGCCTTGCCGATGTATTCGATTGTCATTCCCTGCTCTCTTCTTACGGCACCCGCCGCACAGCACCCTTGTCCGCCGAGGTCGCCAGCGCGGCGTAGGCACGCAGCGCGGTGGTGACCGGGCGATCGCGATGCGCGGGCTGCCAAGGCCGTTCCGACGCATCCATTTTGGCG
This sequence comes from Nocardia crassostreae, assembly GCF_001613405.1. Classification (GTDB taxonomy): domain Bacteria; phylum Actinomycetota; class Actinomycetes; order Mycobacteriales; family Mycobacteriaceae; genus Nocardia; species Nocardia crassostreae. The sequence goes on from NZ_BDCH01000029.1 coordinate 236,363, forward strand.
CGCCGCTCGGCGAGAACCGAATCGGGGACCAGCAATTCGAGAGCACGCGTGTGCACATCGATGCGAATGCGGTCGCCGTTCTCGATCAGGCCGATGGTGCCGCCGCTGGCCGCCTCGGGCGAAATATGGCCGATGGACAGGCCCGATGTGCCGCCGGAGAACCGGCCGTCGGTAATGAGAGCGCACACCTTGCCCAGGCCGACGCCCTTGAGGAAGGAGGTGGGGTGCAGCATCTCCTGCATGCCCGGACCGCCCGCGGGACCCTCGTAGCGGACCACGACCACATCGCCGGGCTGGATCTGCTTGTTCAGAATGACCGAGACCGCCTCCTCCTGGGATTCGACCACCACGGCCGGGCCCTCGAAGGTGAACAGATCCTCGTCGATACCGGCGGTCTTGAGGATGGCGCCGTCCGGAGCGATATTGCCGCGCAGCACGCACAGCCCGCCCTCGACGGTGTAGGCGTGCTCGACCGAGCGGATGCAGCCCTTCTCGGCATCGGTGTCCAGGGAGGACCAGCGGTTCTCGGTGGAGAACGGCTCGGTGGTGCGGACACCGCCGGGTGCGGCGTGGAACAGCTCGACGGCCTCCTGAGAAGCCTTGCCGGAGCGGATATCCCAGGTATCGAGCCACTCGTCGAAGGACGCGGTGTGCACGGTGGTCACATCGGTCTCCAGCAGCCCGCCGCGGCGCAGTTCGCCGAGGATGGCCGGAATGCCACCGGCGCGGTGCACATCCTCCATGTGGTAGTCGGAGTTGGGGGACACCTTCGACAGGCAGGGCACGCGACGCGAGATCTCGTCGATGGTGCCCAGATCGAAGTCGATCTCACCCTCCTGTGCGGCGGCCAGGGTGTGCAGCACGGTGTTGGTGGAACCGCCCATGGCCACGTCCAGGGCCATGGCATTGCGGAAAGCCTTCTCGTTGGCCACATTTCGCGGCAGCACCGAGGCGTCGTCGTCGCGGTACCAGCGGGTGGCGATATCCACGATGACCGTGCCCGCCCGCTCGAACAGCGCACGGCGGGCCGCATGCGTGGCGAGGGTGGAGCCATTGCCCGGCAGCGCCAGGCCGAGGGCCTCGGTGAGGCAGTTCATGGAGTTGGCGGTGAACATGCCGGAGCAGGAGCCGCAGGTCGGGCAGGCGCTGCGCTCGACCTCGTCCAGACCGGCCTCGGACACCGCGCTGGAGGCGCTGGCCGCGATGGCGGTGATGAGATCGGTCGGGGCCTGGGCGACGCCGCCCACGACCACGGCCTTACCGGCCTCCATTGGGCCGCCGGAGACGAATACGGCCGGGATGTTCAGCCGCATGGCGGCGTTCAGCATGCCGGGAGTGATCTTGTCGCAGTTGGAGATACACACCAGCGCGTCGGCGGTGTGCGCATTCGCCATGTACTCCACCGAGTCGGCGATGATCTCGCGCGAGGGCAGCGAGTACAGCATGCCGCCGTGACCCATGGCGATACCGTCGTCCACCGCGATGGTGTGGAACTCACGCGGGACGCCGCCCGCCGCCCGTACCGCGTCGGCCACGATCTCGCCGACGTTCTTCAGGTGCACGTGGCCGGGGACGAACTGGGTATACGAGTTCGCGATGGCGACGATCGGCTTCCCGAAGTCGGAGTCGGTCATACCGGTGGCGCGCCAGAGCGCGCGGGCGCCTGCGGCATTGCGGCCGATGGTGGTGGTGCGTGAGCGAAGCGGTGGCATTGGTCCTCGAATTTCGTCGCGGGGGCTGGTAGCGACGCGCCGGAACGTATCCGACAGCTATTCCACGGTACTCCCGGGCTCCCGCCCCGATTTCTCGGCGTCGGCCTCGGTGTCCGCCGCCTCTTCCTCGGCGTCGGCGTCCTCGGGCTCGATGAACGGATCCGGGATTCGCCCATTGCTTGCCGCGACCAGATCGCGGAGGCGGTCGTAGCCGACCGCGGGCAATGTCACATCCGTCTCATCGGCCAGATGCACCTGCAGCCAGCCGCGCTTGGGGATGCGCAGGCCCTTGATCTCGGACCAGTCGATATGCCGGGATCCGAACATGGAGCGCACATCGATGCCGGAACTCGAGACCTTGGTCCGGACGCGCTCGACCCAGACAGCGAGGGCGATGGGAATGGCGAAGAGCACCCAGAGCACCTTGGGCGCCCCGAAGAAGGGGAAAGCCACCGAGAACAGCAGCAGGAAGACCCCGAGGTGGGCGAGTCTGGGGATGCGGATCACGCGACCCGTGTCCGATCCAGAGTCGGGCGTGTGGGACGATCGAGCCGGTGGCACGGACTGATGCGGTGATGACACACCCCCATCCTCGCATTGTGTTGAACGAACCCGAACAACCGCTCTGTCTCACATAATGAGACACACATGGTCAGATGTTTGACTCATCGACTCGCGCACGCTTACCGTCATCCGCGTGAATCGAATCGAGTTGCTCGTAATCGGCCGGCGCGTCCAGCGCTGAGCCGACGACTTCCAGGTCTTTTACGTCAGCTCGCAACTGCGACGCGCCACCCTCGAACAGCCCCGGCTGTCGAGGGCTTTTTTGTGTTCAGGCAAGTCCCATGGACTCGAACGACAAGCAGTAAGGAACCAGACGGTGAGCGCACCTACCGCCCGACCCGGGCCCTCGGCCCGCAGGCCCGCGCCCTCAGCTGCCCAGCCGAGCGCGGCCCCGGCCAGCACTCCGAATCGTCGCCAGGTCCCGCCCGAGCGGGTCACCGGCGCGCAATCGGTCGTCCGCACCCTCGAGGAGCTCGAGGTGGACACGGTATTCGGTATTCCGGGCGGTGCGATTCTCCCCGTCTACGATCGGCTGTTCGACTCGACCAAGGTCCGCCACGTGCTGGTCCGGCGCGAGCAGGGCGCGGGCCACGCGGCCACCGGCTACGCCCAGGCAACCGGCAAGGTCGGTGTCTGCATGGCGACCTCCGGTCCCGGCGCGACCAACCTGGTCACCCCGATCGCGGACGCCCAGATGGATTCGGTGCCTCTGGTGGCCATCACCGGCCAGGTCGGGCGCAGCCTGATCGGCACCGACGCCTTCCAGGAAGCCGATATCTCCGGCATCACCATGCCGATCACCAAGCACAACTTCCTGGTCACCGATCCGCTGGACATCCCGCGGATGATCGCCGAGGCCTTCCACCTGGCGGCCACCGGCCGTCCGGGCGCGGTGCTCGTCGACATCCCCAAGGACGTCCTGCAGGCGCAGACCACCTTCAGCTGGCCGCCGGAGATGCGGCTGCCCGGCTACCGTCCGGTCACCAAGCCGCACGGCAAGCAGGTGCGCGAGGCCGCGCGGATGATCATGGAAGCCAAGTCGCCGGTGCTGTACGTGGGCGGCGGCGTCATCAAGGCCGACGCCTCCAAGGAACTCCTGGAACTGGCCGAGCTGACCGGCATTCCGGTGGTCACCACCCTCATGGCGCGCGGCGCGTTCCCCGACTCGCACACCCTCAATATGGGTATGCCGGGCATGCACGGCACCGTGGGCGCGGTCGCCGCCCTGCAGCGTTCGGATCTCCTGATCACCCTGGGCGCGCGCTTCGACGACCGCGTCACCGGGCAGCTGGACTCCTTCGCACCCGGCGCCAAGGTCATCCACGCCGATATCGACCCGGCCGAGATCGGCAAGAACCGGCACGCCGACGTCTCGATCGTGGGCGACTGCCGCGAGGTCATCCAGGAACTCATCGACACTTTGAAGGCGGATCCGGCCGCGGGCGAGGCCCCGCTGCTGGACCTGACCGAGTGGTGGACCTACCTGGGCAGCGTGCGCGAGTCGTACCCGCTGGGCTGGACCCCGCCCAAGGACGGGTCGCTGTCGCCGGAATTCGTCATCGAGAAGCTGGGTCAGCTCGCCGGTCCGGACGCCATCTACTGTGCGGGCGTCGGCCAGCACCAGATGTGGGCCGCGCAGTTCATCAAGTACGAAAAGCCGCGCACCTGGCTGAATTCCGGTGGTCTGGGCACCATGGGCTACGCCGTTCCGGCCGCCATGGGCGCCAAGATGGGTGCACCGGACAAGGAGGTCTGGGCGGTCGACGGTGACGGCTGCTTCCAGATGACCAATCAGGAACTGGCCACCTGCGCCGTCGAGGGCGTGCCGATCAAGGTCGCGCTTATCAACAACGGCAATCTGGGCATGGTGCGGCAGTGGCAGACCCTCTTCTACGAGGAGCGCTACTCCAATACCGATCTGGGCACCCACACCCTGCGCATTCCCGATTTCGTGAAGCTCGCGGAAGCCTTGGGCTGCCACGGCATTCGCGTGGAGAAGGAAGAGGATGTGGAGACCGCCATCCGCGAGGCGCAGGCCATCAACGACCGACCGGTAGTGATCGACTTCATTGTCGGCAAGGACGCGCAGGTCTGGCCGATGGTCGCCGCGGGCACCTCCAATGACGAGATCATGGCCGCGCGCGGTATCCGCCCGCTGTTCGACGACGACGAATCGGCCTCCGAGCCCGCCGTCATCCACGAGGCCATGTCCCACGAGAAGGCCACCCTGGCCGCTCACGAGCGCGCCGCCAAGAAGGGGACCGAACAATGAGCACCACCCATACCCTCTCCGTGCTGGTGGAGGACAAGCCGGGCGTGCTGGCGCGCGTGGCATCGCTGTTCTCCCGCCGCGGGTTCAATATCGAATCGCTCGCGGTCGGCGGCACCGAGATCCCCGAGATCTCGCGCATGACCATTGTCGTGACGGTGGAGGATCTGCCGCTCGAGCAGGTCACCAAGCAGCTCAACAAGCTGGTCAATGTCATCAAGATCGTGGAGCAGGACGCCGACTCCTCGGTGGCCCGCGAACTCATCCTGGTGAAGGTGCGCGCCGACGCGAGCGTCCGCACCCAGGTCATCGAGGCCGTGAACCTGTTCCGCGCCAAGGTGATCGACGTCTCGCCGGACGCGCTCACCGTCGAGGCCACCGGCACCCGCTCCAAGCTCGACGCACTGCTGCGCATGCTCGAGCCGTACGGCATCCGCGAGATCGTCCAGTCGGGCGTTGTCGCAGTCGGCCGCGGACCCAAGTCCATTACCGCGACCCGCTAGTAACCGGGTCGCGCTGCGGCCCGACGCCCGAACACCCGGCATGCTGTAGCCGGGACTACAACGTCATCAGTAATCAGAAGGGAAATCCAAAGTGGCAGTCGAGATGTTCTACGACGACGACGCTGACCTGTCGATCATCCAGGGCCGCAAGGTCGCGGTCATCGGCTACGGCAGCCAGGGCCACGCCCACTCGCTGAGCCTGCGCGACTCCGGCGTCGACGTCCGCGTCGGCCTGGCCGAGGGCTCCAAGTCCCGCCCGAAGGCCGAAGAGGCCGGTCTGACCGTCGGCACCCCCGCCAAGGTCTCGGCCTGGGCCGACGTGATCATGGTGCTGGCGCCCGATACCGCGCAGGCGTCCATCTTCACCAATGACATCGAGCCCAACCTCAAGGACGGCGACGCGCTGTTCTTCGGCCACGGCCTGAACATCCACTTCGGCCTGGTCAAGGCTCCGGCCAATGTCACCGTCGCCATGGTCGCCCCCAAGGGCCCCGGCCACCTGGTGCGCCGCCAGTTCGTCGACGGCAAGGGCGTTCCGGCCCTGATCGCCGTCGACCAGGACCCGAAGGGCGAGGGCCAGGCGCTGGCGCTGTCCTACGCCAAGGGCATCGGCGGCACCCGCGCGGGCGTCATCAAGACCACCTTCAAGGAAGAGACCGAGACCGACCTCTTCGGTGAGCAGGCCGTGCTGTGCGGCGGCACCGAGGAACTGGTCAAGACCGGTTTCGAGGTCATGGTCGAGGCCGGTTACGCGCCGGAGATGGCCTACTTCGAGGTGCTGCACGAGCTCAAGCTGATCGTCGACCTCATGTACGAGGGCGGCATCGCCCGCATGAACTACTCGGTCTCCGACACCGCCGAGTTCGGTGGCTACCTGTCGGGTCCGCGCGTCATCGACGCGGGCACCAAGGAGCGCATGAAGGCCATCCTGGCCGATATCCAGGACGGCACCTTCGTCAAGCGCCTGGTCGCCAATGTCGAGGGTGGCAACAAGGAGCTCGAGGGTCTGCGCAAGGCCAATGCCGAGCACCCGATCGAGGTCACCGGCGCCAAGCTGCGCGGTCTGATGAGCTGGGTGGACCGCCCGATCACCGAGACTGCATAAGTCTCGCGCGCGGTTCGACGCGCGGAAACGGCCCGGCACTTTTCGGGGGTGCCGGGTCGTTTCGTGTTCCGGGGCAGGGGGTTACGCGTTGACGGTGGTGCGGCGGCTCATGGTGATGCCGATGGCGAGCAGTCACAGCATGACGATGCCGCCGAGGGTGGCGGCGGTGCCCCAGCCATTGGCCGCGTAGAAGTTGGCCGGGGTGTTCCCGAAGAACAGGGACAGGACGAAGAGCAGGTTGATCACCGCCAGGACGAAGGCGGAGCGGCCGGTCCACTCGGGGAGCAGGCGGGTCTTCAGGACCGCGATTCCGAAGGCGTAGAAGAACAATGCCTCGAGTAGGTGCGAGATGCTGCCGTAGAGGATGTAGGTGAGGGAGACGCTGATGGTGGGATCGATGTCCTCGGGGGACTGGATCGCCGCCCCGACCTCCGCGCCCATGCCGATGAAAGCGACTGTGAGCCACATGGATCCGGCCGTCGTGGCCAGTGTCGCGGCCCAGTCGTAGTTCGCGTCGAGGCGTTTGAGCAGGGTGCCGAATCCGGTCATGAAGACGACCAGCGCCGTCAGGCCGAGGAGGCCGAACAGGCTGCGGGTCAAGATGTTCCAGTCCGGCGGGGGGCCGCCGTAGACGAAGTAGAGCGGCAGTTCGATGAGGGTGAAGATCGCGCCGGTGACGGCCGCGAGACCGGTCGCACGCTGGAGGGTGGGAGTGTCCATGGCTGCGCCTTTCAAAAGTATATCTCTTATACTATAAGGCATATGCTAACCTGAACCGGTCCCGATGCCCAGGAGGTATTCACGGTGGAGCGCAAGGCTCCGGAGGATTTGGCGCGGCTGTGGCGGCTGCCGACCGGTTCGAGACTCGGCCGTCGCGCCGAACTCGACGTGGATCGCATTGTCGGGACCGCCGTGGATCTCGCCGACCGCCACGGAACCGCGGGCGCGACGCTGCCCAAGATCGCCGCGGCGCTCGGGGTCACGCCCATGTCGCTGTACCGGCACATCGGATCCAAGGACGAACTCGTCGACCTCATGGGCGACGCCGCCTTCGGTCCGGCCCCGGAACCCGGCCCGGATCTCGAATGGCGTGCCGCACTGCGTGCCTGGGCCCTGTCGCAGAGTGAGGTCTTCCGCCGTCATCCCTGGCTGGCGCAGCTCCCGGTGAGCGGCCCGCCGCGCGGCCCGAACGCCATCGGCTGGATGGACGCGGGCCTACGCGCCCTGCGCGCCACGGAGCTGGATTGGCCCGCGAAGATCGGTGTCATCACCGTGGTCGGCGGCTATGTCCGCCAGGCCTTCGTCCTGGGCAGCCAGCTCGCGGAGAGCCGCCGCGCCGCCGCGGTGAACGAGGCGCAGGCGCTGCGCGATTACAGCGCCGAGGTGGTGCAACTGGTCGATCCGGCCCGATTCCCCGATGCCGCCGCGCTTTTCGCCTCCGGCATCTTCGAGGCCATGCCCGCGTCCGCCGACACCGGCGACGACGACTTCACCTTCGGCCTCGAATTGGTGCTCGACGGCGTCGCGGCCGCGATCATGGGCTAGGGCATCGGATCAGCGATTGGGATTGTTGTCGTACTCGTGGTCGTCGCGGTCTCTATCGGGGCAGACCCACACCCAATCGTGTTCCCATTGCCTGTCGTGATGGTCGTAGCGCATATCCCACTCGTACCGGCACTTGGGTTTTTCGCTGTCGTGTACTACCTGGCTGACCGAGGGCGCCGCTGTGGCGGGAGCCGCCAGGGCCGCCACCGGAACGATGGTGATCGCGCCCGCCACGACCGCGCGTGCCAGCATCCGACGTGATCCGCTGAATGTCGACTGCATACTCCGACTCTCCTCCCTCTTCCACTCCGAACGCCATGGTGCTGCCACGATTTCGGGAAGATTCAGGGTTTCGTAGTCCTCAGGGATGACGGCTACACAGGACAGAACGTATTCGCCACCGGCACGGTTCGATCGATGAGATAACGATCGGCAATGGCCGTCGTGCAGCCATTGCGATTGTAGATCCCATGCCCCCACCCCTCATACGTAACCAGTGTTGTACCAGGCGTATTCGCCGCAACGCCGACCGCCCACTCGTGCGGCGTCGCCGGATCGTGGCGCGAATTCAGAATGAGAACCGGGGGAGCGCCCGCCACCCGCGGTAGGTGCTGCGGATTGGCGGCCCGCACCGGCCATCCGGAGCAGATACTGCCCGCACCCCACGCGAAATGCGTGCCGATCGTGGGCGCATTCCGATTCTGCTCACCCCACAACCGCACCCACTCCGCCTGATCCCCGATCTCGAATTCCCAATCGGAACAGAAGATGATCTCCGGCATCTCGACGGGCGTCCCGCTGCGCTGCGGTCGCACCGCCGGTCCCGGCGCCGCTGCCGGTTGCTCCGCGAGTATCTTCAGTTCGCCTGCCAGAGTTGACCATTCGGGCTTGTACAGCCGCTGTGTCGTCGCCGCACTCAACTCCAGCGGCCCCAACGCCTTGTCCCCGCTCCGCAACTCCCCACGCTCGGCTCGCTCGTACAAGCTCCGATACACCGCGGGAATGTCCTTGCCGTGCAAGGCGCATCCGGCGTCGCGTCCACACCAGGCCGCGAACTCCGCGAAGTTGTCCTCGGCGGCTCGCGCCTCGGACGCCAGGAATTCGTCCCCCGCGAGACTGTGATCATCCACGCTGTCGAGAATCATCCCCCGCACCCGCTCCGGAAACAGCTCGAGATACGACTGCTCCGGCATGGTCCCATACGACCGCCCGTACAAGCTGATCTCGTTGTCCCCGAGCGCAATCCGCAGCGCTTCCACATCCCGCGCCACACTCTCCGCATCGAGATGATCCATGAGCGCCCCCGTGTACTCCCGGCAACTGTCCGCGAGCTCGCGAGCGTACCGCCACACCTCCGCCAGATTCCCCCCCGGCCTCCGGCACCATATTCGGCCGATTGCGGGCCAGCCCGCCATCACACCGCACCGGATTGCTCCGCCCGACGCCCCGCGGATCCACACTCACGATGTCGAACCGCTTCCCCAACTCCGCGGAGAACTTTCCCCCACGCAGAATTTCGTCCACCCCCGAGGTCCCCGGCCCACCCGGCATGGACACCAACGTCCCGATCCGAGCCCCCGGCTCATCGGCCCGATCCCGAATCACCGCAATCTCGATCGTCGCGCCCGACGGTTCCGCCCAATCGATCGGAACCGTCAACATCGCACACTCTTACTCGGCCTTCTCCGCGCACGATTCCCACCCCAACGACCCGTCAGGTGTCGCCGAGGCGAAGCCTCCGGCAACCATCCAGGCCACCGAGCTCACTGCAAGACATACGGATAAGAGGCGGAATCGCATACCCGTGATCCTCCGAGCGCATCCCGCGCGTCCACATCACCATCCCGAGCGATTCCTGCCTCACCCTCCGGTACGGGTCAGTAATGCGTCCCGCCATCGATCCGAATCTCGGTCCCCGTAATGAACGCCCCATCATCGGAAGCCAGCATAGCCACCACACCCGCAACCGTCTCCGGCCCCGCGAACCCCTGCCCGATCCCCGGAATCAGCTTCGTGAACAGCGTGTAATCCGCATCCGCGGGCAGCCCCGGCCCCCGCCCATCGGTCATATCACTGGAAATCGACCCCGGCGCCACCGCAACCACACGCAATCCCCGCTTGCTGTACTCCGCAGCCAGCGCATGCGTCATGGACATGATCCCGCCCTTGGAAGCGGCGTAAGCAGCCATGTAGGGATGTGCGAAAAAGGTAGACGTAGAAGCAAAGTTCACAATCACCCCCTTCTCCGACTCCAACAAGCTCGGCAGCGCCTCCCGAATCATCAAGAACGTCCCCGTGAGGTTGGTCGTGATAATCCGATTGAAGTCCGCCAACGCCATCTCATGCGTATGAGCAGACCGCAAAATCCCCGCCGCATTAACCAGCACATCCACCCCGCCCAGCGAAGCAACGGCCTCCCGAACACCACCCCGTACCGAGTCCTCACCGGAAATATCGATGACCACAGTGCTCAACCGATCGGCAACCCCCTACTCAGCAGCCTGTTTCACAGTCTCTGCTAGCCCCTCCGCACTGATATCGGCAGCCACAACCCGCCCACCCTCGGCCAGAATCCGAAACACAATAGCCCGCCCAATACCCGACCCAGCCCCCGTAATCAGCACCCGCCGCTCGGCAAAACGCTCCATCGCGAACTCTCCTCGAATCGATCCGAACTCTCACCTGGCACGCTACGCCGATATGGCACGTCATGACACAATGGCATCCCGCCAACTAGGATTACCGAGGTCACCCCCAGGAGAGAGGCGCAGAAGTGCCCCCACCAACCCCCGACCGTTCCCCCCGCCACACCCTGGCCGAACGCCGAAAAGCCGAAACCCGCCTGGACATAGCCCGCACCGCCGCCCGCCTCTTCGCCACCCACGGCACCGCCGCCGTAACCGCCGACCAAATAGCCGCCGAATCCGGCATAGCCCTCCGCACCTTCTACCGCTACGCCGGCACCAAGGAAGAAGCAGTCGAACCCATGCTCGCCGCCGGTGCCCGCCGCTGGCTAGCCGAAGTAGCCGTCGGTACCCACCGCCTCCCGACCTTCCCTGAACTGGAAGCAGCCGCCGTCCGCTCCCTGACACTCGACCCCGACAACGACGACCTCGAAATCACGCGCGGTCTCCTGCGCGCTATGGGGGACGATCCGGCTCTACGCGCAATGTGGCAGCGCATCAACCTCGAGGGCGAACGCGAGTTGCTGCGAATCTTTACTGATTTGGCTGGTCTGCAAGCTGATTCGCTGAAGTTGCGGCTGACTGCGGCTGCCGCCGCCGGAGCTATCCGTGTTGCTTTGGAGCAGTGGGCGGCCAGCGAAGGCCCGATGGCAGGCGAAGGATCGCCGGCAGATCTGGTTGTGCGCTGCCTCCGCGGGTTCCGGTTCGGTATAGGTCGATGAAGTGTGCTCCGTCAGGGAGCAGGAGGCGAGGGTTGTTTGTTGCGAAAGAAAAAGCGACAGTTCGGTTTACAATTCCTTCGTGCCGGACGGTAACTATGCCATTCCCTTTGATCAGCTCTCCGCGTCGGACCTCCGTGTCGAGCACGTCTATCTCGGTGGGAATCAGGGCAGTACCGCGGACGATCCACTCGCTCGCCTGCTGCAGGTAGGTAATCAGGGCGGGTTCCGGTACAAGGGGTCGGTGAAGGAGGCAACGGTCAGGCTGGTGGTGCTCTATACGAGCGGCACCGTGCCGGACTGGCCAGACAACCTCGATGTCCAGACCGGCATCTTTACCTACTACGGCGACAACCGTGAGCCTGGACGGAGTCTGCACGAGACCGCGCGAAGTGGCAACCGGCTGCTCAGCGACGTCTTCCAGGCTGCGCACGGCTCGTCGGCCGAGCGGGCGAAGGTCCCGCCGTTTCTCCTCTTCGAGAAGGCGGCACCTGGACGGGCGGTCCGGTTTCGCGGATTACTGGCGCCGGGCGCCTCGAATCTGCCAGCGGACGAGGATCTGACGGCGATCTGGCGAAGTAAATCCGGCGAGCGATTCCAGAACTATCGTGCGGTTTTCACCGTCCTGGATGCGGACGCCGTGCCAAGGGTTTGGCTGAACGCAGTCCAGTCGGGTCAGTCCGCCCTCGCTGCTTTGGAATGCCCGAAGGTCTGGAGGGAGTGGGTGGAGGGCCGCGCATATCATGCCCTCGTCGCACCCTCGACTCTCACTGTCAGGGAAAAGGATCAGCAACTCCCCGCCGATCCTGGTGGTGTGAAGATTCTTCAGGCGATTCGCAGGCACTTCGAAGGCCGTGAGACCGACTTCGAGCACTGCGCCGTCGCGATCTGGAGGATGTTCGCGCCGTCGACCGGGCAATGCGAGGTCACACCTCCCAGCGGAGACGGGGGCCGCGACGCCATCGGTGAATATCTCCTCGGTCCTGCTGGTGACCGGCTTGGCATAGCGTTCTCGCTGGAAGCGAAGTGCTATTCCCAGGAGCATGGCGTGGGTGTCCGGGAAATGAGCCGATTGATATCGCGATTGCGCCACAGGCAGTTCGGCGTGTTCGTCACGTTGTCGTACTTCAACAAGCAGGTCTATCAAGAGGTTCGGACAGACGCCCACCCCATCGTGATGGTGTGCGGCAGGGATGTTGTTGATGTCCTTCGCCAACGAGGCTACGGCGATGTCCCAACCGTGCAGTCTTGGCTGGACAACCAGTTCCCAGAGCTGGGCAGCCAGTAGTCGAACAGATTACTTGCTACCCGAGCACCTGGTTGGTGGCATTCCTCGAACCGGGTCAGCTGCCTGACTCCCGGTCGCGTTCTTCCGATGCCTTCAGGACATCTGCAATCGACAGACCCACCGCCCGCGCTACGGGAGGCGGGAATGCATTGCCGACCTGCCGGTACTGTGCCGTTTTTCCGCCCGAAAAGTCCCACTCGGAGGGGAATCCCTGGATCATGGCGGCCTGCCGTACCGTGAGCATCGGCCCGTCTGGCCCGAACAGGTCGCGGTCCTCACTCTGCTTCTGGGCGCAAGTATCGATGTCATTGGCAACGCCCATGCCGGAAATTCCCAGTTGCTTCCACGCTGTTTTTGCGCGATTCGGGCCGAGGTCCGCACCACCGTGCTTCTTCGAGCCGCCCACAAGAGTTGGGGCAATACCTCCGCCACGGCCTTTGAGCTCAGCGTCACGTTCGCGCGCTTTCTGCAACCACCGGTCGAATGCAGCGTGCGATTGCTCGGCGTGCAAGCCTTCGAAATACCGCCCATACCGCTCGCGCATCGATGGCTCCAGGACCTCAGCGACGCTGACAGGATCCTCATGCGTAGCCGTGGGCCATTCATACTTGAGATCCGCGATTACGTCGTTTCGGAACGCTACGAGGATCGCTCGAGGCCGGAGCTGTGGAACGCCGAAGTCGCTGGCTTCCAGAACATCCCATTTGCAGACCGTGTATCCGAGTCCAGGTTCCTCGGCGAACTGGCCATCGTCACCGAAATACGTACCACCTTGAAGCTTTGCAACGATCCATTCCCGGTAGCCGGAGAACTTCGGATCCATGATCCCGCGCACATTTTCGATCATGACCGCGCGCGGCTTCAAGACCTCGACCAGCTCCAGCATGCGCGGGAAGAGATCTCGTTTGTCGTGCTTACCCAGCTGTTTGCCCGCGTGGGAGAACGGGGGGCATGGCACGCCGCCAGCGAGGAGATCCAGCCCGCGCTTCTGCAGCAGCTCAGCACCCTTGCCCAGGTCACGAAAAGGGTCGAAATCTTTGACGTCGGCCGAGAGGATGTCGCAGTACTCCCGCTCCCACGCCCACAGTTTGTGATCCCTGATATTGAGCTCGAGTGTCTGGATCGCATGCTGGTCGATCTCGACCAGGGCTAAATGGCCGAAACCTGCCTGATGCAGGCCGACGGCTTGGCCGCCTGCGCCTGCGCAGATCTCGATCGAGGTGAACGGTGGCTCCACGTCACCAGCGCCGACGCTTTCGATGCCGCGAGTGTCGGTCACACTGATGCCTTTCGATGACGGGGCCGGGGTCGAGTGGTCGTGTGTGCGGGGGTATCTTTCCGCACGACATCCATCTGCCTCGAACTGGGACAGCTGTGACTGAGAGCCGATCTGAAGAGGCCTGGAGAAGGGCCCACGAGCGGGGGCTTTACCCCGCTCCACTCAACGAGGGCCGCTCCCGGAACATGCGGGCCAACCGTCGGACCGGAACGAAGCCGGAAGTTGCCTTGCGAACCGCGCTGCATCGGCTGGGCTATCGATATCGCAAGGATTTCAAGCTCGACCTCGGATCGATGAGAGTCCGGCCGGACATCGTTTTCACGGCCCGGAAGGTAGCGGTCTTCGTGGATGGCTGCTTCTGGCATGTTTGCCCGGAACACGGCAGGCAACCGACAACCAACGAATGGTATTGGGCGCCAAAGCTCCGGCGGAACATCGCGCGTGACGATGCAGCGAATACCGCTCTGGCAGAGGCTGGTTGGACGGTAATCCGCCTGTGGGAGCACGAGACGCTGGAGCATGCCGTGACTGCGGTCACCAGTGTCTTGACGGGCGGATCCGAACATGTGAGCGATCATATGTGATCACTGGGACAGCGGATCGTGAGACGCCAGCGACACGCTAGGTTTGCTGCCACGGGCGCGTCAAAGCCACGTTGATTGCTGGCTCGCCGAGGGCAACTGGAGAAGCTTCTCGGGGGTTACGGTCCGGCTGTGGTTTACGGGGGCTCCCTCGATCGTGAGGAACAGCTGCGTCGTTTCCGCCAGGACCCGGACTGTCAGGTATTTATTTTCCAACCCGGCCATTCTGGGAGAGGGCCTAAGCCTCCACCAGTCTGCCACGATGCGGTCTACGTCGACCGTGACTTCATGGCAGGGCGTTTTCTGCAGAGTTTGGATCGCATTCACCGTCTTAGCTTGGCTCCCGGCACAGAGAACAGAGTGACAATTCTTGCTACACGCAAGACTGTCGACGAAGTTGTACGCGTGTGGCTGGAGGAGAAGCTAGAGTTCATGGGCCGCATTCTCGATGACCCTGCTGTTCAGCAGCTCGCCGATCTGCAGGAAGAGCCAGCGGCTGGTGCTGGGATGGATGCTGCGGGCGTTCGTGCGTTATTGCGGCATCTCGATGCGTCGGCCAGCAGCGAGTCCTGACTCGGGTGGCATTCCGGGTGAGCTGACACCGCCTTGCGGATCAGGAAGTTTGGGAGCCGGCCTGTCCGCAGCTTCGCCAGGCTTGGCCACAACCCAGTCCTCTCCTCGGATCTCTGCGCGCGGGCGGTCACCGTGTTCCGGTCTGGCGCGTGCAACCCGATGGGCTACAAATTCGTCATCTTGCGGAACCGGGCCACCCAGATCACGAGAAATAGCCTGGTGCGCAGGATAGTCGCCCAGGATGATGATGCCTTCTTCCCTGAGCTTCGGCCGGGCGCGTCCACGGTCACCTTCCCTGACACGGGCCATGTAGTCCACTTGCTGTGCGACAGTCCGGACCACTCCGCGTCCGATGCGGCGGCCGTGTACGCGTCTGAACAACTCGATAACGCGTGCTTGCCCTTTGCGGGTTCCTTTGATCAGGATCTGCTCTCGAGTCACATCATCAAGATGCAGGAGGACGTTTTCGGGGAGTTGGCAGTCACGCCACAGCCAGAGGATCTTGCCGCGGCCAGCAGCGCTGATTGTCGCTTTGGAGTCACGGTTCTTGCCTGTGCCGAGTATGCCCGACTCGATGCGCACAAGGCCGGCGCTCCACTTGCTCGTATAGTCGGTCGTCAGCCCATACCAGCAGGCATAGATGGCCGACAGCTTCCGGCGGAATCATCCATCCGCCGAACTTCTGGGAGTACTTGCAATCAACCTTGAACCCGGCGATCGAGTAATCCATGAACTGGCCGTCGCCGAACTGGAACTCTCGCTGGATATTGATCTCGACCAGCGTTCCGGCGTGCGTTTTCTCCGTCTTTATGAGGGTGTTCCAGTCGTATCTGCCGGTCACCTCCCCGTTGAGGAGCTGGTCGATGGTATCGCGCAGGACTTTTGCGGTTCTCAGCCCGGTCGGATCAAGACGCAAGAGTTCCGCTGCGACCTGATCGAGTCCGGGATCAGTATTTGCCAAGGCATCAGAGCCTGCGCTGCCAGAGCCGAGCGCTTCAAGCTCCTGGCGTTCAAGAGTTTCCTTGTAAGCATCGACCTCGTCCAGATGCTGAAACAGCATCCCGCGAAACTCTCCCTCAGCCCGTGGTTCCACAGATGGAGTGTGGCAGGTTTTCCCCGCGTCTATGTTGATCTTCGTCGAAGTTGTCCCACAGGTGTTGCGTGACGACTCGGGCTTGGCGGCATGATTGGCCCATGACATCTGGATTGTTCGTACGGCAGGCCATGCTGGAGGACGAGAAGTTCTTGTGGGCAATGCTTTTCGAGGCGGCGCATGCTGGGGAGGAAGGGATGGTGTCGCCGGAGGAGTTGAAGGCGGTGCCGGAGTTGGCTTGTTATGTGGAGGGGTGGGGCCGGGAAGGGGACTTCGGGGTGGTTGGGGGTGTGGGCGGGGTTGTACAGGGGGCGGCTTGGGTTCGGCGGTTTTCGCATGGGAGGCCGGCGTATGGGTATGTGGATGATGAGACGCCTGAGTTGGCGATCGGAGTGATGCCGGGGATGCGGGGGGCGGGGGTGGGGACCGCGTTGCTCGGGGAGCTGTTGGATCGGGCGCGGATGAGGGTTCCGGGGGTGAGTTTGAGTGTGCGGATTACTAATCCGGCGTTGCGGCTTTATGAGCGGATGGGGTTTGTGGAGGTTCCTGGGACCGAGGTGGTCGATCGGTCTGGGGGGAATAGCGTCACCATGGTGTTGCGGTTCAGTTGAGTACGGGTCAGGGAGTGGTGGGGAACGTCAGGCGGCCGGAGGACAAGTAGTCGGTGGGGTCGAGGAGCATGCGGAGGTCGGGGCGGTTGGCTTCTGGGATGCGGGCTAGTTCCTCGTGGAGTGGGGTTTGGAAGGCCTTGCCTCGGGCGGTGAGGAGGGGGAGCCAGTTGTCGTGGTGGTTGGGGATGAAGAACTTTGGGCGGAGGGCTTCTATGTAGGTGCGGGGGTCTCGGAGGCCGTTGGTGAATTGGTTGAAGCCTTGGATGGCACCTATGTGGACGTTGGATGGGGGGAGGGTGCGGAGGAGGTCGAGGACGTTGGGGGCCTTGTCTAGGAGGGGGCCGCTGGAGTCGTGCCAGGTGAGGGTGAAGGTTTCTGTGCGGAATTGGTAGAGGAGGACGCCGCCTTCGGAGGCGGGGAGGCTGCGGGCCAGGTGGGTGGCGTCGGTGAGGGTTGGTGGGTGGGTGCGGATGTCGCAGGGGCAGGGGGTGAGCCGGACGGGCGACGATGCGCTGGGAGATTCGTCGCGGGGAGTGCGGGCGGAGTGGAGGTGGCGGATCGCGGTCACGGATAGGCCGGGGGCCAGCGTGAAGTCGTAGCGGTCGCCGGGGAGGTTGGAGCTGGAACCTAGTTCTACGCAGGTGAATTCGGGAGACTTGACTTGGTTGCGGATGGTGGCGCAGTGGTCGGCGGTGCCGTGGATCACTGCGCCAGAGGCTTGGGCTATGGGGCCTGCGTCGGCGGCGTGGTCGAAGTGGGCGTGGCCTATGAAGATGGCGGTGGGGCGGAGGGCGGCTACTTCGGTGGGGGTGGTGGGGACGTAGCCGGAGGTGAGGCCGCGGGGGATCCAGGCGTCGAGGAGGAAGACGGTGCCGGACATGGCTATTGCGAAGCTGGAGCAGCCGAACCAGGAGATGAGGACCTGGTCGTCGCGGACGGCGCCGGTGGCAGGGTCTACGGCCGAATCGCCGAAGAAGTGGCGGCGGGCGGCGATGGTGTCCGCGAGGGTGGGTTGGGGCAGGGGAGGTGTGGCGAAGCGGGTGGTGAGGATGCGAGGGATGCTTGCCATCGGGCCCCTTCCGTTGTTGTGGGTGGGCGCCACCCGGCCCGATCCGCATTCTGCACGGACCGGGCGAGGGTGTCACGCAACTCGGGTGGAGCGGGCGCCGATCCAGGTCACCAGGCGTTCGAGGGGGCCGCGGCCGAAGGCCAGGACCCAGAGGGTGGCGGCGGCGAGGGTGACTATCACGAAGATGGCCAGGGGGGTGTTGTCGGTCATGTCCGCGTCGCGGAGGAAACGGACGGCGATGATGTGGGCGGCGTAGGCGGTGAGGGGGATGGAGCCTACGGCCGCCATCGGGAACAGCAGGGGGCGAATGCGTGTCGCGATGAACAGGAGGACGCCGAGGACGGTCAGGGCGAAGCCGAGGGAGCCCGCGATCTCGAAGGTGGTGCCGGAATGCGGTTCGGCGGTGCGCAATTGGGCCCAGTCGGAGGCTTCCGGGGAGACGGAACGGCCGAGCATCCACGCGCTGCCGTAGCCGAGGACCATGAGGGGGATCCCGGCGGCGACCAGCCGGATCCGGAGCAGTGACGAGCTCAGATCGGATCGTCCGATGGCAAGTCCGGTGAGCGCGAACGTGATCCACACCAGACCGGGATAGGTGCCGAGCACGGCGAGATCGGTTACCTTTGCGCCGGAACAGATTTCGGCGGTCGGCGGGAAGGTTTCGGGCAGGATGTGCGACAACCACACGGTCAGCGGCGGCGCCACGAGCGCCCAACCCGCCGCGAGGACGAGCAGACGGCGCGGAGTCCACGTCAGAAAGGGAATGCGCAGCGCGAACAGCAGAGCGTAGGTCTGCAGGATTACCGCGATATCGGTGCCCAGCGCGGTCAGCAGCCCGCCCAAGGCGAACAAGACGATGGCGCGCACCAGGATTCGCAGTCGGGCCGTCACCAGCTGCGTACCGGCGGGCGGCCGCTGCTTGCCGCTGAGCAGGGCGATGGACACCCCGGCCAGGGTTGCGAAGAGGATCGAGGAGCGGCCGTGCGCGATCGACAGCCAGCTGCCGGGCTCGTTCCACGCCAGGGGCTGCGTGAGGCCGATATGGGCGACGATCATGCCCAGCACCGCCAGCCCGCGGGCGGCGTCGATGGCCATGATGCGCGAACTCGACGGCACTGTAACCGCTGCGGGCGCGGCGGCAACGGTTGTGGTCATACCGGGCATGGTGCCGGGACGACCATTAGGAAGTCATGAGGTTTTTCGTCGCCCTCAGCCCGCGCTACGCGTGAACGTCACGTGCGTGACCGCCGTGGATGCCGCCACGCGGCTGCATTCGTAGCCGGGCAGGGCGCCGAGATCGTCGTACAGGCGGGCCCCGGAACCCAGCAGAATGGGGACGACCGCCAGATGCAGGGAATCGACCAGCCCGGCGCGGAGGAATTCGCGGACGGTGGCCGCACCGCCGCCCAATCGGACGTCTTGACCCCCGGCCGCTTCGAAGGCGCTCTTCAATACGGTGTCAGGCGTGTCATCCACGAAGTGGAAAACCGTTCCACCCTCCATTTCCACCGACGGGCGCGGGTAGTGGCTGAGCACGAAGACATCGTGGTGATACGGTGGATTCGGCCCCCACCAACCGGTCCACGAGTTGTCCGGCCATTCGCCACGAATCGGCCCGAACATATTGCGCCCCATGATTGTCGCGCCGATATTCACATCACCCGCGACGGCGTATTCCTCGTCGAGGGTCTGGATGCCCGTGGTGGGCTCGCCCTGCATATAGCGGCCGTAGTCGGTGTCGAAGAGCCACGTGTGCAAGTCCTCGCCACCGATGCCGAGGGGATGCTCGGGCCCCTGACTCGGCCCGGCGACATAGCCGTCCAGGGAGATGGAAAGGTTGTGTACGCGCAGCTTGGGCATGGTGAACCTCGCATGTGGGTGCCGTTGTCCGTCGGTGATAGGACGCCGCGGGATGCGAGAAGTAATCGGTCCCGCCGGGGTCGCACCGAGCCCTTCCGAAGGGCTCCCGACGTCGGAATGCGGTAACCGAGACCTTGCCGTTGCCATGGGCTACCGGTTGGTGAATGCCGGAACCACACTGTGACGAACCGGTTGGTAAATGTTCAGCCCCTTGTTAACCGGGTCGCGTTCTATCGAATTCAGTGGTAGCTGAACGAAGGCTACCGGTAGGGCAATTGGGGGCTCACCATGTACAACGAGGTACATGCGGCCACGCAGGAATGCGAAGACCACAAGTATACGATGCGGATCAGCCGACTGGCGATCGACAAGCTCGGGATTCGGCTCTATGACCGGGTTTCGGCGGTGCTGGCGGAACTCATCGCCAATTCCTACGATGCCGATGCCACCGAGGTGGCGGTGGAACTGCCGTGGGGTGTCACGCTCACCGGGAATATCCGCGCCGCGGACGAACCCGCCTACCGGATCGTGGTGTCCGACAACGGGCACGGCATGACCACCGAGGAGATCAACAGCCATTATCTGATGGTCGGCTCGGACCGGCGGGTGCGGACCGGGTCGGATCTGTCCCGGGAACGGCGGCGACCTGTCATGGGCCGCAAGGGAATCGGGAAACTGGCGGCCTTCGGCATCTGCCGCACCATCGAAGTGATCAGCGCGGGCAGCTATCCCGGCGACTACACCGATCTCGGCTGGCCGGTCTCACATCTCATCATGGACCTGGACGAGATGCTCACCGACACCGAACGCGACTACTACCCGAAGCCCGGCGCCCTGGACGGCACCTTCACCGCCAGGCGCGGCACCACCGTCATCCTGAGCAATTTCTTCCGCAAGCGCGTCAATACCGGCACCGAACTGAATCGCCAGCTGGCCTCGCGTTTCGGCATCGAGCGCGCCGATTGGCGGGTCGAGGTCCGCAACAGCAACGGCCGCGAGAGCTTCACACTCAGCGATCTGCCGATCGATGTCATGGAGGAGACCCGCATAGACACCGCGCGGGTACCGGTGCGTTTCGGGCATCAGTACCTGCCGGTGACCGGCTGGATCGCCTACTCGAAGCAGCCGTACCGGGATGAGGCGATGGCCGGTGTGCGTATCTACGCGCGCGGCAAAATCGTCGCTCAGACAAGGGATTTCGGCATTCCCGCCGGATTCACCGGCGAATTCAAACTGCGCTCCTATCTGGTCGGCGCCATCAATGTCGACTGGCTCGACGACGATGAGGACCTGGTGCGCTCCGACCGCCAGGACATCATCCGGAACTCCCCGCGCGGTGAAGCACTCGCGCACTGGGGGCAGGCCCTCATCAAGGAAATCGGCAGGCTCGGTGAGAAATCCATTCGCCGCCGCGTGTGGGAGGAGTTCGTCGAACGCTCCCGCCTGCACGAAACCCTGGAGGCAATTGCCCCGGGGGACCGCATGTTCCGCGATTCCGTGGTCGAAGCGGCGCGAATCCTGTTGGCGCACAAGGATCGTGCCTCGCTCGATGATCCGGCTCACATTCAGAACATGCTGCGCCTGGCGCTCTCGCTGGGTCCGCAGCGCAGCCTGCTCGAGACCCTCAAGGAGATCGCCGAGGACGGCGACGATCCCGAACTCGATGTCGTGGTCGCCCTGTTCGAACGCGCCCGCGTCGCCGAGATCTACTCCCTCGGCCAGATCGCCAGCGAGCGCGTCGCCGTCGTGGACCGCCTGCGCGCCCTCATCGACGACTGCCGCTCGCTGGAGCGACCTTTCCAGGAGCTCATCGAATCCGCCCCGTGGCTGCTCGCCCCGGAATGGACGCCGCTGGGCATGAACGAATCCCTCAAACGCGTCCGCGCCAGCTTCGAACGCTGGTACGCGCAGAAATTCGGCGCCGCCCTGGTGACCACCGCCATCGGCAGCCACAAGCGCGAACCCGATTTCGTACTGCTGCACGATTCCGGCGAACTGTGGATCGTCGAGATCAAGCGCATGTATTACCACCTCACCGACGAGGAGTACAACCGCGCGGTCAACTACCTCTACGAACTCGACCGTTTCCTCGAGGAGAATCCGCGTATCGGCGCCCAATTCCCGCGCCGCCGACTGACATTCATCGTCGACCACATCGACCGCCTGGGCCCGGCCTCGCTCTCCTCGCTCATGAGTGATCAGCGCGTCGACCGCCGCACCTGGCGTGAACTGCTCGATTCCACCCTGCGCGCCCACCGCGACTTCCTGGAGCGCGTCTACGCCATGCGCGACAACGGCGACGACGAGTAGGCGGACGGCGGCGTCCGCGCGGGCTGAGGCTTGCTCGAATCAAGAGGTATTGATGGTGCGGATGTGATGGGTGGGGTACACGTCACATCCGTTGACATGACACCATGGTCCGCACGCACGCGGACATGACGTGCGCTGAAATCCGAGAAGGTTTGGGGAATGTTGCACGGTACCGTCAAGTAGTTCGACAGTGAGAAGGGCTTCGGTTTCATCCAGCCCGACAATGGCGGCCCTGACGTGTTCGTGGAGTACACCGAGGTCGAGGGCGACGGTTTCCGGTCCCTCGAGGAAGGTCAACGCGTCGAATTCGACGTGCGCCGCACCAAGCCGGGACCGGAAGCCGTCGGCGTACGCGTGATCAGAGCACGCGGCTTCTGAAGAACTCCGCCGCGAGCTCTTTCGCGCGCTCCCGCTGTGCCGGTTCGTCCTTGACGAATTCCACTGCGGCCCGTTCGAACTCGGCCTCGATGAATTCCGCTATCGGCGCCGGAACACCGCCGGATCCCATTTCCCGGGTCCGTGATTTCAACTCCGTCAATTCCGTGACCGACGCCATGAAATCAGCTGGCAAATCGCATTCCGCGAGCAGTGTCGGCAAATGCATTGGAGCCACCGATTTATCGGAATGTTCGTGCAGCCATCGCAATGCCATGGCCGGTCGCAGCGAATAGAACACCTTCTTCAGCGACCGGTTCGAATCGAACAGTTGCCACTGTCGTCGCCCCAGATGCAGGTAGTGCCGGGCAATACGGTTGCGATCGGCGACCGCGTCCGCGAGCGCCCGCAATTCATCCCGGAATTGCGCGTCCCCGCGGTATGTGATCGGCGACATCAGCCACTCGATGAGCACCGCGTTCCCGTTCACCAGCAGCCGTAGCGCCTTCACCAGATCCCAGCCGTTGACATCCAGCAGCCCCACCAGGGGCGTCTCGATGACGTCCCGGCCCGCCCACGGCGTCAGATAGTCCGCTGCCGTCCGCACGTAGACGAACCGGCAGTCGTAGTCCGAATCCGGCGAGGGAAAGCCCCAGGCCCGGCTGCCGCTCTCGATTGCGAGCAGCACTTTCACCCGGTGCTCGCGCTCGATCCGATCCAGCTCGCCGTCGATCGTCGCGACCACCGCGGTGTCCATGGAAGTGGGGATCGAACGCAGTGTCATGCCCGTGGACGCTAGCGCCCGCGGGCGCGCTGGTCCACGCGATTTCCTGCCGGTCATGCCCCTGAAAACAGGGGCGTGATTTGCCCGTTATAGCGGCGTATTTCGATTAGTGATGAACCAGGTCACATGACTAAGAACCTATGACCTGGGTCACAGAGTGTTAATGCCTCGTAACGAGTCGTGAAATGCCCCCGATAGGCTCGTCGTCAGTAAGTTCAAACTGAGAGGTAATTTCATGATCCCCGTTATCATTGACACCGGTTCCGCTGCTCTGAACGGCCTGCTCGACACCGGCTCCGCCGCTCTGTACGGCCTGCTGAACACCCTGTGGACCGGGTCCTTCGGCAAGTAAAGACTTGCTGACGTCGAACTAATTCGACTTCGAAAGCCCGGCCTCGCGCTCCGCAGCGGCGAGGCCGGGCTTTCGGCTATTCATAGCCGCCTCCTCTAATAGTGAAAATCCGCCTCCCGAGTACATGATTCGCTGATTGTTAGCCGAATCCGACTGCGTCCCTTTCGTTTAGACAGCGCCGATCCCATGCCTTAGGTTGACCGTTATTCGGACGGTCGTCCAAGGATCTGCCGCACTGCGAGAGGTGCGGTCGCGGCCGTCCAGAGGAGAGTGTTGATGAAGCGGGTAGCGCCCCGGCGCCCCAGGCCCCGTCGGGTGGGCCGCACATGAACATCGAGGCACTACAGGCCAGTTGGCGCGCGGTCGAGCGGATCGGCGACGAGGCCATCCAATACTTCTATTCGCACCTGTTCCTGGCCCATCCGGAGGTGCGGGACATGTTCCCTATCCGGATGACCGGCCAGCGCGACAAGTTCTTCGCCGCCCTCGGCCGCATTGTCAGCAATGTCGAAAGCCTCGCCGCCGACCCGGAATTCGTCGTCCAGCTGGGTCGCGACCATCGCCGCTTCGGCGCGGTGGCGGCGCACTACCCGGCCGCCGGGGCCTCGCTGCTCGCGACGCTCGCGCACTTCCACGGCCAGCGCTGGACCGATGAGCTCGCGCAGACCTGGACCGACGCTTATTACGCGGTCGCCGACATCATGGTGAATGCCGCCGAACAGGCCGCGGACACCCCGGCCTGGTGGGACGCCGACATTGTCGCCACCGAGAAGCGCAGCATCGATGTCACCGTGCACACCATCCGGCCGCAGCAACCGTATCGGTACCAGCCCGGTCAGTCCCTGGCCATCGAGATCCCGCAGCGCCCGCGGCTGTGGCGCTACTTCTCGCCCGCCAACGCGCCGCGCCCCGACGGCACCTTCGATATTCACGTCCAGGTCGTCGACGGCGGCGAGGTCAGCGCGACCTTCGCCCGCAATGCCCGGCCCGGCGATCGCCTGCGCCTGGGCGCCCCGGTCGGCAATGCCTTCGTGATTCCGCCCGGCGCGGTCGACAATCTGCTGCTCATCGCCGGTGGTTCCGGGCTGGCCCCGCTGCGCGCGGTGCTGGACGGCATCGAACAGTAGTCCCGCCACGGCGCCGTGCCGCGCGTGCAGCTGCTGCACGGCGTGCGCACCTCGTGGAACCTCTACGACCGCGAGGCATTACAGGCGCTCACCGAGCACCCGTGGTTCAGCTACACCCCCGTCGTATCCGAGGATCCGGGATTCCACGGCGTACAGGGCACGGTCGGCGCGGTTGCCGCGCGCGGCCGCGATCTGACCGGCGTCACCGCGCTGGTCTGCGGTTCGCCCGCCATGGTCACCGCCACGGTCGCCGCGCTGACCACCGCCGGAATGCCGCGCCACGCCATCAGATTCGAGACGTTCGGCCAAGCGCCCACCACCGATCAGGTTGGCCGCAGCGTGGACAAGGTTGCCCAATGGATGTGAAACCCGAGGACATTCGGAACAACAACAAGTTCGAGGACATCCGGAACACCAAGTTCAGGGGAGCGCGCCTGGGGCGCAAGGGATATGACGCCTAAGAGGTCGACCGCTTCCTCGAACAGCTGCACGCCCGCATGGCCCGGCTGGCCCGGGAGAACCGGAATCTGACCCTCACCAGCAACTCTCAGGAACTGGCCCGGTTGCAGCGCGAGAACATGCAGCTGGCCGCCAAGAGCGAAGCCCTGCAGATGCAGATGCAGACCATGGCCTCGCCCGGCGATGTCGCCGAACTGCAGCAGCAGCTGGCCAACTCGCACTGGGAAATCGCCAGGCTCCAAGGCGAATTGGAGAAGGACGAGCTCGGCATCAGCACCCGCGCGGTGAATGTGCTCAATCGCGCGCAGCAGTCCGCGGATGCCATAGTCGAACAAGCGGAGCAGCACGCCTGCGACCTGATGGCCGTGGCACGCTCGCAACAGCGGGAAATGCTGCAGCAGGCAAGGGAATCCGTCGGATCCACCAGATTCAACGGATATCTCGACCCGGAGCTCGAGGACCAGCGCTACGAGCAGCTGCGCGCCTACTCCGATCTGCTGCGCTCCCAGCTGCAAACCATGATCGCGACCCTCTCGGTTGAGGTCGACAAGCTGGCGCTGCTCCCGCTGCCGGGCGGCCAGGCCACCGCCGTGGCATTCCCCGGCGACCCCTTCCCGTCGCGCGGCCTACCGGCCGACGGCTCGGAACCGGCACAACACCACTGATTCACCGTTCAGCCCACGGAGAAACACATGAATATCGAAGCCTTGCAAGCCAGTTGGAAGCAGGTCGAAGCGGTCGGCCCGGAAGCGGTCGAGTACTTCTACAACCACCTGTTCGACAGCCACCCCGAGGTCCGCGGCATGTTCGCCGAGGATATGTCCGAACAGCGCGCCCGCTTCCTGTCCGGTCTGGGCCGCATTCTCACCAATGTCGAAACCCTCGCCGCCGATCCGTCGTTCGTGCAGCAGCTGGGCCGCCATCACGCGGGTCTCGGCGTCGTGGCCGCGCACTACCCGGTGGCGGGCGCCTCGCTGCTGGCCACCCTCGAGCATTTCCACGGCGAGGCGTGGACGCCGGAACTGGCCGATACCTGGGCTGCCGCCTACGGCGCCGTCGCGGACATCATGATCTCCGCGAACTGGTACGCCGTCCGATACCGCGCCGCGGCGCGAACCATGCGAGCCGGTCCCGGAATACCGCCGGGACCGGCTTTCGCGGTACCCGCACGGTTCGTGCGATGGCACGAACCCGGGAGCGGCAGAACGGAATCCGGCTCATCAAGATCAACAAACCAGATCCGGCCGCAGCGAAGTTGCGGAAAGATTGCCGGATTCGGGGTCCGGTCGGGGCCGTGCGACCGGGATTGTGAGCCATGCACCACGGTTCCGCAGCCGAATCGGACAATCGACCAAAAGATTCCCGCCGAGTGGGAAAACCCCCATGTCACCGGTGTGACGGCACCCGCCTACCGGGCGGTAAGGGCAGCCGAAATCGCGCCCACTAAGCTGACGCCCGTAAATCCCGGAACCCTTCCTCAGGAGTACCCCACAGTGAGCCAAGCCGGACGCCCTGTTGTTCTGATCGCCGACAAGCTCGCCCAGTCGACCGTCGACGCGCTCGGCGACGGCGTCGAGGTTCGCTGGGTCGACGGCCCCAACCGACCTGAGCTGCTCGCGGCCGTCCCGGAAGCCGATGCGCTACTGGTGCGCTCGGCCACCACCGTCGACGCCGAGGTCCTCGAGGCCGGTAAGAACTTGAAGATCGTCGCCCGCGCCGGCGTCGGCCTGGACAATGTCGACGTGCCCGCCGCCACCGAGCGCGGCGTCATGGTCGTCAACGCGCCGACCTCGAATATCCACACCGCCGCGGAGCACGCCGTCACCCTGCTGCTCGCCGCCGCCCGACAGATCCCGGCCGCCGATGCCACCCTGCGCGAGCACACCTGGCAGCGCAGCAAGTTCAACGGCGTCGAGATCCTCGGCAAGACCGTCGGCGTCATCGGCCTGGGCCGCATCGGCCAGCTGTTCGCGCAGCGCCTCGCCGCCTTCGAGACCAAGATCGTCGCGTACGACCCCTATACCTCCCCGGCTCGCGCCGCCCAGCTCGGCATCGAACTGCTGACCCTGGACGAGGTGCTCGAGCGCGCCGACTTCATCTCCATTCACCTGCCCAAGACCCCCGAGACCAAGGGCATGCTGAACAAGGAGACCCTGGCCAAGACCAAGAAGGGCGTCATCATCGTCAATGCGGCCCGCGGCGGTCTCATCGACGAGCAGGCCCTGGCCGACGCCATCACCTCCGGCCACGTGCGCGCCGCCGGTCTGGACGTGTTCGAGACCGAGCCCTGCACCGACAGCCCGCTGTTCGCGCTGCCGCAGGTCGTGGTGACCCCGCACCTGGGCGCCTCCACCGCCGAGGCCCAGGATCGCGCGGGCACCGATGTCGCCAAGTCCGTGCAACTCGCCCTCGCCGGTGAGTTCGTCCCCGGCGCGGTCAATGTCGCCGGTGGCGCGGTCAGCGAAGAGGTCGCCCCGTGGCTGGAGATCGTCCGCAAGCAGGGCGCGTTGCTCGGCGCGCTGGCCTCCGAGCTGCCGGTCAGCCTGGAGGTCCAGGTCCGCGGTGAGCTGACCGCCAATGACGTTGCCATCCTGGAGCTCTCGGCCCTGCGCGGCGTCTTCTCGGCGCTCATCGAGGATTCGGTCACCTTCGTCAACGCGCCGTCGCTGGCCAAGGACCGCGGCCTCGAGGCCACCGTCACCACGCACAGCGAGAGCCCGACCCACCGCAGCCTGGTCGACCTGCGCGCCGTATTCGGCGACGGCCGCACCCTGAATGTCGCGGGCACCCTGACCGAGCCGCAGCAGGTCGAGAAGATCGTGAACATCAACGGCCGCAACTACGACATGCGCGCCGAGGGCCTCAACCTGGCCGTCCTCAACTACGAGGACAAGCCGGGCCAGCTGGGCCGCCTGGCCACCAAGCTCGGCGAGGCCGATATCGACATCCTCGCCGCCCAGCTGTCGCAGGACCTCGACAAGACCGGCGCCACCGTCGTCCTCCGTATCAACAAGGAGGTCCCGGCCGACGTCCAGACCGCCATCGCCGAGGCCGTCGGCGCGGCCAAGGTCGCCCAGGTCGACCTGAGCTGACACGGTTCGAGAAGCACTGACGCCGAGCCCCTTCCACGGATGTGGAAGGGGCTCGGCGCATTTCCGATAAATGAGGAGAGCGGTGTGAGACGGCGAGCAGCACGGGTCAGCGCACCCGGCGCTCCCGCGCCTCGACGGCGTCCTTCGCCTCCACCAGGCTCGCCGCGGGGTTGAGGTCGCGATAGACCTTGATCGCGTGAATCTTCTTGCCGCGCTGGATGAGTTCGTCGATCTCGGCATAGTCGAGCGTCAGGCTCGGGTCCTCGATGCCGAGGTGCTTCATGATCAGGTCGAGTTTGTGTTCGAGGCGATCGATCTTGTGCTCGAGTCGAGAGTTGTCGAACATGGCCCCGAACCTACCGGGACCGCCGCGCACTCGACGATCGCGTACCGGGAATGCCGAGGCGTCATGCCGCCAGTCTCACAGGGTGGGAGGAATCCCGTTCGAACTGCTGCTGCCCAATCTCACTGGGTGGGAGCGGCTTGCCCTGGTGGGAGCGGCCGGATATCCACCCGCTATCGTGGCGGGCGGACTCTCTTCCCAGCTGAACGGAGCATTGTTGTCATGAAACTCGCTGTCATCCCGGGAGACGGTATCGGTCCCGAGGTCATCGCCGAGGCGCTCAAGGTGCTCGACGTGGTGGTGCCCGGTGTCGAGAAGACCGAATACGACCTGGGAGCCAAGCGGTTCCATGCGACCGGGGAGATCCTGCCCGACACTGTGCTGCCGGAACTCAAGCAGCACGACGCCATCCTGCTGGGCGCCATCGGCGATCCGTCGGTGCCGAGCGGCGTGCTCGAGCGCGGTCTGCTGCTGCGCACCCGGTTCGAGCTGGACCACCATGTGAACCTGCGCCCGTCCAAGCTGTACCCGGGCGTCACCTCGCCGCTGGCCGCCAATCCGGAGATCGACTTCGTCGTCGTGCGCGAGGGCACCGAGGGCCCGTACACCGGCACCGGCGGCGCCATCCGCGTGAACACCCCGCACGAGGTGGCCACCGAGGTCTCCACCAATACCCGCTTCGGCATCGAGCGCGTGGTGCGCTCCGCCTTCGAGAAGGCCGAGCAGCGCCGCGGCCATCTCACCCTGGTGCACAAGAACAATGTGCTCACCTTCGCCGGTTCGCTGTGGCAGCGCACCGTGAACGAGGTCGCCGTGGAGTACCCGGACATCGAGCTGGCCTACCAGCACATCGATGCCGCGACCATCCACATGGTCACCGATCCGGGCCGCTTCGATGTGATCGTCACCGACAACCTGTTCGGCGACATCATCACCGATCTCGCCGCCGCCGTCTCCGGCGGTATCGGCCTGGCCGCCTCCGGCAATATCGACGCCTCGGGGACCAATCCGTCGATGTTCGAGCCGGTGCACGGTTCGGCCCCCGATATCGCGGGTCAGTCCAAGGCCGACCCGACCGCCGCGATTCTCTCGGTCGCGTTGCTGCTCAACCATCTCGGCAATGCCGAAGCGGCCGCGCGGATCGAATCGGCCATTGCCAAGGATCTCGCCTCGCGGACCGCTCCGGCCTCGACCGTGGCGATCGGCGATCGGATCGCCGCGGCCGTCTGAGCCGCCCCCGGACCGAACGGCCCCGCACCCCTTCCGGGTGCGGGGCCGTTCCGTTCAGGCCGGTTCCGATTTATGCTGCGACACAGCGTGATACGTCGATGTCGTAACTGTGATGAAATCGACGCACTGTCAAGGGGATGCGAAAACGTAACGGGCGCATCCCTTCCGGATTTGCGGAATGACGGCCGATCTAGTGGGAACCTCTGGGGACCAAGGGGACTGCCGCCAGGGCGATCAGCGCCGTCAGCGCATAGGTGACCGGGAACCCCGCGACCGTGATGAGCGCGCCGAAGGCGGGCGCCAGCGCCGCCATGGCCAGGTTCTGCCCGGTGTTCTGAATGCCCAGCCCGCGACCCGACCAGTACGGACCCGCGATCTCCGCGACCGCGGTGAAGGCCAGCCCGTTATCGGTGACGGTAATGACCGAGGCCGCGACCAGAATCGGAATCGCCGCCCACCACCAGTGCGTCCAGGCCGCGAAGGCCAAGCCCGCCATGGAGATTGCGGCCGCCATGGCGACGATCCGCAGCGGACCCAACCGGCTCCCGACGCGATCGGACCACACCCCCGCCCCGATACGCCCGCCCGCGCCCAGGATCTGCGTCGCGGTGACCAGCGCCCCGGCCGCGGCCAGCGACCAGCCCACATCGCGATGCAGCCACAGCAGCGCGAAGGTCCACAGCGTGCCCTGCGGCACGCACAGCAGCACCGACACCAGGTGGATCCGCCACAGCGTTGAATCACCACGGTAGGGATTCACGGGTCGGCCTGCGTCGCTGGGGGATTCGGGCCGCGGCGGATCCACGATGCCGATCAGGCAGCCGATCGCGGCCGCGCCCGCCATGACGGCCGGAACCAGGATGGTGGTCGAGAACCCGTGCGCCGCAGCGACAGCCGGAATACTCAGCGCGCCGATGCCGACGCCCAGCGGTTGTGCGGTCTGCCGAATCCCCATGGCCAGCCCGCGCCGATCCTTCGGAAACCAGCCCACGATGACCCGCCCGCTCGCGCCATTGGTGCTCGCCGCGCCCATGCCGCCCAGGAACAGGAACACGCCCAGGACGACATAGCTGGAAACGGACGCGGCGGCCAGCCCGGCCGCCAGCACCTTGTGCTCACCGATGCGGTCCACGATGTAGCCCCACGCGATCAGCGTGCAGACCAGCCCGACCGTCGGCATGGACACCAGCAGACCGGCCGTGGCCAGCGGCATTCCGCGATCGGTCAGGGCGGGCAGCAGGAATGGGGTGCCGTGTACGAAGACCGCGCTGGCGGCCTGGGCGAAGACGCCGAGGGCGAGCATGTTCCACCGTTTCGCCGTCCCGATCTGTGTCACGGTGGTCATGGCTTCACCTCGCATCTCACAATATGGAACTGATATCTTACCATTTGAACATCGCTGGTTACGTTACACCTGATGCGCGTGGCTATTCGAGGGGCAAGCTGTCTATTTGCTCACAGTGCTCATCCCGCTCCGGCGCGGCCGGTCCGTACCGCCAGTTGTCTTGCGTACAAGCTCTTTCCACATCCGGCGCGCCCCGATGCTCGCGGGGATGCCGAGCCCGCGCGCGCTCCGGAAACCGGGCCGCCAGCGGTGCGCCCGCCCGCCGCCCGCGTCCCGCTCGCGCCCCGCGGTCGGGCGCGTTCGGGCAGGTGGCGACCGGTCGATAGGATGCGAACCATGCGCCTAGGTCGAGTTGCCAGCCCAGATGGAGTCGCGTTCGTCAGTGTCGAGGGAGACGGTGGCGACGCCACCGTCCGCGAGATCGCCGAACACCAGTTCGGCACGCCGACGTTCACCGGTCGCAGCTGGCAGCTCGCGGATGTGCGCCTGCTGGCGCCGATTCTGGCCAGCAAGGTGATCTGCATCGGTAAGAACTACGCCGCGCACGCCGCGGAAATGGGCGGCCCCGCCCCGGCCGATCCGGTCATCTTCATGAAGCCCAACACCTCCATCGTCGGCCCCAACGCGCCGATCATCTTGCCGCCCAGCTCGTCTCAGGTCGATTACGAGGGCGAACTGGCCATTGTCATCGGCCGCCCGTGCAAGGACGTGCCCGCCGCCCGCGCCAAGGACGTGATCCTGGGCTACACCGTCGCCAATGACGTCACCGCCCGCGACCAGCAGCGTCAGGACGGCCAGTGGACCCGCGCCAAGGGCTACGACACCTTCTGCCCGCTGGGCCCGTGGATCGAGACCGCGCTGGACCCTTCCGATCTGGAGATCGTCACCGAGCTCGACGGCCAGGTGAAACAGCGCAGCCGCACTTCGCTACTGCTGCACGATATTCCGAAGCTGATCGAATGGGTGACCACCGTGATGACGCTGCTGCCCGGCGATGTCATCCTCACCGGCACCCCCGAGGGCGTCGGCCCGGTGCAGGCCGGTCAGACCGTGTCGGTGACCGTCGAAGGCATCGGCACCCTCACCAATCCCGTTGCCGCCAAACGCTGATCGAGGGAGAGACATGTCCGACGTTCGCGTCCGATTCTGCCCGTCACCCACCGGCACACCGCATGTCGGTCTGATTCGCACCGCCCTGTTCAACTGGGCGTATGCGCGCCACCACGGCGGCACCTTCGTCTTCCGCATCGAAGACACCGACGCCGCACGCGATTCCGAGGAGAGCTACCAGGCGATTCTCGACGCGCTGCGCTGGCTCGGCCTGACCTGGGACGAGGGCCCCGAGGTCGGCGGCCCCTACGGCCCGTACCGGCAGTCGCAGCGCAAGGACCTGCACCTCGACGTGGTGCGGCGGCTGCTGGAGGCGGGGGGGGCCTACGAATCCTTCTCCACCCCTGAGGAAGTCGAGGCCCGGCACAAGGCCGCCGGACGCGATCCGAAGCTGGGCTACGACAACTTCGACCGGGATCTGAGCCCCGAGCAGATCGCCGCCTACAAGGCCGAGGGTCGCCCGGCGGTGATCCGCCTGCGCATGCCCGATCGCGACCTCACCTGGCACGACCTGGTGCGTGGCGAGACCACCTTCAAGGCCGGTGTGGTCCCCGACTTCGCGCTCACCCGCGGTAATGGCGATCCGCTCTATACGCTGGTGAATCCCGTCGACGACGCGATGATGAAGATCACTCACGTTTTGCGTGGCGAGGATCTGTTGTCGTCGACCCCCCGGCAGCTGGCTTTGTACGAGGCTTTGCAGCGGATCGGCGTCGCCGAGCGCACCCCGGAGTTCGGTCATCTGCCGTTCGTGATGGGCCAGGGCAACAAGAAGTTGTCCAAGCGCGATCCCGAGTCGAATCTCTTCCACCATCGCGACCGAGGGTTCATTCCGGAAGGTTTGCTGAATTATCTGGCACTGCTCGGCTGGAGCATCGCGGATGATCATGACCTTTTCTCCATGGCGGAGATGGTCAAGGTGTTCGACATTTCGAAAGTTAATTCGAACCCGGCCCGTTTCGACCAGAAGAAGGCCGATGCTCTGAACGCCGAACATATTCGCTTGCTGGAAGCGGGTGATTTCGCTCACCGGCTGCGCGAGTATCTGACCGAGCATGGGCATATCGGCGCCGAGATCGACGAGAAGCTGTTCGCTACCGCGGCCGAACTCGTACAGACGCGAATCGTCGTGCTGGGTGATGCGTGGGGTCTGCTGAAGTTCCTGTTCGTACCCGCCGGGGCGTTCGCGATCGACGAGGCCGCGAAGGAAAAGAACCTCACCGCCGATGCTGCTCCGGTATTGCAGGCGTCCGTGACGGCGCTGGCCGGTGTTTCGGCGTGGAATGCGGCCGCGATCGAGGAGGCGCTGAAAACGGCGCTCATCGACGAGCTGGGTCTCAAGCCGCGCAAGGCCTTCGGTCCGGTGCGCGTGGCGGTCACCGGATCGCATATCAGCCCGCCGCTGTACGAGTCGATGGAACTGCTGGGCCGCGAGGTCTCGATGGACCGGTTGCGGGCCGCGCTCGCGGGAATCGCGCAGTAGCGGTCCCCGGGCCGGGTCGTGGGGCCGGTGACGGCAGTCGAACAGCCGCCCAAACCGGCCCCTGAACAGCCGATTTGTGTATTACCGGCCAAGTCCTGCTAATCTCTTTCTCGGCCGGAAAGCGGTCGGAAAGCGGTCGGAAAGCCCCGAGCGGGGCAGACCGAAAGCCCAGGTCAATGGGGTATGGTGTAATTGGCAACACAGCTGATTCTGGTTCAGCCATTCTAGGTTCGAGTCCTGGTACCCCAGCTTCGAGAGTCGCGAGACTCTCGTTTTGTTCGAGATGACGCGGTCGGTCCGCCTGATTCTCGGCATCCTGGTCCCGTCGTCTAGCGGCCTAGGACGCCGCCCTCTCAAGGCGGTAGCGCGGGTTCAAATCCCGTCGGGACTACAAGGTGAAGGCCCCCAGCCAATCGGCTGGGGGCCTTTGCTTTTGTGCGGACTTTTCAATCCAGCGGCGCTGCGGTGCTGCCGCCCTTGGGCATTGCGGGCATGTCGAGTTTGCGGTGATCCCAGCTGCGGATGCGCTCGGGCACCACGCGAATCGCCACCCGCTTGTTCAGCATGGCCTCGACGAACGGCTTGGCCTCTTCGCTGTAGGGCCCGGTGTAGCGCTCCCACACGCTGATTCCCACCTGGAACAGCGCTTCGGCATCGTCGATGATCTCCGCGCGACCCTCGATGGATACGCCGCGTAGCTGGTCGTAGGTATCGCCCGCCTCGACCATCACGGTGATGCGCGGATCGCGGCGCAGGTTCACCGCCTTCTGCGATTTGGCCTTGGTCTCGAACCAGATCTCGCCGTTGATCAGGCCGTACCACATGGCGATCAGATGCGGCCTGCCCGTCGCGCCCACGGTGGCCATGGTCGCGATGCGGCTGCGCTCCAGAAATTCGCTGATCTCCGACTCGGACATCACAATCTGCGCGCGTTGATTAACTCCCATGGGTAACTCCTTACACCGTCAGTTGCCCGGGTCCAATACTGGTCGAGGATGAACCGGCATACGGCGTATGGCGAGGGTCACACGGCCGTGCCGGGTGCTGAACGGCCGCTGAAACGTCGACGCCCCCGCCGGGTAGGGGCGAGGGCGTCGACGGGGTCGCGGAGGCGTCAGAGGCGCTTGTGGAGGGCGTCGGCGGCGGCCACCAGATCGGCGGCCCACCGCGCACCCGGGCGTCGGCCCATGCGGTCGATGGGTCCGGATACCGAGACGGCCGCGACCACGCCCCCGGTGGCATCGCGCACCGGCGCGGACACGCTGGCCACCCCGGCCGCGCGCTCGGCGGCCGACTGCGCCCAGCCGCGGCGGCGCACCTCCGCCAGGGCGCGCTCTCCGAATACCGCTTCCGGGAGCACGGTGCGCTGCAGGTCGGCATCGGCCCAGGCCAGCAGGACCTTGGCGGCCGAGCCCGCGGTCATGGGCATGCGCGCGCCCACCGGAACGGTGTCGCGCAGTCCGGCCGCGGGTTCCATGGAGGCCACGCAGACGCGGGCATTGCCGTCGCGGCGGTAGAGCTGGACGCTCTCGCCGGTGATCTCGCGCAGTCGCGGAAGAATTGTGGCGGCGGCGTCCAGGAGCGGGTCGCTGGCGGTTGTCGCCAGCTCCGATAGCGCGGGGCCGGGACGCCAGAGTCCCTGGCTGTCGCGGGCCAGCATGCGATGCGTCTCCAGGCCCACGGCCAGGCGATGCGCGGTGGCGCGGGGCAGGCCGGTGCGGGCGCACAGCTCATTGAGGCCGCAGGGTTGCTCGGCGACGGCGTGCAGGACCGCCATGGCTTTGTCCAGAACACCGATACCGCTATGCTGTCTCATAGAACGATATTAGCGTCTCGCATATTGGGAAATGCAAATCCAGCCGCCCGATTCGCGAGCCGCGCTCCCCGCGTCACCAGCCCGGGCGCGGGAATGTCTATCGAGAGGTGATGGAGCTATGGCCGACCGGCCACGCACTCTGGCGGAGAAGGTCTGGGATCAGCACGTCGTCGTCCGCGGCGCGGGCGAGGGCGCGAACCGCGAACCCGACCTCATCTACATCGACCTGCACCTGGTGCACGAGGTGACCAGTCCGCAGGCCTTCGACGGCCTCCGTGCGGCCGATCGCCCCGTGCGGCGCCCGGATCTCACCATCGCGACCGAGGACCACAACGTCCCGACCATCGATATCGACAAGCCGATCGCCGATCCTGTTTCCCGCACCCAGGTGGAAACGCTGCGGCGCAACTGCGCGGAATTCGGCATCCGCCTGCACCCGATGGGCGATCTGGATCAGGGCATCGTGCACGTGGTGGGCCCGCAGCTGGGTCTGACCCAGCCGGGAACCACGGTGGTGTGCGGTGATTCCCACACCTCCACGCACGGCGCCTTCGGCGCGCTGGCCATGGGTATCGGCACCTCCGAGGTCGAGCACGTGCTGGCCACGCAGACCTTGTCGCTGAAGCCGTTCCAGGCGATGGCCATCAATGTCGACGGGCAGCTGCCCGAGGGCGTCACCTCCAAGGACGTCATTCTGGCTGTCATCGCGCAGATCGGCACCGGCGGCGGCCAGGGCTATGTGCTCGAATACCGCGGCGAAGCGGTGCGCGCCATGTCCATGGAGGCGCGGATGACCATGTGCAACATGTCGATCGAGGCGGGCGCCCGCGCGGGCATGGTGGCCCCCGACCAGGTCACCTATGAATTCCTGAAGGGCCGCCCGCATGCACCCGAGGGTGCGGATTGGGATGCGGCCGTGGCGGCCTGGGATGCCCTGAAGACCGACGAGGGCGCGGTGTTCGACGCCGAGGTGCATATCGACGCCGCGGCGCTGACCCCCTTCGTGACCTGGGGCACCAACCCGGGACAGGGTGCGCCCC
This sequence comes from Nocardia crassostreae, assembly GCF_001613405.1. Lineage (GTDB taxonomy): Bacteria > Actinomycetota > Actinomycetes > Mycobacteriales > Mycobacteriaceae > Nocardia > Nocardia crassostreae. Next base: position 272,684 of record NZ_BDCH01000029.1, read on the forward strand.
TGGGCGACACGGTGCCGGACCCGGAGCAGATCTTCGACGAGAACGAGCGCGCGGCGGCCGAGAAAGCGCTGCAATACATGGACCTGAAACCGGGTACTCCGCTGCGAGATGTCGCCGTGGACACGGTTTTCGTCGGCTCCTGCACCAATGGCCGGATCGAGGATTTGCGTGCCGTGGCCGATGTGCTGAAGGACCGGAAAGTGGCGGACGGCGTACGCATGTTGATTGTGCCGGGCTCCATGCGGGTGCGGCTGCAGGCGGAAAAGGAGGGCCTGGGCGAGATTTTCACCGCCGCGGGCGCGGAATGGCGGCAGGCCGGGTGCTCGATGTGCCTCGGTATGAACCCGGATCAGCTTTCGCCCGGTCAGCGCTGTGCTTCGACCTCGAACCGGAACTTCGAAGGGCGCCAGGGCAAGGGCGGCCGCACGCATCTGGTGTCGCCGCTGGTGGCGGCGGCTACCGCGGTGCGCGGAACCCTGTCCTCACCTGCGGATCTCAACTGATCCCAGCCCCTTTCGGCCCCCAGACCCAGGAGAAATGATGGAAGCGTTCAAGGTCCACAAGGGGATCGGCGTTCCGCTGCGCCGGTCCAATGTCGACACCGATCAGATCATCCCGGCGGTGTATCTGAAGCGCGTCACCCGAACGGGATTCGAGGACGGGCTGTTCGCGGCCTGGCGTTCGGATCCGAACTTCATTCTGTACACCGAGCCCTACAACCGGGGTTCTGTCCTGGTCGCCGGTCCGGATTTCGGTACCGGTTCCTCACGCGAGCACGCCGTTTGGGCGCTCAAGGACTTCGGGTTCCGGGTGGTGATCTCCTCCCGGTTCGCCGACATCTTCCGCGGGAACGCGGGCAAGGACGGGCTGCTGACGGCCCGGATGCCGCAGAGCGATGTGGAATTGCTCTGGAAGTTGCTCGAGGAACAGCCCGGTTTGGAATTGACGGTGGACCTCGAGGCCCGCACAGTGTCCGCCGGAACCGTCGTGTTGCCGTTCGATATTGACGACTACACACGGCGGCGTCTGCTCGAAGGTCTGGACGACATCGGGCTGACACTCCGGCGCGTCGACCAGATCAGCGAGTTCGAAAACGCAAGGCCGAGTTGGAAACCCACCACCATTCCAGCCCGTATTTCGCAAGCGTAATCATTGGTGCGGGTTAGCTGAAACCGCTTGAACCCGGTTGCTGGGCGTGTGCCATGTCTCATCAAAATAGGCGTGGCACATAGACTCTTGCCCAAAGAAGGTTTACCGTGGTACCTAGTCGGTCCGACGACGGGCCATTAGTCTGCGGAGGATTCAATGAACAAGGCGGAACTGATCGATGTTCTGACCGAGAAGTTGGGTACTGACAGGCGTACGGCTACTGCGGCAGTCGAGCAGATTGTCGACACGATCGTGCGCGCGGTGAACAAAGGTCAGAGCGTCACCATCACCGGATTCGGTGTCTTCGAACAGCGTAAGCGGGCCGCTCGCGTGGCTCGTAACCCGCGCACCGGTGAAACCGTGAAGGTGAAGCCGACTTCCGTGCCGGCCTTCCGTCCGGGCGCTCAGTTCAAGGCGATCATCGCCGGTAAGCAGAAGATCGCGTCGAGCGGCCCCGCCGTGAAACGTGGTGTGGCTGCCCCGGTGTCGGGCAAGGCGGGCGCCAAGAAGACCACGGCGAAGAAGACCGCGAAGAAGGCCACCAAGGCTCCGGCCAAGACCACGGCGAAGAAGGCCGCGTCGAAGGCTCCCGCCAAGAAGGCCACCGCCAAGAAGACGGCGGCGAAGAAGACGGCGGTCAAGAAGACCACGGTCAAGAAGACCACGGTCAAGGCCACCGCCAAGAAGGCTCCGGCCAAGAAGACCGCGGTCAAGAAGGTTACGGCCGCCAAGAAGACCGTGAAGAAGGCTCCGGCCAAGAAGACCGCGGCGAAGCGGACTGCCCGTCGCTGACGGTTTTTCTGCAGGACGACATGTGAGACGGCCCGGCCCTGCCGGGCCGTCTCACATGTCCGGGGCCGAATCCCGGCGTCCCCGGCGGATTCCCGGCGCCGCTACGGCCCGCCAGGACGCCCTGTGCGCCGCGAAACTCACTCCGCCCCGGTGGCAGCCGCCGCGAGCGTCGGAGCGGCCGCAAATCGGTCCTGATCGGCCGGAAGCCCTGCGGCCGGGCGAAATCCGGCCCGTGACCGGCCGAATGCCGTGCGGCGAGGGTGAATCCGATCTTCGATCCGGGCTTTGGAAATGGTCGATTATGGCCCGGAATCCGGCCCTCGAGCGGCCGGAAGTCCGGTGTGCGGGCACGAATTCGATCTTCAACCGAGAAGTAGCCAAACACGGCCCTGGCGTTCGCAGGATGGCGGAATACGCGTGCAACCGGCCGAATGTCCGACCGGCCGAATGATTTCGGACGATTCCCCGCATGCGGCGAAAATCATCTGATGTTTACCGAAATCCGGCCTCTGACGGGCCGGATGCCGTCCGGGAGGCGGCCGGAAGTCACAGGGCGGCGGGGGATCTGAGCATCCGGGGGCACGCCCGATTCCGAAGTCCCCAGCCGAATGGTGAGATCCACGCCGCGACCGGCCGAATGTCGTGGGGCGGCCGTGGATCCGGGCCGCGGGCAGCGGTCCCGGAATCCCGCGATCGGCAGCGGATCCGGCCTGTGACCGGCCGGAGGCCATGCGGGGCGGTGGAATTCGATCTTCATGGGGAGCGGAGATCGCTCCCGATTCGGCGGCGAACTCGGGCTGTGACCGGCCGAGGGTGGTCCGGAGCCGCGCGGTTCCGGCCTCTGACCGACCGGAACCTCTGCGGGGCGGTGTAATTCGATCTTCAGGCGGATCGGGAACCGGCGCCGGTGTGCCGCCGAATCCCGGCCGTGACCGGCCCGATGTGTCCCGAGCCGGTCGGCTTTCGGCCCTGCGGCGGGGTGGGAAATCCTCGGCGGGGGAGGGGAATCCGGCGTTTGACCGGCCGGATGCCGTGCGGGGAGGGGAATTACACGCGTGGGATATCGGGGGAGACGAGAATGCGGTCGAGGTGGTCGGCGGCGACCAACCGGCCCTTGTAGAGCGACAGCACCCAGACGCTGCCCTTGCGATTGCGCGCCGCGGGCAGGGTCAGGCCGTCTTCGGCCGCCCAGGAGTCGAGGAGGTCGGGAATCACCTTGCCCTGGCTGCAGATCACCTGGACCGTGGGGTCGGTGCCCAGCTCCCGGGCGCGGGCGAGGGCCGCCGCGGGGGCTGCGGCATAACCGGATTCGGAGAACAGCGGGTCGAGTTTGATGTCGACCCCCAGCGCCTCGGCCACGGGGGTCACGGTTTGGACACAGCGCAGCGGTGGGGCGGAGTAGATTTCGGCGGCGCCGAAGGCGAGCAGGTTCGGGACCAGGTCGCGAGCCTGTGCGCGACCGGCCTTTTCGAGCGGCCGATCGTCGTCGGGGCCGTGGAAGCGGTCGCGGCGGCCCGCCTTGCCGTGCCGGACCAGCAGCAGGTTCACGGTATCGGCGGGCAGGCGCAGGAAATTGCGGACGATGGAGCGGTCCATGGGGTACGACAGCGCATCCATGAGGCCGTCCAGGCCGCACCACACGAGTTCGTCGACCTCGGAGTTGGACTCGAACGCGCCGTTGAGCACGTGGGCGGCCCAGTAGTCGACCCGCTTGAGCTTGCGGTGGCCGGTGACCGGATAGGTCACGTGGCCCAGATAGCGGCCCAGGCGCGAATTCAGGCCGGTTTCCTCCGCCACCTCGCGCACCGCCGCCACGGCCGGGGTCTCACCGGGATCCAATTTGCCCTTGGGCAGCGACCAGTCGTCGTACTTGGGCCGGTGCACCATGGCGATCTCGATGCCGCCGTCGCGGGCGTAGCGCCAGAGCACCGCACCGGCGGCGAGGGTATTGGCGCTGACTTTCGGGTCGTTCAGCGCCGCGGCCGGATCGGAACTCGACTTGTTCACCGGCGGTCCGGACGTCGCAGTCTCATCAGGTACTCCTGGTGATCCCGGATCTGCTCACCGGGCACATCGGGATCGGGTTGGGCGGCCCAGCTGCCGTCGGGTTGCAGCACCCAGCAGCGGGTGGTCTCCGACAGCGCGGAGTCGAAGACCGCGCCGAGCTGATCGGCCAGGCGCGGATCCTTCACCTGGGCCAGCACTTCCACGCGCCGGTCCAGATTGCGGTGCATCATGTCGGCGCTGCCGATCCAGTACTCGTTCTGCGCCTCGAAGTGCAGGATGCGCGAATGTTCCAGGTAGCGGCCGAGAATCGAGCGCACCTCGATGTTGTCGCTCATACCGGGCACGCCCGGGCGCAGGCCGCAGATGCCGCGGACCACGATCTGCACCGACACGCCCGCCTGGGAGGCCCGGTACAGCGCGTCGATGATCTGCTCGTCGACGATGGCGTTGGCCTTCAGCCGGATTCGCGCCTGCTCGCCCTGGGCGGCGAGTTCGACCTCACGTTCGATCCGCTCGATGATTCCGGCGCGCACGCCGCTGGGCGCGACCAGGAGATTGCGGTAGTTGGCCTTTCGCGAGTACCCGGTCAGCGAGTTGAACAGGTCGGTCAGGTCGGCGCCGGTCTCCGGTGCGGCCGTGAGCAATCCGACGTCCTCGTACAGCCGCGCGGTCTTCGGGTTGTAATTGCCGGTGCCGATGTGGCAGTAGCGACGGATGGTGGCGCCTTCACGGCGCACCACCAGGCAGGTCTTGCAGTGCGTCTTGAGCCCGACCAGGCCGTAGACCACGTGCACGCCCGCCTGCTCCAGCGCGCGCGCCCATTTGATATTGGCCTGTTCGTCGAAGCGGGCCTTGACCTCCACCAGCGCCACCACCTGCTTACCGGCCTCGGCGGCGTCGATGAGGGCGTTGACGATGGGGGAGTCGCCGGAGGTGCGGTACAGGGTCTGCTTGATGGCCAGTACCTGCGGATCGGCGGCGGCCTGTTCGATGAACCGCTGCACGCTGGTGGAGAACGAGTCGTAGGGGTGATGCACCAGCACATCGCCCTCGCGCAGGGCGGCGAAAACGTTTCGGGGCGTTTCCCGTTCGCCGAAGGCGGGCGGGGTGGCGGGGACGTACGGCGCGTCCTTGAGATTGGGCCGTTCCACGCCGTATACCTGCCACAGGCAGGACAGATCCAGCAGGTCGGGCACCTGGATGACGTCGGCCGGGTCGACGTCGAGCTCGCGCAGCAGCAGATCGAGCATGTGCTCGGTCATATCGTCGGAGACCTCGAGGCGCACCGGCGAGCCGAAGCGGCGGCGGGCGAGTTCGCGTTCCAGGGCCTGCAGCAGGTCCTCGTCGCGATCCTCCTCGACCTCGAGATCTGCATTGCGGGTGATCCGGAACGAATGGTGTTCCACCACTTCCATTCCCGGGAACAGCTGTTCGAGGTGCGCGGCGATGAGCTCTTCCATGGGCAGGAAGGCGGCCATGCTGGAAGCCTGTGCGGCAGCGGAATCGCGGACCGCGGAGTTGCCGTCGCGCCCGGCCGCGGCCACGGTGCGGCGCACGCGCACGAAGCGATCGACATTGTCGGGCACCTTGACTCGGGCGAAGTGTTCGCCGCCGGTCACCGAATCCTTCACCGTCACGGCGAGATTCAGGCTCAGCCCACTGATGTAGGGGAACGGGTGCGCGGGATCGACGGCCAGGGGGGTCAGCACCGGGAAGACCTGGTCCTGGAAGTAGCCCGACAGACGCTGCTTCTCGGCGTCGTCGAGTCCGGCCCAGCGGATGATCTCGATGCCCTCGGTGGTGAGCGCGGGCAGCACCTGGTCGAGGAAGACGCGGGCGTGGCGGCCCGCGAGATCCTGGGTGCGGGCGGCGATCACCTCCAGCTGCGCGGTGGGCGAGAGCCCGTCCGCCGAGCGAACCGACAGCCCGGTTTCAGCGCGCCGCTTCAATCCGGCAACCCGCACCATGTAGAACTCGTCGAGGTTCGAGGCGAAGATCGCGAGGAACTTCGCGCGCTCCAGCAAGGGCTGCGAGGTGTCCTCCGCCAGCGCCAGCACCCGGGCATTGAAGTCGAGCCAGCTCAGTTCCCGGTTCACGTACCGGTCCCGCGGCAACCGCGTCTGGGCGGCGGTGGGCGGTGGGGTCGCCGCGGGCGGCGCCGCGGGTCGTAGCGGTGTTTGCTTCACGGTTTCCGTATCGCTCACTCTCACGATCATTCCTTATGTCCCGTATGTCGCGCCGACGTGACACCGTCCATTGCAGCGCACATCACGCCGGGTCAGCACATCGACGACCCGGCTCGGCGGACTTGTTTCGCTCCTTGACACGCCCGCGACACGCTGATTTCACGCAATAGCGTCCCGGTGGCCTCGCCGACTCCGAGCGCTTCGGCGCGCTCCAGATCGGCCGCGGTGTCCACGTCCTGGCGCAGGCCCGGCCACGCGCCGAGCAACTCCACAGCACCCGCCGCGATATGGCGGCGGGCCGAATCCGGGCCGAAGAGCGGGTCGAGCGGCGCGGATCCGTCGCAGACGAGCAGGGCGACGGTGCCGCTGCCCTCGTGATCGGCCACCACCGAGCGGCGATGCGGGGCGGCGGCCAGCATGTCGGACAGTTCGTGCGGGCGCAGAGCGGGCAGATCGGCTTGCAGCGCAAGCAGATCGACCGCACCGTGCCGGAGGCGGACCGCCGCGGCGGCCGCGGACAGGGCGGCGTTCAGGCCGCCGGTCGGATGATCATGCGGTTCGGGGTGCACGTGCGCGCCGAGCTCGCTCACCACATCGGTGACGGCCGGATCCGGGGTCACCACGGTGACGCTGGCAATGCCGTGCGTCGCGACGGCCGCTGTCACCGTATCCGCGAGCATGGCCAGCACCAGTCGCGACCGATCGTGCGGATGTAATCGATCGGACAGTCGGCTCTTGGCCTGGCCCAGGCTCTTGACGGCGATCACGGCGTGCACGGACGGGCGGTGGGTTGCGCCATTCGTGTATTCGGAGCGGGCCGCGGACATATCGGAATCCTCCCACTCCAAGGTGACCGGCGGGTGAGCGGGCGTCGGACTCGCGCCCAGATTCGGAGGTTTGTGGTGCTCGGCATGCCGTACCGTGCACCCGCTTATATTGGGCTGATGGCTAGGGCTGCAGTGATGGGGTCGGGTTCCTGGGGGACCGCGCTCGCGAAGGTGTTGGCAGAGGCCGGAACCGAGGTCACCATGTGGGCTCGGCGGCCGGAGGTGGCGAAGGCGATCACGTCCGAGCACCGCAATCCCTCGTATCTGACGGAGGTGGAACTGCCGCCCATCGCGGCGACCGATGATCCGGCGCTCGCCTTGGCCGGGGCCGACATCGTGGTGCTGGCGGTGCCCTCACAGACCTTGCGCCCGAATCTCGCGGCCTGGCGGGACATCATCCCCGCCGACTCCACCCTGGTGAGCGTGGCCAAGGGCATCGAGACCGGCACGCTGCTGCGCATGAGCCAGGTGATCGCCGAGGTGAGCGGCGCCGACCCGAGCCGGGTCGCGGTGCTGTCCGGGCCGAATCTGGCCGACGAGATCGCGGCGCGGCAACCGGCCGCCACCGTGGTCGCCTGCACCGACACCGCGCGCGCCGAGGCCGTGCAGCACGCCATCGCCACCGGCTACTTCCGGCCGTACACCAATTCCGATGTGATCGGCTGCGAGATCGGCGGGGCCTGCAAGAACGTCATCGCGCTGGCCTGCGGCGCCGCCTCGGGAATGGGCTTGGGCGACAACTCCATTGCCACCCTCATCACCCGCGGCCTGGCCGAGATCATCCGCCTCGGCGTGGCCGTAGGCGCGGAACCGGTGACCTTCGCGGGCCTGGCCGGAATCGGCGATCTGGTCGCCACCTGCACCTCGAGGCTGTCCCGCAACCGCTCCTTCGGCTACGTGCTCGGCGAGGGCGGCAGCATGGAGACCGCCCAACTGGCCACCCATGGCCAGGTCGCCGAGGGTGTGAAGTCCTGCACATCGGTGCGCGCACTGGCCGCCGCGCACGGTGTCGAGATGCCGCTCACCAATGCGGTGCACCAGGTCTGCCACGAGGGCCTCTCTGCCGAGGAAGCGGTCGGCCAACTGCTGGGGCGGCGACTCAAATCCGAGTAAGCGGGCCCTCCCACCCGCCGTATCCCATGGCGCGCGGTTGTCCCGCACCGCTCACCAATGCGGTGCATGTGGTCTGCCACGAGGGACTCTCCGCCGGGGAAGCGTCTGCTGGAACCCGTGCGATCGACTGCCGTTGCTCGGCCCACTCGATGCCGGTGAGATGAGGCGTCGACCGGGGCGTTGGGCGCTCGCGGCTTATTGGAGACCGGTCTGTTTCTGTGTGGAGTGCGGGCGGTGGAGTGCGGTCGACTCGGATCGGCGTAACAACGGGCATTCCGGGCGCGACTGTGTCAGCGGGAGCTCGGCGGCCGCGGTCGCCGGGCTCTGAGTCGACCGTGTAACACCACCGCTATCCGCGACCGGGTACGGTTCCGGGCATGACCAACAGGATCAGGGTGGCGGTGGTTTTCGGCGGCCGGAGCAATGAGCACGGTGTTTCGTGCGTTTCGGCCCGGACCGTGCTGGGCAGCCTCGATCCCGAACGGTACGAGGCGGTTCCGATCGGGATTACGCAGGACGGCACCTGGGTGCTGGCCAGTGGCGATCCGCGCGAGCTGACGCGCACCGAGCGCGGGCTACCGGCCGTGACCGGTGCGGGCACCGAACTGACCCTGAGCGCGGACCCGTCTCGGTCCGGCGCGTTGGTTCCCCTCGACGGCGCCGATACCGTGCTCGGCGGCGTCGATGTGGTGTTCCCGGTGCTGCACGGCGCTTTCGGTGAGGACGGCACCATCCAGGGTCTGCTGGAACTGGCCGGGATTCCCTATGTGGGTCCGGGCGTGCTGGCCAGCGCGGCCGGGATGGACAAGGAGTTCACCAAGAAACTCCTTGCCGCCGAAGGACTTCCGATCGGCGTGCAGGTGGTGCTGCGCCCCGGTGTGCCGACGCTGTCCGAGGACGACAAGGCGCGCCTCGGCCTGCCGGTCTTCGTGAAGCCCGCGCGTGGCGGATCCTCCATCGGCATTACCAAGGTGGACGGCTGGGACGAGCTCGAGGCTGCCATTGCCGTTGCGCGCCAGGTGGATCCGAAGGTGATCATCGAGGCGGGCATTGTCGGGCGCGAGGTCGAATGCGGAGTGCTCGAGTTTCCGGACGGGCGGGTGCAGGCCAGTGTGGTGGCCGAGATCCGCATGCCGGAGAAAAGCTCCGACGGCCCGGAGTTCTATGACTTCGATACCAAATATCTCGACGATGTCTGCGAGTTCGATGTTCCGGCCAAGCTGGACGACGATGTGGCGCAACAGGTTCGGGATATCGCGGTACAGGCATTTCGGGCCCTGGACTGCCAGGGACTGGCGCGGGTGGACTTCTTCGTGACCGAGCAAGGGCCGGTCATCAACGAGATCAACACCATGCCGGGGTTCACGGCGATCTCCATGTACCCGCGCATGTGGGATGCCACGGGGATCGATAACAAGACGTTGGTGAGCACGTTGATCGAGACCGCCCTGGCGCGCGGCACCGGCCTGTGCTGACGAATCGAGCTCCCGTCCGCGCGGCGGGAGCTCGGTCAGTGTTCGCGCGGTATCGCCAGGTCTATGGTGTCGGCGGTGGTGCGCGCCCATTCGCTGACCGCGGCGATGTATTCGCCTGCGGGGCGGGTGACGATATCGGCGGCGGTCATCGGCCATACGGTTGGCCAGCGGGGGTCCACTGCGGAGCGGTCGCCCGGTTGGGGGTTGTTGACCTTCACGTCGCGGAAGGCGCGTCGGACGTCGATGCGCAGGTTCGCGATGGGAATCGGGTTGCGCACCATGCGCGTCAGCTGAATGCGTAGTCCGGCCGTCGCTTCCGGTGTCATTCGTGACGGGTGCTGCACTTGGAACGATGCGATGGCGAAGAAGGGTGCGCGCAGGCTGTCCTCGCTGCCGTCCAGGACCCGCCACTCGATCTCGAGCAACTCCGGAATCCGGTCGGCGCAGTCGCCGGACTCGGGTAGCGCGGCGCCGCATTCCCGGCAGCGCCCAGCTGTTGCGGTCATACCGGTGAGCATGGCACTTTCGGGCCACGCCGCGCAGCCCGCTATCGGCGCGTCCGCGCGTACTCTCGGTGAGGTGATCGTGGCCATGACGATTCCCGGGCTGGCACTGCTGATTATCGCGATAGCTTTCGCCGAGGTGGCCTACCGCAAACTGACCGGCCGGACCGTCCTGCCCTGGATGCGCCACATTGACGGCCCGCGCAGCGCCGCGGGCATCGGCTTCGAACAGTTCGATGCCCTCTTCAGCTCCGGCAAACAGGCCGAATTCGAACAACGCCAATCCGTCCTCATGCACCGCGAGAACCCCGGCGACGGCGTCGACGGCATCGACGTCGACCTCACCTCCGGCAAAGCCGTCCTCCGCAAGGTCTGAAACGACCACGACCGGGAACTGATGGCGGAGGCTACTCGGCCGATGCCGCCACCACTTCCCGGTGATCGCCTGTCCAGCTAGTTGGGGAGGGGGTTCGGGTCCAGGGGCTGTTCGGGGACGGCCTTGGTGATGGCGTTCGAGACCTCTTGTAGGGGAGTGGGTCCGGCGTCGTTGGCCATGGTGAGGGCGATGTAGGTGCCGCGGTCGACGGCGAACCAGGTGCCGGAGGTCGCCCCACTCGTGGGGTCCTTCACCTCGAACCAGCTGACACCGTTCACCACCTGCAACGAGGAAGCTCGGTTGAATTCCAGCGGCCGCCCCAGCCCGCAGCGCAGCACAATGGGTTCGCCGCCTTCGGGCAGCTGCCACGCCTTGGTCGCGGCGGGCGCGGGCTGCCGCAGTTCGGCGGCCGTGTAATCGCCGATCTTGTCCGGAAGTTCGGGCAGCAGCGTCGAGCAGGCCGGACCGGTGGCCCCGGGCGCATCCACCGCGCCGAGGGCGAGGGGTTCGCGGACCGGATTGCGATTGGCGATGACGCCCGCGACGAGAACACCGACCACGAGCGCGATCGGGAGGGCGACCGCGGTCGCGATGAGCGCGGGGGAGCGCCGGGGAGAGAAATCCTCATCGGACAGCTCACGCGCCGCCGCATCGGCGGCCTTCGTCTCGGCCGGGGCGGGGGCGCTCGACTTTCCGAGCGTGACGGCGTCGTCGGTGGAATCGGTGCCGTTCGCGGCGGCTGCGGTATCGGACCGGTCGGGGCTTCCCGCAGGGGTGGCGTTCGCGCCGAGATCGGGATCCTGTGCAGCGGTGGGTGGGGCTGCGGGCTGGTCCGTCGCGTCCGGGTGGGTGTTCTCCGGTTCGCTGCCGCGGGTGTCGTTGCTCATCCGGTCGTCGGTCCCCGATCGTGCCGCGCCGGGCACAGCGGAGCCCGGCTGGTGGTCGTCGATTGCGGGTTCGAGGGTACCGTTCATACGTTTGCCAGCCGCATCACACTCAGTACCGAGGAGACCGTCATCACCGCCAGCAGCGGGCCGGACCTGTCCAAGCCGTCAGCGGCCGCCACCGTGCGCGAGCTCGGGGAGTTCGCGCTGATCGACCGCATCAATGCCGGGCGCACCCAGGCGCCGGGCGTATTGATGGGGCCGGGCGACGATGCCGCGCTGGTCGCCGCACCGGCGGGGCGGTTCGTGGTGACCACCGACATGCTGCTGGAGAATCGTCACTTTCGTCTGGATTGGTCCAGCCCCCAGGACATCGGCCGCAAAGCCATCGCCCAGAACGCCGCGGACGTGGTCGCCATGGGCGCCCGCCCGAGCGCCTTCGTGGTCGCCCTGGGCTGCCCCTCCGACACCCCGGTCGCCTTCGTCGAAGCCCTCGCCGACGGCATGTGGGCCGAGGCCGAGCGCGCCGGAGCGTCCATCGCGGGCGGCGATATGGTGCGCAGTTCGCAGATCGTCATCTCGGTAACCGCATTCGGCGATCCTCTTGGGCCCGAAGTGATTACACGCTCGGGCGCCCGCCCCGGCGACATCGTGGCGGTGGCCGGTCGCCTAGGCTGGTCGGCGGCGGGCCTGGCCGCGCTCTCGGCCGGAGCGGATCTCGACCGCTTCGCGGAAGCCGTTGCCGCACACAGGGTTCCACAGCCGCGCTACGAGGCGGTACTCGAACTGCCCAGTCGCGCGCTGCCGGGACCGTCGGCCGCACCGCATCCGGGTGCCGCGGCGAGACCGGACGCCGCGCGGACGGGTGAGGCTGTGGCAGGCCGAAGTTCGGCGGGCGCAGTGGCCATCACCGCGCTCACGGACGTGTCCGACGGGCTGCTCGCCGATCTCGGGCATATCGCCGAATCTTCCGGTGTGGCTGTCGATCTCGATTCGGTGGCCCTGCGGGATGCGGCGCTCGAAACGGTGGCGGAGGCGCTCGGGGCGGACGCGCTCGACTGGGTGCTGGCGGGTGGGGAGGACCATGCGTTCGCGGCGACGTTTTCCGGAAATGGGGATCTGCCTGCGGGTTGGGTGGCCATTGGACGCGTGGTCGCGGGCACGGGGGTGACCGTGGATGGGGTCGCTCGGTCCGGACCTACCGGTTGGGAATCCTTCGCATAGGAGGGTGGGGGTTTCGTCGTGGAAGTGGGCCGGATAGGTTATCCCGACATGGGCGGAAAACCACTGTCGGAAGTCATCGATTCGGGCTGGGCCGAGGCCCTCGAACCGGTGGCCGACCGCATTGCCGAGATGGGCGAATTCCTGCGTACCGAGAACGCCGCCGGGCGTGGCTATCTCCCCAAGGGGGAGAATGTGCTGCGCGCCTTCCAGCGGCCGTTCGACAAGGTGCGGGTGCTCATTGTCGGCCAGGATCCCTACCCGACCCCGGGTCACGCCATGGGATTGAGTTTCTCGGTGGCGACGGATGTTTCGCCGGTGCCGCGCAGTCTGGCCAATATCTTCTCCGAGTACTCCAAGGACCTGGAGTTGTCGACGCCGTCGAACGGCGATCTGTCGCCGTGGTCGGATCAGGGCGTGCTCATGCTGAACCGAGTTCTCACCGTGCGCCCGGGCGAGTCGGCCTCGCATCGGGGCAAGGGCTGGGAAGCGGTGACGGAGCAGGCGATTCGGGCGCTGGTCGCCCGTGACCAGCCACTTGTCGCCATTCTGTGGGGCCGGGACGCCTCGACGTTGAAGCCGATGCTGGGGTCGACGCCCTACCTCGAATCCGCCCATCCCTCACCATTGTCTGCTTCGCGAGGATTCTTCGGATCTCGTCCGTTCTCACGTACCAACGAATTGCTGGGTACATTAGGGGCCGCGCCGGTGGACTGGCGTCTGCCGTAGGGCGCGTATCCGTAGATCCGATCAGGAGCATGTGTATGCAGAACAAGACTGCCCGTGGTGTTTTCGTCGCGCTTGCCGCGGGTGCCGCTTTCGCTGTGGCCCCCCGCCGCGAATGCCGCGCCGTTGACGTTGGAACCGGCCCCCGTCGAGACGGCCCCGGCCGCTCCCGTCGCGAGCCTGTTCGACACCAATAGCGCGACCACGATGTCGTCGAGCGTGACGTCCCGGGTGGCGTGCATCTTCCAGTCGATCAGTCAGCAGCTGGACTGCTTCACCGGTCACCAGTAATTCGACGCACCATTCGCACTTCGAGTGCGGGAGTGAAGGCTTCGACTCGGCGTTCGCCGTCGAGTTCGAAGCCGTACTTTTTGTAGAAGGCCTGCGCGCGCGGATTCTCCTCGAAGACCCACAGGCTGGTGTCGGCATCCTCGACCAGCACCGCGCGCATCAGATCGTGCGCCACGCCCGTGCCGTACCAGGCGGCGCGCACATACAGTGCGAAGAGCTGGCGGGGTGTTACCGCTGATTCGTCCGGCGCCGCGCCTTCGCGAGCGAATCCGATGACTTCGTCACCCACGACCGCGACGGTGTTGAGGTCGGGATATTCGACGCGCATGCGCTCGTTCTGCTCCGCCAGCCGATCGACATCGAAGGCGTCGAGCACGTGCGCGGGCACCAGCTCCTGATATGCCTCGCGCCAGCACGCGATATGGCATTCCGCGAGGGAGCGGACGTGCTCGGCTGCCAATGGCACGACGCGCCATGGCATCGATGCGGACGGCACGTGCGGGCTCCCTTCCCGAGAACGACAAAAACCCCGGCCACCCCATTATGGGTGCCGGGGTTCTCGAAAGCTGAAAATCAGCCGCGCACGACCTTGCCGGCCTTCAGGCAGGAGGTGCACACGTTCATGCGGCGGGTGTTGCCCGGGGCAACCTGCGCACGAACAGTCTGGATATTCGGGTTCCAGCGACGGTTGGTGCGCCGGTGCGAGTGCGAAACCGACTTACCGAAGCCGGGGCCCTTGGCGCAAACGTCGCAGACGGCAGCCATAGTCGCGAGCTCCTTCATGTCATGTTGGGACCCGCTGCACAGTGCACAGCGTGTCCGAAAACTTAAATGTCGTGGACGTGCCTACCAGCGAATAGCTGGCGAACGCGAGCCGAAACCTGAGAGGGCAGGACCGGTGCCCGCGTCGGGCAACCCTGCGAGACTAACCGCCCCTGCTGTCCGATGTCCAATTGGCCCCCCGTTCGCTGACCCTCGCCCATCGCACCAACACCAGGTGACAGCACGGTGTCGGCCGTCGCGACTAGGCTGGCCACCGGGGTCGCGACAACACGCTATGAGCGAGAGGACGGTGACGGTGCCCGCGGTAGGGGACGCACTCGACGGTACCGCGCTACTGCGCTGGGCCCAGGCCTGCCTGACCGCCCTCGAACGCCACCGAGACGAAATAAACGCCCTCAATGTCTTCCCCGTCCCCGACTCCGACACCGGCACCAACCTCCTCAACACCATGCGCGCCGCCCTCCGCGCCGCCGAATCCGCCGATTCGTTGTCTCCTGGCGAAACCGTGGGTGTGACCGAGGTCGCGGGTCGTGAGTTGGGCGGGGCGGTGAGCGCCTATTCGGTTGCGGGGGCCTTGGCTCGGGGGGCTACGGCGGGGGCGCGGGGGAATTCGGGGATCATCCTGTCGCAGGTGCTGCGGGGAGTGGCGGAGGCGGTGTGTGATGGAGCGCTCACCGAGCGGTCGCTTCGGGTGGCGTTGCGGGCGGCGGCGGTATTGGTTCGGGAGGCGTTGAGTTCGCCTATCGAGGGGACCATGCTCACCGTGCTCGATTGTGCTGCGGAGAGTGCGAGGGAATGTCCGGAGCGGTCGTTGTCGGCGGTGGCGCTGGCCGCGGCGGATGGGGCGGCCAAGGCGTTGGAGGAGACGCCGTCGCAATTGGGCGTGCTGCGCGAGGCGGGGGTGGTGGATGCCGGGGCGCGGGGGTTGCTGGTGCTGTTGGACGAGTTGGTTGTCGTGGCAGGTGGGCAGCCGCCGACGCGGCCGACATACCGGCGGGGCGAGTTCGGAACGGCATCGCTCGCACCGTCGGGTCAGGACGTGATCGTGCGATCGGGGGGCGCGAATTCTGTTGGGGTGGGAGTGGATTCGGGGGAACGGGCCTACGGTGGAGTGGGGGGATCCGTGGGTGAGGCGAGTGCTCCGATGTACGAGGTCATGTATCGGCTGAGCGATTCCGATGACGGGCGGGCGGCGCGGTTGCGGGATCGGCTGGCGGAGTTGGGGGATTCGGTCGTCGTGGTGGGGGGCGGGGCGGGGGCCTGGTCGGCGCATGTGCATTGCGCGGATGCCGGTGCCGCCGTGGAGGCGGGGTTGGCCGCGGGCGTGCTCGCGGGGATCCGGATCGAGACGCTGGCGGTGTCCGAGCATGCGCCGGAGCAGCCGGTGGATCGGGGGATTCTGGCGGTGGCCGCGGGGGAGGGTGCGGTGCGGTTGTTCGAGGATTCGGGGGCCGCCGTGCTCGAAGGGGAGGTGACGCCGGAGGCATTGCTGGCGGGGATTCGGGGATTGCCGCATCGGGAGGTGCTGGTGTTGCCGAACGGGGCATTGCCCGCGCACGAGTTGGTCGCGGTGAGTGTGGCGGCTCGGGATGGGCAGCGGGAGGTTTTGATGCTGCCGAGCGCGTCCATGGTGCAGGGGCTGGCCGCCTTGTCCATGCACGATGCGGGGCGGATCGCGGTGGACGATGCCTTCGCCATGTCGGAGGCGGCGGCCGGAACGCGGTGGGGCGCTTTGCGAGTCGCACCGGAGCGGGCCTTGACCATTGTGGGGAACTGCGCCGCGGGCGACGGGTTGGGACTGGTCGGGCACGATGTGGTGGTGATCGATCCGGATGTGCGGGCGGCGGGGCGCACGCTGCTGGATCGGATGCTCGGGCTCGGTGGGGAATTGGTGACCATGCTCATGGGAGCCGATGCGCCCGAAGGACTTTCGAATGAATTGAGCGAACATGTCGCCACCGGCTTCCCGGGCGTGGAGGTGGTGGTGTACCCGGGCGGGCAGCCCGGGGATCTCGTGCAGATCGGGGTGGAATAGGTGACATACCCGCCCGTGCCGGTCACTTTGGGAGGTTCTGATGGCGACACTGAGTGACCGGCTCGACCATGTGCTCGGTGTGAAGGCGGCCGAACCGCTGGCCGAGGCTTTCGATATGCACACGGTCGAGGATCTGCTGCGGCACTATCCGCTGCGCTATGCCACCCAGGGGCAGCCGCTCACCGAGGAGGCGCCGGAGGAGGGCCAGCACATCACCGTCATGGGCCGGGTCACCAAGACCGAACTGCGCCCCATGAAGAACCGGCGCGGCAGCCTGCTGAAGGTGGCCCTCGACACCGGCGGCCCGCGCCCGGTGGACATCACTTTCTTCAATGGCGACAAGGTGCGCTATCTGGTGAAAGACGGTGTGCGAGCGATGATGTCGGGCACCGTGCACTGGTGGCGACCGGATCGCTGGAACCTCTCGCACCCGGACTATCTGATCCTGCCCGACAAGGAGGACGGTTCGGTCGAGAACCTGACCTCGGTCCGCGGCGGCGGCGCCCTGCGCGGTCTGGCCAATAGCGCGAAAGGCGCGGGCGGCGTGGATGTCTCGTTCTTCGAACGCGAATTCATCCCCGTCTACCCGGCCACCGCCAAGGTGCAGAGCTGGGATCTGCTGCGCTGCGTCCGTCAGATCCTCGATCAGCTCGATCCCATCGACGATCCGTTCCCGGAGGACCTGCGCGCCGAGCATTCCCTGCTCCCGATCTCCGACGCCCTGCGCCTGATCCACCTACCGGAGCACAAATCCGATATCGAGGAGGCCCGCAACCGCCTGCGTTTCGATGAGGCCCTGGCCTTGCAGTTGGTGCTGGCCGAACGCCGCCATCAGACCGAGGGTCGCGCCGCCAAGCCCTGCCCGCCCCGCACCGACGGCATTGCCGCCGCCTTCGACAAGCGTCTCCCCTTCGAGCTCACCGAGGGGCAGCGCACCGTCATCGACGAGATCTCCGCCGATCTGTGCCGCAACCATCCCATGCACCGCCTGCTGCAGGGCGAGGTCGGCTCCGGCAAGACCATCGTCGCGCTGCACGCCATGCTCCAGGTGGTCGACAACGGCCAGCAGACCGCCCTGCTCGCGCCGACGGAAGTCCTTGCCGCCCAGCACTATCGGTCGTTGCGGAATATGCTCGGCGATCTGGGCGAGGCCGGTGAACTGGGCGCGGCCGACAATGCCACCAAGGTGGTCCTGGTGACCGGCTCCATGTCCGCGAGCCAGAAGAAGGCCGCCCTCCTGGACGCCGTCACCGGCGAGGCGGGCCTGGTCATCGGCACCCACGCCCTCATTCAGGAGGCCGTCGAATTCTTCGACCTCGGCATGGTCGTGGTCGACGAGCAGCACCGCTTCGGCGTGGAACAGCGAGATGCCTTGCGTGCCAAGGCCAAGAACGGCGTCAGCCCGCACCTGCTGGTCATGACCGCCACCCCGATCCCGCGCACCATCGCCATGACCACTCTCGGCGACCTGGAAACCTCCACCCTCACCCAGCTCCCCCGCGGCCGCTCCCCGATCACGTCGAAAGTGTTGCCCGCCAAGGTGAAACCGTCTTGGGTCGACCGCGCCTGGGAACGCATCCACGAGGAAGTCCAGGCGGGCCGTCAAGCGTATGTGGTCTGCTCCCGCATCGGCGACGAGGACGAGAACGGAAACGGTAAGGCCAAGGGCCGCAAGAAATCCGAAGAGGAAAAAGAAGGCCCCACCACCCACGCGGCAGTCGACGTGTACGAAATGCTGCGCACCGGCCCTCTGAAGGACCTACGCGTCGGCCTCCTCCACGGCCGCCTCCCCTCCGAGGAGAAAGACCGCGTCATGCGCTCTTTCAACGACGGCGACATCGACGTCCTGGTCTGCACCACGGTCGTCGAGGTCGGCGTCGACGTCCCCAACGCCACCGTCATGGCCATAGTCGACGCCGACCGCTTCGGCGTCAGCCAGCTCCACCAGCTCCGCGGCCGAGTAGGCCGAGGCAAACACGCGGGCCTGTGCCTGCTCATCACCGAATCAAACCCGGTGGGCACAGCCATGTCCCGCCTCGAAGCGGTGGCGGGCACTACGGACGGCTTCGAACTCGCAGTCCTGGACCTCCGCCAACGCCGCGAAGGCGACGTCCTGGGCTCGGCCCAATCCGGCACCGCCCGAAGCCTCCGCCTCCTGTCCCTGCTCGACGACCTCGAAGTAATCACCGCCGCACAGCAATTGGCCCGCGAGGTAGTCGAGTCCGACCCCGGCCTGACCAACCACCCGGGCCTCGCCAGCATGATGCACGCCGCCGTCGACGGCGAACGCCTCGAATACCTAGCGAAGTCTTAAGTCCGAATTCGCCGTGCTCCGGTGTGCTGAACCCAAAGCGCAAAGCTCGGGTTCACACCCCTTGTGCTTGGTTCACACCCGGTATTGGTGGTCAATTGGGGGTGTGGACCGGCGGTATTGGGTGTGAACTCGGTGGTGGGGTGGGGTTAGCGGGGGATGCGGGGGTAGGGGAGGTGGGTGCTGGTGTTTTCGGCTATGGCTAGGGGGCGGCCTATTTGGGGGAAGGCGCGTTGGGGGCATTTGGGGCGCTCGCAGACCTTGCAGCCTGCGCCGATGGGGATGGCGGCGGCGGGGTCGTCCAGGTGGAGGCCCTTGGAATAGGCGAGGCGGTCGGCGTATTCGATGTCGCAGCCCAGGCCGATGGCGAATTCTTTTCCGGCGGTGCCGAAGCCGGTGGGGGTGGGGGTGGTGGTGCGGGCTATCCAGAGGTAGCGGCGGCCGTCGGGCATGGCTGCTATCTGGGTGAGCATGCGGCCCGGGTGGGCGAAGGCTTCGTGGACCACCCACAGGGGGCAGCTGCCGCCTACGCGGGAGAAGTGGAAGTCGGTGGCGGACTGGCATTTCGAGATATTGCCTGCGCGGTCGGTGCGTATGAGGAAGAAGGGGACGCCGCGTTGGCCTTGGCGTTGCAGGGTGGAGAGGCGGTGGCAGACGGTTTCGAAGCCGACCTCGAAACGTAGGGATAGCAGGTCGATGTCGTAGCGTAGCTCTTCGGCGGAGCGCAGGAATTTGCTGTACGGGAGGATGAGGGCCCCGGCGAAGTAGTTGGCCAGGCCGATTCGGGCCAGGGTGCGGGATTCGCCGCTCAGGGAGGGCGTTTCGTCCAAGACCTCGTCGAGCAGGCTGCCGTGCAGCAGGAAGGCCAGGGTGGTGGCGATCTGGAAGGCCCGCTGGCCGGGGCGTAGGCGGCGGGCCAGGGTGAGGGTGCGGGTTTCCGGTTCGTAGTGGCGCTTGGGCACATTCGGGTCGGCGCCGTCGCCGCGGACCAGGACGGTGACACCGGCACGCTCCTCGGCGACGCGGGCGAGCTGGCGGTCGAGCGAGCCGATGGCGAGTCCGCAGTCATCGAAGAGGCGCTCTGCCGCGAGGTCGAGCTGGGCTATGTGATTGTGGTGGTCGTAGAAGAAGTCGCGCACATCCTCGTAGGGCATGGGGACGCCGGGCGCGCCGGTGGGGGTGGCGACCTTCGAGGACAAAAGATCCAACTGGTCGGTCGCCGCACGTAGTCGGCGATGCATGGCCACAACGATTTTCGCGACCTCGGGCATGCGCGTGGCCAGATCCTCGACCTCGGCGACGGGGGCCGCATTACCGCCCGCGGCCTCGAGCAGGATTTCGTGGAGGTCGGATACCAGCCGGGCGTCGGAGTCGGCAGCGAAGAACTGGACATCCAGATCGAAGGTGGAGTTCAGTTTCAGCAGCACCGGGATCGTCAGCGGTCGCTGATCACGCTCGAGCTGGTTGAGATAGCTGGGGGACAGGTCCAGGGATTTGGCCAAGGCCGCCTGGGTCATCCGGCGTTCCTCGCGCAACCGTCGTAGTCGGGCCCCCGCATACATCTTGCGCACAGTGCGAGATGGTACCCATACTGCTTCGCAAACATCGCATTATGACGGGACTCGCCTGTATTTTGGTGATTCTGCGAGCGTTTTCGCTGCCGGGGCGCGGCTGCGTAGCATGCGAATTCGATACGTGGGGCGGGTCCTTTTGTGGGTCCCCATCGTACGCGGCCCCCCGGGGCGGCGGGCGTGATCCGCATCGGGAAGGTACCCAGGAACCGGGGTTCTCAACCCAAAAGTAGGTGAACTTGGAGTTCGCCGACCAGAAATCCGAGGACCGCGCCGATGGCGACCAGCTTCCACTCGTCCTGTTTGAAGGCCGGGCGCAGCAGGCCCTCGTATTCGTCGTCGGTGAGCTTCTTGGTCTTCTCGATGACGAGGCTGCGCACATCCAGGGCCGCCATGGCGTGCCGGTCGAAATCGGCGTGGGCGGCGGCTTTCACGTGATCGAGGACGAAGGTGAGGGCGTCGCGTTCGAGGGCGGTGTAGCTGTCGCGGGCGACCAGCATGACCAGGGGGCGCGCCGGACCGGTCTGGAGTTCGAGGAACTCGCTGACGTGCCGGTTCAGGAGTGAGGCCAACCGGTCGGCTCGCTCGCCGTTCAGGACGGCTTCCAGAATCCGCGCGGGCGTGAGGATTTCGGTGGCGATGAGGTCGCCGTAATCGGTGCAGACCTGGTCGCGGCGTTTGTGGAAGAGGCCCTGCCACTTGAACGGTCCAATACCGACCGGGCGGATCGGTCGGAAGATCATCTGCAACGCCAGCCAGTCGGTCACCAATCCGGTGAAACCGCCGAAAGCGGGCATGAGCCAAGGGGAGTGGGTGAAGGCCCAGGTGATCATCTGCACGAAGCCGAGCACGGTGCCGAAGATCAATCCGGAGCGCACGATGAACCGCAGCTCATGGCGGCCCACCCGGTCCACCATCTCGACCAGCAGCGCCTTGTCGTCGACCAGCGCGCTGATGGCCATACCGCGCAGGTCCATCACCTGATCGATATTGGTGCGCAGATCGAACACGATGTCCTCGATGAGCTGCGGCAGATCCCGCTGCGCCCGTTCGATGATGGCGCGCTGCGCCGCCTCGGGCATGTTCACCCACAGCCGGGGCTGATGCTTCATCATCATCTCGCGCACCATGTACTCCACCCCGGCGTCGAGCGGTTCGCGCAGGCGCGTGGTGAGCTCGGCGATATCGATGCGCGCGATGATGTCCTGCGGGTCGATGAGCTTGGTGAACATGAGATCCACCGCAATGGTCGCCATGCGCGGCGCGGATCGCGGAATCACGCCCTGCCAGCCGAACCACGGTGGGATGCCCCGGAATTCGAGCGGGTACTTCAGCATCCGCACCGCGACGATCTTGGTGATCCACCCGATGAGCGCGGCCACGACGGGAATGGAGGCGTACAGCGGCCAGTGCTCGGCGAAATCGGCGATCACGACGCGATCGGCCCCTGCGTGATTGCCACGACCCACTCCTCGGTGCGATTATTCATGTCGAACGATTCGGATATTCGTATCGCTACTCAGGCTAGGAGACCCGCGTGCCCGCTGGCAAGACCCGTGACGCGTCGCCCAGCACGCCCGCCAGGCCCGACAACCCGCCCGCCAGGCCCGACAACCCGCCTGTCGGACTTGACGGCGCGCCTGTCGGACTTGACGGCGCGCCTGTCGGACCTGACGGCACGGCCGCCGGGCTCGATGGCAGTGCCCGGCCGATGGAGCCCTCGCGCGCTGAGCGATCCCGGAGCGCTGAGTCGTCGCCGCCGACTCAGCGGGTCGTGGCCATCGTGGAACTGCTGGCCGCACAGCAGGGTTCGCTCACCGCCGCCGGGATCGCCGGTGGTTTGGAGCTGAACCGGTCCACCGCCGGAGCCATCCTCACCGCACTGACCGAACATGACTGGGTGCGTCGTCTGCCCGACCTGAGCTATGAGCTCGGGCCCGCCCTGAGTGCCATCGGTAACCGGGCCGCGGACCGCCATACCGACCGGGCGTGGCTGGACGCCGAGCTGGAACGCCTCGCCGACCGTATCGACTGCGGTGCGGTGCTCACCGCTCTCAGCGGCGCGCACCTGGAATTCGTCGCCGTCACCCGCGACCGTCTCACCGCAGGCATCGAATCGGGGGCCCGCATACCCCTGCTCGCCCCCGCCGGTGCGGCGATCATCGCCCACTCCAGCACTGCCCGCCAACAGTATTGGCTCGCTACCCGCAGCCCGGAACGGCGCGACGAGTACCGCGCGGTGCTCGCCACCCTGCGCGCCACCGGCTACTGCGCCTGGCGGCTGGAACCCGACAGCCTGCCCACCGCACGCGTGCTCTCCGAGGTCGCCGACCATCTCGCCGACCACCCCGCCAGCAATGAACTACGCGGCCGCGTCCTCGCCCAACTCGGCACCATTGTCGGCAGCGCCTACGACCAGGCCACCTTCGACCGCGATATCCCACTACCCCTGAGCTACATCAGCGCACCGGTCTTCGACGACAGCGGCCACGCCGTCATGGAACTCCAGATCGGTCCGCTGCGCCCCGATGCCACCCGCCCCGAACGCCGCCGCTACCTGGCGGAACTGGCCGCCGCCGCCCGCCGCATAGCCGACGGTCTCGAGAGTTAACCCCATGCCCGACCCTGACGCCCTGGTCCGCGAAATGTGCGCCGCCTGGGCGAAGCCGGACCCCGACCACATCGCCTTGTTCTTCACCGAAGACGCTGTGTACCACAACATCCCGATGGCCCCGGTGATCGGCCGAACCGCCATCCGCGACTTCATCGCCGGATTCTCCGCCGCCCTCGACGGCATAGACTTCACCATCCACCGCCAGATCTCCCACGGCACTCTCGTAATGAACGAGCGCACCGACACCCTGCGCGGCAACGGCCACGAAACTGCCCTGCCCGTCATGGGCGTCTTCGAAGTCACCGACGGCAAGATCGCCGCCTGGCTTGACTACTTCGACCTGGCTCCGATCACCCGCGCGTTCGGCTCCTGAGTTCCGATGGCTTGTGCCGAAGCCACACCGGCCGTCCGGCATCCCGCTACCCAGGATGGATTCCGGCCGATCGCGCTGAGCCACAACACATTGCTGTCCGTGAACCGCTTCGACTACGTCGACATGATGTCGGCGGATTGCGTGTGGTCGCCAAGGCTGATCCAATAGCGCCGCACCACACCGTATTCGGAGTCCCGCACGCCTTCGAGAACGTCGCCGTGCCGTTTGATCGTCTTGGCGGAGGCGGTATTCACGTCCTCGCACACGATCAGCACCTCCACCATGCCGAGCGCGCGGGCTTCGTCGAGCATCCGCCCCAACGCCCAGGTGGCCAGCCCCCGCCGCCGCGCGGACGGCCGTATGCCATAACCGATATGGCCCGCGTGCCGCACGAAATCCCCGAACCCGTGTCGCAGCGCGATACCGCCGAGCACCCGATCGCCG
The DNA here is from genome assembly GCF_001613405.1 of Nocardia crassostreae. Lineage (GTDB taxonomy): Bacteria > Actinomycetota > Actinomycetes > Mycobacteriales > Mycobacteriaceae > Nocardia > Nocardia crassostreae. The sequence goes on from NZ_BDCH01000029.1 coordinate 296,365, forward strand.
TCGACGATCCACCGATAGGTGCACACGAGCCGCGCCGGATCCGAATCCTCGACCAACCGAGCCACCCAAGCGGCGAACTCCGCAGGATCATCGACCCGATCGGTCGCCCGCAGCCCGAACCCGTCCTCGTGCATCCCCGGCCCCCATTCCCGATGCGCTGCCAGCCAGGCGGTATGCAGATCCACGGTGGGCGCGATCAACTCGGGCATATCGCGACCCTACCGAGCCACTGATCAACTCCCGGATGGTCACATCGGCCTCGCGCACGACGCTCCGGAGGCCGCCACCGATGTCGCCGCACAACTGGGGCGGCGCGCAAGCGGGCGGGCGGCGTGTAGGAGGAGCGGGGCGTATCGCGGCGATCCCGCCGCGCCGCGAGCCAGGCCGCATGTAGATGCGCGGCGGGTTCGATCAACTCGGGCATATCGCGACGCTACTGACACACTGATCAACCTCCGGATCCCCGCATCGCCCCCCGCCGCGCAGACCGCCCGGTGCCATAACCCCGACCTCACCGGTGTGCCGCTCCCGTCGTCGAGGCCGCGCAGATACCGCCGAGCGGCCGAACACCTGGGCCCCGCTTCCGAGGTCTGTGCCGCGTATAGAGACCACCGTGCCGCTGACCGAAGCCGTCTTCGTCCGTGTGCGGGCCTCGGTGGGTGGGTGGATCGTGGGTTGCCACCCCTGTGGCCGAATCGCAGTTCGCTGCGCGCGGCATCTTCGCGAATTCGCTTTTGCCATGGGATTCGCTCGCCGAACTTTGCTGATGCGAGGCGTTTTCCCAGGTGGGAGGGCTGCGTAGCGTCGGGGGAATGAAGATCTATCCAGTGCGTGCCCGCTCTGCGGCGGAACGGTTCCCGAGGGAGGAACACCTTGCCACCCGGATTGCCGGGGTGGCTGTGGATCCGGTGGCGGTGCCCGCCGATGTCGAGGAGATGATCGTCAATCGGATCATCGACAATGCGGCCGTGGCGGCGGCTTCGGTATTGCGGCGGCCGGTGAGTGCGGCGCGGCGGCAGGCGGAGGCGCATCCGTTTGGGCCGGGGGCCACGGTGTTCGGATTGGCTGCGGGGCGGCGGTTCTCACCGGAGTGGGCGGCGTGGGCCAATGGGGTGGCCGTGCGGGAGCTCGATTTCCATGACACGTTCCTGGCCGCGGAGTACTCGCATCCGGGGGACAATATTCCGCCGATTCTGGCCGTCGCGTAGCATACGGGGCGCAGTGGGCGGAGCTGATTCGCGGGCTGGCCACCGGGTACGAGATTCAGATCGATCTGGTGCGCGCGATCTGCTTGCACGAGCACAAGATCGATCATGTCGCCCACCTCGGGCCGTCGGCCGCGGCGGGTATCGGCACGCTGCTCGGGCTCGATGCCGACACCATCTATCAGGCGGTCGGGCAGGCGCTGCACACGACGACGGCGACGCGGCAGTCCCGCAAGGGGGAGATCTCCAGCTGGAAGGCTTTCGCGCCCGCGTTCGCCGGGAAGATGGCCGTCGAGGCGGTGGATCGGGCCATGCGCGGTGAGGGCGCGCCCGCCCCGATCTGGGAGGGCGCGGACGGTGTGATCGCTTGGCTGCTGGGCGGTTTCGAGGCCGAGTACCAGGTGCCGCTGCCCGGCCCGGGTGAGGCCAAGCGCGGCATTCTGGACAGCTACACCAAGGAGCATTCGGCCGAATAATCAGAGCCAAGCCCCCATCGACCTCGCCCGGCGCATGCGCGAGCAGATCGGTGACCTCGAGCAGATCGCCTCGATCGTGCTGCACACCAGCCATCACACCCATGTGGTGATCGGCAGCGGCTCCGGCGATCCGCAGAAGTACGACCCGCACGCCAGCCGCGAAACCCTCGACCACTCGGTCCCGTACATCTTCGCGGTCGCCCTGCAGGACGGCACCTGGCACCACGAGCGCTCCTACGCCCCCGAACGCGCCCAGCGCCCCGACACCGTCGCGCTATGGCAGAAGATCACCACCGTCGAGGACCCGGAGTGGACCCGCCGCTACCACTCCACCGACCCGGCCGAGAAAGCCTTCGGCTGCCGCGCCGTGGTCACTCTGGCCAGCGGCGAAACCATCATCGACGAGCTGGCCATCGCCGACGCGCACCCCCTCGGCGCACGTCCCTTCGGCCGCGAGCAGTACATCGAGAAGTTCCGCACCCTCGCCGAGGGCGTCCTGGAGCCCGCCGAACAGGACCGCTTCCTCGACGCCGCGCAGCGCACTCCCTCGCTGGAACCCGGTGAGCTGGACCAGCTGTCGTTCACCGTCCCCGAGGCCGTGCTGGCCACCGCCCCCGAGATTCGCGGCGGGATCTTCTGATGGCCGCGACAGTCCCCGGCCGGGACGAGCTCGGCCCGTCAGCCCTCCGCCGAATCGAGGATCAGCGCTTGCGCGGCGATCACGCTCGTCCCGTTGAACGTCACCGCGGGCGACCCGTGCAGGCGATAGCCCGCGTCGAGCAGTTTGCTGATGCGTTCGCAGAAGCTCGCATCGTCCGGGCCGGTGATCAGGCGGTAGCGCAGCGGTTGATCGGTCATGTCACCAGCCTAGGGCGGTGGTCGCGATGAGCGGGCTGATGGCGGCCGTGACCACGGCCACCGAGAAGCGCGCCGCGTTCCGGGCGGGGCTGGCGAGCGGGCGTATCCAACGGTTTCCCGGTGCGTTCAATCCGCTGGTGGCCAAGCTGATTCAGGAGGTCGGGTTCGAGGGCGTCTATGTCTCCGGGGCCGTGGTGTCGGCGGAGCTGGCATTGCCGGATATCGGGCTGACCACCCTCACCGAGGTGGTCGAACGCGGCCGCCAGATCGCCCGGGTCACCGATCTGCCGGTGCTCATCGATGCCGACACCGGGTTCGGCGAGCCCATGAATGCCGCCCGCACCGTGACGATGCTGGAGGACGCCGGACTGGCGGGCTGCCATATCGAGGACCAGGTGAACCCGAAGCGCTGCGGTCACCTCGACGGCAAAGCCGTTGTGCCGGTGGCGGATATGGTGCGACGACTGCGCGCGGCGGTATCGGCCCGCCGCGATCCGGGCTTCGTTATCTGCGCCCGCACCGATGCGCGCGGCACCGAGGGGCTCGACGCCGCCATCGACCGGGCCAAGGCGTACGCCGACGCGGGCGCGGACCTCATCTTCACCGAGGCTCTCGCCGATGCCGGTGAGTTCGCAAAATTCCTTGCGGCCGTGGATATCCCACTACTGGCGAATATGACCGAGTTCGGCAAGTCCGAACTGCTCTCGTCCACCGAACTGGAGAACCTGGGCGTCAATGCCGTCATCTACCCGGTGACCACGCTGCGCCTGGCCATGTTCGCCGTCGAATCCGGTCTGCGCGAAATCGCCGCCACCGGAACCCAAGCCGCGCTCGTGGACCGCATGCAGCACCGTGCCCGCCTCTACGAGCTGCTCGACTACGCCCGCTACAACGAATTCGATTCCGACATATTCAATTTCACCGTGAGCGAGTGAGCTGATGACCGAGATCAAGAAGGGCCTCGCCGGGGTGGTGGTCGACACCACCGCCATCTCGAAGGTGGTGCCCGAGACCAGCACCCTGACCTACCGCGGCTATCCGGTGCAGGAACTGGCCCGGCAGTGCCGCTTCGAGGAGGTCGCCTACCTGCTGTGGCACGGCGAGCTGCCCGAGCGCGCCGAACTGCTCGCCCTGAGCGAACGCGAGCGCGCGCTGCGGCGCGCGGACCGGTCGCTGCTGGCCCTCGTCGACCGGCTGCCCGAGACCTGTCATCCCATGGATGTCGTGCGCACGGTGGTCAGCTACCTCGGCGCGGAGGATCCGCTCGAGGACCGGGGCCGCAGCGCGGAGGAACTGCTGGCCAAGGCCCTACGCATGACCGCCGTGCTGCCCACGGTGATCGCCGCCGACATGCGCCGCCGCCGCGGCCTGGATCCCATTGCGCCCGACCCGGATCGCGGCTTCGCCGAGAACTTCCTCTACATGTGCTTCGGCGAGCCCGGTCCGGCCGACCGGCAGCTGGATCCGCGGCTGGTGCAAGCCTTCGAGACCTCGCTGATCCTCTACGCCGAGCACAGCTTCAACGCCTCCACCTTCGCCGCCCGCGTCGTCACCTCCACCGAATCCGATATGTACAGCGCGGTGACCGCCGCCATCGGCGCACTGAAGGGCCCGCTGGACGGCGGCGCCAACGAGGCCGTCATGCACATGATGCTGGAGATCGGCAAGCCGGAACGGGCGCGGGAGTGGTTGCGCGACAGGCTCGCTCGCAAACAGAAGGTCATGGGCTTCGGCCACCGGGTCTACAAGGACGGCGACTCCCGTGTCCCCACCATGAAGGCCGTCCTCGAGGATGTCGCCGATCTCACCGGCGGCCGCGAATGGCTGCGCATGTACACCGAACTCGAAGCCGCCATGGCCGAGGCGAACGGCATCAAACCGAATCTCGACTTCCCCGCCGGCCCCGCCTACTACCTCATGGGCTTCGACATCGACATGTTCACACCAATTTTCGTCATGAGCCGCATTACCGGCTGGACGGCGCACATCATCGAGCAGTCCCAGTCCAATGCGCTGATTCGCCCACTCTCCGAATACACGGGAGTGCCGCCGCGATCGCTGAGCGGAGCCGCCTGAGCACCGCCCGCGTAGCCGTCTCCACTGGCGGTCGCAGCTCACGGATACCTGGGTACCGGGTCAGCTGCTCGAGGCTCGATACTTGGACAGCGGTGGCCCCGCAGCCGACGGGCTGCGGGGCCACTTCGCTACTCAGCGCGCCGGATTCACTCAGCGCACGGCTTGCGCGGCGGCCACCATGTTCCGCAGCGACGCTTCGACCTCCGCCGGGCCGCGGGTCTTCAGACCGCAGTCCGGGTTGACCCAGAGGCGTTTGGCGGGAACCGCTTTCAGCGCCTCACGCAAGGAGGTGGTGATCTCCTCGACATCCGGGACGCGGGGGGAGTGGATGTCGTAGACGCCCGGCCCCACGCCGAGGGCGAAGCCCGCCGCATTGAGGTCGTCGAGGACCTCCATATGCGAGCGCGCCGCCTCGATCGAGGTGACGTCCGCGTCCAGTTCTGCGATCGCGCCGATGACCTCACCGAACTCCGAATAGCAGAGGTGGGTGTGGATCTGGGTGGCATCCGACACCCCGGCCGTGGACAGCCGGAAGGCCGCGACGGCCCAATCCAGGTACTGCTGCTTGGCTTCCGCCCGCAAGGGCAGCAGTTCGCGCAGCGCGGGCTCGTCCACCTGGATGATCCGGATGCCCGCCGCCTGCAGATCCACCGTCTCGTCGCGGATGGCGAGGGCCACCTGCCGCGCGGTGTCCTCGATCGGCTGGTCGTCACGCACGAACGACCACGCCAGAATGGTCACCGGCCCGGTGAGCATGCCCTTCACCGGCTTGTCGGTGAGCGACTGGGCGTATTCGATCCACTCCACCGTCATCGGCTGCTACCGCGTGACATCGCCGAACAGGATCGGCGGGCGCACGCAGCGGGTGCCGTAGGACTGCACCCAGCCATTGGCGGTGGCGCAGAAGCCGTCCAGCTGTTCGGCGAAGTACTGCACCATGTCATTGCGCTCCGGCTCGCCGTGCACCAGCACGTCCAGGTCCAGCTTCTCCTGCAGCGCAATCACATCGGCGATTTCCGAACGCATCCGCTCGCGGTACTGCGCGGCGGTGATATCGCCCTTGACCAGCGCCGCCCGCTCCTTGCGGATGGCCGGAGTCTGCGGATACGAGCCGATGGTGGTGGTCGGCAGCAGCGGCAGGCGTTCCCCTTGCAGCACACGGCGTTCCGCGGCGGGGGAGCGGCGGGTGGCGTCCGGGCCGAGGGCCGACAGGCGCGCCCGCACGGTGTCGTTGCGCAGGCGCGCATCGGCGGTCCGGGAGGCGAGCGCCGCACGGGCGGTGGCCAATTCGCCCGCGATGGCATCCGTGCCGTCGTGCAGCGCGGTGGCCAGCAGCCGCACCTCGGCCATCTTCTCCGCGCCGAAGGCGAGCCAGGACCGCAGCACCGGTTCGATCCCGGTTTCCGCCTCGAGCGAATACGGCACGTGCAGCAGCGAACTGGAGGTCGACACCACCAGCGCCCCGGTGCTGCCCAGCAGGGTGCCGAGGGTGCTCAGCGCCTGATCCAGATCCGTGCGCCAGACATTGCGGCCGTCCACGACGCCCGCCACCACCAGCTTCCCGGCGAGCGCGGGCACACCGGCGAGATCGTCGACCGTCGCCCCGGCGGTGAAGTCGAACGCCAGACCCTCGACGCCCGTGCCCGCCAGCACCGGCAACGCCGCCCCCGGTCGCCCGAAGTAGGTGGCGACCAGAATGGCGGGCCGATCCGTCGCGGCCGCCAGCTCGTCGTACACCCGCCCGGCCACCGCGAGCTCGGCCTCGGTGAGATCGGTCACCAGCACCGGCTCGTCGATCTGCACCCACTGCGCGCCCGCCGCGGCCAGCTGACCCAGCAGATCCACGTACAGCGGCAGCAGCGCGTCGATCCGCCGCAGCGGATCGCCCTCGGCATCCTTGGCCAGCTTCAGGAAGGTCAGCGGCCCGATGACCACCGGCCGCGCGGGCACGCCGAGCGCCAGCGCCTCCCGCAGTTCGTCGAGGAGTTTGCCCGGATGCAGCGTGAACTGGGTGTCCGCACCGAGTTCCGGCACCAGATAGTGGTAGTTGATATCGAACCACTTGGTCATTTCGAGCGGTTCGACCGAATCGTTCCCGCGGGCGGCCGCGAAATACCGATCCAGCGGATCCTCGATACCGGCCACCCGCGCCGGTAGCGCGCCGACCATGGCCGCGGTATCGAGCATCTGGTCGTAGTACGAGAAGGTGCCCACCGGCACCGAATCCAATCCGGCTGCGGTCAGTTCGGTGAGCTGAGCGATCCGGAGTTCCTTGGCGACGGCGTGCAGCGCCTCGGCATCGCTGCGTCCCGCCCAGTAGGACTCGGTGGCGCGCTTCAGCTCACGCCGCGGACCGATCCGCGGCAAGCCCAGAACCGTTGCGGTGAAAGGGGAAATGTTGGTCACAGCTGTTCTCCAGTGTTTCCAGAGCCACTGGCCGCCGCCCACAGGCATGGCTGAACCCGAGTACCCCGAACACACGCTCGCGCGAGCATGCGGAAAACACCACCGGCCCGACCACCCATTCCACGAGGCGGAGACCGCCGGATACGGCGTACCCGGCACAATCGGCAGGTCTTCGGACTCGCGGGCACCGGCCTTATCGGCCGACCTACAGGCCGTCGCTTCCCGGGCTGTGGAGCCCAGTGCATTTGACGGCGGTCGTTCCTGCTCACCGCTGCGGGACAGTCCCGGATTCTCACCGGGTTCCCTCTTCACCCGTCGGTTAACGGGTTTCGACGCTGCCGTGGGACGTTCGGGGCTCCGACTCGTCTCCCACGGTGCGAACCGCTTGCGCCGGGCAGTCTATTCCTTAGCTGGCCCGGTTTCGAAACCGAACCTCACCCGACCGGCGACGACGGGGTGAGGTGTGTAGCTTTGCGAATCACAACTTCGCAGGACCGGGGCCCGCGGTTGTGAAGATGACTGCGAAGCGAGTTCGATGCCCGTTCGATATCGCGGGGCAGGTACCTTAAGGCGCATGTTCTCCAAAGTCCTGGTCGCCAACCGCGGCGAGATCGCCATTCGCGCCTTCCGCGCGGCCTACGAACTCGGCATCGGAACGGTGGCGGTTTTCCCCTACGAGGACCGCAACTCCGTCCATCGGCTGAAGGCGGACGAGGCATATCAGATCGGGACGCCCGGGCATCCGGTGCGCGCGTATCTCTCGGTCGAGGGGATCATCGAGGCGGCCAAGAGCGCGGGGCCGACGCGGTCTACCCGGGTTACGGCTTCCTGTCCGAGAATCCGGATCTGGCGGCGGCGTGCGCGCGGGAAGGCATCACCTTCATCGGGCCGTCCGCGCAGGTGCTGGAGCTGACGGGGAACAAGGCGCGCGCCATTGCCGCCGCCAAGGCGGCCGGGCTGCCGGTGCTGAAGTCCAGTGAGCCGTCCGCGGATGTGGACGCGCTCATGGCGGCGTCCGAGTCCATGGACTTCCCGATCTTCGTGAAGGCCGTCGCCGGTGGCGGTGGGCGCGGTATGCGCCGGGTGACCGATCGGGCCCAGCTGCGCGAGTCCGTCGAGGCCGCCGCGCGCGAGGCCGAATCGGCCTTCGGCGATCCGACGGTGTTCCTGGAGCAGGCGGTGGTCAACCCCCGCCATATCGAGGTGCAGATCCTCGCCGATCAGGACGGCAATGTCATCCACCTCTACGAGCGCGACTGCTCGCTGCAGCGGCGGCATCAGAAGGTGATCGAGCTCGCGCCCGCGCCGAATCTGGATCCCGCACTGCGCGACCGAATCTGCGCCGACGCGGTGGCCTTCGCCAAGGAGATCGGCTACTCGTGCGCGGGCACCGTGGAGTTCCTGCTCGACGAGCGCGGCAATCACGTGTTCATCGAGATGAATCCGCGAATCCAGGTGGAGCACACGGTGACCGAGGAGATCACCGATGTGGATCTGGTGCAGGCGCAGATGCGCATTGCCGCCGGTGAATCGCTGGCGGATCTCGGGCTGAGCCAGGATTCGATCACCATCCGGGGCGCGGCGCTGCAGTGCCGCATCACCACCGAGGATCCGGCCAATGGCTTCCGGCCCGATACCGGCCGCATTACCGGCTACCGGTCGCCGGGTGGTGCGGGCGTGCGCCTGGACGGCGGCGCGAATGTCGGCGCGGAGGTCGGGGCCTACTTCGACTCCATGCTGGTCAAGCTGACCTGCCGCGGGCGCGACTTCCAGACCGCCATTGCGCGGGCGCGCCGGGCGGTGGCCGAATTCCGTATTCGTGGCGTGACGACCAATATTCCGTTCCTGCTGGCGGTCCTCGATGATCCGGACTTCCGGGCGGGCAAGGTCACCACCTCGTTCATCGACGAGCGGCCGCAGCTGCTCACGCTGAAGAGCTCGGCCGACCGCGGCACCAAGATCCTGCAGTACCTGGCCGATGTCACGGTGAACAAGCCGCACGGCTCACGGCCGACCAAGCTGTATCCGCACGACAAGCTGCCCGCCATCGACACCACCGTGGCGCCGCCGTCCGGCTCGCGGCAACGGCTGCTGGAGCTGGGGCCGGAGGGCTTCGCGCAGTGGCTGCGCAATCGCGAGGGCGTGGCGGTCACCGACACCACCTTCCGTGATGCGCATCAGTCGCTGCTGGCCACCCGGGTGCGCACCAATGGCCTGCTGGATGTGGCCGGGCATGTGGCGCGCATGACGCCGGAGTTGCTGTCCATCGAATGCTGGGGCGGCGCAACCTATGACGTGGCGCTGCGGTTCCTGTTCGAGGATCCGTGGGAGCGGCTGGCCGCGCTGCGTGAAGCGGTGCCGAACATCAACCTGCAGATGCTGTTGCGCGGGCGCAATACCGTGGGCTACACGCCGTATCCGGAAAAGGTCACGCGCGCATTCGTTTCCGAGGCCACGGCCACCGGTATCGATATCTTCCGCATTTTCGACGCGCTCAACAATGTCGACCAGATGCGACGCGCCATCGACGCCGTGCGCGAAACCGGTACGGCGGTGGCGGAAGTCACCATGAGCTATACCGGCGATCTGTCTGATCCGAACGAGAACCTCTACACCCTCGACTACTACCTCAAGCTCGCCGAGCAGATCGTCGAGGCCGGGGCGCATGTCATCGGCATCAAGGACATGGCCGGGCTGCTGCGCGCGCCCGCCGCGCACACGCTGGTCACGGCGCTGCGGCAGAACTTCGATCTGCCGGTGCACGTGCACACCCACGACACCCCCGGCGGTCAGCTGGCGACCTATCTGGCCGCCTGGCAGGCCGGGGCCGATGCGGTGGACGGTGCGTCGGCTCCTATGGCGGGCACCACTTCTCAGCCCGCGCTCTCGGCAATCGTTGCGGCGGCGGCGAATTCGCCGTACGACACGGGTTTGAATCTCCAGAACGTGTGCGATCTGGAGCCGTACTGGGAGGCCCTGCGAAAGGTCTACGGGCCCTTCGAATCCGGGCTGCCCGGCCCGACCGGCCGTGTCTACCACCACGAGATCCCCGGCGGCCAGCTGTCGAACCTGCGCCAGCAGGCCATCGCTCTCGGCCTCGGCGATCAGTTCGAAGAGGTGGAGTCGAAATACGCTGCGGCCGACCGCATGCTGGGCCGCCTGGTCAAGGTCACCCCGTCCTCCAAGGTGGTCGGCGACCTGGCCCTCGCCCTGGTCGGCACCGGCGTGGACGTCGACGACTTCGCCGCAGATCCCGGCCGCTACGACATCCCCGACTCCGTAATCGGTTTCCTCCGAGGCGAACTCGGCACCCCCGCCGGTGGCTGGCCGGAGCCCTTCCGCAGCCGCGCCCTGGCCGGTCGCGGCCCCGCCAAGCCGGAAACCCAGCTCACCGCCGAGGACGAGGCGGGCTTGTCCGGCACCTCCGCCGACCGCCGCGCCACCCTCAACCGCCTCCTGTTCCCCGGCCCCACCGCCGAATTCCTCGCCCACCGCGAGAAGTTCGGCGACACCACCGGCCTGTCCGCCAACCAGTTCTTCTACGGCCTCCGCCACGACGAAGAACACCGCGTCCAGCTGGAAAAGGGCGTCACCCTCCTCATCGGCCTGGAAGCCATCTCCGAGCCCGACGAACGCGGTATGCGCACGGTCATGTGCATCCTCAACGGCCAACTCCGCCCCATCACCGTCCGCGACCGCTCCATTGCCAGCGAAGTTCCCACCGCCGAAAAAGCCGACAAAACCAACCTCGGCCACATCGCCGCCCCCTTCGCGGGCGTCGTCACCTTGGCCGTCTCCGAAGGCGATTCGATCGCCGCGGGCGACACCATCGCCACCATCGAAGCCATGAAAATGGAAGCCGCCATCACCGCCCCCCGCGCGGGCCTGGTCAAGCGCCTCGCCATCGGCAAGGTCCAACAGGTGGAAGGCGGCGACCTCCTCATCGAAATCCGCACCAACGAGGCCGCGGCCGAATGAGGCCAACCCTCCCCACCCCGCCCACCGCCGCCGTGCGGTGGGCGCCCACTTCAACCGGGCCTGCCGTCATGCCCGGCGTGGATGCGACCACTGAGCGACGGAATCGAATATCGGCCGATGCCTCCGGATCCCGCGTCGCCCAATCCGACAATGTGAATCGGAGGATTGGCGCGGCCCTGCGCCAACGGGTCGCCGCACGCGGCCTCGCCGTGTACTTCGGTGCGCCCCGGTTGGATTCGCCCGCCATGGCGGCGGTCGGCCGATGACGCGGATCGTCGCCGGGACCGCGGGTGGGCGGCGGTTGCGGGTGCCGCCCGCCGGGACGCGGCCGACTTCGGATCGGGTGCGGGAAGCGTTGTTCAGCGTGATCATGGCGCGTATGGATCTGGGTGGGGCGCGGGTGCTCGACCTGTATGCCGGATCCGGGGCGCTGGGGTTGGAAGCATTGTCGCGCGGGGCTTCTCATGCGTTGCTGGTGGAATCCGATCGCAAGGCGGCCGCCATTGTTCGCGGCAATATCGGCGATCTCGGGCTGCCCGGTGCGGAGTTGCGCATGGGGACCGTGGCGGGGGTGCTGGGACGGACGGCAGTGGGGTCCGCTGCGGGACGCGGGGCTCGGGGAGCTGTTGAGGCGGCGATCGATGCGGGACGTGCGGCGGCTCCCGTGGGCGGGCCGTATGACCTGGTGTTCTCGGATCCGCCGTATGCGCTCGATATCGCCGAGGTGATCGCGGATCTGCGCGCGCTCGCCGCAGGAGGGTGGCTGCACGACGGTGCGCTCATCGTGGTCGAGCGGTCGACGCGGTCACCGGAGTTGGATTGGCCCGCAGGGTATTCGGCGTTGAAGTCGCGGACCTACGGTGAGACTCGGATCGATCTGGCCGAGTTCGAGCCTGCGGGCTGATCGGCTATTTGAAGGCGGGGTTGGGGAGGGTGCTGCCGCCTGCTTGGGCGAGGAGTTTGCCCTGGGAGTCGACGATGGTGACATTGGAGACCAGGCGGGTGCGGCCGCCGTGGGCGTTGGTGCCGACGACGGTGTAGGTCCGGCCGGGGGCCACCGGGCGTAGGTAGTCGATGGTGAGGTTGAGGGTGAGTTGGGGGATGAAGCGGTCGAGGGTGCTGGCGGAGGCGAAGCAGACGGCATTGTCGAGGATCATGGCCACGTAGCCGCCGTGGATCATGCCGCCGGGATTGCAGAGTTTTTCCGAAGGGGTCCAGGCCAGTTCGACGCGGCCGCGCTAGGCGGTGACGACCGTTTGGCCGAGATGGTCGTCGACACTGCTGAACTGGGGGAACTCGCCTTTGCCCAGCAGGTTGATGAATTCGGCGCCGGACAGACTGCGCAGCAGGTCAAGATCGGCTTCGACGCTCAACATTCTCTCCGATGATCAGAAACGGCTTCGACACCGAAGATACGGCAGCCGGGTGACACCGGTGGTGGGCGCATCCGGTGGTCGGTGGGCGTGCGGTAGCGTTCGGCCATGGCTGGAGCACTGTGTCCGGGCTCGTTCGACCCGGTGACCAATGGGCATCTCGATGTGATCCGGCGGGCTGCCGTGCAGTTCGACGAGTTCGTCGTGACGGTGGTGATCAACCCCAACAAGAAGGGCATGTTCACCATCGACGAGCGCGTCGAAATGATCAGAGAGGTCACCTCGGACCTCCCGAACGTGCGCGTCGAGTCCTGGCAGGGCCTCCTGGTCGAATTCGCCAAGGGCCAGGGCCTCACCGCCATAGTCAAGGGCCTGCGCGACGCCACCGACTTCGGCTACGAACTCCAAATGGCCCAGATGAACCGCAAACTCACCGGCGTGGACACCTTCTTCATAGCCACCAACCCCGCCTTCGGCTTCGTCTCCAGCTCCCTGGTCAAGGAAGTAGCCGCCTACGGCGGCGACATCTCCGACCTCCTCCCCCCTTCCGTCCACAAACGCCTCCTCGACCGCATAGCCGAACGCCGCAGCTGACCCAGGGGCGCACCCTCCACCTCCGCGCCCTGCCCGGATCGCCGGTCTTACAGGGACACTGGGTGATCCAAGCCGGGCGCGTGTCCATCCGACCGTAGGTACGGCCCTGCCTGCCGCGGACGGAGGCTGTGTCCACCGCCTCATCCGCATCGCTGAACGCTGCGGCCGAGGCGGGGCATCCGATTCGCAGTGGCTGTGCTCGAACCGGCGTGCATCTTTTCTACGCGGATTCGGCTTGCCTGTCGGGCTGTCATAGCGGATGGGTAGGGACCTGGCGTGCCTGTACTGCCGGTGTGGGCTCGATTCGTGCGTCGGGGCGGTCGCGTCGGCCTCGGGTGAGGGCGGCGCGGAGTCGGCGACCGGGTTCGTCGGTTCTGAGGTCGTTCCAGGTCCAGCGGACGACGTGGAATCCCAAGGCGCGGAGGTAGGTTTCGCGGGCCTGCTCGCGGTGGACCACTTCGGCTGGGTCGTGGCCGTGGCGGAGGGCGCGGCCGTAGTAGATCGGGCCGTCGAATTGGCAGATGACTCCTGCTTGTTCGTAGTAGAAGTCGGCGCGGGTGATGAAACGACCGTCGGGGGTAAGGACGGTGCCCTGGGTTGCGGGTGGCGGCAGGCCGCAGCGGCGAATCATGGCTCGGCTCAACGACTCACCCGCGCTGCGGCTTCGACCGTCCACGAATGCGACCGCCTGCTTGGCTCGGGTGATGCCGTGGCGGAACTTGGCTCGCGCCAGTTCCTCGGCGGGGTCGTCGGGGGTGAGGCCGAACATGCCTGCCAGTGCATCGCCTGCGACGACTGCCGCATCGAACGGCAGGGTCAGTGCCAGATCCACCACCGTGCGCGCCGGTGTGGTGACCAATAGCCCGTCGACCTCCGCCACCGAATCCAGCGGTGACCCATACACTTTCGTATGAGGCCTGGTTCGGCCGCCGCCGCGTCGATTCCGGGTGACGCACACCCGGTCCAGCGGTGTGCGCCACAGCGCTGTGCCGTACAACACCGCCGCCGATTGGTGACTCAGCACCGACTCGTCGGCCAGCTCCGGCAGGATCGCCTCGATCAGCAGCCGCTGCCGCTCCCGTATCCCCGGCCCGCTCTCGTTGCGGGCGGGCCTGCCCTCGTGGCGGCCCGGCGTGGTCGGAGTGCCGCACCCCTCGAGCAGCTTCCGCACCAAACCGGGTGTCGCGCACTGTCGTTTCGTTGCCCCTGCCACCGGGTCAGTTCCCCTCCGGGCGTGGCCGCCCCCGCCGCCAGCTGTGGCCGACGCAGCCGCCGGTCACCCGGGCGGGTGGGTGTTGTGGTCTCGTGCCGCGTGTATCCCGCCGTCCCCCAAGACATCCCCGCGATCGCTCCATAACGGAACCCTTTCGTTGGTCGATGCTGGATTTGACGCAGCGACGACCTCATCGGGTTCCACTGGATCCGGAAATAGCGAAACCTCGCACTCTTACCGGGTTTTCGGCCCGGGGGAGTGCGAGGTTCCGGAGTATTCGGATCTGGTCAGTTGGCCGGAGCGCGGAACACCCACAGCCGCAGGCTGACGAACCGCATGCCGCCCACCACGGCGGTGATCGCCAGCACCGCGAGCGCCTGCATCACATCGCCGAGCCCGGGCGCATTGGTCTCCAGGATGGCCAGCGCCGCCGAGGTGATGGCCAGCCCGGCCAGCGCCAGCCCGCCGCCCTCCAGCTGCGCGGTGAACCAGGTGACCCGCTCGCCCGCATGGAAGGTGAGCCGCCGGTGCAGTTCATTGGCCAGCATGGTGCTGACCACCGAGCCCGCCAGATTGGCCTGCAGCGGCCCGCTGCCCGACAGTGCCAGGAAGAGCAGCACATAGCTGATATTGCTCAGCCCGCCGACCAGGGCGAACCGAATGAGCTGGGCGAAGGCGTTCTCGCCGCGCAGCCAGGCGCCGAGCTGTCCGGCCCAGCGGTTCCCGGCGACGCGTACGTCGGCGCCGTAGGCGCTGAGCGCCTGGGCGCCGTAGGCATAGGTGTTGACCAGGACCGGGAGGGGCGAAACGCCCTGCTGGGGGATATCGAGGACAGCCATTGTCTTTCCCATTTCTACGTCGTGTTCGGCGGGCCGTTGTCCGGCGGTTGAGATCACGATGTCGGTCGGCGCTTACAGCTCTCTGACAGATCGCTGATACCGCCTGACACCGTGCGCCCCACTGCGAGGCACCGCGGCTCGCGCGAACACGTTGGGCCTTATCGGCCAAGTGTCTCAGTTCGTACTATTTGTTCAGTATCGACTGGACGAATCGAACTGTCAACTCGGGAGGCTCCGTTGCCTCGGCCCAACACCTTCTTGCTCATCAAAGGTAACACCAACTGGAGGCGTTTCCTCCACTTGTTTTTGTGGTGTGCGAAACAGTGCCCGACACGCCGTTACCGTCCACGCTTGACGGGCTGATCCCAGGCATACTGGCCAACAAGCGGAGTGTCTCGCCGTGAGCCCAGGCAGGAGAATGGGGTAGCTGTATGTACCGGGTATTCGAAGCACTCGACGAACTCGTGGCCATCATCGAAGAGGCGCGGGGCATCCCCCCGACACGCAATTGCATCGTGCCGCGCGGCGAGGTGCTCGAACTGCTCGACGACGTCCGCGAGGCGCTGCCCGGCGAACTCGACGACGCCCAGGACGTCCTGGATCACCGCGACAAGATCGTCAACGATGCCCGCTCCGCCGCCGAGACCGCCGTCACCGGCGCCAATGAACAGGCCCATCAGGCCGTCACCGGCGCCCGCGACGAAGCCGACCGCATTCTCGCCGACGCCAAGGCGCACGCCGACCGCATGGTCGCCGAGGCCCGCGCCCACGCCGAACACCTGGTCGGCTCCGCGGAAGCCGAGGCCGAACGCGTCGTCGCCGACGGTAATAAGGAGTACGAGGCCGTCACCGGCCGCGCCCGCACCGAATCCGATCGCATGATCGCCGCCGGGCAGGCCTCCTGTGACCGCTCGGTCGCCGAGGGCAAGGCCGAACAGGAGAGCCTCGTCTCGCAGACCGAGGTGGTGCGCGCCGCACATGTCGAATCCGCCCGGCTCATCGACACCGCCCAGGCCGACTCCGATCGTCTGCGCGGGGAATGCGACGACTACGTCGACGGCAAGCTGGCCGACTTCGAGGAGACCCTGCAGAGCACGCTGCGGATCATCGGCCGCGGTCGCCACCAGGTGCGTTCCGGTACGAGCGTGCCGGATTACGCCTCGGAGTTCCGCCGCTAGCACCCGCGCCACCTGTCTCGGACACGGTTTGGGTTCGCAGCATGCTCTTCGGTATTGTTGAGTGGTTGCCCATTCCACGGGAACCGAGCAAGCGCAGGTCTATGGAGCGGAGTGAGTTCGTGATGTCTGCCGATTCCGGTAAGCCCTCGCGTCGTCAGCATCTGACGGACGCGGGCTTCGTGCTGGATACGCGCAGTCTCGGACGCAAGCCCGGGTCTCTGCGTGAAATGCGTCGCACCGTCACCACCGCCGACAAGATCGGCCTGGAGATGGTCGGCATTCCCGTCGGCGCCGAGGTCGAACTGGATCTCACGCTGCAATCGGTCTCCGAGGGCGTGCTGGTCACCGGTTCGGTGCACGCGCCCATCGACGGTGAATGCTCGCGTTGCCTCGAACCGTTCACCGACGAGATCGAACTGCAGCTCACCGAGCTTTTCGCCTATCCGGACAGCGCGACGGAGCAGACCACCGAGGAAGACGAGATCCCGCGTCTGGTCGATGACTTCATCGATCTGGAACCGGTGATCATCGACGCCGTCGGCCTGGAACTGCCGTTGCAGCCGCTGTGCGAACCCGATTGCGCGGGATTGTGCCCGGAATGCGGTGTACGGATGGCGATTGCGGGTTCCGGTCACGGTCATGAGATACTTGACCCTCGCTGGGCCGGGCTCGCGAATTTCGCCGTTGCCCCCGGAGGCGATACCGCTGGTGTCGCGCCGGACCCATCAACAGATTCCACCCTCGCGGGCCACAATGGCGCGTCGAGCCAGAGGACAGAGGAGAAGTAGTCGTGGCCGTTCCGAAGCGCCGGATGTCCCGTGCCAACACCCACGCGCGTCGCAGCCAGTGGAAGGCCACCGCGCCGACCCTGATCACCTGCCCGAACCGGGCTTGCGGTCAGCAGACCCTGCCGCACATCGCGTGCCCGTCCTGCGGCACCTACAAGGGCCGCCAGGTCACCTCGGCGGTCTGATTCGCCTGATCGAGCAGCCGACCGTGACCGCCAGCAAGGACGCGGCGGAGATTGCCGCCGTAGGTGACTCAGCCGAACATTCCAGCCTGATCGAGGCGCTCGGCGTCGACGTGCGTCCGGATCTGTTGCGCCTTGCGCTGACACACCGGTCCTACGCGTACGAGAACGGCGGGCTGCCGACCAACGAACGCCTGGAATTCCTGGGCGACTCCGTGCTCGGCCTGAGCATTACCGAGCGCCTGTATCTGGAGCATCCGGACAAATCCGAGGGTGAGCTCGCGAAGCTGCGCGCGAGCGTGGTCAATATGAACGCGCTCGCCGAGGTCGCCCGTGGGCTCGGTGAGGGCGGGCTCGGCCGTCATCTGCTGCTGGGTAAGGGCGAAGAGCTCACCGGCGGCCGGGACAAGCCGAGCATTCTCGCCGATGGCGTGGAGTCGTTGCTCGGCGCCGTGCATCTGCAGCACGGCATCGATGTGGCACGCAGCGTGGTGCTGCGCCTGTTCGCCGAACTGCTCGAGCGCGGTCCTCGCATGGGGGCCGGGCTGGACTGGAAGACGAGCCTGCAGGAGCTGACCGCCGAGCGCGGTATCGGCGTGCCGTCGTACGAGATCACCTCCACCGGGCCCGACCACGACAAGGAGTTCACCGCGACCGCGGTGATCGGTGGTCAGGGTTACGGCCAGGGGGTGGGCCGCTCCAAGAAGGAAGCGGAACAGAAGGCCGCCGACGCGGCGTATCAGGCGTTGAACGCCGAGAACGAAGCCGCCGAGGGTACGGCCGACAGCTCCGAGAGCTAGGGGCCGATGCCCGAACTTCCCGAGGTCGAAGTCGTACGGCGCGGGCTCACCGAACATCTGGTGGCCCGCGTCGTCGAATCCGTGACCGTCAAGCATCCGCGTTCGGTGCGACGGCATGTGCTCGGCGGCGAGGATCTCGCCGCCCGATTGACCGGCCTGCGGGTCGAATCCGCGCAGCGGCGCGGGAAATTCTTGTGGCTCACCTTCGATGAGCCGGATACCTCCCTCGTGGTGCACCTGGGCATGAGCGGGCAGATGCTCGTGCAGCCCGGTGACGCGCCCTTGGAGAAGCACGCGCACATCATCGCGCGGCTGGATTCCGGGAGCGAACTGCGCTTCGTGGACCAGCGGACCTTCGGCGGCTGGCAGGTGTCGGATCTGCTGGAGGTCGACGGGACGCTGGTGCCCGAACCCGTCGCGCATATCGCGCGCGATCCGCTGGATCCGCGGTACGACGCCGATCGGGTGGTGAAGGCGTTGCGCGCCAAGCACTCCGAGATCAAGCGGGTGCTGTTGGATCAGACCGTGGTCTCGGGTATCGGCAATATCTATGC
This sequence comes from Nocardia crassostreae, assembly GCF_001613405.1. Lineage (GTDB taxonomy): Bacteria > Actinomycetota > Actinomycetes > Mycobacteriales > Mycobacteriaceae > Nocardia > Nocardia crassostreae. The sequence continues at coordinate 314,885 of NZ_BDCH01000029.1, forward strand.
CGACGAGGCGCTGTGGCGGGCCGGTATTCACGGTGAGCGGATTGCCGCCAAGCTGACGCGGCCCAAGCTGCACACGCTGCTCACCGAGGTGCACGCCGTCGTGAGCGAGGCGCTCGCGGTCGGCGGGACTTCTTTCGACGCGCTCTATGTGAATGTCAACGGCGAGTCCGGGTATTTCGAGCGGTCGCTCAATGCCTATGGGCGCGAGCACGAGCCGTGCCGTCGCTGCGGTGCGCCGATGGTGCGCGAGAAGTTCATGAACCGCTCGTCGTTCTCCTGCCCGCGCTGCCAACCCCGGCCGCGCGGCTGATCGCTCGGGCATAATCGACTACGGCGCTTCCATCGGGGGAGATGCGTCCGTGCCATATCCGCGAGCGCTGGGAGGGCCTCATGGAGAGCGATTACGAATTCACCGTCGAACTGCCCGGTGACGCAACCTATATCTGCAAGCTGCTCGAGGGGGTGGAGTTCGAGCAGGACGGCGAGGTCATGATCGGCCGCTGGACCGCCTTCGGTTTCGAGAAGAAGGGCGGCAGCGTCGCCGAGGTGAATCAGGAGCTGATGGACGCACTGCGACAGCGGTTCGGCGGCAGACCGGATTCCCCCGAATTCGAGGTGTTCACCGAGTACGTCCGCGGCCGGGGCACGCGATTGACCGAGGCGGAGGCCGCCGCGCGCGAGCTGGCGCAGCTTCGTGAGATGACCGTGCGATGGCATGTCACCGATGACGAGCAGTACACGGTGCCGCTGTGGCAGGGCCTCGAAGTGGAGCGGAACGACGGGGAGGTGACGGCGCGCGCGTTCGGGTTGACGGCCTCGGGTCCGCAGGTCGGCGCGGCCTTGCAGACGTTGTCCGGAGCCATTTCGGAGGCGTGCGGTAAGCACGATGCTCCGGGTCCGCGTTTCGAGGAGTTCACGGAGTGGGCGCGGTCGGCCGGGACACCGGTTCCGGCGGAGGTGCTGGCGCAGGAGGCCGCGGAGCAGCAGGCCTACCTGGCGGCACGCGATACGCTCCCGGCCATCCCGCCGGACGATATCGCGGCCGAGAGTTCCACCGGTGTTCCGCTGCTCGTCGACTTCTGGGCCGAATGGTGCGGGCCGTGCCGCAGGGTGACACCGGTGCTGGCCGAACTCGCGCGGGAGTGGGCCGGTCGGATCGTGGTCCGCAAGATCGACGTGGACCAGTTCGACGGCATCTGGGAGCGCTTCGGCTTCCGCGGTATCCCCGCCATGTTGATGTTCCGGGACGGCGCGGAAATCCACCGCGTGATCGGGTTCGGCGGCAAATCCCGCCTGGTGGCCGAGCTGGAGCCGCATCTCGGCTGACGGGGGCGAAATCCGATCGGGTGGGATCTGGCCTCCCCGTCGATGGCCTTGAAGCGCTACCTTTTTGACAGCGGCATGTGTGGTGCCGGCTGGAGGGACCAATGCGCAAACTGACCTATTACGTCGCGGCAACCATCGACGGATTCATCGCCACCGAGGACGGATCGGTCGATTTCTTCCCGGTCGGCGGCGACCACGGCCCCGCCATTACCGCGCAGTATCCCGAGACCTTACCGACGAAGGTGCGCGAGGCCCTCGGCGTCGACCGCCGCAACCTGTACTTCGACACCGTCCTCATGGGCCGCAAGACCCACGATTTCGGCGTCCGCACCGGCACCTCCAGCCCATATGCGCATCTGCGGCAGTTCGTGGTGTCCCGGAGCCTGCGCGAGGCTCCGGACCCGGACGTGGAATTGATCTCCGACGACCCCCTCGCCCGCGTGCGCGACCTGAAGCGGGAGAAGGGCCTCGGCATCTGGCTCTGCGGCGGCGGTGACCTGGCGCAGACCCTCATGCCCGAGATCGATCAGGTCTTCCTGAAGCTGTACCCGATCGTGCTGGGTAAGGGCCGCCCACTCTTCGGCGAGGGGCCGCGCCTGCCCGAAGCCGCCCGTTTCCGGGTGCTCACCAGCCGGGTGTTCGAGGACGGCGTGGCCTTCTTGAAGTACATCCGGGTGCGCTGAGGCAGCGGTCCGGAGGGGCTGCTATTTCATGCACGTCTTCTCGGTGAAGTTGACGATGCGCTCGGCGACATCGGCCATATCGGCGGGTGGGCTGAAGTTGGGCTTGCCCGCGTCGGCGACGAGCTGCTCCTGGATCTCGCCGAATCGCACCCAGTCCTTCTGGATTTCGGCGGGCGCTACCTCGGCGACCTTACGGATCTTGGGGAGCGTCTCGGAGTTGTAGGTGTTCGGGACGTAGCTGCCGCCACCCAGGTCCTTGTAGGCGTTGCAGTAGGCGTCGGCCGCCGACTCGTCGTCCCCGCCCCCGCCGCCGCACCCGGTGAGAATGCCTGCGCCCAAGGCGAATACAGCCGCTGCCATCGATATGCGATGCATTTCGTGTCTATCCCTTCAGTGTTTCGAGGATGCGCAGCGCCTGCGGCTTCGTGACCCGCGCCGCCTGCTCCTGATCGATGTCCGGCGCGGCCACGAACAGCACGAGCTGGATCTCGATCGCCCCGTCACGCACCAGCAGCTGATATTCGGATGCGGTATTGAGCATTGCGGAAGAATTGAAATCCCGCTTCGTCCACACGAAATACGCGCGTTCTCCGACTCCGGAAATCGGCCCGCTGGCGCTCTTGTCCGAGTCGGCCTCGGCGAAACGGATTCCGCTGTCGTAGCCCGACAGCGCCTCACCCGCATTGCTGTGCACGATCGCGCTCAAATGCATGGCGGCCAGGCGTCCGGTGGTCGTCGACTCGTTCTCCACATCACAGGTCAGCCGCCTGCCCAGCATGTTCTCCTCACGATGCTCCCGCTTGCCCGGCGTCGACTCCCAGGTGTTCAATACCGAAGGATCGAGCAGTTCGCAGGCGTTGGAGACGGCATTCGCCGCGCTCATGGCGCTCTCCGGATCCGCGGTCTTGTCGGCGGATTCGTTGCTCGACGACTGACATCCGGTGAGCGCCGCGACGGCGAGAATTACTGCCGGCCAGAAAATTCCTCGCGAAACATTCCATTTTCCGCGCTGGCCGTCGCGTTCTACCATCCGTATTTCCTTCATACGCTGAAAATCCCCACCCAACCGAGAGGCCGTCGAAGATTAACACCGGCCGCATCGCACAGCGCGCGAATTTCGCTCCAGCCCGAAACATCCAGCACGGGTGTGTGATCGAGACGGCAACGGCCGCCCTCGAGCCCTGACAGGCATCCGCTATCGCCGCGGGCTATGCTGCTGGGGAACGCGGGCCTGGGGGCGGTCGCACGGGTGCAGGGGATCCAGTTCATGATCGATCTCGGCCCGGGCGTCGCCGTGCTGCGTACGGAGATCGAGTCGTTCTACGCGGGTTTCGGCAATCCGGTGGCATTGCGGGAGGCGTTCCGGGAAGCCGTGCTGCTGGTGCCGCTGGCGGAGGGTGAGCGGCTCAGCACGTCGAAATATCGTGGTGTGGAGTGGGTTTGCGCTTTCACCAGCGTGGCGGAGTACGCGGGATGGTTGTCGCGGCGGGAGGAACTCGACGCGGATCGGGAGTACCCGTTCCAGACCATCAGTGGTTGGCGGCTGGCTGATTTCGCGGCCGCGTGCGTGAATCCGACCGGGGTGGCGGTGGATATCACCGGGTCGGCGCCTATGGCGTTCCCGCCGAACTTGACCGAACAGCAAGCAGCGATCGTGCGGGAACAGGGGGCGTGAGACCGTGGCCGAGAAGTTGAACGTGTCACCGGAAGTGCTGATCAATGCGGCGCAGGGGATCGCCGGGGTCATCAGTGAGTTGTCGGAGATCGGGCTCAAGGAGACCGCGTCGTCGGGGCGCGGGTTCTCGCTGCTGAGTTTGTCGCCGCTGGAGGCGGGGAAAGCGGTGGTGCAGTCCGGGTTCGAGGAGTTCACCGAGCGCTGGTCGCGGGGTGTGCGGTATCTGGTGCAGGCGGGGAATTCGATCGCGGAGACGCTCGGGTTGGCGGCGGGGCGCTACTACATGATGGAGCAGCAGAGCTCCGATACGTTCAAGCAGATCTACACCCATCTGCTGGGCAATCCGCATCTGTCGAGTGAGGAGATCAAGGAGCGGACCTGGGATCAGACGCTGGCCGACAATCCGATCAACCAGCTCATGAATCCCGATTACTCCCAGCAGTCCTTCGATCAAGCGGTGGCGAAGATCAATACCAATCTCGAGGTGGTGCAGACGGTCGGGCCGCAGGCGCTGGCGAATGTGGGTGCGGTGACCAATCCGGTCAGCATCTTCAACTCCGATGACGGGCTGCCCGACGCGGGCTGGAATACCGATGGCGCGGAGCAGGCCGCCGCCATTCTGTCCGGCCAGCAGGGCCAACAGGGCTGAGCCGTGGGTCTTTTCGATGAACTCGACAATCTCGTCGACATCATCGACCGCAGCTGGGAAAAGGGCGTCGAGAAGGCTGGGGAGCTGGCCGACGACGCCCTGGACGCGGCCGGGTCGGTGGCGCAGAAGCTGGGCATGGACTCCCTCGCCGAAGGTCTCGACGACCTCGGCGACCAGATCGTCTCCGCGGCCGGGGGCGAGCTGGAGGAACGCCAACTCGGCCAGACCAAGGACCCGAAAGAGCTGATCCGCGGCGAGCCGACCGCCATTACCGAGGCCGCCACCACGCTACGCGATATGGCCACCTCCATCTCCCAGACCGGGGACGCGCTGCGCACCATCGACGCCGCGGGCTGGGAGGGCGACGGCGCCGACGGCTTCAACGCCGTCTACAACCAGCAGCCCAAACTCTAGTGGGACTCCGCCGAATCCTTCACCGCCGCAGCCGGAATCCTCGATGCCTGGGCCAATGCCGTCAAAACCGCGCAAGCCCGCGCCGCCGACGCCATCACCGAATGGGAACGCGCCTACACCGAGGAGAAGCCAAGAAGGACTGGTGGAACGGCCTGACCGGCGACCAACAGAAATCCCACGGCCCGCTCGCCGACACCTGGACCTCCCTCCGCGACAACGCCCGCCAAATCCTCCGCCAAGCCCGCGTCGACCGCGACAACGCCGCCAACGACGCCAGCGCCAAAATCACCGAAGCCACCGCCAAGGCCCCCGAAGAACCACCCTTCACCACCAAGCTGAGCGCCGACTTCTCCGACCTGCTCGCCATCGGCGAACACGCCAAGCTGTCCTTCGAATCCGGCCTGCTGACCGGCTTATCCGGCATGGTCCAGTTCATCCGCTCGGTCAACCCGACCGACACCTACAACATGACCCACCCCGCCGAATACCTCGGCGCTATGTCCGACCTCGGCACCGGCCTGGTCGTAGCCGCCTCCGACCCGGGCGCCGCCGTAGACGCCGTGATCGACGAAGCCGCCGCCAACCCCTTCGAATTCGCCGGATCCCTCACCGGCGACCTCCTCGTCACCGCCGCCACCGGCGGCGCAGGCGGTCTGAAACCCGTCCTCTCGGGCCTCGACCGAGTCAGCGACGTAGCCCGCCGCACCAACCGCGCCACCGACGCCCTCCCCGACGGCGGCACCCCGAATCCCGCCAACACCCACGGCGGCACCCCCGACCCCGGCAACACCCACGGCGGTGCCACGGATCCTGGAAACACCAACGCCCCCAACGCCAACGACGCCCCCGCCAACAATCCGCGAAGCGACCAGCCGAGCGCTGGCGCGCCCCGCGACCCGAACCCCGACCCGCAATCCGGGATCAATGCCGACACCCATCCCGACGGCCAGGCCCCCGAATCCCCAGCTGCCCGTCCAGACACCGGAGAACAAGTCCCCGCCCGTCAGGACACCACCGACGACACCGGCGGCTTGGATACCTCACCGGGCCACCAGAATTCACCACGCGACGCCACCCCGGACAACAGCGAAGCGCCGCACACCAACCCCGAATCTCCCGCCCGCAACGACGACCCGCCACCCACCCACCCGCCCGGACACCGAGGCGCCGACGAACGAGCCGAACACCAGCCCCGACGACGACATCCCACCCCGCTCGGAGACCCCCGAACTCCCCCGCGACACCACCCCGGACCCGGATGCGAATCCCGCTGGCCGCCAACCGGACTTCGACATTCCGGCCGATCGCCCCGACACCGACCCGAGTGCCCCTCGCAACCAGGACCCGGATGCGCCCGACCAGCGCCCGGCCAGCGATCCTGTGGACACGCCCGAGTCCAACCCCGACACGAGCGCCCCGGGCACTCACCCCGATACCGACGCCCCGGGCACTCAGCCCGACTCGGATTCCCCACCGGTCGACACCACACCGGATCCCGATGCGGACACCCCGCGCGACGGCTCACCGGAACCGGTGCGCGCCCCGGATTCACCTCCTGCCCAGCACAACCCGGACAACACGACGCCCGGCCTCGACACCAACTCGACCTCGGCGAAGGACGTCGACACCGCCGACTCCACCGACCCCCGGAATCGACCGGACGACTCCGCCGACACGGGATCCATCCGGACCGACACCGACCAACGGAATCCAGCCGCGCCAGGCGTCGCGCACCCCGGCAACGCCGCATCGCCCAACGCGCCCACCGCTCCCCGCGGACCGGACACGACCCCAGGCCCACGATCAACCGATCCCGCCAACCCGCGCAGCCCGGTCCGCGACCCTGACACCAATCGCGATCAGAACACTTCGCGCCGTGACGAGGACACCCCGCGTCGTGACGACACCGATCACCGTGACGACACCGATCACCGTGACGACACCGATCACCGTGATGACGACTCTGGGCACCGTGACGACGACACCGAACGGCGAGACGAGAACACCCAGCGTCACGACGACGATTCGGCCGACAACGGCAAGCCCCGCGGCGACGAGGATTCGGAACAGCCGCGAGCGCGACCCACGCCTGATCCGGATGCCCATAACTCGAACATCGACTCGCGCTCGCACCAGGACTCGGACGCCGACGGCAACCAGCACGACAATTCCGAGAATGAGCGCTCTACGAACCAGGACCCGGACCACAGGGACGAGGACACCGACGGAGCTGACGAGGACGCCAACGACTCCAACCACGGTCGAGACTCTGACCGCGACGGGGATTCCAGCGACCAGGATTCCGACGGCGACGACGACAACGACGGTCGGTCCGACCAGGACGAGGACTCCGACGGTTCACCCGAGAATCGGGAGCCCGACGCCGACGATGTGAAGCAGGAGAACGACCAGACCGCCGACGACGTCAACGAGGGCGGCGACCCGGTCGACATGGCGACCGGTGAATTCCTGCTTCCTGAAACGGATCTCACGCTGCCCGGCATCCTCGCGCTGGTGTTGAAGCGCCGCCACCGCTCGAACTATCGCTTCGGCCGCTGGTTCGGCCCCTCGTGGTCGGCGACCTTGGATATGCGTGTGGTGGTGGGGGAGAAGGGCGTGACCGTCGTCGCCGAGGACGGTGTGCTGCTGGCCTATCCCCATTCCGAACCCGAACAGCCGATGACGCCGCTGAAAGGCGTGCTGCGCTGGACGTTGACCCGCAGCGAAACCGGTGCCTACCGCCTGTGGGACCCGGACCGAGAACTCATCTGGCACTTCGCACCCGAACCCGTGCGGGCCGGTCTCGATGTGCAACTCGGCAATTATGCCCTCTCCGCCATCACCGACCACCACGCCAACCGTATCCGCTTCCACTACGACGCCGATGGCGCTCCGACCGAGATTACTCATACCGGCGGCTACCGCGTCCACATCACCACCGCGCATGGCCGCGTCGCCGCCCTGGATGTGGTGGATGGCGAAGCCGTGGTCCGTGTTCGCGAATTCGGCTATGACGCAGGCCAATTGACGTCGGTGACAAATGGCAACGGTGGAACGACCCACTACGCCTACGACACCGAGCACCGCATGCTGTCGTGGACCGACTCCAACGGCAACCACATGCGCAACACCTACGATGAGCGCGGCCGAGTCATCCGCCAGCGCGGCCCATCCGGCGTCCTCGACTGCGAATGGGACTACCTCCCACTCGGCGACGGCACCGGCGCCCTCACCACCCACATCAACTCCCTCGGCGCCACCACCGCCTACGGTTTCGACGCCGACCTCCGCCTCCGCGACCTCATGGACCCCGTCGGCGGCCGCACCCACTACGACTACAACACCGACCGCAACCCCCTGAAGGTCATTGCCCCCGACGGCGCCACCACCCACTACACCTACACCGAGTTGGGCGACGTAGCCTCCATAACCCGGCCCGACGGCGCCACTATCACCCTCGACTACCTCTTCCGCCACCGCCCCACCCGCATCACCGACGTCGACGGCACCGTCCGCCACCGAGAATGGGACGACTCCGGCAACCTCACCGCCGCCACCGACCCCCACGGCGTCCGCACCGAATACACCCACCACCCCTCCGGCGCGACCGCCACAATCACCGAACCCAACGGCGCAATCACCCGAATCGAAACCGACCCAGCAGGATTACCAACCCGCATAGTCGACCCCTTGGGCGCCGAAACCACCATCACCCGCGACGGCTTCGGCCGCCCGATCCGAGTCACCGACCCCCTGGGTGCAACGACGCTGTTCACCTGGTCCAGTAGCGGAAAGCTCCTGCACCGCACCGCCGCTGATGGTTCCCACGAATCCTGGACCTACGACGGCGAAGACAACCTCCTCACCCACACCAACCCCGCAGGCGGCCTGACCACCTACACCTACGGCGCCTTCGACCTCCTCACCTCCCGCACCGACCCCTCAGGCGCCACAACAACTTTCACTTGGGACACCGAACGCCGCCTGACAGCAGTCCACAACCCCAACGGCCAAACCTGGCACTACCACTACGACCCCGCAGGCCGCCTAACCTCCCAAACCGACTACAACGACTCCACCACCCACTACACCCACGACAAAGCGGGCCGCACCACCACCATCACCCCCGCCACCGGCATAACCCGCCAACCCCCTCGGCCGCCTAACCTCCATAACCACCGACTCCGGCGACTGGATCCACTACACCCACGACACCGCAGGCCGCCTCCTCTCAGCCGCCAACGGCACCGCCGACACCACCACCCACACCCTCCAATTCACCTATTCCGCAACAGGCCTCCTCGAGTCCCAACAACTCGACACCCAACAGCCCATGCTGTTCACCCACGACCAGTACGCCCGCCGCACCCACCGCACCACCCCCACCGGCGCCCAAACCCGCTGGCACTACGACTACCTCGGCCGCCCCAGCACCCTCACAGCCGACGGCCACGACATCGACTTCACTTACGATCCAGCAGGCCGCCTGTCCCGCTGGCAACTTGGCGAACTCGCCGTCAACCACGCCCACGATCCAGTCGGTCGTCTTGTACGCCAAGAGGAAACCGCCCATCCAGTCCGCCTCCTCAACCTTGGTCTCGGCTCGAGTGGCAGCTCCGGCCCCCGGCAACTCCGCGCGGACGAATACACATGGCGCCCAGACGGATATATCACCACTCACACCACACGGCACCATGACGCCTCAACCCGCTATCGCGCCTATGACCTGGATCCACTCGGCCGTGTCACCAGACTCGACAATGACGGCGTCGTCGCCGAGAGCTATACCTACGACGCCCTCAGCAACATAACCAGCAGTCGCACCCCCGGCATCGAATCGACCGTTGCTATGTCAGTTGGTTCTGTAGCCGAGTTCGATGAAGCAACAGATCCTTCCGACAAGAGCCCCCACCGCGAGTACCGACACAACCTTCTGATCCGGGACGGTCGCACCCGCTATCACTACGACCAATCCGGCCGCCTGATCCGCAAAGCCATCACCCGCTTGTCTCGCAAAGCCGACATCTGGCACTACCACTACAACAGCCTCGACCAACTCACAGATGTCTGGACGCCTGATAGCCAGTGGTGGCACTACACCTACGACGCGTTGGGTCGCCGCAGCTCCAAGCAACACCTCGCTCCCGGCGGTGCACTCCTCAGCCGTATCGAGTACATGTGGGACAGTACGACTCTCACCGAGCAGACCACCCGCGGAGCCACTACTCGCTGGCACTACGAACCTCTAACCAACAGTCCTCTCGCGCAGACGACCGACGATGCCACTGTCGGGCATTCTCTCTGTGCGGTCCTCACGGATTTGATCGGAACGCCGATAGAACTCGTAGATCCGATTGCCGTCGAAACGGTCGGCAGAGCTACCACCTGCTTGTGGGGCTCGATGTCATGGAGTGGTAGCTGTCATTCGCTTCTCCGATTCCCTGGGCAGATCCATGACCCGGAAACAGATCTCCACTACAACTTTCATCGAGTCTACGACCCTCGCACCGGGCGATTTCTCACGCAGGACCCGCTTGGATTGATTCCGGCACCGAT
>NZ_BDCH01000030.1 GCF_001613405.1 Nocardia crassostreae
ACAACCACGCCTGGCCGGACTTCGCCGCCCAACTGGGCCCGGCCTGGCAAACCCTCGCCCCCGCCCTCGGCGTACCCACCGACTGACCGCGATCACAACCGTCCACGACACCAGCTCGTTCGTCGCGTTCGAGGCTTTCGGCCAGGCCCGAATCGTCCCGAGGAGGCCGGAAGCACTCCATAAAATCGAGGTTCTCTCGATTGCTGAGGCGTGTGATCAACGAGGAAATCCAGTCTGTCCACAGACCTGCCGGACTCACAGGAACGAGCCCCGCGCGAGTCGTTCGGCCGATCCGGCTGCTGTGCGCCGTCGCGGTGGCGACCCTGCTCGCGAACATTCTCGTGAGAGTCGGCTTCTGGCTGGTGAATTGGCAGGAGTGCCGATTCATCCAGCGCTACCACGACGGAATGGTCGGTCTGCCCGAGTACGCACGCCACTACGACAGTCTCGGCATACGCCAGATCCTGATGACAGCGTCCAGCCTGTTCGTCCTCCTCATTACCGCCGCAGCACTCATCGCGTGGCTGTGGCGAGCCCGCGTGAACGCCGAATCCCACTGTGCCGCAAGACATCGACTCACCCGAACCTGGGTGATCGGCAGCTGGTTCACTCCGGTCGTATGCCTCTGGTTCCCGATGCTGATCATCGACGATGTCGTACGAGCCAGCGATCCACGAACACAGGCGGGTTCCCAGCGACTACCCGCCAGTCCGACCACACCACTCGTGATCACGTGGTGGTCGACGCTCATCGCCGCGGTCGTAGTGTTGTGGGCAGGCGGACGATATCAGGCCAATGCGGACGAATGGTCCGACCCGGGACAAGCATGGGTCAGCTTGACCTGGAGGGCCGCCGACAGCCTGCTCTTCTCGGCGGCGGCGATCTGCTTGATCGTGATAGTCATCCGCGTCTCCCGATGGCAGACCGATGCCGCACGGATCGAACCCCAGTTCCGAAAACCATCACCGCCTCACTACGTGCTCGACAGCACCGATCCGCGGCAGCGGAATCACCGCCCATTACTCGTTTCGCTCGGCGTGCTGGCCGTGTCGATGCTGTTGGTGGGCACCGGCATTGCCGTTTCTCGCCATGGCGCACCACATACCTCGGCGACCACCGATATGACGACGCTCGAACCGAAGCCTCCGGCCAAAATCGTCCTGGGTTCTCTTCCGAACGACCTTGCGGTTTCGCCCGACGGGCAGCGGTTGTATATCGCGCAACTATCAAGCATTTCGGTGCTCGATACCGCCACCAACGCCGTTGTCGCAACCATCGATGCCCCGGTAATGCCGGTAGGGCTGGCTGTTTCCCCCGACGGCTCCATACTCCATGCGATCACGAACGGAGCGTTGATCGCGATCGCGACCGGAACAAACACCGAGGTCGCGCGAGTGACCGCCGATGATGGAGCAGAGCTGCACGCAATCGCGGTGAGTCCCGATGGCCGCCGCGGCACGGTATCGATACGTGACGCCGAGACCTACGCCCTGATCATCACGATTCCCGTGGCGCATACCTATGGTTTCAATCTGGCTATTGCCGTTTCTTCCGATGGCCGTACAGCGTATGTCGGTACAGGACAGGACATTACGATGCTCGATACCGTCACCGGCGCCGTGCGAGGTTCCATCCCGTGCGGCGAGCCGGTGCGGGCACTCGCGCTGACCCTGGACGGTCGATATCTCCACGTGATCGGGGTCCGCAATGAGCACATCGTCGAAACCCGATTCGGCAAGCTGACCCGGCAGGTGGCGTTCGACGCCTCGACCGACCCGTCCGGCGTCGATCTGACCAGTTCACGGGATGGAAGCTACGTCTTCGCGGTGGTCAGCAGGAACGCGCCGTCCTGGGCATCCGACATGGCAGTGGTCATCGATACGACCACCGGTGCGGTCGTGGAAAGCATCGGGTTGCCCGGAAGTCTGCGATCGATCGTGCTGTCTACCGACGGCAGGCGTCTCTACACGGCGGGCTACCTGGGCCTCTCCGGCGACGACTGGCTGATGGTTCACGACACCGGCAAGTATTCCTGACCGCCACGCGGCACATCGCGGATACGCAGGTCGGCGGTGATTCGGGCTGAATGTCTGGGTCGGCTCTCGTAGAGTGGGGCCATGAGGTCCATCTGGAAGGGCTCCATCGCGTTCGGGCTGGTGAATGTTCCCGTGAAGGTTTATACCGCCACGGAGGAGCATGACATCAAGTTCCATCAGGTGCATGCTGCCGATGGTGGCCGGATTCGGTATGAGCGGTTCTGCACGGTGGACGGGCAGCCGGTGCAGTATTCGGATATCGACAAGGCGTATGAATCACCCGATGGGGATCGGGTGATTTTGACCGACGAGGATTTTTCGAAGCTGCCCGCGGCGGAGAAGCACGAGATTCCGGTATTGCAGTTCGTGCCGTCGGATCAGATCGATCCGATGTTGTACGAGAAGAGCTATTACCTGGAGCCGGATTCCAGTACGCCGAAAGCGTATGTGCTGCTCGCGAAGACCCTGGAGGCGGTGGATCGGGTCGCGCTGGTGCACTTCACACTGCGGCAGAAGACCAGGTTGGGCGCGTTGCGGGTGCGCGACGGGGTGCTGGTTTTGCAGACGCTGCTGTGGCCCGACGAGGTGCGGTCGGTGGCGTTCGACAAATTGGACGACGTCCCGGAGCCGCGTAAGCAGGAATTGCAGATGGCGGAGACGCTGGTCGATACGCTCTCCGACGACTTCGATCCCGGGCTGTACGTGGACGAATATCAGATCGAATTGAAGAAGCTGCTCGACGAGGCCATTGCCAGCGGCAGCAGCAAGGTGACGCGGGCGCCCGAGGCCGCCGCACCGGAAATGGATGCCGAGGTAGTGGACCTGGTGGCCGCCTTGCAGCGCAGCTTGGAAGCCTCCGGAAAGCGCGGTGCCGCCAAGCCCGCGGCGACCCCCGGCCAAGAAGGCGACCAAGGCCACCGCCGAGAAGAAGCCCGCCAAGAAGGCGGCGGCGAAGAAGGCCCCGGCCAAGCAGACTCGCAAGGGCGCCTGATACCACACGCTCGAGGCCGGTCGCGGGCCGGAGCGGCTCGCGACGTTCCGGCATACAGCTGGCAAAATGCCGGGCATGGAATCCGACATAGCCATCGTTCCGATGGGTCTCGGGCATCTGCGTCAGGTCATCGACCTCGGATATCAGGTGTTCGACACCTCCGCCAAGCCCTACACCTCCTGGTCGCTCACCTCGGTGGCCGAACACTTGGACAGCGCGGGCAAGTCCTGCTGGGTGGCGGTGGACTCGGATCGGGTGGTCGGGTTCGTGCTGGCGTCCATGGAGTTCGAACTGCGCGACGACTGGGCGTATCTGGAGTGGATTGCGGTGTCCCCGGATATGCAGGGTCGCGGCGTCGCGGGCAAGCTCATGACCGCCTGCTGCGACACCCTGTTCAAGCACGGCGCGCGGCGGATCGTCACCGATGTGGAGCTGCACAATGCCGCCTCCGCGGGCATGATGCGCAAGAACGAGTTCACCGAGGGCACCACCGTCACGCTGTTCGTGCGCAACAATCCCGACGAGGCGGTCGCGGAGGGCGACGAGCAGATCACCCTCGGACCTGGCACCAAGCGCGATCTCATTCGCCGGGGCCGCATTACCGGCGACGGACGACACGGGCGGCCCAAGAACTGACCGCACGCGCGGGCGGCCGAACGTGTCGGACCCCGCGGCTACGGTGGGGCGCATGACTGTCGTCGACGACGTGATGATCGCCATCAACGATGCGGTAACCCTTGGCCACCAAGGCAATACCGCACAGGCCCGGGAGCAGCTCACCGAGCTGTGGGAGACCATGGGCGCCGATGGCGATCCCCTGCACCGCGTCACGCTCGCGCACTTCATGGCCGATCTGCAGGATCACGCCGCCGACACCCTCACCTGGGACCTCCGCGCCCTCGACGCGGTGGACTCGCTCACCGACGAACGCGCCCGGCAGCATCACGAATCGCTGCACGTGCAGGGCTTCTACCCGTCCCTGCACCTCAACCTGGCCGACTGCTATCGCCGCCTGGGCGCGTTCGACACCGCGCACACGCATCTCGCGGCCGCCCGCCGCCGCGCGGACGCGCTCGAGGACGATGGTTACGGCCGGGGCGTGCTGGCCGGTATCGAGAATGTCGAAGCGGCGCTCGCGCGCGAATCCACCGACCGGCTACCGACGAATTAGCATCCGTTCGCGCAGAGTTCAAGCGCAATGGTCGCGCGGAGCGCGTTCATCCGGTAAGCCATAGGTGAGGGGTCCGGATTCGGACCGGGGCTGGCGAAGCGAGGGCGTGCACCGTGATCTGCCCGTATTGCAACGCAAATCTGCGGTACAAGCAACGCAGCGGCCGGAAGTGCTCGCAATGCCGCCGGGAATTCGCGCTCGAACCCAAGGACGATCCGCTGCGATTGCACGATATCCGGATGCGGACGGTGCTCGAACGACTACAGGACGGGCGGGGGCTGCGGTTCACGCCCGTTCAGGTCTGGTACGCGGTGGGGCGCAAGAAGATCCCGAGCGGCTTGGGCGGCTATATCGCCACGCACATCGGCGGGTCGGTCGCGCTCATCGCGCTCACCATCGCCCTCTTGGCGACCGGCACGGTGACCGGAAGCGAGGCGGGGTTCGCCATCGCGGGAGCGCTGCTGCTGTTGGTCGTGCTCAATATCTGCGTCGCACGGTCCCGCCCGTGGTTCGTGGCGCACGCCACGATCCAGATTCCGCTGCCCTACGACCGCTTCCGGCGGGATCTGCTGAACCGGTGGGTGGAATTCCACGGTGCGCCACCGGGTTTGGTAGGCGAGGGCTGGCCGATACCGGACTGCGTGGCACAGCCACGCTGCGCCGTGCTGTGCCCGGGCCGCAGTGTGCTCACCTGCCTGGCCGCCAATGACGCACCGCGCACCTGGGCCATGAACTTGTGCGAACGCGTCGACGCGCTGCCCCCGAGTGGTCCGGTGTTCGTCCTGCACGATGCCAGCCTGGCCGGTGTCGCCTTCCTCCGGCAGGCCCGGGAAGCGCTCGGTCCGCGAGCCCTCGATGTCGGACTGGTCCCCCGCGTGGTCATGGCGAGTGCTTCGGCACTGAAGCTGCACATGCCCCGGACTATGGTCGACGAGGCGGCGCTCCACCGAGAACCGTTGTCCCAGGAGGAGATCGAATGGCTGGCCGCCGGATGGTGGTCGCCGATCGCGGCGGTGCCGCCCGCGAAACTGCTCGCGGGCCTCGGCCGGGTCATCGAACGCGCCGAGCAGACGGCCGACCCGGAATGGCGGCGCGCTCGCGCGGTGGGATTCCTCTCGTGGCCCGCATGAACGCCATCGACCGGCTGCTGCGCCGCGCCGCAGTACGCGCGGGCGCGCCAGGCGGAATTCGCTACACCGAGCGTCAGCTCTACTTCGAGCTGTGCCGGATGCTGCTGCCGCTGCACCGGATACCCCGGCGGCCCGCATTCACCGTGCCCGCGCTTATGCGCTACCCCGACTTCCAGTCCGCGCTGGGCCGCCACGGCCCGCTTCCCGGCCTGCTCGAGCCCGCCGCACCGCACCCCCGACTCCCTGGACGGCACACACCCGAACCCGACCTGTTCGACTACGGACTACCACGGCTGCTGGTCTGCGAATCCGACGCGATCGCACAGATGCTGCGCGCCAACGGATTACCCATGGAATCGGCCTGTCCCGTGCTCAGCGCCGCGGAACTTCCCCTCGACCCGCGCGTCGCCCACATGCTCACCCTCGCCGGACAAGCCACCATCTACCTCCTCCACGACGCGAGCGCCCACGGCCTCACCTTCCCGTCCCGCTGCGCCGAACTCACCGCAATACCCGCGGGCGTCCGCGTGGTACCGCTGGGCCTGCGCCCCCGACAAGCAGCCGCACTGCATCTCGCCCACGTCCCGGCGGCATGCCTCGCCGACCGGTCGCTCCAGCCGAGTCCACGTCGAGCGGACGCCGATCCGACCGCGGTCCGCCAGGATCCCCCTGCCGCCCAACGGGATCCAGTTGACACCGGCCCCTCCGTGCGTGCGACGCAACCGGACCCGTGGGAGCGAGCGTGGCTACGCCGCGCCCAATGCGCCGAAGTCGAGGCTGTCCCCCCGGCGATCTTGCTGCGCTCCGTGCACCGCCTGGTCCGCGAGGTCCGCCCAGCCCCCTCCGCCCTCACGGAACTGCGCCGCGCCCGGACCGCGGGCTTCCTGACCTGGCCCGCCGCCTAGGAGAACCCGTGCCGCGACACATCACCTATACCGACGAACTGCTGGCCGACGACACCGTGCACCGCCGCTATTCCGACGGCCGTGAGGAGTGGCGTTCGCGCGGCCCGAACAGCGTCGTCTTCTGGCGCGACAGCACCGGCAATACCGGCACCGACGAACCCCTGGGCCGCGCACTCGTCAAGCGCAGATTCGCGACCGGCCACGTAATCTACGGCCGCGAAGGCGGGTTCGGCCGCACCCTGTGGAGCGACGGCATCCTCACCACCAATCGCTCCTCGTTCACCGGCCGCATGGGCACGATCCTGGCCGCCGCCCTCGGCGGCGCACTGCTCGCCGGAATCGCCCTACCGCCACAATTCATGACACCCGAGCAGGAAGAAGAACTGCGGCAGCAAGCGCTGGCGCAACAGAGCAGTTCGGACGGCGGTTCCGGCGGCGACTACGGCGCGTGGGGCGCCGACTCCGGCGACGACGGAGGCGATTTCGACGGAGGCGATTTCGGATGAACGGCAAGCGATGCCGCCGGTTCACGTTCCCGACTCGGTGCGATGTCGCGCTGCTGCGCGTCCCTGACCGCGAACGATCCTGCCGCAGCGATCCAGGCGGTGGGCGGCGGGTTCGACTGAGAGGGAATCGATGTCACGGTGGTGTGCGTTTCTGAGCTCGGATGATCCGGGCGCGGCGATCCGGGTGGTCGGTGGGCGGCCGGTGGCTGCGGGTGACGGGGTCGGACTGGGGTTGGTCGACGGTCCGGGGACGGCGTCCGGGCCCTTCGTGGCGGGTGAGCTCACCGCCGTCGGGGAGGTCACGCTGTTCAATGCCGATCGGCTTCGCGCCCGGCTCGGGGCGGATGCGCCGCCGCCGGGCTGCACGGATGGCGAACTGTTGCTGCACAGCTTCGCGCGGCATGGCGCGGCCGGGATCGCGGCGGCGGATGGGATGTTCGCGCTTGCCATCTGCTATGGTTCGGATCTGGTGCTGGTGCGCGACCACGTCGGGGCTCGCACGCTGTTTCATGCCCGTGCGGGTCGGGCGTGGGCTGCGTCGAGTTCGCTGCGGGCGATCCAGTGCTGGCCCGAGTTGCGTACGGGAGTGCATCTGCCCGCGGTGCGGTCGTTCCTCACCTTCGCCTACCTGCCGGGGCGGGAAACGCTGCTGCGGGGCATTGAGGAGGTGTTGCCGGGCCGGTGCGTGCGGCTGCGGGCCGATGGGACCATGAGAGAGGAAATCTATTGGGAGCCACTGGAAGTCGATGACCCCCGGACCGAGAAGGAGCACGCTCTCGAACTGCGTGCCCTGCTCGAGGATGCCGTCGCGCGGCGGCTGCCCACCGGCGCGCCGGTCGGGGTGCTGCTGTCCGGCGGTATCGACAGCAGCCTGGTCACGGCCCTCACCGCCAAGCGGCACGACCAGGCGGTGCACTCCTATTCCATCAGCTTCGGCGGAACGACTCCCAATGAGCTCGCCTATTCGGGTTTGGTGGCGGCGCACTGTCATACCCGGCATCGGGTTCTCACCGTCCCCGGGACGACGGTCGCGGCTCGGCTGCCGGAGACGGTGGCGCTGCTCGACTGTCCGGTCGGGGATCCGCTGACGGTGCCGAATCTGATGCTCGCCGAAGCCGTTGCCGCGGACGGCATCCGGGTGGTGCTCAACGGTGAGGGCGGCGATCCGGTGTTCGGGGGCCCAAGAACCTCCCGATGCTGATCTTCGAACTGTCCCGCGACACCCCGGATCCGGAGGCGCGGGCGGCGGCGTACTTGGACAGTTATCGCAAGTGCTACAGCGATCTGCCGATGCTGCTGAGTCCGGAGGTGCTGGCCGAGCTGGCCGACGCGCCGCCGCTCACCGGTCTGGTGGCGCCCTATCTGCGGCAGGGGCGCATGACGAGTCTGCTCAATCAGCTCCTGCATGCGAATCTGCGCACCAAGGGCGCGCACCACATTCTCACCAAGGTCGAACGGCTGACCGCGGCAACCGGATTGGAAGGCCGCTCGCCGCTGTTCGACCGTGCGGTGATCGACCATGCCTTCCGGGTGCCGCCGCGGTACAAGCTGGCGGGTACCAGCGAGAAATGGATTCTCAAACAGGCTGTGCGCGATCTGCTGCCATCGACCATCGCCGATCGGCCGAAGAGCGGTATGCGAGTTCCGGTGCAGCAGTGGCTGTCCGGACCGCTGCGCGAGCTGACCCACGATCTGCTGCTCGGGCCGTCGGCGCGGGCGCGCGGGCTGTTCCGCGAGGACACCGTGCGTGCCTGGTTGCGCGGTGACGGTGCGCTGTTGCCGCGCCAGGGCGGCAAACTGTGGCTGGTGCTGTCACTGGAGTTGTGGCTGCGTTCGTTCGAGGGGAGTCACCGATGACCGAACCACGTCTCAAGATCGATGCCGACGACGAGAACGAGATTCACGATCTGGCGGGCTTCCGGGACGCGGGCCGCAATGTCGTGACGCCGGTGGCGCTGCTGCCGGAGGACGTGGCACTGGTGGTGGTCGAGGTATTCGCGCGAATCGTCCGGAATGCAAAGGCCAGTCATGCCGCCACCACCCCGGACGCCGACGGCATCGTCCGATCCCAGACCTTCGAGGAGGGCGATGTCTACATGATCGAGAAGCCCTTCGACGGCTTCCATGCCGACCGCTACCTCATGGACTTCTACGACGCCGCCCAGCGCGATATGTGCTCGCGCATGCACCTGCACACCGGCCTGCGCTTCGTGCGCATGATGACCGGCCCGGACACCCGCATCCGCGTGGGCAGCCTGTCGCCGTTCACGGTGACCGACGTACCCGGGGTGACGCCGTTCGCGCCCGCCGAGTTCACCGACCGCCTGCCGGATACGCCGCCGGAGCTGCATCGGACCCGCCACAACCTGATCGTGCCGCCCTGCGCGATGGTCGATATGCAGATCCCGCGCGGTGTGAGCCATCAGTTCAATGCCATCGGCCCGCACGCGGTGATCGACTCGGTGCACCCCGAGGAGTCCATCGAGGTCTTCCGCGAACGGATGTCCGGCTTCAAGATGATGGCCCAGACCATTTTCCTCGTCCCGAACTGCCGCCCTCCTCCTCCTGCATCACGAATCCCTGACCGTGCCGGTGGCCGCCTACCAAATACGATGGGGCGGTGGACATCGACGACGAGCTCGATCCGCTCCGGACGAACCGGGACAACTGGGACGCCCGCGCGCCGATCCATGCGGCCAGCCGGTTCTATCGCGATCACGACTCGTCGCACTGGTTCGCGCCCTTCGAATGGGATGTGCTCGGGGAGGTGCGCGACCGCGACGTCCTGCACCTGCAATGCCATCTCGGTACCGAGACAATCGAATTCGCCAAGCGGGGGGCCAGAGCGGTCGGTCTCGACTTCTCCCCCGAAACGGTCCGCTACGCCCGTGAGCTCGCCGGGGACGCCGTCGAGTACGTGTGCGCGGACGTCTACGACGCACCGGAGGCGGTGGGGCACCGGCAGTTCGACATCGTCTACACCGGCAATGGCGCACTGTGCTACCTGCCCGACCTGTCCCGGTGGGCGGAGCTGCTCGCCGAACTGCTGCGCCCCGGCGGCCTGGTCTACATTGTCGAATTCCACCCGCTGCTGCACACGCTGGCCCCGACCCCGCCCGCCGGGGTCGATCCGGAGGCGCTCGTCCTGCACGACGACTACCTCGAGGGGCGGGGCGCGCAACGCCGCGACAGCTCCCGCACCTACACCGACGGCCCGCCGCTGACCACCGACACCACGGCCTACGAATGGCGCCACGGTCTCGGCGAGGTGATCAATGCGCTGGTCCGCGCGGGGCTGCGCATCACCGACCTCACCGAGACCGATATCCTGCCCTGGCCGCGCTGGTCCCGCATGGTCCGCACGGACGACGGCTGGTTCCGGTTGCCGCCCGCGGACCCCATCCTGCCGCTGCTGTACGGACTGGCGGCCACCAAACCGGCCGACCGGTCCCGGTAGTGGACGGCGCTAGGCGTCGGCGCGGGCGCGCTCCCTGCCCTCCCGGAAGAAGTCCAGCAGGCCCTGCACCGTGCCGGTTTCCGAGCGCGGGCGCATGGCGCCGAAGGGGGCGTTCCAGAACTCGCCCTTGCGGCGCGTCCACGGCCCGACATAGGCGTAGGGCTGCGGGTTCTCCCAATCCCCCGGGGAGACACCGTAGTTCACCTCGTCGACCGCGACCGATAGATCGAAATGCTCGGGCCACAGCACCGGCGCCTCGGCCGCGAATCTTCGCAAAGCGGTGTCCCCCACCGCGAACCAGTCGTGCACCGACGCCGCCGCATCGGTATCGATGGTGAAGGGCTCGTTCGGGTCCATATTGGTGCCGTCGGAATAGAGCCCGTTGGGTGGCCCGTCGGCCTCGAATCCGGCGGCCGTCGCCAGATCGCGGTAGGTGCCGTGCAGCCGGATGCGGCCCTCGGGCCACACCAGATCGGTGCCGGCCACCGCCACCGGCCATTTGATGCCGGTAAAGCCACCCAGGACGATTCGCATTCTGATGCTGCCGAACCGCCGGTACTGCGGGCCCGCGATCAGCAGTTCCGCCGCCGCGTGCAACGCGAACCGGGTGTCTTCGTAGGTGATGTCGTCCACATCAAAATCATCTCCGGGACCATGGGCGTGTTGTCGCGAAATGGCGTCCGGGACGAACAAAAGTGCGCCGCGCCGAAGAATTCCGGCGCGGCGCACTGGTTCGTGCGGTGTTCACGCGGTTATTCGGCGCCCTCGGTGCACGCCGACAGGATGACCTTGCCCTTCCGCGGCGACGCGGAACCCGTGTCCGGGAAGGCCGGGGCGCTGTTACCGAGCACCTCGATGGCCTTGGTCTCGGCCTCGGACTTGCTCGGCGCCCACGCCCAGCCGAAGCGGGTGTCGGCGCCCTGAGAGACCGCACCGCAGGCATTGGCGAAGTGCACGACGACCTCACAGTCGCCGCCGCCGCACTTGCTGACGGCAGCGCTGTCCGCACCGCCCCAACTCGTGTAATTCACCGCATAAGCGACATTTCCGGTGCTCCGCGAGAGCGCAAGAGCGCCGTACAGATCACCGGAGGTAGCGGTGAAGCCCGGCTCGCCTTCGGCCGCCGCATGGGCGGGTCCGGCGGCCACCGCACCCATGGCGGCCATCGACGTGACAGCGAGGCCCATACCGGCCTTGCGCAGCAACGACATTCGATACTCCCCGTGCTGGTTTGTAATAACGGGACGAATCATGTCCGAGCCCACCCTGATTGTCCAATCCAACTCGGAGGTTTAGACCCGGCGCATAACGGATACGACTTTTCCCAGCACAACCGCCTCATCACCGTCGATGACAGCGTAAGCCGGGTTGCGCGGTTCCAGATACACGTGCCCGTTCCGGCGACGGTACACCTTCACCGTGGCCTCCCCGTCGATCATGGCCGCCACGATCTCCCCCGAATGCGCTTCCCGCTCCTGCCGCACCACCACGATGTCGCCGTCGCAAATGGCCGCATCGATCATGGAATCCCCCCGCACCCGCAACCCGAACACCGTCCCGCGCCCCACCAATTCGCGCGGCAGCGACAGCACGTCATCGGTGTGCTCCTCGGCCAGGATCGGCGTGCCCGCGGCGATATCGCCGACCACCGGCACCGGCACCGAGTCCCCCGCCTGCGCCTGCTGCGGCGCGGCCTTCAGGAACAACCGCACATCCATCGGCCGCGTCACCGATTCGCTGCGCTTGAGGAATCCCCGTTCCTCCAGCTCCTTCAAATGCTTCGACACCGACGACGTCGACTTCAACCCGACGGCGTCCCCGATCTCCCGGGTACTCGGCGAATACCCGTGGCGCTGAACCTAATCCCGAATGGTGCACAGAATCCGCTGTTGCCGCGGCGGCAGGGTCGTCGTATCTAGATGGTCGAACCCGTCGAAGTCGTCGTATCCGGTCACAGGGGCATCGTACGGGCGCGCGCTCGAATACGGCGGGAGCACCACCCCGAATAGGGTTGTGCCGTGCAAGATCACGAGAAGCTGTTCGACCGGGTGCGCGGGGCGATGCTGGGCGGGGCGATCGGGGACGCGCTCGGGTGGCCTATCGAGTTCTTATCGCTGGCGCAGCTGCGGCAACGGTACGGGGATGCGGGAATCACCGGCTATCTGCCCGGTCCGGTGCCGGGCGCGCCGCAGGCGATCACCGATGACACGCAGATGACGCTGTTCACCGCCAAGGGTCTGCTGCGCTGCCCCGAGGGTGCGGATACCGCACCGGTTTTGCGTAAGGCCTATTTACGGTGGCGGGCGACGCAGCAGCAGGACAAGCCCGGATCCGACGCCGATGGCTGGCTCGCGCAGCAGAGATTCCTCTACGCCATGCGGGCGCCCGGTCGCGCCTGCATGAACGGGCTTGCCCTGCAGGCCGAGGGGTTCGTGCCGCCGCTGGAGTTCGGCGAGCCCGGACCGGTGAACCCGAGCTCCAAGGGCTGCGGCACGGTTATGCGCTCGGCGCCCTTCGGTCTGGCCAACCTGGGCCCCGACCGCGCCTTTCACGCGGCCATGCGCTGCGCCCAGCTCACCCACGGCCACCCCACCGCCTACCTCGCGGCAGGCGCGTTCGCGATCCTGATCGACCGCATTGTCGATGGCGTGGATCTGCCGACCGCCCTCCAGGACACCATCGGCCGACTCACCACCATGCCCTCCGCCGCCGAAACGATCACCGCGCTGACCGCGGCCCTCACCGTCACCCAATTGAGCGCGCCGACCCCGGAGCTCGTAGAACGGATCGGCGCGGGTTGGGTGGCCGAGGAATGCCTGGCCATCGCCGTCTACGCCGCGCTGTACACCCACCGCACCGGTGACGTCCGCGGCGGACTCCTGTTGTCGGTCAACCACTCCGGCGATTCCGATTCCACCGGCGCGGTAGCGGGCAACCTCATCGGCGCGATCCACGGCGTCTCCGCGCTCCCGATGGAGTGGGTGGCCACGCTGGAAGGCCGCGACGAATTGTTCCGCGTCGCAGACAATCTCGTCCTGAACTTCTTCTACAACGACCGCTCCGGCCTGGACGAGCGCTATCCCTTGGACACCGCCGCGACCCGCTAGCGGACCGCGGCACCGGCCTCCGTCAGGACGGTTCGAGGCCGAGGTGGCGGGCGAGCAGGGCGATCTGGTCGGCGAAACGGGTGAGGTATTCGGGGGAATGCGGGTCTTGGCCGGTGACTCCGGCGATGACGTGGGGCAGGGTGATAGGGGCCATGGCTGCGGCCATCAGCATGACGAGCAGGGTGGGCGGGTCCAGGTCGGTGGGGAGGTGGCCCGCATCGCGCAGGGCGCGGATTTCCTCGACGCTTTCGGCGAGCATGGTGGCGCGGGCGGCCTGGTCCGGGTCATCGGCGGGGCCGGTGTATTGCAGGCCGCTCCAGGCGAGCAGGCGGGCTCCGGCGGGATCGTGGGCGGCTTCGAGGACGTAGCGGCGTAGCTGTTCGGGCAGGGGTGTGCCGGGGGACGCGACTTCGCGGCGGCGCTGTTGCCACTGTTCCGAAACAGACTGGTACAGACCCTCTTTGCCGTCGAAGTAGTACGAGATGAGTTGGACGTTGACGCCCGCTCGCTCGGCGATGGCGCCGACCCGGGCGCCCGCGTAGCCGTGGGCGCCGAACTCCGCCAGCGCGGCTTGCAGGATCAGTGCGCGGGTGCGTTCCGGATCGCGCTGACGGTCTGACGACTTGGGCGACCTGCGAGGTTTCGGCGCTGACACGAGCGTTTGACCATCGGGCCATGACGAAAATTCTCATTGCCGGTGCCGGAGTCGGCGGACTGGCCCTCGCACAAGCGCTGCACCACGGAGGTGTGGACGTCTCCGTGTTCGAGCGGGACCCCACGCCGACTATCCGCAATCAGGGCTATCGCATTCACGTGGACGCGAACGGCAATGCCGCGTTGCGGGCATGCCTGCCGACGGCAGCGCTCGAGCTGGTGCGCCGGACGAGCGGAACCAACGACGATGTGCTCGGCGGGTACACGCACCAGCTGGAACAGCTTATGCTGCAACATTTTCCAGGCATTCCGGAGGGCGAGATCACCAATGTCGACCGGAACACCTTTCGGCAGGGGCTGCTCACCGGCCTCGAGGGCATCGTCGAGTTCGGGCGGACGGTGACCGGTTACGAGGTCGGCGAATCCGGAGGCGTGCGTGCGCGGTTCGCCGATGGCGGCGAGAACGGTGATGTGCTGATCGGTGCGGACGGCGTGGGATCGGCGATCCGCGGGCAGCTACTCCCCCACGCGACAGTGCGAGACCTCGGCGTCCGGTGCGTATACGGCCGGATGCCCATCACCGAGGCCACCGCGCCGCTCATCCCGGAAGTCCTCGCGCACGGATTCAACTGGGTCGCCGACGAATCCGGCCTGAGCGCCGCGTTCGGGCCGGTCAGGTTCCGCACGCCCGTGCCGGGCGCGACGGATTTCCTGATGGCCACCCTGCTCGTGCGGCCGACCCGGCTCGGACTCACCGACGAGCAGCTGTTCGCACTCACTCCCGAGCAGTTGTGGAAGCTGACCATATCGGCAACCGCCGCCTGGCATCCGGCGCTGCGGGACCTGTTCGCCCACGCCGATCCGGAGACCTTCTTCCCCATCCCGCTGCGCGCCGCCGACCGCGTGCCGCCGTGGCGGCCCGGTCCGGTAACCCTGCTCGGCGATGCCGTGCACACCATGCCGCCCACGGGGGGCTCGGGTGCGAACACCGCCTTGCAGGATGCCGAAACCCTGGCGGGCGAACTGCTTTCGGCCGCGCGCGGCGAGCAGGCGCTCATCGACGCGGTCGCCGCATACCAGCGCGTCATGCTGCCGCGGGGTTTCGCGACCGTCGACGCCTCGCTCCGAATGGCAGCGCAGCTCTTCGGCGAGGACTACTGACCGGTCATTGCCATAGCGCCAGGATGATGCTCGCGATGAGCAGGCCGACGAAGTGGTAACCGGCGCTGACGCCGACGGCTGTCACGGCGGACGGCTTGGTGGCGTCGAAGTATCCGGTGACGATCAGGACCGCCGCGCACAGGCCGAGACCGACCACGACGGCGAGGACGATGGCTTCACCGAAGGTGTCGGTCCCCGTGCACTCGGCGATCATGGCCGTCGCCAGGGTGGCCACGAAGCAGGTCACCAGGGGGGCCAGGTACATGGTCGCGCCGCCGCCCTCGGGCGAATTGCCGTCCCAGCCCATGGCTTTCTGCCATGCCTTGCCGAAGGCGAACTCGGCGTACCAGACGGCGCCGAGCATGAAATACGCAAGCGTGGCGACAATGACGGCGAACCAGTTCAGGTCGCCCAGAACGCTCAGACTCATGGATCCTCCATCGTCCGCGCTGATCACATGCCGAACATGACAGCGGCACCGTAGCACCGGGCACCGACAGCTTCCGGGCGCGACGCGTCGGCCGCGAGCGCATGCGACAACGAGAACTGCCCCCGCCGGATCGGCGAGGGCAGTTCAGGTTCGAGCGCAGTCGAGCTAGACGGTGAACCCGAGGGCACGCAGCTGTTCGCGGCCATCATCGGTGATCTTGTCCGGGCCCCACGGCGGCATCCAGACCCAGTTGATCTGAAGGTCTTCGACCAGGCCGCTGCGCACGAGCGCATTGCGGGACTGGTCTTCGATGACATCGGTGAGCGGACAGGCCGGGGACGTCAGGGTCATATCCAGTTTGGCGATGCCGTCCTCGACCTTGAGCCCGTAGACGAGCCCGAGGTCGACGACATTGATGCCGAGTTCGGGGTCGACGACATCGCGCATCGCCTCCTCGAGGTCCTCGAGGAACTGGATCTCCTCGGCGGACAGCTCGACCTCCTGGGTGGTTTCGGTGGTCTGCTCGTCACTCATCGGACTTCTTCTCCCCATTGGCCATCGGCAACTTGGTCTCCTGTGCGGAGGATATCCGCACGACGGCATCCTTGAACGCCATCCACCCCAGCAGTGCGCACTTCACGCGCGCCGGGTACTTGGCGACACCGGCGAGGGCGATGCCGTCGCCGATCACGTCCTCGTCGCCTTCGATGGTGCCGCGGCTGGTGACCATCTCGTCGAAGGCTTCGACCACCTTCAGCGCCTGCTGCAACGGCAGGCCGATGACCTCATCGGTGAGGATCGAGGTCGAGGCCTGGCTGATCGAACAGCCCTGCCCGTCGTAGGAGACATCGGCGACGTCACCATTGTCGTCGAGCTGGACGCGCAGGGTCACCTCGTCGCCGCACGTCGGGTTGACGTGGTGCACCTCCGCACCGAACGGCTCTCGCAAGCCGCGGTGGTGCGGGTGCTTGTAGTGGTCCAGGATCACTTCCTGGTACATCTGCTCCATACGCATGATCTATGCAACTCCGAAGAAGCTCTGAGCCTTCCGCACCGCGGCGATCAGCGCGTCCACCTCGTCGAGGGTGTTGTACACGGCGAAGGAGGCGCGGGCGGTGGCGGCCACGCCGAACTTGCGATGCAGCGGCCACGCGCAGTGGTGGCCCACGCGAATGGCGACGCCCTCGTCATCGAGGATCTGACCCACATCGTGGGCATGGATGCCGTCGACCACGAAAGCGACAGCGCCGCCGCGGTTCACATTGTCCAGCGGGCCGACGATGCGCACACCGTCGATCTTGCTCAGCCCGTCGAGCGCCGCGCTCACCAGCGAATGCTCATGCGCCGCAACGGCTTCCATGCCGATCTCTTCCAGATACCGCACGGCCGCGCCCAGCCCGACCACCTGCGAGGTCATCGGCACGCCCGCCTCGAAACGCTGCGGCGGGGCGGCGTAGGTGCTGTGGTCCATGAAGACGGTCTCGATCATGGAGCCGCCGGTGATGAACGGCGGGGTCTCTTCCAGCAGCGAGTAGCGGCCGAAGAGCACGCCGACACCGGAGGGGCCCAGCATCTTGTGACCGGAGAAGGCGGCGAAGTCGACGCCCAGCTCCCGGAAGTCCACCGGCATGTGCGGCACCGACTGGCAGGCGTCGAGCACCACGAGCGCGCCGACTTCCTTCGCGCGCCGCACCAATTCGGCCACCGGCGCGATCGCACCGGTCACATTCGACTGGTGGGTGAACGCGACGACCTTGGTGGCGGGCGATAGTTCGAGCGAATCCAGATCGATGCGCCCGTCCTCGGTGATGCCGTACCACTTCAGCGTCGCACCCGTGCGGCGCGCCAGCTCCTGCCACGGAACGAGATTCGCGTGATGCTCGAGCTCGGTGATGACGATTTCGTCGCCCGGCCCCACGTGATACGGGAACCGGTCGTCGGCGAAGGCGTAGGTCACCAGGTTCAGCGATTCGGTCGCGTTCTTGGTGAACACGATCTCGTTCGCGTTCACGCCCACGAAACGGGCGATATCGGCGCGTACGCCCTCATAGGCATCGGTGGCCTCTTCGGCCAGCTGATGAGCACCACGGTGCACCGCCGCATTGCGCTGGATCAGGAAATTGCGTTCGGCATCCAGCACCTCCATCGGCCGCTGCGCGGTGGCGCCCGAGTCCAGATAGACCAGGGGTTTGCCGTCGCGCACAGTGCGGCTCAGGATCGGGAAGTCGGCCCGGATCCGGGCGACATCCAAGGCGGGCACCGTCGTGGTCATATCTACGCTCCTACAGCAGCAGAGGTGAAACGCACGTAGCCATTCGCATCGAGTTCTTCGGCCAGCTCCGGCCCGCCCTCGGCCACGATGCGGCCGTTGACGAACACGTGCACGAAGTCCGGCTGGATGTAGCGCAGGATGCGGGTGTAGTGGGTGATCAGCAGGACGCCGCCCGCCGAAGGCTTGCCGGAGCCATCGATCCAGCCCCGCTCCTTGTAGTTGTTCACGCCCTGCGACACGATGCGCAGCGCGTCCACGTCCAGGCCCGAGTCGGTCTCGTCCAGAATGGCGATCTTCGGCTTCAGCAGACCCAGCTGCAGGATCTCCTGACGCTTCTTCTCACCACCGGAGAAGCCCTCGTTCACCGAACGCTCGCCGAAGGCCGGATCGATCTCCAGCTCGGCCATGTTCTCCTTGACTTCCTTCACCCAGGTGCGCAGCTTGGGCGCCTCACCGCGAATGGCGGTGGCGGCGGTGCGCAGGAAGTTCGAGACCGAGACGCCCGGCACCTCGACCGGGTACTGCATGGCCAGGAACAGGCCCGCACGCGCGCGCTCGTCGACCGACATCTCGAGGACGTCTTCACCGTCGAGGGTGATGGAGCCCGAGGTCACGGTGTACTTCGGGTGCCCGGCGATGGCGTAGGACAGGGTCGACTTGCCGGAGCCATTGGGGCCCATGATCGCGTGGGTCTCGCCCGACCGCACGGTCAGGTTGACGCCCTTGAGGATCTTGATGGGCTCGCCGGTCTCATCGGGGTTGGCGACCTCGACGTGCAGGTCCTTGATTTCCAGGGTGGTCATCGAATTCGAATTCCTTTGCGGGGAGGGGAAGTTGGTGTCAGACGCCGACGACGGCGAGCCGTCATACTCCGACAGCGGCGAGTTCGGCCTCGATGGCCGCCTCGAGCCGCTCCCGGACCTCGGGGACGGCGATCTTCAAGATGATCTCGTGGAAGAAGCCGCGCACGACCAGCCGTCGCGCCGCCTCCTCCGGAATACCGCGCGAGCGCAGGTAGAACAGCTGCTCGTCATCGAAACGACCGGTGGCCGCGGCATGTCCGGCGCCGACGATCTCGCCGGTCTCGATCTCCAGGTTCGGCACCGAGTCGGCGCGGGCGCCATCGGTGAGCACCAGGTTGCGGTTCACCTCGTAGGTGTCGGTGCCCTCGGCGGCGGCGCGAATGAGCACATCGCCCACCCACACGGTGTGCGCGTCCGGCTTCGAGGAGGTCGGATCGCCCTGCAGCGCACCCTTGTACTGCACATTCGACTTGCAGTTGGGCTGCGAGTGATCGACCAGCAGGCGCTGCTCGAAGAACTGGCCGTCATCGGCGAAGTACAGGCCGAGCAGTTCGGCGTCGCCGCCCGGACCGGCGTAGCGGACATTGCCGGTCAGGCGCACCACATCGCCACCGAGGGTGACATTGGTGTGGCGCAGCGTGGCGTCGCGGCCCAGCTTGGCGTGATGCGCGGTGACGTGCACGGCGTCGTCGGCCCAGTCCTGGACGATGACGACATTCAGCGCGGCGGAGTCGCCGAGCACGAATTCCACGTTCTCCGCGTAGGTTCCGCTGCTGCGCTGGTCGAGGACCACGGTGGCGCGGGCGAAATTGGCGAGCCGGATCTGCAGGTGCCCGTACGCGACCTTGCCTTCACCCGGACCGGTGATGGTCACGGTGACCGGCTCGGACACTTCGGTTTCCGCGCCGACCGACACGATGGTGGCCTGCTCGAAGCCCGAGTACGCCTGGGCGGCAACGCGGTCGGTGGGCACGCCGCCCTCGCCGAGGCGAGAGTCGTTGCGCTCCACGGTCTCCACCGAAACACCGGCGACCTCGGTCACCTCGACGGTGGCCCGGCCGTCACGGACGGCGGTGCCGTCGTGCAGGCCGTTGAGGCGGCGCATCGGGGTGAAGCGCCAGGCTTCGTCCCGACCCGACGGCACCTCGAAGGCGTTCACATCGAACGAGGAGAAGACCTCGCCCTTGTTCACGGCGGGGGTACGAGCCTCAGCGGCCTCGGCAACGTTCTCGACGGCCATCAGCCGACGGCTCCTTCCATCTGCAGTTCGATCAGGCGGTTCAGCTCCAGCGCGTATTCCATCGGGAGCTCCTTGGCAATGGGCTCCACGAAGCCGCGCACCACCATGGCCATGGCCTCGTCCTCGGTGAGACCGCGGCTCATCAGGTAGAACAGCTGATCCTCGGACACCTTCGAGACGGTGGCCTCGTGGCCCATGGTCACGTCGTCCTCGCGGATGTCGACGTAGGGGTAGGTGTCGGAGCGCGAGATGGTGTCCACCAGCAGCGCATCACACTTCACGGTCGACTTGGACCCGTGCGCGCCCTTGTTCACTTGCACCAGACCGCGGTACGAGGCGCGACCGCCGCCGCGCGCCACCGACTTGGAGATGATGTTCGAGGAGGTGTGCGGCGCCAGGTGCAGCATCTTCGCGCCGGTGTCCTGGTGCTGGCCCGCACCCGCGAACGCGATGGACAGCACCTCGCCCTTGGCGTGCTCACCGGTCATCCACACGGCCGGGTACTTCATGGTGACCTTGGAGCCGATATTGCCGTCGACCCATTCCATGGTCGCGCCCGCCTCGGCCTTGGCCCGCTTGGTGACCAGGTTGTAGACGTTGTTCGACCAGTTCTGAATGGTGGTGTACCGGCAGCGGCCACCCTTCTTCACGATGATCTCCACGACCGCGGAGTGCAGCGAGTCCGAGCTGTAGATCGGCGCGGTGCAGCCCTCGACGTAGTGCACGTAGGCATCCTCGTCGACGATGATCAGCGTGCGCTCGAACTGGCCCATGTTCTCGGTATTGATCCGGAAGTAGGCCTGCAGCGGAATGTCGACGTGCACGCCCGGCGGCACGTAGATGAACGAACCACCCGACCACACAGCGGAATTCAGCGCGGAGAACTTGTTGTCACCGGACGGGATGACCGAGCCGAAGTACTTCTGGAACAGCTCCGGGTGCTCCTTGAGACCGGTGTCGGTGTCGAGGAAGATGACGCCCTGCTTCTCCAGATCCTCACGGATGGAGTGGTAGACGACCTCGGACTCGTACTGCGCGGCGACGCCGGCGACCAGGCGCTGCTTCTCCGCCTCCGGGATGCCCAGCTTGTCGTAGGTGTTCTTGATGTCCTCGGGCAGCTCTTCCCAGCTCGCGGCCTGCTTCTCGCTGGAGCGCACGAAGTACTTGATGTTGTCGAAGTCGATGCCCTCGAGGTTGGAGCCCCAGTTCGGCATGGGCTTCTTGTCGAAGATGCGCAGGGCCTTCAGACGGAAGTCGAGCATCCATTCCGGCTCGCTCTTCTTCGCCGAGATGTCGCGCACGACCTCCTCGGACAGGCCGCGCTTGGCACTGGCACCGGCGACATCTGAGTCGGCCCAGCCGTACCCGTAATTACCCAGGGAAGCGATGGTCTCTTCCTGGGTAAGCGGCTGCACCTGGTCGGTGGTCGTCGTCATTCGGCACTCCTTCCGGAGTCGTGTGTAGAAGTCGTTGCGGGCTGTGCAACGGGGGTTTCTGCGGTATTGGAGGTATGGGTCGGTATGAGCGTCAGCGGCACATGCGTCGTGCAGGCGCAGTCACCGTTGGCGATGGTGGCCAGGCGCTGCACGTGCGTGCCGAGCAGCTCCCGGAAGGCTTCCAGCTCGGCGGCGCACAGCTCCGGGAATTCCTCGGCGACGTGCGATACCGGGCAGTGGTGCTGGCAGATCTGTACTCCCGCACCGACCTTCCGGGTGGACGCGACGAAACCGGCGCCGGTGAAGGCCTCCGCGATCTCGTCGGCCTTGGCTGCCGTCTCCTCCGGCGTGTGCCGGGTGAGGCGGTCGATACCGGCGACGATGACGCCGACGCGCTTGCGCGCGAATTCGACGATGGCCTTGTCGCCGCCGATCTCGCGGAGCTGACGCATGGCGGCACCGGCGAGGTCATCGTAGGCGTGGCCCAACCGGCCCCTGCCGGTGGCCGTCAACTGGTACTGCTTGGCGGGGCGGCCGCGGCCCTTCTGCTGCCACGACGCCGAGCGCGTGGCCCGGGCCTCCCCCGATTCGATGAGGGCGTCCAGGTGCCTGCGCACCCCGGCCGGAGTCAGCTCGAGCCGCTCGCCGATGGCGGTCGCGGTGATCGGACCTTCCTCCAGCAGTAGCTTGATGACGGCCTCGCGGGTATGGCCCTCGCCCGCGGGCGCGGGCACGACAACAGTCCGGGCGCCCTTTCGGCGCCCGGTGCCTGTCTCCGCGTTCCGCAAACCCACGGTTTTCACAACATCAGTGTGACGGAATTCCTTCCCCGGTTCCAGGAAGGGTCACCTTACTTGACGCCTATTCCCGGTGTGAGACATTGCACACCGGGTTCGCGCCGGTCAGGCGGGCGATCCGGCCAGTTGCACATGGGCCAGCAGGAGCTTGACGAGCAGGACGGGAGCCACCCACGCCAGCACGGCGGGGAGCCCGAGCGGAATCAAGAGCGCCAGCGTCACGAAGGCGAACCCCGCCGGAAGACGCAGCGCCGCCGGAACAGCAAGAACGAATACCGCGCCGAGCAGGGCGAGTGCGTAGAGTGCGGCCGCGCTGAGCCAGCCGAAATCGGGGACGACGAGCGCGAGCAGGAACGGCTGCACATGGATGGCAACGAAGGTCAGATGATGGCGTTCGGTGCGGCCGGGACGATGGAAATGCCGCTTGGCCGAGGCAGTGACATTGACGACCGCACCGCCGCACAGATCGAACGCGACGAAGGCGATCACCGCGACGGCCAACAGGGACAGATTCGCGTGCACCGCCAGAGCGACCGCACCGGCCGACCCCAGTGCTGCCGCGCCATAGCAGAGCAGTTGTTCCCCACGGGTGGCGTCGGGCGCGATGAGATGGTCGCCGAGGGTCGAGATGTTCATGCGCGCTCCCGCAGTCCGTCGATGCAGATATCCAGAATCGGTTGAGCCAGTTGGCCGATGGGCACCTCGGGGTCGACGAGCCATTGCAGGAGAACACCTTCGATGACACCGACGATCACGGTGGCGTGCGCCTCCCCTAGCTCGGGGCGAATCTCCTTCAGCAGCAGGGCGATCGCCTGCCGATGCTCGCGGTAGACGGCCTTCATGTAGTCGGTCGCCCACAGATCAAGCAGAATCCGGGCGTGATCGGGCTGGCTGGAGATCAGCTCAAGAATCCCGCGCACGAGCTCCGCGAACCGCTCCAGCGGCGGTGCGTCGCCTTCGAGAATGCGCCGCACCATCTCCCGCGAATCCCCGCTGTACTGATCGAAGGCCGCATCCAGCAGCGCGTCACGGCTGTCGAAGTACAGGTACACACTGCCCTTGGCGATTCCCGCTTCGGCGGCCACATCGTCGATTCGCGAGGCCGCGAAGCCTTTTCGCGCGAACACCCGTACCGCCGCGGCCAGGATTTCCTGCCGCCTCGCCGTCTTGTCGACTTTCTTCGGTGACATTCACACCTCTTTATGACTGACTGTTCAGTCATAATAAACGTGCGAGCGCGTGGAAGTCCAGATGTTTCCGGGCAATGACGTGGGGATCTAGCGCACGGCAATCAGCTTCAGGGGAGCTTCCAGCAGGGCCTCGCGGGATTCTTCCCAGGCCACGGTGCGGGTGGTGACGACCGCCGGATCGAAGCGGCCTGCGGCGACGAGGTCGAGGATGGGCGGGATGGCGGGGCGGGAGTGGGCGCGGCCGGTGTGGAAAGTGCAGCAGCGGGAATACATTTCGAAGACCGGGAGGGCAACGTCCTTCAGTTGCACGCTGACGCTCGTGCACCAGCCGTCACGGGCGGTGGCATTGACGGCGGCGCGCAGTGCGGTGGCTCCCCCGGCGGCTTCGACCGTGATGCCGAAACGGCCGACCCGCTCGTCCGGACGGCCCTCGATGGGTTCGGCGCCTAGTTTGGCTGCGATGGACAGTCTTTCCGGATCGGTGTCGAGGTAGACGGTGCACGCCGCGCCCAAGGCCACGGCCAGACCGGCGGCATAGAGACCGATCGAGGGGGCCGCGCGGCCACCCAGGACCAGGACCTCGGCTTGCGGGTCGGCCGCCAATTGCGGTGCGACAGCGCGATATGCGTCGGGAATATTGTCGCTGGCGCTGGCCACGGCGACCGGATCGACGCCCGCCGGGAGCGGGACCAGCATGCTGTCGGCGTGCGGGATGAGCGTGCGGTCGGCCCAGAGCCCTCCCCAGTTCACACCGCCCAGCGGGCCCAGTCCGAAGGTGGACATGAACGGGTGCGCGGTGCAGTTTCCGGTATTGCCGCGCAGACAGGACGGGCAAGCGCCGCACGAGATTTGAAATGGGACCACCACCCTGTCCCCAGGCGCGACCGTCCGCACGTCCGCGCCCACCGCGACGACTTCGGCGACGCCCTCGTGGCCGAACGGATAGGGGCCTTCGAGGGGGAACCGCCCACTCAGCACAGCGGGATCGATATCGCAGGTCGCCACGGCAATGGGGCGGACCAGCGCCTGTTCGGGCGCCTCGAGAACGGGTTCGGGGCAGTCCTCCCAGCGCAGTGCGCCGGGGCCGTCCAGCATCAATCGCTTCATCGATAGATCCTCGCTAGAAAGCTCTTTCCAATCAACCCACCCTAGGGGTGGGAATCACTCGGCGGCAGCGACTTCCGGGCCGGCCGCGGTGAATTCCGCATCGTTGACCACGACTTCGGCAAGACTCAGGCGGATCAGCCGCGCCATGGCCGCCGCGACAGTGTGCAGCGGTTCATCCGAACGCCGCACCCGCGCGAGAATCGTGGCCCCCTCGTATGCGGCGACCACCGTGGTGGCCAGCTCGTGCGCCTCCCCCGCGGGCAGACCCATATCGGTAAGTATTTCCGCAAAGCCGTGCGCCATTGCATCGAATGCCGAAACGCATGCGGTGCGGACGGATTCGACATCGCTGCCGCCGTCCAGGGCGGGCGTGCCCACCGGGCAGCCGACGGTCCAGTCCGAGGCTCCGAGCCGGGCGGCCATGAAGTCGAACAGTGTTGCGGCGGTGCCGAACACGTCCGAGGGGGCTTGGCTGATCATGCGGCCGACCAGGACTCCGGTGCCGGTGATGGCGGAGACGGCGATTTCTTCCTTGCCGCCTGGGAAGTGGTGGTAGATCGAGCCGTATGGGAGGGCGGCCGCTTCGCTCAGCTTCTTGAGGCCGAAGCCGTGATAGCCGTGGCGGGCAAGCAGACCCGCGGCGGCTACCTCGATTCGGCGTTTCGACTCGGAAACCATTTATCCAGGGTAGGAGGGTGGACCGACATGGATCGGGGGAATCGACCACTTGGTCCAGGTGCGAGGCTCAATCTGATTGCATCGTCTCGGGATTCGATCCGCGTGGGTCGGTGCTCCGGTGAGACTGCGGCTCGGGTGGTGTTCGGTCTTTGCGCGTACGCAAAGCAGAACATATAGATGGGTCGCCTCGCCTGCCGTACCCGGCGTTGGCTCCCCCGTTGGGAGCCGCACCCTCACGTACCAGCCTGGCTGGATGGCTGTGGTTACGTTCAAAGACCAACCCCCAAGATCAAAAGCTCGAGTTCACACCCCTTCTCGTTGGTTCACACTCGATATAGGTGCACATTTTCGGGTGTGAACCACCACTTTTGGGTGTGAACCGGGTTGAGGGTGGGGGTGCTGGGGGTTTTGGCTTTTGGGGCTGGGGCTTTTGAGGGTTTTGTCTTTGAACGTGACCAGGGCCAGGCCCCACGTACGAGAGGCGAGGTGCGGCTCCCAAAGGGGGAGCCAAGGTCGGGTACGGCAGGCGAGGTGCCCCCTCTTCTCGTTAGCTTTGCGCACGCGGGAGAGTGACGAGCGGGCCGACACCGACGAAGACCGGGGCACCGACAGTCCGCGGATCGAAAACCGCCTACTAGGCTTTGCGAACGTGGCGGTAGTGGAGGGCGCGCGGCGCAAATTCATCGAAGTAGGACGGCGGGTCCTCGGCCTGGACGTCCCCGCCTACGACCACACCATCGCCGTCCTGCACAGCGTCGAATCAGAAGTCCCGGGCCTCGACCGCCGGGAAACCCTCCAGCTGATGCGGATCCGCCTGCTGGGCGCCACCGGCGCGGTCATCATGGCGATCTCCGCGCTCGGCGTGGGCGCTCAGCCGGTACACCAGAATCCGACATCCGGACTCCGAGTCCTGGGGTTCTTCGCGCGAGCCCACACCTCGACCCTGGCCATGTGCATGATCGGCACCGTCGCGGTGATCATGGCGTGGCTGCTGCTCGGGCGGTTCGCCGTCGGCGTCTGGGGCGGGAATCCGAGGCATCGGCTGAGCCGGTCGCAGATGAATCGGACGCTGCTGCTGTGGATCATTCCGCTGAGCGTCGCGCCGCCGATGTTCAGCAATGACGTGTACTCGTATCTGGCGCAGAGCGAGATCGCGGCGCGGGGGCTGGATCCTTACAAGATCGGGCCTGCCGATGGGCTCGGGTTGTACAACGTGCTCACCAACAACGTGCCGAACATCTGGCGGGAGACGCCTGCGCCGTATGGGCCGCTGTTCTTGTGGATGGGCAAGGGTATTGCGCTGGTGACCGGCGACAACATTATTGCCGGGGTCTGGTTGCATCGGCTGCTGGTGCTGGCGGCGGTGGCGTTGATCGTGTGGGCGCTGCCGCGGTTGTCGCGGCGGTGCGGGGTGGCGCCGGTGAGTGCGCTGTGGCTCGGGGCGGCGAATCCGCTGGTGCTTTTCCATCTGGTCGGAGGCGTGCACAATGACGCGCTGATGCTCGGGCTCATGCTGGCCGGACTGGAGTTCTGTCTGCGGGCGATCGACGATACGCATCCGTTCGATCGGCGGGCCTGGGCGTTGCTGATGTTCGGGACGGTGGTTATCACGCTGTCCTCCACAATCAAGATCACTTCGCTGATCGCCCTGGGATTCGTGGCAATGGCCCTCGCGCGGCGGCTCGGCGGCGGATTCAAGCGGGTGATCACGATCGGGGCCCTGCTCGGCGTGGTTGCCGTCGCGGTCACCTTGTTCGTCGTCACTGCGAGCGGTCTCGGGTTCGGATGGATATTCACGCTGAACACGGCCAGCGCTGTGCGCAGTTATCTGTCGCTGCCGACCGCCATCGGGATCGCGACCGGATTCGGTGGAGTGCTGCTGGGATTGGGTGATCACACCACGGCGCTGCTCAGTATCACCAGGCCGATCGCGGCGACGGTGGCGGCCTTCGTCATTGTGCGCATGCTGTTCGCGACCTGGACCGGGCGGTTGCATCCGGTGGGAGCGCTGGGGGTGTCGCTGGGGGTGCTCGTGCTGCTGTTCCCGGTGGTGCAGCCGTGGTATCTGCTGTGGGCGATCGTGCCATTGGCGGCGTGGGC
Organism: Nocardia crassostreae; assembly: GCF_001613405.1. Lineage (GTDB taxonomy): Bacteria > Actinomycetota > Actinomycetes > Mycobacteriales > Mycobacteriaceae > Nocardia > Nocardia crassostreae. The sequence continues at coordinate 27,172 of NZ_BDCH01000030.1, forward strand.
GAACCGGCCCGCCTTCCGGGTTCCGGCGGTGACGCTGTCGGTGGTGGTGAGTGTGCTCGTCATGCCGCGCGGCGCGGACTTCTATGTTTTCCAGATCGTGCAGTCGGCCATCGCGACCGTGATCGTGGGGCTGCTGTTCATCTTCATCACGCGAAATGCGCTGCCATGGCGCAATCAGCCGGGGGTGTCGGCTCCGTCACAAGAGCCGACGGCCTACGGTGTCTCCTCGTGACCGCAGCCTCGAGACCCGCCGTGCGCATCGACGGCGTCGTGAAACGCTACGGCGAGACCACCGCGGTGGACGGGATCAGTTTCGAACTGGAGCGGGCGCAGGTGCTTGCGCTGCTCGGGCCCAATGGGGCGGGGAAGACGACCACCACGGAAATGTGCGAGGGGTTCGTGACCCCGGATGCCGGATCCGTGCGGGTGCTGGGGCTGGATCCGATCGCCGATTCCGATGCGCTACGGCCGCGGATCGGGGTGATGTTGCAAGGCGGCGGGGCGTATCCGGGATCGCGGGCCGGGGAGATGCTCGATCTGGTGGCCTCGTACTCGGCCGAGCCGCTGGATCCGAACTGGCTGCTGGACACGCTCGGGTTGAAGGATGCGCGGCGGACGCCGTATCGGCGGCTCTCGGGTGGGCAGCAGCAGCGACTCGCCTTGGCGTGCGCGCTGGTCGGGCGGCCGGAGATCGTATTCCTCGACGAGCCCACCGCCGGATTGGACGCGCAGGCACGGCATCTGGTGTGGGAGCTCATCGACGCGTTGCGGCGCGACGGGGTGAGCGTGCTCATGACGACGCACATGATGGACGAGGCCGAACAGCTCGCCGATCAGCTGGCGATCATCGATCACGGGCAGATCGTCGCGCAGGGCACCCCCAGTGAGGTGACCTCGCAGGGGGCCGAGGGGCGGCTGGCGTTCCACGCGCCGCCGAAACTCGACCTGAGTCTGCTGGAAGCCGCACTGCCGGAAGGGTTCACGCCCAAGGAGATCAGCGCGGGCTACTACCTGCTGCAGGGCGATATCACCCCGCAGGTGCTGTCCACGCTCACCGCGTGGTGCGCGCGAATCAATGTGCTGCCCACCGATATTCGCATCGACCAGCACCGCCTGGAAGATGTGTTCCTCGAACTCACCGGACGGGAGCTACGCGGGTGATCGACACCGCCAACCGGTTCGCACCCGGCACCTTCGCACCCGACCCGCGGCCCACCACGCGGGCGAAGATGCTGGCCGCCCAGACCCGTCTCGAGCTGATCCTGTTGCTGCGCAACGGCGAACAGCTGCTGCTGACCATGTTCATCCCGATCACCCTGCTGATCGGCTTGACACTGCTGCCGCTCAACGGCCTCGGCGATCACCGCGTCGAACGCGTGGTCCCGGCCGTGATGATGGTGGCCGTCATGTCCACCGCCTTCACCGGGCAGGCCATCGCCGTCGGTTTCGATCGCCGCTACGGCGCTTTGAAACGCCTCGGTGCGACTCCCCTCCCCCGCTGGGGCATTGTCGCGGGCAAGTGCGCCGCCGTGCTCATCGTGGTGGTGCTGCAATCGATCCTGTTGGGCGCCATAAGTTTCGCGCTCGGCTGGGGGCCCTCCATCACCGGCCTGTTGCTCGGCGCGGTCGTCATCGCCCTCGGCACCGCCACCTTCGCCGCCCTCGGTCTGCTGCTCGGCGGCACCCTGAAGGCCGAAATCGTTCTCGCCCTGGCCAATATCCTCTGGTTCGTCATGCTCGGCATCGCCAGCCTGGTGCTCATGTCCGACGACCTCCCGCAGGCCGTGAGCCCGCTGGCCCGCGCCGTCCCCTCGGGCGCACTCTCGAACTGCCTGGAACAAGCCTTGCGCAACAGCATCGACTGGTACGGCATCGCCGTCCTGGCGGCGTGGGGCGGCCTGTCCGGCTGGCTCGCCACGAAGTTCTTCCGTTTCGACTGAGGCTCACGACCTGGACCTTTGATCACCGGGAACTGGTGGCGGGGGCTACTCGGCCGATGCCGCCACCAGTTCCCGGTCATCGGATTTTCACTGCGGCGCGCGAGAGACGGTGTGAGTCTTACGCGTTGTAGTAGGCCGGGTGCGGGGGGGTGAAATCGGTCCGGCTACCATCGGTGCGTGCTTGCTCGCGCATTCCAGCGATTCGCCGATCTGTTCCCGATGCCCTCGCTTCGGTCGCAGCGCTTGATCGCCTTCGCGGTGATCCTCACCCAGGCCGGAATCTCGGTGACCGGAGCCATTGTCCGTGTCACCGCTTCGGGCCTCGGCTGCCCGACTTGGCCGCAGTGCTTCCCTGGCAGCTTCACGCCGATGGCGGTGGCCGAGGTGCCGGTGCTGCATCAGGCCGTCGAATTCGGCAATCGCATGCTGACTTTCGTGGTGTCGCTGTTCGCGGCCGCGGTGGTGATCGCGGTGACGCGGGCCAAGCGGCGGCGCGAGGTGCAGATCTACGCGTGGCTCATGCCGGGCGGCACGGTCGTGCAGGCGATCATCGGCGGCATCACCGTGCGCACCGGATTGCTGTGGTGGACGGTTGCGGTGCACCTGCTGGCCTCGATGGTCATGGTGTGGCTGGCCGTCCTGCTCTACGCCAAGATCTGCGAGCCCGACGACGGCGTCCAGACCGTCCAGGTCCCGAAGCCGTTGCGCCTGCTGACCGTGCTGAGCGGCGTCCTGCTGGCCGCCACCCTCATCGCCGGAACCCTCGTCACCGCGGCAGGCCCGCACGCGGGCGACAAGAGCATCGAACGCCAAGTGGAGCGCCTCCAGATCGAGATCGTCACCCTGGTCCACCTGCACTCCGAACTGCTCGTCGCCTACCTCGCCCTACTGGTCGGTCTCGCCTGCGGCCTCGCCGCCGTCGGCATGACGCGCGCAATCCGTGTGCGGCTGTTCGCGCTCCTCGCGCTGGTGTGCAGCCAAGCGCTGGTCGGCCTGGTGCAGTACCTCACCGATGTCCCGGGCGCGCTCGTAGCCATTCACGTCGGCGGCGCAGCGGCCTGCACGGCGGCCACCGCCGCCCTCTGGGCGTCCATGCGCACCCGCGAATCGGTCCCCACCAAACAGCGCGAACCCGTCTCCGCCTGAGCGCGAGCGCGTTCCCGCACGAGCGGAAGCACGTCGCGCCCGGGCGCAAGCATGTCCTGCCCGAGCGCGAGCACGTCCCGCACGAGCGCGAGCGCTTCGCTGCCCGAGCCCGTGCCCGTGCCTGTTCAGCTTCCGGCGCGGTCGGCGACGGCTACGCGGCCGGTGGCCAGCACGCGCGATCGGCGTACCGGAACGTCGAGGGCGCGGGCCAGGTTCAACAGGTCTGTGTCGGTGGCGATGTCCAGTCCGTAGACGGCGAAGAGGGCGTGAATCTGCTCTGGCGTCCACGCTGATCGGAGGCGCTCCTGGCCTGATGACGCGGATCGGCTGCCTGCCGCCAGGAACAATCGCAACCCCCACCGTTTCAGAAGGGCTGCCGCCGAGGTCGGGGTCGGGTAGGTGGCGATGAGGCGGCTGCTCGGAGCCGAGCGGTGACCGATCGCATCGAGGGTGCGTTCGACCTCGGACTGTGTGAGGTAGGGCATGACGCCCTCCCAGATCCAGGTGGTCGGCAGGTCCGGCTGATGCCCGGAAAGCGCGAGTGCGTCCTCCAGTGCGTCACGTCCGAAATCGACCGGGACGAAGGCGACCGACTTGGCGACCGGGTCCGCTCCCCCGATGCGCGTCGTCTTCTCCGCCTGCGAGGCCGGGTGATCGACTTCGAACACCGCGGTCGCATCCAATTCGCTCATTCGCCAGGCCCGGGCGTCCAACCCGGCGCCGAGCAGCACCAGCTGCGGATTGTTCGCCTGCACCACCGCATCGTCGATCGCCACCGTCCGCGGCACCAGAATCTCCGTTGTGGCCCTGAGCGTTTCGTACCTGATGCGCTCCCCGAGCCGCTGCGGTGCGATATCGCTGCGGGCCCGCTCGACCTCCGCGAGTTCCGGTTCCCGCAACAACCGCGCGGCCACCGGATCGGCGAATCGTCCCACCGCGATTCTGCCGTCCGCGATCGCCCGCGCCTGACACACCAGGACCGCGGTCCGGCTCGCCTCGTTTCCTGCCATAACCCGCAATTATGCTGCCCGGCAAGCGAAATACACGCATGCGCGACCGTGGACGTGTCACACGCCAGCGGCGGTCGGCGATCACGATCCGATTGCCCGAGAAGCCTAATGGCGACGAGATGGGGATCTGCAACTCGTGTGTGACGGTCAGCAGTTTCTTGTCGGTGAGGATCACCAGGTTGTGGGACGCGAGCAGGGCGGCAACCGCTTCCGGTGTCCAGAAGGCGCGGACACGTTCCTGGCGTTTCGCGCCGGTGGCGCCGACCAGCGCAAGCCAGAGTCGCAGACCCCATCTGCGCAGGAGGACGGTCCGCAGCGTGGGCGCCGAATAGTTGGCTATGACGCGGCTGCCCGGCGCCGAACGTCGTGCGATCGCCGCCACGGTGCGCTCGACCTGCGGCCGCGTGCGGTAGCGCATCCGGCCTTCCCAGACCCACGTAGTCGGCTGCGCCCGACTGTGACCGGCCGCGTCGAGCGCGGATTCCAGTGCACTGGTGCCGAGATCCACCGCAACGAACCGGAGGGTGTGCGCGAGGGTCGGGCGTGTACCGATCCGGGCGCGCTTGGCCGCCTGCTCGGCAGGGTGATTGACCTCGAAAACCGTGCGACGACACAGTTCGGGCAGGCGCCAGGCGCGCGCGTCCAAGCCCGGCTCGAGAAGGACCAGTTGCGGATTGGCGGCCTGGCGGATGGCGGCATCGACGGCGACCGTGCGCACCGCCAGGATTTCCGCGAGATCCCGGAGCAGCTGATACCGCAGCCACGCCCGTGCCCGGTCGGGCTCGGTGTCATTCCTGGCCCGCTCCACCACCACTCGCTCGCGCAGGCACAACAGACGAACGGAAATCGGGTCCGCATAACAACGCCACGCCATCCGGCCGTCCGCGACCGCACGCGCCTGGCACACCGTGACCGCGATGCGACTGGCCCGGGGCGTCATCGGATCGCCGCTCCCGCCAGCAGCGCACCGGCCGCGACAGCCTCGACGATCGCGAAGAACCACACCGGGTAGAAGGCGGTCCGTTCATCGATGACCGCCGCCACCACCCGGCCGAACGCCATCCCCGCCAAGGCGGCTCCGACCGCGACCATGATCCCGGCACGCAGCGATCCCACGTCGGCGGCGGCCGCTACCAACACCACCGCCATGGCCAGCCCGAACCCGCCGCACACGGCCCGCACCTCGTACCGCGCCCGCACATCGTCGACGGCTATCCCGAACGGCCGCACGATCGCGCCCGGACTCACCAGCGCATACGCCCCAATGCCCGCGAACAGCACCGCCACGACCACCGAGATGACTACGGTCACGACAACCTCCACTCCACGTCGAATTCCAGCGCCAGCATGCCGCTTCGCCTCGACGGCGCGCTTCCGTCAACGTGCTATCCGGCTGCACGCCACTACCGCACCGCCGACGACATCCCGGTCACGGCTTCGGCGCACCAGCCGCCCGCGACCCGGGTTGCGACTGACCACTGCCAAGCACTGCTCACGACGAGCGAACTCACGCCCGGCGGCGGGGAAGTGCTACGGCCATAGCCGGTGGTCCGCGCCTGGACGCGAGCACGAAGTCCCGAGGCCGACGAATCAGGCTGCGGCTGCGGCTGCGCCCAACTCGGTCTGGAAGGGCCGCAGCGGCCGACGGGACGCACTGCAGGTGTACCCACTGCGAATCCGGAAGTTCATGGCGGCCAACGGATCGAACTGCGGCCGCACCCAGGGCGTTCCGGAAAGACCGCGACGGCCAACGGGTCGGACTACAGCCGCACGCAGCGCGATCAGGAAAGATCGCGGCGGCCGATGGGTCGAACGGCGGACACACCCAGCGCGGACCGGAGAGATCGCCGCGGCAGCCGACGGATCGGGTTCGGGTGTACGTCGTGGTCCGGGGCCGGTGATGGGCGGGTGCGCGGAAGACTGTGGGTAGTGGGGGGTGCGGAAGATAGCCTTCAAGTTCGAGGGAGCAGGAGGGTGTGGTGGCTGGATCGGGTGTGCGGGCGCTGGTGTGGTTGTGGCCTGGGCAGGCGTTGTATGTGGGGGCGGCGCTGGATCTTTCGCCGCATTCGGGGTCGGTGTGGTGTCTTGCTGTTGGGGTTGATGAGCCGTTCCGGTTGCGGGTTGGGGAGGGGGCCGAGCTGGTGGTTCGGAGTGCGTTGATTCCGCCGCGGACTACGCATCAGTTGATTGCCGAGGGTGGGCGGATGGTTTTCTGTTATTTGGATCCGGCTTCGGATCGGGCGCTGTCCTGTCGTGAGCGGATGGGGTGTTGGCACGGGGTGGTGGGGGTGGGGCATGCCGCGGAGGGCGAGTTGGCCGCGTTGGGGGGCGGATTCGGGGACGGGGCGCGGGAGCTGGCCGATGAGCGGGCGGCGGAGTTGCTCGCATTGGTGGCGCCGACCAGGGCGCACATTATCGATGAGCGTATTGCCGAGGCGGTGCGGGCGGTGCGGGAGGATCCGGCGAAGGCGGTTCCCGCGCGGGAGTTGGCGGTTCGGGCGGGGTTGTCGGAATCTCGGTTCTTGCATCTGTTCCGGCAGGAGGTGGGGACCAGTCTGCGGCGGTATCGGCTGTGGGTTCGGCTCATGCACGCGGCGAAGTTGTCCGCGGCGGGGCACAATCTCACGACCGTGGCGGTGGAGGCCGGGTTCGCGAGCCCGTCACATCTCGCGGATCGGTTCCGGACCACATTCGGATTGTCCGCTTCGCGGCTCATCGCCAGCGGCGTGCGGGTGCGGACGCAGGAGTAGCGGATCAGGGGCGTTCGCGGAGGGCGCGCAGGCCCGCGACGCCCAGGGCGGCGTCGGCGAGGATCTCGAAAATGGCGGCGAACCAGGAGAATCCGGTGATGTGGGCGGTGTGGGGCGGGTTGATGAAGCTGTCGCTGACGGGGCCGAACCAGTCGGGGAGGACGTGAACGAGGGTGAAGCCGACGGCGCTGACGAAGCCGACCAGGACGGCAAACATCGGAGCCCAGCGGTGGCGGAGCAGAACCAGGACGATGGTGGCCAGGGCGAAGGCTATCTGGATCGAGCCGAGGGTATTGACGACGGTGGAGACGGTGCCGCTGCCGCGGCGTTGATGGTCGGCGCCGTGGACCACCAGGGCGATGGCGAAAACCGCGGTGACCCAGCGCAGTTCGGTGTAGGCCGGTTTGGTGGCGGGCTCGGATGAGGTGATGGGTGGACGAGTCATGGCGACCCCCTGTGGGCGAATACTGCGGCAACCCTGTTACTACTTATTGTAGTAGTTCATGGCCGCGCGCGATAGGGAATCGTGAATCGCGAGCTCAGGTGCAGGCGGGTGAGGACCCGCCGCTCCCGGTCAGGACGTTGCAGGCCCACGCCGAGCTGATCCGCCAGGATCCGTCGACGGCGGTAAGGGGCACGACCATCTGCGTCTTCCCCGGCGGTGACGCCGCGAGACCGAGGGCCATCAGGGATTGATTCACGGCGGTCGCGCGATAGACCTCGAAGCCGGGGTCGAACTGGGCGAGCGTGGCCGCCACACGGGTGATCAACTCCGGATCCTTGTCGTCGTCGGCGACGCGCAGGGCTTTCGCGGTGGCCGGAATCGCCGGATCGAAGGCTTGCCGGAGTTGAGCGTTGAGTACGTCCACGGCCGGTACCGGGGGTGGCGAACCGTTCGAGGGTGAACCCTTGCCCAGTGTCCCCGGGTAGAGCGCGGTGACGATCTCCTTCCAGAGATCGTCCGCGCGCAGCCACAGCAGGCGGCTGAACTGGTTCACGGCGACCGCGATGGACACGTCCCGGTCCGGGAGGTAGGCGATATAGGTGGTGTAGCCGGACACGGTGCCACTGTGGCCCAGCCACTGACCGTCGATCATGAGGCCGGGGCCGTAGGACAGGCCGCCACCGGCCTCGGTGGATTGCCTTCGCGCGCGGAAGGTTTCGGGCCGCAGCAGATCACCCCTTCCGAGCAGGCCCGTGTAGGTGGCCAGATCGGAGATGGTGGACACCATCGAGGCGGCCGCACCGTACAGTCCGGGGGCGGCGGCGCGGTCGGTGACATCGGTCGGCGCCTCGTCGAAATAGGTGTAGCCGCGGGCCCCCGGGGTCGGCGTCGTCGCATCGACCGCGTAGGCGGTCTCCCCCAGACCGTATTCGCCGATCAGGTCGGCGATGACGTCGTGTATCGGCTTGCCCGTGACCTTTTCGAGCACAAGCCCCAGCAGGTAGTACTCGGAATTGGAGTACCGGGTCCGGGTGTTCGGCGGTGTCGCGTACTGCGGATTGCCGATGATCGCGCGCAGGCGATCACCCTCCTGCCAGCCGAGATTCGGCGACTTGGCGTCCACCTGTTCCTGATACGCGGCTTCGTGGTCGAGATCGTAGACACCGCCGCACATGCCGAGCAGATCCCGCAGCGTGATCGAGTCGCCATAGGGGATGTCGGCGACATAGCGGTCCAGCCGGTCATCGAGAGACAGCTTCCCCTTATCCGCGAGCCGCAGTACGGCCGTCGCGGTGAAAGTCTTGGTGACGCTGGCGATTCGGAATGAATCGTGAATGCCCGCCACCCGGCCGGTCACGATATCGGAGGTGCCGTACGCCTTGACGTAAGTGCCGAGATCCGGATCGACCACCGCCACCATCGCCCCCGGAAAAAGCGCGGCGGTCATCCCCGATTCCATGATCCGGTCGATGGTCGCCGCCGAATCGGCTGGTAAGACCGGGTTTTCGGTCCTGTTCCCACAGCCCACCAGCAGGGCGGCGAGCAACACACCGATCACACCGATACGAGCGACAGTGACAGACCGGCTGCGCAAAATGACTCGTCCCCCTTCGATTCTCATTCGAGAGTACCGAAGGGGACGAACCGCTTCGTTCTCAGAAGCTCTGCCACTCGGGCTTGTTCGCGACCGCGAAGCGGTAGTAGTCGATGGCCTTCAGATTCGCCGCCGCCTCCGGATCCACGATCACGGTCACATGCGGGTGCATCTGCAGGATGGACGCCGGGCAGAACGCCGACACCGGTCCTTCGACGGCGGCCGCCACGGCCTCGGCCTTACCCGCTCCCGTGGCGATCATGACGAGATGATCGGCGTCACTGATGGTTCCGAGTCCCTGGGTGAGGACGTGGGTCGGAACCTGCTTCAGATCGTCGTCGAAGAAGCGGGCATTGTCCTCCCGCGTCTTCGGGGTCAGCGTCTTCACGCGAGTCCGCGAGCGCAGCAACGAACCGGGTTCATTGAAGCCGATATGACCATTCGCGCCGATGCCGAGAATCTGCACGGAGATGCGCCCGGTCTCGGCGATCGAACGCTCGTAATCGGCGGCAGCGCCCGGAATGTCGGCGGCCCGGCCGTCCGGGCTGTGCACATCGGCGTCGGCGAAGTCCACGTGCGAGGTGAACTCGTCGCGAATGAACTGGGCGTAGGACTGCGGATGCCCGGCGGGCAGGCCGATGTACTCGTCGAGCAGGAATGCCTGCACGCCTTGGAAACTCAGCTCGCCCGCCTGATACTGGCGGATCATCTCCTGCTAGGCGCCCAGTGGCGAGGAGCCGGTGGCCAGGCCGATGGCGCGAGCGCCGCGCCGCACATGGTCGGCCATGATGCGCCCGGCCAGCACACCGGCTTCGGCCGCGTTGTCGGTGATCACGAGTTCCATGCGAGTCCGTCCTTGTACACGGTCATTGGGGTCAGGTGGTGGTCGGTGACGAGCACATCGGCGTTCATGCCCGCGCGCAGCGAACCTACGCGCCCGGCGATCCCGAGCAGCCGCGCAGGGGTGGCGGCGGCCGCGGTCGCGGCCGTGGTCAGCTCGACTCCGGCGTGGAAGACGGTGCGCCGCAGCACATCCGCCGCCATGGCCGTGCCGCCCGCGATCGCGCCCTCGCCGTGCGGGTCGTACAGCCGCGACACTCCGTCCGCGACGACGACATCGAGCACGCCGAGATGATAGCGGCCGTCGGGCATGCCCGCCGCCGCCATGGCATCGGTAATGAGCGCCAGATTGTCCGGCCCGATGGTGTCGAACACCATGCGCACGGTGCCGTCGGCCAGGTGCACGCCGTCGGCAATGACCTCGGCCACCACATCGCCGCGCCCGGCGGCGGCCATGGCGGCGGTGAGGAAATTGGCGTCGCGGTGCGCCAGTTCGGGCATGGCATTGAACAGATGCGTGATGGACACCCGTCGGCCACGCGTGATGGCGTGCACCGAATGCTCGTAGTCGGCGACCGTATGCCCCAGTGACAGCACGATATTCGCCTCGGCGAGGATATCGGCGAGCTTGTCGAAGTTCTCGGTCTCCGGGGCGATGGTCACCGAGACGATCCGTCCGCCCGCGTGGTCCACCAGCCGCGCCAGCATATCGGGATCACCGGGCACGATCCGCTCGGGATCGTGCCCGGTGATGTTCGCTGATGAACGGGCCTTCGAGGTGAATGCCCGCCAGCAGCCCGGCATCCACGGCCGCGCCGAGGACGTCGATGCGTTGGCGCAGTTCGTCCTCGGTGGCCGAGACCAGCGAGGCCACCAGGGTGGTGGTGCCGCGGTCGCGATGGAAGTTCGCGGCCGCGGTGACACCGGCGGAATCGGTTTCGGGGAAGCCGTATCCGCCGCCGCCGTAGCAGTGCACATCGATGAGGCCCGGCAGAATGATCGGCGGTTCCTCCGACAGCGCCGGTAGTTCACCGTCGAATCCCGTTGCCGGGCCGACATAGTCGAGCAACGGGCCGTCGAAGGACACGACTCCGTCGGCGAGTTCGCCCACCTCGGTGAGGGTGACGACCCGCCCGCGCAGGATCGGCATCAGCTGGCTCGCCCCAGTGCTCGTCGAGCCGCCACGACGGCGTCTTCGGCGGTGCGCGCCGCGAGCACGGCCGCGGCCGCCGCCCGGCACTGTTCGAGGGTGACCTCGGCCAGCGCCGCCCGCACGCCCGCGATCGACCGCGGGGCCATGGACAGCGTCTCGACACCGAGACCGACCAGCACACAAGCGAAGTCGGGATTGGACGCGGACTCGCCGCAGACGCCGACCTTGACGTCGTGCGTGCTCGCACCGTCCACCACGAACGCGATGGTGGCGGCCAGCGCGGGCTGCCACGGATTGTGCAGCGCCGCCAGCGACGACGACATGCGGTCCGCGCCGAACAGATGCTGCGACAGGTCATTGGTGCCGATGGAGAAGAAATCCACCTCCGCGCCGAGCTGCCCGGCGCGAATGGCGGCCGCCGGAATCTCGACCATGACCCCGCGGGTCTCCAGCCCGGCTTCTCGTGCGCGAGTGGCGAAGTAGTTCGCCTCCTCGACGGTGGCGACCATCGGCGCCATGACCTTGACCGGCGTTCCGGTGGCCTTGGCTGCCGCCTCGATCGCGGAGAGCTGGTCGAGCAGCGCCCCCTCATCGACGCTGCTCAACCGCAGGCCGCGCACACCCAGCGCCGGATTCTCCTCCTCCGGCAGATTCAGGAACGGCAGCGGCTTGTCGGATCCGGCATCGAGGGTGCGCACCGTGACGGGGCGCTCCCCCATGATCCGGAAGATCTCGGTGTACTGGGCCGTCTGCTCGTCCACCGTCGGCGACGACTTGCGGTCCAGGAAAAGGAATTCCGTGCGGAACAGGCCCACGCCCTCGGCGCCGAGCTCGACAGCCAGCTGCGCGTCGGCGGCGCTGCCCACATTCGCGAGCAGCGGCACCGCATGACCGTCGGCGGTCCGGCCGGGACCGGTCGGCGCATCCGCCTGCCGGGCCCGCAATGCCTCGACCTCGGCGCGCCGCTCGGCGGTCGGAGCGATTTCCACGGCGCCGCCGGTGCCGTCGAGCACGACCTCGGTGTCCTCGGCGATAGCAACGGCGCCCGGGCACGCCACGACCGCCGGAATGCCCAGGGCCTTGGCCAGAATCGCGGTGTGCGAGGTCGGCCCACCGGCGACGGTGAGCAGCCCGACCACGATCTCCGGATTCAGCGTCGCGGTATCGGCGGGTGCGAGATCCTGGGCGGCGAGCACGAAAGGCACTGCGCTGTCCGGGATTCCAGGTGGATCCACGCCGAGCAGTTCGGCCACCACGCGCTGACCCACATCACGCAGGTCCGAGGCCCGCTCGGCCATCATGCCGCCGAGCGCGTTGAGCTGTTCGGCGAAGTGCGCCACCGCCTCGGTGACCGCGTGCGCGGTGAGCCCACCGGCCCGGATGCCCGCGCGCACCTGATCGAGCAGCGCGGGATCGGCCGCCAGGGCCGAGGTCATGAACAGAATGTCCGCGGCCGGACCCGTGGCATCGAGGGCCAGCGCGCTGTAGCGGGCGGCGACGGTCTCGAAAGCGGTTTCGGCAAGGGAGATTTCGGCGTCCACGTCGCTCCCGGGAGCGTCGTCGGGTGATGTGACGGGCGCGGACGCCAACCACTTCACCGGTCCGACGGCAACTCCGGGAGCGGCCGCGACACCGCGCACCTCATGCGTCAAGATCGGTCTCCAGCAGCTTCACGAGCTCGTCGAGGGCCGCATCGGCCCCGTCCTCGGCGTGCAGGGTGACCTTGTCGCCCTGCTTCACGCCGAGGGTCATCACCTGCAGCAGGCTTCCGGCGGCGACCGGATCCTTACCGTCGATCGAAATCGTCACGGGGACAGGGGAAGCGGCGGAGGCCTTGGCGAAAAGCGCTGCCGGACGGGCGTGCAGACCGGTCTTCGACGCAACAACAGCGGTGCGAGTGATCATTCTTTGACGTTCTCCTTCTCGATTTCCACCTCGTCCGCTTCGCGGCCGGGGGTCTGCAGGTTCCAGCGTCGAATAATGAAGCTGAAGGTGAAGTAGTACAGCGCCGCGTAGCCGAGGCCGATCGGGATCAGCCACAGCGGTTTGGTGGCGATGCCGAAGTTCAGAAGGTAGTCGATGCCGCCCGCCGAGAAGGTGAAGCCGTCGTGAATGCCCAGCGCATTGGTCAGCACCAGCGCCGAACCGGCGAAGATGGCGTGGATGAACAGCAGCGGCCACGCCACGAAGATGAAGGCGAATTCCAGCGGCTCGGTAATGCCGGTGACGAAGGCGGTCAGACCGGTGGACAGCATAATGCCGCCGATCAGCTTGCGGTTCTCCGGCTTGGCGGTGCGGTAGATGGCCAGGGCCGCAGCGGGCAGGCCGAACATCATGATGGGGAAGAAGCCGGTCATGAAGGTGCCCGCGGTCGGGTCGCCGCTGAGGAAGCGCGGGATGTCACCGTGCACGCCGTTGTAGTCGCCGAGGGTGAACCAGACCACGGAGTTGATGATGTGGTGCAGCCCCAGCGGAATCAGCATCCGGTTGGCAAATCCGAAGATGCCGCCGCCTACGACGGAGTTGTTCGCGACCGCTTCGCCGAGTGAGGTCAGGCCGGAATAGAAGGCGGGATAGATGAACGACGACGCGACACCGATGACGACCGCCGCGCAGGCGGTCAGGATCGGCACCAGACGGCGGCCGGAGAAGAAGCCCAGATAGTCGGGCAACTGCGTGCGGTGATAGCGCTGCCAGAGGATGGCGGCGGTCAGGCCCATCACGATGCCGCCGAGAACACCAAAGTTCACCAGCAGCTGAGCGCCTTTGGAATCGGTCTTGCCCTCCAGCACGACCGGAGCCATGGCCTTGGTGACGCCATTGAAGGCGAGGTAGCCCACGACCGCGGCCAGGGCGGTGGAGCCGTCGGCCTTCTTGGCCCAGCCGATGGCGACGCCGACCGCGAACAGCAGTGGCAGATTGTCGAGCAGAGCGCCACCCGCACCCGCCAGCACGTCGGCCACCGTATTGGTGGCCGACCAGCGGCCGAGCATGTCGTCCTGTCCTAGTCGTAGCAGCAAACCGGCAGCAGGTAGCGTGGCAATGCAGCATGAGGCTGCGGCCGAGCTTCTGCAGTCCGGACAGGTCGATCTTCTTGCGCGTGCTTGGAGCAGCGGCGGTATCGGCCATGGCGGGTCCTCAGGATCTGTGAATAGGGTCACGCACATGTATAGTGACTGGTTATAATCAGACATACACTGGTTATAACCAGTTTTGTCCACTCGACACGCTCAGAGGAATGATGTCCAAAGTCGATCAGATCGTCGCCGGCCTTGGTGCGTAGGTAACATCGTCGAGGTCGAAGGCTGCATCACGCGCCTTCGCGTCGAGGTGAAGGATTCCGGACTCGTCAAGGACGCTGACCTCAAGGCCGCCGGTGCGCACGGCGTCGTCAAGGCCGGTAATGCCGTGCAGGTCGTGGTCGGACCGACCGCCGACGCCCTCGCCGACGACATCAACGATCTCCTCTGACCCGTCGTGAGCACTCAGATTCTCGCGCCCCTCGACGGGCGCGCCATGCCGTTGTCCGAGGTTCCCGATCCGGTCTTCTCGGCGGAGATGGTCGGCTCCGGCGTGGCCATCGAGCCGCCGGACACCGATGAGCGGATCACGGTCGTCGCCCCCATCGCGGGCGCCATCGTGAAACTGCACCCGCACGCCGCGGTCATCGTCGACGATGCCGGACAGGGCGTGCTGCTGCACGTCGGCATCGACACCGTCGGCAAGGCCGACATCTTCGAGGTGAAGGCCGCCGAGGGCGATCGCGTGAATGTCGGCGACCCGCTGGTCACCTTCTCCCCCAATGCCATTCGCCGACTCGGCCTCAGCGCCGCGGTGCCGGTGGTGGTCATGGACAGCGCACCCGGTTCGGCGCAGGACGCGGTCAGCGGACCCGTCACCACCGGCGCGGTGCTGTTCTCCATCCAGTAAACGACTTCAGCCGCAGTCCATTTCGGGCTGCGGCTCTGTCGTGCCGGGACTCGGTCGGGCCGGACTCAGTCGTGTGCGGCTCGACCGTTGTGCAGCTCAATGGGTTTCGAGCTCAGGTCGTGCTGGGGCTGGGCATTGTCGCCCGCCGATACCGTCATGTAGACCTGGTAGCGGTCGGCGCGGTACCAGGAGTGCGCGTGCTCCACACAGCGGTCCCGCGAATACGACATGCGGTCGAACGCCAGCAGCGGCGAACCGGCGTCGGTGCCGAGCCAGCCCGCGTGCCGCTCATCGGCGGCGACCGCGCGCACCGTCTGATCGGCGCGGTCGACGGGGCAGTCGTAGACGTCGGCCATGAGCGAGTACAGCGATTGGGTGAGATCGCGATCGAGCAGCCCGGGCAGCAGATCGGCCCGGTACCAGCCGTCATCGATGGAGATCGGCAGCCCGTCGGCCAGCCGCAGCCGCACCAGATGGAACGCCTTCTCAGTGGCGTTCAGGCTCAGCGCTGTGATCGACGCAGGCGGCGGCACGGCGTAATCTGTATGCAGCACAACGGTGCTCGGCACGCGCCCGAGTCGTCGCATATCCTCGCTGAAGGAGGCCATGTGCAGCCGTGAGCGCGCCACCCGCTCGGCCACGAAGGTGCCCTTGCCCGGGATCCGGGTGATGACGCCCTCGGATTCCAGCTGCCCCAGCACCTCGCGCACCGTCATGCGACTGACCCGGTAGTCGTCGCAGAGTTGCCGCTCGCTGGGCAGCATCTCACCCGGACGGAGCTTCGCGCACAGGGTCGTCAGCGCCGAACGCAGCTGCGCCTGCTTGGTTACGCGTCCCGCCACGTCATCCTCAGATTGTCCGTTCCCCCGCTGACCGCGGGCTCTACGAGGCTACTTCTCGTTGCGCGCCTTGGGGAATCGCTTCTGGCGAGCGACCCATCCCGCCATTCTGGCCCAGTGGCTCTGGACCGGGGTGACGATGGAGGTCAGCTCGCGATCCCACTCGTCGGCCTCGGTGAGCCCGTCGATGGCCTCGACCAGCGCCTTGGCGGTCGGCAGATCGGCGACCACGCGATCACCGAGAATGCCGTCCTTGCCGACCAGGGTGACCCGCACGCCGATGCGGCCGATGGGCGGCAGCACCGCGGTCGCGGAGCCGCCGTGCTCGGCGATGAACCCCTTGATGGAATCGACGATGGACGGCGACAACTTCACTGGTGCCGGTGCAACGGTAGCGCTCATGTGAGGGAGTTTACCCATCGGTAAAGCAGAGTCCATGAGCCACCGCACACCTCACACCGTGGCGGGTGTAGAAACAGACCATGCGCGCCATTCAGGTTTCCGAGCACGGTGGTCCCGAAGTCCTGCGGCCGGTCGAGGTTCCGGATCCCGAGATCGGGCCCGGGCAGCTGCTCGTGGAGACCGAGGCCATCGGGATCAACTTCATCGACACCTACATTCGCACCGGACGGTATCCGCAGGCCGTGCCCTACATTGCGGGCGGTGAGGGGACCGGTGTCGTGGTGGCCATCGCGCCCAATGTCACCGAATTCAAGGTCGGCGATCGCATCTGCTGGGCGGCGGCTCCGGGGAGCTATGCCGAGAAGGTCGCCGTGAACGCGGCCGTCGCGATTCCGGTGCCCGCCGGGGTGGAGGCGCCGGTGGCGGCTTCCATCCTGCTGCAAGGCATGACGGCGCACTACCTGATCGAGTCGATCTACAAGCCGGAGCCGGGCGAGACGGTGCTCGTGCACGCCGGGGCCGGTGGTGTCGGTCTCATCCTCACCCAGTTGCTGGCGGCGCGTGGGATTCGCGTGATCACGACCGTGTCGACCGATGAGAAGGAGAAGCTCTCGCGCGCGGCGGGCGCGGCCGAGGTGCTGCGCTACGGCGACGAGATCGCCACGCGGGTACGGGAACTCACCGATGGGGTGGGTGTCGCGGCCGTGTACGACGGCGTCGGCGCGGATACCTTCGAGGCCAGCCTCGCGTCGCTGCGGGTGCGCGGCACCCTCGCGCTCTTCGGTGGGGCCAGCGGTCCGGTCCCGCCGTTCGATCTGCAGCGCCTGGCCGGGGCCGGGTCCGTGTTCGTCACCCGCCCGACATTGGCGCACTACACCCGCGATCGCGCCGAATTGCTGTGGCGCGCAGGCGATATCCTCAATGCCCTGGCCGACGGGACGCTCGATATCCGCATCGGCGCGACCTATCCCCTGGCCCAGGCCGAGCAGGCGCACCGCGATCTGGAAGGCCGCAAGACCACCGGTTCGGTCGTCCTGCTGCCCTGATCGGGCTCAGTAGTCGCGGCCGGTGAGGCCGCGGTAGATGAATCTCGTGAGGCCGTCGACGGCCTGCTGGTCGG
Organism: Nocardia crassostreae; assembly: GCF_001613405.1. Classification (GTDB taxonomy): domain Bacteria; phylum Actinomycetota; class Actinomycetes; order Mycobacteriales; family Mycobacteriaceae; genus Nocardia; species Nocardia crassostreae. The sequence goes on from NZ_BDCH01000030.1 coordinate 44,341, forward strand.
TGAGTTCGACCGTGCCGTCGTCGACGGCCTGCAACAGGCCGGTGGTCAGCAGGAACATCATGGCGAGGCTGGCGTCGGGGGTGCTGGGCAGGGTCATGCCCGCGGCGTGGAAGCCGTCGAGATGGTCGGCGACGTCGGCACGCTGTTCGGTGGTGAAAGCGGCCATGATGCGGGCGAAGTCGTCGTTGACGAGGGCGGCCTGTTCCATGGCGCGGAAGACCGGCCAGTTCTCGCGGGCCGCGGTCCAGTAGCCGTTGACGTGGTAGCGCACCGCGTCCGGGTCGGTGAAGTCCGGATTGTGGGCCGGGTCCTCGGCGCGTGAATCCCCTTCGTCGGCAAGGTCTTTCAGCAAGGACTGGAGTAGCTCCTCCTTGCTCGCGAAATGGTTGTAGAACGATCCGGCCGCGCGTCCGGCGGCCGCGGTGATGTCGGTGATCTTCGTATTCAGATAGCCGCGCTCGGCGAACAGGCGGCGCGCGGCGGCCTTGAGCGCCTGCTCCGTCTCGGCCGCCTTCTCCTGGCGTCGTCCCGCCATTCCGGCATCACCTCCTTGACAGCGGAAACTACCACCCATAATACTGAATCTATCTTAAGTGAATTAAGATTCAGTAAATGGAGTTGGCATGTCAACGCAGGTTCTCATTGCGGGCGCCGGTCCCACCGGCCTCACCCTCGGCATCGATCTGGCGCGTCGCGGAATCGCGGTGCGCATCGTGGACGCGGCCGAGACGTTCTTCGACGGCTCGCGGGGTGACGGGATTCAGCCGCGCACCCTCGAGGTGTTCCACGATCTCGGGGTGCTGGACGCGGTGCTGGCCGCGGGCTCGCCGCAGGCGCCCATGCGGGTGTATCTGGGCGGGGAGTTCGCGGGCGAGCGGCGGATGGCCGAATGGCGGGAGCCGACGCCGGATATCCCCTTTCCGAACGGGTGGGTGCTGGGGCAGTCCGATACCGAGCGGCTGCTGCGGGAGCGGCTCGGCGAATTCGGGGTGACGGTCGAATCAGGCACGGCGCTGCGCGGATTCACCGCCACGGACGACGGAGTGACCGCGACGCTGGAGCGCGACGGCATCACCGAGACGATGCGCGCCGACTATCTGATCGGCGCGGACGGCGGGCGCAGCACCGTGCGCAAGACACTCGGCATCGCATTCGAGGGCACCACCGACGAGTCGATTCGCATGCTGCTGGGCGATGTGCGCGCCGATGCGCTCGACCACTCCCACGGATACTGGTTCGCCGAACCGGATACGCCCATGGACGGATACGCCATGTCCCCCCTGCCCGGCGGGCGCAAGTTCCAGTTCGCGGCCCCGCTGGCCGGGGATTCCGAGGCCAGCTTGGCGGTATTGCAGAGTCATGTGGACCGGTTGACGCGGCGCGGCGATATCGTGCTGAGCGATCTCAGCTGGTCGACGGTGTGGCGGCCGAATATCCGCCTCGCCGAGCGCTTCCGGGCGGGGCGGGTGTTCCTGGCCGGGGATGCCGCGCACGCGCATCCGCCGACCGGCGGGCAGGGGCTGAACACAGGCGTCCAGGACGCCTACAACCTGGGCTGGAAACTCGCGGCGGCGCTGCGCAATCCGGGCCCGGAGACCGATGCCCTACTCGATACCTATGAGACCGAGCGGCGCGCGGTGGCCATGAAAGTGCTCGGGTCGAGCTCGGAGATTCTGAACAAGACGGTCAATGGGGATGCCGATGCGATGTCGCGCGAAGGCACGCATCAGCTCGATATCAGCTACCGGAATCTGGTGTCACACAGCGCCACCGACACCGGCCCGCTGCGGGCCGGAGATCGCGCGCCGGATGCGCCGCTAGCCACCGCCGACGGAAAAGCGGTCAGTCTGTTCGAGCTCTTCCGTGGCCCGCACGCGACGCTGCTCGTCTTCGGCGAAGACTCGGATAGCGCGGATTCGCCTGAAATGACCGAGTTCGCCGAGCTGCCCGCAACACCGGTCGATGTCGTATCGATCGCGAGCTCGCGAGCCGGGCAGGTCGCGGGCGCGCTCATCGACACCGCGGGCCACGCCCATCACGCGTATTCCGCCACCCCGGGCACCCGCATCCTCATCCGCCCCGACGCCCACCTAGCCCAACTCACCCGCCCCTGACCTCGACAATGTACCGGTGCAGGAGTTTGTCCGAATTCACCTGCACCGGTACATGATCGCCGCTGTTTCAGTCAGCAACCCACGGGTGAGGGGACGCGGGGGCGCGTTCGGGCCGGAAGGTGCAGAATGATCTTGCTGCTGCGCAGGACGATTCGCTGCAACCATGCAGGGCGACGCCGTAAGGTGGTCGCGGCGAGGAGGTCGGGCGGCCGCAGGTGATGGCATCGGTCAGAGGGTGGTCTGGATGTTGGTGAAGGTCCGTAACGACGACCCGTCGCGGCTGTCGAGCACCGAACGCACCGTCGTGAACTGGCTGAAGTCCTGGAGCGGGCCGCATGCGGTGCCCGGTATCGCGATAGTGCAGTGCCAGGACGCCGATGTGGTCGTCTGGACCCCGCAGACCTGCGTGGTCGTGGGGGTGCACGGCTTCACCGAGCGCGTGACCGGGACTCTGTCCTGCGCGCAGGACCAGCCCTGGACAGTGGACGGCAAACCCGCCCCGATCGACGGCGACGCCGACCCGCTCGAGCGCGTCCGCCGCCAGACCGTCTCTCTCGCGGGGCAGCTCCGCTCCGCCCCCGGCCGCGAACATGTCCCCGTCAGCGGCCTGGTCCTGCTCGTCCCCCAACTCGGCAGCCGCGTGAAACTCGACAAGGGCGCCCTCCCACCCGGTATCGACGTCCTCATCGGCGACGGCCCCTCCTCCCTGCGCGCCTACTTCACTAAACTCGCCGAAGGCGCCGAACCCGCCTGGGACGCCGCCCAAGTAGGCCAAGCCCTCGGCGCGCTCGGTTTCGCCGCCGCCGCGAACTACTCCGACCTCATTTCCGAAGGCTTCCCCCAACCCGCCTCCGCCGCAGGCGCTCCCCTGCCGATGTCGGCGGCCCCCACCGTCGTGGTCCCCTCGGTCCCGGTCGAATCCCTGAGCGCCCCACCGGCGCCCGCCGCCCCGATCCCACCCGCCCAGTCGCCCGAGCCAGGACGACCGAGCGCCCCCGAACCCGCCTCCCGAGCGACCGGTGGCCCGGCCGGGCCACCGGCATCCCGGCCGGAACCCGCCGCCGCCCAACAGGTCCCGCCCACACCGCAATCCAGCCGCCCCCACCCGGCCGCAGCGGCGGCAGCAGGCGCGGGCGCCGCCGCCGCGGCAGCAGCCGCCTACCGCGCCGTCTCCGGCACCTCCGAACCCCAGCAATCCCGCCCGGCCCCCCTCCCCTCGGGCCCCGCCACCCAGCAATCCCCCACCTACCCCGGCACCCCACCCTCCTTCCCCCGCCCCTCCCGCCCCCAACGCCGCTCCCTCGCGGACCGCCTCCACAGCGCCCAGGTCCCCCACACCCGCCGCCGCCGCGACCTCCCCATAGTCGGCGGCCTCATCCTGATCTTCCTCATCCTCCTGATAGCAGCCATGTGCGTCGGCGGCGGCGATACCGAAGACACCCGAGACCCCAGCCCCACCACCACAACCCGCCAAACCACAACCTCCACCGACCCCACCATCCCCAGCACCACACCCGGCCCCGTCTGCTTCCCCCTCCAGCCCGGCTGCTGACATCGGGGTCTACTCGGGTGGGAGATTCAGGAATGCGCGGGCTGCGGTGCGGCTGGCTGCCGGACGGAAGGCGGCGTGTCTGCTGGCGGCCAGGGCGTCATTGAGGCAGCAGGTCAGGATGTGCGGATTTCGGATGGCGGCGGTCCCGGCCGAGTGGTGCGCGAAGGTCACGACCTCGAGTGCGGCGTCGACTGTCACACCGACGGCCATCGAGGTCTCCGCCTGTACAGCAGGAGGTACAGCGCCGGTGAGCGCGAATTGCCATAGCTTGTCGGTGCATTCGAGCAAGTAGGCACGGGCGGACGCCAGGCGGGCCAGCATGGCGCCCATGCGGTCCTGGAAGAGCGGGTCGTGTGCGAGCGGCTGTTGCTGGCCGAACGGAACTCTGGTTGCGGCCAGCCGGGCGAGTTCGTCGAGTGCCCGCTGCGCTATGCCGAGCGGAACCGCGGCGAGCATCGAGCCCAGGGAGAAGAACGGGATCGCGGCAATCGGATCGGCGGACCAGCGTTGCGCACCGAACAGGGTGGTCGACCTACGGGCGGGCACGGTGATGGTCTCGACCGCGACGTCGTGACTTCCGGTGGCCCGCAGCCCGATGACATCCCAGTTCCGGATAATCCGGGCCTGTTTCGCCGGGAAGAACACGACCTGCGCGCTGGGCATTCCGCCGTCTGCCGGTGCGACCAGCACACCGCCCAAGAACCAATCCGCCGCAACGCATCCGCTGGCAAACGGCCACCGACCGGACAGCTCGTAGAACTCACCGACCTGCCGGGCCCGCCCCAATGGCGGGAAACCGCCTGCGATGAGCAGGTTTTCGGGGTTGGCGGCGATCGTGCGGGCCTCCGCTTCGTCCACACCGGACAGCAGCGAAACCCCCGCGTTCGCAACCGCGGTGCACCATCCCGTGGATCCGTCGGCGATCGAGAGCCGCTCGATGATGGACACGATCACGGGCAGCGGAGTCGCGAGTCCGCCCACCTCGGACGGCAGACAGAGCCGGTACAGACCCGCCGCGCGCGCCGCCCGCACACCTCACCCGGTAGTTCGTCCCGATCGACCGGCTCTTCGGCCAGAGCTCTGGTGAGCGCGGCGATGTCGGTGGCCGCGGCCAGCGTCGAATCCTCCACCTGTGGTGATGTCATGATCGCCATTTCGCTATCCCCCTAAGATAGTCAATATCTATGTAGGATGACGACCGTGGAAGAGCCTGTCAAGGGATCACGCACCTACCGATCCCCGAAACGCGAGGTCCAAGCCGCGGCCACGCGCGCGGAAACCGTCGCGGCCGCACACCGTCTCTTCGTCTCCGAGGGCTACGTCCGGACGACCCTCGCCGATATCGCCGCCGCCGCGGGCGTCGCGGTCCCCACCGTCAAACTGGCGTTCGGCACCAAACGTTCCGTCCTGATGGCCGCCTGGGATCACGCCGTCAAAAGCGGCCCCGACCCCCGGCCGGTGACCGAACAGGACTGGTTCCGGGAAATCCTCGCCGCACCCACCGCTCACGAGCACCTACGCCTGCAAGCCACCCATTCACGCAGGGTCAAAACCAGAATCGCCCCGCTGATCGAGGTCATCCGGGCAGCAGCCGCCGCAGACTCCGAAATCGAAGCGCTCTGGACCGGGATGCAGAACGAATTCCGCGAGAACCAGCGACAGACGATCCAGGCACTGCAACGCAAAGGCCGTCTGCGCCAAGGCCTTACCGAAGACTCGGCAACCGATCTGCTCTGTACACCCTCAACCACCCGACGGTCTACAGCATGCTGGTGGTCCCATTGGGCTGGCCGGGTGAGCAATACGACCAATGGCTGGCCAATACACTGATCGACCAGTTGCTCGAGAGGTGATGACATGGTTGTTGATGACGAATTGGCCTGGTTCGAGCCGGACGGATACCACGGCGCGCTGCTGACCCCCGCGGTGTCCGGCGGCCCGGCCCCGCACTCTCGCTCTAACCGATTCGGGAGTGGTCAGGCCCAGCCGAAGAGGGTGTTGCCGAGGGTGTTCCAGCCGAGGACCGAGTCGACGGCGAGGCCGCAGAAGACGACGGCGAGATAGTTGTTGGACTGCAGGAACAGTCGGAGGGGCTTGACCGATTCGCCGCGGCGGACACCGGAATACAGTTGGTGGGCCATCAGGAGGAACCAGGCGCCTGCGACCAGAGCGGTTGCGGCGTAGATGACGCCGGAGGCGGGGACCAGGGCGAAGGTGGCCAGGACGGTCAGCCAGGTGTAGATGACGATTTGTTTGGTGACCGTCTGCTCGGTGGCTACGACCGGGAGCATCGGGACGCCCGCGGCCTTGTAGTCCTCCTTGTAGCGCATGGCCAGGGCCCAGGTGTGCGGCGGGGTCCAGAAGAAGATGACCAGGAACAGGACCAGGGCGGGCCAGCCGATGGTGCCGGTGGCGGCGGACCAGCCGACGAGGGCGGGCATGCAGCCCGCGGCGCCGCCCCAGACGACGTTCTGGGAGGTGCGGCGCTTGAGGCCGAGGGTGTAGACGAAGACGTAGAAGAGGATGGTCGCCACGACCAGGACGCCGCTGAGCAGGTTGGCCTGCCACCACAGCCAGGCGAAGGAGGCCACGCCGAGGGTGATGCCGAAAACGGCGGCATTGCGGGTGGGGACGGCTTCGCGGGCCAGCGGGCGCTTGGAGGTGCGCTTCATGACCTTGTCGATATCGGCGTCGGCCACACAGTTCAGGGTGTTGGCGCTCGCCGCGCCCATCCAGCCGCCGAAGAGCGTGACCAGAATGAGGCGAATGTCCACATTGCCGCGGTCGGCCAGCAGCATGGTGGGAATCGTTGCCACGAGCAGCAGCTCGATCACGCGCGGCTTGGTGAGTGCGATGTAGGCGAGAACCCGGCGGGTCGCCACCGACAGCGGTCCGCTGCCCGTGACGCGGTCGGCCAGCACCGTCCCGGAGGAGCCGTGAGCGCCACCCGGCTGTTGCCCAATCCGCACTGTTTCTCCTCGCACGCCGTGCATTGTTGATCCGGTCTGAACCAGCAGCCCGCTAGACACAGCCCGGTGCGGCGCGGGTACTACTACAGGAGATGGTAGACCCCCGCTGACCGTGCTCTCGTCCAGGTCCACCCCGCGTGTGCCTGCGCGTCTGTAGTAGGAGAGCGGTGAATCGCCTTCGGCCGTGTGCCGAATCACGTTCGATCCGGGTCACGGACAGATCCGCGCGCGGACACGAACATACGACACGGCGGCCGGTGAAAGCGGGTTCTTGTACGGCCGCGAATCGCCCACCTCTAGGGTGGTGGGTACATCGGTGCGTCGTCCGCGTTTCAGTTCGTGCGCGTCGCACCGGCGATCACCCCGCAGCGAACACCCGCCGCCCACAACCGCATCGTTGACGAGAAGGTCAGGAGAACCTCGGTCGTGTCAGTCACAGACGACATCCGCGCGCTCACTCAGCCGAACCATCCCACCGACTGGACCGAATTGGACACCAGAGCCGTCGATACGGCCCGTGTCCTCGCCGCCGACGCGGTGCAGAACGCGGGCAACGGCCATCCTGGCACCGCGATGAGCCTGGCGCCGTTGGCGTACACGCTCTTTCACCGCGTCATGCGCTTCGATCCGACCGATCCGGAATGGGTGGGCCGCGACCGTTTCGTCCTGTCCTGCGGTCACTCCAGCCTGACCCTGTACGTGCAGCTGTACCTGTCGGGCATGGGCCTCGAACTCGACGATCTCGTCAACCTGCGCAAGTGGGGTTCGCTGACCCCGGGTCACCCGGAGTACCGGCACACCGCGGGCGTCGAGATCACCACCGGCCCGCTGGGCCAGGGCCTGGCCTCGGCGGTCGGCATGTCGATGGCGTCGCGGCGCGAGCGCGGACTCTTCGATCCGGAAGCGGCGCAGGGGCAGAGCGCGTTCGACCACTTCATCTACGTCGTCGCCTCCGACGGCGATATCGAAGAGGGCGTCACCTCCGAGGCGTCCGCCCTCGCGGGCACCCAGCAGCTGGGCAATCTGATCGTCTTCTACGACGACAACAAGATCTCCATCGAGGACGACACCACCATCGCCCTCACCGAGGACACCGCCGAGCGCTACCGCGCCTACGGCTGGCATGTGCAGGTCGTCGAGGGCGGCGAGAACATCGTCGGCATCGAGCAGGCCATTGCCGCCGCCCAGGCCGTCACCGACAAGCCGTCGATCATCGTGCTGCGCACCATCATCGGCTACCCGGCCCCCAACAAGATGAACACCGGCGCGGCGCACGGCGCGGCCCTCGGTGCGGACGAGGTCGCCGCCACCAAGAAGATCCTGGGCTTCGATCCCGAGAAGAGCTTCGCCGTCGACGACGCGGTCATCGCGCACTCGCGCAATCTCGCCGCCGATCGCGGCAAGGCCGCCCGCGCCGCCTGGCAGGACCAGTTCGACGCGTGGGCCGGGGCCAACCCGGAGAACAAGACGCTGTTCGATCGTCTCCAGGAGCGCCGCCTGCCCGAGGGCTGGGCCGAGACCCTGCCGACCCACGCGGTCGACGCCAAGGGCACCTCCACCCGCAAGGCCTCCGGCAAGGTGCTGGCCTCCCTCGCCCCGGTGCTGCCGGAGCTGTGGGGCGGTTCGGCCGACCTCGCGGAATCCAACAACACCACCATGCCGAACGTGCCGTCCTTCGGCCCGGAGTCGATTTCGACCGGTATGTGGAAGGCCAACCCGTACGGTCGCACCCTGCACTTCGGTGTGCGTGAGCACGCCATGGGCTCGATCCTCAATGGCATCGCGCTGCACGGACCGACCCGTCCGTACGGCGGCACCTTCCTGGTGTTCTCCGATTACATGCGGCCCGCGGTTCGTCTCGGCACGCTCATGCGCACCCCGGTCGTCTACGTGTGGACCCACGACTCCATCGGCCTCGGCGAGGACGGCCCGACCCACCAGCCCATCGAGCACCTCGCCGCGCTGCGCGCGATTCCGGGCCTGAACGTGGTCCGCCCGGGCGACGCCAACGAGGTCACCCACGCCTGGCGCACCATCCTGGAACGCGATTCCGCCGAACGGCATTCGCACTTCCTGGTCTCCGAGCCCGCGCATCAGGACGGCCCGTCCGCGCTGGCCCTGACCCGTCAGGACATTCCGGTCCTGGAGGGCACCTCCTACGAGGGCGTGCGCAAGGGCGGCTACATCCTGGCCGAATCCTCCACCGCCACACCGCAGGTGATCCTCATCGGCACCGGTTCCGAGCTGCACCTCGCGGTCGAGGCCCGCGCTACCCTCGAGGCACAGGGCATCGGCGCCCGCGTGGTGTCCATGCCGTGCGTGGAGTGGTTCGACGCGCAGGATCAGGCCTACAAGGACCAGGTGCTGCCGCCGTCGGTCAAGGCGCGCGTCACCGTCGAGGCCGGAATCGCCATGCCGTGGCACCGGTTCACCGGTGACAACGGCGAGAACGTGTCCATCGAGCACTTCGGCGCCTCGGCGGACTACAAGACCCTGTTCCGCGAGTTCGGCATCACCGCCGACGCCGTCGTCGACGCTGCTACCCGCTCTCTTGCCAAGGTGAAGGGATAAGCAAACCCATGACTCAGAACACCAATACCGCGGCGCTGTCGGCCGCCGGTGTCTCGGTGTGGCTCGACGACCTGTCGCGCGGCCGCATCAAGTCCGGCAATCTGCAGGGCCTGATCGACACCCGCAATGTCGTCGGCGTCACCACTAACCCGACCATCTTCCAGGGCGCGCTCGCCAATGGCCACGACTACGACGAGCAGGTGCGTGAGCTCGCCGCCCGTGGCGCCGATGTGGATTCGGCCGTGCGCACCATCACCACCGATGATGTGCGCGCCGCGTGCGACGTGTTCGCGGAGATCTTCCGCGAGACCGGCGGCGTGGACGGCCGCGTGTCTATCGAGGTGGATCCGCGCTTCGCGTTCGACGAAGAGGCCACCGTGGCCCAGGCCGTCGAACTGTGGAAGATCGTGGACCGGCCCAACCTGTTCATCAAGATTCCCGCCACCGAGGCCGGACTCCCGGCCATCACCCGGGTCATCTCCGAGGGCATCAGCGTGAACGTGACGCTCATCTTCTCAGTGCAGCGCTACATCTCGGTCATGGGCGCCTACCTGGACGGGCTCACCAACGCCAAGACCGCCGGGCACGATCTGGCCAAGATCCATTCCGTCGCTTCGTTCTTCGTCTCCCGCGTGGACACCGAGATCGACAAGCGGCTGGAGGCCATCGGCACCCCGGAGGCGCTGGCGCTGCGCGGCAAGGCCGGAATCGCCAACGCGCGCTTGGCCTATGCCGCCTACCAGGATGTTTTCGACGGCGGTAAGCACACCAATGTGTATGCGCGCCTTTCCTCCGCAGGCGGGAACAAACAGCGGGCGCTGTGGGCTTCCACCGGTGTGAAGAACCCGGAGTACTCCGACGTCATGTACGTCACCGAGCTGGTGGCGCCGAATACGGTGAACACGCTGCCGGAGAAGACCCTCGAGGCCGTCGCCGACCATGCCGAGATCACCGGGGACACCATCTCCGGTACCCCGGCCGAGGCGCAGCAGGTCTTCGACGCGCTGACCGCGGTCGGCATCGATCTGGACAATGTGTTCGGCGTGCTGGAGACCGAAGGCGTGGACAAGTTCGTGAAGTCCTGGGAGGAGCTGCTGGTCGCCACTACCGAGCAGCTGCAGGCGGCGGGGAGCAACTGACAGTGGCTTCCGCCGCGGCGACGACGGTCACGATGGGGAATCCGCTCCGCGATGGGCGCGACAGCCGGGTTCCCCATATTGCTGGACCGTGCAGCATGGTGATATTCGGGGTGACCGGTGACCTGTCGCGGCGCAAGTTGCTCCCGGCCATCTACGACTTGGCGAACCGGGGGCTGCTGCCCCCCGGTTTCGCCCTGGTCGGGTTCGCGCGCCGCGATATGAGCGAGGACGAGTTCCCGCAACTCGTCCACGAATCGATCAGCGCCTCGGCGCGCACGCCCTTCCGCGAGGAGGTGTGGCAGCAGCTGAAGGAGGGATTGCGGTTCGTTCAAGGCACATTCGAGAACGACGCGGCCTTCCACAAGCTGGCCACCACCCTCAAGGATCTGGATCGCGATCGCGGGACGGGCGGGAATTACGCCTTCTACCTGTCGATTCCGCCGGACGAGTTCCCGGTGGTGCTGGAACAGCTCTCGAAGAACGGGCTGGCGTCGGCGGCGGCGTCCGCGCCCGGGCATCCGCTGCCGTGGCGGCGGGTGGTGATCGAGAAGCCGTTCGGGCACGATCTGGAGAGCGCCGTCGAGCTCAATGCCCTTGTCAACGGGGTGTTCCCGGAGCAGTCGGTGTTCCGCATCGACCACTATCTGGGCAAGGAGACGGTGCAGAACATTCTGGCGCTGCGCTTCGCGAACCAGTTGTTCGATCCGATCTGGAATGCCAACTATGTCGACCATGTGCAGATCACCATGGCCGAGGACATCGGATTAGGCGGGCGCGCAGGCTATTACGACGGCATCGGCGCGGCCCGCGATGTGATCCAGAACCATCTGCTGCAGCTGCTGGCGCTGACGGCCATGGAGGAGCCGGTCAGCTTCCAGCCCAAGCAATTGCAGATCGAGAAGATCAAGGTGCTCTCGGCCACCAAACTGGTTGCGCCCCTTGATGAGACGACCGCGCGCGGCCAGTACGCCGCGGGCTGGCAGGGCAGCGAGCCCGTGGTGGGGCTGTTGCAGGAGGAGGGGTTCGACCCCAACTCCAAGACCGAGACCTACGCCGCCATCACCCTCGCGGTGGAGACGCGGCGCTGGGCTGGGGTGCCGTTCTATCTGCGCACCGGAAAACGGTTGGGCCGCAGGGTCACCGAGATCGCGGTGGTGTTCAAGCGCGCGCCGCATCTGCCCTTCGATCAGACCATGACCGAGGAGCTCGGGCAGAACGCCCTCGTCATCCAGGTGCAGCCGGATGAGGGCATCACCATGCGATTCGGGTCCAAGGTGCCCGGGTCCGGCATGGAAGTGCGCGACGTCAATATGGATTTCAGCTACGGCGAGGCCTTCACCGAGGACTCCCCCGAGGCGTACGAGCGGCTCATCCTGGATGTGCTGCTGGGCGTGCCGTCGCTGTTCCCGGTCAACGAGGAGGTCGAATTGTCCTGGCGCATCCTCGATCCCGTGCTCGAGCACTGGGCCTCCAATGGCCGCCCGGAGGCGTACGAGGCGGGCACCTGGGGTCCGGAATCGGCCGACAAGATGCTCGCGCGCAGCGGGCGGGAATGGCGGCGGCCGTGATCATCGATATGCCCGATACCGATACCCGCGAGGTGTCCAAGCGGCTCATCCAGCTGCGCGAGGCCAATGGCGTGATCACCATGGGGCGCGTGCTCACCCTGGTGGTGTGCACCCTGGACAGTTCCGAGGCCGAGGACGCCATCGATGCCGCCAATGACGCCAGCCGGGAGCATCCCTGCCGGGTGATAGTGCTGGCGCGCGGTGATCGCAAGGCCGACACCCGCCTCGACGCCCAGATCCGCGTGGGCGGGGATGCGGGCGCGGCCGAGGTGATAGTGCTTCGGCTGCAAGGTGATCTGGTGAGCCACGAGAGCAGCGTGGTCATTCCGTTCCTGCTGCCCGATACGCCCGTGGTGGCGTGGTGGCCGCGTGGGGCCCCGGAGTTCCCGTCCAAGGATTCGGTGGGGCGCTTGGCGACGCGCCGCATTACCGACGCGACCTTCGCGCCGGATCCGCAGGAGACCATCAAGAAGCGCCGCGGCTCCTACGCGCCCGGCGATACCGATCTGGCGTGGAGCCGGGTCACCTACTGGCGGGCGCTGCTGGCCTCCGCCTTGGACGAGGCGCCCTTCGAAGCTGTTGATTCCGTGACGGTTTCGGGTCTGCGCGAGGAACCGGCCTTGGATATGCTGGCCGGGTGGCTCGCCGCCCGACTGTCGTGCCCCGTGGTCCGTCGTACCGGTGAGCTGAAGGTGGAGTTGCGCCGCCCGTCGGTGAACATCTCCATCGCCCGCCCGCAGCACGGCCGCACGGCGACCTTGACCCGCACCGGCGAACCCGACCAGCGTTTCGCGCTGGCCCGCCGCGAGACCAAGGACTGCCTGGCCGAGGAGCTGCGGCACCTCGACGCGGACGATATCTACGCCGAGGCCTTCACCGGAATCGAAAGGGTCACCTATGAGTAAGCCTGCCGTTGAAACCTTCACCGGCACAGACGAACTCGTGCGCGCCGCGGCGGCGCGCCTCGTCGCCGAGGTGGTGGAGGCGCAGCGCCTGCGCGGCTCGGCCTCGGTCGTGCTGACCGGCGGCGGCACCGGTATCAAACTCCTCGAATGGGTCCGCGAGGCCCCCGGCGATATCGACTGGTCCAAGCTCGACATCTTCTGGGGCGACGAGCGTTTCCTGCCCGTCGGCGACCCGGAACGCAATGAGGTCCAGGCCCGCGCCGCCCTGCTCGACCACGTCCCGGTCGACCCGTCCCGCGTGCACCCCACCGAAACCTCCAGCGGCGACTACCCGGACCCCATCGAGGCCGCGGGCGAGTACTCGGCCGCCGTGCACGCCCACCTCGACGAGCACGGCTCCTTCGACCTGCACCTGCTCGGCATGGGCGGTGAGGGCCACATCAATTCGCTGTTCCCGCACACCGACGCCACCCGCGAGGAACACGAACTCGTTGTCGCGGAAACCCATTCGCCCAAGCCCCCGGCCGTGCGCATTACCCTGACCCTGCCCGCCATCCGCCGCACCCGCCACGTGGTGCTCATCGTCTCCGGCGAGGCCAAGGCCGCGGCGGTCGCCGCCGCCCTCAATGGCGCCTCCCCCTTGGACATTCCGGCCGCGGGCGCGATCGGCAGCGAGTCCACCACCTGGCTGCTCGACGAGGCCGCCGCCACCGACCTGCCCCGGTAGCGCCCCCGGGCGATGCCCGACACGTCCACACTGGAACGAGCTAGGACCGAGGTCGGCCTAGCTCGTTTCTAGTCTGATCGCGCGACTGCCCGCCCCACTACCCGGGGACAGCTGGGACACCGGTGCACCGACCTGGTGGATCCGGGATCTGATCGAGTACTGGTCATCGGGCCGCTGACCGACCCTCGCGCGCACGGCGGCGACCCGGCGGACGCCTTCCACCTGGTGGTCGGCGGGCTGAGTAGTGCGGTACTCGCGCAGAGCGGCCCGGCGAGTTCTACGCTGACCCCCTGATGCCGAATGAGTCGGCACGGGAGGGGAAACGATCATGATCGATGTGATCACTTTGCGCGGGACCGGAGAGGCGCGCAATGCCAATGGGACACCGGCGGGAATGCTGCACGATGTCGCAAAACTGCTGGATATCGAGAAGTTCAGTTGTTTCGAACCGGATTGGCCCGCTTCGATCGGGCCCACGCCGGATGTGTGGGGGCCGTCGCTGGAGACCTCGGTGCGCTTGGGCGTCGCGGCGGGGGTCAAGGCGATTCAGGATTCACCCAATGTTTGCGGGCTGCTGAGTTATTCGCTGGGCGGGATCGTCGTCAGCAAGATTCTCGAGGGGGTGCAGTCGGGGGAATTCACCAATACCAATGGTTCGCCACTGGAAATCGCCTTCGCGGTGAATATCGCCAATCCCATGCGCAGACCCGGTGAATCGGTCGGAGACCTCTGCCCCACCGATACGTTCGGGCTGCACGGCATTCGCGGCATGTGGCCGCTCGAGGTCGAGGTCAGCGAGTACGCGAACCCGGACGACATCATCACCTCCTCCCCCGCCAATTCCCCCCTGCGCGTCCTCGACGCGGGCATTTCACCGTTCTCCCTGGTGGAAGGCGCCCGCATCGGAGACCTCACCCAGGTGCTCTACGCCGAACTCCTGGAATTCCTGTTGAAGGACCCCATCGCCAATATCGACCGCTACGCCGCCGCCCTGCGCGGCCTCCTCGGCTACCTCACCCCGTGGCCCGACGGACAGCACGTCCGATACTCCGGGCACCACATGCCGGGCACCGGCGTGCTGTGGACGACGCATGCGGCGGAGTACCTCAACGCCAACTTCTGAGGCGGTCTCGGTGCAGAGTGCACTAGGGAAAGGGCGGGGTGTCCGGCAATCGGCCGAATTGCGTTGAACGCGACTGTTTTCCGATCATGGCTGCCATAGAGTCCGTGGCCACCACCGGATGGTGGGGTTACTCGGACTCAGGAACACCTATGCAAAGTCGCATTTTCCGCACGTTTTTCACACTCACCGCGACCGCTTCGGCGCTTGTGCTCGCCTTGCCGGGGACGGCCTCGGCGGCGGGCAGCATCGATTTCGCGCCCAAGGTGGATTCGCCGTCGGGCGGGTCGTTTCCGTCGTGGGGGCCGGGGCCGTCCCCGATCGGGACGGTCGGGGCGGACTTCACCGGGGATGGGATCACCGATGTGGTGGCCGCCGATTTCGGCGGGAACGGGCCGATCATGATGGCGGGCAAGGGGGATGGGACGTTCGCGCCGGGGAGCCGGGTCGGCACGCCGGGCAATGGGTACGGGGCGGTAGGGGCGGGGGATCTCAACGGTGACGGGCGCACCGATGTGGTGGCGCAGGCGTGGACGTCGATCGCGGTGTTCCTCAACAACGGGAACGGGACTTTTCAGGCCGGTGAGAAGTACACGACTCTCGAAGGGGCGCAACAGGAGGTGATCGTGGCCGATGCCAATGGCGACGGTAAGGCCGATGTGCTGAGCCTGGTGCCCACCGGCGTCAAGACCTGGCTCGGGAAGGGTGACGGGAAGCTGGACGGCGGCGCGACCGCGATCATCGCGGGACCGGCGGCGGCGTTCACGGTCGGGAAGTTCAATGCCGACAACGCCATCGACATCGCCATCAACAATGATCTGCTGCAGCAGGTGGAGGTGTTCACCGGCAATGGCGACGGCAGCTTCACCCGCAAGGGCGGCAGCACCAGCGGATTGATCACCGAGGATGTCCGCGCCGGGGATTTCGACGGTGACGGCATCGACGATGTCATTACCGCCGACTCGTTCTCCTTCAGCACCACCGTGCTGATCTCCGACGGTCAGGGCGACTTCCGCGACAGCCACCGCATCACCTTCTCGGGCCTCGGGCCCACCAGTATCGCGGTCGCCGATTTCGACCGTGACGGCACACTGGACGCCGCCATGTCGGCGGTGCTGGACTCCAAGATGGTCATCTTCACCGGAAAGGGCGACGGCACCGTCGCCAAGACCGGCGATCACGCGGTGACGTCACAACCGCAGACACCGGTCATCGCGGACTTCGACCGCGACGGCAAACTCGACATCGTGGTCGCGGGGGCCGCCAATGCGGTGTCGTTCCTGAAGAACATCTCCTGATCGAGTGGGCCGGGCCACCCGTCGGCCCGGCCCACTCCGGTGTGCGACGGCCCGGCTCCGGGCCGAAGTCGTTGGCTACCAGCTCGAGACGAAGGCGCGCAGCACCAGGACCATGACGAACACCACCGTGAAGGCCAGATCGATCTGGATATCGCCGAGGCGGATGGGCTTGAGGACGCCGCGCACCGGGGCGATCACGGGTTCGGTGAATCGATGCGTGAAATCGCGGGCCTTGAGCGCCCAGGGAGCGGGGCTGCCGGTGGACAGCGTCACGATCCAATCCAGGATCAACCGCGCGATCAACAGCAGAAGGAAGATACCGAGAACTAATCCGAGCAGGTCTCCGATGAGACTCATGGCGACTCCTTCACAGTGGCTGCGCCGTCGGTCTTACCCATACCAACGTGCGTGACCCTCTCGAAAGTGCCACGCCGGGGCGGTTCTCATGGGATTTTCAGATCAATCGGGCGGGCCGGTCAGCGGGTGGACCACTCCTGGCGCAGATGATCGAGGATGACCGGGTGCAGGAGGGTGGAGATATCCGCGCTGTCGGCGCGGCGGTCGGGCGGGAAGACGGTGGCGGCGGTCAGCACGGCATTGTCGAGCGGGCGCGGCCGGGCCGCCGGGGCGATCTCCAGGCGAGCGGAAGCGTCTCCGGTCGCGAGGATGAAACCCCAGTCGCCGAAGCTGGGGACATTCAGGTGATAGGGCGCGGTGGCGAGGCCCGCGGCGCGGATGGTCGCCTCGATGCACCAGAAGGATTTGGGCGCGTAGAACGGTGAGCCGGACTGGATGACGGCCGCGCCGCCGGGTTCGAGGGCGCGCGCGAGCAGGCCGTAGAACTCCTTCGAGTACAGCTTGGCAATGGAGGTCTGATCCGGGTCGGGGAAGTCCACGATGGCGGCGTCGAAGCGGCAGGCACAGTCACGCAGCCAGCTGAAGGCGTCGGCATTCACGATGGTGACGCGAGGGTCGGCGAAGGCATTGCGGTTGAGTTCGGTGAGGGTGTCGAAGGTGCGGGCCAGGCGGGTCATGGCCGGGTCCAGTTCGACCAGGGTCACGGATTCGACATCCGGGTAGGTGAGGATCTCGCGCACGGCCAGGCCGTCACCGCCGCCCAGTACCAGGACGTTTCGGCGCTTCTGCGCCAACGCCGGGTGCACGAGCGCCTCGTGGTAGCGGTACTCGTCGACCGAGGAGAACTGCAGGTCGCCATTGAGATAGAGGCGAGTGTCCTTGGTGCGGAACGGGGAGGCCGCCTCGGTGATCACAATGCGCTGATACGACGATTGCTCGCTGTGCACAATGGGATTCGCGAACAGCGCCTGTTCGGCGGTGGCCTCGAACTTGTCGGCGTAGAGGTAGCTCGCCCCCAATGCGGCGGCCACGGTGAGGGCCGCGGCCCCCAGCAGGCCGCGCGCCAGGGGACGCAGATCGTGCCGGAATACGGTGAATACCAGGACAAGTCCCGCCATGGCGTTCACCGCGCCGACCACCAGTGCACCGCGAATCTGCCCGAAGGCGGGCAGCAGCAGGAACGGGAAGGCCAACCCGCCGAGCAGGGCCCCGATGTAGTCGGCGGCGAACAGGTCGGCCACCG
Source organism: Nocardia crassostreae (assembly GCF_001613405.1). Lineage (GTDB taxonomy): Bacteria > Actinomycetota > Actinomycetes > Mycobacteriales > Mycobacteriaceae > Nocardia > Nocardia crassostreae. The sequence goes on from NZ_BDCH01000030.1 coordinate 61,904, forward strand.
CCGAGCTGGCGGCCTGCTGCCGAATCCGTTGCAGCAGCACCATGAGCAGCGGAATCTCCGCGCCCGCCAGGCCGCCGATAATGAGAGCGACGACGATCAGCGCGCCGGTGTAGACCTTGAGCCAGGCGAAGGCCGCGTACAGCAGAATCACCGAGAACCCGCCGAGGCAGGCCAGCAGCAGTTCCACGGCCGCAAAAGCCGCTGCCGCCCAGCGCTGTAGCGGTTTGGCGGCCAGCGCGCCGACGCCCATGGCGAAGATCATGACGCTGAGCACGATCGACGCCTGCACGGCGGTATCGCCGATGAGGAAGCTGCCGAGGGTGACCAGCGCCAGCTCGTACACCAGACCGCAGGCGGCACAGACGAATACGGTCAGCAGCAGCCCGAGACGCGCCGCCCGCTGACGTAGCGGAATGGCCTCCGGCACTACGACAGGCCCGCGGAGACGACCAGCGCCACCGCGATGTGCACCGCCGCCGACACCCACACCGCGGGGTTGCGGCCATTGGGATCGACCAGCATCTCCCCCAGTTCGCCCGGCGTCAGCAGATCCAGCAGCACGAAGGCGACGCCCATGGCGATCAATCCGATGATCGCGTACACGGCACTGGCGGCGGGCGCCCGCCCGATGCTGCCCTCCGAGGTCCAGATGGCGGTCGCCACAATGATTCCCACGCCCAGCATGTTGGACGCGGTGAGCAGCGCGGCATTCGGTTTCCGGTCGATCCAGATCTGATGCCGCAGATTTCCGGGCGTGATCACATCGACCAGCATGAATCCCAAGGCCATCAAGACGATCCCGACAGCGCTGTACGCCAGCGCCGCACCCCCGTCGCGAGCCAGATCGGCAAGCATGTCCATCTCCTAGAAAGTGTTGGGCTACTTGCCCGAATTGTTTCCGCCGTTACCGCTGGCCGCGCTGGACGTCGACGGCCACCCCGACCCCGCCAGCCGATCGCGATACCGCTTGTATCCGTTGTCGTAACTGTCCACGTCGATCTTCGTTCCCCCCGCGTGCGCGCTCAGCACCACCAGCCACGCCGGATACCGCAGGAAGGTCAGATCCTTGTCCTGGTACACCGCAGCGGGATTCGCCTTCTTCGAGATGTCCTTCTGCACCCGCGCCGGGGCGAGCCCCGTGGTGTAAACCTTCCCCCCGAGCTTGTCGTCGAGGTCCGCGGCCCGCTTGTACGTCTTCTCGATATAGGGCCGAGGATCATCTCGATCCCCGAGTGTCGACACCATCCCCGCAAGGGCAATGCCTCCCACCAGCAGCGCCACCAATCCCCCGGCGACAAAACCCCACACCCCGCCCGCGCCCGGCGCTTCCGCCGCACCCCCACGGCCAAGGCGACGACGAACCCGGCCACCGCCACCAAAAGCAGCACGACCCAAACGAAAACCACTGCGATCTCTCCTCCCGCCGCGCCGCACTATACGTGAGACCTATCGGTCCCTACCACCGGTTCGCAATAGTCGGATGCGGCTGCGGAGGTAGCCTGGCCGCGGAGGTGATCGGGATGGCCCGGATCGCGTTGTTGTCTCGGGTGGTGGCCAAAGCCGGGCGGGGAGACGAGTTGGCCGCCGCGTTCGAGCCGCTGTTCGTGCAGGTCGAGAAAGAGCCGGAGACCTCGTTTACGCGTTGAACCGGGTGCAGGGGGATCCGGACCGGTTCTGGGTGTACGAGGTGTACGACGATCAGGCGGCGTTCACCGCGCACCGGGACAGTGAGGTGATGGCCGCGGCGGGGCCGGTGTTCGGGGAGCTCATCGCCGACTCGGAATTCGTTCTCGGCGAGACGGTCTCGGCAAAGGGGTTACCGGGCTGAGCGGGTCGTCGCAGCCTGTGCCCGTTCCCCTCACACGCCCTTGACCGCGTCTCGATCCATGAAGCCGAAGAGGTATCCGGCCACGCGGCGCATCTGGATTTCCTCCGTGCCCTCGGTGATGCGGTAGCGGCGGTGATGGCGGTAGATGTGTTCGAAGGGTCTGTGGCGGGAGTAGCCCAGGCCGCCGTGGATCTGCATGGCGCGGTCGGCGGCCTCGCAGCACAGGCGGTTGGCCCAGTAGTTGCACATCGAGACCTGTTCGGAGACTGCGAAAGTGCCGTGGTTATCCATCGACCAGGCGGTTTTGTGGATGAGTGCGCGGAGCATCTCGCACTGGGTGTGGAGTTCCACCAGGGGGAATTGGATGGCCTGGTTGGCGGCCAGTGGTTTACCGAAGGGCTTGCGGGACTTGGCGTATGCGACGGACTGATCGATGCAGTATTGCGCCGCACCGAGACTGGAGGCGGCTTGGCGGATTCGATTCTCGTTGAAGAAGTGCTGGACCACGCCGAGGCCGCGCCCCTCCGCACCGAAGATCGCGGAATTCGGCACGCGCACATCGGTCAGCGAGATGCGGGCGTGATCGGTGGGCATATTGAAGGTCCACAGGTACTCCTCGACCCGGAAGCCGGGTGCGTTGGTGGCGACGAGGAATGCGGTGATGCCGCGTCCGTCCCCGGGCTGCCCCGAGGTGCGAGCGAAGATCAGGTCGGCCTCGGCGATGTGCACGCCGGTGTTCCAGGTCTTGGCGCCGTTGATGATCCAGTCGTCGCCGTCACGGACGGCGGTGGTCTCCATATGGGTGGCGTCGGAGCCGTGCTCGGGTTCGGTGATGCCGAACGCGAAGAACTTCGTGCCCGCGGCCAAGCCGTCCACCCAGTGCGCCCGCTGGGCCTCGGATCCGTATTCGAGCATCAGCAGCAGGCCGACATTATTGGCGACGACGGCGTGCTCGTTCTGCAGATCGCAGTGCAGGCCCAGGCCGCGTCCGGCCAGATGTTCGCGGATGACGGCCATGCCCAGATTGGTGCCGTCGCGGCCGCCGAACTCCTTGGGGAAGGCGTAGCGGTAGTGGCCCGCGGCATAGGCGCGGCGACGCGATTCGGCCAGTAGGGCTTCCCATTCGGCGCTGGGCAGGCCGCCGCGGTCCCAGTCGGTGCGGGCGTCCTCGCGGCGGTGGTCGAAGAAGCGGATATTGTCGTGCTGCTGTTCGAGTGGGACGATCTCGGCGTCGATGAAGTCGTCCAGCTCGCGCAGGTAGGCGGTCAGTTCCGCGGGTAGGTCGAAATCCATGCCGCCTCCTAGGCTTTCGCGTCAGGCCGGATCTGCATGAGCAGATCCCATTCGATCTCCGACACGCGGCGGCCGCTGGCCGCCATGACGATGTCGCGCACGGTGCCGTCCAGATGCGCGGCGGCCTGGGAAGCCAGCCCGACACCCCAGGCCAGCGTGCCCATGACCTTCCACCAGCGGAACCGGTCCAGGTCGAAGACGCCGCCCGTGGATTCGTAACCGCGAACGAAGGTCGTACGGTCGGCGAAACCGCCGAACTCCTCGGCGTCCTCGTGAAAGCGCCACATGCTCAGGGCGGGCCAGGCCATATCGCGCATCGGGTCGCCGAAGCTCTGGGCGCCTTCCCAATCCAGGACGGCGCGCAGTCCGTCCGCGCCGACGATGAGATTGCCGTTGCGGAAATCGGTGTGCAGCAATGCGGTACGGGACGGCGGATCCGGAAGCCTGCGTTCGAGCCACCGCAGGGCCATAGCGAACACCGGCCAATCGGCGAGCAGCGCGCGCACGCCCGCCTCGGCTTCCGCGAACGTACCCGCGACCGGATCGGCGCCCGCAGCGGGCACGGCCTGCGGCGGCGCGGCCGGATCGACGGTATGCAGCCTGCCCATCGCCGCACCCCACTGCCGCGCCACCGCCTCGGCATTCCCGGAGCTCGCAATGAGCCGTAACACCTTGCGCGGCACGGTCTCTCCGGCCACGAACTCCGAAATAACGAACGGTTCACCGAGACGCCCGGAGTCACCGCACACCGCCACCACTTCGGGCACCGGAACACCGTGTGCGCGAACCAGTTCCCGCACGCCCGCCTCGGTCTCGACCGGCATGATCTGCACCGCGGCCGGAACGATCGTCGCAACCAGCCTGCGCTCCCCCGCCCCCTCGACCGCCGCGGTGAAGGCGACATTCCGCCTGCGCGCACCCGCGGACAGAAACTCCACGCCGCCGACCCGCACCGGGCTGCCGAACGTCTCCGTCAGAAACTCGCCCAAGCCCCCGGCGGGATCGGCGTTCACTCCCCTTCCCACCTGTCGTACCCGGGCTTGGCGATCGCCAGATCGGCACGCACGACTTCGGTCAGCGCCTCCCACAGCGCCCGCTCGTCCCCCTCGGGCACCGTCGCCAGCAGCTCGCTCTCCCGCAGCCTCGCCTCTGCTCCGAGTTCCACCTCGCGCCCGACGATCCTGGCCAGATTCGCCCCCGCCCGGGCTCGATGCTGCAGCGCGGGCGGCAAGGCGGGCAGCAACGTGCCCTCCAGCAGTTCGGCCAGTGCCTCCAGCAACTCGGCTGCCGACGGTCGATTCTGCACGGCGACCCCCTGATCGGATATCGCGCCCAGCATTACACGCCACTACCCGGCACAGCCCTGATTCCGGGAACATCTCGTTGCTCGTGCCGCTAGGGTCGCGGAATGGCTTGCAGGATTACCGAACTGGTCATCGACTGTGTCGAACCGCAACGGCTGGGGGAATTCTGGTGTGAGGTGCTCGGCTATGTCGAGATCGGGTGGGATGGGGATGATCTGGAGATCGGGCCGCCCGGGGTCGGGTTCGGAGGTCCGCAGCCCACGCTGGTGTTCAGCCGGAGCGATGAGCCTCGGCGAGGGAAGTTGCCGCTGCATATCGATGTGAATGCCACCGATCGGGATCAGGATGCGGAGTTGGCGCGGCTGCTGGCGGCGGGGGCGCGGAAGGTGGATATCGGGCAGACCGGGGAGGAGAGCTGGCATGTGCTCGCCGATCCCGAGGGGAACGAATTCTGTTTGCTCCGGGCGCGAGTCGAGGCGGTGTAGGCGTTCAGCCGTGTGGATCGGCGTGGATGTGTGATCGCACGCCTTGCAGGCCGAACAGGATGAGGAGTTCGACCGCGCCGCCGTCGGCGCTGCCCAGCCAGTGCGGGATGGAGGTGTCGAATTCGGCTGCCTCGCCGGGCGGCAATGTCAGGTCGCGGTCGCCGAGGACGAGCCGTAGGCGGCCGTTGAGGACGTAGAGCCATTCGACGCCTTCGTGGGTCTACGGCGTCGGTTCCAGGGGCTCCGGGCGCGCGGGGATGATCGTCTTGAAGGCGTGGACGCCACCGGGGCGGCGGGACAGCGGCACGAAGATCATGCCGAAGCGGTTGATCGGCTTCAGATGTATGCGGGGGTCGCCGGTGCGCGGGGCGCCGACGAGGTCGTCGAGCGGGACGTCGTAGATACGCGACAGCGGCAGCAGTAGTTCGAGGGTCGCCCGGCGCTGTCCGCTCTCCAAACGGGACAGGGTGCTCTCCGAGACGCCGGTCAGTGTCGCGAGGTCGGCCAGGGTGATGCCGCGGGCGCGCCGCAGGGCGCGCAGCCGCGGGACCACCGCGTCGAGCACATCGTCGGTTTCGCGGTCCATGAGCCGATCTTGCCGGAACCGCAAGATCGCGTGCCAAGCGGTGGCGCGGCGGGCGAGACTGGCCGCCGATCCCGTCTCCAGCAAAGGAATACATGATCACCGCAACCCGGCACGCACGTGCGGTGGCGACCGTCGTGCTCACCCTCCTGATCACGATGGGCGCCGCAGCCTGCTCCCCCGGCACCCCCGATATCGCCCCGTACGCCGCCGTCACCCAGGACGACCCCGCGTTCGAGGGCACGTTCCGGCACGAGTTCGCCGATGTCGACGGCGTGCGTATGCACTATGTGACCGGCGGCAGCGGCTCGCCGGTCGTTCTGATTCACGGCTGGCCGCAGACCTGGTACGGCTGGTGGCCGATCATGCCCGCGCTCGCCGAGCGCCACACCGTGTACGCGATCGATCTCCCCGGACTGGGCGACAGCACCGGCGTACCGACCGGCTACGACAAGGCCACGCTGGCGCGATACATCCACACGCTGGTCGCCGACCGGCTCGGAGTGCGCGACGCGCGCGTCATTGGCCACGATTTCGGGGCCGCGGTCGCCTACCAGTACGCCACCCAGTTCCCGGCCGACACCGCCCGTCTGGGCTACCTCGACCTGCCGCTTCCCGGTCCCGCGATCGATGCCGCCACCTATCGCTCGCTGAGCTGGCACATCGCCTTCCACGCCCAGCCGCGCGTTCCCGAAACCGTGGTCGGTGACGATGTCCGGGATTACCTGGCGCTGTTCTACCCCCAGGTCGCTTTCGGCGGAACAGCTTTCGGCGGCAGGTCGGATCGATCTCCGTTCACCGACGCCGAAATCACCGAATTCGCACGCACTTACAGCAAACCCGAGGCGCTGTCCGGCGGTTTCGAGCTCTACCGCGCCCTCGACCAGGACGTTCGCGACACCACCGCCGCGGCGCCGACCGGTATCCCGACTTTGCTCATGACCGCTCAGGGCCAGCTCGACGCGGTCCGAGCGACCGTTTCCCCGCGCATTACCAATATCGGTCAGGCCGTGGATGTTCCGCGCGCGGGCCACTGGCTCGTGGAAGAGAATCCGGAGTTCGTCACCGCGGAACTCCTGCGCTTCCTCGATTGAGGACACCGCCCGGCTCGGGTCGCCGGGCGGTATCGGCGCTCACCGGCCGCTCAGCTCGGCGACGATCGGAGCGAACCTTTCGGCGTGGTCGGCGCCGAAGATGAAGTAGGAGAAGCCGATCTCCTCCCGCCGCCGCTGAATTTCCTCGGCGGCAGCGGCCGGATCATCCGGAAGGGCGGACAGTGAGTCCGCCGCCCACAACGCGGCGGTATCGGTGTCGGGGCGCGCCATGTGCGGTGCGACCGCGTCACCGATCACCGGCACGGCGAGCGCGAGTTCGATATCCCTGTCGGTGCGGAAGTCGCCGACCAGCCGCGCGACTTCGCGCCGGGGCATATCGCCCAGCGGGAACGTGACCGTATCCGCGACCTCGGCCGCCAGTGCCCGGGCCTTCGGGCCGAGTACCGCCATGGCCACGGGCGTGTGCAGGTCGGGGCCGTCGAGATCGCGCAGCGTCTTGACGACCTCCCGGACCTGCGCCAGCCGCTCGTTCGGCGGCGGCACGCCGGGCTGTCCCTTGTCGCGCAGCTCGTCCTCGATTCCCGGTCTGCCGGTACCGATGCCCATCTCGAAGCGACCGTCGGTCACCAGCGACAGCGAGTGCGCCTCCCACGCCGTCAGCCAGGACGGGCGCAGCGGCGAGGCGTACACCCACGTGCCCACCCGCAGATCGGTCAGGGCCGCGACGGTGGCCAGCATGGGACCCGGCGCCGGTTGCAGCTGCGGGAAATCGGGCACCAGCAGCGTCGAATAGCCGCTATCGGCAATGCGGCGCGCGCGATCACGCCACGTCGGCACATCGGTCCTGAGCGGGGCGACGACCCCGAACCGGAACGGTCTCGTCATATGCGAACTCCTGTCGTTCGATCTCTCCGGAGGTACCGACGACGGATCCGCCCGAAACTCATCGGTGCGGCGCTACCGCGTGGTGCCCGCGCTCTGACGTGCAGTGCCAAAACCGCGCGACGCCTGGCGGGCGCGGTGCCGAACGAGAATCATCTGATGTCGCGGCGACTCGTGGTGGGCCTTCGCGCGAGGACGGCATGCGGGGCAGGGATGAGGATTCTGATCGCCGCGGCTGCCGGGCAGGCATTCGCGGCAACACTGCACCAGAGCGGTAAAACATCGAAAGTCGTGACCGCCGCCGACCGCCGCCAGGTCCTCGCGGCCGTCTCCGCCGGTGTCCGCTTCGATGTCGTCATCGCCGACCTCATCTGGTCGAACCCCTACCTCGAATACAGCTTCGACGGATTGGACGTCGTCGAACTCCTCGCCACCATGGATCCCCGCGTCCCGATATTGGTTGCCGCACACGGCTATCGAATAGAACAAGACCACTTGGACGAAGCCCTGCTCTCCCCCGCCGTGGCCGGGGTCGTCAGCAAATCCATGAATGCCCATGAACTGCTCCCGATATTGCACGCCACCGCCTCCGGCAAACGAAGAATTCCCCCGGTCGACCCCCAGCCCGTCCGCCCCCTCTACGAATACTTCCAAGGCCGCCGCGGCATCACCGCCGCAAAAATGGCAGGCGTCATCGCCGCCGGCCGCGTCGGCGACGCCGCCGCCCTCGCCCGCGCCGCCGCCGTCGGCCTGAACACCGCAAACAAAGTGACCAGTAGCTACCTAGGCCCACTAATCATCGAACGAGGCGAACACGACCCCTCCCTCCCCCTAACCCTCGCCTCCGTCTACCGCTGGTGTGGAATGCACTCCCGCTACCTCGTGAGCTGGTGCCGCCGAAACGGCTACGCCGACTTGGTCCGAGCCGACGACCAACCCCTGGCCCCACCCCCGCAATGGATCTTCTGACGCAAGACCTTGCCGAACAAATCCGAAACCAGGCGAATCTCGGCGTGTATCAATGCCCCGCATCACCCCGATGCTTGAATGTCACTGCGTGATGCCGCATTCCTCTACGGCGAGGCCGCATTCACCGGCACGAGCAACAGCGCCGACCAGTGGCGGGTCGTGCTTTTCCTGGTCTTGCTCACCGCCACCGTCATCGTCGCCCGGATCTGCTGGCGCCTGCTGACCCGGCCGTGATTCGGTTCAGGAGGGCTTCAGGTCGAGGTCGGTGAGGGCGGCTAGGAGGAAGTCGTTGACGGCGTCGGTGCGTTCGAGTTGGACGAGGTGGCCTGCGGCGGGGACTTCGCGGACCTGGCGGAGGTCGGTGACGTTGGCGCGGAGGGTGGCGAGGGGGTCGCGGCCGCTGAAACCTTCCATGTCCGGGTCGTTTTCGCCGTAGAGGAAGTAGGTGGGGACTTCGATCTTGGCGTCGGCGTAGGCGGCCGTGAGGGCCCAGTTGCGGTCGAGGTTGCAGTACCAGTTGAGGCCGCCGGTGAAGCCGGTGCGTTCGAAATCCGCTACCAGGGTGTCGAATTCGGGTTGTGAGAGCCAGGGCCAGGGGAGGGCGGGGGCTTGGGGGAGGACGTCTAGGTAGCCGAGGCCGGGCGGGTTCTTCCAGGTGTCGAGGTAGTGGTAGTCGGCGCTGAGGGAGTAGTAGACGCGGGCCAGGAAGCCGCGCGGGTCGGCGGACAGTTCGGCGTCGGCGATGCCGGGGGTTTGGAAGTAGGAGAGGTGGAGGAAATGGCGTTCGGCGGCCTTGGTCCAGAAGGCCGAGGGGGCGCGGGGCGGGCGGGGGGCGAACGGGTTGTTCAGGACCACGACGCCCGCCACGCGGTCGGGGTGGCGCAGGGACAGCTCCCAGACCAGCTGGGCGCCGAAATCCAAGCCGACGAAGACGGCGCGGTCGGCGCCGATATCGTCGAGGAGCGCCAGCAGGTCGCCGATGACGGCCTCATTGGTGTACGCCTCGGGATCGGCGGGGGCGTCGGTGCGGCCGTAGCCGCGCAGGTCGGGGGCGAGGGCGCGGAAACCGGCCGCGGCCACGGCGGGCAATTGGCGATGCCACATGAACCAGGTGTGCGGGAACCCGTGGCAGAAAATCACCGGGTGGCCCTCGCCCTGGTCCGCTACGTGCATGCGGACCGCCCCGGTGTCCACGATCCTGTGCGTCAGCTCCACTGCTGCCTCCGTTTTCTAGAACACGTTCCTATTTCAAGGTAGTGTCCAGAGGTCGTGAGCGAAATACCCAAGATTCTCGCCGGACGCGTCGCGGTGGTGACCGGAGCCAGCCGCGGTATCGGCAAGGGCATTGCCCTGGAGCTGGGCGCGGCGGGTGCGACCGTCTTCGTCACCGGGCGCACCACCACGCCCGGACACCTGCCGGGGACGGTGCACGCCACCGCCGCCGAGATCGACGAACTCGGCGGGACCGGCGTCGCCGTGGTGTGCGATCACCGCGACGACGCGGCGGTGGAGAAGCTGTTCGAGCGGGTGAAATACGAGTGCGGGCAGCTCGATGTGCTGGTGAACAATGTGTACAACTCCCCCGCCGCGGCGCGCTGGCTCGGCCGCAAGTTCTGGGAGGTGCCGCCCAAGGCGTGGGACGAGACATTCGACATCGGGGTGCGATCACATTATGTGGCAAGCGTTTTCGCGGCGCCGCTGCTGATCGACGCGGGCGGGCTGATCGTGAACGTGTCTTCGCCCGGGGCGCAACGGTATATGCACAATGCCGTCTACGGCGTGGGCAAGACCGCGGTGGACCGGCTCACCGCCGATTTCGCGCACGACCTCGCCGAGACCGGCGTGACGGCGGTCTCGCTGTGGCCCGGCATTGTGGATACCGAACTGCTGCAACTGGTTCCGGCCGACGACCAGGGCCGCCGCCTGGTCACCCTGCCCGGTGAGGGCACCTTCGACCTGGCCGCCGCCGAATCGCCCCGCTTCCCGGGCCGCGCGGTGGTGGCCCTGGCCGCCGATCCCGACCGGAAGGCGCGCAGCGGCGCGGCCTGGAAGGTGGCCGATCTCGCCGAAATCTATGGCTTCACCGATATCGACGGGCGCGTCCCGCGCGCCGACTAAACCCGAAGACGTTCCCGGAGAACAGGAGTACAGAACAGTGATGCGACGCGTTTTCGTCGTGGGCGTGCACATGACGCCGTTCGTGAAGATCGCCTCCCGCGAGTGGACCTATCCGGAGATGGTCGGTGAGGCCGTGCGCGGTGCGCTCGGCGAGGCGGGCATCGGCTACGACCGGGTGCAGCGCGCCGCCGTCGGCTACGTCTTCCAGCCCTCGGCCGCGGGCCAGCGCGCGCTCTACGACATCGGCCTGACCGGTATTCCGGTGGTCAATGTGAACAACAACTGCGCCACCGGATCCACCGCCTTGATGCTGGCCCGCGAATGGGTCGGCAGCGGGATCGCCGATGTCGCCCTGGCGGTGGGCTTCGAGCAGATGACCAAGGAATCCATGGCCGGACCGGCGACCAAGCCCAAGGCCACCACCGTGGACCCGCACCTGAAGGTCATGCGCGAGCAGTACGACTTCAGCCAGGCGCCGATCACCACGCAGTTCTTCGGCAATGCCGCCATCGAGCACATGAAGCGCTACGGCACCACGCCCGAGCAGCTGGCGGCGGTCGCGGTGAAGAACCACGAGCATTCGACGCGGAATCCCTTGGCGCAGTTCCAGGATGCGTACACCCTCGAACAGGTGCTCACCGACAAGCCGGTGTACGGGCCGCTGACCCGCTCGCAGTGCTCCCCCATGTCCGACGGCGCGGCCGCGGCCGTGGTGGTCAGCGAGGAGTTCGTGCGCGAGCACGGGCTCGAGGGGCAGGCGATCGAGATTCTCGCGCAGGAGCTCGCCACCGACGACGCGACCTCCTTCTCGACCGGATCCATGATCGATGTGGTCGGCGCGCCCATGACCCGCGCGGCGGCCGGAAAGGTGTTCGCCACCGCGGGAATCGGCATCAACGACGTCGATGTGATCGAGCTGCACGACTGCTTCAGCATCAACGAGCTCATCACCTACGAGGCGCTGGGCCTGTGCGGCGAGGGCGAATCCGGGGCGCTGGCCGAATCCGGCGCCACCACCTACGGCGGCGCCTGGGTGGTGAATCCGTCCGGCGGCCTCATCTCCAAGGGCCACCCGCTCGGCGCCACCGGACTCGCGCAGGCCACCGAATTGTCCTGGCAGCTGCGCGGACTCGCGGGCGACCGGCAGGTGGCGGGCGCGCGCACCGCGCTGGCGCACAACCTCGGTCTCGGCGGCGCGGTGGTGGTCACCCTGTACGCCGTCGGCACGCTCTGACAGCCACTATTCGCAGGGAGTTGGAAACGCAATGACCACAATCGATCCCGAGACCCGGCTGCGGATGCCCGTGCACAACGGCCACGCGCTGGTCGCCGGACTGCGGCGGCACCGCGATCGGCCGGTGCTCACCCTCGGCGACGCCGTCCTCACCGGCGGTGAGGTGCTCGACGCCATCAGCCGCTATATCGCCGCCTTCGCCGCGCACGGCGTGGGCACCGGCACGCCGGTGGGCGTGCTCGCGCTAAATCGCCCGGAGGTGCTGTTCACCATTGGCGCGGGGCAGATCGTGGGCTCACGGCGCACCGCGCTGCATCCCATCGGCGGGCTGGACGATCACGCGTATGTGCTTGCCGACGCCGGTATTTCGACGCTCATCCTGGATCCGGTGCCCGCGTTCGTGCAGCGCGCACGGGATCTGGTCGACCGGGTGCCGGGGCTGACCAAGGTGCTGGTACTGGGCCCGGTGCCGGAGGCGCTCGCCGATGTGGGCATCGACCTGCTTGCCGCGGCCGACGGGTACGCGCCGCAGCCGGTCGAGGCCGCCGATCTGCTGCCCGACGATGTCATCTCCATCAGCTACACCGGTGGCACCACCGGCAAGCCGAAGGGTGTCATCGGCACCTCGCAGTGCATGTCGGCCATGACGCAGATCCAGCTGTCGGAATGGGAATGGCCCAAACATCCGAAGTTCCTGATCTGCACGCCGCTGTCGCATGCGGGCGCGGCGTTCTTCCTGCCGGTGGTGCTGCTGGGCGGGCAGTGCGTGGTGCTGCCGCGCTTCGATGCCGGAGAAGTGTTGCGCGCCATCGAGGAACACAAGATCTCGGCCACCATGCTGGTGCCGTCCATGCTGTACGCGCTGCTGGATCACCCGGATTCGCGGACGCGGGATCTCTCCTCGCTGGAGACGGTGTACTACGGCGCCTCGGCCATCGATCCGAATCGCTTGCAGGAGGCCATCGATCGGTTCGGGCCGATCTTCGCGCAGTACTTCGGGCAGTCCGAAGCGCCCATGGCCATCAGCTATCTCGCCAAGGACGAGCACGACAAGGAGCGGCTCACCTCCTGCGGGCGGCCGTCGACCGCGATCCGGGTGGCATTGCTGGACGACAAGGACGATGTCGTCGCCCCCGGTGAGGTCGGGGAAATCTGTGTGTCCGGGCCGCTGCTCGCGGCCGGGTACCTGAATCTGCCCGAGGTCACCGCGGACACCTTCAAGAACGGGTGGCTGCGCACCGGTGACCTGGCGCGGCAGGACGAGGACGGGTTCCTGTTCATTGTCGGCCGCAGCAAGGACATGGTCGTCACCGGCGGGTTCAACGTCTTCCCGCTCGAGGTGGAAGACGTTGTCTCCGAACATCCCAAGGTCCGCGATGTGGCCGTCGTCGGCGTGCCCGACGCGCATTGGGGCGAGGCCGTCACCGCCGTGCTGGTGCTCGATCCGGAGACCGCCGCCGATCCGGCCGCCGTGGACGCCGTGACCGCCGAGATCCAGCAGGCCGTGAAGCAGCGCAAGGGTTCGGTACAGGTGCCCAAGCATGTCCTCGTCATCGACGAGCTGCCGCTCACCGGGCTGGGCAAGCCCGATAAGAAGGCCGTCCGCGTGATCGCTCAGGAACGCCTGGGCCTGGCCTGATCACCCGCTGGCAGGCGTGATCGAGGCCCCAACAACCTCGATCACGCCTGCTCGGCACGGGGCGGAGCCGCCCGCAGGGTGCGCAGCCAGGCCGCGCCCCGGCGGGCGCTGGCGACTCCTGTTTCCACCACCGCACGAGTCACGAAGTGCCCCAATGCCGTCGCGATAAACATCACCGCAATGAGAATCGGCGCGTACTCCCATGTCAGCGCCAGCAAGACGCGTTCGACCGTGCCGCGCGGCTCCACGACCGGCTCCCAGCTGTTGGGCCGCACCCAGCGGCCGAGGAAAACGCCTATGGCGCACAGGAAATGGACCGCGATCGTCACCGGCAGCCGCCAGGCCGACAGCCCCGACCGCTCCAGGAACCGCCCCATCTCGGCGAGGACCAGGTAGTAGGCGAGGAATCCGGAGGCGATGAACGCCCCGTACACCGGCAGCACCGTGCTCACCACGGGCCCGTCGCCGACCGCGTGCACGTCGTAGCGCAGATGCACGAGATCGGTCACCACATAGGGCGCGTTCGGCAGGAACAGCACGATCAGCCCGACCCCGGCCCACCACACCGGTGATACGGGCAGCCGCCCCGGCTTCACGGTGCCCGCCCGAAACACCAGCAGCGCCAACGCCACCGGTATCCACGCCAGAATCGTATTCCACGCCAACCAGAAGAAATTGCGGCTCAGAACCCCAGAGAGGCTCGGCGCCACCGCATCCACCAAGTCCATGCCGATCATCATGCCCACGTCGCGGCCCGATCCGCCCCCGGTTATCCGCTCCCGGCCCCGATCCACACGAAACCCACACGAATCGTCCACGGGGTTTCGGGCATACATCGACCGGGCGCCGCAGTCATGCGGCGCCCGGTCGTAAGTCTGTATTCAGCGCGTCAGGAGAACTTGATCTCGAGCCCGATGCCGAGAATCGAGATCAGCCAGATCACACCGATGAAGATGGTGATGCGGTCGAGGTTCTTCTCGACGACGGTGGATCCCGACAGGCTGGACTGCACTCCGCCACCGAAAAGGCTGGACAGACCCCCGCCCTTCGCGCGGTGCAACAGCACCAGCAGCACCAGCAACACGCTGGTGATGATCAGGAGGATATCCAGGAACATGCGCACTCCGGAGATTCTATGCGGTGGTCACACTCGCGGCCGCATCCACCCTGTTCGTAGCCGCGCTCCGGCCGATGGTCGCCTTGTAATGGTGACCGAGCGCACAACGATACGACCAGCACGCGTACCGGTGTTGGAGGAGCCATGGCCGACGAGACCGTACCGGCGAGGCAGCGTTGGAATCACGTGCGCCAGCAGGCGAAAACAGTACTCGGATTCGTGATCACGGCATATATCTCGGTGCGCGCCATCCTCGGCGCGGCAACCGCAATCCTCATAGTTCTCTGGTGCGTCGCATACCTCTGGGACTCCACTGAACCGACCACCCCCGTCAGCCCCGGCGGTCCGTCCTTTCCCGTGCTCATCAAACCGCATGTCCCCTCCCTGACCACGGTCACCTCGCCACCGGCCTTCCCCCGCTGACCGAACCGGCCATCGCCCGGCGCTGTCCGGGCATACCGTAGGTGGCATGGAATCGTCACTACGTCCGGAAGCGGGTTGGAGATGATCGATGTGGACCGTACGAGGTTCATCGCGGGTTTGCCGAAGGCCGAACTGCATCTGCATCTGCATCTGGAGGGGACGCTGGAGCCGGAGCTGAAATTCCGTCTGGCGCAACGTAATGGGATCGACCTCGCCGAGCGGTCCGTCGACGAGGTGCGTGCCACCTACAAGTTTCATGATCTGACCTCGTTCTTGCAGGTCTACTACCCGGCCATGCAGGTGCTGCAGCAGCCTCAGGATTTCACCGATCTGGCGTTCGACTATCTGACGCGCGCCCACCGGGACGGCATCCGGCATGTCGAGATGTTCTTCGACCCGCAGGCGCACACCGGCCGCGGTGTTCCGTTCGACTCGGTGATCTCCGGGTATCGGGCCGCGATCATCAAGGCGCGCAGCGAATTCGGGATTTCCGCCGAACTGATCCTGTGCTTCCTTCGCGACCACTCCGCCGAGTACGCCATGGCCACGCTGCTGGAAGCCCTGCCGTACAAGGACTGGATCATCGGGGTCGGACTCGATTCCGACGAGCGCGGCAATCCGCCGAGCAAGTTCGCGGCCGTCTTCGCGCGCGCCCGCCGCGAAGGATTCCAGCTGACGATGCACTGCGATATCGACCAGGTCGATTCCATCGAGCACATCCGCCAAGCCCTCGAGGACATCGGCGTGGACCGAATCGACCACGGCACCAACATCATCGAGGACGAGCGCCTGATCGACCTGGCCGCGGCCCGCGGCACGGCCTTCACCTGCTGCCCGGTCTCGAACTCGTTCGTCACCGAGCAGATGAAATCCGACGAGATCCGCACCCTGCTCGACCGCGGCCTACTCGTCACCGTCAACAGCGACGATCCCGCCTACTTCGACGCGTACGCCGCCGACAACTACACCGCCCTCGCCGCCCACGCCGACCTCACCCTCGACCAGCTGACCACCCTGGCCAAGAACTCCTTCCGCGCATCCTGGATCTCCACCGCCAGACTCCACGACTACCTGCGCGAGATCGACGACTACGTCCGCGACTTCGAATGATGTCGGCGATCAGAGCCCTTCTAGAATCACGTTCTAGAATGCTATTCTAACGGGGTGGCTCGGACCGAGACCGTCCTGATGACCGGGTCCCGCCCCGGCGAGATCCTTTCCGCGGCATTGGCCGCGTTTGCCGAGCACGGCGTCGCAGGCGCGTCGATCGAGGAGATCCGCCGCCGCAGCGGCGCGAGCGTCGGCTCGATCTACCACCACTTCCCCGGCGGCAAAGAGGCAATCGCAGCCGCGTTGTACGCCGAGGGTTTGCGTGACTACCAGGACGGCTTCGTGAACGTGCTCGGATCCGCGTCGTCGACTCGGCACGGTGTCGAGGATGCGGTCACCCACCACCTGACATGGGTGACAGAGCACGCCGACCTCGCCAGGTTCATCTTCCTGCTCGGCCGCGACCCGGGTGGAGGGGATGCGGCCGGACAAGAACTACGGCGGATCAATCGGCGCTTCTTCACGGCGGTGCGCGCGTGGATGCGACCGCGCGTCGCTGCCGGTGAGCTACGCGATCTGCCGACGGAGGTGGTGACCGCATTGTGGATCGGACCGAGCCAGGAGCTGGCCCGGCACTGGCTGGCCGGGCGGATCGGATTCTCACCGGTAGACGCGGCCGCCGAACTGTCCGCCGCGGCCTGGCGATCCCTGTCCGGGTAGTCCAGAAAGGAGCGGCAATCATGAGCGGACTGTCCAACCCCGCCGCCAAGACCCCGGTGATCGATATGTGGGCGCCGATTGTGCCGACTCGGGAGGTCATGGACCATGTCGCGGCGAATCTGCCCGCGGAGCTGCTGGCCTACCTGCGTGTATTCACCGGCCTCGACATCACCGCCGAGCAATACGCGGCCACCGCGCCGAGTCTGGCGCGCACCGACGAGCAGATCCTCGCCGACCTCGACCACGCGGGAATCGCCTGGACGATGGTGACCGGCTTCGACGAACGCACCAGTTGCGGTACGACATTCGTCGCCAACGATATCGTCGGCGCGCTGGTCGAACGGCATCCGGGCCGGTTCATCGCCTTCGCCGGAGCCGACGTGCTCGCGGGCGATCGCGCCGTCGCCGACCTCGACTACTGGATCGCCCAACGCGGATTCCGCGGATTGTCGTTGCGCCCGTTCATGATCGGCCGTCCCGCCAGCGACCCGTTCTACGCCACGTGCGTCGAGCTCGACGTTCCGGTCAGCATCCACAGATCGCACAACTGGACCCGCACTCGCCCATCCGACCTCGGCCATCCCCGCCACATCGACGATATCGCCTGCCGTTTCCCGGATCTGACGATCATCATGAGCCATGCCGGTTACCCGTGGGTTCTCGAAGCCTGCCTGATCGCATGGAAACATCCCCACGTCTACCTCGAGCTGGGCGCACACCGGCCGCGGTACTTCACCGCGCCGGGGGCGGGGTGGGAACCGCTGGTGCGTTACGGCACGACCACTATCGCCGACAAGGTCGTCTACGGCACCGGCGCATTCCTGATCAACCGTCCACCCGCCGAGCTCCTCGAAGAGATGCGCGCACTGCCGATTCCACCCGACATCACTCGGAAATGGCTGTGGGACAACGCTGCGAGTCTCATGGGCATCACCCGATGATCCCACCGCGGCCCACGCCGACGCGGGTTCGATACGACCGGACCGGGCAGACCTATGCCCGCACGCGCCGACCCGATCCACGCATCGCCGCGGTCATCGACGAGGCATTGCGGGGCGCGGCGACCGTGGCGAACATCGGTGCGGGCACCGGGTCCTACGAACCGGCACACACCGTCGTCGCGGTGGAACCCAGCCACATCATGATCGCCCAACGAGCGCCCGGCGCAGCGCCGACGGTGCGAGCTCGTGCCGAGCACCTCCCGATACGGTCCGGCGCCGTGGACGCCGCGCTGGCGGTGCTGACCGTCCACCACTGGAGCGACCTCGACCGCGGCATCGCCGAAATGCGCCGCATCGCCCGCCGCCGCGTGGTCATCCTCACCTGGGATCACGATGTCTTCCAGCGGTTCTGGCTGCTGCGCGACTACCTCCCCGCCGCCGCGCGCACCGACGCAGCCCTGGCCGTCCCGATCACCAGACTGGTCTCGCTGCTCGGCAAGGTGACAGTCCGTCCCGTTCCCATCCCGCACGACTGCGCGGACGGGTTCGGCGGCGCCTTCTGGCGCCGCCCCCACGCCTACCTCGACCCCACCGTCCGAGCGGGCATGTCGATGCTCGCGCTGACCCCGAAACACGAACTGCAGCAAGGACTGTCGAGACTGCAAGCCGACCTCGAAACCGGGAAATGGGAACGCCGCTACAACCACTTGCGCAACTGCCCACAGCTGGATCTCGGGTACCGGCTCCTCATCACCGACCTCCCCGAACAGTGCCGCGCGACATCGGCCTGAAGGTTGGCTGCCATGCGGAGCAGTGTGCATTCGACCACTCGGCACCGGGGAAGACCCGCAAACCACCCCTCGGCTCATGACACCGGGCCTAGCGTCTGGGCATGAACTGGTCTTCACCAATCTCCTCGCCGGATGACCCGTCCTACACGCTGCCGAACGCATGGGAGTTCGCCGACGAACGCCTTGCCCTACTCGGCGCAGCCTACGACTCGCCGAGTATCGCGCTCGCCCAACGACTGGGTGTGCGTGCAGGATGGCGGTGCCTGGAAGCCGGAGCAGGCGGCGGCTCCTTCGCACGATGGCTGTGTAGTGCGGTACTACCCACCGGTCGAGTGCTCGCAGTCGACGCCGACCCCCGCCACCTCACCGACTTGCCCAGCCTCGGCGGCGAAGTCGCCCACCTCGACCTCGTCTCCGACGACATCCCCGAAGGCGCATTCGATTTCGTCCACACCCGATTCGTCCTGCTGCACATTGCCGACAGAGACATCGTCCTCGACCGATTGGCCCGCGCACTGGCACCCGGCGGCGTTCTCATGCTCGAGGAAGGCGACGGCCTCGGCGTCCCCGATGAAATGCCAGGCGCATTCGGCGAAGTCTGGCGCGCCTTCGCCCACTCGACCGAAATCGCAGGCGCAAACCAATCATGGGCCCGAACCCTGCCCACCCACTTGGAGTCACTCGGGCTCGTCGATATCCACGCCGAGGCGGACATCCCGATCTTCCGCGGAGCCTCACCCATGGCACGCATGTGGAACCTGACCTGGCAACAGGCCCACAACACCTTGGTCACCCTCGGTGTCGCCCCGGAAGTGATCGCCGCAGCCCAGACCGAGCTGGAAAACGAACAGCATTGGCTATTCGCCCCGCCAACGGTCCGCACATGGGCCCGCCGCACTCTCTGAGCGAGCCGTCACTACTGCCGCTTACAAGCCTGTTCGAACCCGCCAGGTCGCAGCAGCAGAACACACCATCATGCCGATTTCAATACGGTGCCCAGCTCCGGCGATGATCGAGCACATGACCGAATGGCAACTTCAGGTTCCCCTAGCCGAGCTACGCAGGTCTCTCGAATGGCTTATGGACTATGTCGAGGCCGCCACCGCCGGAGACACCGTTCACCTGGACCAGGACTACTTCTGGTCGGTTCCTCCGGATGAGCTCTACGACGTCGACCGCGCCCCGGTCAACCTGACAATCGGCCAGCTTTCCTGGTCATGGCAGCATGTACGAGATCTGCTGGCCGATCCGGATCGCGCTGTCGGGCATCACTTGATCTGGTTGTCGGAAGTGCTGCGGGCGGTCGGCCATAAACTGCCCTGAACCGTTCACACCGACATGTCGCTAGGTGGGCGGTCCAGCACCAGGTGTGATGCACCCTCGATCAACGCTGAGTCACCGAGCTATCGATGACTTCGTCGACATGGAAGTAGCCGACAATCCGGGCGCCTTCGGTAACAACGACGACGGAACCAACTTGGACCGTATAGGCACCGGTGTTGTCGACGATCAGCCATCCGGCGCTGGCAGGTGATTGCCATGCCGAGCGATCATCAACCCGCATTACCCACGATGCCAGACCATCTGGCCACGGAACGGAAGCTCGCCATGAAAACGCACGGCGACATTCTGACGCATGATCGAGGCTCCGCATCGGGCGCACTGTCCTGCACTATGCTGCGCTCAACCGATGGCTATTGGGGTGCCGGAAGTGGCAGGGCCACCGTTAGAGGCCGTCGATCGCGGCGCCGAGGTCCGCGCCGTAGCTGGCCCAGCACAGAATCGATTCTCCCGTCCCAGGCCGAGGACCCATGAACCAGTCTCCGTAGTGGTTGCGATGGTCTACCGAGCGGGCAAGGCACAGGCTGGAAAAACCGATGATCAGGTCGACCGCCAGGGGTGCACCCTGGTTTGGGTGAGATGCATCCAGGAATACCGGAGTGCTGGGATCCAGCAATTCCACAGCGTTGTCGTCAGCGCGCTGACGGATCTCTTCGAGAGTCCAGCCATCAGGGAGAGTGCTCGTGTCTACCACCGAATGATTCTTTCCCAGTCGCTATTCCGGCGCTCCATCGGCCTCATCCAGGGTCATACGACGGCCACAAAGGGTTGTCGACTTCAACTGCTGTGGCACCGCACTCCGGCACGACGGGCAATCCGCTCGCTGCCCACGAAGAGGTGGAATTCGTTGTTCTCATCGATCCGCACGGTCTTGTCGGATGATTCTGCAACCAGTCGGGCCACGGTCGCTCGGACAGCGGTGACGAAATGCTCTGGCCACTGGACCTTCCGCACGGCCAGCACTGTTGTGCGGTCGGCCTCAGCCAGGCCAAAAGAGAATGTCTGGGTCTGCCCGGGTTCGATTGCAGGCAGATCGGCCACAGTGCCAGGCGGGGTGTCATCGTGCGGGTTGAAAGCATAATGCTGCCAAGGGCTTTCCCCGAACCGGTAGCACAAGATGCCGTGGTAGCGTGCGTCGTACCAAGCGAATTGCATTGCTGAGGCGCTGAACTCCGCGATCTGTGCAGATGTCGGAGCGTTGACACTCATGAGGAACAGCCCCCCATCCGTGGTAAGGATAAGCTCCGATCCGGGCCAACGCTGAATACCCGAATCGTAGTGGTCACCAACGAGCAGTTTGAGTGGGTCACGCATACGACCATCCTTACCTGCTGGATGAGTTCATGCCTGTGCCGAAAGCACTCATGCCGCTTCCCGCGCGGTCTGCGCGGCCAACCGATGGCTGTTTCAGCTGATCTCCTTGCCGCCCGGACGGAAACTGATCTGCTGTCGCCGCACGCCACTGACCAACGGGCGGAAGCGCCGATCACCCGACAGGAAACGGCCCTTCTGCGAGCCGGATGAAGCTGCGCTCCAACGTGCGATCCGGCCGTCCGGAAAGGCGCGGCGTTAGTAGCTGCTCCGCTAGGGCGGATCGACTGCGGAGGTGCGCGAGTGTCGAACCAAATGCGTACGGTAGGAATGAGATACAGGAGTTGACCGTGATTCGCGGGCGGGGGTGGTGATGACCGACTGGTGTAGGTTCACCGACCGACTCACTGACCAGGTGGCCACGCTCCCCGAGAACGTGGTTGTGGACATCGATTGCTTCCGATGGCCGACACCCCCCGTTTTGGCGCAACTGGTACGGCTCAGCGACAGCCTGTGGGCGACCGTCAAAGATCTGCCACGAGTCGGTGCTTCGGGCCCTCTCGATTCCGACTCCGAGCTGATGTCGGCTGTGGGCTGGCAACCGTCAGGAAATCCCGACCACGGAACTCTCTGGTGGATCGAGTTGCCATGGCCGGTATCGGATCTGATCTGTCGGCAATTGGCGACAATGATCGTCACAGGGCTTCGTGACTTCCACCGCATCTCGAGTGCATCAACATTGGCCTACGATGCCTGGGATCTCGATGCGAACGAGCGCACTATCGATCTGCCCCTTTTGGGCATACCAGCACGAGGAATGTAATGAGACGGATCCTGTTCACCTTGAACGGGCAACTCGACCACCCACAGCTGGACACATTGCGTAATGCCCTGGGTCTGGATGGAATCGGGGCGGCGACCGACCCGATCGGTACGATCTTGGGCACTCGCTCCGGTCGTGGCCGGTTGATTCCGACAGCGAAACTGACCCTTCTCCGCAGCGATTCGGACTCGTGGTGGCTCCTGATCGACGAGTCGCCGAAAACGATCGGAGCAGATTATCCAGTCTCGCCCGAGGCGTGGTGTGGCTTGGCCGAGCTCGCCGTCCGCGCAGCAGGACTCACCATCGGTGATCGTAGAGAACTCCCGAGCATACGACCGGACGAAGACTGTAACCAGCTGTGACCAAGCTCAGGAACGCCTCTCGCACTGTCAGCAAGACGGATCGTGAGGCCGGGCGCGGAACTCCATTCGCCGATCATGCCGCAGCTCGTGAGACCTGCAGCTACAGGGACGAGTAGTTTCGGAGCGCATCGACGACGAGTGCGGCTCCGAAAACCACGAAGAGGATGCGGACCGATAGGGGGCCGTAACGGTTCAGGGTGCGGACGACGGTGCGATAGAAACGTTGGGCGCGGGCTGAACGGCGGGTTGCGGTGAATAGGACCAGGATGGGCGGTAGCAGGGCGATCAGGCAGTAGACGACTATGAGTAGTGGCCAGAGGGTTGGACGTGGTTCTCGCACTGTGAGCATTGCGAGGGCGGCCAGGTATGGGACTGCGGTTGGTGCTTGGCCTAGGCCGATGCCTGCTCCGATTAGTCCGAGCATCCATGGTCGTCGGCGGGCTTCGATTGCCCAGGGTGGTGTTGTTCCCGATTTTGCTGGTAGCCGGACGCTGCCGAGGATCAGCAGGACTGCGCCGACGGCGAGTTCGGCCCAATAGCGAACGGTTGGTGTGAGGTCGAAGTGGACCAGGTCTGTCAAGAAGCTCAGGCCGAGTACGGTGCATATGCCGAAAGCGGTTGTGACAGCGAAGATTCCTGTGATGAAGCTCAATGCGCCGGGGACTGGCGAGCGACGGCCTAGGCGGCTGTCGACGACCACCGCGGCGGTGATCCCTATGTTCAGGACGTGTAGGGAATCGAGGAAAGCGAATCCTGCGAGTGCCACTAGTAAGGTCAGCATGACGCTACCGACCATACGGTAGGTGGGGTCAGTGCTTGTGGGCCAGCACGTTGACCACGGTGCCGTCGGGGTCCTCGACGAAGAAGCGCCGCACTCCCCAGAGTTCGTCGGTGAGGGGGTAGACGATCTTCGCGCCGCGGCGCACTGCTTCGGTGTATGCCGCGTCTACGAGGGGCGGATCGCCGAGGTCGATGCCGAATCGCGGTGTGGGGGTTTCGGTTCGGGGTGGGAGCACGATGACTTGGGCTGCCGGGTTGCCGGGGGCGCGTAGCCCGAGGACGGGGTTTCGCATGGCGATCTCCAGTCCGAAGACGCTGGAGTAGAACTCCGCGGAAGCCTCCGGATCGTCGACGGCGATATAGGGGTGGATGCGTTCGATCATCTGATGATCTTTGCGGCCGACAGGCGATGATCGCTTGTACGAATCGGAACACGACCGGAGTCGGGCATTGTCGACCCGACGGGATTCGAACCCGCATCTCCCGCCGTGACAGGGCGGTGCTTTGACCAATTGGGCTACGGATCGTGGTGTGGCGCGGAAGACAGAGAACTCGAATCCCAAGCCCGGAGGCTCAACACCGCTAGCAACGGGTTCCGGCTCCCTGGCCGGTTTGTCTTCCTGAATGTCCGCTGCTCCGGGGAGTTTGCGGTACAGCAACATTCGCAGGGCGGGCGGAGGGCCGCAAGCCATTTTCAGGCGGGCGGTCAGGCGATCTTGCGGCGGTAGATGAACATGGCCACCGCATAGGAGATGACGAGGAGGCCGACGCACCAGGCGAGGGACACCCAGATGTCGGCGCCGACCGGCTGCTGGTCGAGGAGGTTGCGGATGGCGTTGACGATGGAGGTGGTGGGCTGGTTCTCGGCGAAGGCGCGGACGGGGCCGGGCATGGAGTCGGTGGGGACGAAGGCCGAGCTGACGAAGGGCAGGAAGATCAGGGGGTAGGAGAAGCCGCCCGCGCCGTCGACGGTCTTCGCGGTGAGGCCGGGGATGACGGCCAGCCAGGTCAGGGCGATGGTGACGAGGAGGAGGATCCCGGCGACGCCCAGCCAGGGCAGAATGCCCGCGCTGGAGCGGAAACCCATGACCAGGGCGACGAGCACGACAAGCACGATGGAGAGCAGGTTGGCGACCAGCGAGGTCAGCACGTGCGCCCACAGGATGGACGAGCGTGCGATGGGCATGGACTGGAAGCGCTCGACGATGCCGTTGGACATGTCCATGAAGAGGCGGAATGCGGTGTAGGCGATGCCCGAGGCGATGGTGATCAGCAGGATGCCGGGCAGGAGGTAGTTCACATAGTCGTCCGAGCCGGTCTGAATCGCGCCGCCGAACACGTAGCGGAAGAGCAGCAGAAACGCGATCGGCATGATCGTGGTCGTAATGATGGTGTCGGGGCTGCGTGCGATATGGCGCAGGGACCGGCCCAGCAGATAGCCGGTGTCACCGAAGAATTGGGTGGTCATCGCTGATCCTTACTCGTCACCGACGAGGGCGAGGAAGACGTCCTCCAGCGTGGGCTGCTTCTCGACGTATTCGATCTTGGCGGGCGGGAGGAGCGCCTTCAGTTCGCCGAAGGTGCCGTTCACGATGATCCGGCCCTGGTGCAGGATCGCGATCCGGTCGGCGAGTTGTTCGTCCTCCTCCAGATACTGGGTGGTGAGCAGTACGGTGGTGCCGCCCTCCGCGAGTTTCTTGACGGCCTTCCACACCTCGATGCGCGCCTGCGGGTCGAGCCCGGTGGTCGGCTCGTCCAGGAAGATGACCGGCGGATCCCCGAGCAGGCTCATGGCGATGTCGAGGCGGCGGCGCATGCCACCGGAGTAGGTCGACACCCGTCGCGTACCGGCCTCGGTCAGGGAGAAGCGCTCGAGCAGCTCGTCCGCGACCGCGCCCGCGTTCGGGATCCGCCGCAGATGCGCGATGAGCACGAGATTCTCACGCCCGCTGAGGATTTCGTCGACCGCGGCGAATTGCCCGGTGAGACTGAAGGATTCCCGCACGCGCGCCGGTTGCGCGGCGACGTCGAAACCGTTGACGCTCGCCTCCCCCGCATCGGCCGCGAGCAGCGTGCACAGGATCCGCACGACCGCGGTCTTACCCGCACCATTGGAGCCGAGCAGGGCGAAGATGCTGCCGCGCGCCACCTCGAAATCCACGCCGCGCAGCACATGCAGGTCTTTGTAGGACTTCTCCAGGCCTTGGACCTGGATAGCTGGAGCTTGCTGAGTCGCCATCGAACGGCCCCCACCTCATTGCCATGCATAAGTAGATGTATACGTACGCACTATAAGTACATGTATGCACATACGCAATAGGGGCCGGACCTCGGCTAGCGGGCATCCTCGACGGCGATGAGATGAGTGATCTCGTCCTCGCCCACGGTGTACTTCGCGACCTCCTGCTCACCGCGCAGATCCTGGGCGGTGAGGCGAACCTCGTGCTGATGCATGTGCTCAGCCCAGGACCGGACCACGAAGGCTTCGACGTACTGGTCGGCCACCCCGACATCGCGATAGAGACGCCACTCCATGGCCCCGGTGCGCTGGCGGGAGCGGCCCACCCGCGCCATCGCCGCGACGAATTCCTCGGTGACCTCCGCGGGCACGTGGTAGCGGCGCAGTGCCAGGACCGGCCCGTCGGCCGGATCGGGCTCGCACACGATGTCCGGTTCCGGCCAGAAGGCCATGGGCGTGAGGCAGAAACCGGTGGCGTCTTGGCGGACGGGCCACCACAGGACGCTCACCGCGCAGATTCCGAGCAGGGCGGCGGCGATCAGCAGGGCCGATTGGATGCCGAGGGCATTGCCGACCGCACCCCACAGGAGGGAGCCCGCGGCTTGCCCGCCCATGAAGACGAGGGTGTAGACGGACATGCCGCGGGCGCGCACCCACGACGGAAGCATCAGCAGCATGGTCGAATTCAGCGTCGACATGGCCAGCGGCCAGCCGATGCCCGCGATCAGCAGGGCCGGAAGAACCACCGGCAGTACATCCACGAGGGCCAGGACAAGCGTTGCGCCGCCGAACAATACGGCCGACAAGGTCAGCATGTGCGTCGCCGTCAGGCGAGCGCGCAGGCGAGCGAAGGAGACGCCGCCCAGGACCGCGCCGACGCCGAGCGCCCCGAGCATGAGACCGTAGCCGGAGGACGAGAGCCCCAGCCGATCCCGCGCCACCACCGGCAGCAGCGCCCACACCGCGCTCGCGGGCACGATGAACAGCACCGCCCGCAACAGCACCCGCCGGATGGCGGGCCCGGATCGCACGAACCGCATACCGGCCTGCAATGCCGTGAACGGCCGCTCCTGCGGCAGCGTCGTCTCCCGCACCGGCCGCCGCCACCAGATCAGCACGGCCACAATGCCGATGAACGACACCGCGTTCAACCCGAATACGAACGCCGGTCCCGCCACCGCGACCAGCACACCGGCAATCGCGGGCCCCACCGCGCGAGCGCTGTTGACGCTCAACCCGTTCAAGGCCGACGCCGCCGGAATCTGTTCACGCGGAACCAGTTCCGGCTGAATCGACTGCCAGGTGGGCATGGTCAGCGCCGACCCGCACCCCATCAGGAACAACAGGCTCAACAGCACCGGCGGTGTCGTATGCCCCGCGGCGGTCAGCACGGCCAACGTCAATGCGATCACCGCCATGGCCGATTGCGCCCCGATCAGCAATCGCCGCCGATCGATGAGATCCGCGAGGACCCCCGACGGAATGACCAGCAACACCACCGGCAGCGTGGTAGCGGTCTGCACCAGCGACACCAGCAGCGCCGCATTCGGCTCGTCGACCAACAGCCACTGCGCACCCACGGTCTGCATCCAGGTGCCCAGATTCGATGCCAGCTGTGCGACCCACAGCGCCCGGTAGACCTTCGAGGCCAGGGGCGCCCAGGCCGAGACGGGAGTGGGTTGCACACGAACATCGGTCACCAGTCGAAGCATATGCGCAGCTCCAACTCCCACGCTCCAGCCCACGCGAGGTGCGGCGGTTACCGCCCGCTCGGGTCTGCGACGCGGGCGGCGTAGGCGGAGAGCATGTCCTCGACCAGGTCGAGGACGGCGGTGTCGAGGTCGGGGCGCTGGTAGACGCCGCGGACGACCGCTTCACCCGAGAACAGGTGCAGGAGCATGAAGAACAGGGGCTCGCGCACGGCAGAGGGGTAGGTGTCGAGGATGCCGCTGCGTTCGAGGGTTGCCACGATTTCGCGGTAGTAGGTTTCGGCTATGGGGGCGATGCGGTCGCGGAGTTCGGCGTCGGAGCGGGCGGCGAGGTAGATCTCGCGCAGGGCGTGGATGAGGTTGGACTGCTGGGCCATGCGCAGGAAGCGGAGTGCGGTGTCGATGGCATTGTCTTGGGCGCCAAGGTGATCCATGGTGGCGCGGTAGGCCTCGAGCTGGCGGGTGAAGGCTTCTTCGGCGGTGCGCACGATGAGGTCGAGGCGGGTGTCGAACTGGCGGAACATGGCCCCGGCCGAGAGACCGGCCCGGCCGCAGATCTCCTGGACGGTGGCGCGCTGATAGCCGACCTCGCCGATGGCGGCAATGGTGGCGTCGACCAGCTTGGCGACGGTGGCCGCCCGGCGTTCGGACTGGGTGCGGCGCGGGCGGGGAACTTCGCTCACCTCGCACATCCTGCCGTGTCGGCGCGGTGGTGCGAACAGTCGGGCCGACGTGACCGTTGACACATTCCGCGCGGCGGCCGTAGTCTTTGCGCCGCAATATAGAAAACAAACACTCTCTATCTTATCGAGGGTGGACGCTCGACCGCGGGGCGGCGGGGAGGAGTTCGATATGGCAGTGGGGACTCGGGCTGCGATTGCCAGGACGTGCCTGGGGGTGGCGGCGGGGCTGGCTCTCGCCGCATGCCCGGTGGTTGCGAATACGGCTGCGGCACAACCTGTTCCGGTGCAACCGGCGCTGCCGTTCCCGGTGCCGCCCGCACCGCCGTATCTGGATACCGCGTTCTATCAACCGGATCCGGCGAAGGTGGCGGCGGCACAGCCGGGCGAGATTCTGGCGGCGCGGCAGGTGAACCTGGCCAATTTCTGGCTGATCCCACTGAATGTGAAGGCCTGGCAACTGTCATACCGGTCGAGCAATACTCGCGGGGAGCCGATCGCCGCGGTCGCCACCGTCACCGTGCCGCACCGCCCCGCGCCGACCGGGGAGCGCTCACTGCTGTCGTTCCAGATGGCCGAGGATTCGCTGTCCATCAATTGCGCGCCGTCCTACAGCTTGCAGATGGGTTCGCTGCCCAACCCGCTCAACCCGGTCATCGGCGCGGAATTCATCGAGGTGCAAGCCATGCTGCAGCTCGGGCACGCGGTGGTGGTCCCCGATCATCAGGGCCCGAATGCCGCGTACGCGGTCGGCCCGCTGGGCGGGCGCATCACCCTCGACGGCATTCGCGCCGCGGAGAATTTCGAACCCGCCGGGCTGCCGGGCGCGGATACCCGCGTCGGGCTGTGGGGCTACTCCGGCGGCGCGATCCCCACCGCGCACGCCGCCGAACTCCAGCCCGAGTACGCGCCGGAGCTGAATCTCGTCGGCACGGCGTCGGGCGGCCTCATGGCCGATATCCGCATGGCCATCGACTACAACAACGGCACCTCCACCTTCGGCGGCGCGGTCATGGGCGGACTGTTCGGGGTGGCGCGCGAATATCCCGAGGTGAACCAGTTCATCGAGCGGTACATGAACCCGCTCGGCAAGGCGATCCGGGTGGTGCACGAAGGCCAGTGCGTGGCATTGCAATTCGCGGCCTTCCCGTTCGTGAACATCAAGGGGCTGTTCGACTATCCGGGCGATCCCATGAGAGCGCCGGAAATGCAGCCGGTCCTGGACGAACTCACCCTGGGCCGTCGCGGCACGCCCCCGACCCCGCTCTACATCTACGAATCGCCCTTCGACGAGGTGATGCCGATCAATGCGGTCAACAACCTCTACGACACTTACTGCGAGGACCCGGGAGCCCGCGTCTTCTACACCCGAGACCTGCTCAGCGAGCACGGCATCGCGGCCGTCTCCGGCACCGCGAGCGCGGCCCTCTGGCTCAATGACCGCCTCACCGGCGTGACCGTCCCGACCGGCTGCAACAACCGCGACGTCATCACCTCGCTGCTGGATCCGGGCGCCCTCGCCGCCTTCGCCGATACGATCGGGCAGACCCTAGCGTCGGCGCTGGGTATGCCGGTGTAGTCCGTACGATCGGCCCTATGTCAGCTACTCGAGTGTGTGGCGTCCTGCTCGCCGTGACCCTGGCCGCGGCGGGCTGCTCCTCCGGCAGCGATGACACCGATCCGCAGCCCGAGGCGACGCCCATGGGTAAGGATTACGTCTCCACCAAGGTCGAGGGCCTGCCGATTCCCGGTGGCGGGCCTTTGAACCTGGGGTTCGAGGACAGTCGGGTGCATGCCAGCGCGGGCTGCAATTCCGCGTCCGGTCCCGTCTCCCTGACCGGGAACGTCCTCGAAACCGACCAACTGGCCATGACCTTGATGGGCTGCCCCGACGAGACCGCTGGCGCCGACGGCTGGATGACCGGTCTGCTGGAATCCAAGCCCACCTGGAAACTGGACGGCCCGAATCTCACCATCTCCGGCAATGGCAGCACCGTCACCCTGCTGGACCGCAAGGTCGCCCACCCCGACAAGCCCCTCACCGGCACGACCTGGATCGTGACCGCCCTGGTGAGCGCTGATGCCGTGACCCGCTCGGTGACGCTCGACGAGGTCCGCCCGACCCTCACCATCGCCCAGGACGGCGCGGTCTCGGGCAGCGCGGGCTTCAATCAGATGATCGGCACCGCCGAGATCGCGGGCACCGACGTCACTTTCAAGATCGGCACCACCAAGATGCTGTGCGCCCCCGAGGTCATGGAGGTGGAACAGCAGGTCCTGGCGGCACTCGACGGAAAGACCACCGTCACCATCGATTCCGACAAGCTGTCCATCCGCAACCCCGCCAACAACACCGGCCTGGACCTGAACGCGGAGTAAAAAACCGTTGTCGCCGGGCGGTATCCGGCCGGTACCGTCCGGCGACATGAACGAACGCTATCTGAATGTGGTGGATGTGGAGGCCACCTGCTGGGAGAAGGCCAATCCGCCCGGCATGCCGAACGAGATCATCGAGATCGGCTGTGCGTGCTCGATACCCACAGCCTGGAACGGGTGAGCAAGCACAGCATTCTGGTGCGGCCCGAGCGGTCCACGGTGAGCGAATTCTGTACGCGGCTCACCACTCTCACGCCCGAGCAGGTCGCGGGCGGTATTTCCTTCGCCGAAGCGTGCGAGCTGCTGCGCACCGAATTCCGGGCCGATTCGCGGCCCTGGGCCAGCTGGGGCGATTACGACCGCAAGCAGTTCGAACGCCAGTGTGGCGCAACCGGAGTCGCCTATCCCTTCGGGTCGCGCCACACCAACGCCAAGCTCGCCTTCTCCGAATCCCGTGGCACGCATCGCCGTTACGGGATGGCGGGCGCCCTGGCTATTTCGGAGTTACCGCTGGAGGGCACCCATCACCGGGGCGGCGATGACGCGTGGAATATCGCCGCCCTCGTCATAGAGATGATGAAGCAGCGGGCCTGGCCCGGCGCCACGGCCGATCAGCTGTAGAGCCGGGACAGGAAGGCGTTCATATTCTCGACGACCCGCTCGACCTTCTCCTCGGCGGAGATGAGGTCCTCGCGATACCGGCGGCCCAGTGCGGGCTGGCGCTTGTTGCGCGCGTAGAGCGAGCACGCCAGGTCGGTGCACATGTAGGTGCCGACGGTATTGCCCTTGCGGCCGGAGTCACCGGCTTTCGGGGCGGTCATCAGGGAGACGCCGTGGGCGGTGTGCGTGGTGGAGCAGATCACGCACATCTGGGTCTTGCCGGAGCCCCCGGTCTCGTAGCGCATGGTGACGCCGACCAGGCGACCATCCTGCGGGACAACGAGATAGGCGCGGCCCGGATAGGACGGGTCGGTCAAGCCCAGGAAATCCAGATCCTCCCAGGGACGGGAGTCCAGATCCCGCGGGACGGGCAGGCGTTTGGCATCGCCCTTGGAACAGTTGACGAACGACGATCGGATATCGCGTTCGGTAATGGGCTTCATGATGGTTGGAGCTCCTTCGTGGTCTTGTCTCGTGTAGTGGCGGCCCGGGCCGGGATGGCGACCGTGACGGCCGCGGCCAGTACGGCCGCGGCACAGCCGATCAGCAGGCCGACGCGGAATCCGGTCTCGGACGGCAGTGCGTAGGAACCGAACTGGATGGTCAGCTGCGAAAGCACCACGCCGACAACCGCTGCCGCGATCGACGAACCGATCGACCGCATGAGCGTGTTGAAACTATTGGCAGCGGCGGTCTCCGACAGCGGCACCGCGCCCATGATGAGCGCCGGTAGCGTGCCGTAGGCCAGGCCGATGCCCGCGGCGCAGACGCAGGTCAGCACCAGCAGCCCCCAGGCCGAACCCATCAGCAGCAGACCGGAGGCGTATCCGGCGGCAATGACGAGCGAGCCGATGATCAGCGTGGTCCTCGGACCGCGCGCGGCCGACAGGCGTGCGCCCAGCGGCGACACCGCCATCATGACCAGACCCGACGGCGCCATCCACAGACCCATGCCCAGCATCGATTGCCCCAGACCGTATCCCGTGGCCTCCGGCAACTGCAGCAGCTGCGGCACCAGCAGGGACTGCGCGTAGACCGCGAAGCCGAGCACCAGCCCGACCACATTGGTCAGCAGCACCTGCGGGCGCGCGGTGACGCGCAGATCCACCAGCGGATCGGTGGTGTACAGCTCCCACCGCACCCAGGCGATCAACAGCACGACCGCGGCCGCGAACAGCCCCAGCGTCATGGCGCCGGTCCAGCCCCAGCCCGCGCCCTTGGTCATGGCCAGCAGCAGGCAGACCAGTCCGGCGCCCAGCCCCAGCGCGCCCGGCACATCGAAACGCGCTGTGGGCGAGGCATTCCCGGTGGTGGGAATGAATACCCAGATCAGTCCGGCAATGAGCGCACACACCACGGCCGCACCCCAGAAGAGCACATGCCAGTTGGTGTGCTGTGCGACCGCCGCGGCCAGCGGCAGGCCCAGGGCCCCGCCGATGCCCATCGACGCGCTCATGACCGCGATGGCCGAGCCGAGCCGCTCCGGCGGCAGCAGATCCCGCATGGCGCTGATGCCCAGCGGCACAATGCCCATGCCCAAGCCCTGCAACCCGCGTCCGATGATCATCGGCGTCACCGATCCGGCCACCGCGCACAGCACCGAACCGGCAATGAGCGGCACGGTCGACGCCAGCAGCATGCGCCGCTTGCCGTACATATCGCCGAGCCGTCCGGCAATCGGCGTGGCCACGGCGGCCGAGAGCAGCGTCGCGGTGATCGCCCAGGAGGCGTCGGCGGCGCTGGTGTGCAGCAGCCGGGGCAGATCACCGATCAAGGGGACGACCAGCGTCTGCATCAACGCGGCGAGAATGCCAGCCGCGGCCAGCACGGCGAGCACGCCGTTGGGTCGAACCGCGGGTGCGGGGGCGTTCATGAGCTTCTTCCTTATCTGACGAACAACAACGTCGTGTATGATACACGCAGCAGGTAGGATACACACACCGTGCTGAATACACGCAACGTGTTTAATGCACGAGACATGGCCGATACACGGAACACCGTGCTATACCTGCCCTGAAAACCAAAGCCGAGCAGCGAGGATGGCGATGGACAAGCCCTTGGATCTGGTGGAGTTCGAGACAATGCTGCTGGGGCGGTACACCCTCGTGACCCGCACCAGCCGGTCCCTGGATCGCAGCGCCTACACCCTGCTCAGCCGGTTGCGCGATCAGGAGTCCATGTCCATCGGCCAGCTCAGCGAGGCGCTCGGCCTGGAGGCGTCCACCCTGCGGCGACAGACCGCGGCCATGATGCGCGACGGGCTCATCGAGCGCATTCCGGATCCGGACGGCGGCATGGCCCGCCGCTTCCAGGTCACGCCCGAGGGCGTACGGCAGCTCGACAACGAGCGCACCGAGAACGTGAAGGCCCTGGAAGTCAGCATGGCCGATTGGTCCGCGGACGACGTCGCCGCATTTGCCGGATATTTGCGCCGATTCAATACCGATATCGAGCACATGACCGGCCGTCCTTGGCCACGATGAGGGGGAGCGTGCCACAGCGGCGATTTCGGCGTGGAGTTGCGGCGGGAAAGCCCGTTTCACAAATACGCTGAGCCCTGGCGCACACGACATATGGGACATATCGGAGAGGTGATCGCATCAACGAGCGCGAAGCGGAGCTGGACCAATGGTTTCGTGCCGAAATCGCCGCCACGAAACCGGGACCCGCTCGGCCACAACAGGAATCGCTGTCTCCCGGCGCCCCGCTGACCGGCGCCCAGGCCCTGGCGCTGTTCGACGCCCAGGCCACCGCCCGCCATCTCGACTTCGCGGCGCGGCAGCTCACCCGGGACGGGCGGGGGTACTACAGCATCGGTTCCTCCGGGCACGAGGGGAATGCGGCGGTGGCCGCGGCCCTGCGCCCGACCGATCCGGCGCTGCTGCACTATCGCTCGGCCGGATTCTTCGTCCAGCGCACCCGGCAGGTGCCCGGACTCGACCCCATCCGCGATGTGCTGCTCGGGGTGGTCGCGGCGGCGGCGGACCCGATTTCCGGTGGGCGGCACAAGGTTTTCGGCAGTAAGCCCGCCCATGTCATACCGCAGACCTCGACCATCGCCTCGCATCTGCCGCGGGCGGTTGGGCTGGCCTTCGCCATCGACCGGGCCGCGAATCTGGGAGTCGCCTGCGAATTGCCCGGCGACGCCGTGGTGGTGTGCAGCTTCGGCGATGCCTCGGCCAATCATTCGACGGCCGCCGGGGCCATCAATACCGCCGTGCACACCGCGCATCTGGGCGTGCCCATGCCGGTGCTGTTCGTGTGTGAGGACAACGGTATCGGCATCAGCGTGCCGACGCCGCGGACCTGGATCGAGCACGCCTACGGCGCCAGGCCCGGGCTGCGCTATTTCGACGCCGACGGCGCGGATATCGTCGATGCGCTGACCGTGGCGCGGGAGGCCGCGGATTATGTTCGCGCGCACCGGAAACCGGCCTTCCTGCGATTGCGGACCGTGCGTCTGCTGGGCCATGCGGGCTCGGATGTGGAGGCGGCCTACCGGCGGCCCGCCGAACTGGCGGCCGATCTGCGCCGGGATCCGGTGACCCGGACCGGGGAGCTGCTGGTCACCGCGGGCGTCGCGACGCCCGGTGAAGTCCTGCGGCGCTATGACGATATTGCGGCCCGAGTCAGCGAGATGGCCGAAAAGGTTTCGGGGGAAACGAAACTGGAGACCGCGGGTGCGGTCGTGGCGAGCCTGGCGCACGCCCGCCCGACGGTCGTGCGCACCGATGTCATTCGCTCGGCCGCCGCGGCGGAGTCCGCGCGGGTCACCACTCCCCCGGCGCCCGCGCCGGTCGCCACCGGCGATCCGATGACCTTGGCGCAGGCCATCAATCACACGCTCGGGCAATTGCTGGCGCGCGATCCCGATGTGCTGGTCTTCGGCGAGGATGTCGGCCGCAAGGGCGGGGTTTACGGCGTCACCAAGGGTTTGCAGCAGACCTACGGGGTGCGGCGGGTCTTCGATACCCTGCTCGACGAGCAGAGCGTGCTGGGGACCGCGCTGGGGACGGCGCTGGCGGGATTCGTGCCGATTCCGGAGATCCAGTACCTCACCTATGTGCACAATGCCGAGGATCAGCTGCGCGGCGAGGCCGCGACGCTGGCGTTCTTCTCCAGTGGGCAGTACCGGAATCCGCTGGTGGTGCGGATCGCGGGCTATGCCTATCAGAAGGGGTTCGGCGGGCACTTCCACAATGACAATTCCATTGCGGCACTGCGGGATATCCCCGGCGTGGTGATCGCCTCGCCATCGCGCGCCGATGATGCCGCGGCCATGCTGCGCACCTGCGTGTCGGCGGCCCGGGTGGACGGGCGGGTGTGCGTCTTCCTCGAGCCGATCGCGCTGTATCACACCCGCGATCTGCATCGGCCGGGTGACGGCGGCTGGGCGGCGCCGATTTCCGGGGTACGACACGCCGAGATCGGTTCGGCGCGGGTGCACGGCACCGGAACCCATCTCACCATCGTGAGTTTCGCCAATGGCGTGCCCATGAGCCTGCGGGTGGCGCGGCGGCTGGCCGCCCGCGGCATCCACGCCCGGGTGCTCGATCTGCGGTGGCTCGCGCCGCTGCCGGTGGATGAACTGCTCGACAATGCCCGTGCCACCGGGCGGGTGCTCATCGCCGACGAAACCCGCCGCAGCGGCGGCATTTCCGAGGCGGTGTGCGCGGCGCTGCTGGATGCGGGATTCGACGGCCCCATTGCCCGGGTGACGAGCGAGGACAGTTTCGTCCCGTTGGGCCCGGCCGCGAACACCGTACTGCTGGACGAAGATCGCATCGAGGCGGCGGCCGAAAAGCTCATAGCCGCACCGTGAATGGGTGACAACGCACCGGGATCGCCGCTATGATGGGGTGCGGTATCCCGGTGCGTCGTCTGGCGCCGGTCCGATCGACGCCCCGGCGCCGATGAGGGGGCGGCGCCAGGCTTTATCTACGTAGTACGTACGTAGATAATATTACCGGATGGCGGGGCGACTTGGCAAGCCGCGCTGATCGGAGCCGTCACGCGCGCAGGGCCAGCGCCGTTTTCGACTCTTCGTGTGCGAGCAGGCCCTCCGGTTCGCCCTCGTAGAGGATGCGGCCGCCGTAGCGGCCCGGACCGGGGCCGAGGTCGATCACCCGGTCGGCGCGGCGGATGACATCGAGATTGTGCTCGATGACGACGAGGGTGTTGCCCTTGTCGACGAGGCCGCCGAGGACGTCCAGGAGGGTGTCGATATCGGAGAGGTGCAGGCCGGTGGTGGGCTCGTCGAGGACATAGATGGTGTGGCCGTCGCGTTTCGCGAGTTCCTTGGCGATCTTCAGGCGCTGGCATTCGCCGCCGGAGAGCGTGGCGAGGGACTGGCCGAGGCGCAGGTAGCCGAGACCTACTTCCGCGACGTGGCGCAGCGCCCGGGTGATGGCCGGGTCCGGAAAGCGCTGGGCGGCTTCGGCGATGGTGAGATCGTCCACATCGGCGATGCTGAGGCCGTCGAGGGTGTAGGCGAGGACCTCGGGGGTGAAGCGGCGGCCGCCGCAGGTTTCGCAGACGACCTCCTGACCGTCCATGAAGGCGAGGTCGGTGTAGACGACGCCGAGGCCGTCACAGGCCGGGCAGGCGCCTGCGGAGTTGGCGCTGAACAGGGTGGGGCTCACCTTGTTCCGGGCCGCGAAGAGTTTCCGCACGGCCGGGGCGATGCCGGTGTAGGTGATGGGAGTGGAGCGGCGATTGGTGGAGACCGCGCGCTGATCGACGATGGTGGCCGGGTGCTGGTCCACCAGTTCGGCGACGAGACTGGATTTGCCCGCGCCCGCGACGCCGGTGATGACGGTGAGCACGCCGGTGGCGAGGTCGACGCCGAGGCCCTCGAGGTTGTTGCGGGTGGCGTTCTCGATGCGGATCTTGCCGGTCGCGGGCCGGGGCGTACCCACGACGCGGCGCTGACGCAGGGCGCGACCGGTCAGGGTGTCGGCGGTGCACAGCTCGTCGTATCGGCCCTGGAAGACGATCTCACCGCCCGCCGCGCCCGCACCGGGGCCTACTTCGACGATCCGATCGGCGATGCGCATGACGTCCGGATCGTGTTCGACCACCAGCACGGTATTCCCCTTGTCCCGCAGCCGCTTCAGCAGATCGGACATCGAGCGCACATCGTGCGGGTGCAGGCCGACGGTGGGTTCGTCGAAGACGTACAGCATTTCGGTGAGGCTGCTGCCCAGGTGTTTGACCGTCTTGATGCGCTGGGATTCGCCGCCGGACAGGGTGGTCGTGGGCCGGGCGAGAGACAGGTAGCCGAGCCCGATATCGGCGAGCGCGGTGAGCCGGTCGTGCAGGGCCGTCAGCACTGGGGCAACCCGCACGGCCGTCACACCGGTGATCAGAGCGGCCAGTTCCCCGATCTCCATACGGCTCATCTCGACAATGGTGTGGCCGAGGACGCGGGCTGTGCGCGCCGCCTCGTCGAGTCGCTCACCGCGGCAGTCCGGGCAGGTCCGTGAATGCGTGAAGCGTTCCACCACAGCCTGTTTGCGTTCGGAGGGATTGTCGGCGGTGTGCAGGTAGACGCGTTCGAACCGCTCGATCACCCCTTCGTAGTCCTTCGGCGGCCGGGTGCCGAGCCGGGCGGCGGCCTCGCCGCCGTAGAGCAACGCGTGCCGTTCGTCGGCGGACCAGTCGCGCAGCGGGGTCGAGGCGTCGAAGGAGCCGATATCGGCGTACTGGCGATACCAGAACTGGCCGTTCCCGAAGCCGGGCAACAGGATCGCGCCCTCGCCCAGCGACTTGTCCAGGTCCAGTACGCGATCCGCATCGGTCACGACGGTCTCCCCCAGGCCCGAACAGGTCGGGCACATTCCGGCGGGGTCGTTGAACGAGAAATGGTTCGACTCACCGACATACGGTTCACTCACCCGCGAAAACAGCAGTCGCAGATAGCTGTAGGCGTCGGTGATGGTGCCGACGGTCGATCTCGCATTGCCGCCCAGGCGTTTCTGGTCGATCACCACCACCGGGGAGAGCCCGTCGATGGCATCCACCTCGGGGCGGCTCCAGCGCGGCAGGCGATTGCGCACGAACGGCGGATAGGTCTCGTTGACCTGATAGCCCGCCTCGGCGGCAATGGTGTCGAACACGAGCGAGGATTCGCCCGACCCGGAGACGCCGACGAATACCACCAGGCTGTTGCGCGGCACATCGATATCGATGCCGCGCAGGTTGTTGGTGCGTGCCGCCCGAATCCGGATGGCGCGGCGAAGGTGCTGGTCTACGGCCTGTGTCGTGGTCATATCCCGACCGTACGAACAGTTGCGGCCGGATTCCGACCGCGATTCGAGCCATGATGGAGTCATGCCCGATGTCACGCGCCGCATGCTCGAACTGCTGGCCCAGTTGCAGACCGGCCGCCGCTTCAGCGGTCGAGAGCTCGCGGGCCGCCTCGATATCAGCCCGCGCACGCTGCGCCGGGATGTGGAGCGGCTGCGCGAGTACAGCTATCCGGTGACGACCCAGCCCGGCCCGAGCGGTTTCTACCGGCTCGCGGCGGGCCGCACCCTGCCGCCGCTGGTGCTCGACGACGAGGAGGCGGTCGCCACGCTCGTCGGTCTCGACCTGCTGGGTGCGACCGCACCGGCCGAGCCCGAGGGCCACGCCGATATGGGCACGGCCGCCGACCGCGCCTTCGGCAAGATCGACCAATTCCTGCCCAAACGCCTGCGCCCGCAGGTCGGCGCGCTCCGCGCGACCGTGGAAGCGGCCCCGCTGGCCGCACCCGCCGTCGATCCGGAAGCCCTGACCGCTCTCGGCGTGGCGGCCGCCCGCCACGAAGTGGTGACCTTCGATTACACGGGCCGCAGCGGCCGCACCACGCCCCGGCGCGTCGAGCCGTACCGGCAAGTCCACATGCACCTGCGCTGGTACCTGCTCGCATGGGATATCGAACGCGGCGACTGGCGCACCTTCCGGCTTGATCGGGTCACCGGAATCACCAGCACCGCAGCACCTTTCACACCGCGCCCGCTCCCGGCCCGCTCGGCCGCCGACTACCTGCGCGAGGGCCTCACCGCCGGTCGGCATCGGGCCGTGGTCACCGTCGAAACCAGTGCCTCCGCTGTCGCCGACGCCTTGAAATTCCAGGACTGCGATATCGAGCCGCTCTCCCCCACCCGCTGCCGGGTCACCGTCCGGGTGGATTCCTTCGAATGGATGGTCCTCACCATCGCCTTCCTCGGTGTCGACTTCCATATCGAGGAGCCCGCCGACTTCCGCGACCGCAGCCTCGAACTCGCCGACCGCCTGCGCACGGCCGCCACACCGCAACGGTAAGGATTCCCTCAGCTTTGCTCCCTACACTCGTGCGCGGTCGACCCGAGGAGCACTGATGCACCCGATGACACGGCAGGTGGTTCGATGAGCGTCGCCGCATGTCTGCTGTTCTACGGATTCGCCGTCGCCGTGCTCGCGCCGCGACTGTTGCGACGGGTGGGCCAGGCGGGGGCGGCGCCGCGGGTGGCGCTGATCGCCTGGCTGGCCTCGATGGCGTCGACGGTGCTGGCGTGGTCGGCGGCGCTGGTGATGCTGGTCGTCGACCTTGTGTCCCATGGGGTTTCCAGTGCGCCCAAGCGGATCCTCGATACCTGTCTGA
This sequence comes from Nocardia crassostreae, assembly GCF_001613405.1. Lineage (GTDB taxonomy): Bacteria > Actinomycetota > Actinomycetes > Mycobacteriales > Mycobacteriaceae > Nocardia > Nocardia crassostreae. The sequence continues at coordinate 101,243 of NZ_BDCH01000030.1, forward strand.
CACATCTGCACGATGCCACCGTCGGCCGGTACGGCACGCCGGTCCAGGTCGCGCTGTTGCTATTGGCAGGTGCTGTCAGCCTGGCCGCCGGAGTGCTGGCCGTGCGTCTCGCGACGTCGCTGCTGCGCGCTCGGCGCACCACCTTCGAGCACGCGCAGTTGACCCGTATGGCGGGTCGTCATCACCCGGATCTGGATGCGGTAGTTCTCGAGGTGGACGAACCGGCCGCGTATTGCGTTGCGGGCAAACCTCATACGGTCGTGGTCAGCCGCGCCGTTCTCACCGCGCTGCCCGACGACCATCTCGACGCGGTGCTCAGCCACGAGCGCGCCCATCTCAGCGGGCGCCACCATCTCCTGCTCGCCGCAACGCGCGGCTTGGCCACGGTGCTGCCGGGCCTCACCCTCTTCACGATCGGCGCCAGGGAGGTGGCGCGGCTGCTCGAGATGCTCGCCGACGATGCCGCGGCCCGGATTCACGGCCGCGGCACCGTGCTGCGCGCCCTGCTCACCCTCTCCGGTATGAAAGCGGGCCCCGCGGGCGCCCTCGGCGCGGCCGAAGTCGCGCTGGCCACCCGGGTCCAGCGCCTGTCCGCGCCGACGGCCCCGGCCTCCCGCACCCGAGCCCGCCTCACCCTCACGGCCGCGGCGGCCACCGCCACTCTGGCTCCGCTGGCCTCCTTGCTCGTCGCCGTCGGAATCGCCCTCTGCACACCGATTCCCGGCTGAGCGCACCGCGCAGCCGGGAATCGCGGCAGAACCTGGATACCTCAACGGCCGGGCCTTCTGATCGGCTCGGTCCGATAGTCGGGCAGGCGACCGACCGGCATGCGATGGCGGCCGCTCGGGGTGGGTCGGCGGTGGCGGCCCCTGCCCGCGAGGACGGGCACGGGTTCGGTGACGAATTCGTCGGGTGACGAAGCCGGAGTGCGTTGCCCGGCGGTGGAAGTCATGCGGTCGAGCAGGTGGAGGGCCAAGGTGGCGAGGGCGCCGATAATGATCAGACCTGTCCATACCGCCCAGTCGGCGTGGACGGTACGCGCCGCGCCGACGACCGCACCGGTGGCGAGGTTTCCGATGAGGATGCCGACGCCGACGATGGTGTTGTAGAAGCCGTAGTGGGTGGCGACCAGGCGGTTTCCCGATAGGGCGACAACGGTGTCCATCTCGAAGGGGAAGACCGCCGCGGTGCCGACGGCCAGGAGGGCCGCCGAGAGCATGAGTGCGGCGATCGCGGCGGGAGTGCCGAAAGGTGTTGGGCCGGAAACTATTGCCAGCGGCAGGAAGGATGCCGCGAGCACGGCCATACCGGCTACCAGGCTGCGTCCACTGCCCCAGCGGGAGCGCAGCCAGGCGGTGATGCGGAGCTGGCCCGCGACCGCCACCACACCGGAGATGACGAATACGGCTGAGGTGACCGCTTGCGCGTGGTCCGGGGCGAGGTGCTCGGCTTGCAGTGGCAGGGCCAGGTAGACCTGGAAGGACAATACGTACGAACCGATCATCGCCACGGAGAACGCCACGAAACGCCGGTTGGCGACAATGGTGCGCCAGTCCTCCAGGACCGAGGTCCGCGACTCCGGCTCGGCCGCGCGGCGGGTCGGCAGGGCGAACAATTGCGCGACCGTCAGCGCCGCGAAGACGACGGCGGCCGCGGCGGCGGTGACACGGAACTCCAAGGCCATCAAGGCGAGTCCCACCAGCGGGCCCGCGAGGATGCCCGCCTGGTAGAACATATTGAAGATCGCGAACGCCTCCACGCGCCGGTCCCCTGCCTCGGCCGCCAGGTAGGCGCGCACCGCCGGATTGAACAGTGCGCCCGCGAATCCCGTTGCCGCCGAGGCGATCAGCAATCCGGGCAGGGAGTCGGCGAACACCAGCAAGGCGAAACCGGCGGTGCGCAAGAAGCATCCGGCCACGATGAGCGGCTTGTAGCCGAGACGGTCGGCGAGGGTGCCGCCGAGCAGGAACATGCCCTGCTGGGAGAAGTTGCGCACGCCGAGCACCAGGCCGACGGCCCACGCCGCCAAACCGAGTGGGCCCGCGAGGTATCCGGCCAGATACGGCATGAGCATGTAGAAGCCCAGGTTGATGCCGAACTGGTTGATCATGAGCAGGCGGGCGGCGGTGTCGAAGGCGCGGAATCGCGCGAGGACCGTCACGATGCGTGCTCCTGGGCGCGGGCACCGGCCGCGAATGGGGTGGGAGCTATGACGGTGGTGCAGCGGGTCCAGGTGCTGACCTGCTTCTGCGTGGGATGGTCGATGACATCGGGCTCGACGGGCGGTGCGGCGGTGAGCAGTCCGTGCTCGGTGCAGTAGGCGTCGTTGTAGACGGTGTCGAAGTACCGGTGCGGGCCGTCCGGGAAGACCGCCGCGATCCGGGTATCGGGGGTGTGGGTACTCGCCACCCAGCCCGCCACCAGTGCGACCGCGCCGACGCTCCAGCCGCCGCTGGCATGGTAGTTCGACGCCAGGGTGCGGCAGGCCCACACCGCCTCTGCCGGTGCGACCCAATGGATTTCGGCGAACGCCTCGTAGTCCACATTGCGCGGGTGAATGCTGGATCCCAGGCCGCGCATGAGCCGCGGCCCGGCGGCCTGGCCGAAGATGGTGGAGGCCACCGTATCCACGCCGACGAGTTTCAGATCCGGGTTGAAGCGGCGCAGCACCCGGGCGACTCCGGCCGAGTGGCCGCCGGTGCCGACGGCGCACACCAGCACATCGACGCGGCCCAGCTGATCGACGAGTTCGAGCGCCAGGGATTCGTATCCGGCCACATTGTCGGGATTGCCGTACTGGTCCGGGCACCACGCATCGGGCTCGGCGGCGAGCAGTTCGGCGACCCGATCGCGGCGCGCCTGCTGCCAGCCGCCCACCGGATGCGGTTCGGCGACGAGATCCACGCGCGCCCCGTAGGCGGCGAGCATGCGCGCCACGATCGGCTCCAGGCCGGGATCGGTCACCACCGTCACCGGGTGCCGATAGACCAGACCTGCCAGCGCAAGCCCCAATCCCATTGTGCCGCTGCTGGATTCGACGATGCGGGCGCCGGGCGCGAGCTCGCCGCGCAGTTCGGCGCAGCGCACCATGTGCAGGGCGGGCCGATCCTTCATACCGCCGGGGTTGAAGCCCTCGAGCTTGGCCCAGAAGCCACGGCCGGGCGCGGCGAGCGGCTCGCCGACCCACAGCACCGGGGTATTGCCGACCAGGGCGCGCGGTTGCCGGGCCGCGCCGGGCGCGACCACCACCGATTCATCGGCGAGCGAGGCGAATTTGTCGAGCAGGACCTTGTCCATGGGTGTCGCTTTCTGTATCGGACCGTCCGCGCGGGGACGGGCCGGACGTGTGCGGGCAGCGGACACCGGTCGGCGGTTTGCCCACGCCGACCTGGCGCTGACCGATCAGCGTCGGGCGATACAGAGGCGCGTCAACAGCATTCGGCCGCTGACGACGGGAACAACGCGGCCCGGCGGACCACGCACACCGGGCGGGCCGGGCGACTGGGCCGCGACGGCGAACAAGGCGAGCGCGAGCAATGACAGCAGCAGGTGCAGCGACGCCGCGCTCCCGTTCTCACCGGGAACCGCGGTTTTCACGCAATGTTCCAGATGCGGCGCGCAGTCCTCGATCTCACCGATCACATCCGTGGTCCCGTCGGCGGCGTAGCCGACCGCGACGAGAGCGGCGGGCGCGGCGGCGTGCTCGTGCCCCTCCGCCCGGAACAGGGTGCAGTCCGCCAGCAGGACCACCAGCAGTGCCACGACGCCCCCGGCGGCGACGGCGGGCCGTCGGCGGTTCCGGAGCGCTGCTCCCACCGACGCCACCTCCTGCCTCGAATCCGTTTGGCCGAGCATTGTTTTCGGGCGAACGAACCTATTCGGTGCCGCGTGATCGGCGGCCTCGCACCAATCTACTATCCAAGTACGTACTTTGCCGCGAGGGTGTGAGCCGGAGCACCACTACTTCGGCTTGGACCGCGACAGTTTGCGCAGCGCGGCACGCAGGCCGTCGGATTCCTCGGGGCTCATCTGCTCCACGAAATGCGCGAGCACCAGTTCCGAGCGACCGTCGCTGCCCAGCGCCTCACGCATCAACTGCGCGCTGTACTCCTCACGGGTCAGCGACGGCCAATACCGGTAGGCCTTGCCCACGCGCTCGCGTTGCAGCCAGCCCTTGCGGTGCAGGTTGTCCATGGTGGACATGACGGTGATGTAGGCGATATCGCGTTCGGCGGCGAGTTCGGTGAAGACCTCACGGACCGCCGTCTTCTCGGCGCGGTCCCAGATCCGTTCGATCACGACCGCTTCCAGCTCGCCGAAGCCTCGCGCAGCCACGTTGACGTCTCCTCACCTCACGACACGGCCGATCCGCACCCGCGTACGGACTACTGCCCCGGTGCGTAGTACCCGATCGTAGGACGGCGCCCGTGTCGGCTCAAGCCGACGCGCCCGAGCCGGGAACCTCGACCGACCGTCTACGTTCTACGTACGTAGACAGTAGTATCGTCCATCGGGGGCGCGATTCGCGCAACCGGAAGGGAGCATCATGTCGGCCCGGAATTTCCCCTCGGCACTCACCCGGCGCGGATTCCTCGCCCTCGGGGCCGGTGCGGCGGCGGCCGTGACGCTCGGCGCGTGCGCGAAGAACACCGGCGGCGGCCCCGTCCAGCCGGATTCGGAGGCGGTGCGCAGGGCCGAGGCCGCGCGGCGGGCGGCGAACGCGCCGGTGCGCGAGGTGGCCTTGCGGGCCGAGCCGTCGACGGTGGATCTGGGCGGGGTGCAGGTGCGGACCTGGACGTACGGCGGGCAGCTGCCGGGCCGGGAGATCCGCATTCGCAAGGGCGAGGTGCTGCGGGCCGAGCTGAGCAATGGGCTGCCCGCGCCGACGACCGTGCACTGGCACGGGATCGCCCTGCGCAACGATATGGACGGCGTCCCGGATGTCACCCAGCCGGAGATCGATCCGGGCGGGTCCTTCCGATACGAGTTCACCGCGCCCGATGCGGGGACCTACTTCTTCCACCCGCATGTCGGGGTGCAGCTCGATCGCGGGCTGTACGCGCCGCTCATCGTGGAGGATCCCGAGGACGGGCGCGACTACGACTTGGAAGCGGTTGTGGTGCTCGATGATTGGCTCGACGGCGTGGACGGCCGCGATCCCGACCAGCAGCTGCGGCAATTGCGGGAGCAGGGCATGGCCGGGATGGATATGGGCGGCATGAACGGCTCCGGGATGGCCATGCCCGTCGACCCGAACAATCCGCTCGGCGAGGACGCCGGGGATGTCACCTATCCCCACTATCTGATCAACGGCCGCATCGGCGCCGATCCGGTCACCGTCACCGCCCGGCCCGGGCAGCGCATCCGTTTGCGGATCGTGAATGCCGCCTCCGACACCACCTTCCGCGTCGCGGTCGGCGGGCACACCATGCGGATTACGCACAGCGACGGTTTTCCCGTGCAGCCGCTGACCGCCTCGAGCCTGCTCATCGGCATGGGCGAGCGGTACGACGTGGTCGTCGAACTGGGCGACGGCGTCTTTCCACTCGTCGCCGCGGCCGAAGGCAAGAACGGCCAGGGCTTCGCGCTGCTGCGCACCGGCGGCGGCGCCGCACCGGCGGCCGATGTGCGACCGGCCGAGCTGGCGGTCGCGCCCATCACCGGAGATCGGCTCGTAGCAGCCGAATCCGTGCGTTTCGCGCAGCGCACGCCGGACCGGACCCTCGACGTCTCACTCGGATCCGATATGACCAAGTACATCTGGACCATCAACGGGAAGGCATTTCCCGAGCAGGCGCCGCTCGATATCGACGAGGGGCAGCGCGTCCGGCTGCGCTTCGTCAACAAGTCGATGATGTCGCACCCGATGCACCTGCACGGGCACACTTTCCAGGTCGTCAATGCCGCCGGAAACGGCCCCCGCAAGGACACATCCATCGTGCTGCCCATGCAGACGGTCGAGGTGGATTTCGACGCCGACAATCCGGGGCAGTGGTTGATGCACTGCCACAATATCTATCACGGCGAATCCGGCATGATGGCCGTCGTCTCCTACCGGAGCTGACCGGCGGCTACTCGGCGATGCGGTGGCCCGCCTCGCGCAGCGCGTCCGCCGCCGCATCGAGCCGATGCTCGGGCACCAGCACCAGATCGGCATGGTAGGTGGAGGCCACGAACACCGAAATCCTCGCCTCGGCCAGCGGCCCGACCAGAGCCGCCAGCATGCCCGGCTGGTCGAGTCCGTGCGAGTCGTCTCCGTAGAACCCCTTCCACCGCTCGCCATCGGCCCACGGCGGGGCCTCGCGAACCACGGTGAGCCCCTCGGGCGCTCGCACCAACGCGATCCATTCGTCGTCCTCGGGGAAGGTGGAGTTCGGCAGGTGCTCCACCACGAACTGCGAGGGAACGATGCGCAGGCGCTGGCTGGTCATCCCGCCACCGTAAGCGGTGTGGTGTCTCGGTTGACCAGGTACTCCGGGCGCGGGGTCGGGTTCCGGGGCAGGTTGTGGGCGTCGTTGTAGGTCATGATCAATAGCCGGCGTGGGCGGGGTTACATATTGGGCGCCGATCCGTGCACGACCTCGGGGTGGAAGATCACGACCGAGCCCGCGGGGGCTCGGACGCTGCGCATGCCGTGGCGCTCGACCAGTTCGGCGAGAATCTCCGGGCTGAGCGAGACGTCGTTGGAGTCGACGAAGTCGTCGGGTTCGCTGCCCGCGGCGCGGTCGTCGCGGAGCAGTCCGGTGGTGTGCGAGCCGGGTATGAAGATCAGTGGAGCGTTGAATTCGGTCGAGTCGTCGAGCAGCAGCCCCATGGTGACCATGCGGGGTGCGGAGAGCTGGTCGGCGAGCCGCCAGGCGATGTAATCCTGGTGCCAGCCTTGTGTTTTACCGCCGAACGCCGATTTGGTGTTGACCTTCATCTGGTAGAGGTAGAGCTGTTCGGCGACCAGTTGGCGTGCGGGTTCGAGCAGGCGCGGTGAGCGGGCCAGTGCGGCGAACTCGGGCAGTCGATCGTGTAAGGCGAACAGGGTGGCGACCTGATCGGAATCCGGCTCGAGGAAGCGATGCGGCGCCGGGTTCGCGGCGTCGGATTCGTAGCCTGCGCGTAGGTCCTCCACCTCGGTCATGCTGAAGAGACTTTCCAAGACAAGGAAACCGTCTGTGCGGTAACGGTTTATCTGATGCTCATTGAGCTGCATATACTCCACCTCGACGGGAACGGAGCCGCGTCCATCATGGCAACTGGTCGCCGTCGGCGGTGCCGATCTCGGGAACCTCCGATTCCGCTGCCCCACAGGCCTTGTCGGCGAGGGTCCGCAGATCGTCCAGCAGCCGTTGCGCGGCCTCGGTCGAATCGGCGACACACACTGCGCCGAACTTCCCGAACGTGGGCAGCGCGCTGAGCAGGTGCAGCACGACTCCCTGTTTTCGGATCGGGTCGTAGTGCAGTGGGGAGTGCTCGACGGCGGCGATCAGCTCGCGCGGACGCAGCATGCGGTAGCGCTCGGAGACGATGCTGTCGGCGGTCAGGTAGACGCGGCGTTCACCATCGACACGGAGTTCGCCGTCGGCGTCGGGGATGGCGCCGAGCAACGTGGTGGCGAGATCGAAGCCGTGGCGGGTGCCGGTGGCGCGCATGTTCAATTCGCAGCCGTAGACGACCCAGCGGCCGCCGCGGGCAACCGCGATGAAGTCGACGCCGTAGTCGCCACGCTCGATTCCCTTGGCGCACAGCGCCTCCCCGACGCGAAGTCCATAATCGACCAGTAGCGCCCGATACGGTTCGGCCGCGGGGAAGGTGCAGCCGAGATAGGTTTGTCCATTGGCGGCGAGTAGCTGTTCGTGGGTGGAGACGGCCTGCGGTCCGTCGGGTGTGAGCCGACCTTGGAAACTGGGGCTGCGGAATTCGTCGCCGGTGATGAGTTCCTCGGCGAGCACATCCGATTTCGTCAGGGCGGCGGTGAATCCCGGCCAGCCGAGTAAGGGGTCGACCAACTCGGCCCGCGGCAGGCTCGCCGCGATAGCCGCTGGCAGGTCCGTCGCCGCGGCGGTGTGTTCGTCGACCTCGAACAGCGCGTTACCCAAGCCCGCGCCCGCGAACTCGGTGCTGTCGAGTTTCAGGACGAACCGGCGATGCCCCGACCGCACCATGGGAGCAAGGGCAACCGCCAATTCGTCGATACTCGACGCGAGCGCGCTCGCCGCCGCGACCGGTATATCCAGCGATCGAAGCAGCTCCCGGCCCGCGGCCTTGGTTCCCCAGTGGATGGCCCGTGACGGGGCCTGATCGGTGACGACGCCCAGCCGGTCCGCGAACTCCTCCAGGATCCGGGATGGCTCGAAGGAAGCGAGCATGGCTGTGCGCCCGGCGCGACGCTCACCTTCCACCATGTCCCGCAGCTGTTTTCGGGCAATAGCGGCATCGGGGTTATCGGCGTCGACCAGCTTCTCGCTGAGCCAGCGCGAGGATCGATCCTCGATCGGCAGCATGGTCACCCGCTCCCGGACAGGTCCGGCGATCTTCTCGGTGGTGGTGGCCATGCCCAGTCAAAGGAAGTACTCGACCTGGTCCTCCATGTCCACCATCGCGGGCGCCGTAATACAGACGACCGATCCACCCGTCCGGTGCAGCGCGGCAACGATCGCCGCGCCGATCGGCCGCTCCGGCAACAGCACCGCCCCCGCCAAACGCTCCAGCAAGGCCGCACTGCACTCCCGGCTCTGAACGCAGATCCGCAGCGGAAATTGTTCAGCCACAGGCCGCACGGAAGGCATGCCGACGGCGCTACCGTCAATAGTTGTTGTGCAACCGGCTATTTCGCTCCATGCTCCCAACGCTTCGCCCGTGACCAGCGGTGCACCGGACCGTAGTGTCACGGGAATGAGTACCAGCCCAAGGCAGATCGCCGCCGAGAACGAGAAGATCGCCGACAATGGGAGCTATCGGACCCGCGCCGGAGTGCACGTCGATATCCGCACGGCCTTGAATGCCGCGTGTGCCGGGACCGTCTCCTACTCCCCCACCGACGATGTCACCGGCGGGCCGCTCGGACCGTTCACCGGCACCGTGGAGGTGACCGCCGAGGGCAGCGTGACCGCGGCGCTGCGGTTGCACGACTCCGGCGGGACGTCCGTCGCCGTACTGAATTTCGCGTCGGCCCGTAATCCGGGTGGCGGGTATCTGCGTGGCGCGCGGGCGCAGGAGGAAGATCTGTGTCGCAGTGCGCTGTTGTATCGCTGTCTGCTGGAAGCGCCGGATTATTATGCGGCGCATCGCGCGTCGGCGGATCTGCGCTACAGCCATCGGGTGATCTTCTCGCCCGGCGTGCCGGTGATCCGGGATGAGCGCGGTGAGCTTGTCGCGCAGCCGATTCCGGTGTCGTTCCTGACCTCGCCCGCGCCCAATGCCGGGCAGTTGGCGCTGCGTTCGGATGGGCCGATCTCGGTGCGGGCGGTGCTGGCCGAGCGGGCGGAACGGGTGCTGGCGGTCGCGGCGCGCCACGGGGTGCGCGAGTTGGTGCTCGGCGCGTGGGGATGCGGGGTGTTCCGCAATGATCCGGTCGAGGTGGCCGAGGCGTTCGATCTCGCCCTGCGGCGGCACGGGGCGGCGTTCGACCGGATCGTGTTCGCGGTCTGGGACCGGAATCCTGTGTCGGCCAACCGATCCGCTTTCGCCGCGCGGTTCGCGGGGAATCCGGTCTAGTCGATTCGGACGGTCACGGTGGCGACGACGGCGTCGGTGCGGGCGCGCAGGGTCGCGGCCAACACCGGACCGCGCGGATTGTGCAGCAGGCGATGCCAGGGGCGGCGGGGTTCGAGTTGGGAGAGGACGACGATGACGCGCCTGCCCTCGTGGGATTGCTTGCGGACGTAGCCGACGAGGGTGGCGACCAGGCTGCGGTGCGGAGCGGGGAGCACGATGAGGGGGATGCCGGGATTCCAGCGTTTCCACTGTGCGCTCAGGTGTTTGGTGGAGGCCGGATCGATTTCCGCTGCTACCGCGATGATTTCGCCGCCCATGTCGGCGGCCGCGCACAGGGCGCGGGCGGTGACCTTGCTGACCGCGACCACCGGCACCACGATCAGAGGGCGGCCGGGATCGGGCAGCGTCTCTCCCGGCGCGGGGACGCGGCCGAAGCCGAGTTCGGCGGCCACCTCCTTGTAGTAGTTCTCGGTGCGGGCGAACAGCACCACCAGCAGCGGGATGATGATCAGCAGCAGCCAGGCGCCCTCGGTGAACTTCTCGACCAGTAGCACCACACCCGCGACCGCGGTCAGGAGGGCGCCGAAACCATTGAGCGCCAGCCGGTATCGCCAGCCCGGGCCGCGCTGGCGCTGCCAGTGCCGGACCAGGTCGACCTGGCTGATGGTGAAGCCGATGAAGACGCCGATGGCGAAGACCGGCAGGATGCGGTGGGTGTCGGCGTCGACCGCCACCAGGACCAGTCCTGCCACCACCGCGACGGCCGCCACGCCGTAGCGGAAGACGGGGCGTTCCGAGCGCATGGCGAACAGGGTCGGCACACGACGGTCCTTGGCCAGCAAGGACAGCAGCACCGGCAGGCCACCGAAACTGGTGTTGGCGGCCAGGGCCAGCACCAGGGTGACGAGGAGGTTCGTCAGGTAGAAGGCCCAGCCGGTGCCGAAGGCCGCGGCCGAGAGCTGCGCCAGCACCGTCACATCGCCGCGCGGCGTCACCCGGTGCTCGCGAATGAGCCAGGCGAGGCCGAGCAGCATGGCGCCCAGGAGGATTCCCAGGCCCACCTCGGTGCGCTGCGCGCGGCGCACGGGCGGCGTCCGGAAGGCGGGCACCGCATTGGCAATGGCCTCGACACCGGTCAGCGAGGAGCAACCGGCCGCGAATGCCTTGAGCAGCAGGACGATTCCCACCGCTTCGATCGGATCGATCGGTCCCAGGTCCTGACCGATGACCGCCACCGGTTCCGGGCGCAGCAAGCCGACCACGATGACCGCGCCGATCGCGAGGACGAACAACAGGGTCGGGCCCATCAGGGCCTTGGCCGATTCGGCGATCCCCGCGAGATTGACCGCCGCCAGCACCACCAGCCCGATCAGCGTGATCTGTAACAGGTGCGGGGCCAGCACCGGAAACGCGCTGGCGAGGCTGGCCGCACCGGCGGCGAGGCTGACGGCCACGGTCAGCACATAGTCGACCACCAGGCTGGCGGCGGCCAGCAGGCTCACGCCGCGGTCGAGTTCCTTCTTCGCGACCGCATAGCTGCCGCCCCCGTCCGGGTGCACCGCGATCACCTGCCGATAGGACACCACGAGCACCAGCAACAGCACGGTGATCGCCGCCGCCACCGGCAGTGTCCAGGTCACCGCCGCCGCACCGGCCGCCACCAACACCAGCACGATCGCTTCGGGACCGTAGGCCACGCTCGACAGCGCATCCAGCGATAACGCCGCCAGACCGCCGAGCGCGGTCAGCCGATGCTCGTCCCCGCGCTGCGCCGCCCGCAGCCGCCGATCGGCGATTCGCGGTTTGCCCGTCCCGGTTTCCGGCGTGTGCACCACGCCGACCATTCAACGCGGCGCTCGATCCGCAAACGATGAGCGACACGGCCGTTCGGGCGCCCACCGCGAACAATTCGGTGGTCCCCGCGACCCGATCCACCTACCGTTGCCCCCGAAATGAACACCTACGAAATCAGGGCCGACTTCGACCGCAACACCGTCGTCGTCTATCAGGCCTACAACGAGGCCATCGCCACCCCCGCGGTCACCGCGCAACGCTTCGTTCCCCCGTTCTCCCGCGGCCGCATGACCTGGATCAAGCCGTCCTTCCGCTGGCTCATGCACCGCAGCAACTGGGCCCGCGAAACCGGCCAGGAACGCATCCTCGCCGTCCGCATCACCCGCGCCGGATGGGATGAAGCGCTGTCCCAGGCGATCCTGACCAGCCCCGAGAAGCGCGTCTACACCGACGCGAACCAGTGGCGAGCCGACTTCAAGCACGCCCACGTCCACGTCCAGTGGGACCCCGAATACTCCCTGCGCGGAGCCAAACTCGACCACCGCAGCATCCAGGTCGGCCTCTCCCGCCACATCATCGACCGCTACGTCGACGACTGGACCGTGAACATCCGCGACCTGACCCCCGTGGTCCACAAAATGTCCGCCCACCTCCGCGACGGCCACGCCGATCGCGCCAAAGCCCTACTGCCCCCGGAGAAGCCGTACCCGCTCCCCGCGACCCTCGCCGCCAGGATCGGACTGCGCTGACGGGTAGGGCGCGCGCAGCGCTTGACCCTCCCGTCACGGGAGACTTCAAGCTGATCGCACCATCAAGATCAGGAGCGACCGTGATTACTGGAATCTTCCCCACCATCTGCGCCGACGATGTCCCCGCGACGCGCGACTTCTACACCGGGCTGCTCGGGTTCAAGGTCATCTTCGACAGCGGGTGGTACGTGCAGCTGGAAGCGCCGGACGAAGCCAAGGCGCAGATCGGGATCGTGGAGCGTGAGCACGCCACCGTGCCAGCGGCCTTCCGCAATCGTCCGGCGGGAGTGCTCATTTCCGTCGAGGTCGACGATGTGGATGCCACTCACGCGCAGGCCGTCGAACGCGGGCTCGAGATGCCGCTGGAGCTGCGGAGCGAGGACTTCGGTCAGCGGCACTTCATGACCGTGGATCCCAGCGGGACCCTGGTGGACATCATCACCAACATTCCGGTCACCGGCGACTACGGTACGGATCCGGACGGCGCGAACTGACAGTTCGCCTCGAACCCGCATGAAATCAACGGGTTTCGGCCCGCGGCCATCGGGTTACCCACTCGCACAGAAGCGAAGTCCGGGGGGAGCAATTCGCTATGGCACAGCCGAAACCTTTCCGCAGGAACCGAATCGTCGCGGGGCTGGGATTTCTCGCACTGCTGGGCGTGGTGGGATTGATCGCCCGGCAAGGGTTGCCGCACGACGACACGGTGCTGAGGTGGGGCGACGACGTGGTGGCGCCGGGTGATTGGTGCCGGGAGATCGGCGGGCAGAATCGCGAGGGGTCCTGCGGAACGCTGGCGCAGCGCGAGACCCGGCCCGTCGGCATCGTCGCCGGATATCTGATTGTGGCCGGGGTGGCGGTTCCCGTGCTGTTCGGCGGGGCCACCTATCTGGTGATCCGGGCCCGGCGGACCTACCGGATCATCGATGACATCCCGGTCCTCGATCTGAATGCCGAACTCCTCGCGCACGACCGGCGGTTCGGGAATCTGCGGCAGAGCTTCCTGCTCGTCCGGGGGGCAGGGCTCTGCGGCTACGACCGGGTCGTGGTCGCCCACTACGCGGGCGGGCTCGTCCGGCAGGACAACCGGCGGCCGCCGCGGGCCTACACCTGGCCGCAGGTCTCGGCGATCCGCCGCATCGGACGCGGGGCCGGTGAATACGAGCACATCCTCACCTTCGCCGACGACACCGCCCTCCCGGTGCGCGGCGCCTACCGGGAACCCGCCATCGGGGTGGGGCTGGACACCGAATCGCGCTTCGCCGTCTTCCTGAAATGCCTGCCCTAGATGGGCTACCTTGGCGTATCGGCGAACTGGAGGTGCTCGTATGGTGGCCGTCATCGGCGCAGGCATAGCCGGATCCGCGCTGGCGGGCGCGCTGGCCCGGCGCGGTGAATCCGTGCGGTTGTACGAACAGCAGCAATCCGGTTCCGAGGGCGGCGCGTTCCTGTTCATCGACGACCGCGGCCACCGCGCCCTCGGCGAACTCGGCGTCACCGAGGCCGCCATCGACGCCGCCTCGTATCCGGTCACCGGCGGACTCACCTACACCACCAGCACGGGGCGGTCCAGCGCCATGACCGGACGGGGGCACCGATTCTGGCTGCGGCGCAACCTGATCGGGATGCTCGCCGAATTCGTCGCCGACTCGGGGGCGGAAATCCATTACGGCACACCGATTACCGAGGTCACCCTCGACGACGGCGGCTGCACGCTGCACCACAATGGCTCGGCCACGGTGCTCGACGACGATCTGATCGTGGCGGCGGACGGCATCGACTCGGTCGTGCGGGGCCGCGCTGGAACCCGGACGGTCCGCCGAATACGCCGGTGATGTCGTGTTGTACGGGATGACCACCGAACCGGTCACGCTGCCGACCGAACCCGCGACACTGCACTTCTTCGCCGAGATGACCGCCGCCGGTCCCGGCAGCACGCTCGGCCACATCTGGCGCCCCGGTGATCCGGCGGCCCTGTGGTTCCTGCGGGTTCCGCGCCCGCCGCTGCCCGGGAACCGGGACGATATCGGCCTGCGGCCGGTGGCCGAATGGGCCGAAACCATCGCCGCCGCAACGCCGTCCAATGCAGCGCTGCTCGAGCCCCTGCTCGCGGCCACGGAATCGGTGCATGTGAGCAATGCCCGCAATGTTCCGCTCACCGAGGCGGCCGCACCCGCGACACCCGTCCTGCTGATCGGCGATGCCGACCACTCCATCACCCCGGCCGCCGGCGTCGGCGCCCGCGACGCGCTCGAGGACGCCTACGCGGTATTCCAGGCCCGCCTCGAATCCGCCTCGCCCGCCGAGGCCATGGCCGAACGCCGGGCCCGCATGCTCGCCGATCGGGAACTCGCCCTCCGGGCCCGCCCCAGCACGAACGCCCGCTGACGGCGCCGCGCTGAGGCGATTACCCGGTTCAGATGCTGCCGGTGGTCGACGTGAACAGACCGAGCAGCAATTTCAGCAGGCTGATTCCCATTCCGGCGGAACCACTGGAAAGGAGCGAGGATCCGCTGCCGAGCGTATTCCCGCCGTCACTGGGACGAGGCGCGGCGGCAAGGTAATTCACGGCATCGACGGCACTGAGTAGAGTTGACATATCTCGAACCACCTGTCTTGAAACCAATTCGAACAGATAAGGCATTCGATCGAAGGTGCCTGGATAAAAGTAACAGCCACACCGCAATTCGCGACTCCCCAGTCATTCCCCAGTCGAAAAGCGCCCGGCGCCATGGTTTTACTTGAATATGAAATACATGTCGGGTACCCATCTGTCGCTACGTTGCGCGGTCACCGCGGTCGTCGCCGCCGGGCTGGCCACCGGTTCCGGCGGCGTCCATACGCCGGAAGCGCTGGCCGCCGCGCCCCCGGCCTGCGCGGCGACCTTCAATCTGTTCATCCCGGGCACCTGGGAAACCGACGAGGTGGCCGACCCGGCGCGCCCCGTCGGCATGCTCGGGCCGATCGCCGAGACCATCCAGCGCGAACAAGGCGGGAATGCCGCCATCTACTTCACGCCGTATATGGCGCGCGCCTTCGACAACAGTCACACCTACGCCGACAGCAAGGCCACCGCGATAGCCAATGCCCAGCAGGCATTACGCGATTACCTCGGCCGCTGCCCGGAGGCGCGTTTCACTCTCACCGGCTACAGCCAGGGCGCCGACGCGACCGGCGATCTCGCCTCCGCCATCGGCAACGACCGCGGACCGGTGCCCGCCGATCGGGTGCTGGCCGTGGGCCTGCTCGCCGATCCGGGTGCGGGCACCCCGGGCGAGGATGTCATCGGGCCGCGCCCGCCCGGCACCGGTATCGCCGATCCCCGGCCGCTGGGCATGGGCGCGCTGTCGGGCCGCGTCTCCTCGATCTGCCATCCCGAGGACCTGTACTGCGCCATCCAGAAGGGCGACAATCCCCTGCTCGGGTTGCTGGGCTCCATCCTGAGCACCACCCTCAGCGGCGCGCCGGGCACACCGGGTGACGCACCGGATGAACAACTTGCCGCCGCCCTGACCTCGGACTTCTCGGCCGCGGATCTCCCCGGAATACCCGCCGCGATCGGCGATCTGAGCACCGGCCTCGGCGCTCCCGACGGCATCGACCTGACGCGGGTGCGCACGGGCGCGGATCTGCTGGCGCGGACCCTCGGCCCGCTCGCCGAACTGATCGACTCCGGCGCGACCGGCCCGGCGGCCCTGCACCGGCTCGCCGCCGCACCCGGCGGAACACCCGAGCACGATGCGAGCTCGATCCTGGATGCCGCCGGGCGGTCCGATCTGCCCGGGGCGCTGTCGGCGGCCGAGACGGTCACCTCGACCGTCGACGCCCTGCTGGGCAATGGGATTCAACGGCTCCCGTCGAACTCGCCGGATGCGCTCGCGCTGGCGACGGCCGCCGATGATCTCACCGCGGCGATCGCGACGCTGACGGCGGTTCCCGCGGACATCCTGCGCTCCGCGGCGGGCGTGCTGGCGCAGCTCGAACCCCGCATGCTGGTCGACCAGACCCTCGCGCTCGTCACCCGCCTTGCGGCACTGCACTTTCCGGGCATTCTGCAAAACCTGGCGCTGCTGCCGCAACGGCTCGCCGCACTGGACGGGGCGGGTGTCCGCGAGGTCGCCGCCGCGCTGGGCACTCAGCTCCAGCCGCTGGCGGACCTCGCCGATACCGTTGATCTGAACTGGATTTCGCAGGTCCTGACCACCGTGCCGGATGAACAGGGCTACACCTCGACCATCGCGTCGGCGACCTCGGCCCTGGCCGATCTCGAGACCGCCCTGCTGGCCGACGATCCGGAGGCCATTCAGGAGATCACCTGGCCGGACCTCGACGAGCTGCTCGGCGCGCTCACCGGACTGACCGCGTTCGAAGGCACCGATCTGATCACCCTCGTCAACGACGGCCTCAGCGCCGCATCGTTTTTCGCCTCCGGCGCGCACGTGTCCTACGGAACCCTCGTGGTCGACGACACCGGCCGCGATGCCCTCCGGTGGCTCGGCGACTGGCTGAACCAGCGCATCGGCAGCTCGGAGTGAACCTCGCCCACGACAAGAGGCCGGTCCCTCGGGGACCGGCCTCTTCTTTGCCGTCAGTCGTTGCCCGGCTTCACTTGTGGTCGCCTTCCCCGAACGGCCAGTCCGCCCCGTCCGCGGCCTCCGGCTCGTCGAGGGTGCGCTGCACGTCCTGGTTCCCCAGACTGCCCGGGTACAGGTATTCGTCGGCCGGACGCTCGGTCCCGTTCAGCCAGGCATCGAAGAAGCCCGTCAGATCCGTCTCGGTGCGGGACTGGAAGAACTCCCGCAGTTCCGGAATGGAGGTGTTCCCGTACTTGTGCTCCTCCGCGAAATCGCGCACCGCGGTGAAGAATACGTCGTCGCCGATGGTGCGGCGCAGCGCGTGCAGGAACAGCGGGCCTCGCGAGTAGACGGTGGTGAATTCATTGCCCTTGCCCGCGTCGTACAGCGGAATCGACCAGATGTCCCGCTGCTCGGCCTGCGCCAGGGCGCGCAGATAAATGGCGTCGGGATTCCGGTGCTTCATGCGCTCCGGCCACAGGATGTCGGCGGTATAGCTGGCGAAGCATTCGTTGACGCACACATCACGCCATTGCTTTACCGACACCGAATTGCCCCACCACTGATGGGCGTTCTCGTGGACCACCGTGTTCATATCCGTCCACGGCGCGTAGATCGGCCGGGTCTGGGTCTCCAGCGAGAAACGCAGATCGGTGTCCACATAGATGCCGCCACCGGATTCGAACGGGTACGCCCCGTAGAGATCCTGCGCAAAGTTGAGGACGCCCGGCAGCATTTTCTCGAGTTTCTGCTTGGTCTTGGCCGCGTTCGGCGCGAAGTAGCTCTGCAAATGCACCTTCTCGGTGAGGATCTGGTCGAGTTTGGTGAATTTGTCGATCGCGACCGTGGTGAGGTAGCCGATGATCGGATCCTTCGCCTCCCAGGTCACGGTATGACGGCCGCTACCGGGCGTATCGGAGGTACGGATCCCGTTGGACGCCACCTCCCAGCCGGTGGGCACCGTGGCGCGCACGGTGAAGGTGGCCTTGTCCAGCGGTGTGTCATTGAGCGGGTACCACGTTGTCGCGGAATGGGGTTCGCCCGCCGCGAAGGCGCCGCCGGTCGGCGTGTAGGTCCAACCATTTCCCTTGGTGTCGGCCGCGGTCCCGGTGTAGTCGACGGTCACGGTGAAGCTCTGGCCGTTCGGCAGCGGTGCGCCCGGGGTGACGACGAGTTCGTGCTCCCCCGCAGTCCGGAAGGCGGCGGGCTGGCCGTTGACCGCGACGGATCCCACCGGGGGACCGGCGAAATCGAGATTGAAGGCCGACAGATTCTGAGTCGCCTTGGCCGTCACGGTGGTCTTGCCGGTCAGCTTGTGCGTCGGCGGGTCGTAGTCGATGGCGACGTCGTAGTGGACCGCGTCGTAACCGCCATTGCCGTCCTGCGGGTAGTACGGGTCGCCGAGCCCGTCGGAACCAGGTGTCGCCGCGGCCATTCCCGCGGACGCATCGGGTGTGGCGTCGGGCACCGCGACCGCGGCGGGCGCGCCCGTCAGCAGACTCAGGGCGAGGGCCACGGCGGACATGGCGGCGGGCCGGGCCGCCGGTGCGAGGGACGAGGGTTTTCTCGTCCTGGAACGAAGTTGGGTGGACATGAGACGCAATCCCTTTCGGTGATCGCGTGAGCGGAGAGCGGCGGGCCGGGTGTCGCATCACTGCAATGCGACACCCGGCCCGGCGGGTGGAGCGGGGTTCAGGCGGACTGATTCAGCGACGGCATCTTCACGGCCTTGGTGGCCTTGACCACCTGGGCGCAGTCCGCGGCGGTCGTGCCCGCGACGTTGTTCTGCACATTGGTCCGGCAGGCGGTGGCCAGGGTGCTGCCCAGCGTCGAGTAGGTGGCGTTCGACGACAGCAGCGTCTGCGCCGTGTAGTAGAGCTGGGCGGCCTTCTCCAGGCCGATACCGGTGACGGCTTCACCATTGAGGCTGCCGCCGTCGGTGATCAGCTGGGCGGCCTTGTTGCCCACCCCGCCGTTGATGTGGACGAAAGCGCTCTGATTGGTGCCGCTGTACCAGTTCGGGCCGCGGTAGGTGTCCGGATCGCCGAGCGCGCCGGGATTGTTCATATCGCGGATGACGCCGAGCGAGCTGCCCTCACCGAGCTTCCAGCGGTTCTGCGGTGTGTCGTCGGCGCTGCCATTGGTCAGATCGGTGAACTCGCCGAAGATATCGGACATCGACTCGTTGATGGCGCCGGACTCATTGCGGTAGACGAGGCCGTTCACCCGTTCGCTCACGCCGTGGGTGAGTTCGTGGCCGGTGATGTCGTCGGTGCTGACGCCCTCGCCGTAGGCCATCTGCTCGCTGTTCCAGAAGGCATTGGTGTACGGGCAGCCCGGATCGGTGCCGCTGGCGTAGGTGCAGACCCGCACGGTCGCGCGCAGCGCCTTGCCATTGCCGTCACCGGTGTCGAATCCGATCAGATCCGTCAGATCCTGCAGGGCGGTGTACTGCGTGTAGAACTCGGAGGTGTCGCCGAGGAAGTCGTAGATATTGTTGACGTCCGCGATGGCGACCGGCCCCTGGCCCTCGGTGCGCGTCAGCTTCATGGCGGAGGTGCCGCCGCACCGGACCGACGAATTCGACAGGCTGACGCGCTTTCTCGCCGCATCGCACACCACGCGGTCGATGTGCTTGGTCTCGCTCCACTTGTCCAGGACGCGCGCGGTGTCGTTGGCGTCGACGAAGACCGTCCAGGCCACCTCTTCGCCGTCCTCGACGGCCTCTCCGCCCTTGACCACCGTCACCCGGTACGCCGGAACGGCGACGCTGGCGGCATCGGCCACGGAGGCGAGTTTCGGTTCGTACCAATTGGATTCGGCGCCCTCCACCGTGAGTTGGTCGGCGGGCTGCCCGGTCTCGGCGGCGATCGCGGCGGTGGCGGTGGCCGACGCCTCGGCGGGCGGGACGGCGGCATCACCCGGATACTCGCCCTCCGACTTCTGGGTGAGCGCACCGGTCACGGAGATGAGCGCGCCGTCGGCGGACAGCGATTGCGCCACCGACGCGCCGTAGACCGGCACCGAGCCGATCTCCTGGCACAAGCGCACCGTGGAATCCTCGCCGACCGGGAGCACCCGGTCCACGACGAGCTCACCGACCGGATCGGCGCCGAAGACCTTCTCGACGGTTTCGGCCTGCGCCTGCGCGGCGGCGGGCGCCTCGGCGGGCGTGCCCGGTGGGGCGGGGACCGGCTCCTTGGGCACCACCTGGGTGACCACGCCCTGGGGATCCTTGAGCACATCCTTGGGCGCGCTCTCCAGATCCGAACCCTGTTGTGCCGGTGGGGTGGTCGGCAGATCCGGGGTCGTCGGCACATTCGGGGTGCTCGGCGCCGAGGACGGAGCGCTCGGCGAGACCGGCGGGGTGGTCGGCTGCTGGGCGATGGCGCCGGTGCTGGTCGCGAAAACCGTTGCCGCGAAAGCGATCGCCGCGGTGGCGGTGAGGCGCTTCGCCCTTCGATTCATTGAATTCATGTTCAAGTAGAACCACATTCGAGGTCTTTCCCTCGACTGGGGAAAAGACTGGGGAATTCACGACCGTCGAAATAGGCGCACAGAAAACGAAACTGCGCAACCCAGAATGTGAGTTGCGCAGTTTCGTTGTATATTTCGACGCGTATCCGGCCCTCATCCGCAGCGCATGCGATCGCCGACCCGGGCCGCGAAATCCTGCCAGTTGGCCGCATTCTGCCGCGCCATATCGAGAATGAGATTCAGGCAGTGCTCCGGAATGCGGTCCGCCAGATCGACGGACTGCATGGGAGTGCGCGGACTGGCGTCCAGCCAGCGCAGCAGCGTGCGCCCGGCCTCGGTGAGGCGCAGCGACGGATCACGGCGCAGGCTCTGCAGCACCGCCGCGGTGCACACCCGCTCCACCGGCACCGGCAGCGGTGCGGGCGCGGCCGGATCGGCCCAGGTTTCGGTGTGGTGCTTGCGATCCGCGGCCGCGCGGCGCACCCGGCGCATGCGGCCGTCGCGCCCGAGCCGATGCCGGGTCTGGGGAACATCCCCAGACGGCTGCTTGCGCACCGCGCCGACCGTCTTGTGATCCAGCCCGGTCACCTCGGCCACCTTGCGGTCCGACCACAGCGGATACATCCGCATGATGCGCAGCGCCGCGGCCTTGCGCTCGAGGACCGACAACGGCAGGCCGTGGGTGATATTGGCCCGCACCGCGAGCACGAACGCCTCCTCCTCGGATCCGTCGAAGAAACACGTCCGAATCATGGTGGAGCCCCTGGATTTCGCGGCTTGCAATCGGTGCGCGCCGTCGATCAGCCGCATAGTTTCCCGATGCACGAGGATCGGCGGCAGTTCGGTCTCCGTCTTCGCCAGCAGCCTCGTATGCTCGCTGTCCTCGGCACGCACTCGCAGCGCGCCACCGGCATCTATCGACTCGATGGGGATCTCGACGGCCGCGTCGGCGACCCCCGCTCTCGTCGCGTCATTGTCCACTTCCAACCGGAGTTCGTTCACAGCGGTACTCCCCTGCTTCGAAGCTGAATCACATTCCGTCGCGCATACCACACCGATCCGCCGCCAACCCGAAAAGACTGAAACAGCAGTCGTGATCGGGCGAAGAAACACCGCACTGTGCTCGGCGAGCGGGGAGATTTTCCGGTGCGGTCAGCAATATTTCACACTGGAAGGACCGCGGCAATGATCTAGTACCGGTCGTGGATGCATTCGCAATGAGGCGATCTCCGCAGCAGGATTCGGCACGCGCGCAAAAGAAACGTTCGGCCCCCCACTGATCGAACGTGCCGCTGGCACAGGATATCTCACCACCCCCGCGCACCATTCCCATTCGAGCAATTCCTTACGGCCACAATCCCTGTGGCTTGCGGGCCGCTTCCCCTCCACCGGTACCCTCGAAGGTATGACCGAGCGAAAACCGCCCGATCTGAGCTTCGAATCCTGGATCGACAAGCAGGTGCGCGAAGCGACCGAACGCGGCGACTTCGATGACCTTCCGGGCGCGGGCAAGCCCATCCCCCCGGGCGCGGCCGCCGAGGACTGGTGGCTGCGCGGCCTGCTGAAGCGCGAAGGCGTCCGCGCCGATGCCCTGCTCCCCGAATCGATCGTCCTCCGCCGCGAACGCGAACGCATCCGGGAAACCGTCCGCGATATGCGCTCCGAACAGCAAGTCCGCCAAACCGTCTCCGACCTCAACGACCGAATCGTCCAGTGGCTGCGCATGCCCACCGGCCCGGCGGTGCCCATCGGCCCGGTCAAGGTCGACGAGGTGGTGGCCGACTGGCGAGCGGAGCGGGAGGCCGCCGGGCGACGCCAACCCGCCGCGGCACCGGTGCGGCCCACCGCGGCGAAACCGGCACGCCGGTCGTGGTGGCGGCGACTGTTCGGTAAGCGCATTCACACCGACGGCTGACGACGCCGCCGTGACGTCGCCGAGTTGAGGATGAAATTCGCCAGTACGGTTCAACTGCTGTCGCGTCAGTCGAAGTCTTGACCGTTCAGTATCCAAGCGGTGCGCTGGGCCGGGGCTTCGATGGTGCGCAGGCGGAGGGGCGCTCCACTGAAAGATCTTGTCCTATGTCTTCTTCGCGCAGCACACGCGCATGGGCGACTCGTAGACGCAGCCGAGGATCGTGGAGGTGTCCATTGGCTTCGGCCCAGGAATGATTCTGTGCGAACAAATCACAAAGGTACCGTTCGAACGTCCACCAATGGTCGTCCCGGGGCATATTCTCCAGAGCCTGTGCCGCCGCCGCAGGGGTTGACCCACTGAGGACGGTGTTCCGAATCGTCATCGACCATGTTCTTACCAGCTGGCCTTGACAATGCGGCAACCTGGTGGCACCGGTGTATCCCGCCCTCGCAGCGTCCGCAAACGTCAGTTCAGTATCTCGCCTCGCACAACGGTCGACAGCCGTTGCCGCCAGGTCTGCAGTTGTTCGGGTGTGAGGCGTGTCCAGTCGGTGATCTCACCAACGATGCGCAGCGGGGCGCTACTGCGGTACGACCGGGTCGGGTTACCCGGAAACTTCTTGTCGGTCACGTTCGGGTCATTCTCGAACGGCCCGGTCGGCTCTACCGCGTAGACCCGCGGAATCGCGTCTCCCTCGCAGAGTTCTGCGGCGATCTCCGCGGCGAGTCCGGCCCCATCGACAACAGCGGTGAAATAGATGTGGTTCATCACGATCTCGGGGCGGTAGTTGGATGGGCGGCCTGCGGTGAGGAACTCGCCCACGAGCAGATCAGCGATCGTGCCGTGGAAGAACGGTCCATCATCGAGATTCGCGGACACGTGAATCCTTTCCTCTGCCTGGTGGGACGAGCGATTCTGCCGCATGGCCCGGGTCTTGCCGCAAGCCCCGGCCTGTGTCTTATCCTGAAGGTAGAGGTCGTGGGGCGAGTAGCGTTCGAAAACGCGAGGGCCAGCGCTCGTGGATGAGCGGATCAGTTGGTCTCGGGAACGGTGACGTCCTCGGGTGCGCAGTCGAATCACTGTCCGCGCCAAGATGATTGGTGCAGGCCGGTGGCGGTGGGTTCGCAGGGCGTCGCCCGCTGCCGCGCGGGCAACGCAGCCGAGCCACGAACATATGCTCTCTCGCATGTCGACCTTTTCGATGCCCGACCTCTTGTCCTACGCCGACGTGGACGCCCGCCTGGGTGGCGTGCTGTCCGCCGAGTTCGAAGGAGCCGCAGACGAACCCGACGATCCCACGGTGCTGTTCTTCGACGGTCACCTCACCCTCGACGGGGATTTCCTGTCCGCCGTCGCCGCGCTGCGCGGTGTGGACGCCGACGTCGAGTTGATCGTGGTGACCGGTGACCTGACGGTCAACGGACCGATCGCGCTCTACGAGGACCGGCCCGGGCTCTACGTCGGCGGCTACACCCGGGCCGAGACGCTGGAAGGCGGCGATGACGAGATCTGCATCCACGACGGCACTTTCACCCACATGGTGTACGGCTATTACAACCACGGCTCCTTGGCGGCGGGGGCGGTCGACACCCCCTGGGTGATCGACTCCGACCACCACATGGCACTGGCGGCCCCCGATGCGCGCTGGGTGGACAACCTCGGCGTCTGCGACCGGGACGTCGACTTCGTGGCCGGGAACGGCCTCGGCGAGGCGTTCGTGCCCGAGGTCGTCGACAACGAGGGTCGCCTGGACGTCGACGCGTTCCTGAACCGGCTGCGTGCCGGGCTGCCCGTCCTGCGGCCCGGGGCCCGGTCGGCGCGCGAGTCGGCGGCCGCGACGCTGGACGACCAGCTGTCCCAGGCCCTGGCCGACCGGGCCGAGCATCTCGACCTGACCGGGCGCAAGCTGAAGGCGTTCCCCACCGAGGTGCTCCGCATGCCGTGGCTGCGCACCCTGGTCCTGGACCGCAATCCGATCCGCGAGCTGCCCGAGGAGATCGGGACGCTCACCGGACTGGAGCTCCTGTCGGTGCGCGACTGCGAGTTGACCGCCCTGCCCGGATCGATCGGCGACCTGGCCGGGCTGCGGGTGCTGCGGGTCGGCGGCAACTCGTCCCTGGATGAGAACGAGGTCGAGTTCACCCTGCCCGCCGCCGTCGGCCGACTGTCCGCGCTGGAGGAACTCGACATCTCCTCGCTGTCCGTCCGCACCGACGCGGAGTACGAGCCGGGAGGGATGCCGCCCGAGTCGACGCGATTCGTCCTGCCGGACACCTTCGGCGGCCTGGTCGGGCTGCGGAAGCTGATCGCCGACGGCACCAACGTCGTGTTCCCCGACTCCGCGCGCGGCCTGACCGGCGTCGAGAAGGTGTCGATGTCCGGCACCCCCGCCCGCTACCTGGTGACCTTCCCCGAGGTGGTCACCACCTTCCCGAACCTGCGCCGACTCGATCTGAGCGGCAACAACTTCGACACCGTCCCCGACAGCCTGCTCCACTTGACCCGGCTGGTTGACCTCGACCTGGGCGGCAGCCTCGGCCTGCTGCGCGATCCGCTGCCGGACCTCGGCCGCCTGCCCGCACTGCGGGTCCTCGGCTTCAGCGGGCAGGCCAGCCGCGGCCCCGAGCCCGGACACGTCTTCCTCCGGGAGTTGTTCGCGATGGAGCTGACCGGTCTGGAGGAACTCCGGATCGACAGGTGGCGCCGAGACGGCAAGCGCCGCCGACTCGAGCCCCAGCACTTCGCCGGGATCGGGACGTTCCGTCGGCTACGGAGCGTCCACCTGGCCTTCAACGGCCTCGCAGACTTGCCGCCCGACTTCGACACGCTCCCCGACCTCGAGACCGTCGACCTCGACGGCAACCGGTTCCCCCGAGAGGTGCGCGACCGGATCACCGCCGCCCACCCGAGCGCCCGGATCGACTTCGGATCGTAAGGGTCCACCGGGCAGAGGCTCAACGAGTCCGTCCGCGTGGTCGAAGACCAATGCCATCGTCCACACTGGGCCAGCGAGCGTCGCTCCTCGGATGTCCTGTACTGCCGCGACCCGCGCGGTTCGGCACTGCCTCAGAACAGCTGATCACCCGAAGCTCCGGGCACCGGGGACGCCTGTACCACCTCGGTGGTGTCAAGATTGAATCATGTCGCAAATCCCGAGAGGCAGAACACCTTTCGACGACATCTACAATCTTCCCGACCCGCGCGGGTTATTCAGCGCTCTCGGCCGGTTCGAGCTCTACGCTGCCCGACGGCTCGGGCTGTGATGACGAAGGGGCCGGACACCTCCGGTGTCCGGCCCCTTCGGGGTGAAACCTGTTACGGCAGTGGGCCGCCCGCGGCGATCGCGGAGAGGGTGGCGAATTCGTCGCCCTTCAGCGATGCGCCGCCGACGAGGGCGCCGTCGATGTCGGTTTGGCCGACGAGTTCGCCGACATTCTTGGCGTTGACGGAGCCGCCGTAGAGGATGCGGACGCCTGCGGCCACCTCGGGGTTCGCCAGGTCGGCGAGTTCCTTGCGGAGGGCGCCGCAGACTTCCTGGGCGTCCGCGGCGCTGGCGACCTTGCCGGTGCCGATGGCCCAGACGGGCTCGTAGGCGATGACGACCTTGGAGATTTCCTCGGCGATCAGGCCTTTGAGGGAGCCGCGCAGCTGCTCGAGGTTGTAGGCGACGTGGGTGCCGGTTTCGCGGACGCCCAGGCCCTCGCCGATGCAGACGATCGGGGTGAGGCCGTATTCGAGGGCCCGCTTGGCCTTCTCCAGGACGGTGGCGTCGACCTCGTTGTGGTACTGGCGGCGCTCGGAGTGGCCGACCACGACGTAGGTGCAGCCCAGCTTGGCCAGCATGGAACCGCTGATCTCGCCGGTGTAGGCGCCTTCCTTGTGGGTCGAGACATCCTGGGCGCCATAGGTGATCAGCAGCCGGTCGCCCTCCACCAGCGTCTGCACACTGCGGATATCGGTGAACGGCGGGATGACCGTGACGTCGACCTTGTCGAAGTACTTCTCCGGCAGCGCGAAAGCGATCTTCTGCACCAGGGCGATGGCCTCGAGGTGGTTCAGATTCATCTTCCAGTTGCCGGCGATCAAAGGCTTACGTGCCATGGCTCAGTCCTCCAGAACCGCGATGCCCGGGAGTTCCTTGCCCTCCAGGTATTCCAGCGACGCGCCGCCGCCGGTGGAGATGTGCGAGAAACCGTCGTCGGGCAGGCCCAGCGTCCGCACCGCGGCAGCCGAATCGCCGCCGCCCACCACCGTGAACGCGCCCTTACCGGTGGCGACCGCAATGGCTTCGGCGACCCCGCGGGTGCCCGCGGCGAACTTCTCGAACTCGAACACGCCCATGGGCCCGTTCCAGAACACCGTCCTGGCCTCGGTGAGCAGCGCCGCGAAGCGGGCGACCGAATCGGGACCGATGTCCAGACCCATCCAGCCGTCCGGAATCTCGTTGGCGGCCACCACCTTCGACTCCGCATCGGCGGCGAACTTGTCGGCCACCACGATGTCCACCGGCAGGTGGATGACATCGGCGTACTTGTCGAGCAGATCCTTGCAGGTGTCGATCATCTCGGCCTGCAGCAGCGAGCCGCCGACCGGAAGTCCCTGCGCCGCAAGGAAGGTGAAGCACATGCCGCCGCCGATGACCAGCGTGTCCACCTTGGGCGCCAGCGCCTCGATGACCGCCAGCTTGTCGGAGACCTTGGAACCGCCGAGCACGACCGCGTACGGGCGCTCCGGGTTCTCGGTGAGCTTCTTCAGCACCTCGGTCTCGGCGGCCACCAGGTAGCCCGCGTAGTGCGGCAGCAGCTTGGCCACGTCGTAGACCGACGTCTGCTCGCGGTGCACCACACCGAAACCGTCGGAGACGAACGCGCCGTCATCGCCCACCAGCTCCACGAGGGCATGGGCGAGCTTGACCCGCTGCGCCTCGTCCTTGCTGGTCTCGCGGGCTTCGAAGCGAATGTTCTCCAGCAGCAGCACATCACCGTCGGTGAGGCCCTCCGAACGCGCCAGCGCGTCCTGGCCCACCACATCACCGGCGAGCTGGACATTGCGCCCCAGCTCCTCGGCCAGGCGCGCGGCCACGGGCGCGAGGGAGAACGTCGGATCCGGCTCACCCTTGGGGCGGCCCAGATGCGCGGTGACGACCACCTTGGCGCCCGCCTCGGCGAGAGCCTTGATGGTGGGCACCGACGCGATGATGCGGCCCGGATCGGTGATGACGCCGTTGTCGAGGGGCACATTGAGGTCGGAGCGCACCAGCACGCCCCGGCCCTCGACGCCCTCGTTCAGCAGATCTTCGAGAGTCTTGATCGTCATCGCCGGATTACAGCGACTTCGCGACGAGGCCGATGAGATCGGCGAGACGGTTGGAGTAGCCCCACTCGTTGTCGTACCACGAGGCGACCTTGACCTGCTTGTCGATGACCTTGGTCAGCGGCGCGTCGTAGACCGAGGAGTACGGGTCGGTCACGATATCGGAGGAGACGATCGGATCGTGGTTGACCTTGAGGATGCCCTTCATCGGGCCGTCCGCGGCGGCCTGCATGGCGGCATTGATCTCGTCGATGGAGGCGGCCTTGGCCAGATCCACGGTGAGGTCGGTGATGGAGCCGGTCGGAACCGGCACGCGCAGCGCGTAACCGTCCAGCTTGCCCTGCAGTTCGGGCAGCACCAGGCCGATGGCCTTCGCCGCGCCGGTGCCCGTGGGCACGATGTTCAGGGCGGCGGCGCGGGCGCGGCGCAGATCCTTGTGCGGCGCGTCCTGCAGGTTCTGATCCTGGGTGTACGCGTGGACCGTGGTCATGAGACCGCGCTCGATGCCGAACGAATCGTGCAGCACCTTGGCAATCGGGCCGAGGCAGTTGGTGGTGCAGGAGGCGTTCGAGATGATGTTCTGCGAACCGTCGTACTTGTCGTCGTTCACGCCCATCACGATGGTGATGTCCTCATCGGTGGCGGGCGCGGAGATGATGACCTTCTTGGCGCCGGCGGCCAGGTGTCCCTTGGCCTTGGCGGCATTGGTGAAGATGCCGGTGGACTCGACGACCACGTCGACGCCCAGGTCGCCCCAGGGCAGCGCCGCCGGGCCTTCCTTGATCTCGAGCGCCTTGATCCGCTGGTCGCCGACGACGATGTAGTCGCCATCGAGCGACACGTCCTGCGGCAGGCGGCCGAGGATCGAGTCGTACTTGAGCAGGGTCGCCAGCGTCGCATTGTCGGTGAGGTCGTTGACCGCGACGATTTCGATATCGGTCTGGCCGAGCGCCTTCTGCGCCTCGACCGCCCTGAAGAAGTTGCGTCCGATACGGCCGAAGCCGTTGATGCCTACCCGGACAGTCACGTTATCGCTCCTCAGCTTTCAAGCGGATCGTTTCCGTTGCACCCATCACCCTAGACCCGACCGGATACATCCTTGACACGCCCCTGTCACTGGTGACCTGGGCGTGTCACAGAATGGTCTCGGCGGTTGTGCGGATTCTGGTTCAGGCTTCTTCCAGCAATTCCGCTGTCACAGCGGATTCGGTGTCTGGGATGCCCAATTCCTTGGCCCGCCGGTCGGCCATCGACAGCAGGCGGCGAATACGGCCCGCCACAGCGTCTTTGGTCATCGGCGGATCGGCGAGCTGGCCGAGTTCCTCCAGTGAGGCCTGCCGGTGCAGCACGCGCAGTTTGCCCGCGGCCGCCAAGTGATCGGGCACATCGTCGCCCAGGATCTCCAGCGCCCGCTCCACTCGCGCCGCCGCGGCAACCGCCGCGCGCGCCGAGCGACGCAGGTTGGCGTCGTCGAAGTTGGCCAGCCGGTTGGCCGTCGCGCGGACCTCGCGGCGCATGCGCCGCTCCTCCCACGTGAGCCGGGTGTCCTGCGCACCCATCCGGGTGAGCAGTGCGCCGATGGCCTCGCCGTCGCGCACCACCACGCGGTCGGTGCCGCGCACCTCCCGGGCCTTGGCCGAGATGCCCATGCGGCGGGCCGCGCCGACCAGCGCCAAGGCGGCCTCCGGACCGGGGCAGCTCACTTCCAGCGCGGAGGAGCGGCCCGGCTCGGTGAGCGAGCCGTGCGCGAGAAACGCTCCGCGCCAAGCGGCTTCGGCATCACCGATGCTGCCGCCGACGACCTGCGCGGGCAGACCCCGCACCGGACGGCCGCGCACATCGAGCAACCCGGTCTGGCGCGCCAGCGCCTCGCCTTCCTTCGAAACACGCACCACGTACTGGGAGGTTTTCCGAAGCCCACCCGCACCGAGAACATGCACATCCGAGCCGTATCCGTACAGCTCGAAGATTTCCCGGCGCAGCCGACGCGCGATGGAACCCATGTCCACCTCGGCCTCGACGATCACCCGACCGCCGACGATGTGCAATCCACCGGCGAACCGCAGTAGTGCGGACAGCTCCGCTTTGCGCGAGCTCACCTGAGATACGGTGAGCCGGCTCAGCTCGTCCTTCACTTCCGCTGTCATCGCCACGAGACGCGCTCCTTTCCACCCAAACCGGACCGCACACGTTGGCTCATATGCCGTCCTTCGACTCGAAGCCCTGCCAATTCCGGCCGAGGTTGCCGGATCACCTGATCCAGTGCGGCGGCAAGCTTTCCGGGGTGGTGCCGGTCCGTCCCCGCCTCGGCGACATCAGCGAAGGTTACTCGTGCTCGCAGCTGTTCGGCAGCTCTTGCCACATGTTCGCGTTCCCTACCCTCGGGTACGGAACCCGAGTCGACCAGAACATGGTCGACTGTGAAATCCGGTGCGTGCTGGGACAATACATGCAGGTGCCGTTCCGCGGAGAATCCGGCCGTTTCGCCCGGTTCCGCAGCGAGGTTGAGCACCAGCACTTTCCGCGCCCGGGTATGAAGTAGAGCTTCGTGCAATTCGGGCACGAGCAGGTGCGGAATGACGCTGGTGAACCAGCTGCCCGGGCCCAGGACCACCACATCGGCGTGCTCGATGGCGGAGGTCGATTCGGGGCAGGCGGGCGGATCCGAGGGGATCAGCCGCACCCGGCGCACCTTGCCCGGCGTGGTCGCCACCGCCACCTGACCGCGGATGCACCGGCTCACCCGCGGATCGCCTTCCAGCCCGGCCACATCCGCTTCGATGGTGAGCGCGATGGGCGACATGGGCAGCACCCGGCCGGTAATGCGCAACATCTTGCCGACCTCGTCGAGGGCGGCCACCGGATCGCCGAGTTCCTCTGTCAATCCGGCCAGAATCAGATTGCCCACCGAATGCCCGGCGAGCGCTCCGGTGCCGCCGAACCGATGCTGGACGGTGCGCGCCCAGACGCCGTCGGTCTCTTCGGCCAAGGCCGCGAGGGCCATTCGAAGATCACCGGGGGGCAGCATGCCGAGTTCGGCGCGTAGCCGTCCCGAGGAGCCGCCGTCGTCGGAGACCGTGACCACCGCGGTGATCTTGCGGGTCAGGCGGCGCACCGCCGACAGCGTGGCGTACAGCCCGTGCCCGCCGCCCAGCGCCACAATGGCGGGATTGGCTTCGCGGCCGTTGGATTCGCGCTCACTCATTCCCGCCCCAAATCCCGATGGACCACGCGCACCACGTCACCCGGTCCGTTGTTCGCGCCCGCGCCGAGCAGCTCGCCCAGCGCTTCGGCCGTCGCCACACTGCGGTGCTTACCACCGGTACAGCCGACTGCCACGGTCATGTATCGCTTCCCCTCTTGGCGGTAACCCTCGGTCGTGAGGTCGATGAGGTGCCGGCCCGTGCTCAGGTAATCCTGGGCGCCCGGGCGCGACAGCACATACTCACTGACCGCGGCATCCTGTCCGGTCTGTTCGCGGAGTTCCGGCACCCAATGCGGATTGGGCAGGAAACGCAAATCCAACACCATGTCCGCGTCCAGTGGTACTCCGTACTTGAAACCGAACGATTGGATTGTGAGCTGTAAGGCGGTCGGCGCATCGCCGCCGTAGGCCTCCTCCATCTTTCGGTGTAGCTGGTGAATCGATAGTTCGGTGATGTCTATTACGAGGTCGGCGGCGGTTTTCACCGAGGAAAGGCGCTCCCGTTCGGCGGCGATGCCCGCGGTGAGCGTGCCGTCGGCGCTCTCGCTCTGCAAGGGATGACGCCGCCGCGCGAAACCATAGCGGCGAATCAGTACGTCATCGCTGGCTTCCAGGAACAGAATTCGCGTGCGCACGCCCGCGGACCGCAATTGTTCGGTGACCGCCGAGAGATTTCCGGTGAAGAAACAGCTGCGCACATCCATCACCACGGCCAATTTGCGGATCGGCGGTTGCGCGCCCGCACCGAGTTCGACCATGCGGCCGATCAGTTCGGGCGGCAGATTTTCGGTGACGTAGTAGCCAAGATCCTCGAGCACCTTCGCGGCCGTGCCGCGTCCGGCGCCGGAGAGTCCGGTCACGATGACGACCTCGACGGGCGCCGCGGATGGTTCACCGATATCGGTTGTGCTGCTGCTGTTTTCGACCGCATTATTGCTGGCTTCGACGCGCGTCATGTCCTACCGGGTTCGTTTCTGGGTTTCCGTCGATCATCCTGCACCGATGCCGTATTCCGCGGCAGCCACACGCGGGAGGCGAGACACAACTGCAATTCTCCCTCCCGACCTGCACAGACGGCGTGTCGCGATTCCCGCCTTCGGCGTGTCGCGCGGCTCGGCGTGCACAGCCTACCCGCCCGGCGAGGATCGGCCCCGGCTTGCAGAGGTCTACCCCGGAATCGGGCGGATTATGCGGGCGGGCTACTCCGGATTCAGGGCCGAGAGCACGGCCTTCGCCGTGGCCGCACCGATACCGGGGATCTGGGTGATCTCCTCCACAGTGGCCTTCTTCAGCTTGGCCACCGAACCGAAGTGCGTGACCAGCGCGGTCTTCCGCGCCGCGCCGAGACCGGGCACCGCATCCAGCGCCGAGGCCGTCATGCGGCGCGAGCGCTTGCTGCGGTGGAAGGTGATGGCGAAGCGGTGCGCCTCGTCGCGGACACGCTGCAGCAGATACAGCGACTCGCTGGTGCGCGGCATGATGACCGGATCGGGCGCATTGGGAACCCACACCTCTTCCAGGCGCTTGGCCAGGCCGATCACGGCCACATCGGTGATGCCGAGCTCGTCGAGGACCTCGGCGGCGGCATTGACCTGCGGTGCGCCGCCGTCGACCACGTAGAGGTTGGGCGGGTAGGCGAAGCGGCGCGGTTTGCCGGTCCTCGGATCGATACCGGGCAGGCCCGGCTCCAGGGCCTCGTCGGATTCGCTTGCCCCCGAACCGGATTCCAGATCGGCGGCCTCGGCGGCATCGATATCGCGGCGCAGCTTGGCGAAGCGCCGCCGGGTCACCTCGGCAATGCTGCCGACATCGTCGGAGCGGCCGTCGCCTGCGGCCTCCTTGATGGTGTAGTGCCGGTAGTCGGACTTGCGCGGCAGCCCGTCCTCGAACACCACCAGTGAGGCCACCACATCGGTGCCCTGCACGTGCGAGATGTCCACG
This sequence comes from Nocardia crassostreae, assembly GCF_001613405.1. GTDB lineage: Bacteria > Actinomycetota > Actinomycetes > Mycobacteriales > Mycobacteriaceae > Nocardia > Nocardia crassostreae. The sequence continues at coordinate 133,916 of NZ_BDCH01000030.1, forward strand.
CACTCGATGCGCAGCGGCGCGCTGTCGAGATCCAGGGCGTCCTGAATGCCCTGCAGCGCTTCCGACCGCGCGGTGAGATCGCCCGCCCGCTTGAGCTTGTGCTGGGCCAGGGCCTCCTGCGCATTGCGCTGCACGGTCTCGGCCAGGGCTTTCTTGTCGCCGCGCTGCGGCACCCGCAACTGCACCGCCGAACCACGCAGTCCGGACAGCCACTGCTGCACCTGGTCGGGATCGGCGGGCAGCGCCGGGACCAGCACCTCGCGCGGCACCACCGTGCCCGCGGCATCCTCGCCGGTCTGATCGGCAATGGCGGACTGCTCGCCGTAGAACTGGGTGAGGAACTGCTCGACCAGGGCGGGCAGTTCGCCACCGGCCTCCACCGTGTCGATGGCATCGCCGGATTTGTCCACCACCCAGCCGCGCTGACCGCGCACCCGGCCATTGCGGACGTGGAAGATCTGCACCGCCACCTCGAGCTCGTCGATGGCGAAGTCGATGACATCGGCGTCGGTGCCAGTGCCCAGCACCACGGCCTGCTTCTCCAGCGCCCGGCGCAGCGCCTGCACATCGTCGCGCAGCCGGGCGGCGGTCTCGAAGTCGAGCTCCTCGGCCGCGGCGTGCATGCGCCGCTCCAGCTCCTTGACCAGGCGGTCGGTCTTACCGGAGAGGAAGTCGCAGAAGTCCTCCACGATCTGCCGGTGCTCGGCCGCGCTCACCCGGCCGATGCACGGCGCGGAGCACTTGTCGATGTAGCCGAGCAGACAGGGACGCCCGATCTGACTGTGCCGCTTGAAGACTCCAGCCGAACAGGTGCGCACCGGGAACACCCGCAGCAGCAGATCGAGGGTCTCGCGAATGGCCCAGGCATGGGCGTAGGGCCCGAAGTAGCGCACGCCCTTCTTGCGCGCGCCCCGGTAGACGAACACCCGCGGGTATTCCTCGTTGAGGCTGACCGCCAGCACCGGATAGGACTTGTCGTCGCGATACCGCACGTTGAAGCGCGGATCGAACTCCTTGATCCAGTTGTATTCCAGCTGTAGCGCTACCACCTCGGTGGACACCACGGTCCACTCCACGCTGGCCGCCGTGGTCACCATCTGGCGGGTGCGCGGATGCAGCGAGGCCACATCGGCGAAGTACGAGTTCAACCGGCTCCGCAGGCTTTTCGCCTTGCCGACGTAGATGACCCGCTTGTGCACGTCCCGGAATTTGTACACACCGGGTTCGACGGGAATGGTGCCCGGCGCGGGCCGGTACGTCGCGGGATCTGCCACGCCACCAGGTTAACGAGCCGCCCCGACAAGCCGCCGACACGGCCGGGAATGCGCGCCACGCCGCAGTCTTCATCCACGACGGCCGCGGCGACGAAGGTATCGACAAGATCAGTGAACAGATGAGGAGCTCGCACCATGATCCGCCTTCGCCGTCGCCGCCGGTCCCTCGCCATCGGGTCCGCCCTGAGCCTGGCCGCCGCCGCACTGGTGGCCGTGTCCATGCCTGCGACCGCCGACTCCGACGCGTCGATCTTCGTGTACGGGGATTACCTGAAGCACGAGTCGCCGCTCATCCTCTGCGGCGGCACGGCCACGTCTCCGGCCACGACGGCACTGGCCTGAGCGCCACCGGCCGGGCAGCGATTCCGCTCGTCAACCCGGCACGGCTCGTCGCTCTTCATCCGGCACAGTCCGGCCGCCTTCATCTCGACACGCGGCCACTCGTCGTCCCGACACGGTGCGGCCGCCCTTCATCCCGACGCACGGTGCAGCCGCTCGTCGTCTCGGCATGCTTCGGCCGGAATCCCACACCGGTCGGTAGATCCCGGCCAAGAGCGCGCCGGAACGACGGGTGGCAGTGCCGAACGACGAGTCGCGGAGCCGCGCGCCACGCCGGGACGCGCTGTGGGCGATTACCGCGCGCAGGCTGCTCGCGCGGTCAGTATGGACGCACTGTCATTGACGATCTGTTTGAACACGAGGGGAGCACCACCGCATGATTTCCCGTTTTCGACTGCGTCACCGGTTCGTCGCGATCGGCTCGGCCGTGGGCCTGAGCGCGGTCGGGCTGGTCGCGGTCGCGGCTCCGTCGAACGCCTTCACCCACGGGGAGGGCTGCACGATCGACCGCACGCTCGACACCGCCACCTTCTTCTGCACCGACACCCAGAACTGGTATGCCGCGGTGGTGCGCTGCGCCGGATTCCGGCAGGTCGGGCGCGGGGTGCAGCAGCCCACCTACATCGTGGGCGATTCGATCCGGCCCTTTATTCCGCTCACCGTCGAGTGCACCGGCCAGGGGCGGCAGGGCATCGTTCTCGACTACTGGCTCGACGGCCCGTTCTGAGCGCGGGCCGCGGCACGATCGGACGCCGCGGCAATGCCGCTCCGGGCTGTCGCACATTCGACCGCGGTCGTGCCGTCGACCGCGGCCGAGTGCTGCTTCACGCCGACAGGCGCGAATTCACCAGGGCGCCCAGCGCCGGTGCGAGATCGCCGCGCTCGCCGACCTCGATGGTGTCGAGTTCGAGCCAGTCGGCCATTTCGCGCAGGGCGTCGGCGAGCTCGGCCGCGACCCGGGCGGTGTCGCGGCCGGGTTCGGCGAAGGCCCCGGGCACCAGCAGGCGACCGGCGCCGCGTTCGGCCCGGAGATCCACGCGGGCAACGAGTTCGCCGTCCAGCAGGAACGGGAAGACGTAATAGCCGTGCACGCGTTTGTGTTCCGGCGTGTAGATCTCG
>NZ_BDCH01000031.1 GCF_001613405.1 Nocardia crassostreae
GCTCGGTGCGATCCCGGAAGAAGATGAGCGGATCGAACGGGCACAGCAGTGCGGCGCCCGACACCTTGCGCGGGGCGCGGGCCGCGGTGTGCAGATACGCGGGCTTGTCCCAGCCCGCGACCTGAACCTGCTCCAGCTCCCCCGCATCGAGTAGATCGGCGATGGCGGGCTCGGTCTGGGTGCGCTTGAGGCGGTAGTAATCCCGCAGATCGGTCTCGGTGCCGATACCGTGTGCCGTGGCGGCGCGGCGGACCAGTTCGCGCACGGCATCGGCCTCGTCCATGCGCTCGGCCCACACCTGCCGCGGAATGACCCGCTCGGCGAGGTCGTAATGCCGCTGGAAGCCAACGCGTTTGGGCACGGTCAGCTCCCCCGCCGCGAACAGCGCCTCGCACACGACCTTGGTATCGCTGTAGTTCCAGCCCCAATTGTCCTTGGCGCGTGGACGATCCAGCTCCAGATGGCGCTCCACCTCACCGGCGGTGCTGGCGCCGAACTCGGCGATCACGCCGAGCACGTCCTCGGCCAGGCGCGGATTGCGCTCATAGACCTCCCGCATCCCGTTCCAGCGGCCATTGCGGTACTGCTCCATGCGCCAGCGCATGAGCGACCAGTCCTCCACCGGCAGCAGCGCCGCCTCGTGCGCCCAGTACTCGACCAGTTTGCGCGGGCGGCGGGCGCTGTGACTCCAGGCCGCTTCGTCCAGCAGTTCCCGGTCGTACGCGCCGATCCGCGCGAACACCGGCGAGTAGTGCGCGCGCACGACGGCGGACACCGAATCCAACTGCAGCAGTCGCGTGCTGTCGAGCACCTTCATGACCGTGCGGCGGGTGGGCGGGCCGCTCGGCCGGGCGGCCGCGAAACCCTGGGCGGCGAGCGCTATGCGACGCGCCGCGGCGACGGTCAACGTGCGGGGGGTGGTCGAGGAAATCGGCACACTCGAACCATGCCATGCCCCACCGACAGGCAGCGCCCCACAGACAGGCGGATCTCGTCACTCAACCACGCCCGGCCGACAATCAAGTTCGATACACTGATGTATCGAGTTTCTACGACGCGAGGGAAAGCATGATCGAGAACCCGGATGTCATCGTCGTCGGCGCCGGTCTGGCCGGTCTCGTCGCCACCCATGAGCTGGTGCAGGCCGGTCGCCGGGTGCTCATCCTGGACCAGGAGAACCGGGCCAATCTGGGCGGTCAGGCGTTCTGGTCGCTGGGCGGGCTGTTCTTCGTCGACAGTCCGGAACAGCGCCGACTCGGGGTGAAGGACTCCTTGGAGCTGGCCATGCAGGACTGGTTCGGTTCGGCAGGCTTCGATCGCGAGGACGAGGACAGCTGGGCGCGGCAGTGGGCGCGCGCCTATGTCGAATTCGCCGCCACCGAGAAGCGCGACTATCTACACGAACTCGGGCTGCGGGTGACACCCCTGGTCGGCTGGGCCGAACGCGGCGGCGCGTTCGCCGACGGGCACGGCAATTCGGTGCCGCGCTTCCATCTCACCTGGGGCACCGGGCCAGAGGTGGTGCGGGTGTTCCTGGAGCCGGTGCTGGCCGCGGAGAAACGCGGGCAGGTCGGGTTCGCCTTCCGGCATCGCGTGGACGAACTGGTGGTCGAAGGCGATGCGGTCACCGGCGTGCACGGCAGCGTGCTCGAGCCGTCCGAGACCGACCGCGGGGTGAAGTCCTCACGAGAGGTCGTGGGCGAGTTCGAATTCGGGGCGCGGGCGGTCATCGTGTCCTCCGGCGGCATCGGCCACAATCACGAACTCATTCGCCGCAACTGGCCGGTGGACCGGCTGGGGCCGTGCCCGGAGTACCTCATCTCCGGCGTGCCCGCGCATGTGGACGGGCGCATGCTGGCCATCTCCGAGGCCGCGGGCGGGCGCATCGTGAACCGGGATCGCATGTGGCACTACACCGAGGGCATTCACAACTGGGATCCGATCTGGCCCGATCACGCCATCCGCATCATTCCCGGGCCGTCCTCGCTGTGGTTCGACGCCAATGGAAAACGGCTCTCCGCACCGTGTTTCCCGGGATTCGACACCAACGCCACCATGAAGGAGATCCTGTCGACCGGGTACGACTACTCCTGGTTCATCCTCACCCAGTCGATCATCGAGAAGGAGTTCGCGCTCTCGGGTTCGGAGCAGAATCCGGATATCACCGGTAAGGATCTCAAGCTCACGCTCAAGAGCCGCGTGGCCAAGGGCGCACCCGGCCCGGTGGGGGCGTTCAAGAAGCACGGCGTGGATTTCGTGGTGGCCGACAGTCTTTCGGAACTGGTCACCGGAATGAACAAGATCGCGCGCGGCCCGCACCTGGACCTCGCGGAGATCGAACGCCAGATCGTGGCGCGCGACCGCGATGTCGAGCACAAGTTCAGCAAGGACGCCCAGCTCATGGCGATCGGCAATGCCCGCCGCTACGTGGGCGACAAGCTCGGCCGGGTCGCCACCCCGCACAACATCCTCGATCCCGCGCACGGCCCGCTCATCGCGGTGCGGCTCAATATCCTCACCCGAAAAACCCTGGGCGGCTTGCAGACCAACCTGGACTCCCAGGTCATGCGCCCGGACGGCACCCCGTTCCCGGGCCTGTACGCCGCGGGCGAGGTCGCCGGATTCGGCGGCGGCGGCGTGCACGGCTACAACGCGCTGGAGGGCACGTTCCTGGGCGGCTGCATCTTCTCCGGCAGAGCTGCCGGACGCGCACTGGGCCGCACTTTGAAATAGGCGACAACCGATTTCGTGCGGGTCGGGTAACTCGCCGGGCACGCCCAGAATCGGTTCGGCTCCTGACCGCCGCCACGCGTGTGTGGCGGTCAGCGGCTCTATGCCGTGCGCTGAAGTTCCGGGGAGGCGGGATTGAACCAGCGGTAGCACTCCTTGCGGAGCAGCAGGGCAAGGACGACACCGGAGGCCATGACACCGAACAGGACCGTGAACGGGCCGACGCCGGTGGGCATTTCGGCCGAGACCAGGGTGAAGACGCCGTGGAAGGCTTGCAGGCTGGCCAATCCCAGCGCGGCGATCCACACCCAGCGCGAGCGCATGCCGAAAAGCACTGCGACGCCGCCGATCGCCCAGGCGGCGAAGAAGTGCAGGACGCTGCCGAAGGCATTGGTCAGGCCGTCGGTGATGAACAGCAGCCCGTGCAGGATGGCGAATCCGGTTGCCGCCCAGGCGGCGAACTGGGTTTCGCGCACCTGCGCGGGCACGGCCATCTCGGAATCATCACGGCGAATGGACCGGACCGCGCCGGTGAATCGCTCGAAAATCGTGGCAGGAATACCGTTTCCCCCCGCATTCGCCGATGAGGTTTCCACCTCATCGGTCGCAACCGCATGCGAACTCACAGCACTCCTCGTTGAGCATCTGAATGCGCGCCCCCTGCGAACGCGCGGCACCCGACGCTAACCAACCGTTCGGATTCCGGACAATCTTCGCGGCGAAGTTATGACCATGCCCACATGCGATAGCCGACCGGGATAAACCGTGATCGCGGACACGAAACGGCCGTGCGTGGAATCCGCGCACGGCCATTGTCGGTGCAGGTCGCGGGCGCATGCACGCGCCCGCGGTGAAAGCCCGAAACTACTTGTCGTCCCGCGGAATCGGCGGGATCACCGGGAATTCGCCGGTGTAGCCCTCGCGCATCTTGGCGATGGCCAGCACCCGCGGACTGGCGAACTTCCACCCGATGGCCAGCGCCGGAATGATGAGCACCAGGCTGGCGACCGTCCAGGTGCCGACCGGCTTGTCGAAGGCCATGAGCACCAGCACCGCGAAAAGGAAGACCAGCGTGGCGATTCCGGTGTAGGGAGCGCCCGCCATCCGGAATGCCGGGCGCTGCGCCTGCCCCTGCTTCCACAGCCACCACAGCTTCAGCTGGCACAGCACGATGGTCGCCCAGGAGGCCAGAATGCCCAGCGAGGCCACGTTCAGCACGATTTCGAAGGCCTGCGACGGCACGATGTAGTTCAGCCAGATGCCGAACAATGCGATGGCGCTGGTGAGCAGAATGCCGCCGTAGGGCACACCGGATTTCGACATCCGCGCCGTGAATTTCGGCGCGCTGCCGTTCATGGCCATCGAGCGCAGAATGCGGCCGGTTGAGTACAGGCCCGCGTTCAGGCTGGAGAGCGCGGCGGTGAGCACCACGAAGTTCATGATCGAACCCATGTGCGCGACACCGAGCTTGGAGAAGAAGGTGACGAACGGGCTCTCCCCCGCCTTGTAGGCGGTGTAGGGCAGCAGCAGCGCCAGCAGGATGACCGAACCGCAGTAGAACAGGGCGATTCGCATGATCACCGAGTTGATGGCGCGCGGCATGATCTTGGCCGGGTTCTCGGTCTCACCGGCCGCGATGCCGACCATTTCGACTGCGGCATAGGCGAATACGACGCCCGAGGTGACCACGACCAGGGGCAGGATGCCGGTCGGGAACCAGCCGCCGGCCTCGCTCACCATGCGGAAGCCGGTCTCCTGACCGTCGACCTCGAACCGCCCCGCGAGGAAGACCGTGCCGACAACGAGGAAGGTGACCAGGGCGAGCACCTTGATCATGGCCGCCCAGAACTCCATCTCGCCGAACCACTTCACCGAGGCCAGGTTGATGGCGAGCACGATGATCAGCGCGCCCAGCGCCAGGATCCATTGCGCGATGGGCTCGAACGGCCCCCAGTAGTGCAGATAGGTGGCGACGGCGGTGGTGTCCACGATGCCGGTCATGGACCAGTTCAGGAAGTACATCCACCCGGCGACGAAAGCCGCCTTCTCGCCGAAGAATTCGCGCGCGTAGGAGACGAACGAACCCGAGGACGGGCGGTGCAGCACCAGTTCGCCCAGGGCGCGCAGGATGAAGAAGACGAAGACGCCACAGATCAGGTACACCAGGAACAGCGACGGCCCGGCATTGGCCAGGCGTCCGCCGGCTCCCAGGAACAGGCCGGTGCCGATGGCGCCGCCGATGGCGATCATCTGCAATTGCCGAGGCTTGAGTGCCTTGTGATAGCCACTGTCCTCGGCAGTAAGGTTCGTGGCCTTTGTCCGGATCTCGGTCATTCGCCGGTTAACCCTCCGCAATCGTGTATTGAGGCGAAGTGAGAGTACCTTGCGTTTTGCTGAGAGCAATATCGGCGCTCCGAGCTGGGTAAATTTTGACAAAACAGCACTTGTCATGCTATATGACAGCCTGACATTTTGCGATTGCGGGTTAGACGCTACGTCTCCCCAGGTCGGGCCGCCTGCGAGCAGTGCGTCCGATTCGGACTCGCAAAGCCCCGCCCGGCCCGCGTCCCGGCGCTAGAGTCCGGGCATGAGGCGCACGCGACGGCACACCTGGGGCGGCGCTGCCGCCGCCCTGCTGATCACCCTCGGAATGGCCACCGCCTGTGGCTCGGGTGACGAGTCCGGACAGGCGTCCTGCGTGACCACCCCCAATGGCGCCGCGGTCACGCCACGCACCACGACCGGGGGCACGCCCACCACCACGAATCTGAGTCTGCGCCCCGAAATCGCCTCCGGGTACCGCACCGGCATGACCCCGGTGCGCACCGATACCTTCGCCGTCTCCACCGCCAATCCCCTGGCGACCGAGGCCGCCTGCCGGGTGCTGCGCGATGGCGGCACGGCCGCGGACGCCCTGATCGTGGCGCAGACCGTGCTCGGCCTGGTGGAACCGCAGGCTTCCGGCATCGGCGGCGGCGCGTTCCTCCTCTATTACGACGGCGCCACCAAGACCCTCGAGACCTACGAAGGCCGCGAGACCGACCCCAGCGGTGCCACCCAGGACTATCTGCGCTGGATCAGCGATACCGACCGCACCGCACCGCAACCCAATGCCCGCGCCAGCGGCCGCTCCATCGGTGTTCCCGGGGTGCTGCGCCTGCTCGAACTCGCCCATCGCGAACACGGCAAGCAGCCGTGGAAGGATCTGTTCGGCCCGGCCATCGCCCTGGCCGATCAGGGCTTCGAGATCAGCCCCCGGCTGGCGGGCCAAATCGCGGAATCCGCAAAGGATCTCGCGCGCGACGAGGCCGCCCGCGCGTACTTCCTGCAGGGCGACAGCAGCCCGAAACCCGCCGGGACCACCCTGACCAACCCGGCCTATTCCAAGACGCTCGGCACGCTGGCCACCGACGGCGCGGACGCCTTCTACACCGGCCCCATCGCCGATGCCATCGTGGCCGCCGTGGCCGACGCCTCGGGCGGCCGCACGCCCGGCGTGGTCTCGGCGGCGGATCTGGCTGCCTACCAAGCGAAGAAGCGCGATCCGGTGTGCGCGCCGTACCGCACCCACGAGATCTGCGGTATGCCCAACCCGTCCTTCGGCGGCATCACGGTCGCGGCGGCGCTGGGCATCCTGTCCAACTTCGATCTGGCCGCGCTCGCGCCCGCCAATGCCTCCGGCGACACCGATGCCGCGCGCAATGGCGGAACCCCCACCGCGGAGGCCGTACATCTCATCTCCGAGGCCGAGCGGCTGGCCTACGCCGACCGCAACAAGTACATCGCCGACTCGGATTTCATTCCGCTGCCCGGCAATTCGCCGAAGGCCCTGCTGGATCCGAAGTACCTGAAGGAACGCGCCAACCTGATCGACCCTCTGCGCAGCATGGGCACCGCCAAGCCCGGCGACTTCGGCCCGGTCCCCCTCGGCTCCGGCCCCCCAGCCGCCCGAGCACGGCACCGGCCACATCTCGATCATCGACCAGTACGGCAATGCCGCCGCCATGACCACCACCGTCGAATCCGCCTTCGGCTCGTTCAATATGGTCGACGGCTTCATCCTCAACAATCAGCTCACCGACTTCGCCGCCGAACCCCTCGGCGAGGACGGCGCCCTGGTCGCCAACCGCCTCGAACCCAATAAGCGCCCCCGCAGCTCCATGGCCCCCACCCTGGTCTTCGACCAGACTCCCGATGGCGCCCGCGGCCCCCTCACCCACGTCACCGGCTCCCCCGGCGGCTCGGTCGTCATCCAGTTCGTCATCAAAACCCTGATCTCCATGCTGGATTGGAACCTCAACCCCCAACAGGCCGTCTCCTCCGTCTCCTTCGGCGCGGGCAACAGTCCCACCACCAACCTCGGCGGCGAGCATCCGGCCATCGACCCCACCGATAATGGCGACCACGACCCCCTCGTCCTGAAACTCCGCGAGATGGGCCACCAAGTCTCGGTAGCCGCGCAGGTCAGCGGCCTGTCCGCGCTGGCCCGCGACGGCTCCGGCCTGATCGGCGGCGCGGACCCCCGCCGCGAGGGCGCGGTCCTCGGCGACAACGGCTAGCGGTCCGGCGGCCGGTCACCCCGAATGCTCCGGTAGCGGCTGAGTTCGGCGGCGGCGTCGAGCATGGCCAGGCCCTGGGTGGTGAGCTTGTGGTGCCAGTCCGCGAGGGCGGCGGCCAATGCGGCTGTGCCACCGGCGGTTCGGATCTGATTGACGACCGTTTCGATGTGGGCCAGTGGATAGCCGCCGCGGCGCAGGAGATGGGCGAGTTCGGCGTCGCGAATATCGCTCGCGCGGTAGCGGCGGTATCCGGTGGCTCGATCGCGCGACGGGCGGAGAATGCTCGCATCCTCCCAGGCGCGCAGGGTCGCGGCGGTCAAGCGGAGTCTGCGCGCGAGTTCACCTATGGTCAGGGGGTTCTCGTCAGCGGCGGGTTCCGGAGTGACGGCGGACTCCGTGCTGGTCAGATGGCCGACCGTTTTGCGGACCGCGTCGAGCGTCTCGCGGTCGTGCAGCAGCTGGATGTGACCTCGATCGACGATCAGTAGCAGTTTGTCGAGGTCATTGTCGTGCAGGGCGTTCATGATCCGGCCTGCCGCCGCATGTCCGTAGGCCGGGACGAGTGCGAGGAATGCGCGGAGTGCGGCCGCGTGGACTTCGGTGTAGATCCGATAGCCGGTGGGGGTGCGCTCGGCGGGCGGGAGGAAGCCGTCCTGCTCGTAGTTGCGGACGGCCTGGGTCGAGAGGCCGTGCTCGCGGGCGAGGTCGGCTGGGCGCAGGGTTCTCACTGGTTTGAGACTTTACCCGGCGGTGGTCGGCTCAATGCGAGGTGAGTTTCAATCGATTCTTCAACGATACGATTGAGACACATGAGCCAAGACATTCGAGACTTCGTACCTGCCTCCTGTGAACTGCTGGGCCTGGGTGAGCCGATGCATCGGGAACCGGCTTTCGCACTGCTTCGCAATGAACTGTTCGCGCAACTGGCTGTTCGTGGGTTCCGATCGATCGCGCTGGAAAGCGATCGGGTCGCGGCGCTCACCGTGAACGACTTTGTCCGAGAGGGCATCGGCACCCTCGATTCGGTGCTCGCTACCGGGTTCTCGCACGGCTTCGGCGAATTCGAGGCCAATCGGCGACTGGTGGCCTGGATGCGGGAGTACAACGAGAACCGGCCCGCGGCAGAGCAGTTGGCCTTTCATGGCTTCGACGGCTCGATGGAAACCATGAACGTGCCCAGTCCGCGGCGCTATCTCGAATTCGCCCGCGACTACTTGAAGCTCGACGTGGACCTGGCGAGCCTGGCCGGAGCGGACGAGCAGTGGGACCGTAGCGAGGCAGTGCTGGATGCGGACCTGTCGCCCGGTGCGACGGCCGCAGCGCAGCGACTACCGGTGATCGCCGACGATATGCTGGTCGAGCTCTACGCTCGCGCACCCGAACTGATCGCGGCGGGCTCGCGGGACGAATTGCTCAGGGCCGAAACGTATCTCACCGCCGGGCTGGGGTTGCTGCGATACCACGGGCAGGCCGCACGGCACGGATTCGACGACGACACCCGGTGGTCGCGCCTGTCGGGGACCAGGGATGCGCTCATGGCGCGCAACCTGTTCGATATCCGGGGCATCGAGGCAAGGCGTGGGCCGACACTGGTGTGCGCACATAATCTGCACCTGCAAAAACACCTCAGCAGTATGGCCATGGGGCCCATGCAGCTGGGCTGGCAGAGCGCGGGCGCCATTGTGGGATCGCTGCTGGGCGAGCGGTATGCGTTCATTGCCGGGAGTCTGGGCCGCAGCGCCACGATCGAGCTGGGCGAGCCCGAGCCCGGCACCTATGAGGGCCTGCTCCAAAGCCGTTTCAGCACATGGGGTCTGCTACCGCGCAACGCGGTTCCCGCCGGGCGGACCCGCACCGACACCACCCCGCGGCAGGGCTACTTCCCGCCCGACACCGCGAACCTGGAGGGGACGGCCGCAATCCTGCACATCCCCGGATAGGGCTCAGTCCGGCTGCGCCTCGGTGTATTTCGCGCCCAGTTCGCGGAAGCGGTCCATGGCGGCGGCGGCCCGCATCTTGTCATTGGAGCGGATGGCCATCATGGGGATGTACTCGTCGTGCACGAGTTCCAGTCGCGCCCAGGACTTCTTGTCCGGGAAGGAGATGCCGCGAATATCCTGCCAGCGGAAGACATTGTCGCCCAGGATATTGCGCACCGCGACACCCTGCGCGCCGACCCGCACCCGGGGGCGGGTCAGCATGAGCACGCCACCGGCCAGGAACAGGCCGATCACGGCCATGGCGACCTGATCGGTCACGCGGAAGTTCACGCCGGTGGCGTCGATGCGCAGGAAGACGCCCGCCAGCAGGAAGACCAGGAACAGCACGGCCGCCACGATGCGGGCGGTCATGATGGCGTGGCGGGGCGTGACCTCCAGGTCCCACTCGCCGCCGGGGCGGTCCGCCGCCGATTCGGGTTCGCGATCCGACTTCTGTTCCGTGGCAGGCACTTCGGCGTCTCCGGACTTCGACTCGGTGGCGGGCGGCGTGGTGTCGGTCGCCGGATCTGGCCGCACGGGTTTGCGGGGCGGCTCCTCGGAGCCGCCGTCGCGCTTCCAGATCCGGACGACCGGCATCAGACGGTCTGGCTGAGCTCGCGCAGCGTCAGCGCGGCATCCAGGGCGGCGGCCGCGGCCTGCTCGCCCTTGTTCTCCACCGAACCGGGCAACCCGGCGCGATCGAGGGCCTGCTGTTCGGTGTTCACGGTGAGCACACCATTGGTGACCGGGGTGCTCTCGTCGAGGGACACCCGGGTCAGACCGGCGGTGACCGAATCGCACACGTACTCGAAATGCGGTGTCTCGCCGCGGATCACGACGCCGAGGGCGACCACCGCGTCATGGCTGCGGGCCAGCGCCTGGGCCACCACGGGCAGTTCCATGGCACCGGCGACCCGGACCACCGTGATATCGGCGACGCCCGCATCGCGCGCCGTCTTCTCGACGTTCGCGACGAGCGCGTCGCAGACCTCGGTGTGCCAGCGCGACGCGACAATGCCCAGTTTCAGATCCTTGGCATCCGCGAGCTCGAATGTCGGTACGCCGGTACCGCTCATCGGTATCCGCCCTTCTCGGTTAGTCGGAGAGTCAGTTCGCAGTTTCGCCCAGGTCGAGATCGTCCAGGCCGACCAGGTCGTGGCCCATGCGATCCCGCTTGGTGCGCAGGTAGTGCAGATTGTGCGAATTGGCGCGCACCGGCATCTGCACGCGCTCGGTAATGGACAGACCGTAGCCCTCGATGCCCGCGCGCTTGGTCGGATTGTTGGTCAGCAACCGCATGGAGGTGATACCCAGATCGGCGAGGATCTGCGCGCCCGTACCGTAATCGCGGGCGTCGGCGGGCTGGCCGATGGCGAGATTGGCGTCGTAGGTGTCGAGCTGCTGCTCGTCCTGCACCTGGTAGGCCTGCAACTTGTGTAGCAGCCCGATGCCGCGACCCTCGTGCCCGCGCACGTAGAGGACAACACCGCGGCCCTCGTCGGACACCATCTGCAGGGCGGCATTGAGCTGCGGCCCGCAATCGCAGCGCAGCGAGCCGAAGACATCACCGGTGAGACATTCGGAGTGCACCCGGACCAGGACTTCCTCGCCCTTGCCGTTGGCGCCCGCGATATCGCCCATGACCAGGGCGACATGCTCGGTGTCGTCGTATTCGCTCTTGTAGCCGATGGCCTTGAAGTCACCGAATTCGGTGGGGATGCGGGCCTCGGCGACGCGCTCGACATGCTTCTCGTGCTTGCGCCGCCAGGCGATCATGTCGGCGATGGAGATGAGCGCGAGATCGTGCTCGTCGGCGAAGACGCGCAGCTCCTCGGTGCGCGCCATATCGCCCTCGTTCTTCTGCGAGACGATCTCGCAGATGACGCCCGCGGGGCTGAGCCCGGCCATGCGCGACAGATCGACCGCGGCCTCGGTGTGGCCGGGGCGGCGCAGCACGCCACCGTCCTTGGCGCGCAAGGGAACCACGTGACCCGGGCGGGTCAGATCATCGGACTTGGCGTTCGGATCGGCCAGCACGCGCATGGTGGTGGCGCGGTCGGCGGCCGAGATACCGGTGCTGATGCCCTCGCGGGCGTCCACGGACACGGTGTAGGCGGTGCCGTGCTTGTCCTGGTTGACCGCGTACATGGGCGGCAGGCCCAACCGATCACAGTCGGCGCCGGTGAGCGGCACACAGATATAACCGGAGGTGTATCGGATCATGAAGGCCACGAGCTCGGGGGTCGCCTTCTCCGCCGCGAAGATGAGGTCGCCCTCGTTCTCCCGGCCCTCGTCGTCGACGACGACAACCGCCTTACCGGCGGCGATGTCGGCGACTGCGCGCTCGATGGTGTCGAACCTGGTCACGTCTGCTGTGCTCCATCTCGATTAGGTGCCTACCTACAGTAAGGCAGGTCCGGTGTCCGATTTGCGTCGCCTCCGGGCGCGCTGCCTATTCGCCGCGTTGCTGGAGCCGTTCGACGTACTTGGCGATGACGTCGACCTCGAGATTGACCGTGGCGCCGACCGGAGCCGTGCCGAGGGTGGTGAGCGCGCGCGTGGTGGGGATGAGCGAGACCTCGAACCAGTCCTTGGCGCCGTCCGCGGCGGCCGTGTCGGCGATACCGAGGCCGGAGACCGTGAGCGAGATGCCGTCGACGGTGATGGAGCCCTTCTCCACGACATAGCGGGCAATGCTGTCCGGCAGCGAGATTCGCACGACCTCCCAGTTCTCCGAGGGGGTGCGGGAGAGGATGGTGCCGGTGCCGTCGACATGGCCCTGCACGATGTGCCCGCCCAGGCGGGAGTTGACCGCGGCGGCGCGTTCCAGATTCACCCGGGAGCCGACCGCCAGGCCGCCGATGCTGGAGCGGTTCAGGGTCTCGGCCATGACGTCGACGGTGAAGGTGTCGCCGTCAACCTGATCGTCGACCACGGTGAGGCAGACGCCATTGACGGCGATCGAATCACCGTGCCCGGCATCGGAGGTCACCAGGGGGCCGCGAATGGTGAGGCGGGCCGCATCGGCCAGCTGCTCGGAGGCGACGATCTCGCCCAGCTCCTCCACGATGCCGGTGAACATGCCCTAACCCTCTCCCTCTCCCTCTCCGGCCCGCCTGCCGGGCCCGCCGCTTGCGCCAACAGCCCGGACCGGCGGCGCTATTCCCCGCGGTGATCGACTGTCCCCACCAGCCTAACGACGCCCGGTCGTAGGCGACATAGGGCCTCGTTCACTGGAGAGTTCGGTACCGGGAGGCATCCGAAGCCGGACGAAGCCGACCGCGGGCATGAAAGGGGGGTGAATTACACGGGAATGCCAATTGAAAAAGCGGAATTTCCATTCTCGGCGAATGACCGAATGGCGTGTAATCGGAGAGATCTACCCAATTCGCGACTCGCTTACACCAAAATCTTGCGCATCAGTAGATATGGTCGCAAGATTGTTATGCAGCTGATTCCTACAGTTCAACTCTCCGCGAGCAGTTCAGCGCAGAACGGTCACCGGCGTCCAGGGCCATCATCAGGCCCGGATGCACATCGCAGCAAGTCGCACCTAGGGAAGGTTGGACCCTTCGTGGGTCAAATCCGGTTGGCAGACAACATCATTGGGAGTGCAGCGTGACCACGCTTCTCGATTCGACACTGGAAGTTCGCTGCGTGCAGTATCGGCGCGAATTTCACCTGCCGGCATCGATCGATCCAACGTCACGGCACATATTGCTGGAGATAGGCAACAGATACGGGGCCATCACCATGCCCGCCGATCTCGGTGAGCGGGTGCTCCAGCGGCTGGAGCAAGCCGATCTGGCCGGACCCGTCGTGCACCATCCGCGCGCGCGGCGCTGGACCTTCATCACCGGCCCGGCCCGGCCCGAGCTCCTGAGCAAGACGGTGTCGGCGGCGCTGTTCCGGCTCTACGCCACCGTCGCGTGCTCGGGAGCCCAGGTCGTGCTCCCGTCCGCCGATGACGAGCGGACGGGATACCGCACCTGGATCCAGTCGCCGGATTCGATTCCCGCCGTACCGCCGCTGGAATCGGTCATCGAAGCGCTACTGGGTCGCTGAGCGCTCGATTCGACCGGGCCGCAGACTATTCGGCCGCCTGCGCGGCCTCGACCGCGATCACCTTCTGCCGCAAGGCTTCCACGGTGGCGGCGGGATCGGCGGTGCCGTAGACGGCCGAACCGGCGACGAAGCAGTCGATGCCCGCCTCCGCCGCCTGCTCGATGGTGCTCATATTGATGCCGCCGTCGATCTCCACCACCAGGCGCAGCTCACCGGCGTCGACCAGACGTCGCACGGTGCGGGCCTTGTCGAGCACGTGCGGAATGAAGGACTGTCCGCCGAAACCGGGTTCGACGCTCATCACCAGCAGGGTGTCGAACTCGCGCAGGATTTCGAGGTACGGCTCGATGGGGGTGTTCGGTTTGACCGAAAGACCCGCTTTCGCACCCGCGGCGCGAATATCGCGCGCCACGCCCAGCGGATCATCGGTCGCCTCCGCGTGGAAGGTGACGTTGTAGGCGCCCGCCTCGGCGTAGCCCGGCGCCCAGCGCTTCGGATCCTCGATCATGAGGTGGCAGTCGAGCGGAATGTCGGTGGCCTTCAACAGCGACTCCACCACCGGCAGGCCGAGGGTGAGGTTGGGGACGAAGTGGTTGTCCATGACATCGACATGCACCCAATCGGCCCCCTCGATGGCCTTCACTTCATCGCCGAGACGCGCGAAATCGGCGGAGAGGATGGACGGGGCGATCATCGGCGCGGGCCGGTGGAACGAGGAGGAAGAGGTGCACACGTGCGGCAGTCTAACGGCACGATATCGCACCGCGCGGACACCCCGATAGCGGCCATTGCGCTGATTGCCGCGCGCCGGAATGGGTACCCTATTGCAGGTGATCAACATTTCGGCGGAACAAGGGCTGCGTGGCACACCGGTCGAGATCGGCGTCGCCGCATCCGTCTCCCAGTTGCCCATAGTGCGCGGACTCGCCGAAACCCTGGTGCTGCTCAGCGATTTCACACTCGACGAAGTGGCCGACATCCGGCTTGCGGTGGACGAGGCCGCCTCCACCCTCATCGCGCTCGCCGCACCGAACACGACACTGCAGTGCGTGTTCACCGTCGGGGAGAAGGATTTGACGGTGCGGGTCGGCGGAATCGCCGCCGCGGCGGGCCTGCCGGATCAGCGCAGCTTCGGCTGGCATGTGCTGCGGACGCTCTCCGATGAGGTCACCGCGACCCAGGGCGAGTTCGATCCGGCCGTCTCCGGCTACCCGACCAGCGTGGAATTCCGGCGGGGCCGGGGGAAGGCGTAGTGACCGACGAGGACATCGTGATTCCATCCCCCGAAGCACCGCAGCCCGAACCCGCCGAAGAACCGGATACCGCATCCCCCGAGACCGCGGCAGCCACCGGAGCCGATGCCGTCAATGGCGCCGAGGCAGACAATGGCGATGCCGACAACGATGAGCCCATCGATGCCGAGGAAGCCGAAGAGGTGGCCCGCAGCGTCTCCGGATACGACGATGTGGCAGCGCTGTTCGAGCAGCTGGCCGCCGCCGACCCGGCCTCGCCGCGGCGCCCGGCCCTACGCGGCGAGCTGATCAACCGGTGTATTCCGCTGGCGGACCACATCGCTCGCAAATTCAGCGGGCGCGGTGAGCCGTTCGACGATCTCACCCAGGTGGCGCGCGTCGGTCTGGTGCACGCCGTGGACCGGTTCGATGTCGGCCGCGGCTCCAACTTCCTGTCCTTCGCGGTGCCGACCATCATGGGCGAGGTTCGCCGCTACTTCCGCGACAACACCTGGGCCATGCGAGTCCCGCGGCGGGTCAAGGAAACCCATCTGCGCATCGGCGCCGCCATCGACGCGTTATCGCAGCAGTTGGGCCGCTCCCCCACCGCCAAGGAGATCGCCGCCGAACTCGGCATCGATCCCGACGAGGTGACCCAGGCCGTCATTGCCGGAAACGCCTACCAGCCCAGCTCCATCGACGCGGTCTCGGTGGGCCGCGATACCGAGGCGTCGCTGCTCGACACCCTCGGCGAGGAGGAATCCCAATTCGACCGCGTCGAGGAATACGTGGCCATCCGGCCGCTGCTGGCCGGACTGCCCGAACGCGAACGCCGCATCCTCACCATGCGCTTCTTCGAATCCATGACCCAGACCCAGATCGCCCAGCAGATGGGCATCTCGCAGATGCACGTCTCCCGCATCCTGTCGAAAACCCTTGCGCGGCTGCGGGAGCAATCGGCCCGGGAATGACGGGCGTCAGACAAGGATGCCGCAGGCCGCCCACGCCCGCGGCGACAGATGCCGCCGACACCGGTCGAACAGGTCGTAGAGCGCCTGCCCGTGCAGCGCGGCGAGTTCGGCATTGTTGGCCATGACATCGAGCTCGTTGGCCGCGGTGAGTTCGAGAAATGCGCGCAGGTCGGCGTCGGCGATCTCATGGTCGCAGCCGGTGAAGCGGTCGCGGAACAGCACCGGCGTGGTATCGATCCGGAGATAGACGACCGCACGATCACAGCTGGCGTACAGGTAGACCAGCGCCTCGGCGCGATCACCGATGAGCGCCCGCACCGTCGCACGGTCACTCACCGCCACCAGCGACCGCTCGAACCCATCGGTGCCATACACGGCATGACACAGCCCGGCCCGCTGGAGGTCCCGATCCGCGCCCCACACGGCCAGATTCGCGGCGACGCGCACGAGATGCTCCAGCAGCGTGCCGCCGGGATGCGGAATTCGATCCGCGTCATGCTCCCGCAGAAAGCGGGTAATGGCTTCGAACACAGGTGATTCACCGCTGGTCACGCCACATGTCCTCCCGGCGAGTGCGGGTCGGCGCCCTTCCTGTTGCCCCCGCCCGAGGGCCCGGACGCGGTGGGAATGAGGAAAAGGTTGCCGCCGTTGGGCCCTCCCCAATCATCGGCGCGGACCCGGACCAAGGTCAATCCTCGGATTACCTTGTGAATCCCCAAGATCGAGCATGGGTGGACCGCGATCTACCGTGGACAGGATGGGTGCTCTACGACGCCGCCAGCAGCGGGATCGCCGGATTGGACCTGGCGGTGTGCCGCCTCGGCGAATTCGCCCGCCGCTGGGACGCCCTCACTCCCCTGGCCCGCACCTTCGCCGACCTCGTCGACCACACCCGGCTGGACGAGTGATCACCGGGAAATGGTGGCGGCGTTTCGCGAGTAGCGGCCGCCACCAGTTCCCCGGTCGTCGGCGTTTCAGTTCGGTTTGCGGAGGACGGCGAGGAACATGACGTCGGTGCCGTGGCGGTGGGGCCAGAGTTGGGCGGCGGGGCCGTCGCCCAGGTCGGGGACGCCGGGGAGCAGCACGCGGGTGTCCAGTTGTTCGGCGCCGGTGCGGCGGACCATATCGGCGACCACGGAGACCGTTTCGGGCAGGTGCGGTGAACACGTCGAGTAGACGACTACGCCGCCGGGGCGGACCAGTTCCCAGGCGGCGGTGAGGAGTTCGCGTTGCAGGGTGACGAGTTCGCGAACGTCGGAGGGCTGGCGCCAGCGGGCTTCCGGGCGGCGGCGGAGAGCGCCCAGGCCGGTGCAGGGGGCGTCGACCAGGATGCGGTCGTAGCCGGGCTCCAGGCCGGTGTCGCGGCCGTCGACCACGTGGACGTCGACCGGCATATTGCGGGTGGCCTTGCGGACGAGGTCGGCGCGGTGCTCGGCCGGTTCGACGGCGTCGACGCGGAAGCCGTCGATCTCGGCGATCGAGGCCAGCAGGGCGGTCTTGCCGCCGGGACCGGCGCACAGGTCCAGCCAGCGCCCGCCGTCCGGACCGTCCAGGGGGGCGCGCGTAACGGCAAGCGCCACAAGCTGACTGCCCTCGTCCTGGACGGCGGCCATACCGTCGCGTACGGGTTCCAGCTTCGCCGGGTCGCCACCGTCCAGGTACACCGCGTACGGCGACCAGCGGCCTTCCTCGCCGCCGGTGACGAGCGCGAGCTCCTCGGCGGTCATATCGCCCGGCCGCGCCACCAGGTGCACCGCGGGCCGCGCGTCATCCGCCGCAAGCACCTCCCGCAACTCACCCGCCTGCGCGCCCAGCGCATCCGCGAAGGCCTGGGCGATCCACACCGGGTGCGCGTACTCGAAGGCCAGATGCCCCAGCGGATCCCGAGGCGCGAGCTGCTCCACCCACTCCTCGACCGTCTTCTCCGCCACCCGCCGCAGCACGGCGTTCACGAACCCGGCCCGCCCCTGCCCGAACTCCGCCCGCGCCAGCGCCACCGACGTATCCACCGCCGCATGCGCCCCGATCCGAGTCCGCAACAACTGATACGTCCCCAACCGCAACGCATCCAGCAACGGCCCGTCGATCTCCCCCACCGCGCGCCCCGCACACTCCTCGATCACCGCATCCAGCAACCCCTGCGACCGCGCCGCCCCATAAGTCAACTCCGTCGCCAGAGCCGCATCCCGCCCACTGATATGCCGCTCCCGCAACAACCCCGGCAAAACGAGGTTGGCGTACGCATCCCGCTCCCGCACGGCCCGCAAAACATCCCGCGCAACAACGCGCACCGGATCCGTCCCATGCCCGTGCTCCGCGCGCTTCTCCCGACCGCCCGCCGGACGCCCGCTTCCGGCGTCATCCTTTCCCCGACTCCCCTGCCCGCCACTCCGTCGCCGATCCGACTGCGGCCCAGCCGATTCCCGCTCCGCACGGCGACCGCCACCATTCCGTCCGTCATTCCCGCGAGCACCTTGCGCGACATCGCGCCGACCGGCCCCGGCGGACGGCTCATAACCACCGCGACGGCTGTCACCCGACGAGCTCTGCGGGCTGTTGCCGCGACCACCGGCCACACGACGCTGATCACCTTGCGCCGCATACGGTTCCCGCTCACCGCCACGGGACGCACCCGAGGGACGTGTCCTTCGCTCGTCCCCGCCGAAGCGGTCGCTTCCACCCCGGCGCGCTCCGCCGCGGCTGTCGCGGTCGTAACCGCCATCCCGGCGCTGGTTGCCCGATTCGGAATGCCGTTCCCGGTCCGCCCCCGCACCGCGTGGGCTGCGCGATCCACGTTCGTCCGCGCCGGACCGGCCGTTGCCGCCCGCGCGATTGCCACCGGCGTTCTTGCGAGAGCTGGTGCTTCGCGGGCGGTCGGAGTTGTCGTCGTACCGCATGGGATCCTTCCGCGGGTTGTGGTCGCGGCGAGGGCGGCCGGAGGAATGGTCGTTCGCCCCCTGTTCGGGGCGGGTCATTTGATCACCGCGTCGGGTTGGAGCCTGCTGCCATGGTCGCCGCCACCCACAGTCGCGGTGTGTGAGCCATGCACGCAGTCGTCTGCGGCGCGATCTGCGGCCGGGTCGCCGGTGCGGGCGCGGCCGATGTGCTTGCCGCATACGAGGTTTCGACGATCGGGCTGCGGGAGGTCCTGCCGCGATCCGTGGTCACGGCAGGGATGGCTGGAGGGCTGGTTGCTGGTTCCCCGGTCAGGGCGGGTCATTCGACCACGGTGCCGGGTTGGAGGCGGGCGCCGCGGGCCCAGTCGAGGGCGGGCATCAGGCGTTTGCCTTGGGGTTGGACTTCGGTGAGGCGGATGGCGGTGGTGGCGGTGCCTATGTAGACGCCGGATTTGCGGATTTCTATGGTGCGTTCGGGGAGGTTTTCCTCGATGAGTTCCACGGGGGCCAGTTTGAGGCGTTTGCCGTCTACCTCGGTCCAAGCGCCAGGGGCGGGGGTTACGGCGCGGATGCGGCGGGAGATGGCGAGGGCGGGCTGGTCCCAGCGGATGTGGCCTGCTTCGGCTTCCACCTTGGGGGCGTAGGAGATGCCGTCGAGGGATTGCGGGACCGCTTGCAGGGCACCGGCTTCCACGCCGTCGAGGGTGGATTCGAGGAGGTGGGCGCCGCTGTCGGCGAGGCGGGACAGGAGGTCGCCCGCGGTGTCGGTGACGCGGATCTTCTCGGTGATCACGCCGTAGACGGGGCCGGTGTCGAGGCCCTTCTCGATGCGGAAGGTGGCGGCGCCGGTGATCTCGTCGCCCGCCAGGATGGCCGCCTGGACGGGGGCCGCGCCGCGCCAGGCGGGCAGCAGGGAGAAGTGCAGGTTGATCCAGCCGTGGCGGGGGATGTCGAGGACCGCCTCGGGCAGCAGGGCGCCGTAGGCGACGACGGGGCAGCAGTCGGGGGCCAATTCGGTGAGCTGCTCGATGAATTCGGGTTCGGACGGGCGGCGGGGGGTGAACACCGGAATGCCGTGCTCGTCGGCCAGTTTGCCGATGGGCGAGCGGGTCACCTTGCGCCCGCGCCCGGCAATGGCATCGGGGCGGGTCAACACGCTCACCACCTCGTGCTGCTCGGATTCGATGAGCCGCCGCAGCGACGGAACCGCCGGTTCGGGGGTTCCCGCGAAGACCACGCGCATCAGCGACTCCGTTCCCGCGTGGCGATGGATCGGCGGCCGCCGATCTCGGAGGCCGCCAGCGTAGTGATTCCCTGTGTGAACCAAGACGATTCGCGAATGATGCGCATCGCCGTCTTACGCGCCGCCGGATCCAGCCGCTGCAGGAACAGCACCCCGTCCAGATGATCGGTCTCGTGCTGCACGCACCGCGCCAGCAGCCCCGTGGCCTCGAATTCCACCGGATTGCCGTCCAGATCGACGCCGCTCGCCTTGACCGTCAGCGGCCGCATGACATCCTCGCGCACACCCGGAATCGACAGGCAGCCCTCGGGCCCCGTCTGCGTCTCCTCACCGACCACCTCGAACACCGGATTGATCAGATGCCCCTGCGCATCCCCGGTGTCGTAGACGAAGACCCGTAGCCCCACCCCGATCTGCGGGGCGGCCATACCCACGCCAACGCTCTCGTACATGGTGTCGGTCAGGTCGGTCACCAGCTGGCGCACCTCCCGATCGAACGTCTCGACCTCGGCCGCGCGAGCGCGCAGGATCGGATCGCCGAACAGGCGGACAGGCTGGATGGTCACGGGCAGCTCCGGGTGGCTAACGAAGATACGGTCGTCTCATTTTACGGACGGACGGGACAGCACCTGTCAGGAATGCCCCGCCGGGGGCGTTTCCGGCACGCCGAAGCCGGTCCGCAAGCACCGCGGACCGGCTCGAACGGTCGAATCACCCCGGCTGCCCGGTCACCGATCGTGGCGCAACGCACACCGGGCGGGCCACCGGCTCAGGAGTGAGCCGCCAGCATGACCTCTTTGATGCCCGTGCCGAGCGCCACCGGCGCACAGGTCGGCTGCCGGGCGTGCGCGGGATCCAGGGTATTGAGCATGAGCTGCTGCACGTACGGGTCGTAGACCATATGGAAGTGGCCGGTCAGATTGTCGGCGCACAGATCCTGCAGCACCAGATTGGTGGCGCCCGCGCCCTTGAGGACGATGTTCTCGCGCGGCTGGATCATCTCGTCGACCCGGCTGCCGATCGTGGTGTACCGGACGCCGGGCACCGTATCGCCGCCGCGATTGAGCGCGGTGATGAACGGCGATCCCGCGGCCTGCTGCACCGCGGCCTGCGAACTGCCCAGCGCGACCAGGTCGTAGACGATCGGTACCGTATCGGCCACCGTGACCAGCCCGTACATGACGCCGCCGTAACTGGGCGAGGCGATGCCGACCCACTGGTTGACCTTGGGCGCGCCGCCGAGCTGGTTGATCCAGTAGCGAGTCACGCTGGCGCCCTGCGAGAATCCGACCATATCCACCTGCGCGGCGCCGGTCGCGGCCAGCACCTGCTCGGTGAAAGCGCCGATCTGCGCGGAACTTTGGAACACGTCCTCGGTGCCGTAGCTCTTGGCGTTCACCTCGCCGCCGTAGTTCGGCGCGAAAACGCAGAACCCTTCCCGGACGAGCTGTGCCCCGATGACGGAATAGTCGGAGTAGGCCGAGGAGTCGGTGCCGTGCGCCAGCACCACCGGGCGCGGATGTTCGGCGCTCGGCTTGCACTCGAAGTCGTTGACGCCCTGGGGCGCCGCGTTCGGGTGCGTCTTCAGATACCGCGCGGCCGTCAGATGATCGGTCTGCTGCGGACCCCCTTGTACGGGGATCACGACCGAGCCCGCGGGCTCAGCCGTGGCGAATCCCGTTTCGATGGGCGCGATTACCGCGCCCACCATCACCCCTGTGACGATTACCCCCACCGATGCGATCCGGCGACGCAGCGCCGCCCATCGGGTCCTCCCAATTCCCATACCCGAATGATGGCTCAGTTGTGCCAGGAATACCTATTCGGAGAGGGCGCTTCGACGCCATTACTTTTGGGGTGTGTCGTCTTCGGCAAGGATCCGGTAAAGCGCCCGGCGCGCCACGGTGAGCACCTCGGCGGCCTTCTCCGCCTGCGCGGGAGTGCCGACGGAGGCGACCTGGGCGACGGCGCCCATCAGCTGGCCGACCAGCCCGCGAAGATCCAGCGCCTGATCGCCGACGCCGTCCTTGACGTCCTGCCAGGGATCGCCGAGATCGCTGCGATGCTCCGCCACGTAGGCGGCGCCCGCCTCGGTGAGCTTGGCGGTCTTGCGTCCTGAGACCTTCTCGATCAGCACCAGGCCCTCGTCCTCGAGCTGTGCCAGCGCGGGGTAGATGGAGCCGGGGCTGGGCCGCCACACATCCTGGCTGCGCTCGCGGATCTGCTGGATGAGTTCGTAGCCGTGCATCGGCTTCTCCTGCAGCAGAAGCAGAATCGCCGCGCGCACATCGCCGCGGCGACCACGCCCGCCGCGGCCGCGTCCGCGACCGAAGCCGGGACCGAAGCCACCGGGGCCGAAACCGCCCGGGCCGAATCCGCCGGGACCGAAGTCCGGGCCGAAGCCACGGCCGTGACCGTGCCGGTGCGGGCCGTGCCCGCCGCGTTCACCACGCGGGCCGCGGAATCGCGGATGTTCGGGGCCCTGCTGCTCCTCGGCGCGCAGTCGCCGCCAGGGGCCGCGGCCCCGTTCCTTGTTCATGTCCATGGGTTCCATGGTGTGCCTCCTGAAGGCTCGTCGTTGTTCTTGACAGTATCGACGATATATCGGCAATCTATCTAAATCAAGAGTGATGCGGGACACGAACCGACTGGTTTGGAGTTTAGTGGCGGCCGTTCACCAGGCCGCGAGAGCGGACCACCTCGGCGAGGGCGGCGGGGCGATCGACGGTCGGCAGCGGGTCGACCAGGGCGAACTCACAGCCGAGAACCGTTGCGCCGCCATCCGCTTCGAGGCTGTCGCCCACCATGAGCGCGTTCTCCGGAGCGATGCCGAGGCGTTCCAGCGCGGAACGGAAGATGCGCTCGTCGGGCTTCATCGAACCCACCTCGAAGGAGAGGGCGAAATCGCCGATATATCGATCCCATCCGCGGCTGGTCAGGGCCGGACGCAGGTCGAAGGCGATATTGCTGACGACGGCGACGGCCAGGCCGTTCTCGTGGAGCGCTCGCAGCACCTCGCCGGTGTCCGGGTACGGCGTCCACGCCAGGGGGTCGAGCAGCTTCTCGTACAACTGCTTGGCGGGGGTCTCGGGCACGCCGGAGCGCTCCAGCACCTGGAGATAGGCGGTGCGATGCAGCGCCGGATCGAGATCGCGGTTGTCCCAGGCATATTGGCCGTCCTCGTCGAATTCGACGAGCTGTTCCGCGGGAGCGGTCATGCGCCGCATGATCTCGGTGACCTCGTGGGTGTCCAGTGCGCGCCCGTCGTTGTCGGTGAGCTCGACCTCGCGGAACTGCGCCTCCTCGAGCCGGAACAAGGTGCCGGAAAAGTCGAAAAGCACTGCCTCGATCGCCATATCGCCACCCTACACAGCGCACGCTCAGCTACCCGATCTACAGTCAACACTCCTCAACTTGTCTGAGGAGTTTGCTACAGTGTCGGAATGACGGACTCCCCGGTGCTCCACGTCGACGCGGTCGATTTCGTGCGCGACGGAAACCCGATCCTGCAAGGGGTTTCACTCGTCGTGCATCCCGGCGAGCACTGGGCGCTATTGGGGCCCAACGGCGCCGGGAAGACCACGCTGCTGCACATGCTCGGCGCATTCGAACACCCCACGCGCGGCGCGGTTTCGGTGCTCGGCCATCGACTCGGCCGGGTCGATATGCGCGCGCTGCGCGCCGCCATCGGCCACGTCGACCCGCGCCATGCGCCGCCCACACCCCTCACCGTGCACGAGGCCGTGCTGACCGGGGTCACGAATACCGCTGCGCTGGTACCGCGTTGGCGGCCGACCGCGGAACAGCTCGCCGAGGCCGATCGGCTCATCGACCTGCTCGGCCTGTCCCACCGCCACGACGCGCCGTGGCCGATCCTGTCCCAGGGTGAACGCGGTCGCGCGTTGATAGCCCGTGCCCTCATGCCGAGCCCGCGGCTGCTGCTGCTCGATGAGCCCGCCACCGGATTGGATCTCGCGGGCCGCGAACAACTCCTGGATCGCGTCGACCGTTTGCAGCGCGCACACCCGGATCTGGCATCGGTGCTGGTCACGCATCATTTGGAGGAACTGCCGCCTGGGACGACGCTTGCGCTGCTGCTGCGCGCCGGGCAAGCGGTAGCCGCCGGACCGGTGGAGCAGGTGGTCACCACCGAGCACATCAGCGCCTGTTTCGAGCATCCGGTCCGGATCGTGCGCGCCGACGGCCGGTGGAGCGTGCGCCCCGCCCAATCCGCGTACAGCTGAACAGTATCCAGCGCCTCACACCGTCGCGGCGAGCGAGTCGATCCAGCGTTCCAGCCGGTGCCCTTCCGCCGCCATCATGGCGGGATCACGAAACGTATTGGTGAGCAGGGAGATCCCCTGGTACGACGCGAGCAGCGCCACCGCCAGCTCCCCCGCGTCATCGCGGCCCATAGCCCGGAACTGCACCTCGATCCAGTCCAGCATCCCGCGCATGACCTCGGCCAGTTCCTGATCCAGCCCGTCCGCGCACTTGTCCAGCTCGGTGGCGAGAGTTCCCGTGGGGCAACCGTATTCGGCCGCCAGATCGCGCTGCTCCACCCAACCGCGGACGAGGCCCTTGAGTCGCCCGGCCGGGTCGGCATCTTGTTCGAGGACAGCGATGACCTCGCGCAGGGTCAGCGCGTGCGCGCCGATGGCGGCCTGGATCAGCTGGTCCTTGGTCTTGTAGTAGTAGTAGACGTTCCCCACCGGCACCTCGGCGACCTGGGCGATATCGGCGATGGTCGTCTTCTCCACACCCCGCTCGTAGAAGACCTGCGCCGCCGCCGCGGCCAGCCGCTCCCGCTTACCGGCCCGCGGAGCTCCCGCTCGAGTCCCTGAGTTAGTCACCCAACTGACTATAGACAATCGCGTGGAGATGCCCTACGGTTCGTTGTTAGTCAGCTAACTAACTCAGGAGTGAGACAGATGATCGTGGTGACCGGAGCGACCGGAAACGTCGGACGCGAACTGGTGCGCATGCTCGCGGACGCGGGCGAGCAGGTGACGGCGGTATCCCGCCGGACGGCCGCGGACCTGCCCGACGGTGTGCGGCACGTGGCCGCCGACCTGACCGATACGCCGAGCCTGGCCACGGCGTTCGAGGGCGCGAAGCGGCTCTACCTGCTCTTCGCACAGGGATCTTTCGAAGCCGATGTGCCGGGCATTCTCGCGGCCGCCGCGGCGGCGGGAGTGCGGCGCGTCGTGCTCCAGTCCTCGCAAGGCGTCGCCACCCGGCCGGACAGCGTGTCGCACGGGCAGTTCGGCAAGGCGGTCGAGGTCGCCGTCCAGGAGTCCGGGCTCGAGTGGACGATCCTGCGGCCGGGCGGTTTCGATTCGAACATGTTCGCCTGGGCCGATCAGGTGCGCACCGAGCGCACCGCCGCCGCGCCTTTCGGTGACGTCGGCATTCCCTTCGTCGATCCCGAGGACATCGCGGCCGTGGCCGCCGTCGCACTGCGCGAGGACGGCCACGCCGAGCGGATCTACACCCTGACCGGTCCGGTCGCCGACACCCCGCGTGAGCGGGCGGCCGCGCTGACCGAAATCCTCGGCGAGCCCGTGGAATTCCTTGAGCAGACCGCCGCCGAGGCGCGCGAGCAGATGCTGCACTTCATGCCGCCGGAGGTCGTGGACACCACCCTCGCCGTCCTCGGGCGGCCGACGGAGGACGAGGTACGCATCAGCTCCGACATCGAACAGGTCCTGGGCCGTGCCCCCTACCCCTTCGCCACCTGGGCCGAGCGCAACATCCCCGCCTTCCGCTGAGGCAGCGCGCGGGTTCACACCCCTTATCCCCGGTACACACCCCGAAACGACGTCCGCAAGGGGTGTGAATCGACCGGAAGGGGTGTGAACCGGTTATGTTGCGGGTAGCCAGTTGCCGTGGAATCCGGCGGGTACCCGGTGCGGCAGGTGGATGCTCGCGACCGTCTCGAGGGTTCCGGCGTCCAGGATGGCGAGATCGCTGCGATCGGTGGCGGCATCGTAGACGAATCCCATGAGCACGCCCTCGTCCTCGGCGGCATCGGCGGCGGCGGGCTCGAAGACGAATTCGCCCAATTGCGTTCCCGGACCGAATGATCGGGAAGCGGTCGTCCCGTTGATCAGATCGTGCTTGTACAGGGTGGATTCGCCGCTCAAGCCCGGGCCGACCGAGGGCGCGTAGCCGAAGCGGTGCCGCTTGCCGATCAGGCGCTCGTCGATGCGCGGGAATTCCTGTGCGCGATCGTCGAAACGGGACTGGCGCACCTTGCCCGCGACGAGATCGACCTCCCAGCGGTCCAGGGCTGGCGCGCCGTCATCGGGGCCGAAATGGTTGGTGTCGAACATCTTCGGATAGCGGACCGCATCGAGCACGAGGGTGTCGCCGTCCTCGTAGGCGTTCATGGGATGGAAGATATAGCAGGGTTCCACCTCGAACCAGCGCACCGCGTCCGCCGAGCCCGTGCGCGGCATGACCCCGACGCGCGCCGGATACTTCGGATTCCAGCTGTAGGGCAGCCGCCGGTCGCGGGGCGGCTCGGACGGGCGCGGCGGGCTGGGGATGCGCACCCGGCCGATGAGGGCCGACAGCAGCAGTCGCGCGGGCAGCCGCAGCCAGCGCGGCGCCGCCATCTCGGCGACCGTGCCGACATCGAAGGTGACCGGCAGATCGTAGAACACGACGTAGTTCTCGGTGAGTGAGAAGTCGTGCATCATCGGCGAGCCGCCGACCTCGATATCCACCGTGTGCCTGGCCCGCCCGTCGACCCCGATCACCGAGTACCGCACGGATTTCGGCCGCAGGAAGGAGTAGGACACCGCGTGCAGCTCACCGGTGGCGGGATCGCGCTTGGGGTGTGCGGTGTAGCCGCCGCTCAAGGTGCCGTCGAAATCGCAGACGCCGACGGTGTCCAGGTCCTCGGACAGCTCGTAGACGGGTCCGCCCGCTGCCACCAGCGCGAGCGTGCGGCCTGCGTGGCCGATCACATTGGTGTTCGCGCCGACGCCGAACGATCCGCGCGGGTCGGAGTGCACGGGTTCACCGAGTCCGAGCGAGGTCATGGGACCGCGCACCCAGCGATTGCGGTACCACTCGGCCCGCCCGTCGCGCAGCCGGATGCCGTGCACCATGCCGTCGCCCATGAACCAGTGGTAGAGCTGTGGATCGATCTCACCGATCGGATTGGGGCCGTTGCGCAGATAGCGGCCGTCGAGATGTGCGGGAATCGTCCCGCTTACCGGCAATTCGGTCAGAGTGAATTCGTGCTGGATCGGGGCGAAGCCGCCCTCGAGATAGCGATTGCCCACAGCAGGGCCTCCTACCTGGATATCAGCGTTATGCCCACCAGCCTAACGCCGTCACCGGAGGTCAGCCGATATCGATGGGATCGATCTGGACGCGCAGCGGGTCGTCGGAGTTGTGGGTGCTGCGCACCGCCTGCGCGGCCGTCAGCGCGCGAGCCAGGGCTGAGCCCGCCGATCGGTCGACGCGCAGGATCATGCGTTCGACCTCGGCCGGAGAATCCCCGCTGCTGAACGGTTTTCGCGCACCGAAGGGCAGCGGAACCGGCCCGAGGACCTCGACGAAATCGGGCAGCTTTGCCTCGGTGAGCAGTTCGGCGATGGAGTCGGTGGTGCCGTCGATGGCTGCCAGCCGGACAGCGGGCGGGAACCGGACCTCGGTGCGGCCCGACAGTTCGATCTGGGCGTGCCACACCGGATCCCAGCGCAGCAGCGCCTGCACGGTGGGCAGCGTGGGTTCGGCCATGACCAGGGCCTGACCCTTCGGACGGACCAGCGCGGTGGCAGACATCCAGCGCCGCAACGTATCCTCGGCCGCCCGCAGATCGGCCCGCCCCAGCAAGGCCCACCCGTCGAGCAGCAGCGCGACGCCGTAGCCCCCGGGCACGGTCGGTTCCGCGCCAATGGTCGCCACCACGACCTGCGGTCCGGGCGGCACCTCACTCAGCACATTCCCGCCGCCCGAACCCCGCACCGGCACACCGGGAAACGCCCGCCCCAACTCCTCCGCCGTCCGCGCCGCACCGATCACCACCGCGCGCAAGGCACGCGACCCGCACGTCCCGCATCGGAAGGCGGGCTCGGTCTTTCCGCACCACCGGCATGTCGGGCTGTGTGCCACCTCTCCGCGTGGCTGCGCCACGCTCGCGGCGACACCGACCTCCCTGGCGGAACGCCGACCACCGTCGCCACCCGCAGAACGCCCAGAACCACCACCACCGGCAGCACGGCCCGCGCCCTCGCCACGGGCGAAGCCCTCCACCGCATCACCAGCACTCGACCTCGCCGCGAGTGGCTTGGATCCGTTGTCCGGCAAGGCCAATGGGCCACTGCAGTGCCGACACCGGGCGGGCGTCCGGCATTTCGCGCACGACAGCGCCGGGATGTACCCCCTGCGCGGCACCTGCACGAGCACCGGAGCCCCCTCGGCCAGTGCACGTTTGGCCGCCATGAACGCCTCACCCGGAATCCGCACCGCCTTGGCGATCGGATCCCGCTCCAGCGCCACATCGGTATCCCCCGGCGCCTTGATCCGAGGCATGGCCGCCCGCAGATCAGCCCGATCCGCGAGCAGGTCATGCGCCCACCCGGATTCGACAATCGCCTGCACCTCGGCCGTCCGCGCAAACCCGCCCGCCACGAACGCCGCCCCCGTCTCGTGCGCCCGCAACATGGCCACCTCGCGCGCATGCGGATACGGCGCTCGCGGCTCCGCGTACGTATCGTCCCCGTCATCCCAAATAGCAATGAGACCAAGGTCTTTCACCGGCGCGAACACCGAACTCCGCGTCCCCACCACAATGCGCGCCGTCCCCCGCAGCGCCGCCAGCCACCGCCGATACCGCGCCGAAGGCCCCAACCCCGCCGCTAGCCCCGCCGCCGACTCCCCCACCAACGCAACGCATTCCCCGAGCACCCGATCCAAATCCCGCTGATCGGGCACCATCACGATCGCGCTGCGCCCACCCCCCACCACCACGGCAGCCATCTCCGCCAGCCGTCGCGCCCAATCCTCCCCCGGCAACGCCTGCCACCCCGCCCGCGGCCCCCGCCCCGCCGCCAGCGCAGCCAGAAACGACTCCCCGTGCACATACCTCCCCCAGCCTGGGAAGTCCTCCGCCCCATGCGTTACCGAAACACCCACCGCAACAGGCACATCGGGTACCGGACTGTTGACTTCCGCATTCGCCGCTACAGCTGAACCGGTGGCCGCGACAACATCGGACGAAATCTGATCCGCTACAACGTTGCTTCCGTCTCCGGATGCGTCACGTGACGCACCATCGTGAATGTCGGCCTCCGATGTGGTGGCCTTTTTGCGGCGGGACTTCGGCTTTGCGGGGGGCTTGGTGGCGCCCTCGGATTCGACCTTGGCGTGGCGGGGTGGGATGGCCAGGCGGAGGACGTCGGCGCGGGTGCCTGCGTAGCGGGCTGCTACCGCTGTTATGAGGCGGAGGATTTCGGGGGTGAGGACGCGTTCGGGGGAGACGACGCGGTCCAGGGGCATGAGTTTGCCCGTGTGGGGGGATTTTTCGAGGCGCTCGAGGATGTAGCCGTCGATGAGGCGGCCGGAGAAGCGGACTCGGACGCGGACGCCGGGTTGGGCGTCGGCGGACATCTCGGGGGGGACCACGTAGTCGAAGTCCCGGTCGAGGTGGGCCGGTTCCAGCAGCGGGAGCACCCGCGCGATGGGGTGTCCCGCCGCTGGTTCCGTGTGGGTCAATTACAGACCGGCGGCGGCGCGGAGCTTGTCCGCGCGGTCGGTGCGCTCCCAGGGGAGGTCCACGTCGGTGCGGCCGAAGTGGCCGTACGCGGCGGTGGGGGCGTAGATGGGGCGGAGCAGGTCGAGGTCGCGGATGATGGCGCCGGGGCGCAGGTCGAAGACCTCGCTGATGGCGGCGGAGATCTTGGACGGATCGATCTGCTCGGTGCCGAAGGTCTCGACGAACAGGCCGACTGGGGCGGCCTTGCCGATGGCGTAGGCGACCTGGACCTCGACGCGCTCGGACAGGCCCGCGGCGACGACGTTCTTGGCGACCCAGCGCATGGCGTAGGCGGCGGAGCGGTCGACCTTCGACGGGTCCTTGCCGGAGAAGGCGCCGCCGCCGTGGCGGGCCATGCCGCCGTAGGTGTCGACAATGATCTTGCGGCCGGTCAGGCCCGCGTCACCCATGGGGCCGCCCAGGACGAACTTGCCCGTGGGGTTGACCAGCAGGCGAATGTTGGAGGTGTCCAACGGATTCGGCAGCGCCAGCTCGGCGAGCACCGAATCGACGACCTTCTCCCGGATGTCGGGGGTGAGCAGGTTGTCGAGGTCGATATCGGCGGCGTGCTGGGTGGAGATGACCACCGTGTCCAGGCGCACCGGCTTGTCACCCTCGTATTCGATGGTGACCTGGGTCTTGCCGTCGGGACGCAGGTACGGCAGCACACCGGACTTGCGGACCTCGGTCAGACGCCGCGAAAGCTTGTGCGCCAGCGAGATCGGCAGCGGCATGAGCTCGGGGGTCTCGACGGTGGCGTACCCGAACATCAGACCCTGATCGCCCGCGCCCTGGCGCGCGATCTCGTCGTCCTCACCACCGACGCGGGCCTCGTGCGAGGTGTCCACGCCCTGGGCGATATCCGGCGACTGCGCGCCGATGGCGACGTTCACGCCGCAGGACGCGCCATCGAAACCCTTTGCGGAAGAGTCGTATCCGATCTCCAGGACCTTCTCGCGAACGATGGTCGGGATATCGGCGTAGGCCGAGGTGGTGACCTCTCCGGCCATATGCACCTGGCCGGTGGTGACCATCGTCTCCACCGCCACGCGGCTGCGCGGATCGGCCGCGAGCAACGCGTCGAGGATGGAATCGCTGATGGCATCACAGATCTTGTCCGGATGACCCTCGGTCACGGACTCACTGGTGAATAGGCGGCTGCCAGTCGTGCGCACAGTTGTTCCCTCTCCCTGAACGGGTTTCTCGTATCGGCCTGCGACAGTAGCGCCGCGGCGCCACTGCACAACCCTTTGTCTCAGACTATTCCAAACCCATGACCGCTTGGGCCACGTGCGTGTTCCCGCCACGCCGCACCTTGATGACGGTGCGTTCGCGACCCGGCCAGTGACCTGCCGGGTGTGGCGGGTGCGCCGAGGGCTCTCAGCGCGATACGGACGCCGAGGGCTCTCAGCGCAACAGCGGACCGAGTGCGTCCAGCACCCGGCTCGCCAACAGGGCCTTGGATCCGTGATCCAAGGCGATCTCGGTGCCGTCGGCACCGAGGAGCCAACCGTCGTTGTGGTCCACCTCGAAGGCCTTGCCCTCGCCGACGGCATTCACAACGAGCAGATCGCAGCCCTTGCGGGCCAGCTTGGCTCTGGCGTGGGTGAGCACATCGCCGTGCTCGTCACCGGTCTCGGCCGCGAAGCCGACGATCGCGGTGCCCGCGAGCAGACCGTCCCGGCGCGATTGCACCAGTCCGGCAAGAATATCGGGAGTCTTGGACAATTCGATCGAATTCGGTTCGACCGCACCCTTTTTGATCTTCGCGGCGGCCACGTTCACCGGCCGGAAGTCGGCCACCGCGGCGGCCATGATGACCGCGTCCGCGCCGAGCGCGTGCTTGTCGACGGCGACCTTGAGCTGTTCGGCGGTGGTCACGTGCACGACCTCGACACCGGCCGGGGGCTCCAGGCCGATGGTGTTGCCCGCGATCAGCGTCACGTGCGCGCCGCGCTGGGCGGCCACGCGCGCCAGGGCATAGCCCTGCTTGCCCGAGCTGCGATTGCCCAGGAAACGCACCGGATCCAGCGGTTCGCGCGTGCCACCGGCCGAGACGACGACCCGGCGACCTTCGAGATCGCGCGGAATCGCGTCGGCGCGCTCCTGCAGCAGCATGGCCAGGCCGAAGATCTCCTCCGGCTCGGGCAGACGCCCGGGTCCGGTATCGGCGCCGGTCAACCGGCCGTGCGCGGGCTCCATGACTATGGCCCCGTGCGCGCGCAGGGTCGCGACATTGGCGACGGTGGCGGGATGTTCCCACATCTCGGTGTGCATCGCGGGCGCGAACAGCACCGGACATCGGGCGGTGAGAAGTGTGGCGGTGAGCAGATCATCCGCGCGGCCGGAGGCGGCGCGCGCCATGAGATCCGCGGTAGCGGGGGCGATGACCACCAGATCGGCCTCTTGTCCGAGGCGGACGTGCGGCACCTCCGGCACATCGGCGAACACCCCGGTATTGACCGGATTGCCGCTGAGCGCCTCGAAGGTCGCCTTGCCGACGAACTGCAGCGCCGACTCGGTGGGAATGACGCGCACCTCGTGCCCGGTCTCGGTGAACCGGCGCACGAGGGCGCAACTCTTGTACGCGGCGATACCGCCGCCGACACCGACGATGACCCGGGTCACCGCATGCCCCGGGTGAATTCGTTCGTCACTACGCCTCCAGCGCCGTAGTAGAGCTGTCCTACTGGGGTCTTACTCGCCTTCGGAGTGTTCCAGCAGGTCGGCGTGGATCTCGCGCATGGCCACCGACAGCGGCTTCTCCTGCAGACCCGGCTCGACCAGCGGGCCGACATATTCCAGAATACCGTCGCCGAGCTGGTTGTAGTAGTCGTTGATCTGCCGGGCCCGCTTGGCCGCGTAGATGACCAGCGCGTACTTGGACGAGGTGCGCTCCAGCAGCTCGTCGATCGGCGGGTTGGTTAGGCCGACCGGAGTGTCGTATGCCGGGGCTGCCTTCATGTCCGTACTCACTAGAGAGGCTCCTGCGGGGTTGTCGTCGGAACGGATTCGAACCGGCCCCCTCCCCTGCTGATCGATCAAGAGAGGCGGGGAAGCCGGTGTGGTCGCGGCTCACCCGGACGGGCTTACCGCGATTTTGTGCTAACGAACAACGATACCAACCGCTCGCAGGCGCTGGTC
This sequence comes from Nocardia crassostreae, assembly GCF_001613405.1. Classification (GTDB taxonomy): domain Bacteria; phylum Actinomycetota; class Actinomycetes; order Mycobacteriales; family Mycobacteriaceae; genus Nocardia; species Nocardia crassostreae. The sequence continues at coordinate 32,593 of NZ_BDCH01000031.1, forward strand.
ACCTCGTCGTTCACGATGACGATGTCGAACTCGTCACATGCCGCCAATTCGGTCTTGGCGGTTTGCAGCCTGCGCTCTATGACCTCGGGCGATTCGGTGCCTCGCGATGTCAGGCGGGACGCCAGCTCGTCCCAGCTCGGCGGCGCCAGGAAGACCAGTTTGGCCTCCGGCATCGTCTTGCGGATCGAGCGTGCGCCCTCGAGGTCCACCTCGATCAAAACCGGGTGTCCGGAAGCGAGCGCCTCCCGGACCGGTGCGGCCGGGGTTCCCGACCGTTGCAACCCACCGTGGATATCGGCCCATTCGAGAAGTTCATCCGCCGCGATCATGGCGTCGAATGTCTCTCGGGAGACGAATCGGTAGTCGCGTCCGTCGACCTCCCCGGGCCGCGGAGCCCGGGTGGTGGCCGACACACTGAAAACCAATTCGGGGAGCCGTTCGCGCACGCAGCGCACGACGGTGGACTTGCCGACGGCCGAGGGGCCGACCAGTACTACCAGTCGACCCTTCCGAGTGTGTTCGACCACCCTCGGATTATTCGGCGCTGAAGTCGAACCGGGCCAGCAGCGCCTTACGCTGCCGGTCACCCAGTCCGCGCAGGCGGCGAGTGGGAGCGATTTCCAGTTCGCTCATGATTTCGGCCGCCTTGACCTTGCCCACCTTCGGCAGAGCCTCGAGCAGAGCCGACACCTTCATCTTGCCGAGAACTTCATCCTTCTCGGCATCGGCAAGGACCGTCTTCAGATCGGTACCGCCACGCTTCAAGCGCTCCTTGAGCTCCGCCCGAGCGCGGCGAGCAGCAGCCGCCTTCTCCAAAGCAGCGGCGCGCTGCTCGTCAGTCAGCTGGGGAAGGGCCACGGTTCCTCCGTCTCATCGTTCATTGCATCTACTCCCGCCGGTAACCCAGCGGTCTCAGCGACCGTACCCACGTCCCCTGGCGATTGCGAACCCACCCCCCAGGTCAGCGCGTGATTCCGGGCACGACCAGGCCGGACGGGCATTGCTGCGGGCTGCGTCCGACCGGGTGCGGAGCTCGCCTCGGCGCGGTCACGAATACCCTTGCAACCAGGGCGTTTTCGGGTTCGCGAGGGGTGGGCGCAGGAGTTGTGCGAGCACCCGCAGAAACCGTGACCGAGCTGTAATCACGCGACCTGGAACTTTCTCGGATTTATCGGCGTGTCGGGCGATTCCGCACCGCGTGTCGCGCATCACGCGGACCATTTGAACGACCCCCGGCCCACATGATGCACACCCGTAGTAATGGCCGATTCCGCCGCAGGTAGCGGCCTCGCAACCCCCTCCGAACCCGCCTTCCGCCCCCTGGAACGCCCCCTCACGGCCAAAACCACCCCACCATGAGTTTCCGGACGTTCCGCGGCACCGAAGCCGCGAGACGAGCACTCAGGACATATGTTCGATCCCCCCACTCCAATACTGGTCATCCGCCTTCCCAGCGGCACCCCACCCACCCCGCGATCCCCTCACCCCGCGATCCCCTC
>NZ_BDCH01000032.1 GCF_001613405.1 Nocardia crassostreae
CACCCCGCGATCCCCTCACCCCGCGATCCCCTCACCCCGCGATCCCGTCACCCCGCGGTCGCCCCCACCCGCGATCCCCCCAACTGTCATCGGGGTCAAGGGGCGGAGCCCCTTGTGGGGGTGCGGGGGCTAGCCCCTGCGGGGGGTGTGGGGGCCCGCCCCCACAAATCAAACACAGCCAATACCGCTCCAGACGCGAAATCTTCTAGCAGCTAACAGATTTCGTCCACCAACAGTCACCCACCCCATCTCCCACGCGTAAAACCTCACCCCCCGCCCCCGCTACGATGTCCCCCATGACCACCGTCCGCGACCGCCTGCTCGCGACCATCGCCGGACAGCTCGGCAATCCGCACGGCCTGCTCGGCAAAGGCGTTGCCCTGCTGCTCAACCGCGGCAACCTCGCCGTGATCACGGCCGCGGTCGAGGCCGCCGACCTCACCACCGGCACCACCGCCGCCGATATCGGATTCGGCGGCGGCGCAGGTCTCCACCTGCTGCTAGGGCGAGTCGGCGTGGACGGCGCCGTGCACGGCATCGAAATCTCACCGGACATGCTGACCCGAGCGCGATCCCGCCACGCGGGCGATCTCGCCACCGGACGGCTGCGCCTGGCCGAGGGCTCGATGACCGCGCTACCGCTCCCCGACGACGGCCTGGACGCCGCCATCACGGTCAATACGATCTACTTCGTCCCGGACCTGCCCGCCGCCGTGGCCGAACTGGTGCGCGTGGTCCGCCCCGGCGGACGACTGGTCATCGGCATAGGCGACCCGGATGCCATGGCCAAAATGCCATTCACCCCATACGGATTCACACTCCGCCCGGTCTCCGAGGTGGTCGACGCCCTGGAGGCCGCAGGCTGCACGGTCGAGCGCCGCGACCTGCCGCAGAAGCCGATCCCCGCCCGCCTACTCATCGCCACGCCGAAGTAGGCGCCCGGGCGCATCCACCGTCAGCGGGTCGGCCAGATCGCCTTCAGATCCGCCGCCGCTTCCCCGGCCTGGCGGACCGCCGCCTCATAGGCGGGCTGGAACGCCGCGGCGCTGAACAGGTCGTACCCCATCGCCGCGATGGACTCGGCGTCGGGCGCGATGAACAGCGATGTGGCGCTGCCGAGTTCGGTATCGCGAGCACCCCGCGGGAACAAATGGGCCAGCGGCTCGACCACGACGATCACCTCCGCGCACACGGCGAGATCGGCATTGATCGAGGTGCGCAGACCGCCGTCGAAGTAACGACGGCCGTCGATCGGGATGGGCGGGAAGACGCCCGGGACGCAGGTGCTCGCGGCGAGAGCCGCGGACAGCGGCACCTCGTCCGCACGGGTCCACACCCGGAGTTCGCCGGTCGCGATGTCGATACTGGTGACTTCCAGGTCGATGCGCGGCCATTCGTCGGTGCCGACCAGACCGCTTATGCGGCCGATATGGTCGGCCGGATCGCCGAGATCCATCTCCAGCGTCCGGGCGCCCGCACGCCTGCGGGCTTCGGCCGGTTCCAGGCCGGAGGTCATGAGAATGCCCATGATCTCCATGAATCCGGATTGGTCCGCGGCGATCGGCGCTCCCTCCTCGGGAGTCGGCATCAGCAATCGCCCCATATCGGCGTCGTCGGCCAGCACGGCCCCCACGACCGCGCCAGCGGATGTTCCGATGATCTTGTCGGCGAGGGCGAGATCGACACCGGCATCGCGCAACCCGGTGACCAGGCCCGCCATCCAGCAGATTCCGACCGCACCTCCCCCACCGAGGACGAGGGTGTGACGAGATCCGTTGGGCGGCAACGCGGCAGACATGCCCTCACGGTACCGGACTGTCCTCTCCGGTTGGGGTTTTCCACCGTCCGGATACGGCGAACGGCCTGTCCCCACGCAGGAGGACAGGCCGCCGCGAAACGAATCAGCGCTGCAGGAAGGCGAATTCGTCGGTCAGTTCGGCCACGCGTTCTTGCAGCGCGGCGACCGACGGACCGGACTTCAGGACCTCGCGGGAGACATTGGGCACGACGGCACCCAGGTCCGATGCGGGCACCAGCTTGCGGATGGAGTCCGCGCCGCCGCCCTGCGCGCCCACACCCGGCATGAGGATCGGTCCGTTGAGGGCGGACAGGTCGGGAGCCTCGGTGAGGGTGGCGCCGATGACGACGCCGACGGAACCGAAGTCCGTGCCCTTGTTGACCGCGGCCGCGTCGTCGACCATGCGCTGGGCGATGGTGCGGCCGTCCGGGCCGGTGATGCGCTGCAGCTCCGCCCCTTCGGGATTCGAGGTGGCGGAGAGCACGAAGACGCCGCGGTTGTTCAACCGCGCCAGCTCCAGAGCCGGTGCGAGGGAACCGAATCCGAGGTACGGGGAGACGGTGACCGCATCACTGGCCAGGGGGCCGTTACCGAGCCAGGCGTGGGCGTAGGCGTCCATGGTGGAGCCGATATCGCCGCGCTTGGCGTCCGCGAGCACCAGGGTGCCCGCGGCGCGCAGGGTGGCGATGGCTTCCTCGAGAACGGCGATACCGCCGGAGCCGTAGGTCTCGAAGAAGGCCACCTGGGGCTTCACCAAGGCCACGCGTCCGGCGAAGGCCGCGACGCAGGCGTCGGTGAACTGCGCCAGGCCGTCTACGTCCTCGCTCAGTCCCCAGGCCCGCAGCAGCGGCGGGTGCGGGTCGATGCCCACGCACAGCGGACCGTGCTCGGCCATCGACTCCCGCAGCTGCACACCGAATGTCGTCATGATCAGCCCCGCAGGGTGGCGTGGAGTTCCTGCAGGGACCGCACCCCGATGCCGCCGTTGATGGTGGCCTCGATGCCCTGCACGGCGGCCGCCGCGCCCTGGACGGTGGTGATGCAGGGGATGTTCGCGCCGACCGCGGCGGTGCGGATCTCGTAGCCGTCCACGCGGGGGCCGTTGTTGCCGTACGGGATGTTGAAGACGATATCGACCTCACCGTCGCGGATCATGTCCACGATGCTCGGCTGGTCGGCGCTGTCCTCGGAGTGCTTGCGCACCCTCTCGCACGGAATACCGTTGCGGCGCAGCATTTCCGCGGTGCCGTCGGTGGCCAGGATGCGGAAGCCCAGATCGTGCAGGCGCTTGACCGGGAACACCATGGCGCGCTTGTCGCGGTTGGCGATGGACACGAAGGCGGTGCCCTCGGTCGGCAGCGAACCGTAAGCGCCCGCCTGCGACTTGGCGAAGGCGGTGCCGAAATCGGCGTCGATGCCCATGACCTCGCCGGTGGACTTCATCTCCGGCGACAGCAAAGAGTCGATGCCGGAGCCGTCCGGGCGGCGGAAGCGGTGGAAGGGCAGGACCGCTTCCTTGACCGCGACCGGCGCGTCGAACGGGGCGTGGCCGCCGTCGCCCTCGGCCGGGAGCAGGCCCTCCTTGCGGAGTTCGGCGATGGTGGCGCCCAGCGCGATCCGAGCGGCCGCCTTGGCGAGCGACACCGCGGTGGCCTTGGAGACGAACGGCACGGTGCGGCTGGCGCGCGGGTTGGCCTCGAGGACGTAGAGCACATCGTCCTTGAGCGCGTACTGGACGTTCAGCAGGCCCTTGACTCCGATGCCCTTGGCGAGCGCCGCCGTCGAACGCCGGACCGCCTCGATATCGCTGCGGCCCAGGGTGATCGGCGGGAGCGCGCACGCGGAGTCACCGGAGTGGATACCGGCCTCCTCGATGTGCTCCATGACGCCGCCCAGGTAGACCTCGTCGCCGTCGCACAGGGCGTCGACGTCGATCTCGATGGCGTCTTCCAGGAACCGGTCGATGAGCACCGGGCGATCCGGGCTGATATCGGTGGCGCGGGAGATGTAGCCCTCGAGGGTGGCCTCGTCGTAGACGATCTCCATACCGCGGCCGCCCAGCACGTAGGACGGGCGCACCAGCACCGGGTAGCCGATCTCGGCGGCGATCTTCTTGGCGGCGGTGAAGGTGGTGGCGGTGCCGTACTTCGGCGCCGGAAGACCCGCTGCCACAAGGACATCACCGAATTCGGCGCGGTCCTCGGCCAGGTCGATGGCGGCGGCGGAGGTGCCGACCACCGGGACGCCCGCATCGGTCAGGCGCTGCGCCAGGCCCAGCGGGGTCTGGCCGCCGAGCTGGCAGATGACGCCGGTGACGGTCCCGGACTCGGTTTCGGCGTGGTACACCTCGAGCACGTCCTCGAAGGTGAGCGGCTCGAAGTAGAGGCGATCGGCGGTGTCGTAGTCGGTCGACACGGTCTCCGGGTTGCAGTTGACCATGATGGTCTCGAAACCCGCCTCCGGCAGCGTCTGCGCCGCGTGCACACACGAGTAGTCGAACTCGATGCCCTGGCCGATGCGGTTCGGGCCGGAGCCCAGGATGATGACCTTCTCGCGCTCCCGCTGCGGCGCGACCTCGGATTCCGCGGCGGGATCGAGCTCGTAGGCCGAGTAGTGGTACGGGGTCTTGGCCTCGAATTCGGCGGCGCAGGTGTCGACGGTCTTGAACACCGGCCGGATGCCGAGCCGGTGGCGCAGCGCCCGCACGCCGTCCTCGCCCGCGAGTTCCGGTCGCAGCGAAGCGATCTGGCGATCGGACAGGCCGTAATGCTTGGCGGTGCGCAGCAGCGGCTCGTCCAGCACGGCGGCGTCGATGATCTCCTGGCGCAGCTCCACCAGTCCGGCGACCTCGGCCACGAACCACGGGTCGATGCCGGAGGCGGCGGCGGTGTCCTCGATGCTCGCGCCCAGGCGCAGCGCGCGTTCCACCTGGTAGATGCGACCCTCGGTCGGCACCTTCAGATCGTCGAGAATGGCCTGCGGATCGGTCCACTCGCCGTCGGGCTGGGTCCAGAAGCCCGCGGCCTTGCTCTCGAGCGAGCGCAGCACCTTGCCCAGGGCCTCGGAGAAGTTGCGGCCCAGCGACATCGCCTCACCGACCGACTTCATGGTGGTGGTCAGCGTGGTGTCGGCGCCGGGGAACTTCTCGAAGGCGAAGCGCGGAGCCTTGACGACCACATAGTCGAGCGTGGGCTCGAAACAGGCCGGGGTCTCCTTGGTGATGTCGTTGACGATCTCGTCGAGGGTGTAGCCGATGGCCAGCTTGGCGGCGATCTTGGCGATCGGGAAACCCGTTGCCTTGGAAGCCAATGCGGAGGACCGGGACACACGCGGGTTCATCTCGATGACGATGAGACGGCCGTCGGTGGGGTCGATGGCGAACTGGATATTGCAGCCGCCGGTGTCGACGCCGACCTCGCGCAGGATGGCGATGCCCAGATCGCGCATCTTCTGGTATTCGCGGTCGGTGAGGGTCATGGCCGGGGCGACGGTGACCGAGTCACCGGTGTGCACGCCCATCGGGTCCACATTCTCGATCGAGCAGACGATGACCACATTGTCATTGCGGTCGCGCATGAGCTCGAGCTCGAATTCCTTCCAGCCCAGGATGGATTCCTCGATGAGCACGTTCGCGGTCGGCGAGGCGGCCAGGCCGCCACCGGCGATGCGATCGAGATCCTCGTGGTTGTAGGCCATACCGGAGCCCAGGCCGCCCATGGTGAACGACGGGCGCACGACCACCGGGAAACCCAGTTCCGCAACGGTTTCGCGGACCTCGGCCATGGTGTAACAGACCTTGGAGCGCGCGGATTCGCCGCCGACCTTGGCGACGATGTCCTTGAACTTCTGGCGGTCCTCACCGCGCTGGATGGCCTCGAAGTCGGCGCCGATGAGCTCGACGTTGTACTTCTCCAGAATGCCGTTCTCGTGCAGGGCGACAGCGCAATTGAGCGCGGTCTGCCCGCCGAGGGTGGCGAGGATGGCGTCGGGGCGCTCCTTGGCAATGACCTTCTCGACGAATTCCCAGGTGATCGGCTCGACATAGGTCGAGTCGGCAAACTCCGGGTCGGTCATGATGGTCGCCGGGTTGGAGTTGACCAGCGACACGCGCAGGCCCTCGGACTTGAGGACGCGGCACGCCTGGGTGCCGGAGTAGTCGAACTCGCAAGCCTGGCCGATGACGATCGGGCCCGAGCCGATCACCAGGATGTGGTTGAGATCGGTGCGGCGTGGCATCAGGCTCCTTCCATCAGCATGGCAAAGCGGTCGAACAGGTAGGCGGCGTCGTGCGGTCCGGCGGCGGCCTCGGGGTGGTACTGCACCGAGAACGCCTTGCCGTCAATGAGGTTCAGGCCCTCGACGGTGCCGTCGTTGGCGCAGGTGTGCGAGACCTCGGCGCGGCCGAAGGGGGTGTCGAACTGCTCCCCCGCCTCGCCTTCCAGGGCGAAGCCGTGGTTCTGCGCGGTGATCGAGATACGACCGGAGTGGTGCTCGATGACCGGGATATTGATGCCGCGGTGGCCGAACTTCATCTTGTAGGTCTTGCGGCCCAGGGCGCGGCCCAGGATCTGGTTGCCGAAGCAGATGCCGAACAGCGGCAGGCCCTCCGACAGCACGCCCTGGGTGAGGGCCACGGCATCGTCCTGGGTGGCCGGGTCGCCCGGGCCGTTGGACAGGAACACACCGTCGGGGTTGAGTTCCTTGATCTGGTCCAGGGTCACGTTGGACGGGACCACGTGCACCCGCATGCCGCGCTCGGCGAACATGCGCGGGGTGTTGGCCTTGATGCCGAGATCGACTGCGACAACGGTGAATCGGGCGTCGCCGACCGGCTCGATGGTGTACATCTCCTTGGTGGAGACCTCACCGGCCAGGTCCGCGCCCAGCATGGAGGGCCGACCGTTCACGCGGGCCAGCAGCTCGTCGATATCGGCGAGCTGATCGCCGGAGAAGATGCCCGCCTTCATGGAGCCGCGGGTGCGCAGGTGCCGCACCAGGGCGCGGGTGTCGATGCCCGCAATGCCGACGATGTTCTGGTTCTCCAGCTCCGCCTGCAGCGTGCGGTTCGCGCGCCAGTTGGAGGCGCGGCGCGAAGGGTCGCGCACGGCGTACCCGGCGACCCAGATCTGCTGCGATTCGTCGTCCTCGTCGTTCCAGCCCGTATTGCCGATCTGCGGGGCCGTGGCCACCACGATCTGGCGGTCGTAGCTGGGGTCGGTGAGGGTCTCCTGGTAGCCGGTCATCGCGGTGCAGAACACCGCCTCGCCCAGGGTCTGTCCGACGGCGCCGAAGGTCGTCCCGCGGAACACGCGGCCGTCTTCGAGCACCATCACCGCCGTATTGCCGCTCATGCCTCTTCTCCCGTCATCGCACCGGTCCATGCCGGATACACCGTCTTGTCGTCGCCCCGGAACCCGGTGTCCACCTCGGTTCCGGTCGCCAATTTCCAGCGAATTACCAGCACACCATCTTCCGTCATTACTTTTCCGGCATGCCCGCGCTCGGCGCGCACGGCGGTGATGGACTCCTGGGAAATCCAGATCGTGGCCGCGCCGTCACGCTCGAGCAGGATGCCGCGTTCGAACCGGGTCAGTTCGGCTGTCGCCCGGAAGCCCAAGTCGCCCACCGTGATTCGCTGAATCCAGCTCGGGGCGAGGGTGCTGCCGAGGTAGAGGCCGGTGGTCGGCTCCAGCAGCTGCGCACCGCAGTCCGCGGGCACCGCCGGGAGCTCACCGATCGTCGCCGCCTGGCGCTTGGCTCGCCCGGTCCACGCGCGGTACATGCCCCACAGGGTCAGTACGAACAGCGCGAGCAGCCCGATGATCCACAGCCATCGCTCCAGCTCCATTTACGGTCCTCCTCGGTTCCCCGCCCGCCGAGCCTCCCCGGCAAGGACTTTGCCGTCACGTGCGGTGATGGCGCCGCGCAGGAAGGTGGAGGTCACCTTCGCGGGCAGGGTCATCGACTCGAACGGCGTGTTGTTGGCGATACTCGCCAAATCCTTGCTGCGGACGGTCCATTCCGCATCAGGGTCGATGAGCACCAGATTGGCGGGCTCGCCGACCTCGAGGGGACGGCCCTGGTCAACGAGGCCGGCAATGCGCGCCGGGTTCTCGCTCATGACCTTTGCCACACCGCGCCAGTCCAGCAGGCCGGGGCGGACCATGGTCTCCACGATGATCGACAGCGCGGTCTCCAGACCCAGCATGCCGGGGCGGGCGGCGGCGAACTCGCAGCACTTGTCCTGTTCGGCGTGCGGGGCGTGATCGGTGGCGACACAGTCGATGACGCCCTCGGCCAGGGCCTGGCGCAGGGCGGCCACATCGGAGGATTCGCGCAGCGGCGGGTTCACGCGGTTGACCGCGTCGTAGGTCTCCAGGCGCGAGTCATCGAGGAGCAGGTGGTGCGGGGTGACCTCGGCGGTGATCGAAATACCCTGGGCCTTGGCCCATTTCAGCAGTTCGACGGTGCCCGCGGTGGAGGCGTGGCAGATGTGCACGCGCGCACCGGCATCGCGGGCCAGCAGCGCGTCGCGGGCCACGATGGACTCCTCGGCGGCGCGCGGCCATCCGGCCAGGCCCAGGCGGGCGGCGGTCGGACCCTCGTGCGCCACGGCGCCTTCGGTCAGGCGCGGCTCCTCGGCGTGCTGGGCGATGAGCACGCCCAGGGAGTTCGCGTACTCCAGGGCGCGACGCATGATCAGCGGGTCGTAGACGCAGTGGCCGTCGTCGGAGAACATGCGCACCGCGCCGACACTCTGGGCCATGGTGCCCATTTCGGCGAGCTGCTTGCCTTGGAGGCCGACGGTGACCGCACCGACCGGGTACACGTCGACCAGGCCGACCTCCTGCCCGCGCCGCCACACGTGGTCGGTGACCACGGCGGAGTCGGCGACCGGGTTGGTGTTGGCCATGGCGAATACGGCGGTGTAGCCGCCGAGAGCCGCTGCGGCGGAACCGGAGTCGATGGTCTCGGTGTCCTCGCGGCCCGGCTCGCGCAGGTGGGTGTGCAGGTCGATGAAGCCCGGCAGCAGGTACTGGCCCGCGCCCTCGACGATCTCGGCGTCCGCGGCGTTCAGTCCCGCGCCGATCTGCCGGATCTCGCCGTCGGCGAGCAGCACGTCGACCGGCTCGCCCTCACCGTAGAGACGGACGTTCTTGATCAGCACGTCGGTCATGCTGTCTCCTTCTCGCATGCTCGGGGGACCTCCGTGGTTACGCAGGCAAGCGCAGAGAGGTGGAGCGGCGCCTCCGAGCCTGACCCGATCATGCGACCACCTCATCCGTTCCGACCAGCAGGCGGAACAGCACCGCCATGCGCATATGGACTCCGTTGTTGACCTGTTGCAGCACAGCCGCTTTGGGGGAATCGGCGACCGCCGACGCGATCTCCATACCGCGCAGCATGGGTCCGGGGTGCAGCACCACCGCGTGCTCGTCGAGCATGCCGAGGCGGCGCTCGTTCAGGCCGTAGTTGATCGAGTACTCCCGCGCCGAGGGGAAGAAGCCGCCGTTCATGCGCTCGGCCTGCACGCGCAGCATCATGACCGCGTCCGCGCCGGGCAGTTCGGCATCCAGGGAGTGCGAGATGCGCACCAGCCAGGCATCGACGCCCACCGGCAGCAGTGTGCGCGGGGCGACCAGGACCACTTCCGCGCCGAGAGTGCTGAGTAGGAAGGCGTTCGAGCGCGCGACCCGGCTGTGCAGGATGTCGCCGACCAGCACGATGCGCTTGCCCTCGAGATCGCCGAGACGCTGGCGCAGGGTCAGCGCGTCCAGCAGCGCCTGGGTCGGATGCTCGTGCATGCCGTCACCGGCATTGATGATCGACGGACCGGGACCGTTGTAACCGCCGCTCTTATCGGTCATCTCGGCGAACCAGCGCGCGATCTGATGCGCGGCGCCCGAGGCCGGATGCCGCACGATGAGCGCGTCCGCGCCCGCGGCGTGCAGGGTCAGCGCGGTGTCGAGCAGCGATTCACCCTTGGAGACAGAGGAACTCGACGCGCTCACATTGATGACGTCGGCGCTCATCCACTTCCCGGCGACCTCGAAGGAGACGCGGGTGCGGGTGGAGTTCTCGAAGAACACCGTCATGACGGTGCGGCCGCGCAGCGTCGGCAGCTTCTTGACCTCGCGCCCGAGCAGCGCCTGCTCGAAGCGTTCGGCCTCGTCCAGCAGTCCGGTGGCGGCGGCGCGGTCCAGATCGGTGACCGACAGCAGATGCTTCACTGGTCCTCGCCCTCCTGTCGCAGATACACGCCGTCACGCCCGTCGTGCTCGCGCAGCAGCACCGAGATGTCCTCGGTGCGCGCGGTGGGCACGTTCTTGCCGACGTAGTCGGCGCGAATGGGCAGTTCGCGATGGCCGCGGTCGATGAGCACCGCCAGCTGCACCGCGCGCGGGCGGCCCAGATCCCGCAGGCCGTCCAGGGCGGAGCGCACGGTGCGGCCGGAGAACAGGACATCGTCGACGAGCACGACCAGCGCGTCCTCGATGCCGCCCTCGGGCACCGAGGTGCGTTCCAGCGGGCGATGCGGGCGCGAGCGCAGGTCGTCGCGGTAGAGGGTGATGTCGAGGGAGCCCATGGCGGGGCGCACACCGGCGAACTCTTCGATCTTGTTCGCCAGGCGGGTGGCGAGAGTGGTGCCGCGGGTGGGGATTCCGACGAGAACAACGCGCGCGGCGTTCGGATCGCCGCAATCGAGCGCGGTCTTCTCGATGATCTGGTGCGCCATGCGCGCAATGGTCCGGCCCACATCGGAATCGGACAGCAGCTCGCGTCCGGCCTGAACCTGTTCCGGGTCGTGCCGCTGCGAGTATTCGGCAGCGCTCGACTTGGCCGCCCGGTCTTCGGGCACAGCCATGTCGACCTCCTTCCCCGCCTCACCGGACGGTCCGTTAAAGGATGTCTTTTCGGCTAGCGAGCCTAGCAGCGCCGCCGTGAGGCGAACGCACCGCACCCCTGTGGCAACCGGCGCTCGCGCGGGCCGCGGCGATCGGCCGCCACCGGCCGGGCGGCGACCGGCCAGTTCGTCCGGATCGGGGCTGCGCACGCCCGGCACCAGCGGATTCGCCCGCACAGATTGCCACGGCCGATGCGCCGGAGATAGCTACCCCGCAGCTATGATCCGAACGTTTGGTTTGCATGGGGTCCACCGTCATCACCGGATGCTGGGAGGAATCTCACAATGAACAAACCGGTCATCTGGGCGATCGCCGCCGCCTTCGCCGTCGCCGGTCCGCTGGTGGGTATCGCACTGCGCCGACTGGTCGATCGCCTCGAAGCGAAGTCCTCGATCCAGGCCCGCGCCGCCTACCGCATGGCCTTCGGTCTGGCCCGTGATCTCGCGGTCCCGGTCTGCTCCCTGGTCGGCCTGATGATCGCGGTATCGATGCCGACCGGACTGCCGTTCTCACCGGAGATGCTGCGCCGCATTCTCAGCGCAGCGCTCATGCTCGCCATCACCTTCGCGGTCGCCCGGCTGGCCGCCGAGGTCGTCATCTCCATTGCCCGCCGCATTACCGGGGTCGCGGGATCGGTGAGCCTGTTCTCCACCATCACCAAGGCCATCGTGCTGGTGCTGGGCCTGCTCATCACCCTCGACAGCGCGGGCGTCCAGATCACTCCGCTGCTCGGCGCGCTCGGCATCGGCGCGCTCGCCATCGCGCTCGCCCTGGAGGGCACCCTCGCCAATCTCTTCGCGGGCGTGCACATCCTGGCCCCGAAGACGGTGAGTCCGGGCGATTTCGTGAAGCTCGATACCGGCGACGTCGGGTGGGTCAGCGATGTGAACTGGCGGACCACCACGATCCAGGACATTCCGGGCAACTACATCATCGTGCCCAATCGCAAGTTCGCCGAGGCCATCCTGACCAACTACCACCGCCCCGATCAGGACATGGCCATCACGGTGGAGGTCAGCACCAGCTACGACAGCGACCTCGAGCACGTCGAGGCGGTGACCCTCGAAATCGCCAAACGCGTCATGCAGGAACTCGACTGCAGTTTCGCCTCCGCTGACCCCCGAGTCCGTTTCCACACCTTCGGCGACAATGGCATCGAGTTCCGGGTCATCCTGCGCACCCGCAATTACGAGGACCAGTACCTGCTGGTCAGCGAATTCATCAAGGCCCTCCACCGGCGCTACCGGCAAGAGGGCATCGTCATTCCGTACCCGATGCGCGTACTGCACTTGAATTCGGGACTGAGCGGCCCGCTGCTGGACGCGACCGCCGATCTCACGCTCACCGCCGCGGTCGACGCCGAGCACTGACCGCCTCGGACAAGATCGGGCTATACACCGTATATCGCCCTGTGCCATGCTCGATGACGTGAGCAATGACGCCGCCTGGAACGACCCCGTCCGCATGACCTTCCGCGGATTCGGGGGAATCTCGCTCGCCGCCGACAGCTGGGGGCCCGAAGACGGACCGCTCGTGGCCTTCCTGCACGGCGGCGGACAGACCCGCCACTCATGGAAGGACTCCGGCCTCGCGCTGGCGAAGGCGGGCATGCGGGCGGTGTTACTGGATGCGCGCGGGCACGGCGACAGCGACTGGGCGCCGGACGGCAACTACCGGCGCGAGGCCATGGTCGAGGATCTGATGGGCGTGATCGACCAGCTCGGGCGGCCCGCCTTCGTGGTGGGCGCCAGCATGGGCGGGCTCACCGGCCTGCTCGCCACCGCGCACGCGCGCCACGACCGCATTACCGGACTCGTGCTCGTCGATGTGGTGCCGCGACCGGAACGCGCGGGCGTGGAGCGCGTGCTCAACTTCCTCAGCGGCCATCCCGAGGGCTTCGCCACCCTCGAGGAGGCCGCCGACGCCGTGGCCGCCTACCTGCCGCACCGGCGGCGGCCGCGCAATCCCGAAGGGTTGCAACGCAATCTGCGGCAGCGCGCCGACGGCCGCTGGTACTGGCACTGGGATCCGGCCATGATGTCCGGCCGCACCGAGGATATCGACCTGCACAGCACTGTCCTCGAGGACGCCGCGCGCAACCTGACGATTCCCGTGCTACTGGTGCGCGGCGCGCTCTCGGACGTGGTGAGCCAGGCGGGCGTCGACGCCTTCCGCGCCCTGGTCCCGAACGCCGAATACGCCGAGATCGGCGCGGCCGCGCACACCGCCGCCAGCGACGCCAATGACGAGTTCACCGATGCCGTGGTCGATTTCGTGCGCGGCCACGTGAGCGGCAGCTGAGCGACCGCGGCGGCAAGGTACAGGTCCGAATTCCGCTCGCCAACCTCTTCGAACCTTTGTTCGAAGTTTGGTAGATTCTGCGGCATGGCGACACCGCTACAGGGATCACTGCTCGATGGGTTCGGCGAGGCCGAGCCGGGGACGCTGGACGGAATCCGGCGCACCGAACTCGGCGCCGGGGCGTGGATCGATGTGCTGCCCGGGTGGCTGAGCGGGGCCGATCTGTTGTTCGACACGCTCGTGGCCGAGGTGCCGTGGCGGGCGGATCGGCGGGCCATGTACGACCGGGTGGTCGATGTGCCGCGGCTGCTGTGCTCGTACAAGGAGGGGCAGGAGTTGCCCGATCCGGTGCTGACACAGGCGCGGGAGGCCCTGAGCGAGCACTATCGCGACGAGCTCGGAGAGCCGTTCGTGACGGCCGGGCTGTGCTACTATCGGGACGGGAACGACAGCGTCGCCTGGCACGGCGACACCTTCGGGCGCGGGGCGACCACCGACACCATGGTCGCCATCGTGTCGGTGGGCGCGCCGCGGGTGCTGGCGCTGCGGCCGCGCGGTGGCGGGGGCAGCATTCGGTACCCGCTCGGGCACGGGGATCTCATCGTGATGGGCGGGTCCTGCCAGCGCACCTGGGAGCACGCGGTCCCGAAGACACGGCGGCCGGTGGGGCCGCGAATCAGTATTCAGTTTCGGCCACAAGGGGTCTGGTGACCGCACGAGCGGGCCGACGCGCGAAATCGGGCGCATGCTCCGGTCTTACGCCCCGAGTGGCCATGAACAACGGGATCGACCGTACGACCGGAATATGACGCAGGATGCGCAGCAATGGCGGGGCCTGCGCGGCGTCCGGGCCGCGAATGGCATCGGCGAGCGCGCGTTTCACCACCGCGGAGTGCATGGCGCGCTGCATGCGCTGGGTGACGGCGGCCGGGAACTCGCGGCGGCGTTGCACGCGGGCCAGGTCCGCGACCGTCAGCGGACGGGAACGCAATACGGGCACCAGGATTCTCGCGGCGGCAACGGCGTCCTGGATGGCGAGATTGATGCCGACACCGCCCAGCGGTGGCATGGCGTGGGCGGCATCGCCCAGGCACAGCAGGCCGTCGGTGTACCACCGGTCGAGCCGATTCAGGTGCACCTCCAGGAGTTTCACCTCACCCCAGCTGTGCAGCGCCTCGGCGCGATCGGCCAGCCAGGGCGCGGCTTTGGCCATGCGGCGGGTGATATCGGCGACCGGTTCGCGCCGCAGCAAATCGTCACTGCCCTTGGGAATGATGACCGCACACTGCCAGTAGTCACCCCGGTCGGCCATGACGACCATCTGCTCCGCCGTCACCTGCACATCGCCGCTCGGATCGGCGGCGTCATTGCGGGGCAGCCGGAACCACCACACGTCGAACGGTATTTCCCAACTGCGCGACGGCAATTCGGCGGAGGCGGCCAACCCCGAGGAGCGCCCGTCGCAGGCAATGGTGAGCTCCGCGCGAATCTCGCCCGCCACACCGTTTCTGCCGCGATAGCCCACCCCCACCACCTGACCGCGTTCCCGGATCACCCCGGTCGCTTCGGTATTCATGCGCAGATGAAAGGTGGGCTCGGCATCGCCTGCGCGGGCGAGCAGATCGAGCAGATCCCACTGCGGCACCATGGCGATGTACTTGTGCCGCAATGGCAGATGCTTCATGGACGCGAAGGTCCGCATCCGCCCGTCCACGGGCACCTGCACCTCACTGACGTGCCGCTGCGGCAGCTTCTCGAATTCCTCACCGAGACCGAGCTCGTCGAGCAGGTCCATGGTGGTGGGATGCACTGTGTCACCGCGAAAGTCGCGCAGGAAGTCCGCGTGCTTCTCGAGAACGGTCGCCTGCACTCCGCCACGAGCCAGCAACAATCCGAGAAATATTCCCGACGGTCCCCCACCCACAACCACGCATGTGGTTCGCTCCATTTGGATTCCTCCCCATCGAGCACCACCCGACCCCCGTCGCGCCTAATGGTAGGGGTTTCACCCGCGACGGCTCCACCCCCATTTCCGGGGACACCCGCCCGCCCGGGAATGAAACAGGAACGACCAAAGTTTATTCGCTCCACAATGACAAGGTCACAACAGGAGTGGTTGGTATGTCAGCAACATTCGAGCTACGCGGCGATCTGCGGGTGAACCGGATCGGATACGGCACCATGCGCCTGGCGGCCGCACCCGAACCCGGTTTCGACCCGGGAGCCGGACATATCTGGCGCGCTCCGGAGAATCGGGAGGCCGCCGCCGGATTGCTGCGGCGCGCGGTCGAGCTGGGGGTGAACCTCATCGACACCGCGGACTCCTATGCACTCGGCGAGAACGAGGAACTGGTCGCTCAGGCGCTGCATCCGTATCGCGAGGATGTGGTCATCGCGACCAAGGTCGGCGTGCTGCGGCCGTCACCCACCGAGTGGGTCCCCCTGGGTCACCCGGCCTACCTGCGACAGCAGACCGAACTATCCCTGCGGCGGCTCAAACTCGACCGCATCGATCTGCTGCAGCTGCATCGCATCGACCCAGCGGTACCGCTCGCGGATCAGATCGGAGCCCCGAAACAGCTCGTCGACGAGGGCAAGGCCCGGCACATCGGGCTGTCGGAGGCGACCGTCGACCAACTGCGGGAGGCCCGCGAGATCGCGCCCATCGCCAGCATGCAGAACCTCTACAACCTCGGCGATCGGCACCACGAGGATGTCGTGGATTACGCTGCCGCACACGGGATCGCGTTCATCCCGTTCTTCCCGGTCGCCATGGGCGCACACGCCGCCGCCGAGGGTCCCCTCGCCAAAGTCGCCGCGGAACTGGGCGCGACCCCCGCCCAGACGTCCCTGGCCTGGCTGCTGCACCGCTCCCCCACCCTGCTCCCGATTCCCGGCACCACCTCGGCGGCGCACCTCGCGGAGAACGTGGCCGCCGGTGCGGTGCAACTGTCCGACGAACAGTTCGCGCGCCTGTCCGCCATCGCGCCGGTCGGGGTACCCGCGTAATCGCCGCCCGCCACAGGACTTTTCGCCCGCTCTCAGGGTCGGCGGGCGAAGTCCGGGGCGTGTTCGGGCAGGATGCCGCGACCGACCAGGAACGGCACCAGACTGCGCAGCACCGGAATCCGACGGAACAGGCGCAACGCCAACGGCGACTGCTGCGCATTCGACAGATTCAGCTGCCCCGACACGGCCGGAGCGATAACGCGAGCGTGCGCCACGCGCTGGAAGGTCTGGGTGACAACCGTCGGCATGATCCGGCGACGTTGTACACGGGCCAGATCGCCGGTCGTGAGAGTCCGGGACAGCAGCTTCGGAGCGAGAATGCGCCCAGCCGCCACAGCGTCCTGAATGGCCAGGTTGATCCCGACCCCGCCGACCGGCGACATGGCATGCGCCGCATCGCCGATGCACAGCAGCCCGTCGGTATACCACCGGTCGAGCCGATCCAGTTTGACATCGAGCAGCTTCACATCGTCCCAGGACGACACCGCCTCGACCCGATCCGCCAGCCACGGCACAGCCTCGGCCAAGCTGCGCATGATCACATCAACCGGCTCGACCGCCCGCAGTTCCGGATCGCCCCCCTTACCGAGCAGGGCAGCGATCTGCCAATAGTCGCCCCGGTCGATCATGATGGCAACGCGGTTCGCCGTCAGTACCGCAACGGTCCCGGCGGGATCCGTGGCATTGCGCGGTATTCCGAACCACCACACATCGAAAGGCGTAGGCCAACTGCGTATCCCGAGCGCGGCCGCCGCCCGCAAGGTGGAACTCCGCCCATCGCACGCCACCGTGAGGTCAGCCCGAATCTCCCCCGTCGCACCATCTTTCGTCCGATAGCGCACCCCCGTCACCCGCCCCCGATCACGCACCAGATCGATGGCCTCGGTATTCATCCGCAGCCGGAATCCCGATTCGGCATCCCCCGCCCGAGCCAGCAGATCCAGCAGATCCCACTGTGGCACCAGCGCAATGTACTTGTACCGCCCCGGAATATGCTCGAACCCGGCGAACGCCTGCATCCGACCGCCGATCGGCACCTGTATCGAATTCACACGTCGATGCGGCAGTTTCGCGAAATCCTCCCGCAGCCCGAGCTCATCCAGCAGCACCAGTGTGCTGGGATGCACGGTGTCCCCCCGGAAATCTCGCAGAAAATCCCCATGCTTCTCCAGCACCGTCACCTCCACCCCCTCCCGAGCCAGCAAGAGCCCCAAGATCATTCCAGCCGGACCGCCACCCACAACAAGGCAGGTCGTGCTTTCCATCGGGCTTCCCTCCCGAGCGCCAACCACCGGTCCCCACCAGCGTAAGCCGAATCCCGCCCCCGCCCCGCGTGTCCCGACCTACCGGTCGCGATACAACACGAAGAAATACGGCTCCCGCAGCCCCCGCATATCCATCACCCCCAGCAACGTCCCCCCGTCAACCTTGCGAAATACATCGATGATCGGCAAATGGTCATAAATCATCGCCGCACTGCTCTTCCCCCGAAACTCGAGATCCCGCAACCGAGCCCGAGGCGTCCGAGTCTCCAACACCGACCGCAACACCCCCAGCCCCCGCCGCACCGGCCGCAACACCGTCACCGGTACCTTCCCCGCCAAGAACAGCGGCACCCGCCGCGGATCAACCGCGAACACCGCCCCATCCGGCGCCGAGAACAACAACGGCTGCACCGCATCCGCAGCATCGAACTGCTTGCCGAACCACCCCGATTCGACCAGCACCCCCTTCCACGGATGCCCCGTATCAACCTCATCCCCCCGCCACCGCCCCGTAGTGATCTCCCCAACCCGCACGGTCGGCAAGCTGTCGAACAACTCCCACGCCTGCTCCGCAGTACACCCCCCAGCCATCAGCGCCCGCAGCCGCTCAGCACCCTCCGCCACCGCATCGGCAACCATCCCGACCTCCCCTTTGAGAGTCGACAACACACTTTCTCTCACCCTAGCCCAGCACCTCACCGAGCACATGACGGGCATTGGCGGAAATGATCGGATTGGTCTCGCGGTAGTACGGCAACTGAACAAGCGCCATGGACAACGCCCACCCCCGCCCCCGAGCCCAGGTCGCCGAGTCGACACCCACAGCATCACGAAAGATCTCCCGAGCCGATGCGGGCAGCAGGTTCCACGCAGGAATCAAATCGCAAGCCGGATCGCCCACACCCACCGTGGCGAAATCGAGCACACCGCCGAGCCGCCCGTCGGTGACAAGCAAGTTGCTCGGCATGAGATCCGAATGAACCCAGCAGGGATCCCCCGACTACGCCGGAACTCCGAGCGCGAATTCCCAAGCTGCCGTGGCCGCGTCGAGATCAACTCTCTCGCCCGTACCCCGCAACGCCTCGATCGCGGTCCGCGTCTCGACATCAACAGCAGCCAGAGGACCGCCCCGATACGCCATCGGTCCGGGATAGATATCCATACCCCACATGGCCGAAACGAATACGGCCAAATCACAAGCCAACTGGTCGGGTTTCACAACCCGCCCCTCCCCCGGATTCTCCCCCTCGATCCACCCATACACCGCCCAACGCCACGGATACCCCTCCCCCGGATCCCCAACCGCCACAACATCCGGAATCGCAACCCCCAGCACACCGGCAAACCTCGGCAGCCATCGAATCTCATGCTCCAGATCCGCAACCCCCGCCCCGGTAAGCGGAAGCCGCACAGCCAACTCACCCCCGAGCCGAAAAACCGCATTCACAGTCCCACCCGACCCAACCCGCTCAACCGGCAGATCAGCCCACCCCGGAAACTGCCCACTCACCAACCGCCGAACCAGCCCACCGTCAACATCCGCCTGCCCAACATGCATCCGGCCCACCCCCAACAAGATCACCCGCCCCCACCCCCGTCAACCACCCCGGTTCACACCCGTTACCGCAGGTTCACACCCTCTATACAGGGTGTGAACCAACAGCAATGGGTGTGAACCCACAGTTATGTCAAGCGATACGGGTGCGACTCGAGCTTTTGCTCTTTGGGGTTGGCCCCTGAACGCAACCACAGCCATCCAGCCAGGCCGGAACGTGAGGGGCGGCTCCCAACCGGGGAGCCAAGGTCGGGTACGGCAGACGAGGCGACCCTCTTCCAGGGTTGTTCTGCGAACGCACGAGAGCGAAGCCGATCCGCCACCGACGAGGACCGGAGCACCGACCGCCAGCGGATAGACCACCGACTGAGGTTTTTGTCATTCGGACAAGAAAGTCACCCCAAAGGCTGGATTACATTGTTTTAGTCGTCTAGACTAAAACAATGAGGACGGTGAGAGACGCCGCTGAGGCAATCCGGGCGGCACAGCACCCCGAGGACCTCTTCGGCGCTGCCACAAGCGATTCCGACCTGAAGCGCGAAGCGCAGCGTCGCTACCACCGGCTCGCGGGCCTGGTACACCCAGACCGAGTCGGCCCCGGGGAGACCACCGCGGCGAATACGGCGTTCGCGCGGCTGGCCGAGTTGTATCAGCAGTGGATCGACTCGAGCACCACAGCATTCGAAGTGGGTGGCTCGCACGGCGCCTATCCGGTCGAAGCACTGCATGCGCGGGGGTCGGTGGCCGATCTGTACCGGATCGGCACGGACCTGGTGGTGAAGATTCCGCGCCGGGCGGCGGCCTATCGGCTGCTCGCGAGCGAGCGGAATGCGTTGCGGGACATCGCCGATGTGGCCCGGGATCACCACTGGTTGCGGCCGTATTTTCCGGAACTCGTGGACGCGGCCGACCATGTCGACTCCGCCACGGGCGAGCATCGCACCGTCAATATGCTCGGTGCGCTCACCGGCGAGTTCGTGACGCTCGAGCAGGTGCGGCTGGCGTATCCCGGCGGGTTGGATCCGCGCGATTACGCATGGATGCATCGGCGGCTGCTGCGATGCCTGGCCGGGGCCGCGCTGGCCGGATGGGTGCATACGGCGATCGCGCCCGCGAACGTGCTCATTCACCCTCGGCTGCACGGCGTGGTGCTGGCCGGTTGGTCGTTCGCCACACGGCCAGGGCCGCCCGCTGCGGCGACCGTACGAACCATCGGTTATCCGCCGGAGATTCGCGAGGCGGTCTCCTCCGCGACCGATGTGTATCTCGCGCATCGGCTGATGCTCACCATGCTCGGCGATCGCACGCCCGCATCCATGCGGGCCTATGCCACCGGATGCCTGCAGCCGAATCCGAGGCTGCGCCCCGATGCGGCCGATCTGCTCGGCGAATTCGACGACTTGCTCGAAGGACTGTACGGACAGCGACGCTTCCGGCCCTTCGAGCTCCCGAAAGGAAATTGATAGCAATGGGTTACGGGAATTGGGACGATACCGCCTACGATGCGGCGCGCACCTTCCGGGCGGCGCGCGGGCTGGACGATTTCGGTTATACGGCCGATATGCGGTCGGTGCCGTACGACAAGTGGGCCGCGCATCCCGCGCTCGACCCCAAGGGGATGCGGATGCGGGAGTCGAGAGACTCCGACGATCACGGGAATTCGCTGCCCATCGCGGTGCTGTTCGATGTCACCGGGTCGATGGGCCGGGTGCCGCGCGTCATGCAGGAGAAGCTCGCGAAGCTGCACGGGCTATTGCAGCGCAAAGGGTATGCGGAGGATCCGCAGATCATGTTCGGCGCCATCGGGGATGCCGACTGTGACCGGGTTCCGTTGCAGGTGGGGCAGTTCGAGTCCGACAACCGGATGGACGAGCAGCTGCGCCAGATCCTGCTGGAGGGCGGCGGTGGCGGGCAGAAGTCCGAAAGCTATGAACTGGCCGCGTATTTCATTGCCCGGCATACCGCCACCGACGCGTGGGAGAAGCGTGGCCGCAAAGGCCATCTGTTCATCGTCGGCGACGAACTGAACAAGGCGCGGCTGACGCGGCGGCATGTGCGCACTGTCATCGGAGACGAAGTGCGGCAGGACATCTCGGTGCCCTCGATCTACCGCGAGCTGGCCGATCGCTGGCATGTGCACTACATCCTGCCCAATCAGTCCAGCTACTACAACGATCCCGAGATCGGTGAGCACTGGCGCGGCCTGCTCGGCGAGCGGTTCCTGCGGCTCGACGATCCCGCGGCGGTGTGCGAGCTCATCGCACTGACCATCGGCATCAACGAGGACCGGGTGGATCTCGGTGCGGGACTGGCGGATCTGCGCGATATCGGCTCCGTCGCCGAGGCCGACGCGGTCGGCAAAGCGCTCGCCGTCACCGGTGCGGCGACCGGCCGCAGCACGGGCGCGCTGCCCGCCGCGAGCACCGGCGACGACGACGTCGATTTCGGAAACTAGAAGGGGAACGGCATGTTCGGCGACCGGCACGTGATCGTGGTGGACCTCGGATTCGGCGATGCGGGCAAGGGCGCGACCGTGGACTGGCTGTGCGCACCGCAAGCCCGGCTCGATGTCGCCGCCGTGGTGCGGTTCAATGGCGGCGCGCAGGCGGCGCACAATGTGGCCGCCGACGGCCGCCACCACACCTTCCGGCAGTTCGGGTCCGGCACATTCTCGGGCGTGCCGACCCTGCTGTCGCGGCACATGCTGGTCGAACCCATTGCCCTGGCCGCCGAAGCCCGGGACCTGGCCGCGCTCGGCGTGGCCGATCCGCTGTCGCTGCTCTACGTGGACGAACGAGCGCTGCTCACCACGCCCATCCACGGAGCCGCGAACCGTTGCCGGGAGGACGCGAGGGGTGCTTCCCGGCACGGTTCGTGCGGTATCGGCATCGGCGAGACGGCGCATTACGCCCTGACCAACGACGCTCCCCGGGTCGCCGACTGCCGACTGCCGGATGTGCTGCGGCGCAAGCTGATCGCGCTCGCCGAGCACTACCGTCCGCTGCTCGCCGGGGGCGCGCACCGCTACGACGCCATCGACGATCTCATCGACCTGTACCGCGAGTTCGCGCAGGCGGTGGCGATCCTGCCCGGTGATCAGCTGAGGGCCTTCGCGGACAACGGCCGCCTGGTGTTCGAGGGCGCGCAGGGGGCGCTCCTGGACGAATGGCGCGGCCTGCACCCGTACACCACCTGGTCCACGGTGGAACCACGCCATGCCCGCGCCATGCTCGCCCGCATCGGCGCGCCCGGCTATGTTCTCGGGGTGACCCGGGCGTATATGACCCGCCACGGCGCGGGCCCGTTCCCCACCGAGGATGCGGCGCTGTCGATTCCCGAGCGGCACAATGGCACCGGCCGCTATCAGGGCGAATTCCGCATCGGCCACCTGAATCCGATCCTGCTGCGCTACGCCGTCGACGCCTGCGGAGGCATCGTCGGCCTGGCCGTCAACCACCTCGACGCGATCGGCGAAATCCAAACCGCCACCGGCTATCTCACCGCCGAGGGCTATACCGATCGAATCGAATGCGGCGCTTGGCGGGATCTGCTGTACCAGCGGCGGCTCACCGATCTGCTCACCGGCGCGGCGCCCGTCCTGGCCGACCTGCCCGCCGATGTGCTCGGCTATCTGGAAGCCGAACTCGGGGTGCCGGTGGCGCTCACCGCATACGGCCCCGATCGCGCCGACCGGGTGGCCCTCGGGCGCCGACAGGCGGACCCGGATGTTCCGGCCCGCCGTGCGACTACGGCATGATTACCGATTTGTGGAGCAACAATCGGCGGTATCCATCGATGTGATCGCCCTGCGGTACGGGCGCGACGACGCGACCGTCACCGTGGGTATCGCGCCCCGGCAGTGGGAGCCGTTCGCCGGTGAGCTGGCCTTGCCCGGCGTGCTGCTGGGGCGGGGCGAGCGGCTCGCGGAGGCCGCCGTGCGGGCGGTGCACACGAAACTCGGTGTGCCCGAGGAAGCCATTGCGGCGGTGGGGCAGATCGCCACCTTCGACGAGCCCAACCGCGACCCGCGCGGACCGACGCTGTCCATTGCCATGTGGGCGGTGGTGAGCGACCACGAGAGCGACGAGGCCCGGTGGGCGGCCTTCGACAAGCTGCCCCCACTCGCCTTCGATCACAACCAGATCGTAGCCGCGGGTCAGCTGCGACTGGGCGAAATGCTGTGGAAGGACCTGGTTTTCACGCGAGCCCTGACCGGCGAGCAGTTCCCCGCGACCCGCGCGGTCGAACTCACCACCGCGTTGCACGGCGCCCGCCCCGACCCCGGCAACCTCAACCGCACCCTGGCAGCCCTGCCCGGTCTCGCCCGCACCGGGGAACGAGTCCGGGTCAAGGCCACCGGACGCCCCGCGGCCATGTGGTCCTTCGATCGGCCTTCACTCACCTGAACCATGCTGCCGTGGTTGCGAAAGGCTAGGCGGTGCAGTGGGTTCCGCGGGCCGGGACCTTGCCGTCGTTGAGGTAGCCGAGGATGGCGTCGTCCACGCAGGGCGAGCCCTTACCGAAGGCGATGTGGTCGTCGCGCTCGTTGACGACGAGCACCGCGTCCGAGAGGTTCGCGGCGACGTTCTCCGCGGCGGCGAGGGTGGTCGCGGCGTCGCCGGTGTTGTTGACGAGCAGGATGGTCGGGGCGCCCGTCGCCTTCAGGGCGGTGGCCTTCGCCGAGGGCGGCACCGGCCAGAACTCGCACAGGGCGCCCTTGTAGACGCCGTTCACACCGAACAGCGGTGAACTGGCCTGCGCCTGCTTGGCATCACGCTCCAGACCCGACAGCAGCTGCTCGTCGGACTTGGAGCGGTACTTGGCGGGATCGCCGTTGAGGCAGCTGACCGCCGAGAACGCGTAGGAGGCGGTGTCGAATTCGCCGGAGGCATTGCGGTGCGTGTACGCGTCGGCGAGGGCGGCCAGTTCGGCGCCATTGCCCGCGAGCGCATCGGCGAGGGCGTGGTCGAAGACCGTCCAGTCCGCGGTGTCGTAGGTGGCCTGGAACGCGCCCGTCAAGGCCATGTTGGAGCCGAGCACCCGGCCGTCGGGCAGCGTTATGGGATTGGCGTCCACGCGCTGCACCAGCTGCTGGAGTTGCGCCATCGCGGCCTCGGGGTCGGTGCCGACCGGGCAGGACGGTTCGGCGGCGCACGAGGACAGGATGGTGCGGACCGACAGCTCGTCCTGGGTGAGCTCCTGCGGTTCGGGCTCGAGTCCGGTGTCCTCCGACGGCTCGTCCGAGAGGCCGTCGTTCTCGCCGGGATCGTCCACGGAATCGACCACCATGCGGCCGACCCGATCCGGGGAGCGGTCGGCGTAGTACTGGCCGACCCGGGTGCCGTAAGAGAAGCCGATGTAGTTCAGCTTGTCGTCGCCCAGCGCGGCCCGCATCACGTCCATATCGTGCGGCAGCACCTCGGTGCCGACGAAGCCGAGCAGCTTGCCCGCATTGCGCTGGCAGCCTTCGCCATAGTTCTTGTGCGCCTGCGCGACTCGCTGCCTGCCCGCCTCATCGGTCGGAGTGAAGTCGGTCGCCAGGTACGCGTCCATCTCGGCATCGCTGAGGCATTTGATGCCCGCGGTGCGGCCGACGCCGCGCGGATCCCAGCCGATGAGGTCGTAGCGTTCGCGCAAGCGGCCCAGGCCCGGATCGTCGTTCTCCAGCAGCAGCACCGAATCGAAGCCGGATTCGCCCGGTCCGCCCGGATTGGTGGTCAGCACGCCGAGCCGGGCGGCGGGATTGGTGGCCGCCAGCCGGACCAGCGGCATCTTGATGGCCGCCGCACCCGGATCGGCATAGTCGATGGGCACGCGCAGGGTGCCGCACTCGGCGTCGGGGCGTTCGGGGCACGGCTGCCAATCGATCTGCTGCCCTTGGTATTCGGCGAGACCGGCCAGGGGCGTGGCCTCCGCGCCGTCCGGGGCGTTCTTACCGGATCGATCGGCGGGCTGCTCGGCATTCGAGCAGCCCGTGAGCAGGAGCGCTACTGCCGCGGTGACGGCCGCGAGTCGGGTTCGGTGGCGCATGGTCGATTCCTCGCACCTCTCGATGGAGCGGAATGAAACCAGCAAATCGTAGCCAGGCGATTATGACTTTTTCGTGAGCCATTCGTCAGCGTCGCTGCAATACCGATTCGACCATCTCTCGAATGGAGGCGCGCAACCGGTCGGTCTCCCCGGCGCGCACCATGCCCCGGGACAGCTCCGAACCCACCGCGCTGAGCAGCAGACGGCCGACCGGCTCGGCATCGATTTCGGGGCGCACCTTGTGCAGCAGCGCGGTGATGTGGGTGTCCCAGGCGCCGTGAAACTCGGCGGTGCGCGGGTGCGGGGGCATGGGAACCGCCTGGTAGGCGGCCATGAGCTCGACATTGTCGGCCATCATCAGCGTCATCGCGTCGAAGAAGGCGACCAGACGGTCCGCGGCGGAGGCACCGGGCCCCAGCGGGGGCGGGCCTTCAGATATGGCGGCCATGAGCGCTTCGGCGGGTTCGGCGAGCAGCGCGTAGAGCAGGTTCGCGCGACTGCCGAAGCGATGGTAGATCGTGCCCTTCCCGACCCCGGCGGCCGCGGCCACCCGATCCATGCTGAGCGCCTCGGCCCCGTTCTCGACCAGCAGCGTGCGGGTGGCATCCAGGATCGCGCGCCGATTGCGCGCGGCATCGGCGCGTTCCTTGGGCTGCTGAGCAGGCATTTCCTCGGCTTCCGTAGACAAGTTGACCGGCGGTCCATATAGTCGTCGAAGCAACTGGACCGTCAGTCAATTTATGGAGTTTCGATGCAGGCAATCGTAATGACCGCCACCGGTGGACCCGAAGTGCTGGCACCGCGGGAAGTGCCCGCGCCGCGCCCGACCGCGGGCCAGGTGCTGGTACGCACCGAGGCGATTCCGGTGCTGTACCCGGAGACCATGCTGCGCTCGGGCGCGTTTCCGATGCCCGCACCGCTGCCGCTGGTCTTCGGCACCCAGGCCGCGGGCGTGGTCACCGAGGTCGGCGAGGGCACGGACGCCACTCTGATCGGGCAGCGAGTCATGGTGGCCAGCAATACCTTCGGCACCTACGCCGAATGGGTGTGCGTCCCCGCGGAATCCGTCACCACCATCCCGGACGGCCTGTCCGCCATAGACGCGGCAGCGGTGACCATGAGCGCCTCGGTCGCGATCCCCCTACTGGAGACGGCCGCGCTCACCGGCACCGAAACCGTGCTGATCCAAGCCGCCGCAACGGGAGTCGGCGGCTACCTCACCCAGCTCGCCGAGGAATTCGGCGCGGCCCGAGTCATCGTCACCGCGGGCGGCCCAGCCAAGATGGACCGGGCCCGCGAACTCGGCGCGGACGAAGTACTCGACCACCGCGATCCCGAATGGCCGCAGCGGCTGCCCGAAATCCTCGGCGGCACAACGCTGGACGTGGTCTTCGACGCCATCGGCGGTGACATCGCCGCCACACTCCTGGACGTGATGACCCCACTGCGCGGCCGAATGCTGGGCTACGGCTTGCTGTCCGGATCCTTCGCCCAGGTGACGGCCACGGACCTGACCATGCGCGGCCTCACCTTCATCGGCTGCGCCGGTCCGGACTGGCTGGCCGGAGTGGACCGGGCCCGCGGCGCAGCCCTGGAGCGCGCCGCCCGCGGATCACTCACCCCACTCACCGCAACCGTAATGCCGCTCGCTCGAGCAGCCACCGCGCACCAGCTCGTCGAGGAGCGCACCGCCCTGGGCACGATCGTGCTGCGGCCAGGCCCCACGTCCTGACAGCGGCCCGAACCCGCGGCGCGGCAGCGGTCTGCCACCGGAGGTCTACGCTGAGACCGCCGCAGTTCGGACATCCCGGGACGCGGCGGCAGGGCGCCGTTCGACAGCAACCGGAGGCGAGATCATGGGTACTGCGAAAACCGTTCTGATCACCGGCACTTCCTCGGGCATCGGCCTTGCCACCGCCGTCGCGGCGGCACGGATGGGCTGGCTGACGGTGGCTACCATGCGTGATCCGAGTCGCGCGGACGCGCTGGTAACCGCGGCCAAGGAGGCGGGTGTCGACGATCTGGTGCAGGTCGCGCGGTTGGATGTCACCGATCCGGGTTCGGTCGGCGACTGTATTGCCGGGGTGGTGGCCGGGCATGGGGGGCTCGATGCGGTGGTCAACAATGCGGGTGCCGGACGGTGGGGACCATCGAGATCGCGGGGATGGACCCGGTGCGGGCGGCGATGGAGGTCAACTACTTCGGGGTCGTCGAGGTTGCTCGCGCGGCCATGCCGCACCTGCGGGAATCGCGCGGACGGCTGGTCACCGTGACCAGTGTGGGCGGGGTGATCGGGCAGCCGTTCAACGAGGCGTATTGTGCGGCCAAGTTCGCGGTCGAGGGGTTCATGGAATCGCTTGCGCCGGTGGCCGCTTCGGTCGGCGTGCGGGTTTCGGTGGTCGAACCGGGTGCGGTGGCAAGCGAATTCGTCGCCGGTCAGCAGCTCGATATTCCCGCGATGGTCGCGGCGGCCGGGCCGTACGCACCGGCCTTGCGGGCCTATATCGACCGCACGCTGAAGGCGTTCAGCGTGGCGCAGACTCCAGCGGATGCGGCTGGTTCGATCATTGCGGCGCTCACCGATGAGAATCCGCCGTTCCGGGTCCAAACCACCGAGTGGGCACGCGATTTCGCCGGAACCAAGCTCGCCGATCTGGACGGTTCGGCGGTGCAGCGGCTCACCAGCGGGTGGGTGGGACTCGCACACCCCTGACCGGAACGCTCAGCCGGTGATTTCCCACTCGTAGACGGTGAGTTCGGAGGCGCCGGTGGTGTGGATCGGGTCGGTGCAGACCAATTCGCGTGCGGCATCGAGGTTTTCCGCGAGGATGACGTAGGCGCCGCCACTGTTGTCGGTGAACTTGCCGGTCTCCACCAGCTGGCCGCGCGAGCGCACGACGTCGAGCCATTCTCGATGTGGCTGTGCCACGGACGAATCGAAGCGCGGGGTGCGCATTGCCATCACCAGGTATTTGCGCACCCTGCGCTTCTCCTCTGTATTACTGCTGCTCGTCGTCGGCCGGGCGCGGGGCCAGGGTGGCCGCGGCCGCGGCGCGGACCTGCGGCGCCACCTGCACCACCTGGCCGAGCACGCCATTGATGAACGACGGGGAATCGTCGGTGGACAGCGCCTTGGCCAGCTCCACCGCCTCGTCGACGGCCACCACCGGGGGAACGTCATTGGCGTGGAACAACTCCCACACCGCCACCCGCAGAATCGCGCGGTCCACGGCGGGCAGCCGGGACAGCGCCCAATCTTGCAGGTAGGACTCGATGGTGCCGTCCACCCGGTCCAGATCGTCGGCGACGCCTTCGACCAGCACGCGGGTGTAGGGGTTCACCGGGGCCACCGAATCGTCGCGCACGGACAGCGAGACGCGCTCGGCGAGCAGTTCCGCGGGGTCGATATCGCGGGCCTCGGCCTCGAAGAGCAGGTCCACGGCCCGGCGGCGCGCCTTGTGACGCGCGCCGAGCTTCTTGAAATTCGACTTCTTGTCGGGCTGATCGGCCACGGTCACGATTATCCGCGCGTCAGGAGTTGACGCGGGAGATGTAGGAGCCGTCGCGAGTGTCGATGCGCAGCTTGTCACCCTGGTTGATGAACAGCGGCACCTGCACCTCGGCGCCGGTCTCCACAGTGGCGGGCTTGGTGCCGGCCGAGGAGCGGTCGCCCTGCAGGCCCGGCTCGGTGTGGGTGACGATGACGTCGATGGCGACCGGGAGCTCGACGAACAGCGCCTCGCCCTCGTGCATGGCGATCTGGACCTGCATGTTCTCCAGCAGGAAGCCCGCGTTCTTGCCCAGGGTGGTCTCGCCCAGGTGGATCTGGTCGTAGGTCTCGCCATCCATAAAGATGTAGTCCGAGCCGTCGTGGTACAGGTAGGTCATATCGCGACGGTCGACAGTCGCGGTCTCCACCTTCACGCCCGCGTTGAAGGTCTTGTCGACGACCTTGCCCGAGACGACGTTCTTCAGCTTGGTACGCACGAAGGCGGGACCCTTACCCGGCTTCACGTGCTGGAATTCGACGATCTGCTGGAGCTGATTGTCGATCTTCAGCACGAGGCCGTTCTTGAAGTCGCTGGTGTCCGCCACTGTCCTCGGATCTCCTACTAGTCGGTCAAACCGCGCGTCAGTCGACGACGGTCAGGTCTTTGCTGGTGTGGGTGAGCAGTTCCGGGCCCCCCTTGCGAACCACGAGCGTGTCCTCGATCCGGACGCCGCCGCGGCCGGGGAGATACACACCTGGCTCGACGGTCACCGCCACGCCATCCAGCAGTGTACCTGTGCCCGTTTTGGCGATTCCGGGCGCTTCATGGATCTGCAGGCCGACGCCGTGTCCGAGACCGTGCACGAAGTACTCGCCGTAGCCCGCGGCTTCGATGACCGAACGGGAGGCGGCATCGACCGCATTGGTGGCCACGCCCACGGTGAGCGCCTCGCGACCGGCGGCCTGCGAGGCATTGACCAGGTCGTAGATCTCGCGCTGCCAGTCGGCGGGCTGGCCGAGCACGAAGGTGCGGGTCATATCGGAGTGGTAGCCGTCGACGGTGGCGCCGAAGTCGAGCTTCACGAAATCGCCGGTGGCGAGCACCGCACCGGTCGGGCGGTGGTGCGGGACAGCCGAATTCGCGCCGGTGGCGACAATGGTCTCGAAGGAGACGGCATCGGCGCCGTGCTCGAACATGAGCCATTCCAGTTCGCGGGCGACCTGGCGTTCGGTGCGGCCGGGGCGCAGACCGCCGCGTTCGAGCAGGGTGGCCAGGGCGGCGTCGGCGGCATCGCAGGCGGCGGCCAGGCGGCCGACCTCGTAGTCGTCCTTGACCATGCGCAGCTGTTCCACCAGGCCCGCGACGGGGACCAGGTCCAGGACGGTGCCCAGCGCGGTGAAGGCCTGATGCTGTTCGACGGTGAGGATGTGGCTCTCGAAACCGACGCGGCCGGTCTGCCACTCCCCCGCGATCTCCACCACGCGGCGGGCGCTGGCGCGATTGATCTCCGCGCGCAGGTCCGGGATCTGTTCGCCGACCTGGGTGATGTAGCGGCCGTCGGTGCAGATGACGGTGCGGTCCTCGGAGATGTCCCAGGCGTAGACCAGCAGGGCGGCATTGGAGCCGGTGAATCCGGTCAGGTACCGGATATTGATCAGATCGGTCACCAATAGCGCGTCCACTCGATTTTCGACCAGCAGATTGCGCAGGGAGGCGCGGCGCAGTGCGTAGTCGGGACGCCGGACCGGATCGTGATCAGCAGACATGCGTCCAAGCTACCGCCGACACGCGGCATCTCCGACACCCAACACGAAGACGGGCGCCGCCTTGCGAAAGCTGCGATGTTCACATGCCAAGCGGTTCTCCACATTTCGCGAATGGGCGGCCCGCGCGGGGGCTCGGCGCGGCAGGCTCGAACCATGGAACCCCTGCCCCTGCTGATATTCACCGCCTGGTGTGCGGCATTGAGCTGGTTCGACCTGCGCTCCCGGCGGCTACCCAACGCCCTGACCCTGCCCGGCGCAGCGCTCGTCCTCGTCTACGGGACTGTCACCGATCGGCCCTTGGTCCCGGTCCTCGGCGCGGCCCTACTGGCGATTCCGTATCTCCTCGTGCACCTGTGGAATCCGGCGGCACTCGGCGCCGGTGACGTGAAACTCGCTCTCAGACTGGGCGGAGCGACCGCGCTGGGCGGGGCCGAATCCTGGGTGTGGGCGGCGGTGGGAGCACCCGTGCTGACGGCGGCGACCGGCCTGGGCCTACTGCTGGCGGCCTCCGCGACGCCGCACCCCTGGCTACCCAGGAACAACCGGCGGGGCGGCGCAGAGCACGACACGCACCGCGACCGTTCCGGATCCGCGGTGGTGCCCCGCACGCTCCCGCACGGCCCGGCCATGTGTGTGGCGAGTGTTCTCGCGCTTGGACTGGGCGAAGGGACAGCGCCGGGCGAGGCCACACCCGCGCTGACGGCGGCGGCTGGCCTCGGCCTACTCCGGGCGGCCACGCGGCCGACGACACCTCGCTGCGCCACGACCGATCACCGACTCCGCATTGCCACACCTTTGGCTACCCGACGCGAACCAACGGCGGGGTGGCGCGGAGTACGGCGCGCTCCGCGGCCCGTCCGATCGACAGCGGCGAGTGTCCTTGCGCTCTTTACAGGCGAGTGACACCGCCGGGCGAGCCCGGGCCCGGTGCGGCAGCGGTCGGCATACCACGGCGGGCAGCTCGGGAGGGGCTGAACGAGGGGTGGAGGTGAGTCGTATCGCCTTACGGCGGACCGCGTGTCCGGCCGAGCGAATTCTCGTGGAAAGATGTAACCCGTGTTGCGCTGGATAACTGCCGGAGAATCCCATGGTCCTGCTCTCGTCACGATCCTCGAAGGGATGGTGGCCGGGGTCGAGGTGACCTCTGCCGACATTGCCGCGCAGCTCGCGCGCCGCCGCCTGGGGTATGGGCGCGGGGCGCGGATGAAGTTCGAGGCCGATGCGGTCACCATGATCGGCGGGGTGCGGCACGGGCGCACCATGGGTGGACCGGTGGCGATCGAGGTCGGCAACTCCGAATGGCCGAAGTGGACGCAGGTCATGTCGGCCGATCCGGTGGACGAGGCCGAGCTGGCCGAGCTGGCTCGCAATGCGCCGCTCACCCGGCCGCGGCCCGGGCACGCCGATTACTCGGGCATGCTCAAGTACGGCTTCGACGACGCCCGCAATGTGCTCGAGCGCGCGAGCGCCCGCGAGACGGCCGCGCGGGTCGCGGCGGGCACCGTTGCCAAGAATTTCCTGCGGCAGGCCCTCGGGGTCGAGGTGATCTCGCACGTGGTGTCCATCGGCGCTGCGGCCAATACCTCCGGTGTGGTGCCGACCGGTTCGGATCTGGCCGCCATCGACGAGAGCCCGGTGCGCTGCTTCGACAAGGACGGCGAAGCCGCCATGATCGCCGAGATCGAGGCCGCCAAGAAGGACGGCGACACCCTCGGCGGTGTGGTCGAGGTCGTGATCGAGGGGCTGCCCGTCGGACTCGGGTCGTTCACCAGCGGTGAGGCGCGCCTGGATTCGCGACTAGCCGCCGCGCTCATGGGCATTCAGGCCATCAAGGGCGTCGAGGTGGGCGACGGTTTCGAGACCGCGCGCCGCCGCGGCAGCCAGGCCCACGACGAGATGAAGCCCGGCCCGGACGGCGTGCTGCGCTCGACCAACCGCGCGGGCGGTCTCGAGGGCGGTATGACCAATGGCGAAGCGTTGCGTGTGCGCGCCGCCATGAAGCCGATCTCCACCGTGCCGCGGGCCCTCGCCACCGTCGACATGTCCACCGGCGGCGAGGCCGTCGCCATCCATCAGCGCTCGGATGTGTGCGCGGTGCCCGCGGCCGGTGTGGTCGCCGAGGCCATGGTGGCGCTGGTGGTCGCGCAGGCGGTGCTGGAGAAGTTCGGCGGCGATTCGCTGCCGGAGACGGTCGACAATATCGCCGCCTACCTGAAGCGGATCAACGCACGCCCGCACGTGCCTTCGAACGCGCCGCAGTGACCGGCGAGCCCGACCGGTCGCCGCCGTGCGTGGTGCTGGTCGGTCCGCCCGGGGCGGGCAAGTCGACGATCGGCCGCAAGCTCGCCCGTGAACTCGGCGTGGACCTCTACGACACCGACGCCGGCATCGAAGAGCAGACCGGCCGCACCATTCCGGAAATCTTCGCCGAGGACGGCGAACCCGAATTCCGGCGCATCGAGGAACAGGTGGTCCGCGACGCCGTCCTGGCGGGCCGCGGCATCGTCTCCCTCGGCGGCGGTTCCGTGCTGTCCGCCGCCACCCGCGAAATCCTGCGCGGCCACACCGTCGTCTACCTGGAAATCAGTGTGGGCGAAGGCCTCCGCCGCACCGGCGCGAGCACCAACCGCCCCCTCCTCAACGGCGACGACCCGGCCAAGAAGTACCGCGAACTCATGAAGATCCGCCGCCCCCTCTACCGCGAGGTGGCAACCGTCCGAGTCCGCACCGACGGCCGCAGCCCCGGCCGCGTGGTCCGCATGATCCTCGCCAAACTCGGCCTGGAATCGGTGGTGCGCCCGGAGGATTCGGCCACCGAGCCGACCACGCCCACCACCGGCGCCGCCCGCTCGCGTCGCGCCCGCCGCCGCCGTGGCCGCGGCGGCCGCACCGACGCCCAGAAGACCACCGCGACAACGGGTTCGACCACCGCCGAGGCAGACTCCGCCGCGGCGGCCGGACCGCCCTCCGCCGGTGACCCCGCCTCCGATGCCGCGAAACCCGCCAAGCGCAACCGTCGCTCCCGCCGCCGCGGCCGCCGCTCGGGCGCGACCTCCGCATCCGCGACCGGAGTCGATGCGATGACGGACTCCGCTGCGGCAGCGGAAATCACCTCCACCGTCGGCGCTACACACGGCACCGGGTCCGGCACCGCACAGGCCACCGGGTCCGGCGTGACGAGCAACCGCCGCCGCCGACGCGCCTCGCGGGCGACAGGCGCTCCCACGAATCCACCTGCCCCCAGCACGAATTCGCCCTCAAACAACGCGGCGGACGGCGCTCCCGCCGCACTCGGCAATTCGCCGACCATGGCAGTCGCCGGTGGTTCGGGCGCGGGCCGATCCCGGCGCGCCTCGGGCACCGGCAGCACGGAATCCGGCGCCGATCAGAGTGGCCGCAGTTCCTCGGATTCCGTGGGGGGCGTGCAGGATTCGGCCGGGGCTACGCCTCCGCCGGGTGCGGGGCGTTCTCGGCGGGCGCGGGCTCGTCGGGCGCGGGCACGCGCTCGGGCCGGGACGCAGGAGAATCCAGAGCTGAGGGCCGGGGCGCGGCATATGCCAGAACAATCCGTACGAGAAGAATCGGAGCAGCACCTATGAGCGAGCCGACCCGCATCGAGGTCCGCACCGGCGACCCGTATCCCGTGATTGTCGGGCGGGGGTTGCTGGGCGAGCTGGTCGACGAGGTGACCGGGCGGTCCGGGGTGCGGACCGTCGCGATCTTCTATCAGCCGTCGCTGACCGAGACCGCGGAGGCGGTGCGGCAGGCGTTGGCGGACAAGGGGATCGACGCGCATCGGGTGGAGATTCCGGATGCCGAGGCGGGGAAGGATCTGCAGGTCGCCGGGTTCTGCTGGGATGTGCTCGGGCGGATCGGGCTCACCCGCAAGGATGTGATCATCAGCCTCGGCGGTGGCGCGGCGACCGATCTGGCCGGGTTCGTGGCGGCCACCTGGATGCGCGGTGTGAGCATCGTGCACGTGCCGACCACATTGCTGGCCATGGTCGATGCGGCCGTCGGCGGTAAGACCGGTATCAATACCGAGGCGGGCAAGAACCTGGTCGGGTCTTTCCATGAGCCCGCGGCGGTGCTGGTGGACCTGGTCACCCTGGAGTCGTTGCCGCGCAATGAGATCGTGGCGGGTATGGCCGAGATCATCAAGGCCGGGTTCATTGCCGATCCGGTCATTCTCGAGCTGGTCGAGCGCGATCCCGAGGCCGCGCTCGATCCCACCGGCGAGGTGCTGCCCGAACTGATCCGGCGCGCCATCCAGGTCAAGGCCGATGTGGTCGCCGCGGATCTCAAGGAATCGGATCTGCGCGAGATCCTCAACTACGGGCACACGCTCGGGCATGCCATCGAGCGCCGGGAGCGCTACCGCTGGCGGCACGGCGCGGCCGTCTCGGTGGGCCTGGTGTTCGCGGCGGAGCTCGGTCGGCTGGCCGGTCGCCTCGACGATGCCACGGCCGATCGGCACGCCGCCATTCTGTCCAGCATCGGCCTGCCGATCAGCTATGACGCCGATGCGCTGCCCGATCTGCTCAAGTCCATGCAGACCGATAAGAAGACCCAGTCCGGCGTGCTGCGTTTCGTCGTCCTGGACGGCCTGGCCAAGCCGGGCCGCCTGGAAGGCCCGGATCCGAGCCTGCTGGCCGCGGCTTACTCGGCCATTGCCCGCGAGCAGTCGCCCGGCGGTAGCAGCATCCTGCTCTGACCCACGCACCACAATGCCCGCAGTCGCTCGAAAGCGGCTGCGGGCATTGTTCGTTCACGCGTCGCGCGGCGCGACAGGTTTGACGTACCGATGGCACGGCACCGCGATCGGCCCGTCGGCACTCGCGGCCGGGTAATCGAACAGGCCCTCATCGGCCCAGCCGTTGCGTTCGTAGAAGCGCCGGGCGCGGGCATTCCCCGGGGCCACCGCGAGCCAGGCGCGGGTGTGGCCACCCGCCGCCACCTGCTGTTCCGCGGCGGCCAGCAGAGTGTTCGCGATACCGCTCCCCCGATGCTCGCCCGCAACGTAGACCTGTTCGACCTCGTCGCCGGTGACCATGACGAACCCGGCGACCACATCACCGGCCACGGCGACGACGGTATCCGCGACCCGTTCGACCGCGCGTGTCCCGAACGACTCCTCGGTGCGCACGGCGACCAGCGCATCCGGAACATTGCCGAGATGGCCATCGCGCCAGCCGTGCCACCAGATCCGGCCGACCGCGTCGGCATCACCGGGCGCGGCAGGGCGGATGGTCACTTCGGGAGACATCGGCACACTGTTTTGGACGAGGTCAGGCCGAGGCCGATTCCTTTTCCAGGGCAATGGTTTCCGGCTCGGCCGCGGCGGGCTGGGATTCGCGCCCGACCAGGTAGCGGCCGATGGTCACGCCGATCATGGCGGGAACGAAGATCAGCAGAATAATGAACGACGCGCCCGAGCTGATCTCGAACAGCAGCCCGTTGTCGCCCAGGTCGAACTTGGGCAGGTAGTCCAGCAGCCAGGCGGCCAGCCCGCTGCCGAGCCCGCCCGCGATACCGGCCTTCAGCCAGCGCATGGTGAGGTCGGCCCCGCGCTCCGGATCCGGATTGGCGCGGCGGTCGGCGCGACCGTCCAGAACGCCCCAGGTGACAATGGCCGCGAGCAGGATGATCAGACTCAGGATCCGCATCCAGGAGCCACCGGTCGGCCAGTACACCATGGCGAAGCCGAGCAGGGTTCGCAGCACAATGGTCAGCGCCCCCAGAGCTACGGCGCGCAACACCCACGCATTCATGTCGATCACCTTAACCCGCGCGGCCGCCCGGCCGAATTGAAACTCGTTCTAGAACTTTAGCCGACACCAGCCGGGGTCAGGGTGAGCGCACCGGGGATGGCCGCGAACGCGGTCCGCAGATCGGCGGACAAGCTCGCGGCATCGGCGGGTTCGGGGCGCACGGTCCAGGTGTCGAGCGCGCAGTGAAACGCCGCGACGAGAATGTCGATCGCGAGACGCGGCCGCGGATCGGCGGCGATATCGAGACCGAAGCGCTCCCGCAGGATCGACAGCGCGTCGCGCGTGGTGCGGTCGCAGAACTGCAGGTTGTGCGCGGTCATGGCGGGCGTCGAATCGGCGAGCCGATAGCTGCGCCGCGCCCGCTCGGCCCAGCCGTCGGACGGCATCCGATCCACCACGGCGAGCAGCGCGCCCTGACCCAGCTCCAGCACTGTGCCGCCGCCACTTTCGCGCTCCGCGAGTTCGGCGAGGAAGGCGGACCACAGGTCCTGCAACGGCGCCATGGCGACGTCTTCCTTGCTGGTGAAGTTGCGGAAGAACGTGCGCTTGGAGATGTCGACGGCATCGCAGAGCTCGTCGAGGGTGGCGGCGCCGAACCCGCGTTCGGTGAACAGCTCGAGCGCGGTGTCGACCAGGGCCTGCCTGGTCCGCACCTTCTTGCGTTCACGCAGCGGCAGCCGGTCGGTCGCAACATCAGCCATCATGCGAGCTTAGCGGACGGTCGCCATCGAGTGGCTTTCGCGCCTTGACAGCTTTTGCCACTCAGTGGCACATTCTTGGCATGCGTGCATTGGTAGTCGACCATTCCTCCCCCTCCGGCCTGCGCATGGACAAGGTCCCGGACCCACAGCCCGCCCCGAATCAAGCGCTGATCCAGGTGACGGCGATATCGCTCAATTACGGCGAGGTCGCCTCCGTCCTGACCGCAGCTCCCGACGACACCGTGCCCGGCTGGGATGCGGCGGGGATCGTGGTGCAGGCCGCCGCCGACGGATCGGGCCCGGCGGCGGGCACACCGGTGGTGACGCTCGCACCGGACGGGGCGTGGGCGGAACTGCGCGCGGTGGACACCGACCTCATCGGCATCGTCCCCGCCGATGAGGACCTCGGTGCGGCGAGCACGATTCCGGTGGCGGGCGCGTCCGCGCTGCGCGGATTGCACCGGCTCGGCCCGATTCTCGGG
Source organism: Nocardia crassostreae (assembly GCF_001613405.1). Taxonomy (GTDB): domain Bacteria; phylum Actinomycetota; class Actinomycetes; order Mycobacteriales; family Mycobacteriaceae; genus Nocardia; species Nocardia crassostreae. The sequence goes on from NZ_BDCH01000032.1 coordinate 37,076, forward strand.
CGGCGGGTCCTGATCACCGGCGCGACCGGCGGCGTCGGCCGCTATGCCGTCCAGCTCGCGCGCCTGGGTGGCGCGGAGGTGATCGCCACGACCGGTGATCCGGCCGCCCACGGTGCGAGCCTGCGGGCGCTCGGCGCGGCGGAGGTTCTCGCCGATCCCGCGGAGCTGCGGTCGCCCGTCGACGGCGTGGTGGATATGGTCGGCGGCCGCCAACTGGTCGACGCGTATCAGCGGTTGTCCGCGGGCGGCACGCTGGTCTCGGTCGGCCATTCGGCCGGAGCGGACGAAATCTTCCCGTACGGAGCGCTTTTCGGCGATCAGGACCGGCACGACCGCTCACTCGTCACCTTCTTCCTGCTGACCTGTTCGAACCTCGGGCCGGATCTGAGCTGGCTGGCCGGGCAGGTCGCCGCGGGCGCGTTGGACCCGGCCATCACCTGGCGCGGCGACTGGTCGCGGGTCGCGGAGGCCGCCGAGGCGCTGCGCACCCGCCGCCTGCACGGCAAGGCGGTGCTGGAGGTGCGGTGAGGTCCGGTGCGGTACGCGCGGTAGAAATGCATGGTGAGCATTGACGCCGTCGCGCTATTGCAGGATCCGATCCGCCGACGGCTCTACGACTACGTGGCCGCGGCGGATCACGATGTGAGCCGGGACGAGGCAGCGGAGGCGGCGGAGATCAAGCGGCCGCTGGCGGTGTTCCACCTCGACAAGCTGGCCGAGGCGGGATTGCTCGATGCGGTGTTCCGCCGTCCGGAGGGCAGGACCGGGCCCGGGTCGGGGCGGCCCGCCAAGTTCTATCGGCGCGCGGATGCGGAATTCGCGGTCACCCTGCCCGCCCGCGACTATCGAACGGTCGCCGAGGTGCTCGCGGAGGCGGTGAAGCATGCCGGATTCGAGGATGCGATCGCGAAAACCGCTGCCGCGCACGGTCCGTCGCTGGACGGTCGCGAATTCCTGGAGGTGCTGCGCGAGCGCGGCTACGAACCGTTCGCCGACGGCGCGGTGATCCGCTTGCGCAACTGCCCTTTTCACCGGCTCGCGGTCGACTTCCCGCCGCTGGTCTGCGGTATGAATCTGGCGCTGCTCGAGCGCCCGGCCGCGGAGGCCGGATGGACCGCCCGGATGGATGCGGCGCCGGGACGATGCTGCGTGAGCTTTTCTAAAACAAACGAAAGTTAGTTATAGTCCCGATTATGCATCTCGCAGAGCTCAATATCGGCCGGTTGGCCGCACCCCAGGGCGATCCGAAGGTCGCCGACTTCTTCGACGCCCTCGATCGGATCAACAAACTGGCCGACACTTCCCCCGGTTTCGTCTGGCGCATGGTCGACGGCGAGTCGGACAATGCGCTCTCGCTCCGCCCGGACGGCTGGGATGCGGACGTCATCGTGAACCTGAGCGTGTGGGAATCGCGCGACGCGCTGTTCGACTACACCTATCGCAGCGGGCATATGGAGTTCCTGCGCCGCCGCCGCGAATGGTTCCTTCCCCTCGGCCGGCCGCCCATCGCCCTGTGGTGGATTCCCCTGGGGCACAAGCCAACTCTCGACGAGGGCGTCGAACGCCTGGAGCACCTCCGTGAGCACGGGCCCACTCCGTACGCATTCACCTTCCGCAACGCCTTCGAACCCCAGCAGGCCGCCTAGCCCCGCGTCTGCCCGCAATAATGGTCGGAGTGAACGAGGTCGAGGTCATCATTGCCCATCACGAGCGCGCCACCCTGCGGGTCGGGGAGGTCTTCCTGAAGATCGACGCCGATCAGTCCCGCGCCGACCTCGAGGTCGCGGCAATGGCCTGGGCGCCGATCCCGACTCCGGAGATCCTGTGGCGGAAGCCGCCCGTGCTCGCGCTCGCCCCCGTCCCGGGCACGGCTCTCGGCCGCCTCGGCCAGCCGTCGACCGCGTCCCCGCAGGCGTGGGCCGCGGCGGGCGCGGCCGTTCGAATGCTGCACGACGCGCCGCTGCCGCCATGGCCCCGCCGGAGTTTGGACGAGCTCACGACGCATCTCGACGAGGAATGCGAGTGGATTCTCACGAACGAGGTCCTTCCCGCCGACCTCGTCGCGCGCAACCGCCAGGTCGCCGAGACCGCACTCCGGTCGTGGACACCGGTTTTCACGCACGGCGACCTACAGGTCGCCCACGTATTCGTCGACGGTGACGAGGTCACCGGCGTGCTCGACTGGTCCGAGGCGGGGCCGGGCGATGCCCTGTTCGACCTCGCCACACTGACTCTCGGGCACCGGGAGCGCCTCGGGGATGTCGTCGCCGGTTACGGCGACGAGGTCGATCTCGACGTGATCCGGGCGTGGTGGTCGTTGCGCAGTCTGCTGGGGATCCGCTGGCTCGTCGAGCACGGGTTCGATCCGTTCATGCCCGGCGGCGAGGTGGATGTGCTGAGAGCCTGTATGTGAGGTCGGAGCGGCTGATCACGCCCCTGCGAGAGTCTTCGCCGGGCCGAGCAGGCGGGCGGCGGAGCGGCGGAAGTCGGCGACCACGCGCCTGCGCTCGTCGGCGCGGGTGGCGACGACGACATGGCAGGGGCCGACGTCCGACAGGGGCACGGTGGTGAGGTCCGGGCTGGCGGGAACGCAGGCGGGGTCGATCGCGACGGCCTGCCCATCCGCGATGTATTCGAGCTTGTCCTCGACGGCCGCGACCAGCGGGCCGTCGGGGGCGCGGCGGCCGTCGGGGCGGGGATCGATGCGCCAGAAGGCATTCCACGCCGGATCGGGCAGGCGGGGCACGGGTACGTCGGCGATATCGTCGAGGGACACCGATTCCTTGCCCGCCAGGCGATGACCGCGCGGGATAAGCAGCACCCGGGGTTCGTCGTAGACGACGGTGATGGGCAGGTCGTCGGACGGGAACGGCAGCCGGGCCAGCACCGCGTCCACCCGATGCTCGAGCAGCGCGGTGTGCACATCGTTCCAATCCAGGTGCAGCGCACGGACTTCCACCTCCGGGTGGCGGCGGCGCAGGTCACGCACCGCGGGCGTGACGATCAGGTTAGTGGTGTAGCCGACGGCGATCCGGCCCGGGCGGGCGGCCGCCCGGGTGGTGGCCGCGGCCTCGGCGGCCGAGCGCAACAAGGCTTGCGCCCGAGGCAGGAAGACCGTTCCGGCCTCAGTGAGCGTGCTGCCCTGCGGGGTCCGTTCCAGCAGCCGCGCACCCAATTGCTGTTCCAGACTACGGATCTGACGGCTCAGCGAGGGTTGGGCGATATGCAGCGCCGCCGCCGCGCGACCGAAGTGCCGGTGTTCGGCGACCACGGTGAAGTAGCGCACCAGCCGCAGATCCACCGGCGCTGATTCGGGCATGACCCCACAGTACCGGCCCGCGATTGCACACCGCACCAGGACAGATGGCATGAACTGCGGCGATACCCGAAATGTATTGCGCTGTGCGAAACAGGTCTTGGACCGGTCGCCCGTCCGGCTCGCAGGGTGGAGGCACCGGCGACCGCCGGATCCTCAGCGAAGGAGAACACATCATGCGGGTATTCGTCACGGGCGCAACCGGATTCGTCGGCTCCGCCGTCGTGGCCGAACTCATCGAGGCCGGTCATCACGTGGTCGGGCTGGCCCGGTCGGAGGCGACGGCCACGGCCCTGGCCGCCGCCGGGGCCGAAGCGCATCGAGGCGCACTGGAGGATCTCGACTCCCTGCGCGCCGCCGCGCGGGCGGCGGACGGCGTCATCCATCTCGCGTTCATTCACGATTTCGCCGACTACGAGGCCGCCTGCGCCACCGATCGCGCGGCCATCGACGCGCTCGGCGCCGAACTGGCGGATTCGGGCCGCCCGCTGATCGTCACCTCGGGGACCGCCATGCTGCCGGAGGGGCGGCTCGGGACCGAGGAGGACGGGGAGACCGGCGCGCAGCCGCGCACCGCCGGGGCGCGGGCGGCCCTGGCGTGGGCGGAGCGCGGGGTGCGCGTCTGCGCCGTGCGATTGCCACAGGTGCACGGGCCGGGCGATCGGCACGGATTCCTCCCCGCATTGATCAGAACCGCCCGCGCCACGGGTGTTTCGGCCTATGTCGGCGATGGCGCGAATCGATGGCCCGCGGCGCATCGGCTGGATGTCGCACAGGCATACCGGCTGGCGCTCGAACCCGCACCGGCGGGCACCCGGGTGCACGCGGTGGACGACGAGGGCGTGCCGGTGCGGGAGATCGCGGCGGCGATCGGCCGTGGACTGGGCCTGCCGGTGAGGTCGATGGCGGCGGACGCGCCCAGCCATTTCGAATGGCTGGCACGGTTCATCACGCTCGACAACCCCACCTCGAGCGCGCTGACGCGGGAGCGACTCGGCTGGAAGCCCGTGCAGCCCGGTCTCATCGAGGATCTCGAGGCGGGGCACTACTTCGAGAACTGATCAATCCTTCAGGGCCTCAGCCATTTCCGTGCGCGGGGCGGGCTGACCGGTGAACTGCTCGACCTGACCGTAGGCCTGGTTCAGGAGCATCTCGAGGCCGCTCACGACGGTGTGCCCGGCGCGAATAACGGCCTCCGCCAACGGTGTCGGCCACGGGTTGTAGATGGCGTCCAGGATTACAGGTGCATTGGCGACCGAATCCGCCACGGGCGCAGCGGCATCGGCGGGGACGGTGCTCACCGCGACATCGACGTCGGAGCAGACGAAGCCGAGGCCGTCCGGGTCGAAGTCGATGACTTCGGCCGACATGCCCAGGCCCTCGGCGAGTTCCAGGGTGTCGGAGGCGCGGCCCTTGTCGCGGGCCACGATGGTGACGGTGTGCGCGCCCAATTCGGCGAGGGCCAGCAGGGCGGGGCGGGCCGTGCCGCCCGCGCCGAGCACGACCGCACGCTCGATCTCCTCGACGCCCGCGCCCTGGAGCGCGCCGCGCACGCCGTCGACATCGGTGCAGTCCGCGCGCCACCCGGATGCGGTGCGCACCAGGGTGTTCGCCGAACCCACCAGTTCGGCGCGGTCGGTGCGCTCCCCCGCGTACTCGAGCGCGGCGACCTTGCCGGGCATGGTCACCGACAGTCCGACCCATTCGGGTCCCAGGCCGTCGACCAGGCCCGGCAATTGCTCACCGGTGCACTCGATCCGCTCATAGGTCCAGTTCAGACCGAGTGCGCGGTAGGCCGCCAGGTGCAGTTGCGGCGATCGCGAATGCGCGATCGGGCTGCCCAGGACGGCGGCCTTGCGAACCTCACCGGCCCCTGTCACCTCACCGGCCACTGTCGAGAATTCCACTCTGCATTGCCTTCTGGATATTGCGCAGGTGCTCGTTGTAGTCGTCGGTGAACAGCGTCGTGCCCTGCTGGTCGATGGTCACGAAGTACAGCCAGTTACCGGGTTCCGGTTTCTCCATGGCGCGCAACGCATCCAGCGACGGCGCGGAGATGGGCGTCACGGGCAGACCGGCCATGGCGTAGGTGTTCCACGGCGTCTTGGTGGCCCGGTCGGCGTCGGTGGTGGCGACCTCGGTCTTGTCGAGGGTGTAGTTGACGGTGGAGTCGAACTGCAGCGGCTGGTCGACGGCCAAGCGGTTCACGATGACTCGCGCGACCTTGGACATGTCATTGGGCAGCGCTTCGCGTTCCACCAGGGAGGCGGCAATGAGCGTCTCGTAGGGCGACAGGCCGTTGGAGCCGCCGGACTGCAGCAGCCCGGTCGATTCGTAGCTCGCGGCGCTCTCGGTGACCAGCTGCTTCAGGATCTGCTCCGGGCTGCCGCTGGGATCGAAATCCAGGGTGCCCGCACGGATCAGCCCTTCGAGCTGACGGCTGCGATCGGGCACCGAACGCACCCGGTCCATGGCCCACGACGGCACGCCCAGCGCGGCCGGATCGGTATTCGTGCCCGCGGCCTCGAGCTGTTCGTAGGTCACGCACTTGGCGGCGGTCCCGGCGCCCACGCAGCTGGCGTCGGCGATCTTGCGGTAGATGCCGTCCTTGCGCGCCCCGGTGTGCACATCGGTGGAGTCGTGCAGCTGGCGGCCCTCGGAGATGACCACATTGCCGACGCGGGAACCCTTGCCCACCAAGGCCGTCACCGCTTCGGCGGCCGGGCTGTGGCTGGCGATGGCGTAGTACCCGGGCTGCACCGAGTTCATATTGGAGTTGCGCACCGCCGCCTCGTAGAAGGCCGCGCTGCTGGCGACGACACCCTTGTCGTACATGGCCTCGGCGATCTGGGTGGCGGTATCGCCATCCTTCACCTGCACGACCGCGAGCGGACCGGCGGAACCGGCGGCGAAATCCTCGGCGGGACTGAGCCGATTCATGAACTTCCACGCGACGAAGCCCACGCCCGCGGCGATCAGCAGGGCGAATACGACCGCGACGACCCACAGATTGCGGCGGCGGCGCTTGCGCTCGGCCGCTTTGCGGGAGGCGACCCGGGACCGCTTCTGCCGCGATCCGGCGGCGCGACCGCCCGAGGAGCGGGCACCGGAACGCGGCGAGGCGGGACGGCGACCACCGGCGGCCCGCTGCGGTGCGGGACGACGACGCGGCTCGGGCTCGAGCGGCGGTTCGTCGTCCTCGTCCTCGTAGCGCGGGATGACGGTGGTGTCGTCCTCGTAATCGTCCGCGTCCGACCAGTCCAGATCATCCCGGCGGTAGCGGCGCTCCGCGTTCTGCCGATAGCGTTCCTCGGCTCGCGTCCAGCGGTCGGTCATGCATCATCCCCGCGGGGCTTCAAAAGTGCACTCCGTTCGTCCAACCAGACTTGCAGGATCGATACGGCGGCCGCCTGATCGATGACCTGCCGCTGCCCACGCGCACGAACTCCACTGTCCCGCAACGCGCGTGCAGCAGACACCGTAGTCAAACGTTCGTCGGAAAGCCGCACCGGCACCGGCGCGATCAAGGTCCGCAAACGCCCCGCGAAGGTGGCCGCCAGCTTAGCCGAAGAGCCGGATTCTCCGCGTAAGGTGCGCGGCAGACCGACGATCACTTCAACGGCTTCGTATTCACGCACAATCTCGGCAATCCTCGCCAGGTCGGGTGCGAGCGTGCCGGGCGCGACCTTCTTGGCGCGCGGCACGGTCTCCACGGGAGTGGCGAGAATACCGTCCGGATCGCTACTGGCGACACCGATTCGCACAGTGCCGACATCGACGCCAATGCGCCGTCCGCGTCCGGGATCGGCGGCGGGCGACGGACGGTCCGAGACGAACCGCGCGTCTTTTTCTGCCGGTGTCCGGGCGCCCTCGAAAGAGGCGCCCGGTGTGTCCGAGGAGTCGGAACCGTGCATCACCCGGCGAGCTCGGCCACCCGTGCCCGCAAGGCCGCCAATCCGGCCTCGATACCGGCCGGGTTGGAACCCGCGCCCTGCGCCATCTCCGGCTTGCCGCCGCCGCGGCCCTCGATGCTCGGACCGAAGGACTGCACCAGATCACCGGCCTTCACGCCGAGATCCTGCGCCGCCTTGGTGACCGCCACGACGAAGGGCACCTTGCCGTCGGCATTGCCGAGCAGCGCCACAATGGCGGGCTCGGAACCGAAGCGGCCCTTGATGTCCTGCACCAGAGTGCGCAGATCGCCCGCGCCCACGCCCTGCGGCGCGGCGGCCGCGACAAGCAGCACCTTGCCGACCCGCTGCGCCTGCTCGACGAAGGCGCCCGCGCTCGACAGCACGGCCGCCATCTTGGTGCGCTCGAGTTCCTTCTCGGCGACCTTGAGGCGCTCGACCAGCTGCTCGACGCGCGCCGGGACCTCTTCCGAGGGCACCTTCAGCGAGGACGCCACACCGGCGAGCAGCGCGCGCTCCTTGGCCAGGTACTTGTAGGAGTCCAAGCCGACGAAGGCCTCGACGCGGCGGATGCCGGAGCCGACCGAGGACTCGCCCAGCACCGTGATGGGTCCGATTTGCGACGAGTGGCCCACATGGGTACCGCCGCACAGCTCCATGGAGAACGGTCCGCCGATCTCCACGACGCGCACCTCGTCGCCGTAGTTCTCGCCGAACAGGGCCAGCGCGCCCATCTTCTTGGCGCTGGGCAGATCGGTGACGAAGGTGTTGACCGCGAAGTCGTCGGCGACCGCGTCATTGGAGACGGCCTCGATATCGGCCTTCTGCTGCTCCGACAGCGCGCCCTGCCAGTTGAAGTCGAAGCGCAGGTAGCCGGGCTTGTTGAGCGAACCGGCCTGAACGGCGTTGGGGCCCAGCACCTGTCGCAGCGCGGCATGCACCATGTGGGTGCCGGAGTGGCCCTGCGTCGCGCCGCGCCGCCACGCCGGATCGACGCTCGCGAGGACGGTGTCGCCCTCGGTGATCTGACCGGCCTCGACGGTGGTCTTGTGCACCCACAGCTTCTTGGCGATCTTCTGCACATCGTTGACGCGCAGCTTCAGACCGTGCGAGGAGGAGATGGAGCCGCGGTCGGCGATCTGGCCGCCGGACTCGGCGTACAGCGGGGAACGGTCCAGGATGACCTCGACATCGAAACCGGCCTCGGCGACCGGGACGCGCACGCCGTCCTTGATGAGCGCGAGAACCGTTGCCTCGGTGGCCAATTCATCGAAACCGGTGAACTCGGTGGCGCCGCGATCGACCAGTTCCTTGTAGACGGTCAGATCCGCGTGCGCGTGCTTACGGGCCTGGGCGTCGTCCTTGGCGCGCTGACGCTGTTCGGCCATGAGCGAGCGGAAACCCGCCTCGTCGACCTCGAGCCCGGCCTCGGCCGCCATCTCCAGGGTGAGATCGATGGGGAAGCCGTAGGTGTCGTGCAGCGTGAACGCATCGGTGCCGCTGATCTTCTTGCTGCCCTGCGCCTTGGCCTCGTCGACTGTCTCGTCGAAGAGCTTGGTGCCGGTGGACAGCGTCTTGAGGAAGGCGGTCTCCTCACCGACGGCGACATTCTCGATGCGCTTGAAATCGGTGGCGAGCTCCGGATAGGACGGCGACATGAGGTCGCTGACGACCTTCATGAACGCGCCCATGACCGGCTTGTCCGCACCCAGCAGACGGGCCGAGCGGACGATGCGGCGCAGCAGGCGGCGCAGCACGTAGCCGCGGCCGTCATTGCCCGGATTCACGCCGTCGGAGATGAGCATGGCCGCCGAGCGGGCATGGTCGGCGATGACACGGAAGCGCACGTCGTCGGTGTGCTCGACGCCGTAGGACTTACCGGTCAGCTCCTCGGCCTTGTTGATGATGGGGCGCAGCAGATCGGTCTCGTAGACGTTCTCCACGCCCTGCAGCAGCATGGCGACGCGCTCGACGCCCATACCGGTGTCGATATTCTTCTTGGGCAGCGACCCGATGGGCGGGAAGCCCAGCTTGGGGCTGTCCTCACCGCGGATGTCCTGCATGAACACCAGGTTCCAGATTTCGAGGTAGCGATCCTCGTCGGCGACCGGGCCGCCTTCCTTGCCGTAGGCCGGGCCGCGGTCGAAGTAGATCTCCGAGCAGGGACCGCCGGGACCGGGCACGCCCATATCCCAGTAGTTGTCCTTGCCGTCGCGGAACTGGATGCGCTCCTTCGGGATCCCGGCCACGCGCTCCCAGATCTCGGCGGCCTCCGGATCGGACTCGTAGGCGGTCACCCAGATGCGCTCGGGATCGAAACCGTAGCCGCCCTCTTCCTGCGACTTGGTGATGAGCTCCCAGGCGAAGGTGATCGCACCTTCCTTGAAGTAATCGCCGAAGGAGAAGTTGCCCGCCATCTGGAAGAAGGTGTTGTGCCGCGTGGTGACGCCGACCTCTTCGATATCACCGGTGCGCACGCACTTCTGCACGCTGGTAGCTCGAGAGTACGGCGGCGCTTCCTGTCCGAGGAAGTAAGGCTTGAACTGGACCATGCCTGCGTTGACGAACAGCAGGTTGGGGTCGGGCAGGATCAGCGAGGCACTGGGTACCTCGGTATGTCCGGCACGGACGAAATGCTCCAGAAAGCGCCGTCGAATCTCGTGGGTCTGCACAGGTATCCAGCCTACCGGTCCCGGTCCAGCGGGTTTTCACCCCCACCGGCCCGGGGCCCGCCCACCCCTGGCTCAGCGAACGAGATCCTTCAAGGGCTCGGTATCGAGCACCACCCCTACCGGTTTCGGAAGTTCGACCTTCGATCCGAACGGCAAGTGGACCGTCGACGAGTACACCCCGTTCACGACCCCGCTGTAGACGAAGGTCTCACAGACGTCCCTGTCGATCAGCAAATAGACCGGGATGCCCGCCCCGGCATATGCGCGCGGTTTCTCCCTGCGGTCGCGTCGGTCCGTATCGGAATCGAAGGAGGTAACTTCCACCACCATCAATACCGGGTCGGGATCCTTCCACTCACCCTGACCGGCAAAGGCTCGCTTGGGCGCGAGCACCGCGTCGGTGCGTGCCCGACCACTCCGGTACCCCGCGACCTTGAGACCGACCTCCGGATACACCGAGCGCTCACCGCGCTGTTCGCGGAACTGGTCGAGCAGCCATTGGAAGATCTCGTCATGATCCCCGTCCGGCATCGGCTTCGCCCCCAGCTTCCCGTCGATGAATTCGAGTCTGGCCCCCAACTCGGCATTTCGTGCCAGACGCGCTAGCTCCTCGAAGTCCGCGACGGACATCTGCGGCTGGTCCGCAGCCTTCGGCCGATTCGCCATGACTGTCACCGAATCCCTCCGTTCTTCTGGGCGGATCGCGGATCGACGCGACCAGCCTAGGTACCAGTGTCGCGCAGCCGACAATGTTTGCGGGGACTCACCTGTACGACACGCAGAATCCCCGCAGCTGGAGAAATTCGCCGCTGTCCGGGTATCTCGCGAGTACGACCTGGCTCACACTGGGTGGAAAAGCGGGAGGGCACCGTGCGAGTGCGCAATCCGTTCGCGGAGGACGGCATGTTTCCGGATGTCGTGGTGACGGCACTGGCGGCCTCGACATCGATCGCCGGTGATGTCGACGGCACCTGGCGCGGGCTGCTCGCGGGGGAATCCGGGATCGAGGAGCTCACCGATCCGTGGGTGCGGGCCTATGGGCTGCCGGTGCGGATCGGGGGTGCGCTGCGAGTCAAGCCCGAGAGTCTGCTGAGCCGGGTGGAATTGCGGCGGATAGCCTATGTGGAGCAACTGGCGACGGTGCTCGGGCGGCAGGTATGGCGGAATGCGGGCAGCCCGCAGGTCGATCCGGATCGGCTGGCGGTCTCGATCGGCACGGGGTAGGGCGGCGCGGACGCGGTGGTGCACGCACGCGACGCCATGACCGCGGGTGGTTATCGGAAGGTGTCGCCGCTGGCGGTGCAGATGATGATGCCCAATGGCCCGGCCGCGGTGGTCGGCCTCGAGCTGTGCGCCCGCGCCGGGGTCATCACCCCCGTCTCGGCCTGCTCCTCCGGATCGGAAGCAATCGCGAAGGCTTGGCAGATGATCGTCATGGGCGATGCCGACATCGTCGTCACCGGCGGCGTCGAAGGCCCGCTGGACCCCGTCATGATCGCCGCCTTCGCCATGATGCGCGCCATGAGCACCCGCAATGACAACCCGAAGGGCGCTTCCCGCCCCTTCGACGCCGACCGCGACGGCTTCGTCTTCGGCGAGGCGGGCGCTCTCATGGTCGTCGAAACCGAAGCCCACGCCCGAGCCCGCGGCGCCACCATCCTCGCCCGCCTGCTCGGCGCGGGCATCACCTCCGACGGCTACCATCTGGTCGCCCCCGACCCGGACGGCACCGGTGCCGCGCGCGCCATGACCAGAGCCATGCAAATCCCGGGCCTGTCACGATCCGACATCACCCACATCAACGCCCACGCCACCGCCACCTCGGTGGGCGACACCGCCGAAGCCAACGCCATC
>NZ_BDCH01000033.1 GCF_001613405.1 Nocardia crassostreae
CCCCGCGATCTACGCCCCCAAATCCGCCCTCGGTCACGCCATCGGCGCCGCCGGAGCACTCGAATCGGTGCTGACCGTCCTGACCCTCCGAGACCAGGTCATCCCGCCCACCTTGAACCTCGAAAACCAGGACCCGGCAGTCGATCTCGACATAGTCGCCACCGCCCCCCGCCCAATCCGAATCGACTACGCCCTCAACAACTCCTTCGGCTTCGGCGGCCACAATGTGGCCCTCGCCTTCGGCCGGGCCTGAACCACACGAGATTTCGGCACACAGTGCACGATTGCAGCGCGGGCGGGGTTGCGCGATGCGCCGGACTACTTGCCGCGGACGATGCGGCGCAGTTTGGTGACGCGCGGGCCGACCTCGCGTTCATAGCCGTGATCGGTGGGCTGGTAGTAGTCGGTGCCGATCAGCTCGTCCGGTGGATACTGCTGGGCGAGAACGCCGTCCGGGTGGTCGTGGGGGTATTTGTAGCCCTTGGCATTGCCCAGTTTCTCGGCCCCGGCGTAGTGGCCGTCCCGTAGGTGCGGCGGGACGGCGCCCGCTTTGCCCGCGCGAATATCGGCCATGGCCGCGCCGATGCCCTTGACGACGGATCCGGATTTCGGGGCGGTGGCGATGTGAATGGTGGCCTGGGTCAGGGCCAGTTGGGCTTCGGGCATGCCGACGAGTTGGACGACCTGGGCGGCGGCGACGGCGGTTTGGAGGGCGGTGGGGTCGGCCATGCCGACTTCCTCGCTGGCCTGGATCATGAGGCGGCGGGCTATGAAGCGGGGGTCCTCACCGGCGCTGATCATGCGGGCCAGGTAGTGGAGGGCCGCGTCCACGTCGGAGCCGCGCAGGGATTTGATGAAGGCGCTGATGACGTCGTAGTGCTGGTCGCCCGCGCGGTCGTAGCGGACGGCGGCCTTGTCGACGCTGGCCTCGACCAGTTCGACATCGACGGCGCCGTCGAGGGAGGACTCGGCGGAGGCCTCGAGGGCCGTGAGCGAGCGGCGGGCGTCGCCGCCCGCAATCCGGATGATGTGGTCGAGGGCGGCGTCGGTGACCTTGTACTCACCCGCCAGTCCGCGCGGATCGGCGATCGCCCGGGTGAGCACGGCGCGAATATCGTCCGCGGACAAGGACTTCAGTTGCAGGACCAGGGAGCGGGACAGCAGCGGGGAGACCACCGAGAAGGACGGGTTCTCGGTGGTGGCGGCGACGAGCAGGACGATGCGGTTTTCGACCGCGGCCAGGAGGGCGTCCTGCTGGGTCTTCGAGAAGCGGTGAACCTCGTCGATGAACAGGACGGTCTGCTCGCCCGCGGTGAGGCGGCGGCGGGCCAGGTCGATGACGGCGCGGACCTCCTTCACAACGGCGGACAGTGCGGAGAGGGCTTCGAAGCGGCGGCCGGTGGCTTGGGAGAGCAGCGAGGCGAGGGTGGTCTTGCCGGTGCCGGGCGGACCGTAGAGCAGAACCGACGCGGCGCCGGACCCTTCGATGAGACGGCGCAGCGGGGAGCCGGGGCCGAGGAGATGTTCCTGGCCCACGACTTCGTCGAGGGTGCGCGGGCGCATGCGCACGGCCAAGGGCGCGAACCTGTCACCCGTGGTCGGCTTGATCACCTCGAACTCCTCGGACACGGCCGCCGATCCGGGCGCGTCGAACAACCCATCACTCACCCGCACGACCCTACCGACGGGCCCCGACAGGTCCGAGCGCGCAGGTCCGAGCCGGTATCGATTTACTAACTGTTCATCTGTCCAGTTTGCTTTCGGAGTGCCGATCGGATTGAATCTGTGGCGTGCGCCTCCCCGAGATCAATTCCGCCCGCATCGATCGCCGCACAGCGATCAAGGGCGGCACCGCCGCAGTCCTGCTGACCGGCGCCGCGGCCGCCGCAGTCACCGCACTCGACAGCACCGTCGCGCGCGCCGAGGCCTCGGTCTTCCGGCACGGCATCGCCTCGGGCGATCCGCTGCCCTCCGGCGTCATTATCTGGACCCGGGTGACGCCCTCGGAGGACGCGCTCCCGGGCTCCGGCGCGGGCGCTCCGGTGACGGTGCACTGGGAGCTCGCGCGCGACGAGAGCTTCGGATCCGTCGTCGCCTCCGGAACGCATACCGCCACAGCGGATTCCGATCACACCGTGAAGGTCGACGTCACGGGCCTGGCGCCAGGCAGCGACTACTGCTATCGCTTCACCGCGCTCGACCAGACCTCCCCGATCGGCCGCACCCGAACGGCCCCGGCCACCGGCGACACTCCGGACCGCCTGCGCTTCGGCGTGGTCTCGTGCGCCAACTGGGAGGCCGGATTCTTCAGCGCCTACCGGCATCTGGCCGATCGCGGCGATCTGGATGCCATCGTCCATCTCGGCGATTACCTCTACGAGTACGGCAATGGCGAGTACGGCGGCCGCAATGGCTCGGTCCGGTGGCACCAGCCCGCGCACGAGATCATCTCGCTGGCCGATTACCGAATCCGGCACGCACAGTACAAGACCGACCCGGATCTGGCGAACCTGCACACCCTGCTGCCGTTCATCTGCACCTGGGACGATCACGAGACCGCCGACGACACCTGGTCCGGCGGCGCGGAGAACCACAATCCGGGCGACGGCGACTGGGAGACCCGCTGCGAGGCCGCCCGCCAGGCGTATCTGGAGTGGATGCCGGTGCGCGCGGGCGCCGATCGCCGCCTGTACCGGCGACTGCGCTTCGGCACTCTGGCCGAACTGTCCATGCTCGATCTGCGCAGTTACCGCAGCGAGCAGGTGCACGCCGGTCCGGGCTGGCGGCAGGTCGACGACCCCAACCGCACCATTACCGGCAAGGACCAAATGGATTGGGTGACCAATGCTCTGGTCTCCGCCCCGGTGCGGTGGAAGCTGGTCGGCAATCCGGTCATGATCTCCCCGCTGGTGTTCCCGCCGCTGGATCCGGCCAGCACCGCCGCGCTGACGGAGCTGATCGGCATTCCGGATGCGGGCATTCCGGCCAACCTCGACCAGTGGGACGGCTACACCGCCGACCGGCAGCGCCTGCTCGGCGCCATCACCGACAATCAGGTCTCCGATGTGGTGTTCCTGACCGGCGATATCCACACCTCGTGGGCCGCCGACGTCCCGACGGTGGCCGCGACCTATCCGGCCTGTCGGACCGCGGGCGTGGAGTTCGTGGTGCCGTCGGTGACCTCGGATTCCATGGGGGACATGACCAAGACCCCGCCGCGCACCGCCTCGCTGATGGCCGAGGGCGCCATCCGGGGCGTCAACCGGCACCTGGGCTATATCGAATTGGATTCGCACGGCTACGGCGTGCTGCACGTCGATGCCGAGCAGGCCCAGATGGACTGGTTCTACGTCTCCGAGGTCTCCAATCCGAATGCCGGTGTGCGCCACGGCGCCTCGTTCGCGGTGCGCCGGGGGGGACGCCTGGAACCGCGGCCCGGACCGATCGTGTAGTTCTCCCCACCTTCCGGTAGCGCCCACTCCGAGTACAGGGTTCGATACATCCGTGAAACAAAACTCCAATGTTTCAATTCCTTCGGGACCGGGTGGGCTGAGCCGCCGGAGCCTGTTCAGGACCACCGCGACGGCCGCCGCCGGAGCCACCCTGCTGTCGGCGGCCCCGGCGCACGCCGCGAGCCCGGTATTCCGGCACGGCGTGGCCTCCGGTGATCCGCTCCCGACCGGTGTGATCATCTGGACCCGCGTCACGCCGTCCGAGACCGCCACGCCGGGTTCCGGTCTCGGCGAACCGGTTCCGGTGCGCTGGGAGGTTGCCGCCGATGCCGCATTCGGCGCGGTGGTCGCCTCGGGTGAGGTCACCGCCGCCGCCGAGTCCGATCACACGGTCAAGGTGGACGTCCCCGGCCTGTCGGCGGGCAGCGACTACTTCTACCGATTCACCGCGCTCACAGCGGTTTCCGCCACCGGCCGCACCCGCACCGCACCGGCCGCGCAGGACTCCCCCGACCGCCTGCGTTTCGGCGTCGCCTCCTGCGCGAACTGGGAGGGCGGCTATTTCGGGGCCTATCGGCATCTGGCCGCACGCGAGGATCTCGACGCCGTCATTCATCTGGGCGACTACCTCTACGAGTACTCCCGTGGCAAGCATCGCGGCCTGCTGCCGCTGGTGCGCGAACACGATCCGGTCAACGAGATCGTGTCGCTGGCCGATTATCGAATCCGTCACGCCCAGTACAAAACCGATCCGGATCTGGCGGCGCTGCATGCCCGGTATCCGTTCATTGCCATCTGGGACGATCACGAATCCGCCAATGACGCCTGGGCTGGCGGCGCGGAGAATCACGATGCGAGCGAAGGCGACTGGCAGGCCCGCCGCGCCGCCGCCATGCGGGCGTATCTGGAGTGGATGCCGGTGCGCGCCAATGGCAGCGGCGTGAACGCCCGGCTGTACCGGCGATTCCGGTTCGGCACGCTGGCCGAGTTGTCCATGCTGGATCTGCGCACCTACCGCGATGAACAGCTGCCCGCGGTCGCGGGTTGGCGCGAGACCGAGGATCCGAATCGCTCCATTACGGGCAAGGACCAGATGGATTGGCTCACCGCCGGTTTGGCGTCCGCGCCGACCCGCTGGAAGCTGGTCGGCACGCCCGTCATGTTCGCGCCGCTCCAGCTGCCGACCACGAATCCGGCCGTGGCGGCCGCCTTCCAGGCCGTCATGGGCACGCCCGAGTCCGGTATCCCGATCAATCTGGATCAATGGGACGGCTACGCCGCCGACCGGCAGCGGCTGTTCGATACCATCACCGCCCACGACATCTCCGATGTGGTCTTCCTGACCGGCGATATCCACACCTCGTGGGCCGCCGACGTCCCGGTCGACACGCGCGAGTATCCGCAGGGCCGGGTCGCCGCGACCGAATTCGTGGTGCCCTCGGTGTCCATGGCCAGCATCGGCGAGATCATGCACACCCCGGCGCGCACGGTCTCGCTCGGTCTGGAGCAGGCGGTCAGGAACCTCAACCCGCACCTGCACTACGCCGAACTCGACTCGCACGGCTACGGCGTCTTCGAGGTCACCGCCGGGCAGGCGCAGATGGACTGGTACTACGTCACGGCGGCCTCGGATCCGAATACCGGTGTCCGCCACGGCGCCTCGCTCGGCGTGCGCAGCGGTGCCGGGCGTGTCGAAACACGGCCCCGGACCGGTGAACTGAACAAACGCCCTGAGAGCTCGAAGGACCGGCCGCGCGACCGCGGCCGGTTCTCCTACTCCTCCCAGTGCTCCTCGAGCGTGGCCGACACATGCTCGGCGAAATCACCCAGCGGATCGTCGCCGGTGCAGCGCGCATCCTCGGCGAGCGCGGCCCACCGGTTGATGAGCGCCGCCGAGCGCGGAATCGACAGCCCGTGCTCGCGCGCCGAGGCAATGCGCGAATGATCGGCGGGCAGGAACCAGAAGGTGGACAGCCACACCCAGATGAGGCGCGCCTCCAGAATCCGCTCCGCCAGGACCTCGTCGTCGGCGAGGGATGGCCAGACCGCCACGACCTCGGAACGCCAGGCCTCCACCATCTGGCGGGCGCGTTCGCGGGACAGTTCGACATCGCAGAGGCAGCCCGGGAAGGACACCAGAGGATAGGCGATATCGAGGGTGGCGTCGCGGAAACCGCCCCATTCGTAGTCGAGGAACCGCGCGCCTTCCTCATTGAGGATGACATTGTCGGGGCACAGATCCGAGGGGCTGAAGGCGCGATGCCGACCGGCGGAGAACAGCCGATTACCGCGCACGATGCGCTCGGCGATCTCCCCGGGCACCTCGATGCCCAGTTCCCGCTGCAACATGATGGGCACCTCAGCCACGGCCGATTCGGCCTGCTGGGCGATGCCGTCCACCCGGTGCACCACGTCGACGCGGCGTAGCAGGGCCACGAAATCGGCCTCGCGGCCGACGGTCGCGGCGTGCATGCGGCCCAGTGCCTGCGCGAATGCCATGAGCGCATTGCGCCCCGCCGGTTCCACGCCCGCCTGCAGCACCTGGGTGAGCGAGGTGTTCTCGCCGAGGTCGCTGAGAATGAGCAGGCGGTCGGGCAGGCTGTAGCCGAGCAGGTACGCACCGGGTCGGTGGTCACGTCCCAGTGCGGTGGTGAATTGGTACGACACCGCCTCCCGCAGGAAGGCGGAATCGATACTGGCTACGCCGGGCGCCATACCGCCGGTGCGTCGTTCCTTGGCTCCGACGCGCACCTGCTTGATAATGAGCGTGCGCGGAAGTGAAAAGGCGTTCTCCGCAACACGGACGCGTAGCACCGTCGTCCTACCACTACCGCTGAGTTCCATAGGATCGCTCAGCTTTACCGGAGCACCCATTCGCTTTGTGAGCAACTGTTGTGCCGCGGACACGACTTCGGCGGCGCGTTCGGCCAATAGTGCGGTCATCGCGTCCCAAGTTACTCGCTCCAGGTCACTTTCAGCGAGCGGTTGCGCAACCTTTCGCGCGTCGTCCGGCGTGTCTTTGTGAAGGGTTTGCCCACGCGGCGCTGGTTGCTTGACACAACCGTGGAGGTCTAGTTATCTCATGTTCAACTGCCGTGCGCCACACCGTAAACCGGAAAATGTGAAAGGCTCGCGACCATGACCGGCACGCCGCCCTCCGCACCGAACGATCCCGCCGGCGAGTTGCCCGCCGAGGAGGGTGGCTCGCAGCACGCCTCCCGGGCCGTTCGGCACCAAATCCCCGAGCCCGCAGCGCATTCCGCGCCACCGGAAGCGCCGCCCGCGCACGGGCGGCACGAGTTGCCTGGCCGGGCGGGGTACCCGCAGTTCGAGGGTCCGGGCGCCGCGCAGTACGGCAGCGAACCCGTCGAGCCCCCGCCACCGCTGCCCCCGCAGTCGGGCGCGCCGGGCACTCCCCCGGGCTATTCCCAGCAAACGCAACTGCCGCCGGGCGCCATGCCGCCGGGCAGTGTTCCGCCACCGGGTGGCATGCCGCCGCCGGGTGGCATGCCGCCGCCGGGCGGTCTGCCGCCGCCGGGCGGTCTGCCGCCGCCGGGCGGTCTGCCGCCGCAGCCCGGCTTCGCGCCGGGGGGCGGGATGCCGCCGCCGCAGGTTCCCGAACCGGCCGTTCCGTATCAATCCAGCGAATCCTTCGATGTCGGCCGCGCCCTCGCCTACGGCTGGGAACGCTTCCGCCTCAATCCGATTCCCTGGATCGGCATGGGCCTGCTCGGCCTGATCGCCTGGCTCACGGTCACCTTGCTGGTGCGAGTCTTCGATGTGGGGTCGGTACCGGCGGTACTGATGCTGTTCGCGGTCGCCACCCTCATCGTGTGGCTGCTGCAGGCGGCCATGATCCGCGGCGCGCTCTATGAAACCGACGGCACCCCACCGGATTTCCCCGCCTTCTTCGGCTTCGTGAATGCGGGCAGCGTGCTGCTCACCGCGCTGCTCGTCTTCATCGGCGCGCTGGTCGCCTCGCTGGCCCTGGTGTTCCCGGCGGTCATCGTGGGCGTGCTGTGCATGTTCGCAGTGCATTTCGTCATCGATCAGGACCAGGATCCGGTCACCGCCATCAAGTCCAGCGCCCAGCTGGTGATCCGCAATCCGGTGCCCACCGTACTGCTGGCACTGGCGGTGCTGGTGATCACCGTGGTCGGAATGCTGTTGTGCGGATTGGGTTTGCTGGTGGCCGGTCCGGTGTCGGCCATTGCCATCACCTACGCCTACCGCACCCTCACCGGCGGCCTGGTGGTGCAGGTCTGAGCGTCAGCGCGCCTCGGACAGCCACCACCGCTTCAACCGGTCCAGTGCGCCGCCGCGCTTGCCGTAGTGCGGCCGCACCCACAGCACGACGACGCCCGCCACCACGATGCCGACCATGTTCACGGCCAGCTGGCCGATGGACATGAACGCCTTGTGCCATTCCCCCACGGTGGCCGCCACCACCGCGAAACCGGCCGCCGGAATAGTCGTGACCGAGATGAAAACGCCCACCAGTGCAGCCGATTTCGGTGTCATGAGCGCCAGCATTCCGGCCGCGCCCGCCAGCAGCGCGACCACCACCGAGAACGGCCCCACCTTGTAGATGAAGTCCACATTGTGGATGCTGTCCATGCCTTCCCGAGTGATCCAGCCCCAGGTTCCGGAACAGCAGGGTGGCCAGCCAGGCGATGACCATGGCCACCGGGAAGCCGACCAGCAGGGCCAGCGAGGAATGCGCGGCGAGCCGGAAGTCCTTGCTCACCAAGGCGACCGCGGTTCCGGCCAGCGGCCCGAACTCGGGTCCGACCACCATCGCCCCGACAATGGTCACCGGCGAGTCGGTCGCCACGCCGACCACCGCGAGCAGGCAGGCGATGGTGATGAACGCCAGATACGAGGGCGTGAGCGTGGACGCCTCCCCGGTCTGCGCGACCAGTTCCTCCCACACCACCGCATCGGAGGGACTGCCGGGCGCGGCCTCGACCGCCTCGTCGGCGACATCGGACAGCACGGTGTCGATCTGCTCGAGGCCGGTGCCGCCGCTGTGCGTGATGCCGAGATCGGTGAGACCTTCGAGCACCACATCGGCGGATTCGCGCGCGAGCATGCACTCGACCAGATCTCCGGCCGGATCCACCGCGGCGCCGCGCTGCACCGTGACGAGCGTCGCGCCCGGATCGGCGTGCAGCACGGCGAGTGCGGCATCGGTCGTGTCGGCCGGACAGATCACCCGGACGTGCAGCACCCATACCCCCTTGTGATCAGCGGGTTTACCGATATCGGGCGATACCGGCCGGGTGCAGCTTATCCGGGTGAATGCCTACTTCCCGGTTTCCTTGCCGTTGTCCTTGATCGGCTTGCCGTCCGCGTCGAGCTTCACGTTCAGCCCCGCCTCCTGGCGCTGCTGCAAGGTGATCGGCGCGGGCGCCTCGGTGAGCGGGTCGACGCCGCCGCCGGACTTCGGGAAGGCGATGACCTCGCGAATGGAGTCCACACCGGCCAGCAGCGCGGTGATGCGGTCCCAGCCGAAGGCGATGCCGCCCATGGGCGGGGCGCCGAAGGAGAAGGCGTCGAGCAGGAAGCCGAACTTCTCCTGGGCCTCGTCGTGGTCGATGCCCATGACCTTGAACACGCGTTCCTGCACGTCGCGGCGGTGGATACGGATGGAACCGCCGCCGATCTCATTGCCGTTGCAGACGATGTCGTAGGCGTAGGCCAGGGCCGCACCAGGATCAGTGTCGAAGGTGGCCAGATGCTCGGGCTTGGGCGAGGTGAACGCGTGGTGCACGGCGGTCCAGGCCGAATGGCCCAGCGCCACATCACCGCTCGCGGTGGCGTCGGCGGCGGGCTCGAACATGGGGGCGTCCACGATCCAGACGAAGGCCCAGGCGTTCTCGTCGATGAGGCCGCACTTGCGGGCGATCTCACCGCGCGCCGCGCCGAGCAGGGCCCGGCTGGGCTTCTGCTCACCGGCGGCGAAGAAGACGCAGTCACCCGGCTCCGCGCCGACCTGCTTGGCCAGACCCTCGCGCTCGGCATCGGTGAGGTTCTTGGCGACCGAGCCGCCGAGGGTGCCGTCCTCGTTGAAGGTGATGTAGGCCAGGCCCTTGGCGCCGCGCTGCTTGGCCCATTCCTGCCAGGCGTCGAACTGGCGGCGCGGCTGCGACCCGCCGCCCGGCATGACGACCGCACCGACGTAGGGAGCCTGGAACACGCGGAAGGACGTGTCCTTGAAGTACTCCATCATCTCGGTGATCTCGACCTCGAAGCGCAGGTCGGGCTTGTCCGAGCCGTAGCGGCGCATGGCCTCGGCGTAGGTCATGTGCGGGATCGGGGTCGGGATGTCGTAGCCGACCAGCTTCCACAGCGCGGCCAGGATGTCCTCGGCCAGCAGGATGACGTCTTCCTGCTCGACGAAGCTCATCTCGATGTCGAGCTGGGTGAATTCGGGCTGGCGGTCGGCGCGGAAGTCCTCGTCGCGGTAGCAGCGCGCGATCTGGTAATAGCGCTCGATGCCGCCGACCATGAGCAGCTGCTTGAACAGCTGCGGGGACTGCGGCAGCGCGTAGAAGGAGCCGGGCTGCAAACGCGCGGGCACCAGGAAGTCGCGGGCGCCTTCCGGGGTGGACTTGGTCATGGTCGGGGTCTCGACCTCGACGAAGGCGTGCTTGCCCAGCACATCGCGGGCGGCCGCGTTGACCTTGGACCGCAGTCGGATGGCGTGACCGGGGCCTTCGCGGCGCAGGTCCAGGTAGCGGTACTTGAGGCGGGCTTCCTCGCCGGGCTCGTCGTCGAGCTGGAACGGGAGCGGCGCGGCCTCGTTGAGCACCTCGAGGTCGGTCACATTGACCTCGATGGCGCCCGTCGGGAGATTCGGGTTCTCGCTACCGGCCGGTCGGTTCTCGACCACTCCGGTGACCTTCACGACGAATTCATTGCGCAGCTTGTGGGCCTGTTCGGCAGGCACGCCCTCACGGAACACGACCTGCGACACACCCGACGCATCGCGCAGATCGATGAAGATCACGCCACCGTGGTCTCGCCGCCGGGCCACCCATCCGGTGAGGGTGACGGTCTGACCGGCGTGCTCGCTTCGCAGCGAACCAGCCAAGTGGGTGCGCAGCACGGGATTCCTTTCGACGGGCTCGAAGCACCACGGGGTCGGCCGGGTGCGCTCTTATCGTAGAGAGACACGTTTGACTAGAGGAAACCGATATCCGCGCCGCCGTGCCAAGCTATGAGCCATGACCTTCAACGAGGGCCTGCCAATCGACCCGGACCGGGTGCGAAGCGGTGGCGGCGGGCCGGGCATGGGCCGCGGTATGGTCCTCGGCGGTGGCGCCCTCGGCATCATCGCGCTCATTGCGACGCTGCTGCTCGGCGGTGATCCCAGTAAGTGTGCTGGGGCAGTTCACCGGTGAGCAGGCGCAGCAGGAGGGGACCGTCGCCGGGACGCCCGACCACTGCAAGACCGGCGCCGACGCCAATAAGTACGTGGACTGCCGCGTGGTGCTGACGGTGCAGAGCCTGGACTCGGTGTGGGGCGCCGAACTGGCCAAGCAGACCGGCACCCGCTACACCGATCCCGCGGTGCGCCTGTTCTCCGGCGTGATCAGCACCGGCTGCGGCCGCGCCTCCTCGGCCGTCGGCCCCTTCTACTGTCCCGCCGATCAAACCGCCTACTTCGACACCGCCTTCTTCCAGGAGCTCAAGGACCGCTTCGGTTCCAGCGGCGGCCCCCTCGCCCAGGAATACGTGGTCGCCCACGAGGTCGGTCACCACATCCAGAACCTGCTCGGCGATCTGGGCCGCGCCCAACGCGATCCACAGGGCCCCGAATCCGGCGCGGTCCGCACCGAACTCCAAGCCGACTGCTACGCCGGATTCTGGGCCTACTGGGCCGACAAGCTCCCCGCCCCGGCTCCACCACCCCCTTCCTCCAGCCCCTCACCGAGAACGACGTCCGCGACGGCCTCTCCGCCGCCTCGGCCGTAGGCGACGACCGCATCCAGGAAAAGGCCACCGGCCGCGTGAACCCCGAAGCCTGGACCCACGGTTCGTCCGAACAACGCCAGAAATGGTTCCTCTCCGGCTACAAAACCGGCCAGGTCGCAGCATGCGACACCTACACCGCGCGCGATCTCGACAACCCGCCCGCCCTGCGCTGACCACCCACCCGAGACCGAACCCCCACACACCGCGCCGCATTCGGCGCGGTGTGTTTCTGTCGGCGTGCCCAGGCGCCTGCCCACTCTGGCACGAGGCAGAATCACCGGCGGCGGGCGCATGCCCGCAATGGGATTCGGAGGATGCGAATGCGAAGACTGGGTGCGAGAAGACAATTCGGGCAGGTGCTGCGGCGTGGGGCGGTGGTGGCGCTGGTCGCTGGTGCGATGTGCACCGGCGCAAGCGGTTTCGCGGCTGCCGACGATCCGGCGTTGATGCCGCCCGAGACCACCGCGCCCGCGCCCGCCACCACTCCGGCGGTAGCGGCGACCACCGTATTCACGCTGACCACCATGCCCAATGGCTGGCAGGCCCGCCTGGATCTTCGCCCGGTTCTCGAAATCCGCTCCGACGGGACCGCGGTGAAGCGGCCCGACGGCGGTCCGCAGGAAATCCAGGGCAGGGTCCCGGCCGAGGTGACCACCGCGGCCGCGGGTGAGATCCGTGCTCTCTCGCTGGTGGATCTGGGCACCCCCACTGTTACCGATCAGGGCAATTTGATCCTCGACTTCATGCCCGTTCCGCCGGATTCGGATGTGCACCTGATCGTGTACGCGCCCGAATCCGCCGAGGGTTTGACCGATGAGCAGAAGGCGGCCCGCGCCCGCTTCGCCACGGTCTACGACAAGTTGCTCAACTCCTTCGTCGCGGGCTGATTTCGCGCGCCGGGATCGGCCTGCCAGATGCGGCTGCGCAGGTCCCGGCCCCGGATCACCTGGATCCGCCACGGCTCGAGGCGCAGCACCCGGAGTTTGGGGTCGTCCGGGGAAGTCCAGAACTGCCCGAGGTGGTAGCCCGCGCCCCGGGGACTGGTGCGGCGGTACAGATCCCACACGTGTTCCTTGACCGCCAGGTCCTCCTCGCCAACCGCTACCGCGTCGATGGCGACCGAATTGTTGCCCGGGGCCCAATACGAGAAGTTGGTGTGCGGATTGCGCGCCAGATGCGCCTCCTTGACCGGGGTCCGATAGGTGGCCAGCCACCCCAGCGGCGCCCCATCCACGTTCTCCCACACCGGAATCAGCACCCGGGTGCGCGGCCGGTTCTTGGAATCGACGGTCACCATGGTCGCGTAGTTGATGGCCCCGACGTAGCTGTTGAACTCCGACTCGAGCTCGGCGAATCGCCCGACCTTCTTGCTCATGCCCGCAATCTCCCTGCGACGTACTGCCTTCGATGTCCTGACAGCAACCAGATTCGCAGTCTCGATCTTCCACAACCAGTGACACCAATGCCGGGTATCACCAAATTCCTGCCATATCCTGACGGGCATGAGCGCCGGTTCCGTCGCCCTCGTCGTCCCCGCCGAAATCGGGTTGTCGTCCTGGGACATGTACGAGTTGAGCATCCCCGCAACAATTTTCGGCCGCCCCCAGCCCGACCTGTCCCCCGACTGGTACAGCCTCCGCCAGTGCGGAACCACAGACCGCCCCGGCGGCCAAGCCCAATTCATCGACCTCTCCATCCCCGCCACCGACGACCAAACCCTCACCCCCGTCCTCGATTGGGCCCGAGCCAACCTGGACCAGCCCCTCACCATCGAAGACCTGGCCCGCCGCGCCGCCGTGAGCCCCTGTACCCTCTACCGCCGCCTCCAGGAATCAACCGGCACCACTCCCCTCCAATGGCTCCTGAACCAACGCCTGTCCCGAGCCCAAACCCTCTTGGAGACAACACATCTCTCAATCGAGAAGGTCGCAGCCCTCAGCGGCCTGGGCACCGCCAACAACCTCCGCCACCACTTCCTCAAACAAATCGGCATCTCCCCCACCGACTACCGCCGCGCCTTCCCCTGCCCACCCGACACCCCCGCCCCGGTGTGAAACATCGTTGACCGGGAACTGGTGGCGGCCCCTTCTCGGCGTTTGCCGCCACCAGTTCCCGGTCGTGTCAGGGCGCGGGGATGTCGACGGCGATTTCGCCACCGAGTTCGTAGCCGTCGGTCAGGCGGAGGTTGCCGCCACTCCAGAATCTGCCCGGGTCATACCAGTTCGGCCGCTTCTCGGGTAGCAGCCCCATGGACTGGTAGGTCATGGCGACGATCTCCGCGCAATAGGCGTTCTCCAGACCCGCTTCGGTGTCGCGCGGGCGCTTCGGACGTGGAACTCGGCCACGTAGCCACCGCCCGGCGAGCGCGCTGGTCGAGGGGAACGGCATGCCATCCAAACGGGCCACCGTGCGAAGCGCGGCATCCTCCATGTCGCGGGTGACGGGCCGATCCAGTTGGCGGAGCCAGGCTTGTTGTTCGTACTCGCCAGTCCACCGCAGGACAGCGGCGCGCAGGTCGTGCAGTTGGGCGCCCCGGTGGTGGTTCCCCGACCAGATATCCGGCAGCGCCCGGCCGAGCTCGGCATGCCAGATGAGGGCAGGCAGGTCATCGAGCACCAAAGCCATGCCGACGTGGTTGACAGGACTGTTGGTCAGCCCGCGTATCGCACGGTCCGCACCGGAATGTCCACGAAACAACCAAAGATCACCGGTCCGAGTGAGCTCGACCGCTTCATCCAAACCGATCCTCGACAGCGCTTCACGTGGCACGCCGACTACCCTATGCGCATGCGCTGGTGGAAAGTGCTCGGCTTGGCAGGGGCCGCGGGTGTCGCCGCAACCGGAGTAGTCATCGTCCGGTCCGAACGAAAACGCCGCGCCTACACCCCGGACCGGGTCCGAGACCGCCTACACGCCCGCCTGGACAATCACTCCGCCCCCGCCGAGCCAACCGGAGACGGCACACATCACTGAGGCCGCGCCGCCGCCATCGCGGCCGCGACCGACCCGACATGAAGCTCGACCACCATGTCATCACCCTCGCGGCGGCCGCGTTCGGAGATAGCCAACCCGATCAGCGCCAGTTCCGCAGCACGCTCCCGCAGGGCGTGCTGGTCAGGGGTTTCCGCACCGAGCTCATCGGTCTCGTCCCGATTCCAGGCAGCCACAGCCGCCTCGGCCAGCCCCAGCGGCAGGCGAACCGACACGAGGCCGACTCGAGGTGCGATCGACTCGCCGATCGCGGCGAGCACCTCCGAATCCTCGCGGTATCTGGCGTATGGCCCCTGCTCGGTCACAAGCGGGCAGCCTACGCGGTGGGCGAGCCGGTGTGGTTCGACAGGACGTCGAGCCAGGGGTGTCCGGGATGTGCCCGGGACAGCCAAACGGACAGGCGGGAGCGCTGCGGTCGGTCCATGGCGGGGAGCACATGGCGGAAGTCCGATTCGTCTTTGGGGCGGCGGGATTTCGCTTTGAACAGCAGTGCTACCTCGGGGGTCAGGTAGGGGATGCCATCGGAGGTGCGGAGAATCAGGTCGGCGTGGGGCAGGGTGATCGCGGGATCGCGGCGGTAGACCCAGCGATCGCCGACGTGCGGTTCGCGGAATACGTCCAGGCGGTACCGGCCGATCGCCGGTTCGCGGAGCCAGGTCTGGTGGTGGGTGTGGGACTGCTCGGGAAACGGCCAGGCGTGCCCGTCGCCGATGACATCCCATTCGTAGCCGGGGAATGCCGCCATGATCTCGGTGAATCGAGCTCGCGGAACCCCGATTTCGAGATCGGAGTGGTCGCGTCCGAGGCCGCCTACGAACAGATCCAGCGCCCACCCGGCGGCGACATACCAGCACGGCCGGGTGTGCGACAGGCGTTCGGCGGCTTCGGCGGGAGTCCATGCGTGCCAGAGCCGCTCGCATTCCTCGGCGGGCAGCGGACGGGCGGGCATGCGGATGAGACTCGAGGTGCGATGTCGTCTGCGGCAATCACCCGTCAGATCGACGCGGCTGTCGAGCCGACCGTCCATGTTTCGCGGCCGGTGAGGAGGGATTGGAGGGAGTTCTCCTGTAGTGGTTTGTCTTCGGTGGCGGTGTGGAGTTGGGTGCGGACGCCGTCGTCGTAGGTGGGGCGGGTGATGCTGCGGAAGACGCCGGTGACCACGTGTTCGAGGTTCTGGTCGGAGAGGCGGGAGAGGGCGTAGGCGTATTCGGGGGTGTCGGAGTAGGCGTCGTGGATGACTATGTCGGATTCGGGGACGGTGTCGGCGCGGGCTACGCGGAGGCCGAAACCGTTTCGGACGACGGCGAATTCGCGGTCGGCGCCGAAGCGGATGGGGTCGCCGTGGCGGAGGCGGATGAGGTGGGATTCGGCGTTCTCGCGGCGGAGGGCGTCGAAGGAGCCGTCGTTGAAGATGGGGCAGTCCTGGAGGATTTCCACGAAGGAGGTGCCGCGGTGTTCGGCGGCGGCGCGGAGGACCTCGTTCAGGCCGGTGCGGTCGGAGTCCAGGGCGCGGGCGGCGAAGGTGGCTTCGGCGCCGAGGGCGACCGAGAGGGTGTTGAAGGGGTGGTCGACCGAGCCCATGGGGGTGGACTTGGTGACCTTGCCGGTTTCGGAGGTGGGTGAGTACTGGCCCTTGGTCAGGCCGTAGATCCTGTTGTTGAACAACAGGATTGTCATATTGACATTGCGGCGCAGGGCGTGTATGAAGTGATTGCCGCCGATGGAGAGGGCGTCGCCGTCGCCGGTCACCACCCATACCGAGAGGTCGCGGCGGGTGACCGCCAGGCCGGTGGCGATGGCGGGGGCGCGGCCGTGGATGGAGTGAATCCCGTACGCCTCCAGGTAATACGGGAACCGGCTCGAGCAGCCGATGCCGGAGACGAACATGAGATTCTCGCGGTTCAGGCCCAGTTCGGCGAGGAAGCCGCGCACGGTCGCGAGGATGACGTAGTCACCGCAGCCGGGGCACCAGCGCACCTCCTGATCGGAGGTGTAGTCCTTGGCCTTCTGCGGGCCGTCGGCGGTCGGGACGCCGGACAGACCGGTCAGGCCGAGATCGGCGCCGACGAGCGGGTTTTCGAGGATTGTCATCACTTACCCCCTGTGGTGAGATAGGTCGCCCGCGCCCGCGCGGCGAAGGCTTTGCTCTGTTCCATCTCGGCGATCGAGCCATCAAGGGCCGCGTCGATGACACCGACCAGTTCCTGCGCGGAGAAGGCCGTCCCGGCGATCTTGGTCCACGGTTGCACGTCCACCAGATAGCGGGCGCGCAGCAGCATGGCGAGCTGACCGCCGTTCATCTCCGGCGCGACCACGGTGCGATAGCGGCGCAGCACCTCACCGAGGTTGGCCGGGAACGGATTCAGATGCCGCAGATGCGCCTGCGCCACCGGCACCCCGCGCCGCCGCGCCCGGCGGCACGCCTCGCCGATGGGCCCGTAGGAGCTGCCCCAGCCGATGAGCAGCAGTTCCGCGCGCTCACCCGGATCGTCCACCTCGAGATCGGGCACGGCGATACCGTCGATCTTGGCCTGCCGCAATCGCACCATGAGCTCGTGATTGGCCGGTTCGTAGGAGATATTGCCGCTCCCGTCGGCCTTTTCGAGCCCGCCGATGCGATGTGCGCGCCCCTTGGTGCCGGGCACGGCCAGCGGCCGGGCCAGGGTCTCCGGATCGCGCGCGTAGGGCTGGAACGAATCGTCCTGCTCGCCACCGGGCTCGAATCCGGGATCGATGCGCGCCATCTGGTCGACCTGCGGAATCGCCCACGGCTCTGAACCATTGGCAATGGCCCCGTCGGAGAGCAGCAGCACCGGCGTGCGATAGGTGAGCGCGATGCGCGCCGCCTCCACGGCGGCGTCGAAACAGTCGGCGGGCGAGCGCGGCGCCACCACCGGCACCGGCGATTCGCCATTGCGCCCGTAGAGCGCCTGCAGCAGATCGGCCTGCTCGGTCTTGGTGGGCAGTCCGGTGGACGGCCCGCCGCGCTGCACATCGATGATCACCAGCGGCAGTTCGGTCATGACCGCCAGCCCGATGGTCTCGCTCTTGAGCGCCAGCCCGGGCCCGGAGGTGCTGGTGACGCTGAGCGCACCGCCGAGCGACGCGCCCAGCGCCGCACCGATTCCGGCGATCTCGTCCTCGGCCTGGAGGGTGGTGATGCCGAAGTTCTTGTGCTTGCTCAGCTCGTGCAGGATGTCGGAGGCCGGAGTGATCGGATAGGTGCCCAGGAATACCGGCAGACCGGACAGTTGCCCGGCGGTCACAATGCCGTAAGCGAGGGCGGTATTACCGGTGATCTGCCCATAGGTGCCCGGTGGCAACGTCGCCGGAGCAATCTCGTAGGTGGTGGCGAATGCCTCGGTCGTTTCGCCATAATTCCATCCGGCGCGAAATGCCAGGATATTCGCTTCGACCACATCCGGTTTGGCCGCGAATTTCTCCCGCACGAACTGTTCGGTGCCGCCGATGGGCCGCCCGTACATCCAGGACAGCAATCCCAGCGCGAACATATTCTTCGCCCGCTGCCCATCCTTTTTGCCGACCCCGGTGGGTTCGGTCGCCGCGAGCGTCAGCGAGGTCATGGGCACCTTGTGCACCACGAAATCGGTCAGCGTGTCATCGGTGAGCGGATCACCGGAGTACCCTACCTTGGCCAGATTCCGCTTGGTGAATTCATCGGTGTTGACGATGAGCGTGGCCCCGCGCGCCAGGTCCTCCAGATTCGCCTTGAGCGCAGCGGGATTCATGGCCACCAGCACATCGGGCTGGTCACCAGCGGTGAGGATGTCGTAGTCGGCGATCTGGATCTGGAAGGAGGAGACGCCGGGCAGGGTGCCCTGGGGTGCGCGGATCTCGGCCGGGAAACTCGGTTGCGTGGCAAGGTCGTTGCCGAATGCGGCGGCCTCGTGCATGAACCGATCGCCGGTGAGCTGCATGCCGTCACCGGAATCGCCCGCGAAGCGAATTACGACCTTTTCCAATTTCTCTGCGGCGGCGCCGTTTCCGGCCGCCGCCACCGGGTTGTCATGCTGCGAAACCATGCGCCTGCATCACTTCCTCGTCGAGTCAGAAGTACCAACGCCAAACTACCCCGCTCTATTCGCGACACACCGGCGAAAGTGAGCGGTAGAACGCAGAGATTTACACCGGCGTCAGGCGAACAACGCCAGCTGTGGGTCGGGCGTATGCGATTCGGCGGCACGCACCTCGGGTTCGGCCGGTCGGTCGCGGTTCAAGCCGTGCTTGTCGAGCAGCGGCTCGATACGGCCGCGTAGCCACGCAGAATACTCCGGAGTGACCGAAGTACCGCGACCATACAGCTGCCGGTAGCGTCGCAGTAGCGCCGGGTGCGCTTCGGCGAGCCAGTCCAGGAACCAGCCGCGGGTACTCCCGCGGAGATGCATGGGGAAGGCGGTGACGCTGGCGGCCCCGGCCTCGGCGATGGCCCCGATGAGCTCGTCCAGATGCGCCTTGGAGTCGGTGAGATACGGAATGACCGGGGCGACCATGACATTCACGGCGAATCCGGCGTCCGCGAGGGCGCGGATCAGCTCCAGGCGCGCCTTGGGCGAGGGCGTCCCGTGCTCGATGGCCCGATGCAGTTCGGGATCCAGAATGGCCAGGGAGACGGCCAGATGCACCGGCACCTGCCGCGCCGCCTGGGTGAGCAGCGGCAGATCCCGGCGCATGAGCGTGCCCTTGGTGAGAATCGAGAAGCCGGTGCCCGATTCGGTGAGCGCGCCGATGATGCCCGGCATGAGCCGGTAGCGCCCCTCGGCGCGCTGATAGGGATCGGTATTGGTGCCCAGCGCCACGGGTTCGCGCCGCCAGGACCGCTTGTGCAGCTCCTTGCGCAGTATGGGCACCACATTGGTCTTGACCACGATCTGCGAGTCGAAGTCGTTGCCCGAGTCCAGATCCAGGTACTCGTGCGAGCCGCGGGCGAAGCAGTAGCGGCAGGCGTGCGAACAGCCGCGCATGGGATTGACGGTCCAGCCGAAGGGCAGCGACCCGCCCTCGGGCACCTTGTTCAGCGCGCTCTTGCAGAGCACCTCGTGGAATGTGATGCCCTCGAACTCCGGTGTCTGTACGCTGCGTACGAGACCGGCACGTTCGAGCCCGGGCAGCGCGCCGTCATCGGCGTCGAGGGTTTGGCTTTGCCAGCGCACCACCCAAGTCGAACATTTGTTCTATCGACTGTCAAGCAATCTTCTGCGTGTCGGGCGTGATCGTCCGCCCGTTGTAGAAGTCGATCAGATCGCTGACCGTCTCCTCGGCCGATCGCGGCTGATATCCCAACTCGCTCTTGGCCTTCGCATGCTCGACCACCGGCGCCGACAGCAGCGCGCCCATGGACGCCTTGGAGATGCGGTCACTGCCGAGCGCCTTGGACACCGGCTCCAGAATCGGCATGAGCACATTGATGACCTTCGGCGGAATCGCGAAGGCGGGCTTGAGCCGCCCGTTGTACTCGGCCGCGAACCGGGTGATCTCCAGCATGTTCACGAAATTGCCGCCTAGCAGATAGTTCTCGCCGGTCTTGCCGCGCTCCCCGGCCAGCACCAGGCCCTGCGCCACGTCCCGCACATCGACCAGGTCGAAGCCGCCGCCGATCATGACCGGGGTGCGCCCGCGCGCGGAGTCCCACAGAGTGACATTGATGCGCGAATCGGAGTGGTCGATCAGCCCGTACACACCGGTCGGATTACAGATCACCGCATCCAGGCCCGCATCGATGACCTTGCGCAGCTCGACCTCGCCCTGGAACTTGGAGCGGTCGTAGATCGGCAGATCCGGGTCGATGGACCGCGGCGCGCGCTCGTTGATGACGCCGCCGCAGGTGTACTGGTTGAACGCGTGAATCGAGCTGGTGTGCACCATGCGCCGCGCGCCCACCGCCTTGGCGGCCTCCGCGACCACCCGCACGCCCTCGGTATTGACCCGCCAGGCGAGGTCGTTCTTGTGCGCCAGGGTGATGAGCGCGACGAGGTGGTACACGACCTCCGCGCCGCCGAGCGCACTGCGCATCGACGCGGGATCGAGTACATCGCCGGAAACCCAGGTGACACCCGGTTCGCTCGCACCGGTGGGGCGGACGCGATCGATGGCAGTCACCTCGTGACCGCGATCCGTAAGCAAGCGAAGCAAATTGGTGCCAAGGAACCCGGCAGCGCCGGTGACTGCGACCTTCATGGCAAGAAGAATATAGAACTTGTTCTAATTTGCAACAACGTCCGGGACAAGTTCCGGCCTCGGTGTGGGGCCGGACGGCACGCCGAGCTGGACGAACGATGGGTTATATTCGGCACCGCATGTCCACGACGATAGGGGGGGCACATCATGGCCGATCTCTCGGTCGACACCACCGCGGTCCGCACCTTCGCCGCGACCCAGGACGGCGTCACCGCCGACATCGCCGCGACCGGCGGCCTCGACACGGTATCCCACGTCGCCGCCATGACGCCCGTCTTCGGCCTCATCGGCGCGGACTTCCTGGCCAGCTTCGCCGTGGCCGAGCTACTCCACGACAAGGACATCACCGCTCTCTCCGCCCGCTTCGCCCACGTCGGCCAGGCCGCCTGCGGCTCCGCCGCCACCTACGACGCCGCCGACGCCGACTTCGCGGGCGGCCTGAACTCCATCACCGGGCAACTCGGGGGGGCAGGCATGAATCCCCGGCGCGGCGTGAGCACCGAGCATCCCGGGGGCCCGCATGCGGTTCTCTGACGACGGCGTGATCGGGCATATCGCCCCGGCCCATCCGATTCCCGGTGAGTCCGCCCTGCCCGCGGCTGTGTCCGGCATTCTGCTCGACCCGCCGCTCGGGCAGTTGCCCGAGGATGTGGCCACCTTCGAGCCGCCCGCATTCGCCTTGTCCCGCAAGGAGATCGAGCAGGGCGGCTCGCCGCTGAGCGGCGGTACGCCGCACGGGCTGCCGGGCACATCGCAGGGTGACGACACTTATGCGGCGTCGGTGCTCGAGGGTCCGCTCTCCCCCGCGCTCGATGCCGCTCACAACGTGCTGGGGGGTGCGCAGCAGGCGCTCGGCGAAGCGCAGGGAATGCTCGGCACTGCGCAGGCCGCGCTGAACAATGTTCCCGGCGCACTGAATGCCGCGCAGGCCGCGCTCACCCAGGCCGGGCTGAACCCGGCCGCGCTGCCGCCCTTGCCCGCCGATCCGGTCGGCGATCTCATGAAGGGCCTGGCGCTGCCCGCCATCCCGGGGATGGACGCGCTGTTCAAGCCGTTCCTGGATTTGATCAACAGCTTCGGCACCGGCGTGCTGGGCCAGCTCAACCCCGCTTCGCTGCTGAGCCAGGGTTCCAAGCTCATCGAAGGCGCCATGAGCGTCGGCCAGGGCGCGTTCAAGACCGTCGAGCAACTCTGGCAGGGCCAGGCCTCGCGCAATGCCCAGGCCGCGGGCCAGCAGGCGCAGAACCACGGCCAGGAGACCACTCAGCGCGGTTTCGACATCTCGGCCGTCACCGAACAGGCCGCGGCCGTGGTGCAGCGCGGCAATATCCAGCTCACCGCCATCGCCCAGTCTTTCGCCGCCCAGGCCACCGCCCTCGCCCCGGTCATCATGACCCCGCCCGCCCAGACCGCCCTCATCGCCTCCGCCACCCAGCACCTGGGCTCGGCCATGACGGTCGTCAACATCACCCGCGGCGAACTGGCCGGATACACGGCGCAACTCAATGGCGTGGTCGCCCAGCTACTCGGCCAGGGCGGCGGCCCCAACCCCGCCGAAGTGGCCCAGTCCCTCGCCCAGAATGTCGGCCAGCCGATCCTCGAACAGGCCAAGGGCCTACTCCAGGGCGGCGGTTCCCCCACCGGCCCGTTCGGCAGCGACCCGACCAGAACCGGCCCGAGCGATGTCGACACCAAGGCCGCCGGACTCGGTGGCGGTGGTGGAGGCGCCGGTGGCGGCGGTCTCGGTGGCGGCGGCCTGGGCGGCGTCGCGTCGACCCCGGGCGGCCCGGGCTCCTCGATCCCCGGCGGCAAAACCCCGGCGGGCGCCGCGAGCCCCTTCGGCACAGGCACCGGCGGCCTCCCCGGCATGGGCGGTGCGGGCAGCCCCGGCTTCATGGGCTCGCCACACGCTGCGGGCGCGGGCCAGCGAGGCTCCGATCAGGAGTACTCACGCACGGTGGTCCCGCACCAAAGCCGTTCCGGCGAAAGCGAACTCACCGGCAATCTGGGCGATGCCGCCCCGAATGTGATCGGCGAGACCGAGGACGAGGTGACCGGCGACTACGAGACCGATCAGTCCTGACCGATCACCAGGCATTCCAGTGCAGCACGTCCTCGCGCGGAATGCGCTGGGCGGGACGGAAATCGGCGCCCACGGTGTAGGCGAGCGGAATGAGCGCCGCGAGCATGACCCGGTCGTAGGGCACGCGCAGCACCTCCGCCAGCTCCCGCTCCAGCGGCGCCTGCGCGGTCGTCCAGACGGTGCCGAGCCCGCGAGCGCGCGCGGCCAGCATGAAGCTCCACACGGCTGGAAGGATGGACCCCCAGGTTCCGGCCTGCTCGGGCACACGCACATTGTCGGTGCGCCCTTCGACCGCGGGAACGACGATGGCGGGCACGCGATTAATGTTGTCGTAGAGATAACCCAGCCCCTCGGCGATCTTCGGCCAGGAACCGTGCGCGTTCATGCGGTACACATCGCGTGCGGTCAGCGGCGTACCCTCGGCCAGCTGCAGCGCCCTGCGATAGATATCGGCGACGGCCGCGCGCTGCGCCTTCTCGGTGACCACCAGGAAATGCCAGCGCTGGCGATTACGACCGGTGGGCGCCTGAGTGGCGAGGTCGACGCATTCCTCGATCAGCCGTCGCGGCACCGGCCGGGTGAGGTCGAGGCGTTTGCGCGCCGCGCGGGTGGTGGACAAGACCTCGTCGGCGGACAGGTTCAACGACCATGTCGAGGACCGATGAACGCGCACAAGACGCTTATCTCCCCCGGCTCGCCGCGGAACGCCCGGACATCGCGCTGTGCCGCGCGTCGGCGGTGGTGGCTCGCGCGGCCGATGCCGCCGCACTGAACAGCGGCCTGGGGGTCGGGCAGCATCTGGTGCTGAAAATGCTCGCCGCCGTGGGGCCGCGTTCCCAGCAGGCGCTCAGCGCCGATCTGCGCATCGACCGCAGTGTCATGGTCGGCATTGCCGATGGTCTGGAGAAGTCCGGATACGTTCGCCGCGAACGCGATCCATCGGATCGGCGCGCCTATGCGGTGACCATCACCGAGCCGGGCCGGACTGCGCTGGCCGCCGCGGAGCGGATGATTCCCGGATTCCTCGACGACACCTTCGCCGCTCTCACCCGCGCCGAGCGCGAGCGGCTCACCGAACTGCTGGGCAAGATCCTGTTCGCGGACTGAAGGTTTCGATCCTGCCGCTGCATCGACGTATTCGGGACATGTAGTATCCCTTTTATGTTGATGAGCGAGGGGGTCGAGTGGGGTTTGCACTGCTGCATGGTGCTGGCGTGGCTCGATGATCGGGCGCCGATTCCGACGGCCAAGTTGGCGGAGGTGTTCGAGTTGCCGCCGGAGTATCTGAAGAAGCGGTTGCAGCCGTTGGTGCGGGAAGGGATTCTCGGGTCCACAGCTGGATCGCGTGGGGGGTATCGGTTGGCGCGGATGCCGGAACGGATCACCTTGATGGATGTGGTCGGGGCGGTCGAAGGGCGGACGGAAGCGTTCCGGTGCACCGAGATCCGGCGAAACGGTGCGGGTGCGACGGCGGCGCGATCGGAGTTCGCGAAGCCGTGCGGCATTGCCACGGCAATGCGGCGGGCGGAGTTGGCGTGGCGGCGCGAGCTGGCGAATCAGACCATCGCGGACTTGATCGCCGACGCTCCCGCCACTGCGCCGCTGCGGGCGCGCCGCTTCTATGAGCGCCTCACGACATAGCGGCGAGTACAACGCTCGTAATGACACCCGGCCCTGCGGGGCCGGGTTTTTTCGAAGGGAGAACCGGGACATTGTCTATCCCGATCAAAGATCAGTCGCCAACCGGAACACAGCCTGCGGTGCTGTCGGATGGGTTGCGGCGCAGAGTGATTCTGGCGTTGGGCACCTTCGCCGTCGGCACCGACGCGTTCATCCTGGCCGGATTCCTGCCCGATATGGCAGCGGCGCTGAACGTGTCCACGGCGTCCGCCGGTGCGGCGGTGACGGTGTTCGCGGCGGCTTACGCGCTGCTGTCCCCGGTACTGGCCACCGTGACCGCACAACTGCCGCGCCGCGCGCTGCTGGTGTCTGCCCTGGTGGTGCTCGGCGTGGCCAATCTGGGCACGGCGGCGGCGCCGAATCTCGCGATGCTGCTGGCCACCCGGGTGCTGGCGGCGATCGGCGCGGCGGCGTTCACGCCGAATGCCGGTGCGGTGGCCGCCGCCCTGGTGCGACCGGAGGCGCGGGCACGGGCGCTGGCCGTGGTCGTGGGCGGGTTGACGATCGCGACCGCGTTGGGTGTGCCGCTCGGCGCCGTGGTCGGGCAGTGGCTGGGCTGGCGGTCGGCATTGGTCGCGGTCGCGATGGTGAGCCTGCTGGCCGCGGCCGGGGTGGCGGCCTGGGTGC
Organism: Nocardia crassostreae; assembly: GCF_001613405.1. Taxonomy (GTDB): domain Bacteria; phylum Actinomycetota; class Actinomycetes; order Mycobacteriales; family Mycobacteriaceae; genus Nocardia; species Nocardia crassostreae. Next base: position 25,009 of record NZ_BDCH01000033.1, read on the forward strand.
CGTTCGTGCCCGGCAATCCGCCGGTGCGATTGTCCGCGCGCCTGGCGGTGGTGCGGAATCGATCGGTCGCGAAGGTGTTGCCGCTGACGGTGCTGGGCATGGGTGCTGCCTATGTGGTTTACGCCTACAGCGTGCCCGCGCTGGCGGCGGTGGGTGTCGACGCCGCCGCCACGGCGTGGGTGCTGTCGCTGTACGGAGTCGGCGCGGTGGCAGGCAATCTGACATCCGGCTACGCGACCGACCGGTGGGGTGCGACGCGAGTGCTCACCTGTGGCTATGTGGCGATGGCGCTCGCCTTGGGGCTGCTGGGCGTACTGGCGGCCACCCGCACCGATGTGGCCTGGCTCGTCGGTGTGCTCGCGGCGGTGTGGGGTGCGGCCAGCTGGCGTCAGACTCCCGCCCAGCAGCATCGGCTCATCGGCGCGGCCCCGCACGAAGCGGGATTGGTGGTGGCGCTCAACGCTTCCTGCATCTATCTGGGCATCGGGTTCGGCACCCTGCTCGGTGGCGTCACCGTCGGGCACGGCGCGACCGCCATGTTCGCCGTCGGCGCGGCCGTTGCCGTGATGGCGCTGATCTACCTGCGCGCCACGCACATCCGGGACCACGAGGAAAGGTGATGCCGCGGCGTGCGGGGTAGCTGCCCCGCCGCCGCGGCATCTGTGGGGTCGACTGCGGCTGTACACCCCGCGGGCACCGACCACCGTCCGTGGCGCCCGATGTCCGCCGGGCGCTGCGGTTTTCAGACTACGGTGGGACGCGCCTGCGCGTCGATCCCGCCGTCGATGACGAACTGGGCGCCGTGGATGAAGCCTGCCTGCGGACCCAGCAGATACACGATAAGCGAAGCGATCTCATCCGGTGTGCCATTGCGGCCGATGGTTACCACGAAGTTGCGGATGGATTCTCCGTAGCGCGGATCGGCGAGTCCGGCCTGCAGCAGCGGGGTGTCGACGCTGCCGGGGGCGACCGTGTTCAGACGGACGCCCGCGCCGCCCCACTCCACAGCGCGCTCGCGCACCGCGACCGTGACCGCGTTCTTCGAGGAGGCATAGGCGTAGGAACCGGCGTAATCGCCTGCCGCCGCGAAGGCTTCGGCCTCGGCGCCCTTGTCGATCGGATTCTCGGCCCACTGGATGTGGGTGGAGGCGACCGAGGAAACCACCGCGGCCGCAGGCGATTCGCCCTTCCGCAGCGCGGGCAGCAGGGCGTCGAGCAGCGCCACGGTGGCCCGGTAGTTGATCTCCACCACGAAGTTCGGATCCGGCACCTGCGGCCCCACCCCCGCGCACAGCACCAGCCCGTCCAGCACCCCGCCGGAGCGCTCCAGCACCGCCTCCACCGCGGCGGCGCGCGCCACCGGATCGGTCAGGTCGGCGGTCACCTCGGCATTGCGCAGATCGATGCCGATGACGTCGTGCCCGGCGGCGGTCAGCGCGGCGGCGGTCGCGGCGCCGATGCCCGATCCGGATCCGGTGATGGCAATGGTCATGACATCGATTAGAACAAGATGCAGAATAGGCCCGCAAGAGAGGTCGAAAAATGGTCTCGGTTACCGGGACTATGATCCGAAAAAAAACTAGAATCTGTTCTAGTTTTTGTACTTGCTCACCGTCGAGAGGACGATCGATGCGCTTCACCTACGCGGAGGCGATGACCAACCCGGACTACTACATCCCGCTGGCGCAGGCGGCGGAGGCGGCCGGGTTCCACTCCATCACCGTCGCGGACAGCGTGGCGTACCCGGCGGAGTCGGATTCCAAGTATCCGTACACCCCGGACGGCAACCGCGAGTTCCTGGACGGTAAGCCGTTCATCGAATGCTTCGTGCTCTCGGCCGCCATCGCCGCGGCGACCACCACGCTACGGATCACCCCGTTCGTGCTCAAACTGCCGATCCGCCCACCGGTACTGGTGGCCAAACAGGCCAGTTCGCTGGCTCGGTTGAGCAACAATCGATTCGGCCTGGGCGTCGGCATCAGCCCGTGGCCGGAGGATTTCCAGATGATGGGCGTCCCGTTCGAGCGCCGCGGTAAGCGCCTGGACGAGTGCATCGAGATCGTGAAGGGCCTGTCCACCGGCGAGTACTTCGAGTACCACGGCGAGTTCTACGACATTCCCAAGATCAAGATGACGCCAGCGCCCACCGCACCGCTGCCGATCCTGGTGGGCGGCCACAGCGATGCCGCGCTGCGCCGCGCCGTGCGCCTGTGCGACGGCTGGATGCACGCCGGAGGCAAGGGCGACGATCTCGACAGATACCTCGCGCGCATCGAGGAGTTGCGCAGCGAGCGCGACAATCCCGGCGAGTTCGAGATCCACGCCGTCTCCCGCGACGGTTACACCCCCGACGGTGTGAAGCGCCTCGAAGAGAAGGGCATCACCGATCTCATCACCGGTTTCCGCAACTCCTACGCCATGGAGCACGACACCGAATCGCTCGAGGACAAGATCACCAAGATCAAGTGGTACGGCGACAATGTGATCGCCAAGCTCGGCTGACGATCACCGTCGGATCGGGGCGGGTTCAGCCGCGCTTGGCGAAGCCCGCCTCGATCACCGCATCCCGCTCGGCCACCAGCTCGGCGACGCTGAGATCGATACGGGCGCGGGAGAATTCGTCGATCGCCAGGTCCGGCACGATGGTGTAGCGGCCGTCGGCGCAGGTCACCGGGAACGAGCTGATCAGCCCCTCCGGCACCCCGTAGGACCCGTCCGAGGGCACCCCCATGGACACCCAGTCCCCGGCCGCCGACCCCAGCACCCAATCGTGAATGTGGTCGATGGCGGCACTGGCCGCGCTCGCCGCCGAGGAAGCCCCGCGCGCCTTGATGATCGCGGTGCCGCGCTGCTGCACGGTCGGAATGAAATCGTCCACCACCCAGGCCCGGTCGTCGATGACCTCCAGCGCCGGGCGGCCCGCCACCGCGGCATGGCTCAGATCCGGGTACTGCGTCGCGGAGTGATTGCCCCACACCGCGATTCGATCGATCTCCGCGGCCGCCGCCCCGGTCTTCTTCGCCACCTGCGCGATCGCCCGATTGTGATCCAGGCGCGTGAGCGCCGTGAACCGCCCGGCGGGCACGTCCGGCGCATTGCCCATGGCGATGAAGGCATTGGTATTGGCCGGATTTCCGACCACGAGCACCTTGATGTCCGCGGCCGCATTGGCATTGATGGCCGCGCCCTGATCGGTGAAGATGGGCCCGTTGGCCGCCAGCAGATCACCGCGTTCCATCCCGGCCGTGCGCGGTCGCGCCCCCACCAGCAGCGCGATATTCGCCCCGTCGAACCCGACCCACGGATCATCCGAGATATCGATGCCCGACAGCAGCGGGAACGCACCGTCCTCGAGTTCCATGGCCACGCCCTCGAGCGAGCCGACCGCGGCGGGAATCTCCAACAGCCGCAACCGCACCGGCGTATCCGGTCCGAGCAGCGCGCCGGAGGCGATGCGGAACAGCAGCCCGTAGGCGATCTGCCCGGCGGCGCCGGTCACGGTGACGGTCACGGGTCGAGCGGCACTGCTCACGATGAACTCCTCGCGGTTGGCGGACATCCCGTACCTACCCTAACGATCGCTCACCGCCGCACCCCAGCGGTCGTGAGCAACCAGACATCGGCGGGACTAGCGCGCCAACTCCGCGATATCGGCGTCGCTGAGCACCACCATGGAGACCACGTCCCGATCCCGCACCAGCTGCATGGCCCGGTACAGCGGGCGCTCCTCCGCCGCCGCGTCGCGCGCCTCGGCGCGCAACTGCTGCACCAGCACCCCGGACACCGACAGTGCCGCCGCCAGCGGACAGGCGGCGAGGCCGTCGGCCAGCTTGCGCAGTCCCAGAATGTGTAGTTCGCGTCCGCTGCCGGAATCGGTGTACATGGCCAGCGGCACGATGCGGGTATCGGGTCCGGCGGTCACCCGCAGCACCACCCGGCTCAGCCGCGCCGGATACACCAGGATCTCCACCCCGGTGGCCGCCGCCAGATCCAGCCGGGCCTCCCCCAGCCAGGTTCGCGCCCGAATCACCGTGCCGGACAACCAGATCCGCCGCCGCTGCACCCCGATCGCGTACAGCGCGGTCGGCGCGCCCAGCACCAGTCCCGCGGCCAGCGCCCACGGCCAGCTCACCACCAGCGCGAGCAGCAGCCCCACCCCGACCCCGACGCCGAGCGCGGCCAGGGCCAGCCGTCGCAGCGCCGGTGCGTACATCTCGGGTGCGATGAGATCGAGCCCGACCTCGTCGGCGGGTCGGGGATCGGAGTGTTCAGCCACCGGAGAAACCTAGCGCGGATGCCCCGATCTCGAGGGACCAGGGCGAATATCCTTCTCCCGCCGCCGACCACGAGCCCGTCTGGTGCACAGCGCTTTTCCGCGCGGGCCGTCAGGTCAACCTGATCTGACGGTTGACGTCCTTGTATAGCAGGTAGCGGAACTTGCCGGGACCACCCGCGTAGCAGGCTTGTGGGCAGAAGGCGCGCAACCACATGAAATCGCCCGCCTCGACCTCGACCCAGTCGTCGTTGAGTCGGTACACGGCCTTGCCCTCGAGGACATAGATGCCGTGCTCCATCACGTGCGTCTCGGCGAACGGAATCACCGCGCCCGGCTCGAAAGTCACGATATTGACGTGCATATCGTGGGCCAGATCGTTCGGGTCGACGAATCGCGTGGTGGCCCAGGCCCCGTCGGTGTCGGGCATGGGCGTCGGCGCGACGTCCTGCTCCTGCACCGCGAACGCCCGCGGCGTGTACCCCGCCAGCGGCTCGTACGCCTTGCGCACCCACTGAAAGGTTGCCTTCCCGGCGGACTCGTTGGCCACCGACCAACTCGCCCCCGCGGGGAGATACGCGTACCCGCCCGGCGTGAGACCGTGCTTCTCACCGTCGATGACAACCGTCAGATCGCCGGTCAACAGGAACAGCACCGACTCGACGCCGCTCTCGGGCTCGGGCTCGGAACTCCCACCCCCGGGCGACACCTCGACGATGTACTGCGCGAACGTGGTGGCGAACCCCGCGATCGGCTTGGCGAGAATCCACGCGCGGGTCTTGTCCCACCCGGGCAGATTGCTGGTCACGATGTCGCGCAGCACGCCGCGCGGAATGACCGTGTACGCCTCTTTCACGATGGCCCGGTCGCTCAACAGCGTGGCCTGTGACGGCAAGCCGCCCTCGGGTGCGTAGTACGTCGGCTCGCTCAAGTCTGCCCATTCCCGTCGTGTCGATGCTCAATCCGTGCGATCACGGTATGCATCACCGCCGGGCGGGGGCAATCGTGTGAACCGACATGCCGGACGCCGTCGATCCCGATCGGATCCGTAGCTTCCTACCCGTCCGAACGCGCCGCGAGCCCGGACACCATCACCGTCCGGGCTCGCGGCGCCGACTCAATCCTGTTCGCCCGCAAGGGCGGCCGACACCTGGGCGACGGCCTCGTCCAGCGGGACCTGGCGCTGTTCGCCAGTGCGCAGATCCTTCAGGCCGATCTCGCCCTCGGCCACCTCGCGGTCGCCGAGCACGAGCGCGATGCTCGCACCGGATTTGTCGGCAGCCTTCATGGCGCCCTTCACGCCGCGACCGCCGTAGGCGAGGTCGGTGCGGATGCCCGCGGCCCGCAGTTGGGCGGCCAGGACGACCAGGCGCTGTTTGACGACGTCGCCGAGGGGCACCCCGAAGACGTCGACGCGGGTGCCGTCTGTGGCGGTTTTGCCCTCGGCCTCCAGCGCCAGCACTGTGCGGTCCACGCCGATGCCGAACCCGATGCCGGACAGCGGCTGACCGCCCAGCTCGGCCATGAGGCCGTCGTAGCGGCCGCCGCCGCCGATGCCCGACTGGGCGCCCAGGCCGTCGTGCACGAATTCGAAGGTCGTCTTCGTGTAGTAGTCGAGGCCGCGGACCATGCGCGGGTTCACCACGTATGGCACGCCGAGCGCGTCGAGCAGCCCGAGCACCTGCTCGAAGTGCGCCTTGGCGGATTCGGACAGGTGATCGATCATGAGCGGCGCGTCCGCGGTCAGCTCCCGGACCTCGGGGCGCTTGTCGTCGAGTACACGCAGCGGGTTGATCTGCGCGCGGCGGCGGGTCTCCTCGTCGAGCGGCAGCCCGAACAGGAACTCCTGCAACAGCTCCCGGTACTGGGGGCGGCAGGTCTCGTCGCCGAGGGAGGTGAGCTCCAGGCGGAAATCGGTCAGCCCCAGCGAGCGGAACCCGGCATCGGCAATGGCGATGACCTCGGCGTCCAGCGCCGGATCGTCCACGCCGATGGCCTCCACGCCGACCTGCTGCAGCTGGCGGTAGCGGCCCTTCTGCGGGCGCTCGTAGCGGAAGAAGGGACCGGCGTAGCAGAGCTTCACCGGCAGCGAGCCGCGGTCGAGGTTGTGTTCGATGACCGCGCGCATGACGCCGGCGGTGCCTTCGGGCCGCAGCGTGAAGCTCTCGCCATTGCGGTCGGCGAAGGTCCACATCTCCTTGGACACGACGTCGGTGGACTCGCCCACACCGCGGGCGAACAGGGCGGTCTCCTCGAAGACCGGCAGCTCGATGTGCCCGTATCCGGCCAGATGCGCGGTGCGAATCAGCGCGTCTCGGACGGCGACGAACTCCGCGGAAGTGGGCGGCAGATAGTCGGGGACCCCCCTCGGGGCACTGAAGCTGCTGGTCTTGGTCACGATGCCCAGTTTTCCAAACGCCCGCCACGCAAGTCCAACCGGTTATGCCCGGGTCCGCCCGCGAGGCGCGTGACGGTTATATAGGAGCTGCTCAGGAAGGGATGGCACACTCTTAAGCCGGAAGCAACCGATACGGAGGGACTGGCTAGTGCCGAGCAATGAACAGCGACGCGCTGCGGCGAAACGGAAGCTGGAGCGTCAACTGGAGAACCGCGCCCAGCGCGCACGCAAGCGCAAGCAGATGACGATCGCCGCGTCGGCTCTCGGCGTCGTGGTCGCCGTCGCGGCGGGGGTCGGTATCTACTTCCTGACCAAGGGTGACGACAACGCGTCCACGACCGCCACCGACACCTCCACTCCGGAAGCCTCGCTGTCCTCGGCTCCCCCGCCGGCCGCCAAGGCCAAGCCCGCCTCGGTCACCTGCGACTACCGCGATTCGCAGCGGCCGTCCGACAAGCAGGTCAGCAAGCCGGGCGCGGACATGTCGACCACCGCGAACGCCAAGGCCACCATGGTGACCAGCGCCGGTGAGATCGGCCTGAACCTGAACGCCGGGGAGTCGCCGTGCACGGTGAACTCCTTCGAGTCGCTGGCCAAGCAGAACTTCTTCGACGGCACCGCCTGCCACCGCATGACCACCGGCAAGGGGCTGCAGGTGCTGCAGTGCGGTGATCCCAGCGGTACCGGCATGGGCGGCCCGGGTTACGAGTTCGACAATGAGTACCCGACCGATCAGTATGCGGCCGACGATCAGGCCGCGCAGTTCCCGGTCGACTACAAGCGCGGCGTGCTGGCCATGGCGAATGCCGGGCCGGGCACCAATGGCAGCCAGTTCTTCCTGGTCTACGGCGATTCGCAGCTGCCGCCGCAGTACACCATCTTCGGCACCGTCGACGAGGCCGGTCTGGCCACGCTCGACAAGATCGCTCAGGCGGGCGTGGCCGGAGGCGCCCCGGATGGCAAACCGGCCACCGATGTGACCATCCAATCGGTCCAAATCAACTGACCAGCACGGTCTTTCGGGCCCGACGTCACAGTGCGGCATACGCCACGTCACAGTGACGCCGGGCCCGTTCATTTTTCGGCCGGACACCCGTCCAGGGGCCGCCGAACGTTCGGTGTAAGGCTTTCCTAACCAAAGAAAATCCGAACTTTTTCGTTCAGTGCCGGAATTGTGCGAGTTATGCTGGATCGCGATGCTCGCGTACGGCGGTTTCCAAGTTTTCGCTGGTAATCTCGTAGAACGGAGTACGAAGCGGCGTAGTAAGACCCACCGGGTGACCCCCAACGGGTACGTCCAGCGCCTCCCGCGTACTCCCGGTGTCCACGTTGCAGGCGGGACATGGCTACCCGAATTACCGTTCGTGTGGCGATGTTCATGACGAAGCACCACAATCATCCATAGTGATCACTGCAGCATCGGGGAGCAGGCAATGGCCGAGGAACTCGACGACATCGGCCGCGAAACAGCGGCGATGATGAGGCAAATGTTGCAGCTCGCGACACTTGTCGCGTTGCGCACCCGGGAACGTGGCCAGAAAGAGGCGGAAGGCCGCGCGAAGGTCACCGAAGCCCGGCAGAAACAGGCCCGGGAGCTCCAGCTCCGCGAGGCCGCGGACGCTAAGGCGAAGGACCCGCGCAATCTCGAACTCCCCAAGATGATCGAAAGGCCCCCACTCGACAAGGGCGTATCCCTGGAGAAGGATCGGTTCGCCGCTCAGGCCGAGGCCACGCGTATGGCCGCCACCCAGGCCGCAGTGAACAAATCCCTGGTGCGATACGACTCGGTGGAGCGCCGTACCGCTCTGGCACAGCATCTTTCGCGCATGGGCATCGCGCCCGAGCTCGCGGCGGTACGAATGCTGCTGGAAGTCGGGCAGGCTCAGTCGGCCGCCGAGGCCGTGCGTGCTCGTGAGCAGGAAGCCGCGGTCGCCCAGCGCCGCGCCCGCGAGGTGGAAGCCCGCGGACTGCAGCGAGTTCGCTCCTGAATCGAACAGCGTGATCGTGCGGCTCCGGGGAGCCGCACCGGATCAGCTCATGTCTAGCTCGGGTAATCCCCCATCGGGGCCGCCGCATTGCTGAACAGCCCCTGTTGCGGGGACTTCAACGGCAGCGGTGTGAGCATGTCCTTGTGCCCGTTGCGCACACTGCAGTACTTGAAGGGGCCCTTGGGGTCGAACAGCTTGGCCATGTGCGGATCGGCGTGATCGAGGAACCACACGCTCAGCCCGGTCTTGCCGTCCAGCCGGAAATGCTCCCACGCCCGCCACATGGCATCCAGGCGCGCCACCGCCTCCGCGTGCTTCCACCATTCCGGGCACCACACGGTATCGCTGATGTCGGTCACCTGCCGCCGGTACACCAGACTCAGATAGTTCTCCACGAACTCCACGACGCTCGCGTAGACCATTGGTTTCTGCTGCTGGTCACTCATGGGCGCACCTCGCTGGCGCTCGGCGTGCCCACGAGTGAAGCACGCTGTATCAATGGTTCGCTCGCACGCTCGCTCACAGCGGCTTGACCTCCTCGATTTGCCCGGCGTCCGTCGCCGGTTCCGCTTTGATCAGCGACGGTGTGCCGATCAGATCAACGATCTCCGTCTTGCGACGCGGTGACGGATCATGGTGTGTGATGGACCGTTTCACGTCATCCGCGTATTCACCCTCCCACCACGGGACCGTGCGCACCAGGACGGCGGGCGTGCCGGAGGAGAACACGATGGCCCGGCCGCGCGGCAGGGTGGCGAGGGCGTGCACATTGAAGGTCTTGGACGAGCCCAGGGAGCGCGAATAGCTCTTGCCGCCCTTGGATTCCGAGACCGAGGAGGACACGCTCTCGTATTCGCCGATGGCCTCGGAACGTTCCTGCAGGAATTTGGTGTCGTCCACGCCGCTGCCCAGGACCTTGATATTGGCCGCGGCCCAGAGGGCTTCCATCCCGTCGACGCCCCAGCAGCGCGCGCCCTGCGCCCAGGACTGCAGCACGGTCATGACGACGATGCCGCGGGAGCCGAAGTGGCTGTACTGCTTGGGCAGATCCTTCCAGCGCACCACGTTCGCGGCCTCGTCGAGCGCCGCGAGCATCGGGATCTCCAGGCGGCCGCCGTGCGAGCGGGAGGCCTCGCGCATGGCGACATCGATGACGGCCTCGGTGAGCGCGCTGACCAGTGGCGCGGCCGAACCGCGGCCTTCCAGCGAGAGGCAGTACAGGGTGCCGTTGTCGCGAATGAAGGCGAGTTCGTCGAACTGCTCGCCGCCGAATTCACGGGTGATCCAGCGGTGCACATTGGACAGCTTGAGGCAGCGCACCATCTTCTTGGCGGTGCCGAACACGCCGGAGCGGGTGCGCTCGTCCACGTTGTACTGCTGGGCCAGGCCCGAGGCCATGAAGTGGAATCGGCCGGTGCGGCGCAGCAATTCGATGGGTTCGGCGTCCTGCGGGTTGGTGACCCACTCCCAGACCTGCGTGATGGGGCGGTCGTCCACCGCGGCGGCCAGGAACAGGCCGGATAGGAGGTCCTCGGCTTCCTGATCGAAATAGCTGTCGGTGGAGGTGGAGATGGTGCCGCCGCCGTCGTCGCCGTCGGCGAAGTGCCCGGCCAACCGCGCGGCGCGCATCTCGCACCCGCTGCTGCGGGCGTCCACCGATGCGAGGGGATCCCAGAACCAGTTGCGCGCCTTGTCATCCGGATTCTTCGGGTCGTAAGCGATGTCCTGCGGATCGAAGATGAAGATGGGGCTGCCCTTGTGGTCGCGCACATCGCGGGTGGCGTCCACGACATCGCGCTTGTTGGAGGTGACCAGGGCGGGGCCGATGGCGGACAGGATGGCCGGAATGACGCGGGAGGTGGTCTTGCCCTGGCGCGGGCCCCAGATGTCGACGTGCAGATCCTCGTAGGAGCCGTAGAGCATATTGCGGTCGGCGACGGACATGCCGATGGGCACGCCGGGCATATCGTTCTGGCCCAGGCGCATACCGAGTTGTTCGGCCTTGGCGCGCACGCCGGATTCGGTCAGCGCCGCGATGGCGCCGCCGCTGCCCATGTAGTCGGCCTTGTCGTCCACCGCGAGACGGCCGACATTGGCGCGCGCCTTCATCCGGCGCCGGAACCACACCCAGGCGATACCGGCGATGATGAGCGCCACCACGATGACCGTGGAGGCGGTGGGCCAGTGCAGATTGCCCTTGCCCAGATCGACGCCGATGGCAATGGGATTGATCGGGACATCCTGCTTGGGTGAGGACAGCAGATTGCCCAGATGCAAGGCGAGCCACAGGGTTCCGAAGATCACGAAGCACGCGTAGATGATGTACAGGGTGGTGTCGGGACCGGGATTGGCCGGGTCCTTCACCGGTTTCTTCGCCATCTTCAGCCTCCTGGGATGACCTGTGTGTCGGTGCCGCTCAACGGAATTCGTCCAGCAGCCAGGTGCCGTCGGCGGTGCTGCGCACGACGGTGGCGACAACCGTGGCCGGCGGTAGTGGTTCGCGCCGTCCGTCCGGGTAGACGACCGTCTGCTCGATACCGATCTTGTACTGCTGCCGGTTCGGGTCCGGACCGTCGGGCGCTTTCTGCCCGGACGCGAACGCGAAGGCCTCGACGCGGGCGCCGGCCTTCCCCCAATCGGCCCACTGCAGTGACGGCTTCGGCGTCTCGACGCCGGTGGGTGGTGTATCCAGTGTACGGATCAGGTTGGGACCCAGCCATTTCCGCGCCCGTTCCAGCGCCGCACCCTGGGCCTCGGTGGCCGGATTCCAGGTGTAGATCTGGGTCAGGGCCGCCACGGCGACGCCTTCGGCGGTGCTGGGATCGGAGGCCGGGGCACTTTCCAGCAAGCGGGTGGTGGACGTGGCCGCACCGCCCGGGCCGGTACTCGAACCGGAATCACCGCTGTCGCCGCCACATGCGGTGACCAGCATCGCGACGCTCATCATCAGCATCACCACCAGGTTCGTGCGTCGAGGGTTCCCGTGCGCGGCCGTCACCGACTTCCAGGCTAGTCGGCCGCGGCGATACCCGGGCCATACCAGCGGTTTTCCCGAGTCGGCGTGTCCGAATCCTCGGAATGCGGTCATGTGCCGCGCTTGGTTTCGCTGAGGGTCTCCACCAGGGTGCGGTTCATCTCGGCGGCGGCGGCCAGTTGCTGCTGCAGCTGCGCGACCTTGCGGCGCAGGGCGATGGCGTCCATGCGCTCCAGGCCCGGACTCTCGGCGGCGCGGACCCAGTTGCGCACCGAGTTGGTGTGCACGCCGATCTGCTCGGCCACCACCCGGCAGGCTTCCGATTCCGAGCGCATTTTGGCGGTCAAGGAGATGGCCTGCTCGACCGCCGCCTGTCTGACCTCCGGGGATACTCTGCGGTAGGAGCGGTGCGGCATCATGCGGCACTCCCTTCGTCGCCGTCGCTGCCGCCGCGCGCGGTGGGCTCGGTGAATTCGCTGAAACGCTGGTTGGTGTCGTGGATTCCGCTCTCCTTCTCGGAGTGCGTGAATTCCATGTGGAACGGGATGCCGGGGCGGCGGTCCTCACCGATCTTGAGCAGGAATTTGCCGGTGCCGGGCGCCGAGGGGCGCTGCTGACCCGGTTTGAGGGCCTCACCGGTGAGCGCCTGCGGCGCGGACCAACTGGTCACCATTTCCTCCTCGGCAGCGGTGAAGGGCACCGTGGAATCCAGGCGGGAGATCTCCTCGGGCGGCAGCGCGCCGAAGATCTTGGCGCGGGCGCGTTCCAGGAAGCCGAGCGCCTTCGCGATGGCGGCCTCCGAGCCGAGCGCCTGCAGGTCCTTGATGGTGTGGCTGATCATGATGAGCGAGGTGGCGATACTGCGCTGCAGACGGGTGAGCTCGTCGACGCGGTCGACCATGAAGTCGCCGAGGCCGAGCACCTGCCACAGCTCGTCCATGACGACCTGGAAGTAGCGCTGCGGGCCCAGATCGGCGTCGGCGAGCACGTGCGCGGCCTCCACGGAGGCGAAACCGTCGGCCCAGCAAGCCAGCATGACCGCGGCCTTGAGCTTCTTGTCGCCATTGGGGATGTGCGAGACGTCGATGCAGACCGCGGTGGCGGCGGTATCGATGGGAGTCGTGGTGTGGCCGTTGAAGACCGCACCGAACGGACCCTGGGTGAGCGCGCGCAGGGAGCGGCGCAGGCCCTTGATGGCGTTCTGGTATTCGTCCGGATTGTCCGCGCCCGCGTCGAGTTGCAGTTCGTCGCCACCCGCGACGATCACCTCCAGCAGATCCTCCAGGATCGGCGGGCGGTCCGGGCTGAACTCGCTGCCCTCGCGGTAGAGGATGCGCAGGCCCGTGGAGATGAGGGTTTCCTCGTAATCGCGTACGCGCGCACCGCGAACCAGCTCCACCAGACCGGCGACGAGGGTGACCTGCCGCGCCCGCAGCTCCTGCTTGACCTAGGTCTGTAGCACGGGCATATCGTCCAGGCGCGGCACGATGGACCCGAGCACACCGGCGGCCAGCGGATTCAATTGCCCGTGGCCGTAACCCAGATCGATGACCTGCCCGCCGACCAGCTCCACCAGCTTGCGGTAGTCGGGTTTGACGTCGGCCAGGATGAGCGGCGTAATCCCTTGCGCCACAACGCCACCCCATGCGATCCCCCTTGGCTCGTTCGGACCCACGTGGGCGTTCACCCGCGCCACTCGCCACACCCGTACCGTCGCGCTCCGCCGACGCCGAGTCACCGCGACGCTCGCGGCGCACCGATTCCGCACCGTCGTCCGCTCGTTCGGGCCGCCGCGGCCGCTCCCCGCTCTCGGGCTCCGCCCCGCGACCTGCTGCGGTAGCCGAGCCCGCCGCGCCGTCGCGGAACCGCTGCTGCCCACGGTCACCCTGCGCGCGATCCCCTACCCCGGCTGCACTTTCCGCGCCGGACGACGCCGCGCCCGCACCGCGAGAATCCTCCGCGCGGACCGGCGCACTGTCCGTGTCACGCATGTCACCCGACGGGATCTCACCCCGCGCGCGCTCGCGTGGGGACCGCGGCTCGCCGCTGGGGCGCGCCGCACCGGGGCTTTCCACGCCGGACGAGGCCGCGTCCACCCTTGGCGCCACGTCGCCTCGAGAATCCTCCGCGCGGACCGGCGCACCCGCACGCGCCGCGCGCGCCCCGGACTCGGCTCCGCCGCGCGCCTTTTCGTCCGGGCCGCGCCCGCCGCCGGGACGCTCCTCCGCCGAACTGGGTTCGTCGGCCGGTCGCGCCGCACGGGTCCGGTCTTCGGATGCGGCCCGGGCCTCACGCTCATCGCCGGTTGCGACCGCACGCTCGCGATCCGGCCGAGACGCGCCGGGGTAAGTCGCCGCACGCGAGGCCGCGTTGCCGGTGCGCGCTTCGCCGGGGTGATCCACCCCGCGCTCGCCGGGTTCTTCCACACCCCCTGCGGCCCGATCCTGACCACGCGTTCTGCTGGAACGCGCCGCCCCCGAACTGTGCTCGCGCACCGGTCCCGCCTCGCCTGTCCGGTTTCCGGACGTGCGGTGCCCGGCTCGCGCGGCGCTGGAGTCGGCCGAGACGGCGTCGAGCGGCGGGTAGTCGGAATGTGCGGTGGCGCTGGACTGTTCGCGGGCGGAATCCGGAACCGATTGCGTGCGTGACGGTTCCGCACCACGCGCGGTCTCACTCGCCGGATGCCCGGGGTGGGGCGACGTCGAATCCGGTACGCGGGCATCGCTCGTCGGGGCGGCGTCGGGGGCATCGGGCTCCGGGAGGGGGTCGCGGCGCAGCATGCGGCGGTCGGGCAGGGTGCCTTTGCGCGGGCGGTGCTCGTCGCGGACCACGCGGGAGACGGGGCGGGGCTCCGGTGCGACCGGGGTGGGGTCGACCGGGTCCTCGTCGCGGCGGCCGCGGCGGGCGGGGGGTGCGGGATCGCGTTCCCGCACGGGGGGTTCGAAGTCACGTGCCATGGGTGATCACCCTGCGAGTGCTTTCGGGATGGAGGCGTGTTCCGGGAGGATCACCCCGCAGCCGAGCGACGCCGCGAAGGCCGCCGCCTGGTAGCGGTAGCAGCGCCGGATCTTGAGGCGCGCCTGGGTGGACAGGTCCCTGGTGATGGCTTCGATGCGCGGGAGATCGCCGCGCAGGGGCTCGGTAATGGTCACCAGGGCCCCGAAGCGGGTGACACCGTGTCCGCGGGCCTGCTCCTCACGAGCCTGCTGGGTGGCGCCGACGCGGAGGGTGGCGGCGGCGGAGACGACGCCGCGTTCGCTCTGCTGGGCTACCAGGGCGTTCTTGAAGTCGTCGTCGACGATTTGGGCGGCGTCGCCCGCGGAGTGGGGGCGGTAGACGATGGCGATGCGCTTGCGGGGCACCTCGGGGTTGGGGGCGAGCAGGCGCTGGAGGACGCGCTCGTCGACCGCGCCCTCGGGGGCGGTGTCCATTTCCCAGGTGACCGAGCGGCCGCCGTCGTGGATGAAGTGGTCCCAGCGCTCCTCGTGGGAGACCGGGCCCGCATCGGCCCAATCCAGGCCGTGGCCACCGGGTTCGCCCGCGGCGACCTCGAGGTCGGCCTGGGAGGCCGGATCGTAGCTGCGGCGGATGAAGGAGATGACCTCGTCGGCGGACATGGGCTGGCAGCGCACACCGGCCTCGGCGAGGGCGGCGCAGATGCCGGGCAGGCGGCGGCCGATCTCGACCGCTTCCTCCGCCGGGTTCTTGCGGCGCTCGGCCGTGGTGGCCTTGAAGGTGATGGCCACGCGCGGCAGCAATTGCACGCGCTCCTGGGGCAATTCGGTGGCCAGCTCGTACATGACCTGCTGGGCCAGATCGGGCGCCTCGGGGCGGGTGATGGCGGAAACCTCGGTCAGCAAACGGTTTCCGGTCTCGGGCACGGTGTCGATCACCGGCACCACCGCCACGATGTCGGAGGTCTGGCCGAGCGAGGCCAGGAAGTTGCCCCAGGCGGCGACCCAGCGGTCGATGACCGGCTGGTCGACCGCCTCGTGGCCCTGCGGCCAGGCCCGCAGCACGACCGTGTACTGGCCGAACTGCGGTAGGTGGATCATGCCGAAGCTGTAGCCGCCCGCGTCGATGCCCTCGTAGAGCCGCGAGGGCGCCATGAGACCGGGCAGCCGGGTGACGCCGCCCGGAATCCGGGAGAACCGGCCGCCGCGGTACACGTGCTCGCCCTTGCTGCGGCCGCGCAACCAATGGAACATCATCAATCCGTTCTCGTAGCCGGAGCGGCCCCCCGTCCGCCACACCAGTGGAACCATCACGATCAGGCCGATCCCGGCGACGATGAACGCCGGTTTCGGGCCCGCCACCAGCGCCGTCAGCAGACCGGTGATGACCACCGCGAAACCGACGACAGTCTCGCCCCAGCGCAGGCCGAAAAGTCCTGCGCTGCGGGGCTTCTGCCACAGGCCGTACGAGCGGCGCTCGTAGGTGTCGGTCATCGTCATCGCGGAATGGTGCTCCTGCCGAGGTCGGGTGAACGGTTGGCCCAGCGGTCACCGGCGACATCGCCCATGGCGGCGGCGGCCCGGTTCAGACTCGCGGTCGCGGCCCGCACCTGGGCGACCCGGTTGGCGGCCCTGGCCGCGCCTGACGGTACTGCGCCCGAACCTCCGGGACCCGCAGGACTCGCGGCAGCGCCCGCGCCGCCGCCGCCACCGCCACCGCCGCGTCCGCCCGCACCACCCGGCGGGCGCGGCCCCCGGCCGGGACCGACGTACCCGGCCGCACCCGGTGCGGCCCCCGCGCGCGGCGCGATGGCCCGCGAGCCGACCGCGCCGACCGCCGCCACGCCGACCAGTGCGCCGGTGGTGGCGGTCAAACCCGAACCGCCGCTACCGACAATGGCCACCGCCGGGGTGACCAGGCGCATGAGCGCGGGCAGCACGAAGGCCACACTGCACAGCAGCACGATGGCGACCAGCATGCGCTGGGCCTGATCGGCGGAGGGCAGCGAACCCGCCGCGGTCAGCTCGTCCACATGCCCGGCCGTGGTGAACGCGATCATGTAGACGATGGCGGCCACGGGTTTCCAGAGCATGAAGGCGATGATCCAGCCGACCAGCTTGGGATAGGATTGTTTTCCGGTGCCGGTCCCGGACGCGGCCGCCGCCAGCGGCATGACGCCCGCCGCGATCACCAGCAGGCCCTGTCGCACGATGGCGAGCACGATCTGCGCCAGCGCGCCGAGCAGGCCGACAATGGCGATGATCAGCACCAGGCCCGGTGAGAAGGCTTGCAGGCTGGAGGTTTTCACCATCAGCTCGGCAATGTTCTTGGCCTCGCCGTCGGTCGAATCCGTGATCACCCACTCGGAGAACTTGTCCGAGGCCTGGGTGGCGGCCACGATGACCGCGCCGAGCATCCAGGAGCTGAAGATGACGCGGGCGAACATACGGAAGGATTCGGCCGCCTCACTGACCGCGGCCCCGCGCCTGGCCTCGGCCAGTTTCGCGCCGGAAATGATCACCGAGACCATCAACAAAAGTATCTGCGCTTGATACGTATAGTCGTTGATCTTGGTGAATAGCGCGCCGGAGTCGCTGACTCTCTCGTTGGGCACCTTCATCCAGAAGGTGAGGGCCAGGATGAGCGCCTCGCCCAGGCCGCTCATGAGCGAGTCCACCACCTTGCCGAAGGTGGAGTCCCACGCCTTGTCGCGCACGGCGTCCGCGGCCTCGCCCGGATGGGTGGCGACATTGCCCGCCTTGCACGCGGCCGAGGCGGCGTCGCCGAGCGAGATACCGGGGATGCCGAGACCGTCGAGCGAGTCGTGTAATTCGTTGCACGCCTCGTCGAAGCCGTACTGCGCGTAGGCCACCGTCGGCGATGCGATCATGACGGTGAACACGACCGCGAGGATCGTGAGAAGGCGCCTCACCATTTGGTCCTCCCCTTGGAGGGTCGCAGGGTCGGTGACGTGGTCACGAGATCTTCAGCTGTCACCATTTCGTCCATCCCGCAAGCGAATCCACTAGCTCCGTCTGCGAGGACTTGGAGGTCGACGGCTTCAGCCGCCAATCCCCGGCATCCCACACCATGATCAACCGCACCGCCGCCCACTGCACCCGGCCGTCGCGCACCGGACCCCGGACGGCCAGGCGCACGATGGCCATATCGTCGGCGTAGTTCTCCACCTGGAAGGCGTCGGGCGCCACCAGATAGCGGGTGACCTTCTCCGGCTGCTGTTTCGGCAGCCGTTCGTCGGCCAGCGCCTGGTCGTAGTCGGCCACCTGTTGCGCCGACACCCGCACCTGCCGCACATACAGTTCCCGGTCGGCGGGCCGGGCGTTGAGCCGATAGGTGATCTGGGCGGCGGCCAGCGCGGCGCCCTGCGGGGTGTGCGAATACCCCACGGCCAGACCGTTTTCCAGGCGCGCCGGACCGTCGGAGGTGGAGAACGGCACCGAGGCGCCGTACACCCGCTGCCAGCCGTGCGGTTCGGTGAGCCCGGCCGGGACGCCCGTCAGCCAATCGGTGTCGGCGGGCTTGCGCTGCTTGCCGGGATCCTGCGGCAACGGTTGTCCCGCAGGGTTGTTCGGAATGTCGACGCGGCGACCGAACAGGTCGATCTCCGGGGCGGCGAAGCCGGTCTGCCCCGTCGATACCGAAGTGGACGGCGTCCCTTCGGTTGTCGCGCTCGCCGGCGCCTCGTCGCGGGTGATGTACACCACCACGCCCGCGATGACGATCAGCGCCACCACGGCCGCCGAGGCGATGACGCCGAACGAGACGCGGTCGCGCTCCGGCGACTCCTTCTCGCTCATCTCGGCGCCTCCACAGTGTCTGTGCCATTGGACAATTCAGCTATCCCGAGCCCTACGTCGGCAGGAAGGCGAATGCGATCCCGCTGGCCGAACTCGCCATGATGGCGCCCAGCAGGCTCATCACCACCCCGTGCGTCGCGTCATTGGCGGCCATATCGTCGCGGAAGGCGTACCAGAGCTTGCCCGCCGCGAGGATCATCCAGGCCAGGCAGAACAGCAGTACGCACCACAGCAGCCAGTCGATGAGCTGCATGATGGGCCGGAGCACATCGGCCGGCATCTGCTTGTAGGCCAGCACGGCCAGGGTGGCGGACATTAGGTGATCACGGCATTCATGATCGTCCCCGCACTGGTCGCGATGATACCGCCGATCATGGCTCCCGCCACCATCTTCGGCGACTCCAAACCGCCTCCCGTCCACTTCTCCTAGGCGAACTTGCCGCCCGCGTAGGTGATTCCCATGACTCCCGACAGCAACACGAACCACGTGAAATAACGAACAAGTCGCATAAATTTGTCCGACGCGGGCGGCGCCTCGGGGGTCGGATTGCCGACCTGGGCGAGGATCGAGCCGTACGCGTCATGTACGGCGAGAAGCATGCTCATTGTCTTTCCCTGTCCACTAGCAAACCGTCACTCACAAAGACGCTCAATGCGGTCCGGGCGGACCGTAGGGGTACTGCGGACCCGGCTGGCCGGGCGGCTCGCGCCGATCCGAACGCCGCATGGCCAGCACGACCGCGACGACGATGCCGCCGACCGTCCCGAGACAGCCCACGATCAGCGCCAGCCAGGTCAGATAGCGCACTATCTGCAGGCCCTTCTCCGATGCGGGCGGCGCGTCGGGCGTCGGATTCCCGATCTGAGCGAGGAGATCGGCGGTGTCCTGAAGCGCGTTGACCAACATCGGGTGACTCCAAATAGCAAGCGGCACTACTAAATTCAGCTTCCACGAAGTCGGCTTCGCGGGAAATCTCTATCACACGGGCCAATCCCGCGGCGCGGGGGCTCATCGGTCCGCGTCCGGTTGGTCGGCGGACGGCGCGTCCAGGGCCTCCTGGGCGGCGGCCACGATGCCCGCACCCAGGTTCCGGATATCAACCGTAACCTCTTCCAACGGGTCGGTTTTGCGCTTTCGCTGGGCCGGGACCGGATCGCCGGGCGACCAGACGGGGAGCTGATCGGGTTCGACCAGGGTCCACTCCTCGTGCCACGGCACCTGCCACACCTGACCTGCGAGGGAGCCGACAACGTCGCGGTAGCGCCGGATTTCGGCCGGGGCGCGCGGCGACGGTCACCAGGCCGAGGACCTCACAGGGTCCGGCCAGCCCGGCGTGATGCTGGCGCAGCAGGTCATGGGCGCGGGTCAGGCCCGCGATGGTCTCGCGGGCAATGAGGACCACGAAGGGGGATTCGCGTTCGAACCCGCCGGGCCAGCGGCGGTACGCATCCGCCGCGGGGGCGAGCACATGCGCGAGGGTGCTGGCGCCCGCGCCGCCGTGCACCCCGAGCAGCCACACCAGGGGTGCGCGGCCACCGCCGGGTACGGGGCGGTCCCAGATGGGTGCTCGGCGGGATTCCGGCGGCGGCACCACACCGGCCGCCATGGCGTTCTCGGAGGAGGATCG
Organism: Nocardia crassostreae; assembly: GCF_001613405.1. Taxonomy (GTDB): domain Bacteria; phylum Actinomycetota; class Actinomycetes; order Mycobacteriales; family Mycobacteriaceae; genus Nocardia; species Nocardia crassostreae. The sequence goes on from NZ_BDCH01000033.1 coordinate 45,043, forward strand.
GCGTTCGGTCATGGCTGCGGTCATGATGCCACTCCAGCAAGCAGGCGGCGATATGCCCGGCGTGTCTCGGCGGCGAGGTTGCTGTGCCGCACCAGCTCTCCGCGGGCGAGGTGTGGGTCATAGGGTATCTCGCGAATATCGCGCACCCAACCGTCCAAATGCTCCCGCAAATGATCAGCGACCCGAGAATCGGTGCCCGGCAACTGATGTGACACGACAATCGTCGTATCGCCGACAATTCCGCCGCCCTGACCCTCGCCCTGCCCGCCGAACTGATCGTCGAGCCACTCCAGGGTCACCCGCAACCGGTTGGCGGCGTCGGCGCGCGCCGGGATGGCCAGCACCAACGCGATATCGGCGTCCTCCAGCAGCGGCCGCAGATGCCTTCCGGCAATGGGGTTTCCGCCGTCGTAGACCGGGGTGTAGCCCGCATCGTCGATACCGCGGGCCACCGTCAGATAGGTCGCGCGCCGCCGCAGCGGGGCCGGATCGCGCCACAGCAGCCCGATTCCGGAGGTGGCCCGGGACAGGCATTCCTTGAGCGGCGCGGGTTCGTCGTCACCGCGACCGTAGAGCCACGATTGCAGGCTGATCGGGCTCAGATGCTCATCGGCGCCGCGCAGCGCGAGATCGCTGCCCGCGAAGGTGGCGTCCACCGCCACGGTCTGCGCACCGGCCGCCGCGATCTCCCCCGCGAGGCCCAGCGCGGTGGTCGTGGTGCCCGCGCCGCCGCAGCCGCCGACCACCAGAACCGGGCGCTGGGCGGGCTCGGATTCACCGGAATCCCCACGTCGCTTGCGCAATCGCACCACCGGAGCCTTGGAACGCGCGGCCCGGCCCGACGCTTCGCCCTCCTCGGGCACCTCGTCGAGCCAGCGGCTCCAGTCCTGATCCATCGTCTCAGCTCTCCTCTTATCCTGCCGGGATGCCCGCGGGAGTATGGTCGCCGATCACCACGGTGGCCGTCATCTCGTTGTACGCCGCCGGGCGGTCGCTCGGACCGGAACGGACCTCCCCATTGAGTGTGCCGATGGATTGCGAAGTGTCACTGTGCGAATTGAGCGCATACAGAGCAACTCCGCCGACGACAGCTAGCAACAGGATGGCAACAATCAGGAAGACCAGGGCGAAAACCCTTCGCCCGGTGGAACGCTCGCGCGGGGCCGACGGTGCGTCAGCGACCGCGTCCAGCAGCGCGGTGGCGCGATCCACGGGCTCGCGCTCGGCTTCCTCGCTCTCCCACGGGAACTCCACCACCGTGGACCCGCGGTAGCGCAGTCGCGATGCGCCCGAGGCGGACTCGCGATCGGTCATCCAATCCGACCAGGCGCCGCTGAAATGACTGCGGCGCAGCAGCGAATCCGGGACGGGCGGAATATCCAGCTCGGGTTCGGGATCGTCGTGGATGTAGTGCGGATAGCGGGCGGGACCGTCCCCCGCGTCCAGGACGTCGTCGGCGTCGACCGGCGCGGGCGCGACCTCTCCGGCCGCGGGCTCCAGCGCGGGATACCAGCGCGAGACTTTTTTGTACGACTTCAACATTCCTCCGGTCCCCGCGGCGCCAGGCACGTCGTGCTGCATGGTGGACCCTCTCGGCGGTGGTCGTTGTCGGTTGTCGTCGGCCATGGGACGTTCCCGATCGGAAATTCTCTCGCATGTGCAGGAATCCAACGACTCGACGCGCCGCAAGGCAGACCTAAGAATCCGCGCGCGTGCGATATCAGGAGAACCGACCGCCCGTGCACACCACGCCGGAGGGGCCCTCTTCCGTCACAGCGTCTGAGAATCTACATTAACTAGAACACGTTCTATGGAGGTTGTGTGAAGACAGCAGACAATGTCGCGGTAGTGACCGGCGGCGCTTCCGGACTCGGCCTGGCCACCGTGCGCGAACTGCACGCGGCGGGCGCGAAGGTCGTCATCCTGGACCTTCCTTCATCCGACGGCAAGGCCGTGGCCGAGGAACTCCGTGCGCGGGTCGCCTCCTCGCCCGGCGACGTGACGAGCGAGGCGGACGTTACCGCCGCGTTGGATGCGGCCGCGGCTCTGGGCACACTGCGAATCACGGTGAACTGCGCCAGAATCGGCAATGCGATCAAGACGGTCGGCAAGCAGGGCGCGTTCCCGTTGGAGGCCTTCACCAGGGTCCTGAACGTTAACCTGATCGGAACATTCAACGTCATTCGACTCGCGGCCGAGAGGATCGCCGCCACCGATGAGGTGGACGGCGAACGCGGCGTCATCATCAATACCGCCTCGGTGGCGGCCTACGACGGCCAGATCGGACAAGCCGCCTATTCCGCGTCGAAGGGCGGCATCGTCGGCCTGACTCTCCCGGTCGCCCGCGATCTCGCGTCCTACAAGATCCGCGTGATGACCATTGCGCCCGGTCTCTTCCACACGCCTCTCTTTGCGACACTGCCGGATTCGGCCATCGCTGCGCTGGGCGCACAGGTTCCGCACCCCGCGCGCCTCGGCGACCCGCGCGAGTACGCCGCGCTTCCCCGGCACATCGTGGAGAACCCGATGCTCAACGGTGAGACCATCCGACTCGACGGCGCGATCCGGATGGCCCCGCGCTGACAGCACGTCAGGCGCTGCGGATCGGGCTGCCGGTCACGGTCCGCAGCAAGACCTTAGCCAGGCTCGCGTAGCCGCTCAGGGCGGCTGGCGACAAGGCGAGGGAGAGTACGGTTTTCGTGGTCGGTGCGCCGAGGGGGCGATCGGCGAAGCGATCGGCCACCCAGTTCTCCAGGAGTGGGGCGGCGAGCAGGCCGAGGCTGATGTGGCCGCCGGTCAGGTCGCGAAGGTACTGCACCGCCGTGCCGTCGGCGCGGTAGCGGTCGACCAGCCGGTCCACATTGCCGACGGAGATGATGAGGTCGTGCACACCCTAGACGGCCAGGACCGGGAAGCGCGGCGGATGGTCGCCGGGTTGCAGATCGGTGAGCACGGTGCGAATGTGCGGGAGGGTGCGCAGCGTGGCCAGGGCCGCGCCGTCGATGTCCTCCACCCGGGTCCCGGTGCCGCGCAGCAGGATCGGGATGGTGGTGCTGGTCTCGGCGCGGTCGAGCAGGGCCAGCGAGGGCATGTCGAGATGGTCGCGCAGGCCGCGATCGAGTTCGGGATAGGCCCGGCGCAGGCCCGCCAGGCACAGCGTGGACAGGCCGCCGAACAGGGATCCGTTGAGGCGGAAGAAGGTCGACTCCAGATCGCCGACGGGTGAACCGATGGCGGCGGCGATGATATTCAGTTCCGGGGCGTAGGCGGCGGCCTCCTCCGCCGCCCACACGGTGGCCAGGCCGCCGCCGGAATAGCCCTGCACGGCCGCGCGGGTATCGGGCGGGCGGCCGAGAAAGGCCAGGGTGGCGCGCAATCCGTCGAGCACGCGGTAGCCGGGTTCCCGGGGTGCGCCGAAATGGCCTGCGGTGCCGACGTGATCGGGCACCGAGATGGCCCAGCCCCGGGTCAGCGCGTGCACGATGAGCAGCAGTTCGAGCTGCGGCAGCGCGCCCAGGGCCTGCGCGCCGCAGCGAAACGCGTACGACGGCAGGCAATTCGAGGCGACGGCGTCGATGGCGCATTGATACAACACCACCGGGCGCGGGCGCGCCGGATCCGCGCCCCAGGGCAGCAGCACCGTGGTGACGGCCGCCTCGGGCCTCCCGTTCAGGTCGGTACTGCGGAACAGCACCTGCCAGGCCGAGATTCGCTGCGGAATCCGGCCCAGCGCGGCGAGTTCCACGGGCCGCGTGCGCAATATCCGGCCGGGTTTCACCCGGGTCAGCGCGCGCGGCGAGCGGTAGAACGGATCGTCCTCCGGCAGTAGCGGTTCGGGTTCATCGGACCTGTGCGCACCGGCTGCCTCCGCGTTCACCGGAGTCAACGCACCGACCGGGTTCGCCACCATGTTCTGCCCCTTTCGAACTGCTTTCATCCAACGGCGGTCCGGGTGTCGCCCGCGCCCTCCCCCGCGACCAGGGCGAAACGCAGCTCGCTGCGACGCGCGACGGACAGTTTCCGATACACCCGGGTGAGGTGCTGTTCCACCGTGCTCGTGGTGATGTCGAGCTCGGCGGCGATCTCGCGATTGCGGCGGCCGTGCGCGGCGAGTTCGGCGACGCGGCGCTCGGCGGGACTGAGCGCTTCCAGCCGCGCGGTGGCGGCGACCGGCGCGGTCGCCGGTTCCGGCAGCGGCCGCACCCCGCGCAACCGGCCGCGCAGCACCTGCGCGCCCGCGCCCTCGGCCAGCCGCGCCGCCTCGCGCAGCAGCGGGCGGGCGCGATCCACATCGCCGATGGCGCGATAGGCCTCGCTGAGATCGGTGAGCGCCGTCGCCAATTCCACCTCGTCGGCCCCGGCGCGCAGCAGCGCCACGGCCCGGCGCAGCAGTACCACCCGCCGATGCGCGTCACTGGTGGCGGCCAGCAGTCGCAGCGCGGTCCCGCCGGAGTGATGGGCCTCGGCGCCGCCGATGAGATCCAGATGCGCGGTGACGAAGGTCTGCGCCTGCCACTGCTGGCCCAGCGCGAGCCAGGCCGCCGCCAGCTCGTTGCGCCACGGCACCAGCCAGGCGAAGTCGAGATTCCACTCGTGCATGAGGTTGCCGCAGCGGCGTATGTGCCGCAGCGCGTCCTCCGCGCGCCCGGTGGCCAGGCAGTGCTCACCGTAGGCGCTCAGATACGGCAGGGCGAACCGGGATTCGAACAGGGCGCGCGGGACGGGGCGGCGCAGCTGCGCGGCCGCCTCGGCATGCTTGCCCTGGGCGGTGCAGGCGCGCACCAGCACCGCGATGGGACGGCCCACCCAGACGCCGAGATGCTCGGCGGGCACCAGATTCAGTGCGAGGGTGGCGTATTCGGCCGCGCCGGTGAGATCGCCCTTGCGCAGCAGGGTTTCCGCCCGGGCGGCGGCGAAGACGGACTGCCAGGTGGGCGCCGAGCGCGCGGCGGCCTCGGCCAGCAGTGCGGCGCACCAGGCGTCGGCGGTATCCAGCCGATCGGAATGGATGAGACAGTCCACGGCGGCGACCAGCACCTCGACGGTATCGAGGGTCAGACGGTGCCCGGCCAGAATGCGCTGGGCCGCGGCGGCGATCTCGGCGGGCGGCTGCTGGGTCCACAGCGCGATGAGCAGCTCGCTGGCCTGCCGATAGGGCGAATTCTCCTCCGCCGGATCGTATCCGCGCACCCGGGGGCGGCCGGTCAGCAGCCGCGGATGGCCCGGCACCTGGGTCGGATGGCTGTAGCGCAGCCAGGCGCACAGGAAATCCAGGCGCGCATCGGCCGGTCCGGCCTCACCGCGCCCGCGATCGATGAGGTTGAGCGCGTGATCGGCGTGCAGGGTGTAGCCGTGCCACAGCATGTGCAGCACGGTGGCGGGCAGCTCCGCGCCGGGCACCCGGCCGGTGCGCAGCGCCGCCTTGAGGCGGCCGAAATTGCGGGTGCGGTCCGATGCGTTGATGCGCCACTCCACCGTAACCAGCCGCACCGCGATGCCCGCGCGGTCGTCGGCGCGCCGGCTGGCCCGGTAGGCCAGTTCCAGGCACTGCTCGGTGCGGTCGAGTTCGTCCACGCCCGCGGCCTCGTCGGCGGCGGTGAGCAACACCCGGGCCGCCCAGGAGCCGCGGGCGTCACCGGCGGCCACCAGGTGCCTGGCCACGAGAGCGGCGGGAAATTCATTGCGGTGCAAGAGTTCCGCGGCCCGCCCGTGCAGATCGCGCGCCTCCGGCTCGGACAGGTTCGCCAGTAGCCGGGCGGCGATGGCGGGATGGGCACACCGCTCCCCCGCCAGCACGCCCGCCTCCGCCAGTTCCCCCACCACCTTCTCGATCTCCCCGAGATCCGCGTCGAGAAGCGTCGCGACGAGGCTCGCGGTGGCGGCCGGGCCCAGGACCGCCACCGCGCGGGCAATCCGTAGTCGCCGCGCATCCCCGCCAGTGAGCAATCCGGCGAGGATCTCCCCCTCCTCTTCCGGTCGTCGGGAGCGCACACCCGGGAGTGGGCGCGAACCACCGACGATCGCCATATGTTTCCGGTCCCCCCTGCTGACCGACCGCTGCATTCCAATCCCTTCATCGTTACTGATGAGCCCGACTGAGGGATGGCACGGCGAGCTGAGGTGCGCTGGAGCGGCATCATTGCAGCGGTGGACGCTCGCGGGCGTCCGGTTCAGCCGGGACACAACGTCTCCGGCAAACCACCGGCGCGCCCCACTGCCCGCTGACGGCGGTCTACCGGATGAATTTCATTCCGCGCCAGTATATTTCGAATCGGCTCCGGCGGCAGTCCGAGCGAGTTCCAGCGGCTGTGTGCGGTAGACGATCGCCGCCGCGGCGGCGTCGTCGACCGCCAGGAAGACCACCACCTGGGCATTGCCGAGCAGCCCGAGTTCGGCGGCGCCGACATAGGCGTGCACCGGGGCCGCACTATAGGGATCGCCCGCCGCGGGGTTCACCCCGGCGACCGCCGCGGAGGGGATGCCCAGCTTGTAGGCCAGCCGCTCCCGGAAACCGGGTACCGGCGCGGGCGCCAGCAACACCGCGGCGCCGGTGGCGAAATCATTGCGATCGAGCCCCTCGCCGCCCAGCAGGTCCCCCACGACCTGCGCCGCGGCCTCAAGCGGATCGCCCGTGCCGGGTTCGAGCGACAGGGCCGCGCGCCCTTCCAGACCCGCCGCGTCCAGATCCGCCCACGCGGTGGTCACGGCGTCCGGCGCCGCGGTGGTGTAGAGCCGCCCGAATCCGCCCGCCTCCGCCGAGGCGCGCAGCACCAGCGCCGCGCCGCTCGCGGTGTACGGGAAGTCCTCGCGATCGCGCTGCAGCGACGGGTGGGTGTCGCCCGCCAGCACCACGGCGTATTCGAGGTCACCGGCGGCGACGAAACAATCCACCGCCATGAGCGCGTGCACGACGCCATTGGCGCCGTTCATCAGATCGAAGGAGAACGCGGGCACATCGCCGGAGGCGTATTCCAGGCCGACCTCGAGGCGCTTCTGCAACAGCGCCGCGACGGCGGGCTCGGCGATATTGCTGTCGCGGAACACGCCCGCATTCACCACCAGGCCGATCTTGTCGGGCGACACTCCGGCCTGTTCCAGGGCTTTGCGCCCGGCACGGGCGGCCAGCTCGAAGTAGCTGGCGGTATCGGCGTCGGTGCAGACGGCCGCGGAGACGATTTCGGTTGCCATAGAAGTTTCACGCCTCCAGTCGGGAGATGGTCGCGGCCAGGTGGCCGGAGACGACACCGGATGCCTCGGGAATCAGCAGTACCTTGGAGCCCTTGGGGATTCGATCCTTGGCCAGGCTCTCGTGCAGCACCAGGAAGTGCGAGGTCGAGGCGGTATTGCCGAATTCGGCGTACACGTCCAGCAGCTGCGGCATCGGGGTGTCGAAGTGCCGCTCGGTGAGCTGAGCGATGTAGTCGATGGCCGGGCCGCTGAACTGGTGGTGCACCCAGTAGTCGAACTTCTCGCTCTCCCAGGCCAGTCCGCGCTCCTTCATGAAATCGGCCATGCGGCTGATGCCCTGCAGATAGCGGGATTCGCTGGCCAGCGCCCGGTTGTCGGTGTACATGGCGATACCGGTGGTCTTCTCACTCGGCATGCCGATGCAGTGCTCCGCGCCCGCCGAGGTGGTCATGAGCTCGATGTAGTGGATCTCGTCATTGTCGTCACCACGGTTGTCGATCACGACCGCCACCGCGGCGTCGCCCACGGTGAGCGCCGCGAACTGGGGATCGTAGGGCTGGCTGATCTCCCGGGTGGCGGTCTCGGCGATGGGCGCGATCTGTTCACCGCTGACCACCAGGCCGTTGCGCACCACGCCGGCCTTGATCATGCGGTCCAGCAGCAGGCAGCCGGTGATCATGCCCGCGCAGGCATTGGACAGATCGAAGTGCTTGGCATTCGTCGCGCCGATCTTGTTGGCCAGCATGGTGGCGAAAGACGGTGCGTAGGTGTGGGTTCCCGGTCCGTTGAAACGGGTAATGGAGACCGAGATGACGACGTCCAGATCCGCGGCGTCGTAGTCGGAATGCTCGAGGCAGTCGCCGATGGCCTGCAGGGCGAGTGCGAACGAGGATTCGTATTCTTCCGGATCGGAATTATAAACGTGGCGGTTCTTGATTCCGGTGATCCGCTCCAGGTCCAGTGCCCTTGGCACGGAAAGGCTGGCGATCACATCTTCCGTGGAGCGCACGGTGCTGGGTGTGTACGCGCCGATCGATTCGGAGCGTGTACGCATGGCCCCCTCTTCTCTGGCTTGTTTCGCGTTCGTCGAATTCTGGGGCGGCGAGTGGCAATCGGAATTCCCGAGGCCCATCCCACAGTTATCCAGAGGCCTCGATGCCGATTCGGATGCTACCGGTACTCACTGGTAACACTCCGGCCCAGCAGCCTCGCGAAACACACTGGGAACACCGGTGTTTCACTGCCTGCAACAGGGAAATCACAGGTGGGAGGTGATCTACGGATTGTTGACAGGGGTGGCGGCATAGGGGTGTAGTAGGGGTTACGCGAGAACTCGTGTCGGTACCCCGCTTCACAGCAACGCCATCCTGACACAATCCAACGATATTGTGCGACAACACATTCCCAACTCTCTCGCGGTGGCGGAACACGAGGGGTTGCGGTACCCTCACCCCCAACTGCTCATCGCATTCATCGACATTTCAGGGGGCAGTGTGTCGCATTCCGTATCCATCATTTCCGCACCCGCGGTAGCGATTGCTATTCGAATTCGCGTGCGCTCGAAATTCACCGAGGTGATGCAGTGATCAACACGACCTACTGGCGTGCACTCGACCGGTTCCGCGATATCGTCGCCGAGCATCCGGATCGGGAAGCGGTGATCTATCCGCAGGGGCGGACGAGCGCCGGGCTGCCGCAGTACACGCAGATCACCTATGCCGAGCTGGATGCGTGGTCGGATGCCATTGCGGAGAACTTCACGGCGGCGGGCGTCACCCGGGGTATGCGGACGATCGTGCTGGTCCGGCCGGGGCCGGAGCTGTACGCGGTGCTGTACGGGTTGTTCAAGATCGGGTCGGTGCCGGTGGTGATCGATCCGGGCATGGGGTTGTTCAAGATGCTGCGCTGCCTGCAGGAGGCGCAGGCGGAGGCATTCGTGGGGGTGCCGGAGGCGCAGGCGGTGCGGATCGTGTTCCGCGCCTACTTCCGCAAGGTGAAGGTGGCGGCGACGGTCGGCGGCCGATGCTATTGGCGGGGACCGACTTTGGAGAGCTGGGGCCGCAAACCCAGTGCGGCGCTGCCGGATCGGGAGCCCGAGCCCGATGACGATCCGCTGCTCATCGCCTATACGACGGGCAGCACCGGACCGGCCAAGGCGGTGGTGCTCACGCACGGCAATCTCAGCGCCATGATCGGGCAGGTGGACGCGGCGCGCGATCACATCGCGCCGGGGACTTCGCTCATCACCGCGCCGGTGGCGGGCATTCTGGAGCTGCTGCTCGGATCGCGCTGTGTGCTGCCGCCATTGATTCCCTCCAAGGTGGGCGCCACCGATCCCGTGCATGTGGTGGACGCGGTGAAGCGCTACGGGGTCAAGACCATGTTCGCCTCGCCCGCGGTGTTGATTCCGCTGCTCACGCATGTCGAGGAGACCGGCGCGAAACTGCCGACGCTGGACAGCATCTACTCCGGCGGGGCGCCTGTGCGCGATACCGTCATCGCGCGGCTGCGCAAGGTGCTGCCCACCGACGCGCGGGTGTATTCCGGGTACGGGGCCACCGAGGCGCTGCCCATGGCGACCATCGAATCCCGGGAACTGCTGGGCGATCTCGTCGAGCAGGCGCATCGCGGCAAGGGCGTGTGCGTGGGCAAGCCCGCACTGGATGTGCGGGCGCGGATCATCGCCATTACCGATGACGCGCTGCCCACCTGGGACGATGTCGAGGCGCGGTCGGCGGATCTGGCGAAGTCGCGCGGGATCGGCGAACTGGTGGTGGCGGGGCCGAATGTCAGCACCCGCTACTTCTGGCCCCAGAAGGCCAATCTCATCGGCAAGGTCGTGGACGGGGAGACGATCTGGCATCGCACCGGCGATCTGGCCTGGCTCGACGAGGAAGGCCGAATCCGGTTCTGCGGGCGCAAGAGTCAGCGCCTCGATACCGCGGACGGGCCCATGTTCACCGTGCAGGTAGAGCAGGTGTTCAATACCGTGCCGGGCGTGGCGCGCACGGCGCTGGTCGGCATCGGCGAGCGGGGGGCGCAGCGGCCGGTGCTGTGCGTCGAACTGGCAGCGGGCGCGGATCAGGCGGCCGTCGAGGGCAAGTTGCGGCGGCGGCGCGAGGAATTCGAGGTCGCGGCGCCGGTGACCGGCTTCCTCTTCCATCCCAAGTTCCCCGTCGACATCCGGCACAACGCCAAGATCGGGCGGGAGAAGCTGACGGTGTGGGCGGCCAAGCAGACCGATGCGAAGGAGAAATAATGAAACTCCTACTGCCGCGGGCGATTCAGCTGTTCGATCGGCTGCTCGTACTGGCCGGGCTGATCGTGGGCGCGCGCATGCTGCTCGGGATGGCCGCCGATGAGCTGGCCAGTCGCCGGGAACTGGAATCCGGATTGCGGGCCAAGGTGCTGACCGCCGTGCGGGCCATCGAGAACAAGAAACTGCAGGAGGCGCCGTGAAAGCCTTGGTGACGGGAGCGTCGGGCTTCCTGGGCGGTGCGCTGGCGCGGCGGTTGGTGCGCGACGGTGACTACGAGGTGGCGATTCTGGCGCGGCCCACCAGTAATCTGCGCGATCTGGAATCGGTGCTCGACAAGATCGAGGTCGTCACCGGCGATCTCGCCGACGCGGAGTCGCTGGAACGGGCGGTCGCGGGCGTCGATGTCGTCTTCCACAGTGCCGCGCGGGTGGACGAGCGCGGTACGCGCGAGCAGTTCTGGGCCGAGAATGTGGCCGCCACCTCGCTGCTGGTGAGCGCGGCGCAGGCCGGGGGCGCGTCGCGGTTCGTCTTCATCTCCAGTCCGAGCGCCCTGATGGATCGCGACGGGGGCGATCAGGTCGACGTCGACGAATCGGTGCCGTATCCGACGCGGTATCTCAACTATTACTGCGAGACGAAAGCGGCGGCCGAACGCCTGGTGCTGAAGGCGAATACCGAGGGTTTCACCACCTGTGCGCTGCGGCCGCGCGCCACCTGGGGTGCGGGCGACCGGTCCGGGCCGATCGTGCGGCTGCTGGATCGGGCCGCGGCGGGCACGCTGCCGGATCTGTCCGGCGGCAAGGACGTCTACGCCTCGCTGTGTCACATGGAGAATACTGTCGAGGCCTGTGTCAAGGCGGCTGCCAGCGACAAGGTCGGCGGCAAACCGTATTTCATCGCCGATGCCGAGACGACCAACGTGTGGCCGTTCCTCAGCCAGGTGGCGATCGATCTGGGCTATCAGCCACCGCGCCGCAAGCTCGACCCGCGTGCGGTGAGCGCGGTCGTGTGCGTGATCGAATCCCTGCGGCGCGTACCGTATCTCGCCACCCGCTGGACGCCGCCGCTGTCGCGTTATTCGGTCGCGGTCATGCCCCGGACCGGGACATACGACACCGGGGCCGCCACCAGGGATTTCGGATACCGACCGGTCGTAGATCGCGATTCGGGCATGGCTCACTTGCAATCCTGGATCAAAAGTGGGGAGTCTAACGCCGCAATAACACGCTGACCAGCAATCGGGCGCTGCCGGGCCAAAACTTGTGTTACGAGCGGTACCGGCTAGCATGGACCGTATTAACGCTCACAGCTGTGTCGATCGATGACCAGTTATGAGCGGAGATGCAGTGCCGCACCGCTACTCAATGAGGAGAGCGCCCGATGCCGGTGTTCGATTTCCACGGCGTATCAGTCGCATACGACCACGCCGGATCGGGTGATCCGATCTTGTTCCTGCACAATATCGGCGGTGACCGCCGCATCTGGACCAATCAGGTGCAGGCCCTGTCCCCCACCAACAGCGTCTACGCGATGGACCTGTTCGGCTACGGCGAATCCGATGTCCCCGCCACGGGTTACACCGTCGACAACTACGTCCGCCTGGTCTCCGACTTCATCGAGTCCAAGGACCTCCGCAACGTAACCCTCGTCGGCAATTGCTTCGGCAGCGCATTGTCCCTGCTCTACGCCCGGCAGACCCCGAAGCGCGTCCGCTCCCTGGTGCTGTGCAGCCCGCTGACCGCCGCCACCCTGCGCCCCACCCCCACCGGCTGGACCGCCCGCGCCGCCTCCCACTTCTCCCTCGACACCCTCACCAACGCGATCAGCGTCCCGGGCCTGGCCGCGAACTGGGTGGTCCGCGAACAACTCGGCCCCCGCGGCCGCAACCTCGACCCCGAAACCTTCGCCGCCCTCCGCCGCCGCTGGTCCGAACCCCGCCGCCTCCTCCCCCCGGCCGCAATCGCCCGCGACCTCCACGCCCTCTCCACCCTGGACGACTTCCACCCCACCCCCAACTTCCCACCCATCACCACAGTCTGGGCGCAAAAAACCGCATCCTCTCCGCCAAAGCAGGCGCCCACCTCAACGAATCCCTCTGCCCCGCCCGCGCCATCCGCCTCCCCGACTGCGGCCACCTGGTCATGATGGAAGACCCGGACACCGTCACCTCAGCCATCCGCTCCGCCGCCCACACCGCCCTCGCCAGCTGACCCTCGCTCATCGATCCGCGCCGCATCCGGGCACGGCCCGAGACCGGCCAGCACGGCCGCGCCTTCCCGACGGCTGCGCACCCGGATGAACTCGATATGCCCGTAGGTCGGATCACGCTGCGCCCGCAGATAGCGCTCACGATTCCTGGCGTGCGTCGTCCACGCCCAGAGAATCACCGACTGCTCGGGGTCGAGCGAGAACATATCCCGCAGCCGTTCCCGATTGCCGTTCCACAACTCGCGCCGAAAGACCCACCGCCCCACGGTCCGCGTGACGATCTGCCACATGACCAGCGAACGCGGCAGATCCAACCAGATCACCGCATCGGCTCGTCGCCACACGAGATCGCCGAGCTTCCCGTGATAGTTCCCGTCCACCACCCAGGCGTCCCCCGCGATCCGCTCCCCCACCGCCGCCCGGAACTCCGCCTCCCCCATGGCCGTCCACCCGGCCTGATGATGGATGGCATCGAGCTCCACATGCGGAATCCCCAACCGCCGCGCAATCCCCCGCGCCAGCGAACTCTTCCCCGACCCCGAAGTCCCCACCACCGAAATCCGCCGCACTGCCACCATCAGAACATCATCCCCGGCGGCAGTGGGCGGCGAGTAATCGTCAGCCGAAGTGGCAGACGTAGTGGACGGGCTCGAGGACCTCGATTCGGAACGAGGAGTTGCCGGGAACCGAGAAGGATTCGCCGCCCTTGTAGGTCTTGGGCTCGGATTCATCGGCGAGGGTGACGGTGCATTCGCCCTCGAGGAGTTCCATGATTTCCGGGGCGCCGGTGTTGAACGTCAGGGTCGCGGGGAGGATGACGCCTACGGACTTGGTGGTGCCGTCGGCCAGTTCGATGTTGTGGCTGACGCACTTGCCGTCGAAGTAGACGTTGGCCTTCTTGGTGACGGTGACGTTCTCGAACTTCATGCTGGCGGGGAGCCTATCGGTTGGGGACATGCCCTGGCGGGCGGTCGCGAACTCGCTGATCGTAGCGGGGGGCCTTCGCTGCGCTCGGCTACAGGGCGGGGAAGACGTAGGTTGGGGGGATGACTGTGCTGGAGACTGCGCGAATTCGGTTGCGGCCGTGGACTTCTGGTGAGGCTGATATCGCATTGTGGCTGGAGCTGCATGCGGATGAGCGGGTGTCGGAGTTCGTGGGGCGGTATACGCGGGAGAGTGCTGCCGAGCGGCTGACCGGGATGGAGAAGCAGTGGGCCGAGCGGGGGCACGGGCAGTTCGTGCTCGAATCGCGGGTGGACGGGAGCTTTGTCGGGCGGGCGGGGCTGAATTATTGGGAGCAGTTCGACGAGGTCGAGGCGGCGTGGACGCTGCATGCCGACGCGTGGGGGCGGGGGTATGCGACCGAGGCGGCGGCGGCCTTCTTGGAATGGGGATTCCGGACCCTGGATGTGCCGTACATCACGGCCATGATCAGGCCACACAATGAGCGCTCGCTGCGCGTCGCCGGTCGGATGGGGTTCACCGAGTTGCGACGGGATGTACTGTTCGGCAATCCGGTGATCGTGCACTCCCGGGCGCGGGAGAGCGCCGGGTCGTAGAGCTGCCGGTTGCCGAAGTGGCGTGAACAGTCACAACTCTGGCCGCGACGGTCACGGACAGCGGGCGGGTCCGGACGTACAGTCGAGGTCTGCTTTGTGACCACTGTCACACCCGAGGATGCCTGATGAAGATGCCGAATCGACTGCGCACCAAGCGGATCGGTGTGGTCGCCGTGGCGGCGGCACTGGTGCTGGCGCTGACAGGACCGGCGCTGGCGGATCCGGTGGCCGGGGAGCCGCCCGTGGCGGATACGCCGACGGTGGGCACGCAGGTGGATCCGGTGTACGTGGTGCAGAACCTGCTCATGCTGTTGCAGGGGTACGGGCGGGATTGGACCGATCCCGCGCTGATGCAGTTCTGGTTGCAGCATTTCGGGAGTCTGCCGGGGCGGGCGGGGCAGAGTTTGGGGGCGATGCTGGAGCCGGGGCAGTATCAGGGCGAGGAGGGGCAGCAGCGGTTGCGGGATACCGTGCAGAAGCTGATCGACGACACCTTGCATTTCCTGCCGAATCTGGCGGGCGCGCAGCTGGCGCCGGGGGATCCGCGGTATGTGCCGGATTGGAACGGGAACGGCGTGTTCGGCGAGGTCGCCGACAATTCCTTGGATGGTGATGCGCTGGACGTGGATTCGGCGGGGAATGTGGGTGCGGTGGCGCGGTTCCGGTACCCGTGCGTGGAGCCGGGCGATGTGGTGCTGTACGAAAACCGGGACGGCACTTGCGTTCCCGGGGATGCGCCGGGCGCGGATTTCAAGTTCGGTGAGGCACGCAAGATTCAGATCGTGAACGCGCGGGGCATGCGGCTGGCGGCGACGATCATGCTGCCGGAGGAGGCGCTCGACCCGGCGCCGGGACGCACCTTCCCGATGACGGTGTTCAGCGATGGGGCGATCGCCTTGCAGTCCACCTATTACGCGTGGTCGATGCAGGCGGTGCGGCGCGGGTACATCGCGCCCACGTACGACGAAGCGGGACAGGGCGCCAGCGACGGCACCGCCTTGGATCTCGTCATTCCCTACAACACCCCGCACTGCTTCGCGTCCGGCACGTGCCGCGATATCGAGGACGTCATGCGCTGGGTGGTGGGCGAGGACATTCTGCCCGCGCCCGATACGCAGACCCTGCTCGGCGACACGTCGAGCCTGGTGAATTTCTGGAATACCGTGCATATTCCGCGCCTCGGGCAGCGCTACGACCCGGCTTACGCTCCGGTAGGCGACAATTCACCCAACCCCATCCGGGACCTGTTCGATACCAACAGGATCGGGGTGTGGGGCCAGTCCATGGGATCCATCGCCACCAGCCACTACCTGTGGTCGGTCGGACAGGGCCAGGGTATGGACGGCCGCCCGGTGCCGAAACCCGCCGCAGCGGTCCTGCTGTCCGGATTCGAGCCCTCACTAGCTGATGTGCCGACCCAGATCCAGACCTCCGACAACGACATCCCCGGCCTCACCAGCGGCGGCATCTTCCCGGTCAACGACTTCGACTTCTTCGGCGCGCACATCGGTTTCGATCCCACCGACGGCGCCCTCGGCGGCAAGTCCTGGTACGACTGGATCCGCCGCAACCGCACCGGCACCGCACCCCTGCAATTCCTGACCCTGGAGGGCGGCAGCCACTACGACACCGTCGGCGTCGGCATGCTCTTCCCTCGCACCCTGGAATCCTGGCGCACCTCGATCAACTACTCCGTCGACTGGTTCGACTGCAATATCGAGAAGGACGCCGACGCGTGCGCCCGCGTGGTCACCCCCGACCCGCTCATGTCCAAAGCCGTTGCGGTCGAGGTCTCCCCGCAGGGCCCGTCCGGCCCGAGCTACTGCGTGACGGTGCCCAGCCAGCAGACCCTCGTCACGTTGCTGCTCGGCCCGCTCAAGACCTTCCTCAGCAGCATCTACGGCGAGCCCGCGCCGCAACCGTGCGTCGCGGGCCAGCCGATTCCCTTGTATCCGTGAGGATTCCCGCCGGTCAGGCCGCCGAGGTCACGCGGTAGACGTCGTAGACGCCTTCCACATTGCGGACCACATTGAGCAAGTGGCCGAGATGCTTGGGATCGCCCATCTCGAAGGTGAACTTCGAAATGGCCACGCGGTCACCGAAAGTCGTCACCGCCGCCGAGAGGATGTTCACCTTCTCGTCGGCGAGGACCTTGGTGACATCCGAGAGCAGGCGGGTGCGGTCGAGGGCCTCGATCTGAATGGCGACCAGGAACACCGAGGACGGCGACGGGGCCCATTTGACTTCGATGATCCGTTCCGGTTCCGCGCGCAGCGAATCCGCGTTGGTGCAGTCGGTGCGGTGCACGCTGACCGCGCCGCCGCGGGTCACGAAGCCCATGATCTCGTCGCCGGGGACCGGCGTGCAGCACTTGGCCAGTTTGGACACCGTGCTGGGCGCGCCCGGAATCTCCACGCCCGCACCGCCGGTGAGCCGCTGCCGCGACGGCACCGTGGACGGGGTGGAGCGTTCGGCGAGCTCGTTCTCGACATCGCTGACCCCGCCGAGCTGCGCCATGAGCCGCTGCACCACATGGTGCGCCGACACCTGGTTCTCACCGACCGCGGCGTACAGCGCCGAAATGTCGGTGTAGTGCAGTTCGTGGGCGAGCGCCGTCATGGCGTCCACGCTCATCAACCGCTGCAGCGGCAGACCCGAGCGCCGGACCTCCTTGGAGATCTGGTCCTTACCGGCCTCGAGGGCCTCCTCGCGGCGTTCCTTGGCGAACCACTGCCGGATCTTGGCCTTGGCGCGCGGCGACACCACGAAGTTCTGCCAGTCGCGGCTGGGCCCGGCGTTCTGCGCCTTGGAGGTGAAGATCTCGACGACCTCACCGTTCTCCAGCTGCCGTTCCAGCGCGACGAGACGACCGTTGACGCGCGCGCCGATGCAGCGATGCCCGACCTCGGTGTGCACGGCATAAGCGAAGTCCACCGGGGTGGACTTCTGCGGAAGCGTGATGACATCGCCCTTGGGCGTGAACACGAATATCTCGGGCGATTTCAGGTCGAAGCGCAGCGATTCCAGGAACTCCGCCGGATCCGCCGCCTCCCGCTGCCAGTCGAGGAGCTGGCGCATCCACGCCATATCGTCGACCTCGGTGGAGTCGTTGGAATGCTTGCCGCGGGTCTCCTTGTACCGCCAGTGCGCGGCAATGCCGAATTCCGCGGTGCGGTGCATGTCCTGGGTGCGGATCTGCACTTCCAGCGGCTTGCCGTCGGGACCGACGACCGTGGTGTGCAGCGACTGGTAGACGCCGTAGCGCGGCTGGGCGATGTAGTCCTTGAACCGCCCCGCCATGGGCTGCCACAGCGAGTGCACCACGCCGACCGCGGCATAGCAGTCGCGCACCTCGTCGCAGAGGATGCGAATGCCGACTAGGTCGTGGATATCGTCGAAGTCCTTACCCTTGACGATCATCTTCTGATAGATGGACCAGTAGTGCTTGGGCCGACCCTCGACGATCGCTTGGATGCGGCTGGCCTGCAGAGTGTTGACGATCTCGGCCCGCACCTTCGCCAGATAGGTGTCGCGCGAGGGCGCGCGATCGGCCACCAGGCGCACGATCTCGTCGTACTTCTTGGGATGCAGGATCGCGAAGGCGAGGTCCTCGAGCTCCCATTTGACGGTCGCCATACCCAGCCGGTGCGCCAGCGGCGCGATCACCTCGAGGGTTTCGCGGGCCTTCTTGGCCTGCTTCTCCGGCGGCAGGAACCGCATGGTGCGCATATTGTGCAGCCGGTCGGCGACCTTGATCACCAGCACGCGCGGATCCCGCGCCATGGCGATGATCATCTTGCGAATGGTCTCGGCCTCGGCCGCGGCGCCCAGATTGACCTTGTCCAGCTTGGTCACGCCGTCGACCAGGTGCGCGACCTCCTGACCGAATTCGTTGGTCAGATCCTCGAGCGCGTAGCCCGTGTCCTCCACGGTGTCGTGCAGCAGCGCCGCCACCAGCGTGGTGGTATCCATGCCGAGCTCGGCCAGAATATTCGCGACCGCCAGCGGATGGGTGATGTAGGGATCACCGGACTTCCGGAACTGATGCTGGTGCTTCTCGTCGGCGACATCGAAAGCCCGTTGCAGCAGAGCCAGATTCGCCTTCGGATACAACTCCCGGTGCACGGTGGCCAAGGGCTCCAGCACCGGCTTCACGGCCGCGATCCCACGCTGGCCTGTCATCCGCCGCGCCAGCCGCGCGCGCACCCGGCGCGATGCGGAAGTGGGCACGGCCGTAGGGGCATTACGCGGCGGCGTACCACCGGGCTGCGGGGCGGCGGAGTCGCCGTTACCCGATTGCCCGGCATTCGCCTTTTCCAGGTTCTGCGTCATGCCACCACCTCTCCGGCCTCGATCGGGTTACCCTATCGGACCGTTCAACCTCCCAGACCACCCACTTTAGTCCGAGATCCGTTTCGAGAACGGGACGCGGATCCGCCCCGGTCGGGCGCGGGTCGGGGATTGAACGATACTCGCTACCGGAGACACTTCGAGGCCGCATTGCGTCCGGATTGCTCCGGGTGCGCATTCGCGCCGCGAACCGGTCGTCGCACCCCTACCGGCCGGTTCGCACAGCGGTGCGGGGCCCCCTATTAATAGGAGACCCCGCACACGTCGTGCGCCGCCGCGACTAACCGACCGGGATGTCGGTGAGCCCGTCCGCGGACAGGTCGATCCGGCGGGTGACCCCGATCTCGGCGAGGAATCGCGGGTCGTGGCTGACCACGATCAGCGCCCCCTGTAAGCTCGCCAGCGCCTCGGTGAGATGGCGCAGGCTCGGCAGATCCAGGTTGTTGGTCGGCTCGTCGAGCAGCAGCAGCTTCGGCGCGGGCTCGGCCAGCAGCAGCATGGCCAGCGCCGCCCGCAGGCGTTCACCGCCCGACAGCGCCCCGGCGAGGACGTCGGCGTCGCCGCCCCGGAACAGGAAGCGGGCCAGCTGCCCCCGGATCCGTTCGGGTAGTGCGTGCGGCGCGGTGGCGGCCACATTCTCGAAGACCGACTTGTCCTCGTCGAAGATGTCCAGCCGCTGCGGCAGCATCCGGAAGGGCACCTTCGGCGATTCCGCGCAGATGCAGTGCAGAAGTGTGGTTTTCCCGGCGCTATTGCGCCCGGTGAGGGCGATGCGCTCCGGACCGTTCACCTTCAGGGTCACCACCGGCCCATTGGCCAGCACCGCCTCCTCCAGCTTCAGCACATCCTGCCCCGGATACACGCGGGTATCGGGCAGATCGACCCGGATCTCCCGGTCGTCGCGCAATTTCTCCTGCGCCTGGGTCAGCACATCCTTCGCATCGTCGAGTTTGCCGATGTGGTTGTTGCGCAGTTTGCCCGCCGACACCTGCGCCTGCCGTTTGCGTTCGGACATGACGATCTTGGGTTCCCGTTTCTGGTCCCACATCTTCTGCCCGTACCGCAAACGCAGGTCGAGCTTGATCCGCGCCTCGACCAGTTCCCGCGCCTGCTTCTTGACATCGCTGCGCGCATCCCGCACCGCCGCCCGCGCGGCCTCCTGCTCGGCCTCGATGATCCGCTCGTAGGCGCTGAAATTGCCGCCGAACAACCGGATCTCGCCCTGCCGCAGCTCGGCGATGGCATCGACCCGCTCCAGCAACTCGCGGTCGTGACTGACCGTCAGCACGGTTCCGGAGAACTGCCCCACCACGTCGTAGAGCCGTTCGCGCGCAACCAGATCCAGATTGTTGGTCGGTTCGTCCAGCAGCAGCACATCCGGCTCGCGCAGCAGTTCGGCGACCAGGCCGAGCAGCACCGTCTCACCGCCGGAGAGGGTATCCAACCGGCGATCCAGCTGCCCGGTATCGCTTGCGACATAATGCAATCCGAGCCGCCCGAGCAGCGCCACCGCGCGTTCTTCGATATCCCAGGCACTGCCCACGATATCGAAGTCGCCCTCGATGATATCACCGGATTCGTTGCGGTGCAATGCTTTCCGAATATCGGCGATCCCAAGCACCTCATCGACGCGCTGCCCGGCCGAGAGCCCGAGATCCTGGCGCAGATACCCCAGCCGCCCGGGCACCGTGATCGACCCGCTGAGCGGGCGCAGCTCGCCGGTGATCAGCCGGAAGAGAGTGGATTTACCAGCGCCATTGGCGCCGACCAGCCCGAGATGACCCGATCTCAGGACAGCGTCGAGCCCCTCGAACACGGGGGTGCCGTCCGGCCACGCGAAGGTGAGATCGGACATGGAAACAACAGGAAATGACATACGGACTCCTACCGGTAATCGCGAAAAAATGCGGCGCGCATGATGCGGGCCACTCGGCGGTTACCTCAGGAAATCAACGCATTGTCTCCGATCAACGGGGATGTGAACGACATTCACGGTAGCGAACGCCAACGCGACTGTGCAAGTGCGAATCCCGTGTGAAGGCGGTCACCCCGCCCGGGACGGCTCGCCGCCGGGCGCGGCGAGCCGTCTCGGATGGCGGATGTCGAGGGTCAGTCCGGGACCTGCCAGCAGCCCAGGGGCGGGCCCGGCGGGTAGGTCATCGTGTATCCGACGGCCGCGCCGATGGCGGCGCCGATCAAGGCGCCCGGGAGGGCGCTGCCCGTGCCGCCGATGACGCCGCCGACCAGGGCGCCGATCATGGCGTTGCATTGGCGGGTGATCAATTCCTGCTCGGCGGCATCGACGGGAGTGGTGCCCGGTGGAGTGGAATTGTCCTGGACGGCGACTCCGGAGGGATCGGTGACGGGGAGTCCATCCGTATCCGCGCCTGCGACGCCCGCCGTGAGACATATGGCGCCGATGCTGAGCACGGCGGTTGCTGCAAATCGTTTGATTCTCATCGCTCCTCTTTCCGTGCTGGTCGGAGCGGCTGTCGGCACACTGATTTCGGCAGCCGGATAGCAAATTCATGGTTACCAGAGTCAGTGGTGATTCATCCTGTTTCGAGGATTTCGTAATCACTCGGGTATTGGGTCGTGACCGGCATTCTCCGATGAAATGCGCGGCAATGTGCTACGGGCGATTACTGGCCGATTCGGCGGGCTTTCATGCCATTGAGGAGGGGCACCTCGGCGACCTTGGCATTGGGTTCCGCGTGCAGCATGCGGCCGTTGCCCAGATAGATGCCGACGGTGGCGGGACCGCGGTCGCCGAAATTGCCGAAGACCAGGTCACCGGCCTGCGCTTTGAGCAGCGGGACCTCCACGCCCTGCTCCCACTGCTGCTCGGCGGTGGTGGGCAGGGTGATGGTGCCGCCGCTGGCGGCGAAGACCGCGGCGGCGGTGAATCCGGCCTCGTCGAAGCCGCCGCCGGTGGGGCCCTGCGGGCCGCCGCCGCCGAATACGTAGGGGGTGCCGCGCCAGTCGTCGGCGGCCTCCACGACCTGCGGGCCGAGATCCTCGGCGGCGTCGGGGATGAAGCGCCCGCCGCTGCCCATACTGCGGAAACCCGCTTCGGCCGCAAGAATTCTCGCGACATAGGGGCGGGTTTCGCTGAAGTGGGCGGCGTACTGGTTGGGCATGCCGCCGGAGGCCAGCACCGCGCCCTCACCGGCGTTGTAGGCGGCGACGGTGAGTTCGGTGAGATCACCGCTGACCTTGCCCTCTTCCAGCCAGCCCTGCACGGTGGCGGCAATGGTGCACATATAGCGGCCCTGGCCGATGATGGCGTCACCGTCGTCCCACACGCTGGCCACGCCATTGCCGTCGGCGTCGATCACATAGGGCTGGCCGTCGGGGGCCAGCGATGCCGCCGTACCGGGCAGGAACTGGGCCAGCCCCTGCGCGCCCGCCGGGGAGGTCAGGCCGCGGCGGAAGCCGGATTCGGCCTGGCCCTGGGCGGCCAGCAACGAGGAGGAGATCTGCGGGCACAGCGATCCGGCGCGGCGGTACCAGACCTCGAGCTCGGGCGGCACCTTACCGGACGCGAGATTGCCGCCCGCGGTGCCGAATCCATTGTCGCAGTGGGGCGTACTGGGCACGGGCAGGCTGGACCCGGGCAGCCAGGCGATCGGATCGACCTGGGAGCCGCCGGTGAGGCGGCCGCCGGGCACGACCTCGAAATGCAGGTGCGGGCAGGAGGATTCGCCGTCGTTGCCGACATCGGCGATGTGCTGGCCCATGGTCACCACATCGCCGACCTTCACGAAGATCTCCGAGACGTACATGTGCCCGTAGACGGTCGAATAGCGGCGGGCGCTCTCGTCGAGGGAGTCGATGACCACCCAGTTGCCGAAGCCCGACGCCGCGCCGGAGGCTACCACGAGACCGTCGGAGGCGGCATAGATCGGCGTTCCCGAGGCGGCCGCCATATCGATGCCCAGATGGTGCCCGCCGCGCGCGCCGAACACATCGGAGATGGTGAAAGTCCCTGCGGCCATAGGGTATTGGCGACGACCCAGACCCTCGAGCAGACCCGCCTCGTTGACCGCGGCATTCTGCGCGGCCAGCGAGACGCTCGGCGCGACGGTCGAGGTGGCCACGGCCGCCTTGACGGTCATCTGCACACGGTCCTGATGATTGCGCGCCGCGTCCCCGCGATCCTCGAGGGGACGCCACTGAATGCCCGCGGCCGCGTCGGGAGTCCAGCTGCGCTGCTTCCAGATCACGTACTCGATCCCGAACGCGGCGGTGTTCTCCTGCAGGAAGGACACGATCTGCTCGCCCTTGGCCTGATCCTCGCCGACAATGAACTCCACCGCGCGACCCGCGCGATGATCGGGATAGTCGTCGTCGGCAATGACCCCGCGCATATCCATCAACCCGAATCGGGCCACCACACAGCGCAGTGCGCGCAGGGCGCCGTCCTGCAACCCGTCCTCGGCCGGTGATCCGGTGGCGGGGCAATTGGGTTCGGTGCGCGCGGTGGTGGCGGCGGGAATCATCGGCGAACCCGGCGCGCACACCTCTTCGGTGGCGGGCAGGATGATCACGAGAACCAGCGTGACCAGCGCCAAGGCGGTGCCGAACACCGCGCCCACAATGACCTTGGGCCTCACGCCCGAACGCTCCCGGCTGCCGCGGTCATCACCCGGACATCATGCCATGTCTCGCGCCGAGGATGAGGTTGCCCGACACGCGCTTTCACTCCCCCGCGTGTCGCTCGAACGTGGCCGACGAACGGTTTGAACGCCGCCCGCGAACGGGCATCCTGGGCATATGCCGTACGTCGCCCGCAATGAGGCAACGGCCGCCCGCATCATGGGGACGGTCGGAGCCGTGTTCGCCCTGATCGAGGGCGTGTACATACTGCTGTTGTTGTTGGACGCCGATCAATCCAATCGGTTCTTCCAATTCATCAAATCGCTGGCCGAACCCCTTGCGCTGTTCTTCCCCGGACTGTTCAAACTCGGCAATCCCGACCTGGACATCATCCTCAATTACGGTCTGGCAGCGATCTTCTGGCTCATCGTCACCGGCTTCATCGCCCGGGTCGTCGCACATTAGCGGGAGGTTTCCGAAGGTATTCCGGCCGTTTCACCCTCAGAGGTCGGCGGCGCGCAGATCGTAGGCGGTGAGCGCGGCGGCGAACAAGGGTGTGTGCTCGGAGCGGCCCGGGTCGTAGCCGGTGAGGGCGGCAATGCGGTTCAGGCGGTAGTTGAGGGTATTGCGGTGCACCACCAGGGACTCCGCCGCGGCAATGCGATTGTGGTCGTGGGCGAGGAAGGCGCGCAGGGCGTCCATGAGATGCAGGTGATCGGCGAGGGGGGCGAGCAGTTCGAGCAGCCAGGCGCGGGCCGGACCGGGGCGGGCGAATTGGTATTGCAGGGCCAGGTCGGCCATGCGGTAGACGCCGGTGGGGCGGCCGAGCCCCAGGGCCAAGCGGGCGATCTCGCCGGATTCCTCGGCGCGGGACGGAACCTCGGAAACCGATGCGGCGGTGGCCATTCCGGCAATGACGCGGACCCCGGCCGCAGCCGCGATACGCGCCACCGCGGCTTCCAGCCGGGCGGGCGGTTCGCCGCTCGGCACCAGGACCCAGCCCCCGGCCCGGTCCAGCAGGGTCAACGCCTGCGGTGAGAGGGCATCGATCTCGCCGTGAATGACCCGCATGGCCGGGCGCACCCCGTCCGCGGTGGCGGCGGCGTCGGCGGTGCGCAGGGCGAGCACGTGATAGCCGCCGAGGGTGAGGCCGAATCGTTCGGCCAGCAATTCCACGGGTTTGCCCTGTAGGAGCGCCTGCGCCAGGGTGCGTTTGGCCTCGCGCTGCTCCCAGTGCAGGTCCTGGCGTTCGCGCAGATACGAACCCGCGACGCCGGGGATGACCGCGCCGAGGTACTCCGGCAGACGCGGGACCGCGGCGAGCAGCTCCTCCCGCTGCCCCTCCCCCTGGACGGAGGCCGCCAGGAAATTCCAGGCCGCTAGTGCGCCCCGGTGGTACACCGACAGCACGGCGTCGAGCGGAATGCCTTCGCGCGCACGGCGAACCGCGACGTCGATCATATCGTCGAGATCGCCCGCGCAGGGCTCGCGGCCTTCGGTCAGCAGGCGCAGGAACAGGCGCAGATTGTCCTCGGCGCGATGCACCAGATCGTGTTCGACCACATCGCGGGGCAGTTGCTCGTAGTCGGGGACGCTGCGCACGACGGCGGCCATGACCTCGCGGGCGACCTCGGGCAGGTGGTCGTTGACGAAGTCGGGGAAGGGTAGCGCCGGGTCCCCCGATGCGGTGCTCATCCCGACATTGTGGCGCTGAACCAAAGCACCCGCAGGATATTCGCGCACAACAGGACAGTTCCGGCACAGCCGGGCCGAAATCCTGTCATTCGAACAAATGCCGGACTCCAACCCTGATTCCGCGCACAGAGACCGCGACCACCCTCGTCTGAGACGGTTGATGCCCACATCGCTGTGCGCAGAAAGAGATTCGATGACATCACGCAGATGGGGACGGCTGCTCGCGGCCGGTGTCACCATCGGACTGCTGTTCGAGGCGGCTCCGGTGATCGCCGTCGCCGAGCCGAGCAAGGAGGTCGCGATCAAGCCGCCGCCAGCGGTGACGCTGCCGCCGGAATTCGACGAGTTCTACGCGCCCGAGGCCGGGCTGGTGGCGGCGGCGCAGCCCGGTGAGATCCTGCGGGTGCGGCGGATCATGCCCGCGTTATTCGGGTTCGTGCATCTCAATGTCGATGCCTGGCAGCTGCTGTACCGGACGACCAATAGTTTCGGCGACGCCATTGCCACGGTCACCACCGTGCTGGTGCCCAAAGCGCCCCCGCCGGAGGGCGGACGCAAGCTGCTGTCGTATCAGATCGCGGAGGACAGCGCCGCGCAGTACTGCGCGCCGTCGTATGTGATCCAGTCCGGTGCAATACCTTTCGACTATGTCAATGCGGCCGAGGTGCTCATCCCCATCGCGGCTGGGGTGGGCGAGGGCTGGACTGTAGCGCTGCCCGACTACGAGGGCCCGAAATCCTCCTACGGCACCTCCAAACTCAATGCGCAAACCACCCTCGACGGCATCCGGGCGGTCGAGAATTTCGCGCCCGCCCAGCTGTCCGGGCCGGAAACACCGACGGCGCTGTGGGGCTACTCCGGCGGCACCGTGCCCTCCTCCTTCGCCGCGGAGATCGCCCAGACCTACGCGCCGGAGCTGAATATCGTCGGCGTCGCGGCGGGCGGAATCGCGGCGGCCGACTTCGGGCATGCGTTGCGGCACAACAACAGAGGGCTCTACACCGGCCTGGTCATGGGGGTGTTCGCGGGCAACGCCAACGAGTACCCCGAAGTGCGGGAGATGCTGCGCAATGGCATCGTGGACCCGGTGAGCCAGCTGCTGCTGGCCTCGAAGAGCCTGTTGTGCCATCCGATGGGCACCGCGCTCGTCCCGTTCTACGACTATCTCGGCGCGTTCCAGGGCGATCCGCTCCAGCATCCGGCGATTCAGCGCTTTCTGGCCGAGAACTCGCTCGGGCAGGCCACACCGGATATGCCGGTGTACATCTATCACGCGCAGTTCGACGAGATCCTGCCCAATGCGGGGGTGAACCGCCTCGTCGACAAGTACTGCGCCGAGGGCGCGCCCAGCGTCACCTATGAGCGGGAACTGGTGGGCGAGCACATTTCCGGCGTCGCCGCGCAACTGCCGGGGGCCATCAAATTCCTGCGAGATCGGCTCAATGGCGTACCGGCGGTCACGGGGTGTTCGATCAGCAGCCCCACATTCGTGATGGCGGAGCCGCGCTTCTGGCAGACGGCCTCGGAAGTGCTGCCCACCGCACTGGCCGCGCTCCTGGGCCAGGCCATTGGAACCGGCCGCTGACCGGGCTGTTTCGATCGGCACACCGCGGGCATCACCCGAGCATGCCCTACATGTACCGAACCCGAGAGGGCGCCGGGGCCCGCATTATCGCGGGCGTCGGTGCCCTGTTCGCCCTCATCGAGGCGATCTACATTCTCATGCTCGTTTTCGAGGCGGACCAGGCGAACCGGTTCTTCCAAGGCATCAAATCCTTGGCCGAACCGCTCGCACTGTTCTTCCCCGGCCTGTTCCACACCGGTGACGGCAAACTCGACATTGTCGTGAATTACGGTCTGGCAGCGGTGTTCTGGCTCGTCGTGGCCGGATTCATCGCCCGGATAACGGACTGACGGCGACCAGCCGTCTAGTCCAGCTTGACGATCGATGTCAGCGGGTAGTCGCCCTGCCGGTCCCGGCCGCCGAGGAAGCTCAGCTCCAGTACCACGGCGGCCGCCACCACCTCCGCGCCCGCCGCCTTGAACAGCTCCGCCGCGGCGGCCAGGGTGCCGCCGGTGGCGAGCACATCGTCGAGTAGTAGCACCCGGCGGCCCGCGAGATCGATGCCGTCGGCCGGGATTTCCAGTGCCGCCGAACCGTATTCGAGGGTGTACTCGCGCGAGATCACCGGCGGCGGCAGCTTGCCCGCCTTGCGCACCGCGATCACGCCGGTGCCCAGCACCGCCGCCACGCCCGCGCCCAGCAGGAAGCCGCGCGCGTCCACACCGGCCACCAGATCGGCGTCCGGCGCGCACGAGGCGAAGCAGTCCAGCACGGCGCGGAAGCCGTCGGCATCGGCCAAGACCGGCGTCAGATCGGCGAAACGCACGCCCGGGGTCGGGAAGTCGTCGTGCCAGCGGGTCAGCCGCGCCACCGCCTCCCCGGCGCGGGCGGCCCGCTCCCCGGCGAATTCCGCGGTCTCTGCCATCTCGTGCTTGCTCATCTGCACCTGCTCCTCGTCACCAACGCCACCACGGCACTCACCGTTTCAATACCCAGCGATCCATATTCCATCCCGCACCCGCGCGGGTCGGGCTGGCGATGCCGTTCTCCATGCCGTCGCCGAACGCGATGGTGCGCGGGGTGGCGAACAGCGGGATGGAGGGCATCTCACTCCACAGCAGATTCTCCTGCTCGGTCAGCAGGTTCAGCACGGTCGCCGAATCCTGCTCGCCCGCGAGCTGATCCGCGATGGCATCGTAGCGGCCATTGCCGAAGCGGCCGTAGTTCACACCCTGACCTGTGTACAGCGCCGCAATCGCGTCGGTGCCGGTGAGCGAACCCGACGGACCGGGCATGGCGGCCGCGCCGCCGAGCACGGCGTCCACCTTGCCCTCGGCCAGTTGCGCCGCGGCGAAATCGGGCGCGCCCGCATCGACGACATTGATGCCCGCGGCCTTGCACGATTCCGCGATCATCGACACCGTCTGGGCGCGCCGCTCATCGGGGGCCACATAGCCGATGCGCACGGTCGGGTTCTGCACCCCGGCGGCCTTCAGGGCTTGACCGGCCGCGGCCGTATCGGCGTTCTTGTACCGATCGGAGGCACCCGCGACCGCCACGTAGTACAGCGAGTCCTGTTGCAGGGTACGGGAATTCAGCGGACCCGAACCCAGCGCGGAGGAGGCCTCGAAGCCGGGATGCCCGAGCTTGTCGAACAGCGACTGCCGGGGCACGCACAACGCCAGCGCGCGACGGGCGTCGGTGGAGCTGAAGACGCCGCCGGTGCTCAGGGTCAGCAGTTCCGCGCCGCGACCGGGCACGGTCTCACCATTGAAGCCGTCCAGGCTCACCTCGCCCAGGGAGCCCCCGCCGATATCGAGCACGCCGACCGCGCCGTCGTCGACCTCCTTCTGCAGATCGGTGTTCTTGTCCCACACCACGATGCGCGGCGTCTTGGCGGAATTGCCCCACCATTTATCGTTCTTGACCAGCACCAGGCCGTCGTCCTTGCTGAACGATTCCACCCGGTACGGGCCCGAGGAGGGGAGCACCGACAGGTCCAGCTTGCCGGGCGTGAGGATCCAGCCGGTATTCCAGAAGTCGGCGATGCGCTCCATGACGGCCTGATCGCCGGTCGTGACGGCCTGCACCAGATTCGGCACCTTGGCGGCGGTGGCGACCACGTGCGCGGGCATGATCTCACCGGCATTGAACAGCGTCTTCCACGCCGAATAATGCTTGCCCGGACGGAATGTCACCGTCGCGTCCTTGGACCCGGCCTGACATTCCACCCGCTCGATATCGCGGTAGCCCAGCGTGCTCGCCGCGTCGAACATCGGAATTGGCCCGCCCGGACCGGCTTTGGTGAACCGGCCCGAGCGCGCCGCCCAGGCCAGCACCAGATCGTCACACGAGGTGGCGGTGCCGTCGGAGTAGACGCCGTCCGGATTCAGCCGGTACTGGATGGTCTGCGACTCCCCCGGCACCTCCTTGGCGGTGCCGGTATCGGTGTCGGCCACCGGCTGCCCGTCCGGACCGGTATAGAAGAACCCGGTCAGCACGCGCGAGAAGACCGCCGCCGCACCGCTGTTGGCGCCCAGCGTGGAGCTGCCGTTGTAGCTGGCGACGGCCGTGTCCACGCCGTAGCCGATGGAGGGCACCTGGTTCTTGCCCGCACAACCGGCCAGCAGACCGGCGCTCAGCACACCCGCCGTGGCCACGATCAGGCCACGGCGGAGCAGAGCGCGGGGGCCGCTGGTCCGGCCGATCGATTCGCTGTCTCGCCGTCCCACCGTTCGCAACCCCCTGCGCATGCTCAGTGCCTTCTCTTGTGTCGTTTCCCGCTCGGCCGGGCGCCGGGGCGTGGACCGCCCCCGTCCCGGGTGCGCGGACCGTGGCTCTCCCGTCCGGCCGCGAAACCATCGAAGGACGTGGTCTTCTCGAAGGAGGTGCGGCTGGCGGCCCCGGCCCGGCTGGCGCCCACCTCGGCCGCGCGGGCGCTGGCGGCGCCGGAGCGGCGCGCCATCACCTTGCGGGTGTGCTCGGCCACCGGGCCGAACCGCTCCTTGATCGACACCAGCAGCGGCACCGCGAAGAAGATGGAGGAATAGGCGCCGACGATCATGCCGACCAGCTGCACCAGGGCCAGATCCTTGAGGGTGCCGACGCCCAGCAGCCACACCGCGATCACCAGCATGCCGATGATCGGCAGCATGCCGATGACGGTGGTGTTGATGGAACGCATGAGCGTCTGGTTGGCGGCCAGGTTGGCCTTCTCCGCATAGGTGTGCTTGCGCAGATGCAGCACGCCCTGGGTGTTCTCCTCGACCTTGTCGAACACGACCACGTTGTCGTAGATGACGTAGCCCAGAATCGTGAGCAGGCCGATGACCGCGGCGGGGGTCACCTCGAAACCGACCAGCGAATAGATGCCCGCGGTGACGACGAGGTTGAAGAACAGCGACCCGATGGCCGCGATCGACATATCTCTCTCGAAGCGGATGGCGATGTAGATCATGGTCAGCACCACGAACACCGCCAGCGCGATCAGGGCCTTCTGGGTGATCTGACCACCCCAGGTCTCACTGATCTCGGCCACGGAGATGGCATTGCGGTTGACCTGCCCGTCGGAGTCCTTCGGCTGGAAGGCGTCGAACAGGGCATCGGTCAGGGTGACCGTCTGCTCCTCGTCGAGGGAGTCAGAGCGGATCTGAATGGCCGCCGCCGCACCGGAACCCACCTTCTGCACCGTCACCGGTGCATGGCCGAGCGCCGAGCTGTAGACCTCCTCCACCTTGGAGGTGGTGACATTGTCCGCGGCGGGCAGCTGGATGCGGGAACCACCGGCGAAGTCGATGCCAAGGGTGAACCCGCGCACCGCGATGCTCAGGATCGCGATGATCACCAGGACGGCGCTGAGGCTGTAGAAGAACTTCCGCCGCCCGACGATCTCGAAACCGCCGGTGCCGGTGTAGAGCCGCTCGAACAGGCTGTGCTGCGGCGTACTCCGATCGGCCTCGGCGTCGAGCTCGGAATCGATGTCCAGGACCGGGGTGCTGGATTTGCTGCGCATGATCACGCCTCCTTCACCGCGACGCCGGCGGCCGCCTTGCGTTCGCGGGCAATCTGAGCAACGGCGCCGAGACCGTTCACCGACGGCTTCGCCCAGAACGGCGAGCGCGACGCCAGCATCATGAGCGGCGCGGTGACCAGGTACAGCACGATGAGGTCGAGCACGGTGGTGAGGCCCAGGGTGAAGGCGAAGCCCTTCACCTGACCGGCGGCGAGCAGGTACAGCACCGCGGAGGCGATGAGGCTGACCGTCTTACCGGACAGGTTGGTGCGCTGGGCGCGGGCCCAGCCGCGCGGGACCGCGGACCGGAAGCTGCGGCCTTCGCGCATTTCGTCCTTGATGCGTTCGAAGAAAACCACGAAGGAGTCGGCGGTCAGACCGATACCGATGATCAGACCGGCAATACCGGCGAGATCGAGGGTGAAGCCGATGGACCTGCCCAGCAACACGATCAGGGCGTAGACGGCCGCACCCGCCGCGAGCAGCGAGAAACCGGCCAGGAAGCCCAGCATGCGGTAGTAGAGCAGGCAGTACAGCAAGACCGCGATCAGACCGACGAGACCCGCGATCAGACCCGCGCGCAGCGAGGACAGACCCAGGGTCGCCGAGACCGTCTCCGCCTCGGAGGTGGAGAACGACAGCGGCAGCGAACCGTACTTCAGGGTATTGGCCAGTTCCTTGGCCGTGGTCTTGTTGATGCCGGTGCCGGAAATGGCGGTGCTGCCGCCGTACTGGCCCGCCTGCTGCACGACCGGCGCGCTCACGACCTTGGAGTCGAGCACGAAGGCCAGCTGCTGGTTGTAGTACTCGGTGGTCAGCTTGCCCCAGGTGTCGGCGCCGCCGGACTTGAACTCGACGCTCACCATCCACTTGGATTCCTGCGAGTTGAAATCGCCGGTGGCGTTCTTGATCTCCTGGCCGCCGAGCTTGGAGACGTCGAGCAGGTAGACCTCAGTGCCCTCGGTATTGCAGGTGACCAGCGGCAGGTTCGGGTCGTCGTTGCCTTCCAGCGGATCCGGCTTGGAGCAGTCCATGATCATCATGGCGATCTGCTGCACCGACTGATCGGTGCTCTGCCGCAACGCCTTCGCGGCCGCGATGTCCTGTGCTTGCTGCTGCTGCGGGGTCTGCGGCTCGGCGGTCGGGGCCGGTGCGGTGGTGGGGGCCGGTTCCGTGGTCGGCGCGGGTTCGGTGGTCGGCGCGGGCTCCGTGGTCGGGGCCGGTTCGGTCGGCTGCTGGGCCGGGAACACGCGGTTATGCACGGCCGGGGCCTCACCCGTGGTGGGCGGGGTCGCGGTTTCCGCGCCGGGTGCGGTGGCATCGGTCGGCGGCACGGTCGCACCCGCTGGCGGGACCGGCTGCTGCTGTTGCTGATTGACCGGCTGGCCATTCACCACCTGCGGCGGGATGGACTGCAGCACCGGGCGGACGTA
This sequence comes from Nocardia crassostreae, assembly GCF_001613405.1. Taxonomy (GTDB): domain Bacteria; phylum Actinomycetota; class Actinomycetes; order Mycobacteriales; family Mycobacteriaceae; genus Nocardia; species Nocardia crassostreae. The sequence continues at coordinate 76,910 of NZ_BDCH01000033.1, forward strand.
GAGCTTGGCGGTGCTGGCCAGCGACTTGGCCTGGCCGCCGTCCTCACCCGGCACCGTGATGACCAGGTTGTCGCCCTCGATGACGACCTCGGACCCGGAGACGCCGAGGCCGTTGACGCGGCGCTCGATAATGTCCTGCGCCTGGCGCAGACTGTCCTGGCTCGGCTTGCCACCGTCGACGGTGCGGGCGGTCAGCGTGACGCGGGTACCGCCCTGCAGGTCGATGCCGAGCTTGGGGGTCGCGGATTTGTCACCGGTGAAGAACACCAGGCCGAACATCACGGCCACCAGTGCGGCGTAGACGCCGAGCAGGCGCAGATGGCGCGCCTTTCCCTGGGAAGGTGGCACAGTACTTATCTCCTAGGCGGAATCGGGGGGAGCGAGCGGGCACACCGCAGCGCCGTCGGCCGCCGGATTGTCCGGCGGCCGACGGCGCTGGCTGTGTCAGTCCTTGGACAGGCGCGTGGTGTCGTCGGCGGCGTCCGCGACGGCCTCGGTGGCGGTCGCGGGGGTGCCGTTGACGGCGGTGCCGGTGGTCTCGGCCGTGGTGTCCTCGGTGGTGGTGGTCTCGACATCGTCGGTGCGCACCTCGCGGATCGCGGCGCGCGACCAGGTGGTCACGACCTCCTCGGCGATCTCGAGGTCGACGGTGGTGTCATCGACGTCCACCACGGTGCCGTACAGCCCCGACGTGGTGACGACCCGGTCGCCGGTCTTCAGGCTTTCCTGCATCTCCGTAACCTTGGCCATCTCGCGCTTCTGGCGGCGGACACCGAGGAACATCGGGATGAGCAGAGCAACCAGCAGCAGCGGCAGCAGAAGGTCCATCGTCGAAGTCAGCCCCTAGTCAATGGTCGAATGGGTGCGTGTCCCCCACAGTCTGCCAGCAATCACCCGAACTAGACGCGCCGACTCTCTATCCGACCCCGCCAACGCGTTCCTGCCCGTCCCATTGATCCGGCGCGAAGGGCCACTCCTCGAACCACACGCACCGCCCCATCCCATCGAACCGCACCACCCAAAGGTCCCGCCACCTGCCCGGATCATCGTTCTCGTACTCCACGAAAACCCGCACCACAGCGGTACCCCCCTCCACCGCGACCACCTCCGACATCATTCGGAACGGCTCGTCGGCCCCGCTCCGCCCGGCCTCCCAGAACGCGGCGAGAGCCTCCAGCCCCACTATCGGCTTCGCCCAGGGCGAAACCACATACCGCACCCGCTCGCCGAACAACTCCCCCAGCCCCGCGGTCCCCGGAGTCCGCCAGGCCCGTTCGTACGCTCCGACCCACCGCGCTACACCCTCGCGATCCATGAATTCGACGCTACGCCCGCGATCAGCGAACAGCGCCCTCCCACACGGCCGGAGCCCCGAATTCGCCCGGACGGGGTCCGACCGGCACACGGCGGGCGCGACGGTGATCCAGCACGGCGAGCACGATGGTCACGAGAGCCGCCGCGGCATAGACCGGAAGCGCGTACCCGGCGATGGCGCTGAAGACGTCCATCGCCTGCCGGGAAACCTCGGCCTCGCCGGTTGCCAACGCCGCCAGCGAAACCGGGTACTGGTCGGAGACATCGGTGAAATCGGGGAGCGTCGAAGCGAAGGTCAGCAGGGCGATATCGGCGACGCAGAGGGCGATCAGGGTGCGGGGGCGCAATGCGGGGGCGAATACCGCGGTGAGGGTTGTCGCGAGAATCAACGGGGCGAGAATGGCCAGTGCGACAAAGCCGATGGTCATGAAAACGATGATGAGCCACCATCCGGGGGCCGCGAAGCGTACGCCGAGCGCGAGAAGCGCGATGACCACCTGACTACCGATAAGCACTGCCCGATTCATCGATCGACCTTCCATTCACGAAGTGGGACGGGTCGATCCTTCGGGACCGCGAGCCGCGGCGACTGCGCTCGATTACCCGATTCGCTGCGTAGAACCACTCACGAAGGAGTCGATGCGTGTGATCAGGGCGGAGTTGTCACGGATCCAGGCGTAGTGCGGGTTGGCCGGGGCATCGAGGGTGAGGGTCCAGCGGGTGACGGATGCGCTCGTCAGCTTGTCGGCGAGGGCTCGAACGCCCGCAGGGGTGGCCATGGCGTCGCCGGTGATGGAGATCGCGAGGACCGGGAGGGTTGGGCGGGACAGGGCGGATTCGAAATCTATTGGGGAGGAAGGGACACGGTAGCGGCCCGTACGGATCTGGGTGGCGAAGTCGCGTAACAGGTGGGTCGAGTCATTGCCCAGGATGCCGAGGCGGCGGCCCGGGAAGTAGCCAACCAGGGGGCTGACGGCCGCGGCGAGTTGGGACGCGGCGAGGATGGCGAGATTCTTGGGGAAGGGCCAACCGGAGTGGTGGCAGGAAGGGGCGCCGATGAGGATGGCGCCGGTGGCGGCTTCAGGGTGCTGCCCCAAGCAGAGGGCGCCCAGCTGGCCGCCGAGGCTGTGGCCCAGCAGGTAGCGGGGGGCTTCGGGGAAGGCGGCGTCGACCATGGCGAAGAGGGCGGGATAGTCGCGGGTGACAATGTCGTGGTAGCCGTAGCGAACACCACGCTCGATGCGCACGGAACTTGTTCCCTGACCGCGTAATTCGCCGAGAACCACCTGGAAACCCGCCTGCGACAGCGCTTCCGCCAACGGCGTGTACACGGCGGCGCGAGTGGCCATGGCGGGCATGCAGATCAGGACCGGGGCCGCGGGCGCATCGGTCCTGCGGTAGACGCGGGCTTCGAAGGTCTCCCCGTCCCCGGCTCGCACGATCTCGGTGGTCACTTCGGCAGATGGAATCAACACCGCTCCCTTGTTCATGATCATCCTTCGCGGCGCGCTCGACCGGTGTCAATGCGGGCCGTGCGCACGTGAGCAATTTCGGTCAAGCGGGCGCGCGGGCGGTTGCGCCAGACTGGGTCGGTGCACACAGGACGAGATCGGCTTCGGGAGTTGCTGGACGCGGTGCTCGACGAGGACAACGCCACGCTCGGGGAGATGGCTGCCGATGCGTATGCTTCGCCGTTTCATTTCTCGCGGCAGTTCTCGCGCGGGACCGGGGAGACGCCGGTGGCACTGCGCAGGCGGGTGCTGTTGGAGCGGGCGGCGTGGCAGTTGAGCCGGGGGCGGAGCGTGACGGATGTGGGGGTACGACTCGGTGGAGGGGTTCAGCAGGGCGTTCAGCCGGGCGTACGGGCATCCGCCGAGTGGGACCGGCGACGAGCAGAAGCAGCGGTGGCTGCCCGCGGTCAATGGGGTTCACTTCCATCCGCCGATGTCGTTGTGGGTGGAGAGCGAGCCGAGAGGACGGGCGGATATGGATCCGACAGCGGTCATGCTGCACAACGATCTGGATGACACGCGGGAATTGCTCACGGCCGCAGCGGGTCTCGATGAGGAACGGTATCGGCGGGTGCAGGCGCCCGGGTTGACGGTGCTGCCATGGGACGGACCGGAGGAATCCATCGCGGCCGTACTGCACCGGCAGGTGCGGACCCGGGAACTGTGGCTGACCTCGATCGACGGCAAGGACACCCCGCCCGAGGGCGCAGACGATCCCGACACCTTGATCCGGCGGTTCGACAAGATCGCGCCGCGCTGGCTGGAGGTCGTGCCGGAGATCGATCGGCGCGGGGGCTGGAACGACACCCTCATCGACGCCCTGTGCGAACCGCCGGAGAGCTTCGTGCTCGGCAGCGTGATCGCGCATGTCTTGACGTTCTCCGCGCATCGGCGGCTGCTCGTGCGGCACTGGTTGCGCACCGAATCACCGGATATCGCAGAGAAACTCGGTTACGGAGACCCGATCATGTGGCTCCGGCAGAGAGGATGAGATGACCCGCACCACCTATTACACCGCCGCCAGTCTCGACGGCTTCCTCGTCGACTCCGACAACTCCCTCGAATGGCTGCTGCACCGGAAATCCGATGAGCAGGGACCGATGGGATTGGATCCGTTCATCGAGAGCATCGGCGCGATCGCCATGGGCGCCAATACCTATCAGTGGATCATCGACTACCACCCGGACGCCTGGGCGTACAAGGCGCCGGTCTGGGTGTTCACCCATCGCGACCTCACCGCCGCGCCCGGGCGCGATATCCGGTTCACCACCGAGTCGGTGCCCGCGGTGTACGAGCAGATGGCGGCCGCCGCCGGGGACAAGGACCTCTGGGGCATGGGCGGCGGCGATCTGGCCGGGCAGTTCGCCGATCACGGCCTGCTCGACGAGATCATCGTCTCGTTCGCGCCGGTCACCCTGGGCGCCGGGGCTCCCCTGCTGCCCCGGCGTCGCGAGCTGAAGCTCACCGAAGTCGCGATGAACGGCGAGTTCGCCTGCGCCCGTTATCAAGTGCTTCCGGACTGAGGAGTCCGGGACGCGCGGTCGACCGCCGACCGTGCCGACCGCGCGCTCCCTGCTCAGGCCGACTTCACCCCGTAGGTGTAGTCGTCGAGCGGGAAGCTGACCGCCTCGCGGTGGGCGTTCACGGTGCTGGTGGGGCGCAACAGGGCCGCCTCGCCGTGCTGGTTGAAGTAGTAGCTGCGGGCGGTGGCGCACTGGCCGCCGTAGAAGACCGAGGAGCCGAGCTTCTCCGTCACGCGGTCGAGGAACTTGGCATTGGCGGATTCGGTGATCTCGAAGACCTGCTCGCCGCGGCGGAACATCTCACCGAACAGGCGCGCCATATGCTTCATCTGCGCCTCGATGGTGGTGAAGTAGGACAGGCCACTGTAGGAGTAGGGGCTGTTGAGCGAGACGAAGTTGGGGAACTTCGGCACGGTGATGCCCTCGTAGGCCTGGAAGCGGTTGTCGCGCCAGAACTTTCCGAGATTCACGCCGTCACGGCCGATGATCTCGATGGCCGGGAAGTTGACGCCCCAGAGGTTGAATCCGGTGGCCAGGATGAGGGTGTCGATCTCGGTCTTGTGGCCGTCGGCGGTCACGATGCCGTCGGCTTCGAGGTGATCGATGGAGTTGGTCTCCAGGCGCACATGCGGTTCGTTGAACATCTTGAAGTACTGGTTCGAGAACGTGGGCCGCTTGCAGCCGAAATCGTAGTCCGGCGTGAGCTTCTCACGAGTCTCCTTGTCGCGCACCGAGGCCCGTAGATGCGCCTTGGCCAGCACGCCCGCGGCCCGGTTCAGCGGCTTGGCCTCCTTGAAGTGCAGCACGCCGACCACCATGAGCGCTTCCAGCATGGTGGTGTTGACCATGCGGGCGGCCTTCTGCGTCAATGGAACTCGCGCGAACAGGCTCTGCACCGGCTTGGGGATGGCGGTGTCGACCTTGGGCACCACCCAGATCGGCGTGCGCTGGAAGACGGTGAGCGCCCGCGCCTTCTTGGCCACCTCGGGGATCAGCTACACGGCGGTCGCGCCGGTGCCGATAATGGCGGCCTTGCGGTCGGTCAGGTCGTAGTCGTCCTCCCACGCCGTGGTGTGGATGATCTTGCCCTGGAAGGTGTCGATGCCCGGGAACGGCGGCGTGTAGGGCTGGGACAGGAAGCCGGTGGCGGCCATCAGGTAACGGGCAGTGAGCGATTCGCCGTTCTCCAGCGCGACGGTCCACTGCTGGTTCTCCTCGTCCCAGCGCGCCCCGCCGACCACGGTATTGAACCGCATACGCCGCCGCAGGTCGTACTTGTCGGCCACGTGCTCGGCGTACTTCTTCAACTCCGCGCCCGGCGCGAACAGCCGCGACCAGTGCGGATTGGGTTCGAACGAATACGAGTAGGTGACCGAGGCTATGTCCACGGCCAGACCGGGATAGCGGTTGACGTGCCAGGTGCCGCCGAGGTCGTCCTCGCGCTCCAGGATCACGAAGTTGCTCAGGCCGAGCCGATCCAATTCGATGCCCGCGCCCATACCGCCGAAGCCCGCGCCGACCACGATGGCGTCGTACTGAGGTGCCACGCCGAACCTCCCGAAAGAAAATGATGCCCGTATCACGGAATGACATATCATTCCGTTTGTGATCACCGTATCATCGGGAGCGTGACGAAGCCATCCTCGAGAATCGAACGACGCAAGGCCGAGCTCCGCCAGGACATCATCGACACCGCCTTCGCCCGCTTCGCCGAGAAGGGCTATCACGCCACCGGCATTGCCGATATCGCCGCCGAGCTGGGCATCGGGCACGGCACCTTCTACCGCTACTTCGCCAATAAGCGCGACATCATCGATCACGTCATCGACGATCTGGCCGCGCGCATCATCGAGGCGCTCGGCACCGACAATGCCCCCGACGCGGCCGACACGCTGGAGGCCTACCGAGCCCAGACCGACCGCATCGGCACCGCGCTCATCGGCATATTCCTCGAGGATCACCGGGTGGCGCAGCTGCTTCTGTTCCAGGCCACCGGCATCGACGCCGAACTGACCATGCGCCTATACGGCCTGCTCGACTCGGCCGACGCGCTGACCGCCGGATATCTCGAACACGGCGTGGAACAGGGCTACCTGCGCGCCGATCTGGATACCGCCAACACCGCGCGCGCCGTGACGGGCATGATTCTGGCGGCCATCATCCACGGGCTGCGCGATCCCGATATGACCGCCGTCGAGGGGCTCGGCCAGGCCATTCGCAGGCTGCTCATCGACGGCGTGCGTGCGGACTGATCCGGCAATTCGGATTCACATGGGGCGGCGGCGATTCGGACATGAGCGCATTGGCACAATGACGCGGGTGACCCCCGAGGACGTCCGCCGCAAACGATTCGGCCATGCGCCGTTCGGGCACCACGGCTACCACCCGGCCCAGGTGGACGCCTTCTGCGCGCGCATAGCCGAAACCCTCGCGGGACACGATCACCTCACCGCCGCCGATATCCGCCTGGTCGAATTCGACGCGCCGCCGCGCGGGCATCGCGGGTACGACATCGAACAGGTCGACGACTTCCTCGACCATGTGTGCACCGAACTGGAATTCGTGCGGCGCGGGCGGGGACGGGTGCCGTCGGGGCGGTTCGAGGATGCGCTCACCCACGACGATGTGCTGCGCATCCAGTTCTCCGCTCCCCCGTTCGGGTT
>NZ_BDCH01000034.1 GCF_001613405.1 Nocardia crassostreae
GGATGGCGGGGGTGGGGGTTTCGGGCGAATGGGAGGTGACCGGGGAGCGGGGGGTCCGGATTGCCGCTTAATATCGGCGGTCGTGACCGACGTATTGGAGAGGGCGGAAGAGTCCGCTGGGAGAGCTGGGAGCGGGGCCGGGGTGCGGGCCCGCGGGGGGTGGGAGCGGCCGGTCGCGTGGATCGCGGGATTGGTAGCGGTGCTGGCGGCGGTGGCGGTGCCGCTGCTGCCGGTCAAGGTGGAGGCGGCGACGGTGTCGTGGCCGCAGGGGAATTCGGCACGCAGTGTGGAGGCGCCGCTGGTATCCTACGCGCCGTTGAGCTTCGACGCCACCATTCCGTGTACTGCTGTGACACAGCTCGCTTCGAGCGGTGGAACGCTGGTGGCGACCACCCCGAACGGTGCGCCCGACCGGTGGCGGTACGGGTTCCTGGCCTGGGTGACCCCGGCCAGCACGGCCGAGGACGGTACCGCGAAACCGGCCCGCCTGGAAGCGGTGCTACGCGACCAGACGCTGGTCAGCGCACCCCTGGAGGAACTGGGCGCGGGCTGTGAACTGGTGGTGCACGTGGGTATGACCCAGGCCACCGCCACCCTCACCGGCTCCACGGTCGCGCCGGTCACCCTGGACGGCGACTACCGCCCGCAGGTGGTCGGCATCTACAGCGATCTGGCCACCGCCGACGGGACGAAGGTCACCGCCCAGGTCGACAGCCGCTTCTCCTCCACGCCGAGCACGCTCAAGTGGGTGGCGATCTGGACCGCGGTGCTGGGCACCATCCTGGCCCTGTTCGCCCTGTATCGCCTGGACCGCCGCGACGGCCGCCGCGCGCGGCGCTTCCTGCCGCAGCGCTGGTGGACCTTCAAACCGGTCGACGGCGCGGTGCTGGGCACGCTGGTGCTCTGGCATTTCATCGGCGCCACCACCGCCGATGACGGCTACCTGTTCGGCATGGGCCGCGCCTCGATCCCGTCGGGCTATATGGCCAACTACTTCGCCTATTTCGGCGTCCCCGAGAACCCGGTCGGCACATACCATTCCCTCTTCGGCTACCTGGCGCTCGTCTCGCCCGCCAGCCCGTGGGTGCGGCTCCCCGCGCTGCTCGCCGGGATCATCGCGTGGCTGGTCATCAGCCGCGAGGTGATTCCGCGGCTGGGCGCGCGCATCGCGCGCAACCGGATCGCCGTGTGGACCGGCGCGCTGGGCTTCCTGGCTGTCTGGCTGCCGTACAACAACGGTCTGCGCCCCGAAGCGCCGGTGGCGCTGGCGGTCCTGTTGACCTGGGTCTCGGTGGAACGCGCCATTGAGACGCGCCGCCTGCTGCCCTATGCGATCGCGGCCCTCATCGGCGCGTTCGCCTGCACCGCGGGCCCGTCGGGCATTATCTGCGTCGCCCCCTTGCTCGCCGGAATCCGCCCGGTGTGGCGCATTGTCGACGCCCGCGCCCGCGCACTGAGCAACCCGGTGCCCGAGAACGCCGGATTCGCCGCCATACTGCGTGCCCGCGGCGTCTCCTACCTGGCGTTGATCACACCGGTGGCCGCGGCCGGAACCATGGTGCTGGCGGTCGCTTTCGGCGATCAGACCCTGGCCGCCACCCTCGAGATGCAGCACGTGCACGAGATCGTCGGCCCGAATGTCGAGTGGTTCAACGAGTATCTGCGCTACCAGTACCTGTTCATGCCCACCATCGACGGTTCGGTGGCCCGCCGCTTCGGCATGTTCATGCTGTGGCTGGGCATGGCCGTGTGCGCCTTCGTCCTGCTGCGCAAGGGCGGACGGGTTCCGTTCCTCGCCTCCGGTCAGGTGCGCCGCCTGCTGGGCAGCACCGTCGGCGTCATGCTGCTCATGATGACCACCCCCACCAAGTGGACCCACCACAACGGCATCTACGCCGGGCTGGCGGGCGCGGTGGCGGTGGCGGCCGCGGTGGCCGTGGGCCCGCGGGTCATGCGCTCGCCGCGCAATCGCGCGCTCTTCGCCGCCATGGTCGCCTTCCTGATGGCGATCACGTTCTCCACCATGAACGGCTGGTGGTATGTGTCGAACTGGGGCATTCCCTGGAACGACAAGCCCGTCGTGGTCGCCGGTATCGGCGTCAACAAGCTGTTCCTGCTGCTGGCGCTGCTGCTGCTCGTCGTGGCCGGGGGTTCCATGTGCGCGCCCCGGAACCCGGTGCCCCGCACCGTATCTCGGGCCGCGCCTGGAAGCTGGTCGCGATTCCGCCATTGACGGTGGTGGCCGCGTTCATGGCGCTGTTCGAGGTGGGTTCGCTGGCCAAGGGCGCGGTCGCGCAGTATCCGGGCTTCTCCCTCGCCAAGTCGAATGTCAATGCGGTGCTGGGCAAGCCGTGCGGTATCGCCAACGAGGTGCTGGTCGAAACCGATCCGAATGCGGGCATGCTGACCCCGCTCACCGGTGACGCCTTCAGCACCTTCACGGCCGACGCGGTCGGCTTCACCCCGGGTGGGGTGGCGACCGATCTGAAGGCCGACGACGAGGTCGACACCAGCGCCATCGTGTCCGCGCTCAATAGCGCGGAGCAGAACGAGTCCTCCGGAACCACCACGGCCGCACTGCCGTTCGGCTTGAACCCGGCCACCACCCCGGTGCTCGGCAGCAATGGCGCGACCGAGGCCGCGAGCCTCACCACGGGCTGGTACCGCCTGCCCGCGGCGACCGACCGCGCGGGCATCATCGCGATCACCGCCGCCGGTCGTGTCCGCTCGGTGGATCCCTACGGTGTGGTGACCACCGGTCAGCCCGTCGAAATCGAGTACGGCATCGCCGATGCCGCGGGCGGTGTGCAGGAGCTGGGCCGGGTGGCCCCCCATCGATATCGGCCCGGCGCCGACCTGGCGCAATCTGCGGGTCCCGTTCACCGATATCCCGGCCGAGGCCACCGTGATCCGCCTGGTCGCGAGCGACCGCGATCAGAATTGGAAGCAGTGGGTGGCGTTGACCCCGCCGCGGGTGCCGCAGACGCGCACCCTGCAGGAGGTCGTCGGCTCCGATGCCCCGGTGCTGTTGGATTGGGCGGTGGGCCTGCAGGTTCCGTGCCAGCGGCCCTATGAGCACCACAATGGGATCGCGGAGACCCCGGAGTGGCGGGTGCTGCCCGACCGGGGTGGCGCCAAGGATACGAACCGGTGGCAGAACCACGACAGCGGCGGCCCGCTGGGCTGGAGTTCGCTGCTGCTGCACCCGCAGACCATGGCCACGTACTTGAACAATTCGTGGCGTACGGACTGGGGTGAGCTGCAACGCTTCACCCGGATCGATCCCTCCGCCGTCCCGGTGCGGCCGAGCCTGCACACCGAAACCCATTCGGGGTTGTGGACTCCCGGTCCGATCAACGTATTGGGCTGGCGCTGACCGTATTCGGCCGCTGACAGCGATCCGCACCCGTTTCGGCATTGAAGCGGGTGCGGAGGCGGTTAGACGGTCAGCCCTGCATCATTTGGGCCATCCGCTTTTCCATTTCCTCCGGGGTGACGTCCTCGACGTGGGTGGCGATGGTCCACTTGTGGCCGAAGGGATCCTCGAACGCGGCGGTGCGGTCGCCGTAGAACTGGGTGGCCGGGGCCTGGGTTTCCTTGGAACCGGCGGCCAGGGCGGCGGCGTGGGTGGCATCCACGTCCTAGACGTAGGTGTAGAGGTTGACGGGGGTGCCGCCGACCGTCTTGGGATCGAGGAATCCCATATCGGGCGCGGGATCGCCCAGCATGACCAGTGATTCGCCGAACTGCAGTTCACAGTGCGCGATGGTGTTGTCGGGTCCGGGCATGCGGAAGCGCTCCGCGGCGCCGAACACCCGCTTGTAGAAATCGATGGCGTGTGCGGCGCCCTGTACGGCGAGCGCGGGGCTCACGACCGGGTAGCCCTCGGGAATCGGTTTGACGTCGGGCATCGGAATCCTCCGATCGAATTGTTATCGGACGGATCCGAGCCTAGGCCCGGGTGCCGACAGGAAATGCGCGATTCTCGTATTGATCAAACGAAATGCATTGTGTGCCGGAAAAATTCCACGATATGTTGCGCAGAGTTAATTCAGGGGGCTTGACGCACTACGGCCCCGCCGCGCCCCGCAGTTTGCGCACCTGGGCCGCGGTCAGGGCGCTGAGCTGCTGCGTATCCGGTTCCGAGGCCCCGGACATGGCGATCTGCACGACCGTCGAACCGACCAGGGCGAGACTCACCGCCGAATACAGAGTGAGTCCGCTACTGGTGGTGTTCACCCGGAAAGCGGTGGACGCATCACCTTCCGCAGGCTGATCCAAACCGCCCACCCGGAATTCCACCGCGGTATCGTCGGCGTCCTTTCCGGAATATGCCGTGCATTCCCGCAACAGCGTTTGCATGGCGGAAAACGCCTGTGCCGCTCCGCCGTTCGCATACGAGGCGGCATCGATGTCCACACTGGCGAAGTCCGGTCCGCTGAACTGCGCGACGGCCTCGGCCGCCGCGCCCGGCGCCTGCTCGGTCACCGGCGCCAGCACCTTCGCGCACTGCGCCGGATCGGTCTGCGCGCCCGCGCCGGAGCTCACGCCCGGCGGCGGATCGTTCAGCGCCGCATACCCGGCGGGCAGTTGCCCCACCTCCAGCAGATCATTGCGCAGCACCACCGAATCGGTGACGGGCGGAGCCGACGCACCCTGCGGGGGCGCCACCACGGGACCGAAACCCGGCAGCGGCGCGGCGGAATCATCGGCGCCGCAGGCCGATACGGTCACCGCCAGCACGCTGGCGAGCACGGCCGCCGCGGACGAGACGGCGCGCGGTCGTCGGATCGACGGGGAGAAGGTCACCGCCACATTCTGCCCGGCGTATGCGCCGTTCGCTGTCAGGCGCCCCACTGCACCTGGGTGCGCAGGGTCTGGCGGAGCGCCACCGCGCTCTGCGGATCCCGGTAGGTCTGATTGCCGCCGACCTCCACCGCACCGGAAACCGGTAGCGGCAGACCGAGATCGACGGTGATATCGCCCGCACCGTGCATGAGGTAGTCCACGATCTCCAGCTGGCCCGCCTCATTGGGCAGCTGCCACACCGTGGATTTCGGCGTCTGCACCACATTGAGGTGAATGGTGAGCAGATTGCCCTCGCGATGGGTGAGCGTCGCGGTGGTGACCTGCTCGAGCGGCACGCTGCCGGAGACCTGCTGGCGCACCGTCCATACCGCGCCTTCCCCGACGGGCGCGTCCGGGAAGCAGATGGACTGGTACACGGCTTGATAGAAGGCCTGTTCGAGTGCGGCGCGCGCCGCATCGGAGGTGGCGGGTTTGGGCGCCAGCCGCAGCGCGGTGATCGCGCCCAGCTCGTTGATATCGAATCCGACCTGGGAACCGTCGGCCGGGAGCAGCGCCTTGGCCAGGGCCGGATCGGGGGAGGACACATTGCCCAGGGTCAGGTCGACCCCATTGGTATCGGACTGCGCGGTGAGCGGAATGGTGACCGCGGGCGGCGAGAAGTCCCGCACCGCCTGCTCGTTGATCTGCTGCTCGATATGGTGATCGGTGCGCAGGGTCACCTGCTGCGCGGTGACCGGCGCGACCACCGGTCGCAGTGGCGAGCGCGGTTCGGCCCCGGCGTCGACGACCGTGGTGGTCACCGCCGCGATGGGCATGGTGACCTCGCCTACCTTGCCGATGCCGACGGGTTCGAGACCCTCGGCATCGGCTGTCGTCTCCGACCGGGCGCTGCAACCGGTACCCAGGGCTGAGAGGGCGACGGCCAGCACCATGAGCAAGAGCCCGGGGCGGGCGTGGCGCGGGGTGGCGTTGGCCGAGCTGGGGGAGGAAGACAACACCGTCACGTCAGACAGGTTACGGCCCGTTCCTGATAATCAGCTGGGATGCGGGAGGCGCGGTTCCGGGGGAGCGCCGCGGTGATCGGCGGGCGGGAAATTCCATAGGGAATGATGTCAACCGTGAGTACCGACCGCCCGCGCGAAACCGACGCAGACGAACCCGACGCCCCGCCCGGCGCGAGCGCACCCGCGGAGAACTCCGAGAAATCAGACAGCGCCGAGCACCCGGACCGTGCCGAGAACTCCGCGAGCGCCGAGGGGGCCGAGCGCGTCGAGTCCGCCGAGCGCGTCGAGTCCGCCGCGGGCGAGGACACGGCCGCCCGGCCGTTGCGGCTGCGGAATCTGCTGATCATCGCCGTGGTAATCTTCGCGCTGGATCTGCTGACCAAATGCATCGTGGTGGCGACCATCAAGCCCGGCCATCCGATCTATCTCATCGGTGACGTGGTGCGCCTGACGCTGGTCCGCAATCCGGGCGCGGCGTTCTCCATGGCGACCGGTATGACCTGGCTGCTGACGCTGGTCGCCACCGCCGTGGTGATCGGCGTGGTCCGCATCGGGCGCACGCTGCGCTCGCTGCCGTGGGCCATCGGGCTGGGCATGGTGCTGGGCGGTGCGCTCGGCAATCTCGTGGACCGGCTGTTCCGCGCGCCGGGTCCGCTGCAGGGCCATGTGGTGGACTTCGTGGCGGTCGGCTGGTGGCCGGTGTTCAATGTCGCCGATTCCGCCATCGTCTGCGGCGCGATCCTGCTGGTGGCGCTGACGGTGTTCGGGTTCGAACCCGACGGCAGCCGCGCCGGGCACGGGCACGAGGAGGACGAGAACGCGGAGGAGAAGACGGTATGAGGGAATCCCGCAGTATGCCGGTGCCGGACGGATTGGACGGCATGCGTGTCGATGCCGGGCTGTCCCGGCTGCTCGGGCTGTCGCGCACCGCGGTCGCGGCGCTGGCCGAGGAGGGTTCGGTGCAGCTCGACGGCATTGCCGCCGGGAAATCCGACCGGCTCACCGGCGGCGCCTGGCTCGAGGTCGAATTCCCGGAGCCCAAGCGCGAACTCACCGTCGAAGCCACCCCCGTCGAGGGCATGAAGATCCTCTACGCCGATGACGACATCGTCGCCGTCGACAAGCCGGTCGGCGTGGCCGCGCACACCGGCGTCGGCTGGACCGGGCCGACCGTCGTGGGCGGGCTCGCGGCCATGGGCTACCGCATCTCGACGTCCGGTGCGCACGAACGTCAGGGCATCGTGCACCGCCTGGATGTCGGCACCTCCGGTGTGATGGTGGTGGCGCAGTCCGAGCACGCGTACACCCAGCTCAAGCGCGCCTTCAAGTACCGCACCGTGGACAAGCGCTATCACGCTCTGGTGCAAGGACATCCGGATCCGTCCAGCGGCACCATCGACGCCCCCATCGGGCGCGCCCGCGGCAACGACTGGAAGTTCGCGGTCACCGCGGACGGCCGCCCGTCGGTCACGCACTACGACACCGTCGAGGCCTTCCAATCGGCGAGCCTGCTCGACATCCATCTGGAAACCGGTCGCACGCACCAGATTCGCGTGCACTTCTCGGCGATCCGGCACCCTTGCTGCGGTGACCTGACGTACGGCGCGGACCCGCGGCTGGCCGAACGCCTGGGCCTGGAACGGCAATGGCTGCACGCTCGTCAGCTGGGCTTCAACCATCCGGCCGACGGCCGCTGGGTCGAGATCACCAGCGAATACCCCGCCGATCTCGAACACGCCCTCGACGTGCTCCGTACTGTGTAACGGTGCCGCGCATCTGGAGTGAGCCCCGGGCTCGCCGTATCGGAGCCGTCGTCCTCGCGCTGGCGTTCGCGCTGCTGATCGTCTCGCTGGGCGTGGCCATTCCGCCACGCCCAGCGGTCATATCGACCGATCGGCTCGGGCCCGAGAACGGCGAGCAGATCCCGGACTACCTCGCGCGCGCCCAGGAGTCCTTGCGGGGCGCCGATACCGACGGGCACTGGGCCCTGATCTCCTTCACCGTGGGCATCACCGCCGACCGCATCCCCGAATACAGTGCGGGCCTGCGGATTTCCCAGGCGATCTACCACGTCTCGGTGCCCCGGGCGGCCATGCCGATCGTCGCGGTCACGCTGCCCGCGGGCGAAGCCGTGGCTGTCGCTTCGGTGAGATCCGCGGCGGCCCAGGCGGGATCCCTGCGCGGCTACGACGATCGCACCATCCGCGTGAATCGCCTGACCGCCACCCGCCTCGCCGCGAACTGCGCCTGCCTGGTCGGCCTGGTCGTGCACGGCACGCTCGACGAACTTCGAAACCTGGCCGGTCTGCCGGGAGTTCGCGCCGTCGAAGCCCTGCCCGCGGATGCTCCCGCGGGTGTCTTCGCGGTCGCCCCTCTCCTGCCCGAATACCAGACTTCCGCCAACCCGGGCCCGGACGACGCCCCCATTCCCGACAACTGACGGTTACGAGTTGGGGTATGGGGTGGTGGTGCGCGGGTGGCGCAGGGCTTTGGACCACCACGACAGCTCGTCGAGCATCGCTTTCGCGGCATTGTCCACTGACGGTGCGGGTTTCAGGGCGTCGTCGGCCGTGACGGAATTCCAGTACTGGGGCAGGCTGACGGTTTCGCGGATCGTCACCGCGCGGAGTTCGGCCAGGACGGGACGCAGGTGCTCGACGGCGCGGAGGCCGCCGGAGATGGCGCCGTAGCTGACGAAACCGATTGGCTTGGCGCGCTATTCGGGGCCGGCAGAGTCGATGGCGAGCTTGAGGGCGGCCGGATAGCTGTGGTTGTACTCCGGGGTGACGATGACGAAGGCGTCGGCGGCGTCCAGGCGGGCGGACAGGGCGTCGAGGGCGGGGGAGGCTGAATGGTCCAGGGGGATCGGGAAGTCGGCGAGATCGATGGTGTCCAACTTCATTTCGGGGTGGTCTTCGATGTGTCCGCCCATCCAGGAGGTCACGGTGGGTCCGAAGCGGCCTTCGCGGACGTTGCCACAGATGAGTGCGATCTGAAACTGGTCTGATGCCATGGGTTTACGCTAAAACCTCAATGAATATTGAGGTCAAATCGAGAGATTCGCGTCACTCGGGCAGCGGGCGGCGCAGGTCGGTGACGGCTATGCGGGCGGCCTCGGCAATGGCGGCGTCGACGGCGGGCAGTACCGGATCCGGCCGTGCCGCGCGGGTGAAAACCGCCACGGCGACCGGGATTTCGCCCGGGAACTCGATGACGGCGACCTCGTTGCGGATGATGCCGATGGTCCCGGTCTTGCCCGCGACGGCAATATCGCGCTGCGGGAATGCCGAGGTGATGCGATGCGTCCAGGCCTGGGCGCGCAGCACGATCTGGGTGAAATCGGTCTGCGCGGGCGACAGGACGGACCCGGACCAGAGCGCGGTCAGGAAGCGGGTCATCTCGTGCGGGGTGGTCGCGCTGGTGTACGACGGGTCGTAGGCGGATACCGACCAGGCTTCGTCATTGTCGGCCAGCGCGGCGAAAGCCTCCGCGGTGGTGTGGGTATCGGTGTCGCGGACCAGGCTGTCGAACACATCGGCGGTGCCGCCCACGATCCGGGTCTCGGTCAGCCCCAGTTCGGTCAGCAACGCGTCGATGGCGGGCAGCCCGATCTCGCCGAGCAGCACGTCGGCGGCGGCATTGTCGGACACGGTCATCATCGAGGTGGCCAGATCACGGCGGCTCATGGTGATCGGATCGCGGAAGGCGGCGATTCCCGTTGGACCGGGCGTGCATTCGGACGGCGTGACCGTAATGCGGGCGGCCGGGTCGATATCGCCGGTGTCGATCGCCCGGCAGAAGGCAATGAACAGCGGCAGCTTGTACACCGACGCCGTGACCACGCGTTCGCCGCCGCCGACGGAGATCTCGGTGGCCGAATCATCGCAGCGGCGCGCATGCAGCCAGCCCGTGCACCCCGCATCGGCGAATACGGCGCGAATGCGCTCCTCGATCGCTGAATTCATCGCAGCCGCTCCCGATAGAGAACCCGATCGATCACATCGGCGTGCACCGCCGCCTCCGGGCGGCGAATCACCCGCAGCCGCAAGGCAATCGCCTGCGGAGCCAGCCGCACCCAAACGACTCCGGGCGTAGCGCCGGGCGGTGTCGCGGTCAGCCCGAAACTGGTCCCCGCCGCCACCGCCGCGAACATGCTCCGATCATCCCGCGCCACCTCGGTCGCCGCATCCAGCCCGCGCTCGCGCAGCAGATCGACGACGGTGTCGAACGCGGCCGGATTCGCCGCCCGGGGCGGCCCCGCGAACGCCAGCCCGGCCAGCATCGGAAACGTCGGCCGCTCCACCCCCGCACTGCGATGATCCGCCGGAACCACCAGCCACCGCGGCAGTTTCACCACTGGTCCCGCCTCCACCCCGTCGACCAGCGCCGGATGCTCCACCACCGCGAAATCACGCACCCCCGCCCGCACGTCGTTCACCAGCTCGATGGTCGTGCCGATGGTGGTGGAAACCGCTGCGGGGGCGCCGTGTCCGGTGGCCGTGAGCTGGGTTCGGAGTGCGGTGACGCAGGCGGTGATGATGGAGTCGGGGAGCGCCGAGGCGGCGCCCCAGTGGATGGCGCCGCGGGAGTTGGCGAGGCGGTGGGATTCGGCGTGCAGGCGGTCGGCGTCATCGACCAGGAGGCGGGCGCGGGGGGAGGAGTTGGGTGCCCGCGGAGGTGAGGACGGCGCCCTGGCGGGTGCGGTGAATGAGGTCGACGCCGAGGTGTTGCTCGAGGCGGCGCAAGCCCTGGGAGAGCGGGGGCTGGGTCATGTCCAGCGCTGCCGCCGCGCGGCCGAAATGGCCCTCGTCGGCGACCGCGACGAAGAAGCGGAGGTGGCGGACTAGATCCATGCCGTCATTGAACCAGCCGGGATGGCGGCGGCCGGGTCGCCGGGGCGGGGCGACTCGGCGTATGGGCGAATCACGGTGTCCGGACCTGCGGCGATAGTGATCGCAACTGGTGCGGGGCGGGCTGGGATATTGGCGGCGGCACGTCGGGCGGTGCTGTGCTGCGATGGTGACTTTCGCAGTGTTCAACCGTCTCTGCCCGGCTCGCCGCCGGGCCTCTCAGTCCGTTCGCTCCGGCTCGGCCGGGGCCCGCACCGCGCGGGATGCCGCGCCGCACGCTGCACGGTTCCCGATCGCCTATCGCACGGCCGTCGCCACCGTGCTGGCCGTGTCCACGCTGTCGATGTCGGCGTGCTCGTCCTCGGAGGCGGGCACCACGCCGGGCTCGGTCGCGCCGAGTTCCGCCGCCGCCTCCGCCGCCACGTCGAGATTCGCCGACCTTGAGACGAAAGCCGGTGCACGGCTGGGGGTTTACGCCCTCGACACCGGGAGCGGGCATACCGTCTCCTATCGGGAGGGCGAGCGGTTCCCGATGGCGTCGACGTTCAAGGGCCTCGCGTGCGGGGGACTGCTGCGCGATCATTCGCTGGCGAGCGGGTATTTCGATCAGGTGATCCGGTATCCGGCCTCGGACCTGGTGGAGTTCTCACCCGAGACGGAGAAGCATGTCGAGGACGGGATGACCGTGAGCGCATTGTGCGATGCGGCCATCACGCTGTCGGACAATACGGCCGGTAATCAGCTGTTGAAACTGCTCGGCGGGCCCGCCGGATTCACCGCGTTCCTGCGCAGTATCGGGGATGACGTCTCGCGGCTGGATCGCTGGGAGACCGAGCTGAACACCGCCATCCCAGGCGATGAGCGCGATACGAACACGGCGGCCGCGCTCGTCTCCGACTATCGCAAGCTGGTGCTCGGGGATCTGCTGGGGCAGGCCGAGCGGAAGCGGCTGCAGGACTGGCTGATCGCCAGCACGACCGGCGGCAAGCGCATTCGCGCGGCCATGCCGGGCCACTGGGTGGTGGGCGACAAGACGGGCTCTCCGGCCTACGGTTCGGCGCTGGATGTCGCGATCGCCTGGCCGCCCAACAGCGCCCCGATCGTCATCGCGGTGCTGACCACCAAACCCCAGCAGGATGCGAAACCCGACAATGATCTCGTCGCCGATGCCGCCCGCGTCGCGCTCGAGACATTCGGGTACACACCCCGCGCGCGGTAGGTCCGGTGCGGTGAGCGCTACTTCCACCCCGTGGGAGTAGCGCTCAGCCGCGCCACCGCCCGCACATCGCCGTCGACGGCGAACCAGATGCCGAGCCCGTCCGTACCGCGCTCGGTGTGGATATCGAGGTTCTCGCCGTAGCGGATGGGCTTGTTGTACTCGAGCACGAACCGATGCGGTCCTCGCGTGAGATCGGCTGCGTCCGTCGCGAATTCGTGCACGGCATGCCAGTAGGCGGTGTTGTTGACATGCTGGAAGTGGTCCAGATCGGTGCGCCGCAAGGGAAATCGGACGCCGTCGGCCGCGGGCAGCGGCGCGTCGATCCACTGCTGCCAGCGCAGCCGCTGCTCGCTGGTGGTCGTGGTCATGAGGTCGAAGAACTTGTCCGACACCCGGGACGGGCTCATCGTCTCCTTGTTCATGTGGATCCAGAAGCCCTCGGTCTCCACCAGCCCGCCATTGTCGGAGTCGATTCGGCAACGCATAGTGCACCAGCGCGGTGAGATCCCCGAACACCACCGCCGCAATCGCAATTGCGCGGGCCAGGCGATGGGCCGCAGCACATCGATGACCGTGCGCCGCACGATCCAGTGCGGATGCGTGTCGAGAGCCCCGGTGTGCCGCAGGTGATCGACCCCGGCCTCCTGGATGTGCCGCGCGATGCCGTCGATGCGCAGGTTCTGGTCCTCGTCCATATCCACGGTGCCCAGCCGCTTGCCGATATCGAAGATGTGCCCGGATGACGGCACTGGGGCGAGCGGGCGCAGCATGGGATGCGCCGCGTCCGCCGGGGTGGCGGGTTGGGTGAGCTGATCCATCATCGGCAAACCTCCGAAATCTTCCATCGGCGTGGGGGAGCGGAGTGCGCTGAACTCGTGGTGGCGACGCTGCGCCGGACGATCACGAGCGTAGTGCAGGCGCGGCGCGGTCCCGGGTTCGGCGCGCCTCCGTGACCCCGGGCTGTCGTACCGTGGTGGCATAGTGGCGGGACTCGATCATCGATACGGATGGGGGAACGGATGAACCTGAGCGTGGAACAGGCCGATCGGGCGGCGGGGGTGCTGCTGGGTACGGCGGCGGGGGATGCGCTGGGCGCCGGATACGAATTCACCCATCCCAAGCCGGAGGTCGAGATCTTCATGAAGGGTGGGGGATCGTTCAACTGGGCGCCGGGTGAGTGGACCGACGACACGTCCATGGCGGTCGCGGTGGCGCTCGGCGCGGCGGAGGCCGGGAACCTGCACGAGCAGACGGGTTTGGACGCGGTGGCGGCGCAGTTCGTGGCGTGGTGGGATTCGGCGCCGAAGGATGTCGGGTTCCAGACCGGTCAGGTCTTGCAGTGGCGCAGTGCGACCGGCCGGGAAATGCAGATCCACGCACACGATCTGGGCGGATTGAAGGCGGGCAACGGGTCGCTCATGCGGACCGCGCCGGTGGCGCTGCTCTATCTGGACGATATCGAGCACTGCGCCAAGGCGGCGGCGCTGATCAGCTCGCTCACGCACTACGACCCGCAGGCCATGCAGGCGTGCACGCTGTGGTCCATCGCCATCCGGCACGCCGTCCTGCACGGGACGTTCGATGGTGTGCGCGAGGGACTTTCGTGGGTCGACTCCGGATTCTGGGGGCCGCTGCTGGATACGGCCGAGAACGGCACGCCCGCCGACTTCCCGAAGAACGGCTGGGTGGTGCACGCATTGCAGACGGCGTGGTGGGCCATCGCGCATTCCGATTCCCTACCCGGCGCACTGGAACTCGCGGTGCGGGCGGGCGGGGATACCGATACCACGGCGGCGATTGCCGGTGGCCTGCTCGGTGCGCGCTGGGGTGCTGCCGCCATTCCGGCCGACTGGCGGCCCATCCTGCACGGCTATCCGGGCATGCGCGCCGACGATCTCGCCGATCTCACTCGAAAGATCCTCGCGCACAACTGATATCGCACCGCTACTCGGGTCGGTCCGGCAGCCGCACCACGCCGTCGAGGTAGCGGCGGCAGCGTCCGGCGAGGCGGACCCGGTCTCCGGTGAGGGTGCATCGCATGGCGCCGCCGCGTTGCGAGAGCTGGCGCGCGGACAGGGTGGTGCGCCCGAGTTCCTTGCTCCACAGCGGGGTGAGCTGCGCATGCGAGGAACCGGTGACGGGATCCTCCGGAATGCCCTGTCCGGGCGCGAAGAGGCGGGAGACGAAATCGGCGCTGTCGCCGGAGGCGGTGAGAATGGCGGCGCGATTCAGCCGCGGGAAGGCCGAGAAGTTCGGGCGCGCGTCGCGTACCTCGTGTTCGGCGGTGAGCATGAGCACCACATCGGTGCCGTCGAAGGCGCGCAGCGGGCGCACCCCGAGGGCCGCCGCGAGCGCGCGCGGAACCTCGTCGTGCACATCGATTTCCACCGAGGACACCACCGGCAGATCCAGCACGAGATCGTCGCGGTCCCGGTCGACGCGCAGCCAGCCGCTGCGGGTGTAGAAGTGC
This sequence comes from Nocardia crassostreae, assembly GCF_001613405.1. Lineage (GTDB taxonomy): Bacteria > Actinomycetota > Actinomycetes > Mycobacteriales > Mycobacteriaceae > Nocardia > Nocardia crassostreae. The sequence goes on from NZ_BDCH01000034.1 coordinate 14,353, forward strand.
ACGCGGTCCGCGCCGGGATGCATATCGTCGAGAATCTGCTGTGCCGCCGCGAGCGTCGCATGCCCGCACATGTCCACTTCCACCGTGGGCGTGAACCAGCGCAGGTGAAACGCGGGCGAGTTGTCCGGCGGCGCACCGGCGTCCACGGGTAGCGCGGAGGTGTAGAAGGCCGTCTCGGCGAGATTGTTCTCCTCGGCGAGCTGTTGCAGCAGTGCATCCGGCAGCCAGGACAACAGCGGCATGACCGCGGCGGGATTGCCCGAGAACGGTGCGTCCGCGAACGCGTCGATCTGGTGCAGCAGGACCTCCATGCTGCTGAAGGTACCCGGATTTTCAATGACCGAACGGGACAAGGGGATTCACGGCGAGCCAAAGCATGCGACCAGTTGGTCCCGAGCTGTCCGCCCGGGACCCGCGTCATATGTTTCCGGTCCGGAAACCTTTTCGGCTCAGGGCTTCTCGCCGGGCGAGCTGGGCAGCAGGTGCGGTGCCTCGCCTTGTAGTCGCGCGCTGATCCACCACGCCAGCTCCACCAGCACGATGCCGATGCCGCCGCAGATGAACGCGGAGGTGGTGAGCGCGATATTGGACGGATCGAGTTTGAAGAACTCGCGGGTGAAGGGCAGCGAGAACAAGATCAGGTATCCGGCAACGGAACCCGCGACCAGCAGCACCTTCCACCACACCCAGGGCCGCGCCACGATGGCCAGCACCCAGACCGCGATAATGAGCAGGGTGATGAGCGCGGTGGTGCCCGCCTGCACCTTCTGCGTCTCGCTGGCCTCGGGGCCCTGATAGGCGAGCAGGTAGGCGATGAAGGTCATGACGCCGATGACGATGCCCGACGGAATGGCCAATCGCATGACGCGGCGGACGAATCCGGTGCGGGCGCGCTCGTTATTGGGCGCCAGCGACAGGATGAAGGCCGGGATGCCGATGGTGAACCAGGCCGCGATCGTCACGTGGCGCGGCAGGAACGGATAGCCGATGGCCTTGTAGTGGAAGATCTGCGAGCCCACGCCCGCAATGCCGATGAGGAAGGCCAGCACCACCGAGTACACGGTCTTGGTGAGGAACAGGTTGGAGACCCGCTCGATATTGCCGATGACCCGGCGGCCCTCGCCGACGACATACGGCAGCGTGGCGAACTTGTTGTCCAGCAGCACGATCTGCGCCACCGCGCGGGTCGCCGGGGAGCCCGCGCCCATGGCGACGCCGATATCGGCGTCCTTGAGGGCGAGCACGTCGTTGACGCCGTCGCCGGTCATGGCGACGGCGTGCCCGCGCGATTGCAGCGCGCCGACCATGGCGCGCTTCTGATCCGGGCGGACCCGGCCGAAAATGGTCTCGCGTTCGAGCACATCGGCGAGTTCGCTCTGGTCCGAGGGCAGGGTGCGGGCATCGACGGGATGATCGCCGCCCGGCAGCCCCAGCGAGGACGCCACCGCGCCGACGGAGACGGCATTGTCACCCGAGATGACCTTGTTGGTCACGTTCTGCGACGCGAAGTACTCGAGGGTCGCCTTGGCGTCCGGCCGGATGCGCTGTTCCAGCACCACCAGCGCGGCGGGAGTCACCTGGCCGGGCGCGTCCGCCGCGTCGACCGGCCGGTCGCTGCGTGCCAGCAGCAGCACGCGCAGGCCCTTGGCGCCGATTTCCTGTGCGACAGCGGCAGTTTCGGTTTCCGGATCCAGCAGCACATCGGGTGCCCCGAGCAGCCAGTTGCCGTGCTCGCCGAAGGAGAACCCGCTCCACTTCTTGGCCGAGGAGAACGGCGCGACCCCGGTGACCGGCCAGCCCGGTGCGTCCGGCAGCGCCTCGGCTAGAGCCACGACGCTCGCATTCGGCCAGGGATCCTTGGCCGCCATGGCGGCCAGCACCTGCCGCAATTCCTCGGTGCCGCCGATGGATTCGGCTCCCGCGGTCGCGGGCCCGCCGGACTCGGCATCGGGGGCGTCGCCGTTCTTCGACAGCACCGGCGCACCGTCCGGACCGACCACCCGAATCTCCGACAGTCGCATCCCGTTCTCGGTGAGCGTGCCCGTCTTGTCCGCGCACACCACATCCACGCGCGCCAGTCCCTCGATGGCGGGCAGTTCCTGGACCAGGCACTTGCGCCGCCCCAGCCGCACCACGCCGACCGCGAAGGCGATGGAGGTCATGAGCACCAGGCCCTCGGGCACCATCGGCACCAGCGCGGCCACCATCCCGTTGACGGCCTCGCGCCACGGCTCCTTACTGGAGACCAGCTGGTTGTAGATGGACAGCAGACCCGCCGGAATCAGCAGGTAGGTAATGACCTTCAGAATCGTGTTGATGCCATTGCGCAACTCGGAATTGACGAGGGTGAACTTGCTGGCCTCATCCGCCAGCTTGGCCGCGTACGCGTCCTTGCCCACCTTGGTGGCCCGGTAGGACCCGCTGCCCGACACCACGTAGGAGCCCGACATGACCTGCGCCCCAACGGTTTTGTCAATGGGATCGGCCTCACCGGTGAGCAGCGACTCGTCGACCTCGAGCAGCTCGGCCGCCACCACCTCGCCGTCCACGACGATCTGATCGCCCGGCCCCAGCTCGATGATGTCGTCCAGCACCACTTCCTGTGGCGCGACCTCCGCGGTCTTCCCGTCGCGGCGCACCACCGGTTTGGTCTGCCCGACAATGGCCAGCTGATCGAGCGTCTTCTTGGCCCGAACCTCCTGAATGATGCCGATCGCACTATTGGCAATGATCAGCAGCCCGAACATCCCGTCGATGACCGACCCGGTCGCCATGACGAGAATGAACAGCACACCCAGAATCGCATTGATACGGGTGAACACATTCGCCCGCACAATGTCCCGCACGGACCGCGAAGCCCGCTCCGGAACATCATTGGTCAACCCGTCCCGCCGCCGCTGCTCGACCTCGGCCGAAGTCAGCCCCATCGCGGGCAAGCTCTCGTGTGTCGCGGTGATCGACATGACCGACAGCCTAGAGTGCCCGGCTGAGAATGCACCTAAGCGCTAGATGGGCGCGGTGTTCCACCAGCGGTCCACGAGTTCCTGCCCGGTGGTGGCGCCGAGCACGCTGATGGTGCAGAATCCGCGCGCATCGTCGAATCCGATGACGAGCTCCCCGCTCTGCGGGAACTTGTCGTCGGCCGGGCTGTGGCTCCAGATGATGCGGCCTTTCCCGGACTGCCGTGTCCAGTCCTGTTCGCCCTCGATAATGTTGGTGGACGCCGCCCGCGGTGGCCACTGCGATGTCCGGTCCGCATTGCATCGGATGTAGAGGGATTGGACCGGGTTCCGGTCTCCCCGGCACATGAGCTGGCCGACGGCCGCCTCCTCGCCGAGTGGTACCGGGCGGAAGTCGTCCGCACCGATCGCGCTGCAGCTGACGCTGCCGACCACCGCCTCACCGGGTGTCCGCGGTACCAGATCCGGAAAGGTGTCGGCGATGTATTGATGAGCGGCCCAGGGGCCGGACGGTGCGCTCGTCCCCGGCGGTGTCGCGGTTGCGGTGCCCCCGGTCCCCGGCCCCCGGTCGGGCGCTCGGCTCACCCCGGCGATCACCGCGGCCAGCGCCGTCACGAGCAGCACGGTGCCGCAGGCCAGCGCGATACGGCGACGGCGGATGCGACGCGGTGTGGGCGCATCGGCTTTGCCGTGCAGTGCGGCGTGCGCGGCCGCGGCCAGCTCCCCGCAACTGTGGTACCGGTCGTCTGGATTTTTCGCCAGCGCCGCCGCGACCACCCGATCGAGCTCCCGGGGCAGCCCCGGAACGACGGTGCTCGGCGGTGGCGGCGGCTCGGTGAGATGTGCGTACATGACGGCTGCCGCGGTAGCCTGGGGGAACGGCGTTGCGCCGGTGAGCATCTGGTAGAGGGTGCACCCCAGCGAGTACACGTCCGCGCGGTGATCGACGGTGCCGCCGTTGATCTGCTCGGGCGCCGCGTAGGGCAGTGTGGCCAGTACCGAACCGTCCTCGGTGAGGGCCACGGAATCGTCGGCGGCACGCGCTATTCCGAAATCGGTGACGAGTACGCGGCCGTCGGTCTCGGCGATCAGGAGGTTGGCGGGTTTGACGTCCCGGTGCACCAGCCCGACGCGGTGCGCCTCGTCCAGTCCGGCTGCTGCCTCGCCGAGTATTCCGGCCGCCCGTTCGGGTGGCAGTGTTCCCCGCTCGATCAGCTGTGCCACATCGGATCCCGCGACGTACTGCATGGCGATCCAGTAGTGCTCCAGTTCGACCCCGCGGTCGTACACGGCGACGACGTTCGGATGATCCAGGCGCGCGGCGAGTTCCGCCTCCCGTAGAAAACGCGCGCGGAACTCCTGGTCGGCGCCCGCGCGGGCCGACAGGACTTTCACGGCATCCCAGCGCGGCAGTCGAGGATGCCGTGCGAGATACACGGAACCCATTCCGCCCGCCCCGAGTTTGCGTTCGATGCGGTAGCCCGCGAAAACCGTGCCGGGGCGAAGCTCTAGCATGTCCGGCTCCTCAGCGGCTGTTCACGAGCAGGACGTATTGGGCCGCGGCCCGCTGGCGCACATCGTCCTCGTCCTCGCTGAAGATGGTCGCGACATAGCGATCGACGGGGATGATGCAGTTGTAGCGCAGATAACGATCGAAGTCCGCCTGCTCCGCTGCGCGGCTGCGGAAGCATTTCACGTCGGGCGCCGCGGGCGCGGCGATCGAGTCGAACCCCTCGGCGCGCCGTCCGGCCAGGAAGTCGGCGAATTGTTTCGCGGCCGTGGCGCTTTTCAGCCGGCTCAAGACGTTCGTGATGCCGACGACGGCGCGCCGGTCGTAGCCCAGCTCGGCGGCCTTCGCCGGATCCCCGAGGATCGCGGCCGCGGCGTTGGGGCCGTACGTCACGCCGGAGGCCCGCAGTACTCCGTCGGCGATTTCGTCGACCGCCGGATAGTTCCATCGGCCGGTGCGCGCCGAGATCATCCGGCGCACCATGTCGTCGGGGTCGAGCGCCAGCGTCGCCAGTTGATCCACCGGAGTCGGCCGGAAGGTGTCGAGCAGCGTCAACTGCCGGTCGAAGGCCTTACGCGCCAGATCGGTGAGCGCGGTGAGATCGGGTGCCGGGAGTACGAGATACATCGATACGACGTAGCTGCCGTGCGCGATGGTCGTCCCGAGCGTGGGCACCGTCGGTCGCCAATGGCTGTGTGCGCCCGGATATCCGGAAATCTCGACCGCCACATTGTCGGGGCTGACCGCGAAGTCGGCGGCATCCAGTTCGGCGGCGGCCAGCCGTGCGGTCGACTCGTCGCGGAAACGCAGCAGGTTGATCGTGATGCTGCGTTGGCCCTCGGATTCGGTGCGGCCGGTCTCGGCACCGCCGCCGACGGCCTCGGCCACCATGTCGTATCGCTGCAGGACCGGCCGCACGGGCGTGGCCAATGTCGCCATCGCGAATCCGGAATTCGGTACCGGCTGTGGTATCTCGGTGTAATCCAGCTCCGCGGCGATATCGGCTGGACGTGCGAGCACCTCCGTCAGGCGCGTCGATTCGAGGATCCGGCCGTAGTACTCGCCGGTATTCGGCGGTGCGCTCAATGGTTGTGCGCTGTAGCCACCGAGATCGAGGGCGTCGAGGTCCGGGGACGGCTCACCACCGCAACCGGTGAGGGTGACCAGTGCGACGACCGCGAGGCAGAACTCAGATCGGCGCATTCGGCCACCAGGAGTCGTACAGGGCCTTGCCACTGGTGCCGCCGACTACGTCGATATAGCAGGCGTTGCGGGGTGCGTCATCGAAGAAGATGCGCAGATGACCGGTCACGGTGCCGTCCTTCGCCGGGGCCTCGAGCCAGAATATGTGCCCGCTGCCGGACGGCCTGGTCCACTGTTCCGTCCCGTATTGCTGCCCTCGGCCCGGCGGCTTCGCGGGCTTGGGCAGGCCGCTGGCGTAGCAGGACACCAGGAAGTTGGGGACGGGGCTGCCGGTATGTGAGCAGGTCAGCTGGAGTCGTGAGGCCGGGAGGTCGATCGCGGCATCGGGATTGTCGTCACCGTGGGGGTCACAATGGTGTCCCAGCGCCGTGGGCTCGGAGGGGGCGGCGGGCAGCAGATCGGGGAAGGTCTCGACCACCAAGCTGTACTGCTGCCACGGTTTGCCGCTGTCGTCTACGGGTGCGACCGGCGTCAGCGCGGCCGGTTCGCTACCCGATCGCATCGTGAACACCACTGCCGAGGCCGCGGCCAGCACCGAAACCGCCACGGCCGCACCTATTCCGATCGCCCGGCGGGTGCGGCGGGGAGGTTCGAGTTCGCCGCGCAGGGCCGCCGCGGCGGCCTCGGCGAGCGTACGGCAGTCGGGGTAACGATCGGCGGGATTCTTCGCCAATGCCCGCGCGATCACCCCGTCCATCCCACGCGGAATCCACGGCGCCGCACCGCTGGGCCGCGGCGGTGGATCCGACAGGTGCGCGTGCATCAGGGCCATCGGAGTTTCGCGTACGAAAGGCTTGTTGCCGGTAAGCATCTCGTAAAGCGTGCAACCGAGCGCGTACACGTCCACGCGATGATCCATGGCCGCACCGCGCAGCTGCTCGGACGCGGCGTACGCGAGGGTGGCGAGCACATCGCCGGCGACGGTGAGGGCGCCGGAATCGACTATGGGACGGGCGATTCCGAAGTCGGTGACCAGGACCCGGTCCGTCCCGTCCGGTCGCGGCGAGATCAGGATGTTCGCGGGTTTGACGTCGCGGTGCAGTAGGCCCGCGGCGTGCACGGCGTCGAGCCCGCGTGCCGCCTCGGCGATGATGTGCACCGCGCGCTGTGGCGTCAGCTCGGCCGGACCCCGCTTGATCAGTTGTGCGGCATCGAAGCCCTCGACGTACTGCATGGCGATCCACAGCGTTTCGGCCTCGATGCCACGATCGTGCACCGCGACCAGATTCGGATGCGCGAGTCCACCCGCGATCTCCGCCTCCCGGATGAATCTGGCCCGGAACTCGGCGTCGCCCCCGTTCCCGTCCGCGAGGACCTTCAGTGCGATTCGGCGCGGTAGTCGCGGATGCTGCGCGAGGTACACCGCGCCCATCCCGCCCGCGCCCAGCCGACGGACTATTTGGTATCCAGCGAAAATCTCACCTGGCAGCAACGACACCCCCCAAAAAAAGTCATCCTCGTCCAGTCGCGCGGATGCTAGCACCGGAATGCCCCGGTCCGCGCGGTGATCGATGGGTGCCGGGGCCGGACGACCGCTACGACAATCCGGTGATGATCGGATGATTATTCGATGTCGCTGGATCGTTGCACAGGCTAACGTTGAGGGGTGTCAGAGCTGTCCTCGAACCCGGGCGCCGGGGGTACCGAACTATCCGATGGCCGTATGGGGAGCGCGGGGCGTAGTGGGCGGGATGTGGGGGTGGCTTTCGGGGCGGGGGCCTATTTCATCTGGGGGGCGTTTCCGGCGTTCTTCGGGTTGCTGACGTTCGCGAGTCCGGTGGAGGTGTTGGCGGATCGGATTCTGTGGACGTTGGTGGTGTCATTGGTGGCGCTGGTGATTGCGGGGCGGATGCGGGAGTTGCGGCGGGCCGATGGGCGGACCTGGCGGCTGGCGGCGGTGGCCTCGTTCGCGATATCGCTCAACTGGGGCGTGTACGTGTACGCGATCATGTCGGATCAGGTGGTCGAGGCGGCGCTGGGGTATTTCATCAATCCGCTGGTGACGGTGGCGTTCGGGGTGCTCATCTTCCGGGAGAGGTTGCGCCGGATGCATTGGGCGGCACTGGGTTTGGGTGCGGTGGCGGTGGTGGTGCTGACCGTGGACTACGGGCGGCCGCCGTGGATCGCGCTGGCGCTGGCGTGCTCGTTCGCGACCTACGGGCTGGTCAAGAAGGTCATCCGCCTCGATGCGCTGCCGGGGCTGGCGGCCGAGGGGATCGTGGCCGCGCCGTTCGCCCTCGGCACCGTGATCGTGCTGGCGATCACCGGCCAGGCCACCTTCGGTTCGAGCGTGTCGCATTCGGTCCTGCTCATGATCACCGGCCCGTTCACCCTGGTCCCGCTGATCCTGTTCGCCCTGGCCGCACCGCGAGTCCCGTTGTCCACCATGGGCCTGCTGCAATACCTCACCCCCGCCTTGCAGATGGCCTGGGGCGTCCTCGTGGTCCACGAGGCCATGCCCCCCTCACGCTGGGCAGGCTTCGCCCTCATCTGGCTGGCCCTCGCCATCTTCACCGCCGACGCCCTGCGCCGCGCCCGCCGCACCCCCGTCCCCGCATGACTTCACACCCCGTGCGGGCACGGGGTGTGAAGTCGGCTCTGGCTATGGCGCTTTCGCCTGGAGAGCCTTTTCGACGAAGGCGTTGGTGTACGTCTTGTCGAGGTCGATGCGGTCGCGGACCGGTTTCACATTGCGGGAGTACTTGCCCAGGATGCGGAGGACGTTCTCGGCGCCTTCGCGTTTCATCAAGCCGTCGCCATTGAACATGACGATGGAGTCGCGGACGGACTTGGCGTAGAGCTCCGGATCGCCGCCCGCGTACTGGGAGGGCATCTTGGCGGCGATCTCCTCGGGAGAGTGGGTGTCGATCCACTGGAGCGTCTGGACGAAGGCATTGGCCAGCTTCTGGACGATATCCGGATGGGCTTCGACGGTTTCGCAGCGCATGTAGAGGGAGGCGGCGGGGTAGAGGCCGCCGAGGGCGGCGCGGGTGCCCTCCTCGTTGCGCATATCGATGAGGATCTCCGCCTCGCCCGAGGACACCATCTTGGCCACGGTCGGGTCGGTGGTCATGCCCGCGTCGATGCCATTGTGGTTCATGCCCGCGATAAAGGTCTGTCCCGCACCGACTTTCACGCGGGTGTAGTCCTCGGTGCTCAGGCCCGCCTGACCGGCCAGGCCCTGGGTGAGGAAGTCGGTGGACGAGCCCAGCGAGGTGACGCCCAGGTTCTTGCCCGCGAAGTCCTTGGGCGACTTGATGGTCGCCGCGTCCTCCTTGGACACCAGCTCGACTTCGCCAGGCACATCGGCGAATTGGACCACGGTCTGAATGCACTGATCCTTGGCCTGCAGGTCGATGGTGTGGTCGTAGAAGCCGACCACACCCTGCACATCGCCGGTGAGCAAAGCGGTTTCGGCATTCGCGCCGGACTGCTCGCCGAGCAGCTTCACATCGATATCGTTGCGTTCGAAATTGCCCAGCTGCTGGGTGAGCATGGCGGGCAGATAGATGACCTTCTCCAGACCGCCGACCATGATGGTGATCTGCGGACGGCCGTTCTCGACCGGAATGCGCCGGGAGTCACGACAACCCGTGACCAGCAGCAGCGAGGAGACGGCCAGGGCGATGACGGCGACGGACTTGCGGTACTTCATGGCGCTCACATCCCGTGCCCGGCGGAGCCCTGCGCGGGACGCCACTTCAGCAGCCGGTTCTCGGCCATGCCGATGATCCATTCGGCAATGAGCGCCACCGCGGTGATGATGATCATGCCCGCGTAGATGCCCGCCGCGTCGAAGGTGCCCTGCGAGTTCGAGATGAGCAGACCCAAACCCTTGCTCGCCCCGGCATATTCGCCGACCACCGCGCCGATGGGCGCGAAACCGAAGGCGGTGTGCAGGCTCGACAGAATCCAGGTGGTTGCCGAGGGCAGCACGATGGCGGTCAGCACCTGGCGGCGGCTCGCGCCCAGAATGCGCGCATTGTTGATGACATTGCCGTCCACCTCGCGGGCGCCGGTGAAGGCATTGAAGAACACCGCGAAGAACACCAGCACCACCACGGTGGCCACCTTGGAGCTCAGCCCCAGGCCGAACCAGATGATGAACAGCGAGGCCAGCACGATGCGCGGAACGGCATTGAGCGCCTTGATGAACGGTGCCAGCACATCGGCCCAGTAGCGGCTGCGGCCGAGCAGCACGCCCAGCACGACACCGGCCACGGTGCCGATGACGAAGCCGAGCACGGCCTCCTGCACGGTGGTGTACAGCTGCAGCCAGATGGACCCGAACTGTGTTCCCTCGGTGAACCATTCGACCAGCCGATCCCAGATGAGGGAGGGCTTGGAGTAGAAGAACGGGTCGATCCACAGCGAGGCGGTGAGCTCCCAGGAGCCCAGCCACAGGGCCACGAGGGCGATGCGCAGACCCCAGGTGCGCGCCTTGGCCTTGCGGGCGGAATTGCGGACCCGGGCGAGGATCTGCTCCTCGGTCTCCACCACGTATTCCGGTGTGGCGGTGGCGGTCTTCTCCATGACATCAAGCGACACGGGCCGCTCCCTTCGTGCGGGCCGCCTCGACCTGATCGCGCAGCGTTTCCCAGATTTCCTTGTAGAGGTCGCGGAATTCCTCGGTGAGCCGGACTTCCTCGACATTGCGCGGCCGCTCCAGGGTGACCCGGAAATCGCCGCACACGGTGGCCGGGCTCGCGGTCATGACGACCACGCGATCGGCCAGCGCGATGGCCTCCTCCAGATCGTGGGTCACGAAGATGACCGCCGATCCGGTGCCCGACCACACGCGCAGCAGCTCGTCCTGCATGAGCTGGCGGGTCTGCACGTCGAGCGCGCTGAACGGCTCGTCCATGAGCAGGATCTCCGGCTCGTTCACCAGGGTCTGCGCCAGCGCCACGCGCTTGCGCATACCGCCGGAGAGCTGATGCGGGTAGTAGCCCTCGAATCCGGCCAGACCGACCTTCGCCACCCAGGCCGCGGCGCGCTCGCGGGCCTGCTTCTTCGAGACGCCCTGGAAGTGCGGGCCCAGCGCCACATTGTCGAGCACGGTCTTCCACGGCAGCACGGCATCCTGCTGGAACATGTAGCCGATGCCGTCCGGAATGCCGCGCACATCGGCGCCGCGCACCAGGGTGCGCCCGGCCGAGGCGGGCTCGAGACCGGAGACGAGCGACAGCGTGGTGGACTTGCCGCAGCCGGTGGGGCCGACGACGGCGACGAATTCTCCGGGGGCGACCGTGAAGTTCAGGTCGCGCACCGCGGTGTGCACGCCACCGTTGGTCCCCGGGAAGCGCTTGGTGGCGCCCCGAAGTTCGATGAGCGGGTTGGTCATTTTCTAGCTCCTGTGTCCTGCCGCACATGCGGCGCGGAATGGAATCTAGGTAACCCGGGTCACACCGTGCCGAGTTGTGCGCACTACCCGCGCAAGTGGCAATTCGGACGTTTTGCGCGTTCTGCTCGAGGTTGCGATGCGTTGTCTAGACTGACGCCGTGTTCTCGCTCGGCCCCCGTTCCGTCCGCCTCCGGACCCAGATCGTGCTCTTGCAGATCGGCGTGGTCGGACTGACGCTGGGCCTGGCCTTCGGGGGTTCGCCTCCGTCAGCAATCAGCGGCTCGCGGACGAGTACGGCCAGCGGGCCCTGGCCATCGCCCGCACCGTGGCCTCGGATCCGGAGGTCCGCCGCGAGGTCGCGCACTACGCCGCGACCGCGCTGACGCCCGGCCCGGAATTGGAGCACGAGCTCTCCGACGGCGATCTGCAGCGCATTGCCGACGAAGCCCGCCTGCGCACCGGCGCCCTGTTCGTGGTGATCACCGACGACCAGGGCATTCGCCTGGCGCATCCGGATCGGGCCCGGCTGGGCGAGATGGTCAGCACCGACCCCTCCCGGGTGCTGGCCGGATCCGAGGTGGTCACGGCACCCTCGGCGAGTCCGTGCGCGCCAAAGTCCCTGTGCTGGAACCGACCGCCGGTGAGCGCGTGGTCGGCGAGGTGAGCGTCGGCATCTCCACCGCCGCCGTGCGGGAACAGTTGCTCGCTGATCTGAGCAAGGCGGGCCTGCTCGTCGGCGGCGCCCTGCTGGCGGGCATTGCCGCCTCGGTGTTGCTGGCCCGTCGCTGGCATGGTTTGACGCTCGGCCTGGAGCCCTCCGAGCTGCGCGAGCTGGTGCGCGAACAGGACGCCGTTCTGCACGGCATCGGCGAGGGCGTGGTGGCCGTCGACACCCGCTGGCGCATCACCGTCGTCAACGACGAGGCCCGCCGCCTGCTCGGCATCGACCCGGGCAATGGCGACGCCGTCGGCGAAATCGACCTCACCCCACGGATATTGGAAGCGTTCCGCACCGCCGACGGCCTGCCCGTCCAGGCCGCGGTGGGTGAGCGCATCGTGGTCGTCACCGCGCGCACCGTGACCCGCGACGGCCGTGCGCTCGGCGCGGTGCTCAGCGTGCGCGATCGCACCGATGTGGAATCCCTGACCCGCCAACTGGATGCGGTCCGCTCCATGAGCACCGTGCTGCGCGCCCAGCGCCACGAGTTCGCCAATCGACTGCACCTGCTCAGCGGCCTGCTGCACACCGGCCGCCCCGAGGAGGCGGCCCGTTATCTGGACGGTTTGCTGAGGTCGGGCCCGCTGGGCGCGGCCATGCCGGGCGTGGATGCCATCCGCGACCCCTACCTGCAGGCCTTCCTCGCGGCCAAGGCGGCCCACGCCCGGGATAAGGGCGTGCAGCTGCGCCTCGGGCCGAACACCTGGGTGGTCGGCAATCTCGTTGCGCCCGTGGATGTCACGACCGTGCTGGGCAATCTCCTCGACAATGCCATCGACGCCGCCCGCGCCGACGACACCGCCGACCGGAAAATCGTGGAGGTGGAACTGGTCGAGGAGGGCGATACGCTCCATATCGCCGTGGTCGACAGCGGCGGGGGAGTGCCACCGGAACTGGTGGACTCGGTATTCGCCGAAGGCGTTTCCACCCGCCCCGACAGCGGCTTGCCCGGCGGTCGCGGCGTCGGCCTGGCATTGTCGCGTCAGGTGGCGCGGGCCTTGGGCGGCGATGTCCGGCTGGCCGATCCGGCCCGCGGCGCCGAGTTCGAATTGCGGGGCGCGGAATTCATTGCCCGCCTGCCCTGCGTATTGAAGGAAGGTGAATCGGCGTGGGCCGAGGAGATCTGAACGTCCTGGTCGTCGACGATGACTTCCGCGTGGCCAATCTGCATTCCGGAATCGTCTCGGCGCTACCCGGATTCGCAGTCAGCGCCACGGTGAACACCCTCGCGGCGGCGCGCGAGGCCATTGCGGCCATGCCCTTCGACCTGGCCCTGGTCGATGTCTACCTGCCCGACGGCTCGGGCGTGGAACTCGTGCGCGAGATCCGCTTCGACGCCATGATGCTCACCGCCGCAACCGAATCCGAGACCGTCCGGGCGGCGGTATCCGCCGGTGCGCTCGGCTACCTGGTCAAACCCTTCGACCACGCCGTTCTCGCCGCCCGCCTGGCGGCCTATGCGCGCTATCGGCGCATACTGTCCGCCCCCGAGGTCTGCGCGGCCGAGGTGGAGTCCGCGCTGGCGGCGCTGCGCCCGGCCGCCGCCCCGGTCGGCGCGTCCGCCCCCGCCAACCCCGCCGCCCTGTCCCCGACGAAAGACCTTGTGCTACAAGCTGTCCGGAGTTCCGCCGCGCCCATGTCCGCCGCCCAGGTGTCGGCCGCCATCGGTATCTCCCGGGCGACCGCCCAGCGTTATCTGGCGGCTCTCGTCGCCACCGGCGGCCTGCGCATGCAGTTGCGCTACGGTTCCACCGGACGCCCGGAGCAGGAATACTCCGCTCCCCGCTGAATCCGATGTGGCCCCTGCCACATGGGGGTTGGCGAGCCGGGCGATGTTTCGATAACTTCGAAGGCGTGGCGGTGCTCCTGTCGGCCGACTTGTACCGGTCCAGGGTCGGGACCGCCACGAGCACAGGAGAAATCCAATAACTATTCAGTTCAACCACACCATTGTCGGATGCAAGGACAACCGGGAGTCGGCCGAATTCTGGGGCGACATTCTCGGATTGGCAGTGGGAGATCAGTGGGGGCCGTTCATCCCGATCGCGGTCGGTAACGGCGTCACTTTCGATCTCGCGACGGTGCCCCCGGATCTGCCGGGCGGCATTCAACCGCAGCATTACGCCTTCCTGGTGACCGAGGACGAATTCGATTCGGCCTACACGAAGATCCGGGACCGCGGACTCACCTACTGGGCGGATCCCCGCAAACAAGGCGTGAACGAGATCAACCACAATGACGGTGGCCGCGGAATCTACTTCGAGGATCCCAGCGGGCACTACATGGAGTTGATCACGGTGCCCTACGGCGGCTGGTAGCCCCAACTCTCGGGACTCTCAGGGGGCTGCGCCCCCCGAACCCCGCGCCCGCTGCGCGTACGCGCAGCGGGCGCTGCGCATTTCGGAGCGTTCACGCGGAGACGGCGACGCCCCGCGTCAAGGAACCCACCGTCTTCGGCCACTGGTAGAAGCGATCCGCCTCGCGAATCTCGAAGCCCGCCTCCTCGACGAGGCCGCGGATATCGCGATTCAGATGGCACCCGCCGAACAGCGTCTTCTGCACCGGATTCAACCGGTTCTGCCAGACCTGCACCTTGCGGTCCGGCGCGAGCCCGTGCTCGACGAAGTGAAAAGTGCCGCCTGGCACCAGCACTCGCCGCACCTCCGCCAGCGCCGCTTTCACATCCGGAATCGTGCACAGCGTCCAGGTGGACAGCGCCGAATCGAAACTGTCGTCCTCGAACGGCAGCGATTGCCCGTCCAGACCCGCCCGCTCGATCGGGACTGTGGCCTTGGCCAGCCGTCCGGCGGCCATGCGCCAGCCGAGATCGGCGGGCTCCACCGCGCTCACCGATTTCACCCCCGCCGGATAGAACGGCACATTGCGCCCGGACCCGAAGCCGATTTCGACCACGCGCCCGTGCAGCCCGGCGCAGGTCTGCTCCCGGACCGGATCGAGGAACTTCGCCCCGCACGATTGATCGACGATCCGGGGCAGCACCCGGTCTTCGTAAATTCCCACCACACCACTCTCCCAGCGGAGTCCGGTGTGCGCCACGATCTAGCGCGGCGGGGCCACCCCGCTCACCCAGGCTGTGAGGTAGTCGAGAACCTGCGGGTCGATGGTGGTGTCGATGGTGGCGTACTCCTCGGGCAGACCGGTGCCCGCCACCTGGAACAGGTGATTGAGACCGTCGAAGACATGCACGGTGGCCGCGGGATCGGCGGCCAGCAGGGCCCGCATGGGCGCCTCGTTCTGGGCGAGCGGCACCTGAATATCCTTGCTGCCGTACAGCGCGAGCACCGGAATCCGCAGCGCGGACAGCGCCGGAGCCGGGTCGTAGACCACCAAGGACGCCATGTACTGGGTCACTAGTGCGTCCACGGCCTCCGCGGGTGCGCGCTGCTCGGCCGGAAGTCCGGCATTGTGCTGGTGCGCGTACCGGATCGCCTCCTCCAGATCGCCGATGCGGAAGATATTGCACAGCCCGGACAGGAAGCCGATCTCGCTGGAGACCTCCTGCGGGGTGGCGCCCTCGGCGGCCAGCATGAGCTGGGTCTGTTCGAGAAGCACTTCCGCCCCGGTCACCGACGGTCCGGAGAGCAGGATCACGAAGGCCACGCCGCTCTCGGGCCGGGCGGCCGCCAGCGGGGCCAGATAGCCGCCCTCGCTGTGCCCGAGCAAACCGATGCGGTTGCCGTCGATCTCCGAGCGGGTCCGCAGGTAGGTCATTCCGGCGGCGATATCGTCGGTCAGATCCTGATAGGTGGCGTGGTCGAGATTGCCGCCGGTCCCGCCCACCCCGCGATCATCGGTGCGCAGCACGGCGTATCCGGCGCGGGTGAGCACGTCCGCGAGCAGCAGGAACGGCTTGTGCCCGAGGATGTTCTCATTGCGATCCTGCCGCCCGCTGCCGGTGATCAGCACGACGGCCGGATGCGGTCCGGGCGTCTGCGGCAGGGTCAGCGTGCCCGCGATGGTGATCTCCCGGCTGGGATAGCCGACCTCCTCCGACCGGTAGGGGAAGGGCGGCTGCGGGTCCTGCGGCCGCGGCGGCGTGAGCGCGCGGCCGGGTGTCAGCGTGAGCGGCAGTTGCTGTCCGGACTGGGTGAACTCGCCGATGATGCTGTTCGAATCCGCGTCGTAACTGCCCTGGAAGGACGGCTCGCCGGGCACCTGGGGAATCGCCCAGGTCACCAGGTTCCGGTCGGTCCGCACCCCCGTGAGCGGCAGGCTCATGACGTTCTGCACCGGAATGTCGATGGTGGCCCGGTTGTCGTTGGTGAAGTTGACCCCCACCGCCAGCGGGCTGTCGGGCACGTCGATGGTCCCGGTCCAATCCCCGGTCAGCCGCGGCGGCGGTTCCTGCCGGGACTGCGAACATCCCGGCACGAAGGCGACGATGACCAGCAGGGCCAGCAGCAGCGACCGCATAAGCCCAGGGTACGCACGGACCGAGTAGTCCGGACTCGATACGCGATTGTCCGCCGTGATCACGACACCGCCGGTCCAGGTCACATGTCCATCACCACTCGGACACTCGAAATAACCTCTGAGCCATGGGGAATAACTGTCTGGTCCAGTCATTGCCGCACGTCACATTCCGCTCGTACCGTGGTGAGGGTGAGCAATGTCGCTTCCTCTCCGGGACTCTCGGACCTCCCCGCCACGGTGGGCGGGTACGCGGTCGACGGATTCGGTCCGCTGGTACGAACTTTCGCGCGCCTGGTCGGCGGTCATCCGGGAGGTGGGGGAGCGCTCACGGTGCTGCGGCACGGCGAACCGCTCGTCGAGATCCGGGTCGGTGAGTCCGCACCCGGCCGGGAGTGGGAGCCGGACACCGGATCCATTGTCTTCTCGGCCACCAAAGGCATTGCCGCCACGGTCATCCACCGGCTCGCCGATCGCGGGCTCATCGACTACGACGCGCCCGTCGCCGCCTATTGGCCGGAATTCGCGGCCGGGGGCAAGGAGCGGATCACGGTGCGGCAGCTGCTCTCGCACCGTGCGGGCCTGTCCGGATTGCCGCCCATCGCGCGCGGCATCGACGACGTCCTAGACCACCGGCTGATGGAAGCGCGCCTGGCCGCCGCGGAACCCGATCACCTGCTGGGCATTCCGACCTATCACGCGCTGACCTTCGGCTGGCTGCTGGCCGGGCTCGCCCGCGCCGTCACCGGCCGCGGCATGGGCGAGCTGTTCCGCACCGAGATCGCCGAACCGCTCGGCACCGACGGCATTCACCTCGGCGCGCCGCCCGCCGGGAGCCCGACCTCGGCGGCCGTCCTGCTGGGCAATCGCCTGGCCCTGGTCGGCACCACCTATGTCTCCCTGATGCTGGGCCGCGCCTACGGCATCCCGGGCGCCGCGGGCGCGGCTGCCCGCGCGCTGTTCCTGCCCGGACTGGACGGTTTCCTGGAGGGCGATGTCCCGGCCATCCTCGACACCGAGCTCCCCGCGGGCAATGGCGTCTGCACCGCCACCGGTCTGGCCACCCTCTACAGCCCGCTGGCCAATGAGGGCATGATCAACGGCCGCCGCTTCCTGTCCTCGCACACCGTCAAGGCCATGCGCAGGATCGAGTCCTACCGCCTCGACCACGCCCTGTTCTACATCCCCATGCTCTGGCACATGGGCTACCACTCGCTCCCCATGCCGGGGGCGCGGGCCGGTTTCGGCCATATCGGCCTGGGCGGCTCCTTCGGCTGGGCCGATCCCGGCAGCGGAATCTCCGTCGGATTCGTGCACAACCGATTGGGCCTCGGTTCGCTCGGATCCGATCAGCTGGCGTCAGCGTGGGTGCTGCCGCTGGTGGTGCGGGGCGCACGTGCCGCGCGCCGCACCACCACAAGGACCGAGCGCCGCGCGGCCTGAGCCCCGCGACGCCCGGTGTGAACCGTCCCGCCGGTGTGCGCTATGCCGTGCGGACCCAATCCGTCAGGGCCGCATCCAGATCCACCGTGCCGGGCTCGCCCGCCCAGGCGATGTAGCCGTCGGGGCGAACCAGTATCGGGCGCTGGGCCGGATCGGCGGGTACGGCGACGCGGACGTGCTCGGCCTGGCCGTCGAGCGTGACCGGAGTGGAAGTCACCAGGACGTAGGCGCCCTCGAGCAGGGCTTCGTAGAGCCGCGGGGTATCGCCGGTGAGCGCGATATCCGAGGCGCGCGTGCCGACCAGATGGTCCGCGCCGTGCGGGTGCGGGTAGGTAAAGCCGATGCCCGAAATGGATCCGGCGACCTTGTGCGCGATGGGCGGCAGCGACAGCGCGCCCCCGGCAAGGGTGTTGCGGACCATGCGGCCGATCTTGGACTCTAGCATGGCGCCGCGAATGATGGCGCCGCTGCTGCGCAGCACCTCCTGGCCGATCGGATGCCGTTCGGCGTGGTAGGTGTCCAGCAGGCCGTCGGGGGCCCAGCCCTGTACGGCCGCGGCGAGTTTCCAGCCGAGGTTGGCGGCGTCCTGCAGACCGGTGTTCATGCCCTGGCCGCCCGCCGGTGAATGCACGTGCGCCGCATCGCCCGCCAGGAAGACCCGGCCCACCCGATAGGACTCGACCTGGCGTTCGTCACTGTGGAAGCGCGAGAGCCAACGCGGGTCGTGCATGCCGAAATCGGTGCCGAGGGCGCGCTGGGTGACATCGCGCAGCTCCTCGAGGTCGACCGGTTCGGTGTCGGGGACCTGGTTGCGGCGGTTCCAGGCGAAGATCCGGTACCAGCCGTCGCCGAACGGGGCGATGAAGGCGAAGGCGTCGCCCACGCCATTGACCGTCAGCACGGCGGTGGGCGGTTCGCTCAGCCGCACATCGGCCAGCATGATCGACTTCAGCACCGACTTGCCCGGGAAGTCCAGGCCCAGGGTCTCGCGCACCCGGCTGCGGTAGCCGTCCGTGCCGACCAAGTACTTCGCCCGCACGGTGCGTACCGAATCCTATTGCCGCACTTCGGCTTCGACGCCGTCACCGGTATCGGTGAAGGTGATCAGCTCGCCGCCGGGCACCAGGGTGGCGCCCAATTTCAGCGCGCGCTCGCGCAGTACGGACTCGACGTGGGTCTGCGGGGCGATGAGCAGGTAGGGGAAGCGGGTGTCGAGCAGATGGCCCAGATCGACATTGACGCTGGCGAACAACTGCAGCTTGTCGATGGTGGTGCCACCGGCGAGGACCTGCTCGGCAATGCCGCGCGCGTCGAACTGTTCCAGGGTCCGGGCGTGGACGGCGAAGGCGCGGGTGAGGTCCGAGCCGTGGGCGTGCTTCTCCACCAGGGTCACGGCGACCCCGGCCCGGGCGAGATCCCCCGCGAGCAGGAGTCCGGTAGGTCCGCCACCGATAACAAGGACATCGGTCTTTTCCGGAATCATAATGTGCTCCAAGCTTTTCGATCAGGTCAACTCGTGTTGGCCAACGCTTGTTGACAACTGTAAGCGGCCCGCCCTGGTTGGTCAACACTTGTTGGCCTACACTCGTTGACATGACTGCGGAACGAACCAGAAGGTCCGATGCGACCCGCGCCGCGATCCTGACCGCCGCCCGCGAACGCTTCGCCCGTGACGGCTACGAGCGCGCCACCATCCGGGCCATCGCTGCCGAGGCGGGCATAGATCCGGCCATGGTCATGCGCTACTACGGCTCCAAGGACAAACTCTTCGCCCTGGCCGCGGAATTCGATCTGCAGCTACCGGATTTCGCCGACGTCCCCGACGACGGCCTGGGCGAGGCACTGATGACATTCGCCATGCAACGCTGGGAATCCGATGAAACGCTCCCCGCCCTGCTGCGTGCCGCGGTCACCAATGAGGGTGCGGCAGAGAAGATGCGCGGCATCTTCGCCGGACAGGTGGTGCCCATGCTGCTGGCCCGCGGCATCGACCCGGCCGAGGCCGTGTCCCGCGGCGGCCTGATCGGCACCCAGTTGCTCGGTCTCGCCCTGTGCCGCTACGTCTTACGGGTCCCGCCGGTGGTGGCGATGCCCCCCGCGGAACTCGTCGACTGGCTGGGCCCCACGGTGCAGCGCTATCTCACCGGACACCGCTAGCCGGTCCGGCCTTGGGGCACAGTCGTTCTCGCGGTCAGCCGATGATCTCGGCGAGATCGAGGCGGGCGAGGCGGTCCGGGGCGGACAGCAGATCGATGGCCGCGATGCGGCCGCCGGTGACGGTGAAGCTCATGACGGACACCAGCCCGCCGTCCGCCGCCGTATTGACCAGGCCGGACAGGCCGTTGACCAATACCGGATGGGTGGTGCACAGCAGGGCCATGCGCTGGAAGGTCTGGGCCTGTCCGGCGACCACGGCCGCACCGCGCAGCACCTGCAGACCACCCGGCAGGGCCGCCCCGATATCGGCGCGCAGCACCACATCCGGATCGAGAATGGTCAGCAGGGCATCGAAATCCCCGTCCCGGGCCGCGGCCAGGAAGGCGTCCACGACGCGGCGCTGCCGGATCCGGTCGGTATCCGGCATCGGCGCCTCGCCCTGGACGCGGCGGCGCGCCTGACTGGCCAGCTTCTTGGCGGTCTGCGGCGTGCGATCGACGATCGGGGCGATCTGCTCGAAGGGCAGGGCGAACATATCGTGCAGGACGAAGGCCAGGCGCTGCGCCGGGCTCAGCGATTCGAGCACGACGAGCAGCGCCATGCCGACCGAATCGGCAAGCAGCGCTTGCTGTTCCGGATTCGACTCGCTGTCGCGGGTGATCACCGGATCGGGCAGTTGCCGCGCCTCCAGAGATTCCTCCGGGTGGGCGCGGCGCGAGCGCAGCACATCCAGGCAGACCCGGCTGACCACGGTGGTCAGCCAGCCGCCGAGATTGTCGATGGCGTCGGCCCCGGCCAGCCGCAGCCACGCCTCCTGCACCGCGTCCTCGGCCTCGGTGACCGAGCCGAGCATCCGGTAGGCCACGGCGCCCAGATGATCGCGGTGGTCCTCGAACCGGTCGGCCAGGAACTCGAGCTCGTTCACGTGTTTCCTCTCTACACGACGGTCAGGGTTTACGCAGTTGCCGGGCGGCCAGAGCGCTGGCTACGAAAACCAGCGGCGTCGCCCACTTGTCGGGCTTGTCGCCCACCGCGATATGCGAGACAGCCGCGCCGCCATAGACGAAAACCAGTCCGGCATAGGCCCATTCCTTGGTACGGGGATGCCCCGGCGTGACCAGCGCGGCAATGGCCGCCACCTTGGCCGTCCCCAGGATCGTCGCGAAGTACATCGGATATCCCAAGCGGTCGAACACATCCCGCACATAGGAGATCCGCGCGAAATCCCAGTACGACCCCACCGCCGTCTCGGCCAGCAGCACCGTGCCCGGAATCCACCGGATCGCCGTCAGCGCCCGCGCCCGGGCGGTCACGAGTCGCCCGCTTTGGTCATAGGCTGCGCCATGATGAATTCTCCTCAGTGAGTATTGATTTCGGTGGCTGCGCGGTGCAGCGCGGCGGCCAGCCGCTGGTTTTCCGGGGCGTTGAAGGCGAAGGCCGCGCGGCGGCGGGTGTAGCCGTAGGTGAGGCCGCTGTGCGGATCGGCGAAACCGTCCGATCCGGCGGAGCCGGTGTGGCCGATGGCGTGCACACCCAGGAACGGGTACATCAGGCCCTAGGCCTCGAAGCCCACGGCACAGGGGGCGTCCTCGCCGCGCACCAGATCCTTTCCGCCGGAATGGATCATGGCCACCTCGGCAATGGTGTCCAGCTTCAACAGCGGCTCGCCGCCGTCGAGACCGGAGATGGCCGCGGCGTACAGGGCGGCCAGGCCACGGGCGCTGCCCACACCGCCGCTCGATGCCGGACCGAGGCGGCGCACCGCCGGATCGTTCGGTACGGCCATCACATCGGCGGGGGTGAACCCGCGGGCATTGAGGTTGTAGGCGATGCCCGGAATGCTGTGCGGGTTGGGCGAATTCGCCGCGAATGGGGCCGCCATCTCCGGCGTGGCCCGCCACGGCTGGATCTCCAGGTAGCGGTGGTCCAGCTCCTCCGGCAGGCCCAGGTACACGTCCAGCCCGTACGGCGCGCGAATGCGTGCCTCGAAGATCTGCTGGATGGTGGCGCCGGTGATGCGGCGGATCACCTCGCCGACAATGGCGTAGGTGACGAAGCCGCCGTAGCCGTGCACGGTGCGGGGCGCGAAATAGGGCCGCTGCCCGGCCACGCGGGCGGCGATGATCCGGTCGTCGGCGATCTCGGCGAGGCCGAACCCGCCGTCGGCGCCGATCAGTCCCGACCGGTGCACCAGCACGTCCCGCACGGTGATGTGGGCCTTGCCCGCCGCCGCGAACTGCGGCCAGTAGTGGGCGACGGTGCGGTCGATATCGAGGACGCCGTCCTGTATCAGCAGTGCCACGACCAGAGCCGACGCGCCCTTGGTCGACGAATGCAGGCCCGTCAGGGTTTCGCCGGTGATCTCCGGTCCGGCCCACAGATCCACCACTCGTCGTCCGCGCACGAACGCGGCCAGCTGGGCGCCGGACTCACCGTCCTCCTCGGCCACCACGGCCGCGAATTCCGCACGGACGGACTCGAATCCGTCCGCGACGGTGCCGTGTACCTCGATCTTGCTCATGGTGCTCGCTCCTTCCGTCTGAATCGGTGTGCCGATTCATTGACGGAGGGCGGAGCGAAAAGGTGACCGCGCGAGTGCGTGGACCTAGTTCTTGTCGGCGCGGATGGCTTCGAAGACGTTCGGGTCGACCAGGGTCGAGGTGTCGCCGAGCTCGCGGCCCTCGGCCACATCCCGCAGCAGCCGGCGCATGATCTTGCCGGAGCGGGTCTTGGGCAGTTCGGGCACGACGTGGATCTCGCGGGGGCGGGCGATGGGGCTGATCTCGCGGGAGACCTCGGCCTTGAGGTCGGCGATCAGCTCGTCGCCGGTGTTCTCCGCTTCGGCGGTGAGGATGACGAAGGCGACGATGCCCTGGCCGGTGGTCTCGTCGGAGGCGCCGACGACGGCGGCCTCGGCCACGCCGGAGTGGCCGACCAGGGCCGACTCGACCTCGGCGGTGGAGATGCGGTGGCCCGACACGTTCATGACATCGTCCACCCGGCCCATGACCCAGAGATCGCCGTCGGCGTCCAGGCGGGCGCCGTCACCGGCGAAATACCAGCCGGTGGCGGCGAATCGGGCCCAGTAGGTTTCGCGGAAGCGCTCCATATCGCCCCAGATGCCACGGGCCATGGACGGCCAGGGCTGATCGAGGACCAGCAGGCCGTCGGCATTGCGGTCGCCGAGATCGGTGCCGTCCTCGTCGACGATGCGGGCGGAGATGCCGGGCAGGGGAGTCATGGCCGCGCCCGGTTTGGTCGCGGTGACGCCGGGCAGCGGGGAGATCATGATGGCGCCGGTATCGGTCTGCCACCAGGTGTCCACGATGGGGGTCTTGTTGCCGCCCACCACATCCCGGTACCAGCGCCACGCCTCCGGGTTGATCGGCTCGCCGACCGAACCCAGCAGCCGCAGCGAGGACAGGTCGTGGGCGTCGGGGATCTCGCGGCCCCACTTCATGAACGTGCGTACCAGCGTCGGAGCGGTGTAATAGATGCTGACGCCGTATTTTTCGACGATCTGCCAGTGCCGGTGCTCGTCGGGGAAGTTCGGGGTGCCCTCGTAGACGACCTGTGTCGCGCGGTTCGAAAGCGGGCCGTAGACGATGTAGGAGTGGCCGGTCACCCAGCCGATATCGGCGGTGCACCAGTAGATGTCGGTATCCGGCTTGTGGTCGAAGACATTGTGATGGGTGTACGACGCCTGAGTCAGGTAGCCGCCCGAAGTGTGCAGGATGCCCTTGGGCTTACCGGTGGTGCCGGAGGTGTAGAGGATGAACAGCGGGTGCTCGGCGTCGAAGGCCTGGGCCTCGTGCCGATCGGAGGCATCGGCGACGGTCTCGTGCCACCAGAGGTCACGGCCCTCGGTCATGGCGGTGTCGATGCCGGTGCGGCGCACGACCAGCACGTGCTCGACGGTCGAATCACCTTCGGCGGCAAGGGCTTCGTCGACCGCGGCCTTGAGCGGGGAGGGTTTGCCGCGCCGCCACTGGCCGTCGGTGGTGATGACCAGTCGCGCCTCGGCATCGTCCACCCGCTGCCGCAGTGCGCTGGCGGAGAACCCGGCGAACACCACCGAATGCACGAGTCCCAGGCGAGCACAGGCCAGCATGGACACGATGGCCTCGGGAATCATCGGCATGTAGATCGCGACACGATCACCGGCCACCAACCCCAGCGCCGTGAGCTGGTTTGCGGCCCTGGACACTTCGGCCAGCAGCTCGTTGTAGGTGATGGCGCGCGAGTCGCCCGGTTCGCCCTCCCAGTGGATGGCGACCTGCTCGCCGTGCCCGTCGAGCACATGCCGGTCCACGCAGTTGTAGGCGACATTGAGCTGTCCGTCGCCGAACCAGCGCGCTACCGGAGCACCGGACCAGTCCAGCACCTCGGTGAAGGGCCGGTGCCAGTGCAGTCGCCGAGCCTGTTCGGCCCAGAACGCCTCTCGATCCGAGATCGCCCGGTCGTACAGCGACGATCCGGCATTCGCCTGCGCCACGAACTCCTCGCTCGGCGGGTAGGCCACGGGCACGCGCTCCGCGGTCACGGTCTCGTCGGGCTGGGTCGTGGTGGTCACTGCGACAATCTCCTATATCGAATCGAGGGGCGTTGCTGGGCGTGAAATCAGTGCGCGACAGCCTTTTCGGCGCCGACACCGGTGAGGGAGCGAACCTCCATCTCGGCGGCCTTGGCCGGATCCTCGTCGTCCTCGCCGAGGAAGGTGCCGACAATGCCGAGCACGAAGGCCAGCGGGATGGACACGATGCCCGGATTGGACAGCGGGAACCAGTCGAAGTCCATGCTGGACAACATGGCCGTCTTGGAACCGGACACGGCGGGGGAGAACACGATCAGGACAATGGTCGAGATCAGGCCGCCGTACATGCTCCACAGCGCGCCGGTGGTGTTGAAGCGCTTCCAGAACAGCGAGTAGAGGATGGTCGGCAGGTTCGCCGCGGCCGCGACCGCGAAGGCCAGCGCCACCAGGAAGGCGATGTTCTGGCCATTGGCCAGGATGCCCAGGCCGATGGCGAGAATGCCGATCACGATGGCGGTGATGCGGGAGACCCGCACCTGCTCGTTCTCACCGGCCTTGCCGCGCTTGATGACTCCGGCGTAGATATCGTGCGCGAAGGAGGTCGAGGCGGTGATGGTCAGACCCGCCACCACCGCGAGAATGGTCGCGAACGCCACCGCGGAGATGACGCCCAGCAGCACCACGCCGCCGAGTTCTGTCCGCCCGCGGCGGCCAGAATGCGGTCCGGGCCGACAATGGCGGCCGCGCCGTAGCCCAGCACCAGGGTGAACAGGTAGAAGGCGCCGATCACGGCGATGGCCCAGACCACCGAGCGGCGCGCCTCCTTCGCGGTCGGCACGGTGTAGAAGCGCATGAGCACATGCGGCAGACCGGCGGTGCCCAGCACCAGGGCAAGGCCCAGCGACAGGAAGTTCAGCTTCGACATGGAGGTGCCGCCGTACTGCGCGGCCGGCGCCAGCACATCCCGCTGCGCCACCGCCTTGTTCGCCGACTCCGAGACGAACTGCTGTGCGGAACCCAGGATGTCGGACACATCGAAGCCGTACTTGGCCAGCACCAGCACGGTCATGAAGCCCGCGCCGGCGATCAGCAGCACGGCCTTGATGATCTGCACCCAGGTGGTGCCCTTCATGCCGCCGACCAGCACGTACAGGATCATGAGCACGCCGACCACGGCGATCACGACCGCCTGCCCGGACTTGCTGCTGACATTGAGCAGCAGCGCGACCAGACCACCCGCGCCCGCCATCTGCGCCAGCAGATAGAACAGGCACACGGTGAGCGTGGTGAGCGCGGCCGCCGCGCGGACCGGGCCCTGCTTGAGCCGGAAGCTCAGCACATCGGCCATGGTGAATTTGCCGGTGTTGCGGAGCATTTCGGCCACCAGCAGCAGCGCCACCAGCCAGGCGACGAGGAATCCGATGGAGTACAGGAACCCGTCGTAGCCGTACACCGCGATGGCGCCCGCAATGCCGAGAAAGCTTGCCGCGGACAGATAGTCACCGGCGATGGCGACGCCGTTCTGCGGTCCGGAGAAGCCGCGGCCACCGGTGAAGAAGTCGGCGGCGGTGGCATTGCTGCGGCTGGCGCGAATGACGATGACCATGGTCACGGCCACGAACAGCGCGAAGATGCCGATATTGGCGGCCGGATTGCCCACGGCCGCCGCGGCGAGATAACCGGTGCTCATGCGTGCGTGCCCTCCATGTGCTCGCGAATGGCGGCGGCGCGCGGATCCAGCTCACGGTTGGCGAAGCGCACGTACAGGCCGGTAATGAGGAAGGTCGAGGCGAACTGGCCCAGGCCGAGCAGCAGTCCGACATTGATGTTCCCGACCACCTTGGTCGCCATGAAGTCGTGCGCGTAGGCGCCGAGCAGCACGTACACCAGATACCAGGCCAGGAACAGCGCGGTCATGGGGAAGACGAAGCGGCGCAACCGGTGTAGCAGTTCCTGGAACTCCGGGCTGGCCTGTACGGCGGTGAATTCCGCTGCCGTCGGCGGGCTCGGCGGGTTCGTGCCGAGATCGGTGCTGCTCATCGAGGGGTCCTAGCGTGTGACGTGGCTTACGTACTCCGGGACGTTAGCGAGGTCATCGTGACCGAAACATGATGTGGCGCGGGTCACTCGGCGAAGGTGCCCGGCTGTGCGGTGAACGGTCGGTTCGGTGCGGTGAGCGGTCAGGGCTGACGCAGGCCGGGTTCGCGGTCCGCACCCAGGCCCAGGCCCTCGGGGGCGTGCATGCGCACGAAGATGCGGCCCACCTCGCGCGCTGGTTGGCCGCTGCTCAGCCTGCTGACCACGATCATCGTGAGGAACGACAGCGGCACGCTGACCGCCGCCGGATAGCTGAGCACGGCCGTGAGCCAGCCTCCGGCCAGATGCGCGGGGACGCCGCCGGACACCGAGACGACGGTGGCCGTGCCCGCCGTGAGCCCACCGGCCAGCAGGCCCGCCGCCGCGCCCCGCGCCGTGAGGCCGCGCCACCAGATGCCAAGCACCAGCAGCGGGCACAGGGTCGACGCCGCGACGGCGAAGGCCAGGCCGACCGTGCGGGACAGGTCGAGCGAGGCCACGGCGAACGAAAGTCCCAGCGGCACAGCGCCGGGCACCAGCGCCGCCACCCGGAAGTCGCGGATGCGGCCGCGCAGGATATCGGTGCTGACCACACCGGCGATGCTGACCAGCAGTCCGGAGGAGGTCGACAGGAAGGCCACGATCGCACCGGCCGCGACGAGCGCGCCCAGCAACTGCCCCGGCAGGCCGGTCAGCACCGAACCCGGCAGCAGCAGCACCGCCGTATCCGATTTGTCCGCGCTCACCAGGCCCGGGACATACAGTCGCGCGAACACCCCCAGCAGGGTCGGGAACAGGTAGAACAGGCCCACCAGGCCGATCACCGTGACCGCCGTCGAACGGGCCGCTCGCCCATCGGGATTCGTATAGAACCGCACCAGCACATGGGGCAGGCCCATGGTGCACAGGAAGGTCGCGGCAATGAGCGAATACACCTGGAACATGGGATGCGGGCCGCCCAGTCCGCCGCCGGGCAGCAGCCAATCCGCGCCCGCGGCGGAGAGTTCCGTCGTATCGAAGACGCGATCCCCGCGCAGGAAATGCGCGGCCAGCACCAGGGCGGGCAGGGCCACGGCGGTCAATTTCAGCCAGTACTGGAAGGCCTGCACGAAGGTGATGGAGCGCATGCCGCCGTTGGCGACGGTCCCGATCACAATGGCGCCCACCGCGACCGCGCCCACCCAGCCCGGGACGCCGAGCAGAATGCGCAGCGTCAGGCCCGCGCCCTGGAACTGCGGAATCAAATACACCGCGCAGATGAGCACCACCGTGAGCGCCGCCAGCCGCCGCAATCGCAGTGAGCCGAGCCGGAATTCGGCGAAGTCGGGCACCGTGTAGGCGCCGGAGCGACGCAGCGGCGCGGCGACGAACAACAGCAGCCCGAGATATCCCGCCGTGAATCCCACCGGATACCAGAGTGCGTCGGCGCCGTATTTGGCGATCAATCCCGCGACGCCGAGAAAGGAAGCCGCCGAAAGATATTCACCCGAAATGGCCGCGGCATTCCAGCCCGCGCCCACACTGCGCGAGGCCACCAGGAAATCCGAGGTGGTGCGGGCCAGTCGCACCCCGTACACCGCGATACCCACGCTGGCGACCGCCGCCAGCAACAGCGCCACCAAGGTGATGCCCGGCATGGTCGGCGAATCCACCTCAGTCACCGGTCAATTCGCCGAAATCGTGTTCATTGCGATCCGAGAGCCGCACATAGATCCGGCCGATCCCGAACAGCAGCGGATAGGCCGCGACACCCAGCAGCACCCACGGCACCCTTACGCCCGCCACCTCCGCCGACCCCAGGCCGGTCGAGAACAGCAATGGCAAGGCCCCCAGCACCATGACGGTCACCACCGCGAGCCGCACCGCCAGCCCGAACTGTGCCCGGATCAGCCCGCCGATGAGGACCGCGCCCACCTCCGTCTGCTCCGCGACCTCGACCCGGGTCCGCACCATCCGCGCGCCGCGCCGTTCGGCGAGCACGACCCGTTCCCGGGGGCGCGGCCGTTCCGTGCTCACCGCTGTGTCCGATGCCGCGGCGAAGTGGGCACCAGCCGCTGTTTGAGTTCCTTCACCTGCCGCCGGGCCACCGGGAGTTCGACGGCGGGCGAATCTCCTTCCGCCCGCAGGCATACCACGGTCCCGGTGCCCACGGTCCGCAATCCGGTCACCTGCCGCAGGGCGACCAGATAGGACCGGTGCACCCGCACGAATCCCGCCTCGCGCCACCGATTCTCCAATTCCGACAGGGGAATTCGCACCAAATGCGATCCGGCGCCGGTATGCAGTCGCGCATAGTCCCCGTCGGCCTCCACCCAGCTGACCGCGGCCCGATCCACCAATGTCGTCACCCCGCCCAGTTCCACCGGAATGACTTCGTGCGGATCGGTTTTGCCCGCCTCGGGCGGCGGCGCGCTCCGGCCGACGGCAATGCGCCGCACGGCTTCCGCCAATCGCGCCTCGCGCAACGGCTTCAACAGATAATCCACCGCGCCCAGATCGAACGCGGCCACGGCTTTGTCGTCATGTGCCGTCACGAATACGACCGCGGGGGGATTCGCGAACTCCGACAGGATCCTCGCCAACTCCATCCCATCCAATCCGGGCATATTGATATCCAGAAACACCGCGTCCACCGCATGCGCCCGCAACTCCCGCAAGGCCGCCGTGGCATCCCCCGCCGCGTATATCTCCCCGACCTCACCCTGGGCCCGCAGCAAATACACCAGCTCATCCAAGGCCGGTTTCTCATCGTCCACGGCCAACACGCGCAGCACGCCCGGCTCCCTGTCGGTGGTCTGAATCACAACTGATCCATCCTACGGTGCAAACCAGACGGTCGAGCTCGGCCCTCGGCCGGCGCTCTCAGCGCAGCAAGTTGATGATCTTGCGATAGGCGAGACGGGTCGGTGGCGAGAGTTGGGTCCAGGTAATGGGACCGCCCTCGGCCAGATGGGTGTCGTAGGGGATCTCGGTCACGGCGCGCACGTATTTCCCGAGGTAGGTGCGGGCGTGCTGGGCGACGCCCGGACCGTCCGTGGGGTGCTGGCGGGTGATGACTATGACGGCGTCGGCCAGGTGGTGCTCGCCGTAGTTGTCGTCGAGCCAGATGAGCGCGGGCTTGAGGCGATTCACCGCGTCCGGGCGGGCGGCGAGGGTGATCACCAGGGCAATGCGCGGATCCGACGGCAGGGGGGTGACCATGCGATTGGTGACCGGCGAGCCGCCGTCGTAGATGGGCAGGCAGCCCGCCGCCGACAGGTCGCGATGGACCGAGGAGTAGCTCTCGCGGCGCGGCAGCGCCTCCGGCCCGCGCGGCAGCACGCCGAAGCTGGAACTGTTCTCGCCACAGCTGTCCAGCACGGACGGGGCCAGCCCGCGCGGGCCCATATTCAGCCAGGTCTGCACGGTGCCCGCCGGATCGATCTTGTCGCAGCCGCGCCGGGCCAGATCCCCGCCGGTGGCGCTGGCGTCCACCACGATCGGTGACCGCTCCTCGTAATCGGAGGCCACCGCCGAGGCCACGCCCAGCGCGGTGGTGGTCGTCCCGGCGCCGCCGGAGCTGCCCATGACCAGGATGGGCGGAACCTCGGCCCAGAGCAGGAATCCGTCGGTGTCGTGCAGGCGTACGACATCGGTGGGCGCGCCGGGCGGAGGCTGACGTAGTAGCAGCGATAGATCCGTGGGAGTGGCGGAAAGCTCGGCGGGGTGATCGGGGTAATTATCGAACACTCGAGATCCCTTTGTGTGAGCAGCATTCGGTCCAGCGGATTTCGCAACGCCTCCGACCGGCCCCGTCCACACCCTCACCGCGTAGACGAGATTCCCCCTGCGCCACGACATCTTCGATGAGTCGATCAGTTCTTGCCCGCGTACCCCCTAGAGCCACGCCTGTTCGAGCACTCAAAAAACATGCAGTGCAATGTTTTTCAATAGGGCCAAATACTACACCGAACCCGCCCGCAGGATGGTTCGATCTTGTCATCCATCAAGGGCGTCCGGAATCACTCGCGGGCAGTGGATTTCCCGATACCGATCACCGCTGGGCCGCTGTTGTTTCGTGCAGCAGGGCACGGATTCGGGCGGGGGTGTGGCCCAGTTCGTGACGCAGCACCCGGGTCAGGTGCGATTGATCGCTGAAGCCCAGGTCGGCGGCCAGGGCGGCGAGATCGGTTTCGCCCCGTTCCAGGCGCGCCAGGGCGCCGCTGATGCGGATTCGATTGCGGTAGCGGCTGATCGGCATGCCGATGTGATGGTGGAAGGTGCGGCTCAAGTGGGCGGGGGTGGTGTCGAGCAGGCTCGACAGGGCGATCAGGTCGGCGGCGGCGGGCACTCCGGCGAGGATCGCCTGGCGGGCCCGGTCTGCCAGGGCGTAGCGACTGGGCGCGGGCGTGGTTCCGGGTTGTTCGCGGAGGGTCAGCGCCAGCAGCCGGACGACGGCCTCGGCGGCGGCGAACTCCGGATCGGGCGCGGTGCGCAGCAGTATGCGATGGGCGAACTCCAGCCGGGCATCCACGCGGATCGCCGGTGCGGGTGCGGCGTCGAGTTCGGCGGCGAGGGCGTGACCGGTGAAGGTGATGGAGGTGCAGCTGTCACCGCCCGCGGGGTGGGCGAAGCGGATCTCCTCGCCGGGGCGGTGCCGATAGCCGGTGGTGGGGTCGACCGTCACCCGGTGGCCCCGGGCCTCGAGGCGGAAGCGGCCGTGGCGGACGAGCACGATCTGGGGGCCGCGCGGCATCTCGGCCGGAGACCAGCGGGTGTGGTCGGCACTGCATTCGACCGCACGGATCACGAAGTGCGGGTTGGTGATCACCGTTCCTGTACGGAGCACCCGGTGATTCTAGGCGCGGCCACCGACAGGTCCGATGCGCATATTTCTTCAAGACCGCGGGACGAGGCGCGGGCAATGCTCGGGTGCATGATCGCTCTCGACACTTCGACCACCTCGGCCGCGCGCCGGGGGTGGATCCTGGCCGTATTGCTCATCGGGCAGCTCATGGCGACCCTGGAAAGCTCCATCGTGTCGGTCGCGGCGCAGACCATCCGGGAGGAGTTGGGGGCGAGCGGGGCGGCGATCCAATTGATCGTGTCGGGCTATCTGCTGACCACCGGCGTGCTGCTGGTGACCTGTGCGCGGCTCGGCGATATCGCCGGACATCGGCGGGTATTCCTGGCCGGGCTGGGCTGGTTCACCGCGGCCTCGCTGCTGTGCGGGCTGGCGCCGAATCCGACCGTGCTGGTACTGGCGCGGATCGCGCAGGCCGTGGGTGCGGCTCTGCTGATGCCGCAGGTGTTCTCGCTGATCCAGCTGTACTGGGACGGTGAGGCGCGGCGGCGGGTGGTCGGCATCTACAGCATGGTGCTGGCGCTGGGAGTCGTGCTGGGACAGGTCGTCGGGGGATTGGTGGTCGGCGCCGATCTGTTCGGACTCGGTTGGCGCCCCGCGTTTCTGCTCAATATTCCCATCGGCGTGATCGCGCTCGTGATCGGCGCGCGCACCCTGCCGACGGGGCGGACGGACGGTGCGGCGCGCCTGGATCCGGCCGGGGTGGCGCTGCTGCCCGTGGCGATGACGGCGTTCACCCTCCCGCTCATTTTCGGCCGGGAGTACGGCTGGCCCGCCTGGGCCTGGATGGCGCTGGCGGGCGGCGGCCTGCTGCTGGCGGCATTCGTTCGCTACGAACGGAATTCGCGGCATCCGGTGCTGGACCTGGCGGTACTGCGCCCGCCGGGGGTGAAGCCCGGGCTGATCGCCTGCTGCCTGGTCATGGGCTGTTACAGCGTATTCGTGCTCACGCTGACCCTGCATCTGCAATCCGCGCTGGGATTCTCGCCACTGCGCGCGGGATCGGCCTTCGCGCCGTTCGCCATTGGATTCGGTGCGCTGAGCCTGACCTGGACCCGATATCCGCAGCGCGTGCAGCGGCTGTTGCCGACGATGGGCCCGATCGCCTTCGCGGCGGGCTCGATCACGCTGGCGCTCATACTCGTTCGCGATCAGTGGCATCCGCTGCTCGCGACGCCGCTGCTCTTGTTCGCGGGCGCGGGGCACGCCGCGGGCTACAGTCCACTGATCGCGCGCCTCACCACGCTGGTGGAAGCACGCCATGCCTCGGCACTCTCGGCCCTCGATTCCACCGGCCCGATGCTCACCGCGGTGACGACCGTCGCCGGGCTCGGCAGCGTCTACTTCGCCGCCCCCTCCTCGGCCGACGGCCTGCTCCGAGTCGCGATCGCGGTCGCGATCCTGCTGGCGGTGACGGCGGTGTGCGCGGCCCGCTCCGGAATGGCGGCGGTCGGCAACCGGGCCGGGGCCGCCGCGTAGGCCGACGGGTGCGCCCTCAGGCGTGGATTCCGGCCCGGAACTTGGGGATTCGCATGCTTACCTTGGTGCCCGCACCGGGTGCGGTGTCCACGATCAGGCCGTAGTCGTCCCCGAAAGCGGCGCGCAGCCGGTCGTCCACATTGGCCAGGCCCACGTGCGCGGACTCGCCGGAAGTGGCTGGGCCGGTCCCGGTTTGGACGGAATCCAGCGCACCGGACCGCAGCAGTTCGGGATCCATGCCGACCCCGTCGTCCTCGACGGTGATGACGCAGTCGGTGCCCTCGTCAGCCGCCACGATGGTGAGCGTCCCGCCCTTCGGCTTGGCGGCCAGCCCGTGCCGGACGGCATTCTCCACCAGCGGCTGCAAGGCCAGGAACGGCAGCACCACCCCCAGCACCTCGGGTGCGACGCGCAGCCGCACCTGCAGGGAATCGCCGAACCGCGCCCGCTCCAAGGCCAGATAACGGTCGATATTCTTCAATTCGTCGGCGAGAACGGTGAATTCACCCGCGGCCCGGAACGAATACCGGGTGAAGTCCGCGAAATCCAGAATCAGTTCCCGCGCCCGCGCCGGATCGGTGCGCACGAACGAGGCGATGGTGTTCAACGCGTTGTAGATGAAATGCGGGCTGATCTGCGCCCGCAGCGCCCGCACCTCCGCCCGGTCCAGCCGCGCCCGCGAGGCGTCCAGCTCCGCCAATTCGATTTGCCCGCAGGCGTATCGGGCCACCTCGGCCACGGCCCCGAGCAGGCCCGGCCCCGGCTGATCCGCCGTGACCACGCCCAGCGCGCCGATCATCCCGCTGTACTCGGTGGCCAGCGGCTGCGCCAGCAACGTGTAGCCGTCGCTGCCCGGTCCGGCCACCAGGACCGGCCGCCCGCTGGCCATGGCCCGGCGCGCGGTATCGGCGAGCAGCGGCCCGAGTTCGGGATGCGGTCCGTCCCAAGCAAGCATCTCGCCGTCCGGATCGATGACGCCCAGCGCAAGCGTTCCGGTGAGCGCGCGCAGAGGCGGGGCCGCCTCCTGCGCGGATTCGGCGGTGAGCCCGCGCCGCAGCGGCCGCGCCGCCTGGGACGCTGTCTGCAACGCTTGGTGCACGGCGCGTTCGGCGGGTGTGGTGACCGTGCGGCGAGTACGCGGCCAGGCCAGCAGGGCGGCGGCAATGAGAATGCCGGTGACGAGGATGGCCGCGGCGGTCGCGGTCACGGCGCAGCCGTCCAGACGGTGCGGGCAGCGCTGCCGGGCGGCGACCAGATCATCTCCGGATTATCACCTGCCCATTGCCGCAGTGACATTCGCCACGACACGCGGGGGCGGCACGCCGTTGTCGCAGTCCGGCCACCTCGTCGTTCTCGATTGCCTCCGCGTGGCGTCCGAAGGCGTCGGTGGGGGCGCTTAGTATGTCTGCGTGTCAGCCTCGTCGGGATCATTCGTTCATCTCCACAACCACACCGAGTACTCCATGCTCGACGGCGCGGCGAAGATCACGCCTCTGTTCAAAGAGGCGAATCGCCTGGGGATGACCGCGGTGGGCATGACCGACCACGGCAATATGTACGGCGCGTCCGAGTTCTACAACTCCGCCAAGAAGCAGGGCATCAAGCCGATCATCGGCATCGAGGCCTACATCGCCCCCGACTCCCGGTTCAACACCAAACGCGTGCAGTGGGGCGATCCCTCGCAGAAGAGCGACGACGTCTCCGGCTCCGGCGCCTACACCCATATGACCATGGTCGCCGAGACCGCGCAGGGTCTGCGGAACCTGTTCAAGCTGTCCTCCCTGGCCTCCATCGAAGGTCAGCTCGGCAAGTGGGCGCGTATGGACGCCGACATCATCGCCGAACACGCCGCGGGCATTATCGCCACCACCGGTTGCCCGTCGGGCGAGGTGCAGACCCGCCTGCGCCTGGGCCAGGAACGCGAGGCCCTCGAGGCCGCCGCCAAATGGCAGGAGATCTTCGGCCCGGAGAACTTCTTCCTCGAGATCATGGACCACGGCCTGTCCATCGAGCGCCGGGTGCGCGAGGGCCTCCTGGATGTCGGCAAGAAACTGGGCATTCCGTCCTTGGCCACCAATGACTGCCATTATGTGCACGAGCACGACTCCGGCAACCACGAGGCGCTGCTCTGCGTCCAGACCGGCAAGACCCTCTCGGATCCGACCCGCTTCAAGTTCGACGGCTCCGGCTACTACCTCAA
The DNA here is from genome assembly GCF_001613405.1 of Nocardia crassostreae. GTDB lineage: Bacteria > Actinomycetota > Actinomycetes > Mycobacteriales > Mycobacteriaceae > Nocardia > Nocardia crassostreae. Next base: position 49,251 of record NZ_BDCH01000034.1, read on the forward strand.
GTCCGCCGACGAGATGCGCGCCATCTGGGATGCCGAGGTCCCCGGCGCCTGCGACAACACCGTCCTCATCGGCGAGCGCGTGCAGTCCTACGACGAGGTCTGGAACCACCGCGACCGGATGCCCATCTTCCCGGTCCCTGAGGGCGAGACCCAGGCCAGCTGGCTGCGCCACGAGGTCCTGAAGGGCCTGGATCGCCGCTTCCCCAACGGGGTTCCGGAGGAATACCTCACCCGGGCCGACTACGAGATCGGCGTCGTCAACGAAATGGGCTTCCCGGCCTACTTCCTCATCGTCGCCGACCTCATCACCTACGCCCGCTCGGTCGGCATCAATGTCGGTCCAGGTCGTGGTTCGGCGGCCGGTTCGCTGGTCGCCTACGCCATGGGCATCACCAATATCGACCCCATCCCGCACGGGCTGCTGTTCGAGCGCTTCCTCAATCCCGAACGCGTCTCCATGCCCGATATCGATATCGACTTCGACGATCGCCGCCGCGGTGAGATGGTCCGCTACGCCACCGAGAAGTGGGGCAGCGACCGCGTCGCCCAGGTGATCACCTTCGGCACCATTAAAACCAAGGCCGCGCTGAAGGATTCGGCGCGCGTGCAGTTCGGCCAGCCCGGTTTCGCCATCGCGGACCAGATTTCGAAGGCGCTGCCGCCGCCGATCATGGCCAAGGACATTCCGCTCTCGGGCATCATGGATCCCGAGCACGAGCGGTACAAGGAGGCCGCCGAGGTCCGGGAGCTCATCAATACCAACCCGGATGTCAACAAGATCTACGAAACCGCCCGCGGCCTCGAAGGTCTGATCCGCAATGCGGGCGTGCACGCCTGCGCGGTCATCATGTCGAGCGAACCGCTCACCGATGCCATCCCGGTGTGGAAGCGGCCCCAGGACGGGGCCATCATCACCGGCTGGGACTACCCGTCGTGTGAGGCCATCGGCCTGTTGAAGATGGACTTCCTGGGCCTGCGCAACCTCACCGTCATCGGTGACGCCCTGGTGAATATCAAGAACAACCGGGGCATCGAACTCGACCTCGACACGCTGCCCCTGGAAGATCCGGCGACCTACGAATTGCTCGCCCGCGGTGACACTCTCGGCGTGTTCCAGCTCGACGGCGGCGCCATGCGGGATCTGCTGCGCCGCATGATCCCGACCGGCTTCGAGGACATCGTGGCCGTGCTCGCGCTGTACCGCCCCGGCCCCATGGGCATGAACGCCCACAACGACTACGCCGACCGCAAGAACGCGCGGCAAGAGGTCAAACCCATCCATCCGGAGCTTGAGGAGCCCCTGAAGGACATCCTGCGTGATACCTACGGCCTGATCGTGTATCAGGAGCAGATCATGCAGATCGCGCAGAAGGTCGCCGGATACTCCCTCGGCCGAGCCGATATTCTGCGCCGCGCCATGGGTAAGAAGAAGGCCGAGGTCCTGGAAGCCGAATTCGAGGGCTTCGAGAAGGGCATGCTGGACAACGGCTTCTCCAAGCCCGCCATCAAGGCGCTGTGGGACACGATTCTCCCGTTCGCCGGATACGCGTTCAACAAATCGCATGCCGCGGGCTACGGCCTGGTGTCGTTCTGGACCGCCTATCTCAAGGCCAACTATCCGGCCGAGTACATGGCCGGTCTGCTCACCTCCGTCGGTGACGACAAGGACAAGGCCGCCGTCTATCTGGCCGACTGCCGCCGCCTGGGCATCCAGGTGCTGCCGCCGGACGTCAACGAGTCCGAGATCGAATTCGCCTCCGTGGGCAATGACATTCGCTTCGGTATGGGCGCGGTCCGCAATGTCGGCGCGAATGTGGTGTCCTCGATCATCGCGGCGCGCAAGGAGAAGTCGAAGTTCACCGATTTCTCGGATTATCTGAACAAGATCGACGCCATTGCCTGCACCAAGAAGGTCACCGAATCCCTCATCAAGGCGGGCGCTTTCGATTCGCTCGGGCATCCGCGCAATGGTCTGCTGCTGGTGCACTCCGATGCCATCGACGCCGTCATGTCCACCAAGAAGGCCGAGGCCATCGGCCAATTCGACCTCTTCGGCGGGCTCGACGACGGTGACGATTCGATTGCCAGCGTCTTCAATGTGAAGGTCCCCGACGAGGAGTGGGAGACCAAGCACAAGCTCGCCCTGGAGCGGGAAATGCTGGGCCTCTACGTGTCCGGGCATCCGCTCAATGGCGTGGAGCACGTCCTCGCACAGCAGTCCGACACCCAGATCCCGGCCATTCTCGAAGGCGATATCAAGGACGGCGCGCAGGTCACCATCGGCGGCATCTTCGCCAATGTCGCCCGCCGCGTGAACAAGAACGGCCTGGCCTGGGCGTCGGCGCAATTGGAGGATCTCACCGGCGGTATCGAGGTGCTGTTCTTCCCGCAGTCCTATTCGGTGTACGGCATGGATGTCACCGAGGATGCCATCGTCCTGGTGAAGGCGCGCGTCTCCGCCCGCGACGACCGCGTCTCGCTCATTGCCAATGACCTTGTGGTGCCGGATCTTTCGTCCATCGGCGTGGACAAGCCGCTCTCGGTGGTCATTCCGACCCGGCTGTGCACGCCCGACAAGATCGGCGCGCTCAAGCGGGTGCTGAGCAGCCATCCCGGCACCGCCGACGTCCATGTCCGCCACGTCGGCTCGCGCGAGCGCACCACGGTGCTGAAGGTCGCCGACAATCTGCGGGTGTCGCCGTCCTCCGCCCTCATGGGTGATCTCAAGGCCCTGCTCGGCCCGGGCTGCCTGGCGGGTTAGCGACTGGGCGAGGCCCCCTCGAAACCGCGAGGGGGCCTCTTATGTACGGAGACCTACAACCATGTTGGGTGGCCGAATACGGCGCCGCTGTCGTCGATCTCCGCGGACTTGGCGTACAGGTAGGCGTATTGGCGGATGGTGACCGGGCCGGTGCACTGGTTCACCACGATGTGGAAGTCGCGGATGACGGTGGTCGCGGTGATGCCCGGGGCGACCTCCTTCTCGGCCAGTGGAACCTCTTTCACCTCACCGGCATTGAGGTTCAGGGTCGCGACGGGGTTGGGGTTGATCGCGAGGTTGGGCTGCGGGCCGACCAGCAGTGTCAGGTCGGGGGTGGCGCCGACGGTGCCCGCGCCGATGGTGACCGCGCAGCCGACGTGGTAGCCGACCTTCAAGGTTCCGCCCGCCATTCCGTTGATCCGGCCGTAGGCGGCGGTGCTGATGAATGCCTCGCGGGTGGTGCCCATCTGATTCAGGGGCGCGATCCGGTTGATGAACTCGACGCCGTGCCCGACGGTGAAGCTGCCGAATGTCGATTGGTAGGTCTGCTCGTGCGCGGGCAGGGTGATCACCTCGGCATGCCCTTGCGGCAGGAAGCTCAGCGAGGCGCCGATCGATAGGAGGGCTATGGATAACGGTCTGAACCGCCTGAACAACCGCATGTCATTACGGTAATAGAGGACATGCATGACCAACCGGCATGACACACGGGCCGACGGGCCGCTATTCGATGACGTTCGCGGAACCGGTCCCGGTCAGCCGCGCAGCGCGCCCGTGATCCAGCGCAAGGCCGCCACGGTCGCCGCCGCCAGCACGGCGGTCTGCGCGGACCCGGTGATGAGGGCGAGCAGCAGTGCGGTCACCAGCCCGGCCGCGACGGCCTCGAGCTTGTACACCGGCCAGGCCGTACCCGCGATATCCACGGTCGGCGCCTGTGAGCGAACCCGCTCCACCTGCGTTGGGTGAACCACTGCCATACCGTCAGGCTACCCGAAGCCAAAAAGTTCGGTCCACCGAACTTTCTGTCGGGAACATAACAACGCACCATGCTGTTGGCGGATTCATGCCACTAATCGGAGAATATCAACCCGGCACCACCGACTGGGCCGTGGAGCAGGCGGAAGGCTACGAGTCGTCCAACGGCTCGACCCACACGACGATCCAGGGCGCGCCCATCATCCTGGTCACCAGCGTGGGCGCCAAGACCGGCAAACTCCGCAAGACCCCGCTCATGCGCGTCGAGCACGACGGCGAGTACGCCATCGTCGCCTCGCTGGGCGGCGCACCCAAGCATCCCGTCTGGTACTGGAACATCAAGAAGAATCCGCACGTCGAACTCCGTGACGGCGCGGCGGTCAAGGACTACGACGCCCGCGAGGTCACCGGCGACGAGAAGGCGCTGTGGTGGAAGCGCGCCGTCGAGGTCTGGCCGGACTACGACAACTACACCAAGAAGACCACCCGCGAGATCCCCGTCTTCGTCCTCACGCCCCGAAACTGACGGGTTATCGGCCGCCTATCCCGAGCACCAGGAGACCCCACCGCCAACCACGGTCGGTCGCGGCTCAGCCCGCTTGGACCTGACCGCAACCGACCTGGTTGCCGGTGGCGTCGTATACCGGCCAGAGCATGGCGGCCGAGGTTTTCGGGCCGTACACGCCGTCCTGGGTGAGGTGGTACTTGTCCTGGACGAACTGCACGTCGGTCTTGGTGTCCTGGCCGTACATGCCGGTGGCGTCGGTGATTTCACGGCCTTCGCACAGGCGCAGCGCGGTCTGGAGGGCGGTGACACCGGCCAGTGGCTGCGCGGTTCCACCGGGTGGGGAATCGTTCGTGGACAGGATGCAATAGCGCCCGCCATTGTTGGTGCTGGGTATGACCGCGTGGGCGTTCGCCGCGACCGGCACATCGGTGACGAAGTGACAGCGCGAATACGAGGGCGGCACCGAGGTCGTGCTCGTCGCGGCGGGTGGGCCCAGATCGGCGTCGGCGCGCAATATCAGGAACAGGACCGCCGTGGACACCGTGACCACCGCCCCGGCCCTCAGCGCGAGCCGGGTTCGGGCGCCGGATCGCCGCACCGTACGAGACAGCCATGCCGGTCCCGCCATGACGCGTGTCGTGGCGGTCTCGGTGTGCAGCGCCGCGGTCGCGGCGGCGGCCAGTTCACCGCAGCTCGGATAGCGTTCGGCCGGATCCGCGGCGGTGGCCTTCGCGATGACCGCGCGCATGGCGGGCGGGAGCCGATCGGTGTCGGTTCCGGGCAGTCCGCGAGGCTGGCGGCCGGTCAGCAGTTCGTAGAGGGTGACGCCGAGGGCGTGCACGTCGGCGCTGTAGTCGACCGGCAGACCGGCCCGTTGCTCCGGCGGCGCGTACGGTGCGGAGAAGGCCCAGCGTTCGGTGACCGTGCGGGTGCTCTCGGTTTCGGTGCTGCGGGCAATGCCGAAGTCGCCGACCAGCACCCAGTCGGTGTCGCCATGGTCGGCGGAGAGAAAGATATTGCCGGGCTTCACATCCCGGTGGATCACGCGTTTGCGGTGGGCGTGATCCAGGGCCTTGGCGGCTTCGGTGACGATGTGCACGGCCCGGGCGGGTCCACGCCGTCCGGATTGGCTTCGATCAGCGCGGCCAGATCGCCGCCCGGCACGTACTGCATGGCCAGCCACAGCACGCCGTTCTCCTCGCCGAACCGCTTGACGTCCACAATGTTCGGATGCTCCAGGCCCGCCGCCAGTTCGGCCTCGCGCCGGAACTGCGCGGCATGGAAGGGCCGGTCGCGCGAATCGCGGAGCACCTTGAGCGCCACCTTCATGGGCATCTCGGGATCCTCGGCCAGATACACCGTGCCCATCCCGCCCGCGCTCAACCGGCGTTCGATCACATACCCGGCGAAGATCGAACCACGCGGCAGCTCTTCGGGATACAACCTCCGCTGCACCTCCTCGGACGGCCGTCGCGACGAGAATAATGCGTGGGGTGGAGTCAGCCAACCCGCCCGCACTCGATCTGCGGGTGCTCGGGCCGGTGCGCCTGTTCGTGAACGGGAACGCGATCGTGTTGCCCGGCACCAAACTTCGCGCGCTACTGGCCGTGCTGACCTTGAATCGCCGACGCGCGGTGACCCGCACGGCGCTGCTGCGGCTGGTGTGGGAGGCCGATCCGGGCCGCTCGGAAAGCGTTGTCTACGGCTGCGTCTCGAGCCTGCGCACCGTCCTGCACGAGGCCGGGATCGACGATCGTGCGGTGCTGCGCAACGTGCCCGCCGGGTACCTGCTCGACATTCGCGATACGGATTGCGATGTGGGGCGCTTCGAAAACGCCTGCGCGCAAGGGCGCATCGCCTGCGCGGCGTAGGCTTCGGAGCAGGCGGCCCGGCATTTCGCGAACGCTCTGGCCGAATGGAGCGGCGAGGCCGTGGCCGATCTGCGCGAGCTGGGCTTCGCCGCGAATTTCGCCACCGATATGGATGAGCGTCGGCTCAATGCCCGCGCCGACCGGATCGAGGCCGAGATCGACGGCGGTGCGGCGGGTGCCGTGATCGGCGAGCTCACCGCCCTCACCGCCGACCATCCGCTCGACGAACGGCTGTGGCGGTCGCTCGTCACCGCCCTGTATCGCGCCGGGCGGCAGGCCGACGCGCTGACCGCCTGCCGCGCCGTCCGCGACGCGCTGCGCGCCGCCGGAATGGATCCCGATCCGAACACGGTGGCCCTGGAGGCCGCGGTGCGCGCGCAGCGGCCCGTGCCGACGGCAAAGGTCGTGCGCCGCACCACCGTCCGCGACGGCCCGGATATCCGGCGATCGGCCTGGCTGCGCATCGGGAATGCCGCGCCCATTCCGATTCCGCCCGCCGGTCTCTCCCTGGGCCGCGATACCGCCAACGATGTGGTGCTCGACGATTCCCGCGTCAGCCGCCGCCATGCCCGCGTGCTGCACCGCGACGGCGGAGTGTTCCTGCGCGACCGCGATTCGGCCAATGGCGTCTACCTCAATGGCGCCCCGATCGTCGCGGACACCATGCTGTCGGACGGCGACGAGATCGTCATCGGTTCCACCACCGTCGTCTACGAGCTGCGCTCCGAAGAATTCCGGGAGAAATCCCCGAGCAGCGGCGCCTAGCTTCGTGGACGGGAGCACCGCTCCCGTCCACGAAAAGCACACGATCCCGGGGGAATTCCATGAAACTCCGCTCCATCGCCGCGACGTCCGCACTCGCCGCCGCCATGCTGACGGGTGCGGCCGTACCCGCCTTGGCCGCGCCCGGCGCGGCGCCGCTCGCCACCGCGGCGAGCGGCTGCGACTACACCTACGGAACGCCGACCCTCGCCGAGGGCAGCCGGGGCGACGCCGTGAAGCAGCTGCAATGCCTGCTCTTCGATCACGGCTACGATCCGGGCTTCGTGGACGGCGCCTTCGGCCCGCTGACCGCGAGCGCCGTCTACTTGTTCCAATACGACCACGGCTTGGTGACCGACAAGATCGTCGGCCCCAAGACGTGGACCGCCCTGTACTCCTGAGCCCGCTAGGCGGCGGACTCGCCACCGGCATTGGCACTCGCCATGAGCGTGGCGAGCCCGCCGCCGCGGCCCGGGCCCGGCTGTTCGGCCGGGTCCGGCAGGACCGGCTCGAAATCGGTGCGTTCGACCAGCTCGGGCAGGATGTCGCCGCCCATCGCCTCCAGCCGCCTGCGCAGGTTGACCGGGCGGTAATTGCCCACCGAGGAGGCCAGATAGCTGTTCTGGTCACCGGGCTTGAGCAGCCGCCGCCAGGAATCCCAGTAGAACCGGCCCCGGCTGCGGCGCGGATGCCGGATCATGCGGAACACATTGAGGACTCGATAGGCCGTGCCGAGCGAGTCGTGCCGCTCGTGATGCTCACCGGCAGCCTGCGGGCACTGCGCCATCAGTTGCGCCAGCCGCGGATGATCGAAGGCCAGCCCTTCCTTCGCCGCCTCGTCGATCATCCAACGCAGGGTGACATCGGACAGCGCGCATTCGGGATACCCGCCGCCGATATCGCTGTGCACACCCTCGAACCAGACCTGCTTCACGCGATCGTTGCGCCGGTATTTCTCGCCGAGTTCGACCGGCACCTCCCACAGGCAGGGCTCGAAGGCCCGGCGGCGTTCGTCGAGGGCCAGGGCCTGCCGCGCGCAGTACACGATGCGCGACAGCCGCACATCGTGGAAGCGGTGCCGCCACGAGGTGATGCCCGGAATGCCCATGGCGCCGACGGTGTCGAAGACGCCCAGGAAGTTGATCTTCACCGGATCCGGGTAGCAGTACTCGGCGCGGAAATCGATCCACTCCTGCGGATCCGGCGCATCCGGATCCTTGCGGGTCTGATAGATCTTCAGCGCGTCGGGATACTTGCCCTGGATCATGCCCTTGTAGTTGAGGATGCCCAACCGGCTGATCATGCCCGCCAGGCTGCGGGCGGTGTACGCGCCGCGACTGAATCCGAAGATGTAGATCTCGTCGCCCGGCTCCCAGTTGGAGGCCAACTGCCAGTAGGCGGAGGAGAGATTCGCTTCGAGACCGAGACCGAATGCCCCGCCGAGCAGTCGATCGGAGACGAAACCGCGGGCGCCGGGCCCGGACACATAGAAGACGCGCTGCCCGATCTGCGTGCCGTCGGGGCCCTTGCCCGACAGCCGGACCGTCTGCGCGATCTTGACGATATTCGATACGGTGCTGCTCGACTCGGCCTTCCAAGTGCCGTCGCAGCACACCACCAGCCTCTTCATGAACAGAGCCTCCCGCCCAGACTGTTCGGTTTCACGCGTAGTGGACTACCCGATTAATCGCGCCGGATGCGCGAATCCGTTAGCCAGAGATCTTGGGCGATATCTCTTTCAGATTTGTTAACGTCCGCTTATCGCGGCGCGAGCGCTCATGAATCGTTCACGATCGGTATGGCACCGTGGGCGCATGCCCGACGAACGAACGAGTCCCCGCACCGTGTGGGTGCTCGTGTGCGAGGACGACGATGAACTGGGGGAACGCGTCGCCGGTGGATTGCGTGATGCCGGATTCGTCGTCGATCTCACGCGCAATCTCGACGAGGCGGGCCGACGGTGCGGCGCCCAGCTCTACGACTGCCTGGTGATCGATCGCGGGCTGCCCGACGGGGACGGGCTGGATCTGATTCGGCGGCAACGGAAATCGGGGCGGACCACCCCGGCGCTCATTATGACCGCACGCGACAGCCCGGCCGATCGCCGCGACGGCTTCGCCAGCGGCGCCAACGACTGGCTGCCCAAACCGTTCTCCCTCGCCGAGCTGTCCGCGCGGGTGCGGGCCCTGTGCGCACGCCGGACGCCGCCGCCCTCACCGGTGCTCACCATCGGCGATCTGGTGGTGGACCGGCTGCGGCGGCGGGTGCAGCGGGCCGGGGTGCTGCTCACCGTGACCTCGCGGGAGTTCTGCGCGCTGGAACTGCTCGCGGCGCGGGCGGGCCGCCCGGTCACCCATTTCGAACTGGCCGAGTACTGCACCGAGCCGCCGACCGAGATCGGCATCGACGATGTCATGCACCGGCTGGATCGCAAGCTCGGCGTGCCCCGGCTCATTCACACCACAGACGGCGGCTACCTGCTGCGCGTCGATCAGGTCAGATAGCGGTAGGCCGGGGAGCCCGGTTCCAGGCGCTCGCCCTGGATCGGCGATTCGTCCATGCGCTTGAGCAGGGACTCCAGGCCGTCCGGCGAACCCAGCTCGATACCGACCAACGCGGCGCCGGTCTCCCGGTTGTTGCGCTTGACGTATTCGAACAGGGTGATGTCGTCGTCCGGGCCGAGGACCTCGTCCAGGAAACGGCGCAGCGCGCCCGGCTCCTGCGGAAAGTCCACCAGGAAATAGTGTTTCAGCCCCTGGTGCACCAGCGACCGCTCGATGACCTCGCCGTAGCGGGAGACATCGTTATTGCCGCCCGAGAGCAGGCACACCACGGTGGAGCCCGGTTCGATATCGAGTTCGCGCAGTGCCGCCACCGAGAGCGCACCCGCGGGCTCGGCCACGATGCCCTCGTTCTGGTACAGCTCCAGCATGGTGGTGCAGATGGCGCCCTCGTCGACATGCAGCATGCGGAAAGAGCCTGCGCCGCTGTCGGATTCGGTGGAGGTCAGTAAAGGCAGCGAGGCGTGCGAGCGCACCCGGCCACCGAAGCGCGAGACCGCGGTGTAGGGCACCGCGCCGATGCGGCGCACGGCCGCGCCGTCCACGAACGGATCGATCTCCGGCAGCGTCACCGGACCGCCCGCCACGAGGGCGGCGGTCATGGACGCGGCGCCGGAGGGCTCCACGCCGAGAATGGCCGTCTCGGGAGCCCGCGCGCGCAGATAGGTGCCGATACCGGCGAGGCAGCCGCCGCCGCCCACCGGCACCACCACCAGATCCGGTGCGTGGCCGAGCTGTTCGAGGATTTCGGCGGCAATGGTGCCCTGTCCGGCCGCGGTGCGCGGATCGTCGAAGGGGTGCACGATGGTCGCGCCGGTGCGCTCCACATCGGCCAGCGCGGCCGCGGCGGCGGCGTCGTAGGTGTCGCCGATGGCGATGAGCTCCACGAATTCCCCGCCGTGCGCGCGGATTCGGTCGCGCTTCTGCTTGGGCGTGGTGGTCGGGACGTAGATGCGGCCCTTGATCCCCATGGCCTTGCACGCGAATGCCACGCCCTGAGCGTGGTTTCCGGCGCTGGCCGCGACCACGCCCGCGGCGCGCTCGGCGGCGGTCAGCTGGACGATGAGGTTGTAGGCGCCGCGCAGCTTGTACGAGCGGACGGCGGTGAGGTCCTCCCGCTTCAGGTAGACCTCGGCCCCGGTGGCCGCCGACAACCGCGCATTCCTGACCAGCGGCGTCGGCTCGATAATGTCGGAAATTCGCTTGGCGGCGGCATCGATCTCGTCCGCGGTCAATTCAGGCAGCGGACCGGACACTTTCTCTGCTACAGCAAGCGGATCAGACACCCGCAACATGCTAGCCGGGACCGCGCGCCGACCTGTGGGCGGAGCCGCCAAACGGGGCGATTCGTCCAATTTGCCCGGCTTGGCGCGAGGTCAGCGCACCAGGAGGGCGATCGGGAGGCGGGCGAAGAGTTTTTCCAGGCGGGAGCGGCCGGAGAAGGTGTGGCCGGTGAGGCGGTCGGTCCAGTGGCCCGGGGGGAGGTCGAGGACCGTGTCGCCCCAGCCGCCCGCCTCGTCGAGGCGGATGGTGTGGCGGGTGACGGCCACGATGACCTCGGGCATTTCGCCCTTGCGGCCGCGGGCGTAGGAGAGGAAGTGGGCGGACTGGTCGCCGTTGGCGAACAGGGGGGTGTAGGTGCCGCCGACGAAGCATTCGGGGCGTTCGCGGCGCAGCCAGAGGGCGTAGGCGGCGATCCACATCTTCACGGCGCCGGAGGGGTCGAGATCCGGTGTGCCGGTGAGTGATTGCAGCAGCAGGGAGCGGTGGGTGAAGTCGACCGGGCGGCGGTTGTCGGGGTCGACGAGGGAGTCCTCCCACAGTTCGGTGCCCTGATAGATGTCGGGGATGCCCGGGCCGCACAGTTGGAGCAGTTTCTGGGCGAGCGCCTCCGACCAGGCGAAGGGCGCATAATCGGCGACCAGTTCGCCGAGTTCGGCGCCGACCGGGCCGTCGATGACGGTGTCGATCCAGCGGTGCACCGCGGACTCGAACTCGATATCCGGTTCCTCCCAGGAGGATTGGGTACCGGCCTCGCGAATGGCCTTCTCCGCGAACTGATGCAGCCGATCCCGGAAGCCGGGCACGACCGCGGCGGGCCGTCCGTCGGCGGGCCAGATGCCGAACATGTTCTGCAACAAGAATATCGTGGTCGCGCCGTCGGGCCCGGGCGCGATGTCGTTCCACGCCGAGACCGCCCGCGACCAGATGTCGGCCACCTGCGACAGCAGTGAGATGCGGGCGCGCACGTCCTCGCCGCGTTTGGTGTCGTGGGTGGACAGCGTGGTCATGGTGGCGGGCCAGCGGGCGGCCCGCTCGGCATTGGCGAGATGGAATTCGACGGGGGTCCAACCGAATCGGGCCGGATTCGCGCCCATCTCCTGCAAGGACACCAGCCGCGCCGCGCGGTAGAACATGGTGTTCTCCACCGCCTTGGCGGTGATCGCCCCGCCGACCTGATGGAAGCGGGTGGCGGCCTCGCCGTTCACCGCCAGCGCGGTCGACAGCACCTGCAGCGGCGGCATGAGTTCGGCATTGCGCTTCACCACCTCGGCCACCACCGCCGACACCGTCCCGGCCAGCGGCGCGTAGTCGGTGCGGTACACCGGCATGAACGACAGCACCTCGATGACGGCATTGGTGAGCGCCATGGTGTCGAAGGCGTCGGTGCGCGCATCGCGCTTCACCGCGGCGACCAGACGGCGCACCTCCGGCACCAGCATGGTCTCGGCGACGGCGCGTTTGATGCGGTGCTCGTTCTCGGCGAACCAGGAGCGGTCGCTGCCGTGCCCGGCGAATTGGCGGGACAGTTCGGTCAGCTGCTTGGCGCCGTCCGGATCGATGAGTACGGCGCCGATATCGGCCAGGGTGTCGTAGCCGGTGGTGCCGTCGATGGGCAGCGTGGCGTCCAGGGGTTCGCTGTGCGAGAGCACCTTCTCCACCAGCAGCAGCCGGTGCGGACCGATCAGTTTGCGCAGTTGCCGGAGATACGCCGCCGGATAGGCCAGCCCGTCGGGATGGTCCACCCGCACGCCGTCGATGAGATCGTGCTCGCACCAGGCGGCCAGCTCCCGATGGGTGGCCTCGAAGACCGCCGGATCCTCCTGCCGGATGGCAGCCAGCGCGCCCACGGTGAAGTAGCGCCGGTACCCGCACAGCCCGGATTTCCAGTTGACCAGCCGATAGTGCTGTTTATCGTGAATGCGCAGCGCATTCTCGCCATCGGTCCCGGGCGCGATGGGGAAGCGCATATCGTGCAGCGCCAGCATGGGTTCGAGCCCGCTGCGATCGACGGTCAGCGCCGCCGGATCGTTCTCATTGGCCAGCACCGGCAGCGCGAGCCGCCCGCCCGCGCCATTGGCCGGACTCCAGTCGATATCGAAGTAGTGCGCGTACTTGGAATCCTTGCCGTGCGTCAGCACATCCCACCACCACGGGTTCTGCCGCGGATCGGCCACGCCCACATGATTGGGCACCAGATCCACGATCAAACCCATACCGCGGCTGCGCACCTCGTCGGCGAGCGCCTTGAATCCGGCGGGCCCGCCCAGCCCGGCGGCGACCGAGGTCGGATCGGTGACGTCGTACCCGTGCGTGGAACCACGCACGGCGGTCATCACCGGTGACAGGTACAGGTGCGAGATGCCCAGCTGCTGCAGGTATTCGGCAATGGCGCGGGCATCGCCGAAGGTCAGGCCGTCCGGGCGCAGCTGCAACCGGTAGGTGCTGCGCACCGGGGTCTGCCGGGCGATGGGGTCGGTGTGGTGTTCGGGCGTGCTGGTCATGGCGCTATGAATCATGCCGTACGGCGGAGGACGAGCAGGCAGCGTGCGGGGACTTCGACGGTGGCCGCCGCCGGATGCGTTGTGTTTGCTGATGGTTCGCCAGTGGGGGTGGAGCAGTCCAGGGCCACCGCCCAGTCCCGCCCGTGACCGGTATCGGGCAGGGTGAAGCCGAGGGCGGCGTCGTGGGCGTTGAAGCACAGCAGGAACGAGTCGTCGGTAATGCGCTCACCGCGCGGGCCGGGCTCGCGAATGCCGTCGCCATTGAGGAAGACGGTGAGCGAGCGCCCGAAGCCGGTCTCCCAGGCCGCATCGGTCATCTCGGCTCCCGCCGGGGTGAACCAGGCGATGTCGTCGGGATGGTCGTGATCGGGCGCGGGGCGGCCGTCGAAGAAGCGGCGGCGCCGGAACACCGGATGCGCGGTGCGCAAAGCCACTGCGCGCCGGGTGAATTCGAGCAGCTCGGCATTGGTTTCCATGAGCGACCAGTCCATCCACGACAGCGGTGAGTCCTGACAGTACGCATTGTTGTTGCCCTGCTGGGTGCGGCCCAGTTCGTCACCGTGCAGCAGCATAGGCGTGCCCTGCGAGAGCAGCAGCGTGGCGAGCAGATTGCGGCGTTGCCGGGCGCGCAGGGCGAGAATCTCCGGATCGTCGGTGGGACCCTCCGTCCCGCAGTTCCAGGAGCGGTTGTAGGTCTCGCCGTCGCGATTGCCCTCTCCATTGGCGGCATTGTGTTTCTCGTTGTAGGACACCAGATCCGCGAGGGTGAACCCGTCGTGCGCGGTGACGAAGTTGATGCTGGCGCCGGGGCGGCGGCCGGTGGCCTCGTACAGATCCGAGGAGCCGGTCAGCCGGGAGGCGAACTCGCCCAGGGTGGCCGGTTGCCCGCGCCAGTAGTCGCGCACGGTGTCACGGTATTTGCCGTTCCACTCCGTCCAGTGTGCCGGGAAGTTGCCGACCTGATAGCCGCCCTCGCCGACATCCCATGGTTCTGCGATGAGTTTCACCTGGCTCACCACCGGATCCTGGTGCACCAGATCGAAGAAGGTGGCCAGGCGGTCCACATCGTGCAGCTCGCGGGCGAGGGTGGCGGCCAGATCGAAGCGGAAGCCGTCCACGTGCATGTCCAGGATCCAGTAGCGCAGCGAATCCATGATCAGCTGCAGGGTGTGCGGGTGGCGCACATTGAGGCTGTTTCCGGTGCCGGTGTAATCCATGTAATGCTGCGGATCGTCGTCCACCAGGCGGTAGTACGCGGCATTGTCGATACCGCGGAAACTGATGGTCGGGCCGAATTCATTGCCCTCGGCGGTGTGGTTGTAGACGACATCGAGGATCACCTCGATATCGGCGGCGTGCAGGGCGCGCACCATGGCCTTGAATTCGGTGACGGCGGCGCCGGGGGAGCGGCCCGCGGCATAGTCGAGATGCGGTGCGAAGTAGCCGAAACTGTTGTAGCCCCAATAGTTTCGCAGGCCGCGATCGAGCAGGACGCGATCGTTGAGGAATTGGTGCACGGGCATGAGTTCGACGGCGGTGATCCCGAGACTCTTCAGGTGCCCGATGACGGCCGGATGCGCCATGCCCGCGAAGGTCCCGCGCAATTCCGGCGGCACTTCCGGATGGGTGAACGTCATGCCCTTCACGTGCGTTTCGTAAATGACGGTCTCGTGGTACGGCCGCTTCGGCGAGCGATCGTCGGCCCAGTCGAAATACGGGTTGATGACGACGCCGGTCATGGTGTGGCCGAGCGAGTTCTGCCCGTGGTTGTAGGGTGCGGCATCCGCCCCGAAATCCCCCTCGAACGCCTTGCCGTAGGGGTCGAGCAGCAATTTGCTCGGATCGCAGCGCAAGCCCCGGGCCGGATCGTAGGGGCCGTGCACCCGGAACCCGTACCGCTGCCCGGGCGCGCTGCCCGGCAGATAGGCGTGCCAGACGAATCCGTCCACCTCGTCCAGGGTTATCCGCGTCTCCCGATGGTCCTCGTCGAGCAGGCACAGCTCCACCCGCTTGGCGGCCTCGGAGAACAGCGAGAAATTGGTGCCCGCCCCGTCGTAGGTCGCGCCCAGCGGGTAAGCGGTCCCCGGCCACACGCCGAGCGGTGCCGTGCCGGGGGTAGCGGGAGCCATGCCCAGACACTATCGGTCCGGGTCGGCCTCCGGTCCGAGCCCCCTGCGCCAGGTCTGGCCCACCAGGTCCGCGCCGAAGCTGTGGTGCGGATTCGCTTCGACCAGTTCGAATCCGGCGCGCTCGTAGATCCGGCGGGCCGAGGTGAGCACATCGTTGGTCCACAGCACGATCTCGGCGTAACCGGCCGCGGTGGCGAAACGCAGGCATTCGTCCACCAGCGCGCCGCCCACGCCGTGCCCGCGCGCCGCGGGCTCCACCAGCAGCAGCCGCAGCCGCGCGGTGGTCTCGGACTCCCGCATGCAGTACACCGCGCCGACCGGTTCGCCGTCGATTTCGGCGACCCAGGCCCGTTCCCGCTGCGGGTCACGGGAATTCAGGAAGTCGGCGACGATGCGGGCGACCAGCACCTCGTAATCGTCGTCCCACCCGTACTCCGCGGCGTAGAGCTCGGCATTGCGCTGGATCACCCAGCCGTGCTCGCCCGGCCGCGGTTCCCGCAGCGTGACCTCGCCCGGCTCGGATTCCGGTTCCAGAATGCGCTCGATGGTCCGCATCGCCCCGATCAACCGGTCCCGATCGCTCGGCCGATGCGCTTCGAGCAGGGTCGCCGCATCCCGGCTGGAGCGTTCGTCCAGATCGGCGAACACATCCCACCCACGTTCACTGAGCTGCACCTCCTGCACCCGCCGATCCCGCTCGGCCCGCCGCCGCTCGATCAGCCCATCCCCCTCGAACCGCGCCAGAATCCGGCTGAGATAGCCCGGATCCAGCCCCAGCGTCTGCCGCAGCGTCACCACTTCCCACGGCCCGGAACTGGCCAACTCGAACAGAATTCGCGCCTCGGTCAGCGAGAACCGCGTATCGACCAGCCCTTCCCGCAGCACACCGATGACCCGCGTATACCGGCGATTGAAGTCCCGGACCGCGGCGATCTCGTGTGTATCGACTGCCCGGTCCGCGGGTAAGGCGACCGGGCGCGCCGCAACGTGAGTGCCAGGCGCGGCGTGAGTGCCGGACGCGGCGTGAGTGCCGGACGCGGCGTGAGTGCCGGACGCGGCGTGAGTGCCGGGCGCAGCGGGTGAGTCGGGCGTGGCGGGTGAGTCGGGCGTGGCGGGTGAGTCGGGCGTGGCGGCGGGGACGCCCGCGTCGGCGGTTGGGGGTTCGGGGGCGAAGCCCCTGAGAGGCCCCGGAGAGTTGGGATTCGGCATCGCGCTCCAATCCTTTGACTCCGTCAAATAATACGCCGGTCGAGGCGCTCGGGGCAGGGTTGGTGGTAACTTGAACGGCGTTCAAGGTTGGTTGCCGACGAAGGACTGCCCGTGGCACTGAGTACCGACGAGATCACCGCCATCGATGCCGTGCACGTGTGGCATCCCTACGGCGGATTCCCCGCGACTACCGAGCAGCTGGTTGTCGCCTCCGCGTCCGGAACCCGGCTCACCCTCGGCGACGGGCGCGAGCTCGTCGACGGCATGAGTTCGTGGTGGGCCGCCATCCACGGCTATCAGCACCCGGTGCTGGACGCGGCGCTGCTCGCGCAGTCCAAGCGGATGAGTCACGTGATGTTCGGCGGGCTCACCCACGAACCGGCCGCGCGGTTGACGCAGCTGCTGGCGGAACTCACCCCCGCGGGCCTGGACAAGGTGTTCCTCTGCGACTCCGGCTCGGTGTCGGTGGAGGTCGCGGTGAAGATGTGCCTGCAATACCAGCGCGCGCTGGGCCGCCCGGAGAAGCAGCGGCTGCTCACCTGGCGCGGCGGCTATCACGGCGACACCTTCACCCCGATGAGCGTGTGCGATCCCGTGGGCGGCATGCACTCGCTGTGGACCGATGTGCTGGCCCCGCAGGTCTTCGCGCCCAAGCCGCCGAAAGACTATGAGCCGCAGTACGTCTCCGAACTGGAGCAGGTGATCGCCGCGCACGCGCACGAGCTGGCCGCCATCATCGTCGAACCCGTGGTGCAGGGCGCGGGCGGTATGCGCTTCCATCATCCGGACTACCTCACCGATCTGCGCCGCTTGTGCGACGAGTACGACGTGCTGCTGGTCCTCGATGAGATCGCCACCGGATTCGGCCGCACCGGAACGCTTTTCGCCGCCGATCAGGTCGGGGTGCGGCCCGATGTCATGTGCCTCGGCAAGTCCATTACCGGCGGCTATCTCACCCTGGCGGCCGCGCTGTGCACCACCGAGATCGCCGAGACCATCAGCCGCGGGCACGGCGGGCTCATGCACGGCCCGACCTTCATGGGCAACCCCCTCGCCTGCGCCGTCGCCATCGCATCCATCGAGCTACTGCTGTCGCGGGATTGGCAGGGCGAGGTGCGGCGTATCGAGGCCGAGCTGATCGAAGGGCTCGCGCCCGCACGCGATCTCCCCGGTGTGGTCGAGGCCCGCGTGTGCGGCGCCATCGGCGTGCTCGAACTCGATCATCCTGTGGACATGCGCAAGGCCACTCATGCCGCAGTCGAGTCCGGCGTGTGGTTGCGGCCCTTTCGCAACCTGATCTACAGCATGCCGCCGTTCATCAGTTCGACCGAAGACGTCGGGCGGATCACCACGGCCATGCTCGCGGCTGCTGCCGTGTGACCCGCGGGTCTTCAGCGGTTGATGCGTTTCTCCCGCAGCCGATCGGGATTCTCGCTGTCCGACAGCACTTCCCAGACGCGGAATACGCAGTGGTAGTCGTCGGACCAGCCGCGGGCGATCAACATGAAGGTGTCGCCGTCGCGCAGCAGGGTGCGGCGGCTGACCATCTTCGGATGATCGGGAATGAATTTCTTGACGAGGTCGGGCACTTTCGCGAGGGCTTGTTCGCGGGTTCCCGCGACCTCGGTGAGAACTTTCGGCGACCAACTCTTGCTGTCGCCGAAGCCGGTCGTCTGCTCGACCACTATTGCCCATCGTGGCATCGCGCAGCCTCCTTATGACTCCCAGCATAGTCCGGCCTCCCATCTTGAACGGCGTTCAAGTATGCTTCCGAGCTGTGAGTGCCGATCCTTTGAACTGGTTGGACGAACGCGCCGCCGCACGGGTGGACGCCGGACTGCGCCGCGAGCTACGCGCCCGCGAGCCGGAGTCGCCCATGATCGACCTGGCCTCCAACGACTACCTCGGACTGGTCCGCCACCCGGAGGTGACCGAGGGAGCCATCGCGGCCGTGCGCCGCTGGGGCGCGGGGGCCACCGGATCCCGGCTCGTCACCGGCACGACCGCCGAACACGAACAACTCGAGTCCGAATTGGCAGAATTCGTGGGTGCGGAGGCCGGATTGGTCTTCTCCTGCGGCTACGCCGCGAACCTCGGCGCGGTCACCGCGCTGGCCGGGCGCGGGGCGCTGGTGGTCTCCGATGCGGGTAGCCACGCGTCGCTGGTGGATGCCTGCCGGTTGTCTCGCGCCCGCGTGGAGATCGCACCGCACGGCGATGTCGCCGCCGTGGATCGGTTGCTGGCCGAGCGGCGCGAGGAACGCGCTCTGGTGCTGACGGATTCGGTGTTCAGCGCGGACGGCGACCTCGCGCCGCTGGCCGAACTGCATCGCGTGACGCGGGCGAACGGGGCGGTCCTGCTCGTCGACGAGGCGCACGGTCTGGGCGTGCGCGGAACCGGTGGCCGTGGACTGGTGCACGAAGCCGGTCTGGCGGGGGAGCCGGATCTGATCATTACGGCGACGCTGTCCAAGTCGCTCGCCACGCAGGGCGGGGTGGTGCTGGCGAGCGAACGCGTGCGCGCCCACCTGATCGATTCGGCCCGCACCTTCATCTTCGACACCGGGCTGGCCCCCGCCGCCGTCGGCGCGGCGCGCGCCGCCCTCGCGGTGCTGCGCCGGGATCCGGACCTGGCCGCCCGGGTGTTGGACAACGCCGCCGAACTGGCCCGCATCGCCGGTGTGCCGCAACCGGATTCGGCCGTCGTCTCGGTGGTCCTGGGTGACGCCCAGGTCGCTTACGACGCCGCCCAGGCCTGCCGCGCACTGGGCCTGAGCGTCGGCTGCTTCCGGCCGCCGTCGGTCCCCGCAGGCACCTCCCGGCTGCGATTGACCGCCCGCGCCAATCTCACCGAGGCCGAACTGGCCACGATCGCATCGGTTCTCGGTAAGGCCCTCGCCGACGCACGCAACCGGAGGGTAGTCCCAGCGTGAGCATTCTCCTGATCACCGGCACGTCCACCGATGTCGGCAAGACCATCGTGACCGCCGCCCTGGCCGCCACCGCCCGCGCCGCGGGCGCCGAGGTGGCCGTCTGCAAACCGGCCCAAACCGGTGCGGCCCCCGGCGAATCCGGCGATCTCGACGTGATCACCCGCCTGTCCGGCGTCACCCGCACCGTGGAACTGGCCCGCTATCCGGATCCCCTCGCCCCCGACACCGCCGCCCGCCGCTGCGGTCAACCCCTCCTGACACTCTCCGAAACGGCCGCCGCCATCGAAGCCTGTGCCGACGCCGACCTCACCCTCGTGGAAGGCGCGGGCGGCCTGCTCGTCCGCCTGGGCGAATTCACCCTGCTCGACCTCGCCCAGAAACTCGACGCCTCCGTCGTGGTCGTAGCCGCCGCCGGTCTCGGCACCCTCAACCACACCGAATTGACCACCCGCGCCCTGCAATCCGCGGGCGTCCACTGTGCGGGCCTCGTCATCGGCTCCTGGCCCACCCACCCGGACCTCGCCGCCGAATGCAACCGCACCGACCTCCCCGCCTTCACCGGCATCGACATCATCGGCACCCTCCCCGCAGGCGCGGGCTCCTGGCCCACCCCCCTCTTCACCACCGTCGCCCCGAACTGGTTCGACCCGGCCTGGTCCGCCCGCCATCTGCACGCAGTGTGGTGATTCGCGGTTCGTCGGCCCGCCGGTTCTCGAATCTGCCGACCTGCCACCGGAGCACGCGTTCACCGATGGCCCGGATCGCAGACGGCAGACCGTCGAACGGTTTCCAGCTGCCGCCGGGCAGCAACTCGCTCCGGCAGTTCGCCCGTACCGCCGGGCTGCTGCCGACCCGGGCAAGGTGCCGGAACCGCTGCGTCGTGTGCGACCCGTGCGAATGCCAGTGCGGGCTGCTGCTGCTCACATCGCCCGGAGCGGCGCTGGCCCGGCTGAGCCGGTCTCGCTTACCGTGGCTGGGTCGCAATAACGCCACTGCGGCACGGCTGTGAGGTGAGGCCGCACGATTCAACAGCGTCTTCGTCGGCTCGGCCCAGTGATCGAGAGTGACGCTAGGGCGTCAGGCCAAGAATCTGTCCTCGGGCCGCGGCGCGCATGGAGGCGGCTCACGATTTCCTAATGGACCGGCTGCCATGGTGGGGGCATGGAGCAGTTTGCCGCCGTGGCGCATGTCTTGCGGCGCACCACATTCGGGCCGTTTCCTGGGCAGGTGGAGGAGCTCGTGGGGCGCGGTGCGGGCGCGGCGCTCGACGCCGTGCTGTCGGCGCGAGCGCTGGACCCCGGGAATCCGGTGTTCGACGAGGAGGCCGAGGCGGGAGAGGACGGGCCGGTGTTTCGCTGGCTGCGGCTGATGGCGGATCCGGCGGCGGGGGTGCACGAGAAGCTGGTGTGGTTCTGGCACGGGCATTTCACGTCGAGTCATGACAAGGTCGAGACCTGGGATTTGATGTGGCGGCAGCATTTGCTGTTGCGGCGGTATGCGCTGGGGAATTTCCGGGAGCTGGCGCAGGCGGTCACGGTGGACGGGGCCATGTTGCAGTGGCTGGACGGGGCCGGGTCGGTGGCGGCGGGGCCGAACGAGAATCATGCGCGGGAGCTCATGGAGTTGTTCACGCTCGGGCGGGGGAATTACTCGCAGGGGGATGTGCGAGGGGCTGCGGTGGCTATGTCGGGGTGGGATGTGGACGAGGCGGGGGAGGTGAGTTTCGATGCCGCCAGCGGGAATTCGCGGTCGGTGAGCCTGCTGGGGCGGTCGGTCGTGAATGTGCGCGATGTGGTCGACGCGCTGTGTGATCGGCCCGAGTGCGCGCGGTTCATCGTCGTGCGGTTGTACGAGTTCCTGGCCGGGCAGTCTCCGTCGGAGCAGCGGGCGGGGGAGTTGGCCGCGGTATTCACTCGGGCGGGGCTGGAGATTCGGCCCCTGGTGGAGACGATTCTGCGAGACGCGGCCTTCGCCGCCGCGGTCCGTGCTCGGCCGCGGTATCCGGTGGAGTGGGTGACGGCGGCCTTCGCCATGTGCGGAATCGATGATCCGGCAGGAGCTTTCGACACCATGACCGCGATCGGGCAGTCGCCGTTCTATCCGCCGAATGTGGCGGGCTGGCCGCCGGGAATCCGCTGGCTGGTGCCGGGAGCGGCGGTCGCGCGGGCCGCGTTCGCCGTGGACGCGCCCGCCATCGACGCGATCGCCGGGGCATCGGACCCGGTGGCCGTCGCCTTCGCGCGCGCCGGAATCTATGACCCGACGCCCGCGACGGCGGTGGCGGCCCGGGATCTGGTCTTCGAGCTGCGTCGTGAGCCGGAGGAGGCGGCGACGGCCCTGCTCGCGCTCGTGCTCACCGCGCCGGAATTCGTACTCGCCTGATGTCCGGTCGTCGAACCGGGCCGCGCCGTGGAACCGCGTTGCCACAGCACCGGAACTGCATTGCGCACGGAGCCGCATTGCCTCCAGAACCGCGTTGCTATGGAAAGGAGTTCGCATGGTCGTCTTGAATCGGCGGACCGCGCTGCGACTGGGGCTCGGCGCCGGGCTGGCAGGTGTGGCGGGCGGGTTCGCCGCGCACGAGCTGCTCGGGCGCGACACCGCACCGGCGTGGACTCCGCCACCGCCCGTGCGGGCTGCCGCGCCCGCGCAGCGGCGATTGCTGGTGATCGAGATGGCCGGTGGGAGTGACGGGCTGTCGATGACCGTGCCGTACAACGATTCCCGCTATCGCGACCTGCGGCGGGCGACGGCCATCCCCGCTGAGGAGGTGCATCCCATCGACGGTGCGCTCGGTCTGCATCCGCGGCTGGCCAAGCTCGCCGCCTCCGGCGTCGCGGTGATCCCCGGCGTCGGCATTGCGAAACCCGATCTCTCGCACTTCGAAATGCTGCACCGCTGGCAGACCGGCGATCCGGACGGCACCGTCCGGCCGCAGACCGGCTTCCTGGGGCGGCTGTGCGATCACCTCGGAGATCCGAGCGCGCCCGCGGTCGGCGTCGCACTCGGGGTCGGAACCACGCCCGCGCTGGCATGCGAACGCGTCACCACGCTCTCGGTCGACGCCGGAAACGACGGGCTGTTCCCGATTTTCGAGGACGAGAACATTCGCGCCGCTTGGCTGGCGGCGCAGCGTGCCATGGCGCATCCGGATCGCGCCGACGCGCCACTGTTCGCCGCCGCCCGCGCGAGCAGCGCTGCCGCACTGCGCTTCTCGGATATGGCAGCCACGTTGTCACCCGCCGCGGAGGGGTACCCGGACACTGATCTGGGCGTGCAATTGCGCCTGGCCGCACGGCTGCTCGCCGACGACAACCACGGTCTGCGCATCGTGCACGTGCCCATGGGCGCGGATTTCGACACCCACACCGACCATCCCGCGCGCTACGCGGAACTCATGGGCGAGCTCGACGCCGCCTTCGCGGCGCTGCGCCTGGACCTGGCCGCGCGCGGCATTGCCGACCGGGTCCTGATCGCCGCCTACAGCGAGTTCGGCCGCCGCGTCCCCGACAACGGCTCCGACGGTCTCGACCACGGTGCGGCCGGAACCGCCCTGCTACTCGGCCCCACGAATTCGGGCGTCTTCGGCGAACCGCCCTCGCTGCGCACCCTGGACACCGATGACAATCTGCGCGCCACAGTGCACATGACCGAGTTCTACGCCACCATCGCCGAGAGCTGGTTCGGCGTCCCAGCCACCGACGTCCTGCCGGGCGCTCCGCGACCCATCTCGGGCGTGGTGGTCGCATGAGCGTCCCCGCCGTCGACGTCCTGCCCGGTGCCGTGACCCAAGTCGGGCGTGGTCGCCGCGTGAGCGTCCCTGCCGTCGACGTCCTGCCCGGTGTCGCGGCCCAAGTCGGGCGTGGTCGCCGCGTGAGCGTCCCTGCCGTCGACGTCCTGCCCGGTGCCTCGCGACCCATCTCGGGTGTGGTGGTCGTATGAGCGTCCCCGACGTCGACGTCCTGCACGGTGCCTCGCGGCCTACCCCGGGTGTGGTGGTCGCATGAACTCCGGCAGTGCTGTAATGACGCAGGTGCGAGTACTGGTGTGCGAGGACGATCGGGCGCTGGGCGCGGAGATTGCCGCGGGCCTGCGGGCGGCCGGGTTCGCCGTCGATCTGGCCCCCGATTACGGCGCGGCCGATCTGAAGATCGCGGTCAACCGCTATGACTGCCTGGTCATCGACCGTGGCCTGCCCGACGGCGACGGCCTCGATCTGGTGCGTGCCCAGCGTGAGTCCGGGCACCGCACGCCCGTGCTGGTCCTCACCGCCCGCGACGCGCTGGCCGACCGCCTCGACGGCTTCGAACACGGCGCGGACGACTATGTGATCAAGCCCGTCGCCATGGACGAGCTGGCCGCGCGGGTGCGTGCGCTGTGCCGCCGTCAGGAGCTGCCCGCCCCGACCCGCACCGTGGTCGGCGATCTCGTCGTGGACCGCCCGCGCCGCCGGGTGCACCGCGCGGGTGTGCTGCTCACGCTGACGCCCAAGGAATTCGGCGTCCTGGAACTGCTCGCCGTGCGCGCGGGCACCGTGGTCAGCCGGACCGAGCTCATCGAATGCTGCTGGGACGAAATGGCCGAACCCGCCTCCAATGTGGTCGATGTGGTGGTCGCCCAGCTGCGGCGCAAACTCGGGGAACCCGCGCTCATCGAAACCGTGCGCGGCGCCGGTTTCGCCATCGCGCCGTGACGACCGGGCGGGGTTCACGACCGACCACGCCGGGTCGGCTGCGGCGCACCCGGTTGCTGCTGACCGCGCTGTTCACCGCGCTCACCGCCATCTGCCTGATCGTGCTCGGCACGGTCGCCGCCACCATCGACGAGCGATCCCGCGACCGGGCGCTCGACGACGGCGTGGATCGGGTCGTCACCGGGCTCGCGCGCGTCGTGTACTGGAACGAGGACGACAGCATCGATCTCGAGTCGGTGCGCTACGACGATCTGTCCCAGGGGGAGATCGCCGTCGCGGTGGTGGCGCGCACACCGGACGGGCCGTGGCGGGAGGAGTTCGCCCATCAGCGCCCGGACCTGCCCGCGGATCTGATCAGCGCCGCGGCGGAGGCGGCCGCCGCGGAGGAGACCGTCCTGAGCACCCCGGACGATCGATCCGGGAACTCCGTCCGAATGGCCGCCACGCCCGTGTGGTACGACGAATTCACCGTTGGCGCGGTGGTTTTCGCGGCGGCCGAGATCGGGCCCGAGCAGCGCGACCACGGCCGCCTGGTGCTGGCCCTGCAACTCGGGGGCCTCGCGCTGATCGTGCTGGCGGCCGCCGCCGGGCATCTGCTGTCCGGAGTGAGCATGCGCCCGTCCGTGCGCATGCTCGACGAGCAGGAACGGTTCCTGGCCGACGCCGCGCACGAACTGCGCACCCCGCTGGCCACGCTGCGGCTGTATCTCGATGCCGCGCTGCGCGATCCGGCCGACACCCGGCGCGCGGTGACCGACGCCCGCTCGCTCACCGACCGGATGGGCAGACTCGTCACCGGCCTGCTCGCCCGCACCCGCACCGAAACCGGGCTCGGTGAACTCGATGTGCAACGCCTGCGGCTCGATCAACTCGTCGAGGGCGTGGTCGCGGAATGCGGCAATCCCGGCATTACGGCGGAGACCGAACCCGCCCTGGTCGAGGCGGATCCGGATCTGCTGGCCCTGGCCGTCCGCAATCTCATCGACAACGCACTGGTGCACGGCGCGCTCCCGATCGAGGTGCGCGTGGCCGAGGGATGCGTGACCGTGCGCGATCACGGTCCCGGTATGGATCCGGCGCTGCCGGATCCGTTCGAGCGCGGCGTGACCGGCGCGGCCGGGCGGCACGGGATCGGGCTGTCCATCGTGCGCTGGGTCGCGCGCGTGCACTCCGGTTCGGTGGCCATCGCATCCGCCACCGGCGGCGGGACCCGCGCCACGCTGACGCTGCCCCCGGCGCCCGGCGTGTAGGCCGAACCTGCCCGGGCGGGGAGGCGGTCGGGCGTAGGGTGGCGCGTGTGACCTCCACGCATGTCGAGCGGTTCGTGAGTGCACTGCGACCGAATGTCTTTCGGGCGCTGCTGGATGCGCGGTCGGTGCGGACCTGGATGGTTCCGGACGGGATGACCAGTCGGATTCATGAGTTCAATCCGTATGTGGGCGGGCGATTCCGGATATCGCTCACCTACGACATTCCCACCGGAACCGGCAAAACCTCCGCGCACACCGACACCTTCCACGGCACCTTCACCCGCTTGGTACCGAATACCGAAGTCGTCCAGGTCGTCGAATTCGAATCCGACGATCCCCAACTCCAGGGCGAGATGACCATTACCTACACCCTGGCCGACGAGCCCGGCGGCACCCGCGTCAGAGCTCGGCACGACAATCTGCCGCCCGGATTGTCCCCGGCCGACAATGAAGTCGGTTTCCGCACGTCGCTGGCCAAACTCGCCGAGCTGGCCGAGCGATCGGCGGCGCAGACCGCACAGAGCTGACACCGCAGCGGCTGAAACGGCGGCCCACCGTGCCTACCCTGGTTTGGTATGGCGCTGCCGGATTATCCGTATCCGTCCACGCCCGCCGGGTACGACGATGATCGGCGGCGGCTGCGCCTGTGCCAAACACGGCTGGGTCACCGCTGGCGACGGTGGGGTCGCACCCGCCGGATGCTGCTGCGCGCGAGCCTGATTCCGCTGCTCGCGCTGGGATTGTTCGGACAGTACTGGGCTTGGGACGTGGCGCCGGAACGGGCGCGGCTGGCGCGCACCGAACCGGCGGTGGTTCCGATCGCGGGCCCGTCGGAGACCCGCGCGGCCGATACCGCGGTCTTCGATCTGGTGGGGCTGGGCGTGCTGGATGCCACCGAGACCGCGCGGGCGCTGCCCGCGCTGCGGCGGCTGGGATCGGTGTGGGCGGTGCGCTACGACAACACCGGTATCGACACCAAGGTGATCGCGGACCTCATCGTGACGGTCACCGAGGCCGCCAAGGTGCCGAATGTCGTGCTGTCCGGGCACAGCATGGGCGGAGTGATCGCTTTGGAGATCGCCAAGCATCTGCATCTGGGCGGCCCGCGCAAAGTCCTTGCGGTGATCCTGGATTGCACTCCGGTCGATCTGCACGCCGTCCGCTCCGAGGCCCGCGATCAAGGCGAGGAGATGCTGCGCTGGGCGGGTTGGATTCCGGGCGCTCGCGAAAGCAGACTGCTGCGGCTGGCCGTCGAAACCTACGCCCGGCACGAGCGATTCCTCGGCGGGTACTGGGGGATTCGCGGTGATCGGTTCCGCGAGGTGCTCGAGGAGGTATTGCAAGACAAGATCCTCAGCACCGACGTCGTCAGCAACGGGTTGATCGCCGCGCAGTTCAAGGCGATCGTGGCCGGGGGCGCCGCGGGCGATCTGGACGCGCTCGCCGCACCCGCGCAGGGCAAACCCCGGCCCGCCATCGTCTATATCCGGCCGCACAATTCGGCGCGCGACCCGATCGTGGACGTCGACTATTCGCATCGCGCGCTCATCGAACGTGTCGGGGGCGTGGACGGCACGCTGCTGGTGGTCACCACGCGATCCACCGCCCACGCCAACCCGATTCAACGACCGGAGGAATACAACACCGCCATCTACCAGCAGATCGTGCCATTCATCCGGCTGGTGCAGCGCGAGTCCGCGCTGAACGCCATCACCGGGCGCTGATCAGCGCACGGCATCATCGGCGGCCGGGCGAATACCCGAGACCGGAACCAGATTCCACCGCTCCAGCTGTGCCCGAACCTGTTCGGCGGCATCGATGTTCAGCGGACCGCTGGTCCACAGCGCATAGGGAAGATTGAGGAATCGCCCCTCGGTGACGGCGCGCAGATTCTGGATGCCGGGCTTACCGCGCAGCAGATCCACCTTCTGCTGGAAGGTCTGCGGCGGGTAGTCGACGAAGACGATGGCGTCCGGATCGGCGGCGGCCAAGCGCTCCCAGGACACCGCGGTCCAGGTGTCCTCGACGTCCTCGACGGCGTTACGGCCGCCCGCTGCATCCAGAATCGCCTGGGGCGCACCGAACTTGCCGCTGGTGAAGATGGTGTCCGAGGCGCTGTCGAACAGGAACACCGTGGGGCGGCGCTCCGCCTGCGGGGCGGCGCGCAATGCCGCGAGACGGCGGTCGATATCGCCGGTGACCTCGGTCGCGCGATCCTGGCGTCCGGTGATCTCACCCAGGTTGGTGAGGTCGGTGTTCAGGGCCGTCCACGCGTCGACGATGCCGCGTTGGCCGTCGAGCTGGCGGCAGCTCTCGGTCAGGATGTACGGGGCGACCCCGGCGGCGCGCAGCGAGTCCGGGGTCAGGTTCGTGGCCTCGGAATAGCCGTAGTTCCACCCGGCGACCATCACATCCGGCCGCTGCGCCAGCACCGTCTCCCGCGACAGATACTCCGGCGCAACGGATTTCAGCTGGTCGATGGCCCCGCCATAATGCCTGCGCAGGGTGTCGGCATCGCGCTGGACGCTCGACACCGCGGCCACCTGATCCTGCGCCCCCAGGGCCAGCACCATCGAGATCAAGTTCCCGTCATTGACGAACAGGCGCTGCGCGGGAGCCGGGAACTGCGCGTCGACCCCACAGTTGGTGAGGGTCAGATTGCCCTTCGGCTCCTCAGCCGAGCCGCACGCCGCGACACCGGCCAGTACCGCGGTCGCCGTGAGAATTCGGGTCAGATGTTTCACGTCATGCCTTTCGAGCGGTAATGAGCAAATGTGAGACCCCGGTCTCGGGATGCGGAACACGAATGGCATGCACCCCGAACACGGTGTCGAGAACCTCCGGCCGCAAAGCGATTTCGGGCGGCTCCAACGAATGCGCCCGCCCCTCATGCACAACCAGCACCCGATCGCAATACCGATCCGCCAGCGCCAAATCATGCAGACTCATAACCACGGTCCGCCCCAACCCCCGCGCCAGCGTGAGCAATTCCAGCTGATGAGTGACATCAAGATGATTGGTCGGCTCATCCAACAACAGCAATGGCGTCTCCTGCACCAACGCCCGCGCCAGCAACACCCGCTGCCGCTCCCCCCCCGAAAGCCGATTCACCCGCCGCCCAGCAAACCCACCCAAATCCACACTCCGCAAAGCATCTTCGATAGCCCGCTGTTCCCCCGCCCCACCCCCGCCCCACGGCGGCAAATACGGCGTCCGCCCCAGCGCCACCACTTCCCCCACCAGCAGATCCGCCGACGGCTGCTCATCCTGCGCCACCAACGCCACCCGCCGAGCCCGCTCCCGAGCCGAAACCCCATGGAGCCCAAGGCCGTCGACCAGCACCTCGCCCGACACCGGCGACGTCAGACCCGCCAGCGTTCGCAACAATGTCGTCTTCCCGCTCCCATTCGGCCCGACGATCCCCACCGTCTCACCCGGCCGCACCCGAAAACTCACCCCGCTGACCACGGTCCGCCGTCCTGCCGCACACGCCAGCTCCCGCACTTCGAGCCCACCCGCTTCAGCAACGAGGCGGGCCGGTGTAGTGGCGTCGGATTCCGGTGAGCCGACGCCTTTCCGCGTGCCGCGCCATCTCATGCCGTGGCTCCGAATCCGTAGCGGCGACGGCCCATGAGCAGCAGGAAGGCAGGTGCGCCGATCAGGCCGGTGAGCACTCCGACCGGAATCTCGGTAGGCCGCACCAGTACTCGCGTGGCGGCATCCGCAGCGACCAGGAAGACCGCACCGCACAGGGCCGAAGCCGGGAGCAGAATGCGGTGGCGCGGACCGACCAGCAGGCGTGCCGCGTGCGGAACCACCAGCCCGACGAAGCCGATGCAGCCGGAGACCGCGACGAGCACACCGACCAGCACCGCGAGCAGCACGAACAACCCGATCCGCACCTGTCGCACCGGAATTCCCACGGAGGCGGCGGTGTCCGCACCCATGGTGAGCGCGTCCAGCCAATTCGCGCCGAGCATCAGGAATGCCAACGCCACCACGACCACGCTCGCGGGCAACAGGATCCGCGTCCAGTCCGCGCCCGACAAACTGCCCAGCAACCAGAACAACACCGACTGCGCCGCTGCCGGATCACTGCTGCGGAAGATCAGATAGCTACTCAATGCCGCGAAAGCCGACGCCAGTACCGTTCCCGTCAACACCAGCCGCAATGGCGTGAGCCCACCCTGCGCCGTCGCGATCACGAACACCGCCGCCGCAGCCACCAGAGCCCCGGCCAGCGCTCCGGCCGACAACGCCCACAACCCCGCCCCGGCGAACAACCCGGAGGTGATGACCGCAGCCGCCCCGGTGCTGGCCCCCGACGACACCCCCAACAGATACGGATCCGCCAGCGGATTCCGCACCAATGTCTGCATGGCGGCCCCGGCCACCGCGAGCCCGGCCCCTACGATCGCGGCGAGAATGGTCCGCGGCACCCGCAACTGCCAGACGATCGTGTCCAGGCCCAGGTCATACGGCGTCCCGGTGATCCGGTGGCCGAGTACATCCACGACGTCCCGCACCGGAATGTTCTCGGCGCCGAATCCGGTCGCGATCACCATGGCGGCGATCAGGAGCAGTCCGAGCGCGGGCAGCACGAGCGACGGGCGCGCACGGCTCATCTGCGAACCTCTTCAGGCAAATCGCGGCCTCTCCAGAGCGATTACGTGGCGGGGGAGGTCTGACTCTCGCATTGGACGGTGCGATTACAGTGGCGCGACCGTTCCGGATTCACACCGGATTCCCGCACCCGCCAGGGATAACGTGCGGAACTCTACCGGGTGGTTTGGTTCGGGGTTCCTTCCGGGGCGAGGCGGTCGGTCTATGCCGATTGGGTCGGTGCTCCGGTCCTCGTCCCCTCTCGGATGGACTTCACTCTCTGGCGTACGCAAAGCAGAACGGATAAGTGGGGTCACCTCGCCTGCCGTACCCGGCCTTGGCTCCCCCTTTGGGAGCCGTACCCTCACCTTCCGTACGTGGGGCCTGGCCCTGGTTACGTTCAAAGACAACCCCCCCAAGATCAAAAGCTCGAGTTCACACCCCTTGTTGTTGGTTCACACCCCAAATCGGCAGCAGATATGGGGTGTGAACCAACGAGAAAGGGTGTGAACCCGAGCTTTTGATCTTGGGGGTTGGGTCTTTGGACGTAACCACGGCCATCCAGCCAGGCTGGGACGAGAGTTACGGCTCCTGACAGGGGAGCCAAGGCCGGGTACGGCAGGCGAGGTGACCCATCTATTGGGTAGCTTTGCGCACGCCAAAGACAGATGTCGTCCAGGGCCGCAATATCACCGGAGCACCGACCCCCGGCGGATAGATCACCGAATGCGTGTCCCAAGCAAATGCCGCACACCACTGACAAACAACTGCAACCCGAAGTCGAACCGAGCAGTCGCATCAACAGTGTCGTGCAACGGCGAATTCTCCTCGGTCAACGCCCCAGCAGAATCCATCTGAATCCGAGACTGCTCGTCAACCGTCTGCCCGAGCACGTAGTAGAGCAACGTGTAAGCAGCAAGCTCCGCTTCCTCTCGAGTCATCCCAGCGCGAATCGCCGCCCCCGCCATCCGTTCCCGCCCCTTGCTGGTGGTGAGCCGGGAAGCGTAAGTCGCCGAGACCAATTCGGCTCCGTCGCGATACGCGAGCAGGCAGGTACGCAGCCGGTGCGCGAGTTCGGTCAGCTGCACGGACCATTCATTGGATTCGACCGGATCGTCCATCGGGCCCAGGATGCGGTCGGCGACCGCGCCGAGGAGCGCCTGTTTGTTGGGGAAGTGCCAGTACAGCGCGCCGGGTTGGACGTGCAGCGAGCCTGCCAGGCGGCGCATGGTGAGGTCGGCCAAACCGTACTGGTCCAGGATGGCGATGGCTCCGTCGACGACGTCCGTGCGGTGCAGTTGCACTGAAAACCTGGCCCTTCGTGTTTCAGCTCACTTTCCGGACTGCTAGCCTACCCCGAACACCGTTCAAGTTGCTCGGCCGGACCGGCCGGACGAAGGGATTCGTGCTCATGACCCAGGCAGCCGTCAGGACCGAAGCCGACAGCGCGGCAAGCGAAGACATCTTGGCGATCGCTCGCGAGCAGGTGCTCGAGGGTGGCGTCGGGCTCACCCAGGAGCAGACCCTCGAGGTGCTGCGGCTGGGCGACGACCGGCTCGAGGAGTTGCTCGGGCTCGCCTACGACGTCCGCATGAAGTGGTGCGGACCCGAGGTCGAGGTGGAGGGGATCATCTCGCTGAAGACCGGCGGATGCCCCGAGGACTGCCACTTCTGCTCGCAGTCTGGGCTTTTCCAGTCGCCGGTGCGCGCGGCCTGGCTGGATATTCCGAGCCTGGTCGAGGCGGCCAAGCAGACCGCCAAGACGGGCGCGACCGAGTTCTGCATCGTGGCCGCCGTGCGCGGACCGGACGCGCGGCTCATGGCGCAGGTCGCGGCGG
Organism: Nocardia crassostreae; assembly: GCF_001613405.1. GTDB lineage: Bacteria > Actinomycetota > Actinomycetes > Mycobacteriales > Mycobacteriaceae > Nocardia > Nocardia crassostreae. The sequence goes on from NZ_BDCH01000034.1 coordinate 81,127, forward strand.
GTGTCGAGGCCATTCGCAACGAGGTCGACATCCAGGTGGCGTGCTCGTTGGGCATGCTGACCCAGGAGCAGGTCGATCAGCTGGCCGCCATGGGTGTGCACCGCTACAACCACAATCTCGAGACCGCCAAGTCGCATTTCCCGAATGTGGTCACCACGCACACCTGGGAGGAGCGCTGGGACACACTGCGCATGGTGCGCGAGGCCGGTATGGAGGTGTGCTGCGGCGGCATTCTCGGTATGGGCGAATCTCTCGAACAGCGGGCCGAATTCGCGGCGCAGCTGGCAACCCTCGAACCCGACGAGGTGCCGCTGAACTTCCTCAACCCGCGTCCGGGCACGCCGTTCGGCGATCTCGAGGTGCTGCCCGCCGCCGACGCGTTGCGTGCCGTGGCCGCGTTCCGCCTCGCCCTGCCGCGCACCATCCTGCGCTTCGCGGGCGGTCGCGAGATCACCCTCGGCGATCTCGGCGCCAAGCAGGGCATTCTGGGTGGTATCAACGCTGTCATCGTCGGCAACTATCTGACCACCCTGGGCCGTCCGGCCGAGGCGGATCTGGATCTGCTGGGCGAGTTGAAGATGCCGATCAAGACGTTGAACGAAACCCTCTGATATCAGCGGGTTATGGAGAGCCGGTACCTTACAGAGGTGGTCGTGGACATAGAGGAGCGCTACAACCCCTTCACGGGCAAGCGGGTGGTTCCGGGTCTGGACGATCCGGTGCCAGCGGCCGCGGCCTTGGGATTGGAGCCGCCGCGGTTCTGTGAACAGTGTGGGCGGCGCATGATCGTCCAGGTCAGCCCCGACGGCTGGTGGGCCAAGTGCTCGCGGCACGGGGTGCTCGATTCCACGAGCCTGGAACGCCGCTAGTGGCAACGGCATTCACCGCAATGGCGCGGGAAGGCCGGGCGGCCGCGGTGGTCTTCGCCGCCACCTGCGCGGCCAGCGTGCTCGGCGGGGTGGTGTGGGCCTTCCTCGCGCCCGCCGAACAGCTGCTGGTGGTCGAGCCCGATCGTGGGGCGGCGCTGACGGGGGAGAGCATGCACCGCTTCGACGCGGTGGCCATCTTCATTCTCATCGGTGCGGTGACCGCGGTGCTGGCCACGGCCGCGGCGTGGCGCTGGCGCAGTGCGCGCGGTCCGATGCTGCTGGCCGGGGTGTTCGCGGGCGCGGTGGCCGGGGCCTGGTTGATGCGGATCGTGGGGGAGGCCGTCGCCGAACAGCTGCACACCCGGCCCGCGCATCCGGCGGTGCACACCATTGTCGAACTCGCGCCCACGGTCGAAGGCTGGTCCGCGCTCATCGTGCAGCCATTGCTCGCCGCGTTCGTGGTGCTGGTGCTGGTGTCGCTGAGCACCTCCGACGATCTGGGCAGCGGCCAGTTCCTGCCCTTCGGCGGCGAGCGCCCGGAGCCGGTGCCGGTCGCGCCCGGACAGTACGGGTCGGCCATCAGTTACGGCCCGTATCCCGGTAATCCGGGGCAGGCGTTCGGCCCGCAGGATCCGGTGGTGCCGTTCGAGAATCCGGAGCAGCCGGTTCGGGAATCCGATCCCTCCCGCTGACGTTGCCGTCCCCGGGCCGCCGAAATTCGGTGGATCCGTGAGCGCGGTCCGGCTACCGTTGCCGCGACTTGTTCACCGGAATCCGGGAGGGGGATCGGCCATGGCTGCCGTTCGTCATATCGATAGCTCGGCGCCTGCCGATGATGCGCCCGCCGCCACCGAGCGGCCCGATCTCGTGGCCTGGCGACGGCGGCACGAGGTGCGCCGATCCAATGCCACACAGCCGATTCCGAATGGTCGCCGCTACAGCCGCGGCCGCAAACATCGCAATCGGGACTGGTGACGCCGCGCCTGTGATCGCTCCGTGACGGTGTATTAGCCCGACGGTGTGCTACAATGTGCTCTGCATCTTCCGGTCGTAGCCTGAGGGGTGCGGTCAGTGCGGCGCGCGGAAGGGGCGATGGATCATGGGCTTCGTGGGCGGCGGACTGGTGGTCGAAGAAGTCGACGGCGAATACTGGCTCTTGCGGGAACCGCTGATCTACAGGGCCGATGTACAGGAGTTCGCGATCCCCTCCGGATTCCGCACCGATTTCGCCTCGGTGCCCCGCGTCCTGGTCTGGCTGATTCCCCGCTACGGCGTCTACACCCGCGCCGCCATCCTGCACGACTTCCTCATCCGCTCCGCGGCGGTCTCCAAGGCCGACGCCGACGGGATCTTCCGCCGCGCCATGCGCGAGGCCGGAGTCTCGGTGCCGCGCCGCTGGATGATGTGGGCCGCAGTGCGTATCGCCTCCCGCCTGGCGGGTATTAAGCCGGGGGAGTTCCTGCTGTTCCTCATGATCGCCGTGCTGTCGGTCCTGTTCCTGACGATCCCCGTGCTCGTAATCCTCCTTGCGCTGCTGGTGTTCTGGTTCGTCGAGCTCGCGTTCTGGGCGTGCTCGCGCATGACGCAACGCACCGAACGTCCCGCCCCGGGCCCGGAACTCAAGGCGGACTGAGGATTTCGAGACTCAGGTCGGTGGGCGCAGGGCGGCGAATTCGTCGGTGACGCGGATGCCGGAGTCGGTGAAGCGGTAGACGGCGGCGGGGCGGCCACCGGCGCGGCCCGGGGAGGCGGTCGCGCCCGTTGGGGTAATCACCTTGCGGCGGGACAGGACTCGTTGCAGGTTCGTGGTGTCTACGTCGTAACCCAGTGCTGCGCAGTAGATTTCGCGCAGCGTGGACATGGTGAACTGCTCCGGGGCGAGGGCGAAGGCGATGTTCGTGTAGGACAGTTTCGCGGCCAGGCGGGTGCGGGCGTGCTGGGCGAGGACGGCGTGATCGAAGGACATGTCCGGCAGGGCCGAGACCGGGTGCCAGCGGGTGTCCGGCGGCAGCTGGGGGTCGGCGGTCAGGGGGACCAAACCCAAATAGGCCGAGGCGATTCGGCGGTCGCCCGGTACGCGATTCGGGTTGCTGAAGACCGAAATCTGTTCCAGGTGATTGAGTTCGCGCACATCCACCTTCTCGGCGAGCTGGCGGGCGGCTGAGGTGTCGAGGTCCTCGTCATCGCGCAGGCGGCCGCCCGGGAGTGACCAGGTGCCCTTGGCGGGGTCCAGTGCACGCTCCCACAAAAGAACCGCCAGTTCGGTCCGGTATCCGGCCGGGCACCGGGTTCCGGCGGGTACCGAAACGCTCTCAACTGCGGTGATGCTCTTCGGGAACCGTCGAACCTGGAACACCGCGGTGAGCGTTTCGTGGATGGTGCTATGATGGGCCACGTTTTCGATTCTAAGTCGAAAACCGGTTGGATGCGAATCGGCGAAGTGGCCGAGCGCATGAGAGAAGGAGCCATGCCATGGCTGCACTAGGTGCGACGATGACGCTCGCGGAGCGCATCGCGGACGGGCCGTCGGGATTCACGGGCATCGAGGCCACTCCCGAGTGGGCGCAGGAGATCAAGCGACTGGCGCGCGAGCGCAATGCCACCATCCTGGCGCACAACTACCAGCTGCCCGAGATCCAGGACGTCGCCGACCACGTGGGTGACTCCCTGGCGCTGTCCCGGATCGCCGCCGAGGCGCCCGAGGACACCATCGTGTTCTGCGGCGTGCACTTCATGGCCGAGACCGCCAAGATCCTCAGCCCCGAGAAGACGGTGCTCATCCCGGATCAGCGCGCGGGTTGCTCCCTGGCCGACTCCATCACCGCCGACGAGCTACGCGCCTGGAAGGACGAACATCCGGGCGCGCTGGTGGTCTCCTACGTGAACACCACCGCCGCGGTGAAGGCGCTGACCGACATCTGCTGCACGTCCTCCAATGCCGTCGACGTGGTCGCCTCCATCGACCCGGACCGCGAAGTGCTGTTCCTGCCCGACCAGTTCCTCGGCGCCCACGTCAAGCGCGTCACCGGTCGCGAGAACATGCACATCTGGATGGGCGAATGCCACGTCCACGCGGGCATCAACGGTGACGAGCTCAACGAGCAGGCCCGCACCCACCCCGACGCCGAACTCTTCGTGCACCCCGAATGCGGTTGCGCCACTTCGGCTCTCTACCTGGCGGGCGCAGGGGAGTTCCCGGCGGACCGCGTGCACATCCTGTCCACCGGCGGCATGATCGACGCCGCCAAGGCGGCGAAGTCCTCCCAGGTCCTGGTCGCCACCGAGGTCGGCATGCTGCACCAGCTGCGAAAAGCCGCCCCCGGCATCGACTTCCAGGCCGTCAACGACCGCGCCTCCTGCAAATACATGAAGATGATCACCCCCGCCGCCCTCCTCCGCTGCCTGGTGGAGAACCGCGACGAGGTGCACGTCGACCTCGAAACCGCCGCCCTGGCCCGCAATTCGGTCCAGCGCATGATCGAGATCGGCAATCCGGGCGGCGGAGAGTAACCATGTCGCTCCGAACCCCGGCGGCCGACCAGCCCGCCGGGAACCGGGCGGGAGCTACTCCAGCGGTCGTACGGGATTCCGCCTCGCGGCGGAGGAATGAGCGATGATGTCCAACTCCATGGAGTGGGAAGCCGAGGCCGACCTGGTCGTGGTGGGCGGCGGTGTGGCGGGTTTGACGGCCGTCCGGACCGCCGCGCTGCGCGGATTGCGGGTGCTGGTGCTCAGCAAAGGCGGGCCTACCGATACGTCGACGCAGTATGCGCAGGGCGGGATCGCGGTGGTGGCGCCGCACGGGGATTCGGTGGAATCGCATGTCGAGGACACCGTGGTCGCCGGGGCGGGGCTGTGCGATGTCGAGGCGGTGCGGTCGATCGTCGAGGGCGGGGTGGAGGCGGTCGACGCCTTGACGGCGCTCGGCGCGGTCTTCGACCACGGCCGGGACGGGGAAGTGTCGCGGACCCGGGAGGGCGGGCACAGTACGCGGCGGATCATTCATGCCGGTGGGGACGCCACCGGGGCCGAGGTGCAGCGGGCGTTGAATGCGGCTGGGCTGCCGGTGATGTTCGGGGCCGCCGTCGTGGATGTCGTGACCGGGCCCGAAGGCGTGCGGGGGGTGATTGCGGTGTCGGACAAGGGTTTCGGTGTCGTGCATGCGCCCGCGGTGCTGCTGGCGACCGGCGGGTTGGGGCAGCTGTACGCGTGCAGTACCAATCCGGCGGGGGCGACGGCCGATGGGATCGCGCTGGCCTTGCGGGCCGGGGCGGTGGTGTCGGATCTGGAGTTCGTGCAGTTCCATCCGACCGTGCTGTTCAGTCCGGGCGGGGTGGGGCGGCGGCCGCTGATCAGCGAGGCGGTGCGCGGTGAAGGCGCGGTTCTCGTTGGCTCGCTGGGTGATTTGGTGATGGCCGGAGTGCATCCGCGGGGTGATCTGGCGCCCCGGGACATCGTGTCCAAGGCCATTGCCGCGCGCATGCTCGACCTCGGGGCCGATCACGTCTATCTGGACGGGCGGGCCATTGCGTGGTTCGGGGAGCGGTTCCCGACGATTACGGCATCCTGCCGGGCCGCCGGGATCGACCCGCGCGTCGATCTCATCCCCGTCGCGCCCGCGGCCCACTACCAGTGCGGCGGCGTGGTGACCGATACGCACGGCCGCACAACGGTTCCCGGCTTGTACGCCGCCGGTGAGGTGGCGCGTACCGGCCTGCACGGCGCGAATCGGCTCGCCTCCAACAGTCTCCTCGAAGGTCTGGTGGTCGGCGGCCGGGCGGGCGTCGCGGCGGGCGAGCGCATCGGCGCGGCCGAGCGGATCGGCGAGGTCGCCGTGCGCGCCTATCCGCGGGCGGACCGGAAACTGCTGCAGGAGTTGATGACCCAGCATGCCGCCGTGGTCCGCGACGGCGACGGCCTGCGCGGGGCAGTACTGCGCCTGATGGGGTTGATCGCCGACAACAGCGCGACCGGCGAGGTGGCGCACGCGAATCCGGCCGCGGTCACCCGGGAGCTGGAGGACGCGGCGCTCACCCTCACCGCCCGCGCGCTGCTGCTGGCGGCGTCCGCGCGCACCGAAAGCCGGGGCTGCCACCTCCGTTCCGACCATCCGGAGGCCCGCGACGAGCTGCGCCACCCCATCGCGGTGCGGCTCGGAGCCGACGGCCGCCCACAGCGAGCAATCGAAGAAGGAGTGCAGTAATGACCCTCGACGCCGGACTCGATCGCGACGAGGTGCTCGCGCTCATCCGCACCGCCCTCGACGAGGATCTGCGGTACGGCCCCGATATCACCACGCTCGCAACGGTTCCCGCCGATGCGGTGGCCAAGGCCGCCATGGCATCGCGGCAGCCTGGCACCGTGGCGGGCCTGGACGTCGGCCTGCTGGTACTCGACGAGGTGATCGGCGTGGGCAACTACGAGATCACCGAGCGCGTGGCCGACGGTACCCGCGTACAGCCCGGTGACACTGTCCTGCGCCTGATCGCCCCCACTCGCGGCCTGCTCACCGCCGAGCGCACCATGCTCAATCTCGTATGCC
>NZ_BDCH01000035.1 GCF_001613405.1 Nocardia crassostreae
GTCGAGGGCACGGATTGTCGAATCCGCGACAGCCGCAAGACTCTGCCCGGTTTGCGAGCTTTGCAGAAGTACGCCGTCCGCGTCGGCGGCGGCGTCAATCACCGCATGGGCCTCGGCGACGCCGCCCTCATCAAGGACAACCACGTCGTAGCGGCGGGCTCGGTCGTCAACGCCCTGCGCGCCGTCCGCGACCTGAACCCGAACATCGAATGCGAGGTCGAGGTGGACAGCCTCGAACAACTCGACGCCGTCCTCGCCGAAGACGTGGAACTGGTCCTGCTGGACAACTTCCCGCTCTGGGCCACCCAGGCCGCCGTCCAGCGCCGCAACACCCGCTCACCGCGAACGAAACTCGAATCCTCCGGCGGCCTGACCCTGGACGCCGCCGCCGACTACGCGCGCACCGGCGTCGACTACCTGGCCGTCGGCGCACTCACCCATTCGGTGCGCGTGCTGGATCTGGGTCTGGATATGTGATTCCGCCTCAGCGGCGGTAGTTGGGCTGGTTGATGGTCCCGCAGCCGCCGCAATCCGGGCACCAGCTGTACGAGCCGTCGTCGCCGTAGAGTTTTCCGCCGCCTCCGCAGAAGCCGCAGTACCGCCAGCCCCGTTCGGGGGCGACATTGTCGAGGACGACATTCAGGAATAACGCGGAAAACGCCATGCTGATACACCTCGCGGCTAGTGGGATCCCAAACATATTGGGACCTGCCGCGCCATCTGTCCCGGAAACGGGGCAACCAGCCCGATAAGGTGGGTTTACAGTCCGAATTCGCGCGGATCCAGGTGCAGCACCTGACAGGCTTCCTTGACGGCGGCGACCTCGTGCGCGTCGAAGCTGCCGTCGGCATTGCCGATCATGATTCCGATTTGCACCACGGCGCGGGCCTCGGTGTCCTTGCCGGTCGCCTTGGCGATCTGCTGCATGACATACGCGCGTCCGAATGCCGGATCCATGGTGATCCGATTGCAATTGTCCTCGAACAGGTTTCGTAATTAATCGGTCGGAAAGTGCTGCAGGATCGGGTCCGCCCCGATCAGCTGCGCCACCCGCATGCGCTCCTCGGGATCGATACTGCCGTCGGCCGCCGCGACCAGCGCGCAAATCCCCATGGTCGCATCCCGAAACGACCCGCCCCGCAACTCGTTCCGCTTGGTGAGCAACTGCTCCCGCCACTTCGGCGCGCTCTCCAGCAACCGGCTGATCGAGTGGGCGTTGGAGACGAGACGGTGCAGGAAAGCCATGACACACTCCGAATACGCGCTGATGTACCACCCGAACCCTAACAGCCTGCCGCCCGGTAGGCGCCTGCGAATTTATTCGATGACAATCGGCTGGGCAATCGGTCGGGTAATCGGTCGCTCAGGCGGTGAGCTCGCGTTCCAGCGGCGTGCGGAAGCGGGGTATGGGGCGGATATCGCCGTACCAGGCGGTCATGCGGGCGACCTCGGACTCGATCCACGATTTCGCGTCCGCGCCGACGTCTTCCAGTAGCCGCCAGACGATTTCGCCATCGGGACGCTGCGCCCAGCCGCCGACGATGCGACCGTCCCACCAGACGGTGGGGCCGATATTGCCGTTGCGGTCGAAGAGCGCGGGAGCGTGCTCGCCCAGGTACCACTCACGGGACTGCCAGCCCATGGGAGTCGGGTCGAGGGCGGGCAGCAGCGCCGCCCACGGTTCGGGCGCAGGGACCGGATCCAGATCGTCGGCGAGGACCAGGCCGGGCGTGCCGTCCAGATCCACCTCCGCGGTGTCCAAGTGGGACAGGGCTTTCCGGACGTCGCCCAGCGTCCAGCCGGTCCACCATTTGATATTGCTCACGGGCGCGGGGCCGAAGGCATACAGCCACCGCCGCACCAGTTCGGCACGGGCCTCGTCGGCGGGGATCGTCGGAATGCCCGCGGGGAGCCAGGATTCGATGGGAGCCCAGGTGTACTGACTGCTCGACCATGTGCCATTGGGTCGGCCGCGGACGATACGGCCCTCCGCGCCGAGCGTCACCAGCACCCAGGTGGTGATATTGGTCGGCTTCGAATAGGGCTTGCCGGGGGCGGCGTCGACCTGGGTGCGTAACCGCGGCACGTCCTTGCTCAGCTGGGCGCCAGTGGCGCTGCCGCGGGACAGGAGCGCCTGATGCGTTTCGGCTTCCACCTCCGCCCACCAGGCGGTGATATCGCCCTCGACGACTCCGGCCTGATCGACGTAGCGGCTGTAGGTCTTGCGCTGCTTGTGGGCCAGCGCGTCGGCGCACGAGGCTTGCAGCACGGGGACCAGGTCGAGCGGAGCGATGAACATGGTGCGGCGCATGGCCAGCAGTCGCAGCAGTGTGCGGTCGTCGTAGAGCGCCTTCTCCACATGACCGGGCTCGATGGTCCGCGAGCGCGCCGCGACCGACAGGTAGACCGTCGCCGGATCGGTGGCGTGCAGGACGACCATGGACCGCACGATCTCGGTGACGTCATCGGTCCGCTCGGCAGTCGCCAGCCGATGCCGCACCGCCAACCGGGCCCGCCGCTCCGCGACATCCATCGAACGCATGCGCGAATCGTAGCCGCTCGCACTGGTACCGCGGCGAGAATCCGGGCATCGGGCGCACCGTGCTGTGGGGCTGGAGTCAGGGCGGCATCACCGGCGGGCTCGCCGCGGCCTACGCGCCACCGGGCACCTTCGACTACTGGGTCAGCACTTTCGGGCACGCGGACAACTTCACCGCCTGGCTGAAAGCCGCTGCGCTGAACGGGAACATGCGCGCGCAGATCGAGCGGGACGCGGGCGGCTGCATGCCGCTGCTGTGCCCGCAGCCCTATGCCGACCGCTCGCCCGCCCTGCTGGCCGGGCGCATCGGGGTGCGGCGCACACTGCTCGTGCATGGCGCCGACGATGCGGTGGTGCCGTACGCGACCACACTGGAAATGCGGACCGCGCTGGCGCTCAGCGGCAAGCCGGTCTCGGTGTACACCATCGTCTCCGGGCGCGATCCGGATGGTCGCGTGGTCCCCGGATTCCACTGCCCGAGCCCGGCATTCGCCGAATCCGCCTGCGTCGTCGAGCGATTGCTGCTCGGCACCGAGCCGGTCGACGGCGGCGACCGCGACTATCTTGTGGATATCGGTGCGGGCGTGAATTCCGCCCCGCCCGCTCCGCCGAATGCGAAGTGCGCGGCCTGAACCCGCCTCCGATCTATACCCTCGAAGGGGACATGCACAGCGATTCGGGGTGGTGCGCATGAAGATCGTCGTAGCGGGAGCGATCGGGCGGCCGCTGGCGACCGCGCAATCAGCGTGACTCGGGATGAGTGACGGGACAGAGTGTCACCAGATGCTCGATACCGGCGAAGTCGGCGGGGTTGACGGTAAAGAGCGGCAGTCCGTGCACAGAGGCTATCGAGGCGATCATGAGATCGATCCTGCGCGGCTTCGGATTTCGTCCAGCGGCGAGAACTGCTGCGACAATATGGCCGTACCGTCGTGCTGCGCGAGCATCGAATGGGACCGGCTCGAAAAGCGCCTCTGCGTTCTGAATGCGTTCGATGCGCCGGGCCCGCTCCGCGGGATCGGTCGTGAAGTGTGGCCCCGCGGCGAGTTCGGCCATCGTTATCGAACTGGTGAGGATCTCGGCGGGCAACTCATCCGGATCGACGGCATCGATGAGGATCAAGACATCGGTATCGACCAGGCCGCGCTCATGGACGGTGGTCACGAGTCGCTGCCCGGCGCGAACTCGCCACGGCGGTAGGCGCGGTCGTACGGGTCGTACAACGAGTCGTCGACGAAGCCGTTGTCTTCGGCGCCGCCCGAAAGCCCGGTGAACGCGGCGATTACCTCGTCACGAGGCACCGCCGTACGCCGTCGGGCGTGGCGGTGCGGCACCAGATCAGCAACTGCCGTGCCGTCGACCGTGACCGTGTACGACCGTCCGGCGCGCACCTCGCGCAAGATTCGGCTGGCCTCGTTGCGAAGTTCACGCTGCGGGATTTCGGGCAGCTCGGCGGGTATGCCCATCCTTTAATCGTAACGGCCGTGACTACGTGGTCGCTACAGATGCGCTACACCAAATATGCCCCGCTACGTGCGGCCGGTGGCGTGCACTGCTCGACTCTGCGCGGACCGGGAACAGGTCAAGGAGTATTACGGTTGCTCGGGGAGGCAGGGGCTCGACGCGGAGCCCCGCAGGGCAGAGAGGCAGTGATGAACACCCCGGTCGATCCGACCTACACCTGGAACGGCGCGGAGCTGGATCTCGACGCGTACCTGGCCCGCATCGGCTACACCGGCGAGCGCACGCCCACGCTGGAAACCCTGCGCGGCCTGGTCTACGCGCACACCACCAGCATGCCGTTCGAGAATCTGGAGATCATCTTCGGCCGCGGCGTTCCCCTGGATCTGGCGACCTTGCAGGACAAGATGATCCGGCGCCGCCGCGGCGGCTACTGCTACGAGAACGTCGGACTGTTCGCGGCCGCCCTGGAGCGAATCGGATTCGAGTTCACCGGATTGTCCGGTCGCGTCACCATGGGCGCCACCGCCCTGCGCCCGCCCACCCACGCCCTGCTGCGCGTCCTGCCGGAGGACGACGACCGCGCCTGGCTGGCGGATATCGGTTTCGGCGCGGGCCCGCTCGGACCCATCGAGCTCGCCCCCGATCGCGGCGAATTCTCCCTCGGCGCATGGCGTTACCGCCTGGAGCTGGGCACCGGCGCCCTCGGCAGCGAGCTGTGGACCCTGCACCAGCTCGGCCCCGAGGGCTGGATCTCCCGGCACACCTTCACGATGAACCCGCAGTACCGGATCGACTACGCGGTCGGCAACCACTACGTGGCCACCTCGCCGCGCTCGCCGTTCGTCGCCCGCCCGTTCGTGCAGCGTTTCCTCCCGGACGCGCACCACACCCTCGACGGCACCGTCGTGACCACGGTCCGCCCCGACGGCGGCTCCGACACCCGGAACCTGGAACCGGCCGAACTACCGAAGGTTCTCGCGGAGGTGTTCGACATCGAACTCGACGCGGCCGATGCGGCGCTCCTCACTCGGGCGGATTGGGCCGCGATGCGCTGACCTGCGGATACCTGAATACAGTTACGCCGAAGTCACGTGAATGCGGCGAAGATCTCACCGAGATCTCGCTCATATCTCACGCTGACGTCGGCGCGACGCGCAGCGCCCGCTACACTCGTGCGGGGAAACAAGCGGGCAACCGCCTCGTCACAGTCGTCTCGGAATAGAACTTCGGAGTAGTGCCATCGAAACCGGCCAAGTGATCGCAGGGCATTACCGCCTGGTCGAACGGATTGGTAGCGGCGGCACAGGTGTCGTCTGGCGGGCCGTCGACGAACGGCTGGAACGCTCGGTGGCGATCAAGCAGATCATCACCCAAGCAAGCCTGTCGCCCGCCGACAAGGACATCGTGCGGCAGCGCGCCGCGCGGGAAGCCCGCAATGCCGCCCGCTTCCAGCATCCCAATGCCATCGTCGTCTTCGACATCACCGAGCACGAGGGCGACCCGTGCCTGGTGATGGAGTACCTGGCGTCGCAGAGTCTCGCCGTCGTGCTGTCCTCGCAGGGCACACTGCCGCTGCCGCAGGTGGCGCGCATCGGTGAGCAGATCGCGTCGGCGCTGATCGCCGCGCACCGCTCCGGCATCGTGCACCGCGATGTGAAGCCGGGCAATATCCTGCTCGGCGACAACGGCGCCGTGAAGATCACCGACTTCGGCATTTCCAAGGCCAAGGGCGATGTCACCCTCACGGCCACCGGATTGATCTCCGGCACCGCCGCCTACCTCGCACCCGAGGTGGCGCGCGGCGCGGAACCGTCACCGGCCGCCGATGTCTTCTCCCTCGGCGCGACGCTGTTCCACGCGCTCGAAGGGGAGCCGCCCTACGGCACCAACCCGAATCCGCTCGCCCTGCTGTACGCGGCGGCGAACGGGCAGATCGGCGAACCGCGCAATGCCGGACCCCTCGGTGACCTGCTGCTGAGCCTGCTCAGCTTCGAGCCGGAGGACCGGCCGAGCATGCACGAGGTGCGCGACATCATGGCGGACTTCGCCGAGGTCGGGCCCGATGCCGCCGCCACCCGCGTGCTGGCGCAGCGGCGCGGCGGGGTGCAGGAGCGGCCCGCTGAACCGGTCACCCCGCGCCCGCCGCGGCCCGCGCCGCGTCCGGTCACCCGGCAGATGGATCGCCGCGCCGCGAACCTCGACCTGCCGACCGGCGCCATGAGCCAGGCCGCGCTGCTGGCGACACCGCCGCCGCAGCCGCCCGTCTCGGCCAGACCGCCGACCCAGTCCACGCCCGGGCCGTATCACGAGGAACCGCGCTCCAAGCGGAAGTTCGTGGTGGCGGCGCTGGTCGCGGCCGTCGTGGTGGCCGGTGCGGTCATCTTCGGCGTGCTCAGCTCCGGCGACTCGGGTAATACGGGTACCGATGCGGGCAGTGTCTCGGCAACCAAGGAATCCACCTCGGCGACCACCAAGCCCGGTTCGGCCGCGCTGGGGCAGACCAAGAGCGTCGGCCAGGTCGGCGTGCTGGAAGCCGCCGATGTGATTCAGAAGTTCTATGACGGGCTCGTCTACCTGAACTTCTCGGAGGCCTGGGCGCAGCTCACGCCCGCCGCGCAGCAGGTCTACGGCAATCAGCAGGCGTTCACGAACTATTGGACGTCGAACCGGGTCACCCGGTACTCGGAGATCAGCGGCGCGCGCGGCAACGACAGCCAGAACTCCGATGGTTCGGTGGACATGGCGGTGGCCAGCGTGACCTACGGCAGCAAGAACAAGTCGATGAACCTGCGGGTGGTCGACACCGGCAGCGGGCTGCTGATCGACAGCGACACGAAATAGCCGAAATCGGACAATAGCACTGCGCCGCAACGGAATCCGGTGCGGCGCAGTGCTGTATCGGTTGCGGGGGAGTGCTGGAACGGCTGCGGGGGTGCCCGTGCCTGCCGTGCCGGTTGTGGCCCAGCTGTATCGGTTGTGGGCGGTGCTGTGTCGGTGTGCGGCAGCGCTTCCCGGTATCCGGGGCTGTTTCCGGGCGTGGGCGATTCGACCGAGGCGATGCCGGGGCGTGCGCGTTCGCGGGCGGTCCGACTCGCCGGGGTGGGAGCGCGGCGGCTCGTCGTGCGCGGGGCAGACTGGCCGGGTGAATCATCAACTGGGCGCGATCGTCTGTGCGTTGCTCGCCGCGCTGTGCTTCGCGGTGGCGGCGGTCGCCCAGCAGCATGCGGCGGCGGGGGTGGGGGAGGACGAATCGCTGGTGCGGGAACTGCTGCGCAATCCGCGCTGGTGGGCGGGGATCGGCGGGGACGCGACCGGGTACGGATTGCAGGTGGTCGCGCTCGCCCTGGGCGCGGTGCTGCTGGTGCAGCCGATTCTGGTGAGTGCGCTGGTGTTCGCGCTGCCGCTCTCGGCCCGGATCAACCGGCGCGGTATATCGGCGCGCACCTGGGCCATCGCGCTGGCGCTGGTCGCGGCGCTGGCGTGCTTCCTGATCGTCGGGAATCCGACCGAAGGGAATTCCACTGCGCCGCTGGGGGACTGGATAGTCCCCTTGGCAGTTCTGCTCGGGTTGATCGGCGCGGCCGTGGCGGCCGGGGGCGCGACCCGCGATCCGGCGCGGCGGGCATTGCTGCTCGGCGCGGCGGGTGGCTCGCTGTTCGGGCTGGCCGCGGCGCTCACCGTGTATGTGACCGGGCTGTTCGAGCACGGTCTCGGCCAGGTGCTCGGCAGCTGGCAGACCTGGGCGCTGGTGACCGCCGGTGTGACCGGGGTGTACTTGCAGCAGCGCGCCTTTCAAGCCGGACCCCTGGCCGCCTCGCTGCCCGCCGTCACCATTGCCGAGCCGCTGGCGGCGGCCTTCATCGGTGTCGGCGTGCTCGGGGAACGGCTGCGCACAGGGGGTTTCGGGCTGGTCGTCATCGCGTTGACGGTGGTCGTCATGTGCGTCGCGACGGTGCGGCTGTCGCGGGTGCAGGCCGAGGTGTGACCCCTATCGCAATGCGATTGCGGTGGTTAGCCTTTCGATATGAACGTACGCCAGATGCTCGAAGACGAGCGCGGGGAGCTGGTCGAACTGCTTCGTTCGCTGTCCGCGGAGCAATGGGAAACACCGTCATTGTGCGCGGGCTGGACGGTCCGGGATGTGGTGTGCCACTTGCAGACCGATACCGTCTCACTGTCCAGTTACGGCTTGCTCGGCCTGCGCAGCCTGTTCTCGGTGGACCGCATCAACAACGGACTGGTCGAGCGGTTCCGGCCGATGCCCGCCGACGTCCTGGTCGAGCGGCTGGCCACCACCTCCGGCTGGTTCTCGCGGCTGTCCCCGGGCCTGGCGCTGTCCGATACCTTCGTGCACCAGCAGGACATTCGGCGACCGCTCGGCCTCGAACGCAATGTGCCCGCCGAACGGCTCGTTCACGTCCTCACCAATCCGGATCCCTTCGCCGCACCGGGACGCTATATGAAGGGCCTGCGCTGGGAGGCCACCGATATCGACTGGTCCAAGGGATCCGGCCCGGCCGTACGCGGGCCCGGCGAAGCGCTGGCGCTGGCCATGGTCGGCCGGGCGGTCGCGGTCGCCGAACTCGAGGGCGACGGCGTCGCCCTAGTCCGGGAGCGCTGCAAACGCTGAGCTGGCGACCAATCCGGTGAGGAGGTGCAGGGCGGCGGCGCTGGGGGAGTCCGGTTCCACCGTGTGCGCGACCAGTCCCTGATCGGGATCATCGGGCAGCCGCAGGGTTTCGAAGCCGAGATCGAGGCGCCCGACCACCGGATGCCGGTAGATGTAGCGGCCGTGGGTCTTGTCCTTGAGTTCGTGGCGCTGCCACAGGTCGCGGAATTCCGCGCTGGCCGTGGACAAATCGTCGATGAGGGCGGCGATATCCGGATCGCCCGGATTGCGGGCGGCGTCCAGGCGGAGATAGGCGACCACATCGGAGGCCTTCGCGGGCCAATCCTCGTACAGCTCGCGCATGCCCTCGTCGAGGAAGACCAGACGTGCCAGATTGCGCTCGCGCGGCGGCATTGCACCGAAATCGGTGATCAGGGCCGCCGCCAGGCGATTCCACGCCAGTACGGTGGTGCCGCGGCCGACAATGTAGGCGGGGACATCGGAGGCCGAATCCAGGAGGCGCCGCAGACCCGGGCGCACCTGCTGTTTCGCGGGCGGCTCCTCGCCGTCCCAGGGCCGCGCCAGGCGATAGAGGTGATCGCGTTCCACCGGGTTCAGCCGCAGCGCCCGCGCCACCGCATCCAGCACCGACTCCGAGAAGTGCAGGGTGCGGCCCTGTTCCAGGCGCACATAGTGATCCACGCTGACTCCGGCCAGCAGCGCCAGCTCTTCGCGGCGCAGACCGGGGACCCGGCGGCGCGCGGTGTGATCCACGAGGCCGACCTCCTCGGGCCGCAGCCGGGCGCGGCGGGAGCGCAGGAATTCGCCTAGTTCGGCACGACGGTCCAAGGTCATGCGACCAGTATCCAGGGGCTCGGAAACCGGAGCCTGGTCATGGCGTGCCCAGGCTCGCGCGGCACTGTCTACCCCGCTTGCGATTCGCGAAAGTAGTGGTCACAGCCGGAACGGATCCGGCACACGAGGAGATTCGCATGACTACGACCCGTCCCTTCGGTGACACCGGGATGGACATCACCCCGCTCGGCTTCGGCACCTGGGTGATCGCAGGCTCCGGCTGGCAGTACTCCTAGGGCGCCACCGAGGACGCCGACTCGATCGCCGCCATCCGGCACGCGGTCGGCAGCGGCATCAACTGGCTCGATACCGCACCCGCCTACGGCCTCGGCCACGCCGAAACCCTGGTCGGCAAGGCGCTCGCCGACATTCCCGAATCCGAACGGCCGTACCTGTTCACCAAGACCGGACTCATCTGGGAGGAGGGCGACGACCGCACCGGGCCGCCGCGCCACATCATGCGGCCGGACGCCATCCGCCGCGAGCTGGAAGAGTCACTGCGCCGCCTGCGCGTCGAGCAGATCGACCTCTATCAGGTGCACTGGCCCGACACCGGCGCGGTCTTCGTCTACGGCGGCGAGGGCGAAGGCATCGCCACGCCCACTCCGCTCGAGGAGTACTGGCAGGTCATGGCGGACCTGAAGCGGGAAGGCAAGGTTCGCGCCATCGGCCTGTCCAATCACAGTGCCGCCGAACTGGATCGCGCCGAGGCTGTGGCCCATGTCGACGCCATCCAGCCGGCCTTCTCCGCCATCAACCGCACCGCCGCCCCCGAAATCGCCTGGGCCCACGCCCACGACACCGGCGTCATCGTCTACTCGCCCCTGCAGTCCGGCCTGCTCACCGGCGCCTTCACCGGCGACCGCGTCCTCGCCACCGACGACTGGCGTTCCGCCAACCCGGATTTCACCACCGGCCTGCCCGCCAACCTGGCCCTGGTCGACGCCCTGCGCCCGATCGCGGCCCGCCACGACGTGACCGTCGCGGAAATCGCATTGGCATGGGCGACCTCGTGGCCCGGCATTACCGGCGCCATTGTCGGCGCGCGCACCCCCGCGCAGATCGACGGCTGGTCCGGCGCCGCCGAGGTGCGGCTCACCCCCGCCGATCTGGA
Source organism: Nocardia crassostreae (assembly GCF_001613405.1). Lineage (GTDB taxonomy): Bacteria > Actinomycetota > Actinomycetes > Mycobacteriales > Mycobacteriaceae > Nocardia > Nocardia crassostreae. Next base: position 10,582 of record NZ_BDCH01000035.1, read on the forward strand.
CGAGATCGCGACCGCCATCGCCGACACCGGCGCAGGCTCCGGGCCAGCCCGCGCATAATCACGGAGCCCGACCCCAACCGATTCGCGAATACCGCACCACCCCAAGGAGATCCCACACATGTCGCTGCACGTCGTCGCCGAGTTCCGCGCCAAGACCGGCCAGGAGGACCGCCTGCGCACCGCCCTCGAAGCCATGATCGAGCCCTCCCTCGCCGAGGCAGGCTGCCTGGTCTACCAGCCCTTCACCAACCCCAACGATCCCGCACACATGGTGCTGATCGAGGAGTGGACCGGCGCCCCCGCCCTCGACGAGCACTTCACCACCCCGCACTTCCACCACATCGTCGGCGTGCTGGAAACCATCCTGGCCGAGCCCATGATCGTCCGCCGCCTCGTCGCCGAGTAAATCCCGCGGGTCCTCGATTTCCCGCCGCCCCCAGGGCCGGAGGGTCGACAATGCAGAGGTCCGGCCCTGCGGAGGAGGCGGGGATGTCCGCATCGGAAATGGTGGCGGGCACGGTCCTCGCCGGTCATGCCATCGCGGAGCGCCTGGGGTCCGGCGGCCTGGACGGCCGGGCGCAGGTCGGCGATTTCGGGATCGACTGATCCCGCCAGGTGTCGAAGGTGGCTGTCGTCGGGGCACTGGGAGTCTGTACTCTCGAATTCGTGATCTCGCGGATTCAATCGACGGCGCTGCTGGTGTTCGCGCTTGTCGTGTCCGCGTGGACGGTGCTCTTCCTGGCGGCGGCCGAGCCCAATTCGCTGATCGTGCTCGGTGCGGCGGCGATTGTCGCGCTGACCGCGGCGCTGCTCGCTACGCGCGGGCCGGTGTTGGTGGTTACGGCGAATTCCGGGCCGCCCGAGTCGGCGGGGCGCCGGTTGCGCGGGGCGTTCCTGCGACAGAGCAATCCTGATACTGCGGGGCGGCCGCGGCCGCGTGCACCCGGGGGGATCCTGGCCTGACCCTGCCTCGAGACGGCACGGTCGGGCCCTTCGCTGCCCCGATTCGCTTCACCCGCGCGCTGTCGCGGGTGCCTCGCAGTGAGGTCCCATCCCATGCTCGATTTCATCAATTACCCCGTGTCCGGTGTGCTCTGGCTGTGGCATACGGCGTTCGCCTCGATCTTCGGAACGACCGTCGGCCTGGCCTGGGTGCTGGCCATCGTCTTTCTCGTCATGACGTTGCGCGCACTGTTGCTGCGCCCCTTCATCGCCCAGGTTCGCTTCCAGCGCGGACTGGCCACAATGCAACCGCATGTCCAGGAGATCCAGCGCAAATACAAGGGCGACCGCGAACGCCAAGCCGCCGAAATCGCCAAGCTGCAGAAGGAACACGGCGTCAATGTCCTGCTCGGCTGCCTGCCGATCGTGGCGCAGTCGCTCGTGTTCATCGGCCTGTTCCATGTGCTGCGGTCGTTCCAGAACGCCGACACCGCCAACTATGTCTTCGCGCCCGCGCAGGTGCAGTCCTTCCTGCAGACCGAACTGTTCGGCGCACCGCTGGCCGCGACCCTCGGCAGTGCCGGTGACGCCTTCGGTTCCGTTGCGCTCGTGGCCATTCCGCTGATGATCATCGCCGCCATCGCCACCCACTTCACCGCCCGCTTCTCGGTGGCGCGGCAGCGGGAGACGGCCACCGCCGCACCCAATGCGGAGGTGAACTTGATGAACAACCTGTCGCTGTGGGTGTTTCCGGTCGGTGTGCTGGTGGCGGGCGCGGTGCTCCCGGTGGCGATCCTGCTCTACTTCGTCACCCAGAACGCGTGGACATTCGTGCAGCAGCACCTCGTCTACCGCCGCCTGGACGCCGAGGCGGCGACCGTGCCCTGAATCGGCGGAAATCTTTCGGTCGGGACCAAACCGGTGCGGGCGGCAGCGCGAAATCCTTCCGCAGCGCGCTCCACGATTCATTCATCCGGCGGCCTTTCGGGGCCGCACGACCGAAGGAATGACCCGTCATGAAGCTCTTGCAGCGTTCCGCCGCGGCCGGTCTCGTCCTGCTCGCGGCGGGCCTGACCGCCTGCTCCAATGATTCGGACTCCAAGGATTCCGCATCGGCGACCACCACCAGCGCCACGGCCACCGCCGCGGGCGAGAACCTGGTGGGTCCCGGTTGCAAGGAGTACGCCGAGCAGGTGCCGACCGGACCCGGTTCGGTCAGCGGTATGGCACAGGATCCGGTGGCCACGGCCGCCTCCAATAATCCGATGCTGAAGACCCTGGTCGCGGCGGTATCGGGACAGCTGAACCCGCAGGTGAATCTGGTCGACACCCTCAACGGCGGTCAGTTCACGGTCTTCGCGCCGGTGGATTCCGCCTTCGCGAAGATCCAGGCGGAGACGATCGACGCGCTGAAGACCGATTCGGCCGGACTCACCCGGATTCTCACCTACCACGTGGTGCCCGGGCAGATCGCACCCGACAAGATCGCGGGCACGCACAAGACCGTCGAGGGCGCGGATGTGACCGTGACCCGGACCGGTGACGACATCAAAGTCGCTGATGCCGCCGTCGTCTGCGGTGGCGTGAAGACGGCCAATGCCACGGTGTACATGATCGACACCGTGCTCATGCCGCCTGCGTGACCGATCACGACATCACGCCGGTCGTGCCGCCCGGGACGGATATCGAACTGTCCCGGCGGCTCGCGGAGCTGATCGCCGCGGTGGGCGGCGGCGACCGCGCCGCCTTCACCACGCTGTACCGGCTCACCAGCCACCGGGTCTTCGGCCTGGCCCTGCGCATGCTGCGCAGCCGCGCCGCCGCCGATGAGGTCGCGCAGGAGGTGTATCTCCAAGTGTGGTCACTGGCCGACCGTTACGACCCGCACATGGCGAGCCCCATGGGCTGGATCATGATGCTCACCCACCGGCGGGCCGTCGACCGCATCCGCAGCGAACGCTCCGCCGCCGGAAGGGATCTGGTGTACGGCCACACCCATCTCGATCGCGATCACGATGCCGTGGCCGAGGCGGTCGAGCAGGGCTTCGAGGAACGCGCGATGGTGCGCTGCCTCGGCGCACTCACCGAATTACAGCGCCACAGCATCGTTCTCGCCTACTACGGCGGGCAGACCTACCCGGAGATCGCCGACCACCTCGGCACCGCGGTATCCACCGTGAAAACCCGCATCCGCGACGGGCTCCGGCGACTGTCGGCCTGCCTGACGGAAGGGGATCTGCCATGAGCGCCGCCGGACCCGACACCGATCTGTTCGCCCTCGCCTACCCTTACGCCCTCGACGCCGTGACAGACCACGAACGCGCCGACATCGAACAACGGCGCGAGCGAGCCGACCGGGGCGCACGAGCGGCCTTCGACGCCACGGTGTCGGCGATATGGGTCACCCTGGCCGCCCTCACGGTCCGCGATGCGCGAACGGCCCCAATGGAATTGGAGCAGCGAGTGGGTCGTGCACTGGATCGGTCCGAGCTCGGTCGAAGCCGGGTGAATCCCGGTGACGACGGTCGCTCCGAGAGTGCACGCGGCTCGTCGGGGAGCGCCGGACACGGTCACCGAGAGCCCGGCTCCAGCGAACCGGGAAGCGCCCGGGACGACCGACTCGGGCGCGCTGCCGAAGGTGCCAGCGGTCGTGCGGGGTCCCCGGGATTCGGGCTCGGCCCGCTGTCTCGGCTGGATCGGCTGGCCGCGGCGCTGGTGCTGGCGGTGGTGCTCGGCACTCTCGGTTTTCTGCTGGTCCACCGTGATTCACCCCCGCCGGTCCAGCCTCCGTCTGCGGTGCGGATCGACAGGCAGGCCGACGCGCGCACCCGTACGGTACCGATGACCGGCGGCGGCGAACTCGTGGTGCGCACCTCGGCGTCGCTGTCGGCTGTCGCGATCGAATTCGCCGGTGTTCCAGCGCTTCCGGTGGATCGGTCCTACCAGGTGTGGCTGGTGCCGCTGGGCGGAACGCCGGTCTCGGCGGCTGTTCTCAGCGCCGTGCCGGAGCGGCCCTTGACCCTTGCCTTCGTCGCGGACGACACGCTGGCGCTCACGGTGGAACCGGCGGGCGGCTCGCCACAGCCGACCACCACACCGATCGCCGCCCTGCACCTCACCTGAGTGGGCAGCATGAATTCCCCTGTCCGGCAGTCGAGTCGATCGAGCAGCTCGGTGCGAGCGGTGGTGGCGGGCGGGCTGGCGGCGGCGACCGTGTTGGGGGTGGGGCATCTGGTCGCGGTATTCGTCGATCCGGCGGCGTCGCCGTTCTATGTGCTGGGTGCGACGATGGTCGACAACACGCCGCATACGTTGAAGGATTTCGCGATTCGGCAGTTCGGGAGCAAGGACAAGCAGGTGCTGTTCGCGTCCATGGCCGTCGTTATGGCCATCGGCGCGGCGCTGATCGGTGTGCTGGAACGGCGTAGATCACCGCTGGGCAGTGCGCTGTTGCTCGGGCTCGGCATGCTCACGGCGGTGGCCGCGTTGTCCCGGCCGATCGCCGACTGGTGGTTCGCCGCCCCGGCGCTCGTGGGCACACTCGCCGGAATCGCGGTGCTGCGGTTGCTGATCACCGGTGGAAACCGCCGTGGCGCACCGGTTGCGGAGGAACCCTCACGGCGACGCTTCCTCACTCTCGCGGCAGGCGCGGGCGCGCTCGCGCTGGGCGCGGCCACCGCGGGCCGACTCCTCGCCGAGCGGCTGCGGAATATCGCCGCCGACCGCGCGCGGTTCCTCCTGCCCGCACCGGTTTCACCCGCACCCGCTGTGGCACCGGGTTTTTCACTGCCAGTGGACGGCATCACGTCGTTCGTCACCTCGAACGAGCGCTTCTACCGGGTCGACACCGCGTTACAGCTGCCCACGGTCACCAGTGCGGACTGGCGGTTGCGCGTGCACGGAATGGTGGACCGGACAGTGGAATTCGATATGGACAGGTTGCGCTCGCGCGCAGCGGTGGAACGACTCGTCACGATTGCGTGCGTCTCCAACGAGGTCGGCGGCGAACTGGCGGGCAATGCCCGCTGGCTCGGCTACCCGCTGCGAGATCTGCTCGCCGAGGCCGGACCACATTCGGATGCCGATATGCTCCTCTCGCGGAGCGCCGACGGATTCACCGCAGGTGCCCCCTTGTCCGCCGTCTTCGACGGCCGCGACGCCCTGCTGGCCATAGGCATGAACGGCGCACCCCTCCCACTCGACCACGGCTACCCCGCACGCCTCATCGTCCCCGGCCTCTACGGCTACGTCTCCGCCACCAAATGGGTTGTGGACCTGGAGATCACCCGCTTCGACCGCGCCACCGCCTACTGGACCGAACGCGGCTGGGCCGATCGCGCTCCCATCGAAACCGCCTCCCGCATAGACGTCCCCGCCGCCTTCGCCACCATCGCGGCAGGCCCCGTCACCGTCGCGGGCGTCGCCTGGGCACAGCGGCGCGGCATAGCCGCGGTCGAGGTCCGAGTGGACGAACAACCCTGGCAGCCCGCGACTCTGGCGGCCGAGTACTCCATCGACGCCTGGCGGCAATGGACCTTCCGCTGGAATGCCACACCCGGCACCCACACGCTGACCGTGCGCTCCATGGACGGCACGGGGCAGTTGCAGACCGATGTGCGCACGCCGCCGTTCCCGGATGGATCGACCGGCTGGCACACCCGCGTCGTCACCGTCCGCTGAGCGCTACGGGCAGGGGCGGACGTAGGGGACCGTGGGGAGTAGGTCGCGCCATTGTTGTTCGTCGATGTGGTCCGAGGTTGTGGCGCAGAGCATGTCGGCTACGGCGGCGGGGTCGGTGTACCAGAGGACGGAGATGCGGTCGCCCATGGCGAAGAGGCGGGATTCGTCTCGGGGGAGGAAGGAGAGGAACCAGGTCCAGCCGACGGGGGCGGTGAGGGGGCGCCGGTGGGGGTGAGGGTGGCGTCGGTGAGGGTCCAGAGGCGGGCGGTGCGGTCGTCGCCGCCGGAGGCCAGGCGGCGGCCGTCGTGGTCGAAGGTCAGGGTGCGGACGGCGCCGACGTGGGCGCGGGTGGTGGCGAGTTGGGTGGGGTGGGTGGGGTCGGTGACGTCCCAGAGGCGGACCGTGCCGTCATTGTCGCCGGTGACGAGGCGGCGGCCGTCGGGGGTGAAGCGCAGGGTGCGGACTATGACGTCGCCGGTGTCGATGGTGTGGTGGGTTGGGTTTGCCGGGTCGGCGAGGTCCCAGAGGTGGATGTGGGTGGCGGCGTCCGCGGCCGCGACCAGGGCGCCGGATGGGGACAGGTCGGCCGCTTGCAGGTCGCGGTCGGAACCGGTGAGGGGCGGGCCGAGGGGGCGGGCGGAACGGTCCGGAACGTCCCACAGTTGGAGGGCATTGTCCGGTGCTCCGGTGAGCAGGCGAGTGCCGTCGGAGGTGAAAACCACGGTGGGGACGAGGTTTTCGCCCAGCGACGGTCCGGCAGGGGTGGGACGGCTCGGGTCGCGGATATCCCACAGCCGGACGGCGCCGTCACCGGCGGTCGCCAGCATGGCGCCCGTCGGGGCGGACGGCGAGCCGGATGCCGCCGGAATCGGTTGGGGCGGCGGTGAATTCGCCGAGACGACGGCCCTGCTGGGGGTCGGTGACATCCCACAGCGCGACCCGGCCGTCGCGCAGGCCGCTGGCCAGCAGGCGGCCGTCGCGGTCCAGCCCGGCGTCGGTGAGCGCGCCGTCGAACACGATGGGCACGTGCACCATCGAGGCGGTCCAGGTGCTGATGGTGCCGTCGGAACCGGCGGTGACCAACTCGTTGTCGGACAGGGCCGCCACCGATTCCGCGGAACCGCCGCTGCCCTGCGCATGCCAGCCGGTGGGCAGCACCCGCTCGTGATCGTGGGTGTCCCAGAAGCGCAGTGCGCCATCGGATCCCGCCGCGACCAGCACCTGACCGCGGCGGCTGAAGGCCAGGCCCGTGATCGGCACCCGGCGGGCGTGCTCGCTCGCGATGAGCCGCGGCCGCTGCGGATCGCGGGCATCCCAGACCTGGAGCAGGCCGTCGGCGGTACCGGCCGCGAGCAGGTGATCCGAGCCCAGCGCCAGCGCCGTGAGCGCACCGGGCACCGTCAGCGGCGCGCCGGACGGGGTGAGCCGCCCGCCGTCGGCCGTCCACAGGCGCACGACGCCGTCCTCGGACCCGCTGGCCAGGTCGGCGGTATCGGGTCCCAGCGCCAGCGCGCGCACCGACCCGGAATGCGCGGCAATCGCATCGACCTTCCGGATCGATTGCGGCACAGTGGTATCCAGGGTCGACAGGCCGCCGTCATCGGTGGCTGCCACCACGGTCCGGCCATCGCCCAGATAGGTCAGCCTGGTCACGGGCGCACCGATATCCACGGATCCGGCCCGCACGGCCGCCCGGGGATCGCGCACATCCCAGACCTGGACGACGCCGTCCTCACCGCCGCTCACCAGTGTCTCGCCCGCCGGGTCGAAGGCCACCGCCGACACCGAATCACGGTGCCCGCTCAGCGGTTCGCCCAAGGCGCCGATGGACCGGGTATCGGACAGATCCCACAGCCGGACCGTCGCGTCGGTGCCCGCGCTCGCCGCCAGCCGTCGGCCCGGACTCAGTGCCAGCCCGGCCACCGGCCCGGCGTGCGTGACCGCCGAGGTGACGTTCACCGGCAGGCTCTGCGCCGCGAGCAACCGGCTCCGGGCGGTCGGCGACTGCTCGTTCATCCGGTATCCGGCCAGCGCGAGCTGCACCGACAGTCCGGGGTCGATCTCCTGCAGCCGTTGAGATTCGCTGATTATCTCGCCGAGCCAGGCCCCGCGCCGTTCCTGCGTCACCGTGACCCGGCCCGTGAAGACCGCGAGCGCCAGCACCAGGGCAATGGCCACCAGCGCGGCGATCCCGGCCTGCAGCAATCGTTTCCGCAGCATGCGGCGACGCTGCCGAATCGTGGACTCGGACAGGAACTCTCGCGCCACCCGATTCGAGGTGTCGGTGCGCCGCAACCAGGTGAGGGCATCCTCGAGCCGGGTGCGGCGATAGAGCAGTCGCGGGGGCCTGCCGTGTGCCGCCCACTCCCGCGCATCGGCCTCGATGCGCGGCCGCACCGCCGTGAACTGCCGTTCCTCGGCGAGCCATTCGGCCATCCGCGGCCAGGCGGTGAGCAGCCCGTCGTGCACTAGTTCGATCTCGTCGCGGTGCCGCACCACAATGCGCACCTTGGTCAGCCACGCGATCACCGCAGCCGTCGCCTCCGGATCCTCGGCCTCCCGGATCAGCACCTCCGGCGAGAGCCGATTGCGTTGCGCGGCGGTCGGTCCCAGGAAGACCAGGTTCACCAGCACGGTCCGCGCCGCCGCCCGATCGCGATCACTCATGAGCGACCAGAGCGTCTCGCAGCCCTTCGCGACCGCGCCCGCGACACCGCCGGATTCGCGGCACGCGTCCAGGGTCAAGGTAGTGCCGCGCCGGTTCTCCCAGGTCGTGGCGAGCACATAGGACAGCATGGGCAGCCGGATCGGACTGTGCGGCGCGAAGCTCGACAGCTCCCGCAGCAGCACCTCGATCAGGCTGTCCTCGATCTTGAGCCCGGTGGCGGCTGCGGGCCGGGTGATGGCCTCGCGCATCTCCGCATCCGACATGGGTTCCAGCAGCAGCGTCGGATTCGACAGCGGCGCCAGCGCCGGATGATTCGCCAGATCGGTGAGATAGGCGCTGTCGCACGCCAATACGACCGTCGTACGCGGTTCGGCCTCCGGCGCGGTCAGCTCCACCAACCGGTTGAAGAAACCGTCCGCGACCTCGGCAGCGCAGCGCGCGAAGAGGAATTCGCCGCGATCCACCAGCACCAGCCCCGGCCCGGGCGCGGATTCGGCCTGATCGATCAGCTCCCACAATCCGGCCGCGGCCGCGGCGCGGCCGAAGAACAGATCGGCGTCCTCCGGCCGATAGGCCGCCAGCCCCCGATAGGGCGCGCGACCCGTATCGGCCCGCGGCTCCTGCACCGCCCGCGAACTCTGCCAGTCCGCATGCCAGCGCCGCATATCCAGCAGGGCCGGATCCAGCCGCGGATCGGGCGGCCGCGCCCGAGTCTGCCCGATGAGCACCTCCAGCACCGGCAGGATCGATTCGAAGGTGGCCGGAATGCGATGCCAGTGCCGCCAATCGCTGATGCGCTGCGCCGTGATCGGCGTGCAGCCGGGCCGAATCCGCGTATTCGCGGCGCGGATCACCGATTTCACCGTCGGCGCCCCGGCTGCGGCGAACAAGGCCGAGAGCCGCGCGGCGAAGGCGGCCCGGCTGTCGGAGCCGCCGTCCGCCCCGCCGATCGAATCCGATTGGCGGGGCAGCCGAGTCGCGTCGGTGTCCGGCAATGGCGCCGCCTACCGCCGCACGCCCGGACCGGGCTGCGGTGTGATCGTGGATTCGGCGAGCACCGAGGAACAGGACAAGCGCATACCCTCCACCGACGTATCGAGCGCGTGCAGAGCTTGCTGAACCGATTCGACGGTGTCCGGCGCCGGACTGGCCCCGTCGATGGCCTGACCGAGCCGGGTTAGCGCGTCGTGCAATGCGGACCCGGCGTCGCCGACGGCGGTGAAGGCCCGCCGGGACAAGGGCGAATCCATGGTATCGGTCGCGGCGTCGAACTCGGCGTCGATGGCGGCCGACAGGCGCGCCGCCTCGCGGACCCGGCGGCCGACCTCGCCCACGTCACCGCGCTCGGAGGCGGGGCCGATCCCGTTCAGCTGGTTGGACAGGGATGTGAAGGTGTTCTGCAGGCGGCCGACGCTGCGGCTGCCGACCGTGCAGTCGGCGGTATCGGGATCCGGGCCCGCGCCGGGCGCGGACTGCTCGCCGGAGCAGCCTGCCAGTGCGGCGACTGTCATCGTGGCCGCCACGATGACAGTCGCCGCCCGGCGCGCCCGATCAGGCGACATGGGACAACCCGGTGAGCAAGGCGTTCTGCACGGCCGGGAGGAAGCCCAGATTCGCCACCAGGGCCATGCCCAGACCGAGCCGGGTCCACCGGTGCCGATTCCACCAGCCCACCGGGCCGGGGCGGCGGTGACGGGGCCGGGGCGCGGCCTCGCCCACATTCTCCTCGTAGTATCCGTAACCCACAGGGGCGGAACGGATGTCGATCAGGCCGCCGACCGGATCGACGGTGCTGGTGCCCACGGATCTGAATTCCAGCATGGCGTACTCCTCGAACGTCGGGGACGGGTCAGGAGATGGTGTCGTGCCACGGCCGCGTCAGGGCGTCGTAGACGTCCTGCGTGAAGCGGCCGCGGCCCACGAGATCGCCCAGCACGGCCGCGGTCACGGCCTGGCTGACCACGGTGAGCGTGCCGATGAAGCCCAGCGATTGCAGCAACCCGGCGATATCGCCGCCCGCCGTCGCGGGAGCCGAGACCGATTGCCCGGCAACGAGTCCCGCGATCTGCACATTGCGGGAGCGGCCGAACTCCTTGGCCGTCTCGCTCGCGATCTGCAGCGGCTGCGGATCTTCCGAGGGCTGGCCGAGGCCGGACAGCAGCCCGGCCAGCCCGCCGGTGCCGCCGCCGGTCAGCGCCGCCATTCCGGCCTGCATCTGCTTACCGGCCTCGGCATTGAGCCGCTCCCGTTCCTCCGCGGTGAGCTGGGCGGCGCGCTCCACGATCCGCACCACCGCCCGCCACTGCGGGCCGTACAGGTATTCCAGATGCAGGGCCGGATCGGACGGATCGAATCCCGCGGTGTTCTCGTTGGTTTCGACATTCATGACGAACTCCTTGTTTTCCGAGGGGATGGGAGAGGGGATTTCGATGACGCTCACACGCCGACCGAGACGAGGCGCCGGGTGTCGTTGTCCTGCAAGCCGTCCGCGGCGTCGCTGCCGAGCAGGGGAATGTCGGCGTGTGCGACGGGCGCGGCGACCGGCCGGGCCGCGGGCGCCAGCAGCGCCTGCAATCCGGCGATGACCTGGTCCAGGCTCGCGGTATCGGTAATGCTGTCGAGGAACTGGCTGCCGGTCGCCGCCGACCCGCCACTGCCCTGCCCGTCCTGGGCCGCGCGAATGGCGGAGATGACATACGACCGGAATCCCGGATCCAGTAGCAACAGCAGCGGCAGCAGCACCAGCGCCACCAGTGCGGCCAGCGCCAGCGGTGCGCCGAGCGCGGTACCGGCCAGCAGCAGCGGCAGTCCGAGCGCGAGCGCCGGGATGGCCACCGCCGCCGCGACGGCCACGGCCGGAATGGCCACCGCCGCCAGGGCGGCCAGTGCCAGCGCGCCCAGTCCGGTCGCGCCACCGGCGGCGACGGCCGCCAGCACCGGCAGGGCCAGCGCAATGGCGAACGCGCCCACCGGAATCGCCAGCAGGAGCAGCGGCAGCAGGGCGAGGGCGATCACCCCGACCAGGGCCAGCGGCACACCGACGGCCAGCAGCGGAATGCCGATCACCGCGACCGCGGCCAGGCCGAGGGCCGCCACCGGAGTCGCCGCGGCCGCCACCGCGCCGAGCGCCGCCAGCGCCAGGATCGGCAGGGCCGCCGCGACCAGTGCGGCCAGTGCGGCCGCGATGGGAGCCAGGGCCAGGACCGCCAGCACGCCCAGGATCACCGGGGCGGAGAAATCGATGGCCATGGTCACCAGCCAGGCGGCGAGCGCGAATCCCTTGACGGCGACCCACAATCCGCCCGCCAGGATGAGCGCCAGCAGCGGCACCCCGAGCAGACCCAGGGCGCTGATGCCCAGCGCCGCACCGGCCACGGTCAGCCCGGCCACCAGGAACGGCAGCCAGACCGCGCCGATGGCGAGGGCGATGACCGGCGACAGCGCGGTGGACAGGATGGGCGCGAACGGGCCCACGATCAGGAACGGCAGCGTGAGCACCACGGCCAGCGCCAGCGCGGCCACGCCGACCGGCAGCATGGCGATCACCGCGGCCAGCGCCACGCCGAAGGTCAGAGCCGCACCGGCCACGAATTCCGCACCCAGAATGGCCAATCCGGCCGCCAGGACGGCGCTGATGACCACACCGGCCACCACGGTGGCCGCGATCGCCACCGGAATCGCCGCCAGCAGGAACGGCGGGAACAGCGCGGCCGCGTAGACGAACGAGGTGATGATCAGCAGCGCGGTGAGCGCCAGCGGAATACCGCTGGCCACGGTCAGCACGCCGACCAGACCCATGAGCAGACCGGTCACGATCGCCGTGCCGCCGATACCGGCCAGCACCGTGAGCAGCTGCGCGCCCAACAGGAACGGCAGGGCCAGCAGCGCGATCGGCGGATTGATGACGATCAGCGCGCCCAGCGTCAGCGTCAGCATGGCGAAGGACAGCACATTGATCGCCAGTCCGCCCACCGCCGTGACCGCGACCGCCGCCAGCGCCCAGGCGATCATGAGACCGGTCAGCGCGATGAATCCGCCCAGGGTGAAGACGAAATTCAGCGCGACCAGACCCATGGTCGCCGCCGCCACGACGGCCGCGAAGGCGATGAGTGCGGGCAGTACGAACGGAATCGTGTACGGCATCAGCAGCATGAGCAGGCCGCCCACGATCACCGTGCCCGATGCCCAGGTCACCGCCGACACCAGGATGAATGTGGTGCACAGCGCCACCAGCAGGCCCGAAATGCCCGCGGCGCCGAACAGGAACAGCAGGCCGAGTGCGGCAGGAATGCCGACCAGCACCGCCAGGAACAGCGGCGCGAGCAGCGGGCCCACCACCGGCAGCGCGAAAACCAGTGCCGCCGTGGCGATCAGGCCCGCGATGACCGCGACCCCGGAGGCGATGGCGCCGCCCGCGGCCACGGTCGATCAGCTCGGTGATGGGATCGCGCGTGCTGTCCGGATCCCGGCGGGAACCGGCGGCCTCGATGGCCCGGGTCACGAAGTTCAGCAGATCCTGCACCGGCTGCCGCAGCGGACCGGACGGGAACGTGGTGTCCGCCCACCCCGCCAGCTGCCGCAGATCCAGACCCGAACCCGCCACCTCGGCCGCGGCGGCCGCGATCTCGGTGATCGGCGCGGCGACCGGTCCGAGCAGACCGGACAACTGGGGAGCACCGCCCGGAACCGTGCCGACCGCCGGGGTGGTGGCGGGACCGCCGGGGGCCGGTGCGGCCTGCTGCGGAGCCTGGGGAATCCACGGCGCCACCGGGGTTCCCGCGGTGGCATCGCTCAGCGCACCCATGGCCTGATCGAGCACGCCCTGCGCCGCGGGACCCAGATCCGGGCCGAGCACCGTGCCGAGGTCCGGGACCGCATTGCCGATGGCGGTGCCGAGACCCGGGACGGCATTGCCGATGGCCGTGCCGAGTTCCGGCAGCGGCGCGCCGAGGTCCGGAATATCGAGCGTCGGCTGCCCGGGTGCGCCGATGGCCGGGCGCGCCAGATCACCGGGGGAGACGGGCGGGACGAGGGGCGCGGGCGCCTGGGCCGTGGCCTCACCGGTCGTCACCATGACGGTGGCCAGCGAGGCGAAGGCCGCCGCCGCGTAGAGACCGCGGCGATTGCGCTTGCACTCCTTCTGCTGCCGGGCGGCGCGCTTGGTCGTCCGGGTGCGTGCGAGTGATGCGGACATGGCAGGAACCTTTCGATCGACAGGGATCTGCAATCAGGCCGGGCCGGTTTCCCTGGCCGCACAATTCGCTCGTGACACACCGCCCTCGGCGCCCAGGGCCGGGCCGATGCGGGTATGCGCGAGCCCGCCGATATCGCGGCACCGGATGAAGGCGTGCTGTCCGGCGCCCGCTCCGGGCGGGCAGGAGAGGGTGATCTCGTTGGGCACCGAATCATCGGTGACGCACTCGGTAGCCGGTTCGGCCGCAGCCTCGACCGGCGCCCCGAGTACCGCGCCCGGAAAGGTGAGTGCGGTGAACGCAGCTAATGCCGCGAGTTTGCCGATGCAGGTCATCGGTCGATGGTCCGAAGGCGGACCCGGGAGGGTCAATGTGACCGGGGCTACAAACGGTTAGTATGTGCAGGTCGTAGACGTGGTCCTGGATCTCCGCTGCGGATAAGAGTTACGGCTTTTTTACTGCGGATCGACTTGACGGATTAAGGCGTCGAAGATCCTGATCGACAGTCCAGCAATACTGTGGCTACCGATGGAATTCATCGAATTCGAAAGGCAGCGTGATTGCCGTGAGCAAAAATCGCAGCGGCCGCACCGTCGCCCGGGCGGCGCGACCGCGCCGATATTTCACGCCGTTCACGGTGGGCGCCGCGGTCGTGTTGATCGCTCTGATCGCCGTGATCGCCGTGAGCTTCCAGGCCAGGCATCGAGACAAGGAACAGGCCGCCGCCGCGGTCGCCCCGCCCGCTGTCTTCACCGCCGACGGCCGACTCCGCTTCGGCGACGCCCCGACCACGGTCACGGTCACCACCGACTTCCAATGCCCGGTATGCCGCGAGTTCACCGCCACCACGGGACCCACGCTGACCGAACTGGTGCGCTCCGGCGCGATCGCCGTCGAATACGACACCGTCGCCGTACTCGATCGCGCCTCCACGGACCGCTACTCCGCCCGTGCCTCCAATGCCGGGGTGTGCTTTGCGGTAGCGGACAAGGACGCCTGGCCCGATTTCGAACAGCGGGTCTTCGAGGCGCAACCCGCCGAGGGCGGGCCGGGACTCACCGACGACCGCCTGGTGGAAATCGCCGCCCACGCCGGTGCCAGCGGCTCCGATGTCGCGGACTGCATCACCTCGGACCGGTACGCCGGATTCGTCGAAGCGCACGGTCGCGCCGCCATTGCCGTCGGTCTGACCCATGTCCCGGTGGTGAAGGTGGGTGACCAGACTGTCGAAAACCTCACCCCCGACGGTCTGCGCGCGGCGGTGGCCCGGGCTCAGGAACAGCGCTAGCCCGCGCCCAGAGATAAGCGTTGGCGCCGACCCGATAGTCTGATAGCTGGTCGCAAGCAGTTTCGGCTGCGTGGTGGACCCCTTTCGAATCAGCACAGACAAGGACTGCACAGCGCTATGACTAGCCGCATCGAGCTCGCCCGCGTGGATCTGCGCGGACGTACGCCCACTGCTGCCGAACTGCGCGCGGCTCTGCCGCGCGGGGGCGTCGACGTGGACTCGGTGCTGCATCATGTGCGGCCGGTCGTGGAGGCGATTCGCGATCGGGGCGTCGAGGCGGCCATCGAGTACAGCGAGAAGTTCGACGGTGTGCGACCGGTGTCGGTGCGGGTGCCCGCGGCCGAGCTGGAGAAGGCCCTGGCCGAACTGGATCCACAGGTGCGGACCGCCCTCGAGGTCGCCATCGAGCGCACCCGCAAGGTGCACGACGATCAGCGGCGCACCGATAAGACCACCCAGGTGGTGCCCGGCGGCACCGTCACCGAGCGGTGGGTTCCGGTTGAGCGGGTCGGCCTGTACGTGCCGGGCGGCAATGCCGTCTACCCGTCGAGCGTGGTCATGAATGTGGTCCCGGCCCAGGCCGCGGGCGTGGATTCGCTGGTGGTGGCCTCGCCGCCGCAGGCGCAGTTCGGCGGCCTGCCGCACCCGACGATCCTGGCGGCCGCGCAGCTGCTCGGTGTCACCGAGGTGTGGGCGGTCGGCGGTGCGCAGGCCGTGGCGCTGCTGTCCTACGGCGGCACCGATACCGATGGCGCGCAGCTGGAACCGGTCGACATGATCACCGGGCCGGGCAATATCTACGTGACCGCCGCCAAGCGGCTGTGCCGCGGGCTGGTCGGCATCGATGCCGAGGCCGGGCCGACCGAGATCGCGATTCTGGCCGACGCCACCGCCGATGCGGGGCACGTCGCGGCCGATCTCATCTCGCAGGCCGAGCACGATGTGCTCGCCGCCAGCGTGCTCGTCACCGACAGCGTGGAGCTGGCCGATGCCGTCGATGCCGCGCTGACCGCGCAGATGGCCGTGGTCAAGCACCACGACCGGGTCGCGGAAGCCTTGTCCGGCAAGCAGTCCGGCACGGTGCTCGTCGACGATATCGAGCAGGGCCTGCGCGTGGTGAACGCCTACGCCGCCGAGCACCTGGAGATCCAGACCGTCGACGCGGCCGCCGTGGCGGCCCGGGTGCGCAGTGCCGGAGCGGTTTTCGTGGGCGCGTGGTCGCCGGTGAGCCTGGGCGACTACTGCGCCGGATCCAATCACGTGCTGCCCACCGCCGGATGCGCCCGGCACTCTTCGGGTTTGAGCGTGCAGACCTTCCTGCGGGGCATCCACGTCGTGGAGTACTCCGAGGCGGCGCTGAAGGATGTGGCCGGACACGTGGTGGCGCTGGCCAATGCCGAGGACCTGCCCGCGCACGGTCAGGCCGTGCAGGTGCGATTCGGAGAGCTGCGGTGAATGCTGTGACTGCCCCCGGATCGCGAATCTCCCTGAACGATCTACCGCTGCGGGACAATCTGCGCGGCAAAAGCCCGTACGGCGCACCACAATTGACGGTGCCCGTGCAGCTCAATACCAATGAGAACCCGCACCCGCCGAGCAAGGCGCTGGTCGACGATGTCGCCGAATCCGTGCGCGCCGCGGCCGCCGATCTGCACCGCTACCCGGACCGCGATGCGGTGGGGCTGCGCACCGATCTGGCCGCCTACCTGACCCGGCAGACCGGCGTCGCGCTGGATGTGTCGAATCTGTGGGCGGCCAACGGCTCCAACGAGATCCTGCAGCAACTGCTGCAGGCCTTCGGCGGACCCGGCCGCAGCGCACTGGGTTTCGTGCCGTCGTACTCGATGCACCCGATCATCTCCGAGGGCATCGACACCGAATGGATCGAGGCCAAGCGCAACGGCGACTTCACCCTCGATATCGACTACGCCGTCGCGGCCATTGCCGAACGCCGCCCCGATGTCGTATTCGTGACCAGCCCCAATAACCCGACGGGGCACAGCATTCCGCAGGAGGACCTGGTTCGCATCCTCGACGCCGCCCCCGGCATCGTGGTGGTGGACGAGGCGTACGGCGAATTCTCCAGCGCCCCCAGCGCCATCGCCCTCATCGACCGGTACCCGGCCAAGGTGGTGGTCACCCGCACCATGAGCAAGGCATTCGCCTTCGCGGGCGGGCGGCTCGGCTATCTGGCGGCCGCGCCCGCCGTCATCGACGCGCTGCTGCTGGTGCGGCTGCCGTACCACCTGTCGGTGGTCACCCAGGCCGCCGCGCGCGCGGCCCTGCGGCATGCCGACGAAACCCTCGGCAGCGTGGCCGAATTGGCGGCGCAGCGCGATCGCGTCATGGCGGCGCTGGACGAACTCGGCTACGAGGTCATTCCCTCCGACGCCAACTTCGTGCTCTTCGGCCGCTTCGCCGATGCGCCCGCCACCTGGAAGCGCTATCTCGACGAGGGCGTCCTCATTCGCGATGTCGGCATTCCGGGATATCTGCGCGCCACCATCGGCCTGGCCGCCGAGAACGACGAATTCCTGCGTGTCAGCGCCACACTGGTCGCGACCGAACTGGTCGCCTCATGAGTACGGAAGCGAACATGGACCGAATCGCCCGCGTCGAACGCACCACCCGCGAATCCAGCATTGTGGTGGAGCTCAACCTCGACGGTTCCGGTAAGACCGACATCTCCACCGGTGTCCCGTTCTACGACCATATGCTCACCGCATTCGGCCAGCACGGCAGCTTCGACCTGACCATCGCGGCCCAGGGCGATATCGAGATCGAGGCCCACCACACCGTCGAGGACACCGCCATCGTCCTCGGTCAGGCCCTCACCCAGGCGCTCGGCGACAAGAAGGGGATTCGCCGCTTCGGCGACTCCTTCATCCCCATGGACGAAACCCTCGCCCAGGCCATCGTCGACGTCTCGGGCCGTCCGTACTGCGTGCACACCGGCGAGCCGGAACACATGCTGCACAACGTGATTCCGAGCGTGGGCGTGGGCGCGTCCTACTCGACCGTGATCAACCGCCACGTGTTCGAGTCCATCGCGCTCAATGCCCGCATCGCCCTGCACGTGCGCGTGCTCTACGGCCGCGACCAGCACCACATCACCGAGGCCGAATTCAAGGCTGTCGCACGGGCTTTGCGCGCCGCGGTCGAGTACGACCCGCGCGTGACCGGCATCCCCTCCACCAAGGGAACCCTATGAGCACCAAGAAGATCGCCCTCCTCGACTACGGCTCCGGCAATCTGCACTCCGCCGAGCGGGCGCTGGCTCGCACCGGCGCGCAGGTCACCGTTACCGCGGATCCCGAAATCGCCTTGAACGCCGACGGTCTCGTCGTCCCCGGCGTCGGCGCGTTCGCCGCCTGCACGTCCGGGCTGCTGGGTGTGCGCGGTGACCGCATGATCGGCAAGCGCCTCGCGGGCGGGCGTCCCGTCCTCGGCATCTGCGTGGGCATGCAGATGCTCTTCGAACGCGGCGTCGAATTCGGCGTCGAGACCGAGGGCTGCGCCGAATGGCCCGGTGTCGTCGAGCGTTTGGACGCCCCCGTGCTGCCGCACATGGGCTGGAATACGGTCAAGGCTCCCGAGGACAGTGTCCTGTTCGCCGGGATGGACGCCGAGACCCGCTTCTACTTCGTCCATTCCTACGCCGCCCAGCACTGGGCCTGGACCGACGAGACCGCCAGCCACATCGCGCTGCCCAAGCTGACCTGGGCGGAGCACGGTGTGCCGTTCCTGGCGGCGGTGGAGAACGGACCGCTCTCGGCCACCCAGTTCCACCCGGAGAAGTCCGGCGACGCCGGAGCCCACCTGCTGCGCAACTGGGTCGAATCGCTCTGATCGGGCGCGGGATTCAGAGATCGAACCGGGCCCGGAGGGTCACCTTCAACTCCTCGAGCGAGGCTTCGGTCAGTCGTGCCTGACGGCTGACGAAGTAATCCTTGGGTAGGGCGGCCATGTCGTGGACCGCGATCACATAGTCGCCCGGCAGCCGGACGGTGAGCAGTTCCAGCGAGGGCGGCACCTCCCGGGCCTCGCGCACCCGGGCGCAGAGAATCGACGGCCGGAGCCGGGCGACAGCGTCGGAGTCCACGATGACGACCGAGAACTGGAGCCCGGCCACGGTGCGAATCCGCCAGATCTCGCCTTGCGCACCGGGATCACTCATCGGCTCGGAACAGGGTCCCTTCGGCGGTGAAGGACATGTCCGGCCCGCCGTGTTCGGCCTCGAACGCGGCGAGCTTGCGGAGATCGTCCTCGAGCATGCGCTGCCGGACGACCCGAGCGATGTACTCGCTCTGCTTGCCCTCCCCGGCAACCTTCTTGAGCCGCACCGCGATCGCATCCGGCAGCAGTACGGTCACCTTCGTGGCCATGCGTACGATCGTACGGCCATAGCCACTGCCTCTCAATCGTTTCCGGCGCGTCGATCGGCGGGTACGGCGGGCGTGCCGGTGGACCAGAGCGGGACGGTTTCCACATGGGACAGCTGCCAGCCCGCGGGTGTGCGGGCGGCATCGAACCTGTAGAGGCCGCTCAGGACGTAGTCGGGGCTGGGCGGCGGGTAGGCGCCGGCGGCGTTCCCGGGTGTGAACGCGGCGATGAGGTTGGCGTGGACGGTGGCGGAATCGCCGGTCAGGGTGATCATGACATTGCTGACGGAGTGCTGGATTGTCGTGTCGGGGTCGTGGTTTCGGCGGGCCTGGGCGGTGACCGCCTCGCGGCCGGAGGCGAGGCCGCCGGGGGTCTTGGCGGTGGCGTCGGGGGTGTAGATGGCGGTGAATTCGTCGAAGCGGGCTTCGTCCAGGGCGCGCGTGAGGCGGTGTGGCCAACGTTGGCGAGACCAACGTATCAGATTGTGGGTGTCACCAACAAGTGTTGTTAGAGTGCTGGCATGGAAATGGCGCACGAGGGGGCATCGGGGCGGCTGCGGGCCTTGCCGACACGGCTGGTCAATCAGGTTGCCATCATTGCCAATCGGGCGACCGAGCGGGCCATGGAGGCGACGGGGTCGCGGCGGCATCACTACGCGCTGCTGGCGACCCTGGACGAGTTCGGGGCGGACAGTCAGGCGGAGCTGGGGCGGCGGACCGGGATCGATCGCAGCGATATGGTCGCGGCCGTCAATGATCTGGCTGAGCGCGGCTTCGTGACGCGCAGCCCGGACCCGGGCGATCGGCGCCGGAACATTGTGGGACTCACCCGATCCGGCGCCGATCACCTGCGCGAACTCGACGACCGGCTGGCCGTCGCGCAGGACGAGCTACTGGTCGGCTTTACCGCCGCTGAGCGCGCCAATTTCATCCTGCTGCTCACCCGAATCCTGGAGCGTCACAGTCGCTGACCGGTCGGTCCGGAGCAGTCGCCAGGCCACGAGCAGCAGCGCCGCCACGCCCAGCAGGAGCAGCGCCGTGGTATCCGAGACGGCGTCGCTCAGGCGCATCACCTGGGTCTCCGTATCGAATCCCGTTTCGGCGCTAACGGTTCCGGCGAAGATATTGCCGCCGTCGGAGAGCAGGAACAGGGCGCCGACGGCAATGAAGAACACGCCGGAGATCAGCGAGGTGGTGTGCAGGTGCAGGCGGTCGACCGTGAAGGTGCGGCCGCGCAGCCAACGGCGGCGGCCGAGATCGAAACGGTCCCACAGGATTGCCAGCACGAACAGCGGCATGGCCATGCCCAGGGCGTAGACGGCCAGCAGTGAGCCGCCGTGCACGGGGGAGGAACTCAGCGCCGCCACGGTGAGAATCGATCCGAGGATGGGGCCGACGCAGAATCCGGACAGTCCGTAGACCATGCCCAGCAGGTAGACCGCGCCGGATTTCTCGGAGCCACTGTGTTTGGCCATGCCGCGCTGTGCGAAGCCGAAAGCGAAACCGCGGCCGAGGATCTGGAGCACGCCGAGGGCGATGATGGTCCAGCCGCCGATGGCGATGACCAGTTCGCGGTGGCGGGTCAGGACGCCGCCGAGCAGCGATCCGGCCGCGCCCAGCGGGACCAGGGTCGTGCACAGGCCCAAGTAGAAGGCGCCGGTGCGGGAGATCAGTTTGCCGGTGGATCCGAACGAATAGGCGAAGAAGCTCGGCAGCAGCAGTGCGCTGCACGGGCTGAGCAGCGCGAGAATGCCACCGAAAAAGGCTGCGACGTAACCGATTCCGGACGTCATCACTGTCCCGCCTGGTCCTGCAGGCCCGCCTCGATGACCGACATCATCTGCTCCACCGGGCGTGCGCCGAGCACGGGCCGCCCATTGATCAGGAAGGCCGGAGTCGAGTTCACCCCGATCCCGACCGCCTCGTTGATATCGGCGTTCACCGCATTACGCGCCGCATCCGAGTTCAGATCGGCCCGGAACTTCCCGAGATCCGCGACCCCCGCCTGCCCCGCCCAGCCGGTCACGCTGTCCTCGGTGTACGCCCCGGTATTCTTCTTGGCGGGCGAGTTCGCGAACAGCAGATCGTGCATCTCCCAGAACTTCCCCTGCTGTCCGGCAGCCCACGCGGCCCGCGCCGCCAGCTCCGATTCCGCCCCGAAGAACGCCACATTCCGCCACTCGATCCGCAACTGCCCGCTGTCGAGATACTTCTGTACCAACTGCGGCTCGGTGTGCTGCGCGAACTGCTTGCAGTACGGGCACTGGAAATCCGAATACTCGATCATCACCACCGGCGCGTTCACCCCCCCCCGCGCCATCGGATCCTTGGCATCGCGCCGCGCCAACCCCGCCAACTGCCGGAACATCTCGTTGTCGCCGGATTGCGAGGTGGCCGTCTTATCGGCCTGCGCCCCCTCCTCGTCGTTCTTGCTCACCATCTGTGAGACCGCCAGCACGAGCAGCACGACAGCGGCGAAAACAGCCACCCCCGCCCCGATCTTGCGGATGGGCGATCCGGTGGGAACCGCTGTCGCAGACGACTTCCGGGCACGACTCTTCGAACGTTCGGACATAAAAGTGAATGCTCCTGACTACCCGCGCCCACTCCACGGACACGCGAACTGTGAATTGACGACCTGCCTGACCCCGGTCCCGCCGCCACGAGGGCGCGCAGCACGGGGCGGGTCGTCTAAATCCGCAGAACGGTAGTCAGATCCAGCGGTGATACCGGCGGCCCGCTCGCATCGATCGGCACGAACGCCCCCGAATCCCGGCATCCGCCGATCTCGGAAACCGGCGCCGCCGGAATCGCCAACGGCAGCCGAATATCCTCCCGATGCGGAGCCGCGGCCTGCACCGGCGCCGCCGGTTGATCGGGCGTCTTCCGGCAAGCCGGTGCCTGCCCGGTGAAACTCACACGCTCGGCACCAACCGGCACAGCGGTAACCGGCGCGGTACCGGCAACCGCCGCCACCGCCTCAGGCCCAGCCGCCCCCGCGGAAATCCCGACCCGATCCGCCAGCATGCACGCCGCGATAAGCCCCACCACCAACCCGATGATCGCCACCACAGCGCCCCCGAACAACACCCCGTGGCGCTGCGGAGACGGCCGTCGGCACGACCCGGATCAGAATTTCACGCCGCCGAGTGTACGTGACTCACCGATCGGCTACCCACCAGCAAAGGCCCCGGTGCGCCGAACCCGCCTCCCCGCCGTCGGGAGCGGGTCCGACGCACCATGTTTCAGGGTTCGCCCCAGCACTGCACGTCAGCGCTGCTGCGGGCCAGCAATTCCGCCTTGTCCCACAGCGGCCTGACGGTCGAGTCCACCCCGGAACATGCCTCGGACGGATTGGGCACCACCCAGTCGTAGGCGGTTCGTTCCGCGGTCCCGGAGGTGGCCTCGAACGGTTTGCCGCCCGGTGCGCTGATCTCCATCGACTCACGACCCGATTCGGCGATGTACTCGATCCGGTACGTCCATGCGCAATGGCCGTCGTTGACCTTGGTCGTGAACGAGATCGTATTCCGCTCACCCTTGGGCAGACTGATCCGCTGCTGGCTGAAGAAGGCGGGCACGTCGATGCGGTCACCCTTCGAGTCCACGCCCGCCCGGTCGAAAACCGGCCGGGTCGCCGAGACATCAGTGACGAGAACGATCTTGTCGGACGCGCCCGCGGCGTGCTCGTCGAGGTATCCGTAGCCGGAAGTCAGTGGCGGGCCGCAGGGTTCGGTCAGCACCGGCACGATATCGACGACTTCCACGGCGCTGGATCGCTCGGCCTTGATCGTCAGCTCCCAGGTCATCGAACCGACCGCCACACCGCCGTGTTCACGCAGCCAGCCCAACCGGCCGTCGAGCCCGACCGCCTGGTCGGACAACAGCGGCGCCGGGTCGACACCACTCGGCAGCACCCAGTTCGAGGCTTCATCGTGCACCTGGGTGAAGTCCTCGACAATGATGTCCCTGCCGATCTTCTCCGCGGGCTTGCCGAGCGTCGTTCCGATGATGGTGTCGAACTGGGTGCCGAGGAACCCGCCGATCGCCAGCACCAGTATCCGGATCAACCAGGTCAGCGGACTCTTCCACCACGGCGCCGCCGCGTCGCCCGCCGGGTTCGGCGCGGCGGGCGCGGGCCGGGCGGTGGGCTGGGCGCGATTCGACGGCTGCCGCCGCGGCGTGGCGCGCCGCACCGGTCTGCGCGGCGGGGGATTGGCGTTCATCTCAACGGCTCCAGCGGTTCTCGGGCTGTGGTCGGCATCGGTCGTCCTTCCGGTTCGGTCCGGCGGTGCGCCGGTTCGTTTGTCCCGTAGACGGTTTCAGCGGCGGGTGCGGGTTCGGAAGTGCGGAACCCTGTAGGAGTCGTGTGGAAGTCATTGTGGCCTGCGGTTTTTCGGTGGTGGCGGTAAGCTCTCGGGCCGTGGGCGAGGCTTCGGACGCGGTCGATTCCGCCGGGGTGCACGCACGGGCGGAGGCGGTTTCCGATGTGCGGGGCTTCGGCGCGCTGATTGCGGAGGTCGCGGATCTGGCGGGGCTCTCGCGCGGGGACGTGTGGCGGGAGATGGGGGAGTCGAGCAGTGTCTATCAATGGTTTCGGGGGGAGACGCTGCCTGCGAAACGTCGGACGGCGCACCAGTTGGCGGCCTGTATCGAGCGGGCGC
This sequence comes from Nocardia crassostreae, assembly GCF_001613405.1. GTDB lineage: Bacteria > Actinomycetota > Actinomycetes > Mycobacteriales > Mycobacteriaceae > Nocardia > Nocardia crassostreae. Next base: position 34,398 of record NZ_BDCH01000035.1, read on the forward strand.
TCGATGCGCGGCATCCGGATCTTGAGGTCGATCTCGGGGAGTCGATCCTCGCGGCCTGGGATCGGCTCGACGCGCGCCGCCGGGTGGAGCAGGCCGCGCGGGCGAAAGCCAATCGACGCCGGGCCATGGCGAAGGCCGCGGGCGAACCGGATGCTGGCACGGGTACGGAAGAGGCCGCCGCCGAGCAGGTTCCACCGATCGTCGGGCCGTCGCCGGAGCCTGCGCGCCGGGGACGGCGACTGTGGCGTACGGTGCCGCTGCTGGCGATGGCGCTGGTGATCGGGTCCGCCACCGGGTTCGGCGTCACCCGGGCGGTGGTGGTGGCGAATCGGCCGGAGACGCCGCCGTGCGCGGAAGCCGTGCGGGTCAAGGATTCCTATGGGTTCATTCAGTTGAATATCGGGTTCGGGCCGGTGGGGGATCCCGCTGCCACGCAGCGCATCGAATTGCGGGTTCAAGTGGAGAAGGCGGTGGGCTGGGTGGTGTACGGCTATCTCGCGCGGGCGACCTCGGAACACGATGACGCCTGGCTGGAATGGAGCCATCGGATCGACCCGACCGCCGCGGATCGGGTGTACCGGTGTCCGGGGGCGACGATCAACAAGGTCCGCCAAACCCCCGGTGTGCGCGCCCGCGACGACCAGGGCGGGGAGCGCTGGTTCCGCACGTGTGCGACCGTCCCGGCGGAATTCCAGGTCCCCGGGCGCACATCGACCAACTGCACCTCATGGAATCGGCCCGATGACTGAACGACGGAAACCGATCCTGCTCGCCCTGGTGGCGCTGCTGCTCGGCGCGGCGGCGGGCGCTGGCGCGGGCCTGCGCTGGGACGACTGGTCCGCCGAGCCCAGCTACCGATCGATTACCACCAAACCGCTCATGTCCTACGGCATGTGCGCCGAACGCCGCCAACCGGATCCGGCCACCGCGACCATTACCGTGCTGTTCTCGACCGCCTTCGGCACCACCATCCGCGATCGCCGCGTCGAGATCCGCGCGCAGCGCCATCCCGAATACGGCTGGATCGTGTGGGCCGAACTCGTGCACTCGCGCTCCGATCAGGACCAACTCTGGCTGGCCTGGAGCTACACCCGCGATCCGCAGGACGACGCCACCTGGCGCGACTGCACCCAGCCCCTCGCCGACGGCCGTGCCACCCCCGCCATCCACACCTATGACGACAATGGCCGCGCCCGCTGGTTCCAGGCCTGCGGCCGGGTCCCGCCGCACGACCGCGGACCGCGCACCTCCGGCGTGTTCTGCACCGAGTGGGGCCGCCCCACCTGATCGCGGTGAGCTGCCGGATTTGCCCAGGCCGCTGACTGGGCATCGCCCGGCAACCACTACGATGCTTCCGTGAGTCTTGTGCTGCTACCTGCTGTCGATGTCGCCAATGGAGAGGCTGTTCGCCTCGTTCAAGGCGAGGCTGGAAGCGAGACCAGCTACGGTTCGCCGCGCGATGCCGCGCTGGCCTGGCAGCACGACGGGGCCGAGTGGGTCCATCTGGTCGATCTCGACGCCGCGTTCGGCAAGGGTTCGAATCGCGAGTTGCTGGCGCAGGTGATCGGCGAACTCGATGTGAAGGTGGAGTTGTCCGGCGGCATTCGCGATGACGAATCGCTGAAGGCCGCCCTGGCCACCGGCTGCGCGCGGGTGAACCTGGGCACCGCCGCCATCGAGGATCCGGAATGGTGCCGCCGCGCCATCGGCGAATACGGCGACCGGATCGCGGTCGGTATGGATGTGAAGCTCATCGACGGTGAGTGGCGGTTGCGCGGGCGCGGCTGGGTCACCGACGGCGGGGATCTGTGGGAGACCCTGGAACGCCTGGAGCGGGACGGCTGCTCGCGCTACGTGGTCACCGACGTCACCAAGGACGGCACCCTGTCCGGCCCCAATCTGGACCTGCTGACCGAGGTCGCCAATGCCACCGATGCGCCGGTGATCGCCTCCGGCGGCATCTCCGCGCTCGACGATCTGCGCGCCATCGCGACGCTGGTCCCGGAGGGCGTGGAGGGCGCGATCATTGGAAAGGCCCTGTACGCGGGCCGGTTCACCCTGGCCGAAGCTCTCGCAGCGGTTCGATAGCGACAATGGCCGCCGAACTCGCCGAGCTGCTCGAAATCGCCAGTGGTCTGCTCGACGACGCCGCACCACGATTCGTGGAGGGCATCGGTGCGCCGAGCGCGGTTCAGAAGGGGCGCAACGACTTCGCCACCGAACTGGACCTGGAACTCGAACGCACCCTGTCCGCGCGGCTGCACGAGCGCACCGGATTCCCGGTGCACGGTGAGGAATTCGGCGGCCCCCAGCTCACCTCCGGCACCGCCTGGGTGCTGGACCCCATCGACGGCACCTTCAATTATTCGGCGGGACACCTGCTTTCGGGCATGCTGCTGGCCTTGGTCCGCGACGGCGTCCCGGTGCTCGGCCTGACCTGGCTGCCCGGCCTGAACCAGCGCTACGCCGCCGTCGCCGAGGGCCCGATGTATCTGAACGGGCAGCTCATGCGGCCGCTGGAGCAAGCCAAGCTGTCGGACTCCATGATCGGCTTCGGCTCGTTCAATATCGATGGCGCGGGCCGAATTCCGGGCATCTTCCGATTCAACCTGCTGGGTGCGCTCAGCCGCCTGTCCGGCCGGGTCCGTATGCACGGCTCCACCGGAATCGACCTGGCGTTCTCCGCATCCGGCGTACTGGGTGGGGCCGTGGTCTTCGGCCACCACCCCTGGGACAATGCCGCGGGCGTGGCCCTGGTGCGCGCCGCGGGCGGCGTCGTCACCGATCTGCTGGGCCGGGACTGGACCATCGAATCCGGTTCGGTGCTGGCCGCCGCCCCCGGCGTGCACGAGGAACTACTGGACCTGATCAGCGAGACCGCCGATCACGTCCGAGGAGAGGTAGAGCAATGACATTGGCAGTGCGTGTGATCCCCTGCCTGGACGTCGACGCCGGCCGCGTGGTCAAGGGCGTCAACTTCGAAAACCTCCGCGACGCGGGCGATCCCGTGGAATTGGCCGCCGCCTACGACGCCCAGGGCGCCGACGAACTCACCTTCCTCGACGTCACCGCCTCCACCGGCGACCGCGGCACCATGATCGATGTGGTGACCCGCACCGCCGAGCAGATCTTCATCCCGCTCACCGTGGGCGGCGGCGTCCGCACCGTCGAGGATGTGGACCGCCTGCTGCGCGCCGGGGCCGACAAGGTGTCGGTCAATACGGCCGCCATTGCCAATCCCGACATCCTGCGCGCCATGTCGGAGCGCTTCGGCTCCCAGTGCATCGTGCTCTCGGTGGACGCCCGCACCGTGCCCGAGGGCTCGGACCCCACGCCCTCGGGCTGGGAGGTCACCACCCACGGCGGTAAGCGCGGCACCGGCATCGACGCCGTCGAATGGGCCGTCCGCGGCGCCGAACTCGGCGTCGGCGAGATCCTGCTCAACTCCATGGACGCCGACGGCACCAAGGCCGGTTTCGATCTGCCCATGATCCGCGCCGTGCGCGCCGCCGTCTCCGTGCCCGTCATCGCCTCCGGCGGCGCGGGCAAGGTCGGCGACTTCGCTCCGGCCGTGCAGGCCGGGGCCGACGCCGTGCTCGCCGCCAGCGTCTTCCACTTCGGCGACCTCACCATCGGGCAGGTCAAGGACGCCATGCGCGGCGAAGGTATCGTGGTTCGGTGAGTCTCGATCCCGCTGTCGCCGCCCGCCTCAAGCGCAACTCCGACGGGCTGTTCGCCGCCATCGCGCAGGAGAAGTCCAGCGGCGATGTGCTCATGATGGCCTGGATGGACGACGAGGCCCTGGCCCGCACCCTGGAAACCCGCAAGGGCACCTACTATTCGCGGTCGCGGCAGCAGTACTGGGTGAAGGGGGAGACCTCCGGCCACACCCAGTACGTGCACGAGGTGCGCCTCGACTGTGACGGTGACACCGTGCTGCTCATCGTGGATCAGGAAGGGGCGGCGTGCCATACGGGCACGCACACCTGCTTCGACACCAATGTGCTGCTCGCGCAGGGTGATCAGCTGCTCGGCGAAGAGGGCTGAGCGGCAATCGCTTTCGGATCGGCGCGGTTACTCGCCGTTGTCGATCTCGAGGTGGCTGACGGGTCGGCCGGAGCGGCCGAGGCCGCGCCCCATGCCTTTTTCCAACTGCGCCACCAGGATTTCGCCGAGCTCGAGCAATTGTTTGGTTTGCTCTTTGTCCAAGCCGTCGAATACCAAGCCGTGCACGCACTCCAGATAGCCGGGGGAGGCCTCGGTGACCTTGCGGAATCCGGCATCGGTGAGCACGGCCTGGGCGCCGCGGCGACCGGAAATGGACACGCGCTCGGCCCAGCCGAGGCGTTCGAGTTTGGAAACGACGTGTGACAGGCGCGATAGCGATGCATTTGCCTTTTGCGCAAGCTCACTCAGTTGCAACTGGTGGCCCGGTTCTTCGGACAGCAGGGTCATCACGAAGTATTCGAAATGGGTAATCCCGGACTCACGTTGCAGTTGGGTGTCCAGTGCGGCGGGCAAGCGGGTCATCAACGCTATGACGGTACGCCAATCTCGCTGTTCAATGGGATTCAACCACTTGGTCACCGTGCCAGCCCTCTCGTAGAAGCCAAGTGACGAGTTGTGCCAGCCAGACCGGCAGCTAGCGAAGCATCAACACAAAGTCACCCGCACGTCAAAGTTTGCCACGATTTCGCTCGTCCGTCACGGCGTTCCTGAATGACGTGACATCGATCACGCGTGTCGCGTGCGCGAATCAGCGCTCCACGGTGCTGGACGGTGGGCTCGGATTTTCCGGCGACACGCCTGGCTTTTCCTGCCGCACCCGCTGCTTCTCGGCACGATGCTTGCGAATCCGGCTGCGCACCAAGAGAAATGCCACCAACAAGAACACCACCGCGGCCACGATCACGCCCACCAGCGTGGCCCCGCGGAAGGCCGGTGCGTCGACATCCAGAATGCGTTCACCGGCGTGTGCGGCATTGGAGTTGCCCACCACGATGGCCAGTGTCATCAAATTCGGGACGGCCACAATGATGGCGAGCACCGCCGCGGCGCCCGCAATAAACGGACCGCCCCGTTTTCGCCAACTGAGCCCCGCGAGCAACAACAAGAAAAGTGGGACCGCCGTACAAACAACGCCGATGACCAATCCGTACCAAATGCCCTTGGAGAAACTCCCGCTCACCATCTCGGCAATCCGCTGCGCCCACCACCGCGGAATGAACGCCGCCAGGATCAGATACGCCACCCACACCACCAACGCCAGCACCACCAGCGCGATGATCCGATTGCGCCACGTGACGAACGACGAACCCTTGCGCTCCGGCGCATCCCCGCTGGGCACAGTCTCCGAGCCAGGCGTAGTCATAGCCCCAGCGTATGCCCGCACCCCCAGCGCGCCGGGGAGCGCCACTCCGGACTAACCACGCGAGCGCAAGAACTCCAGGGCGTCGTCGGCGTGCACAGTGGCGCGCAGTTCGCTGTTGATGACCTTGACGACGGTGCGGTCGGTGTCGATGACGAAGGTGGTGCGCTTGACCGGGGCCAGGACCCCGAGCAGGCCGCGCTTGACGCCGAATTCGGCCGCCACCGTGCCGCCGACATCGGAGAGCACCGGGTAGTCCAGGGCCTGCTTCTCCGCGAAGCCGGACTGCACCGCGACCGAATCGGTGCTGATGCCCACGCAGGTCGCGCCCGCCTCCTTGAATTCGCTTGCCAGATCGCGGAAGTGGCACGCCTCGGCGGTGCACACCGGGGTGTTCGCGGCCGGGTAGAAGAACAGCACCACGGGGCCGTCGGCCAGGAGGGATTCCAGGGAGCGCGGGGTGCCGGATTGATCGGGAAGCTCGAAATTCGGAGCGAGCTGGCCTGCCTTCATGAACCGAACCCTACGGTACGGGGGTCCGAGCGCTCGGTGCTCGGACACCCGGTGCCGTGCTGCGGCCTGCGCTCAGACGCCGATGAGAGCGGCGACTTCCGGGTTCTTGATCTCCATGACATCGAGGATGCCGTGGGCCCGCAGGAACGGCTTGAGTTCCTTGATGCGGTCGGTGTGCTCGGCGTACTCGTCCGGGAAGCTGCGCGGGTCGAGCGCCTCGAGGGCCTTCACATACGTGACGAAAGAGGCGATGGCACTGTGCTTACCGCCCTGCTGGTTCATATTCATCATCCGCGGCGGCTGACCGGGCATCGAGCCCTGGCCGACCTGCGGAGCTGCGTGCCGTGGGCCCTCCGGTGCGACCGGTTGCGAGGGGTACATCTGTGTTGAACTCCTCTCGTAGGGGGGAACCGCGTGCGAACTCTACTTTCTGCCGGAGCAGATTGCCGCGAGTGTAGTGATGACCGCATCGTGTATTCGCGGCCGGTCGGTCCTCGGCTGGGACGAGGCGCGATTATTATCCCGGTTGCCGGGCCTGGAATGATGGGTGAATGCACGGCGCCTCGAACGACACCACTACCTCCCGTGAACAGTTCCGGGAACTCGCCGCAGATCACCGGGTCGTTCCGGTGATTCGAAAGGTGTTGGCGGACTCGGAGACTCCGCTGTCGGCCTACCGCAAACTCGGTGCGGACCGGGCCGGAACCTTCCTGCTGGAGTCCGCGGAGAACGGGCGATCGTGGTCGCGATGGTCGTTCATCGGGGCGGGCAGCCCGACCGCGCTGAGCGTGGTGGACGGGCAGGCGGCCTGGCTCGGGCAGACTCCGGCGGACGCGCCGTCCGGGGGCGATCCGCTGGCGGCGCTGCGGGAAACCCTGCAGGTGCTGCGGACCGAGAGGCTGCCGGGGCTGCCCCCGCTGACCGGCGGCATGGTCGGATATCTCGGCTACGACGCGGTGCGGCGGATGGAACGCCTGCCCGCGATCGCCACCGACGATCTGCGACTGCCGGAAATGGTGCTGCTGCTGGCCACCGATCTGGCCGCCTTCGACCACCACGAGGGCGCGATCACCCTCATCGCCAATGCGGTGAACTGGAACGGCACCGACGAGCGCGTCGACGAGGCCTACGACGATGCCGTGGCGCGTCTGGACCGCATGACCGAGGCCCTCGCGGCACCCGCCGAATCCACCGTCTCGGTCTTCGATCGCCCCGAACCCGACTTCCGCCGCCAGCGCACCTCCGACGAATTCGGTGCGGGCGTGCGGCGTCTGGTCAAGGAGATCGAAGCGGGCGAAGCCTTCCAGGTGGTGCTCTCGCAGCGCTTCGAAATGGAGTACGGCGGCACCCCGATCGACCTCTACCGCATGCTGCGCGCCTCCAACCCGAGCCCGTACATGTACCTCATGCACATTCCGGACGGCGAGGGCGGCACCGCGTTCTCCATTGTCGGCTCCAGCCCGGAATCCCTGGTCACGGTGAAGGACGGCGTGGCCACCACGCACCCGATCGCCGGAACCCGCTGGCGCGGCGCCACCGAGGAGGACGACCTCCTCCTCGAGAAGGGCCTGCTCGCCGACGAGAAGGAGAACGCCGAGCACCTCATGCTCGTCGACCTCGGCCGCAACGACCTCGGCCGAGTCTGCGAACCCGGCACCGTGCGCGTCACCGAGTACCGCCATATCGAGCGCTACTCCCACGTCATGCACCTGGTCTCCACGGTGTCCGGCCGCCTCGCCCCCGGCAAGGTCGCCCTCGACGCCGTGAACGCCTGCTTCCCCGCGGGCACCCTCTCCGGCGCACCCAAGGTCCGCGCCATGGAACTCATCGAGGAACTCGAACCCACCCGCCGCGGCATCTACGGCGGCGTGGTCGGCTACCTCGACTTCGCGGGCGACGCCGACACCGCCATCTGCATCCGCACCGCCCTGCTCAAGGACGGCACCGCCTACGTCCAGGCGGGCGCGGGCGTGGTCGCCGACTCCGATCCGGACTACGAGGACGTCGAATCCCGCAACAAGGCCATGGCCGTCCTCAAAGCGATAGCCGCCGCCGAAACGGTGCGCGCCTACCGCCCGAACGGCACCGGGCAATGACCGACCCCGACCCGCAACGACCGCCGGACGGCACGGGCGCCGTGCCACCGGAAGCCGCCGGGCCACCCGACTCCGCTGCGGCGCACGATGATTTGCGAGCCCTCGGCGACAATGCCACCGCCACCGACTCGGACGCGGTGACCCGCGCGGAGTCGGCTGCGATCGGCGAGCGCATGCGACCCGGCGAGGGCGCTCTCGATACTCCGCCGGGTGCGAACCCGCGGCCGGAATCGAGTGGCGACGCGGCGCGAATCGCGGCGGCCGCCATCGAAGCCGATGCCGCCGAAGCCACGGTGCAGACCGGCGCGGCGCCTGCGCGGCGTAGACCCATCGGAGCGGTTGTCCTGCTCACCGCGGCGGCCGTACTGCTGTGGGTGGCGTCGCGGATGACGTGGGTGCGGCTCGAGGTCACCAGCGAACTCGGGCCGCCGCGCACCGTGGATCTGAACGGCGGGACCTGGTTCGGGGCGCTGACGCCGCTGGCCCTCGCGCTGCTGGCCACCATCGCGGCCGTTTTCGCCGCCCGGGGCTGGCTGCGTCGGCTGCTCGGCGTCGTGGTGGCCGTGCTGGCCGCCGTTGAGGCGGTGCCCGCCTACGCGCTGCTCCGGGAGGCCGGGAAGACCGGCGAGCGCGCCGCACGGCTGGCCGAATTACGCACCTGGGAACATGCCGGGGAGGTTGACACCTTCACCCTCCCCGCCGTCCTGACGTTGCTCGGGGCGGTTGCCGCCTTCACCGCCGGTGTGTTGCTGACCCGCATGCCCGCGGACTCCGCCCGCATGTCCGGAAAGTACGACAATCCGGTCTTCCGGAAGGCCGAGGCGGCCGAACAGGTTGCCGAACATCACGCGGTCGGAAGAGCGGCGGAATCCGGGTCACAGCGGGCCGCGGGCGAGCCGCTGTCGGGCCGCGTGCTGTGGGACGCCCTGGATGCCGGTGCGGATCCCACCGACGATGAAACCAATACCCCTGCCGCGCACGATGATCCAGGTAGCGGGGAAGCGGGCCGCAAAACCCGCTGAACAGGGGGCGAGACCGCGATGGAAGCATCTTCCAGCCCCGCCGTCAACGGCGGGAACATAGCCATTTACTCTTTATCAGCATCGGTGAGACAGCGCCTGGGGGGACTCTCAGGCAGCGAGTCCGTCTCCCCAGAAAGGATTCGAGCCAGATGACGGTACTCGACTCGATTCTCGACGGGGTCCGCGCGGATGTGGCTGCTCGGGAAGCCCTCCTGGATTTCCAGGCCGTGAAGAACGCTGCCGCAGCCGCCCCATCCCCGCGTGACGCCAAGGCCGCATTGCACTCGGACGGTATCGGCGTCATCGCCGAGGTGAAGCGCGCCAGCCCGTCGAAGGGCTCCCTGGCAGACATCCCGGACCCGGCCGTTCTGGCCCGCGCGTACGAGGACGGCGGCGCACGCATCATCAGCGTGCTGACCGAGGAGCGCCGCTTCAAGGGTTCGCTCGCGGATCTCGACGCGGTCCGCAAGGTCGTGGACATCCCGATCCTGCGCAAGGACTTCATTGTCGGCCCGTACCAGATCCACGAGGCCCGCGCCCACGGCGCGGATGTCATCCTGCTGATCGTGGCGGCCCTGGAGCAGGACCAGCTGTCCGCGCTCATCGACCGCACCGAATCGCTCGGCATGACCGCCCTGGTCGAGGTGCACACCGAGGAGGAGGCCGACCGCGCTCTCGAAGCCGGGGCCACTGTGATCGGCGTGAACGCCCGCAACCTCAAGACCCTCGAGGTGGATCGGGATGTGTTCGCGCGCATTGCCCCCGGCCTGCCCAGCGAGGTCATCCGCGTGGCCGAATCCGGCATTCGCGGCACCGCCGATCTGCTGGCCTACGCCGGTGCGGGCGCGGACGCCGTGCTCGTCGGCGAGGGCCTGGTGACCAGCGGCGACCCGCGCGCCGCGGTGGCCGAGTTGGTGACCGCCGGAACCCATCCGTCCTGCCCGAAGCCGGTCCGCCGGGGCCGGTGAGAGAAGCGATGACGCAGACCGACAACATCAAGGACACCCTCGGCCTGCCCAAGGCCAGTGACGGCGTCGCGCACAAGAGCGCGCACGAGCCCGATCTGGGCGGGCACTTCGGCGTCTACGGCGGGCGGCACGTCCCCGAGGCGCTCATGGCCGTGATCGAGGAGGTCACCGCCGAGTACGAGAAGTGCCGGTTGGATCCGAACTTCCTCAATGAGCTGGACCGGTTGCAGCGCGACTACACCGGTCGCCCGTCGCCGGTGTTCGAATGCGTGAACCTGGCGAAGCACGCCGGTGGCGCGCGCATCCTGCTCAAGCGGGAAGACCTGAACCACACCGGTTCTCACAAAATCAACAATGTGCTCGGTCAGGCCCTGCTGGCCAAGCGCATGGGCAAGACCCGCGTCATCGCGGAGACCGGCGCGGGCCAGCACGGCGTCGCCACGGCGACCGCGTGCGCGCTGCTCGGCCTGGAATGCATCATCTACATGGGTGCGGTCGACACCGCCCGGCAGGCGCTGAACGTGGCCCGCATGCGGCTGCTCGGCGCCGAAGTCGTCAGCGTGACAACGGGTTCGCAGACCCTCAAGGACGCCATCAACGAGGCGCTGCGCGACTGGGTCACCAATGCCGACCGCACCTACTACTGCTTCGGCACCGCCGCGGGCCCGCATCCGTTCCCGCTCATGGTGCGCGACTTTCAGCGCATCGTGGGCCTGGAGGCGCGCAAGCAGGTGCAGGTCCTGACCGGTCAGTTGCCCGCGGCCGTAACCGCCTGTGTCGGTGGCGGTTCCAATGCCATCGGTATCTTCCACGCCTTCATCGACGATCCGGGCGTGCGCCTGATCGGCTACGAGGCCGCGGGCGACGGCGTCGAAACCGGCCGTCACGCCGCCACTTTCACCGGCGGCACCCCGGGCGCCTTCCAGGGCGCGTACTCGTACCTGCTGCAGGACGAGGACGGCCAGACCATCGAATCGCATTCGATCTCCGCGGGTCTGGACTACCCGGGCGTCGGCCCGGAGCACGCCTACCTCAAGGACACCGGCCGGGCCGAGTACTACCCCGTCACCGATACCGAGGCGATGGACGCGCTCATGCTGCTGAGCCGCGCCGAGGGCATCATCCCGGCCATCGAATCGGCGCACGCGGTGGCTGGCGCGATCAAGCTCGGCCAGGAATTGGGCGAGGGCGCAATCATTCTGGTGAACCTCTCCGGTCGCGGTGACAAGGATATGGACACCGCCGCCCGCTGGTTCGGACTCTTCGACAAGGATGCGGAGGAGGGCCAGTGAGCCAGCAGTCCCGTCTCGCCAATACCTTCGCCGCCTGCCGCGAGGAGAACCGCGCGGCGCTCATCGGCTACCTGCCCGCCGGTTACCCGGATCTGCAGGGCTCCATCGACGTCTGCCGCACCATGGTCGAATCCGGTTGCGACATCATCGAAGTCGGCGTCGCCTACTCCGATCCGGTCATGGACGGCCCCACCATCCAGAAGGCCGCCGAACAGGCCCTCACCGGTGGCGTCCGGGTGCGCGACGTGTTCAAGGTCGTGGAGGCCATCACCCAGGCCGGTGGCAAGGCCGTCGTCATGACCTACTGGAACCCGGTGCTGAAGTACGGCGTCGACTCCTTCTCCCGCGACCTCGCGGCGGCGGGCGGGCTCGGCCTCATCACACCGAACCTGATTCCGGAGGAAGCCGACGACTGGTTCGTGGCCTCGTCCACGCACAACCTCGACCGCATCTTCCTGGTCGCGCCGTCCTCCACCGAGGAGCGCCTGGTGAAGACCCTCGAAGCCAGTCGCGGCTTCGTCTACGCCTCCTCCACCATGGGCGTCACCGGCGCCCGCGATCAGGTGTCGTCCATGGCCCCCGCCCTGTGCGCCCGCATTCGCGCCCACTCCGATATTCCGATCGGCGTCGGCCTGGGTGTGCGCAATGGTGCGCAGGCGGCCGAAATCGCTTCCTACGCAGACGGAGTCATTGTCGGCTCGGCGCTGGTGAGCGCCGCCGCCGAGGGCCTCGGCGCGGTCGCGACGCTGACCGAGGAGCTGGCGCGGGGCGTGCGCGCCGCCGCGGTCACCTCCTGAATTAACTCACAGCAAATAGGGCGTGCGTCGAACTCGATGCACGCCCTATTCGTGGATCAGGTGAGAGAAAAACCCCTCGGGCCGCACCTAATTTGCAGGTGGAAATAGCTCTCAGCTAACGTTCAGTTTCGGCCCTCGTGACCGATCCGCAGGGCAAACCAATCGTCTGCCCGGAGGCCCAATGCTGAGCATCCTCGCGCCCGCAGCCCATAAGGCGCGGTTGCCGGAAAACGAGATCGACCCCCTGTACAAGCGGCTCCGATGGCAGATCTTCATCGGCATCTTCTTCGGCTACGCCGCCTACTATCTGGTGCGCAAGAACTTCGCCCTCGCCATCCCGTACCTGACCGACGGCGAGCACGGCTACGACTACTCCAAAGGCCAGATGGGCCTGGTGCTCTCGGCCATCTCGCTGGCCTACGGCGTCTCCAAATTCGTCAGCGGCCTCATCTCCGACCGCTCCAACCCGCGCATCTTCCTGCCGCTGGGCCTGATCCTGTCCGCCTCGGTCATGATCTTCATGGGCTTCGTGGAATGGTCCACCTCCAGCGTGCTGGTCATGTTCGTGCTGCTGTTCATCTGCGGCTGGTTCCAGGGCATGGGCTGGCCGCCCTCCGGCCGCACCATGGTGCACTGGTGGTCGCAGAAGGAGCGCGGCCGCATCGTCTCGGTCTGGAACACCGCCCACAATGTCGGCGGCGGCCTGCCCCCGCTGCTGTTCCTCATCGGCATGGCCTGGTTCCACGACTGGCGTTCGGCGTTCTACATGCCCGCCTTCCTGGCCATCGCGGTGGCGGTGGTCGCCTACATCCTCATGCGCGACACCCCGCAGTCGGTGGGCCTGCCGCCCATCGAGGAGTACAAGAACGACTACCCGCCGGACTACTCCGCCAAGGACGAGCAGGAGCTCACGGCCAAGGAGATCTTCAACAAGTACATCCTGCCCAACAAGCTGCTCTGGTACATCGCCTTCGCCAACGTCTTCGTGTACCTGCTGCGCTACGGCGTCCTCGACTGGTCGCCGACCTACCTCAAAGAGGTCAAGCACTTCACCCTGGACAAGTCCTCGTGGGCGTACTTCCTCTACGAGTACGCCGGTATCCCGGGCACGCTGCTCGCAGGCTGGATGTCGGACAAGGTATTTCGCGGCAACCGCGGCGCCACCGGCGTGCTCTTCATGGGCCTGGTGACCGTGGCGACCACCATCTTCTAGCTGGCCCCCGCGGACAAGCCCGGCATCAGCATGGCCTGCATGATCGTCATCGGCTTCCTCATCTACGGCCCGGTCATGCTCATCGGCCTGCACGCCCTGGAACTGGTCTCGAAGAAGGCCGCCGGTTCCGCGGCCGGATTCACCGGCCTGTTCGGCTACCTCGGCGGCTCCGTCGCCGCCAGCGCCGTGATCGGTTACACCGTCGATCACTTCGGCTGGAACGGCGGCTTCACCATCCTCATCGGCGGCGGCATCGCCTCGGTGCTGCTGCTGATTCTCACCATGATCAGCGAGAAGAAGCACAAGCAGGAACTGGAACTCGTCGACGCGAAGTGACGACGCGCTGAACAGACGCTGCCCCGGGCGAGGTCGCGCCCGGGGCAGCGCCGTATTTCCGCTACGGTGGGGCGCGTGACCATACGAGCCATGGCCGAGAGTGTCCCGACCGTGAATGTGCTGGCCTACATTCCCAGTCCGCCGCGCGGTGTATGGGATATCGGCCCGTTCCCGCTGCGCGCCTACGCGGTGTGCATCATCCTCGGCATCGTCTTCGCCATCTGGCTGGGCGAGAAGCGCTGGAAGGAACGCGGCGGGCAGGCCGGGATGGTTCTCGATGTGGCCATGTTCGCGGTGCCGTTCGGCTTGGTCGGCGGGCGGCTGTATCACGTGGCCACCGACTGGGACAAATACTTCGGCGCCAATGCCAATCCCGATACCCACTGGTGGGCCATCTGGGAAGGCGGACTTGGCATTTGGGGCGCGGTGGCGCTGGGCGCGCTGGGCGCCTGGATCGGTTGCCGCATCTACAAGATTCCGCTGCCCGCCTTCGGTGACGCCATCGCGCCGGGCATTCTGGCGGCGCAGGCCATCGGGCGGCTCGGCAACTATTTCAATCAGGAGCTCTACGGCCGCGAGACCACCATGCCGTGGGGTCTGGAGATCTACGAGCGGTTCGACGGCATCAAGCCGGACATGATGAACGGCGTCTCCTCCGGCGTGGTCATCAAGGTTGTGCAGCCGACCTTCCTCTACGAGATGGTCTGGAACCTGCTCGGGGTGGCGGCGCTGCTCTATATCGATCGCAAGTTCCGCATCGGACACGGGCGGCTCTTCGCGTTGTATGTCGCGATCTACTGCTTCGGCCGGTTCTGGGTCGAGCTGCTGCGCGATGACGAGGCCACCCATATCGCGGGCATTCGCATCAACTCCTTCACCGCGGCCATCGTCTTCGCCTGTGCCGTGGCGTATTTCCTGCTCGCGACCAAGGGGCGCGAGACGGCCGAGCAGATGCGGGCGGGCGTGGTCCGGCCGTGGCCGTGGCAGTTCGCCGCCCTGCGCGCCTATGGCGCCGCGGAAGCGACGGCGACCGACCAGTCCGAATCCACGCCCGATGGCAACGCTTCGGCGACGGACGGCGATAACTCCTCAGAATCCGAAGATTCCGAACCGGTGGAGACGGAGTCCTCGACGACTGAGCCGACGAAATCGGTCGAGCTCGGCAAGAATGACTCCTGACCCACGGGTATCGAGACTTGCACGGCGGGTTCAACAGTGATGGGGGATGCCCCGGCTGCCTCGGCCGGGGGCCCGTGATATCAGGAGGATTCGAGTGACCGAACCATTCGGTAAGCAGCCCGATCCCGGGCCGCAGTACGGTGCCCCGGGGACGGGCCCGCAGTACGGTCAGCAGCCCCAGCCCGGGTACGGCCAGCCGCAGCCCGGCTATGGCCAGCCCCAGCCCGGTTACGGCCAGCAGCCCTACGGCGGGCAGCCCGTTTACGGTCAGCAGCCCGCTCCCTACGGCCAGCCGCCCATGCCCTACGGCGCGGATCCGGAGGCCCCGTGGGGCCGGGACCCCTACGGCGTCCCGTACTCCGACAAGTCCAAGCTGACCGCCGGTCTGTTGCAGCTGCTCATCGGCACGCTCGGCATCGGCCGTTTCTACCTGGGCTACACCACCATCGGCGTGCTGCAGCTGATCACCTGCGGCGGCTTCGGCATCTGGGCCCTCATCGACGGCATTCTCATCCTCACCGGCAAGGTGCCGGACCCGCAGGGGCGTCCGCTCAAGGATTAGTTCCGCTCGAGCGACATGCTGGGCCTTCGGGCCGACGACACAGAAATTCGGCGGGCACCACCGGGCAGGGCGGTGCCCGCCCGCCGCTATCATCACCTCGGTATTCACACAAGGTTTGCAGGCAACAAGATCGTTGCTATGCGGTCCGGTCGGTTTCCGGCGTACCCTTTGTCGGTTGTTTGTGTGTCGCGCGGGTGTGCGCCCGTGCTCGAGGGAGAGGTATCCGCCCGTGCATCGTAAGCTGTTCGCCGCCGTGCTCGCTGTCGTCGCCGCTACCGGGCTCACCGCCTGCGGTAACGGCAATGACGATCCCACTGTGCTGAAGGTCGGCACCGAGGGCACCTACTCCCCGTTCTCCTACGAACAGAACGGCTCGCTCACCGGCTACGACGTGGACGTCATCAAGGCCATCGGCGAGAAGCTCGGCAAGAAGGTCGAGTTCGTGCAGACCCCCTGGGACGCCATCTTCGCCGGTCTGGAGGCCAAGCGCTTCGATCTGGTGGCCAACCAGGTGACCGTGAATCCCGAACGCCAGGGCAAGTATTCGCTGTCGCAGCCGTACACGGTCTCCGAGGGCGTCATCATCACCAAGACCGACGCCAAGGGCATCGACGACCTCGCCGATCTGAGCGGTAAGACCTGCGCACAGTCCACCACCAGCAACTGGTCCAAGGTCGCCGGTTCCGCGGGCTGCAATGTCGAGGGCGTGCCCGGTTTCGTGGAGGCCATCACCCTGCTGAAGCAGGGCCGCGTGGAGGCCACCGTCAACGACAGCCTGGCCTTCGCTGAGTACACCAAGACCAAGAACGACTCCTCGGTCAAGGTCGCCGGTAAAACCGGTGAGACCAGCCAGCAGGCCTTCGCCGCCCGCAAGGACGATCAGGACCTGATCAACCAGGTCGATACCGCCCTGGCCGAACTGCGCGCCGACGGCACCCTGGCGAAGATCTCCGAGAAGTACTTCGGCACCGACGTCAGCAAGTAAGCCGGGCGCGACATCTGACAATGGATGCCTCCACCTGGGCTCTCATCCGGCAGAACCTGTGGCCCATGCTGGAGGCCACCGTCACCAAGACGCTGCCCCTGACGGCCGTCAGTTTCGTGATCGGCCTGGCCATCGCGCTCTTCGTGGCGCTGGCCCGCATGTCGAAGATCTGGCCGCTGTCCGCGGCGGCCCGCTTCTACATCTCGATCATTCGCGGTACGCCGCTGCTGGTCCAGCTGTTCATCATCTTCTACGGCCTACCGCAGCTGGGGATCTCCTTCGATCCCTTCCCGGCGGCCATCATCGCCTTCAGCCTGAATGTGGGCGGGTATGCGGCCGAAGTGGTTCGCGCCGCCATACTTTCGGTGGCGCACGGCCAATGGGAGGCCTCCTACGCGGTCGGGATGACCTATTCGCAAACCATGCGAATGATCATCCTCCCGCAGGCTTCCCGCATTGCCGTACCGCCGTTGTCCAACACCCTCATCTCGTTGGTGAAGGACACCTCGCTGGCGTCCACGATCTTGGTCACCGAGTTGTTGCGTACCGCCCAGAATGCCGCCGCGCCGACCTTCGAGTTCTTCACCCTTTATGGTGTCGCCGCAATCTACTATTGGATAATTTGCCTGATCTTGAGCTTCGGGCAGACCAGATTGGAGACCAGGCTGGCGCGCCACGTAGCGCGTTGACCAGGGATTAGCTGACAACGAAACATATATCTTGCGAACAGACCGTGCCCGGTCAGCGGGACGAATCCGGCAGGTCTAGGGTTGAGCATGTGATGCGAAGAACGAAGATTGTGTGCACCCTTGGACCGGCGGTGTCCTCCGAGGACCGTATTCGTGAACTCGTCGAGAGCGGTATGGATGTGGCGCGGCTGAATTTCAGCCATGGCGAACACTCCGACCACGCCGAGAACTACAAGAAGGTGCGTCAGGCCAGTGATGAAGCTGGCCGCGCCGTCGGCATTCTGGCCGACCTGCAGGGACCGAAGATCCGCCTCGGACGATTCAAAGAGGGCAAGACCGTATGGGCGACCGGTGAGGAAATCCGAATCACGGTCGACGATGTGGAAGGCACGCACGACCGCGTGTCGACCACCTACAAGGAATTGGCCAAGGACGCCAAGGCGGGTGACCGCCTGCTCGTCGACGACGGCAAGATCGGGATGACCGTCGAGCGCGTCGAGGGCAACGACGTGGTCTGCCGCGTGACCGAGGGCGGCCCCGTCTCCAACAACAAGGGCGTCTCGCTGCCCGGTATGGACGTCTCGGTTCCGGCCTTGTCCGAGAAGGACATCGAGGATCTCGAGTTCGCCCTCAAGCTGGGCGTGGACTTCATCGCGCTGTCCTTCGTGCGCTCCCCGTCGGACGTGGAACTGGTGCACGACATCATGGACCGCGTCGGACGCCGGGTGCCGGTGGTCGGCAAGCTGGAGAAGCCCGAGGCCATCGACAATCTGGAGGCCATCGTGCTGGCCTTCGACGCCATCATGGTGGCGCGCGGCGACCTCGGCGTGGAACTGCCCCTGGAGCAGGTGCCGCTGGTGCAGAAGCGGGCCATCCAGATGGCGCGCGAGAACGCCAAGCCGGTCATCGTGGCGACCCAGATGCTGGAATCCATGATCACCAACTCGCGCCCGACCCGCGCCGAGGCCTCCGATGTGGCCAATGCCGTGCTCGACGGCGCGGACGCGGTCATGCTCTCCGGCGAGACCTCCGTCGGCGACTACCCGATCGAGGCCGTGCGCACCATGGCCCGCATCGTGCACGCGGTGGAGTCGGAGTCCTCGACCCTGGTGCCGCCGCTGACCCACGTGCCGCGGACCAAGCGCGGCGTCATCTCCTACGCCGCCCGCGATATCGGCGAGCGGTTGAATGCCAAAGCGCTGGTTGCCTTCACGCAGTCCGGTGACACGGTGCGCCGCCTGGCCCGCCTGCACACGCCGCTGCCGCTGCTGGCCTTCACGCCCAATCCGGCCATTCGTTCGCAGCTCGCCTTGACGTGGGGCACCGAGACGTTCATCGTTCCTCCGGTGGCGTCCACGGACGAGATGATCCATCAGGTCGACAATTCGCTGCTGTCCATCGGGCGGTACAAGAAGGGCGACCTGGTCGTTATCGTGGCGGGCTCCCCGCCGGGTACCGTCGGTTCCACCAACCTGATCCACGTGCACCGTATTGGCGAGGAGGACCACTAGGTGAGTGCGTCGCTGGGCGAGACCGTCGCCGACCCCGAAGGGCCGGGTCTATCCGAGGATCTGCGGGTGCTGCTCAGCATCCTGGACCTGGAGGAGAACGGGCCGGACATCTTCGTCGGACATCATCCGGAGAAGGTGTGGAGCAGAACCTTCGGGGGTCAGCTGGTCTCGCAGGCGATCATCGCCGCCGGGCGGACCGTCGGACCGGAACGCCCGGTGCACGCCGTGAACGCGCATTTCGTGCGCGGCGGCGATCCCAAGCAGCCGATCGAATATCACGTGGATCGGCATCGGGACGGGCGCGCGTTCGCCAACCGGACCGTCACGGCGTACCAGGACGGGCAAGAGCTGTTCGTCATGCTGGCGGCGTTCCAGGACTACGGCAAGGGGCCAGAGCACAGCGCGCCGCTGCCGGAGGTGCCGGGGCCGGAAGGGCTGGCGCGAGTCGAGGAGTCGTTCGCGGGGCTCGAGGACAAGCTTGAGATGTTCGTCAACGCACCGCATCCGATCGATATGCGGTACACGAATGATCCGGCGTGGATTCTCAAGGGGACCGGGGAGACGCTGAATCACAATCGGGTGTGGATGCGGACGGACGGCGCGTTGCCCGATGACCCGCTGATTCATGTTGCGGCACTGGCTTATTCGTCGGATACGACGGTGCTGGATTCGATCATCACCACGCACGGGCTGTCGTGGGGGCTTGATCGGATCATCGCGGCCACGGTGAATCACTCGATCTGGTTCCACCGGCCGTTTCGGTTCGATGAGTGGGCGTTGTACGCGACCGAGTCGCCGGTGGCGGCCGGTTCGCGGGGGCTGGCGCGCGGGCAGTTCTACTCGCGGAGTGGGGATTTGCTGGCGACCACGGTGCAGGAAGGCGTGATCAGGCACTTCCCGGCGCGGCGGTGAAGGTTGATTGCTGGGGTGGTGCTGTGTTTGATTTGTGGGGGTGGGCCCCCACACCCCCCGCAGGGGCTAGCCCCCGCACCCCCACAAGGGGCTCCGCCCCTTGACCCCGATGACTGTGGATCCGGATGACTGTGGATCCAGATGACGGGGGATCCGGATCGCGGGGGATCCGGATCGCGGGGGTGGCGGTCAGATGAGTTCGCGGTTTTCTTCGAGGTCGAAGTTTTCGCGTTGTAGGGCGTGGACGATGTAGGGGATGGGCTCGTTGGCGGACAGCTCCAGGACGAGGCGCTGTTCGAGTTTCGCGATACCGGCCTTGGTGAGCTGACGGGCTTCGCCGACGAGGCTCAGGGCTATCTCGTAGGTGCGGCGCTCGCCCGGGTCGGTGGCGGGATGGTCCAGGCGCCACTGGGTTTCGAGGACGGTGTGGGTGGGGTCGTCGCATTCCACGGGGAGGGTGAAGCGCCAGGCGAAGATGTCGCGATCGGCCACGTGCTCATCGACTACGCGGCATACCGTTTTGGTGACGCGGGCGAGGATCTGCGGTGTCACGTAAACATGGAGCGAAACATCCGAAATTCGCTTCGGAATGTCTGAGTCCTGTTCCTGTGTCGAACTACCGGCGGTGGTGTTCCGCGGGGAGTGTAATCCCTTAACGGACCAACTGGGCAGACAGGTGCATTGACACGCTGGAGTTTACCCTGCCGAGAAGCCTCTGCGCTTGGCGGATTTCGCTTCCGGGTGGAAGGGTTCCGCTGCTGGTCGGGGGGATTCCGCGCCCGGTTTGGCGGATTCCGCGGCGGTTTGGCGGATTCGGCGCGGCCGCCGGGGAGGACGAGCAGGGCGGGGCGGGCAGGACCGGCGTCATCGGCGGCGGTGCGGGGGTGGATGGTCGCCTGCGGGTGTTCGTGGGCGTGTAGGGCGAGGAGCAGGGGCACCAGGGCTTCGGCTATGGCATCGCCGACTTCGCAATAGGCTTGGGCGGACAGGCCGACCGGATCGGAGATGTTCTCGCGGCCGACATAGGCGAGATCGTCGCGGGCGGCGTGGAGTCCGACGACCGAGCGGGCGCCGCTGACCTTCGCGATCCGATACGCCTCCAGCATGGTGAAGGTGCGGGGGAGCGCCTCGGGGACGAGTTCGCGCACCTGGTCGCGGATCTTCTCGGTCATGGTGAGGACCAGATCGGCGCGGTGCACCATATCGGCTTTCAGGCGGCGGGCCTTGAAACCGCTCGGATCGCCGCCGAGGCCGGTGATCGTCTGCGCGGCAAGGGGTTCCACGGGGAAGCCGACCAGGGCGCGGACACCGGCGCTTTCGGCCGACAGCTCCTGCAGCCCGTGTTCAGCGGCCACCGCGAGCGTCAGGCGCTCGGCTATCACAGATCGGCAAACGTTCCCGCTGCACACGTAGAGCACATGCATGGGCACAACCTAGGCGCGGGAATGGCGGGGGAGAATATCTTGGACGGCGTATCACAGCTTTCCACCGTGAAGTTCATCCACCGGCAGGTTTACGGATGCCTGTTGTTCGCTGGCGTTCACCGATTCGTCGGCCGCACAGCATGTCAACGCCCCAGGAATATGAGCATGCGGGTTTGCGGGCGGTAAATCAATAGCCGAATGCTGTTGATTGTCTCGCTCGTTGTAATACTCGGATTCGCCGACCACGGAAGCGATCTCCGGTTTCGCACCGCGCACGCGCTCGCGGGTGGAGAACAAACGGCCGCGCGCGGGAACCGTCGGCGCGAAGTGCGCCAGCCCGGCGGGGGACATGTCGTCGTACACCGAATCGATTCCGCCGCGCGCGAAATACGCCTCGTGCCAGAATCCGGTGCCGCCGGAATCGCGCAGGAACCGCTGCCACCAGAGGCGGTGCGGTTCCGAGCGCGTCCAGCGTTCCAGGCTCTCCAGATCCCGCCAGTACTGCCGGGCGCCCCAGTGCGGCGGGAACATCGACCACACGATGTCCTCGTGTGCGAGCAGGCCGTCGGGGCGGTCGTGATGGGACCGGTAGAGCTTGGGTCCGACGCCGAGCAGGCGCAGGATGCCGCGGGGCTTGCGGACCCGCATGCCCAGCAGGATCACGACCAGATCCGGATACTCGGACAGGTCCGCCGTCACCCTGTTCACCCGCATGGGCGACCTCCGCACGTAGAGCCTCTGCCGGGAACTACGTTTTGCCTGCGTCGGCGGTTCGAAACCGGTCGCCTGGACGGTCGTCAGCCCTGCGGGGTGGGCACGACGACCACCTCGGCGATATTCACCCGGCGCGGCGCCGCGACGGTGTAGGCGATCGTGTCGGCGATATCGTCGGGCCCGAGGATCTCGAAGCCGGACCGCCATCCGGCCAGCATTTCCCGCTGCTGGGGATCGCTGATCTCGGCCCCCAGTTCGGTGCCGACGAAGCCAGGTTCGACAGTGCGGACTCGGATGCCCCGGGGGCCGAATTCGGCGCGCAGCGTGCGCGTGAGGTGGGCGACGGCGGCCTTGGTGGCGGTGTAGACGGCGTAGTTGGGGAAGATCTGGTGCCCGCCGACGGAGCCGATGTGCACCAGGTCCGCGGACCGGCCCGCTGCGGCGGCCGCGAGCAGATCGTCGATGAAAGCCATTCCGGTGTAGAGCAATCCGTTGACATTGGTGCCGACTATGCGGTCCCATTCGCCGGTGAGGGCGTGCTCGAAGGGCGCGCCGAGCATGACCCCGGCATTGGCGATCACCAGATCGGCCGGGCCCAGTTCGGCGCGCACCGTGGCGGCGGCGTCGCGGAGGGACTGTTCGGTCGAAACGTCCGTGACCACCGGCAGTGCGCGTTCGCCGATCTCCGCGGCCAGCTCTTCCAGACGGTCCTTGCGGCGGCCCAGCAGCGCCACTCGCGCACCGTCGGCGGCGAGCCGTCGTGCGGTGGCGGCGTCGATTCCGCTGGAGGCTCCGGTGATCACCGCGATGCGGCCTTCGAGAATGTTGTCGTTCGTCATGGCAACAACGTTCGCGGTCGCCGCACCGGCCTACCAGGCCACGCATTTCCTGGGAGTCAGGCACCCACCCACGGCGTGCGCGCGGCGCTTAGGCTCGGATCATGTATTCCGGCAGCCAACTCGGCGAATTCCTGCGCGCCCGCCGCGCCCTGGTGCGGCCCGAGGACTTCGGACTGGCCGGTGGCGGCCGTCGCCGGGTGGCGGGGCTGCGCCGGGAGGAGGTCGCGCTGCTGGCGGGCATGAGCGCCGACTACTACGTCCGGCTCGAGCAGGGCCGCGAGAAGCATCCCTCCGAACAGGTCGTCGACGCCCTGTGCCGGGTGTTCGCGCTCGACTCCGCCGGGCAGACGCATCTGCGCGAACTCGCCCGCCCGCCGGTGCGTCGCCGCCGTTCCCCGCGCGGGCCGGAGCGGGTATCGCCGGGCCTGCTGCGCCTGATGGACTGCTGGCCGGACACGCCCACCATGGTGCTGGGCCGCTACTGGGACGTCCTCGCCGCGAATCCCCTTGCCGTGGTGTTGAATTCCTGTTTCGTTCCGGGCTTCAACCAGATCCGCGAACTCTTCCTCGATCCGGCGTGCCGGACCATCTTCCCCGAATGGCCCGCCATCGCCGCCGACACCGTCGCCGGTGCTGCGGGCCACCGCCGGAACCGATCCCGACGATCAGCGCCTGATCGATCTGGTCGGTGAATTGTCGTTGCGGAGCGAGGATTTCCGACGGCTGTGGGCCCGCCACGACGTGCGCGCCAAACAATCCGGCAGCAAGCTGTTCCACCACCCGCTGGTCGGCGATCTGCAGTTGTCCTACGAGACCTTCGCCGTCAACAGCGCGCCCGGTCAGTTGCTCGTCGCCTACCACGCCGAACCCGGGTCGGCGGCCGAACAGGCGCTCCGATTGCTGGGCACCATGGCCGCTCCCGCCCGCGAGGCACGGGCGGAACAGCCGCGGTGAGCACCGCCGGACTACAGGACTTCCTTGTCGCCGTGCACCCCGCCGCGGCACCACAGCGCGCCTTCCTCGTCGGTCTCGACGGTGCCGCCGCCGTCCACGCAGTCGAAGGTATTGCACGTCGTATCGGTCGTGAGCGACGTCGGAATCTTCACTTTGCCGCGGAAAACGGCGCGCAGCGATTCGAACATGTCGTCACCTGCCTTTTCCAGGCCCCTCATTACACAGAATCTCCACAAATGGCCCGACTAATCCGCACACCCGCTTCCTAGGCTCTGAGATCAACCACGCCCGGCTGCTCCGGAATCTATTGAATTCCGCGGGCCACGAAACGATTTCCTCGCACTGGACCGACGCGGTCTTCGTCCGCCTCCGCCGTGCCCTGGGCCTGCGCCTGGAACTGATGGTCCTCTCGGTCGCCGAAGTCGTCGCCCTGCGCTACTACCGCGCCCTGCGCGACGGGGCGGGCTATCAGCTGACCAGTCGGGTGGCCGCCCTCATTCTCGACGACGAACGCCGTCACGTGCCGTTCCACTGCCAGCGCTTGCGCGCCGCCTTCACCCCCACCCCGCGCCCGCTGCGCCTGCTCCTGGTACTCGGCTGGTGGATCGTCATGCTGGGCGCCGCCCTCGTGGTGGCCGCCGACCACGGCCCCGCCCTGCGTGTATTGGGTGTCACCAGAACGGCTTTCGTCCGCGATGTCCTGGTTCTGTTCTCGCGGGTCGCGGCCGCCGCCACGAGTGCCGCGTCCGAACCCGCGAACACGGCCGAGCCCGTCAGCGGGCAGCGGTGAAGCTGCGCCCGCAGAACCCGTTCGCCGGGTACGGTCGTCCCGCTCTCGGTTTCGTGCCGGACAGGAATCCCGCCGCGACGGTGTCAGTGGTTCGAGGCGACCGCCAGCTTCACTCCGAATCCGACCAGTACGGTGCCGGTGAGGCTGTCCATCGCGCGGCGGACGCTGGCGCGGCTCAGCCAGGTCTTCGCCCATCCGGCGGCGCAGATGATCACGGCGAACCACAGCATGCCTTCGGCGTTGTGCACCAGTGCCATGGCGATACCCATCAGCACGTGCGATCCCTCCGCGGGCAGGAACTGCGGCAGCATCGCCATGTAGAAGACGCCGACCTTCGGGTTGAGCAGATTGGTCCCCAGGCCGCGCGCCCATGCTCCCAGCAGTCGCTGTCCCGAATCCTGCTCCGGCGCAGCCGAGATCGCGTCCGTGCGGCGCAGGGCCTCCCGGACCATGCCGATCCCCATCCACACCAGATAGATCGCACCGGCGATCCGCAGCACCGTGTAGGCCAGCTGCGAGGTGGTCAGCAGCGCCGAAACCCCTGCTGCGGCAGCGATTCCCTACACCAATGTCCCGCATCCGATGCCGAGGGCGGTCGCGAACGCATATCCGCGCCCCCGGCTCACGGCCGCGCGCAACACCAGCGCGGTGTCCAGCCCGGGAACGATGGTCAGCAACCCGGCGACCAACGCGAACGACAACAACGCTTCACCCATCGCCGCAGTGTATCCACCGCGAACCCGATTGCGACACAGCCATGATCCACCACCCCCGCAGCACCGGCGCGCTGAGTTTGGCGGCCGCCGTAGCCGCCGCCTCCGCCCTGTTCGCAGCCGGTACCGATGCCCCGCCCCCACCCGCTGTCGGCAATTGCGTCCGCACCGCGGCCGACGGCCTGGCCGTGGTCGACTGCCGCGCCATCACCGCCCTCTATCGCGTGACCGCTCGCGCCGAGGGTTACGGCATAGGTTCCGCCTGTGAGGGTGTGCCCGGCACCGTCTGGCAGTATTCGCCCGCGGTGCCCGGCACCGGCGACACCATCCTGTGCCTCGCCCGAAATCCGGTGACCCACACCTGAATCCGGTGATCAGCCGGTGGGTCGCAGGGATTCGGTGAACCGGCGACGTGCGGCGATCACCTCGGCGGGGTTCCAGTCCACGCACGGGGCCGAGGAGACCAGCAGGCCGGTGTACGGGTGCTGCGGTGCGTGCAGAACCGTGGTGGTCGGGCCTTCCTCGACGATCGCGCCCCGGTAGAGCACGAGCACGCGGTCGGTGACCTCCTGGACGACCGCCAGGTCGTGGCTGACGAACAGCATGCCGACGGCCGAGTCGGCGCGAATGTCGTTGAGCAGGGCCAGGATCTGAGCCTGGACGGAGACATCGAGGGCGGAGACGGCCTCGTCGAGGACCAGGATGCCGGGCGTGACGGCCAAGGCGCGGGCAATGGCGACGCGCTGGCGCTGGCCGCCGCTCAGCTGGTGGGGTTTGAAGTCCGCGTGCTTGGCCTCCAGGCGGACCTGGTCGAGCAGTTCGCGCACCCGGCGGGTGATTTCGGCGCGGGAGCCGTGGCCGTGCAGCGCGAGGGCGCCCCGAAGGCATTGGCCGACGGTGAGGCGGCGATCCAGGGATCCGTAGGGGTCCTGGAACACCATCTGCACGGCGCGGGCGCGGCGCAGCCGGGCGGCCCGGCCGCGCGATCGAGCCAGGCGGTCGTCGCCGTGCACGGTGAGGGTGCCGCGGTCGGGGCGTTCGAGTCCGGCGACAATGCGGGCGATCGTGGACTTGCCCGAACCGGATTCGCCGACGAGCCCCACCGATTCACCCGGATCGATGTGGAACGACACATTGTCGACCGCGGTGACCGGCGGCTGCGAGCCGCCCGCGGCGAAGGTGCGGTGCAGACTCTCGGCCACCAGGGTGGGCGCGGCGGAATCCAGCGTCATCGGATCGTTTCCTTCACACGGGTCAGGGTCGGCACGGCGCTCAGCAGGCTGCGGGTGTAGGGCTCCTGCGCGCCGTCGAAAAGGTCACCGCCACTGAGTTCTTCGACAATCCGACCCCGGTACATGACGTACACGCGGTCGCAATAGGCGGCGGCCAGATGCAGGTCGTGGGTGATGAACAGGATGCCGAGATCCCGTTCGGCCCGCAGCGTCCGCAGCAGGGCCAGCACCTCGGCCTGGGTGGTGGCGTCGAGGGCGCTGGTGGCTTCGTCGGCGAACAGCAGTTTCGGTCGCGTGGTCAGGCAGGCGGCGATGACCACGCGCTGCAGCATGCCGCCGGACAACTCGTGCGGGTACTGCCGCATGCGCTGTTCGGGGCGGCTGATGCCGACGACCGTGAGCAGTTCGAGCCCCAATGCCCGTGCCTCCCGAGGGGATATCCTGTGCACATGCACGAGTCGCTCGGTGAGCGAATCGCCGATCCGCCGTACCGGATTGAGCGCAGCCCTCGGATCCTGCTGGATGAAACCCACGTCGTGGGAACGGATTCGGCGCAGTTGCCGGGCGTCGGCGGCCGCGACGTCGGTATCGCAGATGCGCACCGACCCGGTGAGCTCGGCGGTGTCGTCGAGCAGCCGCAGCGCGGCGCGGGCGGTACTGGACTTGCGGGAACCGGATTCGCCGACCAGCCCGATGGTCTCCCCGCGCTCGACGGAGAGGTGCACGCCGTCGAGGATGCGCGTGCGCCCGCCCCGGGACCGGTAATCGAGGGTGAGTCCGGAAATATCGAGAAGCATGGCGCTACCTCCGTGCGGCGAGTGCGTCGGCGACTCGGACGCCGACGATATTGACGGCGACGACCACGGCGGCGATCGCAAGCCCGTGGACGGCGGTCGGCAGGAACCGGCCCTGAATGATGGCGTCCTGGCCTTCCTGCACCATCAGCCCCCACTCCGAACTCGGCGGTTGCGCACCGAAACCCAGGAAGCTGAGCGTCGCCAGACCCATGAGCCCTTCACCGAAGAACACCACGAGATAGCCGAGCAGGGCGGGCGCCAGATTCGGGACGACGTAGCGCACGCACAGCGCGGCCGCGCCCACGCCCTGCACCCGGTAGGCGTCCACATACGGGCGGGCCATTTCCGAAAGCGCCACGCTGCGAGTGAATTTGGCGATCACCGGTGTGTAGGCCAGGCCGAGCGCGATCACGGCCGTGGCCGGACCCTTGCCGAACACCGGGACCACCAGGACGACGAACAGCAGTCCGGGAAAGGCGAACATGACATCGGTGATGCGGGCGAGCAGGGCGTCGAGCCAGCCGCCGGTCCAGGCCGCGATGGTGCCGATCGTGACACCGAGCGCGGTGGCGACCAGCAACAGCGCCACCGGGCCGAGTAGCGTGGCACGGGCCCCGAACATCAAGCGGGACAGCAGATCCCGACCCAGCTGATCGGTGCCGAGCAGATTCTCGGCACTGGGCCCCGCCCAGATGGCGGAGAAGTCGATGGCATCCGGGCGGTGCGGCGCGAGCCACGGCGCGAACAGCGCGCCCAGCGCCACCAGCACCAGAAATCCCAGGGCCGCCGCGTACATCGGCCCGATGCGTTTCGCTTTCACCGCGGGTTCGTCGAGCAGGACGGGTGCGACTGTGGCGGTCATGCGGCATTCACCTTGATTCGTGGATCGAACAGCGGCAGCAGCAGATCGACCACCAGCGTGACGATCATGTAGGCCACCACCATGTACAGCAGCACCGCCTGGACGACGGCGAAGTCGTGGGCATTGATGGCGTCGACCAGCAGCGCGCCCACGCCGCTGATGCCGAAGACGCTCTCCACGGCGACGGTCCCCGCGAGCATGCTCGCCATGATCAGGGAAATCATGGTCACGATCGGCCCCCACGCATTGCGCAGCACGTGGCGGAGGATCACCTTCCGTTCGGAGAGGCCGAAACCGCGTGCGAATTCCACGTGCTCGGCATCGAACTGCTCGACCATGGACTGCCGGGTGACCCGCGAGACGATGGCCACCGCGCCGAGCGACAGGGCCACGGCGGGCAGGGGCAGATGGTGGACGCGGTCGAAGAACCCCTCGCCCGCACCCGCGACCGGAAACCAGCCCAGCCGGACCGAGAACTGCGAGACCAGCAGAATGCCGATCACGAACGACGGCACCGACGCCGCGAGGGTCGTCGCCGCGACAATGACCGAATCGGTGGTCCGCCGCCTGCGCACCGTTGCCAGGACACCGAGCAGAATGCCGAAACCGGTGAAAAGCAGTGCGGCATAACCGACCAGCGACAGCGTATTGGGCAGGCGGCTCGCCATGAGATCGGCCACCGGCTGCCGATACCGCGCGGAGGTGCCGAGGTCGCCGGTGAACGCATTGCGGGCCCAATGCCAATACTGGTTCAGCAGTGGCTCGTTCAGGTGATATTGCGCCTCGATGGCGGCAATGCGCTCGGGTGTGGCCTCTTCCGGATTACCGATCAGGAAGGTCGCCGGATCGCCGGGCGCGGCGTACATGGCGGCGAAGATGAGGAACGAACTCACCACGAGGGTGAGGACCATGCCCGCGCAGCGGCGCAGTGCTCGTAACATTCGTTACCTCTTCTCGGTGCTGCCCAGGGCGACGGCCCAGGGGTAGTACAGGTAGGCCGCCGAGGAGGGCGCGCCGGTGACGGCATCGGACATGGCGAGCGTGGCCGGGCTCTGCACCACCGGAATCCACAGCGCGGCCTGCACCCAGCGCGCCTGCAGCTCGTTGACCAGCGCGGCGCGCGCCTTGTCGTCGACGGTTCGTTGCGCGAGTTTGACTTTCGCGTCGTAGGCGGGATCGCTGAAGCCGATGAAATTGACGCGCGCGGTCGAGGCGCCGTTCTTGTAGAAGCCGATGGGGTCGTTCTTGGAGATGTAGTACTCGTCGATCCAGAAATCGGCCTGCTCGCGCAGCGCCTTGTCGGTGTAGAAGTCGCCGTACTGCTGCGGCGGCACGATCGTGATCTCGGCTTTCAGGCCGATCTGCTCGGCGGCGTCGACCAGCGCGCTGGCGATGACATTGCGGGTGGAGGTGCCGTCGCCCGCGATAACCAATGGCGGCACGGTATCCCGGATGTCCGCGATCAGCGCACGGGCCGCGGCGAGATCGGCAGCGGAGGGTTCCGCCGGTGCGCCGGTGAGTGCGTCGTAGGCGGCCTGGAAGACTTCGCGCTGATAGCCCCAGGCTCCCGAGCCCAGCGGGGTTTTCCACGGCTGCGCGATTCCGCCGAAGGGGGCCTTGGTGATTCCCGCGCGATTGAGGGCGAGTGACAGCGCTTGCCGGACCCGCTCGTCGCGTGCCGGTCCGCGGCCGGTGGTGAGCAGGGTCCAGGCATTGGTCGCGGGTCCCTGCGCGAGAGTGACATTGTCGGCGCGGCGCAGCGCGACGGCGGCGGCCGGTTCACCCAGAAAGGCGCCGTCGGCATCGCCGCTCATGAGGGAGTTCACCACCGCGGACTGATCGGCCCAGGTGAACACGATGCGCCCGATATTCGCGACTCGGCTTGCATCCCAATAGTTCTCGGCTTTGACGAGGGTGACGCTGGTGCCCGGCTTCCACTCGGCGAGGCGGTACGGCCCCGAACACGCGTCCGGACTGGACGGGGTGCCGAAGGATTCGCCTTGCGCCTGGACCACGCGCGGATTCCAGACCACCCCGCCATTGCCCGCCATGGCCTGGAGGAAGGTCGCGTCGGGCTGTTTCATGGTGACGGTGATCTGTGTGTCGCCGGTCTTCTCGATGGCCGCCACATTGGCGTATTCATCGGATTCGTCGGCCTCGTCACGGGCGTGGCGACGCATGCTCCACAGCACGTCGTCGGCGGTGATCGGGGAGCCGTCGTGGAAGCGGGCCTCGCGGCGCAGGGTGAACACGACATGGGTGTCGTCGGCCCACTCGGCTCGCGCGGCCAGCCGCGGCGCGGTGGTGAGGTCCGGCTGCACCTCCATGAGGCGTTCGCAGACATTGGCCAGCACTGTGTTTTCCTGTGCGCTGCTGTCGATATCGGTGTCGAAGGTGGTGGGTTTGCCGGGCAGCATCCAGGTCACCGAGTCGAGCGGGCCGGATGGGGAGCGGTGAGCGTGCCGAAGGCGATGTCACCCGTGCCCAGAGGCGGGGCGGAACAGCCGCACAGTGCGAGCGCCACGGCGGCCGCGCCGAGCGTCGCGCGTCGACGGGTGAAAATTCGGTCTTTCATGGTGAAACCTCATCCGGCCGCGGCGGCGGGCATATCCGCGAAGCGGGAACCGGGGCCGTCGAAGACGTTCCACGGCAACTTCTCGTATTCGTTGGCGCAGGGCGTGCCATTGGTCAGGTAGTACTCGCCCGCGGTGAGATCCACGCAGCTCGACAGCAGCGTCGACCAGTGCCGGACGGCCGGGCGGCGCTCGTCCGGATGGGTGCACAGGGATTCGGGATAGCCGAGATGATCCGACATGGCCGCCCGGATCCGGTCGCGCACGGCCGCACCGGTGGTGGCGTAGCGGACCCGGCCGAGCGTGCGCCGCGCCTGCGGGACCCGGATGAGCGAGTCCACCGAGATCGGGCGGTAGCGCCCGGCCAGCTGCGGCGGGACGGTGCCCTGATAGTGGTTGCCGTGCACCAGAAGTCCGTCCTCGGGGTACAGCCAGCCGATGCCGTGCGGGGTGATCTCGAGGTCGATGGAGAATCCGGAGCGGTCGGTGAGCATGACATTGCCCGCAATGTGGGCGGGCGTGCGAGCCAGCACGTTCAGCGCGTCCGGCAGTTCGGTCTGATTCAGCGCCAGGCGCCGGATGAAGGTCTGCGGCACGCCGATCGCGGCGTCGAAGCGCCCGCCCAGACCGTTGGCATTGAGCGCGATACCCGCCGAGTTGGCGCCGTGCCGCCCGATCTGCCCCGCCTCCACCTGCATGATCAGGGTGGGCAGCGGATCCTGCACGACGCGCAGCGCGACCACGGTGTCCTGCACCGCCGTTCGCCAATCCCAGTTCTGCCCGGCGTAGACGTGCCCGTCTCCGGCGGCGCCGTCGGTGAGCGAGAACGAGGTGCACCCGTCGGCGCTGTCCCGCTCGTCGTCCTCCTCGATCGGCGTGCGCGCACCGAGCCCGTGGTCGTAGATGATCTCCCCGCGCGCATTGAGCGCCATCAGATCGAGCTCGTCGCGGCCCGCCCCCGCCGCGACGCCACGCAGTTCGGTCAGTACGTCCGGCGCGACCTGCTCACACACCGGCACCCATCCGGCCGCCAACTCCCTGACCTGGCCCCAACTCAGCCCGGTCTGCTCGCGAAATGCCTCCTCGTAGTAGGCGATCGCCTTGTCGATGAGGTCGGCCGTGGCCGCCCCGTACTGATAACCACGCTCGCGCGGCGCCCCGGACACCTCGACGGTGCGAAGGGATAGCTGATTCATCCGGTTTCGATTCCTCGGTAATCCGACATGCGCCCCGGTCGCGGCAGTGGCGCGGAGGCGAGTCGCTGTGAGTGGAAGTACAATCTGTGGAATGGATGATACAGATCACGGTGTTTTGGTAACAGCCGTTACGGAAAATTCCGGTCTGACATTGTTGCGAGCCCGCGTGCGCGAAGCCTGGGAGGGCTTGTCGAAGGCCGAACGCACCGTCTCCGATCTGCTCGTCCACTCCACCGCCGAGCGCATCCTCTACGCCAGCGCCGCCGAACTCGGCACGGAGAGCTCCACCAGCAACGCCACCGTCGTCCGTACTCTCCAGAAGTTGGGCTACGCGGGCCTGTCGGACCTGAAACAGCAAGTGGCAGGCCCCTTCACCGCCGCCACCGCCCCCGAAGTCCGCCTGCGCCAACGCATAGACCACCTAGGCGACAACTACGACGCCATCAGCTCCGGCGTCTGGACCGAAGCCCTCGACCGCATAGAGTTGGCCCGAACCTCCCTGCGCCCCGACTTCATAGCCGCCGTGGTCGACCTGGTCCTCCGCACCCGCCGCACCCACACCTACGGCCTCGGCGCCTCCGCCATCGCCGCCGACCACCTCGCCCTGCGCCTCAACCGCATAGGCCACCCCGCCCGCCGCATAACGGCCGACGGCTTCCGCCTCCCCGACGAACTCCTGTTCATAGCCCCCTCCGACGTCCTCTTCCTCTTCGCCCCCGGCCGCATGATCCCCGAACTGGACGTCATCCTCACCCGCGCCCGCGACGTAGACGCCAAAGTCGTCCTCCTCAGCGACGACCCCACCGACCCCCTCGCCGACCGCGTCACCGTCCACCTCACGGCCCCCCACACCCCCGCCGGCCTAACCGCCGAAGCCCTAACCTCCCTCCTGGTGAGCGACATAATCGTCCAAGCCGTCATAGCCGTAGCCCCCGACCGCGCCGTCGAGGCCTCCCACACCCTCACCACCCTCCGCTCCCGCATGGGCTACTGAACAATGACTCTCCGTGTCGCCCACCGGTTTACGACTCGACGGGTGATGTCAAGCTCGTATGCGTGGCGTGTCGGGTCGTTCGAACCGCCACAATAGGCAGGTGTTCAGGTGGGTTCAGACTGCCGCAGTCCGCTTAGCCGCTCGGGTGCAGCGCTCGGGTATCCGAGGGGCGAATGTGACTGGACGCATCGCCTACTGTGTGCGGCGCCTCGCACTGTTTCCGACCGTCTTGGTGGCGGTTTTCGTTGGTGCGTTCATCGCGGTGGCGGCACAGTGGATCTTGCGTCGCGTCATCGGTACGAACCCGACCGCAGTAGCGGCACCGATCGATATCACGAGAGTCTCACTGACCATCGTTGGCGGAATCGGCGGTGTAGTCGTCCTTGTCGTCGCTTACCGACGCCAGCGTGACGTCGAACAGAGTCGCTTTGTCGACCGGTTTGGTGCTGCGGCCTCGCAGCTCGGAGACCGTGACGTTGCCATTCGAATCGCCGGGGTGTACGCGATGGCGGGTGCTGCCGACGAATCCGATGGGCTTCGCCGTCAGCAGTGCATCGACGTCCTCTGTGGCTACCTGCGTCTTCCGTACGATCCAAGGCACGGCAGCAGTGGCCGTACCAAGTTGGTAACCACTGTCCCCCGCGTAGTCCAAGGCTGTGACCGCGGTGAGGTCGAAGAGCACGTCGAGTATCGACAGAACGACAGAGAGGTTCGCGACACTATCGTCCGTGTGATAACCGACCGACTCCGACCCGAAGCCGAATATAGCTGGTCGAAAAGCAATTTTGACTTTCGAACCGCATATCTCGAGGAAGCGGACTTCAGTCGTGTGACCTTTTCGAGCCTTGCGCGGTTCGGCAGAGTGACGTTCGCGAACGACGCGTGGTTCACAGATGCGCACTTCCCTGGCAACGCCTGGTTCACCCGCGCGAAGTTCCTGGCGGATGCCAGATTCGAGCGTGCGGTGTTCCGTCGTGACGCCTGGTTCGCACACGCCGATTTCGATGGCGTCGCGTGGTTCAAGGATGCGCGCTTCTGCGGCCTGTCCCGATTCACGATGTCAGCTTCGGTGGCGGCGGCGAGTACCGTGGCGCAGACTTCGGTGTGAAGCGTGCATCCTTCGCTGCGCCACGACGGTGGGGACCAGTTCCGCCGAGCTTTGACTGGGACCAAGATCCCGCCATCAACCCCGCGAACATCGAGCCCCGCCATTGGCCACCTTGTTGATGTTTGCTGTAGCCGGTCTGCAAGCTGGCTTCTGGACGCTGCGGCCCCGGCTGCCTGATTCTCCGGGGCCGCAACGCTCGGAGCGGCTCAGCCACGTGCGGTCAATGACGGAATTTCAGCCACAGCCCGCCGACGGTGATGATGAACAGCGTGGCGGCTGCTATGACGCGCGGCTCACCATGGGTGATATCCACCAGCACGAGCATGCTCGCGATGATCAGAAAGAGGATGCAACCGTCGATGAGCACATGGCGTAATCCGCGGCGCCGCACTGGCTGGCCGGTAGATGGGGGATCCGCCGGATCAGGGAGTCCATTGGCCCAGGAATCGACTGGACCGAGGATTCGGCTGGTGAAGGGTCTTCCGGATCGCTGGCCTCTGGGGGCATTATCAAGTGGGCCGCCTCTCTATGTGTGTCCAAGTCCCGGGCCGATCGGCAGCCCGACCTGCAAACCGCGGTTGCCGATCAGCTCCGGAGCGGCAACCGGATGGTCGTCCGCATCTGAAATTCAATGTTGCAGACAGGTTTTTGGTCCACCCCTGAAAACTTGCTGAGCTCAAATTTCCCGCCTGTCCACCGGTTATCGGCTGGCTGCAACGGTTTTCGGTCGCAAATCGCTGGTTTCTCATGCGCCTCAGCGAGGTTTCGGTCACACTATTGCCCGCAAAGGGGGATCAAGCGACTGTTGACCGAAGGAGAAGTCTGTGTCGGAACGGAAACGTGGGGGTCGACCACTCGATGTCAATCCGGACAAATTGCCCAAGCGAATGCCTGATAATGTCAAGTCGCTGGTTATCGGGCTGAAGTTGCTGATGAACCGGGCTCGCTTGTCCTACGGCGAAGTGTCTGTGCAAGGTGGCCTGCACCTCGGTTCGCAGGCCTTCCATGACCGACTAAAGCGGTTGTCGGGACCGCCCGTCGATGCGTACTGGGCGATTCTGACATGCGCCGCCGCCGAGTTGGATACAACCATCGACGAACTACACGCAGAACTGCAACCCGACTTCAATCTCGTATACGGGCAGGCGGCTGGCAATCACTCCGACGGGCTATCCCGGATGCGCACTGCGCCATCGGGTGTCGTCGAGATCATCGTGACTGATTCCAGTATGCAAACCAAGTGGTTGCATTTCATGCTGCGGAATGCTCAGGAAGCCGAAGCTATCGCTGGGCTGGAGGATCAGTTCCACGGCGACAATGTGGCGTTGGCGGCCTCACTGATCGATATCGCCAAGATCGACAAGTTCGAAGTGGGGCTCTTCCTCGATGAGATCACTCGGCAAATGCCATCGCAAGCCCAGAAAATCCACCGCGCGATCTTGGACTCGGACGAGCAGATCGCGGCCGTCATCCTCGAGGTCTGCAACCTATCCTCCGAATCCGACGACCACACGGACCACCAGGATCCGAAGGTCCTGATCGATGACGATCCCGATATAGGCGCTGGCCGCAGGATAGCTGCGATGCTTGAGCAGAAGCGCGGAATCGGCCGCACTGTGCGCGAAATCCAGATGCGCGTCAAGGTCGATCTCGACCTCGCTGAGAAGGAACGCAGACGTACGATCCGGCGGCGGAACGCGCGCGCTGCGACCACAGAGGCCAGACGCCGACGGCAGGGCACCTGTCGGAGACCGAAGTGCAGCACCTCATTCCAGCATCTGCTCTTCGGCATAATGACTTACGATGCGATCCGGGGGCCGCGATGGTTGGCCGATCTGCTGCTGGCCTTGCACAACGCGGCGGACATCGTCTCGCTGAGTCATTGCGTCACAGCCCTTTTCGATCTCCGCCGCCAACATGGCCAGCCCGTTTTCCGCGCGGCGTCCAGGGTCTTCGAAAACATGACCACCGAGGCCGTCCTTACGATCCTGTCCGGTTTGTGTACCGATGAGCGTTTGTGCGACGAGGACGACGGTGAGGCGACCTTCGAGGATCTGGACGCGGTGCTGTGGGCACTCGATGACGTTGATCTCGTGCCAGTAACCCAGACCGTCGCCAAGCTGCCAGCGGGGGCCGCGCTGAGCATCGGGTATTTCGTGGAAAAGCTGCCGAAGAGCTCGTCGTTCTGGCGAAGACTGATGTCGGGTCAGGACGGGTATCTCGCTGGCGACCTGCTCGAGCGTGCCGTAATTGATTGGATGAGCTGGGATCTCGGAGCGGTTCCACCCGAGGATTTCGCGCCGCTGAAGGACATCGCGCATGCGCTGATCGACGTTGATGCCGCCCATCGGATTCCCCGAACGCCACGCGAAACACCGAAGAAGAGATCGCCGGTGACGGAGATGATGCAGCTCCTGCTCAGGAACTGTCCGACCGTCGCGGTGCTGGTTCTGCTGGCGATGCTGCTCGATAAGCATCCGCGGTGTCTCGGGTTCCTGCATGAGCTGGCGGATGACAGCGCCGCTCTGAATGTGCTCGTCGAGACCATTCTGGCCGCGCCTTCCACCACCGCACGGTTGCGGCTGTTCGAGCAAATAGAGATCAAGCGAACCAAGCAGCCGATCTGCCGAATCTTCGACATCGACTTCGACCCTTCGATGCGCAGTGCTCATGCCGAGGGGATCCAGCCTTCGGTCTCCTTCAGCGAGTCCTTGCTGACCGCGCTCGCCGAGAACGACCCGAGCGGCCCTTGGGGCCGCGCCCGCGAGTGCCTGCGTGCCAACGACCTCGTCGGCGCCACATCCTTGCTTGACGGCCCTGCTGGATGGCCGCGAGCCTGACGAGCTGGACTGCGCCAAGGCGGTCTGGATCCCCGAATTGAAAGGTTTGTGCCACACAGTGTTCGGCCAGCGCTGCGGCCTCGCTCGCATTCACTGCCAGACCGACTGTGGGGCCACGTAAACAAGAAGGGCGGGCATGATCATCGACCATGCCCGCCGTTCGGTGCCGAGTGTGGGACTCGAACCCACACGTCCTTTCGGACAACGGTTTTTGAGACCGTCGCGTCTGCCAGTTCCGCCAACCCGGCGCACCAGGGGAGAACTATAGCGGGTTACAGGCGCGGTGAACTAATCGGCGGGGTGGTGTTGTGATGCTGGTCGGTTTGCGCTGGGTAGATGGGTTGCGCGGAGGGGCAAACGGTACTCTTTGGGTACTCGGGTACGTGCCGATCCGTCGAGGGTGGCTTCGGACCGGTGTGCGTCGGGTGTTGATATCGGAAGCGACAGGGGTTCATCTATGGGAACGACAGCAGGGGGCGGTTCGAATAGGGATGCTGCGGCGTCCGCCCCCAAGCGGGTGGTGGTTGCCGAAGACGAGGCGCTCATCCGGATGGATCTCGTCGAGATGCTCTCCGAAGAGGGCTACCTGGTGGTGGGTGAGGCGGGCGACGGGCAGCAGGCCGTGGACCTCGCCGAGGAGCTGCGTCCGGATTTGGTGATCATGGACGTGAAGATGCCGCGGCGCGACGGAATCGATGCCGCCGCCGAGATCGCGTCGAAACGCGTTGCGCCGGTGGTCATCCTGACCGCCTTCAGCCAGCGGGACCTGGTCGAGCGGGCGCGCGACGCCGGGGCCATGGCCTACCTGGTGAAACCGTTCACGAAATCGGATCTGGTGCCCGCCATCGAATTGGCCGCCAGCCGCTTCCACGAGATCACGGCGTTGGAAGGCGAAGTCGCGAATCTGTCCGACCGCCTGGAAACCCGCAAGCTGGTGGAGCGTGCCAAGGGTGTGCTGATGCAGACTCAGGGCCTATCCGAGCCGCAGGCATTCAAATGGATCCAGCGGACCGCCATGGATCGCCGCACCACGATGAAGGCGGTCGCCGAGGTCGTGCTGGAGAACCTCGCGCCGAAGTAAGTCGTTCGCTCGCTATTGCCTCTCGTGTTGCCCCTATTTTGCTGACCCCGTTAACACGGATGTAACACGAGAGGCACATTAGTTTGTTGCGATGTCACATGGATGATCCGAATGTGATGCGCAGCTAACGTGGCGAGACTATGTTCTGATCCGGGCCGATCGATGAGGCGGCCGCCCCGGCACACGCCGGGGAGCACAGAACATAGAGGTGAATCTCGTGCTTGGTTCTATGACGCGCAGTTCCGCGTCGACCCTGCGGCGTGGCCGCATGGTGCGGAACGCGGTGATTCTGGGGGCGGCTGCCGCTCTCTCACTGGCGGGCTGCAGCGACAAGTCGACCGACAATGGCAGCGGCACCACCGGTGGTGGCGGCGCCGCGCTGACCATTCAGCCGGTGGTCCAGGTGGATCAGGACGGCAAGGAGGTCGCCGCGGGCGACTCCTCCGCGGCCGCGACCGCCGCCGGTGACGGCAAGGCCACCTGCTCCCCGGCCGCCATCGCCATGGCCGGGCCGCTCACCGGCCCGAACGCCAACCTCGGCCTCAATATCGTCCGCGGAGTGAAACTCGCGATCGACGAGTTCAACAAGGCCAATGCGGGCTGCAAGATCACCCTCAAGGAATTCGACACCGAGGGCAATCCGCAGAAGGCCACCCAGGTCATCCCGACGATCATCAACGATCCCTCGATCGTCGGCCTGATCGGCCCCACCTTCTCCGGTGAGACCAAGGCGACCGGTCAGGTGCCCAGCGATGCGGGCCTGCTCGCGCTGACCCCGTCGGCCACCAACCCGGATCTCACCAAGAACGGCTGGAAGACCTTCTTCCGCGGCCTCGGCAATGAC
Source organism: Nocardia crassostreae (assembly GCF_001613405.1). Taxonomy (GTDB): domain Bacteria; phylum Actinomycetota; class Actinomycetes; order Mycobacteriales; family Mycobacteriaceae; genus Nocardia; species Nocardia crassostreae. Next base: position 72,802 of record NZ_BDCH01000035.1, read on the forward strand.
GCGGTGCAGGGCCCGGCGGTCGCCAAGTACCTGGCCTCCGGCGGCAAGTACAAGAAGATCTGCGTCGTCAAGGACAACACCGAGTACGGCACCGGTCTGGCGGCCAACCTGACCAGCACCCTCGGCTCCATCGCCGATGCCAGCTGCGTCGCCGACGTCAAGGAAGGCGACAAGGACTTCTCCGCCGTCGTCTCCAAGCTGAACTCCGCCAAGCCGGACGCCATCTACTACGCCGGTTACTACGCCGAGGCCGCCCCGCTGGTGCAGCAGCTGCGTTCCGGTGGCGTGACCGCCGAGTTCATCTCCGCGGACGGCACCAAGGATGTCGAGTTCGTCAAGCAGGCCGGTGACGCGTCCAAGGACGCGCTGCTCTCCTGCCCGTGTGGTCCGGCTCCGGACTCCTTCGCCAAGGCGTACAAGGAGTCGAGCGGCTTCGAGGCCGGTACCTACTCGGTCGAGGGCTACGACCTCACCACCATCGTGCTGAAGGCCATCGCCTCGGGTAAGACGTCGCGCGCCGACGTCGTCGAGTTCGTGCGCACCTACTCCGGTCAGGGTCTGGCTCGCCAGTACTCATGGTGCTCGAGCGGTGAGCTGGCCAAGGCCTTGATCTGGATGTACCAGGTCAAGTAATCCCACCTTCTATTAGAAACAGCGTGTGCCGGATCTCCGATGGACTGCTCACGAGGCGGTCCTTCCGGCACACGCTGTTTCACGATGGCGAGAGTAACGAATGAGTTCATCCGCATTGGTCGATGCGACCCTGCTGGCGAGCGGGTCCATCGATTTCAACGTCTCGGGTGTGGTCGACCAATTCTGGCGACTCGCCGTGGACGGATTGGCCTACGGCTCGATCTACGCACTGGTCGCGGTGGGTTACACCCTGGTTTACGGTGTACTCCGGCTGATCAATTTCGCCCACTCGGAAATCTTCATGTTGGGCATGTTCGGCCAGTACGTCGGACTGATGCTGCTCGGGTTCAGTCCCAGCGGAAATGTCTATTCACAGGGCGTCCTCCTGACAATCGTATTCCTGGGCCTGGCGATGCTTTTCGGCATGCTGGTCTCGGGCGCGGCGGCGGTCGGCCTGGAACGGGTGGTCTATCGGCCCCTGCGCAAACGCGGTGCGAAACCGCTCATCTTCCTGATCACGGCGATCGGCGCATCGTTCGTGATCCAGGAGTTCGTGCACTATGTGCTGCCGAAGTTCTGGCCTGATCTGGGTGGCACCAATGCCCAGCAGCCGATCATGCTGGTGAAACCCACCGAGCAATTCTCGATCTTCGACGCACCGGTGACGAATGTGACGTTGGTGATCATCGGCGCGGCCATCGCCTTGGCGATCGCGACCGAATACGTCATCAACAGAACGAAATTCGGCCGCGGCATTCGCGCCGTGGCCCAGGATCCCGATACCGCGACGCTCATGGGCGTCTCGCGGGAGCGGGTAATCATGCTGACCTTCCTCATCGGTGGTCTGCTGGCCGGCGCCGCCGCGCTGCTCTACACGCTCAAGATCCCCAACGGCATCATCTATTCCGGCGGATTCATCTTGGGCATCAAGGCCTTCAGCGCCGCCGTGCTCGGCGGTATCGGCAATCTGCGCGGCGCGCTGCTGGGCGGCCTGCTGCTCGGGCTGGCGGAGAACTACGGTCAGATTCTGTTCGGCACCCAGTGGCGTGACGTGGTCGCGTTCGTGGTGCTGGTGGCCGTGCTGATGATCCGGCCGACCGGTATTCTCGGCGAGAGCCTGGGGAAGGCGCGAGTATGACAAACGTGGCGAAAACCCCTGGGACACCGGGAACTTCGAGCGATACCCCGCAGCGGCGCGGTATCGGTGACGCACTGCGCACGTGGTGGGAAGGACTGTCCCGCGCTCAGCAGTGGGGCGTCGGCGTGCCCGCGGTGCTGTTGCTGGCCCTGCTGCCGTTGTTCCCCCCGCCGCTGATCGACACTCCCGGAACGAGTTTCGGCGGCGAAATGGCGCAGTTCGCCATGGTCGCGCTCATTGCCATCGGCCTGAATGTCGTTGTCGGCCAAGCGGGTCTGCTCGACCTCGGCTACGTCGGCTTCTACGCCGTCGGCGCCTACACCGTCGGCCTGCTGACCAGCCCCAACAGTCCGTGGAATCAAACCGACGGCGGCTGGCTGAACAAGGAATGGGGCTGGCTGGCCTGTGTGCCGCTGGCCATCGCGTTCACCGCCATGTCGGGTCTGATCCTGGGCTCGCCGACGCTGCGGTTGCGCGGTGATTATCTGGCCATCGTGACCCTCGGCTTCGGTGAGATCGTGCGATTGCTCGCCGACAATCTCGGTGAAATCACCAATGGCAGTCTGGGTCTGGCCGGTATCGCCTATCCGCGGGTCGGCGTCTCGGATTCCCATCCCAACGGTTATTTCTCCTCGGGCAATCTCGGTAATCCGGAGGCCACGAGTCTGCTGGACAAGGCGAATTCCGGTACCTGGTGGTATTGGCTCGGCATGCTCCTGGTCATCATCGTGCTCATTGTCGTCGGCAATCTCGAGCGCAGCCGCGTCGGCCGCGCCTGGGTCGCCATTCGCGAGGACGAGGACGCCGCCGAGATCATGGGCGTGCCGACCTTCAAGTTCAAGCTGTGGGCGTTCACCATCGGCGCCGCGGTCGGCGGTCTGTCCGGTGCGCTCTATGCCGGTCAGGTGCAGTTCATCAACCCGACCGGGTTCAACATCATCAACTCCATGCTGTTCCTGTGCGCGGTCGTCATCGGCGGTCAGGGCAATAAGCTGGGCGTGATCGTGGGCGCGTTCCTCATCGTGTACCTGCCCAACCGCTTCATGTCGGTGGAGGTCGCCGATCAGTCGCTGGGCGATTACAAGTACCTGTTCTTCGGCTTGGCGCTCATGGTGGTGATGGTCTTCCGCCCGCAGGGTCTGTTCCCGGTGCGGCAGAAGCTGCTCGCCTATGCGCGGCAGGTGTATCGAGCCGTGCACCGGACTCCGGAGCCCGCGGCGCAGACGAGTGGAGGTCAGCGATAACCGGGCCGGGCGCCGGTGGCGCGCTGTTCGACAACGAGGATATGGCCGCGGGCTATCAGGACCTGGAGCAAGAGGCCAGCGCGGGCACCGTGGACGTGACCGAGGTGCTGCCCGCCCTGGGCGATGCCAAGGCGGTCGCGGAAGTCGTTGCCCCGCACCGGGAAATCGCCACGGCCGTCGGCGCGCCGCTGCTGCGCACCGAGGGGCTGACGGTGAAGTTCGGTGGTCTCACCGCGCTCGACGATGTGAGTTTCGAGATCCGCCGCGGCGAGATCCTGGGCCTCATCGGACCCAATGGCGCGGGCAAGACCACCTGCTTCAATGCCATCAGCGGCGTGTATCAGCCCAGCGGCGGCACGGTCTACTTCGACGGGCAGCCGTTGACCAAGACCAAGCGCAATGAGATCACCCGGCTCGGCATTGCCCGCACCTTCCAGAACATTCGCCTGTTCTCGGAGATGACGGCGCTGGAGAACGTGGTGGTCGGCACCGACGCGCGGCACAAGACCTCGGTCCCGGGCGCGGTCTTCCGTACCGCCCGGCATCGCCGCGAGGAGCGCGACGCCATCGAAAGAGGCATGGCGCTACTGGAATTCGTGGGTATCGCCCCGCGGGCCGTCGAGAAGGCGCGCAACCTCTCCTACGGCGATCAGCGCCGCCTGGAGATCGCCCGCGCCCTGGCGACGGAGCCGAAGCTGCTCTGCCTGGACGAGCCCGCCGCCGGGTTCAACCCGTCGGAGAAGTCCGCGCTCATGGATCTCATCCGTAAGATCCGCGACGACGGTTTCACCGTCCTGCTGATCGAGCACGATATGCGACTGGTCATGGGCGTGACCGACCGCATTGTCGTCCTGGAATTCGGGCGCAAGATCGCCGACGGCCTGCCCGCCGCGATTCGCGAGGATCCCAAGGTGATCGCCGCCTATCTCGGCGTGCCCGACGAGGAAGTAGGTGACCGGCAGTGACGTCTCTCGAGAAGTCCGAGACCGAGCTCGACAAGTCCACCCCGCTCCTCCAGGTCGAGGACATGGTGGTGAACTACGGCAGAATCTAAGCCCTGCACGGTATTTCACTGAAGGTGGCGCAGGGCGAGCTGGTCACCCTGCTCGGCGCCAATGGCGCGGGCAAGACGACCACCATGCGCGCCCTGTCCGGTCTGCTCCCGCTGACCGGCGGCCGCATCCTGTTCGAGGGCCGCGACATCACCCGCATGAAGGCCCACGAGCGCGTGGGCCTGATCCAGGCGCCCGAAGGCCGGGGCGTCTTCCCCGGCATGACGGTCCAGGAAAACCTCGACATGGGCCACTACGGCCGCCCGTTCAAGGAGAAGACCGAATACCAGAAGACCCTCGACTGGGTCTTCGACCTCTTCCCCCGTGTGAAGGAGCGCCGCGACCAGGTAGGCGGCACCCTCTCCGGCGGCGAGCAGCAAATGGTGGCCATCGCCCGCTCCCTCATGGCCCGCCCCAAACTGCTCCTCCTGGACGAACCCTCAATGGGCTTGGCCCCCATGGTCATCCAGCAGATCTTCCGCATCATCGCGGATATCAACGCCCAGGGCACCACCGTCCTCCTGGTCGAGCAGAACGCCCAACAGGCCCTCACCCGCAGCGACCGCGCCTACATCCTGGAAACCGGCGAGGTAACCAAAACCGGCGAAGGCCGTGCGCTGTTGCACGACCCAGCGGTCAAGTCCGCCTACCTCGGCGTCGGCTGACATCCGCCCAAAAACTTCGGGCCCGTCCCCCAGAATCTGGGTGACGGGCCCGAAGCGTTTTGCAGGGGCGACAGGACTTGAACCTGCAACCTGCGGTTTTGGAGACCGCTGCTCTGCCAGTTGAGCTACGCCCCTTGGTGCGCTTGGCGCGGAGTGAGATTATCAGCTCGCGGAGCCGGGGCGAAATCGGTTTTCACGCACTGTGGGGCGGCGCAACGTTTGGGCTGATCAGGGGGTGGCCGGACGGTTTCGGTGGTGTTCCCTAGGCAGTGCGAGTCGTTCAGTTGGCGAGGTTGCGGAGTTGCTCGACGAGTCCGACGATCCTGCCGATCGTGTCCAGGTTGCCAAGCGATTCGGGAATCAGGTCCGCCAGCCGTCGCCAGCGCCGCGCGACTCGGGACGGATCGGGTTCGTCGCTGTCGACTGCTTCGATGACATCGTCCACGTCCTCGGGTTCAACGGATTCGGTGTCCTCTCGGGCAATCCGCGCGCGCAGCTGCACGAGCTCGGCCCGCAGCGCGGTGAGCGTCTCCGCCAGTTGGTCGGCATCGGCGGAACCGAACTGCACGTTTCCTTCGAATCGGCCTGTGTTACCCGAACCGCCTATGTTGCCGGCAACGACCTGTCCGTGATTGATGCTGACATTCGATGTGCCTGGCTCGTTCTGGGTCATTGCGATTCTCCTATAACTAGTTTTCGGCTTCTATGGGCTTTCCGGAATCGCCATCATTGGACTCGATCGAGCCGGTATTGCTCTGCCCGCCAATGTTTCCTGCGATCACATTCGAATTGTTGAGGATTGTCGAGTTGAAGATCTGGGTTGCCATCTGACTCAATCCCTTGGCGGTGATCTTCCTCTCGTCGAGGTACCGCTGAATCGCGTCGAGCACACGACGTTCCAGGATTTTCAGATACCGGTCGCAGTCGGCTTCCTGGAACAAGTTGTTGAGTCGATTGCCCTGGGCCAGCTCACGCACACTGACCGCGGCGCCGAACATGTGCGCCGCCTGCTCCGGAGTGCGCCACTCGCCATCGCGGGGCAGGACTCGGTCGCGTACCCCGCGCACGACATCGATCATGCGGGACGGTGCGGTCGAAGGAAGCAACGCTAGCTCTGCTGCGGCCGCCCACATGGCGCGCAGCTCCAGCATTCTCGGCGGGTTGTCGACATGGCGGAACGCGCCGGCGACGGGTGGTAGCACGAAGGCATGCCAGTCCACCACCAGCATCTGTTGTTCGCACCCGACGTGGAGATAGCCCGAAACGGCGAGTTGGCGTGCCCAGCCTTCCAACCTGAAGCACCGGTAGAAGCGCAACCATTCGGGTGATTGATTGGCGAAGTGATTCCACGCCTCCTCGGCCAGGCGGGGCACATTTCCGGCGTACAACTGCGCCATCAGTGCGTCACCGCCCGGCGCGTACGGGAGATCAACGGCCGACAGCATTGCCCAGCGGCTGATCTCCAGGTCCGCGAAACGCCAGCCCGGCGTGAGGTTGGGGGCCTCGCGGAGCTTCTCGAGGTCGTCGGCGACATACTTCTGCAAGTCGGAGGGGAGAAAGGTGGGAACCTGCGGCGGGGCATCCGATTTGCTGTTCGACGCACGCAGTTCGAACGCGGCCGACCACGAGCGCACGCGGGTTCCGGCTCCGAGGAATGGACGATTGCCGCGGTAGACGATCACCTCGTCCGATCTCGCCCGCATGCGCTGAGTATCATCATCGGCAATCCGGCGTAGTCGATCGGCATATGGGGCGCAGGTTCGCATCAAGTCTTTCGGCAATGGCGCGGTCGGATCCCACGTGGCGAAGCCGTACCGGTTGTTGACGGTGCTCCACGGCAGATATTCCTTGGCCACCAGGACGCCGTACATGGTCGGCACCAGGACGCCGAAGCTGATCAGTGCCAGCACCGCTGGAGCGGACACATCCGGAATATCGATCAGGAGCAAGAACCATCCGAGAAGTGGAAGAACCACCAGTGGCGACACGGACCACATCGCTGCCGTGACCCACCAGCGCACGGTTGGATCGTTGAGTTCCAGGCCGAACTTGGACAGGAACTTGGAAGACGCGAGCCCCAGGGTCAAGACCGAGCAGAACCTCCAGATCATGGCCGACAGCAGCCATATCAAGGTCAGTGGCAAGGCGAACAGCGCCATGATCGTGAGCAGCGCCAACAGGACGGCATTCAAACGCCTGCGACGCGCTTGTGCGGCCACCGCTTCGCAGAGCACCACTTCGGCTCGCACTCCGGGCGACGGCGGAATTGCCCGGTTGGGCTCGATCAGAAATTCTTCGATGAGCAGATCTGCGAACTGGTCGTCGAGATGTGCGGCCGAGGCCAGGATGCGTGTGGCGTGATCCACCCGTTCGGTGGCCGATGACGTCATGAAGTGAATCCCCATTGCCATTGAAATACATTGGCGGGCAAAGGCTATCAAGGAATATCAGGCGTTGCGCTGGATTCCCCAGGGCGGTCATGACCATGGCGGTCGGTATTCGTTGTGCGGCGTGTTCGGCCCGGTGGCGGCGGATGTCGGAGTGGCTCCCTAGACTCTGACGGGTGACCTCTGCCTCTACCGATCAACGTCCGAGTGCTGTGTCCGCTTCTACCTCTGGTGAGCAGCCGACGCTGCTGTTGCTGGATGGGCATTCGCTGGCCTATCGCGCGTTCTATGCGTTGCCGGCGGAGAACTTCAAGACCGCGGGTGGGCAGACCACCAATGCGGTTTATGGGTTCACGGCTATGTTGATCAACCTGTTGCGGGATGAGAAGCCTACGCATGTGGCGGCGGCTTTCGATGTGAGCCGGAAGACGTTCCGGACCGAGGCGTATCCGGAGTACAAGGCGAACCGGATCTCGACGCCGGACGAGTTCCGCGGGCAGGTGGAGACCACCCAGGAGGTGCTGGGGGCGCTGGGGATTCCGGTCATGGCCATCGACGGGTACGAGGCCGACGATGTGATCGCGACGCTCACCACGCAGGCGGTGCCGGAGGGGTTCCGCGTGCTCATCGTGACGGGCGACCGCGATGCGCTGCAGTTGGTGAACGGCGACGTCACCGTGCTGTACCCGAAGAAGGGCGTCTCGGAGCTGACCCGGTTCACGCCCGCCGCCGTCGAGGAGAAGTACGGGCTCACCCCACAGCAGTATCCCGACTTCGCGGCGCTGCGCGGCGACCCGAGCGACAATCTGCCCGGCATTCCGGGCGTGGGGGAGAAGACCGCCGCCAAGTGGGTGCGCGAATACGGTGATCTGGCCACGCTGGTGGACCAGGTCGACAAGGTCAAGGGCAAGGTCGGAGATGCCTTGCGCGCCAACCTGTCCAGCGTGGTGCTCAACCGCCAGCTCACCGAGATGGTGAAGACCGTCCCGCTGCCCTACACGCCCGAGCAGCTCGCGGTGCAGCCGTGGGACCGGGAGAAGATCCACCGCCTGTTCGACGAGCTGGAATTCCGAGTCCTGCGCGACCGCCTGTTCGACACCCTCGCCCCCGTGGAGCCCGAGGCCGAATCCGGCTTCGAGATCAGCGGCGGCGCCATCGCACCCGGCGCGGTCGCCGACTGGCTGGCCGAACACGCGAAAGCCGATGCCCGCCACGGCGTTTCGGTCCTCGGTAACGGCTCGCCCATCCACGGCGACGTGCAGGCCATCGCCATTGCCGCCGCCGACGGCGAGGGCGGCTACCTCGACGTCCACGCCCTGACCCCCGAGGACGAGAAGGCCCTCGGCGCCTGGCTGGCCGATCCGGAAACCCCGAAGGCCCTGCACGAGGCCAAGTCCGCCATGCACGCCCTGCGCGGCCGCGGCTGGCAACTCGCCGGTCTCACCAGCGATACGGCGCTCGCCGCCTACCTCATCCTCCCCGGCCAGCGCACCTTCAACCTCGAAGACCTCTCCCTGCGCTACCTCAGCCGCGAACTGCGCGTCGACAATGCGGGCGAAACCCAGCTCTCCCTCCTCGACGACGAGGACCAGGTCGACGAGGAAGCCGCCAAGGCCGGAATCCTGCGCGCCCGAGCCGTTTCCGACCTCGCCGACGCCTTCGACGCCGAACTCGAGCGCATCGAATCCACCGCCCTGCTCGGCGATATGGAACTCCCGCTGCTGAGCGTGCTGGCCGACCTCGAGCACGCGGGCATCGCCGTCGACTCGGCGCAACTGGAGGACCTCCAGCGCGAATTCGCCGACCGCGTGGCCGATGCCGCCAATGCCGCCTACGGCGTCATCGGCAAGCAGATCAACCTGGGTTCCCCGAAGCAGCTCCAGGTCGTCCTGTTCGACGAACTGGACATGCCGAAGACCAAGCGCACCAAAACCGGCTACACCACCGACGCCGACGCCCTCGAGAGTCTCTACGAGAAGACCCAGCATCCGTTCCTGCAACACCTGCTGGAACACCGCGACGCCACCCGCCTCAAGGTCACCGTCGACGGCCTGCTCAAGTCGGTGGCCGATGACGGCCGCATCCACACCACCTTCAACCAGACGGTGGCCGCCACCGGTCGCCTCTCCTCGACCGAGCCCAATCTCCAGAACATCCCCATCCGCACCGACACCGGCCGCCGCATCCGCGACACCTTCGTCGTGGGCCCGAACTACGAGTCGCTCATGACAGCCGACTACAGCCAGATCGAAATGCGCATCATGGCCCACCTGTCCAAGGACGAGGGCCTGATCGAAGCCTTCAACTCCGGCGAAGACCTGCACAACTTCGTCGCTTCCAAGGCCTTCGACATCCCGATCTCCGAGGTCGACCCGGAGCTGCGCCGCCGCATCAAGGCCATGTCCTACGGCCTGGCCTACGGCCTCTCCGCCTACGGCCTCTCCCAGCAGCTCAAGATCAGCGCCGAAGAGGCGAAGGTCCAGATGGACATCTACTTCACCCGCTTCGGCGCCATCCGCGACTACCTCCACGACGCCGTCGAACAGGCCCGCAAGGTCGGCTACACCGAAACCCTCTTCGGCCGCCGCCGCTACCTCCCCGACCTCGACTCCAGCAACCGTCAGCGCCGCGAAGCCGCCGAACGCATGGCCCTCAACGCCCCCATCCAGGGCACCGCCGCCGACATCATCAAGGTCGCCATGATCGACACTCAACGTGCCGTCCAGGCGGCGGGCCTGAAATCCCGCATGCTGCTGCAGATCCACGACGAACTCGTCTTCGAAGTGGCGCCCGGTGAACGCGAAACCCTGGAATCCCTTGCCCGGGAACACATGTCCAACGCCATCGAACTCTCCGTACCGCTGGAGGTCTCGGTGGGCGTCGGCCGTAGCTGGGACGCCGCCGCCCATTAACCCCGGGTGAGCCGAGCAATGACCGCCGCGCTGGCCTCGGAGGCGGCGCGGCAGGTCTTGGCGCATGCGGCTTCGCCGAGTTGGTCGCAGCGTTCGGCGGTGCGCGCCGTCACCTCGGCGGCGAGTTCGCACAGGGCCGCGGTCCACGAGGATTGACGGTCGAGCATGTCCCCGGCCACGCGGCACACATCCGCGCAGTCCAACAACTGGGCTATATGAGTGCGTGCTGCGTGTTTGCCACCGGAGTCCAGCGCGGTCATGACCTGGCGGATACAGGTGCGGTGACACGCCAGCAGAGCATTGATCGTCGTCTGAATATTCGGATCGGTCATCGCGATGCTCCTCCAGCGTCCGGGGGCGGGGCGGGGCAGTGTTCACGGAGGGTTCGGTCGAGCGTCCGGCAAGGTTTGCTCATTGTGGCATCCGGCCTTGGTATGGGTTCGGGTGCATGCCGGGTGACCTGCGGCGAAGTTACTCGTGGGTCGATTGCGAATATGGTTGCCAATGCGTGATCGGCACTTTATGCTCGGTGCCGTGCCGAATCCCGCCTACAGCCGCAGCGCAGCGCTCGATGTCGCCGACCGCGACCGCGCCGCGCTTATTCCGCTCACCGCGACGGTGGCTGTGGCGCGCGTACTCGTAGTTCTCCGCCGTAGCGGGGTCTGATTCGGACCGGCCCCTCGCTGCGGCCGTTGAACCTTTTTTGCTGGTCCCCTCTGCCATTTCTGGGAAGAAGTCGGGAAGACCTGTCAATGACCATCACGATCGACAACCACACCTTCATCGCCGCTGCCCCCGCGAGCCTGCGGGCCGAGAGCACCGGCCTGACCCCCGCCGAGTTCTACGACCGGTACTGCGATCACGCGGGCCCGATCAAACTCGGTGAATGGACCCACTGCCGGGCCGCGGATTTCACCGCGACACTGGAGTTCTCGGGCCATCTGCGCACCGTGACCGCCTCGGGCAGTCCGGTCGCGGCCCTGACCTCCGCTCTCTACGACGAGGGCTATCCGGTGGAGATCCTCCAGTTCCACCAGCGCCGTACCGAATACGGCACCGCCACCTTCGTGCAATGCGAGTTCAACGGCCGTCGCGGCTGGGGCGCCGCCATTGCCGACGACGGCGCCGAATCCACCGTCCGGGCCATGATCGCGGGTATCAACGCCCTCGGTTAGCTGTCGAAAACGAATGCGCCGCAACCCGATCCGGGTTGCGGCGCATAGCGTGGAGCGCGGCGCACGGCGGGGCCGGTCAGGCCTTCGGCTGCTGCTCGGCGAGCTGCTTGCGGACATCGTCCATATCGAGGGCCTTCACCTGGGTGACCAGATCCTCGAGGGCGGCCGGGGGCAGCGCGCCCGGCTGGGCGAAGACCAGCACGCCCTCGCGGAAGGCCATGATGGTCGGAATGGAGCGGATATTGGCGGCCGCCGCCAGCCCCTGCTCGGCTTCGGTGTCGACCTTGCCGAACACCACGTCCTCATGCTGATTCGACGCCTTCTCATAGGTCGGCGCGAAGGACTTGCACGGTCCGCACCAATCGGCCCAGAAATCGACCAGAACGATATCGTTCCCGGTGACTACCTCGTCGAAGTTCTGCTCGGTAAGCGTCTGGGTGGCCATGGCTTCCTCTCTGCCGGTTCGGCGGGTGCAACACCGGGGCTTACGGTTCTCTTCCCTGACCTCCGCCGGTTACCCACAACGGTAGCCGGATAAGCACTGGCACCCGTTATCGAGGGATTCGCGGCCGCGACATCAGGGCGCGACCGGCCACTCCGCCCGCTGGTCGCGGTCCCACCGGCGTACGCCGACGATCGTGGCGCGCGTGTCCTTGTCCCGCGCCACCGCCTGCAGGGCCGCCGCCAGTTGATCGGGGCGCAGTCGGCGCGCCAGCGTGATGTGCGGGGTCCAGGCGTCGGGGCGAATATTGGCGGGGATGCCAGGGCAGTCTTCGATCACCCGGAACAGCCTGTGCTGCACCGCGAGCAGCGGTTGTGCGGGCACCACCGCGCGCACCAGGATGGGGGAGCGGGCGCCGAATATCAGCAGGCCGCCCAGCCGGATGTCGAACGGATCGAATTCGGTACGCGCCAAGGTCTTTTCGAGGCGCGGCCAGATCTCGGCGGCCACCGCGACGGTAATGTGCGGCCGGTGGTCCGGTCCCGGCGCGTGCAGTCCGGCGGCCCGCAGCAGCCCCCACTCGCGGCGTATCTCCGCCTCCATGGCCTCGTCCAGCACCAACTCCACCGATTGCACCACGCTCGAAACTTACGCCCAGGTCTCGAAATCGCGCGATCGTGTGCCGCCGTGTTGCCGTCCGGCGGGTTTGCGCGAGGATGGCTGGCATGAACGACAGCGAGACACCCATTCGGCTGGGCCTGATCGAAGGTGATGGCATCGGGCCCGAGATCGTGCGCGCCACCAGAGCGGTGGTCGACGACGCCTTCGCGGCCGTCGGCCTGCCGCCCGTGGACTGGGTCCCGCTGCTCATCGGGCATGCCGCCATCGAGGAGTACGGCGATCAGGTGCCGGAGCCGACGCTGCGGGCGCTCGAGGGATTGGACGCCTGGATCATGGGCCCGCACGACAGCGCCTCCTACGACGCCATCCACCGCGGCGGTCTGCCGCCCACGGGAGCCATTCGCAAGCGCTTCAACCTGTACGCGAACTTCCGCCCGTCCCGCACCCTGGAGGGCGTGCGCTCGGTGGTCCCCGATATGGATCTGATGATCCTGCGCGAGAACAGCGAGGGCCTCTACGCAGACCGCAATATGTGGGCCGGGTCCGGCGAGTTCCGGCCCACCCCCGATGTCGCCATGGCCGTCGGCGTCTTCACCCGGTCGGCCTGTGAGCGCATTGCCCACCTGGCCTTCGAGGTGGCCTCGCATCGCCGCAAGAAGGTCACCATCGTGCACAAGGCGAATGTGCTGCCCATGACCATGGGCCTGTTCCGCGATGTGTGCTACGAGGTCGCTGCCGAATATCCGGATATCGAGGTCAATGACGAGCACGTCGATGCCGCGGACGCCCATCTGGTCCGCGCGCCCGGCGACTACGACCTGATCGTCACCGAGAACCTGTTCGGCGACATTCTTTCCGATCTGGCGGGGGAGCTGAGCGGCTCGCTGGGCATGGCGGCCTCCCTGAATACCTCGGATGCGCAAGCCATTGCCCAGGCCGTGCACGGCGCCGCACCCACCCTGGCCGGGCACAATCGTGCAAATCCGGTGGCGCTCATGCTCTCCGCCGTCATGCTGGTGCGCTGGCTGGCGACCCGCGATCAGCACCGGGTGGCGGAGCGAATTGAACACGCGGTTGCGGACACTTTGCGGGCTGGGGTCGCCACATCCGATTTGGGTGGGTTAGCATCTACCACCGAATTCACCGAGCAGGTGCGGGCCCGGCTGCACCGCTGGTGAGCGCGCACTTCCGGGACCGGGCGTGTTCGGCCACGCGACCAGCGTGTCGCCGATTAATGTTCGGTTACCGACCACCGTGGGTGGTTCGACTCGCCTACATTTCAAACGGCGGGCGACACCCGGACGTCGCGCAACCGAACTGTGGAGGACAGCTGTGTCTAGTCGATTCGATTTCCGCGGGCGAACCCTGCGGGCCGTGTGCGTGCTCGCCGGCGGCGCTCTCGCGCTGACCGCGTGTACGAGCAACACCGAGACCAATACCCCCGAGGTGGCCAAGGTCGACGTGGCCAAGGTCGAGGCCATCGCCGCCAAGCTATACGCGGATATCAAGTCCTCCGGCAAACTCGTCGTGGGCGTGAACATCCCCTACGCCCCCAACGAGTTCAAGGATCCGAACTCCGGCAAGATCGTCGGCTTCGATGTGGACCTGATGAACGCGGTCGCCGCCGTGCTCGGCCTGACCGCCGACTACAAGGAATCCGACTTCGAGAAGATCATTCCCGCGGTCGAGACCGGCACCTACAACCTGGGCATGTCCTCGTTCACCGATAACAAGGAACGCGAGCAGACCGCCGACTTCGTCACCTACTTCAATGCGGGCAGCCAGTGGGCCGCGCAGATCGGCAAGCCGGTCAATCCGGACGACGCCTGCGGTAAGAAGGTCGCCGTCCAGCGCACCACCGTGCAGGACACCGACGAGATCCCGGACCGCAGCGCCAAGTGCGTGGCCGCCGGTAAGCCGGAGATCACCAAGGTCGCCTACGACGAGCAGTCCGCCGCCGCCACCGCGCTGGTGAACGGCCAGGTCGACGCCATGTCCGCCGACTCCCCGGTGACCGCGTACGCCATCAAGCAGAACAAGGACAAGATCGAGGCCGCGGGCGCGATCTTCGACTCCGCGCCGTACGGCTGGCCGGTCAAGAAGGGCTCCGCGCTGGGCCCGGTGCTGCAGGAGGCCCTGCAGAGCCTGATCGACAGCGGCCAGTGCAAGAAGATCGCCGAGAACTGGGGCGTCCAGGAGGGCGTGATCACCAAGTCGGTCATCAACGGCGCGCAGAGCTGACACCTGACGATGTCGCAGGACGAGAGTAAATCCGCAGCCTCGGCTGCGACGGTCGTGAACACCACCGAGCCCGAGCCGATCAAAGCGATTCCGCTGCGTCGGCCGGGCCGGTGGATCGCGGCCGCGATCATCCTCATCGCGCTGGGCCTGTTCGTCTACGGCGCCGCCACCAATGAGGCGTACCACTGGGACACCTACTGGAAGTACCTGCGCGACATCAATATCGCCAAGGGCGCGCTGGTCACCCTCGAGCTGACCGTGCTGGCCATGGCCATCGGCGTGGTGCTCGGCGTGCTGCTGGCGGTCATGCGCCTATCGCCGAATCCGGTGCTGCGGTCGGTGGCGTGGGCCTACCTGTGGGTCTTCCGCGGCACCCCCGTGTACGTCCAGCTGGTGTTCTGGGGCCTGTTCCCGTCGCTGTACAAGACCATTACCGTCGGCGTGCCGTTCGGTCCGACGCTGACCACCTTCGATGTGCAGGGCTGGTCGGCGCCGTTCTTCTTCGCGGTCATCGGCCTGGGTCTCAACGAGGCCGCCTATATGGCCGAAATCGTCCGTGCCGGAATCAATTCCGTGGGTGACGGGCAGCGCGAGGCGTCGACGGCGCTGGGCATGTCGTGGGCGCAGACCATGAGCCGCACGGTGCTGCCGCAGGCCATGCGGGTGATCATCCCGCCGACCGGCAACGAGCTGATCAGCATGCTCAAGACCACCTCGCTGGTCACGGCCATCCCGCTGACCATCGACCTGTACGGCCGCGCGCGGGACATCTACGGCATCAACTTCCAGCCCATCCCGCTGCTGCTGGTGGCGGCCACCTGGTACCTGGCCATTACCAGCGTGCTGATGGTCGGGCAGTTCTACCTGGAGCGCTACTACTCTCGCGGCATGTCGCGGCAGCTGACCGCGAAACAGATGCGAGCGCTGGCCGCGCTGCGGGGCGGAGGAGATCTGTGAGCACGAGCATGACGAAGGACGCCGTGGACGGCGCGCTCATGGTGCGGGCCGACCGGGTGTGCAAGAACTTCGGTGCGCTGCAGGTGCTCAAGGGCATCTCGCTGGAGGTCAAGCGCGGTGAGGTGCTGTGCCTGATCGGCCCGTCCGGTTCCGGTAAGTCCACCTTCCTGCGCTGTATCAACCACCTCGAGCAGGTGAATGCCGGACGGCTCTACGTGGACGGCGAACTCGTCGGCTACCAGGAGAAGAACGGCAAGCTCTACGAGCTGCACCCGCGCGAGGCGGCGCGACAGCGGCGCGATATCGGCATGGTCTTCCAGCACTTCAATCTGTTCCCGCACCGCACGGTGCTGGAGAACATCATCGAGGCGCCGACCCAGGTCAAGAAGATCAAGAAGGCCGATGCCGTCGCGCGCGCCAAGGAGCTGCTGGCCCGAGTCGTCTTGGCGGACAAGGCCGATACCTACCCGGCCCAGCTCTCCGGCGGTCAGCAGCAGCGTGTCGCCATCGCCCGCGCCCTCGCCATGGATCCCAAGCTGATGCTCTTCGACGAGCCCACCTCGGCGCTCGATCCGGAGCTGGTCGGCGAGGTCCTCGGCGTCATGCGCGAACTCGCCGCCGACGGTATGACCATGGTGGTCGTGACCCACGAAATGGGCTTCGCCCGTGAGGTCGCCGACCAACTGGTGTTCATGGACGGCGGCGTGGTCGTGGAAGCCGGTGACCCGCGCGAGGTCCTCGCCAACCCGCAACACGAACGCACCAAGGCGTTCCTGTCGCGGATCCTCTAGCGAGGAAAGACATTTCATCGCCCCGCTCCGAAGTATCGGAGCGGGGCGATGCTTGTGTGTGGGGGGAGGTGGCGCGGCCCCGCGCGGTGCCGCGCGGTGCCGCTCGGTGCCGCGCGGAGGGGCTATCTCCGCGCGGCGAATGCGCCGGTGTTCACTTCAGATCGTTGAACTCGATGTAGATCTCGCGCTCGACGGTGAGGCGGACGCCGAATCCGTGTGTCATGCTCGGCGGGGAAGAGGCTGGGAACGAGGCGAATTCGGTCTCGCCCTCGGCCAGTCGATCGCCGGTGAACTCCCGCTGGCCGAGCACCACCGGTACGGCGTGGTCGAAGCCTATGAGCGCGACATCATCTGGCAGCGGATCGCCCATCGGGTTGGTCACGGTGCCCGGTTCCAGCCGGATCGCCAGCACCTGGTCGAAGTTCGGCCTGCCCAGAATGTCGTGCAGGAGAAACAGTTCGCCCGCCCGCCCGAAGCACTGATACGTCAGTCGCCGCCCGCTCGGCGGCTCGTCGAGCGCGACGTCCGCGAAGTGCACCACGGCCCGCACCGTGGCGACCGCGTTCCGCACGATCACCTCGCCGCCGCGTTCGAAGTGACCGCGAACGAGCGTGCCCGGCACGGTCTTCCGCACCGGCCCGCCATCGCGCGGATCGAGTTCCGACATCTGGAAGTCCGCCGGATCGGACGTGTGGATCCCGGTGAACCCGCGCTCCCGGTCCGCCGCGAGCGCATCGGCGGACCGATCGTCCAGACCCACCTCCAGCACGACCTGAAAGTTGTGCGGCGACATGAACATCGGCAGATGCGACAGGTACGTCGTCGACACGGTGCCGAAGACCAGCATGCCGTGCTTGCCCAGGGTCCCGTCGTCCGCGGGCGGATCTCCGTGCCCGTGCCCGTGCTCGTGGTCCGCGGAGTGCGAAGGTGTCCCGCTCATCGGGCGCTCCTCTCTGAATCGGCGACGCCCGCGCGGGTGCACCCCGTTCTCGGGCTAGTGAGAACAGGATCCACTCGCGGGAGCGCCGTCGATCGAGTGGGGCGATACTCGATTCGAGCGAATATGACAGACGATCTCGCAGTTCAGCGCGCGCCCGGGCGAGTAGTGCCCTGGAGAAACTCCAGGACCGTCTCGGTCTGGCCGAGCACGGCGTGGCCGACATCCGGCAGCACGCGCACGGTGGCTTCCGGGACGTTCTGTGTTATGCGGCGGGCGGTTTCGGCGGAGTCGAGCATGACATCGCGGTCTCCGACGATGGCCAGGACCGGCATGGGCAGGCTGTGCAACTGGGCGTCGGTGAAGATCGGGAGTTTCTCGGTGCGCGGGTTGAAGTGGGTTAAGGTGAGCACTACCTGGTCCAGGACCGGTTCCAGGTGGCCGTCGTCGAGGCCCGTCACCAGTTTGGCGGAGCGGCGCAGGTCGTTGCGGCCCAGCATGCGGTCGAGTGCGGCTCGGAAGAGCCAGCCGATGCGCTGTTTGCCGACGCCGCCGGGGCACAGCAGCGCCAGGCGGGTGATGCGGTCCGGGCGGCGGATGGCGTAATCCAGGGCGTGCCAGCCGCCGAGGGACATGCCGACCAGGGCGGTTCGTGAAATGCCGAGTCCGGCAAGAGCATCGTCGAGCCAGAGGGCGATGGCTTCGGTGCCCAGTCCGGGGCGGGAGCGGGCGCTGCCACCCGGTTCGCCGACGATGTCGACGGAGTAGGTGCGGAAATGCTGTGCCCAGGAAGCGATGTCGCCGAGCCAGTTGGTGGAGTTCGCGCCGGAGCCGTGCAGCAGCACCAGCGGCGGGGCGTCCTGCGCATCCAGACCCGCGAGGACGAAGGTCTCGCCCTCGCGGGTCGGGATTCGCAGTTGCTCGGTGGGAACGGGCCAGGCGCGCAACATTTCCCGGTAGTTCTCCTGGATGGCCCCGGCGCCCGCCTCGGACTTGTAGATGGCGGCCGGGGCGGCGGTCGTCTTGTTCGCGCTCATGAGGTGAGCAGTCCTTCCATGTACTCGAGCAGGCGGCCGGTATCGGCGAGGCCGCCGACGGTGATGACCTTGAACCGGGCGCGCTCTGCGTCGTGGATCGTCTGGATCCGGATCGGCTGGTCCTCGGGATAGCGATTGGCGGTCGCACCGGCCAGCAGGCTGGACAGGCGGTCGACCAGTGCGGGATCGACGGCGTCGATCTCCACGATGCTCGACACCTCGGCGTGCCGGACGCGGCGGGTGGATTCGCGCGCTGTATCGGGGATCGGCAGACCGGTGAAGGCCTCCAGATCCGCCTGCGCGATCCGGTACTGCTTGCCGATGCGGACGGCCGCGAGTTTGCCGTCGCGCACATAGCCGCGGACCGTGCGGACGTGCAGGCCCAACCGCTCGGCCACCTCGTCGACCGAATACAACCTCTCTGTCATGCAAACGACTCTAAGCTTCCCTATTTATATCCTCAATAGGGAAGTTTGAGGAGTGATACGTCTAACGGCGTGTCGCGCAGTTTGTGTCCTCGGCGCGCGGGTATCCGGCGACCAGACCAGGGAGGTTCACATGATGGCCATTGCCGCCGCCGTCGCGTTCGGACTCGCACTGCTGCTGGACCTGACCAATGGCTCGGTCGGAAATCTCGCCGAGGGCACCTTCGTCATCCTCGGATTGCTACTTCTCGCACTGCATTTCGCGGGCGTCGGCAGCGGAACCCGCTCCTGGAACATGCGTTCGTGGCGGCGTACGCGGCGCTGACGCCCCGCCCTCACCGCCGGATCGGCCCCGGGTGCTTCCAGGACGCCAGCGCGATGCGGAACTGCCCCAGTAGGACTTTCGTCGCCGGGCTCATCGGTCGCTCCGCGTTCCAGGCCAGCGCCAGACGGCCGGTCATGGGCGGATCGATCGCGACGGTGCGCACGCCGAACGCGGCGGTGTCCGCGGGAGGAATCGGCGGTACCACGGCGGTGCCCAAGCCGTGTGCGGCAAGCTTCATCAACAATGGCGGAGCCACGGCCTCGAACGCGACATTCGGCGTGAGACCGGCTGCGGCGCAGGACTTTTCCAATAGCCCCCGAATGCCCGTTCCGAGCGGCAGGCAGATGAGCGGGTGCGTGCACAGCTCCGCCAGGCTGATCCGATCCCCGAAATCCGTGGCCGCGCTCGGGACCGCGGCCACGGCAGTGGTTTCGAAGATCGTCTCGGTGGCGACCGCCGGATCCGGGTCCATTCCGGAGAGGCTGAGCAACCCGATCTCGAGATCGCCGCGGCGCAGGGCCGCGTACATGGACTCCGAGGTGTCCTCGGTGAGTGAGATGCCGATCTGCGGATGATCTCGGTGAAAATCGGCCAGCACCTCGGCGATATCGATCTCCTGATCGACCGCGCCGATCAGGCCGACCCGCACGTGCCCGCGCAGCAGTCCGGTGAACTCGTCCACGGTGTGGGTGATCCGGTCGATCGCGTCGAGGGCCGCGCGGGCCAGCGGCAGCACTGCCGCGCCCGCCGGGGTGAGGCTGACCGTGCGCGTCGAGCGGTCCAGCAGTTGCTGCCCGAGCTCGCGTTCGATCTGCTTGATCTGGGCGCTGAGCCCGGGTTGCGCCAGATGTAGTTTGGCTGCCGCGCGGGTGAAGTTGGCTTCCTCCGCGACGGTGACGAAGTAGCGCAGCTGCCGCAGTTCCATAACTACTGATTCTAGATCCCAGAAAAACTATCTGTTAGAGTTATTGTTCTGGGCTCGGCACAGTTGTAGACATGACGAACAGCGAATCCACGATCACCGAACTGCCCGCCACCACCGGCCCGGTCTTCCAGCCGGGCGACACCGGCTACGAGGCCGAAATCGCGGGATTCCAAACGGCTTACACGCACCGCCCGGCCGTCGTCGTGACCGCCGCGCACGCCGAGGATGTGCGGGCCGCGGTGGAATACGCCGCGCGCCAGGGGCTTCCGGTCGCGGTGCAGGCCACCGGGCACGGGTTGTCGGTGGCCGCCGACGGGGGAGTGCTGATCAATACCCGCCGCATGACCGATATCCGGATCGACGCCGCGAGCCGCACGGCCCGCGTCGGTGCGGGTGTGCTCGCCGGGCAGCTCGTCGAGGCCGCCGCCGCGCACGGCCTCGCGCCGCTCAATGGCTCCTCGCTGTCGGTGGGCGTGGTCGGCTATACCCTCGGCGGTGGCGTCGGCCTGCTGGCCCGTGAATTCGGTTATGCCGCAGATCATGTGCGTGCCATCGAGATGGTGACCGCGGACGGCCGCCTGCGCCGCCTGGAACCCGGCGACGAACTGTTCGGCGCCGTGCTCGGCTCCGGCGGCAACTTCGGCGTCGTCACCGCGCTGGAGCTCGAATTGGTGCCGGTGACAAAGGTTTACGGCGGCCAGCTGCAATTCGATACCCGGTACGTCGCCCAGGCGCTGGAAGCCTGGCGGCTGTGGACCACCGATGTCCCGGAGCAGCTGACCTCGGCCATCTCCATGATCACCCTCTCGGATATCCCGCAGGTGCCCGAGCCGCTGTGCGGGCGCTACACCGCCACCATCATCATCGCCTTCACCGGTTCGCAGGCGGAGGGCGAGCGCCTGGTCGCCCCGCTGCGCGCGGTCGGCGAACGGATGGCCGACGACCTGCGGGTCATGCCCTACACCGCTACCCATGAGATCCACCGCGATCCGCCGCACCCGCATCCCTACACCGCCACCAACGCGCTGCTGACCGAGCTGCCCGCGGACGCCACCGATGCCTTCCTCGAGGTGACCGGACCCGGGTCGACGGTGCCGATGGTTGCCGGATTCCGGCACCTGGGTGGTGCGCTGCGCCGCCCGGCCGCGGACGGTATCGCGGTCGATCACCGGGAGGCCGAATACGTCGCCCGCGCCATTTCCATGCCCGGCCCGCATTCCGAGGCGGCCATTCACGAACGCCTGGATCTGGTGCGGAAAACCGTGCGGCCCTGGACGATCGGCCATCAGATCAACTTCCTGTACGGCGGCGGCAACCGGGCCGACGAGGCGCAGACCCGGGCGGCGTACGGCGCGGCCACCTACGACCGGCTCGCCGCCCTGAAGTCGAGCCACGACCCGCACAACCTGTTCCGCTTCAACCGCAATATCCGTCCGAACTGAGACCCCCGGGCACGGAATCGTCCTTGCCCGGCGTGCCCGCCTCGAGCTATCGTCGTGATATCACTTCGATACTGGTAGGATAGCAATGGAGCTTCGGCAGGCACGCCGGGCGAACGGATTCGTGGTCGCGGCAGTGGTGTTGGTGGCCTTCCTCGCCGTCGCGGCGGGGGCGGCATGGGGGTTCATCAAGGCGGCCGACGGGGCCGGTGCGGGCGCGGTGATCGCGGCGGTCGTATTCAGCGTGCTGGGCCTCTTGCTACTGCTGATGAGCACCGGGCTCACCAGCGTGAATCCCAACGAGGCCAAGGTGGTTCAGTTCTTCGGCCGCTACATCGGCTCGGTGAGCGAGCCGGGGTTCTTCTCGGTCACCCCGCTGACCGACCGGCGCACCATCTCGCTGCGGGTGCGCAACTTCGAGACCCAGAAGCTGAAGGTCAACGACGCCGACGGCAATCCGGTCGAGATCGCCGCGGTGGTCGTCTACCGCGTGGTCGACAGCTTCAAAGCCGCGTTCGCCGTCGACGATTACGAGGAGTACGTCGAGACCCAGTCCGAGGCCGCCGTCCGCCACCTCACCACCACCCATCCCTACGATGCCCACGACGCCGAGCGCACCAGCCTGCGCGACGGCGCCGAGGTGGCCGGTGAACTCACCGTCGAACTGCGCGAGCGCACCGTGACGGCGGGCATCGAGATCATCGAGGCCCGCATCACCCACCTGGCCTACGCCCCGGAGATCGCCCAGGCCATGCTGGTCCGCCAGCAGGCCGCCCAGGTGGTCGCCGCCCGCAGCCGCATCGTCGAAGGCGCCGTCGGTATGGTCGGCATGGCCCTCGACCGACTCGCCAGCGAGGGCATGGTCGAACTCGATGAGGAGCGCAAAGCAGCCATGGTCTCCAACCTGCTCGTCGTCCTCTGCGGCGACCGCCCCGCCCAGCCCGTAGTCAACACCGGCTCCCTCTACACGTAATGCCGAAACGCGAGCCGAAAAAGGTACTGCTGCGGCTCGACCCGGCCATTCACGAAGCCATCGCGAAATGGGCGGCAGACGACCTGCGCAGCATCAACGCCCAAATCGAATACGCCCTCCGCACGGCCCTCAAACAGGCCGGGAGAGAACCGAAATCCGACTGATCATCGGGGCCGGGACACAGTCCCGGCCCCGATCCCCGTCATCTGTGCACCGGTGGAACGGAATCCGATGGAATCAGCGAACGCCCGTCCTGTCCGCACCGCGGCGCCCTGGCACCTCTGGCCGATCGGCGTCTTCTTCCTGCTGCTCAACGCGATCGGCGCCTACGACTACATCGAAACCCACACGCACGACGCCGACTACTTCGCCCGCCAGGGCTACGGCCCCGACCAGATCGCCTACTTCACCGACTATCCGCCGGTACCCCTGGCGTTCTGGACCATCAACATCGCCGCGGGGCTGGCGACCGCCGCCCTGCTCCTGTTCCGATCCCGCCGGGCACTCCCCGCCGCCGCGACGGCGACCATCTCCCAGTTGTGCCTCCAGGCCGTGAGTTTCGGCTTCATGGACCGCTGGTCGATCCTCGGCGCCCGCCTCGGCCTCTTCGATAGCGGCGTGCTGGTCCTGACCGCCGCGTTGTGGTGGTACTGCCAGGCCATGCGGAACAGGGGCGCGCTCGGATAGGCGAACAACTACAGCGCGACTGTCAGGGCTTGCGCGCCACCGCGAAAACTCGGCGGAACGAAGAGGTGTTGCGGGTTCGGGCTTGACATTCGGTGAGGACGGCTTTCCCGATGGTTTACCGGGGCGGGGACGGTGTCTCTGGTTTCCCGAAGTTGGCCGGAAAACCCCTGCTAGCAGCTCACAATGCTCCGGTGACCGTCCACGTGTTCGTCGACGAATCAGCAAGACAAGGCAAGTACCTGTTGTGCGCGGCGTTCGTGGAACCAGCGCAGCTCGCACCGTCCCGGCGTGGGTTGGCGGGACTGCTGCTACCGGGTGCTCGTGAGCTCCATTTCAAGAAGGAGGTGGGTACCGGATGCCGTCGGGTGGTGTTTCGGGGCGGGAGGCGACTGGCGGCGCAGAACACAATCTCTGGTCGCGGAGGTGATTGTGGTCCAGATAGGCGAAGAGCCCGTGAGACGACCGTCCGGACGCGTCACGAACTCTCATACTTGGCCCCACCGGGACCTCGCGACTTGATGGTACATCCATGTGGGGCTGGATCGCCAGCTCCCTACCGGCCCGGTTTCTCGGTAACGAAAATGGCGGTGCCGGGGAAGATTTCGCCGCGGAGGGGGCTCCATTGGCCCCATTCGCGGTCGAGCCACTCCGGCCAGTCGGGTTCGATGATGTCGACCAGGGTGAGGCCTGCGGCGACGATCTCGCGGACGCGGTCGCCGATGGTGCGGTGGTGTTCGACGTAGGTAGGTTCGCCCTCGCCGTCCAGTTCTACATAGGGGGTGCGGTCGAAATAAGGGATGGTGGCGCGCAGGCCCTCGGGGCCCGGATCGTCGGGGAAGATCCAGCGCATGGGGTGGTTGACGGAGAAGACCCAGCGGCCGCCAGGGCGGAGGACGCGGGCTACCTCGCGCATGACCTGGGCGGAGTCGGCGACGAAGGGGACGGCGCCGAAGGCGGAGCAGGCCAGGTCGAAGGAGGAGTCGGCGAAGGGGAGGGCCTCGGCGCCCGCTTGGACCAGCGGGACGTGGGGGCCGCCGGAGGTCATGGCGGCCAGGCCGCGCTCGAGCATCTGCCGGGAGAGGTCGAGGCCGACGGGGTGGGCGCCGTGAGCGGCGAGCCAGCGGGAGCAGGGCGCCGAACCGCAGCCGATCTCCAGGATGCGTTTGCCGGTGATATCGCCGAGCAGGCGCCAATCGCCCTCGTGCAGGCCCTCCGGACACCAGATGAACTCGCCATCGGGGGAGTCGACGCCGAGGAAGTCGGCGTGGGTCTCGTGGTAGGCGGCGGCGTCGGCATCCCACCAGCGGCGGCTGGCGCGCTGACTGGTCTCCGAATCGACCTTGGCGCGGCCCACTCCCACCGTCCCCAACAGTGCGTTCGCCTCGGCGTGCCGGGCTTCGTCGGGGGTGATGGGGTGATCTTCGGCCATGGGCTCACCCTATAGACTTGCGGAGCACCACCCGTGTTTGCTTGGTACAACACACGTCGCGTACGCTGTTTTCCGCGAGTGTCTTCTGTATTCGGATCTCGAGACCCGAGTAGAGCAGACAATCGTGCTGTGAGTCCCGCATGCTTTGTGCAGCGTTGTGCTCCGTCGCAGCGATGTGCTGTTGCATGGCCAACGTTAGTTCCATCGCTGTGAGTTCGCAGCAATACCGAAAGCCCACATGTCCACTACCGACCACAATCCGTCCGGAGCCTCCCAACACATGCCCACCACCGTCACCTCGCCGCAGGTAGCCGTCAACGATATCGGCTCTGCCGAGGACTTCCTCGCCGCTATCGACAAGACCATCAAGTACTTCAACGACGGCGACATCGTCGAAGGAACCATCGTCAAGGTCGATCGTGACGAGGTCCTTCTCGACATCGGTTACAAGACCGAAGGCGTCATCCCCTCTCGCGAACTTTCCATCAAGCACGATGTCGACCCGGCCGAGGTCGTTTCCGTGGGCGATGAGGTCGAGGCCCTGGTTCTCACCAAGGAGGACAAGGAAGGCCGCCTGATCCTGTCGAAGAAGCGTGCTCAGTACGAGCGGGCTTGGGGCACGATCGAGGAGCTCAAGGAGCGTGACGAGGCCGTCAAGGGCACCGTCATCGAGGTTGTCAAGGGCGGCCTGATCCTGGACATCGGCCTGCGCGGCTTCCTCCCGGCTTCGCTGGTGGAGATGCGTCGCGTCCGCGATCTGCAGCCGTACGTCGGCAAGGAGATCGAGGCCAAGATCATCGAGCTCGACAAGAACCGCAACAACGTGGTTCTGTCCCGTCGCGCCTGGCTGGAGCAGACCCAGTCCGAGGTGCGCAACGAGTTCCTGCACCAGCTGCAGAAGGGCCAGGTCCGCAAGGGCGTCGTGTCCTCCATCGTCAACTTCGGTGCCTTCGTGGACCTGGGTGGCGTCGACGGCCTGGTGCACGTCTCCGAGCTGTCTTGGAAGCACATCGATCACCCGTCCGAGGTTGTCGAGGTCGGCAACGAGGTCACCGTCGAGGTTCTCGACGTCGACCTGAACCGCGAGCGTGTCTCCCTGTCGCTCAAGGCGACCCAGGAAGATCCGTGGCGTCAGTTCGCCCGCACCCACGCCATCGGCCAGATCGTGCCGGGCAAGGTCACCAAGCTCGTTCCGTTCGGCGCGTTCGTCCGCGTCGAGGAGGGTATCGAGGGCCTGGTGCACATCTCCGAGCTGGCCGAGCGCCACGTGGAGGTCCCGGACCAGGTTGTGGCCGTCGGCGACGACGCGATGGTCAAGGTCATCGACATCGACCTGGAGCGTCGCCGGATCTCGCTGTCGCTGAAGCAGGCGAACGAGGACTACAACGCCGAGTTCGATCCGTCCAAGTACGGCATGGCCGACAGCTACGACGATCAGGGCAACTACATCTTCCCCGAGGGCTTCGATCCAGAGACCAACGAATGGCTCGAGGGCTTCGAGAAGCAGCGTGAGGAGTGGGAGTCCCGGTACGCCGAGGCCGAGCGTCGCCACAAGATGCACACCGCTCAGATGGAGAAGATGGCTGCTGACGCCGCCGCCGAGGCCGCCAATGGCGGACCCTCGAACTACTCCTCCGAGTCGGGCGCCCAGGCCGCTTCGTCCTCGTCCTCCGAGCCCGCCGGTGGCTCGCTGGCGAGCGACGCCCAGCTGGCCGCGCTCCGCGAGAAGCTGTCGGGCAACGCCTGATTCGCTTCTGCTGACGCAGTAGCTCGATAAGCGAAATCCCCCCGGGTCCTGACGGGCCCGGGGGGATTTGCGTTGGTGGAGGGCGGGAACGCGGGGCGGGATCGTTGACAGTGGGGGCTCGCGCGTAGCGTGAGGCGTATGGGCGAGGTCGCGCGGACGCTCGACGAGTTCTTCACCGGATCGGCCGATGGGGCGGCGATCGGGGGTGCGGTGGCCGAGATGGTTGATGAGGTCGGGCCTGCGGAGATGCGGATATCCAAGAGTCAGATCGCTTTTCGGCGGCGGCGGGGGTTCGCGTATCTGTGGGTGCCGGGGCGGTATGTGAAGTCGGATGTCCTGGTGGTGCTTTCGATCGCGCTGCCGTACGAGGTGCGGTCGGCGCGGTTCAAGGAGGTGGCGCATCCGGCGAAGAGCACGTGGATGCATCACATCGAGTTGCGGGCGGTGGGGGAAATCGACGGGCAGGTGCTGGGGTGGGTGACCGAGGCGTACGACGAGGCCGGGTGAGCCTGGGTGAGCGGGTGCGGCGGGTATTGTCGGAGCTGATATGTCCCAGTCCACGGTGGAGACTCCCGCGTCGGTGTGGGAGCAGCGCAAGGTCGAGGCGATGAGCCGGATCCAGCGGGTCGCGCTGGAGTTGTTCGACGAGCACGGGTATCGCGATGTGACGGTGGAGAAGGTGGCTGCCGCGGCGGGGGTGTCGGCCAGTTCGATCTACCGGTATTTCGGGACCAAGGAAATGCTCGTCCTCTACGACGAGGCCGATCCGCAGGTGCTCGAGGTGCTGCGGATGGCCGGTGGGGGAGAGACCCTCGAATTCACCGAGTTGCTGGCCATCGCGCGGCTGCTCATTCCGGTGCTGACCGAATCGATCATTACCGACGAGATGGAGCGGCGCACCCGTCTGCGCATGCAGCATGTGCTGACCATTCCGGAGGTGCGCGACCGGCAGTCCCGCCAGATGCGGGATCTGGAAGAGCAGTTCCGGCTGCTGTTCGCCGAGCGCAGCGGGCGCGACGCCAATGATCTGAAGATCCGGCTGGCGGCGGCCACCGCGATCTGGGGGTGCGTGGCGGCGCTGAACCACTGGGCGGGAACAGGATTCGAGCGCCGCCTGACCGAGGTCTACATCGAGGCGCTGGAGTCGGTGGCCTCGGCGCTGGAGGCGATCTTCGCGCCCTGAGCCGGGCGGCGGATGCTCGGCATCCACCAGTTCCAGCGGCCGAACAGCTGCATGAACGCCGGTACCAGAATCAGCCGCACGATCACCGCGTCGATGGCCACGGCGACCACCAAGGCGAACCCGATCTGCTTCAGCTCCAGCACATCCGCGGTCACGAAGGCCGCGAACACCGCCACCATGATGGCCGCCGCCGCGGTGATCGGCCGCGCGGTGCGCTGCAACCCCTCGGCCACGGCGGCCGCATTGTCCGGATGCAGATCCCACGCCTCCTTCATCCGCCGGACCAGGAAAACCTCGTAGTCCATGGACAATCCGAAGAGCACGGCGAACACCAGCATGGGCAGATACACCTGGAGGAATCCGGCGCTGTGGAAGCCGAGCACGGATTCGCCGAAGCCGTACTGGAACACCGCGACCGTAATGCCCAGTGCCGCACCGGTGGCCAGCAGATTCAACAGGATCGCCTTGACCGCCAGCACGATACTGCGGAAGGCGAAGATGAGGAACGCCAGCGAGACCGACAGCACCAGTGCGATCACCCAGGGAAAGCGGCTGGTGATCAGATCGGAGACATCGGCGAAGGCCGCCGGAACACCGCCGACCAAGATCTCGGCGGAATCGAATGCGCCTGCACTGGAGCGAATATCGGCGGTCAACTCGGCTACGGCGGTGGAGTCGAAGGACTCCTTCGGTACGACCAGGGCCAGCATTCGGCCGTCGGCCTGCTGCGGCAGCACCGCGTCGATGCGCGGATCGCGATTCAGCTCCGCGACGAACCGGTTCATATCCGCGAATCCATTGCCGGACATGGCCGAATCATCGGTCCCGGTGGCGACCACCTGAATGGGCGAGAGCAGCCCCGGCCCGAAATTGTCCTGCACCAAGCGCGTCGCCTGCCCGGCGGGGCGATCGCTCATCGAACCCAGGCCCATATCGATGCCGTAGCGGATGCCTGCGATGGGCGCGGCCGCCACCGCCAGCACCGCGACGCCGATCGCCCCGAACAGCACCGGCCGCCCCATCACGGTGCGCGCCCACCGCGTCCACGCGCTGGATACCGTGGTCGGCTCGACCGTCCGCGCCGGAACTCCGCCGGTCGGCGCGGCACGCTCTCGGCCGGGATCGTGCTCTGCCGGGCGCAGCTTGGCGGGCAGCGCACCGCGGTTGATCGCGGGGCCCAGCTCGGCCAGGACGGCGGGCAGCAGCGTGAAGGCCGCGGAGAGTGTGGCCACCACCGCGGTCACCACGCCGATGGCGACGCCGTTGAGCATGGGCAGGCCGACCACCACCAGCGAGCACAGTGAGATCATCACGATCAGACCGGAAGCCAGGATGGTGCGCCCGGTGGTATCCATGGCCGCCCCGACCGCGGCATGGATATCCTTGCGCGCCCGCCGATCTCGCACTCCACGCCGTGAGAGCTCCTCGTTGAACCGGCTCACGATGAACATGGCGTAGTCGATGGCGGTGCCGGTGCCGATCATGGTCGCCACCGACAACACCAGGGAATCGAAGGTCAGCAGGCTGGTCAGCCCGAACAGCACCCCCACGGCCAGTGCGATGCCCGCGGCGGTGACGGCGATGGGAATGGTCGCGGCGACGGCCGCGCCGAGCGCGAGCACCAGCACCAGGGCCGCGACCGGCAGGCCGAGGCTCTCGGCGCGCTGCATATCGGCGGTCTCGGTGCGCATGAGCTCGCCCTCGATCGGGGCGTACCCGGTGAGCATGGCTCGCACCCCGGATTCGGTGTCGGCGGGCAGCGCCGATTGCAGCCGGGCGGCGACGTCCACGCGCTCGGACATGCTGCCGTCGAGTCCGACAATGCCGAAGGCGGTGTGCCGGTCCGCCGAGATCTGTCGTTGCGCATTCCCGTCGAACGGTCCGATCGCACCGGCCACACCGGCGGTGGCACGGGCAGTGGTGAGCGCGTCGTCGAGGATGGCCCGGAATTCGGGCGCGTCGACGGTGTACCGGTCGGAATGGAAGACCAGCAGGTCCTGCTCCGCGCCGAGTTGCGAGAAATGTTCCGCCGCAAGCCATTCGACCGCGCGGGACTCCGAATCCGGCACGCTGTAGTCGGGTGCGCCGAGCCGTTCGTGCAGCGCCGGATAGGCGGCCGCGCAGATCACGACGAGCAGCAGCCACACGCCCATCACCAGGCGCCGACGGCGGGCCATGAGCAGGGCCCACCGGCCGACGAAGCCGAACCGGTCGGCGTGCCGGGCCGGATCCGGCCGGTCGAGTGCGACAGGCTGCGCCATGATCCCCTCCGCGAGTAAGCACCTGAAAGTGACTATCAGGTATTGCGGCCAGCGTAAGGTGTTACGAGCCGTACCTGCAAGTGACTGTCAGGAATCTGAGGCGGACACAACAAAGACCCAGTCCGATGGGAACTGGGTCGAATGGCGCGAAGGAAGTCAGCCGACTGTCGCCGGAACCCACTGGGCCGCCGCCACCGCGGAGCGTTTTCGCATGGCCGCGAAGCTGTGCCGGGCGGGGATGAGCAGTCGGGAGAGCCACGTACGACGGTGCTCGGCGAGCGCTGTCGAGACCGCGGGGATCTCGATGCAGTGCATCGTGCCCGGCAGTCCCAGACGGTGGCGACCCGTCTGGATGTTTCTGGTGCCCAATGGTGTTCCTTCTCTTGCGTGCTAGCGGCCTAGGATCGCCTGCGGCGAACCTTAGCCGAACAAAAGTGTGCGACACCGTATTTTGCGCGACATTCGCCCCGGCGTGTCGGAATGTTGCCGACAAGCGGTCGGTAATTGCCGAAAAAGTTGCGGAATGGTCTCGCAAATATCACGGAATGAGAAAACTCCGCGAGGGATTGTGAAATTGCGAGCGCGACTGGGTAATCCGGCTTTTCGGCAGGTGAGGGGCGCTGATGCGGGCCGATCGGGCAGGTGCGAGACTGATCGAATGTTGCGAATCGGTCTCACCGGAGGCATGGGAGCGGGCAAATCCACCGTGGCGCGCATTTTCGCCGAGCGCGGTGCGGTGCTGGTGGACAGCGATGTGATTGCTCGCGAGGTGGTCGCGCCCGGAACCGAGGGTCTGGCGGCCCTGGTCGCCGCATTCGGCGCGGATATTCTCGCCGCCGACGGCAGCCTGGATCGTCCGGCCTTGGCGGCGAAGGCCTTCGCCAGCGACGAGGCCCGCGCGACCCTCAATGGCATTACCCATCCGCTGGTCGGCAAGCGCACCGCCGAGCTTATCGCCGCCGCGCCCGCGGACGCCATTGTGGTCCAGGACATTCCGCTGCTCGTGGAGAACGGGCTGGGCCCGCTCATGAACCTGGTCGTCATCGTCCTCGCCGACGAGGAGACCCGGGTGCGCCGCCTGGTGGAGTTCCGCGGCATCGACGAGGCCGACGCCCGCGCCCGCATTGCCGCCCAGGCCACCGATGAGCAGCGCCGCGCGACCGGTGACGTGCTGCTGGACAACAATGGCGCGAACGGCGATATCGACGCCGCCGTGCACGCGCTCTGGGACGAGCGGCTGATTCCGTTCGAACGCAATCTGCGCACCCGCGTCCCCGCCCGCCGCGAGGGCGAAATGCGGCTCGTGGAACCGGATCCCAAATGGGCGGCCCAGGCGCAGCGGCTCATTGCCCGGCTGTGGGTGGTGTGCGGCGCGGACGCCGTGCGCATCGACCACATCGGATCCACGGCCGTGCCCGGCCTGCCCGCCAAGGACGTCATCGACCTCCAGATCACCGTCCGCGACCTGGGCATCGCCGATGCCCTGCGAGACCGCTTGGCGGACGCCGGTTTTCCGCACAAGCCCCACATCACCGGCGACAACCCGAAACCCACCCCCGCCGATCCCGGCGGCGCCGACACAGCCCTGTGGGCGAAACGCCTGCACGGCAATGCCGATCCGGGCCGCCTGGCCAATGTCCACCTGCGCGCCGAGGGCACCCCCGGCCAGCGCTTCGCCCTCGAATTCCGCGACCTGCTCCGCGAGGACGCCGCGGCCCGCGCCGAATACCTGGACATCAAGCGCGCTGCCGAGGAGAAGGCCGCCGGGCTCACCGGTGCTGCGGCCGCCGACGCGTACTACTCGATCAAGGAGCCGTGGTTCGACGCGGTGTTCGCGCGACTGGCGCATTAGTCAGGGGTTCGGGGCGGAGCCCCTGAGGCGGTCGTCGGGGGTTCGGGGCGGAGCCGTTGGGGTTTCAGGGGCGAAGCCCCTGAGAGCTACGAGAGTTGTTCACCGCCAGGTGAGGGTGACGCCCTGCGCCGCCAGCCAGTTCTCGAAGCTGTGGCCGTGGGCCGCGATGCCGTCAATGGTCGCGGTCGCGGTCTCGATGGCCTGCTGCGCCGTTCCCAGATCGAGGTAGTTCGCGGCGTGGGCGGCCAGCAACTCGTCCACATCGAGCAGCTCCACTTCGCGTCCGGTGCGAACCACCAGGTCCAGGTAGTGGTCCACCGACTTCCAGCGCTTGGGCTCGACCTGCGTGAACTCCCCGATATCGATGTAGTAGTCCTGATCACGCAGATCGGCCGGGGTGAAGTGGAAGACGGTGGCGCGAATGGAAAGGCTTGGCAGCAGCCACGATTCGATGTAGTGGAACTCCGGATGATCCGACGGCCGCGCCATGTACAGACCCCACGGCTCCGCCTGATAGTGCTCGACCTGCCGGACGTGGCCCTTCGGGTCGACATTGGTGTACTCGTCGACATTGAAGTACTCGACCTTGGGTCGGTGCAGGTGAACCGCAGGCGCCTGAGTCATGCACTCAGCATCGCGTGTCGGACGGTGGTCGTCCAGTGGAGGGGCGCCCGCGTCGCGGATCGGTTGCCGGACCTGGGGAAGGCGTCCGGGCAATCTTCACGAAAACTCAATGTGAAACACATGCATTCCGCTATGTTTCGGGCTACCCACAGTCGCGTGGGCCTCGCAACACAAGGGAAGTACCTGCATGAACGCATACAAGCTGCGCGCCGGCACGGGGCTGCTGACCTTCGCCGCCCTGGGCGCTGTCGTGACCCTCACCGCACCGCAGGCCGCCGCCTGGGTCGGCAACCTCGAGGTATCCAGTAAGGATCACAAGGTCGGCTGCTCCTACACCCTCACCGCCTCGGTCGAGGTCGACCGGTTGAGCACGGTGAAATTCACCGACAATGGCAAGGACATTCCAGGCAGCCCGGTCGCGCCGTCGCTGCTCGACAACAAGGTCACCATCAAGTGGAAGCCGACCACGGCGGGTGCGCACAAGCTGGAGGCATGGCAGATCCTGATCAGTGATTCGATCACCGTGCAGGTGAGCGAATCCAAGGGCGGCTCAGGCAGTTCCGGCAGCGGCGGGGGCTGCGGCGGCGGTCTGGGCGGTCTGATTCCGAGCCTGTCCGGCTAGTCGGAGGGCGGACAGTCGACTCGCTCCACCCGGTCCGTGCGCAAGTCGGACCGGGTGGTCCTGTTTCACGCTCCGGATGATCAGAGCCAGCTGAGCGTGAAGCCCTGGGTGGCCAGCCAGCGGTCCACATCGTGGCCGCAGCCCGCCAGGCCGTCCACCACCGCGGCCGCGCGTTCGATGGCGCGGTGGGTGTGCGCGGTATCGAAGTATCCGGCCGCGTGGGCGGCCAGCAGTTCGTCGATGCCGAGCAGTTCCGGCACCTGGCCGGGGCGGGCCACCACGTGCAGATAGTGCCCCTCGGCGCGCCACTTCTTACCCTCGACCGGGCCGTAGTCGCCGATATCGAGGTAGTAGGTCTGCTTGCGGTCGTGGCCGGGGCGCAGGTGATACACCGTCACCCGCAGGGTCAGCTCGGGTAGCAGCCAGGACTCGATGTAGTGGAAGCGCGGATTGTCGACCTTGCGCTCCACGTAGAGGCCCCAGGGCTCGGCGTGCATGTGCTCGACCGAGTGCAGGAAGCCGCGATGATCGGTCCAGGACAACTCGGGCAGATTGAAGTACTTGAGCCGTGGGCGATGGGGAGCCACCGCGGGGGTGGTAGATCTGAAACGTTGCATATCCGCACCATTGATGGAATTCAGCTGTGCCGTAAACAGACCGGTCATCGCCTCGCCTCTTCCGGACTCGTCCGATTGCTTGATTAGGTTACACCTGCTACGGGGCCGAAAACCCGCGTGAACGGTCTGCAATTTCGTCGACACGGATCCGCACCCTTGCGAAGATCATTGAGCGATCGGATATTTCAGGCATACCCCGGGGCGGGGGTGCGGTCGGCCGTCGAGCAACGTCATTCGGCGTGGCGCGAGGGCGCTGCCCGGGCCATAAACCGGACCGGTCGGTCGGATCGGAACAGGGCCCTGAGCGGTCCGTCCGAGAAATTGTCGGTACCGCGTCCTAGGCTGTTGAGCATGGCTTTCGCAACCGAGATTCCGGACGACCTCCCCCTGGCCCACTCGGAGTTCCGGCCCATCGGTGAGATTGAACGGACCGACGGCCGGTTCCAGGTGGTCAGCGAGCACAAGCCCGCGGGCGACCAGCCCGCCGCCATCGAGGAGCTGCAGCGGCGCATCACGACCGGGGAGCGGGATGTGGTGCTGCTCGGCGCCACCGGTACCGGTAAGTCGGCCACCACGGCCTGGCTGATCGAGCGGTTGCAGCGCCCGACGCTGGTGATGGCCCCCAATAAGACCCTCGCCGCCCAGCTGGCCAATGAGCTGCGCGAGATGCTGCCCAACAATGCGGTCGAGTACTTCGTCTCGTACTACGACTACTACCAGCCCGAGGCCTATATCGCGCAGACCGATACCTATATCGAGAAGGACAGCTCCATCAACGACGATGTGGAGCGGCTGCGGCATTCGGCCACCTCGAGCCTGCTCTCGCGGCGCGATGTCGTGGTGGTGGCGTCGGTGTCGTGCATCTACGGTCTCGGCACGCCGCAGTCCTACCTCGATCGCTCCATCAATCTGGAGGTCGGGCAGGAGGTGGAGCGAGACAAGCTGTTGCGCCTGCTGGTCGATGTGCAGTACACCCGCAACGACATGTCGTTCACCCGCGGCACCTTCCGGGTGCGCGGGGACACCGTGGAGATCATCCCGTCTTATGAGGAGCTGGCGATCCGCATCGAATTCTTCGGTGACGAGATCGAGGCGCTCTACTATCTGCATCCGCTGACCGGTGATGTGGTGCGGCAGGTGGACATGCTCCGCATTTTCCCGGCCACGCATTATGTGGCCGGTCCGGACAGAATGGAACGCGCCGTCGGCGATATCGAAGCCGAACTCGAAACCCGCCTGGCGGATTTGGAGAAACAGGGCAAATTGCTCGAGGCGCAAAGGCTTCGCATGCGCACCCAATACGACCTGGAGATGATTCGCCAGGTCGGCTTCTGCTCCGGTATCGAAAACTATTCGCGCCATATCGACGGCCGCCCCGCCGGTTCCGCGCCCGCGACGCTGCTGGACTACTTCCCCGAGGGCTTCCTGCTCGTCATCGACGAGTCGCATGTGACGGTCCCGCAGATTGGCGGCATGTACGAGGGCGATATGTCGCGCAAGCGCAATCTCGTCGAATACGGCTTCCGCCTCCCCTCGGCCATCGACAACCGGCCGCTCACCTGGGAGGAGTTCGCCGACCGCATCGGTCAGACGGTCTATCTGTCCGCCACCCCCGGCCCCTACGAATTGGGCCAGACCGGAGGCGAATTCGTCGAACAGGTCATTCGCCCCACCGGTCTGGTCGACCCGCACGTCGTGGTCAAACCCACCAAGGGGCAGATCGACGACCTGGTCCACGAGATCCGCCTGCGCACCGAACGCGATGAGCGCGTCCTCGTCACCACCCTCACCAAGAAGATGGCCGAGGACCTCACCGACTACCTGCTCGGCCTGGGTGTCCGCGTGCGCTACCTGCACTCGGAGATCGACACCCTCCGCCGTGTGGAACTCCTGCGGCAACTCCGCCTCGGTGAGTACGACGTCCTGGTCGGCATCAACCTGCTGCGCGAGGGCCTCGATCTTCCCGAAGTCTCCCTGGTGGCCATTCTCGACGCCGACAAGGAGGGCTTCCTCCGCAGTAGCACCTCGCTGATCCAGACCATCGGCCGCGCCGCGCGCAATGTCTCCGGCGAAGTGCACATGTATGCCGACAAGATCACCGACTCCATGCGGCAGGCCATCGACGAAACCGAGCGCCGCCGCGCCAAACAGGTCGCGTACAACACCGAGAACGGCATCGACCCCATGCCGCTGCGCAAGAAGATCGCCGACATCCTCGATCAGGTCTACCGCGAGGCCGAGGAAACCGAAGTGGAGGTGGGCGGCTCCGGTCGCAATGCCTCCCGGGGCCGCCGCGCCCAAGGCGAGCCGGGCCGCGCCGTCAGTGCCGGTGTGTACGAAGGCCGCGATATCAAGTCCATGCCGCGAGCCGAGTTGGCGGACCTGGTCAAAGATATGACCGCCCAAATGATGAATGCCGCCCGGGAACTGCAATTCGAACTGGCGGGCCGCCTCCGCGACGAAATCGCCGACCTCAAGAAGGAACTCCGCGGCATGGATGCCGCGGGCATTCAGTGACATGACCCGCCGGGCGCGAGTGCGCCCGGCAGGGTGGTTTCAGCCTTGCTGGGCCATCCACTCGTTGACCCGTCGTTCGGCCTCCTCCCGGGGCACGTCCTCGACGCGCGTCATGCACACCCACCGGTGGCCGAACGGATCGATGAACGCCCCGAACCGGTCGCCGGTGACGAAGGTGGCCGGTTCCTCCACCACATTCGCGCCGTTCTCCCGGGCGCGGGCGATGATGGCGTCGGTGTCGGGGGAGTAGTGCACGATGCTGGTGTGCACCCACTCGCCGGTGGGCGTGCGCAGGCCGATATCGGGCATCGGGAGGCCGAGTTGGATGGTGGAATCACCGATGAGGAGTTCGGCATGGGCGGGCTGGCCGTCGGGAAGATCGTTGCGGGTCAGGACTTTCGCGCCGAGCACCGCGGCATAGAAGTCGATGGCCTTGTTGCCGTCGGGGACGGCCAGGAAGCAGGAGATGGAGTGGTAGTTCTCGGGGATCGGATGCACCGCGTCGCTCATGGATACGAGTCTTGCCGCCGCCCGCTCGCCGGTCTTGGAGGAAAGCGACACCGCCCATGACCGATTTCGACGACGACCTGTACCGCCCGCGCCGAGTGCCGCCGCCCGAGACCGCGAAGGGCATTCTGCGCCCGCGCGAACAGGTCCGGACGAGCAATCACGCACGGCTGGCCGCCGGAGAACAGGTCAGCCGCTACGTCGAGTGGTATTGGGCGGTGCGATGGGATCGTCGCGGGATGCCGCCCTACCTGGCCGAGGTGCTGCCGTATCCCGCCGTGAACATGACCTTCGAGCGTGCGCACGACCGTACCGGCGGGTTCGTGACCGGCGTCTGGACCACGAAGTACGTGCGCGAATTGGCCGGGGAGGGTGAGACTTTCGGCGTGAAGTTCCGCGCCGGGGGCTTCGGCGCGTTCACCGGCCTCGACGTCGGATCCCTGCGCGACGCATCCGTTCCGCTAACCGACATCCTGCCGGAGGCGGAGGGCCTGGCCGACAAGATCCTGGCCGCCGCCGACCTCGAGGAGCGCCGAGCGCTGGTCGAGGAATTCCTCGTCGATGCCGCCGCTCACCGAGCCGTCGCCGACGACACGTCCTACCGCCTGCTGCTGCACATCATCGACACCATGGCCGAGAACCGCGCCCTGACCCGCGTCGACCAGGTCACCGAACTGTTCGACATTCCGATTCGCACCCTGCAAAGACTGTTCCGCCGCTATGTCGGCGCGGGCCCGAAGTGGGTGCTGCGCCGCTACCGCCTGCAGGACGGCGCGCACCTGCTGGCCGAGGGGCGTACCTCCGACCTGGCGGCCCTCGCCCTCGAACTCGGCTACTTCGACCAGGCCCACTTCTCCCGCGAGTTCGCCGAGGAGATCGGGGTGGCCCCGCTGGAATACGCCCGAACCTCGCTAATCTCCTGAGATCCGGACCCCGGGAATAACTAGCCTCCTGATGAAGTTGGTTGCCGTGTCACCCAATGGCAATGATCAAGAGAAGGAGCGGGCCATGGATGTGCTGGTATTGATCGGACGGGTACTGTTCTCCGCGCTCTTCCTCGCCTCGGCGCTGGGCCACCTGACCCAGACCGGCGCGATGGCTCAGTATGCCCAGTTCAAGGGCATTCCGTCGCCGAAGCTGGGGGTGCTGAGCTCCGGCGTGCTGATCCTGGTCGGCGGCCTGAGTGTCCTGCTCGGCGTCTGGGCCGACCTCGGCGCGCTGCTGCTGTTCATCTTCCTGCTGCCGACCGCCTTCCTCCGCGAGTGACACCCGCCGTCGTGGACCGCCGCCGTGCTGTAGTGGGCACCGCTTGTGCCGCTGCGGGCAACTCGTGCCGTCGTGGGTACACCTGCCGTCGTGGCCGACCGCTGTGCGATTGAGGACATCGTCGCGCCGCTTCGGGTGACACCTGCCGTCGCGGGTAATTCTGCGGTGGTGTCATGGGCGGACCGTGCTGTCGGGCGGGCTTGTCCCAGAAGGGGGTTCGGGGGCTTTGCCCCCGTTTTCTTCTTTCCTCTGTGGGGGTGTGGGCGCAGCCCCCACTCAGCCCAGGCGGTGCAGGACCGGCGGGAGGTCTGCCGTGTGAGCCACGGTGAGGCGCTGGGTGGCTCGGGTGAGCGCGACGTATAGGTCGTTGAGGCCGCGGGGGGATTCGGCGAGGATTTGGTGGGGCTCGACGAGGATTACCGCGTCGAATTCGAGGCCCTTGACGTCGTGGACGGTGAGGACTCGGGTCGAATCGTCGGTCAGGTGGGCCAGCTTGGCGGCCAGGTCGTGGGGGGCGATGA
Organism: Nocardia crassostreae; assembly: GCF_001613405.1. Classification (GTDB taxonomy): domain Bacteria; phylum Actinomycetota; class Actinomycetes; order Mycobacteriales; family Mycobacteriaceae; genus Nocardia; species Nocardia crassostreae. Next base: position 110,954 of record NZ_BDCH01000035.1, read on the forward strand.
CGGCGGTGGTGCCGGGGTGTTCGGATTCCGTGGAGACCAGGCGGGTGATCTCGGCCTCGAGGGTGTCGACCGGGACGCGATGGGCACGGGGTGCGAAGCCCGAATCGCGGACAGAACGAGGGATGGCCGCGCCCGGGTCGATGTCGGCCAGGACGTCGGCGGCGATGGCCATGATCTCCGCGGGGGTGCGGTAGTTGACCGTGAGCTCGGTGAGCTTCCAGCGTTTGGCGACATAGGGTTCGAGGACCTGCTGCCAGGAGGACGCTCCGGCCGGATCGCCGGTTTGGGCGACGTCGCCGACGGCGGTGATCCAGCGGTTGGGGATGCGGCGCATCACCATGCGCCAGGCCATTTCGGAGAGTTCCTGGGCCTCGTCGACAATGACGTGGCCGTAGGTCCAGGTGCGGTCGCCCGCGGCGCGTTCGGCGGTGGTCTGGCTGGTGCGGACCTGCTGGCGTTCGGCGAGCTGACCGGCGTCGATGAGGTCGTAGGCCATGAGCAGTTCCGGGTCGAGGTCGTCCTCGAGGTCCTGCGGCGCGGAGCCGGTGAGGATGTCGAGCGCGTCCTGGGCCTCGGCCAGCTGGGCGCGCCAGCGGCGGCGGGCGCGTTCGCGCTCCTCGGTGTCGTCGACGCCGAGCAGTTCGGCCAGCTCGTCGAGCAGGGGCGCGTCGGCGTCGCTGAACTCGTTGCTGTCGGGGCGTTGCAGTTCGGCGCGATCGGCCTCGCCGAGATGGCCTGCGGCGGTGGCCAATCGCTTGGGGTCGGCCCACAGGCCGCCGAGCACGTCCTGCGGCGTGAGAATGGGCCACAGTCCGGCGATGGCGCGCTGGATATCGGCGTCGGCGCGCATCTCATCGCGGATCTCGGTGAGATCGGTCTGGCTCAACAGGTTCCGGCCGCCCAGCGGATTGGCGCCGATGGCCTCGGCCAGCTGATCGGTGAGCGCGTCCACCACGGCCGCGGCGAAGACGGGCCGGGCCAGATTGTGCGGGCGGCGCGAGGACCGCGCCCGGCCGCGAGCCTTGGTGACGATCTTGCGATCCAGGGTGAGATCGTGCCCGTCGAAGTGCAGCCGCACCGGCTCCCTGGGGATCTCCTGCCAGTCGCGCACCGCCTTCTTCAGCACGTCGAGCATGTCGAGGGAACCCTTGAGCTCCCCGGCGCGCAGCGAATCCTCCAGCGTCGCTTGCACTCCCGGATACAGATTGCCGATGGTCGAGAGCAGCACGCCGGTCTCGCCCAGCGACGGCAGCACCTGCCCGATGTAATCGAGGAAGGTCGAGTTCGGGCCGATGATGAGCACGCCCGCCTTGTCCAGCTGCTGCCGGTAGGTGTAGAGCAGGTACGCCGCGCGATGCAGCGCGACCGCGGTCTTGCCGGTGCCGGGCCCGCCCTGCACCACGAGCACGCTCTTGTGCTCGGAGCGGATGATCGCGTCCTGTTCGCTCTGAATGGTCTCGACAATGTCGTTCATGTGCCCGGTGCGCGCCGCATTGAGCGCCGCCAGCAGCGCGCTCTCACTGCCGACGCCGCTGTCGCCATTGATGACTCCGGCGCGGCGGGCCGCATCGAGATCGAGGTATTCGTCATTGAGCGCGGTCACCGTGCGATTGCGCGAGCGAATGTGCCGCCGCAACGTCACGCCGTCGGGCGCGGCGGTGGTGGCCAGGTAGAACGGCCGGGCCAGCGGCGCCCGCCAGTCCAGCAGCAGCGTCTCGTAGTCGCGCGCCTCGTCGAGAATGCCGATGCGGCCGATGTAGCGGCGCTCGCCGTCGGCCGGTCCGCTGCCGTTCTCGGAGGGCGAATCGGCGTTCTCGGCGAGGTCGATGCGCCCGAAGCACAGGCCGTGCTCGGCGGAGTCGTACTTGGCGAGGTCTTCGGAGTAGAGCTGGGTGAACGATTCGCGCTCACTGCGCGCCTGCGGGGTGCCGCCGGTTTCCAGCAGGACGGTGCGCAGGCGGCGCTGCGCGTACTCGCGCATCCCGTCGAGCTGTGTGTACAGCCGGTCCAGATGTTGCTGCTCCCGCTCCACGTCCGCCGCGGCAGCGGCCTCGGACGCGGGCACAGAACGCTCCTCTGTGAGGTCGGGCAAAGCGGAACTCCTCGTCACCACACCGGCGCGCCAGCACGGCGTGCGAACCATCGAGAACAGAGTTGTCGAGTTTAGTTCGCGTTTCCGGGCTTCGCCGTATCACCAGCTCAACGTGATGAGCCCAACTCCAGGGGCTCAGGACGCATGGGTCGAATCGCTGCGCCTTCCCAGCGTTCCGTTCTGGTGGTTGGCGGGCTTGGCGCGGTACATGGCCAGGTCGGCGTCGTGCAGTACGGCTTCCGGGGTGCGGGCATCGCCCGGGTGCAGTGGGGTGATGCCGATCGAGGCATTGACCTGGATGCGATGGCCGCGCGCGATGATCGGCTCGGCCATGGTCTGGCGCAGGCGCGCGACCAGGTCGTCCAGATCCTCGCCTAGCGTGCGGCCGGAGAGCAGGATCAGGAATTCGTCCCCGCCGATGCGCCCAACGATGTCGTCGGAGCGCAGTCCGCGCTGCAGCCGTTGGGCCACGATCTGCAGCACCGTATCGCCGATGGCATGCCCGAGCGTGTCGTTGATGGTTTTGAACCCGTCCAGGTCGATGAAGAGCACCCTGGACACCGGCAGCGTCTCGGTGGTCCCCAGCGCCGCCGCGAGCCGGGACAGCACCAGCGCCCGATTGGCCAGCCCGGTCAGCGGGTCGTGGGTGGCCTGGTATTCCAATTGCCTTCGGCTGGCCCGGAATTCGGTGATGTCGTTGAACGAGGACACTGCCGGTGAATCGGGATCGTCGGGATTGAGCAGTCGGCTCGACGCCGACAGCCAGCGCCGCTGCCCGTCCGGGCGGTCCACGCCGAATACGAAGCGCGTCACCGTCTCACCGGTCGCGAGGGTGCGAATCACCGGGTACCAGGACGGCGGCATGGGCTGGGCATTGGCATCGAGCAGGTGCAGCGGAATGTCCTCGATATGGGTCCCGATCAGATCGTCGGCGTCGTATCCGAATATGCGCCGCGCCGCCGGATTGGCCGATTCGATGCACCCGTGCCGGTCGATGACCACCACGCCCTCTTCCAGTTGTGAAACGACGGTGGTGAAGAACTGTTCGGCCCGCTGCTGCGCGGCCTCGGCCAGGCGCTGCGGGGTGAGGTCGTGCAGGACGACTTGATAGGCCAGGTGCTCGTGCCACCGGGTGAGCACCGAGACGGTCTCGACGTCCACGGTGCCCCCGCCCACCCGTAGCAAGGTCATCTCGGCCGGTTCGGAGGCTGTCCCGGCGATGGTGAGCCGCCGGATGCGTTCCAGCATGGGCGCGACCGAGGCCGGATCCACGAACTCGGTGATGGGCCGTCCGACGATCTGATCGGCGGATTCGGCATTGAGCAGTCGGACGGTGGCCGGGTTGGCGTAGACGACGGTACCGCGTTCGTGCACGACGATTCCGTCGGGGCTGTATTCCACCAGAGACCGGTACCGCTGGGCTAGTTGGTCCAGCTGTTCGGCATCGGTCGGCGCAGTTGCCCGATCGTTACCAACCACCTAAAGCACCCCCTGATCGTCGTTGTGACACGTCGCTGGAGCACGGCACCATTGTGGTATCGACAAGGTTGCTGGGACACCCTGCCGCCCGTATTGAATCAATCACAGTTCCGCACATCATCGAGCTGCGATTGGTGATCATTACAGGCACCGGCTCTGAAAGGAGCGATGCAAATGCCTGGCACCAACCCCATCCCGAATACCGCCGACCAGCATCAAGATCATATGACCATCGTCGGTATCGGCGCCGTCACCGGGTACGGCTGGGGCCGCGAGACCCTCTGGGAGGGTTTGCTGAGCGGCAAGCCCGCCGCTCGGCTCTTCCCAGGGTACGGGCCGAACCGCGATCGGCACGGTTGGGTTGCCCGCGTGCCGGAAGGTGGCGATCCCGAGATCGGGCCGAGCCGGTACGCCCGGGCCGCACAGGAATCGGTCCGCGAGGCGGTGGCCGACGCGCGGGCGCGCGGCTGGCAGCCGGGCCGCACCGTGGGTCTGCTGCACGCCATTGTGCTGGGCGATGTGTACGAATGGCGGGACTTCTATCTCGTCGACAACGGCCGCCGCCGCTCCCGCGACTACATGCGCCTGCTGCCGTCCACCCCGGTGTCGATGCTCATGCAGGAGTTCGGCTTTCACGGGCCGTCCATGAACGTGTCGGCGGCCTGCTCCTCGGCCAATGTCGCCTTGATCACCGCGCAGCTGTGGCTGGCACAGGGTTTCGCCGACGATGTGATCGTGGTGGCCACCGATCTGTCGGCCACCCCCGACATGGTGGAGCATTTCGTCGAACTCGGCGCGGCGGTGACCGATGACGAACCGCTGTCGGCCTGCCGCCCGTTCCAGGAGGGCAGCCGCGGTTTCAGCATGGGGGAGGCCTCGACCGCATTCGTGCTGAGCCGCAATGCCGAACGCCCGTACGCGGCGGTGCTGGGCGGCGCCATGTCCAACGATGCCTACCACGTGGTGTCGGTGGACCCCTCGCACGAGCAGATCTTCGAATGCGTGCGCCGCGCGCTGGCCCATGCCGATGTGCGACCGGAGGAAGTGGCCTACCTGAACGCGCACGGCTCGGGCACCGAACAGTGCGATGTCGCCGAAACCGCCCTGCTGGCCCAGCTGTTCGACGACCAGCCACTGGTCTGCGCGACGAAACCCCTGACCGGCCACTGCCAGGGCGCGGCCGCCGGTGTCGAGGTGGCTGCCATCGCCATGGGCTACGAACGCGGCGTGGTGGTTTCCGCGCCGATCGTCGCTCCCGCACACGCCCGCCTGATCGACGGCGTGGTGCCCGGCTCGGACGGCCTCACCCTCAAAACGTCGCTCGGAATGGGCGGCCACAACTCGGCGGTTGTCCTCGGCCCCGCGAACTGAGTCGTGAAGTTCGGGGGTCTCGGCCCCGTGAACTGCGTCGTGAAGTTCGGGGGGTCTCGGCCCGCCAATGAGCCTCGGGGGTTTGGGGGCGGAGCCCCCAAGAGTCCCTGGGGGTTCGCGGTCGAAGCCCCCGAGAGCCCCACGAGAGTTCAGTGGAGAGGCACGCTCCAGTGCAGTTTGGTGCCCTTCTCCTCGCCGTTGGGGTCGCGGCGCGGGTAGACGGCGAGCCTGCCGCCGGACTGCTCGGCGCGGTGGGCGAGATTGGTGAGGCCGCTGGGGGTGATGCCGTCGGGTATCCCGCAGCCATTGTCGGCCACCACGATGGTGAGATCGTCGGCGACGCCGATGTCGATGGTCACCGTATCCGCCCCGGAATGCCGCACCGCATTGCTGACCGCTTCCCGCACAACGGCTTCGGCATGATCGGCGAGCCCGGGCTCGACCACCGACAGCGGTCCGGTGATGTGCATGAGCGCGCGAATGTCGGTGTGCCCGGTCTGCTGTTTGATGGCGCGTTCGATGCGCTGCCGCAGCCGGGTGCTGTGCCCGTTGCCGCCGTGCAGGTCGAAGATGGAGGTGCGGATCTCCTCGACCACGTCCTGCAGATCATTGATGGCATCGGAAAGCCGTTGCCGCACTTCGGGAACGCGCGCCCGCGGCACCGTGCCCTGTAAGGAGAGGCCGATGGCGAACAGCCGCTGGATGACGTGGTCGTGCAGATCGCGGGCAATGCGATCGCGATCGGTGAGAATGTCGAGCTCGCGCATGCGCCGCTGCGCCACCGCCAGCTGCATGGCCAGCGCCGCCTGATCGGTGAATGCCGCGATGAGCTCCATGAGCTTGTCGGTATAGGGCGCGGATTCGCTGGAGCGCAAGGTGATCAGCACGCCGAGCGTGGAATCGGGGGTGTGCAGCGGCAGCACCATGGCCGGGCCGATGCCGTCGATCGGCTTGCCCAGATCCACCTGCCTGGCATCGTCGAAGCGCAGCGGCGTCCGGGTGAGCAGGGCCTCGCCGACGGCCGTCGCGATGGTCTTCACGGTGCCGCCGCTGCGCCCCTGCCCGGGCCCGGACCATTGCGCCACAACGAGTTCGGTGATCTCCCCGGGGAGCGATTCCGGATCGGGCACCACGGCCAGCAGCGCCCGCTGCGAACCGGTGAGTTCGCGCGCGTGCTCGACCACGTGCGCCAGCACCTGATTGGGATCGGTGTCGGCGAGGAATTCGGTGGCGATATCGCGGGTGGCCTCGATCCACGCCTGCCGGGTGCGAGCCGCCTCGTACAGCCGTGCGTTGTCGACGGCGATACCGGCCGCGGCGGCGAGCGCCTGCATGAGCACCTCGTCGTCCTCGGTGAAGGGGTGCCCGCCGGATTTCTCGGTGAGATACAGGTTTCCGAAGACCTCACCGCGAATCCGCACCGGCACGCCGAGGAAGGAGCGCATGGGCGGATGGTGTTCCGGGAAGCCCACCGAGGCGGGATGCCGGGCCAGATCGTCGAGCCGGATGGCCTCGGGCCGCACCATGAGCAGCCCGAGCACGCCGTGGCCCTCGGACAGATCGCCGATGAGCATGCGGGTCTGTTCGTCGATGCCGTGGAAGATGAATCGGGTGAGCTGCTGATCGTGCCCGCAGACGCCCAGGGCGCCGTAGCGGGCGTCGACCAGGCTGGTGGCGACGCGCACGATGGTGCGCAGCGTTTGATCCAGATCCAGTCCGGAGGTGACCGCGAGCATGGCTTCGACCAGCCCGTCGATGCGGTCGCGGGCGTCGATGATCTGCTCGACCCGGTCCTTCACCTCGGAGAGAAGTTCGCGTAATCGCAGCTGCGACAGCGTATCTCGCACCGAATAGGGGCCGGTGCGCTGGGCGTCGTGCATGGTTGTCCTGCGGTGAGACGGATGCGCACACGGCACCGGGGAGTTTACGCGCTACGAGGTTGCCGAAAGGTTGTTACGCAGAACGGGACTGGCCGGTTCGCAACTTCGAGGCCAGCACCGCCGCCTGGGTGCGGCGCTCCATCCCGAGCTTGGCCAGCAGCCGGGAGACGTAGTTCTTCACCGTCTTCTCGGCCAGGAACATGCGCTCGGCGATCTGCCGGTTGGTGAGTCCCTCGCCGAGCAGGTCGAGCAGCTTGCGCTCCTGATCGGTCAAACCGGCCAGCGGACCGTCGATTTCGGTACTTCTGCGCAGCCGGGCCATGAGCGCCGCGGCGGCGCGATTGTCGAGCAGGGACCGCCCGGCGCCGACCTCCTTGATGGCCTTGGCCAGCTCCATGCCCTTGATGTCCTTCACGACATACCCGCTGGCGCCCGCTAGAATGGCGTCCATCATGGCCTGTTCGTCGGTATACGAGGTGAGGATCAGACAGCGCAGATCGTCGAGTTCGGCCAGCAGATCCCGGCACAGCTCGATGCCGTTGCCGTCGGGTAGTCGCACATCCAGGACGGCCACATCGGGTCGCAGCGCCGGAATCCGGGCCAGGGCCTGCGCCACATCGCCCGCCTCGCCGACCACGGTGAGCTCCGGATCCTCCTCGAGCAGATCGGTCAGGCCGCGGCGGACGATCTCGTGGTAGTCGACCAGGAAGACATTGATCACGGCGGCCTCCAAGCCAGCGCGCACGGGTGGTACCAGCAACGTAACTCGCGGAACGCACCCTGCATACGGGCAAAGGTCCCTTGTTCCGCGCAGTGGGGACTTTCGGCCCTGTGCGCCGGGTGCGGGACGTGTTGCCATGGAGGCGGGTTGTCGGGTCGGAAACGGAAAGTGGGGTCTCCATGGGCGCGTTCGATGTGTGGTCGAGTGGAATCGATCCGGATTTCGTGGTGACCACCCGCGGACCCGTCCCCTCGGCGGAGGTCACCCGGGTGGTGCGCGGGCTCGGCAGAATACTGCGGCGCCACGGGGTGGAAGGGCCGGTGCGGGCGCGCCTGCACCGGCCCGATTCCGAGGATGTGACGACCCTGGTGCAGGTGGCGATCCGGGCGCAAGGGAAGGCGTACCGGGTGCAGGTCACCGGACCGGGCCGGTTCGCGGTGACCTTCGCGCTGGAGCGGCTGGATCTGCGATTGGCCTGCCCGCCCGAGGAATTGTCGCGGCCCTGGCCGGATCCGTCGCGGCCGTCGCTGGCGACGGTGGGGGAGCCGCGGCCCATCGTGCAGCGCAAGGATTTCGCCCTGGAGGTGGTGAACGCGGCGGCGGCCTCGCGCGTCCTGGATGCCATGGACTACGACGCGCATCTGTTCACCGATGCGGAGTCCGGTTCGGATGCGGTGGTGTGTAGGACCGGACCGCTCGGAGTGCGCACGGTGCGCCAGCATCGCGACGGCGTTCCGGTGCTGCGCGAGGACGAGGCGGCGGTGTGATTATGCCTGGGCGGACTGCCCTATCTGTTCTTCACCGATCCCGACTCGCGCCGCGGGCGCTTGCTGTATCGGCGCTTCGACGGCGACCTGGCCTTGGTGAAGGCGGCCGGGACCGAGGAGCGGGTGCGCGATCGCGGGTTGGCGCCGCGGGCCATCACGGCCTCCTGCGTGCGGCGGATTCCGGCCGGATCGGCACTCCCGGGTGTTCTCGAGGTGGCCGAGAAACTAGGCTGATTTGTATTCCCGAATCCGCTGTGACCAGCGTTTCAGTGTGCGTGGGCAAACTTGTCGGTGGGTCCGCCTAGCATGGCGTCGGGGGTAACTCTGGATGCCGAAACGTTGGAAGGACGGCCTGTGGCGGATCGCCTGACGGTGCGTGGTGCGCGGGAACATAATCTCAAGGGAGTCGATCTCGACCTACCCCGCGACAGTCTCATCGTGTTCACCGGTTTGTCCGGGTCCGGCAAGTCGTCACTCGCGTTCGACACCATTTTCGCCGAGGGCCAGCGGCGCTATGTGGAATCGCTGTCGGCATACGCGCGGCAATTCCTCGGGCAGATGGACAAACCGGATGTGGACTTCATCGAGGGCCTGTCCCCGGCGGTGTCCATCGACCAGAAGTCGACCAACCGGAACCCGCGCTCCACGGTCGGCACCATTACCGAGGTCTACGACTATCTGCGCCTGCTGTTCGCGCGCGCCGGAACTCCGCACTGCCCGGTCTGCGGCCATCTCATCGAGAAGCAGTCGCCGCAGCAGATCGTCGATCAGGTGCTGGCCATGGAGGAGGGCATCCGCTTCCAGGTGCTCGCGCCCGTGGTGCGCACCCGCAAGGGCGAATTCGTCGATCTCTTCGACCAGCTGAACTCCCAGGGCTACTCGCGCGTGCGGGTGGACGGCGTGGCGTATCCGCTCACCGATCCGCCCAAGCTGAAGAAGCAGGAGAAGCACGATGTCGAGGTGGTCATCGACCGCCTCGCCGTGAAGCCGAGCTCCAAACAACGCCTGACGGATTCGATCGAGACCGCGCTGCGGCTGGCCGACGGCATCGTGGTGCTGGACTTCGTGGACCGCGACGAGCACGCCCACGACCGGGAGCGCCGCTTCTCCGAGCGGCTGGCCTGCCCGAACGGGCATCCCCTCGATATCGAGGATCTGGAACCGCGGTCGTTCTCCTTCAACTCGCCCTACGGCGCCTGCCCGGACTGCACCGGTCTCGGCATTCGTAAGGAGGTCGATCCCGATCTGGTGGTGCCGGATCCGGAACTGAGCCTGGCCGAGGGCGCCATCGCGCCGTGGTCGCGCGGGCAGACCGCCGAATACTTCACCCGCCTGCTGTCCGGTCTGGCCGACGCCCTGGGCTTCTCCATGGACACCGCCTGGCAGGACCTGCCGCTCAAGGCGCGCAAGGCCGTGCTGGAGGGCAGTTCCGAACAGGTGCACGTCTCCTATACCAACCGGTACGGCCGGAAGCGCTCGTACTACGCCGATTTCGAAGGTGTCATGCCGTTCCTGCAGCGGCGCATGGACAACACCGAATCGGAGGCCATGAAGGAGCACTACGACGGGTACATGCGGGATATCCCGTGCCCGGTCTGCAATGGCGCCCGCCTGCGCCCGGAGATCCTGGCCGTCACCCTGGCCGCGGCCGACGGGCACAAGTCCATTGCCGAACTGGCCGACCTGTCCATCGGCGAGGCCGCGCGCTTCCTCAATACCCTCGATCTCGACGACCGCCAGGCGGCCATCGCGGCCCAGGTGGTCAAGGAGATTCAGGCCCGGCTGGGCTTCCTGCTCGATGTCGGCCTGGAATACCTGACGCTCTCGCGCGCCGCGGGCACCCTGTCGGGCGGTGAGGCCCAGCGTATTCGGCTCGCCACCCAGATCGGCTCCGGTCTGGTCGGCGTGCTGTACGTCCTGGACGAGCCGTCCATCGGCCTGCACCAGCGCGACAACCGCCGTCTCATCGAAACCCTCACGCGCCTCAAGAATCTCGGCAATACCCTCATTGTGGTCGAGCACGATGAGGACACCATCCACTCCTCGGACTGGGTGGTCGATATCGGCCCGCTCGCCGGTGAGCACGGTGGTCAGGTCGTCTACTCCGGCCCGTATCCGGGTCTGCTCGAGGACGAGCATTCCCTCACCGGCGCCTACCTTTCCGGTCGCCAGACCATCGAGGTGCCGCTGGTGCGCCGCCCGATCGACAAGAAGAAGCAGCTCACCGTGGTGGGCGCGATCGAGCACAATCTCAAGAACATTGACGTCCAGTTCCCGCTGGGTGTGCTGACCTCGATCACGGGCGTCTCCGGTTCCGGAAAGTCCACGCTGGTCAATGACATTCTGGCCACCGTGCTCGCCAATAAGCTCAATGGCGCGCGCCAGGTGCCCGGCCGCCACACCCGGGTCAACGGCCTCGACCATCTGGACAAGCTGGTCCAGGTCGACCAGTCGCCCATCGGCCGCACCCCGCGCTCGAATCCGGCCACCTACACCGGCGTCTTCGACAAGATCCGCACCCTGTTCGCCGCCACCACCGAGGCGAAGGTGCGCGGCTACCAGCCCGGCCGCTTCTCCTTCAATGTGAAGGGCGGCCGCTGCGAGGCCTGCTCGGGTGACGGCACCCTGAAGATCGAGATGAACTTCCTGCCCGATGTGTACGTCCCGTGCGAGGTCTGCCACGGTGCGCGCTACAACCGGGAAACCCTGGAAGTCCATTACAAGGGCAAGACCATTGCCGAAGTCCTCGATATGCCCATCGACGAGGCGGCGGAGTTCTTCGAACCGGTCACCTCCATTCACCGCTACCTCAAGACCCTGGTGGATGTCGGGCTCGGCTATGTCCGCCTGGGCCAGTCCGCCCCGACGCTGTCCGGTGGTGAGGCGCAGCGCGTGAAGCTGGCCGCCGAACTCCAGAAGCGCTCCACCGGCCGCACCGTCTACATTCTCGACGAGCCCACCACCGGCCTGCACTTCGAGGACATCCGCAAACTGCTGACCGTCATCAACGGCCTCGTCGACAAGGGCAACTCGGTCATTGTCATCGAGCACAATCTGGATGTCATCAAGACCTCGGACTGGGTCATCGACATGGGTCCCGAGGGCGGCTCCGGCGGCGGCACGGTCATTGCCCAGGGCACCCCGGAAGATGTTGCCGCGGTGACGGAAAGCTATACCGGCCAGTTCCTGAAGGAAGTCCTGGCCGCCCCCGCTCCCGCCAAGCCCAAGAAGGCGGCCGCCAAGAAGGCGCCCGCGAAGAAGGCCGCCGCGCCGAAGAATCCGGAGCAGGCCGCCGCCGCCAAGAAGGCTTCGGCCGCTCGTCGCAAGGCCGCCGCTCTGCGCTAGCGGTCCCGCCCCCCTCGAGATCCCGCGAGCGATCGCCGGACTCATTGCCTCGCAATGGGTTCGCGTGATCGCCGCGGGATCTTTCGTATGTCCGGACCGGGAATTCCGCCCGGGCCCTTGCCAGGACTCCCCGGCCCATGGGACTATTTCGTTAGTCAGAAATTAGTTTCCGCAATGCGAGAAAGTCTGGTTCATGGTCACCATCGCCGAGTTCAACGAGGTGGACAACGGGGTCATCCAACCCGACCTCCTCGCGTGCTGTGATGTGGCCACCTGGGCCGATGCGCTGCTCGCCGCCCGTCCCTACCCGGATCTGGGCGCCCTGCTCGACACCGCCGACCGGCTCGTCGAGACCTTCCCGCCCGAGTGCGTCGACCGGGCCGCCGCGGTGCAATCGCGCATGGGCGAACGCCCCGGGATCGCGACCGACGGCGTGACGGTCGCGGCCGTGGACGCGACGGATATGGCCCTGTGTGCGGCGAATCGCCACTACGAGAGGCGCTTCGGGCGGGTCTGCGTAATGTGCGCGACCGGCCTCACCGCCGCCGAGATTCTCGTCGCCATTGTGCTGCGGCTCGGCAACGACGTCGCGACCGAAACCGCGGTCGTGCGGACCGAATTGCGCAAGATCGCCCGCCTGCGTTTGCAGCAGGTGATCGTCCAGACCCCCGTCGCCGACCGAACCTCTTGTCCCTGAACGCTAGTGCCGAGGAAATCATGAAGTTCACCGCCTCCGGGGCGCCCCGGAAGTTCGATGTCAACTGTTCCATCCTCTTCACCGACCTGCCGCTGTTGGAACGCCCCGCGGCGGCCAAGGCGGCCGGATTCGACGCGGTCGAATTCTGGTGGCCCTTCGGTGACGATCCCGCACCCGCCGACAAGGAGATCGACGCCTTCGTAACCGCCATCGAGGACGCCGGGGTGCGGCTCGTCGGCCTGAATTTCATCGACCTCATTCCGGCCGGTCGCGGCCTGGTCTCCGTACCCGGGGGAGCAGTCGCGATTCCGGGACAATATCCCGGTGGCGGTCGGCATTGCCGAGCGGCTGGGCTGCACGGCGCTGAATGCGCTGTACGGCAATCGGATCGCAGGCGAGAGCCCGGAGGCGCAGGACGAGCTGGCGCTGGAGAACCTGCGGCTGGCTGCCAAGGCCGCGCAGGAGATCGATGCCGTGCTGCTGCTCGAGGCGCTGAATTCCTATGAGTCCCCGGACTACCCGATCGTTTCGAGCGCGCACGCGCTGCGCGTCATCGAGCAGATCGGGGCGCCGAACGCGCGGTTCCTGTGCGACCTCTACCACCTGGCCCGCATGGGCGAGGACCTGGTGCACGTGATCGACACCTTCGGTCCCCATATCGGCCACGTACAGATCGCCGATTCACCGGGCCGCGGGCGGCCGGGCAGCGGCGAGCTCGATTTCGAAGCCCTGTTCGCGGCACTGGATGCCGTCGGCTACGACGGCTACATCGGCCTGGAATACAAAGACCCAGAACTGGATTGGGAGTGGATCAAGTGAGCAAGATCGGTTTCGTCGGCCTCGGCATCATGGGCGGCCCCATGGCGGGTCACCTGGTCAAGGCCGGTCACGAGGTCACCGGCTTCGACCTCAACACCCCGAACCTGGAGAAGCTGAAGGCCGCCGGTGGTTCGACCGCGGGCAGTGCGGCGGAAGCGGTGCGCGACAAGGACATCGTGATCACCATGCTGCCGCAGGACGAGCATGTGGAGGCCGTCTTCGCCGACGTGCTGGAGCATGCGGCCCCCGGCACCCTGTACATCGATTTCTCCACCATCACCCCGAAGACCGCGCGGTGGACCGCCACCGAGGGCGCGAAGAAGAACCTGCGGGTCCTCGACGCCCCGGTCTCCGGTGGT
>NZ_BDCH01000036.1 GCF_001613405.1 Nocardia crassostreae
ACAACCGACGGGCCAGACGATCTCGTGAGGCAGAAGTCCAGCAAACCAGGGCACGCGGGCAACGACGGTTGGTCTCGAACACAGGCGCTTCGCGGATGGCGGTCCACGAACTGTCGCTTGCCGGTTCGCCTGCGGCGGACCACCTCGGACCGATCTCGCCGACCACCAGCGTGTATTGCGACCAGCCTGCCGACACCCCGGCCAGCCGCCACACCACCCCACCGACTACCGGCGACCAGCCAGCCTGACACGTCCGCCGCAGGCGAACCCTCCACCAACAGGCGGCCAACCCAGGCAGCACATCCCAGTCGGTGTCCTTGCCCGTGATCCACAACCGGGCCGGTCAGCCAACGGGTCGGGGTCTTTCCCGCGGTCTCGTCCTGTCCGCCGAAGGCGAACCCCGAACCACAGGTGACGCAAGCCCGTCCGCTGCACACAGCGGTCGACAGCAATCCTGTTGGCAGAGTTCTATCCGCCGCGCACGACAAAGTAGCTGCAGGGAAGAGTATTGATGCATGTCTGTGTGGGTTTGGGCTGTCTCGATTTTGGACTGAGTGGAGCGTGCGTCGGAGCGGGGGAGCGAAGCAGAGGAGCTCCGGCGTGCGCGGAGGGAGGGAAAAATCGAGACTCAGGGGCCCAAACCCCGCCCGGAGCGAAGCGGAGGGCAAATTAAACACAGCACGAGCGATTCTTGGGGGAATTGCCGTCAAAACCGTTCATAGATCCGCGACCTCAGGAACAGCCAGCGTTCCCATAGCTGGCGGCGCCAAGTATCACACCATAGCCAGACATCATGATGAGGATTCCGCCAGAAAGCAGTCCCACTCGCAGCCATCCGACCCGCCGCCGCATGAACCAGAGATACCCAAGCAACAGCACCCCCACCGTCAGCCCCAGACTCGCGCCCACCGCCCAGATGGTGTCGATCAACGCGTAATCCCGATCCCGTTGTTCTCGGCTCCCATGCGCACCCACATCGCAGAAGTCCCCATTCGCCGGAGTGATCACATATCCAGCCAAGGCGATCGCCGGACCAAGGATGATCGAGCCGAAAATGTAGGTCAGAGCCAGCGGTACCGAGCGGTTCATGATCACGCCATCACGGTAGCGATCGGCTATGTCCGTACCATGGCCCCTTTGTGGAGGTTTCGTGCGGTTCAGCCCCGCGGGGCAAGCCCAAGCTCCCGAATCAACCGAGTCATCTCCGCCCGATACAGCTTCCCCGGATCGGTCGTCTGCGTCCGAAGGTGCCCCAGCACCTCGAGCGCCACAAGCCCATGCATCCGCCCCCAAGTGCGCAGCGCCAAGGCAATCGCCCCCGGCGGTAAATCCGGAAGCTCCTGCCGCACCACGGCATTCAATCCCGGATCGAAATCGCCCCACTCGAAGCTCTCGTCGCCATACAGCTCCCCCGCCGCAGGCCACGCGGCAGCGATTAGCCCGACCAGCCCAGTGCAAGCCCGGTGCAGCGCCTCCGGAGCCGCTCCGCCTTCCGGCGCCCGATACCCAGGCACCGGATCGCCGTAGATCAGCAGAAACCCCTCCTTATTAGCGATCACCCATCCCCGAAACGCCATAGCCCAGGCCATGATTCGCTCCGCAGCCGCATCCGGCGGACAAGCATCCCGAGCAGCCTCGACCGCGTCCACCAGCTCCCCGTACACCTCGGCGATCAACGCCGTGACCAGATCGTCCCGCGTGGGGAAGTAACTGTAGACAGCGTTAGCAGTCATCCCCATCTCACGAGCGATCGCCCGCAACGTAATCGCCCCCGGCCCACTCTCGGCCATCAGCCGCAGCGCAACTTCCTTGATCTCCGCGGTCGTCTCAACACGACGGCGTTCACGCCGGGTAGGGGCAGCACTGGTCACCCACCCACCCTACAACACCGTGAGAAAACCGAGCATTGTCAAAATACTTCACACCGTATAGTTTTCTGGCGCACCCCCATCACACACCGCAGGAGCAACCATGTTCATCGGAATCATCGGCGCCACAGGCAATGTCGGCCGCCTGGCACTGACCGAAGCCCTCGACCGCGGTCATCACGTCACCGCGTTCACCCGCGACATCGCACGAGCGAACGTCGAGCACCCTCACCTGACCTGGGCCGCCCTCGACGTATTCGACACCTCCGCCGTCGCAGCACAACTCCCAGGCATGGACGTGCTGCTCAGCTGCTACCAACCCGGCAATGCCGCAAGGGATTTCGACGCGACCGTCTCCGAGTCCATCGCCGATCCGACCGTGTACGCCACCGTGGCGCGCTCACTCCTGAAAGCCCTCGAAACACACCCGCGCACCCGACTGCTGGTCATCGGCGGAGCAGGCAGCCTGGAGTTCGCCCCGGGACGAACCACCGTCGACGATGAACAGCGCCTACTCGCCGTCATGGACGAGATCGGGCTCCCGCGCGGATACGCGGCCGCGGTGCGCGGACATCGCGATGCGCTCGATACCCTCCGCACCTCGAACCGCCTGTGGACCTACCTCAGCCCGGCGGGCGAGATCGGCCCGGGTGAGCGCACCGGTCGCTACCGCGTCGGAACCGATCAGGAACTCGTCGACGCGAACGGCCGCAGCCGGATCTCGTTCGCCGACGCCGCGGTGGCGCTGATCGACGAGGCGGAACTGCCACGATACGTGCAGCGCCGCTTCACGATCGGGTACTGAGACGAGCAGACGCCCGGTGGCGCACCGCCACCGGGCATGTCCGATTACTGAGGCGCGTCACCCACCGGCCGGGTCGGGACTTCCTCGGGGACCTCGACGCGCGACATCAGGACCGTGGTCTCGTTGTCGCCCGGCGGGTTCGAGGTGAGGACCGTGGTTTCGGCGTCGGCCGGGAGCGGCGCGATCTCCGGGTGCACGAAGCCGAACAGCTCGTACTGCGCGCCCACGGTCATGGCGGCCGTGGTCTTGTCCTGCGAAATGAATCCCAGGTTCGGACCGATAACCCGGCGCAGGGACTCCAACCAGCGATGATCCAGAACCCGGCAGTCGGCCCACGGGAAGTACTCGAGGCCGGTGCGCAGATAGAAGCGATCGCCGATACGCGCATGCCGCAGCAGCTCCAGGACCCAGGCGTCGATGCGATTGGGCTGGGCGTTGCGGTAGACCCGGGTGAGGGGTGCGACGGTGGCGTTCGCGGCCGCGTCGAAGGAGTTCAGCAACTCTTCCGAAAACTCGTCGAGCCGGACGAAACCGACGACGTCGAGACCCTGTAGTTGTTCCGGAAGTTGGGCGGCTAACCTGCGCTCGTCATGCAGTTTGAACTTCCTATTGATGTTCTCTGTGCGCATTCGTCTCCGCTTCCAACCTCTGTTCCCCGGAAAATTAACACGGAACCAACCGTTTCAAACCTCACTTGGTCCCATGCCCAGATCAAGATTGGGCAACGTCCGCTATGGGTCCGCTATCGGCGCGTTAATTGACCGCGAGACCAATAAGCGCAGGCAGGCGGCTGCCGCGCAGGTCATCGGCGACTAGCGGCGATAGGTCCCGGTAATGATCTCGGCCTGAGTCTGTAAAGCCGGATTGTCGCGATCCCAATAATTTCCATGCGCGCCCGGATCGATAGGTAAGGCACGTAACAGCGGAACGTCCAGGGTCGCACCGGAGGAAGCGAAAACCGTTGCGCCGAAACCCGGATCGGTGGGTGTCGGACCGTGCGGCAAACGCCCGGCCACCGGTATCGGATCGGCCGGGTCGGCGGTGGCGAAGACATGCGCTCCGGTGTTCCCGGGGGCGATGCCGTCCAGGCGCAAATGCGACACATCGTCGACTTCGACACCCGGGCTGCCCACGAAGATCAACTCGTCGGCCGCGAGCGAGCCGCCACCCGAGGCCGCCACGGCGATCAGGGTGCTGCCGTAGCTGTGCCCGATGAGCGTGTTGTGCGAGGGCAGGCCGTCATGGGTCGCGCGCAATCCATCGGCGGATCGGTCCAGGGCGGGCGCACCGGCATCGGCGTAGTGATCCAGCAGGGCCTCGCCCACACCCGGTGGGGTGTCGTAGCCGTACCAGGCGATGACCGCGGTCCGCGCCGCCGGATCGGCGCGGTGGGCGGCCTCCCGCAGGGACTCGGCGCGAGTCAGACCGAGTCCGATACCGGTCAGGGGTGCGCCGGTGCCCGGCACGAAGACCGCGACATTGCGCGCGGAGTCGGGATTGCCCGATGCGATGATGCCGTGCCCGCGATTGTCGACGGCGAGCAGATACCGATCGCGATGACCCGATCCGATCTCGGCGGCGACGGCCTCGTACCCGGCGATCCGGGTGCGCAGCTCGGCCCGGTCGGCATCCCACTCCCGCAACCGAACCCAGTCGTGCGCAATGGTCGGCAGGTTCTGTGCTCGCGCCCAGTCCGGGTGCCGCGCCTCGAGCCGCATCAGCTGAGACTGCGCGTCGGTGCGCAGCCGTTCCAGGTCGAGCCGGTTGTAGAAGTCCCTGGCGACCGCCGGGATCCCGTCCCGATTACCGATCATCGGATCGAAGGCGTACAGCGCATCTCGGTCCGCCGGACTCAGTGATTCCCACAGCGCGCCCATGGCTTCCGGCTCGTCGGGCAGCACCGCCCGTCCATCGATGATGTCGACCACCCGGGAACTCATCGGCCCGCCCTGCGGTCCGGTGCACAGTGCCGCCATCGCCACGACCGCCGCGCTCAGCCGCGCACCGATCTCCCGATCGGCCTGCCCCGCCGACTCCAGCAGTGGAACGAGCCGGGCCTGCACTTCCAGCGCCTTGGCGTCGAAGCAGGCTTGCAGCACCAAATCCATTGCTGGATTACCGGTGTCGGCCCGCGGCGCGGCCACCGTGCCGTCCTCCGCCACCACACACCCGTTCGCGACGGACTCGTCCTCGAGCGCGAGCACACCGGCGCGCAACCCGGCCAGACCTCCGGCGTCGGCCAGCGCATCGGCGACATCGAGAGCGGCAGCGGCGATATGGTTGGCCGTCAGCTGCGCGCCGATCGCCCGCAACGAGCCCGCCGCCGCGGCATCCCCCTCCCAGCCGGACACCGCGATATCCACATACCGCCCAACCCGCCCCATCGCCGCGCCGAATCGCAGATTCGCCCCGGCCACGCTCACCCCGGCGACGGCCGCAATCTCCGGCCGCCAACCGCGCACCTGCGACATCATCGCGCGAACCATTCCCCTCCCCGTGCCATCCCGTCGGTCCAATCTGCACCGACCGACCGGTCACCGCCGCGCCGCACCACGACACCGTGCGCCGGATACCCCACGCCACGGTCACACGACCAGCGTTCACAGCTCTTCGCCAGGCGCCGATCATCAGACCACCGCATGGCGACCATGGGGTGGTGGCCTGGTCAGGAAGCGGCGGCTCGGGTGTTCATGGTGTGCCGGTCAGGTATTCGTCCAGCCGGGTCTCCAGCTCTGCGGCCACCGCCTCGTAGGTGGTTGCGCCGTGATCGGTTACCTCGGATAGGTCGGTCAGCTCGCCCGCCATCTGCCGCAGGACCGCCAGTAGTGGCGCGCCCACTCCGGCCGCTGCGGACCCGATGGCCGAATTCGGCATGGCCAAGGCTACTTTCGCTACTTGGTCCACCGGGTCGATGGCCGCGATGGCCGCTGCCTCACCGCGAAGACCGGCCGCCATTACCCGTAGCGCCTCCACATCGGCGCGCAACATGTCCCCCATGTCCCCTCCTTCGAGCCGAACCTAGCAGCTCGAGAACCTCGGCGCGCGGCGCAGCGCGAGCCTGTGGACAACCCATCGGCTATCCACAACCGATCTGTCCTGATTCGCCTGATCAGACCGATTCGCGCTCGCGTCTGGCCGCTTCCCGCGCCAGCATCCGGTCCCGCTGCTCCTCGAAGCGGAGCACATCCTTGCCCATCTTCTCCAACTGCGCCCCGAGTTCCTCGCGAATATGCTCACCGCGGGGCGTGAAATCGCTGCGCTCGAAAATGTTCCACTTGCGCAGCACCGGCTGCACGACCTCCTCCAGATGCTGGCGCAGATCGTAGATTCCGTGCTTGGCGATGAGCACGCTGTTGCGGCGGAAGTTCGGCATCTCCGCACCGGGCATCCGGAAGTTCTTGATGATCTCGTGGATGGCCTCGAGCGCGTCGTCGGGCGCCAGCTCCAGCGCCGCCCCGCAGATATTGCGGTAGAAGACCATGTGCAGATTCTCGTCGGCGGCTACCCGCTGCAGGATGCGATCGGCAATGGGGTCCTCGCACACCCGCCCGGTATTGCGATGGCTGACGCGGGTCGCGAGCTCCTGGAAGGTCACGTACGCCACCCCGTGCAGGAAGCTGTTGTCACCGGTGCCGGTCGGATTGTCGACCCCGTGCGACATGCAGATCATGCGCGCCTGCTCCAGCGCCACCGGATCGACACCGCGGGTGACCACCAGATAGTCCCGCAGCACGATGCCGTGCCGGTTCTCCTCGGCGGTCCAGCGATCCACCCAGCTCCCCCACGCGCCGTCGCGGCTGAACGAGTCGGAGATCAGCCGGTGGTAGGACGGCAGGTTGTCCTCGGTGAGCAGATTGGTGACCATGGCGGCCTTGGCGACCTCGCTGAGCCCGGATTGTTCCGGCTCCCAATCGATTCCGCCCATGGCGGCGAAATTACGCCCTTGCTCCCACGGCACATAGTCGTGTGGATGCCACTCTTTGGCCATCGATAGGTGCCGGTTGAGATTCTGTTCCGCAACCGGCTCGAGCTCTTTCAGCAATACCCAGGGCGTCAAGGTTTTCGCCACAGCCGTAAGTCCTGTCCTTCGACGTTCGCCGCCCGACCGCTTCGTCGCCCGCGAGCCTACTCGTTCGAGATGTCGATGTCGGGAGTATCGATAGCGGTCGGTCCGGTGTTATTCGCTGTCAAGGCCGGTGGCGGATGTTCGGCAAGCATTGGATTCAAGGCGCGCCAGACCGGCGACACGGCGATGTGCGCGACATAGCGTCACGCGCACCGTTACTCGTGAATCCGGAGAATTCGAATGAAACGACCCGTGGCCCTGCTCGGTGTGCTCGCCGCGACGGCGACGCTGGCCGCTTGTGGCGGCTCCGATACCAGTCCGGGAGAACCGGCGGGACCGCCGCAGCCGGGCGGGACCTTGCACTACGGGCTCTCGCTCGCGCCGACGTGCTCGGATCCGGCGCAGTCGGGCACCAACCAAACCCTGTATGTCACACGGCAGATCGTGGATTCGCTGACCGATCAGGATCCGGCGACCGGCGAGATCAAGCCGTGGCTGGCGCAGAGCTGGCAGCTGAGCCCGGACGCCAAGACGTTCACCTTCACACTGAAGCCGGGGGTGACCTTCAGTGACGGTACGCCGTTGACGGCGGAGTCGGTGCGGGCGAACTTCGATGCCATCGTGAAAACGCTGACCCCGGCCAAGGCGCCGCTGGCGGCCACCTATCTGGTGGGTTACACCGGGACGACCGTGGTGGATCCGCTGACCGCGCGGGTGGAGTTCGATCGGCCCAATGCGCAGTTCCTGCAGGCGACCTCGACACCGCAGCTCGGCATCCAGGGTGCGGCGACCACGGTGAAGCCCGCCGATCAGCGGTGCCTGGGCGACAATATCGGGACCGGGCCGTTCACCTATGCCGAGTACAAGCAGGGACAGTCGGCCGTGCTGGCCAAGCGGGCCGGATACTCCTGGGGGTCGGCTGTTTTCGGGCACCAGGGCGAGGCGTATCTGGATCGGATCGAGTTCCGGGTAGTGCCGGAATCAGGGGTCCGGACCGGCAGTCTGACCTCGGGACAGCTCGATGTCGTCAGTGGCGCGCTGCCGCAGGACGCACCGCAGATCGAGGCCGCGGGTGGGCGAGTGCAGGTGACCTCGAATCCCGGTGTGCCGTTCGGTATTCAGCCGAATGTGACGCGGGGAGTGCTGACCGATCCGGCGGTGCGGACGGCGCTGCTGACCGCCATCGATCGGCAGGAGATCGTGGATACCGTGCTGGGGCCGCAGTACAAGAAGGCCAGCAGCTCGCTGGCATCGAAAACCCCTGCCTATACCGATCTTTCAGGCAAGATCGGCTACGACGTCGCGGCGGCCGGGCGCACGCTGGATCAGGCCGGGTGGGCGACCGGGGGTGACGGCATTCAGGTGAAGGACGGGGTGCGGCTCTCCTTCGCGATCTCGTTCACCAGCGCCTTCGCCGGGAATCAGGCCATTCTCGAGCTGGTCCAGCAGCAGGTGCGCAAGGCCGGAATCGAATTGCGGCTGGAGCCGATCGCCGATGCGGAGTACACGGTGCGGCAGAACAGCAAGAATTTCGATGCGCTGTACTACAACACGACGCGGGCCGACGGCGATATCCTGCGCACCACCTTCGGGTTGGACGGGCGGAATCTGGACGGGCGCGGGCCGATTCCGGCGCTGGACGAGGCGCTGTCGAGCGAGTTGCAGACGGTGGACGCCGCGGCGCGGGCGCAGCAGATCGGCAAGGCGCAGCAGCTGGTGCTGGAGAACGGGTTGTGGATTCCCACCATCGAGCTGTCGCAGGCGGTCGGGGTGTCGAGCTCGGTCGCCGATCTGAAGTTCGAGGCGTCGGCGCGGTTGCAGTTCTTCGACGCCTGGATGCAGCGCAACTGATCAACGGAATACCAACGGCCCGGCTACCTTTCACTGGTGGCCGGGCCGTTGTCGCTGTCGCTACTTCAACGGGAAACCCTGGCTGTTGAAGGCGTTCCGGATGCCTTGGCGGCCGTGCAGGCTCTCCTTGGTCGAGATGCGCCCGGCCAGACGGTTCTTCACCCAGTCCTCGGGGAGTTCCTGTTCGCGGTAGTAGGTATTGATGCGATTCAGGTAGTCGGTGACGTCCTCGGCGGCGGGCGAGGAGTAGGTATTGCGGTGCACCACCACCTTCTGGCCGTAGCGGGGCTTGATATCGGCCGGATCGGCGGGGTCCGGCAGGCCGATGGCCAGCCCGTACACCGGGAAGGTG
Source organism: Nocardia crassostreae (assembly GCF_001613405.1). Taxonomy (GTDB): domain Bacteria; phylum Actinomycetota; class Actinomycetes; order Mycobacteriales; family Mycobacteriaceae; genus Nocardia; species Nocardia crassostreae. The sequence continues at coordinate 8,943 of NZ_BDCH01000036.1, forward strand.
TGCTCCGGCAGCCGCAGCGCCTCGATCACCGCGTCGATATTGTTGCGCAGCGCGCCGACGAAAGTGATTCCGTAACCGAGTGATTCGGCCGCGGTGGCGGCATTCTGCGCCGACAGGGTCACGTCGATAACGCTGGACAGGGCGCTGTCGAGGTATTCGGTCGCCTCGATGGTGTGGCCGTTGGTGCGGGCCAGGTGGATATTGCGGGACCAGTCGGCCAGCCAGACCAGGAAGACAGCGGCGTCCTTGATCAACTGCTGGCCACCGGCGAGCTCCGAGAGTCGTGCGCGCAATGCCGGATCGTCGACCACGACCACGCTGGTGAAATGGAAATTGGCCGAGGTGGAGGCGGATTGCGCGGCGGCGATGATCACGGCCAGTTCGGCCTCGCTGATATCGCCGGGCACGAAGTGGCGGACGGTGCAGTGGCGCAGCAGCAGTTCCAGGGTCTGATTGCCGATTCCGGCGGCCGCCGGGGCCGCCGCGCCGTAGCGCTTGTGCAGTTGCTCCTGCAGGACGGTCGAAATCACTTCTGTCATGGGCGAGTCCTATTCGTTCGGGGGTTCTTCGAAGCTGGCGGGCAGGTCGGGAGTGCGGGTGAATTGACCGGCGGCGTGCCGGTGCGCGCTCCAGGGGTCGGCGTCCCACTAGGAGCGCAGCACGAAGACGAGCTTGGGGTTGTGCTCCTCGTCCTCCAGCCAGGCGCGGCGGGCGCTGAACTCGAATTCGGCTGCGCCGGTGAGCGAGTCGGTGCTGGTGTCAGTGGAGTACAGGCGGGCCAGTTCGCGGAGTTTGTGCGCGGTCGGGATCTTGCGCTCGGCCGCGGTGATGATGCCCAGTCCGGCCCAGAACAGTTCGTACACGGTGTCTTCGGCCGTCGGCGAATCCAAGGTGTCGGCAATGGTTTCGAGCGCGAACAGGGAGGTGATGAGGTGCAGCACCACGAAGTCTCCGGGCTGGGCCAGGTACAGCAGCGTGACCGCGCGCCGTACCCGGGCGCGACGCTCCGGGCCGGACAGCTGGTAGATCCACGCCGGTGCGGCGATCAGCTCGGGAATCCCGGTGATGGCGACTCCGGCGACGCGCGCTTGCAGGCCGGAGCGATTCAGTTCGGGATGCAGTTCGGTGAAGCTGTTCGTATCCGCGATCACCGATTCGACCGTGCTGCGGAATATTTCGTCCTGTGTCCAGTTCTCGCTCAGTTGCACAAGGGATTCCACGGGATCGTACGCGGCCGATATCGGTGGCGTGCGCTCGTCATCGGTGACCCGGACGAAGGAAAATGCCAGGTAGGCAAGTGCTTCGGCGGTCATACCCGCATGCTCGGCCCAGACCGCCCAGCCCAGATGAATGGCGGCGTGGGTGAAGGCGCCGATCCAGCCGCGCAGAAGTTCCGGTGCGTACTCGGCGACCACGCCGCCGATGCCCTTGGCGGCGACCTCACGATCGAAGAAGGCGACGTACGCGCTGAAATATGCCCGCTGACCGATGAATTCGCACCAGTTGCCCGCATCGATCACCACGGTCGAAGCACGCTGCGGCTCGAGCGGAAACCCGTACGGAGTCAGCTCGGCATAGCCCTTGTAATAATCCCGGATCACATGCTCGGGCGCCCCGATCGCCGCCAACGCCACCACCGCATGTTTGACGTGATTGGTCAGATGCCCATTGAATTCGATATGATGGCTGCGATCGTCGAGCAGATCGGCGACCTTCGCCACGGCTTCAGCCGTCATATCACTGCCTTTCCTTGATAGATGCGTTTCCCGGATCCGCCGTCTTCCCGCCACCGACGCGGTATCCCACGATCGTCTGCACCACGGCCGCGGCCAGCAGCGCACCGAGCGGAATCCCCCAGCCGGAGTCGAACTGCCGGAACACCCCGATGGCGTACGGCCCGACGGCCGCGATCACATAGCCGACACCCTGAACGGCACTGGACAATCCGATCGCCTGCTCCGGGGTAGGCGCACGCACGGTGATAACCGTGAGCGCCAACGAGAACACCGACAACCCGACCCCGAGCACCAGCGACCACACCAGCGGCGCCGCCCCCGGAGCGACCAGAAACCCGAGAATCCCCAACACGCTGCACACACTGAACCCGGCCAGCCACCGCTCAGGATGGCGCGACCCCGCCACAATCGGCGGCACAACCAGACTGATCGGCACCGCCAGGCAAGTGAGCAACCCGAGATACCCACCCGCGGCCCCCTCACTCACCCCCGCATCGGTGAGCACCGACGGCAGCCACCCGATCACCACGAACGCCACCATGGCCTGCAACCCGAAGAACACCGCAAGCCCAACCGTCCCGGTCCGCCGCAGCACGCCAATCGGATTCTCGACCGCGCCCACCCCGCCAGCCAAGACTCGACCGCCCAATTTCGGATGCACCGAGGTCCCACCGCCCGACCGCACCGGAGCCCCGCCTGCCGGGCCGACCTCCTCCTCCGAGGCCGTGCGCGCCGGGACCACGCGAGTGTGGCCGACGCCGTCCAGGGCTCCGCTGTCTGAGGCTGCACGCTCTGAAGCCTTAACCGGCGAGGCCGTGCGGTCGGGGGCAGCGCCAACTGAGCCGAAGCCCGCCGAGGCCAAGTCATCCCGGACTGCGCTGTCGGCGGCCGCAACCGGCGCGACAGCTCCGGTGGGAGCCCGACCAGCCGGAGTCGGACCCGCCCGGACAGTACGCTCTGAGACCGCACGCTCCGACGCATCACTCGCTGTGGCCGTACGCCGAGAGGACACACCCAGCGGAGGTGTGCGCCGCGACGCCGCGCCCGGTATGGACGCAACCATCGGGGCCACACCAACCGAGGCAGCGGTCGACATCGGTGGAATCGCTTCGGCGGCAGTGGAACTCGTGGCTGTAGGGGCCACAGCAGTCGTGGTAGAGCCGAGAGTGGAGCGCCAGAGGGCGAGGGCGCCGATCGGGGCGAGGGCGGCCCACACCGCGAGCGCCCGCTGCCAGCCACCGACAGCGTGCGACACGGGCACGATGGCGGCGAATCCGAGTGCGGCCCCGACTTGTAGGGCAGTGGTGAAGGTGGTGACCAGCGTTCGTGTACTAGTCGTGGTGCGGATGACGGCGGGGAGCAGGACCGAGAGCAGGCCAACTCCGAGGGCCAAGGTGAACGTCGTGGCGATGAACACCGCGAGATCGCCCCACGGGCGGACCGCCAGACTCACCGCGATCAGCGACAGCGCCACGAACAAACCGGCGCGCAGCGAAATCCGGGCCAACGCAAGCGGTGTCGCCAGGCTGATCAGGGCGAAAGCGACCACCGGCGCGGCTGTGATGATGCCAGCGGCGGCCGATCCCGCACCGTAGTGCGCGGTCACCGACTCGAGGAAAGGGCCGACCGTAGTGATACCCGGTCGCAGGTTCAACGCGACAAGAGCGACGACGGCCACAGGCGCGGCCACCCTGACCACCGCCGAGAGTTCGGATTCCGCGGCCTGGTGCGCCGAGCCAACGCGCCCGGACTTCGAACTGACCGGCGCGGACTTCGAACCCTCTACCACCACACCAGCCGATCCGGACTTCGGCACTGCTGGTATGGGCATCGGGGTTTCGTGCGCCGTGAAAACGGGATCCGGCTGCGCGCCCTGGATGCCCATCAGTAGTTCGGGGCGCGTAGGAGTGCGGCGCCGTCGGCGCGGCCGGTGATCAGGGGGCGGTATACGCGTTCCTGCCAGTCGTCTCGGGCGATGCCTTCGAGTCCGATGGATACCGCGCCCTCGGCGACGCCGAAGGCTCTGGTCACGGCGGCGGTGATGGCGACTTCGAGCAGCTGTTTGGCGTCGGCCGAGAGGTCGGCGGGGAAGTGCGAGATCTCTACGTGCGGCATCAGACCAGCTCCCTGTTCATGGTTTGTTCCAGCACCGCCGCCGCGATATCGAGGGCACCGGCGGTGACGATGTCGTAGTGGTGGTAGGGCAGATTGCTCACCGGGCGGGCGCGCAATCGCACTGCGGCGACCGGGATGTCGGCGAAGGACGGGCCGTCGCCGCGGGCGCGCAGGTACAGGCTGCGGTCTAGGAGGGGTTGATCGACGGTCGCCGGGCGGGATCGGAAGCGGTAGGTGTGCTCGACCACCGCGACGATGCGCTCGACCGTGGCCCGGTCGAAACCGGGTTCGCTCGCCACGATCAGGTCGATGAACTCGGTCCGGCTGGTGACCAGCTTGTCGAGTTCCGCCGCGTATGGTGGATCGATTCGGGCGCTGAACACCGATGCCAGCACTCGCTTGAAATAGGCGCTTTCGTAACGCACTTCGTCGTCGTCCGGTATTCCGGCGATGACGGGTGAGCCCAAAGCGATCAGCACCAGTTCCTCGACCTCGTGCCCGGCGGCGAGAAGCCGCTGCGCCACCTCGGCCGCCACCCGTGCGCCGAAGGAATACCCGACGATCCGGAATGGCTGCGGCAGCTCGAGATTCAGCAGCTCGTCGAGATCGTCGGCGATCAGCGCGTCGAGATTGTTCTGCGGCGTCTCCCTTGGGTTGAGCCCGCGCGCCTGCACCCCGTACACGGCGTGCCCGCGCTGTGCGAGCTCTCCGGCCAGAGTGCGCAGACTCATGGGGTAGCCGCCCAGCCCTGGCCACAACACGGTGGTCGCGGTCGGCTCGGCCGCCCCGGTCAATCGCAGGAATCGCGATATGGGTTCGGAATCGCCTGTGGCGGCGGCCAGTTCGGCCACGGTAGGCGCGCGGAAAATGGTCTGCACCGGCAAGGACGTCCCGAGTTCCTCATCCAGCGCGCGAATCAAGCGCAGCGCCGATATGGAATTGCCGCCCTGCGCGAAGAAGTCGTCACCCCGATACACCGGTTCATAACCCAGCACCCGGGACCAGATCCGCGCCACCTCGACCTCCCGGCACGTAACCGGCGGATCACTGGGCCGAGCCCGCCGCGATCCGAGCTCCGAAGCCAGCACCGTGAGCGCGGTCCGATCTTGCTTCCCGTTCTGCGACAGCGGAATCCGGTCCAGCACATGAATCGTCGGCGGCACCATGTACGGCGGCAGCACGGCCCGGAGATCGTCCTTGAGCAGTTCCTCCGGCCCCTTCATATGAACAGCGTCCTCGGCCATATCGGTCGCAGCCACCTGTTCCGCCGAAACCCGTCCCGCCAATGCGAAATAGCTCAGCGTCCGCCGCCCCAGAATCTCGTCGAACCGGCGGGCCGAAGGCAGATACCGCCCGGTCAGCGAGGCATACCCCGCCGACATGAACCCGATCCCATGCCTGCTGCCGATCTGCTGCAGATGCGCCAATGTCCGTCCCAGCTCGGTGAACCCATCCCACCCGGCGCCCGGATCGACCGACAGCACCACCCCGAACAGCGCCTGATCGTAGGACCGCTGATTGATGGCGATCACATGCCGCCGCTCCACTTTTCCGTCGGCAATGTATTCCAGCCCCGCCCTGCCGAATTCATAAAGCCCGTGCCGCGCTCCCCCGACCTCGCCGTGCACCTGAACATGAATCCCGACCCGCGGCGCAGCCGCCGCCCGGACGATCCGAACCGGTCCCGTCACGGCCACCGGAAGAGTCCCCGCCGACAGATCCGCTGTCGTCATCGAAAGTGGCTGTATCGGAACCGCCCGGCTGGGCGCCCTCGACACCACAGGCCAAAAGGACTGCGGCGGCCCGATTTCGACACTGGCCGTCGCCACTCCATCGGTAAGGCCATGGACGACAGCGACAGTGCGCACCTCCCAGCCGAATTCCGCGCTCACCTCATCGAGCACGCCGAGAATATGCCCCGCCTCGAACTGCAGCACCTCCCGCACATTGGTGGAGTACACCGACTCGATCACCTCGGGCAGCCCGATCAGATGCAGCCGCACACCGGCGCGGCCCGCCGACCCGACGCGATACAGCGCGTGGTGCAGCGGATGAAAGTAGTACATGCCTGCCGCCAACCCAGGCATACCACCGGTTTCGAGATAGATCCGAGTCGCATTGAGCGCGCCCGGAGAGGCATAGAAGTACTTGGGCAGCAACCGATCCGAGCTGTTGAACGGCCCGAGCCACCGCAGCACCACGCCGAGCCGCTGCGCCGTCAGCCGCGCAGGTCGACCTGTCTCCTCGCCAGCCGTCACGGCCGATTCACGGGCTACGACGCTGGAATCCCCGGCGGGCGTATGCAGCTCGCGGGCAATCTCGTCCCGCGTTCCGGCGAACGCGATCCGGTCGCGAGCGGGATTCGTCGGGTTCTTCGAGGACACGTTCTGGTCGCGAACGGGTTCGGTTGGCTCGGCGTCGAATTCTGAGGGGGCGGGGACGGTTTCGCGCGGGTCCTGGGCGTGTGGGGGCAGTTGCCACAGGAGCGCTTCGATGGCGGGCAGGTCTATGGGGGTGTCAGTGAAGGTGCGGTAGGTCTTGCGGGCGAAGACGCGGCGGAGTTGGGCTTCGGTGGGGTCGGGGGCGAAGAGGGGGACTTCGGGTTCGGTGGTCGGCTGGCGGATGGCCAGGTCGGATAGTTGGGCGGTTACCTGGGTGCGGGTGGATTTGGAGCGGTGGTGGCGGCCTGCTCGGTCCTGGTCCATGAGAGGGGCTTGGTCAGGGTCCAATTCGATGAAACCGGCCAGTTGGGTGGTACCGCGGTCATTCACCCAGGGGACGACGGCGGCGGTGCGGACCCAGTCGTGTTTTTCGATCCAGACGCGCACTTCATTGGTTTCGACGCGGTGGCCGTTGACCTTGACCTGTTCGTCATTGCGGCCGATAAACGCGAGTTGGCCGTCGGAGCGGAGGCGGACCAGGTCGCCGGTGCGGTACCAGCGTTGGGGCGCACCCGGGGCGAAGGACAGGTGCGGGAAGCGTCCGGCGGGGATTTCGGGGCGATTGCGGTAGCCGTCGGCGAGTTGGATTCCAGCGATAAGCAATTCGCCGGTCTCGCCATCCGGCACCGGGCGATCCTCCTCATCGACGATCACGACCTCGCACCCGTCGACCGGGACGCCGATCGGCACGATCGCGGAGCCGGTCAGGTCCGCGGTGGTGAAGTCGAACCAGGTCGCGTTGATGGCGGCTTCCGTCAGTCCGTACAGGTTGATCGCGCGGGTGTGCGGGAGCGCCGTGCGCAGCCGCTCGGCCAATGCGCTGGGCAGGGCTTCACCGCCGCTGGCTACCGTCCGCAGCGTGGTGGCAGCGCTGATACCGGGGAGGGCAACGAGTTCGGCCCAGATGGTCGGCACGCATTGCAGCACCGTGATCGAGTCGCGGACCACCCTGGCGAGGATGTCATCGGGACTGGTGTGGGTGCCCGCGGGCGCGACCACCACGGTGGCGCCGACGGCATTGGCCAGCAGCTCCCAGTGCGCGGCATCGAAGCTGACGGGCGTCTTCAACAGGATGCGCGCACCCGGACCGATCCCGAGTTCGGCTGCCATCCAACGCATCTGGTTGGCGATAGCCCGCTGCGGGATCACCCCCCCCCTTGGGCGCACCGGTCGTCCCCGAGGTGTAGATCGTGTACACGGCGCTCGCCTCGGTCCACCGAGCCGCCTTCGCCCCGTCCGGCAATTCCGCCTTGGTCCCCAACCGCTCCGCGTCCCGGTTCGGCAGCGCCGCGCGCCCGTCCGCCAGCACCGCGCCCCCGTCCGGCAATGCCACGTCCCCGTCCGGCAACGCCGTGTTCCAGCTTGGCAGCGCCGGATCCCCGCTCGGCAGCGCCGGGGCCCCATCGCGCAGATCCGTGTCCGCGGCCCGGGTCGATTCTGTCGCGCGCAGGGTTCGCACGCCTGCGGGCAGGATCCGGCGGGCGAGGTCGTCGCTGCCCGCATCGGTGACGGCCACGCGGATCTCGCTGTCGGCGACCATGTAGCCGATGTGTTCCGCCGGATAGTCCACGGCGAGAGGCAGATACGCCGCACCCGCGCGGAGACTCCCCCACACCGCGACGACCAGATCCACCGACGGGGCGAGGAAGATGCCGACGGTATCGCCCGGGCGGACGCCGATCGCTCGCAGCGCGCGGGCTGCGGCATCGGCCGCACGATCGAGCTCGGCGAAGGTCAGCGTGCGCGACTCATCTTCGCAGGCAATCGCATTCGGGATCGCGCGCAGCCGATCGTCGAGCAGGTCGAGGAGGTTCACACTGTGCTCCGTTTCCTCACGCCCGGACGGTGGTGCCGTGGAAACGATCGCCGAAATCGCCTATGCCGGGGCGCATGAAGGCCTGGTCGGTGAGGGTCTGGTCGATGTGGGAGGTGACGATCCGCAGGTCGGGCCGCCGGGACAGCACGGTGGCGAGCGCCTCGGGGCAGGTGAGGACATTGACGACCACGATGCGATGTTCTTCGACACCGGCGGCGACGAGTTCGTTGACCGCGGTGAGCAGGGTGCCGCCGGTGGCGATGGTCGGGTCCAGCAGCAGCACCTCGTTGCCCGCGATACCGGCGGGCAGTTTGCGGTAGTGCAGGGTCGGTTGTTTGGTCACCGTGTCGCGCTGGATGAGGATCTTGCCGAAGCGGGTGTCGGGGCGGATCTCGCGCAGCCCGCCTTCCAGCGCGTCCCCGGCGCGCGGGATGGATACCGCGTACAGCTCGGGCGAGGCCGGTTCGACGCCGTCGAAGACGAACCCGGTGGGTGTGGTGACCGGTCGCGGCCGGTGTTCCAGATGGGAGAGCGCGGTTTCCAGCAGCAGCCGGATGATGCGCTGGGTGGCGCGCACGAAACGCGCCTGATCCGCGCCCGCGTCGCGGGCCTCGGTGTGCAGGGCTATGAGGCCCGGCTGCGCGGGCAGCACGAAAACATTGACGCCGAGGTACTTCTCGATATCGACGGGTTCGGTGGTCGGTCGGGTCCAGGTGGTGGTCATGATGCTCACTCTCCGATCCGGGCCAGCACGGCGCGGGCGACGTCGGCAAAGCTGTGTGCGATGAAATCCGGTGTGGTCGTGGTGATCTGCTCGACCGAGTAGACGCCGTAGGTGACGCCGACGGTGAATGCGCCGATGGCCGTTCCCAATCCGATATCGGCGGCGGTATCGCCCACCACCGCACCGGCCGCGCCCACCTCGGATCGGCCCAGCGCGGCCAGGGCCACATCGGCGCTTTCACGATGCGGTTTGGGATGCGAGACGTCATCGGCCCCGACGACGGCCGCGAACAGCTCGCGGATACCGGCCGCCTTCAGGATCAGCTCAGCGCTGTGATGACGCTTGCTGGTGACGACGGCGAGCTCGAAACCATTGCACGCGAGCCGTTCCAGCCCTTCCCGCACGCCGTCGAAGACCAGGTCCGCCGCCTTCGGCACGATCAGCTCCCGATAGCGGGTCAAATACTCCTCCGAAATCGATTGCGCCGTAGCGGATTCCGGATCGGTATTGGACAACGAGCCCGCCATCTTCTCGAGTGGCGCGCCGATCAACCGCCGGGCCGCCTCCTCCCCCGGATGCACCCCGGTGACGCGCTCGACCGCAATGGCGAACTGTTCGGCAATGGCGCGCGGCGTATCGAGCAGGGTGCCGTCCAGGTCGAACAGCACCGCCGCGTGCGCGGTCTCGGATGGCGCGGTCTCAGATGGCATGGAAGACCTCCTGGTCGTGGGTGATTCGGTCTACGGCCGCGCGTTCGGCGGCACTGCGCGCCACTTCGATCTCGGTGGCGGCGCGGGTGGTGCTGAGCAGGACGGCCCGATTGGCGGCCGCGGCATCGCCACCGGTGGCCTCGTTCACGGCCCGCAGGACGAAGGTGGTGATGGCGGGCCCGGCAATGCCTTCCGCGGCCGCATGCGCCAGCGCCTGCTGGATGGCGGTCTCGATGCGATCGCCGTCCAGGGCGTCCGCGACCGGGATCGGGTGGGTGACCAGCACCGATCCGCGATCGTTGAGCTGCCGGTGCAGGCGCGCGAGCTCGGCGATCTCGGCGGGATCGTCGATCCGCACCACCGCCTCGACCTCCCGCGCGACCGCCACATTCTCCGGCCTGCGAAAGCCGTGCGCCACCACATTCGATTCCAGCGCGACGATCGGCGCCCTCCGGGCGAGCGCCTCGCGCACCTCGTCGGAGTACCGGATCAGCGGCTCGCTGACGACATCAGACATCTGGGCGTCCGTTCGTAGAAGTGAGCTGGAACCCCCCTGGTCCGCTGGCCATCGTGCGGCACCCCGGGCGGGTTGGAAACAGTTGCGACCACCGTGATCCAATGTCTTCCGGCAAACCCGTTGGAGCGATGTAGTTTTCGCGAGCGATCTGTCACGACGCGGCGTCACCGCGCGGTGCCCGCACGACGAACTGGGTGTAATGGCGAAGGACGATCTGGAGCTGCGGCTGGCGGCGATTGCCGAGTTCGCGAGCGGGTTGAGCGAGGACGCGATCGCCCGCGAAGCCGAGCACAAACTGCCGACCGATCAGCTCGCGGCGCTGCTGGCCGCGGGTGCGGGCGCACTGCGCGTTCCGGTCGAATTCGGCGGTTCCGGCGCCTCGGTCACCGAGCTGGCGGAGGTTCTGATCGCCATTGCCGCGGGCGATTCCAATGTCGCCCAGATCTTCCGCGGTCATCTCGGCCTCACCGAGATCCTGCGCCTGGCCCCGCCCGGTCCGGCCCGCGAAACCTTGCTGCGCGCCGCCTCGAGCGGGCAGTTCTTCGGCCCGGCGGGCGCGGAACTGGCCACCCCCGATCTCACCGCCCTCGCCACCCAACTCCACCGCGACGGCGCGGAGTACCGGCTGTCCGGCCGCAAGTTCTACACCACGGGCAGTCTCTACGCCGATTGGCTCAATGTCCTCGTCGTCGAGAATGGCGAATTCGTTTCCGCCATCGTCCCCCGCCGCAGCACCGGCGTGACCATCCTGGACGACTGGGACGGCTTCGGCCAGCGCCTCACCGCGAGCGGGACCGCGGTCTTCGAGAATGTGCTCGTGGATCCGGATTACCTACTGCGCCAACGCAATCCCCTGGACAACGACTATATGGAGGCGTTCTACCAGTTCGTCCTGTCCGCCACCCAGGCCGGAATCACCCGTGCCATCGCCACCGATCTCGCCGCCCTGGTCAAATCTCGCACCCGCTCCTACCCGCTCGCCTCCACCCCCGACCCTGCCGCCGACCCGCAGATCACCCAGATAGTCGGCGAAGTCTGGACCAAGGCGTACAGCGCCCGCGCCAATGTCCTTCAGTTGGCCCGCACCTTGGACGCCTTCCACGCCAACCCCTCCCCCGCGACAGCCCAGCAGTCCCTCCTCGAATCCGCCGCGACCCAGGTGGCCAATACCGAGCTGGCGGGCGCCGCCTCCTGGCAGCTCTTCAATGCGGGCAGCGCCACCGCCGTCCGCTCCCCGCTCGGCCTGGATCGCCACTGGCGCAATGCCCGCACCATTTCCTCCCACAATCCCGCCGTCTACAAAGCCACCCTCATCGGTGATCACACCGTCAACGGCACCGCTCCTCGCGCGTACCTGAATTCCTTCGCTCTCCGCGAGGATCCGCGCTAGGACCGCGCGCGGCGGCGAGTCGTCCTCGCCTCGCACGCCCGGGAGCCGGTTCTCCTGGGCTTTTCCTGTCACGAGGCCCGCGAACGTGCGGTAATAGGGTGCGCAATCTCGATGGGAAAGAGTCCGTATGGGAGGAGAGTTCGGGTGTTGACGGGTTTGCAACGCTTGTCCGTTATTGCGGTGACGACCACGGCACTCGCGGCTTCGGCCGCGGCTTCCGCACCCGCGCTAGCGCTCCCGTCGATCGATCGGTATGTGGCGCTCGGGGATTCCGCCGCTGCGGTCGGCTCGCTCGACAAACTGCAACCGGGCAGCCCGCTGTTCTGCACCCGGGCGCTGGACAACTACCCATCCGTGCTGGCCGAAACGCTCGGGGTCGCCGAATTCGTGGACGCCTCCTGTAGCAGCGCGAAGACGACGAATATGACCCAACCGCAGACCGGTTCGGGCGGATCGCCGAATCCGCCGCAGTTCGAGGCGCTCACCTCGGATACCGATCTGGTGACCCTCACCATCGGCGCGAACGATATCGGGGCGCTCAATGTCAACGCCATCACCGACGACATGCTCGAAACCGTCCGCCAACGGGTGAGCACGGTGCTCGACGGTATACGCGAGCGGGCGCCGCACGCGACCGTCGTCGTCACCTCCTACCTGCGGTATTTCCCGCCGGGCGGTGGCTGTTTCGGACTCGTCGACCAGGGCGGGCAGCAGCGACTGACCGATGCGTTCCGGGAACTCGCGGCACGCCACAATGCCCGCTTCGCCGACAACTTCGCCAAGACGGGGCATGACATGTGCGAGCCGGTCGGGACGCAGTGGGTCAATGGGCCGACGCCGACCACGCCGACGGTCCCGTTGCATGCCAATGTCGAGGGGCAGCAGTACCTCGCCTCGGTGGTGGCCGCCGCGCTGTTGAACTGATCCGGTCCCGCATCGTGCTCTTCGCATGGCTGGATACAGCAGGTACTGACCGTCATCCTGGATTCACTCGCCATTGAACCCCAGGATGTCCCGTTTCAGTAGATTCCTTGCACGGACCTGATGCACGAGGGCAGGGAGGAGCACGGTGCAGCCACGTTCGGGCACCGCCGCAACTGAACCTCCGTCGACCGCCACGCCATCGCTCGATCCGGTCGGCGGAGCCGAGCAACCCGCGCCGAGTTCCACATCGGAGCCGAGTTCCGCATCGGATACGGATACCGGCAGACTGCACTTACTGTTTCGATCACGCCTGTTACCGACCGCCGTCTTCCTTGTGATCCTCGCCGTGGTCGTGGTGTGGCAACGCGAAACCATGGCCGCCGGAGTGCGCAGCCTGGCGGGCGCCGATCCACGCTGGCTCGTACTCGCGGTCCTCGCGACGGCCGCCATGTGGCCGACGTCGGTGTGGATGCTGCGCGGATCCATGCCGGTGAACCCGCCGACGGGCCACCTGTTCGCCGTCCAATGGGCGGTGACCGCAGCCAGCCTCATCCCGGCCGCTCCCCTACTGCTCCGCCTCCGCTTCCTCCGCCGAGCAGGTCTGAGCCACGCCGCCGCCCTCTCCTCCATCGCACTGCTCGGCCTAGCCGTACTCGCCGTCCGCCTCCCATTGATCGTGATCGCCGTCCTCGCCACCCCGAACCTCATGGACCGCGCGGGCACCCGCCTGCCCTGGGACCGTCTGGACGGCACCGTATCCTCCACCCACACCGCCATCCTCGAAAACCCTTGGCGCAGTGGCGCGATCATCACAACCGTCACCCTCCTCTGCCTGACCCTCACCGCCACGGCCGCATTCTTCGCCCACCGCTACGCCAGCGCCCGCGGCGGCTGGCGCGCCCTGATCCGCCACTGGTTCACCCGCCACCACTCCCGCGCAGCCGCGGACTTCGAATGGAAGTCCATAGCCACCACCGCAATCCACCCGGTCCGAGCCACCCTCCTCTGGACCTCCGCCGCCGCCCAACCCTTCCTCAACATCGCAGCCCTCCTCGCAATCCTCCACGCCGTAGACGTCAACCTCCCTCCCACGGACGCCTTCGTCGTCTACCTGATCACGATCGTCCTGGCGCCCTTGATCCCTTCCCCGAACGGCATAGCCACCAAGGAAATCGCCATGGTCACCGGCCTGACCGCAATCGCCGGTGTAGCCGCAGGCATCGCAGTAGGCGTAGCCCTGGCCTTCCGCCTCCTAACCTTCTGGAGCCAAATCCCCTTGGGCCTCCTGGCAGTCAGCTACCTCTCCCGCCGCCGAGCAATCTGACCAACCGGTTCGTTGTCTATCCGCTGAGGCGTACGTGGGGCCTGGCCGTGGTTACGTTTCAAGACAAAAGACCAAAAGACAAAACCCGAACAGACAAACCCCCAAAACCACCCACCCCCCAACCAGTTCACACCCCATAGCGCTGGTTCACACCCCATATAGGTGCCTAACAAGGGGTGTGAACCAGCGGAAAGGGGTGTGAACCTGCGATATCCACAGGCGGGAGTTATCCACACCGGGGCTTGGGCGGACCCGTTTCACTGTTGTGGGTCAGCGACTATCGGTGGATGGACATTCCGCGAATGTTGTCCCGCAGTGATGCTCTGGTGGATGGGTTTTCCGAGTACGCGCTAGGGCGGATCACTGATGGTGGTGTGCTGCAGCGGGTTCGGCGGGGGTGCTGTATGGGCTCCCGTTGCCGGGCGGTCCGGGAGAGCGGGTACATCTCAGCCGGGATCGGGCGACCGGCGCCCGCATGAAGCGGCAGGTGGTGGTGCATTCTGGTCGGTTCGGCCATGGCGACGTGGTTGAGCTCGACGGGATCCGGGTGACCTCACCGGCTCGTACGGTTGTCGACCTGGCGCGCACGTTGCCCTTCGACTGGGCAGTGGCCGCGGGCGATGCGGTACTGCACGGTGGGCTCGGATCACGGGCCGAACTCGACGAGCAGTTGTCCCGGTTGCGCCCTGGACCCGGTTCCCGCACTGTCGCTGCCACTCTCGCGTTTCTCGACGGCAGAAGCGAGAGCCCCGGGGAATCCCGCGCTCGGGTGGCCTTCCACCGCGCGGGCCTTCCGGCCCCCGATCTGCAAGCCGTGATCCGTGACTGCACAGGCGCGTTCGTGGCCCGCGTCGACTTCCTCTTCCCGGAACTGGGCGTAATCGTCGAATTCGATGGATTGATCAAATACCGCACCGAACTCCGCGGCTCGAAAACCGCCGAGGAAGTCGTCATCGAGGAGAAGCGCCGAGAAGACCGCCTCCGCGCCCTCGGCTGGATCGTCGTCCGCATCACCTGGTCCGACCTCCCCGACCGCCATCGCACAGCAGCCCGCATCCGCACCGCCGCCCGAATCGCCGCTGCCACCGCACACCTCGGCACCCGCACCGTCCCCGCCCCGATCTAACCAGCGTTCACACCCTTTAGGTCCGGTTCACACCCGATATTGGCCGTGGATAAGGGGTGTGTAGCGGGGGTTGGGGGTGTGAACCCACGGGGGTCAGGCGGGACGGTGGAGGCGTTCGTAGTGGTAGTCGGTTAGGGGGAAGTGGCGGGTGGCTCGGCTGGCTTGGAAGTAGCCGGAGGGGCGGATGTAGGTGGTGTCGCCTTGGGGGTTGCGGTAGTAGGTGGGGACGTGGGCGTTCAGGTCCGAGAGGTAGTAGCGGAGGGCGGCGGCGCGGGTGTAGGTGGTGCGGTGGTAGGCGGTGTGGGCTTCGGGGCGGACGGAGATGAAGGTGGCGCGGCGGCGGGTGGCTTCGCGGATGGCTCGGATGGCGTGGTCGGCGGTCATTTCTATGAAGGCGTGCCAGCCGGTGCCGGTCCAGGAGTAGGGGCCTACGAGGGTCCAGCGGTTGGGGAGGGCGGGGAGGGCGACGCTTTGGTAGGACTGGAGGCCCTGGGTGGTGTAGAAGTGGCCCAGGTCGAAGCCGTTGCGTCCGACTATTGTTCCGGGGCGGTAGGTTTCGGCGTCGGAGAAGACTTCGTAGCCGGTGGTCAGGACGATCATGTCGAAATCGTGGTCGGCGCCGTCTCGGGTGCGGATGCCGTTCTCGGTGAAGCGGTCTATGGGGGTGGTGATGAGGTTTACGTTGTCACGGTTGAAGGCGAGGATGTAGCCGGTGGACATGGTGGGGCGCTTGGCGATCATGCCGTGGTTGGGGGCGAGGCGGCGGGCGGTGTCGGGATCGCGGACTATGGCGCGTAGGTAGAGGCGGTAGGCGCGGATGGTTGTTTTGTCGAAGGTCCACATGGCGGGTTTGGCCAGCCAGAGGGGGGCCGCGGTGCTGACGCGCAGGACCAGGTCCACGCCGACTAGGACGGCGCCGTGGCCCGCTGCAACCAGGCCGGGGACGGCCAATACTTTGCGGGCGAGCGGGGGCATGCGGAAGTCCGGTTTCGGGGCGCACCAGACCGGAGTGCGTTGGAAGACGGCCAATTCGGCGGTGTCGGCGGCGATCGCGGGGACGATCTGAACCGAGCTGGCGCCGGTGCCGATGACGGCGACTCGCTTGCCGGTGTGGTCGTAGTCGTGGTCCCAGTCCGAGGGGCGCTGGAGTTTGCCCGCGTAGTCGGCCAGTCCGGGGATGCCGGGATCGTCCTTGGGGCGGATGAACGCGCCGACCGCGCTGATCAGGAAGCGGGCGGTGACGGTAGCGCCGCCGGTGGTGTGCAGTCGCCACAGGTGGTTGTCGACGTCCCACACTTCGCGTTCCACATTGGTGCGGAATCGAATGTGCGGATACAGCCCGAACCGGGCGGCCACGTCGGCGTGATACCGCTGCACCTCCGCACCGCGCGGAAAGAACCTGGACCAGTTGGGATTCCGGGCGAAGGAATACTGGTAGGCGAGCGCCGGGATATCCACCCCGAGCCCGGGATAGTGATTCTCGTGCCAGCTGCCGCCCACATCGTCGGCACGTTCGAGGATGACGAAGTCGTCGATGCCCGCCTTCTTCAACTTCACCCCGGCGGCAATGCCACCGGGACCCGCGCCGATCACGGCGACGTGGAAATCGGGGGTGGTGCTCATGGGTGTTGCCTTTCGAATGCGGACAACAGGCGGGCGGCCTGCTCCAGTTCGGGTCCGGTGGCCGCGCGCATGACGGCGCGTTGCGCGGTCGGCGATAGTCTCGAAAGACCATAGGAGGCATAGGATTCCAGCCGGATCATGCGCAACGCCCGGTTCTTGCGCACCGCGCTGACAATCCGCTGACCCGCCTTGTCCGGGTCCATGGCAATGAGCGCCATACCCCGCGCGACAACCTCTCTGATGACGTCGGCCTGCCGATCGGTGACGCCGGACATCGAGGCAGTCTCGGCCAGATTGCTCGCGATCAACCCGGGGCACACCACGGTGACCCCGATCCGATGCGGCGCGAGCTCGGCGCGAATGCAGTCACTAAAATGCTTCGCCGCGTATTTCGTGACGCAGTAAGGGGTTCCGAGCCGATACGGCGCGAACGCACCCATCGACGAGACATTCACGATGTGTCCGCCCCGCCCGCGGTCGATCATGTGCTGGGCGAAGATGCGACTGCCGTGGATCATGGCCATCAGATTGACATCCATGATCCGCTCGAAATCCTCGACCGGAATATCGAGAAACGGCCCCCCGACCAGGATTCCGGCATTGTTCACCACCACATCGGGCACACCTTGTTCGAGCCGCACCCATTCGGCGAACAGCTCGAGGGCGTTGGTGTCGGAGACATCCAGCCCATAGGCTGCGGCGCGACCACCGAAGTCCTCGATCTGACGGACCGTCTCACTCGCCCCTGCTCTGTCGACATCGGCGATCACCACTTGTGCACCGGTCCGGGCGAATGCGCGAGCAGTTCCCCGGCCGATACCACTGCCCGCGCCGGTCACCACGACGAGATCGAAATGCTTCATATGAGACGACCGCCCAGCTCGACGAAACGCGGGTTGTCGATGACGCGGCGGCCCAGCCGTTCCAGGCGTCGATCGGCGGCAATCGTCATTCCGGCGCGCACCGCACCCGGAAACAGGCGCGAGATCACCTGAGCCGCATATGCTTCCGGCCGGATCGGCGCGACCGCTTTGTTCTTCCGAATGGCCTGCACGATCCCACGTCCCGCCTGATCCGGATGCGCACCGAACAACGCCATACCTTTGGCTGCCGCATTGCGGCCGATAGCGAGCTGCTCATCGTTCACCGAGGCAACCCGCGCGGTATGCGTCAGATGGGTGGCGATGAGCCCCAGGCACACGGCGGTCACTCCGATTCCGTACTGCGCCAGCTCGGCTCGAATGCACTCACTGAAATGCTTCACGGCGTACTTCGGTACCGAATACGGCCAGCAATAGGGCGCGGGCGCGAACGCCGCCAGCGAGGAGATGTTCACCAGATGCCCGCGACCTCGATACCCGCCCTGATGCCGCTCGACCAGCTGCCGCCCGAAGATACGGCAGCCGTGAATCATCGCCATCAAATTGATATCCACGATCCGCTGGAAATCCTCGACCGGAACCTCCAGGAACGGTCCGCCGACAACAATGCCCGCATTGTTGACCACCACATCCGCGACACCGTGCTGGGCACGAACGGTGGCGGCGAAATCCTCGAGCGCATCGGTATCGGCGACATCGAGCTCATAAGCCATGGCGACCTCGCCGCGCGAGCGAATCGCGGCGACGGCATCGCGAGCGGCCACCATATCGATATCGGCGACGATCACCTCCGCACCATGCGTCGCAAGGGCTTTGGCCGTACCCCGCCCGATACCGCTACCCGCGCCGGTGATGACCGCGAGGCCAGGATAGAAGTCCCTCACCATCGCCCCCATCACGCGGCGGTCCGGCGCAGGAAACGCCTCAAGCGCACAGGCTTGGACCCGGCGTCCGGGTAGACGGTCCGCCGAATGAACTCACCCATCTCCCCGATCGCCTGACGAGCATCGGGCAGAATGTCGGCCGCCGCCTGGAAGACGTGAATCGCCTTGTCCCACACCTGTAACCGGCACGGAACCCCGGCTTCGGCGCAGCGCTGTGCGAGCTTCTCGGCATCGGAGAGCAACACCTCGGTAGAGCCCACCTGAATCAGCACCGGCGGCATCCCGGCGAAATCCCTGTTCACCGGCGACCAATCCGGGTCCAGTTTCCCGTCCACGGCAAAACCCCATGCCGGTGGAATCGCCAGCGCCTCACCGGAAATCATCGGATCGAGACGATTGTTCGAGTGGGCGATCTTATCGGTGGAATCCAGATCCGCCCACGGCGCAATAGCCGCAATCCCGCCCGGCATCGGCAGTCCGCGCTCCCGCGCCTCCAGCGCCGTCGTGAATGCCAGACCGCCACCCGCCGAATCACCGGCGAAGACAATCCGTTCCGGATCGAAACCCTGATTCAACAGGTACCGATAACCCTCGACGCAATCCTCCATCGTCTCCGTGATGTGTGCCCAGGGCAGCTGCCGATAGTCCACGTTCAGCAGCGGCGCCCCCGCCGCACGTGCAATACGAGCCACGATGCGCCGATGCGTATTCAACCCGCAAGCCACGAACCCGCCGCCATGGAAGTACAGAATCGCACCGTCCCACTGCTGCCCCGGATCGGCAGTTTCGCGATGCCACACCCATTCGGCGCGAAATGCCGGGAACCGCACCGCTCTCCGTCGCGTGCCCCACGGTGCGATCAGCACCTTCGCCGCCGGATCAGCCAACTCCACCGGTGCGAATATCTCGATCCGCCCGGACACCCCCGGGTTGTGTCCCAGCCGGACGAGCAAATTCATCCCCCGCCGCAAAGTGTTGTAGGACAGCGGATGCGCGATCCGCAGCGGCAGACTGGCAACTCTCGGCAGCTCGACAGTCACTGTCCCGGCGGGAATTCCCGCGTCAGAAGCAAGGCGGGCAGGCATCGGCGACTCCTCCACAGCACTGGGCCGACACCCTTGTCGGCGCTGTCAAAATCAGCGTACGCTGTATGGGACAGTTCACAAAGAGGTGGAGGCCCCGAAAATGGCCACGTTCGACAACAAGCTCGTCATTGTGACGGGCGCAGGCAGCGGCATCGGCCGCTCGACGGCGAAACGCTTCGCCGCCAAGGGCGCTCGCGTCATCGTCAGCGATATCAACGCCGACAGCGCGAAGACGACAGCCGACCTCATCGAGCGCCACGGCGGCCGAGCCTTCGCCTATGCCGTCGACGTCTCCGCCCGCCAGGCCATGGAGGATTTCGCCGCCGACATCCTCTCCGCCCACGGCACACCCGACGTGCTGATCAACAATGCCGGATACACCACCGGCGGCCCATTCCTCAGCCACACCAAACAGGACTGGGACAAAATCATGGGCGTCAACTTCTGGGGCGTCTACCACGGCAGCCGCCTGTTCGGCCGCCAGATGGTCGACTCCGGCCGCGGCGGCCGAATCCTCAACATAACCTCCCCCGCAGCAGTCACCCCGATCCCGCTGTCCACCCCCTACTGCACCAGCAAGGCCGCCGCCCAGATGCTCACCGAATGCCTACGACTGGAATTCGCAGGCACGAAAGTCGGCGTCACCGCCGTCCTCCCCGCCTTCATCAACACCGGCTTCTACCCCTCGGCCGAACTCGTCGGCACCAACGCCGAAATGATGACCCGCGCCAAGAACATCTCCATCCTGGCCGCCACCCTGATAGCCCGCAGCCCAGAAACCGTAGCCCGCAACATCGTCCGCATAGCCGCCCGCAACCCCGCCATCGCCCCCACCCCCCTCGAATCCCGCGTGGTAATCACCGCCGCCCGCCTATCCCCCACCAGCGCCCGCCTGGCCTCCCGCCTAATGGACCCCAACACCCTCATCCGCCTGACAACCCGCTTCGCCCCCGACTCCGCCCTCCACCTGGTCGACACCGCCGCCGAACGATACCTACCCCCTCCCCACTGACCCTCCCCAACCAGTTCACACCCCCTCTCGCTGGTTCACACCCCTTGTTGGGTGCCAATACAGGGTGTGAACCAGCGCTATGGGGTGTGAACTGGTTGGAGGGTGGGTGGGTTTGGGGGTTTTGTCTTGAAACGTAACCACGGCCAGGCCCCACGTACCGAAGGTGAGGGGCGGCTCCCGACCGGGGAGCCAGCGTCGGGTACGGCAGGCGAGGTGACCCCTCTTCTTGTTGTGCTTTGCGCACGCCAGGGATGGAAGGCGGTTCGGGAGGACGAGGACCGGGGCACCGACCTCGGCGGATAGATAAGGAACCGGTCAGTTGGACCAGCGGTATGTCATGCCGGTCAAGCGCTCGCTGAGACGCCAGAGATGGCGGGCTTGGGAGCGGCTGCGGGCCAACGGGTTGCGGAGGGCCCGCCGGGGGTAGCCCGCTATTTCGAAGGCGGGGCCCAGGTAGGTGTTGCCGGGGAGGTCGGGCATGGTGGCGGCGTAGAGCTGCGGGAGGGCGCCCATTTTGTCGGATTGGGCGAGGGCGAAGAGGATCGATTGGGGGATGGCGGCGAGGGTGGCGGCGAGGCCCTTTTCGCCGTTGCGGTCGTAGAGGTGGGCGGCGGAGAGGCCGGGGTGGGCGGCTACCGCAGTGAGCTGGGTGGCGGCGGCGCGGGCCTGGCGTTGGAGTTCGGCGGTGAAGAGGAGGTTGGCCAGTTTGGACTGGCTGTAGGCGGGCCAGCGGAGGTAGAGGCGGCGCCAGTTGGGGTCGGGCCAGTTGATGATGCCTGCCCACGCCGCTATCGAGGAAACCGTTACTACTCGGGGGGATTCGGCGCGGAGCAGGGCCGGGAGGATGGCGCCGGTCAGGGCGAAGTGGCCGAGGTGGTTGGTGCCGAATTGGGCGTCGAAGCCCTCGGTGGTGCGGTGACCGCGCGGGAGGGCCATGACGCCTGCGTTGTTGATCAAGAGGTCGACGGCGCCGATGCTGACGTCCACGTGGTCGGCGGCGCGTTCGATCGAGGTGAGGTCGGCCAGGTTCAGGGGCAGGACTTCGGGTTCGGGGCCGCGGGCCGCGGCGGCTACCGCTTCGACGGCGGTGGCGGCCTTCAGTTCGTTGCGGCAGGCGAGCAGGACGCGGGCGCCCTTGGCGGCCAAGCTTCCGCGGTGCGCAGGCCGAGGCCGCTGTTGGCGCCGGTCACGATGGCGGTCTTACCCGACTGGTCGGGGATGTCGTCGATGGTCCAGCGGCGCGGAAGGATCGGAACTGTGGTCATTGGCGGCCCCCTGCGGGTGAGTTCGTTGGAACGAATGCTGCCCGGAAGCGAGTCCGGGGAGCAAGCATTCGTCGCCACACCTACTGTCCCACACACGGGAGCCGATGGTGTTACGATGCGACAGTCCCGCGGGGCGGCCCACCCGTCGATCCGCGCACACGAAGATCGGCAAAGGACCGGATATGGCCAGCTACAACCAGTTCTACGGCAGCGAGATCGACCTCCGCCCGACACCTGTCGAACGTCTGCTGCGGTATGCGACCGCCAGACTGTCCGCCTGGGCGGGACCGAAGCTCCGCAAGGCGGGCAGGTTCCTCTTCGCCGAACTCGTCCGCGGCGTCGTCGCCCTCGCATTCCTCGGATTCGCTTTGGCGGCAGCCATTTACGGCATCGTCTACTTCCTCGGATCCGTCACCGATCTGCTCGGCACATGGATGCCGCACTGGGGTGCGCTGGCGATCGTCTCAGCCGCCCTGCTGATTCCCGCCGGAATCGCCGAGGCAATCGGTCTGTGGCAGGTGTCGAAGATGCGGTTGATGCGCGGCGCGGTCCGCGTGTCAGCCCGCGGTTCGAATGCCCGCGGTCTCGGCCAGCGTGCGTAGTTGGGCACGGCAGAGTTTGCCGGTGGTGCTGCGTGGCAACTCGCGAACGAAGACGACGTCGTGTGGAACCTTGTAGTTGGCGAGGGTGATCTTCACCAAGGCTTTGATTTCCTCGGCGGTAACCTCACAGCCTGGTTTGCGGACGACGAAAGCCGCCAGGCGATGGCCGAATTCGTCGTCCGGGACGCCGACCGCACCGGCGTCGGCGACCTCCGGGTGGGTGAGGATGGCTTCTTCGACCTCCTGAGGAAAGACGTTCTCACCACCCGACAGAATCATGTCGTCGGAACGTCCGTCTATGAAAAGCCTTCCTGCGGAGTCGAAGTGCCCGACGTCCCCGGAATCCATCCAGCCGCCCGGCAACGTTTCCTTGTGTCCGCCGCCGCTGTAGCCAAGGAAGGTGACCGGGTTGCGGTTCACGATGCGGCCGGACTCCCCCGGGCGGACATCGCGACCGGCGGCATCGACAATGCGGATCTCGACCAAGCCACGGGGCGGGTAACCGACAGTCCCGGGCGCGGCGCGCAGGTCCTCCGGCGTGGCGATCGCGCCCGGGCCGAACTCGGTGGAGCCGTACCCGTTGAACAACACGTCGCCGAATTCATTCATGAACTCGGTGCCCAACCGTGGCGGCAACGTGGCGGCCCCGCACGGGACGGCCTGCAAGGTCGCGCAGTTGTAGTCTTCGCGAATCTCGGGCGGTAGATCCATGATTCGCTCGAGCATGGTCGGGACCAGACAGGCGATATTCACGCTGTAGCGCTCGATATCGGCCAGCACCTGTTCGGCGTCGAACTTACGGTGCACGATCATGGGCGAGCCCACGGCCAGGGTGAGCAGCATGGCGACGAGGCCGTAGGCGTGGTGCAGCGGCGGCGCGACCACGACCGGATTGCCGAGCCGCGGAATGGGGCGCAACCGGGGAATCTCGGTGACCACGGCCAGCATTCGCGGCCGCAGTCGCAGCGCGTACGGGATCAGCTCGCGCAGAGCCAACTGCCGAGGCGCGCCCTTGGGGACACCCGTCGTACCGCCGGTCAGGACCATGACGGTCCCGCCGTACCCGAAAACCTTGACCGAGAGCAGATTCTGGGCCACCAGCTCCTCGACCGTCGGGCACGCAACCGGCCCTTTGATCGGGATCGCGCCGTGGTCGACAACCTCGCGCACGATCACCCGATGCCCGCGATAGCCGGAATCGCCCAGCGCTGCATGGAATTCCGCGTCATAGCAGAGCAGATCGACGCGCTCATGCAGCAGCACCTCCCCCAGCTGCGCCCCGGCGAAGCCACAGTTGAGCGGCACCACATCGGCCGAGAGCCGGGCGGCAGCCAGGAAGGCCTCCACGAACCCGCGATGGTTACGGCACAGCACCCCGATCCGGTCGCCCCGGCCCAGTCCCCAGCGCTGCCGCATGGCGGCAGCCAGTTTCTCCACCCGCCGGTGCAAGTCGGCCGCGCTGATCTCGCCGTCGTCATCGATCACGGCGGGACGGTCGGGAAAACGAGCCGCGAACAATGCCAGCAGGGTGGACGGGCTGAACCCGCCGCGCAGCGCGGCCGCGGTCTGCGGCAGCCGCGACGGGCGCGGCAGCACCCGCCGTGGTTCGGCGCGCAATGCCTCCCCCGCATGGGCGACCAGGTCATCGAGGAACTCCCCGGTCTCCTCGATCCGGTCGATGGCCGTCCCGACCCAACCCACCGGCCGACTCGACGGATTGGCCGCCTTCGCGTACAGCGTCAGCACCCGCTCACTGGCGCGCGTGTTCTCCAGCGCGTACAGCAGCGGCACGCCAGCCCTCTCCCACCAGGGCCGAATCGCCTTGGGCCGGTCCACGATCGCCCGGCACACCATGCCCGCCGCCTCCTCGAGCAGCATGCCGATGAGCTGCCCGTAGCGGTAGATGCGGAACGGCCCCAGCATCGGCGTCATCACCAGTTGCAGATGAATGGCGCTGGATGTGATGCCATCGGCCCGCATTTTCGGCCCGGCTCCACGCAGCCAGGTGTTGAAGGCGTTCTTGGTGGCGATATAGGCGGTCCATTCCACCGGCGGCGCATGCACTCCCGCCGTGCTGACATTGACGATGTGCCCCGCCGCGCGCGCCCGCATGGACGGCAGCAGACCCATGATCAACCGCACCGGGCCCAGATAGTTGACCATGGCGGTGTCCTCGAAATTGTCGAAGCGGTCGACGGATTCGCTGAGCCACCGCCGTATCGAGCGCCCCGCATTGCTGACCACCACATCCACGTGCGCGTGCTCGTCGAGCACCCGATCCACCAGCGTCGCAACCGAATCCATATCGCCGAGATCGGCCGGATACGAACGCACCAGCCCACCGTCGGATGCCGCGTGCTCCCGCAACTCGTCGAGCAGATCCGCGCGCCGCGCCACCGCCAGCACGATCGCGCCCGCCCGCGCCAGCCGCAGCGCCGTCGCCCGGCCCACGCCGCTGGACGCGCCGGTCACCAGAATGATCCGCCCCTCGACCGCGGGCCGCAGTCGCCGATCACTGATACCGGGGCTCATGGCACCCGCGGCGATCCGAATGGACTTGGGTAACTGCACGACCATGCCGCCAGCCTACAGCGTCTCAGACAGTTGAACCAGCTCCGCGAGCCCGGATGGGAAATGCACACCTTCTGGCCGCTGGAGTCGATGCTACCGATCTCCATGACGCACACACTGGGTGGCAATTTCGAGGGAGAGCGATAGGTGCGCTGGAAGTCGTCTCACGGTCACTGGCACAAAGGTGTCAATCCCATTGGTGGTCAATGCTTTTGCGGAAGGCTACCAACTGTCCGAGACTACTGCCCGGGGGGCAACAGTAAGGATTCGAGGATCGTGCAGACACTCGACAGCTTCACCACCCGCAGCGGCGGATTCCGATCGGTCGTGGTCACGGCGGTAGAGATCACCACCTCCATCGCACCGGATACGGAGGGGACCTGGCAGGGATTGCTGAACGGCGTCAGCGGCACCAAGCGCCTCACCGATGCGGAGACGGTGCGGCTGGAACTGCCGAACGCCATCGGCGGCAAACTCGTCAGCGACCCGACCGACGAACTCGACCGGGTCAAGAAGCGGCGCATGTGTTACGTGCAGCAGATGTCGTATGTCATGGGAAAACGGTTGTGGCACAAATCCGGTAAGCCCGAGGTCGACAAGGACCGGCTGGGCGTCTGCATCGGCACCGGACTCGGCGGCGCGGACACCATCGTCGCCGCCAATGACGCCATGCGCGAGCACGGCTACCGCAAGGTCTCCCCCTTCGCCGTTCCGATGAGCATGCCCAATGGCGTCTCCGGCGTGGTCGGCCTCGAAATCGGCGCGCGCGCAGGGCTTGTCACCCCGGTGTCCGCCTGCGCCTCCGGCTGCGAGGCGCTGGTCCACGCCTGGCGGTCCATCATCCGGGGCGAGGCCGACATGATCGTCGCGGGCGGCGTCGAGGGCTATATCAACCCGGTGGCCATTGCCGGGTTCTCCATGGCCCGCGCCCTCAGCTCTCGCGTCGACGAACCCGAACGCGCCTCCCGACCCTTCGACCGCGACCGCGACGGGTTCGTCTTCGGCGAGGCGGCCGCACTGCTGCTGGTCGAATCCGAGGAGCACGCGCTGGCCCGCGGCGCGAAACCCTTGGCCCGCCTGCTCGGCGCGGGCCTCACCGCCGATGGCTACCACCTGGTCGCTCCCGACCCGGAGGGCCTGGGCTGTGCCCGGGCCATGCGCCGGGCCCTCGATACCGCGGGCGTCACCCCCGCCGAGATCGACCACGTCAACGCCCATGCCACCGGCACCTCCATGGGTGATCTGGCCGAGGCCAAGGGCATCGCCGCCGCCATCGGCAGCCACCCGTCGGTCTACGCCCCGAAATCCGCCCTGGGCCATTCGGTGGGCGCGGTCGGCGCACTGGAGGCGGTCATCTCCGTGCTCACCCTGCGCGACCAGGTCATCCCGCCCACTCTCAACCTCGAAAACTAGGACCCCGAAATCGATCTCGATATCGTCCACGCCAAACCGCGGCACACTCCCGTCGAGTACGCCATGAACAACTCCTTCGGCTTCGGCGGCCACAATGCCGCGGTGCTGTTCGGAAAATACTGATCGGCAGCAGTTCCGGCAGCCGAGATCACGCGGTCTCGAGGCGGTCTGCAAACATACTGGGAGCCACCGGAATACGATGACAATCCGGTGCCCGCCGATTTTCCCAGGAGTTGAGCACGATGGCCGATCGACCGCAGCCGCAACCGGGCGCCGAACCCCCGACGCGCGGAAATCTGGTGATCGTGGCGGTGCTGGCCATCGCCATTATCGCCACGCTGGTCACGGCGGCGACCATGGTCGCGCCCTAGGACCGAGGGTGCCGCGGCACAGCCGAATCCGTTACGCGGTCGCGGATCTCCGGGCCGCCGGATCGGCTCCGCCGCGCACCAGTTCCTCGAACCGCGCCACCACTTTCTCGTGGTACATGGCGAACAGATCCTCGAACAATGCCAGCTGCGCCTCGGACGGACCGGCCTCGGATTCCCACACCGCCAGCAGCGCCCGCCACACCAGCACGTGCAGATCCGGTGACCGCGAAGTACGCCTCGACCGCCGCCGGGACTCCGGACAGCAGTTCGGCCAGTGAATTCAGCACCGCCCGCTGCATGGTGTGCCCGAGCTCGCCGAGCAGTGCGCGCACCAGTTCGACCTCGATGCCGAAAAGGTCGTGCCGATCGGGTTCGGCGCCGCGCGCGAGGGTTTCCAGCTCGTCGACTTGGGCCGCCAGCCGCGCCGGGGCGATCCGCTGCTCGCTCTCGGTATAGGCGAGCAGCGCGTCCAGCACGATGGCGCGTTCGGTCTCGACCACATCGCGGAACATGGCCACCGCGATATCGGGCGGCGACAGCCGGAACAAGCGGCGGTACACGTCCACCCCGCCGTCGCGGCGCACATCGCGCACCGTGAAGCCACGACCGCGATGGGCGTCCACGAATCCGTAGGACTCCAACCGGCCCAGCACCAGTTGCGCGGTGGCGCGGTTCATCTCGAATTCCTCGGCGACCTGACGGACGGAGGGCAGCAGGTCACCGGGTTCGTACATCCCGGTCACGACCCGGCGGGCGAGCTCGTCCGCGACGTCGGCGACGACCGTCTGGGCTCCCATCCCGTCACCTTTCGACAACTTTCGAATACGTCCCAGACAGTTTAGGCTGTCGTGTGCCAAACTGCACCTGCACACCCCCTGCGGGCTGCGGACACAACGAGGTGAGCAATGTCTGGACGAACACCGCCACGGCGCACCCTGGTTCGCAATGCCAAACTCGCCACCCTGCCGGTCGCCTTCGCCGGACGGCAGGCCGCGGGTGTGGGCAAACGAGCGCTGGGCCGCACATCCAGCGAGGTCAACCTGGATATCCAGATGCGCACCGCCCAGCACATCTTCGAGGTGCTCGGCGAACTCAAGGGCTGCGCGACCAAACTCGGCCAGCTGCTGTCGATCTACGAACTCGTCCTCCCGCCCGGCCTGGCCGAACCGTATCGGGCCGCGGTGGCCCAGCTGCAGGATTCGGCGCCGATCATGCTGCCCGCCACCGTGAACTCCGCCATGGCGGAGTCCATGGGCGCGAGCTGGCGCTGGCATTTCCGGGAATTCGACGACCGCCGCGCCGCGGCCGCCTCCATCGGTCAGGTCCACCGCGCGATCTGGCGGGACGGGCGACCGGCGGCGGTGAAGGTGATGTATCCCGGGGCCCGCACGGCGGTGCGCGGCGATCTGGAACAGCTGCGGCGGATCTCGGTGCTGGCCACCGTATTCCTGCCCGGCGCCGATGCGAAGGCCGTGACCGAGGCCATCTGCACCGGGGTGGAGGAGGAGCTCGATTACGCCGCCGAGGCCGACTACCAGCGGCGTTTCGCCGAGGCCTATGCCGATGACCCGGATTTCGTGGTGCCCCGGGTGATCACCCAGCGCGGTGATGTGATCGTCAGCGAATGGCTCACCGGCACCTCGGTATCGCGTGTGCTGGAATCCGGTACGGCCGCCGAGCGCAGCCGGGTCGGCATGCAGATCCTGCGTTTCGTGCTCTCCGCGTGGATGCGCACCGGGCTGATCTACTGCGATCCGCACCCCGGCAATTTCCGGGTCCTGCCGGACGGTCGGCTCGGCGTGGTCGATTTCGGCGCCTGCGCACCGTGGGAGGGCACCGAATTCGCCGAACTGGTCGGCGATCTCACCGATGCCACGCTCAATGGCGGGCCCGACGCGCTCGACCAGGCCATGCGCCGCCACGGTTTCGTCGAACCGGAGCGCAGCTTCGACGTGGCCGCCATCGGTGAGGCCATGGCGCTGTTGTTCGAACCGGTGGTCAGCCCGACCTTCCGCTTCAGCAACGAGTGGATGCGCGGGCGGGTGCACGGTTTCCTGGATCCCCGGCTGACGAACCCGAACCGCCAGCTCACCATGGCCGCCGGATTCACTCCGCTGGCCCGTTCGCTGATCACCGCCCTGGGCACGCTCTGCCAACTGGAGACCGAGGGACCGATACGCACCGAATTCGCGCGCTGGTCACCGGAACTGGCCGCCATGATGGAGCGCTTCGACACCCGCCGCGACCTGCCGACGGATCTGGCCGTCGTGCGCCAGCTGCGCGCGACGCCGAAGCCGCGCCGATTCTCGATCGTGAGCTAGGCCTGGATCGCTGTCCCAGACAGTGCTACCGTCGGAGGGAAAGCACCACCGGAGGTGACCCGTGTCGACAGCATTCTCGTCCACAGCCCAACGGAGCACGGCCCAGCCGCAGGCCCTCGAACGCCCCGATTTCGAGGTCGTCGTCATCGGCGCCGGTTTCGGCGGCATCGGCATGGGCGTGGAACTGCGCAGGGCCGGGATACACAACTTCCTCATCGTCGAGAAGAACAGCGATATCGGCGGCACCTGGCAAGCGAACACCTATCCCGGCGTGGCCGTGGATATCCCGTCGATCTACTACAGCTTCTCCTACGAGCTGCCGAAGCGGTGGTCACGCATGTTCGCCCCCGGCGCCGAGGTGAAGGCGTACGCCGATCAGGTCGTCGACTCCTACGGGCTGCGGCCGCGAATCCTGTTGAACACCAGGGTCGTCGGCGGGCGATAGGATGAGCGCAACCACCTCTGGCGCGGCACCCTCGAGACCGGACAGGAGGTCACCTCCCGCTTCGTGGTCGGCGCGGTGGGCGGGCTGGAGATCCCGAAACTCCCCGAGATCGAGGGCATCGACGATTTCGCGGGCAAGATCGTGCACACCGCGCGCTGGGATCACGACTACGACTACACCGGCAAGCGGATCGCCGTCATCGGCACCGGAGCCACGGCCTTGCAGCTGATTCCCGAAATGGCGGATGTGGCCTCGCATTTGACGGTTTTCCAGCGCCGCCCCATCTGGGTGGCCCCCAAACCCGACTTCCCGATTCCGGCCCTGGCCAAGGACATCCTGGTCACTGTCGGCCCGCTGCGCCGCGCCGTGCGGGCGGCCGTCACCCTCGGCATCGACTTCGGCATCTCCGGAGTCGGGGTGTTCCACAGCCGGATTCCCGGCCTGGTCAAGCTCGCCCAACGCGGCGGCGGGCTCATGTACCGGGCCTGGCTGCCCGATCATCCGGAGCTGGCCGCGCGGCTGACGCCCGATTACGCGCCCGGCTGCAAACGGCCGTCGGTGTCGAACCGCTATCTGCGCACATTCACCCGCCCGCATGTGGAATTGGTGAGCGCGGCCATCGAGAAGGTGACCGACGGCGCGGTGGTCACCGCGGACGGCCACCATCACGAGGCGGATGTGCTGGTGTGCGCCACCGGATTCCGGGTACTGGAGAAGGGGTACGCCCCGCCCTACCCGTTGCGCGGCCGGGACGGGCTGGATCTGGGTGAGTTCTGGGACAGCAACCGCTATCAGGCGTACCAGGGCGTCAGCGTGCCCAAGTTCCCGAATCTGTTTCTCATCACGGGCCCTTACGGTTTCGCGGCCGGGTCCTATATCGCCATGATCGAATGCACGGCCCGGCACGCGGCCCGCGCCATCGGCGAGGCCCGGCGGCGCGGCGCCACCGCGGTGGAGATCAGACAGGAACCGCACGACGCCTACTTCCGTAAATGCGTCGAACGCGGCTCCCACACCATGTGGCTGTCGGACGCCTGCGCCGGATCGAACACCTACTATGTGAACTATCAGGGCGATCCCGCACCGATCCGGCCCAGCACCCATATCGAGATGTGTTGGGGGAACAAGTATTTCCCCTTCAGGCACCACAGCTTCACCACCCTGCCCGCGACATTCCCGACCGCCTGGAGCGGCGAGGACGCCGAGGTCGTCCCGGAGGCCTTCACGCGCGAGGAGTTCATCGAACTCCTGCGCGCGCGGCGGCTCAGCGTTCGGGGGTAGCGGTCGGCGCTGGGTCCCGACGGTCCTCGTGGCGGCGGACCGCCTCCGCCAATCCCGGCCACCAGGCCAGGAATTCGTCCCGGATGGAATCCTGGGTGCCCAGCTGGCACAGCATGCCGAAGCCGGTGACAACGGCGCGTCCGGTCACCGTGAGCTCCGGCGGCAGCGTCATCTGCCGGAACACATTCGACAACCGGATCTCCGCAATGGCCGAAACCTGTTCGCGGAGCCACTCATTGGACAGTCGCAGTTCCGGACGCAGCAGAATGTCGAGGAACGGCGCGGCAATGCGCACCAGCTCCTCGGCATCGAATTCCTGTCCACCACGGATGAATCGGTGCCTGCGCAGCGCCTCCTCCACCTCGGCGGGCGTGCCGTTGTAGAGGGCCTCCCCGATCTCGGCGACCATGGTGCGCAGTTGCGGCGGATACTCCGCGGCCGCACCGAAATCCACGACCCCGAGCCGCCCGTCCGGCAGCACCAGGAAATTCCCGGGATGCACGTCACCGGCGAACGCCCCGCACCGCTCGTGCGCGGCCCGGCCGAAGCGCAGGATCTGGAAGGCCACCCGATTGCGCTCGTCCGCATCGCCGGATTCGATGACCCGGCTCACCGGCACGCCCTCGACCCAGTCGGAGATGAGCACGTCATTGCTGTGCACCACGACCTTGGGCACCACGAATTCGGGATCACCGGCGAAGGCGCGCGCGAACCAGGACTGGAACATGCCCTCGCGGCGGTAGTTCAGCTCGTCGTAGATATTGGCGCACAGCATCTCGATGACGGCCTGCACATCCGCGCCCGCGAACAGGGCGCCGAACAGGCCCGACAATCCGCGCAGCTGCCGCAGATTGGAGTCGACGGCCGCGCGGGCGCCGGGATACATCATCTTCACCGCGACGGTGCGGCCGTCGTACCAGACCCCGCGATGCACCTGCCCCAGGGAGGCCGCGGCCGCCGGGTGCTCGTCGAAGCTCTGGAAATCGTCGAACCAGTCGGGGCCCATATTCCGGGCCATCACCTGGCGCACCACCTCGGGCGGCATGGGCGGCGCGGAATCCTGTAGTCGGCCCATCTCCGTCCCGATGGCCCCGGCCAGGTCGGCGGGCACGAACTCGACCGGCAGGGCCGCGCGGTAGATGGCGGCCACCTGCCCGAGCTTGGCCGCGCAGCCCTTCAACTCGCCCAGCACCTCGAAGAAGTGCCGGGCGGTGCGCTGCTGAATGTCCTGCTCGATATCGTCCGGGGACTGCCCCATGAGCCGCCGCCCCCGGCCGGTCACGCGCCGCCCCAGATAGGCGACGGGCAAGCCGATCAGCTTGGCGTCGCGCACCACCGGCTTGGTGGGCATGGACCGCTTCGGCCCGACCGGCCCGGTCCAGCGCGGCGGGGGCGGTTTCGGCACCGGAAACGGAATCACCCGGGCCAACCGCTCATCCCCGCTCACCGCGCAACTCCCCGCCCCGACTTCTCCCCGAAGTCCTTCTCCGCCATGTACCTGCACCAATCGTGTTCCGCCGCGGTGCAGTCCCACACGCACTGCCCGTTCGGCGGCGACCATCAGCGTTCCCAGACAACTCCGGGCACACCATGACATTTTCCGCCAAGACTAATACTCTTCGGCTACCGCCGCCGCGCTTCGCGAAAGCCCCTGTCGCCACCGCCATTCCGACTACGATTCGAGGCGGAGGTGGCGTGATGCCGAAGGTACTTCTGATTACCGGAGATACCGCCGAGGACCTCGAGGTGATGTATCCCTATCAGCGCTTGCTGGAAGAGGGATACGAGGTCGACGTGGCCGCTCCCACTCGCAAACAACTCCAGTTCGTGGTGCACGATTTCGCACCCGGATTCGATACCTACACCGAGAAACTCGGCCGCACCTGGCCCGCCGATCTGGCCTTCGACGAGGTGGATCCGGACGCGTACGCGGCGCTGGTGGTCCCGGGCGGGCGCGCGCCGGAGTATCTGCGCGGCAGCAAGGACTGCCGGATGATCGTGCAGCACTTCGCCGATGCGGGCAAACCCATTGCGGCGCTGTGCCACGGACCGCTCATCCTGGCCGCGGCGGGCGTGCTGGCGAACCGCACCACCAGCAGTTATCCGGCCTTGGAACCGGATATCACCGCGGCCGGGGCGCGCTGGGTCGACAGTCCGGCGCAGGTGGACGGCGCACTGGTCACCGGCCGGGCCTGGCCCGACCATCCGCAGTGGATGCGCGCCTTCCTCGATATTCTGCGCGCGGTCGCGCCACCCGACAGGTCATAGAACGGATCTATGTATCCATCGAATCGACGCCGCTAGCGGGTGATATCCGCGCGGCCGATGCTGGATGCATGACCACAGTGACCCTTCGCCACCACACCGACACCGCACCCCGGGCCGTCGAAGGCGAGGCGTCCGCGCCGCGGCCCATCGCCGAAGACGGGCACGCCGCCGGAACCCGGCGCGCACCCGGCAATTCGGTGCGCCAGCTGGCCCCCAACTGGTTCGCCGTGGTGATGGGCACCGGCATTGTCGCCAATGCCGCCGCCACCCTGCCATTGCAGTTCCCCGGCCTGCGTGCCGCCGCCACCGTGGTGTGGGGGCTGGCGTCACTGCTGCTCGTCGTGCTGGCCGTCGCCTGGATCGCGCACTGGCGGCGATACCCGGAGGCCGCCCGGTCGCACGGCGCCAATCCGGTCATGATGCAGTTCTACGGCGCGCTGCCCATGGCCCTGCTGACCGTCGGCGCGGGCACCCTGACCCTGGGCCGCGACATCATCGGCCTGTCCGCCGCGCTCACCATCGACTGGGCGCTGTGGTCGGCGGGCACCGTCCTGGGACTGATGACCGCCGCCGCCATCCCCTACCGGATGATCACCCGGCACAACTTCGATCCCGATTCCGCCTTCGGCGGCTGGCTCATGCCGGTCGTGCCGCCCATGGTCTCGGCCGCCACCGGCGCCCTGCTGGTGCCCTACGCCCCCGCCGGTCAGGCTCGACTGACCCTGCTGTTCGCCTGCCTGGCCATGTTCGGCCTGACCCTCATCGCCGCCATCGTGACCATCACCCTGATCTGGTCGCGGCTGCTGCACCACGGGCTGCCCCCGGCCGGAATGGTCGCCACCGTGTGGCTGGTGCTGGGCCCGCTCGGCCAGTCCGTCACCGCCGCCGGTCAGCTCGCCCAGGTCGCCCCGATCGCGCTGCCCGCCGAGGATGCCCGCGGCCTGAACGAGTTCGCCCTGCTGTTCGGTGTTCCCACTTGGGGATTCGCCATGCTGTGGCTGGCCCTGGCCATTGCCGTGACCGCCCACGCCCGCAAGTCCATGCCCTTCAATATGACCTGGTGGGGCTTCACCTTCCCGCTGGGCACCTGCGTCACCGGCACCACCGTGCTGTTCGCACACACCGGCGCCGATCTGTTCGCCGTTATCGCGGTGGCTCTCTACGCCCTGCTGGTAAGCGCCTGGGCCGTGGTGGCCGTGCGCACCGCCCACGGTGTGCTGCGCGGAAATCTGCTCCGCCCGGCCGCGTAAACGGCGCGTATCAGCGCAAATCCGGCGAGTTCTACTAGCCTGGGGCCGTAACAAGATGGAGGGAGAGCCTATGCAAACCCACCGTTTTCGATCCCCCGCCGCCACCGGATTTCTCGGGGCGCTGATTGCCCTGACCGCCTGCTCGTCGTCCGAGACGCCGAGCGCGACACCTGAAATCGTCGCACCGCCCCCGCCTGTGATCACCGTGCTGCCGCAGTCGGGGGCACAGCACGTCGATCCGGCCGCCCCGGTCTCGGTCAGTACCAGCAGCGGTGTGCTCCGCAGCGTCACCATGACCAATGAGGAAGGCCGGGTCATCGAGGGGACGCTGACTCCGGACCACACGAGCTGGAGACCCAATGAGCAATTGGGTTACGGGCGCACCTATACCGTCACCGCCACCGGCCTCGCCGTCACCGGGCCGACGGGGCCGATCACCTCCACCTTCTCGACGGTGACACCAGACAACCAGACCAAGGTGACCTTGCACAATACCGGCGCCGATCCGCTGGTCGAGGGCGCGACGTACGGCGTCGGCACCGTGATCGTCGCGCACTTCGACGAGAACATCCCCGACCGCGCCGCCGCCGAGCGCCGCTTGACCGTCACCACCACTCCCCCGGTCACCGGTTCCTGGAACTGGGTGGACAACCGCAATGTGCACTGGCGGCCGCGCGAGTACTACGCCCCGGGCACGCGGGTCTCGGTGTCCGCCAAGGTTTTCGGCGCGGAAGTCGGTCCCGGGCTGTTCGGCCAGGAGGACGCGGGCGTCGGCTTCGTCATCGGCCCGTCGCATGTGGCCATCGCCGATGACAACACCCATCAGATCGAGGTCTTCGAGAACGGCACTCTGGTGCGCACCATGCCGACCTCCATGGGCATGGGCGGGGGCACCACCGTGGGCGGGCGGACCATTACCTTCTGGACCCAGCCCGGCGTCTACACCGTGCTGGGCAAGGCGAATCCGGTGATCATGGATTCCTCCACCTACGGCCTGCCGGTGAATTCCCGGCTCGGCTACAAGGAACGCATCAACTGGACCACCCGTATCAGCACCGACGGCATCTATCTGCACGCGCTCGACTCCACGGTCTGGGCGCAGGGCAGCACCAATGTCTCGCACGGCTGCCTGAATTTGAGCAGCGACAATGCCGCGTGGTTCTTCGAGTTCGTGCGGATCGGCGATGTCGTGGAGGTCCGCAATACCGGCGGCGACCCGCTCGAGGTGTGGCAGAACGGCGACTGGGGCGTGCCGTGGGACCAGTGGGTGGCGGGCAGCGCACTGCGCCGCTGAGGGCGCATTCTGACTGAGCTTTCAGTTTAGACAATGGAGCCAGTCGACAGAGCTCCATGTCATGACTATGACCTGGGATGCAGGAAAAACTTCTCGCCAGGTCTCGACTGACTGAATTTTCAGTTCCTATGGTGGTGGCACACCCGCACCCACAAGGGAGGCATGAAGCTCCATGGTCAAGCAGGATTTCGTTCTCGCCACCGCGTTCACCCCGCCGCCGTCGTTCGCCCGGGCGACCGAGCCCGATCGCGCGCCGCTGCGCGTGGGCCTGGTGCAGCACCGCTGGCTGCCCGATGCGGACGCACTGCGCGCCCAGCTCGACGCGGGCATCGCCCTCGCTGCGGCGCAGGGCGCCAAGGCGGTGTTCCTGCCGGAGCTGACGCTGTCGCGGTATCCGGGCGATGTGCGCGCGGGCGAGAACCCCGGCGCGAACGCCGAGGATCTGCTGACCGGGCCGACCTTCACCTTCGCGGCCGAGGCGGCCCGCCGCCACGGGGTCCTGGTGCACGCCTCGCTCTACGAGCGCGCCGAGGCCGCGGACGGACTGGTCTTCAACACCGCCATCCTGGTCGCGCCGGACGGCGAATTGCTCGGGCGCACACGGAAACTGCACATTCCGATCAGTGACGGCTACTACGAGGACACCTACTTCCGCGCCGGTCCGCCGGAGAACGCCTACCCGGTGTACCGCCCGGCCGCCCTCGACGGCGCCGCGCTCGGCCTGCCGACCTGCTGGGATCAGTGGTTCCCGGAGCTGGCGCGGGCGTACTCGCTGGGCGGGGCGGAAATCCTGGTCTACCCCACCGCGATCGGTTCCGAACCGTCCTTCCCAGCCTTCGACACCCAGCGGCTGTGGCAGCACGTGATCGTCGGCAATGGCATTACCGCGGGCACATTCATGGTGGTGCCCAACCGTTTCGGCGATGAGGGCAGCGTGAACTTCTACGGCTCCTCGTTCATCTCCGATCCATACGGCCGGGTGCTGGTGCAGGCGCCGCGCGATGAGGCGGCGGTGCTGGTGGCCGATCTGGATCTGGCCCAGCGCGGCGACTGGCTGGACCTGTTCCCGTTCCTCACCACCCGCCGCCCCGACACCTACGCCGCGCTCACCGCGCCGGTGGCCGTGAACCAGCCGCACGGGGCGGTGACGTCGTGACCTGGCGCATGCCCGCGGAAACCGCTCCGCAGGAACGGATCTGGATGGCGTTCCCGCCGGTGGGAGCGACCGCCTTCAACGATGCCGAGTCGGTGCACAATGCGCGCACCGCCTGGTCGGCGGTGGCGCACGCCGTGCTCGACTTCGAGCCGGTCACCATGGTGGTCGATCCGGCCGATCGCGAAGCGGCGCGCAAGTATCTGTCGGCGTCCATCGAGGTGGTGGAGGCACCGCTCGACGATGCCTGGATGCGCGATATCGGGCCGACCTTCGTGCTGGACGAGGCCGGGCGGCTCGGCGCGATCGACTGGGTGTTCAACGGCTGGGGCGCACAGGAATGGGCGAGCTGGGAGCGCGATCAGCACATCGGCGCGACCGTGGCGCGGCTGGCGGGAGCGGAGATCATTGATTCCGCGCTCGTGAACGAGGGCGGCGGCATTCAGGTCGACGGGCTTGGCACGGTGCTGGTCACCGAGACGGTGCAGCTCGATCCCGGCCGCAATCCGGGGCTCGACAAGGCCGCGGTGGAGGCCGAGCTGAAGCGCGCTCTCGGTGTGTCGCACGTGATCTGGCTGCCGCGCGGACTCGTCCGCGACAGCGAGCGCTTCGGCACGCGCGGACACGTGTGGACATCGTCGCCGCCATTCCCGCGCCCGGGAAACTGCTGGTGCACACGCAGAACGATGCCTCCCATCCGGATGCCGCCGTGACCGCCGACATCATCGCCGGGCTGCGTGAGACACAGGACGTGCTCGGCAATACCTGGGACATCACGGAAGTGCCCGCACCGCAGGTGCTGCGCGACGAGGAGGGCTGGGTCGACTACAGCTACATCAACCATCTCGTCGTCAACGACGGCGTGATCGCGTGTAGCTTCGACGATCCCGCCGACGCCAAGGCCCGCGACATGCTCGCCGAGGCGTACCCGGGGCGCACGGTGGTCTCGGTCGACGCGCGGGAGATCTTCGCGCGCGGCGGCGGCATCCACTGCATCACCCAGCAGCAACCCGCTGCGTTAGGCTGACCGCAGCTTTGCGAACGGACGAAGGAGTTGTGGCATGACGAGCCGGCGGGAAGCGATCCTGCAGGCCAGTGCCACAGCGATCGCCCAGCGAGGAGTGCGCGGCCTGCGGGTCAGCGATGTGGCCGAGGTGGCCGGGGTCTCCCCCGGCCTCCTCTACTACCACTTCAAGGATCGCGGCGGCCTGCTCGCCGCGGCCTTGACCTATATCAACGACCGCGCCCGCGCCTATCGCGTCGCCTAGGACCACTCCGAGTCCCCGCGTGAGCGCCTCATCAACCAGATGCTCGGCGAAATCCAGGACAACCCGGAAGTCCGCGAGATCTCCCTGGCCTGGAACGAATTACGCGCCTGCGCCGTCTACGAGGACGTCGTCCGCGAACCACTGGCCCGCACCTCCCGACACTGGGACGGCGAGATCGCCGACGCCATCCGGGTGGCGCAGGCCCTCGGCGAGATCGCCGACACCGTCGATGCGGAGGATGCGGGCATTACGGCCACCGCCCTCACCGAGGGGCTCTCCTCGCGCTGGCTGTGCGGCGAACTGAGCACCGACAAGGCCCGCGACCACCTGCGAAAGGCCTTGGAAGCATTGCTCCCCCAACCCACCCAAGCCGCGCGGCGCACCGCCGCCCGCGGCTGATGGCCGGTTCATTGCCGGGGGCCGCGCTCAGGCCACCCTCGTCTGGAGTTGGCGGGCGTGTTCGGCCAGCCGCATCGCGTCCGGTCCGCTGATCTGCCGGTTGATCGCATCGGCGAACGGCCGGAAGGTGAAGGCCAGCATGGCCGGGCGGGTCAGGCGCAGCGACAGCGTCAGCAGGGGATCCAGGAAGGCCGGGACGCCGAGGTTGCGGCGGGCGGGGCGCGGGATCACC
Organism: Nocardia crassostreae; assembly: GCF_001613405.1. Lineage (GTDB taxonomy): Bacteria > Actinomycetota > Actinomycetes > Mycobacteriales > Mycobacteriaceae > Nocardia > Nocardia crassostreae. The sequence continues at coordinate 47,384 of NZ_BDCH01000036.1, forward strand.
GCGACCAGCTGCGGGAAAATCAAGGCCGCCAGCAGTATCGGGCCGAACTCGCGCAGTTGTGCGGGTGAGAAGCCGCGCGCCATGGCCAGGAAGGGCGCGACCACAAGGTCGGGGCCGAAGCGGTCGATCACGCCGAAGCGGTCGGCGATGCCCGCGTAGTATTCGGCGACCCCGGCACAGGTCGTCGGGATTTCCTCCGGTCGCGCACCCATGAGGAGGCCAAAGTGCTTGGCCTCCAACCAGAATCGGTCGCGCTCGTCGAGTGGCAGGCGGTGCGGCGGGCGCAGACCCTCGAAGGCCAGGTTCTCGTAGACGAGCAGCGCCGCCTGCATGATCGTGACGTGGGCGAACAGCACCAGTTCCGCGCCCTGGGCGGCGTACGGTTCCCCGGTGCCGGGAATGGTTCCGGTCATCGTCCGGTGGTAGCGCCGCAGGTGTGCGGCCATGCGGTCGGCGGTTGCCTTGTCGCCCAGAATGATCGGGACCGGGACGCCGACCGTGCGCTGGGCGCGGCGGACCACTTCGATCGGGCTCATGCGGCGCTGGCTGCGGCCCTGCACGGCGAGCGGATCGTGGTCGAGAATGACCGCCTGCAAGGGAATGTGGGTCAGCTCCAGCATGGCCGTCACCGGAGCCAGATAGGGCGCGACCACCGGGTGCAGCAGCACCCGCCAGACCTGGGAGCCCGGGCCGAAATACCCGTAGTCGTGTGAATCCTCGAATCCGGCCGGAGTGGGCGCGGGGCCGCGCCGCCAGATGCGGACATCCTGATTCGCCATGAAAGATCACCTCGTCGTGTTCCATATCGGCTATGCGGCAAGCGTATTGATCAGTCGTGAGACTTCACAAGTCGGGTGACTTGTTCGTATTCGGACCGGTATCGTGGGCAACGTGCCGGTCTCCACGGGAAAAACCAAACGCAGCCGGGCCGACCAGCGGGAGGACACCCGCACCGCCATTCTCGACGCCACCGTGGCCAGCCTCGTCGAACACGGGCACGCCGCCACCTCGACCCGCGGCGTGGCCGAGCTGGCCGGGCTGAGTCAGGGTGCGGTGCAGCACTATTACCCGACGCGCGCGGCCCTGCTGGACGCGGCCATCCGGCGGCTGGCCGATCAGACGGCGCAGGCGGTGGTCGAAACCCATTCCGGCATTACGGGATCCGAGCGCGAACAGGTGGCCGAACTGATCGACTCGCTCTGGGCGCTGGCGCAGGCGGCTCCGGTCAGCGTGGGGTTCGAATTCCTCACCGCCGCCCGCACCGATCCGGAAATGGCCACCACCGTGGCCGATCTCGTCGCGCACATCGAGGCGACCGTGTTCTCGGTGGCGCGTCAGGTCCTGGGTGAGCTCGCCGACCGTCCGGGCGCGCGGGATTGGATGCGCATTACGCTCATTACCGTGGCGGGCATTCTGCTGACCACCTCGGTGCCCGCGGCATCCAGGCTGGTCCCGGAGTGGAGTACGGTGCGCAACCACATCATGGCCAGCTTCGATATCTGGCGCGGCGGGCTGCCGCAGGACCGCTGACCGGGACACGCCCGGCGAAACCCGGCGTTTCGGGCCCACCTCTGGCCGAGAATGGGGCGGTCGCCCATCGAAAGGTCGTGCCGCCGATGAAGAGCACCCGGATCGTCCTGGCCTCCCGCCCGACCGGCATGCCGGAGCAGGAGAACTTCCGCACCGAGACGGTGGAACTGCCGCCGCCGGGGCCGGGTGAGGCGCTGCTGCAGACGTTGTACCTGTCGCTGGATCCCTATATGCGCGGCCGGATGAGCGATGCGCCCTCGTATGCGCCGCCGGTCGAGATCGACGAGACCATGTACGGTGCGACGGTCTCCCGGGTGCTCGAATCCGAGGATCCCGCACTGCGACCCGGCGATATCGTGCTCGGGTACGGCGGCTGGCAGACCCATTCGGTCGAGAAGACGCAGTACCTGCGCCAGGTGGATCCCGCGGTCGCGCCGATCAGTACCTCGCTGGGGGTGCTCGGTATGCCGGGCTTCACGGCGTACTCCGGGCTGCTCACCATCGGCCGCCCGCAACCGGGTGAGACCGTGGTCGTGGCGGCCGCGACCGGACCGGTCGGCGCGACCGTCGGCCAGATCGCCAAGATCAAGGGCGCTCGCGCGGTCGGCATCGCGGGCGGGCCGCAGAAGGTCGCGCTGCTGCGCGAAAAGTTCGGATTCGATGCCGCCATCGACCACAAGGCGCACGATTTCGTCGATCAACTGGCCGCCGCGACGCCGGACGGCATCGACGTCTACTTCGAGAACGTCGGCGGGGCGGTACTCGACGCCGTGCTGCCGCGCCTCAACAAGTTCGCGCGAATCCCGGTGTGCGGGTTGATCTCCGGCTACAACGCCACCGAGCTGCCGCCCGGACCGGATCGCATGGGGCTGCTCATGGGTCTGATTCTGCGCAAGAGCCTGACGCTGCGCGGATTCATCCAGACCGAATTCCTCGGCCAGTTCAGCGAGTTCCATCCCGACGCCACCGGCTGGCTGACCGATGGCCGTCTGACCTATCTGGAGGATGTCGTCGACGGCCTGGATCAGGCCGTCGACGCCTTCCGCGGACTGCTCACCGGGAAGAATCTCGGCAAGCTCGTCATCAAGGTGTCGGACTAGGACTTCGGCAGTTCCACGCCAGTCGCCTTGGCCACATCGGCGAGCATCTGGCCCGCGGCCTGCACGCCGATGCCCGACATCCAGGTCTCGTCCGGAACCTCGATGACCGCATTGTTCTTCACCGCGCGCAGGTCCTTCCAGACCGGGCTGGTGGTGACGGCGTTCTTCTCGGTCTTGCCCGGATCGTCGATGGTGGCAACGAAGATGATGTCGGCATCGGCCTGATCGATCTGCTCGGCGCTGACCTCGGTCATGATCTTCTTCGGATCCGTGGAGATCTGCGAGGCCGGGCGGGCCAGGCCGATATCGCCGAGCACCACGCCGCTGAAGGAATTGCTCTGGTAGAGCCGGGTGGGACCGGCCAGGAAACGGATCACCGAGACGGTGGGCAGGGCGCCGTTGTTCTTGGTCTTGATGGCCTCGCCCAGCGCGCGGGCGCGGGCCTCGTAGGCGCTCAGGGCGTCGGCGGCCTGCTGGTCCAGGCCGAGGGCCTTACCGTGCACGGCGAGATTGGCTTTCCACGGGCCGCCGGTGGTTTCGGTGAAGACGGTCGGCGCGATACCGGAGAGCTTGTCGTAGATCTTGTCGTGGCGGACCTTCGAGGACAGGATCAGATCCGGCTTCAGCGAGGCGATGCGCTCCAGATTCGGCTCCAGCAGCGGGCCGACATCGGTGACGCCGTCGAGCTTGGCGGCCAGGTATTCCGGGAAGCCGCCCTTGGTCTTGGTGTGTGGGATGACCGCGCCGACCGGCTTGATGCCGAGCAGCGTGGTCGAATCCAGTTCGGCGGTGTCCAGCACGACGACGCGCTGCGGCGCCTTGGGGATGGTCACCTGGCCCATCACGGTGTCGAGGGTGCGCGGGAAGCTGGCCGAATCCGCCGCCGACACCGGCGAATCGCTGGTGGTGGAACCGTTTCCGCAGGCCGCGAGGCCGGACATGCCGATGGCTGCCGCGCAGATCGCGGCGGTGACGCGGGCGAATCCGCGCATGCGGAATCGTCGTGTGGACATGATCGTCCTCATTTCTCGTTGGGGTGTGACGTTCGGGATCAGGCCGGGGCGGCGCTGAAGTCTGGTTTGTTGTGGCGGGCGGCGCGGCTGCGCGGAACGACCAGCGGGGTACCGGTTTCCGGATCCGGGATCACCCGGCAGTCGACGCCGAAGACGGTGCGCACGAGTTCGGCGTCGAGCCCCTCGGCGGGCGCGCCCGCGGCGGCGAGGCGGCCGTCGTGCAATACCACCAGGTGATCGGCGTAGCGGGCCGCCTGCCCGAGATCGTGCAGCACCATGATGACGGTGCGGCCCGCCTCGGCGTGCAGCTCCGAGACCAGGTCCAGCACATCGAGTTGATGGCGCAGATCGAGGAAGGTAGTCGGCTCGTCGAGCAGCAGCAGATCGGTGTCCTGCGCCAGCGCCAATGCGATCCAGGCGCGTTGGCGCTGACCGCCCGAGAGCTGGTCCACCTGCTGATCGCGCAGGCCGTCGGTTCCGTTGCGGCGCAAGGCATCCTCGACGGCCGCCTGATCGGATTCCGACCACGGGCGCAGCATGCGCTGATGCGGATAGCGACCCAGCCGTACCAGTGCTTCGACCGTAATGGCCTCGGGCGTAATGGGTTGCTGCGGAAGCAATCCCAGGCGCAGGGCGAGCGCGCGCGCCGACATGCGGTGCAGGTCCGCACCATCGAGGGTCACCGCGCCGCCGGACGGGCGCAGCAGCCGCGACAGGGCGCGCAGCAGGGTCGATTTGCCGCAGGCATTGGGGCCGACAATGGCGGTGACCGCACCACCGGGCAGCGTCAGGTCCAGGCCGTCGATAATCGCCCGGTCGCCGTAGCGCAGCGCCAGATCCTTTGTGGCCAGCACATTCTCGCTCACGATGTCCTCCGATGGGCCGGGCCGCTCTCGCGCAGCATGAGATACAGCAGCCACGGCGCTCCGACCGTGGCGGTGACGACGCCCACCGGCACTCCACCGGGCAGCACGTGCTGGGCCAGTTGATCGCAGCCGACCAGCAGGGTCGCGCCCGCCAGCCCGGTGACGACCATGGTGGCGGCGGTGGGCGGGCCGACCAGCATGCGCACCAGCTGCGGAACCGCCAAGGCCACGAAGGCGATCGGGCCGGTGAGCGCCGCCGCCAGGGAGGCCAGCACCACGGCGGTCACCAGCAGCCGCAACCGGGCCTTGGGCGCGGAAATGCCGAGCACGCCCGCGGATTCGTCGCCGAGATCGAGCGCGGCGAGCGTCCGGTATTGCAGGAACAGCAGGGCGATCACCACCACGCAGGCGATGGCCGCGCCCGTCACCTCGGTCCAGGTGCGGCCGTAGAGCGAGCCGGTGGTCCATTGTTTGGCCGAGCTGGCCAGTTCCGCGGGGAAACGCACGACGAAAAGGTTGACCGCGGCCTGCAATCCGGTCTGGACCGCGAGTCCCACCACGATCAGGCGGGTCAAGGGCAGTCCGGCCCGGCCGAGCCCGCCGAGCAGGGCCGCGGCGAGCAGGCCGCCGCCGAATGCGCCCAACGGAATCAGGGTCTGGCCCGCTCCGAGGGCCAGAATCGCCACCGCGCCCACGGAGGAGCCGCCGGTGACGCCGATGAGATCCGGGGAGGCCAAGGGATTGCGCAGCAGCCGTTGCAGGACAGCCCCGGACACCGCCAAGGCGGCACCGGCCAGCACACCGGCCGCCAGCCGGGGCATGCGGAACTCCCGGACCACGAAAATGTCTCCGGCGTCGCCGAATCCGACCGCGGCGCGCAGGGCGGTGGCGACCGGCATGGCCATCTCACCGGAGGTCAGGGCAATCGTCGTGAGGATCGCCAGGGCCGCGGTGCACAGCACGCCGAGCAGTGCGGTGCGCCGCCGCCGGGCGGCCGTCGTCGGAGCGGTCTTGCGCTGCTTCGAATCTCCCGTGCCGCGCGACGGTTTCCACGGGCGGCCGCGCTCGACGGTGGCGAGATCGCTCATCGCGCCGCACCCCGCTTGGCGAGCACGACCAGCAGCGGCGCGCCGAGGAAGGCGGTGAGAATGCCGACCTCCACCTCCGACGGCCGGGCAATGACGCGACCGAGGACATCGGCCGAGAGCAGTAGCAGGGGACCCGCGATCAGGCAGCCGGGAATCAGCAGCCGGTGATCGTTGCCGACCGCCAGGCGCACCAGATGCGGTGCGGCCAAACCGATGAACGAAATGGGTCCCGCGATGGCGACCGCCGAACCGGCGAGCAGGATCACCGCCACCAGCCCCGCGAATCGAATGCGCGCCACCGGAACACCGAGCGCCTGCGCCGACTCGTCACCCAGCGCCAGGGCATTCAATGCGGGACCCAGCGCGATTCCCAGGATCGCGCCGAGCACCAGGGTGGGCAGCATGGGCACCAGCACATCGAAGTTGCGTTCGGAGATGGCCCCGGCCAGCCAGAACCGCGCCTCGTCGAGGGTGCGCTCACTGAACAGCATGACCGCCGAGGTCCACGACACCAGCACCAGTTGCAGCACCGTGCCGCCGAGCACCAGGCGCACCGGATCCAGATCACCGGCGCGCCGTCCGAGCGCGAGCGCGAAGATCGCGGCCGCCGCCGCACCCACGAAGGCGAATCCGATGTACTGCACCGGCTGGTTCAGCCCCAGCGCGAAAATGGCCGTGACGACCGCGAATCCGGCGCCCGCATTGATACCGAGGGTGGTCGGGGCCGCCAGCGGATTGCGGGTGATGCCCTGCACCACCGCACCGGCCAGCCCCAGCGCGGCCCCGACGACCAGCCCGACCACGGTCCGCGGCAGCCGCATACCCGTGATGACCATGCCGTCGCGGCTGCGATCGTCACCGAAAAGCGCTGCCAGCACCGTGGGCACAGGCACCGACCGCGCACCCAAGGCCAGGCTGAGCACGACAATCACGATCAGCGCGGCCAACCCGATGCCGAGCAACGGTATTCGTCTGCGCACCGCCCGCGTACGTGTCGCGTCAACCAAAGTCACGAGCCGACAGCTTAGGTTAGGCGGACCTAAGTCTGTCAACCCGGCCGCGACGCCGAGCGACTACTTCATGGCCGTCACATACGGTCGCAACCCAAGCGCGATATCCACGCACGCCGCGAGCAGCACATCCCGCTCCACCCGATCGAGCACATGCGCGGTCACGAGCCGCGTACCCAGAATGGGCACCCGCAAGGCCGTCCCCGTCCGGTCCCACCACAAGAAGGTGTCCCCGGCCCCGTTCGCCAGCCGCCCCGCCGACCACCCCTCGACCTCGCGCACCACATCGAGCCGCCCCGCCTCCTCCCCCATCCGATCGAGCACGAGCAAATGGAACAGCGCCGCCGTATCCCGATGCTCCGGATCCGGCACGAAGTGGAAAAGCGTTCCCGCCGTGGCCCCCACCACCGTCGACGTCTCCGCCCGCACGATCTTCCCCACCGCCCCGCCATCGGCCCGCGACACCACCGTCGGCGCATCCCGATGCGAATCCACCCACACCACCGACCCATCCGTATAAGTCAGCAGATGTCTTCCCACCCCCACGTTCTGAAACCCGAACAGAATCGCCGCCCTGGCCCCCAGCCCATTCCCGGCCCCCTGCACCCCCACCGCCACCGGCTCGTCCGGCCCCGCGGAAAACGTAATGTGCAGCGCCTTGGACCCGCCCAGCCCAGGCGCCACCCGCCCCTCGATCATCATCGAGTCGTCCCGGCCCTCAGACATGCGTCAGATGGTAGGCCCGCCCCCTTTCCCACACACCGACTTTCGCCATGCCGCGTCCCCACCCCGGAGCGCCCCCCGACCACGCCACGACAGCGGGCACCAACCCACCGACCCGCGCCACTCGCAGCCCCGCGCCCCCGGTCCCGGCCGCCAATCCCAGCTCACGCAACTGGGCAGTCGATCACCAGGAACTGGTGGCGGCATCGCGCGAGTAACCCCCGCCACCAGTTCCCGGTCGACGCCGTTTCACTCCGACCCGGCACGGGCGACCCACCGCGACAACAGAAGGGGACGGCGAAGGGCTCGCGGCCGGGGTTGGCCGCGAGCCCTTGCCGATCAGGGGCGTCAGTGTGCGAGGACGCCGCTGATCTCGTTCACCGCGCCGGGGAGGGCGACGGTGGCGGTGATGGCGCCGGAGGTCAGGTCGACCTTGTGGACCTTGTTGGTGGCGGGTTCGGTGACGTAGGCGTTGCCGTCACGGACGAACAGGGCGGGGCGGGGGGACTGCCATTTGAGGGGTTCTTCCCAGGCGGAGATGACCGGGATGGTGCGGGTGATCGTGCCTGCGGCGGGGTCGATTACGTGGATCTTGCCGTCGGTGCCGAGGACGAGCGCCTCTCCGGCGGGGCCGCGGCCCAGGGAGCGGAAGGTGTAGCTGGGGCCGCCGAGGTTGACCAGGCGCAGGGTTCCGGTGCGGGTGTCGATCAGGGAAACCTGTTGGGGGCGTTCCAGTTCGGCGTCCTTGTCCTGTTTGTAGTCGCCCAGGACGATCGGGGAGGTCTCGGTGCCGGACTGGTTGCCGATGCGGCCGTAGGGGGTGGGGGCGGCGACCTTGGTGATCTTGCCGTCGCGGTAGATCAGGGCGCCGGTCTGGCAGCCGACCACGATCGCCTCGTCGGCGGCGATGGTTTCGCCGTCGACGCCGGGGCAGTCCTCGTTGCGGGCGATTTCCTTGCGGTCCTTGTCCAGGACCGCGATGCCGGTGCGCTTGTCCTCGGTGCCGAGGGTGACGACCAGGTTGCCGTTGGCGAGCTGGACCGCGACGCCGTGGTGCGGGGCGGCGGACTTGTAGGTGTCCGTCGGCGGCTTACCGTCTTCCAGCTTGGCGGGGTCGAAGATGGTGACCTCGCCGCTGCCGTCGGCGAACAGCACGGTCTTTCCGGCGTGGCGGAGCACGTGGCCGGGCTTGGCGGCGGGGAATTCGATATCGGTGAATTCGCCGTGCACCGCGTCGAGGACCTTGAAGCCCTCGCCGTGGGTGACCATGACGTGGTGGTCGTCTCCGGCCGGATTGAGGCGGTTGAAGCCGTCCAGCTTCAGGTCGGCCGCCTGGGCGAGGGTGTTGCCGTCGAGCAGGTAGATGCCACCGTCGTAGGTGACCGCCAAGGGGTTCTCGACGTGCTGGTGTCCGGACTCGTGATTGGACTCGGAATCGTCTGTGCCACAACCGGTTACGGCGATCATGACGGTGGCGAGACCGGCCGCCGCCTTGGCGGCGTGCGAACGCAAGTGCATGTACTGCTCCATCTCTCGTGCGCTATCGGCACATATCAGGGATTGGGCGCGGTGAGACCGCGCACGATGGCGTCGGTGTTGGCGCGCATCATGTCGAGGTAGGTGCCCGCCCCGCCGCCGGGCTCGGTGAGCGATTCATTGTGCAGGGCAATGACTTTCACGTGGAGTCCGACCTGTTCGGCCAGCACGCGGGCGAGCTTGTCGGGTTGCGAGGAATCGGCGAAGACCGCATTCACCCCGGCCGCGCGGACAGTGTCGGCGAGCCCGGCCAGGTCGGTGGCGCTGGGCGAGGCCAGGGTTGTACCGCTGGGAATGACGGCGCCGATCACGTCGAATCCGAAACACTGTGCCAAGTAACCGAATACGTGGTGATTGGTGACCAGCTTGCGCTTCTCGGGCGAGATGGTGGCGAAGCTCTCGGTCATCCAGGTGGTGAGCTGGTCGACCTCGGCCAGGTAGCGGTCGGCATTGGCGCGCACCGCGGCGGCGTCGATACCGTCGATACGCTCGACGACCTCGTCGCGGATCACCTCGACGGCGCGCCGCACCCGGGTCGGATCGGTCCAGAAGTGCGGGTCGGCGGTATTCGCATCCTCGATGGCCCGGTAGTTGATCGGATCGACGTGCGCGCCGACGGCCAGCGTCGGCACGCCCGCGTCCGCGGCGGCGGTGACCGCGCGTCCGGCGCCTTCCTCCAGGCCCAGGCCGTTGTGCACGATGAGCCCGGCGCGCTCCAGCCCGGCGGCCTGCTGCGCGGTGAGAGCGAACTGGTGCGGATCGGCATTGGGCGGCATGAGGACCGTCACCTCGGCCGCAGTGCCGACGACGGCCTTGGTGATGTCACCGAGAATGTTTGTGGTGAACATGATTTCGGTGCCGCGACCCTCGCCGCCCGAGCAGGCGGTGAGCGACAGGGCCAGGGTGAGCGCCGCCAGGACGCCTCTGACAGCGATTCTCATCGGCCGGTCTCCACCAGGTAGGTCGGGGCGCCCTCGACCGGCAGCTTCCGAGCGGCGCGTAGGTTGTCGCGGTAATCGATCTCGTGGACGACCCGGGCCTGCGGATCGTTGACATAGGCACGGCTGGTGTCGATTTCGATCACCGGCGCGCTGCCCTCGGGGACGGGTCCGGGCAGCAACGGCAGCTGGCCGGTCGGCACCCCGGTCGCGGGGTGGTATCCGCGCAGCACCCCGTCGCGGGTCAGCACCAGCAATACCGACCCCTCACCGGCCGTATTCGCCGACGCCGCGGGTCCAGATTCCACCAAAGTCCATGTCTTGGCGCGGATATCGAGCACCCACACACCCCGCGCGCCCGCCGGGGCGACGAGCGTGGTGCTGCCGGGCCGATGCGTGAACACGGTGGCGCGCTCGGCGTCGGGCACCTGCAGCGGGTACGGAATCTTGGTCGCGGCGAATCCCTCATCGGTGTGCGAAACCACCAGCGCCCCATCGGCGCACCCGAAGACGACACCCCGGCGCGTGACCGCGGACCCCCGCGGAACCGGGCAGGATTCGCCGAGCAGGGTCACGGCCGCGTCGTCACGGTCACGAATCTCGGCCCGCCCCGAATCCGGCCGGACCACAACGAGATTCTCCGAATAGGGCACGGCGAGCCCGTCGACCACACACTTCTCGACGATCGTGCCCGCATCCAGCGCGACCCGATCCAGCAGCGCGGTCCGCGAGCCGAATTGCACGGCGGTGAGCGCCACATCACCGTGCACCCCCGTCACCCCGGCGCGCGCGAGCACGCCGATCTCCCGGGGATTCGTGCGGTAGTAGTGCATGTGATCGCCGTGATCGACCACCCACGCGCCCCCGTCCACGATGTGCACCCGCCCACCGTCGGACACGAACGCGTACCGATCATCGCGGGCCAGTCCCTCGACCCCCGCCACCGTGCCGATCTCGGCGACCTGCTCGGTGATCAGATCGAGAACCTGAACCCGCCCGGTTCCCTTGTCGGCCAGCACGACTCGCGGCTGTTCCTCCGCCGTCTCCTCCGCACCGGGCACATACCCGTGCGGCAGCTCGTCGGCCGTGTCGTCGACCGCAGCGGCGCCGCATCCGGCGAGCGGCAGCACGGCTGCCGCAATAGCCAGCGCGGCAACGGTATTCACCCCTCCCCCACGCAGCCGCACCCGCTCGCGCAGCCACGACGCGGCCATCGAGACGAAGAACAGCCCGACCGCGATCACCGCGATACTCGCCCCGGCCGCCGTCCCGGCATGCCAGGACACCAGCAGCCCGGACACGGTCGCGAAACAGCCCAGCGCCGCGGCGAGGGCCATGATCACCGGAATCCGATCGGCCCACAATGCGGCCGCCGCGGGCGGCGCGATCAGCAATCCGAACACCAGCAATGTCCCGACCAGATGGAACGACGCCACGATCGCCAGCGTCACCAGCCCCAGCAGCGCCGCATGCGCCAGCCGCGGCCGCAAGCCCAGCGTCTGCGCCTTGCGCGCATCGAAGGCCAGCGCCACGAATGCCCGATGCCCCAGCACGGCGATCACCCCCGCCAGCACCACCGCGACCGCCAGATACCCCAGATCCCGCGGGCGAATGGCCAGCACGTCCCCGAACAGGAATCCGGTCACATCCACCGCGAACGACCCGGACCGCGACACGATCAGCACACCCAGCGACAGCATCCCCACGAACAGCAATCCGATGGAGGTATCCGGCGAGAACCGCGGATTCCGCCCCAGCGCAGACACTCCCCACGCCATGGCCGCAGCGCTGAAAGCCGCCCCCACCAACAGATTTCCGCCCAGCAGCGAGGCCACCGCCACCCCCGGCAGCATGCCGTGCGCCATGGCGTCCCACAGAAATGCCATGCCCCGCAACACAACCCAGTTCCCCGCAATGGCGCATACGCACGAAACGAGCAGCCCGCCCCACAGCGCCCGCTGCACGAAACCGACCTCGAAGGGAGTGATGAGCCATTCCATGGACCGGGACGATATATTGAAAACGATTTTCGTTTCAAGTGAGGTGATGTGATGCACAGCCCGGCCGACCCGGCGCTACGGATCCACCGGGTGTGCGCGGCATACGGCGGCACCGCGGTGCTGCACGAGGTCACAGCCGAGATTCCACGTGGCCGAGTGACGGCCGTGGCGGGTCCGAACGGATCGGGCAAGTCCACGCTGCTCGGAGTGCTCGCCGGTGTCATCACACCGACCGCCGGGACGATCGAGCATGCCGGAGTCCGGCGACCCGCATTGGCCGTCCAGCAAGCGAGCGTTCCGCCGACCCTGCCGATCACCGTGCGCGAGACGGTCGCCATGGGCCGCTGGGCCGAGCGCGGACCGTGGCGGCGGCTCACCCGAGCCGACAAGGCGATCGTGGACGCGTGCCTGGAGCGCATGGCCATCGCCGATCTCGCGCACCGGCCGCTGACCGCGCTGTCGGGCGGACAGCGTCAACGCGCCTTGCTCGCACAGGCTCTCGCACAGGAATCGGATCTGCTGCTGCTCGACGAACCGGCCACCGGACTCGACTCCGACTCCGAGGAGGAGATCGCGGCGGCACTGCGGGCGGCGGCCGCGGACGGCGTCACCGTCGTGCACGCCACCCACGATCGCGAGGCCGCGCTGCGGGCGCACCATCGGCTGAGTCTGCGCGCGGGCCGATTGACCGAACCGGACGAACCGGCCGCGGACACACGGGTGCGATAAGACCCGTTGCCATCGGTCGGCCTGTTTCGATGGTCGGGTGTCGAATGCGGACCGCCGACGATTCCGGGTCGCCCACAGCACCCGCAGCCTCGCGTTGCTGCTGGTGATCGTGATCCTACTCCAGTTCGGTTACCCCATCACCCTGTGCGGCGAATGGTGGACCGCGCTGTACATGCTGCTCTACGTCGGCATGGTCTTCTACGGCACGGCCGTCACCCGCGAGGCGAGCGAGCGCGGGAATCTCATCGTGCCGTTGGGCGTGATCTTCCTCGGGCTGGCCGTGTGGTTCACTATCGATCAGAAGAGCCGCGCCGCCACCCTGAGCATGCTCATCGCGGTCTCGGTGTTCATGCTCGCCTTGTTGATCACCCTGGGGCGCTTCGTCTTCCGGCGCCGCAATGCCGTGAGCCTCGATCTCATCCTGAGTGCGGTGAGCACCTATCTGATCATCGGCGGCTTCTTCGGCGCATTGAGCGGCGTCCTGGAAATCCTGCACCCGGGCAGCTACGCCGACCCGGCCACGCCGGGGGTGTCACCGCAGTGGCAGCAGATGGTCTACTTCAGCTTCGTCACGCTGGCGACGCTCGGCTACGGCGATATCGTCCCCGTCGCGCCGTGGGCGCGCTCGCTGGCCTCGTTCGAAACCGTGCTCGGCACGCTGTTTCTCGCGATCGTCATCTCCCGGCTGGTCGGAATATGGTCCAGTACGCACGCAGCTCGCGACGACGACTGACCGGCTACTCCGGTTCCCGTTCCTGCAGTAGCGAATTCGCGAGCACCGCCACCGGCTGCCGCGCGACCCGGCCGTGCCCGGGCACCAGGATCTCGGCATCGTAGGCGGCCAGTGAACGGGCCGCCGTGCGCGCGCCCTCCTCGTCGTGGTTGAACACGGTCGGCAGCACCTGCGGACCGTCGTGCGCGACGATGGGATGACCGGTCACCAGCGTGTCACCGCTGAAAAGCACCTTCTCCGAAGGCATCAGGTAGGAGGTGTGGCCGATGGTGTGACCGGGCGTCGGAATGGCGGTGAACCCACCGGGCAGGGCCGCCAGCACGGAATCCTCGACCGCCGTGGCCGTCGGCACCTTGGTGATGAGCCCGCTCTTGACCGCCCACACGGTCTGCATCACCCATTTGGCGCCGCCCGGAACGAACAGCTGCTCGAGCATCTCCACGGGCGTGATCTGCTGCTGGAAGTCGCGATGCGCGTGCGGCACCTCGGCGGCCCCGGTGTAGACGGGCATGCCGACCTTCTCGACCAGCAGCGGAATCCCGCCCATGTGGTCGAGATGCGCGTGGGTCAGCAGTACCGCGGCGATATCGGCGATATCGTGCCCGATCTGCCGCACCGAGGCGAGCACATCGTGCGCATCGGCGGGATATCCGGCGTCGACGACCGTCACCCCCGACTCGCCGGTCACCAACGCCCAGTTCACATTCGTTCCGGCGACGGCGTACACCGACTCCGATACCTGCTCGATCCGCATTGCCACGCCCTAGGGTCGAATCCTGCCCGCCAGTTCTCCGAACAGGATACGTCCGCGACCCCGCACCGAATAACGGTGCGATCAAAGGCGTATCACTCAGGCGAGGGCGAAGGTCAGCAGCTGAGCCGGTCCACCCGCCTCCCGCGACCACGAATAGCCGAACCACACGCCCGGGGTCATCTCCCGAATCTCGTCGTACAGTTGCGGACTCGGCGACGGCCGGTAGTCCAGCACCCAGGCCGGGCCGCCGTCGAACAGCGCCGGACCCAGGTACACGTCCGCGGGCCACCCCTCGATTCCGGCCGGGGTGATCCGATTCATCAGATAGCCGCCGCCGGGGCCAGTGTAGAAGGTCTTGCCGATCCAGACCGCCGGGGCCCAGGACTGCATATCGATCGGCCGGATGACCCAGCCGTTCTTCACGCCCATCGGCACCGCGCCCGGGGAGGCATCGCGGAAGAGGGCGTCCTGCTGCGCCGGATTGCACCGGAAGCGCAGCGAATCGATGGTTGCCGCACGGTCGCCCGTATACAGCACGCAGCCGCCGCCGTAATCGGCGTCGGCATGGGCGACGGGTGCGGCCGGTGGGCCGAGCACGAGCGCTGCCCCGAGTCCAGCGGGAACGATCCACCGCGTCAGGGCATAGAGACGAGCTTTATGGCTGGTACGCATTTGGGGCCTCCGCAGGACAACCCCGACCTATCCGCGATGCTAGTTCGCTATCAGTTAACCGATTGGAACCGTCACCAAACCGCAACTACCCGGCTAATTCGCCGTCCGGGACCGGCCGCGCGGCCGCGCGCTTGCCGAGCACCGACAGCGCGAACTCGCCCCAGCGGATGTTGTCCTGCTCGAGCGAGATGCCGCGCAGCAGCGTCAGATAGGGACCGATGCGCTCGACCTCGGCGAGGTACGCCTGTTCGCTGCGACCGGCCAGCAGGCGGCCCCGAAGTCGTTCGTAGCGGGCCAGTTTCGCTTCGGCCCATTGCAACCGCTCGGCGATGGCGGCGCGCACGACGGGTGCGTCGGCGGTTTCCATGCCCTGCACCTTGACCATGAGCTCATCGCGGATGGCGGTGGGTTTGGCGGGTTCGGCAATGTGCTCGTGCAGCGCCGCGCGACCGGCGGGGGTGATGGCGTGCAGCCGCTTGTTGGGGCGGCGTTCCTGCTGGACGACGCGGGTTTCGATGAGCCCGTCGGCGGCCATGCGATCGAGTTCGCGGTAGATCTGCTGGGGCGTGGCGGGCCAGAAGTTGGCGGCCGAGGCGTCGAAGCCTTTGGCCAGGTCGTAGCCGGACGCATCGCCCTCCAGGAGGGCTGCCAGCACCGCGTGTCGTAGCGCCATCGGGCCAGGTTACCACCCGAGGTGATTATTCAACTTTTTGAATATTTGGCTCTAGACACAGAGCATGCACAGGGCTAGCGTTCGAACGACTTACTCAACTAATTGACTATGCTAGGTGGATCATGCACCCCTTCCGAGCGGCCGTCGAGGCTCAGGATGCGGCGGCGGTCGAGGCGCTGCTGGCCGACAATGTGGTGTTCACCAGCCCGGTGGCATTCCAGCCGTATCCCGGCAAGGCCATTACCGCGGCCATCCTGCGCGCGGTGCTCCGCGTGTTCGAGAACTTCCGCTACGTGCGCGAGATCGCCGATGCCGACGGGCGCGACCACGCCTTCGTATTCGAGGCCGAGGTCGGCGGCAAGAAGCTGACCGGCTGCGACTTCCTGCACTTCGACGAGGACGGCAAGATCGACGACTTCACCGTGATGGTGCGGCCGCTGTCGGCCGCGACCGCGCTGGCCGAGGCCATGGGCGCGCAGTTCGAGCGCATCAAGCAGGAGGCCACCGAGCAGGCGCTGCGCGAGGCGGCCGGGGCATGAGCGATTACGACGCGATCGTCATCGGCGCGGGCAATGCCGGGCTGACGGCGGCCGCGACCCTGCAGCGGGCGGGGGCGCGAACCCTGTTGCTGGAGCGGCACAATATTCCCGGCGGGTGTGGAACCTCCTTCCGCCGTGGTCGTTTCGAGTTCGAGGTGGCGCTGCACCAGTTGTCCGGCGTCGGTGTCGAGGATCAGCCGATGTCCTTGCGCGACGGGCTGTTCCAGCAGCTCGGGATTGCCGACAAGCTGGAGTTCGTGCAGGAGCACGATCTGTATCGGGCGGTGGTTCCCGGGCGGGTGGATCTGACCCTGCCCGCGGATTGGGACGGCGCGATCGAGGCCATCGAGGCGGAGTTCCCGGGTAATCGCGACCGGGTGGCGAAGTTCTTCGAGCTGTTGAAGCAGGTGACGTTCTGGCAGATCGCCGCCATGCGCGGAATGCCGGTCGAGGAGATCGACCCGATGCTGTTCCGGTACGGGCTGCGGCCGGTCGCGGACGTGCTGGACGAGTACTTCGACGATGAGCGGATCAAGGTCGCGCTCGGCATGTACTGGACCTATCTGGGGCAGCCGCCGTCCCGGCTGCCGTTCCAGGATCTGGCCTTGACGTTGTTCGCGTACTTCGAGTTCAAACCGTGGCATGTGCGCGGCGGATCGCAGGCCATGTCGGCGGCGATCCTGGAGGCGTTCGTGCAGGCCCGGGGCGAGGTGCGGTTCAATACCGGCGTCGAGGCCATTCTGGCCGCGGGCGGGCGGGTGCTGGGCGTGCGGCTCGAGGACGGCACGGAGGTGACCGCGCCCGATGTGGTGTCCAATGCCGCGCTGCCGGTCACGTACGGGATGCTCGAAGGTATCGAGGTGCCCGCGCAGGTGCGAAACATCCTGTCCACCAGGCGCATCGGCGTTTCCGGATTCGTGCTGCACATGAGGCTGGACGCGACGCCCGCAGAGCTGGGGTTCACCACCAGCACGACGTTCGTCAACAGGGACACCGACGACGACCGCACGCACCGGTCCTGGCGTTCCCTCGAGCCCGCGCGCGGAATCTGTGTCAGTTCTTACGATGTCGCGCCGATCGGGTTCGCGCCCAGCGGGGCCACCCATGTCAGCCTCATGACATTGCAGTACGGCGAGGTCTGGCAGAACGTGGCCCCGGCCGACTACGCGCGCACCAAGTTCGCCTATGCCGAGACCCTGCTCGATCTGTGCGAGACGATCACGCCGGGCATTCGCGATGCCATCGAAGAGGTCTATGTCGCAACGCCTTTGACGATGATGCGCTATCTCGGCCATCCCGGCGGGACGATCTACGGCTACGACCAGGACGCCACCGAGGGCTGGCTGTTCCGCGACAGTGAACGCCGGACCCATGTCCCCGGACTGCATCTAGCCGGTTCCTGGTCCGGTATGGGCGGTTTCCAGCCCACCCTCGAGGCGGGGGCGCGCGTCGCCCGCCGCCTGCTTCGCACCAAGGCCGCTTGAACGGAGAACATCGTGAATCACCCGCTCGCAACGCGTTTCGACGGCGCGGCCGAGATTCTGGCCGAGATCGAGGACCGTGCTCCCGACACTCGCGACCATTCGGCCGAGACGCGCGCCACCATCGACGCCTATCACCCAAAGCGGCTGCGGCTGAACGTGGCCGAGGTCATCGACGAGACGGTCAGCACCAAAACCTTTCGGATGACAGAGCTGAGCCAGGTTGCGTTGCCGCCGTTCCTGGCCGGTCAGTACGTCAATGTCTTCATCGACGGCACCAGCCGCCCGCTCGCGATCTCTTCCAGCCCTGCGCGTCTGGATCATTACGACCTCACGGTTCGCCGTGTGCCGGGCGGGCGGATCAGCAATCTGCTCATCGACGAGGTGCGGCCGGGTCGGGAGCTGACCACGACGGGGCCGATGGGGACCTTCCACCACAACCCGCTGTTCCACGGGGACGATCTGGTGTTCCTGGCGGGCGGCTCGGGTGTCGCACCGGCGGTGAGCATGATCCGCGAGATCGTGGATCTGGGCCTGGACCGCACATTTCATCTGATCTACGGCTCGCGCGACGCGTCCGACGTCATCTTCCGCGATGAGCTCGAGGCGCTGGCCGCGGCGCATCCCGGTATTCGCGTCGACCATGTGATCGCCGAACCCGACACCGACTGGACGGGGGCGAGCGGATTCCTCACCGCCGAGACCATCGAATCGCTTACGGGACAGCTGAACAACCGCACGGTGTACGTCTGCGGACCGCAGGCGCTCTACCCGTACGCTCTCGAGCAGCTGACCGCACTCGGACAGCCGCGCAAGCGAATCCGGTTCGAGGCCAATAGCGCGCCCAGCGATCCCACCGTCCAGCCGCATTGGCCCGGGGGCTTGGACGCGGCCGCCGAGGTGACGGTCACCGTCAGGAACACGTCCTTCCGCACGCCGCGCAATCGTCCGCTACTGGACGCTCTGGAGGACAACGGTATTCGACCCGAAGCCGCCTGCCGCTCCGGCGAATGCAGTCTGTGCCGGGTACGCGTCGTCAAAGGTGAGGTCCACACCGCCGCGGAGGCGAAACTCCGGCCCTCCGACGATCGGTTCGGCTACACCCACTCCTGTGTGGCCTACCCGCTCGGCGATGTGGAACTCGACCTCTAGTCCTCCAGCTTCACCTTGACGGTGACCTCGCCGCCCTTGTCCCGATGCGCCACGGCCAGGCCGGTACGGTCCCCGCCGTCGAGGTGCAGGGTGATCGGATGGCCCTCGCCGAGGAAGTTGCGCCACCAGGTCTTCTTGTCCGGCAAGGCGACACCGATGGTGATGGCGTCCCCGGTCCACCAATAGGCCACCGGCGTACGGAAGGTCCTGCCCGACCGCCGACCCTGATACGTGATCTCCACCAGGCCCTTACGCATGCGCGGCCCGATCACCGGCGCGTGCATGAGCGCGACCATCGCGCCATTGAAGCCTCGAACCACCCGGCCGAGCATCGCTTTCGAGTCCACACACCCTCCTGATCCGAATCCGCCCTTCACCCTATCGGCGACAGGGTGAAGGGCGGATGTCAGGATCCGGGCTCAGAGCAGCCAGGGGTTGGCGGAGCAGGCCAGGGTGGGATTGGCCACCGGGTCGAGGGCGTGCAGGGCGATGGAGACCGCGCGCGGGGAGTAGACCATGGAATTGTGGTCGGAGGTGTCGGCGGCGCAACCGTCCTGCAGGAGAACGTCATCCACGGTCGCGCCCGGCCCCGCGGTCAGGTAGGTGCGGGTATAGGGGCTGGAGACCTCGTCGTACTGGTCGGCCACGATGGTGTAGTCGATGCCGGGCATGGTGTCGCCGCCGTCATTGAGCCGGGTGAGGACCAGCGAATCGATGAGCTGTTCCACGCCCGCCTGGCCGATGAGGGTTTCGGTCGGGTTGACCAGGTCCAGGCCCATGACGTCCTTGAAGACGCCGAGCAGGCTGCCGAGACCGCTGAGCGTGGTGCCGTGGTTGGTGGCGCCGTAGGTGATGAGCTTCTTCACCTTGTTCGCGCCGGGATCGTCGGCATTCGCGCCGCCGTCGAACTTCAGGTACTCGCGCGCCACGACGCCGCCCTGCGAGTGCCCGATCAGGTCCACCTGCGTGGCGCCGGTGGCGGCGAGCACGCGGTCGACGAAGACGCCGAGTTGCTGCCCGGATTCCTCGATATCGCCGGTGGCGCCGATGGTGGGCTGCACGAGCCCGGCGCCGGGCGCATTGGCGCGGCCGTAGTTGAAGGTGAAGACGCAATACCCGGCCTTGGCCAGCTGCGGCGACATGTAGGCGTACGCGCCGTAGGCGCTGGCCCAGGTCCCGTGTACGAGCACCACCGGACGCGGGTGCGCGGCATCGGGCTTGCAGTCCCAGTTGTTCGAACCCTGCGGCGCCACATCGGGATTGGCGAGACCGTAGGCGAACGCGGCCGCCTCGTCGGTCAGTTCCGGACCGTAGCCGACGGTATCGGAGGAGTGGGTGTCCGGACCCGGATCGGCGCTGGCCGCCCCGGCGGTGAATCCGAGACCGGCCACCGCGACCGCTACGACCACTGCCGCGGTGCGCGGCGAACGAAGAATGCTTGTCATTGTCTCGCGGCTTTCCTGAAACGAGAGTGCCGTGGGCACGCCTGGATTGGAATCGCTGCCGCACCACTTCGTGCGAGTAGCTGAGGCAAACGCTAGAACTCATTTGCCGAAAATTCGCCGTGTGCACTCTCACGCACCTGGAGGAACGGCCGGTCGCCGCATGGGAGCGGCCGGTCGGGACAGGGAAAAACCGAGTACGCTCAGTTTTCGGTCACGGTTTGTTCACCTGCGGTTTCTATCGTTCGACCATGCCGAATATCAGCCGTTGTGCGCCGGACCGGCCCCGCGCGATTCGGCCAGCACCGTGAAATGCCGGACGGTGCCCGACAGGCCGGGCAGCTCGGCGGGCGGGGCCCAGGTCCGGAAATCGTCGCGACTGTCGCTGAAGTAGTACTTGCCGTCGTTGTAGGCGTCGAAGAATATGCGCCAGCCCCCGTCGGGCAATCGGATGACGGACTGCCCTTCCCGCGGTGTCCCCCACCCCGCCCAATCATCGGTCTGCACAAAGGAATACCGTCCACCGAGCTGTTCGGCGACGGCGAGTTCCAGATACTTCGTGCTCTCGTTCTTGGTGAAGGCGTAATACCGCCCGAGATGATGCACCACGGTGGTGTCGATATACCCGTAGCCGACGTCATCCTTGGCCGCGAGCCCCGCCATCGGCGTCAACGGCGTCCACGACCGCAACTCGGCATCGGTCGCCGTCATCAGATGCGGCGTGAACCGATACCCGTCCGACAGCGAAACCAGCACACTGACCTCCCCACCGGGATCCACGAACCATTCCGGCGCCCACGTCGAGGTCACACCGGGCACCTTCACCTGATAGTCGTAGAGGTGAGCCCAGTTGATCCGGTCATCGCTGCGCGCGAATCCAATGGGCTGCCCCTCCCACCCGGTCGTATAGGTGAGATAAAAACGCCCATCCTTGTGCCGAATCAGACTCGGATCCCGCAGCAACCCACCCGGCGGCGTATACGCCGGTCCCCGCACCGGCTGAAATGTCGTCGCATCCGTGGATTCATAGACATACAAATCGGTTTCACTGGCATTGGTGAATGCCGTCATCGTGTACCGGACGGAGGGCTCGACCGCCGGAGCCGCAGTCGGCGCACCCTGCGCCCGCCCGGACACGACCAACGGCAACGGCAGTCCCGCCGCCAACGCCAGCACGGATCTTCGGCTCAGTTCCACCCACCGAATTATCCGGCGGTGGTTCGCCGACGAGTTGCCGACACACCGGGACCCGGTTCAGACGAGGAGATCACCGAGGAACAGATAGGCGAATCCGAAATAGATGAAGACGCCGATCAGGTCCATGATCGAGGTGATGAGCGGGGCACTGAGGGTGGCGGGGTCCGTACCCATGCGGCGGGCCAGGAAGGGAAGGAGGCCGCCGATCACGCCGCCCAGGACCGTACAGGGCGAGCATGCTCAGGCCGACCACCGCGAGAACCGGCATCGAGAGGCTGTCCTTGGTGAAGTAGGCGAGGACCACCTCCAGCACGGCGATGGTGGCGCCGAGAGCCAGGGCCACACCCATCTCGCGGCGGATGACGAAGCCGATATCGCGCCAGCGCAGTCGCATCTGACCCAGCGCCATGGAGCGGATCACCAGGGTGGCCGACTGGCTGCCGGTGTTGCCGCCCATATCGATGATCGGGGCGATGAAGGCGGCGAGGACGATCACCTGGGTCAGCATTTCCTCTTGCGCCGCAACGAAAGTACTGGTGATGAGGCCGAAGACGGTGAGCAGTGCGAGCCAGAACACCCGGACGCCGTAGATGCGGCGCCACGGTGAATCCTGCAGGTCCAGATCGGGTCCTCCGACCGCGGATGTGCCACCGTAGCGGGCCAATTGGGTGGCGTCCTGCGCTCGCTCGAGGTCCATGGCGTCGTCGACGGTAATGATGCCGATCATGCGATTGTCGGCCTGTACCACCGGGACGGCGAGCAAGTCGTAGCGCCGAATGTATTCCACCGCTTTGACATCCGGATCATCACTGCGAACGGATACCGGGTCGGTGTGCACGAGTTGCCGGACCAGTGTGTCTTCGGCGCTGAGTGCGAGATCGCGCAGGTACACGGTCCCGAGCAGGTGTCCGGTGCCGTCGAGAACGAAGACGATGTCGATATTCTCCTTGGCCGGTGAGGTATTTCGCAGTTCCGCGAGCGCCCGGCCCACGCTCATCTGCGCGCCGACCGTGGCGTAATCGGAGGTGGCCGCGGCGCCTGCGGTGCCTTCCGGATAGGCGGACATGCGGAGGATGTCCTCGCGTTCGGCCCGGGCGAGCAGTGGCAGCAGGCGCTGGCGGCCTTCGGTATTCAGCCGGTTGAACAGGTCGGCGCGCTCATCGGAGGGCAGCCGCCCGATCAAGGCGGCGGCGTCGTCCCAGGGCATGGCGGCCAGCACCGAATCCTGTTCCGCGTCGGGCAGTGCGACGAAGACGCGTGCTTGTTCATCGACCGGCACCGACCGCAGCAGCGCCGCCACCGCCGGTGACGGCATATCGCGGAGCGCCTCGGCAATATCGGCCGGTGGGCAGGCGCGCAGCAACCGCGCGAACCCGCCGGGGTCCGGATGCTGCGTCAGAGAGCGGATGGAGAACATGATTTCTTCACGGTTCACGATGACCTCGCAGAAGATAACGGCCACTAGTGGGCACACAGCGTCAGCCGACCCGCCGAAAGCGGCGGGCGGAGATGGGGACTCCCGCATCGACTGTCCTCATCGACAGCCGTAAGTTGATCCGGAACCGCCACGGCGGCAACGGATTCGATCAGCGGGTGGAATCTGGAATCGACGAGCGGGGGTGATCGCACGCCCCATCGCTACTCGGATACGGACTCATGCCATCACCTCCTGCCGGTCGGGGCGCGCGCGGGCGCCGAACTGCACGCAGGAGTAGAGCCGGGCACGGATCGGCCGCGGCTGAGCACCCCTCTCGACAGAGCTTTGGCACTGCACGGCGTAACCCGCGATGCGGGAGCCACTTGGGCTCAACCCTTCAGCCGGGAGGAGCTGTCCTGACCCGGGGCGTCTCTCGACGTTTGGGGTCAGTGGCCTGTATCCGTGCAGACGCCTCACCTAGCGAGGTGCATGCGGTGCAGAGACTAACCACATGTCTCGGGCATGCGCAAATCAGGGTCGCGGGGTGCGCTGGCGCGCCCATTCGAGGCTGTCGGTGAGGTTCTCGGCCGCCTGCCGAGCGGCCTCCGCGGGGTCGCGCCGTCGCAATGCGGTCAGGAGATCCTCGTGGCCTTGGGGCGCGCCGCCGTCGTAATGCGGTTCGTCCCAGAACTTCTCGATGGCCTCGCGCAGTGGTTCGGCGAAATTGCGGTACAGCTCGGCGAGGACGGGATTGTGGGCGGCGACGACCCGGGTGTGGAACTCCCAGTCGGCCTCGATCCATTCGTCGCGATTGCGCTCGCGCCAGGCGATGGCGCGGCGGCGCAGCGACTCGTCGAGCGATGCGAGATCCTGCTCGGTCGCCCGCTGGGCCGCCATCCGGGCGGCTTGCAGGTCGAGGGCCTCGCGGACCTCGATCAAGTGCTCGAATGCCTTGTCCGAGTATATCTTCCGCAATGCTCCCGATAATTCGCCGGTGGCCCGGACATAGGTGCCGTCACCCTGACGGACTTCCAGCAGACCGGCGTGGGCGAGTCCGCGGATGGCCTCGCGCAGGGTGCCGCGGGCCACCTGGAGCTGACCCATGAGGTCCTTCTCGGGCGGGATGCGGCTGCCGACGGGCCAGACACCGGAGACGATCTGCTCGCGGAGACGCTCGATCACCGATGTCGACAGCAGTGGGCGATGCAGCGGTGATTGCGACGACCTCGACCCCGGTGACTCCGCGACGTGGCGCCGTCTGGCTTCCGGTCGCCGGGGTGGTGCTCATCGCCCTCAACCTGCGCGCCGGTGTCACCAGCACCGCGGCATTGACGGCCGCCCTGGAATCCGCGCTCGGACTCGGTGCGACGACCGTGGCGCTGCTACCCGCCCTGCCGACCCTGTGCTTCGCCCTGGCCGGTCCCGCCGCCCTCCCGCTGAGCCGGAGATACGGCGTCGAAGGCGCCATGTCCATGGCGCTGGTGGCATTGACGGCCGGACTGATACTGCGCACCACACCGGCGACGTGGGCATTGCTGGCGGGCACGGCGCTCGGGATGTCGGGGCTGGCGATCGCGGCCGTGATCCTGCCGTCGGTGGTCCGGACCCACTTCCCGGGCCGGGTGCATTTCATGACCGGCCTGTACACCACGACCATGGCGGCGAGCGCGACGATCGGGGCCGCCGTCGCGGTACCGCTCGCGCGGGAATTCGGCTCCGCCACAATTGGTTTGGGCCTGTGGGCACTGCCCGCCGCGGTCGCCCTGGCGGTCTGGTTGTGCGTGCCGCGCACGAGTGGCGGCGCGGACGACGCACCCCGGGAGCGAGTTTCCCTGCTGGACATGGCGCGAACTCGGCTCGGCGCGCTGGTGACCGCGTACTTCGCACTACAGGCGTTGAATTGCTATGCCCTCATAGGCATTCTGCCCAGAGTCCTGTCGGATGCGGGGATGTCCGAGGCCGGGGCGGGAGGCGTGCTCGCGGTCAGCCAATTCATCGGCATTCCAGCCACTTTCGCACTGCTCGCGATAACCCGTCGCCCGGAGCGGCTGCGCGCCGCCTTCATCGCCGTATCGCTGTCCATGCTCGCCGGATTCGGCGGGCTGATCCTCGCGCCGATCACGCTGCCCACCCTGTGGGCAGCGCTGGCAGGCTTCGGATTCTGTTCGTTCCCATTGGTTCTCGCGGTGATCGGCAGCAGCGGCAGCGGTCCCGCCGAGAACGCCGCACTGTCGGCGCTCGCCCAATCCCTGGGCTATCTGGTCGCGGCGCTCGGGCCGTTCACCGTCGGTGTCCTGCACGCCGCGACCGGCGGCTGGACGACGCCGATGATCGCTCTCACGATCACCGCCGCAGCCCAGCTCGTGGCCGGAATCGCACTCACCAGCGGGAAACCGGCGCCGATCAGGACAGTTTCAGGCTGCGCCCGATGATTTCCTTCATGATCTCGGTGGTGCCGCCGTAGATGGTTTGGACGCGGGCGTCCATGTAGGCCTTGGCGATCGGGTATTCGCGCATGTAGCCGTAGCCGCCGTGGAGTTGCAGGCACTTGGTGATGAGGTCGAGCTGTTCCTCGGTGCTCCACATCTTGGCCATGGCGGCCTCTTCGGCGGTGAGCTTCTCCTGGTTGAGGAGTTCGATGCAGCGGTCGGTGAAGACGCGGACGGCGGTGGTCTTGGTGGCCAGCTCGGCGAGCACGAAACGCGTGTTCTGCTGGGCGCCGATCGGTTTGCCGAAGGCCTTGCGGTCGCGCACGTACTGGATGGTGGTCTCCAGGCAGCCCTCCATGGCGGCGGCGGCCATGACGGCGATGGACAGGCGCTCCTGCGGCAGGTTCTGCATGAGGTGGATGAAGCCCTGACCCTCGGTGCCGAGCAGGTTCTTGCCGGGGACGCGCACGTCGGTGAAGGAGAGCTCGGCGGTGTCCTGCGCCTTGAGGCCGATCTTGTCCAGATTGCGGCCGCGTTCGAAACCGGGCATACCGCGTTCGACGACGAGCAGGGAGAAGCCCATCGCGCCCTTCTCCGGATCGGTCTGGGCGACCACGATGACGATATCGGCGTTCACGCCATTGGTGATGAAGGTCTTGGCGCCGTTGAGAATCCAGTCGTCGCCGTCCTTGACCGCGCGGGTCTTGATGCCCTGCAGGTCCGAGCCGGTGCCGGGTTCGGTCATGGCGATGGCGGTAATGATCTCACCGGAACAGAAGCCGGGCAGCCAGCGCGCCTTCTGCTCCTCGTTCGCCAGCTCCAGCAGATACGCCGCGATGACATCGTTGTGCAGGCCGAAACCCAGGCCGGAGTACAGGACCTCCTCTGTGACCACGGCGTTGTAGCGGAAGTCCTTCACCCAGCCGCCGCCGAACTCCTCTGGCACGGCCATGCCGAGGAAGCCCTGCTTACCGGCCTCCAGCCAGACCGCGCGGTCGACGATGCCCTACTTCTCCCACTCCTCGTGTTGGGGCGCCACATGCTGATCGAGAAACTTTCGGAACGACTCCCGGAAAAGATCGTGTTCGGGTTCGAAAAGAGTGCGCTCCACGCCAACCTCCTGAAGTGACCACATCGGCACATCGCCTATGCCCCATACCGTACACGGAACCCGAATGGTCGTTCACTTCGAATCTCCGGGAACCGGCTTGAACTGGGTATATTTTTGGTTCACCCAAGGGTTACGTGCACTGAGCCCGAGTAAACCTACTCGATAGTCGGGATGCATGAGCCGGGTCGCGGCAGCTCGGGGACGGATCAGGGTGCGATTCAGGGGCGGCGTACCCCCACGGGCGCATCGGCGATCATCACGCAGCGCGATCACGAATCGCTCCCGAACCCGTAGCGTCACGAATATGACTGGGAGCGAACGCAATACGGGAAGCAACCACACTGCCCCGGGCCGGTTCGACCGGCGACGGTTCCTGGCCGGGGCCGCCGCGGTCCCGCTGCTGGTCGCGATCGCCTCGTGCACGACGGAGAAATCACCCCGCCCGGCCGTCGGCCCCGATCTGACCGGCATGGATCCGGCGATCCGCCCCCAGGACGATCTGTACCGCAATGTCAACGGCACGTGGTTGCGCGACTTCCGGCTCCCCGCCGACAAACCGTCCTACGGGGCCTTCGAGGAACTCGTCGACCGCACCGAGGAGCGGCTGAAGACCGTCCTCGAATCCCTGTCCGGCGCCGCCTCCGGCACCGACGAGCAGCGCCTGCACGATATCTACGAGGGTTTCCTGGACACCGCCGCCCGCGATCGGGCGGGTATCGCGCCGCTGGCGGACCTCCTGGGTGAAATCGAGCGCGCTGAGTCCCGAACCGATCTCGCGCGCCTCACCGGCAAGCTCACCGCGCTCGGGGTGTCCACGCTCTTCCAGGTGTGGATCTGGCCCGATCGCATGGCTTCGACCCGGCATCGGCCCTATCTGATGCAGTCCGGGCTGGGTCTGCCGGACGAGGCGTACTACCGCGAGCCGCAGTACGCCGAGCAGCGCGACGCCTACCGCGGCTACCTGGAGCGCATTGCCCAGGCGGCCGGGATACCCGCCGTGGGCGACGTCGCCGCCCGCACTCTCGAGCTCGAGACCCGGATCGCCGCCGGACATGTGGATCTGCCGCGGCTGATCGAATCGCTCTCGTCGTACCACCCGTACGAGTGGCGGCAGCTGACCGAGCTGGCGCCCGGATTCGATTGGGACGCCTGGCTTTCCGGACTGACCGAGCGCCCCGGGGACTTCGGCGCCGTGCTCGTGGATCAGCCCGGATACGCCACCGCGGTCGCACGCGTGTGGGCCGACACCGATCTCGCCGCGTGGCGAGACTATCTGCGGCTGCGGCTCATCGCGCGCTATGCGCCCGCACTGGCGACACCGTTCGCCGACGCCCACTTCGACTGCTTCGACACAGCGCTCCAAGGCACCCGGCAGCAGCCGGAACGCTGGCGCGGGGCGGTCCCGATCGTGCGGGAACGACTCGGCGACGCACTCGGCCGCCAGTACGTCGACAAGCGCTTCCCCGCCGCCACCAAGAAACTCGTCGAGGAACTGGTGCGCGATCTGCTCGCCGCCTACCGGACCGCGTTGTCGGAAACGCCGTGGATGTCCGAAGCCACCCGCCGCGCCGCGGTCGCCAAGGTGGACCGGGTGGTCACGGTGGTCGGCCATCCGGAGCGCTGGCGCGACTACTCCGGCCTGACCGTGCCGCGCGGCTCGCTCATCGCCGCCCTACGCGCCGTCGACAGTCACGAATTCCGCTGGGAACTGGGCAAACTCACTCGACCCACCGACCGCGCCGAATGGTCGATGCTGGCGCCCTCGGACGTGAACGCCAGCTACAGCTGGGAACTCAACCGCATCCTGCTGCCCGCGGGCATCCTCCAGCCGCCGTTCTTCGACCCCGAAGCCGAACCGGCGGTCAACTACGGCGGCATCGGCATGGTGATCGCCCACGAAATGGGCCACGGCTTCGACAGCGGCGGCTCGAAATACGATGCCGACGGCACGCTGCGCGACTGGTGGACGCCCGAGGACAAGGCCGCCTTCGACGCCAAGACCGCGCTCGTCGTCGACCAGTACGATCCGCTCGTCCCCGCCGGGCTGACGCCCGAACAGCATGTCGACGGCCAGCTCACCGTCACCGAGAACCTCGCCGACCTGCGCGGTCTCACCACCGCGCTGGCGGCGTTCCGGCTGGCCGAACAGCGCCGCGGCGTCGCCGACCCCGACTACCGCCCGCTCTTCCTCGCCTACGCCCGCATGTGGCGGCACGCCGCGACCACAGAGTACGCCGCGAGCCTGGTGGCGCTGGACTCCCACTCTCCGGCCGAATTCCGCGTCAACCAGGTAGCCCGCAATATGCCCGAGTTCCACACCGCCTTCGGCGTTCTGCCCGCCGATCGCATGTACTTGGCCCCGGATCTGCGGGTCACCATGTGATCGGGCGGCCGGTGCTACAGGCCCACCGCGGACAGGGTGCGGCCGAGCAGACTGCGCCCGCGGTCCTTGTCACGTTCGGCGAGCAGGAAGTCGAGTTCGCCCTCGAGGGCCTTGCGGACCACGGTCTGCAGTTCGAGCGCCGCCTCTTCCGGATCGTCGGCATCGCGCCACGGGCTGGTGTCGATCGGCGTGCCGAGCGAGTAGTAGAAGCGTTCCGGCTTGGGCAGCAGGGTGGGGCCGACGCCGCGAATGAGCGGGGGCGTCAGGCTGGCGCGCAGGCCCAGGCCCACGACGAGCTTGCGCAGCGGGCGCATGACCGGATCGTCGCCGTCGAAGACGATGTCGTAGATATCGTCGCCGCCGATCATGGCCATGGGCACGATGGGCGCGCCGGTTTCGATGGCCATGCGGGCGAAACCGGTGCGGCCCTCCCACAGCAGCTTGTACTTCTGTCCCTTGCCGCGCATGGCTTCCCGGCCCCCGCCCGGGAAGACCGCCACGGCCTCGCCCTGTTCGAGCAGGGTCGTGCAGTTGTGCCGGTTGCCGCGCACGATCCCCAGGCGGTGCAGCCCGTCCCGCAGCACCGGCACATCGATGAGCACGTTCTCGGCCAGCCCCCGCACCAGCCGGTCGCGCTTGACGAGCACCTCGTGCGCCAGCAGCGGCGCATCCGTCCCGCCCGCGAGGGTGTGATTGCCGACCAGCAGCACCGGACCGTCGGCCGGAATGTTCTCCAGCCCGTGGAAGCGCGGACTGAACCAGGCGCGCGAGGGCGCGGTCAGCACATCGATGACACGCCGATCGGTATCGGTCAATTCGACATGCAGCGGCGCACCATCGGTGAGGCCGCGCGGAGTCCCCTTGTCGGACGGCTGATTGTCGGTTCGAGTCAAGACACCCTCCCTGCACTGAATTCGATAACGGCATCGTAACGAAATTCAGTGCGGGGCACCGACTGTGGGTCCGCACCCTATTTGTGGGCGATCTCCCAGTCGTAATCCTCGTTCAGGGCCTGGCGAATCCGGTCCTCCAGATCGGGATTCCACTCCGCGGGCGGGGCCACGGCTTCCCACCCGTCCAGAACGAGGGTGCCGTAGCGGTGGCCATGGCCGGAGGGGACCTTCTGCGCATGCGCCAGATCCGCGCTCACCTGCCAGAAGGTGACGATCGGCCACCAGCGCATGGACTTCGACACGTCCGGGCCCCGGGGTTCGGCCAGCCAGTCCGGGCGCTCGAACAGCAGATCGGGGGACCACCAGACAATGGGGTCCGAGGCGTGCTGGAGATAGACGATGCGCGGTTTCAGCCAGGTGCTGGGAGGACGGTTCAAATCGGCGGCGTCGGCGGCGAATCGGACGATGAGGCCGTCGGCTTAGATGGGAAGAATCTCCGGAGTGCCTGGATCGCGGCGTTGTTCGAGCGAACTCCAGATGCGGTTGGAATTCGGCGGGCCCACCCACATGATGCCGTCGACCAATGACCGAATGTCGTCGAGACCGGTGAAAGCGGCTTCCGAGCCTTGGGATCCGAGGCTTTCGCCGTAGACGAGCAGCTTGGGCCGCGACTCCGGCGGCAATTGCGCCCAGCGCGTGTGCACGGCATGCACCAGCAGGCGGCCTGCCTCGGACGCCTTGTTCTTGTCCGACAAGAACGACAGCACGCTGGGCAGGTACGAATACTGTGTGGCGGCGATGGCGGTATTTCCGCCGTACATGAATTCGATGGCCTCGGCGGTAGTGGAATCCACCCACCCGGTGCCGGTGGTCGTGACGACGACCAGAATTTCTCGTTCGAAAGCCTTTGTGCGGTCCAATTCGCGCACGACGAGATTCGCGATGTCCTCGGGGGTGGGCGCCGATTGCAGACCGGCGTAGACGCGGATCGGATCCAGTGCGGGCTTTCCGGTCACCGCCGCGATGCGTTCCTTGGTCGGCACGTAGGACACGAACCAGCGGCCCTCCGAACCGAGGGTGTCCCACGGTGCGAGCGATTCCGGGCTCCCCGACCGTTCGGGCAGTTGCGGTTGCGCCGCATTCGCCGAGGTGTGGCCATTGCGCAGGCTGAACGCCGAATTGGCCGCATCGAAGAAGACTTTCACCAGCACGCCCTGGAACAGCAGCACGGCGGCCACGACCACCAGCGCCACACCGGCGGGCACCGCCACCACCCGCGGCAGCCGCCACCGGATGTTGAGAATCCGGATGGCGCTCCGCAAAGCCCAGCGCACCAGGCGAAAGAGCCCGACCACGAACGCGACCGTCGCCGCCGCGACCAATTCGGTCCGCAGATAGCCGGAGGTGGTGGTCGGATCCATGCCCATGAGCACTTCGAGGTCCCGCTGCCAGCGCGCCGAGCGAGCGAGAATGATCGCCGCGCCCACAATGCAGCCGAGCACGATCACGGCCTTGACGGCATCGCGAACACCCTGGGGCTGATTCTCCAGAGCCGCGATCCGCGCCGGCGTCTCGGGCAGCCGCGGGCGGATCCAGCGCCGGAATATCCACTCCAGCACGCACCCCACGCCGTAACCGATGGCCGCCGTGACACCGCTGACGAGACCTTGAAATATCCAGCTGCGCGGCACCAGCGACGGCGACACCGACCACGCGAAGAAGATCGCGGCCACCAGGAGCCCGACATAGTTGGGGCGAACTGCTCGTTCGGCAGCGCGCAGAACCGCCAGTAGGCGGGACGACAACGCATTCGGTGACCGCGCCGGTTCAGCCATTAGGCGAGTGTCACCCGGCGCAGACCACTGATCAGCGAGTGACACACCACTACCTGTGGATCATTCAGTCCGCTCGCCGAAGGCGAACCGTCAACAACCAGGCGACAAGCCAGTCGATGCATCCACCGTCAGGGTTTGGGCCGTCTCGATTTTGGACTGAGTGGAGCGTGCGTCGGAGCGGGGGAGCGAAGCGGAGGAGCTCCGGCGTGCGCGGAGGGAGGGAAAAATCGAGACGGCCCAAACCCCGCCCGGAGCGAAGCGGAGGGCAAATTAAACACAGCCAAGACCTTTTTCAAGCAGAAGGCCCCGGGCAACATCCTGTCTGCCCAGGGCCTTCTCCACAGTGAACTAAATCCTGCCCTACTACGCGTCAACCACCTCGGCTGCGTCCGCCCCTGCCGGATCCTCTCCGGCGTGCGCATACTCCGCCAGCGGTCCCGCCAGCGACCGCGGCACCCGCGCCCGGACCAGCGTCCCCGACTCGTCGTGCTCCGAGCTGATGATCCGCCCATCGGCGTGAATCCGCGCCAGCAGATCACCCCGTGTGTACAGCACCAGCACGCTGACCTCGACATCCAGCCCGCCGAGCACATGGTCCAGCCGGTCGCGCAGTTCGTCGATCCCCTGCCCCGTCCGGGCCGATACGAACACCGCGTCCGGCAGCCAGCCGCGGATCTCGGTGAGCTCCATCGGATCCAGGGCGTCGATCTTGTTGACTACCAGCAGTTCCGGCGGTGCCTGGGTCTTGGTCTCCCGGAGCACGTCCGTGATCACCTCGCGCACGGCCTTGATCTGCTCACTCGGGAGCGGGTCGGAGCCGTCGACGACGTGCAGCAGCAGATCCGCGCCGGTGACCTCTTCCAGCGTCGACCGGAATGCCTCGACCAGCTGGGTCGGCAAATGCCGCACGAAGCCGACCGTGTCGGTGAACACGACCTCGCGCCCGTCCTCCAGCGCCGACTTGCGCGTCGTCGGATCGAGGGTGGCGAACAGCGCGTCCTGCACCAGGATTCCGGCATTGGTCAGCGTGTTCATCAGGCTCGACTTACCGGCGTTCGTGTACCCGACAATCGCGACCTGCGGAATCCCGCTCGAGGTCCGGCGCGCCCGCTTGGTGTCGCGCGCCGTCTTCATCTCCCGGATCTCGCGCCGCAGCTTGCCCATCCGCTCGCGGATGCGACGACGGTCGGTTTCGATCTTGGTCTCACCGGGACCACGCAGACCCACGCCGCCATTGGAACCGGCACGACCACCGGCCTGCCGGGACATGGACTCACCCCAGCCGCGCAGTCGCGGCAGCATGTATTCCATCTGGGCCAGCGAGACCTGGGCCTTACCCTCACGCGAGGTGGCGTGCTGGGCGAAGATGTCCAGGATCAAGGCGGTGCGGTCGATGACCTTCACCTTGACGACCTTCTCCAGCGCGTTCAACTGCGCGGGAGTCAGCTCACCGTCGCAGATGACGGTGTCGGCCTCGGTGTCGAGCACGACGCCGCGCAGTTCGTCGGCCTTGCCCGAACCGATGTAGGTGGCCGGGTCCGGCTTGTCGCGGCGCTGGATCAGCGCATCGAGGACCTGGGAGCCCGCGGTCTCGGCGAGGGCGGCCAGCTCGAACATGCTCGCATCGGCCTGCGCGGCGGTGCCCTCGGTCCAGACGCCGACCAGCACGACGCGTTCCAGTCGCAGCTGCCGGTACTCGACCTCGGTGATATCGGTGAGTTCGGTGGACAGCCCGGCGACGCGGCGCAGCGAACTGCGCTCTTCCAGCTGCATTTCGCCGACGGTCGGCGCCGCGGACCAACCGGTCTCGGCGTCGTCTTTGATCTCCTCGGCGGGAGTGAACTCGTAAGTTTCTGATTTACTCATACGCCTCCATGGTCCCACGGACCAACGAGAAGCCGCATTCGGTTATTTCTGGGCGTGCCGGGTCAGGCGTCCTGCCACCATTTGGCGGCGATGCGGCCGGTGGCCACCAGGACCGAGGGACCCCGCAGAAACGCCGTGCCGTTCTCGATGGTGACGGTGACCTCGCCGCCGGGGATACGGACCTCGACGTGGCCGGTATCGCTCGTCAGGTCGAAACCGTCGCCGAGCAGGGCGGCGGCCGCGGCCGCGACGGTTCCGGTTCCGCAGGAACGGGTTTCGCCGACGCCGCGCTCGTAGACGCGCATGTCCACGCCCTTGCGGCCGTCGGAGCCGACGGTCAGGCTGGTGAGGATTTCGACGTTCACGCCGTGCGGGAACAGGGTGTGGTCGAAGCCGGGGGCGCGGGTCAGATCCAGAGCCGCCAGGTCCTGCGGGGTGAGGCTCGGATCGACGCAGGCCAGATGCGGATTGCCGACGTCGATGCCGACGCCGGTGAACTGCCGCCCGTCCACGGCGGCGGTCGAGCCGCCGAGAACCTTGACCTTGCCCATGGTGTTGGTGACCTCACCGTGCACCGGATCGGCGTGGTGGACGACCACCGGGCGGGCCCCGGCACGGCTGCCGACGACGAACTCCGCGCGCTGTTCCAGGCCGTTGGCCACCAGGTAGTGCGCGAAAACCCGCAGGCCGTTACCGCACATCTCGGCAATGGAACCGTCGGCATTGCGGTAGTCCATGAACCAGTCGGCGGCGCTCACGCCCTCGGGAAGTCCGTTCAGCGAACCGTTTTCGAGCAGCGCACCGGCGCGGGCCACCCGCAGCACGCCGTCCGCGCCGAGCCCGCGCTGGCGATCGCACAGGGCCGCGACCCGCGCCTCGGTCAGCTCCAGCCAGGCGTCCGGATCGGGCAGGATGACGAAATCGTTCTGGGTGCCGTGCCCCTTGGTGAATTCGATACCCGCCGCGCTGTCGTTCTGCATAGTCATCACCGTATCGTCCGGCGCTGCCGGGAGATCTCGTAGAGTGCCACCGCCGCCGCGGACGGCGCGCCCAGGGTGCCGTCGGTCGGGATGCACACCAGCTCGTCGCACACCTGCCGCCAGCTGCTGGCGAGGGTTTCGCTGTCCTCGCCGAGGACCAGGACGGTGGCGCCGCCGAATTCGAAATCGTCGAGGGCAATGCCGCCGTGGTCGTCGCTGCCGACGAGACGAGTGTCGATGCCGCGGGCGCGCTGACGGTCCCGGAACGCGCTCACCTGCGCCGGACCGGAGGCGCGCAGAATGGGGACGGCGAACAGCGCGCCGTCGGAGACGCGGACGCACTGCGGGTCGTAGTGGTCGGCGCCCGCGCCGGTGATGATCACCCCGCTCGCGCCGAAGGCGACCGCGGAGCGGATGAGCGCGCCGAGTCCCGCGGCCGAGGCGGGGCGGTCGATCACCACGACGGTGGGCGGCTCCTCCGGGGTGCCGGGGGCGAAGTCGTCGAGTTCCCGGCGCTGCGCGATGGCCACCGCCACCAGCTCCGGCACCGATTCGGACGGCTCGGCGAGTTCGGTCATGACCTCGGGCACCAGTCCGACGCTCGGCACGCCCCCGGCGGCGAGGATCTCCCGCGCCCAGGCGGACGGTTCGGGCGCGCCCAACCGGTAGACGAGGGTCTCCAGCGGCCACCGGTACTCCAACGCCCGGGTGATCGGCCGCATGCCGTGCACCAGGAAGCGCTGGTCGCGAAGACGTTTGGCGCGGCTGTTCAGATACGCCTGCCAGACCTGGACCGAATCGGTGTTCGCGCGGCGTGCCACTGAGCGGGTGTCCTATTCATCCCTCGTCGTCGAGGAGCCGATGAGCGCCAGCGCCGTCGCCAACAATTCGGGATCGGCGCCGTCCACCCATCGCACCCGTTGATCCCGGCGGAACCACGAGCGCTGTCGTCGAACATAGCGCCGGGTGCCGATGAAGGTGCGCTCCTGTGCTTCCTTCAGGTCGTATTCGTTGTCGAGATAGGCGAGGACTTGTGCGTATCCGATGGCGCGGCGGGCGGTTTGGCCTTCGCGCAGGCCCTGCTCGAGGAGTGTGCGGACCTCATCGAGCAGGCCGGATTCGAACATTGTCGCGGTGCGCAGTTCGATGCGGGCATCGAGTTCGGCGGTTTCGCGGTCGACGCCGATGATCGTTGTGCCCCAGCGGGGTTCACCGATCTGCGGGGCCGACGCCGCGAAAGGCTGGCCGGTCAGTTCGACCACTTCCAGCGCGCGGACCATGCGGCGGCCGTCGGTGGGGAGGATGGTGGCGGCGGCGACCGGATCTGCTTGCTTCAGCGCCTCGTGGACGATGACGACGCCGCGTTCGTCGAGCAGTGCCTCCCATTTGGCGCGGATCTCCGGATCGGTGGCGGGGAAGTCCCAATCATCGAGCAGCGCTTGCACATACATCATGGAGCCGCCGACGATGACCGGCGTGCGGCCGCGCGCCATGATCGCCTCCACATCGGCGCGGGCGGCGGTCTGATAGGCGGCGACGGTGGCGGTTTCGGTGACATCGAGGACATCGAGCTGATGATGCGGAATGCCGCGGCGTTCGGGCAGCGGGAGTTTCGCGGTGCCGATGTCCATACCGCGATACAGCTGCATGGCATCGATATTCACGATCTCGCCGTGCAGGCGTTCGGCCAGATCCAGGGCCAGATCCGACTTTCCGGTGGCGGTGGGGCCGACCACCGCGACGGGGGTGATCACGCCGCGCCTCCCGGACGCCACACGCTCACGTGGTAGCCGACGCCGAACGGGGCTGCGGCGTAGAGGGTTTCGACCTGGGGGTCGGCGGCGTCGGCCTGGAACAGCCCGGCCAGCACCTGATGGGCGGGGCGGCCCGCGACATCCAGTTCGGCGCACAGCCGCGGGTCCAGGGCCGCGAGGGCCTGCCGGTCCCCCGCGCTCAGCGCGCGATCGATCTCGGCCTGCACGCCCTCGGCGCGTTCGTCGAAATAGCGCGGCGCCTTGAGCGAGAGGGTCGCCGCGCCGTCGCCGACCACCAGCACGCCGGACGGCTCGGTCTCGGCATCGAGCTCGCTACGCAGCCGCGCGCCGAAGGCCAGGCAGTCGGCGGGTGCGGTCGCACCGTCGAGGAGACGGGCCTCGGCCACAGCAGCCGGGGCGACCTGCTCGCGCAACCAGCCAGCGATCAATACCGGCAGCGGCAGCGCCGGATCGGCGGGCGCGTCGGCCTCGGCCACGGCAGTGACCGAATTGTTGCTATCGCCGCCAAATTGGAATGTTCCGGACAAACCAACTCGCACATCGGCGCCGTATCCCCGGAATGTGCCCACCGCATTCACGCCGATCACGCGCTCGGTTTCGCCCGCGCCGACCACGATCCACCTGGTCGCGCGCCCCGCGAGCGCTGCCGCGGCCCGCAGTGCGGCCGCCCGCAGCCGGGTCACCTCGGCGTCGCCCGTCCCGCCCCCGAGTTCGGGTACCAGCACGGGTGGTGAGGGGACCAGCGACGCAACACAGAACACGCCGTCAACCGTAGCGCTAACGCACCTCACCAGCCCCACCCCGCCCGAACACCGCGCCGCCGAGGTGGGCTCAAAGACAGCATTTCCCATCTCAGCCTGGTTGAATGGGATGAGCTAGGCAGATGAGCTAGGGCGTAACCAGGCAGCCGTGACGCGCGGCAGGGACGAGGAGCAATGACCGACAACAGCGGAAACGAGAAGGCTACCCACCCGGAGTCGGCCCCGACGCCGCAGCCCGGCGCAGCCAAGCGCCCCTCCCCGGCAGCCGCCGCCAGCCCCCGCCCGGGCGCCCCGGGTCCCAAACCGGAGTCTCCGAAACCACATGCCGTCAAGCCCACTCCCGGCCCGGCGACCCCGCATCCGCATCCGGTCGTGGTCCCGACCGTGATCGACCCCAGCCAGTGGGGACGGGTCGACGAGGACGGCACCGCCTGGGTCAAGACCACCGACGGCGAACGCGTCATCGGCTCTTGGCAGGCCGGTGACACCGCCGAGGGCCTGGCCCACTTCGGCCGCCGCTTCGACGATCTGGCCACCGAGGTCGCCCTGCTCGAAGCCCGCCTCGCCGCGGGCACCGACGCCCGCAAGACCAAGGCCGCCGCCACCGCGCTTGCCGAAACATTGCCGACCGCCGCCGTCATCGGCGATATCGACGGTCTGTCGCAGCGTCTGCAGGCCATCATCGAACACTCCGACGAGGCGGCCGCGCACGCCAAAGAGGAGAAGGAGCGCACGCGGCACGAGCAAACCGAGCGCAAAGAAGCGTTGGCCACCGAAGCCGAGCAGATCGCCGCCGAATCCACCCAGTGGAAGGTCGCCGGAGATCGCCTGCGCGAAATCCTCGACGAGTGGAAGACCATTCGCGGCGTGGACCGCAAGGTCGACGACGCGCTCTGGCGCCGCTTCTCCAAGGCCCGCGAAGCCTTCAACCGCCGCCGCGGCGCCCACTTCGCCGAACTCGACCGCGAGCGCGCCGCCGCGAAGACCCGCAAGGAAGAACTCTGCGTCCGCGCCGAGGACCTTTCCGGCTCCACCGACTGGTCTGGCACCGCAGCCGTCTTCCGCGACCTCCTCGCCGAATGGAAGGCCGCGGGCCGCGCGCCCCGCGAGGCCGATGAGCAACTCTGGAAGCGCTTCAAAGCGGCCCAGGACATCTTCTTCGCTGCCCGCAACACCCACGCCTCCGAACGCGACGCCGAATTCGAGCACAACGCCGCCGCCAAGGAAGAACTACTCGCGCATTACGAACACATCGATACGGAATCGGGCCTGGACGCCGCCCGCGCTGCGCTGCGCGATCTTCAGGAAAAGTGGGACGCCATCGGCAAGGTTCCCCGGGAACGCATCCACGACTTGGAAGCCCGTTTGCGCGCGGTGGAAAAGCGCGTTCGCGATGCCGTGGATGCTCAGTGGCGGCGTACCGATCCGGAGGCCATGGCCCGCGCCGCCCAGTTCCGGGAACGCGTGGCGCAATTCGAGGAGCAGGCTGCCAAGGCCGAGGCTGCGGGTAAGAAACGCGATGCCGAGAAGGCTCGTGAGCAGGCCAAGCAGTGGCGTGAGTGGGCCGATGCCGCAGAAGGTGCGGTCAGTCAGCGCTGACGCTTGCTGGTTTCGATCCGCGGTCTGTCGGTGCTCCGGTGAGCCTGCATCCAGCCAAGCCGGTCGCTCTTTTCGCGTCCGCAAAACAAACCCAATAGATGGGTCACCTCGCCTGCCGTACCCGGCGTTGGCTCCCCCTTCGGGAGCCGTACCCTCACGCCCCGTACAGGGGGCCTGGCCGTGGTTACGTTCAAAGACAAAACCCCAAAAGACAAAAGCAAAAAGACAAAAGCCCCAAAACCAATCGCCCTCAGGCCGGTTCACACCCTTTCTCGTTGGTTCACACCCCTTGTTGCCGCTAATTTAGGGTGTGAAACCACAACAAGGGGTGTGAACTCGAGCTTTTGATCTTTGTCGTTGGTCTTTGGACGTAACCACAGCCATCCAGCCAGGCTGGGACGGGAGGTGCGGCTCCCAATGGGGGAGCCAAGGTCGGGTACGGCAGGCGACGTGCCCAGCACTGTTGGTCTTGTCTTGCTTTCTCCCGAACCCCGCTGGGACCGGCAGGATTCCACGCGCCCCGGCTACGTAGGCCCCGGGCGACAAGAACGTCTTCGCTGAGGGGGAAGTCCTGCCCTGGCCCGGGTTAACCTCGGCTCCATGGCACCAAATCGGGAACAGCTCGTCGCGCATCTCCTGGCGACGCGCATGGCGGGGCGGGTTGCGACACCGCGCGAGAACAACCTCGAGCACTACGCCCGAATGGCCCGCCGAGATCCGCACTATCAGTTCGGCTTGGATCTCGGCATGTGGACCCCCGACACCGTCCTCGATCTGATGGTTCGCAAAGTAGGCGTGGACCCACGCCTCAACTATCGCCGCGGCGTCGACACCATCGATCCCGAGCTGACGGCCGACGCGCTCGACCGATATGCGGCCCGATTCGCGAAAGCGGTGCAAGCGCGCCAGCGAGTCCTGTTCGCGACCGGCCACCCGCGCACACTGGCGCGGTTGTATCAGCGGTTGGCGGCGGCGCTGATCGAGGCGGGGGGAACAGTTGCCCCCGTCGGTGATGGGCTGGGGTACGACGCCGAGAACCGCTACGGGATGGTGCGCCGGGTGGAAGTCGAGTCCTTCCTGAACGTCGGGATACTCGCCGACGGCGGCGTCCCGATCCACACCCACTCCCCGCGCCCGATCCAGCTGGTCCTGGCAGACCTGACCCGCCGTGGCGAACCCCTGCCCGATCTGGTGGTCGCCGACCGCGGTTGGTGTGGCAGGGCCGCCCAATCCGGTCTGGACGCCATCGGTTTCGCCGACTGCAACGACCCCGCGCTGTTCGCCGGTGAGGACGAGGGCACGGTTGCCGTAGCGGTCCCACTCGACGATGGCATCGACGAGGATCAGTACGACCTACTGGGCGAATACATCCTCGCGCAAGGCTGATCGGAACGACACAGGCCCGGCGGCAACCGCATTCGGTGCCGTCGGGCCTGTTCGCGTGAGACTACTTCTCCCCGAAGAGCTTCCGGTGGTCGTGCTCCTCCGCTTGCGCGGCGGCGATCCGCCGCTGTTCCTCGGCCGCCAGGTGCACAGCGGTCCGGCTCCACACCACGCGCACCCAATGGAACGTCAGCACCATGGCCGCCAGCGTGGCGACAACGAGCCCGATCCCCGGCCCGGCCCCTTCGTAGTTCCCCAGCCCCGGCGTCTGCCGATGCCAAATCGACAGCACCCCGAACACACTCGCGATCGCCGTCCCGGCCACCGCGATCCACGCCAGCACCCACCGCCTAGTCAGCAGCGCCGCCAGCGAGAACCCGATCCCGAACACGGTCACGAACCACACGAACACCCGCGACGGCAGCCCGATGTGCTCCTTGATCGCCGCCGCGTCGTACATCAGCACATCGAACCCGCGCGCCTCCCCCGCATGCGGCAGCACCAGCGACAGCAGCAGCACGAACACCGCCCCCGCCACCACCATGGCCCGCACCCCGGGGTCGATCTCCCCCGCGATCCTGCGCTCCACGGCCTCGAGATCCGCACGGAACTGATCGAAGTCCTGACTGTCCTCCGCCGCCTTCATACTCTCCTCGTTCGCCTCGGGCGCCACATCGGACGCCGAATCGGATTGTGCCGCCGAATCTCCCGGCCCCTCACCAGCCGCGCCGGGGCCACCCGACCGCGCCGCATACTGCGGCTCCGCTGCGTCATCGGCCGCTGTCGCCGAGGTTCCCTGCCGGACTGCGGATTCGCCGTCGTGGTCCGGCTCCCTTGGCTGGTCGGCCGGAACGGAATCGCTGGGTCGAACCACTTCGTCGCCAATCCTGGC
This sequence comes from Nocardia crassostreae, assembly GCF_001613405.1. GTDB lineage: Bacteria > Actinomycetota > Actinomycetes > Mycobacteriales > Mycobacteriaceae > Nocardia > Nocardia crassostreae. The sequence goes on from NZ_BDCH01000036.1 coordinate 87,884, forward strand.
CGCAGGGTCGTCGGAACGGTCCGCGTCGTCCGGACCGGTTGGTTGCTGCTCAGTCATGGCGTGTGGTCCTGGGTCGGGCAGGAATCCTGCAGCGGGGCGGGCAATCCCGTGGGCTCCATCTGAAACAGCGTCGACCGGGAACTGGTGGCGGGGGCTACTCGCACGATGCCGCCACCATTTCCCGGTGATCGCCTGTCCAGCTGGAGTCTTTCGATCATGCCTGGGGTGCAGGTCCCATCATGCTCCGCAATCGGAGGCGCAGGCGGAGGACACGGGTTCGGGGGCGGGGGCGCCTATGCGGGGGAGGCCCAGGCCTACGCCGATGGGGGCCGTTTTGGGGGTGATGCCGCGTTCGTGGGCGTCACCGGCGCGGGTGCGGCGGTGGGTGTGGACTGCGCTGTCGGCGATGAGGTGGTGGGGGGCCGCGCCGGTGACCGTGACGGTGACGATGTCGCCGGGGCGGATTTCCGAACCGGGGGCGAGGTCGGCGGGCGGGCGGAAGTGGACCAGGCGGCCGTCGCGGGCGCGGCCGCTCATGCGGGCGGTGGCGGCGTTCTTCTTGCCCGCGCCCTCGGCGACGAGGAGTTCCACCTCGGTGCCGATGAGGGCCTGGTTGCCTTCCAGGGAGACCTGCTCCTGGAGGGCGATCAGCCGGTCGTAGCGTTCCTGCACAACGGCTTTGGGGAGCTGGTCGGGCATGGTCGCGGCGGGGGTGCCGGGGCGGATGGAGTACTGGAAGGTGAAGGCGCTGGTGAATCGGGCCTGGCGGACCACGTCCAGGGTGGCTTGGAAGTCCTCTTCGGTCTCGCCGGGGAAGCCGACGATGATGTCGGTGGTGATGGCCGCGTGCGGCATGGCGGCGCGGACCTTCTCGATGATGCCGAGGAATTTGACGCTGCGGTAGGAGCGGCGCATGGCCTTGAGTACGCGGTCGGAGCCGGACTGCAGCGGCATGTGCAGTTGCGGGCAGACATTGGGGGTCTCGGCCATGGCTTCGATGACGTCATCGGTGAATTCGGCCGGGTGCGGGGAGGTGAAGCGGACGCGCTCGAGGCCCTCGATATGGCCGCAGGCGCGCAGCAGTTTGGCGAAGGCGCCGCGGTCGCGCTCCTCGGTGGGGTCGGCGAAGGAGACGCCGTAGGAGTTGACGTTCTGGCCGAGCAGGGTCACCTCCAGGACGCCCTGGTCGACGAGGGCCTGCACTTCGGCGAGCACATCGCCGGGGCGGCGGTCGACCTCCTTGCCGCGCAGGGCGGGGACGATGCAGAAGGTGCAGGTGTTGTTGCAGCCCACCGAGATCGACACCCACCCGGCGTAGGCGGATTCGCGCTTGGCGGGCAGGGTGGAGGGGAAGGCTTCCAGGGCTTCGATAATCTCGACCTGGGCTTCCTCATTGTGGCGGGCCCGCTCCAGCAGCACCGGCAGCGAGCCGATGTTGTGGGTGCCGAACACGACGTCCACCCAGGGCGCCTTCTTGACGACGGTGTCGCGGTCCTTCTGGGCGAGGCAGCCGCCGACGGCGATCTGCATACCGGGTCGATCCGCCTTGATGGGCGCGAGGTGCCCCAGCGTCCCGTACAGCTTGTTGTCGGCGTTCTCGCGCACCGCGCAGGTATTGAAAACCACGAGGTCAGTGGTGTCGCCGGGAGTGGCCTTGACGTATCCGGCATCCTCGAGCAGGCCCGAGAGGCGTTCGGAATCGTGCACGTTCATCTGGCAGCCGTAGGTGCGGACCTCGTAGGTCCGGGCATCCTGCTCGCCCACCACCGCGTCGCCGACCGCGCTACGTGCTGAAACCTGCCCCAACGAATTCACCCAACCAGGGTAATGGCTGTGCGAGAGTGGTCCTCAACCACCGTCGGTCGTTGCTATCCGGGAGGTGACCTGCGTCTCTCCCATCACTTCCGCGTCAATCCGGGGTTACGGACTAGTGTCGAGTCGCGGCACACTTTCGTTCGACAGGCGAAAGTTGAGCATTTCGGGCATGAGCCCTCTAAGGTCACAGGTCATGACCGACGCTGCCATTCCCACGGACAAGTCCGCGCCGATGATCTCGATGCGGAAAGTGGATAAGCACTTCGGCTCGCTGCACGTTCTGCGTGACATCAATCTCGAAGTGCCCAAGGGGCAGGTCGTGATCGTGGTGGGACCATCCGGATCCGGCAAGTCGACACTGTGCCGCACCATCAATCGACTGGAGACCATCGACTCCGGAGATATCGCCATCGACGGGGTGAAGCTGCCCGATGAGGGCAAGGCCTTGGCCAAGCTGCGCGCCGACGTGGGCATGGTGTTCCAGTCGTTCAATCTGTTCGCGCACAAGACCATCATCGAGAACGTCATGCTGGCGCCGGTGAAGGTGCGCCGCCAGGGCAAGGACGAGGCCCGCAAGCGCGGTATGGAACTGCTCGAGCGGGTCGGCATCGCCAATCAGGCGGACAAGTATCCGGCTCAGTTGTCCGGTGGTCAGCAGCAGCGCGTGGCGATCGCCCGCGCGCTGACCATGAATCCGAAGGTCATGCTGTTCGACGAGCCGACCTCCGCGCTCGACCCGGAAATGGTGTCCGAGGTGCTCGAGGTTATGGTGCAGCTGGCCAAGGACGGGATGACCATGGTCGTGGTCACCCACGAAATGGGCTTCGCGCGCCGCGCCGGTAATCGGGTGCTGTTCATGGCCGACGGCCAGATCGTCGAGGACACCGATCCGGACTCGTTCTTCACCGCACCGAAATCCGATCGCGCCAAGGATTTCCTCGGCAAGATCCTCAGCCACTGACCGTTCGTTTCACGAAAGATAAGGACTCCCGATGAGGTTCAACAAAGCGCTCCGGGTCGCTGTCGGGGCGATCGCCCTGGCGCTGGCCGCCACCGCGTGCGGCGGCGGCAGCGATAAGACCGCGAGCCAGAACGCCGCCGACGGCAAGCTGACCATCGGCATCAAGTTCGACCAGCCCGGCCTCGGGCTGCAGAACAAGGACGGCTCCTACAGCGGTTTCGATGTCGACGTCGCCAAGTACGTCGCCGAGCAGCTGGGCGTGAAGCCGGAGAACATCAAGTTCGTCGAGGCGCCGACCCCGCAGCGCGAGACGCTGATCGAGAACGGGCAGGTCGACTATGTGGTCGGCACCTACTCGATCACCGACAAGCGCAAGGAGAAGGTCGATTTCGCGGGCCCGTACTACATCACGGGTCAGTCGCTGCTGGTGCGCTCGGACAATACCGACATCACCGGCGTGGAATCGCTCAACAGCGGTAAGAAGCTGTGCTCGGTGAAGGGCTCCACCCCGGCGCAGAACATCAAGGACAAGTACGCCAAGGATGTTCAGCTGCAGGAGTACGACACCTACTCGCTGTGCGTGGAGGCGCTGAAGTCCGGTTCGGTGGATGCGCTCACCACCGATGAGACCATCCTGCGTGGTTTCGCGGCGCAGTCGCCGGGCGTGCTGAAGGTGGTCGGCAATACCTTCACCACAGAGAAGTACGGCATCGGTCTGAAGAAGGGCGACAAGGAGTCGCGCGACAAGATCAACGACGCCATCGAGGCCATGATCACCAGCGGCGCCTGGAAGGCCGCGCTGGAGAAGAACTTCGCGGGCACCGGGTTCACCGTCCCGGAAGCCCCGAAGGTTGATCGGTACTGAGTTGACAACGCGGGCCGGACGGTGTCGGCCACGGTGATCCCGTCGGCCACACCGCCCGGCCCGCATGGCATTTCGATCGGAGGGACGCGACTGTCGTGTTCGACTTGATCTCTGAATATGACGACCGGTTGCTCGACGCATTCTGGGTGACCATCCAACTGACGCTGTACTCGGCGTTCTGGGCGTTGATCCTCGGCACGCTGGTCGCGGCCATGCGGGTGTCGCCGGTGCCGGTGGCGCGCTGGCTGGGCACCGCGTATGTCACCGTGTTCCGCAATACCCCGCTCACGCTCATCATCGTGTTCTGTTCGCTGGGCTTGTACTCGACCCTGGGGCTCAAGCTCGCGCCGGAGGGGCCGACCGATATCGCGGACAACAACTTTCGCTGGGCGATTGTCGGATTGAGCATCTACACAGCGGCTTTCGTGTGTGAGTCGCTGCGGTCGGGCATCAATACCGTGCAGCTCGGGCAGTCCGAGGCGGGCCGCTCGCTGGGGCTGACCTTCACCCAGAATCTGCGACTCATCGTGCTGCCGCAGGCTTTCCGGGCGGTCATCGCGCCGCTGGGGTCGGTGTTCATCGCGCTCACCAAGAACTCCACCATCGCCGCCGCCATCGGTGTCGGTGAGGCGGCGCTGCTCATGGCCGAGATGACCGAGAACGAGGCGGCGCTGCTGTCCATCGGCGCCATCTTCGCGCTGGGCTTCGTGGTGCTGACCCTGCCCACCGGTCTGTTCTTCGGCTGGCTGGCCAAACGATACGAGGTGGCACGATGACCGCGGCTTCGGTTCTCTACGACGCGCCGGGGCCTCGGGCGCAACTGCGGTATCGCGCCTACTCGGTGGCGGTGGTCGTGGGGCTCGCGCTGCTGGCCTACTTCGCGTACTCGGGTCTTGCCGACAAGGGACAGTTCTCCGCGGACAAGTGGAAGCCGTTCCTGGAAGCGGAGATCTGGAACACCTACCTGCTGCCGGGTCTGCGCGGCACCGTGGTGGCGGCGGTCATCTCGATCGTGTTCGCGCTGGTGTTCGGCATGATCTTCGGCGTGCTGCGGCTCTCCGATCACGCGTGGGTGCGGCTCGTCGCGGGCACCATCGTGGAGTTCGCGCGCGCCATTCCGGTGCTGATCCTGATGATCTTCCTGTTCGCGGTCTTCTCCGACTACAACGTCTTCCCCTCCACGCAGCTCGCGCTGGCGGCGGTCGTGACCGCGCTGACCATCTACAACGCCTCGGTCATCGCCGAGATCGTCCGCTCCGGCATTCGGTCGCTCCCCAAGGGCCAGACCGAAGCCGCCGTAGCCCTGGGCATGCGCAAGACCCAGGTGATGACCACCATCCTGCTCCCCCAGGCCATCACCGCCATGCTGCCCGCCCTGGTCTCGCAAATGGTCGTGGCCCTGAAGGACTCGGCCCTCGGCTACCAGATCACCTATCTGGAGATCGTCCGCTCCGGTCAGCGCCTCGGCGCCGCCGAGCAGAACATCATCCCCGCCCTGCTGGTGATCGCGATCATCATGATCGCCCTCAACTACGCCCTCACCGTCTTCGCCACCTGGCTGGAGAAGCGGCTCCGCACCCGCAAACGCGGCAGCCGCGCCGTGCTGGGCGCCGACGCCACCATCACCCCACCGGGCATGGACATCGTCCTGACCGGAGACGACACCAAGAAATAACCGGCCACAGCCGGAATGCCTTGCGGGCGCGGAGCGCAGAGCTCCGCGCCCGCAGTGCTGTCCACACCTTCCGGAGCAGCCCGTTTCCGGTTACCGGTTGGGGCCAATGTCGGTAGACGGCGGACACGAAGAGATCGGGCTCGCATACTGGGATTCATGAGCGGGGATGCCGGTGACCGGAAACGATTCGTCATTGGGCTGTTCGCGGTCACGGTCGTCACGCCGGTGCTGGCCGGGCTCACAGCGTTCATCGGGGCGCTGGGGGTGGTGTGGATGATCGAGGCGCGCAAGCGGCTCGGGGAGCCGGGCGAACGGCGTGGCGGAGGCGCGGTGCGCGATCCGCTGCCGCGGCTGGCGGCGCAGCGCCCGCCGCGGCGGGGTGAGAACCGTGGCCCCAGCCGACCGGGCAATCGGCGCTCAGGCCGAATCATGCACTGAGGGTGGGCGTTCGGTTCGTGCTAACCTCGATCGCGGTACCCGGTGCGAAGGTCGCGGATACTTCCTTTCTTTGCAGCCCGAAGGTGGGGGCCAACCCCTCCTCCCCCGCGGAAACGCGGGGGTATTGCTGGACAAGATGTCGAGCGCTGGACGTGTCTCCGCAACCGAACTCGATCTCGGGTACCACCGAGCGCTCGATCCCCGGATCGGTTGACTACCGATACTTCAGATCCTGCACGGATTCGATCAGGCGGCCCACGATCTGCAGATTCCCGTCCGAGTCCAGAATCGCGATGATCTTCTTCTGACTACCGTGATGCGTCGTGAAGAAGATCTTGTCGGCTTCCTGACTGGTGCTGTAGTTCGTGTTCACCGAGAGTTCGATACTGACCGGCGAACTGATCAGCACGTCCTTCTTCGGCGAATCCGGATAAACCTGATTCGTCCGGAGCTTGATACGCCCATGCGTATCGCCCTCATCCCAATCGGTGGCCAGCCCAAGATCCACGTCAGCCATGATGATTCACTCCCTGTATCGCTAGCCGGATTTCACGCTCCTCCGAACAGCAGTGAAGCATCAGCGATCCACGATTGCCGGAGCATGCAGGTGAATTACATTGCGCCGCAATCACACTATAGCTTTCGCAACCTGCCGACCGATGTGAATTCAACGCCGAAATCCACGAAATACACTGTTCAGCAGTCGATCTCGATACGGATATACAGACCGGTCGCATTCTGCCGGGCTACGTCCACCCGTAGGCGTCATAGGCCTGCGCGAGGGATTCGGCCCACGGTGTCGCATGATCCCGCTCGAATGCGCGAAGCAGGCGCTGCCGCACCGCATCTCGGCCCAACCATGCGATGAGCGTGGCGGGCAGCGCGGGCGCCGCGAAGCTTTGATTCACCAGCGCGGCAAGATGGCGGTCCGCTGGTTGATTCTCCGTTGCTTCCCACACGGCGAGGAATCTGCCGGGTTCGATGTTCGCCACCACGACCGCCGCGAGAAACTCGGCCGGATCCGCCAGCGATCCGAGCCGTGCGGGGAACTCGGCGAGTAGCGAGTTCCACACCGCGTCGAGGTAGTCCTCGATTGCACGCTGCTCGGCGGGTGGCCAGGTGCGCCATTGCGCACGGGGCAGCTTGCCCAGCACGATGGTCGCGTCCAGCTCGTTCGACGTGGTCAGTCTTTCGAGCAGTAGCGGGAGCAGGGCTTTCAAGTCGGTGCGGTCGCCGACGGTATTGCCGAGTTTGATGCTGAGCCAGAAGAGGTCGTGGTCGGCTACTCGAATGGGCGGACCGCAGTGCGGGCAGCGGTCGAGCACCGGGCGGCGCGAATGCCGCGGTGAGAACGCGTAGCGCCGCTGCGATCGCATCTGACACGTCGCCATTCTGGCAGCCCGGTTCGGGTGCGTCGAAATCGTTGGGGCGCGGCTCAGCCGTGGGGGCGGACGGGGAGTTCGGACATGCCTCGGATGAGGAGGCTGTTTTGCCAGGCGGGTTCGAAGGTGGTGTCGGACAGGGTTAGGCAGGGGAAGCCGGAGAGGAGGGATTTGAAGGCTATGTCGGCTTCCAGGCGGGCCAAGGGGGCGCCTACGCAGAAGTGGATGCCGTGGCCGAAGGCCAGGTGGCCGGTGGCGTTCGCGGTGACGTCGAGGGTGGCGGTGCTGGGGAAGCGGGCGGGGTCTCGGTTGGCGGCGGAGAGGGCTACGTAGACGAATTCGCCTGAGGGGATGTCGGTTCCGGCGATGTGGACGGGCTCGTGGGTGTAGCGGAGGGTGGTCCAGCCTACGGGGCCGTCGTGGCGGAGGAATTCTTCGATCGCGGCGGGGACGGCGGATGGGTCGGCGCGGAGGGCATCCCATTGGGGTCTGTCGCGGAGGAGGGCGTGGGTGCCGTTGCCGATCAGGTTCACCGTGGTTTCGTGGCCTGCTACCAGGAGCAGGAAGGCCATGGCTACCAGTTCCTGCTCGTCGAGGCGGTCGCCGTCGGGGGTGGGCTGGACCAGTTCGGAGAGGAGGTCTTCGCCGGGGTGGGCGCGTTTGGCGACCATGAGTTTTCCGAGGTAGTCGGACATGCCCAGGGTGGCGGCGGCGCGTTCGTCGATGGTGCCGCCGGAGCTGACCAGGATTCTGGTCCATTCCTGGAAGTCGGCGCGTTCGCCGAAGGGGACGCCCAGGAGTTCGCAGATGACGGTGACCGGGAGGGGGTTGGCGAAGACCTGCATGAAGTCGACTTCGTCGTGGGTGGCCATGTCGTCGAGGAGGGTGGTGGTGATCTCCTCGATGCGGGGACGCAGGGTGGCTACGCGGCGGGGCAGGAAGGCGCGGGAGACCAGTTTGCGCAGGCGGGTGTGCTCGGGCGGATCACTGTTGAGCATGTGGGCGGCGAGGGTTTGGGCGTTCGAATCCGACAGGGTGTGAACGTTTCTCTGGCGGAAGAGTTCGTACAGGTCGGCGGCGTTCTTGCGCAGGCGCGGGTCGGACAGCGCGGCCCTGCCCTCGGCGTAGCCGACGATCACCCAGACCTGGGACCCGCTGATGAGCTGGACGCGATGCACCGGGCCGCGCTCGCGCCAGCGGTCGTAGTACCGGTGCGGATCGGTATAGAAGTCCTCGTCCAGTACTTCGATCGGTCCCGCGATATCGCTCTCGACCATGCCGTCTCTCCCTCCGGCCACCGCGGCCGCTCCAACAGCTCGGATCGCACAGGCTGTGCTGCAGACCACGCTACCGAAACTGTTGGCATGCCGCCGTTTTCGCAGCTGGCACACCGAAGGCGGCGAAAACCCGGACCGGGAGCCGACTTACTCGTTCAGTCGAGTTCTGACGAGTCGAAATCCTGCCCCGCATCGGCGAGTTCGGCCTTGACGACCGAGTAGGCGGTGGAGGAGTTGTATCCACGACGAGCCAGCATCCCGACCAAGCGCCGAATCGTCTTCTCCCGGTCCAACTCCCGAGGCATCGACCGGAGCTTGCGACGAACCAGCTCGGTCGCACGAGACTGCTCGTCATCAGCGGTAATAGCGGACAACGCTTCCTCGGAGTCCTCCTGCGCAACCCCCTTGCGCCGCAACTCCTGCGCGAGCGCCTTCTTCCCCTTGCCGGAGTAGGTATGCCGCGAATGCACCCACTGTTGAGCGAAGGCAGCGTCATCGATGAGCCCCGCCTCGCTCAACCGATCCAGCGCCCGATACGCCACCTCCGGCGTAAAACCCCTGGTAGCAAGTCGATCCGCGAGCTCGGACCGACTACGGGCACGATCGCCCAACAAGCGAAGACAAACCTCCTTGGCCTGCGCCTCGGCACCACCGGTCTCCGCATCACCGAACTGCGCCGTCCGAGCCGCCCGCGAACGCTCCGTACGCTCGGCCCGCCGCCGAGCGGCCCGCTCGGCCCGCGTTTCACGGCCGCGCGACGATGATTGTCCTGCTTCATCGCCACTGTCACCCAGGGACTCGTCATTACAGTCGTCAGCGGGGAGGCGTTCGCCTTCGCCGGGGTCAGCGGGCGCTTCCTCTCGCCACTGCCCCGGCGATCGGCGTCGCCCGTGGGGCGAACGTTGGTGGGTGCGGTCGGGTTTCGGAGTTGGGTTGCCGTGGGTGAAGTCCTCGGCGGATGTTGCGCCGGGTGCGGGCTCGCTGTCATGGTCGGCGGCGGGGCCGGATCGGCGACGGCCGGGGGGCCGCTGGTCGTCGGAATCATGACCAGCCGACTCGCGGTTAGCGAACTCGTAGTCGGTCGGGTCGTACTTGGCGGACTCGTGGCCTGCGTCGTCGCCTTCCGGCGCGTAGCCCGGCTGGCCGTGGTCGGCGGGACCCGGGGTGGCGGGTGACCACGCGGAGGTGGACTCGAGGTCGCCGGTGTCCCAAGACGAGTCGGTGGTGTCCCAGGAATCGCGGGCGCGGGTGGGGCGGGGGCGTTTGGTGCGGCGGGATTCGAGGGCTTCGAGTTCGCGGCGGAGGCGTTCTACCGCGTCGAGGCGGGGGCCGGTGGGCCCCGGCGAATGTGGCCGGGGCCCGGGGGTTTCCCGATCGGGCATGGATTAGAAGTCGGCCGGGGCCTCGTCGGTGGCGGTGATGTCGGCGCCGATGCCCAGCTTTTCCTTGATCTTCTTCTCGATCTCGTCGCGGACGTCGGTGTTCTCGAGGAGGAACTTGCGGGCGTTCTCCTTGCCCTGGCCGAGCTGATCGCCCTCGTAAGTGTACCAGGAACCGGACTTGCGGATGAAGCCCTGCTCGACACCCATATCGATGATGGAGCCCTCCTTGGAGATGCCGACGCCGTAGAGGATGTCGAACTCGGCCTGCTTGAACGGCGGGCTGACCTTGTTCTTGACGACCTTCACGCGGGTGCGGTTGCCGACCGCATCGGAACCGTCCTTGAGGGTCTCGATGCGGCGGACGTCCAAACGGACGGAGGCGTAGAACTTGAGCGCCTTACCACCGGTGGTGGTTTCGGGAGAACCGAACATGACGCCGATCTTCTCGCGCAGCTGGTTGATGAAGATGGCGGTGGTGCCGGAGTTGTTGAGCGCGCTGGTCATCTTGCGCAGGGCCTGGCTCATGAGGCGGGCCTGCAGACCGACGTGACTGTCACCCATCTCGCCCTCGATCTCGGCGCGCGGCACCAGGGCGGCCACGGAGTCGATGACGATAATGTCGATGGCGCCGGAACGCACCAGCATATCGGCGATTTCGAGCGCCTGCTCACCGGTGTCGGGCTGGGATACAAGCAGTGCGTCGGTGTCGACACCGAGCTTGCGGGCGTAATCGGGATCCAGCGCGTGCTCGGCGTCGATGAAGGCGGCGACGCCACCGGCGGCCTGCGCATTGGCGACCGCGTGCAGGGCGACGGTGGTCTTACCCGAGGATTCCGGACCGTAGATCTCGACGACGCGGCCACGCGGCAGACCGCCGATGCCGAGCGCGACGTCCAAAGAAATGGAGCCGGTCGGAATCACCGAGATCGGCTGCCGAGCCTCCTCGCCCAGGCGCATGACCGCGCCCTTGCCGAAGCTCTTCTCGACCTGGGCCAACGCCAGCTCGAGCGCCTTGTCGCGGTCAAAAGCCTGTGGTGCCATCGTCTGATCCCCTTCTGATGGGTGTGTCTCGTTCTGTGGTTGGCGCCCACGTTAGAGGGCAGCACCGACAAGTTCCGACGACAGCTTAAACGAACACGTGTTCGAGGTAAACACCACGCCCCGCGACACGCCAGCGAAGTTTTCGACGAGATTTCCGGGGTCAGCGCCCGACCGCGATCCGGTCGGCGTCCACCAGGGTCTGCGACTGCTTGAAGATGCGCAGCGCGGTCGTCACCTCGATATCGACAATGCCCGGCAGCGCCCCGATACCGGTGGTGATGTAGCGATAGAGGTGCGCGGTATCGCCGCACACCACCGAGATCACCAGATTCGCCGTCCCTGTGGTCGCCGCCGCGAAGGCGACCTCGGGATGCCCGGCGACGGCGGTCCCGACCGCCTCCAGATCCGCGGGGCGCACCCGCAGCCACAGCATGGCGCGCACCGTGTAACCCATTCGCTCCAAAGCGAAGTCGAGATCGAAGTACAGCACGCCCGAGGCGACCAGTTCGGTCATGCGCCGCGCCACCCGGGCGGCGCTCCAGCCGGTGACCGCGGCCAGCTGCGCGTACGGCGCCCGCCCGTCGCGCGCCAGAATCGCCAGCATTGCCTCGTCGTCGCGCGAGAGCGCCACCGGCGCGGACGGCCCGGACGGCTCCCACGGGGCCGGGCGCGGGCCCAGTTCCCGCAACTGCTGCGCGGAGAGCAGATACCCCCACCGCGGCCACTCCTCCTCGAAAGGGAACTGCCGCAACACCTCGTGCGCCCGCACCCCCAGCACCTGACTCGCGCGCGGAATCAACCGCAGCAGCAGTTCATCCCGGCGCTCCACCGAGCGCGGCCGGGCCACACAGCTCACCTCCGAACCGGTGGACAGCAGTGACACCCAGCTCAAATCCGGTATGCGCGCAAGAGATTCGGCCAGGGCGAGCGCGCGGCTGGGCGTCACGTTCATGCGCAGCAGCCAGCGCGCGTGCCCGAGCGGCATCACGTTCACCTGCCCGGACACGTGAATGATGCCGCGCTGCCGCAGCGACCGGTAGCGCCGCGCCACCGTCTGCTCGGAGACGCCGAGAATGCCGCCGAGCCGGGAGAAGGGGATGCGCGCGTCCGCGATCAGCGCGTGGACGATTTGCTTGTCGAGAACATCCAGGATGGAGGAATCATCCGGTCTACCGGATTCCATAGGAGGATTCTACCGAGAATCCTTGCCTGGCTATGAGGAAATCCATACCCGCACAACTCTTGAAGGAGCAATCGTTCAACCCCTTCCGGAGGTTTCCATGCGGAGATGGCTTCCCTTACTTGCGGCGTGCATGGGCACGTTCATGCTGCTCGTCGACGCCAATATCGTCACGGTGGCGCTGCCCGAGATCGCCACGGATCTCGACACCGGCCTGTCCGGCCTGCAATGGGTGATGGACGGCTACGCGCTCGCGCTGGCAGCGCTGCTGCTCGTGACGGGCGCACTCGCCGACCGGGTGGGCGCGAAACCCGTTTACCTCACCGGGCTGGCCGTGTTCGCGGTCGCATCGCTGGCCTGCGCTCTCGCCGGTTCCGGGCCGATGCTGGTCGCGGCCCGGGTGCTCCAGGGCATCGGCGGCGCGGCGATGTTCGCGACCACGCTGTCGTTGCTGCACGCCACCTACACCGGCCGCGACCGTGGCGTCGCCTTCGGGGCGTGGGGCGCGATGGCGGGCGCGGCTTCCGGTCTCGGCACGGTGCTGGGCGGCGTGCTCACCGAATGGTTGTCGTGGCCATGGATCTTCCTGGTCAATCTGCCCATCGCGGCAGTGGCGATCGTCCTGTCCGCCAAGGTCTTTCCGCGTTCGCCGCGGCATCCGGAGCACGCGGTCGACGTGCCGGGCATGGCGGCCTTCGCGGTGGCCGCGACCACCATCGTGTTCGGCATCATTCGCGCCGGTGAGCACGGTTGGGGCGACGGGCAGGCCGGGGCCGCGCTCGGTATCGGCGCGGCAGCGCTGCTTGGCTTCGGATATATCGAATCGCGTTCCGCCGCACCGATGTTCCCACTGGCGCTGCTGCGCAACCGGACCTTCGCGGCCACCCTGCTCGGCGCGTCCGGGCAGATGTTCGCCGCATTCGCGTCCGCACCGCTGCTCGCGCTGTGGCTGCAGCAGCAGTTGCGGCTGTCCCCGCTGCACTCTGGACTGGCCATGCTGCCGATGGCCGTGGTCGCATTCCTGGTGGCCGGGGTCTTCGGGCGCCGGTTGCACGGTCTGGCTCCCCGGTGGACGATCGGCGCCGGACTGATCGTCATCGACGTCGGCAGTGGGCTATTGCTGCTCATCGACGCCGGATCATCTTGGACCGCAATGGCTCCAGCCTTCGTGGTGATCGGCATCGGGGTCGGCGTCAACTCCCCCGCATTGGTGTCGGTGGGTATGGCGGCGGTGCCGCCGCACCAGAGCGCGACGGCCGCCGGAGCGGTGAACACGGCCCGCCAACTGGGCATGGCCCTGGGAATCGCGGTGCTCGGCACCGTTTTCGGAATGGCGACCGATGATGCCGCGGGCATGACCCCGGCGGAGTTCGTCGACGGATTGCGTGCGGCCTGCGCGGTGGCGAGCGCGGTCGGCATCACGTTCGGGCTGGCGGCATTCGTCCTGTTCCAGCGGGCCCGGCAGGCGACCACACCGCCGAACCCGCAAGCCGTTCTGGTTCCGGCCGACTAAGCCCTGCACTCCGATACGCCGGTGCCGACCCACCCCGCGCAGCTGGGTCGGCACCGGCTCCTCGCCGAGCGCACGCAGGCTCCTCGCCGAGCGCACACCACGCGCCTCGATCCGGCAGGCTTGGCGCTATGCGGGCGCCCAGCGGGGGCATCCTCACTCGATCGGCAGTGCGGCGTTCTCTTCCTCGGCCGTGCGCGGCCCGAAGATGCGGCGGGCGGATTCGGCGATGGGCACGTCGTTGATGCTGGCTTCGCGGCGGGACATGAGGCCCTCGGGGGAGAATTCCCAGAGTTCGTTGCCGTAGCTGCGGTACCACTGGCCGTTCTCGTCGTGCCATTCGTATTGGAAGCGCACGGCAATGCGGTTCTCGCGGAAGGCCCAGAGTTCCTTGCGCAGGGCGTAGCCGTTCTCGGTGGCCCACTTGCGCTTCAGGAAGTCGACGATTTCGGCGCGGCCGGTGAGGAATTCGTCGCGGTTGCGCCAGATGGAGTCCTCGGTGTAGGCGTTGGCTACGGTTTCGGGGTCGCGGGTGTTCCAGGCGTTTTCGGCGGCGCGGACCTTGGCCAGGGCGGAATTCAGGTCGAAGGGCGGCAGTGGGGGGCGCATGACGAGTCCTTTCAGGGGTTGACGGGTGAGAGTTCGGGGTCGCTCCAGCGCAGGGGGGTGCCGGAGATTTCGACCACCTCGGTGAGGGTGAAGTCGATGGAGCATTGTGCGCCTGGAGTGAACGTGGCTTCGTCCCAGGTTATTTCGGCGGTGCCGGTGAGTTGCAGGGTCGCGCCGGTACGCCAGTCGAGGACCAGCAGACCGCAGCGGGGACCGGCGGCGATATTGCCCAGCGTCATGAACATGGAGTTGCCGCGGTAGTCGGGCCAGCGCAGCCTGGTCGGCGAAAGTACCTGCAGAAACCCCGGATTACCGCCGCGATGAGAGGCATCGGCATTGCCGTCGCGATCGGCGGAGGCGATGAAGAACGTGTCCGCGACCGAAAGCGCCTGCTGCTGCGCCGGATCCAGCTCAGTGGCCCGCAGGACCGTCACCGCACCGCCCTCCGACCAGCTCTCGATGCCACGGCGCGAGATGTACTTCGGGCAGTTGGAATACACCTGATCGGTCGTGACGCGCAGGCCCGCCGCCGTGGGTTCGGCGACCCCGTTGACCCGCATCCGCCTGCGCCGCTGCGGTTGCAGCGCAATCATGCCGATATGCCGTGTGGTGCGCAACGATTCGGCCAGCGGATCACCGGGCACCGGCAGCGCGTCCACCACGATGGTGCGCGCGCCGGCGGCGCGGGCGAACCCGGCCGGGCCGACGAGCTGGCTCGCCCACAATCGCCCGGCGTCATCGGCGGCCGCCACCACAACCGTCGGCTGGGCGGCCAGGAATTCCGCCGCGGCGGCCGGAATGTCAGCGCGGATCATGCGCCCGACGCGCTGTGCGATATCGGCCTGGCCCATGCGCTCCTGCACGGCCAGTTCACCGGGATGGTAGACGACTGTCATGGTGTGCTCCTGTCGGCTCACCGCCTGAGGCGACGGCCCTCTGACTGCGAATTACGGTGCGGCCGAATACTTCCGGCTCAGAAGAAGCCGCAGGTGGGCGCGGCCCCGCTCGGTGCGGGCGCGGCCTCGGCCCCGGCGGGCGCGTACACCTCGAGACGAATGCCGTCCGGATCGGTGAAGAAGATGCCGCCCGAGGCCGCGCCTTCACCGTGCGCGACGACGCCGTCGTGGGCGAAGGCCACATTCAGTTCCTTCAGCACCGATTCCACCGCCCGCACCTCGTCCATGCTGTCGACCTGGAAGGAGAGGTGATGCAGTCCGGGGGTTTTCACATCGAACTGCCCGTCGCTCTGCTGCCACAAAGTGACCTGCAGCTTGCCGTCCGCGCCGAGGAAGGCGAAGCGCCGCTCCCCTTCCCCGCCGGCGCCGAGCGTTTCGAATCCGAGAGCGCGCCGATAGAAGTCCACCGACCGATCCAGATCGGTGACGTTCAGCCCGATGTGGCCGGTGGCGAGCGCAGGTGCAGTCATGGTGACCCCTCTGGAAGATTTAACCGTTGCAGTTTGTTTGACAGGTTAGAAGCTAGCGATATGGCAATCCCACTGTCAACCCTCATAATTGTTTTGACCGATTAGAGAGGAGGCGTTACCCCGATGACGGACCAGCGCCGGTTACCCTCAGACGTGCCCGAACCACGCCCCCACCTCGGCGAACCACTCGCCCTGGACCTGCTCAACACCCGCTGGATAGCCCCGGACGGACCGCAGGACCTGCTCACCGATGTGGACGGCCTACGTCGGTGGCTGGCCGACAACGACCTCACCGTCCCGGCCGACGAGCCGACCCTGCGCGCCGTGATCACGGCCCGCGAAGCCATCCTGCAGGTGGCCCGCGGTCAATCCCCCGATGCCCTCAATGCCGTCCTCGGCCACGGCCGCATCCGCCGCAGCCTCACCGCCACCGGGCCGACCGACACCCCCGATATCGGCAATCCGCACTGGCTCCCCGCCTGGCTGGCCGCCGACAACCTATTGGCCCTGCTGGCCGCCCCCGACCGCATCAAACAGTGCGCGCACCCCAACTGCGTGCTGTGGTTCCACGACACCTCGAAGAACGGCACCCGCCGCTGGCATTCCATGGCCACCTGCGGCAACCGCGCCAAGGCCACCCGGCATTACGCCAAGAAGACACAGCCGGGCGAGTAAGCGGCTCAGAACAATTCGTCGAGCAGCCGGTAGTAGCGCACGCGCCGCTCGTCGACCTCGCTCAGCCCGTAGGCCGCGAGGAACGCCTCGACCTCCTCCGGCCCGAAGTCGTCGTCCAGATCCCGCAGCGCCAGCGCGATATCGCGATACCGGTCGGCCACACCGAGCCGCCCCATATCGATGAGCATGCCGCCCTCGAGCACATTGGACGGCGTGTAATCCCCGTGCACCACAACGAGATCCTCGCTCTCGGGACGCTCGGCGACCAGCTGCTCGAGCACGTCCTCCGGCGTCCGCCCGCGATTGTCGTCGTCGAAATCCTCGTCGTCGACCAGACCCTCGTCCACCTGCCGCCGCGCCTGCACCAACATCACGTCGAGCCGAGCGTCGAATGGGCACTCGGCAATCGGCAGCGCATGCAGCTTCCGCAGCACCTCACCCATGACCGCCCCCGGCGAATCCAGTTCCGCCGAAGCCAGACTCGGCACCCCCGCATCGGCCAGCACCAGCACCTCGGCGTCGAACAGCGCCACCTTCGGCACCGGCACGCCCTGCCCGTCCAGCCGAGCATGCTCGAGCACCGCGTCGGAACCCGTTTTCATCCAATAGATCCCATTGACATTGACCACACCCCCACTGGCCCCCTCGTGGTCATCGGAAAACACCGGCGCAGGCCCGAACAACTCGACCGCCGACGTCGGCAAAACAAAGTCTGATCCCACAGCAGCAATCTCGTCTCTCACCAGCGTGCCCGCGGCACGTCGAATTCCGCACACAGCGCCCGCCACACATCCCGCGGATCAATCCCCGCCTCGATGGCCTGCGCCCCCGTCCTCCCCATCGACGCCAACACATGATCGGTCAACAGCGCATCCCCTCGCGCCGTCCCGAACTCGGTATGCAACAGCTCCTGGAACTCCGTCAACCGCACGGCCGCGAGCCTACGCCACCCCGCCACCCGCCCCGAAAACCACCGGCAACCGAAGGGGGGTCAGGTGGTGCGGGTGGATTCCAGGGCCTCGTGGCAGACCTGGATGGGGTCGGTTACGACGGTGATGCCCTCGGCGGCTGAGACGGCGGCCGTTTTGTGGGACGGGTCGGTGAGGATTTGTTCGACGGCTTCGCGGATGGATTCGGGGGTGAGGGGGCGGATGAGGATCGAGCTGCCTTGGCGGGCGGCGCGATTGGCCAGTTCCCATTGGTCGCCGCCGCCCGGGACCGTGACGATCGGGACGGCGGCGAGGAGGGATTTGGCGAGTAGGCCGTGGCCGCCGCCGCCTATGACGACGGAGGCGTGGCGGAGGATTTCGTCTTGGCGGCCCAAACCGGCTGTGGCCCAGGGTGGGAGGTCGGTGGGCGGGGTGTCGAGCATGGAGACGGCCACTCGGACGCCCGCGCCGTCGAGGGCCTCGAGGACGGCGTCGACCATGCCGGTGACGCCGGTGTGCGCGGTGGAGGGGGCGACCATTACCAGCGGTTCGTCACCGGGTGGCAGGTCCAGGATGTGTTCGGTCGGCTCCCAGAGCAGCGGTCCGACCAGGTGGGCGTTCTCCGGCCAGTCGGGGCGGGGCACCTCCAGGGCGGGCAGGGTGGCGATGAGCCGCGCGGTGGGGCCCGGATCCTGCGGCGGCAGACCGATACTCGCGCGCGCCTCCTCCCGCTGCACCTCGCCCTTCCGGATCGCTCGCGCGGTCAGCGTGCGCAGCATGGAATCCCGGGCCCGGCCCCGCACCCCCTCCCCCGGCGCGAGCCCACTTCCAATGGGCGGCAGCGCTTTCGACGGCAGGTACAGCGGATGCGGCGACAACTCCACCCACGGCAGCCCCAGCCGCTCCGCCGCCATACCGCCCCCGGCGGTGAGAATGTCGGACACCACCAGTTCCGGCAGCATGGCGCTCAGATCCGGCAGGATCTCTGTCGAAATATGCCCCGCCCGTTGATGGATCCGCGCCCCGGCATCGGCATCGGCATCGTCGTCCTCGGCCCGCGGCGCCAGCCCCTTGAGCCGCCGCACGCCGATCCCGGCATCCCGCGCCGCATCGAACCACCGCGGGCTGGTGAACAGCACCGGCTCGTCCCCCGCCGCCAGGAACCGCAGGCACAACGCGATCGCCGGAAAGGCATGTCCCGGATCAGGCCCGGCCACCACCGCTACTCGCACGCCCATACCCTGCCACACCACCCCGCCCTCAACCCCCGGCCCGTACCTTCCGAGTCGGCCCCCACCCACGTGACCACCGTGGCTTCACACCCCCTACCGCGGGTTCACACCCTCTATAGGGGGTGTGAACCCGCAGGAAAGGGTGTGCACTGCGGATTACTCGCGGGCGGGATCACTCCGAGAAGTGGTACAGCTCGAAGGAGACTGCGTGGGCGGCGGGGAAGCCTTCCTTGGGACCGGCGGTCATGTCGATGACGGCGCGGGCTTGGTCGGCTACCGGGTCGGGGCTGAGGGCTTCGAGGTAGCGGGCGTGGGCCATGAGGGATTCGACGGCGGGTTCGATGGTTTCGGTGACGTCTACCGCGTGGCTGCCGTCGGGGACACCGTAGACGGCGGCCCAGCGGGGGGAATGGATGGGGAGGTCGGCGATTTCGGGGTGGATCCATTCGTTGCCCGCGTCGGAGACGGCGTCCAGGGCGGCGCGGCCGGTGGCGCGGTGGTCGGCGCTGTTGGCGTAGCCGCGGGCCCAGGTGTCGCTGAAGTTGAAGAGGATCACCATGTCGGGGCGGTGGCGGCGGATGGCGGCGGCCAGGTCGCGGCGCAGGGCGATGCTCTCCTCGACGCGGCCGTCGGGGTAGCCGAGGAATTCGACCTCGGTGACGCCGACGATCTTGGCGCCGGTGCGCTCCTCGGCTTCGCGCAGGGGGGCGGATTCGGCGGGCAGGAGTCCCGCGATGCCTGCCTCACCGCTGGTGACGAGCACGTAGCGAATGTCCTTGCCCTGACGCGTCCAGCGCGCGACGGCGGCCGCCGCACCGTATTCGATGTCGTCGGGGTGAGCGGCGATCACGATGCCGCGCTGCCAATCCTCGGGAAGCTGCTCCATGTCTGAATTCAACACCAGCGCGCCCCGTTCAATCCCGGGGACGCCGATTCGATTCCCGGTCCGCGTTCGCCGCACCCCCCGCCGCTGCGGGGATACCCGGCTCAGAGCATGCCGAGGATGCCCTCGAAGGCGGCTTCGGCGGCGCCGAGGACCTTCAAATCGGCTCCCAGGCGCGATTTTTTGATACGCACGCCACCCAGGGCGCGGCTGACCATGCTGCGGGCGCGGACCTGATCGCGAACCCGGGTGACCGCGGAATCCGGTAGGGCGGTGAAGAGGTCGCCAAGGACGACGAGTTCGGAGCCGAGAATATTGACCACATTCACCAGGCCGAGAGTCAGCCAATCCAGGTATTCGGTCAGCCGCGGTTCGCAATCGCCTTGCAGGGAGCGCAGTTCCGCCACGATCGCGCCGCGCGGACCGTGCTCGGACAGGCCGAGCGCACGGCACAGCGCCGCCTCGCCGACCTCGGTTTCCCAGCAGCCCTCATTGCCGCAGTGGCAGGGGCGGCCGCCGGGGCGCACGATCATACGGCCGATCTCGCCGAGATAGCCCGCGGATCCCCGCAACAGGGAGCCCTGGGAGATGAGCCCGCCGCCGACGCCGACATCCGCGGAGACGAAGACCGCGTCGTCGGCGCCGCGCCCGGCGCCGCGCGCGTGTTCGGCCAGGGCGCCGAATTCGGCGTCATTGCCGACCACCACGGGAACGCCGAGCACACCGGTCATGCGCGTGCCCAGCGCCACCTCGGCCCAGCCCAGGTTCGAGGCGGTGTGCACCAGGCCGTCCGCGCGCCGCACCACGCCGGGCACCGAGATCCCGGCGGCCACGGGCCGCACGCCCAGATCCGCGGCCAGCAGGGTGGCGGATTCGGCGATATGGGTGATGACCTCGTCCGGTTCGCGTTGGCGCCCATGCAGATTCCAGCTGTTGCGGCCCAGGATCTGCCCGCCGAAACCGATCATGGCGATACCGGCGTGCTCGACCTGCACATCCACCGCCAACACCACCGCGGCATGCGGTTGCGGCAGTACCAGCAGCGACGGTCGGCCGGCCCCGCGCGCCAGCCGCGGCACCCGCTCCTCCACCAATCCGCTCTCGGCGAGCGCGTCCACGAGCATTTTGATGGTGGAGCGGTTGAGGCCCAGTTCGGTCGCGAGCGCGGCGCGGGTGGCGGGGCCTCCGATATGCAGCAGGCGCAGGAGGCTCGACCGGTTGAAGCGGCGCACCTCGTCCGGTCGGGCGACGGTCATGGACTCAGCAATACCACTGCCGCGCTCACCGTTGCGCCACCGCCGCGCGCCATCTCGACAACGCGTCGACCGTGGCCGCCGGCAGCAGCACCAGACCGGTCACAATGGAGACCACGGCGGCGGGCTGTTCGAGCAGGCCGAGGCCGTTGGAGACCACCGCCAGCACCGCGCCGCCGATCACCGCGTCGGCCATCCGGCCGCGGCCGCCGAAGAGCGAGGTGCCGCCGATCACCGCCGCGCCGACCGCGAACAGCAGCGTGTTCAGGCCGCCCGCTTGCGGATCCACCGATCCGACCTTCGACGAGTAGACGATGGCGCCGACCGCCGCGCACGCCGAGCAGATGACGAAAACGCTTGCCCGCAACTGGGTTACGTTGATGCCCGCGCGGCGGGCGGCCTCTGCATTGCCGCCGACGGCATAGATGTGGCGGCCGTAGGTAGTGCGATTGAGCACGTAGGTGCCGATCACCAGCAGCGCCAGCACGATCGGGACCACATACGGCACGCCGGAGATCTCGATGAGATCGTTGGGTGAACGGTTCACGGTGAGCAGTATGGTCACAATGGCCGCGAAGGCGGTGAGCGCCAGCACTTTCGCCACGATGAGCGGCGTCGGCTGGGCGACCAGCCCGCGCCGCCTGCGCAGGAAATGCCCGCCGAAGGTGACCGCCGCATAGCCACCGGCCGCCACCACGAACAGCAGCCAGCTGCCGACCGTGGACAGATTGCCGTTGGCGACCTGATCGAGCACGTGCGAGGAGCTGATGCCCAGCACGCCGCCCTCGCCGATGAGCTGCAGGATCACGCCCTGCCAGGCCAGGAACAGGGCCAGGGTCACCACGAACGACGGCATGCCGATCTTGGCGATGAGGAATCCGGTGATACAGCCGATGGCCGCGCCCACGCACACCGCGAGCAGCATCTCCACCCACGGATTGGCCTTGAACCCGATGACGGTGATGGCCACGCCGAGCAGCGACATGGCCACGCCGGGCCAGATCCGCAGCAGCCCGGCCAGCACCGCGCCCAGCAGCAACAAGGCGTTGAAGATGAAGAACACGGTGGGTCCCATGCCGGACATGAGATTTCCGTCCTCGACGTAGTGCATGGCCAGCACCGCGCCCGCCACACCGGAGGCCGTGCCCGCCGACAGATCGATCTCGCCGATCAGCAGTACGTACACGATGCCGATGGCGATGATGGTCTGACCCGCGCCCTGCGCCAGCAGATTGGCGATGTTGTTGAGCGAGAAGAACACATCCGACATCACCGAGAACAGCACGACCAGCGCGACCAGCCCGAGAATCGCTGGCAGCGAACCGATCTCACCGGCGCGGAGCCGGGATACATAGTCGCCGAACGCTTCCCGGGTCGAGAGCGTCGTGGTGTCGATGCCGAAATCCGCGACTGCGGTGGTACTGGCCGCGGCCGGTGCCGGAACTTGGGACATTGCAGTGACTTTCTCGCTCCCGGCCGTCTCTTCCTGGTGTGTCGAACTCTCGCTCACAGCGCCACCGCCTCGGGTCGCGCCAGTCCGAGATCGCCGGAGCGGCCCGCGGTGATGAGCTCGACCACCTGCCCGTGTGTGACGTCGGCGGTGCGCACCTGGGCGGCCATGCGGCCCAGGTACAGCACCTCGATCCGGTCGGCGACCTCGAAGACATCGGCCAGGTTGTGGCTGATCAGTACGACTCCCAGGCCCTGTTCGGCCAGCCGCCGCACCAGATCGAGGACCTGACGGGTCTGGGCGACGCCCAGCGCGGCGGTCGGCTCGTCGAGCAGCACCAGATTGCTGTTCCACAGCACCGCTTTCGCAATGGCCACGGTCTGGCGCTGCCCGCCGGACAGCGAAGACACCGGGGTGCGCACCGATTTCACGGTCCGCACCCCCAGTGAGGCCAGGGTGCGGCGAGCCGCCTCCTCCATGCTCGCCTCGTCCAGCAGCCACGGCTTACCGCGTTCGCGGCCGAGGAACATATTCGCGACGATATCGAGATTGTCGGCCAGGGCCAGATCCTGGTAGACCACCTCGATGCCGAGTTCGGCGGCATCCTTGGGCCCGCGCAGGTGCACCGGGTCGCCCCGGAAGCGCACCTCACCGGAATCGGAACCGTGGATCCCGGCAACGCATTTCACCAGGGTGCTCTTGCCCGCGCCATTGTCGCCGACCAGTGCGGTGACCTCGCCCGCGGGCACGGTGAAATCGACATCGTGCAGAACATGGACCGCGCCGAAACTCTTGTTCAGCCCGGTGATTCGAAGTAGCGGCTCGCTCATATTGTGTCCTTTCCGGCGCGATCGGGGCCCTGCGTGGTGACGCTGCGCTGCCGCCTCCGGGCCTGACCGATCACGCCCAACCCTCAGCGAATACCGAGCTCGGTGCAGGCCGATGCCAGATCGCCACCGCAGATATCGGCCGCCTTCACGAAACCGGCGTCGGTCACGACCTTCACGTCGGCGCGGGTCACCGTCTGTGGTTGCAGCAGAACGGATTTCACGTCGCGCTTGCCCTTGGGATCCTGGCTCACGTTCACCGCCAGTGCGTCCGCGGCCGCCTTGTCGCCCTTGGCCAGGGCGGCGGCGAGTTTGGCGGCGGCCTGGGCCTCGCCCAGAATCGGCTTGAACACGGTCATGTACTGATCGCCGCGCAGTACGGCCTTGAGCCCCTCGGCGGTGGCGTCCTGGCCGGTGACCGGGACCTTGCCATTGAGGCCGTTCTTCTTCAGCACGGTGATGACCGCGCCCGCGAGGCCGTCATTGGCCGCGACCACGCCGTCGACCTTGCCGCCATTGCCGGTGAGGATCTGCTCGAAGGTGGTGCCGCCCTTCTGGTTGTCCCAGCCGTCGATGGCCTGGGAGCGCACCAGTTTGAGCGTGCCCGCGTCGTAGAGCGGCTTGAGGATGTTCTGCTGGCCCTGGTGGAACAGGGTGGCGTTGTTGTCGGTCGGCGCGCCCTCGATCTCGATGACCTCGGCGCCCGGCTTGGACTTCAGGGCGTCGGCGAGGGCCTGGCCCTGCAGTTCACCGACCTTCACATTGTCGAAAGACACGTAGTAGTCCGAGGATCCGCCCAGGTTGAGGCGGTCGTAGTCGATGGTCGGGATGCCCGCCTTCTTGGCCTTGGACGCGACCGCGCTGCCGACCTCGCTATTGATGGAGGCGATGATCAGGACCTTCACGCCCTTGGCGATCATGCCGTCGGCGAGGGTGGTGAACTTCTGTACGTCGCCCTGGGCGTTCTGCACATCGGCGTCGAAACCCTCGGCGCGCAGGGCCTGTTGCAGCATGGGCTTGTCGAAGGATTCCCAGCGGGCCGAGGTGGCGGTCTCCGGCAGGATCACGCCCACGGTCGGGCCGCCGCCACCGGAGGGTGAATCGGACTTGTCATTGCTGCTGGTGTTCGACCCGCATGCCGTGAGCGTCATTGCTCCGGACAGTGCCAGCGCCACGGCGGCGTAGAAGAGCGGGCGTTTCGTCCTCATCACGGTGACCTTCCCGAGCCGCGGTCGTGTCACGGATACGACTGTGACGACCGCTTATCGATATGTTGTGGGCAACAACATATGCGACACGGGTCGGGCCGGAGGGCAAATCAGGCAAACCGGTTCGACTGACATGCGCAGGGGACGTCCGGTGTCCTTGACACCGCACGGCCCCTGCGAAACGCGGCTACAACTTGCCGATCGTCGTCTTGTCCGAGTTGGACACCGCCTTGTACAGCAGGTACAGGCCGAATACGACCGCGCTGATCATCAGGATCGGGAACAGACCCTTGATCAGCGCGCCGATGATCGCGAACGCGATCCACACGAGCGCGACGACGCCGATGATCTTCCAAAGCATTGAATGCCTCCCGTAGGTCTCGAACCGCCGTCAGCGCGATCCGACACCATCCATACTGCCGCCGTCGCACCGGAAAAGCACCGGGTCAGCGGCGAAATCGGGGTAAGTTCAGGGTTGTCCCCGAGGTCGGCGGTCAGGATGGTCAACCAATCAGGGCAGCAGCACGACCTTGCCACCAGCATGCCCGGCCATGACGAACTCGATCGCGGCAGCCACTTCGGCCAGCGGGTAGGTCGCGGCAATCACGAGGTCGAGGTTGCCCGCGCGGACCAGCTCCAGTAGTTCGCGCCAGGCGTTCGAGCGGATCTCCACGCCCGGATCCGCCCCGGGTGCGAAGCCGAGCGCCTGAAACCCGTGCTCCGCCGCCGCGCCGAACGCGACAATGGTGGCGATCCGGGAGCGGTCGGGAACCAGTTCGAGCGAGACCGCCACGGCCTCATCAGTGCCGACGGTATCGAGCGCGACGTCGACGCCCTCCGGCGCCAGCGCGCGCACCCGGTCGGCGAGCCCCGGACCATAGGCGACCGGCAGTACGCCGTATCCCCGCAGCCGATCATGGTGCGCCGCAGAGGCGGTGCCGATGACCGTGGCACCACGCGCCGCCGCCAGCTGGGCGGCCAGCGAGCCCACACTGCCGCCCGCACCGTGTACCAGCACGGTGTCCCCCGGCCCGACCTTCGTCGCCGCGACCAGATGCACCGCCGTGCCCCCGACGGCTTGCAGCCCGGCCGCGACCTCCCAGCTCACCTCCGCCGGTTTCGGGATGACCTTCGTAGCCGCGACATTCACCGCACCGGCGTACCCGCCATCCACCCGGGCGAGCACCTCGTCCCCCACCGCGATCGCCCCGGCGCGCCCGGTCGCGTCCCCGCCCACCGCGGTCACCACCCCGGACACCTCCCCGCCCAATCGCATGGGCAGCGCGGCCGGATCACTGCCGAACGCGCCACTGAAGCGCTTGTAATCGAACGGATTCACCCCCGCCGCGCGCACCTCGACGGTAGCCTCCCCCGGCGGCGGCACCGCAACCTCGATGAGTGACAACACTTCTGGACCACCGTAAGCGGTGGCGACAACAGCTGCGGTCATACCGCCACAGCCTACGCCCGCCCCGAACCCGCCCAGTTCGCCCATGGTTGAGCCGATCCCACTTCACACCGAGCGCCCAACGCGCAGACTGGATACATTTCGGCCGAACAGGAGGTCACGATGGATACCGAGTACCTGGCCTGGAGCGTCCTGGTCCCCATCCTCCGCGCGGCGGCCACCACCGGCCTACTCATCGGTTCGGTCGACCAATGGGCCAATATGAACGGCTACCGCTAGTCCGGCTCACGGATTGGCGCGGTAGCGGTCGTCGGCGAGATCGCTCAGCGCTTGGGCCCAGCCGTCGAGGCGGTCGGCCGCGTCGCGCAGGCCGACCATGGCCCAGCCGAGATCGTCGGCCACCGCCGCGCTTTCGGGGACGGCGAGCACCCGGGCAGCGGCCGCGACCATGCCCTCGAATTCCACGACACCGTCGTCCAGACGGACCGAGGCGGCCCGAACGTGTTCGACCAGTGGCGCTTTCGCCGAGCCCAATACCTCCGCAGCCCGTTCCATGGCGACCACATCGGCGGCAAGGGCATGCAGCGCGGCGGCGCCGGACGACGCCGTGTCCAGGGTGTCGATCAAATCATCGGCGGGTAGTCGCCCGGACTTGGCGATCCGACCGCCCAGCCCGTGCAAGGCCCGCTCGGCCCGCACCAACCGGCTGATCGCCGCCCGTGCGGCAGATCGCACCGGCGGCAACTTCTTCGGCACGAACGACGCCTGCGGCAACGGTTCCTTGCGCAACTCCAGGTACCGCCGGACGGTCACCGCCGTCCCGGTCACCAGGGCCACCGCTCCGCCGCCGACCACGATCACCGCCCAGGCCGGAGCCGAAATCAACACGAGGCCAACGGTTCCCGCGGTGGTCAGCCCGGACGCGGTCCCCAACCGCAGACTCCGCCGCCGCGCCCGCCGCCGCTTGCGCAGCTCCCGCTCCCGCGGATCGGCCCACTTCCACACCGAGGCCAGCGCCTGCTCCCCCATCCCCCGCAAAGTCTCCGGCAGTCGCTGCGCCAACTCCTCCGGCTCGAACCCGGTCGGCGCCAACGCCTCCCGCACGACCTCGGCGGCCTTCTCCCGCCGACCTCGCCGACCACCGCGCCCCTTGCCCTTGTCCGCCGCACGACCGGCCCCGCTGTCGTCGAACCCGCCCCGCATCCCAGTCCGGCCATTCCGCCCCGTCGAAGCTCCCGCGGAGGTGCCCGCATCATCGCCGGTCTGCCACCTAGGCTGGGCCGCGCCACCTTGGTATGCCTGGTCTGGATGGGTGAATGCCTCAGCGCCGGTACGGAATCCGGTGCCGTCCGCTGGCTGTGGCTGCGTGTATGGCTGCCTGGGAATCGTGGCCGCATCGCGGGTATCGCCGTTGTCCGGGGCGTAGTGCCGCATGCCGGGGTGCGGGGCGCCGTGGTCGAATTCAGGGGCGGCGGGCTGGTGTGCCGGATTGATCGGTGTCGAATCGGGTTCGGGGACCTCGGTGGGGGGCTGTTCGCGCGAGGTGCGGCCGAAGGGTGAGGGGAACAGGGTGGTCAGTGCCGGGGCGGCGACGCGGGGGCGGCGGAAACGGGCAGGGGAGGTTGCGGGATTGTGCTCGGCCCGCGAACTCCCCATCGGTTTCTTGCCTTTCGTGCCCTGAGCGCTACTGCTGGGCGGTTTGGCCCTTGTTCATCTGGGGCTGGGGCTGGGCGGGCTGGGTGGGGATGGACTGCTGCTGGCCGCCGGAGGGGAGGGCGTCGCCGCGCATGGAGGCGCGGATCTGCTCGAGGCGGTTGTGGCCCGCCATCTGGATGGAGGCCTGCTGGACTTCCATCATGCGGCCCTGGACGGAGTTGCCCGCCAGTTCGGCGGCGCCGAGGGCATTGGCGTAGCGGCGCTCGATCTTCTCGCGCACCGCGTCCAGGCTGGGGGTGGTGCCGGGGGCCGAGAGGGTGGAGTCCATCTGCTGTAGCGAGGCCGAGACCTGCTCCTGCATCTTGGCCTGCTCCAGCTGGGACAGCAGCTTGGTGCGCTCGGCGACCTTCTGCTGCAACAGCATGGCGTTCTGCTCGACGGCCTTCTTGGCCTGGGCGGCGGCCTGCAGCGACTGATCGTGCAGCACCTTCAGATCCTCGACGGCCTGTTCGGCGGTGACCAGCTGCGCGGCGAACGCCTCGGCGGCATTGGTGTACTGGATCGTCTTCTCGGTATCGCCCGCGCCCGCCGCCTGATCGGCGAGCATGACCGCTTGGCGCGCATTGGCGTTCAACTTCTCGACCTCGTCGAGCTGCCGGTTCAGCTTCATCTCCAGCTGGCGCTGGTTGCCGATCACCGACGCGGCCTGCTGCGACAGGGCCTGATGCTGGCGCTGGGCTTCCTCGATGGCCTGCTGGATCTGGACCTTCGGATCCGCATGCTCCTCGATCTTGGAATCGAAGAGGGCCATCATGTACTTCCAGGCCTTCACGAACGGATTAGCCATCGATTGATCCCGCCTCCATATGACGTGCCGCACTCGGTAGCGCGACATAGTGCGCGACCGTCACGCACCCGGTTGTCCCTGTCCATCCACTGCATCGGCAGCCACGGAGGGAACCCCCGCGACTGCACGACGCCTCCGGCACGGAGCCTACAGAGAATTTATCCCTTTCGGCTCCAGCGCACAGCGATCACTTGGCCGCGACCAGCACCAGCCGGTCCGACTTCGGCGCCGGAATGACGATTCGCGGACCGAAAACACCGTCCCCACCGCGCGGCGTGACCTTCGCACCGGCCGCCGACAGCTGGGCGCTCGGCACGGCCGCGGGCGCGCTCGGCGCACCCACACCCACCGGCTCCGGCTGCTTGGCGGCGGCCTTGTCGGCCTCGGCCATGGCCGCGCCGACATCGAAGAGCACCTGCGCCAGCGGCAGATCCAGGGCCTGGCAGATGGCGGCCAGCAGCTCGCTGGAGGCCTCCTTGCGCCCGCGCTCCACCTCCGACAGGTACCCCAGGCTCACCCGTGCCGAGGTGGAGACCTCACGCAACGTCCGGCTCTGGGCGACCCGAGCGCGCCGCAGGCTTTCCCCGATGGCTTCTCGCAGCAGCGTCATCTCGTTCTCCTCACACTCGTCTCGCCGGACCCAGCGTCTGACTGGACAACGTCCGGCGTCGGCCGCGCGTTCCCGGCCCCCATCACCCGCCCGCAATGCTGCGGACGAGTTCGGTGACCGCGGCGCGGACCGAGCCCACCCTGATCGTCCACCGGTCTCCCGACAACTTCAACCGGACGACCTCGGTGCCCTCCGGACCGGAGATACCGAGGAAGACCGTGCCGACCTCGCGACCGTCCTGCGGATCGGGCCCGGCGACACCGGTGAGCCCGACTCCCCAGTCGGCTCCGCAGCGGGTGCGGGCGCCGACGGCCAGCTGCTCCGCCGTGCTCGCGGCGACGGGACCGTCCGCTAGGAGCGTGTCGGTGCTCACACCGGCGAGAGCGTGTTTGAGATCGGTCGCGTAGACGATCAGTCCCCCGCGCAACACGGTGCTGGCGCCCGGAATTCCCGCGATGGTGGCGGCGAGGAGTCCGGCGGTCAGCGATTCCGCGGTCGCGACGGTCTGGCCCGCGGCGCGCAGGGCCGCCACCAGATCGGCGGCGGGCGCGAGCGCGGTCAGTGGGTCGGGCGACCCGGGCGGGGCGACGCGCACATCAGGCCGCACGACTGCCGCCGGGCGAACCGAACCACAACCGCGTCGCCTGCACCACGTAGTCGAGGCCGGTCACCACGGTGAGCACCACGGCCACATACATCAATGCCATTCCGGCGGTGGCGAATCCCCCGGACAACGGCAGCAACAGCACCGCGATCGCCACCGACTGCACCAGCGTCTTGAGCTTGCCGCCGCGCCCGGCCGGAATGACGCCGCGGCGCACCACCGCCAGCCGCAGCAGGGTCACGCCGAGTTCGCGGGCCACGATCACCAGGGTCATCCACCAGGGCAGATCCCCGAGCATGGACAGCCCGATGAGCGCGGCGCCGATGAGCGCCTTGTCCGCGATGGGATCGGCGAGCTTGCCGAAATCGGTGACGAGGCCGTACTTCCGGGCCAGCTGCCCGTCGATGCGGTCGGTAATGGCGGCGACGCCGAACAGCGCGGCCGCCGCCCAACGCCAGCCGGGTTCGTGCCCGTCACCGGCGAACAGGGCCGCCAGGAACAGCGGCACGATCGCGATGCGCGCGATGGTGAGCACATTGGCGATGTTCATCAAGGGCACGGCCGCGGTCTCGACCACGCCCGCGGGCTGCGGTACCGCCGTCAATCCGGGCCGTTGCGGCCCGGCGTCGGCCCAGCGGCCCTCCAGTTCGTCACGCTGCACCGTCACCAGCGCCCCCACCGGCCGCCAAACCGGCCATGGTTTCCGGACCATTCCTGTATGCGGGGGAGCTGGATGTGCGACACACCCCAAGCCTATCGGTATGGGGGCCGACTACTGTGCACCCCATGACAACACGGGCACCCCACAGTGGTTCGATCGACGGAACGACGGCTACCCAGCCGGTCGTCCGCCGAGCGCGAACCTCGGACGTGCCCGCGATCAAGCACCTCATCGATATCTACGCCGGGCGGATCCTGCTGGAGAAGAACCTGGTCACGCTGTACGAGGCGGTCCAGGAATTCTGGGTGGCGGAGAAGGACGGGCAGATCGTCGGCTGCGGGGCGCTGCACGTGCTGTGGGCCGATCTCGGCGAGGTGCGCACGGTGGCGGTGCACCCGGATGTCAAGGGCACCGGGGCCGGGCGGCTGCTGGTCGAGCAGTTGATCTCGGTCGCGAAGGAATTGCAGCTGAAGCGGCTGTTCGTGCTCACTTTCGAGGTGGATTTCTTCGCCCGCCACGGCTTCGTGGAAATCGACGGCACCCCGGTCACCGCCGAGGTCTACGCCGAGATGTGCCGCTCCTACGACACCGGCGTCGCCGAATTCCTCGACCTCAGCTACGTCAAGCCCAACACCCTCGGGAATACCCGAATGCTGTTGACGCTCTGAATCTTCAGCAAGTTCCATCGACCGGAAAGAGCCATCAGTGCCGATCTTCGCCGTCCACTACACCTACACCGAGGCCACCGTCGAGGCCCGCGCCGAGCACCGTCCGGAGCATCGGGCGTTCCTCAATGGCCTGGTCGACCAGGGCATCGTCCTGACCAGCGGCCCGTACACCGATGGCCTGGGCGCGCTCATCCTGTTCCGGGCCGAGAGTGCCGAGGCCGTGCACGCGCTGCTCGATCAGGATCCGTTCCAGCGCAAGGGCCTGGTCGAGGCTCGCCGGGTCGCCGAATGGCTGCCGGTGATGGGCGCCTTCGCCTCCTGAGGACCCGCCGCCCGATCGGCCCGAACTCACCGATTACTGTTGTTGTGCACGCGATTTCGCAGGCTCCGGCATCGAATCGGCCGCGCGGCAACCTAACCCCACGGCCAGCAACTGCTCGTGAACGACCCGCAGCTCGGCGATCCGATCACGCGCCCGTTCCGTCGCGAGCCGTGCCTGCGACAGCCTTTCCATGGCGATCCCCAATACCACTCGTGCGGCATCGACCCGCAGTGCCGCATCTGCGGCCGCCTCCTGCGCGTGCATCAGGGTGTCGCGAGTACGGCGGCCATCAGCCGTGGACAGTGCCATGACCTCACGGTCCACCCCACGCACGTCCGCGGGATAGAGGCCGAGGGCCCGGGACCAAGGACCCGGTCACGGCGGGACCGCGGCCTCCGACCGGGTCGGCGGGTTTCGGGGCCCGCACACCGGGAATCACCAACTCGTGCGGTTCGATCGTGACAGCCAACGAACCCGCCGGGAGTCTTCCGCACCGGGCCCGGACCGAAACTTCGTGCTGGGACGCAGCCGCGTCCTGATCGCCTCGACCGCGCGATTGCTCGCGGTCAGTTCCGAACTCGCGTTCACCAACCAGCAGTTGCGCGAGGACTTGGCCTGTACTCTGCAGCGCTGCCGCGCGGTACGGTCCGGCCTGCGGCGTGACAATGTCCCCGGAGCGGTTACTCCGGTTGACTCCGGCACCGCTTGACAACCCACCTGAAATGCCGGGAATTGTTGGCGCTCAGGCAATCTCGTCGCGAATCCGAACGCGCCGACCGCTGTCGGGACATGGAGACGAGCCCTCGACCGGGGTATAGTGATCGACAGAGTTCCCCCGAGTCCCGAAGCGCGGCTCCCCGCTTCACCGTGTCCCGGACTTGGAGGTCACCGTGGTTTTCGCCGCGATTCCATCGATCTGCGCCGCGTCGCTCGCCACGGCATTCAGGCGGTCGGCGACGGAGGGTACCGGTGCGCCGCGCGCGGCCGGCTCCCCTCCGGCGCTGCACCGGCCCCGGCGCGAAAATACCTGCGTCGTAGCAATTGCTGAGCGGTCCCAGCAGCCACGATCGCACGGCTGAACCGACCGGCGCACCGCCGCCCAACCGGGATAGGCTATTGCGATGAACGACTCCCGCCGACTCCCCCCGGCCGAGAGTTACGGCGTGGTCGCGATCGCCTCATCCGCCGGAGGCATTACCGCCTTGAGCCGGGTGCTGGGACGTCTACCGGCGGTGTTCCCGGTTCCGGTGGTTGTCGTTCAGCATCTGGATCCGCGGCACGAGACGGTCATCGCCGATGTCCTGGGGCGTCGCTCGCGGCTTCCCGTCGTGCTGGCCCAAGCCGACACGCAGGCCGAACCCGGAACCGTGTACATCGCGCCGCCGAACTACCATCTGCTGGTCGGACCGAACGGTGAGTTCACGCTGTCAAGTTCCGAACTCGTACATTTCGTGCGCCCTTCGGCGGATCTGTTGTTCGAGTCGATGGCTGGGGCGTACGGCCCGCGGGCCATCGCCTGTGTGCTGACCGGGTCCGGCAGCGACGGCGCAATGGGCGTCGGCGCGGTCAAATCCCGAGGCGGGACGGTGATCGTGCAGGATCCAGAGGAGGCGGAGTTCAGCGGCATGCCGGAGGCGGCAGTGAAAACCGGTGCGGTGGACTTCGTGCTGCCGCTCGACCAAATCGCGGAGGTCATCAGCGGACTGGTGGAGGGGAGCAACGCGTGACGAACCCCGCCGATCCGATGCCGCTGGACGAGCCGTCCAAACCGGCCGACGAGCTCGTGGACGAGCTGGAGGATCTGCTGATCTTCATCCGCGATTCGCGCGGATTCGATTTCACCGGCTACAAACGGTCCTCCCTGGCCCGGCGCATCCGTAAGCGCATGCAGGAGGTCCGGATTGCCGACTATCTCGACTACCGGGACTTCTTGGAAAGCAATGCCGACGAGTTCCGGAGCCTGTTCAACACCATTCTGATCAATGTCACCAGCTTCTTCCGCGATGTCGACGCCTGGCAGTATCTGCAGCGCGAGATCGTGCCGGAACTCGTGACCAGCCTCGATCCCGCCAGCGAGATCCGGATCTGGAGCGCGAGCTGCTCCAGCGGCGAGGAGGCGTACTCGCTGGCCATCGCGTTCGCCGAGGTGCTCGGCATCGAGGAGTGCGCCAAACGGGTCAAGATATACGGCACCGATGTCGACGAGGAAGCGCTGCGCGACGCCCGGACCGGGCTGTACACCGCGAAGGCGCTGGAACCGCTGTCGCCGGAGCTGCGCGGGCGGTACTTCGAGCCCAATGGCGATAAATTCGTCTTCCGGTCCGATCTGCGCCGCCGGGTGATCTTCGGCCGCCACGACATCACCCGCGACGCGCCGATCTCCCGGCTCGATCTGCTGATCTGCCGCAATACGCTCATGTACTTCAATGTCGAGGCCCAGTCGCAGATACTCGACAGGTTCCATTTCGCGCTGCGCCAAGGCGGATTCCTGTTCCTCGGCAAGGCCGAGATGCTGTTGTCCGATGGTGAACGCTTCGAGGTCGCCAATATGCGCCAGCGCGTCTTCCGGCGGCGCGCCGGTGAGGCGGTCGCGCTCCATCAGGGGAACGCACCCCGTCTGGATGTGGGGCTCGGCCAGGAGGTGCAGGGCTTCGTGAAGAAGCGCCAGTTGAGCGATCTCGCGCTCGAGACGGCGCCGTTCGCCATGATCGGCGTCGATTCCGACGGCAAGGTGACCGTCGCCAACAATCAGATGCGGAATGTCTTCGGCCTGAACGCCCACGATATCGGCAGGCCGCTGAGCGATCTGGAGATCTCCTACCGGCCGGTGGAATTGCGGTCGGTCATCGAGCAGGCCCTCGGCGAGCGGCGCACCATCCGGCTCTCCGCCGTGGAACGGCGGCAGGGCCCGGACGAGATCCAGTACTTCGACGTCCAGATCCAACCGCTCTGGACGGTCGACAATATGGCCGTCGGCGTCATGGTGAGCTTCGTCGACACGACCGTCACCACCCGCCTGTCGCAGGAGCTGAAGGTCAAGCGGGAGGAGCTCGAAACCGCCTACGAGGAACTGCAATCCACCAACGAGGAACTCGAAACCACCAACGAAGAACTGCAATCCGGTAATGAGGAACTCGAAACCATGAACGAGGAGCTGCGCATTCGCAGCAACGAGCTGGACGAGGCCCGCACGTTCCTGGAGAGCATTCTGTCCAGTATCGCGGCGGGGGTCGTCGTGCTGGACGATGATCTGCGGGTGCGCAGCTGGAATCGCGGGGCGGAGGAGCTGTGGGGGCTGCGCTCCGACGAGGTCAACCGGCAATTCTTCTTCGCACTGGATTTCGGGCTGCCCACCGACGATCTGCGCGACGCCATAGCGCAATGTCTCAAGACCGGGCGACGCTCGGGCCCGGTGGATATTCCCGCGGTCAATCGCATCGGCCGTTCGATCGTGTGCGCCGTGGTCTGTTCGCCGCTGGACGGCCTGCGCGAGGGCGTGGTGCTCCTCATGGAGGAAACAGCACCGTCAATGCCTGTGACGCAGGGGAATTGACGCACCGGTGACGACGGCCATACGCTTTTCCAGTGTCGTCGACGGATTCCCGTGACCTCATCACAATCGAACTTCGCGAATACCAGCGCGAGGTACAGCGCGCAGCCCGAGCCGGAGCACTCGCCGAGAAGTACGAGCGACAAGCCGATCGGCCGCCGGAGTCGATGCGACCGTTCCGCCAGCGCATGGCCGCATTGCACCGCAGAATCGAACAGCGTCATCGCGCCTGCGCGGAACTGCACCTGTCCTACGCGGACCGGCTGCGGCGCTGGGCCGACGACAATGGATCGGGTCGGCGACCGGGCTTCATGACCGCGGTCGCCGAACAGCTGTGCATGGGCAGCGCGACGATCACCTTGTTCGACGACGATCTGCACGAACTGCTCGTCGTATGCTCCGATTCCACGGCGCGCGCGGCATATGATCTCGAAGCCGTTGTCGGCAGCGGCCCGGCCCGCGATGTCGCCGCCGGACTGGACGGAATGGTGGTGTCCGGACCCGCGCTGGCCGCGCGCTGGCCCCAATACGGTTCCGCCGTCCTGGGTCTCGGCGTACAGACGCTGGTGGCCGTCGCCTTGCTGGCCGATACCCGGCGCATCGGCGCGCTGTGCGCGTTCTCTCCGGACGCCGGGCTGGGAGCCGATCTCGTGACTCTCGCCGATCGGATCGCCGACGCGCTGGCCAATGTGGTCCTGCTCGCGCCGGTCGGGCCGTCGACGCAGGTCTTCGACAGCGCCCTGTTCGACGACGCCGATTTCCTCACCGAGGTGCATCAGGCGGTGGGCGCGGTATCGGTGCAGCGCTCCTGCGATCCGGACACGGCGCTGGTCCTGCTGCGGGTCCGGGCCTTCGCCGAGAACGTGCCGCTGACGCGGATCGCTCGCCAGGTCATGGATGGCACATGCCGGTTGTGAAAGACCTCGGGCCAATCGATCCGGGTACACAGACCGTCCGGCCTGAGTCCATATCCCCTATCCGGGCACCCCGGCTCGAGGCGACAATCGAGGCACGCATACCGCGATGAAGGGGGCGCCGTGGCCGATGAACCGACAGGAACCGAATGGCGGTGCACACCATCGGAATTCACGATGGGCCTGGCCGATCTGACGGCACGGTTGCTGATGGATGGCGAACTCGGGGCGGGATTGCGGGCCAGTACCGTCATCGTGTCGAGAATCGTGCCCGGACAGCCGATGGCGAGTGTCGTGGTGGCGCAGGGCGGTCGGCTGCACGCCGCGGCGACGAACGAGGCGGCCGTCGTGACGCGCGCGGAACTGCGCGTGCGGTCCGGTCCCGGGCTGGAGTCGATGGCCCGGGCGCGACCGGTGGCGACACCCGATATCGCCGCCGAGAACCGCTGGGCCGACTACTCCGCCGTGGCACTCGCGCACGGTATTCGCTCCCTGCACGCCGAGCCGTTGACCGCGGAGTCGAAACCCTTCGGAGCGCTGTGCCTGTACGCCGCGCGCCCGTACGCCTTCGACGACTCGACCTCGCCTTCGGTTCGCCTGCTCGCGGCGCATCTCGGCGCGATCCTGGCGGCTCGGCTGGAAGCCCTGCGTACGGCCGAGGCAGCCGATCAGCTCCGCCGGGCACTGACCACCCGGACGGTGATCGATCAGGCGCTGGGTGGCCTCATGGCCCGCGATCTGTGTGACCGCGCACAGGCGTTCGCGATGCTGCGCGCCGAATCCCAGCGCCGCAATGTGAAACTCGCTGTGCTGGCGGCGGAGGTGGTGCGCTCGTTCCCGGGCTCCGCTGTCGTCTCGCCCGGATCCGGCGCGTGGAACTGAGGCGGGGGGCACAGCGTGCGGCAGGTCGTACCCGACAGCTTCGCGATCGCCTTGGCCGAGCTCACCGCGGCAGTGCTGTCGACCGGCGATATCGGCGAATCGCGGCGCGCCATAACGGATTTCGCCACCCGCGCGATACCCGGACACCCATTGGCCCGGGTCACCCTCGCGGGTGCGGCCGGGGTTTGCACGACGACCGCTCCCGAACCGCCGTTCGGCGAGCTGCCCGGCGACGCGCCGTGCGGGCCGTGCTCGGAGGCGCTGCGGAACGACCGGATCGTCATTGTTCCCGATCTCGGGAGTGAGCGACGGTGGGGCGAGTATCCCGCTGGAATGCTCCGCCTCGGTTACCGATCCGTCCACTCGCGCCCATTGGCGGGCGAGGGCGGGCCCATCGGCGCGCTGACGCTGTACTCCCGCCGATCGCACGCGTTCGCACCACCGATCCACCCCATGATCGATCTGATCGGCACGCACGCGGGCGCACTGCTCGCGTCGGTGCTCGCCGCCGCCCGCCGATCGGCGGCAACCACCCGGCTGATGGCGGACCTGACCGCCCGATCGGCAATCGACCAAGCGCTGGGAATCCTGGCGGCGCAACGGCGCTGCTCCATCGAGGACGCCCGCGCCACCCTGAGTCACGCCGCCCGCCTGCGCGGCATCGCCACCTCGGACGCCGCCGCCGAGCTGATCCGCGCGGTCACCGGAAGCGAACCCGCACCGGTGCATTTCGAACTCCAGGCGCACCCGGGCGCGGCTGTGCGCCCGCACTCTCACGATTCGCATGGACGACCCCGGCGCCCACGCGACTCCAGGTCCGGCCGCCCGGCGCCCCGGCCGGAGACGCCGGACCGTCCGGAGTGTGACTAGCCAGGGCGGTCCTCGGGGCGAGGGCGGCTCGACAGGAAACGGTTCACGATCCGAATCGTGCTCTCGTTCACCGCACCACGCTCGTCGAGTGCCGACAATGCCCGGGCGAGTTGGCCGCAGGCTTCGTCGACGGCTCGGCTGGCCCGGTCGCGCTGTGCGATGACGGTGGCGTGCAGCAGCGCGGTGAGGATCACGGTCGCATTGAACAGTTGCAGGTTGACCATTCTCGCGGTCAGGCCGAGGTCCGCGAACACGGGCAGATTCCGCGAGGCCGCGAAGGTCGCGGCGAACGACGCCAGCACGGCGCAGGGCACCGCACCCGCCAGATGGAAGCGCACACCGGCCCAGATCAGGAAGGGGAAGACCGCCACGTACGACAGCTGGGTGGTGCTGAGCGCGGGCAAGGCCACGGCCAGCAGAGTGCCGACGACCAGCGCGGCGGCCTCGGCCGCACGAAACAGATCGATCGACTTGGATATCCGCGCACGCCGGACGAGGAGCAGCAGCGGCGTGATCGTCAGGACGCCCATGGCGTCTCCGGTCCACCACACCCACCAGGTCGCCCAGGCGTCCTGCCAGGAACCGATCGCGACCGCGCGGGTCACGGTGCCGACCGTGGCGCTGATCAGCATGCCGCCCAGTGCGCCGAGGAACACCAGGATGAGCGCATCCCGGAACCGGTCGATCCGATCCCGGAAGCCCGCCCGCCGGACCAGCAGATACGCGCACACGGGTGCGGCGGTATTGCCGAGCGCGATCACCACGACCGCGAGCGGGCTTGGCCCGAGCAGGAGATTGGTCGCGAAGGCGCCCAGCGTGATTCCCGGCCAGATCCACGGACCGCGCAGCAGCAGGCAGGCCAGCGCGATACCGGTCGGCGGCCACAGCGGCGTCACCTGGTGACCGACCAGCGCCAGCTGCAGGCCGATCTGGGCCGCCGCGAAGTACGCGGCGGCGACCCCCGGAATCCACAGTGCGGAGAGGATACGCCGA
The DNA here is from genome assembly GCF_001613405.1 of Nocardia crassostreae. Classification (GTDB taxonomy): domain Bacteria; phylum Actinomycetota; class Actinomycetes; order Mycobacteriales; family Mycobacteriaceae; genus Nocardia; species Nocardia crassostreae. The sequence continues at coordinate 125,887 of NZ_BDCH01000036.1, forward strand.
CGAACGGATACGTGAAAACAATACGAGCAAACCCGCCACGGGAGGTCCGGTTGCACGGGTACCCGATCGCCTCCTGCGGGATGCCACCGCAGAACGGGGTCGAGGCTACCTGGCACCACCTACCGGGAGTCCATCTCGTGACGGGTCGCTCCACTCCCCTGCCCGGGTCGGATCCCATGCCGGTGAGCTGTATAAGAGAATGCCTTGGCGCCGGAGCCGCAACGAGAGTCCGAGGACCTGAGCGCCGGGGACGTCGGACCCGGTCTGTTCGTCCTGACCGCCGGGATACGACGGGGGGGAGATCCGGGCCCGCCGTGTCGTGCCGCGGCGCGCGGGTATACCAGGGATGACCGCGGGGCGAATCGATCGGAGGTGAATATTTATGGTGTATAACGCAATTCGGCATTGCCCTGACCGCGTCCCGCGTCCACCGGCCCCGGACCATGGGACAATCGCCGCATGTCAGGCGGCCACGCGCAGCGCGACGGCGATCAGACGCCCATGACCGAGGCGCTGTCACAGTGGCGGCTGCGCGAACTGCTCGCGGAGGTGCAGGACCGGATCGCGCAGGTCGTGGATGTGCACGATCGAATGGATCGGCTGATCGGCGCCATGCTGGTGGTCACCGCGGGCCTGGATCTCGACGACACCCTGCGATCGATCGTGCACACGGCCATCGAACTCGTCGATGCCCGCTACGGCGCGCTGGGGGTGCGCGAGACCCGCGGCGACGGCAACAGTCTGTCCGCCTTCGTGTATGAGGGGGTCGACGACCACGCCCGCGTGCTGATCGGCGCGCTGCCGCGCGGCGGCGGTGTGCTCGGACTGCTCATCGAAGAGCCGAAACCGCTGCGGCTGACCGATCTTTCGCTGCACCCGGCCTCGATCGGATTCCCGAAGCACCATCAGCCCATGCACAGTTTCCTCGGGGTTCCGGTGAAGGTGCGCGAGGAGGTCTTCGGCAGCCTGTATCTGACCGAGAAGGCGAACGGGCAGGAATTCACCGAGGACGACGAGGTCGTGGTGCGGGCGCTGGCCGCGGCGGCGGGTATCGCGGTGGAGAATTCGCGGCTCTACGAACAGTCCCGGGAACGGCAGCTGTGGCTGGAATCCATTCGCGATGTCGCGACCGAACTGCTCGGCGGCGGGGATCCGGCCGAGGTGCTCGACCTCATCGCCGATTGCGCGCTGCGGCTCACCGACGCCATGTGCACCTTCCTGGCGCTGCCCGAGGATGTGGAGATGCCCGATGACGAGGTGAGCGAGCTGATCGTGGCGACGGGCGCGGGAACCCCTGCGGCGGAGCTCATTTCGCGGCGCATCCCGCTGGAGGGCTCACCCACCGGAATGGTGTTCCGCACGGCGCAGTCCATGGTCACCGACGGCTCGGCGGACAACCCGATTCCCGATCTGCACGATATGCCCGGACCGGTCATGTTGCTGCCGTTGCAGGCCCGGCGATCCATGCTGGGCGTGCTGGCCGTACTCCGCGCGCCGGGCGCCCCGGAATTCGACGACTCCGCCATCGCCATGATGACGGTGTTCGCCGGACAGGCCGCCCTCGCACTGCGATTGGCCGACACCCAGTCCCGCATGCGGGAACTCGACGTCCTGTACGAGCGCGATCGGATCGCCCGGAGCCTGCACGATCGCGTCATTCAGCGCATGTTCGCCACGGCCATGGTGTTGCAGGGCACCGCGCAGCGCATTCGCTCCCCCGAGATCCGGGATCGGCTGAGCCAAACCCTGGACGATCTGCAGTCGATCGTGCTTGACATCCGGGAGTCCATCTTCGATCTGCACGGCCCGGCGATCGCACGGCCGCGGCTGCACCAGCGCCTGCACGATATCGTCGCCGAGATGACCGCCGAGACCACAATCCGCACCACCATCCAGGTTTCCGGCCCGCTGTCGATCCTGCCGACCTCGCGCACCGACGATGTGGAAGCCGCGCTGCGGGAATCGCTGAGCAATGTGGTGCGCCATGCCCACGCCGGGACGGTCACCGTCGGTCTGACCGTCGCCGACGAGGTCGTCGTCGAGGTGATCGACGACGGCGTCGGGATACCGGAGAATGCCGGGCGGCGCAGCGGATTGGCCAACCTCGACACCCGTGCCCGGCGGCGCGGCGGCAGCTTCACCCTCGGTCCCGGCGATGGCGGCGGCACGCACCTGCGCTGGGTCGTACCACTGCCCTGATCCACGGTTTATGCTGGAGCGGCACCTGTTCCGGGCGATCGGATTCGGCCATGACCACGGTTTTCGTCGTCGACGATCATGAGATCGTGCGCCGGGGACTCATCGATCTGATCGAGGCGGACCCGGATCTCACCGTGATCGGCCAGGCCGACACCGTCGCTCGTGCCCTGACCGCCATTCCGGCAATGCATCCCGATATCGCCGTGCTGGACATCCGGCTGCCCGACGGCAATGGCATCGAACTGTGCCGCGAGCTGCTCTCCGGGCTGGACGATCTGCGCTGCCTCATGCTGACCTCCTTCACCGACGAGCGGGGCATCCTCGACGCCCTGCTGGCCGGGGCCGACGGCTATGTGGTCAAGGACATTCGCGGCGCCGAATTGGTCAAGGCCATCAAGGATGTCGCGGCGGGGCAGTCCATGCTCGACAACCGGGCCGCCGCCACGCTCATTCAGCAGCTGCGGCGCAGCACCAAACCGGGCGGCCTGCTGGCCGGGCTCACCGAACGCGAACGCGGCGTCTTCGACCTGCTCGGCGACGGCCTGACCAACCGTCAGATCGCCGCGACCCTGTTCCTGACCGAGAAGACCGTCAAGAATCACGTATCCCGGCTGCTGGCCAAGCTGGGCGTGGAACACCGCACCCAGGCCGCCCTGCTCGCATCGAAGCTCCGTGCGGGGCGGTCACATCCGGTGGATCAGTGAATTCCGGCCGGGCGGCGGCCCCACGCCGAGACCAGTAGGTGGGCGGGCTGGGCGAAAGTCGGATCGGCGAAACGCGTCGCCATCTGGTCCAGCTCGTGCCGCGTCAGACGGCAACGCTCGTCGATGAGATCGGCGATGCGGGCGATATTGGCGAGCCAGAAGTCCTCCGCCGCGCCGCCGTCCCCGACCGTGGCTGTCCACCAGGACAATCCGAGGTCGGTGAAATCCGCCGCGCTCAAGGCCGGGACCAGGCCGCGGGAGGCCCAGCGGGCATCGGTGCCGAAATTCTCCATGATGTCGGCGCATTCGGTCACCGCGAGCCGCCAGATGCGGTCCGGGGCATAGGCGCCCGGCAGGATGTCCAGCTCCGAGATCAGGATCCAGCCGCCGGGCCGCAGCCAGTTCAGAATGCGCCGCAGCAGCCGTTCGCGGTCGTCCAGATGCATCAGCAGCATGCGGATGCGGACGAAATCGAAGGTGGCCTTGGGGAAGTCGTGCGAGCGGATATCGCAGCGCAGGACTCGCAGGCGGTCGCCGCGGTCACCGGTCAGGAATCGGGTGTCGATATCGGCCGCGGTCACCTGGCCGTCCGGGCAGCGGTCGGCGAGCAGACGGGCGATACTGCCCGCGCCCGCGCCGATGTCCAGGCAGTGCCAGTCGGGACGAATCGGCAGGCGGTCGAGTAGCTCGGCGGTCACCGGGTCGTGGGTTTGCTCGAGCAGGCGCAGCCGATCGTCCTCGCCCTTGATGGCGTGTCCCAGTGGGCCCCCGCTGTAGATATCCGTAGTCATCAGACATGTCCTCCCCGTGTCGACACCCATGGTTCACGGTGGAGGCGCGGCTGTATTGAACGAATTTCACCCCATACAGGCGCACGGGGCCGGACGGCCGAACAGTCGCGCCGGTGTCGTACCGGCGAATTCGCGGACGTCCCGGCACATGTGCGCCTGATCGGCATAGCCCGCGCGGGCGGCGATCCGGCTCCAGTCGCGGCTCCCGCCGCGCGCCAGCGCCGCCGCGGCACGCAGCCGCACCAGGCGGGCGAAGGTTTTCGGGGGACGCCCGACCTGCTGGTTGAAGCGGCGCACCAGATGCTGGTTGGTCCAGCCGATCTCCGCCGCGAGCTCGCCGATGCGCGCGCGGCCTCCGGTCGCGCGCAGCTGCTCCAGGACGTAGCGCACCTCGGCGGCGGGTTCGTGGCCGATATCCATGCGGGACAACAGGAATCGATGCATGATCGACGCGCAGCCGGTGAGATCCCCGGCCTCGCGGACGCGTTCGGTCAGGCGACGGCCTTGCGCGCCGAATATGTCGGTGAGATCGATGTATTCGTGGTCCACCTCGCGCAGCGGCATATCCAGGACCCGGTAGGCCGTGAGCGGAGCCACCCGTACACCCAGCCAGGACATGCGGTCGTGCGGCGCCGCCGGGATATGGTGGGCACAGCCGACGCCGGAGACGAAAGCTGCTGGAATATCGGGATAGTCGCCGAGCAGCAGGCACAGCAGCACCGAGGGATGGGGCGGCACCAGCAGCGGCGTGGACACTGTCCGGTCGACCCCGATGCAGCAGTCGCTCACCCCCGCCGCGCGCAGTGCCGCGGGAGGAGCGATATGACCTGCTCGGCGCGATACGGGCATGGCGCCGTCATCCCCCGATTCGAGTGCGTGCCTTCGATAGTAGGCGCTGCGACCGAGACGATGGCGGGGTTGCGCGGTCCGATCAGGCCGCGACGCCGTACAGGCTCGTACGGGCCCGGGCCAGTTGCCGTTTGCCGAACAGCTTCCACATCACCTTGACCGGTGCGGGCAGTTCGGCCAGGAACAGCTGCCGTTCTTCGGGGGTGGCGGTGTCGAGGATGTTGCTCAATGTGAGCAGGCGGCGGCTCTTATCGGTGCGGGCCAGGCCGTGCTTGCCGAGCTGCGCCCATTCCTCGGCCGTGACATGGCGGGCGACCAGCGGCAGCAGGTCCGCCTCCTCGTCGGTCATGTGCGTCTCGAGTTCGGCGCCCAGCTCCTCCAGCTTGGCCGCGGTGTCCTCGCGATAGGCGGCCGGGTCGGCGGCCAGCTGCGGCAGCAGCGCGGTCAGCTGCCCGACCAGCTGATCGACCCGCTCGTGCTGGTCGACCATCAGCTTCACCCGCGCGGCCTCCTCCGGCGCGCGCTGCTCCAGCAGCGGCCACAGGATCTCGTCCTCGCCGGTGTGGTGAATGTGCAACCCGTCCAGCACATTGCGCAGATGCTCGGTCACCAGCTCGATACGGGCGCTGTCGCCCGGCTGCAAGGCCCGCACCAGCGCGGGCGCGGTCGCGAACTCCCGCCGGAAGGTCCGGTGGATCACCGCCATCTGCCCGATCGCGGGCCCCCGCTTGCCGTCCACCGTCGTCACCGTTCCACACTCCTGTCGATTGCTCTGAGATAGCAGTTCGAGATGGTGACACGTTTCGACGGCACGACCGTCACAGACGAATCACCGCCGAGCTCACGGCAGGGTGTTAACCGGTCAGGACTCGAACAGGCGCTGACCCCATCATTCGCCGTCGCCGAGCCCGGGCGGGCAGGCGTAGAGGGCGGTTCCAGTGTGGACGATGTACTCCATCATGGCGTCGGTGGCGGCCAGGGCGCGCTGCATGGGAACGAACTGCTTGTGTGCATTGCGGCAGTAGGCGAGGAAGAACAATCCCGCGTCGAGATGGCCGAAACCGTCGAAGCCGTCGGTGAAGTTGTACCCGCGGCGCAGCAATTGCACGCCGTCGAGATTGTCGGGGTGGGCGAGGCGGACGTGGGCGGTGGTATCGATGACCGGGGTGCCGCCGGAGGTGATCCGGAAGTCGGGCTCGTCGAATTCCTTGCTCTGCCCCAGTGGCGCGCCCTCGCCCTTGGTGCGCCCGATGATCGTTTCCTGTTCCGAGAGCGAGGCGCGGTCCCAGGGCTCGATATCCATCCGGATCCGGCGGGCCACGAGATAGCTGCAGCCGGTGAGCCATTGGGCCTCGGCCGGATTGTCCTCGGGCGCGACCCACACCCACTTGTCCAGCAGGTCGGTCTGATCGGCGGTCAGATTGCGGGTGCCGTCCTTGAACCCGAACATGTTCCGCGGCGTCTGCTGGCCGCGGGTGGTGCTGGAGGTGCGGCCGAAACCCAGCTGCGACCAGCGCACGCTGACCACGCCGAAGCCCATGCGGGCCAGATTGCGAATGGCGTGCACCGCGACCTGCGGATCGTCGGCGCAGGCCTGCACACAGATATCGCCGTAGCTGCGGGAGCCCTCGATGGCGTCCTTGGCGAAGGCGGGCAGCTCCTCCAGCCCGGCCGGGCGATATTTGGCCAGCCCGAACCGGTCGCCCTGGGCGGGCGCGGCGGCGCTGGGACCGAACAGGCCCGGACCGAAGCCGATGGTCAGGGTCAGCGAGGCTGGCGAAAGCCCCAGCGCCTCACCGGTATCCGGCGGCGGCAGCAGTTTGCCGCGGCCGACGGCGCCGCCCTCGACGGTCTCCTGCCCACGCGTCATGCGCTCCGCGGCCAACGTCCAGCGCTGCAGCAGGTCCATGAGCTCGGCGCGAGAGTTGGTGATGACATCGAAGGACGCGAAATGCAGCCGGTCCTGCACGGCGGTGGTGATGCCCGCCTGCCTGGCGCCGCGGAAGGGCACGATGCGGTCGGGGGTGGTCTCACGGCTCTGCGCCGCATCGACGAAGGTGGCGCTGGCGGCGGCGCCCGCCACGACTCCGGCACCCACGGCCGCGCCGCCCAGCAGGGCGCGGCGAGACATTCTGCGTGGTCGCGGGCTATCGGCGACGGCTGCGGGTTCGTCGGTCATGACGGGTCCTTCTATCCGGGATGTGTCTACTGGCCGAGAACCAGGTCGGGGACCAGGCTCAGGCTCGCGGACAGCGCATCGATCTTGTCCGACAGGTCTTTCCGCTGCTGCGCGGTGACGGTGTCGTAGGAGGCGAAGCCGTCGCCGCTGCGGAACTGGTTGATGCCGTCGCGCACCGCCTGGAACTGGGCGGTGATCTTGTCCATGAGCGCCGCGTCCTTGGCGCCGATCATGGGCTGCAGTTCGGCGATGAGGGTTTCCGAACCGTCGATATTGGCGGCGAAGTCTCACAGATCGGTGCGCGAGTAGCGGTCCTCCTCACCGCCGACCTTGGTCGCGGCGATCTCGTCGACCAGCGCCTGCGGGCCCTTCACGAAGGACTGGGTCTCGAAGGCGAAGTCCGGCTTGGCCACCTCGTCGCGCAGCGTGGTCACATCGGCCAGCAGGCGGTCGGCGGTGGCGGCAATGGCTTCCTTGGTGTCGGCGGTCTTGGCATTGTCGAAATCGGACTGGGTGATGTTGTCACCCTTCTCGCCGATCTGACTCTGCTGCGGCGGCCACAGGTAACGCTCGAGGCGATGGAATCCGGTGAATTCCTGCTTGCCGTCCTCGGTGTCGTCCCAGCGCATGTCCACGGCCGGATCGAGGTCGGCGAAGGATTCGGCGACCGGTTCGACGCGCTCCCAGAAGGTGCGGGTCAGACCGAACTGGGCGCGAGCGGCGGCCAGGTCACCGGATTTGACGGCGGCGGTGAAGGTGGTGGTCTGTGCGACCAGGCCGTCGAGCTGACCGCGCACGTAATCCAGGTAGCGCGCCTTGGCCTGCTCCACATCGGCGGGGACATCGGTCTTGGCCTTGTTCTCGCCGGTGACCTCGAGGTTCTGGCGAATGCCATTGCCCACCATGCCCGGTTTGCAGGCGGTCTCGTAGGTGCCGGGCTCGGTGATCTCGACGACCAGTTTGCCGGTGACGCCCGGACCGATGTTCTCGACCTCGCCCAGCACCCGATTGTTCTTGCCGAAGACGTAGAACTCGGTGACCTTGGAGCCGTTGTTGGCGACATTGAAGGTCACCGTGCCCGTCGACACCTTGTCCGAGCCGAGCTCGCAGACGGAATCGGTCGAGGTCACCGCGATATCGCCGACGCCGGACTCGGACTTGGCCGTGCAGGCCGTCAGGACCATGGGCACCGACGCCAGCAGACCCACGGCGGCGAACGCCCGGCGCGACCAGTTCGGATTCACTGTATTTCCTTTCACCTACCGGCGATCACGATGCCGGAGACTGATCCGCCGCGACGGCGGGAGAATTGACGGCCGCCGGGCGGCGGGGGCGCAGGAACAGCGTCAGCACCACGGCCAGATAGACCGTCCAGGCGATCACCTGCAGCACCGTCGGATCGGGGCGGATATTGAACAGGCCGCCCAAGGTCGTTCCGTACCAAGAGGATTGGTCATAGTAGGCGCTGAAGTCGAAGGCCAGGTCGGCCCGGCCCCAGAGCCAGCCGACGGTCTGCAATGCGCGCACGCCGTAGGCCAGGATGCCCGCGGCGACGACCACCAGGATCGCGCCGGTATAGGTGAAGAATTTCGACAGATCGATGCGGACCGCGCCGTAGTACAGCGCGATCGTCACGGCCACCGCCGCCAGAATGCCCAGCAGCAACCCGATCAACGGCCAGCTGCTGCCCGAGGTGTTCTCCGCGTAACCGACCATGAGCAATGCGGTCTCCAGGCCCTCACGGCCCACCGCCAGGAACGACAGCGCCGCCACCGCGAGACCGCCCATTTCCAGGGCCCCTGCCATCCCGCGCTTCAAATCGGCCGAAATGTGCGAGGCCGCACCGCGCATCCACAGCACCATGCCGGTCACGATGCACACCGCGACGAGCGAAGCGATCCCGGCCACGGCTTCGGCGGCGAGCCCGCTGATGGTCGAGGTGCCGTAGTGAATGCCCGCGAACACCGCGAACACCATGGCCACCGCGACCCCGACGCCCAGCCACAGCCATTTCAGGCCCGCGCGATTATCGGATTTCACCAGGAAGGCCGCCAGGATCATGACCACGATCCCGGTTTCCAGGCCCTCCCGGAGACCGATCAGACCACTGCCGACCAGCTGCGTCGCCACCGTGGGGGAAGACAGAGCGAGAGACACGCCCACACCACCTCGTTCCGTCCTTCACCGTACGGCGAAAATTGGGTAGGTAAGCCTGCCCTTCTACTTTGCATCGGTCAGAATACAACGCCACAGTCGTGGCTACTCGGGCTGGCCGCCGCCCACGCCTCCGTCGTCGGGTTGCCCGCCACCCATACCGCCGCCATCGGGCTGTCCGCCACCCATACCGCCGCCCGGCTGTTCGGTACCTCCGGGCGCGACCACGGGTACGCAGACCCATTTCGCGCCCGTCCACTGCCATTGGCCCAAGGTCGTGGCGTCATATGGGCACGCCTCACCGGCCTTTGGTTCGGCGGTCGGGGACGGCTTGATCGAGGCGGGTGGCTGCACTTTAGGGGTGGTTTGCCCGGGCGGAACGGGCCGTGAAGGATTCGCGGGCGGCGCGACCGCCCCGGTGGTACTCGTCGCGCTCGCGGTGGGTGACGGTGTCGTCTCGGGGTCCGAATCCTTGTCCGAGCCGCCGCACGCGCTCACCGCGACCGCGGTCGCCGTCAGTAATGCGGCCAGGGCCGCGCCGCTGCTGCATTTCGCTGATCTCATTCGGGACCGTCCTTCCGTTCGACGGGAAGAAAACAAAACCGAAATGGACGAGAAAATTCGACAGGCGAAAGACTATCCCACGACGCGCAGATGGAAATCGCGGTCGTCGGGGTCGGCGAGCATGTCCTCCATGGTGCGGCGGTCGAAGGGAAGCAGGTCGATGCTGCCGCCCTCGGTGAAGTACCAGGAGTTGCAGCCGGTGTTCCAGACGGTCGGGGTCAGGGCCTCGGCGACGTCGTTCTCGAAGCGGTCGGTGGCGGCCTCGGTGACCTCGACGGTGTCGAATTCGCCTGCGCGCCAGCGGGTGATCCACGCGGTGCTGTAACGGGCGGTGACCTCCGCGGCGTGATGCAGCGGGATGGAGCCGGTGGGCGAGTTGGGGCCCAGCACGGTGAACAGGTTGGGGAAACCCGGGATGGCGGTCATACGGTAGGCACGCGGGCCTTTCGCCCAGGCATCGTCGATCGAAATACCGTCGCGGCCGGTCAGATTCATCGGGCGCATGTAGTTGTGCGCCTGGAAGCCGGTGGCGAACACGATCAGGTCGACCTCGTGATGGCGGCCGTCGGTGGTGCGGATTCCGGTCGGGGTCACGGCCTCGATGCCGGTGGTGACCAGTTCGGCATTGCGGGCGCGCAGGGCGCGATAGTAGCTGCCGGACAACACCTGTCGCTTGCACAGCGGCTGATAGTCGGGGGTGAGCCGGGCGCGCATATCCGCATCGCGCACCTGGGCGCGCAGGCTCAGCCGGGCGTATTCCTGTACCGCGCGCCGCCGCCAGCTGGGCCGGGTGACGACATCGGTGAACAGCTTCGCCCCGGCCATACTTGCCTGGTAGAGCGCCCGATTGAGCCGCGGCAGCCGATCCAGCACCGCGCCGACCGCACCCGGCTGCGGCAGCCACATGGGCGCCCAGATGACCCACTGCGGGCTGCGCACGAAATGGGTGATCCGCTCCGCCTTCGGCTGTAGCGCCGAAACCACCTGCACGCCGGTCGATCCGGTGCCGATCACGGCGATCCGGCGGCCGTCGGTGACCGCGTCGTCGTCCCAGCGCGCGGTGTGCAGCACCCGACCGTCGAATTCGTCCAGGCCGGGGATATCGGGCGTGGCCGGATGATGCAGCACGCCGGTGACCGCGATGACGAAGTCGGCCTCGTACACCGTGCCGTCGCCGGTCCGCACCCGCCAGCCGCCGCCGGTGAATTCGGCGGCCACCACCTCGGCATTCACGCGGAGGTGCGGCCGCAGCCCGAACCGGTCCACCACATCGGCCAGATACTGCTGGATCTCCGGCCCCGGCGCGAACACATGCGACCAGTCCGGTTTCGGCGCGAACCCGAACTGATACAGCTGCGACGGCACATCACAGGTCAGGCCCGGGTAGCGGTTCCAATGCCACACCCCACCGACGTCGGACCCCTTCTCCAGGATCACGAAGTCATGGAACCCGTTGCGCTGCAAGGTAATAGCACTGGCAATACCGGAAACCCCAGCCCCGATGATCACAATGCGCGGTTCCCGCATGCCGCCCAACCTCCTTGTTGGATACCGCCAGTATTCGAATACTGACGGTATTTCGAACCGGCAGGTATGTCAACGTCCGCGACGCGATGCCGCCGACGACCTCGGCGTCGAACAGCCGAACCGGCGCACTCGCCGGTTCGATGTCAGTGCACGGTGATCTCGTCGTCAGTGCACGGTGATCTCGTCGCCGACGGTGATGGCGCCCGGTGTGGTCACCGCGACCTTGATGCCGAAGGTGACGCCACCCTCGGGGTCGTGGCGGTAATCGGCCAGGGTGCGTAGCGGTTCCGGGCCGGAGCGGACACCGGTCGGCTGATCCACCATGGTGACATTGCAGCGCACATCGGGTTTGACCCAGCGCAGGCGGGCGGTGCCGAGGGTGAAATCTCGAATGCCGTCCTCGTGGTAGGGAATCGGCCAGCCGGTCATGACAATATTGGGCCGGAATCGCTCAATCGGAACGGGATTCGCGCCCTTCTCCAGAATTCTGGCATTGAGGTCGTCGAGCGAGGACACCGAAGTCAGGTGCAGCGGCGTCGAATCGGTGAAGGTGATATCCCCGTGCCGGTCGTCGATGGAGCGGTGATGATCCGGCGGAATACGCACGAGGCGAACGTCTTCGCCGAGCAGATCGCTCGCCCACCTGGCGGCCTCATCGCCCTGATCGACCGCGCCGCCCTCCCACACACCATGCACCGACACCGTCAGCCGCGGCCCCTACCCCAGCACATCGATTGTGGTGGAATCGAATTCGTTCGCCGACAACATGAGCTTCTGACCGTCCTCGGCCAACTCCGGCCGAATGACCGACAGGCGCGGCGTGCTGCGCTGCGTACGGAACAACCCGTCGGGCCGGACGAACATGAATGCCCGGTCGTCGGCCACGCCGGTCGGCAGAATCCGGGCTGCCGTGAGCGGACCGCCCGCGCAGCCCTTGATCGGATAACATGTCAACGCGGATACGGTAGCCACCTTCGCCACCCTAACCGAAACGATCAGAACCGGCGGCGGGGTGCGGCGGGCTACCCGGCCAGGAGAAAGTCGATCGTCGCCTCGAAGGCTTCCTCCACACGGTGGCGGTCGCCGGTGGTGAGCAGGTCGAGTTGCAGGCCACGGACCTGGGCGAGGATGAAAGTCGCTGTGCGGGAGACAGTTTCGGGGGGCCAGTCGAAGCGGACGAGTTCGCGCTCGATGACGGTGAGCCAGTCGGTGACCAGGCGGGCGGCGGGGTGGTCGGGGGTGCGGGCGGTGGTGGCGACCAGTTCGAACAGGATGAGGAATTGGCGTTGTTCGCGGGGGCGGCAGAGGTGTTGCCAGGCGGCGCGCAGGAGGTCGGCGGGGGAATCGCCGCGGCGGGTGGCCTCGGCGAGGAGGCGTTGTTCGAAGTCGGTGCGAATGTGCTCGAGGACTTCGTTGAGGAGGGCCTCTTTAGTGGCGAAGTGCCTGATCAGGGTGGCGTGGCTGACGCCGAGGGCCTGCGCGACGGGGCGCAGGGCCAGATCGTGGGTGCCGTTGTCGAGGATGTATTCGGTGGCGGCTGCGAGGAGTTCGGGACGGCGATGTTGAAAACGCAGCGCGCGGCCGTCGACCTTCTTCTCGCTCACCGCCGCCCGTTCGCTCACCGCACAGACTTTATCCGGTCGGCTCATGCGGAAATTTTACCGAACCGAGTGGTTACGTACCCGACCGGTACGGCTATTCTGGGTGCGGTCCAGGATTGAGGAGACGACCATGAGATTCGACGAGTACCGCGCCCACGATGCGGTGGGATTGGCCGCGCTGGTGGCGGACAAGCAGGTGGACCCGAGCGAGCTGCTCGCGCTGGCCCTCGCGCGATGCGGTGCGGTCGATCCGGTGCTCAATGCGGTGAGCCTGCTGATGACCGAGGTCGGCGAGAAGCTCGCGCGTCAGCCCGGCGACGGTCCGCTCGCGGGCGTGCCGTTCCTGCTCAAGGATCTCGTGCAGGACTTCGCCGGATACCCGACCTCCGCGGGCACCGGACCGCTGCGCACGGTGCCCGCGCAACGCAACAGCATTGCCGTGGACCGTTGGCTGGCAGCCGGATTGGTGATATTCGGCAAGACCACGACCCCGGAATTCGGCAGCAAGGCCATTACCGAGACCCGAGCCTTCGGCGCCACCCGCAATCCATGGGATACCGATCGCACGCCGGGCGGCTCCTCGGGCGGTTCGGCGGCGGCGGTCGCCGCGGGCATCGTGCCCGTGGCGGGGGCCAGCGACGGCGGCGGCTCGATTCGCATCCCGGCGGGCAGCACGGGACTGTTCGGCCTCAAGGCGGGCCGAGGTCTCATCTCGAGCGGCCCGCTGTACGGGGACTCGCTCTTCGGCGCGGTCACGGAAGGCGTTGTCTCCCAAAGTGTTCGAGACACCGCCCTGATGCTCGACATCCTGAGCCCACCGGATCCCGGCGCCCCGTACGCGGTCGCCCGTCCCGACCGCCCCTTCCTCGACGCCGTCACCGAGCCGCCGCGTCGACTACGTATCGGCTTCACTCACGAATCCCCCATGGGCACCCCGGTGGACCCCGGAGCCGTGCGCGCGGTCGAGAATGCCGCCCGCCTCCTGGAATCGCTGGGCCACATCGTCGAACCCGCGGCCCCGGCCATCGACGGCAAGCAGATGGCCCTCGACTTCATGACCGTATGGAGCGCCGCCGCCGCGGCCGAACTGGCCCACGCCTGCGCGGTGAGTGGCTCTCCCACAACGGATTTCGATATCGACACCCAGGTCCTCGCCACGGTCGGCCGCGCCGTGGCCGCTCCCGAACTCATTGCGGCCCATGCCCGCTGGAACCTCCACACCCGGGCCCTCGCCGATTTCCACACCACCTACGACCTCCTTCTCACCCCCACCCTCGCCGAACCCCCACTCCGCATAGGACAGCACCGCACCCCGGCCATCGCATCGACCCTGCTCCCTCCCCTGCTCCGGATCGGTGCGGGAAAGCTGCTGTCGCGCACCGATTTCTACGTCGACCTCGTCACCGCCAACCTCGCCGCGGTCCCCTTCACCCAGCTGGCCAATATCACCGGCCGCCCCGCCATGACCGTCCCCACCCACTGGACCGCCACCGACCTCCCGCTCGGCACCCAGTTCGTAGGACCTCCCGGCAGCGAATACCTGCTCCTACAACTGGCTGCCGAAATCGAAACCGCTCAGCCGTGGTTCGACCGCCATCCCGCCGAACTCGGCGATCGGACCGTGGGTGCGGCTACACGCTGAGGTCGACGCCGAAACCGGCTTCGTAGATTCTGCTGAGTACTTCCCAGGATCGGAATTCGGTGTTGGTGTGGACGGAGATGGTGTGGGCGCCGTCGGCGGTGGTGACCGTGAAGAACATGGTGCCCCAGTAGCTGCCGCCCACGCCGCGGAGGGGTTGGCCGGTGCGGGCTGGTTTGTCGAATTCGAAGAGGCCCAGGCCGTATCGGGTGTGGGGTAGCCAGTTGGCGCCTGCCGTGGGGACGGTGGTCCACATTTCATGGTGCTGAGCCAAGGGCAGGAGGGTGCCGTTGGCCAGGGCGCCGACCAGGCGGATCATGTCGCCGGTGGTGGAGACGATATTGCCGGGGTCCAGGAGGTGTTGAACTCGGTGACGTCGAGGGGGTCCAGGCCCGGATCTTCCAGGGCGGCTTCCCAGTTCTCGGAGGTGATGGCGGCGGTGTCGACGCCGTCCTTGAAGAACTGTTCGGCGTAGGCGCGGGGGTGGGGGTCGCGGTAGCCGACGTCCTCGGGGGCGCGCACGTAGGTGTCGGCCAGGCCCAGGGGGCGGAAGACCCGCTGTTCCACCTCCTCGGCGAAGGTGTTGCCGGTGATCTTTTCGATCATGGCTTCGGCTACGTAGAAGCCGCCGTTGGCGTAGACGAAGCGTTCGCCGGGGGCGGCGACAGGCGGCTGGGAGACCGTGAGAGCGAAGAGATCCGCGGTGGTGAACTCGTCGGCATGATGCTCGACGAAGGCGGCGCGGGTGGCGTAACGGTTGGTCAGTTCGGGGGCCAAGCCGGTGGCGAACAGGCCCGCGGTATTGCTGAGCAGATGGCGGATGGTGATCTTGTCGCCGTCGTAGCCATTGACATCCAGGACGCCGGGCAGCCACTTGTTCACCGGATCGTCGATGTCGAGTCTGTCCTCGGCCTCGAGGCTCAGGAGCACGGCGGCGATGCACGCCTTGCCGCCGCTGCCGATCTGAGCATGTTCACCGGGTCGGCGTGGGACGCCGGTCTTCAGATCGGCCACGCCCACGGCGCCGAACCAGGTGTCGTCGCCATTCCGGACGTGGGCGACGATTCCGGGGATGCCGCCTTCGGCCACCGCCCAGTCGAGGGCTTGCTGAATATCGGTATGGGTCATATCGGTTCCTTTGCTCTGAACTCTTCCGACACGACAAGAACTACGTTGCATCCACGATGCCATCAATCAACTTCTACTGAAGCAACGACCAAACCTGCTGATAAATAGGCGAATATCGTTGCGTGATGCTGCGCGCTAATGCAATGCTCTTGTTGCACAAGCTGTTCCGGCTGCGAGAAAGTGGAGATGCGGATGCCTGGAGAACGGTTGACCCAGCAGGATCGGCGGCGTATCGCCGCGGGGCTGCGCGAGGGGCTGACCTACGCCGCGATCGGCCGCCGTATCGGGCGGCCCACCTCGACCGTGACCCGCGAGGTCGTCCGCAATGGCGGGCCGGGTGACTACCACGCCGATCGAGCTCACCGGGCGAGCATGCGAAATACTGTGCAGCGCACCACGACAGAGCCGCGTCCGAGGCCGGGCAGGGCCGAGCTGGGCGGGCGCGATCCGCGGCTCGTGCACGGGGTGGCGGCGCACAATACGGAGCTGTTCGTGCAAACCGGGCTCCCCCGCATGATGGCCCGCGTGCTCGCCGCGCTGCTCACCACCGACAGCGGCAGCCTCACCTCCGCAGAACTCGTGCGCCGGTTACGCGTCAGCCCCGCCTCCGTTTCCAAAGCCGTCGGCTATCTGGAGGCGATCGAGATCATCAAGCGTGAACGCGACCCGCACCGGCGCGTGGATCGCTATGTCGTGGACGACGATGTCTGGTTCCAATCCATCATGGCCAGCGCCCGCATCAATACCCGGATCGCCGCCGCCTGCCGGACGAGTGCGCAACGACTGGGCGCCGCCACCCCGGCGGGCGCCCGGCTCGAGAAGATGAGCCGATTCCTGCACCATGTCTCCGACGATCTGGCCCGCTCGGCGCAGCATTGGCGCCAGGTCGACGCCACCGGCACGACGGCCGAAACCGGTGATACGGACGGCTGATACCTGTCCGCGGCGGCGTCAGCGCGCTGTCAGGGCGCTGTCAGCGCGGACGGCGACAGTGTGTATATCGCTCGACCGGACCGGTCGAGACCGGAACGGAATCGCAGGAGTACACACCATGTCCATCACCCTGACCGCCCAGGACAAGAGCACCGTCCGCACCGCCGCCTACGGCGCCGTCGCCCTCATCGCCGCGACCGGCGCACCGCACAAGAACATCTCGAACGGCTCCATCGCCCTGATGTCGGCGACCGGTCCGGTCGGGCACGTGCTCGCCGCCAAGACCAATGACATCGACCTGAAGGGCAAGTCCGTCGCCGAGCTCGCCGACCGGGTGCTGCCCGCCTTGACCGCGGCCGTGAACCTGCTCGCACAGCAGGATCCGGCGGAGTCGGAGAACTTCCGCAAGACCGTGCTCGTCGCCGTCGAGGCGGCCGCGCAGCCGCAGCAGGGCGAGACCACGCCCGTGGTGGCGGCCATGGTCGGCAAGATCACCGCGGCGCTCGCCGCCGCGTGATCGGGCCACCGGCACGCGCCGGGGTCCTCCGGGCCTGGTCGAAAATCGTTTTACGCCAGGAGAACCCCGCCGCTAGCATGGTCTCACCCCCTCGACCCGACCCACAGGAAAGGCGGCTCAGTGAACATGTTGACGCGGTATTCGGCCTCATTCGATCGCAACCGCCTCATCTGCCGCGGCGTACGGAGCCGCCTCTAACGGGCCTCGAGCATTCCAGACCTGTAGAGGGTCGCTCCCGTGCCAACCGCCCGGAGCGACCCTCCTCTCATTTCCGCGAGTACCCGCCCAGCCGGTGCACCTCACCGCCGAGTTGGCCGTCGATGCCGACGCCCGAACAGGCGCCCGGATACCGCGCAACCCAGACGACGACATATTCCCAACTTCCCCCGCGCACCTCAGCGCCGAGTAGATGTCAATGGCGACATCCGTGCGGGGATCGAATGCCCGTAGCTCAGTAGGACAGAGCGCTTTGCTACGAACGAAGAGGTCGGAGGTTCAATTCCTCCCGGGCATACCACTATCGGCCGACTCCGTGGAACGGAAGTGACGGCGCGACGAACGCGGAATCCACAGCAGTGCGAGTACGACGATCGAGATCGTCCAGCCTGCGATGAGGGCGAGATGGGCGCCGGTTTCGGGGAACAGCGCCCAGACTACGAAGCGGCCTGCGAATTGGCAGGCCAGGAGAACGGTGATCGTGATCCGGGCCCAGTTGCGGCCGTTCAGGATCGGGGGGATCAGGGCGGCGTAGATCGGAGCGCTGATCAGGTGGTAGATGGTGCCGACGTTCCAGCCGATCGGCGGGATCAGGGGGACGATCAGGTGATTGATCGCGTGGATGGCTATGCCGATCGCGGCGATGTGGACGGGGGACGGGGTGGCGAGCATTCGAGAAGGCTATGGGCGCAGGCCAGACGCTGTATTGGAGGAATGGGACATGGCCTGGTGGAGCAGGCGGCCCGGGGGCGCACCGGCGAATCGCTGGAAATCCCGAGTGAGGTGGGACTGGTCGAAGTAGCCGAGCCGGTCGGCGAGATAACCGTAATCGGGTGCGGGGTCCGGGTCATCGGTCAGCCATGCGAGAGCGGCGGAGAAACGCGTCAGTGACGCATACGTTTTCGGTGACAACCCGATCTGGTCGGTAAAGCGGCGGGACAAATGGCGGCGGCTCCAACCGGAGTCGGCGGCGAGGGCGGTGATCGGCACGGCACCGTGGGTGGCACGCAGGCGGTCCACGGTGGCCGCGACCACCGGGTCGAGATCGTCTTCTGCGCACCGACTCCGGAGATAGTCGGCGATGAGCGCGAACCGTTCGTCCCATCCCGGCGTCTCGGCCAGCCGCTCGACGAACCGGCGGGCCGAAGAGCCGAACAGATCCTCCAGATTCACGATGTCGTTGCGGAACTCCGACAATGGAATCCCGAGCATCCGGCGCGCGGCCATCGGGCCCAATTGCACTTGCGCACTGCACATCCGGCCCGCATGCGTAGCGATCCCGCCGCGATCGTGCATCCCGATCACCAGCGCCGACGGCCCGGCGCTGACCCCATTCACGGTCCCGTCGAGCGCGAACACGATCTTCACGGTGCCGCCGGGAATCTTCCTGCGCTGTACCGGTTCCGGCTCGAGGACATCGAATCCGAACACCCGCCGCACCCCGAGCCCCCGGAACGGCCCGGGCGAACCGTGCACGACGTGCTCGGCCGACACCTGAAACGCGCCCCGGACCTCCAGCAACCGACCGACGCTCACCCGACCAGCCTAACCACAGCCCATCCCCCACCCCGTGCCCATCACGAGAGCAGGTACTGGTGCAGGCGAATCGCGAGAAGCGACCAGCACCAGTACCTGCTCCGCGGATCAGTCGGTGGGGGTGGGGGGTTCGCCGCCTCGGATGGTCCAGAGGAGGGCGTCTAGTTCGTCGGGTTTGATGAGGACGTCTCGGGCTTTGGAGCCCTCGCTGGGGCCTACTACGCCTCGGGTTTCCATGAGGTCCATGAGGCGGCCTGCTTTGGCGAAGCCGACGCGGAGTTTGCGTTGGAGCATGGAGGTGGAGCCGAATTGGGAGGTTACTACCAGTTCGGTGGCTTGTAGGAGGAGGTCGAGGTCGTCGCCTATGTCGGCGTCGATGTCCTTCTTGTCGCCTGCCTTCGCGGCGGTGACGCCCTCCTGGTAGTCGGGTTCCTTTTGTTCCTTGGTGAATTCGACTACGCCGTGGATTTCCTCGTCGGAGATGAAGGCGCCTTGCAGGCGGGTCGGTTTGTTCGCGCCCATCGGGAGGAACAGGCCGTCGCCCATGCCGATGAGTTTCTCGGCGCCGGGCTGGTCGAGGATGACTCGGGAGTCGGTCAGCGAGGAGGTCGCGAACGCCAGGCGGGAGGGGACATTGGTCTTGATCAGGCCCGTGACGACGTCGACGGACGGGCGCTGGGTGGCCAAGACCAGGTGAATGCCTGCGGCGCGGGCCTTCTGGGTGATGCGGACGATGGCGTCCTCGACATCGCGGGGAGCGGTCATCATGAGGTCGGCGAGCTCGTCGACGATAGCGAGGATGTAGGGGTAGGGGCGGTAGACGCGTTCGCTGCCGAGCGGTGCGGTGATCTGGCCGGACTTGACCTTGCGGTTGAAGTCGTCGATATGGCGGACCTTGTTGGCCTGCATGTCCTGATAGCGCTGCTCCATCTCCTCCACCAGCCAGGCCAGGGCGGCAGCGGCCTTCTTGGGCTGGGTGATAATGGGGGTGATGAGATGCGGAATGCCTTCGTAGGGCGTGAGTTCCACCATCTTGGGGTCGACGAGGATCATGCGGACCTCATCGGGGGTGGCGCGCTGCAGCAGCGAGACCAGCATGGAATTCACGAAACTCGACTTGCCGGAGCCGGTGGAACCGGCCACCAGCAGGTGCGGCATCTTGGCCAGATTGGCGCAGACGAACTCGCCCTCGATGTTCTTGCCCAGGCCGATGAGCAGCGGATGGTGGTCGTTGCGCACCGACGGGGCCCTCAGCACGTCGGCCAGGCGCACCAATTCGCGGTCGGCATTCGGGACCTCGATGCCGACGGCCGATTTGCCCGGGATGGGGGCGAGCAGGCGCACGTTCTCGGTGGCCACCGCGTAGGCGATATTGCGGGCCAGGGCGGTGATCTTCTCGACCTTCACGCCGGGGCCGAGCTCGACCTCGTAGCGGGTGACCGTCGGGCCGCGCACGAAACCGGTGACCGCCGCGTCGATCTTGAACTGGACGAGGACCTCGGTAATGGCCTCGATCATGGATTCATTGGCAGCGCTGCGCTTCTTGGGCGGATCGCCGTCGGTGAGCAGGCTCAGCGGGGGTAGCTGATAGTCGCCGTCGACCTCGCGGTCGGCCACGAACTCGAGTTGCTGCGGTTCGGGCGGCGGCGGGGTCTGGTCGACGACCTTGGGAGCGGGCTTGCGCGGCTTGGGTTTCGGCGGCTCCTTGGCGATTTCCTTGGCGTCCTGCAGCGGCGGCTCGCCGAGGATTTCGGTGGCCGCGTCCGAATCCGGGAACTCGTCGGCCGGGTAGTTGTCGGAGGGGTTGCGGCCGCGTTTGCGGCGCACCTCGGGGCGGTGCAGCGGGAAGCCGTCGGCATCGTAATTGGCCGGATCGTAGAGGCCGTCGGAGTAGCTCTCGTACTCGTCGCCGCCACTGGCGGTGCCGAAGATCTCACGCATGCGCTCGGGGACCTCGCGCACCTTGGTGCCGGTGAGCAGCAGAATGCCGAACACGATGGCCAGCAGCAGCAAAGGCACGGCCAGCCAGGCGCTCAGCCCGTCGCGCAGCGGGCCGCCCATGACATAACCGACGAATCCGGCGGCGTGCGCGCGGCCGTGCGCATCGGTCGGCGCGCCCGCGGCCAGATGCCACAGGCCCAGAATCGGCAGCCCGGCCAGCAGGCCGCCGAGCACCAGGCGCGGGCGGATCTCCGGATCCGGCTCGGTGCGCATGAGGATCACGGCAATGGCCACCGCCACGAAAGGCAGCCCGGCCGACGCGGATCCGGAGATCGCGCGAATGGCGGTGTCCACCCAGCCCCCGACCGGACCGCCCGCCGACAACCAGACCGCCGCCGCGATCACGAAGGCGAAAGCCACCAGGGCCAGCGCGATCCCGTCGCGCCGATGCCCGTGCTCGATATCCCCCGCCCGGCTGATCGCCCGCGTGCTCGCCCCGAGCCCGCGCGCCAGCATGTTCCAGCCGCTGCTCACGGTCCGGGTCACCACGGCCAGCGGCGCGGTATTCGACTTCCGCCGCGGCGCCGGACGCCGCGCGGGCGCCTTGCGCGCCGTCCCGGCCCGACGTCCCGCGCCCGCGCCCCGCCCTCCCGCGGCCGTGCGTGGAGTGCGCGATCCGGACCGTGCAGGAGCCTGCCCCCGCGCCGATCCCGCTCGCGACCGTGATGCTGCGGTACCGCGGGACTTACCTGCCATGTACCTCAGGCTAGCCGCAACTGCCCCATGCGGACCATCCGCAACACTCGACCCACGCATTTCAGACATGTGGTGATGACAACGCCGACCGCCGGTCGGCATAAGGAAATACGGGGGGGCAAGCCCCCGAAACCCCCGAAAGAAAGAAGGGCTTGGGGGCAGCCCCCAAACCTCCTCTGAGCGGGCGAGCGCGGGTTAGTGAGCTGCGGCTAGAGGGAGTTCGCGGTTGGGGGTCGGGGTTGGGGGGATCATGGCGGTCCAGCGGGTGAGGGTGGATTCGAAGTCGGGGATCTGGGTGAGGGCGGCTCGGTAGCATTCGTCGGCGTCGACATTGCGGCCGAGGCGGCGGAGGGCGGTGTAGCGGACGAGGAGGTTGTGCGTGCCGACCAGGCCGATGTGGCCGGCGCGGGTTCGTTCGGCGCGTTCGGCGTGGTCGGCGGCTTCGCGGAGGCGGCCGGCGGCCAGGTGGTTCTGGGCGGCGCGGGCGTGGACGGCGGATTCGAAGCGGGTGCTGCCGGCACGGCGGGCGGCGTGCAGGGCGGCGTCGAAGAGGCGGGCGCCGAGTTCGTCCTCGCCTTCGCTGGAGAGCACGCCGGCGGCCTCGGTGAGGGCCCACATGGCATTGAGGAGGGTGCCGCGGTGGCTGTCGCCCACGACGGCGCGGGCAGCGGCGGCCAGGGCCTCGCGATTGCGACCGGCGGCCGAATAAGCCTGGGCCAGGAAGGAATAGGCGATGCGCACGCCTTCGGGGCTGGCGCCGCATCGGTAGAGGTGCAGGCCGGTGGCGAAATGCCAGGCGGCACGGTGCGGGTCCTGGTCGTAGAGGGCGAGGATGCCCGCGAAAACACTGGTGGTGGCCGCGACCCAGGGTTCGTTCTCCGGATCGGCATCGGCCGTCAGCCGCTGCACGTGGGCGGCGGCGCGTTCGGGGGCGCTGAATTCCACGACCAGGGCGAAGACCAGCGCCAGCCGGGCGCGGCGGGCCGCGACCGCATTGCCGTCGCCCTCGGCGGCGCGGATCAGCTCCTCGAGGGCCTTATCGAGATCGACGGTCGCGTCACCGGCCAGCATGGTCTCCCCCACCGCCAGGGCGAGATCGGCGGCCAGCGCGCGATGCCGCGCCGTACCCGCGGCGGCCATCCGGTACAGCGCGACCAGATTGCGCCGCTCCGCGGTGAGGAACTCCAGGGTGGCGTCCAGATCGGCCAGTCGCGTGCCCGGATTCGCCGTGGGCGCCAGCGGCAGGTGCAGGCCCGGATGACGCACGCGCAGCACCGTTTTCATGGTGGCCAGGTAGTAGTCCAGCAGCCGCGTGGTCACATCCACCTCGGCGTCGGCGCCCGAGCGGCCGATGGCGAACAGGCGCATGAGGTCGTGATAGTGGTAGCGCCCGCGCCCGATGGTCTCGAGCATGCCGCGATCGACGAGCTCCTCACACAGGTCCTCGGCCACCGGCTCGATGGTGTCGAGCACCGCCGCGGTGGCCGCGAGCGGCAGATCCGGCAGATCCGCGACGGCCAGCAGCCGGAAGGCGCGCGCGGCCGGGTCCGGAAGTTGTTCGTATCCGGCCCGGAAGGCCGCGGTCAGCGCGAGATCGCCGACCCGGAACCGGACATCCGGGCGCTGCGCACGGTGCGATCCGTTAAGCGAACCGCACGGTCGGCGATAAGGACCGGATTCGATCATGAACGAGTCCACCGGATGCCGGTGGCCGCCGGGTGCGGTTGGCGTCAGCCAATTCGGGTCGGTAGCTTGATCACTCGGTCCATCGGGTCGTGGACCCTATAAGTTGAGAAGGGCAATACCTTGAAGAAGATCGTCACCGGAGCCGCCGCGATGGTCGCGGTCGCCGGTTCCCTGTTGGTGGGCACCGCGGCTCCGGCCAATGCTTATGTCGACAATTGGGGGGCCGTCTCGCTGTCCCCCTCCACGGGTCACGTCGGCTATTCCTGGGACGCCCCCAGCCGCGAGAACGCCAAGAACGCCGCGCTGAGCGAATGCCCGTTCTCCGACTGCAAGATCGTCGCCAGCTTCGCCAACGGCTGCGGTATGATCGCATTCTCCAACCGAGCCGGGCTCTACACCTACGGTGCGGCGTACTCGAAGTCGGCCGCGCGGGCGGAGGCGCTGAACCGGAACCGGTCCGACGCCTACGTCTACCACTGGAACCGCACCACCGGTTACGACCTCTGATTGTCGAGTACGCACCTTTCGTAGGGGAGAATTTCGTTGAAGCACACCATCTTCCGCGCGACCGCCGCCCTGGCGATCGCCGCCTCGGCCTTCGCCATGGCCTCGTGCAGCTCCAGTGAGAGCACCACCAATACCGCCGCCACCACCTCGGCCGCCGCCACCGACGCCCCCAAGTTCGAGGGCGGGGTGGAGGACGGCGGCGAGATCACCGGCGCGCCGTCCACCTCCGCGGTCGCCAACCTGCCCAAGCCGACGGTGCAGGAACTGAACGACAAGATCACCAAGGCGTTCGACCCCGCCATCGACGCCAAGACCAAGGTCGACTGGATCGAAAACGCGGGCCAGGACCCGCAATTGGTCGCCAAACTGGTCGACGCCGCCAAGAAGAACGACGTCACCGTCGAGATCATCGGCGTCGGCGAGCCCGTCGACGGCAAGCTGAAGGCCGACGCCAAGATCACCATCGGCGGCACCCCGGTCGAGAACGGCTCGGTCTCCTTCGTCGCCGACGGCAACGAATGGAAGGTCGACCACGCCTTCGCCTGCAATATCGTCAAGACCGCCAAGCTCGATTCGGCCGCCTGCCAGGAGTAGTCGGCACGCGTGAGCTTTTCCGGCCCCGGCAGCGGACGCTGCCGGGGCCGATTGCGTACAGGGCGCGGTGAAGACCGGCTTCAACAGCGAGAGCGCCCGGCAGCTCTTGCTGCCGGGCGCTCTCTACTTGCTGCCCTTGATGTTTCGGGTCGTCAGACCCCGATGACGGTGGGGACGATCATCGGGCGGCGGCGGTACTTCTCCGCCACCCAGCGGCCGACGACGCGGCGCACGCCCTGGGCGATGCGGTGGGTGTCGGTGACACCCTCGCCCACCAGGCGGCGAAGTTCGGCTTCGACGAGTTCCTGGGCGTCGACCAGGGCTTCCGGATCGTCGGAGAAGCCGCGACCGTGGACTTCCGGTGCGCTGACGGCCTTGCCGGTGGTGGAGTCGACGGCGACGGTAATGGAGATGAAGCCGCCTTCGCCGAGGACCAGGCGATCGGACAGGGTGGATTCGCCGACATCGCCGACCGAGAGGCCGTCGACGTAGACCTGGCCGACGCGCATGCGGCCGGTGATGGTGGCGATGCCGTCGACCAGGTCGACCACGACGCCGTTCTCCGCCAGCACGACTCGCTCCTCGGGGACGCCGGTGGCCACGGCCAGGGCGCCATTGGCGCGCAGGTGGCGCCATTCGCCGTGCACCGGCATGGCATTGGTGGGGCGCACCGCGTTGTAGAGGTAGAGCAGTTCACCGGCCGAAGCATGGCCGGAGACATGGACTTTCGCGTTCTGCTGGGTGACCACGGTGGCGCCGAGCCGGGCCAGGCCGTTCACCACGGCGAAGACGGCCTTCTCATTGCCGGGGATGAGCGAGGAGGCCAGCACCACGAGATCGTCGGCGCGAATATTGATCTGGCGGTGATCGCCGCGCGCCATGCGCGAGAGCGCCGAGAGCGGTTCGCCCTGCGAGCCGGTGGAGATGAGCACCAGCTTGTGCACCGGCAGATTCGCGGCCTGATCCAGATCGACCACCAGACCGTCCGGCACATCCAGATAGCCGAGATCCTGCGCGATCTGCATATTGCGGACCATGGACCGGCCGACGAAGCAGATGCGGCGGTCGTAGCGCTGGGCCACCTCCACCACCTGCTGGATGCGATGCACGTGGGAGGCGAAGGAGGCCACGATGACCCGGCCCTTGGCCTTGCCGATCACATTGTCGAGCACCGGGCCGATCTCGCGCTCGGGGGTCACGAACCCGGGCACCTCGGCATTGGTGGAGTCCACCAGGAACAGGTCCACGCCCTCGTCACCGAGGCGGGAGAACCCGGCCAGGTCGGTGAGGCGGCCGTCCAGCGGTAGCTGGTCGAGCTTGATATCGCCGGTGTGCAGCGCCAACCCGGCCGGGGTGCGCACCGCGACCGCGATGGCATCCGGAATCGAGTGGTTGACGGCGAAGTACTCGCAGTCGAACGGTCCGTGCTGGGTGCGCTGCCCCTCCACGACCTCGATCAGCTTGGGCTGCAAGCGATGTTCGCGGCACTTGGCGGCGACCAGCGCGAGGGTGAACTTCGCGCCGATGACCGGGATATCACGCTTGAGCCGCAGGAGGAACGGCACGGCGCCGATGTGGTCCTCGTGCCCGTGGGTGAGGACGACGGCTTCGATGTCATCCATCCGGTCCTCGATGGGACCGAAATCGGGCAGGATCAGATCCACGCCCGGCTGCTGGCCCTCGGGGAACAGCACACCGCAGTCGATGATGAGCAGCTTGCCGCCGTACTCGAAAACGGTCATATTGCGGCCGATTTCGCCGATGCCGCCGAGCGCGAACACCCGCAGGCCGCCCTTGGGGGCCTTGGGCGGGGTGCCCATGGCGTGCGGATCGCGCCGCGATTCGGTCTCCGCCTGATCACCGCGGTCCGAGCGCCCGGACTGCCGGGACCGGCCGCCGGGGCGACGCCCGCGATCGGACTGACGGGACCGGCCCGGGCCGGAGTCCTCCTGCCGCGCCTTGGCCGGAGCGGCTTCCGGCTGTGCGGCCTTGGTTTCCGTCACGTTCTCGGTCTGCGCGCTCTGGGCCTGCGCCGATCTGGATCGGCCCGCGGTACCATTGCGGCCGCGGCCCGACCGGCCGCCCTGCTCGGCGGCAGTCTCCTGCGGCGCGGCGGCTTCCGGCTTGGTCTGTTCCGGCTGCGCGGCAACCGGTTCCGGGCGTGCGGCCACCGGAGCGGGTGCACCCGCGGCGCGGCTGGCGGTACGGCGCGGCCGACGTCCCACGGGGCCGGTCATGCAAGCACCCCGGCTGCTCGCAGGTCAACGGCGAGCTCGTCGAGTTGTTCTGTCGTCGGCATGAGTTGTGGCAACCGTGGCTCGCCCACCTCCACGCCGAGCAGGCGCAGCGCGCCCTTGGTCATGGCGACCCCGCCGAGGCGGGCCATGGCGCGGTTGAGCGGGATCATGCTGACATTGATCTCGCGGGCCCGCGCCACGTCACCGGCCAGGTAGGCCTCGCGCAGCGCACGCAGCCGATCGGGCACCAGATGTCCGATGACGCTGATGAATCCGGTGGCGCCCAGCGACAGCCACGGCAGGTTGAGCACATCGTCACCGGAGTAGAAGGCCAGTCCGGTCTCGGCAATGAGCTCGGCGCCCGCGTTCAGATCGCCCTTGGCGTCCTTGACCGCGACGATGTTGGGATGCTCGGCGAGACGGCGAATGGTGTCGGAGGCAATGGGCACCACCGAGCGCGGCGGAATGTCGTAGAGGGTCACCGGCAGATCGGTGGCGTCCGCGATGGCGGTGAAGTGCGCGAGCAGCCCGTCCTGGGAGGGCCGCGAGTAGTACGGGGTGACGACGAGCAGCCCGTGCGCCCCGGCGCGCTGCGCATTGCGCGCCAGCTCGATGCTGTGGGCGGTGTCGTAGGTGCCCGCGCCCGCGATGACGGTGGCGCGGTCGCCCACGGCGTCGACCACGGCGTGCAGCAGATCGAACTTCTCCGACTCGGTGGTGGTCGGGGACTCTCCGGTGGTTCCCGAGATGGCGAGCAGGTCGACGCCGCCGTCGACCAGGCGGGCGGCCAGTCCGACGTCGGCATCGACATCGAGCTTGCCTTCGGCCGTAAAGGGAGTCACCATCGCGACACCTACTGTGCCGGACGCGTGCAGCTCAATTCGCGTCGATTCACCGTTCGTCATAGACAGCAAGGCTACCCGGTCACCTGAACGGGATTTACATCCTTATACCCGAACCACCGCTGGCCCGACGGCGATTTGCCTCACTCGCCCCACTATGACGCCAAAACTTTCCTTGAATGACGTCAGCGATGACATCACACTGGTGTCATGGATCTCAACAAGTACACCGACCAGCTACGCGAAAACCTCATTGCCGCCGCCGCCCTGGGCGATGAGAAGACCCAGGCCACCGCCGCCGCCCTGGCCGCGGCCACCGAGAACTCGGCCCGCCTCGTACTGCTGGCCGCACTGTCGGAGCTGGCCACCGAGGTCACCACCGCGGTCGGCGACCGCACGGTGCACGTCTCCGTCGACGGCACCGACGCCCATATCGACGTCCGCAAGACCGCCACCGGCGACGAACACCCCAGTTTCGAGGAGATGACCGGCGATATCAGCCGGGTCACCCTGCGCCTGGTCGAGCAGATCAAATCCCGCGCCGAGGAAGCCGCCGCGCAGAGCGGCATGTCGCTCAACTCCTGGCTGTCGACCACGGTGCAGAGCGCGCTGCGCGATCAGATGAAGCGCGGCGGCGCGGGCCGCTGCGACACTCCCTGAGCCCGAGGGGTTCGGTAAGCCCCTGCGGCACAACGGGAACCGGCCCGCTCAGTCCATCACGGTGACTTTGCCGTCGGTGTCGATCTCGGTGCGGCGGTCCTGATCGGGGGCGTGCGCGAGGACGGTGGCGAGGACCCGGCGGCCCAGCGGGAGCACGCGGACGGTCACCGAACCGGTATTGGTGGCGTCGAGTTCGCGGGTGGCGGCGTCGATGACGCGTTTGCGCACCCATTCGGGGACTCCGGCGAAGCCGCCGTCGTCCAGCAGCACCACTTCGACACCGCGCGAGCGGGCCCCGCGGGCGGCGTCGCTGAGTTCGTCGGTGACCAGTTGCGGTGCGCGCAGGCCGTCGCGGAGTTCGGCTTCCAGCAGGCGGCATTCCTCGCGCTCGGCGGCGGAGAGTTCGGCGCCGTCGGCGATGCGCTCGAGAATGTCGCGGGCGACGCGGTCCAGCCGCGCGAGCTGACGGGTGCGCTCGCTGTCGGCGGCGGCCATGGTGGCCTCGGCGGCGGCGCGCAGCATGGCGTCCTCGCGCAGGATGCGCAGCGATCGCTGCATGGGGCGCATGACCGCGGCGAAGACGGAGATGGCGGCCACGGTGCCGATGGGGACCAGCGAGCCGATCATGGCGCTGGAGTCGATCTGGGCGTCCAGCCCGGCCGCGACCAGGACTCCGGCGACCGCGAGCACACCGGCCCAGGCGGTGCGGACCCGGCCGCGCAGCACCAGGACCGCGAAGACGTAGGACGACGCGAAGGCGGACCAGACCGAGTGGTGCGCCCGCTCGGTCGTGGCGGTGACCACCATGAGGGCGGTGGCGACCGGCCCGGCCGCGGCCGCGAACAGCGCCACCGGCAGCGGCAGCGGATCCACCGGCATGGCGACCACGACCGCGGCGGCGCTCAGCATGAGGGCCATGCCGAGCAGGGCCGCCCACTGCGGCGCGGGACCGAAGTACGGGATCATGTAGAGCGCGATGGTCGCTTCGAGAATGAGCAGGAACAACCAGGCCGAGCGACCGCGCAGGCCCAGCAGATCGCGCAGCCCGAAGCGGGAATCCAGGTCCGCCGTGCGGGTGTCAGCGAAGGCCATCGCCACCCCAGACCAAGGTCACGGTGGTGCCCTCGTCGGGCTGGGATTCGACGAACCCGGAGCCGCCCGCCAATTGGCGCATGCGGCCGAGAATGCTCATCGAGATGCCGAGCCGGTCGGCCGAGACGGCGGCGAGGTCGAAACCCGCGCCGTCGTCGGCGAACACGATGCGAATGCTGCCCGCGCTGACGGTGGCCGTGACGGTGCGGCGCACCTCGCGGCCGGGAACCGCGCCGTGGCGCAGGCTGTTTCGCACCGCTTCGGTGAGTGCGGCGGCAATGGTGCTGGCCGCACCACCTCGACACCCTCGATCTCCGTATCCGTCGCGCCCGACACCACCGCCTCGAACATTTCCTGCGTATGCGGTGAGGGCGTGTGATGAATGATCAGCAGTCTCGCCACGCGGTCGAGCCTATAGGGTTGCGGGCGAACCGGATCGGTCCGGACAGCGCGTGGTGAAGGGATGGCCGAAGATGTCGGACGCATCGTCGAAGGTGCTCCTCGACGACTTCGAGAACAAGGACAACTGGGAAGTGGCGGGGGCCGGGGCCGACCGGACGCATCTCACCACCTTCGCGGAGGGGGCGCCGGGCAAGGAGCTCGCCGCGTTCGCCAGCGGGGAGACGGGGCGCGATCATCGGGCGCTGGTGCTGCTGATCCGGCAGGCGAGCGATGATCTCGAGGTGGAGTTGGTCGCCAAGTCGGGCGAAACCTTCTCCATTGCCGGGCAATTGGCGGCGCTGAACCTGTGGGTGCGGTCGCCGCACGCCTCGATCCGGGTGTACGCCCGGCTCGGCAATACCGCCGAGGAGCACGAACTGCTCATCGGCAAGGTGACGGTCGGCGGCGATTGGCAGCATGTGGAGCACGCTGTCGGCGAGGACATCAAGGACGCGCGCCTGCTCGGGCTGAAGACCCGGCTGGTGGATGTGGTCAAGACGCAGGGCGAGGTCATGATCCTGCTCGACGATCTGACCGCGCGCACCAAGTAAGCGGCACAACGACGACGACCCGCCGGGCATCGGCCCGGCGGGTCGTCGCGTCTGCCCGCGCTATCCGAGCTGGCGGCGGCGCAGCACGGTGGACGCCGCCGACGCCACCAGCGACAGGAGCGCGACCGCGGCGAACGACCACTGATAGCCGGAGACCGGATCCCAGCCGGAAGTCGTTGCGCGGGACAGGATCACGGCCAGGACGTCCACGCCCACCGCACCGCCGACGCGCATCAGGATATTGACGAACGCGGCGGCATCCGGGAGCTGATCCGGCCGCACCGCCGCATAGGCGGCCGCGCTGAGCGGCAGGGACGCCAGCGCGGTCGCGACCCCCGTGCCGAACAGAAGTACCTGCACCACAATCGTATTCGCGTCGACCGGCAGGAAGACGAAGGGCGCGACGGTGGCGAACACCGCCAGATTGCCGCCGACCGCGATGGGGCCGCCGCCGAACCGATCCGCCAGCCGCCCGCCCAGCGGCAGCGTGACCACGCCGCCCAGCCCGTAGGCCAAGAGCGAGACGCCGGTGCGGATCAGGCCGTCACCGTGCAGCACCTGGAAGTACAGCGGCAGCAGCACCATGAGGCTGAACATCGATGCGCCCGCGAAGAATCCGGCGGTATTGGCGGCGGCGAAGACGCGGTTGCCGAACATGCGCACATCCAGCAGCGGCCGCTCCCGACGCACACTGCGCCCGATGAATCCGGCGAGCGCGGCCAGTCCGAGCAGGATCGGCAACCAGACCGAGACGACCGCCGACGCATGGTCGACGCCGAGCTCGGACAGGCCGTAGACCACGGCCGCCACGCCCCCGCCCGCCAGCACCAGCCCGGCGAGGTCGAGGCTGCCGGTCGGCGCGCCCTTGCCGAGCGGCAGATAGCGCAACCCCAGCGCCATCCCGACGAGCCCGAACGGAATGTTGATGAGGAACAGCCATTCCCAGCTCCAGTTGGCGAGCATCACCCCGCCGACGGTCGGCCCGATGGCCGGTGCGCCGACCACCGCGATACCCACCACGCCCATGACGCGGCCCATGCGCTGCGGTCCGGCGGCCTGCCCGAGAATGGTCTGACCGGCCGGAATCATGACCCCGGCGGCCAGCCCCTGCAGCACCCGCAGCGCGATGAGCCAGCCCGCGGTCGGCGCCAGCGCGCACAGCGCCGAGGTGACGGTGAACGCGGCCAGCGCCGCCAGCCACAGCCGCCCGACGCCGAAACGCCGTCCCAGCCAACCGCACACGGTGAGCGAGACGCCGAGCGCCAGCAGGTAGGCGCTGGCCACCCATTGCATGGTCGCCAGCGAGGCGCCGAGGTCCTCCCCCATGGTGTGCAGGCCGATATTGACCAGTGACGTATCGAGCATGCCCATGACCGCGCCGAAGACGACGACGGCGGCGGCGGTGCGCCAGACATATCTCGGGATCTTGTCCGAAGCATCGGGTGCGACCGCCCCCGAAAGCGCTGTGTCCGTACGCGATTGCGTCATCGGACTTCCCTTCAGTTGTACGTGAGCTTCTCAACTGTAGAGACTAACAATGATTGAGGAACTCAACAATATGTAGGATCAGCAAGTGACCGATGGACGCGAGTACCACCCGCGGGGACTGCTGCGGTATCCGACGTATGTGCTCGGCAAGCTGCACAAGGCCATGCACGCCGAAATGGGCTCCCAGCTGCGCGAGCACTGGATGCTGACCTACCTGGCCGAACGCAGTGAGATCTCGCAGCAGGAGATGGCCGATGCCATGGGCATCGACCGCAGCGAAGTGGTGCGGTTGATCGACGGCCTGGAGAAGGCCGGACTGGTCACCCGCACCCGCGATCCGCACGATCGGCGCAAGTACCGGCTCGCCATGACCAAGGCCGGGAACAAGTTGCGCGAGGAGATCGACGACCGCATCGCGGCGGCCACCGATGTGCTGCTGGAACGGCTCACCGACGCGGAACGCGAAACGCTGCACCGGCTTTCGCTCAAGGCGATCGGCTACGACGCCGACGACCTCTGGCCCGTCGGCCTTTGCCCAGTTCACGGCCGCTACCGTTGGCTGGTGCCGTCCCGACCGCGTCTACCCCGCCTGCCCCAGCTGACCCCGCCCGTCGACGCCAAGCGCGGGTACTCGCAACAGGAGATCCTGACCGAGTTGCGGCGGTTGATCCTGGAAGGCAATCTGCCGCCCGGCACCGGGCTGTCGCTGGGTGAGCTGGCCCGGCAGTTCGGGGTGAGCGCCATCCCGGTGCGGGAGTCGCTGCAGACGCTCATCGGCGAGGGGCTGCTCGCGCATCGGCCCAACTTCGGATATCAGGTGACCCTGCTGACGGCCGCCGAGCTGCGGGAACTGTATGTGGTGCGGGAGCGGCTGGAATCGGCGGCGCTGGCGGCCGCGGTGCACCACGCCACCGAGGAGGACCACGAGCTGGCCCGCGAGATCCACGCGCGGCTGGAGCGGGCCATCCTGACCGAGAACGCGGTCGCCTATCACCGCGAGACACGCAACTTCCATCTCGCACTGGTGCGCCCGTCGGGCATGCCGCGCGTGGTGCACATGCTCGAATACGCCTGGAACATCACCGAACCGGTGCAGCCCATGGTGCATGTCAGCACCGCCGACCGGGTGGTGCTGCACGCCGATCACAGCAAGCAGCTCGCCGCCTTCCTGGCGCGCGATGCCGCGGGGCTGCTCGCTGCCACCGACCTGCACCATTCGCGGTTGAACGGGGTACTGTCGCGACTGCCCACCGATACCGGACTTTTTGCGGATTCGGCCGTTCAGGAAGATATATAGTTTCAGCAATAACCGGGCAACACCCGCACGATAGCGTCGCGATGACCGTGCTCCCGTCCTTGGGACCTGACGAGATCGGATGTGCGACTTGCCCGAAACCGCGATCGCCGGTGCCGACGCCCCCGTCTTCGAGAATCGGTGAGGTCCATGCGAATTCGAGTCGTCAATCCGAACACCACGGCGGCCATGACCGAGCTCGCGGCGCAGGCCGCCCGCGCGGTCGCCGCACCGGGGACCATTATCGAAGGCGCCACCCCCACCATGGGGCCGGTCTCCATCGAAAGCCATTACGACGAAGCGCTGGCGGTGCCCGGGCTGCTCGCCGAGATCGCGCGCGGTGAGGCCGAGGGCGCGGACGGATATGTGATCGCCTGCTTCGGCGATCCCGGCTTGGACGCCGCACGGGAGCTGGCGCGCGGACCGGTGATCGGCATGGCCGAGGCGGCCTATCAGGCGGCCAGCCATCTCGGGCGCGGATTCAGCGTGGTCACCACCCTGTCGCGGACCGAGGGACGCGCCGCCGATCTGGCCGAACGCTACGGCATGACGCGGTTCTGCCTGGGCATTCACTCCTGCGAGATTCCGGTGCTGGAACTCGAGGATCCCAAGGCGCGCACCGTCATCGCCGACGCCTGCCGCGAAGCCGTGCACGCCGACGGCTCCGAGGCCATCGTGCTCGGCTGCGCGGGCATGGCCGATCTGTGCGAATACCTGACCCGCGTGGTCGGGGTGCCGGTCGTGGACGGCGTCGCGGCGGCCACGCTGACGGTGCAGTCACTGGTCACCATGGGTTTACGCAAATCCGGGCGCGGCGAGTTCGCCCGGCCACTGCCCAAGAAATACACCGGCCCGCTGGCCGGATTCACCATCGAGAATGCGGAGGTTCGTTCGTGACGCTGCCACCAGAGGTGCTGGCAGGAATCGGGGCCAAGCTCGCGGCGGTCGACGCGGAGCTGGCGCGGAACTATCCGGGCGAGCGCCCGGGGCAGCCGATCCACACCGCGTATATCAGTGGGGCGGACGCGTCCGCGGATATGCCGGGGGTATGGGGTGCGGCGGCCATCGAACTCGCGCGCGGGCAGCGGGAGCTGCTGATCGAGCTGGCCGGGGCCGAGGTGGCCGAGCTGGTGCTCGATACGCTGGCGCGGCGGCCGATCCAGGATCTGCGCTTCGACTTCGAGGACGGTTACGGCACCCGCGGCGACGAGGTGGAGGACTGCGATGCGCTGCGCGCCGGTGCGGCATTGAAAGCCCTTCCCGCCGAGGTGTTCTCGCGCGGCGTCCGACTCAAGGGCCTCACCACCGCGGAATGGTCGCGGGCCGTGCGCACCCTGGAGCTGGTGCTCGAGGGCGCGGGCGGGGTGCCCGACGGTTTCGTGTTCACCCTCCCCAAGATCCGTCACCTCGATCAGGTGGATATCGCCGTCGCGCTGTGCGAGGCCATCGAGGCCGCGCACGGACTGCCTTCCGGCGCACTGCGATTCGAATTGCAGATCGAGAGCCCGCAGGCCGTCATCGCCGCCGACGGCACCGCCACCGTCGCGCGCGCTATTCACCGCTCCGCCGGGCGCTGCACCGGATTGCATTACGGCACTTACGACTACAGCGCCGCCTGCGGTATCGCACCGCAGTTCCAGTCGCTGGAGCATCCGGTCGCCGATCACGCCAAGGCCGTCATGCAGGCCGCCGCCGCACAGACCGGCGTGTGGGTGTGCGACGGCTCCACCCAGGTCTTGCCCCTCGGCGGCGACGACGAGGTGCGCGCCGCCGTCGTCCGCCACAATCGCCTGGTCACCCGCTCCCTCGAGCGCGGCTACTACCAGGGCTGGGATATGGGCCCCGGCCATCTGGTCACCCGCTGGCTGGCCAATTTCACCTTCTACCGCACCGCCCTGGGTGTGGCCGCGCCCCGCATCGGCCGCTACCTGGAGCGCCAGGGCGGCGCCGTGGTGGACGAACCCGCCACCGCCCAGGCCCTGGCCACCGTCGTTCTGCGCGGCTTGGATTGCGGCGCTTTCGGTCCCGATGCCGTGACCGCGCTCGCCCCGGCCGCCTCCGTCGAGGTATTGCATCAATTGCGAGAAAGGAAGATTCCGGCACTATGACCGACGCCGACTTCACGCTGCTACCCGACCTGGCCGTCCGCACCCTCGGTGGTGCGGTGGTCTGGGCCAATGACGAATCCTTCGCCGAGAAGGAGAACCTCATCCGCCCGGAGGATTCCACGTACTCCCCCGCCACCTTCGGCCACAAGGGCCAGGTGTACGACGGCTGGGAAACCCGCCGCCGCCGTGGCGAACTGGGCGACGCACCCGCCGCCGACGACTGCGACACCGCCATCATCCGACTGGGCGTGCCCGGCGTGATCCGCGGCGTGGTCGTGGACACCGCCTGGTTCAAGGGCAACTATCCGCCGGAGGTGTCGGTGGAAGCCATTGCGGTGCAAGGCTATCCGTCACCCGCCGAACTGGCCGAGCTGGACGGCTGGACCACCATCGTCGAACGCGCCAAGGTGTCCGGCGATGCGCAGAACCCGTTCGCCGTGGACTCTCCCGAGCGCTGGACCCATGTGCGGCTGCGCATGTTCCCCGACGGCGGCATTGCCCGCCTGCGCGTGCACGGCTTCGCCAAACCCGAACTGCGGTGGCTGAATTCGGGTTCGTTCGACCTGGCCGCCATCGAGAACGGCGGGTTGGTGGCCGACTGCTCCAACCGCTTCTTCTCGCATCCGCAGAACGTGCTCATGCCCGGCCGCGCCCGCGTCATGGGCGACGGCTGGGAGACCGCGCGCCGCCGCGACCGCGACAACGACTGGGTCCGGGTGCGCCTCGCCGAGGAGGGCGTGCTCACCATGGCCGAGATCGACACCTCCTACTTCCTGTTCAACAGTCCCGGCGCGGCCGCGCTCACCGGCATCCGCGCCGACGGTGGCGAGGTGGAACTGCTGGCGCGCACCGCGATTCAGCCCGACACCCGCCACCGCTTCCCCATCGCCTCCGACGAGCCGGTCGTCGAGGTCCGCCTGGACGCCTTCCCCGACGGCGGCCTGGCACGGCTGCGCCTGTTCGGCGCCCTGACCGACGCCGCGCGCACCCGCCTCGAGGCCGAGCAGAAAGACCACCTGGCATGAGCAATTTCGATCTCACCTATCCGCGGGACATGGTCGGCTACGGCCCCAACCCGCCGCATCCGCAGTGGCCCGGCGAGGCCAATATCGCGGTGCAGTTCGTCCTCAACTACGAGGAGGGCGGCGAGAACAGCGTCCTGGACGGGGACGAGGGCTCGGAGACCTTCCTCTCGGATATCGTTCCGGCGGCGGCCTTCCCGGAACGCCACATGAGCATGGAATCCCTCTACGAGTACGGCTCCCGCGCCGGGCTGTGGCGGGTGCTGCGCCTGTTCGAAGAGCGCGATATCCCGCTCACCATCTTCGCCATCGCCCGTGCCCTGGAGCGCAATCCGGAAGCGGTGGCGGCCTTCAAGCGCCTCGGCCACGAGATCGCCTGCCACGGCCTGCGCTGGATCTCCTACCAGTCCGTCGATCCGGCCACCGAACGCGCCCATATGGACGAGGCGGTCGCCATCATCACCAAGCTGTTCGGTGAACCGCCGCGCGGCTGGTACACCGGCCGCGACTCCCCGCAGACCCGGGAACTGGTGGTCGAGCACGGCGGTTTCGCCTACGACTCCGACTCCTACGCCGACGATCTGCCGTACTGGGTCAAGGTGGGCGAGCACGACCAACTGGTGGTGCCCTACACCCTGGAAACCAATGACATGCGGTTCTCCTCCCCGGCCGGTTTCGCCAATGGCGACGAGTTCTTCGCCCACCTGCGCGACGCCTTCGACGTCCTCTACGCCGAAGGCGCCGCGGGCGCCCCGAAGATGCTCTCCGTCGGCCTGCACTGCCGCCTGATCGGCCGCCCCAGCCGCGCCAAGTCGCTGGAGCGCTTCCTCGACTACGTCCAGTCCCACGACAAGGTCTGGCTGGCGCGCCGCATCGATATCGCCGACCACTGGCGCACCGTGCACCCGCCCCAGGCGTAATCCCCCGCAACCGACAGCGGCCCGGAATCACCAGATTCCGGGCCGCACTCGTCTGGACAGATGATCACCGGGAACTGGTGGCGGCGTTTCGCGAGTAGCTCCCGCCACCAGTTCCCGGTCGACGACGTTTCACTGGGAGGCGGCGCGTTCGGCGCGTTCCAGGTCTACGGCGCGGCGCATCATTTCGCGGGCGCGGGTGCGGTCTCCGGCGTAGTCGTAGGCGCGGGCCACGCGGTAGCAGGTGCGCCAATTGTCCGGTTCGGCTTCCCATTCCGCCTTGACCTGCTCGAAGAGCTGGTCGGCGCCTTCGCGTTCCAGGCGGCCCGAGGGGCGGCGGGGCAGGTGGGAGATATCGAGTTCGCGGCCCTCGGCGTGCATGCGGCGGGCCAGGTGCTGGTGGGCGAAGGCGGCGCGCACGCTGGTGGCGACCACCCACACGCCGACCAGCGGCAGGATGAGCACGCCCACGCTGATGACCGCGGCGGGGATGGAGCCGGAGCCGATGAGGCCGAAGGCGATTCGGCCCAGCAGGACGAAATAGAAGGCGAGCACCAGGACCAGGAACGCGATGAACGCGACCTTGGTGGCGACCTGGCGGCCGGTGTCGTCGGCGGGAGTACTCACAGGTCGAGCAGCGGGTCGATGCCCACGGTCAGGCCGGGGCGCAGCGGGGTCTTGCGGACGCCGAGGAGGACGCCGGGCACGAAGGAGGTGCGGTCCATGGAGTCGTGGCGGATGGTCAGGGTCTCGCCCTGGGTGCCGAACAGGACTTCCTGATGAGCGACCAGACCGGCCAGGCGGACCGAGTGCACGCGCACGCCGTCGACGTCCGCGCCGCGCGCGCCCTCGAGTTCGGTGGAGGTGGCATCGGGGCTGCGGCCCACCCCCGCCTTCTCGCGGGCGGCGGCAATGAGACCGGCGGTGCGGTAGGCGGTGCCGGACGGAGCGTCGGCCTTGTTGGGGTGATGCAGCTCGATGACCTCGACCGATTCGAACCAGCGCGCAGCCTGTTCGGCGAAGCGCATGGACAGCACCGCACCGATGGCGAAGTTGGGGGCGATGAGCACGCCGGTCTCCGGGCTCTGCGCCAGCCAGCCGCGCACCTGGTCGAGCCGTTCGGCGTCGAAGCCGGTGGTGCCGACCACGGCGTGAATGCCGTTCTCCACCAGCCACTTCAGATTCGGCATCACCACATCGGGATGGGTGAAATCGACGACCACCTCGGTGCCGGTCTCGGTGAACAACTCCAGTGCGTCGTCCTTGTCGACCTGGGCCACCAGTTCCAGATCGGCGGCCGCCTCGACGCCCGCGCAGATGGCCTGGCCGACCTTGCCGCGCGCCCCGAGCACACCTACCTTGATCCGGTTCGTGGTCACCTGGTCTCCTCACATGCGATCGACTCGACACCCCGCAGGGATACGCCCAGAGCCTATCGGGTCGGCGAATCCGCCGATCGAGCCCCGCTACCTCCGGTGCGGGCCGGGACCGGGCGACGCAGCAGTTCAATGAGCGCCGTGATGCTGTGGTCGCCGTAGCCCGCGTCCATGGCGCGTCGTAGCAGGTCGTTCATCGGCTCGTGCCAGGACAGGTCGACGCCCGCGTCGGCGCCACCGGCCGTCTCGTTGGCGATGCCCTCGTAGAAGACGCCGACCGAGGAGCCGAGGCGGGTGTAGTCGGCGGTGTCGATCTCCTCGGCGAGGAGCGGGAGGAGGGATTCGATCATCTGCAGCCACTTCACTGAGTACGGGACCATCTCAGCGGCCTTGATGCCGCGCGCGGTCAGCATGGCCGCGCCTTCGAAGAACCCGAGCAGGGCGGGCAGCAGGGTTGCGCCGACGGCGGATTCGTAGAGGGCGGCAAGATCGGGTTCCGGGCCCAGGTGCAGGGTGTGGCCGCCGAGGATTCGCAGGACCGGCTCGTACTCGTCGAAGACCGTGCGGTCGCCGCCGAAGTAGAGCAGGGTGCCGGGCTTGCCGACGGCGGACGGCACATCCTTGATGGCACCGCCGAGGAACCGGGCTCCCCGGGCCGCGGCCCAGTCGGCCATGGCGCGCGCCCCGGTCGGGTTGCCGCTGTTGAGGGTGATGAGGGTGCGCCCCGCCAGCGCATCCGAGGCCGGACCGAGGGCTTGCAGGGTCGCGGAGAAGGTCGTCAGCACCGAGACCACCACGGGGCTCGCGGCCACCGCCTGCTCGATGTCGGCTGCCTGTCTCGCACCGGCGGCCACCAGCGGGGCCGCCTTCGCCGGGGTGCGATTCCACACGGTGGTGGGGTGACCGGCGGCCAGGAATGCCTCGGCCAGGGCGCGGCCCATCGAGCCGAGGCCCAGAACGGTGACCGGCGTGGACTCGGTATCGCGCACAATTGCTCCGTTTCACGAGGATTCGGTGAGGCGATCGGCGAGCCGGAATCGCGTCGCCGTCGTGGCGACTACTGTCGAACCGCTGCCGTCCAGCGGCAAGTACGCACTTTTCTGGGAAATACCAACGTCGAGGTAAGCAATCAGCTGGCACGCCCGCACGACCGCACACGGGTGAGCGAGGTCACAGACGACGGAAACTGTTCAGTTGCCGGTCAACTGGACGTCGACAGAGGGCGGTAGGCATCGCTGGTGAGAATTCGCCGTAGTACCCGAAGCGCGCTCGTCGCCGTAGCCGTGTGCGCCGCCGCCGCGACCGCCGCCTGTTCGTCCTCCGAGGCGGGGGCCGATTTCGCCGCGACCAAGGATCAGCCGCTGGTCGTCTCGCTGGACGACCTGGTTGCCAAGGCCGGTGGCAGCGCGGTGGTGGCGATCACCGATCCGCGGCACGGCGCGGTGAGCCGCGGAACCGACGGGTCGCTGGTGTACACCCCGGCGGCCGGGTACACGGGCGCGGACAGCATTACCGTCACCACGACCGATGCGGTGCGACTGTTCGCCACCGATGTCGCGCCGCTGGGCCAGTTCGGCGGGGTCACGGTGCAGGGCAGCGCGTTCGGGTCGGCGTTCGTGCCGGTGCCCGGCTCGGCCGATGAGTTCTACGGGCTCACCGACCGCGGGCCGAATGTGGACGGCAAGGCCAAGAACGAGAAGATCTCCCCGATAGCGGATTTCACCCCGCAGATCGCCAAGATCAAGCTGGTCGGCAACAAGGCGGTCGTGGAATCCACCCTCGCGCTGAAGAATCCGGCCGGGCAGCCGTTCAACGGCCTGGTCGACACCTCGGCGCTGACCGGTGAGACCATGCGCGGTCTCGACGGCAAGGAGCTCGCGCCCACCGATCACGGTATTGACAGCGAGGGCCTGGTGGCGCTGGCCGACGGCACCTTCTGGGTCTCCGACGAATACGGGCCGTTCCTGGTGCATTTCGACGCCAAGGGCACCGAACTCGAGCGCCTGGCCCCCGGGCGCGGCCTACCCGCCGAACTCGCCCTGCGCACCCCCAACCAAGGTATGGAAGGGCTCACCGTCACCCCTGACGGCAGCACCCTGGTGGGCATCATGCAGTCCGGTCTCACCACGCCGGGCCTGTCCTCCGCGCGTGAGGTGCCGATGACCCACATCGTCACCGTGGATCTGAAGACCAAGGCCGTCAAGGAATTCGCCTACCCGCTCGAGAATCCGAAGAGCAAGCTCGGCGCATCGGAGATCACCGCGTTGACCAACACCACCTTCGTGGTCGACGAGCGTGACGGCAGCAAGGCCCCCAAGGCCGACAAGAAGCTGTGGACCATCGACATCACCGGCGCCACCGATATCGGCCCCGACGCGAAGGTCCCCGGCGCCCAATACGATCCGAAGAACGGCCTGCAGGTCGACGGCAAGCCCCTGGAAACCTATGTGGGCCCGGTCCCCACCGCCGACGGCGTCGCGGCGCTCCAGAAGGCCGGAATCACCCCCGTCGCCAAGAAATCCAACCTCGACCTCGCCGGTCTCGCCGCCGCCCTGAACGCCGACGGCAAGTTCTTCGGCCACGACAAGATCGAAGGCGTGGCCACCACCGACGGCGGCAAGACCCTCTACATCGCCAACGACAGCGACTTCGGTCTCGAAGGAATCACCGGCGACCAGCCCCCGTACGGCCTGAAGCCCAAGACCCTGCCCAACGGCGTCCAGGACTCCGGCGAAATCCTCCTGGTCGACACCGCCAAACTCCCCGCCGAGACCGAGACGAAGACCATCCGCATCGACGTGCGCTGACCGCTCAGTCGAAGACGATGATTTGGCGGAGGGCGTGGCCTGCGGCGAGTTCGTCCATGCCTTTGTTGATGTCCTCCAAGCGGATTCGGGCGGAGACCAGGCGTTCGACGGGGAGTTTGCCCGCGCGCCAGAGGCGGACGAATTCGGGGATGTCGCGGGCGGGGACGGCGGAGCCGAGGTAGCTGCCGACAATGGTGCGGCCCTGGGCCACCAGGGCGAGAGGCGAAATGCTGGCGCGGGCGTCGGGAGCCGGGAGGCCGACGGTGACCGTGGTGCCGCCGGGAGCGGTTGCCGAGACCGCGGTTTCGAAGGCGCGGACATTGCCCGCGGCTTCGATCACGACCTCGGCCTGGATGTTCTGGTCGGTGATATCGCTGGGCATGTAGGCGGCGGTCGCGCCGAGTTCCATGGCCAGCTTGAGCTTTTCGGGGACGGTGTCGACGGCGATGACCTCACGGCCGGTGCCCCCGCGCAGGGAGGCGGCCACCAGGACGGCGGCCATGCCGACCCCGCCGAGGCCGACGACCATGATGCGGTCGGCGGGTGCCGGTTTGGCCGAATTGAGCAGGGCGCCACCGCCGGTCAGGACCGCGCAGCCGAGGACGGCGGCTACGTCCGGCGGGACGTCGTCATCGACGGGGACCACCGAGTGCCGGTCGACGACGGCGTGGGTGGCGAAACCGGAGACGCCCAGATGGTGGTGCACGGGTGCGCCGTCGCGCAGCAGGCGACGGCCGCCGCCGAGCAGTTCGCCCGCATTGTTGGCCATACTGCCGGGCAGGCACGGGGTGCGGCCCTCGGTGGCGCAACCCGCGCATTCCCCGCAGCGCGGCAGGAAGGTCATGATCACCCGCTGCCCGACCGCGATATCGCTGTCCCCCGCGCCGACGGCCTCGACCCGACCGGCGGCCTCGTGCCCGAGCAGCATGGGCACCGGCCGGACCCGATTGCCGTCCACCACGGACAGATCCGAATGGCACAGCCCGGCCGCCTCGATGCGGACCAGCAGCTCGCCGGGACCGGGTTGGCCCAGGTCGAGGTCGGCCACCACGATCGGGCGCGACTCGACGTAGGGCGCCGGGGCCCCGATTCGTTCCAGGACAGCTCCACGAATCCTCATGCGCCCGACGCTACCGGATGCGCCTTCCCAGACAGCGGGGTTTCTGCTTCGATGAGTAACGGATAGGAGCACGCATGCACAGCACATCCGCCGTCATCGGAAACAGAGCCCTCAACCACACCATCACCCAGTTCTTCAGCGGCGTCGCCCGCGCCTACGACACCGCCCCGCTGCAACAGGTGGTCTACCGCCCGCCGCAGAACGAGGTCGTGGCCGAACTGCGCGCCGCCGGATCCCGCCGGATCGCCGATATCGGCTGCGGCACCGGCATTCTCACCTCCCGCATCGAACGCGAACTGCGCCCGGAGATCATCTACGGCATCGATGCCTCCCCCGGCATGCTGGCCCAGGCCCGCCGCCGATCCGAGACCGTCGAATGGCGTCACGCCGCCGCCGAGCACCTGCCGATCGGGGACGGCGAACTGGACGCGGTCGTGAGCACCACCGCCTTCCACTTCTTCGACCATCCGGTGGCACTACGCGAATTCCAGCGCGTCCTGACGCCCGGGGGCCTGGTGGCCATCGCGACCATGCGCCCGTCCGCCTCCGCCGCCGCCATCCAGCGGGTGACCAGCAGCCCCCTGTTCCCCGCCCACGCCCCTTCCGGCCGCGCGACCCGGAAACTGTTGCAGGACGCCGGTTTCGAAGTCGTCGACCAGCGCTCCATCCGCCGCCAACCGATTCCGCCCTGGCTGGTCCCGGACATGATCACCATCGGCCGCCGCAAGTAGCCGCTATTCGCCCGGGTCGTCGGTGCCGCGGAAGCAGACCGTCAGGTCACGCTTTGTTCCAGACGACCCAGACCGCCCCCTGGCCGTCGCGCGGGCATTTCGCACCGTCGACCGTATTCTCCAGCACCGCGGTGACGCGCACGATGTGGCGGCCCGGGGTGGCGCAGTCGACTTTGAACGGCTCGGCCATCTGGCTTGTGTCGTAGCAGAAGTCGACGCGCCAGTCGAAGGCCAGGCACAGGTGGTAGACGAGATTGCCGGATCTGTCATGGCGGCTGGTCTCGAGTTTGTAGAGGTTTCCCGAGCAGGCTTGCGGGCCGGTT
Source organism: Nocardia crassostreae (assembly GCF_001613405.1). Lineage (GTDB taxonomy): Bacteria > Actinomycetota > Actinomycetes > Mycobacteriales > Mycobacteriaceae > Nocardia > Nocardia crassostreae. Next base: position 168,917 of record NZ_BDCH01000036.1, read on the forward strand.
TGCAGCACACGGTAGTTCGCGTCCAGGGAGTTGCAGTCGGCCGGAGCCGGATCGCCGGGCTCCCAGGTCGGCGCGCCCGAAGCGTCGACGGTCGGGTCCATCGGCACTTCGACGCAGTCGCCGGGGACCAGCAGCGACATGGGGTCGGGGGCAGCGGATTTCGTCGTGGGGGCGGTGGTCGGAATTCCGGCCTGCACCAATCCGGGTGAGGTCGGGCCCGCGGAGCCCGCGACGGTATCGCCCGCCATCGTCTGCACGGCGGGCACCACTGTCGCCGCCACACCCGCCCAGCCCGGAATCGCCAGCGCGACGGCCAGCACCGCCAGAACCCGGCTGGCGCGCGCCGCCCGGCCGCTCGGGTCGAATCGGACGCGGCGTTCCTTGGCGACAGCCGTGCCTCCGGCCACCGCCGCCAGCACCAGCAGCGCCGTTCCCACTGCCAGCCACCACACGTCGTGAGACCCCACCACAATCTCCTGCCACTTCCGATCCCACCTTCGACGCTAGCGCAGCCCGGGAGAGACGGGCAATGTGGTGCCCGCGCGGACGATCTCCGCGCAGGATGGAGGTATGCGCCTCGCCTCGCTTCGCCGCTCGGCCGCCGTCCTGCTGCTCCTGGGCGCGGTGGCGTCCTGCGGTGCGGAGCCGTCCGCGCCGACCGCCACCAGCACCGCACCCAGTTCGCCCAGCGGCGAACCGGATCTGGACGCGGGCGAGGAGGTGGCGCAGGGGATCGATGTGCCGTGGGGTTTGGCGTTCCTGCCCGATGGCGGCGCGCTGGTCGCCGAACGCGATACCGGCGCGATTCTGCGCGTGCGGGCGGGCGCGGAACCCGAGCAGGTGTACCAGGTGCCGGATGTGGACGCCCAGAGCGAGGGCGGCCTGCTCGGCTTGGCCGTCTCCCCGCGGTATGCCGAAGACCGGTACGTCTACGCGTATTTCACCTCGCCAACCGACAATCGCATCGTTCGATTCCGGCTCGACAGCACACCCGAGGTGATCTTCGACGGCATTGCCAAGGCCGGAATCCACGACGGCGGGCGCATCGCCTTCGGGCCGGACGGACTGCTCTACGTCGGCACGGGTGATGCCGGGCAGACCTCCCGCTCACAGGATCCGGCCAGCCCGAACGGCAAGATCATGCGCCTGACCGCCGAAGGCGAACCGGCTCCGGGCAATCCGACCCCGGGCTCGCCGGTCTACAGCTTGGGGCACCGCAATGTGCAAGGGCTGGCGTGGGATTCGGCGGGCCGGTTGTTCGCCGCCGAGTTCGGGCGCAATGCCTTCGACGAGCTCAACCTCATCGAGCCGGGCCGCAACTACGGCTGGCCGGATGTGGAGGGCACCGGCGACACCCGCAGCGGGCGCTTCGTGAATCCATTGGTCACATGGACGACCGCGGAAGCCTCGCCCTCGGGCATCGCCATTGCCGGTGACACCCTCTATATGGCGGCGCTGCGCGGCGAACGACTATGGCTGGTCCCCCTGCGCGACGGCGTCACCGGCGAGCCGACCGCCCGCTTCGAGGAGCGTTACGGCCGCCTGCGCACGGTCGAGGTCGCGCCCGACGGAGCGCTGTGGCTGACCACGTCCAATACCGACGGCCGCGGCGACATCCGCACCGGCGACGACCGCATCATCCGCTTCCCGGCCCGCTGACCGGTGTCAGGACGCCGGAGCCGGGGCAGTCTCGGCCGGAGTCGGCGGCCACTGCTCCGGGCGAATATTGGCCGGTTTGGTGACGGGCGTGCCGTCCCAGTCGAAGTGCACGCCCACCCACGCCTTGGGACGCTCGAAGCTGATCTCGCGCGCGTCGTACACCGCGCGGCGGAAGGAGATGTCGCCGAAGAAGTCGCCGCCGGTGAAAACCACCGACCGGCCGCCGAAGACGGCATCGGCGAAGGAGACCTTGCTGTGGTATTCCACCCGGGCGAAGCTGATCTCCCGCGTGCGGGTGGCGCGGAAACGCGCGTTCGCGCCGAGGTGGGCGCATTCGAAGGAGCTGCCCTCGGCGTAGAACCGCGAGGCGGCGAACGTGACCTCGGCGCCGGTGAATTCGGCGCCGGTGAAGGCGACCCGGTCGCCGTCGAAGATGGCCTTCTCGAAGGAGGTGAGCTCGCCGGTGAACTTGGCATTGACGAAGCTGCTGCGCGTGCCCGCGAACTTGGCGCGGGTGAAGGCGGTGCGCGCGCCCGCGAAGGTCGCGGCATCGAAGGTGGTCGGGCCGCTGAAGGTGGTGTCGATGAATGTCGTTCCGGCGCTGTCGCGTTCGGAGCGATCCACCCGGGAATGGGTGAAGGCCACCCCTTCGAACGAGGTCGTGGCGCCGCGGAACATGGCGCCGCGGAAGGTGACCCGCTTGCCGAGGAAGCGGGCCTTCTCGAAGGTGGTGGCGCGGGGCCCGACGAACATGGCGTTGGTGAAGCGGGTATTGCGACCGGCGAAGACGGTGTAGCGAAAGTCGGCGTCCTCGAAGATGGCGTCGGAGAAGTCGAAATCGCAGGTGGACCAGGACACTTCGACGGCCGGGCGGAGCCGCCCGGCGATCACCCGCACAATGGTGTCGCGCACCTGGCGGTCGTTCTGCCGGTAGTGGTAGGTGCGTTCCACCCCGGTGCCGGAGTCCTCGATCCGCTGGGTTTTGGAGACCAGGTGGCTATTGCCCTCGTCCGGGGCGTAGGGCAGGCGGAGGTACCCGCACAGGACGTCGATGCATTGCTGGCGGCGGCCCGGAGCCGAGAACTCGTCGGCCACACCGGCCATGGCGTACACCCCGGCGATCCGTACCGCCACATCGGCGTCACCGAGCTGCCGCGCCGCCGCGCCGAACAGTTCGGCGAAGCGGCCGCGCTCTTGATCCCGCTGGCGGCGGTAGGCGACCACCAGGGCCACCGCCGCGCCGATACCCGCCGAGATCGCGAGTGCGATCTCGGTGAGGTCCAACTGATTCGGCTTCACATCCTCGACGCCGAGCAGCTGCCGCAGCACCCACCAGCTCAGCGCCGCGACAGCGAGACCACCGATTACCGCGGCCAGCACCGAAATCATCAGTGCCGACCGGTGCATCCTCCGGTTCAGCCCGCCGCCGAACCACCCCCACCGCCGCATAGCGGAAGGATAGCGACACCCCCGGAAAACCGCATCGGTTGGCGCGATTCCTGGCGTGCACCACCGGGTTTCGCTCGCGGCGGCGGGTCGGGTTCATCCGGCGATCAGGCGCTCGCCGGTTCGCGGTTGCGCATGCCGATACCGGCGGCCACGAGGCAGGCCACCGCCACCGCGCCGACGAACCACGGGAAGACGGTGCTCAGCCCCCACGTGGTGGCCGCCCAGCCCGCGACGACGGTGGGCAGGGCCATGGCGGAGTAGGCCAGCAGGTAGTAGGCGGACATGGTTTCGCCGCGCTTGTGCTGGGGGACGACATTGGACAGGTGGCGCAGGGATCCGCCGAAGCCGAGGCCGAAGGTGGCGCCGAGCAGGAATCCGGCGGCCAGGACCAGGATCCAGTTGCCGGTGTGCAGGGCCGGAATCGTCAGGACCAGGGCGATGGCCATGCTGATATCGCCCACGATGGCGGCGCGGCGCGCCGGGATTCCGGTGGCGAAGGCTTGCGCCAAGGCCCCCGCGAGGGCGGTGGAGGCCACGACCGCGCCGCCGAAGACCAGCTTGTGGATGCCGGTTTCGGCCGAGGCCAGCGACGGGTAGAGCGACAGCAGTACGCCCAGCACCGACCAGGCCGCCATGACGCCCAGGGCCGAGAACCAGAAGTCACCGCGAATCTCCTGCGGCACAGCGGGCTTGGCGATCCGGATGCGCCCGGCCACGCGGGCGGTGTGCGGTTCGCACAGCGCCAGCACCCCGGCGGCGATGAGCAGGCAGACAATGGTGATGGCCACGTACGGCGTCCGCATGGGATGCGGGGCGTACTGCGCGAGCAGCGCGGATCCCAGAATCGCCACCGCCATACCGACATTGAACGCCACACCCGACAGCTGCCCGGATCGCGCGCCGTGCTTGGGCCGCAGATCCAGCAGCGCCGCCGCACCCGCCACCACCGTCGCGCCGACCGCCGCGCCGTGCAGTGCACGGGCCAGCAGCAGCATGGCCACATTGTCGGCCAGCAGGAAGACCACCAGTCCGGCGATCATGATGCCGAAGGCGCCCAGCAGCACCGGCTTTCGCCCGACGACATCGGAGATCTTCCCGGACACCAGCACCGCGCCCAGCGCCGCGATGGCGTACACCGCGAAGACGAAGGTGGTGGTGAGCGGCGAGAAATGCCAGGCCTGCTGATACAGCCCGTAGAGCGGGGCGGGTGCGCCCGAAACGCCGAGCGCCACCCCGCTCGCGGCGAGCACGAGTGCATACGCCCAGGTCTGCTTGCCCTGTTCGGTCCGCACCGCAACCGTCGCTGCCGACATCGGCCCCTCTAATCAGGTAAGTTTGATGAATATCGAACTTGACCCTACGCCAGGTTCGATGACCATCAAACCATTAGCGGAGTGAAGTAGGTCATGCCCGATACCGAATACGCATTACCGGCCGTGGTGTCCGAAGTGGCGCCGCTCGCGACGGTGCTCGCCGCCTTACAGGACCCGGTCCGCCTGGAAATGGTGCGCCGCCTCGGCAATGCCGGAACCTCCCTGCGCTGCACCACCCTCTACGACTCGGTCAGCAAGTCGACCGCCGCTCACCACTTCAAGATCCTGCGCGAAGCCGGTCTCACCGAGCGCCTGATCATCGACGGCAACGCCCACCAGCTCCTGCGCACCGACGCCATCGAAGCCACCCTACCCGGCCTGCTGCCCGCCATCCTCGACGCCGCCAACAAGAAATCCGCATGACTCCCGAATCGGCCCGCGCTACCTTCGCCTGATGCGCATCCGCCCCACCACCGCCGCCGACCTCCCGATCCTGCAAGAGATCGAGATCGCCGCCGGGGAACCGTTCCGCGCGGCGGGCATGCCCGAGATCGCCGAGGACGAGCCGCTGCCGATCGAATCCCTGGACGCCTACCGGAGACTGGGCCGCGCCTGGGTCGCCGTCGATACCGACGACGTCCCCGTCGCCTACCTGATCGACGAAGACGTCGACGGTACCGCGCACATCGCCCAGGTATCGGTCCACCCCGCAGCCGCCCATCGGGGCATCGGCCGCCGCCTCATCGACCACGCCGCCGAGCGCGCCCGCGCCGCGGGCGATACCGCGCTCACCCTCACCACGTTCGTCGAAGTCCCTTGGAACGCACCGTATTACGAGCGCCTCGGATTCCGCGTCCTAGCTCCCGATGAGCTGTCGCCGGGTTTGCACAAGATCCGCGCCCGCGAAGCCGAGATCGGCCTCGACCGCTGGCCGCGGACCGCCATGCGCCGCGAGCTCTAACGCAGGATTCCGGCCTGTGTGGCCGCGGTGATCCAGGCCGGGAACTCCCCGAGCAGCCGGTCGTAGAGGTCGGGATCGCTCACCTCGTCGATATCGTCCACGGCGAAGAAGCCGACATTGTCGACCCGGCGGCCGCGCATGGTGTCCAGCTTCTCCAGGACGCCGTAGCCGTTGCTGCTGCCGAGGCCGATGAACTGCCAGAAGATCGGCTCCTCGACCGCGGCGCGGAGTTCGCGCTCGATCTCCTGGTTCTTGTAGACGCCGCCGTCGGAGAAGAACAGGACGAGTGTGGGGAGCGGCTGCGGTTCGGCGCGCACGTAACGGCGCACCTCGCTGATCACCTTCTGCTCCTCGTTCATGATGCCGACCTTGCGCATGTCGACCTGGCCCGGCTGCAGGCGCGCGCCGCGGCCGAGGAGAACCTTGAACTGGCCGCAGCGTACGTGCAGTGAAATCCATTGCGGCAGTCCACCTATGGTCAGGTCGGGCAGCCGGGCGGGGTTGCTCGCGAAGGTCCACGCCAGCATCGCGCCGTTGTCGTCGAGTTGGGCCGCTACGGCCGCCATGCGCTCCACCACACGGTGCACGACCTGTTTGGAGTACAGCGGGGCCATCGATCCGGAGGCGTCGAGCACCAGGACTACTCGAGCGGTCAGCCCGGGCATGCCCTGCTTGGCGAGAGAGACTGCCACCTGTTCCTTGCGTAGGGACAGCCGCTTGCGCATATCGACCGGCAGCCGCTCTTCGCCCTTGGTGAGGCGGATGCCCGGTGCGGCGGGACTCGTCGCTGGTGCTGTGGCCGCGGGCTGCGGTGTCGGCGGTTCCGCCGGAGGCGCGGGCCGCTGCGGCTGCGCGGCCGCGGCGGGCTCGTCGTCAACTGTGATGCCGAAATCGGTTGCCAGACCGGCCAGCCCGCTGTCCCAGCCCTGTCCGACGGCACGGAACTTCCAGGCGTTGTTTCGCCGATACAGTTCGCCGCACAGCATGGCCGTCTCGGGTCCGGCGGCAATATCGAACCGCGCGATCTCGGAGCCGTTCGCGGCATCGAGCAGTATCAGATGCAATCCGGGTACTTGCCCGAAGGCGCCGCCGTCGGCCGAGGCGCACACGGCGATCCGATCGATATCCGCTTCCACCTCGGACAGATTCACTGCCAGGCTGTCGGTGCCGGACTGTTTGCAGGTGTGCTGGACCGCACGGCTCGCATGGGTGGGCTGGTTGTAGAAGACGAAGTCGCCGTCAGTGCGGACCCGCCCGGACGCTGTCAGGAGAAGCGCTGAAGCATCGAGGTCGGGGATACCGGGGGCATTGGACCAAACCAGTAGCACGCGAACGGCGCTGGCAGTCACGGTGGTGTTTGCGCCCTTGGTCAGACTTGTCACGATGGGTAGTTT
>NZ_BDCH01000037.1 GCF_001613405.1 Nocardia crassostreae
CCCGACGAGCAGCAGGAAGAGCGCGCCGGAGAGCAGCTTGATCAGCGCGAAGATCGACACCATGATCGCGCTCTCGGGCAGCAGCTTGGCGACCTGCTCGGTGAAGAAGTCGGACCAGGTGGCGGAGTGGTGATAGGTCGCGATCTTCCCGGCCTTCACGAAGATCATGCCCAGGCCCTCGACCAGGACGATGCTCTCGATCAGATAGGCGGGGCCGAACTTCGAACCGCTGAAGCGGGAAAGGCGTTCCGGCACACGGGGATGGTTCAGCTGGCGGATCGCGATCAGCGTCACGATGCCGACCACCGTTCCGATGCCGAGGATCTCGTCCATGAGGTGGTAGATGCCCCAGGAACCGATGATGGGCCAGCGGAATTCGGGGTCGAAGACCTGGCCGTACGCCTCGAACCAGAGGATGAATCCGGCGAGGAAGCCGATCATGACGAGCCAGTGCGCCCAGCCCACGGTGCGGAATTTGTTCATCCGCGTGTGCGCCAGGAATTCGATGAGCATCGTCTTCAGGCGGGGGAAGAACGGCCGCCAGCGGTCGGGGGCGGACTGACCGACCATGATGGTGCGCACGATCGTTCGTACGCCACCGATGAGCGATGCCCAGCAAAAGATTGTGAGCACTGCTCCAATCGTGCCCAGCGTCACTGTCAGGGCATTCATGTCGCGACCTTTCCTACGAGTTTCCGAGGACGTCCTGGTACGCCCGGTTGGCTCGTATCCTAACTAACAGTAAGTTACCTGCCGGTAACTTGTCTGTCCAGGGTGTACCGACACCGTAAATCCCGGCAATTCCGGATCCCAACAAAGGTCAGGCTTACTTTGAAAGTCACTGGGTTACCGACAAGTTCAGGGTGGAAGGAATGTCGCATCTAGCGGAGTGTTCGACTAAGCTCACGCTGTCCGATTGCTGTGCGCATCTTCACATGCCCGGGGAGGTTTCGTTTCGCGCGCGACTAGTCCTGAGGGACGCCTGGGTCTCGCGTGTCGGAGATGCGGACTGCGACTCTACCTGATGACGGATTGGAAAAAACCGAATGAAGTTTCGCAGCACCACCGCGGCGGCTGCTTTGGTCATCGGCGCAATGACCATGGGTACCACCATTTCCCACGCCGATGCCGAGCCTGCGCAGCCCGCGCAGCCGGGGGATATCTCCTACTCGACCAAGCTCGTCGATCAGAAGGTCGGCGACAAGGACGTCAAGACCGTCGTCTCCACGCTGAAGGACGGGACGTTCGAGCTTTCCGAGCAGGAGGGTGCGACTCCTGAGGACCCGAAGACGACGCTGGTCAACGTGAAGGACAAGGATGGCGCCACCGTCATCACCTTCCCGCTGCAGTTCGTCAACGCGGGCGTCGAGATCCCGACCACCGCGGAGATCAAGGAAGACGGCAAGGTGCTCGAGGTCGTCCCGGAGAAGCCGGCCGACTTCAAGCCGAGCGCCGAGCCGGTCGCCGCGCGGCCGATCATCGCCACCGAGATTGCCTCGCCGGTGGAGAACCAGCGCGCCATGAGCCAGTTCTCCAGCCAGCTCGGCATCGCCACCGCCATCGGCGGCTTCGTCGGCACCGTCGTCGGCGCCATCATCGGCTGCATCGTGACGCTCCCCGTGGGCTGCATTCCGGGTCTGGTCGCGGGCGCTGACATCGGCGGCATCCTCGGCACCATCGCCGTGGGCGGCCCGACGCTGATCGCCGCGGGCCTGGAGCTGATCCAGGTGTTCCAGGCGCCGGACGGCACCACCAAGTGGGCCAACTGATCCAGTTGCGAAACCGGCTCGTCCCCCTCGTTGGGGCGGGCCGGTTTTGTGTTTGCGGGGGGCTAGGCGGGGAGGTCGAGATGTCCGGTCAGGGTGACCGTGCCCCTGCGGCGGCCGAAGCGGGCGAAGGTGCGCTCGGTCATCTCGAAGGTTCCGTCCTCGCGCACCAGTAGGACCGTGCTGCAACGGGTGCCGTAGACGGGGTGGCTGATGAACCGCGCCGACGAGGCGCGCTCGGCGTAGCGGCCGATGCCGGTATCGGGGAGTTCAGCGTCGGCGGCGCGCGTGCGATCGGCCAGAACCTCCAGGTAGGACGCCACATTCGCCGGATCGTTCGCAATCACGGAGCGCAGGGCGCGCACCCCGTCGCGGACCTTGGGCCAGGCCGGGATGTCGGTTCCGGTGGTCACGGCGCCGTCGGGATCCAGGGTTCCGACCAGGTAGCCATTGGATACGCCGTGGAATCCGGGGGGCAGCTCGCGCGGGGCGAGTGCGCTCCGATTGCTGTGCCACCACAGCGTTTCCAGATCCGAGACCAATAGGTTGAATCCGTTGTATTCGTCGTCGGCCGCCGCGATACCGCGCACGAATTTCTCCGGACCGGTGTCCCCGCGCAGGTAATCGAGCAGCAATGCGCCACGGGAGCGGGCATCCGTGCGCTCCGCGCCGCGGCCACGCACATTGGTGACCGTCGCCAGTCGACGCGGTTCCGGTGACAGACCCAGCCACGTGCCCGGGATTTCGCCGCCCGCGCCCAGATCGCGCCCGGCTAGCAGGCCGGGGACATCCGGCCACCGGCGCAGCGATTCGGTTGGCCGCCCGAAGGATTTATCGCGATTCGCGGCAATGATGAGCCGATACTCCGGATGCGCCCGCCACCCGGCCAACACCAAACACATCCCTCAAGCATGCCGGATCGCCCGCCGCTCTGGACAGGCCCGGCAATGCCCGCCCAATGCCCCTGTGTCGCCCGAACACCGCCGTTGCGAGGGTTGCCCTCCTATCGCTGCCCGTGGACGGCAAAAGGCCGGTAGCCCCTCGTGCGGGACTACCGGCCTTTGCGGCTCTTGCCGTTTCGTACTAGGTGCGCACCCGCAGGCCCGGGTTGTCGGAGAGCACCACGCTCACCGGCTGGGCGAACAGCTGCGGCGCGTTGCCGGTCAGCAGGCCGATCAGGTTGGGGATCTCGCAGATCGGGTAGTCGGCCACCGAGGAGGCGCTGGAGATGCCCAGGGCCAGGGTGCCGGTCACGATCGGGCCGCCGGAGTCGCCGGGCAGGGCGCAGATATTGGCGGAGAAGGACTGGGTCAGCAGGCGGTCGCCGACCTGGACGGTCTGGTCGATGGCATTCACCACGCCGCAGCTGAAGCCGGTGCGGGAGCCCGACTTGCAGACCGGGGCGCCGACCACCGGGATGGCCACGCCGGTGACGGCGATCGGACCGGCGTTCGGGACGCGAACCAGGTTGTTGGAGAACGCATCCCGGTAATTGTCATTGACCGACACGATGGAGTAGTCCTGGTTGCCCAGCACCGACTTCTGGAAGCTGCCGATCTGCGGGCCGACCTTGTCACCGGCCAGGATCTCGTGCACCGACGGCGAATTCGCGCCACCGGTGGCCGGGATGTTCGGATTGCAGTGTCCGGCAGTGATGTTCACGACATTTCCGGCGCCGTCGGTGCCGTTGAAGCCGAGCGAGCAGCGCAGCGACATGCGGCCCGCCACCGAGGCGTAGCCGTCGCCCGCGGCCTTGACGCCGGGGGCCTCACCGGCGATCGCGGCGGCCTGCTGGATGTCGAGCTCCTCGCTGCCGGTCGGCGGGACCGGCATGACGATGACGCGGGCCGGATCGACGAAACCGGGCAGTGGCAGGCCGGGCTCGGCCGCGCGCACCGCGATGGTGTTGTTCATGGTGTCGATGGCGACGCCGAGGACGGCCTTCGACACATCGGCGGGCTGATCCTCCAGCCACTTCTGGAAGGCGTTCTTCTCGCTGCGCAGGACCGATTCGCTCTTGCTCACGTCCTTGACGGAGAAGCCCGCGTCCTGCGCGGCCTTGCGCGCGTCGTCCAGGCCGGTGCCGGGGGCCAGGCCGATGACGGCCTTACCGGTCTCGTCGAGCCAGGCGCCCGCGAACACCTGCGGGTACTGCCGCTGCGCGGTGGCGGCGAAGGCGGCCTCCTGCTGGGCGAGATCGGCGCGCTGCAGGTAGTCCTGCGGCGAGATCTTCAGATCGCGGGTGATGGCGGTGATCAGTTCCGCGGGCAGATCGGGGGTCGTGGGCTCCGCGTGTGCGCTCGCCGCCAATGTTCCGGTGATCAGCAATGCGGAGGCCGCGATGGTTGTTCTACGGACAAGGGAGCGTGGGCCGGTGCCCACGGCAGGCGAGGAAAAGCGCATACGTGGCAGGAGCATGAGCCGACTATATGGTGTCGGGCCCGTTATGCCTACTTATTGCCCGGTGACGATTCGGTATTCGCAGGGCAAACGAACGGCGTGTCGGAAACAAGATCGAGGCGTGTCGCCCGTCCGCCGGACTCGGCCCGGATCGGGCCGAGTCGCTCGACCCGCGGTGGGCCGTCGCCTAGCCCGCGTGGGGCTTGGTCCGCACCTGAATTCCATTGCCGAGTCCACCACCGGAATTGGCCTCGATATCGGCCAGGATGGCGCGGATCGGAATACCCAGGGTCGCGGTACCACCGTACTGCGCCATGGCCGCATTGGCCTCGTTGCAGTTCGGCGCGTCGGCCGCATTCGATCCGCTGGTAATGCCGAGCGCGAGGGTTCCGGACACGATGGCGCCGCCGCTGTCACCGCCCAGGGTGCATGCGCTGGAGGCGAAACCGCGAACCGTCTTGGACTGGCCCTCGGCGGTGTAGAGCTGCGTCTCCACCCGGTCGGCAATGACGAAACCGCAAGTGAACGTGGAGTACTGGCCCGACTTGCAGACCGGCGCGCCGGTGATCGGATCGGCAATGCCGGTAATGGAGAGCGTGGTGCCGTTGGCGCCGCGCACATTCGGCTGATCCATACCGGCGGCCACCGCATCGGAATTCAGTTCGATGACCGAGTAGTCCAGGGCCGCGCCGCCGCCCACCTGCGAGTGCACGAAGGTGCCCAGCTGCGGGCTGGCGGTCAGATTCCGGACATTGGGCAGATAGACGGCGGCCCGGTCATTGGCCTTGCCCAGATTCGGATTGCAATGCCCGGCGCTGATATTCAAGGCATTGCCCGCGGCATCGGTGGCATTGAAGCCGAAGGAGCACACGTCCACGCTCTGCAGCGAGGAATCGCCGAGTGCGGTGGGCGCGCTGATGTAGGTGTCGCCGCCCATGGGCCGGCGTTCGATCGGGCCGCCCGCGTCGGGGGACAGGATCACCTTGATATTCGCGATCAGGGTGGGCAGGTTCAGCAGATGCCCGGCCGGGGTGTTCGCGACATTGACGATCAGCTGGCTGTTGAGGAAATCGACGGCGACCGAATTGATGGCGCCGGAGATTTCGCGCGGCAGGCTGCTGACCCACTGATTGAACTGATCGAGGGAACCCTCGAGGCCGTCGGCATTGATGGGGGCCAGGCGGGTCTGGTAACCGTCCTCGGCCACCACGCGCGCGGCGTCGAGCGAGGTCACGGCGAGCACCGGCTTACCGTCGACGCCGATCCAGGCGCCCGCGAACTCCTCGGGGCGCTCGGTGCGGAATTCCTTTGCGTAGTCCCGCAATTGCTGGGCCTTGGCGGCGCGGTCCAGGTACTCCGCGGGCGTCATGCGCAGATCGCGCTCGATCGCCTGCACCAGTTCGGGCGGAAGCTTGTCGGCCGCAAGCTGATTCGGTGACTCCGCGGTCACCGGGGCCGCGAATAAGGGACCGGCGAGGACGGCCGCAGCGAACCCGATGACCGTGGCGCGGCGCGCCATGAACTTGCGCATGGAGTCCCTTCGTAGTGCACCCAGCAGACCGACGATCCGGTTACTTCGCGGAACATCGGTCAGAGCATCACTTTAGGGCACAAACCACCGAAGGTCGCAGCGAACTATTGCGGATTCTGCGCCCAGGGATCCTCCCACCCGGGCGGCATCGGCAAGTCGAAGGTGGGTACCGGCGGGTAACGGTAGATGGGCGGCACCGGACGCGTCGTGGTGGTCGAACTCGGTGGCGGCGTCGTGGAGGGCGGGGTGGTGACGGTGGTGGTCTCGCTCGTGGTGGCCGGCGGTTCCGTGGTCGGCTCCACCTCCAGCTGTTCGGCGATCGGCGGGACCGGCGCGGGCTCCTCGGAACTCGTCGGCGGCGGTAGCAGCGGCGGCACCGCACCGGCGGTCGCCGGATCGGACACGACCTCGCCGCGCGGCGGACCGGGCTTCTCCTCGTCGCCGCGCAACACCGTCGCCACTCCGAGGCCACCCAGGAGCAAACCGATCACCGCGGCGGCCGCGGCGATCATGTAGGCGCCGCGGCCCGAGCGCGGTTTCACGATTTCGGACTCGGCGGTGTCGGTCTGCACGACGGGTTCGGCGGTGGTGGAGACCGGCAGCGCGGCGGAGTACGCGTGGGCCACCGGCTCCGGGAACTTCAGCGCGGGCAGCACCTCGGTGACCTCGGCGGCATTCTCGGCGCCCGCGGTGGGATCGGGCGGGGTGAGACCCGCCGGGGTGGAGAGCACCGCGGCCAGCGCCGCGCGGGCGGCGTTGTAGGCGAGCGACTTTCCGGTCTCGCCCTCGGGCTGGGGTAGGTCGCGTTCGCTGACCAGCACCACCGATTTCAGGCCCAGATAGTCCAGCGCCTCGCGCAGGGCCTGGACGTGCGCCTCGGTCCAGCCGGTCGGATGGGTGGCGTAGAACTCGGCGGGGCCGTTCAGATGATCGGCCGCCAGCTGGATGAGGCAGAAGGCGGCGGTGGCCATCAGATCCTCGGCGCGGTACGCCTCGCCGTCGTCGACGGGTATGCCCGCCGGATCGCCGACGGCCTTGACGAAACCGCTGATGGAATGCGTATGCCCGTCCGGTCGCGGTCCGCCCAGCGCGGCGTCGCCGTCATCGGACATGTGCAGGACCGATTCGCGTGCGATGTAGTGGACCGGGAGTGTGGCGTCGTCACCGATGACGACGGCCACGACGCATTCGTCGTCCGCGATCCGCAGGCCCACCCCTGTGGCCATCCTCGTTACCTCACTCGGTGCGTCCGGGTCCTCCCCGCGCCGTGATCATACGAGGAGTGATCCGTGACCCATGGCGCGGAGCATCGACAATAACTCCGATCGGCTGCTCGCACCGATCCGACGCCGGATCCGGGCCACGTGATGCTCCACCGTTTTCGCGGAGATATAGAGGCGAGCGCCTATCTCACGATAGGTCAAGCCCAGTAGCACCAGTTCGGCGACCTCCCGCTCGCGATCGCTGAGCACCGTGTCGGAGACCGGTTGCGGGCGCGGCGCGAGCGCCGCCGGGGCCCCGGCCTGCACCGGAGCCTCGGGCGGATGGGATTGGGCGCGGATGGTGCGGGCCAGCTTGAGCAGTGCGGTCGCGGTGGTCGCGTCCTCGGCGGCCAGCGCCGCCTCACTGGCCAGCCGGGCCGCATCCCAGCTCGCGCCCAGTCCGGCGAGTCGCCGTACCGCCGCCTCCACGGCCTCGCGCTCCACCCGGCCGCGCAGCACCAGCACCCAGGTGCGTCCGGCGTCCGCCAGCGCGGCCGCCTGCGGATCGCCCGCCGCGGCCGCCGCCTTCAGCCGATGCGCGTGCGGCAGCAGATCGGCCGGGCTCTCGTGCGCGATGGCGGCCTGGATCGCGTACCAGTGGAAGGCGTTCGCCCACGCGGGCGGATCGCCCAGGCGCCGCAGCAGTTCCAGCGCCGTATCCACCAGCGGCAGCACCCGCCTCTCGTCACGCAGCCGGACACCCGCCAGCCACAGCTCGCCGATCGGCAAGAGCGCCAGCAGATCCGCGCTCACCTCGTCGAACAGCGGATACGCGGCCCGCCACGCCACGGTCAGCGCGGTGTGATCACCGCTGCGCCGCGCCAGCCCCACCAGCGCCCCGTGGGCGAGTAGCCGATCCCGTGGATCCAGTGCCGCGAGGTCGACCTCGGCGAGCGCATCCGCCGCCGATTGCTCGTTCCCCCCGAGCATGGCGACCCACGCGGCCAGCACCCGCTGTTGCGGATCCCGCACGCCACCCCGCAGGGCGTCCGCCGCCCGTCGCGGATCACCCATGCTCAGGCACAACAATGCCGCGATCGACACCGCCGAACACGGCAGAAACCGATCTCCGCCATTGTCGCCGGGCGCGACCGCCGAATGCGCGGCATGGATGAGGGCCGAAGCCGCCGCCAGCGCCGCCGCGCGCCCGCCGGGCGCGGATCCCGGACGCGGCGCGCCCGAATCGGCTCCGGCAGGCTGCGCGGCGAGGTCGGAGGCTTCCGAAACCGGCGGTACCGGCGTCGCCGTGCCCACTGCGGGAGAGACAGCGGTGTCCGACTCGGCCGGGGATCGCGTCGGCGAATCGGTGGCGCGGGTCGAACCGGCCAGGGCGTCGGCGATCAGGCCCGCGCGGGCGCTGGCTTCCGTCGGCGGCCAGTGGGCGGAGAATGCGGTCAGGGCGCGGGCGCCCTCGGCGTCGCCGACGAGGGAGAGCACAGTTGCGCCTACGGCCCAGTCCGCGCCGATGCGGTGTGCGCCGAGCCAGCTGTAGAGCTGGGCGGCGCGGGCGGCCAGGCCCCGGCGGGTCCAGACACCGGCGCAGACACGGACGGCGGCGGCGAGTTCGGGCGGAGTCGCGTCCGGTCGGCCGAGGGCCGGTTCGGCCAGGCGCAGGGCGGTGTCGTGGTCGCCGGTTCGGGCGGCGGCGTCGGCCCAGCGGACGGCAATGGCGTCGGGGTCGGCACCGGCCGCGGCCGCGGCCGCATAGTGGCGGACGGCCTCGTCTCCGGCCTTCTCGGCTGTGGTGTAGAGGAATTCGGCCAGGTGCGGGTCGCGCACGCCGGACTCGGCGAGCAGCAGGGCGGTGTGCTCGCGCAGCAGTCCGGCGTCGAGCCGGGCCCTCAGGAGGCGGCGTTGGATCGACAGGTAGCGGCGGTCGCCGACCAGGGTGCGGAGGGCGGCGACCGCGGGCTCGAGCAGCAGATCGGCATCGGTGATCAGGGCGCTGCCCCGGGCGCTGTCCACCAGATCCTGTGCTGCTGTGAGCGATACGTCGAGCACCTCGCTGATCTCGGCGGTGTCCAGGCCCGCGCCGATGGCGGCCACCACGAAGGTGTCGAGCAGTCCCGGATCGGCGTCGTCGAGGCGGGTGCGCGCCCAGGTGGCCACGGCATCGTCCACGGCGGCCACACCGGCGTCCAGGCGCGTGGCGCAGGCGGCGGTCAGCGCCGCCACCACGCCGCCGTGGATACCGGCCGTGCGGGCGTGAATGTGCTGTGCCAGACCGCGCGGCACCATCATGCCGAGTTCCCGTGCGAACGGGGCGATTTCGGCCACCCCGAGCGCACGGAGATCCAGCACCCGGCCGCGGCGGGCCACCAGTTCCGCCAGAGCGCGCAGCGAAGTGTCGTGCGGGCGCGGGCGCATGGTGACTATCACCGGGCGGCCACCGAACTCGGCCGCGGCGCACAGGGCCTCGATCGTGGCGGGTTCGAGACGGTGCGCGTCGTCCACCACCAGGGCGATATCCGGTGCGGCCGTGGGGATCACATCGTGCGGATTGTCGGTGAGGGTCAGACCGCGGTGGCGGAGTCTCGTGCGGGCGGCGGCCAGCAGGGTGGATTTACCGGTGCCGGAGCGGCCGCGGATGAGGTAGAGCGGAGGAGCCGGATCGCCGGAGTCCAGCTCCCGCAGGAGTTCTCGCGCGCAGGGGAGGGAGTCGAGCGCGACCGGGGGATTGCCTATCAACTGGGACCAACTCTCAGCCGCCGGATTGCGGAAGGATCTGGCTCGGGACCGGGGGGACCGCGCTGCCGAGCTGATCGACGGCATCGGTGAGGGCCCCGGTGGGGAGCGATGGAATGGACGGTGCCTGCACATCGGGCTGTGGTTGCGCCGGTAGCTGGGCGGGGGCGGCCGGATCCTGTTGCGGTGACGAGGGACCCGGGGCGGCGGGCTGGGTGGACGGGTCGGTGGTGGGCTGGCCGGGAGTGGGGCCGGTGGCGGCGGCCGGGGCCGAACCCGGGGCGGTGACGCCCGGCGGCGCGGCCGTGACGACCGGGTTGCCGATGGGGGCGGCCTGACCGGAGGACTGCGGGGTTTCGGCATTGTCCAGCGCCGCGACCGTGGTCGACGCGGGTTGCGGGGCGGTGGGTTCCGAGGTGGCGGGCTGTGCGCCGGTGCCCATGGCCAGGGTGCCGGTGGCGAGCGCGGCCACGGCTATGGCGGCCGCGCCGATGACGGCCGCGCGCCGCCAGTGCGTGAAGCCGCTCGGCCGGGCGGCCTCGCTCGGCAGCGCCGGGAGCGGGCGGTCCGCGGCCTCGTCCGCATCGGTCTCGTTCGTATCGCGGTCGATCCGCGCGAGCGTGTTCGGGGTGGCGTTCGGACGTTCGGGATGGCGGGCGCGGGTGGCTGGCAGCGCGGAGAGCGCCGCGTGCGGTTCGGTGGGGGTGGTGTCGGCCAGCAGATCGGCGGCCAACAGGGCGGCGCCGTGGGTGCTGAGGTGGGCCGGATCGGCGGCGGTCGCGACGGGGATGCCGAATTCGGTGGAGAGCAGCTCGGTGACCAGCGGAATCGCCGAGCCGCCGCCGGTGAGCAGGATGCCGTCGAGGTCGCCGCTGGCCAGTCCGGCGCGGCGGATGGCCTCGCGCACCAGGTCGAGGGAGGCGACCAGACGGGAGCGGTAGAGGTCCTCCACCTCGTCGCGGACCAAGCGGACGTCCATGCCGAGGGCGGGCAAACGGACGGGAACCATGGTCGCCGTCTTTTTGGAGAGAGTTTCTTTCGCAATTCTGCAGCGGCCGCGCAGGGCCGACAATTCTTGCTCCAGCAAAGGATCGAACGGGTCGAAATCCTTTTCGCCCACCGCGAATGCGAGAACGTGGCGCATGGTCAGCAGATCGAATTCCGCGCCCGCCACCGTGGTGGTACGTACCAGTTCACCGAGCAAACCGGACATGCTGCCGGTGCGGGCCACGGAAACCGTCAAACCGGTCGCCCCCAGGTCGTACACCGCCATGGCGCCGTCGTGACTGGATTCGTGCACTTCCTGTAGCCAGCGCATGGCCGCCGCGGCCTCCGGGACGAGCGCCACGCCGTCCAGCCCGGCGGCGTCGAGGGCGGCCCGCTGCACCTCCACCGTGTGCTGCGGCCACCAGGACGGATAGCAGGCCACCGTGGCCGCGGCCGGACCGGTGGCGGTCATGGCGCGGCCGATGGCGCGCGCTACGAGATCCGCTGCGCGAACAGCGGATCCGTCTCTGGTCCGGAGGTCCACCGGGTCCCCCACCCGGGACAGAAAGCTCTCCGGAAGTTCCGACTCGCCGCCGAGCGCGTCCGGCAGCGGTTGTACGGTGCGCCGTCCCCCCGAAGTCGTCACGGCGACCGTATTCGACGACCCGACGGTGATGCCGAGCGCCAGACCCTGACTCATTCGAGTTCCCCTGTCCCATTTCCAGACACGCGTCGGGTGAATCGCGTGCGGCTCGAAAGCTCTTCGGTCCGATAAGTATGAAAACTGTGGGTAGGCCGGGCGGCCCATGGAACCTGTCGGTTGCTGGGGGATCGTCGTTACTGTTCACCCCCCAACAGTGGGGAAATTCCCCTAATGCCCACCAACCCCCCAATCCGGACCAACCGGAAACCTGGGGGTTTCACCCCGTTTCGGCGTAACGCGCCGCCTTCCTAGCGTGAAAGGCAATTCGAGCAGCGCGGGTCAACCGGACCCGCCCATCCAGGAGACGATTGACCATGAGCCCCAACGCAATTCTCGAGTTCATCCTCAACCTGCTGCGGGATCAGGACGCGGCCGCCGCCTATTGCACCGCCCCCGGCGAAGCCCTCGCCGCCGCCGGACTGGACGCCGTCACCCCCGAAGATATTGCCGCCGTTGCCCCCATGGTCGCGGAATCCGCCCTGGTAGCCGGAGGTTCGCAGCTGTCCGCCATCATTGCCGCGGGCACCGGCGCGGCCGCCGAAGCCGGTGCGGCCGCGGGCCTCAATGGCGCTCTCGGCGTGAACGGCGCGACGGGAGTGAATATCGGCACGGTCGCCGCGGGGACGACCGGAGCCGCCGTGAATATCGGCGCCACCACCGCCACCGACGCCAACCTCGGCGTAAACCTCGGCACGGGCCTCGACCTCGGCCTGGCCACCGGTCTGAACGGCGTCATCGGCGCGGCCACCACCATCGGCGCCGACTTGTCGACCGGCCTCGGCGCCGCCGTCGACGCCGCCACCGGCCTGGAAGCCGACCTCGGCCTCGACCTCGGCGCAGGAGCCCAGGTGGGCGCGGGCCTGGAAACCGGCCTGTCCGGCGTCGTGAACGCCGCCACCGGTCTGGGCGCACAACTCGGAACCGACATCAATACCGGTCTGTCCACTGGCCTCAACGGCGCGATCAACGCCGGTACCCAATTCGGCGCAGATCTGGAAGCGGGTCTGTCCACAGGCCTCGGCGCGGCACTGAATGCCGGAGCGCAAGCGGGCGCCGGACTCGAAACCGCCCTGAACACAGGTATCGGCGCGGGCCTGGAAACCGGCATTGGCGGAAGCATCGACGCAGCAACGGGTTTGGGTGCTCAGCTCGGTGCGGGTGTGGAAACCGGCCTGTCCACTGGTCTCGGCGCGGCTGTGGATGCAGGTGCCGGGCTCGAAACGGCGCTGAACACCGGTATCGGTGCGGGTCTCGAGGCCGGAGCGGGGCTTGGAACCGGGCTGGAGGCCGGGATTGGCGGAAGTGTCGATGCTGCAACCGGTTTGGGCGCGGGGATCGGTGCGGGGTTGTCCACAGCTGTCGATGGAGCTGTGAATGCCGGTGGGCAGGTCGGCGCCGGGCTCGAGACGGGCCTGAGCGGGGTCGGTGATGCGGCAATCGGTGCGGGTGCACAGCTCGGAAGTGGTTTGGAGACAGGGCTTTCCGGTGCGGTGGATGCCGGGACGCAGGTCGGGGCCGGATTGGAGACGGGCCTTTCCGGCGCGGTCGACACGACGGTCGGTGCCGGATCGCAGCTGGGGGCGGGGCTCGATGCCGGAATCGGCGGGGGTCTCGATGCGGCCGCGAATGCGGGTGGGGCGTTGGGTACGGGACTCGATGCCGGGCTGTCGGGTGCCGCCGGGGCGGGGGCGGAGTTCGGAAGTGGTGTGGAGACCGGACTTGCCGGGGTGGGGAATGCTGTTGCGGGGGTGGATAGCTCGGTGGGGAACGGGGTCGAGGTCGGGGTCGGTGGCGGGGGTGCGGTGGAGGCCGGGGTTTCGGTGGGGGCGAATCCTTGGGCGGGGGTGGATGTTTCGCAGGCCTTCGGGGGCGAGGTGCAGGGTGGGGAGTTGGATGCCGGGTTGTTCGGGAACGGCGGGGTGGAGTTCGAGAGTGGGGCGGGCGGGGATGTCATCGGCGACATGTTGCATTCGTGAGTTTCGCTGAGGCTGTTGGAGGATAGGTGGGTATCGCGGTGTCGGGGACTGTGGCGGCGCATCCGCTGCTGGCGGTGTTGTCGGAAACCATTGCGGTGGCGCGGGATGCGCGGCGCGGGGATCTGGTCGGACGGCTGGAGACGCTGGCCGGGCGGATTCGCGATCCGCGGCGGCGGATCGTGGTGGCTGGGCTGGGGAATCAGGGCCGCAGCCAGTTCGTGAACGCGCTGCTCAACCTGGAGATCTGCCCGGTCGGGGATGACACCGTCACGACGGTCACAGCGGTGCTGTCACACGGGCGGCAGGCGCGGGCGGAGCTGGTGCTCGCCGGTAATGAGGGCGGCGAGACCACCCGGGCGGCGGTGCCGATCGAGCAGATCGGCGCCGTCACCGCCCGCGCACCGCAGGCGCAGGGACGGCCGGTGCTGCGGCTCGAGATCGAGACCCCGAATCGGCTGCTGGCCGACGGGATCGTGGTCGTCGACACCCCGGGGCTGGGTACGCACGGCGGCGGCGGGGCGGGCACGGTGCTCGGCCAGGCCCCGGCGGCGGATGCGGTGCTGGTGCTCACCGATGCCTCCACCGAACTCACCGATCCGGAGATGGATTTCCTGCGGCAGGTGCGGGAGCTGTGCCCGGCGGTCGCGGTGCTGCTCACCAAGATCGACCTCTATCCGCACTGGCGGCAGGTGTTCGAGGCCAATGAGAAGCATTTGCGCACAGCGGGTATCGAGGTGCCGATGCTGCCCGTATCGGCCGTGCTGCGCACCCACGCGCTGCGCCTGCAGGACGAGCAGCTGGGCCGGGAATCCGGATTCGGCCCGGTCTTCCAGTTCCTGCGCGACCAGGTCGTGGCCCGCGATCAGGCCGCCGTGCAGCGCACCGTCGCCCTCGACATAGGTTCCGCCGCGGAACATCTGGCGCTGGCGCTGGGCAGTGAACTCGTGGCGCTGCGCGATCCGGAACGCGGCGCCGCCGCCGTCCGCGAATTGCAGTCCGCGAAATCCACCGCCGAGCAACTACACCGCCGCACCGCGGCCTGGCAGCAGACCCTGGCCGACGGCATTACCGACCTGGCCGGGGATATCGATCACGACCTGCGCAATCGCCTCCGGAATATCGCCCGCGCCGCCGAGGACTGGATCGACGACCACGACCCGGGCAGGCACTGGGACAGCATGGACGACTGGCTGACCACCACGGTCGGCACCGCCGTCGGTGACAATCTGCTGTGGACCGGCACCCGCACCGTCCGCCTCGCCGAACAGGTGGCCACCCACTTCACCGAACTGGGCGCCGTCGATCTCCCCGACGTCCGGGAAAAGCTGGAGGACAACGCATCCCGCGCCGGATCCTGCACCCTCGCGGACCTGGAACCCGACCTCGGCTTCACCCACAAGGTGCTGGTGGGCGTCAAAGGCTCCTACGGCGGCGTGGTCATGGTCGGCCTCGTCGGCACGCTGGCGGGCATGGCCCTCATCAACCCGCTGTCCCTCGGCGCGGGAGCCATCCTCGGCGGCAAGGCCTTCCGCGACGACAAACAGGCCCGCCTGGCCAAACGCCGCAATGACGCCAAGATCGCGGTCCGCCGCTACCTCGACGATGTCGCCTTCCACACCGCCAAGGAGACCAAGGACCGCCTGCACCGCATCCACCGCCTGCTCCGCGATCATTTCACCGCCATCGCCGACCGCACCCTGCGCTCCCTCGACGAATCCCTGCGCGCCGCCCAGCAAGCCGCATCCGTCGAATCCACCCGCCGCACCGAACGCATCACCGATCTGGAACGCCGCCTGCACATGGTAGCCGAACTCCGCCGCCACTCCACCGCCCTCCTCACCCCCGCGCCCCCCGCCCTACCCGAGGGCCGCACGGTGTGAAACATCGTCGACCGGGAACTTGTGGCGGCGGCCTCTCGCGATTTGCCGCCACCAGTTCCCGGTCATCGCCATTTCAGATTGGCGGTTGCTAACGCGGGGCGGGGTGGCGGCGAATGAGGGGCGATGCGTGGAGGTGAAGCGTGCTTCGGAATCGGGAGCCGATGAGGGACGATGCGGGGGCCGGGTTCGGGCTGGGGCCTGAGACTCGCGGGCTCGTGGCGGCGGCGCGGCGGGCGTTCGCGCAGCAGCCGGGCGTGCGAGCCCAGCTGGAGGAATGCGCGCGCAGGCTGGACCAGCCCTTGCGGGTGGCGCTGGCCGGGCAGCTCAAGGCGGGTAAGTCGACACTGCTGAATGCCCTGGTGGGGCAGGACATCGCGTCCACCGACGCGACCGAGTGCACCCGTCTGGTCACCTGGTACCGCCATGGCGCGGCGCCTCGGGTCAGCGCGTACTCGATGGACGGGGCCCGCGCCGATGTGGTGGTCCGGCGCGGCCGCGGGGCCGGGGGCCTGCCGGGGGCGCACGGGCTCACCTTCGATCTGTCGGCGCTGCGCTGGAATTCCGCGCGCCCACGCGAGGTGGATCACCTCGCGGTGGAATGGCCGTCCGCCGAGCTGGAACAGACCACCATTATCGACACCCCCGGTATCTCCTCACTGTCGCGGGACGTCTCGGCCCGCACGTCGCGACTGCTCACCCCGGGCGCGGGTGCGGCGCTACCCAGCGCGGACGCGGTCCTCTACCTGCTGCGCCGCCTCGATGCCGCCGATGTGGACTTCCTCGAGCAGATCGGCGCCGGACCCGGCGCGTCGCGGGAACGGCCGAGCACGGTGGGAACCGATATGTCGCGCAGTCGGCAGGGTGCTGTGGAAACAGGGGCGGCGCACGGATTCCCGGGTATCGCGGGAAGCGGGGCGGCGCATGGGTTCGCGGGTGCTGGAGCCGCGGGTCCGCTGGGCGTGATCGGCGTGGTGTCGCGGGCCGACGAAATCGGCGCAGGCCGGATCGACGCCCTGCATTCCGCGCGCGATGTGGCCGCGCGCTTCGCCGGTGAACTGGAGCGAACCGGGCTGTGCCAGTCGGTGATTCCGGTCGCGGGCCTGCTGGCCTTCGCGGCCGCCACGCTGCGCCAGCGCGAGTTCGCCGCCTTCGCGGAGCTGGCCACCCTGCCCGTCGACGAGCTGAGCGCGGCGCTGCTGTCCGCCGACCGGTTCGCCCGCCCGGATCTGCCGCTGCCGGTCCCGCCGGAGCTACGCGCCCACTTGGCGGCCCGCTTCGGATTGTTCGGTATCCGCTTGGCCGTCACGCTCGTTCGCCTGGGGGTGCGCGATTCCCACACATTGGCGGCCGAGCTCACCGCCCGCTCCGGGCTGGACGAACTACGCACTGTCCTGGACGTGCAATTCGCCCAGCGTGCCGAGGAATTGAAGGCGCATTCCGCCCTGACCGCCCTGGCCCGGATACTCGCGATCAATCCGGGCACGCCTGCCGACGCGCTGCTGCCGCGCGTGCGGACCCTGCTCGCCGATGTGCACGGCTTCGCCGAACTCCGGCTGCTCGGGCATCTGCGCGTCGGCGAGCTGCCGCTTCCCGCGGCGGATCTGGCCGAAATGCACCGGCTCATTGGCGGAGCGGGCGTCGCACTGCATCTGCGTCTGGGCCTGCACGCGCACACCGATCTGGCCACCCAGCGCGAGGAAGCCCTTGCCGCCGTGCACAAGTGGCGCGGCCGCGCCCGGCACCCGCTGGCGGATCAGGCCATGGCGACCGCCTGTCTGACCGCCGCCCGCAGTGCGGAGGGCCTCCTCGATATCCTGCACGAACTCCCGACCACGCCCTTTCCGAGCCTGCGTCCCCGGCGGTGAACGGGAGCTCGGGCGGGTTCAGGGGACCGTGACCTCGCTGCGGGGATCGATGAGGATCTTGGCGTGGTGCTCGGGCGAGGCCAGGGCGGAGTAGGCGGCGTCCACGCCGTCGAGGCCGACGGTCCCGGTGATCAGCGGCGACGGGTCGACCTTGCCGTCGGCGAGCATATGCAGGGTGTCGCGGAATTCGCCCGGGTCGTAGCCGAAGACGAAGCGGAGTTCGATCTCCTTGTTGATGGCCAGGGCTGGACGGAAGGTGTCCGGCTGCATGCACACGCCCACCACGATCACGCGTGACATGGGCGGGGCGGCGGCCAGGATCTGGTCGATGATGCCGGGGACGCCCACGCATTCGAAAATGGCCGGGCCGGAAGGCCCTTGATTGAAGGCGTGAGCCGCCCGGAAGAGATACCACCAGGGGATGCCGGGCAAGCGGCGCAACCGTTCCATGGCGTCGAAGCCGAGGTTGAGCACATCGGTGGCGCCATTGATACGGGACTTCTTCGGAGCCGCGGTCCACGGTGAATCGGTGACCGGGTCCACCACCACGTCGGCGCCGCACCGCGCCGCCAGTTCCCGGCGGCGGGGCGAGAGGTCGCTGGCGATGACGGTGCGGACGCCGGACGCCTTCAGCATGGCGACGACCGCCAGACCGATGGGGCCGCAACCGATGACGAAGGCGGGCCGGTTCCTGTCGACCCGCGCCTTGCGAATCGCATGCCAGGCCACCGCCATGGGCTCGGTCAGCGCGGCGTGATCGGTGGCGAGGCCGTTGGGGACGGCGAAGGCCATGGACTCCTGCACCAGGACCTGTTCGGCATAGCCGCCGGAGGCCGCCGCGGACAATCCGGTCAGGTGCGGCTGACGGCCGGTGCGGACGATGGGCAGCGCCACCAGCTGGGTGCCGGAGGTCCAGCGGCGGCGCGTGCTCGGCCCGTAATCGACCACCTCGCCGACGAATTCGTGGCCCATGACCACGCTCTGATCCGAGCGCATGAAGTGGTCGTAGCCGGTGGCGGCGGCCAGGTCGGCGAGTTCGTCGCAGTGGCGGCGGGCATGCAGATCGGATCCGCAGATACCGCAGCGCAGCACGTTGACCAGCACTTGGCCCGGGCCCGGGGTGAGGGCCGGCAGCTCCTCCACCTGGAATTCGCCCTTGGTACACGTGACTGCGCGCATGACTCGCTCCTGTCGAAAGACGGTGTCGAGACTGGATTCTGCCGGAGTCAGACCAGCTGGGACTCCGCATCGGCGAGTTCGGCCTCGTGCGGTTCGAAGCGGGCGTCCCGGGGCAGCGCGAGGAAGCCCAGGCACGTGAGCGCCATCAGGGCGATGCCCCACTTCAGCGTGAAATCGAAGGTGTGCGCGAAGTTCACGGCATTGGCCGCCACGCCCGCATCGGAGAGCGTGCGGGCGAGGGCCGGATCGCCGCCGCCGGTTTCGCAGCTCGCGGGAACCACCGACGGATCCACCTCGGCGGACCGATCTCGCACGCAGGCACGGAAGTTGGCGAGAATCTCGTCCTGCACCGGCGCGGGCAGCCCGGCCGCCGCCAGCTCGGCCCGCGTCTGCGCGGCCACCGAGTCCACGCCGCGCCCGGAATCCTGATCGAGCTGCGTGAAGAACACGATGCCGACCAGGGCCACGCCGAGCGCCATGCCCAGTTGCTGCCCGGTATTGAGCAGCCCGGACGCCGCCCCGGCCTCGCGTTCCGGAATCTGGCCGAGCAGCATGTCGATGGTCGGCGCCACAATGAATCCGAAGCCGATACCGGTCACGATGAGCGGCACGACCATCTGCCAAGAGCTGAGCTCGGATTTGTAGCGCGCCGCCAGCCAGCCGTACAGCCCGAAACCGGCCATGGTCACCAGTCCGCCGCCCAGCAGTACCCGGCGGCCGAACTTCGGGGGCGAGCACACTCACCGAGACTCCGGCGCCGATGCCCGCGCCGACCGCGAAAAGCACCGAGGTCAATCCGGCGCGCATGGGTGTCCAGCCCAGGCCCGCCTGCATGAACAGGCTCCAGACCAGGAAGAACCCGCCGAAGCCGATCCAGAACAGCAGCCAGCTCGCCAAGCCCACGGTGAAGGGCCGGGAACAGAACAGATCGATATCGACCAGCGGGGAGCCGATGGTGCGGGCCCGCCACCGCTCGTACACCCCGAAGACCGCGAAGACCGCCAGCGAGGCCGCGATCATGACGAAAGTCCAGACGGGCCAATCCAATCGGCGACCCTCGGTGAGCGGGTACACCAGCAGCAGCACCGCGGAGACGGCCAGCGCCATACCGATGATGTCCAGTCGCGGCGGATTCGGGGACCGCGAATCCCGCATCACCACGGCCGCGGCGACGAGCCCGAGAATGCCGACCGGGATATTCACCAGGAAGATCGGCCGCCAGCCCAGATCGAACAGATCCCACTGCACCAGCAGCCCGCCCAGCGCCAGGCCGACCGCGGAGGCGGAGCCGCCGACACCGCTGTAGATGGCGATTGCCTTGGCGCGCTCGGTTTTCGGGAAGGTGACCCGGATGATGGCGAGAATCTGCGGCACCATGAGCCCGGCCATGGCGCCCTGCGCGAAGCGGGCGGCGATGAGCACGGCTGGATCGGTGCTCAGCCCACAGGCGGCGGACGCCAGGGTGAATCCGGCCATGCCGAGCAGGAACAACCGCTTGCGGCCGTAGATGTCGCCGAGGCGGCCGCCGGTGATCAGAACCGCCGCGAAGGCCAGGACATAGGCGGCGATGATCCATTCGATCTGCGAATACTCGGCTTTCAGATCGTTCTGAATGCTCGGTATCGCCACATTGACGATGGTGACGTCGAGCAGGTCCATGAACCCGGCGGCCAGGACGACGGCGAAGGCGATCCAGCGGCGGGGGTCGAGTGTGGTGGGTTCGGTGTCGGTGTCCACGGCGATCTCTCTTCGATTCGGTGCGGGTGGGCGACGAATCAAACTATGCACATGAAGTGATTATCATGCAATAGGGAAATCATGAATGGTGCCTTCAGATAGGCTGCGGGGGTGACCGATGCCGCCGCCAGTCATCCGCCGCTCTTCCAACACGCCGCATTCCTGTTCGGGCAGTTGGGAAGTCATACGGTCTACCGCTTCACCGACCTGCTGTCGCCGCTGGGCATCAAGCCGCCGCAGTTCGGTGCGCTGCGGATTCTCAAGGCGAACGACGGGCTGTCCCAGCAGCAGTTGTGCGAGGCGCTCGGCATCCATCGCAATGTGATGGTCGGGCTGGTGGACGACCTGGAGAAGCGCGGACTCGTCGAGCGGCGCAAGCATCCGACCGACCGCCGCGCGCACGCCGTGCACCTGCTGCCCGCCGCCGACGAGGTCCTCGATCGGGCGGAGGAACTTGTCACCGGGCTGGACGCGGAACTGCTCGCGCCGCTCGAACCGGCCGAACGAGCGCAACTGGTCGAGCTGCTGCAGCGGGCCGCCGTCGGCAACGGGCTCACGCCGGGCATTCATCCCGGCCTGACCGCCGAACGGCAGGGCCCGCCGCCATGTGACGAGCGTCACTGAACAGCCGAGTCACAGCTAGGGATTCGGTGTGTCCAACCAGGTGTAAGCAAGTCACCCGGAAGGACGGACACCATGCCCACCATCGAGATCCTCGACTCGTTCATCAACTACTCCGACACCGGCAGCGGCGATATCCCCGTCGTCTTCCTGCACGGCAACCCCACCTCGTCCTACATCTGGCGCAATGTGATTCCGCATGTCAGCGGTGAAACCCGGGTGCTGGCACCGGATCTCATCGGTATGGGTGACTCGGGTAAGCCGGACGGCGACTACCGCTTCGTCGATCACGCCCGCTACCTCGACGCCTGGTTCGACGCCCTCGGCCTGGATCGGGTGATCATCGTCGGCCACGACTGGGGCGGGGCGCTCGGCATGCACTGGGCGGCACGGCATCCCGAGCGGGTGCGCGGCATCGCGATCGTCGAGACCTTCCTGCGGCCGCTGGAATGGTCGGATATGCCGCCGCAGGGCGCGGAACTGTTCCGGCGCTTCCGTTCCCCCGAGGGCGAGGAGATGGTGCTGGAGAAGAACATGTTCATCGAGTTCAACCTCCCCGCCTCCACGCGCAGCCTGTCGCTGGAAGCGCTCGACGCCTACCGCAAGCCGTACCCCACGCCGGAATCCCGCAAGCCCATGCTGGTGTGGCCGCGCGAATTCCCGCTCGGCGGCGAACCGGCTGATGTGGTCGCCATTGTCGAGAACTACGGGCGCTGGATGGCCGAGTCGCCGCGGATCCCCAAGCTGCTCATGGCCGTCGAGCACGGCGTCGGGCTCGGCTCCCCGGAGGTGATCGACTGGGCCGCACGGACCTTCGCCGCCACCGAGGTCGTGAATATCGGACCGGCCGGGCACCACAGCCCCGAGGACCAGCCCGATGCCATCGGCTCCGCCGTCGCGGAGTGGATGCGCGCGCACGCGCTCACCGCCGCGGGCGCGGTAGCCTGAAATCGCCGTGGCAGGGCCGATCGCGGGGTGAGACACCTGTTTCGCCCCGCGATCCCTTTTTCACGGGTGCACTCGAATTCAGGGCTTGCGAGGCGAGCCCGCCGCATCGAGGCTGGCGAAATGGAGATCGAAGCGGACGACGACCGCGGCCCGGACAGCGCCGAACGGGAACTGGTCGCGCGAGCCGTCGCCGGGGATTCCGCCGCCGTCGGCGAAATCGTGCGGCAGCTGCAGGATCCCATCTACCGGCTGTCCCTGCGCATGGTGTGGCGGCCCGCCGACGCCGAGGATGCCACCCAGGAGATCCTGCTGCGCGCGGTCGGCAAGCTCGATACCTGGCGGGGTGAGGCGAAGCTGCTCACCTGGGCGTACCGGATCGGCGTCAACTACCTCATCAACCTGAACCGGCGGACCCCGCAGGAGTCGCGGCAGCTCAGTCTGGACGAATTCAGCGAGGGTTTGAAAGACGGTCTGGTGGAAGCGGACTACCGCGGGCCCGAATCCACGCTGCTCACCCACGAGGTGCGGCTCAACTGCAGCCAGGCCATGCTGCAATGCCTGGCGCGCGAGGAACGCGTGGCCTTCGTGCTCTCCGATGTGTTCGAACTCAGCTCCACCGAGGCGGCGTGGATCGCCGATGTCACCCTGGCCGCCTATCGAAAGCGCTTGGAGCGCGGTAAGAAACGCCTCGGGAACTTCCTGACCAAGACCTGCGGCCTGGCCGATCCGCAGGCGTTCTGCAAATGCTCGCGCCGGGTGGAGAAGGCCGTCGAACTCGGCCGGGTGGACCCGCGCCGCCCGGCCTTCGCCGGTCATCCGGTGACCTCGGGCGGACGCAGCGTCGAAGCGGCCGAACGCCAGATGGTCCGCCTGCACGATGCGGCCGCCGTCATCGGCGCGCATCCCGACTACGCCGCGCCTCGAGCGAAAATGGAGGCCATAGCGGGTCTCATTCGATCCGGCAGGTTTCCGCTGCTGGAATGAACCCCCGGCAGGTGCACCATGCATTCACCAGATATCGTCCGCGCGCTGCTCGACCGAGCCGGAACCAGTTACGCCCGGGAAGCCGGTATCAAACTGGCCGACAAACCCGCCCCCCTGTACCAGCTGCTCATCCTCGCCCAGCTGCTCAGCACCCGGATCTCCGCCGATATCGCGGTGGCCGCCGCCCGGGAGCTGATCGGCAGCGGTTACAACACCACCCACCGGGTCGCCGATGCCGAATGGCAGGAACTGGTCGATGTCCTGGACCGTGCCCGCTACCGCCGCTACGACGAATCCACCGCCACCCGCCTGGGCGCCAATGTCGCCTTCCTCCTGGACGAATACCACGGTGACCTGCGTCGATTGGCGGCCGCGGCGGACCGGCGACCCAGCCGCCTGGCCCGGCTGCTCCAGGAATTCCAGGGCATCGGCCCGGTGGGCGCCGATATCTTCCTGCGCGAGGTCCAGGACACCTGGACCTGGATCCGCCCGCACTTCGACGAACGCGCCCTGCAAGGGGCCGCCGAGCTGAACCTCCCCACCGATCCACAGGCTCTGGCCGCCCTGGCTCCGGAAGGTCACACCGCCGACCTCGCCGCCGCCCTGGTGCGCGTCACCCTGGACCACGACCTCGCCGCGGAGGTGCTGGCGGCTGCCCATTGAGCGATCCCCCGCACCGGGAAGATCCAGTTGCCGCAGATGTCGGATTTCGCCGGGCGGCCGCGGCGGTGCGGATCTACGATTCGGGCGTGAGTGCGAGTTCGGCCGGGGGGGTCGGGGGAGGCGCGCGCGGCCGGACGGGTGCGGGCGCGGGATATCGATCGGGTCAATGTGCGCGGGCGTCTCGATGCCGCCTATGAGGAGGGGCAGCTCACCGCCGACGAATATCACCAGCGGTCGGAGGCGGCCGGGCGGGCGCAGACCCTGGGGGAGCTGCGCGAGTTGGTGGGGGATCTGCAGCAGTCGGCGGGGACGGCGGATCTGCGGCTGCCGGATGCGAAACGCGCGCGGGTACGGCGGAGCGCGGGCGCGTACCCGGGGCATGTGCGGGCCCGGGACAAGGATCGGGCCGCAACCTGCGCGGCATTGGACGCGGCGCACGGCGATGGACAGTTGTCGGCCGACGACCATCGGGCAATGGTCGAATTGGCCGAAGGCACACGGACTTTGGGGGAACTGGCCGAGCTGACGGCGGATCTGCAACGCGCGGCGGACGCACCCGAAGCGCCGCAGCCGCCGCGGGTGCGCAAGCGGCCGTGGTTCGCGGCGGCGGTCGGCATGTTCGTGTGGGTGGACCGGCCCGCGGCGCGACCGGCGGGTGCGCCCGTGGTCGACCTCGGCGTGGTCGAACCACTGGTGGTGCCGACGCCGAACTTGCTGACGGCGGAAGGGATTACACATTTCCGCGAGGTGTATCGGGCCAAGTTCTGCGACACGCTGGTCGATGCGCTGGATCTGTTCGACGAGCATGCGAGCCTGACCCGCGCGGTGTCCGGTCAGCCCAATCGGAAGGTGGAGTACCGGTATCGGGGCGGATTCGAGCAGTCGAACTCGATCGCCACGCGGGAAACGACCACCGCCGCCTTCGATCTCGCCGCCGTGGATGTGGCCGCCCTGGGCAGACTGCTCGCCGAGGCGCCCACGCTGTTGCGGGTGGACGGCGGCGAGATCAGCCATCTCAGCTTCGAACCGGACCCGGTTTTCGCGGACGAGGGTTCCGGTCCGCTCGTCTCGGTATACGTGAGCAACAAGTTTCAGGAATACGGTCACCTCTATGCCACCCCGGCGGGCGTCGTCGTGCGCAGTTGGCCGTTCGAGGGTTAGGCGCGGGTATGGCCGAGAATCGACGCCACGGTAAGTTGCGAGCCCGCGATGCCGATCGCGTGGACGCCTGCGCACTGCTCGACGCTGCCAGGTCCGAGGGCGAGCTGACGGACTCCGAGCATGCGCAGCGGACGGTGAAGGCCATGCGCGCCAAGACCTTCGGCGATATCGATCGGCTGATCCACGATCTGCAGATCCCCGCCAATCTGGCCGACGCACCGGTGGTGCGGGTGGACAAGCGCAAGCCGTCGTGGCGCTGGCAGGCCGCCGGGGCATTGATCACCGTGGCCGCGCTGCTCGGGGCGCTGGGCGGCTGTGTGGCCCGCACGACCGCCGCGGAGCCGCCGCTGCCCGATCCCACCACCGGCGCGGGCCTGGCGAGTTTCCTTGCGGCCTACCGGGATCGGTACGGGGATCTGATGGCCGACGAGGTGAGCCTGTACCCGGACGATGTGCTGGCCGAGCGCCCCACCGCCGATCCCGGGCGGGCCGAGGACATCTACTACAACGCCAAGGGTTTCCGGATCGACAGCACCTCCCGCGACGATTCCGCGACCCCGCTCGATCTGGGGGCCATCGATATCGCGAAGCTGTCGCGCCTCATTGCCGGAGCGCTGCGGACACTGCGTCTGCCGGACGGCGAGATCACCCACATCATCATCGATCGCGCGCCGGGCGCGAATATCGCCGATCCCAATTCGTCGGTCACCGATCCGACGGTCACCATCTACGCCCACGCCGCCGACGACGGCCGCCGCTACGGCCATCTGGAGACGACCCTCGCGGGCGAGCCGCTGACGGTCCACCCCGCCGCGGAGTGACCCCCGCCGATTCTTGCGTCGGGTCGGCTCGAGAAAATTTTCGAGCGCCTGGGGAATAGGCGACGTGCATCGCCCGTTGGAGCTGATCAGACAAGGTTGAGCGAGTTCGACTCAAGTTCAGGTTGCACTCCGGGCGAACCGGAGGCAGGATTGAGCCGACCACGCTCAGTTGTTAGTTGCTGAGGACTGTGTAAGTACGTCAACCAGGAGGAATCACCATGGCTCGTGCGGTCGGTATCGACCTCGGGACCACGAACTCGGTCATCGCTGTTCTCGAAGGCGGTGAGCCGGTCGTCGTCGCCAACTCGGAAGGATCGCGCACCACGCCATCCGTTGTCGCATTCGCGAAGAACGGTGAGGTGCTCGTCGGTCAGCCCGCCAAGAACCAGGCCGTCACCAATGTCGACCGCACCATTCGGTCCGTCAAGCGCCATATGGGCGAGGACTGGTCGGTCGAGATCGACGGCAAGAAGTACACCCCGCAGGAGATCTCCGCGCGCACGCTCATGAAGCTGAAGCGCGATGCCGAGGCCTACCTGGGTGAAGAGATCACCGACGCCGTGATTACCGTCCCCGCCTACTTCGAGGACGCGCAGCGCCAGGCCACCAAGGAGGCCGGGCAGATCGCGGGCCTGAACGTGCTCCGCATCGTCAACGAGCCCACCGCGGCCGCGCTGGCCTACGGCCTGGACAAGGGTGACAAGGAACAGACCATCCTGGTCTTCGACCTCGGCGGCGGCACCTTCGACGTCTCGCTGCTGGAGATCGGCGAGGGCGTCGTCGAGGTTCGCGCCACCTCCGGTGACAACCACCTCGGTGGCGACGACTGGGACGAGCGCATCGTGCAGTGGCTGGTCGACAAGTTCAAGGGCACCTCGGGCATCGACCTGACCAAGGACAAGATGGCCATGCAGCGCCTGCGCGAGGCCGCCGAGAAGGCCAAGATCGAACTGTCGTCCTCGCAGTCGACCTCGATCAACCTGCCCTACATCACCGTCGACGCGGACAAGAACCCGCTGTTCCTCGACGAGCAGCTGACCCGCGCCGAGTTCCAGAAGATCACCTCCGATCTGCTGGACCGCACCCGCAAGCCGTTCCAGTCCGTCATCAAGGACGCGGGCATCTCGGTCGGCGATATCGACCACGTGGTGCTCGTCGGCGGCTCCACCCGTATGCCCGCCGTCTCCGACCTGGTCAAGGAACTGACCGGCGGCAAGGAGCCCAACAAGGGCGTGAACCCGGACGAGGTCGTCGCCATCGGCGCCGCCCTGCAGGCCGGTGTGCTCAAGGGTGAGGTCAAGGACGTCCTGCTGCTCGATGTCACCCCGCTGTCGCTGGGCATCGAGACCAAGGGCGGCGTGATGACCAAGCTCATCGAGCGCAACACCACCATTCCGACCAAGCGCTCGGAGACCTTCACCACGGCCGACGACAACCAGCCGTCCGTGCAGATCCAGGTCTACCAGGGCGAGCGCGAGATCGCCTCGCACAACAAGCTGCTCGGCTCCTTCGAGCTGACCGGCATCCCGCCGGCCCCGCGCGGCGTGCCGCAGATCGAGGTCACCTTCGACATCGACGCCAATGGCATCGTGCACGTCACCGCCAAGGACAAGGGCACCGGCAAGGAGAACACGATCAAGATCCAGGACGGCTCCGGCCTGTCCAAGGAGGAGATCGACCGCATGGTGAAGGACGCCGAGGCGCACGCGGCCGAGGACAAGGCGCGGCGCGAGGAGGCGGAGACCCGCAACCAGGCCGAATCGCTGGCGCATCAGACCGAGAAGTTCATCAAGGACAACGAGGACAAGGTCCCGGCCGAGGTCAAGACCAAGGTCGAGGCGGCCATCGCGGAGGCCAACGAGGCGCTCAAGGGCACCGATATCGCGGTCATCAAGACCGCGGTGGAGAAGCTCGCGACCGAATCGCAGGCGCTGGGCCAGGCCATCTACGAGGCCGCGGGCGCGGAGTCGGCTGCGCAGGGCAATGGCGCTGCCGCACCGGATTCCGATGACACCGTGGTCGACGCCGAGGTCGTCGAGGAGCCGGAGAAGAAGTGACGAACCCGAACCCGAACGAAGAGCCGGTCATCATCGACGATGTCGTTGATCCGCTCGCGGGTCAGGTTGGCGAGGCCGCGGCGGAGCAGTCTGCCGCGGCTTCGGCCGCGGATGACAGTGCCGTGAGCGAGGATTCGCTCGCCGACGCCATCAGCGCCGAACTCGCCGAGCGCACGTCCGACCTGCAGCGGCTGACCGCCGAATACGCCAACTACCGCCGCCGCGTCGAGCGCGACCGCCAGGCCACCATCGAGACGGCCAAGGCGTCGGTGGTCACCGAATTGCTCGGTGTCCTCGACGATCTCTACCGCGCCCGCGCGCACGGCGACCTGGAGACCGGACCGCTCAAGTCGGTCGCGGACAAGCTGGTCACCGCCCTGCAGAAGCAGGGCCTCGTGGAATTCGGCACGGAGGGCGAGCCTTTCGACCCGACCCTGCACGAGGCCGTACAGCACGAGGGCTCCGGACACGATCCGGTGATCGGCATGGTCATGCGCAAGGGCTACAAGTTCGGTGACCGCGTCCTACGCCACGCGCTGGTCGGCGTCACCGATGGGGTAGCGGATCTGAACGGCACCGCATCGGATACGACGAACGCCGCCACCGATGCCGCTGGTAACGAGTAACACCCCGCCGGTCCCCGACGGGACCGCGGCGCTGCGGAATTCGAGAGGAGGAGATGCCCGGTGAATCGGGAGTGGCTCGAGAAGGACTTCTACAAGGAGCTGGGCATTGCCTCCAGCGCCACCCAGGACGAGGTCAAGAAGGCCTACCGCAAGCTCGCCCGGGATCTGCATCCGGACAAGAATCCGGGGGATGCCAAGGCGGAGGAGCGATTCAAGGCCGTCAGCGAGGCGCACGCCGTGCTGTCGGATCCGGAGAAGCGCAAGGAGTACGACGAGGCCCGCCGCCTGTTCGCGAGCGGCGGCTTCGGCCGCGGCGGCTTCTCGCCGGGCGGCGGCTACGGCCAGCCCGGCGGCTTCTCCGGTGAATTCAACCTGGGCGACATCTTCGGCGGCGCCACCACGACCGCCGGGGACGGCGGTCTCGGCGATATTCTCGGCGGCCTGTTCAATCGCGGCGGCACCCGCACCTCGTCGCGCCCGCGGCGGGGCAGCGATGTGGAGACCGAGACCACCTTGGGCTTCCGCGAGGCTGCCCAGGGCGTGACGGTCCCGCTGCGCATGACCAGCCCGGCGGCCTGCACCACCTGCCACGGCAGTGGCGCCAAGCCGGGCACCAGTCCGCGAGTCTGCCCGCACTGCAATGGTTCCGGCGTGATCAGCCGCAATCAGGGCGCGTTCGGATTCAGCGAGCCGTGCGACGACTGCCGGGGCACCGGATCCATTATCGACGATCCGTGCACCGACTGCCGCGGCACCGGCATCCAGAATCGGACCCGGACCATTACCGTCCGCATTCCCCCGGGGGTGCGCGACGGGCAGCGGATCCGGTTGGCCGGGCAGGGCGAGGCGGGCCTGCGCGGCGCGCCGCCGGGCGATCTGTTCGTCACCGTTCATGTCAGCCAGGACAAGGTGTTCGGCTGCAATGGCGACGACCTGACCCTGGTGCTGCCGGTCAGCTACAGCGAATTGGTGCTGGGCACAACGGTTTTGGTGCCCACGCTGGACGGCCGCGTCGGCGTCAAGGTGCCCCCGGGCACCGCGGACGGTCGGACGCTGCGGGTGCGCGGGCGCGGTGTGCCCAAGCGCGGCGGCGGCGGTGCGGGCGATCTGCTCGTCACGGTGAAGGTCGCGATTCCGCAGAAGCTGGACGACAATGCCACCGAGACGCTGCGGCGTTATGCGGAGGCGGAGAAGGAAAGTGGCTTCGATCCGCGTGCTGGATGGGCAGGTGCGTGATGAGTTCCGATCCGAAAAAGACCGAGGCGCAGTACTTCCTGATCTCGGTGGCCGCGCAGCTGGCGGGCATGCACGCCCAGACGCTGCGCACCTATGACCGCCTGGACCTGGTCTCGCCGCAGCGTACGTCCGGCGGCGGGCGGCGCTACTCGGACCGGGATGTGGAACTGCTCCGCGAGGTGCAGCGGCTGTCCCAGGACGAGGGCGTCAATCTGGCGGGCATCAAACGGATCATCGAACTCACCAATCAGGTCGAGGAACTGCAGCACCGAGTCGCGGAGTTGACCGCCGAGGTGGAAAGACTCCGGTCGGGGTACCGCCCCGACCTGACTCCCGCCCCGCGTAGCACCGCACTGGTGGTGTGGCAGCCGCGCCATCGGCGGAACCCGCAGTAGGACTGGCGATAACGGGAAGGGTGCGGGGACAAGGTCCCCGCACCTTTTCTTTTCGGGTTAGGGTGGGGCGGAAATAAATACAGACCGGATGGTTGGGGAAATATTCCATTTGTCCTTGTGTGCCAGGGTAATTGGATCGCATGCGAAGTTGCGGTGAGGTCGCTGAGTTTCTGAGTCTTGCAAAACGGATCTCGCAAGATCGGCGAGTGAAAACCCGTGTCCGCCGGTGTGTTACAGGTGAACGGTCTGTTTTCAGGTGAAGAATCCTGCATCGTCCTCAATTTAAGGGAATTACAGGCGTGTTGTTGAAACGCCCCGTTCCGTTGCTGGCAAACCTCACCTACACTTGCTTGGCAACGGCTGCTGTCGAGTGTCCCGCAGCACGCACTCGCCGGTTCCGCCCGTGTTCGAGTGCGAAATGGGGTTGTGACACAAATGGATTCGCGGACCGTCGCATTGATAAGAACGACGTTCAAGGCGGTTGCTGCGGAGGAAGGCGGCCCGGAAAAACTCGCGCGCTCGTTCTACGCCATCCTCTTCACCGATTACCCGCAAGTACGGGACTTCTTCCCCGCCGCGCTCGATGCCCAGCGCGACCGCCTCGTGAAGGCCATCGCCTATGTGGTCGACCGGCTGGAGGAGCCGGACAAGCTGCTGCCGTTCCTCGCCCAGCTGGGCCGCGATCACCGCAAATACGGTGTGGTCGCCGAACACTATGCCGCCGTGGGGAAATCGCTGAAATCCGCCATGCAGGCCTACGCCGGGACCGAGATGTGGACCGACGAGGTCGACCGCGCCTGGGACGAGGGCCTCGGCGTCATCGCCTCCACCATGATCAGCGCCGCCGAACAGGAGGGCACCCCGCCGGTCTGGACCGGCACCGTCATCGAACACCGCGAGGTGCTGCGCAATCTCGCCATCGTGCGGCTACAGCTGGATCAGCCCATGCAGTACGCGGCCGGACAGTACATGAGCGTGCAGATCCCGTCCCGTCCGCGCATGTGGCGGTATCTCTCCCCGGCCATCCCGGCCAATGCCAGCGGCGAACTGGAATTCCATATTCGCGGCGTCACCGGCGGCTGGGTCAGCCCGGCCATGGTCGGGCACACCAGGGTCGGCGAGAAATGGCTCATCGGCTCACCGCTGGGCGGGCTGGGCGTCCCGCGCGATACCCGCCGCAAGATGCTCATGATCGGCTGCGGTACCGGTATCGCACCGCTGCGCGCCCAGCTCATGGCCATGACGGCGCGGCGCTCCAATCCCAAGGTGGATCTGTTCGTGGGCGGGCACTACCCGTGCGATCTCTACGATCTGGAAATCCTGAGCCAGCTGGCGCGCGCCAATAAATGGCTCACGGTCAATCCGGTCACCGAGAGCAATGAGAACCCCTGGTGGCATTTCGCGGATTCCGAAGAGCCCGGCGAACTTCCGGGACTACAGCCGCGCCGGGTGGGTCAGATCGGCAAGATCGTGGTCGGTTTCGGGCCGTGGGCGGATCTTGACGTGCAGATCGTCGGATCGCCCTCGATGGTGCAGACCACCAAGTTCCGGCTCATGGCCGCGGGCACCCCGACCCAGAACATCCGCCACGACCCGCTGTTCTAGCACCCTGCTGTTCTAAAACCCTTCGTAGCGTAGGTTTTCCCGCGGTGTACCCGTCGCGAGGAGCCGGTCCACGACGGCCTGCACCGGGCCGGAATTGCCGCACACCAGAATCTGCTGGTGATCGAAGGGCGCGAAGCGGCCGACCACCTCGGCGAGCGTACCCGGCAGCATCTCCTCCGGCTGGAACCCGACATTCACCTTGCACGCCTCGTACCAGGCGTCGGTGCGGACCGGATCCTGTTCGTCCGCCACCACCGGAAGCACGGTGAGCCAAGGGAATTGCTCGGTGAGCAGATACAGCATGTCCGCGGCGTACAGATCACGCGGATAGCGCCCGCCCAGGAACAGCGTGAGATTCGGCGGCGTGGCGCGCCGCGACAGATCCAGCAGCAGCGCGCGCAGCGGGGCCAGGCCGATGCCGTCGGCGATCATGACCACCTCGGTGGCGTCCTCGTCCACCGTCAGCCAGCCGCCCGGATTGCCGATCCGCCATTCGTCCCCGGCGCGGGTGTCCTCCACCAGCGATCCGCTGCAGAAGCCGCCCGGCACCGTGCGCACATGGAATTCCAGCTTGCCGTCCAGAGAGGGCGGCAGCGCGGAATACAAGCGCCGCACGATATTCGGATGCTGCGGCGTGCGCACCTCCATGGACTGCCCGGCCGAGAACGGCACGAACTCGCCGATCAGCCGGATCACCGCGAGATCCTCGCGCAGCCGGTGCGCGCCCACCACCGTCGCCGACCATTCCCCCTCGGCGGCGGACGGCCCGAACGGCGAGTTCGACCGGGCGGCCGGGACGCCGTCCGGCGGGGGCGTGTCCGGGGTGACGATGGGCAGCTCGTCGGTATCGGCGTAGGACGGCACCGCCTTGATGATCGGGAATTCGTCGGTATCGTCCGGGCCGCGCGTCAAAGCCAACTCCTGATCATCGAAATTCTCTGTGCCACAACGAAAGCTAGACCGGATCGGACATGATGTTCCGCTCCGGGGTGCCCACCGCGAGCAGTGCCCGCTTGGTATCGGCGATCATGCGCGCCGACCCGGCGATCTGGATCTGCCGGTCCGCCCAGGCGCCGAAACTGGCCACCACCGCGCCCAGGTTACCGATGAGCCGCCGACGCATGCCGAAGGGCGTCTCGGCGGGCGGGTACGGATGCCACCACGGGTTGGTTTCGTTCTCGCACACCGGAATCACCGTCAGCCACGGATTGCTCTGCGAGAGCTGCCACATGTTCTCCACATCGTAGAGATCGCAGGGATAGCGCCCGCCTATGAACAGGTGCACGCGCGGATTGATGCCGCGCCGCCCCATCTCGATCAGCTGGGCGCGAATCGGCGCGATGCCGGTGCCCGAGCTGATCATGAGCACATCCTTGCGGCTGCTCAGATCCACGTGCAGACCGCCCAGCGGGGCGGCGATCATCCACCGGTCGCCCACCTTGGTCTCGTTCACGATGGCCGGGCTCACCCAGCCGGTGCGCACCTTGCGCACATGGAACTCGATCTCCCCGTAGGGATTGGTGGGGATGGCCGGGGACAGATACCGCCA
This sequence comes from Nocardia crassostreae, assembly GCF_001613405.1. Taxonomy (GTDB): domain Bacteria; phylum Actinomycetota; class Actinomycetes; order Mycobacteriales; family Mycobacteriaceae; genus Nocardia; species Nocardia crassostreae. Next base: position 32,638 of record NZ_BDCH01000037.1, read on the forward strand.
CATCTTGGGCCGCTGCGGAATGGCGATGGGCACGTACTGCCCGGCCCCGTACGGAATGGGCGTGTCCGATTGCAGCCGGACAATGGCCAGATCGTCCACCACCCGCCGGTGCCCGACCACCGTCGCCTCCCAATACGGTTGCGACTTGTCGGAATTGGCGCCGATGGCCATGGACGCCGAGATGAGGATGGTGACATCGCGCCATCCGGCCTCCAATTGCCGGTTCCAGTGCCCGACCCCGTTGTAACTGCGGAATGCCGAGAGCAGCGCACGACCCGCGATGTCGTAGTGCGCCGCCTCCACGCCGTACTTGCGGTGATCACGCGCCAGCTGTTCCAGGAAGCGCTGCGCGCGATCCCAGTCCTCCAGATTGTCCAGGACGAACTGGATGGCGGTAACCAGGCGTTTCGCCTGCATGTCCATGGCGGAGGGGAACAGCTCCCGCAGGGCGGGAATCTCCGCGAAAAGGTGACCGTAGAACGCGCTGATCAGTCGTTCGGGCCCGTGCGGGGCCTCGACGACTGTCCGAAAGTTTGCGCGGACCAGCGCTGCCGAACGCGCATCCACGACGTCGAGCTTTCCTTCCTCTGCAACTACCCCGGACGGGCCTGGTTCCAGGCCGCCCTCCGCGTCAAGTATCCCTGAAAAAACCGTGGTCGCACGGATATAGCCAAGCTGGAGCCATTCATGTAACCAGAGGTTCAGATGACCAGCACGGTCTTGCCTCGCCCACCGGACGCGCCGATAACTTGCGGGGCGTCCGCGAGCGGCGAGGTGGCGTCGATGGGGACCACCAGATCGCCATTGCCGACATCGCGCAGCAGCTCCCGCAATTCGGCCGCACCGCCGTGGGATTCGAAGTTGCCGCCGGTTATCCCGCGCCGCGTCAGCTCGTCCTCGTCGGCCGACCACACGGTCGTGTAGGCCTTGCCGCCGTCCTTGACCAGGGTCAGGTTCTCGGCGAAGACCGGCGGCGGGCTGACCAGATCGAACAGCACGTCCACCCCGCCCGGCACGGTGATCCGCACCGAGTCCGCGACCGACAGCTCGGTGCTCTGCTGCCCGGTCAGCGCATCCCCGACCGGAATCCGCCCGTAGTTCACCACCTCGGCCGCGCCCAGCCGGAGCATGCGGTCGGTGGCATCGGGCCGCGCGGTGGCGATGACGTGCCCGCCCGCCAGCGTGGCCAGCTGCACCAGATACGACCCGACCCCGCCGGTCGCGCCGATCACCAGCACCGTCTGCCCGGAACCCACCCCGGCCGCATGCACCAGATCCAGCGCCGTGATCCCCGCGACCGGCAGCGCCGCCGCCTGGATGGCGGTGATCTCGTCGGGGACCTTGGCGATGGTGGTGTCGCGCGGCACCACGATGTACTCGGCGTAGGTGCCGTGCCCGATGGGCGGGGTGAGGAACTTGCCGACCACGCGCTGGCCGATATCGAAGTCGTTCACCCCGGAACCCACCGCCGAGACCGTGCCCGCGCCGTCGGTGCCGGGTATGAGCGGAAAGTCGTGCGGCAACTTGCCGTCCAGGATGCCGTCGATGATGCGTTTGTCGAACGGGTTGACCCCGGCCGCTTCGAGCTGGATCTGGATCTGCCCCGGCCCGGGTTCCGGGATCGGCATATCCGCCGATTCGGGCGTGCCGCCGAATTCTCGTACCACGATCGCGTGCATGAGGGCTCCGTTCTGTCCGGGAATCTGCAACTGATTTCGTAAGGTCCGGGTAACTCGTCGGGTACGTCCAAAATTGTTTTGGCGCTCAACCGCAGGCACGCGTGCAGGACCGTTAACGGCTCCCAGGCCGGGCGCTGAAGGCGCGGGGAGGCGGGACAGTGATGCGTCGACGAACTGGTCCCAGCGTAGCGTTGTCTGTGACCTTCGTCCCTCTGGTGCCGATGTCGAAAACTCGTCAGAATTGAGCGGAACAGACTCAACTATCGCCGCGTTGGACCGAGTAAACGACTAGTAGGAAAGGTGACAGTGGACTCGTTCAATCCCACCACCAAGACCCAGGCGGCCCTGACCGCCGCACTGCAGGCGGCCTCGGCGGCCGGGAATCCGGAGATCCGTCCGGCGCACTTGCTGGTGGCGTTGCTGGATCAGACCGACGGCATCGCCGCCCCGCTGTTGAAGGCCGTCGCGGTCGATCCGGCGACGGTCCGGCGCGAGGCCCAGGACATCGTTGACCGGCTGCCCCGCGCCAGTGGCGCGACCGCCACCCCGCAACTCGGGCGCGAGGCCCTGGCCGCCGTCACCGCGGCGCAGCGGCTCGCCACCGAGATGGGCGACGAATATGTCTCCACCGAGCACCTCATGGTCGGCCTGGCCGCCGGGGACTCGGATATTTCGCAGCTGCTGCTGAAATACGGCGCCACCGCGGACAATCTGCGCGAGGCGTTCACCGCCGTGCGCGGCAATACCCGCGTCACCACCGCCGATCCCGAGGGCAGCTATCAGGCCCTGGAGAAGTACTCCATCGATCTCACCGCCGCCGCCCGCGACGGCAAGCTGGATCCGGTCATCGGGCGCGACACCGAGATCCGGCGCGTGGTGCAGGTGCTGTCGCGGCGCACCAAGAACAATCCGGTGCTCATCGGCGAACCCGGCGTGGGCAAGACCGCCATCGTGGAGGGCCTCGCGCAGCGAATCATCGCGGGCGATGTCCCGGAATCGCTGCGCGGCAAGCGACTGGTCTCGCTCGATCTGGGCGCCATGGTCGCGGGCGCGAAGTACCGCGGCGAATTCGAGGAGCGGCTCAAGGCCGTGCTGGAGGAGATCAAATCCAGTGCGGGACAGATCATCACCTTCATCGACGAACTGCACACCATTGTCGGCGCGGGCGCGACCGGCGAATCCGCCATGGACGCCGGGAACATGATCAAGCCCATGCTGGCCCGCGGCGAGCTGCGCCTGGTCGGCGCGACCACGCTCGACGAATACCGCCAGCACATCGAGAAGGATCCGGCCCTGGAGCGCCGGTTCCAGCAGGTGCTGGTGGGCGAACCGTCGGTCGAGGACACCGTCGGCATCCTGCGCGGGCTCAAGGAGCGCTACGAGGTGCACCACGGCGTGCGCATCACCGACTCCGCGCTGGTCGCCGCGGCCACCCTGTCGGATCGCTACATCACCTCGCGATTCCTGCCGGACAAGGCCATCGACCTGGTCGACGAGTCGGCCTCGCGGCTGCGCATGGAAATCGATTCCCGCCCGGTCGAAATCGATCAGGTGGAACGCGCCGTGCGGCGGCTGGAGATCGAGGAGATGGCCCTCGCGAAGGAGACCGACGACGCCTCCAAGACGCGTCTGGAGAAGCTGCGCTCCGAACTCGCCGACGACCGCGAGAAGCTCAATCAGCTGATGACCCGCTGGCAGAACGAGAAGGCGGCCATCGATTCGGTGCGCGTGGTCAAGGAGGAGCTGGAGACGCTCAAGGGCGAATCCGATCGCGCCGAGCGCGATGGCGATCTGGGCAAGGCCGCCGAACTCCGGTACGGGCGAATCCCCAAGCTGGAGAAGGAACTCGCCGAAGCCGAGGCCAAGGCCAAGGGCGCGGCCGACGGCGACGTCATGCTCAAGGAGGAGGTCGGGCCCGACGATATCGCCGAGGTGGTGTCGGCCTGGACCGGCGTCCCCGTGGGCAAGATGATGGAGGGCGAGACCCAGAAACTGCTCCGCATGGAGGAGGAACTGGGCAAGCGCGTGGTCGGACAGGCCGAAGCGGTGCAGGCGGTTTCGGATGCGGTGCGCCGCGCCCGCGCCGGTGTCGCCGATCCGAACCGGCCGACCGGGTCGTTCATGTTCGTGGGCCCCACCGGCGTCGGCAAGACCGAGCTGGCGAAGGCCTTGGCGGACTTCCTGTTCGACGACGAGCGCGCCATGGTCCGCATCGATATGAGCGAGTACAGCGAGAAGCATTCGGTGGCTCGCCTGGTCGGTGCGCCCCCGGGCTACGTCGGCTACGACCAGGGCGGTCAGCTCACCGAGGCGGTGCGGCGGCGGCCGTACACGGTGGTGCTCTTCGACGAGATCGAGAAGGCCCACCCGGACGTCTTCGACATCCTGCTGCAGGTGCTCGACGAGGGACGGCTCACCGACAGTCAGGGCCGCACCGTCGATTTCCGCAACACCATCCTCATCCTGACCTCCAATCTGGGTGCGGGCGGCGACAAGGATTTCGTCATGAACTCGGTGCGCGCCGCGTTCAAGCCGGAATTCCTCAACCGCCTCGACGACGTGGTCATGTTCCACGCCCTGGACGAGGAGCAGCTGGAGACCATCGTCGACATCCAGCTGGACCAGCTCCAGAAGCGCCTCTCCCAGCGCCGCCTGAAGCTGGACGTCTCCGACTCGGCCCGCTTCTGGCTGGCCGTGCGTGGTTACGACCCGGCCTACGGCGCCCGCCCCCTGCGCCGCCTCATCCAGCAGTCCATCGGCGACACCCTCGCCAAGGAACTGCTGGCGGGCGAGGTCCAGGACGGCGACACGGTGAAGGTCAACGTCAGCTCCGACGGCGACCACCTCATCGTCGGCCGCTGAACCCGGCGAATCGCACACCGCGCGGTCGAGTTCTGCGCCGCGCGGTGTGGGGCCGCCTACCCTGGAGGCCATGACCAACCCCAGCGATCCATGGTCGCGGCGGCCCGACCCCCATCCGGTGGACGGGCCGACCGAGAAGGTCGACCGGGTCGGCGAGCCGGGTGGGCACACCTCCGAGCCCGGTGAGGCGTACGGGCCCACCGAGTACTACTCGGCGCCCACCGATTACTTCGCCCAGCCGCCCGGGCCCGATGCCACCCGCGTGATGCCGCCGCCCGACGCCGGGTGGGGCGCTTACGAGAGCGGCGGCGGGTACGCGCAGACGAGCAGCTACGAAACCCAGTACGCGCAGCCCGGCGCCTATGCACCGCCCGGTGCGGCCGGATATCCGGGGGCGCCCGGCTATCCGGGCGGGCCCGGTGGGCCGGGTGGCTATCAGCCCGGCTATCCGCCGCCGTCCGGTCCGCAGCCGCCGAAGCGCAACAAGAGCATGTGGGTCGTGGTCGGCGTGGCCGCGTTCGTGCTCGTCGCGCTGGGCGGCGTGATCGCGGGAGTGCTGCTGGCGAACAAGGATTCGTCGTCCGACACCGCCTCCTCGGGCCGGACCAGCACCACCAATCCCTTGCTGGTGCCCTCGCTGCCGGGGACCACCGGCGGCCAACTACCCAGCGGCATACCGCAGATTCCCGGCTTCGGCGATATCGAGGGCCTCGGCGCGGATATGGGCACCATCGCCAGCAATGACGGCAAGACGCTCACCATGACCACCCTGGCGGGCGATACCGTGACCGTGAAAACCGATGCGGACACCCAGGTGATCTCGCTGACCACCACCACGGTGGCCGATCTGAAGGTCGGCGAGATGGTGATGGTGTAGGGGGACAAGGCGGCCGACGGATCCATTCAGGCCAAGATCATCATCAGCACCTCGCTGCCGAGCGCGCCCCGATGAGCGATCCGGCGGCGGCTCGCGCACGACAACGTGCAGGCGTACCGGGCATTTCAACGTCCGGCTGGATAGGGTAGGCGGCGATGGCGGCTATATGGTTCGGGTTGGCGGCGATCGCGCTCGTGGGCGCGATCGTGCTGCTCTATTTCGATCGGCTGCAACGGCAGCGCACGGGACATGTGCGGCAGGTCTGGGCGAAATCCCAGGGCTACACCTATGTTTCGGTGGAACCGGCGCTCGCCTCCACCTGGCGGCGCGGTGCGCTGGCCAAGCTCGGCTATCTGTCGGCGGTGGATGTGGTGTCCGGCAATCGCAAGGGCGAGAAGTTCGTGCTCTTCGATCTGGAGGACGCCGCCACCCTGGTCGCGGTGCGTCGGCAGATCGGTTCGGATATCGATATCGATCTGCGCCTGAAGACGGCCGCACCGCCCAAGGACCACGATCTGGAACTGCTCGGCGCCATCGGCGATCGGGTGGTCTTCGCCACCAATCCGGATATCGCCCGGCACGCGGTGGATCAGCGCATGGTGGCCTTCATCGAATCGCTGCCCGATACCGTGCAGCAGCTGTGGAGCGAGGGCAACTGGACCCTGGGCATGCTGCCCGTCGGCTCCACCTCCAAGGACTGGGAGACCGCCATCGACGCGGTGCTGCGACTGTCCGGTCTGCTGCACGTGCTGCCGCCGGTCATCAGCTCCGAGCGCGCCCGCGACGATCTGCCCGAACCCGGCCGCTCCCATCCGGTTCCGAAGGACGACGACTACGACGGCTACGACGAGGACGGCGACTACGAGGCCGAGCGCCCCACCGCCCGCACCCAGCCCGCCCGTCGCCCCGAGCCGGACGACGAGGACGACTACAGCCCGCTGGTCAATGACATCGCGGGCGACGAATCCGAGTCCGAGCCCGAATCCTGGCGTCCCGCACTGAAAGTCGTGCCCGATCCGCGCAATCGCCCGCGCCGCAACTGGCCGCCCGCCCCGGAAGAGGAAGAGGACTGGGCCGCCGAGGACGCGCGCCGCGCCGCCGAACATCCGGACGACGACTATGCCGAACCCGAGGACTGGCCGGACGAGGAACCCGAGGACGATCGCGAACCCGAGGAGGGCTGGCGCAAGGATCAGGGCCGCAGCGCCCCGCCCGGCGGTCCGTTCCACCCCGGCTTCCGCCCGTACCAGGGTCCGGCCCCGCGGTAATCGGTCCCACTCCCGGATCCGGTCCGGACTGGTCCGATTCCATCGCGCGTAATTCCCCCGGAGCAGCGCCTCGAGGGACCAGAATGGTGCGCAGTCACGGTCACCGGCGACCGTGCCCTTGTCTTGTCGAGCGATGGGTAGTCGATGACCGAGAGCTCTCCCGTTTCGCGCCTGCCCGGCGCCCACCGGCCGGTGGCCGTGGTCACCGGGCCGACGTCGGGGATCGGCAAGGCATACGCCATCCGGCTCGCCTCGCTCGGCTACGACCTGGTGCTGGTGGCGCGCGACGAGCAGCGGCTCGCCGCGCTGGCGCACGATTGCGAGGTGCGTTTCGGGGCGCGGGCGGAGATCGTGCCCGCGGACCTGTCGCGCACCGCGGACCGTGACCGGGTCGCGTCGCGGCTCGCCGAGGGCGTCGAATTCCTGGTCAACAATGCGGGATTCGGAAACTCGGGCGAGTTCTGGACCGTGGATCCGGAGCTGCTGCAACGGCAGCTGGATGTGAATGTCACCGCCGTCGTCCGACTGACCCGGGCGGCGGTGCCGCCCATGGTGGCCGCCGCCAAGGGCACGGTGGTGAATGTGGCCAGTATGGCGGGCCTGATACCCGGGAGGGGTTCGACCTATTCGGCCTCCAAGGCGTACGTCGTATCCTTTCCGCAAGGGCTGGCGGGCGGGCTGGCCGGGACCGGCGTTCGGGTGCAGGCATTGTGCCCGGGGCTCGTCCACACCGAATTCCATGAGCGAGCCGGATTGGATCCGGGTTCGCTGCCGCGACAGTTGTGGCTGAGCGTGGACGAGGTGGTGGCCGGGTCGCTGGCTGATCTGGAGAAGAACCGGGTGATCAGCGTGCCCGGAATGCAGTACAAAGCGATCGCTGCGGTCGCCGGACTGATCCCCCGGTCGCTGGTGACCCGCCTGAATCGGGGCCTGTTCAACGCACGCGGAAGGACATAGACACAGAAATGCAGGTAACGACGACCGACCGGGACAGACTGGCGGGGCTGGTGCGCGAGCTCGCAGTCGTGCACGGCAAGGTCACATTGTCCTCGGGCAAGGAAGCCGACTACTACGTGGACCTGCGCCGCGCCACCCTGCATCACGAGGCGGCGCCGCTGATCGGCAAGCTATTGCGCGAGCTGGTCGCGGACTGGGATTTCGATTCGGTCGGTGGGCTCGCCATGGGCGCGGATCCGGTGGCGGCCGCGGTCATGCACGCGCCGGGCCGCCCCATCGACGCCTTCGTGGTGCGCAAGGCGGCCAAGTCGCACGGTATGCAGCGGCAGATCGAGGGCCCGGACATCGTGGGCAAGCGGGTGCTGGTGGTGGAGGACACCACGACCACCGGCAACTCGCCGCTGACCGCGGTGCGCGCGCTGCGCGACGCCGGAGCAATCGTGGTGGGCGTGGCCACGGTGGTGGACCGGGAGACCGGGGCCGACGGTGTGATCGCGGCCGAGGGGCTGGAATATCGTTCCATTCTCGGACTCAAAGATCTTGCTCTGGGTTAACCATTTGTTCTGAGTTAGCCTGGTCCTGGACTTATGTCCGACAACGAAGTCGACATGCTGTTGTGAAGGGTTGAGTCACCTGTGGTGAGCATTGCGGTCAACAAGGGTCATCAGAATGTCGCGATGCTCGGCATCGGGGCATACCGCCCCCAGCGTCTCGTCAGCAATGCCGAGGTGTGCGAGGTGCTCGACTCCACTCCCGAGTGGATCTTCGATCGCACCGGCATTCTCAACCGGCGCTGGATCAGTGGCGACGAGACGCTGCGCACCATGGCGGTGGCGGCGGGCGATCGCGCGCTGAAGAACACCGGCCTCGATCGCTCCAAGATCGGCGCGCTGATCCTGTGCACCTCCAGTTGGCTCAAGCTCACCCCACACGGCGCACCCACCATTGCCTCGGATCTCGGCATCAATGGCATTCCGGCCTTCGATCTGACCTCCGGCTGCGGCGGGTTCGGCTACGGCCTCGGGGTCGCGTCGGACATGATCCGTTCCGGCTCGGCCGAATACATCCTGGTCATCGGCGCCGAGACCATGACCGTGGGGCTCGACCCGACCGATCGCGGCACCGCCATGATCTTCGGTGACGGCGCCGGCGCGGTCGTGGTCGGACCGGCCGAGGAGAACGGCATCTCCCCGACCGTATGGGGCAGCGACGGCGAGAACGCCGAGGCCATCGCGCAGGATGTCGACTTCCTGGAATTCATGAACAAGGCGCAGCGGTTGCAGGGCACCGATCCGGCGGTCGAGCCCGTGGGCCGCATGTCGCTGCACATGGAGGGCCCCAAGGTCTTCCGCTGGGCCGCGGTCACCCTGCCGCGCGCCCTGTCCAGCGCCATCGAGATGTCGGGCGTGGCCAAGGAGGACATCGAGGTGTTCATCCCGCATCAGGCCAATGCCCGCATCAACGAGCTCATGAAGAAGAATCTGGGCCTGGCCGACGAGATCCCCATGGCCAACGATATCGAGAACACCGGCAATACCTCGGCGGCCTCGATTCCATTGTCCATGGAGGAGATGCTGGTCTCGGGCAAGGCCAAGGGCGGTCAGCTGGCGCTGCTGCTCGGCTTCGGCGCCGGACTGTCCTATGCCGGTCAGGTCGCGGTGCTGCCCCCGGCTCCGGCGGAGCCCAGCTTCTAGTCATGGCCAGACCTTTTCGCGCCGCGTTCGTCGGCGCCGCGGCGGTGACGGTGTTCGGCGCCGTCACCGGTCGCGACACATTGCAGTGGATTGCCAAACCGCTCATGATGCCCCTGCTGGCGGCGGATGTGGCGGTCAACGGATCCGACCTGGATCCCGCCGACCGGGCCGTGCTGCTCGGCTCGCTCGCCGCCGCGACCGTCGGCGACGTGCTGCTCATCGAGCCGGACAATGACCGCCGATTGATTGCGGGCGCAACGTCTTTCGCCGTCATGCAGTCCGGATACTCCTGGCTGTGGTGGCGGCGCGGTGCCCGGCCCCGGCCGCAGATCGCGGGTCAGCGGTTGGGGGCCTGGCTGGGCGCGGCCGAGCTCCTGCGGGCCAAGGCGCCCGCGGTCGCCGTCCCGCTCACCGCCTATGGCGCGACGCTGGGGACGGCCGCGACGCTGGCTTCCGATCCTGCGCTCGCGCCCGGCGCGAAAAACATTGCAGGGCTGAATGTCCCGAACTCCGATGCGCGCAGTCGCCTCGGCGTGGGCGCTCTGTTGTTCACGCTCTCTGACGGGCTCGTAGTGCTGCGCAAGATCTTCGCCCGCGGCGAGCGGTCGCGCCGTGTCACCGAGGGCGTCATTCTCGGCACCTACGCGGCGGCGCAGTATCTGCTGACCGACCCCCGCGCGCACCGCTGAGAGCGCAGCTCAGCGGGCGCGCAGCGCGGACAGCAGGGCGTCGCCGTCGGCGCTCGCCCACCATTCGGTGTGGCCGAGAAAGTAGTTCCGGTAGGCGATTTCGGCATTGTCCGGATTTCCGCCGGGGACCACGCTGAGGAAGTAGTCGATCTCGGAGAGCTCGTACTCGGCGTGCACCAGGGGGACGAGTTCGGGCAGGGCGAGGGATTCGATGACGCTCAGCGCCCGGACCGATTCGTAGCCGTCCAGGAAGGCGTCCACCTGCTCGAACCGCACATGCGCCGGACCGCCGTCGCGCAGCGAGATCCAGTCCACGGCGCAGCGCTCGATGGCGATGGCGATATCGTGCACGGCGGTGGTGCGGTCGCAGAGGCCGAAATCGATGACGGTGGAAGGGGTTTCGCCGGTCCACAGCAGGTTGGTGCCGTGCCAGTCGTTGTGCGTCCACAGCGGTTCGAGTTCGTCGAGCCACGGGTAGAGGCGGGCGTGGAAGGGCAGGTGCAGGTGCTCGACCTCCGCGCGCCAGCGCTGTGAGGTCAGGAAGATGCCGAGATCGGGGCGGGTGGCGGCGAGCCGTTCGATGGCCCCGATCGGATCCAGGGAGGCGAAGACGGTGAAGCTCGCCAGCAGCGGGCGCGGCGGGCGCGGGGGAGCGTCGTAACCGGTTGCGGCCACGTGCAACTGGGCCAGGGCGCGACCGGCGGCCGCGGCCTGCGCGCGGGACAGGTACGGCGACCAGGAGAACGCGCCGCGGTACAGATCCTCGCCGACGCCGAGTTCCTGGACCTCGTAGACGAATTTGCCGTGCTCCCGGGTGTGCAGCACCGCCGGAACCGGAATCCCGTGCTCGCGCAGGTGATTCATGAAGCCGTGCTCCTCGCCGAGAGCGGCGGCGTCCCGCAGCGTCTGCGGCAGGCGCTTCACGATCACCGGATCGCCCTCGCCGGTCCGCACCCGCGCTGTCGCGGAAAGCGGCCGGGGACTGCGCCATTCGATGACTGCCTCGGGGCCGAGCAGGTCTTCCACCTCCGCCGGGGTGAGCGGCGGCCAGTCCGGATCGACCAGCGGATCCGAGCCCATCCCGAAAACGCGGTCACCGGTCATTCCATCAAGCCTTCCGGCGCTCGACGAGCACGATGATCCCTGTGACCGCCGCGGCCACTAGGAAGGAGAACAGCGAAGCCGACGTCCACCACTGCGCGTGAATCCCGGTGGCATCCTGCACCTTTGTCCAGAAGCTCGCCCACCAGCTGATGGAGCCCGGGTTCAGCAGCTGATACGTCACGAACCCACAGGCCCACGGCAGCAGCATGAGCGGGCGCGCGGGCGCGTCCTGGGTGAGGTTCCAGCCGTGCCGTCCGCTGCCGAAGAAGTAGTCCACAATGAGCACCGCGCACAACGGTACGAACACCGAGCCGATCAGGTACAGGAAGTTGGCGTATCCGCTGAAATCGCGCACCGGCAGCGCCAGCAGCGTGACGAGCGTGCCGACGCCCAAGGCCAGCACACGGCGGTCGATGCGCGGTAGCAGGTTCTGGATGGACATCACCGTCGAATACACATTGGCGAAGGACGGATCCGCCTCGCGCAGCACCAGCACCGCGAAGAACGCCCAGCCCGCGGTGACGCCGAGGAAGGTGTCGAAGATCTTGGTGGCATCCCCGTCCGCTTGCAGAATGGCGAGAATGCCCAGGAAATAGCACCAGATCTGGGCCGTGGAATAGCCGATGACGGTGGCTCCGGCGGCGGTGCGCGCCCGCAGCGAGTGCCGGGTGTAGTCGGCGGCCAGCGGCACGAACGACACCGCGACCGCGAGCGTGGTGTCCACGGCGGGGAAGAACCCGCTCCAGTCGGTATCGGTCGGTGTCGGAATCGGCTGGCGCAGTAGCTGAATCGAGAAGTAGACGAGTGCGACGCCGACGGCGGCGGTGATGTACTTGCGCAGGATGTGCAGCACCCGCAGCGGCCAGATGGCCATGGCGGTGGAGAGCACACCGGCGGCCACGATCACCAGCGCGTGCGGCACCTTGTCGTGGGACAGCGCCGAGACGCCCAGTGCGATGACGGTCAGTTCGTACACGCCCCAGCCGATGCACTGCACGATATTGGCCACCGTCGGCAGGTACGAGAGCTTGGTGCCGAACAGCCCGCGCAGCACGGCCATGGCCGGTGCGCCTGTGCGCGTGCCGACCATGCCGGTGCCCGCGACCATGGCCGTGCCGACCACGGTGCCGAGCAGGGTGGCCAGCAGCGCCCCGGCAATCGGCAGCGGCGGATGGCCGGTCGGGAAGAGCACATAGGCCGCACCACTGAAGCCGATGAGGCTGACGCCCAGGTTGAACCAGAAGGCCGCCTGATCGGCGAAGCTGAGCGTGCGCGGCGGCTCGGTGTCGAGCAGCAGCGGCGCTTCCTGGTCCGCGTCCCTACGGCTCTCGGGCGTAGCGGTGGTCATGGCCTGTGATGCTACGGGCCTGGACGGGCAAAACGGGCAGCTAGCCGACGTGCCTACAGGCAGATCATGATCCGGTCGCGATTGCGCGGATCCACCCGGATCGAGATCGTGCCGCCGACAGTGATTTTCGGCCGCGCCACCGGTTCCACATCGAAGACCACGGTGCCGTGATAGGTCTCCGAGCCCGGCACCACCAGTTCCAGATCGAGTTCGGTGAGTTCGGTGCAGTGATCGGTGGGCAGCAGCGGATGCACGCCCTCGATGGTGGCCCAGCCCTCCAGCCCGTGGCGCAGCAACCGCCGATCCGCGCGGGAGGGTCGCTGCGCGAGCAGCATGCCGATGCCGAGGAAGGATCCGAACAGGCCGACCAATGTGATCACCTGGACGGGCAGCGTGCCGGGCGGGGTAAGCGGCATCAGCCAGCCGAGCCAGACCGCGAGTGCGATGACATACGCAACGGTCACGCCGAGCACTGTGCGGAGCATACGCGCGTGGTCCATGACGACCTCCAAACCACGGCTTCCGGAATTCCAGGATAGTCCGGTATACCCCGCTCGGCAGCGGATCACACGAGGTCAGGCGGGCGAACGCAGGGCGATGAGAGCATCCAGATCGAGCGGGAGGCCGACTCCGTCGAGGTCGAGGGTCACCTGTCCGGAGTATTGCCCGGTCATCTCGTAGCGGGTGCCCTGCAGCCGGTGCGCGGTCAGCCGCACCGAACCCTGGATGTCCAGCAGCCAGTAGTGCGGAATGCCGCATTCGGCGTACTCGGCGAACTTCATGATTCGATCCACCCGCCGCGAACCGGGCGACAGGATCTCGATGGCCGCCAGCACGTCCGCGGGCCGCACCCGCCCGGCGTGCGCCGCCCCGGCCGCACCGCCCACGATCAGCACATCCGGCACCCGCACCGTCGGCGGCGTGCCCTCGTCCACCACCAGTTCGATGCGCGCCAGGGCCGCGACGCGCCGCGGCAGCGCCCGCTCCAACTGGGCCGCCAGCCGCCAGACCGCCAGCTGATGCCGCGGCGGCTGCGGGGCCAGGACCAGCACTCCGTCCACCAGTTCGCGGGCCTGCCCGCGCTGGAGTTCCGGCAGCGCCGACCACTCCGCGAGGGTCAATAGGTGATCGGGCCAGTACGCAACGGCTTTCAGCAATTCCGCGGAGCTAGACCGGGTCATCGTGTCAGTCTTCCACGCTCCGCAACCGCGCAGCGACGTTTCACCCCTTCAACCGAAGAACCGCCAGCACGCGCCGATGATGCAGATCCGACGGCGGCAGTTCCAGTTTGGTGAAGATGTTGCCAATGTGTTTTTCGACCGCTCGTTCGGTTACCGTGAGCGCCTTCGCAATGGCGGCATTGGACAGGCCCTGCGCCATGAGTTCGAGCACCTCGCGCTCGCGCGGAGTGAGGCGGGCGAGCGAATCCTGTTGCCGGGCAGCGCCCATGAGCTGGCTCACCACTTCCGGATCGAGGGCGGTGCCGCCGGTGGCGACACGGTGCAGGGCATCGGTGAAATCGCCGATATCGGCCACCCGGTCCTTGAGCAGATAGCCGACCCCGCCCGCCCCGGCGGCCAGAAGTTCGGTGGCGTACCGGGTTTCGATCCATTGCGAAAAGACCAGTACGCCTGTTTCGGGGTGGCTGCGCCGCAACTCCAGGGCCGCCAACAGGCCCTCGTCGGTGAAACTGGGCGGCATGCGCACATCCACCACCGCCACATCGGGTTGATGTTCGGCGACCGCCGCGCGTAGCGCCGCGGCATCGCCCACCGCGGCCTGCACCTGATAACCGCGCTCGGCCAGCAGCGCTGTCAGCCCGTCGCGGAGGATGGCATTGTCCTCCGCGACGACAACCCGCAGCGGGGCGTTCATTGCGGTCCCGCCAGGGGGAGGGTCATGGTGACCACGGTAGGCCCGCCGATCGGACTGTCCACCAGCAGATAGCCGTCGACCGCGCGGGCGCGCGCGGCCAGCCCCGAAAGACCGCCGCCGACAGCGCGTTCCGCGGTGCTCTCCAGGGGTTGCAGGGCGCCGCCGGTGCCGTTGTCGCGCACGCTCACCGCGATCATGTCGTTCCCGGTGGGCAGCACCGATACCCAGATGCGGTTGGCGCCCGCGTGTTTCACCACATTGGTGAGCAGCTCCGCCACCGAGAAGTAGGCGATGGCCTCCACGGCCGGACTGGGCCGCTGCGGCAGCAGGACGCGCAGTTCCACCGGGATGGCGCAGCGGGCGGCCAGGGTCTGGAGCGCGGGCTCGAGCCCGAGGTCCAGGGCGGGCGGATGGATGCCGCGCACCAGTTCCCGCAATTCGGTCAGGGCCTCCTTGGAACCGGCGCGGGCGTCGGCAATGAGCTGCTCGGCATCCCCGCCGGTGGCCAGGCGCTCCTCGGCGCGGGCCAGGGTCATGGCAATGGTGACCAGGCGCGCCTGCGTGCCGTCGTGCAGATCGCGTTCCAGTCGGCGCAGCGTGGCGGCGGCGTCGTCGACGGCGGCGCGACGGCTCTCCTGCAGTTCCGTGATGCGCCGATCGCGGGCGGTGGAGCCCAGCAGCGCCACGGTCATCCACCGCTGCACCCAGCACACGGCCCGGATCACCCACGGCAGCAGGAAGCAGAGCGCGACACCGACCGCCGCGACGCCGAGGACCTGCGGCCAGGTTTCGATATAGGTGTCGTTGAACTGGAACAGCGAATGGTGTTCCACGCTGTTGTCGTCGACATTGATCGGATGCACGATCGCCCATGGGATGGGTGAGATGGCCGTGAACACCGCCATGGCGATGGCGACGAGGACGAAGTAGCCGAGCAGCACGCCGACCACGGCCTGGGTGAGCAGGAAGGCCAGCGCCCGCCAACTGGTGCGATCGGTGAACACGCCCTTGAGCCAGCCGAAGAATCCGGGCCGTGGGCGGAAATCCGCCGGTGCGGACACCGCGGTGTCGAGCAAGCCCGCGGCGAGTGCGCGGTAGATCGCGCCCCAGACCCGGCCGCCCAGGATCATCGCCGCCAGGATCGGTACGCCGAGCACGAAGATGGACAGGTAGAGCCCGCCCCCGATGCCGAAGAACAGGTAGCAGACCGCGATACAGCCGAGGACGAAAGTGACCAGCAGATAAGCGAACTCCTTCCAGGTGCGGGCCTGGAAGGGCGCCGTCAGAAAGGCGCGCAGCGGGGTGGCCGGTCCGCCGCGCACGGTGGTCTCGGGTGCGGGTTCGGACAGGTCGAGCACCATGGTGGGCTGGTCGGCGGGTTCGCTCATATCTCCATCGTTGTGTTCCGGGATCGAGGGTGCGAGGGAGCAGACTCGGAAATCACCGGTGGTGCTACCACCACCACCTAGCATCATGCCTATGACGTATGACTCTCCGCCGCCGGGCTACAACGTGCCGCCGCCCGGCTATTACGGTATGCCGCCGCAGGATCATCCCCAGGCGACCATCATTCTGGTGCTCGGCATTCTGAGCCTGGTGCTGTGCAGTTTCCTCGGTCCCGTCGCCTGGACGATGGGGCGGCGCGCGCTCACCGAGATCGATGCCGCGCACGGCGCGATCGGTGGCCGCGGCCAGGTGCAGGCGGGCATGATCTGCGGCATCGTCGCCACCTGCCTGCTGGTATTGCTGCTGCTGTTCTTCGTGTTCGCCATTGTGGTCGGCGCGCTCGGTAGCACGTCCGCGTAGAGCGCGGCCGCCGTATCGAAATACGATGCGGCGGTGAGTTATCCCGAATACCAGTACGACCCGTACCAGGGGCAGCCCTATCCGGGTTTTCCACCGGCGCCGCCGGACCATCCCCAGGCCACCACCATTCTGGTGCTGGGCATTCTCAGCCTGACCTGCTGCCAGTTGCTCGGTCCGGTGGCTTGGTTCATGGGTCACAGGGCGCGCAAAGAGATCGACTATTCCGGCGGCATGCTGGGCGGGCGCGGCAGTGTGACGGCCGGGTACGTCTGTGGCATCGTCGGCACCTGCCTGCTGCTGGCGCTGGGCCTGTTCTACGGCGTGGCCATCCTGATCGCCATCCTGGACAGCAGCTCGAGCAGCTACTGACAGCCCATTAGGCTGTCCGGGTGAGTCCAGTCCCGACCTCCGACGAATCGCTCGCCCCCGGTCCCACCGAATGGGGTGACCATCCGCACGGTGTCGGGCCGTGGCGGGCGGAGTTCGGCACCGAACCGCCCGCGGACGTGCGGCTGGATCCCGAACTGCTGGAGCACGGCGACCGGCGCAATGTGGTGGACGCCTATCGCTATTGGACCCGCGAGGCGATCGTCGCCGATATCGACAGTCGCCGCCATCCGTTCCACGTGGCCATCGAGAACTTCGGCCATGACGCCAATATCGGCACGGTGGTCCGGACCGCGAATGCCTTCGCCGCGGCGGCCGTCCACATCGTGGGGCGCAAACGCTGGAATCGGCGCGGCGCCATGGTCACCGACCGCTATCAGCACCTGCGCCACCACTCGGATATCGCTGAGCTGCTGCGCTTCGCGGCGGAGGCGGGGCTCGCGGTCGTCGCCGTGGACAATGTGCCGGGCTCGGTGCCGTTGGAAACCGCCCGGTTGCCTCGCAATGGCCTTCTGCTCTTCGGCCAGGAGGGGCCCGGCGTCACCGATGCGGCGAAGGGTGCGGCCGTGCAGACGGTCTCCATCGCGCAATTCGGCTCTACCCGCAGTATCAATGTGGGCGTGGCCGCCGGAATCGCGATGCATGCCTGGATTCGCCAGCATGCGGACCTGACTACTGCCTGGTAACCAAGTGACATGGGCCTCAGGTAACAAATCAGCCACGGGGCGGCGCGCCCGACTGGCACCATATGTCCTATGACATCGCGGACCGGGCGTAATACCGAGCCGACCGCCGCGCTCTGGGCGGAGCGTGCCGATCTGGCGGAGTCCGCGATCGTCTCCCGGCATCTGAGATCGCTATGGGGCGTTCCGGGCACGGCGCTCGGGGTGGTCGGCTGGCCGCCGACCAAGCGGGACCGGACCTTTGTCTCCTGGCACTACTGGTGGCAGGCCCATCTCATCGACTGCGCGGTTGACGCCGCCAATCGGCACGTCACCCCGGTCCGGCAACGCCGTATCGCGGCGATCGCGAAGGGTATGCGGCTGCGCAATATCCGGGGCTGGACCAACAACTACTACGACGATATGGCCTGGCTGGCAATCTCTTTGGAGCGGGCCGAGCGCACCCAGGGCATCGACGAGGTGCGCGGCGGACTGCTCGCGCTGGAGAAGGAGCTCTGCAGCGGTTTCGATCCGCAGTTCGGTGCGGTGCCGTGGCGCAAGGGATCCGACTTCTTCAATGCCCCGGCCAACGGTCCGGTCGGCATTGCCATGGCGCGGCTCGGCCACTACGGCCGCGCTCAGGAAATTTCCGACTGGATCGACAACACCTTGCGGGACAAGGAGACCGGTCTTATCTTCGACGGCGTCCACCTGCCCTCCGGCGAGGTCGAGACGCCCGTGTACAGCTACTGCCAGGGCGTGGTGCTGGGCCTGGACACCGAATTGGCCGTGCACACCGGCGAACCCAGGCATACCGAGCGCGCGCTGCGGCTGCTGTCCGCCATCGAGGAGCGTCTGGTGTCCGGCGGCGTGGTGGTCGGCGGCGGGGGCGGGGACGGCGGCCTGTTCAATGGGATTCTCATTCGCTATCTGGCGCTGGCGGCGGTCATGCTGCCCGGTGAGGAACCCGAGCACGTCGATGCCCGCAAGGCGGCCGCGGCCATTGTCCGCAAATCCGCCGAGGCCGCGTGGGAGAACCGGCTCGAGGTGGAGGGCGATCCGCTGTTCGGCCACGATTGGCGCGAGCCCGCACGGCTGCCGGGCGTGCTCGGCGCGGGGCACAGCACCCCGGGCGGATCGGTGAAGTCCTCGCGCAATCCGGAACGCGATCTGTCGGTGCAGCTTTCCGGGTGAAAGCTCATGGAGGCGGCGCACACGGTCACGGCCGCCGGGCTCTGCTGAGCGATTCGGGCTCGTTCGGGCCGGTTCAGGCGTTGTGCCGGTGCACCTTGGGTAGGGGCACGGTCTCGGTGTCGAGGTCGAAATCCTCGGCGGGACGCGCCATTTCCAGGCGGTACTGCCGGATCCCGATAATGGTGCCCAGCACCAGTCCGACCACGAGCGTGCCGATGACCGCGGGCATGAGCCAGGACATGTCCTCGATGAAACTGCCCGCGTAGTACCCGATGAGCAGCAGCACCGGCGCCCAGATGATGGCGCCGACGGTGGAGGCGACGGTGTACTTGCGGTGATCCATGCCCGCGGCGCCCGCCACCAGCGGGCACAGCGTGCGCACCCACGGAATCCAGCGCGCCACCAGCACCGCCAGGAAACCGTGCCGGTGCAACAGATCCGCGACCCGCGTGAGATTCGCGGTATTGATGTATCTGCCGTTCTTGCGCGCCACCAGGTGGTGCCCGGTGCGCTGGCCGATCACGTACCCGACCTGATTGCCCGCGATGGCGGCGATCATGGCGCCGACCGAGAGCGCCCACACCTGCGCCTCGCCGGTGGCGTGCGCGGCCAGCACCACGCCCGCGGTAATGAGCATGGAGTCACCGGGCAGGAACAGGCCGATGATGAGCGCGCACTCCAGGAAGACGAAGGTCAGTACCACCGTCCAGACGAGCGCGGGTCCGGCCGTATCGAGCGGGTTGAAACCGCCCATCGCGAGGTTCAGCGGGGTGGCGGTCAATTTCTCAGTGGGTGTGTTCGTTGGAGCGTGCGGGTGATTCGGCGGCATCCGCGGTTTCCGCGGCCGAGCGACGGCCCAGCAATGCCTTCGCCACGGAGCCGACCATCGGTAGCACCGAGACGAACACGATGACGAGGAAGATGGCCTCGACATTGTCGCGAATGAAGCTCACATTGCCCAGGAAGTAGCCGAGCACGGTGACGCCGCCACCCCACAGGATGGCGCCGACAATGTCGAAGGCCACGTACTTGCGGTAGCTCATGGCCGAGACGCCCGCCAGCACCGGTACGAAAGTACGGGCGATCGGGACGAATCGGGCCAGAATAATGGCGGCGGGGCCCCACTTCTCGAAGAACTCGTGCGCCTCGGTGATGTACTTCTTCTTCAGGAAACGCCCGTCCTCACGGTGATAGAGGGCGGGTCCGAAACCCTTGCGGCCGATCCAGTACGCGCACTGGTCGCCGAGGAAGGCCGTCAGCGCCACGGCGGGCGCCAGGATCCAGATGGAGACCGGGGGGTTCGGCTGCGCCGCGAGCAGACCGCCGGTGAACAAGAGCGAGTCGCCCGGCAGTAGCGGGAACAGCAGCCCCGTCTCGATGAAAACGATCACCAAAATGGCCGGCAGTACCGCGTTCTTCAACCACGACTCCGTGAGGAGATACATGGGGTCGAGAATCTGGGGCGTCGCCAGAGTGGTCGTCACGGTCTCGGAAGCGGCCAGCAAGGTCACGGCCGCCACACTACCGGTGATCCGCACATCACACCGAACCCTGAACCAACCTCACAAACTTGTCGGGTATTCCGAGGCCATTGCCGGTGGAAAACCGGACTGCCCTATGGTGTGGCCTGACAGAATTTGTTGTACGCAGCACACACATCGGAGGTCATTGTGCCCATCGCGACTCCGGAGATCTACGCCGAGATGATTGCTCGGGCCAAGGAGAACTCCTTCGCGTTCCCCGCGATCAACTGCACCTCGTCCGAGACGATCAACGCGGCCATCAAGGGCTTCGCGGATGCGGGCAGCGACGGCATCATCCAGTTCTCCACCGGCGGCGCCGAATTCGGCTCCGGCCTGGGTGTGAAGGATATGGTCACCGGCTCGGTCGCACTGGCCGAGTTCGCGCACGTCGTCGCCGCCAAGTACGACATCACCATCGCGCTGCACACCGATCACTGCCCCAAGGACAAGCTGGACGGTTTCGTCCGCCCGCTGCTGGCCATCTCGGCCGAGCGCGTGAAGTCGGGCCTGAACCCGCTGTTCCAGTCGCACATGTGGGACGGCTCCGCCATTCCGATCGACGAGAACCTGGAAATCGCCAAGGAACTGCTCAAGCAGGCGCACGCGGCGAACATCATCCTCGAGGTCGAGATCGGCGTCGTCGGCGGTGAAGAGGACGGCGTCGAGAACGCCATCAACGACAAGCTCTACACCTCCTCCGAGGACTTCGAGAAGACCATCGACGCCCTGGGCGCCGGTGAGAACGGCAAGTACCTGCTGGCCGCCACCTTCGGCAATGTGCACGGCGTCTACAAGCCGGGCAATGTGAAGCTCAAGCCCGAGGTGCTGGCCGAGGGCCAGCGCGTGGCCGCCGCCAAGCTCGGCCTGGGTGCGGACGCGCAGCCGTTCGACTTCGTCTTCCACGGCGGTTCCGGCTCGCTGAAGTCCGAGATCGAGGATTCGCTGCGCTACGGCGTGGTGAAGATGAACGTCGACACCGACACCCAGTACGCCTTTACCCGGCCGGTCGCCGCGCACATGTTCGCCAACTACGACGGTGTGCTCAAGGTGGACGGCGAGGTCGGCAACAAGAAGGTCTACGACCCGCGCTCCTACCTCAAGAAGGCGGAGACGTCCATGGCGGCCCGCGTCGTCGAAGCTTGCAACGACCTGAAGTCGGCTGGTCGTTCCATCAGCGCCAAGTAAGCTCGTGCAGTCGGGATTTCGCCGCCGCGCGCGGTGGGATCCCGCATGCAATGAGTGAGGTGGCAATGACTGTGGATGTGCGGGTCCTCGGCCCCGTGCAGTTGCTGGTCGCCGGACGGCCCGTGGCCGTCGGCGGCCCGAAGCCGCGCGCCCTGCTCGCCGCGCTCACCGTCAACCGGCGACGGGCGGTGTCCTCGTAGGCGCTCGCGGATATCGTCTGGAACGACGACCCGCCGGACTCGTATCAGGCCAGTCTGCAGGTGTTCGTGTCGAACATTCGCAAGACGCTGCGTACGGCCGGGGTGGATCCGGCGGCCCTGCTGCGCACCGAATCCGCCGGGTACCGGCTGGAAATCGAGGACGGCCAATGCGATCTGGGGCGGTTCGAGGCCGTCCGCCGCTCCGGTCGCGATGCCGCGGCGGCCGGTGATCACGAGAGCGCCGCCCAGCTGTACGGCTCGGCGCTGGCCGAGTGGAGCGGGCGCGCCCTCGACGATCTGTCCGGGCTCTCCTTCGCCGAGAGCTTCGCCACCGCCATGGACGAGGAGCGGCTGCTGGTCGCCTCCGCCCGGATCGACGCCGAAATCGCTTGCGGGCGCGCCTCGTCGGTGGTGGGCGAGCTGGTCACCATGACCAATGCCCATCCGCTGCGGGAACCGCTGTGGCGCAGCTGATCACGGCGCTGTATCTCTCGGGTCGCCAGGCCGATGCGCTGGAGGCGTGTCGGCGGGTGCGCACGGTGCTCGACGACGAACTGGGCATCGATCCCGGTCCCGCGCTCATCGATCTGGAACAGCGGGTGCTGCGCCAGGAATCCCTGGCCACCGGGCAGCTGGCCGAGGTCGACCGGATCGCCAAGGCCATGACCGAGACCGTCACCGAGATGCCGCGCGCGGTGCGGCGCGGACAGCTGCGGCTGCCCGACGGACGGGTGGTGGCCATCGGCGTGGGCGGGATGAAGATCGGCCGCATGACCGACAACGATCTGGTGCTCGACGATCCCAAGACCAGCCGCTATCACGCGCACATCACCCCCAGCCGGGCCGGTCTGCTCATCAAGGATCTGCATTCGGCCAATGGGGTGTTCATCGACGAGGAGCCCATCGAAACAGCCGCGGTGCTGGCCGATCGGGTCGAGATCCGGATCGGGGCGACGGTGCTGATCTTCGAGGCGCTCGAGTAGCACGTGTATTAGGCTGCTGCCCTTGTGAATTCGGTTCGCAACGAGGTTGCCGTCGTTTGCCAGGTCTCGATTCGGTCGATCTTGGGCGAGTGCGGGTAGTTCGCCGCGTGCCGAGGGTAGGGTCCTGGGCCGGATGTGTCCGGAGTGACCTGAATGTCGAGAGGTTGAATGCATGGCCAAGCGGTTCGTGGCCGCTGTGGGAGCGGTCGTGTTCGGGGCAGGCATGCTGGTGTCCGCGAACCGGCCGATCGCGACGGCGTCACCGGCAGAATCCGATGCGACAGTGCAACTTCCGGGTGTCGGCCCGTGTAAGTCCGATCCGGCGCCGGTGCACGAGTCGATCGTGCCCAGGACGCTCGAGATGCCGATCAACTATCCGGTCGTGACCGTGGACCCCGGCCCGCCGCCGGAGAACCGCACGCGGGTGAAGATGGAACTGCCGTCGGACCCCTGCGTCAATCCCTGCCCGGATCTCACCGACGGCCCGCCGCGCCCGCCGAGCGTCTTCGAACAGCTGGGCATTCCGCAGCTCATCCTGCGTCCGCAGCCCTTCCACTTCGCCTTCCCGAATCCGAACGAGCCCGAGAAGCCGCCCGCTCCGGAGCCCGCCGACCCGCCCGTCGAGGCCGCGCCGCAGGCCCCGGCCCGGCCGCTGCCGCAGGCCCCGGCCCGGCCGCTGCCGCAGGCCCCGGCCCGGCCGCTGCCGCAGGTCTCGCAGGTGCGCGAGGTGGCCAAGCTGACCGGGGCCAACTCCATCAACCGCACCGATAAGCGGTGGCAGGTGATGGGCACCGACCTCGGCATCTTCTGGGAGAGCAAACCCGGCGAGGTGGCCATTGCCTTCGGCGACACTGTGGGCGCCAACTTCCATCCGCCGGGCGGGTTCGGCGACGACTGGCGCAGCAATCTGCTCGCCTTCAGCACCGATACCGACCTCACCGACGGCGTCACCTTCGACCGCATGGTGACCGACAGCCGCTGCCATGCCGTGGAGCTGCTGACCAGCAAGAAGCTGGACAATATCGAGATCACCACCATCCCCACCTCCGGGTTCGCCATCGGTGACCGGCAGTACATGAGCTATATGTCCATCCGCACCTGGAACAGCATTCCGGGCACCTGGTTCACCAACTACGGCGGCATCGCCTACTCCGACGACCACGGCGAAACCTGGACCAAGGATCCGCACGCCCAGTGGGACAATATCTTCGGCGTGGCCAACTTCCAGGTCACCTCCATGGTCCCGCAAGGCGATCACGTCTACATGTTCGGTACCGCCAATACCCGCCTCGGTTCCGTGGGCCTGGCCCGCGTCCCGAAGGACCAGGTGCTCAACAAGACAGCCTACCAGTACTGGGTGGACGGCGACTGGACCCCCGTCGGCGGCCAGCACGTGGCCAGCGCCATCGCCGAAGCGCCCGCCGCCGAACTCTCGGTCCGCTACGACGAGACCCGCGACATCTGGCAGGTGAGCTACCTCGACACCGCCAAGGCGGGCCTCGTAGTCCGCGAATCGGATTCACCCCAGGGCATCTGGTCCCCCAGCGCCCTCACGGTGAGCGCCCTCCAATTCCCGGAACTCTACGGCGGTTTCATCCACCCCTGGTCCACCGGCAACGACCTGTACTTCACCATGTCCACCTGGAGCGACTACAACGTCTACCTGATGCACGCCAACCTGAACTAGCGCCCCGACCGGGTTCACACCCACTGTGGCCGGTTCACACCCCTTATCACCGTCCATACCGGGTGTGTACCGACCACAACAGGTGTGAACTGCGACAGCCCTAACGCGGGCTCGGAGCGGAATCAATTGGGGGGTTGAATTCTCCGTCAGTGACACCCGTTGTGAAGGCGCTCCACTCGCCGGGCGTGAAGATCAGCGCCGGGCCGGTCGGGTTCTTGGAGTCGCGAACGCCGATAGTGCCACCATCGAGGAATGCGACCTCGACGCATTCGCCGCCACTCTGGCTGTAGCTGCTCTTGAACCAGTGCGCGCCGGACAGGTCAATGTCCACTCTCGTACTCCCTTGCTAACTGCCTGAGCAACTGTCGACTGTTCGAACTGTCGAGCGATGCGCTCCTGATCCGATCGTACGATCGCAAGAAGCTCGCCACGTCGTCCGCGTCCTCAATGTACGATGCCCTCCAGGAACACCACAGGGGGCTCTACGGGCTCTCCAGGTGCGGATTCCCCGTATTGCAGCACGACGAACGGCGGCATCGAGATGCCGCCTGGAAAGCCTGCGGCGGATCGAAGTACCCGCAGCTCAACGTTGTCCACGGCGGACCGATCGGCCAGGTGCCGGAGTTGGGCGGCCATGATGCTTCGGCTGCCCGCGACGCGGCGTAACGCCGCCTCACCGACCACGACGTCCAGCACCACAGGCTGCGTCTTGCGGGTGATGATCTTCTGGCGCTGCATCTTCAACTGCAAGCGCCGCGCTCGCTCCTCGTCGGTGTCGTCCGGCCAACGCTCGGCCAGTACCTGGTCATAGTCCGCGATCTGGAGCAGGCCGGGAACCAGATCAGGTTGGTAGGTAATGACTTTGGACGCAGCGGCTTCGAGACCTACGTAGACATCGAAGTCTTTGGGGATCAAGTCGCCATACTGATGCCACCAGTTTTTGACGTTGGCCTGCCTCGCCAGCCCGACCAGGGCGGCGGTCAGATCCTCTGGCACGCCGTACAAGTCGCAAGCGGCCTGAATATCCCGAGACTTGATCCGAGAGTTCTCGCCCTTCTCCAGGCGCCCGAGACTGGTTGCCCATTTCCAATAGCTGGGCGGCCTTGGTTTGCGTGTATCCGGCGCGATTGCGCCACTCCAGCAGATAGCGACCGAGCTGACGGCGCGGCAGTGTCGATCCAGCCTCACCGATTGACTGTGTCATTGCAATCCTCCGTTGCGGGGAGGTCGGATTCACCATTGCGGTGAAATCGTCTCACCTGGCGCGGAGGTCATGCAGGGGTTTCGCGGCAGTCTCCCCGGAGCCTCCGATTCGGCGGGCGTGTCGTTTCTGCGGGGTGTGACATAGAGGTGCGCCCGGTGCTGTTCCTTCGCAATCATCACCAGACAGAACGGACACATCATGAAATTCCGGCCAACCGCGATCGGCTACGTCCGATCCGACATCAGCGGCGTGCGGCAAGCATGGGATGAAGCAGAGGTTCGGAGCATGGCTGCGCTGCGCGGCTTCGACTTCGCGAAGATGATCGTCATCGACGGCCGGACCGGGAAGCCGTTACTCGCGGGGCTGAAGGTCACGATCGCGCGCATCCGGGCCGAAGCCGTATTCGTGCCGAACGCAATGCATTTCGAGGCAGCAACCGTGCCACGAGATCTCCGGCGGTTGGTGGACGTGTTCACCGTATGTCCCGAAAACGCCTTTACGCGGACCGGTCCCGATGAACAGCGATGACGTACGCGCGCTGATCGGTGACGAACGGCCCGCCGGTTGGGTTCAGTACCACGACGGGTCATGGGCGCCCGTCTGGCAGGACGGGCGCATCGGCCCTTCCCTCACGATCTCGCAGCTGATCAACCTTGCCGCCGATGACCGGGAACTGGTGGCGGAGCCTACTCGCGAAATGCCGCCACCAGTTCCCGGTGATCGGTTGTCCAGCTGTTGACGCCCGCCGTCGAGGCATCACGACGGCCTAATTCTGCTGCTGCACTCTACTTCTGGGAGTTTTCGTGTCCATGGTTGCTCAGTTCGTAGTTGTTGCGCTGTCCTACATTGGGATCGTTGCCGTCACCTGGTGGGGAGTCTCCGTCGGCGGATCGGACCTGGCGCCCATTCCTGACGAGGCTCTCCTCCTCGCCGACGTCCACACATTCCATCGCGTCCCCATCCACAATCTGCACCGCAGACGTGGGCGGCACCGCGCCTAACGGCGGTTTCTATCCGATGCACGCCACCGTGAACTAGCGTCCGATGGCGAGCGGCCGATGGCGGCCGAGGACGGTGCGGTGGGCGATCCGCCAGCCGCCAGGTCCCCGGGTGACCGTGTCGTCGTAGACGACGCTGCGGGCAGTGCCGTCCGCGCTGATGCCGATGCCCTTGGACCGGACCCGGACGGTCCCGTCTCGGTCCTGTGTGACAACGACATTCGTGATGTGATGGCCGACCGGGTTGAGATCGCCGAGCGCGAGCGCGGCGTCCCGGATGGCCGCCAGGCCGTACAGCGATACCATACCGAGGTCGGCCAGGTCGTAGACGATATCGTCGGTGAAGAGCTGGTCCAGCCGATCGAGCTCGCCGGAATCCATGAAATGTCCGTGCTGTGAGAGCAATTCGGTGATATCGAGGCGGTCCTGCAAGGAAAGCGCCATGGGTGACCCCTGTCCGCGAGCCGGACCGGCGATAAAATGAGGGATGGTCCGGTTATCCTCCACGGTAACGGACTGTCAGTCCGGTCAGCAAGAGTCGTTGGTGCCCTTGAATTCTCGTAACGCCGCGCAACGTCCTCTGCGCGCGGACGCTCGGCGCAACTACGAGCGGCTCCTGGACGAGGCGCGAAAAGTGTTCGCGGAGTCCGGAATCGACGCCTCGCTCGATGAGATCGCGCGGCGCGCGGGCGTCGCGAGCGGCACCCTCTACCGGCACTTCCCGACCCGCCTGGACCTGATCGAAGCCGTGCTGGGCGAGGGCGTCGCGGAGCTGGCCGCCCTCGGCCGCGAACTCCGCGGCGAACCGGATTCCGCTGCGGCGGTGGCGATGTGGCTGCGCACCGCCGTCGGCCACGCCCTCGGCTTCCGCGGTCTGTCCGCGGCGGTGCTGAATTCGGCGCTCGACGGCGGGCCGGAACTGGTCGCGCGGTGGCATGCCGAGATGTTCGAGGTCGGCGGCGCACTGCTCGACAAGGCGCGAACCGACGGGGTCGTGACCGCGGCCGTGGCCGATGCCGACGTCCTCCGGATGATCGGCGGCATCGCCTGGGCCGCCCAGCAGGCTCCCGACCCGCGGGCTCGGGCCGAAGCCCTGCTGGACATCCTGCTCAGGGCGTTGGGCCCCGACTGATCCGGATCAGGACAGGCGGACTTCGGCGACGGCGCGGCCGAAGAGCTTCTTGCCGTCCGAGGTGGCGCCGAGAACGACTGTGGCGGCGCCGGTTTCGGGGTTCACCGACTTCACCTTGCTGGTGAATTCGACAATGGTGGGGGCGGTCGGCTCGACGGGGACGAAGCCGGACATGCGGACGCTGAACTTGGTCAGGGCGGACGGATCGCCGAGCCAGGAGGTCAGGTAAGCGGCGGTCAGGCCCATGGTCAGCATGCCGTGCGCGACCACGGTCGGCAGGCCGACCAGATTGGCGGCGGTATCGCTGAAGTGGATGGGGTTCGGGTCACCGGAGACCCCGGCGTAGTTGACCAGGTCGCCGCGGGTGACGGGCACCTTGGCGGCGGGGAGCTCGGCGCCGGGGGCCACGGTGGCGACGGTCGGGACGGTGTGCACCGGAAGGGGCGCGGCGGGGGCCGGGAAGTCGGCCACCTCGTCGGGGGCCAGCAGGATGAGATCGCTCGGGGCCTCGGACAGGCCGTCGGCGACGTGGCCGTGCATGACCACGCCCGCGACCGTCTGCACGGTGTCCGGATCGATCTCGACGCCCTTGCGGGCCACGATGGTGGTCGTCGAGACCAGCACCGGTAGTCGCTCGA
Organism: Nocardia crassostreae; assembly: GCF_001613405.1. Classification (GTDB taxonomy): domain Bacteria; phylum Actinomycetota; class Actinomycetes; order Mycobacteriales; family Mycobacteriaceae; genus Nocardia; species Nocardia crassostreae. The sequence goes on from NZ_BDCH01000037.1 coordinate 60,590, forward strand.
CATCGGCCAGGGTCACCTTGATGGTGATGAAGTCGTTGTCGCCGTAGCTGCGGATGTTCTCCACCACCACGTCCACCGAGAGACGGTCACCCGCCAGCACGGGGCGGTAGTACTCGAAGATCTGATCGGTCTGCAGGATCTGCGAGACGTCGTATTCGGTGAGTACGGTGCCGATCAGCGCGCGGGTGGTGGCGGCGCCGATGACGGAGGCGAAGGTCGGGGACGCCAGCAGGGCGTCGTAGCCCAGCGTCGCCGCATTCGCCTCGTGGTGGTGGGCGGGGTGATCGCAGCGCACGGCGCGAGCGAATTCCCGGATCTTCTCGCGGCCGACGTCGTAGTGATCACGGACTCGAAAGTGCCGACCGACCAGTTCGGTGGCGGTGGTGGCGGTGACCGCCTCTGCCGTCTCCGGCATGGTTTTCTGCTCCCTGCATTCGAAATCTGGTGGGCCCACGCCACTTCCGTGTCCACACAACACAACGGCAGGGGAGCCGCCATGGCGCGGACGTGCCGTCGTGGCTGGCCCAGACAATCCGGGCCATGCTACCGGCGCACAGGTCTGTTGACCAGGTCTTTGTGACCTTCATCGCGGCAGTCCGGGCCGCCCGGGACCGCCGCGAAACGACTCGAGCCCACCGCCGGGGGCAGTGGGCGCGAGTCGTTCCGTGCGGCTTCCGCGACGGTTCGCGGATTCAGCTCAGGATGTCGTGGCGGACGATGGTCTGGTCGCGGCCGGGGCCGACGCCGATGCAGGAGACGCGGGCGCCGGATAGTTCCTCGAGGCGCTTGACGTAGGCCTGGGCATTGACGGGGAGCTCCTCGAAGGTGCGCGCCCCCGAGATGTCCTCCCACCAGCCCGGCATCTCTTCGTAGATCGGCTTGGCGTGGTGGAATTCGGTCTGGGTGGTCGGCATCTGCTCGACGCGTTCGCCGTCGATCTCGTAGGCGACGCAGATCGGGACCGTCTCCAGGCTGGAGAGCACGTCCAGCTTGGTGAGGAAGTAGTCGGTGATGCCGTTGACGCGGGTGGCGTAGCGGGCGATCACGGCGTCGAACCAGCCGGTGCGGCGGGCGCGGCCGGTGGTGACACCGACCTCGCCGCCGGTCTTGGCCAGATAGGTGCCCGACTTGTCGAAGAGCTCGGTCGGGAACGGGCCGGAGCCGACGCGGGTGGTGTAGGCCTTCAGGATGCCCAGCACGGTGTTGATCTTGTTGGGGCCCACGCCCGCACCGACGGCCGCACCGCCGGAGGTCGGGTTGGAGGAGGTCACGTACGGGTAGGTGCCGTGGTCGACATCCAGCAGGGTGCCCTGCGAACCCTCCAGCAGCACAGTCTCTCCCGCTTCGAGAGCCTGGTTGAGCAGCAGCCGGGTGTCGGCGATGCGGTGCTTGAAGCCCTCGGCCTTGGTGAGCACCTCGTCCACGACCTGCTGCGGATCCAGGGCGCGGCGGTTGTAGATCTTCACCAGCACCTGGTTCTTGAATTCCAGGGCGGCTTCGACCTTCTGGGTGAGGATCTTCTCGTCCAGCACATCGGCCACGCGCACGCCGACGCGAGCCACCTTGTCCTGGTAGCAGGGTCCGATACCGCGGCCCGTGGTGCCGATCTTCTTGTTGCCCAAGAAGCGTTCGGTGACCTTATCGATGGCCACGTGGTACGGCATGATCAGGTGCGCGTCGGTCGACAGCAGCAGGCGGGAGGTGTCCACGCCGCGCTCTTCCAGGCCCGCGAGTTCGGCCAGTAGTACGCCCGGATCGATGACGACGCCATTGCCGATGACGTTGGTCACAGCGGGGGTGAGGATGCCGGAGGGGATGAGGTGCAGGGCGAAGCTCTCGCCATTGGGCAGCACCACGGTGTGACCCGCATTGTTGCCGCCCTGGTACCGGACCACCCATTGGACCCGGTCACCCAGCAGATCGGTTGCCTTGCCTTTGCCCTCGTCGCCCCACTGGGCGCCGATCAGCACGATTGCCGGCATCTTGGAGTCTCCTACGGGTTCGACGCGCAACATCGGTGATGCTGCAGCTACCCGCCGTCAGAAGGCGGTGGCCGGAGGCACAGTCTAATAGATGCTCGAATACCTCCAGGTGCACGGCCCGGCACCGGACGAACCCGACGTAACGGATGGGTCGCGCACGGGGCGCGGCAAATCCAACGGGGCTATGGTGACACGGGGAGACGGACCGGCACGGGGGTCCGGCAGCGAGCGCAGCGAGGCGATGGAGTTGGCCCAGAGGAGGGTGTACGGCAGTTGAGTACCCATGTTCTCCGCTGCGACGGCGCGCCGGTACCGATCGCCCTGGCCGCTCTGCCGCTCACCCAGACCGCGGCCATTCCGGACACCGATGATCTGGACGAGCTGCTGCCCGTCATGGCCGCCGACAGCCTGCCCCGATTGATCGTCCTCGGCGAGGATGCCGGGCTGGCAGCGGTTCTCACGCATCTGATGCGCACCGAACGACTCGGCGTGGAGATCGGCTTCGTGCCCGTGGACCGGACCTACGGCTCGCGCGCCTATCAGACCGGCACCGGCAATGGCGCCGCCAAGCGCGCGCTCGAGGGCAAGGCCATGGAAACCCCCCTGATTCGCGACGACACCGGCAAGGTGCTCATCGGCCGCGCCACCATCGTGGGCCCGCGCGGGGAGAAGCTCGAGGGCGAGGCCTACGTCGACGACACGCGGCTGTTCACCGGAAAGGTGGCGGCCCTGCATATTTCACCCATGCTGGAGATGCCCGGCCTGCATGCCACCGTGCAGCGCGGGCTGCGCAAGAAGCGCTGGGTCGAGGGGCGGGCCATGCAGCTGGGCACGCGCGGCGGCGTGGTGACCAGCGACGGCATCACCACCGACAAGATCGTGCCGCGCTCCACCTTCTACCGGCACCACGAGCCGTGGATGCTGGTCCGATGAACTCTCCACGCGCCATCGGCCGGGCCGGTGCGGTGCGCCCCAGTCCCGTATTCCTGCTCGTCGTCGCGATCACCGTGGCGGGCGGGGCGCTCGCCTGGAATGCCGACTTGTTCTCGCGCTGGGCGCAATTCGGCGTCTTCGTCATGGTGGTGGCGGGCTGGATCCTCTCGGTCTGCCTGCACGAGTTCGCGCACGCGTACGTGGGGTGGCGGGCCGGGGACCGCGAGGTCGAGATGCGCGGGTATCTGACCTTGAACCCGCTCAAGTACAGCCATCCGCTGCTGTCGATCGTGCTGCCGGTGGTGTTCATCGCGCTCGGCGGCTTCGGCCTGCCCGGCGGGGCGGTGTACGTGCACTCGCACAACTTCAGCCCGCGCACACAGCGCATGCTCAGTGGCGCGGGACCGGCGGTGAACGCGGTGTGCGCCGTCGTGCTGCTGATGATCGTCAAGCTGTTCGGCAGCGACGAATCGCATGCCGCGTTCTGGTTCGGGCTGAGTTTCCTTGCCTTCCTGCAGATCACGGCGACCATCCTGAATCTGATCCCGATCCCGGGCACCGACGGCTACGGGATCCTGGAGCCGTCGCTGAGCTATCAGACGCGGCGCTCGCTGGATCAGATCAAGCCGTACGGGATTCTGCTGCTGGTGGCGCTGCTGTTCGTGCCGGAGCTGAATCAGTTGTTCTTCAACGCGATTCACGCGCTGTTCGATCTGTCGGGCGTACCGTCGCTGTGGCCGGGCTACGGCGGCTCGCTGACCCGGTTCTGGCTCTGAAATCCGCTTCCGGCAAGGTAAAAGCCGGGCTACCCCTCCGAGCCCGGCTTTGATATCGAACGGTATAGGCGCGCAAGCGCGTACACCCGAGTAGCGCGCTACTCGAAGATCAACATCAGCACGCGCGGATCAGTCGATCGGTGTCACGTAGGGGTTCGGCACGGTCGGCGGGAGCAGGGCCATCGCGGACAGGCGGCGCATACCGCATACCTGCATGAGGTCCACCACGATGGAACGCAACTGCGCGAACACCACGTGCGCGGAGATACCCGCGCCCGTGACTAGATCCTTGGTCGCGCCCTTGCCGACCGAGCGCAGCACGCGGGTGGCCTCGGCGGCGGAGGGCTGCTCACCGGGATCGGCGAGCACGTACTTGCGCACCACCTCCACGGCCTGACCGAGCTTGCGGACCTCCTCGATCAATCGCGGGTCGAGGATCTCGTCGTCCTGTACCGCGCTGAGGGCGCGCCGCAGCAGGACGCGGGTATTGCGGACCGCATTGTCGACCGGGTCGGCGGTGGCGCGCAGGGTTTCCAGGCGCTTGCGCGAATTCCAGTACATCGGGGAGATCCGGCTGATCTCCGCGCCGCCCTCCAAGGTGTTGCGCAGCGCGTCGATGGGCGCCTGGGTCTTGCGCGCCGCCTCCAGGGCCGTCTTGATCTTGGCGGCATCGTGTTCGAGCAGACCGTCCGCGCATTCGGCCAGGGACTTGCTCACCACCGCGAGGATGTCGCCTTCCTGCTGCCGGGCGCGGCGCACCGGATGCAGCGGGAGCGCGGCCACCACCACGATGCCGACCAGCCCGCCGACCAGGGCGTCGATCATGCGCAGGCCGGAACCGGCGGTGTGCGGCGGAATGAGCGTGGCCACCAGCACGGCGGAGCTGGCCGCCTGCATGGTGATGACCGGGCCGCCGTCCAGGAAGACCGCGGCGCTCATGGCCGCCAGGACCAGCAGCGAGATCTGCCAGACGCCGGTGCCGAACTGGGAGACGAACAGATCGCCGATGCCGATGCCGACCGCGACGCCGACAATGAGCTCCACCGCCCAGCGCAGCCGGGCGCCGTAGGACACGCCGATGGAGATCATGGCGGCCATGGGCGCGAAGAACGGCTGCGGATGGCCGATCACATTGTGGGCGATGAACCAGGCCACGCCCGCGCCGATGGCGCACTGCAGGATCGGCAGCAGCGAGGACCGGACGCGTTTACCGGCATTGCGCAGCCGCGCCGCGGTGGACTCTTTCGCGGCGTCGAAGGTTTCGGTTAGGCCACTGGTCAATGCGGGGAGCTCAGTCCAGGCCGAGCTCGCCCGCGGCGCGCGGATCGCAGTCCTCGAGCAGATCCAGGCAGCGCGCGTACTCGTCGGTCTCCCCGATGGCGCGGGCGGCCTTCGCCAGCGCGCCGACACTGCGCAGGAACCCCTGATTCGGTTCGTGCGACCACGGCACCGGGCCGAAGCCCTTCCAGCCGTTGCGGCGCAACAGATCCAGGCCGCGGTGGTAACCGGTGCGCGCGAAGGCGTAGGCGGCGATGATGTCGTGATTCACATCGCTCTCGGCGGCCTCGCCCCGCGCCAGGGCCGCCTCCGCCAGGTAGGCCCAGGCGATCGACGCCGTCGGATGCGCGGCGGCGACCTGCACCGGATCTTGTTTCTCCAGCAGCGCGTCCTCCGCATCGGAGTTTTCGGGCAGGAGTACCGGCTGCGGTCCGAGCAGATCACCGAAGGAGGTCATGCCGATCATTCTGCACCGACCGCTCGATTGCTCAGTAGGCTGACCACCGAATCACAGTTCCGCCGAAGCGAGGGGTAGCGCGTGTCCGACTCGAACGACGACCAGCAGCCGCAAGGCTCTGCCGACCCGACCCCGGGCCAGGCCGCCGAGGACACCGCAGCACCCGCCGCCGACGCCACCCCGTCCGACGTGTCCCCCACCGCCGCCACCGAGGCGATCCCGGCCACCGACGCGGAGCCCGCCGCGACCGCCGCCACCGAGGTGATCCGCACCGACGCGGCCAAACCGGCCCCTGCCCAAGGCAACCCGCAGGCCACCCAGCCCAACCCCGCCGCCAAGCCCGGCGGCTCCGGCACCCCCGGCTTCGCCACCATCAAGGTCGAGGCCCCCAAACCGGTAGGCCCCGCCGCCCGCCTCCGGCCCGCCGGATCCGGCAAACCCGCCCCCGGCGCCACCAGGCCTGCTCCCGGCCGTCCGGACCCGAAGCCCGACCAGAACCCAAGCGCCGCAGCGAATGCCGACACCGCCCGCGTCGACGCCGCACAGGCGAGCGACCACCGCCCGGATCAGCAGCCCGCGCGCGGCGGCCAATCCGACAAGCCGACGGTGGCTTCCGGCCCCGCGCGGGGCGAGGGACAGCGGCCGGGGCAGCAGTCGACCGGGGGCGGGCAGTCGGGCACCGGCGGCGCGGCGCATCCGGGTGGTGCGCGACCGCCTGCGGGCGAGGCGCAGCAGGCGAGTCGAACCCCAAGCGACACAGTCGGTTCCGACGCGAAGACCGCCAAGATCAGTACCGCGCGAGACGGGGACGCATCAGCGCGACAGTCCGGCCCCGGTGCGGGCGACCGGACGGACGCACCCGATGCCGCGGCGACAGGCGAAGCGGGCGGGACCGGCGTCCCGACGGATTCCGTGACCACGCAGATCATCAAGATTCCGGGTCGGGACGCAGGCGCATCCGGTGGCGGAGCGCCGGGCGATGCGCGCGATTCCGGGCGGCCGGGCGGTTCCCCGTCCGGTGGCCAGAGCGGGTCGGCTCATCCGGGCAGTGCGCAGCAGGGCGGCCGTTCCGGCACGCAGCAGCCTGCCGCACCCGGCGGCGGCGCTGCCGCCGAGGCCGCTGGCGTCGAGGACGCTGGGGCGCAGGGTGATTCCGGGCGCCCGAAGGATGCCGGGGTTCGTGACGGCGCGCCGAAGTCGGCCGATTCGGACGGGGATGCCGCCGCCTCGGATGCGGAAACCGTTGCCATGCGGCAGGCTCCGGGGGCCGATGCGCCGACGACCGTCTTCCCGGTCGTTTCGGGTGAGCAGGCCACCGAGAAGATGTGGGTGCAGGGTACGCAGGGTCGGGGCGTGAGCAGGCCGCCGCAGACGCCGCGGGCGAATGCCGGGCCGCGGAATGTCGGCCCGCGCGGAGGCTCGCCCCAAGGGCCGCAGGGACCGGAAGGCCCGCAGGGGAAGGCCGATGGCGTCGAGGAGACGCGACCGTCGCCGCCGCCCGCGCGGCCGCCCATGGGCCCGCGGCGACCGGCCAGCGCGCCGTCCCCCGCCGATATGCAGCCGACCATGCCCGCGAATCCGATTGGGGGCGCACGGGTTATCGGCCCGAAGAAGGCCGGACCGCAGAAGGTCGGGCCCGGTGCACCGCAGGGACCCGGATCGGCCGGGCCGCAGAAGGTTGGTGCGGGTGCGCCGCAGGGGCCCGCGCCGAGCGGACTTCAGAAGGGTGCGCCGGGCACGCCGCCGGGCGCCGGAACGCAGGGTCCGCGGCCGGGTGGCGCATCGGCGGCGGGCGGTCAGCAGGGTGTGCAGCCGCCGCAGCCGCGACCGGTGGCCGCGCCGCAGCGGGTGCCCGCGACCGGTGAGCAGCCCGCTGCCGCTGCTCCGGCCGCAGGGGCGGAGGGCTCGAAGAAGAAGCTGCTGGCCATCGGCGCGGCCGTGGTCGCGGTGCTGGTGATCGTGGGCGTGGTGATTGGCGTGGTGGCGAACCGGACAGACAATTCGCCGTCGGCGCAGGTGAAGCGGGCCATTTCGACCTATACCGATGCCTTGGCCGATGGCGACCTGGACGCGCTGCGCGGCATTACCTGCGGCGCACAGCACGACTTATACCAGAACATTTCGCCGGAGCAGTTCGCGGGCGTCTACCAGACCTCCAAGGAGCAGAAGAGCATTCCGGTCGTGAAGAGCGTGGATGCCATCAGCATTACCGGCGAGACCGCCATGGCCTCGGCGACGGTCTACACCGAAGCCGATCCGGCGAAGCAGTCCGCGCGCACGTTCGACCTACAGCAGATCGACGGCGCCTGGAAGATCTGCGACCCGGCCAACTCGGCGGGCTGATCCGGCCCCACATCAACTGGTGGCCGGGGCTAGTAGGTGATGAGGGGGGCGAGCGGGTCGGCGGCGTGCGGGCTGAGGGAGGAGTAGGCGGCGGCCAGGGATTTGATGCCCAGGCGGATATCGGATTCCTCGTGGGTGAAGGGGATTCGGATGAAGCGTTCGAAGGCGCCCTGGACGCCGAAGCGGGGGCCCGCGGCGAGAATCACGCCGTGGTTGGGTGCGGTGGCGGCGAGGGCCGTCGAGACGGGGGTGGGCAGCTGCGCCCACAGCGACATGCCGCCCTCGCCGGGCGTCACGCGCCAGTCGGGCAGGTCCTCGGCCAGGGCGTCGAGGAGCGCGGCGCGGCGGGAGCGTAGCTGTTCCCTTCGCACGGTGAGGATTTCGTCGGCGTGCTGGAGCAGATGGACCGTCGCGAGCTGATCCATGACCGGCGTGCCGAGGTCCATGGTGGAGCGGGTGCCGAGGAGTTTGGTGATGAGGGCCTGATTCGCGCGGACCCAGCCGACGCGCAGACCGCCCCAGAAGGACTTCGAGGCGGAGCCGATCGTCACGATCTCCGAGTTGCGGGCGAACGCGGCTGCGGGCGGCGGGATTTCGCCATCGCTGAGATGCAGGTCGACCATGGATTCGTCGACGATCACGGTCATCCGGGTTTCGCGGGCGGTGGCGGCCAGGGCGGCGCGGCCCTCGGCGTCCATGAGCAGGCCGGTGGGGTTGTTGTAGTCCGGCACGAGATAGGCCACGCTGGCCGCGGTCTGGCGTGCGGCACTGCGGATTCCGTCCAGATCCCAGCCGTCGGGCCGCAGCGGGACCGGGACCGGGCGGGCGCCGACATCGCGAATGGCCTCGATGGCATTGGGGTAGCTCGGATGGTCGATGAGCACCCGCTCGGCGGGGGTGGTGAGCACATTGAGCAGCAGGCGCAGACCGTGCTGGGCGCCCAGGGTGACCAGGATCTGGTCCGGATCGGTGGGCAGGCCGCGCTCGGTGTAGCGGCGGGCCAGCGCCTCGCGCAGCATGAGCATGCCGACCGGGTCCATGCCGTGCGTGCCGAGGTAGGTCGGAAGTCCTTGCAGGGCAGTGGAATACGCATCGGTCATCTGGGCGGGCGCGGACATGGCGGCGTAGGTCATGTCGATGGTGTGCACTTCCGGCTGCGCCATCATGGCGAGCAGGCTGCGGGCCGGTTTGGTGCCGTCGTGCACCACCGTGGGCGGCAGGGCCACCGTACTGCGCGAGCCCTGTCGGCTGATGAGGTAACCGTGTTCGCGCAGTAGTGAATACGCCGAGGTGACGGTGGTACGGCTGACATTCAGACCGGCCGCCAGATCGCGTTCGCTGGGCAGCGCCACGCCGAGTGGTGCGCGGCCGTCGTGAATGAGCAGCCGGATGCTCTCCGCCAGTGCCACATACGCGGGCCGGGTGGACCGCTTGGCATTGTCCCCGGCCGGTGCGCCGGGCTCTTCCTGCCGCCACCGTCCCAGGTCGCGCGTGAGACTGGCCGCGCCGATAACTCGTGTCGCCATAAAGGCCAGTATCGGGATACTGGATATTTTCTTCAAGTCCAGCGGCAGGCCACTATGGATGCATGATCGCTCTGCTCGTCTCCCTGCTGATTGTCGCCGCGTTCGCCGGTCTCGTGTACCGGTTCGCTCCCACGCCCGGCGAGCGCTGGGGCGCGCTGATCGAGCGTTACCGCCCGCATGCCCCCATGTCGGACTGGTCGGTCGGCGACTATGACTATGTGCGCCAGCACGCCGACCTGGCCGCCATCCATGCCAGGCAGGACGTGGACTCCACCCTCAACCCCGCGCACCGGGTGCGCCGCCGCAGATCGGCCCTCGCGGATCTGGCGGATATCCCCTGCCGTCAGGAGACGGTCCAGTTCTAAATAACTGGCCTGAAACCGCGGCCCTCGCATGCTGAATCACCACCCCCACGGTCCTTGTCGGTATCCAGGTGCACACTGGCCCTATGTCCGACCGTGACCGCCCGCTCGCCTCGGCGGCGCTCTTCGACACCGCGATCGGCACCTGTGCCATTGCCTGGAGCGCCACCGGGGTGCTGCGTTTCGCGCTCCCCGAACCAGATCCGGACGCGACCCGCTCCTACATCCTGCGCCGCCACCGCATCGCGGATATCCGCGAAGCCGCCCCCACCCCCGAAATCGCCACGGCCATCGAGAGGATTCGCGCCCACCTGGAAGGCGACCTCGACGACCTGCACTGGATTCCCTTGGACACCAAGGCCATCAACGATTTCGACCGCGCCGTCTACGAGGTCACCCGCGCCATCCCGCCCGGCCACACCCTCAACTACGGCACCGTGGCCAACCGCATAGGCGCCCCCGGCGGAGCCCAAGCGGTAGGACAATCCCTGGGCCGCAACCCGATCCCCTTGATCGTCCCCTGCCACCGCGTCCTGGCCGCCGACAACGCCCTCCATGGCTTCTCCGCCCCCGGCGGCATCACCACGAAGCAGCGCCTCCTCGAAATCGAGCGCACCCCCGGTTTCGGCGAACCCACCCTCTTCTGACCACCCCCGCCCCTCGTTTCGGCACAGTCCGAAATGAGATGCGCGTCCCAGTCCGCATTCGGCACACTCCACCTCGACGAACCACCGGGCCAGGGAGGGGTTGGCCCGGCGGTTCGTCGCTCGGATGTGGTGGTTGATTCCTACTAGCGCGTCTTGACGATCGGGCCGTAGTACAGGACCGGGAGACCGGTGCCGTTGCACTGCACGTAGACATCGGTACCCGGCGCGAATCGCAGGTAGATGGGGTCCGGCCCCAGCGTGTACTGCATGAGCCCCGGAGACTGCTGGAAGAACGGCGGTGCCAGGCTCCAACCGGTGCACTGCCACCATTCGCCGGGAACGGTATCCATTCGGATCATGCCGCCGGGCTCGAGAGAGAGCGTCGGTGCGTCGGCCGCCGCCGTGGGTGCGCCCAGCAGGCCGCAACTGGCGATGGCTGCGGCGATCGCGGCGGTTCTCAGTATTCGTCTCATCATCCGTGTCCTCGTGTTTCGGTGTCGGCTCAGACGGCTGCGCCGAAAGCCGTTCCCGCTGCGCCGCCGATAACGCCACCGATCACGCCGCCGACAACAGCCGCAGGGATGCCGAGGGCGGCCGCACCGGCCACGCCGCCTGCGGCAGCGCCGACTCCGGCTCCGATCAATGCGCCTGCGACCGCTCCCGGGCCCGAGGCGGCACCACTGGTCGGGATCCCCGCCGCGATTCCGCCGATGACGGCACCGGCGACTGTGCCGACTCCGGCGCCGATCACAGCGCCCGGGACGGCGCCTACGACAGCGGCCGGGACGCCTGCGATCGCGGCGCCCGCCGCAGCGCCGGTCACGGCTCCGGCGACGGTCAGTCCGGCGATCTTGTCGGAGCGAGAAGCGTTGATACCCACGGAGTTCAGGCCGGTGGCGATGCCCGCTTCGATGGCGGCGGCACCGGTGTTCACCGGGTTGAGCACGTCGTTCGAGACATCGTCGCCGACGGGGGTCGAGAATGCGCCGATACGGAGCGTTCGCGGCGGGGGAGCGATCGGGGCGACCGGGTCGACTGCCACGGGGGCGTGCAGGGCCTGGATATTGACCGGCGGGGCCGTGTCCGCATTGGGGACGGGGCGGTAGTTGGCCGGGACCGGGTAGTCCGCTCGAGGCCGCGGCGGGGTTGTCACGCCGGGCTGGACAGGGCCGGGGAGGGCGGAGGGTCGATCCGCTGCGGGAGCCGTGACGCCGGGCTGATGCGGGTTGGCGGCGATCGAGGGCGGCTGGCCGACGAGGCGCTCGCCGGTGGCCGGTCCTGCGGTGACGGGCTGCTGGGCGGCGGGTGCGTCGGCGGTCGGCTGCTCGCCCGCATTCGGCGGGGTCGTCGCACCCGGCGACTGCGGGGCCGCCGACCGGCCCGTGGTGGACGGGGTGGTGGCGGATTGGGGGTTGCTGGTGGCGGAGCAGGCCACGGCGAGGGCCAGTGGGATTGCGCCTACGAACAGTGCGCGGCGGGCCGCGCCGGTCTTCAGTTCTCGATGCCGACTCACGCCGAATACACCACCCTCATCAGGTTGGATCTGATTGTGAACATCCCCCGCGGCCTGGAGACGGCCGCCTCGCGGGGATGTTAGCTGATCAGAAACTGGCGATTCCAGTCATGAGTGGGCGGAACTGCGTGTTGACGTTGACCGGCGAGAGAAGTGACACAATCGCTGGTCAAAGTGGGTGCTGTGATGTTCTGCCGGTCAGGGTTCTGATTTGCCGGAAGTTGACCCGCCGCGCATGAGTTCGGCCAGGGCTTCGCGGTCGGTGACGTCGAGTTTGATGCAGGCGCGGTAGAGGTGGCCCTCGACGGTGCGGACGGAGACGGTCAGGCGGTCGGCGATCTGGCGGTTGGACAGGCCCGCGGCGACCAGGTTGGCGATTTCGCGTTCGCGGGCGGTGAGGGGGAGGGGCTGGGCGGATTGGCGCAACGCCGGGGTCGAGGCCCCACCGCAGGCGGCGGCGAGGCGATTGGCGGCGGCGGCATCCAATCCGGGTCCGTCGTGGGCGGCCACCGCGACCGCGTGGCGGGCCTGGACCTGGACCAGGCGGCCGTCGACGCGGGCGGCCAGATCGGCGAGACGCCCGGCGACGCTGTGGTCGCCGAAGCGCGCGGCGGTGTGTAGCGCCATGGCCTCGATGGCGTGCTGGTGCGAGCGGGCGGCGGCGTCCGCCGCGCTCAGGGCCAGGCGGATGGCGGGCGTGGCCGTGCCTTCGGCGGCGGCCTGCCAGGCCTTGGCGATCTCGAGTTGTGGTTCGTAGACGGCGTCGTGCCGCCCGCCGCGCTCGACGGCCAAGGTTAATGGATTCGGCAGCCTCCGAGGCCCGACCCAGTGCCGAATACGCTTCGGCCAGTCGAATTCTCGCGGGGAACATCCACGCCGCCGCGCCCTCTGCGGTGAGCGCCGCCAGGGCCTGTTCGAGGTTGTCGATGCCGCGCGGGAACTGGCCCTGTGCGACATCGACGGTGCCCTGCAGGATCCTCGACATGCCCCAGGCGAGATACTGCCCCGGCGCCGTATACGTGTAAGGGCTACTGGCGCAACGCTGTGCGGCCTCCAGATCACCGGTGAAGGTGAGCGCCAGGACTTCCGCATGCGTCGACATGAACTTGTTGAGCCCGTCGATCTCGTGCTCGATGGCGTGGCCGCGCCCGGCGAATTGCCGTGCCGCATCGCCCTTCCCCATGAGCGCCAGGGCGAGCCCGCCGCCGAAGGCCGCCCACCACACCGCCCACGGCGGTGCGCTGTCGGCGTTCATGATGGGTTCGGCGAGGGCGAACGCCTCGTCCAGCTTGTTCTCGTGGGCCGCGCAGGCGGAAGCGAGCGCGTCCGTGATGGCGACGACCCGGGGGTGTTTGGCGCGGCTGCGCACGGACCGCAGTACTTCGTCGGCGCGATCGGCATCGCCCATGGACCACAAGAGGTTCGAGACGCGCGTGCAGCCCCAGCGCGCCAATTGCGCCTGGGTCAATTTCTCCGGATCGAATGCGGCGAGCGTGCGCTCGGCCTCGATGCGATGGCCCTGCCACAGCAGTGCCCGCGCCAGCAGATCTGCCGACTCGACGCCACCCCGGCGTTCCACGGCCGCCCGCGCGAACCGTTCGCCCAGCGGCAGATTCGACAATCCGATGGCGTCGGCGGCCGCCGCCTCGAACAGTTCCAGATCCGCGGAGGAGTTGATCGGCCGTTCCCTGAGTGACGAGTACAGCCGCCCGCGCAGCCGCCGTGCCGAGGCGATCCCCAGCCGCCGCCGGATCACCTCGCCGAACAGCGGATGGTTGTATCGCACCAGCAGCTGGTGGCTGTTCTCCACAATCCTTATGAGACTGCGTGATTCGGCGGTCTCCACGGCCTCTTCACCGGCGAGCTCGGCCAGCACATCCAGATCGATCGGCTCGCAGAAGGTGAGCAATTCCAGTACCCGCAGCACCGGTTCGGGCAGCTGCTCCACCCGATCCTCCAGCAGCGCGGCCAATTCCGAGGTGACCGCCGCGCGCCCCCGCAACTGCCACACCCCCTTGACCTGCCGCAGCGTCCCGGCCTCCAGCGCGCCCTCCACCAGGTGCCGCAGGAAAAGCGCGTTCCCCCCGGAGGATTCCCACATGAGGTTGGCGGTGAAGCCCTCCAGCTGTCCGCCCAGCATGGACTCGACGAGTTCCACGCTCTGCCGCTGCGTGAACGGCGACAGGTCGATGCGCAGCAGATGCCCGTCTTTCCATAACGAGGTCACCGCATCGGGCACCGGCACCCCGCTGCGCACGGTGCACACGATGTGCGCCGCCTTGTCGATGGTCAGCTGCAACAGCAGGGTCGCCGACAGCTGATCGAGCAGATGCGCGTCGTCGACGCCGATAATGGTGTGCCCGTCGGCCAGCAGCGCCTCGCGCGCCGCCGCCATGAAGGTCACCGGGTCGTGGGCCGTGTACACCCCCACCATGTGCGCGAACACCCCCAGCGGGATGCTGCGCGCGGATTCGGTGCCCGCCACCCAGCGGATATTCCCGCCCACGGTGGATGTCGCCAGCCGTGCCAGCGTCGTTTTGCCTACCCCCGCGTCACCGGTGAGAACGGCGCCGACGAAGTCGTCCCCCTGCAGCGCCGACCGGATCGAGTCGAGCTCGCCCTCGCGTTCGGCCATCGGCCAATTCCGAGCCATGCGTCAACTGTAGTTCCAGGACTGGTCGTGAGCAGCGTGAACGAAAGTCCCACAAACCGGGGGCTTATTCGTTGACCAGCCGCAATCCGGGGCTGCGCGCCTGCCGCCGGTCCACCAGCCACACCATGATGCTCTGGTCGGCGGCCGGATCGAGGGTCTCCACCTCCACCTCGACCGCCCCGCGAACCGGATGATCGATGTGCAGCACGACCGAGCGGGTGAGGGTCACGCGATGCTCGCGCCAGCGGCATTCGAACTCGGGGAACCGCTGCAACTGCTGGATCCGGGCTTCCAGGTTCTGATCGTCGGAGAACCGCGCATAGGACGCGCGCAGTACCGAAGTGACCAGGTCAGCGGCCTCGGCCCAATTACCGAACCGGCGTGTCGCCTCCGGATGCGCGAACAGGTAGAGCGCGAAATTGCCGTGCACCGCCTCGTCGAACATGCCGAGCGGTTCGGCGAAATCCCGCCAGGACGGATTCCAGGCCAGCATGTCCATACCGCGCCCGACCAGGTACGCGGGTGTCGGGTGCAGCGCGTCGATGACCGCCTGCATGGTCTCGCTGACCTGTTCGCGGGCCTGCCCGGCGCTGGGGCAGTTGTTGCGCTGTTCCATGTGGATGGCCAGCGTGCCGAGATGATGCCGTTCGATCTCGTTGAGCCGCAACGCATCCGCGAGGGCGCCCAGCACCGCGGTGGACGGATTGGTATCCCGGCCCTGTTCCAGGCGCGCCAGATAGTCGGCGCTCACGCCCGCCAGCGCCGCGACCTCCTCCCGGCGCAGTCCGGGTGTCCGGCGCCGACGACCCGCGGGCAGCCCGACGTCCTCGGGCTGTAGCTGGGCTCGCCGCGCAATCAGGAACTCGGCGAATTCGGATCTCGACACCCCACCATGGTGCCCGATCCCAGCTCCGTTATCCCCGCCCTGTCAGTGCCAGGATCAAGACGGTGTGGCTAACCGGACCAGGGTCCTCTTGAATCGTTGCCATGACGACTTCCGAGCAGACCACCATCGCCCCCGGCTCCTGGACCCTGGACGCCAACCACTCCTCGGTCAACTTCACCGTCCGCCACCTGGTATTTCCAAGGTTCGCGGCCGTTTCAACAACTTCGAGACCAGCTTCGTCGTCGACGCGTCCGGCAATGCCGCCATCGAGGCGACCATCTACCTGGACTCCTTCGACACCGGCAACGAGATGCGCGACAGCCACGTCCGCTCCGCCGAGATCCTCGACACCGCCAACCTGGACAAGCTGCACTTCCGGGTGGTCGAGCCGGTCGCCCTGGCCGCCGAGTTCGAGGTCGTCGGCGAGGTCACCCTCGGCGAGGTCACCAAGCCCGTCACCCTCGATGTGGAGTGGGGCGGCGTGCAGGTCTTCCCCGGCGACCAGAAGCAGCACGCCGGTTTCACCGCCACCGGCACCTTCAAGCGCAGCGACTTCAATGTCGCCCCCGGCCTGCCCACCGCCATGCTGGGCGACAAGATCGCCATCGAGCTCGACATCCAGCTCGTCGAACCGACCGCCTGATACCGGATTACGAAGCGGCGGCGTCCGAATGGACGCCGCCGCTAGGCATTTCACGACAATCGCGGGCTCAGTCCGCCCAGACCTGTTCGATCGGGGTGCCCTCGTTCGGCGGCGGGGTCGGCGTACCGGTGGGCGTGCGGGAGAACCGCGGGGCCGGGGCGTGCTGGACGACGCCGTCGATCTCGATCAGGCCGGTGCGGGCCTGGATGTGCGGATTCTGTTCGGCCTCGGTGAAAGTCAGCACCGGCGTGGTGCAGGCGTCGGTGTGCTCGAAGACGGCCCACCACTCGTCGCGGGTCCTGGTCTTGAACTTCTCGGTGAACAGCTTGCGCAGCTGCTCCTGGCCGTTGGGGTCGAGCTGGTGGGGCAGGCCCTCCGGCGAGATCTCCAGTCCCCGCAGCAGTTCCGCGTAGAACTGCGGTTCGATGCAGCCGACCGCCATGTACTTGCCGTCGGCGGTCTCATAGGTGTCGTAGAAGGCCATACCGGTGTCGAGCAGGTTGGCGCCGCGCTCGTCGGACCACAGGCCCATACCCTTCATGCCCCAGATCATGTGCGAAAGGGCAAGCGCGCCATCGATCATGGCGGCATCGATGACCTGGCCCTTACCGGAGGACTGGCGTTCGACCAGGGCGGCGAGAATGCCGAAGACCAGGAACATGGAGCCGCCGCCGAAGTCGCCGACCATGTTCAGCGGCGGGACGGGGCGTTCGCCCTTGCGGCCGATGGCATTCAGCACACCGGTGAGCGAGATGTAGTTGATGTCGTGCCCGGCGCGGTCGGCCAGCGGGCCGTACTGACCCCAGCCGGTCATGCGGCCGTAGATCAGGCGCGGATTGCGTTCCAGCGCGGCGTCGGGGCCCAGGCCCATGCGCTCGGTGACGCCGGGGCGGAAGCCCTCGAGCAGCACGTCGGCCTTCTCGACGAGCCCGAGCACCTTCTCGATATCGGCCGGATCCTTGAGGTTGGCCTCGACGATCGTGCGCCCGCGCCACTGTGGCCGTTCCATGAAGCCGGGGAACTGATTCGGTCGCTGCACCCGCACCACATCGGCGCCGAGATCGGCGAGCAGCAGCGCCGCATGCGGTCCCGGTCCGATTCCGGCCAGTTCAACGACCCGGATGCCCGCGAGCGGGCCCTGCCGGTTGGCGGTGGATGGAGTGCTCACGCCCTACCTCGGTTCGATCGACAACCCTGTCACCGGCAGCCTGCACCGGTGTTGACATTCTGACAATAGGGTGTGGGGTGGCGCACACCCACCCTCCCGGCCGCGCGCGAGTGGTCATAACCAGCCGGGTGGCGGATTGCTTCCAGCCGATCGGCGGATGTCGCCCGCGGCCGACGCGTCCTTACGCTCGCTGCGGTTGCCGGATCTCGTCCCGGGGGCGGGCCCGGGCCGAACCAACGCGGTGCGCGTCGTCGCACCGCCGCGACATCTGATGAGGGTACATATGAATAACTTTCGCACCATCGGTGGCGGCGCCCGGGTTGCCGGGCTCGGCGCCGCAGCCGTCGTTGCCGCGGGTCTGTTCTCGACCGGCGCGGCGCATGCGGACGCCTTCGTGCCGCTGCCCGACGGTCAGCGATCCGGGCCGGGCGCGACGATCACCCGCACCGGGGAGCACGCGGTGATCTCCCCGTCGCTGGCCGCCAATGGCGCCGGACGGGTGGCCTGGCTGTCGGGCATCGTCTCCGCCGATGTCACCGCGACGCCGGAAGGGACGGCCGGGCCCTGGGACGGCGCGACGAACGCGCCCGGCTCCAACAACTCCTCCACGCACGGGATTTCGCGGCTGTCCACCGGCTATACCGTCGGCTGTCAGGTCAGCATCGGCGACGAGGCGATCTCCGCCGGGGTATCGGGCGGGATCACCACCAAGGGGTTCACCGTCGCGGGCAAGATCGGGCTGAAGCTGGAGCCGGGGGAGGTGGCCTTCGTGAACATCGAGGGCAAGGACATTCCGACGACCGGCGTCTACTCCGTCGAATACCAGGACGTCGAACTGCAGATCCAGGGTTGCGGGGGTTACGCCCAGGCGCGCTCCTACACCGTGGTCGAGATCATCGGCGGCGATTACTCCAAGACGACCCTCTACGGTATGCCGTTCAGCATCGGCTGACGTGCACCGGTCGCCAAATCACTCCTCGCCGATGCGAATTCACTCCCCAAGGGATTTCTCATGAACAACCGTAAGACCGTGGCGCGCCTGGCCGGAGCCAGCGCCGCCGCCACCCTCGCGCTGGGCCTGTGGTCGGCCGGGGCCGCCAATGCCGACACCTTCGTCCCGCTGCCCGGCGGTGAGCTCTCCCGCACCCTGACCGACGGCACCGTGGTGACGGTGCGCCTGGTCGGCGAATCCGCGACCATCAATCCGGCCATGGGCTCCACCCCGCTGCATCGCAATGCCTGGGTATCGGCCAGCGCGCAGGTCGAGCTGTCCGGCCCGAATGCCAAGGGCGGCAAGATCTATCCCGGCTACGTGGTGGGCTGCCAGGTCAATATCGGCGGCGGCAAGGTGACCGGCGGCGTCAGCGGCAAGTCCGACTGGGAGGGCAAGAAGCCCCAGATCGGCGGTAAGGGCGGCGGTTCCCTCACGCTCGGACCCGGCGAGGCCGACTCCCTGTACCTGCTCGACCTGGAAGAGGCCGACGACTACGGCGACGAATCCCACGCCAAGCGCGTCAAATTCAAGGGCGAGAGCGGCAGCGTCACCTGGGCGGATTCCACCATCGGCGTCGAAGGCTGCGCCGGTTACGCCCAGGCCCGCGCCTTCGTACAGGTCAAGGTCGAGACCGCGACCGTCAATTCCGTGGTGACCCTGTGGGGTCAGCCGTTCAGCATCGGCTGGTCCCACAGGGCGGGCACCCGTGGGCCTCCCTCATCCACGGGTGTCCGCCGCGTTCGCCGATCAGTTTCGGGGCAGGTGCAATTCGACCCGGAAGCCGCCGTCGGCCGCCGGTCGGCTCACCAGCCGTCCGTGCAGCAATTCGGCGCGCTCGGACAAACCGATGAGCCCGTGACCCGAACCGGGGAGCGGGATGGCGGCGCGAGTGGGCGCGCCGTTGCGGATCGTCACTCCGAATTCCGTTGCCCCGGACCACAATCGAATCTCCGCGCTGGCGCCCGGCGCGTGTTTGCGCACATTGGTCAGCGCCTCCTGCACCGTGCGATAGATGGCCCGCTGCGCCGCGCCGGTGATCTCGCCGGGCAGGCTGCCGCTGACCTGTGCGGGAATTCCACAGGCGCCGACCAGCGTATGCAGATCCGCCAGGGTCGGCTGTGGCGTCAGCTCCGTGCCGCGGCTGCCCGAGGCGCGCAGCAGGGTCACCAGATGTCGCAGCTCATCGAGGGTTCCGACACTCAGCATGCGGATGGTCTCGGCGGCCTCGCGGGTATCGGCATCGCGTGCCGAGACCATGAGCGCACCGGCGCGGACGGCGATCAGGCTCACCTGATGCGACACCACATCGTGCATTTCCCGCCCGATCTGCGCGCGTTCCCGGGCCAGCACCGCCTGCGCGTGCAGCAGCCGCTCCTGATCGCGGGCCTCCTCGATCTCCGCGAGCCGCCCCGACAGTTCGTCACGGGTGCGGACCAGCTGGCCGAACAGCGCCGGGGCGGCCGCCCAGGCGGTCAGATAGACCAGATCGACGAGCGCATCGGTGCGATCGGCCTGATCGATCGGCAGCCAGGTGACGGCGGCCGCCAGGATCGACGTGCCCGTACAGGCGAAGAGCAGCAGCCGATTCCGGGTGTGCAGGGCGAGATTGAACAGTGCCACGCCGGGCGCCACGACCATGATGGTCAGGCCGGTCGCGGGCACGGTGAGCAGGAACGCCAGGATCGGCCACCGCCGCCGCAGCAGCAGCGCGAGGCAGGCGGTGATCGCCGCCGCGCAGGCGGCCGGGGAGTACCACTCGTGGTCGAGCCACGCCTCGGCCACCGCCGCACCCAGCACCGCGACCTCGAGCAGCCAGCGCGGCGGGCGGGCGAACCTCACCATCGCGCGCGCCCGCCCGCGCGCAGCAAGCCGCCGCGCTGTGCGACCAGGGCGGCCTGGACGCGGCTGTGCACCCGCAGTTTGGTCAGCACGGCGCTCACGTGATCCTTGACGGTGCCCACGTTCAGATAGATGCGTTGTCCGATCTCGGTATTGGACAGCCCCTCCGCCAGCAGGACCAGCACCTCGCGCTCGCGTCCGGTCAGCCCGTCCAGGCGCGCCACCTCGGCGTCGGTCGCGGCCATGCGGCCCAGTTCGGTATCGCCGTGCAGCAGTGTGGCCGCCGCCTGCGGCGACAGCACCACGCCCCCGGCGGCCAGCGTCCGGACCAGTTGCGCCAGCTGCTCCGGTTCGGTGTCCTTGAGCAGGAATCCCGCGGCGCCCGAACGCAGTGCGGTGACAATGTATTCGTCGGTGTCGAAGGTGGTCAGCATGGCCACCGTGGGCGGCTCGGGCAGGGCGCGCAGCCGGTGCAGGATGGTGAGCCCGTCGATATCGGGCATGCGGATATCGAGCAGCACCACATCCGGGCGCACTTCGTCGATGAGGGCCATCGCGCCGCCGCCCGAACTGGTGCCCGCGATCTCGATATCGGGCGCGGCGCCGAGAATGAGCTCGAACCCGGAACGCACCAGCGCCTCGTCATCGATGATGACCACACGAATCACACTCACCGCAGCAGCGTAGGGACATACCGGGCGCGGGGCCACCCGCCGATCGGCGGACATTCAGGGTGACGTCGGGGTGGTGTGCGGGTGAATATGCTCCCGGTGGCCGACGCGTTCGCGGTGGCCGTGGGCCAGAATGCCGGTAAGCCATCGAGCGAAGGACACTGGAGTGAGCGCACTGGGTGAGGCACTGGTCGGCCTCGCGATTCTCATCGGCCTGGTCGGCATCGTGGTGCCCATCCTGCCGGGCGTCATTCTCATTTTCGCCGCCGTGCTGGTGTGGGCGATCATGACCGGCGGCGCCACCGCCTGGGTGGTGTTCGCCGTCTGCGCAACGCTTCTGGTGATCAGCGGCATCGTCAAGTACACCTGGCCGGGCGCCAAGCTGCGCGAAGCGGGCGTCTCCAACCGGTCACTGTTCCTCGGCGCGGTGCTCGGCATCATCGGGTTCTTCGTGGTCCCGATCGTCGGCCTGTTCCTGGGATTCGTCCTGGGCGTTTGTCTTTCGGAACTGCAACGGCTGCGCGTGCAGCGGCCCGCCTGGGAGTCCACCAAGCACGCCCTGAAGGGCGTCGGCCTGTCCTTGCTCATCGAGCTGCTCGGGGCCCTGTTCGCCACGGCCGTCTGGGTCGCGGGCGTGGTGGCCGTCTAACCGTCGATGATCGGCAGCGGAATCGTATCCGGCAGTGCCGGAGGCGGTTTCGGCAGTTCGGAGCGGTGCAGCCGCAAGGTCGGCGAGTCCGCGGTGTAGAGCGGGCGGGTCGGCGTGGGATCCTCGAGCCGCCGTTCCTTGGCGGGCAGTCGGTAGAACGCCCGCGCATTGTCCTCCAGCACCTTGTGCAGATCGGTGCCGACCGCGTCCGCGATCACCTCGATATCGGTATCGCGGAACGGCCGCCCGGCGCGGGTGCCCGGCAGATCGGAGCCGAACATGAGCGCCTCCGGATTCACCGCGTGGATCTTGCGCAGCGCCTGCCCCACATTCATCGACACCCGCCCGAAGCCGGACGCCTTCACCTTGGATCCGCGATCCACCAGATTCAGCAGGTACGGCAGGCAGTCGTCGCTCATGCCCATGTGATCGATGGCCAGGGTGGGCAGTTTGGAGATGACCGGCTCCAGCGAGCCGAGCATGGACCCGTCGATGTACAGCTCCACATGCCAGCCGACCAGATCGTAGGCCCGCAGCGCCAGCATGGTGAGCCCGACGATGTCCAGGGCCGCCCGCTTGAGATTGAACCGGACAGCGCGCACGCCCGCGCCGTCCAGCGCCATGATTTCCGCGTCGGTGGCGTCCACATGCAGATTGGTGACGCCCACCCAGCCCTCGCCGAGTTCGGCGAGGGCGGCGCGTAGATAGCTCTGATCGGTGCCCTGGAAGGACCCGCTGACCACGGCCCCGCCGTCGATATCGAAGCGCGCCATGCGCGCGCGATAGTCGCCGATGGTGTACGGGTCGGGCAGGTAGCCTTCGTTTTCGATCAGCGGGAACCGCGGATCGATGATGTGGACATGGGCATCGAACACCTGATCAGCATGCCTCAGAACGGTGACAAGTGCCGAAGCCCTTGTCCACCTGACTTATTGGGCCAGGTCAGGGGATGGACTAGTTGCCGACCTTGTCTGGCTCGCTGGCGCGCAGCATGTCCTCGCGCTCCACGACCTTCACCCGCTCGCGGCCTTCCGGCTCGCCCAAGGCGCGCTCGTGCGCGTCCAGGCGGTACCAACCGGCCCAGGTGGTGAACGGAATGCCCTTGGCCTCCAGGAACTCGGTCACGGCCTCGAGCTCTGGCTTGGCGGCCGGGGTGAAGTTCGGGGCGTCGTCGAGCAGGCAGGCGATGGTCTCGTTGGCATCGCCCTTGGTGTGGCCGATGAGGCCGACCGGGCCGCGCTTGATCCAGCCGGTGACATAGGTCTGCGGCATGTAGCGCGCGCCGCCGTCGGCATCCTCGTCGATGAGCACGCGACCAGCCTCGTTGGGCACGGTGCTCGCCTGATCGTCGAACGGCAGCGGCGGGATGTTCTGCGACAGGTAGCCGACCGCGCGGTACACGGCCTGGATGTCCCAGTCCTTGTATTCGCCGGTGCCCTTGCAGTTGCCGGTGCCGTCGAGTTGGGTGCGCTCGGTGCGCAGGCCGACGACCTTGCCGTCCTCGCCCACGATCTCGGCGGGGGATTCGAAGAAGTGCAGGAACAGCTTGTGCGGGCGATTGCCGACATCGCGGATGGCCCACTGCTCGAGGGTGTTGCAGATCATGTCGACCTGCTTGGAATGGCGGCGCGCCGCTCCCGAGCCCTCGTCGTAGTCGATGTCCTCGGGATCGACGATGACCTCGATGGTCGGCGAATGATCGAGCTCGCGCAGCTCCAGGGGCGTGAACTTGGCCTGGGCGGGACCGCGGCGGCCGAATACGTGCACCTCGAGGGCCTTGTTGGCCTTGAGCCCGTCGTAGACGTTCGGCGGGATCTCGGTCGGCAGCAGTTCGTCACCGGTCTTGGCCAGCACGCGCGCCACGTCCAGGGCGACATTGCCGACGCCGAGCACGGCGACCTTCTCGGCGTCGAGGGGCCAGCTGCGCGGCACGTCCGGGTGCCCGTCGTACCAGGACACGAAGTCGGCGGCGCCGTAGGAGCCGTCCAGCTCGATGCCCGGAATCTCCAGGGCGCGGTCGGCATTGGCGCCGGTGGAGAAGATGACCGCGTCGTAGAAGCTCTGCAGGTCCTCGAGGGTGATGTCGACGCCGTAGTCGATATTGCCCAGCAGTCGCACCTGCGGCTTGTCGAGCACCTTGTGCAGGGCGGTGATGATGCCCTTGATGCGCGGGTGGTCGGGGGCGACGCCGTAGCGGATCAGACCGAACGGGGCGGGCATCCGCTCGTACAGGTCGATGCTCACCTCGGCGTCGGATTTCATCAACGCGTCGGCGGCATAGATGCCCGCGGGGCCGGCGCCCACGATCGCAATGCGGAGCGGGCGGGTCGCTGCACTCTGTTCGGTCATTCTTATGCGCACCCTTTGGTTGGAGCTACGTAGTCGTCGGCCTCGGCCGTCATTCTTAGCTTAGGCTAAGTTGACGCCCTGCCTGCGGGCGGTGCCTGGATTGGAACCCCCGCCGCTGCAGCATTGCTGCGTAGTTTCTGGTAATTCCCGGAATTTCGCGGGAATTGTGCCGATTCTAATCGTGCGCCTGGATTGTCCCCCGCGTCGGTACGGCGGCACGCGGCGGCCCCTCCTCTGCGCGAGTACCCGGTGTCGGGGTATTGACACCCACCCCGACCAGGCATGATCTAGTCATGAGCGATGACGGCCACTCCGATCAGCCAATTAAAATCAGCCAGAGCGAAACTCGTTCGCTCTGGCCGTTCCTGTTGGCCGCGGCCGTAATCCTGGTGGTCATCCTGGGCATTGTGGTCGCTGCCCTGGTTTCGCCGGTTGAGAAGAATGTCACAGATAGGGATCGGCTCGCGGTGGCCGCCAGCGCCTTCACCCAATCCCGCAGCGGCACCGACGTACTGGATCCCACTACGGTCTGCCAGGGCTTCGACGAGAACCGCTCACCGTTGAGCAACCCCCGCGACGAGGGCGTCCGGTTCGAATTCGTGGGACTCGACGAGCCGGTCGTCGACGGCGACCGCGCGACCGCACGGGTCACCTTCAAGGCCGATGGCGCGGAACAGACCTCGACCTGGAAGTTCAGCAAGTCCGGCAGCCGCTGGCTGGTGTGCGACTGAAGGGTTTGACAGCCGGGCTCCGGCCCAGGCAATCTCATCCCAGGTCATGAGTACCAGCGTCAAGCCCCGGCTGGCTGGTCGGCAACCCTCCTCCGCGGTGGGGTGCTCCGGGTGACGACCTGGCCGCGCACCAGAAAGATGGTGCGGCAAGTGCGGATCCACAGGAGGTTCGAAGTGAGCTACGCGGGTGACATCACGCCGAAGCAGGCGTGGGAACTGTTGCGGGACAATCCGGATGCGGTGCTGGTGGATGTGCGCACCGAAGCCGAATGGCGATTCGTCGGCGTGCCCGACACCAGCGGTATCGGCAGGCCGACCGCGCTGATCGAATGGGTGGACACCACCGGCGCGCGCAATGTCCGGTTCGTGGATCAGCTGCAGCAGGTGCTGGCCGACCGCGGCGCCGATTCGGAGGCGCCTGTCATCTTCATCTGCCGGTCCGGTCAGCGGTCCATCGGCGCGGCCACCGCCGCCACCGCCGTCGGCTTCGCGCCGTCGTTCAATGTGGTCGAGGGTTTCGAGGGCGCGCTGGATTCGAGCGGTCATCGCGGCCAGACCGGCTGGCGCGCCGATGGTCTTCCGTGGAGGCAGTCATGATCACCGGTGGTTCGTTCGACAAGCCGCTGCCCGAGGGCGTCGGCCCCGCCACCCTCGGCGTGCGCGGCGGCATCCGGCGCTCCGGGTACGACGAGACCTCCGAGGCGCTGTTCCTCAATTCGGGCTTCGTCTACGAGAGCGCCGAGGCCGCGGAGGCCTCGTTCACCGGCGATATCGAGCATTTCGTCTACTCCCGCTACGGCAATCCCACGGTCGCCATGTTCGAGGAACGGCTGCGACTGATCGACGGCGCGGAGGCGGCCTTCGCCACGGCGTCCGGCATGTCGGCCGTGTTCACCGCGCTGGGCGCACTGCTCGGCGCGGGCGATCGCCTGGTGGCGGCGCGCAGCCTGTTCGGCTCCTGTTTCGTGGTGGCCAATGAGATCCTGCCGCGCTGGGGCGTGGAGATCGTCTTCGTGGACGGCGAGGATCTGGGCCAGTGGGAGCGGGCGCTGTCGGTGCCTACCCAGGCCGTCTTCTTCGAGACCCCCTCGAATCCCATGCAGACCCTGGTGGATGTCCGCCGCGTGAGCGAGCTGGCTCATGCCGCGGGCGCGAAGGTGGTGCTGGACAATGTCTTCGCCACCCCGCTGCTGCAGCGCGGCTTCGACCTCGGCGCGGATGTGCTCGTCTACTCCGGCACCAAGCACATCGACGGTCAGGGCCGCGTGCTCGGCGGCGCCATTCTGGGTCCGCACGACTACATCGACGGTCCCGTCAAGAACCTCATGCGCCACACCGGTCCGGCCCTGAGCCCCTTCAATGCCTGGACCCTGCTCAAGGGCCTGGAGACCATGCCCCTGCGCGTGCGCCAGTCCAATGCCTCCGCCCTGCGCATCGCCGAGTTCCTGGAACAGCATCCGGCGATCTCCTGGGTGAAATACCCCTTCCTGTCCTCGCATCCGCAGTACGAGCTGGCCAAGAGCCAGATGTCGGGCGGCGGCACCGTGGTCACCTTCGAACTGAAGGCCCCCGCGGACGAGGCCAAGAAGCGCGCCTTCGAGGTGCTCAACCGCCTGCGCATCATCGACATCTCCAACAATCTCGGCGATGCCAAGACCCTGATCACCCATCCGGCCACCACCACGCACCGCGCGATGGGCCCGGAAGGCCGTGCCAGCATCGGTCTTTCGGACGGCGTCGTGCGCATCTCGATCGGCCTCGAGGATGTCGAGGACCTGCTCGGCGATCTGGACCATGCGCTGAGTTGACAGGATGCTGTCAGAAAATCGTTGACAGCTTGCTGTCAAATATGACGGGATACTGTCATGACGATGAAGACCGTGCACCTGGCCATCTACGACACCTTCTCCGACTGGGAGACCGGCCACGCCACCGCGCACATCAATCGCGCGATGTGGCAGCGGGAGCCGGGAACCTGACGGGTGAAGACGGTGGGGGTGACCGCCGATCCGGTCGTCTCGGCCGGTGGCATGCGGGTCGTCCCGGATGTCGTGCTCGCCGAGCTCTCGCCCGCGGACAGCGCCATGCTGATCCTGCCGGGCGCGGACACCTGGGAGAGCGGCGAACTCGCGCCGTTCGCGGACAAGGCACGGGAATTCCTCGCGGCGGGTGTGCCGGTGGCCGGAATCTGCGGCGCCACCTTCGGGCTCGCGGCGGCGGGGCTGCTCGATGAGCGCCCGCACACCAGCAATGCGGCGGAATACCTTGCCTACAGCGGATATTCGGGCGGCGACAAGTTCGTGTACAGCCCGGCGCTGACCGACGGGGATCTGATCACGGCCACCGGAACGCGGCCGGTCGATTTCGCCCGGGAGATCTTCGCGCGGCTCGATATCTACGAACCGCACATTCTCGAGGCGTGGACCAAGCTCTACGCCGACAACGATCCGGCCGGATTCTTCGCGCTGGCGGAGTACGAGGAGAAGCGCGCCGCGGAACAGGCGGCGCGATGAGCCGCGCGGAACAGGATCTGTTCAGTACGGCGGCGATCACCTCGTTCAAGCTGAACGGCCAATTCCTCGCCATTGCCGAGGAATTGGCCAAACCGGCCGGAATCACGGCGGCCTGGTGGCAGGTGCTCGGCGCGGTGCTGCGCGAGCCCCTGCCGGTGGCCGGTATCGCGCGGGAGATGGGCATTACCCGCCAGAGCGTGCAGCGCATCGCGGATCTGCTGGTGGACAAGGGTCTGGCCGAATACCGGCCGAACCCGGCGCACCGTCGCGCCAAGCTCGTGGCCGTCACCGAGGCCGGTCACGACGCGATCCAGCGGATCGATCCGCAGCACGCGAAAATGGCGGCCCGGCTCACGGCCGAACTCGGCGTCGAGCGGCTGGCGCGGATCGTTGAGGGGCTGACCGAACTGTCGGCTGCACTCGACGCGCTCGAAGCCGCGCCCGAGTGAATGAGGGCGCCGCGCGCCAGCGAATGAGGGAGCCGCGCCCGCACACGCGGGCGCGGCGCCGAATCACTCAGGCGGAGAACGGATCCTTGGTGTGGCCCACCAGCTCCGCTACCGAGCGCAGGATGCTGGTGGGGCGGTACGGGTACTGCTCCACCGTGGCCTGCGAGGAGATGCCGGTGGTCACCAGGATGGTGCGCATCCCGGCCTCGAGCCCGGAGATCACATCGGTGTCCATGCGGTCGCCGATCATGACGCTGGACTGCGAGTGCGCGCCGATGCGCCGCAGCGCCGACCGCATCATGAGCGGATTCGGCTTGCCCACGTAGTAGGGCTCCTTACCGGTCGCCTTGGTGATGAGCGCGGCCACCGAACCCGTGGCGGGCAGGATGCCCTCGCGGGAGGGCCCGGTGACATCCGGATTGGTGGCGATGAAGCGCGCGCCCGCCTCGATCAGGCGAATGGCGGTGGTGATGGCCTCGAAGGAGTAGGTGCGGGTCTCGCCGAGGACCACATAGTCCGGATCGCTGTCGGTGAGCACGTAGCCGACCTCGTGCAGCGCCGTGGTGAGCCCGGATTCGCCCACCACATAGGCGGTTCCATTGGGCCGCTGATCGCGCAGGAAGGTGGCGGTGGCCAGTGCGGAGGTCCAGATGGACTCGACCGGAATGTCGAGGCCGGTGTGCCGCAGCCGCGCCTGCAGGTCGCGCGCGGTGTAGATCGAGTTGTTGGTGAGCACCAGGAACGGAATCTCGTTGCTGCGCAGCTCGGCCAGGAATTCGTCGGCCCCGGGGATCATGTGGTTCTCGTGCACCAGGACGCCGTCCATATCGGTGAGGTACGAGAGGATCGGTTCATCGGTGGAGGTCACACCGCCGAGTCTAATTTGCGTCCGGTTTGCCCGGGCTGGGTTGGCCCGGCTACCGGTGCGACCCCTGACACACCCGGGCCGGACCCTGACTATCGTCGAGCACGAGCGGGTCCCGGACCCGCACCGAAGAGCGCAGCTAAGGCGACAGGAGTGGCGCAGGTGAAGAACCTCAAGCTCGGATACAAGGCGTCGGCGGAACAGTTCGGTCCGCGCGAACTGGTGGAGATCGCGGTGGCGGCCGAGGAGCACGGCCTGGACAGCGCGACCGTGAGCGATCACTTCCAGCCCTGGCGGCACAATGGCGGGCACGCGCCGTTCTCGCTGGCCTGGATGGCGGCGGTGGGTGAGCGCACCCAGCGCATTCAGCTCGGCACCTCGGTGCTGACGCCGACCTTCCGCTACAACCCGGCGGTCATCGCGCAGGCCTTCGCGACCATGGGCTGCCTGTACCCGGACCGCATCATGCTGGGTGTGGGCAGCGGTGAGGCGCTGAACGAGATCGCCACCGGCTTCCAGGGCGAGTGGCCGGAATTCAAGGAGCGTTTCGCGCGGCTGCGCGAATCCGTGGACCTCATGCGGGCGCTGTGGACCGGTGAGCGGGTGGACTTCGACGGGCAGTACTACAAGGCCGTCGGCGCCTCCATCTACGACGTGCCCAAGGACGACATCCCGGTCTACATCGCGGCGGGCGGTCCGCTGGTGGCCCGGTACGCGGGCCGCGCGGGCGACGGTTTCATCTGCACCTCCGGCAAGGGCATGGACCTCTACACCGAGAAGCTCATGCCCGCGGTGGCCGAGGGCGCGGCCAAGGCCGGGCGCACCGTGGACGATATCGATCGCATGATCGAGATCAAGATCTCCTACGACACCGATCCCGAACTGGCGCTGGAGAACACGCGCTTCTGGGCGCCGCTGTCGCTGACCGCCGAGCAGAAGCACTCCATTACCGATCCCATCGAGATGGAGGCCGCCGCCGACGCGCTGCCCATCGAGCAGATCGCCAAGCGCTGGATCGTGGCCAGCGATCCGGATCAGGCCGTCGAGCAGATCAAGCCGTACCTGGACGCGGGCCTGAACCACCTGGTCTTCCACGCCCCGGGCCACGACCAGATCCGTTTCCTGGACCTGTTCCAGCGCGATCTCGCACCGCGCCTGCGCGCCTTGGGCTGATTCCGCCCGGGCGGTTCAGACCTCCGCGAGCTCGACCGGCGACAGCGTCCACTGCCCGCCGCCGGTGAGTTCGAGGCGCTGATTGTGGTGCCGGTCCACCGTGCTGCGATGAGCCACGCTCACCAGCACGGTGTCCGGCGCTTCGGTCCGCACCAGGTGGTAGAGCGTGAATTCGAGGCCCTCGTCCACGGCGGAGGTGGCCTCGTCGAGGAAGGCCAGTTTCGGCTGGAGCAGCAGAATCCGCGCGAAGGCGACGCGCTGCTGTTCGCCCGGGGAAAGCGTTGCCGCCCAGTCGATCTCCTCGTCCAGGCGGCCGCCCAGATGTCCGAGATTCACCTTGACCAGCACTTCGCGCAGCCGGGCGTCGTCGATCTCGCCGGGTCCGGCGGGATAGGTGATGGCGCTGCGCAGATCCCCGAGCGGGATGTAGGGCCGCTGCGAGAGGAACAGCGTGTCATTGCCCACCGGCCGTTTCACCAGACCCTCGGTGTAGGGCCACAATTCGCCGATGCTGCGCAGTAGCGTCGTCTTGCCCACGCCCGACGGGCCTTTCACCACCAGCGCGTCACCCGCCCGCAGTCGCAGCGAGAGATCGGTAATGAGCTCGGTGCCGTCCGGCTTGCTCACGCGGACTCGTTCGAGCTCCAAACCCGTAGGCGTATCGGCGGTTTCGATGACCGGCAGGGACCTGCCCTTGCGGTCGGCATCGTGCAGTCCGTCCAGGCGGATGAGGGTGGCGCGGTAATAGGTGAAGGCGTCGTAGGAGGTCTGCGGCATGGACAATGCGCCCTGCACCTGACTGAACGCGCTGGCGGCCTGCTGCAGATCGCCCAGCGTGGTGGTGCCCGCGAAGACGCGCGGGCCCAGCAGCAGCACGGTGAACACATTGGCGGACTGCTGGGTGACGAGGTTCCAGCCGTAGAACTTCAGCAGCCGGTACACCCGGGCCCAGGCGTTGTCGATGACCGCGCCGAAGCGTTCGTCGAGCTCCTCTCGCTCCTCGCGTTCACCGTGATAGAACGCCACGTTCTCGGTGTTCTCCCGCAGCCGCACCAGTGCGAAGCGATAGTCGGCGGTGCGCCGCTGGAACCAGAAGTTCAGCTTGATGAGCGGATTCGCGATCCAGAACGCGACGACGGTGGCGAAGGCGATCCACACGAAGGCCGCGAAAACGAGGCCCTTGGGAATGGTCGTGCCGAAGACATCGATGGGACCGGACAATCGCCACAGGATGGGCGTGAACGACACCAGCGTCAGCCCGCTGCCGATGACGCCGTTGCCGCTGATCGAATACGGCCCGACATTGCCGCCGAAACACAGCGCGTAGGACCCGTCCACGAAATCCTTCACATCCTGCTGGATGCGCTGATCGGCATTGTCGACGGTCTTGTCGATGAATCGGCTGCGGTAGTACGCCTTCCCGTCCATCCAGTCGTCGAGATAGCGCGTGTTCAGCCATTGCCACCAATGGATTTGGAAGGCCTGCTGCAGGTAGTAGCTGACCACGCCCATGATCACGGTAATGGTGGCCAGCACGCCGAATACCGCGAGGGCGTGCCAGAACAGCGCTTGCGCGGGCGCGGTGGACTTGCCCTCGGCGTAGGCCTGCACGCCCCGCTGCAGCGAGGTGTACAGATCGTTGTAGAAGTAGGTGACCAGCACCGTCATTCGCACCGCGTAGACCGCCAGCAGCAGCACGACAGCGAACAGCCCCCAGGCGGGCCAGCTCTGCCGTCCGGTGAAGTATCCGCCGCCGATCCGCCAGAACATGCGACCCCACTCGGTCCACCGCACAATGGCCGCGGCGCCGAGGAGGAAGACGATCGCGGTGATGACGAAGGCTCTCGCGATCCAGAGCAGGCTGTTGAACGTTTCGTGTCCCCAGTCGAGACCGGAAGCGCCGACCATGCGCGGAGCCTATCGGCCGCGCGGCCCGGGATCGGGGAGCGGCTGTGGTGCATCGCACGTGTCGCCTGGTCCACAGCGAATCGGCACATAACGGTCGGTAGGCTTTGCGGCTATGGCTGCCCACACGGTTTCCAGTGTGTACATCGCGTCCCCCGAGGGTGACACCGGCAAGTCGATGGTGGCGCTCGGCGTCCTGCAGGCACTGGCCGCCACCACACCGCGCGTGGGCGTGTTCCGGCCCATCACGCGCTCGGCCACCGGCCGCGACTACATTCTCGAGCTGCTGCTCGAGCACTCCACCGCCGATGTGGACTACGACGACGCCGTCGGCGTCACCTACGACCAGGTGCACGCCGATCCCGATGCCGCCATCAGCGAGATCGTCATGCGCTATCACGCCATGGCCAAACAGTGCGATGCCGTGCTCATTGTCGGCAGCGACTACACCGATGTGGCCAGCCCGTCGGAACTGCGCTACAACGCCCGCATCGCGGTGAACCTGGGCGCGCCGGTGCTGCTGGTGGTCAAGGGCGCGGACCGCAGGCCCGAGGAGCTCATCCAGCTGGTCGAGCTGTGCCGCGGCGAGCTGGTCGGCGAGCACGCCAAATTGGTGGCGGTGATCGCCAACCGCTGCGCTCCGGAGCAGATCGAGGCCGATTCGGCGGCGCTGGCCCAGGCCGCGCTGGTGCCGTCCTGGACGCTGCCCGAGGTGCCGCTGCTCACCGCGCCCACCATGGCGGAGCTGTGCGAGGCCATCGACGGCGAAATCTACAGCGGCGATACCGAACTCATGCAGCGTGAGGCGCTCGACGTGATCATCGGCGGTATGACCATCGAGCACATTCTGGAGCGGCTCACCGACAGCGTGGCGGTCATCGCACCCGGCGATCGCTCCGACGTGCTGCTGGCGCTGGTGAACGCCCATGAGGCGGAAGGCTTTCCGTCGCTGTCCGGAATCATTATGAACGGCGGTATGCGGCCCGCGCCGTCCATCGCGCGCCTCATCGAAGGGCTCAAGCCCAAGCTGCCCATCCTGGCCACCGAGCTGGGCACCTTCGAGACCGCCAAGGCCGCCGCCAACACCCGCGGCCGGGTATCGCTGTCCAGCATTCGCAAGGTGGACACCGCGCTGGCGCTCATGGAACAGCGGGTGGACGCGCGAGAGCTGTTGCAGCAGATCGAGGTTCCCATTCCGAGCGTGGTGACCCCGCAGATGTTCGAATACCAGCTCATCGAGCGGGCGCGCGGGGATCGCAAGCGCATCGTGCTGCCCGAGGGCGATGACGACCGCATTCTGCGCGCCGCCGGTCGGGTGTTGCAGCGCAAGATCGCCGACCTCACGATTCTGGGCGAGGAGGCCGCCGTGCGCGGCCGCGCCGCCGAACTCGGGGTGGATATCGAGGCCGCCGAGGTGCTCGATCCCAAGACCTGCCCGCTGCGCGACGAATTCGCCGAGGAGTACGCGCGGCTGCGCGCGCACAAGGGCATGACGGTGGACCGCGCCCGCGAATTCATGAGCGATATCTCGTATTTCGGCACCATGATGGTGCACATGGGGGTCGCCGACGGCATGGTCTCGGGCGCCGCGCACACCACCGCGCACACCATCCGCCCGTCCTTCGAGATCATCAAGACCACGCCGGGCGTGTCCACGGTGTCGAGCGTGTTCCTCATGTGCCTGGCCGATCGGGTGCTGGTGTACGGCGACTGCGTCGTGGTGCCCGATCCCAGCTCGGATCAGCTGGCCGATATCGCCATCTCCTCGGCGAATACCGCCACCCAGTTCGGCATTTCGCCGCGCGTGGCCATGCTGTCGTACTCGACCGGCGAATCCGGATCCGGCGCGGATGTGGACAAGGTGCGCGCCGCCACCAAGCTCGTGCACGAGCGTTCGCCGGAGCTGTTGGTGGAGGGCCCGATTCAGTACGACGCCGCCATCGAGCCCGCGGTGGCGCGCACCAAACTGCCGGATTCGGAGGTGGCCGGGCAGGCCACGGTATTCATCTTCCCGGACCTCAATACCGGCAACAACACCTACAAGGCCATGCAGCGCAGCGCCGGTGCGGTCGCCATCGGCCCGGTGCTGCAGGGTCTGCGCAAGCCGGTCAACGACCTGTCGCGCGGTGCGCTGGTCGCCGACATCGTGAATACCGTGGCGATCACCGCCATTCAGGCCCAGCAGGAGGCAGCGCAGTGAAGGTCCTGGTGATCAATTCCGGATCGTCCTCCATCAAATACCAGCTGCTGGACGCGGATTCGGCGTCCGTGATCGCCTCCGGCGTGGTGCAGCGCATCGGGGAGCCGGTGGCCGCCGGATCGCCGACCATCGAACACAAAACGGACGGAAGGACTTTCGAGCACGGCGGCGAGGTGCCCTATCAAGCAGCCGGGCTGCGGCTGGTGTTCGAGCTGTTCGCCGAGAGCGGGCACGATCTGGCCGAGGAGGGGCTGGGCGCGGTCGGGCATCGGGTGGTGCACGGCGGCGAGGTCTTCTACGAGCCCACGCTGATCGACGACAAGGTCGTGGCGGCCATCGCCGAGCTGTCCGCGCTGGCGCCGCTGCACAATCCGGCCAATGTGGTCGGCATCGAGAGCGCCCGCGCGCTGCTGCCGGACGTACCGCAGGTGGCGGTGTTCGACACCGCCTTCTTCCACGGCCTGCCCGCCGCCGCCAAGACCTACGCCATCGATGCGGAAGTCGCCGCGGCGCACGGTGTCCGGCGCTACGGCTTCCACGGCACCTCGCACGAATACGTCTCCGGGCAGGTCGCCGAATTCCTGGGCCGCGATCCCGGTGCGCTGAATCAGATCGTGCTGCACCTGGGCAATGGCGCCTCCGCCTCGGCCGTCCGCGGCGGTAGGGCCGTGGACACCACCATGGGGCTGACGCCGCTCGAGGGCCTGGTCATGGGCACGCGGTCCGGCGATCTCGATCCGGGCATCATCTTCCATCTCATTCGCACCGCCGGTATGGATGTGAACGATGTGGACGCGCTGCTCAACCGCCGCTCGGGTATCAAGGGCCTGTCCGGCGTCAATGACTTCCGCGAGCTCGGGCGGCTCATCGAAACCGGTGATCCGGCAGCGCGGTTGGCCTTCGAGGTGTACATCCACCGGCTGCGCCGCTATATCGGCGCGTACCTGGTGGAACTGGGCCGCGTGGATGCCATCACCTTCACCGCCGGGGTCGGCGAGAACGATGCCAAGGTCCGCGCGGCGGCCCTGACGGGCTTGGAGCGCTTCGGTATTCGGGTCGACGAGGCGCGCAATACCGCCAAGGACCGTTCGGCCCGCTACATCTCGCCCGCGGGAGCGGAGGTGGCGGTCCTGGTGGTGCCCACCAACGAGGAGCTCGTCATCGCGCGCGCCGCCGCCCGTCTCGTCGGATGACCGGGCGCTGACCCGGGCGTATCCGCCTTCATGAATTCATCACGATCGCTTTGGCAGAGTGGTTCCCGGATCCGGTTCCTCCGGTCCACCGGAATCCGTGTCGCGAGACGCACCTGCGGTCGGGGTTGAACTCTCCCTCGCCGACCCCTTCCGGTCTGCGGCTGCCCCCGCAGGCCGCCGCAGTCGTGATACAGGGATCCTCCGGATGCCGGGCCCGATCCGGTCCCGCCGCCATCGCTCTGGCGGACCG
This sequence comes from Nocardia crassostreae, assembly GCF_001613405.1. Taxonomy (GTDB): domain Bacteria; phylum Actinomycetota; class Actinomycetes; order Mycobacteriales; family Mycobacteriaceae; genus Nocardia; species Nocardia crassostreae. Next base: position 95,538 of record NZ_BDCH01000037.1, read on the forward strand.
GATCGGGGCTGTGCAGCAGCCGATATGCGACGGTTCAGAACCAGGATTTGGCGCGTACCGCATTGGCGAGATCGACCAGCGCGTAGCGGTGCGTCCGCCCCGGTGCGGAGCGGGCCAGTCCGCGCAGCCCGGTTTCGATGCCGCGCCGCAGATCGCGTTCGGTGAACGGAGCGCGGAAGATCCTGATATCGGCGGACTTCGGGGTGTTCCCCGCCTGCAACCAGCCCAGCGCGGTGCCCAGCACCAGCACCCGCAACTGCGCCGTGCGGCTCTCCCCGGGCGGCAGCGCCTGCACTCGGGCGGCGGCCACGTGCAGGGTCGATTCGTCGAGTTCGTGCGCCGGTGCGCTGGTGAGCAGCATGAGCACCGCGGTCATCCGCGCCTCCGCGTAATGCCTGGAGGCGGGCGGCACCTCGTCCAGCGCGTGCACGGCGGCGGCGATCCGCCCGTCCGCGGCCAGTTGCCGGGCCAGCCCGAAGGCCGCGCTCACCACACCGCGATCGGTGCGCCAGACGGTGGCGTAGTAGTTCTCGGCATAAGCGCGCCACTGCTCCGGATCATCGGATTCCCATTGCTGGAGAACGAGTTCCGCGGTCGCCGCCAGCGCCAGCTTGGGCGCGATCTCGCCCGGCAGGGCTTGCAGCACGGAGTCGAAGCGTTCGAAGGCGCGTTCGTAATCCTGTTCCAGCAGTTCGGTCATGCCCAGGTACCAGTCGATGCGCCAGTCCGGGGTGAGCGTCGGTTCCTCGAGCCGTCGTTGCAGTAGCAGCCGCGCGGCGGCGGGCTCCTCCAGATCGAGGTGGGCGCGGGTCTCCGCGAGGGTGACCTCGAGCTCGAAAGTGTCGGGCGCACCGCCGGGTTCGGCCGCGGCGCGCTGGCGCGCGTGGCGCAGTTCGTCGAGGGCGTGCTCGGGTTCCGGAT
>NZ_BDCH01000038.1 GCF_001613405.1 Nocardia crassostreae
CGGTGGCGCGCAGCAGCAGCCGGTGATAGAACTCGTGCCGCGCCAGCACCGGCTGGGTCTTCGCCTCCGGAATGCCCTCGACGTAAGCGCCCTTCTCCATGGGCATGTCGAGGGTCAGCACGGCCAGGGTGCGGCCGACGGTGTAGATGTCGGAGGCCACCGTGGGCCCGGTCCGCGCGATCTCCGGCGCCTGGAAACCCCTGGTGCCGTACAGATTTCCATACGCCTCGAACTGCGCGACCGCGCCCAGGTCGATGAGCTCCACCCGATCGCTGGTGACCATGATGTTGTCCGGCTTGAGATCGTTGTAGGCCAGCCCCACCGAATGCAGATAGTCCAGCGCCGGAAGCACTTCCAGCACATAGGCAATGGCCTCGGTGACCGGCATGCGCTCGGGTTTGGCGTACTTGTCGAGCAGATCGCGCAGCGAATGCCCGCCCACGTACTCCATGACGATGAACCCGATCGGCTCCCCGTCCGAGCCGGGATGCTCGACGAAGTTGTGGATCTTCACGATGCCGGGATGCACGACCTCCGCCAGGAACTGCCGCTCCGCCACGGCAACGGCCTGCGCCTCCGCGTCACCGGCATGCAGCAGGCCCTTGAGCACCACCCACCGATCGCTCACATTCCGATCGATGGCCAGATAGATCCACCCCAGCCCGCCGTGCGCGATACACCCTTGGATCTCGTACTGCGCCGCCACCCGATCGCCCGGCATGATCGAGGGCCGGAAATCATAAGGCGCCCCGCACGTCTCACAGGTTCCGGTGGTAGTGGCCGCCTTCGTCGCGGTGGCCCGCCCCACCGGCTTCCCGCACCGCCAGCAGAACCGCCGCCCCTCCTTGACCTCCGGATCCGCCAGTACCGCCCGCTCCGGATCCACCGGTTCCACCGCCGGAATCGGCACCAGCCCGGCCCCCAGCCGCCGCACCAGCGGCCGCGGCCGCGTCAGCCGCTGCGTCCGCTGCGACGACGGCCGCGTCGGCGTCCGCCCGTCCCCGGCGGATTCCGCGGATCCCGCCCCCGGCTGCCCGCTGGTCCCGGACCCCGAAACCCCTTGCTCCGCCCCGGCTTCCGCCGCCTCGCCGTCCGCGTGCCGCACCGCGGCCCGAGTCTCCTCGGGGCTGTCACCGCCACCCACATCAGCGGCGTGCGCACCGGCGCCTTGGCCACCACGAGTGGTTGCGCGCGTCGCTTCGCCCGTTGCCGCCCCGCGGCTCGTAGCCCGTGTCGCTGCTCCGCCGTCCTCGTCGCGCGCGGTGGAGTGGCTTGCCTCGCCCGGACTGTCGCCGCGGCCGGTGATTCGCGTCGGTTCCCCGCCGTCGGCGGATCGGCCTGCGGGGGCGGGAGGTTCGGGTTCGGCGGGTTCGGTCATCAGTCCTGGTACCTCGGCAGCGGTGGTACCCCGGCGTCGCCGAGGACGGCGGACAGCCACTGGCGGTAGAGGCGATTCCAGGTGCCGTCGGCGCGAATGCGTTCCAGGGTGCCGTTCACGGAGCGGACCAGGTCGTCGGAGTCCTTGGGCATGCCGATCCCGTAGTTCTCGGTGCTCAGGTTGGGACCGACGACCTCGGTGAGCGGGTCCTGGACGGCGAGCCCGGCGAGAATGGCGTCATCGGTGCTGATGGCGTCGACCTGGCGCTGCTGCAGCACCACCAGGCAGTCGGCCCAGCTGGGGACGGTGAGGATGGAGGCGGCGGGCTGCTCGCGGCGGATGCGGTCCAGGGACGTGGTGCCGCGGACCACGCACACGCGCTTTCCGGCCAGATCCGCCAGGCCGCCGATGCCCGAATTGCGGACGGTCAGCACGCGCTGATGCGCCAGCAGATACGGCGTGGAGAACGAAACCCGCTGCCGCCGATCGCAGGTGATGGTCATGGTCTTCACCACCACGTCGACGGACTTCTCCTGCAGCGCGCGTTCGCGATCGGCCGAGCCGAGAATGCGGTATTCGATGAGCTCCGGATTGCCGAGCAGATCGCGGGCCAGTTCGCGGGCGATATCCACGTCGAATCCGGCGAGCGCGCCGGTGGTCGGGTCGCGGAAGCTGAAGAGGTTACTGCCGGGGTCCAGGCCCACCAATAGTCGTCCGCGCGCGCGGATCGCGGCCACGATCGGCCCGTCCGTACCGGTGGGCCGCAGGCTGGCGGTCGGATCGTCACAGGTCTGGGTGTCCGGCGGCAGCGGTGCGTGCGTCTGCGCCGGGACGGCTCCCGAGGGCAGCGGCGGTTCGACATAGCTGGGCACCCGGGTGGACGGCGCGGGCGGCGGGTCCTCGGTGCTACAGCCGGTGGCCAAGGCCAGCGACAACGCGGCCAGCGCCGCGGCCAGAACGAGTCTTCGGCTCCTCATCGGTACTCCCGTAGTCGCGGCCACAGCCCGGCGGCAATGAAGACCGCCGCCGCGGTGCTGAGCACCAGGGCGCCCGGCGCCAGCAGATCGAGCGTGCGGGCGGCATGGGAGGTATTGGTGCGCAACATGTTCCGGCTGTCGGTAATGCCGTCGGCGAGCGCCCGGTCGAGGGCGTCCACCTGGGCGGTGGCCTCATTGGCCCCCGGACCGGTGGCCACCGCGCCCGCGCCGATGAAATCGCCCCGGGTCAGGGCCTCGTTCATGCGCTGATGCGCGGCCAGCCAGCGGCCCAGGGCGGCGGTGGCGGTGGTGACGTCCTTCGCGCCCGGCGCATCGGCCGGATATCCGGCCAGGATCGTCTTCAACTCGCCGGTGGCCTCGTCGAAGGTGCGGTCGTATTCGCTGCTGGTATCGCGGCGCACCAGTTTCAGCGTCTCCGCGGTGCGCGCCTGCTGCGCCAGAATCCGGCTCTCGGTGAGCGCCTTGGCGGGAATGCTCCCGAAATCCCGCGAATGCGTCGTGGCGACCGCCGAGATGACGCCCGCGATGACCGTCCAGGACAGCAGCACCACCATGGTCCCGGTGGCCAGCAGCAGACCCGCATTGAGCACCCGGTGCCAGCGCCGGAACAGGAACCACTGCGCCGCCACCAGCGCGCCCACCGCCAGCAGCGGCAGCACGATGGCGGGCCACGGCGGGCGCACATGATTGCGCTGGGTGGCGGTAATGGCCTCGGACCGATGCTCCTGCAGTTCCTGCGCCATCGGCAGCATGGTCGCCTGCATGAGATTGGAGGCCTCGCTGAGATAGGCCGCCCCGACCGGGAAACCGCTGCGGTTGTTGGCGCGCGCGGTCTCCACCAGCCCGCAGTACACGGGTATCCCGGTGCCGATACCGGTGCGCAGATGGGTATCGGAGTCCCCGCCGGTCCGATTGGACTGGGTCACCAGTTCGGCCGCCGCCTCGCCGACGGCCTGGTTGTACCGGTCGCGTACGGCCTTCGGTTCGAGCCCGCCGGAGATGAAGGCCGTACCGGCGGAGGCGTCGGCCACCGACAGCGCGGTGTAGAGCCGCTGTGCGGAGTAGGCGTCCGGTTCGGCCTGCACCAGCAGGACGTCCAGGGCGTGTTGCCGATCGTTCACCGCCGCCGCGGTGACCACGCCCGCAGCCACGCACATACTCAGCAGAATCAAACCGACCGCAATCAATTTGGCCGGTGAGGACTGCGCGAAAGTCTTCAGTTCGGTGGTCGCGAGACGTTCGCGGACGGCGGCGGCTGCGGCGCGCGGTGACAGCTCATCGAGCCGCAACTGCTCGGTGCGAGCCATGCTCACCTCCCACTTACCGAAAACGAACGCTCGACTGGTTGCTGTCGATTGAGCTTATTGTGGACTTACCGATGCCGTGACGCGGGAACACCCGCCGGTCCGCACGGCGGATTCGAGGATGGGATCGAGTATTCGTGGTGATGGCGACGGCTGGTCGAAAAGTCCCGACGGCACCCGGCACTGGGGCCGCTTCGGAGCTGCTGGACTGTTGCTGCGCGCACCGCTCACCACCGGCGGCTCGGCCGTCCTGCTCCAGCACCGCGCCGCGTGGAGCCATCAGGGCGGCACCTGGGCGCTGCCCGGCGGGGCTCGCGACAGTCATGAGACCAGCGTGCACGCCGCCGTCCGCGAAGCCGAGGAAGAGGCGGGCATTACCGCCGGATCCATCCGGGTGCGCGGTGAACGGGTGACCGCCACCGCGCCCAGCGGCTGGACGTACACCACGGTCATCGCCGATGCCGCCGCCCCGCTGCGCACCCGCGGCAATATGGAGAGCCGCGAACTGGCGTGGATTCCCGAGGACGAGGTGGACGCCCGCGAGTTGCATCCCGGCTTCGCCGCCGCCTGGCCCTCCCTGCGCGCGACGCCGATCGGCGTCAGTCTCGACGGCCTCGCGGATCCGGACACGGTGGCGGCCGCATTGCCACGCACCCTGGATCTGGCCGGGGAGGGGTTGGTCTGGTTGCACGCCAATGGCAACGGGCACGGCCGCACCGCGCGGATAACGGCCGCCGATCCACCCGCCGAACCGACCGATTTGGCCGGAAATGTGTTGTTGCTCACCTTGGATCAAGTGTTGTCTTGAGGGCGTGAGCATCCGTGAGGTTCCCACCTACTGCCGGATCTGCGAACCGCTCTGCGGGCTGATCGCCACCGTCGAGGACGGCAAGCTGGTGCGCTTGCGCGCCGACAAGGCGCATCCGCTGTCCCAGGGCACGGCCTGCCCGAAGGGCATCGCCTTCACCGATATCCAGAACGACCCCGATCGCGTGCTGCACCCGCTGCGGCGGCGGCCCGACGGCGAATTCGAACGCGTCTCCTGGGATACCGCCCTGGACGAGATCGGCGCGCGCCTGCGCACGCTCATTCGCGAGCACGGTCGCGAAAGCCTCGGCTGGTATTTCGGCAATCCCGCCACGTTCTCCTATTCGCACACCCTGTGGATAGTGGGGTTCCAGCTCGCCGCGGGCCTGCGCCACGTGTATTCGGCGGGCTCCCAGGACATCAACAATCGTTTCGTCGCCAGCCATCTGCTCTACGGTTCGCTCACCTCGGTGCCCGTCCCCGATCTGGACCGCACCGATTTCCTGCTCATGATCGGCGCGAATCCGCTGGTCTCGCACGGCAGTGCGGTCAGCGCGCCGCGAATTCGGGAGAAGCTCACCGCCATTCCCAAGCGCGGGGGCCGGGTGGTGGTCGTGGATCCGCGCCGCACCGAGACCGCCCGCCTGTTCGAGCATGTCGGCATCCGGCCCGACGGTGACGCCTGGCTGCTCGCGTCCCTACTGCACGTGATCTTCGCCGAGGGCCTGGAGGACCGCTCGGCATTGCGGCGGCAAGCCGCTGGAGTCAGCGAATTGCGCAGGGCCGTGGTCCGATTCACTCCCGAAGCCACCGCCGCCGTCACCGGTCTGGATCCGGATCGCGTGCGCGCCCTGGCCCGGGATCTCGCGCGCGCCGACTCCGCCGCCGTCTACGGCCGCACCGGCACCTGCCTGGGCCGCCACGCCACCCTGGTCGCCTTCCTGATCGATGCCCTCGCCCTGGTGACCGGCAATCTGGATCGGCCCGGCGGCAGCGTCTTCGGCAAGGAACTGGTGGCCGTCTCCAAGCTCAATGCCCGCCTGGGGTTGATCGGTTACGGCAAAACCCGTTCCCGCATAGGCGATTTCCCGGATGTGCTGGGCACTTTCCCGGCGGCCGTCATGGCCAAGGAGATTCTGACGCCCGGTCCGGGGCGCCTGCGCGCCCTGTTCACCTCGGCGGGCAATCCGGCTTCCTCGGTCCCCAATACCCGCGAATTGTCCACAGCCCTGTCCCAACTCGACCTGTTCGTGTCGATAGACCTCTATGTCAACGACACCAACCGGCTGGCCGACTACATCCTGCCCGCGACCACCTTCCTGGAACGCGACGATCTCCCACTCCCGTTCACCGCGCTGGCTCCGACCCCGTACACCCAGTACACCGAGCGGGTCGTGGAACCGTACGGCGAAGCCAGGGAGGAATGGCAGATCATCGACGCCATCGCGACGCGAATCGGCATCCAGCCCTTCGTCCTCGGCCCCGCCCGTCCGGCCGGACGGGTGCTGAGCGGGCTACGCCGTCTCCCCGGCGGTTCCGCGGCTCGCCCCACCCCCACCCTGCTGGCCGATCTGGCCCTGCGCACCGGCCCGTACGGCGACTGGTTCGGCCTGCGCCCGGGCGGTCTCAGCCTGCGCATGCTGCGGCGGCATCCGCACGGCATCGTGCTGGCCGACGCCATCGCCACGGGAGTGCGCCGGGAAGTCGTGCAGCACAAGGGGAATCGCGTGCAGCTGGCTCCCGAGGAGATTCTCGCCGAATTGCGGACCCTCAGCTCTCCGCCCTCGGACCCGTCCTATCCGCTGCGGGTGATCGGCATGCGCGAGTTGAAATCCCACAACTCCTGGATGCACAACTCCGAACTGCTCATGCGCGGCGCGCGCGACCACACCGCCCGCATCCATCCCAAAGACGCTGCCGCATCGGGTATCTCCGACGGCGATCGCTGCCGGGTGACCTCACCCAACGGCTCGATCGAGGTGACCGCCCACCTCACCGAGGACATGACCGAGGGCACGGTGGCCATTCCGCACGGCTGGGGTCATCGCGGCGGCTGGCAGCGGGCCAATGCCGCGGGCGGCGCCAATGTCAACGACCTCATGTCCACGGCCACAACGGATGTGGAACGCCTGGCGGGCATGTCCAACCTCAATGGCGTGCCCATCCGCCTGGACCCGGTGGCCGTTGCCGCCGCGCCCGGGGACTAGTGGCCGACGTTGTCGAGCAGGCGCTGCTTGAGGGCGCGCGCCGCGGCCTCGGGATCACGGGCATCGGTAATGGCGCGGACCACCACGACGCGGGTCGCCCCGGCCGACAGGACTTCCTGCATGTGCTCGTCGTCGATGCCGCCGATGGCGAACCACGGACGGTGCGTGTGCGATTCGGCGGTCGAGCGGACCAGCTCGAGCCCGGAGGGCTGACGGCCGGGTTTGGTGGGCGTCGCATAGACGGGCCCGGTGCAGAAGTAATCGATGTGCTCGTCGATGGCCGCCAGTCCGGCCTGCGCGCGATTATTGGTGGAGCGGCCGATCACCACGTCCGGCCCGAGCAGGCGGCGCGCATACCAGGGCGGTAGATCGTTCTGCCCGAGATGCAGGACGTCCGCGCCCGCGGCGAAGGCGACATCGGCGCGATCGTTCACCGCGACCAGTGCGCCGTGGCGACGGGCGGCGGCCTTCAATTCGGCCAGCGCGCCGAGTTCGGCCTTGGCCTCGAGCGGGCCGAACTGCTTCTCCCCGGGCGAACCCTTGTCGCGCAGCTGGATGATGTCGACGCCACCGGCCAGGGCCGCTTCGGCGAATCGGGCCAGGTCGCCCTTCTCCCGGCGGGCATCGGTGCACAGGTACAGCCGGGCGCTGGCCAGGCGTTCCCGCGGTGGTACTGGCCGGTTCGGGTGGGAGGGTTGCACCCGTCAAACGGTAGTCGCGCTACCGTGGAACGCGCGACGCGCCCGTCGGACGAACTTCGCTCCGGCGCAGAACACGAATTCTTCAGCGCGGCGTCTGTGCAGGTCCGGGGTGATCCGGGCGAGTGAGGTGGAATCGATGCGGACACTGGCCGTCGTGGGCGGCGGTGTGATCGGGCTGTCGGCGGCCTGGCGTGCGGCCGAGGCGGGCTGGACGGTCACGCTGTATGACCCCGCACTCGGAACCGGAGCCTCCTGGGTGGCAGGCGGCATGCTCGCCCCACTCTCGGAGGGCTGGCCCGGCGAGGACGACGCGCTGGAATTCGGCACCGCCTCCCTGGCCCGCTGGCCGGACTTCGCGACCCGCCTGCGAGCGCGCACCGGCGTGGACGTCTTCACCGCCGCGCAGACCTTGACGGTGGCCCTCGATGCCGCCGATGCCGCGGATCTGCGCACCATCGCCGAGTGGGTGAACGCCCACGACCTGTCCCTTCCGGTGAGCGAGCCCGCTGCCGACGACCGGTCCCGCTCGGATTCGAGGAGTGAGCTGCGACTGCTGGATCGGGCGGGAGTTCGCGCCGCGGAGCCGAGTCTGGGGCGCGGCATCCGGGCCGGATTGCTGTCCACGTCCGAACCGGCGGTGGACAATCGCGCCCTCGTGACGGCCTTGCGAGAGGCGTGCGCCGCCGTAGGAGTCGAGGTGCGCGCCGAAAAGGTGCGAGCGCTATCGGATCTGCCGCACGATCGCATCGTGCTGGCGGCCGGTGCGGCCTCCGCCGACCTGTGGCCGGGCCTGCCGGTGCGCCCGGTGAAGGGCGAGATTCTGCGCCTGCGCCGCCGCCCGAGCGCACCGCCGCCGCCCCGCAGCGTGATTCGGGCCCGCGTGCACGGCCGCCCCATCTATCTGGTGCCGCGCCAGGACGGGATCGTCCTGGGCGCGACCCAATACGAGGCGGGTTTCGATACCGCCGTGACCGTCGCCGGGGTCCGCGATCTCATCACCGATGCCGAGACCGTTTTCCCGGGGATCGGCGAATATGAGTTCGCGGAGGCCATCGCGGGTTCGCGCCCCGGCTCACCGGACAATCTGCCCCTGCTCGGCCCTCTCGACGAGCGCGTGATCGCCGCGACCGGGCACGGCCGGAATGGAATTCTCGGCGTCCCGGTTACTGCTGACGCCGTGCTCGCTCTACTGGCGGATACCGAGCTGCCCGCAGCGCGCGCCGCGGCCCCCGGCCGCTTCGCCACCCCGATTTCCCGAGGAGGAGTTCGATGACAGCAATCCCGATCGGCGTCACCGTCAACGGTGCGGATCACCAGTTCGCCGAACCTCCGACGGTGCGTGAGCTGCTGGAGACCCTGAACCTGCCCTGTCAGGGTGTCGCGGTGGCCGTCGACGGCGCCCTGTTCCCCAAGTCCCGCTGGGACGAGCGGGTCGGCCGGGGCTGGGAGATCGAGGTGCTGACGGCGGTGCAGGGTGGCTGACGAGATGGAACCGCTGATCATCGCGGGCCGCAGCTTCGGCTCCCGGCTCATCATGGGCACCGGCGGCGCGGAGAACCTGACGGTGCTGGAGGAGGCCCTCGTAGCCTCGGGCACCGAGCTCACCACCGTCGCCATGCGCCGGGTGGACGCCGCGGGCGGCACCGGCGTGCTGGATCTGCTCAAACGCCTGGAGATCGCACCGCTGCCCAATACCGCGGGCTGCCGCACCGCCGCCGAAGCCGTGCTCACCGCCCAGCTCGCGCGCGAGGCCCTCGAAACCGATTGGGTCAAACTGGAAGTCATCGCCGACGAGCGCACCCTGCTCCCGGACGCCATCGAATTGGTCAGCGCCGCGGAACAATTGGTGGACGACGGTTTCACCGTCCTGCCCTACACCACCGACGACCCGGTGCTGGCCCGCCGTCTCGAGGACGCCGGTTGCGCGGCCGTCATGCCGCTGGGCTCGCCCATCGGCACCGGCCTGGGCATCGGTAATCCGCACAATATCGAGATGATCGTGGCCGATGCCGGAGTCCCGGTGATCCTGGACGCGGGCATCGGCACCGCCAGCGACGCGGCCCTGGCCATGGAGCTCGGCTGCTCCGCCGTCCTGCTCGCCACCGCGGTCACCCGCGCCCGCAAGCCCGCCACCATGGCGGCCGCCATGGCCGCGGCCGTACAGGCCGGATATCTGGCGCGCGCGGCCGGGCGCATCCCGAAGCGGTTCTGGGCCCAGGCTTCCTCGCCAGGGCTCTGAACACCCTGAGTACCAGGTAATCCGAAAGAACTATTCGACGCGCGACCTGCGATCGATAGTGCCCGGCGAACTCTTGGGGAAGACTGGTCCCCATGATCGAACTGAGAGGCCTGACCAAACACTACGGCCAGACCGTCGTGGTGTCGGATCTGACGTTCACCGTCCGTCCCGGCCAGGTGACCGGCTTCCTCGGCCCCAATGGCGCCGGGAAATCGACCACCATGCGCATGATCCTGGGCCTGGACAAACCGACCTCCGGAACCGCGCTCATCGACGGCAAGCCCTACCGGGAGCTGAAGAAGCCCCTCGAGTCGGTGGGCGCGCTCCTGGATGCCAAATGGGTGCATCCGAATCGTTCGGCGCGGGCGCATCTGGCGTGGCTGGCGGCGTCCAACGACATCCCGAATTCGCGCGTCGAGGAAGTGCTGCGCCTGGTCGGCCTCGCCGAGGTGGTCGGTAAGAATGCGGGCGGTTTCTCGCTCGGCATGTCGCAGCGTCTCGGCCTGGCGGGCGCGCTGCTCGGCGATCCGCAGGTGCTCCTGTTCGACGAGCCGGTGAACGGCCTCGATCCCGAGGGCATTCTGTGGATCCGCCGCTTCATGCAGCGCCTGGCCGCCGAGGGCCGCACCGTGCTGGTGTCGAGCCACCTGCTCTCGGAGATGGCGCAGACCGCCGATCACCTGGTGGTGATCGGCCGCGGCAAGCTCATTGCCGACACCACCACCAAGGATTTCATCGAGAAGGCGTCGGAATCGTCGGTGCGGGTGCGCAGTCCGCAGCTGGATCAGCTGCGCAGCCTGCTCACCTCCAATGGCATGACCGTCCGCGAGGACGGCGCCGACCATGACGGACCGGCGCTGGTGGTGGCCGGGGTGACCAGCGATGTGGTCGGAAAACTGGCCGGCGCCAACGACATCACGCTCTTCGAGCTGTCCCCGCAGCGGGCCTCGCTCGAGGAGGCGTTCATGCGGATGACCGGAGGTGCGGTGGAGTACCACGCCGAAGGGTTCGACCAGGTGATGGGAGGTGCGCTCTGATGGGCGTGCTGGCAGCGGAACGGATCAAGCTCACCTCGACGCGTTCGCCCTGGTGGTGCTCGGCCGTGGTGGTGGTGCTGGGGCTGGGATTCGCGGCGCTCATCGCCGCGGTGTCCAGTTCCACCAAGGACAATCCCGAGGTGCCGCCGTTGAATGTGGCCTCCGCGGTGGCGGGGGTGAGCGGTTTCGGCGTCCTGGTGCTCATGATCATGGCGACCTTGTCGGTGACCAGCGAATACCGCTTCGGCATTATTCGCACGACCTTCCTGGCGACGCCGCAGCGCTCGAATGTGATCGTGGTGAAGACGGCCCTGCTGGCCGTGTACGCGACCGTGCTGACCGCGGTGCTGGCCGTGGCCGCGCTATTCCTGACGCGGGGCATCTACGGCACGGTGCCGGGGCTGGAACTGGCCACGAGTGAAGAACAGCGGGCGCTGTGGGGTGTGCCGATCTACGCCCTGCTCGGCATTCTCTTCGCCATCGGCGTGGGCGTGCTGGTGCGGCAGTCGGCCGCGGCCATCTCCATCATCGTGCTGTGGCCGCTGGTGATCGAGCCGCTGCTGAGCGCCTTCGGCAGCTTCGGCCGCAATGTGGGCCCGTGGTTGCCGTTCCAGAACGGTCAGCGGTTCTTCAGCATGCAGGAATCGTCCTCGGCGAACTGGCACTGGGGCCCGTGGGGCAGCCTGATCTACTTCGCCGTCTTCTGCGCCATCGTGTTCGGCGCCGCGCTCTTCGTCGTGAACGAGCGCGACGCGTAAAAGACCCTGCCCGGGGCCGTCGGTCACTGCCCGATCGACGGTGTTGCATCGGCCCGATACGGTTCGCCGTATCGGGCCGATGTCGCGAACGGGGCTTGTTTTAACTGTCTGTGAAAAGTTTCGCTTCCGGCCGGAAGCATCTAGCCGCGGCCCTGAACGGTGAGTAGCATCGCGTCAGCAACCAAAGCACTCGAACATCGGCGGGCCCAATGGTGTGGCCGCTCGTTCCGATCGGGAGGTGTCCAGGTGGCAATCATTCATCCATCCGAGGATCAAGCGCTGAGATACGCTCTGGGCGTGAGCGAACGACCCTCCGACGGTGCTGCGGCCGAGTCCGAGGAGCCCCGCATCGAGCCCGAGGTCGTCATTCCGCTGACCCCGTCCAATATCGATGCCGAACCGGTCCGGCAGCGCCGGGGCCGGTTTCCCGGTCAGCTGTCGGCACTGGTGTCGGCCGCCAATCAGCGCGGGGACCTCATCGGCGTGATCCGCAAGGCCCGCGAGAACCTGCCGGGCGATCCCGCCTTCGGTGATCCGCTGTCGGTGTCGGGGCCCGGCAGCGCCCGCGCGGTGGCCCGCGCCGCGGACAAGATCGTCGGCGATTCCCCCAGCGCCGCTCGCGAATTGGGTCTGGGCGCGCTGCAGGTCTGGCAGGCCATGCTGGAGCGGGTCGGCAAGGGCCGGGGGCCGCAGGACATCACCATCATGTTCACCGATCTGGTGGCGTTCTCCAGCTGGTCCCTGGCCGCCGGGGACGAGGCCACGCTGGAATTGCTGCGCCGGGTGGCCAAGGCCATCGAACCGCCCATCGTGGACCGGGGCGGTCAGGTCGTGAAGCGCATGGGTGACGGTGTGATGGCTGTGTTTCCGTCCGCCGACCGGGCCGTGAAGGCCGCGGTGGCGGCCAAGGAGAACCTCACCGCCGTGAATGTCGACAGGTACCGCCCGCAGATGCGCATGGGGCTGCACACGGGCATGCCGCGGGAGATCGGCGGCGATTGGTTGGGGGTGGACGTGACCATCGCGGCGCGCGTCATCGAGGCGGGCGGCAATGGGAACACCATGATGTCGGCGGCCACCCTCGACGCGCTGAGCGCGGAAACCTTGGAGGAGTTGGGTTTCGGCGTGCGGCCCTATCGCCGCAGCTTCTTCGCCGCGCCGCTGAGCGGGGTGCCCGAGGATCTGCGGATCTTCCGCCTCGAAGCGGAGTGAACGGGTCGGCTCAGCCGACCCGTTCAGAATCGCGCCCACCGCAGCTAACACTCCGCAAACTCCGAGGCCAATGGCGAGCGGGCGAGTGGTTTTCCACAGGCTGTAGGCCCCGCCCAGTAAGAAACCGGCGAGCGCGAGCAGCAGAATCACGATGAGGTCGGAAGACACCGGACCAGTCTGCCTCGGCCCGACTCTGTGGAAGTCATCGAGTGGCGATTATCGAGGTCGATGGCACATTCGAATAAAAACAAGCGTGCAGGCTTGATTTTCTGGCGGCCCGATGTGACCCTGTAACCGACCGCAGCGATGACGCTGTGCCCGGACTCGGGTGCACAGGGAGGCCCAGTTATGAGTCAGCTCGCCGAAGACCCGGAACTCATCCGGATCGGCAACTGTTCCGGCTTCTACGGCGACCGGATGAGCGCCATGCGGGAGATGCTCGAGGGCGGGCAGCTCGACGTGCTGACCGGCGACTATCTCGTCGAGCTCACCATGCTGATCCTGGGGCGCGATCGCATGAAGGACGCGAACCTGGGATACGCGAAAACCTTTGTGCGGCAGCTGGAGGACTGCCTGGGGCTGGCCCTGGAATCGGGTGTGAAGATCGTCGCCAATGCGGGTGGGCTGAATCCCGCCGGGCTGGCGCAACGGGTCCGCGAGGTATCGGACAAGCTCGGGCTCGCCGCGAAGGTCGCGCACGTGACCGGCGATGATCTACTGCCGCGGGCGGCCGAGCTGGGACTCGGGACGCCGCTCACCGCCAATGCCTACCTCGGTGCGTGGGGCATTGCCGAATGCCTGAACGCGGGCGCGGATGTGGTGGTGACCGGGCGGGTCACCGATGCCGCGCTGGTGGTGGGACCGGCCGCCGCGCACTTCGGCTGGGGGCGCACCGAGTACGACGCGCTCGCCGGGGCGGTGGTCGCGGGCCATGTCATCGAATGCAGCACCCAGGCCACCGGCGGCAATTTCGCCTTCTTCACCGAGATCGCCGATCTGAACCGGCCCGGCTTCCCCATTGCGGAGGTGCGCCGCGACGGCAGCAGCGTGATAACCAAACACGCGGGCACCGGCGGCGCGGTCACCGTGGACACGGTCGAAGCGCAGCTCATGTACGAGATCCAGGGCGCGCGCTATGCCGGACCGGATGTGACCACGCGGCTGGACAGCATCCGGCTCACGCAGGACGGCCCGGACCGGGTGCTCATCAGCGGGGTGACCGGTGAGGCGCCGCCGCCGCGAACCAAGGTGTCGCTCAATACCATCGGCGGTTTCCGCAACGAGATGGAGTTCATCGTCACCGGCCTCGATATCGAGGCCAAGGCGCGGCTGGCGCGGCAGCAGCTGGAATCGTGGCTGAAAGTCCGCCCGGCCGAACTGGATTGGTCGCTGGTACGGCTGGACCGGCCCGATGCCGAGACCGAGGAGCAGGCCAGCGCGCTGTTGCGCTGCTTGGTGCGCGATCCGGATCCCACCAAGGTCGGCCGCGGATTCTCCAGTGTGGCCGTGGAATTAGCGCTGGCCAGCTACCCGGGCTTCTCGCTGACCGCGCCGCCCGGAAACGGCGGACCCTACGGCGTGTTCAAGCCGGGCTATGTGGATGCGACGGAGGTGCCGCACATTGCCGTCCTGCCGGACGACCGCACCATCGAGATCGCTGCGGCGGCCGAGACCCTCGAACTCGCCGAGGTACCGGAACCCACTTTGCCGCAGCAGCTTCCGCAGGGCGAGACCAAGCGGGTCCCGCTCGGCACGATCGCGCTGGCCCGCAGTGGCGACAAGGGCGGAAATGCCAATATCGGCGTCTGGGTGCGCACCGACGCACAGTGGCGCTGGCTGGTGCACGCGCTGACCGTGGACGAACTGCGGCTGCTGCTCCCGGAAACCGCGAAACTCCCCATCACCCGGCATGTGCTGCCGAACCTGCGGGCCGTGAACTTCATCGTCGAGGGTCTGCTCGGCGAGGGCGTGGCCTATCAGGCCCGCTTCGATCCGCAAGCCAAGGGGCTCGGCGAATGGCTGCGCTCCCGCCATATCGATATCCCCGTGGAGCTGCTATGAGTACGGTATCGCGAAGCGATTCAGTGGGGGGTGGCGGCCGGGCGACGGGTGGGCGCACCGGATACGTGAGTCCCTGGAATACCCCCGAGCGCCGCGAATTGCGCGCCACCGTGCGCGGTTTCGCCGAGCGCGAGGTGCTGCCGTATCTGGACGACTGGGAGCGCGCCGGGGAGATCCCGCGTGATCTCCACAAGAAGGCGGGCGCGCTGGGCCTGCTGGGCATCCAGTTCCCGGAATCCGCGGGCGGCTCCGGCGGCGACGGCATCGACGCCGCCATCGTGTGCGAGGAGATGCACTACGCGGGCTGCTCGGGCGGCCTGTTCGCCTCCCTGTTCACCTGCGGAATCGCGGTGCCGCACATTATCGCCTCCGGCAATGCCGAGCACATCGAACGCTGGGCCGAGCCGACCCTGGCGGGGGAGAAGATCGGCTCGCTGGCCATTACCGAGCCCGGCGGCGGTTCCGATGCCGGGCACCTCACCACCAGCGCGGTACGCGATGGCGACGAGTTCATCGTCAATGGCGCCAAGACCTTCATCACCTCCGGCGTGCGCGCCGACTACGTGGTGACTGCCGTCCGCACGGGTGGCCAAGGCGCGGCCGGTGTTTCGCTGCTGGTGGTGGAGAAGGGCACGCCCGGTTTCACCGTCAGCCGCAAGCTGGAGAAGATGGGCTGGCTGGCCTCCGATACCGCGGAACTGTCGTATGTCGATGTGCGCGTGCCGGTCTCGAATCTGGTGGGCCCGGAGAACACCGTGTTCTCGCAGATCGCCATGGCTTTCGTGAGCGAACGCGTCGGCCTGGCCGCGCAGGCGTACGGCCACGCGCAGCGCTGCCTGGACCTGACCGTGCAATGGTGCCGCGACCGCGAGACCTTCGGCCGCCCGCTCATTTCCCGGCAGTCCGTGCAGAACACCTTGTCGGAGATGGCGCGTCGCATAGATATCGCCCGCGTCTACACCCACCATGTGGTGGAGCGGGCCGCGCAAGGCGACACCGATCTGATCGCCGAAGTGTGCTTCGCCAAGAACACCGCGGTGGAGACGGCCGAATGGGTCGCCCACCAGGCCGTCCAGCTGTTCGGCGGGCTCGGCTATATGCGCGAGTCCGAAGTGGAACGCCACTACCGGGATGTCCGCATCCTCGGTATCGGCGGCGGTACCAACGAGATCCTGACCGCCCTGGCGGCAAAGCGATTGGGGTTCCAGTCTTGACCATTCTGCGCACAGCCATAGACCCGGCCTCGGCCGAATACCAGGCCGCGGCCGAGGCGATGACCACCAAGCTGGCCGAGGTGGACGCCGAATACGCCAAGAACATCGCCGGTGGCGGACCGGACAAGATGGCGCGGCATCGCAAGCGCGGCAAGCTGACCGCGCGCGAGCGCATCGAACTGCTCATCGACGAGGACTCACCATTCCTGGAACTGTGCCCGCTCGCGGCGTGGGGCAGTGAATTCCATGTCGGCGGCAGCGTGATCGCGGGCATCGGCATTGTCGAGGGCGTCGAATGCATGATCGTGGCGCCGGATCCGACCGTGCGCGGCGGCACCTCGAATCCGTGGACGCTGCGCAAGAACCTGCGCATGAACGACATCGTCATGGAGAACCGGTTGCCGGTCATCGGGCTGGTGGAATCCGGCGGCGCGGATCTGCCCACGCAGAAGGAAGTCTTCGTGCCTGGCGGGCGTATGTTCCGGGATCTGACCCGGGCCTCGGCGGTCGGAATCCCCACCATCGCACTGGTTTTCGGCAACTCCACCGCCGGTGGCGCGTACATCCCGGGCATGTCCGACTACACGGTCATGATCAAGGAGCGCTCCAAGGTGTTCCTGGGCGGCCCGCCGCTGGTGAAGATGGCCACCGGTGAGGAGTCCGACGACGAATCCCTGGGCGGCGCCGAAATGCACGCGCGGGTCTCGGGTCTGGCCGACTACCTGGCCGTGGACGAGCAGGACGCCATCCGGCTCGGCCGCTCCATCGTCAAGCGGTTGAACTGGAAGAAGCAGGGCCCGGCCCCGCGCCCGCTGACCGAGGTCATCGAGCCGCTGTACGACCAGGCGGAACTGCTCGGCATCGTGCCCGGTGACCTCAGGATCCCGTTCGATCCGCGCGAGGTCATCGCCCGCGTGGTGGACGGCTCCGATTTCGACGAGTTCAAACCGCTCTACGGTTCCAGCCTGGTCACCGGCTGGGCGGAACTGCACGGCTATCCGGTCGGCATTCTGGCCAATGCGCGCGGCGTGCTGTTCTCCGAGGAATCGCAGAAGGCCACCCAGTTCATCCAGCTGGCCAACCAGTCGAATACGCCACTGCTGTTCCTGCACAACACCACCGGCTACATGGTCGGCAAGGAGTACGAGCAGAAGGGCATCATCAAGCACGGCGCGATGATGATCAACGCGGTCTCCAATTCCAAGGTGCCGCACATCTCGCTGCTCATGGGCGCGTCCTATGGCGCGGGCCATTACGGCATGTGCGGGCGCGCCTACGATCCGCGCTTCGTCTTCGCCTGGCCCAGTGCGAAATCCGCCGTCATGGGCGGTGCGCAGCTGGCGGGCGTCATCTCGATCGTGGCCCGCGCGGCCGCCGAGTCGAAGGGGCAGCCGTTCGACGAGGCCGCCGACGCCGGACTGCGCGCCATGATCGAGGCGCAGATCGAGGCCGAATCGCTGCCCATGTTCATGTCGGGACGGCTCTACGAGGACGGCGTCATCGACCCGCGCGATACCCGCACGGTATTGGGAATGGCCTTGTCCGCCATCCACAATGCCCCGATCAAGGGCGCCGAGGGCTTCGGCGTCTTCCGGATGTGAGGCCAGGTATGACTACAGCATCGCGAAGCGATTCCGTGAGGGGTGGCGGTCGGGCGGCGGGTGGGCTCACGAACGTACTGGTCGCCAACCGCGGCGAGATAGCCCGGCGGGTGTTCGCGACGTGTCGGCGGATGGCTGTCGGCACGGTCGCCGTGTACTCGGACGCCGATGCCGACGCGCCGCATGTGGCCGATGCCGACGCCGCCATCCGGCTGCCCGGCAATACGCCCGGTGAGACCTACCTGCGTGCCGAACTGCTCATCGAGGCCGCCCTCGCCGCCGGTGCCGACGCCGTGCACCCCGGCTACGGATTCCTTTCCGAGAACGCCGATTTCGCGCGCGCCGTGCAGGCCGCCGGACTGGTGTGGATCGGCCCGCCGGTGAGCGCCATCGAGCAGATGGGCTCCAAGGTCGAATCCAAGAAGATGATGGACGCCGCCGGTGTCCAGGTACTGGCCGAACTCGATCCGGCCGAGGTCACCGCGGCCGTGCTCCCGGTGCTCATCAAGGCCTCCGCCGGTGGCGGCGGCCGCGGTATGCGCGTGGTGCGTTACTTCGCCGAGCTGCCCGGGCAGCTGGAAGCCGCACGGCGCGAGGCGGAATCGGCCTTCGGCGATCCGACGGTGTTCTGCGAGCGCTATCTGGAGACCGGCCGCCATATCGAGGTGCAGGTCATGGCCGATACGCACGGCACCGTGTGGACGGTCGGCGAGCGCGAATGCTCGATTCAACGGCGGCATCAGAAGGTCGTGGAGGAAGCGCCGTCACCGCTGGTGGAGCGGGTGGACGGCATGCGGGAGCGGCTGTTCGAGGCGGCCCGGCTGGCGACCGAGGCCATTGGCTACGAAGGCGCGGGCACGGTCGAATTCCTGGCCGACGAGCAGGGTGAGTTCTTCTTCCTGGAGATGAATACCCGTCTGCAAGTGGAGCATCCGGTGACGGAGAACGTCACCGGTCTCGATCTCGTGCGCACCCAGCTACAGGTCGCCGCGGGCCGCGCGCTGCCTGCACAACCACCCGCCATGCGCGGGCATTCGATCGAGGTCCGGCTGTACGCCGAGGATCCGGCGCACGACTGGCAGCCGCAGAGCGGCACCGTGTATCGGATCGAGATCCCGGGCGCCGTAGGCGAATTCGTGGTGCTGGAGCAGCCGGGCGTGCGCCTGGACACCGGTGTCGTGAACGGTTCGGTGGTGGGCGTGCACTACGACCTCATGCTGTCGAAGGTCATCTCCTTCGCCGAAACCCGCGACGAGGCAGCGCATCTGCTCGCTGCGGCGCTGCAACGCGCGAAGATCCACGGCCTGGTCACCAATCGCGATCTGCTGGTGCGGGTGCTGCGGCATCCGGCCTTCCTGGCGGGCGATACCGATACCGCGTTATTCGCGACGCACGATCTGGAAAAGCTGTCCGCGCCACTGGTTTCCGAGTCCGATGAGCAGCTGTCGATCGTAGCCGCCGCCCTGTCGGACGCCGCCGCCAATCGGGCGCGGGCACGGGTCGGCGCGGGTCTGCCCAGCGGCTGGCGGAATCTGCCGTCGCAGGTGCAGTCCAAGTCCTACGAGAGCCGGGTCAGCGGCAAGCACGAGGTGCGCTACCGCATTACCCGCGCCGGGCTCGCGGTCGAGGGCCGCGAGGGACTCGAATTGCTCGAAGCCACACCGGATTCGGTGACCCTGCTGGTGCCGGAGGAGCGCGGTAAGGTGCGCCGCCGCTTCGAGATCGCCCGCTACGGCGATCTGGTCGCGGTGGATTCCCCGCTCGGCCCGGTGGCGCTGCGGCGGCTCCCGCGCTTCGAGGATCCCGCCGATCAGGTGGCCGAGGGCTCGCTGCTGGCGCCCATGCCCGGTTCGGTCATCCGCCTCGGTGCGGAGCTCGGCCAGCGGGTCGAGAAGGGCCAGCCCATTCTCTGGCTGGAGGCCATGAAGATGGAGCACACCATCGCGGCCCCCGCCGCGGGCATTCTCACCGAACTCCCTGTGACGGCAGGCCAGCAGGTTGAGGTGGGCGCGGTGCTCGTCGTCGTCCAGTCCGATGACAGCGACAACCAGGAGTAGACAGATGAGCTTCATCGAAACCGACGAGCAGAAGGCGCTGCGGGCCGCGGTGGCCAAGCTGGCCGCCAAGTACAACCTGCGCGATTACGCCGGGCCGAAGGCGCGCAAGGGCGAACCGCTCACCGAATTGTGGGACGAGGCGGGCAAACTCGGCTTCCTGGGCGTGAACCTGCCCGAGGAGTACGGCGGTGGCGGCGCGGGGATCTACGAGCTTGCGCTGGTACAGGAGGAGCTCGCGGCACAGGGTTGCGGGCTGCTGCTCATGGTGGTCTCGCCCGCCATCTGCGGCACCATCATCAGCAAGTACGGCACCGAGGATCAGAAGCGGTACTGGCTGACCCGGCTGGCCGACGGCTCCTCGAAGATGGTCTTCGGCATTACCGAACCCGATGCGGGCTCCAATTCGCACAAGATCACCACCACCGCCCGCCGCGATGGCGACGACTGGCTGCTGACCGGCCGCAAGATCTTCATCTCCGGTGTGGATCAGGCCGAGGCGGTGCTCATCGTGGCCCGCACCGAGAATGCCAAGACCGGCAATCTGCAGCCCGCGCTGTTCATCGTGCCGACCGATGCGCCCGGCTTCGTGAAGACGAAGCAGGAGATGGACATCATCGAGCCCGACAATCAGTTCACGCTGTTCCTCGACGATGTGCGGCTGCCCTCGACCGCGCTGGTCGGGCAGGAGGACGCCGCCATCGCGCAGCTGTTCGCGGGCCTGAACCCGGAACGCATCATGGGCGCGGCCATGGCGGTCGGCATGGGCCGCTACGCCATCGATGCCGCGGTCGGGTACGCCAAGGAGCGCGCGGTGTGGAAGGGCGCGCCCATCGGTTCGCACCAGGGCATCTCGCATCCCCTGGCCCAGGTGAAGATCGAGCTGGAGCTGGCCAAGCTCATGATGCAGAAGGCCGCGGTCCTGTACGACTCGGGCGACGACTTCGGCGCCGCCGAGGCCGCGAACATGTCGAAATACGCTGCGGCCGAAGCCAGTATCAAAGCGCTCGACCAGGCCATCCAGACCCACGACGGCTCCGGTCTCACCGCCGGTGTGGGCCTGGCGGGCATGCTCGCCGCCAGCCGGATCGCCCGCGTGGCCCCGGTGAGTCGCGAGATGATCCTCAACTTCGTGGCTCAGCACTCCCTGGGTCTGCCCCGGTCGTACTGACCGGAATATCCGCGCCCCACCCGAGCAGCTCACAGCAGCAGGAGTATTCGATGACCGACAGCTCTCCCGCCCAGGACGCCCCCTTCGTGCGCTACGAGGTGCGCGACGGGTTCGCGACGCTGACCCTGGACTCGCCGCACAACCGCAATGCGCTGTCCTCGCGCTTGGTGACCGAACTGCTGGCGGGCCTGGAGCGGGCGGCGGGCGACGATGCGGTGCGCGGCGTGGTGCTCACCCACACCGGCAATACCTTCTGCGCCGGTGCGGATCTCAAGGAGGCGGTGGACGCCGATCCGGCGGCCGCCTCCGATATCCGCACCCGCTGGATGATCTCGGTGCTGCGCGAGATCCTCACCATGCCGAAACCCGTTGTGGCCCAGGTGAACGGCAATGTCCGAGCAGGCGGCATGGGCATCCTCGCCGCCTGCGACATCGCCGTCGCCGGGCGCGACAGCACCTTCGGCCTCACCGAGGTGCGCATCGGCCTGGCCCCGTTCATGATCTCGCTGACCCTGCTGCCGCGCATGTCCGCGCGCGCGGCGGCGCGCTATTTCAGCACCGGCGAGGTCTTCGACGCCGCCGAGGCCGAACGCATCGGCCTCGTCACCGTGGCCGCCGACGATCCGGCCGCCGAGACCGCGCGCCTGCTCGCCGAACTGCGCAAGGGCGCGCCCCAGGGCCTTGCCGAAAGCAAGCGACTGGTCAACGCCGAACTCCTGATCGCCTTCGACCGCTCCGCCGAGGAACTCGCCAAGCGCTCCGCGGGCTTCTTCGGAACCCCGCAGGTGATCGAGGGTATGACGGACTTCCTGCAGCGCCGCCCGCCGTCCTGGGTAGAATAGGCAACCATGGCGACACCCCACGAACCCAAGCAGGACCGCAGCCGGGCCACCCGGCAGCGCCTGCTGGAGGCGACCATCGACTGCCTGGCCGAACTGGGCTGGGCCGCCGCCACGGTCGCCGTCGTGGCCGAACGCGCCGGGGTGTCGCGAGGCGCGGCGCAGCATCATTTCCCCACCCGCGAAGACCTGATCACGGCGGCCCTCGAGTACATGTTCGATACCCGCATGGCGCAATCCAAGGCCGACGCCCTCGCCTTGGCCGAGATCGCCCAAGGCCAGGCCCGCACCGAGGCCGTGGTCGCCGGGCTGGTCGAGTCCTACACCACCACGCTGTTCAAAGCGGCCCTGCAAGTCTGGACGCACGCCGCCGCCGATCCGGTCCTGCGGGAACGCATCGTCCCCCTGGAAGCGCGCTTCGGCCGTATCTCCCACCGCATGGCGGTGGAAGCCCTCGGCGTCGACGACTCCGACCCGGTGGCCCACCACCTGGTCCAGGCGACGCTGGACCTGGCCCGCGGCCTGGGCTTGGCCGACGTGCTCACCGACGACTCCCTGCGCCGCAAGGAGATCGTCCAGCAGTGGGCGGCGACATTGCATATCGCTTTGAACGCCCCGCGCTAGTCACCAGCCGAAGACTTCGGCCATTTCTATGGATTCGTCGTCCCAGCGCTGCTCGATGACGGCGCGTTCGGGCTCCGGCAGATCCGGAGCCCAGCCGACTCTGCGCCAGAAGGCTTCTCGACGCTCGTCGCTCAGCGGTTGTGATCCGAAGGGGTCGCACATACCGACCATCCCTGAAAAGTGCTGGTGGGGACTGGCTTCAGGGTAGAAGCCAGTCCCCATGATCACCATGGTTTCGGGTCAGGAGGTCAGGTCGTAGAGGGTTACCCCGTCGATTTCCTGGGCGGTGAAGTTCTCTTCGACCCACTTGGTGATTTCGGCGGAATGGCTGTCACCGGAGTGGCCGGGGCCATTGCCGCCGCCGATGAAATAGTGGATTCGGCCTTCGGCCACATACTGCTGGAACTGCTCCAGGGTGGGTGAGGGATCGCTGCCGTTGAAGCCGCCGATGGGCATGACGGGCAATTCGGTCGCGAGCTGGAAGCCTGCCGCGCTCTGCGCACCGACGGCGGCGGCTGCCCAGGTGTAGGAGTCGCCGTTTGCGGAGAGCAGGGCGGTGACCTGGGTGCTGGGCGTGCTGGCGTCGAGGAAGCCGCCTCCGCGTCGCGCGTCGTCGCCGTTCCTGCCGGTTCCGGCGGGAGCGCCGTCCGCGGCCGGGGCGCCGGGCGCGCCGTCGGGGAATCGCTGTTCGCCGTCGCCGGGACGCGGACCGCCCATGCCGAAGCCTCCGGTGCTGGGTCCGGCGGAGGGGATGGATCCGCTGTGGGCGGTGGCAATGGTGTCGACCGTGTAGGCGGTCGGTCCCGCCAGGGCGACCAGGATCGCCGCGATGGCCGCGACCAGGGACTTGCGGGATGCAGGGAGGAACATGGCCAGGGTGGCGGCGATGCCACCCGCCAGGACCACCCAGCGCAGCCAAGGCACGAAGGATTCGGCGCGGGAGAGCAGCAGCCAGGACGTCGCGGTGGTGAGGCCGACCGTCAGGGCGAGTGTGGCACGCACCCACAGCTTTTCGCGCTGCCGCCACAGTTGCACGGCACCGGCGCCGGTCAGCGCGGCGACCGCGGGGGCCAGGGCCACCGTGTAATACGAGTGGAAGATGCCCTGCATGAAGCTGAATATCAGGCCGGTCACCAGCAGCCAGCCGCCCCAGAGGATGAGGGCCGCCCGCTGGGGATCGGTGCGAGTCGCCGTGCCGCGCAGCAGGAGTCCGGCCAGCAGCAGGACGAGCGTCGCCGGGATGAGCCAGCCGATCTGGCCGCCTTGCGCGGAGTCGAACAGGCGCGTGATCCCGGTCTGTCCCCACATGCCGTTGCCACCGGCCGGAAGTTCGCCGCCGGGACCGACGCTGCCGGTCTAATTGCCATTGAGCCGCCCGAGCCCGTTGTAGCCGAGGGTCAGCTCGATGATCGAATTGTTCTGGGAGCCACCGAAGTACGGGCGATCGGAGGCGGGCCAGAACTGGGCGACGAGCACCCACCAGCCCGCGCCCGCCACCATGGCGGCTCCGGCCGCGAACAGCTGCAGGATGCGCTTACCAAGGCGCGGCGGCCCTGCGATCAGATAGGTCAGCGCCAGGGCCGGAACGACCAGCAGCACCTGTAATTGCTTGGCCAGGAACCCGAGTCCGATGAACAGCCCGGTGAGCAGCAGCCAGCGCCAGCGCCCGTCGGCCACCGCGCGGGTCATGGCCCAGGCGGCCGCCACCATGAGCAGCACCAGTGCGGCATCCGGGTTGTTGAACCGGAACATTAGCGCCGCAACGGGAGTCACGGCCAGCGCCAGCCCCGCCAGCAGTCCGGCGGCCGGACCGAAGGGCCGCCGCACCGTCGCCCACAGCAGCGCCACTGCGGCCACGCCCATGAGGGCCTGGGGGAGCAGCATGCTCCAGCTGTGCAGGCCGAACACGCGGACCGACAGCTCCATCGGCCACAGCGACAGGGGCGTCTTGTCGACGGTGATGGAGTTCGCCGCATCGGAGGAGCCGAAGAAGAACGCCTTCCAGGACACCGAACCCGCCTGTACCGCAGCGGCATAGAACGAATTGGCCCAGCCGTTCGCGGACAGATTCCAGATATAGGCGACGGCGGTGCCGATCAGCAGCGCCGCCAGCGCGGGGTACTCCCAGCGTCCGGTGCGGGCCGGAGCCCGGTGCGCGGCGGGGGAAACCGGTTTCGGCCCGGTCATGGTCGCGGTCATCGAGTGACTCCTTCCACCGCGCGGTGCGCGCGCGAACCGGCGTGGCGGAAAACCCAGCGCAGGCCGACGAATCGCATGAGGGTGGCGATCAGGTTGGCGAGGACGAGCGCCAGCAATTCCAGGTGCACGGGCGCGCCGGGCGCCCAATGATGCAGGGCGAAAAGCGATCCGCTCGTCACCACCAGGCCGAACCCGAAGATGAGCAGTCCCTGGAAGTGATGCGAGACCGCCTCGGTGGCTCCGCGCACCCCGAAGGTGAAGGCTCGGTTGGCGGCGGTATTGTCGACGGCGGTGATCAGCAGCGCCGCGAAGTTGGCGAGCTGCGCACCCGTAATCGGTTGCAGCAGTACATAAAGCAGCAGATAGGCAAGGGTCGACGCGACTCCGACGATGCCGAACCGCACCAGTTGCCCGACCATCCCGAGCGGCACGCCCTCCACCAGCGGCTCCCGCCCGATGGCGGCCCGCAGTTCATTGATGGGCAGCCGCCCCGTGGTCAGCGCCCGCCCGACCCGCCAAATCCCCTGTAGGTCCTTGCGCGCCGTATCGACGATATCCACCCGGCTGTCCGGATCATCGATCCAGTCGACCGGCACCTCGTGAATCCGTAGCCCGATGCGTTCGGCCAGCACCAAAAGCTCGGTGTCGAAGAACCATTCGCCGTCCTCGACCAAGGGCAACACCAGCCGCGCCACCTCCGCGCGCATGGCCTTGAACCCGCACTGCGCATCGGAGAACTTGGCCTGCAACGAGGTTCGCAGAATCAGGTTGTAGCAGCGCGAGATGAACTCCCGTTTTGGCCCGCGCACCACCCGCGCCGAGGACGCCAGCTGCGTCCCGATGGCCACATCCGAATGCCCGGACACCAGCGGCGCGACCAGCGGCAGCAGGGCATTGAGGTCGGTGGACAGATCGACGTCCATATACGCCACGATCTGCGCGTCCGACCCCTGCCACACCTCCCGCAGCGCGCGTCCGCGCCCCTTCCGGTCG
The DNA here is from genome assembly GCF_001613405.1 of Nocardia crassostreae. Lineage (GTDB taxonomy): Bacteria > Actinomycetota > Actinomycetes > Mycobacteriales > Mycobacteriaceae > Nocardia > Nocardia crassostreae. Next base: position 25,398 of record NZ_BDCH01000038.1, read on the forward strand.
AGGTGCACCACCCGCACCCCGTTCAGTTCCGCGGCCAGGCGCCGTGCCACGTCGAGGGTGCTGTCGGTGGATGCGTTGTCCGCGATGGTGATTCGGGCCCGGAACGGGAAGCCCCCGTTCAGGAAGGCGTGCAGCCGCCGCACGCACGGCCCGAGATCGCGTTCCTCGTTGTATACCGGAACGACCACGTCCACCACGGGCGCGGTCGCGGCCTCCGCTGATTCCGCCGCCCGGACGGCGGTCGCTGTATCGCTCATGACCACCACGCTCGGTGATCACACTGGGCCGTCCCTGCGTCGCGGCTGGGAGGTTCCTGGGAGCGTTCAGCTCTCGTCGCCGAGAGTCAAGGTCACCAGCGGCAACGGCCGCTCGACCTTGGACTGGAAGTCCGCCAGCAGCGGATTGTTGGCCAGCACCCAGGTCGCGAACTCGTCGTAGTCCGCGCCCTCGAGCACCGTCCCGGTTGCCTGGTAGGTCTTGCCCCGCAGCTCGACGGTGACCCGCGGATTCGCCTTGATGTTGTACCACCAGGCCGGGTACTTGTCCTCGATGAACGAGCTCACGTACATGGTCTCGTCGCGGTACAGCGGACTCAGCGGAGTCGTGTGCCGCTTACCGCTCTTGGCCCCCGTGGTGGTCAGCAGGATGAGATCCCCGCCCGCATAGGCGCCACCCACCTTGCCCTCGTTCTCCCGGAACTCCTTGATCACATCGTCGTTCCAGTTGGCGATGCCCCCCTCCTCGTCCCACGCCTGGTTCCACGGCGCGTTCGGGTCGTTGTAGTCGGTGATGTCGGCCTGGTCCTGCTGTCCCGCAGTGGATTCCGTTTCGCGCATGACAATGAGTATGCCCATCGAGTAGGACAGTTCGTGTCCTAGTTCAACCCCGGGATCCAGAAAGAATCGGATGGATATGGGCGTACCATCAAGCCTTTCGCGGCGGACGGATAGGAGAGGAGGCGGCGGGCATGCCCCGGTTGGTGGATCACGAGCAGCGTCGGCGGGAGATCACCACCGCCATCCGGCGGGTCATTGCGCGCGGCGGCCTGGAGGCCGCCACCTTCCAGACCGTCGCCGCCGAAGCCGGAATCTCGGTGCGGCTGGTGCAGTACTACTTCGGCACCAAGCGCGAGTTCCTGCTGGCCACCCATCAGGCCGTGGTGCTGGACGCGGGCAAGCGCATGGCCGCCGCCCTCGGCGCACTGGGTGAGAATCCCGCGCCACGCGAGGTATTGCGGACGATCATCGCTCAGCTGCTGCCCCTGGACCAGGAGCGGCGGGACGAGACCGTCATCTTCGCGGCCTATCACGCGGCCTCGCTGACGGGTTCCCCGATTACCGGGGACGACAATGCGGGCGCGGCGCTCTGGCTGGTCGACGCCTGCGTCGAGCAGCTGCGACGGCAGCGGGCAGTGGATGGGGCGAGCACGATCCGGCCGGAGCTGGACGGCGAACTGATCGCGGGCGCGGTGGCCGGTCTCTCGGCCGCCATGGTGCAGCAGCCCGCGCGCTACACCCCGGAGGCGGCCCGCATCCTGGTCGACCGGCTCCTCGAGCGGACTCTGGGAGCCGAGTAGGCGCTACTGCTCGGCGACGTGCAATCGCCACAGCGGCGATACCGGTCCGTGGCCCGCGCCCAGATCGTAGGCGGCCTCCAGGCAGCGCCGCGTCCACTCCTTGGCGAAGGCGAAGGCGTCCGGCACCGAATACCCGTGGGCCAGTGCGCAGGTCATGGCGGCGGCCAGGGTGTCGCCGCCGCCATGGTCGTTCCCGGTGGCAATGCGCGGCGCGCTGAGCTCGCGGAAGGTGTCGCCGTCGAAGAGCAGATCGGTGCTGAAGGCGGAGGAGCGCAGATGCCCGCCCTTCACGATGGCCCACTGCGGCCCGAGGACGTGCAGCGCCTCGGCGGCCTTGCGCGCGCTGGCGTCGTCGACCACCTCGATGCCGGTGAGCAGCCGCACCTCGTCGAGATTGGGGGTGATGACCGTGGTCTGCGGAATCAGGGTGTCGCGCAGGGCGTCGAGGGCCTCGGCGTGCAGCAGCGGATCACCGTGCATGGAGGCCGCGACCGGATCCACCACCAGTGGAATGCCGCCATTGCGCCCGATGCCGACCTCCCGGCAGACCGCCGCCACGGCCTCGATAATGGCGGTGGAGGCGAGCATGCCGGTCTTCGCCGCCCCGATGCCGATGTCCCCGACCACGGTTCGCACCTGATCGGCCACGATCTGCGGCGGAATCTCGTGGAAACCGCTGACCCCCACCGTGTTCTGCACCGTCACCGCCGCGACGGCCACGCAGGCGTGCACGCCGCACATGGCCATGGTCCGCGAGTCGGCCTGGATGCCCGCCCCGCCTCCGGAGTCGGTGCCCGCGATGGTGAGCGCGCGGACGGGGGTCTGCCCGTTGGGTGTAAGCGGCAGGAGTTTCACAGCTCCAGACCCTACGCGGTTGGAGGAACGCACAGTGCGGTCAGCTACCCCGGACCGCACAGTGTTAATGAAAACCATTATCATAAAGAGATGACTGCAGCCCAGCCCACCGCTCCGCTCCCCGTGACCGTGCTGTCCGGCTTCCTGGGGGCGGGCAAGACGACCCTGCTCAACCACATCCTGGCCAATCGCGAGGGCCGCCGGGTGGCGGTCATCGTCAATGACATGAGCGAGGTGAATATCGACGCGGCCCTGGTGGCGGGTCAGGGACACCTGGACCGGACCGAGGAGAAGCTGGTCGAGCTCACCAACGGCTGCATCTGCTGCACGCTGCGCGAGGATCTCATCGAATCGGTGGGCAGGCTGGCGCGCGAGGGGCGGTTCGATCAACTGGTCATCGAATCCACCGGCATCTCCGAACCCATGCCGGTGGCGGCGACCTTCGAATGGGAATTCGAGGACGGGTTCCGGCTCGGGGAGATCGCCCGCCTCGACACCATGGTGACCGTCGTGGACGCCTCCACCTTCCTGGCCGAGGTGGTGAAGGGGCAGGCGCTCGCGGAACGGAATATGCAAGCGGGCGAAGGGGATGCGCGCACCATTGCCGATCTGCTGGTGGATCAGGTGGAGTTCGCCAATGTGCTCGTCCTCAACGAGACGGACCTGGTGAGCGCGAACGCCCTGGGGACGGTGGAGGCCACCATCCGGCGGCTGAATCCGGCGGCCCGCCTGGTGCATGCCGCGCACGGCGCCGTGGACCTGTCCGAGGTGCTCGGCACCGGCCGCTACAACCCGGATCTGGCCGCCCAGTTCGAGGGCTGGGACGAGGAACTCGCGGGCGGTCACACCCCGGAGACCGAGGAATACGGCATCAGCAGCCTGACCTTCACCGCCGACCGCCCCTTCCATCCGCAGCGGCTGGATTCGGCACTGGCGCAACTGCATCGGCTGCTGCGCAGCAAGGGCTTCTTCTGGCTGGCCAGCCGTCCCGACCTGTGCGCCATCTGGTCGCAGGCCGGTCCGAACCTGACCTTCGAGGCGGGCGCGCACTGGTCCGCGCTGGATATGCCGCGGGGACAGGAAATCGTCTTCATCGGCGTGAAGCCGGATCGCCCGCACGTCCAGGATCTGCTGAATTCCGCCCTGCTGACCGATGCGGAATTGGCTGCGGGACCGCAGGTCTGGGCCACATATCCCGATCCGTTCCCGAATTGGGAATTGCACGAACACGCGTGAACGACCGGACCCGCATTTCACCGTATGGCGAAATGCGGTTCCGGAGGCGCTGTTTCGGTGCGGCGATCAGTTCGAGATGCCCGGGGTGCGACGCAGGTAGGTGTCGCTGGTGAGTTGCTCGAGCAGAAAGGCGGCGATATCGGCGCGCGAGATCTTGAGCGTCAGACCCTTTGCGTCCGCGCCGAAATCCCGCTGGAAGCCATCGGTGCGCGGACCGTCGGTGAAGGCGCTGGGCCGCACGATGATCCAATCCAGATTGCTGGCCCGCACATGGCCCTCCTGGGTGTTGTGGTCGGCCATGGCCTTGCGCAGCAGCATCCCGAACAGGATGTACTTCCAGAGGAAGTTCAGATTGCCGTGGCTGTCCCCGGCCCCGAGCGTGGACTGCACGATGAGCCGCTTCACGCCCTGACGCTCCATGGCCTCGATGACGGTGCGGGTGCCCGCCGCCCGGACCACGCCCTTGCGGCCGTCGCCGAGGGTGACGATGCAGGCGTCCTGCCCGGCCACCGCGCGGTCCACCGCGATCGGATCGGTCACATCGCCCGCGATGACATGCAGCCGGTCGTGCGAAACGGTCACATTGGCGGGATTGCGGGTGAGCGCGGTGACTTCGTGCCCGGCCGCGAGGGCCTGCTCGACGACATTGCGGCCGATGGTGCCGGTGGCTCCGAAGATGGCGATTCGCATTTCGTTTCTCCTTGTTGGGTTTTCGGTGAATTCCGTTGTTCCGAAGGTGAAATAAGTACATCAACGGAACAGGCCCCGAACCATCGTCGTGACGCTCGCGAGCATGCGAGAGGATCTCAGCGCCACCGCGCCGATTACGGAACAGATCATTCCGTTCAAGTGCTATGCTGGGGACATGCCGACAACATCCGAACCCGCTGCTCAGCGCGCGCTGCCCGGTCGCAAGGCGCAGGCCGCCCGCAATGACGAGCTCATCCTGGCCGCCGCCCGCGATGTCTTCCTCGCCGATCCCAAGGCCCCGATCTCGGCGGTGGCCGAACGGGCGGGCGTCGGCATCAGCGCGCTGTATCGCCGCTATCCGAGCAAAGAGGATCTGCTGCGCACCCTCTGCTACGACGGCCTGCGCCGCTACAACGCCGAAGCCGAAGCGGCACTGGAGAATCCGGACGACTGGCAGGCCCTGGTCGAATTCCTGGAGCGGGTCGTCGACGCCGACGTCCATTCCCTGACCGTCCATCTGGCGGGCACCTTCACCCCCGACGAATCGGTGCTGCTCGCGGTGCAGCGCGCCGGGGAGCTGAACGACGAACTCGTGCGCCGCGCCCACGCGTCGGGCCGCCTGCGCCCCGAGGTCAATACCCTCGACCTGGGCCTCATTCTCGAATCCTGTTCCGCCATCGCCTTTCCGGATCCGGAGCGCACCGCCCAGCTGCGCCGCCGGGTGCTCGCCCTGCTCGTCGACGGCCTCGCCACCACCGGTGAGCTCCCGGGCCTTCCACCCGCTCCCGGCGAGTTCGCCTTTCGCTGGGAGCGCCGGAACTGAGCATGGGGCGATGAATTCCGGTCCGCCGGACCGTCTGTTCTGACAGGGCCGTACCTATCCGGAAGGTAGCGCTATGAACTGGATTCTCGAGGTCGTGATCGTGCCGGTAACGGATGTCGATCGGGCCAAGGACTTCTACAGTGGGCCACTCGGGTTCACCGTCGATTTCGACTCGGATTTCGGGGAGGGGATGCGAGTTGTGCAGCTGACCCCGCCCGGATCCGGCTGCTCCATTCAGATCGGCACATCGGGGGCCGTGCCGCGCATGGAGCCGGGCAGCGTGAAGGGGCTGCAACTGGTGGTCCCGGATATCGAGAAGGCGCGCGCCGAACTGCTCGAGCGCGGGCTCGAGGTGGGCGAGGTGCAGGTGCTGGGCAAGAACCCCCGGCCGACCCTGCATCCGCTGGACAATGTCGGGTTCCTGTTCTTCGAGGATCCCGACGGCAACGGCTGGGCCGTGCAGCAGATTTCGTCGCGGGGCTGACCGGGGGTTCTCGGAGCTAGGACACGACCGGCAGATAGACCTTGCCGCCCGCCTCCGCGAACTCCGCCGACTTCTCGGCCATACCGGCCTCGATGGCCGCCACATCCGTGAGGCCCTGCTTCTCGGCGTAGTCGCGCACATCCTGCGAGATGCGCATGGAGCAGAACTTCGGGCCGCACATGGAGCAGAAGTGCGCCGTCTTCGCCGGTTCCGCCGGGAGGGTCTCATCGTGGTATTCTCGCGCGGTGTCGGGGTCCAGCGACAGGTTGAACTGATCGTTCCAGCGGAATTCGAAGCGCGCCTTGGACAGCGCGTCGTCGCGCGCCTGCGCGCCCGGATGCCCCTTGGCCAGATCCGCGGAGTGCGCGGCGATCTTGTAGGTAATGACGCCGACCTTCACGTCATCGCGATTGGGCAGGCCCAGGTGCTCCTTGGGCGTGACGTAGCAGAGCATGGCGGTGCCCGCCTGCGCGATGATGGCCGCGCCGATGGCCGAGGTGATGTGGTCGTAGGCGGGCGCGATATCGGTGGCGAGGGGGCCGAGGGTGTAGAAGGGCGCCTCCTCGCAGAGCTCCTCCTCCAGCCGCACGTTCTCCACGATCTTGTGCATGGGCACGTGGCCCGGGCCCTCGATCATGACCTGCACGCCATAGGATTTCGCGATCTTGGTGAGCTCGCCCAGGGTGCGCAGCTCGGCGAACTGGGCCTCGTCATTGGCATCGGCGATGGAGCCCGGCCGCAGACCGTCACCCAGGGAGAAGGTGATGTCGTACTTCGCCAGGATCTCGCAGAGCTCGCGGAAGTTGGTGTACAGGAACGATTCCTGATGATGCGCCAGACACCAGGCCGCCATGATGGAGCCGCCGCGCGAGACGATGCCGGTGACGCGCTTGGCGGTCAGCGGCACATAGCGCAGCAGCACGCCCGCGTGCACGGTCATGTAGTCGACGCCCTGTTCGGCCTGCTCGATCACGGTGTCGCGGTAGATCTCCCAGGTCAGCTTGGTGGGATCGCCGTTCACCTTCTCGAGGGCCTGGTAGATCGGCACGGTGCCGACCGGCACCGGCGAGTTCCGCAGAATCCACTCGCGGGTCTCGTGAATGTTCTTGCCGGTGGACAGGTCCATGATGGTGTCCGCGCCCCAGCGGGTGGCCCACACCATCTTCTCAACCTCCTCCGCGATGGAGGAGCTCACGGCCGAGTTGCCGATATTGGCATTGATCTTCACCGCGAACTTCTTGCCGATGATCATCGGCTCGCATTCGGGGTGGTTGTGGTTGGCCGGAATCACGGCCCGCCCGGCCGCCACCTCATCGCGCACCAGCTCCGGCGCGACGCCCTCGCGGGCGGCGATATAGCGCATCTCGTGGGTGATGAGGCCTGCGCGCGCCCAGGCCAGCTGGGTGCGCGGTCCGGGAACCTCCGGCTTGGCCCAGGAGTCGCGCAGCTTGGGCAGCCCGCCCTCCAGATCGATCACCGCGCTGTCGTCGGTGTACGGACCGGAGGTGTCGTACACGTCGAAGTGCTCGCCATTGGTGAGGTTGATGCGCCGCACCGGAATCCACAGTGTCGTGCCCTCGGCCTCGACCTGCTCGTAGTGCTTGACGCTGCCCTGGATGGGGCCGGTTGTCACGGTGTCGACCGGAGTCCCAGTGGACGCGGCTCGGTTCGATGACATGTGAATCCTCCCTACGTCGGCATTACCCGGTCAGGTTCATACGGTCGACGGCCCTGCTCCGACCGGAATGGGCTAGCCGTCCTCTCAGCCCGCTGGTGCGAGCCCCCGTTGGCGTGAATTTGTTCGTCCGCGACCTTACCGGGCCGCCGCGCCGCGCGACTCCTGGATGGGAATACAGGCGAATAGTTGCGCACGCTGCGCAGCCCGAGAGGTTCGTACAGGCGACGACTGATTTAGTGAGGTCCGGGTAACTCCTGGGGTACGCCCAGAATCGGTTGGGCACGTGGCCGCCGGTACGCGTGCCCAACCGGCAACGGCACTCTGCCGCGCGCTGAAGTCGCGGAGAGGCGGGACAGTGTCTAGCGCTCCTGCGGTCCGATGGGCCAGCCCAGCGCTCCGAACGTCGCGTTCAGGTTGATCTCGGTCATGGTGATGATGTCGTTGATATCCAGGAACAGCGACAGGTGGTTCTCGGTCTGGCAGCCGACCGGATCCGGTGCGCCCGGGGTGAGCCGGGACTTGACCCAGTTGAAGGCGTCGCCCATGCCGAAGGTGGTCAGCGTCAGGTGCTCGGAGAGATGGTCGCGCTTGTAGAGCACCGACGACCCGCCCGCGCACCACTCCCCGACGAGCTTGTCATTGGTCGTGTACGGCACCGCCTCGTCGAAGATGCCCTGGTACACCATGACCGGCACGGTCGGCGGATTCTTGCCCAGCACGGTGGCGTCGAACACCGCGCGGATCTCCGGCAGCGCCAGATACTCCTGAATCGGAATCGTCAGCAGCCGTTGATAATCCGTGAACATCAGGGTGATCACATTGCGCACCAGACACTGCCCCTCGGTGCGGTCCATGATGGCCCGGCCCTCCGGCGTCAGATACCGCTCGGTGGTGGCCGCGAACTCCGGATAGGCATTGCGCAGCGAGGAGATGCCGATGCCGATCAGGCTCGCGAACATGGACCCGTTCACATGCAGCAGCGACTGCACATCCGAGACCGGCGCACCCATGGCCGCGCCCTTGATATTCAGCTCCGGCGCGTACGTCGGCTGCATTTCCACGGCCCAGCCGGTGGCCATACCGCCGCCGGAGTACCCCCACATGGCCACCGGCGAGGCGGCGTCCAGGCCCAGCGGTTCGAAGCGCTGCGCCGCGCGAATGCTGTCCAGAATCATGTAGCCGGGCTCCTTGGCCACGGCCAGATTCCCGTTCATGCCCTCGTAGTCCGGCACGTTCACCGCGTAGCCCTGGCTGATCGAGGCCGCCAGCTCCAGATATTCGACCGTGGAGTGAATGCCCTCGAGCGCCTGCAAGCCCGCGCCCTGCTGCAGCACATAGGACGGCGCGCAGTGCGGTGCGGTGCTGTCGTAGAAGAAGTGGTGCGATACCAGCGGGCGGGTGCGCGAGGTGTCGGCGCCCATGGGCACCGCGACCGTGGTGGCGGCCACCGTCGGCTGATCGAACAGATCGGTGGTGCGATACAGCAACTGCCAGGCCCGGACTCGCACCGGCAGGACGGTCAGCACCGCCAGTTGCACCTCGCGAGTCTTCAGAATCTCGCCGGGCGCGGCCGCTTCGAAGCCGTCCGGCGCCTGATAGAACGCGTCCACGTTCAAGGGCCCGGGTTGCGCCGCCGCCGGTGCGGCCGTGGCGCCCACCGCCAGCACCGCCCCCGCGGCCGTGACTGCCGTCGCGAGCGCGGCCGCGGTCCACCGCCGCCACCCCCGCCGTCGGCGATCCCCATTGATTGCCACGTCTGTTCCCTTCCTCATCGACGTGACAGCGATTACAACATGGCATCCTATTATAAACAAGATATCTTTCTCAAAAGTGCCCCGCTAAGGTCTAGGCATGACCCGCAGCAAACCAGCCGCGGCGCCAGAACGGACACCCGCGCGGCGTCGCATCCGGGGCCTCGACGCCGACGAGCGCAGCGCCCAGCGCCGCCGCCAGCTCCTCACGGCCGCCACCGAACTGTTTGCCCGGCAAAGCTATTCGGGGACCTCCATCGAGCAGATCTGCCAGGCCGCCTATGTCGGAACCAAGGGCTTCTACGACCACTTCGACAGCAAGGAAGCCTGCTATACCGCCCTGCTGGAACAGATCACGGCAGGGATCCAGCAACGCGTCGGGGAAGCGGCCGTACAGGCCGCGGAATTGGACTGGCCGCAGCGCATGCGGGCGATACTGGCGGCCTTCGTGCACGCCATCGCCGACGATCCGCGGCTGGCGAAGGTGACCTTCGGCGAGGCTGGTGGCATCTCACCGGCGGTGGAGCGCCAGCGCCGGAGCAATCGGCGCTGGTCGGCGGCGTTCCTGAATCAGCAACTGCCGCAACGGGACGGGCTGGACGAGCGGCAGAGCCTGGCGCTCTGCCTGGCCACCATCGGCGGCATGTTCGAACTCGTAGCGGACTGGCTGCACCATCACGACGACGGTGGCGCGCCGGATACCGTCGAAACACTGGTCGAGGATCTGACGCGCTTCGTCACCGTCGTCGATGCGGGCCGCCGCGCGACGGGGTAGCGGCCTACTTCTCCGCGGAGGCGCTGGCCGAGCCGGTGGTGAGCAGGTCGACCAGGATCTTCGCCAGCGGCGAGGAGCAGGTCGGGGGCTGCGAGGAGGTGCATCCGGAACCGGTGTCGCTCGAACCCGAGGAGCCGATGGGGCTCACCGGCGCGGCCCCGGCGACCGCGGCCTGGACGGGGAACAGCAGGGCACTCGCCAGCACGACGCCGGCCATACGCTTCTTCATGAATCCCTCTTCTATACGCACAATTCGGGCTATGAGTCGGACCGTACGGTACCGACTGCGGGCTCCGTTGCGAAGACCTCGGTTCTGGGGCTCGGGTCCTCCTCCAGGCCGATCCGCTTGTGCAGGGCCGCAAGCGGTTTCGGAGCCCACCAGTTTCCGGTGCTCATCAGGCGCATGAGGGCGGGGGCGAGCAGACCGCGAATGACGGTGGCGTCGGCAATGACCGCCAGCGCCAGGCCGATGCCGAAGAGCTTCATGGCGGCGACCCCGGAGGTCGCGACCGCCAGCAGCACCACCGCCATCAAACCGGCCGCGGCCGTGAAGATCCGGCCGGTGCGCGCCACGCCCAGCGCCACCGAGGTGGTGTTGGCCGCTTTGCCGCGATCCGACGCCAGCCACTCCTCGCGAATGCGCGACAGCAGGAACACCTCGTAGTCCATGGACATGCCGAAGGCCAGGCAGAACATGAGGATCGGCATGAACAGATCGATGCTGTCGGTCGGGGTGAAACCGAGCGGGCCCGACAGGTGGCCCTCCTGGAACACCCAGATCATGGCGCCGAAGGTGGCCGTCAGGGACAGCATGTTCAGCAGCAGCGCCTTCACCGGCAACACCACGCTGCCGGTGAACAGGAACAGCAGGATCAGGGTGATGACGGCAATGATCGCGCCCGCCAAGGGAAGTCGCTTGATCACCGACTCCATGGTGTCCTCGTTGAGCGCCGCCGCGCCGCCGAAGAGGGTCTCGCCCGGTGCGGGCACCGCGCGCAGGGCCGCCAGCTGCTCCTCACCCGCGGCGGAGCCCGGCGCGGCCTTGGCGCCCACGGACAGATACGCGCCCTCGGGTCCGGTCATCTCTGGAATGCCCGCCGCCATCTTGGCGCCGTTCACGTAGACGCCGTCACCGGAGAGCACCGCGGGCACATCCGACACCTTCGACAGCGCCGCCGCATACGCGCCGAGTTCATTGGGCGCGCCGTGGAATCCGGGCAGCACCACGACCGAACTATTGGCCATATCCGCATTGAAGTCCTCGCGCATGGCATTGCCGACCTGGCGGCTGGAGGCGAAATCGCCGATCACCCGATCGTCCGGACTGGCGAAATGCGCGGACAGGAACGGGGTTCCGAGGAACAGCAGCGCCGCGCCCGCCACGATGGCCACGGGCAGCGCGCGGCGCATGACCACCGTCACCAGGCGATACCAGAAGGTCTGCTCCACCGGTTTCGGCGCGGGCTCGCCGCGACCGAACAGGCGGCGCAAGGGTTTCCGCAGATCCCAGGCATTCACTCGATCGCCCAGCAGAATAAGCGCCGCGGGTAGCAGCAGGATCGACGCCCCGACGGCCGCCGCCACCACAGCCACGCCCGCGAAGGCGAACGATTTGAAGAACGGCTGCGGGAACACCGCGAGCGCCGCCAGGGCCAGCGCCACGGTGAGACCGGAGAACACCACGGTGCGGCCCGCCGTCTGCACCGCGCGCAGGATGGCGGCGTGGGTGTCGCGGCCCTCGGCCAGTTCCTCGCGATAGCGGCTGACAATGAACAGGCTGTAGTCGATGGCCAGGGCGAGACCCAGGGCGCTGGTCATATTGAGCGCGAAGATGGACACGTCCATGACCGTGGTCAGCAGGCGCAGAATGCCCAGCGTCGCCGCGATGGCGAAGAAGCCGACGCCCAATGGCAGCGCGGCCGCCACCATGCTGCCGAACACCAGCACCAGCAGAATGCCGGAGATGGGCACCGCGATGGCCTCGGCCAGGATCAGATCCTTCTCGACCTGATGGTTGATATCGGCGAAGGTCCCAGCCATTCCACCCACCCGCACCTCGACGCCGTCGCGGTCGCCATTGAGTTCGGCGCTCAGCACATTGGCGCGGTTCTGCACCTCGGTATCGGTGCCGGTAATGGTGGCCAGGATGAGCCCGCGCTGACTGTCCTTGCTGCGCAAGGCCGTCGCGAGATCGGCGCGGGCCGTCATGGTGTTCCAGTACGACCGCACGCCGGTCACGCTCGGATCGGCGGTCAGCAGGCCGGTGATGCGCTCGGCCTCGGTGCGCGCCGCCGGGCTGTTCACCCCGCCGTCCGGAGCGGTCAGCATGACCACCAGATTGGGGTTGCCGCCCGGGAAGTTGTCCTCGATGAAGTCGTTGGCCTGCACGGCCTCCAGTTCATCGGTCAGGTAGCCGCCGCCCACCATATGGGATTTGGCCGTGGCGCCGAAGCCACCGCAGATGATCATCAGCAACAGCGCGGTCACCAGAACGACACGCGGGCGCGTCATGGCGAACCGGGCAAGAGTGGTCAACATCGACGCGCACCTCCGAAGGTCCCTTGACTTTGGTACGGTAGCGTTCCACAACCGGCCCGGGTACCGGACAGTGACCATGCTCATGGTCATGTAAATCGGCTATGAAACAACCGATTTCGCCCTGGTCGGTCGGCCGGTTACCGCCCGGCGATACGGCCCCGGACCTCGCCCAGTGTCAATCGCCCGCCCCCGGCCGCGGGCGCCGAGGCCGTGATAACCACCTCGTCGCCGTCCTCCAGGAAGGTGCGCTTGTCGCCGCCGATATCGATCGGCTCGGTGCCGCCCCAGCTCAATTCCATGAAGGAACCGCGCTGGTGCCGCTCCGGACCGGAGATGGTGCCGGAGGCGAACAGATCACCGGTGCGGGTGGACGCGCCATTGGCGGTCATATGCGCCAGCATCTGCGCGGGCGACCAGTACATGCGGCCGTACGGGGGAGTGGAGATGCGGTGGCCGTTCCACTCCACCGCCAAGTCGATATCCAGCCCCCACGGTGTGCTGTCCCGCAGGTACGGCAGCGGTTCGGGCTGCTGCTCGGGCAGCGGAATCCGGGCCTCCGCCAAGGCATCCAGCGGCGTCACCCAGGCCGACAGCGTGGTCGCGAAGGATTTGCCGAGGAACGGGCCCAGCGGCTGCGCCTCCCAACCCTGGATATCGCGCGCCGACCAGTCGTTCACCAGGGCCACGCCGAAGACGTGCTCGGCGAACTCGCCGGTGCCGACGGGACTGCCCAGCGGTGAGCCCGCGCCCACCACGAAGCCGAGTTCCGCCTCGATGTCCAGTCGGCGGCTGGGCCCGAAATCCGGTGTGCCGGACTCGGTCCGGCGCTGGCCGTGCGGTCGGATGATCTCCGTGCCGGACACCACCACGGTGCCCGCGCGGCCGTGATACCCCACCGGCAACTGCCGCCAATTCGGCAGCAGCGGTTCACCGTCCGGCCGGAAGATGCGGCCCATGGCGGTGGCGTGGTCGATGCTGGCGTAGAAGTCGACATAGTCGGCGACCTCCACCGGCAGATCCAGGGTGACCGCCGCGACCGCGTGTACCGCGGCGGCGGGCAAATCCGAATCCGCGGCCGCGCGCACCCGCTCGCGCACCTCCTGCCAGCACCGCGGGCCCTGGGTCATGAAGGCGTTCAGGCTGGGCTGGGCGAACATCGGATCATCCAGGGCCACCGCCAGATCGATGATCGAATCGCCCAGCCGCGCACCCACCCGCGGCTGCCCGCCGCGCGGGCGGAACACGCAGTAGGGCAGATGCGCGGGGCCGAATCCGGAACCGTCCGGGACCTCGATCCGCACCCGGCTGCTCATATCCACCCCACGCCTCTCCTCCGCACCACCACTACCCGACACCGTGCCGCTCGAATCCACGCCGCTCAAATCCATTCCGACGGTCCGCGACCCGACCAGGTCCAGGCATAGCCGGGATCCTCACAGGCCAGGGCGCCCTCACCGAGCTGCAACGGATGGAAGGTATCAACCATGACCGCCAGTTCGTCGAAGAATTCGATACCGATACTGCGTTCGTAGGCCCCCGGCTGCGGTCCGTGCGCATAGCCGCCCGGATGCACCGACACCGAACCCTGCCCGATCCCGGATCCCTTGCGGGCCTCGTAGTTTCCGCCGCAGTAGAACATGATCTCGTCGGAGTCCACATTGGAGTGGTAGTAGGGCACCGGAATCGAGAGCGGGTGGTAGTCCACCTTGCGCGGGACGAAATTGCAGATCACGAAGTTCTGGCCCTCGAAGGCCTGATGCACCGGCGGCGGCTGATGCACGCGGCCGGTGATCGGTTCGAAGTCGGCGATATCGAAGGCGAACGGATAGAGACAGCCGTCCCAGCCCACCACATCGAAGGGATGCGTGGCGTAGACCATGCTGGTGCCGACGATCTCTCCGGCGGGACGGTGCTTGACCAGCACCTCCACCTGCTCGCCCTCGGCCAGCAGCGGTTCGCCCGGACCGTGCAGATCGCGCTCACAGTACGGCGCGTGCTCGAGCAACTGCCCGTACTTGGACAGATAGCGCTTGGGCGGGGTGATATGCCCCGAGCCCTCGATAATGTAGGCGCGCAATGGTTCCGGGCCCTCCGGAATCCAGCGGTGGGTGGTGGCGCGCGGCAGCAGCACCTGATGGCCCTGGCGCACCGGAATCGCGCCGAAGACCGTCTCCACCGTGCCGCTGCCGGATTCGATGTACACCAGCTCGTCGCCGATGGCATTGCGGTACAACGGCGAAGCCTGCAGCGCCGCCACATAGGAGATGCGCACATCGGCATTTCCGAGCAGGAGCCGCCGCCCGTTCACCACATCGCTCTCGGTGGGCTTGTCGCCCAGGAAGAGCTCGTGCAGCTTCAAATGCCGGTGCCGGAGTGGATGATTCGGATACAGCCGCTGTTCGGGCAGCACCCACACCGAGGAATCCACGATGGCGGGTGGGAGTGCGCGGTGGTACAGCAGCGAGGAGTCACCGGAGAAGCCCTCTTCTCCCATGAGCTCTTCGTAGTAGAGCTGTCCTTGCTCGTTGCGGTGCTGGGTGTGCCGCTTTGGCGGCACCGATCCAACTTGTCGATAAAACGTCATCGCAGGCCTCTCGCGGGATAAGGATGGTGCCGTGGCCCATGGTAATCATCAAGTTGCCGAGGAGACGGCGGTTTTGCTGAGCAAACCGCACGCCCTGCCGCTCAGGCGTGCCGCAATGCGCGATACACGGCGGCGCCGACGAATTCGCCCAGGGTGTCGGGCGTCCAGTCGCCCGGCTCGCTGAGCATGGTGCGCACCGCGCCCTCGCCCGCCGACACCCACAGCTCGACCAGCACCGGCAGCTTGCGTTCGGCATCCGCGGTGCCCCAGGCGCGCAGGGTCGGGCGCAGCCGCCGGGTGCAGCGTTCGACGGCCAGTTCGCGGCCCCGGCCGAACGACTTCGCCACGGCCGGATCGGGATTCCCGTACAGCAGCCGCCAGGAGTCGGGGCGCGCGGTGGCGGTGTGCAGCAGTGCGCGGAAGCCCTCCACGAAGACCGCCTCGTCGGCCTCCACGCGGCGGCGCGGCAGGGCCTCCAGGATTCCGCTGATCATGAAGGCCTCTTCGCGCTGGATGAGCGCGTCGATGAGTTCCACCCGATCGGCGAAGCAGGCGTAGACCACCGGCCGCGTCACCTTCATGCGATCAGCGACGGCCGCGATGGTGACCGCGGCGATGCCGTCCTCGGCGGCAATGGTGAGCGCGGTGTCGAGCACCTGCGGGCGGCGGCGTTCCGGCCCGAGATGCCGCGCGCGCTGGCGGGGTCGTACCGCCGATTCGGAGCCCATGGGCACCGACGATAGCAGCGTGGCCGGAGGCCGGAACGGCAGGTCCGGGGCGGTTGCAAGATCATTTCCTATATTTGTGAACAAAAATGCTACATTCACGAAGGAAAGCCCCCGACGCATACCGCCGCCCTGCCCGAGGAAGACGAGATGACCGAGACCCTCTTCAATCCGAAGACCTGTGAATTCACCGAATCCGACCCGGAGACCCGCCGCCTGCTGCGCGCCACCGTCAACTGGTTCGAGACCCGCGGCAAGGAGCGGCTGCTGGCCGACGCCCGCGATCGGATCTGGTACTCGGAATTCCTCGACTTCGTGAAGAGCGAGCGGGTTTTCGCCACCTTCCTCACCCCCGCCGCCCAGGCCAACGGCGATCCGAACAAGCGCTGGGACACCGCGCGCATCGCCATGATGAGCAAGATCCTCGGCTTCTACGGCATGCAGTACTGGTACGTCTGGCAGGTCACGATTCTCGGTCTCGGCCCGATCTGGCAGAGCCCCAATGCCGAGGCCAAGGCGCGCGCGGCGACCCTGCTGGACTCCGGGGAGATCTTCGCCTTCGGGCTGTCCGAACAGGCGCACGGCGCGGACGTCTACTCCACCGATATGGTCCTCGAACCCAAGGCGCGCGGCGGTTTCACCGCCAGCGGCGGCAAGTACTACATCGGCAATGGCAATCAGGCCGCCATGGTCTCGGTCTTCGGCCGCCGCGCCGACAAGCCCATTATCGACAGCGCCGACTTCCTGCGGCAGATGACCGAGGAGGAGTACTCCGGCTATCTGTTCTTCGCCGCGGACTCCCGGCACAAGAACTACAAACTGCGCAAGAACGTCATCGACTCCCAGATGTACGTCGCCGCCTTCGATCTCGACAAGTACCCGGTCGCCGAAGCTGACATCCTGCACACCGGGCGCGCGGCCTTCGAC
Source organism: Nocardia crassostreae (assembly GCF_001613405.1). GTDB lineage: Bacteria > Actinomycetota > Actinomycetes > Mycobacteriales > Mycobacteriaceae > Nocardia > Nocardia crassostreae. The sequence continues at coordinate 42,040 of NZ_BDCH01000038.1, forward strand.
GCCGCCATGAACACCGTGAACGTCGGCAAGTTCAATCTCGGCTTCGGCTCCATCGGCGCGTGCGAGCACGCCATGTACGAATCGGTGACCCATGCCGAGAACCGGAAGCTGTTCGGGCACCGGGTGACCGAGTTCCCGCAGGTGAAATCGCTGCTGGCGGACAGCTACGCGCGGCTGCTGGCCATGAAGCTCTACAGCGAGCGGGCCATCGACTACATGCGCCGGCGAGCCCGGAGGACCGCCGCTATCTGCTGTTCAATGCCATCGAGAAGATGTCGGTCACGCGCAACGGCCAGCAGCTGTTCGAGGATCTCGCCGATGTCATCGCCGCGCGCGGCTTCGAGAACGACACCTACTTCGCCATGGCGCTGCCGCCCATGTTCGGCCTGCCGCGCCTGGAGGGCGCGGTGCACGTGAATATGGCGCTGTCGCTGAAGTTCATGCCCAACTACATGTTCCATCCCGCCGATGCCGGTTTGGCCGCGCTGCGGTACCTGCCCGGCGCGGGCGTCGCGCCCAAGCCCGCCGTGCGCGCGGTCTCGGAGGCGCTGAGCTGGACCAGCCGCCGCGCCGCTCGGCCCGCGAGCCGGGCCGTGCCCAAGTTGAAGAGCGAATTCGCCAGTGCCGCATACGCTCCCGTGCCGGTGCGCCGCGACAGCGCCGATGACGAATTCCTGTTCCGGCAGGGCCCCAGCAGCGGTCTGGGCCGGATTCGCTTCGAGGACTGGCGACCGGTGTTCGAGCGCTTCTCGCACATTCCGAATGTGGCGGTCTTCCTGGAGCAGGTGCAGGCGCTGCAAACCCTGCTCGCCGTCGCCACCCCGACCGCCGAACAGCAGCGGGATGTGGACTTCCTGTTCGGCATCGGCGAGCTGTTCACGGTGATCCCGTATGCCCAGCTCATTCTCGAGCAGGCCGAGATCGAGGGCGCCGATCCCACCGTGCTGGACCAGATCTTCGACCTGTTCGTGCGCGAGACCTCCGGGCACGCGGTCACCCTGCACGGCAAGCCGTCGGCCACCAAGGCGCAGCAGACCCGCGCGCTCGATCTCGTGCGCCGCCCGGTTGCCGATCAGGCTCGCTTCAACCGCGTGTTGACACAGGTCAGGGGCCTGGCCGGGGCTTACGCCATGAACGACTGACAAATGCTACATTCGTGAATGAATAGGTGAAACCGCAAGAAACACCTATGCCATCGACACTGCAAAGGAGCAGCACGATGACGAACGCTTCGACGCGTCCCCAGTTCGACGCCCCGGCTCGCACCATCCGGCAAATCGACTACGGCTTCTTCGGGCCGGACTCGCCCACCTGGAAGGTCTGGACCTCGCCCACCGCGCTCATCGGCTTCCAGCGCGCGGTGGTTCTCGAGCACTTCGATCCCGCGCTCACCGCCGCCGTCGCCGATGTCGGCGGCATCTACACCGATCCGCGCGGGCGGCTCGACCACACCTTCGCCTACTTCCTCATCGCGGCCGTCGCCGACAGCCGCATGGCCATCGAAGCGTCCGAACATCTGATGCAGGTGCACGCCAAGGCCACCGGCATCGAGCCCATCAGCGGAAAGCGCTACAGCGCCAACAATCCCGACTCCCAGCTGTGGATCCACGTCACCGGCTGGCATTCGGTGCTCAAGTGCTACGAGATGTACGGCCCCGGCCCGCTGACGCCCGCCGAGGAAAAGCAGTACTGGGCCGAATGCGTCATCGCCGCAGAACTCCAGACCTGCAAACCCGCCGACGTCCCCACCTCACGCACCGAGGTCCGCGAATACTTCGCCCGGATGCGTCCCACGCTCTCCTCCTCCGAACGCGCCCACCGCGGCATGCACTACCTGCTGTTCACCCCCAGGGAGAAGGGCCCGCGCCTCTGGGCGGGCAGCCGCCTGGCCGCCCCCGCCGCCATCGCCACCCTGCCGAAATGGATGCGCGAAACCGGCGGCTTCGACCAGCCCGGCATCCTGGACGCCGCCTACCGCCCCGCCATGCGAATCGCCATGGCCACCCTGAGGAGTGACCGCCGCCTGGCCCTGGTGGCCCGCAATGCCATCGGCCCCATGACCGGACGCTTCCTGCGCGAACACCTTGAAGCGGGAATCCCGGACAACCCGGTCACGGTGACGCCCGCACAGGCCCGCGAACTCTACGGCCGCGCCGCTCGCCCGAGCGCGTGACATCAGGATCCGGGTGTGCACGTGCACCCGGAATTCCGCTGTTTGCGCTGCCAGGGCGCAGAAGTCCTGTGCGTGACCGGGGGCACTTCCGCCTACGGTTGCGTAGCCGGACAAGCGTACGGCAGCCTTCAGTTTGATCAACACAACTTCGGCTAGGAGGCCAGTCCGTGTCCCATTACAAGGCGAACCTGCGTGACATCGAGTTCAACTTGTTCGAAGTACTGGGAATCGGCGCACTGCTGGATCAGGGCGCCTACGGCGATCTCGATTCCGAGACCGCGCGCGACATGCTCACCGAGGCCCTGCGCCTCGCCGAGGGACCGATCGCCGCCTCGTTCGTCGAAGGTGACCGCACCCCCGTCGAATTCGATCCGGCCACCTTCAGCATCAGCGTCCCGCCGCTGCTGAAGAAGACCGTCGCCGCGGTCAACGAGGCCGGTTACTCCGGCCTCGGCATGCCGGAGGAAATGGGCGGCGTCAACGCGCCCAACGCGCTCATCTGGGCCATCCAGGAAATGATCGTGGCCGCCAACAACTCGGCCTCCTTCTTCAATACGGGCCCGCTCATGCACAAGGTGCTGTTCGAGCAGGGCACCGACGAGCAGAAGCGCTGGGCCGCGCACGCCTGGGAGAACCGCTGGGGCGGCACCATGGTGCTCACCGAGCCCGACGCGGGCTCCGATGTCGGCATGGGCCGCACCAAGGCCACCCAGCAGCCCAATGGCGACTGGCACATCGACGGCGTCAAGCGCTTCATCTCCGGCGGCGATGTCGGCGATACCGCCGACAACATCATCCACCTGGTGCTGGCCCGCCCCGAGGGCGCGGGACCGGGCACCAAGGGCCTGTCGCTGTTCGCCGTGCCGAAGTACCTCTTCGACTCCGAGACCATGGAGATCGGCGAGCGCAACGGCGCCTACGTGACCGGCGTCGAGCACAAGATGGGCATCAAGTCCTCGCCCACCTGTGAGATCACCTTCGGCGGCGCCAAGCCCGCCATCGGCTACCTGGTCGGCGAGGTGCACAATGGCATCGCGCAGATGTTCAAGGTCATCGAGAACGCGCGAATGATGGTCGGCACCAAGGCCACCGGCTCGCTGTCCACCGGTTACCTGAACGCCCTCGAATACGCCAAGCAGCGCGTGCAGGGCGCGGACCTGACCCAGATGACCGACAAGTCGGCGCCGCGCGTCACCATCACCCACCACCCGGACGTGCGCCGCTCGCTGGCGCAGCAGAAGGCCTACGCCGAGGGCCTGCGTGCGCTGTATCTGTACTGCGCGGCCTACCAGAACGCCGATGTGGCCGCGGCCAACTTCGGAGTGGACGCCGACCTGGCCGAGCGGGTCAATGATCTGCTGCTGCCGATCGTCAAGGGCTGCGGTTCCGATCGCGCCTACGAGAACCTGACCGAATCGCTGCAGACCCTGGGTGGTTCGGGCTACCTGCAGGACTACCCGATCGAGCAGTACATCCGCGACTGCAAGATCGACTCGCTGTACGAGGGCACCACCGCCATCCAGGCGCAGGACTTCTTCTTCCGCAAGATCATTCGCGACAAGGGCGTGGCGCTCGGACACGTCGCCGGGCTCATCAACACCTTCGTGGAGAGCGGTCCGGACGCGTTCAAGGTGGAGCGGGGGCTGCTCGGCACCGCGCTGGCCGATGTGCAGGCCATGGCGGCCGCGCTCACCGGCTACCTGATGGCCTCGCAGCAGAATGTGGAGGAGATCTACAAGGTCGGGCTGGGCTCGGTCCGATTCCTGTACGCCGTGGGCGATCTCGTCATCTCCTGGCGACTGCTGGAGCAGGCCGTCATCGCCCAGAACGCGCTGGACGCGGGCGCGGCGGAGAAGGACAAGAACTTCTACACCGGCAAGATCGCCGTCGCCTCCTGGTTCGCCAAGAACAAGCTGCCGCTCATCACCGGTGTGCGCGCGGTGGTGGAGAACATCGACAACGACATCATGAAGCTGGAGGAGGCCGCGTTCTGACGCGGTCGTTCTGACACGGCTTCAGCGCGTGTCCCGCCCGGCGTGTTGCGGCACGTCCGGCGGGACACGCGCTTTTTGCGGTTGACCTGCTGTGTTGTGTCGGCACTTGCGGGTACAACTACCGCATGGTCTTCCCGGTGACTTTCGGCTGGATCCAGGTCCTATTGGTGGTGCTCGCCGTCGCGGCGGTGGCACTGCTGGTGACCGCGATCTTCAAAGCGCGCAAGGTGGGATTCAAGGTGCTCGCCGGGCGCGGCGCGGGCGCCATCTCGCTGATTCTGGTCGCGGTGGTGATCCTCTGGGTCACCACGCTGCTGCAAACCTTCCTCGGCCTCACCGGGGAGGTGAAGGCTGCCCACATCGTGGCGACTCCCATTGCGGGACAAGAACACATGATGGATGTGGAGCTCACCCTGTTCGGGGACAAGGAGCACGACGAGCAGCATCTGAAGTATCAGATCCAGGGCGATATGTGGGTGCTGCAGGCCAATATCGTCGAGCTGGAGCCGTGGGTGAACGCGCTCGGCTTCAACTCCGGGTACAAGATCACCAGGATTTACGGGCAGCGGCTGGACGGCGTGGCCACCACCCAGAACCACATCTTCCTCAATGGTGGTGACGGGGAGTTTTTTGACGATATGAAGAAGGAAACCTGGTTCACCAAACCGTTCGTGCGCTCGGCGTACGGCAATGCGGTCATCGCCACGCCGGGCACTTACGACGTGTTCATATCCAGGGACGCGATAAAAACGCGTCCGGTGTAGCTAGTCCGCGAGTTCCGCCACGACGGGCGCATGATCACTGGCGCCCTTGCCCTTTCGCTCCTCGCGGTCCACATTGGCGTCGGTGACGCGGGCCGCGAGGGTGGGGGAGCCGAGAATGAAATCGATGCGCATGCCCTCCTTACGGGGGAAGCGCAGCTGCGTGTAGTCCCAGTAGGTGTAGACGCCCGGGCCGGGGTGGAAGGGGCGCATCACGTCCGAGAATCCGGCTTCGGTCATGGCCTCGAAGGCGTCGCGTTCCTGCTCCGAGGTGTGTGTCTTGCCGACGAAGAATTCCGGTGACCAGACATCGGCATCGGTTGGGGCGATATTCCAGTCGCCCACCAGAGCGATCTGCCCGTGCGGGTTGGCGGTCAGCCATTCGACGCCCGCATTGCGCAGGGCGGCAAGCCATTCCAGTTTGTATTCGAAGTGCGGGTCGTCCAGGGCGCGGCCGTTCGGGACGTACAGGCTCCACACCCGCACGCCGCCGCAGGTCGCGCCCAGCGCGCGCGCTTCGACGACGGGAGTGCTCAGCAGGGCCTCACCGGCGTTCTTGTCGAAGCCGGGCTGGTGCGGGAAACCGATCTCGACATTCTCCAGGCCGACGCGCGAGGCAATGGCCACGCCGTTCCACTGGCTGTGGCCTACATGGGCGACTTCGTATCCGGCGGCTTCGAAGGCTTCGAAGGGGAACTGCTCGTCCTTGCGCTTGGTTTCCTGCATGGCCAGGACGTCGATATCGGATCGGTCCAGCCAGGAGATCACCCGATCCACACGGGAGCGAATCGAATTCACGTTCCAGGTTGCGAGCCGCACGGTAAACCTTTCGAGACTGATCGATTGTCGGGCGTGGAACAGCGGAGGCTACGGCGCCGCGTAGCGATACCGGTGATGGTCCACGAAGCCCATCTCCCGGTACAACGTCAGGGCCGCCTCATTGCCATCCTCCACCTGCACATAGGCGTGGGTCGCGCCGCGGGCCCGGCCCCAGCGCAGCATCTCGGCGCACACCAGTGCGCCCAGCCCGCGCCGCCGATGGCCGGAGGTGACGGCCACGCAGGTCAGGCCCGCCCAGGTGCGGCCGTCGGGGGCGGTGGTGACAGCGATCCGGCCGACGGCCAGGGGAGTGGGCAATCCCAGTGCGGCGAAGGCGACTTCGCCATCGCACACCGCGGTCAGCACCTCCACATCGGGCATGGGCGAGACATCCGAATCGCCGCCGCGATGGCGGTGCACCGAGAGCCAACCGCCGTCCGGGGCCTCGGCGAACCGCACCATCGGCGGCCCCTCCGGCAGCGTCACATTCTCGAGATTGACTGCGAGGACCAGGGTTTCGTTCCAGCGCTGCCATCCTGCGGGTACGGGGGCGAGCCGGTCGGGCAGCAGGAGCCGCAGCGGCAGGCCGTGCGCGGTGTACCACTCGCCGATGCGGTGCAGGGTTTCCGTGGACGCCAGCGCCGGACCATCCGAACCGCCCAGCGGCACAGCGGAATTCGCGCGATTGGTGTACCCGTTCCCGGCGCGCAGCAGCCAGCCGTCGATCCACGAGCGCTGCAGGCCGGGCCAGCCGTCGGCGGCCGCGGCCTCCAGGGCGCGGATCTCACTGTTGCGAATCGGCCTGGGGCCGAGCTCTTTCCACGCCACCACCCGGTCCAGGGCGATCGACACCACCTGGCCGTCCGCGGTGTGCACGGTGAGCGGGTCGGTGTCCACGAGTTCGCCGATCACATCGGTGAGCGGCTGTGGATAGCCCTCGGGCAGCCGATAGCGCACCACCACCCGGCGTCCGAGCGGTGGGAAGTCTGCGGAATTCGGTGGCAGGCCGCGGGCGCTGTCCACGGTGGCGGCGGGCGTCTCGGCTCAGTCGTCGTGGCCGAAGGGGTCCGGCACCGTGCCCGGCACCCAGCTCAAACCCGGCTGACCCCAGCCATTGCGCTTGATGGCCTTCTTGGCGGCGCGGGCATTGCGGCCGATCAGCACGTCCACGTAGAGGAAGCCGTCCAGATGTCCGACCTCGTGCTGCAGCATGCGGGCGAAGAAGCCCTTGCCCTCGATCTCGACCGGTTCGCCCCGCTCGTCGGTGCCGGTGACCTTGGCCCAATCGGCCCGGCCGGTGGGGTACTGCTCGCCCGGTACGGACAGGCAGCCCTCCTCGTCGTCATCCGGATCCGGCATGGTCTCCGGGATCGGCGAGGTCTCCAGCACCGGATTGATGACCTCGCCGCGGCGGCGCACCATGCTGCCGTCCGGGCCCTCGTCGGGGCAGTCGTAGACGAACAGCCGCAGCGGTACGCCGACCTGGTTGGCGGCCAGGCCGACACCATTGGCCTCGTCGAGGGTTTCGTACATGTCCGCGATCAGCTCGGCCAGTTCCTCGGGTGTCTGCGTGACCTTGTTGGTCGGATTGTGCAGAACCGGGTCGCCGACGATGACGATCGGGAGAATAGCCATGTCGAAGAGCCTACTGTGCCTATTTGCCTCCGCTTCGCTCCGGCGGGGTTCGCGGCCCCTTGGTCTCGTTCTTCCCTCCCTCCGCTCAGTCCAGAACGAGACGGCCGCGAACCTTGCCTGCGTTCTGCTGCCTGGATTGCCCTGGGCTACCCACAGGGTGGACCGTCGAGGAAGCGCGACACGCCGGGTGTTGATCGCCGAAACACGCCGAGAGGTACGCATTCGGAAGTCTCCGCCGCGTGGTTGAATGATCGGCGACGCACAAGCACCATATTCGTCTGGTGACCACTCGGCGAGGGAGCACTATGGACAGCGCAGCGGCACGGAACATTTCCGCAAGCGAGGAAAAACCAGCCGCCCCCGACGAGGATGGCGCGCACGGACTTTCCCGTCGGGAACTCGACATTCTGGACTTCGAGCGCAAATGGTGGAAGTACGCCGACGCCAAGGAAGAAGCCATCCGGGAACTGTTCGACCTGTCGCCCACCCGCTACTACCAGGTCCTCAATGCCGTCGTCGACAAGCCCGAAGCGCTGGCCGCCGACCCCATGCTGGTGAAGCGCCTGCGCCGCCTGCGCCGCCTGCGCGCCAGTCGGCAGAAGACCAGAGCCGCACGCCGTCTCGGGTTCCAGGTGTGAACACCGTCGAACTACTAGGCTCGGCATCGTGAGCAACCCGAATTCGCCGTCCGGCGGCCCGCCGCTGCGGGCCCTGGCCATGGTCCTGATCGCCCTGGCCATCGTGTTCGCGGGCATCGGCACCATGTCGCTGTCGAGTTCGGATTCCGAGGGCGTCGAGACCGACACCGCCGCCAGCAGCAGCACTGTGCCGGGTGTCACTCTGGCGCCGGGACTTTCATCATCACTGCCGCCGGTCGTCGTCACCCCGCCGGTCACCACGACCCCGCCGGTCACCACCGCGCCGCCGACCACGCCCGCCGCCGCGGCCGACAAATCGGTTCCCGTAAGGGTTTACAACAACAGCACCGTCGCGGGACTGGCGGCCAAGACCGCCGGAGAACTCACCGCCAGCGGCTGGACCATCGCCGAAACCGGCAACTACGCCAATGGTGTGATTCCGAAAACAACTGTGTACTACGGCAGTTCGGCCAGTGAGAAGGCGGCGGCCCTGGCCATCGCCGAAGAACTGGGCGTCAGCGCGGAACCGCGTTTCCCGGGAATCGCGGACTCACCCGCCGGCGTCATCGTCATCGTGACCGGTAACTGAACAACTCGGACAGCCCCTGCGCGAGACGAGGTGCTGCCTCTGGCATGATCTTGTCCGGTACCAACCATGTGCCCCTAGTCGTACTCGTAAACTCGGTACTCGTAAAGGAGTTCCCCTATGGCCCCGTCCACAACTCGTCGCCCGTCCTGGCGGACTGTGACCCCGGTGCTTGCGGTCGCGGTCCTCGGCCTCGCAGGCTGCACCAACAGCCAGGAATCGAGTGACGTCAAGGGGACGACCCCGCCGGTGTTCACCAGCTCGCCCGCTCCGGCCGGTCTGGAAACCGGGCACGGGGGCGGCCACGGCGGTGGCGGCGGTGGCGGCATGCAGAACCCGCCCACCGAATCCACCAGCGCGACGCTGAAGAACTCCAACGGCGAAACCGTCGGCACCGCCACCATCGGCAAGGTCGGCGACCACCTGGAGATCGCCATCGAGGCCCACGGCCTCACCCCCGGCTTCCACGGCCTGCACTTCCACCAGTTCGGCAAGTGTGAGCCGAACTCCACCGCCCCCAGCGGCGGCGCGCCCGGCGACTTCCTCTCCGCGGGCGGCCACCTGCAGGTCGGCGACCAGAACGCGCATCCGGCCAGCGGCGACCTGACCTCCCTCGAGGTGCGCTCCGACGGCACCGCCAAGCTGACCACCACCACCGACAAGGTCACTCTCGAAGACATCAAGGGCAAGGCCCTGATGATCCACGCGGGTGCGGACAACTTCGGCAATATTCCCAGCCGCTACACCCAGCCCGGCGGCGCCACCGGGCCGGACGCCGACACCAAGGCGACCGGCGACTCGGGCGCGCGGGTTGCCTGCGGCGTCGTCGCATAATCCGAGGTGAGCCACGGCCGGGGCAGGCAATATGAAGGTACCCTTCAATAGTTCGCTCCGGCCCACGCTCGGCGTGGAATGGGAAGTCGCGCTCGTCGACAAAGTGACGCGCGACCTGTCCAATACCGCCGCAGCGGTTTTCGAAGCCTGCGGGGATCTGCGGGCGTGGGATGGGACGCCGCAGATCACCAAGGAGTTGCTGCGGAATACCGTGGAGATCGTGTCGGGCAAGCACGACACGGTGTCCGAGGTGGTGGATGAGCTGCACGGGACCATGGATCAGGTGCGGCGGGCGGCGGATCCGCTGGGGGTGGATCTGTTCTGCGCGGGGACGCACCCGTTCGCGCAGTGGTCCAGGCAGCAGCTGACGCGCAGTGCGCACTACGACGAGCTGATAGAGCGGACGCAGTGGTGGGGGCGGCAGATGCTGATCTGGGGTGTGCATGTGCACGTGGGGGTTTCGCATCCGGAGAAGGTCTTTCCGATCCTGAATACGTTCCTGCTGTCTTATCCGCATCTGCTGGCGTTGTCGGCGTCATCGCCGATGTGGGCGGGGGTGGATACGGGGTATGCGAGCAATCGGGCGCTGATGTTCCAGCAGCTGCCTACGGCGGGGTTGCCGTTCCAGTTCGAAAACTGGTCACAGTTCGAGAGTTTCGCGCACGATCAGATGAAAACCGGTGTGTTCGAACAACTCGGGGGGATGCACTGGGATATTCGGCCCGCGCCTAAGTGGGGGACCATCGAGGTCCGGGTTTGCGATGGGACGCCGACTCGCACTGAGCTATCGGCGATCGTGGCATTGATCCACTGTTTGATCGTGGACCTGGATCGGCGGGTGGAAGCGGGGGAGACCATGCCTTCGATTCCGCCGTGGCACGTGCAGGAAAACAAGTGGCGGGCGGCTCGGTATGGGCTGGACGCGATCATCATTACGGATGCCGACAGTAATGAGCGGCTTGTGACGGATGATCTGAACAATCTGTTGAACCGGTTGGAGCCGACCGCCAAGAGCCTGGGCTGCGAGGCGGAGCTGGCGTTGGTGGCGGAGATCCCCAAGAAGGGCGCGAGCTATCAGAGGCAGCGCAAGGTGGCGGCTGCGGCTCAGGGGGATTTGGTGGCGGTGGTGGACTCACTGGTCAAGGAACTCGATCAGTAGGGATTGCTGGGGGTAGTGGGGTGAGATCGCGGGTCTGCGAACGGGTTCGAAGGGAATCCGCTCAGCCACGAGCGTTCCTGATCAGACCCACCCTCTCCCCCATCCCGCGCCCACAGTGTGATCTTGGCTACTCCCACCTGCGTACGCCGTATGCCCTGGCCAGCACCGACAATGCCCTGACCGGGACGTGTTCACCCAGCTCCGCCCCCATTGTTTGCCTGGCTGCGGGGGTTGCGTTCACATGACGTTTACTATGGCTGGGTGTTGCTCGACGGTCCGCGTTCCGAACTCAGCGGTGGGGCACGTGGGGGTCGGATGCCGTCGAGGCGCATTCGGATCGCCGCCGTGCTGGCCGCTGTTCCGGTGCTGCTCATTGCCCTTCAGATAGTCGCCTCCCGCAACGGTTTTCTGGGCCCGGTCGAGAGCTTGTGGCTCGATTACACGGGAACTCCCCGATCGGTGACGGTCCCCTGGGCGGGCCTAGGCCTAGCGCTCATCGGTTTGTCGTGGCGCCGCCGATTCATCGCCGCAGGCGCCGCCGCGGCCATCGACATCTCCTACCAAGTGGTCCGAACCCTGCTCGGCGGCCCACTGGCCCTGGGCAACGGCCCGGTCATCGTCCTGACGGCGATCGTCGTCATCGCCGCGTGGCGCTGGCACGGCAAGGAGCGCAGCAACGCCCTCCACGCAGCCGCACTGGGCATTCTGCTCGTGCTCTCCAGCAAGGTGGCCGAGGTCTGGCTGTTCGTCACCGTCCTCGCCGGACCACAGATGCTCGATGAACATCTCGTACTGGTCGACCACGCCCTAGGCGACCCGTCGTGGCTGATGGGCCAGGTCGTCGACTTCTTCGGCCCGGTGCTCTACCACGTACTGCACTGGGTCTACATCGAACTACCGGTGGGCGCGATGATCGTGACTATCTGGCAGTTGCGCAATGTCGTGAAGACCGGCACATGGCCGAGCCACTACCTGGTGCGCACCTTCCTCGTGGTCGGACTCATCGGCCCCATCTTCTACGTGATCTTCCCGGTGGTCGGGCCGATGTTCGCCTACGGATCCGCCGGACTCGGCTTCCAGGTAGGCGACTACTGGCCGAACGTCGTGCCGCCCATCGACTTCTCCCCGGGCGCACTGCCCTTCGGTGACTTCGCACCCCGTAACTGCATGCCGTCCCTGCACACCGCGTGGGCGCTGTCGATCTTCGTGCATTCCCGCCGCGACGCCGACGGGAATCCCGCGCCGCGCTGGCTGCGCTGGGGCGGTACGTTCTGGCTCATCGCCACGTTGGGCGCGACGCTCGGCTTCGGCTACCACTACGGCGCGGATCTGGTGGCGGGCGTGGTGCTGCTGCTGGCCATCGAGTCCGCATTGCGGGAGCCGGAGCGCGGGTGGGATCGGGTGCGCATCCAGCTTGTCGCGGCGGGGGCCGTGCTGTTGGCGGCGCTGCTGCTGTCGTATCGCTACCTGTCGGTGGCGTATGCGGAATATCCGGTTCCCGCAGCGCTTGTCATCATTACGCTGCTGACGGCCTACATCACGGCCTTCTATCGCACCTGGTTCGCCGCCGATCGCGAGGGCGTGCGGGTGGAAGTGGCCGCGAACGCCTGAGCCTGCGGGCTCAATCCTCTTTCTCTGGGCCGCCGCCGGATTCGGGTTCGTCGGACTGCTCCGCCACGCCGTCCTCGGGGCTCGCTGCGGGACGGCAGCTGCGCAGCACCTGCAAGCCTGCCAAACAGCCGATGACGATCAGTACCGCGGTCCAGGCGGGCGCGGAGGCGTCCTGCGCGGTCACCGTGCACACTGCCGCCTGGGTGGTGTCCTGAATGGCGTAGTGCCCGCGCGCCACGTAGTCGCGCAGGCCGAGCGTCGCCGACGGGATGAACAGGATCATGGTGCCCAGCACGCGGTTCGGCACATAGCGCGGCGCGGCCGAGTACAGGCCGTATCCGGTCAGCCACACCAGTGCGGCCGTTCCGCCCATGATCAGGATCGCCCGGTCGGTATTCGCGGTGACGGCCGTGAACAAGCCCAGCACCAGCAACAACAGCAGGCAGACCATGGGTGCGCCGCGGCGGGTGCCGTACCACATGCCGAGCACGGCCACCGCCACCGCGATGGGAATCGACCAGGCGGGCACCTCCGCCGCGAGCGCCGAGGAACCCACCGCGCTGATGGCCACCGCCAGCAGCGCCAGCTCGCCGTCGCGGCCGGGCATGAGCATGGCCGCGATGATTCCTGTCGCCACGGCGCTCACCACCGCCAGTCCGATGCCCGCGAGGCTGTCACCGTGGCGGGCCAGCCATTCCGCGCTGGCCAGGGTGACCAGCACCAGCACCACACCGGCCAGGATCGGCGCGAGCGGCAATTCGATGGAGGGCCGTTCCGCGGGCCGCCGATGCCGATTGGCCAGGGTGCCGATGATCACCAGCACCAACGCCAGCTCGATCATCCACAGCGGCGGCATATCCGTCGCTCGCCATTGGTCCGGAACGTCTTGTCCCAGAATGCCGCCGATATGCGGCAGCGGATTCACCGAACCCAGCAGAATGCTGATCAGCACGCCCAGCGTCCACCCGAAGGCGGGCAGCTTGTGGTGCAGTACCGCCGCGCCCAGCGCGCCCAGCACCACGCCACCGGCCAGTGAATCGATGAAATTCATGGTCGTCAGTGCCGCGTGCGGCTCGGCGGTGTGCCCGAAAACGTGATTGGCGGTCAAGACCAGCAGCCCGCCCAGCGCCGTCCCCCACGCCACCACAATGCTGCCCAGGGTGGTGATGAGCACCGCGATGATCATGGCCGTCAACACCCCGGCCCCCACGGCGCGCGGCAGACTGTAGGCCAGCAAATCCAATTGCAGCGCCGATGTCTGCGACGTCCATCCGAAGTCGATCGGCATAGCCAGCGAGAGGCCGGCAACCGTTGTTGCGACCAGCGCTGTGACGGTCTCGATGGCTACCTGATACGCCCTCACCTGGGTGAAACTACCGCCACAACGCGGACTGGTCGGTCCGACTCGCCTGAGTTGCGAGGTTTGCTAACCGTATTCAGCAAACGAACCACTCGGTCTGTAATCGCAGGTCCGGCAGCAAAACCCCGCGTTCACACCCCCTGTCGTTGGTGCACACCCCGTATAGAGGGTGTGAACCAACGGGAAGGGGTGTGAAGTCAGGTGGAGGCGGCGCGTTGGGCGGCGTAGAGGCGGAGGGATTCCACTTGGACGGGGTCCAGGGAGGGGCGGACGGTGGTGCGGGCGGCGGCCATGTCCTGGGCGGTGACGGTGGCGGCGTCCACATCTCGGCGCATGGCTGCGAGGGCGGCTTCGCGGAGGAGGGCGGCGCAGTCGGCGGCGGAGTAGCCGTCGAGTTCGGCGGCCAGTTTGCGCAGATTGACGTTCTTGGCGAGGGGGACCGATTTGGCGGCCGTGCGCAGGATTTCGGCGCGGGCGGCGGAATCCGGCGGGGGGACGAAGACGAGGCGTTCCATGCGGCCGGGGCGGGTCAAGGCGGGGTCGATGAGGTCGGGGCGGTTGGTTGCGCCCACGACGACCACATCGCGTAGGGGCTCGACACCGTCCAACTCCGTGAGCAGGGCCGCCACCACGCGGTCGCTGACGCCGGAATCGCTGGACTGGCCGCGGCGGGGGGCCAGCGCGTCCACCTCGTCCAGGAAGATCAGCGACGGCGCGGAATCCAGGGCCCGCTGGAACAGCTCGCGGACGGCGCGTTCGGAGGAGCCGACCCATTTGTCCATGAGTTCGGCGCCTTTGACGGCGTGCACGCTCAGTTGACCCGTGCCCGCGAGAGCGCGCACCAAGAAGGTCTTGCCGCAGCCGGGCGGTCCGTAGAGCAGGACGCCGCGCGGCGGGTCGATGCCCAGGCGAGCGAACGAGTCCGGGTGGCGGAGCGGCCAGAGCACCGCTTCGGTGAGGGCCTGCTTGGTTTCCTTCATATCGCCGACGTCGTCGAGGCTCAGGCTGCCGATGGCCAGTTCCTCCGAACCGGAACGTGACAGGGGGCGGATTACCTCCAGGGCTCCGACCAGGTCGGGCTGGGTGAGCACCGGTTCGGTGTGTTCGCGGCTGGCGCGGGAGGCTGCGCGCAGGGCCGCCTCGCGGACCAGTGCGGCTAGGTCCGAGGCCACGAATCCGGGTGTGCGGGCTGCGATCTCGTCGAGTTTGAGCCCGTCCACGGGGGCCTTGCGCAAGAGCTGTTCGAGCAGGGCGGCCCGTACTCCGGCGGTGGGCAGGGGGAGCGACACCTCGCGATCGCACAGGTCGGGTGCGCGCAATCGCGCGTCGACGGAGGCGGGGTGGGCGGTGGTTGCCAGGACCGCGACAGCGGGCGCCGCGACCGCGGCCCGCAGCTGGTCGAGAATGAGCGTGGCGACCGGCTCCGCGTCGACCGGCAGCAAGGCGTCGATATCCGTGATGAGCAGGATCCCACCTGCGCCCGAACAGATCTCGGAGACCGCCATACCCACTTCGCGCAGGCGGGTGCCGCTCTCGGCGGCGCCGACCGACGGGCCGTCCAACTCGACCAAGCGCCGCGATCCGATGACGGCGCGGGCCAGCGTCGCCTTGCCGACGCCCGCCGGGCCGGTGATGAGCACACCCAGATGCGATGGTGCGCCAAGGGTTTTCAACAGCTCGGGCTCGTCCAGGGCCAGGTTCAGCCATTCGGTGAGCTTCGCGGCCTGTGCTTGCACACCCGCGAGGTCGGCCACCGCCACCGCCGACATGGGCGCGGGTGTGGACGGCCGGTCGAGCCGGTCCGGAGCCTGGGCGGCCAGATCGCCCATGAGTGAACGCGGCGTGTCGGTCGCGGCGATTCCGGGGCCCCACACGACGGCGCTATTGGGCTGGATACTCACCGGGCCGGGGGTGGGATCGGTGGCGGTGACGGTGAGCAACTCCGTCGTCCAGGCGATCCCGAAGGTCTTCGAAAGGGCTTGTGTCGCAGCCGAGGTGCTGGTGCCGGGCCCCAGATCCCGCGGTAGCAGCGAGACCGTGTCGCCGACCGTCACCACCTTGCCCAGCAGCGCCTGCCGCAGCGTGGTCTCCGGAATGGTGCCGGTCGCCAAGGACGATCCGGTGACCGAAATCTGCCGTGCCCCATAGACGGTCGCGGGCATGACCACCACGCTCGCGTTCTCCCGCACCCCGGCATTCGACAGCGTCACATCATCGAGCAGCGCCATCCCGGCCGGTGTTCCGGGCGGCGCGACCGCCACCACGGCGGCGGTCCGGCGCGCGCCGATGAGCGCGATCCCGTCCCACTCGCGCAACCCGAGCGCCGTCAGCGCCTCCGGATGCAACCGCACCAGCCCCCTGCGGGCATCGGCGGCCGACGTATTGAGGCGAGCGGTCAGCGCGAGTTCAGGCACGCGTTCAATTCTGCCGTCTGTCGCGCACTGCTGGCCCGACCTTGAAAACCTCGCACCCCCCGGCGTCGGAATCGTCGCCGGGGGGTGCGAGGTATGAGGTGGATCGTGCCGTTCTCAGACCTTGCTGCCCGGGCGGCGCAACCGCAGGCGGGCCGAGGAAACCCGGCCCACCCGGCCCATGGGCCGGGGCAGTCGCCGCTGCCGCTGCGCCCGGCGCTGCGCGCGGCGTTCGGCGGGCTTGTGATGCCAGGTCTCCGGGCGCGCGGCGACCCAGCGGGCCGATCGCACGGCGAACGGAATATGCCCCAGGTAGAGCGCCACCAGCGCCATCATCAGAATCAGCGGGAAGGTCACCAGCAGCGCGGCGGCCAGCGCGACCAGCACCAGCAGTACCGGCGCGGTCCGCGGCGCCACCGAGACGGCCTTGATGGCCTGCGTCGGCAGCGTGCTCACGCACAGCAGTCCGGTGAACACCGTCCACACCGAGACCGCCGCGACGCTCACCCACCAGCCGTCGCCGAACTGCTCGCCCAGCGCGATGGGCAGCAGCACGATGAGCGCCCCGGCGGGCGCGGGCACGCCGACGAAGTACTCGTGCTGCCAATCCGGCACATTGTCGTCGTCGAGCAGCGTGTTGAACCTGGCCAGCCGTAACACCATGCACACCGCGAACATGAGCGCGACGATCCAGCCGACGCTGTCGGCGTGTAGATAGGTCACGTACAGCACCAGCGCGGGCGCGACGCCGAAGGCGATGGCGTCGGAGAGCGAATCCAGTTCCGCGCCCATCTTGGTGGTGGCATCCAGCATGCGGGCGATGCGGCCGTCCAGCATGTCGAAGATGGCGGCCGCGCCGATCAGGGCCAGCGCCACCCCCAGCTTGCCCTCCATGGCGAACTTGACCGCCGAGAGCCCGGAGCACAGCCCGAGAATGGTGACCATGCTGGGCAGCAGCCGGACCGTGCGGTTCCGGCGGCGCACGACCGGTGCGGGCGCGAGTTGCTCCATCATGAATCCAGTTCGGCCAGCACCGTTTCCCCGCCGATAGTGCGCTGCCCGGGATACACGAGCAGCTTGGTCCCGGCCGGGAAGTAGGTGTCCACGCGGGACCCGAACCGGATCAGGCCGTAGGTATCGCCGATGGTGAGCTTGTCGCCCACCTTGGCCTCGCAGATGATCCGGCGCGCCAGCAGTCCGGCGATCTGCACGACCGCCAGCCGCTGCCCGGCCTCGGTCTCCAGCACCATGGTGTTGCGCTCGTTGGCGTCGCTGGCCTCGGGCAGGTCGGCGGAGCGGAATTCGCCCTTCTTGTAGACGATTTCCGTCACCGCGCCGCTCACCGGCACCCGCTGCACGTGCACATCGAGCACCGACAGGAAGATGCTCACGCGCGGCAGCGGCGTATCGCCCAACCCGAGCTCGGCGGGCGGCACCGCGGTGTCGACCAGTGCGACCTCACCGTCGGAGGGGGACACGACCACGCCGGGGCGGTTCGGCGGCACCCGGTGCGGATGCCGGAAGAAGGCCGCGCAGGCCGCGGCCGCGAGCAGTCCCGTGCGGCGGATCCACTTGCGCCGGACGCCGACCACGGCGACGGCCAGCGGCGCCGCGACGAACGGCAGACCGGCCGGATGCAGCGGCGGGATGGCGGTGCGAACCAGATCGGCCACGTGGGCGAGTCCGGTGGCTTCGGGAGTGCCGGGCGGGGTGGGACGGCGGGCCACAAGCTCCTCTTTCATGCGCGGATAGGTGGCGGTCGAGACCCTGTTAAAAGTTGACCGGGGGGGACCGCGTTCAAACGATACGGGAACGTGGTGCGGCGCTCGCGTTCTCGGCATATGAAATGAGGGTGATCGGCCTGGCAATACCCCTCGATTGTGAGCATACGCACACATGTGGGACGCTGGCTCGATTAATATGAGGGGGCCTCATGTCTGCGGTGTCGAATGGTCCGCGGGGGGTGAGGGCCCGATGAAGGTCACGTTCGACGCGCAGTACATAGGAGAAGCACCATGGCTGCTCGAATTGCCTCGATCAGCGGGGTAGAGCACACCGCAATGCTCGGGCTCGGCGTGTACCGCCCCGCCCGGGTCGTCACCAACGATGAGGTGGCCGGACCGATCGAGTCCAGCGACGAATGGATCCGCACGCGGTCCGGTATTCGCACCCGTCGCTTCGCCTCCGCCGAGGAAACCATCCTGAGCATGAGCGTCGCGGCCGCCCGCGATGCCATCGAGGCCGCCGAACTGGAGCCGGGCGAGATCGACTGCGTCATTGTCGCCACCTCCACCTGGCTGCTGCTCACCCCGGCCGCCGCGCCCCAGGTCGCCAGCGAACTGGGCCTGGGCAATGTCGCCGCCTTCGACATCTCCGCCGGGTGCGCCGGTTTCTGCCATGCGGTGGCGCTGGCCTCGGATCTGGTGAAGGGCGGCACGTCCCGGCACGTGCTGGTCATCGGGGTCGAAAAGCTCACCGACGCCGTCAATCCCAAGGACCGCGGCACCGCCTTCCTGTTCGCCGACGGTGAGGGCGCGGTGGTGGTCGGCCCGTCCGAGGAACCCGGTGTCGGGCCCACCGTATGGGGTTCGGACGGCACCCAGCATCACACCATCCGCCAGGACAAGGACTGGATGGACTTCTTCCGCGAGATCGACGAGCGCGGCCTGGACGCCGTCCGCCCGTATCTCGCCATGGAGGGCACGGCCGTATTCCGCTGGGCCGCACACTCGCTGGAGAAGGTGTGCCGCGATGCCATCGAGCGCGCCGGTCTCACCCCCGGCGATCTGGACGCCATGGTCCCGCATCAGGCCAATGGCCGGATCATCGAGATCATGGCCCGCGTGCTGAAGCTGCCCGACAATTGCGCGCTGGCCAATGACATCGAGGAGACCGGCAATACCTCGGCCGCCTCCATCCCCCTGGCCATGGAGGCCCTGCTGCGCAAGGGCGATGCCAAACCCGGCGGCGCCGCCCTGCTCATCGCCTTCGGCGCCGGGCTGTCCTATGCGGCGCAGGTCGTGACGCTGCCGAACTGGAAGTAGCGGCGGCTCAACCGAGTTGCCACACGACGGTGACCGTGAAACTCACCGTCTGCTGGCCGGGTTCGAGGCTGAAATCGGCCGCTCCGCTGGGTGCGTTCTCGCGCGTCATCGGCGTCTGCGGCCAATAGCCGCTGCTGTCCTCGGAAATGGTCTGCACGCTCTTCAGTCCGAGCCCGGACAGATCGGCGTACTGCTGGGCCCGGGATTTGGCGTCCTCGAAGGCGCGGGCCCGGGCATCGGACAGCAATTTCGTATTGTCCTCGAGCCCGAACGACACCGAGCTGATGCGAGTTTCATTGCCACCCGCCTTGACGGCCGCGTCCAGCACCGCCGAGGCCTTGGGCAGATCCCGGATGAGGACGTGCACGGAATTGGTGGCCCGATAGCCGGTGATATCCCGCCCGTCCGGACCGTAGCTGGGCTGTACGGACAGATCGCTGGTCTGAATGTCCTCCCGCTTGGCCCCGGCCTCGACCATGGCATCGGTAATGGCCTTGGCCTTGGCGTTCGCGCCGTCCACGGCGGTGGATACATCGGGCGCGGTCACGTCCGCGCTGAGGTTGGCATTGAGCACATCGGGCGCGCCCTGCACCTTGCCGGTGCCGACCACGGTGACCGTGCGCTCGGCATCGGAATCGGAGCTACCGCACCCGGTCAGCAGCAGCGCGGTCCCGGCGGCCGCGGCGCAGATACCTGTAAGTCGTCGCATAGGCCGAACCTACGCATCCGGGCCGGGTGCCACGGGGAAACACGCAGATCAGCGCTCGAGGGCGGCCTTGATCCTGCCGAGGGTTTCGTTCATGCCCGCGAGGAGCGCGACCTCGAAGGGCTCCTCGCCGCCGAGCGCGCGCTCGATGGCCTTGCGGGAGATCCAGGTCGTGCCATTGGGGCAGTCGCGGCGTTGTATCAGCCTGCTGCCGCTCTCGGTGGGCTCGATGGTGAACGACCAGATGGTGCGATTGTCATTGATACGGAAGGCGATCGCCTTGTTCGGCTCGAACCGCACGACGCGCGAGGTGGTCGGCCAGAACTTGCGGCCGTCGCGATTGACATTGATGGTCCAGGTGCCGGTCTTGACGGCTCCGAGCGGCTGCATGCGAATGCACTGCGGGCTGAACTCGGGCATCCGCTTGAGGTCGGAGACCACCTTCCAGGCCTGGTCGGGCGCCGCGGCGATATCGATGGCGGCTTCGAGATTCTTCGGCAGCGCTGCCCCTTCGGAGGGTGTGACGGTCGGTACCACGAATCCTAGTTCGAACACTGAAAATCAACTAGATCACATTCCGGTGTTGCAGGTCCGGCGAATGTAATGGGCGGCGCACAATATGGGATAGACGAAGCAACGACACAGCCACGAGCTTCCGAATGGGAAACGTGAGGTGATCGGCCGTGAAACTGCGCTCGCTCCTACATCGTAGGACCAAGACGGTCCCGCTACTTCCCGCTGACGAGACCGTTGCGCCCGGCCCGGCGACGGGGGCCAAACGCAAGGCCAATGGCGCCCTGGAGGAACGGTTGGAACGACTGCTCACTCCGAACGAGTTGGATCTGGTGCAGCATCATCGGATTTAGCCGATGGTGAACAGCTATCCAGTGGGTTTGACGGCCCCCCGCATACTTCTTAGGTGACCTCAGCAGCTGCCGCCAAGCCGGCCATCCTCAGTGTCGACGACGATCCCGGCGTGTTCCGCGCCGTGGTCCGCGACCTGCGTCGCCGCTACGGCGCGGATTACCGGATCTTGCGGGCGGAATCGGGCGCCGATGCGCTCGACGCGCTGCGCGAGATGAAACTGCGCGGTCAACCGGTGGCGGTGCTGATCGCGGACTACCGGATGCCGAATATGAACGGCGTCGAATTCCTGGAGCAGGCCATGGACCTGCATCCGAACGCGCGGCGGGTATTGCTCACCGCCTACGCCGACACCAATGCCGCCATCGAGGCCATCAATGTGGTCGATCTCGACCACTACCTGCTCAAGCCGTGGGATCCGCCGGAGGAGAAGCTGTATCCGGTCATCGACGCGCTGCTCGATGCCTGGCGCAGCGATCCGCAGCGGCCGGTGACCGAGACCAAGGTGGTCGGGCACCGCTGGTCGGCGCGTTGTTCGGAGGTGCGGGAGTTCCTGGCGCGCAATCAGTTGCCGTATCGCTGGTATCAGTTCGACGAGCCGGAGGGCGCGCGGCTGCTGACCGCGGCGGGCGCGACCGAGGAGCAGTGCCCGGTGATCATCAATCCGACCGGCGAGGTGCTGATCGGGCCCTCGGATGCGGAGCTGGCCAGCGCGGTGGGCCTGTCCACCGATCCGGTGGGCGATTTCTACGACCTCATCGTGGTGGGCGGCGGACCGGCCGGTCTCGGCGCGGCGGTTTACGGCGCGTCGGAGGGCCTGCGGACGGTGCTGGTGGAGCGCACCGCGACCGGCGGCCAGGCCGGGCAGAGCTCGCGCATCGAGAACTACCTGGGCTTCCCGGACGGGCTGTCCGGGGCGCAGCTGGCGGATCGGGCGCGGCGGCAGGCGGTGAAATTCGGCGCGGAATTGATCACGGCGCGCGAGGTGGTGGCGCTGGAGGCGTGCGGCTCGGCGCGCGTGGTGAAGTTCGCGGACGGCGGATCCATTGCGGCGCATTCGATTCTGATCGCCACCGGCGTCAATTATCGGCATCATCCCGCGCCCGGCGTCGACGAATTCACCGGCCGCGGCGTCTATTACGGCTCTGCCATGACCGAGGCCGCCGATTGCGCCGATCGGGACGTCTACATTGTGGGCGGCGCGAATTCGGCGGGGCAGGCGGCGGTGTATCTGTCGCGGCACGCGCGCACCGTGCACATTCTGGTGCGAGCGGGATCGCTCGAGGATTCCATGTCGCACTATCTGATTCAGCAGATCGAGCAGATTCCGAATATCAAACTGCACACCCGCACCGAGGTGATCGCCGCCGACGGCGACGATCATCTGGAGCGGATCGTCTTGCGCGACAACGAGACCGGTGTGGAGGAGAAGGTGGACACGGAGCGGCTGTTCCTGTTCATCGGCGCGGCGCCGGAAACCGAATGGCTCGACGGTCTGGTGACGCGCGATGCCGCGGGTTACGTGGTGGCCGGGCCCGACCTCATGGTGGACGGCGAGCGGCCCGCGGGCTGGGAGCTGCCGCGGCCGCCGCAGCATTTGGAGACCAGCGTTCCCGGTGTGTTCGTGGCCGGGGACGTACGGTCGGAATCGGCCAAGCGGGTGGCGTCGGCCGTCGGTGAAGGTGCGATGGCCGTCATGCTCGTCCATCGCTACCTGGCGAAACAGTAGGAGTGCCGTGGGAACCCAATTGATCTGCGACCCCAATGAGCTGCGCGAGCTGTTCCTGTTCGAGAAGCTCGACGACGAACAGCTGGCGTGGCTGTGCCGCGACTGGCGGGTCGAGAACTTCGAGCCGGGACTGGTTTTCCGCGAGGGCGATCCGGCCACCTGCTTCTATGTGCTCATGGACGGCGAGGTCCGGCTGACCAAACTCTCCGGCGGTGAGGAGATCGAACTTGTCCGCACCGATCACCACGGGTCCTATGGGGGCGCCTGGACGGCGTACATGGGCGACAAGGTCGATCAGAGCTACACCAGTTCGTTCTATGTCACCCGGCCGTCGAAGTTCTTCGTCCTCGATGCCGGGACCTTCGCGCGCATGGTGCAGACCTGGTTCCCCATGGCGCTGCACCTGCTCGAAGGCGTGTTCTTCGGCAATCGCAATGCCAACGAGATCATCGGGCAGCGCGAGCGGCTGGTGGCGCTGGGCTCGCTGTCGGCGGGACTCACCCACGAGCTGAACAATCCGGCCGCCGCCGCGGTGCGCGCCACCTCCTCGCTGCGGGAGCGCGTCGCCGGGATGCGGCACAAGCTGAAGATGATGGCGCACGGCAAATTCGACTCCAAGACGCTCGAGAAGCTGGTGGCCCTGCAGGAAGAGGCCGCCGAGCAGGTCGCCAAGGCGCCGACGCTGACCTCCCTGGAAGCCGCCGACCGCGAGGACGAGTTCGGCGACTGGCTGGAGAGCCACGACATCGCCAATGGCTGGGATCTGGCGCCGAATTTCGTACAGGCCGGATTCGACATCGACTGGCTGGAGAAGATCCACGGCACGCTGTCCGGTTGCGGGCAGGGCGTTTTCGAGGGCGCCATCCGCTGGCTCAACTACACGGTCGAGACCGAGCTGCTCATGAACGAGATCGCCGACTCCACCACGCGCATCTCCTCGCTGGTGAATGCCGCCAAGCAGTATTCGCAGATGGATCGGGCGCCGTTCCAGGTGGTCGACATCCACGAATTGCTGGACAGCACGCTGGTCATGCTGGGGCGCAAGATCGGTGACGATATCCAGGTGGTCAAGGAGTACGACCACGGCCTGCCGCCGGTGCCGTGCTTCGCGGCGGAGCTGAATCAGGTATGGACGAACCTGATCGACAATGCCATCGCGGCCATGGGCGGGCGCGGCACGCTCACCGTGCGCACCTATCTGGAGAACGGTTGCGCCGCAGTGGAGATCGGCGATACCGGGCCGGGCGTGCCGGACGAGTTGCGGCACCGCATCTTCGAACCGTTCTTCACCACCAAGCCGGTGGGGGAGGGCACCGGGCTGGGCCTGGACATCTCCTTCCGCATCGTGGTGAACAAGCATCACGGTGATATCCGGGTCGAATCCGAGCCGGGCAATACGCGTTTCATCGTCCGGCGGCCCCTGGAGAGCCCGGAGCTCGCCGAGAATCTGCAAACTACAAGCACCGCAAGCTGATACGGGAGGCATTCGATGTCGGAGCAAATTCCGGGAGTCGACACGACCATCGCGCCGAGTGGCACCGGGTGTGTGGAATGCGAAGCCGCGCAGGGCTGGTGGGTGCATCTGCGCCGATGTGCGCAGTGCGGGCATGTCGGGTGTTGTGACACCTCGCCGTCGCAGCACGCCACCAAGCATTTCAAGAACACGGGGCATCCGTTCGTGCAGAGTTTCGAGCCCGGTGAGGACTGGTTCTGGAACTACGAGACGGATGAGATGTACGACGGCGGGCCCGAGCTCTCGCCGCCCAGTCATCATCCGCTCGATCAGACGGTTCCGGG
The DNA here is from genome assembly GCF_001613405.1 of Nocardia crassostreae. Lineage (GTDB taxonomy): Bacteria > Actinomycetota > Actinomycetes > Mycobacteriales > Mycobacteriaceae > Nocardia > Nocardia crassostreae. The sequence goes on from NZ_BDCH01000038.1 coordinate 66,161, forward strand.
CCCGCGCGATCGGGTGCCCGCGGACTGGCAGAGTCAGCTGCACTGATTCGGTGGTTCGGACCGGGTACGCTGCTGCGAGCGCCGGGCGGCACCGGCGCGCAGGCACTCCCGGGAAGCTCGGAAAGCAGGGTATGAAGAGGATTTCGATCGTCGCCCTCGCGGCAGGCGCGATGACGTTGGCGCTCGCCGCCTGCGGGCAGGACGGTTCCACCACCACGACCGGCCAGAACACCAATACCGCGGCGACCACGACCCGACTAACCGCGCCCCGCCCGTCCACCACGGCCGCCGCTCCGATCGAGCCTCCGTCCGAGGCTCCTGTCTCTCCGGTCACCAAGAAGACCACCGCTCCCAATGGCGCCCAGACCACCTGCGGCGAATTCCGCGACCTGGACGACGCCACCGAGAAGTCCGTCATCGACCAAATCCTCGCCGCCAACCCCGGCTCCATCCTCGAGGGCAGCCCCAACGTGGCGCTCGGCACCGCCAAACTGGCCTGCCTCGCCGACGCCTACACCCAAACCCCGGTAGCCGTCGCAATCCGCGTAGCCCCCAAGTGATCCCGCAAGGTTGACACCGCATCGGGGTTCGGGGACTTGTGCCCGAAATACTCTTCTCCTGATCTCCGTTAGGGATCTGTTGGCCCCTCATTAGGGGTGCGGCGCACCGTATGGGGCGTGTGGATCTTCACGGCTGTCCGCGCGTCGCGCAGGCGTATCGTCGCAAAACGGTTGCGTAGTGCGAGGACGGGTGGACGGATGGACGCCGACGGGCTGATCGAATTCCAGCGGCATCGGCCTCGGCTGTTCGCGCTCGCGTATCGCATGCTCGGATCGGCGGCGGAGGCCGAGGATGCGGTGTAGGAGACGTATTTGCGGTGGGACTCCACCTTTCGCGCCGAGATCCGTTCCGTTGAAGCGTGGTTGACCACGATTCTGGTGAACTTGTGCCGCACCTGGCTGGATTCGGCCCGGGCTCGCCGCGAATCCTATGTCGGGCCGTGGCTACCCGAACCGGTGTCCACCGCGGGTGGTGAACTGGGGCCGCTGGAATCGGCCGAACAGCGCGAGATGGTGTCGTTGGCCTTCCTGACGCTGCTGGAGCGGCTGACCCCGGCCGAGCGGGCGGTCTTCGTGCTGCGGGAGGCCTTCGGTTACGCCCATCGCGAGATCGCCGACATGCTCGACCTCACCGAGGCGAATTCCCAGCAGCTCTATCGCCGGGCCGCACAGCGGGTGCGCGAGGACCGCCCGCGTTTCGATCCGGCCCCGGCGCATGCCCGTGAGCTGTTCGAGAAGTTCCTGGCCGCAGCCGCATCCGGTGACGTCGCCTCGCTGGAGGCCATGTTCACCGCCGATATCGTGTCGGTGGCCGATGGCGGCGGCAAGGTCACCGCGGCGCGTCGGCCGATCACCGGTCCGGCGCGGGTCGCCCGCTATGTGGTGGGTCTGTTCGCCCACGAGGTGCCCGGGCTGGGGCTCGCGTTCGAGGATGTGAACGGTGCGCACGCCCTGGTGGTTCGCAGCTTCGGCGCGACCTTCCTCATTGCCGCCATCGACATCTCCGGCGACAAGATCGCTGGCATCCGGCTGGTGCTGAACCCGGACAAGCTGGCCTTCTTCATGCGCGCCGACCAGGTCGCCGGGCACTGAAATCGCTGTGACACAGCGCACCTGCGGATCTGTCAGGGATGTGGAGGCCATCCCGTCTGGAGGGTGTCGGCCTAGCGAAAGGAAGTCACCCTCATGACCGGAGAACATCGGATCGTCGTTCTGGGCGCCGGATGCGCCGGATTGTCGGCCGCGAAGCAGGCCGCGCGCGTGCCGGGCGCGCGGGTCACGGTGATCGAGGCGCGGGCGCACCTGGTCGAGCGGGTGCGCTTGCACCAGGCCCTGGCCGGACAGCGGATTCCGCGCTGGGATCTGCGGGAATTGCTGGAGCGCAAGGGAATCGAGTTCGTGCAGGCGCGGGCGGTACGGATCGACACGATGCAGCGGAGCATAGAGCTGGAGGGGAACTGGTCCGTCTCCTACGATTCGCTCATCTACGCGCTCGGCAGTATCGGCCAGGCTGATGGCGTGCCCGGGGCGGCCGAATTCGCCCGTGCGGTGGCGACTCCCGAGGATGTGCGGCAGCTGCCCGCGTTGTCCGGCCGGGTCGCGGTGGTGGGCGGCGGCGCCACCGGCATCGAGACCGCCACCGAATTGGCCGAGGCCAGACCGGATCTCACCGTGCTGCTGCTGAGCGCCGAAGAGCCGGGCGCCTGGCTCTCGGACAAGGCGCGCGGGCATATTCGCGCGGTGCTGGACCGGCTCGGCGTGCCGGTGTACTCCGGTGCGAAGGTCGTCGAGGTGCATCCGGACGGTGTCGAACTGGCCGGTGGCGACCGGATTCAGGCCGATACCGTGCTGTGGACGACCGGTTTCGCGGTTCCGGCCGTCGCCGCCGACTCCGGGCTGGCCGTGAACGCGCAGGGCCGCGTGCTGGTGGACGACGAGCTGCGGTCCCGTTCGCATCCGGAGATCTACGCGGTCGGCGATGCCGCGATCGTCGCCGGTCCCGGCGCGCGCGAGCTGCGGATGGCCTGCGCCACCGCGCTGCCCGCGGGCAAGTACGCCGCCACCGCCCTGGCCGCCCGGCTGCGCGGTAAGGAGCCCGCGCCGCGCCGGTTCCGCTACTACTTCCAGTGCATCAGCCTCGGCCGCGCCGACGGTGTCATCTAGTTCGTGCATGCCGACGACGCTCCGGCGCGCACCGTGCTGACCGGTCGTACCGCGGCCCGGTTCAAGGAGCTGATCGTGCGCGGTGCGGGCAGTGCGGCGCGCCCCTGAGCGGGGGGCTGTCCGCTCACGGCGAAATCGTCAACTTACGGTTGACCATCGAAGGATAGTCGACCTAAAGTTGACGCATGACGAATCCATTCCGCTTGGACGACCTGATCAACGGCATAAAGCAGGCGCGCCCCGACAATGTGCTGGAGCAACTCTCCGACGCCGTCGTCCTCGCCAACCATCTCGGCGAGGTCGCCGATCACCTGATAGGCCACTTCGTCGACCAGGCCCGCCGCGCCGGGGCCTCCTGGACCGATATCGGCGGCAGCATGGGGGTTACCAAACAGGCCGCCCAGAAGCGCTTCGTGCCCAAGCCCCCCGGCGATGCCGCCGATGCCGCGGCCCTCGACCCGAACGCGGGCTTCGCGCGCTTCACCCCGCGGGCCCGCGCCGTCGTGGTGGCCGCTCAGGAAGAGGCGCGTGACGGCGGCAACTCCGAGATCACCACCGACCACCTCATCCTCGGCATGCTGCGTGATCCGGAATCCCTTGCCGTGCGGGTCATCACCGCCAAGGGTGTCAGTGCCGACGCGGTCCGCCGCGTGGCCACCGCCGCCCTGCCCCCCGCCGCCGACGGCGAAATCCCCGCCCTGATCCCGTTCGACGGCCAAGCCAAGAAGGCCCTCGAACTCACCTTCCGCGAGGCGCTGCGCCTCGGCCACAACTACATCGGCACCGAGCACCTCCTGCTGGCCCTCCTCGACCAGGAGAACGGCACCGGCGTTCTGTCCGGCCTGGGCCTCGACAAGGACGCCGTTTCCGCCGATATCGAGTCCCTCCTCGAGGTGATCACCACCAAGCGATCCGCCGAATCCCCCGACGCGAAGTAATACCGCCCGTCCAGTTCCCCAGCTTCCGCCCGCTCTCCGGATACGATGGAGAAATGGCGGACGACGAGGGTTCCGACCTAGTTGCGGGGGAAAGACGCGCTGACCTGCTGCGCGCCCTCTCCTATGTCTCGACCGAGGACACTCCGGACGGCGGCTACATCGTGAACGGCGACCTGCCACCCGACGTGGCCCCGCCGTTCATCCGCGCCATCATGCGCATAGAAGCCGAACTCCTCCTCCAAGACGCCGCCCTGGTCGACATAGACCACGGCGAACCCCGCACCCCCGAAGAACGCCGCACCGACGCCCTGATAGCCCTCCTGCTCCGCGTGGACGACCGCCTGGTCATGTAGTTGGGCCCTCTCCCCACCCGTACCCCCGACCTTGCACTCGGGAGTGCTGAGTGCTAGAAATGGCTTTGGCGCTCCATACCCGTGAGTGCTAGGTCGGGACGGTGAGGCCAATCTGGTCGTCCGTCGCGGGCACCGAGCCTGGCCAGATCGTGTCAATCCCCTGATCTGGAGGATCTCAACGCAATGGCCAAGACAATTGCGTACGACGAAGAGGCTCGCCGCGGTCTTGAGCGCGGTCTGAACAGCCTCGCCGACGCTGTCAAGGTGACCCTGGGCCCGAAGGGCCGCAATGTCGTGCTGGAGAAGAAGTGGGGCGCCCCCACCATCACCAACGACGGCGTCTCCATCGCCAAGGAAATCGAGCTCGAGGACCCGTACGAGAAGATCGGCGCGGAGCTCGCCAAGGAAGTTGCGAAGAAGACCGACGACGTCGCGGGTGACGGCACCACCACCGCCACCGTGCTCGCCCAGGCTCTGGTTCGCGAGGGCCTGCGCAACGTGGCCGCGGGTGCGAACCCGCTGGGCCTGAAGCGCGGCATCGAGAAGGCCGTCGAGGCCGTCACCACCAAGCTTCTCGCCACCGCCAAGGAGGTCGAGACCAAGGAGCAGATCGCTGCCACCGCCGGTATCTCGGCGGGCGACTCGTCCATCGGTGAGCTCATCGCCGAGGCCATGGACAAGGTCGGCAAGGAAGGCGTCATCACCGTCGAGGAGAGCAACACCTTCGGTCTCCAGCTGGAGCTCACCGAGGGCATGCGCTTCGACAAGGGCTACATCTCCGGTTACTTCGTGACCGACCCGGAGCGTCAGGAAGCGGTCCTCGAGGATCCGTACATCCTGCTGGTCGGCTCGAAGATCTCGACCGTCAAGGATCTGCTGCCGCTGCTGGAGAAGGTCATCCAGGCCGGTAAGCCGCTGCTGATCATTGCCGAGGACGTCGAGGGCGAGGCCCTGTCGACCCTGGTCGTGAACAAGATCCGCGGCACCTTCAAGTCCATTGCCGTGAAGGCCCCGGGCTTCGGTGACCGTCGCAAGGCCATGCTGGCCGATATCGCCATCCTGACCGGTGGCGAGGTCGTCAGCGAAGAGGTCGGCCTCTCCCTGGAGACCGCCGGTCTGGAGCTGCTGGGCCAGGCCCGCAAGGTCGTCGTCACCAAGGACGAGACCACCATCGTCGAGGGCGCGGGCGACGCCGAGGCCATCAAGGGCCGTGTCGCGCAGATCCGCACCGAGATCGAGAACTCGGATTCGGACTACGACCGCGAGAAGCTGCAGGAGCGCCTGGCCAAGCTGGCCGGTGGCGTCGCCGTCATCAAGGCGGGCGCCGCGACCGAGGTCGAGCTCAAGGAGCGCAAGCACCGCATCGAGGATGCCGTGCGCAATGCCAAGGCCGCCGTGGAGGAGGGCATCGTCGCCGGTGGCGGCGTGGCCCTGCTGCAGTCGGCTCCGGCCCTGGACGAGCTGTCCCTCACCGGTGACGAGGCCACCGGCGCGAACATCGTGCGCGTCGCCCTCTCGGCTCCGCTGAAGCAGATCGTCTTCAACGCGGGCCTGGAGCCCGGCGTCGTCGCCGAGAAGGTCTCGAACCTCCCGGCGGGCCACGGCCTGAACGCCGACTCGGGCGAGTACGTCGACCTGCTGGCCGCCGGCGTTGCCGACCCGGTCAAGGTCACCCGCTCGGCGCTGCAGAACGCGGCGTCCATCGCGGCGCTGTTCCTCACCACCGAGGCCGTCGTCGCCGACAAGCCGGAGAAGGCCGCCCCCGCGGGCGACCCGACCGGTGGCATGGGCGGCATGGGCGGCATGGACTTCTGAGTCCTGCCTTCCGGCAACCTGTTCGAACCGGGACCGGCTCACCTTCGGGTGGGCCGGTCTCCGGCGTTTCCGGGCAGGGCGCCGGGATGGATCGGTCGGTGAATCGGTCGATGTCCTCGGTGCGCGGTATTTCTGGTGATTTCTGTCGGTGGAGTCCGACAAGATCGGAACAGGTTTCGGATCCGAAACCGTTCTGATGGGGAGAAAATCGGATGTTTGCACTGCGCAAGGCGGTATTGGGGCTCGCGGTCGTATCGACGGTGGCGGTCACCGGCGGGGCGGGAACGGCTGCGGCCGAACCCGGACCGGATGGGCGCTACTACGGGTCGCTCGCTCTCGCGACGGGCACTCCGGAGGGCACCGTATGGGGAGTCACGTGGAACTACCCGTCGCACGGCGAATCCGATCGGGACGCGATCGAGGAGTGCGGCTATTCGAACTGCACCGTCATCGCGCGATTCGTGGACGAGTGCGTGGCGCTGGCGAAGCGGGACGGCCGGTATCTCGCGGCGGTGGGCCCGACCCGGGCCGATGCGGAGCGGGCGGCGATCGCCGCCTTCGGTCCGCCGCGACCGGCGACGATGAGCGCGGCGGCGAGTGAGGCCACACTGCTGGATTCGCAATGCAGCGGTGACGCGAGCTGAGTCATCGGCCGATCGCGGCCCGGCCTGCCATTGTGGTGGGCCGGGCCGCGGCGTTTTCAGGGCTGGGTCGGTAAGCCGATCAGGTCGGCCATGAGGTTCATGTGGTGGTCGAAATATTCGGCGACGGCTTCGATGGTGCCGTCGAGGCGGCCGAAGATTTCGAAGGTAACCAGGCCGAAAAGCTGTGTCCAGGTTACGAATACGCGGTCCAAGACCTCTTCCGGGAGGTCGGTGGACTGCTGTTCGATAAGGGTGCGCAGGTCGGCGCGCACCGGTGCGGGCAGTGGGGTGGGGAGTGGCGCGGGGCGGAGAAGTCCGGCGGTTTCGGCGTGGGTGGCGATATCGGCGAGCAGGAGTACGACGGTGGCGGCGGGCGCGACGGTGTCGCGAGGGGCGGCGTACCCCGGAATCGGGCTGCCGTAGAGCAATCCGTATTCGGTCGGGTTGGCGACGGCCCAGTCGCGGACGGCGGTGCAGACGGCGAGCCATTGTGCGCGCGGGTTGTCGGCGGGGGCGGCCGCGGCGGCTTCGGTGGCCGTCCGGCCGAGTGATTCGTAGCCCTCCAGGATCAGCGCGGTGAGCAGGTCGTCGCGGCTGGGGAAGTACCGGTACAGCGCGGAGGCGACGATTCCCATATCGCGGGCGACGCCGCGCAGCGAGAGTCCCGCGCCGTCCACGGCCAGCCGCTTCCGTGCGGTGGCCTTGATTTCCTCGATCATCTCGGTGCGGACGCGGGCGCGCAGGGATCCGGCGGACATACCGGCAGTGTAGAGAACGTGACACCGTTCCGTGAACGGTAGATGACTTCGAGAACAGTGTTCTTGACTGCGCGGCGCCCACTCACCTACTCTCAACCTTGACGAGAACACTGTTCTCGAACGAGAACGCCCGTCGGAATCGAGTGTCCGGCTGCTGGCCTCGGCGGTCGCCGGGCCGCGGGCGGACCGCCGCACCGAGGTGAAAAGCTATGTCCAGTAGTCGCATTGGAAGATCGAACAGGATCGAGGACGCCATGTCCCTGCACGTCGTCATCGGAGCCGGTCCCGTAGGAACGGCCACCGCAACCCAGCTGGCCGATCGGGGTGAGCGAGTCCGCCTGCTCACCCGCCGCGGCACCGGCCCGCAGCATCCCGGCATCGAACTGATCGCCGCCGACGCGACCGACGCGCCCACGCTGATCGGTCACAGCGACGGCGCGACCGCGCTCTACCAGTGCGCGGGCATACCCTATCAGCGCTGGGCCACCGACTTCCCGCCGCTGGCCGCGTCCTGCGTGAGCGCGGCGGAGAAGACGGGCGCCCTGCTGGCCAGCGTCGGAAATCTGTACGGCTACGGCCCCTTCGACGGCCCGGTCGGCGAATCGCAGCCGCTGCGGCCCGATTCGGTGAAGGGCCGGGTGCGCACCGACATGTGGACCACGGCCCTGGCGGCGCACGAGGCGGGCCGGATCCGCACCGTCGAGGTGCGCGGATCCGATTACCTCGGGGCGGGCGCGAATTCGACGTTCACCGCCATGGCGCTGTCCGCCCTGCTCGCCGGTAAGCAGGCGCTGGTGCCCGCCGACCTGGACGCGCCGCACAGCTGGACCGCGATCGACGATGTGGCGCGCACCCTGGTCGCAGCCGCGGCCGACGAAACAGCGTGGGGCCGAGCCTGGCACGTGCCGACCCCACCGCCCATGTCCATGCGCGCACTCGCCGAGCTCACCGCCACCGCCGCGGGCACGGCGCCCGCCCGAATCGGCCGGATGCCCTACGCGGTGCTGTGGGTCGCCGGTCTGTTCAATGCGGACGCGCGGGAGATCCGCGAACTCCGGTACCAGTTCGACCGGCCGTTCGTGCTCGACTCCACGGCCGCCACGGCCCACTTCGGTATCGAGCCGATCCCGACCGAGCAGGCGGTCGACGCCATGGTGCGAGCCGCGCGCGGCTAGGCCGCGGCGATCGCGGCCACGGGTCTCCGAAGAAAAATTCTCGGTGTCGTGTCGATCGATGCGGTTCCCCGTTCGACCCAGTGGTGAGAGGGTCGAGAAGGACCCGGACAACCGAGGAGAACCCGACATGAAGTACATGCTGATCTTCCGCGCGACCGATGAAGCAGTGAAGTCGATGGAGGACATCGACTTCGACGAGATGCTCACCGCCATGGGCCAGTTCAACGACGAGCTGATCCGGGCGGGCATCCTGCTCGCCGCCGAGGGGCTCGACGATCCCTCCGGTGGTGTGGTCGTGGACTACTCCTCGGAGCCGCCGGTGGTGACCGACGGCCCGTACGGCGAGACCAAGGAGCTGTTCGGCGGCTTCTATCTGCTCAATGTGGCCTCGAAGGAAGAGGCCGTGGAGTGGGCCAAGCGGATGCCGATGACCAGGCCGGGGATCAAGACCGAGATCCGCCGCGTCCCCACCATCGACGAATTCCCGCAGGACAACATTTGGATCCAGAAAGAGCGCAAGTGGCGCGAAGCCACCGGCCAGCTCTGAGCGCGGCCCATGGGCGATGTCACCGGCCGTGAGGCCGTAGCCGCCGTCTGGCGGATCGAGTCCGCGCGAATCGTCGGTGCGCTGGCGCGCTATACCGGCGATTTCGCGCTGGCCGAGGATCTCGCCCAGGAAGCGCTGGCGGAGGCGCTGGTGACCTGGCCGCGCGAGGGCATGCCCCGCAATCCGGCCGGTTGGCTGCTGACGGTAGGCCGCCGCCGCGCCATCGATGCCTTCCGCCGCCGCGCCGCACTCGACGAACGCTATGCCGCTCTCGCCCGCGATCTGGGCGAGGGCGGCGCCGTCGCGGGCGGCCCGCCGGGCGAATCACCCGGTGACCGTGGGGATGTGCTGTGGGATCCCGATCGGATCGACGACGATGTGCTCGCCCTGATCTTCATCGCCTGCCATCCGGTGCTGTCGCGCGAGGCGCGGGTGGCGCTCACCCTGCGCGTGGTCGGCGGCCTCACCAGCGATGAGATCGCCAAGGCCTTCCTGGTCCCGACCGCCACCGTGCAGGCCCGAATCACCCGTGCGAAGAAAACCCTCGGCGCGGCCCGGGTCCGGTTCGAGCTCCCGTCGGCCGCGGAGCGCGGCGAACGCCTGGGCTCGGTGCTCAGCGTCATCTATCTGATCTTCACCGAGGGCTCCTCCGCCACCTCCGGCTCGGATCTCATTCGCTTCGATCTGGCGGGCGAAGCGCAGCGCCTGGCGCGGGTGCTGACCCACCTCGCCCCGAACGAGCCCGAGGCGCATGGTCTTTCGGCTCTCCTGGAGCTCACGGCCGCTCGTTTCCCGGCGCGCACCGCCCCCGACGGCGACCCCATCCTGCTCGAACATCAGGATCGCCGCCGGTGGGATCGGTCCGCGATCCGCCGCGGCCGCGCCGCGCTGGCCCGCGTCGAACAGCTGGGTCGCGGTCTGGGCGCCTACGGCTTACAGGCGGCGATCGCCGAATGCCATGCGGTGGCCGGTTCGGTCGAGGAGACGAACTGGGAGCGCATAGTTCTCATCTACGAGGCGCTGGGCCGCCTGGCCCCGTCGCCCATCGTCGACCTCAATCGCGCCGCTGCGGTCGCCATGGCCCAGGGCCCGGCTGCCGCCCTGACCATTGTCGACGACCTGGTGGCCGCGGGCGCCCTGGCGAAATCGCATCTCCTCCCGACCGTTCGCGGTGAACTCCTCACCCGGCTCGGCCGTACCGCCGAGGCGCGCGACGAACTGAAACGCGCCATCGACAGCTGTGGAAACGAGCGCGAGCGGGGGCTGTTGCGCCACAAGCTCGCCGATCTCGATCGAATGTGAGCAGAGAGGAAGCCATGACGGACTCGAACCATATGCCCTCCTTCCGGTCCGACCAGATCGAGTCGGCGGCCACCGGACAGCTCGTCGACGTGCTCGATATGCAGGCGTCGGTGCCCGGAATCCGGCGGCTGCGCGAGTGGGCGCAGCAGGTGCTCGCGGTGCGCGCGGGCGAGCGTGCCCTGGATATCGGCTCGGGCACTGGATCGGAGGTGTTCGAGTTCGCGCACCGGGTCGGCGCGGACGGCATGGCGGTCGGCGTGGATGCGAATCCCGCCATGCTCGCCGTCGCGCGCTCGCGCGCCGCCGAAATCGGGGTGGGGGCGCGGTTCGTCGAGGCGAGTGCGTACCGGCTGCCGTTCGCGGACGACAGTTTCGACGCGGTCCGCTGTGAGCGCGTCTATCAGCACCTGGACGATCCGGCGGGCGCGACGGCCGAGATCGCCCGGGTACTGCGTCCGGGTGGACGGGTGATCCTGATCGATACCGACTGGCACACCGCCATCACCCATCCGGGAGATCCGGAGGTGGTGGCGGCCTTGGACACCCACGCCTCGGCGCGTGCCACCAATCCCGGATCGGGCCGGTTGCTGCGCGGCCTGCTGGTGCGGGCCGGATTCGTCATCGACGATCTCGGATCTCAGGCCGTCATCTGGGACCCGGAGGTCATCCTGCCGTTGCAGCGGATGTTCGGTGAGAGCGCGGTCGCCGCCGGAGTCATCACCGCCGCGCAGGCCGAGCAGTTGCTCGTCGATATCGAGTCGGGTGTGCGGACCGGCGACTTCCATATGTCGGTCACCATGTTCGCGGTGCCGGGACATCTGGCGGAGTAGTCGCCCGGCCGCGCGTCACGGATGGGGATGGCGCTCGGACAGGGTGATGGCGGCGTCGATGGGCCGGATACCCAGGCGCGCGGCGGACTCGGCGATGGTGGCCTGCAGATCGGCGTCGTTCGGATGGGCGGGGTCGTAGAGGAGTTCCACCAATTCGATGGCGGCGACGGCCTCGGCTCTGCTGAGGAGGCGGCCGGGCAGCCAGCTGACGCGCCAGGTGTCGTCCGGGCCGGGTAGTCGTTCCGCGAACTCGTCGACGAGGGCGCTCGTGATCGACCAATCGCAGACGTACACACAACCAAGGTCGTACTCGGGGCGTTCGGTTTCAAGAGCTTGACCCGCCAGCTACGAGACCACTTGGTACTAATCGTGCGATTCAGGCCTCTGAACAGGCGATTTGACATCGCTTCGTAGCAACA
>NZ_BDCH01000039.1 GCF_001613405.1 Nocardia crassostreae
ACAGCGTGGCCATGTACCGCTGGGATGCCGAAGCATCCACCCCTGTAGGTGTCGTTGTCACGATCCATGCGTCGTGATGCGGTGTGTCCTTGTCGGCCACCTTCTCTACCATCGGAGGATCCCCATCGATCCGGTGAAGGCGCGGCTATGCAGTTCGAACACCGGGAGTCCCTTCGAAGGCACCATGCTGCCTGGCGGCTGCTGCGGGCAGACAATGCCCCGCTGGTGCTCTCCTTCTTGGGGACCGTATTTGTCGACGAGAACGTGCGTACCATCCCCGCAGGCGATTTGGAGAGCCGACTCGACGACGAGTTGTATGCGCTGAACCAGCGGTTGGGGGACGGCACGTTCCCCAAATCGCCGGCGGCGTACCTGAACGATTGGTCTGCCCCGGAGTCCGGTTGGCTCCGCAAGTACTACCCACCGGATTCGGACGAGGTGCATTTTGATGCGACGCCAGCGGTGGAGAAGGCGCTGGCCTGGGTGAAGGCGCTCGAGGAGAGGGCGTTCGTCGGCACAGAATCCCGGTTGAACACGGTGTTCGAGCTGTTGCGGCAGATGGCATTCGGCGCTGAGACCGATCCGCAGGTGCGGCTGGTCGAGCTGCGTCGCCGCCGTGATGCACTCGATGCGGAGATCCTGGCAGTGACTGCCGACCGGTTCTCGTTGCTCGATCCGGTGGCCCTGCGCGACCGGTATCAACAGTTCACCTCGACAGCCCGGGAGCTGCTCGCGGACTTCCGCGAGGTGGAGGCGAACTTCCGGCAGCTCGATCGTGAGCTTCGTGCGCGCATAGCTACCTGGGCGGGATCGAAGGGCGAGCTGCTGGACGAGATGCTCGGCAGCCGGGATTCGATCGCTGAGTCGGATCAGGGCCGCAGCTTCCGTGCCTTCTACGACTTCTTGCTGTCGTATGAAAGGCAGTCGGAATTCACCGAGCTGCTGGAGAGGGTGCAGGAGCTGGAGGCTATCGGTGATCCGGATCCACGGATGCGGCGTATCCATCACGACTGGCTGGATGCTGGCAGCCGCACCCAATCCATGGTCCGCCTGTTGTCGGAACAACTGCGTCGGTTTCTCGGTGACCAGGTGTGGCTCGAGAACCGGCGCGTCATGGATATTCTGCGCAGTATCGAGGCAAGTACAGTGCGGGTCAGAAGTATTGGTGAGCCGGACGTGTCCGTCGAACTCGATGCGACCGCACCGGAGGTGGTCCTGCCGTTGGAGCGTCCACTGTATCGCGTCGTGGAGCGAGCACCATTGGTGACGACGGACATCGTGGAAGCCGCGGAGGAAGTGGATGCGGATCTGCTATTCCAGCAAGTCTTTGTGGACCCCGAACGACTGGCCGAGGGAGTGCGGGCCGTCCTGCGCAGGCGCGCGCAGATCGGCTTGGCCACACTGCTGGCGGACCGGCCGCTGGAACAGGGGCTGGCGGAGCTGGTGACCTACCTGTCGCTGAACGATCCGGAGTTCGAGGTGGTGTTCGACGAGGAGCAGCGGGACCACGTGTGCTGGTGCGATTCGGACGGTGTGTCACGCGCGGCGGATGTGCCGCGAATTACCTTTGTACGCAAGGATTTCGAGAGGGGTGCCAGGTGACCTCGACGGAACCGGACTTGTCCCTGCCGGTGACCCAGCTGATGAAGGGGCCGCTCTACCGCGACACCCACGAGAAACAGTGGAAGCAACTGCTTGCCATGCGTGCACAGGTCCGCGACTACGTGAACGTGATCGGATTGACGGTGGTCATCGACGAATCGGAAGGCTACGCGTTCCTGCGCTCGCGGCCCGACTTGGGTGAGCCTGACGGCCCGGCTATTCCCCGGTTGATTCCCCGCCGCGCACTCTCGTTCCACGTGAGCCTGCTGCTGGCGTTGCTACGCAAGCTACTGGCCGAGCATGATGCACGGGACGGCGCAGCCAAGGTTGTCCTGACCCGAGATCAAATAGTGGAGATGCTGCGATTGTTCCAACCCTCGAGCAGCAACGAATCCCGGTTGGTCGATCAGGTCGACACCTACGTCACCAAGGTGGTCGAACTCGGATTCCTGCGTCGGCTCGCTGACCAGAACCTGTTCGAGGTCCGCCGCATTCTGAAGGCCTTCGTGGACGCGCAATGGCTCGCCGACTTCGATCGGCGGTTGGCTGAGTACGCGGCGACTTTGGCGGGAGATGATGACTGATGACAGATACTTCGGACCATCTCGTCCTCGAACCGGGTTTCCGGTTACACCGGCTCTAGGCATACAACTGGGGCACGTTCGACCGACGGGTGTGGTCGTTCGACCCCCGCGGTCGCAACGGTCTGCTGACCGGCGACATCGGTTCTGGGAAGTCGACCATGGTGGACGCGCTAACTACGCTGCTCTTGCCCGCGAATCGCATCTCTTACAACAAGGCTGCCGGTGCGGAGACACGCGAACGCGATCTGCGTTCTTACGTACTGGGTCACTACAAATCTGAACGCAACGAAGTCGAGGACACAAGCAGGCCCGTGGCACTTCGCGACCGGGGCAGTTTCTCGGTGCTGCTCGCGGTTTTCGCGAATCGTGGCTTTGACTCGAAAGTTACGCTGGCGCAATTCTTCTGGTTCAAGGATCAGAAGTCAGCCGGTCAGCCAGACCGCTTCTACGTCGCCGCCGATACCGTGCTGAGCATCGCTGCCGAATTTACCGACTTCGACGGCGATATCGGCGTGCTCAGACGCCGACTGCGAAAGTTGGGTGCCCAGATCTACGACGGATTCCCGTCGTATGGCAAGGATTTCCGCCGTCGACTGGGCATCGAGTCGGAGCAGGCAATGTAGCTGTTCCATCAGACGGTGTCGATGAAATCGGTCGGCAATCTGAACGACTTCGTCCGTCATCACATGCTTGAACCATTCGACGCCGAGACCGCGATCAAGGGTTTGGTCACCCATTTCGAGGATCTGACCGAGGCCCACGATGCGGTGATCCAGGCTCGCGATCAACTGGCGCTGCTGGATCCGCTGCTCGCCGACTGCGACGAATACCGAAGAATCACAGTCGAAATCGAAGACCTGTCTCGGCGCCGCGTCGCGCTGCGCTACTTCTTCGCGGACCGGAAGCACCGGTTGCTGACCGATCTGATCGAGCAGTACAGCGACGAACTGACCGAGCAGCGTGCCAAGCGAAAGCTAGCGCAGGAACAGGTGACAGGTCTGCGTGCCGAACAGCGACGCCTGGAACTTGAACGGGCCGGGCACGGCGGTAACCGGCTCGGTGAGATCGCGCGCGAGATCAGCCAATGCAATGAGCAGCGTCGCACCCGTCAGCGGCGATTCCTGCGATTCGCCGAGTTGCTCACCGAGGTCGGGTTGCGCCCGGTCGAGGACGCACTCGAATTTGGGACGCGTATCCGTGAGGTCGCCGAGCGGGCCGACGAGACAGAGGAGCGGAGATCCGAGGAGCAGAACACGCTCAACGAGATTGCCTTCCAGCTCCGTGACGCCAACAACGAAGCCATCGAGATCAATTCCGAACTGGTGAGCTTGCAGGATCGTCCGAGCAATATTCCGGCTCGCCAGCTCGAACTGCGGCGTCGGCTGTGTGCCGCCACCACGCTGGAAGAGGCCGACCTGCCGTATGCCGGCGAACTGATCCAGGTGCGCACAGAGGAGGCCGCATGGGAGGGCGCGGCCGAACGCGTCTTGCACGGCTTCGGCCTGTCCCTGCTCGTGGCCGCCGAACACTATGCGGCCGTGTCGGACTGGATCGACGGCAACCACCTCGGTGGCCGGGTGGTGTACTTCCGCGTGCCGGCCACGGCGGTATCGGATCGGCCGATCGAGGCCGTGGATCGCTCGTTGTACACCAAACTAGAGATCAAGGATTCACCGTTCGCCGAATGGATCGATCGGGAGTTGCGTCATCGTGCCGACTACGAGTGCGTCGACTCCATGAACGAATTCCGCCGGTCCAGAACGGCTGTTACCAGGAATGGCCAGGTCAAAGGCGGGCGTGGACGGCACGAGAAGGACGATCGGTATCGCATCGACGATCGCCGCCGTTATGTGCTGGGCTGGAGCAACGAGAGCAAGATCGAAGCCCTGATCGGAGAAGCCCAACGGCTCACCGGTCTGTTGGAGAGGTTGAACGGCGAGAAGAGCGCAGCGAAAAAGAAGTTGACAGCACTGGAACGCACCGCGACGATGCTGGCCAAGCTGGTCGAGTTCAGCGACTACGACGAACTGAACTGGCAGGCGATGGTAGGGCGCATCGCCGATCTCGAAGCCGAGAAGGCGCGGATCGAACAATCATCGGGCGCTCTCCAGGAAATCGTGAAGAAGCTCGATGAGGTGGCCGGAAAGCTGGATGTCGCCGACGCAAAAGTGGAACGGTATGGCGGCAAGATCGCGGTCATAGAGCAAAGGATCGAAGACTCCCGAGCGGCTGCTGTGGCGGTAGAAGCGATCTCGAGGGAACCGGGCTATGAGCCCGCTCACGAGCTGTTCGGCGCTCTCAGGGAACTATGCGCGAGCTATCCGGTCGACACTGTCGCGGATTGCGACGAGGCCCTCAACAGGCTTACCGCCGATCTGCTACAACGCGCGGAAGGGTTTGCCAAGGACCAGCGCAACGCCGGAAACCGCGCAATGTCGAAGATGACCGGGTTCCGCACCAAATACCCCCTGGAGACGGCGGAACTCGACGACAGCCTCGAATCCGCTGACGGCTATCGCGAACTGCACCTCAGGCTGACCGACGATGACCTGCCCCGCTTCGAGGCGAGATTCAAGGAGTACCTGAACACCAATACGATTCGTGATATCGCAGGCTTCCACGCGCAGCTCGAGAAGCAAGTGACGCTGATACGTGAGCGCATCGATATCATCAACCGATCACTCGTCGACATCGACTACAACCCCGGCCGCTATGTGGGCCTGGAGCTTTCACCCACTCCCAACATCGATATCCGGAATTTCAAGACCCAGCTTCGCGAATGTACCAGTGATGCCCTGCACGACGTCGGTGACCAGTACTCTGAGCAGAAGTTTCTCCAGGTCAAGAACCTCATCGAGCGATTCCGCGGCCGCGAGGGCCAGACCGAAACCGACCGGATCTGGACCAAACGCGTCACCGATGTGCGCAACTGGTTCGGGTTCGCGGCCTCCGAGCGCTGGCGCGAAGACAACACCGAACACGAGAACTACACCGACTCCGACGGCAAATCCGGCGGGCAGAAGGAGAAACTCGCTTACACCATCCTGGCCGCGTCACTGGCGTACCAGTTCAAACTCGATTGGGGTGTAGCGGAATCGAAGACCTTCCGGTTCGCGGTGATCGACGAGGCGTTCGGTCGCGGTTCGGACGAGTCAACTCGCTTCGCGTTGGGACTCTTTGGCCGGCTCGGTCTGCAGTTGCTCATCGTCACACCGCTGCAGAAGATTCATGTGATCGAACCTTTCGTCGCGTCGGTGGGGTTCGTGGACAACAAGACCGGCGGCAACTCGCGAATCCAGACCCTCACCATCGAGGAGTATCGGGAGCGCCGGTCTCGGATGCTGCGCGGCGGCGATGGGCACCGCGAGTGACGACCTGGTCGACCCGCGCCGATGTGCTGGCGAGATTACGACGTCGATGGGATTCCGGAGAACTGCTGGCAGCCTACGTCAATCAGCATCCGCTATTGCCTCTCGACGTTTCGCTGCGCATTCCGGCATCTCGTGAGATGGCATCGAATTTCGCCGCGGTGCAGCAGTGGGCCAAGACGTGGCGAGAACAGGACGGTGACCTGCTGCGCCTGGACTACCGGCCCGTCGGCGGTCGTCTCGTCGGTGTCAACGAGCTGCCGTACCGGGTCTGGATCGAGGAATGGGACCACCTCTGGTCGTTGTTGCGGATAGGACCTGCGGTCCGCCGTTTCACAGATCTGTTGGAGCTGACCCGTTCCACCGCACCCGGTCTCACAGACTGGATGCTCGAGCGCCCACATGACGTGCTCTCGCTGGCCGACCAGTGGCAGCAACTGGTCGCCACTGTGCTGTGGATTGACTCGCGAGCCGCACCCCACCACTATCTGCGCCAGATCGATGTGCCCGGGGTAGGCACGAAATTCATAGAACGACACCAGCGCACCCTGGCCCGCTTGCTCGATCGTCAGCTGTCACCCGACCGCATCGACACCGCCTACCCGATGGCGGATTTCGCCGGCCGCTACAAGTTCCGCCGCAAGCCCCAGTATGTGCGTTACCGATGGCTCGAACCGGACCGCCGCACCGCCGGTTTCACGGAATTGAGCGTTCGCGTGGACGAACTCGCTGTTGCGGCACCGGACGCGGAGACCGTCGTCATCATCGAGAACGAGACAACCTACCTCGCCTTGCCGTCGATTCCGAAGGCTATCGCGATCTTCGGGGGCGGCTATGCCCTGACCCGGTTGGATGTCCTGGCCTGGCCCGTCGAACGCCGAGTCCACTATTGGGGCGACATCGACACGCACGGGTTCGCGATCCTGGCCCGACTGCGCGAGAGGTTTCCGCACGTGCGGTCTCTGCTAATGGACCGCGCGACGCTCCTGGCACATGAGAGCCAGTGGGTCCGTGAGCCGTCACCGATTACCGCTCCGCTCGAACTCCTCACCGCGGAGGAGACCGACCTCTACCGGGACCTCGTCGAAGATGCTCTCGGTGACGCGGTGCGGTTGGAACAGGAACGGATCCGCTTCGGTGCGGTCGAGGCGGCGTTGCGGACAATCTGAGAGGCTGCGCGGGACCGGGTCGATTACGAAGGAAACCGAGTGTCGAGAAAATCCTGGTCGGGGAGCAGTTGAGTGAGCATCGCCTTCAGTTCATCGCGCCCACGTAGCAGTACTGGCATCAGGGCTCGGGGCGATGTGTGAGATGGGAGCGGTGCGTCAGCGATGAGATCATCGACAGTGAAGTCCCTCGAAAGCCAATGAACCAGATCCCGCAGATCCGCGGCTTTCGTATTGGCCGGATCGCTGCAGTCGATACCGGCCAGATCCAGGATGTACCCTGAATCGTCGTCGCCTTGTCCGGCGAGCGCCGAATGCAAGCCAGATCGTCGGATCAGACATGGAAAGCAGTGGCCGCAGTGATAGGCGGTGCCATGCGCGCGAGCACTGGTCGGATGGCCGCAGCTGACAGTCTTGTGGAGACTGGTCCAGCTCAATCCCGACTGGCGGCCGAGTCTGCATACATCGCCCTTGGTGTGCTCGAGGAAGGGATTCTCGACGGCAACGTCACCGCCAATGTCTCGAATGACCTGATTGATCATCTCGACGACCCAGGGGTGGACCGACCGTGTCGAGCATGCGGAAAGGCGCCCGAGTGTCAGCGCGGGATTGATCGCGAGTTGCCCGTTCTCGGGCACTGTAACGGTCCGCACGCGATTGATCGCTGCTACACAAACCGCAGTTGCGATGAATAGAAAGCTGCGGGAACGGTTTGTGCTGTCCAGCCGCTTGCCTTTCGGGCTCAGGCGCGCAGTGCGCAAGCGCACTGTCCCATGGGAGGGATTCGCCCGTGCGAGGTCGTCGATGTCTCGAAAGATCTCTTCCTGATGCGTTTTCAACGACTGTTCGTACGCGACAAACAGGGCATGATCGTGCTCACCGAGCCGGCTAGCGCGCTGCGCTGCGAAGGCGGTGGAGTCCAAGCCGCCGGAGAACAGCGCGACTTCCGTTGCCTCGGGCAGGCCGAAGAGTGTCTGTGCGACACTGGCTCCGCTGTGCGTCTCCAATACCCATCTGTCGCCGGTCAGTAGTTGCAGCACACTCGCCAGGTCCGCGCACGATTGCTGCTTCCAGAGGTTCGGTTGATTGACTTCGATAGACAGTCGGATGGTGCGCGTCCATTTGTCAGCTGCGGTCGCGCGGCGTGACTGCCTGTCTGCGAGATAGACCGCCTTCGCAACGCGCCACAGATCCTGTGCCCAGACCGGTCCACACTCCTCGATCCCCATCAGATCATTCGCACGCTCAGGGCGCTCGTTGAAGTCGTTGTCGGACAGTCTGTTCCAGTCCGTGTCGAACGATGGACTGCCATTGATCGTGAAGTGATACTTGAACTCCGATAAGTGCATTTGGGTACTCACTTTTCGTCCGGCAGGCCAAGCACACGCCTGACGGTCTCGGCAACGAGGTCTCGCGCGAGATTCGCGAGGGAACCTTCTCCCTCACGGCGCCGCCTCTCTTCGCATGGGTCAGGGATGAGTTCCACAACCATTCCACCTACCCATTCCAGGATCTTCGAATCGATAGTCCGCAGTTCAGGCACCCAGAGGTCGATCTTCGCCGTGATAATCGATCTGATGAACTCGCCGACGAGCTGGGTGAAAAACAACCTGTAGATCTCGCAGAACAACTCGGAATCGAGTCGCAAATCGACCGTGGAGTCGGCGCGCGTGATGACCGAGCGAATCTCGGGATTTTCGAGAATGTTTCGAGCGCAGCGGACTGCGGTTCGTCGCACAACGCTGTTCGAGGGGATCCCTCCGGCCTCTGCAATCCGATCGGCAAACCACTGTACGAACGCCTCAGCCCGCACATCGGGAGAGTTGCCTCGTAGTGGATGGAATGCATCTGGGCCCGACGTGTGCAGGGCGTCGAGCACATCCACCAAGTTCTCACCTGCCGTGATCATCGTTTCCTGCGGGTGGTAGGCGTCCGGATCAGCCGCGAGTGTCTGGTGTAGCGCGGATATGCACTGTTCCGTCGCACGTGACATCTCGGCGGCAACGACAGTATCGATCTATTCGGCCGACCTGGAAATTCCGCCATCGTGGACCGACCGAGAGTTCCGGGCGACGAACCGTTGCAGTCCTAGCAATCGGCGATTAGGCCTTGCCCAGACGCCGCCTTTGGGCCCCGGCCACCGTGTCGAGGTTCCCACCGCGCCTCCTGTGCTCAGCCACCCGGTAGTTTTCTACGCTACGACACCAGCGTTGCGATGAGGCGAAATGCATTGGGAAAGGCGGGGTTTCGGACATCTTTGGCACGCGTCGTCCGTTTGGGGCACGGTTTGGGCTCGATGGCTCGTCGGGAGCTGTCCGGAAGGCTTGCGGCCCCGCTGCCGGCCAGGGCTGCGCTACTGTGACCTTCGCGGCCCGCCAGGCACCGAGGTGAGCATCTCGTAGCTGCCCCACCCGCACGTCCATTTCGCGTGCACAGGTTGGGGATAGTAGTGGCTCTGATACGGCATAGTGCGCGTTACCTATTCGATGAAGCCTCCAATGGGCGGTTGGCTGAGAGGCTGCGCGAGGAGGCCACCGCGCACCTGGGGCTGACCGTCGGGCACGGGGAAATGAACTCCTGGCGGAATAGTCTGCCTATCTTCCTAGGCGATCTGGTGTCGGCGGGTTTCGGTGATGTCGAGGTCATGCTCGAGCATCAGCTGCCACACAGCCCGAAACGCGTGGATGTCATCCTGTGCGGCGTACATCCGGGCACGCGGGAGCTGGTCTTCATCTTGGTCGAGCTGAAGCAATGGTCGACAGTCGAATACGCGACCGAGACGCTGGTGAAGATCAGTCATTACGAAGATCCGGTGTTGCATCCAGTGGAGCAGGTGAGGGCGTATTGCGAGTATCTGGTGGACTTCACGCCTGAGTTGAGTGGACGGTCGAACGCCGTGTATGGGATCGCCTACTTGCACAACGCACGATCAGACGCTGTGGAGCAAAAGCTGAGGTCCTACCCGCCAAGCGAATTCGGCCGGCTGTTCACGGATTACAGCAGGGAATCGATGATCGAATACCTCCGATCTCTGCTGGACCAGAGCGGCGGGCGTGATCGAGCACAGTGGGCCGCGGACGAGTTCGAACGCTTCGAGCACGCGCCGTCGAAGCCGCTGCTCGACCAGGCCGCGCGGGAGCTCGACGAGCGAGGGCAGTTCAAGTTGCTCGATGAACAGCGGACAGCATACGAACTGGTTCTCCGGAAAGTCGCGCGCGCTAGGGCGGCGGAGAAGCGGACGGGTGTCATTGTGCTCGGAGGTCCGGGGTTGAGAAAGAGTGTGATCGCGCTCAGCCTGCTGGGGCGATTGGCCGGCGACGGAGTACGAGTGAACCACGCAACGGGCTCGGCAGCGTTCACATATACGCTGCGCAGAGTGGTAGGTGAGCGCAATGCTAGAGCTGCCTCACTGTTCAAGTTCTTCAATGAGTTCTCGAGGTCGCAACCCGATTCACTAGGTGTCCTGATTTGCGATGAGGCACATCGGATACGAAAGTCGGGCAGGGATGGCCATGCTCAGATGAGGCAGTTGATCGATGTTGCCTGGGTTCCGGTCTTTCTCCTTGATGAGCAGCAGATTGTGCGGCCGACGGAGACGGGTTCCCTGAAGGTGATCAAGAATGCTCTGGAAGCTGCAAGATACGAGATGCATCTAGTGTCGCTGGGCGGTCAGTTCCGCTGCGGTGGCTCCGATGCCTTCGAAGCTTGGGTCTTTCGACTGCTGGGCACCGGTACGGAATCTGCTGTTCGTTGGAGCCAACTGCTGGATGGTGGCCATGATGACTTCGTGGTTGAATCAGCGGATTCCCCAGCGTCATTGGACTCCTGGCTCCGCGTTCATCAGGAGCTCCGCGGAGGTACAGCGCGAATGGCTGCTGGATTCTGCTGGCAGTGGAGTGATCCCGTGGCCGCCGCGGACGGAATGGCGCTCGTGGATGATGTACGGATCGACGGCTGGACCCGTCCTTGGAATGCCCGACCGGGGCGGCGGGTAACCAACGCGCCCGAATCGCATTACTGGGCCTCGGACCCTCGCGGGTTCGATCAGGTTGGCTGTATCTATACCGCCCAGGGTTTCGAGTACGACTGGGCCGGAGTGATTTTCGGTCCGGATTTCGTGCGCCGTGGTGATGAGTGGGTGGCGCGGCCTGCTGAATCGTACGATAATGCCGTTCGCGGGGGCACTGCAGAGGAGGCCCACGCGTTGATCCGCAACACATACAAGGTCTTGCTCACCCGCGGCATGAAGGGAACCTGTGTCTACTCGACCGATCCTGAAACCCAAGCCTTCCTGCGGGAGATGACTCGGTAGTGTCGCTGCGTGGTAGCTCCCGCTGCTTCGCGTAGCCTTGTCTGGAGGCCCGTCGGGCACCGGAGCAACTGCTTCGTCGCTGCCCCCACCCGTACGTCGATTTCGCATGCGTCCGTGGGGATGACGAGTGGCTCTTGTGCGGCAGAGTGCCGATTACCTTCTAACCGAGGCGACTGCCGACCGGCTGTCGGCTCAGCTCAGCGAGCAGGCACTGTTCCAGTGGGAGCAGCGGGTCGGGATGTCCGAGGTGCGGTCGTGGATGCACAGTTTGCCGGTACTGCTGGCCGACCTCGTTGATGCGGGGCTGGGCGAGATCGAGGTGCTGCTCGAGCACAAGCTGCCGCACAGCCCGAAACGGGTTGATGTGGTGCTATGCGGTGTTCATCCCCGAACCGGCGCGTCGAGCTTCGTCTTGGTCGAACTGAAGCAATGGTCGAAGGTCGAAAGTGTTGCGCAGGAGCTCGTTTCGATCGCGATGTACTCGTCGCCGGTGTTGCATCCGGTCGAACAGGTGCGGTCGTATTGCGAATACCTTGTCGATTCCACGCCCTCGTTGGCGGAACGACCCGGCACAGTCAACGGCATCGCCTACCTGCACAATGCACGATCCGCGGATGTCGCCTCACTGAAGCAATACAAGCCGAGTGAGTTCGGTCGCTTGTTCACAATGGACGACAGGGCGGAGCTGGTCTCGTATCTGCGCGCTCGGCTCGACGTCGAAGGCGGCCGAGATCGCGCCCGCAGTGCCGCCGACGAGTTCCTCGGGTTCGAGCACGCGCCTTCGAAGCCACTGCTCAACCTGGCAGCGAAAGAAATTCAAGAGCGCGAGCAGTTCGTTCTGCTCGACGAACAGCGGGTGGCCTACGAGCTGGTCGTGCAGGCGGTGGAACGAGCACGGGCGGCGCGCACGCAAACCGCGGTGGTGGTGCTCGGCGGTCCCGGGTCGGGCAAGAGCGTCATCGCCCTGAGCCTGCTGGGCGAGCTGGCGCGCCAGGGCCGGCGCGTCCACCATGCCACCGGTTCGAGCGCGTTCACCAATACGATGCGCAAGGTTGCGTGCACCCGCAATTCACGTGTCAAGACAATGTTCAAGTTCTTCAACAGTTATATGAGCTCGCAGCCGCGTGAACTGGATGTCCTGATCTGCGATGAGTCGCATCGCATCCGCGAAACCAGCGCGAATCGCTACACCAAGGCCGAGCTGCGGGCGAAGAACCGCCGACAGATCGACGAGCTCATCGACGTAGCCTGGGTTCCGGTGTTTCTCCTGGATGAGAACCAGATCGTGCGGCCAGGGGAGATGGGTTCGCTGGCGGAGATCAGCGCCGCCGCGGAGGCAGCCGACTGCAAGGTCGATATCGTGCATCTCGACGGACAGTTCCGCTGCGGCGGTTCGGATTCCTTCGATCTGTGGGTGCAGAGACTGCTCGGACTGGTCAAACCACCGCCGATCGGCTGGAGTCGGCTCACCGACGGCCTCGACGACGACTTTCGTGTGACGACCGCTGCCTCGCCCGAGGCGTTGGAGGGATGGCTCCGATACCAGCAAGCCCACCACGGTGGGACCGCAAGGATGGCGGCTGGCTACTGCTGGCCGTGGAGCGATCCCGTGCAGACCGACCATGGCAAGCGACTTGTCGACGATGTACAGATCACAGACTGGTCGCGGCCGTGGAATGCCAAGCCGGACAAGCGAGTTCCGGATGCCCCGGAATCTCACTACTGGGCCTCCGATGAGCGGGGCTTCGGACAGGTCGGTTGCATATACACGGCGCAGGAGTTCGAATACGACTGGGCCGGAGTGATTTTCGGTGATGACTTCGTGTGGCGCGGCGACAGCTGGGTGGCTCGGCGCGAGTATTCCCGAGACCCCGCGGTGCGTAAGGCTGCGGAGCCGCACTTCGGGGCGTTGATCCGGAACACCTACAAGGTGCTGCTCACTCGCGGCATGAGTGGAGTGTGTGTCTACTCGACGGATGCCGAGACCCAGGAATACCTGGAGACGATGACCCGCTAGCGCTCTCCGAGCCACTAGCATCCGCTTCCAGAGTTGCTGTGGCACAGAACAACTCGATGCCGAGAGCAATGTAACTCATCTGAAATATCCTCTGGTCTAATGAGTTCCGACTCGGATATGGTTCTGTCTATTTGTTCGAGTGACGGGGTGGTTATGTGCCGGGATAGCAAGCGTTAGAGGCATTTTGGCCTGCGAAGGCGGTAGTCGGACACTGGGATGAGCTGATCCACGAACTCGGTCGGAGGTATCAGGATGCTCACCCAAACAAGCGGCCCGAGGGTCAGGCGGGAATGAAGGCCTGGCGGAACAGCGTGTACCAGCTGGCTCTCGACCTGGATGCCGCGGGACTCGGGCAGGTCTCGATGTTCGTCGAGTATCGCATCGACAAACCGATGAACCCGATCGATGTTGTCCTGGCCGGCACGCACCCGGTGACCGGGATGTTCAGTTATGCGGTTATCGAGTTGAAACAGTGGCGTGAGGTAGATCGGCCGCGGGGCGGCCGGGCGGGCGATATCGATTTCGTCTACCACGGCCCGTATCGAGAGAACAAGCCGCACCCTGCTGTCCAGGCCTACAAGAACAGGATCGATCTGCAGACCCGTCACAGTCATTTCGATGATCGTTCGGTCAACTTGGTGGCCGCTGCTTACCTGCACAATCTTGTCGCTGAGAAGTATCAGTGGATCCACAATCGGGCGCCCCGACCGGGCGTCGAGACGTTCACGGGTCGCACGATGGTCGAACTGCGGGATTTCCTCGTTGCTAACTTTGCCCCCGATTCGGGCCGCGAGGCAGCGCAAGCCCTGCTAGATCGACAGCGGCCGGTTCGTACGTTCGACGAGCTGGTCGGCGAGATTATGCATGGCCGAGCGGGGTTCACCCTGGTGGAGCACCAGCGAACAGCGTTCGATTCTGTTGTCGCGGCCCTGCAGGAAGCTCGAGCCGGCTATCCGCTGACGAAGAAGGTCTTCGTCATCAGTGGGCGTTCGGGTACGGGGAAGTCATTGATCGCACTCGAGCTGCTGGCTGAGGCGCGCAAATTGGGCCAAAGCGCATTGTTTGTATCGGGTGGCACGGCGTCGCGGGATACATTCCGGCGCGCCGCTCCGCGAGGCATCAAATCTGCCTTTGTCACACTCGCGAAGCTGGCTGGTTGCGACGATGAAGCGATCGACTTGGTGGTATGCGACGAGGCGCATCGTCTCTACGAACGCCCCCGCGCGGGTCGGTTCGGAATGCTGCCCGGAGAGTCTTCGGTGGAGGTGGTTGTGAACCGAGCCAAGGTGCCGGTTTTATTCGTTGATGGCGACCAGCGCCTCTTCAAGCACGAGGTTTGGACTCCGGACGCTATCCGCCGAGCAGCGAAAGCTATGGGAGCCGAGGTTGTTCCGCTCCGGTTGGAACGAGTCGTGCGGGCGCTGGGCAGCCCCACCTACGACACGTGGGTGAGTCGGCTCCTCAGTGGTGCCCCGATTCCCTGGCACCCCGGCGGCGAGAGCGATGAGCCCTACGAGCTGTACTACGCGGATTCGCCCTCGCAGATGCAGGAGTTCCTCGAATCGAAGCGGGGTAGCGGGGTCAAGGTACGAATGGCTGCCGGGTTGTGCTGGCCGTGGAAGGACCGAAGCGGGACCGTGCCGGAGGTCAAGATCGCTTCCGAGGACGGGAGTGAAGACTGGGAGTGGCCGTGGAACGCGGGTGACGCCCGGACTGCTCCGGGCATCCCGGCGCGGGCCTACTGGGCGACGGATCCCGGGGGCTTCCGCCAACTTCGCTGTGTGCATACGGCACAGGGCCTGGAGTACCACTGGGGCGGAGTGATCATGGGACCCGACCTCACGTGGGATGGTGACCGGTGGGTGGAGCACCGCAAGGAAATCGACCATGGGGCAACCAATATCGCCGATAGCGACCAGCTGAATCGCGTGCTGCGGAACGCATACGGTGTGCTGATGACCCGTTCACTATGCGGGACAGTGCTCTATTCGACGTATCGGAACACGCGGAAGCTGTTCGAGGAGCTAGGCGTTCCGAGGTGTCCGGAGCCGAGTGCCGACCGGAAAACGGGAACTGATACACAGGGCGCATGACAGTCGAAGGATTGCAGGGTCAGTTGTCGGAGTTCGCCTGAGACCGGGACTGGGAGCGTTTCCACACGCCGAAAAACCTGGTTATGGCCCTGACCGGCGAGGTCGGCGAACTGTCCGAGATCTTCCAGTGGCTCACACCCGAGGAGAGCGCCACAATCTGCCGTGACGAGGTCGGCCGCGCGAAAGTGGAGGAGGAGATGGCCGATGTGTTCACCTACCTGCTGCGACTCGCCGACGTCCTGGGGGTCGACATTCTCGCGGCCGCCGCGGCCAAGGTGCGGGTGAACGAGGACCGCTACCCCGCTGACCGAGTCCGCGGCCATGCGGTGAAGTACTCCGAACTCGGCTGACTCGTCCCTCGTCGGTCATGAGCACCGCCGACCGGCCTCGACGACCCGTAGGTGGCGGTCCTCCCGTTCGATCCGGGCCTGTATTTCAGCCACGGTGTTGCCGTGCCGCGCATAGTGACCGGCATTCTGGATGGCGGTGGTCACCCAGCCGAGGATAATTCCAAATCCGGTGCCGAGCATCAGACTTGTGAGTTGTCCGATCATTGTCATGCCTTAACTGTCGAGAGTTGGTGTTCGAGCATGCGCCGCTGGGGCTACCAGATATTCCATGTCGTGCAGCCGCGCTTCAGGTACGGCACCAGATCGGCGAAGTAGCGCTTCGCCTCGCAATCGTCGGGGCAGTCCTTGTGCTTCGCCAAGGCATGTTGCGCCACTTCGAGATTCAGAATCGGATGATCCGGAACGCGATGGAAGAAGGAGTCGTCGCCCACGCCGTCAGCTCCCCATGTGCGGAGCATCGGCGGGTACGAGCTTTCCGGCGGCGACCAGTACCCTCTTGGTCCGTGCCTTCGCGGCGCAGATCGAGACAGGACAATGCCTGTGGGACTGCATGATTCGATGAGCTTGCGTTATCGTCAACGCTTGTTCGGGTGTTGCGTCGTGATTGGTCTGCGGAAGGCCGAGCATCTTCGGCCACCTCCTCGAGAGTTCTGTAATGGTCGGATGAGGGCAATCAAAAGCGTTATGTCAGTTCAGAATTCAGTTCGTATCTGGAATACCTCAAGTACACTCCTGATCAGGCATATTTGGAACTTCGAACACGCGTTTCGGTCGTGGTGAGGTCGGATTTTCTCCACGGGTATTTCCGCGACAGAGCTTTCCATAATCCAGTGCATCCGATAGTGAGGCTAACGAGATGGGGATGGGATCGACACTCGCAAGCAGGGCGCTTGGTCGGCAGTTGAAACGTTTGCGAGAAGCCAGGGGAATGAATCAATCCGCCGCGGGCCGGGTGATCGGGGTGTCGCCGCAGACCATTGGGCGGATGGAGGATGGGTTGCCTACCAAGGTTTCCGACCTCTACATCAACGCCCTCAGCAATGCATACGGGCGAACGGTCAGGAGCGGTCGATGCTGTTGGAGTTGGCGCTCGAAGTACGAACTACTCAGAGGTCTGGTGGAGGTTGGTGGCGCGGGTATGCCGACGAGCTGCGGCCGGGCGGTCCGACGGCACACCCCACCGCCGCGTACGCGCCCGCGGTAATTCTGCGCAAACGCGGTAATCGCGGGATGGTGACGGCGCTGCGCACCATTGCCGACACCATCCGTGGCACCGGTGAATTGCCCGGCGGTATCCGCAATCTGATCGATCCGGACCATGAACCGATTCCGATCGCACGCGACAGCGCGGGCGCGATCGTCGAGGACGGTGACGATCAGTTTCTGCCCTTACCGCTCAACGAGGTTCAGCTGCGAATCCTCGATCATGTCGACCGCCACGCGCATACCCTCGTCCAGGGCCCGCCCGGCACCGGCAAAACCCATACGGCCGCGGCGCTCATCACCCATCTGCTCGCGCAGGGCAAACGGGTGCTCATCACCGCGCACACCGACCGTGCACTGCACGAGGTCCGCAATAAGCTGCCCGAGGAGATCAAGGATCTGTGCGTCGCGGTCGTCGGCGACTCGCGGCGGGAACTCGAGGACCTGAAAGCATCGGTCAACCGGATCTCGCACGAAGCAGCCGAATTCGACCCGGCGCACAATCGGCGGATCATCGCGGCGGCCGAGCGCACCGTCGAGGAGCTGCGCCGTCAGCGCGCCGGACTGCAGGCGGAGTTGCTGCGCCTGCGTGAACACGATGTCGTCACGCACACCGTGGGCGGCCGGTCCGGAACTGTCGCCGAGATCGCGACCGGTTGGCGTGCAGGGCGATTCGAGCACGGCTGGATAGCCGATCTGGTGGCCCCCGCCCCCGACGAGCCGAGCCCGGTGCCCGGCGCGTTGATCGAGGAATGGCGGACGCTATTGCTCGACGAGACCCTCGATGACCCGGAAGTCGCTGCCCCCGACCTTGTTTCGGCATCTGATGTGCCCGATGCCGAGTCGTTCGCCCGGCTGTGCGGCGCGAAGCTCGCGGCCGCGCGGCATCGGGCGAGCTTCGCGCGTTACGACGGCGATCCCGCCGTCGCCCGCATTCCGGAGCTGCCGCCCGCCGACCGGAATCAGATCCAGGGGATGCTCGGCGACATCAGCGACCTTGCCCGCGATCTGCGCCGCCGATCAGAGTCGTGGGTCCCGGCCGCCCTCGGCGATGTGCACTCCGGGCACGCGCTGGAATGGCAGACCCGAGCTGCGGTTCTCGGTGATCTGCTCCAGCGCGCGGATGAGACGATCGATGCGCTCGGCTACGTGGATGTCCGGGTCTCCGTGGATGATTCAGGACCGTTGGTCTCGTTGGCCGAGAATCTCCTGGCACATATCGACATGCACGGTCCGATCAAGATTCAGGCCGACGGCAGTCCGAAGATCGGGATCATGAGCCCGCGCGTCGTCAAGGATGCCGGGCCGCTGTTCGAGCACGTTCGGGTCGACGGCCGTATCCCCACCGGCGCCGAGCAGCTCACTCAGCTCTTGAACGCGGATCGCGGCAACCGCATTCTGCATCAGCTCGACACCGCCTGGCCGGCAGAGCTTTTCGGCATCACGAGCGGGACCTTGCGGGAACGCCGGGATCGCCATCGGGTCGCCCAGGAACTCCTGCTGCAGATCCTCGACTACGCCACCCGGTTGGAGTACGGCACCACTCGGCTGCGGGAAGCCGGTCTACCCGTTCCCGATTGGGGCGATGTCATCGCGGTGCGGGCGGCGCTCGAAACCTTCGACGCCGTCACCGCCGAGGAAGCCCGGCAACGAGCTGCCGCGCCACTCGACGAACTCGCCGCCACACTCGACGTTCTCGGTCGCGACCCGCGCGCCACCGCCAACCTGCACCGGCTCGGCCAGGCAGTGCGAGAGCGCGATGACACCGCCTACGAGCACGCTCGGCAGCGGCTCGGCGAGTTGAACGCACTCCGGCACGCGCATGCGCGGCGCGTCGAGATCACCGCTCTCATGACTGCGGTGCCGCTCTTGCGCGACGCCATTGTCGAGCGTCCCGCCGACCCCGAATGGGCGTCACGGTTGCGGACATTCGAGCAAGCGTGGGTCTGGGCGGCAGTCGGCGGATGGCTGGGTGTGCACAATGTCGGCGGCGTCAACGAGCTGTGCCGGCGTCTCGACGCCGTCGAAGACCGATTGCGCGAGCAGGCCACGGTTCTCGCGGATCGGCGTGCTTGGGAACGCGCGGTCGGCCGGCTCACCAATCGCGCCCAGGCCGATCTGCGGCAGTACGCGCAGTTGGTCAAGAGTCTTGGCAAGGGCACCGGTCAGTACGCGGAGCGCAAACGCGCCGATATTCAGCGGGCGCTCGGCAACTGCCGATCCGCGGTGCCCGTCTGGATCATGCCGATCTACCGCGTCGTCGAACAGTTCGCGGTCACGGCCGACATGTTCGATGTCGTGGTGGTCGACGAAGCCTCGCAGGCGGGTGCCGAGGCCGTATTCCTGCAGTATCTCGCGCCGAGCATCGTGGTCATAGGCGACGACAAACAGGTCTCGCCCGCCGCGGTCGGCGTGGACGAATCCGAACTGGAGCGGCTGGCCGGGCAGTATCTCCACGACGACCGGTACCGGGACTCCTGGAAGAACCCCAAGCGCAGCCTCTTCGACGATGCCGTCATACGATATCCGGCGCGGCTCACCCTCGTCGAGCACCGGCGCTGCGTCCCGGAGATAATCGGATTCTCCAACAAGATCGCGTACGAGCCGGAGGGGGTGCGGCTCGTACCGGTACGCCGCTACGGCAGCGACCGGCTCCCGCCGATCCGGACGGTGCACGTCGCCGACGGCTACGAATCGTCGAGCAAGGTCAACCCGGTGGAGGCCGACCGTATTGTCGACCAGATCGAACAGTGTCTCGCCGACCCCCGATACGAGGGGAAGACCTTCGGGGTCATCTCGCTGCTCGGTACGGCTCAGGCGAAATACATTCGGCAACAGCTCATGATTCGGATCCCCCCGGAGGAGCTGGACGGTCGCCAACTGCATTGTGGTGATGCCGCCGACTTCCAGGGCGCCGAACGCGATGTGGTCTTCCTGTCCCTGGTGGCGGCTCCCGGTCCGGATCGCCGACTGTCCGCGCAGACAGCCGACGGCGTCGTCCAACGCTACAACGTCGCCGTGTCGCGTGCGCGCGACCAGTTGTGGCTGTTCCACTCGGTCACCGCCGACCAGCTCACCAACGCCGAGGACCTGCCTTTCCGGCTGCTCGACTACTGCCTCGGGGTCGAGCGGGCCACCGTCGAAGACGAAGCGTCCCCGTCGATCCTCGACGACCGGCTGGTCGAACCCTTCGAATCATTGTTCGAGCAGCAGATTTACAACAGAATTGTGGATCGCGTCTACCGAATCAGCCCACACCACACCGAAACCGGATACGACATCGACATGGTGGTCACCGGCAGCGGAGGACAGGTCGCGATCCAATGCGATGACGACCGATGGGACGGCCCGGACCACTACCGCAGTGACCTCGCTCGCCAGCGCGATCTGGAACGCTGCGGCTGGCCGATTCATCGCATTCGTGCGGCCGAGTTCATCGCCGATCCGGACCGGTGCCTGGCGGAACTCTGGGAACTGCTGGAGCACAACGAGATCTATACGCCTGCCGAGGAGGAGAACCGCCGGTTGGCGCAGCTGCTCGCGGGCGTCGAGGAGCCTGTTCCGGTGCAGTCGGACAGCCCCGAGTTGCTCCACCGAGTCGCACTGGTGCTGGTGGATGCGGATCAGGACGTGGCAGGCGTCGGCGAGACTCGTCTGAGCGCATGTGCCGAGTTCGGCGCGGACATTGCCCGGTCCACTGCGCCGGAACCGCAATCCGAACTGCTGGACGGTGAAACCGGCAGTGGGGGAGCAGAACTCGACGTCGCGGTCGCACGGGATGCGGCTGGATCGGGGACGCACACGCCGGTCGAAGACGCTGCGAACGAGCGCCTCGACACACCGCGCGCGGATGATTCGTCGCCGGAACCTCCACAGCGGGGAGAGCGGAGCAGCGGGTACCGCTCCGAACCGGTATCGACTACGGCCGCAGTGGCCGTCGATCCGGCGACGACGGACGCCGAGCCTCCCGTCCTGGTGATCGCGCCCATTACCGTGCGGTCCGCGACCGAACATCGCACGTCCGCGTCGAACGGTCACGGCGAAACCGCGGCGCACGATCATGGCTACCCGGGGCGGAACGGGCATTCCGAACCGGAAGTCGCATACGCCGAAGGCGGGGACGCCCATACCGCCGCTGCGGCAACGGCTCGCCCCGCGACAATGCGCACCCGCAGCATCGAGGCCTACTCGGCGTTCATCGGCTCGCTCGAAAGTCTGACGACCGCAGGGCACTCCGCCATCGTGGCGGACTTCGTTCGAATCGTGGCGGCCGAGGGACCGGTGACGGCGGCGCGACTGCGCGCCGCGTATGTCACCGCGGCGCGCACCCGAGAACGCGACAATGTGCGCAAGAAACTCGACATCGCGCTGCAAGCCGCCGTCGCCACCGGAAAGCTGCTCGTCAGCGATGATCTGGATGCGGGGGATCCGGCGCTGTTCACCTACCGCATGCCCGAACAGCCCGCCACGTCCTGGCGAGATCTGGGACCGCGCAAGATCGAGCAGATGCCGCCCCGGGAGCTGGCCGAGATCATGGCTCACCACGCCGAAACGCTCGGCTGGGACGATCGGGCGGCCTTGTTCCGGGCGGTGATCAGCGCCGTCGGTCAAACCCGGCTGACCGAGAACACCATCGCGATGCTCGCCCTGGTGCTGCCGCTCGCCAGGCAGATCGGCGTCGCCGTCTGAAGGAGCGCGGCGGTAATGGATCCGGTGGCTACAACAGATCCACCGGATCCACGCCGCGCAGGGTCGCGACGAACACGAGCAACTCCGTACGGTTCGAGCCGACCAGGCCCAAGCTGCGGGTCAGCTCGCCGAACTGGCCGATCGGATCGGGTGACTCCGTGGCGTAGTCGACGACGACGCGAAGCGCCGCTTGTTCCTCCAGATCATCGCGATTGCGGGACCGCGTCAGCGACAACAGCCGGGATGCTTCCCACTCCGGGTCCACCCAGGGGCGGGCTGTCCTGGCCTTCGCCCACAAGGCGGATGCGTCCGCGAGGCCGAGTTTCGCTCCGAGCTGGGCCAAATTCGCCGCGCCGCTCGCGACCGCGGGCGCGAGGGCTTGCGCAGCAGGTGCCGAACCGGCCACCGGTGGTGCATCGTTCTCGTTCGTGGCGGCAGTGACCTGTGCGGGAACGATGTCACTCAGAGGTGTATCCGGTTCCGGGACAACGGTTTCGCTCCCAGAGGGAGCGTACGGCTCGGCATGGTCGGCGGTCTCGTCGCTGGTCTGCTGCTGCGGGGGCGCATTGTCGTCCTCGGGCGAGGGGTGCCTGGACGGCGTTATCACGCGCGTGGGCATGCGCGCCATCATCTCCAGCGGCGTAGGTAAGGGCGCCCGGGAATCCGGCTGTGTCGCAACAGCTGTCGGATGGTTCGGCGATGTGGCTGTCGCGGGAGCCCCCGGGGGCGGTGTCAGCCACGAGCGCAGGAGCGGGCCCAGCTCTGCCGCATCGACTGTGCGCCGCTCGTCTGCGATGAACTCGAGATCCTCCAGGAACGCCTCGTGCGCGCCGAGCGCTGGATCCTCCGGGGTTCTGAAGACGTGCGCGATCACGAAGATCGCCGTCCGGCCATCGGACTTGGGGCGCACCACCCGGCCCATCCGCTGAATCATCTGCCGGCGAGTACGGCTGGCGGCCAGCACCACACCGACCTGGGCATCGGGGACGTCGATACCCTCGTCCAGCACCCGTGGGGCGGCGAGTGCGCGCAGAGCTCCGCTTCTGAACTCGTCGAGCACCCCGGCGCGTTCCCCGGACTTCAAGGTCGACCCGATGTAGCCGCAGGCCAGGCCGGACTCCAGCAGGGTCGCGCTCACCGCCTCGGCGGTGCCCGTCCGCTCGGTGAAGACAATCGACTGTGTAGCGGCGAGTTCGGTGATCGGAAGCGACCGCACCAACTCCAGTTTCCCGGCGCAGTCGGCCAGGACCTCGCGACGCTCGGCGAAGTACTTGAGAAAGCGCTGGGCATGACGTACGCCCTCGCCGCGGTCGTCCTTGGCGAGCAACTGGGTGTACTTCATGAACTCGCCGAATGGTTCTTCCGGCGCGCCATACCATTCCACCAGCAGATTTCTGGATTTCCGGGCCACCTCGTCGGCGCGGTCGTAGCGAGCTCGTTCGCGCGCGGTGAAGTGCACGCCGACCAGGGCGACCTTGACCGGGGCCAGGATGGCGTCGGATTGGGCACGGGCGTAGTCGCATCCGGGCACCAGTGTGCCGAAGTACGGCAGCAGGATCTCCTCCACCGAATTGTCGGAGCGCTCCAAGGTCGCGGTGAGTCCGAGCCGCCATTCGTAGTGGACCAGTAGCGCTTTGGCGAAGGTCCCGGCGCCGTAGCGGTGGACCTCGTCGGCCACCAGCAGTGCACCTGCGGGCGCGGGAATCGGAGTGCGTGAGGCGGTCTGCACGGTCGCGACCAGGACATCCCAGCGGTCGGGCGGCCGGGCGGGGCCATTGCCGCCGAGCCGGTCGATGCGGTGGGATGGCAACGCTCTGCGCAGACGCTCGAACCATTGGTTCTGCAGGTCGACGCCCGGCACCAGGACCACAGCGGAACGACCCTCGTCCAGAGCCATGGCAATGGCGCGAGCGCCGACGGTGGTCTTGCCGGAGCCGGTCACCGCCTCGACCAGGCCACGACGTCCATGATCCATCCAGGCGTACAGCGCCTCGGACTGCCAGGCGCGCAACGGCGGCCCGGCATAGCAGGTCTTCGGGGCCGTTGGCGCACCTGGCATCTGTTCGTCATGTCGGTCGTCGCCGGTGTTGTTCACCACCGTGCGCCAGGATTCGACCTGTGCTTCGGCCTCGACGCGCACGGCCCAGATCGGCGGCTGTTCGGGCCCGCAGATTTCGAACAGATCAGGCTCGCTCTGCAGTAGTCGCAGCACCACCATTGCCGTCGCATCCGGGACGCCGAGCCGCGGGCTGATCTGCTGGGCGGATTGAAACGGAGTTTCCGCCAGGATCACGGCAATACGCCGAGTCAATAGGGCCTTCGGTCCATTGCCGGCCGCGTGCCGCAGCTTGATTTGACGTACCACTGACAAACCTTTCCCCACCCGAGGACAGTCGGGAAAGCCTAACCTGTCCAGCATTTGACCGATTGGGCGACGGATTCACGGAGTTGCTCGACTCCTGGAGACGCTGCGACTATCCGAGAGGTCACCTTTGGCCGTAACCCATCGATCTGCCACAGAAGGTGAAAGTGACAGCTCAATCCGGCGTCGAATACATCGACTCCGAGTTCGCGGCCCTGCGCGACGAGATCCTCCCGCTCCCGGGCGCCGACGACGGTTATCAGCGTGTGCTGCTGCTCGGGACCACCGGTGCGGGCAAGACGACGGTCGTCCGCCAGCTGCTGGGAACGCATCCCCGGACGGAACGATTTCCGTCCACCTCCACGGCCAAAACCACCGTCGCGGATATGGAATTGATCGTCAGTGAGCAGCCGGCTTATCGGGCGGCGATCACCTTCGCGCCGCGCGCCGTTGTCGAAACCCATGTGCAAGAGAATGTGGTGGCTGCCGCGCTGGCGGTATTCGAGGGCAAGTCGGTGGACAAGATCGGGCGGTCTTTGCTCGATCACGTCAACCAGCGCTTCCGCTTCAGCTACGTGCTCGGCCGGATCGTCGACGCGGCGGCCGACGACATCGATGACGATGACGACGAACACGAGGACAGCGAACCGGATCCCGCCGAGTACGGCGATGTGGACGCCGAAAGCACCACCCATGTGCTCACCGGCACGGTTGTCGCGATCCGGGCATTGGTCAATCGGTATGCCACCGAGGTGTTTTCGCGTGCCGGGGACGCCGACCTCCAGCGATTCGTGGAGTTGAACGCTGACGCCGACCTGCGTGAGTATACGGAGTTCCATGACATCGTCGACCGGATGCTGGTCGAAATGGAAAAGCGTTTCGATGCGCTGGAGGTCGGTGATCTGCATTGCGATGCCGATGGCTGGCCGATCAGCTGGGCTTGGAGTAGCGACGACCGCCGTCACCTCCTCACCGTGGTATCGCGCTTCTCCAGCAATAATGCCAAGCTGTTCGGCCGATTGCTGACGCCGCTCGTGAACGCGGTTCGTGTCAGCGGTCCGTTCGTACCTGGATGGGCGACCGCGCGGCCGAAGCTGGTCCTGATCGACGGTGAGGGGCTCGGTCATACCGCCAAATCAGCGGCCACCTTGTCCACACATGTCGCACGGCGGCTCGATGAGGTGGACGCGGTACTGCTCGTGGACAATGCCGAGCAGCCCATGCAAGCCGCCGCCGTCGCCGCGCTGAAAAGCATCGCGATCTCCGGGCACGCCGCGAAACTGCACTTTCTCTTCACGCATTTCGACCAGGTCAAGGGCGACAACCTCGATACCTTCAGTGCCCGCGAGGAACACGTCCGCGAATCGGTCGCCAATGTGCTCGCGCTGTTCCGTGCCGAAGCCCAGGGCGGTGATCAGGCGTTGGAAGCCGCCGAACGAGTACTTCGGCAGCGATTGGATCGTGCGGCCTATTTCGTCGGTGGAATCGACAAACAGCTCAGCGACAAGAAGGCCGGTAAGCGATCCATTCATCAGCTCAACGCGCTGATGGAGTTGATCGCGCACCCCGAGCTGGCCGACGACACCGGCGAGGGCCGGCCGGTCTATCGCACCGTGCAGCTCGTGGACGGCATCACCGCGGCCACCTCGGACTTCCAGACGATGTGGAAGGCCGTGCTGTCGCTGGATTTTGAGGAAGGCGTGTCGCCCGCACACTGGAGTCAGGTCAAGGCGCTGACCCGCCGTTTCGCCTTCGCGATGGACGACCATTACGAGCATCTGCAGCCGGTGGCGGATCTGCGCGAAGGGCTCCAGCATCGGATCTACGGGTTGCTCCAGCAGCCGGCCCGCTGGGTGGGTGGCACGCCGAATCCGAGCGAACAGCAGGTCCTCATCGATCAGATCGCCAATGCCGTCGCCACGCCGCTGCTCGAACTGAGCACCCAACTGCTCACGAAGGATGCGCGCGAAGCATGGATTCGCGCGTACGCGATCTCCGGGAGTGGTTCGGTGACCAAGCGTGCGCGCATCATCGACGGCGAGGTCTTCGATACCTACGTTGCTTCCGGTCGGCTCCTCGCCGAGGTGACCGAGATCGTCACCGTGGGGGCGCGGCGGGCGGGGGTTGTCTTCGAATAGGTTGGCCGGCGAACACTCGGGGCTCGCACGGGTTCGCCGGAACCTTCGAAAATCGTTCAGCCACTTGCCTTTCGGAACAGCGCAGCCTTCTCGTCATCCATCCAGTAGTAGCATTTCCCATCGCCCAGATACTCCCAGGACCACATGTAGTGGCGCTGCACCTCGGCGCACAGAGTCCCCGGCCGGCTCAGCACGGCGGCGGTCGACTGACTGTTCGGCAGGTTCAACAGTTCGGCCAGTTCAGCGCCGGAGTACTGGCGACCCGGATTGTCGATCAGAATCGAGAACAGTCCCCGCGCTCGTTCGGTCAACAGATCCCACATCTCTTCTGCAAGAACTGCATCCGCCGATGTCCACGGTCGGCGACGCCCCTGCGCGGCATTCACTGGCGCGGTGGCCGGTGCTGGGCGCGACTTTCGTGCGGGCTTTGCATCCGGTGTCGACGGTGATTGCGATGACCCGGTTCCGCTCATCGCCTCGATGACCAGTGCCATCAGCGCCTTCTCGCGCTCGCCTATGAATCGCTGAAAATCATCGCGGCGCAAGGTCTCCGGGTCGATCAGATGGGACTCGACATGTGTGTGAAAACTGTGCTTGTCGACACCGCCGTTCTTGGCCAGAGTCGACAGATAGCTGGATGGCGCGGCGCCGCCGATCGAGCGGTTGGTGTAGGCCGAGAGCGGAGTTTTGTTGAGAATCGAATCGCCTACGGTGCGGTCGATACCCTGCCGGGCGCACCATGCCTTCGGGAAGACATGGTGTATGTCCACGGCCTCGTCGAAGTAGGTCGCGCCGTTGATCGAATTCCCACTGAGCCAATCCCGTGCGCCCGTCCGCAGCAGCAACGCGTAGATGCCCTTGTAGGCGGCGCTGTTGCGGCTGCGCAGGGCAAGCAGTCGGCCGACGGTGAACTGGGCGTCGACGACTGTGCGCGGTTCGGCATCGGTCACACACAATGCCCAGTCGACGACATCGGGAAGATCACGGGCGAAACGGGTTTCGGTCGTCGAGCCGTAGAGCTCGCCGAAGACTCCGGACCAGAACCAGCGTGCCACCTTCTGCCGGGCGGAGTGCGCGTTCCACTCCGAACCCAGCACGCTCAGGATCGCGGCCAGTGGAATCAACTGCGTACCGTACGGAACGAATCGGGTGTCGAAAATGTGCTGCTCGTGCAGGAATTTCGCGGCAGACAGCAGACCCTCCACAATCTGCTTGCTGTAGATCCGGTACTCGTCGAGTGGTAGCCGCAGAATGTCGGCGCGGCGGCAGCCCACGCGGGGGCCGCTGGTCGGATCGACCAGTCCGGCGGTCTCGCGGCGGCGGAATGTCGCAAGCAGGGTGACGGCTTGCAGGAAGTCCGTTTCCGAAACCTGTTCCAGAACCCGGTATTTGCCGTCACCCCAGGTCTCTCGGCAGCGCTCCCAATCCTTACGCAGATCGAATTCGTCGGCCGCGTAGGTGGCGGTGAGCAGTTCAAACACTGTCAGCGTGACACCGCCGGTATTGACCTTTTCGAAGACCTGGCACACCGCCTCTCGCGGTGTGGCCGCGGCCAGGTCCAGCACCGGGATCAAATACTGCTCGAAATGCTTGAGGATCTGGCGATTGAAGTTGCGCCACAGTTCGCGCGCTTCGGGGGAGTAGTTGTGCAACTCGCGGAAATGTTCCGCCCAGTCGTCGGCGTCGAACGCGCGGGTCATGGGGAACCACGCCGCTCTGCACTCCCCGTCGAGCGTGGAAAGGTCGAGGTCCACGGTGCGGCCGAAATTGGAGGTCACTCGTCGTTCGGTGGGGACGAAGCGGAACGCTTCTTCCCGGTCGGTGCTCTCGTCCAGGGCGGCCCGCATGTCCACGTAGAACCAGCCCTCGATGGGCTTCTTCTTCTCGTCGAGGGTGAGGATGGGCCGGTTCAGCATGAGGGCCTGATACATCGAGGTGAGTCGTTGCTGGCCGTCGAGCAGCAGCCGCTCCGCCGACACTGTGGCCGGCAGGTCGACGCCCTCGATCGGGCGCTGCTTGAACCGAGTCTCACCGCCGGCGCGCAGCATCATCAAGGTTCCGACCGGAAAGCCCAGCGAGATGGAACTCAGCAGGCCACGAATGTTCGGTTCCGGCCACACCCAGCCACGCTGGAACTCCGGCAGCTGAATTCGGCCGTCCCGGGCTTGGTTCAGCAGATCCAGCAGGAACGGCTTCTCGATTTCGAAGGACTCGACGCTCAACGATGTCACTTTCACGCGGAAACAACAGGGCAGCAAGAAGTCTCGCTGGGCGAGACTATCAATATCGGGGCGGTCGCGAGCTCGGAAAGCACGAGGGGTGGAGTGTCCGGATCCGGATCCTCGCAATGCACCGCTATCGGTTGAAGAAGACTGATTGGTCCAATTCTCTTCTTGTAGAAATTGTTTCGTTGGAGGACTCCGGTCGGACCCATGGATAAGTCTGTCGGTGTGATGCTCTACCGTGTCTGGTTGCACACCGTCTGCTATCGAACGGAGCTTGATGAGCACCCCCGCGGCGACTGTTCTCTCACTGGTGGTCGTGCTGAACAAGGTTGCCGGGCGCCTTGTTATCTGGCATGTGAATGTCGGGCAGGCTGTCGGGCTTTCGCGGGTGTCGGGGGCGTGGGTGTTGGAGGAGGACGAGGGGGAGGCGATAGCCACGCTGGTCGGAGGGAAGCGGATTGTTTGGTGTGGTGGGGAAGCGGCTGTGCCGGAGTGGGTCTCGACTGCGGGGGTTGTTGATGTCGATGCCTCCGTGATCGCTATGCGGGATGAGGTGGCTGTGATCGATGGGCTGTTCAGTACGCATCAGGGCACGGTTGCGAACAAGTTGATTCGGCCGCAGTGGCCTGAGTTCGTCCATCCCCGAGAGGTTCGGCAACCGCTCCATCACATCGACGAAAGAGTTCGGCCCGCATTGCTTCTGGCGCGTGGGATCGCGGACTTGGCTGATGCTTGGGCCGCCCTCGAATCGTTGCGACTGGCTCGGTCTTTCCTCCTCGATCACGGCGGTCGCGTCGCGCGTCCGGTGCCGCTGACGGTGCGGTGAGCATGGTGGGTCTCTCATTCGCCGCCATCGACGTCGAGACTGCCAACTCCTCCCGTGGGAGCATCTGCGCCGTCGGGGTCACGGTCGTGCGCGAGGGGGTGCGCCGGGAAACCCATTCCTGGCTGTGCCGTCCACCCGCGGCGCTGGACTTCTTCGCCCGCCGCAATATTCGCATTCATGGCATATCGCCCGTCGTTGTCGCAGACCAGCCGGTATTCGCTCACCGCTGGCCCGAAATCCGGCATGTGGTCGCCGATCTGCCATTGGTTGCCCACAACGCCGGTTTCGACAGTGGCGCTATTCGGGATGCCTGTACCCACAGCGGAATCGAAGTCCCCACTTGGGAATTCATCTGCAGCCTGTATATCGCGCGGCGACACTTGGACCTTGAGAGCTACCGCCTCCCGCACGTTGCCGACGCCCTGGGCGTCGAACTGCTCGCCCACCACAATGCGGCCGCCGATGCTGCCGCTGCTGCCGACATAGTTCTGGCGCTGGCTGCACGAGTCGGCGTGAGTTCGCTGTCCGAGCTCGAACGGTCCGGCGAGGAGCGGCCCTACCGTCCCCGCCGCACAACTCGGCGGACCCGCGGATCCTTCTTCCCCCGCGAGGAATTGATCGCACCCGAGGTCACCGGCAGCGACCCGAGCCACCCGCTGTACAACCAGATCGTTGTGTTCACAGGCGAACTCGCGTCGATGACCCGTCAGGAAGCCTGGAACGCTATTGCTTCGTGCGGTGCGACTCCTGCGAAGAACGTCACCAGACGCACCACCTGCCTGGTGATCGGTGATGGCTTCACCGGTCGCGACGCCACCGGCTTCACCACCACAAAGGCCCGCCGTGCCGCCGAACTCCAGATGCGAGGTCAGCAGATCGACATCCTCGATGAGGAGCGGTTGGCCGTGTACCTCGATCACTCCGTGACGGCCCCGCCGCTGTGCTCCTAGGTGAGGAGGCCGACTACGAAAAGCGTCACGAGGCCCCCGGCGAGCGAGATTGCGATGCCGGTGCCTGCCTCACGTACGAGGCTCTGCCCGAAATACCGATCTGGGATAGCTACGAACGCCGCCGGGACGCGGCGCTTTATCCCTGGGGACCGACTTCGGATGCCATGCTTCTCCCTGGGCAGCAGACCTTGGGCGGACTCTACCGGGGGATGATCTTCTTGCTTCGACGGTGGCCGGGGGTGCGGTCATGTGCCGGGCGAATCTCCCGCATCAACGCGCCGCGGCCGGACCGATAAGCTGCATCGGGTGACCGACGAGAAGCTGCTGCAGGGCCCTATTCATGCCGTCCATGTCGAGCTGGGCGCGACCTTCGCGCCGTTCGGAGGGTGGGAGATGCCTGTCTCCTATGCCGGAACTGTTGGTGAGCACACCGCCGTGCGGACGACGGTTGGCGTGTTCGATGTGAGCCACCTGGGTAAGGCCACCGTCAAGGGGGCCGGGGCGGCGGAGTTCGTGAACTCGGCGCTGACGAATGATCTGAATCGGACTAAGCCGGGGAAGGCGCAGTACACGTTGTGCTGTACGCCCGAGGGTGGGGTGATCGACGATTTGATTGCCTATTACGTGAGTGATGACGAGATCTTCCTGGTGCCGAATGCGGCGAATACCGCGACCGTGGTGGCGGAGTTGCAGAAGCGGGCGCCGGAGGGGATCACCGTCACCGATGAGCATCGGGGTTATGCGGTGTTCGCGGTGCAGGGGCCGAAGTCGGCGGAAGTGCTTGCGGGGCTGGGGTTGCCGACCGATATGGAGTACATGGCGTATTCGGATGCCGAGTGGGAGGGGCGGCCGGTTCGTGTGTGCCGGACCGGGTACACCGGTGAGCACGGGTATGAGCTGCTGCCGCGGTGGGATGATGCCGAGGCGGTGTTCCGGGCGCTGACAGCGCAGGTGGAGGCCGCGGGCGGGCAGGCTGCGGGGCTGGGTGCGCGGGATACGCTGCGGACCGAGATGGGGTATCCGTTGCACGGACATGAACTGTCCGTGGATATTTCGCCGTTGCAGGCGCGCTGTGGATGGGCGGTCGGCTGGAAGAAGCCGGAGTTCTGGGGCAAGGACGTACTCGTGGAGGAGAAGGCCGCGGGGCCGCGGCGGCTGCTGCTCGGGCTGAAGGCCAAGGATCGCGGCGTGCTGCGGCAGGGGCAGGCTGTGCTGCGGGGGGGCGAGCAGGTCGGTGAAACCACTTCCGGGACTTTCTCTCCCACGCTCAAGATCGGTATCGCGCTGGCGCTGATCGATACCGCTTCCGGGATCGCGCCCGGCGATGAGGTCGAGGTCGATGTGCGCGGTCGTCGCTTGCGTTGCGAGGTTGTGCGGCCGCCGTTCGTGGAGGCGCGCACCGCGTAGCCTGGATATCCGGGCCGAATTGGCTTGTCCGCTCCGTGTTTGAAAAGTCCGAGCGTGTATTGAACAGCTTTGAGCGGCGGTTACCGCTGATCGTCGAGCTGCTCGGTGCACGCTCGGACTCGTTCACGAGTTGTTCGAGATCCTCTGCGTGAGAACGGTTTGCGACCGGCTCAGTAGCTGTCGTAGCTCGTCCAGCCCGTCTGTGCCCAACTCCGTACGCAGTTCGTCTTCGATGGCTCGTATCCTCTCGCCCGCGAAAACCAATGCCGCACGGCCGGATTCGGTGGCGACCACCAGTCGGGCACGCCGGTCCTCCGGGTCCGCGTGGCGTTCGACGTAGCCGCACTTCTCCAGATGCGTCACCAGCTCGCCCATGGACTGCTGCGTCATTCCGGCGGACTCCGCCAGCGCCGTGACGCGCGACCCCTCGGGGTTCAGATGCCGGAACACCGCGTAGTGCGCCGGGCGCAGGCTTTCGTCGAGCTCCGCGCGCAGGTCGCGGTTCAGCTCTTGCTCGAACGAGTGGGTTACCTGCACCAACAGTTTCAGGAGGCTGGGGTCGGCTACTGACACAATAGGAAGGTTACCTTTATATCTTGGATATGGAAACCCTGACCTTCCGCAATGGCCATGAGGTGACGCTGGTCGACGAAGGAACCGATGAGAACGGCCCGTATCTGCGACTGCGGCACCGGTTGCCGAAACCGGGGCGGCAGGCCGGGCCGCATTGGCATCCTGTCCTG
This sequence comes from Nocardia crassostreae, assembly GCF_001613405.1. Classification (GTDB taxonomy): domain Bacteria; phylum Actinomycetota; class Actinomycetes; order Mycobacteriales; family Mycobacteriaceae; genus Nocardia; species Nocardia crassostreae. The sequence goes on from NZ_BDCH01000039.1 coordinate 32,036, forward strand.
ACCGAGCGCTGGACGGTGCGGCAGGGACGCCTCCGGTTCTGGATCGACGGGGCGGAAGTCATTGCCGAGGAAGGGGATTCGCACTTCGCGGCGGCACGCACCGTGCACCGGTTCACGAGTGAGGCGCCGGACACCGTCATCGATCACGAGATCCGCCCGCCGCTGCGCCACTGGGAGATGTTCCGGCTCTGGCAGGCCCTCGACGCCGCCGGTCGCACCACCCGCGGCGGAATTCCGCGCAACCCGCTCGCCCTCGCGCTGCTGTGGGATTACCAGGACGGCTACCTGGCAGGCATTCCCGCCGTCGTTCAGCGCATCGTGCTCGGCGGACTGGCGGCACTGGCTCGCCGCATCGGCTACGAAAAGCGCTGGCTACCGAGCTGACCGCCCCGCCGAGCTGACCGCCCCGCCGAGCTGGCTGCGCTGCCGAGCTGGCTGCGCTGCCGAGCTGGCTGCGCTGCCGAGCTGGCTGCGCTGCCGAGCTGGCTGCGCTGCCGAGCTGGCTGCGCCGCAGAACTGGCTGCGCCGCAGAACTGGCCGCGCTGCCGGACTGATCGATCCGCTGGACTTGCCGCGCCGTCGGACCGACCGAGTTGGCCGCGCCAGCGGACTCACGCCCGTCCGAGTTGGCCGCACGGCCGGTTCGGGTGCTCGGCCTCGCGACCCGACACCCGATTCAACTGTGAACCGGAGGTGCCCACCTCGGCGGGCATGTGCTGCGGTCCGGGTTCGACCGTTTCGCCGATCCGGCTGGTCGATGGACAGACTGTGACCTCGGGCCGTAGCCTCGGCCGGTTTCCTGGTCACTCGGGCCAGAAAAGCGCGCCGATGTGCGAATCGGCCTCGAAAGTTGGGTGGGCGGCAAGGGCGTGTCGAGCCGGGCGAATTAGACTCCCGAACATGACAGTTGCCGCCCAGTTCACGCGCACCCCGCATCCCGCACCCGTCCCCGTGGACCGGCGGCAGGAGATTCTCGCGGAGCCCGGGTTCGGGCGGTTCTTCACCGACCACATGGTGTCGATCGACTACGTCGACGGCGAGTGGATCAACCCCCGCGTCGAGCCGTACGGCCCGCTGTCCATGGACCCGGCGACCATGGTGTTCCACTACGGTCAGGCCATCTTCGAGGGTCTCAAGGCGTACCGCCAGGCCGATGGCAGCATCGCCACCTTCCGCGTCGACGCCAATGCGGCCCGCTTCCGCCGCTCGGCCAAGCGCATGGCCATGGTGGAGCTACCGGACGAGCTGTTCATCGAATCCGTTCGCCAGCTGCTCGAGGCGGACGCCGACTGGGTGCCCGCCGCCGGTGGCGAAGAGTCGCTGTACCTGCGCCCGTTCATGTTCTCCACCGAGTCCGGCCTGGGTGTGAAGCCCGCCAATGCCTACAAGTACCTGCTGCTCGGTTCCCCCGCGGGCGCGTACTTCTCCGGCGGCCTGAAGCCGGTGCGCGTGTGGCTGTCCACCGAATACGTCCGCGCCGCACCCGGCGGCACCGGCGAGGCCAAGGTCACGGGTAACTACGCCGCGTCTCTGCTCGCCCAGCAGCAGGCCGCCGAGAAGGGCTGTGACCAGGTCGTTTGGCTCGACGCCTGCGATCACCGCTACGTCGAGGAAATGGGCACCAACAACCTGTTCTTCGTCTTCGGCAGCGGCTCCGATGCTCGCCTGGTGACCCCGGAACTATCCGGCTCTCTCCTCCCCGGCATCACCCGCGATTCGCTCATCACCCTGGCCGCCGACGCCGGTTACCCCGTCGAAGAGCGCAAGATCTCCGTCGAGGAATGGCGCAAGGGCGTCGAATCCGGTGAAATCACCGAGGTTTTCGGCTGCGGCACCGCGGCCGTCGTCATCCCGGTCGCCTCCGTCCGCTCCGCCGACGGCGAATTCACCATCGGCGGCGGCGAACCCGGCGAGGTCACCATGGCCCTCCGCGAAACCCTCACCGGCATCCAGCGCGGCACCTTCGCCGACACCCACACCTGGATGCGCACCCTCGCCTGAGGCTTCGAAGCATCGAAAAGCGCCCGCCCCGAACGAATTCGGGGCGGGCGCTTTCGCATTGAGGGAGCGCCTTCGATCGGCGGAGGTTCAGCTCGGCATGAACATGCGCCATTGGTCGAGGGTTTGGGGGCGCATGACGTAGTTGTGGTCGCGGATGTGGGAGAGGGTGGCGCTGGGTTCTTCGGAGTACCAGTGGCCGGGGTAGACGACCGGGTCGCCTTTCAGGTCGGCGAGGTAGCGGAGGCTGCGGAACATGGCGTCGGAGTCGCCGCCGGGGAAGTCGGTGCGGCCGCAGCCGTCCACGAAGAGGGTGTCACCGGCGATGAGGCGGTTCTCGAAGAGGAAGCATTGGGAGCCGGGGGTGTGGCCGGGGGTGTGGAGGAGTTCGATTTCGAAGGCGCCCACGGGGACCTTGTCGCCGTGGGCGTGGCCGGTGAGTTCACCGGGAGCGATGCCGGTGACGTTGGCGACCCAGGGCAGTTCCTCGGCGTTGACGTGGACTGCGACGTCGGTCTTTTCGAGGAGTTCCTTCACACCGCGGAGGGTGAAGCCGAGCATGGTGCCGCCGACGTGGTCGGGGTGGTGGTGGGTGGCCAGGACGCCGGTGAGGCGCATATCGTCGGCCGCGGCGATATCGACCAGTTGGGCCGCCTCGTAAGCGGGATCGACCACGACGCATTCGCCGGTTTCACGATCGCCGATCAGATAGGCGAAGTTGCGCATCTGCGTGGCGATGGGATCGCCGACGGCCCAGTCGCGCCCGGAGAGCAACTGGCGAAAATACAAACGGTCCGAGGCCATGTGCCACAGCCTATTGCGCATCCCACCAGCACCCACACCCGGATCCGTCGCCACGCCGCGTCCGCGCACGCCTCGGACTGGACAAGTGATCACCGGGAACTGGTGGCGGCATCGCGCGAGAAGCCACCGCCACCAGTTCCCGGTCGTCGCTGTTTCAGATTGGATCAGGCGGCGAGGAGCTCGTCGGGGCTGATTCGCTGTTCGACGGCACGAAGCCAGTTGGTGAAGAACTGGCGGGAATGGGACGACCAGTCGTGAGCGGTATCGGCGTAGTCGGACGGGAGGGGGAAGTCCTCAAGCAGCACTGGATCGCGTTGGGCGCGAACGAGTTCGGCGTGGTGGAGAAGCCGGGCGTGGGTGAGTTCGGGGAAATAGTGGAGAGGGATGTCCGGGAACGGCCTTGCCGGGTCTGCGATCCAGCGGCGGAGGTCGCGGCGGTACTCGCGGGCCATGGTGTCGGCGAAGTATTCCGGGTGGCCCTGGAGGAAGACGTGGCGGAGGCCGTCGGGGGAGGTGGCCAGATGCCATTCGGCCTCAGCAGAGTCGAGCAGGATGGGGACGCCAGCGGCGCGCAGGTCCGCGGAGGACATGACGTTCCAGCGGGAGTGGGGGACGAGTACCGGCGTGGTGAGGTCTATCAGGAGGGGGTGTGCGGGGGCGGCGAGAAGGATGGCATCGACCTCCACATCCGCGCGGCTGCGGAGCTGAAAGTCGACCGCTCCCGTCTCTGCCAGGCCCGAGGGGCGCGGGTGGTCCGTCTCCGCATCCGCGCGGCCGAAGAGTTGCAGGCTCTTGGTTTCCGCCTCCGGTCGTCCGAGCAGTTGCAGGTCGTCCAGAAGTGAGTTGCTGGGCAGGGCGGTGCGCAGGGGTGGGTCGACGCCGATCGGTATGCCGGGGTGGCCGGATTCGGAAGCGACTGTGTGTGTGAAAGTGCCGTGGCAGCGGCGGGGGAGGCGGTGGCGTTCCAGGCCGTGCAGGAGATGCAGGGCGGCGTGGGCGGATTGGCAGGAGAACAGGATGGAGGTTGTGGCGGCGCATTCGTGGAGGAGGCGATCGATGATGGCGACACTCGGTTCCGTGGCGAGGCCGGTGCTCAGGGGTTCGCTGCCGCTGATGACGAGGGCGTCCATGGCGGCCAGTGCGGGCCAGCCGACGGTGTCGGGGGAGGCGGTCGGGGCGATGCCGAAGACCGTCGTCTCTACGCCGGACTGGAGTGTCGGTTGTGTCTCGGCGAAAACCGGTGCGGCCATGCCGAATTCGTGCTGGGCGGGAGGGTCGGTGCGGGCCTCGGAGCCCGCGACCGCCGCCAGGAATACCCGCCGCGTCATGCTGTCCGGCGACGTCGAAATCAGATCGACAATGCCGACTCGTACCACCATCATCAGGTCCTTCGAAACGAGCTGTCATACGTGTGCGGTCCGGGACCGCAGTGATCACCCTGGCGGCACGAGGTTCCGACCGTTGATCACGCGGTCAGTGTGAAGGATGAAAGAGTCGGCCAGGTTACGAAGTCGTCGCGCCGAACCGACGAGATTCGGCGCGAATAGTGCAGGTCACACGCCCAAGACCCGATCGAACGGGATGATCCGGGCATGCCCGGATTCCCGCGACGGCCGCACGGCTGCACGCCCGCGCGGCTGCCCGTCCGCCTGCCTGCCCGTGCGTACGGCTGCCTGCCTGCACGACTGCCCGTCCGCACGGATGCCCTCGCGCAATGCCGCGCCGCACTGCATCGGCAGTGCGGCGCGGCATTGTTGTCCGGCCGGTCGATGGGCGCGATCGGCGGGCGGCTGATTCAGTTGCGGGGCAACGGGATCAGGTCAGGGCCCGCAATCGGCTCAGGGGCGCAGGACCGCCTCGATCTCGGTGGCGGCTTCCGGGCCGTAGGCGGCGCGCAGGCGTTTCATGGCGACATCGTGGTCGAGGGTCCATTCCTGGGTGCCGACGGTTTCCAGGATGAGGACGGCGATGAGGGAGCCGAGCTGGGCGGAGCGTTCCAGGGACAGGCCCGCCGAGTGGCCGGTGAGGAAGCCCGCGCGGAAGCCGTCGCCGACGCCGGTGGGGTCGACCTTGGCGGTGTCGGGTACCACGTCGACGTGGAGTTCGGTGCCGTCGCGGTCGACGATCTTGGCGCCCTTGGAGCCGAGGGTGGTGACGCGAATGCCAACGCGCTCAGCGACTTCCGCCTCGGTGAGGCCGGTCTTCTGCAGCAGCAGGCCCCACTCGTACTCATTGGTGAACAGGTAGGCGGCGCCGTCGATGAGGGAGAGCGCCTGCTCGCCGTCGAGGCGGGCCAGCTGCTGGGAAGGATCCGCCGCGAAGGGGATGCCCGCGGCGCGCGCCTGTTCGGTGTGCAGCACCATGGCTTCCGGATCGTTGGCGCCGACCAGGACGAGCTCGAGGTCGCGGCCCGCGGCCAGATCGCCGATGGAGATATCGCGCGCCTCGCTCATGGCGCCGGGGTAGAAGGAGGCGATCTGCGCCATGGTCTCGTCGGTGGTGCACACGAAGCGCGCGGTATGCGCCTCGGTGGAGATCTTCACCGCCGAGCAGTCGACGCCGTTGTCCTCCAGCCAGCGGCGGTAGTCACCGAAGTCCGCGCCGACCGCGCCGACCAGCAGCGGATTGCGGCCCAGCAGGCCCATGGCGTACGCGATATTGCCCGCCACGCCGCCGCGGCGGATGACCAGATCGTCGACGAGGAAGCTGAGCGAGACGTGCTGCAGCTGATCAGTCAGCAGCGCATCGGAGAACTTGCCGGGGAAGCGCATCAGGTGGTCGGTCGCAATGGAAGCGGACACGGCGATGGTCACGAGCGTCGATCCTTCGATGACGTGCGCTGCACACACCTGTATGCGGAACGGCAGACGCGGGGCCGGTGGACGAGGAAGGTGCGAACGCGGTGTTCATGAAACGCGGCCGCAACTAAAAAATACACTGTCCGAGACGGGATTTGATCCCGCACGCACACGACAGCGCGGAACGTCCGTGAGGATGTTCCGCGCTGGTGGCGTTATCTCAGTTGAAGCTGTCGCCGCAGGCGCAGGAGCCGGTGGCATTCGGGTTGTCGATGGTGAAACCCTGCTTCTCGATGGTGTCGACGAAGTCGATCGACGCGCCCTGCACGTAGGGGGAGCTCATGCGGTCGACGATGAGCTTCACGCCGCCGAACTCCACGACCAGGTCGCCGTCCAGGTTGCAATCGTCGAAGAAGAGCTGGTAGCGCAGGCCGGCGCAGCCACCCGGCTGCACGGCGATGCGCAGGGCCAAGTCGTCACGGCCTTCCTGATCCAGCAGCGCCTTCGCCTTGGAGGCGGCGGCGTCGGTCAGAGTCACACCGTGAGTGGTGGTCTCGTTCTGCACAGTCATGAACTCTCCTAAAGGACCAATAGTCAACCCGTGAGAGACGCACGGCTCGCTGGCTGTCAACGCCACTTCGCTCGTGGCTATTCCCAATCCTACGCGGCGGCGTTTGCGCCGCCAGGGCCAGGGATTGAGGTCGCCGGACAATAGCGTGGACGGCGTCCGGGAACACAATCGGACGGACCAGGTTTTTCAGGCGGGCGTGTCATCGAATAGCCTGGTCGGCGTGAAGTTCCTGCGCCGTGGCGATTCCACCCCCACCTCCGACACCTCCGCCGTTGATGCCGGTGGTGCGGCGACGGTCACGGATCGGCCGGTCACCGCCGGAAAGGGGCGTCCGACCCCGAAGCGCCGCGAGGCCGAAGGCCGCCGTCGCGGACCCATCGCGCCCGCGCCGAAAACCTCCAAGGAGGCCCGGGCGCGTCGCAAGGCGCTGCGCGGGAACAAAGAGGAGCGCAAGGCCGCCTCGGCCCAGCGCCGCGCCGATGTGCAGGATCGCCGGGCGCGCATGCTCGCCGGTGAGGAGCAGTACCTGCTGCCGCGCGACAAGGGACCGGTGAAGGGTTATGTGCGCGACATCGTGGATGCGCGGCGCAATCTGCTCGGCTTGTTCATGCCCCTTGCGCTGGTGCTCATCGTGAGCATGATCCTGACGCCCGCGCTGCAGGCCATTGTGACGCTCGGCATGCTGGTGATGATGCTGTTCATGATCGTCGAGGGCATCGTCCTCGGCCGCATCGTGAACAACCGGGTGCGCGACCGCTTCCCGGAGGCCGGGGATTCGAGCTTCTCGCTCGGCTGGTACGCCTTCGTCCGCGCCTCGCAGGTGCGCCGCATGCGCGCCCCGAAGCCGCGGGTCAAGCCGGGCGACAGCGTCTGAGCAGCGGCCTCGGCCGTATCGAGAACATGCGATGGCCCGCAGCACTGTGCTGCGGGCCATCATCGCGTTTGGGGCTGCGAGCTCGGCGGTTCGGGGGTCTTGCCGAGTTGGCGCGGGGATATCCGGCGGGCGCTATTTCTGCGGGATGAGGGTGTTCTGGCGGGCGGCGGTCCACCAGCGGCCGTCCTGCTTGGTGAGGACGTAGAGGGCGATCATCGCCGGATCCTGGTCGATGAGTTCGCCGGTGGGGGTGGTGGCGCGGGCCACCTTGTGTGCGATGGCGACGTCGGGGCGCAGGAAGGTGATGTCCTGGACGTCGTAGCGGGCGTATTCGTCCTTCAGGAAGCCCGCGAGACCTGCTTGGTTGGCCGCGAGCAGGGCCTCGCGGCCGACCATGAGCGTGCCCATGGCATTGACGACCGCGGCATTGGCCGTGAAGTCGTCGGTCATGAGTTCCGCGTCGTTGGTGTTGTAGGCGGTTTCGACATTGGTGATGATCTGCCGGATGGCTCGGATGTCGTCTTCGTGGTCCACGGTGGTGTCCGCGACGGTCGGGGCCTGCGTGCTCATCGTGCTCATGAAACGATCTTGAATCCTCAACAGCGGTTCAGGTCAAGCTGTTTCGACGGCACGCTCAGCCGCGCTTGCCGAACAGCTCGTCGAGGTCGCTCGACCGCATCGAGGCGATGGCGGCGAGTTCGTGGGTGGTGCGGTGGTGATCGCGGTCGAAGACATTGGTGGATCCGGCCAGCTGCCAGCGGATGCTGTCGTGGTGGAAGGGGATCGCTCGGCCGGCCGCGGCCAGCAGGGCGACGAAGCGGGTGAACATGGTGGGGATTTCGGTCTCGGCGGTGGTGTCGACGCTGAGGAGGGCCTCGGCGCAGCGGGCGATGTTCGCGGGAGCGGTGACGGTGGTCATGGCTTATGCCTCGCCTTCATTGGATTCGGTTGTGCCCCAGGCCATGGCGGCGTAGGTGAGGTAGCCGAGAGCGCTCATGAACGTTCCGGCGGTGACGATTGCGGTAAGGCCTTGCATGGCAGTAAGTTTTCTCTAGAACAGTTTCTGCCAACAGTGGCTGTTCTGACATTGTTCGCAAAGATTCAGCCAGGTATGGTGGGACCTATGTTGTCGAAGGTCGCCGTCGTGTTGAACGACCGCCTCGCCATGTTCGAATTCGGCGTCGTCTGTGAGGTTTTCGGTCTGGACCGGACCGCGGACGGGTTGCCGGGCTTCGACTTCCGGGTCTGCGGGCTCGAACAGGGGAAGCCGCTGCGTAGCAGTTCACCGGGTATACAAGTAACTCCGGAATACGGTCTGGAGGAACTGCGGGACGCCGATCTGGTGGCCATTCCGGCGTTTCCGTTCTATGCGAACATCAAGATCGACGAGCGCGTCGTCGCAGCCGTACGGGATGCATCGGAGCGCGGCGCGACCGTGCTCACCGTGTGCTCCGGGGCCTTCCTGGCCGGGGAGGCCGGACTGCTCGACGGGCGCAAATGCACCACGCACTGGCGGTACGTGGAGCAGTTGGCGGAGCGGTATCCGCTGGCCACGGTCGATCCGGACGTGCTGTTCGTGGACGAAGGCAACCTCATCACCAGTGCGGGCACCGCCGCCGGTATCGACGCCTGCCTGCACCTGGTGCGCCGCGAACTCGGCAGTGCGGCCGCCAATGGCATTGCCCGCCGCATGGTGGTGCCCCCGCAGCGTGACGGCGGCCAGCGGCAGTTCATCGAGCGCCCGGTCGTCGAATGCAGCTCCGACAGCCTCAGCGAAACCCTGCACTGGATGGGCGAGAACCTCGAACTCCCGCACACGGTGGGATCGCTCGCCGCGCGCACGGCCATGTCCACCCGCACCTTCGCCGCCGAGACCGGCACGACACCCGTGAAATGGCTGACCGGTCAACGCATCCTGCTCGCGAAGCATCTCCTCGAAGACACCGACATGGACCTCGAAACCCTGGCCCACCGTTGCGGTTTCGGCTCCGGCGCCCTCCTGCGCCACCACTTCCAGCGCCTCGTGGGAATCGCCCCGGTCGAATACCGCCGCCGATTCGGCGCGCGCGTGCCGAGCCCCGCATTCTGACTGCCCGCGCGCGCACTCCGGCCCGGGTCCATCTGGATCGCTGGCTGTGTCGTGCCCGCAACGGATCGGGGCGGCGGATGGGCTTGGCGCTAGACGGTGAAATCGAGGGTGTTGTCGGGGGCTTCGTCCGGTTAGCGTGTGGGAGATGAGCATTGAGTTTCTGCTGACGACGCTCGTCATTGTGGCGACGCCGGGCACGGGGGTGCTGTTTACGCTGGCTGCGGGATTGGCGCGGGGGGTGCGGGCGAGCGTGGTGGCCGCGTTCGGGTGCACGCTCGGGGTGGTGCCGCATATGGTGGCGGCGATTACCGGGCTGGCGGCGCTGTTGAATGCGAGTGCTGTCGCGTTTCAGACGTTGAAGTATCTGGGTGTCGCGTATCTGGTGTACATGGCGTGGACGACCTTGCGGGACAAGGGGGCTCTGGCGGTGCCGGAGGAGAGTGCGGGGGCGGCGCCGTCGGCGGGGCGTGTGATTCTGTCCGCGGTGCTGCTGAATGTGCTGAATCCGAAGCTGACGATCTTCTTCTTCGCATTCCTGCCGCAGTTCGTGCCGACCGGGTCGACCAATGCCACCATGCGCATGCTGGAGCTGAGCGCGCTGTTCGGGCTGGCGACCTTCGTCGTGTTCGCGGTGTGCGGGGCGTGTGCGGCGGCCGTGCGCAATCAGGTCATCTCGCGGCCCGCGGTGGTGACCTGGGTGCGGCGGGTGTTCGGCGCGTCCTTCCTGGCGCTGGCGGGGCGGCTCGCGGTGCAGAACCAGTAGCCGGAGGCCGTGCCTAGACGGCGGGGCGGCAGGCGCGGTTGATACCGTTCTGGCGTGTCGCACACTGCTCAGACAACCGATCGGCCACTGCGGACGCTGGTGCTCGGCGGGGCCCGCTCCGGGAAATCGGCGTACGCGGAACAGTTGGTCGCCGCCGAGACGGTGCGATACGTCGCCACCGCGGTGCCGGATCCGGCCGATACCGATTTCGCCGAACGCATTGCGGCGCACCGGGCCCGGCGGCCCGCGGGCTGGACCGTCGTCGAAGGCGACCCGGTCGCGGCGTTGTCCGATCCGGCGCCGGTCACGCTGATCGACGACCTCGGCACCTGGCTCACCGCCCGCATCGATGCACGCGCCGCCTGGGAGTCCCCGCGCGGAACGGTCACCCCGGACCTGGATGCGCTCGTGACCGCCGTGGCGAACTACCCCCACCGTCTGGTCATCGTGAGCCCGGAGGTAGGCCTCGGGGTCATCCCGGCCACCCATTCCGGCCGCCTCTTCCGTGACGAACTCGGCGCCCTGAACCAGCGCCTCGCCCAGGTATGCGACGAGGTCTACCTGCTGGTCGCGGGCCAGGCGCTGCAGGTGAAGCCCGACCACGCCACCGCCTCGGCCGCCGCCCTCTCCGATGCGGCGGTCGCCACCGGCAGCATCACCGCCCCGGCCGTGCGGACCGCAGTGTCGCAGCCGAGCGCCGATACGCTCGCCGCACACACACTCGCAGCCACGACAGCAGCGAAAACCGGTCCGGCCGAATCGCAGACGGACTCGGCGGCGACCGCCTCGCGGGTAGCGGCCGACGCCGCGGCGGTCGGTACCGGGGGTGGTGTGGCTGCCGACACGGCGGGCGCTGCTACGGGGGGAGTCGTCGCGACGGCGTCTCGCGGTGCTGTGTCCGACTCTGTTCCGCAGGGTGATTCGTTTGGTGCGGCTGCCGGAACTGTTGTTGCGGGCGGGCAGGCCGTCGGCGGTAATACGGATGGGGCGCTGAGTCTTTCGAAGGCGGCGCCGGAGAGGGTTGAGTTCGGGCCGGTGGGTGGGCCGGATGCCGGGGTGCGGGGGGATGCGCGGGAGCGGCAATTGCGGTTGACCAAACCCGCCGGGGCGCTCGGACGGTTGGAGGCGCTGGGGAATTGGGTGGCGGCTTGTCAGGGGGTGTGTCCGCCCCGGCAGTTCGAGCGGGCGCGGGTGGTGGTGTTCGCGGGGGATCACGGGGTGGCGCGGCACGGGGTGTCGGCGTATCCGAGTGAGGTGACCGCGCAGATGGTGGCCAACTTCCTGAGCGGCGGGGCGGCGGTGAATGTGCTGGCGCGCTTGGCCGATGCCACCGTGCGCGTGGAAGACCTTGCGGTGGACGGGGATACGGCGCCGGAGATCTCCAAGTACAAGGTGCGGCGCTCCAGCGGATCCATCGACCGCGAGGACGCGCTGACCGAGGATGAGGTGCAGGCCGCGCTCGCGGCGGGCGCCGCCATCGCCGACGAGGAAATCGATTCCGGCGCGGACCTTCTCATCGCCGGTGACATGGGCATCGGGAACACGACCCCCGCCACGGCCCTGATCGCCGCCATCACCGACACCGAACCCGTCATCGCCGTCGGCCGCGGCACCGGTGTCGACGACGCCGGTTGGATCCGCAAAACCGCCGCCATCCGCGACGCCATGTGGCGCGCCCGCCCCCTGGTCCACGACCCGGTCGCCTTGCTACGCACCGCATCCGGCGCCGACCTCACCGCCATGGCGGGCTTCCTGGCCCGCGCTGCCGCCCGCCGCACCCCGGTCATCCTCGACGGCGTTGTGGTCACCGCCGCCGCCCTGGTAGCCGACCGCCTGGCCCCCGGCGCCCGCGCGTGGTGGGCCGCAGGCCACCTATCCAGCGAACCCTCCCACAAGATCGCCCTCGACCGCCTCCAGTTGGAACCCCTCCTGGACATGCAGATGCGCCTGGGCGAAGGCTCCGGCGCCCTCACCGCCCTCCCCATCCTCCGCGCCGCCGTGGCAACCCTGTCCGACATGGCGCCCTTCGCCGAAGCCGGAGTCAGCACCGCCGACGCACTCACCGAAGACGCTGGTGTCTGACGCCGCGTTGCGGATTCCAGGACCGCGATCGGTGCTGGGGTGGGCCCGGTCGCGGGGTGCGACCTCATGGTTGATCGGTGGTTGGGCCGCGTTCCGAAGCGGTTGGGGGAGTGCGTGAACGGGCTGCGGTTGGCGGTTTCGTGGTTGACGGTGCTGCCGGTGCGGGGGCCGGACGAGGTTGATCGGGGAGCAGCCGGGAAAGCGATCGGGTGGGCGCCGGTGGTGGGTGCGCTGCTCGGAGTCGGGGCGGCGGGGTTGCTGTGGGTGCTCGGGGCAATGGGGGGTTCGTGGTTGCTGGCCGGGTTGGTCGCGGTGGCGGGGTTGACGCTGATTACCCGCGGGATGCATATCGACGGGCTGGCCGATACGTTCGATGGGCTGGGGAGTTATGGGTCGCCGGAGCGGGCGCGCGAGATCATGAAGAGCGGTGGGGCGGGGCCGTTCGGGGTGGCGGCGCTGGTGTTCGCCATTGGGATTCAGGCTGTTTCGTTCGCGGCGCTGGCCGAGACCGGGCGATGGGCGGCGGTGGTGCTGGCTGTCGCGGTGGGGCGGATTGCCGTTGTGCTGGCTTGCGGGCGGGGGATCGAGGCTGCGCCGGGGGCCGGGTTCGGGGCGTTGGTGGCGGGCACGCAAGGCTCGGCGGTTCGGCTGCTGTGGGGTGGAATCGCGCTCGGAGCAGCAAGTTTCGTGACCGAGCATTGGTGGCTGGGCCCGATCGGTGTCGGAGTCGCGCTCGCGGCGTCGATGGTGCTGGTGCGGCATTGCGTTCGCCGGTTCGGCGGGCTGAACGGGGATGTGCTCGGAGCGGCGCTCGAGATCGCTGTCACCGTCGTTGCGGTGGTGTTGACGTTCGGAGTCTGACCGGGCATGACACGGTGCGGATAGCGCAGCGCTCAGGAGGGTGTGGAGCGAACCGGAGCGGAGCGGGTTTCGGCTAGAGCGTGGGGAGGAGGCGGGTGATGGCGGAGCGGATGAAGTCGGTCAGGCGGGCCGGAGGGTAGTCGGCGGGGGAGGTGAGGGTGGTGCGGATCAGTTGTTCGCCTATTGCCAGGAGGGTGATGGCGAGGAGGTCGGGGTCGAGGGGGCCGGGTCCGTTGGGGTGGTCGTGGGCCCAGGCGATGAGGGAGCGGAGGTTGGCGAGGGCGAAATCTCGGGTGCGGGTTGTGTATTCGCGAACTTCGGCGGGGGCGTCGCCGGCGGGGAGGATGAGGAGGAGGGCGTAGTCGGGGTGGGCGGTGACCGCTTCGAGGATATTCGTCGTCGCGGTGGCCAGTGCGGATGTGAACGTGGTGCGTTCGGGGGGTGGGGGCATGGCCAGATCGAGTTGGCCGAGGACTCGGGACTGCTCCCGTTCCAGGAGGGCTACGAGGAGCCGGCCGCGAGTGGGGTAGGCGGCATAGATACGGGGTTTGGCCAGGTAGGCTTCCCGTGAGATGGCTTCCATAGTGGTGGCGGCATAGCCGTGGCGGATCACCAGGCGCAATGCCGCATCGAGGATTTGCTCGCGTCGGACTGCCAAGTCCATCCGAGGCTGGCGAGGGCGGGCGGAGCGAGCAGACACAGACCCCACGCTATGACACCGCCCCCACCCCGCACACACCGGCTGATCGCCGGGGAGCAGGTAATGGTGCGGGGGATATCTCGGGGTTTGCCTGCACGAATACCTGCTCGCGGTAAATGGGTTGCTTTGGTGGGGTGGCGTTTCTAGGGTGGTCGGCATGTCATGTTGTTGTTTCATGCGGCTGCGTTCTGCTCGGGCTCTGGCCCGCTAGCGGACGTAGGTCGCAACGCCGCGTCCGCAGGCGCGCCCAGGGCCCTTCGAGACCTGTTCATCTCGAAGACCCGGAAGGGCAACTGCAGTGGCGAAGAATCTTTCATCTCATAAGTCGGGTTACGGGAATTTCTCGCATACCCAGGGCAAGGTCGCGGGTGGCGGTGGACGGACACCGCGCGATCGGGCCAGACGGGAACTGTCGCAGAACTTTCTGGTGGACCGGTATGCGGTCGATCTGATCGTGAAGACCGCCGAACCGGCCGGACTGGTGCTCGAACCAGGGCCGGGCGAGGGTGTGCTCACCCGCGCGCTGGCCGAGCGCGGGGCGCGGGTGACCGCGTACGAGATCGATCCGCTCCTGGCGGGCAAGCTCTCGGCGTGGACTCGGGGAAACGCTGGAATACGGTTGGTACGAGGCGATTTCACGAAGGCCAAGGCGCCGCGGGAGCCGTTCGCCGTGGTGGGCAATATTCCGTTCTCGGTGACCGCCGGGATCGTGGATTGGTGCTTGAACGCGCCGACGCTCACCTCGGCGACACTGCTCACGCAACTCGAGTACGCGCGCAAACGGACCGGCGACTACGGGCGCTGGAGTCTGGTGACCGTCGCGAGCTGGCTGTGGTTCGACTGGGAGCTCTGCGGGCGGATCGGCCGGGAGAGCTTCCGGCCGGTGCCGTCGGTGGATTCGGCGATCCTGCGCATCCGGCGGCGAACCGAACCGCTGGTGCGGGATCGGCGCGCCTTCCGGGAACTGGTGGAACTCGGCTTCACCGGGGTGGGCGGGTCGGTGCGCGCCTCGCTGCGCACCCGCTATCAGGGCGTCGACCGGGCGCTGGCGGAGGCGGGCATCGCACCCGACACGGTGGTCGGATACGTGCACCCGGATCAGTGGGTGAGCGTGTATCACTCGCTGGTGGGCGATGTGTAACCGCAAGGGGCCGTGCCGATTCGAGAACGAGTCGGCACGGCCCCGCGTGGTTCCCTCGGCTGTCAATACAGATCGATGGTGCCGAGCGGCGGCGGGGTCAGCACCTGCGCGGGACCATTGGCCAGCCATGCGCCCGCGGGCCAGCAGACCGGCGCGAGGCGTGCGGCCAGTGAACGGCGCAGGCGCATACCGCGATCGGGGGCGCGCATGATGCGCAGGGCATGGGACGACACATTGCGATTGCGGATACCCCAGGCGCGGCGATAGGCCGCACAACGCTCGATGACATTGCGGGCCTGAACCGCATTCGATGTGGTGAGCGCGCGGGCGATGGCCGCGGCCGCATCGGTGGCATCGAGCACGCCCGAGTTGAGACCGCGCCCGCCCCAGGGCGCGAACAGATGGGCGGCCTCGCCCGCGAGCAGGACGCGGCGGTGTGCGTCGGTGTAGGAGTCGGCGACCACCTGGTGGAAGCGATAGGTGGAGACCCACGTGGTGTGCTCGCCGTACCAGGGGTCGATGACTCGGGATGTCCACTCCCGCAAGCCTTCCGGGCTCGCGAGGTACTCGGGGTCGTCATCGGGCAGGCATTGCAGGTCGATGCGCATCCCGCCCTGGAACGGCATGTGCATGACATTGCGGCCGTCGAGGCGGGGACAGCGATAGTAGAAGTGGGCGGGCAGGCGCGGGGTCGAACCATCGGGATGTGCCGCCACATCGACGATGATGAACGGGGTGTCGTCGGTTTCGCCCGCCATGGTCGCGCCGATCGCCTTGCGGACGACCGAGCGCGCGCCGTCGGCGCCGATGACGTAGGGCGCGGAAAGGATTTCGCCCGACCCGAGGCGGATGTGCACGCCGCCGGGGCCGGTCGCCAGCTCGGAAACCGCCGCATCCCAGCGGAACTCGACGCCTTCGCGCAGGCACGCCTCGTACAGATGGGTTTCGGTAATGCGCTGGGGCAGGCTGGTGGCGAGCCGGTCGAGCCGGGCGGTGTGACCGAGAATTCCACTGCCACTGCGGTAGTGGAACACCCGCGAGGTCTTTTAGTAGGCGTCGTAGCCGGTCACTCCGAGGCCGTCGGCGGCGATATCGCGGCCGAGTCCGGGCAGCACCGAATCGAACCGGCGCAGCGTCGGATAGGCCAGCACGATGGCCCGGCTACCCGGCCGGATGCGTTGCCGCGGTTCGGCTTCCAGCACCATAGTGGGCAGGCCACGGCGAGCCAGCGCGAGCGCCGCTGTCAGCCCGACAGGTCCGGCGCCGACGACCACGCAGCGTTGGTCGAGTGAACTGCGATGGGAGAGCTGGGCCATGGAGCACCTTTTCCGGCCGAGGAGACGTCAATAAGCCGTACGGTAGCGTAACTACGCTGCCGTAACTAGAGACTCGTGAAGTCTTCCCCGGGCAGGTGGTAGCAGAATGTTTGCGAGTCATCCGGCTCGCGCGCGGCCGCGAATATTCCATGATCGATTTGCCCCCTCGTCGAGAAGACGGAGTCGCGCATGGCTTTGCAGCTTGGTGTGCTCGCGTTGTTCGCGGTTGTCGCGGTGGTCGTTTTCATTGTGGGAGACCGGCTCCGGCCGGTGTCCTGGCAACACGAGGACGACGAGGGCGCGCACGGCATGGTGCTCGATATGGTCAATATGTTCTTCGCGGCCATTGTGGCCTTCGTGGTCGTCATCCTGTGGCAGCAGTACGACAATGCCACCGCGCACACCGTGTCCGAGGGCAAGGCGCTGGTCGTGGCCTACGAGACGGCCGATGATCTGCCCGATGCCGAGCGGGTCGCGGTGCAGACGCTAGTGCGCGAGTACACCGAGCGCGTGGTGACCGTGGAATGGGTTGCCATGCGGGACGAGAAGGGCCTCAGCGAGGGCACGCAGGAGACGTTCGACGAGTTGCGGTCGGCGGTGGCCGCGGTGCAGTCGACCGATCCGGCCGTGCTGGACGCGCAGAAGGCGCTGGGTGAATCGCTCGACGTCATAGCCGAAGCCCGCTACGACCGTGCCCTCGATGCCGGGTACAGCCTGCCCGTATTCCTGTACATCGCACTGTGGTTCGGCACCGTCATGCTGCTGGCGGGCGGCGTGCTCTCGGGTGTGATGGTCACCAAGCGCAGTGTGGTGATGACCGCGCTGTTTGGCTGCGTGGTCGGTGCGATCGTGCTGACCATCTACAAACTGGATCGGCCGTTCGCGGGCTGGAATGTGGTCTCGCGCGAAGCATACGAGCTCGCCTTGGCGCGGTTCCATCAGATCGCCTCCGCCGACGCTTCGTCGAGCGCGATTCCGCGCTGAGACGCCGGGCAGCACCGACGAGGTTGACGCAGATGACGTTCGGAAGCGCTGGGGCGGGAACCTACTGGACCGCACGGGGATTGGCGACGGTGCCGCTCGCGGCGGCGCTGCTCGCGGTGCAGCCAGCGCCGGTATGGGACGATCCCGGGTCACCGTTCTGGGACGAAATCGTCAGCGGCAGCGCGGGTCCGGAAGTCGACGCCGGGTTCGTGGATGTGCCCTCGGGTAGCGCACTGGAATTGGGCAGCGGCAGTGCGCTGTCCGGTAGTTCGGCGGGCGACGGACCGGGCGCGTCCACCGGTAGCAGTCTGGGCCTGGGTCCCAGCGAGAAAGCGGGCCTCGGCCTGAACACCGGATCCACCGCGGGTGCGGTGGAAACCGCTGCGGCGGAACCGGTATCCCCGGCGGAGCCGATCGCCGCGCCGAGCACCCTGGGTGAAACGCTCGGCTTCGAGAACGGCAGCGTGCTCACCGCCTGCGCCGGGAGCGGCGTCATAGGCAGTTCGGTCATGATGCTGGGCCTGGCCACCGGCAGCGGATTCGGCTCCGGCCTGCTCGGCCCCGGATTCGTGCCCGGCTCCAGCGGTTTGGTTGCACCAGGGTCGGCGGGCGCGGGCAGCGTCGTGCTGGGTAGCGCGGTCACCGGCAGCGCACTGTTGACGTGTTTGCTGCTCCTGCCGGTGAGTCCGCCGGAAGTCTTCACGCCGCTGGAGATCCCCGCCGCCCCGCAACCCGCCGCCGCACCTGCTCCCGCCCCGCCCCCGCCCGCGCCGCCCGAACCGGAGATCGTGCCGCCCGCCCCGATAATCCCCGCGCCCTACGAGCCGCCGCTGGCCCTCGAACCGGTCGAGGAATCCGGCGATTGGACCGCCCTGCAAATGATGACGGTCCTGCTGATCACGATCATCGCCGCCGCCCGCGCCAAGGTCGTCCGCGGCCGATAACGCCCGAACCGCTGCCCCCGCCAGGACGGTGGCTTCGACCTCCTAACCGCCGCAGGCCATCGCCGGTGTCGATGGGTCCCTTCGTTCGCGGCGCGCCAAAGGGCGTTCGAAGCCACCGGCCGTGACGGTCGATGGGTTCCGTCGTTGGTGGCGCGGAGGCTCTTGAAGCCACCGGCTGTGACGGTCGATGGGTTCCGTCGTTGGTGGCGCGGAGGCCGTTGGAAGCCACCGGTCCGGACGGCGGAACCCGGCCGCCACCTCACGGACAGCCGCGGACGACGGGGGCGGGAAGCGCATCGACGTGGTGACCCCCGGCCCGCGGAGGCTGGGGTGAGCGGTGAACTGGGGTGGCTCGCCTCCCAGTTCAGCTTCGGCCAGTACGCCGAGGCGAACGCTCGGCGCTGTCGGGCAAGTAGCCGCAGCGGCTGGACGCGGCTACTTGCGGAACTTGGCTTCCAGTTCGGTGAGGGTGGCCTGGAGGTCGGAGGGGTCGTTGTATTTGAAGATGCCCTCGTAGTCGGCTTCGGCTTGGATGGCGGCTTCGACCTCGGGGTCGTGGTAGATCTTGGTCAGCTGGAGGTAGGTGGGGTTGTCCTTGTCTTCGGCGCGGGCGGCGAAGATATTGATGTACTGCTTGAGTTCCGGGCGGTTGGGGTCGTCGGTCTGGATGACCTGGTTCTTGGTGAGTCCGGCGGGACCGGCGAAGGTGTCGTCCACGAAGGCGGCGTCGACGCTGTCGAGGGACTGGGCGGTGAGGGTCGGATCGATGGTCTTCAGGCGCACCTTGGATGCGCTGGTGTCGACGTCCTCGAGCTTGGAGTCCCAGGTCGCGCCGTTCTTCAGGACGACCAGTCCGGCGGCGGAGAGTAGGAGCAGCGGGCGGACCTGGTTCGCGGGATTGTTGCTCAGGGTGATTTCGCCGCCCTGGGGGATCTCGCTCACCGACTTGTGCTTCTGCGAGTACAGGGTCAGCGGAAAGATCTCGGTCGCGCCGATCGGGACCAGCGTGTCGTTATTGCGGGCGTTGTAATTGGCCAGGTAGCGGACGTGCTGGAACTTGTTGAGGTCGATCTGGCCCTGCTTCAGCGCCGGGTTCGGCTGGTTGTAATCGCTGAAGTTGACGAACTCGACGGTAATGCCCGCCTCGGACGCCTTCTTCTTGAACACCTCCCAGTGCGGCAGTGCGAGGTCGTTCACACCGATGCGCACCACGTCGGCGCGGTGTTCCTTGCCACAGGCGGCGGTCATCGCCAGGGCGAACAGGAGCGGAATCGCCAGGTAACGGCGCAGTTTTTGCATTTCAGCCAAGCTAGGCGCGGACTCGGCCGGAGCGCGAGGGTTTGGATCGCCCGGATCGTAACCGTAGCCAGGCGATAACCCGAACGATTGCATAGCCGGGTTCAGTTTCAACGATTTGCGGGAGCACGAGTGAAATTCAATCGGGTACTGGCGATCCCGGTCCTGGTAGCGGCGGTAGCGGGCCTCACCCTCACGGCCTGCGGCAGCAGCGACGACAGCTCGGGCGCCGTGGTGCGCATCGGGACCACGGAGAGCTCGCCGGAGTGGGACGTCTTCGAGACGAAGGCCAAGGAGCACGGGATCACCCTGAAGATCACCCGCTTCTCCGACTACTCGCAGCCCGATGCCGCGCTCTCGCAGCAGCAGGTCGACGTCAACCTGTTCCAGCACTTGCAGTTCCTCGGCCAGTACAACGTCGCCAACAACGATGATCTGACGCCGATCGGCGCCACCCAGGTGGTGCCGCTGGGGCTGTACTCGCAGAAGCACAAGTCGGTGGCCGATATCCCGGCCGGTGGCGAGATCGCCATTCCGAACGATCCGACCAACCAGGCGCGGGCGCTGTTCGTGCTGCAGGCGGCCGGACTGCTGAAACTGTCCGACGACGTCCGCCAGCCCAGCCCGGCCGATATCGACAAGGCCGCCTCCAAGGTGAAGGTGACCCCGGTCGACGCCACCCAGACCGCGCTGTCGCTGGCCTCGGTGGACGGCTCGGTCGTCAACAACACCTTCCTGGAGAAGTCCGGCATCGACCCGAAATCCGCGATCTTCAAGGATGATCCGAAGAGCCCGGGCGCGGAGCCGTACATCAATGCCTTCGTGACGCGCGCCGCGGACAAGACCAACCCGACCTATCTGAAGCTGGTCGAGATCTGGCACGGCGCCGACGTACAGGCCGCAGTCCAGGAGACCTCCAAGGGCACCGCCGTCGAGGTCAAGCGCGACGGACCGGATCTGGAGCAGGTGCTGGCGCGGGTGCAGCAGACCATCCGCGAGAAGAAGTGAGCGAGAACGAAACCCAGGTCGCAGCGGTCGAATTCCGGTCGGTCACCAAGGAATTCCAGGTCGGCAAGCAGACGCACACCGCGCTGCGGGAAGTCGACCTGCGCATCGAACACGGTGAGATCTTCGGCGTGATCGGCTATTCCGGGGCGGGCAAGTCCACCCTGGTGCGGCTGATCAACGCCCTGGAGAAGCCGACCGGCGGCACCGTGCTCATCTCCGGCGACCCCATCACCGGGGTCCCGGAGTCACGGGTGCGGCAGCTGCGCCGCGATATCGGCATGGTGTTCCAGCAGTTCAACCTGTTCCGCTCGCGCACCGCGGCCGGGAATATCGAGTACCCGCTCAAGGTGGCGGGCTGGAAACGCGCCGAGCGCAAGGCCCGCGTCGCGGAACTGCTGGAGTTCGTGGGCCTTTCGGACAAGGCGCGCAGCTATCCGGACCAGCTGTCCGGCGGCCAGAAGCAGCGGGTCGGCATTGCCCGCGCCCTGGCCACCTCGCCGTCGCTGCTGCTCGCGGACGAGGCCACCTCGGCCCTGGATCCGGAGACCACGCAGGAGGTGCTGCGCCTGCTGAAGAAGATCAACCGCGAACTCGGCGTCACCATCATCGTGATCACCCACGAAATGGATGTCATACGCGCCGTCGCCGACCGCGTCGCGGTCCTGGCAGAGGGCCGGATTGTCGAGCTGGCAAGCACTTTCGACGTCTTCGCCACCCCGCAGGCCGCACCCACCCGCTCCTTCGTGGAAACGGTGCTGCACAACCGCCCGAACGCCGACGAGCTGAAACGACTGGCGGACAAGCACACCGGCCGCCTGGTCACCGTCGACATCGACGACGACCGCGGCATCGGCGACGCGCTCCTCACCGCCACCCAGGCCGGAGTCCACGTCGAAGTCGTCTACGGGGGCGTGAGCACACTGCAGGACAGGACCTTCGGCAGCATCACCCTCGCCCTGAACGGGCCGGAGGACGCCGTCGAGCGCGTCGCGGCGAGCCTTGGGAGAGGCGGCAGCACTGCCGCCACCGCGGTCGCCGCGGAGTCGGTGGCTGCCGGTCGGTCCGCGTCCGATCGGAGGAGCGCATGAATTACGCTGCCGTGCAGACGGATTGGGACAAGTTGCGGCCGGTCCTCGGTGAGGCCATCGGGACCACGATCTATCTGGTGTTGCTGACCTTCGTGATCGGCGGCGTAATCGGACTGGCGCTGGGCACGTTGCTGTACACCACTCGTAAGGGTGGGTTGCTGGCGAACACGCCGGTGAATGTGGTGCTCAATGTGTTGGTGAGCGTGATCCGGCCGATTCCGTTCATCATCCTACTGGCCGCGCTGGGGCCGATCACCCTCGAAGTGGTCGGGACGACCATCGGCACCGAGGCCGCGGCATTCGTCATGATCGTGGCCGCGTCGTTCGGTATCGCCCGGATTGTCGAGCAGAACCTGGTGACCGTGGACCCGGGGGTGATCGAGGCGGCGCGGGCCATGGGGGCCGGGCCCTTGCGGATCATTCTGACGCTGCTGATTCCCGAAGCGCTAGGGCCGCTGGTACTCGGGTACACGTTCGTGGTGATCGCCATTGTCGACATGTCCGCCATGGCGGGCACGGTCGGCGGCGGTGGCCTCGGAGATTTCGCGCTGGTCTACGGCTATCAGCGGTTCGATTGGGAGGTCACGCTGGTCGCGACCCTGATCATTATCGTGGGCGTGCAGGGGATTCAATTCCTCGGCAACTGGCTGGCCCGGAAGGTATTGCGCCGCTGAGCCACGCGAAGCGGCAGGGCTTCGACACACCACGCGCGGAGACGAACAGCCGCACCCACGCCGGGTGCGGCTGTTCTCGTCGGCTGTGTACCCGCTAGCATCGTCGCGTGGGCACTTACTGGCACGCTGTCACGCTGCCCCCGGTCGCCTGACCGGGCGCGCACGCGGCATTCTCGCTTCCCGCCTCGGCTCCTGAGCAGCTAGGGCTTCTTCAGCGTGCGCCCGTTCCGAATACGCCGATCACGTACTCGAGAACGGAATCTCATTCGTGTCCGAACACACCGTCAACTCCGGCGCGTCCGCACCGGCATCCACGTCCGCGACAACCACACCGCAGCAGTCAGCGGTTGCCGCCCCGGCCGCCGCACTTCAGCCCGAACTCGCGGCGGACCGGGCCCCGCAGGCTTCGGGAGCGGCAGCCCAGTCGGGGCCCGGCGCCCGCTCTCGGGGCCGGGCCATCGCGAATGCGGTTGTGCGGCCTGCGAATTCACGGTGCGGTTCGATCGCCATCCTCGGCGCGAGCGTGCTGTGGGGCAGCACCGGCACCGCGAGCTCGCTCGCACCCGCGGGCGCGTCCGCGGCCGCGATCGGCTCGGCCGGATTGGCCCTCGGCGGATTGCTGCTCTTTCTCACGACCTGCCGTACCCGGACCACGTACAGCTGGGCGCAGTGGCGGCTGCTGATCGCCGGAGCGGTGGCGGTCGCGGCCTATCCGGTCACGTTCTACCCCGCGGTGGCGCGGACCGGCGTCGCGGTGGCGACCGTCGTGGCCCTGTGCAGCGCACCGGTTTTCACCGGCCTCGTGGGCTGGATTTCGGGGCGGTCGCGTCCGACGGCCCGCTGGGTCGGCGCTACCGCTGCGGCCGTCATCGGTTGTGTTGCAATGGTACTCGGCCCGGAGCTGACCGGACAGGCTGCGGCCGTAGACCTGCTCGGCATCGGACTCGCGCTCTGCGGCGGTCTGGCCTATGTCGTGTACTCGCTCATCGGCGGTGAACTCATTGCCGAGGGCAAGCCGTCGGGCTCGGTCATGGGCCTGATGTTCGGCATGGCCGGACTGATGGTCCTGCCGGTCGTGCTGATCTCGGGCGTCTCCTGGCTGGGCACGATGCGCGGGGCGGCGGTGGCGCTGCATCTCGCGGTATTCACCACATTCCTGGCCTATCGGCTGTTCGGCTACGGCTTGCGGCACACCACCGTCGCCACCGCCACCACCCTGACCCTGGCCGAGCCCGCCGTGGCCGCAGTGCTGGCCGTGGCGGTGCTCGGGGAACGGCTGCCCGCTGTGTCCTGGTGCGGGCTAGCCGTTCTCGCCGGGGGGCTGGCGCTGCTCACGGTGCGGCCGGGCCGCCGCTAGGCGCGACGGGGCCTGGCTGGTTCAGCTTGGAGTGGAACCGGGAGTAGCCGAAGTACACGATGAGACCGAGCACCAGCCAGGCCGCGAAGCGCACCCAGGTCGCCGCCTGGAGGGAGAGCATGAGCCAGACCGAGAAGACCACGCTGACGATCGGGATGACCGGCATGAACGGAATCCGGAAGGTGCGCGGCACATCCGGGCGGGTGTAGCGGAACACCAGCACCGCGATGCAGACCACCACGAAGGCGCTGAGAATGCCGATATTGGTCAGCTCGGCGACGATATTGATGGGCAGCAGCCCGGCCAGGATGGCCGAGGCCACGCCCACGATCCAGGTGACGCAGGTCGGAACCTTGCGCACCGGATGGGTTTTGGCGAACCACTCCGGCAGCAGCCCGTCACGGCTCATGGAATACCAGACGCGGGTCACGCCGAGCATGAAGGTGAGCACCACGGTGATGATGCCGACAATCGCGCCCACCGCAATGATATTCGCGATGCCCGGCATGCCGACCGCCTCGAAGGAGCTGGAGAAACCGCTCTTGGGATTGATCTCGGTGTACTTCTGCATGCCCGTGAGCACCAGTGTCGCAAGGACATACAGCACCATGGCGATGGCGAGCGAGTAGATGATGGCCTTGGGCAGATGCTTCTTGCCGTCCACCGATTCCTCGGCCGCCGTGCTCATGGCGTCATAGCCGAACACCGCGAAGAACACCGTGGCCGCACCGGTCATGACCGCGCCGGTGCCGTACGGGAAGTACGGCGAGTAGTTGGCGCTGTCGATATGGAACACGCCGAGCATGATGATCAGCACCACCAGCGCCACCTTGATGCCGACGGTGACCATCTCGAACCGCCCGACACTGCGGATACCGCGCGAGAGCACCCAGGCCGAACCCAGGCAGAACAGCACCGCGAACACGTCCACCGCATGCCCGTCCCCGGTGCCGGGCGCGCCGAGCATCCACGCGGGCAAGGTGATTCCGATCTGATCGAGCAGGAATCCGAAATACCCGGAGACGCCGATGGCCACCACCGCCGCCACGGCGATGTACTCCAGCAGCAGATCCCATCCGATGAACCACCCGACGATCTCGCCGAGCGACACATACCCGTAGGTGTAGGCCGATCCGGCCTTGGGCACCATGCCCGCGAACTCCGCGTAGCACAGCGCCGCCGCCGCACTGGCCAGCCCGGCCACCAGGAACGACAGCAGCACCGCCGGTCCGGTGGTCTTGTTGGCCACACTGCCCGCGAGCGCGAAGATGCCCGCGCCGATGATCCCGCCCACCCCGATGGCGGTCAACTGCCACACCCCGAGGTGTTTGGCCAGCCGTTCGTCCTGCCGGACATCCTCCTCGACCTCGGTGATCGGCTTGCGCCGCAATATCTGACCGCGTACTTCCGCCAGCGTCATCGCTGTACTCCCGTCCGCCGCGCCCGGCAGCCGAGCCGGGGCGCGGGCCACACTGTCGATCTCTGCCGATAATCGGACCACGCGTCCCGATCGGCTCGCGGAGTTTTGTGCATCTCGCGGAGTTTTGTAAATAAAGTTCTCGGGTGTCGCTCCCTCGCGACCCTGCTAAAAATGAACGGTGGACGCTGACGACGAAAAGGTCATCGAACTGGCAACCAAGGTCTTCGACCTGGCCCGCCAGGGCGACGCCGACCAACTAGCCGCCTATCTGGACGAGGGTGTCCCGCCGAACCTCACCAACGGCCGGGGCGACACCCTCCTCATGCTCGCCGCCTACTACGGGCACGAGCCCGCCGTCGCCGTGCTGCTGAAGCACGGCGCCGATCCCAATCTGCTCAATGCCGCCGGACAGACCCCGCTCTCGGGCGCGGTCTTCAAGGGCGAGCCCGGCATTCTGCGCACGCTGCTCGCGGCGGGCGCGGATCCGGACGCCGGTTCGCCCTCGGCCCGGGAAACGGCCGAAATGTTCGATGTCGCCGAGGCGCTGAAGATCTTCGACGAGAAGTGATCCTGCCGCGGCCGCGCCGTCCCCCCGCACAGTCGCTGTGCGGGGGGGGCGTGTTTTCGAAGGTCTACTGCGACTTACGCATTCCCATTTCCCGGCCCCACGCGCCGATCCGCCATTCCAGCGGGCGGAGTTGGTCTTCGTAGAGGTTGTTGAGCTGTTCGGGGGCGGACGGGCGTTGCGGGTCGACCTCGTCGGCGGCCAGGGCGATGAGCGAGAGTTCGGTCAGGAAACCGTCCCGCTGGCCGGGGAGCTTGGCCCGGTCCTCGGGCTCGAGCCGGGTGTCGGCTGCAGTTCCGCGTACTTGCGGCGAATGGTCTCGTCGGTGGCGTCGATGCGGCGGGCCAGCCAGCGGCGCACCATGGCGGGAGTCTGCTGCATGATCGCGATCTCGCGAATCGACGGAATCTGCGACGCTTCCCGGATGAGATCCTCGAGTTTCTCGTTGGCGCGCGGCCAGGTGACGAAGTCGCCGGATTCGTAGGCGGTGCGGCCCTGGGCCTCGAGATCATCGCAGCGCAGGCGGAAGCCGGGAACCGTATCGGGCTCGTTGCGCTGCAGGTAGAGCAGGATATTGGCCAGCTTGCCCAGGGTCTCCTCGAATTCGGCCAGCGGGGGCTCCATATAGTCCTCCGGGCCGCGGCTGTTGAGCAGGCCCTGCAGAATGGTTTCCGCTTCGAGCAGCAGGTGATGCGCCTTGGCCTGGTCCTGGGTGCGGGCCACCAGGGCGTCGAGTCCGGCCAGGCGCTGCTCGATCTCGGGAGCGGCCTTGGCGGCCTCGGCCCGGTGCACCTCGTGGCTGATCTGGCGCCAGTCGTCGCGGGTGGCGGCGGTGCGGGTGCGGATCTGATCCCACCCGGCCACCTCACGGATCGGAATCTCGATGACGGCGGTGGCGGTGCGATCCAGGTGCGGGATGCGGACCGCGGCATTGATGGTCCAGCCCGCGTCGAATTCCAGGGTCAGCTCGACGGCGGTGCCCGGCTCCAGATCGTCGGGGAGATCGCGGATGCGGACGGTGCCGATGGGGATCCAGCCCTCGTAGAGGCGGACCGCCAGGGTGGCGCCGCGGGTCGCCGTCTCCAGGCGTTGATAGACGCGGTGCGGAATCTTGGTGCCCACCTTGACCACTCGGCACAGCTGGCGATCGAGGAGTTCGACGGAGAAGTCGTGGGCCAGGATGTCACCGGCCAGATCCGGAATGGCGGGGCCGGATGCGGCGCGCAGGGCCAGCGGTTCGGCGGCGATCTCGCGGCCGTCGGCGAGCACCGCGACGGTGAACGGGCCGTCGGCGAGCGGGACTTCGATGAACAGGAACGAGCCGTCCTCGGAAGCGTTCTCGCGCAGCGTGTTTCCTGTGGCGGAGCGAACTTCGACGATGATGTCACCGGCGTCGGCGCGGAGCACCCGCCCGGCGATATCGACGAAATCCCCGTCGGGGACCAGGTTTTCCAGCTCGAGCACACTGCTGTGCGTGGCCAGATTGCCCGCCTTCAGGGCTGCGCCCACCGCGACCACCAGCTCCGGATGGAACAGGTGGGGCTCGACGCCGAAGCGCTCCCGCAGCAGCTCCGCGACCAGCGGGACCCGGGACGAGCCGCCGACCAGCACGATCTCGTCCAGCTCGGTGGCGGTGACGCGCGCCTTGGCCAGCGCTTCGGCGCAATGGTTGAGGGTGCCGCGCAGATGGCCGTCGATCATGCGGTCGAACTCGTGCCGGGACAGCGGCAGGTTGATGCTCATCGGCATGCCGGTGCGGTCCTCGAGGTCCTGGTTGATGATCTCGGTCTCGGTATCCCGCGACAGCTCGTGCTTGGCGGTCTCGGCCAGGGCCAGCAGCCGGGCGAGACGTTCGGCGTCGGCGAGATCGCCCGGCTCGAAACGCAAGTCGTAGGCGGGCAGCTGCGCGATCATCCAGTCCACGATGGCCTGATCGAAGTCGTAGCCGCCCAGATAGCGGTCGCCGTCGAAGGAACGGCTGCTGAAGCCGTCGGCCGGATCCCAGGACACCACCGAGGTGTCGAAGGTGCCGCCGCCGAGGTCGTAGATGAGGAAGCGGCGGCTCGGGGTGCTCGGATCGGCGGCGAGGCCGTTCTCGTGCATGTGCGCCAGGGCGGCGGCGACCGGCTCCATGAGGGTTTCCGCCACCTCCAGCCCGGCCTCCGAACCGGCCTGGGTGGTCTGGGTTTTCGCGCTCGTTTCGAAATAGGCGGGCACGGTGATGACCGCGCGGTCGATGGGCACGCCCAGCGTCTGCTCGGCCACCGTCTTCAGATGCCGCAGCAGATGCACCGAGGCCTGCAGGGGCGTGATGGTGGCGTGGCCCGCCGTCACCGGCTGATCGGTGCCCATATTGCGTTTGAAGAACATGGCGGGCGGCGAACCGGGCAGGCGCGCTTTGCGTTTGGCGAGCGCACCCACCAGCGGCGTGCCGTCGGGGGAGATCCACACCGCCGACGGCGTGGTCAGCGACAGGTCCGGATTGGCCACGATGAGCGACCCGCCCAGCGGCCGCAGCCGCCGACGCTCGATGAGCGCCGCCTTGTCGGGGATATCGGCGTCGGCCGGAATGGCGATGCAGCAGTTGGTCGTACCGAGATCGATACCGGCGACAAGGCTCATGCGGTGGTCTCCTCGTGCGGGGGTGCGGCCGGGGCGGGCAGGAGATTCGGCAGCACCCCGTAGTCGATGAGAATCTCGTCGCCCGGTGTCGCGTGCGGCGTCTCGAGCTGCGGGTTCTCGCGCGCCAGTGCGCGGCGGATCTCCTGTAGTTCGGTGAGTTCGGCGAAATCCACGCCCTCCGGTTCGGGCCGGTGGGTGATCAGCTCGGCCGCCAACCGGGTGCGCGGTGTGGCCAGCTGTTCCTCCGCGGCGTTCACCTTCGCGACGCTGAGGATCTCGCCGAACAGCGGAAAGCGTTTGGCGTCGTAGGAGATCCGCTTGCGGCGCGCGGCGATGCGGGAGCGCGCCGTCGCCCGGTCGGCGGTCGGATCGAGATCGAGGATCTGGAAGGCGGTGTCGTATTAGGGATTACGGCCGGTCCACGACCAGGGATTCATACTGTGCTCCGCTCTCGTCAGAAGAACCCGACGGAATGACCCGACGTCCCGCGCTGCCACTTTCCGGCCGTGACCAGCAGCTCACGCGCCTGGTTGTACGGGCCGATGGCGGGCAGGCCGAGGGTGATGGCCGAGTTCAGATGGGTTGCGGCCGTGCGGAATCCGGATCTGTCGGCGAACGGATTGGCCTCGTAGCGTTCGGCGCAGGCCACCAGCATGGTGAGCCCGAGCCAGAATTCGTGGCGCGCCAGCTTGGCGGCGAAGGCCGCGCGATCCCCGTCGGACAGATCGGGCCTGCCCCGCACGGTGAGATCGCGCGTCGTGAGGCCGAGCCGCTCGCACATGGGCGCGACCACCTCCGCGATCCGCTCGAGCATGGCCCAGCTCTGCCCGGCCCACCCCGCGCCGCGCTGATGCTCCTCGACATAATCGATGCCCACGATCGCGCCTCCTCGAGTGCCCGCTCCAACTGCCCCTCCCGGATGAGCCGCCGAATCTGCGCCCCCGCCTCCCGCGCCAGCCGCCCGCGCGCCCGCCCGATGTCCGAGGCCGGAAACGGCGCTTCCTCGATGAGTCCGAGATGAATCCGCGCCCGCCGCATGTCCTGCTTACGCAACTCCAGCACCAGCGTCACATGCGGTTCGAGCAACTGCACCGGCAACTCCGCCCGCGCGTCCTCGACGGCCAGAGCGATATCACCGGCGGTGGCATCGGGCAGCACCGCGCCCAGATGGGTACGCAGCTCATCCCAGAACGCCTGATCCGCATGCAGCCGCGCCCAATACCCGTGTGCGGCCCGCCATTCGTCACAGGCGGCCGGATCCCCGTCCAGCTCGCGCCGATAGGCATGCGCATGCGCGGCGACCGCGAGATGATGCAGTGTGCGATAGTCGCCGAGCCCCTGATCATCGAGATCGGCCCACTGCCGGAACGCTCCGTCCGTCCACGGCTGGGAAACCCCGTCCTCCTGTAATGCCGCGTAGGCGAGCCGCTCCTGCGCCCGCTGCAAGGGCCCGTGATCGTGCAGTCGCGCAGCCACTTCCCAAGCCTGCTCACCCTGCCCCCGCAGCCGTTCGGCCTCCACCCCCGTGGCGCCCGCCAGCAACAACCCCGCCTCACGGAACAGCTCCCAAGCCTCCTCGACCCGCGAGAACAGCACGGCCCGCACCGCTTTCATGAGCACCCCACGCGCCGCAGCGAGCCGAAGCCCCTCCAGCCCGCTCCCGATCCGCCCGAGTCGAACGTCCGAATCGACCAACTCCAGCTGGTCCAGCGGGCGGCCGGGTACGGCAGACGCGCGACTCGGATCGCCCGCGTGACTTCGGTTGGATTCGCCGGAGGCTGCGGTGAGGAGGGTGGACAGCAACTCGGGTTCGGCGCGGGCTACGGCGCTCAGGACGGTGGTGGGCTGGACGAGGGCGTGGGCGGGCCAGGCGGCGCCGTGGCGGGTGTGCAGGGTGCGGGCTGCTTCGGCGATCTGCCGGTCGTTGCGGGCGAGGGCGCCCAGCAAGATGTTGGCGTTGGCCAGGATGTCGGTGTCGGAGGCCGAACGGGGCGGGTGGTCGAGCAGGGCTGTGAGGTGGGTGCGGGCGTCGGCTCGGTTGCCGGTGCGCAGGGACTCGAGGGCGGTCAGCAGGTGGGCGGAGGGCTGGAGGCGGTCCGTGCCATCGCGTTTCGCCTCGGTGAGGTGCCGGGCGGCGGATTCGCCGCGCATGAGGGCCGCCGCCGCGAGCAGGAGATGGCGGTACTCGCTGGGAGTGCTCGGTCCGCGGAGCTTGTCCGGGTCGGTGGTCCCGGTGCGGAGGCGGCGGTGGGCGGCGAAGTCGTGCAGGCGTTGTTTGCGATCGCGGATGCCCTTGCCGCCGAAGCGGTCCGCGAGTTCGTAGCGGTGGTCGGCGGCGGCGCGGTCGCGCAGGAGGCAGAACCAGTCGGCGCGGCCGGTGGGGCCGAGGGCGTGCAGGAGTTGCCAGACGGGGGAGGTGGCGCCTTTGAATTCGTATTGGTCGAACCGGTCGTCGACCACGGCGGTGAGGTGGGTGCGGGCCAGGGCGCGGAATTCGGGGGATACCACCGAATCCGGGTCGCGGACGGTATTGGCCAGCCACATGCGCAATGCGCTGGACTGGGTGAGCATTCCGGCGGCGGCGGTCCAGGTTGCGGGGAAGGTGGCCGGGTCGGGGCGGTGCAGCCAGCAGGTGAAGACCCGATGGGCGGTGGCTTCCTCGATATCGCACCACCAGGACGCGTCGGCGAGCAGGCGCAGCGATTCGTCCGGATAACTGGCGGCGGTCTCGATGAGACGGGACTGCAACAGGATTCGATTGGGGCCGATCTCATCCTCGGCCTCGGCCAGGAAGGCGCGAATCCCCGCCAGCAGCAATCGGGCGCGGGCGGCCGGGTCGGGCTCCGCGTCGGCGCGGGCGAGGGCGTCCTGCAAGAGGTGTTCCAGGCGCGAGATCCGGCCGAACAGCGGTATCGGATCGGCCCCCGCGCGCCGCCGTGCTTCGTCTCGCCCCTGTGGTTCGTCGCCACGCGACCGCCACCAATTCACCCCGAAAGACTCCTGCCGGCGACTCGCACCGCATTCGCGCTCGGGAGATCGCCGCCCGAAATCCCCCGCTCGCGACGGTACCCGGGCGGATACCGTCGCGTGCGTCGATTCGGGGAGGACCGAAAGCTACAGACTGACCGGGTAGACCGGTTCCTGGATCTCCGGCTTGATGCGGTGCTCGACGAAGATGCCGTGCCAGATCATGAAGCACAGCAGCGTCCACAGGCGGCGGCTGTGATCGACCGGGCCGGTGCGGTGCGCCTCCAGCATGGCCGTGATGGCGGCCTTGTCGAGCAGGTGATCGGTGCTGGATTCCGCGATCTGGGTGCGGGCCCAGTCGTAGAGCTCCGGACCGCGCAGCCAATGCCGCAGGGGGACAGGGAAACCGAGCTTGGCGCGGTGCAGCACATGCCCGGGGACGATGCCCTCGAGCGCCTGGCGCAGTGCGTACTTGGTGGTGTCCTTGGTGATCTTCTGGTCGAAGGGCAGCTTCTCGGCGACCTTGAAGACCTCGGGATCCAGGAACGGCACGCGCAGCTCGAGCGAGTTGGCCATGGTCATCTTGTCGGCCTTGACCAGGATGTCGCCGCGCAACCAGGTGAACAGGTCCAGATGCTGCATGCGGGCCACCGGATCCCAGTGATTGCCCTGCATGCCGTAGATGCGGCCGGTCACATCCCGATGCGTCCACTCGGGCCGGAACTCCCGCAGCACCGACCGCAATTGGGCGTCGTTGAAGCTGCGCGCATTGCCGTAGTAGCGCTCCTCCAGGGTGAGCGAACCGCGATTGAGCAGGCTCTTGCCGCGGGTGCCCTCCGGAATGCGCTCCGACACCTTGCCCGCCAGCTTGCGCAGGCCCTTGGGCAGATACTCGAACGGCTTGAGCGACAGCGGTTCCCGGTAGATGGTGTACCCGCCGAACAGCTCGTCCGCGCCCTCGCCGGAGAGCACCACCTTGACGTGCTTGCGGGCCTCCTTGGCCACGAAGTACAGCGGCACCAGCGCCGGATCCGCGACGGGATCGTCCAGGTACCAGATGATCTCGGGAATCGAGGCCGCGTACTCTTCCGGACCGACCACGCGCACGATGTGCCGCGCGCCGATGGCGGCCGCGCTCTCGGCGGCCACATCGACCTCGGAATAGCCCTCGCGCTCGAACCCGGTGGTGAAGGTGATCAGGTTCGGGTTGTGCCGCATGGCCAGCGCCGCGGTGGCGGTGGAATCGATACCGCCGGACAGGAACGCGCCGACGGTCACATCCGCGCGCATGTGCTTGGCGACCGAATCCTCCAGCGCCTCGGCGATTTCCCGGTAGCGCTTGTCGGCGGTGCCGGGCAGGAACGGCGACACCCGGAACTGCGGGTTGAAGTAGCGGGTGATGCGCGGCTGCTCACCGGGCTCGATCCAGGCGTAGCAGCCGGATTCGAGACGGCGGATGTCCTTGTGCAGCGTCTCCGGCTCCGGCACGTACTGCAGCACCGTGTAGTGCTCGAGCGCACGCGGATCCAGCGCATCGGTCAGGCCCAGCGCGGGCAGCAGCTCCAGCAGGCTCTTCTTCTCCGAGGAGAACGCCGTACCGCCGGGACCGGTCGCGGTGAACAGCGGCTTGATGCCGAACGGGTCGCGCGCGATGAACAGCTTGTTCAGCTCGGTATCCCAGATGGCGAACGCGAACATGCCGCGCAGCTTGCTCGCCGCCTTGGCGCCCCAGTAGTGGAAGGCCGCCACAATGGTCTCGGAGTCGCCCTCGGTGGCGAACATCGGCTCATCGCCGAACTCCGCGCCGTGCTCGGCGGTCAATTCCGCGCGCAGCTCGAGATAGTTGTAGATCTCCCCGTTGAAGGTGAGCGCATAACGCTCCCGATTCTCCGGCGGACCCCAGCGCAGCGGCTGATGCGAATGCTCGATATCGATGATCGACAGCCGGTTGAAGCCGAAGATCATGCGCTCGTCGTGCCAAGTGCCCTTCTCATCCGGGCCGCGATGGCGCTGGCAGTGCAGCGCCTCGTACACCTGCGCCGCGGTGGTTTCGACCGTCCGCCCCTCCGGGGTGGTAGCTGTGTCAGCTGTCAGAAATCCGAGCAGACCACACACTGCGGGGAGAACCTCTTTCCGGAGTCGGGGATGGTCGCCCTGCGGCATATGGTCGATCGTGCGCGCGGGACGCGAAACGTACTGTCCGAGTATGCCGCACGCGCGCGGATCCTGCGCGAGAGCCCGTATCCACGGCTTATGCAGTTTCCGGAGTGTCGAATGCGACCCGATCACAACGCGACGCCCGGTTTGGTCTACGCTCCGTAGTACTTGGGAAACTCTCAGGGTTGATCGCGAGTTCCGCGAGCCCCCGGGGAGTGGCCCAACCGTGGCTGAAATTGGGTCGTCCGGCGGAAGGGAGTCCGGGCGGCGCCGAGTCGGAGAGACGACCAGGAAGGCGTTGAGCGTGGCGCACAAGGCGAGCGAAGCGATAGGGCCACGACCCGCCCAGGGTCGGCGGGGCCGCATCCTTCGGCGGGCCGGGCTGGCGGTGTCCATGGGGATGACCGCGATGCTCGTCTCCGGCTGCTCGATCGACAACCCGTGGCTGCGGTTCGGCTGGCCCTCGGGCATTACGCCGCAGGCCACCCGGATGCGTGAGCTGTGGACCTGGTCCGTGGTCGCCGCGCTGGCGATGGGCGTGCTGGTGTGGGGCCTGACCTTCTGGACCGTGGCCTTCCACCGCAAGAAGGCGGACTCGCCGGAATTCCCCCGGCAGACCGGCTACAACGTGCCGCTGGAGCTGACCTACACGGCCGTGCCGTTCGTCATCATCGCGGTGCTGTTCTACTTCACCGTGGTCGTGCAGAACTACGTGCACGAGAAGGTGGAGAACCCGAACGTCGTGGTCGATGTGACCGCCTTCCAGTGGAACTGGAAGTTCGGCTACCAGAAGGTCGATATCGCCAACTGGAAGTACGACGGCGTCGACCAGGCTCGCCAGGGCATGAACACCTCTATCCAGGAGGAGTACAAGGAACGCAAGAACGAGGAAGGCCACCCGCAGCCCGGCCCGAACAACGGCCTGCCGTCGAACGACATCTCGTACCTGAACTACGACAAGGTCGAGACCGTCGGCACCTCCAACGAGATCCCGGTGCTGGTCATCCCGTCCGGTCAGATCGTGGAGTTCCAGCTGGCCGCCGCGGACGTCATCCACTCCTTCTGGGTGCCGGAGTTCCTGTTCAAGCGCGACGTCATGCCGAACCCGAAGCAGAACAACTCCGACAATGTCTTCCAGGTCGGCCCGATCGACAAGACCGGCGCCTTCGTCGGCCGCTGCGCCGAAATGTGCGGCACCTTCCACTCGATGATGAACTTCGAGGTCCGGGTGGTCTCGCCGGAGAACTTCCGCAAGTACATGGATGCTCGCGAGGCCGGTAAGACCAATGCTCAGGCCCTCGAGGGCATCGGCGAGTCGCCGGTGGCCACCACCACCAAGCCCTTCAATACCGACCGCACCGGCCGTGGGGTCGAAGCGTCGTACGCCAAGTGAGGACTGAACTGATATGAAGGTCGAAGCTCGCATCTTCGAACTGATCACGGTCTTCTTCGTGATCGTGGCTGTGGTCTACGGCTACTTCACCGCCCAGTCGCGCACCGGCGTCGAGTGGGCGGGCACCACCGCCATCGTGCTGTCCGCGGGTCTGTCGCTCATCGTGGCGACCTACTTCCGCTTCGTCGCCCGCCGCCTCGACCTCCGCCCGGAGGACTACGAGGAGGCGGAGATCGTCGACGGCGCCGGTGACCTGGGCTTCTTCTCGCCCGGTTCGTTCTGGCCCATCACCCTGGCGGCGGCGGGCTCCGTCACCGCCCTCGGCTTCGCGTTCTTCGAGCCGTGGCTGATCGGCGTCGGCGTCATCTGCATCCTGGTCGCCGCGGGCGGCCTGGTGTTCGAGTACCACCTCGGCCCCGAGAAGCACTGAGCTGATTCACGAAGCGCCCCATCCGGATTCGGATGGGGCGCTTTGCTTTTCCCGAGAAGGTGGGGCCGCAAGGGGTACGGCCCCACCTTCCCCTCATCGGGACGGTGAGTTCAGATGCCCAGGGCGTGTTTGATCAGGGCGGTGGAGCGCGGGGCCTTCCCGGCCAGGCCCAGGAGGGTGCGGGGGAAGCGGGGGCTGACCTGGACGGGGCGGGTGCGGATCGCGGTTTCGATCCAGCGGGCGGCCTCGGCGGGGTTGAGGATGGGGTTTTCGGTGTAGTAGGTGGGGGCCACGGGGTCTATGCGGAAGGCCGGGTAGTGGACGGCGGTGACGTGGATGCCGCGCGGGGAGAGTTCGGCGTCGGCGCATTGGCCGAAGGTGGTCCAGGCGGCCTGGGAACTGGCATAGGAGGCGAAGTTGGGGGCCGCGCCGGTGGTGAGGGACCAGGGGCCGACATTGATGACGTGACCGGAGCCGGTCGCCAGCATGGCGGGGAGCAGGCCGAGGGTCAGACGCAGCGGGCCGAAGTAATTGGCGGCCATCATGCGCTGGTAGTCGGTGAAGCGGTCCAGGGATTGCAGGGCGGGGCGGCGGGTGG
Organism: Nocardia crassostreae; assembly: GCF_001613405.1. Classification (GTDB taxonomy): domain Bacteria; phylum Actinomycetota; class Actinomycetes; order Mycobacteriales; family Mycobacteriaceae; genus Nocardia; species Nocardia crassostreae. Next base: position 67,536 of record NZ_BDCH01000039.1, read on the forward strand.
GGCGACCGGCATTGTTGACCAGGACGTCGATGCCGTCGAAATCGGTGAGCAGCCATTCGATGAGCTGATCCACATCGCCCAGGGCGGAGATATCGCAGCGATGCCAGTGGGCGCGGCCGCCGGATTCGACAATGGCGGCGCAATCGTGCACGAGTTGGCTCCCGCGGCGCGCGACGAGGAGAACCTCTGCGCCGTGGGAGGCGAGTAATCGGGCGGTGGCGCGGCCGATTTCGGAGGTCGCGTCGGTGACGACGACGCGTTTTCCAGCGATGGGGCGTGTGCCGGTCATGGCAGCGGCGGGGCGGGGACGGCGGGCAGCACGGAATTCGATCATGGGACAGGCAACCTTCACTCACGAACGATGTGTGGCACCGGCGCCCCGCCGACAGTACCGATACTGCGCCGCACGCCCTGGGCGACAACCATTTCAGGCTGCTAGCCCGTTGCTGGGAGTGCGGCGGAACACATTCTAATCGGTTGGGTCATAGCGCCGGGCGCGTTCGGCGACGCAGATCTCGTCGATTCCGGAGACGATGTCGCGCAGGAGTTCCGACGGCACCGCGGCGGGCCGCAAACGGCAGGTGAAGGTAATGAAGCCGTGGTCCTCGTTATCGAGTTCGCGCAGGTAGCGGGACCGCACGCCATAGGTCATGGCGGAGATGACGGTGAAGCAGCCGGTCTTCTCGCGGTGCCCGGCAAACAGGTCGTGCAGGCCGTGGAAGACCCGGGTGTAGTTCGACAGCGGCGCGAACACCGAGATGCGGTAGGCCGGGCCGCGTTCCGAGGACGAGATGACGGTATCGGCCAGATACTCGGCATCGCGCGGTGTCAGCACCTTCGGAGCGAACATGAGCGCACCGGCGGCGGCATTGCGGACCGGCATACCGGCGCGGCCACCCGCGGAGGCGGCAATGGCGCCCAGGGACTTGCGGGCGCGGGCGCCGACCTCGCGGCGGGCGCGCAGCGAGAGGTTGGGGGTGGTGGGATGCAGGCTCGACCACTGGCCGAAGCGCACGGTGCCCAGCTGCACGGTGCCCGTACCGACCGGTCGCGCCACCTTCAGCGGTGCGGTGTCCACCCAGCGGCCCACCTGGAGCATGGAATCGCCGGGCGACTGGATCTCCTTGAACGAATGCTCCACCCAGGTATCGAAATCCAGGAACCGGTGCGCGTCGGTGGTGAGCCAGATGCGGTCCTTGTCCATATCCGCCACCTCGAGGGTGAGCGCGGTAATGATCCCGGTGCGCCCGCCCCCGCCCAGAATGCGCCGGAACCGATCGGTGTGATGGGTGCGCCCGCAGGTGCCGAATCGCCCGTCCTGATCGACGTATTCGAGCTCCACCACATTGTCGGAGAACATGCCGAACCGATGCGAGGCATTGCTGAGCCCGCCCACCGCAGCGAATCCGCCCGCCGTGATCTCCCGATGGTCGCCGACAATCGGCAGTCCGAGCCCGTGCGCGGCCAGGGTGCGGTCGATATCGGACAACCGCGCCCCGGCCTGCACCCGGACGGTTCGGGCATCCGCGTCGACGACCTGCACCCGATTCATCTTCCGCATGGACAGCACCGCACCCTGTTCCGGCGGCGCCAGCTCCTCGTCCGGCCGCTCCCCACCGCGGATGGTCAGCGGTTTCGTCGACTTGCGCGAATCCCGAACGGTACGAACGACATCCGCGGTATCGCGGGGCAGGAATTCATCCGGGTGGGTGGAGACGGACGTGCTCATGGCGCTACAGCTAACCACAGTCGCGCCGATCGTGCTCGGGCTTGGACCGCCGTCTCAGTTGGCGGGGTCGAGACGCTGTGTGAACAGCACGTTTCCGGTCGCATCGCACAGGTTTACTGTGAGTTCGCAGGACTTGCCGTCAATGGTCAATTCGCCGAAATGCTGATAGGCGCCATCCAGCGGGGACGTGTTCTGCGCGGGCGGCGCGTGCACGAAAACCGCCTCCGGGCCGAAGGTCCCGTCCAGATTGTTCGGGCCGAACGCACCGGCGTTCAGCGGGCCGGAGACGAACTCCCAGAACTCGTCGAAATCCTTGAAGGCCGCGCGCTCGGGCGAATAGCGGTGGGCGGCGGTGCAATGCACATCGGCGGTGAGCCGCACGACGCCGGTCACCTTGTTCGCCTTGATCGAGGACAGCACCTTGGCGATCTCGGACTCGCGGCCCGACGGCGCGCCCGGATCGGCATTGGCGACGCCTTCGAAGACGGTCTCGCCATCCTTGACGATCAGACCCAGCGGCAGATCATTGGCGACGATCTTCCACGTGGCCTTGGACTCGCGCAAACCGTCCATCAGCCACTGGGTTTGAGCCTGGCCGAGAATGCGGCCCTCGGGCGCGTTGTTGGCATTGTTGGCGTCCTTGTAGGAGCGCATGTCCAGTACGAAGACGTCGAGCAGCGGGCCGTAGGACACCTTGCGGAACAGGCGGCCGTCCATGGCCTCCTTGCGCTCCAATGGCATCCACTCGTGGAACGCCTGCCAGGACCGCGTGGCGAGGGTGTCCATATTGCGTTCGGTGTAGCCCTTGCCGTCGGCGACCGTGCCGCCCGGGGACCAGTTGTTCACGGTCTCGTGGTCGTCCCACTGCACCAGCTGGGCGACGGAAGCATTGAAGCGACGGTAGTTCTCATCGCTGAGGTTGTAGGCGTAGTTGCCGCGGAACTGGTCGAGGGTCTGCGCGACGGCGCTTTTCGCCTCGGTCACGATATTGCGCCAGACGCGGCCGTCGGGGAGGGTGACCGATTCCTTCAGCGCATTGTCCGCGTAGATGCTGTCACCGGAGTGGATGAACAGGTTCGGATCCCGGGCGGCCATGGCGGAGAAGATCTTCATACCGCCCAGATCCGGATTGATGCCGAAACCCTGACCGGCCGTATCGCCGGACCACAGCAGCTTGATATCGGAGCTCGCGGCGGGCACGGTGCGGAAGACGCCGGTGACGGCCTCGGAGACGGCTCCGCCCTCGCCTTCGAGGGTCACGCGGTAGTGCACCTGCTGCCCGGCGGGCAGGCCGTTGACGCGCAGCCGCCCGGTGCCGTCCGAATCCGGGGTGAGCATGGGGCCTTCGAACCGCTTGGCATCGGTGAAGGATTCGGTGGCGGCGGTCTCCACCATGAGCTTCGCGGGCTTGTCCGAGCGCGCCCAGATCAGCGCGCCGTCGGCGCGGGGATCGCCGACCGCGACGCCGTGCGTCAAGACGGGCCGCTCCCGCACCAGTCCGGGACCGTCATTGGACGAGCACGCCACCAGGCCGGGGGCGATGACCAGCCCGGCGGCGGACGTGCGCAGCAGTGTGCGTCGCGAGAATGTAGCCATGCGCCGACCTTCCATCAGCGAGCTCAACATCAGCTGAACTGTGCCGGACACGTCCGCGAATTCCGGGTACGAGCGCGGGCGTGTCGGCGGTGCGTTCGGCGTAGCCGGACTGTTATCCGCCGTGCGTATAGTCCGCTTCATGGGCTTTCTCGGTGGCGTCTTCGGGTCAGCGCGAAATCGGTTCGGCAACAAGGTCCTTGCGCAAGTGCTGGCCTACGACGCGGTGGAATCGGCGGAGTTCGACGAGGAGGCGTCCGAGGTCGTCGTGCGGCGGCGGGGCAGCGACAGCTTCGCGAAACTGAGCCTGGAGACGCTGTTCGAGCGGTGCGCGGGGCAGCCCGAACACGAGCGGGTGCGGCGGGTCGCCGATCTGGTGGAGCCGTTCCTGACCGATCCGGAAACCGAGCCCTGGGAATCGGCGGCCAAGCGCCTGCGCCCGGTCGTGCGGCCCTCGGACCGGAATCAGTTCAGTGTCGCTGGCATCCGCGTCCGTGATGTGCTGCTCGCGCGCCCCGTACTGCCGTTCCTGAGCGAGATGGTGGTCCTCGACAACCCGTCCACCATGCGCTTCGTGACCACCGCCGACCTCACCGCCTGGGGCGTCGAGGCCGACGAGGTCTACAGCACCGCGCACTCCAACCTGACCGAAGTGGCCATGAGCACCCTGTCGGCCTTCGACCCGGCCACCGGCACCCAGGTCCTCGACTTCGCCGACGAGGACGGCGATTCCTATGTCGGCTCACTGCCGCTGGTCGGCGGCTGGCTGGCGGGCGCCGAGGCCCGGACCGGTTCGCGCCCACTGGTTTTCCTGCCCGCCCACGCAGGCATGCTGGTCGTCCTTGGCGCCAATCCGGACACGCTGCTCCAGGTGCTGGCCCTGGCCGAGGAACGCTACGACGAGGCGCTACGCCCGCTCTCCCCGGTGCCCTACACCATCGACGACGACGGCGACCTCGTCCCCTTCTGCATCCCGCTCGAACACCCGGCCTGGCAGGCCCTGCGGCACGCCGAAACCCGGCTGGCCGCCACCGTCTACGGCGGCCAGACCGACAAACTCCGCGCCGACGACGACCTCGAGGAAGCCATCAGCGCCCTCATGCACCTGCGCGCCCCGGACGGCAGCGAACACACCATGACCCCGTGGACCGGCGGCACCCCGACCCTCCTCCCGCACGCCGACTACATCCTGTTCGTCATCACCGAAACCAATGCCTTCCGCGTCGCCTGGTCCGATGTCGCCGCCCTCGTATCCCTCACGCCCGTGCCGGGATACGACCCGCCGCGCTATCGCGTCGACGACCACCCGTCGCCGTCGGTCATGGCCCGGCTGCGCGCCCTCGCCAGTTAGCCGCGCGGCGCGCCAGACAGCGGGGCGGCGGGTCGTGTGACTCGCCGGATAATCGGGGGACGGTGTCAGAGGTGTGGGCTATCGTCCGGTGTCGTGGACAGGGCGCAGCTGACAGCTGATATGGCGGACGGTGCTAGACCGGAGTTCCTCTTCTTCTGGGGTCACACCCGCACCCCGGGGCACGCTGTCGGGAAATGGGTCCTAAGCCAGTGGTGGCCGGTCGAGTTCACCGTGGACGGTCAAACCTACGGCAGCGCCGAACATTTCATGATGGCCGAGAAGGCGCACCTGTTCGGGGACGAGGAGATGCGCGGGCGCATCCTGCAGAGTAATACGCCCGCTGACGCCAAACGCCTGGGACGCTCGGTCCGTGGTTTCGACCAGGACGCGTGGGTGGCGCACCGGTACGACATCGTGGTGCGGGGCAGCATTGCCAAATTCGGCCAGCATGAAGAGCTTCGGGATTTTCTGCTCGCCAACGGCAGCAAGGTGCTCGTGGAAGCTGCTCCGCGCGATGCTATTTGGGGTATCGGGATCGGGGCGGAGAACCCGGATGCTCGGCATCCTGCCACCTGGCGCGGTGAGAATCTGCTCGGGTTCGCTCTTATGGATGCACGTACCGCGCTTGCGCCTGCTCACCACCCGTAGCCGCGCTTCCTCTCGGGCAATTCGGTGATCTATCCGCCGGGGGTCGGTGCTCCGGTGATATTGCGTCCCTGGACGGCCTCTGCCTTTGGCGTGCGCAAAGCTACCCAATAGATGGGTCACCTCGTCTGCCGTACCCGGCCTTGGCTCCCCCTTTGGGAGCCGTACCCTCACCTTCCGTACGTGGGGCCTGGCCCTGGTTACGGCTCCTGACAGGGGGAGCCAAGGCCGGGTACGGCAGACGAGGTGACCCCACTTATCCGTTCTGCTTTGCGTACGCCAGAGAGTGAAGACCATCCGAGAGGGGACGAGGACCGGAGCACCGACCCACGGCGGATAGAAAACAGGGCAGTAATCCGAGCGAAGCGAGGGCCAGGAGGGGTTTGCCCTTTCGTGCAACAGCAGCAGCATGTAGCCCGCCACTGTGTCGCCATCCGTGATCTCGCCGCGAGCGATCATGGACTCCAGTTCGGCGCGGGTGAACCATGCTGCGCGCATGTCCTGTTCGGAGGCTTCGCGTTCGGGCTCACCGACTTCCAGGTCGTGGCGAGGAAGATGTGGCCGTGGTGGCTGCAGGTGGCGGGGGCGGGGGCGATGCGGCCGAGGTAGGTCATGTGGCTGGCGCGGAGGCCCGTTTCTTCGCGGAGTTCTTGGTGAGCCGTGGCGATCGGGTCGAAGGTTTCGCCGTTGTGGAGGGCGCCGCCAGGGAACTCCCAGCAGCGCTTCTGCTGGGGGTAGCGGAACTGTTCGACGAGGTGGAAGCGGTCGTTGTCGCGGGCGATGATGACGGCGAAGTCGGATTTGTCGACTACGGCGTAGATGGCGGATTCGCCGTCCGGTCTGCGGATTATGTCCTCGCGGACGGTTATCCACTGGTTCGAGTAGACCTCACGCGAGCGAAGGGTTTCCATGGGGTGATCTTGCCGTAGACGGGTTTACCTGAAGTTGATCAGCGGGAAACCGACGGAACTGGTCAATTGTCCAGTATTGGGTTTCAGGCGGGCCTACCTTCTGGGCCCAGCTGTCTTCGCCGGTGGGAGGAAGCCCGTGAATATAAGCCGCAGAACGATTCTCCATGGGGCGGGTCGGGATGCCGATTTGATCGTCATTGGGGCGGGGCTGTCGGGGCTGGTCGCTACCAATGCGCTGCGGGCCGCGGGGTTGCGGGTGCTGCTGCTGGAGGCTCGGGAGCGGGCGGGTGGGCGGGTTTTCAATGCGACTACTCGGGGTGGGATCACCATTGACGGTGGGGCGGAGTTCCTCGGGCCCACTCAGGATCGGATCGCGGCGCTGGCCGCCGAATACGGTGTGGCGACGCTGCCCACGTACAACCAGGGTGAATCGCTGTTCTCGATTCAAGGTGTGCTGCACCGGGTTCCGGCGGCGGTGCCGCTGCCCGTGCTGCCCGGCACCGTGGAGACGGCTGCCGCAATGGCTCGGATCGACCTGACGAGCATCGGATTCCCCGTCGGCGAACCGTGGCTGCATCCCGATGCCGCGTACCTGGACTCGATCACCTGGCAGGATTGGATCGACGCCAATGCCTCCACCTACGAGGGCAAACTGTTTCTGGCGCTGGCTCAGTCGGCGCCGTTGTCGGTGCGGCCGCACGAGTTGTCGGCGCTGTTCATGATGAACTACTTCGCATCCGCCGGGAATGCGCAGAATCCCGGCACCTTCTCGCGGCTGCTCGGCGTCGACAGTGGCGCGCAGGAGCGCTTCTTCGACGGCGGTGCGGCCCTCGTCCCGCTGCGGATGGCCGAATCACTGTCCGACAGCATCGTTTACGGTGCACCAGCCCGTGCGATCGATCAAACATGTTCCCAGTTGCAGGTTTTCACCGATCGTGGTGTCTACAGCGCGGCCAAGGTCGTGGTCGCCATGTCGCCCGCCATTAGCGACAGGATCGACTACCGCCCCGGATTGCCCACGGAGAGAATCGAACTCGTCAACGGTTACACCATGGGCCGGATAGCCAAATTCCTGGCCGTCTACGACCGCCCCTTCTGGCGTGACCAGGGCCTGGTCGGCCAGGTGGTCGGCGACGGCACCCCCATCGACGTCACCTACGAAAGCTACGGCCAAGGCCACCACATCCTCATGGGCTTCATCTCCGCCGACGCCATGGCCGACCTCGACGGCCGCCCCGACACCGACCTGGTCGAGGAGAGCCTCGACTCCCTGGTCCACTACTTCGGCCCCGAGGCCCGCACCCACGCCATCGACTACGGCTTCAAGAAATGGGACAACGACCCCTACTCCTGGGGCGGACCGACCGCCACCACCCGCCCGGGCATCCTCACCCGCTTCGGCCGGGCCCTGCGCGAGCTGGTCGGTGGCATCCACTGGGCGGGCACTGAAACCGCCGACTACTGGCAGGGCTATATGGACGGAGCCATTCGCAGTGGTGAGCGCGCCGCCGGGGAAATTCTGGCCTCCTGACCATCATTGTCGGCGATGGCGTCGTACCATCCGGTCTGTGCGTGGGATGGTTGTTTCGATCGGCGTTATCGGTGTCGGGTTTTCGGTGGTGTTGTGGCGGAGTTCCACGATTGCGGCGATCCTGCCGTGGGTCGTGTGGGGTGCGGTGATGGGGTCGGTGGTCATCCATGAGCTGGGGCATCTCGTGGTGGGGCGGGTGTTCGGGGCGCGGGTGAACGAGGTGTACCTGGGGGCCGAGCCGGGGAAGTCGGGGCAGTGTGGGGTTCAGATGGGGGTGGTCACCGTGTATTTCGGGTGGCGGGTTGCCGGTCGGGTGGTGTGGGGGATTCAGCCGCGGCGGGGTGGCGGATGGCTGACGTTTGCCGCGGGGCCGGTGGCGAATCTGGGGTCGGCGGCGGGGGTGCTGGTCTTGCCGCTGCCGCCGGTGGTGCTGGCGGCGCTCGCTGGACCGGCAGTGTGGCTGGGGATCGGGAATCTCGTGCCGTATCGGCACAAGAACGGGATGTACACCGACGGTGCGCACATGTTCGGGCTCGCGGCGGGGTGGAAGGTCGGCGTGGCGGCCAAGACCGCGCGCGTCGACACTCGAAAGCTGCTGCTGCCGAAGCCGAAGAGTTCGCTGACGGCGACCGATCTGGTGGGTACGGTGCAGATGGCGTGCTGGCTGGCGTTGAGCCGTTCGGTAATCAGCGCCGACGAGCTGGAGTTGGCCGGGCGGCGCGTGGCATGGCTCGCTGAGAATGCGCCGCGCACACCGCAATTGGTGCGGGTCATGGCGCTGTGCCGACTGCGGGAAGGTCGGTACGCGGAGGCTGCGGAGCTGTGCCGGGAGGCGCTCGGCGGGGAGCTGACGCCGGATGAGCGGGCGAGCGTGCACGCCATCGAGGGGCTGGCGGCGCGGGCGCGGTCAGTTGGGGATGGAGTGGGCGGCGGATATGACGTCGGCGGCCAGGGATTCGAGGGCGGGGGCGGTGAGGTTGGTGTCGGGGCAGGCGACGATCGAGGCGGTGACGCGAGGGCCCGTGAAGAGGGGGGCGGCTACCGAGACGACGGCATTGTGGTCGGTTAGTTCGGTGGGGAGGTAGTCGATGGTGATGAGGTCGGTGATGAGGGCGCTGAGGCGGTGGCGGAGGGGGTTGGTGACGGGGGAGTGGCGGAGGGCCGCCAGGGCTTCGATCATGGGGCCGGAGTCGTCGGCCAGGCGTTCGACGGTGTAGCCGCGGGTGCGGATGGCCGACAGGACGGATTCGAGGCGGGGGCGCTGGGCCGGATCGGCGGCGTCGAGCCAGGCGCGGCGCTCGGAATCCGGTGCCCAGGCGATGAATTCGCGGGCCACGGGCGGGGCCAGGGGGAGGTGGCGGCCGAGGCGGATCCAGGGGACGGAGGGTTTGCCGAGGACCTCGGTGATGAGGATCGAGTCGGCATCGCGTTCGGCGAGGAAGACCGGAATGCCGTGGGCGGCGGAAAGTTCGCGCATGGCGTCGAGGGCCACGCGGCGCAGCGGGAAGGCGGCTTCGGCGCGGCGGGACACCGCGAGCAGGCCCAGGCCGAGACCGTAATTGCCGTCCTCGTCGCGGATCGTCCAGCCGTCGGCGGTGAGCTGGCTCAGAACGGCGTGCGCGGTGGCGCGGGACATGCCGGTGCCGCGAATGATGCGCGCGAGGGAGAGGTTCTCGACGGGGTGGCGGGAGAGCAGCTCGATGGCCTGCACCACGCGCCGGGTGGGCGGTGACGCGGGAGAATCGGCGACCGCTACGGGCTCGTCCGAGGTCGCGGATAGCGCTGTGGCGGTACTGATTTCAGTCAAGTGGTCCTCGGCGCGGGTCGTGGGATGGGAATTCGTGGGAACGAGCTCTTGACCGGCGCAGGCTGTCGCCCTATCGTCGGTGTCACATTATCGAACAATAGCGTCGAATATTCGAAAACGCAAGTTGGCGGGTGGCGCGGGCGAGTGAGTGACTATGCGCACGGGATACGAGTTGGGGCATCTGGCCGCCTTGGAGGCGGAATCGGTGCACATCATTCGAGAGAGGTTGCGGCCACCTTCGAGCGGCCGGTGCTGCTGTTCTCCGGGGGTAAGGACTCCACGGTCATGCTGGAGCTGGCGCGGCGGGCCTTTTGGCCCGCGCCGCTGCCATTTCCCCTGCTGCACATCGATACCGGGCACAACTTCGACGAGGTGCTCGGCTTCCGGGATCGCACCGCGGCCCGGCTCGGGGCGCAGCTGCTGGTCGGCAGCGTGCAGGACGATATCGACGCGGGCCGGGTGACCGAACGCGAAGGGGAGACCCGCAATCGGCTGCAGACCGCCACCCTGCTGCGCAGCATCCGGGAACACCGTTTCGACGCGGTATTCGGCGGGGCGCGCCGCGACGAGGAGAAGGCGCGCGCCAAGGAGCGGGTGTTCAGCTTCCGCGACGAGTACGGCGCCTGGGATCCGCGCGCGCAGCGGCCCGAAGTGTGGAACCTGTACAACGGGCGGCACCGGCAGGGCGAGCACATCCGGGTGTTCCCGCTGTCGAACTGGACCGAGCTGGATATCTGGGAGTACATCGATCAGGCCGAGGTGGAACTGCCCGCGCTGTACTACGCGCACCGGCGCATTGTCATCGAACGCGACGGAATGCTGCTGGCGGACAACCGATTCCTGACTCCGCGCCCGGGTGAGCGGGCCTACGAGACCACCGTGCGGTTCCGCACCGTCGGCGACGCCACCTGCACCGGCTGCGTCGAGAGCGCCGCCGCCACCCCGGCCGAGGTGATCGCGGAGACCGCCGTCACCCGCCTCACCGAACGCGGCGCCACCCGCGCCGACGACCGAATCTCGGACTCCGGCATGGAGGATCGCAAGCGAGAGGGCTACTTCTGATGCGCCGCAACCTATTGCGCCTGGCCACCGCGGGCAGCGTGGACGACGGCAAGTCGACGCTCATCGGGCGCTTGCTGTTCGACTCCAAGGCGCTGTTCACCGATCAGCTCGACGCCATCGAACGCGCCAGCCTCGCGCGCGGCAATGGCGGCCCGGATCTGTCGCTGGTCACCGACGGGCTGCGGGCCGAGCGGGAGCAGGGCATCACCATCGATGTCGCCTACCGCTATTTCGCCACGCCCCGTAGGAAATTCGTCATCGCGGACACGCCGGGGCATGTGCAGTACACCCGGAACATGGTGACGGGCGCGTCCACCGCCGACCTCGCGCTCATTCTCGTCGACGCCCGCAAGGGCGTTTCGGAACAGACCCGCCGCCACGCCTTCCTGTCCTCGCTGCTGGGCGTCGGCCACCTGGTGCTGTGCGTGAACAAGATGGACCTGGTCGACTGGTCCGAGCAGCGCTTCGAGGAAATCCGGGCGGAATTCGCGGATTTCGCCACCAAGCTCGATGTGGGCGACCTCAGCTTCCTGCCGCTGTCGGCGCTGCACGGCGACAATGTCGTCGAAACCTCCACGCGCACAACGTGGTATCCCGGGCCGCCGCTGCTGCGGCACCTCGAAGAGGTGCACGTCGCCTCCGACCGCAATCTCATCGACGCGCGGCTGCCGGTGCAGTACGTGATCCGCCCGCACGGTGACAGCCAGCGCAGCTATGCGGGCACCATCGCCGGTGGCATCTTCAAACCCGGCGACGAGGTCGTGGTGCTGCCCTCCGGGCGGTCCAGCCGGGTCGGGCAGATCTGGGGGCCGGGCGGGACCAAGGTCGACGAGGCGTACACCGGTATGGCGGTGTCGCTCACCCTCGACGACGATATCGATATCGGCCGCGGGGACATGCTGGCCCGGCCCGGCAATCAGCCGCATCTGGATCGTGATCTCGACGCCATGGTGTGCTGGTTCTCCGAGACCACCGAACTGCGCGCCGGGCACGACTATTCGATCCGCACCGCCACCCAGGCCGCCAAGGTGCGGGTGAGCGAGCTGGAATACCGGCTCGATGTGAACACGCTGCACCGGCAGACGGACGCGGATGTACTGGCGCTCAACGATATCGGGCGGCTCACCCTGCACAGCCGGTCGCCGCTCATGTTCGATCCGTACCGCGACAATCGCGCGACCGGCAGCTTCATCCTGGTCGACGACACCACGAATCAGACCGTGGCGGCGGGCATGATCACCGGGCGCAGTTCCGGACCCGCCGAACTGCCGAGCGGGCGCGCCGGGCACAGCCTGCGGCCGCCGCGCCAGGACGTGGTGTGGCACAAGTCGGCGGTCGACCGCACCCAGCGGCTCTCCACCGGCGCGACCATCTGGCTCACCGGGCTGTCCGGCTCCGGGAAGTCCACCATCGCGGTGGAATTGGAGCGCCAGCTCATAGCCTCCGGGCAGCCCGCCTACCTGCTCGACGGCGACAATCTGCGGCACGGGCTCACCAGCGATCTCGGCTTCACCGATGCCGACCGGCGCGAGAACATTCGCCGCGTCGCCGAGGTCGCGGCGCTGTTCGCCGATGCCGGGGTGGTGGCCATCGTCTCGCTCATCAGCCCGTTCCGGGATCAGCGCCGCGATGCGCGAAAGATGCACGACGACACGCGGTTGCGGTTCTACGAGATATTCGTCGACACCCCGCTCGAAGAGTGCGAGCTGCGCGACCCCAATGGGCTGTACAAGCGCGCCCGGGCCGGGGAGCTGCGCGAGTTCACCGGCATCGACTCGCCGTACCAGCGGCCCGAATACGCCGAGCTGACCATTACCCCCGGTGACGGCACACCCGCCGACATCGCCCGAAACATCCGCCGAGAACTAGGAATCGCAGACGACTGATGGACCAACCCGATATCGAACAGGCGGAGCTGCCGCTGACCGAGCCGTTCCTGGCGGCGGTCGCCGAGGCGGAAAAGCTCATTGCCAGCGCCGAATTCATTCGCGACGAGCACGATCTGGCCGAGGGCTGCGACTACTTGCAGGGCAGTATCGCCGCCGTCCTGCAGCTGTCGCGGGCGCACGGGACATCGCACCCGTACTTCGTCAGCTCCACCGGGCCGTACACCAAGATGGGCCTCGACAATCCCGACACGCTGTACTACCACGCGAATGTCGAGCCGGGCGGGGAATACCTGCTCACCGGCGTGCGCGGCAGCACGGTGGATCTGAGCTTCCAGGTGCTCAAGGGCGACTACACCGCCACCGATGTGCCCAATGGTGACGACGCCTTCGACGATCGCCGCCTGGAGATCGCCGCGGACGGCAGCTATCAGCTGAGATTCGGTCCGCCCAAGGAGAATCCGGAGCCGAACTACTTCCAGCTCGGTGAGGGCGCGTCCATGCTGGCGGTGCGCGAGGTATACGGCGACTGGAATGCCGAGCGCAAGGGGTCCATTCGCATCGAACGGGTGGACACCATCGGCACCGCTCCGGCGGAACCCGTTGTGGCGCAGCTACGTAAGCGGTATCGCGCGGCCGGGCGCATGCTGCTGACCCGGGTGCACACCTGGTTCAACTTCCCCAAATGGTTCTACCTGGACCTGCCGGTCAATACTCTCACCGAACCCCGGCTCACCCCGGGCGGGCTGAGCACCCAGTACTCCTCGGTCGGGCACTACGATCTGGCCGACGACCAGGCGCTCATCATCACCGTGCCGAAATCCGATGCGCCGTACCAGGGATTCCAGCTGGGCAGCCGCTGGTACATCTCCCTGGACTACGTCAATCACCAGACCAGCCTCAATCACCAACAGGCGCAGGTGGATCCGGACGGGCTGATCCGCATGGTGGTCTCGCACCGCAATCCGGGCATCGCCAACTGGATCGAGACCACCGGACGCACCCGGGGCATCCTCCAGTTCCGCTGGCAGCGCGTCGACCGCCCGATCACCGAATCCGACGGCCCCGCCGTCGAACTCGTGCCCTTCGACAAGGTGGCTGAACGGCTGCCACACCACACCCACAATCGAATCGACGACGCCGGATGGCGCGCGCGCATCGCTGATCGGCAGCGCGTATTCGGCGAAAGGATGCTCGGATGAGCGAGAAAACCGTGCGACTGAAGACTGGTCTATTGGCCGACCAGGTGGTCGTCGTGAGCGGTGTCGGCCCCGGCCTGGGCCGGTCCATCTGTCTGGAGGCGGCGGCCGCCGGAGCCAAGGTGGTGTTGGCGGCGCGTACCGAATCGCGGTTGAAGGAAGTTGCTGCGGAGATCGAGGCCGAGGGTGGTGAGACGCTGAGTGTGGTCACCGATATCACCGATGAGGAGGCCGTACGGAACTTGGTGGCTCGCACGTTGGAGGCGTTCGGGCGGGTCGATGTGCTGGTGAACAATGCTTTCGCGGTGCCGTCGATGAAGCCGCTGGCGCGCACGGATTTTCAGCAGATTCGGGACAGTATCGATCTGACCGTGCTGGGTGGGTTGCGGATGACGCAGGCGTTCACCGAGGCGCTGAGTGAGTCCAAGGGCGCGGTTGTCATGATCAACTCGGCGGTGTTGCGGCACTCCGAGCCCCGGTACGGCAGTTACAAGGTGGCGAAGTCGGCGTTGCTGGCCATGTCGCAGACGCTGGCGACGGAGTTGGGGCCCAAGGGGGTTCGTGTCAACACCGTCGCGCCCGGGTATATCTGGACCGATCAGCTGAAGTGGTACTTCGGGGAGATCGCCAAGAAGTACGGCATCACGCCCGAACAGGTCTATGAGCAGACCGCCGCCAAATCCGATCTGAAGCGGCTGCCCGAGCCGGACGAGATCGCCCGCGCCGTCGTCTTCCTCGCCTCGCCCTGGGCCAATGCCATTACCGGCCAGACCCTCGACGTGAACTGCGGCGAGTACCACGTATAGCGATCGAGCGGGGATCCATGGGGTGCCGGTCGGTCGGCCGAATCGCCAGGATTCCCGCTCAGTACAAGGAGTTACCCATGAGCGGACGCACAAACGTCGGCACCGTCGAGGACCTGCACGCCTCGGCGACGAAGGTCTGCGGGCTCGATGATTTCGGCTCGGACGACCATCACGAGGCGCTCGGCGTCCTGCTGGAGTCCTATCAGCGCGATGCCGGGCTCACCGAACTCGGCTCCAAGATGAGCCGGTACTTCCTGCGCGGGGCGCTGGTGGCCCGGGCGCTGAGCGAAGCCTCCTGGCAGGCGCATCCCGGGTACGCCGAAACACCGGTCCAGCGGCCGATTTTCGTGACCGGCCTGCCGCGCACCGGCACCACCGCCCTGCACCGCCTGCTCGCCGCCGACCCGCAGCATCAGGCCCTGGAAATGTGGCTGGCCGAGTTCCCGCAGCCCCGCCCGCCGCGCGACAGCTGGGCCGAGAATCCGATCTATCAGCAGATCGACGCCGGATTCGCCCAGCATCGCGTGGAGAATCCGGAGTTCATGGGCCTGCACTACATGAGCGCCGCCGATGTCGAGGAGTGTTGGCAGCTGCTGCGGCAGACCGCCAAGTCCATCTCCTATGAATCGCTGGCCTACCTGCCGACCTACTCGCAGTGGCTGCGGCAGCAGGACTGGACGAATGCCTATGTGCGGCACCGCCGGAACCTGCAACTCATCGGGCTGGGCGACAGCCGACGCTGGGTGCTCAAGAACCCCAGCCACCTGTTCGCCCTGGACGCGCTGATGAGCGTGTACCCGGACGCGCTGATCATCCAGACCCACCGCGACCCGGTCACCATTGTCGGCTCCTCGTGCAGCCTGTCCGAGCACGCCGCGCGCGGCTGGTCGACCACTTTCACCCGGGAGCGCATCGGCGCGACCCAGCTGGAGCTGTGGTCGCGCGGCCTGCGCGAATTCACCACGGCCCGTGCGAAATACAACCCGGACCAGTTCCTCGACATCCAGTTCGAGGATCTGCGCGCCGACCCCATGGGCACGGTCGAGAAGATCTACGGACAGTTCGGCCTGGAGTTCACCGCTCCGGCCCGCGCGGCCATGCTGTCCCTGGACGAGGAGAGCAAGAGCGGCGACCGCAAACCGGCCCACCGCTACTCACTCGCCGACTACGGCCTGACCGAAGATCAGGTCAAGGCGGAATTCGGCCTCGCCTGACACTCTCACCGGCGGCGCTGCGGCAGCGCTTCATAGCGCAGCCGCAGGCCGTCGGTGAAGGCGGTCAATGCCAATTCGAAACTCTCGGAATCGATTTCGTCGGCCTTGGCGCGCAATAGATGCGCCTGGTCCAGGTGCGGATACCGGTCGCGGTAGACCTGCACATCGTCGACGAACCCCCGGGAGAACGATCCGATGGTCGCGCCCATCACCAGATACCGGGTGGCAGCGCCGATCATGGTGGCCTCGCGCGGCGGCCAGCCCGCACCCACCAGCCCGCCGTGCACGGCATCCGTGAAGCGCAGATGCTCATCCCGCTTACCCGGGCCCGTGGACAGATACGGCACGAAATTGGGGTGCGCGACCAATGCGCTGCGGTAGGACCGCGCCCAGTCGATGAGGCCCTGCCGCCAATCCCCGCGCTCGAACGCCGAGACGTCGACCCGGGCCATGATGTGCTGGGCGATATCGCCGAGCAGCTCGTCCTTGGTCGGGTAGTGGCCGTACAGCGAGGCGGCCTGCACGCCCAGATCCGCGGCCAGCTTGCGCATGGACAGCGTCGCCAATCCGTCCTGATCGATCAGCGCGAGCGCGGCGTCGCGAATGCGCTCACGGCTCAGCAGCGGCACCCTCGGCCGGGGCATCGGCTCACCTCCTGCGGGCTCTTGAAAAACCGAACATCGTTAGGTTACCTTCGGAAGCATAAACCTAACAACGTTCGGTTAGGAGCCGTCGTGGATTTCGAACTCGGCGAGGCGCAGCGGGACCTGCGTGAACTCGCGCGAGCATGGGTGGACAAAGAGGTCGTGCCGCATGCCGCCGCCTGGGATCGGGCGGAATCGGTGGACACCGCCATTGTGGGCAAACTCGGCGAAATGGGCTTCCTCGGTATCGAGATTCCCGAAGAGTACGGCGGATCCGGCGGCACCGCCCTGGATTACTGCATCCTGCTCGAGGAACTCGGGCGTGGCGACAGCTCGGTGCGCGGCATCGTGTCGGTCTCGCTCGGACTGGTGGGCAAGTCGATCAAGACCTACGGCACCGAAGCGCAACGGCGGGAATGGCTTCCGCGCCTGTGCACCGGGCAGGCGCTCGGCTGCTTCGGGCTCACCGAACCCGAGACCGGATCGGATGCGGCGAACCTGATCACCAAGGCCGTGCGCGACGGGGACGACTGGCTGCTGACCGGCACCAAGATATTCATCACCAATGGCACCTGGGCCGATATCGCGGTGATCTTCGCGCGCACCGGCGGGCCGGGACCCAAGGGCGTGACCGCCTTCCTGGTGCCCACGGACGCACCGGGATTCACCCGCACAGAGATCAAGGGCAAGCTCGGTCTGCGCGGGCAGGCGACCGCCGAACTGGTTCTCGAGAAGGTCCGCGTCCCCGATTCCGCGCGGCTCGGCGAGGAAGGCCAGGGCTTCAAGATCGCCATGGCCGCCCTCGACAAGGGCCGCATGGGCGTGGCCGCCGGATGCGTCGGCGTCGCGCGCGGCTGCCTGGAAGCCTCGGTCAAATACGCCGCCGAACGCGAGCAGTTCGGCAAACCCATCGCCTCCTACCAGCTGGTCCAGGAACTCCTCGCCGATATCGCCGTCGAGGTCGATGCCGCACGCCTGCTCACCTGGCGGGTGGCCGACTTGATCGCACGCGGCAAACCGTTCGGCACCGAGGCCTCGGTCGCCAAACTGTTCGCCAGCGAGGCCGCCGTGAAAGCCGCCAACAATGCCATCCAGGTCTTCGGCGGATACGGCTACATCGACGAATATCCTGTCGCCAAATACCTGCGCGACGCCCGCGTCCTCACCCTGTACGAGGGCACCAGCCAGATCCAGAAACTACTCATCGGCCGCGCCCTCACCGGCGTGAACGCCATCGCCTGACAAGGAGATTCGCATGTCCAAGGTTGCCTTCGTGATCGGTTCGGCCCGCGGCATCGGCGCCGCCACCGCCGCCCGGCTGGGCGCCGACGGGTTCGCCGTCGCCGTCGCCGATCTCGACGAAGCCGCCTGCAAGGAAACCGTCGACGCCATTGTGGCCGCGGGCGGTAAGGCAATCGCGGTGGGCTGCAATGTCACCGACGAGGCCCAGGTCGACGCCGCCGTCGATCGCGTTGCGGCGGAACTGGGTTCGCTCGACGTACTGGTCAACAATGCCGGTGTGCTGCGCGACAACCTGCTGTTCAAGATGTCGGCCGACGACTGGGACATCGTCATGTCCGTGCACCTCAAGGGCGCGTTCCTGTGCAGCCGCGCCGCTCAGCGGTACATGGTGAAGCAGAAGTCCGGCAAGATCGTGAACGCCTCCAGTGTGTCCGCGCTCGGCAGCCGCGGCCAGGCCAACTACTCCGCCGCCAAGATGGGCATCCAGGGCTTCACGCGCACCCTCGCCATCGAGCTCGGCCCGTACGGCATCAATGTCAATGCCGTCGCCCCCGGCTTCATCGTCACCGAGATGACCGATGCCACCGCCGCCCGGGTCGGCATGTCCCCGGAGGATTTCCGCACCGCGGCCGCCGAGGTCATCCCGCTGCGCCGCGTCGGTGCGCCCGCGGACATCGCGAACGTCGTGTCCTTCCTGGTGTCCGACGACGCCTCGTTCGTCACCGGCCAGACCATCTATGTCGACGGCGGCCGCCGCATCTGACCGGGAGCCCCCCATGATCGAGTTCACCGATTTCGACGCGCTGCGCGCCGCCGTCGGCACGGAAATCGGTGTCAGCGACTGGATCACCGTCGACCAGGACCGCATCGACCGCTTCGCCGCAGCCACCGGCGACCACCAGTGGATCTACGTCGATCCGGAGCGTGCGGCCGCGGGACCCTACGGCCGCACCATCGCACACGGCTTCCTCACCCTGTCGCTTATGGTGCCCATGACGGCGCAGGTCATGAAGGTCGGCGGCGTGCGCATGGCAATCAAATACGGGCTCAACAAGGTTCGCTTCATCAACCCGGTCCCGGTCGGCAGCCGCCTGCGCGCCCGGGTCGAGCTGACCGCGGTGACCGATGTGCGCGACGGCGTGCAGGCCGAGCGCAAGGTCACCATCGAGGTCGATGGTGACGGTGAGCCCAAGATCGCCTGTGTGGCCGAGAGTCTCGCGCGTTATCTCGCTTGAGCCGGGGTGCGCACCCTCGTCGATCGGACGGGGGTGCGCACGTCGGCTACTCGCCCGGCCCGAACGGGGCCGCGGACAGCGGGGTGTGATCGGGCGTCATGGTGGCCACCACCGAGATGCCCGCTGCGTTGAAATTGCTCAGCGCCCTGGCGATGTGGTCGGCCGAGGTGATCAGAATCGCCGTATGGGTGCCGATGGCCTCCATGAGTTGCGCCGCGAACGCGGCGTTCTGCACCGTCGAATTCGCTTGTGTCTCGGCGAAGATGCGATGCGCCTCGATACCGCGATCGATGAGCCAGGTGGCCATGGCCTGGGCTTCGGTAATGCCGTTCACCGGATTCCCGCCGGTGACGATGACCGGGGCGGCGGGGAGAGCAGCGCCGAGACATAGCCGGCGTAGAGCCGGTTGACGAGTTCGGGTCGCAGGCTGCCGTCCGGTTCCAGGCCGTAGCCGAGCACCACGATGGCGGTGTTCGGGCTGAACAGGGCGGGCAGGTCCAAGCCGGGCAGCCGGAAGGTGGTGACCGAATTGATCATGGACATCACCTCCGTGGTGATGCCGTCGACGGGCGAGGCCGGTTCGGCGTGCGCGGGGGCCGCGCCGAGGGCCAGAACGGTGACGGTCGCGCCTGCCAGCAGAGTGCGGGCGGCGAATCGGGCGGTGTTTCGGGTGAAGTGGCGGAGGGCGGGAACGGCCGGATGCGGAGCGGGCATTGGAAACCCCCTGACAGTCACGCACTGAAGGCGTGGTGTTTCACAATCTTGCTCCCTCATGATCACCCGAGACCTACCGGCCGGTAAGTGAATTCGGGAAAGATGTCACCGCCGGAGAAATCACTGGCGGGCCCGGTCTATCGGACCGTTGTCCGAATCGGATCGGCGGGGACGGGGTGCGGCGCGCGGCGATCACTTAGAGTTGGGCGCATGATTACCGCGATCGTGCTGATCCACGCCGAGTCCGACCGCATTCCTGAGACCGCGCAGGAATTGGCCGATATCGACGGCGTGGGCGAGGTGTATTCGTGCGCGGGGGATGTGGACCTCATCGCCATCGTGAAGGTGTGCGACCACGAGGAGATCGCCACGGTGGTGACCGGGCGGATCAACAAGACCAAGGGCGTACTGCGCACCGACACCCACATCGCGTTCAAGTCGTACTCGAGCGCCGATGTGGAGGCCGGATTCTCGATCGGGGAGTAGCGCTCAACTGGTCTCTATGGACGCGCCGAGCGGGGAGGCGGAACCGCCGGGTTCGACCACGGTGGTGACGCCGCCCTTGCAGCCGGGGAGCAGATAGACGCGGACCGGCTGGTCGGTGTTGTTGCTGACCGCCAGGCGGCGCGGGAACTTGCGCAGGGTCAGGCAACCGGCGGGGTCGCCGTAATCGTGGCCGTCGACGGTGAGGGTGTCCCCGGCCGTCGCGGATTGCGCGGTCGCGGTGGGTACCGCCGTGGTCTCGGGGACCGCGAGAGCGAACCCGGCAATGGCCGTCAGCCCACCGGCCATCACCAGAAGTCGCCGCCGCCAGCGGATTTCGCCGCGCCGAG
This sequence comes from Nocardia crassostreae, assembly GCF_001613405.1. Lineage (GTDB taxonomy): Bacteria > Actinomycetota > Actinomycetes > Mycobacteriales > Mycobacteriaceae > Nocardia > Nocardia crassostreae. The sequence goes on from NZ_BDCH01000039.1 coordinate 87,938, forward strand.
GCCGGTTGCCCGGCGACCGCGGCATTACGACGCGAACACCGACGCGCCGGGGAAGGTATTGGTCGAACCCTGATTCACGGTGCCGGTGACATCGCCCTGGCAGTCCGCGCCGCTGTACACGGTGATGGACCCGGAGGTGTCGTTGTGGATCTCCAGATTCATCGACACCGGGGCGACGTTCACGCAGCCGCTCGGGTCGACATAGTCCAGGCCGTTCACTTTGATGGTGCCCGGCGCGGCGGCCGCGGGGGCGGCCACGGCCATCGCAAGGGCGACCAAGCCGGGCAGAACCAGTCCGTATTGCCTCATGCGGTACTCCTTCGTAGAAGGAAACGCCTGATCAACGCCGAAACTGCGATGCAGGGTCAGTATCGCACCGGTACAGAACGAACCGCCCGACCGGTCCGCGAAGTGAGGTCAGGCAGCGCGCTGCGGGGTCAGTCGGAGCCCAGTTCGTTGGTGAGGGCGGCCCAGCGATCCAGCAGGTCGGCGGCCGCGCCGGTATCGATGGCGGCGGAGACCCGCTCCAGGGCGGGGCCGAGCTTGTCGTGGATATCGCCCGCCACCTGCTCGGGGACGAGCTCGAAGGCGACCACGGCGGCGGCCGAGTTGAGCAGAACCGCATCGCGGACGGGGCCCGGCTCACCGGCCAGCATGTTCCGGGCGATGACGGCGTTCATAGCGGCGTCGCCGCCCTGTAGGGCCGCGGGCTCCACCCGTTCGATGCCCAATTTGGTTGGGTCGATGGTGGTTTCGTAGCGCTGGCCGCCCGCCACCACCCACGCGTCGGTGGTACTGGCCGTGGCGATCTCGTCCAGGCCGTCATTACCGCGCACGATCAGGGCGGACGCACCACGGTCGGTGAACGCGCCCGCGATGGTCGGGAGCAGATCCGCGAAAGCACAGCCGATGAGACCGGCCTTGGGCTGCGCCGGGTTGGTCAATGGGCCCAGGATGTTGAAGACGGTCGGGATCCCGATCTCGCCGCGAGCGGGACCGGCGAAGCGCAGCGACGGGTGGAAGACCGGGGCGAAACAGAAGCCGATGCCGACCTGACGGACGCATTTGGCGACCGATTCCGGGCCGAGGGCGATCTTCACGCCCAGCGCCTCGAGGACATCCGCGCCGCCGCTCTTGGAGGAGGCCGCGCGATTACCGTGCTTGACGACCGGAATTCCGGTGGCTGCCACGACAATCGACGACATTGTGGAGATGTTCACCGTGCCGGAGCGGTCGCCGCCGGTACCGACGATGTCGACCGCCGCGCCGTCGTACTGGACACGGCGGGCGTGGGAGAGCATTCCGGAGGCGAGACCGGCCAGTTCGGTAGGGGTCGGGCCCTTCATCTTCATGGCCACGCCGAAGGCGGCGATCTGCGCTGACGTGGCGCTATCGGTGAAGATCTCGTTCATGGCCCACGCCGCCTCGTCCTCGGACAGGTTGTTGCCGTCGGTGAGGATGCCGAGGATTTCCCTCCAGCTGCGCGCGCCCATGATTCATCTCTTTCGTTGCCGGTGATGTGTCCGTACACCAGTGTTATCCGATCAAGCCTAGCGCGGAGCAACGATTTCTTACCCCCTAGTTATAGCGGCCCGGGTTGCAGCGCCTCCCAGCCGAGCGCATCGCCGTCGTGGCGCTGGGCCAGGCCCGCCATGCGCGACCGCTCCTGCGAGCAGTGCAGGGCGTCCAGAACCTGCACTCGATGCACGATCAACAGCGCCGGGTCCGATTCGTCCACTGAGCTGGTCTGATAGCCGTCCTGCGCGACAATGATTTGCACCGCATTCACCTGCGCCGCAGGTAAACGCAGGTGATGGCGCAGCACCACGGGCTGCTCGGCCGTCCACCCGTCCGCCCTGGCCAGAGCGGACGAACAGGCTTCCGCGTCATCGAAACTCGACGCCACCACGACCAGATCGCCACGCCCGGGATCCAGTTCCATTGGCGCGGTGCGCCGCCGCCATCGCCGCCACCACGATGTCGTCTCCATATTGGCCTCCAAACCGGCTCAGCATTCTCTTACCTGGGCAATCTAGGCTGCTCCGTGACACGCCGAGCCCCCTGCGAGAGGCCCGCTCGCCCTGCGGTTTCCGACACGAACGACGAAGTTTCGTACCCGGCTACTCCTGTCGTACTACGACAAGTCATACTTACCGGCGTGACGACCGCAGTAGGGACCCCAGGATCGGCCATTACTCAGCGTGTGCACTCGCTGAACCGGCCCAACATGGTCAGCGTCGGTACCATCATCTGGCTGTCGAGCGAGCTGATGTTCTTCGCCGGCCTGTTCGCCATGTATTTCGTCGCTCGCGCGCAGGCCCATGGCAACTGGCCGCCGGAGCCGACCGAGCTGAACATGAAGCTTGCCGTACCGGTGACCGCCGTGCTGGTCGCATCCTCCTTCACCTGCCAGATGGGCGTCTTCGCCGCGGAGAAGGGCGACGTCTTCGGCCTGCGCCGCTGGTACTTCATCACGCTGCTCATGGGCGCGTTCTTCGTCGGCGGCCAGGGTTACGAGTACTACAACCTCGTGCACGAGGGCACCTCGATCTCCAGCAGCGTCTACGGCTCGGTGTTCTACATCACCACCGGCTTCCACGGTCTGCACGTCATCGGCGGTCTCATCGCCTTCGTGTTCCTGCTGATCCGCACCACGCTCAGCAAGTTCACCCCGGCGCAGGCCACCGCCGCGATCGTCGTCTCCTACTACTGGCACTTCGTCGACATCGTCTGGATCGGGCTCTTCGCCACGATCTACTTCGTCCGCTAGCCGGACCGCCGAGGCCCAGCCCGCCGTCGGCACCCAGAACTTCTTGTACAAGTCGGTTCCGTCTACTCCAAAGGGACACAGATGAGTTCATCTCCCCCGTCAGTGCCAGATCCCGAAGGGATCGGCAAGGCCACCAAGACGCGCAAGCAGCGCCGCCTGCGTCGGCGTTTCGCCGGGGCAATGGTTCTCCTGATGGGTCTCGTCGGAGCAGGGTTCGCGGCCGCCGCCCTGACCCCGCAGGCGCAGGTCGCCACGGCGAACCAGGACGAGTCCGCGCTGATCCGCGAGGGCAAGCAGATCTACGACACCTCCTGCGTCACCTGCCACGGTGCCAATCTGCAGGGCGTCCAGGATCGCGGCCCGAGCCTGATCGGCGTCGGCGAAGCCGCCGTCTACTTCCAGGTGTCCTCCGGTCGTATGCCCGCCGCGCGCAACGAAGCGCAGATCATGCGCAAGCCCCCGAAGTTCGACGCCCACCAGACCGACGCTCTCGGCGCCTACATCCAGGCCCAGGGTGGCGGCCCGACCGTGGTGCGCGACGCCAATGGCGAGATCGCGCAGGAGTCCCTCATCGAGGATGCCGATCTGGGCCGCGGCGGCGAGCTGTTCCGCATGAACTGCGCGTCCTGCCACAACTTCACCGGTAAGGGCGGCGCGCTGTCCTCCGGTAAGTTCGCCCCGCCGCTGGAGCCGGCGAGCGAGCAGCAGATCTACCTGGCCATGCTCACCGGCCCGCAGAACATGCCCAAGTTCTCCGACCGGCAGCTGACGCCGGAGGAGAAGAAGGACATCGTCGCCTACATCAAGGACCGGATGGAGACCAAGTCCGAGGGCGGCTGGGGCCTGGGCGGCTTCGGTCCCGCCACCGAGGGTCTGGCCGTCTGGCTGGTCGGCATCGTGGCCCTGGTCGGTTCGGCCATGTGGATCGGTTCCCGGTCATGAGCGAACAGGAGCTTAAGAAGATGGGGGACAGCCCCAACCCGGACAACCTCACCGAGGAGCAGCTCGACGCCATGTCGCTCGACGAGCTCGTCAAGCTCGGTACCGAGCTCGACGGCGTGGACGTCGCCTACCGCGCGCCGCGCTGGCCGATTCCGGGCACCCGGGCCGAGAAGCGGGCCGAGCGTCAGGTGGCCATGTGGTTCGGCATCTCCGCGCTCGCGGCCGCCGCGCTCATCGGCGTCTTCCTGTTCTGGCCCTGGGAGTACAAGGGCCGCGGTGAAGAGGGTAACAGCGCCTACACGCTGACCACCCCGCTGTACGGTCTCACCCTCGGCATCTCGGTGCTGGCCATCGGCATCGCCGTGGTGCTGATCCGCAAGAAGTTCATTCCGGCCGAGATCTCGATCCAGGACCGCCACGACGGCAAGTCCTCCGAGACCAACCGCCGCACCCTGGTCGCCGAACTGACCGACGCGCTGGACACCTCCACGCTGGGCCGCCGCAAGCTCATCACCCGCACCGCGGGCCTGGGCGCCGGTCTGCTCGGCGTCGGCGCGCTGTTCGTGTTCGTCGGCGGCATGATCAAGAACCCGTGGGCCAAGGGCGACAAGTCGCCGCTGTGGGTCTCCGGCTGGACCCCGGACTTCCCGGGCCAGACCATCTACCTGCGCCGCGACACCGGCCGCCCCGAGGACATCGTCCTGGTGCGCCCGGAGGATCTCGACGCGGGCGCGATGGAAACCGTCTTCCCCTGGAAGGAAGAGTGGCGCGGCGACGAGCACGCGACCTTCCAGTCGCTGCGCGGTATCCGCAACGCGGTCATGCTGATCCGCCTGCGGACCGAGGATGCCGAGAAGGCCATCAAGCGCAAGGGCCAGGAGAGCTTCAACTACGGCGACTACTTCGCCTACTCGAAGATCTGCACCCACCTGGGCTGCCCCACCTCGCTGTTCGAGCAGCAGACCAACCGGATCCTCTGCCCCTGCCACCAGTCGCAGTTCCTGGCGACCGAATGGGGTAAGCCGGTCTTCGGTCCCGCCGCTCGCGCGCTGCCGCAGCTGCCGATCACCGTCAACGCCGAGGGCTACCTGGTCGCCGTACACGACTTCATCGAGCCCCTCGGCCCGGCCTTCTGGGAGCGTCGTTCATGAGCCCTAGCAAAGCGGCCGCACAGGCCAACGAGATCGACGAGCGGTACCACGCCGCGGCCTTCCTGAAGCGATCGATCAACAAGGTCTTCCCGACCCACTGGTCGTTCCTGCTCGGTGAGATCGCGCTGTACTGCTTCATCATTCTGCTGCTGTCGGGTGTGTACCTGACGCTGTACTTCGACCCCTCCATGTCGGAGACCGTCTACCAGGGCGCGTACCAGCCCCTGCGCGGCGTGACCATGTCGAAGGCGTACGAGACCGCGCTGAACATCTCCTTCGAGGTGCGCGGCGGTCTGTTCGTGCGTCAGGTGCACCACTGGGCGGCGCTGCTGTTCGCGGCGTCGATCATCATCCACCTGTTCCGCATCTTCTTCACCGGCGCGTTCCGCAAGCCGCGTGAGGCGAACTGGGTGATCGGCTCGCTGCTGCTCATCCTGGCCATGTTCGAGGGCTTCTTCGGCTACTCGCTGCCGGACGACCTGCTCTCCGGTACCGGTCTGCGCGCGGCGTTCTCGGGTATCACCATCGGTGTTCCTGTGGTCGGCACCTGGCTGCACTGGCTGATGTTCGGCGGGGACTTCCCGGGCACCATCATCATTCCGCGTCTGTACATCGCGCACGTGCTGCTCTTCCCAGGCATCATGCTGGCGCTCATCGCGGCGCACGTGGCCATCGTCTGGTACCAGAAGCACACCCAGTTCCCCGGCCCCGGCCGCAAGGAAACCAATGTGGTGGGCGCGCGCATCGTGCCGGTGTTCGCCGCCGACCAGGGCGCATTCTTCGCCTTCACCCTCGGCATCATCGCCATGATGGGTGGCGTGCTGCAGATCAACCCGATCTGGAACCTGGGTCCCTACAACCCGTCTCAGGTCTCCGCGGGCTCGCAGCCGGACTTCTACATGATGTGGACCGACGGCATGGCGCGACTCATGCCGCCGTGGGAGCTCTATCTGGGCCGCTACACGGTTCCGGCCGTGTTCTGGGTGGCGCTCATCATGGGCCTGGTCTTCACCGTCCTGATCGCCTACCCGTGGATCGAGAAGAAGCTCACCGGCGACACCGCTCGCCACAATCTGCTGCAGCGTCCGCGCGACGTGCCGGTCCGGACGGCCATCGGCGCCATGGCGATCGCCTTCTACCTGGTGCTGACCCTGGCCTGTGTCAACGACATCATCGCGCTGAAGTTCTCGATCTCGCTGAACGCGACGACCTGGTTCTTCCGCATCGCGCTGCTGGTCGCCCCGCCGCTCGCCTACTTCGTGGCCTACCGCTTCTGCATCGGCCTGCAGCGCAGCGACCGCGCCGTCCTCGAGCACGGCGTCGAGACCGGTGTCATCAAGCGCCTCCCGCACGGCGAGTACATCGAGGTCCACCAGCCCCTCGGCCCGGTCGATTCGCACGGCCACCCGATCCCGCTGGAGTACCAGGGCGCCCCGGTGCCCAAGAAGATGTCCAAGCTGGGTTCCGCGGGCAAGCCCGGCTCCGGCTCCTTCCTCCGGGCCGACCCGCCCACCGAGGTCGAGCAGAACGCCGAACTCGCCCACAAGGAAGAGCACGACATGCTCGCCGCCCTGGAATCCGCCCAGGACAGCGGAGCGAGCAAGGGCCACTGAGCCCCTGCATCACGTAACACGGGAAGGCCCCGAGTCGATTTCGACTCGGGGCCTTCCCCGTTCCGAACAGCGGCATCCAATCCAGGTCCGATCAAACCCGCACCCACGCTCAACAGCGCCGGTCCGGTCGTCATCCATCTACGTCGCCGTCACGACGTCAATCGCTGGTCCCCCATGCCTTTGGTCGAAGTCCTGACTTCGACGGTAGGAATGCGGGTTTCGCCAAAGAATGTGCTGAACCGACCAGTATTTGTTAGTTTCCGCCATATGGCGGACCAGGTCCGGCCACCCAGATGGCATATCGCACGCCCGGCGGTTTCGACCCGCTACCTGCTCGATACCGCGCGTGCGCACGGTCTTCCGGATGCGGACGAGCTGGACGGAACGGGGCTGCGCCCAGCCGATCTCGGGGATCCGCGCGCTGTCGTACTTCCCGAACAGGAGTTGCGAGTGGTGCGCAATCTGCTGTCCCACGGCGGCGACCCCCGCGAACTCGGCATCGAGACCGGACTGCGGTACTCGCTCACCAGTACCGGGATTCTCGGGTACGCCCTGTTGTCCAGCCCCACCATTCGCGACGCTCTCACGGTGCTGGAACGCTTCGACCTCCTGCTGTCCTCCTACTACGAGGTCTCCTTCCGCGAAACGCCTTCCGGAATGCTCGTCGAAGTCGCCGACGGCGACGTCCCGCCCGACGTCCACCCGTTCCTCCTACCGCGAGACCTGGTGGCGGGCTTCCGAATAGCCGGGTTCTTCCTCTCACCCGCCGTCCTCGAACTGATCGCCGAGCTGAACCGTCTTGTCCGCCTCGAACTGCCCGACGCCACCGCCCTCGCCTACGCCGACGACGCCCGCGAACTCCTCGCCCCGTTCGGCATCACCCTCGCCATCGAATCCGGCTCCGACCGAACCGCTTTCACCATCCCGCACGAACTCCTGAGCCGGCCCACTCCCGCACCGGACCCGGCCACGACTGCCCTCTGCATCCAGCAGTGCGAACAACTCCTCGACGAGCGCTCCCGCTTCACCGGCACCGCCGCCCAAGTCCGCCACCTCCTCCTCCGCGACCCCTCCGCCATGCCCACCCTCCCCGCCGTCGCCCGCGCCCAAGGCATCTCGGACCGCACCCTCCACCGCCGACTGGCCGAAGAACACACCAACTTCCGCGCCCTCGTAGACCGCATCCGCCAGGAAATCGCCGCCGAACTCCTCGACCTGGGCCTCACCGTCGAGGCGGTCTCCCGCCACCTCGGCTACACCGACACCGCCGCCCTCACCCACGCCCACAACCGCTGGCACGGCCACCCACCCACCCACCCGCCGCCACGACATCGACCGCTGAAATCGGCCAGCAGGTAACCGTGCAGGCGGCATGCCGTACAACGCCTGCACCACTACATGGACGACTGGGTTGCTTGTTCGGTTCGGGTGAGCCAGGTGAGCCAGGGGCCTGCGCCTTGGCGGGGTTCGGTGTAGCCGTGGGTGGTGCGGACTATGCGGGTGCCGGGCTGTTCTAGCCAGCGGGCCAGGAGGGCGGCTTCTTCGGGGAGAGCGCCGTGGAGTGGGGGATAAGGGGATTCGTCGGTGGGGGCGGCGGTGGGGAGTAGGGGTGGGATGACGGTTTCGGCGGAGGCGGCCAGGCGGTCGACGACGGGCATGGGGGAGATGCCGCGGAGGGCGGTGCCTGCGGCGGCCAGGCGGGCGTGGCGGATTACGGCGAACTGCCAGCCGCCGGAGCCGTCGGGGTGGGCGGCTATCAGTTCGGGGATGCGGGCGAGGGCGGCCAGGCGTTGGGTGCGGCGGAGGGCGCGGATTACGGCGATGGTGCGGTCGCGGAGGCGGGCCGCCGCTTCGAAATATTGTGCGGTGGAATGGGATTCGATCTTGTCGTGCATTGCTTGCAGGATGGCGTCGGAGGTTCCGGAGAACAGGGCTCGGACCGCGTCGGGGGCCAGTGCGTATCCCTTTATATATAGGGGGTTGTTTTGGGCGCTCGCGGGGCAACCGCCCACGATGGCGGGCTGGCAATCGTGGGCGGCGGTCTTGGGGATGCGGGTGGTGCAGGTGCGCAGGGCGGAGTGGTCGGCGATGGTGGCGGCGATCTCCTGGGCGTCGGTGCGGGAAGTGAAGGGGCCCAGGCAATCGCGAGTAGGGGTGCGGGAGACGGCGAAGCGGGGGAAGGGTTCGTCGGTGAGGGTGAGCCACCAGGCGCGCTGGGGGAATTTGGAGCGGCGGTTGTAGGGCGGGGTGTGGGCGAGCAGGAGACGGAGTTCGCGGACGCCCGCCTCCAGGGCGTGGGCGCATTCGACGTGGTCGACTCGGGTTGCCAGCTGGACCATTTCGCGCATGCGGGGGCGGGTGTCGGAGCCGGTGAAATAGGTGCGAACGCGGCGGCGGAGGTTGACGGCGGTGCCGATGTAGAGGACCTCGTCGGAGGGGCCGCGGAAGAGGTAGACGCCGGGGGTGGACGGGAGGTCCACGGCGAGGACGCGTTTGGCGCGCTGGCGGCGGGTCACCTCGGGGAGGTAGTCGAGGAGTTCGGTGATACTGTGCACGCCCTGATTGCCGACGCGGGCGATGAGGGCGTGCAGGACGTCCACGGTGGCGCGGGCGTCGTCGAGGGCGCGGTGGGTGGGGCGGGTGGTCGCGCCGAGGAGTTGGGCCAGTACGGACAGGCGGACCGAGGGTGCCTCGTCGCGGCCGAGGACGCGACGGGCCAGCTGGACGGTGCACAGCAGCTGGAATGCGGGTCAGGGGGTCTCGAGACGCAGTGCGGCGGCCTTCAGGAAGCCCATATCGAAGCGGGCATTGTGGGCGACGAGCACGCAGCCGGAGGCGAACTCCAGGAATCCGGGCAGGACCGAGTCGATGCGGGGGGCGTCGTAGACCATGGCGGTGGTGATGCCGGTGATCTGGACGACCTGCGGGGGTATCGAGCGGCCGGGATTGACCAGGGTGGCGAACTCGCCGAGCACCTCGCCGCCGCGCACCTTCACCGCGCCGATCTCGGTGATGGCATCGCCCTCGGGGCTCGTACCAGTGGTTTCGAGGTCGACGACCACGAACGTCGTGTCGTAGAGCGGTGTTTCGAGTTCGTCGAAGGCCAACTGTTCGGACACGGGCAGCAAGCGTAGGCGGGGGGGGGGGGGTACGACACTCAGGGCGCGATCAGGTACCCGTGTTAGGGGTCTGGACGCCCTACCTGCGCGAATGGTCCGAAATGCCCCTAATCGGCTGCGCGTCAATACAATTCCGAACCGGCGAAATGTCTGAATTTCTCATCGAGCGTCTCGAGATGAAATCCCCGAATTGCGCAAATATGAGAGTTTGTTACCAGGGTCACACTAATTCATTTCACGCATGAATTCGAGGCGACGGGCCGGTTGGTCCGCGGCGGCTTGACGTGGATGCTGAGCCGCTATCGCGCGGTCGGGCGCGTAGCGCATCGGCGTGGCGTCCGCCCAGGTCACGGCGTCACGCTTTGACCTGCTGTGATGTCCTATTCCTCCTGGAAAAGAGGGCCTTCCGAGCCTGTCCGCTACTCGTGGGTAGCGGCTGAGAAGCTCCCCGGAAATCCACCGCAGTTATCGTTTCGTGATTGCTGTGACTTTTCTCGCACCGAAATGGTGACTGCTAACAATTTCGAGCCGCCGAACGTTGGTCGCGGCTTTACAGGGAACCGTTATGTGCTCGTAATCTTCCTGAGACCTCGCGGAGTCCGACCCACCAAACCGGTGCGGCGTCGCGGGGCAGATTGGAAGTTCCTCACCATGAGCAACACCGTCAAGCGACAGGTCCGGGGCATGCAGCGCGGTGCGCAGCGGGCCGTCGCGGCCGGAGCCGTCGGCGCTGCCACGCTGAGCGCGCTGCTGCTGCCCGCCGCTCCCGCATCGGCGCAGCCGGTGACCATCCCCGGCGTCGGCACCTTCGAGGGGCCGGACCAGATTCAGCTCCCCGCGGGCATTCCCGGTGTGCCGGAGTCGATTCCGGTGCAGATCCCGGCCATCCCGGGCGTCGAGACCCCGGGCGCCCCCGCCCCGGCCCCGCAGGTGGACGTCCACCAGCAGGCCGTCGACGCCGCCATGAGCCGCGTCGGCTCGCCGTACGTCTACGGCGCCACCGGCCCCAACGCCTTCGACTGCTCCGGCCTGATGCAGTGGTCCTACGCCCAGGCGGGCGTGAGCATTCCGCGCACCAGCTACGACCAGCTCAGCTCCGGCACCCCGGTGTCGATGGATCAGCTGCAGCCCGGCGACATCGTGTCGTTCTACGGCGGCGGCCACTCCGGCATGTACGTCGGCAACGGCGAGGTCGTGCACGCGTCCACCTCCGGTCAGCCGGTTCAGGTCGCGCCGATCTCCTCCATGCCGTTCGCGGGCGCCGTACGCGTCTGACACGACATCCGCAGGTCCCGACCTGCTTACGAAGCGGCGACCGTGATGATTCCGTGTCCTACTGGACATCACCGGTCGCCGTTTCGTAATCTATTCGAGACCTTCCTTTCCAGCTCGGGGCAAGAGAACGGGACACAGCCAACGGTGGCAGCGCATCAGCGGTATCGCACGAAACGACTGGTGGGTGGGGCACTCGCGGCAGGGGCCAGTATGGTCGGCCCCTGCGGCATCGGACCCGCGACCGCCGACCCGGTCGCCGCACCGGCATCGGCCGGGGAAGCGGTGCAGCGACTCATGGATCTGTCGCGGGCCTCCGAACAGCTCAACCAGCAGGCGCTCAACGCTCAGACGGATCTCGAGAACAAGATCGCCGCGGCGCAGGCCGCGCACCAGGTGGCCGTGGACGCCGCCGGGGTGCTCACCGCCGCCCGCGCCGAAATCGATCGGTTCCGCCCGGCCATCGACCGGGCCGCCACCTCCGCTCTGCTCTCCGGTCGCACCAACCGGCTCACCTCGCTGCTGGTCAGCAGCTCACCGCAGCAGCTGCTGGATCAGATGTCCATTGTGGATCTGGTCGGCGCGCGCACGAACGATCAACTGAGCCAATACAAACAGGCCAGTGATGCGGCCGCCGCCGCCGAAGCCACCGCCCGCACCGCCGCCGATGCCGCGCAGGCCGCCAGCACCGCGGCCGATGCGCTGCGCACCGACCTCGAACAGAAGCGGTCCGAACTCCAGGGCTCCATTGCCGGTGTGGTCGCCGCATGGGGCCAGCTATTTGCTGGCGACAAGGCGGCCCTGGCCGGATCGGTCTTCCCGCCCGGCTTCGACAGCGAGACCCTCTTGCGCGGGCTCGTTCCCGGCAGCGGCACCAGCGCCCTGGCCGCCGGTCTCACTCGCATCGGCGACCCGTATGTCTGGGGTGCGACCGGTCCCGACCAGTTCGACTGCTCCGGACTCGTGCAGTGGGCGTTCAAACAGGTCGGCAAGAGTGTGCCGCGCACCAGCCAGCAGCAGTCCAACCTCGGCACCCTGGTCGCCGAAAAGGACCTGCAGCCCGGCGATGTCGTGTTCTTCTACCCCGAGGTCTCGCACGTGGGCATCTACGCGGGCAATGGATTGATGCTGCACGCCTCGACCTTCGGCGTCCCCGTCCAGGTCGCGCCCATGGGCACGACCCCGTTCCACTCGGCGCGACGGTACTGATCGGATCGCATCGGTGGCCGGACCGCGGGAGGCGGGTGTGAGCGCCAGCCTCGCACCGCCGCCGGTTGTCGGCCATGTCGCGCGGATCGCCACGCGCGCCTGCCGCGGCCCGAGGTGCGGCGCGATGGTCCTGACCGCTGGTACCGGGGACCGGGTCGACGGATTCGGCCGCACGCCCCGACGCCGATCATCGGCCGAGTGGACCGGCGCACACGGTCGTCCTTCGGAGGAGGCACATGCATGAACGAATCGGCGCCTGATCGAGGCAGCGGTATGGCGTGCCATGCCCCAGCACTGGGCACCGCGCGGACCGTTCCGATGCGAAGGAGGCAATCGTGAACGCAGACCGTGCCAGGCCGGGACTTCGCGGGGGCGGGCGGTGCGACCGCGTAGGGTTCGGACTCGTGCCGAACACGTCGGACCCGAGCGCGGTGAGTTCGCGATGAGCGCGCTGCGGCGGATGCGGGGCTGGCTGGCAGCGAAGCGGCGTCTCCAGTTCTGCCTGACCGTGGTCATGGTGGCCGTGCTGACCGCCGCCTGCGGTGCGCTGCTCATGGTGCCCAATTCGGTGCTGCCGAAGATCCGCGCGGTGGTGCCCGGTCCGGACGCGAGTGCGCTGAACGCGTCCGATCCGCAGGTCGCCAAGCTGCACCACCTCATGGACTCCTACGGCAAGGTCGTCGCCGAACCGGTCGCGACCGGGCCCGGCAGGATCGGCATCGTGGTCGGTCACCCGGCCCGCCAGAGCGATATCGACATCCTCGCAGGCGAACTCGCCCCGGCGACCCGCGCCATCAGCTCGCTCTGAGGTACGGACTGGTCGCAGGCTCCCGTCGTGGTCGTCGCGTCCGGCCCCGCCGAATTCGCCGCCCTCACCAACTCCACCGATCTGGTCCCGGCCGAGGTGGCCGCCTCCACGGTGTCCGACGCCTTCCATCCCGGGGCACAGCCGACCGGCCAGCGCGTGGTGTTCGGCCCGGAAGCAGGCCGCCGCCTCGGCCCCGACGGCCTGCGCTCGGTGCTGCGCCACGAACTCGCCCATATCGCGGCCCGCGCGGTCACCGTCGACGGCTCACCCCAATGGATGCTCGAGGGTTTCGCCGAGTACGCCGCGCACCGCGACCTGCCCCGCCCGATCGCCGAGATCGCCCCCGCGCTGACCGCTCGCGCGCGTTCCGGCAACCTTCCCGCAGACCTGCCAGCGGACGCGATTTTCGAACCCGCCAGCGGTGAAGCGGCCGCCGCCTACGAACAGGCGTGGTCCGCTTGCGCTTTCATCGCGGATCGTTTCGGCGAGCCGAAACTGGTCACCCTCTACCGGCAGCTGGCCACGGGCCCGAAGGACCGCCCCGCCACCGAGGCGCTCTTGCGCGAAAACCTCGGCACCGACTACCCGGACTTCCTCACGGACTGGCGCTCCTGGATTTCCTCCCGCACCACCGAAGGCGCTTGAACCGCGCGATCTACGGCTGATCGGCGAACCGCCATGGCGATTGTGGCGGCACCGCCGCACCTGGCCGCCCGGAGATCGGGTCTCGGCGGCGACCCGGCCGCAGCCGCGCCACCGGGTGCAGGCCGTCGACGGCATCCTGCTGCATGCCCGGCCGGTCGGCCGCAACGGTCAGGGGCGGCCCGCTGCGCCCGTGCCGTCGCACCCCGGGGGTGTGCAGTAAGTTTTCAGGCATGGGGCGAACTCTGCTGGTTACCAATGATTTCCCGCCGCGACCGGGAGGTATCCAGTCCTATGTGCATTCGCTGGCCATGCAGTTGCCGCCGGATGAACTGGTGGTCTACGCGCCGCGGTGGCGGGGGGACTCGCATTGGAAGTTCGATGCGGAGCAGCCGTTTCAGGTGGTGCGGCATCCCACGACCTTGATGCTGCCGACGCCGCTGGTGGTGCGGCGGGCGGCCAAGCTGATGCGGGACGAGCAGTGTGATCGGGTGTGGTTCGGGGCGGCGGCGCCGCTGGCGCTGATGTCGCCGCTGCTACGCAAGGCGGGCGCCGAGCGCATCGTGGCGTCCACGCACGGGCACGAGGTGGGGTGGTCGATGCTGCCGGGGGCGCGGCAGGCGCTGCGGGTGATCGGCGACAACACCGATGTGATCACCTATGTCAGCAAATACACGCGGCGGCGGTTCGCGGCGGCGTTCGGTGTGCAGGCCGCGCTCGAATATCTGCCGCCCGCGGTGGATTCCGAGGTGTTCAAGCCGGATCCGGCGGCGCGCGCCGAACTGCGCGAACGGTACGGGCTGGGGGATCGGCCGACGATTCTGTGCCTGTCGCGGCTGGTGCCGCGCAAGGGGCAGGACATGCTCATCATGGCCATGCTGGAGCTGCGCAAGCGGATCGACGGCGCCGTGCTGGTGATCGCGGGCGACGGGCCGTACGAGCAGAAGCTGCACGCCTTCGCCGAATCGCTGGGCGTCACCGACGATGTCGTCTTTACCGGGCGGGTGCCCGCCCAGGAGTTGGCGGCCCACCACACCATTGCCGATGTCTTCGCCATGCCGTGCCGCACCCGCGGGTTCGGGCTGGATGTGGAGGGGCTCGGCATCGTATATCTGGAAGCCTCCGCGACCGGAGTGCCGGTGGTAGCGGGCAATTCGGGCGGCGCGCCCGAGACGGTCAAGGAAGGCGAGACCGGTCGCGTGGTCGACGGCCGCAATGTCGAGGCCATCACCGACGCCATTGCCGAGATCCTCGCCGACCGCGACGCCGCCGCTCGCATGGGCGACGCGGGCCGCGCCTGGGTCCAGCAGCAGTGGCGCTGGGACCGCATGGGCGCCCGCCTGCGGGAACTCCTCGATACGAACGTGCGATCGAGTCATGACGCGCTCTGAGCTAGGCTCAGCCGCGTGAGCAGCATCCAGATCGCCGACCAGACCTTCGTCGCCGCGCCGGGCTCGGCGGTGGGCGACCTGCTGGCGGATCGCGCCCGCTGGCGGGCCTGGTGGCCGGACCTGCAGCTGAGCGTGCGGGAGGATCGGGCCGACAAGGGGATTCGCTGGACCGTGAGCGGTCCGGTGAACGGCACCATGGAGGTCTGGCTGGAGCCCATGCTGGACGGCGTCATCCTGCACTACTTCATGCACGCCGAACCGCAGGGCCTGGAGCGACTGTCGGTGCGTGACCTCATGGCCGCCAACCGTGCGCGCCGCGTCGCCGGTAAGAAGATGTCCTTCGAGGTGAAGGCCCGTCTGGAGGCCGGTCGCAAGGTCGGCGTCGCACCCGCCGCGCACTAGCCGAACCTTCGAAAGGAAGCGTTGCCACCCATGGCCGATCGCACTCAACGGTCGATCGTGATCGACGCCCCCGCGGATCGAGTGATGGGCGTCATCGCCGACCTGGAGTCGTATCCGGAATGGGTCGCCGCGGCCCGCTCGGTCGAAGTAGTCGACAAATACCCCGACGGCCGCGCCCGCAATGCGCGATTCGTCCTGGACGCCGGAGTGGTGAAGGACACGTACACGCTGTCCTATACATGGCGTCCCGACGGCAAGGCCGTCAGCTGGACGCTGGTCAGCGGTGATCTGCAGAAGGCGCAGGACGGCACCTACGAACTCATCGCGCTGCCCGACGGCGCCACCCAGGTGGTCTACGAGTTGACGGTGGACCTGAACATCCCCATGATCGGCATGTTCAAACGCAAGGCCGAGAAGGTCATTACCGATACGGCCCTCAAGGAACTCAAGAAACGGGTCGAAGGCTGACCACGAGCACGACCGGTCGCCCAGCGCGGCCGACCACCCGCGTGGAATTGTTCGTCGGCAAGGGCGGGGTGGGCAAGACGACGCTGGCCTGCGCGACGGCGCTGGCCTACGCGCGCTCCGGGCGCAAGGTGCTGCTCGCCTCCCTGGACCAGGCCCATTCCCTCGGTGACGCACTGGGATTCCGCTTCCGGCACGAGCCGGGCGCGACGCCCGCGGTCGCCAAGGTGCAACCGTTCCTCGATGTCATCGAGGTGGATTCCCTTGCGCTGCTGGAGAACCGCTTCCGCCAGCTGGTGCTCGTGCTCTCCGGCGGCGGCCACGGACACGGATTCAACCTGGCCGCACTGGATCCCGCCGAACTGACCGGCCTGCCCGGCGTCCAGGAGATCCTGGCGCTCCTCGAGATCACCGACTTCGCCGACAACGGCCAATGGGACGTGATCATCCTGGACTGCCCGCCGTCCGCCGATATGCTCCGCAATGCTCCGCATCATCACCGCCCCCGACACCGTCCTCGGCTACCTGGACCGCGTGTGGCCCGAACACTCCCGCGCCCTCTCCACCGGTGGCCTCGACTTCCGCCGCGCCGTCCTCGTGGTCACCGTCCAGGAACTGGTCGCCGCCGTCTCCAAGGCCCGCGACCTCATTGCCGACCACACCCGCACCGCCGCCCGCCTGGTCACCGCCCCCGAGCACGTCGCCGTGGCCGAATCCGCCCGCGTCCGCTCCGCCGCCGCCCTCCTCGGCCTCCGCCTCGACGCCGTGCTCGTCAACAAGGTGCTGCCGGAACTGTCCGCACCCAGCGATTCTCCGGCGCCACACCGGCTGGAAACGCAGGATGTTGCGCCCTGGCGTGGGTCGCGGGACGCGGGGGGTGGGCGTGAGCCACAGGGCGCGCGGCGTGCGGAACATGGGGCGACGGCGCATGGACATGCGGCGCAGGCGTCGTACGGGCCGCGGGCTGTTCGTGGTAGCGCGGTGAATCCCACTGTGGCGCTGTTCGGTTCGGAAGCGCCCGATCCTTTCGCGGTATCGCTCGCCGGTGGAGCTCCCAGTCCTGTGCCGCCGCCGCATCCGGCGGTGCGGTGGTATTCGGATCGGCGGGCCGAGCAGTTGGCGGTCGTGGCGGAGTTGCGGGAGCGGATGCGGGGTGTGGCGGTGCAGGTGGTGGGGCATGCGGGGGCTGAACCGGTGGGGCTCGAGGCGCTGCGGGCATTGAGTTGTGCGGTCGACGCGAGTGGTGACTGGGTGGGACAGCGCGCTGTACCTATGCTTGGCTCAGATGCGGACGGTGTGCTGTCCACTCCTGGAACGGGTATTGCGGGGCCGGTGGTGCGGCTCGAATCCGGGACGGGCGTGCATTCGGTGTTCGCCATGCGCATGCATCTACCCGTGGTCGATCCGTCGACCCTGCAGCTGGGACGAGTGGAGGACGATTTGATCGTGGGAGCGGACGGGGTCCGGCGCCGGCTGCGGCTGGCGCCGGTATTGCGGCGGTGCACGGTCGACGCCGCCGAACTCGACGGCGACCAGCTGGTAATCCGATTCCGGACCGATCCCGAGGTGTGGCCGAAATGACCACCTCCCACGACCGGCCGCGCGCCGGTCATCCCGACGAGAACCTCAAGGAACTCGCCGAGGAGCTGCGGCTGCTCGCCGAGGCGGTCCTCGAACGCGTCGAACCGGTGCTGCGCCGCACCGCCGCCGACGGCCGCGTGAACTGGGACAGCTGCAGCTGGTGCCCGGTGTGCGCCGCCGCCGCCGCGGTGGTGCGCGGTGAGCACCACGATGTGGTGGCCGCCATCGCCGACCACGGCACCGCCATTGTCACGGTGCTGCGCGAGGTCCTCGCCGGTGTCCCGGTCGAACCGGTCATTCCGCCGGACCTCGACCCGGTATCGCCGGAATACCATGCCTGGCAACACTATTCGATGTTCCGCGGCGGTGAGCCCGGAATGCGCGAAGACGCCTCCGGCGACGATCCGGCCCAGCCGCACGATGGACCCGTCGATGCGCGACCCGGTGACGCGCCGGACCCGCGCGGCACGGATTCCGCCGCGTCGGCGGCTGGTGGAGCGCCGGGTTCCGGTCGAGGCACAGGTCATGGCAGCGCGGGAGCGGGAACCGCTGGCCTGTTCGCCCGATTCGTCGCGGGTATGCGCGGCGAGACGCGGCCACATGATCATCCGGCCGATGACGGTGCTCGATTCCCGGGTGGAGGACGGCCCTCGGACAGCGCGGGGCGCACAGGAAGTGCAGGCCATACGGGCAGCGCAGGCCGCGCGGACAGCGCCGACGGCGCAGGTCAGGCAGGCGGCGCGGGTCAGGCAGGTGGCGCGCGGCCTACTGATGCCGCTGAATCCTCCGGCGCTGCCGGGTCTTCCGGTGGTGCCGGGCCTTCGGGCGGTGCGGATGCGCAGGGCGGTGCGGATGCCGGGGATCCGTTCGGCAAGGGGCCCGGTGCGGCGCGGCGACCGGGCGGGCGCGGGAAGCAATCCGGCGGACAGGGGGCGCGATCCGGGTACGTCCCCACCAACGTGACGATCAAGGCATGAGGGGCGGTGGATCGGTGTCGCTGACTGTGGGAATCGATTTGGGCGGCACCAATATTCGTGCGTCCGTGGTCGACAGTGCCGGTGAGGTGCTCGATACCGTGACCGCGCCGACGCCGCAGTCCGCGCGGGCGCTCGAGGACTGCCTGGCGCGGACCGTGCGGGAACTGTGCGGGCGGCACGCCATCGGCGCGGTCGGGCTCGCGGTGGCGGGCTTCGTGGACGAGGACCGTGCCACGGTACGGTTCGCGCCGCATCTGCCGTGGGAGGACGCGCCCGTCGCGCAGCGACTCACCGATCGGCTCGGGCTGCCGGTGATCCTCGAGCACGACGCCAATGCCGCCATGTGGGCCGAATACCGCTTCGGCGCCGCCGCCGGTGGCCGCAATGTGGTGCTGGTGGCGATCGGCACCGGTATCGGGGCGGCTTTACTGGCCAATGGGCAGCTGTATCGGGGCAGCTTCGGCGTGGCCCCGGAGCTCGGGCATCTGCAGGTGGTCCCGCAGGGCCGCCCGTGCGCCTGCGGTAAGCGCGGCTGCTGGGAAAGGTATTGCAGCGGAACCGCCCTGGTGGACACCGCGCTGGAGATGCTGGCCACCGATCCGCAGCGCTCGACGGTGCTGGCGCGCGAGGCCGGTCGCGATCCGGGCTCGTTCACCGGCCGCCGCGTCGCGGGCGCGGCGCAGGACGGCGATCTGGTGGCGTTGGACGTCATGGCCGATTTCGCGCGCTGGCTCGGGCTCGGACTGGCCTTCGTGAGCGATCTGTTCGACCCGGATCTGATCGTGGTCGCCGGTGGCGTGAGCACCTCGGCCCCGCTGTTCCTCGACGACGCGCGCGAACACTACGCGGCCTCCATCACCGGCGCCCGGCATCGGCGGCTCGCGCGCATCCGCACCGCGCAGCTGGGTGAGGCGGCGGGCATGATCGGCGCGGCCGAGTTGGCGCGCGCCGCGCTGGAGGCGCAGCGCGACGCCGTGCCGGTCGCCCCGGCGCGCCGTTGATATTCCACACCCCCAGCGGTTGGTTCCCGCAACGTGACGGCGGTAGAGTCGGCAGCTGAGTGTGGTGCCCGCAACGAGGCCGGTCCCGGGTATCGAAAACAGGGGAAAGGACGCAATGTTCTACTGGCTGCTGAAGTATGTGTTCCCGGGTCCATGGATGCATCTCGTCAACCGGCCTCGGGTCGAGGGCGTCGAGAACATCCCCGCGAAGGGTGCAGCCATTCTGGCGGGCAATCACCTGTCCTTCACCGACTGGCTCTTCACGCCGCTCATGAGTCCGCGGCGCATCACCTATCTGGCCAAGGCCGAATACTTCACGACTCCCGGTCTCAAGGGCCGATTGCAGAAGTGGTTCTTCTCCGGCGCGGGCCAGTACCCCATCGACCGGTCGGGTGCCGACGCCGCCGAGAGCGCGCTCAACACCGCCCGCACACTGCTGGAGGAAGGCCGCCTCGTGGGTCTCTGCCCCGAGGGCACCCGTTCGCCGGACGGCCGCCTCTACAAGGGCAAGACCGGGGTGGCACGCCTCGCCCTGGATACCGGCATCCCGGTGATCCCGGTTGCGCTGATCGGCACCGACGAGGTGTGCCCGCCCGGGCCGTTCCGCTGGCGGGCCAAGAAGGTCACCGTGAAGTTCGGTGCGCCCATCGACTTCTCGCGCTACGAGGGCATGGGCGGTAACCGCTTCGTCGAGCGCGCCGTGACGGACGAGATCATGTACGAGCTCATGACCATGTCGGGTCAGGAGTACGTGGACGTGTACGCCGCCAGCCTGAAGAAGGGCGTGCCCTCGGGCGGCCGCCCCGATGCGGATCGCATGCCGCAGACCATGGCGGGTTAAGGGGGTTTGGGGGCTTAGCCCCCAAGTCCTACCCCAACCACGAAATAGGCCCCGGAGACTCGTCTCCGGGGCCTATGTGTTCAGGAGGCTTGGCGGCGCCGATGCGCCTCGATGGCGTCGAACTTGGCCAGGTTGTGGCGGGCGTCGGCCAAGGCGTCGTGGGCGTCCTTGGGGACGGGGGGTAGCGGAGGGCAGCCGTGCTGGACCCAGTGCTGGCGGAGTTCGTTGGTGTAGCGGGGGAGGGCGGTGGGGAGGTCGACCATGGAGCCCCAGAGTTGGCAGAGGGCCACGTGGTCGTAGGCGCCCACCCAGGCCCAGAGTTCGGGTTCGACGTCGGGCCGGGGGACCAGGAACTTGTAGAGGTCGTCGCGGATGCGCTCACGGCTGCGCCACAGCGGGGAGGAGGTGGTGGGCAGTTTGGGGAGCACATTGCGGCGGACGAAGGGGCCCGCCTTCTCCGGATCGAATTCGGTGGAGACCGCATAGTATTCGCGGCCGTCCTCGCATACGACTGCTATGGAGACCAAGTCGATGACGACCCCGTCTTCGATGAATTCGCAGTCGTAAAAATACCTCAAGCGAGGACTTCCTCTCGGGTGGAGCCGGGTGGGGCACATCTCTGCGGGCACCCGGTGCGCAGGCGCCGGGTGCCCGGAGATTCATGATTCAGAACGGGTTGGCGGCCGCGCGGCGAATGACCTCGCGGGCCAGGGGGCCGTGCAGGGCGTCGATGGGGCGGCCGGGCAGGCTTTCGTCCTCGGTGTAGATCCACTCGAGGATTTCCTCATCGCTGTATTTCGAATCGCGCATGACCGTGATCAGACCGGTCAGGTGCTTGGTGACTGCGCCGGTGGAGTCGAAGAATTCCTTCGGAATTCCCGCGATACCGTCGCGGCGAACCGCGATGAGCTGATGCTCGCGCAACATCTGATGCACCCGGGTGACCACCATGCCCAACTGCTCGGCTACATCGGGCAGCGGGATCAGGGTCACCGAATCCGGCAGGACGTCATCGCTGCATGGGAAGGCACTCACCCGGATAACGGTAGTCTCTCGCGCCGCCGCCGTCGCATCACACCCCGGCACGACTACCATCGGGTGAGCCGCACGGGGCGGCACGGAAGTCGGAAGGGTATCGGTTCATTGATCGGCCAGATGCTGGAAGGGCGCTACCGCATCGACGCGCCGATCGCGCGCGGCGGCATGTCCATGGTGTTCCGGGGGGTGGACACGCGGCTCGACCGACCGGTGGCCATCAAGGTGATGGACCCCAAGTTCGCCTCCGACCGGCAGTTCCTGACCCGCTTCGAACTCGAAGCGCGCGCGGTCGCCAAACTCAAGCATCCGTCCCTGGTCGCGGTGTACGACCAGGGCATCGACGGGGATCATCCCTTCCTGATCATGGAATTGGTCGAGGGCGGGACGCTGCGGGAGCTGCTACGCGAGCGCGGGCCCATGCCGCCGCAAGCGGTGCGCGCCGTGGCCGAGCCGGTCCTCGCGGCGGTCGGCGTGGCGCACGCGGCCGGGCTGGTGCACCGCGACATCAAACCGGAGAACGTGCTCATCTCCGATTCCGGTGAGGTGAAGATCGCCGACTTCGGCCTGGTGCGCGCGGTCGCCTCCGCCAATATCACCTCCGACTCCGTGATTCTCGGCACCGCCGCCTATTTGTCGCCGGAGCAGGTCACCAGCGGTAATGCCGACGCGCGCAGCGATGTGTACTCCGCGGGCGTGCTCATCTTCGAAATGCTCACCGGGCGCACGCCGTTCAGCGGCGACACCTCCATCTCCATCGCGCTGCAGCGCGTCGAGAAGGACGTCCCGGCCCCGAGCCGCTTCATCGCCGGGGTGCCGCCGGAATTCGACGAGCTGGTCGCGCACGCCACCGCGCGCGAACCCGCCCACCGTTTCGCCGATGCCACCGAGATGGCGGGCGAGTTGCGCCGCATCGCGCGCGAATTGCAGCTGCCCGGCTATCGCGTTCCCGCACCCCAGGATTCGGCCGAGCATCTCAGCGCCAAGTTCCGGGTCGGGCCGACGCCCGCCCCGCACGCCGCGCCCGCCTACACCGGCGGCGCCACCGAGATGACCACCCGGATCCCCGCCGATCCGCCGACCGTGCAGGTGCCGCCGCAGCATCAGCACACCCGGGTCATGACGGCCGCGCGCGAGATCCCGCCGGAGTACGCGCCGCAGCCCCCCGCCAATCCCCGCCCGGGACCGCCGAATTCGGGCTACCCGTCGGAGTTCATCGAGGATCGCGGCAAATCCCGGCGCACGGTGTTGGTCTGGCTCGGCATCGTGGTCACCCTGGCGCTGCTGCTCGGCGTCGGCGGGTGGTGGCTCGGGGTGGGCAGATATGAGGCGGTGCCCTCGATCGCCGGGCTCGACACCCAGCGCGCGGTCGCCGCCTTACAGGCCGCCGGATTCGAGACGGAGACGAAGAACAAAGCCTCCGACATCATTCCGGTCGGCAATGTGGTCGGCACCGATCCGCCCGCCGGTTCCAAGGTCGTCAAGGGTTCGACGGTCGCCGTACTGGTCTCCAGCGGCAAGCCCAAGGTTCCCGAGATCACCGCGGGCCAGGACGTGAACACCGTCAACGAGGCCATTCGCGATGCGGGCCTGACCCCGGTCGACGCCGGTGAGGTCGGCAGCTCCGCGCCCAAAGGCAGTGTCGCCAAGGTGGAACCGGGCCCCGGCACCGTCCTGCCCGCCGGTGGCACCGTGAAGGTCTACCGCAGCAGCGGTTCCCAGCCGGTGAAACTTCCCGATGTGCGCGGCAAGACCGAGGAGGAAGCCCGCGCCGCCCTGCAGAGCGCCGGCATCTCGGTGACCTCCACCCGCACCCAGTTCGACGCCAAGGTGAAATCCGGCCAGGTCGTCGGCACCGATCCGGCCGCGGGTACCATGGTGGACTCGGGCAAGGGCGTGGTCCTCATTCTCAATGACGCCATCGAGATGCCGAATGTCATCGGCGACAATGTCGCCTCCGCGCGCGCCGAACTCCAGGCTCTCGGCCTCCAGGTGTCGGTCCGCCAGCTCGCCTCCAACGACAGCTCCATCGTCATCTCGCAGAGCACCGCCCCCGGCGGCAATGTCGAGGCGGGCTCGACCGTCACCCTGGTCGCCCTGCCCTGATGCGCTGAACGAACAAGGGCCCGAACCGCACGAGCGGTTCGGGCCCTTTCCGTCGATCAGCTTCTCAGCGCAGCATTTCGGCCACGAGGAACGCCAGCTCCAGCGACTGCTGGGTGTTCAGACGCGGATCGCAGGCGGTCTCGTAGCGGCCCTCGAGGTCGGCGTCGGAGATGTCCTGGGCGCCGCCGAGGCATTCGGTGACGTTCTCGCCGGTGAGCTCGATGTGCAGACCGCCCGGATGGGTGCCCAGCGCGTGATGCACCTCGAAGAAGCCCTGCACCTCGTCGACGATGCGGTCGAAGTGGCGGGTCTTGTACCCGGTGGATGCCTCGTGGGTATTGCCGTGCATGGGATCGCACTGCCAGATCACCTGATGTCCGGTGGCCTGCACCTTCTCGACAATGGCGGGCAGCACGTCGCGGACCTTGCCATTGCCCATGCGGGCGACCAGGGTGAGGCGGCCGGGCTCGTTGTTGGGGTCGAGCCGCTCCACGTATTCCACCGCCATCTCGGGGGTGGTGGTCGGGCCGATCTTCAGGCCGATGGGGTTGGCGAGCAGTTCGGCGAAGGCGATGTGCGCGCCGTCGAGCTGGCGGGTGCGCTCACCGATCCACAGGAAGTGCGCCGACAGGTCGTACAGCACCGGCTCACCGGTGACCGGGCTCTCGCTCAGCCGCAGCATGGCGCGCTCGTAGTCGAGCACGAGGGCCTCGTGGCTGGCGTAGAGGCGGGCGCTGGACAGGTTCGGATCGTTCACGCGGCAGGCGTTCATGAACGCCAGGGCGCGATCGATCTCGGCGGCCATGGCCTCGTAGCGCGCGCCCGCCGGGGACTGGGCGACGAACTCGCGGTTCCAGTCGTGCACCTTGTGCAGATCGGCCATACCGGCCGAGGTCAGCGCGCGCACCAGGTTCATGGCGGCGGAGGCATTGGCGTAGGCGCGCACCAGCCGCGACGGATCGTGCTCGCGCACCGAGGCATCGGTGACCAGTGAGTTGATCATGTCGCCGCGGTAGGACTTCAGCCCCAGCGAATCGATGTCGGCCGAGCGCGGTTTGGCGTACTGGCCCGCGATGCGCGCGACCTTCACCACCGGCAGGCTCGCGCCGTAGGTGAGCACGACGGCCATCTGCAGCAGCGTGCGGATATTGCCGCGGACGTGCGGTTCGGTGTTGTCGGCGAAGGTTTCCGCGCAGTCGCCGCCCTGCATGAAGAAGGCCTCACCGCGCGCCACCTCGGCCAGCCGCAGCTTGAGCTCCTCGACTTCGGCGGGCACGCAGATGGGCGGAACGCTCTCCAGTACGGTGCGCATGTTCGCGGCCTGCTCGGGATCCCACGAGGGTTGCTGCAGGGCGGGGCGGGCGAGCGCATCATCGAGGCGCCGACGCAGCTCCGCGGGCAACGGGGGGAGTTCCGGCAGGCGATCGATGGGTACGTCGACGGTCCAGTTCACCCGTTCAGGATACGGACCCACATCGGTCATTCGGGACCACACCCAAGGCTGGGATTTCTCACACCGTGTCGGATGAACCTCCGGTCAGGAGGCGTACGTGCGGCGCAGCGGCTGGGCGGCGGCGAATTCCCGTGCGGCGACGCCGAGGCGGCGATGCCGGGGGACGACGGCGCGGCGCGTGAACACGGCGTAGTCGGTGCGTTCGATCTGGTCGAGAATGCCGCCGTAGAGGGTGGCGGCGGTGCGGATGCCGGGGCGCACGCGCGGGGTGAGCAGGTCGATACCGGGGATGGCGGTGCGGTAGATGCCGCGGTTGACCGCGATGAGGTGGGCCAGGGCGCGGCGCACCCGCTGGTCGGTGCGGCCCGTGTCGCGGCAGTGCCGGAGGAGATCGGCGTCCACGTCGAAGGCTGCGAGCTCGTCGGCGGGGAGATAGATGCGGCCGCGGTCGAGGTCTTCGGCGATATCGCGCAGGAAATTGGTGAGCTGGAAGGCTTCACCGAGGGCGGCCGCCGCGGGTTCCGCCTCGGAGATGGGGCATACGGTGCCCAGCACGGGCAGCAGCTGCAGGCCGATGGCGGCGGCGGAGCCGCGCATATAGGTGCGCAGCGCGGTCATGGTGGGGTAGCGGTCGCGATACTGCGGGCTGCCGGGGATGTCCATGCGCATGGCGTCGAGGAACACCCAGAAGTGTTCGGGCGCAATGCCGTAGCGGCGGATGGTGTCGGAGACCGCGAGCAGGATGCGGTGCTGTGCCGCCGGGCCCGGCGCCGGGGCCGCCGACGGATGGGCCAGGCGGCCGCGTAGCTCGTACTCGATCCGATCCAGGTGTCCCGCCGACTCCGCGGCGCGATCCGGTGCGGTCGTGTGATCGACGATGTCGTCGACCATGCGCGCGAAGGCGTACAGGGCGTGCACGGCCGGTCTGCGGTCGGCCGCGAGCAGCCGGGTGGCGAGGAAGTAGGTGCGCCCGTGCTGGGCGGCGATATGGCGACAGTCCCGGTAGGCGTGGTCCAGCTCGGTCATGCGGTGCTGGGCTGTCCGTGCTCGGCGCCCGCACGCTCGGGGGCGCGCAGTTTGAGCGGATCGACGGTCCGCAGCGCCAGCGCGGCCACGACCGCGGCGAAGGTCGCGGCGGCCACGTGCCAGAAGGTGTACAGGCCGATGGATCCGTCGGGCTGGAAGACGAGCATGAGCCACGTACACAGCCCGACCAGAATCTGCAATGTCCTTGTGGACAAGGCGAATCCGGCGGCCAGCGCCAGCGGCCACGAGTAGTACCAGGGCAGCGCGGCGGGGGAGAGGATGACAATGGCCACGAAGGCGACCAGGATGCCGAAGACCGCCTCGCGCTCGGTGTGCCGGAAGCGCCACCACGCCCACACCAGAATCACCACCAGGGCGACGGTGCACAGGGCCCGCGTCACCGACAGCACCGACTCCAGCCGCCACGGCGTCACCCAGGTGACCATGTGCGCCATGATGGTCGGCAGCGACAGCCAGTTGATGATCTTCTTGGAGCCCGACAGCGCCGTCAGCCAGCCGATGCCCACGCCCGCCAGCGCCGAGGCCGCCGCGAAGACCACCGCGAACACCGCCACCCCGAGTCCGGCGATCTTGGTGAACATCATGGCCGGATGCGGCAGCTCGCCCTCACCCCGCTCGGCGCGGCGCTCGCGTTCGTGAATCATCCAGATCCACACCAGGAATGGCAGCGCGATGCCCGCCGTCGCCTTCACGCCCACGCCGATGGCGACGACCACGATGCCCGCCACGTGATGGTGTTCCAGCACCAGCGCGATGCCCGCGGCCATGAGGCCGACCATGAGCATCTCGTTGTGCACGCCGCCGATGAGGTGGATCAGCACCAGCGGGTTGAGCACCGCCAGCCACAGCGCGGTGGTCGGCTTACCGCCCAGATGTTTGGTCAGATGCGGGACCGCCCACATCATCAGGGCCAGGCCCGGCAGCATGACCAGGCGCAGCGCGATCGTCCCCGCCACCACATTGTCACCGGTGATGGAGGTGATGCCGCGCGCCAGCAGCAGGAAGATGGGGCCGTACGGCGCGGTCGTGTTGGTCCAGACCAGGCTCACATTGTCCAGCAGCACACCGGGATTCACCACGGGGCCGACCGCGTACGGATTGAAGCCGTCGCGCAGCAGCGCGCCCTGGGCGAGATACGAGTAGGCGTCGCGGCTGAACATGGGCACCGCGAACAGCAGCGGGAAGACCCAGATGCCGACAATGGCGCGCAGCTCGTTCAAGGTGACCGTCGCGCCCGGCACGGTGCCGATGGTGGCCCGCCCCAACCGCACCCACGCGGTGATCATGGCCAGCACGCCGATCCACACGAACACCGTCGAGAGCGCGTAGCCGTGCCCGAACCGCAGCCAGGACAGGTGCGCTTCCTCCAGCAACGGATCGTTGCGGCGGGTGCTGCCCGCGCCGAAACCGCCGAAGGTGATCATGATGGCGCCGAAGAAGCCGAGCAGGGCCGCATGCCCCTCCTGGCTGCGCGCGAAATCGGCGCATTGTCGCACCCAGCTGTGGCGCGTCACCGCACCCGCGGTGAGCAGGTCGGCGGGAGCGGCGGTGGTGGCGGTGGCGGCGTCCATATCGGGGGTCGGCATTGGCGGGCATTCCCCCCGGAAAGGTCGGCGGCGGCAGCCGCGTGGGTGCAGGACGCCGGTCAGTCTAGTGCTTGTGCGGTGATGTCAGCGCGTCGGCGTCGGCGGATACGGCGCGGGCATGTCGTAGATCACCCGTGATGCGGGCCGCGGCGAGTTTTCCGGACAGCAGCACGGTGGGCACTCCGACCCCGGGCACGGTCCCCGAACCTGCGAGAACGACATTGTCGCGGCCCGGGACCAGGTTCCGGGTGCGGAACGGGCCGGTCTGACGGAACAGGTGCGCGGCGGCGAACGGGGTGCCCGCGAGCATGCCCTTGTTCTTCCAGGTGCGCGGCGTGTCGAGATGGTCGATCCGGAAGTGCTGCGAAATGCCTTGGTATCCGCGGGATTCCAGGGTCTCGAGCAGTTCGCGCAGATAGTGGGGTGCGAGCCGGTCCCAGTCCAGGGGCGCGGCATCCAGATTGGGGCAGGGGGCCAGCAGCGACAGCGGCTCGTACCGGACGCCGTCGGGCCGGTCGATGTGGAGCGCCGGATCGGTGAGCGCCGGACGGGTGAGCAGCAGCGACGGATCGCTCATGAGCCGCCCGCGCCGCGCCGCCGCGATCTCGGTGAAGGTGCGGTCCCACTCCGTGCCGAAGTCGATGGTGTGATGCGCCTGCACCGGCCAGTGCGCCGCGACCTCGGCGGGCACGGTGCCGTGCGCGACCACCGCCGACGGCGAGGCGCGCAGGCCGCGGCGGCGGCGCAGACCGAACCGTTCGAGGGCGCCGATATCCGCGGTGACCACGACGGCGTCGCACGGCCAGGCGCGCCCGTCGTCGGTGTGCACGGCGGTGGCGCGGCGTCCGGTGTAGTCGATCCCGACCACCTCCGCGCCGAATTCGACCGTGCCCCCGGCGGCGACCAGGGCCCGCGCCAGCGCGTCGGCAATGGCCCACATACCGCCCTCGGGGTAGTACACGCCCAGGCAGGTGTCCATGTACGGAATCGCGCCGTACACGCCCAGCGCCCGGTTGGGCGCCATGCCCGCGAACAGGGCCTGGAAGCTGAACAGGCGCGCCAGTTGATCGTCGCCCATGAGCCGCGCGACCTTCGGCCCGAGCCGCCCGAAG
The DNA here is from genome assembly GCF_001613405.1 of Nocardia crassostreae. Lineage (GTDB taxonomy): Bacteria > Actinomycetota > Actinomycetes > Mycobacteriales > Mycobacteriaceae > Nocardia > Nocardia crassostreae. Next base: position 116,461 of record NZ_BDCH01000039.1, read on the forward strand.
GCGCCCAGCCCCACCAGTTTCGCCAGCGCCGCCCGCTTGCGCGGATGTCGCACCATATCGAGGGGCGAATCGAAATTGGTGTCCATGAAGTGCCCGAACTCGGCCTCGTACACGGCGCGCAGCCAGTCGCGTAGTCGCCGATAGCGTTGCGCCGCAGCGGTATCCCGCACTCGCGCGACCTCGCCCGCCATCTCCTCGGGATCGGAGTAGACGCCCACGACCGTGCCGTCGGCGAACCGCGCCCGATAGGCCGGGGCCATGGGCAGTATCCGCAGGCCCGCCGACTCGCGCGTCTGCCCGACCGCCGCCAGCGCCTCGTCGACGAGTTCGGGCAGCGTCAGAATCGTTGCCCCGGAGTCGATCTCGTAGTCCGCGCCGCGATACAGCCCGACCCGCCCGCCCGCGTGATCGGCCCGCTCCAGCACCGTCACCCGCCGTCCGGCGCCCGCCAGGTGCAGCGCGGCCGCCAGCCCGGACAGCCCGGCGCCGACGACGGCAATCCGATCGGACGGTCCCGCAACAGTTTTCATCCCACCCATGACTTTCGTGAACCCGCGCCGTCAGTAGGCGCGCGCGGTGGCCGCCAGCGCCATGTCCCGCAGCTGACGTTTGGCGTCATCGGTCGCGGTACTCGCGTCCAGGGCGGTGAGGGCCTGTTCGGTGAGACTGGTGATGCGCTGCTCGACCGCGTCCACCGCACCGAGATCGGTGAGAACCGTGCGCAGGTCGGCGACCTGCTCCGGCGTCACATCGGTGCCCAGGCTGGTCCGGATGAGCATGGCGGCCGAGGGATTCGTCTGGTCCGCGCGCTGCAGGGCCTCGGCGATGAGCACGGTCCGCTTGCCTTCGCGCAGATCGTCCCCGGAGGGTTTGCCGGTCACGGCCGGATCCCCGAACACGCCCAGCAGATCGTCGCGCAGCTGGAAGGCGATGCCGATATCGGTGCCGAACTCGCGATAGGCGGCAACCAGTTCCGGATGCGCCCCGGCCAGCGCCGCGCCCATGTGCAGCGGGCGTTCGATGGTGTACGCCGCGGTCTTGTAGCGATTGATCCGCATGGCCGCCGCGACGGATTCGTCCCCACCGGCCTCACCGTGGATATCGAGCAGCTGCCCGCCCAGCACCTCGGTGCGCATGGCCGCCCACACCGGCGCGAACCGGGCCTGCGCCCCGGCGTCCAGACCGGCATCGCGGGTCATGTCATCGGCCCAGGCCAGTGCCAGATCGCCGATGAGAATGGCGACGCTGGTCCCGTACTGCGCCGCATCGCCGACCCACTGCCGATCCAGATGCCGCTGTTCGTAATCCACGTGCACGGCCGGGAATCCGCGCCGGGTGCGCGAGGAATCGATGATGTCGTCGTGAATCAGCGCACACGCCTGCACCAGTTCCAGCGCCGAGCAGGCGGTCAGCACCGCTTCGGCCTGCGGATCCTCCGGATCGCGGCCCGCGCCCAGCCAGCCGGTCCAGGCGAAGGCGGGGCGGGTGCGCTTACCGCCGCGTAGCACGAAGGATTCGAGCGCCTCGGTGGCCGCGGTGAACACCGGTCCGAGTGGTTCGACGATCTCCCGCCGCGTCGCGAAAAAGCCGGTGAGGCGGTCCTCCACGGCAGCGACGAGCGATCCCGCGCCGACGGGCTGGCGGGTCGGGGTACCGGGTCCGGCGGACAGAGGAACCTCCTGGGGTGAGAGCCGCGCTGCGAGTCATGGTGGCCGCGGGCAGGTTACGCCCCCGACTGTACCGAGCGGCCCTTCCCGGCAGCGAGCCGGTCATACCGCGCGAATCCGTCACACTGCATGGTCAGCGGGCCGGTCGGAGACCGCGGGCGGGCCCGTCACGTGCGCCGATATTTCCCCCGGATCCAGGGGGAATGCGAACCTGCGGCGTGCGCCCCTTAAAATGGCCCGGTGAGTTTCGACAATGTACGGGGATATTCGACCCCTGGCCGAGTTTCCCGCACACCGCAAGTGTCCGGAACTCCCTCGGTGGTGCAGCAGCTGGGCCCGCGGCCCGATGGGTCCGTCCCGTTCTCGATCGAGTTCAACCCGCCGCGCGACGCGGCCGGTGAGGCGCGGCTGTGGCGCGCGGCCCGGGAATTCGAGCGGCTGCATCCGGCCTTCGTGTCCATGACCTACGGTGCGGGCGGTTCCACTCGCGATCGCACCATCCGGGTGACGGGTCAGCTGGCCCGCGAGACCACCCTGCTGACGGTGGCGCATCTCACCGCGGTCGATCACAGCGTGGCCGAACTGCGCTCGATCGTCGGCGCGTACGCGGATTCGGGTATCCGGAATCTGCTGGTGCTGCGCGGCGATCCGCCGGGCGATCCGCTCGGGGACTGGGTCAAGCATCCCGAGGGCGTGGAGTACGCCGAGGAACTGGTGCGCATGGTCCGCGATCTCGGTGACTTCCACGTGGGCGTGGCCTCGTTCCCGCAGGGGCATCCGCGCTCCACCGATTTGGATACCGATACCGAGTTCCTGCTCGCGAAACTGCGTGCGGGCGCGGAGTATTCGATCACCCAGATGTTCTTCGACGCCGAGCATTACCTGCGCCTGCGCGATCGCGCGGTCAAGGCGGATCCGGTCGAGGGCGCCAAGCCGATCATTCCGGAGCTCATGCCCATCACCTCGCTGCGCACCGTGGAGCGCGCCGTCGAGCTGTGCGGCCGCGAACTGCCCGCCTCGGTGATGGAACGCCTGCACAAGGCCGCCGGTGACGGCCCGGAGGAGAACCGGGCGGCCGTACGCGCCGCCGGTATCGAGATCGCCACCGAGATCGCGCAGCGCCTCATCGACGAGGGCGCGCCTTGCCTGCACTTCATCACGCTGAATTTCGCCAAGGCCACCAGCGAGGTGCTGGCGAATCTCGGCTATACGGTCTCCGCCGCCCCGGTGCACGCCTGAGCGAGCAGATGGCCGGGGCCTGAACGCCGTCCTGCCGTTGGCTGAACAGTGTCCGGCCGCCGCTCGACGTGGTCGAACGCGTTCGGCGTGCCGGGTGAAATGTCGGGATTGTGCTGGTCGCCGGGGTAGCGTGCGTCCACCGCGACGTTGCGGATCGTGACGCTGAGAGGTGGCCCGCATGCCCGTGTTGCACAACCTCGTCCGTGTCGCAGGCGCGCTGAGCGCCTGCGCGGTCCTGGCCACCGCCCCGGCCGCTGCCGCCCCGAGCGGCCCGGCAGGCGACTCCGCCACGAAGCCGATAGCGGATGCGGACGGCACCACCGACGCTTCCGTTGTCATCGCCGCCCTCGCCCGCGCGGGCGAAACCGCCGCACCCTCCGACTGGTTCACCGCGTACGGCGAAACCCTTGGCGGTCTGCGCACCCTCGGCGTCGACCCCTTCCTCTACCCGACCGCCGCCCCCTTCTGCCTGGGCAGCACCGCCCTCGGCATCGCCCCCGCCGTGGCGGGCACCATCCCCGGCCCCTGGCCCAGATACACGGTTTCCGTTCCCGGACTCGACCTTTCGGCCGTCAAATCCGGCCAGGCCATGTTCGCCTTCGTCCCCTACGGCCTCAACCCCGACGGCGCCGACACCGCGGGCATGCAGGTCGCCTGGCTCAACCTCACCAACGGCAAGAGCGGCCTCACCCCCATGGGCCCCCTCAACCAGGTCCTCAGCGGCATGATCCCGCCCGCCGTCCCCAACGAACTCCGCCCCGTCGTCGAACGCGCCGTACACGACTACTTCGCCAGCGCCCTACCCCAGGGCGGCGTCCGCGCCGTCCCCGTCGACACCGGCTCCGGCACCGTCCTAGCCGCCATGTTCGGCATAGTCCGCAACGGCGCCACCTCCTGCTTCTTCTTCCCCACGGTCGGCCTCACCCCCGTTCCCTGACCGCCGCCCATGCCCGAGTGCCGGTGCGGTGAGCGTGGTGCGATTGGCCGACAGCGGCGGGTAGTCGGCGACCCTGATCGGATGCACCAGTGCTGCAAGCGCATTCATGCGGGTTGGGCGTCCGTGGGACTCGGTGGAGCTCGAGGTCGGGCCGCGACGGCGGTGGCCCGCCCTGACCGCCGCATTCACGAGGATTCCCGGCTGCTGAGCGCGCGGCCTTTCCATACCAGCGTGCCGCGATCGTGGGCGCGATGAGAGCGGGCGGACAGTCGTAGATAGGCCGCGATCGAGATCGGATGCGCCAGTGTCGCAGTCAGATCAGCAAGGCTCGGTCGCCCGCCGGACTCGGTGGAGCGGGCCAGTAGCCGACCGGTCACGGCGGCGGTGTAGCCGAGAATGCCGATGCGGCGCAGTCGTCCGCGACCGAATATGGCTGCCAGCGGCGGTAGCCAGAAGGCCAGAGCCGCTCCGGCGCCGACCGCGGTGCTGCCCGCGCGGCCGCCGTAGGCCGACCACAGCCAGCGGGAGTAGCCCTCGTCCACTTCCGTTGAGCTCCTGTACATGCGGGTGTGCGCCAGACGTCCACCGGCGACCAGGGCGGTGCGCCGACCTGCTCGGCGCAGCTGCCGGGCGATGGCCAGATCCTCGGTCACCTGGTCCGCCACGGCCGTGTGCCCTCCGGTGGCGCGATACGCGGTGGCGTCGAAGACCAGGAATTGGCCGCAGGCGACCGCAGTCGACGGTCGCAGGCTGCGGTTGGCCGCGATGACCGGTAGCGAGGCGGCCCATGACCAGCACAGCAGCGGTTGGACCAGCGCCTCGGCTACGGATTCCGCTCGCTGCACGGGCCACGGGCACACCAGTGCCGCACCCGTCCGGCGCAATTCGCCGACCGCCGCCGCGATCGCCGTGCTCCGCAATCGCACATCGGCGTCCAGGAAGACGAGTGCTCCGGGTTCGTCCGAGACTGTCTGCGCGAGCGCCTGTTCAGCTCCGATCCGGCGCAGGGTCGTTGCGGCGTCGCCCGGCCACGTACCGGCACCATCGGCCGACGGATGGCGTGTAGCGCCGCCAGGCATCGCGGGGGCGTCGATGCCCGCCAGCTCCGCCAGTCGCGCACAGGCCGCGTTCTTTCCCGTCCAGCCGTCTGGTGGCTCGATTTCGTTGCGCACCACGGTGAATCGAGGGTCTTCGCCAACGGCATCGAGCGCGGACCGATAGGTGTCGTCGGTCGAGGCGTCGTCGAGTATCAGGACGCGCAGTCGCGGAACGGCCTGTTGCGCACGGAGATCCGCGATGAGGTCGGGGAGGCGGTCGGCTTCGTTGCGGGCTGGCACGCAGACGGTGACCGGTTCGATGACCGTGTGCGTGTCGGTTCGCAACTGGCGCAGGGTGATTCGGTTGATTAGGGCGAGACCGGCGCCGAGCGCGGCGATCGCCGTTCCGGCCCGCACCGCGTATTCGCCGGTGCGGGAGCCGATCATCGGTTGGTGCGGTCCGGGCGGATCCAGCGGGCGGCGCGGACGTAGGCGGGCGGATCGGGGTTGCGGGTCATGTAGGCGAGGACCGCGACGACGGCCGCCACGGCGAGGGTGATGCCGCCGACTATTCCCGCCCAGCCCGCGAAGGAGCGGGTATTGGGGTCGGCGTAGCCGACTTCGGCCTTCAGGGGCGAGGACTCCCCGGCGGGGAGTTTCCAGGTGACGACGGAATCGCCTTCGCGGGTGCCGTTGGTGGTGGCGACGCGGGCGGGGAAGGCCATGGTGAACTGCACGTCCGAACCGTGCGGGGGCAGGCTCTTGAGGTCCACCCGGCCGTTGAGGGTGACCAGGTCGCCGGAACGGGTGAAGTTGAGCTGGAACATGCCCTGGGTCTGATCGGACAGGGCGCCGAGCTGCTGCACCTCGCCGAAAGTGAGGTCGTCGAAGTAGACCTGGCTGCCGACGTAGCCGTCCTGGGTGTAGGGCGTGACGCGCACCTTGGCGGCGAGGGCGTCGGGCGCGTTCAGCTGCGGGCCCTTGTCATTGTCGGTCTGCGGAACGGTGGCGGCCACGATCCGCCCGGACACCCGGTCGTTGGAGGAGACGCCCATCGACGCCTGCACCCGCAGGCATCCGGTCAGCATGAGCGCCAGCGCCGCGAACAGCACCGCCGCCGATATCCGCACCCACCGGCGGTGTCTGCGCACCGGAGTCACCGGCTCGCGCGTTGCGTCTGCTGTATCGGGGTTCGGACTCGGCTGCACGGCTCACATCGTGCCATGGCGTGCCGGGCCCAGCGTGATCCGACGGGCCCGTAACTCGCGAACCAGCGGAATCCCCAGCGCCGCCAGCCCGGTCAGCCCGTACGCGGCCGAGACCGGCAGCCCCAGGAACACCGCGTGCGCCAGCCCCGAACCGAGCCAGGTCCACAGGAACACCGCGACCGGAACCACCAGCGCGGCTCGATTGTCCGCGGCAGTCCTGTCCCACAGGTGCAGCAGCCCGGCCATGACCAGCCCCACCCCGAACCATCCCAGATAATTGGTGAGCGGAATCTCGCTCAGCCCCGGCAGTCCCGGCACACCCGAGCACCAGGTCCACTGCCCGTCGGCCACCATCTGCGGATCCAGGAACAGATCCCAGCCCACCGCGCCCAGCGCGGTCAGCGGAATCCGCACCCGCGCAGCCGAACCCAGCAGTCCGGCCACGATCCAGACCGGATACACCCCGCCCGTCCAGGCCAGCGGCACCACCAGCGGCACCCCCGCCAGCTCCGGTCCGAGCCTGCCGGTGGCGTACTCGTAGCACCCGAACGGCGCCCCGGTGGCCGTGCCCACGATCTCGGCCGCCAGCCCGACTCCGGACAGGATCACCAGAAGCCCCGCCGCCCAGCGCAATCCGCGCGTGAGCGCGGCATGCACCAGCGCCGTGGCCGCCGACAATGCCACGACCGCGATCGTCACCCGGTCGCGCGCCGCGCCCGCGGTCAGCGGATACGCGATCTGCACCGCGACCAGCAGCACCGCGGGCGCCGCCGCGATCAGCAGCCGCGTGCGGTCCGCCGAGCCGAGCGCGGCCGGGGTGCTCACCGCGCGAATTCCGGAGTCACTGTTCGGATTCCGGATCCGCGCCGGTATCCTCGGGCGTCGCCGCCTCCTCCTGATGTGAGCGTGCCTGGAAGAAGCTGGCCGCCTTGCGCGGATTCGAGCGCACGCCGCGCGGCCCGCGATGCACCTCGTCCACGGCGGTTTCCACGGTGGGCTCGGCGATTTCCACCGCGGCCTCGGCGACCGGAGCCCCGAGGCCCGGCACCGGATCGGGCCGGTCCGGCAGTTCCGCGCCCGGCTCGCGGCGGGGCAGCCGCCCCGCGCCGCGCGGCCAGAATTCGGCGATGGCCTCGTCCTGGCGCTTGTCGAAGGTGGCGGGATCCCACTGCGCGAGGCCGTGCGTGGCGGCGGGCCGGTGGCGGCGCGAATCATCGCCTCCGGCAGCGTGTTTGGGAATGGCCGCAGCGGATGGCTGCTGCGGTTCGGGCTGAGATGGAGAGTCTTCGATCATCGATTCAGTAGCGGTATCCGGGTTCGGCGTAGGTCGCGGTGGACAAGGTGTGCGACGCTGCGGCCGCTGGCACCGGACACACCGCCACCCGGATGGGTGGAGGCGCCGGTGAGATAAAGCCCGGCTGCGCCGGGGACTCGGTGGTTGGACAGTTCGGGGATCGGCCGCCACATGAACATCTGATCCAGTGACATTTCGACATGCATGACATTGCCACCCAGCAGGCCCATTTCGCGCTCTATATCGGCGGGTGTCTGCACGAATCGTTGCCGGATCCCGTTCGCGAAACCCGGTGCGTGGGCCTCCACCTCGGCAATGATGTGATCGCCCTCCCGTTCCGCGTGATCGGCCCAGGAGCTGCCGTCGGCCAGCGCGTACGGATGCCACTGCGCCCACAGCGACAGCTGCTGCTCACCCGGCGGGGCGATACCGGGATCGAGCGCGGAGAAACTCATGGCCAAGACGACCGGCCGCGGCGGGAGATCCCCGGCCAGCGCGGCGCCGTGCGCTCGCCGCAGCTCACGGCGGTCGCTCACCAGAAGTTGCAGCCCGTGGGCGGATTCGGCGGTGCTCGCGCCCGGGTATCGCGGCAGCTCGCGCGCCGCCGCCCAGACGACCATGCCGATGCCGGGACCGACCCGAATGCGCCGCCGCCAGTCCCGCAGCGGCGCGGCATCGAACCCGCCCCGCTCCAGCAGATCCAGTGTCGTGAGAATGTGTGTGCCCGAAATCACGGTGTCCGCGTACAGATTTCGGCCGCCCGCGGTCCGGACCCGCCAACCCTTGCCCGAGCGTTCGACGGCGGTGACGGCGTCACCGCCGGTCACGGTCCCGCCGTCGGCGCGCAGCCGCTCGACCAGCGCCGCGCTCAGCGCCCCGCTCCCGCCGACCGCGCGGCCCGGCGGCAGCGTGTGCATGAGCGCCGCGAAGCCGACCATGGGCGCGGACCCGGGTTCGGACATGGGCGGCCCGGACTGCGCGCCCCACCAGGCCAGCGCCGCCTTCAGCCGTTCGTCGTCGAAACAGCTGTCCAGCAGCGCGTCCCCGGATTGCAGGAACTCCCGCGACAGCGCACTGCCGCCGTTCTTCGCATCCAGTCCCCAGAACGACCGCAGCAATCGGCCTGGCGTCGGCGCACCCGAGAACGACCGCATGACGCGCGCGGTCCGGGGTCCCCAGACCCGCACGAAACGCCGATACGCCGCGGCATCGCGCTCGCCGCAGGCCGCCGCGATGGACGCGCAGGTGCGGTCCAGATCCTGGCGGAAGACGATCGGCGGCAGGTCCGTGCCCGGCGGCGCGGGCGCGAAAGCCCAAGGATCGCAGTCGATATAGCGAAGCCCGAACCGTTCCAGTTCGAGCTCCTCGATGATCCCGGTGTGCCGGATCATGATGTGCGCCGAGGAGCCGCGATCCACCCGATGGCCCGGGAACCGTTCCACCGTCGAAACCGCCCCGCCCAGCACGGTATCCCGCTCGAGCACCTCCACCCGATGCCCGTCCCGGGCCAGATAACAGGCGGCGACCAGCGCATTGTGGCCGGAGCCGATGATCACAACGCTCACAGGGGCAGCCGCCGACCGAGCACCGCGAATCGGCGGGTGTCGCCGGAGAAGATGAAATGCCGCACCACATCGCCGAATCCGGCCCGCCGGTACAGCTTCCAGGCCCGATTCGCCTCGCGGTCCACCTCGGGTGTGGACAGCAGCACGGTCCGCTCGGGGCGGTTCTGCAGCAGCCGGGTGAGCAATGTCTCCCCGATGCCGCGCCCCTGCGCGCTCGGGTGCACGTGCAGCTCGGTCAGTTCGAAGTAGTCCGAAAGCAGGTCGCGCGCCACGTGTTCCGGCCATCCTGTGCGCCGCATGCCGCTGTACACCTGCTGATGCCACCACTGGTGCGGCGCACCGTGATAGCCGTAGGCAATGGCCACGATGGGCGCGGTCCGCAGATCCAGGCGGCCGTCGTCATCGGGCAGGACGGCGGCCACGGCCTGCCAGCCCGGGCGGGTGGTGTGCTCGGTCCACATGGGCGCGCGCTGATGTTCGGTGCCGCGCGGATAGTCCATGGCCGCGACGTAGACCGCCAGGGCATCGGACAGCCGGGCGCGCAGGGTCGCGGCCGAAAGATCGACGACGACGGGTGCGGGCGTGGTGTTCGGGGTTACGGCGGTCATCGGGCAGGCGCGGCTCTCGTTGGCGGCGGACAATGGGTCCGACGATAGCGCCGATGTCGTGCACCGGAACTTGTCGGTGGGTCTCTCTATATTCAAACTCAATTGAAACCTTCGAATACCTGTTCGATCTTCCTGGAGGCCCCAGTGCCTGGATTGTCGGGGTATGCGAGTGGGGAGGTACCCGATGACCGGTAGAAATCAGCGCCCGGCCCACCTCAGCCGAGCCGGTGAACTACTCCGTCGCGCCGACAACCTGTTGATGGAGGCGGCGGGGGAGCAGCAGCCTGCCGAGCGTTTCCGCACCGCCTACCTGGCGGCCCTGCGCGGCGCCGGGGCGGTGCTCGCCCTCACGGGCGCGGACCGGGCCCCGCGGGCCCGCTCCCGCAATGCCTGGGTGCTCATGCAACACGCCGCACCGGAATTCGTGATGTGGGCGGACTACTTCAGCGCCCAGTCCGAGACCCGCGCCGCCCTGGAGGCCGGATTGCCGCGTCCCGTCGATGATCAGCGCGCCGACGAGTTCGCTTCGCGGGTAGGCGCATTCCTGCATGACGTGGAAGATCTGCTCGCATCGGCCGCCAAGTTGAAGCCTTCGACAGGGTGGGTTGCTGGAATGCTGGCGTGAGTATCGGCGAGTAGGTGGTCGGGTTCTGATCGAACTCGTATTATTGGTGACAGACAGCCGCCAAGGTCGGCTATCTGTCGCTATCCCGGAGGCGACTGCCACTACCTAGTGCCGGGGGAGGTACCGTGCCACTCTCAGAGCACGAGCAGCGCATGCTCGAACAGATCGAGAGCGCGCTCTATGCTGAGGATCCCAAGTTCGCCTCGACAGTCCGGGGCGGACGGCTACGTTCTGCCACCGGACGACGCAGACTTCAAGCAGCAGCGCTCTTCGCCATCGGCTTGTTCCTACTCGTCGCGGGTATTGCCGCGCCGATCAAGCTGGGCGATTTCCCGATCATCTCGCTCGTCGGTTTCATCGTGATGTTCAGCGCGGGAGTGCTGTTGCTGATCGGTGGCCCTCGGATGAACTCCCAGGGCGCCCGCCCTGGCGATGCGAATCCGACTCCTGGGTCCGGTCCGGCCGGACGGGGTAAACAGCGCAAACAGGGCGGTTTCTCCTCCCGCATGGAGGACAGGTTCCGTAGAAGGTTCGAGCAGGACAACTGATCCGCGCAAAGGGCTCCTCGCATCCGTGCGAGGGCCGAGTGTGATCGGCTAACTGAAACGATCGCGACACGCCGTGGCGCCACACCGATTCCAGGTGCGGCGCCACGGCGTTTCTTGTGCATCTTTGTACGGCGTGTCGGAGGGGTCCGGAGGCTCCCCACAGCTCCCCACGAAGATCCCCCACCGCGCTCCACGCGTGCCGGAAATGCGCGCTATCTGCGGGTTTGCTGATAGTTGTCGGGTCCCTGTCGGCGCGCGTCGCGCGTGTCGGGGGAACTGCGAGGAAATCTCCCCACACCCGTGATAGCTGGTTTGACCTGCGAAGTTCGCCAACCGAGGACCGAGATCACCGCTGCTTTCGATTGAAAGTGGGGGAAAGTGGGGTAATGTGGAGCGCGCACTACAGGGAGCCGTACGGTCGAGGGGTGATCCGGTAGGAGGTGTCGGGAGCTTGTTTCTCGGTACCTATACCCCCCGATTGGACGACAAAGGGCGACTCACGTTGCCTGCGAAGTTCCGGGACGAGCTGGCGGGAGGGTTGATGGTCACGAAAGGACAGGACCACAGCCTTGCCGTTTATCCGAAGGACGAGTTCACCGCGCTGGCGCGGCGAGCTGCGGCCGCCTCCCGGTCCAACCCGCAGGCACGGGCTTTCGTCCGGGCGTTGGCGGCCTCCACCGATGAACAACGACCGGACGCACAGGGCCGGATCATGTTGTCGGCCGAACACCGCCGCTACGCGAACCTGACGAAGGATTGCGTGGTGATCGGCTCGGTCGACTTCCTCGAAATATGGGACAAGGCGGCGTGGGATTCGTACCTCGCCGAGCACGAGGAGGATTACTCGCAAGCCAGAGACGAGTCGCTGGGCGGGATTTTCTAGCCCGCAGCGAGGCGAGTGCCCTGCGGCCTCTGCCCGACACCGACCCTGACGTACTTCCCCAACGCCAGGTGCGGTGCTTCGGTCAGAGACCACTGGGCATTGGCCACAGCCACTGAAACATTCAGTGAAGTCCGAATCGCAAGCGACCCACGCGGCCGTGCGAACGAACGTGAGGCAGGATCCGGGAGGGCTTAATGCACCGCAGCAGTGACGGCCCCCGCCATGTTCCGGTTCTCCTCCATCGCGCCGACGAAATCCTCGGTCCCGCACTGGAATCCGTCGACGGCGCCGTCTATCTGGACTGCACGCTCGGATTGGGCGGCCATGCCGAGCACTTCCTGCGGACCTACCCGAATATTCGCCTGGTGGGCCTGGATCGCGATACCAATGCGCTGAAGCTGGCCGGTGAGCGACTACAACCGTTCGCCGACCGGATCACCTTGGTGCACACCAGGTATGACGGCATCGCCGACGCACTGGAGGAGGCCGGGCTACCCGCCCGGGGTTCGGTGCGCGCGATTCTCATGGACCTGGGCGTGTCCTCCATGCAGCTGGACGAGGCCGACCGCGGCTTCGCCTACTCCGTCGACGCGCCGCTGGATATGCGCATGGATTCCAGCACCGGCCCCACCGCGGCCGACATCCTCAATACCTACAGTCACGGGGAGCTGGCCCGGGTGCTGAAAACCTATGGCGAGGAACTATTCGCGGGCAAGATCGCCGCGGAGATCGTGCGCCGCCGCCAGCGCACCCCGTTCACCACCAGCGCCCAGCTGGTGGAGTTGCTCTACGACGCCATTCCCGCGGCCTCCCGCCGCACCGGCGGCCATCCGGCCAAGCGCACCTTCCAGGCGCTGCGGGTGGAGGTCAACCGGGAACTCGAATCCCTGGAAGCGGCCCTGCCCGCGGCCCTCGACGCGCTCGCGCCGGGCGGCCGGATCGTGGTCATGAGCTATCAGTCCCTCGAAGACCGCGTGGTCAAGGCGGAATTCGCGCAGCGCTCGGCCTCGCGCACCCCCTTGGATCTGCCGGTCGAGCTGCCCGGGATGGGCCCGGAATTCCGGATCCTCACCCGCGGCGCGGAGAAGGCGACACAGCAGGAGATCGACGAGAACCCGCGGGCCACCCCGGTGCGCATGCGGGCGGCGGAACGGATCGCAGGGGAGGAGCAATCATGAAGTTCCGGAATCGAGGGTGGCAGGTGCGTTCCCGGCGAAACGGGGCCGCCCTATGACGATTCAGAAGCAGGCGACGGGCCGGGGGGCCCGCCGGGTGCAGGCCGCGGAACGGGTGAAATCCGGTGCGGCGCAACGGGCCTACGCCTGGCGGCGGAGCCGTGAGCAGGGCCGGGTGGAGCTGCCGCCCATGCTGCGGCGCACCGGGGAGCCCATGCCGCGCGGCCGGATGTCGTTCGTGGCCACGATCATCGCGCTGCTGGGCTGCGGTCTGGCGCTCACGCTGCTGCTCACCACCCGCGCCACCGAGGACAGCTATCAGCTCGGCGACGCCCGCCGGGTGAACCGGCAACTGGCCGATGAGCGCGCCGCGCTGGCGCGCGATGTCGAGGCGGCCGATTCCGCGCCCGAATTGGCCGCGCGCGCCGCCGAACTGGGCATGATCCCGGCCAAGGATCCGGCCCGCCTGGTGGTGGGGCCGGACGGCCAGGCGATCGTGGTCGGCGATCCTAAGCCCGCGCAGGGACCGCCCGTCCCCCCGCTCAATACCACCCCGGCCGCTCCGTCGGCGCTGCCGCCCGCGCTGGCGCAGGCGCAGGGTGAGCGTCTGGTGCCCGTGACCACCACCCCGCCGACCACCCCGAACGCACCGGCCACCACCGCGCCCAATCCGGCCCAGGCCCCGCAGAATCTTGCGCAGGTGCCGCAGCCTCCGGCGCAGGCTCCGCAATTGGCGCAGGACCCGCAGAATCCGGCGCAGCCGGGTGCGCAGAATCCGCAGCCGCCAGCCCCGCAGCCGCCCGCCCCGCAGGCGCCCGCGGTGCAGGCCGCGCCGGATGGGGCGGCGCGATGAGTCCTTCGGTCCGCGGCCGTGATTCGGGCCGGGGCCGTTCCGATTCCGGCCGGGCGCGCGCCGCCTCCGGCCGGGGCCGGTCCGGCTCGGGCCGTGCGAGTTCCGGGCCGGGCCGCCAGCACAGACCGCGGCCCGCTCCGGGTATGGACGCCTCGACGCGATTCCGGTTCGGAGTGGGGCGCATCGTCATACTGGTGGCCCTGCTGGTGACCGCCGCCCAATTGCTCTGGATTCAAAGCATTTCCGCGCCGAAACTGTCCGCGCAGGCCGCCGATCAGCGCAGCGTGACCCTGCCGGATCCGGCCACCCGCGGACCCATCCTGGATCGCTACGGCAAATCGCTCGCCTTCACCATTGCCGCCAAGAAGCTCAGCTTCCAGCCGGTGAAGGTGCGCAAGGATCTCGCCGACGCGCACGCCAAGAGGAACACCGCGCCGGAACCGGACGCGCGACTACAGGCCATCGCCAAGTACCTGCACGAGAAGCTGGGCAACGACGCGCCGGAGAAGGACGTGCTGGCCAAACTGCGCAGCGACGATCCGTTCGTCTACCTGGTGCACAATATGGACCCGCGCATCGCCTCCGATATCAAGCTGGAGTTTCCCGAGGTCGGCGTCGAACGCGAGGATATGCGCGAATATCCCGGTGGCGCACTGGCCGCCAATGTGATCGGCGCGACCGGCTGGGACGGGCACGGCCAGATCGGGCTGGAGTCCTCCATGGACGCCATCCTGGCGGGCACCGACGGTTCCATGACCTACGACCGCGGCTCCGACGGCGCGGTCATCCCGGGCAGCTGGCGCGACCGGCAGCCCGCCGTGAACGGTTACGGCGTGGAGCTGACCCTGGATTCGGATCTGCAGTACTACGTGCAGCAGCAGGTGCAGCAGGCCCGCGAGCTGTCCGGCGCGCAGGCCGCCTCGGCGGTAGTGCTGGACGCGCACACCGGCCAGGTGCTGGCCATGGCCAACGACAACACCTTCAATCCCGCACTGGGACCGGAACATTGGTCCTCCTCGGATCTGGGCAACCCGTCGGTGCAGGAGGTCTTCGAGCCGGGCTCGGTGAACAAGATCGTCACCGCCGCCGCGGCCATCGAATACGGCCTCACCAATCCCGATGAGGTGCACCAGGTTCCGGGTGAGATCTTCACCGGAGGCGTGACCGTGCACGATGCGTGGGAGCACGGCACGACGCCGTTCACCACCACCGGCATCTTCGGCAAGTCCTCCAATGTGGGCACGCTCATGCTGGCGCAGCGCATCGGCGAGGACCGGTACTACGACATGCTGCTCCGCTTCGGGCTGGGCCAGCGCACGGGCGTGGGTCTGCCGGGCGAGAGCCCCGGCGTGCTGCCCGCCCGCGATCAATGGTCCGGCTCGACCTTCGCGAACCTGCCCATCGGCCAGGGTCTTTCGATGACGACCCTGCAGATGACCGCCATGTACCAGGCCATCGCCAATGACGGAGTGCGGATCCCGCCGCGCATAGTGAAGGCCAAGATCGCCCCGGACGGCTCCCGCACCGAGGAGGAGCAGCCGGAGGGCGTCACGGTGGTGAGCCCGCAGACGGCGCAGACGCTGCGGGACATGTTCCAGTCGGTGGTGCAGCGCGATCCGCGCGGCGTCCAGACCGGCACCGGCGCGCCCGCCTCCATCGAGGGGTATCAGATCGCCGGGAAGACGGGCACCGCGCAGCAGATCGATCCCAAGTGCCGGTGCTATTCGACCGACCGCTACTGGATCACCTTCGCCGGTATCGCGCCCGCCGACAATCCGCGCTATGTGATCGGCATGATGCTCGACGCGCCGGTGCGCAGCTCCGACGGCAGCGGCGGCGGATCGGTCGCGCCGCTGTTCCACAGCATTGCCTCCTGGGCCTTGCAGCGGGATCGGGTGCCGCCGTCGCCACCGGCCAAACCATTGATTTTGCAGGCGAGTTAGAGCAAGTAACGAATGGACGTGATGTGTACCGCCCTCGGCGCGCGCACCGGCGGGTGACGGAACTGCGCCGTGCCGATCGCACGGCGATCCAGCACAGGTAACCTGACTCGTCGATCCGAATCATGGACGAAAATCCATGACCCAGATTCTTACCGATTCGCATCCTGGAAGGAGTTTCGTGCCCGCGCAGACCAACCCGCAGGTGCTTCGGCCCACCGCTCCGCCGGTGACCGCCCTGCGTGCGGTGGCCTCGCTCACGGGCGCGAGCCCGGTGCAGGTCTCGGTCCCGGACGATGTGCAGATCACGGGGATCGAGCAGCGCTCGAATGCCGTGCTGCCGGGCGATCTGTTCGCCGGGCTGGCCGGAGCCAAGGCGCACGGCGCGCGCTTCGCCCGGGATGCGGTGGCGCGGGGCGCGGTCGCGATCCTCACCGATCCGGCGGGCGCGGAGCTCATCGGCGAGATCGAGGTGCCGGTGCTGGTGCACGACGCGCCGCGCGCGGTGCTCGGCGAGTTGTCTTCGGCTCTTTACGGTGATCCGTCTCGCAAACTGCGCATTGTGGGCATTACCGGTACGTCCGGCAAAACGACCACCTCCTATCTGGTGGAGGCCGGGCTCGCCGCGGCCGGACTGCGCACCGCGCTCATCGGCACCATCGAAACCCGCATCGGCGGCGTCCAGGTGCCGAGCGCGCTCACCACGCCCGAGGCCCCGCAGCTGCACGCCATGTTCGCGCTCATGGTCGAACAGGGCGTGCAGGCCGTCGTCATGGAGGTCTCCAGCCACGCCCTGGCGCTGGGCCGCCTGGACGGCGTGAGCTTCGCGGTCGGCGCGTTCACCAACCTCTCCCAGGACCACCTCGACTTCCACAGCGACTTCGAGGACTACTTCGCCACCAAACGCCGCCTGTTCATTCCGGACGGCCCCGACACCGCCGCCACGCCGCGCCCCGCGGTGGCCGCGCGCACGGCGGTCATCTGCGTGGACGACGAGTGGGGCCAGCGCCTCGCGGCGGATGTCGCCGCCGCATTGCCCGATCCCGGGCAGGTCGCAGCGACCTCGGCAGGTGCTTCCCGCAGCGGCGGAGGAGATCTCAGCGGCACCACGGAGTCGGGCACCGCCTCGGCCGCGGCGCGAATGGACGTGCCATCCGCGAGCGGCGCGGTGGCGGCAGGCTCCGGCGCGGCAGGGGATTGCGGCCACGCGGGGGTGGATTCCGCGACGGAGGCTTCCATCGGGGTCCACGCTCTCGAGACCGTCGCGACGCGGGCCGGGGCGCGGGCGGACTGGACCGCGAGCGCTGCCACGGCCGCGCCGGGCGGCATTCAGGAATTCGCCCTGCATGCGGCCGGTGAATCCGGTCCGGGTACGAATATCGGTGTGCGACTGCGGCTTCCGGGAAACTACAACGTCGCCAACGCATCGCTCGCAGTGGCCGTGTGCCGGGCCGCGGGCGTGGATCCGGCCGTCGTCGCCGCCGCGCTGGGCGAGGTCGATGTGCCGGGGCGCATGCAGCGCGTCGATCAGGGGCAGGAATTCCTGGCCGTGGTCGACTACGCGCACAAGCCCGCCGCCGTCGAATCGGTGGTGGCGACCTTGCGTGCGCTGCTGGCCGAGCAGGGACGCGGGCGTCTGGCGGTGGTGGTCGGCGCGGGCGGTGATCGCGACGCCGGGAAGCGCCCGCTCATGGGGGCGGCCGGGGCGCGCGGCGCCGATCTGCTCGTCATTACCGACGACAATCCACGCGGTGAGGATCCGGCGGCCATCCGCGCCGCGGTCCGGGCCGGGGCCGAACAGGTTCCCCCGGGCGAACGCGGAGAGGTCCGGGAGGTGGGGGACCGGGCCGCCGCGATCGCGGCCGCCGTCGACTGGGCGCGGCCCGGTGACGTGGTGCTCGTCGCGGGCAAGGGACATGAGACAGGGCAGGAGATTTCAGGCGTGAAGTATCCGTTCGACGACCGCGAGGTGCTCGCGGCAGCTCTGTCGCGGAAGACGAGGGACCTGACGCATTCATGATCGAGATGACTTTGCGGGAGATCGCGTATGTCGTGGGCGGCACGCTGCACGACGCGCCCGACCCCGACGTGAAGGTCACCGGCGCGGCCGAATTCGATTCGCGCCGTATCGGTTGCGGTGATCTGTTCCTGGCGCTCCCCGGAGCCAATGTGGACGGCCACGAGTTCGCGGCCAAGGCGATCGCGCAGGGCGCGGTCGCGGTGCTGGCCGCGCGGCCGGTGGGCGTGCCCGCCATCGTGGTGCCGCCACAGCCGCACGCGCCCAGCCGGGCCATCGCGCTGGCGCACGATTCCGACGGCTCCGGCGCGGCGGTCCTGGAACCCCTCGCCAAGCTGGCGCGGGCGAGCGTGGACCGGCTGGTAGCGGCCGGTGGGATGACCGTGGTCGGCGTGACCGGCTCCTCCGGCAAGACCTCCACCAAGGATCTGATCGCCGCCGTGTTGGCCCCGCTGGGACCGGTGGTGGCCCCGCCCGGCTCGTTCAACAATGAGATCGGGCATCCCTGGACGGCCTTGCGTGCCAATGCCGATACCCGTTTCCTGGTGCTGGAGCTGTCCGCGCGCGGGCCGGGACATATCAAGGCGCTCACCGAGATCGCCCCGCCCAGCGTCGGCGTCGTGCTCAATGTGGGCGTCGCGCACCTGGGCGAGTTCGGCAGTCATGAAGTCATCGCGCAGACCAAAGGCGAACTGGTGGAAGCCCTTCCGCCGACCGGCCTGGCCGTGCTCAATGCCGACGACCACCTCGTCGCCCGGATGGCCGAGCGCACCCGGGCGCGCGTGGTGACCGTCGGCCAGGCTTCGACCGCCGATGTGCGCGCCACCGATGTGGTGCTCGACGAGCAGGCGCGGGCGCGATTCACCTTGCACCACAACGGCGAGAGCGTGCCGGTCCACTTGGCCGTGCACGGTGAGCATCAGGTCGGCAATGCGCTCGCCGCCGCCGCCGTCGCCCTGCACCAGGGCGCGGATCCGGCGACCGTCGCGCGGGCGCTGGCCGGTGCGGCCGCCGTGTCGGAACGCCGCATGGACGTCAAGACCCGGGAGGACGGCGTCACCGTCGTCAACGACTCCTACAACGCCAACCCGGATTCGGTGCGCGCCGCCCTCAAGGCGCTCGTCACCATGGCCAAGGCCGGTCCCGCACCGCGCCGCAGCTGGGCCGTGCTCGGTGAAATGGGCGAACTGGGCGAGGAATCCGTACTCGAACACGACAAGATCGGCCGCCTGGTGGTGCGCCTGGACGTGGACCAGCTCATTGTGGTGGGCGCGGGCCGTCCGGTGCGCGCCATGTTCCAGGGGGCCGTGCAGGAAGGTTCCTGGGGTGAGGAAGCCATACACGTGCCGGATATCGAATCCGCCATCGCACTGCTCGACGACGAACTCGGGCCGGGTGACGTGGTGCTGGTGAAGGCGTCCAAGTCCGTGGGACTGTGGGCCGTGGCCGAACATCTCGTGGAGGCCGCGCGATGACTCAGATTCTGCTGTCGGCGGCCATCGCGCTCGCCGTCTCCATTCTGCTCACCCCCGTGGTGATCAGGTATTTCGCCAAACAGGGCTTCGGCCAGGAGATCCGGGTCGACGGCCCGGAATCGCACAAGGCCAAGCGCGGCACCCCCACCATGGGCGGCGTCGCCATCCTGGCCGGTATGTGGGCCGGTTATCTGGGCTCGCACCTGATCTCCATGAGCTATGGCGAGCCCGGCCCGTCGGCCTCAGGCCTGCTGGTCATGGGCCTGGCCACCGCGCTGGGCGGCGTCGGCTTCCTGGACGACCTGATCAAGCTGCGCAAGCAGCGCAATCTGGGTCTGACCGCGGCCGGTAAGTACATCGGCCAGCTGGGCTCGGCGGTCATCTTCGGCGTGCTCGCCCTGCAGTTCAAGGGCGCCAACGGCTTGACCCCCGCCAGCCGCCACCTGTCCTACACCCGCGACATCACCACGGTGTCCATGGGCGTGGTCATCTTCCTACTGTTCGTCAGCCTGGTGGTCGTGGCCTGGTCCAATGCGGTCAACCTGACCGACGGCCTGGACGGTCTGGCAGCCGGATCCATGTCGCTGGTGCTGGGCGCGTACATGATCATCACCTTCTGGCAGTGGCGCAATGCCTGCTCCACCCATCCCGAGGCCGGGTGCTACAACGTGCGCGATCCGCTGGACCTGGCGCTGGTGTGCGCCGCGGGCGGCGCGGCCTGCATCGGCTTCCTGTGGTGGAATGCCGCGCCCGCCAAGATCTTCATGGGCGATACCGGATCACTGGCGCTGGGCGGCCTGCTCGCGGGCCTGTCCGTCACCACCCGCACCGAACTGCTCATGGTGGTCGTCGGCGCGCTGTTCGTGATGGAGGCGCTGTCGGTGATCCTGCAGGTGGCGGTGTTCCGCACCACGCGTAACCGATTGTTCAAGATGGCACCGTTCCATCATCACTTCGAATTGAGCGGATGGGCCGAAACGACGGTGATCATACGATTCTGGTTGCTGGCCGGTATGGCCTCGGCAATCGGTCTTGGCCTGTTCTACAGCGATTACCTTTCCGCGGTCGGGTGAGTGAGCAGCAATGGTCGAACATTCTCCGAGGGTCCTACGTTCTCCGGGACCCATGCTCGAATTTCTGCGTGGGCGTGACGTTCTCGTCGCCGGCTGGGGCGTCTCCGGCCGGTCGCTGATCGAACCGCTGCACGATATCGGCGCACGGCCGATCGTCACCGACAACGGCGAGAAGGCGCTGGCCGAGGC
The DNA here is from genome assembly GCF_001613405.1 of Nocardia crassostreae. Taxonomy (GTDB): domain Bacteria; phylum Actinomycetota; class Actinomycetes; order Mycobacteriales; family Mycobacteriaceae; genus Nocardia; species Nocardia crassostreae. The sequence continues at coordinate 136,794 of NZ_BDCH01000039.1, forward strand.
CGCCGAACTCGGGCTGGCCACCGCCACCTGCGCCGAACTCGCGGAACCCGGTGCGCTGCAACGGTTCGCGCTGGTCATCACCAGCCCGGGCTGGCGGCCGGACTCGCCGGTGCTGGCTTCGGCTGTGACCGAGGGCATTCCGGTGTGGGGCGATGTCGAGTTCGCCTGGTGGGTGGATCAGGCGCGCATCTACGGGCCGGTCCGCAAGTGGCTGGTGGTGACCGGCACCAATGGCAAGACCACCACCACCCAGATGACGCACTCCATCCTGCGTGCGGCCGGTATTCCCTCCGTGGCCTGCGGCAATATCGGGCTGCCCATCCTGGACGCGCTGCGACGCAATCCGGGTCCGCAGGTGCTCGCGGTGGAACTCTCGTCGTTCCAACTGCATTGGGCTCCCTCGGTGCGCCCCGAAGCGGGCGTGGTGCTGAATGTGGCCGAGGATCACCTGGATTGGCACGGCGGCCTGGACGCCTACGCCGCCGCCAAGGCGCGCGCCCTGACCGGACGCGTCGGCGTGGTCGGCCTCGACGATCAGGTCGCGGCCGCGTTGGCGCGAAAGTCCAAGGCGCGCCGCACCGTCGGCTTCCGCATCGGCGTACCCGCCGACGGCGAACTGGGCGTGGTGGACGGCAAACTCCTGGACCGCGCTTTCACCAAGGCCGCCATCCTGGCCGAGACCGCCGATATCAGCCCGCAGGGCCCGGCCGGTGTGGCCGACGCCCTGGCGGCCGCCGCGCTCACCCGATCCATCGACGTGGCCCCGCAGTTCGTGAAAGAGGGCCTGCAGGAACACAAGGTCGGCCCGCACCGCGCCGCCTTCGTGCGCGAGCTCTCGGGCGTCGAGTTCGTGGACGACTCCAAGGCCACCAATCCGCACGCCGCGCGGTCGTCGATCATGGCCCACCAGAACGTGATCTGGGTCGCGGGCGGTCAGCTCAAGGGCGCCAATGTCGAGGATCTCGTGGAGGAGGTGCGCGAGCATCTCGTCGCCGCCGTGCTCGTGGGCGTCGACGCGCCGGTGATCGCCGCCGCACTCGCGCGACACGCGCCGGATGTCCCGGTCGTGGAGCTGAGTTCGGGGGACGATCAGAAGATGGGTGACCCCTTCACCGAAATCGAGCCCGACGCGGTGATGGACCGTGCGGTCCGGGTGGCCGCCGGATTCGCCACCCGCGGCGACACCGTGCTGCTGGCCCCGGCCGCGGCCTCGCTGGACATGTTCGCCGACTACACGCACCGCGGCCGCAGTTTCGCCGCGGCGGTGCAGGCCTTGGACGAGAAGGACATCGGGAGCCCGCAGTGAGTGCCGCGCCGCGGCGGGCCGCCCGTTCGGCGGCGGCCCCCGCGACGCGACCGGCGGCCAAGACCGCCTCCCGGCGCACCGGCACCAGCTGGTTCGCCGTCTGGCTGGCCCGGCCGCTGGCCTCGTTCCACCTGGTGGTCGCCATCGCGGTGCTGCTCACCGTGCTCGGCCTGGTCATGGTGCTCTCGGCCTCCAGCGTCGAATCGTATGCCGGTGGCAAATCGGCGTATTCGCTGTTCATCCAGCAGGCGGTGCTGGCGGCCTTCGGCGCGGTGCTGTTCTATATCGCGCTGCGGATTCCCATGCGGCTCATGCGGCAGCTGCCGTTCCCGGTGTTCGTGCTGTCGGTGATCCTGCTGGTGCTGGTGCTCATTCCGGGCATCGGCACCGAGGTGCAGGGCTCGCGACGCTGGTTCGACCTCGGCTTCGTCTCCGTGCAGCCCTCCGAGATCGCCAAGGTGACCCTGGTGGTGTGGGGTTCGCACCTGCTGGCCTTGCGCATGTCGGAGAAGGCCGGGTACAAGGACATTCTCATGCCCCTGGTGCCCGCCGGGCTCATCGTGTGTTTCCTGGTCGTGCTGGAACCCAACCTGTCCACCACCATCGCGCTGGGCATCGTGCTGGCCTCGCTGCTGTGGTTCGGCGGGCTGCCGCTGCGCATGTTCGTCACCATCGCGGTCTCCGGCGGCGTGGCGGCGGCCATCCTGGCGCTGTCGGCCGGATACCGCTCCGACCGCATGCGCGCGTTCTTCAATCCGGGCGACGATCCGCAGGGCATCGGCTACCAGGCCCGCCAGGCGCTGTATTCGCTTGCCGACGGCGGCATCTGGGGCCGTGGGCTCGGGCAGTCCCGGGCCAAGTGGAGCTATCTGCCCAATGCCCACAACGATTTCATCTTCGCGATCATCGGCGAGGAACTCGGATTTCTCGGATGTTCGCTGGTGCTGGGGCTTTTCGCGCTGTTCGTCTACACCGGTCTGCGCATCTCGACGCGTTCGATCGACCCGTTCCTGCGGTTGCTGACCGCCTCGGCCACCACCTGGATCACCGGTCAGGCGCTCATCAATGTCGGCTATGTGGTGGGTCTGCTGCCGGTGACCGGACTCCAGCTGCCGCTGGTCTCGGCCGGTGGCTCGTCACTGGCCATCACGCTGTTCATGTTCGGCATCATCGCCAATGCGGCCCGGCACGAACCGGAGGCGGTTGCGGCGCTGCACGCCGGACAGGACGGCCGGGTGAGCCGGTTGCTGCGGCTGCCCAAACCCGAAATGTATTCCCCCGCACGGGCTCAGGCCGCGCGGTCGCGCCCCAAGACCAAACCCAAGGCCGCCAAGGCGGCCAAAGTGAAGGGTGCGTCGCCGCGCAAGGCGCTGCCGCCCAGCGGCCGTGGTCGGGGCGGCTCCGACCCCGTCCCGCGCCGCTCGATAGATTCGGACTCGGCCCGGCGTACCAGCCGCTCCACCGAATCGTGGCGCAGCACCCGCGCCTGGGAGCCCAGCTATCCCATGAGGCATGCGAGAGACGAACGAGGTAATAGGTGACAGTGGAGCGGCGTCGTGACTGAAGCACCGGATACCGAACAGACGGAGAATGAGACCGTGGTGCGGGAAACCGACCTGCCGGAAGAGTTGCAGCGGGTGCACATGATCGGCATCGGCGGTGCCGGTATGTCCGGAATCGCCCGAATTCTGCTGTCCCGCGGGGGCATGGTGTCCGGATCGGACGCCAAGGAGAGCCGCGGTGTGCTGGCGCTGCGCGCCCGGGGCGCCCAGGTGCGCATCGGCCATGCCGCCGACGCCCTGGACCTGCTGCCCGACGGGCCGACCGCCGTGGTCACCACCTACGCCGCCATCCCCAAGACCAATCCCGAACTGGTGGAGGCGCACAAGCGCGGCGTGCCCGTGCTGCTGCGGCCCACCGTGCTGGCCTCGCTCATGCAGGGCCACAAGACGCTGCTGGTCTCGGGCACGCACGGCAAGACCTCGACCACCTCCATACTGGTGGTCGCCCTGCAGCACTGCGGTTTCGACCCGTCCTTCGCGGTCGGCGGCGAACTCAACGAGGCGGGCACCAATGCCCACCACGGCACCGGCGGCATCTTCGTGGCCGAGGCCGACGAGAGCGACGGCTCGCTGCTGCAGTACGCGCCGGACGTCGCGGTGGTCACCAATATCGAATCCGACCATCTGGACTACTTCGGTTCCGATGAGGCGTACGTCCAGGTCTTCGACGATTTCGTGGACCGGTTGCAGCCCGGCGGCCGCCTGGTCGTATGCGTGGACGATCCGGGCTCGCTGGGCCTGGCGCAGCGCACCGTGGAGCGGCTCGCCGATGATCCGCGCGGTATCGAGGTGATCGGGTACGGGTCGGGCGAGTCGGCTGGTTCCTCGGTGCCGATCGGCGCGCGGCTGGAGTCCTGGGAGCCGCGCGATGTGGGCGGCGTCGCGGTGTTCCAGCTCTCCGATGAGCCCGCGCCGCGCTCGCTGCGGCTGTCGGTGCCCGGACGGCATATGGCCCTCAATGCCCTCGGCGCCCTGCTGGCCGCCCGCGCGGCCGGGGCCGATCTCGGCGAAATCATCCAGGGCCTGGAGGGTTTCGGCGGTGTGCACCGCCGCTTCCAGCTCACCGGCCGCGAGCACGGAGTGCGCGTCTTCGACGATTACGCCCACCATCCGACCGAGGTGCGCGCGGTGCTCTCCGCCGCCGCCGAACTGGTCGCCCAGGAGGCCCGCGACGGCGCCCGCTCGCGCCCGGGCCGGGTCATCGTGGTCTTCCAGCCGCACCTGTACAGCCGCACCGCCACCTTCGCGACCGAATTCGGCGCGGCCCTCTCGCTGGCCGACGAGGTCGTGGTGCTCGACGTCTACGGCGCCCGTGAGGAGCCGCTGCCCGGCGTGAACGGCGCGCTGGTGGCCAATGCGGTCACCAAACCCGTGCACTACCAGCCGGATATGTCGCGCGTCGGGCGGCACGTGGCCGCCCTGGCCCGCCCCGGCGATGTCGTGATCACCATGGGCGCGGGCGATGTCACCATGCTCGGCAGCCAGATCCTCGACGGGCTGCGGGCCCGCCCGGCGCACGGGAGGTAAGCGGCCATGCGTTCGGGCGGGGGAGCGGACGACGGCAGAGCGGACGACGCCGCGGTGGAGGACTGGGACGACCTGTACGACGACGAGGATCTCCATCGCGGCCCCGGTTCCGCAGCGGCCGACCGGGATTCGGACGGACCGGGATCGACCGCGGCCGCCGCGGCCCGGCGGGCCCGATTGCGACGCGGCCGGTCGGATTCCCGGCTGGCCAAGGCATGGCGGTCGCCGCGTGTCCGCATCGGCACGGCCGTCGGCGTGGTGCTGCTCATCGCGCTGGGCGCGGTCGCCTATTTCACGCCGGTGCTGTCGGTGCGCACCGTGCGCGTGGACGGGCTGCTGGCCGTGCCGGAGCAACAGGTTCTCGATGTGCTGGAAGTCCCACGGGGACTGTCGATGATGCGCATCGACACCACCGCCATGGCCGAACGCGTGGCCGCCCTGCCCAAGGTCCGGTCGGTGCGGGTGCAACGGGTGTTCCCGTCCAGCGTCCGGGTGACCGTCGAGGAGCGCACCGCCGTGCTCTGGTTCAACAGTCCGGACGGTCCGCACCTGGTCGATTGGGACAGCGTGCAATTCGCGATCGAGCCGCCCCCACCGGGCATTCCCGAACTGGTCACCCCGCACCCGGGCGGCGCGGATCCGGCGACCCGCGCCGCGGTGGCCGTGCTCGCCGCCGCCCCGCCGGACCTACGCCTGCAGGTGGGAGAGATTGCGGCCCGTTCGGTTTCGGATATTGCCCTCGAGTTGCACGACGGCCGCACCGTGCTGTGGGGCGGTGCGGGCGATTCGGCGCGCAAGGCGGCGGTGGTCGGACCCCTGCTCACCCAGCCCGGCACGGTGTTCGACATTTCGAGTCCGAATCTGGTCACGGTAAAGTGAGCGATACCCGTTGGGCCGCCGAAAAATTCGTCGGCTTGCCGGAATGTCACCGTCGGCGACTATCCGGCACCGGAGAGCAACCGTCCACGATACGATGCCAGGTGGGGTCGGACGAGGTGAATCACGCAAGATTCTGACACTCGTTTCGGCGCGCCTGCGCCCGTAACGCGGTGGTGGCTAATACCGTTCCGCACCAGTCGGATACTTGACATAACGCTAAACCTATGGTTGAGGCTTTATCGGACCGAGACTAAAGATTCGGCGTCATCGGGTATTCGAAGACGACAGCTGTTTCAGATCGAAGGAAGGCGAACGCCCATGACGCCCCCGCACAACTACCTTGCTGTGATCAGGGTCGTCGGTATCGGCGGCGGCGGCGTGAACGCCGTCAACCGAATGATCGAACAGGGACTCAAGGGAGTCGAGTTCATCGCGGTCAACACCGACGCGCAGGCGCTGCTGATGTCGGATGCCGACGTCAAGCTCGATGTCGGCCGTGAACTCACCCGCGGGCTGGGTGCGGGCGCCGATCCGGAGGTGGGCCGCAAGGCCGCCGAGGATCACAAGGACGAGATCGAAGAGGTGCTCAAGGGCGCCGATATGGTCTTCGTGACCGCCGGTGAGGGCGGTGGCACCGGCACCGGCGGCGCGCCCGTGGTGGCCAGCATCGCCCGCAAGCTCGGGGCACTCACCATCGGTGTTGTGACGCGGCCGTTCTCGTTCGAGGGCAAGCGCCGCAGCAACCAGGCCGAGGCGGGCATCCAGGCCCTGCGCGAGTCCTGCGACACGCTGATCGTCATTCCCAACGACCGCCTGCTCCAGCTCGGCGATGCCGCGGTGAGCCTCATGGACGCCTTCCGCTCCGCCGACGAGGTGCTCCTCAACGGTGTGCAGGGCATAACCGATCTGATCACCATCCCGGGCCTGATCAATGTCGACTTCGCCGACGTCAAGTCCGTCATGTCCGGTGCGGGCAGCGCGCTCATGGGCATCGGCTCGGCCCGCGGTGAGGGCCGGTCGGTGAAAGCCGCCGAGGCGGCGATCAATTCGCCGCTGCTGGAAGCGTCCATGGACGGCGCCCACGGCGTACTGCTCTCGATCGCGGGCGGGTCGGATCTCGGCTTGTTCGAGATCAACGAGGCGGCCTCGCTGGTCCAGGAAGCCGCTCATATCGAGGCCAACATCATCTTCGGTACGGTCATCGACGATTCCCTCGGCGACGAGGTGCGGGTCACGGTGATCGCCGCGGGTTTTGACGGGGGCACTCCCGCGCGTCGCATCGAGCCCACGGTCGGTCGTACCGGCAGTTCGTTCGGGACGGTGCGCGCGAGTGCCGGAGAAGTCAGCAGCCGCGCCGAATTCAGCACCGCCCGCACCCCGGACCCGGTCCAGTCGCGACCCGAACCGGCCGCGCCTGTCGGTCAGACGCCGCCGTCTTCGACGCGCGGGCCTGCGCCGTCTTATGAATCGCCGCGTCCTGCGGTGGATCCCACGGTTGCGCACAACTCTCGGAACCACATTCAGCCGCCGGACGCGGATGATGACGATGTGGATGTGCCGTCGTTCATGCGGCGGTAAGCGCACCCGCCGCCCCGCCGATTCGACGCGCCCGCCACCGAGCGGGCGCGTTCGTGTTTCCGGGGTGTTGCTGATGCCACAGTGGTGGGGGTTGTGGGCGTGGGGGATTGCCGGGGGGTGGCTACTACCCTCGGGGGCATGACTTCTGCGGCACCGGTTTATCGGACTCGGCGGGTAGTGACGACGCGGGCGGGTGGGTTTTCGGCTGCGCCCTATGACTCGTTCAATCTTGGGGATCATGTGGGGGATGATCCGGAGGCGGTGCGGCGCAATCGGGTTCGGCTCGCGGAGAGTATCGGGCTGCCGTCGGAGCGGTTGGTCTGGATGGAGCAGATTCACGGGCGGAATGTGGAGATCGTGGTCGGGCTGCAGGTGGAGGCGGTGCCTGCCACGGATGCGCTGGTGACGACGGAGCGGGATCTGGCGCTGGTGGTGCTCACCGCCGACTGTGTGCCCGTCCTGCTCTCGGACGATGAGGCGGGGGTGATCGCGGCGGTGCATGCGGGGCGGATCGGGGCGCGGATCGGGATTGTGCCGCGGGTGCTCGAGGCCATGGTGTCCGTCGGTGCGAAGCCGGAGCGGATCGGCGCGTTCCTGGGACCGGCGGCCAGTGGTCGCCAGTACGAGGTGCCCGCCGCCATGCGCGCGGATGTCGAGGCTCATCTGCCGGGCAGTGCGACCACCACGGCCAAGGGGACGCCGGGGCTGGATCTGCGGGCCGGGATCCGGCGGCAGCTGGAGGCGGCGGGGGTGGGGGCGGTCGCGGTGGACCCGCGGTGCACCATCGAGGACAAGACCCTGTTCAGTCACCGACGCGGCGCGCCGACGGGCAGACTCGCCGGTGTGATTTGGATGTCATCCGAGGGGACCGCAGAATGACCGAGATCCACGACGCCACAACCGGTTCCGGACCGGGCGCGCCGCCGCGGGCCGATGCGGGCGACGAGGCGCGCATCACTGGATCCCCGGAGCGGGTGGCACAGTTGTCCACGGCGCTCACCGCCCTGCGCGACCGCATCGACGCAGCCTGCGCGGCCGCGGGCCGCGATCGCGCCGCCGTGCGGCTGCTGCCGGTGACCAAGTTCCATCCGGCCTCGGATATCGAGATCCTCTATGGACTCGGACTGCGCGAGTTCGGCGAATCGCGTGAGCAGGAGGCTTCCGAGAAGGTGGCGCAACTGCGCCATCTGGCGCATGTGCGCTGGGAATTCATCGGGCGGCTGCAGCGTAATAAGGCGAAAAGCGTTGCACGCTGGGCGGATACGGTCTATTCGGTCGATTCGGACCGGTTGGCCGCGGCCCTGGACGCCGGGGCCGCGGCCGCCCTCGAGGCGGGGCAGCGCACCGCTCCCTTGCGGGTGCTGCTGCAAGTCAGTCTCGATGCCGATCCGGCTCGCGGCGGCGTCCAGGAGGCCGAGTTGCTCGCGCTGGCCGAGCGCGTTGCGCAGGGTGCATCGTTGCAGCTCGCGGGGCTGATGGCGATTCCGCCGCTGGATGTCGAACCGGACGTCGCCTTCGCCCGTCTGGCCCGGCTGCACGCCGCCCTGCTGACCGAACATCCCCAGGCCACGGAGCTGTCGGCGGGCATGTCAAACGATTTGGAGGCCGCGATCCGGCATGGATCGACGTGCGTGCGTGTCGGTACCGCTTTGATGGGCGCTCGACCGATAACCTCGGCGCAGCAAAGAAACCTCATCAGTCACATTTGAAACATATGCTTGGTGGCAGACGAGGACTGAGCAGGACAACACCCCAGGCCAACCGGGGCCGAAGGAAGGTCGACTAGATGAGCACGCTGCACAAGTTCAAGGCGTACTTCGGGATGGTTCCGCTTGAGGATTACGAAGACGATTACGTCGACGACCGCGGACCCCGAAGCGGCGCCGAGGAACGCGGTGCTGCGCGTCGTTCGTCCCGGTCCTACGCCGAGCGTGAATACGACCGGTACGCCGACGATCGCTACGACGACGAGCCCGCCTATTCCGAGCCGCCGCCGTACAAGGCCCCGTACAAGCCGGGGTACAGCGTGTCGCGCCGGGACGACTACGCCGACGAGTACGCGGACGATCGCTACGACTCTCCGCGCCGCCCCACCCGTATCGACAACGCGCCCTCCAGCCGCACCCGCAGCATGGGCGGCAGCGCGCCCGCCATGCGCGGCGCCACGCGGGGCGCGCTCGCGGTGGACACCGACGCTGAGCGTCGCATGGAAGAGCTGCGGATGGAGGAGCGCCGGGTGGAACCGCCCGCGCCCCGCCGTTCCCAGATCTTCGAGGACGGAGGGCCCTTGTCCAAGATCACCACGCTGCGTCCGCGCACCTACGCCGAGGCCGCCATCATCGGTGAGCGTTTCCGCGACGGCACCCCGGTGATCATGGATCTGGTGGAGATGAGCAACTCCGACGCCCGTCGTCTCGTGGACTTCGCCGCGGGTCTGGCCTTCGCCCTGCGCGGTTCGTTCGACAAGGTCGCGACCAAGGTCTTCCTACTGTCGCCCGCCGATGTCGACGTCTCCGCCGAGGAGCGCCGCCGGATCGCCGAAAACGGCTTCTACAACCAGAAGTAACAGCACCACCACGACCGGCGGGCAGGCCGGAAGTGAAGGGCTGCGCAAACATCTGACAGCCGTCAACGGGGGTAGTGGCGCGTTTGTGACGCCCAATCGGATGGCCCGGCCCGGAATCGGGCCGGTTGCACCGACAGCGCGCGAACAACGAGCCGAGTAATTAGTCTCAGATGCCGGGATCGTCCGGACTCACAGTCGTAGCGCCCGTATGCCTTTGACTACGGCCGATACCCTCGGAACCGTACTGTGAGCTGTGACAATCCGCGTTTCATTTTGCAAGGCAGTGTTTCTGAGGCAGAGTTGACGCCGTGGCCCTGTTCCAGGTGTTGAACCTACTGCTGTTCCTCTTCTGGCTGCTGTTGATCAGCCGAGTCATCGTCGAGTTCATTCGCAGCTTCGCGCGCGACTGGCGGCCGACCGGCTTCGTCGTGGTGATCCTGGAGATCGTCTTCACGATCACCGACCCTCCGGTGAAACTGCTGAGGCGTTTGATACCGCCAGTGAATCTTGGGGGAATTCGGCTCGATCTGTCGATTATGGTCCTGCTTTTCGTTGTGTTCTTCCTGATGTCCATCACGGGCAGCCAGGGTGCCGCGTAGCTGAGATGTGACAGAATGGCCGGAAAGAAAGCTAGCCCAGATCTACCGCTAGATCTCCATACGAAGCGTGAAGGGATCGTTCCATGCCGCTGACCCCCGCCGATGTGCACAACGTCGCGTTCAGCAAACCACCGATCGGGAAGCGCGGCTACAACGAGGATGAAGTCGACGCCTTCCTCGACCTGGTCGAGCAGGAGCTCTCACGCCTCATCGAGGAGAATGCGGATCTTCGCCAGCGTGTTGCCGAGCTGGACGCGGAACTGGCTGACGCCAAGAAGAATCGGGGCCCGGTCAATGCGGTGAAGCAGCCGCCCGCGCCCGAGCCCGTGAAGGCCGCCGTGGCCCCGCCGCCGCCCGCGCCCGAGCCCGTGAAGGCCGCCGTGGCCCCGCCGCCGCCCCCGATGCCCGCGCCCGCACCGGTCCCGGTCAAGGCCGAGGCCCCCAGCGCGGATGCGAATCTGCAGGCCGCCAAGGTGCTCTCGCTGGCCCAGGAGATGGCCGACCGCCTCACCTCCGATGCCAAGACCGAGGCCGAGCAGCTGCTCGCCAATGCGAGAGCGAACTCCGAGCGACTGGTCGGCGATGCCCGCACCCGCTCCGACGCCATGATCGCCGACGCCCGCCAGAAGGCCGAGGCCATGCTGTCGGACGCGCAGACCCGCAGCGACTCCCAGCTGCGCCAGGCCAAGGAGAAGGCCGACGCCCTGCAGGCCGACGCCGAGCGCAAGCACACCGAGATCATGGCCACCATCACCCAGCAGCGCAGCGTGCTGGAGAGCCGTATCGAGCAGCTCAAGACCTTCGAGCGCGAGTACCGCGTGCGCCTGAAGTCCTACCTGGAGTCGCAGCTCGAGGAGCTGGAGAACCGCGGCTCCGCGGTCCCGGTCGACGGCGGCGAGTTCGGTGAGGGCGACTCGGGCAACGGCGCACTCCTCAAGGGCGGCAAGTAAAGTCGTATCTACGGCCATTGGTGCCGCGTTGTGAACCCCACCGGGGGCCAGCGCGGCGCCGCCACCGTCCGGCCGACCCACGACACCGCACGAGGGGGTGGTCCTCATGCTCGTTGTCACACTGGTCCTCGCGGCCATCGGTTTCGGACTGCTGGTCACTGCTTTGACCACCGGATCGGTGATCTGGGCGTGGGGGTGCATTCTCGTCTGCGTCATCGGCGCGGTCCTGCTGCTGGTGAGCGCCTTGTCAATGCGCGACAACGACGAGGACTCGCAGACCCATCCGGGCGGGCGACACGCGAAGCACTAGCACCGCGGGGGCGGGAATATCCGCTGGACTCCCCCCGCTAGACTGAAAACAGTTTTTCGGCGTTGATCCGGCCATCACCGGGGAGTCTTCGGAAGAACGGCGGGGCAGCCCCGCTCACTAGAACCGAACGGGTGAGCCCGTCACAGCTCACAACGAGAGGCTCGATCGTCCGTATCGAGCAAGCGGGGTGGTACCGCGGTACCGGCGCACCAGCGCCGATATCGTCCCCGTGCCCACGACACCGGCACGAGGAGACTGACGCCGCATGGCGACCCCGACCCCCAACGCCTATCCGCGCGCCGACCTCGGCGCCTCCGGCGGGCAGGTGAACTTCCCCGAGCTCGAACAGCGTGTGCTCGCGTACTGGGCCGCCGACGACACCTTCCGTGTCAGCATCGAGAACCGTTCCGATGCAGAGGAATTCGTCTTCTACGACGGCCCGCCGTTCGCCAATGGTTTGCCACATTACGGTCATCTGTTGACCGGATATGTCAAGGATTTGATCCCACGATTTCAGACGATGCGCGGCAAGAAGGTCGAACGACGATTCGGCTGGGACTGCCACGGTTTGCCCGCGGAAATCGAAGCGGAGAAGCAGCTCGGTATCACGGACAAATCACAGATCGATGCCATGGGGCTGGCGGAATTCAACGCCGCGTGTAAATCCTCGGTACTCCGGTACACCGGTGAGTGGCGCGACTATGTGACGCGTCAGGCGCGCTGGGTCGACTTCGACAACGACTACAAAACCCTCGATCTCGACTTCATGGAGTCGGTCATGTGGGCGTTCAAGTCGCTGTACGACAAGGGGCTGATCTATCAGGGCTTCCGAGTCCTGCCTTACAGCTGGTACGAGCAGACCCCGCTGTCGAATCAGGAGACGCGCCTCGACGACGCGTACAAGATGCGCCAGGATCCCGCGGTCACCGTGGACATGGTGCTGTCGGTTCCGGCCGAGCATCCGCTGGCCGCCCTCGACGGCGCCAATGCCGTCATCTGGACCACCACGCCGTGGACGCTGCCGTCCAACCTGGCGATCGCCGTGCATCCCGATGTCACCTACGTGCACGTCAAGGGCAAGGACGGCAAGCGCTACCTGCTTGCCGCCGAACGGGTCTCGCACTACGCCCGCGAGCTGGGCGAGGAGGCCGACGGCTTCGAGGTGCTGCACGAGTACGCGGGCGCGGCCCTGGCCGATCTGCGCTACCGGCCGCCGTTCGACTTCTTCGTCGGCCACCCGAACGCGCACCGCGTGCTCACCGCCGACTATGTGACCACCGAATCCGGCACCGGCATCGTGCATCTCGCGCCCGCCTTCGGTGAGGAGGACATGGATGTGGCGTCGGCCAACGGCATCGAGCTGGTGCAGCCGCTCGACGCGGGCGGCAAGTTCACCTCCATGGTGCCGCCGTACGAGGGCCTCATGGTCTTCGACGCCAACCCGGTCATCATCAAGGACCTCAAGGCCGCCGGAAAGCTGTTGCGGCACGAGACCATCGAGCACTCCTACCCGCACAGCTGGCGCTCCGGCCAGCCGCTGATCTACATGGCGGTGCCGTCCTGGTTCGTGGCGGTCACCAAGTTCCGCGACCGCATGGTGGAGCTCAATCGGGAGATCACCTGGGTGCCCGAGCACATCCGCGACGGCCAGTTCGGCAAGTGGCTCGAAGGCGCGCGCGACTGGAACATCAGCCGCAACCGGTACTGGGGATCGCCCATCCCGGTGTGGGTTTCCGCCGATCCGGCATACCCGCGCGTGGACGTGTACGGCTCGCTCGACGAGCTGGAGCGCGACTTCGGCGTGCGGCCCGACGATCTGCACCGGCCCATGATCGACGATCTGGTGCGCCCGAATCCCGATGACCCGACCGGGAAGTCGATGATGCGGCGCACGCCCGAGGTGCTGGACTGCTGGTTCGAGTCCGGTTCCATGCCGTTCGCGCAGGTGCGCTACCCGTTCGAGAACAAGGACTGGTTCGACGGCACGGCCGAGCATCCGGGACGCAATCCGGGCGACTTCATCGTGGAGTACAACGGGCAGACCCGCGGCTGGTTCTACACCCTGCACGTGCTGGCGACCGCGCTGTTCGATCGCCCGGCGTTCAAGACCGTTGCGGCGCACGGCATCGTGCTGGGCGACGACGGGCTGAAGATGTCCAAGTCCAAGGGCAACTACCCGGATGTCAACGAGGTCTTCGACCGCGACGGCTCCGATGCCATGCGCTGGTTCCTCATGGCCTCGCCCATCCTGCGCGGCGGCAACCTCATCGTCACCGAGCGCGGTATCCGCGAGGGCGTCAGCCATGCGCTGCGGCCGCTGTGGAATGCCTGGACCTTCCTGCAGCTCTACGCCTCGAAGCCGGGCTCCTGGCGCACCGACTCGACGCATGTGCTGGACCGGTACATCCTGGCCAAGCTGGCGCAGACGCGCGATGTCATCACCGCCGCCCTGGAGGTCAACGACATCGCGGGCGCCTGCGACGAGCTGCGCGCCTTCGCCGACGCGCTCACCAACTGGTATGTGCGCCGGTCGCGCTCGCGCTTCTGGGAGGAGGACCGCGACGCCATCGACACCCTGCACACCGTGCTCGAGGTGACGACCCGGCTCGCGGCGCCGCTGCTGCCGCTGATCAGCGAGGTGATATGGCGCGGTCTCACCGGAGAGCGGTCGGTGCACCTGGCCGACTGGCCGAGCGATACCGAACTGCCCAAGGATCCGGAGCTGGTCTCGGCCATGGACGAGGTGCGCACGGTCTGCTCGACGGTGCTGAGCCTGCGCAAGGCGCAGAACCTGCGCGTGCGGCTGCCGCTGTCGGAGGTCACCGTGGCTGCCGACGACGCGGAACGGTTGCAGCCCTTCGTGGATCTCATCGCCGACGAGGTCAACGTCAAGAAGGTCGACCTCACCACCGATGTGGCCAGCCACGGCCGCTTCGAACTGGTGGTGAACGCCCGCGCCGCCGGTCCGCGCCTGGGCAAGGAGGTGCAGACGGTCATCAAGGCGGTCAAGGCCGGACAGTGGAGCGAGGCCGCCGACGGTACCGTCACCGCCGCCGGGATCGCCCTGCTGCCCGAGGAGTACACCCAGCGCCTGGTCGCCGCCGAACCGGAGTCCACCGCCGCGCTGCCGGGCAATACCGGTCTGGTGGTGCTGGATTCGGTGGTCACCGAGGAACTGGAGGCCGAGGGCTGGGCGCGCGATCTGATCCGCGATCTCCAGGAGACCCGCAAGTCCCTGGGCCTGGACGTCTCCGACCGCATCACCGTGGTCCTGGAGGTCCCCGCCGAACGGGCGGGCTGGGCGGATACCCGCCGCGATCTGATCGCCGGTGAAATCCTCGCCACCAGCCTCACTTTCGGCGAGGCGGGCGCGAATGCCGCCGAGATCGTGGGCGGTGTAAAGGCATCCGTCACCAAGGCGTGAGGCCGCATTCCGGCGGGCGCCGGAAGGTCTGAAGGGGCGAGACCGTATTCGGTCTCGCCCCTTTCGCGTCGCCGCGCTGTTGCACGAGTTTGCCTGACTCGTTTGAGACTGTGCGGCGCACGTCACATTTATCTTGACACCCCTGGTAGAGCGCGCTGTTTCGGGGTTGCCCGGCAATCACTCGGGTTTGCTGGCGACGAGAGCGGGTAGCCGAGTGGTTTGTGTGCGCCGTGCGCCCCACGGCAAGCACCGATATCCGCTAGCAGGGCAGAGGAGCGCTCGTGACGAGCAGCGACCCGAAATCCGCACAACAGAGGCGCTCGGTGGCCGCCGCCGCCATGGGCAATGCGACCGAATGGTTCGACTACGGCGTCTACGCCGCCACGGCCACCTACATCACGGCCGCGTTCTTTCCCGGCGAGCTGGGCACCCTGGGCACCATGCTCGGCTTCGCGGTGTCGTTCGTACTGCGGCCGCTGGGCGGCATGGTGTGGGGGCCGCTGGGCGACCGCATCGGGCGCGAGCCGGTGCTGGCCATCACCATCCTGCTCATGGCCGCCGCCACCGGCGCCATCGGCCTGCTGCCCAGCCACGCCACGGCGGGTGTGTTCGCGCCCATTCTGCTGATCGCGTTGCGGGTGGTGCAGGGCTTCTCCACCGGCGGTGAATACGGCGGGGCGGCAACGTATCTCGCGGAGAGCTGCAATGACAAGCGGCGCGGCTTCCTGGGCAGCTTCCTGGAATTCGGCACGCTGGGCGGTTTCGTCGGCGGTTCGGCGGTGGTGCTGGCCTGCCAGCTCGTCCTGGGCAAGGACGCCATGTACGAATGGGGCTGGCGGATTCCGTTCCTGCTGGCCGTGCCACTCGGGCTGATCGGGTGGTATCTGCGCAACCGGCTGGAGGAATCGCCGGTGTTCACCGAGGTGCAGGAGCAGAAAACTCAGCCGCGCACCGGGTTGCGCGTGCTGGTCACCGAGTACCGGCGCGAGCTACTCACCCTGGCCGGGCTGGTGGTGGCGCTCAATATCGTCAACTACACGCTGCTGACCTATCAGCCGACGTATCTGCAGAACACCATCGGCATCGACGAATCCACCACGACCACCATGATGCTCATCGGCCAGATCGTCATGATGCTGGCGCTGCCGTTCTTCGGCAGGCTCTCCGACAGCACCGGGCGGCGGCCGCTGTGGTTCGCCTCCCTGGTGGGCCTGGCGGTGCTGGCCATCCCGATGTACGTGCTAATGGGCCGGGGAACCGTCTGGGCGGTCGTCGGATTCGTGGTGCTGGGCCTGCTCTACATCCCGCAGCTGGCGACCATTACCGCCACCTTTCCGGCTATCTTCCCGACACATGTCCGGTACGCGGGTTTCGCCTTGGGCTACAACGTGTCCACGGCCGTCTTCGGCGGGACCGCGCCGCTGGTGAACGAGGCCGTCATCGAGGGCACCGGCTGGACCCTGTTCCCGGCGGTGTACATGGTCGGCGGCTGCCTCGTCGGGCTCGTGGCCTTGGCATTCCTGCGGGAGACGGTCGGCGCCTCGCTGCGCGGGACCGGCGTGCCGAGCACCGGCGAGCTGCCCGTGATCGCCGGGAGCGCGGCGCGCGTGACCTAGATCGCGCGGACACGCCAGGCGGAGTCTTCTTGTGCCGAATGTCGGAATTGCGATAGAACAGCTATCATATAGATAACTTCTATCACGGCAGTTCCGGTTTGTATCTCTAGTTCCGGTCGTAGACCCGAGGGGCGAGTACATGGCACGAAGACTGCTTCAGCGCTGCGCATCGTTCGTGACGACCACCGCGGCCATGACCGTGATCGCGGCCCTGTGGGCGGGAACCGTCCAGGCCGACACCGGTTCCGGAACGGGCTCGGGCAGCGGCTCCGCCTCCGGCAGCGCGAGCGGTTCGGCCTCCGGCAGCGCCAGCGGCTCGGCGCAACTGCCCTTGGCCAGCCCGCGCGCCATGGCGGCGCTGGGCCTGGCGGCCACGCAGACCGGGAAGATGTACGAGTGGGGCGCGGAGGGCCCCGATACCTGGGACTGCTCCGGGCTGGTGCAGTGGGCCTACCGCGGTGTCGGCATCGATATGCCCCGGACCACCTGGCAGCAGGCCCGGGCCGGGCTCGAGGTCCCGTTCGGCGCGCTGCAACCGGGTGATGTGGTGATCCTCAATGGCGACGCCTCCCACGTCGGTATCTACGCGGGAGGCGGGCAGGTCCTCAATGCGCTGACCTGGGGCGTCCCGGTGGGACTCACCCCGCTGACGCAGTTCGAGATCTACGATATTCGCCGTTTCTACTGAATTCGGTTATTCCACAACCAGTTTCACGAGGATGTTGCCCCGGGTGGCCTTGGAGTACGGGCACATCTGGTGGGCGGCCTCGACCAGGGCGCGGCCCTGCTCGTTCTGCAGTTCGGCGGGCAGCTCGACGTGCAGCACGACGGAGATGGAGAAGCCGGTCTCGTCGTCCTTGTTCAGGCTGACGTCGGCGGTGACCGAGGCATCGCCGATATCGACCTTCTGATTGCGGGCCACGGCCTGCAGCGCGCCCGCGAAGCATGCCGATTAGCCGACCGCGAACAGCTGCTCCGGGTTGGTGCCGTCGCCGGTGCCGCCGTTCTCCTTGGGCTGGGCCAGCTTCAGGTCGAGGTAGCCATCGGAGCTGACCGAGCGGCCCTCGCGGCCGACCGAGGTGGCGGAAGAGGTGAAGAGTGTGGGCATTATTCCTCCTAGACAGACTTGTCTGTTCACGTCCGAATCCCAGGGTAGACAGACCTGTCTGCTATCGTCAATAGGGCGATCCGACGGGAAGGAGCGGGCATGAGCGAGGCGCGTGATCGGCTGCTGGACACCGCGACCCGGCTGTTCTTCGCCGAGGGCATCCACACCGTGGGCATCGACCGGATCATTGCCGAGGCCGGAATCGCCAAGGCCACCTTCTACCGGCACTTCAAGACCAAGGACGACCTGGTCGTCGCCTATCTGACGCGCGAATACGCCCGGCAGCGGGGCAATCTGGAGTCCGTGCGGGAGGAGGGGGTCGAGGGGATCGTCGTCATCTTCGAGACGCTCGCCGAACTCAGTCGCGGTCCGGGCTTCCGGGGGTGCCCGTTCCTGAACGCGGCGGTCGAATTCCCCAAGCCCGACCACGCCGTGCGCCGGGTGGTCGACGACTATCGCGCCTGGTTCCGCGATCTCATGGCCGAGCGATTGCGGGCCGCCGGGCACGAGGATGTCGACGAGGCCGCCCGCGCGCTGCTGCTGACGCGGGACGGGGTGACCATCAGCGGCGCGGTCGGAGACAGCGAGACCGTCCGCGCGGGTGTGCGGACGGCCTTGTCGCGGTTGAATATCCGGGCCGACGGCTAGACGCCGACCGCCTCTTCCATCTCCTCTTCGGCCGCATCCTCCGCCGCATGCCGCGGTTCGGTGGCGACCGCGGTGGATTCGGTTGCGGCCCGGCGCTTTTCGTTGAACGCAGCGGCGACGATGAGCGCCAGGCCCGCGGCCAGCCACAGGAACAGGCTCGCCAGGCGGGAACCGAAGCCCACGCCATCGAAGTAGAGCAGGCTGCGCGCGCCCTCGACGAAGCCCGCGCCGGTCCAGAAGCCGTGCAGCGCACCGAAGAAGTCGTTCTGCAGCATGGGGCTGTAGACGCCGCCGGAGGTGGTGAAGTTCAGCATGACGAACAGCACCATCATGGCCAGGGTGGTCCAGCGCTTCAGGAAGGTGTGCAGGCCGATGCCGATGGCCAGGATGCCCGCGGAGTAGAGCCAGGACATGGCCCAGATCGCGCCGAGATCGTGATCGACCACGTGGAAGACCGGGCCCGCCACGGCCAGGCCGATGAGGCTCACGATGAGCGAGGTGACCAGGCCGAACAGGGCGCGCATCCACATGGGCAGGCCGCCACCCGCCGCGCCGATGGCCGCGACGCTGCCGTAGGAGCCGATGCTCAGCGCCACGAGCAGGAAGAAGATGCCCTGCGCGGTGGGATCGCCGGGGCTGGGGGTGACGATGTCGGTGACCGTCAGCGGCACGCCCTGCTGGGCGGTGACACCGTGGAAGAGGGTTTCCACGGCCATGGCGGTGGTATCGGATTCGGCCGAGGCGATGAGCAGTTCGGGATGCTGGGCGTCGGGGACGAACGCGCCCGCGAGCTCGCGCTCGCGCAGCTGGGTGACGGCGTCCTCGCGGGTCGGCACGGTGATGACGTCGAGTGCATTGCCGCCCTTGCCCTTCAGCGTCTGCGCCAGCACCAGCACCAGGTGCTGCGGCGCGTCGCCGACCACCGCGATCGCCAGCTGGTTGGGCTCGGGCTGATGGAAGGCGCCGAGATAGGCCAGGCCCATGCCGAGGCACATGAGCAGCGGGGTCAGCAGGTGGGTGGCGACATGCCGGATCTGGTGCGAGGCCATAGGTTCACTCCGAATAGTTGGTAAATGCAACCATGCAAGGGTTGTAGTCTACAACTATGGAGACGGAGTCGGTATTCCCGGACCGCGCCGCGGCCATCGAGGCCATTCAGCGCGGGCTCACCGCCTTCGCCCGCCGGGCCCGGGGGCGGGCCACCGAACTGCATCCGGAGCTGTCGCTGGTGGCATCGAGCATTCTCGATCTCGTCATCGAGCGGGACGGGTGCCTGGCGGCGGAGCTGGCCGGTCACTATCACCTGGACAAGTCCACGGTGAGCCGCCAGGTGGCGGTGCTCGAGCAGGAGGGGTACCTGACCAAGGAGATCCATCCCGCCAATCGCCGCAATCATGTGCTGCGCGCGACCGCCGAGGGCCGCAGGGTCGCGGGGGCCGCGTCGCGCAGCCGGGCCGACGCCTTCGCCGATCGGCTCCAGGATTGGGATGATGCGGACATAGCTCGCTTCGCGGGCTATCTCATGCGCTACAACGCCGCCGACGAGTAGTTGATGTGCCATGAAACCGCTTGTTGTTCAGCGAATTTCGGTGGGGTGGGCGGCGGGTCGCGGATAGACTGACCCCCGTCTCGCTGGTCGGGGCGGGACCCCCGCTGGAAGGTTGACGCCATGTCCGATCTGTCGGACGTTCGTGCCGGAGCTGGTTGGAGAACACACGGGCGCCTCGCCGCCGGACTCGGCGCGCTGGTGCTGCTCGCGGGCGCCGCGCTGGGATGCGGCGATGGGGGAAACGAAGCCCCGGCGGCCACCACCGGGCCGGGGACGGTCACCAAGCCCGCCACCCTCGAAGGCTTCTCGACCCCGGAGAGCGTCCTGTTCGCGGGCGACCGGTGGTTCGTCTCGAATATCGGCCCGGAATCGGCGCCGGTCACCAAGGACGGCGACGGCTTCCTCACCGAACTCAACTCGGTCGGCACCGTGACCGCCCGCCGCGCCATGCCGCGCCCCGGCGATCCGCCGCTGCATGCGCCGAAAGGCATGGCCTACACCGACAATCGGGTGTTCGTGGCCGATATCGATCGGGTCGTGGGCTATGACATGGATACTCACGGGCAGGTGTTCGAGGCGGTGCTCGACGGCGGTGAGCCCTCGCTGCTCAATGATCTGGCCTTGCTGGATCCCGGCACCCTGCTGGCCAGTGACTCGCTGCGCGGGATCGTGTACCGGCTCGACCTCGAGACCAAGAAGTTCGAACCGCTCGCCACCGGGATTCCGGGCGCGAACGGGATAGCCGTCGCGACCGCGACGGTGCACGTGGCCGGGACGGGGGCCGACTTCACCGGTGGCGACCTGTGGCGGCTCGACCTCGCCCAGCAGCCGGCCGTCCCCCAGCGCATCGGGACGGTGCACGGGGTGCTGGACGGAATCGCGGTGCTGCCCAATGGAAATCTCATCGTCTCGGATTGGGCCTCCGGGGGCGAGACGCCGGGCACGGTGACGGTCTACGGGCCGGACGGCGCTCGGGTGGCACTGGTGCAATTGCCCGAGAACACCCACGGGCCAGCGGATTTCACCCTCGATGCCACGGCCGCGACCGCCTGGATTCCCGCCATGCCCGACAATCGCGTCGTCATCGTCCCGCTACCCTGAGCGCCTCCGCCGTGTCCTGATCACTCCAGGCAGAGCTGGCGCAGCAGCGGGCCGTAGTCGGGATGCGCCAGCGCGGAAGCGAATTGGGCCACCAGATAGTCGGCCGGATTGCCGGTGTCGTACCAGCGGCCATTGATCACCTGGCCGTAGACCGGGTTGTCGGCGGCGAAGATATTGATGGCATCGGTCAGGTACACCTCGCCGGTGCGGTGGGTGTACCAGGTGTCGACCTGACGGCGCAGCTCCTCGATGATGCCCGGGGTGACCACATAGCCGCCGATGGCCGCGTACGCCGAGGGGGCGTCGGCGGGCTTGGGCTTCTCCTTCAGGCCGCTGATGCGCATGAGGCCCTCGTTGACCGACTCCTCCACCACCGGCACGCCGTAGCGCTGCGATTCGGACGGATCCATGGGCAGCAGGGCCAGGACGGGTGCGCCGGTCTTCTCGTAGGCGTCGATGAGCTGCTGGGCGCGCGGCGCCTCGGCGACGAACACGTCGTCGGGCCAGAGCACCAGCATGGGCTCGTCGCCCAGATTGCGGGCGGCATTGAGGACCGGGGTGCCGTTGCCGTACGGGCCGTGCTGGTCGAGATAGGTGATGTGGCCGAGACGGCCCAGGTCGCTGACCTCCTGGACGGCGTCGGCGTAGGCGTCCTTGCCGTCGGAGCGCAGCTGCGCGACCAGGGCCGGATTGGGGCGGAAATGGTCCTCGATCAAGGATTTTCCGCCACTGACCACAATGGTGATATCGGTGATGCCGGAGGCGACCAGTTCGCGGACCGTGTGCTCGATGACCGGCTTGTCGCCGACCGGGAGCATCTCCTTGGGGGCCTTGGTCAGCGGGAGCAGACGGGAGCCGATACCGGCGGCGGGGATCACGGCCTTGCGAATCGTCATGACTCCGATCATCACACACCTGAGCGGACGTACCTGTCGGTAGTCGCGCGTAGATTCGGCGATGTGAACATTCCCACCTACTCCTCCCATGGGCGGATTGTGCCTGGTCAGCACGGATATTCGTCGTGGTGGAGCGGGCGCCGTTCAGCGGGGTGGGCAGGGGTTGGACTCGCAGTGGATCGAAAGCGGACTCCCAGCAAATACCCAGCACGGGCGGCGGTGGGTGCTGCACATCGATATGGACGCGTTCTTCGCCTCGGTCGAGCAGCTGACCAGGCCGACCTTGCGCGGGCGGCCCGTACTGGTGGGCGGTATGGGCGGACGCGGGGTGGTTGCGGGTGCGAGCTACGAGGCGCGGGTGTTCGGGGCGCGGTCGGCCATGCCCATGCATCAGGCGCGGCGGCTGGTCGGGGTGAAGGGGGTCATCGTGCCGCCGCGCGGATCGGTATACGCCGAGCTCAGCGGGCAGGTGTTCGATACGCTGCGGGCGCGGATACCGGTGCTGGAGACGCTGTCGTTCGACGAGGCGTTCGGGGAACCGGCCGAATTGGCCGGGGCCACACCGGATCGGGTGCTCGAATTCTGTGAGGAGCTGCGGGCGGCGGTGCGGGAGCGCACCGGGCTGGTGTCCTCGGTGGGGGCGGGCAGCGGTAAGCAGCTCGCCAAGATCGCCTCCGGAATGGCGAAACCCGATGGGGTGCGGGTGATCTCGCCCGCCGAGCAGCAGGGGTTCCTGGCCGCGCTGCCGGTGCGCAAGCTGTGGGGTGTGGGGCCGGTGACCGAAAGTCGTTTGCGCACATTGGGTATCGAGACGGTGGGGGCGCTGGCGGCCTTGCCGGAATCGGAGGTGGTGTCGATTCTGGGTGGCGTCATCGGGGTGAGCTTGCATCGGCTGGCCCGCGGTATCGACGATAATCCGGTGGCCGAGCGGGCCGAGGCCAAGCAGATCAGCGCCGAAACCACCTATGAGACCGATATCGTCACCCTGGCCCAGCTCCGGCCCGCCATCGATGCCATGGCGGTCGCGGCGTACCGGCGGCTCGCCGAGGACGGGCGGGCGGCGCGCACCGTCGTACTGAAACTCAAGAAGACGGATATGAGCATTGTGACCCGCTCGTCCACCCTCCCTTACGCCACCGAGGATCTGGCCACCCTCACCGCCGCCGCCCAGCGCTCCGCCCTCGATCCCGCCGAACTAGGCCCGATTCGCCTGGTAGGCGTGGGTTTTGCGGGTTTATCCGAGATTCGCCAGGAATCCCTGTTCCCCGAACTGGACCAAACCGTCCACACCGAGTCGGTCTCCGAGGAACCCACCCTGGGCCTGGCCCTCGGCCCCGATCCCGAGGTACCGCCCGCCACCCGCTCCTACACCACCCAAACCTGGTACCCGGGACTGGATGTCGAACACCCCGACTTCGGCCACGGCTGGGTGCAAGGCGCAGGCCACGGCGTCGTGACCGTGCGCTTCGAGACCCGCTCCACCGGCCCCGGCCCAGCCCGAACCTTCCCCGCCGACGATCCGGAACTACGCAAAGCCGACCCACTCCAGAGCCTGCTCTGAGCCGGGTCGACCGTTGTCCACCTGCGGGTTCCGAGCTGCGCCATGCTGCCCCGACCTGAAGGTTCCGAGCTGCGCTGCCCCGACCTGGAGGTTCCGGGGCGTGCGGCTGCGCCCGGACCGCCACCCACATGGGGTTTCAGGGGCTTGCCCCTGAGAAATCCCCTCTTCTAAGGCGCGGCTGCGCCAATTATGAGGATTCGGCCTGAAAGTGGCGCGACAGCGACCGCGGAGTCGGCTTCCTGGCAGTCTCGTTGGTAGCCTGACCCATCGTGCAGCGCCGCCGGTCGGGTGTAGCTGTCACATTGTCCAACGGACCTACTCGAACGCAAAGGACGAGCAGTTGAAGCTTCAGAAGACTGGACGAATCGCGGTCGCCACTCTGGCTGTGGCCACCGCACTCGGGCTGTCCGCGTGTGGCAGTGGTGACAAGACGGAGACCAAGCCGTCCAAGACCACCACCGCGAAGACCACCGCCAACGCCCAGTACCCGCCGGCCCCGACCGTGGCGGATCTCAATGCTGAACTGCAGAAGGCTCTGGATCCGAACGTTCCGGACTCGGAGAAGCTGGACATGATGCAGGGCGTCGCGGCCGATCCGAGCCTGCCCTCGCGGCTGGCCGAGGCCTACCAGCAGAACAATGCCGCCATCACGGTGACCGGTGTGACCGATCTGGGCAATGGCACCATTACCGCCGACGGCACGGTCTCGATCGCCGGTGGCGCGCCGAACCAGGTCGTGGTTCCGTTCGTGGCCGAAGACGGCAAGTGGAAGGTCCAGAAGGAATGGATCTGCAACACCCTGTCGCTGGCCAACCAGACCTCCCCGGCCTGCGCCTAGTACATCTCGCACGCCTGTAACGGGCCCGGTGCTCCCGCGGGGAGCGTCGGGCCCGTTGGCGTTTCGGGGGTGTAAGGAAGCCGTCAAGGTGGGAAGTCCTGTGCCGCAGGACATATCAGGTTCGCGTTAATTCGGCTGTGCGCTGCTTTCCGGCCGGGTCGGCGTCGTGTGATCGTCATGCTCTTGTCTGCTGTCAGGAGGGCGTCGGTCGTGTCGAAGGTCAGTGCAACACCCGAGCAATTGCGTTCTGCCGGAGGCAAGATGCAGGCGCTGCACGATCGGGTGAACGGCATCTTCAACAAGCTGGAAGGAGCGCTGGCGGGCCGGGGGGAGCCGTGGGGCAATGACAGCTACGGTTCCGGCTTCGCCGACGGCGAGCAGGGGTATCTGACCGCGCGCGAGAATCTGAAGGACGGATTCGGCAAGCTCGCAACGACATTCAAGTCGTACGCCGACGGTCAGAAGGACGCGGCCACCTTATTGGCCGGGATGGACAAGCGTAACGGGCAGGGCTTCGGGCGGAACTGACCGTCTTGAGCGTAGATCTTCCCGACATCCTCGGCTGGGTCGCCGGTTCCGACTGGCCCGAGGGCGACGAAGACCAGATGTGGGCGCTGGCGACCGACTGGCGCACGGCCGCAACCGAATTGCGTGATCTACTGGACGAGATCGAGGACGCCAAGGCGGCCACGGTCGACGCCTACCCCTGGGGCGAGGGCGTCGAGAAGATCGTCGAGGCACTCGACAAACTGGTCGACGGCCCGCAATCGGTGGAGGAATTCGCGCGCATCCTCGACCTGGTGGCCGATGGCGCCGACGGGCTCGGCACCGAGATCGAGTACACCAAGATCCTCATCGTCACCTCCCTGATCATGCTGGCCGCCGAGATCGCCCTGGCCTGGATCTTCCCGCCCATCGCACCCGCCGTCGAAGCCGCGGCAATCGCGGCCACCCGCATAGGCATTCGCCAACTGGCGCAGATGGGCCTGAAGCGCGCCCTCATCCACGTGGCCAAGATGGCCCCCGCCGCCCTGGCGAAGTTCCTCGCCAAACACGTCATGATCAGCACGGTCCTCGGCGTCGGTCAAGACCTCGGCATCCAGCTCTACCAAAAAGCCGCGGGCCACCGCAAAGACGTCGACTGGAAGCGCATAGGCACCACCGCCTACACCGCCGCCATCGCCGGGGCAGCCGGTGGCCCCGCAGGCGACAAACTCGGCAAACTCGCGAAGATCAACCCCGGAATGGCCCCCTGGGACAAGGCCCTCCGCGGCGCCGCCGTCGGCGCGGGCGCAGGCATGGTCGGCGCCGTCGCCTCCTACGTAGGCGGCGGCCTCTTCAACGGCATGACCATGGACCCCAGCACCTGGGACCCCCGCGTCCTCACCAGCGGCGCCGCCATGGGCGCCCTCACCGGCGGCACCAAAGGCGGCCGCACCCGAGCCCACCCCGGCCCCGGCCCCGGAATCCCCGGCTACAACGGCCCCGGCGCACCCGGTTTCGGCAGCCCCGACTGCAGCACCCCCACCCGCCCGACCACCGCCGAAACCCCGAACAACCCTGGCGCGCAGCCGAATACGGGCAGCCCCACCGGCGGTGGCGACCCCGTCGCGACCGGCCAGAATGCCCCCGGCAACCAGACCACAGCCGGCTCGCCGAACACCGGCGGCCAGCCGGGTACCAGTGGGCAGTCGAACACTGGTGGCCAATCGAGTGCTGGTGGTCAGTCCAACGCTGGTGGTCAGTCGGGTGCTGGCGGTCAGTCCAACGCTGGCGGCCAGTCCAACGCTGGCGGCCAGTCGAATACCGGTGCGCAGAACAACGTCGGCGGCCAGAACAGCACCGGCGGCCAGTCGCGAGCCGGTGACACGGCAGCCCCGGGCAATGGTCCGCAGGCCGGTGACCCCAGCACAAGCGGCAACCCCTCCTCCGGCGACACCGCTAACAATGGTGCCAACCATGGCGATTCGGGTGCGTCGCCGCGCGCGGGCGATTCGGGCGATTCGGGTGCGTCGCCGCGCGCGGGTGATTCGGGTGATCAGTCGCGCGCAGGCGCTCCCGATGGCGGCGATACCGGTGCGTCCCCGACGCGCGAGGGCGAGACCCCCAATATCTCCGCCGATTCCAAGGAGTCCGAGGCCCCGGCCCCGGCAACCACGGCGACGAAGGCTCGTCGGCCGCACCCCGAGAAACCGCTCCCGAGACCGCCGCCCCGGCGGGAACCTCTCCCAGTGAGCCCGTCGCCCCCGGGGACAAAGGCACGACCCCGCAGGAGTCGGCTCCCGGACCCGAAGGCACGCAAGAGAAACCGCAACCCGCCCCGCAGGAGTCCCTGCCCTCCGCGGATAACCCCACCCAACCCGGTGGCCTCCAGGAAAACGTGGGCAGCCCCGAGACCGCCGCCCCGGCGGGTATCGCTCCCAGTGAGCCCGTCGCCCCCGGGGACAAGAGCGCGACCCCGCAGGAGTCGGCTCCCGGACCCGAAGGCACGCAAGAGAAACCGCAACCCAGCCCGCACGAGTCCCAGCCCTCGGCGGATAACCCCATCCAACCCGGTGGCCTCCAGGAAAACGCGGGCGGCCCTGAGGCTGCCCCTGACAAGGGGGCTCAACCGGAGCCCGCCGCCGCAAACTTGGGCCAGCCTGACGCGACCCAGTCAATAGGTAGACCGGATGGTGCCCCCGCACAGCCTTCCACCACGAACCCCAATGGCATTGCGGAGCAGCCGTCTCCCGGTAATCCGAATGGTCTCGCGGAGCGGCCGAGCACCGGCAATCCGGACGGTTTGACTGAATTGCCGGGCATGACCGCTGGTGGCGAAGGCAAATCTGGTGTGGCCGAACAGAATGCGCCGGTCGCACCAAGCGGCGCTCCGGACCCGGCCGCTGGCGGGCAGCAGCCCGCCGCCGCCGGTGCCACCTCCGGCGAAGCCACCCCACGCCCGTCCCTCGCCGGGCCCGAACAGCGTTCCCCCGTCGGCGATGGCCGCCAGCATTCGTCCCCGCCCAAGGCATCCGACGGCAGCACTCCTCGCCCATCCACCCCGGAATCCCGCGCCCCCCAACCCCGCGCGGCCACCGCCGAATCCCGGCCCATCCTCTCCACCCCCGGCTCGGAACCGCTCCAGTCCGGCTCCTCCGCGAGCGACCAGTCCCACGCCGCCAACCCCGAGGGCGCAGCTACCCCGGAAACCGCGGCCAAGCCCGAGGCCACGCCAGAGGCGCCCGCGAAACCCGAAGCAGGACAGCCGAAGCCGGAAGACGAGAGCCAACCCGAGGGCGAGTCCAAGCCCGAGAGTGAGCCGAAACCAGAAGAATGAGAGTCAAAGCCGGAATCCGAACAGACTCCGGAAGGCGAGTCACAGCCCGACATCGAGCAGACGCCTGACCCCGAAGGGGAGCGGACACCCCAGGGTGAGCAGACGCCCGACCCGGACGGGCAGCAGACCCCTGAAGGCGAGCAGACCCCTGACGGGGAGCAGAGCCCCGACGGTGATGGGCAGGGACCGAATCCGGGTGGCGAGAATCCGCCTGGCCGGACCCCGGAGCCGTGGTTTCCGGGTACTACGTCGCAGATTCCATACACCCCCCGGTACACCCCTGAGGACGTGTCGCCCGCCGCACCTCCCTATGAGGCACCGGACGCGCCGGACGAGAGTGTTTGGAAGCCAAAGCCCGAACCCGCGCCGGAGCCTGAGCCGGAGCCCGAACCCGAGCCCGGGCCCGAACCGGAGCCCGAACCGGAGCCTGAGCCGGAACCGGAGCCTGAGCCCGAGCCGGAGCCGGAGCCGGAGCCGGAGCCAGAACCCGAGCCCGAGCCCGAGCCAG
>NZ_BDCH01000040.1 GCF_001613405.1 Nocardia crassostreae
TCCTGAGCAGACCCACCCCGGACACTGTTCGTACATCCCCGGTTTCGCCCCGAGAGCTGGTGGTTTTGTCGCGGTTTCGCCCCGATGGCTGGTGGTCTCTCGTGTCCTCGCTTTGAACTTGGTCATCGTCGCGTGTTCCCGCTGAACTTTGGTCGTCCCACGCGCGTTCGGTACCGGGTTGGTCGCTTACCCGTTTTGCCCCGGCGGGTGGTCGCCCGTCGCGGATTCGCTCCACGGGCTGGGCCTGCGCCTAAGCTTCGTGCCGAAGGCTGGTCGTGGATGCGTCGTGCTCCGCTTCGCCCCGGCGTTCCACGCCGGTTCGTTCGCATCTCGACCGAACCTGGCTCGGTGCGCATACGTTGTTCAGGTATTGCCCGCGATGGCTTACCGAATCGAGGCTGGCTAGATGTCGACGTTTCGTGGACTGCCCACGCATGTGTTGTTGGTGCATGGGTTGGTTGTGCTTGTGCCTTTGACTGCGGTGCTGTTGATCCTGTGTGTTTTGTGGCCTGCGGCTCGGGCTCGGTTGGTTTGGCCTGCGGCGTTATTGGCGGTTGTGGTTGTGGCGCTTACGCCCATTACCACTGAGGCGGGGGAGTTGCTGGAGGAGCGGATCGGCTCGACTCCGGCGATCGAGGAGCACACCGAGTTGGGCGGGACGATGTTGTATTTCGTTGTGCCGCTGTTGGTTGCGGCTGCACTCGTTGTGTTGCTGCACCTGCGGGCGGGGCGGAATCGGCCGGTTGGGCGGGCCTTGGTCGCGTTGGTGGCTGTGCTTGTGGTTGCCGCGGGGGCGGCTGCGACGGTTCAGACCTATCGGGTGGGGGATTCGGGGGCTCGGGCGGTCTGGACGGGGGTTGTGCAGTGAGGGCGCGACTGTCGTGACCCGGCGCCCGGTCTGCGGGGCGGGCGCCGGGTCACGGCAGTGCGGCACGGTCAGATCTTGCGAATGACCGTGACGACCTTGCCGAGGATTTGGGCGTCGTTGCCCGGGATCGGGTCGAAGAGGGGGTTGTGGGGCATCAGCCACACTTGGGAACCGGTGTGTTTGAAGGTTTTCACGGTGGCTTCGCCGTCGATCATGGCGGCTACGATGTCACCGTTTTCGGCTACGTTCTGTTGGCGGACCACTACCCAGTCGCCGTCGCAGATGGCGGCGTCGATCATGGACTGGCCGACGACCTTCAGCAGGAAGAGGGAGCCCTCGCCTACCAGTTCGCGGGGGAGGGGGAATACGTCCTCTACGGCTTGTTCGGCCAGGATCGGGCCACCGGCGGCGATGCGGCCCAGGACGGGGACGTAGGTGGGGATGGGGTGGTCGGAGTCGGTGTCCGACGGTACGGCGCGTAGTTGCGATCCGCCCGAGGTGGCGCGTACGGCTGTTTCGTCCAGGCCCCGGACGTCCACGGCGCGTGGGCGATTGGGGTCGCGGCGCAGATAGCCTTTGCGTTCCAGAGCGCGTAGCTGGTGCGCCACCGAGGAGGTCGAGGTCAGGCCGGCTGCGTCGCCGATTTCCCGGATGCTGGGGGGGTAGCCGCGGTCGCTGACCGATTCGCGGATGACCTCCAGCACCTTGCGCTGCCGGGAGGTGAGATCCGCCCCGGCGCCGGATGTTTCGGGAGTGCCGTCGTCGGCGAGACCGACCGGCCCGTCCTCACCTGCCACACCGCCGTGTTCGCTCACCGCCGCAGTCCTCCGTTCACTGCTGTGTCTCACCGGAATTCGCTCCCCGGACGGCGTGCGTAAGGCCTGCCGGAGAGCTCGTGTCTCGACTGTAGTCCGCGCGGGCCCGGTGATCAAACATCTGTTCGACGCATGTCGCGTGGATAGCTGACATTGTCGGTCCGGCTTGGTAGAAATTCGAACATCAGTTCTTCGAACACATGAGCGAGTCAATCGTCCAGTGCAACCGGTCCCGTCCATTTGGAGGTTTGTTCGATGCGCACGGTGGTCAGCGAATTCGATACTCTTGGAATCGATCTCGGCTTCGACAGCATCCCGTGGGAGCTGCGCGCCGGTGGCGCCCCGACCCGCGGCGCCGAGTCCGTGCAGCGCGCCCAGGCCGGTTTCGCCGCACTCGCCATTGCCGCCCTGGTCAGCGCCCTGGCCGTGGCCGGTCTCATTGGCCTGGCGCAATTGCGCACCATTGAATTCCCGGCCGAGCCCACCCCGGTCGTGGACATCGCCCCCGTCCTGCCTCGCTGATCGCGATCGCCCGCGCCCGCCGCGATCGCACAGGGGATGGTGCGATCGCCGAAGGTTAGCCGTCCGGTCGATAGGGATGGACGGCCAGCGGTATGGCCGAAAATGCAGATTGAAAACTGAAACGCGTTGCTAGCGTGCCCGAGATGTGACAGCGGCTACATTCGCGCCGGTCCGCCCTGGACCGGCGCGCATCTCGACAGGGGGCGCAATGACCATCCGCACCGGCGGAATACGGCTCACCCGCGACAGCGCACGCCGGAATGCGGCCCGGCCGCGACCACTCTCGGGCCGAGCGGGGCGCGGGTCGGGGCGAAGCACGGGCAGACCCGCGCGGGCCCGGCATCTGCTCCGCGGTGCGGTCCTGCTCGCTTCCTTGCTGCTCGGCCTCGCCGCCGCACCCGTGGCGCACGCCGAACCCACCTATGCCGCATATCTGGATCTCCCGTCGGTCAACGGCGACGGTGCGTACGGCGGCGGACTGAACCCGACCCTGCCCCTCGACCCGGACGAACTGCGCACGGCTCTGGACGCGGCCCGCGCCGCGGGTATCCCGCCGACCCGGTATGCCACGCTGCTGCACCAGTATTGGCTGGCCGTGGCCACTCGGAACGCCGATATCGACCTGTCCGGATGGGATCCCGAGCGGGGCGTCGTGGCCAATACCCACACCTTCACCCAGGTTTACGTGAACTATCTGCGGCTCAACAACGAGCATCCGGACTTCTACTGGGTGGGTCTGGCCGGTCTCGCCGGTGGCTCGTTCGCCTCCGGATTCTTCGACATGTTCGATGTCGCCGCCCTGATCGACGTACCGGGCGTCCATCAGCTCGGCGGCGCGGTCGCCGACCTGCTGCGCGGCACACCGGCCGACCTGGCGGATCTGCTGCCCTCCGATATCCGCACCCTCGCGCTCGAGGGCGCGCGGCTCACCGCCGCGGACCTGGCCTGGTACCAGACCCGGCTGATGATCATGCAGAAGCACATCTTCATCGACCAGGTCCCCATGCACGAGGCGTACATCGCCGAGGGGCAGGCCGGTGTCGAGGAGATGTACCGGGCCGGAGTCCTGGACGAGAACGCCATTCTCGCCTGGCGCGGTATCGAGGGCGGCACTCCCGCCGGTCTGGCCGATGCCGCGGTGCGCATGACCGACCGCGAACAGAATCAGATCATCGCTGACCAATGGGACGTCACCTCGCAAGGCCGGGGCGCCATGGGGCGGGTCATGACCTATGTCAGCACCCTCGCGGGCAAGGCCGCCGTACCCGGCGTCCGCGCCCCGGGCGTGTTCGCGCCCATCACCATCTCCGCGGGCACCGCGTCACTGCGCGCCCCGCTCCCGGACTTCAACTGGGCCGACCGCGACACGCGGTGGCACTACATCACCAATGATCTGCTGCCGCGCTACCTGGAACTCTGCGCGAACGAGGCATTCGCGAGACCGATTCTGGCCGAACCCTTCCCGGCCAAACTCGCCCAGGGCAGGCTGCTGACCCGGCTGCCGGACATCCTCGCCGATATGACCCAGCAGTGGCGGGTGACCGTCTGATTCGACCCCCTAACCCGGGCGGACGCACGGTGACCGCGCCCACCCGGGTATCCTCGAGATTGCTGAGGAGCTCAGGCACCGACGAAGGATTCCGGATGCATTGCCCGTACTGTCGCCATCCCGATTCGAGGGTTGTCGACTCGCGTGAGGCCGAGGAAGGCACCGCCATCAGGAGGCGACGTGCCTGCCCGGAATGTGGACGACGTTTCACCACGGTTGAAACCGCGATTCTCTCGGTCGTGAAACGCAGCGGCGTCACCGAACCGTTCAGTCGTGAAAAGGTCATTCGCGGTGTCAGCCGCGCCTGTCAGGGTCGCGAGGTCGACTCCGATGCCCTCAACCTCTTGGCGCAGCAGGTCGAGGATGCGGTGCGCGCCAAGGGCTCCCCGGAAGTGCCGAGCCACGAGGTGGGCCTGGCCATTCTGGGCCCGCTGCGCGATCTCGACGAAGTCGCTTATCTCCGTTTCGCCTCGGTTTACCGATCCTTCAGTTCCGCAGAGGATTTCGAGCGCGAGATCGCCGAGCTACGCAAGCACCGCGAGGAGAACGCGGTAGCCGCCACCTCCACCTAGGCTCGCGCGGTCAGCGCGCCCAGCGGAACGCGATGCCGTAACAGTCATACGTGGTCGCGGATCGGCTGATACCGAAACTGGTGACGCCGGTAGCGGCGCTCGTTGTGATGCGTGCGCCGACAATCCCATCGGCCTGGTCACGGGCGGCGATGTTCTGCATCATCGCCATGGCCTTGGCCAGATCGTTCGCATAGCCCCAGACGATCCAGCCCGCGGTCATCTCGGCGGCGGATCCGGGGACGTGGTCGGTGGTGTACACGGCGGGAAGGGTCATGGACCACCATCGCATTCGGTTCGGACGCGAGTCCATCCCGGATTCAGCGGCGAGGCGGGGGAGCCTTGCGTACGGCGTCGATGGCCTTCTCGATGCGCTTGGCGGACACCGGATATGGCGTGCCGAGCTGCTGGGCGAAGAGGCTGACGCGCAATTCCTCGATCATCCACCAGATTTCGACCACATCCCGGCCGCCTTTGCGACCCTCGGGCAGCGCGGCGACGAGGCGGTCGTAGGCGGCGTGCACCCGATCCAGCTCGGCCATGCCCTGGCGGTCGCGGCCCGAGGACTCGGGTAGCGCCTCCAGACGCACGCGCGCGGCGTCCAGATACCGTGGCAGTTCCCGCAATCGAGCCGGACCCCATTCGGAGATGAAGCCGGGGAAGACGAGATCGTCGAGCTGATGCAAGACATCCTCGACGGCCTCGCCGTCCCGGTGTCGGCCAGCGTGGACCGCACCCGATGCGCCACGGCCAGCGCGGGCACCACCGCGCGGACGATATCGGCGACCGCCGTGGTGAAGCGCGGCCGCACCTTCTCCAGTAGCGCCTGGAACTGCTCGGGCGTGCGCACCGGTCCGCCGTTCGCGGCAATGAGCTCATCGGCGGCGGCCGCGCGGCAGTCCTCCACCAGTGCGTCCAGGGAGCCGTACGGATTCTGGCTCAGCGCAAGGCGATCCACGGGCGGCAGGCTGGCGGTCACGGAGCGGACGGTGGTCGGCAGCGCATTGAGCAACAGGGTGCGGGTGCCGACGCACATGGCGGCGGCCTGCTCGGCCGGTGAGCTCAGCACTCGGACGGCGACGCCTTCGGGCTCGGCGACCAGCGCCGGATATCCGGTAATGGTCTGCCCGCCGACCTGACGTTTGACCGAAGGCGCCAGGGAGCCCAGGGATTCCGAGGTCCAGACCGTGGCCGGTGCGCGTTCGGCGGCCGTGTTCGCCCGCGCGACGGACTTCGAAACCTGCTCGGCAAGGCGGGTTTTCAACTCCGCGAGGCTCTTGCTGCGGGCGATCGGCGCACCCGCCGGGTCGGTGGCCGCGAAGGTCATGCGCAGATGATCGGGCAACCCGGCCGGATCGAGATCGGCGGCGGTAATGGTGACCGAACCCAGTCGCGACAGCTCGCGGGCCAGTCCGGTACGCAGCGGTTCGGCGCGCGGGGTGAGCGCGGCCAGCGCGGCCTGGGCGAAGTCCGGGGCCGGAACGACCATGCGCCGCAACTGTTTCGGCAGCGTCTTGATGAGCGCGACGGCGAGTTCTTCGCGCATGCCGGGGACCAGCCAGCCGAATCCGACGGCCCGCACATGCGCCAGCTGCGCGATCGGAATGTGCACGGTCACAACGTCATCGGCCTGGCCGGGCTCGAATTGGTAGGTGAGCGGGAAGGTCAGCTCGCCCTGCCGCCAGCTGTCCGGGTACGAGGTCGGATCCAGCAGCGCCGCATCCTCGTTTACGACGGTGGAGGCCGTGAAGTTCAGTAGCTCCGGATCCTTGCGCTGCGCCTTCTTCCACCAGCTGTCGAAGTGCCGCACCGACACCACATCCGCCGGGATTCGCTTGTCGTAGAACTCGAACAAGACCTGGTCGTCGACCAGGATGTCGCGCCGCCAGGCCCGATGCTCCAGATCCGCCACATCCTCGAGCAGTTCCCGATTCTCGGTGAAGAACGCGTGCTTGGTCTGCCACTCGCCCTGCACCAGCGCATGCCGAATGAACAACTCCCGCGACAATTCCGGATCGATCCGCCCGAAATCCACCCGCCGCTGCGTAACCAGCGGAATCCCGTACAGCGTCACCCGCTCATAAGCGAGCGCCGCCCCCCGCTTCGACGACCAATGCGGTTCCGAGTAGGTGCGTTTCACCAGATCCCCGGCGAGCCGCTCGGCCCACTCCGGCTCGACGCGAGCCGCCGTCCGCCCCCACAACCGCGACGTCTCCACCAACTCCGCCGCCATCACCCACCGCGGCGGCTTCTTCGCCAGCGATGACCCGGGGAAGATCATGAACTTCGCATTCCACGCGCCCAGGAACTCCCGCGACTCCGCCTCCCGCACACCGATATGCGACAGCATGCCTGCCAGCAGGGCCTGATGAATCGATGTCACATCCCACGGCAGCGCATCATCGGCCGCGGCCAGCGCGGCCAGGTTCGCGAAGCGATCCGCCTCGCCGCGCCCCCGGCCCTGTCCACCCTGGTTCCTGGCGCTCGCGCCACGTCCGCCGGATTCGCCGATCTGGGCGCGTAGCGGATTGGTCGCGGCCCGGGCCCGGCCGCCACTGGCGGGATCGCCCTGATCCGTGCTCCCGCCGTCAGCGCCCATGCCGCGGCCACCCGCGTTGCGTCCGCTGTCGCCACGTCCATCCGCGCCGCCGCGACGACGTCGCGTGCTGGCGCCATGCCGGTCCCCATCGCCGCCGCGGCCGGTGGGCTGCTCGTCGGCGTCGTCGCCCGGGCGGGTGGTGTCGGTGGACCAGCCGAGGCCGCGGGTGATGGTGCGGAGTTGGCCGTGCAGGTCCTGCCATTCGCGGATGCGCAGGTAGTGCAGGAACTCGTCGCGGCACAGGCGGCGGAACTGGTTGGCGGAGAGGGATTTTCGCTGGTCGCCGAGGTAGTCCCACAGGCGGAGGTAGGCGAGGAAGTCGGAGCCTTCGACGGTGAAGCGGGCGTGTTTGGTGTCGGCGGCCTGCTGGTGTTCGACGGGGCGTTCGCGGACGTCCTGGATGGACAGGGCGGCGACGATGACGAGGACCTCGGTCAGGCAGCCGGTGCGGTTGGCCTCGACGAGCATGCGGGCCATGCGGGGATCGACCGGGATCTGCGCCATTTCGCGGCCGACGGGGGTGAGGACCAGGCCCGCGTCCGGAATGTCGGGGCGGGCGTCGTCGGTGCGGCGGCCGAGGGCGCCGAGTTCCTCGAGCAGGGCGATGCCGTCGCGGATGGCGCGATTGTCGGGCGCCTCCACGAAGGGGAAGCTCTCGATATCGCCGAGGCCGAGCGCGGTCATCTGGAGGATGACGGCGGCCAGGTTGGTGCGCAGGATCTCCGGTTCGGTGAACTGCGGGCGCGATTCGAAATCGTCTTCGGAGTACAGGCGGATGGCGATGCCGTCGGCGACGCGACCGCAGCGGCCGGAGCGCTGGCGCGCCGAGGCCTGCGAGACCGGTTTGATGGGCAGGCGCTGCACCTTGGTCCGCAGCGAGTAGCGGGAGATGCGGGCGGTGCCGGGATCGATGACGTAGCGGATGCCGGGGACGGTCAGGGAGGTCTCGGCGACATTGGTGGCGAGCACCACGCGGCGGCCGGTGTGCGGGCTGAAGACCCTGTGCTGTTCGGCGGGGGAGAGCCGCGCGTAGAGCGGGAGGATCTCGAGGCGCGGCAGTTTCATATCGCGCAGCGTGTCGGCGGTATCGCGGATCTCGCGTTCGCCGGAGAGGAAGACCAGGATGTCGCCGTCGCCTTCGGCGAGCAGTTCGCGTACCGCGTCGCCGATGGCGTCGGTCGGGTCGCGGTCCACGACCTCGGTGTCCTCGTCATCGGGATCGTCGGAGGTGAGCGGAACTTCGAGGGACAGCGGCCGGTACCGGATCTCCACCGGATAGGACCGCCCCGAGACCTCGACAATCGGTGCGGGCGTGCCCTTCTCGTCGCTGCCGGAGTCGTCCGTTTGCTTCGTGAAGTGCCGTGCGAACAGCTCCGGATCGATGGTCGCGGAGGTGATGATGATCTTCAGATCCGGCCGCTTCGGCAGCAGCTGCTTCAGGTACCCGAGTAGGAAGTCGATATTCAGGCTGCGCTCGTGCGCCTCGTCGATAATGATCGTGTCGTAGCGCCGCAGCAGCCGATCGCGCTGGATCTCGGCCAGCAGAATGCCGTCGGTCATGAGCTTGACCAGCGTGCGATCCGAGGCCTGATCGGTGAAGCGGACGGTGTAGCCGACCACATCGCCCAGTTCGGTGCCCAGCTCCTCGGCAATGCGCTCGGCCACCGTGCGCGCCGCCAGCCGCCGGGGCTGGGTGTGCCCGATGGTCCCGCGCACCCCGCGCCCGAGTTCCAGGCAGATCTTGGGTATCTGGGTGGTCTTACCGGAGCCGGTCTCACCGGCCACGATCACGACCTGGTGCTCGGCGATCGCCTTGGCGATGTCATCGCGGTGCGCCGAGACCGGCAGCTGCTCGGGATAGACGATCGCGGGTACGGCGGCGCGTCGGGCGTCGACGCGGCGCTGGGCGGCATCGATATCGGCTTCGAGATCGGTGAGATCGCCGCCGCGGGCCTTGTCGAGCCGGCGACGCAAGCGGTATTCGTCGCGGATCGAGAGATCGGCCAGGCGGGTACGAAGCTCGCGAAAGGTGGCGGCGGTCCTGGTCATTGCACCGTCAAGCCTAGCGAAGCCGGGAAATCGGCCGGTCGGCGCGGTGCCGCATACCGCCCAAATAGGATTGCCAGAAGTGTGCTGAATCGGCGTATCGTCCGCGTTCCCGGACCGCCGCGTGCGACGATTCGATCATGAACGGCACAGCTGAAGCGCCCTGGTGGATCCGAGGGTTGCGCCTCGCGTTCGGTGTGCTCGGAGTTTTCACGCTGGCCTGGGGGCCGCTGAAGAACCTCGACAATCCGGCCTACTCCATGGCGAACTACTTCTCCTACTTCACCATTCAGTCCAATATCCTCGCCGCCGTGGTGTTGCTGGTCGGCGGACTGCGCGATCCGCGGGACCGGCGCTGGCGGGTGTTCCGGGGCGCGGCCACGCTGTACATGGTCATCACAGGCATCATCTACGCCGTGCTGCTCGCCGATATCGACGTGCAGATGCAGGGGCAATGGACCAATACGGTGCTGCACCGGGTCATCCCCGTCGTCATGCTGGTGGACTGGCTGCTGGTCCCGGCGGGCATCGGGGTGAGCGTGGGCCTGCTCGGCGCCTGGCTGATCTACCCGATTCTCTACGGCGTCTACACGCTGATCCGTGGGCCGATCGTCGACTGGTATCCGTACCCGTTCATTGACCCGCGTGAGCAGGGCTACCTGGATATGGCGCTCGGATTGGTGGTGATGGTGCTCGTCTTCATGGCGCTGGCCGCCGTGGTGGCCAGATTGGGCGTACTGGTGCACCGCTACTGGGATTCACGCCAAACCCACTACACCCGAGCGTGATTGCCGCTCAGAGGGCGCGCGTCATGAAGATGGAGTACGGGTCCTCGACGTAGTCCGCGAATGGCGCGCACCGGGTGAAGCCGTGGCGCTCGTAGAGCCGCACGGCCGGGGCGAAGAACTCCGGAGCCCCGGTTTCCAGGCTCAGCCGTTCGTAGCCGCGCGCCCGCGCCTCGTCGAGAATGTGGTCCAGCAGCAGCGAAGCCACGCCCTGCCCCCGGAAGTTCGCGGCCGTCCGCATGGACTTGATCTCCCCGTGGGTAGGGTCCAGCTCCTTGACCGCGCCGCACCCGGCCAGCTCCTCGCCTTCCCGGACCGACCAGAAGGTGACCTCCGGCTTGCGCAGCCCCTCCAGATCCAGCGCGTGCACGCTGTCCTCGGGGGAGTGCTCGAACATCTCGGCGACATGGGATTCGAGCAAGGCGATGACCTCGGATCCGGTGAGGTCGTCGAGAACGATGCGCATGGCGGCCAGCCTACGAGACTGGTCGGTCTCCTGCTCGGCGGCCGCCGAACACGGTCATTGCTACGAGAATCACAGCGGTCGTAGCCTGAGAGCGTCACACAGCGGATTGGGGTCGGGGTGGCGTCCAACGAGAAGCCCGGCCGTCTGATCGGTGGGCGGTACCGCTTGGTCGAGGTGCTCGGCGCCGGAGCCTTCGGCGAGGTCTGGCGAGCCCGGGACGAATTGCTCCGGGTCGACGTGGCCGCGAAAAGGATTGCCGGACTACCTGGTCCGGGAGTCGGCGAGCAGATCTTCCGAGCCGCCCGGGAAGCGCGGAATGCGGCACAGCTGCGCGATCACCCCAATGTGGTGGGAGTGCACGATGTGCTGGCCGAGGATGCGGACACGTGGATCATCATGCAGTTGGTGGACGGGTGTTCGCTGCGCGAATACCTCGACCGGAACGGAACACTCACCCGGGAGCACGCGCTCGACCTCGCGCGCCGCCTGCTCGGCGCACTCGTCACCGCGCATGCGGCGGGCATCGTGCACCGGGATATCAAGCCCGCCAACATCATGATGGCCGCGGACGGCGGGGTGCTGCTCGCCGATTTCGGCATCTCCGCGCAGCAGGAAGACACACAGCTGACGGCGACGGGGATCTTCATCGGCACCCCCGCCTATGCGGCGCCAGAGCGTTTGTGGGGCGACGATCGCGGGGCGATCGGCGATCTGTTCTCGCTGGGCGTCACGCTCTACGAGGCGATCGAAGGCAGGCGGCCGTTCGCTGTCGATGCCCGATCGGGAACCGCGCGGGAGCCTACGAAATGTGGCGAGCTCGCCACGCTCGTCATGCGGCTCCTGCGGAAGGATCCGCAACGTCGCCCGACCGCGGCGACGGCGCTCGCCGAGCTGCCGGATCGGATCGCCTCGGCCGCCGCGCCGAATACTCCGGCGCCAATGGTCTTCTCGTGCGTGCGCGCGGGTCGGCGCCTGCCGGGCACCTCTCTCGTCGGGGCTTTCGCGGGTGTGCTGGTCGACATCCCGATCCTCTTGATGGTCACGTTCGTGACGGACGACAAGATGCCGTTGTGGGGACTGCTCGTGCTGCCGGGAGCTCTGGCGGTTGTCGCGCCCTGCGTCGAAGTACCGATGATGTACAGGCAGGCCAAGTGGACACTGACGGTGGACTCGTCGGGGTTGTCGGTCAACCCGAACAGCCGGATCGCATGGCGGCGAATCGAGTTCGTCTCCCTCCATGCCTACCGGATGGCGATCCACATCCGCGAGCCCACCGTCATGGAACGGCGAATCTCGTGGGGCGAGGGAATCGGGTTCACGGCACAGGAGGAATCGACCGAACTCGTTGTCGACCTGTCCTTCCGCAACGCCAAGCCGACATCGATCGTGGCGGCAATGCAGGCCCACCACCCCGACCTGGTGGTGATGCGCTAGCCGAAAGACCCTCGAGCCCTGTGGGTTTCGCGGCGGCGTCCGCCGGTCGCCCCGAACGCCGAGCCCGGCCAGGAGTGCGTCGAGCGTGTCCACATCACTCCACCCGTTCACCGCGATGGTTCCGTCCGTATCCACCCGCACCTCCACCCGATCCGGCGCGCTCACGAACTCCAGCTCGCGATACCGCCCGGTGAGCGCCCGCAACCCCTGATTGGTCGACCCCACCCACGGCCGCACCCGATCGATGAGATCCGCCCGATACGGCCCATCGGCCAGCAGGTCGGTCCGCTCGAGCAACTCCCGGATATCGCGCCGCCGCCGACTCCACACGGTCAGATCGCCGTACTCGTACCCGGTGAACGTCATGACCGACAACCCCCGCGCCTGCGCCGCCGCGGCCAGCCGCGCCAATGGTGCGGCCTGCTCGAACGGTTCACCCCCGAGCAACGTGATCCCCTCGGCCCCGGCCTCCGTCGCCGCATCGAGGACCCGCGGAATCCATTCCCCGACATCCACCACCGTCCCACCCGCCGCCGCCCACATATGCGGGTTGAAACACCCCCGGCACCGAATAGTGCACCCCTGCACCCAGATCGCACTCCGCCGCCCCGGCCCCTCCGCCTCGGTCGCCGCGAGCACCCGACTCACCCGCACCGCATTCCCGGGAACCTCGCCGGGGCACACCGATATCGGAATCACAGATCCAGCTTTCGGCCCAATGCCCGCGCTGGTTGCGGTGTCGCGCCGGTGAAGTCGAGCCGATCCGCGATTCGCCGCAACTCGTGCGGTTTGAGCCCGGATACCGACGCGAACTCCTGCAGATCGCGAATGCCTCCGCTGCGGTCCCGCGCCGCGAGCACTGCCGCCACGGTGTCGGGGCCGAGGGCGAGTGCCGAAAACTGTTCGGCGGATGCGGTATTCACCAGCACGCGAGAGTTCGAGTCGGGAGCGGCGGAGTCCGGAGCAGCAACAAGCGCTCGCGGATCCGGCCATGCGGCAACAGGGGTCGCAGTCGGCGGGTGTGAAGCCCACTGCTGCGGCTGACCGCTGGTGGGCCAGGCTGCACCAGCGGCGGGCGCGCCCGGCGGGGCCCAGCGCCCCTGTGCGTTGCCCGCGACGAAGCCCGGTGCGGCGGGTGCGGCCCAGTAATGCTGGGTGTCGTCCGTCAGCCAGGTCGGTGCCTGGGGTTCACGAATCGGGTTGGGGTAGAGGGGCATCGGAGGATGCTGGCGGGGTACGCCGGACTGGATGCGGTGGAGGTAGTGGGGGTGGGCCAGGAGGGCGTGCACGATGCCGCCGATCCATACGGCGATGAGAGCTCCGGCGCCCCAGTCGTCGATGGTTTGCTGGGTGGGGGTGGGCGGCGCTGCTTTTCCGGATGCGACGTCGTCATCGGTGGGGCCGGACAGGCCCAGGAGGACGAATATGCCGATGGTGGCGGCGAAGTAGACGGCGGCGCTGATCAGCCACGGGCGGTGTTTGGTGCGGACGCCGATGTAGAGGAAGCTCGCCCAGGTCAGGAAGCCGCAGAGGAAGGTGGGGATGATCCACAGGCTGTTCGCGGTGCGCCAGCCGTGGGTGCCGGGGAGCGCGCCGTTCACAGCCGGTCGTCCACCCGGGCGGGATCGACGGCGGGGTCGAGGTGTGAGACCACCGGGGCGGCAGCGGTTTTCCACCAGTCGCCGGTGTATTCGCTGTCGAGGGTGGTGGCTTCGAGCATGTTCTCCAGGATCTGGATGTACGGCAGACGGCCTGCGCCGACGGTGTCATGGGTCTGGGCGCTGACCTGGCCGTCGGCGGCGATGGTGACGGTGATGCGGACCGGCTCGCTCACTGGTTGACCTCCAGGACCATGGTCACCGACTCATCGGTATTGGTGGTTTCCGAGACCAGCGTCATGCCCGCGGCCGGTGCGCGGTCGCGGACCTTGCGCAGGACCTCGGCCTGCACCCGGCGGCCGTAGGCGGCGTCGACGGCGAGCTCGGCGTCCACGCAGCGCTGTTCATCGGTGGTGCCGGTGAAGTGCGCCTGCCAGATGCCCTCGGTATCGCGGCGCAATTGCGCGGCGAGTTCGGCCCATTCGACATCGATGGCATCGGGACCGGTCACGATGGCCCGGCCGCCGGTATCGCCGACGGCGAGGGTGAGCAGCCGCGGATCACGCAGCCGGGTCGAGACGGTGCATACGTTCACCGCCGCAGAACCTTGGGATGCGGCGGCTTTGGCGACCGCGCCGATCGCGAGGGGCAGCAGGATCAGGGAGACGCTCATAATCGGAAGTATTACTACGGCGCTTGTGAATCGCTTATGAAGTTCTTCGCCGCCGTGCCTATTCGATATCGTCCGCGGTCGGCGGCGCGAAGGTCGACGCCGGAACCGCGCGCAGTTTCGCCCATTCCCGCAGGGCGGTGATCTGGGCGTCGTGCAGGGTCGAGAGCGGGACGGTGTTCTCGATGGCGTGGAAGAGATCGGCCGCATCCAGTGGCCGTCGCGCCGAATAGGCGTCGAACAGGCCCGCGATCACGGCCTGCTCGATTTCCGCACCGGAGAAGTCCTTCGAACCGCGCGCCAGATCGGCCAGCAGGCCGGGGGTGAGCTCGAGCCCGGCCGCGGGGCCGATGAGCCGCCGGTGCAGGTGCAATCGCCAGATCGCCTCGCGCTCATCGGCTCCGGGCAGATCCACGAAGAAGATTTCGTCGAATCGCCCCTTGCGCAGGAATTCCGGGGGCAGATTCTCGATATTGTTGGCCGTCGCAATGACGAAGACGGGCCGGTCCTTCTCCTGCATCCAGGTGAGGAAAGTGCCGAAAACCCGTGCGCTGGTTCCGGTATCGCCCGCCGTGCCCGCACCGGCGAAACCCTTGTCGATTTCGTCCACCCACAGCACGCACGGCGCGGACGCCTCGGCCGTCGCCAGCGCCGAGCGCATATTGTGCTCGCTCGCGCCCACCAGCCCGGCGAAGACCCGGCCGATATCGAGCCGAATCAAAGGCAGACCTCATTCGGCCGCAACGGATTTGGCCGTCAGCGATTTACCGCAGCCCGGAACCCCGGTGATCAGCACGCCCTTCGGGACCGGCAATCCGTAGGCGGCGGCCTCGGCCAGCCAGGAGTCGTTGCGTTTGCGCAGCCACGATTTCAGTTCGTCGAGCCCGCCCACATCGGCGAGCGCCGATTCGGTCCGCACCAACTCCAGCAGCCCGGATTTGCGAATCGTCTGCGCCTTCTCGGTCAGCACCACCTCCACACCGGCATCGGTGAGCCGCCCGTCCTGCACCATGGCCAGCGAGAAGGCGTTCTCGGCCCCGGACAGTGTGAGCCCCAGCGCCGCCTTGGTCAGCCGGTCATGACCGTGCGTACCCAGATCGACGGCGACGGTATCGCGATTGCTCGCGATCATGCCGTTGAGCAGTTCGCGGATCTC
The DNA here is from genome assembly GCF_001613405.1 of Nocardia crassostreae. GTDB lineage: Bacteria > Actinomycetota > Actinomycetes > Mycobacteriales > Mycobacteriaceae > Nocardia > Nocardia crassostreae. The sequence goes on from NZ_BDCH01000040.1 coordinate 15,078, forward strand.
CGGCTCCCTGGGCAGCGCGAAATCGATTACGGTGACCTCCTTTTCGAGCTCGGGCGGGATGCGCAGCACCGGCGCCACCACGATCACGGTGCGCGCCACCGGCCCGGCGCGGAAATCGCGCACCACATCCCGCAGGGCCCGCACCACCAGCGGTTCGGCCGGACGGGTGCCGTCGCCCAGGAAGGCGTGCAGATCGGTGCACACGAATACGGCGCGCTCACCGACCCGCCGCACGCTCTGCAACATGGCGGCCGGATCGTTGGTATTGCGCTCGGGCAGGCCGCCGGTGCGGCGCAGCCCCTCGGTCGCCGACCAATGCCACGGCGGGCGCGGTGTCTTCAGGGCCGCCAGCGTGGCCGTGATCTCGTCGAGTACCCGCTGCTCCTCGAAGGTTTGGATGTAGAGCAGCGGAAAGCGGGCCTGCAACAGCTGGGTCAGGACGCGGCGAAAGGGGTGCACAGTCGCCGATGGTAGGGAAAATCGGTGGCCGCCGTGCAGTCGCGGACCGTACCGTTATCGCGACGCCCGGAAATGGCGTCGGCAATCGATGAAAGGACACATTGGAAGCGACGGTCACGGTAACCCCGGATCAGTTGCCGGAGTTGCTGCTGCACGTCGCGGTGGTGCGTCCGGTATTTCTGTGGGGCGCCCCCGGAATCGGGAAGAGTTCACTGGTGCGAGCGTTCGCCGATTCACTCGGCCTGGAATGCGTGACGCTGCTGGGCACCCAGTTGGCGCCCGAGGATCTCATCGGCGTGCCCCAGATAGTCGCGGATCGCAGCCGGTTCGCACCGCCGGAAATGATTGCCCGGCCGGAGCCGTACTGCCTGTTTCTGGACGAACTGAATGCCGCGCCCGGCGAGGTGCAGAAATCGTTCTATTCGCTGATTCTGGATCGGCGTATCGGCAATTACGATCTGCCCGCCGGATCGGTGGTCATCGGGGCCGGTAACCGCGCCACCGACAATGCCCTCGCCCGCCCGATGGCCTCGGCGCTGGTGAATCGCATGGTGCACATGCATCTGCGCGCCGATGTGGACGATTGGCTGAAGTGGGCCGCGGACAACGACATTCACCCGTGGGTGGTGGAGTACATCATGCAGCGCCCGGATCATCTGTGGTCGGCGCCACCCAAGACCGAGCAGCCCTTCTCCACCCCGCGCGGCTGGCACATGCTCTCGGATGCCTTGCACTCCTATGGAACCGGGGTCGCGGACGAGGCGCTGTGGGTGCTGGCCTCGGGCACGCTGACCCCCGCGCATGCTTCGGCCTTCCGGGCGTATGTGGAGACGGTGCGGCACGCCTTCGATCTGGAGGCGGTCATCAAGGGTGATACGGCCTGGCCGCGCGATCCGGCCGATCGCGATCTACTGTACTTCCTGTCCGAGACGTTCCGCGCCCGGCTGATCAAAGAATTGCCCGCCTCCCGCGAGCACGCCTCGGCGGGGCTGAAACGCTTTGTGCTGCGGTCGAAGACGATGCTCACCGAACTCGCGGAGATCTCGGTGGAATGCGCCCAGCTGGTCATCGCCACCGATGACGACGGGCTGCCGCTGCTGCTGTCCTGGTACCTGGTGGAGGTCACCCGGGATCTGCCGCGCCTCGCCGCTCGGAGGTGAGCGGTGGCCGCACGGTCGACCCGTAAACGTCGCAAGGTCGCCGAGCCGTGGTACGAGAACGTCCTGGCCGGGTGGCGACTGGTATCCGGCAATCCGCTGTTCCGGTGGGCGGGAAGCCGTTTGATCGAGGGTGAGAAGGAGCTGCCCGCCGACCTCCGGGCCTATATCGACGGGTGGGGTTACGTCGTCTACAACCAGAAGGCGCGAGCACAGCCGGAGGAATGGGCGTGGACCTTCGCGCATCTGCTGCTGCACGCCGGGTTCGGACATCTCGATCCGCGCGAGGTGCCGCCGCGGCTGATGGCTCCGAATAGATTCGACTCCCGCAGGAATCTCGGTGCGTCACAACCGCATCCGGCCTATCGTGCGGCCTGCTGTGTGACCGTCGATCGGTACCTGCTGACCTTGAAGATCGGTCGCCCGCCGGGCGATCTGCCGCCGGGGCCGGGCGGCTCCGACGAGCGGGCCCTGGCCGAGCGCTGGTGTGACGGTGAGGTTCCCGAGCACTACCGGCAGCCGGAGTTCCCGGACTTCTTCATCGCCACGGCCGCGCATGCCGAGAAGGCCGACTACCAGACGAGTTTCGCCGTCGGCGTGGGCCTGGCCGCCCGGGCCGCGCTGGACAGTGCCGGTCACGTTGTCACCCGCGGTCGGCGCGAGACCATGCAGGTGTGGGATCGCGCGCTGAACTGGCTCGTCTCCTCCTATCCGCTGCTGGGTGCGCTGGCGGCGGGCATGAAGATCGTCGCCGACGCGGATGTGGCGCGCGGCTGGGATATTTCGATCGCGGCGGTGAATGCCGAGGCCGCCGAGATCTACATCAATCCGTTCGCCGGGCTGAACGACGACGAGTGGCGTTTCGTGCTCGCTCACGAAATGCTGCACGCCGCCCTGCGGCACGGTGAGCGCGCGGGCTGGCGCGACCACTATCTGTTCAATATCGCCTGCGATTACGTGGTGAACGGCTGGCTGGTCGAGATGGGAGTGGGGGAGATGCCCGAGGGTCTGCTCTACGATCCCGCCCTGAAAGGTCTTTCGGCGGAACAGATCTACGACCGCATCACCGGAGACCTGCGCAAGATGCGCAAGCTCGCCACACTTCGCGGTAAAGGCCGCGGCGACATCTTCGGAGAACCCTTGCCGCACGGTGGTTCTCCCGGCCGCTACATCGACCTGGACGAGTACTACCGCGGCGCCCTCGCCACCGGTCTGGCCTACCACCAGAACAGCGGCCGCGGCCTGCTGCCCGCCGGACTGGAACAGGAGATCCGCGCCCTCGACCAGCCCCCGCTGCCGTGGGATGCGCAACTGGCGCAATGGTTCGACGAGCACGTCCCCGCCGTCGAGAAGCGCCGCAGCTACGCCCGCGCCTCCCGCCGCCAATCCTCCACCCCCGATATCCCGCGCCCCGCCTGGGTGCGCCCACACGACGCGGTCCGCCTGCCCACCTTCGGCGTGGTCCTGGACACCTCGGGTTCCATGGACGTCCGCCTCCTGGGCAAGGGCCTCGGCGCCATCGCCTCCTACGCCCGCGCCCGCGACGTCCCCAGCGCCCGCGTGGTCTACTGCGATGCCGCCGCCTACGACGCGGGCTACCTCCCCGTCGACGACATCGCGGCGAAAGTCCGTGTCCGCGGCCGCGGCGGCACCGTCCTGCAACCCGGCATCCGCCTGCTCGAACGCGCCGAGGACTTCCCACCCGACGGCCCGATCCTCATCATCACCGACGGCATGTGCGACGTCGTCCGCGTCCGCCACGAACACGCCTTCCTCATCCCCGCCGGAGCGTCACTCCCATTCCGCCCGCGCGGCCCCGTCTTCCGCATGCGCTGACCGCCCAGCGCTACTGCCGGACGCAGTCGAGCACCTCGCTGCGATACCCATCGTCCCGATCCAGCGCATCGTGATAGGTCTGACGCACCGTGCACCGCACCCGCTCTCCCACCGCGATCCCCTCGGGCAGCCGTGACGTGGGCAGCCCGTACAGGAAGGAATCCACCAGCGCATCGTCCTCCGCCGTTCCGGGCACGCTCCGCAACTGCACCTTCCCGGTCATGAAGTCCACGCTCTCGACCACGAATTCCATATGCCCGGCCCATTTCCGCTCCACCTCCTGCGGAAAACACGACACCGCCACCACGGCCGCCATCAACAATCCGGCCAACCCCGCGACCACGAACGTCACCACCCGCGACCACACCCGCCCACCGTCCGACATCCCGTGCGTCTCCGGCCACATCGGACACCTCCAGGTCTCGACCACCGACCGCGGCGCAGCCCCCAAACCGTGGTCTGGTCAGGCACATCGGACTCCCTCCCGAACGGCCCCGCCTCACCCATGGTCCCACCGCCGGACCGCCCCTGCCCGCCCACGACCGGTGGTTCCCGATCAGTACGAATATCGAGATCCGCCCGCGACCGCGCACGGAACGGGCCGCCCTGCGATCTCCAACGGAGACGTTCCGCCGCACCTCCATCGCTGCCATCCCGGGTACTCGCGGAGTTGCCTGGGAGGCTGCTCAGTGGCGCGGGAATGGCAGTATTTCGTCCGATTTGCTGCCACTGATACGCAGTCGCTGCCATTTCGGCTGCTTCCGGTCGGAGTCCGGTGCGAGCATGGAGGGGAACCGGTCGCCGCGAGAGGTGGTGGGTGTGACGGTATTCGTGCAGGAATACGACGTGCTGCGGTGGTTGGTGGTTGCCGCGTTCGGGGTGGCTGTGGTGATCGTGGTGGGGCGGCTCGCGGGGGCGCGGCCGGATGCCGCGGGGGCGGGCGGGGGCGGGGCTGTGGTCGGGGACGGCGCTCCAGGGGTGACGTGTGCGCGCGCTGTTTTGACCGAGGGAGTGGCGCTTTCATCGGCGGCGGGAGGAATGGCGTTGGGGCGCAGGGGATTCCGTGCTGTTGACCTGGAATCGGATGCGGCGCATCTGCTGATGTGCCTGGTGATGCTGGCCATGCTGGTGTTTCCGGCGGCGGCCGATCCGCGGGCGGTGCGGGGCGTGCTGACGGCCATGACGGTGGTGTTCGCGATGCTGCTGGTCGGGCGGACGCTCCAGCGGCGCAGTGCGGGCGGGGATTCCGGGATGATGCCCTGGGGTTCGGGTGCCGTGGGTCGGGGATCCGAGTCCGGCCTTGGGCGGGCGGGGTTCGTGGCCGTCCCCGGCGAGCGCGAGGGACTGCCGAGCGGATATGCGGCGCGGTCGGGGGAGAGCGTGACGGCTTTCGCCTATCACGTCGTCGCGGCGGCGGCCATGTTGTACGCGATGAGCGGGCACGGGGGCGGTCATCACGGGGCTGCGCCGACGCCGTGGGTGATGCTCGGACTGGCGGTGCTGTTCGCGCTGGACGCGGTGCTCATGGCGGCGCCGGGGTCGAGACGGGCCTTGCGGCATGTGTTTCCGCATCCGGTGGGGGCGAGTGGGCCGCTGGCGGTGGTGCCGCACGTGGTGATGGATCTGGGGACGGCGTACATGCTGGTGGCGGCGGTCGCAGGCGGAATCGGATAGGTCGTCCGGGTGGCATTCACCTGGAAGCGGTGCCCTTGGCCGGGCGGGTGGTGCGGCATGTGCCGCCGTGTCGGGCTGGCGAGCGGGTGAGCGGCGATGGCGATCGATCTTCGTCGCGGTGTGCGTGCCGGTGGCGGCGGGTGCGGGGGGAACCGGGCGGTTGGTCAGGGGGTAGTTGGGGCTGTTCACGGGGGTGGTGGTGTGATGGTGAGGAGAGAAATCGGGTTGCCGCGGGGTGGCCCGTGTCGGGTGATGGAGGTGCTGGATGGGTTCGCTGTGGCATGGCTTCGCCGATATGGGCGCGGTCGAGCGGGATGGTGCGTTCGTGGTGGCGCGGGGTGCGGGCGCTTACATCTGGGATGAGGGTGGCAACCAGTATCTGGACGCGACGGGCGGGCTCTGGTTCGCCAATGTCGGGCACGGGCGGCGCGAGATCGCGGATGCGGTCGCGGCGCAGCTGACCGATATCGCGCACTACTCGAACTTCGGGGATCTGGCCTCGCCGGTCACCCGGGAGCTGGCCGAGCGGCTGTCCGCGATCGCCCCGGTGCCGGGCAGCAAGATCTTCTTCACCTCCGGCGGGTCCGACAGCATCGATACGGCGGCCAAACTCGCGCGGCGGTACTGGCACGAGAAGGGGCGGCCGGACAAGACCCTGCTGGTCGCGCGGCAGAAGGCCTATCACGGCATGCATATCGGCGGCACCGCGCTGGCCGGGCTGCCGCCCAACCGCGAGGGCTACGGGGAGTTCATGCCCGATACCCGCACCGTCGAATGGGATCAGGCCAAGGCGCTCACCGCCCTGATCGAAGAGGTCGGCGCGGAGCGCATCGCGGCCTTCTTCGCCGAGCCGATCATCGGCGCAGGCGGGGTCTACCTGCCGCCGCAGGACTACCTGACCGAGGTGCGCCGCATCTGCCGGGAGAACGACATCCTGTTCGTGGCAGACGAGGTCGTCACCGGCTTCGGCCGCATCGGCGGATCCTGGTTCGCCTCCTCGCGATTCGATCTGCAGCCCGATCTGATGACCACCGCCAAGGGCCTGACCTCCGGCTACATTCCCATGGGCGCGGTCTTCATCGCACCGCACATCGCCGAGCCGTTCTTCGCGGGCGGCGTCTGGTGGCGGCACGGCTACACCTACGGCGGGCACGCGGCCGCCGCGGCCGCCGCCATGGCCAACCTGGACATTATCGAGCGCGAGAACCTGCTCGACGCCAGCAAGAATCTGGAATCGCTGCTGCACGAGCACTTCTCGCCGCTGGCCGCGCACGCCCGGGTGTCCGAGGTGCGCAGCGGCCTGGGCGCGGTCGCCGCGGTGCAGCTGGCGGATCCGAGCGAGGCGCTCGGCATGGTGAAAACCCTGCGCGCGCACGGCGTCTCGACCCGCGCCGCCGGTCAGGGCGCGCTGCAGATCTCGCCGTCCTTCGTCATTACCGAGGAGCAGATCGTGGAGCTGGCGGCGCGCTTCACCCGCGCGCTCGACGCCTGAGATTCGACATACGTACGGCCCGGACGCTTTCGAGCGTCCGGGCCGTCTATGTAAGGCGGGGAAGTGCCCTTCGTGACCAGAGGTCAGTGCCCTTCGTGTCCGGGCAGTTCTCCGGCCGGAATGTGCTTCAGCTTGATCAGCGCGATCGCGCCGATGAGCGCCGCGGCGACCGTCGCGATTCCCGCGGTCAGCTGCACGCCGTCCACGAATGCCTCCCGAGCCGCGGTCAGCACGGCCGATCCGAGTTGCTCCGGCAGCGAATCCGCCACCGCCACGGCCGCGCCCAGTGTGTCGCGAATCGACTGCGCGGCCTCCGCCGGTAGCCCGGCGGGCAGCGAATCGGCCAGGTCGCCGCGATAGATCGCGACGCTCAGGCTGCCCAGAATCGAAATGCCCAGCGCACCAACGATTTCCGCGCCGGTCTCGGACAATCCGGAGGCCGCCCCCGCCTGCTCGGGCGGAGCCGAGCCCACGATGAGCTCGGTGGTGATCCCGAACACCGGGGCCAAGCCCAGCGAAATCAGCAGCGAGGCAACGATTGCCAGGGCGGGGCCGGTGCCCAGGCTGACCTGGGTCAGCAGCGCCAGCCCGACCGCCGAGGTCGCCATACCGCCGCCGATCAGGTACGCTGGGCGCACGAATCGAACGATGCGGGGCGCCAGCTGCGAGCCGACGATGAAGCCCAGACCGGACGGTGACATGGCCAGGCCCGCCTGCAACGGCGACATGCCGAGCACCAGCTGGAAGTACTGCCCGACGAACAGGAAGTACCCGAAGGCCACGAACACGCCGATCACATTGATGCCCAAGGCCGTCCGGAATGCGCTCAAACGGAACAGCCGCAGATCGAGCATGGGATCCGGACTGGTCAGCTGCCGCCGCACGAACAGCGCACCGACCGCCAGTCCACCGGCCAGCGCGGCCAGCGCCACCACGCCGACGCCATCCTGGGCGATCTTCTTCATGGCGAACACCAGCGCGATCATGGTGACCACCGACAGCGCCGCCCCGACCAGATCCAGCCGCCCGGCCTCCGAATCCCGGAACTCCGGCAGCACTTTCGGCCCGAGCGCCAGCAGCAGCGCCATCACCGGCACCGCCAGCAGGAACACCGACCCCCACCAGTAGTGCTCCAGCAGCACGCCACCCGCCAACGGCCCGATCGCACCGCCCGCGGAGAACGCGCCCACCCACACGCCAACCGCCACCGACCGCTGCCGCGCATCGCGAAACATATTGAAGATCAACGATAGTGTGGACGGCGCCAAGGTCGCCCCCGCGATCCCGAGCACGGCACGGCACGGCACAGTATGAGTATCTCGGCGGTAGGCGAAAACGCCGCCACCACCGACACCACGCCGAAGGCCGCCGCCCCGATCAGCAGAATCCGCCGCCGCCCGATCCGATCCCCGAGCGTCCCCATGGTGATCAGCAGCCCGGCCACCATGAATCCGTAAACGTCGATGATCCACAGCAACTGCGAACTCGTCGGATGCAATTCGGCACTGATCATCGGCACCGCCAGATGCAGCACCGTGAGATCCATGGCATAAACCAGGCAGGCCAGCGCCAGTACGCCCAGTCCGATCCATTCCCGCCGCCCGGCCAGAGGCTCGGCGTGGGTGGCCGAGTCAGCGGATAAGGCAGTTCTTTCCACGGCGGGTAGTCCTTCCATCGGGAGCGTGCAACTGCCGGTCATGACGTCGCGATCCCCATGATTTCATCGGTTGCTGACACTTCCGGGCAACCGATTTTCCGCGCGCGCACGCCGACTTCAGGGGCAACCGCCCTGCTCAGTGAGCTATTCCTGAAGTCGTCCGATGATCAGATGAGAACTGTACGGTTCGCTGCGCCCGGCTAAATGACCACCGGGTGGTCGGGGACGCAGCGGCCGCCGAGGCGGACCCAGCCGTCGGAGTCCCATTCGGTGAAGAGTTGGGAGCCTTCGCCCTGGGTGATGTGGAGGCCGCGGCGGAGGCGGGCGGTGAGGGCTATGGCTGCGGCGCCGGTGGCCTCGTCTTCGGCGATTCCCATGGCGGGGGCGAACATTCGGGTGCGGACGGCGCCGCGGTCCTCGTTGGTCCAGCTCCAGACGTAGTGCTGGCCCTCGGCGAAGTCGGCCGGGTCCAGGGTGAGGAGTTCTTCGGTGTCGGCGAATTCGTGGAAGGTGAACTTGGGGGTCCACTCGGATTTGGCGCGGACCCAGGTCATTCCGTCGGTTCGGGCGATGTCGACCGGTCCGGCGGGGACGTCGAGGACCGTGATCGGGGAGCCCTGGGTGGCCAGCCACCAGGCGGCGCCGACGGTGGGGTGACCGGCGAAGGGGAGTTCCACGGCGGGGGTGTAGATGCGCATGCGGGCGCGGTCCGCGGCCGGTGGGTCGACCACGACGGTTTCGCTGTAGCCCAGGCGCGAGGCGAGGGCCTGGTGATCGATTCCGGTGACGTCGGCGCTGCGCGCGATGCCGAGTGGATTGCCGAATCGGCCCGCCGCATCGGTGAAGACGCGGATCACCTCGACCTGTGTGCCATCGCTTTCCGGGGTACCCATGGTTGCCGAGCTTACCGATGGTTATCGGGTAGCGGGAGGCGCACAGGAATTCAGCATGTCGGCCAGGGCCGACTTCTCGGTGGGCTGCACCGTCAGGCCCCAGCGTTGTTTGACCCCGACCCAGCGCCGCGCGTAATCGCACCAGTACTCCGGGCGCGGCCGCCACTGATCGGGAGTCTTGGAACCCTTGTCCTGATTGGCCTGCTTCTGCACGGCGAGCAGATTGCCGATGTCGTTGGCGAAGCGCTCGCGGCGTTCGGGCTGCCATTCCGAGGCCCCCGAACGCCACGCATCGCCCAGCGCGACAACATGATCGATCTCGATGCCGGAGGCCTTGAAGCGGTCGTAGGGCAGCCGCTCGCCGGAGTAGGGATCGACGAGCGTCCCGGACAGCACCATGCACGGATTGCTGTCCGCCAGGCGCACATCCGTCAGATCGCGCTTCATGACGTCCTCGCGCGCGGTGCAGCCGTCGACGAGCTTGGGCTCACCGCCGTGACCGGACCAGCCGGGCCCGAAGGCATTGCGCTCGTAGGACTCCCAGTTGCGGTTCCAGGCGACGGTGAGCCGGTCCAGATCGCTGCGCGCCTGCTGTGGGTCGGGCAGCGGGGTGCTGGTCGGATCGGCTCCGGCGGTACTGCCGGTGGATTCGGGCTCCCGCGTGTTCAACCAGAGTGCGAGTCCGCCCGCAGCCAGCGCGATGAGCACGACCGAGGTGGCGAAGAACCTGCGCCACCGACGCCGGGCGGGGGTCCGGGTGCGCGTGGGCATGCGGGGGAGTCTAGGTCGCGAAACCGGACGATCCGGTCAATGTTGCGGAGCGGTGACCCGCTTGCAGCTATCTGTTCGCAAATACGACGGAGGCTGTGCACCACATGGATGCACAGCCCCTGCCGGAATGCTTGCGATCGAATCGAATCGCTTTAGACGGCCGCCCCCGCGAGCGCCTCCGTGGTCGCCACGGCCTGGCCGACACCGGCCACGATCGCGGCCACACGCAGCGACTCGAAGATCACCTCACGTGATACGCCCGCCTCGCGCAGGACGTTCTCGTGCGCCTCCAGGCAGTGCGCGCAGCCGTTGATCGAGGAGACCGCGAACGACCACAGCTCGAAATCGACCTTGTCCACGCCTGGCGTGCCGATGATCTGCATGCGCAGACCGGCCCGCAGGTCGTCGTAGCGACCGCCCAGGAACGCCTTGCCGCGGTAGAACATATTGTTGATGCCCATGATCGAGGCGGCGCCCAGGGCGGCGTTGTACGCCTCCGCCGACAGCGTGTCGGCGGCCTCTTCGGCGATCTCCCGCAGCGTGGACGCCGAGCGGGTGGCCGCGGCCGAGGCGAGCAGGGTGCCCCACAGCTGCTGCTCGGTCAGCACGGTGGTGCGTGCGATCGAGGACAGGTTGAGCTTGAGGTCCTTGGCGTACTCGGGGAGCGAGTTCTTCAGGTTTTCGATGGTCACGCTGAAACTTCCTTTAACCGTGTCGGACTGATCGGAATGCGTCGGATCAGACCGAGGCGGTCATGAGCTCGTCGGCCTTGATGGTCGGATCGCCCTTCTTCCAGTTGCAGGCACACAGCTCGTCGGACTGCAGGGCGTCGAGCACGCGCAGCACCTCGTCGACATTGCGGCCGACCGAACCGGCGGTCACGGACACGAACTGGATCTCGTTGTTCGGGTCGATGATGAAGGTGGCGCGGTCGGCGACGCCGTCGGCATTGAGAACGCCGGTGGCGGCGGCCAGATCACGCTTGAGGTCGCTCATCATGGGGAAGGGGAGGGTCTTCAGATCCTCGTGCTGGGCGCGCCACTGGAAGTGCACGAACTCGTTGTCGACGCTGGCGCCGAGCACCTGGGCGTCACGATCGGCGAACTCCTCGTTCAGCTTGCCGAACGCGGCGATCTCGGTCGGGCAGACGAAGGTGAAGTCCTTCGGCCAGAAGAAGACGATGCGCCACTTGCCCGCGTAGTCGTCGCTCGAGATCTGGGTGAAGTAATCGTCGGGCTGCTGAGCGTTCACCTTGGACAGGTCGCCGCTGATGACAGCCGTGAGGTTGTAGGCGGGGAACTGGTCGCCGATGGTCAGCAAGGCCATGAATGTGCTCCTCTATGTAGTCGAACCGATTGTGTCGTGACTTCGGGAAACGATCTTGCCCATCCTCCGGTGAGAGGTAAAGGTGATCAGTCGCACTATACTGATAAGCGTGACTGATCAAACTTATCAGCCGACCCTGTCACAGCTGCGTGCGTTCGTGGCGATCGCCGAATACCGGCATTTCGGAACCGCTGCGACCAGGCTGAATGTGAGCCAGCCAACGTTATCGCAGGCCTTGGCATCATTGGAAAACGGACTCGGGCTGCAATTGATCGAACGCAGCACGCGCCGGGTGCTGGTGACGCCCGCGGGCAAGCGGCTGCTGCCGCAGGCCATGGCCACACTGGAGGCGGCAGATCGGTTCGTGGCCTCCGCGGCCGGGACCGGGCTCGGGGGCACGCTGCGCATGGGGATCATTCCCACCGTCGCCCCTTACGTTCTGCCGACACTGCTGCCCGAACTCCGAAAGCAATTACCGACTTTGGCGCCGTATGTGATCGAGGATCAAACGGCTCGACTATTGGACGCACTGCGCACCGGCGTACTCGATGTGGCCTTGCTCGCGCTGCCGACCGATGCGTCCGGACTGCTCGAGATACGCCTCTATGCAGAAGAATTCGTTCTCGTCGTCCCGCGTGGGCACGAGTTCGCCGGGCGTCGCGATCTGCGTCCCGCCGATCTGGACTCGCTGCCGCTGCTGCTGCTCGACGAGGGGCACTGCCTGCGTGATCAGACCCTGGATCTGTGCCGCTCGCACAATGTGCATCCGGGCGCGGTCGGTGACACCCGCACGGCCTCGCTGGCCACCGTGGTGCAGTGCGTGGCAGGAGATCTCGGCGTGACCTTGATTCCGGAGATGGCGGTATCGGCCGAAACCTCGCGCGGCACTTTGGATATCGCCCGCTTCGCCTCGCCCGCGCCCGGGCGCACCATCGGACTCGCCTTCCGCGCCTCCAGCGCCCGCGTCGAGGATTTCGAGCGCCTCGCCGACATCATTCGCGGTAACCGCCCCGAGTGAGGCGCGCACGGTGACCTTCGCCGCCGAAGTCGCCGCCGCCGCGCGTTCGGATTGACCGTCCGGTTGGCGTCTGCGACGCTCGGGCCATGCGGATCCACCATCTCAACTGCGGCACCATGGCATTCGGCGTGATCGACCACTGCCTGCTCATCGAGACCCGTACCGAACTCGTGCTCGTGGATACCGGATTCGGCCTCGACGCCGTGCGCCGACCAGCGAAGATGATCGGCCTGAGCCGATTCGGCCTGCGCCCCGCGCTGGCCGAGCACGAGACCGCGATCCGCCAGATCCAGGCCCTGGGCTACGACCCCCGCGATGTCCGCCACATCATCCTCACCCACCTGGACCTCGACCACTCCGGCGGCCTGTCCGACTTCCCCGAGGCCACCGTCCACATCCACGGCCCCGAATTCCGCGCCGCCACCGCCACGCCCACCATGTCCGAGCGCATGCGCTACCGCGCCGCCCAATGGGCCCACGGCCCCAAATGGATGGTCAACGAGGTCGAGGACGGCGAGGACTGGTTCGGTTTCCGTGCCGTCCGCGACCTGCCCGGCCTGCCTCCGGAAATCCTGGTGATCCCCCTGGCGGGCCACACCCGCGGCCATGCCGGGGTCGCCGTCGACCACGGGCACGGGTGGCTGCTGCACGCCGGGGACGCCTACTTCGTGGAGTCCTCCATCGACCCGGAGAACCCGCACACCCCGTTCCTGTGGCAGGTCTACCAATCCGGCAATATCGTCGGCGACGCCTACCGGGAGAACCAGAAGCGTCTGCGCGAACTCAAGCGCCTGCACGGCCATCAGGTCACCGTCATCAACTCCCACGACGCGGCGGCCTTCGCCCGAGTGGCGGTGCGGTGACCTCCGATCGTCCCTGGGCTCGGCGGCTCCCGCATCCCGCCGACCCGCTGTTCGTGTACGGCACCTTGCAATTCCCCGAGGTCCTCACCGAATTGATCGGCCGCACACCGGAGTCCGAGCGAGCCGTCCTGCTCGGCCGCCGCGCGGCAGCCCTGCCGGAGGGGGTGTACCCCGGCCTCATGATCGCGAACACCGCTGTCGCTCAAGTCTTTCTGCTCAGCGGACTGACCTCCGCCGAATGGCAGGTGCTCGACGCCTTCGAAGACGACGAGTATGACCTGATCCCGGTCTCGGTCCGAGCGGGCGAGCGCGAAGTTTACGCCTGGACCTACGCTTGGACCGCCGAGGCGCTCCCCACGAACTGGTCACCCCAGGCATTCACCACCGACCACCTCCCGACCTACATCCACCGCTGCACGCAGTGGCGCCGAACGCTCGCCCCCGCCACACCCTGATCCCCGCATCCTGGTGACCAGGACCCTATGACGCACGCCACACTCTCGAGGTAGAACGTGTTGGCATGGAGACACCCATCGTGGCCCACGCGCGCAGTCAGGCGCTCGGGGATCTATTGCGGCGCAGCGCTGCCCGCCTACCCGATAAGACCGCCCTCGTCTGGCGGGGCGAACGCGAGAGTTTCGCCCAGTTGGACGCGGCGGTGAACCGCGTGGCGCACAGCCTCGCGGATCGGGGCGTGGGGCAGGGGGATCGGATCGCGATCTACTCGCACAACTGCCGTGAGTTCGCGCTGGTGTATTTCACGCTGGCGCGGCTGGGCGCGATCTCGGTGCCGATCAACTTCATGCTCACCGCGGAGGGAGTCGCGTATATCCTGCGGCACTCCGGGGCTGTCGGGTTGATCGCGGAGGATGCGCTGGCCGCCGAGGCCGAGGCGGCGGTGAAGCAGCTGGACGGCAATGGGATTCGGGTGTTCGGGTGGATCGGTCTCGGTGGAGTACCGGCCGTTGAGGGGTGGGAGGAGGTGGCCGGATGGGCGGAGCACGCCGACTCCTCGGAGCCGGATGTGGTTGTGGGCGAAGATGATCCGATCCAGATCATGTACACGTCCGGGACCGAATCGCGGCCGAAGGGGGCGGTGCTGTCGAGCCGGAGTCTGATCGCCCAGTATGTGAGCGTCGTGGTCGACGGGCGGATGAGCGCGGAGGACATCGAGGTGCATGCGCTGCCGCTGTATCACTGCGCGCAGCTGCATTGTTTCCTCACACCGGACATCTATCTGGGGGCGACCAGCATTGTGCTGCCGGGCCCGGATCCGGCGACGGTATTGCGGGCCATCGAGACCGAGCGGGCCACCAAGCTGTTCTGCCCGCCGACGGTGTGGGTATCGCTGCTGCGGCATCCGGAGTTCGACGACTTCGACCTGTCGTCGCTGAAGAAGGGCTATTACGGGGCGAGCATCATGCCGGTGGAGGTGTTGCAGGAGCTGGCGCGGCGGCTGCCCGGCGTTGCGCTCACCAACTTCTACGGTCAGACCGAACTCGCGCCGCTGGCAACGGTTCTCGCCCCGGAGGATCAGCTGACCAAGCCGGGGTCGGCCGGTCGCCCGGCCTTGAATGTGGAAACTCGCGTGGTCGACGACGAGGGAGTCCCGGTGGGGCCCGGCGTGGTCGGCGAGACCGTGCACCGATCGCCGCAGGCCATGCTCGGCTACTGGAATGATCCGGACAAGACCGCGGAAGCGTTCCACGACGGCTGGTTCCACAGCGGTGACCTCGGTGTCATGGACGCCGACGGCTATCTGAGCGTGGTGGACCGCAAGAAGGACATGATCAAGACCGGCGGCGAGAACGTCGCCAGCCGGGAGGTCGAGGAGATTCTCTACCGGCATCCGGAGATCTCCGAGGCGGCCGTCGTCGGCATACCGCACCCGCATTGGATCGAGGCCGTCACCGCGATCGTCGTCGTGCGCGCGGGAACCGCTCCCACCGCGGAATCGGTTGTCGCCCACTGCAAGCAGCACCTGGCGGGCTTCAAGGTGCCGAAGTACGTGACCTTCGTCGCCGCGCTGCCGAAGAATCCCAGCGGCAAGATCCTCAAGCGCGAATTGCGATCGGAGTACGCGAATCTCGCCGCCGATTGACGGGCGGCCCGTCGCGCCGGTCAGGGCATTCGGCGGTGCGTTCGCGGCCGCGGTGTGTCGTCCGGCGCACCGCGGCCACGGATTTGTTCGGGCGGCCACGGTGCTCGTCGGCGGGGTTCACGATCGCGCGGCCACCTCGCGCTCGACGCCGGTCTGTGCGGTCCGGTTGCCGTTGCCTTTGATGGTGCTCATCGAACCGGGCTTGCGGCCTTCCTTGCGGATGCTCGACACCGTGCCCTTGCAGATGGCCTCCTTGAGCGAGGCTCCCAGGCGGCCGCCGACGTAGTACTTGGTCGAGGTGTCGTCCTTGCGGGCGATCTGCATGGTGGCCGCGCGTCGGCCGAGGCTGACGCACGAGGCCACGAGCCGATGTTCAATGCGGCGGGCCGGTCACCGGCAATGCGGCTCAGGACGGTTTCGGCCGCCTGCACACCGAGCGGGATGGCGGCCTGGCAGCTCATGCGCAGCGGCTGGCCCGAGGGTGCGGCGGCATCCCCGGCGGCAATGACGCGATCGTCGTCGACGCTGGTCAGGGTTTCGTCGGTGAGCAATCGGCCGAGCGTGTCGGTGCGCAGCCCGCTGCGGGCGGCCAGTTCCGGCACGCCGAATCCGGCGGTCCAGATGGTGACGGCGGCGGGCACGGCGGTGCCGTCGGCCAGTACGACCGCGTCCGCGCGCACCTCGGCCACCTTGATGTTCTCCACCACCTCGACGCAGTTCTTGGTGAGCCACTTGGCAATCGAGCGGCGGGCCGGATCCAGCAGGGACGGAGCCAGGCGCCCGCCGCAGATCAGCGTCACGGCGCGTCCCGTTTCGGCGAGTTCGGCGGCGGTTTCGATTCCGGTGAGCCCGCCCCCGACCACGGTGACCCGGCCTGTCTCCGGCATGGCGTCCAGCGCGGTCCGCAGCCGCCCCGCGTACTCCCATTCCCCGATGGGATGGGCGAATTCGGCCGCCCCCGGAATCCAGCTCGGCGCCGCCGCCGTGCTGCCGACCGCATAGACCACGTAGTCGTAGTCCAGCATCCGCCCCGACCTCAGCTCCACGGTCCGTGCGCCGGTGTCGATGCGCTCGGCGTCATCGACCACCACGCGCACCCGCTCTCCGACCACGGTCCCCAGATCGGCGGCCGCGTCGTTGTTCCCGGCGACGAACTGGTGCAACCGAATACGTTCGACGAACTGCGGCCGCGGATTGACGAGCGTGATCTCGACATCCTCCCGCTGCTGCAGCCGATTGGCCGCGGTGGTCCCCGCGTAGCCGCCTCCGATAACGACAACCTTGGTGATGCTCTGTGCAGTCATGCCCTTCTGACAATCGAGGGCTTCGATTCATGACACCGTGTGACGTGCTTCACGCCGGACCGGGTCGCCCGCCGATCGAATCCACATGCGCGATATTCGCCCGATCCACCGGGTCCGCGCTGGCAGCGCCGGTGAACCAGGCATCCAGGATCTCGCTCAGCAGCACCCGCGAGGTCAGTCGCAGGCTCAAGGCTAGTACATTGGCGTCATTCCACTTCCGGGCTCCTTCGGCGCTGTACGCGTCCACGCACAAGGCCGCTCGCACACCGGGCACCTTGTTGGCCGCGATCGACGCCCCGGTTCCCGTCCAGCAGCAGACCACCGCCTGATCGGCCCGGCCGTCCGCCACATCCCGCGCGGCCGCCTCGCTGGCCCACGCCCAATCGTCCCGTTCCGCGGGCTCCAATGCCCCGTGCACGACGACGTCGTGCCCGCGTTGCCGCAATTCCGCCACGACCTCTGCCGCCACACCGGTGTTCTCGTCCGCCGCCACCGAAATCCGCATGCGCCCATTGTGGACCGGCGACCCCGTCGCGGACCGCCGCCCCGGCGGATCAGAGCTGTTCGGCGGTCAGCAGCAGGCGTACATGGGTGGAGGCCCAGAGTTCGAGGGCATGCGCGGGGCTCGCCGTGGGGAGTGTGCGGCCCAGCGTGTCGAACGTGGCCGCGGCCGATGTCAGCGACAGGCGGCGCAGTGTCGCGGACGTTTCGGTGGCGCGAGTGAACCAGGACGGTGGGAGATGGCGAGTGCCGTGATGGGGGACCTCGGCGGACAGCGACAGCGCGGCGGCGAGGGCCGCGGTGAGCGGATCCCGGTGGGGGAGGACCGTTCCGGTAACGAGTGGACTCTCGGTGGTGGCGAAGCAGGGGGTCACGACGGTGTTTCCGGCGGACACCGCGGTGGGCTCGATGTGCAGGCGACCCTGGTGGCCTTCCACGGCCCCCGCGATGTACCGGACGGGGCCCGCGTCGCCGGATAGGGCGTGCGCCAATGCGTCCAGGGCGCCGGGAGTGGCGCCGCTGTGGGTGTAGGTGAGGGTGGCGGTGCCGGTCGGGGCGTGCACGGTGGCGTGCAGGCGTTGTTCGCCGGGGAGGTACTGGATTTCGGTCACCGCGTCGACGGCTACGGCGCGAATCGAAGCGCCGCGGACACGGGGGCGGATGAGGGAGGGCGGGAGAGATTTCTGGCGGGTTGACTCGGAGTCGAGGTCGGTGAGGAGCAGTTCGGGCGGGAGTTTGGACCAGTCGCCGGTGGAGGGGAGGACGGAGGTGCGGGCCACCCGGCTGGTGGCCAGGCGGACGGTGCGATTGGCCGAGCGTATGGCCGATTCGGTCACGACATTGCCCGCGGCCAGATCGGCGAGGCGGGCCGATCCGGCGCGGCGCGCGCCCAGGGCCGTCACCGCCGGGGGTTCGGCGCCCTCGGGGATGGGTGCGGTGTGGCGCAGCGTGAGTACGATTCTCGCCTCCGAATGGGCGAGATACGTTTCCACGGTGCGGGATTCGGCATCGCCGGTGATTCGGGCGCCCAGGCCGGTGAGCCGGAGATGGCGGAGCGGCGTCTGCGCGGCCTCCTCGGTGCCGAGGACTGGAACCCAATCGCGGCGGCTGGCGCGCTGCCGGGCGACGAGCTCGGCCATGAGGGCCGCGGTGGCCAGGGGGTCGTGGCGGGCGCTGCGGTCCCGATAGGCGGACAGCTGGTCGAGCAGATCGGTGAGGGCGTCGTGCGGCCAGCGGGCGGCGGCGCCGTCGAGGGTGCGCAGCGTCCCGGCGAAAAGTGTTGGGAGCGATACGCCCACATGGGCCACGCCATCCGCGAGGAGATCCGCCAGCGGAGCCAGAACCGACCCCGCCGCCATCACCGCGGCCGACCCGTCCGCCGCATCGCCCACCGTGACCTCGAGCGATCCGGCGGCCGGATCGAGCTCGTCGGCGACGCGAAATGCCCACACCGCCAATGCGATCGCATCGCTGCGGCTGCCCCGGGCCGCATTCACCCGGGCATAGCCGAGTTCGCGGGGAACCAGGAAACGCACCGTCACGGTGGAGAGCTCGACCGACGGAACCGGATCCTGCGCCGTCGCGTGCCGCACCTGGGCGCGGAATCCGGACCGCCGCACACGCTTGGCGGCGGCGAGGACGCGGCTGCCCAAGAGATCGGCGAGCTGCTCGTCACTGAACGCGGCCGGTGACCAATCGTGCTGAGGCGCACCATAGTTCGGCACTCCTCTGGTTGCCGAGGCCGCCGTATCGGGCCTGCCGTCGCCCCGGACGACAGGCTTCGCCTCGGCCGCCTGTGCCGCAGCGCCCAGCGAATGGTCCTCGCCCGCCGGTGCGGTCGCGTCCGGGAAGGTGCCGCCGCTTGCCGATGGCTTGGACCGTGGTGTGGTGTCGCTGCCCGCCGCTGGGATGGTGCGGGGTGAGGTGGTGCTACTTGCTGGTGGGGTAGTGCGCGGTGAGGTGTCGATGCCCGCCGCTGGGGTGGTGTCAGGGGAGATGTCGCTGCTTGTCGGTGGGGTGGTGCGTGGTGTGGTGTCGCTGCCCGCTGCTGGAGTGGTGCGCGGTGAGGTGTTGCTACCTGCTGGTGGGGTGGTGCTCGGCGAGATGTCGCTGCCTGCTGGTGGGGTGGTGCGCGCTGAGGTGGCGGTGCCCGTGGGTGGCGCGGTGGCGGGTGAGTGGTTATCGTCGGCCGATGTCATTGCGTCGCGGTAGGCGAGCACCGCCATGACGCGGTGGCGGCAGACCGTTGTCGCTCCGCAGGTGCAGGGGGCGGAGTCGAGGGGGACGGCGGGTGGGAGGGTGGTTCGGGCGCCGTCGGGGAAGACGGCGGTGACTGTGCCGTCGGGGGATTCGGTGAGTTGGGGTGGGGTGGCGGCGTTTTCCTTGAGGGCGCGTTTGAAGATGCCGCGGTTGGCCAGGGTGATCAGGGAGTCGTCGGTGAGGGCGAGGAGGTCGGGGTGCATGACGGCTATCCGATCGTTTCGGCGATGAAGGCGGCCAGCTCGCCGGGGGTCATGGTGCCGACGTGGACGCCGACATCGGCGAGGCGCTGACCCATCTCGCGATCGAAGACGGGCTCGGCTTGTTCGTCGAGTGCGGCCAGGCCGAGTACGGTCGCGCCCTCGGCTACCAGGGAGGCCGCGGTGCGGACGAGCCAGTTCTCGTCGCCACCTTCGTAGAAGTCGCTGATAACCGCGACAATGGCGCGGCGGGGCTGCTCGACCAGCTGCGCGGCGTAGGCGAGCGCGCGGGCGATATCGGTGCCGCCCCCGAGCTGCACCTTCATCAGCAGTTCGACCGGATCGTCCACATCGCGGGTGAGATCGACGACGGCGGTGTCGAAGGCCAGCAGATGTGTTGTGATGCCGGGCAGATTCCACAGGCAGGCGGCGGTGACCGCGGAGTGGATGACCGAGTTCACCATGGAACCGGATTGGTCCACCAGCAGGATGAACTGCCAGTTGTCCACGTGACGGCGCGTGCGGGCGCGGAAATGCGCGGTCTCGACGTAGAGCTTGCGCTCCTCGGGCCGATAGTGGGCGAGGTTGGTGCGCACCGTCTTCGGGAAGTCGAAGTCGGCGGCGCGGGCAATGCGGCTGGGGCGACGCGAGCGGGTGCCGGTGAAGCTGGTGCGGATCTCGGTGGCCAGCCGTTCCATGAGCTCGCGCACCACCTGCTCGACAATGCGGCGGGCCATGCGCAGCACCTCGGGATTCATGAGATGTTTGGTGCGCAATACCGCACCGAGCAGCTCGGCATTCGGTTCCAGCCGTCCGAGCACCCCCGGATCGGTGAGCACCTCGTGTAATCCGTAGCGATGCACCGCATCCCGTTCGAGCCGTTCGATGGTGGCCTTGGGGAACAGCGTATGGATATCGTCGAGCCAGTCCACGGCCTGCACGATCGATGGGCCGCTGCCGCCCGTGCGGCGGATATCGCGGTCGTCCAGATCGGAGTCACGCTCGTAGAGCCAGTCCAGGGCGGCGTCGCGACCGGCGGCCACTTCGCCGAGCGCGGAGCCCTGGCACACACCGGATCCGGCATTGCCGAGGATCAGCCGCCAGCGCTCTAAACCGGGATCGATCTCAGACATCTTCGCCTCCTTGGCCATTCGTATCAGCGGCTGCGGCCGGTCGAGGTTCGAGCCGCCCCTTTCCGGTGGCGTCGCGCGGTTCGCGCCCGGCCCGCGGCGATGCGTGGTGTTCGTGCTCGAGCAGCCCGTGCTCGGCGAGCATCCGATCCACCCGCTCCTCCACCGCCCGCGCGCGGGCGAGCGTCCCGGCGTCTGCGGGCAGGCGCAGCAGCGTGGACCCCGAACCCGTGATGCCCCGCATCTCCAGCAGCCGCGACCCGATCTGCGCCCGTTCTCGCGGCGGGAACCAGGCGAAGGCCAGTCGTAGCGCGGGCAGCGCGACCAGAAACTCCTCGGCGCCGAAGCCGCCCACCAGCTCGTCCAGGACGGACAGTAATGGTGTTGTGCCGCTGGATATCTCGCTGACATCCTCCATCAGTTGCTCGCGCGCGAGCGCGAACAGCCCGGCCAGGAAATCCCCCAGCACGCCGGGTGCGCCCGCCAACCGGACGGCGCGGGCGACATTCACGCTTTCCTGCGGCGTGAGCGCGGCGACCACGCCGACCGCCGCGCCGCGCCCCGCAGCGCGGGCGGCCGGTCGGCGGCGGTGCACCGGTGGAAGACCGCCGCGAGATCGGCGCGCTCGACACTCAGCACCGCTGCCGCGTGCAGCGCCGCATCCCGGACCGCCACAATGGCTTTCAGCAATCCGTCATCGGCGGGCTCGGGCCCGCCCCGACTCCCCTCCACCAGCCACAGCCGGCGCAGCACCGCCGTATCGATGAGATCTGCCAGCATTGGAGACTGTGCCGTCCCGAAAAGCCGGTCGTGCCGCCACAATCCCAGCGCCACCGCCAGCAACTGCCCCAGACCCGCTGCGTCACCGGAGGATCCGACCAGCCCGCGCACCGTGCCGACCACCCGCCCGGTGAGCTCCGAGAGCCCGCACAATGTGGCATCGAAGAGCACGATCGCCAGCACCCCGGTATCGGATCCGGCTCCGGCGAATCGCTCCCCGAGCCGCGTGGCGGCGGCCTCGGCGCATGTGGCGCCCAGTGATCCGGCCTCGATCAAGGCGGGCAGCCGCATCTCCGACGCCCTGATGCGCCAGCTCTCCCGCAACTTCGGCGCCCGCCCGATGACCGGTCCGCTCTCCCGCTCGTACCCCGGAATCCCCAGCACCCGCAGCCGATGCAGCACCCGGCTCGCCGCCAGCCCCGCCGCGGAACCGAGATCGACCTCGAACCGCCCCTCCTCCGGAATCCCGCAGCGCGCCAACTCCGCGGCCGCATCGTGCACCAGCGGCGGATGCGGCGTCCCCGTGTGCAACCGCCCCACCCGGCTGCCCGACAAGGCGGCCACCATCTCCACCACCACCGGATCGGTCCCGGCCCGCAACTGCCCCCGCCCCGTCCACGGCAGCGGATGATCCAGCGCCGAGGTGATCAGGGCCCCCGCCAACCCATCGAGAACATAGGTCCGCGAAGGTATTTCATGCCCTCGCAACCGGCTCAACCCCACGGTCAACGTGCGCGCCCCGATCAGCGAAGCAGTCGATACCGCCTGCCCTCGCTCCCGCAACCGCCGCACCACCACCCGTGTGATGGTTTCCGCCGCCGCTTCCGCGCCCTCCCGCCAGAGCTGCTCGTAATAGGCGGGTGACGGCATGCCCGACTGATACCCCGCGAACGCATCCAGCCGCCGAAAACTGAACGGCACCAGATAGCTTCCGCCGACGCCCGCCCCGGGGAACGGCGGCACCTCCGGCCACGCACCTCCGGCCGCGACAGATTGGCCCCCGACGCTGCCCGGCGCCTTCGCTTCGGCGGTCGCGTCTGCTGTCAGCAGGCGGGCGATGAGGGGTGGGCGGTGGAAGCCGCCGGTGATCACGACGATGTGTGCGGGCCGGTCCGCGCAGTCGGCCACGGCGGCGCGGATCCACCGGGTCATGTATTCCTCGCGGGCCAGGTCGCCGGGGGAGGCGTCTTCGTCGCCGCGCACCAGGTCGAAGTAGGTGGCCAGGCGTTCCGCGAGGGTTGTGCTGGATTCCGGTGCGGGATCGTCGATTTCGAAGAGGTGGTCCCAGAGGGTGTCGACATTGTCGACGGCGAATTCGGTGCACAAGCGGGTGATCGCACGGTCGTAGCGGCGTTCGGCGTCGGCGTAGCGGTTCTCGGTTCCGGCGAAGGCCGGATGCCAGGCGGGGAGGTCGATGAAGCGGACCTGGGCCCCCGCCGCGCGGCCCGCGGTGAGGGCGACCCATTCGGGGGAGTATTCGCACAGCGGGGCCCAGGACATGTGCCGGGTGTCGACGTCGCGGTAGCTGCTGAATACGGCGATGGGCAGGTCGTGGCCCAGGAGCAGTTCGTCGAAGCGGTCGTTCATATCGGACGGGCCCTCGACGAGCACGTGGGCGGGGCGCAGGGCGGCGATGGTGTCGCGGACCAGGCGGGCGCAGGCGGGGCTGTGGTGGCGCACGCCGAGGAAGGTCACCGAGACCTGGCCGAGCCGGATCGGGGCGTGCACCGCGGCGTCGGGCATACCGGGCACGGCCTCAGCCCGGTAGCTGGAAGCGGGCGTCGTGCAAGGCTTTCCAGGCGCGACCGGATTTGCGGGGGACCTGCTGTTCCAGATAGCGGCGCAGCCGGGCCAGATCGTCCGGATCGTCCTTGGCGGCGGTGCCCGCCAGGCAGTGCACGATATCGGCGGCATCGCCGGGCTCACCGCGCAGGTACCAGCCGCGCAGGCCGACCGCGTGCGCCACCGACACCGCCTCGGCGGTGCTCATGACCGCGGACATGCGGTCGAGGGCATCGCCGGAAGCCGTCGCGCCGGAGCGCAATTCCCGGAATGCCGTGACCAGCACCTCGAGCACGTCGCGCGGCGGCGCCTGCGGCACCCCGGAACGGCGCAGCAGCGCTTCGGACTCGGCTTCGACCAATGCCAGCTCGGCGGTGAGATCGCCGATGGGGAACACGGTTTCGAAGTTGAAGCGGCGCTTGAGCGCGGCGCTCATATCGTTCACGCCGCGATCGCGGGTGTTGGCGGTGGCGATGACATTGAATCCCGCTGTCGCATACACCATCTCGCCGAGCTCCGGCACCGCCAGCACCCGGTCCGACAGCAGTGACAGAATGGAGTCCTGCACCTCCAGCGGACAGCGCGTGATCTCCTCGAACCGCACGATCTTGCCGTCCCGCATACCGCGCATCATGGGCGCGGCCACGATGGACCGCTCCGACGGACCCTCCGACACCAGCAGCGCGTAATTCCACCCGTAGCGGATCTGATCCTCGGTGGTGGCCGCACCACCCTGAATCGTGAGCGTGGAATCCCCCGAGATGGCAGCCGAAAGCAGCTCCGAAAGCAGCGATTTCGCGGTACCCGGCTCCCCGGTGAGCAAGAGCCCGCGGGTGGTGGCCAGACTCACCAGCGCCCGATCCACCAGCGAGGCGTCCCCCACGAACTTGCGTTCGATCCCCAGCGTCGGATCACCGACGATGAACCGCTTGGCGGCATCCACGCTCAAGGCCCAGCCCGGCGGTGTGGGCGCGGTGTCCTGCTCGCGCAGCCGCGCCAGATCGGCGGCCCAGCGCAGCTCGGCGGGTGGTCGCTGCATGTGCTCGGTCGTGCTGTTCATCGTGATTCCGCTTTCAGCCAGGCGATATCGCGCAGTATCTCGGATGCGGTGACCGCGTCCAGGTCGGCGAAGGTGAGGTCGCGGTCGGCATCGAACCGGCTGCCGGTCAGGCGCGCCTCGAAGGTTTGATCGCCATTGGCGTTGGGATCCCAGGCCAGGAGCCCGGGGTCGGTGGTCACCTCGAGGAATCCACCCCGCGGCAGCGGCTTCTCGAAGACGAACAGGTGCTCCCTATCGGTGTACTCGAGTGGTAGCCAGCCCCGTCCTGGCAGCCCGAGGAACCGCGTGCTGCCGACCTTCGTACCGTCATCGGTGATCCGCCCGGTGTGCAGCAGCTCCGCGGGAACCGTGTAGATCTCCCGCCCGAGCTGCGGGAACGGCTGGAGCAGTTCGTAATCGTCGAACAGCTCCGACCAGATCGCCGCCTCGCCGCGGAATTGGACGGGATGCGCGATGCCGAGCACCGCGTCGTCCGCCACGGTGACCGTCTCGTCCGCGCTGTCGGCGAAGGTGCGGTCCTCCGCGATGCGGAAGCTGCTCACCAGTGCGTCGCCCTCGTACACGCCCCACACCAGCCGCCGGGTGACGTGCCAGCGCAGGGGATGCGCGATGAACAGGGTGCGCAACTCCGCCACCGTGAACCGCCGGTTCGTCGCCATGGCCCGCTCCAGGCGTGTGGTCTGGTCGGCGGCGATCACACGGGCGTTCTTCTTCAGCTGCCGGAAAGTCTTGTGCGCCTGTTCGGCGAGCCCCGCGTCATCGTGCGCACCGGCCTTGGGCAGCGTCTTGACGACCTTGCCGCCGTCGGTGGTGAGGACGGGCCGCAGTTGTTCGTCGAATCCGACCACGAAGCGGCGCGGCCCGAAATCCAGTTCGAGGGTGCCGTCGGCGCGCAGCCCGAGATCCGGAACCAGCCGATCGGCGAGCTGATCCGCGGTGAGCCCCAGTCGATCCGACACCGCCTCGATACGCTCCCGCGCCCCGTCGCGCACCCGCTTGGTCTTCACCTCCTCGCTGATGAGTTTCACCGCCAGCAGCGCCGCATCCGAGCCGATGGCGACGAAGGCGTCCAGCGCCGTCACCGAACGCCGGTCGGAACTGTTCCGCCGCACGTGCTCGAGCAGCGCGGCGACGGTGTCATCGTCACCGAGCGAACCGAGCGCCTCGTAGACCCAGTCGTGCTGGGCCGGAACGCCGGACCGCAGCCACTGCGCGTACAGC
Source organism: Nocardia crassostreae (assembly GCF_001613405.1). Lineage (GTDB taxonomy): Bacteria > Actinomycetota > Actinomycetes > Mycobacteriales > Mycobacteriaceae > Nocardia > Nocardia crassostreae. The sequence continues at coordinate 40,562 of NZ_BDCH01000040.1, forward strand.
TCCCAGACCAGCGCACCCAGATCGCCCGGACGACACAGCTTGTAGACCTGTGCCACCCCGGCATACGGTTCGCCGGTCTCGGCGAGCATCAGCATGACGAGCAGATTGTGCAGCGCCGCCGGTGACAGCCGCCCGCCGTCGCGGGTCCGGACGACCGGCAGCACCGCCGGATTCACCCAGGCCGGAACGGCGGGAATCCGGTTGGGCAGCAGGGTGAGCGGATCCGCGTCGAGCAGGGTGACCACGGCCTCGGCCGCCCGCGATCTGTACTCCCGTGCCGCGCCGAGTATCTCCTCGCCGTGACCGAGTCCGTGCAGGAGCCGCAGCGTCCGGATGGCGAGGCGGCGATTGCGCTCCCGGCGGCCGACCGCTCGCGGAATCAGCACCTGCGCCGTGAACCGGGCGTGCCGCCGCAGATACCGCACCGCGCCCTCGCGCATGGTGCGCCGATCGAGGCGCGCCAGTTGCAGATCGACCACCTCGGCGCCGACATAGGGGAGCAGCGCCTCGGTGACCTCCCGCGGCTGATGCCTGATGGCATCCCGCACGAGCGGAAACGCATCGGCCTCGAAGGCGGCGGTGGCGGCCAGCATTTCCCGGGACGGACCCCAGAACCAGCTGAGCCTGGCGTCCCGCACGAGCGACCGGGTGCGGTCCGGCCCGGCCAGCACGAGCGCGCCGAGCTCGAATTCGGTGACGCTCTTCGGATTGATCCGATCGAGTGTGCGCTCGAGCTCCGGATAGCGGGCCGGGTCGACCAGCGCGTGCCAGCGCTGGCGTTCCCCGGGCAGCCAGGCGCAGTGAATCCCCTCCGGCGGCTCGAGCCCTTCCACGACAGCGGCCTTGGCGCGGGCACGGATCGTCCACGGCGGATTCCGCAGCAGTTCCGGTTCGGACTCCGCCTCGTTCGCGGCGGCTTCGGCCCGGCGCACCTCGTCCGCGATGAGAGTCGCGGTGGCGGCGGGCAATTCGTCCTGCCGGGTCCGGGCGAATTCGAGATGCCCGGCGATATGCTCGCGCAGCAGATCGGCATGCTCCGGTTTCCCGGCGTCCAGCAGCTCCAGGGCGCGTCGCGGAAACAGTTTCGCGGCCTCCCGGATCGGCGGTACCGCCTCGGTCCGATAGGCGCGCGCGGCGAGGGCGGTGAATGCCGCGTCGGTGGGAATCACCGCCAGGTCCTGGGCGATCGCCTTGCGGAGCGGCTGATTCATTTCCCAGTGATCGAACCAGTCCGTGAATACCGGGACCACCCCGAAACCGACCCCGTCGACCACGGTGATCGCCGAGTCGCCGTGGGAAAGCGCCACACCCTCGTCCGGTGTGAGGCGCACGGTCGCCACATTGAGCCGCCGCAACTGCGCCACCGTGCTCGCCGCGTCGACGAGCGGTCGGCAATGGGCGTGGGCATTGCCGTCCGCCGCCGCCTCCTCGATATCCGCGGCCACCCACTCTCGTTGCGAGGGCAGCACGAACGAGGTGACCACCCGCGCGTGCCGCGAGTCGCCGCGGACGCTCTCCAGCAGGGCGACGATATCGGGCATGGCCGCCTCGGGCAGCGCGGCGATCCGATTGCGCAGCACACCCAGTGCGGTGCGCACGGGGCCGTACTCGCCCCGATGCCAATACGGCGGCCGCGTCGACAACGGTGCGGTCATTGCCCGCACCATGGCCTCGACCGCGAAGGTGACGCCCCGCACCGCCGTCCAATGATCGAGCAGTGCACCGATATCTGCCACGGCACGCCGTTGCTGTTCGAGAGGAAGCCCGCGCGGCCAGTCCATGCGGGTGCTCAGCAGCGCGGCGGTCACCTCCAACGGCAGTTCTCCCACCGCACCGGGAGTCTCGGGTAGGACGCGATCGGGCCGGGGAGCGCGCTTGTGCAAGCGCTCTACGGCTTGTTCGTAGAACTCCAGGCACGCCCCGGCCTGGGCCGCCACCGCAGCGGCGTCGACCGCCGGTGCGGGCGCTCGCAGCAGCCCGTCCCGCCGGTACAGCAACTGCTTGCGCTGCGCCGCGGTCGGTTCGAACAGATCCTCGGCACCCGGCAGCTCCTCCCTGGTCGCCGGATCGTGCTCGGATTCCGTCATCGGACCCCCATGTCGTACTTCGTGATTCGCGACCGACTGTAATCAGCGCGACCGACACCCGCCGCGCGCACTACCGCCCGCCGTCCGGGACCGCGGTGAGGTATTCGAGATCGCGCAGCACCTCCGAGGCGGTCACCGGATCCAGCACACCGAAGGGCGCGGACTGTGCGCCCGGCCACCAGTGCTGATCCGGACCGCCGCCCTTCAGCCAAACCCGATCCAGCTCCTGATGATCCCCACGCTCATCCGGTGGCATACCGGCGCTGAATCCAGGATCCACGTCGACGACGATCGAGACATCGCCGCCGAGCGCGCGGAAGACGCAGCGCGAATCGCCATTGTCCCCGGGCGCTTCCCGTTCCCAGCCACGGGACATCAAGCCCATGGCATTGCCCACGGGGACCTTGATTCCCATGAACCGCGCCAGGCGAACCGCCCCGGACTCCTCCTCGGTGAGCCGGTAGGTTTCGCGAGCCAGCTGTGGAAACGGTTGCAGGATCTCGTAATCGGCGAAAACCTCACCCCAGGCCGGGAGCATGCCCGGTAGGTGCAGCGGGTGCGCGATGCCGAGGCGGGCGTCGTCGGGGAGCGTCACCGATGCGTCGTGGGCATCGGCGAGACTGCCGTCCTCGGCAATACGCGCCGATCCGATGACGGCGCCCTCCGCGTCGAAGATCGCCCATACCAGTCGTCGCGCCGACTGGCGGACGAGCGGATGGTCGACGAACAGCTGCCGGTATTCGCCGGGCGACCAGCGGCGGCCCGCCACCATGGCGTGCTCCAAGCGGCGGATCTGCCCGCTCGCAATGGTTTTCACGTCCTTCTTGAAGGCGCTGAACTGTTTGACGGCGGCCGCCGCGAGCTCCGGATCGTCCGTGCCGCCGGGTTTGGGCAGACTCTTGCGCGGGGCGCCGTCGGCATCGCCTATGGTCGGCCGCAGTTGCTCGTCGAGTCCGATGCGGAACTGTCGCGGACCGAAATCCAGGTGCAGCACACCCGCGGCGGACAAGCCGAGATCGGGCGCCAGCCGATCGGCGAGCTGCTCGGCCGTCAGGCCGCGCTGCCGCGCGATCCGCTCGATCATGCGCTGCGCCTCGGCCTTGATGCCCTTGAACTTCACCTTCTCGGCAATGCCGTTGAGCTGCATGAGAGCGATATCGGTGCCGATCGCGGCGAGCGCCGCCATGCCGTTGACCGCACGCTGATGCGCGGACTCCCCGGGCCACGCCCGGATGAGCGGGGTGAGGCGGCGCGCGGTCTCGTCATTGCCGAACCAGCCGAGCGCGCGCAGCACCCACCCGTCCGCGGCCGGATAGTTCACCGCCCGCCAGGTGTCGAACAGCGCCCAGGCGAATTCGGCCAGCGAGACCGGATCGGCGATCCGCGCCATGCGGTCCACTCCGGCGTAGCGGTCCTCGGCCTCGGATATTGCCAGCATGGTGCATACCACCTGGACGGACTCCGGTGGCAGCGCACGGCGACCGTCGTGCAAGACGATCGGCGGGAGCGTCGCCGGAATCAGCCAGGACGGCAGTGTCGGCAGCTTGGCCGGTAGCAGCAACAGGGGATCGGTGATCAGTTCGGCCTCGAGCGCGGCGACCGCTTCGGGGCCGAAGTCGGCGGCCGCGGCCAGCAGTAGGTCGCGGTGTCCGCGCCGGGACAGCAGATGTATTGCGGCCCAGGCTTGTTTGCGTGGACGGGCGGGTTTGTCCAATGCGGCGGCGAGGAGATCCGGTGCGGCCGTGGCGATGTGGCGCTCGAACCAGGCGGTCGCGGTCTTCGCGGATTTGCGGGCGCCGAGCAGTCGCGCCATGAGCCGGGTGACCTCGGTGCCCGACAGGGGCGTCAGCGCCTCGGCGCGATCGGCCGGATCCAGTTGTGCCGCCGCGAATATGAGCGGGACCACCGGTTCGCCGAAGCGGGCGAGAATCCGGTCCATTCCGGAGAACGAGCTCCAGAAATGATCCGGCCGTAGCACATCCAGATGCGGAGTCAGCAGCTCGACGGGCGCGGAGCAGAAGACGCGAATCAGCTTGTAGCGGCGGTCGGAGCGCTGATTCGCCAGGGCGGCGTCGATGTCGGCCTGCCAGTCGCGCTCCGCGGGTTCGGTCTCGTTCGGATCCTGGTAGGGGTACCGGGCGGTGGCCCAGCGTTCCCGCTCGCCGTCCTGCCAGTCGAGGCCGACCGGTCGCGGGGTGCCGAGACCGGGTATCACGATCGAGTCGGCCGAGGGTTGTGGCCGGTCCCACGGCGGGATGCGCAGGAAATCGGGCAGCTCGTCCGGTGTGGCGGTGCCGTCATAGGTGACCGCGCTCGGTGCGAGCCGCGCGGCGATGCCGAGTTGGGCCGCCAGTTCCGGGTACATGTGGGCTTGGGCGCGCAGCAGACCGGAGATGATCGCGGAGGGCGCGGGCACCGCCGCCAGGAGCCGCAGCGCCCGGCGCGGGAACCGCCCGATCGCCTCGTACAGGGCGGCGCGCACGGTAGTGCGGTCGATCCGCTCCAGCAGCACCGTGAACGCCTCATCGGTGGGGAAGTGAGTGAGCATCTCCGCCACGGCACGGTGAATTTCGGGCCGCAAACCGGTGTTGTCGAGCGCTTCGGCCATCAAGGGCGCGACCTGTGGACCAATGTGCACGGCCACCGCGAAACGCAGGAAGTCCCACGCGAACAGCCCTCCGTCCGGCAGGGACAGCGCGGTCAGCTGATCGAGGGTCGTCGCGGACGAGACAGCCCCGGTCCACGAGGAATCCCGGTAGCTCGGCCGGTTCTGTACGGCGATGTGCAGGTCGGCATCGAGCCATTCCTGTTCTGTCGGAAACAGATACACCGTGGCCACCCGCGCCGCCACGGTGCCCGGATCGGTGCGCAGAACACCGATCCGGTCGACGACAGCGCGATATTCCGCCTCGGGCAGCTCCGCTAGCAGACCCCGCAGCCGCCGCAGCGTCTCGATGATCTGCGAGTTGTATTGCGCGGCAGGATGCAGCGGCCGCACGAACGCCTCCTGCGACGGGATCGTCAGCCCGGCCATCCGGACGGCGGCCTCGGCGGCGAAGCCCGCACCGTACCGTCCGACCCACGCATCCGCCATCATCACCAGGGACAGCGCCTGGCGGTCCCGTCGGGTGGCGCGGTGTCCGATCAACCCCACCACCGCCGCCCCGAGCGGAGACTCACCCGTACCGTCGAGCAGCGCCGCCCCGGCCGCCCCGAGCTCGGTAAATCCCTCGGCCGCAGTAAGTTCCACCATCGGCCGCACCCGATCGTCGCCGAGCACCGCACTCCACCGCGCCTCGGCCTCCGCATCCAGCCGAACCGGCCGCGCCGGACCCTTGCCCCGGAACCGGTCGACTTCGGCCCACCAGGAATCCGGTACCACCCACGCGTCCTCATCGGCACGACGCTGCTCGGTCATGCTGTCCCTCCCCGGTTCTCGACGATCATGCGGTGAGACTGCGCAGCTCCCGCACCAACTCCGACACCGCGACGGGATCCACGTCGGCGAAGGTGTGCTCGCAGGCGTGGCTACGCCATTCGCTGCCGGAGACGGCGAGCCGGACGCGGTCTATGCGCTGATCGTCCATCTGGTCGGGCGTGAGCCCGATCGACAGACCGGGCTCGAAATCCACTACGGCCATGAGTTTCTCGCCGACTGGGCGGTAGAAGTAGGAATACCAGCCCGCGTCCTGCGGGGCTTGGCGCTCCCAGCCGCGCTGCAGCAGGCCCATTGCCCGGCCTGCCGGGAATGCGGGGCCGTTGAACCGATCGAGGGTGTACCCGGCCAGCTCGGCGTCGGTGAGGTGGTACACATCGCGATTCAGCTGCGGGAACGGTTGCAGGATCTCGTAATCGGCGAAGGCTTCCGACCACGTGCCGAGGGAATCGGTGAGATGCAGGGGGTGAGCGACACCGACCAGCCGGTGTCGTCGAGGGTGACGGTGTCGTCGGAGGCGTCGGCGAAGCCGCGATCCTCGGCGATGCGGAACGAACCGGTGACGCCGCCGTGCTCGTCGAAGGTCGCCCACACCAGCCGCCGGGTCGGATGGCCCAGCAGCGGGTGCTCGGTGAAGAGCTGCCGGTGCTGGGCCAGCGGCCAGCGACGGCCGCGGACCATTGCCCGTTCGAAACGCCGGAGCTGGTCGAGGGCAATAGTTTTCACATCCTTCCGCAGCGCCGCGAACGCCCCCACGCGAATTCGGCCAGCGATATCGGATCGGCGAGGGACCGTACATGCGCCACCCCGGCGTGATTGCCGGTCGGTCCGATCGTCTGCGTCAGCATGCCGCACACCGTGGCGACGGCGGACGGCGGTAAGGCGAGCCGGTTGTCGCGCAACACGATCGGCGGCAGCGCGGCCGGGAACAGCCACGCGGGCGGAACCGGGGCCGCTTCGTCCGATCGCAGTGGCTTGGGCAGCTCGTCGTCGGTGGCGACGCCGCGGCACTCCACCGCGGAAACCACCGGCTCGACCGGAATACCGAGGGCGGCGGCGCGTTCCGGATGCGCCCGCGCCTGCGCGCGCAGCAGATCGCCCGTCATCTCCGTCCCTGACTCGGAGGCAGCCAGCATCCGCAGCGACCGACTCGGAAAGCGTTGCATCGCTTCGATGCGGGCTGTGGAGCTTGGTCTGGGAGCGGCGGCGTACCCGGCCCTCTGCGAAGGCACGTGTCCGGGGTACGTCCAGTTCCAGCCCGGCCAGCTCGACGGCCGCCCGCGCCGCGAACACCACACCGTGGTCGGCGACCCACGTGTCGGCCAGCGGGGTGGTGCGTATGTCGTAGCGCCCATCGATATACATCAGATCGATGAGCAGCCCGAGCACCGCCAACCCCAGCGGCGTCACCGCGCTGCCGTCCCGTGCGGCCCGCCCGGCCTGCGCCAGGTCGGCACTGCCCGCCTGTTCGGTCGCTGCCAGAATGCCTGGCACCCGATCATCGCCCGCGAGCTTCCGATACGTGGGGCGGGCCTTCGAATCGAGTTTGATGGGGCGCGCTGGACCCTGTCCGCGGAAGCGGTCCGCCTTGGCCCACCAGGACTCGGGGACCACCCATTCGTCTTCGTCCACACGGTGCGTTTCGATCACGTTGTCACTTCCGGGTAGTCGATGCGGTTCGGGGGATTGGCCCGCGGCTCAGGCGGTGAGGGTGGTGAGTTCGCGGAGCAGCTCCGACGCGACGATGGGGCTCAGGTCGGCGAAGGCGGGGGCCGTATCCGTACGGGGCCATGAGCTTTCGTGCCCGGACTCGCTGAGGTGGACCTGAATCCTCTGCTCGTCCCATTCCATGGCGTAACCGGCGATGAGGCCGGGCTCCAGCTCGATCACGATCGAATGCCCATTGCCCAGCGTGCGGAACATCTCGCCGGAGACGCCGCCGTCCAGGACTTCGCCGCGCTCCCAGCCGAATCGCGTCAGGCCGAGGACTTTGCCGGTGGGGACGGTGCGATCACTGAATCGCGCCAGCGTCGAGGACCGGAGTTCGGTCTCGGTGAGCGTGTGGATTTCCCGTTGCAGCTGCGGGAACGGTTGCAGGATCTCGTAATAGGCGAATATCTCGCCCCAGGCGCCGAGACTGCCGGTGAGATGCAGCGGATGGGCGATACCGACCATGGCGTCGTCGGCGACGGTGACCGGATCATCGGCCGCGTCGGCGTAGCTGCGATCCTCGGCGAGCCGGAATGATCCGGTGGGGGAGCCGTTTTCGTCGAAGGTGGCCCACACCAGGTGGCGGGCCAGATGCCACAGCAGCTGATGCTCGACGAACAACTGCCGATACGCCGCACCCGGCCAGTGACGGCCACGCACCATTGCTTGCTCGAGACGGCGAAGTTGGTCGGCGGCAGCGGATTTCACATCCTTCTTCAAGACGGTGAACGACTTGTACGCGGCCGCCGCCGACTCCGGATCGTCCTTCGCGCCAGGTTTCGGCAGCCATTTGCGCCGCGCGGTGGCCGTCCAATCCCCGTCGCGTCGCTCGGCGTCGAAGACCACCGGTTTGAGCTCTTCGTCGAATCCGATGACGAAACCCCTTGGCCCGTAGTCGAGTACGAGATCGACCCGCTCGTCCAGCCCGAAGTCGGGGACCAGCCGATCGGCGAGCTCGTCGTGGGTCAGCCCGAGTCCGTCGGCGACCTCGCCGATCTTTTCCTGCGCCTTGGTCTTGAGCCCCTTGAACTTCACCTTCTCGGCAATGCCGTGCAACTGCATGAGCGCGGTATCGCTGCCGATGGCCGCCAGTACATCCAGCCCGGTCACCGCCCGGGAGTGACCGGATTCGCCCGGCCAGGAACGGATCAGCGGCGCCAGCTGCCGCGCGGTCAGGTCATTGCCGGTCAGGCCCAGCGCGTGCAGCACCCAGCCGTCCTTGGCCGGATAGTCGGCCAGTTTCCACTCCTCGAAAATGCCCCAGGTGAATTCGGCCAGCGAGTCCGGATCGGCGGCCTCGATGATCTCGGCCGCACCGGCGTAATCGCCGTTCGGGCCGCACATGGCCAGCATCACGCACACGTCACCGGCCGCCGTCAGCGGCAGGGCGGCGTCGCCGTCACGCAGCAGGAGCGGGGGAAGCAGGTCCAGGACAAGCCAATTCGGCAGCTCCGGGATGCGGGCGGGCAGCTGGAACAGTGGATCGGCCGCCAGTATCCCGGCCACGGCGTCGGCCACCGGCTGCGACAGCGCGGCCGCCGCCGTCTCGATGGCGGCGCGATGTCCGCGCTCGGCCAGCACCCGTAGCGCCGACTCGGCCAGCCTGCGCTCGGTCCCCGGTTTGGCCAGCGCCGCCGCGATGACATCGGGCAGCGCGGTGCCGAGATGACGATCGAACCAGGCCAGCGCCGTCGGCCGGACCTTGCGGCCGTCGAGCCAGCGCGTCATCAACCGCGTCACCTCGGTGCCGGTGACGGGCAGCAGCAGATCCGCCAGCGTCGCCGGGTTCGCCTGCGCACCGGCGAGCACGAAATCCGCGCCTTCCTCCTCGAAACGCGCCAGCACCCGCCGCAGATACCCGCCCGCACCCCACAGCCGCCCGGGGCGGACCGTCGCCAGATGGGGCCGCACCAGCTCCTCGGGGCCGAGCGCGAAGATCGAGGGGGAGTTGTAGTCCCGCTGCGGGGCGGCGAGCATTTCGGCGATGAGCCGCGGCCACCGCGCAGTGGCGCTGGGCCACTGATAGACGTGCGTCTCGGCCCATTCCGCGCGTTCCCCGTCGGCCCAGGCCACGCGTGTCGGCCGGGCGGCGGCCACATCGGCCAGCACCACCGGCTTCGCCCGTCTGCGCGCCTGCTGCCAGGGCCGGATGCGCAGGACCTCGGGCAGTTCCTCCGGCGCGGCGACCCGGGGCGTCGCGGCCGCCAGTTCGGGATGCAGCGCCGTCAGCTCCGGATGTGACCGGATCACCGATCGCACCATATGGCGTGCCGTCGCCGACCGTTCCGCGGCCGGGCGCAACAATCTCATCGCCCGCAGTGGGAATCGATGCGCCGCCGCGGCAAGCGCCTTGGGAAAGTACCGCCTATCCACGCGGGCCAGTAGCGCGGAGAAGGCCGCGTCCGAGGGCAGCAACGACAGCATGTCCGCCAGCTCGGCCGTCGCGGCGCCGTCGACCTCGCGCCGGTCCAGCACCTGCGCGAGCACTCCGGCACCCTCGGGCCCGAACCGGGCGAGTGCGGTGTAGAGCATGGTGCGGCCATGGCCGTAGCTGAGCTGTGGACCCGTCAATGCTCGTGCCGCCGCCTCCATTTCGGTCGCCGAACCGGCCGCGGCCAGCAGCAGCACGACAGGGGTGTGATAGTTGGCTGTCGGGGTCACATCCCGCAGATCCGCGGCGACCCAATCCCGTTCCGTCGGGGCCAGATACGAGGCCGCGATCCGAATCCCCAACCCGCCCGACGTGATCCGCACCTGCCCCAGGCGCTCGACCACGTCCCGGTAGGCATCCTCGGCGAGTGCCGCGATCCAGGGCCGCAGCGCCAGCACGTACCGCATCCCCAATGCGTGCTCGAAATCATCGGGTGTGCATCGGACGAGGAACCACTCGTGGATGCGTCCGGCCTGTGTGTATCGATGCTCGACACGCGATCCGGATAGCTGCACCGCGGCCTCGGCCGCGAATCCGGCGCCGTGTTCACGCATCCACGCTTCGGCCGCGATGAGCGGGTTTTCGCTGCTGTGTCTGTCGCCCATATTGACTGCCGCAGCCAGTACCGCGGCGCCCAATGGTGAACATCCCGCCGGATCGGTCAGCGCAGTTCGGCCCGCGTCGGCCAGGTCGGTGCCTCCGGTGGCCGCCGTGCGCTCGAGGACGTCGAGCACCGCGTCGCGCTGCGCATCGACCGCCGTCGCCCAGGCATCGGCCGCGGTGGTGTACGTGGTGGTCGGCTGCGGCCCGACGCCCCGGGTCGGTACTCCTGGCTGCCACCAGTCCTCGGGAGCAACCCACAGATCTTCGGCGGCGATGGCGGTGGCGGTGGCGGCAGTGGAGTCGAGCATGATCCCCCGAATCGTGGAGCGGTGAACGGCAGCGACTCTAGCGAGCGTGACCGACACCGGCACGACACGCGCTCCGGCCCAACTTCATCCGGCTCATCCGCCGAGGAGACCCGCCAGGGTTTGCAATGACCGCACGAACGCCTTCCGGTCCGCCGCGGGCAGCTGCGACAGCAGTTCCTCTTCCTTGCGCTGGATCTCGGCCTGGGCCCGGTCGCGCAGTTCGCGTCCCGACGCGGTGAGCGAGACGAGATTGACCCGCCGGTCCGCGGGATCGGCCTCGCGCGTGATCAGCCCGCGCTGTTGCAGATCGTCGAGCACCCCGATGATGCGCGTCTTGTCCGCACCGATCGCCTTGGCCAGCGCGGCCTGCGTGTAAACGGGCTCGCCGCCCAGCCCGAGCAGTACGGCATACGCCCACATGGTGAGCCCGTGGCGTTCCAGGACAGGCAGTTCCGTCGCCATCAGCGCCCGGCCCAGCGGTGCGATCATCGCGGCGAGGTCGGGACGGGGGGCTTCGGGCATGGATAGAAAATACCGCTTGAGCAATGATACGCTTGAGCATACGATAGGCTCATGCCTACCAATAGTGACGAACTGATCCCTCTGAATGCGCGGGCGGTACGGGTCAGCATCGATCTTGTCGAACAGCTCACCACCGTTGACCTGCGCAAGCCCACCCCGTGCGCCGACTGGACGCTGCACGGCCTGCTGACGCACATGATCGCCCAGCATCGCGGGTTCGCGGCCTCGGCTCGTGGTGGGAACGACCTCGTGGACTGGAAGACCCGCCCGCTCGGCGACGATCCGGCGCGCGAGTATCGGGAGGCCGCCGAGGATGTCCTCACGGCCTTCGCTGAGCCCGGCGTGCTCGAGCGTGAGGTCGCGCTACCGGAGTTCAGCACGACGCACCGGTTTCCCGCGGCGCGGGCCGTGGGTTTCCACCTGGTGGACTATGTCGTCCACTCCTGGGATGTGGCACAGGCTCTGGGCATCCCGGTGCACTTCGACGCCGAGGTGCTCGCGGCGGCCCACGAGGTGGCCGCCGCGGTTCCCGGCGGCGAGATCCGGGTCGCCCCCGGCGCGGCCTTCGCCCCGGAGGTCTCCTGGTCCGGTGCGGACGCGCTGGACCGGATCGTCGCCATGCTCGGCCGGTCGCCGGAGTGGCCGAAGTGATCTCCGGCGGTCCGGCCTAGGAGAGCTGAGCCAACTCGCGCAGCACCTCGGACATCGTGATCGGGTCCAGATCGGCGAAGACGGGGGCGGTGTGGTCGTTGCGCACCCAGTAATCCTCATGGCCGGTTACCGCCAGGCGGACGCCGATCTGCTGATCCTCGAATTCGGTGGGCCTCCCGGCATAGAGGCCGGGCTCCAGGTCGATGGCGATCGAACGGCCGCCGCCCAGGACGCGGAAAATCTCGGAGGAGACGCCCCCGTCCCCGGGGCGGCTGCGATCCCAGCCGAATCGGGTGAGGCCCAGGATCTTTCCGGCGGTCACGGTGCGGTCCCGGAACTCCGGCAGGACGCTGCCGCGGCGTTCTTCGTCGGTGCAGGCGTATATTTCGCGCTGTAGCTGCGAGAAGGGTTGCAGGATCTCGTAATCGGCGAAGACCTCACCCCACGCGGCGCGGGAGTCACCGAGATGCAGGGGATGGGGGATACCCACCACGGCGGCGTCGGGCAGCGTGACGACCTCATCGGCGGCGTCGGCGTAGCTGCCGTCCTCGGCCACCCGGGACGATCCGGTGACCGCGTCGTTCTCGTCGAAGATCGCCCAGACGATCCGGTGCGACAGGTGCCGCAGCAGCGGATGGTCGACGAACAACCGTCGATACTCCTCGGCGGACCAGCGCCGCCCGGTGACCATGGCGCGCTCGAGGCGGCGAAGTTGCTCGGCGGCAGTCGATTTCACCTCCTTCTTCAGGGTGGTGAAGGCCTTGTAGGCCGCCTTGGCCTGTTCGGGATCATCGTTCGCGCCCGGTTTCGGGAGGGATTTGCGGTGGGCGCCGGGCTGCCAACCCTGGTCGCCGCGGATGGCATCGGCAATGGTGGGCGTGAGTCGCTCATCGAAGCCGACGATGAATGCCCTTGGGCCGTAATCGAGTACGAGGGTGCCATCGGCCTCGAGGCCGAACTCGGGGACCAGGCGGTCGCCGAGTTGCTCCGGGGTGAGGTCCAGCTCGGCCGCGATCTCGGTGATCTTCTCCTGCGCCTTGGTCTTCAGGCCCTTGAACTTGGACTTCTCCGCGATGCCGTGCAACTGCATGAGCGCCGCATCGGTGCCGATGGCCGTCAGCGCGTCCAAACCGGCCACCGCGCGGGCGTGCGCGTTCTGGCCCGGCCAGAGCCGGATCAGCGGGCCCAGACGGCACGCGGTCTCGTCGGTGCCGAGCAGACCGAGGGCATGCAGCGCCCAGCCGTCCTTGGACGGATAGTCGGCCATCCGCCACGCTTCGAAGATGCCCCAGGCGAATTCGGCCAGGGCGTCCGGATCGGTGGCAGCGCGTATGTGCGCGATACCGGCATAGTCGCCGTTCGGGCCGCTCATGGCCAGCATGGTGCAGACGTACTCGACGGCCCACTGCGGTATCGGCGCATTATCGATTGGAAGCGGTAGCGCGGGTAGCAATCTCAGGTCCAGCCAGCTCGGGATCGCGGGGATCTTGGTCGGAAGCTGGAGCAGGGGGTCGGTATTCAGCAAATCGGTCACGGCCGAGGCGACACGATCATCGAATTGTGCAGCGGTGCTGTCGATCACCGCGCGATGGCCGCGTTCGGTGAGTGTACGCAGGGCCGATTCGGCTTGTCCGCGTATCTTTCCGGCCTTGCCGAGCGCCGCCGTGATGAGATCCGGCAGGGCCGCCTCGAGATTGCGGTCGAACCAGGCCAGGGCCAGTGGGCGGGTATGTTTGCCGTCCAGCCAGCGCGACATGGCCTCGGTGACCTCGGTTCCCGTGACGGGGGCGAGAATCGGGATCAAGGTCGTCGGATTGGCCTGAACGGCGCGCAGGACATAGGCGATGGCATCCTCGCCGAACCGCGCCAGGATCCGGCGGAACACGTCCTCGCAGTTCCACGGCCGACCGGGCACGATCGTCGCCAGATACGGCCGCACCAACTCCGCCGGGGCGACGGCGAAGGCCTGCGGCGCCATGCTCTCGTGCGGGCGGTAGTTCTGCATCACCTCGGCGAGCGCCCCGGCCGGATCCTACCGCAGGCCGTACCATCCGTGGACTTCGATGCTCTCCCATTCCTCCCGCTCACCGGCCCTCCACGCGAGGCCGGTGGGCCGATGTGCCGCGATGCCGGGGATCACCGTCGGCTTCGCCATCTTCCGCGTACCCTGCCACGGCGGATTCCGCAGTATCGCGGGCAGATTCGTTTGGTCGGCCGTGCGTGCCCGCGGGTCCACGAACCCGGTGTCGGCGGGCAGTTCGGGAATGAGTTCGGGCCGGGCGGACGCCAGCGTCCTGAGCACCAGCTGCGCGCTCGGCGAGTGCTCGGCGACCGGTCGCAGCAACCGCAGCGCCCGCTGCGGAAACCGTTGTGCCGCAGCCGCCAGCGCGGTCGGGATGAACCGCTGTTCGGCACGGTTCACCAGGATGGTGAAGGCCTCGTCGGTGGGGAACCGGGACAGAATATCGGCGACCAGCTGCACCGAGTTGTCTCCCACATTCCGGTCGTACAGCATCCGGTCGAGCGCGGCGGCGCAGGCCGGACCCAGCCGGACGAGCACGGAGTAGAGCAGTCGCCTGTCCACGCTGTGGAGAAGAGTGTTCGCGCCGCAGGCGCGCAGGACTTTCTCCAGGTCGGCCGAGGTGTACACCGAGGCGGCCAGCAGGCTGCACAGGTTGCGGTACCCTCTATCCTGGGCTATCAGACTGTCGAGGTCCGCTGCCACCCACTCGGTTTCGGTCGGCGCCAGAAACGATGTCGCCACTCGCGCCGCGATACCGCCGGGCGTCGTCCGCAGCGGTTCCAAGCGCGCCACCGCGGCCCGGTAATCGTCCTCGGACGCCACCGCGAGATAGTCCCGCATCCGGTGGAGCGCGAGCGGCCCCGCATTGCCGAACTCCACCTGGTGCGGTGCGAACCGCCGCAGCGCGTAGATGTATCGATCCTTCGCGGAGTCGTGTTTTCCCGTACAGGTGAGGGCCGCGCGCCAGGCGGCGGCGTCGGCGGCGAAGACGAGACCGCGCTCCCGCACCCAGTCGTCGGCGGTGTAGTACGCACCGGGCCGGGTGAAGAAACCGGTCGCCAATTCGACCGCGAGCGAGCAGACCGCGGCGCCGAGCGGGGTGGCCGCCGCGGCGTCCCGCAAGGCCTCGGCCCCGGCCTCGACCAGATCCTGCGCACCGCACGCGGCCGTGTAGTCGAAATTGTCGGCGATCCGATCCCGTTGTGCGGCAGACAGTGCGGCCCGCTCGAAGACTTCAGGGCCGGGTTCGATGGGCTGCGCCGGTCCGAGCCCGCGGGAGGGGAACGCCATCGCCCACCAGTCGCCGGGTATATCCCAGCGGTCTTCCCGATCAGGTGCGTTATCGAGAGTTGTTGCCGCGTCGAGCATATTCCCCCGTTTCGTGGTGTCGTGAACGTCAGCGACTGTAGCCGTCGCCCCCGACAGCGCCGTGGGCGAATGCGACGGCCGAACTCCGCCAGCGCAGGTCTCGGCGGCCCGGGAGCATCGGTTGGCATGACAACAAACCCGCTCGAGGTACTGCACGGCTTCTACGCGGCGGAGGCCGCCTATCTGACCGAGGGCGCGGATTTCGCGGATATGGCGCGGTATCTGGCCGAGGATGTCGTGCTCTACCAAGCCGCCGGGTTGCCCTACGGTGGCGAATGGCGCGGGCACGAGGGCATCCGGCGCTTCGTCGAAACCATGCACGAAGCGTGGGACGCGCTGTATTTCGACGAGCAGCGGTTTGTCGGTGACGAGCACGCGGTAGCGGCCTACAGTCGCGTGCGATTCCGGGCCAGGCATTCCGGTCGCATGCTGGAAACCTCACTGCTGCAATGGATCAGCTTCCGCGACGGCTTGGTCACGGAGTTCCGGCCCTACTATCACGACACCCTCGCCGTGGTAGCCGCGCTCGACGGCCCGGCCGCGTAATCGACTGCGCGGCCGGGACGTTCGAGGGGGTGGTCACCGGTTGGCGACGCGGGCGAGGTCCTCGGGGTAGCGGTAACCGGCAATGTCCTCGGCCGGGGCGGCCGCCTCGATGCGGGCGAGATCCTCGGCGGTCAGGGCGATATCGGCGGCGGCCACGTTCTGTTCCAGGTAGGTGCGCCGCTTGGTGCCGGGGATCGGCACGACGTCGTCGCCGCGGGTTTGCACCCAGGCGAGTGCCAATTGTCCTGCGGTGACGTCCTTTTCCGCGGCCAGTTCGCGCAGGGTGGCGACGATGGCCAGATTGCTGTCGATATTGCCGTCGGCGAAGCGGGGGAGGCGGCGGCGCATATCGTCGGCGGGGAGATCGGCGGTGGAGGTGATGGCGCCGGTGAGGAAGCCGCGGCCCAGTGGGGAGAAGGGGACGATGCCGATGCCCAGTTCGCGGCAGGTCGGCACCACCTCGGCCTCGATATCGCGGGTCCACAGCGACCATTCGCTCTGCAGCGCGGTCACCGGATGCACGGCGTGTGCGCGCCGGATGGTGTCCGGGGCGGCCTCGGAGATGCCGAGGTAGCGCACCTTTCCGGCTTGGACCAGCTCCGCGAGCGCGCCCCAGGTCTCCTCGACGGGGACGGTCGGATCCACGCGGTGCTGGTAGTAGAGATCGATGTGATCGACCCCGAGCCGGGCCAGCGACTCGTCACAGCTCTGCTTCACATAGGCCGCATCGCCCCGCGCGCCCATGCTGCCGCCCTCGCCCCAGACAATGCCGAACTTGGTCGCCAGCACCACCCGATCGCGGCGATCGGCAATGGCGCGGCCGATCAGCCGCTCATTGGTCTCCGGCCCGTACACGTTCGAGGTGTCCAGCATCGTGACGCCGAGTTCCAGCGCCCGATGAATGGTGGCGATCGATTCGGCGTCATTGTCCTGCACGCCGTAGGCCCCGCTCATCCCCATACAGCCGAGCCCCTGCGCACCCACGGTCAGTTCGCCGAGCTTCCTGGTCGCGATCATGCGAAATCTCCTCCTTGGTGACGCCGGATCAGGTAGTGAGCAACGCTCACGAGATGACGCTACGACTTGGAGTGCGCTCCAAGTCAAGCTCGCCGCCACCGCCTCGCGACTGGACGCCACCGCGGGGCGGTCTCCACCCGCCCCGGCGCATCACGCGGCATAATCCCTGGTCAGGATGTGCGGCGGAACAGCGCGGACTGTCTGATGCCGATAATGCCGCGCAGCACCGGCAAGGCGGCGGCCATCGCCAGGATGCCGTAGACCAGACCGGCGATATCCGGTGTCCACAGCGTCAACTGGGAGATTCCGACGCCCAGTCTGGGGGGGGAGCGCGACGCCGAACACGTAGAGCAGCAAGGCCGATGGCAGCAGCCACACGGCGAGCTGCGCCGCGAGCCGCCACGGGCGCGAGACATCGGGTCGCGGGCGGGTGAGCAGCCAGATGCTGCGGATGACCAGGCCGATCAACAAGACGGCCAATGCGCCGAGCAGGGTGAGGATCATCGGATAGGTGCGGTCCGCCTCGGATGCGGGTGCGTCGCGGCCGAGCGTCAGTGCGCCGAGCCCGAATCCGATATCGAGCAGCTGCGGCTCCTGGAATGTCCCGTACGCGTTCACCATCAGCACCACCGCCCGGTCCGGCAGCAGGATGACCTGCGCCCAATAGCCCGCGTTCGCGCCGCCGTGCCAGATCATCGGAACATCGGAGCCGGGCAGGGTCCAGCGCCGCCAGCCGAGCCCGTACCGCTTCCCCGAACTGGTCTCGACGTCGCCCTGGAACATGGTGTCGCGCTGGGCATTATCGAGCACCTCGGGCGCGCCGCCGAGTCCGGCCCGGGCGAAGGCGGCGAGATCTGTGACCGTGCCACCGAGATACCCGTAGCCGACGCCCGCCGGATCGAAGGGTGCGTCGAACGCGACCGTCCGGCCGAAGACGTATCGATGACCGCGCGGGCGCGCGGCACGCGCCTGATCCGCGCTCGTGATGGCGGTGCGCATGCCGAGCGGATCGAGCACGCGCTGGTGCAGCACCTCGGTGAACGGCCGCCCGGTGACCGCCTCCACCACCGCGGCCAGTATCAGGTAGTTCGTGCTCGAATAGCGATGCACGACACCGGGTTCGCCCGCCAGCGAAGTCTCCGCGAGTTCGGGCAGCACATCCGCCGGTCGGCGCTCCTCGTCGGTCCGATCGGTGTGCCTGGTGGTCGTGGGCAACCCGCTCGTCTGATTGACCAACTGCCGCACGGTAATTCGCGCCGATCGCTGCTCGTCCCTGGTCCGGAACGACGGGAGATAGGTGATCACCGGCGCGTCGAGCCGCACCTCACCCGCGGCCGCCATCCGCATGATCAGGGTGGCCGTCAGGGGTTTGGCCACCGACCCCCACAGGAACGGCGTCGTCGTGGTGACCGCGCGGCCATTGCCATCCGTGCCGAACGCGCCACTGTGCCGCACCCCGTCCCGGTCCAGGATCGCGTACGCCGCACCCGGAATCCGCAATGCGCTCATTCGATCTCGTAGATATTCGTCCGTGCGCTCGTACGGTCCCGCACCCGTCGCCCCGGAATGGTGTTGTGCCCCTTGGCTCGTCGCGCATCCGCTGAGCACGAGCAGCGTCAGCGTCGCCAACCACCGTAACAATATGGCTATATTGGAACGATAACCATACGGGTATATTGTTGTCACGTGCCCCGAGTAGCCGACCATGACCAGCGCCGCGAGTCGATGGCGCGCGCCTTCCAGCGCCTCCTGGCCGCCGAAGGACTGCCCCGAGTCACCTTCGCCCGGGTAGCGGCCGAAGCGGGCATCTCGGTCGGCCTGATCCAGCACTATTTCGCCAACAAGGATGAGCTGCTGCGCTTTTCCTACGAGGACTGCCTGCGCACCAGCGCCACCCGGGTCCAAGCCCGCATCCGGGCGGGCGAAGCCGCCGCCGAACCCATCTCCGCCATGCTGCTCGCGAGCCTCACCGAACTGCTCCCGCTCGACGCCGAACGCACCCGCGAATTCCGGGTCGAGCGCAACCTGTGGCTGCTCTCCCTGCACAACCCCGACCTCGCCGCCGTCGCCGGACAAGCGACCGACGACCTGCACGCCCGCATCGCCACCGCGATCGAGAACGGCAAGGAATGCGGCGAAGTCCGCCCCGAAACCGACAGCCCCGCCGCGGCATCCATGATTCTCGCCACCGCCCGCGGCTGCGCCGACTCCCTCTCCCTCCAGCCGTCACCGGCCGACCCGGCCACCGTCGAAGCCGTACTGCGCCCGGTGATCTCGACGGTTTTCACAGGCCGCTGCCACCACTACGACCGCCGATCAGCGGGTGCCTAGGCGGACTCCTCGTCGGCGGACAAGGTCGCGAGGGCTCGGCTGAGGCGATTGGCCCGCGTGCCGGGAGTGCGGGCGCGGAGGAGTTCGAGCACGATCGCGTATTGGCGGGTGCGGTCCAGGGCGGCGTAAGCGGCGGCGGCGCGGGGGTTCTGGGCCAGGGCCGCTTCGAGGTCGAGGGGGGTGGTGAAGTCGCGCTGGGAGGGGTAGGCGGCGTCCCAGCGGCCGTCGGCCTTGGCGGCGTCGACCTCGGCGAGGCCGGGTGGGCGCATGCGGCCCTCGGCCAGGAGTTTGGCGACCTTGTCGACATTGACCTGGGACCAGTGGCTGCGGGGGCGGCGGGGGACGTATTTCTGTAGGTAGTACTTGTCGTCGAGGGCCTTGCGCTGGCCGGAGATCCAGCCCCAGCACAGGCTGACGTCGACGGTCTCGTCCTCGGTGATGGAGGGGATGCCGGAGCCCTTCTTAGCGATCTTCATCCAGACGCCGTCGGAGGTGGCGTGGTTGGCGGCCAGCCAGGTGTCGAAGGCGGTGGCGTCTTCGAAAGCGATCGGGTCCATGCATCCAGCATTCCAGAAACCTCCGACAGCTTCGGGATTCGTTGCCGGTGGCCACGGAAAGCGAAGCGCCCCGCACGGATTCGTGCGGGGCGCTCGCGGAACTGCGTCTCGACTAGCCGACGGTCGCGCCGACGCGCAGGGCGTGCGGCTCGATCGCGCCGCGGACCAGTGCCCGCTCGTCGATGGTCTCGGCCTGGTAGGGCAGGGTCGAGAGGGTGGCGGTCATCTTGGCGACCGGATCCTCCAGGGTCTTCGGGGTGCCGAAGATGAAGGTCCACTCGTGCTCGTCGCTGACATACGGGACGACCGTGGGGAACAGATTGTGGAACCGGGTCCACGACCGCTTCAGGGTTTCATTGCGCCACATGGTCTGACACCCGGCCTGCGCGGCGAGCACGCCGCCCTCGGCCAGCAGCGCCATACAGCGGAGCAGGAACTCGTCCTCGTAGAGGCGGTTGTGCTGCGCGTCCTCGACCCGCTCGTCCGGCAGGTCGATGCAGATCATGTCGTAGCGCACGCCGTCGGCCTCGGCCTTGGCCAGGAAGTCCCAGCCGTCGGCGTAGTGCATCTTGATCGGACCGGTCTGCGCGACCGCCTCGGTCAGATCGGCCTGGGTGTAGCCGTAGGGGAGGTGCTCGGCGCACAGCTCCACCTCCAGCTGGTCGATATCGACGTGATCGACGAGCGACGCGCCCGCCGCCACCGACATCTGCGAGGCGACGCCCTCACCGGAACCGATGATGAGCACCTTCTCCAGCTTCTCGGCCAGCGCGTACCCGGGGACCAGCATGGCCTCGTGGTAGGTGAGCTGCGAGAACTCGGTGGACTGGCGATCGTCGTCGGAGAACAGGGACACGCCCTGCTCGGTCCGCGCGATCACCATGTGCTGGAACGGGGTATTGGTGTCGACGATGACGTCGGACATGTTCCACACCCGGGTCAGGCCCTCGCCCACCGGCTCGTGGATCCGGCGGGCGGTATGGCCGCGCTGGATGACCTCGATGTTCACGCTCTTCGGCGAAAGCTCCCGCTGCAGCAGTTCGACGGCCTTGGTGGCGCCGGAACCGATACTGCCGCAAGTGAATACGTCGACGAAGATGTCACCCGATTCCGGGTAGGTGTGAATCGAGGCGTGCGACTCGGACAGGAGAGCCAGGATAGTGGCCCCCTGCGGCTCGAACTTCTTGCGCACGACATCGCAGATGGTCACCCCCGCGGCGACCAACGATTTTCGAAGCGCGGTTTCGAGGCGTTCGATGTCATCGCAGAGACCAGCGTCGACACCACCGAACTCGGCCAGCACGTGCCAGCCGGTGAATTCTGCCGTCATGGCTAAACTCACTCTCGCTCAGCGCCAATGACATGCACAGTCAGAGGCGGAAAACCGTTGAAGGACACCGACGAATAGCTCGCCGTATAGGCGCCGGTTTCGAGGATCCGAACGGGATCACCGGCTCGCAACGTGGTCGGAAGAAGGACCCGCGTGCGTTGATACAGTACATCGTCGCCGTCACAGGTCGGACCGGCGACCACGGCCTCGTCCTTCGGATCGGTGTCCCGATCGGTCTGGATCCGGTACGCGATGTACTCGTTCTCGGTTTCGGCCATACCGTTGTAGCGGCCGATATCGAGGTATACCCAGCGCCTCCCGTCGGGCGCCTGGCGAACATTCACCACCTCGGCGTGAATCTCACCGGTATTGCCCACCAGGGCGCGACCGGGTTCGACGACGAGTTCGGTGTGTTCCGGGAGATGGGTGGCCGCCGCTTCGGCGATCACCGCGCCCAGCTCGCTCAGTCCGGGAGCCGGGGTGGCGTATGAAATCGGAAGTCCCCCACCGATATTCACCGCCGTAACAGGAATGTCCTTGGCCGCCAGCGCTTCCGCGATGGCTCCGGCCTGCTCGATGCCGATCTTCCAGGCGATCGGATCGGTCTGCTGCGAACCCACATGGAAGTAGGGCCCGACCACCCGCAGCCCGAGATCGCGCGCCCGCACCAGCAGGTGCACGGCCTCACCGGGCGCGCAGCCGAACTTGGTGCCGAAGGGTGTCTGCGATTGCGGCGCGGCCGACAGGAACCGGCATTCGATCTCCGACCCCGGCGCGTGCTCGGCAATGCGCTCGAGATCGTCCTCGGTATCGCAGGCGAAGCGCCGCACGCCGAGCGCGTAGGCGCGGGCGATATGGGCGGCTTTCTTGATCGGATTCCCGTAACACATGACCGCCGGATCCACACCCTGCGCGAGGCAGAGATCGATCTCGCCGACGCTGGCGACATCGAACTCCGCGCCCTCGTCGTTCAGCAGCCGGATGATCTCCGGCACGGGACTCGCCTTGACGGCGAACCGAATTCGCGCCGCGGGTAGAGCGGCATGCAGTGCGCGATAGTTCGCGCGGACCTTGTCGAGGTCGATGACCAGACAGGGCGACTCGGGCAGGTTTCGATCGGTCAATCTAAGGGAACTCTTTTCGATCGGCCGCAGCGGGCGGGATTCAGGCAACCTGCGCGACAATACACGCGTTGTGCCACGCAAAACGAACCGATGGCCACGTCGCCTTCGTCACCGTACCGCCCGGACGGTGCAGTAACACCGGCCGCGCGTCTTACCGAACAGTGACGGAATCAGCCAGCGGTAATCGCGACCTCGTCGAAGACCACTTCACCGGCGGCATCGGATTCGGCCAGATCCACCACGGCGTCGATGGACCAACCGTGGTCTCCGGCCGGGTCGTCGAGGACTTGGCGGACGTGCCAGAAGCCCTCGCGCATCTCGACCTGGAACAGCTTCGGGCCGCGCGCGTTCGGGCCGGTGCCGATGGCGGTGTACTCGGCGAAGTAGGGCTCGAGCTCGGTCTCCCAATCGAGGTCGTCGCCGAATTCCTCGAGGGCCTCCCAGCAGTGCAGGGCGGCCAGTTCGACGCGGCGGAACAGGGCATTGCGCACCAGCACCCGGAAGGCGCGTTCATTGGCCGAGATGGGCCGCACGGTCTCCGCGCCGAAGGCGACCTGTTCGGTATCGGTCTCCGCGCCCGGATTGGTGAGCTGCTCCCATTCGTCGAGGAGACTGGAGTCGACCTGGCGGATGAGTTCGCCCAGCCATTCGGTGATGTCGTCGAGCTCCTCGGTGCGCGCCTGCTCGGGCACGGTGCGCCGCAGCGCGCGGTAGGCGTCGGCGAGGTAGCGCAGCACGACGCCTTCGGAGCGGGCCAGTTCGTAGCCGGAGACGAGTTCGGCGAAGGTCATGGACCGCTCCACCATTTCGCGCACCACCGACTTGGGGGAGGGCTCGAACTCCGACACCCACGGATGCCCGGCCTTGTAGGTCTCGTAGGCGGGCAGGATGAGTTCCTCGGCCAGGGGTTTAGGCCAGGTGACCTCTTCGAGGAGTTCCATGCGCTCCTCGTATTCGATGCCGTCGGCCTTCATCTCCGCCACGGCCGCACCGCGCGCCTTGTGCTGCTGGGCCATGAGCAGCTGGCGCGGATCCTCCAGGGTCGCCTCGATGAGGGAGATGACGTCGAGGGTGTAGGTGGCGGAGTCCTTGTCGAGGAGTTCGAGCGCGGCGAGCGCGAACGGCGAGAGCGGCTGATCGAGGGCGAAGTCGCGCTGCAGATCGACCATGAGCCGCGCGTGGCGGCCGAACTCGTCGGGTTCGTCGAGCTGCTGCACCACCCCGGCATCGCGCAACGCCCGGTAGAGGCGGATCGCCTTGAGGATGTGCTTGCGCTGCGCCGCCCGCGTCTCGTGATTGTCCTCCAGCAGATGCCGCATGGCGTAGAAGCAATTGCCTTTGCGCGCAATCACATTCAGCAGCATGGCATTGGTGACGTGGAAGCGCGACACCATCGGCTCGGGGGATGCGGCGACCAGCCGGTCGAAGGTCTCCTCCGACCAGGACACGAAGCCCTCCGGCGGTTTGCGCTTCTGCACCTTCTTGAGCTTCTTGGGATCGTCACCGGCCTTGGCGATGAGCCGGGCGTTCTCCACCTCGTGCTCGGGCGCCTGCACCACGACCGTGCCCATGGTGTCGAATCCGGCGCGACCGGCGCGCCCGGCGATCTGATGGAACTCGCGCGCATTGAGCCGCCGCGTGCGCACCCCGTCGTACTTGGTGAGCCCGGTGAGCATGACGGTGCGAATGGGCACATTGATGCCGACGCCGAGAGTGTCGGTGCCGCACACCACCTTCAGCA
This sequence comes from Nocardia crassostreae, assembly GCF_001613405.1. Classification (GTDB taxonomy): domain Bacteria; phylum Actinomycetota; class Actinomycetes; order Mycobacteriales; family Mycobacteriaceae; genus Nocardia; species Nocardia crassostreae. Next base: position 64,347 of record NZ_BDCH01000040.1, read on the forward strand.
GTCCGTCCTGCGCCAGTTTCTCCACGAGTCTCCGGTATTTGGGCAGCATGCCCGCGTGATGCACGCCGATGCCGTGCCGGATGAACCGCGACAGCGTCTTGCCGAAGCCGGTGGCGAAACGGAATTCGCCGAGCGCCTCGGCAATGGCGTCCTTCTCGGCCTTGGAGGAGAAGTTCACGCTCATGAGGGCCTGTGCGCGTTCCATGGCCGCGGCCTGGGTGAAGTGCACGACGTAGACCGGCGCGAGGCTGGTGGTCACCAGATCCTCGAGGGTCTCGGTGATCGGCGTCTTCACATACGAGAAGCTCAGCGGCACCGGACGTTCCGCGCCGGAGACAATGGAGGTATCGCGTCCGGTGCGGCGCTTCAGATCGGCGGCGAAGAAGTCGACCTCGCCGAGGGTGGCCGACATGAGCAGGAATTGAGCCTTCGGCAGTTCGATGAGCGGCACCTGCCACGCCCAGCCGCGATCCGGATCGGCGTAGTAGTGGAACTCGTCCATGATCACCTGGCCGATATCGGCGGCCGCGCCCTCGCGCAGCGCCAGATTGGCCACGATCTCCGCGGTGGCGCAGATGATGGGCGCGTCCGGATTCACCGCCGCGTCGCCGGTCACCATGCCTACCCGGTCCGCGCCGAACACCTCGCACAGCGCGAAGAACTTCTCGCTCACGAGGGCCTTGATCGGTGCGGTGTAGTAGCTGCGCTGACCGCGCTGCAGGGCCGCGTAGTGCGCGCCGAGCGCGACCATGGATTTACCCGAGCCGGTCGGGGTGGCGAGAATGACGTTCGCGCCGGTGAACAGTTCGAGCAGGGCCTCTTCCTGCGCCGGATACAGCGTCAGCCCCTGCTCGAGGGTCCAGTCCGCGAAGGTCTCGTACAGCCAGTCCGGGTCCATATCGGGTACGGCGCGGTCTGGGATCAATTCGGATAGCTGCACGCCACCACGTTACTGCCCGGGTCGGCCGGTTATGACCACCCGGGGGCCAGGGGTCACAGACGGAAGTCGCCGCCGTCGGGGCCCTCACCCTCGGTGAAACCGGACTGCTCGGCCAGGAAGCGTTCGAATTCCGCGCCCAGCTCCTCACCGGTCGGCAGATCGGCATCGGGGGCCAGCAGGCTGGACTGATTCTCCTGCGCGGTGACGAAGCTGTCGTACTGACGTTCCAGCGCCTGCACCACCGTCTCCACCTCGGAGTTGCCCGCAATGTGCTCGTTGACCTGCTCGCGCACCCGCGCGGCCTGTTCGGTGAGCGCGGCCAGGGGCAGTTCCAGGCCCGCGTTCTCGGCCACGCTCTCCAGCAGCGTCTGGGCGGCCTCCGGGTAGGCGGTCTGTGTCAAGTAGTGCGGCACATGCACCGAGAATCCGACCGATTCGTGGCCGTGCTGGGCCATCCGGTACTCCAGCAGCGAGGACGCGCTGCCCGGCACCTGCAGCTCGCCGGGCCAGCGCTGATGATCACCGATGAGATCGCTGTCGCTGGCGTGCGCGGTCATTCCCAGCGGGCGGGTGTGCGGGATGGCCATGGGAATCGCGCTCAGCCCGATGGTCCGGCGCACACCCAGCTGCTCGGACAGCAACCGCACGGCGGTCACGAACTTCTCCCACCGCAGATCCGGTTCCAACCCGGCCAGCAACAGGAACGGCGTCCCCGCCGTGTCCTTGAGGGCCCACAGATTCAGCTCCGGCTCGGTGTAGTCCGAGAAGTGATCGGTCTTGAACATCATCAACGGCCGCCGCGAGCGGTAGTCCAGCAACTCGTCCATATCGAACGAGGCGACAAGCTCGCTCTCCAAGCTCTCCCGCAGGTGAGTGGTCGCCAAACGCACCGCATGCCCGGCATCGGTAAAACCTTCCAGCCCGTGCACCAGCACCGGACCAGCGCCGTCGGCGGACGACAGCTGCGGAGAGGGGAACTCCAGCTCGTACATTCGCGACTCGTAGTCCATCGCGTACTCCTTCCTGCGTGGCCCACTTGCGCGACCATCCCACATTGTCCCTCATGCGCCCGCGGGCCGTGCACTGCCCGCACCTCGCCTGCAACGCAGCAAACCGGGAGAAGCATTCCCCGCGGTGGTGCTCTTGGGGTTCGTGCTGTGTCGCAATCGGTGTGAACAGCAGATATTCGGCATAGTGGACGGGTGATCGTGCCGGATTCGCCGTGCCGTAAATCCGTTCGCGCCGTGGGGCTCGTGCTGCTCGGTGCCGTGCTGGCCGCCTGTGGGACGACGATCTCGGGGCAACCCGTGGCGTCCCGTGGGCCCGCCTCCACGACGGTGTACACGGATGGGGGATTGGCGAGATTACTGCCCGATACATCCCAATTTCCTTCGCGCTATCCGGCTGCGGTGCTGCCGGGGGATGTGGCGAGCAAGGCCGTGAGTGATCTGGACGGGATTGCCCCGGGGGCGCGGGTGGAACCCTGTGCGTGCGTTCCGTTGACGCCGACCGCGGGGCCGGTGGTCAGTGTGGGGACCGATGACGACAGTCGGGCGACGCTCACCGTCGAGTTGGTGCGGACCGATCAGCCGCTGTCGAAACTGCGGGATCAGTTGCAGCGCTGCGGGACCGTGCGCGCGGGGCTCGGGGGGACGACCGCCACCATTACGACGGAGTTGGATCCGCCGCCGCCGCTGGATGCCGACGACACGCTCGCCTTGCGGCGCACCGTCAGTTCCGAAGCCGGTGGGGCGGGGCTCACTCGGAAGATGCAGTCGCTGGTCGGGCAGATCGGGGATGTGCGGATCAATGTGACCTATATGACCTATGCCGAGGACGACAAGGCCGATGCCGCCGCCCTGGATTCGCTGTTCACGACCGCATTGAGCAAGGTGCGCAAGGGCTGAATCGCTCAGCGCCCGTATCCGGCGACGAGTTCCGCGCCGAGGCGGTGCAATTCGTCGCGCACGGAGTCGGGTTCGACCACTTTGAGTAGCGCGCCCCAGCCCGCGAGATTGCGGGCGATATCGAGGGGCGTCGGTGCGGTGATGCGCACGCGGACGCGGTCCGCGTCGGACGGACCGTCCACCACGCAGTGCCGCCCTTGCTGTCTGCGCAGGATCGGTAGCACCCGGACCGGGACCAAGACGGTGGCCGAGAGGGTCGAGCGGTGCCGCTCCACCTCCTCGACCACGCCGGACCACGCTGTGGACAAATCGAAATCCGCGGGGCGGTGGGCGATTTCCTCGGTGATCTCGACCTCGCTCATGCGGTCCACACGGAAGGTCCGCTGGCCGCGATCGGTTCCGGCCAGCAGGTACCAGATGCCGTCCTTGTCGACCAGGCCCCAGGGGTCGACCGTCCGCTGGGTGTGAGTGCCCTTACGCTCGTAGCCGAAACGGACCCGGCGTCGGCGCACCACGGCGTGCTGCAACAGCTGGACCACGGCGGGCGCCTCGGTATCGCGTTCGCCCCAGCGCGCCGAATCCACCACCACCGCACCGGCTGCCGCCTCCGCCTCGCCGCGGAAGGTCTGCGGCAGGGCGCGCAGCAGTTTGCGCAGCGCGGACTTGGTGGCCGGGGCGCCGGTGGCGACCGGGCCCAGCAGCAGGAACAGGGCCTGCGCCTCATTGGCCGTCAAACCGCTCAAATCCGTGCGGGCCCCGCCCACCAGCGCCCAGCCGCCGCCCCGCCCCGGCTGCGGGTACACCGGAATCCCGGCCGTGGACAGGGCTTCCAGATCCCGGCGCGCGGTCGCCACCGAGACCTCCAGCTCGGCCGCGACCTCGGCCGCGGTCACCCGGCCGCGTGTCTGCATGAACAACAGGGTCGCCACCAATCGATCCGCTCGCATACTCGAAATTTTGTCTGGAAAAGTGCTCATTCGGTGAGCACTTTGAGGCGGATCATTGATTTCAAGAAGTTCGGAACACCGATGAAGGAGAACCCCGATGCTGCGTGGAATGGCGACTGCGAACTACTACGCCGATGATCTGGAGGCCGCGAAGGCCTGGTACAGCGAACTTTTCGGCGTCGAGCCGTACTTCACCGTGCCGGGCGGCTACTACGAGTGGCGCATCGGCGACTACCAGCACGAATTCGGCATCATCAACCGCAAGTTCGCGCCCAGCCGCCCCGATCAGCCCGGCGGCCAGATCGTGAACTGGCACGTGGACGACATCGCCGCCGTTTTCGAACGCCTGCTGGCCCTGGGCGCCAAGGAATTCGAGCCGATCACCGAGCGCGGAGTGGGCACCGGCTTCGTGACCGCCTCGGTCATCGACCCCTTCGGCAATGTCCTCGGCATCATGTACAACCCCCACTACGTGGAGATCCTGGCCAAGACCGGCCCCGCGTAGGCAGCGCACGGTAGCACCGGCCACCGACAAAGTCGTCGTCGCCGGTCGCCCGCCACGCCGAATTCCACACGGCGTGAAGCGTTGTCCACAGGCGCGGAAAAACCCCAGGTCGGCATATGCGGCGGCAACGAGGCCGCCGCGCACCCTCGACCCATGACCACGCACCCCGAACCCACACCCGACCGATGCCCACACACGGCGATCGAACCAGCCCCCGCGCAACCCCGGCACGCCGACAACGCCCAGCGCGCCGACAATCCGCAACACGCAGACGAGTCCCGGCCCGCGAACCGAACCCGGCCTGCGGATGAGCTCCCGCCCGCGGACGAGGGTCGGCGCGTGAATGAAGGGCGACGTGCGGGCGAGGCTCCGCGCGCGGACGAGGTCCGGTATGCGGATGAGGCGCAGTGCGTCGATGAAGTGCGGGCCTTCCTCGACGGTTTGGACGGCGAGGCCGACTTGGCTGGATCAGGGGTGCGCGGGGGCGGTGCGCCGCTCTGTGGTTCGCCGTCGGGCGGCGAACCACGCCTGCGGGATCCGGGTGACTTCATTGCCGCGATTCCGGCCATGCTCGGCTTTCCGCCCGCGCGGTCATTGGTGGTGACCGTCCTCCGGGCGGACCCCGGCGGCACGAACACGGCAATGGTCGATGTCGCCATGCGGCTGGATCTGGACAATCCCGGCCGCGCGGCGCTCGGTGAACTTCTCGAGCGAGTCGCGGGAGTCTGCGTGCGGCACAGCGCCATCGCCGCGGTCGCGCTGATCGTGGACGACCGCGCGACAGCGCCCACCGATCAGCATCGGGGTGTCCGGGCACGCAAACATCGCGATCTCGTACACGCCCTCGAACATCGGCTGGACGCGGAAGCGATTCCGCTGGCCGGTGCGTGGGCAGTGACCGCGATCGGGCCGGATCTGCCCTGGTGGAGCCTGCTGGGCCCGGCGCGGCGGGGCAGGCAACCGGATCCGGCGAGCTCGCTGGTGACCGTGCACCAGGTGCTCGACGGGCGTCCGATGCTCGGGTCGCGCGCCGAGCTCGCCGAACTCCTCGCCGTGGACGCGCGGGCGCGGGCCCGGGTCGAGCAGGCGCTCGAAACCGCCAGTGCCGCCGCGGCCCAGCGGCTGGCCCGCGGTGTGCGGCACGGGGATCCGGACTCCTATACGCGGTCCACCGTCCGGAAGGTGCTGTGGCATATCGCGAATGTGGAATCGGGCGTGGCGCCGGAACCGTCCGAACTGGCGGAACTCGCGGTCGCGCTGCGGGACAAGGCGGTGCGCGACATCATGTTCGGGCTCGCGCCGGGGAGGTACGCCGCCGCCTCGGAACGGCTGTGGTTACAGCTGGCCCGCGCCCTGCCCGATCCGGATCGAGCCGAGGCGGCGGCCCTGGTCGGCTACTCCGCCTATATGCGCGGTGACGGCCCGCTGGCGGGTATGGCGCTCGATGCGGCGCTGACGTCGGATCCGGAGCACCGCATGGCGGTGCTGCTCGATATCGGCCTGCACACCGGTATGCGCCCACAGCGTTTGCGCCGACTGTCCGACTCCGGACGCGAAGCCGCCGCGGATCTCGGCATCGACCTGGAGGCCGAGCAGTCATGAGATCCGCGGCGTGCGGAAGTACCTCTCAGCGGGCGCTGTGCGCGCGATCGCCGAGTGAGCGCAGGAAATCCCAGGCGTCGGAGACGATCTCGTCCAGATCGGTGTGCTCGGGCCGCCAGCCCAGCTCCGCCACGGCGCGATCGCTGGAGGCGACGAGCACCGCCGGATCGCCCGCGCGCCGGGGCGCGTCCACCGCATTGATCGGCAGGCCGGTCACCCGCGCGCACGACGAGATGACCTCGCGCACCGAGAAACCGGTGCCGCTGCCCAGATTGACGATGCGGTGCGTACCCGGCTGCGACTTACCCAGCGCCAGCAGATGCGCCTGCGCGAGATCGCGAATGTGGATGTAATCGCGGACCGCCGTGCCATCCGGGGTCGGATAGTCCGTGCCGAAGACCGAGATCGACTCGCGCTGACCCAGTGCGGTCTGCAATACCAGGGGGATGAGATGGGTTTCCACCACGCGGTTCTCACCGAGCCCGGCGTACGCCCCGGCCACATTGAAGTACCGCAGGCTGGTCGCGGCCAGCCCGTGCGCCACCGCGTAGGAGGTGATGGCGTAATCGATGGAGAGCTTCGACGCGCCATACGGATTCGTCGGCGCCTTCGGCGCGTCCTCGACGATCGGCACCCGCTCCGGCTCGCCGTACACCGCCGCCGTGGAGGAGAACACCAGCCGCGGCGTCCCGGCGGCCCGCATGGCCTCCAGCAGGGTGAGCGTCTTCACCACATTGCCGTGCCAGTACTTCTCCGGCTGCTGCACCGATTCACCGACCAGCGACTGGGCCGCGAAATGCAGCACCCCGTCGAAGTTTTCGGCCGCGACGAGCTCCACGCCCGCCGTGGCGATATCGCCCTCGACGAACTTCGCCCCGGCCGGGACGCCGTCGGCATTGCCGGTGGACAGATCGTCGACCACCACCACCACCTCGTGGCCGTCCTCGAGCAGAACCTGCGCGCACACGCCACCGACGTAGCCCGCGCCTCCGGTAACCAGAAGCTTCAAAACTCAGACCAACTTCACTTGGACGGCGTGCGCCATCTCGTCGGACAGTTCGTAACCGGCATGCCCGGGCACCAGGATGATCACCGAACCCGGCTTGGTTTCGACGTTCACGCGGGCGTCCGGCACCACACCGGCCTCACGCAGCTGACCGATGATCTCCGGATCGGTCTGGATGTGCTCGGACAACTGGCGCACCACCACCGCGGCATTCTGCCCCGCCGGCAGGTCCGACAGCCGCACCAGCTTCTCCTCCGCACCGCCGCTGGGCTGCACGCCCAGCTCGTCCAGGCCCGGAATCGGATTGCCGTAGGGCGAGGTCGTCGGGTGGTTCAGCACCTCCACCAGGCGGCGCTCCACCTCCTCGCTCATCACGTGCTCCCAGCGGCACGCCTCGGCGTGCACGTTCTGCCAATCGAGCCCGATGATGTCGACCAGCAGCCGCTCGGCCAGCCGATGCTTGCGCATGACCGCGATGGCCATGGACCGACCCTTCTCGGTCAGCTCGAGATGGCGATCACCGGCGACGGTCAGCAAACCGTCGCGTTCCATCCGAGCGACCGTCTGGCTCACCGTCGGCCCGCTCTGCTCGAGGCGCTCGGCAATGCGAGCCCGCAGGGGCGTTACACCCTCCTCCTCGAGGTCGTAGATGGTACGGAGGTACATCTCCGTGGTGTCGACCAGATCCTTCACCTGTTAACCCCTTCGTCGGCACGAATTCTACCCATGCACGGCGGCTGCACCGGGCGACAGCTTATTTCGCGAACGCACGGAGAACACCAAGCACGCGCTGCGTGTTCCCTGTGGGTTTCCGCCGTCACAAGGATGGACCGGCGGTATGACAGCGTTGCGAGGCAATCAGCCTACGAATGTATTCAACGCATTAGCGTGGCGGGTATGCCTGACCTACCGCGTGGCGACGGAACCGTCGTCTGGACCGACAAGTTCCTCGACTACGCGTGGACGCCCGAACACCCGATGCGGCCCGCGCGGCTGGAGTTCACCATGGCGCTGGCCGAGGGCATCGGGCTGCTCGACGGGGTCGAGACGCTCACGCCCGGCGCGGTGGGGGAGGCCGAACTGCTGCGCGTGCACACCCACGACTACGTCGAGGCGGTCAAGCACGCGGTGCAGCCGCCCGGCCCGCCGCCGTCGGTGGCGCCGCACGGGCTCGGGACCACCGACAACCCGGTCTTCCCGCATATGCACGAGGCCGCCTCGGTGATCGTCGGCGGGACCTTGGCCGCCGCACAGCAGATCGCGGCGGGCCGGACCCGGCGCGCGGTCAGCATCGGCGGCGGCATGCATCACGCCATGCCCGACAGCGCGGCCGGATTCTGCGTGTACAACGATGTGGCGGTGGCGATTTCGTGGCTGCTGGACAATGGTTTCGACCGCATCGCCTATATCGACGTGGACGTGCACCACGGTGACGGCGTGCAGCGCATGTTCTACGGCGACCCGCGCGTGCTGACCATTTCCATCCATCAGCATCCGGCGACCCTGTGGCCCAATACCGGCTGGCCGGAGGAGACCGGCCTGGGCAAGGCCGAGGGGACGGCCATCAATCTGCCGATCATGCCCGGCACCCGTGATCCGCTGTGGTTGCGCGGATTCCACGCGGTGGTGCCGGGGGCCCTCGCAGCCTTCCGGCCGCAGATCGTGATCAGCCAGTGCGGGGTCGACACCCACCGCGAGGATCCCCTCGCCGATCTCGAGCTGAGCGTGGACGGTCAGCGCGCCGCCTTCCTCGCCATGCGGGAGCTGGCCGACACCTATGCCGAGGGCCGCTGGCTGGCGGTCGGCGGCGGTGGCTACGGGCTGATCCGGGTGGTCCCGCGCGCGTGGACGCATCTGCTGGCGACGGCCCTGGACCGCACCGTCGATCCCGATACCGCCATCCCGCAGGAGTGGAAGGATCGAGTCGGGGCGTACGCGCCGACGGTCGCGCCGCCCGAAACCATGGGCGACGGCGCCGACACCACCTTCGCCCGGTGGGACGGTCCCGGCGGCGGTCGCGAAACCGGCGACGAGCGCGCCGATCGCGCGCGCCGCGCCCTGGACACATCCGTATTGGCAACCCGCCGCGCGACTTTCGGTCTGCTCGGCCTGGATCCGGAGGATCCCCGTGACTGAATCCGCCGAGCCCGGACCCGTTCCGGGCAATGGGGCCGGTCCCACCGGCAGCGCGGGCGGTCCGCCCGACAGGGCCGTCCCGCCCGAGAATGCTGCGCCGCCCGAGAAGGCTGCCCCGCCCGAGAATGCTGCCCCGCCCGAGAAGGCTGCCCCGCCCGAGAATGCTGCCCCGCCCGAGAATGCGGCCTCGCCCGCGAATGTCGCGGCCGCACCGGCCAAGCCGCTGCTGCTGCCGGACACCCCCGGCACCCCGGCCGATCCGCCGCCGCCCCCACAACACTGGTTCGCCGATGTGCTGGCCTCCGACGGCGGCGTGGTGCGGCTGCGGCCCATCACCCCCGACGATGCCGCGCCCATGGAGCGTTTCCACGAGCGGCTCTCGGACCGCACCCGGTATCTGCGCTACTTCGGGCCGTATCCGCGCATGACGCCCAAGGACCTGTACCGCACCACCCACGTCGACTATCACGACCGGGTCGGCCTGGTCATCGAGCTCGGCGAGGACATCATCGCGGTCGGCCGCTACGAGTTCCTGGCGGACAGACCCGGACCGCGCGCCGCCGAGGTGGCGTTCGTGGTGGCCGACGAGCATCAGGGCCGCGGCCTGGGCTCCATCCTGCTCGAGCATCTGGCGGGCGCGGCGGCCGAGCACGATATCGAGACCTTCGTCGCTGAGGTGCTGGCCGAGTACAATGCCATGGTGACGGTCTTCCGGGACGCCGGATATCAGGTGCAGCGCAGCCGCGACGGCTCGGTGCTGCACCTGGAATTCGCCATCGAACCCACCGAAGCGCTGCTGTCGGTGCGGGATTCGCGCGAGCGCGCCTCCGAGGCGCGCAGCGTCGGCAATCTGCTCGCACCGCGGTCGGTGGCCGTCATCGGCGCCACGCCCTCGACCTCGCGGGTCGGCGGCGCGGTGCTGGCCAACCTGCTGTCGGGGGCCTTTCAGGGCCCGGTGTTCCCGGTCAGCCGCACCCGCACCGCCGTGCGCGGGGTGCGCGCCTATCCGACCGTGCGCGATATTCCCGACGAGGTCGATCTGGCGGTCATCGCCGTGCCCGCCGCCGAGATCGGCTCGGTGCTCGACGACTGTATGGTCAAGGGCGTCAAGGGCCTGGTCGTGCTGACCGCCGGTTTCTCCGAGACCGGGCCCAGCGGCTATGCCGCCGAACGCGATCTGCTCGACGCCGCCCGCGCGCACGGTATGCGCGTGGTGGGTCCCAGCGCGCTCGGCATTGCCAATACCGACCCGGCCGTCGCCCTCAATGCCACCCTCGCGCCCGTCCTGCCCGGTCGCGGCCGCATCGGTTTCTTCTGCCAGTCCGGTCCGCTGGGCGCGGCCATTCTCGGCGAGGCGGCGGCCCGCCAGCTCGGCCTGTCCACCTTCGTCTCGGCCGGTAATCGCGCCGACGTCTCCGGCAACGACCTCATGCAGTTCTGGGACAACGACCCCGACACCGATGTGGTGCTGCTGTATCTGGAGACCTTCGGCAATCCGCGCAAGTTCTCCGCGTATCGCGCGCCGGGTCGCGCGCACCAAACCCATTGTGGCCGTGAGCAGTGGCCGCAATACCGCGCGGGTGGAGGGCGAGCGGGATCTGGATCGCTCGCTGGTGCGCAACCTCTTCGCGCAGGCGGGCATCATCCAGGTCGACTCCATTACCGAACTCTTCGACTGCGCCATGCTGCTGGCCTATCAGCCGCTGCCCACGGGCCGCCGCCTCGCGGTCATCGGCAATAGCGCCGCGCTCAGCTGGCTGGCCGTGGACGCGGCCCGCAACGAGGGCCTCGAGGTGGGCGAGCCGATCCACCTCGGCCCGCAGGGCGGCCCGGCCGACTATCTGACGGCGGTCGCCGCAGCGGTCACCGATGCCGCCATCGACGCCGTCATCGTCATCTACTCCCCGCCGGTGCCCACGGCCGTCGCCGCCTATGCCGAGGCCATTCGCTCCGGGGCCCAATCCAACCCGGACACACCGGTTCTCACCACCTTCGTCGCCGATCGGGGCATGCCCAATCTGCTCGCCACCCGCGGCCGCGGCGGCATTCTGGAACGCGGCTCCATCCCCTCCTTCGGCGATCCGGAACGCGCCGCCCGCGTACTCGCCCGGGTCCGCCGCTATGCCGACTGGCGCACCCGCCCGGTCTCGCCCGTGGCCCGCCCGGGCGGGGTCGAAACCGCCCGGGCCCGCGAGCTCGTCGAGGCGTGGACGACCGATGACCCGGCCCATTGGCTGACCGATCTGCAGGCCGCGGAACTGCTGTCCTGCTACGGAATCCGGGTCGTGGACTTCCGGGAGGTCGACGACGCGGAGGCCGCCGTCGCCGCCGCCGAGGACCTCGGCTATCCGGTCGCCGCCAAGGCCACCGGTGAAATGTGGCGCAACCGCCCGGATCTGACCGGAGTCCGCCTGGATCTGTGGCGGCCCGACGCGGTCCGCCGCGCCTACACCGATCTGGCCGAAATCTGCGGGGGACCCATCCATATCCAGCGCATGGCCACCAAGGGCGTCGGCTGTATGTTCCGCGTCCAGGACGATCCGTCCTTCGGCTCGGTCATCAGCTTCGGTCTCTCGGGCACCATCATCGACCTGCTGGGCGACCGCGTGTACCGGGCGCTACCGCTCACCGAGGCCGAATCCGCCGAACTCATCGACGCCCCGCGCGCGGCGCCGCTGCTCTCGGGCACCGTCGCCGGGCGCGATATCGGCAAGCCGGTCGACCGGGATGCCCTGGCCGAAGTGGCGCAACGTATTTCGGCCCTCTGCGACGATCTGCCCGAGGTGCGCGAACTGCTGTGCGAACCGATTCTGGCCTCGCCGGAAGGCGCGGCGGTGCTGTACGGGCGGGTCCGGATCGGCCCGGAGCCGAATCGGTTCGATATCGGTCCCCGGCGCATGGTGTGATGCGATCCGCCGGGGTGGAAGGCCCCTGACGCGGGTTCTGTCGATACTGTTGGCGGTATGCGCGAAGATCAGATCGAGACCGCGACCGCGCCGCTCCGGGACGATATCCGGTTCCTGGGCGGAATCCTCGGCGAGACCATTCGCGACCATGAGGGCGCGCGGGTCTTCGACCTCATCGAACGCGTCCGCGTGGAGGCGTTCAAGGTGCGCCGCTCCGAGGTGGAGCGCAGCGCGGTCGCCGACATGCTGCGCGATGTGGACATCAAGACCGCGCTGTCGGTGATCCGGGCCTTCAGCCACTTCCTGCTGCTGGCCAATCTGGCCGAGGATCTGCAACGCGACCGCCGCCGCGCGGTGCACCTGGCGGCGGGGGAGCCGCCGCAGGACTCCAGTCTGGCCGCGACCTACCGCAAGCTCGACGCCGCCGGACCGGGCGGGGACGCGGTGGCCGAGCTGCTGGCCGGTGCGCTGGTCTCGCCGGTGATCACCGCGCATCCGACCGAGACGCGGCGGCGCACCATCTTCGACGTGCAGGCGCGCATCACCGAGCTCATGCGGCGGCGGCAGCGGTACTCCGAGGGCGAGCCCGAGTTCGCGCGGATCGACACCGATATCCGGCGGCAGGTGCTGGCCCTGTGGCGTGCGGCGCTGATCCGGTTGGCGCGCTTGCGGATTCAGGACGAGATCGAGGTCGGGCTGCGGTACTACGACCTCACCCTGTTCGATGTGATCCCGCGGATCAACGACGAGGTGCGCGCGGCGCTGCGGGCCCGCTGGCCCGAGCACGAGCTGCTGGCGCGGCCCATTCTGCGGCCGGGCTCCTGGATCGGCGGCGACCGGGACGGCAATCCGTTCGTGACCGCCGAGGTGGTGCACCGCGCCACCCATCGCGCCGGGTCCATTGCCTTCGAACGGTATTCGAGTTCGCTTGTCGAACTGGAGAAGTCGCTGGCACAGTCGGCGCGGCTGGTGCCGGTGACGCCCGAGCTGCAAGCCCTGTCCGACGCCGGATTCGACGATTCACCGCAGCGCGCCGACGAACCCTACCGCCGCGCCATCCGTGCCATCCGGGCCCGGCTGAGCGCGACGGCGCGCCGCGCGCTCGGTGAAATCCCCGCCGACGGAATCGATGTCGCGGCGCAGCCGTACGCGGGGCCGGAGGAACTGCTCGCCGATCTGAACGTGGTCGACGCCTCCATGCGCGCTTCCGGTGACGGACTGCTCGCCGATGACCAGCTCGCCGCCCTGCGCGGGGCCGTGGAGACCTTCGGATTCCATCTACAGGGCCTGGATCTGCGGCAGAACTCCGAAATGCACGAACAGGTGGTGGCCGAGCTGTTCGCCTGGGCCGGAGTGCATTCCGACTACGCCTCCCTCGACGAAGCGCAGCGGGTCGAACTGCTGGCCGCGGAGCTGACCACCCGCCGCCCGCTCATCGGCCCCAATGCCCGGCTCAGTGAACTGGCGACCAAGGAGCTCGCGGTCGTGCGCGCGGCCAAGACCGCCCTCGACGATCTGGGCCCGGATACCGTGCCCAACTACATCATCAGCATGTGCACCTCCGTCAGCGATATGCTCGAGGCCGCGCTGCTGCTGAAGGAAGCGGGCATTCTCGACCCGGGCGACGCCGCCGCCGCGCCGTCCAGCCCGGTGGGCGTGGTGCCGCTGTTCGAGACCATCGACGATCTCCGCCACGGCGCCGACATCCTCACCGCCGCCCTGGAAGTCCCGGCCTATCAGCGCCTGGTCGCCGCGCGCGGCATGCATCAGGAAGTCATGCTGGGCTATTCCGACTCCAACAAGGACGGCGGCTATCTGGCCGCCAACTGGGCGCTCTACCGCGCCGAGCTGGATCTGGTCGATGCCGCCCGCAAGACCGGAATTCGGTTGCGGCTCTTCCACGGTCGCGGCGGCACCGTGGGCCGCGGCGGCGGGCGCAGCTACGACGCCATCCTCGCTCAGCCCGCGGGCGCGGTCCGCGGCTCGCTGCGGCTGACCGAACAGGGCGAGGTCATCTCGACCAAATATGCCGAATCCGGTACGGCCTACCGCAATCTGGAGGCCCTGGTCGCGGGCACCCTGGAATCGACCCTGCTCGACGTGGAGGGCCTGGGCGCGGAGGCCGAACCGGCCTACGAGGTGCTCGACGAGCTGGCCGAGCTCGCCCGTCAGGCGTATTCGAAGCTGGTCCACGAAATCCCCGGCTTCGTCGAATACTTCCGCGCCTCGACGCCCATCGCCGAGGTCGCCGACCTCAACCTCGGCTCCCGGCCCGCCTCCCGCAAGCCCACCAACTCGGTCTACGATCTGCGCGCCATTCCGTGGGTCATGGCCTGGAGTCAATCGCGGGTCATGCTGCCCGGCTGGTACGGCACCGGCGCGGCCATCGAGCAGTGGATCGGCGACGATCCGGCCCGCCTGGCCACCCTCACCGATCTCTACAACCGCTGGCCGTTCTTCCGCACCGTGCTGTCCAACCTGGCCCAGGTCATGGCCAAGGCCGATATGGACATTGCCAGCACCTATGCCGAGCTGGTGCCCGACGAGTCGTTGCGCGACACCGTCTTCGCCATGATCCGCGCGGAGTTCGCCCGCACCGCGCGCATGCACGCGGCGATCACCGGCACCGACGAGCTGCTCGCCGACAACCCGGCGCTCGCCGAATCCATCCACAACCGCTTCCCCTACCTGGAACCCCTCAACCAGCTCCAGGTCGAGCTGCTGCGCCGCCGCCGCGCGGGCGACGATTCCGAACTGGTCGAACGCGGCATCCTGCTCACCATGAACGGTTTGGCCACCGCGTTGCGCAACTCCGGTTAGCGTCGCGCCGGACCGGCCGGTCGCCGTGGGTGATCGCGGCGACGAATTCGGTCCACCCGTCGGCGAGAGTGGCCAGGTGATGCCAGGCCGCGTCGACCGATTCGTCGGATAGATCGGCGGTGGAGTGCAGCAGCCGATTGGCGCGCACCTGGGCGGCCGCCATGCGGTCCACGAAACCGCCCGGGGAGCAGGCGCACGGTTCCGGCGCCGGGCCGAACTCGAGCAGCACGCAATTGTCGATGCGTGCGATGAGCTCCGCTCGGTGACAGTCGATCTCGGACACATGGCTGGGTTTCTCGCGCCGGTCCCGGTGCAATTCGGCCAGCGTCAGAGCGGATCGCACCACCGGGTGGTCGTCGGGCAGATGACCGCGGTGCCCGCCGAACGCGGCCAGCAGCTCGTGCCAGTCGGGCAGCCTCGGCGGGGTGCGGGTCGCACCGGTCGCCGAGGTGAGCTCATGCGGAAATATGGTCGGCCCCTTGCAGTATGGCTTGACGGACGGCGGTCAGGACGACCACCCGGTGCGGTAACGACAGCGGCCCGGGCTCCGGCTCGCACGCCCAGTGCCAGCCCTCGGGTCCGTCCTCGCGCGGCAGCATGATCCGGCTGCCGGGCTGCGGGACCGACGCCCCGTACGCCAGCAGCCGCCGGAGCAGGGGATTGGGAACCGGGTGGTAAGGCGTCGGCGGCGCGACCAGGAACAGCCACCGCAGCTCGCGCGGATCGGCGATGACCGGGGTGGCCGACCGGTCCGACAGCGCTAGCCGGACGCGCCGCCCAAGTTCGGCGGGCAGGTTCACGGTTTCGACCGTGCGTCCGGTGGTGAGGTAGGGCCGATCGGCGAACACCTCCACCGGCAGCCCGTACCGCGTACGCAGCAGATGGGCGGATTCGTAGGGGGAGCAACATGATTCGAACATCGGAACCTCCAACGCCGGATGGTGGCACCCGGCGCCGAGGGCGTCGACGGATCCCGATGTGGAACGCGACCGAGGGGCGGGCGGATCGCGTCGGATCCGAATCGCCGGGCCCGCAGAGGGAGTGAGCTGCAACCCGGCGCCGGGTGCAGGAGAAAGTCTGCGCCGCCCAGGTTGCCCTGGCGGTGACGTGCCGATGGCATTCACATGACCGTCTGTAACGCGGTCTTTCCCGGTCTCGCAATGGTTGCCGTGAGGTCTTTCACCGAGCCGAATCCGTTGTGTCGGATAACTTTCCAGGCTAGGTTGCGCCGATGATGCCCAAACCCGGCGAGTTCGCTGTGGCGTCCTTGGATGCGGGCGCCGCGGCGGCGCGCCTACCGGCCTGGATGCCGCTGTACAACGCGTGTTTCAATCCGCCGCCGTGGAACGAACCGACCCGGGGCGCCGTCGAATACACGGCCCAGACGGCATGGCATTTGGAGCAGCCCGGATTCACCGCCCTGGAGGCGCGGACGCCGAGCGGCCTGCCTGCGGGTGTGGCCTACGGCTGGCCGACTCCCGTTCCCTGGCCCGATACCGAGTTCTACCGCGCCATCGTCCGCGACCTGCCGCCGCATCATGCCGGGCAGCTCGCCGCGCGTGGCACGTTCGAAGTCGTCGAGCTCATGGTCGATCCGGCGATGCGGGGCCGCGGTCTGGCCCGGATGCTGCTCGACACTCTGATCGCGAACTACCGGCGGGCATGGCTGTGCACACTGCCGGAATCACCGGCCGCCGCGATGTACCGCCGCTGGGGCTGGCGGGAGATGGGCGTCTTCGACACCGATCGCCATCCGCGGCTCGAGGCCTACCTCCTCATTGGGTAGGAAAAATCCTACGGTTGATAGGTAGGTGAAAACCTACCTATATTTCGATCATGACCATTTCGCAGATCAGGACCATTACCGCCTTCGTCGACGACCAGGATCGCGCCGCGCGGTTCTACACCGACGTCCTCGGCTTCACCGTCCGCGCCGACTTCACCATGGGCGACAATCGCTGGCTCGAGGTGGGCCCGGGCGACACCGGCGCCGCCATCGTGCTGCACAAGCCCTTCCCGGGCGCGTCCAGCGGAACCCTGTCCGGCGTGATCCTCGACAGCGACGATCTCGACGGCGCCGTCGCCCGCCTGCGCGCCTCCGGAGCGCACGTCGACGGCCCGGCCGATATGCCCTGGGGCCGCCAGGCGACCTTCGCCGACCCGGACGGCAATTCCTACGTCCTCACCGCCGCGAACGGTGCGCGATGACAATGCTTTTCGAGGTGGACGGCGTCACCAAGCGCTTCGGTGACACCGTCGCCCTGGACGGGCTGACGCTGGCGGCCGAGCCCGGGCGGCTGCTGGCCGTGCTCGGCCGCAACGGTGCGGGCAAGACGACCTTGGTCCGCATGCTGGCCACCGTGAGTCACCCCGACCGCGGCAGCGTCCGGGTGCACGGTCACGACACCGGCCGCACGGTGTTTCACCGCCGCGCCCGAGGTGGTGATCGAGGAGATCACGGTCCGCAGGCCGACGCTGGAGGAGGCCTTCGTGGAACTCACCGCCGATCTCGACCATCGCACCGAGGTGACGGCATGACCGTGACCGACGCTGTCCCTCGGCGGGTGCACCTCCCGTCGGCCACCGCCGCCGTCGCCCGGCGGGTCTGGCCGTCGCGGATGTCCAGGCCGCGCAGGGGCTCGGATTCCTGGTCCTGCCATGGTCTTTCGTCTCCAGCGCCTTCGTGCCCGTCGACACCATGCCCGGCTGGTTGCGGGTGGTCGCGGAGCATTAGCCGCTGACGGTGATCAGCGAGGCCAATCGCTACCTGAGCCAGGGAGCGGCGGGGCTGATCGGATCCGCGCACTCCAGCGGCTACTACGTCGCGGCCGCGCTCGCCTGGTGCGTCGGTATTCTCGTGCTGGCTGTCGGTGCCGCGGTGGCGCTGTTCCGGCGGCGCTGAACTCGTGAGCGAATGAAGGGCCGATGCCGCAGCGCGTGAAATCCAGCCTCGCCGACCTGGTGTTCGGCGCCCTGGCCAATCCCACCCGCCGGGACATCCTCGATGTGCTGCTCGATGGTGAGCGGACGGTCGGGGATATCGCCGAGCGGTTCGATATGGCCCGGCCGAGCGTGTCCGAGCATCTGAAGGTGTTGCGCGACTGCGGGCTGGTCAGCGAGGAGAAGCGCGGGCGGCATCGCTACTACCGCGTGGAGCCGCAGCCCTTGCACGATCTGCAATCCTGGCTGGATCCGTTCGAGCGGTTCTGGCGCTCCCGCATGCGCGATCTGGGCGCCACCCTCGATGCCATGCCCGACGAAACCGACGATATGCCCGACGAATCCGACCCGACGGAGCGCGCCCGGTGACCGACGACCCCACCACCATCGAACTCGACCAGTTCTATTCGCATGCGCCCGGCAAGGTGTGGCGGGCACTCACCACACCGTCGCTCATGGCGCAGTGGCTCATGGAACCCGACGGCTTCGAACCCGTCGTCGGCACCCGATTCAGCCTGCGCGCCAAGCCTATCCCCGCCACCAACTTCTCCGGCGAGATCAGCTGCGAAGTCCTCGAGGCCGTCCCGCCCAAGCGCCTGCGCATCTCCTGGGAGGACGCCGCCGCCGAGCGCCCGACCGGCTGGACCGTGACCTGGGACCTCCATCCCGAAGGCCACGGCACCCGAGTCGTCCTGACCCACAACGGCTTCGACCCGGACGACCCCACCGCCCAGCTCTCCCGCAGCATCATGCGCGGTGGCTGGCCGAGCATCCTGCACCGTCTGGACGCGGTGCTCGCGGACGCCTAGGCGGGCGCGAAGGCGGCGGCGTGGTCACGCGCCCAGTCGGCGTAGCTGCGCGGGGCGCGGCCGAGGATCCGCGCGACATCGTCGGTGACGACGTTATTGTGGCCCGCCCGGCTAAAGGCCTGGCCCGCCAGCGCGCCATCGGCAAACTCGGCGGACATGCCCGCGGCGAGCATGTGCTCGCGGGCGGTGTCGTGCGGGATGTCGACGGTGCCGATCGGCCTGCCCAGCACGGTGGCCAGCGCATCGGCCTGGTCCTGGGCCGTCACGGCTCGCGGGCCGGTGAGGGTGTAGATACGGCCCGCGTGGTCGTCGGAGAGCAGGGCTTCGACGGCCACCGCGGCCACATCGCGTGGATCGACGACGCCTTGCGCACCGGAGCCGGTCAGATTCGGCACCGGTTGCCCGGCCGCGATGGGCTGTGCCCAGCTCAACGTATTCGAGGCGAAACTACTGGGCCGCAGGATGGTCCATGCCACCCCGCTTTCCCGGACCACCCGCTCGCCCGGCATGTGCCAGGTGCCCACTCGGCCGAGTCCCGGATCGCCGGTACCGATGGCCGACAGCTTCACGATCCGGCGCGCCCCCGCATCGCGGGCCGCGCGGATGAGCGCCTGATCCAGGTCCACGAACTCGGGTCCGAGCAGCCCGACCACGAAGACCGCCTCCGCGCCGTCGAAGGCCGCGGCCATGGACGTGGTATCCGTGTAATCGCCGCGCACCACCTCGACCTCGGTCGGGAACTGCGCTCGTTCGGGATTCCGCGCCACGGCCCGCACGCGTTCGCCGCGCGCCGCCAGCTGCCGGACCACTTCGCCGCCGATGGTGCCTGTCGCACCGGTAATCACGATCATGCCGTCAACCCTGGCGTGCCCACCCGGCCCGGCTATAGGAAAAACCGGCACAGCGCACCACCCGCAACCCGCTTACAGTGAATCCGGTGACCACCCTGGAACGCCCGGCGACCGTCGTCACCGCCGAACTCTTCGAGCACGCGACGACACCCCCGGAGTCCTTGCGCCCGTGGATCGCCGAAGTCGGCCACATCCCCACGGTCTTCGAACCCTTCGAGCCGTTCACCCACATCCCGCACGCGGTGACCACCATAGTCGTCCGCACCGAACCCTCGGGCCGCAGCGAAGCGCTGGTGGTCGGCCCGCAGACCCGCGCCACGTACTCCACCGCCAAGAAACCGGCAGGATGCCTGCGATTGCGGTTGGCTCCGGGTGCATCCCGGCCCCTGCTCGGCCTGCCCGCCGCCGATCTCGCCGACCGCGCACTGCCGCTCGGCGAGGTGCCCGGCCCCGCCGCCGAATTCGCCGCCGCGCTGACCGAACTCGGACCCGAGGACGCCCTCGGCTTCCTGGAACAAGCTCTCCCACACCGCATCTCCGAAGACGCCATAGCGCGCGACCACCGCCGCCTACTCGCTGCGGCCGTCGACTCCCTGCTCGGTGCGCCCGCACCGGTCGGCGCGCTCGCCGCCGATCTGGCCGTGAGCGAACGCCAACTCCGCAACCTCTTCGCGACCGGAATCGGCGTCTCGCCCAAGCACTTCGCCCGCATAGCCCGTATCCGCCGCATTGTCGCCGCGACGCCCGATGCGCCGTGGTCCCCCGGCACGGTCCGCGACGACCGGAACGCGCGCCGTGAACCACAGCCTTCCCACGCTCGGCTGGCGGCCGACAACGGCTTCTACGACCAGTCGCATATGGTCGCGGACTTCCGTTCGGTCATGGGCGTGACACCCGACCGATTCTTCAAAGGGCGCCTGCCCGCACCGGCTCCCTGCCGGGCGTTGATCTCGCCGGGCCCCTGACGGTCCGGCCGATGACGCGGCCGGACCGTCAGAAGCGCCGCTGGGACGATCCGATGGTTGCGAGGCCGGAGCCCCGGGAGCGCGCCTAGTCGCCCCAGCCGTTCGACAGATCCGCCCCGCCGATTCCCGCCAGCGCGCGCTCCGGATGCAGGCCCTGGACGATGGCATTGGCCAGGGTGCTGGGCATGGCCTTGGCGGTTCGGGGCTATTCGCCGAAGAACGGGTGGTCGATGGCGTAGAGCCAGCGGCCGTCCGGCTGCTTGCGCGCGACCTCGGTGGTGGTCGTGGTGACGGGTTAGTCCGCCAAGCCGGTGACGGTGGCGTCACTGGACAGCAGGGCGATATCGCCCGCGGTGTGAATCCGCCTGAGTTGCAGCGAGACTCGCGAACCGGCGCTCACGTAGTCGCGCAGGCTCTCGCGGATCTGCTCCGTGCCGTAGACCGTCATGGCGGGTGCGGGCGCGAAGACCGCCGCGGGCTTGTACAACTCGACCAGCCCGTCGAGATCCCCGGCGGCCAGCCGTTTCACGAACAGCTCCGCCAGTTCCTCCGGCGTCGCGGCGAGTTCGGGTGTGCGCGCGGCGAGCGGCCGATCGCTCCACCCGGTCTGCGCCATGAGATCGTGCCAATCGGGCATCGCGCCATAGGGCAGGCTGCGGAGCAGCAGTTGCCCCGGGAAGCTGAGCGGACCGGCCTTGCCCGGTTTGCCGTGCAACTGGGCGATGATCTCGTCGGTGAGCGCGAAACTCAGGTCGGCCCTGGGGAAGACGCGGTGCGCCCGCTCCACGAGCGCGGCGGGCAGCCGCTCCCGATTGCGCCCGGCGACATCGGCCGCGGTGCCGAGCTGGACGAGCGCCACCTCGGGCTCCTTCTTCCCGGCGATCCCGTCGGAGGTGTGCAGGGCCACCGCATCCCACACGATCCGCACGCGCGGCTCGGCCACTTCGTGGTCGCGCAGGAAGGCCGCCGCGGTGTCCGCGCCATCGACTTCGAACCGCTGATCGCCGTTTCCGGCCGCGCTCAGCCCGATATCGTGCAGCACGCAGCCGAGGAACAGCAGTTCGTCGTCGTACTCGGCGCCCGGATGCAGTTGCGCGGCGAGTTCCCGCGCGTACAGATAGCTGCGTACGCTGTGCGCGAAGACCACCGACGTCTCCGCGCTCTCCGCGAACTGATAGGCCGCGATGGTCAATTCCGTTGCGGACAGATCGAAATCATTGAAGGGTTCGGGTAGCTGATCACTCACTGTGTCTCCTGAGGGGTAGGTGCCCTCGATTCTTCGACGGGCGCACACCACCCGAACAGTGGCCAGAACGACAGGGTGCATTAAATTCTGGCCATGCACGTGATAGCGATTCTGGCCCTCGACGCGGTGGTCCCGTTCGAACTCACGATCCCCGGCCAGGTCTTCGGCACGGCCAATACCCTCACGCCCGCACCCGCTTACGAGATCCGCCTGGTCGCCCCCGGCCGGAAGATCCTCGCCGATCCGTCCCTCGGCGGCTTCACCCTGCGCACCGAATGGGACCTACCCGATCTGGTCGCCGCCGACACCATCGTCATTCCCGGTCACGCCAATTTCGCCGCGCCCCAACCGGAACCGGTCCTGGCGGCCCTGCGCGCGCCCGCCGCCCGCGGCACGCGCATCGCCTCGGTCTGTGTCGGCGCCTTCACCCTCGCCGCCACCGGCCTGCTGGACGGCCGCCGCGCCACCACGCACTGGCGCCACGCCGACGAGCTGGCGCAGCGCTATCCGAGCGTCGAGGTCGACCCCGCCGTCCTGTTCATCGACGACGGCCAACTCCTCACCTCGGCGGGTGTCGCCGCCGGTCTGGACCTGTGCCTGCACCTGGTCCGCCGCGATCTGGGCGCGGCCGTCGCCGCCTACACCGCCCGCGGCATCGTCATGCCGCTCCAACGCGAAGGCGGCCAGGCGCAATTCATCCACCACCCCGTCCCGGGCCGCCCCGACAACCCGCTCCAGCACACCCTCGCCTGGATGGAAGCCAACCTGCACCGCTCCCTGACCCTCACCGATATCGCCCGCCACGCATCGCTGAGCGTCCGCACCCTCACCCGCCACTTCCAGGACCAGGTGGGCACCACACCCCTGCAATGGCTCCTGTCCACCCGCGTCCGCTACGCCCACGAACTCCTCGAAACCACCGACCTCCCCATCGAAACCATTGCCCGGCAGGCCGGTTTCGCCACCTCGACCACCCTGCGCCACCACTTCACCCACCGCCTGGGCGCTTCCCCGAAGCAGTACCGAGCCAGCTTCCACGCCTGCTGATCCGAGCCGGATCACAAGGGGCGCACCTCTTGTATCGACCCCGGAGCGTCGGACGGATCGGACGCCTCCTCCGGGTCGTCCGGCACGTCGGCGATCGGTGGTCGAACCGGTTCGGCCGAGTCGTGTATCGCCGCGGCGTATTCCCCGTCCCACCACGGCTCGGTCTCGATCAGCACCGGCGGCACCCCCGACGCGAGCAGCACCGCCCGGCCGCGTGGCAGTGAGCGCAGATCCGGTACCCCCGGCCTGTCCCGCAGATGTGGAATGTCGTCGACGCCGCCGCCCAGCACCTTGATGGTCGCGGCCGACCACAGTTCGTCCATACCGCCGCGGCCCCAGCAGCGCACGCCCTGGGCCCACGACTGGAGCATGGTCATCACGACGATGCCGCGGCCTCCGCACTGGCCGGACCGTTGCGGGAAGTCGCGCCACCGCACCACATTCGCGGCATCGTCGAGCACCGCCAGCAGCGGGATCGCCAGTCTGCCGCCGGGAGAGCGGGCCGCCTTGCGGGCCCGCGACATCGAGGACGGCTTCGATGAAGGCGCTCACCAGCGGCGCCGCCGAACCGCGCCCCTCGGCGGACAGCGCGTAGACGGTTCCGTTGTCCCCGAGGAAGGCGAGCTCATCGAAGGCCGGACGGTCGTCGGTCGGGGTGATCCACGGGTGCACATCCGGAAATCGCAGGCAGCGGGCCTGCTTCTTGGCCGTGCCGAAGATTCCGCTCTGCTGTCGCGGATCGGCGTTGTACATGGCGGACAATTCGGCCGCGGCGAAGTGCCGTCCCGCCCGGCGCAGCAGCTCGATCGGTTCGGTATCGATGGGATTGGTCACCCACTCCCACACCTGGGTGATCGGGCGATGGTCCACCGAGGCGGCGAGGAAGAAGGCCGCCAGCAGTTCCTCGCCCTCGATCTCGAAATAGTCCTGGCGATCGGCGTGCGTGTCGGTGGCGGCGAAGTGCGCGGCCAGCTGGGTGGCGCGGGCGTCGTCGCCGCCGACCCACGCCAGCGGGTCCCAGCACCACGTCGGCGCTTCGCCGGTGATGCCCTGCGGGTCGAACACCCAGGTGCGGCTGCCCTTGGCCGTCCGCACCTTTCGCGTCGCCTCGACGATGTCGGACCGGTTCGATGTCACGATGACCGGGCCGACCGCCGTCACGATCGCTGGGATCACCGGCGGCTCGACTTGCCCCGCCGGGGTCCCCAGATATCCAGGTGCAGATCCTCGTAGGAACCGTAGAGTCGTCGTCCGCTCGCGGCCGCGCGGCCGATCGCCACGCCGGGTGCGTCGCCGGGTCCGAGCCGCAGGCCGAGCCGGACCGCCCGCTGTCGTACACCGCGGGTCGTGAGCGGCCGAAGTTTCCTGCCCGCCGCCCTGAATCGGGCGATTCCCACCAGCACTACGACGAGAACGACCGCGAGGACCGCCACCGTGGTGGCGCCACGTGGCCAATTCAGGTGTCCCCGAACCAGTTCCTCGATCGCGGTGATCGGATTCGCGGGAATATCCTGCCGGACAGCGGATCCGGCATTCCCGATGTGCAGCGCGCCCACCAGGATTCCGCCCCCGAGTACAAGCCAGAGCAAGACGCGGGCCGCCCTCGAATGCTCGAAATCGAAGTGCCTAAGCCTTTTTCCCATTGCGCCCCCTGATTCGCAATCCATGTGCGAATCAGAGTGTCAGCAGGATCGGTGTACCGCCAGTCCCGGCTCCGGGTGTGCGCGAATCAGTCGGCGGTGGCCTTGATCCACCGGGTGGCGAGATCCACGACGGCTGGAAGCTTCGCCTGCACGTCCTGCTTGTCGGCGAAGCCGATCAGGCCGCGGTCGGGGGAGCGCCAGTCGATCAGGCCGGTCGGGTCGTCGAAGGTGAAGCCGTCCGCGTCGCCGTCCCGTTTCTTGGCGCCGCGGTGGAATATCAGGGCGACGACGTCCTTGGGCTGGAGTTGGAAGGTGATGCGGTCGTCGCCGTTGACGCAGAAGCTGGGGGCATTCCACTTGATCTGTTCGGTGAGTTGGGGATTCGCCAGCAGGATGGCGGCGCGCAACTCCTCGATCTTGGCCTTGCGGGGATGCGGGGAATCGGCGAGGAACTCTTCGACGGTCTGCTTCCTGGCCATGTCCACTCCGGTTGCTCGGCGGTAGTTCCGGACACGTTCGAGGAGTGATCCTACGCCGCACACGAAAAAGCCGGTCGGTTCGCGATACCCGGAGGGGGACAGGCGGGTACCGAAACCGACCGGCGTGGATCGGGCCGACGCCTCGAAGACGGCCCGATGTATCGGAGGCCTAGCTCGCGTAGGCGCGCAGGCGGTCGGCGCGCTCGCCCTTGCGGAGCTTGGACATGACCTCGCGCTCGATCTGGCGGACCCGCTCGCGGGAGAGCCCGAAGAGCTTGCCGATCTGGTCGAGGGTGCGCGGCTGGCCGTCGTCGAGGCCGTAGCGCAGGCGGATGACCTGCTGCTCCCGCTCGTCGAGGGTGGCAAGCACGGTGCGCACATCGCGGTGCAGCAGACCGGCGATGACGGCGGACTCGGCGGAGGTGGCCTCGGAATCCTCGATGAAATCACCGAGCGGGGCCTCTTCGTCATTGCCGACCGGCATATCCAGGCTTACCGGATCCCGGCTGTGATCGAGCAGATCGGCGATCTTCTCCTGCGGAATGCCGGACTCGCGCGCCAGTTCCGCATCGGTGGCCTCGCGACCGAGCTGCTGATGCAGTTCGCGCTTGATGCGGGCCAGCTTGTTGACCTGCTCCACGAGGTGCACGGGGAGGCGGATGGTGCGGCTCTGATCGGCCATACCGCGGGTGATGGCCTGCCGAATCCACCAGGTGGCGTAGGTCGAGAACTTGAAGCCCTTGGTGTAGTCGAACTTCTCCATGGCGCGAATGAGGCCCAGGTTGCCTTCCTGGATGAGGTCCAGCAGCGGCATTCCGCGGCCGGTGTAGCGCTTGGCCAGCGACACCACGAGGCGCAGATTCGCTTCGAGCAGATGCTGGCGGGCGGCTTGACCCTCACGGACCAGGATCGCGAGATCCTTCTTGCGGGCCGCGGACAGTCGCTTGCTCGTCTCCAGCAGGTGCTGAGCGTAGAGGCCCGCCTCGATGCGCTTGGCCAGCTCGACCTCGTCGGCGGCCGTGAGCAGCGCCGTCTTGCCGATTCCGTTCAGGTACACGCGTACCAAGTCGGCTGCGGGGCTCTGGGCGTCGAGGTCCTGTTCGCTGGTGCGCACGTCAGTGGTGGCGGGGCTTGTCATGACTTGCCTCCTGTCGGTGGTGTCTCGCTCTGTTCAACGGACCCGACATCAGGAAAGTTCCCCGCGGCGGGCTGCATAAACCGCATCTGAGCTGCGGTTTTTACGGCGCACGTCTGAGAAGTTCCTGAGAACGGCGCAGGTCGGGGAACACGGCCGTCGCGCGGGCGTCCGCCGGTGTCCGGGCGGTTGCCACCGCTGGACCCGAACTTCGGCTCGCGACAATCGATTACGTGTCAATGACCCCTGCCCCTGCTGCTGGTCCGTCGAGCTGCCGATGCAACGATGCGCAGGTCATCGGCATTCCCCGGATCATGACCAGCAAGCCCGGTATGTGACCGGTATCACTTCCTGAATTCCGGTCTGGGAGGCTATATGACCGCCGAGCGGGGCGAGTTCAGCGGGGATGGATCAGGCCGTGGCGCACCAGGCCGACGACCACGCCCAGCGCGGCGGCTTCGAATTCCGGGGTCGCGGCATCGCCGGTCTCGCCGAAGGCGAGCAGTTCGACGAGTTCGCTCAGCGGCAGGCCGTCGGGGCGCATACCGGCCAGCAGCGCGGCGATGGTGTCGTCGACCTCGTGCTGCCAGCGCGGGCCGTCACCGCGATGCAATCGCGCCACCCGCTGTTCCCAGCCGTCGGGGCCGGGCAGGTACACGCGCTCCAGCGCGGTGGCCGGATCCACTTCGAAACGGGTGGCGAGAATGCGGTCCGGATCCGTGGCCACGGCGCGCAACCAGGCCGAGCGCTCGAAGTAGCGGGTCGCCTCCGCGCCCAGCGGATCGTCGAAGCCGTGCGTGAGGTCCTCGGCGAGCAGTTCGGTGGGGCCGTCGATGGCGCGCAGATAGACGAAGCCGAAGCCGATGCCCTCGACATCCGCGGCGGTGAAGGCGTCGAGCCACTGCTCGGCGCGGGCCTGGGCCGCCACCTCGCGCGGATCCAATCCGGCGTCGCGCAACCAGGTTCCGACATACAGGGCGGGATCGGCGATATCGCGCTGCACGATCCACGCCTCGACACCCTGATCGGGCAGCCAGCTCGACACCCGCGTCCGCCAGTCCTGTCCCTCTATATGCACCCACGAGGCCAGCAGCGCCGCGGTGCCGCCCGGGTTCAGCAGTTCCGGGATTCCGGAGATGACGAGTTCGCTGGCGCCGTCGAGGGCCAGCCCGGAATCGCGATAGGTGTGCTCGATGCGCGCGGGACCCACCACGAACGGCGGATTGGCGACGACCTGATCGAAGCGGCGGCCCGCCACGGGTCCGAACCAGGAGCCTTCGCGCAGTTCGATATCCAGCTCGTTGAGGGCCGCATTGGCCTCGGCCAGCCACAGCGCCCGCTTGCTCACATCGGTGCCGGTGACGGTGCGGCCGTAGGACTTCGCGTGAATGGCCTGCACGCCGCAGCCGGTGCCGAGGTCCAGCACGGTGCCGACCGGATTCGTCGGCGTGGCGCGCAGCAGCGAGAGCGAGGCCTGCCCGACGCCCAGGCCGTGCTCGGCGTCGAGGGAGCGGCGGTGCATGGAGTCGTCGAGGTCCGACAGCACCCAGCGGGTGCCGGAGCCCAGATTGAGCGGACGCAGATCGAGCGCGGCGCGCACCTGCGCGCCGTCGCGGGCGAGCAGTCCGGCGGCCACCGCGCGATCGAGGTCGACGGGGGCCAGCGCCGCGGCCGCCTCGCGCTCGGGCACGGCGTGCGCGTCGTCGCCGAGCGCGTCGAGGAGGGTATCGGCGTCGTAGCCGACGCGGGTCAGCGCGGCGCGCAGCGCCGGAGCGAGGTCGGCGAGCAGGGACGAGGCGGTCGTCTGGTGCGTCGGCATGATTGCCAACTCTGCCACCGCAACCCTCGGGCATAGAGAACCGGCCCCTGCTCAGCCTCGCCGATGTCCGACATGCCGGAATTCAGCGTCATTCTGGCAATTATTCGCAACCTTGCGTCTAAGCTTTCCCGAGCGTTTCCGGGGGGTGGACAAACGGGCTCTACAGACCATTCCGTATGGATTCCCTCGATCCCCATCGGCGGGGCCGGGACCTGCGGAGGAACAACGAGATCGGAGGTTTGCCGGTGGCGGGTGGCCGAAAGTCGTTTCCGCAATTCAAGATCAAAAATTTGAAGATCAGAATTGTTGTCACGCAATGTTCTTCGCCTGTGTATGCTGCGATCATGTGCGGCTCCACGACGAGGTGGTATGACGGCGAGGCGGTGTCATAAGTGGATGTCAACAGGATCCGGCGTCGGACAGCCGCAATAGCGGCAGTGCTGGGCGTCCTGGCTCTGATGATTACTGGTGTGCTGGATCGATTGTTGCTGGGTGTTTACATAAGCGCCGGACTCACCCTCGGCTGGGTTAACGCTCAGCTCACCTGGATGACCATTGTGCGCATCACCGATTCGGAAACGCCGAGTAAGCAGAAACTGGCGATGTCCTCCGCCGCGCGCCTGCTTTCACTGACCGGTCTGGCTATCCTGATCGCCATCTTTACCCGGCCCAACGGCATCGGAATCTTCTTCGGGCTGGCCGTCTTCCAGATCGTGCTGATCTACCACACCGTTGTGCCCGAACTGAAAGGGCTTCGACAGCAATCATGAGCTATCCAGTCGCATCGATCGCCCCACCGGGCGGTCCCTTCGGTCTGTTCGCGGCAGCGGAGGGTGAATCCAAGATCCATGCCGGCGAGTACATGCAGGCGCATCTGTTCGGGATGACCTTCAATGTCGACACCATCGTCTCCACCGTGGTGGCCGCGATCATCGTGCTCGCCTTGGCTTTCTATCTCCGGGCGAAGATCACCTCGGGCGTCCCCAACGGCGTGCAGTTGTTCTTCGAGGCCGTCACGGTCCAGATGCGCAATCAGGTGGAGAGCGCCATCGGCGTCAAGATCGCGCCGTTCGCGGTGCCGCTGGCGGTCACGCTCTTCGTCTACATCCTGGTGTCCAACTGGCTGTCGGTGCTCCCGGTCCAGTACGGCCAGGGCGAATTGATCAAACCGCCCGCTTCCGATGTCAACTTCGTCTTCGCGCTGGCGGTGTTCGTGTTCATCTTCTACCAACTCGCCGGTGTCTGGCGACGCGGAGCGGGCGGCCATGCGAAACAACTGCTGAAAGGCCATACCGGTTGGGGGCCGATGGTCTTCATCAACGTGATCGAGGAGATCGCCAAACCGATCTCTCTGTCCCTGCGACTGTTCGGCAATATGTTCGCGGGCACGGTGATGATCTCGGTGATCACGTTGTTCCCCTTCTGGATCAGCTGGGGTCCGAATGCCGTCTGGAAGCTGTTCGATATGTTCGTCGGGCTCATCCAGGCATTCATTTTCTCTCTGCTGACCATCCTGTACTTCAGCTCGTCCATGTCGCTCGAGCACGACAAGCACTGACCGACGGGCCAACTCCGTACCGAATCGTTTCTAACAAGGAAGTGAAGAATGGAAACTGCGACCATTGTCCAAGGCGCTCTGATCGGCGGCGGCCTGATCATGGCGGGTGGCGCCATCGGCGCGGGCATCGGTGACGGCCTGGCCGGCGCGGCCCTGATCAACGGCGTCGCGCGACAGCCCGAGGCCGAACCCAAACTGCGCATCAACTTCTTCTTGACCGTCGGTCTGGTCGAGGCGGCCTACTTCATCAATCTAGCGTTCATGGCTCTGTTCGTATTCGCTACTCCCGGCAAGTAGACGACGTCATGTCGCCGAGAACAGATGTGGTGGCCCAACAGAATTTTCTGATTCCCAACGGCACCTTCTTCGTCGAGCTGGCGATCTTCCTGATCGTGCTCGGGGTCATCTGGTTCTTCGTGGTTCCGCCGATCCGGAAGGTATTGGAGGAACGGGGGGCGCGCATCAGCGAGACGGCGGTGACCGCCAAGGAAGCCTCCGAGGTATTCGCGGAGGCCGAGGCCCGCTACAACACGGCGCTCGAGAAGGCGCGCGCGGAGGCCGCGGAAATCCGCAACGAAGCGCGCGCGGAGGGCAGGGCGATTCTCGAGGAACTCCGCGGCGAGGCCCAGCAGGAGGCCGACCACATTGTCGCGGAGACCACGGCGCAACTGCGCGCCGAGGCCGATCAGGTCGCCGCCGAACTGCGTGAATCCGTCGAACCACTCGCCCACGATCTGGCCGATCGAATGCTCGGCACGAACGGCCGTACCCGCACCAGTGCCGGTCATCAGAGAGGACAGGGGTCGTGATCGACACGTACGACCTGCTCGCAGCCGAAGGTATCTACAACATCACCTGGGATTGGCCGATCTTCTTCAGCCAGCTGTTCGGCTTCGGCGTCATTGTGTGGTTCTTCGTGAAATACATTGTGCCGCCGGTGAAGAAGGTCATGAGCAAG
Source organism: Nocardia crassostreae (assembly GCF_001613405.1). Taxonomy (GTDB): domain Bacteria; phylum Actinomycetota; class Actinomycetes; order Mycobacteriales; family Mycobacteriaceae; genus Nocardia; species Nocardia crassostreae. Next base: position 94,566 of record NZ_BDCH01000040.1, read on the forward strand.
GCCCAGGAACAGGTCCAGAAGCAACTCGACGACAGCGAGAAGGCGGCGGACCGGTTGCTCCGGGCGAAGCAGGCCTACGACAGCTCCGTCAAGGAGGTGCAGGCCGAGCTTGAGCGGATGCGCGAGGAAGCGCGCATCGACGCCGACCGCATCATCGCGCAGATGCGGGAGGCGGCCACCGAGGAGGTGACGCGCGTGCGGAAACAGGGTCGCGAGCAGATCCTGCAATTCCGCAGGCAGCTGATCCGCGATCTGGAGGCCGATCTGTCGGCCGCCATGCTCGCGCTCACCGAGGAGAAGTTGCGCGAGCACGTCAACACCCCGCAGGCCCGGGCCGAGAGCGTCGAGAAGTTCCTCGAGGATCTGGAAGCCCTGGCCAATTCCGCTCCGGCCGCGCGGCCGGAGCCGCGGACCGGTTGGAGCTGAACGGTTTTCAGGCAGGCGTCCGGCCGGTCAGGCAATAGACCTGACCGGCCGGATCCGTCATGACGAGCCAGTTGCTGCCCTCCGCTAGCCGACGCGCGCCCAGTTTCTCGTGCCAGGCGGCGGTGGCGTGCCGGTCGGTGCAGGCCAGGTCCACATGCGCCGAGGTGGGCCGATCCGCGCCGAGTCGCTGCAACAGCAGATTGATCGCCTGCTGCGGATCCGCCCGCAGCCGGGTGAATTCCGGCAGCGTGCTCGCCGTGAGGTTCCAGCCGGTCAGCTCCTTCCAGAACCGCACCTCGTCGTCGTGATCGGCCGCGCCGATATCCAGGGTGACCTGATCGAGACGGCTGCGATCGCCCTCCGGACCCACCACCGTGGGCGTGAGCTCACCGCCGCCCCGGCCCGCCGGGGTGAGGCAGAAGATCATGCCGTGCGGGGATTTCAGAACCGTGTAGTCCGGATGCTCGAGCACGAGCGTCGCGCCCAGTCCGACCGCGCGCCGCGTCTCGGCCGGGATATCGTCCACGTCGAGATCCAGATGCAGGCGCGGCTCATCGCCCGCGATGGCCTGCATCTTCACCAGGGACGCACCGGACTCCGGGAGCAGGGTGAGGAATTCGGAGTTCTCCCCGCGCCGCGGTGACAAGGCCGAACCGGTGACGGTCGCCCAGAACTCGGCGCACTCGTCGAATTGCGCTGCCGGACGGTCGAGGAACGCCCAGACCCACCGAATCGTCATGCTGTCTCCCAACACTCGTTTGTTCGCGCTGCCGATGCCCGTCCGCTGCCGCCGAGGCTAATCCCGCAATGCGAGCCCCGTCGCCGCGACGGTGTGCACCGGACCGGAACGAAATGTCTTGCGGTAGGCCAGCGGTGACACCCCGAGCTGGCCGAGCATATGGTGCCGCAGCGAGGCCGCGGTGCCCAGTCCGGCCGCCCGGGCCACCTCGTCCACCGGCAGCGCGGTGGTCTCCAGCAGCTGTCGCGCATGCCGGAGCCTTTGTTGCAGCACCCAGGCGCCCGGCGCCATTCCCGTCTCGGCCTTGAAATGCCGGGTGAAGCTGCGCACGCTCATACAGGCGTGGGCGGCAAGGGAATTCAGATCGAGATCGCGGTCGAGATGCCGCAGCGCCCACAGTCGCGTCGCGGCGGTGCCGCCGTCCGATTCGGGGATGTGCCGTTCGATGTATTGCGACTGACCGCCTTCCCGCCAGGGCGGCACCACGCAGTAGCGGGCCACGTCATTGGCCACCGCCGCGCCGTGATCGGTGCGGATGAGATGCAGGCACAGATCGATTCCGGCGGTGAGACCGGCCGAGCTCCAGATGTTTCCGTCCTGCACGAACAGCAGGTTCTCGTCCAGGCGGACCCGCGGATACATGGATCGGAACAGATCGGCGAAACGCCAGTGCGTGGTCGCCCGGCGCTCGTCGAGCAGACCGGCGGCGCCGAGCACGAAGGCGCCGGTGCAGATGGAGACGATGCGGGCCTCGGGGCGAATGGCGCCCAGCGCGGCGGCCAGGTCCGCGTCCAGCGCGCCCTCCACCCGCGGGCCGTGAATGCGGGTGCCCGGCACGATCACCGTGTCCGCGCGGGCCAGCAGCTCCGGGCCGAACTCGGGCACGATGAAATACCCGGTGGTGGAGGCGATCTTATCGGTGCTGAGCCCGCAGACGTGGACCTCGTAGAGCGGTTCTCCGGCCTCGTCGCGGGCCGAGCCGAGCACCGTGGTCGGGATGGTCATATCGAAGCCGACGGTCGGTTCCAGGGCGAGAACGGCCACCAGATGGGGTTTCGGCATGGGGTGCTCCCTCTCGCTGAGTTGGCGTGATCTTTACGCATTGTGGCATTCAGGCCACTCGTTCGCGACCGCGATTTCCGGGACGCTCGTGCGGTGACTGAACTTCGAAACGATCCCGCCACGCAATCACCGGGCGGCGGAACGGCATTGCCCACCCGGCGGCGACTGCATCCGGCCTGGATCGTGGCCGCGGTCGGCTTCGTGACGCTCATCGGCGCGGCGGCCTTCCGCTCGGTGCCCAGCGTGCTCATGGATCCGCTGCATGCGGAATTCGGCTGGTCGCACGGCACCATCGGGGCGGCGGTCTCGGTGAATGTGCTGCTCTACGGCCTGATCTCGCCGTTCGCGGCGGCGCTCATGGACCGCCTCGGCATTCGCCGGGTGGTGGCGGGCGCGCTGGTGCTGGTGGCCGCGGGCAGCGGACTGACGGTGTTCATGACCCAGGCGTGGCAGTTGGTGCTGCTGTGGGGCGTGGTGGTCGGCGTGGGCGTGGGCTCGATGTCCATGCCGTTCGTGGCCATCATCTCCGGGCGGTGGTTCGTGAAGCAGCGCGGCCTGGTCACCGGCGTGCTCACCGCGGCGGGCGCGACCGGGCAGCTGATCTTCCTGCCCTTGATCGCCGCGCTCGCCCATGATCAGGGCTGGCGGTTTCCGGCGCTGCTGGTGGCGGCCATCTCGCTCGCGGTGGTGCCGCTGGTGTGGTTCTTCATCCGCGACTACCCGAGCGATATCGGGGAGACCGCCTACGGTGCGGAGCCGGGCAGTCCGGTCGGGGTGCGGGTCGCCGTCACCGGTGGGGCCTCGCGGGCGCTGACGGTGCTGTTCACGGTGGCGCGCAAGCCGGTGTTCTGGCTGCTGGCAGGCGGTTTCGCGATTTGCGGTATGTCCACCAACGGGCTCATCGGCACCCATTTCGTGAGCGCCGCCCACGATCACGGCATGCCCGTCACCACCGCCGCGGGACTGCTCGCGCTGGTCGGCGTGTTCGATGTGGCCGGGACCATTGCCTCGGGCTGGCTCACCGACCGGTTCGATTCGCGGTATCTGCTGCTCGGCTACTACTCGCTGCGCGGGATCTCACTGCTGTTCCTGCCCGCGCTGCTGGCCCCCGATGTGGAGCCGAGCATGTGGGCGTTCATCATCTTCTACGGCCTGGACTGGATCGCGACCGTGCCGCCGACCGTGGCGCTGCGCCGGGAGCACTTCGGCGAGGACGGTCCGGTGGCCTTCGGCTGGGTCTTCGCCTCGCATCAGATCGGCGCGGCCGTGGCGGCGGCGGGCGCGGGCGTGATTCGCGATATCCAGGGCAGCTACAGCCTGGCCTTCTACATCGCGGGCGGTTTGCGCGCCGTGGCGGCACTCATGTCCCTGAGCATCCGCCGGGCGGTCCCCTCAGCCATCGATGGCGCGGTGCGGGCGTGATTCGATAGCGGTCTGGTCCTCGCGACGGCCGTCCCAGCGGCTGGGCTCGTCCTTGCTGCGGGGCGGCCGGTCATTGGCGATGAGCACCGCGATCCACGGCAGCGGCACCGAGATCCCGATGATGAGCAGCGAGATCACCCAGTTCTCCCACACGCTGTAGGCCACCGCCGCCAGCACCAGGCACGGAATCCGGAACGCCATGAGGATGGTGTACCGCCGAACCCGATCCCGATGCTGCTGCTTCAGTGACGGCGCCGCCTCGGTGATCAGCGCCGGATGCTCTTTCTCCCCCGGGAAATAGCCCTCGGGCTTGCGCGGCGGGTTCGGAATCGAACCGGCTGGATGAAATTCGACCTCGGGGCGATCGCCGCCACCGACCTCGGCCTCGAAATCGCCGTCGCGCTGCATACCCCGAGTCTTCCACTACAGCCTGTCGAAGTCACATGCCGGTGGTTCCGATGAGCCCCCGACCACACCCTGGCATCATGGATCAGGTGAGCGCATCAGACACCCTGGTCCGTCCGGATACGACCACCGACGAGTCGACCGACAACGACACCCCCAAGTTCTTCCACTACGTGAAGAAGAACAAGATCGCCGAGTCCGCCGTCATGGGCACCCACGTGGTAGCCCTCTGCGGCGAGGTCTTCCCGGTGACCAAGTCCCCCAAGCCCGGCTCTCCGGTCTGCCCGGAGTGCAAGCGCATCTACGAGATGATGAAGAAGGACTAGTCGGAGTATCGGGACTGTGAGAAACCAGTTCGAGGTGACGCAGGCGGTTCCCGATCCGTGGGCGAGCCACGCTGTCGCCCCGCACTGGATTCCGTCGCGCGGCTTGAGCAACGGGCTGCACGCCCGGGCCTGGGGAGCGCTCGCCGACCTGGACGAATCGCAGGTCTACCGGGTGCTTTTCGCGCTCTCCGACGCGCGGATCGCGGGGTATGTCCTGCCGGTGCGCGCGACGGTCCTCGAACCCGGTGATCCGGAGGTCGTGTGGCGGCTGCGGGTCGACATGCAGCGGTATCGCGCCGCCGAGGATCGATTGATGGAGCTCCTGCGCTACAGCCGCCCGCGCCGCGCACCTCGGGCGGCGCGCGGCGGCCGCCGCCGACTGCGCGTGCCGTTGGTTCGCAAGGCGCGGTGACGACGACCTGCTCTGCGGCTACAGGAAGCGTTCGAGGTGGGGTACGGCCTCGACCGGGTGCCGGGCCGCTATGCCCTCGTTGATTTCCCGGAACTCCCAGGTTCCGCTCGGGCGGAACAGTCCACCCATGATGAAGCCGGTGCCGGTGACAGCGGCAATGTCGTAGCGGGCCAACTCGGTGGTGGTCGCGCTGTTCACGATGCGGCAGAAGGCATCCTCGACCCCGGACAGATCCTGCCCGGTGTAGCAGGTGGCCACGAAGAGCACGGCCGTCACGGCAGCATCCATGCGAGCCAGATCGACGGTGATGATCTCGTCGTCCCCCGGACCTTCGCCGGTGAGGTTGTCCCAGTGCAGGCGCACCGCCCGGTCGGCGGAGAACATCTGCTCGTGATAGACGACATCGATGAGGCCGACGTCGTCGTAGATCATGGCCGCGATATTCAGATCGATCTCGGCCTGCTTGCCCCAGGGCCTGCGTCGCGCCGGATCCCACCCCAAACCCACTCGCAGATAACTGATCTCGGCGCCTTGCCCATCCCGCAACGGAATTATCACGACCGACCTACCTCGTTTCCCCGGCCAATGCGGTCCATCAGCACGGTCGATTCGGTCATAGCACCCAAGCCACCATGAATCAACGAAACATGTCGGAGGCGACCGCTGCGGCGGATGCGTAGTGGTCGGTCCGCGGATCGGCGGCACGTGCCCCGGCTGGGGCGGGGGCCGCAGCGCATTGGCCCGAAAGGCGTACTTGACGCCCCGTTCGGATTATTTAACCGGCCAAACCGTCTCGATACGCTCAACAGGTGGCCAGCGCAGATCGAGTAGGGGTAAATAATGAATAGGCGGGGGATCGCAATCGTCACAGGCGCGTTACGCGGAATAGGCGCACCGAGATGAGTGAGCACGGTATCGCCGTGGTAGGAAATATCTGCCTGGCAGTCATGATCGTCTGGACCGCCGGACTGGCCGGGTGGGCGATCCGGATCTGGGCGAAACACCGAAAGTATTATCTGTTCGCGCTGCTCGTATCATGTCTTGCTGCCGCTCCGTTCGAGGGTCTACTCGATAAGCTGATAGGCGTCACGTATGCGGTCCCGGACGGTGTTCCCTACGTCCGCCAATTCCAGGAAGACATCCCGGTGTGGGGCATCCTGGTCTATCTGGGCTGGTATTGCACGGCGATCTGCATTTTCATGGTCGCATTGGAGCGGAGCTGGTCGAGCGGCGCCGTCTGGAAACTCTACGGAGCGCTTGTGCTCTTCGATGCGGCGGCGCAAATGTCGATCATCAACGCGGGACTGTACCGATACGTGGGCGGTCAGCCGCTGAGAATATTCGAACTGCCGTTCACGGTTCCGGTCTTCAACGCGGCCCTCGAGTTGCTCACGGCAGTTGCCCTGCGTCTTTTCGTCTCCCGTGCGCACGGGATGAGCCGAATTCTGATTCTTCCGCTCGCACTCGGGGCGTTGTACGGCGGGAATTTCTTCATGAGCGGACCGTCGATATTTGCTGTGATGACGGGTCTCTCCACGGCAACCGCCAGCCTCCTGGGGTTGGTGACCATCCTGTTCTCGCTCCTGACGGTGAATGCCGTGATCGGGTTCGAGACGACCGGTGGCCCGATGCGGCCCGCGCCCTCGCTACTTTCGAATAAATCAGTGTAATTCCACTATCTGAGGAGAGTTGTTTTGATTTTTTTGGGCTACAACGGGTTCACTCGCAGCCGCGATCAGGATCTCATGCTTCCGGGACCGGAAAAAATAGATCACTACGCGGCCGTAGGCCACGATGCCGGAGCTGCAATCATAATCGACGGCCAAGTCGTCGCGGCCGTCGAAGAGGAGCGTCTGAACAGGGAAAAGAAGACGACCAAGTTTCCGTCGAATGCGATAGACTGGTGCCTCGAAAAGGCTGGCATTTCGCTGTCCGATGTGGACTACTTTGCTTTTCCGTGGGCATTTACGGATGAAGTACTCGAGTTGATGAAGGGGGATGTGGCCGAAGCTGTGCCCGACCCGGACCTTCGCTCGATGGTACTTGCGGAGTTCGATAAGTTATACGAGCGACTCTTCGCGCCGGAGCAGATTGCGAACGACTTCCATGCGCAGACCGGGTACAGGATTCCGGCCGGAAAGCTGATTCTCGTTCCGCATCATATGGCCCACCTGATGTGCGGCTACCAGGTACGTGGTGGCGGTGATTCCGTATTCTTCATCAGCGACGGCCGAGGGGAGCGGAACTCGTCTGTTTCGGGCCAGATCGAGAGCGGTGAGATTACCGTCTTCGAACATCTGACCATAGGTAGTGGCAATTCGATAGGGCTGTTCTACAGTGAAATAACCCGCTACCTGGGATTCTATCCGAACAATGATGAATACAAGGTGATGGGGCTCTCCGCATACTGCCCGAACCCAACTGATCCGCAAATTATCGATTCACTGATCACACTCCTCGACCATGGTGGGATCAGATTCACCATTCCGCTGGGCGGTCCACAGAGTCACATCGCCTACGAAAGCGAGCTCGACCGCCTCTTCGGCGGAAACGATTCCACCAGAGATACCGTGGAGTTCAAGGCGCGAGTCGCACGTGCGGCACAGGATGTCCTCGAGCTGGCGACTGCTCATCAGATTGCCGAACTATCCAAATGCACGAGTCTTTCGAACCTGATTCATGAAGGTGGCGTCGCACTGAATTGTGTCAATAATACCAAGGTGCTGGAGGCCGGTAACTTCGCCTCCGTGGATGTGAGCTACGGAGCCAGTGATACCGGACTCCCCATCGGTGCGGCGGCATTCGTCGGTCATGTGTACGGGCACGTCACCCCGGCGCCCTGTACGACATATCTGGGTCCGGAGTACACACACGAAGAAATGCTCCAGGCTACCCGGCTGTTCGAGGATCGCATTGTCGTGACGGAGCTGAATGCTGCCGACGTCACCGCGAAGACTGCCGAATTGCTGACCGAGAAAGTTGTCATCGGCTGGTTCCAGGGCTGCGCCGAGTACGGCCCTCGTGCCCTCGGTAGCCGAAGTATTCTCGCAAACCCGAAGTTCGAGGACATCAAGGACATCATCAATCTTCGCGTCAAACATCGAGAACCGTTTCGCCCCTTTGCGCCCGTGGTTCTGGAATCCGATGCCAACAGACTTTTCGACATGGGGAAACTCGCGCCCTCTCCGGATATGACATTCGTGGTGCCCGTGCGGGAGGAGTTCCGCGACCAGATTCCGGGGGTAAGTCACGTCGACGGCACATCCCGGGTTCAGACGGTTGACGACAGTCAGAACCCGCTACTGGCCGAGTTGCTTCGTGAGGTGCAAGAACGAACCGGTATGGGGTACTTGATCAATACCTCCTTCAATGTTGCCGGTGAGCCGATCGTCGGTTCCCCGGAGGATGCCATCCGATGCTTCTTGAGTACCGAAATCGACTATCTGGTTCTGGGCAATCTGCTGATTCGTAAACCGGAGAGCGTGGACGACGTCTCAGTTGCCGATCGAGCTCCGCTGGCCGTCGTGGGAATCGCCCGGCCCAAACCGGACAGTGCCGACGAGCTGAAGCAATTGCTGCTGTCGTTCGTGGCACCGTCTCGCGCCGAAGACGGGGCCTTGGAGTATCACTTCCACGAGGATGCGAACGACCCGTCGATTTTCGTTCTCTACGAGGTGTGGCGCTCCCAGGAGGATTTCGAGCGTCACCTGGCGCTACCGCACATGGTGTCCTTCTGGGAACGCCGTATGGACTACCTCGAGGAAGACCTCGACCTCCGGTTCCTGTCGATGCAGAGCTCCTACCCGCACCGCAGCGCCGAGTAGACGATCGCGACCCTTGACGGAGTAGGGGTGCCCGAAAGGGCCACCCCTACTTCGTTTTCGATCGTCGGAGTTCGTCGTAGCCCGCATGTCGACAATCCGAAGGAGGCCGGATTCCGTGGCACGCCCCACGGGCTTCGGCCACGAGCCAAGGAATGATGGTCGACGGCACATTCATGCTGTCGGCCGTCGGGCCGGTAATCTGCGGGGCATGAGCGCAGGCCTTTTCGGACTCCTCGATGACGTGGCCGCGCTGGCCCGGCTCGCGGCTGCTTCCATTGACGACATCGGGGCGGCTACCGGGCGGGCGACCGCGAAGGCCGCCGGGGTGGTCATCGACGACACCGCTGTGACACCGCAGTATGTGCATGGCATCACCGCGGAGCGTGAGCTTCCGATGATCAAGCGGATCGCCATCGGGTCGCTGCGCAACAAGTTGGTGTTCATTCTTCCGGCGGCGCTGATTCTCAGCCAGTTCGTGCCGTGGCTGCTCACACCGATCCTGATGATCGGCGCCACCTATCTGTGCTTCGAAGGCGCGGAGAAGGTGCTGGGGCGGTTCCTGCACCATGACAGCCACGGGCCCGAGGCCGACGGGGCCGCCGATGAGAAGGCGATGACCGCGGGCGCTATTCGCACCGATTTCATTCTGTCCGCCGAGATCATGGTGATCGCCCTCAATGAGGTTGCCCACCAGTCGTTCTTCCCTCGGCTGATCATTCTTGTCATTGTCGCCGTGGTTATCACCGCCGCGGTGTACGGCGTTGTCGGCGTCATCGTGAAGATGGATGATGTCGGATTGGCGCTGGCCCAGCGGTCCTCCCGGTTTGCGCAGGCCGTCGGTCGCGGACTGGTGACGGGGATGCCCAAACTGCTGACGGCGCTGTCGCTCATCGGTACGGTCGCGATGCTCTGGGTCGGCGGGCACATCCTGCTCACCGGCACCGATGAGCTCGGCTGGCACGCGCCGTACGAGTTGGTGCACCATGCCGAGGAGGCTGTCCGCGATGCCGTCCAAGGTGTCGGGGGACTGCTGGCGTGGCTGACGAATACGGCCGCTTCGGCGGTGGTCGGATTCGTCGTCGGCACCATCGTGGTGCTGATCGTGCAGGTGCTGCCCTTCAAGAAGAAGCACTGATCGGCTGTTTTCATGGTTCAGGCTGCGGGGAGCATGCTCGGTTGTGGACGGCGGCGGCCAGTTCACAGGTCGAGTTGCTGGCGGCGCGGTTCGAGACGTTCGAGTTCGATCGGCACAGTCATGAGCAGCTCTCGGTAGGGGTGATCGAAGAGGGGGCGGAGGGGCTGGACATGGCCGGGGGGAAGGTGGTGATTCCCGCCGGGCAGTTGGTGATCATCAATCCAGGGCAGGTGCACACCGGGTTCGCGCCGGCGGCGGACGGATGGCGGTATCGGAGTTCTATTTCGATACGGGACTGGTCGCGGAGTTGGCGGGGGAGCGGTGGGGGAACAGGGAAGTGTGGTTCCCCGAGACCGCGGTGCGGGATGACGAATTGTTCGGCCGGTTGCGGATGGTGCATCGCGAGCAGGAGTTGGCGGGCGATGCGCTCACGGCGGAATCATTGCTGATCGCGGGGTTGGGGGCGGTGCTGGATCGACATGCCCGGCATGGGCGGGCGGGTGCGGCGGGGGTGGCGCCGCGCCGGGGCGTGGACGCGGCTCGTCAGGTATTGCACGACCGCTGGACCGAGGCGGTCACCATCGCGGAACTCGGTGCGGCGGCGGGGATGTCGCGGGCCGCGCTCATGAACGCCTTCCGGGCCGCGTACGGGTTGCCGCCGCACGCCTATCTGATGCGGTTGCGCGCCAACCGCGCCCGCCGGTTGTTGCTGGCGGGGCAGACTCCGGCCGTGGTGGCGGCCGCGACGGGGTTCGCCGATCAGGCGCATCTGACGCGAATCTGCAAGCGCTACTTCGGCGTGACGCCGGGCGCGATCCGCCCGTGAGGTGACGATCGCGCGGCGATGCGAATTCGCGCGCCGAGATTTTTGTTCAAGACCACCGGCCACCCCTGCCGTCAGGCTGTGTCGCAGCTGTTCGGAAGGTGAGGAAGGTCGGATCGATGGTGTGGGTACTGGCGGTGATCCCGCTGCTCGTAGTGCTGGGAATGATCACGGGATGGCGGCGTCCGGCGCATTGGGCCGCTGCCGCGGGTGTTTCCGTGGCCGCGGTGCTCGTCTGGTGGCGGCCGGAATTCACCATGCCGGAGGACGGTTTGACAGGCGCGGCCGCCGGAGCCGGGCTGCTGGTGCTGAACGCGGCGGCGGTCATGCTGCCCGGCGTCTATCTCAGCCAGGTGTTCACCCGCCGCGGCGTGGATCGGGACCTGCGGGAGTGGGTGCGGGCGCTACCGCTGTCCGGCCCGGCGAAGATCGCGCTCATGGTGGCCGGGATCGCCCCGATGGTGGAGGCGCTCACCGGATTCGGCGTCTCGCTGCTGGTCACGGTGCCGGTGCTGCTGGCGCTCGCGCCGCCCGCGACCGCGCTGCGGCAGGCCATGCTCGGCATGAACATCATGCCGTGGGGCACATTGGGTTTGGCGACCGTGATCGGCGCCGCGCTCACCGGCCTGCCGGTGACGACCCTCGGCTCCGCCACCGCCGTCACGAGCGCCGCGGTCTTTCCCCTGGTGACGGTGTGGGCCGTCCTGCTGGCCCGCCCGCGCCGCCGCCTGCGCGCCGCGACCCTGGCCGCGGGGGCGGGCCTCCTGCTCGCCACCGGCCTGCTGATCTGCAATCGACTTGGCCTGGTGTCGCCCGCGGGGGTGCTGGCGGGCTTGTTCACCACCACGATCGGGCTGGCGCTGTGCGCAATTCGTCGTCGGGGTGCCGTCACACCCGACCCGGCGCCCGCGACCTCAGGAGCAAAGGCCGAATCTGCTGTAGCGCTCGCGTCTTCGGAGAGCGTCGTTTCCGGCACGATGCAGACGTCTTCGGAGAGCGTCGCGTCCGGTGTGGTGCACACGTCTTCGGGGAGCGCCGCGTCCGGCGTGGCGCTTACGACTTCGGGCAGCGTTGCATTTGGTGCGGCACAGGTGATTTCGAGCGCGACGGATAGGTCGTCGAGCGGCGAGCCGGTCGTTGAGGCCGAACTCGAGCCTGCGGGGCGGTTGCTGCCGCCGCACGCGGTGCTGTCCGCGTACGGTCTCGTCCTGGGCGGTATCGCGGTGCTGCGGGCGGCGACCGCCGTCGGTGTACCGGCCCTCGAATTGCGTGCTGGCGGTGCGAGTTTCGCGCTGCTGTCCTCGCCCTGCCCAGCCCTGCTGATCGCCGCCCTGCTGCTGGACCGCGGCCGCCCGCACGTCCCCGATCTGCGCGCCGCACTGGTGCGGGCGGGCCGCCCGCTGCTCGCCTTGACCGGGTTCGTCGTGCTCGGCCGCCTGCTGGCCGACACCGGAATGATCGCGGCGGTGGGCGGGGCCGTCGCCACGGCCCCGCCCCTGGCCATCGCCCTGGCCGCCCCCGCCCTCGCCATGGCGGGCGGTTTCGTCACCGGTTCGAATGTCGGCGGCGACGTCCTGATGATGCCGCTGCAACAACAACTCGCCCCCGCCGGACTCGACACCTGGTTCGCGGCCATTCAGAACAGCGGCGCGGGACACGCCGTCTTCACCTCCCTGCCGATGATCATGCTGATCCTGGCCGTGGCCGGTGACCGCGCGGCGAGCGTCTCGGATCATCACCTGCTCCGCTTCGGATTGCGGGTGGCCGCCGCGATCTATGCGGTTCTGGCGGCGGCTGCGATCATCGTGGTTTCGGTCTAGCGGGACCTCCGCCCTCTCACTGCCGTGTCCCCCCGCCGATTCTCGTCCGATTTCCGGCTGTGCCGGACTAGCGTCGAGTCATGGATGCGCACCGGGGTCTGCTCGCGATCGTTCTGTTCGCCGGGGTCGTCATTGCCGCGCCGCCGGTGCACGCGGCCCCGCCGCCGACCCTGCGGCTCGGTTTCCACAATGGCTACTGCACGACGACCGAGCTCGACGCCCCGGCCGATACCCCGTTCGCCATCGAGATCGACACCGGTTTCCAGTTCACCGATCAATCGGAATTCCGCATTCCCGCATTGAAGATCCGGGTGATCCTGCCGAGCTCCTACTTCAACCCCCGGGCCCGGGTCGATGTCCCCGCGCAGCCGCCGGGCCCGATTCCCTTCGAGCTCATGACGCCGAAGCAGTCGGGGAGTGCGGGCGACGGCTGCTGGGGCGTCATCCACGTCCGGTGAGGGCTCGGAAGTCTCATCCCCGCACGGTGATCGAGAGGCGGGGCTTGACGGTGTCGGCGGGACCGGCCACGCGGTCCCACACGGCGTCGATCATGGGGGCGAGCAGCAGTTCGCCGAACTGGTTCACCAGGACATCGACGATCTGGGTGGATTCGCGGCGGGTGGTGGAGGCCAAGCCCGCGTCGCGGAGGGCGGCCACCTCGCGGCGGGTCAGATCGATGAGCGATTCCAGCAGGCGCATCTGGGCATCGCCGGGTTCCAGGATCGCCCGGCGGATGTAGTTCACGACCGCGGGGTTGTCGCGGAGCATGACGCGGACGGCCTCATTGCGGGCGGCGACATTCTCGCCGGGGGTGCCGGTCATGGGCACCGAGGAGACGGCGGCGGCGAAGTAGTCGACGACCAGTTGATCCGCGGCCTCGATCAGACCGGCCTTGGTCTTGAAATGGTGCTGGACCAGGCCGAGGGTGACACCGGCCGCGGCGGCGACAGCGCGCAACGAGACCCGGGATTCGCCGTACTGGGCGAACAGATCCATGGCGGCATTGCGAATGCGCGCCTTGGCGGTCAGGTCGTCGTTGGTGGCTCGCGGATTCAGCACATCGCCCCTCGGATAGTCGGTGTCCGGCAATTCTACGATGTGTAGTAATCAGCTGGTCGCAAGACAACCAAATATTACGGTTGACCCAGCTACTATACAAACGTATCGTCCGTGCCATGGAGGATGCAATGACGCCGCCCCTGGCCGGGATCGAGGTCGTGTCGCTGGCCGTGAACCTGCCCGGCCCGCTGGCCGCCGCCCGGCTCGCCGAACTCGGGGCGACCGTCACCAAGGTCGAGCCGCCCGGCGGTGACCCGTTGGCCGCGGTCGCGGGGGACTGGTATCGGGCGCTGACCAGCGCGCAGACGGTGGTGACGCTCGATGTCAAACAGCGGGCCGACCGCGCCAAGCTGGACGAACTGCTGGCCACGGCCGATCTGCTGATCACCTCCATGCGGCCGAGCGCGCTGGCGAAACTCGGGCTGGCGCAACCGCAGGAACGTTTCCCGGAGCTGTCGCTCATCGAAATCGTCGGGCACGCGGAGGATCCCGAGATTCCCGGGCACGACCTGAACTATCAGGCCGTGCACGCCACCCTCACCCCGCCGCACATGCCGACCGTGCCCATTGCCGACATGCTCGGCGCGGAACGCGCGGTGTCCACCGCGCTGGCGGCGCTGGTGGCCCGCGCGACCACCGGTGCGGGACGGCCCTACCGGGTCGCGCTGGAGGATGCGGCGGCCCGCGCGGGCGATGCCGTGCGCTACCGGCTCATGGGACCGGATGCGGTGCTCGGCGGGGCGTTTCCGGGCTACGGCATCTACGCGTGCAAGGACGGGCACGTGGGCTCGGGGCCGCGGAACCGCACTTCTTCATGGCCGCGCTCCAGGTCCTCGGGGCCGACGGCACCCACGCTGCCTTCCGGACAGCGTTCGCCGACAAGACCATTGCCGAACTCGAGACGATCGCCGCGGCGAACGATCTACCGCTCAACGGGGTGCGCACCCCCACCATCGGAAAGTAGAGAACAACGATGTCGCGACTCTTCCCCGACTACCGGCCCACCTGGGAGACCGAGCAGCACCGCGAACTGCGCAAGCACGCGGCCGAATTCTTCGCCAAGGAGATCCCGCCGAACCGGGAGCGCTGGAACCGCGAACACCAGGTCGACCGCGAGTTCTGGAACAAGGTCGGCGACGCGGGTCTGCTCGGTCTCGATCTGCCGGAGGAATTCGGCGGCGCGGCAGGGGATTTCGGACTGCAGGCCGTGGTGCAGGAAGAGTTGGTCTACGCGCACGACAATGCCTTCGGCTTCTCGGTGCACTCGCCGATCGTGTCGCACTACATCTACAACTACGGCAATGCCGAGCAGCGGAAGAAGTGGCTGCCGGGCATCATCAGCGGTGAGCTGGTGCTGGCCATCGCCATGACCGAACCCGGCACCGGCTCCGATCTGCAATCGGTGCGCACCACCGCGATTCGCGAGGGCGACCATTACGTCATCAATGGCTCGAAGACGTTCATCTCCAATGGAACCCACTGCGATCTGGTGGTGATCGTCGCCAAGACCGACCCGTCCCAGGGCGCCGCGGGCGTCTCGCTCATCGTGGCCGAGACCGCGGACCTGCCCGGTTTCGAGCGCGGCCGGGTGCTGGAGAAGATGGGCCAGTACGGCCAGGACACCCGCGAACTGTTCTTCTCCGATATGCGTGTGCCCGTGGCGAATCTGCTCGGCGCACAGGAGGGGCTGGGCTTCTACCATCTCATGGAGCAGCTGGCCCGCGAGCGCCTGATCATCGCCAGCCTGTGCTCGGCGCTGGCCGAGGCCGCCGTACTGGAGGCGCTGAAGTACTCGAAGGAGCGCGAGGCGTTCGGTCGCCCGATCGGCAAATTCCAGCACAACGCCTTCACCCTGGCCGAGGTCAAGACCGAGGCCCTGGCCATCAAAACCCTTGTCGACTACGCGATTCAGCAGTACATCGACGGTAAGAACGACCCGTCCACGGCATCCATGGCCAAGCTGTTCGCCGCCGAGACCGCGGACAAGGTCGTGGACAAATGCCTCCAGCTCTTCGGCGGCTACGGCTACATGATGGAGTACCCCATCGCCCAGATGTACACGGGCTCACGGGTGAACCGCATCTACGGCGGCACCAGCGAAATCATGAAGGAAATCATCTCCCGCTCGCTCTGAGGGTGGGTTCGTTCACCGGCCGAGTGCGTCGGCCAGTTCGGTGAAGCTGGTGACGGACAGGTCGCTGATCACGTCGGCGCTCCGGTCAGCGGGGGTGTGCGGGCCCTTCTCCAAGGACCGTTCCACGAACGCGGTGCGCAGCCCCGCCGCGCGGGCGCCGTCGAGGTCCCAGCCGTGGCAGGCCACCATCAGGGTCTCCGTCACGTCCACGTCGAGGAGTTCGACGGCCTTCAGGTAGGCCGCGGCGGCGGGCTTGTAGGTGCGGGCCAGTTCCGCGGACAGGATGCAGTCGAAGGGGAGTGACTCGGCTTTGATCAGTGTCGTCAGCAGTGCGAAGCCGCCATTGGACAGAGCCGCCACCGTGTAGTGGTCGCGGAGTCGCCGCACACCCTCGGCGGCGTCCTTCCAGGCGGGGAGGCGGTGCCAGGCGTGAACCATGCGGCGTCGGGCTCGCTCATCGAATTCCGTGGCCCAGCCGTGGGTTTCGATTGAGGGCAGGTAGCGCTCACGCCAAGCCGAGGCGAATGCGCCGCCGTCCAATGCGATACCGGCCTCCCGGGCGATCGCGGTGGCCTGGTTCCCGACACCGGTGTACCAGTCCACCGTGGTGCCGAAGATGTCGCAGAGGACGACACGAATTCCGGTCGGATCGAAATCTGGCATACGTCCACCGTAGGCAACGACCGCTGCTTTATCACCGGGTCAGGCACCCAGGGCTCGGCCTCAGCTCGCGGCCGCCAGCACCCGCCACACCTTTCTGGACCGCGAGCGGACCTGTGGAGCCGCATATTCGATTCGCCGCCGCGCCTCGTGGGCGCTGATCCGCAGCAGATCGGTCAACAACTCCACGGTGTCCCGATACCCGGTGTCCGCGGCGAGGCCACGACGCTCGGCTTCGGCGACGGCCGCGCGCATGGCGGCATCCAGCCGCCTCCGACGGCGTTCGGTCTCGACGAGGGTGCGCAGCAAGTTGACATCGGTCAGTTCCGGCCATCCCGATGCTGGAGCATTCGGCGCCAGCGCGGTCGAATGTGTGTTCACGCGAGCAGACTACCTCAGCGATAGAACATATGTTCGACAATCCGCCGTTGCCGTGGGGTTGAGTCTCCATCAGGGGGAGACAGCAGGATTGGGGCATGGACGACGAGACGCTCTTCACGATCGGAGCACTGGCCGGGCGGACCGGATTGACGGTCAAGACGATTCGGTTCTACTCCGACAAGGGGATCGTCCCGCCAACCTGTCACAGCCCGGTCGGCTACCGACTCTACGACGTCGATGCCCTGGCACGCCTGGAACTGGTCCGCACGCTGCGCGAGTTGGGAATCGATCTGCCCACCGTACGACGGATCCTGACCAGGGAAACCACACTCGCCAGTGTCGCCGCGGCGCACGCAACCGCGCTCGACGCGCAGATCCGGGTGCTCCGGCTGCGGCGCGCGGTGCTGCGGGCAGTCGCCGACCGAGAATCGAACCCCCAGGAGATGGATCTGATGCACAAACTGGTGAACCTGACCCAGTCCGAACGACACCGCTACATCCACGAGTTCATCGATGACACCTTCGGCGGTGTCGATGCCAATCCAGCCATGGTGGAGCTGCTCCGCACCACCATGCCCGACCTGCCCGAGGACCCGACCCCCGACCAGGTCCAGGCATGGATGGAACTCGTGGAACTGGTGCAGAACAACGACTTCCGGCTCGCGGTCCGGAGAATGGCCGAATACCAGGAGAAGCAACGAGCCGACGGCGACGACACCGGCCTGCACCATGAGCTGACCGAGACCGTGCGCGACGAGGTCGGCCGGGCCCTGACCGCCGGTATGGCACCGGACACCCCCAACGCCGCGGCGGTCGTCGATAGACTGACCGCCCAGTACGCCAAGACCTTCGGCCTGCCCGACGACCCCGCCCTCCGACGCTGGATACTCGAGCGTTTGGAGATCGCCAATGACGCTCGGGTGACGCGCTATTGGCAGTTGGTGGCGACCGTCAACGGCTGGCCCCCGATGCCTGATCTGGAACCGGTGTTCACCTGGTTCAACCAAGCGCTACGCAGCGCGTAGCATCTGGTGGCCATGAACGGCCGGGAGATCGTAGCGACGGGATCGTGGCTGTATGCCGACGTCGTCCTCATGCCGGTGTTCGTCGTCCGTCTCGACTACGACTTCTGGTACGAGATGGCCAGGGAAGAGGGCACACTCGTCGCGGACGAGGAGCCGCTGCTCGATTCGGCCGGGCATGCCTACTACGTGTCGTTCAAATCCCTCCGCAACGATGCGCCGTTCTGGCCTGATTCCGGTCCGCACCGTTCGGTTGACGAGGCGCGGATCTCGGCAGAATCGAGGGTGCCCTCTCCGATCACTTGGCAGTCTGATTAATCACTTCCATGCTTCCGCAGGGGTTGCGGGGGCTTGGGGGCGGATTGTTGGGTCTCGGCGGGGGAATGGCGGTAGTGTCGCGGCAGCAGAATTGAATAGGCTGTTGATGCGCGGCGGGAGAGCCTCCTGCGAGGGGGCGCCGAAGGAGCAAATTCCTCCCCGGGAATCTCTCAGGCACCAGTACCGCCGCGTCGAGGCCACTCTGGAGAATAGGGGATCGGTTCGGCCGGTGTCCTATACCGAAGGTGTAGGGCCGCAGTGTGATTGCGCTGTGGCAGGAGACTCTCAGGTTTCAGGACAGAGCGGGGAGGGCCCCTTGTCCCGTCCGGCGTGCGCCGGGCACAGCGATACCGGAGTCCGTGATGAATGCCTTTCCCATCGACCGCAGCTACACCGCCGAACACGAATGGGTCATGCTCGCCCCCGGCGCGCCGATGCCGGACGCACCTGTGCGCGTCGGCATTACCGCCGTCGCGGTGGAAGCGCTCGGCGATCTCGTGCACCTCGAGCTGCCCGCTGTCGGCTCGACCGTCGCGGCCGGTATGCCCTGTGGCGAGGTCGAATCCACCAAGGCCGTCTCCGAGATCTACTCCCCGGCCAGCGGCCGCATCACCCTGGTCAACAGCGCCGCCCTCGACGATCCGGGCCTGATCGGCGCCGACCCCTACGGTGCGGGCTGGCTGTTCGCCGTCCTGCCGACCGGCACCAGCGAACTGCTCACCGCCGCACAGTATGCGGAGAAGACGAGCCAATAGGCGACACGAGCGCAGGCATTTCGCTCGAACCGGATTGTCCCCGTAGCCGGTTCGACGGGCGATTCGCCTCCGGGTCATAGATCATGTGCGCGTAGCTCGAATCGGTGCACGGGTCGAATGGGGGAGTGATGGCGGAGTCCGGATCGGTCGACGGGTTCGGCGACAACCGGGTCGAGGCGCAGGGCGAGGTCGCCGTGGCGGTACTCGCCCTGGACAGTCTGGATCTGCCGCATGCGGCGGATCATATTGCGGCGGCGCTACATTCGGATCCGACCCTGCCCGAGGCGCACGAGATGCTGTCACGGCTCGTGGTGGCGGCCGGTGGGGCCGATGCGGCGCTGGAGCTGTATTCGATGGACCGCCCGTATATCGGCGCGATGGCCGCGCGGGCGCACCTGCTGGCCGCCACCGGGCGGTGGGACGCGGCGGTATCGCTGCTCGCACAGATCGTCGCCGTCGATCCGCGGCTGCCGTGGGCGCACGTGCCCTGGATGGAGCGGACGGACCTGGCCGCGGCCCTGAGCGCGGAGACGGTCCTGCACGCGATCATCGCGCTCAACCGGGAACTGCCGGAGCCGGTGCCCGTCGACGACCAGCGCGTGCTCGCACCCCTGTACGAACTGCTGTGCGCGGGAGTCGAACACCACGCCGACGACGCCCGCCTGCTGGCCATCGGATCCGGGTTGGCCCGCCGGTTCGCCGCCTTCGACCGCGCGGAAACCTGGGCGCTGCAAGCACATCGAATGGAACCGGGGCAGATCACCAGCGTCATGCTCGGCCAGGTGTACCGCGCCTCCGAGCGTCCGGAGGCGGCGATCGCGGTGTGGACCGAACAACTGCACCGGGATCCGTCGGATCTGCACCTGCACACCGATCTCGCCGAGCTCTACGCCCAGATCGACCACCCGGAACTCGGAATCCCTTGGCTGGAACGGGTATTGGCCCTCGATCCGGTGCACGAGAAGGCCGCGCCCGCCCTGCACGGGCTGCGCTACCGCATCGACGGTGACGCCCGGCATCTGGTGGCGCTGGCAGATCATCTGCGCGAGTATCCGGAACATCATTACGCGGGTGACGTGCTGGCCGAACACTGCGGTGGCGCACCGTGGCTCGGCTATGTCGACGTGGCCACGGAGTCCCTGGTGAACCTGCTGCGCCAAGTCCTCGACGAGGTCCCCGACTGCCGGGAACTCGACCTGGAGGCCACCGTGTCCATGATCGAGCCGCCGAGCGCCATCATGACCGTCCGGTCGGTGCTGCCGCGCGCGACCATCGCGGTGTCCGCGGTCGGCGATCCGGATCCGCGGCTGGGGTCGCAAACCTGGGCGCCGGTGGGCGCGGTGGTGTGGCAGTACCCCGGCAATGGCACGAGCGCGGTGGCCGCGGTGCCCGCGCCCGCCCCGGCGCCGGCCGAGAAGGTCAGGCAGACAGCCCGATTGCGCTGGCCGCACCTGCCCGCCGTCTACGATTTCGCCGTCGTGCTGGCCGATGTGCCGCTGCCGGATCTCATCGGCACGCTGGTGCATCCGCCCGCGCCCCGCGACGACGAGGAGGGTCGCGCCCTCACCGCGCGCTACCCGGACCTGTGGGTCCAGGCGGTACAGGTGTTCGCGTGCCTGGGCATCGCGCATCATCGCGTGGTCGAGCCGTGGCCGGAATCCACCCGGCGAACAGTCCTTCTCGATCTGCTCAACGGTCCGGAGGACTGGGTGTGCGAGGCCGCTGCGGTGGCGCTGCTCGCGGTGGCGTGGACCCAGCCCGACACCCGCTCGGATATCGGGCTCGCCCTCTGCCAGCGCATGATGGACCTGCTCGAGGCGTACCGGTCGCGACCGGTGACCATCGCGGCCACCTTCTGCTCGCTCATCCTGGCCTGCCCGTGGCTGGACGGGGCCTTCCTCGATCTCGCCCGGGACATGCTCGCCGTATTCGACGCGCCGGACTGAGCTACGAGATGATGCGCACTGTCCGCGCATCCTTGGCGGGCGGCTCCGACACGGGATGCGGTCCGGGCTCGTCGGCGGGATCCGGCTCCGTCATCGCCCTCACCTTTCGGTGCAGGTGCGCGGTCAGCCAGGCCCGGACGCGGGCGAAGCGAGTGGTCCGGGCGGGCCAGAACTCCTGCACGCTGGCATTGAATTCCGCGCCCAGAATCACGGCGAACCCGAGGAAGAACGTGAACAGCAGGAACGCGATGGGCGTGGCCAGCGCGCCGTAGCTGATGCCGGTCTTGGTGATCCAGGACAGATAGCGGCGCAGCCCCTCGCTGGCGGCCATGAAGAACACGGCCGCCACCAGCGCACCGCCGAACAGCCGATGCCAGGGCAGGGTGCGGTGCAGGGCGAGCTTGTAGAGCGTGGTCAGCGCGACGATGAGCAGCAACCCCACGCCCGGGTAGTAGAACGTGTCGATGAGCCGCAGCCCGGGTTCCTTCCAGCCCGAGGGGAGGGCGCGGCCCATGATCGACGGGCCCAGCGCCACCAGCGGCAGGATGAGCACCGCGGTGATCAGGAAGCCCACGTAGAGCAGCAGCGCGAAGATGCGCTGCCAGACCGGATGGCGGGCGTCGGCCTGGCCGTGGGCGGCGGTAATGGCGTCGACGAAGGTGGCCATGGCCGAGGAACCGGCCCACAGCGACAGCACGAAACCGAGCGAGACCACCCCGCCGTGGCCGCGTTGCAGCACGTCGGAGACCGTCGGCGCCACCAGGTCGTCGACCACGCTGGGGCTGAACAGCTTCCGGCTGAAGCTGATGATCTTGGAGTTCACGATGTCGACGGTGTCCGGACCGAACCAGTGGCCGACATAGCCGAGGCTGCCGAGCAGGCCCAGCAGCAGCGGCGCCAGCGACAGCGTCTGCCAGAAGGCGGCCGCCGCGGATTTCGCGAAGATGGAATCGCCCCAGGCCTTCACTGCCACGTGGGCGATGAGGTCCCAGACCCGGCCCAGCCGTGTGGCGGCGCGCACGTTGGACCCGTCCGGCGCGGGGGCGTCGGCGTGTTGTTCAGGATCCTGGTGCGTGTTCATTGTGGCTACAGCATCGCCTACCAGCGGTTCGAATGGGACAGGACCCGCGATGTGTCGTGCGGCACTCGAAGGGGCTGTGTCGGATTGGTGGAGTGTCGGTGGGAATCGCTAATCTCTACCGAGTGACTTCGGGTGGTGGCGGTTCATTACGTGCTTGGCAGCGCAGGGCTCTCACCAAGTATCTGACAAGCAAGCCACGCGACTTCCTCGCTGTCGCGACCCCAGGTGCCGGTAAGACGACTTTCGCGCTGCGGGTGGCCGCCGAACTGCTCACCGACCGCACCGTGGACCAGGTGACGGTGGTCGCGCCGACCGAGCATCTCAAGCATCAGTGGGCGGCCTCGGCGCAGCGGATCGGGATTCAGCTCGACTCCAACTTCTCCAACTCCACCGGGTCCACCTCCTCGGACTACCACGGTGTGGTGGTGACCTACGCCCAGATCGCCTCGCATCCGTTCAAGCACCGGGTGCGCACGGAGAACCGGCGCACGCTGGTGATCATGGACGAGATCCATCACGCCGGTGACGCCAAGAGCTGGGGTGAGGCGGTCGAGGAGGCCTTCGGCGATGCGACCCGCAGACTCGCGCTGACCGGTACGCCGTTCCGCAGCGACGACTCCAAGATCCCGTTCATCACCTACGAGGCCGACGAATCCGGGTTCGAGAAGTCCCGCGCCGACCACACCTACGGCTACTCCGAGGCGCTCGCCGACGGCGTCGTCCGGCCCGTGGTCTTCCTCGCCTACTCCGGTGAGGCGCATTGGAGAGACAGCGCGGGCGAGGAGTACTCCGCCCGCCTCGGCGAGCCCCTCAATGCCGAGCAGACCGCCCGCGCCTGGCGCACCGCCCTCGATCCGGCGGGCGACTGGATATCGAAGGTCCTGCAGGCCGCCGACACCCGCCTGCGCCAGCTGCGCGCCACCGGCATGCCCGATGCGGGCGGTCTGGTCATCGCCACCGATCAGGACAAGGCGCGCGACTACGCCGAACTGCTGGAACACATTTCCGGCACCAAACCGGCCGTCATCCTCTCCGACGATCCGGACTCCTCCGATCGCATCGGCGAGTTCTCCAACAACACCGACCCGTGGATGGTCGCCGTCCGCATGGTGTCCGAAGGCGTCGACGTCCCCCGTCTGGCCGTCGGCGTCTACGCCACCAGCGCCTCCACCCCGCTCTATTTCGCCCAGGCCATCGGCCGCTTCGTGCGCGCCCGCAAGTCCGGCGAGACCGCCAGCGTCTTCCTCCCCTCGGTCCCCGTCCTCCTGGATCTGGCCGCCCAGCTGGAACGCCAGCGCGACCACGTCATCGGCAAACCGCACCGCGAGAAGAGCGATCTCGACGACGAACTCCTCATCGACGCCAACCGGCAGAAGGACGAGCCCGGCGAAGAGGAGAAGAAGTTCATCGCCCTGGCGGCGGACGCCGAACTCGACCAGGTCATCTACGACGGCGACTCCTTCGGCACCGCCACCTTCTCCGGCTCCGACGAGGAAGCCGACTACCTAGGCATCCCCGGCCTCCTCGATGCCGATCAGATGCGCGCACTCCTGCGCGACCGCCAATCCCGCCAGTTGCAGGAGCGCACCGCCCTCGCCGAGGCTCCCCGCCCCGACGGCCCCAGCGTCGCCGCCGCGGCCGAACGCGCCGCCACCGCCGACCGCCTCTCCGAACTCCGCCGCGAACTCAACTCCCTGGTGGCCATGCACCACCACCGCACCGGCAAACCTCACGGTGTGATCCACGGCGAACTCCGCCGCGAATGCGGCGGCCCCCCGACCACCCTCGCCACCGCCGACCAGCTCACCGAGCGCATCGCCGCCCTCCGCCGCCTCTGATGCGGCGGGGTAGTGGAATCGCCGGGGAATCAGGCGATCTCCAGCTCGACCCGCACCGAGTCGCCCGCCTCGATGCCCTCCGCGATCCGCACCGGCTTCTTCATCGGGAGGATGTAGGTGCCGCGTTTGGTATCGGGGAACAGGGAGGTGGACCAGCGGCTGGCGCCGACGGTCACCTTCACCCGGATCGAGCCGAAACCCGCCGCGCGGTGGCCGTGTAGCTCCTCGATCTCGTCCGCCATCGGCTCGGGCAGGCTCACGAAATGCCAGGCCGCCGGGCCTTCCCACTCCCAGAGGACGGCACTGAATGCGTATTCCGATGGCGCCATAGGGCGACGGTAGCCCACGGGTGTGACAGGTTTCCGCCCGCGCCGGGCAGCTCAGCGGGTGAAGTAGCGGCCGGGGGAGATGCCCACTTCGCGGTGGAAGGCGGCTACGTAGGCACTGGGGGTGGCGTAGCCGACGCGTTCGGCTATGCGGGACAGGGGGAGGTTGGCGGCCAGGAGGGGGAGGGAGGCGGCCAGGCGGATGTGGGTTCGCCAGTGGGCGAAGGTGATTCCGGTGTCGGCGAGGAAGGCGCGGGAGAGGGTGCGGGGACTGGTGGCGGCCGCGGTGGCCAATTCGGTGAGGGTGCGCGGGTCGGCGGGGTCGGACAGGAGTATTGCGGCTACCTGGCGGGCTCGGGGGTCTTCGGGGAGTGGAGCGCCCAGGGGGACCACGTCGACGGGGGTGAGGAGGTCGAAGATGACGGCTTCGGCGCGCTCGCGTTGGGCGGGAGTGGTGGTGTCGGCGGTCAGGTGGTCGAAGAGGTCGTGCAGCAGGCGGCTCACACGGAGCATGGTGGGCCGGGCGAAGGCGACCGGGGTGCGGGCGGGGTCGAGGTAGATGCCGCGCATGACCGCGCCTTCGTAGGTGCCGGTGCGATGGCGGACGCCGCCGGGGATCCACAGGGCGCGGGTGGGCGGCAGGACCCAGCGGCCGTCGCCGACTTCGACGGTGATCACTCCCTGTGCGGCCCAGGCGATCTGATGCTGGGGATGTTCGTGCTCGTCGAACCAGAGACCGGCGGGCAGGGCGCCCGCGCCGAAGACCATGGCGGTGGGGCCGGTGGGAGCCGGGAACACCATGCCGTCCGGATCGGCGTGGCCGGGGACCACCGCGCCCGCGGCGACCGGGAACACCGTGAATTGGCCGTTTGGCGACACGACTTGTCAGCGTAGTCTCTCGCGGTCGGGGCGATGCGTCCCTACCGTCGGAGGGCATGGGGATGAATGTGTTTCACCAGCTCTTGTGCCGGTCCTCGATGTGGGAGCGGACCAGCGCCACCCGCATCGTGCCGTGGGCGCTGGATCAAATCGAATTGGGCGACAACGCGCTCGAGGTCGGGCCCGGGTACGGCGCGAACGTGCGAACCCTGCGCGCCCGATCCACCGCGCTGACCGGCCTCGAGATCGACCCGGCCCTGGCGACGCGGCTGCGGAACCGGCAGGGCGGGGAGGTGCGCGTCATCGAGGGTGACGGCACCGCGATGCCGTTGCCGGACAAGGACTTCAGCTCCGTGGTGTGCTTCACCATGCTGCATCACGTGCCCTCGCCCGCCCAGCAGGACGACCTGTTCGCCGAGGCGTTCCGGGTCTTGCGCCCCGGCGGCGTCTTCGCGGGCAGCGACGGTCTGGACCGGCCGTTCTTCCGGCTCATCCACCTCGGCGACACCTGTGTGCCGGTGCCGCCCGAGACATTGTCCGACCGGCTCGCCCGCATCGGCTTCACCGATATCGAGATCGACACCGCCGCAACGATGTTCCGCTTCCGTGCCCGGCGTCCGTAGCGCTCACGGCACCGGCACGGCGGTCACAGCACGGGCACGCCCACGGTGTTCGTCATGAGATTCGCTCGCGCGAACCGGGTGAGCTCATCGGCGAACACTTCGGGAGCGCCGGACTCGATGCCGTCGAGAATGGCGGTGGCGACGTCGGCGGGGGAGTTCTTGGGGTGGTCGATGCGCGCCGCCATATCGGTGTCGATGAACGCCGCGTGTACGCCGACCACCAGCGTGCCCTGCTCCCGCAGGGCGATACGCAGGCCGTTGGTGAGCGACCAGGCCGCGGACTTGGACGCGCTGTAGGCCGCGACCGCGGGCAGGCTGACCCAGGACAGCACCGACAGCACGTTCACCAGCGCACCGCCGCCGTTCGCGGCGAGGACGGGCGCGAAGGCCTGGCTCATACGGAGCGTGCCGAAGTAGTTGGTCTCCATCTCGTCGCGCGCGGTGTCGAGCGTGGTCGCGGCGGTAATGCTGCCGGGTCGGCTGATGCCCGCATTGTTGATGAGCAGCGTGGTGTCCCCGCAGCGGGCGGCCGCGGCGGCGACGGCCGCCGGATCGGTCGTATCCAGTTGCACCGGAATCAGATCCGGATCGGTGACGCTGCCCGGATCGCGCACTCCCGCGTAGACGGTGGCCGCGCCGCGCGCCGTCAGTGCCCGCGCGATGGCTCGTCCGAGTCCGCGGTTCGCGCCCGTGACGAAGGCGGTGCTGCCGTCGATCTTGACGCCGGATTCACTCATGACCTGCACTCCCTGGTTAGTTGGAATTTCCAACCCACTATGGCATGCGGTAAGTTGGAAATCCAGACCCACTCGGAACGAGGAGGTGGCGGTGCCGTCGGAAGCCCGTGCGTGCTCGATAGCCAATGCGCTCAAGGTCGTCGGCGAGCGCTGGAGCCTGCTCGCAGTGCGCGAAATCATGCTGGGGGTCAACCGGTTCGACCAGATCGCCCGCAATACCGGGGCCAGCCGCGACATCCTCACCACCCGATTGCGCAAGCTCGAGGAGGTCGGGCTGCTGGAACGCCGGATGTACCAGGAACATCCGCCGCGCTACGAATACGTGCTCAGCGAATCCGGACAGGCGCTGCACTGGGTGCTGCTCAACCTCATGAA
The DNA here is from genome assembly GCF_001613405.1 of Nocardia crassostreae. Lineage (GTDB taxonomy): Bacteria > Actinomycetota > Actinomycetes > Mycobacteriales > Mycobacteriaceae > Nocardia > Nocardia crassostreae. The sequence continues at coordinate 121,094 of NZ_BDCH01000040.1, forward strand.
CTGGGGTGATCGCTACGTCACCGAGGGCGCGCCGCCGCTGGTCCTCGAACACGACTGCGGCGCGGTGCTGGGCCCGGTAACGGTGTGCGCGCACTGTGCACGGCCGGTCTCGCCCACCAGCCTGCGTCCGCTGCCCTAGATCAGGGCGCGGTAACCTCGAAAAAGGTTGCCGGATCCAGGGTGTCGATCGGAATCCAGCGTGGCGGCGGGATCTCGGCCGCCCCCTCGGCGGTGCCGTCCGCCTGCCCCGCGCTCCGTAGGATGCGCCCGTAGCCTTGCAGATCCAAAGCGAGCCAGGGGTTCTCGTCGATCCGCATGGCCAGCGCATAGCAGGTGGCGAGCATGTGCAGGCAGCGCTCGCCGCGCGCGCGGCAGGAGCAGTCGAGCGCGGACAGCGTGGGCGACACCGTGATTCCGGCCTCGGCGATCGCGGTGCGATGCTCGTCGGTCAGCATGACGGCCTCCGCGGGTACCAGTTCCGCGATCGCGCGCACCGCCGCGGCGGGCAGCGGAGCCACCTCGAAGTAGGTCACCGATGCCTCCGACCCGCGATGAATGTTCGCTCGCACCATTGCGCCGGTGATCTCGATCCGCACGAGGCCGTTGCGCGCGATGCTGCGCGCGCGGGGCAGCATCGGTTCGGGTTTGGTCATCCGCAGCGGTTCGGCCAGTCGCACCCAGTCCCGGCCCCACGCGGTGTATCCGAAATCGTTGTCGGGCATCAGTTGCCTCGCTTCCGGCGCAGCAGGTCGAGCAGGCGGTCGTCGTCGAGGCGCGCCAAGGTGGCGATCCCGCTGGTGTCGGTCAGATCCGTGAGCGCCGACTTGCGGTCGTGCATCCCGGCGATGTGCTCCTCGATGGTGGTGCCCGAGGTGAGCGTCGTGACGGTGACCGTGCGCGTCTGCCCGATGCGGTGCGCGCGATCCGATGTCTGCGCCTCGACGGCCGGATTCCACCAGCGGTCGAAGTGCACGACATCCGCGGCCCGCGTCAGCGTCAGCCCGGTGCCCGCCGCCTTCAGACTCAGCACGAGAATCGGTGGCCCGTCCGGAGATTGGAACCGCCGCACCAGCTCCGAGCGCTCGGACTGCTTCAGCCCGCCGTGGAAGAACGGCGCGGTGACCCCGAACTGCTCGGCGCACTGCCGGACCAGCAGCTCGCCCGTGCGGCGGTACTGGGTGAACACCAGTGTGGGCGAGCCGGTATCGAGATTGTTGGCGAGGATATCGGTGCACACATCGAATTTCCCGGAGCGCCCGGACAATTCGTCGAGCTCGCCGGTGATCAGCCCCGGATGATTGCACACCTGCTTCAACTCGGTGAGCACCGCCAGCACCCGGGTGTGCCGCTCGGCCCCCGATCCGAACCCCGCCTCCTCGGCCCGCGCCAGCAGCTGGTCGTAGAGTCGCTCCTGCTCGGCGGTGAGATCACAGATCAGATCGCTGTGAATCTTCGGCGGCAGCGTGGAGGCCACATCCGCCTTGCGTCGCGCCAGCACCACCAGCTCCAGCGCGTCCCGCAACCGCACCACCGCCGCCGCGGACCCCTCGTGAATCGGCCGCACGAACCGCCGCCGGAACTGCGCCTTGTGCGTGAATGCCTGCGGCACGGTCAAATTCAGCAAGGCCCACAACTCGTCGAGATGATTCTCCACCGGCGTCCCCGTGAGCGCGATCCGCACGTCCGCGGTGATCGCCCGCGCCGCCTTGGCCACCTGCGTGCGCGGATTCTTCAGCACCTGCGCCTCGTCGAAAACCGCACTCGCCCACCGCTGCCCGGCCAGCGCCGCCCCGTGCCCCCGCAGCGTCGGATACCCGGTCACCACGATCGTCCCGTCCGCGATCTCCGGCAGTTCCCCGCCCCGCCAGGTCACCGGCCGCAGTCCCGGCGCGAACCGCTCGATCTCGTGCGCCCAGTTGCCGACCAGCGAGGTTGGGCAGACCACCAGCTGCGGCCCCTCCCCGGCCCGCCCCAGCAGATACCCGATCGCCTGTACGGTCTTGCCCAGCCCCATCTCATCGGCCAGCACCGCCCCGCCGTGCGCCGCCCCGGTCTCCCGTAACCAGGTGATCCCGCGCGCCTGATACGACCGCAGCTCGGCCTTCAACCCGGCTCGCAGCTCCCCGCTCAGCGCCACGGTGTCCCGTAGTACCCGCAATGCCCGATCGCCGGAGACGATGGCGTTCCCAGCCGCGTTCGGCACCGCGTGCGCCGCGGCGGGCAGTTCCGACGCCGCGATCTCCCCGCTCAACGCCGCCCGCCACGCCGCCACCGAGACCCCCGGTTCGCTCAGCTCGACCACCGGCAACCGCTCCGGATCGACCAGCGCGCACTCGACCTCGGTCACCGCGATCCCGCCCTCGCCCGGTACGGCCACAGGCACTGTCTCCAATTCACCCAGCCCGCGCGGCGCGGACCCGGGCTCGCGCCCGGTCCACGTCCACAGCGCGAACTGATGACGATCGGGCAGGTAGGTGGCATGTACGGCAGGCAGCGCAACTCCTCGGTCATAGCGGCAGACGACCGTTGTACCCGATTTTCCGGGCACCGCGCACAGAGCAGACCCGTGATACATGCCATGTTGTCGCCCACCGTCCGGACATGTCTTCGGGCACATTCCCCGAAACGCCAGCGGCGGGCGATCTTTCGATCGCCCGCCGCTGGGGTTTTCTGTTGGGAAGATTCAATTGTCGAGCGGACCCTTCGAGGTGGCGTACCGGCCTCGAAGCGGAGGAGCTATGAAAGCGCCGGTGCCGACTCCGTGTCGATCACGGCTTCGAGCTCACGGAGACGATCCATGTGCTCATTGGCGTGATGCTGGCAGAAGAGCAACTCGCCACCACCGGGAAGGGTCGCACGCACGCGTGCTCCTGCCCCACAGCGGTCACAACGGTCGACCGCGGTCAGTGGGGTGCTTGTCAGGGTTCCTGGCATGACTCCTCCGTCCTGGCTCCGGGTGCTCGCGCACCGTTTGCCTGGTGTGGGGCCCACAGTCCACTCTGTGGGCCTCGCTACCGCTACTTCCCAGCAGTGGTTGATGACTACTCTGTCAGACGTTCGGCGGGAGGTCTTTGTTCCCGAGGAGTTTCCCGTGTGTTTTGCCTAACACGACCTGGGGTTTCGCTGAAAGCGAACAGGCCCGGGCGGCAAGGGAAAAACACCTGTGAAGCCCTCCGGGCTCCCCGCCGAACACGCTGATCGAGTTGTCTACCGGGAGACTACCCGCGAGCCCCGACACCCACACTCCGATTGAGTAACCCTATGAGTACGGGACAGCAAGCTCACAGCCACGATGGGTCCAGGTCGAGGGTGGTGCGATCGCCCGAATCGAGGAGATCGAACAGGGGGTTGGTACGGGGGAGTTCCCAGTGGAAGAAGTAGCGGGCGGCGGCGCGTTTGCCGTGGCCGAAGTCGTCCCCTCGGGCGACGTGCGGGGCGGCGGCGAGCGATTGCTCGAGCCAGATCCAGGCGAGCACGATATGGCCGAAGGCCTCCAGGTAGGCGGCCGAATTCGCGAGGGCGGAGACCGGGTCGGCGTCGCGCCCCAGGCCCGCCGTGGTGGCGGCCAGGCGGGTGGCGGCGGCCTCCAGGGCGGCGGCGAAGGCGGTGAGTTCCGGGTCGGTGGCGGCGCGGGCGGCGGCCACGGTCGCCGCCATGGTTTCGAGCAGGGCGGTGAGGGCCGCGCCGTTGTCGAGGGTGACCTGGCGGCCCAGCAGGTCGAGGCTCTGGACGCCGTGGGTGCCCTCGTGGATGGGGTTGAGGCGGTTGTCGCGGTAGTGCTGTTCGACGTCGTAGTCGCGGGTGTAGCCCGCGCCGCCGTGCACCTGGATGGCGAGATCGTTGGCGGCCAGGCACCATTGGCTCGGCCAGCTCTTGGCGATGGGGGTGAGGATGCGCAGCAGGGTGGCGGCGCGGGCGCGGTCGTCCGGGGTCCCGGCGGTGTGCTGGTCGTCGACCAGCTTGCCGCAGTAGAGCTGAAGGGCCAGTGCGCCTTCGGCATAGGACTTCTGGGCGAGCAGCATGCGCCGCACGTCCGGGTGGTCGACAATGGGCACCTGGGCGCCGCCGCGCGCGCCGACGGGGCGGCCCTGCGGGCGGTTGCGGGCGTAGTCGAGGGATTTCAGGTAGCCGGTGTAGCCGAGGGCGGTGGCGGTCATGCCGACGCCGATGCGGGCCTCGTTCATCATCGTGAACATTTGCGCCAGGCCGTTATTGGGCTCGCCGACCAGGTAGCCGACGGCCCCCGGGACGCCGCCGGGGGTGAAGTTGCCGTCGCCGAAGACCGGCGCGGTATTGACGGTGCCGCGCCAGCCCATCTTGTGATTGATGCCCGCCAGCACGATGTCGTTGCGCTCACCCCGCGAACCGGCTTCGCCCGGAAGGTATTTGGGCACGATGAACAGCGAGATGCCGCGCGTGCCCTTGGGTGCGCCCGGAATGCGGGCCAGCACCGGGTGCACGATGTTCTCCGAAAGATCGTGGTCCCCACCGGAAATCCACATCTTGCGGCCGAAGATCCGGTACGTGCCGTCGTCCTGCGGCGCCGCGCGGGTGGTGATGTCGGCGAGGCTGGATCCGGCGTGCGGTTCCGACAGCGCCATGGTGCCGAAATTGCGGCCGTCGAGCATGGGGCGCACGAAGGCGTCGATCTGCTCCGGACTACCGTGCGCGGCCAGCAGATTGGCATTGGCGGCGGTGAGCAGCAGATAGGAGGTGGTGGCGACGTTCGCGGCATGGAACCACGCCATGCACGCCGAATTGACGACATAGGGCAGCTGCATGCCGCCGATCTCGTAATCCATTGCCGCGCCGATCAGTCCGGCATCGGCGAAGGCGCGCAATGCCTTGCCCGCCGCGGGGATGATGTGCACGCGCTCGCCGTCGAAGGTGGGCTCGGACAGATCGTTCTCGCGATTGTGCGGCGCGAAGTAGGTGGTGGCGAGATCCTGGCACAGCCGCAGCACCTGGTCGAAGGTCTCGCGGGAGTGGTCGGCGAAGCGTTCCCGTTCCGTCAGCGCGGTCACGTCCAGCCAGTCGTAGAGCAGGAACTCGATATCGCGGGCAGACATGATGAGCGACGGGTTCATACCAGGAACGTACCGGGATTCAGGAACGGACCGGGGCCCGACCTCGGTGCAATCGTCCGAAATGTTCGGGGGACTGGCCCTTCCAGGAGCGGAAGGCCGAGGCGAAGGCGGACACGCTGGAGTAGCCGAGCCGTTCGGCGGCCTGTTCGACGGTCAATCCGGCGATGAGCAGCTCCTCGGCGAGCATGCCGACCGTCTCGGTGCTCAGTTCGCGGAAGGTGGTGCCCTCTTCGGCCAGGCGGCGGCGCAGGGTGCGCACGCTGACATCGAGGTCGGCGGCAATGCGGGTCTGGTCGGCGGAGCCGCCGTGGCGGATGAGCAGTTGGCGGACGCGGCCGCTGAGGCCGCTGCGGCTGCGGCGGCTCTCCATGAGGTCGGCGCACTGCTGCTCGTAGAACCGGGCGGTCGACAGATTCGCCTGGGGTAGTGGGGTTTGCAGCGTGCTCGCCTGAAAGCCGATCTGCGAGCGCGGCATCGAGAAGTGCACATCCTCCACGCCGAAGACGGCGCCGAACATCTCGTAGATGGGGTGGGCTTCCACATTCAGCTCCACGCGCACGGTCGGGATGCGCATGGGCAGCAGATCCTGCTGCACGGTGGCAATGGCGGCGAGATCCCGTTCCAGGGTGAAACGCCGGATTTCGGGCGGCAGTACGCTGTCGTCGCGCACCACCCACACCTCCGCGCCCCGGTCCTCGATCTGGTGCGGGGCGGTGGTGAAGGTCAGGTCCGAGTAGCGCTGCGCGATATCCATGGCGTGGCGCATGTTCATGCTGCTCATCAGGGCGAAACCCATGACGCCCAGGGACGGCGGATGGCACAGCAGCCCGGCCAGCAGGCCCAGGCCGGGCTCGTCCTCGATGCCCTCGACCACATTGCGCGTCACCGAGAACTCTTGACCCACGGTGATTTCGAATGACGGATCGCGCAGATCGACTTCTCTGATGCCGGTCCCCTTCAGGACCGATGCCAGCGGGAGACCGCGGCCCAGCGCGAAATCGACCAGCAGCGCGGTACTGGTGATGGAACGCAGCCGCTCCAACTCTTCCGTCACTCAGGCAGTCTCGCAAACTTCCGGCGTCCCCGAGGCGTTACCGGCCGGTAAGTTGCCTGGTTGCGGCCCGTATTCGTCGGTTCCTGGCCGCTAGGAAGCTGGTCGCTCGAAAACCTCACCCATACGGTGAGATTCATGCGCACCGCGCTCAGCACCCAGATGAACCAGATGAAGGTGTCGGATTCCGGAAAGGTCCGTCCGCCGATGCTCACCGTGATCGCGCCCGCCGACGGCCGGGTGATCGAGACCATTCCCACCGACGATCCGGATCAGGTGCGCGCGATCGTGGACCGGTTACGGGATAACGGCGCGCTCTGGCGTTCGCTCGGGGTGGTCGGTCGGATCCATTGGCTGACCTCGTTCCGAAACTGGTTGCTGGACAATCGCGATGAACTCGTCGCACTGCTCGAGCTGGAAACCGGGAAGTCGGAATCGGAGAGCGAGGCGGAATTCGCGCTCGCTCTCGAAGCCCTCGAGCACTACCGCGCCCACGGCGCGGCCTTCCTCGGCGGCCGCCACCCGCAGGTGGCCGTGCGCCCGACCGCCTCCATGCAAGTGGCTCTCGCGAACCAATTGTGCTCGGTGATGGGGGTGGTCGGGCCGTGGACATATCCCTTGGCGCTGGCGGTATTCGACGCCGTGCCCGCGCTGCTGGCCGGAGCCGCGGTGGTGGTGAAACCGTCCTCGGAAACGCCGCTGACCATGCGCGCGGTCACCGCGGGCTGGGCAAGTATCGGCGCCCCAATGGTTTTCGAGACCGTCGCCGGGCACGATGCCGGGCCCGCTGTGCTCGACAGCGTGGACTACGTGCGCTTCACGGGTAGCGCCGACACGGGCAAGGTGGTGGCGCTGCGCGCGGCCGGGCGGTTGATCCCGTGCTGCCTGGATATCGGCGGCAAGTCCGCGGCCGTCGTGCTGGCCGACGCGGACCTGGATCAGGCCGCGGCCTGTATTGCCCTGGGCGGGCTGGCGAACAGCGGGCAATCCTGCAATTGCGTGGAACGGATCTACGTCGAATCCGCCGTCCATGACGCGTTCATCGACAAACTGGTGCACGAGGCCGCCGCCTTCGGACCCATGACCGACGACGATCCGGGCATCGGCGTCATGACCTCCGCCGCCCAGGTCGGCATAGTCCGCGACCAGGTGCGCGACGCACTGCTCAAGGGCGCCCGCCTCCTGTGCGGCGGCACCGCCACCGGCCACGTCTTCGAACCCACCGTCCTGGCCGACGTCGACCCGGCCATGTCCATCATGACCCGCCAGACCCTCGGCCCCGTCCTACCCGTGGTCCGCGTCGCCGACGCCGGTGAAGCCTTCGAACTCGCCCTACGCCCACCCGCCGCCCCTTGCGTGAGCGTCTGGACCACCGACGCCGCAGTCGGCGCCCGCGCCGTCGGCCGATTCGCTCCCGCCCTGGTCGGCGTGAACGACATCTCCGGCCACATCGCCCGCCCGACCCCCTTCTGAATCAAACGACCGCCCCTGGTGCACACAACTCAGCCCTGATGCGCGCAGCCTCAGCCCAGCGCGCGAAGGTCGTCCGGCGGCGGAGGGTGGTCTAGCCGCAGAAGCTTGTCTGGTAGCGGAGGATCGTCCAGCCGCGGGAAGTTGCCTGGCGGCGGAGGATCGTCTGGCGGCGGGAGGTCGTTCAGCCGTGCGTCGGGTGGGGATTGGGTGCGGCGATAGACTGCGGCTTTGTCGGGAACGCGGAGCGGATGGGGATCATGTCGGAGACAGCGTCGGATACCGCAGCGTCGGAAACCCTGGTGCACATCTGCACTCGGGACGAGTGGGAGGCCGCGCAGGCGGCGGGGGAGTATCGCGCGCCGTCCTTGGACGAGGTCGGGTTCATTCATCTGTCGGCCCCCCTATCAAGCGCACTATCCGGCCGATCGGTTGTTCGCTGGGCGGCAGGACCTGGTGCTGCTGTGGCTGGACCCGCACCTCTTCGACGCACCGGTCCGGTGGGAGCCGGGCGTGCCGACCGATCCCGAGTCCATGCGGTTCCCGCATCTTTACGGCGCGCTGCCGCTGGCGGCGGTGACCGGGGTGAGCGATTACCTCCCCGCGGCGGACGGTCACTTCGCGCCGCTGGTCGACGACTGACCGGTATCCGGCTCGGCATGAGCCCGTTCTGCCGCAAACTGTGCGGTCTGTCCTAGTCTGGACCGGTGAACGTCGATGTGACAGCGCTGCCAGGTATCGGTGTACGCAAGGATTTCGAGGTCCGAGCGGGCCGCCGGATCGGGGTGGTGGCGCACCGGGACGGCGGCATCGACCTCATCGTCTCCCAGCTCGACGATCCGGACGCCTGCCTGGCGCAGGTGCCCCTCACCACGGACGAAGCGGCCGTCATGGCCAATCTGCTGGGCGCTCCGCAGCTGGTGGAGAGCCTCAAGGAAGATCACCGCGACCTGCCCGGCATCACCACCAGACAGCTACCCATCGGCAGCAACTCGCCCTATCAGGGCCGCATGCTCGGTGAGACCGGTATGCGCACCCGCACCAAGGCGTCCATCGTCGCCATCATGCGCGCCGGGCAGTTGCACCCCTCGCCCGGACCGGACTTCGTGCTCGACTCCGGCGATCTGCTGGTAGTCGTGGGCACCCCGCACGGGTTGGACGCCGCGGCGCGCATCCTGGCCGACGGCTGAGACTGTGGATGCAACCGGTCTAGCCCTGGTCGAACTCGGCGCGATCTTGTTCGCGCTCGGGATGCTGGGCCGGTTGGCCGCCCGGTTCGGCATGTCGCCGATCCCGCTGTATCTGCTCGGCGGACTGGCCTTCGGGCAGGGCGGCATCGTGCAGATGCAGGCCGCCGCCGAATTCGGTCACCTCGCCGGTGAGATCGGCGTGGTGCTGCTGCTGTTGCTGCTCGGATTGGAGTACACCGCAGCCGAATTGGTGACCGGCCTGCGCCGCTCCTGGGTGGCGGGCCTGGTCGATATCGTCGCCAATGCCACCCCGGGCGCGGTGGTGGCGCTCATGCTCGGATGGGGTGCGGTCGGCGCGGTCACCATGGGCGGCGTCACCTACATCTCCTCCTCCGGCATCGTGGCCAAGGTACTCAATGATCTTGGGCGCCTGGGTAACCGGGAAACCCCGGTGATCCTGTCCATCCTGGTGTTCGAGGATCTCGCCATGGCGGTGTACCTGCCGATCCTCACCATGATGCTGGCCGGGCTGAGCTTCGCCGCCGGTGCGAAATCGCTCGCCGTCGCGCTGCTGGCGATCACCGTGGTGCTGGTGGTGGCCCTGCGCTACGGCCGCTATGTGTCGGCGGTGGTAGACAGCAACGACAACGAGGTCTTCCTGCTCAAGCTGCTCGGCGCGGCGCTACTGGTGGCGGGCATCGCCTCCGCGCTCAATGTGTCGGCGGCCGTGGGCGCGTTCCTGCTCGGCATCGCCATCTCCGGATCGACGGCGCACGAGGCGGCGAAACTCCTGGAACCGCTGCGAGATCTGTTCGCGGCCATCTTCTTCGTGGCCTTCGGGCTCAATACCGATCCCACCGCCATACCGCCCGTGCTCGGGTGGGCGGTCGCGCTCGCGGTGGTCACCGCGCTCACCAAACTCGGTACCGGCTGGTGGGCGGCCAAGCGGCAGGGCATTCGCCGGATGGGCCGCGCGCGTGCCGGTGCGGCGCTGGTGGCGCGCGGCGAATTCTCCATTGTCATTGCCGGACTCGCGGTTTCGATGGGCGGCGCGGACAGCCGACTGGCGGCGCTGGCCTCGGCCTATGTGCTAATCATGGCCGTGCTGGGGCCGATCGCGGCGCGGCTGGTCGAGCCCGCCGTCCGATTCTTCCAGGGGCTGGGCAGCTCCGCCGACCCGATCGAGCCCGCCAGCCGGGATGCGGTCGGCCGCTGAGCCTTTCGCCCGCCCGTGCGCGGACCGGGCGGCCTTGCGCGCCATGACCTTCACGAACCGGTGTGAGAGCCCGACCGCTATCGCCCCGACCGCCAGGCCGATGAACAGGGCGAAGAAGTGGCCGTAATCGGTGAAGGTGCGGCCGTGCCAGAGCGCGCCGCCCCACCACAGCACCAGTCCCACCGCCCAGATCCAGCGCGCCGGGCCGCGCAGCCGGAAGGTCAGCGCGCCCAGCATGGCCGAAATCCCGTAGCTGGGGCCGACATCCGTGGCCACGGTGACCCGCAGCGGAATGAGCCCGTCCTCCAGTCGCTGCGTGAGCCCGTAGGCCACCAGCAGGGTCGCGCCGATATGCCCGGTGGCGACCACCAGGATCCAGCGCAGTGAGCCCAGCCAGCGTTCGGCAAGCGCCATGAGGGTGAGCATGACGATGATCTCGCCCCACGGGAATCCGCCGTCGGTCTAGAACGCCGAGGCGACGAGCACCTGGATCGGATCCTTGTGCAGATTACGCAGATTGGTGGAGGCGGACAGGATGAGGCGGCGGCCCACCATATCGCTGGCCCCGCGCAGGGTCCACCAGGTGAGGAACAGGGTGAAGGCGTAGGCGATGGCGGCGGGGGTGACCGACAGCAGATCGTGATAGGCCTGGAAGGCGCGGCGTATCCGCCGCGGGCGTTGCCACCACGCGCGCAGGGCGCGCACTTCGTCCTGGATGTCTACCGTGCGCAGCCAGGGTGGCTGATACGCGTCCAAGGCCATGTGACGGGGTCCGTTCTGCCGTGCGCTACCGGGGTTCGCTGCGTGAACCGACGTCCGATCGGGGCGTCGCGGACATCGTATCCCGAGGTCAAGCAGGCTCGGAGCGCAGGTTCGGTGCGATTCGTAACGCGCATTAATGCCGCGGGAAAACGGTGGTTACAAGCCAGCAACATGGGGTCCCGAGGATCGTCCGGGTAACCCATTCTGGGCGAGTGCTCAGTTCACAGTGCGAGGAGTGCGAGTCACCATATGACGACTGCGACCCGAACGGCGGCGTCCGCCGAGACCACCGCCGACGACTATCTCGCCAAGAGAACACTGCGCAAGGGTTCGGCGGGCTGGGTGCTGCTGGCGGGGCTCGGCGTCAGTTATGTGATTTCCGGTGACTATTCGGGGTGGAATTTCGGTCTGGCACAGGGCGGTTTCGGCGGGCTGCTGATCGCGACCGTGCTCATCGCGGGCATGTATCTGGCCATGGTGCTGGGCATGGCGGAACTGTCGGCGGCGCTGCCTGCGGCCGGTGGCGGGTACACCTTCGCGCGGCGGGCGCTGGGGCCGTGGGGCGGATTCGCCACGGGCGCGGCGGTTCTCATCGAATACGCCATTGCTCCGGCGGCCATCGCCACCTTCATCGGCGGATATGTGGAGTCGCTGGGATTGTTCGGGATCACCGACGGGTGGTGGGTGTATCTCGCGGTGTACGCGATCTTCATCGGGATTCACCTGGCCGGGGCGGGTGAGGCGCTGAAGGTCATGTGCGCGATCACCGTCGTGGCGCTGGTGGGTTTGGTCATCTTCGTTATCGCTTCGTGGGGCAAGTTCGATCCGGCCAACCTGACCGATATCGCGGTCGATCCGAATGCCGTTGGCAGCTCGTCGTTCCTGCCGTTCGGCGTGTTCGGGATCTGGGCGGCGGTGCCGTTCGCGATCTGGTTCTTCCTCGCGGTGGAGGGCGTGCCGCTGGCGGCCGAGGAGGCGCGCGAACCGGAGAAGAACGTGCCCAAGGGGATTATCGCGGCCATGCTGGTGCTGATGGTCACCGGCGGCGCGGTGCTGGTGCTGTCCACCGGAGCGCTTGGCGCGGACAAGCTTTCGCAGTCCGGGAACCCCCTGGTCGAGGCGCTCGGCTCCGGCGGGGCCGCCACCGCGGTCAACTACATCGGCCTGGCGGGTCTGGTCGCCAGCTTCTTCTCCATCGTCTACGCCTACTCGCGGCAGACCTTCGCGCTGTCGCGGGCCGGATATCTGCCGACCAGCCTGTCGGTGACCAACTCGCGCAAGGCGCCGGTGCTGGCGTTGATCGTGCCGGGCGTCATCGGTTTCGGGCTGTCGCTCACCGGTGAGGGCGCGATGCTGCTGAACATGGAGGTCTTCGGCGCCGCGGTCAGTTACGTGCTCATGATGGTGAGCCACATCGTGCTGCGGGTGCGCGAGCCCGGTATGGCGCGGCCGTACCGGACGCCCGGCGGTATCGCCACCACCGGATTCGCATTGCTCGTCGCGTGTGTCGCGGTGGTCGCGACCTTCCTCGTGGATCCGGTCGCGGCGGCTTGGACGCTCGCGGCATTCTGCGCCTTCATGCTGTATTTCGGGCTGTACAGCCGTCATCGCCTGGTCGCGAGCTCGCCCGATGAGGAATTCGCCATGCTGGCCAAGGCCGAACAGGAGCTGGAATGAGCGTCTACCACCAGCACATCGGCGGCACGACCTACACCTTCGACGGGTTGGTGGAGCTGCTGGCCAAGGCCACGCCGCTGCGCAGCGGTGACGAATTGGCCGGGTGTGCGGCGCATTCCGATGCCGAGCGGGCGGCGGCGCAGTGGGCGCTGGCGGAGGTGCCGCTGAGCGCCTTCCTGAACGATCCGGTTGTGCCGTACGAGACCGACGAGGTCACGCGGCTCATCATCGATAGCCACGATCGCGGTGCGTTCCAGGCGATTTCGCATCTGACCGTGGGCGGACTGCGGGACTGGCTGCTCGGGGTCGCGGCCACCGAGCACGCGGCCGTCACCCTGGCCGCGGTCGCGCGCGGGCTCACTCCCGAGATGGTGGCCGCGGTGTCCAAGCTCATGCGCAATCAGGATCTTATTGCCGTGGCCAAGGCCACCGAGGTGACGGCGGGGTTCCGGACCACCGTGGGGCTGCCCGGCACCCTCGCCACCCGGTTGCAGCCCAACTATCCCACCGACGATCCGCGCGGTATTGCCGCGGCGGTGCTGGACGGGCTGCTGCTGGGCTGCGGTGATGCGGTGATCGGCATCAATCCGGCCACCGATTCGCCGCAGGCCACCGCCGATCTGCTGTACCTGCTCGACGAGGTGCGGCAGCGGTTCGATATTCCGACGCAGTCGTGTGTGCTCTCCCATGTTACGACGACCATGGGGCTCATCGAGGCGGGTGCGCCGGTGGATCTGGTGTTCCAGTCCATCGCGGGCACCGAGGGCGCGAATTCCGGGTTCGGCGTGAACATCTCGCTGCTGCGCGAGGCGAACGAGGCCGGGCGGTCCCTGCGCCGCGGCACCGTCGGCGACAATGTCATGTACCTGGAAACCGGTCAGGGCTCGGCGCTTTCAGCCGGTGCGCACCTGGGCGTCGGCGGCAAGCCCGTCGATCAGCAGACTCTGAAAACCCGCGCCTACGCCGTGGCCCGCGACCTCGACCCGCTCCTGGTCAATACCGTGGTCGGCTTCATCGGACCCGAATACCTGTACGACGGAAAGCAAATCATCCGCGCGGGCCTGGAAGACCGCTTCTGCGGCAAGCTCCTCGGCCTGCCCATGGGCGTCGACGTCTGCTACACCAACCACGCCGAAGCCGACCAGGACGATATGGACACCCTGTTGACGCTCCTGGGCGCGGCGGGCTGCGCCTTCGTCATCGCCGTCCCCGGCGCCGACGACGTCATGCTCGGCTACCAATCCTTGGCCTACCACGACGCCCTGTACGTCCGGAAGGTCCTGGGCCTGCGTCCCGCCCCCGAGTTCGCGGCCTGGCTGGACCGTCTCGGCATGATGAGCACCGACGGCCGCGTCCTGCCCGTCGAACCCCTGTCCTCGCCGCTGCGAGCACTGGCGAGCTGACATGAACGACCTGCCCACCTGTTCGGCTCTGCCGGTCGTTCTCGTCGGCGCCTTCGGGAAAACCCTTGGTGCTCGGCATGACCGGACCGCATCGCGAACATTGCGCGCGACGCACCGATTCGACAGCGGCTGCCGCCCACGCGGAGCCGATGTCGCCGAAGGCGATTCGGTGTGGACTCCGGAGGAAGACCAATGAGCAATCACGACTCCGCCCGCCCCGCGACGGTCCTCGCCGGTCGCTCCATCCATCCCGCCGGTCCCGTCCCCGAGACCGCGAGCACGACAGCCGCTGCCGCCCAAGACTTCTGGGCGGAACTGCGCCGGACGACCCAGGCCCGTATCGGCCTCGGCCGCACCGGCGACGCCCTGCCCACCACCGAAGTCCTCGAATTCCGGGCCGTCCACGCCGCCGCCCGCGACGCGGTGCACAATCCCCTCGACGTGGCGGCGCTGTCGACTCGGGTGACGGCACTCGGCCTGGGTGAGCCCGCGCACGTCCGCAGCCGAGCCGCCGACCGCTCCGAGTACCTGCGGCGACCGGATCTCGGTCGCCTCCCGGCCGGGGTCGACGCGGTGAACGCGAGAACCGCTGCGGGACAGGAGGACGCGCCGAAGCTCGCCGGGTTGTCGCGGGTGGGTGCCGATATCGGGATCGTGCTCGCCGACGGGTTGTCGCCGCGTGCCCTCTCCGATCACGGCGCGCCCATGGTGGCCGCCTTGGTCGAAGCGCTCGGTGACCGCTACACATTCGCGCCGCCCGTCATCGCCACGCAGGCTCGTGTGGCACTCGGCGACCACATCGGCGCGGCCCTCGGCGTGACGACCCTGCTGGTCCTCATCGGTGAACGGCCCGGCCTGTCGGTCGCGGACAGTCTCGGTATCTATCTCACGCATCTGCCCCGCCCCGGTCGCGCCGACTCCGAGCGCAACTGCATCTCCAATATCCACCCGCCCGAGGGCCTCGGTTACGCACGCGCCGCCCAGGTCGCCGCCGGGCTGATCGAAGGCGCTCGCCGTCTGGGCCGTTCGGGGGTCGATGTCAAGGACACGTCGACCGGGCCCGCGCTCGAATCGAGTGACGCGACAGTGCTCGACGCGGTGGTGTCGCAGGCTGCCGATCCGGGGTAGTCGGCGGGGTGGATAGGGTCGTGCCATGCGTCCGCTGCTGGTTGCTCTGCGTCTGCTGCCCCTGCTGATACTCGTCCAGTTCGTCGCGTTCCTGGGGTATGTGCTGGTGTATGCGCGGCGGCCGCAGCGGCCGGGTGCGGAGGTCATCGTGGTCCTCGGATGCCGATTGCGGGATGGGCGGGCGGGGCCGCTGCTGGCCTCCCGGCTGGACCGGGCCGTCGAGGTGTACGGCGTGGAGCGAGAGCGGGGCGGCGCGCCGGTGCTCGTCGTCTCGGGCGGTCAGGGACGTGGGGACAGCATTGCCGAAGCCGACGCTATAGCCGCCTACCTCGAGGCCGCGGGGATTCCGGCTACGGCGCTCGTTCGCGAAAACCGTTCTCGCAATACCGAAGAGAACCTCCGATACACCCTCCGCGAACTCCGCGGTCGCGGCATCGATCCCGACACCGCCCGAATAACGGTGGTGACCAGCGACTTCCACGTGCTGCGCACCGCCGCCCTGGCCCGCCGTCTCGGGCTGCGCGCCCAGGTCAACGGCGCGCGCACCACTCGCTGCTTCGCCCGGCGCGCTGTCCTGCGCGAGTTCGCCGCCGTCTTCGCCATGTATCTCGCCACGGCGGCGCGCTGGGGCAGGCGCCGAGAGAGCGGCAGACAGTTGACCTGATCGGGCGCGAAGCGGCTCTGTTCGCGGGGGTCGATAGGGTCGTGGGCATGCGTGCGTTGTTGGTTGCTCTGTGTGTGCTGCCCGGTGGGCTGGGTGTGCTGCTGGAGTTGTCGGCATCGGGGGCTGCGGGGCAGGTCGGGGTGGATCTGATCGGCGTCGCGGCGGGCACGGTGGCGTGTGTGGCGGCCTTGCGGGAGACCGGGGAGCCGGTGGTGCGGCGCTGGGCGGTGGTCGGCGGATTCCTGGCGTTGCTCGCGGCGATTGTGGCGGTGGCCTACTGGCCGGTGGGCCACGCGCCATGGGCTACCGGGTCGGCATGGGTGGCGATCGTCGGGTGCGGGGTGGTGGCGTCGCGGATTCGCACGTTGTGGGACGGCGTACTGGCCGGGCTGCTGGCGGTGGCGGCGGTGGGCTCGGTTGTCGCGTATGCGGGGGTGATCGAGGACGGGGCGATCGCGCTGCTCGCCGTGACGATTCCGACGATCACCTCGCTGGGGATCGGGTTGCTGGTGCGGTCGCATCGGGGGCGGTTGGTGGCCGAGCGCCGGGCGGCGGTGGCGGGGGAGCGGGCGCAGATGGCGCGGGAACTGCACGATGTGATCGCGCACGAGGTGATGGGGATGGTGGTGTTGGCGCAGGCGGCGCAGGCCGGGGCCGATGAGCGGACCCGGCCGTTGCTCGCGAGGATCGAGGGGTCGGGGCGGCGGGCGCTCGACGATATCCGGGCGCTGGTGCGCACCGTCGCCGACGAGGCGGCCACCACCGGTACCCGGGATCTCGATGATGTGGTGGCGCGCTTCGCCGAAACCCTTGGGGGTGAGGTGGTTTCCGATATCGATCCGATGGTGCGAGCGCCGCGGGTCGCCGATTCGGTGCTGCTGGCGGCGCATCGAATCCTGGTGGAGGGGTTCAACAATATTCGGCGTCATGCCGCGGACGCGCGCCGGGTGACGGTCACGGTGCGGCTCGACGAGGACGATGCGGTCGAGATTCGATTGTGCGACAACGGAAGCGGATCGGCCGGTCTGGGCGGTGGCGGCGGGGCCGGGATCACCGGATTGGCGGAGCGGGCCGCCGCGGTGGGCGGAACCGTCACCGCGGGTCGGCTGCCGGACGGCTCCTGGCAGCTGGCGGCACGCCTGACCGCCTGCCCGCATCCGGAAACAAGGAAGGGACACGATGATTCGCGTACTCGTCGCCGACGATCAGGAGATGGTGCGCATGGGGTTCGCCATGATCCTCGACGCCGCACCGGATATCGACGTGGTCGCCCAGGCAGCCGACGGAGTGCAGGCCATCGAAGCGGTGCGCGCGGCGAATCCCGATGTCGCACTGCTCGATATCCGCATGCCCCGGGTGGACGGCCTGGAGGTGTGCAAACGAATCAGCCTGACCACCCGCGTCGTCATGGTCACCACCCTCAACGACGACGACTACGTCGACACCGCACTGGCCAATGGCGCCACCGGCTTCCTCCTCAAGGACTCCGGCCCCGACCTCCTGTTCGCCGCGGTCCGCGCCGCCGTCGCCGGTGACGCCCTCCTCAGCCCGGAACTCACCACCGCCCTACTGCGCCGCACCCGCGCCCGCACCGAGCGCCCGGTCCCGCCGGAGTTCGCGAACGCCCTGGCCACCCTCAGCCCCCGCGAACTCGACGTCGCCCGCCTGGTCGCCGAAGGCGCCACCAACGCCGAAATCGGCGAGCGCCTGTTCCTCTCCCTGGGCACGGTGAAAACCCATATCGCGAGCATCCAACGCCGCCTCACGGCCCGCAATCGCGTGGAGATCGCAGCCCGCGCCTGGCAGTCCGGACTCATGGACTGAGCACCACCCCCCGGGACAGGTGATCATCCGTGGACGCGTGGGTTGTTCGGGATCTTGGGGGGGAACTCATCCGTTCGGCTGAGGGTGGCGGGGTGGTTTCGGCTGTTCGGCCGATGTTCGGGGGTGGGGCGGAGGATGAGCATGATCGGTATGCGACGAATACCGAGTCTCGACATTCTGCGCGGGTTTGCCCTGTGCGGCATCCTGTTCGCCAATGCTCCGGCCCTGCTGCGCCTGCATCCGGTGCGGGGCGATGACCTCGATCCGGTGGTGCGCGGGTTGGAGCTGGCGGTTTATCACCGGTTCTTTCCGTTGTTCTCGCTGCTGTTCGGGATCAGCTTCGCGCTCATGTGGCGCGCCGTGTCGTCGCGGGTGCACTCGCCGCGCCGCGTGATGCTGCAGCGGATTGCCGCGATCGGTGTACTGGGCGCTCTGCACCAGTTGCTGCATCCGGGGGAAGCGCTGCTGCCGTACGCGATCGTGGCGTTGACCCTGCTGCTGCCCGCCACGTTCCTCCCGGCGCGGTGGGTGGTGCCGGTGACCGGCGGGGCGGGTGTGATCTGCACCGTCGGCGCGGCACTCGGGTCGTCGGGTCTGCTGGTGGTTCCGGGGCTGTTTCTGCTCGGCTTCGCGGCCGGTATGGCGGATCTGCCGCGGCGGCTGGAGGTTTCCGGGCGGCGGATTCTGCCTTGGGCGCTGGTGGTTTTCGGGTTCGCGGCCGTCGCCGCGCTGCTCTGGCAGCTGAACCATGCCGAGGTCGGTATGGTCAGCGGGCTCGTCATGATGGCGGCCTATGCGTGCCTGGTCCTGCTGCTGCTCGGCTCTCGCCCGGATTCGCGGCCAGCCGTCGTGCTCGCAGCGCTGGGTCGCACGGCGCTGACCAACTACCTCGCCGCCACCGTGATCGTGGTTGCCGCACGGTATTTCGCGGTTCCGCTGGGATTGGAGCCGGAGGGGGCGGGCGCCTGGACCCGCACTCTCGTGCTGTGCGCGCTGATCCTGGTCGTGCAGGCGGCGGTATCACTGTGGTGGCTGCGGCGATTCGCGCAGGGACCGATCGAATGGCTGGTGCGCCGCGTGTCCTGGGCCGGGGCGAAACCACTGACGCCCACGGCCGCTGGCTCGCCCGCGGCCGCTGACTCGGCCATGACCGCTGACTCGGCCATGACCGCTGACTCGGCCAAGGCAGTCCGCTCGGCCAAGGCTGCCGACTCGGGTGCGGTCGTCGGCTCGGCCGGTGCTGACGGCTCCGCGAGCGGCTCGACGCGGTCGGCGGTGGCGGGGTGATCGGCCTCCAGCCCGCGAATCGAGCTGACAGCCCTCCGCCGTAGCGGGTTTCACTACATGGGTGGGCTGTTGCGCAGGTCCAGGCGGCGCATGACGCGGTCGACGACATCGGGTGGGATGCCGGGTTCGCGGCGGGCGGCCAGGGCTTCGGTGCGCCCGGCTTCCAGGACCTCGTTGGTGATGGAGCGCATCTTCTTGGTGAAAGCCAGTGCGCGGTCGGTGTTTTCCTTGGCGTTCTTGTCGGCGGCTTCGGGGTCGACGCGGGCCAGGCGGCGTTCGAAATTGTCGCGGAGGCGCTCGTAGACCTCGTCGGGGAGTTGCTCGTCGGCCGAGATCTGTTTCAGGCGAGCCAGTTCGGCGTGCAGCACCCGGCTCCAGAGGTTGCGTTCCATCTCGCGTTCGAGTTCGGTGTCGGCGTGCACGCCGGTGGCGCGCACCACGGCGGGCAGCGTGGGGCCCTGCAGGAGCAGCGTGAACAGGACCACGGCGAAGGCGGTGAAGAGGATTTCGGTGCGGCCCGGGAAGGGTTCGCCGCTCTCGGTGGTGAACGGGATGGCCAGGGCCAGCGCCACTGTGGCGACGCCGCGCATACCGGCCCACCAGGTGACCAGGGTCTCGCGCCAGGTGTAGGGCTCGTCCTTGTCGCGTCGCCGCCACCACGCCTGGAACAGGGCGGTGGTGCCGAGCAGCCAGATCAGGCGCAGGCCCACGACGACCGCGATCACCACGCCCGCCCCGCCGAGGTAGCGCGGCCAGTCGGGACCGGCCTGTTGCAGCACGGTGCTGAGTTCCAGGCCGATGAGACCGAAAGCGAAACCGGTGACGAGCATCTCGGTGATCTCCCAGAAGGAATCACCGACCAGGCGGTAGTCGCTGTCGCCGAAATCGGTTGCCGCATCGGTGAGATACATCGCACACACCAGCACGGCGAGCACGGCCGATCCGCCCCGCGACTCCGAGACGCCGTACGCGGCGAACGGAAGCAGCAGTCCGAGCGTCACCTTCCACGGGGCCTCGTCGAGCTGCTGCATGAGTTTGCTGCCGATCCACCCGGCGGCCAGGCCGACCACCACGCCCACCACCGCGGACACCGCGAAATCGCGCGCCGCATGCCAGCCGGAGAACTTGCCGGTGACCACGGCCTGGATGGCCACCGAGTACAGGACGATGGCCGTCAGGTCATTGAACAGGCCCTCGCCCTCGAGTACCGACACCAGGCGGCGGGGGAGTCCGAGCTTGCCCGCCAGCGCCGAGATTGCCACCGGATCGGGCGGGGCCACCAGCGCGCCCAGCGCCAGGGCCGCTCCAATCGGAATCGCCGGATACCAGGGGTGAAAGGCCCAGGCCACGGCGATCGTGGTGACCACGACCAGGACCACGGCGCGCAGGCTGATGGCCCCCCAGTTATCGGCGAACTGCCGCCAGGAGGTTCGCCGCGCCGCCGCGTAGAGCAGGGGCGGCAGCACCAGCGGGAGGATCACATGGGGATCGATCTGGATTGCCGGGACCTGCGGGATCAGCGCCAGGACCACGCCGAAGGCGGTCATGAGCACCGCCGGGGCCTGGCCCAGCCGCTGACCGAGCGGCTGGGCGAGGATGGTCGCGAAGAGGACCAGGAAGATGAGTTCCAACTGGTGGGGCTCCACGGCAGCTAGTTTGCTACCGATATGCCCGAGAGTCGACCAACCGGTCCGTGTTCTCAGTTACCGAAATGGGAATCTCAGGAAGAGCGCCTATTGTGGCGCGGAACGCCGATGTTCACCCGGGGCGTGCTCAGACCGGTCTGCGGAAAGCCCGGCGGTAGCGGCGGGAAGCCCGGCGCCTGCGCCGCCGGAGCGGGCTGGTGCGGCTGGTTTCCGAAACCCGTAGGCGGCGGGGCCGATTCGTGTGCCGCCGCCCGGTACCGGGCCCGCGCGGCCTCGGCGACATACCGCCGCGCGCCGACACTGCCGTAAGTCGGACCGGAATCGTGCTGCGGCGCACCGTAGCCGTGCTGCCCCGGCTCTCGAACCATCGCATCCATGCCCGGATTCGCCTGCCGTTCCAGCGGATTCGCCTGCAACGACCACGCCGCATGCTCGGGCTGCTGCGACCGCTTCGGCGAATCGAGCACCTCGGCCATGCGGCTGGCCTCATCGACCTCGGTCAGGCCGACGTGAATGAGCAACACCATGGTCACCATGCTGACGCTGATCATGAGCGGCGCGAGCAACTGCATCGCACCCGCGCCCGCGGGCATATCCACCGCGTGATCGGCCTCGTGCGCGCTCATGGACGCCATTCCGGTGTAATGCATGCCGCACACCGCCACACCCATGATCAGGGCCGCCCCGATGGTGGCGAGAATCCCATTGATGTGCAGGGTGAACCACAGCGCCACGGTCGCCGCCACCACCGCGATCAGCAGCGATACCGCCACAATGCCCGCGTTGTAGTGCACGACCGCATCGGTCTTCATGGCGTACATGCCCGAGTAGTGCATGGCGCCCACGCCGAGTCCGGTGACCGCGCCGCCCGCGATCAGCTCCCAGCCGCGCCAGCGCGCACTCGCCACGATGGACAATCCGACCCACACCACGCCGATGGCGATTACCGCCGAGAGCAGGGTGATCGGGATATTGTATCGAATATTGGCGCCGCGAATCGCGAATCCCAGCATGGCAATGAAATGCATCACCCAGATGCCCGTTCCGCCGATGGCGATCGCCGCGGCGATGAGCCAGCCCTTGCGGCCGTAGCCCACCCGGGCGCGCGCCGTGCAGCGCAGTCCGAGTAGGGATCCGGTGACGGACATGATGTACGCCAGTACGGGTGTCAACCACCCGTAGCTGAAGTGGTGAATTTCCAGCACACGAACTCCATTGCCAGAACAGGTTTTTCGCTATCGCGCACCGCGACGTGCGCACACTACAGCCGGATCGCTCGATTGGGAAATTAAGAGGATTGTTTTCCTCGAAAAGATTCCGTATGAAGTTTTCGGACGTCCTAGCAGGTAGCGGGTGTGCGTAGCGTACGCCCGAAACCTGTTGTGCGCGCGGCGATTCGGTCGATCAATATCGGCAAATATGGAGCGATCGCGGCGGCGGCCGATTCCCGCAGTTCTCGGGGCAGGAACGGTCGGGGCAACGGTTTTGGTGGATACGCGCGGTTTGCTCGCTCCCATAACGTTCCGCCCGCAAAGCAATTGGTGGTGGGAGGAACGAACGTGGTTGCGTTGTCGACGGCCGAGGCGGTGCGCCCGGAAATCGGGCCGGAACAGGACGGAAGCTGGCATCCGCTGGTGCGCGTCTTGTTCCGCTTCGGATTCGTCTTCGTGGGTGTCGGCATGGCCGGGGTGTGGCTGGCGCATGCGCTGCTGCGCTCGTTCGGCGTGTCGCAGCAGACGGTGACGCGGGTGGGTGAGTGGGCCTCGCTGCATCCGCTCACCGATTGGATCGGTCTCCATATCTTCGACGTGCGAGTCGATTACACCCCGACCGGCATCGGTGATACTGCGACGCACTGGGTTTCGCTGTTCACCCTGCTGTTCGCCGCCGTGCTGGCCACGGTCGTCTGGTCGGTGCTGGATCGACGCCGTCTCGAGTATGTGCGGCTGTACGCCTGGTTCCGGCTGCTGTTGCGCGCCAACCTGATCAGCGCCCTGCTGCTGTACGGGATGATGAAAATGCTGCCGTCGCAGATGTCGTTCAATCTGGATCGGCTGGTGCAGCCCTTCGGTGAGATGAGCCCGATGTCGGTGCTGTGGGCGCAGACCTCGGTGTCGGAGCCGTACGAGATCGCTTTGGGCGCGGCCGAAGTCACCGCGGCCCTGCTGCTGGTGCTACCGGTCACCGCCGGGCTGGGCTCGAACCTCGCCGCCATCGTGGCCTTGCAGGTCTTCGTGCTGAACCTCACCTTCGACGTCCCGGTGAAGATCTTCTCCTTCCAGCTGCTCGTCTACGCGCTGGTGCTGGCCGCTCCCGATATTCGCCGAATCGTGCTGGCGCTCATCGGCCGGGC
Organism: Nocardia crassostreae; assembly: GCF_001613405.1. GTDB lineage: Bacteria > Actinomycetota > Actinomycetes > Mycobacteriales > Mycobacteriaceae > Nocardia > Nocardia crassostreae. The sequence goes on from NZ_BDCH01000040.1 coordinate 143,852, forward strand.
TCTCCCGCCCCGGCTGCCCGACCTCGTGCTCGCCACAACCCGTGGCAACCGAATCCTGTTGGCAGGCCAGGTCCTCTTCGGCATCTGGCTGCTGTTCACCACCGTCGTCGAATGCCACGACGCCTGGCGCACCCACGGCACCGCCCGCCCGCAATCGCCGTTGTACGGCATCTGGAATGTCACTGAATACACCGTGGCCGACCAGCAGCTCCCGCCTCTGATCGACTACTCGGACGCGTCGAACACCCAAATATTCACCCCCGCCGACCGTTTCCGCCGCATCATTTTCGACATCCCGATCGGCATCACCGTCCAGCGCATGAACGACTCTCTCCAGTCCTTCCCCGCCCGCATCGACACCGACCGCCACACGATCACCCTGTCGAAAGACCTGGCACACCAGTACCCCTTCGCGGTCTTCGGCTACGAACAGCCGCAACCGGATCAACTGATCCTCACGGGCACACTGTCCGGCCGCCCCGTCCGCATCCAACTGGACCTCGTCGACCTCGACCGCTACCCCGTCGTGTCCCGAGGCTTCAACTGGGTGCAGCCCGCCCCCTACTTTCGGTAGCGAGCGAATCCTCCCGCACCACCGAATTCCCGTGTGATGTTCGAACAATGACCTGGTCGATGCTCGGCGGCTTCCTCATCGCCGTAACCCTCGCCGCCATGGTGCCCGGCCCCACCACCGCCCTGGTGATCCGCCGCAGCGCCCTCGGCGGCACCCGAGCCGCCCTCCCCATCATCGCGGGCATGCAGCTGGGCCTCTACCTCTGGATAGCCGCCTCCGTCTTCGGCCTGTCCGCCCTGGTAGCGGCCAGCGACATCGCCTACACCGTCATCCGCGTCCTCGGCGCGGCAGTCCTCATCTGGTTGGGCGTCCAGGCGTGGCGCGCCGCCCGCCGCCCACCCGAGGACATCCCCGTGGACGAGCACGCCGCCCGGGCCCGCACCTGGCGCGCCTTCTCCATCGGCCTCCTGACCAACCTCACCAACCCGAAGGTCGCAGTCTTCGCCTTCGCCTTCTACCCCCAATTCGTCGCCCCCGAGGCGAACATCATCCCGACCACCCTCGCCCTGGGACTCCTCCAACTCCTCATCGACGCAACCTGGTTCCTCCTGGTAGCCACCTTCGTAGGCCGCGCCCGAGCCTTCTTCTCCCGCACCCGAGTCCGCCACTGGCTCGAACGCACCACCGGCACCGTCCTGATAGCCCTGGGCCTCCGCCTCGCCGTCACCGAGACCTGACCCAGGGCCGTCGAACAGCGCCGGTCAGTTCGGGACGAGGCGGTGGACGACGATGCCGGATTTGAAGGTGGTGGTGCCGAGCAGGGTGAGGTGGGTGAGGGTCGGGTAGCCGTCGAAGAGGCGGTCGCCGGTGCCTGCGAGGGTGGGGAAGATCCAGAAGTGCTATTCGTCGACGAGTTCGGCTTTCAGGAGGGTGTGGGAGAGGGCGCCGGTGCCGAATTTGAGGATTTTGCCGCCGGTTTCGGCTTTCAGGGTGCGGACGGCTTCTACCACGTCGCCTTGGAGGATAGTGGCGTTCCAGGTGGCGTCTTGTGGGGTGAGGGTGCGGGATGCGACGTATTTGGGGATGGCGTTGATGTGGGCGGTGTAGGGGTCGTCGGCGGGGCGGGTGGGCCAGACTTCGGCGAAGCCGGTGTAGGTTTCGCGGCCCAGCAGGAGGGCGTCGGAGGCGAAGAGCAGGTCGGAAGCGTAGGCGGTGTGCTCGTCGTCCCAGTAGGGGCCGCCCCATTTGTGGGGTTCGCCGACGACGCCGTCGGTGGTGACGAAGGTGGATTCGATGAGTTTGCGCATGGCGGCCCTTCGAGCTGGATGAAATGGTCGCCTAAGAATTGCTGGCCGAAAAGCCCTCCGACAAGCGCTGTTTCGGCAATGCAGCGTCAAGCGACGCTAAACGCGGGCGGGCTTGCCGAAGGTGGCGCGGTAGGCGTGGGGTGTGGTGCCGACAATGCGTTTGAAGCGGTCGCGGAAGGCGGTGGGGGAGCCGAAACCTGCTTGGGCGGCGATTCTTTCGACGGGGTAGTCGGTGGCTTCGAGGAGGTGCTGAGCCCGGCGGATGCGGGCGCGGAGGAGCCATTGCACGGGAGTGGTTCCGGTTTGCTCGCGGAACTGGCGGTTGAGGGTGCGGGGGCTGGCGCCCGCGTGGGCGGCGATATCGGTGAGGGTCAGCGGGGTGGCGCAGTTGTCCTCGATCCAGCGCAGGAGGGGGTCGAAGGTCGAGCCGCGCGGGGTCGGCGGGCGATCGTGGATGATGAATTGGGCTTGGCCGCCTTCACGTTCGAGGGGCATGACAGCCAGGCGGGCGGCGTCGGCGGCGACCGCCGAGCCGTGGTCTCGGCGGACCAGATGCAGGCAGAGGTCCAGACCGGCGGCGGCGCCCGCCGAGGTGAGGACGTGGCCGTTGTCGATGTAGAGGACGTCCGGGTCGACTTCGACGGCGGGATACAGGTCGGCGAGGGTGGCGGCGGCCAGCCAGTGGGTGGTCGCGCGGTGGCCGTCGAGGAGGCCGGTCGCGGCGAGAGTGAAGGCGCCCACGCAGATCGAGGCGATTCGGGTGCCGTCGGCCGCGGCGGTGCGCAGCGCGTCGAGTACACGCGGGGGGACAGGGGCGGTGGGGTCGGCGCAGCCGGGAACGACGATGGTGTCGGCCTCTGACAGGTCGTTGAGGTTCCATGGCGCGTGCAGGGTGAACTGTCCGGCGTCGACCCGTGGCGTGGGTGCGCAGACGCGGACCCGGTAGGAGGGATTGCCGTCGGGTAGCCGGGCGCGGGTGAATACCTCGATCGGAGTGGCCAGATCGAAAGGGATCACCCCGTTCAGGGCGAGCACCGCCACCGTATGCATGGCATCAGGATAGATATCGGCTGGCGAGAATCCGTTGGTACCTGGCAATCTCGCCACTTCTCCGGTGCGGTTCGCATGCCTAGCGTCGAGGGCGACCGGATCAGAAGGAGACCTCGCATGCTTGTTCAGATTGTGTTGTTCGACGGATTCGGCCCGATGGATGTGGTCGGGCCCTACGACGTGTTCAGCGCTGGCGCGATGCTCACCGGTGGCCAGTTGGACGTCGAACTCGTCTCCGCCGAGGGCGCGCGCGAAGTTCCCGGCGGGGCTGGCACATTGAGCCTGCGCGCTACCACGGTTCTCGACCCGCAGCGGGCCGACATCGTCGTCGTCCCCGGCGCCGCGGGCGACATTCCCGAGCCGGGCACCTAGCCGGGTGAAGCCAGCATTCCGGCAATCCTGGCCCGCTGTCTCGAGACCCCGCTACCGGGCCTGCTGAAACAAGCCTTCGACCGCCCCGATTCCACCGTCGCCGCGGTCTGCGGCGGTTCGATGCTGCTGGAAACCCGGGACCCCGAGACCACGCCGGGTAGGCTACGTCAACTTGCTGTCGATTCGGTCCGACCGGTTCGGTTATGGGCTGCGCGTAATCCGAACACCCCGCCGGATGCCCTCGCTTTGCTCGTGGTCGACGCTCTTCGATCCTCCGTTATACCCTTGTGCGCCTTGGTCATTGCGATGATTGCGCTCGGCGTGACGCTGCACAGCGGTTGGGTATTCACCGAGTTCTGGATTTTCGCCCTACCGTTGCTGCTGGCAGTGTTCGTGATTGTCTTGGCCTGCTTCGCGTTGGCGCTGTTTCTGGCTAGCCGTGACACGCGACGGTGGCCTCTGGTGGCGACCGCGGTACTCACTGCGGTCGGGGTCGGCGGGTCGGTTCTTCTCACTTTGAATCCGAAAGCTAGTGCGTGGACCAGGTTTTGGGTCGAGCGACCGGCGTTCGCCGCTGTCGCGGCGATGGAGCTGCCGGAGCTTCGCGCAATCGATTACTACGGTGTCGAGTTGCCTCGGCACCTGTGTTTCGTTTCGGCGAACTGCAAAGTGGCAGTGATCGGCACCAGTGGTGGGCAGCCGGTGCGGTTCGTACCCGACTACATCGGGATCCCCGACGATGCGCTCGGTTACGGGCATTTCGTGGGAACGCCCGAGCCTGGACCGTACGACGGGTGGGGCGCACGTATCTGCCCCACGATGGAGCTGGCAGGCGGTTGGTGGTGGCTCGGCTATTGCTAGCGCGCTGTCTCGTCCGAGCCGAGCAAGGAGGAACCGTAGGGTGAGAGCGGCGGATTCAGAACGTGCCGGTCGCAAGGTCGTTGCCACCGGCGTGTTCCGCAAACTCGTCATGCTGTGCGCAGCGATGCTGGTAGCGGCGGTCGCGATGGCGGGGGCGATAGTCGCTACCGTGTATGCCATCCCCCTGCTCGCCGAGTTCAGCGATGGGTGCAAGAAGCTGTCGAACAAGGACGTCGTCCGGGTGTTCCACGCAGGAGCGAAGGTCAACGGGTTCGCTTACACGCCTCCGCCTTCCGGTGCTCCGGCCCCGGGTCTGGCGAGCAATGTGCTGGCGGAGGGCGACATGTGCGCTCGGTATGTCAGCGCATGGACGGACGGCCAACGCATGGGCAGCGGCACGGTGTACGCGAGGACGCGGACCGGCAGCGATGCGGCAGCTTTCTTTCAGCGCGAGCGGGAGAAAGCCCTCACCCGCGACCCCGAGGACACGCGAACACTGCGGGCCTTCTTCCTGAACGACATCCGTCACGGCGACGAAGCGTTCTGCACTGTCACCAAGGATAAGCACGACCCCGCCCACGGTGTGCTGGTGCGTTTCGGCAACAAGGTGGTGTACGTCGATGTCCCCACTGTCAGAACCCTTTCCGACGCACAGAACTGCGACCGGGCCCGAAGGCTTACCGACGAACTCCGTTGGCCATGACCCCTGATAGCAGAGCGGCAGTATCGCCGAACCAGTCCAGCGCTGCCCGCTTCGCGGCTAGTTAGAGAATTGATGTCAGGGTCGAGTCCCGGCCAGGATTCGATCCAGGTGCCCGGCGGGGTGCCCCTCATGCGGCTGCCCGCCGTCGGTATTGGTGTGGCTCTCTCATTGGCTTGCTTCCCACCGGGTACCGCGCCGGGAATGGCTGAAAAAGGGGTTTGCCCAGCTCGAACTAGCGGTGCCTTCCCGCGCGGACACCACAGTCCGGCGACCACGGGAGAGACGGCGATGACCGTCATCATCGGAATGGATCCCCACAAGCGCTCGGCCACCATCGAAGCCATTGACGCCCAGGCGCGGATCCTGGCCGCCGGCGGCTACGGCACCGACACGGCCGGATACGCGGAAATGTTCTCTGCTGGACAACAATTCACTGACAGAGTGTGGGCCATCGAGGGCTGCAATGGCGTCGGCCGCCACCTGGCGCACCGACTCGTCCACGACGGCGAGACCGTCATCGACGTCCCGTCCAAGCTGTCGGCGCAAGTCCGGGTCTTCGCCACCGGCAACGGCCGCAAAACCGATCCCGTCGACGCCCACTCGGTCGCGCTGGCAGCCTTGCATGCCCCGAACTTGCGCCGCGTCGAAGCCGACCCCGAACTCGTCGCACTCGGCGTGCCCGCCGACCGACGTGATCAACTCGGCCGCGCCCGCACCAACACCATCAACCGCCTGCACCGGCTACTGCTCGAACTGATTCCTGGTGGAGCCAAACGGTTTCTCACCGCGATTCAGGCCCGCGAGCTCATCGCCGCCATCACACCGCGCGATCCGGTCGCCCGCGTTCAACATCGGTTGATCGTCGAGCTGATCGAGGAACTCGAAGCCCTCGACCGCAAGGTCAAGGCCGCCGACAAGGAGTTGCGGCAGCTCGTCGTCGACCGCGGATCCACCCTGATGCAACTCCACGGCATCGGACCATCCTCGGCCGCAAGACTTTTAGCTGACACCGGAGACATCCACCGCTTCCGCAACCGAGACCGATTCGCCTCCTGGAACGGCAGCGCACCCCTGGACGCCTCCTCCGGAGCCCAGCAACGACACCGGCTCTCCCGCGCCGGGAATCGCAAGATCAACCGAGTCCTACACATCATGGCCGTGGTCCAACTCCGGCACCCGACCGCCGGCCGCGTCTACTACGACACCCGCAGAGCCGGCGGCAAGACCTCGATGGAGGCGATGCGCGCACTCAAACGCCGACTATCCAACGTCCTCTACTCCCAGATGCTCGCCGATCAACAGCGCCGCGAATTGGCAGGCCCGGGAGGGCAATCGGGAACGACTACTGACTCCAGCGTGACCGGTTCCAACCCGCACACCGGCCCTTCGGACAAGCCACATCCCGGACCCGCTCTCAAGGCTAACCCCAGCGCCTCCAGGGCTTGACCTAAAGGGGAGCCATGAGCGTGTGTTGGGTTGTGGCGAGCGCTACACAACCCGATGTGAGCCTAGGGCTAAACCTGCCCTAGCTGGTTCTTACGGTGGGTTCATACAGATGGTCACCAGCAGTTAGCCAGTCCGCTAGCGTGAAGGGCTGTTCAACTGCCGGTCCGTTCACCCCAGGAAAGGATCGACGATCATGAGCATCATCGAAGCCGCCGACCACGCGGATCTCTTCGTCGCGCACAGGTTCGACGAGCACACTGTCGATCTCGGCGAGATCCGCATGAATTACGTTGCCGAGGGGGACCCCACCGCGCCGCCGCTGCTGCTGATCCCCGCCCAGGGCGAATCCTGGTGGGGATACGAGAACGCCATTGCGTTGCTGACCGACCGGTTCCGGGTCTACGCGATCGACTTGCGGGGGCAAGGACGCTCTACCTGGACGCCGGGCCGCTACACGCTCGACATCTGGGCTGGCGACGTCGAACGATTCATCGACCTCGTCATCGGCAAGCCGACCTTGGTGTCGGGCAATTCTTCCGGCGGCGTGATCGCCGCCTATCTGGCCGCCTACGCCAAACTCGGCCTGATCCGGGGCGCGATCCTGGAAGATCCGCCGCTGTTCTCCTCACAGGCGACCCCGCCCTACGGCCCTGGGATGGCCGCAGACCCTGGGCCCGATCTTCGCGTTGTGGGCCAAGTGGCTCGGCCCGCAATGGTCGATCGGCGACTGGACTGGCATGATCGAGGCCGCACCGGGTGAGCTGCCCGAATTCCTGCACCCTGGAATCGGATTCATGATGGGCGACGGCAACGGCAATGCGTCGGCCACTCCGGTACAGCATCTGAAGGAGTACGACCCTGAATGGGCCCTGGCATGGGTCACCGACGCCGCCAACGCCGGGTGCGACCATGCCACGATGCTGGCGCAGAACAAGGTCCCGGCCTTGCTCACCCACCATTTCCACATGACCGACCCCGACACCGGTCAACTCATGGGCGCAATGACCGACATTCAGGCGCAGCAGGCCCGCCGCCTCTTGGAAACCACCGGCCAACCGGTCACCTACACCCCACTCGACGCCCCCCACACCATGCACGACCCCGAACCCGAACTCTACGTCAAGGTTGTCACAGAATGGATCGCCACACTCGACTGACCGCCTTGAACCTGCAGGAACAACCAGCACCGCACCGCTTTCCGAGGAAGAACCGCAGAGCTTGCGGCTGCTGGCGAGCGAGCTCCGGCATCAGCCAGCGGAAGACGTCGGAGCAGCGAATCCTCCATTCCGTCGCCGACGGGTCTGCGGCGGCGGACCAAACGGCCGGGGCGCGGCAGAAGCGGACATTGGAGCTATCGCCGGGGTAGCCACCGGTGACGTGAAAATCGGTTCCTTGCCTTCCAACCCGATCCAGATCCAACGCCCCCGCGCGGCCTGGCTCGCGATGCTGTGCGGCGCGAACTCCGCACCCGGGCGTGCGAGGTGTTGCGTTCAAGGGTTTTCGGCGTACTCGCTCTGGGCGGTGATGGCGGCGCCCATCCAGCGGCGGAGGTAGTCGCGGAGTTCGGGGTCGGTGCGGGGTGGGTTGCCGGGGGAGACGAAGAACGAGTGCATGGTGCGGAGGACGTATTCGACCAGTTCGAGGAGGGACTCGTCGGTGTAGCCGTGGCGGGCCCAGTCGACGTCGAAGCGGTGGAGCATGGACATGCCGAAGGCCTTGGCCTGTTCGGAGGTGAGGCTGTCGGGGTCGATGCTGGAATAGGAGTTCGAGAGCAGGATGCCCAGGTGGGGGGTGCGGCGGACTTCGGCGAGGGTGTAGACGACGCCTTCGGTCATGGCTTCGGCGGGGTCGTCGAGGCCCGCCACATGGGCGGTGAGGCGATCGAGGAAGCCGTCGACCGAGGCGATGGCCGCCGCTTGCATCAGGGATTCCGCGCTGGGGATGTAGCGGTAGACGGTCTGGCGGATGACGCCCAGAGCTTCGGCCACATCGGCGATGCTGATGGCCGCGCCGGTCCTGTCGATGAGGTCGACGGCCGTGGCGACGATACGGCGATGCGCCTCTTCATCATTCGCGGGCGGACTCCCGCCCCATCCGCGTCTGCGCGCCACCTGGCGGACAGTATCAGAGAGCACATGCCGTAACGGTGCGGCGTGGCGAATCTAGGCAAAGTCATCATACATTGCGACGCATATTTGTATGATTGTCGCATCGCGCTGGCAGAGCGCGATGTCCGATCGACTATTTCCCGAGGCTAGGTACGCCCAGTGACCCACTTGCAACCCCAAAGATGGACTTCGGATTCGAGGACGCCGATGTCCCCTTCCTGTGGAACCCGCAGAATCCCGCCTGGTCGAGCATGTCCAATGCGGTCTCGTTCCTGGCCGTCGGCTTCGAGAAGATGATCGTGAAGCTGATCATGCAGTTGAAACCGGTGTTCACCGATCCGGATGTGGCGGCGGAGGCCGTCGCGTTCATGCGGCAGGAGGGGCATCATTCGACCGCGCACCGCCAGCACGTCAAGGCATTGATCAAGCGCTATCCGGGGTTGCAGAACACGCTCGACGCGGTGATCGGCGAGTTCGATCTGCTCACCGAGGCCACCTCGCGCGAGTACCGGCTCGCCTACACCGCCGATCTGGAGGCGACCTTCACGCCGGTGTTCAAGTTGATGCTCGACAACGAGGAGACGCTGTTCCGGCCCGGCGACGACCGGGTCGCATCGCTGTTCATCTGGCACTTCGTGGAGGAGGTCGAGCACCGCAGCTCCGCCATGATTCTGTTCAATTCCGTTGTGGGCGACGAGCTTTACCGGATGCGGATGGCACCGTCGATCTTCGCGCACGTGCTGAAGGTGATCCGGATCGGCTGCGCCGGGTTCAACCAACACGTCCCGCTGGCGGACCGGCAGGTCGATTCGCTGTCGATGTTCGCCCGGCATCGCGCCAAGCAGCGGGTGCTGACCTTCTTCGCGCCGTACCTCACCAAGGGCCCCATGCCGCGCGCATTCAACGGGCTGCCGCGCGCGGCGCAGCTCACCGCCCTCGGCGGCGCAGCTCACCGCCCTCGGCGGCGTCGTTCGCAGCCAGATGCCCAAACATGATCCGGCGCACGAGAAGTTGCCGGAACTGGCCGATCGTTGGTTCGAGCGCTACGACGCGGGCTACGACTGCACCCGCTGGTACACCGCCGAACAGCGCACCGATGCGCTGGAGGTGAATCGATGACCGACCTGTGTCCGACCACGTTCTCCGAACTCGCTACGCGGCTGGGCTTTTCGTGCGACGAGGCCGGTGGGCTCATCGAATTCCGCAGCCCGGCCGCACTGGAGAACTGGACGCTGCCGGTTCTCGAGGCGACCATCGTGCTCGGTTCCGTGCTCGCGCTGATCTATGCGATCGTGCGGCTGCGCAGGCACGGCGACCCCACCAACCTGGTGCTCTGGTTCGGCGCGACCGCCTACCTGTTCGTCATCGAGCCGCCGCTGCACTTCCCGTCCGCGTTCGGCATTGCCGAGCACGTCGATACGATGTTCGCGCACAACGTGTTCACAGTGGACTTCCTGTGGGGCAGGTTGCCGCTCTACATCATCGCCATCTATCCGCTCATGGCCACCATCGCCTTCGAAATCGTGCGCATGCTGGGCGTTTTCCGCCGCTACGGCGTCTTCCTCGGCGCGGCCTGCGTCGGCTTCGTCCACCACGCCTTCTACGAGATCTTCGACCACATCGGCCCGCAACTGCGCTGGTGGGAATGGTCGGTCGACAACCCGCTCAATCAGCCCATGTTCGATTCGGTCCCGCTGCCCAGCGTGGTCGTCTTCGCCGCACTGTGGCCGATGTCCCTGGCCTGGTGCGTGCAATTCTTCGTCGGCCGCCACGCCGATTCCGGCCAGCATTTCACCGGCCCCCAATTGATCTGGCGCACAGTGGTGATCGGCCTGCTGGCCTCGGTCGGCACCTTCGCGCTCCCGCTCCCCGCGACGGTATTCGGCATGGGCAGCGATACAGTGCGCGGATTCCTCTACGCCGCAGAGCTTCTCGTGCTCTCCGCGGTGTCGGTGGCCCTGCTGGTCCGGCAGTGGTACGCGCTGCGCACCGGCGCGGCCCCGGCGCCCGGATACCGAAATCGCCTGGTGCAGTGGTACGCGCTCTTCTATCTTGCGGTCTTCGCGGCGCTCTGGCTCACCGCCCTACCGGACTTCTTCGACGCGGTGGACGGCGTCACCGCCAATGGCGACCCCGTCGGCAGCCTCTGGTACACGATCACCTGCTTCGCCATCGCCTTCCTGACCGTCCTGGCGACTTTCACGGTGCCACACGAGACCTCGCACTCCAACGGCGCTTCTTCGGACGGAGCCGAATCCGTCACGACGAACACCAGGTGATCCGGGCGGGCTGGCACAATCGATGTCGAACGGCCGCGCGGGATGGGGAGAACCGCGGCCGGGCGAACACCGTGCGAAGAGGGGGTCTCATCGTGGCCGCGAGAAACCGTGGCAACACCACCGTGTATCGGTCGTCGAAGCTTCCGGCGCTGCTGATCATGCTGGGAATCACCGTATTCGTCGTTCCCGGCACAGTGCCGCTGCTGAGCGATGAACCCGCAACGGAGGAGGTCCTCACCAACGCCTTACTGTCGACATTGGTGCTCGTGCTCGGTCTGATACCCCTGGTGAAGGAGTTCATCCTGCCTGAGCTGACCCTCACCGATTCTGGATTCACGCACCGTCGAACCGGCTCGTACGCCTGGGCGGAAGTCACCCGGATCAGGTTCCGGAAGATGGGCCCGCTGCACCTCCTCGAAGTCCTGCTCTGGCATCCGGAAGCGTCGCTGGAACGCGCACCGTGGCACGTCCAGCAACTGGGCCGAGCCATGCGACGCAGGGGCTACAGCCCCGTCACGATTCCCGCCCTGACCCTGACGGCGCCGCTGACCGAAGTCGCCGCGGCGATGCGGCGGCACCATCCGGATCTCTCGGTCGGGTAGCAACACCGGCGCACCAGCGCTGCGCCGAACGCGGGAGTGCTTGGTCGAGCGCTGACTTCCGGCTATGCGCCGATTGTGCGCCAGACGGTGCCACGGCGTTCGAATTCGAAGAGCTTTTCCACCGAAAGCGCCGCCTGGGCGCCGAACTCGCGTTCCATCAGGTACACGCCCAGGTCCAGTCCGGAGGTCACGCCGCCCGCGGTCACCAGGTCGCCGTCGTCGACGATGCGGGCATCGATCGTGCGCACGCCGGTGGCGTTCAGCACATCAACGCCGCGGTGATGGGTTGTCGCGCAGCGATTGTGGATGAGGCCCGCCATGGCCAGAACACGGCGGTATCCGCTCAACCGCTCAGCGCGAGACCGAACTCCCTGCTTATTCACCGCGGAAGTCTTTCACCTCACGGGGTAGCCCGCACGCCACCGTCACGCGACTGCGTGACAAGCCGCTGGATCGTGACGCCAAGGGTGAGCAGCCCCCCAACTGGCTAGCTGACGCATGATGCTGCAAACGCACTACTACTCTGCCCCATGTCGTGCTGTCCGAATGGTACTGCGCCATCGGGTTGACGGCGAATATTGTTGTAAGAGAACGAGATCAGTTCGCCGAGTAGGTGCTCTGCGGCTCGGGTTCGGGTGAGTTCCGACCCGGGCGGTGGAACGGAACTAGGCTGGATCTCGTGCGCGGAACGCTTCCTCCGATCCCCGCCCTTGCCTTGATGGCCGTGGGGCACTCCATCGCCTTCGTGGCCTTCCCCATCGCGGTGTCGAGCCTCGGTGAGCGCCACGGATGGTCCCAGGGCCGACCAGGGTTGGTGAATCTCGTCGTAGGCACGCCGGTCCTGGGTGCCGGGGTGGGTATTTACGTCTGGACCGTGGCGAGCCATCTCCGGGTTCGGTCTGGATGGCAGATCGCGCTGACGCCCGACTATCTGAACAAGGCTGGCCCATATCGGTTCTCGCGCAACCCCATGTACGTCGGCCAGCTCACGCTCTGGGGTGGCTGGGCCGCACTGTTCGGGAGCCTGCCGGTGGCTGGCGGCCTGGCGGCATGGACTGCCTTCGTGAACGGTCTCGTGCGCTGGGAGGAACGGGCTTTGCACAAGCGGTGGGGTTCGGATTATGACGCTTACCGACACCGTGTCCCGCGATGGGGCAGGCTTCCCCGCTGAATCCAAGAGGGCCGAAAACGAGGATTGGGCCGCCGAGCAGTAGCTCGGCGGCCCAATCAAGAGTCGAACTCAGTCCAGGTAGTCGCGCAGGACCTGGGAGCGGCTCGGGTGGCGGAGCTTGCTCATGGTCTTGGACTCGATCTGGCGGATGCGTTCGCGGGTTACGCCGTAGAGCTGGCCGATTTCGTCCAGGGTGCGGGGCTGGCCGTCGGTGAGGCCGAAGCGGAGGCGGACTACGCCTGCTTCGCGCTCGGAGAGCGTTTCGAGGACGGACTGCAACTGGTCTTGCAGCAGCGTGAAGCTGACCGCGTCGACGGCGACTACTGCTTCGGAGTCTTCGATGAAGTCGCCGAGTTGGCTGTCGCCTTCGTCGCCGATGGTCTGGTCCAGGGAGATGGGCTCACGGGCGTACTGCTGGATTTCCAGCACCTTCTCCGGCGTGATGTCCATTTCCTTGGCGAGCTCTTCGGGGGTGGGCTCGCGGCCCAGGTCCTGGAGGAGTTCGCGCTGGATGCGGCCGAGCTTGTTGATGACCTCGACCATGTGCACCGGGATGCGGATGGTGCGGGCCTGGTCGGCCATGGCGCGGGTGATGGCCTGGCGGATCCACCACGTGGCGTAGGTCGAGAACTTGTAGCCCTTGGTGTAGTCGAACTTCTCGACCGCGCGGATCAGACCCAGGTTGCCTTCCTGGATGAGGTCCAGGAACGCCATACCGCGGCCGGTGTAGCGCTTGGCGAGCGAGACGACCAGGCGGAGGTTGGCCTCGAGCAGGTGGTTCTTGGCGCGGTTGCCGTCGCGCATGATCCAGTTCAGATCACGGCGCAGCTGCACCGGCAGCTTCTCACCCTTCTCGGTGAGCTTGCGCATCTTCTCCGTGGAGTAGAGACCGGCCTCGATCCGCTTGGCGAGCTCGACCTCCTCCTCGGCATTGAGCAGCGCGACCTTACCGATCTGCTTGAGGTAGGCGCGCACCGAGTCGGCCGAAGCGGTCAGCTCGGCGTCCTTGCGGGCCTGCCGCAGCGCCTCGGATTCCTCTTCGTCCCAGACGAAGTCGCCGGAGGCCTTGTCCTTCTCGGAGGGTTCCTCGGCCTCTTCGGTCTCGGCTTCCGCCTCGACCTCCCCGGCCTCTTCCTCCTCGTCGTCCTCGCCGATCTCGACATCGTCGACGTCGATATCACCGAGATCGTCGAGTTCCAGCGACTCGTCGTCGCCGATCTCCTCGACGTCGCCCTCGGGGCTGCCGTCGGCCTTCTTGGGGCTGGCCTTCTTGGCAGCCGCCTTGGTGGCCTTGGCCGCCTTGGCGGGCGCCTTCTTGGCAGCGGCCTTCTTCGCCGCAACCTTCTTGGCCGGGGCCTTCTTGGCGGCAGCCTTCTTGACCGGCCGTGCTGCGGTGGTGTCTGCTGAATCGGCGGCTTCGGCCGAGTCGGCGGTCTCTCGGGTATTCGTGGCTACCACGTACGCCCTTTCGTGACGGTCTCGTGCGGCGTCACGCCAGAGTGGATCCGGCGGAGC
>NZ_BDCH01000041.1 GCF_001613405.1 Nocardia crassostreae
GCATTTCCGCACGGTAGCGGGCCTTGACTCGGCCTACGACGACCACGGCAATGTGGCCGCCGCCATAGTAGTCCTCGACCTCGACACCCTGGAGACGGTGGAAACCGTCACCGCCCGAAGCGCCACGGACTTCCCCTACGTCCCCGGCCTCCTCGCCTTCCGAGAACTCCCCACCACCCTAACCGCCCTCGAATCCCTAACCGTCACAACGGATCTCTTCATCTGCGACAGTCAGGGCCTAGCCCACCCCCGCCGCTTCGGCTTCGCCTGCCACCTCGGCCTCCTGACGGGCATCCCCACCCTCGGCGTAGCCAAGAACGCCTGGGGCGACCACGAGGACCCCGCCCCCGACCGCGGCTCCTGGACCCCCATCACCATCGACGGCGCCGCGGTGGGCCGCGCCCTCCGCACCCGCACCAACATCAAACCGGTCTTCGTCTCCGTAGGCCACCTCATCGACATCGACACGGCCTGCACCCAGGTCCTCGCCCTGACCCCCGAATTCCGCCAGCCCGAAACCACCCGCCGCGCCGACAAGCTGTGCCGACAGCTTCTGCGTGAGCTATCCGCCTGATCTCGGTCAGATCCGGGCGCCCTTCTCCAGATTGCATTTGCGGCAGAGGATCTGGAGATTGTCGACGCTGGTGGCGCCGCCCTGACTCCAGGGGATGACGTGGTCGAATTCGAGGTATTGCCCGTCGCCGCACTGCACGCATCGACCACGGTCGCGTTGCCAGACCTGAGACTTCACATCCTGGGGAATCGCACTGGCCGGGTGCCAGCACCAAGCGCTTCGCCACTCGCAGGGCGCCTCCCAGGACCGCGGCGACATACTCCGGATCGGGGACGCGGTAGGTTCCGCCGCCGCGAGCCGTGGTCGCCTCGATCACCATGTTCTGGTACTCGTGCCGGATCGAGACGATCTTCATCCAGGGGAGCTCCGTGCCAGCGCCCGAGCCGACGAACCGGACCTTCTTGCTGCTGCCGATCAGCCGTCCACCGGTGAGCTTGGGACCGTTGGACAGGTATCTGACCTGGGTCGCGTTGACGTCGACATACAGCAGTTCACCGATCTCGAGGTGCAGACCGGGCCGCTCGATGCGCGGCAGTTCGCCGACCTTCACCTGGGTCAGCGACCGGCCGCGCAGCATGCGCTGGCGCAGTTGGTCGATGTGCTGCCGAGCCATGGACAGGTCGGTCGACGCTTGCAGAGCTGTGATGGTCCGCTCGAAATCGTCCAGCTCCCTCTGCTCGACCTCGCCATCGGCGAACGCGAAGGCCACTATCCGCTCGAGGTGAGCCACCGCCAGCGGGCGGAGTGCTTCGCGCCCCGTCGCTTCGCTGATCACATGGAAGCGGAGCATGACCCACAGCTCATCCCACCGCGGGCCGGAAGGACCATCGGAACCCAGCACCTGCCAGACCTGCGACCGCCACGTTTCCAGCAGCCCATTGACCTCGTTCTCGCACCAGGTGCACGGCGGAGGGGCGCCGAATCGCGGGATTCGCCGAGGTCGGCCACAGCGCGCGCAGGTAGCCGGATCGTTGGCGGGATGGGCCTGGCGGTAGTCCTCGGTCCATGCCGAGCCGCTCCACCACCGCAGACGCGCCGAGTCGGCGGGGGCCGGATACCACCCGGCGGGCATGTCGGAGACCGGGCCCGGATCGGGGGCCGGAAGAGGCTGGGCCGGAGGCGGCGGCTGGTCGCCGTCGTCCACCTCTACCCCGAATTCCTCGGCCAAACCGCGTAACCCGCTCTCCCAGCCCTGACCGACGGCGCGGAACTTCCACTCGCCATTCCGTCGGTAGAACTCGCCCAACACCATCGCGGTCACCGCTTCGGACCGCCGGACCGGATATCGGAGAAGTTCACCGCCCGCGCCACGAACGGTCAGCGTCAGATCGGAGATGTCCTGGAACGAGCCTTGGTCGACCGATCCCGCGATCACGACCCGCGTCACCGCCGATTCGATGGAATCGAGCACCAGACTCAGCGTTGCGCGCCCGGCTGTGGCGTCCTCCAGAATCACCGCCCCGGAGGGATGTTTCGGTGCGTTGAAGAACACGAAGTCATCGTTCGACCGGATTCTTCCGGTCTCCGCCAGCAGTAAAGCCTGTGGATCGACCTCCCGATCCGAACCCCATTCCAGGACGAGGGTTACCGCCGACGCGGCAACCGGCGCGTTGGCCCCACGCGTCAACTCCACGACGCAAACACCGTTCCTTCTCACGCAGCGAAATCGAGATAGTCACCGCGCCAGGAACTTTGGATACACCAATCCCCCACCCGAATCCCGGCAGCAGCCTGAGGCGATACCTTACCGACCGGCGCCCGGACTGTGCGGCCGATCGGAGGAACTGCGACAAAGGTTGCTACTCAACACAATCCGAAGGAATTACGGGAACAGCTTGATCGGGTTGACGATGTCGGCGGCGAGGGTGAGGAGCATGTAGGCGCCGCCGATGACTACGACGACGTAAGTGGCTGGGAGGAGTTTGAGGTAGTCGACGGGGGCGCCTGGGGGGAGGCCCTTGCGGGAGCGGAAGACGTTGCGGATTTTTTCGTAGATGACCACTGCCATGTGGCCGCCGTCCAGCGGGAGCAAGGGGAGGAGGTTGAAGGCGCCGAGGAAGAAGTTGAGGCTGGCCAGGGTGAGGATGAAGATTTCCCAGAGGCCGCGTTCGGCGGTTTCGCCGCCGATTCGGCTGGCGCCGAGGACGGAGACGGGGGTTTCGGGGTCGCGTTCGCCGCCGGTGACGGCTTCCCAGAGGTCGGCCACTTTGGCGGGCATTTGGGCGAGGGACTGGAAGGTGCGGACCGCTATGTCGCCGGTGAAGGCGGCCGAGGCGGGGAGAGCCGCGAGGGCGTTGTATTGGACGGGCTCGTAGAAGTCTTGGCCTACACCGATTTTGGCGACCGTTTTGGGCTGGCCGTCTTTTTCGGGGTAAACGGTGGCGAGTTGGGGGGTGACCGGGATTTTGAGGGTTTGGCCGTCGCGGTCGATGGTGTAGGTGAAGGTGCCGGTCTGCTTCTGGGTCTGTTCGACGAACTCTTTCCAGGTTTCGACCTTGACGCCGTTGACGGCGGTCACGATGTCGCCGCGTTGCAGGCCCGCCTGCTGGGCGGGGCCTTCGCCGGTGCAGGGCAGGGCCTGCTGGGAGGGGCCCTGGCTCTGGACGCAGCTCATATTGCCGAGCTGAGTGGCGGGGGGCTGGTCGAAGCGGGGCAGGCCCCAGCCGATGGCGAGGATGACGATCAGGATGAAGCCGAGCAGGAAGTTCATCAGGATGCCGCCGGACATGACGAGCAGGCGCTTCCAGGTGGCCTGCCGGTACATGGCGCGGTCGAGATCCTCGGGCTCCAGCTCGTCCATGGCGGTCATGCCTGCGATATCGCAGAAACCGCCCAGGGGCAGCGCCTTCAGGCCGTATTCGGTCTCGCCGCGGCGGAAGGAGAACACCTTCGGGCCGAAGCCGATGAAATAGCGGCGCACCTTCATGCCGGTGGCCTGGGCCGTCCACATGTGACCGCATTCGTGCAACGCGACCGACAGGGTGATGCCGAGGGCGAAGAGGATGAAGCCGATCGCGTAGACCATGCGGTTACGAACCCTCCTGGTGAATCAGCCGCGCACGAGCGTACGTGCGGTTTCTCGCGCCCACGCATCCGCCGCGAGCACCTCGTCCAAGGTACTGGGTTCGGCGGTCCAGGTGGCGGCGGACTCCACCACCTCTGCCACGGTGCGCACGATGGCCGGAAAGCGGATGAGGCCGTCGAGGAAGGCTTGGACGGCGATCTCGTTGGCGGCGTTGTAGACGGCGGTCACACAGCCGCCCGCCCTACCGGCCTGGCGGGCCAGTTCGACGGCGGGGAACACCTCGTTGTCGACCGGTTCGAAGGTCCAGGTGGCGGCGGTCGAGAAATCGCAGGCCGCCGCCGCGCCGGGGACACGATCCGGCCAGCCCAACGCCAGCGCGATGGGCAACTTCATATCCGGCGGGCTGGCCTGGGCCAGCGTGGAGCCGTCCTTGAAGGTGACCATGGAATGCACGATGGACTGCGGGTGCACGGTCACATCGATGTCGTCGTAGTCGACGCCGAAGAGCAGGTGCGTCTCGATGAGTTCGAGGCCCTTGTTGACCAGCGACGCCGAATTGAGGGTGTTCATCAACCCCATCGACCAGGTCGGATGCGCCTTGGCCTCGGCCGGATTCACCGATTCGAGCATCTCCGAGGTCCAGCCCCGGAACGGGCCGCCGGAGGCGGTGAGGACCAGTTTGGCGACCTCGTCGGCGCGGCCGCCGCGCAGGCACTGGGCGAGCGCGGAATGCTCGGAGTCCACCGGCACGATCTGCCCCGGCGCCGCGGCGCGCGTCACCAGCGAGCCGCCCGCCACGAGGGATTCCTTATTGGCCAAGGCCAGTCGCCGACCGGACTCGAGGGTGGCGAGCGTCGGCTCCAGCCCGAGCGAACCGACCAGCGCATTGAGCACCACATCGGCGTCGGTGCGCCGCACCAGTTCCGCGGCCGCCGCCGGACCCGCCAGCGGCACACCGAGTTTCGCCGCCGCCTCGTCCGCGACCGCCACGTTCCGCGTGCCCGTGGCCGCGATCTGTTGCGCCAGCAGTTCGGTATTGCCGCCCCGCGCGGCCAGCCCGACCACCTCGAACCGGTCTGGGTTGGCGGCGATCACCTCCAGGGCTTGGGTGCCAATCGAACCCGTGCTGCCCAGCAGCAGAACCTTCACAACGTCGGACACGCGCTCATTCTCTCCTGACCGGTCCAGCTCATGACATGCCGCCCCGTCGCCCCCTGCTGGCTACGACGGACGGTCGTATGCCACCATATTGGCCAAGATTCGATTCGAGCCTATGAGGAGCGAAAGTGGCCACCACGGAACTGGAACCCGCGCACAGCTCTGCTGTTGTCACCAAGGTCGATACGGCCGAGGTTCCGTCCGCCGCCTGGGGCTGGAGCGGTGAGTCGCGTCGCACGTTCCGCGCCGCCGGATGGGTTGTCGTCGTGATCCTGCTGGCCATGCTGTTGGAGGGCCCGCAGGGCAGCTCCTCGGGCACCGGCAATATCGGCTACATCTTCCTGGTCCTCTTCGCCATCGGTATTGCCGCCGTGCTGATTCGCGACTCGCTGTTGCAGCGCAAGCCGCGCTAGGACTTTCACGCGAGTAGGGCCGGGTCGCCTCCGACGACCCGGCACTATTCGTGTGTTCGCCCTACTGGTCCTCGGGGGCGTTGATGCGCTGCACGAAGCCGATGCCGACGATGATGGCGGCGGGGACGCCGGTCAGCACGAGACCGGAGGCGGCGCCGAGCGGGATGCCGATCGCGGCGCCCGCGAGGCAACCGGCGATACCGGTGGCGCCACCCAGATCCAGGATGGGGAGACCCAGGACCAGGCCGCCCACGGCGCCGATGGCGCAGCCGCCGACACCGCCGACAATGGTGCCGACCAGGGTGCCGATCGAGGTGATGATGCCGAACTGGGTGGCCGCGGCGGAGACGGCGTCATCGAAGGCGTCCTGCTTGACCACGTTGTGGCGGAAGTCGGACACGTGCGCGGCGGCCGGGTTGGTGTTCGGCGTGAGGGTGGCGCGCAGGCCGTCGACGGCGGCGTCGATCGGGTACTCGAGGTCGTTCAGCGTGTAGCTGAGGGGGAACCCGGCGACCACATTGCCCTGCTCGTCGTGCACCTGGAACTGACCGTTGTCGGTGGTCAGCGACCCCTTGTCGGTTTCGACCACGACGGAATCGCCCTCGATGCGGGTGTTCCAGTGAATGGACGGCAGGACCTGGCCGATGCCCTGGTCGACCCCGTCGATGAGGGAAGGCAGTACCGGAGCCGGAGCCGGATCGGCATAGGCCGTACCGGCGGTGATGCCCAGAGCCGCGATGACCAGAGCCGAGGTGGCGGCGAACTTCTTGAACTGCATTACTTCTCGTCGCTTTCGTCAGCGGACGCGCCCCCCCTGCAAGGAGCGGGTCCTCGTCGAGCACCCGAATCAAGGGTCGGAGAGAAGTGTTGCCGTAATGTTGCCAACCTGTAGCTAAATCGGGTCGTCAAGCATGCTTTCGTTAAAATTCATAGCAGAGGGGTCTGATAATCCCCTTAGAAGCAAACCTTTGGTTCACAGCAAGGCCCGCCTCAGCACGTGCTGAGGCGGGCCTTGGACAAGCCGGGGCTCGTGACTACTGGTTCTCTGGCGCGTTGATCCGGTTGTGGAAACCGATGCCGATGATGATCGCGGCGGGCACGCCGGTCAGCACCAGACCGGCGGCGGCGCCGAGGCCGATGCCCGCGGCGGCGCCGGGCAGGCAGCCGACGGCGAGACCCAGCACGCCACCGAAGAGGCAGCCGATGACGCCACCGGCGATGGTGCCGATCAGGGTGCCGATCGCGGTGATGATGCCGAACTGGGTGGCCGCGGCGGAGACGGCGTCGTCGAAGGCGTCCTGACGGACCACATCGTGGCGCAGCGCGTCCATGCTCACGGGGCGGGCCGCGGCCGGATCGGTGTTCGGGGTCAGGGTGGCGCGCAGGCCGTCGACGGCCGCGTCGATCGGGTGCTCGAGATCGTTCAGGGTGTAGGCGAGCGGAATGCCCACGACCACATTGCCCTGCTCGTCGCGCACCTGGAACTGACCGTTGTCGGTGGTCAGGGAACCCTTGTCGGTCTCGACGACGACCGAATTGCCCTCGATGCGAGCATTCCAGCCGATGGACGGGAGCACCTGGCCGACGCCCTGGTTGACCCCGTCGACGACCGAGGGAAGAACAGGAGCCGGGGCGGGGTCGGCGTGAACGGTACCGGCGGTGACGCCGAGGGCCGCGATAACGAGAGCCGACGTTGCGGCGACATTGCTGAACTTCATGGCTGTGGTTGCTTTCTTGGGCGAGTACTACCGGGATCGGAATCTGGGCTTTTCAAGCACCGTTGTCGAGTGTCCAGCAAATCGTTGCCTGAAAGTAACCTGAGATGCCGCTGAGAGCCCAAATCGGACAGTGATCTAGATCAAGCGATCCGAAAACCGCAGTGCGAAAAAGACTTTCGGACTGTTATTCACCCAAGATTCTTTATGTGAGTTCAATCATATTCCACTCGAGGGGTGAATCAGTTCGGGATAGGTCGATCGGCCGATGTGGCAGGGTCGGCCCAGGTCGGAATATGGCTGCACCGTCTCGAATCCGAGGCGTGTCTCGACCCCCGGATCGAAGGAACCTCAATGTCCCGAACCCCACGGCGAGGCGGTCGTCGCCGTGCTGCCGGCGCCCTCGCGGCGGTCGGCGCTCTCGTGCTCGGTGGAACGGTGGGCGGCTTCGCGCTGCCCACCACCGCCGGCGCTTCCAGTCACCGGGAGGCCCCGCTCATCGCGGGGGATCCGGCGGTGGACAACACCGACGTGTACGCGTTCGTCAGCCCCGACAACCCGGACACGGTCACGCTCATCGCCAACTGGTGGGGCGTGCAGGCGGCCTATGGCGGCCCGAATTTCTACCCTTGGGCCACCGACGCCAACTACGACATCAATATCGACAACGACGGGAACGGGAAGCCGGATCTGTCCTATCGCATCAACTTCGCCACCGACGACCGGCGCGGGGGAACGACCTTCCTCTACAACAACGGGCCGGTCACCAGCCTCGATGACGAGAATCTGCTGTTCCGGCAGAACTACACGGTGTCGGTCAGCCACGGCGTGAACGACTGGCGGCCGATCGCGCACGGGCAGGCCGCGCCGTCCTATGTGGGCCAGGCGTCGATGCCCGATTACCAGACCCTGCGCGAGCAGGCGACCGAGCAGCTGCCGAGCGGCGGCAGCGTATACGTCGGCGCGGCCGAGGATCCGTTCTTCCTCGATCTGCGCGTCTTCGACCTGCTCTACGGTGGCGATCTGTCCGAGACCGGGACCGATACGCTGGCCGGGTTCAACGTCAATACCGTTGTGCTGCAGGTGCCCATGCGGGATCTGGCATTGAAGAACGATCCCACCCGCAATCCGGTTATCGGCGTGTGGAGCGACACCGAGCGCAAGACCATGCAGCTCAGCCCGGGCGCGGCCAAGCCGGTGGGCGAGGCCGTGCAGGTCTCGCGACTGGGCAATCCGCTCGTCAACGAGGTGGTCATGCCCGCCGAGTTGAAGGACGCGTTCAACGGGATCTCCCCCGCCACCGACGCGACCATTCCCGCGGTGGTCGAGCGGGTCACCGATCCGGAGCTGGCCAAGCTCATCGAAGCCATCTACAAGATTCCGGCCCCGGCCGGGCCCCGCAATGATCTGGTGGAGATCTTCCTCACCGGAATCGCCAAGAACGCACCGACATTGGACGGCACCAAGCCGCCCATCCAGGCGGATCTGAATTCGCAGATCCTCAATGCCGATGCCAATCCCAAGGCGTTCCAGCCCTCGGAGATGTTGCGGCTCAATATGTCCGTGCCGGTGACGGCCCAGCCGGAGCGGCTCGGCGTGCTCGCCAATGACCTGCAGGGCTTCCCGAACGGGCGGCGGCTGACCGACGATGTCGTGGATATCGCCATTCAGGCCATGGAGGGTGCGGCGGCGACGGGTCAGCTGGTCGACGCGCTCGCGACGGGCGACAAGGTCGATACCAATGACGCCAAGTTCTCCGACACCTTCCCGTATCTCGCATTGCCTTCGCGCGGTATGGAATACACCTCCGGAGCCTTGGCGGACGGCACCGTGACCGCCCCCGCCGCCGCGGTGCAGCCCAGCGATGAAGGGTCGTCGTGGATGATGCCCGCCGTGGCCGGTGGCGTCGGCGCGGCCGCGCTGCTCGGCTTCGGCGGCTGGATGTTGTTGCGCCGCAGGCGCGCGGTGAATCCGCTCGATCCACCGCCGAGCGCCTGATATCGCGCCCGGGGCGGGACCGCCCCCGATCCGGTCCCGCCCCGGGCGCCCCCCCTTTTCAACTCATCGCATGTCCCGAGGCCTCGAAATGTCCGAAACCCATTCCCGCGGTGTCCTTTCCCGCATACGCAGACAGCGCACTCTCATCTTGTTCGCCCTCTTCGGCCTGATGGCCGCGGTGGCGGGGACGGCGATCGCCATGTCCGGCACGTCTTCTCCCGCCAGCGCCCCGACCGCGACCTCCGACCCCCTGCTCACCGCGATCACCGCGCAGCGCGAGCAGCTCGAGCGTTTCCCCGAGAATGCCGCGGGCTGGGCCGCCTTGGGCGCGGCGTATGTCGAATTGGCCCGTATCACCGGTGATCCCGAGAACTACGGAGAGGCACAGCGGGCCCTGGACCGGTCGATCGAGATCCAGCCCGAGGGTAATGCCGAGGCCCTGTTCGGGCTGGGTGTGCTCGCCAACGCGCTGCACAACTTCACCGCCGCGCGCAGCTACGGCGAGCAGGCGCTCGCACTGCGGCCGGACAGCGCCGAGGTGTACGGCGTTCTCGCCGACGCCTACACCCAGCTCGGTGAGGCGGACGCCGCGACGGCCGCGGTCCAGCGCATGCTCGATCTGCGGCCCGGCGTCCCGTCCTTCACGCGCGCCGCCTACGACCTGGAACTGCACGGTCGCGTCGACGATGCCCGGCTGGCCCTGGAGATGGCGCTCGGCGCGGCCGGGAGCGCCGATCAGATCGCCTTCACCCGTTACCATCTCGGCGAGCTGGCCTTCGATTCCGGACGCCTCGACGAGGCCGGGAGCCAGTACGACGCGGGCCTGGTCGCGAGCCCGGAGAACGCGGCGCTGTTGCAGGGTCAGGCCAAGATCGCCGCCGCGCGCGGCGATTCCGCCCGCGCCATCGACCTGTACACCCGGGTCACGGCCATCTCACCGCTGCCCCAGTATCGGATCGAGTTCGGTGAACTGCTCGAATCCGCGGGCCGCCCGGACGCGGCCGCGGACGAGTATCGCGAGGTCACCGATCAGCAGACGGCGCTGGCGACCCAGGGGGTCGTCGAATATCTCGACGCAGCCCTGTTCGCCGCCGACCACGGCGATCCGAACGAGGCGGTCCGCCTGGCCAAGCTGGAGTACGACCGCCGCCAGAGCATCCTCACCGCCGACGCCCTCGCCTGGTCCCTGCACAAGGCCGGACGCAATGACGAGGCCATCGGCTACGCCGAGCAGGCGGCGGCCCTGGGCTGGCGCAGCGCCACCCTGACCTACCACCGCGGCATGATCCTCGCGGCGCTGGGACAGACCGATCGGGCCGTGGACACGCTCACCGACGCCTTGCTGATCAACCCGCACTTCTCCCCGCTGTACGCGCCGCGTGCGCAGCAGACCCTCGATTCACTCGCCGGTCGATAGCCGCCGCATCAGCCGCGCTCGGTAGCACCCGAGCGCGGCTACGGTCGCGAAGACCGCGGTCAGCGCGCAGGCCAGAATGCGGAATCCCTGCCTGATCTGGAATTCCGTTGCGGCCCGCTCGATTTCGTCGAGCGTGTGCTGTGCGCGGTCGTCGAACAGCACCGAGGCCCGCGGCCACAGGTACAGGATCGACAGCAGGAACTGCCCGCTGATCAACGACACCAGCGAGGCGGCCATCCATCCCCGGGCAACCCGGTACCACAGCGCCGCGCCCATGGCGGCCAGCGCGCACAGCGTGAGCCCCGCGCCCAGCGGACGCATGAGATCCCCCACCGCCACGGAGCTCATGAACTCCTCGCTCAACTCCAGCGAGGCCGGGACATCACGAAAGATATTGGGATACAACAGCACCGTCTCGGCGACGGTCGCGGAGAAGACGAATCCGGCCACGGCGGCGTACACGCCGACGAGGACGACCGGAACGGTGACGGACTTCATGACGACCTCCTGGCTCGACCGTAGGCCCGAAGTCCGCCCACCGGATCCGGCATTCACCCCCATTTGCCGCTCAGGGGTAACCCCGAGCGCTCAGCGCGGGGACAGCGACCAGCCTTCGACGGCGTTCCCCCGGGTTCCCGCCGGGCACCCGTCGGGGCCGCGGCCGGTATTCGAGCCCACGGTTCTGCCGTACATCAACAGGCATTGCTGTGCGGCCTCGTTATTGCTCACATCGTCGGTGTACAGGATTCCGATCGTCGTGTCGTTGGCGATCCGGGAGGCGCTGAAGGCCATGATCCCGGTCACGCCCTGATAGTCGATCTCGCGCAGTTTCGTCGCGATGGCGGCCCGCGCCGGGACCGTACCCGCGGGGTTCGCTTCGAAGTGCGCTTGATTGCGGCGGACGGCCTCCAGGAATACTCCGGCGACGTCGTACGCCAGGCCGGTGCGATCGCCGGGCCAGGCTGTCTCGTACAGATCGAGCTGGTCGACAAGGGATTTCAGGCGCCTGCACAAACCCAGGTAGTCCGGATTCGCCTGCTCGGTGCCCACCTTGCCGAGTCCTTCCCGCACGCAGTCGGCGCCGCCGAGCAGCACCGGAACCGCCTTCGCCACATAGCGAATCGGCAGGCCGGGCGGGGCGGCGGCGCGAGCGACCGGGTCGGCGATGAAGCGGGTCACCGCGTCATTGCCGAGAATCGCCAGCGTGTCGAGGGTGGGGCAGCCGCGGGTGAGCGAATCCACGAACGCCCCGAAATCGTGATTGCGCCCGGCGAAGTAGTGCAGCCGCTGCCGATCGGGTTGCGGACTCGCGCAGGGCGCGGGCCAGTCCGCCATCTCCTGCTGTCTATTCCAGGACAACTCGTCGAAAGCTATACCGCGCCTGCGTAATTCGTCCCGTACGCCATTGGCCAGCGTTGTCACGTAGATATCGTCGAGATCGTTCCAGTAGCAGACGGTGATGCCGGTGTAGCGCGGTGCGCCCTCCTGTGCGTCCCCCTCCGGATAGCGTGCCCCCTGGAAGTAGTCGGCCACCAGCCGCGCCTGCGTCAGATTGCCCGGGACCGGTTGGAAGTACAGCGGTGACACATCGGTGAGGCCGTCGGCCGACAAGGTCGTGGGCATGACCGGCACGCCCTGAGCGCCGAGCAAGGCGATGGCCCGGCGCGTCTGGGCCGTGCTGCGGTCCAGGCCGACCACGCCGATCAGGCTGGAATCCGCGCGCACGATCCGGCTCACCAGATGTTCGGCCACCCAGGAGGCGTAGCGCATGGTGGATCCGCCATTGGCGATGATCACGCGGAGCAGCGGTTCGGATTCGCTGCTCTCCTCGATGGCCCGTTGCTGACGTATCGCGAATCCGGCCAGTTCCTCGACCTGTGCGTGCGGGTACTTCACATTGTCGTCGATGTAGGTGAGCCCGGCGAAGTACACGATCGAGACCAGTGCCCGATTCGGATTCCGGCGGTGGATGTCCTCGGCGATTCGATTCTGCCGGAACACCTCTCGCTGCATTTCGCGCAGTTCGGCGTCATCGGTGAAGATGAGGCTGGCGCTGTCGCTGTAGCCCACGCACTCGCTGCCTCGCACCGCGACTCCGATGCCGGATTCCCAGGGCCAGCGCCAGCAGCCCTCCCGCACCCGGGGCTCGACGGACGGGGCCGATGCGGCGACCAGCACCGCGACCAGCGCCAGCGCCGTGGTCACGGGTACTCCGCGGCGAGCGGGCCACGGCGGAGCCGGGGGCCGGGCGAGTTTCGGAAAACCGAGTTCGGCGACTCCCGCCAGGGCATCGGTCGATCGCATTGGCAGATAACAGGATTCGGGCGCCCGTCGACGGCGGCGCTCCTCGATGTGCGCGAGCCAGTATTCCAGCGGATCGTAGTTCGGCCGTTCGCCGTCCGCTTCCTGCAGCGTTTCGGTTTCCAGCCGGTCCAGCTCGCCCACCCGCTGCCCGTGCGGCGGCAGCGACAGGGTCGCGACGACGACCAGCGGGTCGAAAATGCCTGTCTCATTGTGGATCTCGTTGATCCGGCGCAGGAGCTCGGCCGCGGGCCCGGAGGGCGCCCCCACCCCCAGCAATGCCACCGGATACGCGGTGCGACGCCAGCTCGACGGCCGCAGGAAGCGGCGCTGGTAGGCGTCGCGCAGATCCTCCAGGAAGGCGTGTACCAGCAGCTTCGACACCTGTTCGGGATCCTCGCTGCCGCGGCTGGGCAGGGTGAGCCGACCGGCGAAATCCAGGAAGCCATCCGATAGTTCGGGGCTCAGATACCGCTGCCCGAGCATCCACCGCACCTCGCGCGACAGCACGGGCACCCGCCCGCTGACCCGTAGCCACAGCCACAGCACGGGCCACAGGACCAGTACCAGATAGACCGTCAGCGGAACGCGCTCGATGACGCGGTCGGTGGTGCCGGACGCCGGGACCCCGCGTCGCGGACGGCGACGCCCCGCCCGCAGCAGCTGCGGCAATTGCTTGCGCAGTTCCTCCGCGGCGTCGTCGCCCGCGCCGTAACTCTGTGCCAGGACCCAGGACAGCATGTTGTAGCGCGGGAAGGTGAGCGCGCCCATTCCCGTGTTACCCGTCGCGAGCCCGCGCCGCAGCTGTTCGAGAATCCATTGGCAGTCGTCGACCAGCGCTTCGTTCGCATCCGAATGATGGGCGTCGCGCCGCAGGTCCGAGGCGGTGAGGTGCACGCGGGGCGCGGCCCGGCGGCGTGATGCCTCCAGCCATCGGTAGGTCGCCGACAGCACTGTGGCGCGTTCGGTATTCGCGCCCACGAGGCACACCATCGGGGGTGGCCGGAGCGGGCCATACGTACTTGTCGATATCGGACTCGGCCACCGTGCGTGCCCCCTCGATCCCATCGCGGTATGCGAGCCAATATCGTTTCGCGAAACGAATGAAAACACAGTGGATTTGGCGGAATCCACGCCCCGGTCGGGATCGGTCGGTCGGTGACGACCTGTTTCATCACCAGGGTCGAGTTCAGCCGTTGCACGCCGGGGAGGGCGGCGAGGATGTCGTCCTCGAGTTCGGCGTAGGCGGCCAGATCGCGGGTGCGGACCCGGACGAGGTAGTCGGGATCGCCGAAGAGCCGTTGTGCCTGAAGCACATTGGGAATGGCGGCGAGAGCGCGTTCGAAGGCGAGCAGGGTCTCGCGATCCTCCTGTTTCATGGTGACGAATACCAGCGCCTCGAAACGCAGCCCCAGGGCCTCGGGGTCGACCAGGGCCCGATATCCGCGAATCACGCCGCCGCGCTCCAGATCACGCAACCGCCGATGGGTCGGTGAAATGCTCAATCCGACCTTGGACGCCAGATCGGTGATGCTCACCCGCCCATCCCGCTGGAGCTCGGCAAGAATTTTTCGATCAATGGCGTCCATCGCAATGATTCTTCCACTGTCGCAATCATTCGGAGCAAAACTCGGCAACCTCTTCGCCACCTTCGGGAATAGCGTTTCCGGCAAGCCGGATTTCCACGGTAGGGCGATATCCATGAATCCGAATCTGCTGCTTGCCTTCTGGGCCACGGCATTTCTGCTCATTCTCGTACCGGGCCCGGATTGGGCATTCGTACTCGCCTCGAGCACCCGCGACCGCATGGTGGTCCCCGCCGTCTGCGGGCTGATGCTCGGCTACCTCGGACTCACCGTACTCGTGGCCGCCGGACTCGGCGCTCCACTCGCCCGGTCTCCGGTCTTCCTGACCACCCTCACCATTGTCGGCGCGTGCTACCTCATCTATCTCGGCGGCTCGATTCTCCGTCAACCGGCTGCGCCACAGACGGACTCACGTCACACCGCGAACTCCGCACCCGCTCCGCTGCGCCGTCTCCGCGACGGCATCGGCGTCAGCGGCCTCAACCCCAAGGGCCTGCTCATCTTCCTGGCCCTGCTCCCCCAGTTCACCGATGCCGACGGCCCCTGGCCCCTCCCCCTGCAACTCGCCGCACTCGCGTCGCCACCTGCGGGGCCTTCTACACCCTCGTCGGTCTATGCGCCCGCCGGATCCTGACAGCCAAACCCACTCTGTCCAAGGCGATCTCCCGAATCTCCGGCGTGGCCATGATCGTGCTGGGCCTCGCCGGTCTCGGCCACCAGGCGACGGAAGGCCGGGCACTGGGTGAAGTCCTCCGCGTGGCAACTCATGGCGTGATCGATCATCGATTTGGAGGCTTCGAGCTCACGTAGCCGCCGCTCCAATTCGGCATGGTGACGGCGCAGCACGTCGTGGCGCTCGTCCAGGCTCGTGGACCGCAGCACCTCGGCCAGCTGGTCGAGGCTCATACCCGCGGCCTTGCCCCGGACGATCATGGCCACGCGCGCAATGTGGCCGCTGTCGTAGCGGCGGCGGCCGTTCACCCGCGTCGCGGGCACCAACAGGCCCATCGTCTCCCAGTGCCGCAGCACATGCGTGGCCAGCCCGAATCGCGCCGCAAGGTCGCCGATGGCCATCTCCCGCTCACTTGACTTCATGTTGACATTAACTTGCAGAATGGCGGCACTGTCAAGGAGGAAAACATGTTCGACGTGATCATCGTGGGCGGCGGACCCGCCGGAATGGCCGCCGCGCTGACCCTGGGACGGGTGCATCGCACCGTGCTGTTGCTGGATGCGGGCCGGGGGCGCAATCATCCGGTCGAGGCGGTGCACAACTTCATCACCCGCGACGGGACGCCACCGCACGAGCTACGCCGCATCGGGCGGGAGGAGCTGAGGGCCTACCCCTCGGTCGATGTGCGCGAATCCGCGACCACCGATATCCGGGCCACGAGTGGCGGATTCGAGGTGACGACGGCCGAGGGTGATCTGGTTTCGTCGCGGCGACTGCTGCTCGCCACCGGTCTCGCCGACGAGCTTCCCGATATCCCGGGGCTCGCCGAGTTGTGGGGGCGGTGGGGTTTTCATTGCCCGTACTGCCATGGCTTCGAGTGCACGGGCAAAACGGTTGCGGTGCTCGGCTCCAGCCCCCCGCGTGTTCGACTGGCCTTGCAGTTGAGCCGTTTCGCCAAGGAGGTCGTGTTGTGCACCGACGGCGGGGCGGTGGCCGAGGATCTCCGGAATGCGCTGGAGCGCAACGGGATCGCGGCCCGCTGTGAACCCGTCACGCGCCTCGACGGCGAAGGCGGCGCACTAGACCGGATCCTCTTCGACTCCGGTCCCCCGCTGGCGTGTGATGCGGTGTTCGTCGAGAACCTGCCGCGCCAGCACAGCGATCCGGCCGCCCGCCTGGGTTGCGCCTTCCTCGCCGATGGGTGCGTCGAGATCGACGAGTTCGGGCGCACCAGCGTGCCCGGCGTCTATGCGGCGGGCGATATGGCCCATCGCGCCACGTTGCCCATGCCCCTCGCCGCCGTCATCGCCGCGGCGGCCGCCGGGACGGTCGCCGCCGCAGCGGCCGATCAGGACCTGCTGAGCGAGGACTTCGCGCTGCCGAACCCGTTGGCGAGAGGCTGATTCCCGATGACTCGGACAATCACCGCGCCACGCGTGAGCACTGTGCCGCTGGCGACCATCGGCCTGATACTGGGCATGCTGCTCTCGGTGCTGGACCAGACGGTCGTGGCCATTGCCCTGCCGCACATCGTCGCCGATGTGGGCGGCGCGGAGTCGATCGGCTGGATCGTGACGGCCTATCTGCTGGCCACCACGGTCACCGGCGCGCTGTACGGCAGGCTCAGCGACAGGATCGGCAGGCGCACCGTATTCCTCACCGCCGTGGGCGTTTTCATACTCGGCTCCGTGCTCGCCTGACTGGCCCAGACCATGCCGCAGCTGGTGGCGGCCCGCACGGTGCAGGGCATCGGCGGCGGGGCGCTGTTCGTGGTGCCCACGATCGCCGTTTCGGAGCTCTATCCGGTCGAGCGCCGCGGCCGCATGCAAGGCCTGGTGGGCGCGATCTTCGCGGTCGCCAGCGTGGGCGGCCCGCTGATCGGCGGCGCCATTACCGATCTCGCGGGCTGGCGCTGGATCTTCTTCGTCAATGTGCCCTTGGGTCTGCTGTCCATCGCGCTGGTGGCCGTGGCGCTGCGGCTGCCCCGCACCGGCGGGGACACCCGGCTCGGCTATCCGGGTGCGGTGCTGTTGACGGGGATGGTGACAGGCGTGCTGCTGATCATCGAATGGGGCGGGCGCACCCACCCCTGGGGTTCATGGCCGATCCTCGGTCTCGGTGCGGTCGTGTTCGTGTCCCTGGCCGGATTCCTGTGGTAGGAGCCGAGAGCCGGAAACCCGCTCGTGCCGCCCCGTCTGTTCGCTGACCGCACGCTGCGCATCGCCCTGCCAGCATCCTTGCTGCTCGGTGCGCTGCTGGCCGGTTCGGTCATGTACATGCCGACCTACCTGCAAGCCGCCTTCGACCTCAGCGCCACCATGGCCGGACTCGCCGCCCTCCCCTACTTCCTGTCCTTCGTGGCGGTGGCCGCCGTCGCGGGCGGCAAAGCCGGTGCCGCACAACGCTTCAAGCCCTACCTGCTGACCGGGGCCCTCTTGGCGTCGGCCGGTGCCTGGCTGCTCAGCCGCCTGGGCCCGGACACGACCTACCCCGTCCTCGCACTGGTTTTCGTGGTGCCTGGCATCGCTTTCGGCCTGCTGGTGCAGAACCTGGTGGTCGTCACGCAGAACGCGGTCGCTCCGGAGGATCTGGCGGTCACGACCGCGGCCGCGCTCTCCCTGCGCGGCATCGGTATGGCGGCCGGAGTCTCCCTGCTGGGCACCGTCATCAGCCGCGAGCTCGCCGGTCGGCCCTTGACCCCCGACGCTCTCGCCACCACCATCCCCGACGCCCTCATCTGGGGTACGCCCCTGGCCGCTGTTCTGGTGCTGCTGATTCTGCTGCTTCCGGAGCCGCCGGTTCGCCGCACACCGAGTCCAGCACCGTAGTCATGGCGGTGACGATGGCCCCGGCGGTGGCGTGGTCGAAAAGTTCTGCCGCGTAGACCAGTTCGCCGCGGATTCCGGCGCACTCGCCGTCTGGGCCGTATTCCTCGCGCAGGTTGAGCAGCAGTTCCCAGGGGGTGCGGCGGACCGGGACCGGGTGATGGCGGATCTCCACTTCGCCCGGGACCGTGCCGATGTCGACGCCGCGCAGATAGGTCACCATGACCTGGAACAGTGGGTGGTGGGTGCGGGAGCGCGGGGGGTTCAGCAGTTCGACGAGGCGGCCGAAGGGGAACTCCTTGTTCTCGTACGCGCCGAGCACGCGTTCGCGGACCTGGTCGACGAGTTCGCCGAAGGTCTTGTCGTCCGACAGATCGACCCGGACTATCGCGGTGTCGACGACGCAGCCGACCAGGTCTTGGAGGCCCTCCGCGTCCCGGCCGCTCAGGGCGACGCCGATGGGCAGGTCGGTGCCTGCGCCGCGCTCGTGCAGGGCGAGGGCGAGGGCGGTGTGCACGAGCATGTAGATGCTCGCGCGGTGGGTGCGGGCGATGCAGGCGAGCCGCCGGTGGGTGTCGGCGTCGATGTGGACGGGGAGTGCCGCCGCGAGGTTTTCGCGGCGTTCGGTGCGCGGGCGGTCGGCGGGCAGGATGGGCTGATCCGGGATGCCGTCGAGCGTGGCGCGCCAGTAGCGGGCCTGTGGTTCGAGTATCGACTCCGGCGCACCGGGCGGGTTCAGGCGCTGCCGCAGCCAGATCGCGTAGTCAGCGAACTGCGTTGCGGGAACTGGCCATTGCGGTGCGCGCCCGGCCGCTCGCGCCCGGTAGGCGGTGAGCAGGTCGTGTTGCAGGATGCCCGGGGATTCACCGTCGCCCGCAATGTGGTGCAGGACGCCGAGCAGGATATGGCGCCGGTCGCTCAGCCGGTAGAGGCGGATGCGCAGCGGCGGTTGCTTGGTCGGATCGAAACCGTGCAGCAGCTCGGAATCCATTGCCCGGTCCACACTCTCACCGCCAGGCACGTCCACGAGGCGGAAGTCCGGGCGCGCCGCATGGCTGGGCAGGATGCGCTGTACCGGACCGTCGACTCCGTACGGCAGTACCGTGCGCAGGATTTCGTGCCGCTCGACGACATCGGTGACCGCCGCCTCGGCCGCGTCCGGGTCGAGCGGTCCGCGGAACTCGAGGGCGGTGGCGATCAGGTAGTCGGGGCGGTGACCGCTGAGATAGTCCACGGTCCACAGCCGCTGCTGGGCGGGTGCGAGCGGAATCGGTTCCACGCGGATGACATTCGCGATGCCGCGCGGAGGATTCACGGGCCCGCGCCGGTCGAGTGCCTGTTCGAGAGCGGCGACCGTCGGGGACTCGAACAGATCGCGCAACGACACCTCCACCCCGAGGGCCGACCGCAGGGCGGCCACGACGCGGATGGCCGAGAGGGAGTTGCCGCCGTGCGCGAAGAAGTCGTCGGTGATGCCGATTTCCACGCGGCCCAGGGCTTCGGCGAAGGCCGCGGCGATGACCTGCTGCCGTGGTGTGCGCACCGGTACCGGAGCACCGGCGGACGGTTCCGGGAGCGCGCCGACATCGATCTTGCCCATGGGGGTCAGCGGCAGTTCGTCGATCGTCACGATCGCCGACGGCACCAGATAGCCGGGCAGGGTCGCGGCCAGCCGGGTCTGCAGGGCCGCCGTGTCGACGCCGGGTCCGACAATGTGCGCGATGAGCGACTGGCCGGTCGCGGACTGCCGCGCGGTGACGATCACTGCGGTGACAGCGGGCTCGCGCCGGATCGCCGCCTCCACCTCACCGGGTTCGACTCGAAAACCATTGACCTTCAGCTGCCGGTCGGCGCGCCCGAGGAAGTGCAGTACGCCGTCTGCATCCCAGCGCCCGAGATCACCCGTGCGGTACATGCGCGCACCGGGCGGACCGTACGGGTCGGCCACGAAACGCTCGGCGGTGCGAGCGGGCATGCGGTGGTAGCCATTGGCGAGACCGGCGCCGGACAGGTAGATCTCCCCGGTGACCGCGGTGGGCGTCGGCCGCAGGGCCGGGTCGAGCACCGTCACGCGCGTATTGTCGGCCGGGCGTCCGATGGGGACGGGACGCTCCGGCGACGCGTCGGCCGGGATCGGGAAGCCGAGGGCGAAACCGGTCGCCTCGACGGGCCCGTACAGGTTCGTCACCACGGGCGGATGCTCGCCGCGCCGCACGGCCGCGGCGGCGTGCGGTAACAGCACATCCCCGGCCGCGGTCAGCTGCCGCAGCCGGGCGAGTTCCTCGGGCATCTGCTCGGCCAGAAGCCGAAACCGGCCCGCGGGCAACAGCATCGAGGTGACGCGCCCGGCGCGCAGGACCGCGGTGTAGTCGTGGACATCGAGGACGCCGGGCGCGGCGATCACCACCGTGCGACCGGTCAGCAGCGGCTGCCACAGCTCCCACACCACCATGTCCCAGTTGTGCGGCAGGTGCATGAGCATGAGCTCGTGCCCTGCACCGCGGCCGATGCGGTCGCGGGCCCGCGTCACGATATTGCGGTGGGTGACCTCCACACCCTTGGACGCACCGGTCGATCCGGAGGTGAACATGAGCGATGCGACGGCATCGGGTGGGACGGCGACACCTAGATCGCTGTCGTCGTAATCGACTGCCGTGCTGTCGATCTCATCCAGCACCAGTTCGGTGCCGGTGAAGTCGAGCAGCCACCGCACGTGCGCGGGCGGATAGCGGTCGCTCAGCGGTACGCACAAGGCCCCCAGTTTGGCGACGGCGAGGAAGGTGATCACGAGATCGACCGAGCGGGGCAGCGCGATGCCGATCGGCACGCCCGGTCCCGCGCCGCGGGTGCGCAGCCAGCGGGTAATCCGATTGGCTCGGGAATTCAACTCGGCGTATGTGATCTCCGCGCCGTCGCACCAGAGCGCCACGGCCTCGGCGTGTTCCCGCACCACCGCCTCGAAATGCCCAGCGATCCCATCATTCTCGATTTCGGCGTCGATTCCGCGCCCGGCGGCGAGGAGTTCGGCCCGGCGCGCGGTCGGCAGCAGGTCTGTCCGGCCGATCATCGACGGTTCCGGGTTCGCGAGCGCCGCAGCGGCGGCGAGGATGCGCGACCACAGCTCGTCCACGTCGGCGAGGCAGTCGATCCGGTCGAGGTGCGCACCGATGCGGAAGGTCAGCTCGCCATCGCCGGGCACGACCACCACCATCAGCGGAAAATGCGTTCCGCCAAGGACATCCACGTCCGTGACGGCGAACTCCGCCGCCGGATCGTCGAGCAGGCGGGTATCGAGGGGGAAGTTCTCGAAGACGAGTGAGGTATCGAACAGATCGGTCGCGCCCGCCGCCGCCATGATGTCGGGCAGCCCGAGATGGTCGTGCGCCATGAGCGCCACCCGGTCGCGCTGGATGCGGGCGGCCACGTCGAGCGGCGTCGCGTCGGGAGCGGTGCGCACCCGCAGGGGCACGGTATTCATGAGCAGTCCGACCGCGCCGCTCGTCTCGCCGCCGTCGCGGCCGGAGACGGTGATGCCGAACACGACGTCGTCGCTGCCGGTCAGGTTGGCCAGCACCAGCGCCCACAGCGTCTGGACCAGCGTATTGAGCGTCAGCCCGTGCGCGGCCGCCCGGTCGCGCAGCGCGGTGACCAGAGGGCCGGGCAGTGTGTAGACGTGTTCGCCCGGCCGTCGCCAGCGCTGCCGGTCGGCGCGCGCCACCTTGCTCGGTTCGGCGCCGGACAGGGCCTCCTCCCAGGCGCGGCGGGCGGCGTCGCGATCCTGTGCCGCGGCCCATTCGAGGAATGCGGTGAACGGTGCGGCGGGCGGCAGTCCGCGGCCGTGATAGCCGATCAGCAACTCGCGCAACAGGATTACCAGCGACCAGCCGTCGAGGAGGGCGTGGTGGTGGGTCACCAGGAGGAGGGCGGGCCGCGCCTCGGCGCGAATCAGGGTGGCCGCGAGCAGCGGAGCCGCGAGCGGATCCAGGCGGGCGTCCTCGGCGCAAATCCGGTCGACGGCGTCGTCCCGCTCCGCGGGCGACACGGAGTCGAGATCCACCACCCGCCAAGGGTGTTCGATGTCGGTGCGAATCTCGTAGTGCAGTGCGTCGTCCTGGTCGACGACGAATCGACCCAGCAGGTGCGGATGCCGGGCGAGCACCGCGCGCAGGGCATGGCCGAGTCGCTCCACGTCGATCGAGCCGTCCAGTGTGAGCGCGGCCTGCACAAGGTAGGGGTCCTCCCCCTCGCCGCCCTCGTACAGGGAGTGGAACAGGAGCCCGGCCTGCAAGGGTGTCGCTGGCAGCAGGGTGCGCTCACGACCGATCGTGGGCGGTGTCGCCGCCGTGGGCGCGGCCACCGATGGGCGTGTCTCGGCCGTCGCCGCCAGCGCGCGAACGGTCTGCTGTTCGAACACATCCCGCGGCGTGAGGTCGAGCCCTGCCGCACGAGCGCGGTCCGCCAGCCGGATGGCCAGAATGCTGTCCCCACCCGTGGCGAAGAAGCCGTCGCCGACACCGAAGCCGTCGTGTCCGAGCACCTCCGCGAACACGGCGTGCAGCCGTATCTCGGTCGCGGTGCGCGGCGGCTCCTCGGCGGTACGGGTGGCTCCGTGCACGTCGAGAGTTCGCAGTCGCCGTTCGTCGACCTTGCCGTTGGGTGTCGTCGGGATGGCGTCGACAATCGTGATCGTGGACGGAACAGCGTGTGCGGGTAGCAGATGGGCGATTCCGGCGCGCACTCCGTCGAGGTCGATGCGCTCGCCCGTGACGAAGGCGGCGAGCCGTCGATCGCCCCGCTCGGATTCCACGATCAGCACCGCCGCCGCACGCACCGCCGCCTGCGCGCACAGGGCGGCTTCGACCTCGCCCGGCTCGATCCGGAACCCGCGAACCTTCACCTGACGATCCGCCCGCCCGAGATAGTCGAGCGTCCCGGTATCGGTCCAACGCGCCAGATCGCCACTGCGATACATCACGCCGCCCGGCCCGCCGAAAGGATCGGCCGTGAAGCGCGCCGAGGTGAGGCCCGGCCGCCGCAGATAGCCAGCGGCGACACCGGGTCCGCCGACATAGAGTTCGCCGGGCAACCCCGGCGGGCAGGGGCGCAGCGCGGCATCGAGTACGTAGACGGCGAGGTCTGCTATCGGCGTGCCGATAGCACCGGCCGTCACCGTGCCCGGCCGCTCGGCGAGGGGCGTTCCCGTGGTGAACACCGTTGTCTCGGTGATGCCGTACATATTGACCAGCCGCGGCGCCCGCGGATCGTGGCGCGACCACCAGTCGGCCAGCCGCCACGGCTCCACCGGCTCACCACCGAAGATCACGTAGCGCAGCGCGAGCCGGGCGGCGTCGGCCGGTCGGCGGGCCTGTGCGTCGACCAGCAGGCCGAAGGCGGACGGCGTCTGGTTCAGCACCGTAACCCGTTGCGCCACCAGCAGATCGAGGAATTCGCCCGGTGCGCGCGCCACCTCGGCGTCGACGATGACGAGCTTGCCGCCGTGGCAGAGTGCACCCCAGATCTCCCACACCGAGAAGTCGAATGCGGTGGAGTGGAACAAGGTCCACACATCGTCGGCGCCGAATTCGAACCACGGCCGGGTCGCGGTGAGCAGCCGCACCACATTGGCGTGGGTGACGACAACGCCTTTGGACACACCGGTCGTACCGGAGGTGTGGATGACATAGGCCGGATGACCCGGCGCGGGACGACGGCCGGGCTCGCGCGGCACGACCGGCTGGGGATCCCCCAGCCGCAGCACGGGCTCCGGTGGGATCTCATCCGGGAGAGGGACGTTCGCATCGGTGATGATCAGCGCCGGGGCGGCGTCGTCGATGATCGCCCGCAGCCGCTGCGGTAGGTAGCCGGGATCCAGCGGAACGTAGGCCGCACCCGCCTTCAGGACGGCGATCACGGCGACCAGCAACTCCGGTGAGCGCGACATCGCGAGACCTACGAAATCGCCCGGGCTCACGCCATATCCGGCAATGACGCGCGCCAGCCGCCGCGCCCGCTCGTCCAGTTCGGCATAGCTGAGCGACCGATCCCCGTGCACCACGGCGGTCGCCTCGCCCCGTGCGGCCGCGATCCGCTCGAACCAGTCGACGAGTGTTTCGGCGGAGGCGGTCGCGGCGGCGGGCCCGGCCGGATCCGGTGCGGGCCGCAGCCTGCCCAGTGGGAGATCCTCGGGGGCGGCGGCCAGGGCGGCAATGGTCTCCGTGAGCCGACGATGATGTGCGGCGAGGTCGTGTTCGGAGTAGCGCAGCGTATTCGATTCGAGCACCAGGGACAGGCCGGGTTCGCCATTGTCGTAGACGCTGATGTTCAGATTGTCGGAGCGCCCGGCCAGGATATGGCGCAGGGTGGCGGATTCCGCGCCGAAGCGCAGATCCTTCTGCATGGGCATCACATTGACGGTGGGCCCCAGGATGCCGCCCGCGAGCCCGCTCGCGCGCAGGTCGGCGAGCATATCGCCGTACTGGTACCGCTGATGGCGCAGGATGATCAGCGATTCGGCGCGCACCGCGCGCAGCAGGTCGCCCACGGTGGCGGCCGGGTCCACGGTCAGGCGCAGCGGGATGATGTTCGCGGTCATGCCGAGCGCAGTGCGGGAGCGTTTGGCGGGGACGGCCACGCCGAGGGTGACCGTGCGCGCGCCAGAATCCGCGTGCAGCAGTAGGGCGATGGCGGCGAATACCCAGGCGGGCCACGCGATGGCGCACGTCTCCGCACGGGCCCGCAGCGCCTTCCACTCGGTTTCCCCGAGCAGGTCGGCATGGCGCAGGAACCGATTGCAGTCCGCGGCGGCCGGAGCCCCGGCGAACTGCGGCGGTTCCTGCGCCGCGCGCGATGCCAGCCGCTGCGCCCAGAACTGCCGGTCGTCGGCGTAACGCGGTGACGCCCGGAACCGCTCGTCCTCCGCGATCAGATCCGCCACCCGGTCGAAGACCGTCTCGGCCACGGGCGTGCCCTCGGTCAGCGCCGTGTAGGCGGCGGCCACGCGGCGGATGAAGGCGGCCGAGGCGGCCCCGTCGATCACCAGGTGGTGGGAGCGGATGAACCACACCGTGCCCGCCGCGCCGAGATCGATGAGATGGTGTTCGAACAGCGGCGCGCGGCCGAGATCGAACGGCCGGTCCAGGGCCGCGCGCATGAATTCCAGGGCCGCGCCGAGCGGATCGGCGGCGGTGCGGAAGCTGCCGCGGTGCAGCGGCCAGTCCGCCGCCTCCTCCACCACCTGCACGACCGAGCCGTCGGGCTCGGTGTCGAAGCGCACCCGCAGCGATTCCGCGCCCGCGATGGCACTGCGCAGCGCCCGCTCGAACAGCGCCTCGTCGATCGCGCCGTGGATGTGCACGTATCCGCCGACGAGCAGCCGGACCCCGGTGTCGTCGAGTTGCTGTGCGACCCACGTGTGTTGCTGCGCGCGCGTCAGCGGTAGGCGTGTGGTCACGGTAGCCCCTCGATGGTCGTCTCCGGATCCCCGGCGATGGCGGTGAGCAGCCGTCGCATCTCCGCACCGATTTCGGCGACCTGTGTTTCGTCGAAAAGCCCGCACAGGTAGCCGATTCGGACGCGCAGCTCCGCGCCCGGGTCGACGGTGAGCGTCAGCGGATAGTGCGCGGCGTCGGTGAGTTCGAGACTCGCGCCCGTCACGCCGTCGAGGGCGGCGGCCGCGGCCGTGAGCTGCTCGGCGTCCACCGGATAGGACTCGAAGGCCAGCACCGTATCGAACAACATGTCCCGCAGCCCCGCGGCGGTGTGGATCTCGGTCAGGCCGAGGTGATGGTGCTCCATGAGCTCCGCCTGTTCTGCCTGGACCGCGCGCAGCAGATCCGCCACCGGCATGCGCGGCCCGAAGCGCACGCGCACCGGCACCGTGTTGATACACAGTCCGACAATGGATTCCACGCCCGGCAGAGTGGCCGGGCGGCCCGAGACGGTCGCGCCGAACACCACGTCGCCGCGTCCGAGCCTGCGTCCCAGCAGGATTGCCCAGACGACCTGGAGCACGGTGTTGAGCGTGACGCCGAGCTCGGCGGCGGTCGCGCCGAGTGCCGTGGTGGTCTGCCGATCGAGAGCCCAGTGGTGATCGGCTGTCGTGACAGTGCTTTCGCGGGCGCGGGACGCCGGGGCGACCAGTGTCGGCGCGCTGATGCCCTCCAGTGCCCGCCGCCAGGCGCTGTTGGACGCGGCCGCGTCCCGGGCGTGGTTCCAGGCCAGGTAGTCGTGGAAGGTTCCGTCCGGTGCGGGCAGCGGGTCACCGGTGGCGTAGAGCGCCAGCAGATCTCGCAGCACGAGCGGCACCGACCAGCCGTCGAGCAGGATGTGGTGATAGGTCGCGATCAGGATGTGCTCGGAGTCCGCGACGCGGGCCAGGGTGAAGCGCAGCAGCGGCGGACGGGCCTGGTCGAAGCGGTGCCCACGCTCCCGCGCGGCCAGCTCGGTCAGGTCGTCGTCGGTGGCCAGATCCACCTCGTGCCATGGGAGTTCGACCGTCTCGGGCACCACTTGGCGGGGTGTGCCGGTGGTGTCGAAGACGAAGGCCGCGCGCAGGTTCGGATAGCGTTCGAGCAGTCCTCGCGCGGCCCGCCGCAGCCGGTCGCGGTCGACCGAACCGCCCAGCCGCACCACCGCCTGCACGTTGTAGACGTCCGGGGCGGACTCGGCCGGGGCGGCGAGGGTGGCGTGGAAGAACAGGCCCGGTTGCAGCGGTGCGAGCGGCCAGACATCGGTCAGGCGACCGTAGTCCCGCTCCCAGCGGGTGATATCCGCTTGGGTCACGCGGACGAGCGGGAGGTCCGACGGGGTGTGACCGCCCGCGTTCGCCGCGCGGGCGTGGGTGGCGATCGCGCCGAGCGCGGTCACCCACAGTTGCGCCAGCTCGGATACCTCGTCGGCATCGAGCAGGGTTGCGGGATAGGCGAATCCGGCGCGCAGGCGGGATCCGGCCACAATGGCGTTCACATCGATCGCGGCCGCCGCGGGCAGGTCCGGATCCGGCTGGGCAGCGGGGGTGGCGAGCACCCCGGTGCCGCGATCGTCCACTCGGCCCAGATAGTTGAAGCCGATATGCCCCGGCATCTCCTCCGGAAGTTGTTCGGCGGTATCGGGATTCAGGTAGCGCAGCAGACCGTAGCCGATGCCGTGGTCGGGAATGGCGCGCAACTGTTCCTTGACCGCCTTGACGACCGACCCGGCCGCCTCCGTACCGGCCAGCGCCGCTTCGGCATCGATATCGCCGAGGTCGAGTCGCACCGGGTACAGGGAGGTGAACCAGCCGACGGTCCGGGACAGGTCTGCGCCCGGCGCGAGCTGTTCCTCCCGGCCGTGCCCCTCCAGCCGCAGCAGGGAAACCGGAGCATCGGCGCCCCGACGCGCGCGCCAGGCCGTCAATGCGAGAGCCATTGCGGCAATGAGGATTTCGTCGACACGCGCGTGGAAGCGACCGGGCACGCCGCGGACCAGTTCCGCGGTGACCGTCTCGTCCACCGTGACCTCCACCGTCT
This sequence comes from Nocardia crassostreae, assembly GCF_001613405.1. Taxonomy (GTDB): domain Bacteria; phylum Actinomycetota; class Actinomycetes; order Mycobacteriales; family Mycobacteriaceae; genus Nocardia; species Nocardia crassostreae. Next base: position 27,192 of record NZ_BDCH01000041.1, read on the forward strand.
CGACGCACGCGGCGGTATCGAGGGCGGGGTCCAGCGGCCGGGCTCCGAGCAGCGGATCCGGTGTCGCGCCGATGCGCCGCCAGACGGCGAGTTCGGCGCTGCGCCCGGGTGCGTGCGCGGCGTCGACCAGCGCGTGCGCCCGCCGGCGCATGGAGGTTCCGATCGGATCCAGCTGTGGCACATTCCCGTTCGCGGCGGCGGTGAGGGCTGTGAAGAAGTCGGGAATGAGGATCCGCCACGAGACGCCGTCCACGGCGAGGTGGTGTGCGCAGATGATCAGCCGTCCGGGCACATCGTCCCGCTCGGGATCGAGCCGGACGAACTGCACCATCGCCCCGGCGGTGGGGTCGAGGCGATCCAGCGCGGCATCGAGTTCCGCCCCGATGAGCGCTTGCAGCTCGGCGGCGTCCGCATCGGCGTCGAACCGGCGGCGCCGCAGCAGATTCCCCGCATCAACGGTCCCGGGCGCGACCGTCTCCAGCCGCCATTCGCCGAAGTCGTCACGGAACAATCGACTGCGCAGCATATCGTGCCGGTCGACGAGGGCGGTGACGGCCGCGGTCAGCGCGCCCTGCCCCGTTCCCGCGGGAAAATCGACGGTGAGCGTCTGATTGACCCGGCGGAAGCCGCCCCCGCGTTCGGTCAGCCACCGCGCGATCGGGGTGAGCGGCATATCGCCGATACCGCCGCCGGGCAGCTCGGGCAGCAGACTCGGCAGCTCCGCACCGGCATCCAGTGACCGTGCGGCAGCAGCGATTCCGGCCACCGTGCGGTGTTCGAAAACATCGCGCGGCGTGAAATGCAGCCCGTGCTCTAGCGCCCGGGAGGCGAGCTGGATCGAGATGATGCTGTCACCGCCGAGCGTGAAGAACGAATCGTCTACGCCGGGTGACGCGACCCCGAGCACCTCCGCGAACAGCTCCGCCACGGCCCGCTCGGCCGGTGTGCGCGCCGACCGCCCCGAGCGCGAGGCGGCCACCGGCTCGGGCAGCGCAGCCCGATCCAGCTTCCCGTTCGCGGTCAATGGCAACACGTCCACCGCCACAATGGCCGCCGGTCGCATGTACGCCGGAACACGCACTGCGACATGCGTATCCAGCACCGCCGCATCGAACACGCCATCGGACGCGGGCACCACATAGGCGACCAACTGCCGTTGCCCGGTCCGCCCCGCGCGCGCCACGACGGCAGCCCGCGCCACCGCCGGATGCTCGGCCAGCACGGCCTCGATCTCCCCCGGCTCGATCCGGTACCCGCGAATCTTCACCTGATCGTCGCCCCGCCCGAGGTACTCGAGCTGCCCGTCGCCATTCCACCGCGCCAGATCGCCGGTGCGGTACATGCGTTCGCCGCGCGCCCCGAACGGGTCGGCCACATACCGATCCGCGGTCGCTCCCGGACGAGCGTGGTAGCCGCGCGCCAGCTGCACCCCACTCAGATACAGCTCACCGCGAACGCCGATCGGAACCGGTCGCAGCCGCGAATCGAGCACCCGCACCGCCATTCCCGGCAATCCCCGGCCGATCACGCTGGCCCGCCCCGCCACGGTGTACTCCCGGTCCACGAACGAATGCGTCGCATGCACGGTCGCCTCGGTGATTCCGTACAGATTCGAAACCCGCACCGCCCCGGCCAGATACGCGTCATACCAGGCGCGCAGACGACGCGGATCCAACGCCTCGCCGCCGAGAACGATATGCCGCAGCGCAGACAGATCAGCCGACGCGGCCGAGTCGCCACCGGGATCGACCCGCCCCAGCGGGCGCTGCACGACTGGACCGGGACCGACCGCATCGAGCAACGCGTAGAAGGCCGACGGGGTCTGGCTGAGCACCGTCACGCCTTCGCGGTCCAACAAATCGGCGAACTCGTCGGGCGCACGGGTCAGTTCGGGGTCGACGATGACGAGAGTCCCGCCGGTGGTGAGCGCACCCCACATCTCCCAGACCGAGAAGTCGAACGCGTGGGAGTGGAACATCGTCCAGACGTCGGCGGGACCGGTGTCGAGCCGCGCCCGCGTGGCGGTGAGCATGGCGACGACATTGCGATGCGTCACGCACACCCCCTTGGGCCGGCCCGTCGAGCCGGACGTGTACAGCACATAGGCGACCTGATCGGGGCTCGGTGCGAGAGAGATGACGTCGCTGTCTTGACTGTCGAGGCTGTCGAGGACGACGAGGGGCAGGGTGTTCTCGGGTAGCGTGCCGCGGTCGGCGGTTATCGTGACCAGGCAGGCGGGGTTGGTTTCGGTGAGGAGGAATTCGAGGCGCTGGGATGGATGGGTCAGGTCGAGGGGGACATAGCCTGCGCCGGACTTGAGGATGCCCAGTAGGGCGATGATCAGTTCCAGTGAGCGCGAAATGCTTACGGCGATCAGTGATTCCGGGGCGATGCCGCGGGCGGCCAGGGTGGCGGCCAGGGCGTCCGAGGCTCGGTCGAGCGCCTGGTAGGTGAGGGTGCGGTCGCCGGATCGGATTGCCACGGCGTTCCCGCGTGCGCTCGCCTGGGCTCGGAACAGGTCCACGAGTGTCCGGTTCGGAGACGTGTCGGCAGGGTGTTGCCAGTCGCGCAGTACGAGGCGTCGTTCTTCGGGGCCGAGGGGATCGATGTGCGCCACCGCGGTCTCCGGATTCGCGGCGAGTTCGCCGAGCACCCGGGTCAAGCGCTCACCCAGGCGGGTCACGGTGTCCGCGTCGAGCAGGTCGGGGCGCCATCCGGCCGTGATGTGCAGGCGGTCGGTCTGGCGGACGGTCAGGGTCAGCGGGTAGTGCGTCGCCTCCCGGGATGCGAACCCGGTGATCGCCAGACCCGCGCTCACGGCGGCATTGGCGCGCAGCGCGGCCTCGTCCACCGGGTAGGTCTCGACGACCAGCAGCGTGTCGAACAGGGCGCTCGCGCCGGTGTCGGCGTGCGCGCCGATATCGGCGAGACCCAGGTGGTGGTGCGCCGTCAGCTCGAACTGCTCGCGCTGTACGCGGCGCAGCAGTGCTCCGGCGGTCTCGCCCGGGGCCAGGTGGATCCGCACCGGAACGGTGTTGATGAACAGGCCGACCATGGATTCGACGCCCGTGAGGTCGGCGGGCCTGCCCGAGACCGTGGTGCCGAAGACGATGTCGGCGCGATCGGTCATGCGCGACAACAGAATCGCCCAGGCCGCCTGCACGACGGTGTTCATCGTCACCTCGTGTTCGGCCGCCAGGCGGGACAGTGCGAGGGTCCGCGTCTCGTCCAGCGCGAACACCTGCTCCAGCGGCAGCGCCTCGGGCGGGTGCGCGACCGTTTCACCCGCGAGCAAGGTCGGCTCCGCGACACCGGCCAGCGCCCGCGCCCAGGCGCGTTCGGCGGCCGAACTGTCCTGCCGAGCAAGCCATTCCACGTAGCGGCGGTAGGGCCGGGGAGTTTCGACGGCGAAACCGGCGTAATCGGCGATGATCTCGCGTAGCAGCAATGGGATGGACCAGCCGTCCAGCAGCAGATGGTGGCCGGTGACGACCAGCTCGGTGTGCTCCGCGTCGAGGCGGAGCAGCAGAAACCGCAGCAGCGGCGGGTGAGTGAGATCGAATGGGGTCGTACGGTCGGCATCGAGGAGGCGATCACGCTCCGCCGACGCAGCCTCGGTCAGATCCGCCTCGCGCCACGGCAGCTCCGTCTCACCGGTGACGAGCTGAACGGGCACGCCTGCCGCGGTGACCGCGAAGGCGGTGCGCAGGTTGTCGTATCGTGCGAGGACGGCCGCCGCGGCGGACTTCAGACGCGGGGCGTCGACCGGGCCCTCCAGGCTCAGCACCAGCTGCACCGTGTACACATCCAGCGCGCCCGGATCGAACAGGGCGTGGAACATCATTCCGGCCTGCAGCGGCGAGACCGGCCACACCTCGCTGAGCGTGGGATACCGCTGTTCCCAGGTGTCGATATCGCTCTGCGTGGTCGTGACCAGTGGGAAATCGGAGGGCGTATGCCCGCCGCGCGTCAGCGGGCTGCGCGCGTGCCGGGCGAGCGCCGTGAGCGCCTGCTGCCACAGTTCCACCAGCTCGCGGCCCGACTCCTCGGTGAAGAGGGTGCGCGCGAAGCCGAAGCTGGTCGTGAGCCGCTGGCCGACCACAATGGAATCCACTTCGACGGCCCCGAGCGCACCGCGGTGCGCATCGGGCCGGATGGGCAGCATGCCGAATTCGGGTGCGGGCAGCCAGCCGATTCCGGCCAGCTCCTCCGGAATGTCCAGTCCGGTGATGTGCCCGAAGTAGTTGAACGAGATCTCTCCCGGCTCCCGGTGCGGCAGCGCCGTCGCGGTCTCCGCGTTCAGGTACCGGAGCAGGCCGTAGCCGAAACCATTGTGGGGCGCGGCCCGCAACTGCTCCTTGACCGCCTTGATGGCGGCGCCCATGGCGGGTCCGCCCGCATAGGCGTCGTCGAGATCCACCCCGGTCAGATCCAGGCGCGCCGGGACGATGGAGGTGAACCAGCCCACGGTGCGGGACAGTTCGGCGCCGGGCACCGCATCCTGTTCGCGCCCAAGGCCTTCCAGCCGCAGCAGCACCGACCGCTCGTCCTCGCCGCGCCGGGACCGCCAGCGGGTCACCGCGAGGGCGAGGGCGGTCAGCACCGCGTCCGCCACACGGGCCCGATACCGGTCCGGGATGGCGGTGATGATGGCGGCGGTATCGCGTTCGTCGAGTTCGATGGCGGTGTGCGCCACGTCCGGGGCGAGATCGACCTGCGGATCGAAGGGCCGCTCGCCGAACGACGGCTCGGGGCCGTCGACGATCTCGCGCCAGATCGGCAGCTCGGCCACCAGCGCCTCGGTGTGCGCGGTATCGGTGATGGCGTGCGCCCAGCGGCGCATGGAGGTCCCGACGGCCGGGAGTCGCGGCGTCGCCACCGCCGCCACGGCCGCCCAGGCGGCCACGAAGTCGGGCAACAGGATTCGCCACGAGACGCCGTCGACTGCAATGTGATGCGCGGCAATGATGAGCAATCCGGGCGCGGTGCGCGATTCCGGGGTGAGCCATACGAAGCGCAGCACCGCACCCGTGGCCGGATCGATCCGGTCGACGGCCGCATCGAGTTCGGTCGCGGCGAGCGCCAGCAGCTCGGCACGGTCCAGGTCGTCGGCGTGGACGACCCGGTGGATCAACGAGTCGACATCGACGCTGCCGGGCGGGTCCACGCGCGCGAACCACGCGCCGGACTCGTCCCGGCAGAGCCGCGACCGCAGCATATCGTGGTGATCGACCACGGCGGCGATGGTGGAAAACACTGCGGCACGGTCGATCCCGGCGGGCAGCTCCAGCGTCATGGACTGGCAGAACCGGTCGAAACTGCGCCCGCGCTCGACAAGGAACCGGATGACCGGCGTCAGCGGCAGCTCACCGACACCGCCGCCGGGCAGCTCGGCCAGCGGCGGCACTTCTTCCGCCACCGCGGTTTCGGCTATGGCCGCCAGCCGCGCCACCGTGCGATGCTCGTACACCTGCTGCGCCGTCACCGCGATACCGCGCGCCCGCGCCCGCGACACCAGCAGAATCGACATGATGCTGTCGCCGCCGAGCGCGAAGAACGACTCGTCGGCGCCGACCCCGTCCCGCCCCAGCACCTCGGCGAAGACCGCGGCCAGCGCGGATTCCGTCCCGGCCCGCGGCGCGCGGAAGGCGAACTGCTCGAATTCGGGTGCGGGCAATGCCTTCCGGTCCACCTTGCCGGACCGATTCACCGGCAGCTCCGGGAGTACGACGAGCGCGTCGGGCACCAGATGCCGCGGCAGCATCTCCCGCAACCGCTGTTCCAGCGCGTCCCGCTCGATCCGGTGCCCACCGGCGGCCGTGACATAGGCGACCAGTCGCCCACTCGCCGAGCCGTTTCCTCCGTGCACCACCGCGACCGCCTGCGCCACGGATTCCTGTGCGGCGAGCACGGATTCGAGTTCGCCGAGCTCGATGCGGATACCGCGCAACTTCACCTACAAGTCGCCGCGCCCGAGAAATTCCAGCTCGCCGGATCCGTTGGCGCGCACGATATCCCCGGTGCGGTACAACCGCTGACCCGGACCACCGAACGGATCGGCCACGAACCGTGCGGCGGTCGTCCCGGCCTGCCGCACATATCCGCGAGCCACCGCGACGCCACCGAGATAGAGCTCGCCCGGCGCACCCGCCGGGACCGGCTGTAGGCAGGCATACAGTACATAGGCCCGGGTACCCCACGCCGGTGTTCCGATAGGGACTGTCCCGCTTGTATTCTCGTCGATCCGATGCCGGGTGACCGCAACGGTGGCCTCGGTCGGACCATAGAGATTCTCGTACCGGGCCCCCGGCGCGAGCACCGGCAACTGCGCCGCGAGCGCGGAGGTCACCGCCTCGCCCGCCAGCAGGACGCGCCGCACACTCGGAGCGAGCGGTTCACCCACCGCCCGCTAGTGCGCCGCCAGCGTGGACGGCGTGAACTGCACCGTGGTCACCGCATTCTCGGCGATCGCCCGCGCGAGGCCCTCCGGATCAGCGCCTGCGTCCACCACGACGCTCGCTCCGGCGGTGAAGGGCCACAACACCTCCCACGCCGAAATATTGAATGTCAGCGCCGTTTTGCGCACGGCCGTATCGCCCGTACCGAGCCCGTGCACATGCTGCATCCACGCCAGATACGAACACAGCGCGGCATGAGTGGCCCCCACCCCCTTCGGCCGCCCCGTCGACCCCGACGTGAACAGCACGTAGACCGGGTTCCCCGGCCGCAGCGGCGCCACCCGATCCGCATCGGTAACGGTGGCGTCCGACACCTCACCCAGCTCGAGGTCCTCCAGATGGATCACCCGCACACCCGCGGGCGCATCGAGCCCCTCCCGCCGAGTGGTCAGCACACACACCGCCCCCGCACTCTCCAGCACAGCGGCGTGCCGCTCCCGCGGATGCTCCGGATCCAGCGGCAGATAGGCCCCACCGGCCGCCACCACCGCGTGCACCGCCACAACCTGCTCCACCGACGCCCCCAGCGCCAGCCCAACCACCTGCTCCGGCCCCACACCCTTGCGAATCAACCACCGCGCCAGCCGATTCGCCGCCCGATGCAACTCCGCATAGGACATCCGAACACCGGCCCCCGCCAGCGCCACCGCCTCCGGTGACCGCCCGGCCTGCTCGGCCAGCAAGTCAGCCACGGAGGTGGCCTCGAAGCCCGATTCCACGGACGCGAGTGCATCACCCGCGACAGGTGCGACATCCGCACCGCATGCGGCGTCGGGATGGCGGCCTTCGATGTACTGATTCTCGCCGGGCGCGGCAAGGCCGAATCGGGCGATCGGGGTGCGCGGTTCGTGCGCCAGCCGCGTCAGCAGGCGGGCAATGCGGTTGCGGTGAGCGGGGTGCGCCGCAGCGGTGGTGATCTGCCAGCTGCCTGCGGCACGGTCGTCTACACACACCGTGAGAGCTTCGGCTTGTCCGGCCACGATGTGCACCGGCTGTGCGCCGAGGGTGGTCAGTGCCGCACCGGGCAGCATCCGGGCTACAAGAGGCCAGTTGCGCGTCGGCCCATGGGTCGTCGATGTCGGGGATGTACCGGTGTCGGCGCGCCTTGCGTAGTTCCCGGCCCACCTGTTTGGCGATCGCGTCGAAGGTGTCGCGCGGTTGGACCGGGATCCGGAGCGGCACAATGGTTTCCCCGTTGTCGAATGCAATCACGCATTCACGGGTCATGGTCAGGCGGGTGCTGTATACGGCTAGTGCGGCCAAAGCGACAGCGGGTGCGCCGCCGCCACTGGTACGCGCGATCCTATTGAGTGCCTGTGATTCTCCCGCCGGAGCCCAGAGCGGACCGACGGGCTCATCGTGGGTGGCGGGGAGAGGTTCGAGCCGGGGTGCGTCGACCAGGGTTTGTTCCCAGTAGTCGCGGTCGGCTGCCCATGCGCCCGATTCGTGGTAGAGGCGTTCGACTTCCAGGCGGATCGTCGGCGTGCCGAACGGCGGATTCGGATCGAGGTTCCCGGAAATGTCGCCGAGTACGTCGCGCACCCGGGCGAGGATGGCGAGCATGCCGGGCTGGTCGATGATCAGGCGGTGGTAACGCTGGTACCAGCCGATTCGGCCATCGGGGAACCGGAAGACCGCGTGCCTGTACAGCGGGCCCCGCGCGATATCCAGGGGACGGGCGCGTTCTTCATCGATCCAGGCGCTGACGAAATCGGGGGCCTCGGCGGTGACCACGAGGGTTGGAGTGGGGGTGATCTCATAGACCTGAATCGCGCCGGTGTCGTCGCGGAAGGCGCTGTGTAGCGCCGGGCATTCCGTGAGGACGGTGTCGACGGCATTACGCAGGGTGTCCGCATCCAGGGGACCGGTCAGCTCGACATAGAGGTCGAAGTACTGGTCTCCGGTGGTGAGCGCGGCGCGTTGGGCATCGCTCGGGGGGCGCGGGCCCGCCGGGGTGGCGGCGACCGGGTTGCCGGTGGTCGCGGCGGTGGCAGCGATAGTCATGGAATCCTTGTCCGGTCTTGCGGCCGAAATGTCCTGCGGTGACGAGCTTCTCCAGGGCGGGCGGCACCCGGTAGTGGTCCTCGCCGGTTTCGCGGCGCAGCACCTCGATGGTGTCGGCGACGTTGTCGAGACCGATCAGGTCGGCGGTGCGCAGGGGGCCCATTCGGTGGCCGAGGCAGCGTTCGAAGAGGGCGTCGACGGTCTCCGCGTCGACGCCGGTGTCCAGGGTGGCGGCGGCTTCGGCGATGGTGAGCATGAGCAGGCGGTTGATCACGAAGCCGGGGCGGTCGCCGACGACAATGGCTTCCTTGCCCAATGCCGTGAGCAATTCGGTGGCCCGCTTCAGGGTCGCGGGGGAAGTCTGTTCTCCGCGAACGACTTCCACCTCATCGGTGAGCGGCGCGGGGTTCATGAAGTGCAGGCCGAGCACCTGTTCGGGCCGGGCGGTGGCGGCGGCCAGGCGGGCGATCGGGATCGCCGAGTTGATGGAGGCGAAGACGGCTGCGGGCGCGCAGTGCCGGTCCAGCTCGGCGAACAGCTGTTCCTTCAATTCGATGCGTTCGGTGGCGCATTCGATAACGAAGTCGATGCGGCTCGCCTCGCGGGCGGTGCTCAGTTCGTCGATGCGTTCCACCCAGTGCACGCGCCGCGCGGCGTCGAGCGCGGTCCGGCGATCACCGCGCCCCAGCAGCAGCGCCAATCGCACCGCCTCGTTCAAGCCCCGGCGCGCCCGCTCCACGGCCTGGGGATCTGGTTCGACCACGATCACCTCGCGACCGGCCTGGGCCAGGCATTGGGCAATGCCCGCGCCCATGGTGCCTGCGCCGATCACCGCCACGATTCCGGTCATCGGGTCACCTCCGCTTCGGTCATGCAACGCAGCGCGATATCGGCCACCGGTTCGTCCGGTGTCTCCGGGAGGCCGCGCAGCAGCCGGATCAGGTCCGCGAGCATGTGTTCCGCGGTCACCTCGTCGAAAAGGTCTGTGGCATAACTCAGTTCGAGAACCGGTCCGCCCTCGCCGGACCGCCGATCGAGGGTCAGCTCGGCATCGGGCCGGGGATCGCCATAGCGAACCGGTCCCGCACCGGCAGTGCCCGTCCGGGCGGCGAGGGCCGCGGTCGCCCGCGAGATCAGTTCGGCTCCGGTCGGTTCATCGGCGAGGTGAAATCGCGCCACGCCCTCGGCCAGGCCGACTTCCACCTCGTCGGAGCCGGAGTACCAGCTCAGCAGCGCCACCCAGGCCGCGAGCAGCGCCGCGTCCTCGGGTGCGGTGTCGATCGGCGCGCGGACGGTGCCCGGCGTGTACTGCCGTGGCTCGCTCCCGCGCGGCCGATCGGTCGGAATATCCAGCGCCGCGGCCTGTTCGGTCGACGGGGCCGCGGCAGCCGCGACGATCAGCAACTCCTCGATCGACCGGTCGGGCGCGGACCCCACGAGTTCGGTGAGAATCTCGAGGAATCCGGCCGCGAACCCGGCCGCCGTGCGCCGGGTGAACAATTCGGTGCTGTACTCGAAGCAGGCCAGCATGTCGTGGTCGTCGCTGCGGTCGTAGGTGATCAGGCTCAGATCGAATTTCGCCGTACCGGCGGGCAATCCGCCGAACGCGTTCTCGATGGAGTGCTCCAGATCGAAGAACTCCGTCTCACCGCCGCCGAGTGGATTCGCCTTGCCGATGAGATCCTGATGCACGTAGAGCACGTCGAAGATCGGGGTGCGGGAGGTGTCGCGCTGGTCGTCGAGCGCGTGCACGACCCGTTCGAACGGAATCTCCTGATTCTCCAGCGCGCCCAGCACAATGGCGCGCACCCGCTCGAGCAGATCGGCCAGCGTGGCAGGTCCGGACAGATTGGCGCGCAGGGCGACGGTGCTGTTGAAGAACCCGATGAGCCCCTCCAGCTCGCGGCGGGTGCGACCGGTGGTCGGCGTGCCGATGACCAGGTCGCGCTGTCCGCTGCGCCGGGCGAGCAGCAGGTAGAAGGCGCTCAGCAGTACCACGAACAGCGAGACCGATTCCCGTTTCGCGACCGCGCGCGACCGGGCCAGCAGTTCGGCCGAGACCGTGAACGGCTCCAGCTCACCGGCGAAGGTCTTGCGCGGCGGGCGCGGAAAGTCGGTGGGCAGTCGCAGTTTCGGCGCATTCCGCAGCAGGTGCACCCAGTACTCGAGCTCGTGGTCGAGCGCACCGGAATCCAGCAGCTCGCGATGCCAGCGCGCGTAATCGCCGTAGCGCACCGGCAGCGGCTCCAGCTCCGCGGTGCGACCCTCCTGCCGCGCGGCGTACAGCTGCGGGATCTCACGGGCCAGAATTCCGGGCGTCTGCCCGTCGGTGACGCAGTGATGGCAGGTCACCTGCAGCACATGCATATCGGGCGCGAGCGTCACCAGCAGCACCCGCACCATCGGATCCCGCGCCAGATCGAACGGCACCAGCGCGGCCTCCCGGATCAACCCGCGCGCGGCGGCCACCGCATCGGATTCCCCGGAAACATCCACGAGCCGGAAGAATTCGCCCAGCGCGGGCCGCACGCGGACCACCGGCAGACCATCCACCTCGACGAGGTTGTACCGCAGCGGTTCGTGCCGCTGCGCGAAATCCTCGAAGGTGCCCTTGATCGCGGCCGCGTCGATCGCTCCCCGCAGCACATTGACGACCGGATAGTTGTAGAGCGTGGTCTCCGGAACGAGCTGATGGTGGAACCACATCCGCTCCTGCCCGGGTGACATGACCAGCTCGTCGGTCCGTTCGATGGGCGGCAGACTCCGCAACCGCGTCTCCGCCTCGTCCACCGATTCCGCTCCCGCACTGAGCAATTCGGCGAACTCGGCGACCTTGTGCCGCTCGTACACATCGAGCAGCCTGGGCCGGAACCCATAAACCGCCTCCACCCGCTCGACCAGCTGCACGGCAATGATGGAATTGCCCCCGACATCGAAATAGTCGTCGTCCGGCCCGATTTCGTGCTCGGCATGCAGCAGCTCCCGCAGCACCCCGCGCAGCCATTCGATCTCATCCGGCGGCGTGGTCACAGCCCCGGTATCGCCGCTCGCACCCGCCTCATGAGCGGTCGCGACGCGCGCACCCCCGGATTCGACGGGCATTGCGGCGGTATGCAATTCGACCCAGCACCGCGACCGCTGCAATGGATGTCCCGGCAGCCGCACGCGCCGCCCGTCCCCGAGATCGACGCGCGCCCAGTCCAGATCCACACCGCGCTCGTAGAGACGCCCGAGAATCCCCAGGACACCGCCCGATTCGACGGACACGAACAATACCTCCGCGTCGTCCCGCCCCGCGAGATCCTCCGCGAGGAACCGCCCCAGCAGCCCATCGGGACTCGGATCGACGAAAACAACCGCCCCATCCCGCAACAATGTCTCCGCCGCCACCCGCAGCCGCCCCCGCTCCACCCCGGGCTCCGCCGCCGCAGCACTCAACTCCCCCGCATCGACAACAGCCTTCGACCCGAGCAAATACCTCGCCGCATATTTCGAAGCACCCCCGCTGAGTACAGCGGCGAACTGAATCCCACACGCCCGCAGCCGATCATGCGCGGCAATCTGCCCCGCGAGCACGTTCCCCACCTCCCCCACCGCAGGCAAGTGTGCGGGCAGCCCAACCGGCCCCACCCCCGCCGTCGCCCCATCGGCCGACATCGACGCCTCCGCATCCGTTCCGTTCGGCGACCCGAGCCCGTGCCTGGTCAGCATGTCGGTCCCGTCCCCGGCAGGCATCGCCCCGGGCGAGAGCAGCAGCGCCACCCGCGGCGCGACCGGCACTCCGGCATCCGGATCGATCGCCGCCCCGCGCTTCTCCAACGCGTCCGCGAATTCACCCGCACCCGTAGCGCACACCGCGACCCGATGCCCCCGATGCTCCCGCCCCATGTCGAGCGTGAACGCGATATCCGCGAAATCCCCCGCACCCGCCCGCACGTGTCGCACCACGTCACGGCACAGTTCCGCGAGTGCGCCCGGGGTCCGGGCGGACACGCCCACCAGCCGCGGCGAAACCCCGCCCGCCCCGGTCGGCTCGCTCGGCAATTGCCCTGCGACAAGGTCTGCGTGCGGCACGACAGCGCCCAGGTGCGACACGATCTCGGTCGGCTGCGGTATGGGTGCGCCCGATTTCCGCGCGGCGCCGGGCGACTCCGATTCCGGGGGCGCCTGCTGTAGGACGCAGTGCGCGTTGGCGCCGCCGAGGCTGTAGGAGCTCACGCCTGCCAGGCGCGGGGCGCTGCTTTGCCACAGGCGCAGGTGGGTGAGGACCTCGATTCCGGCTGCGTTCAGGTCGAGATCTCCGGTGGGGCGATGGAAGTGCAAGGACGGGAACAGTTGTACGTCGGAAACCGACAGCACGGCTTTCACCAGGCCCGCGACACCGGCCGCGTGGTCGAGGTGGCCGATATTGGTTTTGACCGATCCGATCGGCAGCCGGGTGGGGCGGCCCGCGAAGGCGGTGCGCAGCCCTTCGAGTTCGACGGCATCACCCAGGCGGGTGGCGGAGCCATGCGCTTCGAGATAGCCCGCGGTGCGCGGGTCCGCTCCCGCATTGCGCCAGGCGCGCTCGATGACCTTGGTCTGGGCCGCGGCGCTGGGGGTGCTGATGGTGGCCGACGAATGGCCGTTGTGCAGGACCGCGCTGCCGCGAATGACGGCGTAGATCGGGGCGCGGTCGACGCGGGCTCGCGCGAGGGTGGTCAGCAGCAGGGCCGCGCCGCCCTCGCCGGGAACCGTGCCGTCGGCGTCGGCGTCGAAGGCGCGGACTTTGCCGCCGGTCGAGGCGATTTCGGTCATGGTCCGCGCGGTCCACGCCGGGGATCCGCCGGAGCGCACGCTGACACCGCCCGCGAGGGCGTAATCCGCATCGCCGGACCGCAATTCGCGGCAGGCGTGGTGGACCGCGATGAGGGAGGCGTTGCAGCCGCTGTCGATGGCGTAGGTCGGGCCGGTCAGGCCGAGCAAGTGCGCGATGCGGGCGGGGACGCCGAAGGGCAGGTTGCCCAGCATGGCCAGGGGGCCCGGGTCGACGGCCATGGCGTGGTAGGTGGGCATGGGGGCGCTGAAGACCACGGCGGTCGCGGCGTCGCGCAGGGTGTGCGGTGCGTAGCCGCCGTCCTCGATTGCCTTGTGCGCCAGTTCGAGGGCGATGCGCTGCTGCGGAGCCATCAGGGATGCTTCGCGTTTGGACAATCCGAAGAAGGCGTAGTCGAAGCTGTGGATATCGGTGAGATGCCCCATGGGCAGGTAGGTGACGCGGCGGTCGAGTGCGGTCGCCTCCGCCCGGGATTCGGGCATGGGCCCGATGGAGTCCCGCCCGGCGGTCAGGTTGGCGCGGAACTCGTCGAGGTTCGACGCGTCGGGGAACCGGACGCCGAGACCGACGATGGCGATATCGTCATTGCGCAGTGCTGGTGTGTTCACGGTTTCTCTCAAACCTCGAATGCCATGGGGGCGTTGCCGTCCGGCGCCGATGCCGCGGGCCGCGCCGGATCCGCCGACAGCTCGGCCGCCTGCGCGGCCACGGTGTCGAGATCGAACAGCAGCCCCACCGAGATGACGCCGGGCCAGCGCTCCTCCAGGCGCATGTGCAGCGCCACCACGCGGTGGGAGTTGCCGCCGACATCGAGAAACCGGTCGTCGCGGTCGAATTCGTCGTGCAGCAGTACCTCGGACCAGATGTCGCCGAGGGCCCGCTCGGTCTCGGTCCAGCTTTCCCGCGAGGGCGCGGGCCGCCGTTCGGCGGGCGCGTGCAGCAGCGCGAGCAGGGCCGCTTCGTCGAGCTTGCTGCTGCCCGCCGCGATGGGCAGCGAGTCGACGGCCACGAATCGTCCCGGAACCGACTCGGGCACCAGCCGTTCGGCGCAATGCTCGAACAGGGCGGCGGTGGCGGGCGGCGCGACCGCACCGTCCACGGGGACCCAGAACGCGGCCAGGTACAGGCTGTCATCGGCGTCGGTCGCGGCCAACACGACCGCCTCGCGCACGGCCGGATGGTCTTCCAGCACCGCCTCGACCGCGCCGCGCTCGATCCGCACGCCGCGGACCTTCACCTGACTGTCGGCCCGGCCGTGGAATTCGATGTCGCCATTGGCGTCCACGCGCGCGAGGTCCCCCGTGAGGTACATGCGCGCACCCGGCTCCGCGGCGAACGGATCGGCCACGAAACGGGTCGCGGTCAATCCCGGCCGGGCCGCATAACCATCGGTGATCTGCTGTCCGCCCAGATAGAGATCCCCGCGCGTGCCCCGCCGGACCGGCCGCAGCGCACCGTCCACAATGTGCGCCGTCGTACCCGCGCTCGGGCGGCCGATCGGCACCACATGGTGCGGCTTGTCTGCCACCACATGGCAGATGCAGGTGACCGTTGCCTCGGTGGGCCCGTATTCGTTGTGCAGCCGGGTGGCGGGCAGCACCTCGCGATGCTCCTCGATCAGACGCGGCGGCACCGCCTCCCCGCCCAGGGTGACGATCCGCAGCGTCGACCGCAGTTCGGCCAGCCGGGGCAGCAGCAGCCGGTAGAACGACGGCGTCGCGACGAGATGCGAAACACCGTGACGGCGTGCGAGTTCGGCGACCGCCTCCACATCGCGCAGCATCCCGGCGTCGGGCAGCACACTGGTGCCGCCGACCGTGAGCGCCCACGCCATGCCCATGAAGGAGCCGTCCCAGATCAGCCGCATGGCCGAGAACGTGACGAGCTCGCCGTCGATATGCGGCGGATAGTCCCGCGAACCGATGAGGGCCGCGAGGTTAGCGCGCGAGACGACGACCGCCTTGGGCACACCCGTGGACCCGGAAGTCGTGATGGCGTACGCGGGCGCGTTCATGGGCGGCTGCTCCGGCAACCCGACCTCGAGCGGCTCCACCCCGAGCGGCTCCACCCCGAGCGGCTCCACCCCGAGCGGCTCCACCCCGAGCGGCTCCACCGCGGGCGGCTCGGCCACCACGGCGATATCGATCACCGCCGGTCCGCCCTGCGCCGCCAGTGCTGCCGCCGCATCGCCCGGGGTGAGCGGATCGCGCCCGTCGATGAGCACCGCCGCGCAGTCCACCGCCTCCAGTACCGCGACCAGCGCCGATTCACCGTGCCCGGGTTCGATGACGCACCAGACCGCGGCCGCGCGCAGGGCCGCGATCATGCCGATCAACGAGTCCAGATTCTGCCGCTGGTACACGATGACCGTCTGCCCCGGGCGTACCCCGGCCGCCACCAGGCGGCGGGCGAGAGCCGCTGTCGCGGTATCGAGTTCGCGATAGGTGAGCGAGCGCTCCCCCACTACCAGTGCGGTGCGCTCGGGCACCCGCTCGACCTGGCGCAGGATGCCGCTCAGCAGGTCATGTCCCGTGCTCATCGAACCACCTCGACATGTCCGGTGCCGCCGATACTTTCGACCGGAACGGTGCAGGCGAGCAGCATGCGGTCGCCGTCGGTCTCGACCACCTCGAAGCCCGCGAAGCGCAGCGTCACGAGCATGACCCGATTGAGCTGCGTCGCAAGGAATTCCGCCGCGGGCCGCCGCCCCGCCGCCCGGGCGCGCCGGACCAGTTCGGCAATGAGCGCCGTCCCGACGCCGCGTGACATGACGCGGCAGGACATGAGAAGCAGCAGCAGCACCGAATCGTCGCCGCGCCGCTCGGTGACCGCCAGCCCGATGGTGCCGTAGCCACCGAAGCGGTCGGTCAGCGCGGCGACGAGCACCTCGTGCCGCGGTGACGCGCACAGCTCCCGCAGTTCGTCGATATCGAAGGTGACGCCGGTGGTGTTGAGCTGATGGGTGCGCTCGGTGAGTTCGTGCGCCCGGATCAGATCCGCCTCCGAGGCTTCCCGCACGGTCATGACCAGATCCAGCGAGGCCAGGAAATCGGCGTCCGAACCGCCGTATTCGGCGTGGGACTGCTTCCGCTCTCGCTCCGCGCGATACAGCATCCGGCGCTGCCGCGCCTCGGATGTCGTTGCGCCGGGCCGGAACTCGGGCAGGTCCGGCAGTTCGGCAATGCGCTCGGCCGGATAGCAGCGGACCTCCGGGAACGCGGCGACCACCTCGGCCACCTCGAACGGATCGTTGTCGACGAACGCGATCGCGTCCCGGCCGATATTCAAGCTCTCGGCGATCCGCCGGATGGCTTCCGATTTGGGTCCCCAGCCGATCTCGATGGCCGAGAACATGTCCTCGATGCCGTGCCGCCGCAAATGCGCCGTGGCGGCCTCCGGTTCACCGCGGCTCGCCACGGCGTGCAGGATGCCGCGCTCGTCGAGTGTCCGAAGCGCCCGCAGCGCTTCGGGTTTCGGCGCACCGCCGTCGGATTCCAGGACCACTCCGGGCCCCACCGTATCGTCGAGATCCCAGACCAGGCATTTCACCAGTGCCGTCATTGCTCACACTCTCCGCATCAGACCGGCGCTCCAGGCCGCGACCGGGCTGCTGTTCAGCAGCAGCGCGTACTCCCCCGCCGCACGCGCATGCGCGGCGGCCTCCAGATTGACCAGCATGTCCATCGAACCGAGGTGGCCGTAGGCCGCGAGATTGCTCCGGCAGGCCTTGTCGACCGGGCGATCCAGGGCCTCTTCCCAGAAGGCGAAGGCGCCCGCCGACAGGTTCTGCATGAGGACCGGCCCCACCGTCGCGGCCTCGATTCCATTGCGCTCCAGCAGTTCCGGAATGATGGCGTCGAACCGTTTCTTGCTCTCGACCGCGACCCGGAACGAATACGTGGATTCGTCCGCGCATTCCTCGACCCATTCCTCGGACGGGATATCGCGGTAGTCGATGCGGAACAGATCCGCGTATTTGCCGTCGCTGCGCACGATCTCGTCGACGAACTCCCAGCGCCCGGGACCGGAGGCGGTGACCAGGACGGCGGCCGCGCCGTCGCCGAGCACCGTCATGGGCGGGCGATAACGATTGCGGGTCGGCGTCTTGGCCGCAGTGACCAGCAGGACATTGCGGCATCGGTCATCGCCGCGCACCAGGCTCGCGGCCAGGGTCAGCGCGGCGGAGATGGAGACGCAGCCCAGATCGCCCACGCCCGTGGTGAACGCGCGGGTCGCGCCGATCCGGTGTTGCAGCCGAGTGGCTTCCGATGCGAGCAGATATTGCGGCGCGCGTCCGGTGACGAGCAGCAGTGCGTCGATATCCTCGGCGTCGAGCCCGGCCTCGGCCAGCGCCGACTGCGCCGCCGCGGCCGCGAGATCCACCTCGGACAGCTCCCCGGCGGTCCGCACCGTCTCGACGCCCAGGGCCAGCGCGTGCTCGCGGCGTTGCACCGCAAGGTAATCCAGCTCGTCGAGGGTGGCCACCTCGGCGGTGGCCTCCGGGAACCACGTGGCCACCGGGCCGAGCAGCACCCGCGCGCTCATCGCACACCCCGCAAGACGTGTTCACCCATGGTCACCTCGGCGACCTCCTGTGCTCCCTCGATGATCTGCATGACCTTGGCGTCGCGATAGAAGCGGCCGACGCGGCTGTCCGGCGCGCATCCGGCGGCGCCGAGCACCTGGACGGCGCGCTCGCTCACGGCGGCGGCGGTCCCAGCGGCCGCGTATTTGGCGGCAATGGTGTCGATGAGCGCGCGCGGCGATCCGGCCATCCGGGATGCGGCGGCGCGTTCGCATATCGCTTGCGCGCCTTCCACATCCGCCCAGCTGCGGCCGAGGGTCGCGCGCACCGTCTGATGCTCGGCGAGAGCGGTGCCGCCCTGCACCCGGGTGGCGGCGTGCGCGGCGGCATCGTCGAGGCAGGCGCGGGCGAGCCCGACACAGCCCCAGGCGACGGTGAATCGCCCGTGGTCCAGGGCCGTTCCGATAACATGGGAGAGCCCGAATCCCGGGGGCGCGATGAGGTCGGCGGCAGGTACGCGGACCCGGTCGAACCGGATGTTCGCCAGCCGCGCGCCGTGCAGGCCGAGCCCGCTTTCCACCGGTTCCACGTGCACGCCGGGACGGTCGCGCTCGACGAGCGCGGTGCACAAACCCCCGTCCGTGCGGCCGAGCACCAGGAAGACCCCGGCGGCCTGCCCGAAGGTGACCCACAGTTTGGTCCCGGAGATCAACCGATCTGTGCCGTCGGCATCGAAAGTCATTGGGACACCGGCCAGTTCGGTGCCCGCTCCGGCCTCGGTCGCGGCCAGCGCGGCGACCGTCGCACCGGTGGCGAGGCGGGGCAGCCACGCCTCGCGCTGCGCTCCCGTGCCCCACCGATCCACCGCGGCGGCGACCATTCCGTGCACCGTCAGCAGCGATCTCAGGCCGGTGCAGGCGTATCCGACCGTCGCGGCCATCCGGCCCAGTTCGAGCGCATCGAGCCCGCCGCCCCCGAATGCCGCGGGCCGATCCGCTCCGAGCAGCCCGCTGCGCGCCGCCAGCGCGATCGCCTCTGCGGGCAGTCCCTCCCGATCCCAGTGCGCCGCATCCGATTCCGCCGCAGCCACCAGCTTCTCGACATCGATCACGGGCGCGCAGTCCCCGCCCGCTTGCGCGCGACGAACGCGGCCGCCCGCGCCGCCGTCCGGAAATTGTCGAGTTCGAGATCGTCCACCTCGACCGAGATCCCGTAGGTCTGCTCCACGTGCACGACGATTTCCAGCGCCCGCAGCGAATTGACCAGCCCCAGCGCGAAAATATCGTCGTCGGCGCTCAATTCGACGGTCGCCATGGAGCCGAAGTAGTCCAGAAGTTCCGCCGTCAATTCCGCGCCGCGCTGCTCCACATGTTCCACGGCCACCTCGCCTCTCGCTGTGAGCTCGAAGGCGAACGCGTCACGACCCTCGCCCGGTAGACCACGACACCATCAGCCCCGATCTTGGACAAGCCCCGGGTTCCACTGGCGGCGGCGCGGCTGGCACCACCGGCAGGGGCGCTTACAGGCCGAGCAGGGCCAGTATCGGCGCGCCCGCCGCGCCGAGCCACCGGGCGAGCGCGACAAGCGGTTTGTGCACGGCCGATTCGGCGCCCGCGACCGCGGTGACCGCCTGGGCGATGCGAGTCAGGCGGGCGCCTATGCCCTCGCGGTCCGGCTGCGGCTGGGTCAGCTCGCGCTGGACCGCCTCGGCATCGGCCGCCGCGCGGTCCATGCCCATGCGCCGCAAGACTTCCGCGAGTTCGACGGCGAACTGCACCGGTCCGGTCGACTCGAATGTGCCGCTCTGCCCGCCGTAGATCGTTTGATTGCCCGCGACATTGTTGATGTTGCCCTGTTGCGAGCCGATATTGAATACCACGAGATTCCCCTTATGCAGTAAATGGTGAGTTCCACGCGTGGCGCGGATCCGAATCGACCTTGCGCGCTCGGGCCGCCGCGACGATCCACATGATCAGCCCGATGAAGAACAGGATCTGGCCGACGAACGCAACCATGAAGCAGATCAGCCCGGCCGGGATGCCGAGGCTCGTCTCGGGGCCGAATATCTCGAAATCCGGCAGTTCCGTGCTGTTCTGGAACGATTCATCCCCGAACGCGGTGCTGAAACCGCCGATCGCGGTCACCAGGTAGTAGGCGTAGCCGAGTATTCCGCCGACGGTCAGGAAAAGGCCGACCCAGAACACGAATCGCGCCTTCGTCCGGGAGGCCGCGACCGCACGCAGGAAGCTTTCCCGTTCCTGGATATAGCTGTTGTACTGGTCGCCGCCGACATTGCTGATCTGCCGCCCCGTCTGACGATCGATATCGTAGGTGACACGCTGCGGCCGATACCGCCGAATGTCCTCTCGAGACATGATCGTGGTACGCGGTCCGGTCCCCTGTTCGAAACGCGCGTCGATATTTCCGAAGGTGACGATATCGCCGTCGTGTAGCTCCCTGGCGCCCGTAATGAATTCGCCGTCGATCCGCGTGCCGTTGGACGATCCGAGATCCTCGACGGTGACCCGGCCACCGACATTGCTGATCTCCGCGTGCATGCCGCTGACGTGCTGATCATCGAGGCGAATGGTGGCGCGCGGGCCCCGCCCGACCAGTTGCCGCCCCGGATCCAGACGAAGCACGGTACCCGCCAATTCCTGCGGGTGGAGGATCACCAACCGCTCCACACCCGAATTGTCGCAAGCCCGAACACACGCCGAATGAGTAATCCGCTACCCTATTCGCGATTGCACCTGTAATGGATACTCAGTCGCGCCGGTTCGGTGACCGAACGGACAGAACAGGCCGCCACGCTGAGGTCCTGGTCTGTCCGCCCCCAACCACCCTCGGCTCGAGCCTGCCCCTCCCGGCTCGGCCCGCTGGGCTTGGTCTGTGCCGCGGGCGCGGTGTCACCGGCTACGGGCGTCTTGTGCCGGTTCCGCGCAGTGTCTCCCGATCACGCTGTCGCGCGATCTGATCCAGGGAGCTGTCCGGCGGCGGAGCGGCGGTTGCCAGCGCGGCCTCGTCCAGATCGGCGCGGCGCAGGGTGGCGAAGGCGATGACGCCGGATACCGCGGCGATGACGGCCGCCAGCGCCATGGCATCGTGCAGTCCGCTCACGAAGGCCGATTCGGCGGCCGCCCGCACGGTCTCGGATGCCGTCGCCGCGCGCGGGCCACCGGCGGCGACGACATCGCCGACCTCGGCGGCCTTGTCCCCGAATACCGTTCGCGCGGTCTCGGTCGCGGTGAAGGCACTGCCGACCCGGGCCTGGAAGTACGCGCCGACAGCCGCGATGCCGACGGCGAGACCGGCTTGCTGAAAGGTCTCATTGATGCCCGAGGCCATTCCCGCCTTGGCCGGGGTGGTCACCGCAATGGAGAATCCGGCGCGGGCGGGACCGAACATGCCCATGCCGATACCGATCAGCACCATGGCCGGAATCAATGCGGTCCACTCGGAGCCGACGTCGGTCAGCAGCACCGCGAGCAGGCCCGCCGCGATGAAGAGTTGTGAACCGCCGACTAGCACCGCGGGCCGCATGCGAACGACCGCGCCGCCGGTGACCGCGGCCACGAGGAACAGGACGAACGTCAACGGCAGAAAGCGCAGCCCCGCGTCCAGCGCCGCATAGCCGAGCAGATTCTGGGTGTAGGAGATGAGCACGAACAGCGCGGGCATGACCGACAGCGCGCACAGCGCCGTCACCACCGACAAGCCGTCGAAGGTCCGGTTGCGGAACAGGGCGAGATCGAACATGGCCCGATCCGGCCGCGCCACCTGAAGCGCGGTGAACACCGCGAGCAGCACACCCGCGACCACGAAGCAGCCGATGATCCGCGCACTGCCCCAGCCGTCCTGTTCGCCGCGCAGGAACCCGAGCACCAGGAAGAACAGCGCGGCCGAGAACGCGACCATGCCCGGCAGATCCACGGGAGGCGGAGTGTCGCTACGCGATTCGCGCATCCTCAGATAGCCGACGAGCAGCGCGAGCACGGTGAGCGGAACATTGACGAGAAAGATCAGCCGCCAACTCCACAGCTCGGTGAGCCCACCGCCGATCAACGGACCGAACGCGATCGCGAGCCCGGCGACCGCACCGAACACCCCGAAGGCCAGTCCCCGATCCCGCCCCCGGAACTCGTTTCCGAGCAGCGGGGGCCCGACAGCGAAAAGCACTGCGCCACCCAGCCCTTGGACAAACCTGGCCACAATGAGCGTCACGTCGTCGGGCGCCACTCCACACACGAGGGAGGCGACCACGAAAATCATCAACCCAGCGTCGAACACCCTCTTCCGCCCGACCCGATCCGCGAGCGACCCCGCGGCCAACAGCACCGCGGCCAACCCGAGCGCATAGGAATCCAGAATCCATTGCAGCGCAGTGAAACCGGACCCGAACTCCCCCCGAATATCGGGCAGCGCCACGTTCACCACCGTCAGATCGAGCATCAACATGAACGTGGCAACCGCAACCACAACCAACGTCCACAGGGAACTCCGGGATTTCATGAATTCCCCTCCGGACAGACCCGCACCGGCCCCTTCAGCCGGACCGCCGCAACACCCGCACGTAAACTCATGACATCCCCCATGGCTTGTTCGTCGCACCCACTATCGACGACCCGCCACGAGCCTGTCTTGAACGAATGTTCCCCTGCCGCCGATGATCTCGGCGTCTCAGGGCTTGCCGAGCACTCCCGGCGTCATCCCGGCGAACTCCGACACTTCCCGATGTAGATGCGGCTGATCGGCGTAGCCGCACGCCACGGCTGCTTCGGCCGCGGACGTTCCCCGTATGAGCAGCTCGAACGCGCGCCGGAATCGGACCACCCGGGACGCGTGCTTGGGTGTCACCCCGATCTGCGCGATGAACCTCGACCACAGCCGCTTTCGGCTCCATCCGCAGTCCGCCGCCAGCTCCGTGACCGGTACCAGTCCCCGTCCCGCGACGAGGCGATGCCAGGTCGCGGCCACCTCCGCATCGGCCGCCCGCCGCGCGAACTGGCGCACGAGAAAGTTCGTCACCAAGGTGAAACGCTCATCCCATGCGGCCGTCTCGACAAGCTGGTCGCACAGCCGATCCCCCGCCCGCCCCCACAGGTCGTCCACCCCCACAATGGTGTCGCTCAACTCCTCCGGCGCCACCCCCAGCACCGAGTACGCCACCACCGGCGACAATCGCACCTTGATCCCGTCGATCCGCCCCCGCACGATGTGCGCACTCGGCGACATCCCCACCACATACCCGCCGAGACTCCGCCGCCCGGCCGAATTCTCCAGGCTGAGCCCCGTTTCCCCGCAGGTGAATGCCACAGTGACGGCAGGCAGCGCCACCGGCATCATCTCCACCTCGGCCCCCGCCCGATCCCGGAATCCCCCCATCTCGACCCCCGGCATCCCGACCCCGAACACCGGCCGCACCACTTCCCACCTGCTGGTGAGATCCCCCTCGGACACAATCGGCCGCACCCTATCGAGAGTAGAACCCCCACACCGTCTTTCCCAGTGCCCGCGCCGACCCGGATCCCGCGATTCCAATCCTTGTGCGCCAACCGAATTCCTGGTTTCGTCGAACGATATGGCTATCGACGATCGCGGCCCCCACTTCCTCCCCGAGGGCCTCAAACGCATCCAGAACCGCTATATCAACCCCGTAATCCGCCCCTTGGCCCCCTACCTCCCCGGCTTCGCCCTCCTCGAACACCGCGGCCGCAAATCCGGAGCCCCCTACACCACCCCCGTCAACATCATCCCCGCCCGCGGCCTCTTCATCGTCGTCCTGGGCCACGGCATCACCTACTGGACCCGCAATATCCTCGCCGCGGGCCACACCGAAGCCCGCACCACCTTCCGCCACCTACGGCTTACGAATCCCCGCGTAGTCACCCCAGCCACCCCCGACCGGACCCTCCCCCTCCTGGCCCGCGCCGCAGGCCGCAACCTGAGCCTCTTCGTCGCCGATATCGCCAGTTAGCGCCACGAGAATGGCAGTTGCAATTCGCCGCTACAGGCGACGGCCCCTGTTCCTTCGCGTGTTCACTCACCATCCGGGATGGACTCGAACGCCGCACGCACAGAGATGCCCAATCGGTGGGCGGCAGGAATCAGGCCGCCCCCCTCACCTGGATGCGGGCGGCCCGTGATGACTGCCTGAACAACCTCGGCACTGCGCCGACTCATCCGCGCGGATACATCCTCTGGAATATCTCGTGCGTCGTACACAAGGAACCGTCCATGGGAAAGATGAGTCTTGGGCTGCCACCCCAGGTTTCGTGCGGCCTGTCTCGCGACCTTGCGCAACGCGGCAAGACCATGACGTGCGATGATCGCCTCGGCCAGCGCAACATCCAGGACCAGTTCGCCGCCGAAGCCGCGGTTGTCAGGTTCCAATCCACTACGCATGTCGACTTGAAGGCAGTCCACGAGATGCTCGAACGACGGCGGCCCCCCAATCGAGGATTCGAGTTTCAGGCGCTCGACCAACTGCTGATGCCTGCGATTCGCGAGTTCATCGTCGAACGGATCGATACTTATAGAAGTTGTGGCAGAACGGATATCGACAGCATCCGTCATTCGAGGCTCCTCGCGGTCCGCATTGTCACGAGTTGCAGGCAGCTCGTCGAACACCTCGATGATCCATTCGACCGAGGCCGACCCCATACTTCCGTTTGCATGTGGTCGCTCATGTTTGAGATTTGTCCACACTGGATAGATGCGCGCCAACTTGCCCGCGTCAAATGCGTCCGACGCAATTTGCAGACCTTCATGTATGGGCCTCGCGGTGAAAATGTCGCCTTGGAGCTCGCCGATCACCCAGCTTGTCCACACGATTGACGGCTCCAACCCGTGCGGCGGCGTCCAACCCGATGGATGTGGATCGTCATAGCTGACGTGAGGCCTTTCTGTTCGCGCCTCCGGTTCCCACTCGAGCCGACCGTCGTAGCCTGCGACAATCTCCCAGCGCACCGCAAGATCGTCATTGCCGATGATGAGGTTGAACAACTCGTCGACACCGTTCCAACCAGCTGGAAGCTCATCCAACTCTGCGGGATACCAGTCCACAGGGTAGATGGGCCCTTGTTCGCCGTACTCTCCGAGCCGAGCATCTCCGCATCGGCTCCTGATGAACCGCTCGACCGAATCGGCGACCGCGGTTGGCATGCGGCCCAACGTTTCCCGCAACTGATGGTGGCCGACGTTGGATGGATCCTTACGCTCCGGATCAGCCAGATACATGTTCAGGTCGGTGATCAGGTCGTCAACCAGGGACAGGTGGTCACGTCCTACCGTTGTTTCCAGTTCCAGACCGTCGGCCCGCGCCCAGAATCCGCTTCGGCGGTTGACAGCGTATATATGAGCCTTGGAAGAGGTCCTGTGAGCCATGAATTGCTTAATCATGGTTAGGGTTTCAGCTTTCTCGCATGGCCGAACCGACACTCGCATGCACAGTCTGTGCAGCAACGCGAACTCGACACCGATCAGTAGCTATCGTCACCCGACCCACTGTCCGTATTGGCATGGCGTCCAACCCGGCATCTGCGGCCAGCAACGTGCCGAAGGTACCACGGAGGTACGCCGCACGGTAACGGTTCAGAAATTCACGGAAAGAGCCGAGCCACAGGGTGCCGCGAACCTATCGCCAGATTCACACGAAAAATGTTGCGGTACTGGATAATTGATACCGTGATGGAGATCCTGATACCAGTGATCGGCACTCTCAGTGGCGTGTTCGTCGCCAACATCATGACGCTTGCCGCGGGCAGTCGGCGAGCCCGTACGGACCGGGAAATCGCACACCGGCAGCTTGAAGCCCAATTGCGGCTTGCACAACAGCAGCACACAGCGCAACTGGAGATCGAACGCGAAAAGCAACGCAGGCAGGAGATCGATGAGGCATACGGGCAGCTCATGGTTTGGCTTCACGAGATGCAAGGCAGAATCGATGACATCTGGATCGCGGTCTACAGCGACGAACCGGATCTGATCGAGAGGGTCCGTAATGTTCTGCGAGACTGGCCCTTCGGAACCCTGAGACCCCCTCGTGAAGCAGCACCTACCCAGTACTACTGGAGCAGTAATGTGCGGAAGCTCGTCGCTTCCTTGGGTGGAGCCTCGTTCGACCTCACGTCATCTGCTACGGCAGTGCTGAACCCGCGCGAGTCACCACTGGCGGACGACCACCTCGCGTCACTGCGCGGCAGGGTCGGGAACAGCAGGGACGAACTCACCGCAATGATCATCCGCATCCACGAGGCTGTTGGCCGCGAGATGCGGGCCGAGGGTGGTGATCAGGGGTCATAGCGCACGTTGGGCGAGATCGGCTACAACGACCGGCGCGGCCTAACCTTCGGCGGCGAGCTGGCCGCAGGCGGCGGCGATTTCCTGGCCGCGGGTGTCGCGAACGGTGCAGGGGACGCCCTGTTCGTTGACACGGCGGACGAACTCGCGCTCAACGGGTTTCGGGCTGGCGTCCCACTTGCTGCCCGGAGTCGGGTTGAGGGGGATGAGGTTGACGTGGACTCGGGAACCCAGGGCCTTGTGGAGTTTCTTGCCGAGCATGTCGGCGCGCCAGGGGTGGTCGTTGATGTCGCGGATCAAGGCGTATTCGATGGAGACGCGGCGGCCGGACTTGTCGGCGTAATACCTTGCGGCGTCGAGGACTTCGGCTACCGACCAGCGGTTGTTGACCGGGACCAGGGTGTCGCGCAACTCGTCGTCAGGGGTGTGCAGAGAGACGGCGAGAGTCACCGAGAGGTCTTCGTCGGCGAGTTTGCGGATGGCGGGGGCCAGGCCGACGGTGGAGACGACCACATTGCGCTGGGAGATGCCCAGGCCGTCGGGGGCCGGGGAAGTGATGCGGCGGACGGCGTTCACCACGGGCTTGTAGTTGGCGAGCGGTTCGCCCATGCCCATGAAGACGATATTGGAGAGGCGGCCCGGGCCGCCGGGGACCTCGCCGTCGCGCAGGGCGGCCGCGGCGGCGCGGACCTGGTCGACGATTTCGGCGGTGGAGAGGTTACGGGTCAGGCCCGCTTGGCCGGTGGCGCAGAAGGGGCAGGCCATACCGCAACCCGCCTGGCTGGAGATGCAGAGGGTGGCGCGGTCCGGGTAGCGCATGAGGACCGATTCCAGGAGGGTGCCGTCACCGGCGCGCCACAGGGTTTTGCGGGTGGTGCCCTCGTCGCAGACGACGTGGCGGACCTCGGAGAGCAGGGGCGGGAAGAGGGCATCGCCGACCTTGGCGCGCATGGCCTCGGGCAGGTCGGTCATCTGGGCCGGATCGGCGACCAGGCGGCCGTAGTACTGCCGGGCGATCTGATCGGCGCGGAATTTGGGGAGCCCGAGCTCCTCGACCGCCGCCTTGCGCTCGGCCGCGTCGAGGTCGGCGAAGTGCCGGGGCGGCATGCCACGGCGCGGGGCGTTGAAAACGAGGGGTACGGGGGCGGCAGTCATAGTCCCTCCATGATTCCATCCGGAACCCGCGCGCGGGGCCGCGGGGTGAGATGCGCTGGTCACATTGACGGCAAACACCGGGCGTATGCGACATCACGGAGATAACTCGCAATATGCGTGCACCGGTCATAGCTATCGGCAATGATTCAGCTATGACCACCGCCGACGTACCAGCCTCGGGCGCGGATCCGGCCCCGAGCAAGCCGAAGCACAAGGGCGAAGGCGTTCTCAAAACCCGCGCGGGTTATGCGTGGATCGGCCTCGTCATCGCCGCCCTGCTGGGCATTCTCGTATTGATCTTCATCCTGCAGAACCTCGAACAGGCGCACGTGGAGTTCTTCGCGTGGACGTGGAACCTGCCCATCGGCGTCCTCGTCCTACTGGCGGTCTTCATCGGCGCGCTCTCCACAGCGCTCGTCGGCGGCTACCGCATCCTGCAACTCCGGCGGGCCGCCAAGAAGAACTGAGGGGTTCGAGACTTGACCCCCGCCCTGCCGCAGGGCTAAGGGAGTTTCGGGGGCCTAGCCCCCGTCTCTCCCTACAGCAGGGCTAAGGGGGTTTCGGGGGCTTAGCCCCCGCCTCCTTACAGCAGGGCTGTGAGTACCAACCAGGACACGAAGGCCGACGGCAGCATCGAATCGAGTCGATCCATGATGCCGCCGTGGCCGGGTAGCAACGTGCCCATGTCCTTGATGCCGAGCTCCCGCTTGATCTGGGACTCGATGAGATCACCGGTGGTCGCCACCAGCACGAGACCGACACCGAGCAGCACGCCGATCATGGAATTGGCCTGCAACAGCAGGGTGACGGTCAGCAGACCGCCTATGACGGCGAAGACCAGCGACCCGCCGAAACCCTCCCAGGATTTCTTCGGGCTGATGGCGGGAACCATCGGGTGCTTGCCAAACAGCACGCCCGCCACATACCCGCCGACATCCGAGCAGACCACCAGAATCATGAAGGTCAGCACTCGCAGATTGCCGTCCTCCTCCAGCAGGAGCAGCACGGCGAACGACGCCAGCAATGGCACCCACGCCAGTACGAATACGCTGATGGCGGTGTCGCGCAAGTAGTTTCGCGGCGTGGCCTGCAACCCGTGATCGAACAGCCGCCACACCATGAGCGCCAGCGCCAAGGTACCGAACGCGCCCAGCACGCCCTGCGGTCCCGCTGGCCAGGCCAGCCAGATAATGGCCTGCCCGCCCACCAGCAGCGGAATCCGCGGCACCAGCACATCGGCCTCGCGCAGCCGCTTGGCCACCTCCCAGGTCACCACCGCCATGGCCGCCGCGATGACCCCGATCAGAATCTTGGGCGCCCACAGCAGAATCGCGATGAGGGACAACCCCAGCCCGAAACCGACCCCCAGTGCGGCGGGCAGGTTTCGCCCCGCCTTGGACTTGGGTGCGCCCGGGGGCGCCTCCACGGGTCCCTCATCCGGCGTCACATCGCCGGTGGCGGCAGTCTCTTCGGCCACGATTGTCCCGTCGCTCACTTGTCGTCCGTTCGCCCTACCCCCGGTCGGCTGCCTCGCCGGACAACCGACCGTCCAGATTCGAACCGCCGGTCATCAGACCTCGAGCAGTTCGGCTTCCTTGTGCTTGACCAGCTCGTCGACCTGGCTCACATACTTCGCCGTGGTCTTGTCCAGTTCCTTCTCGGCGCGGCCGACCTCGTCCTCACCGGCCTCGCCGTCCTTCTGGATGCGGCCCAGCTCGTCCATGGTCTTGCGGCGCACGTTCCGGATGGCGATCTTGGCGTCCTCGCCCTTGGACTTGGCCTGCTTCACCATCTCGCGGCGCCGCTCCTCGGTCAGCTGCGGGACGATGACGCGGATGATGTGACCGTCGTTGGTGGGGTTCACCCCCAGATCCGAATTGCGGATCGCGGTCTCGATCTCCTTGAGCTGGGCCTGCTCATAGGGCTTGATGACCAGCATGCGCGGCTCCGGGGAGTTGATGCTGGCCATCTGGGTGATGGGGGTGGGCGACCCGTAGTAGTCCACGACGACCCGGTTGAACATGCCCGGATTCGCGCGACCGGTCCGAATGGAACCCAGGTCGTCCTTCGCCACCGAGACGGCCTTCTCGAACTTTTCCTCGGCGTCGAAGAGCGCTTCTTCAATCACGGCGATTCCTCCACAGCGTCATCGTTCTCTCGTCGGTCACGACCGGACCAGCGTGCCGATCTTCTCACCGGCGACTGCGCGGGCAATATTGCCCTTCGTCAACAAATTGAACACCAGCATGGGCATCTGGTTGTCCATACAGAGGCTGAACGCGGTGGCGTCGGCGACCTTCAGGCCGCGTTCCAGAACCTCTTTGTGGGTGACCTCGGTGAACATGGTGGCGGTCGGGTCGACCCGCGGGTCGTCGCTGAACACGCCGTCCACGGCCTTGGCCATGAGGACGACCTCCGCGCCGATCTCCAGCGCGCGCTGGGCGGCGGTGGTGTCGGTGGAGAAGTAGGGCATGCCCATGCCCGCGCCGAAGATGACGACGCGCCCCTTCTCCAGATGCCGCTTGGCGCGCAGCGGCAGATACGGTTCGGCGACCTGCCCCATGGTGATGGCGGTCTGCACTCGGGTGTCGATGCCCTGCTTCTGCAGGAAGTCCTGCAGCGCAAGGGAATTCATAACCGTGCCGAGCATGCCCATGTAATCCGAGCGGGCGCGGTCCATACCGCGCTCCTCGAGCTCCGCGCCGCGGAAGAAGTTGCCGCCACCGATGACCACGGCGACCTGCACGCCGTCCTCCACGACCTCGGCGATCTGCTCGGCCACGGTCTGCACCACATCGGGATCGAGACCCACGCGGCCGCCGCCGAACATCTCGCCACCCAGCTTGAGGAGCACTCGGCGATAGCCCTTGCGGTCGGGGGCCGTATCCGGGTCCGTCATCGGTCTCCTTTATCTCGGCAGTCGAGCGTGCGCACGCACATGAAAAGACCATCCCGGCGCGAAAATTGCGCGGGACGGCTACAAAGCTTCATCTATCCTGCCTCACGGGCGGTCCAGACGGTGAGCCGACCCTCGATACCGGTTCGGAATTGTCTCCTTCGCGCCTCGATTCGGCATCGGTGAGCAACGCGCCGACCCGCGCGAGCGCGTCCTCGGCGACCGGGACCTGCACCACCAGCAGCAATCCCGGATTCTCCACCGGACGGGTCTGGAACAATTCCAGCTCCACCTCACCGGCGTCGGGATGGCGCACCAGAATATTGGCGGGCCGGAAACGCCGGACCGGGTACTCCGACCACCACTGCCGGAACTCCGGGCTGGCCTCGCGCAATTCGGCGACCAGCGCGGTCAGGCGCGGATCCTCGGGCCTGCGGCCCATGGCGTCGCGTAACTGGCTCAGCACCGCCCGCGCCGCGCCTTCCCAGCGTGGCATGCGGAGGCGATTTCCGGTGTCGGTGAACATCATCCACAGCAGATTGCGGCGACCGGGCGGCAACTCCGCGGGATCGTGGCGCAGCAGCACATAAGCGCGGCTCCAGGCCAGATAGTCGAAGGCGGCGTCGTAGACCACGGCCGGATTGGGCAGGACGGCATCGACCAGGCGCTGCATACGGGCGCGATCGGCGGCGGCGCGCTCGTCGTCCGGTTCGGCGAAACCGGCGAGGAACCGCAGATGGCGATGCTCGTCCGGATCCAGCCGCAGGGTGCGGGCCAGGGCGTCGATGACCTGGCGGCTGGCCGTGACATCGCGGCCCTGTTCGAGCCAGGTGTACCAGGTCAGGCCCGCCCCCGAGAGCTCGGCGACCTCCTCGCGGCGCAGCCCGGGAGTGCGACGGCGGGACGGATCGCCGTAGACGGGTAGACCCACATCGGCCGGTTGCAGCCGGGACCGCTGCGACCGCAGGAACTCGCCGAGCTGGGCCCGCCTGCCCGGCCGCGAACCGTGAGCGTTTCCACCACTTACCATTTCGCGGCCCTCCCGCACGCCGAACCTGGGTAGCAGTATCGCTACCAGGACAGGGATGCGCCCGGCTTCTTACCGTGATTTTCAACGGAAACGAACGAATCATCCGGGAAATCAAGGGAGTACGACATGACCGCCAACAAAGGACCGATTCTGGTCATCGGAGCGACCGGGCGGCAGGGCGGGGCCACCGCCACCGCACTGCTCGAACGCGGCTGGCCCGTACGGGCTTTCGTGCGCGATCCGCAAGCGCCCAATGCGGTGGCGTTGCGGGAGGCGGGCGCGGAGCTCGCGGTGGGCGATCTCGACGACGAGGACTCGCTGCGCAAGGCCATGGACGGCGCGCACGGCGTCTTCCTCATGCTGACCATGATGTCCGGCGCGAATATCAGCCTGGCGGCGGTCGAGGACGAGAAGCGGCGCGGACGCCGGATCGCGGAACTGGCGGCGGAGATCGAGATCGCGCACCTGGTGTACAGCTCGCTCAGCGGCGTCCGCCAGGGCTCGGGCATCGAGTACTACGACGCCAAGGAGTACATCGAGGATCAGATTCTCGCCCTCGGGCTGCCCGCCACCATTCTGCGGCCGGTGCTGTTCATGGACAATTTCGCCACCTACAACCGGCCCGGCCGCGACGGCGACCACCTGGTGCTGTCGCTGGCCGTCGCCCCGGAGGTGCCGATGCCGCTCATCGCCATCGCCGATATCGGGAGGTTCGCGGCGCTGGTCTTCGATCGGCCCGACGAATTCCTCGGCCGCGCCGTGCAATTGGCGGGCGATATCCTGACGCCGCCGCAGATCGCCGCCAAACTGGCGGACGCGGCCGGTTTGACCCCGCGCACGGTGCAGATCCCCCTCGAGGCGATCCGCGCCTTCGACGAGCAGGTGGCGAAGATGTTCGCGTTCTTCAACACCCACCCGCACGCCGAGATCGACCTGGCCGGGCTGCGGGCGGCGCTGCCCGAGCTACAGGACCTCGACGGCTGGGTGCACGGCACCGGCTGGACCCTGTGAGGCGATCATGACCGATGGGCTGCTGCTCCCTCCCGGGGCCGGAACACGTTTACAGGCAATGACTTTGAAGGTCGGCGCGGACCGATCCGATACCTGGTCCGCCTTCGAGGCCGAGGTCCCGCCCGGATTCGACGTCGGCGCACACTGGCACGGCCACGCCGAGGAGCTGTTCTACGTCGTCGACGGCGAACTGGACCTCCTCGCTTTCCACCCCGCCGCCACCGCCATCGGCGACTGGCGAACCTGGGAGGCCGCCGACGGCACGCGGGTATTCCGCGGCGGCCCGGGCAGTTTCATGCACGTCCCGGCGGGCTGCCCGCACGCCTTCCACAATCCGGGCACGGAGACGGCGAAGCTGCTGTTCCTGGTCAGCCCGGCAGGCCACGAACGCTATCTCGCCGAGCTGACCGATCTGACCGTCTCGGGCTAGGCCACCCCGGAGGCGGTGGCCGAACTCCGCGTGAAACACGATATCCACCAATTGACGCCGCTACAGCACCATCCGCACGGGCATTGAACCCCGGCGGACACAAGAAAGACCCCCTGCGCAATCTCGTTGCGCAGGGGGCCTTTTCGACTTCAGCGGGCGATTACGCCTGGCCGACCTCGAAGCGCGCGAAACGGGTCACGGTGACACCGGCCTCGTCCAGCAGCGCCTTGACGGTCTTCTTGGAGTCGGTCACGGAGGACTGCTCCAGCAGGACGACGTCCTTGTAGAAACCGTTGACACGGCCCTCGACGATCTTGGACAGCGCGGCCTCCGGCTTGCCCTCCTCGCGAGCGGTCGCCTCGGCGATGGAGCGCTCCTTCTCGACTAGTTCGGCTGGAACGTCCTCGCGGGTCAGGTACTTGGCCTTGAGGGCCGCGACCTGCATACCGGCGGCGCGGGCCACATCGGCGGCGGCCTCGCCCTCACCGGTGTACTCGACCAGCACGCCGACGGCGGGCGGCAGGTCGGTGGCACGCTTGTGCAGGTAGGTGGCGACCGGGCCCTCGAGGGACACGACGCGACGCAGTTCGAGCTTCTCGCCGATACGGGCGGCCAGCTCCTGCACGGCCTGGTCGGCGGTCTTGCCGCCCAGGTCGACGGCCTTGAGGGCATCCAGATCGGCCGGGCGCACCTTGGCGGCGGCCGCGACGATGCTGTTGGCCAGCTCCTGGAACTCCGCGTTCTTGGCGACGAAGTCGGTCTCGGAGTTGATCTCGATCATGACGCCGTCCTGCGCGGCGACCAGGCCCTCGGCGGTGGCGCGCTCGGCGCGCTTGCCGACATCCTTGGCGCCCTTGATGCGCAGGACCTCGACGGCCTTGTCGAAGTCGCCCGCGGTCTCCTCGAGAGCCCGCTTGCAGTCCATCATTCCGGAGCCGGTGAGCTCGCGAAGCCGCTTCACGTCAGCGGCGGTGTAGTTCGCCATCTGGGGCGAGCCTCCTCAGTGTTGGTCTGTGGTGGTCACACCTTGCCGCCCGCTCCCGAACGGGAGGGGGCGGCAAGGTGAACAAACGCCGGAGCGTGGATCAGAAGTCGGCCGGGGTGGTCGCCGGGGGAACTTCCTTGAGCTCGGCCTCGGCGGCCGTCTCGACGGGGACTTCGGCGGCCGGGGCAGCCTGAGCCAGCAGCTCCTGCTCCCACTCGGCGAGCGGCTCGCCGGCGCCGGCCTCGGACTTGGCATCGCCGGTGGCACGGGCGGCACGCGCCTGCACGCCCTCGGCCACGGCCGAAGCCACGACCTTGGTCAGCAGGGCGGCGGAGCGGATGGCGTCGTCGTTACCCGGGATCGGGTAGTCGACCAGGTCGGGATCGCAGTTGGTGTCCAGGATCGCGATGACCGGGATGTTCAGCTTGCGAGCCTCGCCGACGGCGATGTGCTCCTTGTTGGTGTCGACGACCCAGATGGCCGACGGAACCTTGGCCATGTCCCGGATGCCGCCGAGGGTGCGCTCCAGCTTGGTCTTCTCACGCGTCAGCATGAGAATTTCCTTCTTGGTGCGTCCGTCGAAGCCACCGGTCTGCTCCATGGCCTCAAGCTCCTTGAGGCGCTGCAGACGCTTGTGCACGGTGGAGAAGTTGGTGAGCATGCCACCCAGCCAGCGCTGGTTGACGTAGGGCATCCCGACGCGAGTCGCCTCGGCCGCGATCGACTCCTGGGCCTGCTTCTTGGTGCCGACGAAGAGGACGGTGCCGCCGTGGGCAACGGTCTCCTTGACGAACTCGTAGGCCTTGTCGATGTAGGTCAGCGTCTGCTGCAGGTCGATGATGTAGATGCCGTTGCGGTCGGTGAAGATGAACCGCTTCATCTTCGGGTTCCACCGACGAGTCTGGTGGCCGAAGTGCGCGCCGCTGTCGAGCAGCTGCTTCATTGTTACGACAGCCATAGCTCCCGTAATTCCTTTCGTTGCTGGTTCGCACAGGGATCGGCTATCCCTGCCCTGGCGCCCACGGCCGCCGGACCCTCCGCAACAATTCAGGGGACCAGCCGGCGACCCTTGATCTGGGCGCGCGAAGTCGGTCTGCAATCCGCAAACCGCTGGACCAGTTTACGGGGCCGCAGCGCGGAGATGAAATCGGGGTTCGGGGCGACGATCGTGGCGCGCGAAGCCGGGCCGGGTGCAGCGCGCTGGTCAGGACAGATGCAATGCGTAGGCCAAGGCCATACCGAAGGCGGTCAGGACGACGCCGGTGACCGCGATTGCGACGAAGGTCACCGCGCGGGTGCCGTCACCCCAGTCGCCCTTCTTGTGCGAGTGCAGGACTCGGCTGCGGCGAACACAGACAACCGTCACGACCGCCAGCGCGGCGGTGGCGGCGAAACACAGGACGCTGACCGGCGGCCAGTCGGCGGCGAAACCCGCGTGCACGAAAAGCACCAGGTTGGCCATGGATCCAATGGCCGTTCGCCACCAGGCCAGGGCGGTCCGCTCGGCGGCCAGACCGGCTTCGGGGCTGGTCACGACAGCAGGAGCCCGATACTGGCCAGGACGGCGATGAGGGCGATGCCGAAGGCGAGGATGGGGACCATGACGGTGTGCGGCAGTTTGTCGCCGCGTTCCATGGCGGCCTGCACATGCTTCCAGCGGCCGTAGGCGCCGATGGCGACAATGGTGGCCAATACGATGCAGCCCATGGCGACCGCCGTGCGCGCACCATGATGCCGGAACGGGCGGACCAGTTCGTGCACCGCGACGCCACCGGCGAGCAGGCCGAGGGCGGTGCGCATCCACGCCAGGAAGGTGCGCTCGTTGGCGAGGGTGAAGCGGTAATCGATCGGTGCCGCTTCGGTTTCCGTGTTCGGCTCGGCGGAGCCCATGAACTGTGTCCTCCTGCTGCGGTGGTGCGCTACTGGTGCGGACGTGCTCTGTTCACATGCGCGGACGTTATCCACACTCGCCGATCACGGTATCCCTCGCGGCCGCACACAGGCGCACCCTGTGTCCATGCACCCGATCATGTCGAGGTTTCTCGCCCGATCATCCCCGCTCGCACCGGGGCTATTGCTCGTGTGCTCCCTGCTGATGGCCACCCCCGCCGCAGCAGCGCCCACAGGCGAATTCGACTGGCCGCTGCGCCCACGCCCCGCAGTCCTGCGCCCCTTCGACAAACCGCCCCAGAACTGGCTGCCCGGCCATCGGGGCGTCGACCTGGCGGGCAGCCCCGGACAACAGGTACTGGCCGCGGGCGCGGGAATCGTCGTCTTCGCGGGCAAGGTCGCGACCAAACCGGTTGTCTCGATCGACCACCCCGGCGGCCTACGCACCACCTACGAACCGGTGACAGCCTCGATTCCAGTGGGCCGCAGGGTCTCTCGCAGCACCTCCATCGGCGCCCTGGAACCCGGCCACGACGGCTGCCCGGCGCCCGCCTGCCTCCACTGGGGCCTCCGCCGCCACCACGACTATCTCGACCCACTCGCCTTGCTCCGCCAAGCCCCGATCCGGCTCAAACCGCTGTCCCCGGACTAGAGCCCACAACCGACACGGGACCAGGATGTGTATATGCCGCACGAGCCCACCACCCCGCAGTTCACCTATCCCGAGGTCGGCGCGACCGCGGGCGCTTTCCCGCCCGGCTATCACCAGTTCCGGCTACGCCGCCGCATCGGCTCGGGCCGGGCGCTGTTCGAGGAGGCGGGTTCGCAGATCCTCGCGTACCGAATGCAGAAGGGCACCGGCATCTTCCAACGGGCGAGCACCGCCACCGCAGAGCCGGGCACCGACCTGACCGTCTTCCTGGGCGTTAGGCCACTGGGTATCGCCGCCCCCTGCCGGGTGGTCTACGTCCTCGACGAACCCGACCGCCGCGGCTTCGCCTACGGCACCCTGCCCGGCCATCCGGAGAGCGGCGAGGAGTTGTTCGCCGTCGAATACGACCCGGCCGACGATTCGGTCCACGGCATCGTCGCCGCCTTCTCCCGCCCCGGCACCTGGTACACCCGGCTTGGCGGCCCGATGGTCCGGCTCATCCAACGCTGGTTCGCGGGCCGCTACATCGACACCCTCCTACCGCGCTGATCAGACCGTCTGAGGCCGGACGGCACCTCGTACGGCCGCACCACACCTCCCCGCGGTCGTGACTGCCTGCGGCCGAATACAATTCGGGCCGCTTGCGTGTCACCCACCACGGCTAGGGTCACCGCCATGATCATCGAGATCCGCACGTATCGCCTCGTGCCCGGCACTCGCGACGATTTCGTGGAGGTGATGCGCAACGAGTCGGTTCCGCTGCTGCGTGAGTATGGCATCGACGTGGTCGATTGCGGCGCTTCGCTCGTCGACGAGGACGGCCATGAGGAGGCGTACCTCATCCGGGCATTCGCATCCCGCGAGGAGCATCGGCGGCAGGAGGACAGGTTCTACGCCAGTGCGCAGTGGCGCGACGGGCCACGCGAGGCGATCGTGTCCCGCATCGAGAGCTACCACGCCATCGTCATCGTCATCGAAGCCTCGGACGATGCCGTGGCAGCCCTCCGCAGCCAATAGCCCGGAGACGGCCGGTAGTCCAGAGACGGAGGTAGCCCGGAGGCGGGGATAGCCCGGAGGCGGAGGGCACTTCCGTCACGGGTCGTCGCGATGCACGCTCAGCGCGGCCGGACCGATCACGTTGCGGCGCTGGGCTGATCGCCGTCGATCAGGGTTGTCAGGGCGGCCGCCTCGGCGCGTAGGGTGGCAGCGCGGTCGGATCCGCCGTTGAGGCCGTCGTATTCGGCTGCGACGGTGAGCCGTTCGGCGATTTCGGCGCGCACGATGGAGTCGATTTCCGCCTCGGTCAGGTGTTTGCGTGGGCGCTCGGCCGCGCCGAGGCCCGCCGCGCTGGTTTCGATGGCACCGGCGGTCACATCCGAGGCGTCGACGGCTTCGGCATTGTCGATGGCGGCCAGCGTGGCGCGCACCGCGGCGACGGCGGCACGATCGCGCGCCTTCGTGGCACGAGGCAGTGCGCCGCGCAGGGATTCGCGCAGCGGCACCGCCGCGACGGTGGACGGGTCGTCGACGCTACGGCTGGGCGGGTTGTCGGCGGTCATGATCATCGACGCTACGGCCCGGCCGTACCTGCGTCGAACTCATTTCAGGCGTGCCGCCCGCGTCGATGGCTCGGTTCCCGCGCCCGGTGCGGGCGCGGGGGCACGGCGGCCGTGGCGACGCCTCAGACTCCTGCCGGGGCGGCCTTCTCGCGTTCGGCGAGATCGGACTTCCACTGGCGGAAGCCTTCTTCGGTGCGGCCGCGACGCCAGTAGCCGGAGATGGAGGAGGCCCATTCGGCGGGGATGCCGCGTTCCTTGCGGATGTAGGGGCGGATGCGGTGCATGACGGCATTGGCTTCGCCGTGGACGAAGACCTGCACCTGTCCCTCGCACCACGGCTCCGCGAGTACCGCATCGGCCAGTTTCGCGCCGGGCTCGGCGTCGCCCCGGTACACCCAGGTCAGCTCGACACCCTCGGGATGCTGGAAGGTGAGTTCGTCTGCGGGACCGCCGATTTCGACGAAGACACGACCCACGGAGTCCAGGGGCAACGCGCCGCAGGCGGCGGCGATGGCGGGCAGGGCGGATTCGTCGCCCGCGAGCAAGTGCCAGTCGGCGTCGGAGCGCGGGGCATATGCGCCGCCGGGGCCCAGCACATCGATGGTGTCGCCCGGCTCGGCGCGCGCCGCCCACGGACCCGCAACGCCCTCGTCGCCGTGGTAGACGAAGTCGATGGCGATCTCCTGCGCGGCGGGGTCCACCGACCGCACGGTGTAGGTGCGCATGGTCTCGCCGTCGGGGCCCGGGAAGACCAGCTTCACGTAGGCGTCGGTGAACCCGTTGGGCTGGAAGGTCGCGAAGCCGGGACCGCCCAGGTGGACGCGAATCAGATGGTCGGTCAGCTGGATCGTGTTCTGAACCACGAGGGTCGTACGAGCGCGTGCCAAAAGGAACACCTCCAAAATTAGGGTTACCTAAGTGAAGGTACCACAGCATTTCCGATAGGTCGTCGATACAGTCTCGATATGACGATGGTCACGATATGCGCGCTATGAGCTCGCCGAGTGCCGCGGCGAGCCGCGCATGCCCGGGCCCGGCTGGTCCGCCCGGTTCGGTCATGTAGGTATCGCGGCGGATCTCCAACATCACGGCGGTGACGCGGGGGTCCTTGCCATAGAAGTCCAGCGGGACATATGTACCCGCGAACGGACTATTTATGCCCACAACACCGAACTCGGCGAAAATCTTTCCGACGAGGGCGGTCAGTTCCGGTGCGGTGTGGAATTCGTCGACACCCAGGCAGATGGATGGGCGGGGGCCGTCGCCGTGTAGCTCGTAGGGCAGCCGCCGGGTCGGGTAGGAGTGGACGTCGATGACGACGGCCCGGCCCGTGGCCGCGAGGCGCGCGGCGACCAGGTCGGTCATCGCCCGGGCATAGGGATGGAAATAGCGACCGAGCAGTGCGGCATCGTCGAAATCGCTGGGCCGCAAGGGGATACGCTGCGTCGTCCGCGTGTACACCGCGCCCATGCCGACGGCCGCCATCTCCTCCCGGTCGTCCGGGAAGCGTTCTGGGTCGACGACCAGGCGCGATAAACGATTCACGAACTGCCAGGGCCGACATTCGGCCCGGTCGGCGGCGATCGCGGCGAGCCGCGCGGTGTGCGCGTCGGTGATGTGGTCGAGTTCCGCGTCCAGGGCGGCGTCATCGAGCAGGATCCCGGCCCGTACCGCGGGCGGAATCTCGCGCGCGGAGTGCGGAACATGCAGGATCACCGGCGATTCGGGCGCGCCGGGCGCCAACTCGACATTGTCGGGAACCGGCCTCGCCGGATCAGGCGCGTGGGTGTGCTTGGTCATGAACCTTCTTGAGGCGATCGATGGAGACATGCGTGTACAGCTGTGTCGTCGCCAGACTGGCATGCCCGAGGATCTCCTGCACCACCCGCAGATCAGCGCCCCCTTCCAACAGGTGCGTGGCCGCCGAATGCCGCAACCCGTGCGGCCCCATGTCCGGCGCCCCCGGAATCGCCGAAACCACCTCGTGCACAACGGTCCTCGCCTGCCGCGGATCCAGCCGCCGCCCCCGCCGCCCCAGCAATAGCGCCCGCCCCGACCCGGCATTGGCGAAGGCGGCCCGCCCACCCCCCAGCCAAGCCTCGAGCGCCTGATCCGCGGGCCCCCCGAACGGCACCGCCCGCTCCTTGTTCCCCTTCCCCAGCACCCGCACCACCCGCCGCTCCCGATCCACATCCTCGATATCGAGCCCGCACAACTCGCTCACCCGAATCCCCGTCGCATACAACATCTCCACGATCAACCGATCCCGCACCGCCATCGGATCCCGCTGCGCCGCCCCCGATTCCGCGGCCTCCATGGCCGCCCGCACCTGCTCCTTCCCCAATACCGACGGCAACACCCGATGCGCCCGCGGCGACCCCAACCGCGGCCCCGGATCCACGCTCACCCGCCCCGTATGCGCCAACCACCCGGTAAACGTCCTCGCCGACGACGACCGCCGCGCCACAGTGGTCCGCGCCGCCCCCTCCGCCGCCTGCTCCGCCAGCCATGACCGCAACAACCCCAGATCCACCTCCCCCACCCCGGAGTCCGCCCCCCTCCCCAGCAAATGCTCCAACAACGACCGCGCATCCCCCACATAAGCCCGAACCGTATGCTCCGACCGATTCCGCCCCAACCTCAAGTGCCGCCCGTACTCGACCAGCAACGCCTCCAAATCCTCAGGCAGCTCACTCATCCCACCCACGCTCGTCCCCGCACCGCCCCGAAGCAAGCCCCCGCGCCGTGTACAGCGCCGATGAGGATCCGCAGTCCGCACGGGCGGTTCCTACGGCGGTAGGAAATGAGCGGTCCGCCCGTGCGACTGCTGTGGGGTTCGATGGATTGTCATCGGCTCATATCTGCCCTCCTTTCGGTTGGGCCATTCGGTGCCAACCGTTTTCGTCGCAGCCGATCAGACCTGCCAGTTCCAGGGCCGAGAGGGCCGCCCGGGTAGCGGGAATCGTCAGCCCGGCGGCTTCGGCCAGCGATCGGGGCAAGCGGGAATCGGTAGACGGGAGCGCGGCGTAAACCAGGGATTCGCCGCCGGTCAGGTTGTCCTCGGGACTGGGTGGGACTGCGCCGGGAAGGGAGAGGCGGAGCGGGCCCGCCTCATCGAGGACTTCTTCGGCGGTGGTGACGATGAAGGCTTCGCCCTCCCGGATCATGCGGTGGCAGCCGACGGAGGCAGCCGAAGTAATGGGGCCGGGGACGGCGAGGGCCGGGCGGCCCAGGCGGCGGGACCATTTCACGGTATTGCGCGCGCCGCTGCGGGCGCCCGCCTCGACGACCACGACGGCGTCGGCGAGCGCGGCAATGAGGCGGTTGCGGGCCAGGAAGTGGTGCTTCCTGGCGCTGGTGCCGGGTGGATATTCGGTGATTACCAGACCGGAATCGGCGATTTCAGCCAGGAGATGGTCGTGTTGGACCGGGTAGGGACGGTCGGGACCACAGGCCAGCACGGCGATGGTGAGACCACCGACGGACAGCGCGGCCCGGTGGGCCATACCGTCGATACCGAATGCCGCCCCCGAAACGATCGTCCACCCCCGCATGGCCAACTCCCCCGCAATGTCCCCGGTGGCGTGATTGCCATAACCGGTACTGCAGCGAGCACCCACCACCGCAATGGCCTGCTCGGTGCACTCGACGAGAGAGCGCTGCCCGCGAACCCACAAAACCAGTGGCACCGCCGCCGCCTCATCACGCTCCGGATCGAGCTGTCCGAGGCCGAGCATCCGCCAGGCAGGCCACTCGGCATCATCAGGAGTCACAACCCTCCCGCCCAACCGTGCGATATGGGCCAAATCCCGCTCGGCACGATCGATTCCGCGCCGCAACTCGGTCGGCCCCCGCAGCGATTCCGGCAGCGCACACTCCCGCACCGCCCGCGCCGCCTCCACCACCCCGACCGACTCGACCAGCGCCGACAGCGCCGCACACGGCCCCTCCACCACCCGCGACAGATACACCCACGCCAACCGCCGTTCATCGGCATCGGTTTCGCTCATGCGGCACCTCGTTTCGGGAAGTCGAACGCCTCCAACACATCCACAGCGGCCGTGGACCCGCCGCTGACAGCGGGTGAGCTTCGGCCGTCAACCTGAACGAGCCAGCGCTCGGCCAGCCAGCCGCCCAGATCCCAGACGGTCCAACCGATTCGAATGGCTCGGTCTGCCACGGCCGACAGCAGGACCTGGGGCCCTCGGCCACGGTCGTCGATGTCCGGCTCTATCACGCGCAAGGCGGAGATCCTGGGCAATCCGCTCATGCGACACCTCTTTGGCGGAAGTTCAAGGCTTGCAGAATGTCTTGGGCAGTGGGGGGGGTCGCCGCCGCGTAGGTCGCAGACCGTCCAGGCGACTCGGATGGCTCTGTCGGCGCCGCGGGCTGACATACGGCCGTGTTTGAGGGCGTTTTCTACGGGGGCGAGGGCTTCGCGGGGGAGGCGGAAGCGTTGACGGAGAATGTGGCCCGGGACTTCGGCGTTTGTGGACATGTTCAGTTCGGCCCAGCGTTTGTTCGCTGCTTCGCGGG
Source organism: Nocardia crassostreae (assembly GCF_001613405.1). GTDB lineage: Bacteria > Actinomycetota > Actinomycetes > Mycobacteriales > Mycobacteriaceae > Nocardia > Nocardia crassostreae. Next base: position 69,440 of record NZ_BDCH01000041.1, read on the forward strand.
CTGCTGTGACTCGGGCGCGGACGACTTCGCTGCTTTCCGTCTCTTCGGCGGTGAATGCCCCTGCGGCCTGGGCGTGCATTTGGACTGCCAGGTCGATGCGATCCATGAGGGGGCCGGACAGTTTGCCGAGGTAGCGACGGCGGGCCAGCGGTGCGCAGATGCAATCGATATCGCGGGCGGGGGCGCACGGGCAGGGCTTCGCGGCGAGGACCAGTTGGAATCGAGCGGGGTAGCGCACCACACCGTCGCGGCGAGCTATGCGGACTTCGCCCTCCTCCAGGGGAGTTCGCAGCGCTTCCAGGACCTTCGTGCTGATCTCGGCGCACTCGTCCAGGAACAGGACCCCTCGATGGGCGCAGCTCACGGCGCCGGGGCGGGCCGAGCCGGAGCCGCCGCCGATCATCGACGCGACCGAGGACGAGTGGTGGGGCGCTACGAACGGTGGGGCGGTGATCAGGGGGTAGTCGTCCGACAGCGTGCCCGCCACCGAGTGGATGGCCGTCACTTCCAGGGAGTCTCGTTCCCGCAGTTGTGGGAGCAGGCTGGGAAGGCGTTGTGCCAGCATGGTTTTGCCGATCCCGGGTGGGCCGGTGAGCAGCAGATGGTGGCCGCCCGCGGCGGCGACTTCCAGGGCCCAGCGGGCTTCGTCCTGGCCGACGACCTCGCTGAGGTCGCCATTGGTGCGGATCGGCGTCGCCTCCACGGGTTCGGGGCGGGTGAGCTCTCCCCCGCCACGCAGCCAATCCACCAGTTCGGTGAGGGTCGAAGCGCCGAGAACGCGAACACCATCGACGAGTCCGGCCTCGGGCAGGGCCGCAGTCGGCACGATCACCGTCTTGCGACCAGCATTGCGCGCCGCGATCACCGCGGGCAGGATGCCGCGGACGCGGCGTACCCGGCCGTCCAGCGCGAGTTCGCCCAGCAGCACGGTGTCACCCAGCCGATACGACGGAATCGACCCGGCGGCATCCAGTACGGCGGCCGCGAGAGCCAAGTCGTAGACGCTGCCAACCTTGGGGAGGGTGGCGGGGGACAAGGCGAGGATCACTCGGCCGTCGGGCCACTTCTCCCCGGTGTTCGTGACCGCGGCGCGGACTCGGTCGCGAGATTCCTGCAATACGCTGTCCGGCCGCCCGACCAGGTGGACCGACGGCAGGCCCTGGCCGATATCGGCCTCGATTTCGACCAATTGGCCGTCAACCCCGGTGACCGCGACCGAGAACGCCTTCCCCAAGGGCATTCAGAACACCGCCTCAAGGTGCTCGATCACCGGATCCTGGCCCGGGCGCAGCAGCACCGACACCACGTCGAACCGGACCCGCAGCCACGGCCCGTCCTGTTCGGCCAGCCACAGCAGGGCCAGCCGCCTTATTCGTCGCTGTTTGTCGAAGGTGACGGCTTCGGCGAGTGGGCCGAACCCGAGGCCGCGACGAGTCTTCACCTCGATGAAGCAGGTGATCCCGTGATCGCGGGCGATCAGGTCCAGTTCGCCGTAGCGGCACCGCCAGTTGCGGGCAATGATCTCCATACCGGCCTCGCGCAGGTACTGCGCGGCCAGTTCCTCCCCGTGCGCGCCGAGCGCGAGATTGCTTGCCATGGACGCCAGCATGGCCGGACCCGTGCTCGGGCCCGGCCATACCGACCTGGGAAAACAGAAAACCTGTGGATAACGAGGGGTTGTGGATTACTCCGGAAGCCGCAGGTCGGGCTTCTCCAACTCCTCGATATTCACATCCTTGAACGTGATGACGCGAACGTGCTTCACGAAGCGTGCGGGCCGGTACATGTCCCATACCCATGCATCCGACATGCGCACTTCGAAGTACACCTCGCCATCGGCGTTCTGCGGTCGCAGTTCGACGGAATTGGCGAGGTAGAAGCGGCGCTCGGTCTCCACCACGTACGAGAACTGACCGACGATGTCCTTGTACTCGCGGTACAGCGAGAGTTCCATCTCGGTTTCGTACTTCTCGAGGTCCTCGGCGCTCATCGGGTGGAACGTCCTCCTTATCGCCACACTGGTGGTAGAGCCATCATCCCGCATACGCGGTATCGGTAGCCACTCGGCCGGTCTCCCGCACGTTTCGCCAGGACCGCCGGTGCTCACTGGTGACGCCCAGACGCTGCATCGCCTCGGTGTGCTCCGGCGTGTTGTAGCCCTTGTGCCCGGCGAAACCGTAGCCCGGGAACTGCTCGTCCATCGCCACCATCATCCGGTCCCGGGTCACCTTGGCCAGGACGCTGGCCGCCGCGATACACGCCGCGGACGCATCCCCGCCGATCACCGGCAGTGACGGCACCGGAATGCCGGGCACCCGGAAGCCGTCCGTCAGAACGTACCCGGGCACCGGGTCGAGTCCGGCCACCGCACGCCGCATGCCCTCGATATTGGCCACGTGAATGCCGATGAGGTCGATCTCCCAGGCCGGGATCACCACGACCTCCCAGGCCAGCGCGAGCCGCTTGATGACCGGGAACAGCTCTTCGCGCACGTTCTCGGTGAGCTTCTTGGAATCGTCGAGCCCGGCGAGGGCGGTATGCGCCTTGGGCGCCAGCAAACAGGAAGCAACAACCAGCGGCCCCGCGGACGCGCCGCGACCCGCCTCGTCGACGCCCGCGACGGGCCCCAGCCCGCTGCGGATGAGCGCCGCCTCGAGCGTGCGTAGACCGCCCGCCTGGCGCATGACCACGCGCGGGGGCCAGTCACCACGTTCGATCCGCTGAATCTTCTTGCCGCCCGGCCGCTTCCGGGCCGCACCGTTCGCCATCTTCCCCACCGGTCGATTATCTCGCAGTGCTCAGTTGGTCTGGGGGTCCTGGGAGCGGACCAACCCGATCCGGCTCGGCGGCCAGATCTTCCATATGGCTTTACCACGCACGTCCGACACCGGAACGGTGCCCTGTAGCTCATCACCCATGTGATAGCGGGAATCGGCCGATTCGCGGCGGTTGTCGCCCATGACCCACAGATTGCCCTCCGGCACGGTCACCGGACCGAAGGCCCGGCCGCCCGCATTGAACGGCACATCCGGCCGCGCCGGATCGAAGGGGTTGTTGCGCTTGGGATCGACATACGGCTCGTCGAGCGACTTCCACTCCGCGCCCGGCTTGTCCTCGCGCACCATGATCCGTCCTTCGGCGTCGCAGCATTTGACCTGCTGCCCGCCCACCGCGATCACGCGCTTGACCAGATCGTTCTCGTCCGGCGGCACCAGCCCGAAGAAGGACAGGAAGTTCTGGACGCCGCGCACGGCCGCATTCGAGGAGCGGATGGACCGGTAGTGCTTGTTCCAGTCGTCGGTCGGCCCGACGAACACCACCACGTCACCCGGCTGCGGATCGCCGAAGTAGTAGCTCAGCTTCTGCACGTAGATGCGGTCGCCGGTGCAACCCGCGCACCCGTGCAGGGTGGGTTCCATGGACTGCGACGGAATCACGTAGGGCCGCCCGATGAACGTCACTACCAGGGCCGTGATGACCGCCGCGATACCGATCAGCATCGGCAGTTCCTGCCAGAACGGACGCTGCTTCTTCTTGGGCTTGGCCTGCTCCGCCCGACCGTCGTCATCCGACCCGGACACCGCTACCGCCTCGCTCTCGTCTGCCACCGGAACAGAGTAGCCCGGCACCGCAGAAAACCACGCGGTGCCGGGCTACTCGGCATTCGGAGTGAAAAGCTAGCTCAGCGCTTTTCCTTGATCTTGGCGGCCTTACCGCGCAGATCGCGCAGGTAGTACAGCTTGGCCCGGCGGACGTAACCGCGGGTCACGACCTCGATCTTGTCGATGTTGGGGCTGTGCACCGGGAAGGTGCGCTCCACGCCGACACCGAAGGAGACCTTGCGAACGGTGAAGGTCTCGCGGATGCCACCGTTCTGACGGCGGATCACGACGCCCTTGAAGACCTGGATGCGCTCCTTGTTGCCTTCGATAACCTTCACGTGCACGTTGACCGTGTCACCCGGGCGGAAGTCCGGGATGTCGCTACGCAGCGACGATGCGTCGACGAAGTCGAGGGTGTTCATTTCCATCCTTTGGATGTTTCGCGCGAACAGAGGAACCTGGCGGCAGCGACATGGCGCTCGACCGGTTCGTGCTCCGGATAATTGGGCGGTGCCCGCGAGCTGCGGTCTTCCGGGGAAGAACCGGCTCGAGGCAACCTGAGCATTGTGCCAGATGGCGGGACGCGGCTGTTAATCGGCCCCTGTTGATGCGGTAGAGCGAGTGTCCGCACTCTCCTCCGGCTCCGACATTACGTCGGCAACCTTACGGCTACCCATGAAGTGGAGTGAGGGCGGCGGCGCGGGCGGGGCCGGGACCACGGTGCGCACCAGCTCTTCCTCGGCGGCGCGGCGGACGTGGGCGACATCGGGTTTACCGGCGAGCAGATCCTGGACGAAGATCTTCGCGCGGATCATCGGCCGCCGATAGCGGCGTTCGCGGACGATGGCGCGGCGCATGAGCCGCAGCCGGGTGGAGTACCGCCAGCGCGCCCAGGGCGCACCGGGTCGGCTCAGCCGCAGCGCCCCCACCACCAGCAAGGGCGGGAAGAACATGCCGAACAGACCGGTCCAGATCTTGCCCTTGGCAATCACGATCGCCGCCAGCGCCAGATTCACCGCCGCGAACCCCGCGATGATGCCGCGCTCCCACAGCCCCGGCTCGGTCCGCAGCTCACCGATGTCGAGCAGCCAGAGCGGGTGAAACCCGAGCAGCAGCAAGCCGGTCACGGCAATGGCCACGAACACCGCGTCCACCGAGGTCCGGCCCTGCTCCTCCCAGTATACGTCGCGCAGATAGTAGATGAGCGCGAACTCGTCGAGCACCAGTGCGGCGCCCACCCCGAAGACGGCGGCCAGCAAGCTGATCACACCCATGCTGTCCTGCCACAGCGTGACCAGGCCCACGCCGGAGCCGAGCACCAGGATCACGCCGAACACCATGTGATGAATGTGCACATCCCCCGCCCGCACATTCCCCGGCCACCAGCGCACCTGTTTCCGAATGAGCCGCACACTGATTCGAATCAGCAGAAACCCGATAATGAACCCCAGCAACAGACATGCCAACGGCAGTCGCCCGTCCCCGACGATGACCTCGTTCCACCAGCGCTGAAAACCCGCCATACCCTCTCGTCTCCACGATCGGCCCGCCGTCGCCTGCGTCCACCCGCACGCGCCACCGCCATTCTGCGCCCCGCCCCCATCCCGCAGGTGAACCCCGCCCACCGCCCCGACGACAACCCGCACCGGCAACCGCCCCCCGCCACAGACCAGTTCACACCCAATACCGTCGGTCCACACCCCCAATTGACCACCATTTCGGGTGTGAACCACCAACAACGGGTGTGAACCCGAGCTTGGCTCTGTGGGGTTTGGTCGGTGAACGCAACCACAGCCATCCAGTCAGGCCGGAACGAGAGTTACGGCTCCCGACAGGGGAGCCAAGGCCGGGTACGGCAGGCGAGGTGACCCCACCATTCGTTTCGCTCTGCGAACGCCGGTAGAGACGCATGCGCGGACTCGGATCGAGGTGTATTTCAGACCCCACCGGGGTTCGGGCGTACGCCGCCCAGGCAAAGGAAAACGCCCCGGAATCGGTTGATTCCGGGGCGTTCTCGCGACTGACTACTTGCCGAATCCCGCACGGCGGAGAGCATCCGCCATGGAGCCGCTCGGGGCGGGCTGGTTGCGGCGGTCCTGCTGACGGCCGCCTTGTCCGCCCTGGCGTCCGCCCTGGCCGCCTTGGCGTCCGCCGCCCTGACCGCCCTGGCGGTTGTTCGCACCCTGGCCGCCCTGACGGGGGCGGCCGTCATTGCCGCGTTGGCCCTGGCCGCCACGCGAGCGGCCTTCGCCACGTTCGGGTTTGCCCGGTTCGTCGTCGAGGCGGAGGGAGAGGCCGATGCGCTGGCGCTGGACGTCGACCTCAAGGACCTTGACCTTGACGACGTCGCCGGACTTCACGACCTCACGGGGGTCCTTGACGAAGTTGTGGGACATGGCGGAGACGTGGACCAGGCCGTCCTGGTGGACGCCGACGTCGACGAAGGCGCCGAAGGCGGCGACATTGGTGACGACGCCCTCGAGGACCATGCCCGGCTGGAGGTCGGCGACTTTTTCGATGCCCGCGGCGAATTCGGCGGTCTTGAATTCGGGGCGCGGGTCGCGGCCCGGCTTTTCCAGCTCGGCGATGATGTCGGTGACGGTGGGGACGCCGAAGCGGTCATCGGTGAAGTCGGCCGGGCGCAGGGCGCGCAGGACCGTGGTGTTGCCGATGATCTCCTTCATGCCGCGGCCGCTGGCATCGAGGATGCGGCGGACGACCGGGTAGGCCTCCGGGTGCACCGACGAGCTGTCGAGCGGGTCGTCGCCTTCCGGGATGCGGAGGAAGCCCGCGCACTGTTCGAAAGCCTTGGGGCCCAGGCGGGGGACGTCCATGAGGGCGGTGCGGCTGCGGAAGGGGCCGTTGGCATCGCGGTGGGCGACAATGCTTTCCGCGACCGAGCCGGTGATGCCCGAGACGCGGGACAGCAGCGGCACGGAGGCCGTGTTGACGTCGACGCCGACGGCATTCACCGCGTCTTCGACGACCGCGCCCAGCGAGTGAGCCAGCAGCGTCTCGGAGACGTCGTGCTGGTACTGGCCGACGCCGATGGACTTCGGGTCGATCTTCACCAGTTCGGCCAGCGGGTCCTGCAGGCGGCGGGCGATGGAGACCGCGCCGCGTAGCGAGACGTCCATGTCCGGCAGTTCCTGGGTGGCGTAGGCCGAGGCCGAGTACACCGAGGCCCCCGCTTCGGAGACCACGATCTTGGTGGGCTTGTTCTCCGGGATGCGCGAGATGAGTTCGGCTGCCAGGGCGTCGGTTTCGCGGGAGGCGGTGCCGTTGCCGATGGCGATGAGCTCGGCATTGAATCGCGCCACCAGCGCGCCCAGCACGGCGAGGGATTTCTCGCTCTGGCCCTGCGGCTTGTGCGGGTAGATGACCTCGGTGGCGACCGCCTTGCCGGTGGCGTCGACCACGGCCACCTTCACGCCGGTCCGGTAGCCCGGGTCCAGGCCCATGGTGGTGCGGGTACCGGCGGGCGCGGCCAGCAGCAGATCGCGCAGGTTGGCCGCGAACACGTCGACGGCATCGCGTTCGGCGGACTGCCGCAGCCGCATGCGGATATCGATGCCCAGGCTTACCTGGAGCTTGGTGCGCCAGGCCCAGCGGACGGTGTCGAGCAGCCAGGTGTCGGCGGCGCGCCCCTGGGCGGCAATACCGAACTTGTGCGCGATACGGCCTTCGAAGATGGTGCGCTCACCGTCTTCGGGCTCCTCGGCGTCGGGTTCGAGGTGCAGGGTGAGCACTTCTTCCTTCTCACCGCGCAGCAGCGCCAGAATGCGGTGCGAGGGCAGTTTGTCGAAGGGCTCGTTGAATTCGAAGTAGTCGGCGAACTTGGCGCCCGCTTCTTCCTTGCCCGCGCGCACCGTCGAGGTGATCTGGCCGCGGCTCCACATGAGCTCGCGCAGTTCGCCGACCAGGTCGGCGTCCTCGGCGAAGCGCTCGACCAGGATGGCGCGGGCGCCGTCGAGCTGTTCGGCGTTGTACTGGCCCGGATCGGTGGTCGGATCGTTCAGCAGCGCGTCGGCCACGGGCTCGTGCCCGGCCTCGCGCGCGATCTGCGCCTTGGTGCGCCGCTTGGGCTTGTAGGGCAGGTAGATGTCTTCCAGGCGGGCCTTGGTGTCGGCGAGCATGATCTGCGCGTGCAGCGCCTCATCCAATTTGCCCTGGCCGCGAATGGATTCGATGATCGACGTCCGCCGCTCGTCGAGTTCGCGCAGGTAGTGCAGACGCTCGTCGAGCTGCCGCAGCTGCGCGTCGTCCAGGCCGCCGGTGACCTCCTTGCGGTAGCGGGCGACGAAGGGCACGGTCGAACCGGCGTCGAGTAGTTCGACGGCGGCGCGCACCTGCTCTTCGCGCACCCCCAGTTCGTCGGCGATTCGCTTGCCGACGCTGGCTAGGCGGACGGTCCCCGTGCTCGGGGGATTCTCAGTGCTGACGGTTTCGGAGGCAGTCGTCACGCTCGCAGACACTACCGGCGCGCTCCGGCGACACGACAGGGTGGCGCACTCATGCGGGCAACATGTGTTGCGGGCAATAGGTGAGAATGTCGATTTCGGTGACGGTCATGCCATTGAGCCCGACATTGGTTTCCGGGTGCATGCGATCGAAGGCGATGCGGAATGCCTTGCGGCCCTGGCCATAACGGTCGATCTCGGTGCAGGTCCGGTGTCCGGCGGTGGCCGAGATGCCCTTGAAGGCGTCGGATTCGTGCTGGTGTTTCAGCAGCAGGAAGCGGAGTTCTTCCTGCGGGGTGAATGCGTGCGCCGTGGACATACCGATACCGGCGATTACGACACTTGCGGCGAAAACGACAACTGTACGAAGCACTTCCACGCCTGCCTTTCGTCATCCGAGAAAACGGTGTCGAGCAGATCTTGTGCGGTTGTGCGGAAGACAATAGCGTCAGTCGGGCGGCAAAAGGTCGGGACGCCGCTCCCGGGTGCGTTCCAGGGACTGTTCGTGCCGCCAAGCGTCGATCTTGGCGTGATTTCCCGACAGCAGAATCTCGGGTACGTCCAGCCCGCGCCAGGAGACCGGGCGGGTGTAGGAGGGGCCCTCGAGGAGGCCGTTGGAGAACGAATCCTGTTCGTGGGATTGCTGATTGCCGAGCACGCCCGGAATCAGGCGCACGAACGCCTCGGTCATGACGAGCACCGCGGCCTCGCCGCCGATGAGCACGTAATCGCCGATGCTGACCTCTTCGACGCGCACGCGCTTGGCGGCATCGTCGAAGACCCGCTGGTCGATGCCCTCATAGCGGCCGCAGGCGAACACCACATGCGGTTCGGCAGACCAGCGCTCGGCGGTGGCCTGGGTGAACGGCACGCCCGCGGGTGTGGGCACCACGAGCAGCGCGTCGTCCGGGCACACCTCGTCGAGGGCGTCGCCCCAGACGGTCGGCTTCATGACCATGCCGGGCCCGCCGCCATAGGGCGAGTCGTCCACGGCCTTGTGCACATCGTGCGTCCAGCGGCGCAGATCGTGCACTTCGACCTCGAGCAGTCCTTTGTCGATCGCCTTGCCCAGCAAGGCGGTTCGCAGCGGCTCTAGATATTCGGGAAAGATCGTGACGACGTCGATGCGCATCGCGCTCACTCCGGATCCAGCAGACCTTCGGGCGGATCGATGACGATCAGCCGGTCGGCGATCGACACGGTCGGCACCATGGCGGTCACGAACGGCACCAGGATCTCGCGCCCCGCGGGCGGGAACGCCTCGGACGCCTTGATCGAAAGCAGTTCTCCCGCAGCCGAATGCAGCACTTCCTTGACGGCGCCCACGACGGTCCCGTCCCCGAGCTGCACGGTCAGTCCCTCGAGTTCGTGATCGTAGAACTCGTCCGGATCCTCCGACGGCGGCAGATCCGCGGTGTCGACGACAAAGAGCATGCCGCGCAACGCATCCGCCACATCACGATCGTCCACACCGTCCAGACGCAGCAGAAGTCGGCCCGAGTGCTCCCGGGCCGACTCCACCACGTACTGCTGCGTCTGCTTCGACCGCGGCAGCTTGCCCACCAGGGTGCTGCCGGGTGCGAAACGCAGTTCCGGCTCGTCGGTGCGGACTTCTACGACGAGTTCGCCACGCACACCGTGCGATTTGGCGACCCGCCCGACGACCAGTTCCATCTACTGATCCGTGTCGACCACGTCGACGCGAATGCCCTTACCGCCGATCCCGGCGACGAGGGTGCGCAGGGCGGTGGCCGTACGACCACCGCGACCGATCACCTTGCCCAGATCGTCCGGGTGCACGTGCACCTCGACGGTCCGGCCACGACGGCTGGTGATCAGCTCGACGTGCACATCGTCGGGATTGGCGACGATGCCGCGCACCAGGTGCTCGACGACATCGGCGACAACGGCGCTCATTACTCCGCCGGGGTCTCGGCAGCGGCCTCGGCCTCGGCGGCCTCGTCCTTCTTGGCGGCCTTCTTCTTCGGGGTGACGGCCTCGGCGACCGGCTCGTTGTCGGCGGCGGCCAGCGCGGCGTTGAACAGGTCCAGCTTGGACGGCTTCGGCGCGGCGACATTCAGGGTGCCCTCGGCGCCCGGCAGGCCCTTGAACTTCTGCCAGTCGCCGGTGATCTCCAGCAGGCGCTTCACGGGCTCGGTCGGCTGCACGCCGACACCCAGCCAGTACTGGGCGCGCTCGGAGTCGATCTGGATGAGCGAGGGCTCCTGCTTCGGCTGGTAGATGCCGATGGACTCGATGGCGCGGCCGTCACGACGGGTACGGGCGTCGGCGATGACGACGCGGTACTGCGGGTTGCGGATCTTGCCCATGCGGGTCAGCTTGATACGAACAGCCATTAGCTGCTGCCTTTCAGGTGGTGGCGGCCCCGAGGGGCTGCCGAGTGGTCACGGCCGCAATTCAGCAACCCACACGGGGTGGGTCCGGTTTTGCGTTGAGTGTTGTGACCGCCGCGCGGTACGTAACCGGAGACGGGCTGACACTGTCCTCGAACGAGGACGGTCGTCTATTCTGCCAGACCGGGCGCGCGGGCTGGAAATCGCCCTCGAAGGGGCCGCTCATCGGCGGCTCAGGCAGATGGTCAGACCATTGGTGACGCCCGGCTCGTAGGTGAGCGCAGCGGCCCAGCCGGACGGGCAGTTCCCGTCATCGGGAGTGTGCCGGTCGATGACTTCCATATTGGCGGTGGGGTCGGCGCAGTCGACGCGCTTGGTGTCCGACGCCTTGCCGACGCCGCGGACCGGATCGTAGATGCAGTCGCCGACCTGTGCGTAGAGTGAATCGTTCGGATCGCCGGGGCCCATGCAGACGGCCAGCACGAGGTCGGTTTTGTCATTGCTGCGCATGGTGAAGGCATTCGCGCCGAGGATGTCGAGGCACTGGGGTCTGGTCGGCTTCTGATAGACGACCTGCACGGACAGGACCCGGCAATCGGCGTCGAAATTCGTACAGGGCACCAGTTTCATCGTGATGTCGGAGGCGCAGTCGCCGACCTTGGCATTGTCCATATCGCCGGTATCGGTGGACGCGGCGCACACCACGATCGCCCGGCCGCCCAGCGAGGTCTGCGCGAAGGCCATGCGCGCCTCCGGGCGCGACTGGCAGGCGCGATCGATGACGGGGACCTGCGTGTGCAATTCGGTGGCGATGACCGTGACGGCGCCCGCGACGCAGGAGACCCGGTTGATGGTGTCGCCCGCACCCTTGACCTCGATGCAATCCCCCGCTTGCAGCGCACCCGGATCGGACATGTTGAAGCGGGTCGGCACCAGACACAGCACCGCGCCGGGCTGCGCGTCGCCGGTGACGGGCTCCGCGACGGCCTTGGTCACCTCGGAGTACTTGGTGCACGCCGATTCCACCGGATACCGCACATCCTCGCGAATCTTGATGCGATACGCCGCCGAGTTCTGATCGCAGTCGAACTCGATCAGCGAGGCGCCGTTCAACGCGACACAGTCACCGGCAGCCCACTTCTCCGGCTCGTCCTCCCCCATCACCACGAACCCGACAATGGTTGCGGCACCGGCGATCACGATCGCACCGAGGAACGCGAACAGCACCCACCAGCGCCGCCTGGACACCGGGTGCGCCATGTACCGCGGCAGCGGCTGCGCATCATGCGGCAGTTGCTGCGCCGGGTAGGGCGAGGGCTGCTGCGCCCCGTGCGGCAGCGGGTACGCCCCATACGGCGAAGGCGGCTGTGCCCCATCGAGCAGCGGCTGCGCCCCATACGGCGACGGCTGCTGCGACCCATCGGACAGCGGCTGCACCCCATACGGCGACGGCTGCTGCGACCCATCGGACAGCGGCTGCACCCCATACGGCGACGGCGGCTGCACCCCATCGGACGGCGGGTACGCCCCATACGGCGAGGGTGGCTGCACCCCTTCGGGAAGATGCTGCTCCGCATAGGGCGGCAGCGGCTCCGACCCCGGTGGGAGCGGTGGGAGCGGTGCGTCCGGCGCGAACGGGGGCGTGGGCACCGGCTGGTTCGGGGACGGATGGGCCGCGACGGACCCGGGCGCGGGAATCGCGTCGTGCGCGGCTGCGGGATCGGGTGGGGGTGTGGGGTTGGGCGGGCCGGTCATCGGGTCGGGATGGTCGGTCGGCTGGTCGTGCAAGGTGTCCCCCACCGGCGAAGAAGCAATGCTCCGTGCCGGGTCGGCCACGGAGAAGGCGATCTTATGCACGTGGCCGACAACCGTAGTGGCGGTGACCGATTCGGCTACCTATTCATGCGCCGGAGGGGAACCGCTCAGTGCGTCCGATAGCGCAGTAGCACTACGCCGGAGCGAAAACTCTTGTTCTCCACCAACTTCAGCGGCGGGACCTTCGCGCCTTCTTCGAACAGGGGGCGCCCTGCCCAATGACGACCGGGTAGACGAACAACCGGAATTCGTCGACCAGATCGGCGGCGATGAGGTCGTGCACCAGCCGGATACTGCCGGTGCTGACAATGTCCTTGCCCGGCTGGTCCTTGATCGCGCGCACCTCGTCCAGATTTCGCAGCACCACCGAGTTCTCCCAGCCGGGATCGCCCATCGTCCGCGAGACCGCGTACTTGCGAAGACGATTGAGCGAATCTGTGATCCCCGTCCGGTCATCGGTCTGCTGCGGCCAGTACCCCCGCATTTCCTCGAAGGTGACCCGCCCGAACAGTACGGCGTCACACCGCTCGGTGTGCGCACGCAATTCCGCCAGGATGTCGGACTGATCCACCCCCTCGTCATCTCCCACCGTGAACCACCCGGCGCTGGCGTCGATCACCCCGTCGATGGTGATGTTCTCGGTGACTACGAGATCCCGCATGATCTACCTCCGAATCGGAAACGCCTCTCCGAATAGCGACCGCCCGGGCGTCCCGAATTCATCGGTATCATTTCGGCGCATCGCGAGAACGCCGCACCCGCACCGGCCGATAACTCGATATGCAACCGCACCCGGAAGACCACGCCCGCCGCGACGACCGGCCCGATGTGGTCGACAAGGCCGATGCCGCGCTCACCGTCGGCGCGCTCGCCGTCGAGGCGCCCGCCGTCATCGAATTGCTGCTGGCGGGCGGCCGCGCCGTGCTCCGCGCCGCCGCGAATCTGCTCAACTGAGCGGGCGCCCGCAGCCTCAGCGGTGACCGGTGACGGGATCGCGACGGGTGTGGACGCGGCCCCGGAGCACGACCCACGAGGGAGTGGCGAGGATCTCCGGGCTGATGCGGGGATCTTCGTCGTAGACAACGAAATCAGCGGGCGCGTCGGGTTGCAGGCCGGGGCGGCCGAGCCAGGCGCGGGCATCCCAGGAAGCCGCGCCCAGGGCATCGTGGCGGGACAGGCCCGCGCCCATCAACGCGGCGATCTCGTCGGCTATCCGGCCGTGATGGATGCCGCCGCCCGCGTCCGTTCCGGCGTAGATGGGGATGCCCGCATCGTGCGCCTTGGCGACGGTATCGCGGGAGCGGCGGTGCAGATCGCGCATATGGGCCGCATAGGCGGGGAATTTGGTTGCGCTGTTGGCGATTCCGGGAAACGTGTCGATATTGATGAGCGTGGGGACCAGGGCGGTGCCGTGCGCGGCCATCATAGCGATGGTGTCGTCCGTGAGGCCGGTGCCGTGTTCGATGCAGTCGATACCCGCGCCGAGCAGGCCGGGCAGGGCGTCTTCGCCGAAGACGTGCGCCGTGACCCGCGCGCCTTCTCGATGGGCGGCATCGATGGCGTCTTTGAGGACGGCATCGGACCACAGCGGGCTCAGATCGCCGACGCCGCGGTCGATCCAATCTCCGACGATCTTGACCCAGCCGTCGCCGCGGCGGGCTTGTTCGGCGACGATATCGGGCAGATCGCGCTCATCGTCGAGTTCGAGGCCGAGCTCGCGGACATAGCGCCTGGGGCGGGCGATGTGGCGGCCTGCCCGAATGATCTCGGGGAGGTCCTCGCGCCCGGCGAGGAAGCGGGTGTCGATGGGGGATCCGGCATCGCGCAGCAGCAGCGCTCCAGCGTCGCGTTCGGTCTCGGCCTGGGCGACGGCCCCGTCGCGATCCTCGTCGCCGCCGCCGTAGCGAATACCGACGTGACAGTGGGCGTCGACCAGTCCGGGAACGATCCAGCCTGTGCTGCACAGCGTTTCGGCCCCGGGCACGGGTTCGAAGGTGACCCGGCCTCCGTGGACCCAGAGGTCGCGCACGTGATCATCCGGCAGAACGACGCCCCGCAGATACATACCCGACCTCCTGGTCTCGGACTGCCTCACATTTTAGGTCGCCGTCAGCCGAGGGTGATCGCGCCGCTGGCCAGGTCCTGCTTCACCTTGTCCATGGCGGCGGCGATCCGCGCATCGGCCGAGCAGACGACGATATCGCTGGTCCCCTTGCCGGAGGCGACGCCGAAGGACAGCTGTTCGGCCTTGTAGGTTCCCGACAGCACGGCGTTCACGGCGTATTCGAGTTCCGCTCCGGTGTCCTGTTCGGCGTAGCCGGAGTAACCGGCCTCCGAACCGCACGGCTTGACCAGCGGCCCGCCGACGACGGTGGCATTGCCCTCCTTGGCGGCTTGGGCGACGCCCTGATGGCCGAGGTTGAGCTGCTGGCCGAAAACGTCCGCGCCCGCGCCGATTCCGGCCTGCGCGGCCTGTTTGGCCTTGGCGACGTCATTGAAATCGCCGATGTACTGCGGGGCGAGCACGGTGACCTCCGGCTTCACATGCTTGACACCCTGCTCGAAGGCCTTGGCGGTCTTGACGATCGCGGGCAGCTCCATACCGCCGAGGAAGGCGACCTTGCCGGATTTGGTGGTGAGGGCGGCGTACGCGCCCGCGAGGAAGCCGCCGTCGGCCTGCTTGGGGTCGTAATAGGCGAGATTGGTGAGCGGGACGGCGTCGGCCGGGCCGCCGATCTCGACGAATTTCACATTCGGGAAGGATGGCGCGACCTGGCGCAGCACCGAATCGGTCTGGCCGCCGAAGGAGACCACCAGATTCGAGGTGGAAGCCAGGCGGGTGAGCACCTGCTGGTAGTCGGCGGAGGGCACCTGCTCCACCTTGGTGAGCGAAACCTTGTCCGCCAGGGTGGATTCGATGCGTTGGTAGCCCTCGTAGCCGGATTGCATGAATCCGTCGTCGGACAACGAGCCGGGGAACATGACGCCGACCTTCAGCTTCGAGCCGGAGTCGTCGGAGCCACTGCCACAACCGGCGACGGTCGCGCCCACGGCCAGGGTCAGCAAGGCGACAGCGAGTTTCTTCATGGTGCTTCCTTCAGGGTGTTACTGGGGTGGAGAACGGGGAAATGTTGTGCGGGTGGTTATCCCGCCAAGTCGATCTCGGTGCCGATGCCGCGCCGCCGGGCGATGTCGACGAGCAGGCGCGCGGTGGCGAGATCCTGGAGGCCGACGCCGAGGGAGTTGTAGAGGGTGATCTGATGCGCGTCGACGCGGCCGGGTTTCGCGCCGATGAGGATCTCGCCCAGCTCGTCCTCGACGTGCTCGGGCCCGAAAGCGCCCTCCCGCAACGGGATCAGCACGTCGCCGGATTCGTGCAGCGCCGACAATCGGCTGTCGACGATCACCCGAGCGCGGCGCATACCCTCGCTGTCGATCTCGCGATGGTCCGCGCGCGGTGGCGCGCCGACGGCATTGACGTGCAGGCCCGGCGGGAACCACGCACCGCGCACCACCGGCTCGCGGGCGGGCGTGAGCGTGCACAGCACATCGGCGGCTTGCACGACTTTCTCCGCGGTGTCGGCGATGTCGGCTCCGGTGTCGTCGGCGAAGGCGCGGGCGGTGGCCTCGGTGCGGCTCCAGACCACGATCCGGTCGAAGGGCAGCACCGGGCGCAGGGCTTCGACATGGGCGCGGGCCAAGGCTCCCGCGCCGACCAGGCCCAGGCCCCGGCTGTCCGGGCGCGCCAGCGCCGCCGTGGCCACCGCCGAGGCGGCGGCCGTGCGGAAGCGGGTGACCGCGCCGCCGTCCAGCAACGCCTCGCAGTCGCCGTCGGCGGCGCCCACGGTGAGAATGGCCGAACGCTGCACGGGCAGACCGCGATCCGCATTGCCGGGTATGTCGGCGAGCAGTTTCACCCCGGCCAGGCCCGCCGGTTCGGACGCCGCCGCCATGACCAGGAATGCCGCATCCGAGCCCGGCAGCCGCATGGCCGGGGGTGCGGGCGAAACCGCCGCTCCGCGAGCGAGATCGGCGTGCGCGCCACGCACCGCGGCGAATACTTCCGGCAGGGTGATCATCGCCAGCACATCGGAGCGGGTCAGGATCAAGGTCATCAGGCTTTGGCCTCTCGAAGGAAGGGACGGGTGAGCGCGGCGGGCGAGCGGCTCGCGCCGACCAGGCCGCTCACCGCCAGCACGGCGAGCAGATAGGGGGACATGACCAGGACGGCGGTAGGCAATTCGATGCCCAGTGCGGGCGCGGCGAACTGGAGAGCCTGCGCGATACCGAAGAGCAGGCAGGCCAGCATGGTCGGCCAGGGCCGCCACTTCCCGGCGATGACGGCCACCACGGCGAGATATCCCGCACCGGCGGTGAGGTTGTCGGTGAAGGCGTGTACATCCGCCAGCGCCAGATGCGCCCCCGCCAGACCGGCGGTCAGTCCGGTGAGCAGGACGGCCGAATAGCGAAAAGCGTTGACCGCCAACCCGGATCGATCCGCGGTGACCGCGTCCTCGCCGATTGCGCTGATGGCCAGTCCCCATCCGGTGCGATGCGAGAACAGCACGGCCAGCAGGACCGCCAGCACGATGCCGAGATAGCCGAGCGCGGTCAGCTCGAACAGTGCGGGCCCGAGCAGGGGAATCTCGCTGAGCAGCGGAATCGGAATCCGGTCGAACCCCGGAACCGCCCGCCCCTCGGTGAAATACAGCCGCGCCCCATAGGTGGTCGCGCCGAGGGCGAGCGCATTGGCCGCCACCCCGGTGACGATCTGATCGGCCCGCAGCGTCACGCTCAGCACCGCTTGCAGCAATGCCACGAGCAGGGCCGCGACCAGCGCGCACACCACTCCCGCCAGCGCGCTCCCGGAGGCGTGCGCGCCGACCGCCCCCGCGAACGCACCGGTCAGCATCATCCCCTCGACACTGAGGTTCAGCACCCCGGCCCGTTCACTCACCAGCTCTCCGGCCGAGGCCAGGGCCAGCGGAATCGCCAGCCGCACACCGCCGTCGAGCAGTTCTCCGACCGCGCTCATGGCCGCGCCTCCTTCCGCCACATCACCGCACCGGCGACGAAGATGATCAACACGCTCTGCACCACCTGCACCGACGACGCCGGAACCGACGCGGCCAGTTGCAGATTGATGCCCCCGGACGCGAGCAGCCCGAACGCCAAGGAGATTCCGGCGACCGCGGTGAGCGATCCTCGCGCCAGCAGTCCGACGATCAGCCCGGCGAATCCGTACCCCGACGTGAAATGCTCCGCCAGCACATACGGCACCGTCGCGACCAATGCGGCCCCCGCCACCCCCGCCAGTCCACCGGCGGTCGCCAGCGCCGAGAACCGCAACCGCGGCACCCCCAACCCCATCCGCCCGGCCGCGGCCTCGGAATGCCCCACAGCACGCAACCGCACACCGATAGCCTTGTGCCGCAACACAATCGCCGTGACCACCACGACACCCAGCGCGACAACCACCGCCACCGTGGCAGGTGACCCCTGCATCCCCAGCAGCGGCAGCCGCGCCCCCTCCACCAATGGCTTCGACTGCGGCAATGTCTCGGTCGACGTCACCGGCTGCCGCAACAACCATTCCTCGTGCACCACGAGCGTCACCAGCCCGAGCCCCACGAAATTGAGCAGCAATGTCGTGATCACCTCACTGGTCCCCCGCCACACCCGCAGCCCCGCCGCAATCCCCGCCCACACGGCACCGCCGACAAACCCCGCCCCCACAATCAACGGAACCCCCACCGCCGCAGACACCCCCGCAGGCAGGTTCACCCCCACCGCGGTAGCCGCGATCCCGCCCACCGCGAGCTGCCCCTCCCCACCCACATTCACCAGCCCCGCCCGATGCGCCACCGTGAACCCGGCCGCAATCAACGCCAGCACCGCCGCCGCATTGAGCGCACTCCCGAACGCATACGGCGTCCCGAACATCCCCTCCCACAACGCCTCCCCCGCCACCACCGGATCCGCGCCACCCCCGACCACCAACAACACACCCACGACCACCGCAACCAACACGGCACCGCCGTACACGCCAATGTCCCGCCCCCGCGACACCCCTGCCGCCGCAGCAGTGATCCAGCAAACCCCGACCCACCCCGCGGTCTCGCTCCCGCGCGGCAGCGTTTCCGCCGCAAACAACGCAGCGCGGCCCCTACCGGATGGATCTCTGTCGTTCTGGTCTTGGTGGTGGAGTCGGGATTTCGCGGGTTTGGTCATGAGGTGGTTCCGAGCATCAGGTGGGCGATTCGTTCTTTGGCGTTGGGGGTGGATGGGTCTACGGGGCCGAGGAGGCGGCCTCGGTAGGCGACGAGGATGCGGTCGCAGAGGGTGAGTAGTTCGGGGAGTTCGTGGGAGATGAGCAGGACGGCGGCGCCGGAGGCGGCGGCCTCGCGGAGGCGGGTGAGGACGGCGTCGACCGCGCCGAGATCGAGGCCGCGGGTGGGCTGGGCGGCGATCAGGCAGCGGAGTGGGTCCAGGGCCAATTCCCTGGCGACGACCACCTTTTGCTGATTGACGCCGGACAGGGTGCTCATGGCGGCGCGCGGGGAGGAAGCTTTGATCGCGTGGTCGGTGATCACTCGGGCTGCGGCGGATTCCATTGCGCGGCGGTTGAGGAGGCCGTGGCGGCGGAATTCGCGCAGGCGGCCCAGGGAGAGGTTCTCGGCGACCGACATGGCGGGGATGCAGCCTTCGTGATGGCGATCCTCGGGGATGACGCCGAGGCCGTGCGCGGTGCGCAGCCCCGGCCCGGCATGCGTCAGATCGACCTCGCCGAGCCGAAAAGTGCCCGCCTGCGGAGGTTTCGCGCCGCTGAGAACGGCGACGAGCTCGCTCTGCCCATTACCTTCGACACCCGCGATCCCCGTGATCTCACCGGGCCGCAATTCGAAATCCACGCCGTCCAGAGCCGGAACACCATCCGCCCGAACGAACCGCAGTCCGCGAACCCGAACCACCGGTTCCCGGAGCGCGCCCGGAAGCGGTGCGGCGGTGGGGGTTGCGACGCTGCGAGCGGACGCGGGCTCGGCATCACGGCCGGATCGAATCGGCGCATCGCCGGTCACCAAGGCCTGGTCGAGGTCGGCCAGTTGGCGGCCGACCATGAGGTGGACGAGTTCGTCGCGGCTGAAGGTGTGCAAGGGCCCGGATCCGGTGACGGCGCCGCCTCTGAGGACGGTGGCGGTGTCACCGGCTTGTTCGATCTCGCCGAGTTTGTGGGTGACCAGGACGACGGCGCGGCCGGAGTCGGCTATACGGCGGCAGGTGGTCAGGAGGGCGTCGATTTCGGTGGGGCCGAGGACTGCGGTGGGTTCGTCGAGGAGGATCAGGCGGGGGTTGTGGAGCAGGGCTTTCACGATTTCCACGGTTTGGCGTTCACCGACGGAGAGGTCACCGGCCCGGGCCGAGAGGTCGGTGTGCAGGCCGAAGTCGTTCTCGACCGCGGCGACGCGGGCGGCCAATTCGCGGCGCGGCAGGCGGATTCGCGCACCGTCGCCGAGCAACAGGTTCTCCCCCACGGTGAGGGTGGGGATGAGGCTGAAATGCTGGTGGACCATGGCGATGCCGTGGCGCAGGGCGTCGGCGGGGGCGGTAGGGGTCACCGAAGAGGCGCATATCGCCGTCGTCGAGCGTGGCGCCGCCGTAGATGAGGTTGCAGAGGGTGGATTTGCCCGCGCCGTTCTCGCCGAGGATGCAGTGCACCTCGCCGCGGCGGACGGTGAGGTCGATATCCGAAAGCGCCCGCACCGCACCGTAACTCTTGCCGACGCCGGTCAGCTCCAAGGCCGTGTCCACGAATCGAACCTCCAGTTAGTGGTATACCGTTAACTGTCGGGTCCGGATGTGGCGCGCGAGTTCCGCACATGTTTCGGTGCGGAAAACCCATTGCAGGGACCGATACTGTGGAATGTCGTGACGGAACCAGGATCTCTACGCCACCGCGCCTACGAGTCGATCAAGCAGCGGATCGTCGGCGTGGAGCTGCGCCCCGGGCAGCGCTTGGTGGAGCGCGATCTGGCGACGGAGCTGGAGGTTTCCCGGATTCCGCTGCGCGAGGCGCTGCGCATGCTGGCCGCCGAGGGGCTGGTGCTGCTGGTCCCGGGCAAGCGCGCACTGGTCGCGCCGTTCACTCCCGCCGATGTGAACAACCTTTTCGATGTGCGCGAGGTCCTGGAATCACTGGCCGCCCGCTTGGCCGCCGCCCACGCCACCCCCGAATCCGTCGCACCGCTGCGTGCGCGCATGGCCGAGGCGCACGCGGCCACCGCCTCGGGCGACCTGCAACGCATTGCCGCCGCCAATGCCGCCTTCCACATGGAAATCATCGAACTGGCAGGAAATCCCCTGCTCAGCTCACAAATGCGCCCCCTGGCCGCCCGCACCGAATGGCTGTTCCGCCTGACCTCCGACCGCGACCCGGCCGAGCAATGCTCCGAACACGCCCAACTCTTCGCCCACATCGAAGCCGGTGACACCGAAGCCGCCGCGGCCACCGCCTTCGCCCACGCCGCCGCGGGCCGCGCCCACAGCCTGGTCGCCGCCGAATCCTGGTCCACCCCCGCCGATTTCGACCCCCACCTGGCCGTCCACACCCGTCGCCGCCGCCGCAAATCCGAAACGACGACGACCGGGAACTGATGGCGGCATCGCCCGAGTAGCCCCCGCCACCAGTTCCCGGTCGTCGATGTTTCTCATTGCGGGGCCGAATCAGGGCGCGAGCACGGTGATATCGCTGCGTTCGCGGCATACCTCACGAATCGATGCGAGCCCGGCGGCAATGACCGGATGGTGCGCGGCCCCGCGGCGCACCACGGTCAGGTGGCGGCGGAGCGGGACCGGATCACCGTGCAATGGGACCCGCACCACACCGAATTCCGCGGGCAGGAAAGCCAATCGGGAGACGAGGCTGACGCCGAACCCGCGCCCGACCATGGCGGCTACGCCGATGAAGTCGACCGCGCGGCCGGTGATGCGCGGTGTGAATCCGGCGGCGGCGCACGCGGCGGTCACCACCTGATGGTGCGTGATCCGCTCCGGCCCGCTGATCCACGCCTCCGCCGCGGCCTCGACCAGCGCCACGCTCGCCCGTCCCGCCAGCGGGTGTCCCTCCGGAACCAGCAGATCCTGCGGCTCATCGAGCAACGGATGCTGTTCGTATCGTTGATCATCGGGCGACGGACTGCCCGGCGCGGGTAGTACGACCCCGATATCGCTGTCCCCCGCCAGCAGCAGATCGAAGCAGTGCTTGCTCTCGTCCTCCACCAGTTCGACCGTCACCCGGGGATGCGCGTCCCGCAGCCGCGCCGCCGCCTCGACCACCAGACTGGCCAATGCCGTCGGCATGGCACTGATGCGCAGCACCCCCGCCATCCCCTCCCGATGCGCCGCCAGTTCGGCTCGCGCCCTTTCCGATTCGGCGACCATGAGATCCGCGTGCTTCAGCAAGGCATGCGCCGCGGCGGTCAGCCGCACCCGCCGCCCGACCTGCTCGAGCAACTCCACATCCAATTCCCGCGCCAGCCCGCGCAATTGCTGCGACACCGTCGACGGTGTGAGATGCAGCGCAGTCGCCGTGGCGGTCACCGTCCCGTGTTCGGCCAGCACCCGCAGGGTCAGCAATCGCGGATCAATCATGTGGCATTTCCAAACG
Organism: Nocardia crassostreae; assembly: GCF_001613405.1. Classification (GTDB taxonomy): domain Bacteria; phylum Actinomycetota; class Actinomycetes; order Mycobacteriales; family Mycobacteriaceae; genus Nocardia; species Nocardia crassostreae. The sequence goes on from NZ_BDCH01000041.1 coordinate 91,335, forward strand.
ATTCGCTGCGGAAATATTCGATGGACCGATACTACGCCGCCACGAAAAACTGAACCCATGGCAGCGAGAACCGGACATTGCGAACACTGCGGCTGGCCCGACAGCCAGCCCTTCGAAACCCTGTCGCGCCACCGCACCTCCGAAGGCGTGGTCACCTACACCCGCTGCGCCTGCGGCTCGGTCCGAATGCGCCTGTCCCCCATCACTTTCGCACCCGCCCGGCCGGTGAACCACGCCTGACCCGACAGGAATCGGCCCCCACCGCCGCTGCGGTGGGGGCCGATCGTGTGCTCGGCGCTACTTCTTCGGGAACTTGAACTGCGACAGGTCGAAACCTTCGAGGCCCGGCGGCAGTTCGTTCAGGCCCGGGGGCATATTCGACAGGTCCGGCATTCCGGCGGGCATGCCGCCGGGGAGGCCGGGCATGCCGCCCGGGAAGCCGCCGCGCACCTTGGGCGGGGTCGGACCGCGTCCGCCCTTCTTGCCCTTCTTGCCCTTCTTGCCTTTGCCCTTGCCCTTGCTGCCGCCGCGGCCCGCGCCGGGGAGGCCGAATTGGCGGCTCATGGCGCCCATCATCTTCTTGGCTTCGAAGAAGCGGTCGACGAGCTGGTTGACGTCGGTGACGGTGACGCCGGAGCCATTGGCGATGCGCAGGCGGCGGGAAGCGTTGATGATCTTGGGGTTTGCGCGCTCGGCGGGGGTCATGCCGCGGATGATGGCTTGGACGCGGTCGAGCTGCTTGTCGTCGACCTGGGCGAGGACGTCCTTCATCTGGCCCGCGCCGGGCAGCATGCCCAGGAGATTGCCGATGGGGCCCATCTTGCGGATGGCCAGCATCTGCTCGAGGAAGTCCTCCAGGGTCAGCTCGCCCGAGCCGATCTTGCGGGCGGCCTCCTCGGCCTGCTGCTGGTCGTAGACCTGTTCGGCCTGCTCGATCAGGGAGAGCAGGTCGCCCATGCCGAGGATGCGGCTGGCCATGCGGTCGGGGTGGAAGACGTCGAAGTCCTCGAGCTTCTCGCCGGTGGAGGCGAAAAGGATGGGCTGGCCGGTGATCTCACGCACCGACAGGGCCGCGCCACCGCGGGCGTCGCCGTCGAGCTTGGTGAGCACGACGCCGGTGAAGCCGACGCCGTCGCGGAAGGCCTCGGCGGTGCTGACGGCGTCCTGGCCGATCATGGAGTCGAGGACGAACAGGATCTCGTCGGGCTGCACGGCATCGCGAATGCCCGCGGCCTGCGCCATGAGTTCGGCGTCGATGCCGAGGCGACCGGCCGTGTCGACGATCACGATGTCGTACTGCTTGGACTTGGCTTCCTCGATGCCCGCGCGCGCCACGTTCACCGGATCGGCGGCCGAAATGCCGAGCGGGTTCTCGCCGCCGCCGACGGAGGTGCCCGGATGCGGTGCGAACACCGGCACTCCGGCCCGCTCGCCGACCACCTGGAGCTGGGTGACGGCGCCGGGGCGCTGGAGGTCACAGGCCACGAGCAGCGGCTGATGCCCCTGCCCCTTCAGCCATTTGGCGAGCTTGCCCGCCAGGGTGGTCTTACCGGCGCCCTGCAGACCGGCCAGCATGATGACCGTGGGCGGGTTCTTGGCGTACTGGAGCCGCCGGGTCTCGCCGCCGAGAATCCCGATGAGTTCCTCGTTGACGATCTTGACGACCTGCTGCGCCGGATTCAGCGCGGCGGAGACCTCCGCGCCCTTGGCGCGTTCCTTGACCTTGGTGATGAAGGTGCGGACCACCGGCAGCGCGACGTCGGCCTCGAGCAGCGCCAACCGGATCTCGCGCGCAGTCGCGTCGATATCGGCCGGTGAGAGGCGCCCCTTGCCGCGCAAGTCCTTGAGGGCACCGGTCAACCGGTCGGAAAGGGATTCGAACACCGATCGCGCTCCTGATCTCGAGGGTGGTCACTCGAGATACCAGGGTAGTGGGATCGGGCGAGAGCTGTTATTCCAGGCTATACCAGACTGCGTGGACGCCGTCCCGTGGGCGGCCGCCGAAGATCGTGATTCTCGCTGAGGACCATGCCGACCGCCTCACGGGCGGTGAGTCCTAGGCCGAGGGCGAGCCCGTCGAGCATGGCCCATTCGGCTTCGGTGGGCTGATGGTCGGCCACGGTGGAGGCGATGGTCATGGCGGTCACCGCCTGCTGCCCGGTGAGCGTGCGGCCCGGTAACCAGGAAACGACCCAGCGGTCGCCGCCGACGCATCGGGCTATATGCGAGGTCATGTCGCTCGTCATCATGGACGCGGAAACAACTTCTATTGCCACCGACTGCTCCCCTCATGCTCGCGACAAGCTTGTGATCGATGCGATCGTAGGGCGCGGCGAGGAGTACTAGATCGTAATTGCAGCAAATTCCGTGCAACGATCAGATTAACTGGCAAACGTGGGGTTTGCCAGTTAATCCTGCTTCATGGCGAATGGTCAGAAAACCGAGGTTGATCCGTTTTCAGTGTCCGATTCGGGGGCTTTCTTGGGTTGTTGCGGCGGCACCACCGCTAGCACCGCGGCCTCGATTCTCGCGCGCCGCTCCGGCGTGTCGTCGGACCCCAGATCCAGGCAGAACGAGTCCACGACGGCGGCGCCCATGGTCACCACCTTGGCCCAGCAGACATTCGCACCGGAATCGGAGAGGGCGGCGGCCAGCCGACTCAGCAAACCGATGCGATCCTCGGCGCGCAATTCCAGCAACACCCGCCCGGGTTCGGCGGTTTCCGACCACAGCACCCGCGGCTGCGCCCGCGCATAAGGACTCGGCTGGGTGCCCCCCGCTTCGCGTTCCTTGCGCGCCAGCACGGAAACCAAATCCAAATCCCCGTTGATGGCCCGGATCAATTCCTGGCGCAGCAGGCCGGGATCCGGCGGATCACCGAATCGCGGCGCGACCACGAAGGTATCGATGGCGGATTTCCCGACCCCCGCCAGATCGGCGGAAAGCACGCGCAGGGAATGCAATGCCAGCACACCGGCCGCATCGGAGAGCAATCCGGGATTGTCCGGCGCGACCACGGTGACGATATGGGTGTAGCGGCCTTCGCCCGGTTTCAATTCCACGTGCACGCCGCCGGATTCGGCGCGTTCGAGCAAATCGTCGGGAATGGGCTCGGGTTTGGGCAGTTCCTCCCCCGCCATGGCGAGGCGGCAGCGCCGCACCAGATCGCCGATGAGCGAGGCCTTCCAGTCGTTCCACACCCCGGGCCCGGTGGCCAGCGAATCCGCTTCGGCCAGCGCGTGCAGCAATTCGAGCAATTGCGGATCGCCGTCGAGCGCGTCGACCACCTTTTGCACGGTATCGGGATCGGCGAGATCGCGGCGCGTGGCCGTATCGGGCAGCAGCAGATGGTGGCGCACCATGGCCGAGAGCATCCGCACATCCGAGGGCCACAAGCCCAGTCGCCGCCCGATGGAGGTGGCCAGCTCGGCGCCCACCACACTGTGATCCTCGGCGCGCCCCTTGCCGATATCGTGCAGCAGCGCGCCGAGCAGCAGCAGATCCGGGCGCGCCACCCGGGTGGACAGCGCGCTGGCCTGGGCGACGGCCTCCATGAGATGGCGGTCCACGGTCCAGGTGTGCATGGCATCGCGCGGCGGCAGACCGCGCACCACGCCCCACTCCGGGAAAAGCCTGCCCCACAACCCGGTCCGGTCCAGCGCCTCGATGGCGTCGATGGTCCCGGGCCCCGCGCCCAGCAGCACGAGCAGATCGTTGAGGGCGTCCTTGGGCCACGGCTCGCGCAGCTCGGGCGCGTCCTCGGAGAGCCGGTTGAGCGTGGTCGCCGACATGGGCAGCCCGGTCTGCGCCGAGGCCGCGGCCACACGCAGGATCAGGCCGGGATCGCGCTGCGGGCGGGCATCGCGCGCCAGCACCACCTCACCGGAATGCTCGACCACCCCCTCATCGAGTGGTCGGCGCGCCGGCATGCGGCGCAGGCAGGCGAGGCCGCGCCGGGGCAGCGCGTTGGCGGCGGTCCGCAGTCCGACATCCACCGAATAGCTGACGGTGCGGGCCGCATCGCTGAGCGTGCGGGCGAGATCGAAACGGTCGCCGATGCGCAGGGCCGCGCCGATTTCATCCGCGTCCTGGGCGCGCAGCTGATCCCGGCCGCGCCCGGCGACCCGGTGCAGCTCGGTCCGGACATCCAGCAGCCGCCGATGCGCTTGCGCCAGACCGCCGCCCGGCACATCCGGACCGAGCCCCGGCATGGCGTCGGTCAGCTGTGCGATGGCGAGCGCGTCGAGCAGCTGGATATCGCGTAGCCCGCCGCGTCCGTGCTTGAGATCGGGTTCGGCGCGGTGCGCGATCTCACCGCTACGCCGCCACCGGGTTTCGGCCTGGGCGATCAGCGCGTCGAAGCGGGAGCGGATCCCGCCGCGCCAATCCCGCCGCGCCAATCCCGCCGCACCCCGCTGATCAGCAGATTGCTCAGCCCGTCGTCCCCGACGATATGCCGGGCCTCGAGCATGCCGAGCGCGGCGGTGAGATCGTCGGAGGCCACACGCAGCGCCTGCGGCACCGTGCGCACGCTGTGGTCGAGCTTGATGTGGGCGTCCCACAACGGATACCAGAGCTGATCGGCGACCTCGGCCACCTTCTGCGGGTCGACGTCGTCGTAGAGCAGCACCAGATCGAGATCGGAGTACGGCAGCATCTCCCGGCGGCCCAAACCGCCCACGGCGACAATGGCCAAGCCGCTGTCGGCGGTGATGCCGACTTCGGAAGCCTTGGTGGTCAGCCACAATTCGAATAAATCGACCAGCGCCTGCCGCAGCGCCTCCGAATCCAGTTTGGATGTCCGGCCATTGGCGTGGTGCTCCCCCAGCAGTTGATCACGAGCCCGGACCAGGTCCGAGGCCCCGTTGGAGACTTTCTCGTTGGGAACCTTCTCGTCGCGTTGCTGCTGGAATCCCACAACCACCACCCAATCTCATTCAGTTCGTCGTCCCCGGCTGCGTCCGGGGATCAAGCCCTGCCCGAGCACGGGGGCGGCCCCGCCCCATCCGGTTCACACCGACGGGAGCGGGGCCGCCGCTACTTCCATCCCCCTCAGAGGGCGTCGGACCCACGTTCGCCGGTGCGAACCCGGATGACCGCCTCGACGGGGGTCACCCAGACCTTGCCGTCACCGATCTTGCCGGTGCGGGCGGCGTCGACGATGGTCTCGACGACCTTTTCGACGGAGGCGTCGTCCACGACCACCTCGACCCGGACCTTCGGGACGAAGTCGACCGAGTACTCGGCGCCGCGATAGACCTCGGTGTGGCCCTTCTGGCGTCCGTATCCCTGCACCTCGCTCACGGTCATGCCGAGTACGCCCGCCTGCTCCAGCCCGCTCTTGACGTCCTCGAGCGTGAACGGTTTGACGATTGCAGTGATCAGTTTCATTGCGTCATGCCTCCTTGACGGTCGCGGCGGTGGTACGGGCCGTTCCACCCACAGCAGCGAAATCGTATGCCGATTCCGCGTGCTCGGACTCGTCCAAGCCCTGGAACTCGGCTTCTTCGTCCGCTCGCAGGCCGATGGTGAACTTGATGGCGAAGGCGATGACGGCGGTCAGGACCGCGGAGAACACCAGCACGGAGAGCGCGCCGACGGTCTGCAGCTTCAGCTGCTCGATGCCGCCGCCGTAGAACAGACCGGTCACACCGGCGGGCGTTTCGGGCGCGGCGACCAGGCCGATGAGCAGGGTGCCGACCAGACCGCCGACCAGGTGCACGCCGACCACGTCGAGCGAGTCGTCGAAGCCGAGCTTGAACTTCAGGCCGAAGTATTGGGCCGGATCGCCGAACAGGTTACCGCGGTCGTCGCCGAAGGCGATCGAGAAACCGTACAGCGACCACAGGATCGTCACCACGCCCATGGCGCTGATGCTCATCATGATCATGTTCAGCACGTTCTTCGAGCGGACCATGCCGCCGTAGAAGAATGCGAGTCCGGGGGTCATCAAAAGCACGAGTGCTGACGCCGCCAGCATCCATGCGGTGTCTCCGGCGTCAGGCGCGCCCATTGCTGGGAAATCCACCTTCTTGTCCTCCTCATCTCGAGCTCGGTCGATAACTACAACGAGCCTGCAATGAAGGTTCCTCAGTTGGTGTTTCCTCCGTGATCCTGCGGCGTTTCACCTAAGTGAACGGATGAGAGTGCACTGTTGCAGTCACGTTTCCGAATCCGCACTCCTGTTACGGGGAGATTGTGAGGATGATCTCAGTACACGTCATCCGCGCACGTCAGCGGCGGTTATCCGAGGAGGGCGTCGACGAAGGCGCCGGGCTCGAACGGAGCGAGATCATCCGCGCCCTCGCCCAAACCAACCAGTTTCACGGGCACGCCGAGCTCGTGCTGCACCTGGAACACGATGCCGCCCTTGGCGGTTCCGTCCAGCTTCGTCAGGGCAACCCCGGTGATATCGACGACATCGGCGAAGACGCGGGCCTGCATGAGACCGTTCTGGCCGACCGTGGCATCGAGCACCAGGATGACCTCGTCCACCGGAGCCTTCTTCTCCACCACGCGCTTGACCTTGCCCAGCTCGTCCATGAGGCCGGTCTTGGTGTGCAGGCGGCCCGCGGTGTCGACGAGAACCACATCCACGCCCCGGTCGATACCGGCGCTGACGGCGTCGAACGCGACGGCCGCCGGATCGGCGCCCTCCTTGCCGCGCACGGTTTCCGCGCCCACGCGCTCGCCCCAGGTTTGCAGCTGATCCGCGGCGGCGGCGCGGAAGGTGTCGGCCGCGCCGAGCAGCACCCGCCGCCCGTCGGCGACCAGCACGCGCGCCAATTTGCCCGTGGTGGTGGTCTTTCCGGTGCCGTTCACGCCCACGACCAGGGTGACCGAGGGCCGGTCGGCATGCGGCAGCACCTGAATGGAGCGATCCAGCTCCGGGCGCAGCGCCTCGATCAGCACATCCCGCAGCACGTCGCGCGCCTGATCGGCGGTGCGCACGCTGCGCGAGGCCATCTCCTGGCGCAGCCGTTCGACCACGGCCGCGGTCGAGGCGGTGCCGAGATCGGCCATGACCAGGGTGTCCTCGATCTCCTCCCAGGAGTCCTCGTCCAGATCGCCGCCGCCGAGCAGGCCGAGCAGCGATTTGCCGACGGCGTTCTGGGAGCGGGACAGGCGACCGCGCAGGCGGGTGAGGCGGCCCGAGGTGGGCTCGATCTCGGGGACGACCGCCGCCTCGGGCTCGGCCGGAGCGGGAGCGGTTTCGGCGGGAGCGGTTTCGGCCGGTGTCACCGTCTCGGCCCGGTCGACCGCGACGGTGTCCTCGACCGCGGCCGGAGCAGCGGATTCGACCGGCGCAGCTGCTTCAGCGGGCGCAGCAGTTTCGGCGGGCGCAGCAGTTTCGGCGGGCGCAGCGGCTTCGGCCGGAGCGGTGGTCGATTCGACCGGCGCGACGATATCGGCAGGTGTGACTGCTTCAGTGGCTGCGGCCTCGGCCAGCGCGGCGGTGTCGGTGGCGGGTTCGGGCCCCTGCACCGGCTCGGGCAGGCGGACATCGGTAATGCTGCGCTTGCCCGAATCGCGCGGGATGGCCGCATCGTCACCGATATGCGGTTGCCCCTCGGTATCGGTGCGCTCGACGGGCGCCGGTTCGGGCTTGGGTTTCGGGAGTGTGGCGGTCCCGTCGCCTTGACTGAAGTTGAATCCGCCCGCCGACTTGTACCCACCTGACCGGTCGGTCTTTTCCGTCAGCTCCTTCTCCGGAGCGGGCGGCGTCAGCGAGATGCGGCGGCGTTTGTACAGGACGAATCCCGATACGAAGGCCACCAGCAGCACCGCGGCGATCGCGGCAATGAGGATCCAGGCTTGAGCAGTCATGTCCCCCATCCTTTCAGAGCCGCATCCATCTCCCGATTCGTGCACCTACCGTCGGGTCGCGGAGCAGTGTTCAGTAGCACACATCAGTGCGCATCGGCTATGGACACGCCGAACCGCGGGCCCCGAATCGGGACAACAAACGACCGGTCTGCACAACATCGCGTCACAGTGCGGAAGGAGCGGCGAATGCGACACCGAGACAATAGGATCGGCGACGTGACCGATCGAAATGTGCTTGGGGGACCGCTGGAGGAGTGTGGCACCGATCCTCTCACCGGCTTCTACCGGGACGGCTGCTTTAGCACCGGCCCCGAAGATCTTGGCAGCCACACCGTGTGCACCGTGGTGACCGCGGAGTTCCTGGAGCATCAGAAGTCGATCGGCAACGACCTCATCACCCCGCGCCCGGAGAACAACTTCCCGGGCCTGCAACCCGGCGACCGCTGGTGCGTGGTGGCCGTGCGCTGGCTGCACGCCCACGAGGACGGCGTGGCCGCCCCGGTGGTGCTGGCCGCCACCCACGAGAACGCCCTCGAGGTGGTCCCCATGGACACGCTGCGTAAATACGCCGTCGACGTCCCCGACGACGTGAGCGACCTGCGCTAGCGCGCCAAGGCAATTCGCCCGATTCCAGCCCGCGGACCGATTTCTTGTCGGTGGGTCGTGCGACCATGCACTGCATCCGTGCCGCGCGATTCCGGGGAGGCCACAATGCCAACGCCATTCGACGCCATCAAGGCCGATTTCTTCCGCTTAACCAGCGATATCGTCTGGTGCACCATCACCACCGTCGCCCCCGGCGGCCGTCCGCGCTCCCGCATCCTGCACCCCATCTGGGAAATGGACGGCGATCGCCCGGTCGGCTGGATCTTCACCAACCCCTCACCGGTCAAGTCCCGGCACCTGTCCGCCAACCCCCTCGTGGCGTTCTCCTATTGGAGCCCGGCCCAGAACGTCGTCCAGGGCGAGGCCCGCACGAGCTGGGTGGACGACGCCGCGACCAAGAAGCACGTGTGGGACATGTTCACCACCACCCCGCCCCCCATGGGCTACGACCTGACCGCCTTCGGCGTGACGAGCTCGGAGGATCCCGGTTTCACCGTGCTACGCCTGGACCCGGACCGCATCCAACTCCTGCACGGCGAGCAACTGACCACCGGCGATTTCACACCCGCCGTAGTCAAATTCGACTGAGCGCGCACAGCACAGTGCCGCCCGGCTGATGCCGGGCGGCGGGTGTTGCGCTGTGCTTCAGCGGTCAGTGCGCAGGGTGTAGAACTGGGCGGCGGCCATGAGGGCGGTGAAGGCGGCGATGAAGATGACGCCCGCGGCGCCCAGGGTGGTGGGCTCGATCCATCCGGCGGCCAGGGTGATGAGGCTGTCCACCGTCCAGAAGGCGTTGATGGCGGCGATGGCGTAGGCGGGCTTGCGGGGAATCTCCTTGCGGGTGGCGACGATCAGGACGCCGATGGCGTAGGCGATGAAGAAGGCGCCGACGCCCAGCAGCAGCGGGGTGGACAGGCCCAGCGGGGAATCCAGGATCCCGGCGAGGGCCACCAGGCCGACGCCCGAGGCGAGGGTCATGATGCCGTCGGCTTCGAAGGCCAGGCGCAGGGGGGACATTCCCGCGATGGTGCGGGGGGCGGTGGCGGAGTACGTCATGGGGATCAGTCCTTCGGTGCTGGTGTTCGCTTCGACACCAGAACCGTCGCCCCGAGCGCACTGCCAACACCACGCCAAGTCCTGCTAACTACTGCCAACCCCAGTTCAGGCATTGTTTTTCGGTTCGGCGGACACGCTGCCGAGGCCCGCGCGCAGTTGTGCCGCAATGAGCTTCGCTGCCGAGTTCTGCCAGTTGTGCAGGGTGCGTTCGGGCACCTGATCGACGAACCAGGCAAGCGCGCGGCGCGAAACCGGATCCAGATCGGTGCGTTTGGTGCGCACGCTGTAGGGGCGGATGCCCGCGACGTAGTAGAAGTAGACCGAGTTGTAGTGCCGCCACTCCTCGCTGGTGCCGAATTCCTCACCGGTGCGCGGTTTCAGGCGGGTGATGGATTCGGTGAGCAGGGCTTTGAGTTCGGTGGCGCGATCCAGCGGGCCGGGGGTGTCGCGGCCGGAGAGCCGGTCGTCGATGGCGGGCAGATCGATGAGCGGGCTCGACACCAGCTTCCCGAGATCGGCGTAATGGCTGAGCGCGCGACGGGTGAGCCGAGCGAATTCGTCGTCCTCCAGGGCGGCCAGACCGGTGTCGGCGACCTTGCGCGGCAATGCTTCCGCGGCGGTGCGCAGTTCGCTGCGCGCCTCCCGCAACCGCGGCGCGGAGGCGAAGGCGAGCCGATCCACGCCCGCTTGCAGCGGCGCGTTCAGCACCTGCAAGGCGATGGCCGCCGCGATCGCGCCGAACAGCAGGGCCAGCAGCCCGGTCCGCTCCCCCACCAGCACGATGGCCACCGCCGCCTGCCCGCCGAACACCACCGCCGACACCACCGACACCAGCAGCGAGCGAATCATGTCCGCGCGCAGCGCTTCCCCTTCGTCGAAGGCATCCAGCACCGCGATGCCCAGCCCGAGCAGCAGCAGATCGACCGCCACGCCGGACAGCATGGCCGTGCGCGGCACCACATTGAAGCCCAGCAGGATGAGCGCCGCGCTGAGCCCGAACATGAGCGCGCCGACCGACAGCAGTCCGGCCACCGACCGCCGCGAGTCATCTGCCCAATCGGCTTGCTGATTCAGCATTCCCAGCATGGCGACCAGCAGCACGAGAATGACGAGGGCGCCCAGCAGATAGGCCACCGGCATCAATCCGGCGGCGGCGGGCATGGCCAGTAGCGCGCACACCGGCACCAGCCCGAACCGCCAGAGCCGGTCCGCCCGTTCGGCGAACCGCTCCGGCCACAATCGCACGAACACCCCGGTCCAAGCGATGGCGGGCAGGCAGACCAGTACGATCCGCAACCCGTCGAACCACTCGTCGCCCGTCGCCAGCGCATCGGCGACCACCGCCACCGAATAGGCGAGCATTCCGATCCCCGCCCGGCGCAAGACCGATTTCCGCGAATCCCGCGCCAGCAGATACAACCCCAGCCACCAGGCCACCCCGAACGCAACAGCCGATACCCACACCACGCGGCGAGCCTATCCCGGCACCCCACCCTCCCGTCCCGTCCAAACGGATCACGAATCCGTATACCCGCCAGCGGCTCTCGTGAAGGTCAGGCGTGTTTGTGGCACACCGCTTCGAGCATGAGACCGTCGTACCCGGTCCAGAAGGTCGCATAGTAGGGCGGCGGATACTCGGGGAATTCCCGTGGCGCGTGCAGGATCTCCGCATCGCGCTCGACCGCCCACGCATGCACGCGGTCGACGGCGGCGCGGGTGCGCATCATGAAGGCCAGGTGCTGCAATCCCGCCCGGCCGCGCGAGTATCCGGGTTCGGCGGCCGGATAGAAGAACAGGTACGTCCCGACCTTCCCGTCCGCGGGACAGTACGCGAACTGGGTGTCGTCGCCGAGCAACGGCGCGTATCCGACGAGCGGCATCAGCTCGTCGTAATAGGCCCGCGCCGCAACGAGATCGGACACATTGATGCCCAGGTGGCCGAGAGGCATGCCCGGAATCTACTGCCCGGCGGGCCCTGCCGCGACCGCGGATGTCGCGTGACGGCGGCGGTGCGCCTTCTGGCGGCAGGCCGGTGAGCAGTAGCGGGCGGGGCGGCCCGCGCCGGTGTGACGCAGCGGGGTGGCGCAGATCGGGCAGTGTGCGGCGGCGGTTTCGTTACGCGGACGGGTTTCGTTATGGCGCGATGCACGAGTTCCGGGTTTCGTCACCGCGGGATCCGGAGCGCCGGAACGCAATGCGTCCAGGATCAGGGCGGCGGGGCGGGCGAGCCCCGGCGGGGTGTTCGGGAGTCGCTGGATGGCAACGCATCCGGTGAAGATGGCCAGCACGTCGCCGAGGGTGAGGTCGGCGCGGACCGCGCCCTGGCGCTGCGCGGCGGTGAGCAGGCGGGTGAGCGCCCGGTGGAAGCGTTCACCGGCCTCGCGCAGCAGGTCGCGCGGCCAGCCGTCATTGTCGAACACCTCGCACAGCGCCTGGTTGCCGGGCGTCGAGGTCACCACTTCGGTGCAGAAGGCGAAGAAGGCGACTCCGGCGTCCGGGGCATCGCGATAGCCGACGGCCAGGGCGGTCAGGCGGTCGATGCGCTGTTGCAGAACCGCTTCCAGCAGATGGTCCTTACTGGGGAAATGCCGATGCACGGTACCCGCGCCGACACCGGCGCGCCGGGCGATCTCCGAGAGCGATACGGAGGTGCCGACCTCGGCGAAGGCGCGCTGCGCGGCGGCCAGGACCAGGGCGCGATTACGGCGGGCGTCCGCGCGCGAATTGGGGGCGGCGGCACGGATCTCGGGTGCGATGCGGGACAGCGGTGGCGCTGTCATTTCGTTACGGCGTTCCTTCTGCGGTGCTGGCCAACCGGATTCGACTGCTCGTAGCGTCTCGATCCGGGTCATACGACCCGAATACTACCGAACAGACAAGGCGAACATGTCTTCTCACAGCGACCTCGTCCTGGTGACCGGTGCGACCGGCAACCAGGGCGGCGCGACGGCACGGCACCTGCTGCACCTCGGCCGCCCGGTCCGTGCGCTCGTGCATGATCCGGAATCGGCGGCGGCCCAGGAGCTGGCCGCCGCGGGGGCGGAACTGGCTGTCGGCGATTTCGACGATCCCGACAGCATTGCGGCGGCGCTCAGCGGCGCGGGCGCGGTCTTCCTCGTCCCGCCCGCCCTCTACCAGGACGGCGGCTGGGACGTCGAGCGGGAAGCGCGCCGCGGCGAAGACCTCGTGGCGGCCGCGCGGGCCGCGGGCGTCGGCCAGCTCGTCTTCACCGGCATCGCATCGTTCCGCAAGGAACAGAACTGGGGCTCGGTCGGCAAGCGCCGCATCGAGGAGGCCGTTCGCGCCAGCGACCTGCACTGGACCATCCTGCGGCCGGTCCGGTTCATGGAGAACTACCTCCTGAAAGGCTCGATCGTGGACGGCATCGTCGACGGCGTGCACCGCCACCTGTTCGCGGCCGACAAGCCGCTGCAGATGATCGCCGTCGCCGATGTCGCCGCCTTCGCGGTGCTGGCCTTCACCGATCCGGCCCGCTTCCACGGGCAGACCCTGGAACTGGCCGGTGACTCCCCCACCGCCGTGGCCGCGGCCGCGGCCGCGGCCGCGAGGATCAGCGAAATCACCGGCCACCCCGTCCGTTACGAGGAGGTCGGCGAGGCGGAGGCCACCGCCACGGGCTCGGAGATCGCCGCCGTCTGGCGGCAGACCCGCGCCGGGGAGGGCTGGCATGCCGATATCCCCGCCCTGCGCGAAATCCTGCCGACCCTGCGTACTTTGGACGCCTGGCTCACCGAATCCGGTGGCGCACAGCTGAAGGCGCTGCTGGAGCGTTAGCTCAGGACAGCGCCCCGTCGTAATCTGGCAGCTTGAAAGTGCGTTCGGCGTGCCCGCCCGCGAGATCGGAGGCGCTGTTGCCGATATTCGCGACGATGGTGTACCCGTCGCTCTCGATATCGATCCGGCTGGCCGTCTTGTACTCCTCCAGTCCGGCCGAGCCCGCTGACAGCGTGGTCAGCGGGCTGCCGTACAGCTTCTCCACCGGATACCCGACCGCCGAGAGATTCAGCTGCGTATACAGATTCATGAGCGCGGGCCGCCCCGTCACGAAAATGATGGCCGCGCCCTGCCCGTCGGCCCACTTCGCCAGTTGCAGCATGACCGGAATCGCGGGTGTGATCGGGCTCGGGTTGTACTGCGTCTCCAATGTCGTGTTGTCGATATCGAACACGATGGCCGGGTTCCCGCCCGAGGGCAGCCGCGTCTCGAGATAGGCCCGAGCCTGCTCGGCGACCACCGTGACATCGGCGATCCACTGCGCATAACTCGGCAGCTCACCCCCGCCCGACAGCGACGACGAGCCCGAGCCGCCACCCGAGAGCGAGGACGACCCGGTCCCTCCCGACAGCGAGGAGGATCCGGTGTCGGCCAGCGCCATCGGGAGCGGCGCGGCGAGCGTGACGGAGATACCTGCGGCAACAGCGGCAATAGAACGTCTCATGAGCACCGGACGCTAGCACCCCATCCATCCGACGCGCAGACGTTTCACATTGTCTCGTATCGGATTTCCACTCAGCGAGACACCGCATTGCCGATCACGCCGGTGCGGTCGGCCGACCGGAGTATCGTCTAGCGCGGGTGGGCCATAAGTGCCAATTGTCCGTTTGGCTCTTGCCGAAGGAGAACGCGAATGACCACCACAAGCGCTCCCAATTCTTCTCTATCCACCGGCCACACAACCAGTGTTCACGCCTATGACGTGGGACTTCTGGCTATCCGGCTCGGTATTGGACTGACCATGGCCGCCCACGGCGGTCAGAAACTCTTCAGCTGGTTCGACGGCTACGGCATCGAAGGCACGGGAAAGGGCTTCGAGCAGAGCGGCTATCCGGTCGGCGAGTTCATGGCCGTGCTCGCCGGGCTCAGCGAGTTCGTCGGCGGGCTCGGTGTCGCGCTCGGCGCGCTCACGCCGCTCTCGGCCGCCGCCCTGGTCGGCGTCATGATCAATGCCATCTCGGTCCGATGGGGCGCCGGATGGCTCGGCTCACAGTCCGGACCGGGTCTCGAGTACGAGATCGTCCTGCTGGTCACCGCGGGGGGTCTGGCCCTCACGGGGCCCGGTCGCTATTCCGTGGACGCCTTCCTGCCCGGCGTCCGCTCGCACCGCCTGACCTACGGTGTGGCCGCCTTGATACTGGCGGTCGTGCTGGCCTTCATCCTGTTGTTGTTGCGCGACTGAGTAATTCCCCGGTGCCGCGCCCGCCGCCGATCGGCCAGGATGTGGGCGTGGCATCGAACAACACCGCGCGGCGTCCCAAGGGTCTGGGCAAACGCGCTTGGCTGACAACCCAATTCGTGCGCCGCATCCTGCGCGTGCTGGCCTGGTCGAACATCGTCCGTGTCACCGTGCTCGGCCGCGAGCGGGTGCCGAAGACCGGTCCCGTGATCATTGCGAGCAATCACATCTCGATGCTCGACGCCGTGTTCCTGTGGGGTGCGTTGCGCCGCCGGGCAATTACCATCGCCATGGCCGAGCTGTGGTCCTGGCCCGTCGTCGGCTGGCTGGTACGCCGCCTCGGCCATATCCCGGTGGTGCACCGCGACAGCGAATCCGGCACCTCTGCGCTGTCGCAGGCCCAGCAGATCCTGCGCCACGGCGGCGTGCTGCTCATCTACCCGGAGGGCCGCCTGGTCGCTCCGGGCGAGACCGAGCCCTACAAGCCCGGTGTGGCGAAACTGGCTCTCGCGACCGGCATCCCCATCATTCCCGTGGGCACCACCGGCACGAACCTGATGCTCCCCATGCGCCGCACCCGCGGCGACGCCCCCGCCTTCGACCGCCGCCAGCAGGTGACCATCCACTTCGGCACACCGATAGATCCCGCCGATTTCGACCACCCCGACAAACTCCTCGACCACCTACGCCAGCGCATCGAGGACCTCCGGGCGTGAGCCGAGTCGCCTCCTCGCACCAACTGTCGGGCAGCCGAGACCCGGCGGCTGCGGTCGGCTGGGCGGTCCCGACGCGCGGCGCTACGCGGGTCAGGTGGATGCGCCGACCAGGTTCTCCCCTCGCAACCGCTGGGAGATCACCTGGGTGATGCCGTCACCGCGCATGCTGACGCCGTAGAGGGCATCGGCGATTTCCATGGTCGGCTTCTGGTGGGTGATGACGATGAGCTGGCTCTTCTCGCGCAGCTGCTCGAAGAGGCCGATGAGGCGGCGCAGGTTGGTGTCGTCCAGGGCCGCCTCGACCTCGTCCATGACGTAGAAGGGTGAAGGCCGGGCACGGAAGATGGCGACCAGCAAGGCGACCGCCGTCAGGGACTTCTCGCCGCCGGAGAGCAGCGACAGCCGCTTGACCTTCTTGCCGGGCGGGCGAGCCTCGACTTCGACGCCGGTGGTGAGCATGTCGCTCGGGTCGGTGAGGAGCAGGCGACCTTCGCCGCCGGGGAACAGGCGGCTGAAGACGCCGACGAATTCGCGTTCCACGTCCTCGTAGGCCTCGGTGAAGACCTGGAGGATGCGGGCGTCGACCTCGGCGACCACGTCGAGGAGATCCTGGCGGGCCTTCCTGACGTCCTCGAGCTGGGTGGCGAGGAAGTTGTAGCGCTCCTCGAGGGCCGCGAACTCTTCCAGGGCAAGGGGATTCACCTTGCCGAGGGTGGTGAGGTCCTTCTCGGCGCGTTTGGCGCGGCGCTCCTGGGTGGTGCGGCCGTAGGGCATGGGCTGGGGTTCGGAGACCTGGTCGCCGCGCTCCCTGGCCTGTTCGTACTCCATCATCTCCAGGGCCGTCGGCGGCATGGGGACGTCCGGGCCGTATTCGGCAATGAGGTCTTCCAGGGCGACGCCGAAGGATTCGGAGATGGTGGCCTCCAGCTGCTCGATGCGCAGCGCCGCCTGGGCGCGGGCCACCTCGTCGCGGTGCACGGCATCGGTGAGCTGGGAGAGCTGGGTATTGAGAGCGCGGGCGCGCTCCTTGGTCTGCTCCACCTGGGCGGCGAATTCGGTGCGGCGGCGCACCAATTCGTCGCGGCGGGCGGCGGCCTCGGCCACGACCAACTCGAGTTCACCGGCCACGCGTTCGGCCGAATCGGCGACCACGGCCGCGACGGCCGCGGCCTGCTTGCGCGCGGCCAGGGCGCGTTCGGCGCGGGCCCGGTTCTCACGTTCGGCGCGAGCCGCGCGGCGCAGCGAATCCGCCTTGCCGCGAACAGATTCCGCGCGCTCCTCTGCGGTGCGCACGGCCAAGCGGGCCTCGACCTCCATGGTGCGCGCCTCGGCGAGCGCGGCCGCCGCCTCCTCCCGGGCGTACCCGGCGGCCTCGGTACCCGCGGATTCCGCGCCCATCTCGGACTGTTCGAGTTCGGCGTGCCGCAGCCGATCCTCGAGCTCGGCGAGCTTGCTCAGCGTCTCCTCACGACCGGCCTCGGCTTCGGCGCGCTGGGCGAGCAGCCGATCGCATTCGGTCTGGGCGGTGCGGGCTGCCTGCCCGAGACGGCCCAGACGGTCGTAGATGGAGACCAGCGCCTGATCGGATTCGTGCAGCGCCAGCAGCGCGTGGTCGACGGCTTCCTTACGGTCGGTCTGCTCGGCCAGCGCACCCGCCAGAGCGGCCTCGAGCTCCTCGGCCTGCCGCTGCCAGGAGGTGAGTTCGGCCTTGGCGGAATCGATATCGGCCTGCACCTCAAGCTGACTGGGCGCCCGATCGGAACCGCCGAGCACCCACCCGGTTCCGGTGAGATCGCCCTCGCGGGTGACGACGCGCAGTTCGGGCCGGGCGGCGAGCACCCGGGTGGCCGTGGCCAGATCCTCGGCGACGGCAATGCCGGTGGTCAGGGCGGTAATGGCGACGCGCATGTGCGAGGGGCAGTCGATGACCTCCGCGAGCCAGCGCGCACCACCGGGCAGCACACCGCCCGAACACGCCTCGCCGAGCATGCCGCCACCCGACCGCCCATCACCGGACGCTCCGCCACTCCATCGCGCCTCACCGGGCCCTTCGGCCCGACGCAGATCACCGGGCTCTCCGCCGGGGCGCGTATTCGATTGGGCGGCATCGGCATACACGGGCGCGCCGTGCCCACCATCGGAATTCGGCGAGCCCTGAGAGGCGGTATGCGAAGCCGAGCCATGGCCCGACCCCGGCGAACCATGCGGAGCGGAGCCGTCACCGGCGTGCATCGACGAGCCCTGCGCGGCCGCGTGCGGAGTGGACCCCTTGTCGGCATCCGACTGCGCGATGCGGTCGCTGTCGGTTGGCCGCACGGCCGGGAGGGCGGTGTGGCGGCTCGAGCCGTCCGCGTAGACCAGGGCGGCACGACCGCCGTCGGCTTCTTTCAAGGCTCGGACGGCCGCGTGGGCGGTGGGGGCGGTGTCGGCGGCGACGGCGTCGGCGAGGGGGCCGAGGGCGGCGGCGACGGCGGATTCGAAGCCGCCGTGCACCTTGATCAGGCCGGAGAGGGGGCCGAGGAGGCCGTCGGTGCGGTGTTCGAGCAGCCAGGCCGCGCCGTCTTTGCGGGCCAGGCCCATGGTGAGGGCCTCGATGCGGGCGGTCAGGGAGGCTACGCGTTTTCCGGCCTCGCGGTCCTTTTCCCGCAGTTCGGTGACACGCTGGTCGGCGTTCTCCAGGGCTTGGGCGGCGTGCCCGTACTGGGCGTCGAGACCGGCCTCGCCCGCGTCGAGTTCGCTCAGTTCGCCTTGGACAGCTTCGAATTCGGCGTCGGCGGCCGCGCCGCGCTGGCGGGCCTCGGCAATGCCGGTGGACATGCGGGCGACTTCGCCGTCGACGGATTGGGCGCGGGAACGCAGGGTGTCGACCTGGCCGGACAGGCGCGCCAGGCCCTCGCGGCGGTCGGCGATGGCGCGGACGGCGGCCAGATGCGCCTGCTCGGCGGCCTTGGCGGCCTGTTCGCGCTCGTGCAGGGCGTCGCGGGCGGCCTCGAGGGTCTCGGTCGCGATCTCCACTGCCTCGAAGAGTTCGGCCTCTTCGGCCTCGACGCGCTCGGCCTCGCGCTCCAACTGTTCGGGATCGCGCCCGCTGCCGGTCGGTTGCTCGATGGTCAGGTTGCGCGCACGATCTCGCGCAATGCGGATAGTGGCATTGACGCGTTCGGTCAAAGCGGACAGCTGGAACCAGGTTTGCGCGGCGGCTTCCGCGCTCGGCGTCAGGCGGGACAGTTCGAATTCCTGCTGTGCCAGTGCGGCATTCGCGGCATCGAGTTCTGCGTGCACGGTGACGTGCTGCTCGCGCGCGTACGCCTCCTTGCTCTGCTGGCTTTCCAGTTCGCGCCGCCGGGTCACGAGGTCGTCGGCGGCCAGCCGCAAACGCGCGTCGCGCAATTCGGACTGGACGGTTGCTGCACGACGCGCCACCTCGGCCTGCCGCCCGAGGGGCTTGAGCTGCCTGCGCAGTTCCGTGGTCAAGTCGGTGAGGCGGGCCAGGTTGGCCTGCATGGCGTCCAGCTTGCGGACGGCCTTCTCCTTGCGCCGCCGATGCTTGAGCACACCCGCCGCTTCCTCGATGAACGCGCGCCGGTCCTCCGGGCGGGATTCGAGAATGGCCGATAGCTGACCCTGCCCGACAATGACGTGCATCTCACGGCCGATGCCGGAGTCGCTGAGCAATTCCTGCACGTCCATGAGGCGGCAGGAGTTGCCGTTGATCTCGTACTCGCCCGCGCCGTCGCGGAACATGCGCCGCGTGATGGACACCTCGGAGTACTCGATGGGCAGCACACCGTCGGAGTTGTCGATGGTCAGCGTGACCTCGGCGCGGCCCAGCGGGGCGCGGCCCGCGGTACCGGCGAAGATCACATCCTGCATCTTCCCGCCACGCAGTGCTTTCGCGCCCTGCTCGCCCATGACCCAGGTGAGCGCGTCGACGACATTCGACTTGCCCGACCCATTGGGCCCCACCACACAGGTGATCCCCGGTTCGAACCGCAGGGTCGTCGCGGACGCGAAGGACTTGAACCCCTTCAGCGTCAGACTCTTCAGGTGCACAGCCGTCGAGGTTACCCCGTCGGGCGCGATTGCCCCGAGTATGCCGACGACGAGTCCGGTTCCGGGCCGCGGCGCGCCGTCTGACAGGGCGATTCGTCGGATGACTGCTAGATCGGGTATTGTCTCTCTCGTTGCAATTCTTGGCTCTCACAGACTTCTGTACGCGCCTGCACACAATCAAGCAGGCGCGTTTTTGTGTTTCCCAGTGACTCCCCCCGGGATTCACCCCAGAGCGACATCGGGTCCGCAAGGTGCGGACCTTCCAACAGTAAAAGGAGAGCCGCAATGGCTACCGGCACCGTGAAGTGGTTCAACTCGGAAAAGGGCTTCGGCTTCATCGAGCAGGACGGCGGCGGCCCCGACGTCTTCGCCCACTACTCCAACATTGCCGCTTCGGGTTTCCGCGAGCTGCAGGAGGGCCAGAAGGTCTCCTTCGACATCGCGCAGGGCCAGAAGGGCCCGCAGGCGGAGAACATCACCCCCGCCTGAGCTGACACAGCTCACAACGAACGACCCCGGAACCTCGCGATCCGGGGTCGTTCGGCATTCAGCGCCATGGGTGAGCGCGATCGGTCAGGTGAGATCCTTGGCGTACCAGATCTCCGCGTACTCCCGGTCCTCGTAGGGCGGGATCTCGACGTAGCCGTGGCTGACGTACAGGGCGCGCGCTTCGATCAGATCCAGCCGCGTATCGAGCCTGATCCGTGTGGCCCCCAACCCCATCGCCGCCTCCTCGACGGCCGCCAGCAGCCGCTTCGCCCCACCGGTCCCGCGCCGCGCCGGGCGAACGAAGACCCTGGTCAACTCCACCGTATCGCCGTCCGCCCGACGCAGTCCGGCACAGGCGGCAGGTTCACCGCCATAGCGCCCGACGAGAAACACCCCGTTCGGCGGAACCAGGTCGCCCACACCGAATCCGGCCCAATCCTGTTCGAGCTCAGCCACCGTCGACACCCTGCCCAGCCGATTCAGCCGGTAGCTGTTCGCGACATCGACGAGGTAATCCCGCAGCAGCGCAGTGGATTCGGGAGCGCGCACCGCGATCGGTGCAACCGTCCACGCCCGATCGGACCCTCCGGTCACCTCGACCCCGCCGCGGTTTGCCCGGTGAAATGTGAAACCCCGACGACCGGGAACTGGTGGCGCGGCCTACTCGGCCGATGCCGCCACAGTTTCCCGGTGATCGACCGACCAAGTCGCGTGGGGGCTGTGGCACGCGCGGCGATCACGGCGTCGGCCCGTCGGGCCGGGCCGGGCGGAGGGTGGCGCGAACGACCGTGGTGCGCAGTGGGAGGTCGAATTCACCGGTGGCGGTTTCCGGGCGACCGTGCAGGAAGGCGGCGATGCGGCCGAGGACCTCGGCGCGCTCCTCCGGCGTGACGATCAGCGTGTGCGAGTGGGTGCCGATGGTGGCGGTGAGACCGTCGGCGGTGCGCCGATGGGAGTGCGGAAACACGTTCTGCTCGAAGGGCCGGAACAGCGGATGGTCCGGCACTCCGGTGCGGGCGCGGCCGGACAGCGACAAGGTCGAACGCGATACGCGGCCCAGTTCGGCGACCCACTCGACCGAGTCGTCATGGTCGTTCCACAACGCCGCGACGACCCCGCCCGGCCGCAGCACCCGCGCGATCTCCGGAAAGGCGCGAGCCTGGTCGAAGAAGTGGAACGCCATCCCGACGCCCACCGCGTCGACCGAGTCATCCGGCAGCGGAATGGATTCCGCGGTGCCCGCCAGTGCGGAGACCTCCGGGAATCGTTCCCGCAGCGCGGCACGCATTGCCGCATCGGGCTCCACGGCCCGCACCGGCACTCCGGTTTCGAGTACCACCCCGGTCAGCTTGCCGGTTCCCGCACCGAGGTCCAGCACCTCGACCCTGCTGCGATCACGCACCGGCTCCAGCGCCCACTGCACGCCCGCGACCGGATAATCGGGCGATGCTCGGCATATGCCTGCGCGGCGACGCCGAACGACTTCGCCCGGCGCGCCCGCAGTTCCGTGTCCTCGATCTCCCAGTGCCCACCCGCGGTCATCCCGCCATGCTAATAAAGCCCGGCGAGTGCGGCGGGAACCGTTGCGGCCCAAACGTCGAGGATCAGACGATGGTGACGGTCAGGTCGAATTCGCCGCGTTGGGCCGCTGGAATGATGATCGTCCAGGTTCCCGGCGTCACCTCGGTCGTGAACGGCGAGGGCATGTACATCGCCCACTTCGTACCGGCGGGGTTGTAGATCGCGAAGCTCACCGGTCCGTCGACGTTCACTGTCATCCGCTGGGTGCCTGCGACATCGACGCTGTAGTGGATGGCGCGGTCGTCGTCGGCAACGCCGTGCACGGTCGTGGTGCTCGTGCCCGGTGCGAAGTGCAGCGGGACCTTCTCGACGTGGATGTCGGCGGACGAGACTCCAGCCGCGACGACACCGATTGCGGCGAGCGCGACGACGAGCACAGCCACGATGCGGTATCCGGAACGGCGACAGCGAGAAACGATCATGGTCCGACCTTGGCCGGGCCCGCTTACAGAGTTCTTGTCGAAAGATTGGGGCGGGCGAGAAGGCGACGCCACACCTCGAGCAGCGGGGTGATGAGAGCGGTGGGGGCGAGCCAGGCGATGAGCTGGGCCGCGCCGTAGAGGGGGCCGTCGATGGCGAAGCTGACGACGATGGTCGCGGTGAGAAGGGCGATATAGGAGCCGCTCATGCCGTGGACGTAGGCGTGGGTCCAGGCCGCGGGGCGGCCGACGGCGTGGCGGCCGAGGGCGGCGAGGGCGACGGTGAGGGCGGAGACGGGGATCAGCCACCAGAGGTCGGCGCGACGCCAGACGACCATGGCGCAGGCGGTGATCCACACGGCGACAACGAGTCCCAGGTACCACGCGCCTAGTTCGGCGGAGCGCTTGGCGGAGTGGGCATCGGCCCAGGCGACCGCCGGGCCGAGGGCCAGCCCGGCGGCGCCGACGAGAATATGGGAGGCGAGCAGGGTTGCGTAGGCGGACATGACAACTACCTCATGGCGATGCTTCCGCAGCGCTTCCCGGCACTGGCTTCCCAACCGGTCAGGACCCGGAAGACCAGGACCGCGCCCCACGGGACGATGACCCACACGGGCCAGAAGTAGGTGAATTCGCCCGCGGCCACGGAGATGGCGGCCCAGATGCCGAGCACCAGGAGGCTGACGCCGAGCCAGGCGCTGCCTTCGATGCGCTGCCAGATGGGGAAGCGGGTGCGCGAAACCGGCTTCACCACGGCGGGTTTGGCGAGATCCGGGAGATCGGTGAGGACCTGCTGGAGTTCTTCGCGGTAGACGGTGGCGTAGACGCGGGCCACCCGTTCGTTGTATTCGGCGAGGTCGAGGCGGCCGTCGGACATGTGACGGCCGAGCAGGTCCGCGATCTGGGCGCGCTCGGCGTCCGAGGCGCGAGTGCCGGTGGTGATGTCCATGTCGGATCCTTCCGGATATGTTCCACTGTGGAACGTTGTAATTCGATGATAACCACCCATTGTGGAATGTCAAGGACCGTCAAGTGAGGGCGGGTGCTAGCACATTTGCCAGCCGGGGTTTGCGGTGAGATGGTTAAGGCCAGTTCTCGTACAAGGAGTCACCGTGGATCTGGACTGGTCGCCCGACGATCTGGCATTTCGAGACGAGGTGCGTCGCTTCCTCAACGAAAAGTTAACCGACGATCTTCGCCGAGCCGGACGTTTGGCGACGAGCGTCTACCCGGATCACGAAGCCAGCATGCGGTGGCAGGAGATCCTGCACGCGCAGGGATGGGCCGCGCCCGCCTGGCCGGTGAAATACGGCGGCTGCCGCTGGAGCCTGACCCAGCACTACATCTTCGGCCGTGAGTGCACCCTGGCCGGTGCGCCGAACCTGTCCCCCATGGGCATTCGCATGGTGTCGCACGCGATCATGGCCTTCGGCACCGACGAGCAGCGGGATTACTTCCTGCCGCGCATCCTGACCGGCGAGGTCTTCTTCTGCCAGGGCTATTCGGAGCCCGAGGCCGGTTCCGACCTGGCCTCGCTGAATATGCAGGCCGTGGACGACGGCGCGGATCTGGTGGTGACCGGATCCAAGATCTGGACCACGCACGCCACCGAGGCCAATTGGATCTTCGCGCTGGTGCGCACCTCGCGGCAGGCCAAGAAGCAGCAGGGCATCACCTTCGTGCTCATCGATATGCGCACCCCGGGCATCGAAATCCGCCCGCTGGTCATGACTTCCGGCGAGCAGGTGCAGAACCAGGTCTTCTTCGATCAGGTGCGGGTGCCCAAGACCAATGTGCTCGGCGCCGTCGACGACGGCTGGACCGTGGCCAAGTACCTGCTCAACTTCGAGCGCGGCGGCGGCGCGGCGGCCCCGGCGCTCCAGGTGATGGCCGAGGAGCTCGCGCAGGCCGCGCTGAGCCAGACCGATCCGAACGGCGAGGGCGCGCTCATCGACGATCCGGCCTTCGCCGCCAAGCTGGCCGACGCCCGCATTCGCGCCGATGTGCTGGAGATCCTCGAATACCGCACGCTCGCACTGGTTTCCAGCGGCAAGGATCCGGGCCCGGCCGCCTCCACCATCAAGATCCTGGGCACCGAGCTGAGCCAGGCGCTCACCGAACTGGCCCTGGAGGCCGCGGGCCCGCGCGGTCGCGCCTATCAACCGCACGCCACCATGCCCGGCGGCCCGATCGTCGACTATGCCGCTCCCGCCGACGGTTTCGTCAGCGGCGACGACTGGCAGGCCGTCGCCTCGCTGCGGTACTTCAACGACCGAGCGGGCTCGATCTACGCCGGTAGCAACGAGATTCAGCGCAATATCATCGCCAAAGCCACGCTGGGACTGTGACCATGGACTTCTCTTTCACCCCCGAACAGGACATGCTCCGCGATACCGTCACGGAGTTTCTCGCGGCCCGCTACGACCTCGAATCCAGCCGGGCCGCGGCGCGCACCGGCGCGGGCTGGCAGCCGGAGATCTGGCGCGGATTGGCCGAGGAGGTCGGCATTCTGGGCGCGAGCCTGCCGGAATCGGTGGGCGGCGGACCGGTCGAGACCATGATCATCGCCGAGGCCCTCGGCGGCGCGCTGGTGGTCGAACCGTATGTGGACACCGTGGTCGTCGGCGTCGGCCTGCTGCGCCGCGCCATGGGCAAGCGCGCCGAGGATCTGCTCTCCGGCATTGCCGCCGGTGAGGTCGTCACCGGTTTCGCCGCCCTGGAACCGCGCTCGGGTCACGACTACGCCAAGGTCGCCGCCACCGCCCGCCGCGACGGCGAGGACTGGATCCTCAATGGCGACAAGATCATGGTCACCGCCGCCCCGCTGGCCACCCACCTGCTGGTCACCGCCCGCCTGGACGGCGGCGATATCGCCCTGTTCGCAGTGGATTTCGATCCGGCCGATCCGCCCGCCGGGCTGACCGCGCGCAGCTACCGCACCATCGACGAACGCCGCGTCGCCGACCTCACCCTCGAGAGTCTGCGCCTGCCCGCCGACGCGCTACTGCTCGCCAATGCCGCCGACGCCGTCGCCGCAACCCTGGACGAGGCCATTGCCGCGGTCTGCGCCGAGGCGGTCGGCATCATGCGCAAGGTCGTGGCCGACACCGTCGAATACACCAAGCAGCGCCAGCAGTTCGGCGTCCCCATCGCCAGCTTCCAGGCGCTACAGCACCGCATGGTGAACATGCACCTGGAACTGGAACAGGCCATTGCCGCAACCTATCTGGTCACCCTGAAACTGGACGCCGCCCCGCCGACCGAGCCAAGGCCGCCTCCGCCGCCAAGGCCACCATCGGCCGCGCCGCCCGCCTCATCGGCCAGGAGTCGGTCCAGCTGCACGGCGCCATGGGCATGACCGAAGAACTGGCCATCGGCCATTTCTTCAAGCGCCTCACCGCCGTTCGACACGAATACGGCAGCACCGACCAGCACATCGCCCGCTACGCGGCACTGACCCGCCCGTAGGACCCGGCCGGTTTCGGCGACGGGCGAGCCGGTCGCCGCTCAGTGCCGCGTGGCGCGGGTGGCGGCCACGGGCATTCGGGCAGCGTTTCGGGTCGGGGATCGCCTGGCCGCCAGCTCCTGTCGCGCTGAGCGGCGCACGGCGGCCACCATCACCACCGCCAATGCGGGTCCCATGACGAACAACAGCACACCGAGCGCGATCCAGAAGACTCCTTGCACAGGCGAATTATTGTCCGCATGGTCGTCTTTCGCAGAATCGCAGCAACCCTTCCGGGTGGCAGCATCGCGACCGGCCCGGGTAATGGCGTTGACAGGGCGGGCTGTCTGTGGCTGATTGACGGGTATGGGGAGCAATAGCGGCAATGGCCGCGTCGTGCGCATCGCCGCCATCGGGGATCTGCACATGACCGAGAAGAGCATCGGGCGGTTCCGGCCCGCGTTCCAGAAGCTGGCCGAGCACGCCGATGTGCTGCTGCTCGCGGGGGATCTCACCAATGGCGGCACGCTGCGCGCGGGCGGCGCGGTAGGCGGGGAGGTCTCCGGGCTGCCGGTGCCGGTGGTCGCGGTGCTCGGCAATCACGATTACGAGCGCGGCGATGGCCCGCGCATTGCCGAAATGCTCGCCGAGCGCGGTGTGCGCGTCCTCGACGGCGACGCCACGGTGCTGGAGCTCAATGGCATTCGGCTCTGCATCGCCGGTGTGGTGGGCGGCAGCGGCGGCTTCCCGGGCTATCCGGGCAATCCCGATGAGGGTACCGAGGAACATCGCGAACGCTTCCGCCGCGGCCCCATCGATGCGGGCCGACTGCGCACGGCACTGGAGAACCTGTATTGCGATGTGCGCGTGGCTCTCACCCACTTCTCGCCGATTCTGGAGACCCTCACCGGTGAACCGACCGGCATCTACTCGCACCTGGGCTGTGCCGACCTGGGCGAGGCCGTCGACGCGGGCGGCGCGGCCCTCGCAATCCACGGACACGCCCACGCCGGTACCGAATTCGGCCGCACAGCGGGCGGCGTCGAGGTCCGCAATGTCGCCTATCCGGTGATCCGCAGCCCGTACCGGGTGTACGAACTCACCGCTTAGCCAGCGTCAACTCCACCAGGGGCACATCGTCGATATCCCCGCCGATGGCCTGCTCGATGATCCCGCCGAGCTCTTTGTAGGCGGCCGGATGCGCCGTCTTGTATTCGGCCATGACCGGTTTCGCCTCGTCCGGCGTGAGCATGCGCGCGGTGGCGGGCACCTGATTGCGGAAGCCGATGCTCACCCGGCACCGCGGGTTCGCCTCGAGATTCCGGTACCACTGCGATCCGGCGCCGAAGCCGGAGGCGAGAATCACGGTGTTCGCATCCGGCCGCTCCACCGATTCGAGGGCGACATAGCGCCGCTCCCCCGACTTCCGGCCGATGTGCTCGAGCACCAACACCCTGCCCCCGAACAGGAATCCGAGCCGGGCCCGGAACAACCAGATGGGCGCTCGCACGAACGATCGCGTCCGCAGCAGCTTCGCCCCGAGATCGGCCATAGGCATGCCGCCGAGGGTAATCCGATTCCGGATCGCTGCCGGGCGAACACGACGTGACCGGCCCCACAGCGGCCGCCCGTCACGCCCGCGCGGCCCGCCGCGTCCTTGTTGTGTACCGACGAGAAAGGACGAGCACATGTCACGACTCAACCTCCCCCAGATCGCGCCCGAGGTCTACAAGGCCTGGGCGCAGGCCGAGATGGCCATTCGCAAGGGCCCGCTCGACGCCACCGTCCGGGAGCTGGTGAAGATCCGGGTCTCCCAGATCAACGGGTGCCTGTTCTGCATCGATATGCACACCACCGAGGCCCGCAAGGAGGGCGAGACCGAACAGCGGATCTACCACCTCGATGCCTGGCGGGAGTCCAAGCTGTTCACCGATGCCGAGCGCGCCGCGCTCGACTACGCCGAGGCCGCGACCCGGCTCGGCGTGCACGGGGTGAGCGACGAGATCTGGTCCGGCGTCGAGAAGCACTTCGACGAGGGCGAGCGCGGCGGCCTGGTCGCCATTACCGCGCAGATCAATCTGTGGAACCGGATCGGCGTCCCGCTGCTCTTGCAGCCCGGCGGCTACTGAGTTCCCGTGAGTTCCCGGCGACGGACCGGCCCGCCGCGGCCGGTCCGTTCCGGTGTGCGCGACTTGCTGTGCGGCGGTCGCTTACGGCATCTTTACATCAGGTGCGCCGGGAAGTCTGGTCGGCAGGTGGGTCCTGAGCTGGGCTCGCCACGAATCGACCTGGGAGTTCTCGATGCGCGGCCGGAATTCGATCTTGACGTATTCTGCTCCCGTGACAGCCGGGTGCAGCGTCGTATCCTGCGAGTATGCATGCCGCGCAGATGGCCGAGGACTATCCGGTAATCGATCTCGACTCCGATGCGATGGACACGGCCAGACTGCTGGCGAACCATCGGCTACCCGGAATTCTGGTCACCGACGCCGACGGCTCGCCGTGCGCGGTGCTACCCGCCTCGACGGCGGTGCTGTTCATCGTGCCCAAATACGTCCAGGACGATCCCTCGCTGGCCGGGGTGCTCAACGAGACCATGTGCTCGCAGGTGGCGAATCGGTTGCGCGGCAAGAAGGTCCGGGATGTGATTCCGGAGCGGTTGAGCAAGCTCCCCGCCGCGAATGCCGACGACAACATTATCGAGGTGGCCGCGCTCATGGCGCGATACAAGACGCCGCTGGTCGCCGTCATGGACGGCAAGAAGCTGCTCGGCGTGATCACGGCCTCGCGGCTTTTGGAAGTCGCGCTGAACAACTGAGCCCGCCGGGGCGGTCGCGATGGCCGTCGTCGCCATCGCGGTCTTCACGATCGCGTATGTGCTGATCGCCTCCGAGCGCATTCACAAGACCACCGCCGCCCTGGCCGGGGAGGGCGTCATCGTGGCGCTCGGCATTGCGGGCGCCGATGATGTCTTCTACTCGCACGAGACCGGCATCGACTGGGATGTCATCTTCCTGTTGCTCGGCATGATGATCATCGTCGGCGTGCTGCGGCAGACCGGTATCTTCGAGTTCGCGGCGGTGTGGGCGGCCAAGCGCGCCAGGGGTTCCGGGCTGCGGGTCATGATCCTGCTGGCGCTCATTACCGCGGCCGCCTCCGGCTTCCTCGACAATGTGACCACGGTGCTGCTCATCGCGCCGGTGACGCTGCTGGTGTGCGAACGCCTGGACGTGCCGCCCACCCCGTACCTGATCGCGGAGGTCCTGGCCTCCAATATCGGCGGCGCGTCGACCATTGTCGGCGATCCGCCCAACATCATCATCGCCAGCCGGGCGGATATCGGGTTCAACACCTTCATCTGGCATATGAGCCCCATCGTGCTCATCGCGCTGGGCGTATTCGTGCTGGTGCTGCCGCGCCTGTTCCGCGGCGCGTTCGACGTCGATCCGGCGCGCGCCGCCGACATCATGCAATTGAACGAGCGCGAGGCCATTCGTGATCCGAAACTGCTGATCAAGAGCGGAATCGTGCTCGCCGCCGTATTCGTGGGCTTCCTAGGGCATTCGATATTCCATATCGAACCGTCCATCGTGGCTTTGCTCGGCGCGGGAATTCTCGTGCTGATTTCCGGTCTGCCGCAACGCGATTACCTGTCGGCGGTGGAATGGGAAACCCTGCTGTTCTTCGTCGGCCTGTTCGTCATGGTCGGCGCATTGGTGAAAACCGGCGTCATCGGCCGACTCGCGAAATACGCCACCGAAGTCACCGGCGGCAATGCCCTCGCAGCAACCATGCTGATCCTGGTGGTCTCGGCCCTGTTGTCGGGTGTCATCGACAACATCCCGTACGTGGCGACCATGAGCCCTCTGGTGGCCGACCTGGTGGAACCCATGGATCACCAGGCGCAGGCCGGTGCGCTGTGGTGGGCGCTGGCCATCGGCGCGGATTTCGGCGGCAACCTCACAGCAGTCGGGGCCAGCACGAATGTGGTGATGCTCGGCATCGCCAAACGATCCGACCATCCCATCTCGTTCTGGGAATTCACCAGGAAGGGCATTGTCGTGACCACGATCACTATCGCGGTGGCCGTTCCTTACCTCTGGCTGCGCTATTTTGCATTCGCCTGACCAGGACAAAGGCCACATTCCGGTCACCTCGGGTGTGGCGATTGGGAGTTTCCTGCCACCGGATACCAGAATGGTCGCCGCCATGGCCATATTCCGTACCGATCAGTCCTCGTCAGCACCGGACCGCGACGCCACCGCGGGACCGGACTCCGGCGGCGGCTCCGCCTACCGGCTGGATCTGGACGGGCTGCGCGGTATCGCCATCGCCCTGGTGGTGATCTTCCACATCTGGTTCGGGCGGGTGTCCGGCGGTGTGGACGTCTTCCTGGTGCTGTCCGGCTTCTTCTTCACCGGCATGCTGCTGCGCCGCGCCGACGGCGGGCCGGTCGGGGTGGCGGCGACCGTCAAGCGCACGCTGCGGCGGCTGCTGCCCGCCATGGTGGTGGTGCTGGCGGCCGTGGTGATCGCGACCGTGGCGCTGCTGCCGCACACGCGCTGGTCGGATATCGCGGCGCAGACCCTGGCTTCGCTGTTCTACTACCAGAACTGGTACCTGGCGCTGTCCTGGTCGGACTATCTGGCCGCCGATCCGTCGGTGAGCCCGCTGCAGCATCTGTGGTCGATGTCGGTGCAGGGGCAGTGCTATCTGGGACTGCTGATGCTCATCGCGACGGTGGCCTGGCTGAACCGGACCGGCCGCGCCACCCTCACACGCTACGCGCCCATGCCGGTGCTGTTGCGCGCCAACCGGATACTGCGCCGCACCGGGCAGCCGGACACCCTGCGCATCGCATTGGCGGTGCTGTTCGGCGTGCTGGCGGCACTGTCCTTCGCCTATGCGGCCCACGGTGTTTCGACCCAGCAGGGCTGGAACTACTACGACACCTTCGCGCGCGCCTGGGAACCACTCACCGGCGCGCTGCTGGCCATGATCGCGCCGCTGCTGCGGCTGCCCAATCCGGTGCGAGAAGCCCTGGCCTGGTTCGGCATTGCCGCCATCGTGGCCTGCGGATGGCTGGTCAACGGGTCCGCGCAGTTCCCGGGACCGGCGGCACTGCTGCCGGTGCTGGCGACGGTCGCGCTCATCGCGTCGGGCGCGGGCCTGCGCACCGGAGCGCAGCCGACGGTCAATCGCCTGCTGGCCACTGCGCCCATGGTGCGGCTCGGCGCGTTCGCGTACGCGCTGTACCTGTGGCACTGGCCGATTCTCATTTTCTATCTGGGCGAGCGGCACCAGCGCAGCGCCGGAGCGCTGGGCGGGCTGGCCGTCATCGCGGTCTCCTTCGTGCTCGCCTACGCCACGCAGCGCTGGATCGAAGAGCCGCTGCGGGTGCGCAAACGGCCCACGGTGGCGGCGCGCCCGCGCCTGCTCATCGGCGTGGCGGTCGCGGCCACCGGTGCGCTGGTGCTCGGCTCCACCATGGCGTGGCAGTGGACCAATGGCGCGAAAGCGCATGCGGTCGGCGAACTGGATCCGGCGAAATACCCTGGCGCACTGGCCCTCACCGACGGCGCGCTGGTGCCGCGCGCGCAGATGCGGCCCACCGTGGAGGAGGCCCCCGCCGATATCGCCTATCCGACCGCCGACGGCTGTATCGCCGATTTCGACACCCGCTCGGTCGTCACCTGCACCTACGGCGACGCCAATGCCGTGCGCTCGGTCGCCGTGGTCGGCAATTCCCATGCCGAGCACTGGGTTCCGGCCCTGCTCATCCTGGCCGAACAGTACGGGTTCCGGCTCGACGTGTACCTGAAGATGGGCTGCCCGCTCACCGTGGCCGCGGAGCCCAGCTACAAGGGGCAGCGCAATCCGGACTGCAAGGACTGGTCCCGCGAGGTGATCGACCGGCTCGGCGAGGATCGTCCGGACTTCGTCTTCACCACCGGCACCCGCCCCGCCGACAGCGGCGGCGACGAAACCCCGCAGGACTATCTCGACGTGTGGTCGGAGCTGTCCGATCGCGGTCTCGAGGTGCTCGCCGTGCGCGATACCCCGTGGTTGCGCCGCGACGGTATTCGCTACCGCGCCATCGACTGCCTGGCCGCGGGCGGGGACCGCATCAGCTGCGGTATGCAGCGCCCGGACGCCCTCTCGGCGACCAACCCGGCCGCCGGGCCCGCCACGGATTTCCCGCGCGTGCACACCATCGACCTCAATGACGCCGTCTGCGAACCGGACGTCTGTGCCGTGGTCGAGGGCAATATCCTCATCTACCACGACGAGCATCACCTCACCGCGAGCTACGCCCGCTCCCTCGCCCCCGAACTCGGCCGCCAGCTGCAACCCCTGCTCGGCTGGTGGTGAGCTCGGGAACGAGCGGAGCTCAGAGCTCGCGCACCGAATCCGACTGCGCGTAGAGCTCCTCCCACACCGCGAAGCTCCCCAGCAATTCGACCGTGCGCCAACCGCTCCCGGTCAATCGGACCGGCGCGGTGAGCTCCAGGGCCTCGTCCCAGCTGCCCGCATGGCCCGCGGTGACCAGGCCGCGCGCGGCCACGACCCGCAGCACGCGGGAGACCCCCGGCCGCCGCATGCCCAGCCGGGTCCGCAGCTCCCGGACCGTGTGCGGCTGCTGCGCCAGCAGATCCAGCAGCTCCACCACGCCCCGGTGATTCACCAACTCACGCAATGCGGATAGCTCCTCCGCCGGGTTGTTCATGGAACCGCTGCCTCGCCTTCGATGCGAAATCCCTTCGATACCCGACGCTATGGCGGGGCGCGGCGGCGTCCGCCCGCTCTTGACGGAGCCCATGCGGGGCGGCCGCGCTTCTTGATCGAATCCTTACGGCCGCGCGCTCCCGCACCGCCGCCGCGGAGTGTCGGTGGCCCCGTGGTGAACTGTTGCCGAATACTCGAGGCCGCGCGTGATCGCGCGGGCAGGGAGTCCGACAATGCAGTCAGACAGGACGATTCGGGGGTTTGGTGAAGGGCGTGTCCATCGAGATCGTGCTCGCGCTCATCGGTATCGCGGTGCCGCTCATCGCATTTCTGTGGGAGTTCGTGCTGGTCGGCCGGAAACGGCTGGGGTACCGGGTGCAGATGGATACGCCGGTCACCGGGCGGATCGAGGATCCCACCGATTCGGTCGACGTGCTGCCGGGCGTGCTCGGTCAGCTGCGCACGCCCGCGACCGATGGCAGCGCACCCGAATTGCACGATCTGTCCATCGTGCTGATCCGCATCGAGAACAATGGCGCGACCGCCGTCGACACCCGTGACTACGCGGTGCCCGATGAGCAGCACATCGGTCTGCACCTGCATTTTCCGGATCGGCGGGTGCTCGGCATGGCGGTCACCGAGTTCAGCCCGCGCGGGCTCGCGGACAGCCTGCGGCCGGGCAGCGGTATCGGCGCGCACGAGGAAACCGTGGACGGCAAGCGCATCGGCGTGCTCGACCTGCCGAAGGTGCCGATGAACCGCGGCGACCATTACAAGATCCTCGTATTGTTCGAGCGCACCACGGGAGCGGGGAAGTACGCCGCGCCGACGGTGGAGGGCGGGCTCAAGGGCGGGCGGGTGACCGAAACCCGGAGCCGGACCGGGTCGTCACCGGCGCTGCTGGGGCTCATCGCATTTCTGGTCGCCGTCATCGCGATCCAGTTCGCGGTGGCCGTCACGGACAAGCCGGTCCGCGCCGGGTGCGCCACGGGGACGCTGGCCCTGGTCGGCTCGACGGCATTCGAACCCGTCATGACCGAGGCGGCGGACGCCTACGAAAAGGTCTGTCCCGGAGCAACGATCGTCACCGAGTTCGCCGGGAGTGAATCCGGGCTGGACCGCGTCGACAAGCAGCCACTCGGCGATGCGGGGCTGCTGGCCATCACCGACGGTCCCAAGACCGTCGCCTTCCCCAATGCCAGGCTGCTCCCCCGGTCGCTGGCCATGTCGGTCTTCACCATGATCGTCCACCCGCAGGTCACCGTGGCGAATCTGACCGTCGCGCAGATTCGCGACCTGTACGCGGGGCGGATCGGCAACTGGCAGCAGCTGGGCGGGCCGGATCTCGCGGTGCGCGTGGTCGATCGGGCGCTGGGGTCGGGCACCCGCGAGACCTTCCTGAGGCGGATCCTCGGTGGTGAGCAGCCCCCTGCGCCGCCCGCCACCTGCCGGACCATCCAGGTCACCAATCCGCCCGGTCACGCCTCGTGCTCGGTACAGTACACCAAGGACATGCTCGAGACCATTGCCACGCTGCCCGGCGCCCTCGGGTACAGCGAAGCCACCGACGCCGAAAAGGCTTCCGGCATCACGCGAGTGACCATCGACGGCGCGCCTGCCACCCGGGAAGCCTTGCTCGACAACGGCTATCCGTTCTGGAATGTCGAATACGCCTACAGCCACGGCGAATTGCCCGACGACTCGGTCGCCGCGTCGTTCCTGCGTTTCGTCACCGAGCAGGAAGGCAAGGACATCCTGCGCAAGTACGGCAACAAACCGTGCACCGAACTGCGCGACCCCACCGGATGCGGTCCGTGATATGCCGAGGGCCACGGTCACTCTCGTGAGCGAAACGACCGTGGCCCCGGCGTCGCCGAATCATTCGGCGGCGATCACTACCCCTTGAACGGGTACTTGCCGTCGAGGTCGATATTCAGCTCGACCACGTTCACCCGGGGCGCACCGAGGAAGCCGAGGGTCCGGCCGTCGGTGTGTGCCTCCACCAGATCCTTGACGTCGGCCTCGGAGATATTGCGCTCCTTGGCGATTCGCGCCACCTGAATGGCCGCGTACTCCGGGGAGATGTGCGGGTCCAGGCCGGAACCACTGGCGGTCACGGCATCGGCGGGCACCTGCGAGATTTCGGGCGCGTTGCCGCGGATCGGGATGATCCGGCCGATCGAGTAGTCCTCGCCCTCGGCGGCGCATTCGACCTTCACGCCCTTGTAGGTGGGGATGAAGGTGTCCGGGCTCACCGAGCAGAACTCGTTGACGCTGACCACCTTGGTCGGGTGGTCGACCTCGCCGTCGACCGCGCGGGGGCCGGTGACCGACAGCACCGCACCCACCCCGCCGGGGGTGCAGAACGGCCGGGCGCCGTCGACGCCGTCGAGCTCGCCGATGGCCTTGCTGCGCGCGCAGACCGTGGTCAGCAGGTTGGTGTCCTCCGGGCCGGAGTCGACGATCTGCTCCGGACCGAGGTTGCTGGCCGAGGTGGACAGCGGATCGTAGCCGTCACCGGCCGCGGACGGACGGCTCTGGAAGTACTGCACCAGCGGATTGCCGTCGGCGTCGGTGAACGACTGCCCGATCAGGCTGGAGCCCACCGTCTTCCCGTTCACCTCGACCAGCGACCCGTCCGCCTTGTCCTTCAGGCCGGGAATCTGGGCCACCGCGAAAACCGCCAGCGGATAGACGATTCCGGTTATCACCGTGAGCGCCAGCAGCACACGCAGCGCCGCCACATGCTGCCGGATCCAACTTGACATGCGCATATCAGGACATCCCGGGGAGGAATTGGACAATGAGATCGACAAGCTTGATGCCGATGAACGGGGCGATGATGCCGCCCACGCCGTAGACCGCGAGGTTGCGGCTCAACAGCTTCGAGGCCGCGGCCGGTGTGTACTTCACACCGCGCAGCGCCAGCGGGATCAACGCCACGATGACGAGCGCGTTGAAGATGACCGCGGACAGGATCGCCGACTGTGGGCTGGACAGCCGCATGATGTTGAGCATGTCCAGGCCGGGGAACAGCGACACGAACAGCGCCGGAATGATGGCGAAGTACTTGGCGATGTCATTGGCGACGGAGAAGGTGGTCAGCGCGCCGCGCGTGATGAGCAGCTGTTTGCCGATCTCCACGATCTCGATGAGCTTGGTCGGGTCGGAGTCGAGATCGACCATGTTCCCGGCCTCTTTGGCCGCCGAGGTGCCGGTGTTCATGGCCACGCCGACATCGGCCTGCGCGAGCGCGGGCGCGTCATTGGTGCCGTCACCGGTCATGGCGACCAGGCGGCCGCCGTCCTGCTCCTTCTTGATCAGGGCGAGCTTGTCCTCGGGAGTCGCCACCGCGAGGAAGTCGTCCACACCGGCCTCGTCGGCGATCACCTTGGCGGTCAACGGATTGTCACCGGTGATCATGACGGTGCGGATGCCCATGCGGCGCATTTCGTCGAAACGCTCGCGCATACCCTGCTTGACGACGTCCTTGAGATGGATGACGCCGAGCAGGCGGGCCTTGCCGTCCTTGATCTCGCCGACCACCAGCGGGGTGCCGCCGGAGGCGGAGATGCCGTCCACGGCCTGACCGACCGCTTCGGGGATGTCGCCGTGGTGGAGGCGAACCCATTCGGTGACCGCGCTGGCCGCGCCCTTGCGCAACTGGTGGCCGTCGTGCAGGTCCACGCCCGACATGCGGGTCTGGGCCGTGAATTCCACCCACGTCGCTCCGGTGAGCTCGCCCGGGGTGCGCTCGCGCTTGTTGTACGCGCTCTTGGCGTACACCACGATGGAGCGGCCCTCGGGGGTCTCGTCGGCGAGGCTGGAAAGCTGTGCGGCGTCGGCGATCTCGTCGTCGGAGACGCCCGGCATGGGCACGAAGGCCGCGGCCTGGCGGTTGCCGAGGGTGATGGTGCCGGTCTTGTCCAGCAGCAAGGTGTTCACGTCACCGGCGGCCTCGACCGCGCGGCCCGACATGGCCAGCACATTGCGCTGCACCAGGCGGTCCATACCGGCGATGCCGATGGCGGACAGCAGTGCGCCGATGGTGGTCGGGATGAGGCAGACAAGCAGGGACACCATGACGATGCCGCTGATGCCGTCATTGGTGAGTGCGCACGCCCGGCAGGTTCACCTTGGAGAAGATGGCCAGGGGCTGCAGGGTCGCCACCGCGAACACGAAGATAATGGTGAGCGCCGCCAGCAGGATATTGAGCGCGATCTCG
>NZ_BDCH01000042.1 GCF_001613405.1 Nocardia crassostreae
CGACGAGCGCGATCATCTTGTCGATGAACAAGCCGCCCGGCTCCTGGGTGATCTGCACGACGATCCGGTCGGAGAGCACCGTGGTGCCGCCGGTGACGGCGGAACGGTCGCCGCCGGATTCGCGGATGACGGGGGCGGATTCACCCGTGATGGCCGATTCGTCCACCGACGCAATGCCTTCCACGACATCGCCGTCGCCCGGGATGACCTGTCCGGCCTCGACGACGACGTGGTCGCCGCGCTGCAGCTCGGGGCGGGGCACTTCTCCTCGATGATGCGCGCGCCGGGCGACCAGTTCACCAGTTTGCGAGCGACGGTGTCGGTCTTGGCTTTCCGCAGGGTGTCGGCCTGCGCCTTGCCGCGGCCCTCGGCGACGGCCTCGGCCAGGTTGGCGAAAAGCACGGTGGCCCAGAGCCACACGACGATGGCCCAGCCGAAGAAGCTCGGGTCCACGATCGCCAGGATGGTCGACCAGACGGCACCCAGCTCGACGATCAGCATGACGGGATTGCGCCACAGGGTGCGCGGGTCCAGCTTCTTGAAGGCGTCCGGCAACGACTTCATGAGCTGCTGCGGATTGAAAATTCCGCTGGAGACCCGGCCGCCCGTGTGCACGGAAGCCTCCTGGGGCTTCTCGATTTCAACAGTGGGGGCAGACATTTCAGTGGATTCCTTCAGCAAGCGGCCCGAGCGCCAGCGCGGGCAGGAAGGTCAGGGCGACCAGGATGAAGGTCGTTCCGACGACCATGCCGATGAACTGCGGCCGGTGCGTCGGCAGCGTGCCGACCGATTCCGGCGTATGCCCCTGCTGGGCCAGCGATCCGGCCAGCGCGAGCACGAAGATGATCGGCAGGAAGCGGCCGAACAGCATGGCCAGGCCGAGGGCGGTGTTGTACCACTCGGTATTGCCGGTGAGACCGGCGAAGGCCGAACCGTTGTTGTTGGCCGCGGAGGTGAAGGCGTACAGCACTTCCGACAATCCGTGCGGTCCGCTGTTGAGCATGCCGCCGCGCTGTCCGGGCATGGCCATGGCGATGGCGGTGCCGACCAGTACGATGAGCGGGCTGACCAGGAAATAGGTCGCGGCCAGCTTGATCTCGCGCGGGGTGATCTTCTTGCCCAGGTATTCCGGGGTGCGGCCGACCATCAGGCCCGCCACGAAGACCGTGATCACGGCGAGGATCAGCATGCCGTACAGACCCGCGCCGACGCCGCCGGGCGCGACCTCGCCGAGCTGCATATTGAACAGCAGCATGAGTCCGCCGAGGCTGGAGTACGAATCGTGGAAAGAGTCCACCGCACCGGTCGAGGTCAGCGTGGTCGCCGCGGCGAAGGTCGCCGAGTTGGACACGCCGAAGCGGGTTTCCACGCCCTCCATGGACGCGCCGATGGCGGTCGGAATGGTGCCGTGGTGCTGCAGCTGGAACAGGTTGGTCAGCCCGATCGACAGCAGGGCGATGACGCCCATCACCGCGGTAATGGCATAGCCCTGCTTGGTGCTGCCCACCAGTCGGCCGAAGCCGCGCGGCAGGGAGAACGGGATGACCAGGATCAGGAAGATCTCGAACCAGTTGGTCCAGGTGGTCGGGTTCTCGAACGGGTGCGCGGAGTTCACGTTGTAGAAACCGCCACCGTTGGTGCCCAGCTCCTTGATGACTTCCTGGCTCGCGACCGGACCGCCCGGCAGGGTCTGGGTCGCACCGGCGACGGTGTCGATCGTCTGATCGTTCAGCACGAAATTCTGCACCGCGCCACCGGCGACCAGCACGATCGCGGCGATGAATGCGATCGGCAGCAGAATCCGGATGGTTCCCCTCACCAGATCCACCCAGAAGTTGCCGAGATCGGCGGTGTGCTTGCGGGCGAAGCCGCGCACCAGCGCGATCACGACGGCGATGCCGACCGAGGCCGAGACGAAGTTCTGCACCGCCAGACCGGCCATCTGCACCAGGTGCCCCATGGTGGATTCACCGGAGTAGTTCTGCCAGTTGGTATTGGTGACGAAGCTGACGGCCGTGTTCCAGGCCAGCGCCGGGGTCATCTCGGTCGCCGGGTCGTTCAGGTGCAGCGGCAGCTTGCCCTGCAGCAGCTGGAAGAAGAAGAGGAACAGGATGCTCACCGCCGAGAAGGCCAGCACGCTGCGGGCGTAGACCGCCCACGTCATCTCCACGCCCGGCTGCACGCCGATGACCTTGTAGATGAACTTCTCGGCGCGCGAATGCTTCTCGGCCTTGTACACGCGAGCGATGTAATCCCCGAACGGGATGTGCACCAGCGCCAGCGCGATGATCAGGGATGCGACGAAGACGATCCCCGCGGTAGTCGTGCTCACTTAGAACCTCTCCGGAAACAGCAGCGCCGCGACCATGTACAGAGCGACGCCAACAGCCAGGACCAGACCGATGATGTTCTGAGTCACAGCCGTTCCACCCCGCGTTGGATCAGGCCGAGCAGGGCGAACAGGGCGAACAGCGCCACCGTCAGCACCGTGAACACCACGATGGACATCAGTTGAAACCTCTCTTTCGGACGTACCCCGAGGTACGCCGGAGCGAGTCAAGCGTTAAAACGGGCGGAAATCGAGGACCTTTACGGGTTCTTAGCGTCTCAAAGGCCCGCCTTGACGCCCCACTTACAGGATTTCCCGGAGTGTCGCGCCCATGTCGTCAACATCGGTGGTGAGACCGTAAAGATAGCGTCAGGGACAGGCATTATTCGGTTGACGAGAGTAGACAGGTGAGGCTCGGCCGAGTCCCCCTGCAAGCACACGGCCGAGCACACGGCCCATTGATGTGTAAGGAGACGACCGTGCCGGATCTCGCCGTCACCCTGATGGTGATCCTCGGCTTCCTCGCCGCATGCCTGTGCCTGCGGGCGCTGGCCGCCGCCGAAGCGCGCCACGACGCGATCCGTGCTCCCCGGGCGGAACTCCGCGCCGGGCGCGCGATGATTAGCGAGTGAAACGCGGACAACTACGCATCTACCTGGGCGCGGCCCCCGGCGTCGGCAAAACCTACGCCATGCTGTCGGAAGCACACCGGCGGCTGGAACGCGGCCGTGATGTGGTGGCCGCGGTGGTGGAGACGCACGGACGCTCCAAGACGGCGGAGTTGCTGGAAGGCATCGAGCGCATTCCGCTCAAACAGGTCGAATATCGCGGTGCGACCCTGCCCGAACTCGATGTCGAGGCGGTACTGCGGCGCATGCCCGCGGTGGTGATGGTCGACGAGCTCGCCCACACCAATGTTCCGGGCAGTAAGCACGAGAAGCGCTGGCAGGACGTGCACGAGCTGCTCGACGCGGGGATCGATGTGATCTCCACGGTCAATGTGCAGCACCTGGAGAGCCTCAACGACGTCGTGCAGCAGATCACCGGTGTGGTGCAGCGCGAGACCGTGCCCGACTGGGTGGTGCGCGGCGCGGATCAGGTGGAGCTGGTCGACATCACGCCGGAAGCCTTACGCCGCAGGATGTCCCACGGCAATGTCTATGCCGCCGAGAAGGTGGATGCGGCGCTGCGCAACTACTTCCGGCCCGGAAACCTCACGGCGCTACGCGAATTGGCGCTGTTGTGGCTGGCCGACCAGGTGGATGCGGCGCTGGCCAAGTACCGGGAAGACCATAAGATCACCGACACCTGGGAGGCCCGCGAGCGGGTCGTGGTGGCGGTGACCGGCGGCCCGGAATCGGAGACCATCGTGCGGCGCGCCAGCCGCATCGCCGCCAAGTCCAGCGCCGAACTGGTGCTGGTGCACGTGGTGCGCGGGGACGGGCTGGCCGGGGTCTCCACGCAGCGACTCAACCGGCTGCGCGATCTGGCGACCAGTCTGGATGCCAGCCTGCACACCGTCACGGGCGAGGACGTACCTACCACCTTGCTGGACTTCGCCCGGCAAGCGAACGCAACCCAGTTGGTGCTCGGCACCTCGCGACGCTCCCGTTGGGCGCGCATGCTCGACGAGG
Organism: Nocardia crassostreae; assembly: GCF_001613405.1. Classification (GTDB taxonomy): domain Bacteria; phylum Actinomycetota; class Actinomycetes; order Mycobacteriales; family Mycobacteriaceae; genus Nocardia; species Nocardia crassostreae. The sequence goes on from NZ_BDCH01000042.1 coordinate 3,964, forward strand.
GCATCGGGGCGACCGTAGTGCAGGAGTCGGGGAAGATCGACGTGCACATGGTGACCCATGAAGAGTCCAATCCCGGATTCCGCTGGCGTTCGCTCACGCCGCGCGAGCAACAGTTACGGTCGTGGCTCGCCGCGCTGGTGGTGCCCTCACTGATCTGCCTGGTGACGGTCCTGTGGCTGGACCGCTGGCTGGAGCTCGGCGGGGAGAGCGCGCTGTTCTTCATCGGCGTCATCGTGGTGGCGCTGTTCGGCGGCGTGGCTCCGGCGGCGCTGTCGGCGCTGTTATCGGGGGTGCTGCTCAACTGGTTCCTCACCGAGCCGCGCTACAGCCTCACCGTGGCGGAGCTGGACAATTTCCTCACCATTGTGGTGCTGCTGGTGGTGGCGGTCGCGGTGGCGGCGCTGGTGGATGTGGCCTCGAAGCGAACGCGGGAGGCGCGCAAGGCTTCTCGACAGGCCGAATTGCTGACGCTGTTCGCGGGCGCGGTGCTGCACGGCGCGAATCTGCAGGACCTGCTGGAGCGCGCGAGAGAGACCTACGGGCAGGACGCGGTCAGTCTGGTGGACGACGACGGGGTCATCGCCTCGGTGGGTGAGAATCCGCCGACCGATGTGGCCGCCGCCGAGACCGCGCTGGAGGCCGGTGAGGATATGCACTGGCTGCTGCTGTCCGGGCGGGCGCTGTCGGCCGGGGACCGGGTCGTGCTGGGCGCGGTGGCCAATCAGGCTGCGGGACTGGTGCATCAGCGGCAGTTGCGTGAGGAGGCCGGGGCCGCGCAGGCGGTCATGGAGGCCGACAAACTGCGCCGGGCGCTGCTGTCGGCGGTCAGTCACGATCTGCGGACGCCGCTGGCCGGAGCCAAGGCGGCGGTGTCCAGCCTGCGCAGCGACGATGTGGAGTTCTCGCCCGAGGACACCGCCGAATTGCTGGAGACCATCGAGGAATCCGTGGATCAGCTGACCGCGCTGGTCGGCAATCTGCTCGATTCCTCCCGCTTGATGGTGGGGGTGGTGCAGCCCCAGATGCGGCGGGTCTATCTCGACGAGGTGGTGCACCGCGCGCTCATGGGCATGGGCACCCGAGGACTGCGGCGTACCGCCATGGACCGGGTGAAGGTGGAAGTGGGTACGGTATCGGTACACGCCGATCAGGGTCTGCTCGAGCGTGTCCTGGCCAATCTGATCGATAATGCGATTCGCTACTCTCCGCACGGCACTCCCGTCCGGGTGACCGCGGAGCGCACCGGGAAACGGGTGGCCGTCACCGTGGTCGACGCCGGTCCCGGCGTGCCGACGGGTTTGGAAGACCAGCTCTTCGAACCCTTCCAGCGGCTCGGCGATCGCGACAATTCCACCGGCGTGGGTCTCGGCCTGTCGGTGGTCCGAGGTTTCGTGGAAGCCATGGGCGGCACCGTGCACGCGGAGCCGACCCCGGGCGGAGGGTTGACAATGGTGATCGATCTACAAGCCAGCGATGAACAGGAGAACGGGTGACCAGCACGGCTCCGACGCCGACCAAAGTTCTTGTGGTCGACGACGAACCACAGATTCTGCGCGCATTGCGCATCAATCTGTCGGTGCGCGGATACGAGGTGACGACCGCGGCCACCGGGGCCGCGGCCCTGCGCGCGGCGGCGGAGAAACACCCCGAGGTCGTCATCCTGGACCTCGGCCTGCCGGATATGGACGGCATCGAAGTGCTGGCCGGATTGCGCGGCTGGTCCACCGTGCCCGTGATCGTGCTGTCGGCGCGCACCGACTCCTCGGACAAGGTGGAGGCCCTGGACGCGGGGGTGGACGACTACATCACCAAACCCTTCGGCATGGACGAACTGCTGGCCCGGCTGCACGCCGCGGTACGACGCTCGGCGGCCACCGCCGACGCGCCGGAGCCTATTGTCGAAACCTCGTCCTTCACCGTGGATCTGTCGGCGAAGAAGGTCATCCGGCACGGTAAGGACGTGCACCTGCCCCCCACCGAATGGGGTGTGCTCGAGATGCTGGTGCGCAATCAGGGCAAGCTGGTCGGCCGCCGGGAATTGCTGCGCGAGGTGTGGGGTCCGGCGTATGCCACCGAAACCCACTATCTGCGTGTGTATCTCGCGCAGCTGCGCCGCAAACTCGAGGACGATCCGTCACAGCCCAAGCACCTGCTGACCGAGGCGGGCATGGGGTACCGGTTCCAGGTCTGATCAGCGGGTCAGGCGGAGCGGCAACGACTTCAGGCCATTGTTGAGGTTGGAGCGGATGCGGCGGGCCGGACCTGTGCGCTCGATGTCCGGGAAGCGGGCGAGGAGTTCCTCGAAGAACACCCGCCCCTCCAGGCGGGCCAGGTGGACGCCCAGGCAGTAGTGCTGGGCGAGGCCGAAGGACAAGTGCGGGTTGGGGTTTCGGCGGATGTCGAAGTGCTGGGGAGTGGTGAAGACGTCCTCGTCGCGGTTGGCGGAGGTGTACCACATGGCTACCTTGTCACCGGCCTTGATGGGGACGCCGCGGATTTCGGTGTCGACGGTGGCGGTGCGGCGGTGGCGGTGCGGCGGAAGTAGTGCAGTGGGTTGGCGTAGCGCAGGATTTCTTCCACCGCACCGGGAATCAGGGACGGGTCGGCGCGCAGCGCACGCAATTGGTCCGGATGGTCCAGGAGGAGTTGCAGGCCCGAGGAGAGCATGGTCTTGGTCGTGTCGTTGCCCGCCGTCACCAGCTGGGTGAAGAAGCTGCCGAATTCGATGTCGGACATGGCTTTTCCGCCGAACCCACCGGCCAGGATCAACGAGGTGAGATCAGGTCGGGGCTGCTCGGTGCGGCGTCGCATGGCGAACTGGATGGCGTAGACGGCCATTTTGGTGACTTCGGCGGTGGCGTCGAAATCGCCGATCGGGTCCGGATCCTGTTGGCTGGTGGACTGTTCGGCCCACCGGCGCAGGTCAGGCCAGTCGGCGGCGGGGATGCCGAACAGGCCGCCGACCACCTGGCTGGGCAGCACACCGGCGACGTCGTGCACGAATTCGACCTCGACGTCCACACTGTCGAGGAGTTGGCGGGTGAGCTCTCGGACCCGGTCCTCCATCTCGCCGACCACCCGCGCTTTGAAGTGCTCCGCCAAGGGTTTCCGGTATTCGGTGTGCCGCGGCGGATCCATCATGAGCAACATGTTGCGGGTCATCTCGAGGCGTTCGGGCGGCTGATTCTCCAGGATCACGCCCTCGCGCTCGGCCGAGAACAGGTCGGGATTGCGGGCCACGTGCGCGACATCCGCATGCTTGAGAATCGCCCAGTAGCCGGGCTCGCCGGGCATGTCCTGCCAGTACACCGGCCGGGTCCGCCGCAGTTCGGCGAAGATCTCGTGAATCGGCCCGGCCACATAGAGCTCGGGATCGTAGATATCCATGACCGCGCTCACGGCCCACCTCGGTATTCACTTGCGAGTTCCGGTCTTTCGACTCGGACGCTAGTCATCCCCCGCCGCCGGCGCGGGCATTCACCACGGCGATCCCGCTCAGTGGACGGCTCACGCGGCCGGATCGCACGGCACCCGACCCGCGGCCACGGCGGCCGGAATGGCATTCAGCGCCGCCGCGATCATGCACCCGCCCGACCGCCGCGCGTGTCGTCGCTACAACCCGAGTCCGGCCGCCACGGATTCCCCCGGCGCGATGCCCGGCGGGATGGCGAAGAAGGCGCTGCCGGTGTGTTCGGTGACGCCGTTGAGCAGGTCGGCTCCGGACAGGGCGTGCTGGGCGCGGATGAATTGTTCGGGCGGGTTGTTCATGTAGGCGGCGAAGAGCAGGCCCGCGTCGAGGGAATTGTGGCCGCCGTGGGTGTGATTGGGGTCGGTGCCCGCGGGGTGGTCGTGGGGGCCACGGCTTCGGTGACGGTGGTCGCGGTCGAGAGGAGGGTGCCGTAGTCGTAGTTGTAGCCGCGGCGGAACATGGGGATGCCGTTCACCAGGCGGATGTGGGCGGCGGGGGCGATGGCGAGTTCGCCGTCGGCGCCGCGGGCCTCCAGGTCCACCCGGTCGAATTCATCGGCGCCGTGCAGGGGTGCGCCGTCACCGCGGCGGCGGCCGATGATGCGGTTCTGTTCGGCCAGCGGGAGCATGTCCCAGTCGGCGGTCCTCATGCGGATCTTGCGGAAGACGAGATAGGTTCCGCCGCGGAACCATTCGGGTTCGGTGGCGGCGGTCGCCCAGACGGTATCGTCGAACTCCCGGGTGCCGGGGCGGGCATTGGCGGTGCCGTCCTTGTGGCCTAACATGTTTCGCGGCGTGCCGCCGTCGGCGGGGCGACTCAGGAAGCCGTGCTGGGTCCAGCGCATGCGGGCCAGACCGGGCATGCGGGCCCGCAGCGCGCGGAAGGCATGGCTCACGATCTGGGCGTCGTCGGCGCAGATCTGCACCATGACGTCGCCGCCGGACCAGGCAGAATTCAGTGCGTCCCGGGGGAATTCGGGTAGCGGCTGCAAGTGCTGCGGTCGGCGGTCGGCCAGGCCGAATCGTTCGTCGAACAGCGCCGTGCCCAGGCCGAAGGTCACCGTCAGGCGGGCGGGATCGAGGTCGCTGGCGAAATCGGTGTGATTGCTGAATCCCGCGGCGGTGTCGGCTTTGTCGGGTACCCGCTCGCCTGCGGTCAGAGCGGCCGCGGTCTCCGTCCATCCGGCCAGCAACTCGCGCAGGACGCCACTGTCGGGCTTCGTGACATCGCAGGACAGGAAGATCGCGTGTGCCTGGGCCGTCGTGTCGATTCCGGCTTGATGCCGTCCGTGGAACGGCTCGATCCGGCTGCCGTGGTGCGCCTCTCCCGGCGCGGTCACCCGCCCGGCGACCACACCCGCCGTCGCGGCTCCGGCGGCCATGAGCGCAGAACCGAACAGTACGCGCCGGGACACCGGGAAACCGGAATTACTACTCGCAGTAGTAGTCTCGCTCATGGGGGTGAGAGTAGCTGTGATATCCACAACCTTCAATACCACTGAAGCTCGAGCTAAGCTTCAACCACACTGAAGGTTGGAGGTTGCCTTGTCTTTGTCACGTCGCACCGCCCTGAGCGCGGGAATCGCCGGAACCGCTCTGGCACTGACCTATTCACGCGCGGCAACGGAGAGCGATCCGCTCGCGCTACCGTCCACGCCACTCGCGCAGGAAACCACTCGGCTCATCACCGAGGCGCTGGAACCGCATCTGCGCAATCACAGCATTCGCGGCTATCTGTTCGGCCGCGCCCTCGCCGAGGCGCGCGGGTTGCGTCCGGGTGCGGACTACAACGACGAGACGATGTACCTGATTTGCGCGCTGCACGATATCGGGTTGGCCGAACGCGCCAATGGCACACAGCGATTCGAAATGGACGGCGCGGACTACGCGGCACAGTTTCTCGAGGCCAATGGCGTCACCGATGAGCGGGTCGACATCGTCTGGGATGCGGTCCCCATGCACACGTCCGGCTTCTCCGACTCCCCCGCCTATCAGCGGCGACGGCCCGCCGAGATCTGGATCGCGGTAACGGGCATCGGAATCGACGTCGGCGGCGGCCCCGCCGATCTGCCGCCCGGGTACGCCGACAGCGTGCACGCCGCCTACCCCCGCCTCGGCGGCACCCGCGCCCTCACCACCTCGATCGAACGACAGGCGGTCGCCGATCCCCGCAAGGCGCCGCCGGGCACCTTGCCGGGGGAGATCATGCGGCTTCGCCACCCCGAGGTCCCTCAGCTCACCTGGGACATGATCCTGGATTCCAGCGGCTGGCAGGACTGACCACCAGCGTCCGGACGCGGATCCCGCGACCCGGTGGCGCGCGGGGGTGCGCACACCGGGACGATGGGGCCATGTCTGTTGCGGCAATCGTGTTCGACATGGACGGCGTGCTCATCGACACCGAGCCGATCTGGGAGGAGGTGCGGCGCGGCTACATCGACGAGATGCAGGGCAAATGGCTGCCCGACACCCAGGATCGGCTCATGGGGATGAGCACCGCCGAGTGGGCGGAATACCTCAGCGTCGATCTGCTCGACGGGCGGCGCACGCCGGAGGAAGTGGCCGACGACGTCATCTCCCGCATGAGTGCCTGTTACGCCGAGCGGCTGCCGCTCATGCCCGGTGCGGTGGAGGCGATCCGGCTGTTCGCCGAGGCGTATCCCCTCGGGCTGGCCAGCTCCTCGCCGCAGCGGCCCTACTGGGCGTCCCACCGGAACAGTGTATCGCCATAGAGGATTCGAGCAACGGTCTGCGCTCTGCCCACGCCGCGGGCATGACGGTGATCGCCGTCCCCCATCCCCGCTATCCACCCGCCGCCGACGCACTCGCCCTGGCGGCATTCGTCGATTCCGATGGTTTGCAGGCCCTCACGCCCGAGATCGTCGCTCGGGTCACCGCCGCACTCGACTGACCGGCCGGGGGACTGGCCGCCGGGTCACACCTGCGGTAAGTCCCCGCCATCGCCTTGCTCTTTGGGCCCGGCGTCGCGTTCGGCCGCGTGCCCCGCGTCGCTCTGCGTTGCGGGGTCGGGGTCGCTTTGCCGCATGCGGCCGAGGTCGGCTTTCTGTGTCGAGCGCCTTCGACTGCCGGGCCTCTGCTTGCCGTCCGGGTATTGCCGCCGAATGCGGTCGGCCGCCGCGCGGGCCTTGTCGATCTCCTGCTGCCGGGCCAGCTCGGTTTCCCGCCGAGTCTGTTCCGACATCATGACCCTGGTCTGATAGGCCGTGAGCGCGCCGCCCGCACCGATACCGCTGATCAGCATGACCAGGCCCGCGATCCACGAGATGTGCCAGAAGGCGGCCACCACACCGAGGGTGGAGCCGCCGAGGGCCAGGGATTTGGCGGCCTGCTGCATGAACCGCAGCTTCGGGTAGATGTCCGGCATGGTCCAGTCCTCGATCAGCACCATCACGCCCAGGTGCGGCAGGGCGACGGCGAAGGCGACGACCGCGATCATGGCGGTGAGATCCAGGGAGCCGGAGGTGAGGAACGGCTGGATGATGACCGTTCCGATGGCTATCAGGCCGCCGTACATCAACCGCTCCTGGCGTACCCATCCGGCGCGCTCGTCCGGCGTCATCTGCCCCCAGAATTCCGCATCCTCGCTGTCGCCCATGCAGACCATCCTCGAGGTCCGCGCGCGGGAACCCGTGCAGCACGAACTCGCGTGTCCGGTCGCCGCCCGCCGTGGCCCAGGTCACTGCGGAATTCGGCTGACCGGCTCCGTGTTCCGCAGTCCGGATGGGTCTCGTGCCGCGTGGCGCGAGCGAATGGGAGGATCGTGATCATGGCTGAACAGACCGCCGCACCGCAGCAGGCCGCTGCCGCGCAGTCCACCGAACCCGTGGAGCTGTGGGCCGAGCGCACCGGAACCCTCGCCTACACGGGCCGCAACAACCGCGGCGGCGAGGTGCTCATCGCGTCCGCGGGCGTACCGGGCGCGTTCACGCCGGGTGAGCTGCTGAAGATCGCGCTGGCCGGATGCACCGGGCTGAGCGCCGATTTCACGCTGTCGCGGCGACTGGGCGAGAGCTTCGACGCGACCGTGCGGGTCTCCGGCGATGCCGATCGCGAGAACGAGACCTACCCGGAGCTCACCGAATCCTTCGAACTCGACCTCAGCGAGCTGGACGAGGAATCCCGGCAGCGACTGCTCGTCGCGGCGCAGCGGGCCGTCGACAAGGTCTGCACCGTGGGCCGCACGCTCAAGGCGGGCACGACGGTCAACCTGACCTTCAAAATCGACGAGTGATGTCCGATCCGGTCCGGCTCAGCGCCTGGGTGCACGGCTATGTCCAAGGTGTCGGCTTTCGCTGGTGGACGCGGTCCCGGGCGCTCGAGTTGGGCCTGACCGGCTATGCCCGCAACCACCGCGACGGCCGGGTGCACGTGGTCGCCGAAGGTCCGCGCGACAAGTGCGACACGCTGCTGACACTGCTGCGATCCGGCGATACGCCTGGTCGGGTGGATCTTGTTGTGGAAGACTGGGGCGCCACCCAAGGTGGTATGACCGGGTTCGAGGAGCGCTAGTGCGCGGGGAGTTCGAGGAGTCGATCGTTGGCCGATGAACATCGCGGCACTCCGCAAGACCCGAACGACCAGTCCGGCGAACCCGACAATGTGGCGCCCGGCGGCCATTTCGGCGCGCACACCAATGAACCGGCCCAGGGCGCACATCCGCCGCTAGGCCAACCCGCGCCTCCGGCCACGGGTCCGACCACGCCGTTCGCGGGCCCTCCGGCCGCTCCGCCAGCCACACCACCGGCGTTCCAGATGCCGATGCCACCGGTCGAACCCACTCCGTCTGCTTTCCCCGCGCCGCCGAAGAAGCGGCGGGGCAGCATCATCCAGCAGGAGCCCGGCGTCACCGCGGCGCGCGTGCCGACCGTGGCCGAGGCGCGGGCGCGGGCGAAGGCGCGGTATCTGGCCGAGGAGAAGGCGCGGGTCGAGGCGGAAGCCGATGCGGCCAAACGGAAGTCGCGCAAACGGCTCATGGTCGGCGGCGCCGCCGTTGTCGGTGTCGCGGCGCTGGTGGGCGGCGGCTATCTGGCCTACAGCGCGATCAAGTCGCCCGAGGTGACGGCGTACTGCACGATCATCGCCAAGAAGGGCCAGGAAGTCAGCCTCGGCAATGGGAAGACGATCACGGCCACCCAGGACAATCAAGAGATCGTCGTCCCCGATAACTACTGCGCCGACGGCTCACGCTCCAGCGGCGGCGGGATCGGCGGCATCTTCATTCTGAACGGGCTGCAGTACCGCTACTACTACGGTGGCGCGAACACCATCGGCCAGACCGCGACCGGCGGCACCACGGTGGCGCCGAAGGGCGCGTCCATCAAAACCAAGACCGGCACCACGATTCAGCGCGGCGGTCTGGGCGCGAAGCTCGGCGGAGGAGGCTCGTAATGCGGCGTGTGCGCAGCACTCCGCGCGCGGGCTGGCAGCAGATCGTCGAGAGTCAGGGCCTGGTCTTCGGCAAACCCGGTCGCGACGCCAGCGGCCAGCCGCGGCCGTACTGGGACGAATCCGTGCACTACGAGTTCGACATGGACGAAATCCTGGCCTTGGAAGCTCAGGTCGAAGTCCTGCACACCATGTGCATGCACGCCGTCGAGCACATCATCCTCACCGAACGTTTCGCCGATTTCGGTCTCCCGCAATGGAGTTGGGAACCCATCGCCAACTCCTGGAAACGCAACGACCCCTACGTCTACGGCCGCTTCGACCTCCGCTACGACGGCCGCGGCCCGGCGAAACTGCTGGAATACAACGCCGATACGCCGACATCGCTGCTGGAGGCCGCGATCGTCCAGTGGCACTGGCTCACCGACACCCACCCCGGTGACGACCAGTGGAATTCCTTGCACGAGAAGCTCGTCGAACGCTGGACCGAGCTGCGCGACGTCCTCCCCAAGACCGACCTGCACTTCACCTGGTCGGGAGCCGATGCCACCGGCGAGGACAACGTCACCACCGCCTACATGCAGGAAACGGCCGCCGAAGCGGACTTCGACACCGTCGCCCTCCCCATCGAGGAAGTCGGATTCGACACGGAACTGGAGCGTTTCGTCGACCTCGCCGAAGCCCCCATCGAATCCATCTTCAAGCTCTACCCCTGGGAATGGGTCCTCGACGACCAATTCGGCCAGCGCGTAGTCCAATCCCTGCCCGCCACCATGTGGGTGGAGCCGCTGTGGAAGACAATGCTCTCCAACAAGGCACTCCTGGCGGTCCTCTGGGAGATGTACCCCGGCCACCCCAACCTGCTACCCGCCTACCTGGACGACCCGCACGAGCTGACCGAGTACATCCGCAAGCCGAAGCTCGGCCGCGAGGGCGCGAACATGACCATCGTCGGCGCGGGCATGGAAACCGCCACCGGCGGCGTCTACGGCGCCGAAGGTTTCGTCTACCAACTGCTGGACCCCCTCCCGGAATTCGACGGCATGCGCCCCGTCCTGGGCGCCTGGATGGTAGGCGACACCGCCGCCGGTCTAGGCATCCGCGAAACCGCAGGCTTGATCACCGACGACGGTGCCGCCTTCATCCCCCACCGCATCCCCGAATCCTGACATACTCCCCCAGACCCACCCCCACCCCCGGAGGATCCTCAGATGACGACCACTCTCGCACTGGAAGAGGGCTACTGGAGCTCCCTCGGCGAAGGCGTAGGCGCCATCCTCCTCTACGCCCTGGTAGGCCTCGTCCTCGTCCTAGCAGGCTTCTTCGCCGTAGACCTCACCACCCCCGGCAAACTCCGCAACCTGGTAGCCCAAGGCCTCCCCAACGCCGTAACCGTAAGCGCCGCAGGCATGCTCAGCATGGCCTTCATAGTCGTCCTAGCCATCTACGCCTCCGGCGGCGACCTCCTCGGCGGCCTGATCCGCTCCCTCATCTTCGGCGCAGTAGGCATCCTCGTCCAAGTAATCTCCGTCCGAATCCTCGAACGAGTCCTAGGCATCAACATAGGCGCCGTCCTCCACAGCCCCACCTTCGCCGCCGAAGCCCTAGTCGTCTCCGCCGCCCACTTCGCCCTCGGCCTGGTAGTAGCAGTCGCCATCCTCTAACCCCCTCACCCTGGAATCGCCCGCCACGGCCGCAACACCGTTCGATCCCGAAACGCCTCGATAGCCGCAGCAACTTCGAACGGTGTCGCAGCCTGCTCAATGTCCGTACGGTACTTCACCTGATCCGCCACAGCATCGAGCTCGAACCCCCACACCATCGACATCAACGGATTAATGAACAGCTCAGCTCCCTTGTCGCGCGTACGCGCAAGCGAGTGATAGTCCCCGAACTCACCCCGCGCAGCGTCGGTGATCGACGCACACACAATGCTCTCCCGTCCAGGCGTATGCCGCTGCACCCAGGACACGGCATCGAGCCACGCATCAACAGCGGGCACACCCGGAATCAGCGCGAAAACCCCAAGGTATGCACCAAGTTTGGCAAGCGCAGCAACATTCTCCAAAAAATGCGCATGACAAACCCCATGATGAGCATCAATCCCAAACCCCACACAAACCGCCAGCTTCACCGGCAGGTCGAGCGACCGCGCCGCCAGCAAACTGGTCACATCCTCCACCGGAGTACCAAGCCCCGCCTCATCCCCCGTCATAAGCAGATCCGTCCCCCCATCAACCAAAACCAGTGCGTCTATCCGCAACTCCCGCGCCAACCACGCATACGCCGCCCTGACATCAGCGACCCCACCCTTACGAATCATGAACACACGATTCGGATACCCCTGCCCCCTCAAGCACGCCGCAAGATGCCGCTCCGGGAAGTAACCCTGAGGTCCATCAGTATCCGCGCAAACCTCGAACAGCCCCGGCGCCAACAACTTTGCCGCTGTACGAGACACCGCGGTGAACGTCAGATTGGCAAGAAACACCGTCTTCCCACGCCCGCGCAGCTCGAAGGCGATAGGCAGCCCGCTGAGCAAATCGAACCCGCCGCCTGCGCCCGCTATCAGAACTCGTCGGGAACTGCCCAGTCGACCCAACGCCTGCGTGTCGAACAGATTGCGATCCGGCCAAGAAATCAATGAGACATCAACCTTCTGTCACCACCACGCAGCGATAGACCAAACACTGCCGGCAGGCAGCTCGCCCTCTGACACGTCGGTGGAAACAATAATTCGACTCGTTGCTGACCCGGCAGAAAAATATCGATAGCCCAGAGAGGAACTTGTATCGACCGCCGCAACCCGCACTCCACGAGAAAAGATTGCTTCGCTGAGAGAGCCAAACGGAACGGAACTTGGAAAACTTCCATACCGCTCAGATACCTTCTCGGGAATAGCAGCTCCATGAAATAGGCGGTGGGTCTGGACAATCGCGCTGACGCTCGACCATTCACCACCTTTCTCACGACTCAAGCCGAGCTCGATGAGACCATAGTCCCGTCGTAACGATCTCCGTCGCTTGTCACTCTCGTCAACATATCCAGTATCACCCAACGCACACTCGACCTCCGCCAGGCTCACCCCGGGGCGCACACCAAAGACAGACCCTTCGACCGCGACGTCCGCTAGAAAGTCCATATATGTAAGGGGCACGACTGCCTACTCCATCTTCTCGAGTGCCTTGATGAGCAAGTGTAGTTCAAGAGCTCGATTCTTAGAGTTTCCCCAACCGTGCGAGTTCATCTCGTCGACGGCAGCGCGCGATTTCGCTATCAGGTCGGCACGCAGATCCGGATTGGAGCGAAGCGCATCCAGGACCTGCTGCATCTGAGTATCATTCGGCACGCCATGTGTCAAACGGATAGGACCTACGCCTATACCACCCGTATGGTCAGGAAATACGCGGACCTCCATATTTCCAACATGAGCATGGGCACCCTTCGTAGCCCAATCTGGAGCCATTGGCGAGATCGTAACCTTGTACGGAGCCAGGCCGAGCGGGTCGGACCAAACGCTTGGATTGTGAGGATACACACCAGGATTCGGT
>NZ_BDCH01000043.1 GCF_001613405.1 Nocardia crassostreae
TCCCTCTGACTGCGCAACGTCCAATTCCCGCCAGTGCCACCCCTCCCAGCGCGCGAAGCTGAACTGATGACGACGCCCTACAAGGCCCTCCCCATCAGCCCCGAGGCCCTGAAAGCCCTCCGCGTCACCGACGACGCCGGAAACCCAACCGTCGCCTTCACCGACCCTGAGGGCGGCGCCCCCCTCCGCTGCTGCCTCCGCCGCAGCGCCCCAGGCGACCGCATAGCCCTCATCTCCTACGCCCCCCTCCGCCGCTGGGCCGCAGAATCCGGCGCCACCCCCGGCCCCTACGACGAACAGGGCCCCGCCTTCATCCACGCCGAACCCTGCCAACCCCCCAACCACAACACCTACCCCCTGATCACCGCCCCCCGAGTCCTCCGCCGCTACTCCACCGAAGGCCGAATCCTCGGCGGCCACCTCCTAACCGACACCGACCTCTCCACGGAAACAATCACCCAAGCCTTCACCGAAGCCTTCTCCGACCCAGAGGTAGCCCTAGTCCACGTCCGCGCCGTCGAATACGGCTGCTTCTTCTACGAAGTCCGCCGATAACCACAGCCATCCAGCCAGGCCGGTAGGTGAGGGGCGATCGCGGATAGCGGCCAGGGCCACGAAAAACCACCCCCTACCCCCGCATACTGACTCAGAGAGCACCATCGCGAAACGGTTGACGGAACTGGGAATCCAACTACCCCCGTCCCCCAAACCACCCCCGGGCCTGGTGACCCCGTTCGCCTGGGTACGCGTCTCCGGCCGCCGAGTCCTGGTCTCCGGCCACGGCGCCTTGAGCGACGACGGCCGCCCCGCAGGACCGTTCGGGAAGATCCCGAGCATGGTCCCACCGGATCACGCCTACGAATCCGCCCGAGCAGCCGCCATAGCCATGCTCGGAAATCTCCAAACCACCCTGGGCGACCTGGATCGAACCTCCGCCTGGCTCATGGTGCAAGGCATGATCAACGCCGACATAGGATTCGCCGGATCCACCACGGTGATCAACGGTTTCTCGGATCTGATCCTGGATGTGTTCGGACAGGAGATCGGGCGCCACGCCCGCACCGCGGTCGGCATGGCCACGCTGCCGCTGAACTATTGCGTGATCGTGGCCGCCGAGTTGGAGATCCGCGACTGAGCGTGCCCCGACCCACCGAAACTGGTGGCTCGCCAGGCGGAAACCCGCCGCCGGATACTGAGATCACCATTGGTGAGCTCTGGGGGTGTTTACGGTGGGAGATCTCTTGCTGTGGTTGATCTTCGGACTGCTGGCTGTCGCCGTCGCCGTCCGGATACAGCCGCTGGCGGCGCGTTCGGAACGCGAATTGTCCACGAGCGAAATGGCGTTCCTGCGAGCCGGTGCGCGCGGTGCGCTGGTCGCGGCGGTGACCGGGTTGGATATCGACGGTGCGGTCGGGCAGAACAGGCCGCGGACGAAGGTGAAGCGCATCGGAGCGGAACCGCCGCCGGATGCCGATGAGCTGGAACAGGCCATCTACCTCGATGTGGGCACGCCCGCGCGGTTGCGGGCGCTGGTCAGGAAACGCCGCACCGGTGCGGAATTGCGGGCGATACGGGATCGGCTTCGCGCCGACGGGCTGATTCCCCGGGCGTGGCAGCGGCAAATCGTCAAAGCGATTGCCGTCGTGCTGATTCCGGTCGCAGCGTTCGCCCGGCTGGTGACCGATAAGGTGAGCGGCTGGACCGTTGCCGCGCTGGCGGTGGCGGTGCTGGCCGGGCTGTATCTGCTGTGGAAACCCAAACGCACAGTTGCCGGTTGGCGGCTGTTGAACGCCCTGCGACGGGAGACGGAGCGGCTGCTCGAGGAGTGGCGGGCGGAGCCGGACTACTGGTGGGAGAAATCGCCTCAGGAGAATGTCGCGGCACAAGCCGGTCGCGATACCGCGCCCGGTGGGGAGGTTCCGCTGCGGGAGGGCGATGAGCCCGAAGACGGTGCGCCCGAAGGGTTCTTCAATACCCCGCGATCGCGCTTCAAGCGGTTGATGGGGATGGCGATGACGGGCAGTCTCGTCGTCAGCGATGGGGGTATGCCCTACGACTCTGCGGATTACGAGACGATGTGGGACGACGAGGGCGGATCGTCTTCAGGCGGTTGGAGTATGGGGGACTTCAGCGATATCGGCTGGGATCTAGGTGGCGACGGCGGTGGTGACGGCGGCGGCGGGGGCGGAGGCTGCGGCGGAGGAGGTTGTGGCGGCGGCGGTTAGTCGGGCCCCGGCCGGGTTGGAGCCCCGCACTCGATCGTGCGGGGCTCCAACGTTTTCGCTAGAGCATCGGGGAGGGAATCACGGAGACCAGGCCGCCGTCGATGATCAGATCCTGGCCATTGACGTAGGACGCCTCGTCCGAAGCGAGGAAGGCCACGGCATTCGCCACGTCTTCGGAGGTGCCGAAGCGAGCAGCGGCCACGCTGGCCATGACTTCGGGTTTCGCGTCCTCGGAGACATTGTCGTGGAACATCGGGGTGGCGATGTAGCCCGGGCTGACCGAGTTGACGCGGATTCGCCTGGGGGCCAGGTCCGCAGCGAGGGTATGGGCGAGGTTGTGCACCGCGGCCTTGGTCGCGGAGTAAACGGTGCCGTTGGTCAGACCGCGATGCAGGGTCCAGGACGCGTTGATGACGATCGACGAACCGTCCACCAGCAATGGAAGCGCCTGCTGGATGGTGAAATACACGCCCTTGAAGTTGATGCCGACAACGCGGTCGAACTCGTCCTCGGTGACGTCCCCGATGGCCTGGAACGAGCCGACCCCGGCATTGGCGAACAGCACATCGAGTCGGCCGTAGCGAGTGCGAACGGCCTCGATGAGGGCGTCCCGGTCGCCCCGATCGGCCACGTCACCGGCCACCGCGAGAATGCGGTCGCCCGCATCGGGGGCAGTCCCCGCGAGTTCCTTGACCGCAGCATCGAGTCGAGTCTTGTCGCGGCCGGTAATGACCACGTGCGCGCCCTCGGCCAGCAGCCGCTGCGCCGCGGCCAGGCCCATACCGCTGGTCCCGCCGGTAATGAGGGCGATCTTATCGGCGAAACGGGAGTTGCTCTGTGTCATGCCATTCAGCCTGCCGACCCTATCCGGTCGCAAACAGTGCGCAGCCAACCTGGGTCCGCCACCACCAGGTAGACCCGTCGGGGCGTGAGACCAGTGCCGGATCGCAGTGCTTTCAGGCCGAGGCGAGGGTGTTGCTGCGCGTCAGTTCGTCCAGGCGCTCGGCGGTGCCCGTGCCGGGACGGGGGTTGTAGAACTCCAGATGCCAGTCGGGCCGGTCGATCAAGGCCATGGTGGTCTTGTCGAAGACGAGGTCGCCGACCTCCGGGTGGCGGACGGCCTTCATCGATTGCGTGGGGGCGGCGACGTCGTGGCGGGCCCAGAGTTCATCGAATTCCGTACTGGCACTGCTGAGTTGGCCGATTATGCGCTGGAAGCCCGGATCGGCGGGGGAGTAGGCGACGTCGGCGCGGTAGGCGGCGACGACGTCGGGCGCGATCGCCTCCCATTCGGTGTGCATATCGCGATAGCGGGCATTGGTGAAGAAGGTGGTCAGGCAGTTGTTGTCGGTGTCGCCGTAGCCGAAGACCAGCCGGGTCGCGTTGTTGAAGGTGATGAGGTTCCAGTAGCGGTCGCGCAGAATGGCCGGGCGCGGGTTCCACGTATCGATGAGCCGGGACAGTTCCGGACTCACCGACGTGGAGTGAACGGGCCGCACGCGTGGAGGATTCAGCCCCGCGAGCACGAACAGGTGCGCACGTTCCGCCTCGTTGAGCTGCAATGCCCGGCCGACCGCCTCCAGGACTTCGGGGGAGGCGTTGATATCCCGCCCCTGCTCGAGCCACGTGTACCAAGACACCCCGACCCCGGCCAGCTGCGCCACCTCCTCCCGCCGCAAACCGGGCGTGCGCCGCTGCCCAACACTCACCAACCCAACCTCAGCAGGTGAAATCCGCCCTCGCCGAGCCCGCAGAAAATCCCGCAACTCGTCCCGCCGAGCCCGCCTCGCCGCCGAAGTCTCACCACCCATCTCTCGACTCTATCCACCCCGCACTCCACCCCCGCCACCGCCAACCTCGCCCGCGCATCAGTCCGGCCCGCGAATGCGAATGGCCCCCACCGTTAGGTGGGGGCCATTCCTGGTTTCTACTCGGCGACCGGCTGCGCCAGCAGCTTGGCCTCGGCCACGCGGCCGAAGTCGAGTTTGACGATCTGGTCGGCGAGGTCGAAGTAGCGGTCGTCGTGCGTGATCACGATGACCGTTTTGCCGCGCTCCTTGAGTTTGGTCAGGATCTCGCGGTAGAACACGTCACGGAACTTGGGTTCCTGGTCGGCGGCCCACTCGTCGAACAGGTAGATGGCCCGGTCCTCGAGTAGCGCGGTCAACAGCGCCAGCCGCTTGCGCTGACCCTGCGACAGGTTGATGGTGGACAGTCGCCCGTCCTGCACCGTCACCTTGTGCGAGATCTGCAACTCCTCGAGGTAGTGCCGCACCTCGTCGTCGATGCCGGGGCGATCGAAGCCGAGGTAGTCCTCGAACAGATGGAAATCGGTGAAGATGGCCGAGGAGTTCTGGCGGAACCACTCGATATTCTCGTGATCGATCGGCTCGCCGTTCAGCGTCAGCTGCCCGGTGCGCGGGAAGTACAGCCCCGTAATGAGCTTGGCCAGCGTGGATTTACCGCTGCCGTTGCCGCCGACGATGAAGGTGACCTGACCGGGTTCGAAGACCAGATCGATCGGGCCGAGATTGAATCCCGGCACATCCTCGCTCGGCGGCGGGGTCACCGGCACCGGAATGTTCTTGGTGGCGAACGGATTCACGAACCGATGCCCATTGACATCGGGCCGCGCGCCCGGATGCCCGCCCGGACCGCCCGGCCGCGGCGGATGCCCCGCCGGACCCGCACCCGGACGTCCACCGGGAGCGCCCGGACCAGGACCGGGATGCCCACCGTGACCGGCGCCCGGTCCACCCGGGCCCGGACGCCCGCCCCGGCCCGCACCCGGACCCGGCTGCGATTCGGAGCCCGGCGGCGGCGGAATCAGCGAAGGCGCTTCTCCCACATAGGTGTAGCCCACACCCGCCAGCTCCAGCCGAGCCTCGCCCACAATGGGCCGCTCGGTGTAGGGCAGCTCGTCCTCATTGTGCAGCGTGGCCATGGACAGGCTCATGGAGCGAATCTTGGCCAGCGCCACATCACCGCGCAGCAGGTCCGGAATGCGGTGCATGAAGTTCTGCATGGGCATGGCCAGGAAGGTCGTCACCAGGATGTACCCGAACATGGTGTCGCGGTCCAGCTTGAACGCCTTGGCCAGCACGAACAGGATGAGCCCCATGGTGGCCAGCTGCAGCAGCTGCCCGAACCCCTGCGCCACCGAGAATTTCGACCCGGCGTCGACATTCTGGTCGCGCAGTTCCCCGGCGGTGCCGAGGAGGTGCTTGTCCATGAAGTCCTTGCGCCGCCCCCGATGCAGCTTGAGCTCCTTGATGCCCAGCGTCACATTGGTGAACGACCGCAACAGGGCGTCGTCGTTCTCGCGCGCAGCCTGGTAGATCTTGCGCACCTTCTTGAGAATCGCTTCGACGGAAGCGATTCCGAGCAGCGTGCCCGCCACGGTGACGGCGAAGACCTTGCCGTCCACCATGAACAGGTACACGAAGCACCCCACGATGGTGGCGACGTCGATGCAGATGCTCGGAATGGCGGTCACGGCCTGCGACAGCGACCGCACATCCTCGGTGAGCGTCGCCATCAGGCGATGCATGCCCAGCCGTTCCAGATGCTCCAGCGGAGTCGAGACGATGCCATTGCTGAGCTGGGCGCGCAGCTGATAGATCGCATCCTGGGCGAGCCGGATGAGCAGCACCTGCGACAGCACGCCACTGACCAGGATGACCGCCACGGTCGCGGCGAAGCTCTGGACGGTGACCGCCGGATGCGGTTCCGGTGACACCACTCCCCGAATAAGTGTCACCAGGTAGGTATTGGCCACGCCGCAGACCAGGCCCGCCGCGATGACGGCCGCGATCCGCATCCAGGAGATCGAGATGAGAAATCTGATGAGTTGCATGATTGCTGCTCTCTGAGACGGCGGTTCGTCGTTACCGGCGAACGATGTCGAAGATCATCCCTTCGAGGGTGACGCCCGGTGCGAAGGAGAACGCCACACCGGTCGAGATGGGCTTGGTGGTCTCCGCCCGCTGAATCATCTGCTCCAGCACGAAGATCAGCGAAACGCTGAGCATATTTCCGTGCTGAGCAAGGATATCCCAGCTCAGGTCGGCGGTGTCGGCGGAAATCCCGAGCGAGGCCGAGGACGACTCGATGATCTTGGGGCCACCCGGGTGGATCGCCCACAGCTCGATATCGGACTTCTGCAAACCATTGCGGTCCAAGACTTCCGAGACCACCGGATCTACACCGTCGAAGATGTACTGCTGCAGGTTCTCCGACAGCTCGCAGGTAATGCCATTGTCGTTGACGCCGAGCACGATGCCGTCCTCCGCGCCGTCGAACAGGTAGCTGAAGGTATCGCGCAGCACCACCTTGCCGGGTGCGAGCGGCTGCTGCACCTGGGAAGCCCCGATGACAACGGCTCCGCAACCGTCACCGAAAAGGCTGTGCGTAATGGTGTGGATGATGTCGGTGTCGAACGCGGCATTGACCGAGCTGACCTCGATGCACACCACCATGGCCTTCTTGTCCGGGTTGGCGCGGACGTAATCCACCGCGGTGCGCACGCCGTTCATGGCGGCCGCGCAGCCCATGAAGTTGACCACCACCCGGCCGACGGTCTTCGGCAGGCCGAGTTCCTTCACGATGGCGACATCCACGCCGGGCGCGATGAAGCCGGTGCTGGTGACGAAGACCAGCAGCCCGATTTCCTCGGCCGCGGTATCGGCAGCGGCCAGGGCGCGCCCGGCGACGTCGACCGCGAGCGGTGCGGCGTAGCGGTAGTACAGGTTCATCCGCTCCCGGATGGTGGCGGGCTTACCGCTGAACTCCAGGAACTCCGGCTCCAGCGGATCGACCGCCAGGCGGCGGGTGTCGATCCGGGTCTTCTTGAAGACGCGGCGGATGCGCTCCTGGTGGGCCGGATCCTCGAACCGCTCCGCCACCCGCTCGGCGGCATCGGCCTGCTCGAAGATCTGGTCCGGCGAGCCGGTGGCAATGCCCTCGATGACCGCGACCGTGGTGGGCGGGGTCGGCGGCAGGCCCTGCTCGCCGAAGCCGTATTCGAGTTCATTGCCGGTGAATCGAGTTGCCGCGGTGGACAACCGAGTCGCGTTGGGCACAGCGCCCCCCTCGTCGATAGTGATAGACACGAAATTCTCCCCTTCTTTCGATATAGCTATGGCCGGCTACGCAATAGGCGGAGGCGCGGCCGATTCGACCGTGAGCGAAACAGGATCAGACTGTTCCGATTCCGGTGAATCCTTGAACCGTGTAGACCGCGGAGGTTTTCAGCGCGCCGGGGGACAAGTGCTCCCGGACGAATCCCCAATTGCGTTCCTTCGCTTCATCGGAACGAGACAGGAGATATACGCGAACCTGCTTCGGGAAACGGTCGGTGAAGAAACTCTTCGCCGGGAGCCATTCGACACCGAATTTCGCGGCCTCTTCGCGAACCACGTCCTCGGTCGCGATATTGGCGAAACCGCTGCGCTGATACGGCAGTACATGGTGCACCCGGTGCGAGCTCAGCCCGGCCGACAGGAAGCAGTCGACGTAGCGGTTGCCGACCACCTTCAGGTCGTAGGCCTGCTCGAGCTGGTTGATGGCCCAGTCCTCGGTATCGGACTCGATCTCCTCGGTGTCCATCTCGAAGTCGTGGCTGGCCACCACCAGGAAGGTGCTGACCCACAGGCTGATCACGAACTGCAGGACCCAGGCCCAGATATCGCCCATGATCAGGAAGACCAGGAACTCGCCGACCAGCAGGAAGCGCACGGCGAACGAGCCGATGAAGTGCGGCAGCGCCCCTCCCCAGGTGCCGTACATATCCTTGATGCCCACCTTGCGGGTGAGGCGGCAGACATCGAGCAGGCGCATGATCATGCCGGTCAGCGTGTGCCCGAGTTTGTGCAGGGTGTGGACCGGAATGCGGTAGAGCACCGGTACCCGCGTCATCATGGTGAAGACGTTCTTCTTGATGTCGACTTCACTCTGCGTGTGCGGGTGGTGCAGCAGCGCGTGCCCGTCCGCGGTCACGAACGACAGTGCGACGCAATTGAGGTCGAAGGCGTTCACCCAGATCTTGTTCCAGCCCTTCTGGGCCCGGTGAATCGCGTAGTGACCGAAGCCCGCCAGCGAGCTGCGCAGTACCACCATGGCGAAGACGAAGACCGGCAGCGGCATCCACGCCGGGACCGCCAGCCGCAGGCCCTGCACCGCGAAGTAGGCGATGGCCATCAACACCACGACGATGTTGAACAGCTTGTCCATCTTCTTGATTCGCGCCGCCAGCTCCGGCTCCTTGAGCCGCTTCTTGACCGCGTGCAGCAGATCGTTCTTGTCGTCGAACCGGTACTTCGGGGTGTCGTGCCAGGAATCGAAGCCCTCCTTGAACAGGAAGTCCGGCGCGTTCGCTTTGGGGTGGATATCCTCCGGTAGGGCTTCGCGATTGAGCGCGAACCGCTCGATCAGCTTCGAGATTCCCTCCGGGTTCTTGTGGTACGAACCGATAATGGAGGTGATATCCCGGTTTTTCGTGCGGCCGATGAAGAACTCGCCGCCGGGATGCTTGGAGATCCAGTCACTCAGGTCGTAGGCTTTGCCGTTGTAGACCCATACATTGGAAACCGGACGCGGACCGGGAGGGCCGTCGGGACGACGGAATTCGCTTTCCCCCGTGTCCTGCCCGCGCTCGTCCACGTCCTGGCGGTCGGTAGTCATCTCTTTCCTCCGTGTCCGATCGGCTGGTACCTGCCTGTTCCGCGCCGATCAGGCCTCATCACACACTGCCCTCGAGCGTTCTACATGAACTATCGTTGCCGGGCCTTGCATTCCACTGAACAATCTCTTAAACCATTAGCTTCGTTAGCGGGGCGTCTCCGGAGACCCTAGGAGCGGGTGCCGACAAGTTCCCGGCGTGACCCCTTCAATACGAAAGCCGGCCCGGGCCAGCGGATTACAGCCGTTGTCGGCGTTCCGCTATCCCGGACCGGTTCCGAACTCAGACTTCAGGGACGAGGGTGTCCCTTACCCCCCGACCTTGGGGACGGTGAATTCCTTGGCCCAGTTGGACAGCACCACCGAGATGGTGCCGGAGTCCTTGGTGACCACGGCCTTCACCAGGTTCGGGCCGGTGCCGGGCGAGGCGGCCTCGGACGGCAGCGTCGAGGTGGTGCCGGTCGGCGGGGCGACGTCCTTGATCCACACCGTGATCGGCAGCGAGCCGACGCCGTCACCGGCCTTGGGCACGACCGGGTCGATGACCGAGCCGTTGATGGTGCCGGAGATCTTCACCGTGTCGATGCCGTCGATCTTCTCCCGGGCCTCGGCCTTCGGGTTCTGGATCTGGGCGATGACATTGGCCAGGCCCTTGTCCTTGTCCAGGATGACGCCCGGATCGTAGATCTGCTCGGCCGGGCCGACCTTGCTGTACTTGGTGCCGTCACCGGCGTACAGGGTCTTGTCGTAGACCAGGAACTTGGTATCGGTGAACTCGGCCTCCGGCTTCAACCGGACCTTGGCGTCACCGATGGCCTGCCCCGCCCCCTGCGGCTGGTTGGTGACGTCGGCGGAGATGGTCTCCACCGGGAGGTTCGGCACATTCGAGACCGAAAGGTTGAAGTGGACCCACTGCAGGGTCTGGGTGGTGCGAGCGCATTCCGCCACGATCTGCGCGCCGTCGGGCAACTGGGCCGGCGGCGCCGCGGTGGTGGTGCCGGTGTCGTCGCTGGAGGACGAGCAACCCGCCACCAGAGCCGCGGCTACCGACACCGCCGCGAAGATCGGAGCGAACCGACGCAGTCGGCTGGAGGTTCGCCCTCGCGAAATAGAGTCAATCATGTACAACCCCCGTGGAGTTCGTTTCAACGCCGTTGTAAGGACAGCAGCCGCTGTCCCCGGAGTAGTATGCAGCACCGCGCCCGCGTTTCGCTGGGGCAGGAACGAATGCGGCATCCACTCAGCACCACATCGTTCCGCGCGCCACGTTCGATAACGCAGGGCCGCAACTTATTCCGGGGGATCCCTGCCGGACCCGCGTGACCAGCAATATTGCCGGACACGCGGACCGGCCCGTTTGTACGGCGCGCCGCCTACCAGCCCAATCCCGGTGTATAGCTAGATATTTGCCGAAGCGTGATCTTGCAATGATGTTTAAATGACGGCAACTACAGCGCGAGACAATAGAATACGCGCCGTACCGGCCGGGCGTCTCTCGAGTGGCCCTCGGGAAAACTTCTCGCAAATCTCTGGCAATTGATCGGAAACCGCTAGTGACAAATTGCTGGATCCGCTTTGCATGCCTCGCGGCCGCCGTCAGCGGTTGGCGGCCTCGTGCAGGATCTCGGCCAGCTCAACGGGTTTCGACCACATGGGCCAGTGGCCGGTGGGCAGGTCGACGTAGTCCAGGTGATCGGCGTCGAAACGGGCGAGTTCGGCGAAGATCGGCACCTGCCCCGCCTCCGCGCCCTGCCGCACCACCTCGCTGGGCCAGCTGGTGCACACCAGCGTGGTCGGAACCGACAGCCGGGCATCCGAATCCGAGAGCTTCAGCGCCGCGCCCGCGACCCCCGCCGGAACCGGCACCGCCCGCTCCCGGAACCGCGCCAGCGCCGCCTCGTCCAGCCCCTCCAGGCTATTCCCGTCCGCCTCCACCTGCGCCCAATCCCCAAGCGGAAACTCCGCCGCGTCCCCCAGCGCCGGAATCGCCGTGAACCCATCCGGCAACGGCGCGGTATCCACATAGATCACCCGCGAAAACCGTTCCGGCGCAAGGTCGGTCGCCAAATACGCGGGCAGCGCCGCCCCCGAATGCGCCACCAGCACCACCGGTTTCGGCGCCGCCGCGACAATCGCATGCGCCTGATCCGCGATCGTCGCCCCCAGCCGCCCCGGATCCTCCCCGTCCAGCCCAGGCAGCGTCAACGCCACCACCTCGTCCCCCCGCCGCCGCAATTCCTCCGCGACCTCATCCCACGCCCACGCACCAAGCCAGAATCCAGGAGCCAGAACCATGTGTGCCATGCCCCGAGCATTCCACGCCGGACCGACATCCGACCCATGGATCGGTCAGGGTCCCCAAGCCCGTGGCTGCCCCGCCGAGCAAGGGAATCATGCCCGCCGGGTCACGTACTTCAACCTCTCGGGCTCCTCGAAGTCGGATCCGAGTGCGACTACAACGCCCTCGTGAATAAAGAAGGGCGGAAGGATAACCCGCTCGCCGACTTGGGGCGACGGCGAACTCAGGTCAGTAGACGGGGCCGGTGTACTTTTCGCCGGGGCCGGAGCCGGGGGCGTCCGGGTGGGCGGAGGCTTCGCGGAAGGCGCGCTGGAGGGATTGGAGGCCGTCGCGGATGGGGCCCGCGTGGGGGCCGAGGTATTCGACGGAGGCGGTGACGAGACCGGCGAGGGCGGTGATGACGCGGCGGGCCTCGTCGAGGTCGAGGTGGGGGCTGGCAGAGGGGTCGTCTTCGCCGAGGCCGAGTTTTTCGGCGGCCGAACTCATGAGCATGACGGCGGCGCGGCTGATAACCTCCACCGCGGGGATCTCGGCCAGTTCGCGGACCACTTCGCCTTCGATGAGCGCCGATTCCTCGTTCACACGTGCCTCTGTCATGGGGTAGAGCATGGCATCGAGCGGGTTGTCCCAGGTCGCGGGGGAGGCCGATTTCGGGATCCGCCCAGGTGGCTGTTAGACTGACCTGCGACGATCGCCCCAGACCGGTTTTCATGACCGGACCGGGGCTTTAAGTGGAGCCCGACTCCCACCGTCAGCCGCGAGGTTGAACGGTCCGGTCGCCCATCTTTTTCTCGGATGGGTTCCTCGCTGGGTTCGCCCAGCTGGGGTGCGATGCGCAGTGTTTGCGTCGTGGATCGGTCGACTCGGGCCCCGTGTTGGTGAAATACCAATGCGGGGCTTTCGTGTTGGAATTGGGGTTGCAGTTTATTGCTTGCGGTCGTTGACGAACCGCTTGACCTAGGAGGCCCCATCAGCACTGAGACCCGCATCAACGATCGCATCCGCGTACCGGAGGTCCGCCTCATCGGACCCGGTGGCGAACAGGTTGGGATCGTGCGTGTTGAAGATGCACTACGCGTCGCCCAGGAGGCTGATCTCGACCTGGTCGAGGTCGCACCGGACGCGCGCCCGCCGGTATGCAAGATCATGGACTACGGCAAGTTCAAGTACGAGACCGCGCAGAAAGCGCGTGAGTCCCGGAAGAACCAGGTCCAGACCGTGATCAAGGAGCAGAAGCTCCGCCCGAAGATCGACGACCACGACTACGCGACCAAGCGGGGCCACGTCATGCGGTTCCTCGAGGCCGGGTCGAAGGTCAAGGTCACGATCATGTTCCGTGGTCGTGAGCAGTCGCGTCCGGAACTGGGTTACCGACTCTTGCAGCGGCTGGCCTCCGACGTCGCCGATCTCGGTTTCGTCGAAACCTCGGCCAAGCAGGACGGCCGGAACATGACCATGGTCCTCGCGCCCCACAAGGGTGCGAAGACGCGGGTGAAGGCCCAGCAGTCGGCTTCGCAGACGCGTGAGAGCGCGCCCGCGGCCGACAGCGCCCCGGCCGCCGATGCGGCGGTCGAGGCTTCGGGTGCTGACGTCCCGCAGCAGTAATAACTAACAGCATTGGCGGAGGCGGGTTCACCCCTGCCTCCGGCACGAGAGAAATGGTGAATCCATGCCGAAGATGAAGAGCCACAGCGGAGCCTCGAAGCGATTCAAGGTGTCCGGTTCGGGCAAGCTGCTCCGTCAGCAGGCGAACCGTCGCCACCTGCTCGAGCACAAGCCGACCACCCGCACTCGTCGTCTGGACGGCGTGGAGGTCGTGGCGAAGGCGGACGTCGCTCGCGTCAAGAAGCTGCTCGCCAAGTAAGTCGGCCGAGCAAGCCAATTCGCGATCCGTTTCCGCGGACGCATAAACCGACCAACACCCGGGCGCAACCGCAGCGCCCCCTATCGATCAAGGACTGACAAGTGGCACGCGTCAAAAGGGCTGTCAACGCTCAGAAGAAGCGCCGTTCCGTTCTCGAGGCCTCCAAGGGCTACCGCGGTCAGCGGTCGCGCCTGTACCGCAAGGCCAAGGAACAGCAGCTGCACTCGCTCACCTACGCCTACCGGGACCGCCGCGCGCGCAAGGGTGACTTCCGCAAGCTGTGGATCGCTCGTATCAACGCCGCCGCGCGTCTGAACGACATCACCTACAACCGCTTCATCCAGGGCCTCAAGGCCGCGGGTGTCGAGGTGGACCGCAAGATCCTCGCCGAGCTGGCCGTCTCCGACGCCGAGGCGTTCGCCGGTCTGGTGGCCGTGGCCAAGGCCGCGCTGCCCGAGGATGTCAACGCCCCGGCCGCCTGAGCCAGGACTGCGTGACAAAGCATTCCGAACGGCCCGTGGATGCGCTCTCAGAGCGCAATCCGCGGGTCGTTTCCGCTGTCAAGCTGCACCGCACCGCCCAGCGCCGCAAGACCGGATTCTTCCTCGCCGAGGGAGCCAATTCGGTGGAGTCCGCCCTGGATACGGGACGCGTGGAGGAACTCTTCTACTCCGCGAAGGCCGCCGGGCGTGAGCACGAGCTCGTCGCCGGAGCCGCCGCCGCGGGCGTGCGCACCACCCTGGTGAGCGATCGCGCCGCGGAAATGCTGGGGGAGACCGTGACTCCGCCCGGCCTGGTCGCGGTCTGCCGCCAGGTCGACGTACCGCTGCGCGAGGTCCTCGACGCCGCGCCGCGCCTGCTGGCCGTCCCGGTGGAGATCGCCGACCCCGGCAATGCGGGCACCCTCATCCGCGTCGCCGACGCCGTCGGCGCCAATGGCGTTGTGCTGTCCGGTGATTCGGTCGACCCCCACAACGGCAAATGCGTACGCGCCTGCGCCGGAAGCCTTTTCCACGTGCCGGTCGCCCGCGAACGCGACACCGACGCGACGCTGACCGCCCTCGAAGCGGCCGGTATCACCATCCTCGCGACCACCGCCAAGGGTGAAGTCGACCTGGACGAGGCCGACGACCTCCTCTCCGGCCCGGTCGCCTGGCTATTCGGCAATGAGGCGCACGGCCTCGACCGCACCGTCGCCGACCGCGCCACCCACCGCGTCCGCATTCCCATCCACGGCCGCGCCGAAAGCCTGAATCTGGCTGCCGCGGCGGCCATCTGCCTCTACGCCAGCGCCCGCGTCCAGCACACGCCGCGGCGCTGACCCCGGCATCCCGGCGTGCTCATGGCACGCCGGGATGAGGATTGGCGTGCTGATTCGGTGTGCTGCGGGTTTGCCCTTAGCATTACCCGGTGACATTGCCCAGCACCCTCAAGTCCGGTGCGCTGTCCCTGGCATCCAGTGTGGTGATCGGGGTGGCGTCGGCTGGACCCGCCTACAGCATTACCGCCACGCTCGGACTGGTCGTGGCCGCCGTGGGATTGCAGTCGCCGGTCATTGTGCTGCTGGCCTTCGTGCCCATGCTGCTGGTGGCCATTGGTTACCGGGATCTCAATGAGGTGGAACCGGATCCGGGGACCACGTTCGTGTGGGCGACGCGGGCGTTCGGGCCGTTCACGGGGTGGATGGCCGGGTGGGCGATCGTGGTGTCGGATCTGCTGGTGATGGCGAGTTTGGCGCAGATCAGCTCGCAGTACACCTTTCATTTGTTCGGGGCGCACGGTATCGGCGGGGACGCCACCAATGTGTGGGTGCTGTTGCTGGGGATTGTCTATTTGGTCGTGATGACCTTGGTCGCGGTGTTCGGCATCGATGTGTCGGCGCGGCTGCAGCAGTGGCTGCTGACCATCGAGTTCGGGATGCTCGTGGTGTTCGCGGTGGTCGCCCTCGCGCGGGTCGTCATCGGGAATGCGCCGGAGGGGGCGAGCCTGCCGGACTGGTCGTGGTTCAACCCGTTCGAGATCGGGTCGTTCTCGGACTTCGTGACCGCCATGCTGCTCATGGTGTTCATCTACTGGGGCTGGGATTCGGCCGTGGCGGTGAACCAGGAGACGGTGGATCCGCGGCATACGCCGGGACGTGCGGCGGTGCTGTCGACCATCACGCTGGTGGCGCTGTACCTGCTGGTCACGGTGGCGAGCCAGTCCTTCGCGGGGACCGGCACCGAGGGGCTCGGGCTGGCCAACCCCGATCATGTCGACGATGTGCTCGGCGCACTCGGCAGCGCGGTGTTCGGCGAGGGCGCGGTGGGCACGGTGCTGGTGCACCTACTGTTCCTCATGGTGCTCACCTCGGCGGCGGCCTCTACACAGACGACCATTCTGCCGACGGCCCGCGCCACCTATTCCATGGCGCTGCACCACGCGCTGCCCAAGGCGTTCGGCAAGATTCACCCGCGTTTCCGTACACCGTCGTTCTCCGCCATCGTGTTCGGCGCGGCCTCGGTGGTGCTGTATGTGGCGCTGAACTTCGCCTCCGGCGGGCGGCTCATCGCCCAAGCCGTGACCGCCATCGGCATCTCGATCGGCGTGTACTACGGCCTCACCGGGCTCAGCTGCGCCTGGCTGTACCGCGACCGATTCGCCGCCAACCCAAGGGCTCTCGTCATGAAGGGCGTCCTGCCCGCGGCGGGCGGCTTCATGCTGCTGTTCGCGGCCGGGTGGACCGCGGTGACCTCCTGGTGGGTGGAGGAGGACGGCTCGTTCTGGCAGCTGCCGTTCCCGCCGCACTGGCATATCGGCGCGACCTTCCTGC
Source organism: Nocardia crassostreae (assembly GCF_001613405.1). Classification (GTDB taxonomy): domain Bacteria; phylum Actinomycetota; class Actinomycetes; order Mycobacteriales; family Mycobacteriaceae; genus Nocardia; species Nocardia crassostreae. Next base: position 15,879 of record NZ_BDCH01000043.1, read on the forward strand.
TCGGCGTGGGCACCCTGCTGCTGGGCGTGCCCATCTACCTGGCGCTGGCGAAGGCCATGCCGCCGTTCTTCCGCGGCGAGGTGCTGGCGCGCAAGCTGCCCGAGCCGACCGAGGACATTATCGAGGCCGATGCCGATCCGGACCATATCGAGGTGCTGGAGGGGCGCTGAGCGCCCCGGCGGTCAGTCGTCCTCCTCGAGGTCCCGCATGATCTCCTGGGCCCAGTCGGCGGGTACGGCGTGCGGGCCGGTGACACGCATGGCCGCCATGACGGTCAACAGCATGCCCGTGGCCATGAACTCGCGGGCCTCCGACACCGATGCGCCGGTGAGTTCCCGGATCAGGCGGTACATGCGGCCGTAGCGGTCGCGGACCTGGTCGCCGATGGCCGGATCGGCGCTGGCCGAGAAGCCGTGCAATAGGACCAGGGGTAGTTCGGGCTCGGTCAGGAAGACCTCGTAGCCATCGCCCAGGGCCAGCAGCTTGCCCGCCGTGTCGGCGTCCGGATCCGCCGCCTCGGCGCTGGTTCGGAAGGTCTCCTCGATGCGATCGCAGGCCCGCTCGCTCACGGCCAGGAACAGCTGCTGCTTGGTGCCGAACAGTCGGATGACATACGGCTGGGAGACCCCGGCGCGACGCGCGATCTCATCGGTTCTGGTTGCGGTGTAACCGGATTCGGCGAAGGCGGAGATCGCGGCCTCGAGTACCTGTTCGCCGCGTTCGGTGGCGGTCATCCGGGTTCTCGTCATGGCTGGGGAGCCTTCTCATCGTCGGAATCGCGGCGGGAATGGAATTTCCCATTGACATGTTATCAGCCGATGCATACTCTCTAGTTATCAGTCGATTATAACAAGGACTGGACATGACTCAGACTCTTGAAAAGACCTCTCCCGCAAGTAGTTCCGCCGTCACGCCCCGTCCGTTGTGGGCGGTGCTGGCGGCGGTCGGCATTCCGATGTTCATGGTCACGCTGGACAATCTCGTGGTCACGAACGCCCTGCCCATCATCAAGACCGAGCTCGGCGCGTCGCTCACCGATCTGCAATGGTTCGTGAACGCCTACACGCTGTCGTTCGCCTCGCTGCTGCTCACCGCCTCGGCCCTCGGCCCTCGGCGACCGGCTGGGGCGGAGGCGGGTGTTCCTGTTCGGCATCGCGCTGTTCACCGTGGCCTCGGCGGCCTGCGCGCTGGCCACCGAACCGTGGATGCTCATCGGGGCGCGCGCGATCCAAGGGTTCGGGGCCGTCATGCCGCTGTCGCTCACATTGCTGTCGAACGCCGTGCCGGAGAAGATGCGCAGCGCCGCCATCGGCATCTGGGGCGGCATCTCCGGACTCGGCGTGGCGCTCGGGCCGGTCGTGGGCGGTGCGGTGGTCGACGGTCTGAGCTGGCAGTGGATCTTCTGGATCAATGTCCCCATCGGCCTGCTGGCACTGCCGTTCGCGGCGCGCATCCTGGGTGAATCCTTCGGCGGCGCACGGCGTTCGGATGTGATCGGACTGGCGCTGTCGGCGAGCGGCGTGCTCGCCGTGGTGTGGGGTGTGGTGCACGGCTCCGAAGACGGCTGGACCTCGGCGGGCGTGCTGGGCGGGTTGATCGGCGGCGCGGTCCTGCTGGCCGGATTCATCGCCTGGGAGCGGCGCACCGCCGAACCCATGCTGCCGCTGCGGCTGTTCGGGTCGCGGGCGTTCAGCGCCGTCAACACCGTATTGTTCACCTTCTCGGTGGGCGTCTTCGGTTCGGTCTTCCTGCTGGCGCAGTTCTTCCAGGTGGTGCAGGGCTATTCACCGCTGGAGGCGGGCGTGCGGACCCTGCCGTGGACCATGGCCCCGATGGTGGTCGCGCCGATCGCGGGTCTGATCGTCGACAAGGTCGGACCGCGCGTCCTCATCGCGACCGGTCAGGTGTTCCTGGCGGCGGCGCTGGGCTGGATCGCGCTCATCAGTACCGCCGACACCGGTTACGGCGCACTGGTATTGCCCTTCGTGCTCGCCGGTGTGGGCATGGGCCTGACCTTCGCGCCCGCCTCCAGCGTCGTCATGGCCAGCGCCGCGCCCGCGGATCAGGGCATGGCCTCCGGCGCCAACAACACCATTCGCGAGGTGGGCGTCGCCATGGGAGTCGCCGTGCTGGCCTCGGTATTCGCCTCCCAGGGTTCGTATCTGAGCCCGCAGAGCTACGTCGACGGCCTGGTTCCCGCGGTATGGACCGGCGCGGGCGTTGTGGCGGTCGGCGCGCTGATCTCCCTGCTCCTCCCCGGTCGGCCGAAGAACACTGCCGCCCGAACGAATTCGTAGTCACCCGGTACGGAGAAAGATCATGTTCGACACCCTCGTCCTGATGCTCGTCCCCACCCTCGGCTTCCGCACCCTCGGCGCGCTAGGCGTCCGGCGGTTCGCCACCTGGCAGGTGTCGTTCGCGCACGGCCTGGCGGTGCTGCTGCTCTTCACCGGCGCGGCGCATTTCGTCCCCGACACCGTGGATGCCATGCCCAGCCACGACGATCTGACCGCCATGGTTCCGGACTTCGTGCCTTTCCCCGACCTCATGGTCTACTTGACCGGAGTGCTGGAGCTGGCCGGTGCGGCGGGGCTGGTGATCACCGGCGCGCGCAAGTACGCCGGAATCGGGCTGGCCGTGCTGTTCGTGCTCATGACCTCCGCCAATATCTATGCGGCGGTGGAGGAAATCCCGCTCAACGGTGATCCTGCCACACCGCTGTGGTTCCGTCTGCCCGAGCAGGTCGTCTACATCGGCATCGCCCTCTGGGCGGCGCTGAGGACAGTCGGAGTGCGGAATGCTCTCGCTCGGATTCGCCCGAAGACGGTGGCCGCCTGATCGAGGCGGCTCGAACAACACTGCGCCCCTTCCGATTCGATTCGGAAGGGGCGCGGTCGCGTGGATGTCAGAAATCGAGTGCGGTGCGCGCCGCGGCTCGGGCCTCGGTGGGATCGGTTGTCCCCAGCACGGATTCGGCAGCGCGGCGTCAGTCCTCGAAGGTGGTCGCGGCCAGGGCCGCGCCGACGGCGGCGACGGCGGGGGCCGCGGCCGAGAGCGAGGTGACGCCCAATCCCGTGAGGACACAGGCCAGGAGCGGATCGGCGGCGGCCTCACCGCACACGCCGACCGGCTTGCCCAGCGCCCGCCCGGCCGACGCGGTACGGGCGACCAGGGCGAGCACGGCGGGCTGCCAGGGATCGGTGAGCGTGGCCAGCTGCGGGGACATGCGGTCGGCGGCCATCGTGTACTGGGCGAGGTCATTGGTGCCGATCGACACGAAATCGACGTGCTCGAGAATCGCCTCGGCCAGCAGCGCCGCGGCGGGCACCTCGATCATCACTCCCGGAATCAGCCCGCGCTCGCGCACCTGGGCGGCGAAGGACTTCGCTTCGGCCGCTGTGGAAATCATCGGGGCCATCACCCAGGGCGTGACCTTGCGACCGGCGGCGGCATCGGCGACGGCGTCGAGCTGGCGCTCCAGCAGGCCGTCGCGGACCGCCAGGCGGATACCGCGCAGCCCCAGCGCCGGATTGGCCTCCTCGGGATGGTCGGCGAAGCGCAGCGGCTTGTCCGAGCCCGCGTCCAAGGTGCGCAGCACCACCTTCGCCTCCGGATAGGCGTCGAGCACCTCGGCGTAGATCGCGGCCTGCTCGGCCCGGGCGGGCTCGGATTCGCGGTCCAGGAAACACAATTCGGTGCGGAACAGGCCCACCCCCTCGGCGGGGAAGCGCTGGGCCGCGCGGGCCCCCGCGCCGTCCTGCACATTCGCCAGGATCTCCACCCGGTGGCCGTCGGCGGTCGCGCCCGGACCGGTCCACGCCGCCGCGCGCTCCGAACTCGCCCGGTACGCATCGACTGCCGCAGTGACGGTTTCGGCATCGGGGGAGACGGTGACCAGACCGGCCGCGCCGTCCAGCAGGATCTCGGTTCCGGCGGGGACTTCGTCCAGGCCCTCGACGGCGACCACGCAGGGAATGCCGAGCTGGCGCGCGATGATCGCGGTGTGGCTGGTCGGGCCGCCCAGCGAAGTCGCCAGGCCGACAACGAGTTCCGGATCCAGACCGGCGGTATCGGCGGGGGCCAGATCCTCGGCGAGCAGAATCGACGGGTGGTCGGGCACCGGAATGCCGGGTTCGGGCCGACCGGTCAGTTCCGCGACCACGCGGTCGCAGACATCGCGCAGATCGGTGACCCGCTCGGCCATCAATCCGCCCAGTTTCAGGAACAATTCGGCGAACTGCTCGGTGGCCGCGACCGCCGCGGCGGGCGCGGGCCTGCCCGACTCGATGCGCTGTTCGGCCGCGCCCAGCCAGCCGCGGTCGGCGGCCATGGCGGCATTCGCGGCCAGCACCTCCGCGGCCGCGCCGGTGGCGGTGGCCGCGCGCGCCCGCAGCCGGTCGGCGACCGCGGCGGCGGCCCGGCGGAAGTTCTCGGCCTCGGATGCCCGATCGGACTCGGCAATCGGCACCGCGGTCGGCTCCACACGCACCCGAGGGGTGGGCCGGACTGTCGGACCGGCGACCACGCCCGGTACCGCCGGAGTGCCATAGAGCACTGGTGAAGTGGCGTTTTCCTGGACTGAGCGGGTCATGCGGTGCATCCTTCGGTTGTGAATCGATGTGATCCAGGCTACTCGCGAGGCTTGACAAAGCAATATAATCGGGCATAAAACAACAGGATCAAACATCGAGCGGAAGGATCGGTATGCACGCCGAGGAGCGGCAGCAGGCCATTGCCACCCTGGTCGGGCAACTCGGGCGCGTGGCCGTCGCCGATCTGGCCGAGCAGTACGGCGTCACCACCGAGACCGTCCGCCGCGATCTGGCGGTGCTGGATCGCATGGGCCTGGTGCGCCGCGTGCACGGCGGCGCGGTCCCCGCGGCGGCGCTGACCGCCATCGAGCTCGGCACCACCGAGCGCGAGCACAGCAAGTCGGCGGAGAAGGACCGAATCGCCAAGGCGGCCTTGGAATTCCTGCCGTCCTCCGGGGGCAGCGTGCTGTTCGACGCGGGCACCACCACCGGACGGGTGGCGGCCCTGCTGCCCGCCGACCGGGAATTGGTGGCGGTCACCAACTCGCTGCCGATCGCCACCCGGCTCTCCGGCCACGCCGGGGTGCAGTTGCATCTGCTGGGCGGGCGGGTGCGCGGGCTGACGCAGGCCGCGGTGGGCGCGCAGCCGCTGCGGGTGCTCGCCGAGCTGCGCGTCGATGTGGCCTTCATCGGCACCAATGCGCTGACCTCCGGGCACGGCCTGTCCACCCCCGATACCGATCAGGCCGCCGTGAAGCGGGCCATGGTCGGCACCGCGCACCGCGTGGTCGTGGTCACCGACTCCAGCAAGATCGGCCGCGAGGATTTCGTGCGCTTCGCCACCATCGACGAGATCGACGTCCTCGTCACCGACACCGACCTCCCGCAATCCCTGCGAAACGAGTTGGAGCACTCCGGAATCGAGGTGGTCACCGCATGATCGTCACCCTCACCGCGAACCCTAGCATCGACCGGACCGTCACCCTGACCGAGCCATTGCGCTCCGGCGCGGTCCTGCGCGCCCGCACGGTCACCACGCAGCCGGGCGGCAAGGGCATCAATGTCTCCCGCGTGGTCACCGCCGCCGGTGTCCCCACCGTCGCGGTCCTCCCCGGCCGTCCGGACGACCCGCTGCTGCGCGCACTCCGCGAAACGGGCCTCGACCATCGCGCGGTGCCTTGTCAGGGCTCCGCTCGCACCAACCTGACCCTTGCCGAATCCGACGGCACCACAACGAAAATCAACGAACCCGGCGCCGCGCTCACCGAGGACAACCTGCGGCGGCTGGCCGCCCTGCTGGTCGAACTGTCCGCCGACGCCGCCTGGGTGGTGCTCTCGGGCTCGCTGCCGCCGCTGGTGCCCGACGACTGGTACTGCGACCTGCTGCGGCAGCTGCGCGGCACCCCCGTCGCCGTGGACACCTCCGACGCACCGCTGCGCGCATTGGCATCAGGCTTCGATTCCGTTGTCCCGCAATTGCTCAAACCCAATGCCGAGGAACTGGCCCAGCTCACCGGCCTGGACCACGACGAACTCCACGACCCGTCGACCGCGGCGCGGGCCGGGCGCATCCTGGTGGATCGCGGTGTGGGCGCGGTACTCGCCACCCTCGGCGCGGAAGGCGCGGTGCTGATCACCCCCGATGGCGCATGGCACGCCACCGCCCCCGACATCACCCCGCGCAGCACCGTCGGCGCAGGCGATTCCGCCCTGGCCGGATACCTCCTCGCCGACCTCGCGGGCAGCCCTCCGGCGGACCGCCTCCGCAGCGCCGTCGCCTACGGCAGCGCGGCCGTCGCCCTCCCCGGCACCGGCCTCCCCGGCCCCCACCACATCACCCCGGACGCCGTGATCGTCACGGCCCTCGACTCCCTGCCCCATCGCTGAAGGACATTCGATGGCTGACCCGATCATCACCACCGACCTGATCACCCTGGACGCCGATCTCGGCGCCACCAAGCAGGAGGTGATCGCAGCACTCGCCGGGCGCGTGGCCGCCAGCGGCCGGGCGACCGATGCGGATGCGCTGCGTGATGCCGCATCGGAGCGCGAGAGCCAGTCGGCGACCGGGCTTCCCGGGGGCATCGCCATTCCGCACTGCCGGGCGGAGACGGTCCGCACAGCGTCGCTGGCCTTCGCACGGCTGGCCCCGAGGGTCGACTTCGGCGCGCCGGACGGGCCCGCGGATCTGGTCTTTCTGATCGCCGCGCCGGAGGGCGGAGGGGCCGAACGCCTGACGCTGCTTTCGGCCCTCGCGCGCGCTCTCATCAAACCGGAATTCGTCGGCGCGCTCCGGGCGGCGACCTCCCCGGCGGTGGTGCTGGAACTCGTCAATGAGGTCCTCGCTCCGGCCGTAGCGCCGCAGCCGCAACGGGATTCGGCTGGGGCGCAGGGTGATTCCCGGATCGACGAGGCGATGGCGGAGGCTGGGGCGGGAGGGGATCCCGCGGCCGGTCGCATCCTCGTTGCCGTGACGGCGTGTCCGACCGGGATCGCGCATACCTATATGGCGGCTGATTCGCTGGTGGCGGCGGGGGAGCGGGCCGGGGTCGTTGTGGAGATCGAGACGCAGGGGTCGAGTGGGAGCGTGCCGTTGTCGGCGGCGACCATTGCGGCGGCCGATGCGGTGATCTTCGCGACCGATGTGGGGGTGAAGGGGCGGGAGCGGTTCGCGGGGAAGCCGGTGGTCGAATCCGGGGTGAAGCGGGCGATCAACGAGCCGGATGTGATGGTGGCCGAGGCGCTTCGAGCGGCAGCGGATCCGGATGCGCGGACCGTCGCGGCGGAGCGTGGCGGGGCGGGGAGTGGCGCTGCCGCAACGGCTTCGGGGGAGCTGGGGTGGGGGACTCGGTTGCGGCAGATTCTGCTGACCGGGGTCAGCTACATGATTCCGTTCGTGGCCGCCGGTGGACTGCTCATCGCGCTGGGATTCCTGTTGGGCGGGTATGAGATCTCGACCGACGCGAAGACGATCGTGCTGGACAATACGCTGGGTTCACTGCCCGATGGCGGGCTGCGGATCTATCTCGGCGCGGTGCTGTTCCAGCTGGGCTCATTGGCTTTCGGCTTCCTCGTACCGGCGCTGGCCGGATATATCGCGTACGCGATTGCCGATAGGCCCGGTCTCGCAACGGGATTCACGGCGGGTGCGGTCGCGGTGTTCGTGGGAGCCGGATTCCTGGGTGGTCTCGTCGGCGGTTTGATCGCCGGGTTCGCGGCGCTGTGGATTGCGAAAATGCATGTGCCGCAGTGGGCTCGGGGGCTCATGCCGGTGGTGGTGATTCCGCTGTTCGCATCGCTGATCGTGGGCGGGGTCATGTTCATCGTGCTCGGCAGGCCGCTGGCGGCCATCACCAGTGGGCTCACCGACTGGCTCAACGGTCTGTCGGGGACCTCGGCGGTGCTGCTGGGTGTCATTCTCGGGCTGATGATGTGCTCCGACCTGGGCGGGCCGGTGAACAAGGCGGCGTACTCGTTCGCTGTCGCCGGGCTGAGCGTCAATGATCCGGCGACGCTGCGGATCATGGCGGCGGTCATGGCCGCGGGCATGGTGCCGCCGCTGGCCATGGCTCTGGCGACCACCGTGCGGCCGCAGCTTTTCACCACCGCCGAGCGCGAAAACGGTAAGGCCGCATGGCTGTTGGGTGCCTCGTTCATCTCCGAGGGCGCCATCCCGTTCGCCGCCGCCGATCCGGTGCGCGTCATTCCCTCGATGATGGCGGGCGGTGCGGTCACCGGCGGTCTCATCATGGCCTCCGGCGCCACGCTGAGCGCCCCGCACGGCGGCATCTTCGTCTTCTTCGCCGTCGGCCACCTGCTCTGGTTCCTGTTCGCGCTGGCCGCGGGCACCGTGGTCGGCACGTTGTGCGTGACCGCCGCCAAACAACTCGTCAGACCACGTTCCGAATCCACGCCCGCCGTTCCCGCGACCGTGTAATCACCAAGGAGGATCACCATGCCCAGCACGACCGTCACCGTCGGTTCCGCCGTCGGCCTGCACGCCCGGCCCGCCGCGATCGTCGCCCAGACCGTCCTGGCCGCGGGCGTCCCGGTCACCATCGCGCTGCCCGACGGCGCTCCGGTGGACGCCGGTTCGGCGCTCATGATCATGAGCCTCGGCGCCGCCAAAGGGGCCGAGGTGATCGTCAGCTCGGATGATCAGGCCACCCTGGACAAGATCGCGGGCTTGATCGCCTCCGACCTCGACGCCTGACCCGGACGTGCGCGGGACCGGTCGGTTCATACCCTGCTTCGCTGCGCCGGGGGATACGCTGCGGTTGGCTTGACCGCATCAACCCAGGTAGATCCCCATGCACACCGGCACCGACCGGGCACCGGCACTGCCGCCCGATCTCGTACCCCACACCCGCAGGGTCGCCTGGGAACGCGCCACCGCGATCCCCATGGCGGCGCTGGCCTTACTGTTCCTGGCCGCCTACGCCTGGCATGTGCTCGACGCCGGGCGGCACCCGTGGAATCGGAACGTGGGCGAATATCCTCGACGCCACCGTCTGGGCCCTGTTCGCCGTCGACTACGTCATCCGGCTGCGACTGTCCACCAACCGCCGCCGCTTCGTCCGGCGCAATTGGCTCGACCTCGTCGCGGTGCTGCTGCCCCCACTGCGCCCCTTGCGCCTGCTGCGCGCCGTCCTGCTGGTCCTCGATGCCGCCGACCGCCGCAGCCGCTTCCAATCCCGCACGCGCATGTCGGTTTTCGTCGGCACCGGCTCCCTGCTGCTCCTGTTCGTGTGCAGCCTCGCCCTCTACGACGCCGAACGCGACGCCGAGGGCGCCAATGTGAAGAGCTTCGGCGACGCCCTCTGGTGGGCCGCCGTCTCGGTCACCACCGTCGGCTACGGCGACCGCTACCCGGTGACGGTGGAAGGCCGCCTCGTGGCCCTGATCCTCATGACCATCGGCATCGGCCTCATCAGCTTCGCCATCGGCGCCACCACCAGCTGGGTCGTCGACAAACTCGGCACCGTCGAGAAGACCAGCGAACGCACCGAAGGCGAGATCGGCCTCCTGCTCGCCGAAATCCGTTCCCTGCGAGCCGAAGTCACCGCGCTGCGGGAGCAGCATGCGAGCGAACCGTCCGGGTGAGCCCGCCGAGAATCCGTCAGATCAGGTCGTCGGGTAGCACTCGAAAGGCTTTGTGTTCGGTGAGGGGAGTCAGCGCGCGGAAGTCGCGCCGATCCAGCGTGAGGACGGCGTCGGTTTCATAATTTGCAGCGAGAGCCACCGTTACAGCGTCCGCGAGGTCGAGGTTCAAATCAGGGTACAGACGGCGAACTGCGTTGGCTTGGTCCAGCACGTCAGGGGTTATCACGGCTATTTCGAAGTGCGGTGTACGGGCTTGTGCGCTGAGATCCTCGATCATCTCGATCGAAATGCGACGGCCGAGTACGCGGCGTGCGACATGATCCAGCTCAGCGAGCACCAAAGGCGACAAGACGACCAAACCCGCTGTCTCGAGCACACGGAATGCAGTATCACTATCGGGTGATGCAGTGTCGAATGCGGCGATAAGGCCGGACGTGTCGCCGATGACGATGCCCGGACCGTCGGTTCCGAACGTCATCGATGCTCCGAACCTCCGAAGTCGTCCGCGAGATACTCGTCCACACGTTCGGCGAGCGTTGGATCCCCACTGCTGAATCGTCTCAGTCGCAACGGCTCGGACCGGCGCTGCACACGCAGGGCTGCCAGATGTATGGCGTTGCGGATGATTTCGGCCTCGCTCATGTTGCTCCGTGCCGCAGCCTCTTTGATCACGGCTAGGTCGTCCGCATCGGCGTAGACCATCGTGCGCTTCAGTGCCATATGAGTATTGTGGCATATATGTGCCTGACGCCGTGAAGGACGCGATGATCGCGGCGCTCATGTCCGTCGGCTATCCGGCCGAGCAGCGGATTCACCCCGGTCGCCGCGGCCTCGACCGGAATATCTTCCGGGAGCGGTACCGCTCGGCGTGATTCGGCGCGGCGGCGCGCGCCACGCCGGGCGGGGTGCGCGCTGCCTGCGGAAATCCGGGTGAACCGGGCTGATTACAAGGACTACGATTCGACCAGCAAGAATGGGGTGGCAATCGCCCGACCTTTTACCAGCCAGGGGAGAGACCAGCATCGTGGCCGACGATATCGACCGTGCCGAGCAGACTGCGGCTTTGACCGAGGAATCCCTCGCCGCCGCCGCGGAAGCCGCCGAGAAGGCGTTCGCCTCGGCCGCGACCCTGGATGAGCTCGCGGCCGCGAAGACCGAGTTCATGGGCGGCAAATCGCCCGTCTCCCTGGCGCAGCGGTCGCTGGGCACGCTGCCCAAGGAGGAGAAGGCCGAGGCCGGTAAGCGCGTGAACGTGGCGCGCGGCCGGGTGTCGCAGGCATACGAGACCCGGCAGGCCGAACTGCTCGCCGAGCGCGATGCCGCGGTGCTGGTGGCCGAGACCATCGATGTGACCCTGCCCGCGGGACGGCGGGCCGAGGGCGCGCGGCATCCCATCGCGGTGCTGTCCGAGCGGGTCGCGGATGTGTTCGTGGCCATGGGCTGGGAGGTCGCCGAGGGTCCCGAGGTCGAGACCGAGCACTTCAATTTCGACGCGCTGAACTTCCTGCCGGATCATCCGGCGCGCACCATGCAGGACACCTTCCACATCGCGCCGGAGGGTTCGCGGCAGGTGCTGCGCACGCACACCTCGCCGGTGCAGGTGCGGTCCATGCTGTCGCGCGAGCTGCCGATCTATGTCGTGTGCCCGGGGCGGACCTTCCGCACCGATGAGCTCGACGCCACCCATACCCCGGTGTTCTCGCAGGTCGAGGGCCTGGCCATCGACAAGGGCCTGACCATGGCCCACCTCAAGGGCACCCTGGATTCCTTCGCGCGGGCGCTGTTCGGCCCGAACACCACCACGCGCATGCGGCCCTCGTTCTTCCCCTTCACCGAACCCTCCGCCGAGGTGGACGTGTGGTTCGAGGACAAGAAGGGCGGACCGGGCTGGGTCGAGTGGGGCGGCTGCGGCATGGTCAACCCGAAGGTGCTCATTGCCAGCGGGATCGATCCCGAGGTGTACAGCGGTTTCGCCTTCGGCATGGGTCTGGAGCGGACCCTGCAGTTCCGCAACGGCCTGTCCGATATGCGCGACATCGTCGAGGGCGATGTGCGCTTCACGCTGCCGTTCGGCATCCAGTCCTGATCCCCTTCGATACGAGGAAGCGAAACGTCAAGTGCGAGTAGCGCAGTCCTGGCTGACGGAAATCCTGCAGCGCACCACCCCCGACTGGGCGGTGTCGGCGGAAGAGCTGGACGCCGGTTTCGTCCGGGTCGGTCTGGAGGTCGAAGAGGTCGATCCGCTGCACCCGATCGGCGGTGAGATCGAGCATCCGCTGGTGGTCGGCCGGGTCGCCGAGATCACCGAGCTGACCGAGTTCAAGAAGCCCATCCGCTTCTGCAAGATGGATATCGGCAAGTCGGAGTTGCAGGAGATCGTCTGCGGCGCACGGAATTTCGCCGTGGGCGATCTGGTGGTCGTGGTGCTGCCTGGCGGTGAGCTGCCGGGTGGATTCAAGATCGCTTCGCGGAAGACCTACGGGCACACCAGCAATGGCATGATCTGCTCGGTCGCCGAACTCGGCATCGGCAAGGATCACAATGGCATTCTGGTGCTCGAGCCGGGCACCGCCGAGCCGGGCGCGGACGCCAATGAAGTGCTCGGCATGGACGACACCGTCATCGAGCTGGCCATCACCCCCGACCGCGGTTACGCCTTCTCGGCGCGCGGCCTGGCGCGCGAACTGGCCTGCGGCTTCGATCTGGAATACCAGGATCCGGCCGTGCGCCTGCTGCCCGACGCCGAGAACGAGGCCTGGAAGGTCAAGATCGAACCGGAGTCGCTGTGCACGCGTTTCGCGGTGCGCCGTGTGACCGGCGTCGACCCGAAGGCCGTCAGCCCGTGGTGGCTGCAGCGCCGCCTCATGCTGTCGGGCGTGCGCCCGATCTCCCCGGCCGTCGACGTCACCAACTACGTCATGCTCGAGCTCGGCCAGCCGCTGCACGCCTTCGACACCGCGAAGGTCAACGGCACCCTCATCGTGCGCCGCGCCAACAAGGGCGAAACCCTGCGCACCCTCGACGATGTCGAGCGCACCCTGGACGCCGAGGACGTGGTGATCGCCGATGATTCCGGCGTCATCTCCCTGGCGGGCACCATGGGCGGCGCGAGCACCGAGGTCGGCTCGGACTCCACCGACATCCTGCTCGAGGCCGCCACCTGGAACCCGGTCGCCATCGCGCGCACCGTGCGCCGCCACAAGCTGTCCTCGGAGGCCAGCCGCCGCTTCGAGCGCATCGTCGATCCCGAGGTGAATGTGGCCGCGCTGGACCGCGCCGCCACCCTACTGGTCGAAATCGCTGGTGGCACCGTGGAATCCGTGCTCACCGACGTGCGCGTCCCGGTTCCGGCCGCCGCCCCGATCAGCATGGACATCGATCTGGCCGATCGCACCGCGGTCGTGCACTACGCCCCCGGCACCTCCACCCGCCGCCTGCAGCAGGTCGGCTGCACGGTGGAGGTCGGCGTCAGCGATTCCGGCCACGGCCAGCTCGTCGTCACCCCGCCGACCTGGCGGCCCGACCTGACCCAGCCCGCCGACCTGGTCGAAGAGGTGCTGCGCCTGGAGAGCCTGGACAAGATCCCGTCCGTCATCCCCACCGCCCCGGCGGGCCGCGGCCTCACCGCCGAACAGCGCCGCCGCCGCGCGGTCAGCAAGGCCCTGGCCTTCGAGGGCTGCGTCGAGGTCCCGGCCCCGGTCTTCATGTCCGCCGCGGTCTTCGACACCTGGGGTCTGGAAGCCGACGATCCGCGCCGCAATACGTTGAAGGTCCTGAACCCCCTCGACACCGAGCGCCCGGACCTGTCCTCCACCCTGCTCCCCGGCCTGCTGGAAATCGCCGCCCGCAATATCGCCCGCGGCCAGCGCGATCTCGCCGTCTACGGCATCGGCCAGGTCACCCTGCCCACCCCGAACACCGGTGCGGTGGACGCCCTCCCGGTCGACCGCCGCCCCACCGAGGACGAGATCGACGTCCTGCTCCGGTCGCTTCCCGAGCAGCCGGTCCGCGTCGGCGCGGTGCTCACCGGTAAGCGCGAACCCCGCGGCCCCTGGGGCCAGGGCCGCGCCGTCGAGGCGAGCGACGCCTTCGCCCTCGTCGATGCCGTGGCGGACGCCGCGGGCGTGGTCATCGAGCGCCGCTCGGCGGCTCACCTGCCGTGGCATCCGGGCCGCTGCGCCGAACTCGTGGTGGACGGCAAGGTCGTCGGCCACGCGGGTGAACTCCACCCGGCCGCTCTCGAGCGTTCGGGCCTGCCGCCGCGCACCTGCGCCGTGGAGATCGACCTCGACGCCCTCCCGCTCCGCGAAAACCGCCCCGCCCCCGTGGTTTCCGCCTTCCCGGCGGTTCTGCAGGACGTGTCGGTCAGCGTCGAGAAGGCCACCCCGGCCGTCTCGGTCGAGTCCGCCTTGCGCACCGGCGCGGGCGACCTCCTCGAAGACATCTCCCTCTTCGACGTCTACGAGGGCGCCCAGGCCGGTGAGGGCCGCAAGTCCCTCACCTACGCCCTCCGCTTCCGCGCCCCCGACCGCACCCTCACCGAGGACGAGGCCAGCTCGGCCCGCGATGCCGCCGTCGCCGCGGCGGCCGCGGCTGTCGGCGCGGTACTGCGCGGATAATTCGGCAGCGGCGCGGCACCGGCTACGGTGCCGCGCCGAGCCGCCATCGCGTTCGAACCGGTCAGTCGCCGGTCCGGATATTCGCCAGCGCGGCCGTTGCCAGCTCTTCCGGCGTGGAGTCGATGTCGAGGGTGATGACATTCGGCTCGGATGCCGGGTCCTCGAGGGTGGCGAGCTGGGAGTCGAGGAGTGCGGCGGGCATGAAATGGCCGGGGCGGGTTGTCATTCGGCGGAGGAGTTCGTCGCGGGAGCCGGTCAGGTGGACGAAAGTCGGCCGGGTGTGCGGGAATTCGGCCAGGGAGTCACGGAAGATGTCGCGGTAGGCGCGTTTCAGGGCGAAGCAGGTGACCACGCCGGACCGGCCGGTGCCCACCTGGGCGGTCATCCATTCGGCGATGGCCTGGAGCCAAGGCCAGCGGTCTTCGTCGGTCAGGGGGTGTCCGGCAGCCATTTTCGCGATATTCGCGGCGGGGTGGAGGTTGTCGCCCTCGAGCAGTTCCCAGCCGGTTTTCGCGGCGATCAATTCGGCCACGGTGGATTTTCCGGAGCCGGAGACGCCCATGACGACAACGATCTGGGGGCGCTCGCTGGGCTCCGGCATCCATCGGTTCTACACCATTCGGTTCGCCCTGCGGTGTCGCGGTCGGCGGGTGGGGTAGGAATACACCTATGCAGCATCCGGCTACCGCGGTTCTGAATGCACTGACCTATTTCCCGGAGCGGCGGATCGTCGCGACGCCGGAGCAGTTCGGGGTGGGGTACGAGGATCTGTGGTTGCGGACCGGCGATGGGGAGACCATCAATGCGTGGTTCGTGCGGGCGGTGGGGGAACCGGTGGGGCACTTGCTGTATGCGCATGGGAACGGCGGGAACATCGGGGATCGGTCGGGGGTGCTGGCGGTGCTGGCGGCGGCGGGATTCGACGTACTGACCTTCGATTACCGGGGGTTCGGGCGGAGCAGTGGGAAGCCGAGTGAGCGGGGGACCTATCTGGACGCGCGGGCGGCGCGGGCGGCGTTGCTGGAGCAGCCGGGGGTGAAGGCGGATCGGGTTGTGTATTTGGGGAAGTCGTTGGGCGGGGGAGTGCTGTTGGAGTTGGCGGATGCGTTTCCGCCTGCGGCGCTGGTGTTGATGTCGACGTTCACCGGGCTGCGGAATGCGGCGAAGGCGGTATATCCGTTTCTGCCCAAGGTGTTCGTGCCCAATGCGTATCCGAGCTTGGCGCGGATTCGGCGGTTGCGGTGCCCGGTGCTGATCATGCACGGCGATGCCGATGAGCTGTTGCCGGTGAGTATGGGCCGGGCCTTGTACGAGGCGGCCCCCGAGCCCAAGCAGCTCGTCATCTATCCCGGGGCCGCGCACGACAATCTGGTGGCCATTCCGGAGTGGCCGGGGACCCTCGCCGCGTGGGTGCGCCGCACCCTCGCTCGCGATCCTGTGTGAGCGCACAGCCGCAGCTCGGCCCGTGTGCGGGCGGCGCTGCGTAGCCTGGGTGCCATGAGTGATGCCAACAACGAACTCGCGGTGCTGTTGGCTCAGCTGCCCGATGCTGAGCTGGCGGCGGTGGTGGAGCAGGCGACCGACGGACGGGCAGGATTGGCGGCGTTGCACGCGGTGGCGGCGTCGGTGGCCGCCACGGTGGGTCATGCGCCGCAGACCATCGATGTGACTCCTGACACGCAATCGGGGGCGGGTCATCGGCTGCCGGAAACGCCGGGAACGTTCGGGCAGGCGGGAGCCGGTCCGATAGTGTCCGGGACAGTGGTACCTCCGGCGGGTATGCCGGGCGGCGGCGGGGTCGGAGGCTATTCGAACTCCGGTGTCCCTACTTTCGAGTCAGTTCGCGATAAGGTCGAGCAGCGCTACGGCACCGCCAGGGGGATGGGCGAACTCGACCAGCAGACACCTGTGGGCCGCAGCGTCGAGGAACAGTGGGACGTGCGGGAGAAAGCCGCGCGGGAGCGCCTGGAGAAAATTCGAAAATCGGTGCACGGCAACGATAACGAGTGATATCCGGCCCTCCGCTCGATACCGAGGGTGGAACCTATGGCCGACGCCAAGGCCCGTGAGATCGCCGAACGGCTGCTGGATCTGCAAGTCGACTTCATTGTCGCCGAGGTGACGGGCGATCGGTTCGCCGAAGTCATCGCCCGGGATGTGGACGCCGTGATCGGCGTGGCCGACACCATCATCTTCCGCGATGTGGTGGAGATCGACCAGGCCAAGCAGACCGTGGCCAATGTCGTCGAACTGATCGGCGGCAGCCCGGTGCTCGGCGATATGGTCGGCACCCTGGCGAATTCGCTCTACGAGGACATCGCCGCCAATAACGAGTACACCCTCGGCGACGTGGTCGACCGCGAGCCGGTCGAACAGCTGCTGGAGAAGATATTCGGCATGAACCAGGCGCAGGAGCGAATCCTGGAGCGGCTCACCGAGAGCCCGCTCATCGCCACCGTCGCCTCCAAGTTCGTGGACAAGCTGATCGACGACTTCATGGAGTCCAACCGCCAGCTGGCGAGCAAGCTCCCGGGCGTCGGCTCGCTGGTCTCCTTCGGCACCTCCGCCGCCAAGACCGCGCGCAAGGCCGCCGAGAAGGCCGCCGGAGACGGCACCTTCCTGGGCGAAATGGCCGGGAAGGGCGCACAGTTCGCGCTCAAGCGCACCAATAACGCCATTCGCGAGATGCTGCGCGACGCCCCGGTGCACGACGCCGCCATGGAGTTCTGGGATCTGCACGCCGGTGAGCCGGTGAGCGGGCTGCGGGAGTACCTGTCCCAGCAGGACCTGCAGGATCTGGCGCTGATCATCTACCGCATCGCGCTGACCACCCGCGAGAAGGAGTACTTCGGCGTCCTGGTGGATCAGGGCGTGGAGGTGTTCTTCGAGAAGTACGGCGACCACACCCTAGCCGCCATGCTGCCGGAACTGGGCCTGTCCAACGAGGCCATCGCGAACGAGATCCTGCGCTACGGCCCGGCCGTGGTCGAGGCCGCCAAGCGGAACGGCGTGCTGGCCAAGCTGGTTCGCGAGCGACTGGAGCCCTTCTTCCTCTCCGAGCCCGTGCTGGCTGTGCTGAGCGGTAGCTGATCACCGGAATAACTGCCTGAAAACGCGATCTACCACACACTTTCGGCCCGTCTCCGCAGTTGCGGAAACGGGCCGATCGGCATTTCGGGCACAGTGGAATCAGACGAACCGCACGGGAGGAACGATCATGAAGCTGCCGCTGGCCGGAGAGCGACTGTGTGTGCTGTCCACCGAGCCCCTGCTCGCCATCGGGATCGGCGTGTACGAGCTGCACGTCGGCAGTGAGCTGACCATCGAAACCCCGAACGGCGTGGTGCATCACGTGGTCGGCGACCCCACCCGCACACACGACAATCTGGTGGGAGCCCTCGATGGCACGATCGAATCGGCCACCGTGAACGACAAGGGCGGCCTGCGCATCGTCCTCGATTCCGGCGCGCACGTGGTGGTGGACCCGGACCGCTATTACGAGGCGTGGACCTTCACCGGACCACGCAGCATGATCGCCTCCATGCCGGGCGGCGAACTCGCGGTGTGGCAGGACGAATCCTGAGCTCCGCCCGATCGACGCCGCGGCGGGTGGGTGAGACAGTGCCTCCGGGTGAGACAGCGCCTCGCGCACCGGCCGCCGCGGCGAGGTGCGCACGGCCGCCCGGATGACGGATCGGTGGCCGTGCGGGATGCCCCACGCGGCACGTACCACGCAGCGACATCGTGATCGGCGATGAGACCGGCGTACGTGCCGTCCCCTCCGCTGGCACCCGTGTGCCGTCCGGTTCGGGCGGCCTTGAGAGCATCGCGACTCGGCCGGTCTATCGTCAAGCCGAGGCCCTGTCCCAATTTGTCCCAGTCACCCGACTGTCTAGACCAAACGGTAGGTTTTCTTGGCACAAGGGCATCCGGTCGGGAGGTAACTGCACGTGGCTGAAGCACGGTCGTCGATCGCGGGCTATCTGCGTGAACGCCGGGAGGCTGCCGGGCTGACCCGGGCCGAGCTGGCCCGCAAAGCCGGTGTCTCCGAAGCGTTGATCCAGAAGCTCGAACAGGGCACCCGCCCGCCGACCTCGGCCACGCTCGGCGCGCTGTTCGAGGCCCTCGATGTGCCAGCGCAGTTCCGTGAGTACGCCGCGAGCGTGATGCAGCCGGAGCTGACCGCCCTCGGATTCGACGACGAGGCGCCGAGCCCGGCCGAATTGGCCTTCCTGAACAGCCTGCCGTATCCGGCCTGCTATCAGACCCTGCCCTCGGTGGACCTCATCGCCGCGAACGAGGCCTACCTGCGGGCCTTTCCGGGGCTGGCGCCGGGCGGCAACATCATCGAGTGGATGTTGTTGAACCCGAACGCCAAATACGTGCTCGAGGACTGGGAAGGCCAGACGCACTTCATGGTGTTCGCCTTCCGGCACATGGCGCCCGGCGTCGTCGCGCCGGAACGCATGGCGGAGGTCATCGAGGTCTGCGGGCGGTCGCCGGACTGGGAACGCTTCTGGTCGACCGAGATCGCGCCCGCGGACATTCCACGCCGCCCCATTCGCGTGCGATCGGCGGAGACGGGGGAGCGGACGACCATGCACATTCACCTGTTCCGCGTGGAGCTGCCGCGGCGGCCGTGGTCGATGTACACCCTGGTGCCCTCCCCCGACGGGGACTGACCGCTCAGCCCGCGACGATGGCGATGCCGTCGATCTCGACCAGCATCTCCTCGCGCGGCAGGCCGGTGAAGACCGTGGTGCGGCTGGGCAGCACGCCGCCGGTGGTGTGCTCGGTGACGAACTTGCCGTAGGCCTCGTTCATGATCGGGAAATCCTCGCGCTTGGTGAGGTAGACGCGCAGCATCACCACATCGTCGAAGCTCGCGCCGCTGGCCTCCACAATGGCCTTCACGTTCTCGAGGGTGCGGGTGGTCTGCGCGGCCACATCGCCCGGGAACAGGTACTCGCTGGTGACCGGGTCGACCGGCCCCTGCCCGGAGACCTGGACGAACGGTCCCTTGCGCACGCCCTGCGAGAAGGTGTGGGCGGGCGCGGGGGCGAGATCGGTTCGGACGGCGATCTTCTCACTCATGTGCAATGCCTTTCGGTAATCGATACTCGGCTCAGCCGAGGCGGTCGGCGCTCGGGCTCCAGCCGAGCTCGGTGGATACGGCGTCGGCCGCTGCGCGCACCCGCGGCAGCAGGCCGAGCACTTGATCGTGATCGAGCAGCATGTCCGGCACCGACATGGACAGCGCGGCGACGACCGCGCCGGTGCCATTGCGGATGGGGACGGCCACGCAGTTGACGAAGCTCTCGTGTTCCTCGTGATCCTCGGCGAAGCCTTGGGCGGCAACGAGTTCCAGCTCCGTCAGATACTGCTCGGGGGTGCGGATGGTGCGATCGGTGAAGGGGCGGTACTCGATGCCCTCCGCGATCTCGCGCCAGAGCCCGCGCGGCTGCGCGGAGACCAGCACCTTGCCGACCGCGGTGCAGTGCAGCGGTGCGGGACGGCCGATGCGCGAATACATGCGCACGCTCTGGGTGGCGTCGAGCTTGTCGATATAGATGGCCTCGCCGGATTCGTAGGTGGCGAGGTGGATGGTCTGCCCGGTCTCGGCATTGAGCGCGGTCAGATGGGGCCGGGCCGCGGTGCGCACATCGCGGCCCTCCAAGGACCGGTTGGCCAGCTCGAACAGCCGCGAGCCGAGCCGATAGCGATGCTCGGCGTCATGGGTGACGAAGCGCTCGGACTCCATGGTCTGCAACAGCCGCAGCACCGTGGATTTGTGCACGCCCAGCCGGGTGGCCAACTGGTCCAAGGTCTTCGAATCCTCGCCGAGCTGGGCGAGGATGGTCAGGGCGCGATGCAGACTCTGGCTCACGACGGCTCCTCGCTGGCGCTCGGCCCCGTCGAGAGCCAAGGGCGCTGTATTGATGGTTCGCTCGCAAGCTCGCTCACGATGCCACATTCTCCGGTACGAGCGCGGCCGGGTCGTAGTGCAGTTCGGCCCAATCCGCGCGGGCGGCCAGGGATTCCAGGACGGGCAGGCCGGGCAGTTCGGCGATGTCCCCGGCGCCGGTGAGGGCGGCCGCGGCGCACAGATGGCCGAAGCGCAGCAGCTCCTCGTGCGGGCGGCCGTGCAGCAGGGCGGCCAGATAGCCGCCCGCGAAGGCATCGCCCGCGCCGATGCGCTCGGTCACGTCCAGTCGCAGCGCGGGCACCTCGCGGTGGTGCGCGCCGAGGAATCCGGTGACCGAATGCTTGTCGTTCTTGACCACGAGGTGGCGCGGTCGCGGGAACAGGGCGCGCAATGCTCCGGGATCGCCGGTGCCGAAGACGGTTTCGGCCTCGTCGGCCCCGAGGAACACCACATCGCAGGCGTCCAGGTGGCGGGCGAGGATCTCGGCGGCGGTATCGGCGCGCTGCGCCCACAGGGCCGGACGGTAGTTCAGGTCGAAGCTGATCAACCGGCCGTGACGGGGCAGCGCGGTGAGCGCGGTGGTCAGCTCCGTCGCGGACGGGGACAGCGCCGTGGTGATACCGGTGCAGTGGATGAGATCGCAGCCGTCGAGGAGGCTGGACGCGGCGGTGAGATCGGCGGGGGACAGGGCGCTGGCGGCCGAACCGGTGCGGTAGTAGAGCATCCGGCTGGCCCCGATCGGCAGATCGCCGTCGTGCCCGGACCCGCCGCCGCGCTCCTTCACATAGACCCCGGTCGGCCGGGCCGGGTCGACGGTGACCGCCGCGGTGTCCACACCGCGTTCGGCCAGGTGGAGTGTGAGAAAGCGGCCGAATCCGTCGGCGCCGACCCGGGACATCCACGCCGTCTCCACCCCGAGCCGGGCGAGAACGGCGGCCACATTCGCCTCCGCGCCGCCCGCGCTCCGGTCGAAGGTCGGCGAGTCCTCGAGCGGTCCGGGCCGGGCGATCAGAACGGCGAGTCCTTCGCCGACGGTGATCGCTCGCGGGCGGGCCGGCGTCGCTCGGGTCACACCAATCTCCTTCGAGTGCTTGCGGCTATCGGTCATCGCATGCAGAATAACCACCACAAACACGATGTGCAACAAGCGTTGCAGAATATGCAGTGCATTGTTGATATGACAAACCTGAGGAAGGGAGTGCCGTGGCCATCGACAATGCCGTCATCGCAGCGCTGCACGATCGGACGCTGGGACCGGAGCACAAGTCGCTGCCGCCGACGGCATGGGGCAAGACCGTGCGCGAATACCTCGCGGGCGCACCGCGACTCGATGAGCTCGCGACGCCGGTGCTGACGCTGGACCGCGCCGCCATGGATTCGAATCGTGCCGTCATGGCGGATTGGGCGGCGGCCGCGGGCGTGCGGCTGGCCCCGCACGGGAAGACCACCATGGCCCCGCAGCTGTGGGCCGAGCAGCTCGCCGCCGGATCGTGGGGGATCACCCTGGCTACCGGCTGGCAGGTGCAGGTGGCGCGCTCGTTCGGGGTGGCCCGCATCATGCTGGCCAATGCGCTGCTGGATCCGGTCGGATTGCGCTGGGCCGCCGCGGAATTGGCGCGCGATCCGGGGTTCGAACTGTTCAGCTGGGTCGACGGGGTCGGGTCGGTGCGCGAGATGGAGCGGCAGCTGGCCGATGCTCCGGAGGGCGTGCGGCTGTCGGTGCTCGTGGAACTCGGTGGGCCGCACGGGCGCACCGGTGCGCGCGGGCTCGCGGCGGCGCTGGAGGTGGCCGAGGCGGTGCATCGGTCGTCGCGGCTGACGCTGGCCGGGGTGAGCGGATACGAGGGCGCGCTCGCTCACGATCGCAGCTCGGAAGGCATTGCGGCGGTGCGGCATTACCTCGACGATATGGCGCAGCTGCAGCGCGGGATCGCCGCGGCGGGTTGGTATGAGGGGCCCGCCGTGGTGACCGCGGGCGGCAGCGCCTATCCCGATCTGGTGGTGGAGCATCTCGCCGGGCTCGCGGACGAGAGCGGGGAGCGCGGGGTGCCGACCACTGTCGTCTTGCGTTCTGGCGCTTACCTGATTCACGACGACGGCTTCTACTCCGGCATTTCCCCGCTGGCCGCCGGTCGCGCCGACCGGCCGCTGCGCTCGGCCATGCACGGCTGGGCGCGCGTGGTCTCGCGCCCCGAGACGGAGCTCGCCCTGCTGGACGCGGGCAAGCGCGATCTGCCGTTCGACGAGGGGCTGCCCGTACCGCAGCTCATTGCGGGACCGGGTGCGGCCAAGCTGAATCCGGAGGCGACGGTCTCGGCGCTCAACGACCAGCACACCTTCCTGCGGCTGCCCGGCGGCGCCGCCGAGGAACTGCCGGTGGGCGGCGTGGTGCGGCTCGGGCTCTCGCATCCCTGCACCGCCTTCGACAAATGGCGGCTCATTCCGGTGATCGACGATGCCGGGGCCGAGCGGCCGGTGCTGGTCGATCTCGTGCACACCTTCTTCTGATCGGCGGTAATACAGTGGCCGACTTGCTTTTTCGCAGTATCGACATAGTCGACGGGACGGGTGCGCCGCGGTATCGCGGTGATGTGGTCGTCGACGGCAGGCGCATCGCCGAGATCGCCGCACCCGGTGCGATCACCACGGCGGATCGGGTCGTGGACGGCGGCGGGGATCTGGTGCTCGCACCCGGATTCATCGATATGCACGCCCATTCCGATCTGCACCTGCTCACCGAGCCGGACCATTTCCCGAAGCTGAGCCAGGGCATCACCACCGAGGTGATCGGTCAGGACGGGCTGTCGTACGCACCCATCGACGATGCGGCGCTGGCGGTGCTGCGCCGCCAGATCGCCGGGTGGAATGGCAATCCCCCCGATTTCGACTTCTCCTGGCGCAGTGTGGCCGAGTACCTGGATCGGCTGGATGCGGGGATCACGCCGAATGCCGCGTATCTGGTCCCGCAGGGGACGCTGCGGCTCATGGTGGTCGGAGCCGAAAAGCGCCCGGCCACACCGGAAGAGATCGCCCACATGCGAGAGCTGCTCGCCGAGGGGCTCGCGCAAGGCGCGGTGGGCATGTCCAGCGGATTGACCTACACGTCCGGAATGTACGCGGACACCGGCGAACTCGCCGCACTGTGCGAGGTGGTCGCCGAGGCGGGCGGCTTCTACGCCCCGCACACCCGCTCCTACGGTGCGGGCGCACTCGACGCCTACGCCGAAATGATCGAGCTGTCCCGCCGCACCGGCTGCGCCCTGCATCTCACCCACGCCACCATGAAATTCGGCGAGAACCGGGGCCGCGCACCGGAACTGCTGGCCATGATCGACGCCGCGCTCGCCGACGGCCACGACGTCAGCCTCGACACTTACCCCTACCTGCCGGGTTCGACCACGCTGTCGGCGCTGCTGCCGAGTTGGGCCATGTCCGGTGGCCCGGATGCCGCCCTGGCGCGGATCGCCGAGGAGTCCACGCGGATTCGCATCGCCCTCGATGTGAACCTGCACGGCTCCGACGGCTGTCACGGCGTCACCGTCGATTGGGAGACCATCCAGATCAGCGGCGTCGGCAACAGCGCACTCGACGAGTACGTCGGCCGCACCGTCGCCGAGATCGCCGCCGATCGGGACATGCCGCCGGTCGAGGTCTTCTTCGACCTGCTCACCCGAGATCAGCTGGCCACCACCATCATTCAGCACGTCGGCCACGAGGAGAACGTGCGCGCCATCATGCGCCACTCCCGCCACATGGGCGGCAGCGACGCCCTCCTGGTCGGCCACCGGCCGCACCCCCGCGCCTGGGGCACCTTCCCCCGCTACCTCGGCCACTACGTCCGCGAGTTGGGCCACCTCGAACTCGAGGACTGCGTCAACCACTTCACCGACCGCCCCGCCGAACGCCTCCGCCTGCGCGACCGCGGCCTGATCAAACCCGGCCACGCCGCCGACCTGGTCCTCTTCGACCCCGAAACCATCACCGCCACCGCCACTTTCGAAAACTCCAAACAACAGGCCGAAGGCATCCGCCACGTCCTGGTGAACGGCGAGTTCGCCCTCGAAGACGGCAAGCCGACCGGCGTCCGAGCCGGTCGAGCACTACGCATGGACCCTAGCCGGAAGGAAACCCGATGACCTCGGCCATGGACGTCATTCGCGCCGATCGCGTGCTGACCGTGGTGCGCGCACCCGAGATTCCCGATCCGGTGGCGCTCGCCGAGGCGCTGGCGGGGGCCGGAATCCACACCCTGGAGCTGACTTTCACCACGCCGGGCGTGCTCGACGCATTGCGCAAGGCCTCCGAAGCGCCGAATGCCGTGGTCGGGGCGGGGACGGTGCTCGACGGCGAGCAGGCGGCCGCGGCCATCGACAGCGGGGCGAGGTTCCTGGTCACCCCCGGCATCCGGGTGGCGGTGGCGGAAGTGGCCGGGCGGCACGGGATTCCCGTGGTGATGGGCGCTTTCGCCCCCAGCGAGGTCATGCAGGCCCTGGATCTGGGGGCGGCCGCGGTGAAGATATTTCCCGCCCGCGCGCTCGGGCCGGGCTATCTGAAGGATCTGCGCGGGCCGTTCCCGCAGGTCGAGCTCATCCCCTCCGGCGGGGTCAATGCCGGGAATGCCGCCGAGTTTCTGGCGCACGGCGCGATCGCCGTGACCGCCGGGACCGATGTCGTCGCCCCCGGCGATGTCGCCGCGGGCCGGTGGCCCGAGATCGCCGCTCGCGCGGCATCGTTCGTTCGATCCATGAATTGAGGTACCCCATGGGCGACACAGTCGATTGGCTGCGCACCACCACACCGGGCTTGCTGGTGTTGTGCGGGCTGGCCATCGCCGTCCTGCTCGTCACGATCATCCGGTTCAAGCTGGAACCGTTCATCGCACTGCTGCTCACCGGTTTGGGCTTGGCCCTGGCGGCCGGGCTGCCGGTGGCGAAGATCGTCGGCACGCCATTGAAGGCCGGGGAATCCTTGTTGGAGACCGGATTCGGCGGCATTCTCGGGCATATCGCGGTCATCATCGGCCTGGGCACGGTGCTCGGCGCCATTCTGGAACGCTCCGGCGGCGCGGACGTGCTCACCGAGCGGCTGCTGAAACTGTTCGGGGACAAGGGCGCTCCGCTGGCCATGGGCCTGCTCGGGCTCATCTTCGGTATTCCGGTGTTCTTCGATATCGGTATCTTCGTGCTCGCGCCGCTCATCTATGTGGCCGCCAAGCGCGGCGGGCGCTCGCTGGTGCTCTACGCCATGCCGATGCTGGCGGGCCTGTCCATGACGCACGCCTTCCTGCCGCCGCATCCGGGCCCGGTCGCGCTGGGCGGGCTGCTCGGGGTGATCCTGGGCTGGCTGATTCTCATGGGATTCTTCTGCGGCCTACCGGGATTCGTGGCCGCGGGCATTGTCTGGGGCAGCTGGATCGGCAAGCGCGTGCAGGTCGAGGTGCCCGACGAATTCCTGGTGTAGGCGGAGAACGGGAAGCTCGGAAACGGCGCGCCCAAGGAGGGTCCGGGAGCGGCGACGGCCACCGATGTGCAGCGAACGGCCCCGTCGGTGGGTCTGATCGCCGGCATCATCGCCATTCCGCTGGTGCTCGTCCTGGGTGCGAGCTTCGGCAGCCAGCTGCTCGACCAGGGCTTCAAGCTCATGCAGGTGCTCACCTTCCTCGGCACGCCCGCGGTGGCCCTGCTGATCGCGGTACTCATCGCCTTCTACGTGCTCGGCATCCGCCGCGGCTCCACCGTGCAGGAACTCTGCGCGCTGACCGCCGAATCGCTGCGTCCGGTGGGCATGCTGCTGCTGGTGGTCGGTGCGGGCGCGTTCTTCGGAAAGGTCATCGCCGCCACCGGTATCGGCACCGCGCTCGCCGATACCATGTCCGCCGCCGGGCTGCCGGTCATCGTGCTGGCCTATCTGATCAGCTGCGGGCTCCGCATAGCGCAGGGTTCGGCCACGGTCGCCATCGTCACCACCGGCGGCATTGTCGCCCCGCTGGTGGTGGACCACGGCTATTCGCAGATGGCCATCGCGCTCATCGCCATGGCCATTGCCGCCGGGTCGATCATCCTCAGCCACGTCAATGACGGCGGGTTCTGGATCATCGCGAAGTACTTCAACCTCACTGTGAAACAGACGCTGCAGACCTGGACGGTGCTGGAAACCGTGCTGTCGGTGGTCAGCTTCGCTGTCGCGGCGGTGCTGTTCGCCTTCGTGTCCTGAGGGGGACGGGCAGTCGCCGCGCCGGAATCCGGCCCGGCGATTGCCCGCTATCCGTTGCGGTGGGCGCGGCGTGCCGGTTAGCGTCGCCAGGTGAGTTCATCAGGTGACGGGGAGGCCGAGCGCTACGCCGGGGAGACATGGCGGGCGCTGGACCGGCAGTGGAACACGTGGGGGCGGCTCGACAAGGAGATGGCCGCGCCGCGGTATCAGTCGCGGTTCATTCCCACCGAGGTCTGGCAGCACGTGGGCGTGCAGGAACCGGAGCCGCCGAGCGTGGAGCATCCGAGCTTCGCGGTGGTGCGGCGGCAATACGGTGCGCTGCTGACCTCGTACGGGTTGTCGTTCCCCGATACCTGGGGTGATGCCGAGCCCGGTAATGGCCTCGGCGTCGAGGGCTACGGCGCGGCGGCCGGAATGCCCGCCGATTGGGCTGCGACACAAATGGTTTCGGACACCTGGCTCGGGCATATGGTGTGGTCGGTGGCGCAGACCGTGTCCAAGCACGGGCTGCGGTTCATTCAGAATCTCGAA
Source organism: Nocardia crassostreae (assembly GCF_001613405.1). Lineage (GTDB taxonomy): Bacteria > Actinomycetota > Actinomycetes > Mycobacteriales > Mycobacteriaceae > Nocardia > Nocardia crassostreae. The sequence goes on from NZ_BDCH01000043.1 coordinate 42,803, forward strand.
CACTACGGGTCGCTGTCGATGACCTTGTCCGGCCAGGGATTTCCCGATGAGGCGCGCGGTGCTTTCGTCGATGACCAAGGCGATGCGTGCGTACTGCTGGGCATGTCCGACGAGAGCGTCCCCGCGACGGTGGACGGGCCGCTGGGGCCGATCCGCCTGGTCAATATCAAACTGCTGACGCTGGCCGAGACCCACTTCTGTGTCTCGGGCGGGCGATCCGGCACCGGTGTCACCGATGCGCGCGGTGAACTGGCCCAGCGATTCGCCGAGCAGGGTGATGCGCTGTGGTCCAGCATCACCCGGCCTTCGGTGGTCTGAATCAGGCGCGGCGCAGGACCGCGATGGGGAACCTTCGGGTGCTCAGCGCCCGGTAGGTCGCGAAGTCGGGATATCCGGCGACCAGTGTGCGCCAATGCTTCTCGTATTCGGCCGGATCGGTGACCACGTGCGTGGTCACCGGCCAGGACTCGCGTCCGACCCTGACCTCCGGCTTGTCGGTGGCGAGCAGGTTCCCCCACCAGTTGGGCGTCCCCGGATTCCCGCCATTGGAGCCGCAGACCAGCAGGTCGTCGCCATCGCGGACGAGCATGAGCATGACCGGCCGTGACTCGCCGGATTTGCGGCCGGTGACCGTCAGCTGGAATACGGGCTTACCTTGCAGCGTCGTGAACCGCGTCCCGCCGAACCGGTCGTACAGCCTCCGGTGCAGGCGCGCGTAGAAACGGGCGGCCCGGCCCAGACGCGTGGTCGAGAAGTGGTTGAAGCGCCCGCTCAGGGTGAGGGGAGTCGATTCGGTGCTGTTGTCAGCCATTGGTTTTCCTGCCTGCCGCGTATCGCGGCTCACTGTACATAGCGTCCAGTCAATCGGCGCGCAGTCCACGGCGCATGGCATCGATGGTGGATTCCGGTGAGGTGTTGAACGCGAACCGGATACCGGGGGCCACCTCGGTAACCGTATTGATCAGGCGCTCGAACAGTTCGGTGAGTTCGGGAGCCATGCGCACGCCCGCGCCGATCATGGCGACGCGGAACGGCCCGGCGGCGGCGCATTCGCGCACCTTCGCCTCGGCCGCCTCCGGATCGGTGGTCACCAGGCAGGTCGTGAAATCGATCCCGGCCGCCCGCATGGCGTCCTCACCGGCCTGAATGCGCGCGGTCAGCGTCGCCTCGCTCTGCCCGGGATACGGGGTGAAGTCGACGGCGCTGGGATGCAGGCCGATCGACAGGACACGGTCCTTACTGCTCGAATTCGCTTCAGCCACGGTGTTCTCCTTCGCGGATGCTACTGACCACAGCACTGCCACCAGGCTAGCGATCAGGACGAGTGGTACGGCCGCAATGAGCCCGCGCCGCCCGCGGCGGAGGACTCTCACCACGGGGTGGCGCCGGTGCGGTCGAAGAAGCCGCCGGTCGGGCCGTCCGCGCCGATGCGGGCCAGGCGCACGATCGCATCACTGCCCTCGGTGACGGTCTGGACGCCGGAGTGGCCGTTCAAATCTGTTGCGGTGTAACCGGGATCGGCGGCATTGATCCGAATCTCGGGGAATGCCTGGGCATATCGCGTGGTGATCATGTTCAGCGCGGCCTTGGTCACGGGGTAGCCCACCGCCGGTGGCAGAATCCCGGCCCATTTCGGATCGGTGATGGTGGCGATGGAACCCATGCCGCTGGACACCATGACGATGCGCGGTGCGTCGGAGGCTTGTAGCAGCGGTAGAAAGGCATGTGTCACGCGAATGGGTCCGAAGACATTGGTCTCGAACACTTCTCGCAGATCATCGGGCCGCAGATCGGCCGGATCGCTGTCGTGGCCGCCGATCGCCGCATTGTTCACCAGCACATCCAGCCGCCCGACCCGCGCCTTCACCGTGTCCGCCGCCGCGAACACCGAATCATCGGAGGTCACATCCAGCGGCAGGTAATGCACGTTCATCCCCTGCGCGGTGAGCTTGGCGGCCGCCCGGGTGCCGCGGCCCGAATCTCGGGCGGCGAGAAAAACCTCCCAACCCAGTTCCGCGAACCGCCGCACCGTCTCCTGACCGATTCCCTTGTTCGCTCCGGTGACCAAAGCGATTGTCGTAGCTGTCATATCCCCAGTCTCGGCGGCCGATACGGCCCCCACCAGGGACGCTTCGGCATGGGACCGGCGGTACCACCCCGCCGCCGCGCGGGTGCGGGACGATGAGGAGGTGGACAGAACCGAATTGGCGACGGTATTGCGCACCGCCCGCGCCCGTCTCGCGCCCGCCGATGTCGGGCTCCCGGCGGGTTCCCGCCGCCAGGTCCCCGGCCTGCGCCGTGAGGAGGTCGCCATGCTGGCGGGCGTCAGCGTCGACTACATCGTCCGCCTGGAACAGGGCCGCGGCCCGAAGCCCTCCGATCAGGTGCTCGGCGCCCTGTCCCGCGCTCTCCGCCTCGACGAGGACGACCGGAACCTCATGTTCCACCTGGCGGGCTCCGCGCCCCCGGCCGAAGGCCGCATCCCCATGCTCATCCGCCCCAGCGTCTACCGCCTGCTGGATCGAATGGCCGATCTGCCGGTCGTGGTGCTGTCCGCCAAATCCGATGTGCTGGCCTGGAATCCACTGGCCGCCGCCCTGTTCGGCGACTTCTCCGAATGGCCGCCCATCGAACGCAACATCATCTACCAGCGCTTCCTCGGCAGCGGCCTCGGCCGCGCCTGGCTGACCCCCGAGGAGGAAGCCGCCACCGCCGACTACTGCGTCGGCTGCCTCCGCTCGGTCCGCGCCCGCTACCCGGACGACCCCGACCTGGCCTGGCTGGTCAACGAATTGCGCTCCCGCAGCCCGAGATTCGACGACCTCTGGCGTGCAGGCCGCTCCCACCAACTGCGCTCGTCCACCAAGACGATCGGGCACCCCGATCTCGGCCGCCTGACCCTGGATTGCGACACCTTGCTGGTCCCCGATTCCGATCAAACGGTCATCGTCTACTCGGCGGCCCCCGGCACTCGTGCGGCTTCCGCCCTGGACCTCCTGCGCGTCACGGGTTTGGAGCGATTCAGCCCTGATTCCGCGGCGGCTGATTAGTTCCCAGGCCGCGCCGGTGATTCGGTCCTTGATCCGGGGAGCGGGGCTTGGGATGGTGGTGCTCGTGTTGACGCTGCCGCAGTATGGGTTGAATTCGCTGGCCGATGTGTTTCCGTCGTTGTTGGCCGGGCTGGGGGTGCCGAGGGAGGTCGACCGGCTCGGGCTGGAGTTGGATGCCAGGCGGGTTTGCGTGTTGCTCATCGACGGGTTGGGGGCGGAGCAGCTCGCGGCGCATGCGGGGGATGCGCCGTTCCTGTCGAGTGCCGTCGGGCGGACCATTACCGCGGGCTTTCCGACCACCACCGCCACCAGTTTGAGCTCGCTTGGCATCGGAGTGCCGCCGGGGGAGCACGGGTTGGTGGGCTATCTGTTGCGGGTGCCCGGTCAGGATCGGCTGATGAGCCCGTTGAAATGGCGGCTGTTCGGGGACGGGCCCAAGGTCGATCTGCTGAAAGAACTTGCGCCGGAGCAGTTTCAGCCACATACGACCGTGTTCGAGCGCGCTGCGGCCGACGGGGTCGCGGTCACCCATGTCGGGCCGATCTTCCAGGCTGGTTCCGGTCTCACCCGAGCGTCGTTCCGCGGCAGTGAGTTCCGCTTCGACGTCTCACTCGGCGACCTCATCGACGGCACCCTCACGGCGCTGGGTCAGGGTGAGCGTTCTCTGGTCTACGCCTACCACGCCGATCTCGACACCACCGGACATGTGCGGGGCCCCGGATCCCTGGCCTGGCGACTGGAATTGGGCATGGTGGACCGCACCGTGCAGGCCATTGCCGAACGGCTCCCGAAGGACGCGGCCCTGCTCGTCACGGCGGACCACGGCATGGTCGCCATGCACGACCGCATCGACTTCGACACCACGACGGCCCTGCACGACGGCGTCGCCGACCTCGGCGGCGAGGCCCGCGCCCGCCACGTCTACACCGAGAACGGCGCCGCCACCGATGTCGCCGCCGCCTGGCGCGAGGTGCTCGGCGCGAACTACACCGTGCTGACCCGCGACGAGGCCATTCGCGACGGCTGGTTCGGCCCCACCGTCTTGACCGAAAACGCGTCCCGCATAGGCGATGTCATTGCCGTGGCGGGCGACCACGGCGGCATCATCCGCTCGGCGGTGGAACCCCTCCAGTCGAGCTTCCTCGGTCAGCACGGCTCCCTCACCTCCGCCGAGATGCACATCCTCCTGCTCGTCTTCCGAGGCGCGCAGGTCAGTTGACGCAGGGGATGCCGCCGCCGATGGTGGTGGTGACCGGTTTTCCGGCGTCGGGGGTGTCGGGGGCGGTGGTGGTCGTGGCGCGGGTGGTGGTCGTGGGGGTGGTGGAGGCGGCGGCCGGGTCGAGGGTATCGGGGAGGTTGAAATCGGTGCCCAGGACGAGTCTTACGTGGCCGGGGGTGACGCTGGTCGAGGCCGAGACCGGGATGCCGCCGAGCATGTCGGAGAGTTGTTTGGCGTCGGTGTCGGCGCCGGTGCCGTGGTAGATGGCGGTGGTGGTGCCGTCGGAGTAGGTGCCCGTGCTGACCGTGCCTGCGGGGAAGCCCTTGGCGGTCAGGGATTTCGAGAGCTGGGCGGCCAGGCCGGAGGTGCCGCTGGCATTGACCACGTCGAGGGTGGAGACCGGCGTGGTGACGGGGGTGGTCGGCGGGGCCGGGTCCTCGATGCCGAAGGCGGCGCGAACCTCCTTGCGAATGGCGACCGGGTCGATGATGTTCACGTCCTGGCCGTTGATCATGTCGTAGCGCAGCACGGGCAGGGTGCGGAATTCCACCTGCGGGGAGTCGGCGCGGCCGAGGGTGGTGAGGAAGTCGGTGAGGCTCCAGCCGTCGGAGAGGACGATATCGCGGTGGGCGACGTCCATGAGGTCCTGGAGTTTGCCGATATTGGTGAAGGTTCCGGCCTGTTTGAGCGAATTGGCGACCGAGGTGAGGAAGGCCTGCTGGCGGTGGGTGCGGTCGAGATCGCCATTGGGCAGGCCGTGCCGCTGGCGGACGAAGGCCAGGGCATTGGCGGCGTCCAGGTGCTGGCGGCGTCCAGGTGCTGGCGGCCCGCGGGGAAGACCGCGCCCGAGTAGTAGCTGTCGTCGACGGCATTGTTGAGGCAGACGTCGACGCCGCCCAGGGCCTCGGCCAGATGGTAGAAGCCGACCAGGGAGACCTCGGCGAAGCGGTTGATGGGAACGCCGGCGAGCGCCTTCACCGTTCGCACGATGGATGCCCGGCCCGCTTCGCGCCCTTCGCGTTCCAGCTGCACCTTGTCGGTGACGCCCTGGGCTTCGAGCTTCTGCTCGGCGTAATACTTGGCCAGGCCGTACGCCTCTTTGATCTTGATATTGGTGTAGCCAGGGATGCCGGTCACCGGCACGTAGTCGTCGCGCGGGATGGAGAAGGCGACGATCTTCTTCATATCCTTCGGAATGTGCACGAGGATGAGGGAATTGGCGTTGTAGCCGCCCTCGGTGCCGTCCCCGGCGTGCAACTGATCGAGGATGTCCTTCGGTAAGTCGTTGCCGTTGAGGTCTTTCCGGGTATCCAGGCCGATGAGCAGGATATTGATATCGCCGTCGAGACTGCGGTCCTCCTCGGCGATGCCGCCGGTCGAACGGACGAAGCCGTCCTCCAGGCTGTTCTCGCCGTACCAGGCGATACCGGAGACCGTGACGACTGTGACCGCCGCCATGGCGGAGACGACCTGTCCGATCCGTCGCAGCGGATGTGATTCCGCTCGCCGCCGGTGCGAAACCGGACCGGCGCCGTGGCGGCCGCGCATTCCGCGACGGGCATGGCGGGGCCGCGCGGTGGCCGTTTCCGAGTCCGCGTTGTCGCCTGCCGGGGTGGTGGCTGGCGCATCGGATGCTCGATGGTTGCCGCTTTGGCGGCGGACGGCCGGGATGGGTTCGGTGTCATCGTCGTGCATGGCTCTATCGAGTGTGCCGGAAAACCGCACTTGACGCCCGAACTCCACCCGATGGTGAATGAGCTTGCACAGTCGTGCATAATCATCACATGGTGGATACCTCGGGTGGACCCACGGTTCGGGTCGCGGTGGCTGGTGCGAGCGGGTACGCGGGCGGCGAAGTCCTGCGACTGCTACTCGGGCATCCAGCGTACCGAGCCGGGCGCCTCGAGATCGGGGCGCTGACCGCCGGGTCGAATGCCGGAAGCGCGCTGGGGGAGCTGCAGCCGCATCTGCTGCCGCTGGCGGACCGGATTCTGGAGAACACCACCGCCGAGGTGCTCGCCGGGCACGATGTCGTCTTCCTGGGGCTGCCGCATGGCCAGTCCGCCGCGATTGCCAAGGCATTGCCGGAGTCGACGGTGATTATCGACTGCGGGGCGGATTTCCGGCTCACCGATGCGGCGGCGTGGGAGAAGTACTACGGCAGCCCGCACGCGGGCAGCTGGCCGTACGGTCTACCCGAGCTGCTGGGCGGCCGCGAGAAGTTGCGCGGCGCCACCCGCATCGCGGTGCCGGGCTGCTATCCGACGGTGGCGAGCCTGGCGCTGGCCCCGGCCATCGCGGCCGGGATCATCGAGCCGACCGTGAACGTGGTCGCGGTGAGCGGCACCTCGGGCGCGGGACGCAAACTCGATGTCGGGCTGCTCGGCTCCGAAGTAATGGGGTCGCTGCGGGCCTACGGCATCGCGGGCGCACACCGGCACACCCCGGAGATCACCCAGAACCTGAAGGCCGCCGCCGCGAGCGGTGCGGGCACTCCGGTCGGCACGGATGTCTCCGTCTCCTTCACCCCGGTGCTGGCCCCGCTGCCGCGCGGCATTCTGGCCACCTGCACCGCCCCGGTCCGCGTGGATGCCGCCCAGGCCCGCGCGGTCTACGAAAAAGCTTATGCCGATGAGCCGTTCGTGCACCTGCTACCGGAAGGCGTACTGCCGCAGACCGGTGCGGTGCTCGGCTCCAATGCCGTCACTCTGCAGGTGGCGGTGGATACCGACGCCGGGCTGCTGGTCGTGATCGGCGCCATCGACAATCTGACCAAGGGCACCGCGGGCGCCGCGGTGCAATCCATGAACCTGGCCGTCGGATTCGACGAGACCGCAGGACTTTCCACCGTAGGAGTGGCTCCGTGACTTCAATCAACGACGGCAAGCTGGTCCGGACCCAGGGCGTCACCGCGCCGCTGGGCTTCCGCGCCGCGGGCATCGCGGCCGGGATCAAGGTCAGCGGAAAGCCGGACCTGGCACTGGTTCTCAATGAAGGGCCGGAGTACGCGGCGGCGGGCGTGTTCACCAGCAACAAGGTGAAGGCCGCGCCGGTGCTGTGGTCGCAGCAGGTCCTCACAGGCGGGCGGCTGCGGGCGGTCATCCTCAATTCCGGTGGGGCGAACGCGTGTACCGGTCCGGGCGGCTTCCAGGACACCCACGCCACCGCCGAGGAGCTGGCGAAGGCATTGAGCAACTGGGGAACCGAGACCGGCGCGGGTGAGATCGCGGTCTGCTCGACCGGTCTCATCGGCGACCGGCTGCCCATGGACAAGCTGCTGCCCGCCGTCACCGAGATCGTGCACGAGATGGGCGGCGGACTGCAGGGCGGCGCGGAGGCCGCGCGGGCCATCATGACCACCGATACCGTGCCGAAGGAAGCCGCCTTCCACCATCAGGACAAATGGAATGTGGGCGGTATGGCCAAGGGCGCGGGCATGCTCGCGCCGTCGCTGGCGACCATGCTGGTCGTGCTGACCACCGATGTGGTGGCCACCCCGGAACAGCTGGACACCGCGCTGCGCGCCGCCACCCGCATGACCTTCGACCGCCTGGACGTGGACGGCTCCTGCTCCACCAATGACACCGTGCTGCTGCTGGCCAATGGCGCCAGCGGGGTCGCGCCCAGCCAGGATGCGCTCAATGCCGCCGTCATGGCGGTCTGCGACGATCTGGCCGAACAGCTCATGGCCGATGTGGAGGGCGTCACCAAGCGGGTGCACGTCACCGTGAGCGGCGCGGTCAGCGAGGCCGAGGCGCTCATCGGAGCGCGCACCATCGCGCGGGACAGCCTGGTGAAGACGGCGTTCTTCGGCTCCGATCCGAACTGGGGCCGCGTGCTGGCCACCATTGGCATCGCGCCGATCGAACTGGACCCCAACAAGATCACGGTCGCGTTCAACGGGCATCCGGTGTGCGTCGACGGCACCGCCGCGCCCGGGGCGCGCGAGGTCGACCTGTCCGGGCCCGATATCCAGGTGACCGTCGAGCTCGGCCTGGGCGACGGCACGGCGACCATTCGCACCACGGACCTCTCGCACGGGTACGTGGAAGAGAATTCGGCGTACAGCTCATGAGCACACCCATCGACGGTCTATCGGCGCTGGACAAGGCGCATGTGCTCGCCGACGCGCTGCCGTGGCTGCAGAAGTTCCGCGACAAGATCGTCGTCGTGAAGTACGGCGGCAACGCCATGATCGACGAGGAACTCAAGCGGGCGTTCGCGGCCGATATGGCGTTCCTGCGCACCGTGGGCGTGCATCCGGTGGTGGTGCACGGCGGCGGGCCGCAGATCAGCGCCATGCTGAAAAAGCTGGGCCTGCAAGGGGAATTCCGCGGCGGCTTCCGCGTCACCACGCCCGAGGTCATGGATATCGTGCGCATGGTGCTCTTCGGCCAGGTGGGCCGGGAGCTGGTCGGGCTGATCAATGCGCACGGGCCGTACGCGGTCGGCATCTCCGGTGAGGACGCGCACCTGTTCACCGCCACCCGGCGCACCGTGAACGTGGACGGCGCGGAAACCGATATCGGCCTGGTCGGCGATGTCACCTCGGTGAATCCCGATGCGGTGCACGACCTGATCGACGCCGGGCGGATTCCCGTGGTCTCGACCATCGCGCCCGACGCCAACGGCGTGGTGCACAACATCAATGCCGATACCGCCGCGGCCGCGCTGGCCGAGGCCATCGGCGCGGAGAAGCTGGTCATTCTCACCGATGTCGAGGGCCTCTACACCGATTGGCCGGACCGCTCCTCGCTGACCTCGCGCATCGACACCGATGAACTCGCGAAGTTGCTGCCCCGCCTCGATGCGGGCATGGTGCCCAAGATGGAAGCCTGCCTGCGCGCCGTCGAAAGCGGCGTCCCGACCGCGCACGTGCTCGACGGGCGGGTGTCGCATTCGGTACTGCTGGAACTGTTCACCGGGGAAGGCATCGGCACGATGGTGACCCCCGTTCAGGAGATCTCATGAGTACAGCCGATATCCAGCAGCGGTGGTCCGCCGCGCTGATGAACAACTACGGCACCCCGAAGGTGGCGCTGGTGCGCGGCGCGGGCGCGGTCGTCTACGACGCCGAGGGCAAGCGGTACCTGGATTTTCTCGGCGGTATCGCGGTGAACAGCCTCGGGCATGCGCATCCGGCGATTCTGGAGGCGGTCACCCAGCAGTTAGGGACGCTCGGGCACGTGTCGAATCTGTATGCCAGCGAACCGGTCGTCGAATTGGCGGAGCGACTGCTCGCGCACTTCGGCGACGGGCACGGCAAGGCGTTCTTCTGCAATTCCGGGACCGAGGCCAATGAGGCCGCGTTCAAGATGGCGCGGCTGACCGGCAAGCACAAGATCGTCGCGTGCGAGGAGGCGTTCCACGGCCGCACCATGGGCGCGCTGGCCTTGACGGGCCAGCCTGCCAAGCGGGAACCGTTCGCGCCCATGCCCGCCGGTGTGGTGCACGTGCCCTACGGCGATGCGGACGCGCTCGCCGCCGCGGTCGACGACGATACCGCGGCGGTGTTCATCGAGCCGATCATGGGCGAGAGCGGCGTGGTGGTGCCACCGGCCGATTACCTGGCCAAGGCGCGCGCCATCACCAAAGAGCATGGGGCGCTGCTGATTCTGGACGAGGTGCAGACCGGTATCGGCCGCACCGGCGCGTTCTTCGCGCATCAGGCGGCGGGCATCGTGCCGGATGTGATCACCCTGGCCAAGGGGCTGGGCGGCGGTCTGCCGATCGGCGCGGTGCTCGCGCAGGGTCCGGCGGCGGAGCTGTTGCAGCCCGGTCAGCACGGCACCACCTTCGGCGGCAATCCCGTGTGTGCCGCAGCGGCTTTGGCCGTACTGCGCACCATCGACGAGGAGGGGTCGCTGGCGCATGTCGAGTCGGTCGGCAAGATTCTGGTCGACGGCATCGAGGAGCTCGGCCACCCGCTGATCGACCATGCTCGTGGCGCGGGTCTGCTCATCGGCATCCAGCTGACCGCGGATGTCTCCGCACAGGTCGACGAGGCCGCCCGGGAAGCCGGTTATCTCCTGAATCCCGCCAAGCCCAATGTGATTCGCCTGGCGCCGCCCCTGGTTCTCACCGAAACACAGGCCGACAATTTCCTGTCCGACCTGCCCGGCATTCTCGATGCCGCGCAGGCCAAAGCAGAAGAGGGTACCAAGTGACCATCCGTCATTTCCTGCGTGACGACGACCTCTCGCCCGCCGAGCAGGCCGAAGTCCTCGCTCTGGCAGCGGAACTCAAGGCCGACCCGCTCGCCCGCAAGCCCCTCGCGGGCCCGCGCGGCGTGGCGGTCATGTTCGAGAAGAACTCCACCCGCACCCGCTTCTCCTTCGAAATGGGCATTGCCCAGCTCGGCGGGCACGCCGTCGTGGTCGACGGCCGTGACACCCAGTTGGGCCGCGAGGAAACCCTCGCCGACACCGGCCGCGTGCTGTCCCGCTATGTCGACATGATCGTCTGGCGCACCTTCGGCCAGGACCGTCTGGACGAAATGGCCGGAGCCGCGACCGTTCCGGTCGTCAACGCCCTCTCCAACGAATTCCACCCCTGCCAGGTCCTCGCCGACCTGCAGACCCTGAAGGAACGCAAGGGCGACCTCACCGGCCGCGACCTCGCCTTCCTCGGCGACGGCGCCAACAATATGTCGCACTCCCTGCTCCTGGGCGGCGTGACGGCGGGCCTGAACGTAACCATCGCCGCCCCCGAGGGTTTCGAGCCCTTCCCGTGGATCGTCGACCTCGCGCAGAAGCGCGCCGCCGAAACCGGCGCGACCATCACCCTGACGAACGACCCGATCGCGGCAGCGGAGGGCGCCGACGCCCTGGTCACCGACACCTGGACCTCCATGGGTCAGGAAGATGACGGCCGCGACCGCGTGGCCCCCTTCCGCCACTTCCAGATCAACACCGCCCTCCTCGCGGGCGCCGCCCCCGATGTGACGGTGCTGCACTGCCTCCCCGCCCACCACGGCGAGGAGATCACCGACGAGGTGATCGACGGCCCCCACAGCGCGGTCTGGGACGAAGCCGAAAACCGCCTCCACGCCCAAAAAGCCCTCCTGGTCTGGCTCCTGGAGAAATACGAAAGCACCCCCCGATGACCATCGAGCGACGTACCCAGGCGACCGGCAAGGGCGCGGCCATAGCCCGCACCCGCGCCGGCCGCCAGGCCCGCATTGTCGCCATCCTCTCCCAGCACGAGGTCCGCAGCCAATCCGAACTGGCCGCCCTCCTCTCCGGCGAAGGCATCGAAACCACCCAAGCCACCCTCTCCCGCGACCTCGACGAACTGGGCGCGGTCAAGTTGCGCGCCGCCGACGGCGGCGCAGGCGTCTATGTCGTCCCCGAAGACGGCAGTCCCGTCCGCGGCGTCACCGGCGGCACCGAACGCCTCTCGAAACTCCTGGGCGACCTCCTGGTCTCGACAGATTCCAGCGGCAACATCGCAGTCCTCCGCACCCCACCCGGCGCCGCCCACTTCCTGGCCAGCGCCCTCGACCGCGCCGCCCTCCACGAAATAGTCGGCACCATCGCCGGTGACGACACCATCGCCGTCATAGCCCGCGAACCCATCACCGGCGCCGAACTGGCCGCCAAGATCGAACAACTGGCGTAGTCCCTGACCTGGACCGGCGATCACCGGGAATCTGTGGCGGTATTCGCCGAGAGACCCCCGCCACCATTTCCCGGTCGCCACTGTTGCAGTTCGCCGCACCTACTCAGCTCAGGGTCGCACTGTCGATCAGAGCGGCGAAAGTCGCTCTGTCCTACTGCGATGCCTCAGCGCCGACGAGTATGGCGTCCAACAGTGGAGCACTGGCAAGGCTGCCGGATCCGTAGTGCCCGCTCGCGCGAGCGCTGGCAATGACAGCATGAATGACCGCCGCGTGAATCTGGGAACGTGCTGTGGCCAGTGGTCTTCCGGATGCCTCGAGCGCGGACAGGTGAATCTCAACGGCTTCGATCACCTCATGCAGCACTCGGATCTCGATATCACTCATCGCTACCTCCCGAGGGTGTGAACTTCCAGACTTATTCGGTTGGGAGGCCGGGGGAACGCTGGCCCGCCTGCCGTGCGTCAATGCAACGCGGCACACATCGAGCAAGGACACCGATTCAGAGTCTCCGGATCGGATTCGCCAAAACGCCTGAAAGATCACCGATTCGATGGGACTCTTGCACCGAACCGGGTGAAGCGAGGCTCGCAAAACGGGTGAACACCACTACCCGAAACGGAGAAGCCATGGGTGGAGGCGATGCAGGCTCGACGGTTCCGTTGCGCCAGCTCGGTCGGCTGATGCTGGAGTGGCGTAACCGGGCCGGACTCAGTCAAGCCAGGGCAGCCGAGTTGCTGGAGATGGGAGCGACCAGTCTTGCGCGCATCGAGAAGGCCGAGAACTCGCGCGTCAGAACCTCGACCATCAAGGAGGCGTGCGGGATCTACGGAGTTCCCGTCGATATCGCAACGGGAATGATCGGTCTGGCGCAGCAGGCGAAGGTGAAGAGTTGGTGGCACTCATACAGCGATCTGATGCCCAAGAATCTCGACGTGTATGTCGGATTGGAGGCCGCTGCTACGAGTCTGTGCTCCTATCAACCGTAGCTGATCCCCGGCCTCCTTCAAACTGAACAGTACGATCGTGCCCTGTTGCGGCAACGCTGGCCTGACGAATCAGAGGGCGAGCGGGACCGGCGAGTGCAGATCAACGGGACCGGCGAGTGCAGATCAAGAAGTATCGCCAGTCGACGATCCTGCGCCGCACCAGACCGCTTGATCTCGACGTGGTTGTCGGCCAGGCCGCGTTACACCGCGTAGTCGGTGGCGCGAAGATCCTGGCGGCCCAGTTGCGGCATCTCGCCGACATGTCGACACACGACAATATTTCGGTTCGGATACTGCCTTTCGAGGCAGGATTTCCCGGAGGCATGTCGATGTTGCCGTTCGTCGTCATGGACTTCGGGACACCACCACCAGGCGAACCGAGCGAGCCACCGGTCGTGTATCTGGAAGGCGCCGTTGGGAGCATGTACCTCGAGGACGATGCGGACGTGCGGTTCCACTACCAGGCCTATCGAACGATCTGTCAGGCGGCGCTGGATGAAGTGACCAGTCGTAACCTGTTGAGACAGAGAACAAGGGAGATCACATCGTGAATGTAGAGCTATCCGACGCACGGTGGTTCAAAAGCAGCCACAGTCAGGCTGGCGGGGAGTGTGTCGAGGTTGCCTTCCTTTCCAAGGGCAATGTCGGCGTGCGTGACTCGCAGGATCGCGGCGGCGCAGCCCTGATATTCGAACGTGCTGAATGGAATTCGTTCGTGGCTGCCGTGGTCGTCGGCTTCTGAGCACTTTTCGTCGGTGTCGTCTCGGCTGCTGGGAGTTGTTCGATCGGATAGCGTTGCGGTCATGGAGACCTTGAGGGTTGCGGCGGCGCAGACGGCATCGGTGGTCGGGGATATCGGGCGGAATGTTGGGCTGGCGGTGGAATGGGCCGGGAAGGCGGCTGCCGACGGGGCGGAACTTGTTGTGTTTCCGGAGCTTTCGCTGGTGGGGTACGACCTGACGCAGCTGGATGATTCGGCGCTGTGGGTGACCGTTGACGATTCGCGGTTGGAACCGCTGCGGCGGGTGGCGATTACGACCGTGGTGGGGGCGGCGGTTCGGACTGCGGAGGGGAAGCGGTTGCTGGCGTCGCTGGTTTGTGAGCCGGGCGGGCGGATCACGGTGTACGGCAGCCGTATCTGCACGGGGGTGAGCACGGGGTGTTCGAACCCGGTGGCGAGGTGGGGCTGGTGGAGGTTGGCGGCTGGCGGGTGGGGCTCGCGATTTGCTATGACGCCGGGGTGCCCGGGCATGCGCAGGAGGCGGCGGCCGCGGGGGCGCATGTGTATCTGGCTTCGAGTTTGTACACGATGGATGAGGTGCGGCGGATCGATCTGCATCTCGGGGCGCGGGCCATGGACAACCGGATGTACGCGGTCGCGGCCAATCATGCGGGGAACGGGCCCGGATGGGAGTCGTGTGGCGGCAGCGGGGTGTGGCATCCGGATGGGCGGCGGGTGGTCGAGGCAGGGCGGGATCCGGAATTGGTGATCTACACGCTGTCGCGGGCCGAGTTGAAGGAAATTCGGGAAGCGGATGCGCGCAAGGGGTACCCGCGGCCGGAGTGATCCGGCCGCCGGGCGGTGCGGGTCAGTTCAGCGGATACTGCGCGGGCGGTGCGCCCGCGCCGGGGTTGGGGCCGGTGCCCGGGCCGGGGACGCTGTCCGGGGTGGCTATCGAGATGATGTCCTGGGCTAGTTGGACGGCGGCCTGGCCTACGGCGAGGATGTCGCGGCCGATGGTGCGCACGTCACCGGCCAGAGTTGAAACTTGTTGGGCGAGAAGTGGAATCATGGCGGGATCCTTCGGTTGGAACCTGGGGACATGATCAGGGTGACACAGGGGTGGCGGGGGAGCGCGGGGAACTGGGGGATGTGGGCGATCTGTCCGGAAAATTGTGCGGCGTGTGGTCGAGATAACGGGTGGTCAGCTGGGGTGCGCGTGTGACGATGGGGGCGTGCCTGATTGGACGTATCACCCGCTGAAGCCGGTCGCGAATGCTGTCGTGGGGGAGCTGCGAGCGCAGTTGGGGGCCTTGCGGTTCTTGTCCGTGCTGATCGGGTTGCCCAAGGGTGGTGCGGTGGTCCGGCGGGTGTTCGATCATCCGGAGGGGCCGCCGGAGTGGGCGGGGCGATTCGGGATCGCCGTACCGGTCGGCGTCGCGCGGGACGCGGTGCGGGTGATGCCGGTGCAGGGGGCGAGCATTGTCGAGATCGGGCCGGTAACGGCCGAGGATGTAGAGGTGGTGCGGGAGGCGGCGCGCGGCCGGGAGTGCCGGGTGGCGGCGCGGGTGGACGACCCCGCGGTGGGGGCGCTGCTGGGTGATGCGGTGGACGAAGTGGTGGTGGGGGAGCGGGCCGATCGGATCCATCTGAGCGAGCCGGATATCGCGAATGCGGTGGCGGCGCTGCGGGATCCGGCGACCACCGTGCTGGCGGAACCGACGGTGCTGGTGGCGGCGGGTCCGAGCTGGTTCCAGCGGGTGATCGAAGCGGCTGCGGTGACCGAGCCCGGCGCACCCGGATTATGGGATGTCGGATTCGATCCCAGGCGGTGGCCCGGATGGTTCTGGGGGCTGCTGGTGGGCGCGGGGATGATCGTGGCGGGCCTCGGGGCCGGTGCGATCACCCTGGGACCCGTCCTGCTCTGGTACGACCGGAACTACCTCGGCACCGATGTGGCCGGGCTGCACGCCATCAACCACCATCTGGTGCATTTCCTACAGCACGATCGAATCACCATGGCGGGCAATATGATCGCCATCGGGATCCTGTACTGCGGGCTGGCGTGGGGCGGTATGCGGGTCGGCCGGGCGTGGGCGCGCAATGCCCTGCTGCTGTCGGGGCTGGTCGGTTTTCCGACCCTGTTCTACTTCCTGGTGATCGGGTTCGTGGAGCCCTTGCACACCTTCGCCGCGGTGGTGCTGTTCCCGATGTACGTGCTGGCGGTGCGGCGGCCCCTCGGACCGCCCCGGTGGCGAGTCCTCCCGGAGGCGGCCGAGACGATCCGGCGGC
This sequence comes from Nocardia crassostreae, assembly GCF_001613405.1. Classification (GTDB taxonomy): domain Bacteria; phylum Actinomycetota; class Actinomycetes; order Mycobacteriales; family Mycobacteriaceae; genus Nocardia; species Nocardia crassostreae. The sequence goes on from NZ_BDCH01000043.1 coordinate 58,692, forward strand.
GAGCGCTGGTGGGGCAGTTGCTGATCGTGGCCATGGGCGCGGGCGTCATCTTCGGCGGCATCGTCATCTCCACGGTCGGCCTGACCGATGTGTTCGTGCCCACGGATCTGACCTTCCTGGAGACCGACGCCGAGACGCTGCGGGCCGCCAATGACCGGTTGCTGCCGTTCATCGCCCACGACCGCGCCGGATTCGGCGGCGCGCTCATGTCCACCGGAGTCGCCATCCTGCTGATCGGCCTGTGGGGCTGGCGGCGGGGCGAGGCGTGGGTGTTCTGGTCGCTGCTGAGCGCGGGCCTGGCCGGTTCGGCGAGTGCGCTCATCGTGCATTTCGTCATTCACTACACGGCCTTCATCCATTTGCTTCCGGTGTATTTCGGGGCCGCGGTGATAGGTTTCGCATTGATTCTGGCGAGGCCGTATCTGATCGGAAGGTGACGCGTGAAAGTCAGCTGTGTGATCCTGCCGATCCACCCCTGGCGACAGTCCGCCGACATCTGGCGGCGGGCCGAGGAGCTGGGATTTCACGCGGCATACAGCTACGACCACATTGCCTTCGAGGGTTTCGAGAACCGCCCTTGGTACGGTGCGATTCCGAGTTTGACCGCCGCCGCCACGAATACCGGAACCATCCGGCTCGGCACCATGATCACCTCCCCGAATTTCCGGCATCCGGTCACCCTCGCCAAGGAATTGATGACCCTGGACGAAATCTCCGACGGCCGCGTGACCGCCGGAATCGGCGCGGGCAGCCCGGGATTGGATGCGACAGTGCTGGGCGGCGAACCCTGGTCGCCGCGCGAACGGGCCGACCGCTTCGCCGAATTCGTCTCGCTGCTGGATCGGCTGCTGACCCAGTCCGTCACGACCTATCGGGGCACGTACTACGCCGCCGACGAGGCCCGCATGATTCCCGGCTGCGTGCAGCGCCCGCGCCTGCCCTTCGTCATCGCCGCCGGAGGTCGGCGCGGCATGCGCCTGGCCGCTGCCTACGGTGAGGGCTGGGTGACCTGCCCCTTCGGCAATGACGCGGCGGCCGTCGCGCCGCTGATCGACGGTCAGCTCGACGCGCTGACCGAGGCGTGCGACGCCATCGACCGGGATCTCGACACCATCGAGCGCGTGTATGTCTCCGGTTTCACCCCGGAGAATCCGCTCGCTTCCGTCGACGCCTTCGCCGATATCGCCGGGCGCTACGAGGAACTGGGCATCACCGAGCTGGTGGTGCACTGGCCCGAACCCGGCACCGTCTTCGACAACGATCCGGCCGTCTTCGAACGCATTGCGACCGAGGTCATTCCGAAACTGGCATAGCCGCTCAGCGCGGAATCGGAGAGCGGCACTGTTCGATCCGCCGCATCCCTTCGGTACCCCGAATGAAACGTCGTGGCGCTCAGCGCTGTTTACGTCGGCGCCGTCGTCGACATAATGCCGGATGGGACTGTCCGGCGAACGACGAAGGCTGCTTGTCGATAGTCGAAGTCACGGTGCATCCATCGATAGGGCTTTTGGGGACATTATCGCGGTGGCGAGGCAGGCGCGGCCGGGAAGGTCGCGGAACCTGGGTGGCCGGATGATCTGCCGGGTAGCGAAACAGCGGATGACCCGTGGCAGAAGGGAGTTCAGTTTTCTGCTAATTCCGGATTCATGTCGGGTGCTGGAATCGTGGCACGCCGGTGAAGCGGGCCTATCGGGAGAGTATGGACCGGTGTGTGCTGAATCGAATGTATCTGCGAAAGGGACGAATACAGTTCCCCTCGCGGCTGATTCCGGTCACAGGGAAAGCCGAGCAGTGAGCTGGCATGGCCCATCGGAGGGAGGTTCTGAGGCGTGCTGCGCAGCCATAAGATTCGCCTGGAACCGGACAATGTGCAGGCCAGCGGACTCGCCCGCGCGGCCGGGTGCGCACGGTTTGCCTGGAACTGGGGGCTGGCGTGGTGGCAGTCCGAGTACGAGAGGTACAAGGCTGGCGAACGAGAGAAACCTCCCAACCAGTTGGAGGTCCGCCGTGTCTTGAATTCGCTGAAACGAGAGCAGTTCCCGTGGATGCTGGAGTCCACCAAGTGCGCGCCGCAGGAGGCGCTGATTAACCTTGGGCGCGCGTTCGACAACTTCTGCAGCTGTCGGGCAAAGTACCCGAAGTTCAAGAAGAAGGGGTTTAAGGACTCGTTCAAGCTGTCGTCCGGGAACTTCGCCGTGAGCGGGAATCGACTCCGTATCCCGAACGTCGGCTGGATCATGATGTCGGAGCTGCCACGCTTCGATGGCGCCATTCAGACGGTCACTGTTTCCCGTCGTGCCGGGGAGTGGTTCGCAGCGTTGACGATCGACACCACCGAACCCCCGAAGCTGCCCGCGACCGGGCGAACAGTTGGCGTTGATGTCGGGGTCCGTGAGTTCGTCACCCAAGACGGGGACCTGCTGCAGACTCCGCGTGCGCTCCGGAAGGCAGAGCGGAAGCTGAAACGCGCCCAGCAAGCGTTGAGCCGCAAGCAGAGCGGCTCCGCGAACAGAGCGAAGGCACGTCGCCGGCTCGCGAATCTGCACGCGAAAATCGCTGACACGCGCAGTGATTGGATTCACAAACTCACCAGTAAGCTCGTGGAGACCTACGACTCGATCGCTATCGAGAACTTGAACGTCCGCGGAATGGCTCGTAATCGCCATCTGGCGAAGTCTGTGCTGGAGGCGGGGTTCTATGAGTTCCGTCGTCAACTCGAGTACAAGACTGCCCTCGCCGGGCGGACGCTGGTTGTCGCTGAGCGCTGGTTCGCCAGTTCCAAGATGTGCAGTGCGTGCGGTGCGAAAACCAAGCAGCGCATGACACTCGATGTCCGGGAGTGGGCCTGCAAGTCTTGCGGTACCCGTCATCACCGCGACGTCAATGCAGCGACGAATCTAGATCATCTGAATACGCCGGGAGTTCCTCGGTGTCAGCCTGTGGAGAGTTCTCCGCCTCTACCCACAAACGGTACTGTTGACGGGCAAGCAGCCTCCGTGAAGCAGGAACCCGACAGCGCCTTGAACGAGGTTGCATAGGTTCGGGAGAACGGAAGGCAGCATTTTCGGGCAGCAGCAGGGCATGCGCATGAAGGCCGAGGTGGCCATGGAATCGGAAACCTGCAAATCGGTACTGGAACTGTTCCGGCGGACAGCCGACACCGTGCCCGCCTATCGATTGTTCCTGGCCGACAAGGGCATCGATCCGGACGCGATCGGCGGCATGGCCGCGTTCCGGCAACTCCCGCTGACCACCAAGGCCAACTACCACCAGCAGTATTCGCTGCCCGAGCGCTGCCGCGGCGGGGAGCTGCCGTCCTGCGACATGATCGCCGTCTCCTCGGGATCGACTGGCACGCCGACCTTCTGGCCGCGCACCAGCGCCGATGAGAGCGCCTCCACCCGCCGCTTCGAACAGGTCCTGGTGGACGCCTTCGGCGCCCGCCTGCGCCGCACCCTGGCGGTCGTCTGCTTCCCGCTCGGCACCTGGGTCGGCGGTCTGTACACGCTGTCGTGCCTGCGACGACTGGCGGACAGCCTGCCGCTGACCGTCGTCGCCCCCGGCAACAACAAGGCCGAAATCCTGCGCGTGATACCCGAACTCGGCCGCCACTTCGACCAAGTGGTGTTGCTGGGCTACCCGCCCTTCCTCAAGGACGTGATCGACACCGGACTGCGCGAGGGCATCGACTGGGCCCGGTACGCGGTGAAACTGGTCGCCGCCGGTGAGGTGTTCAGTGAGCAGTGGCGCACCCTGCTGGCCGGTCGCGCCGGACTGGACCCCGGCCGCGACGTGGCCTCCCTCTACGGCACGGCCGACGGCGGCGTTCTCGCCAATGAGACGCCCCTGACCGTCCGCATCCGCCGACTGCTGGCCGCGGATCCCGCCGCCGCCCGCGACCTGTTCGGCGAACCCCGGCTGCCCACCCTGCTGCAGTACGACCCGGCCGACCGCTACTTCGAAACCGTGGACGGCACCCTGCTTTTCACCTCCGACGGCGGCGTCCCGCTCATCCGCTATCACATCGCCGACCACGGCGGCCTCATCCCGCACGCCCGCATGCTGGAGTTCTGCCGGGAACGCGGCTATCCGGTCCCCGCTGATTCCCGCCCCCATCTCCCGTTCGTCTATGTCTTCGGGCGCACCTTCCACAACGTCTCCATCTTCGGCGCGAACGTCTACCCGGAGAATGTGGCCATCGGCTTGGAACAGCACCCGATCAGCGCCTGGGTGACCGGCAAGTTCGTCCTCACCGTCATCGAGGGCAGCGATCTCGACCACCGCCTCGAGATCACCGTCGAACTCGCGCCGGGCCACTCCGCGACCGAGGCGCGCGCCCAGGCCATCGCGGAGTCCATCCGCGCCCAGCTGCTGCGTCTCAATAGCGAATACGCCAACTACGTCCCCGAGGACCGCCAGCTCCCGCACATCGACCTGCGTCCGGCGGGCGATCCGGCCTACTTCCCCATTGGTGTGAAACACCGCTATACGCGCTGAACATCGGCTTCACTCCGTAGGGGACCCCAGTTATGAATGGGATTGCACCGTCATGCATAATCATTTGCAGGACGAGGGTGCGGGACGCGAGCGGCGCACCGGAGCGGCCGCGGAGTCCCGCCGAGGCGGGTAACGCAGACCTGTACGTACTAATCGAGGAGCACACGGACTATGACCAAGCGCGTCGTACTCGCCTACTCCGGCGGGCTGGACACCTCTGTCGCCATCAGCTGGATCGGTCAGGAGACCGGCGCGGAGGTCGTCGCGGTCGCCATCGATCTGGGACAGGGCGGCGAGGACATGAACGACGTCCGCCAGCGTGCGCTCGATTGCGGTGCGGTCGAGTCCATCGTCGTGGACGCCCGCGACGAGTTCGCCAATGAATACTGCCTGCCGACCATTCAGTCCAATGCGCTCTACATGGGCCGCTACCCGCTGGTGTCGGCCATCTCCCGGCCGCTCATCGTCAAGCACCTGGTCGAGGCCGCCGAATACCACGGCGCCGACACCGTCTCGCACGGTTGCACCGGCAAGGGCAACGACCAGGTCCGCTTCGAGGTCGGCATCGGCGCGCTGGCGCCGGATCTGAAGGTCATCGCCCCGGTCCGCGACTACGCTTGGACCCGTGAGAAGGCCATCGAGTTCGCCGGGCAGAACAACCTGCCCATCAATGTCTCCAAGAAGTCGCCGTTCTCCATCGACCAGAACCTGTGGGGCCGCGCCGTCGAGACCGGCTTCCTCGAGGACCTGTGGAACGCCCCGACCAAGGACGTCTACGACTACACCGTGGACCCGACCGTCAACTTCGAGGCCCCCGACGAGCTCATCGTCACCTTCGACAAGGGCGTGCCGGTCGCCATCGACGGCCGCTCGGTCACCATGCTCGAGGCCATCACCGAGATGAACAAGCGGGCCGGACGCCAGGGCGTGGGCCGTCTCGACATGGTCGAAGACCGCCTGGTGGGCATCAAGAGCCGCGAGATCTACGAGGCCCCGGGCGCCATCGCGCTCATTGCCGCGCACCAGGAGATGGAAGCCGTCACCGTCGAGCGCGAACTGGGCCGGTACAAGCGGCAGGTCGAGCAGCGCTGGGGCGAGCTGGTGTACGACGGCCTGTGGTTCTCGCCGCTGAAGCGGGCCCTGGACGCCTTCGTGGCCGAGACCCAGCAGCACGTCTCCGGTGATGTCCGCATGGTGCTGCACGGCGGCAATGTGGTCGTCAACGGCCGTCGCTCCGACGAGTCGCTCTACGACTTCAACCTCGCCACCTACGACGAGGGCGACACCTTCGACCAGTCCCTCGCCAAGGGCTTCGTGCAGATCCACGGCCTGTCGTCCAAGGTCGCCGCGCGCCGCGATCTGAACAGCAAGAAGTAGCAGCACCTTTCACTGCGCGACCCGAGCCAGCGGCCCGCCGGAATCCAGGTGTTTCCGGCGGGCCGCTCGGCCTGCGCGGCTTCGGCAGGGCTGCCCCGCACGAGGGGTGGGCAACCCGGCCGGGCGTCCGGCGCGAGCCGACTGGTGCAATAGCGGGTAGCCACCGCGAGACCTCGAGGAACAGGAGAGCATCGAATGACCGAGCAGCACGGCACCAATGAGGGCGCGCTGTGGGGCGGGCGATTCGCCTCCGGTCCGGCCGCGGCCATGGCGGCGCTGAGCAAGTCCACGCATTTCGACTGGGTGCTCGCGCCGTACGACATTCGCGCCTCCAAAGCCCATGCGCGGGTGCTGCACAAGGCCGGACTGCTCTCGGCGGGCGATCTCGAGGGCATGCTGGACGGACTCGACCGGCTGGCCGCCGATGTCGCCTCCGGTGCGTTCGGTCCCGCCGAATCCGATGAGGATGTGCACGGTGCGCTCGAACGCAGGTTGATCGAACGGGTCGGCACCGAGCTCGGCGGGCGGCTCCGCGCGGGGCGGTCGCGAAACGACCAGGTGGCCACCCTGTTCCGCATGTGGCTGCGGGACGGCGTGCGCCGTGTGGCCGCCGGTATCCTCGATGTCGTCGACTCCCTGGTCGCCCAGGCCGCGGCACATCCGGATGCGGTGATGCCGGGCAAGACTCACTTGCAGGCCGCCCAGCCGGTGCTGTTGGCGCATCACCTGCTCGCGCACGCGCATCCGCTGCTGCGCGATATCGACCGGCTGCGTGATTTCGACAAGCGCGCCGCGATCTCGCCCTACGGTTCCGGCGCGCTGGCCGGTTCCTCGCTCGGCCTGGATCCGGAAGCCATTGCCGCCGAACTGAATTTCGACGCCGCGGCCGCGAACTCCATCGACGCCACCTCTTCCCGCGATTTCGCCGCCGAGGCCGCCTTCGTACTGGCCATGGTCGCCGTCGACCTCTCCCGCATGGCGGAGGAGGTGATCATCTGGAGCACACCGGAATTCGGCTACATCACCCTGGCCGACGCCTGGTCCACCGGCTCCTCGATCATGCCGCAGAAGAAGAACCCGGACGTCTCCGAGCTGACCCGCGGCAAGGCGGGCCGCCTCATCGGCAACCTCACCGGCCTGCTCGCCACGCTCAAGGCGCAGCCGCTGGCCTACAACCGCGACCTGCAAGAGGACAAGGAACCCGTCTTCGATTCGGTCGCACAGCTGGAACTGCTGCTGCCCGCCATCGCGGGCCTGGTCTCCACCCTCACCTTCCACATCGACCGCATGGCCGAGCTGGCCCCGGCCGGATTCACCCTCGCCACCGACATTGCCGAATGGCTCGTCCGCCAGGGTGTTCCGTTCCGCGTCGCCCATGAGGCGGCCGGTGGCTGCGTGCGCGCCGCCGAGGCCCGCGGCGTCGGCCTGGACGAACTCACCGACGACGAGTTCGCCGCCGTCGACCCGGCCCTCACCCCGGCCGTGCGCGAGGTGCTGACCGTGCAGGGCTCCATCGCCTCCCGCAATGCTCGCGGCGGCACCGCCGGTGTGCAGGTCGCCAAGCAACTCGAGGAAGTCCGCGCCACCGCCGCCGAACAGCGCACCTGGCTGAGCTGAGCCCGCTAGGCCGACGTTCGATAGATCGATAACCGCCTGTGGCGTCCCCGATGCGGGGACGCCACAGGCGTTTCCATCAGCCTCTACGGGAGTTCTGGTGCTTCATGACCGGGACGGAACTCCGTCCGCGGTCGTGCACCTTGCCGCCGATCGGCTGCTGCTGCTTGGCGGTCTTGCCTCGGCGCTCACGTCGCGACAGCGGACGATCGGCAGAGTCGCTGGACTGGAAATCGGGATTCGAATGCTGGTCAGGCATGAGTCCTCCTCAGGGATGCGTGGACCGACTCACCGGGGTGGCCGGTCGAGATCGGAAATGCCGCAGAGCGGCGGGAGTCGGCGCTGACGGCCGAAAAGTCGTGTGCGAACGACGAAGAGGCTTAAATGAACAGCTGCATCCACATGCCGACCACTATATGCACAACCCGGCCGGGTGTGCACCCTATTTTTTCCGGCGGTGGTCACACCGGTCGGCGGACCGTACCGGAGGGCCGGTTATTCTCCGGCAATGAGCTTGCTGCTGCTCGGATTGGCGATTGCGTGTGAAGTCACGGCGACCGTCTCGCTGAAGATCTCGGAGGGCTTCAGCAAGCTGGTGCCCTCCATCATCGTGGTGCTCGGGTACGGGGCGGCGTTCTACTTCCTGTCGCAGGCATTGAAACGCGGTATGCCCGTGGGCGTCGCCTACGGCATCTGGTCGGCGGTCGGCGTGGTCGCGGTGGCGATCATCGGCACCCTGTTCCTCGACGAGCATCTGACGCTGGTGCAGGTGGGCGGCATCGGCCTGGTGATCGCCGGGGTGCTCGCACTGGAGCTCAGCGGCGCGCACTAGACCGAGGCCGGGCGGTGCTCAGGCCGGGCGGGATTCGTGTTCGATGCCCGCGTGTTCGGCGCCGCGCCGGAAGCGCAGCAGGCGCAGTGCATTCGCGACCACGAGCAGGGTGGAGCCCTCGTGCACGAAGACCGCCGGGCCGATGGGCAGGCCCATCAGGGTGGCGGGGACCAGCGCCGCGACAATGAGCAAGGCCACGACGAGGTTCTGGCGGATGATGGCGGCGGTGCGGCGGCTCAGGGCCACCGCGAACGGCAGGCGGCCGATATCGTCGGTCATGAGGGCGACGTCGGCGGTTTCCAGGGCGACGGCTGATCCGCTGGCGCCCATGGCGATTCCGACCGAGGAGTTGACCATGGCGGGTGCGTCGTTGACGCCGTCGCCGACCATGGCTGTGCCGCCGTGCGCGCGCAGGCGGCCGATCATATCGACCTTGTCCTCGGGGAGCAGGCCGCCGTGGGCCGCGTCCAGGCCGAGCCCGTCGGCCACGGCGTCGGCGACGCGCTGGTTGTCGCTGGAGATAACGACCATATCGGTAATGCCCAGGGCGCTAAGCTTTTCGATGACGGGTCCGGCCTCGGCGCGCGGTGTGTCCATGACGCCGACGACGCCGAGATACACCCCGGCCCGGCGGACGATCATGGTGGTGCGACCGGCGTCGTGCAGCCGGTCCACGGCCTCGGCGATCGCGGAGGGCACGCCGTCCGGATCGAGTTCGGCGAACATGGTGAGGTTGCCGATCTCGGTGGCGCGGCCGTCGACCAGGGCGGTGACACCGCGCCCGGTGACCGAATTGACCTGTGTGGCGGCGGATTCCACGCCGACGGGCGTTTCGGGGGAGAGGTCGCGGGTGATGGCGGCCGCCAGCGGATGGTCGCTGAAGGATTCGACGGCGACCAGGGTGGTGATCAGCTCGTCCCGCAGCTCCGGCCGGGCCGGAACGACATCGGTGACGCGCGGCTGCCCCCAGGTGAGAGTCCCGGTCTTGTCGAAGGCGATGGACCGGATCCGGCCCAGTGACTCCAGCGGCCCGCCGCCCTTGGCCAGCACGCCCGCCTGGGCCGCGCGGGCGACCCCGGCCAGCACGGCGCTGGGGGTGGCGATGGCCAGTGCGCACGGGCTGGCCGCCACCAGCACGACCATGGCGCGATAGAAGCTGTCCGCAAAGGGTTCCGAGAGCGCGAGGACGCCGAAGGCGATGACGCCCAGCACGCCCACCAGGACGGCGGGCACATAGACGAGCTGGAAGCGGTCGATGAAACGCTGGGTGGGCGACTTCTGGGTATCGGCGTCGCGGACCATGGCGATGACCCGGGCCAGGGTGGAGTCGGCCGCCCGGCTGGTGACCAGGACTTCGAGGACTCCGGACCCGTTGAGCGTGCCCGCGAACACCCGATTCGCTTCCGGCAGCGTCGCTTTCGAGTTCAGCAGGGCGCGCGGGTCGACGGCGGGCTGTTTCTCCACCGGCATGCTCTCGCCGGTGACCGAGGATTCGTCGATGGCGCTGACCCCGGTGACCACGATCCCGTCCGCGCTCAGTCGCGAATTCGGCAGCACCACAACGGTATTGCCGATCTCGAGAGCGTCGATGTCCACCTCGTCGACCCGCTCGGGACCGCGCCGCACCAGCGCGGTGCGCGGTGCGAGCTCGGCCAGCGCCGCAATGGACCGCTGGGCGCGGCTCATGGCGTACTCCTCGAGCGCGTGACCGAGGCTGAACAGGAACAGCAGCACCGAACCCTCAGCCCACTTGCCGACCGCGGCCGCACCGGCGGCGGCGACCAGCATGAGGAAGTCCACCTCGAAGCGGCCCCGGCGCACGGTCGCGACGGCGGTGCGGACGGTGAAGAAGCCACCCAGCAGATAGGTGGCGGCGAACAGTGCGGTGGCCACCCAGGACGGGGCGTCGAGGAGATACCGCGCCGCCATACCGCCCGCATAGGTGATGCCGGAGCCGATGGCGAAGAGCATTTCCAGGCGCGCGCCGAAGGAGCCGTGGCCCGATTCGTTCACTGCTGTGGTCATGCTCCGACCATAGCATCAACACATGCGAATGTATACATGCAATTGAGAAGGCGGCTCCGACCGGCGCGGGGCCGCTCGGCGCGCCGGGATCAACCGGCGCGCCCGGGTGGGTCAGTCCTCGACGCGGACCACGTATCCGACATCGGCGAGGGCGGTCAGCACCTCGTCGCGGTGGACCGGGCCGCGGGTTTCCAGGGTCAGCAGCACCTCGACCTCGTCGATGGCCAGCCACGCCCCGGTCCGGGAATGGACGACATCGAGGACGCTCGCGCCGGTGCGGCCGAGTTCGGCGAGCAATCGGCTCAGGCTGCCGGGGCGATCGGAAATGGTGATGCGGGCCGCCATGTACCGACCCGCGGCGCTGAGGCCGTGGCCGATGACCCGGGTCAGCAGCAGCGGATCGATATTGCCGCCGGACAGAATGGCGCAGACCGGTCCGCGCAGCTCCAATTCCTCGGGGAGGCAAGACATCAGGGCCGCGACGCCCGCCGCGCCTGCGGGTTCGACAATGAGCTTGGTGCGTTCCATGCACAGCAGCAAGGCGCGCGAGAGCGCGTCCTCGTCGACGGTGACAATGGTTGGCGCGGTCTCCACGATGTGGTCGAAGGGCACCTCGCCGGGCAGGCCGACCGCGATACCGTCGGCCATGGTGGCCATCTGCTCCAGCCGGACCGGTTTACCGGCGGCGAGGGAGGCGGGCCAGGCGGCCGCGTCGGCGGCCTGTACGCCGATGACGCGCACCTGCGGGGCCAGGATCGCCAAGGTCGCCGCCACCCCGGCCAGTAGTCCGCCGCCCCCGGTCGGCGCGATCACGGTGCCCACCTCGGGCAACTGCTCCAGGATTTCCAGCGCCACCGTCGCCTGCCCGGCCACGATATCGGGATGATCGAACGGGTGCACCAGCGTCGCCCCGGTGTGTGCCGCGAAATCCCTTGCCTTGGTGAGAGATTCGTCGATGGTGTCGCCGACCTGATGCACGGTCGCGCCATAGGCCTTGGTGGCCACCAGTTTCGGCAGCGCCGCGCCGACCGGCATGAAGACCGTGGATTCGATGCCGAGCGAGGTCGCCGCCCAGGCCACGCCCTGGGCGTGATTGCCCGCGCTGGCCGCCACCACGCCGCGCAGGCGTTCGGCCTCGGGCAGATTGGCAATCCGGTTGTAGGCCCCGCGGGGCTTGAACGAGCCGGTTCGCTGCAAATTCTCGCACTTGAGCCAGACCTCGTGGCCGGTACGTTCGGCGAGTACTCGGGACGCTACGACAGGGGTACGTCGAATGACCGGTGCCAGCAGGGTCGCTGCCGCCTCGATCCGCGCGATCAGATCCATGCGGGCCATGCTGCCAGGTGGTAACCCGCCTGTCGCGCGCGGTGGGCGCACCGCCCGGTCGGTTGCGCCGGGCGGCAGACGGCGCGATGGTGAAGCGTGACCAAATCACCCGCATTGCCCGCGGAGGTGACCGCCGTCCTGGACCGGTTCTTCACCGCGGAACTGTCCACCCACGCCCGTGATCGCACGCCGGTGACCGTCCCGGTCGCGCCGCTGTGGCTGCCCGAGCGCGGGGATATCCTGGTGAGCACCGGAATCGGCGTGCCGCACAAGGCCTTCCACGCCCGGCGCAATCCGAAGGTGGCGCTGCTGTACTCCAATCCCACCGCCAGCGGACTGGCCGATCCGCCCGTCGTGCTGGTCCAGGGTGATGCGCGGGTCTCCGAGATCATTACCTGGGACGACGAATTGGAGCGTCAGTGGGCAAAGGTGTGGACCGCCCAGCCCAAGGGCGTCGGCTCGGATCCGATCACCAAACGGCTGTTCTGGTGGTACTACATGCGCCTCAAGATTCATGTCACGCCCATCCGGGTGCGCTGGTGGCCCGGCCGCGATATGACCGCCGACCCTCGGGAGGTGATCCTGTGACGACCCTGTCCGAAGAACTGCTCACGGCCCTGGGCCGCTTCAGCGACGGCGTGGTGCTCAGCGCCGACGATCCGGCCGGGTATCCGGTGGACCTGCGGTGCCGCCCGCGGCTCGAGGGCGACGCCCTGGTGATCGACCGGCCCGCATGGTTCGACGCCGTCGACGGACCCGCCGCGCTGCTGGCGCATTTCCATGACGACCAGGGCTGGAACATGAAATCGGTGCTCGCCCGGGGGACCATCGAAACCGGGGACGGCACAATCGTTTTCACCCCGGCCACGGTGGACGACAATGCCGGTTCGCCCGCCCAGCTCATTCGCATGATCCGGACCAGCAGTCGCACCGCCACGGCCTATCTGCGCCGCCGCAATCTGCCGCGGCCGTCGATTCCCTGGGAAACCATCAAACAAGCCAGGGCGGCCACCAAACGCTGACTCCGGATACGGCGTGGCGAGCCGGGAGGCGGGGGCGGCGCGGTTTAGGGTCTGGACAAATCAGGCGAATCGACCCATCCACGTGCTTCACCTCGACCACCTCGGAGGCGAGCTGTGCCGGAGGCAGTGCGCGTCAAAGCAGAGGCAGTGCGCGTCAAAGCTGTGAAAGCGCTGGTAGCGCTGGGGGTTTGCCTGGCGTGTGGTGCGGCGCTGGGTATCCCGGTGGCCGCGGCCGAGGAGCCGGAGCGGCCGGACAGCGGGTCCTCGGAACAGGCGGAGGAGCCGCCGTCGAGCTGGTGCGGGGGCGGGGACTTCCGGTGGACCGCCGTCGACGGGGCCATCGGCATGAGTCCCCGGGTGCTGACCTTCCTCTCCGTCGGCAAGCTCTGGGACTGCGTCGGATGGCCGGGAATCACCGGCGGCACCTTCACCGGCGTGCACATTGCGGCCTCGGACTGCATGCACCCGGCCGACGGTCCGATCACCGTCGATATCACCTGGTCGAACGGGGAGTTCAGCCGACTGTGGGGGCCGTGGCCGGTGGGCATGTCGCAACCCACGGTCGGGCCGTTGCAGGTCGTGTCCGGCCTCGGGGAAGGCACCTGGGCCAAGGTCGTGGCCGAATACGAGATGATGACGCCGGAGATGGTGATGGGCTGTTTCGGCCCCGGAATCACCACCGGCGTGGGCAAGGTGAGCGCGTCCATGCGGTGAAAGGTGTTTCCTGGTTGTGACACGGCCGACCGAGAAACCGAACACTCGGCCCCTACCGTGGCGCTATGCCCGTACGCAGACGCTCCGCCTTACTGGCCACCCTGGTGGTCGATCAACCGGGCCGGCCGCAGATCATCCTGGGTGAACTGCGGCGGGTCATACTCGACGGCGCCGCGCCGCCGGGGACGGTGATACCGCTGCGCGAGATCGCCGAACTGTTCGGCGTCAGCCATATCCCGGTGCGCGACGCGCTCAAGACGCTGGTGGGGGAGGGTCTCGTCACCCACGAACAGCGCGCCGGATACGCCGTCGCCCAGCTGACCGCCGCCGAGCTGCGCGAAATGTACATTGTGCGGCAGACCCTGGAGGAGGCCGCCCTCGCCACGGCCGCCCGCCAGGCCACCGCCGCCGACCGGTCCGCGCTCATCGAGGCCAACGATCTGCTCGAACACGCCATTCGCGATGCCGATCCGGTTGCCTACCAACGGCATTCGCGCACCTTCCACCTCGCGCTGACCCGGCCGTCGCGGCTGTTCCGGCTGGTGCACATGCTCGAATCCGCCTGGAATGTAACCGAACCCGTGCAATCCATGGTGCACGTGTCCCAGGCCGATCGGGAACGGCTGCACGGCGATCACAATCTCATGCTGGACGCCTTCCTGGATCGTGACGTGGACCGGCTGCTGTCCATCGCGCGACGGCATCATGTGCGACTCGAACAGGTCATCGCCACCTTGCCGGAGCAGGACGGCCTGCTGGCGGCGCCGGATATATCGATAGCGCAATGACCGGGCAATGGCGGTGCAATGCCGGGGCAACGGCCTGTTCCTACCGTGAGCCGATCCACCCTCGGACCTCGGATCGGATGCGCAATGACCGATATCGTCACGCCCGCGACAGCGGCGCCGCCTGACTCAGAGTACGACCCGCTTCTCACCAATGCGGATCTGGCCCCGCTACGCGAACAGCGTTGGGGCACATACAATATATTCGCCTTCTGGATGTCGGATGTGCACAGCGTCGGCGGATATGTCACCGCGGGCAGCCTGTTCGCGCTCGGACTGGCCGGGTGGCAGGTGCTGGCGGCCCTGCTCATCGGCATCACCATCGTGTACTTCCTGTGCAATCTCGTCGCCGCGCCCAGTCAGCGGGCGGGGGTGCCGTATCCGGTCATGTGCCGCAGCGCCTTCGGGGTGATCGGCGCGAATGTTCCGGCCATTATTTGCGGACTGATCGCGGTGGCCTGGTACGGGATTCAGACCTATCTCGCCTCGTCGGCGCTGATCGTGGTGGCCGTCAAGCTGTTTCCGGGGCTCGCGCCCTATGCGGTCACGGCGGACTACGGCTTCCTCGGGCTGTCGCTGCTGGGCTGGTGCGCCTATCTGGTGCTGTGGGTGGTGCAGGCCGCGGTGTTCTGGCGCGGGATGGAATCGATTCGCAAGTTCATCGACTTCTGCGGTCCCGCGGTGTATGTCGTCATGTTCGCGCTGTGCGGGTATCTGATCTGGAAAGCCGGTTGGGGCGCCATCGATTTCGAGCTGGGCGCGGTGACATTGACCGGCTGGGAATCGATTCCGGTCATGCTGGGGGCGATCGCGCTGGTGGTGTCCTACTTCTGTGGGCCCATGCTCAATTTCGGCGACTTCTCCCGCTACAGCAAGTCCATGGCGGCGGTGCGGCGCGGCAATCTGCTCGGGCTGCCGGTCAACTTCCTCGCCTTCTCGCTGCTGGTGGTGATCACCGCCTCGCTCACGGTGCCGGTGTACGGCGAACTCATTACCGATCCGGTGGAGACGGTGGCCCGCATCGACTCCACCTTCGCGATCGTGTTGGGGGCGTTGACCTTCACCATCGCCACCATCGGCATCAATATCGTGGCCAACTTCATCTCCCCGGCCTTCGACTTCTCCCATGTCGGCCCGCAGCGGATCAGCTGGCGCATGGGCGGGATGATCGCGGCGGTCGGATCGGTGCTCATCACGCCGTGGAATCTGTACAACAATCCGGAGGTCATCCACTACACCCTCGAAGTGCTGGGCGCCTTCATCGGGCCGCTGTTCGGCGTGCTCATCGCCGACTACTACCTGGTGCGCAATCGCACCATCGTGGTGGACGATCTGTTCACCATGTCGGAGAGCGGAAGCTACTGGTACCGCAAGGGCGTGAATCCGGTGGCGGTCATCGCCACGGCCGTGGGCGCGGCCTTCGCGGTGTTCCCGGTACTGGCCAAGGATCTGCCCGGGATGTACACCGCCGCGCAGTACAGCTGGTTCATCGGCTGTGGGCTGGCACTGGTCGTCTACTACGGTTTAGCTGGTGATTTGCGGAAGCGGCTGTCCGGTGATTCTGTAAATGTGACGGAGGCTACATAATCCGCATGCGAATGCGTATTTGAAAGCACAGGCTCTAAATAAGCGTTTCTCAGTCGGAATAAGTACCGTGGGAGTCATGCAGCTCTCACGGTTCACCGATCTCGGACTGCGTGCGCTCATGCGGCTGGCCGTCAGCAGCGGCGCCGAGGAGCGCGTCACCGCCAAACTCATTGCACGACAGGTCAATGCCTCCGAGAACTATGTGGCCAAGGCGGTCTCCAAGCTCGCCGATCTCGGCTACGTGGCCTCGCAGCGCGGTCGCACCGGCGGCATCTTCCTCACCGACGCCGGTCGCACCACCACCATCGGCACCATCGTCCGCAAACTCGAAGGCGATAGCGAAGTCATCGAATGCGTTGGCGACAATCCGTGCCCATTGGCGGGTGCCTGCCGTTTGCGGGGCATTCTCGCCACCGCGCAGGATGCGTTCTATTCCGAACTCGATCGCTACATCCTGGCCGATCTGGTGACCCCCCGAACCATCGAGCTGCTGCATATGCCGGCCTTCCCGGCGGCCACCTTGGTCAACGATTAGGAGATAGCAATGACGCTCGCACAGGATGCCGCCCTCGACACCATTCCGGAGCTGGAGCCCGAGCACGCCGCGGTGATCGGCGCGACCCTGCCCCTCGTCGCCGCGCACATCGACCGGATCACCCCGCTCTTCTATCAGAAGATGTTCGCGGCCCATCCGGACCTCCTGCGCGACCGCTTCAATCGCGGCAACCAGGCCCAGGGCGCCCAGCAGCGCGCCCTCGCGGCGTCCATCGCTGTCTTCGCCGCGCACCTCATCGATCCGGCGCTGCCGCATCCCCGGGAACTGTTGTCCCGCATCGGCCACAAGCACGCCTCGCTGGGGGTCACCGCCGCGGAATACCGCATCGTGCACGAGCATCTGTTCGCCGCAATCGTGGAGGTGCTCGGCGCGGACACGGTCACCCCCGACATCGCCGCCGCCTGGGACCGCGTCTACTGGCTCATGGCCACCACACTCATCGATTTCGAGGCGGGCCTGTACGAGCAGGCCGGTGTCGCCGCGGGCGATGTCTTCCGCGACGCCATGGTCGTGCAGCGGATCGACGACCCCTCGGGCGTCGCCGTCTTCGTCGTCGAATCTATGGACCCGGCCACCCCGCTACCGGAAGGACTTCCCGGCCAATACATCTCGGTCGGCGCCGACCTCCCCGACGGTGCCCGCCAGCTCCGCCAATACAGCCTGATCGACCGCGCCCGCCCCGATCGCCTGGCCTTCGCCGTGCGCCGGGTGCCCGCCGAAGCGGGCAGCCCCGAAGGCGAAGTCTCCTCCTGGCTGCACGACACCATCGACACCGGCGACCGCCTCCAGATCACCCTCCCCTTCGGCGATCTCACCATCGACACCACCGCCACCACACCCCTGGTCCTCATTTCCGCGGGCATCGGCATCACCCCCATGGCGAGCATCCTCGAATACCTGTCCGCCGAAACCTCGCCCCGCCGAACGGTTTTCCTGCACGCCGACCGCTCCGCCGCCGACCATCCCCTCCGCGACCGGGTCACCGCCCTGTGCGCCGCCCTGCCCGACTCCTACTTCCGCTGGTGGTACCGCGACGACGACCACGGCTACCTCGACCTCGCCGAAGTAGACCTGCCCGCCGACGCCGACTATTACCTCTGCGGCGGCCCCGGCTTCCTGCAATCCGCCCGCTCCCAACTGCTGGCCGCCGGAATCCCCTGCGACCGCGTGCATTTCGAACTCTTCGTGCCCAACGACTGGCTGCTCGACGAGGGCCGCTCCTGACGGAGCTCCCGGCCCTTGACCCGCAGCCGCCTACCCCGACCTCGGCGGTACGATCCTGGACCTGAACCAAGCCCACGCCCTCGGCAACGAAATCTTCGCGAACCAACTCGCCGCCAATCCCTAACCAGCCGTTGGCGGATCGAACCAGTTCGGAGCCCACATTCCGATGCGCCGCAGTTCCAGGCCAGGTTTGTCCGACTGCACCAAGCAGAGCAGCCGCCCGCCGAGTAGTGCTGCCGACCAGGCTCGTTCGGCGACAACCTCGAGCAGCGTGTGGGCGTCGTCTCGCTGGGCGGTGGCGAAGACGTCGAAGCTGGTCAGGACCAAGACGAAGCCCGTCGATCGAGCCCGGACATCGACCAGGGCCTCGTCGAAAGCTTCACCCAGGCAGTGCCATTGGTCGTGGCAGATATATCCCAGAGCCGAACCCAGGTCGCGAAACATGTGCGGCGTGATCAACCATGAGGCGTCGACGGTCAGCACCGTATAGCCGTGCCGACGTAGCCATTCGACGGTCGAGTCCAGCCGGGTGCGGCTGTGGGTCAGCCGAACCGGGGAGCGGAGCATCAGTTGATAATCCAAACGCCCGGAATCGGTCGCGCGATCGAAAGCCGCCACGGCAGCCAGCATGTCACCATTCGGTCGCCCCGGCCATGGGACTGAACTCTGAAACATCATCGACCGGGAACTGGTGGCGGTGGCTACTAGCGAAATGCCGCCACCAGTTCCTTGTGATCACACGTCCAGCAAAGAAGACGGTCGATCAGCGGGGTGAGCCGTTGGTCCCGTTGGTCGCGGAACTCGACCGGTGGGCGGTGATGGTGGCGAGGACGCCGCTCAGCCAGGGGGTGTAGCGGTCGGGGGCGGTGTCGATCTCGGCGGGGAGGGTTTCCGGGTGCACCCACGAGATGGTTTCCACCTCATCGGGGTTCGGGTGGGGCGTGGCGTCGGCGAGGTGGCCGATGAGGACGTGGTCGAATTCGAATTCGACGCGGCCGGTGCTCGGGTCCGAAGCCTGGTAGGTGAAGGCGCCGATTTCGGTGAGGTCGGCGGCCAGGCCGAGTTCCTCGTGGAGGCGAATGGCCGCGGCGTCGACCACGGATTGGCCGGGGGCCGGGTGGCCGCAGCAGGTGTTGGTCCACAGGAGGGGGAAGCGGGTCTTGACTCCGGCTCGCTGTTGCAGGAGGACCTGGCCGTCGGGGTTGAAGAGGAGGACCGAGAAGGCTCGGTGGAGGCGGCCGGGGGCCGTGTGGGCCGCCGCTACCGAGAGGGATCCGGCGGCGTGGCCCTGCTCGTCCACGAGCTCGACGAGCAGGGTTTCACGGTCGATCGCCGGGGTGGCGTCGGATGCGGTGGGGGGGCCGGTCACCTACCCACCTTATCGGCGGTGATCATGAGGTATTGGAAGCTGCCCTCCTTGTACGAGGTCAGGAAGGGTTTTTCCACGCCGGTGGCCAGTTCGGAGTGGGTGCGCAGCTCCCAGTAGGGGATGGTGTCGGGCGTCAGATCGCGGACGGCGACGGGGACCAGGTTATTGGCGGCCAGAGCCTTGAAGTACTCACTGCGGGGGTGGATATTGCAGCCGTAGTGGGCGTCGATCCAGCTCACGGAGGCCGAGCGAGCGCCGAAGACGTCGTTCGAGCAGCCGGTGATGCAGACGTAGCGGCCGCCGGGTTCGAGCAGACGGGAGAACTCGGCGAAGAGTTCGAAAAGGTCCACGTACATGGTGGTTTCATTGGTCCAGATGCCGCGCTTGGAACCCGAGTCGAAACCGGTGTCGAGCATATTCTTGAAGTGGAACCGGACCTTCTCCGAGACGCCGCGTTCCCGGGCTTGATCATTGGCGAAGCCGACCTGGTATTCGGAGATGGTGACGCCGTCCACCCGGCAGCCGAATCGCTGATTGGCCATGAAGCTGGTGCCGCCGCGCCCGGAACCGCCGTCCATGAGCTGATCGCCGGGGCGCACATCGCCGAGCTGGTCGAGCAGCGCGTCGGCCTGTGCGGTCTCCAGTCGGTGCAATTCCTTGACCAGCCGCTCCTGCCGGGTGTCCTCCGGCCCTTCCAGCACCGACAGATCGGGTGCGCCGATGCCGTAGTGATGGTGGTAGAGCCCGTCCACCTCACCGAGCTTGGTGTTGACACGATCATCGTTGGGATTGTTGTTCCAGTACGCGGCAACCGATTTCTGATATTCGGTGCGCAGGACACCATCGGGTTCGGTCTGAGGCTCGAGCACGGTCATGGCGGTAAATCCTCTCGATTAGTCGTTGTATCGGCGGCTGTCGGCATGCCAGGCGCGATTGCCGCCCATCCATGCCCACAACCTGCCCAGGAAACGGCGCAATTCAGGTGATCCGGTGGCGGCGAGCGCGCCCGCTTCGGCTTCGAAGCGATGCACCAGTTCGTCGTGCACCTCGGCGGTCCGCTCCACCGCTTCCCGCCGTGAGCACTGCTCCTCCGCCGCCAGCACGGTCGGCAGATTGAACTCGCGGCCATTGGAAAGGTCTTCGCGTGCCATGGAATACAGGTCGTTCACCATCTGACTGGCCAGCGCGGCCGTGGTCACCACCCGCCGCACCCGCGGATCGGTGTACTCCGGGGCGGGCAGCTCATACCCGCCCACCGCGTCCAGGGGAGCCATGCACGGCAGGAAACTGTGCGGCTGCCGATTGAGCAGGTACTCCCACACCGGCGGCATCCGCCCCGCGGCCCGCCATCCGGCCTCCGCGCCGAGCGCGATGAACCAGCCCGCGATCTCGGTCCGCAAACGCGCCACCTGGGTGGGCGAGGCGAACTGCGACAGATGCTGGAAGGAGGTCCGGAAGGCCCGCAGAATCGGATCGTTCTGCATGGCCTCCTCCACCTGCACCTGGTACCGCACCGGAAGATGCACGGGATCCATTGCCGCCGCAGCCAATTCCAGCCGTGGACCCAGCTCGGCCTCGGCAGTGGACTTGGATCCGTCCGGCGCGATATCGCTGGCGTCCTCCTCGCAGTAGTAGTCGTCCACCGACCACTCGGTAACCGCGCACTTGGCGACCGCCAGCAGCTGATCCGCATCGTCGCTGTCCGGATGCGCCAGCATGATCAACCGACCGAAGTCGGCCTTGCGCAGATCATCCAGCCGCCCTTCGTACAGCCCGATCTCTTCGGCCCAGGCGATGATCCCCTCGTTCACCGCCTCCGCCAGCACCGGATCGTCCCGCACCGGTGGCGGACAGTACAGCGGCGGAATGGCCTGCCCCGCCGCCCTCCGCCGTCGCATCGACGCGGTCCCGATACCAGTGGGCCCCGGTGAGATCCGACGCTCCGGGGACTCTCGAACGGGGTCAGCGGCCAATGCGGTCGGCACCGCTTGCGCTACCGCGGCAGCCGCCTCCACGGCCTCCTCGGGATCCGTTGCGAGAGCCGCGATATCGGCGGCACTCGCCGCCTCCGGCGTAGCTGTGATCGAGGACGGAACACCTACCGCGCGAGTGCCGCCCACCGCAGGAGCCTCGGCCGCCGGAGGTGCGGGCGGCGCGGCGCGACCCGCCCCCAGGCTCGGTTCCACCGCACCGGGGGCCACTGGGCGGAGTCCGCGCAGCAACGCCGTCGGAGCTGCGAAACCGCTGGGGGCCGCCACGATTCGCGAAGGCGGACCGGCCGTTTCCGCACCGACGGCCGGTGGTGCGGCCGTACGGGACGACTCGGGTCGGGTTGGCGGACCCTGGGTCGCGGCACCCGACCCGTTGGTGCGAGGACCGGACGGTCGCGGGGCGTCGTTCGCCGCGACCACGGGCGTGGCGGCCCGCGCGGCAGCGGCGATGTCTGCGGGTGAGGGCAGGTTGACCAGCAGGCTGGCGGCGCCCAGCCCGCTGGGCCCGATGAGCCGCTTGGGTGTGTGCACTTCGGCGGCGTCGGATTCGCCGAGGCGCGGATCATCCAGTGGCGCTGGGGCTTCCACACTCTCCGGGAGGGTGAGAGCGACCGGCACGGTGGGGTCGAAATTCTTCAGTAGCTCCGCGACGGCCGCCGCCACCTCGTGGGTGGCGGGCGGCGCGGCGGCGCGAGAGAGCACCGACATGGTGTGCTCCGATCAGTCGGACTGCCGGGCGACCAGCACATTGTCGAGAATGCCGAGCGCATCGGGGACCAGGACGGCAGCGGAGTAGTAGCAGCTGACCAGGTAGGAGATGATCGACTGATCGTCGATGCCCTTGAAGCGGACGTTGAGGCTGGGCTCGTACTCGTCCGGAATGCCGATCTGGTGCAGGCCGATGACGCCCTGATCCTTCTCGCCGGTGCGCATGGCGAGAATGGAGGTGGTCTGGGTGTCGCTGACCGGGATCTTGCCGCACGGGAAGATCGGCACGCCGCGCCAGGCGTGCACGCGGTGGCCGTCGATCTCGACCGGGTCCGGGTAGAGGCCGCGCTTGTTGCATTCCCGGCCGAAGGCGGCAATGGCCTTGGGGTGGGCCAGGAACAGTTTGGTGCTGCGCCGCATGGACAGCAGTTCGTCCATATCGTCCGGGGTGGGCGCGCCGGATTCGGAGTAGATGCGCTGTTTGAGATCGCAGTTGTGCAGCAGCCCGAAGTCCGGATTGTTCACCAGGTCGAATTCGCGCCGCTCGTACATGGCCTCGATGGTCAGCCGCAGCTGCTGTTCGATCTGATCCATCGGATCGTTGAACAGATCGGCGACGCGGGTGTGCACGCGCAGTACCGACTGCGCCAGGCCGAGCTCGTATTCGCGGGGTCGCTCGTCGTAGTCGACGAAGGTGCCGTCGAGCATGGGTTCGCCGGAGTGGCCCGAGGAGACCACGATTTCGGCTTCACCGTATTTGTTCTGCGGCCGGGTGGGCGCGCCCGCGACGGCTTCCAGATGCTGTTGCAGGGCCGGTATGTTCTCGGTCACCTCGTCGAGGGTTTGCCGACTGAGCACCAGCATGGTCACGGGCGTGACGGCCTTGACGGTGACCGGCCAGAAACCGGATGCCTCGGTCAGCATTTCGTCGCCGAAGTAATCGCCCCCGGCCAGCATGCCGAGTTTGGTGGTCTCACCGTATTCGCCGGTGCCGATCTTCGACAGTTTGCCGTGCACGATCAGCATGACCTGATCCATGGGGTTGCCGAATTCGGCGACCACCGTGCCCGGCGCCAGATCGCGCTGTTCGAAACGCTGGGCGAGGGCCGACAGCGCCTCTTCGTCCTCGAATCCGCGCAATTCGGGCAGTTCTTGCAATTCCAGCGGAATGACCCGGGCGTGCGGGCCGTCGATGATGAATTCCACCTCGCCATTGCCGACGGTATGGGTGAGTCGGCGGTTGACTCGGTAGATACCGCCCTTCACCTGTATCCACGGCAGGCTGCGGGTCAGCCAGCGGGAGCTGATGCCCTGCATCTGGGGTTCGGATTTGGTGGTGTGCGCCAGCTGGTGAGCGGCCGTGGTGCTGAGGGTTTTCCGTTGGCCGTTTGTAGTTGTCTGGGTGGGCAATTCGATGGTCATGCTGCGGTCCTCACCTCGAAGGGTCACCGCACAGCGAAAGCGGTGGAGTCCACGTCGATACAGCAGGCCGGATTTGGCCTGCGAAAACTGATGATTTGAGTGAAAGAACAAGCGCGACAGTGCGTTCCAGCGATACCGATGGTAGGTCGCAACGTTGTGAATCGCAGCGAAACCGCATAAACAGAATGACTGGCGCACCAGTGTTGCGATGGCCGGAGGTTCGCCGTCCTGGCAGCGCTTCCCGCCATTTTCGAAACCGTTCGGTATGACACGCACGTGGACCGGGTTTCCGTCAGGCGCCCGATGGCGTTCGCAGGTTCACACCAATTTCCGACCGGTCGGATTCGATCGGCGGCAGTCCGGGCGGTCGGCCGGGAGATAGCCCGCATGGTGCTGGTCACAAGCGCAGCGCAGTAGGCTGACCCTATGGGAAGCTCGTCAGGCCGCGTTGGGGCGGATAGCGCAGGTCACGAGCAGGGTAGGTCTGGGAGCAAAGCCGTGAAATTCAATACGAAGTCCGTTGTCGGGCCGATGCAGCGTCTGATGGCGACCGCGCAGAACGGGCTCGAGGTGATCCGGTTCGGGGGACTGGTTCACGACATCGAATCCTCGCCGTACGAGATCGTCGAACGTAAGCGCATGTACCGGCTGCGCCATTACTTCCCGGACGCCGCGGGCGCCGACCGCCCGGTCGTACTGCTGGTGCCGCCGATCATGGTCACCGCCGAGATCTGGGACGTGAACGGCGAGGACGGTGCGGTCGGCATTCTGCAGCGCGCCGGAATCGACTGCTGGGTGGTCGATTTCGGCTCGCCCGCCGTCGAGGAGGGCGGCTGGGATCGCGATCTGGCCGACCATGTGCTGGCGGTCAGCAGCGCCGTCGACACCGTCAACGAGCTCACCGGCCGCGGCGTGCATCTGATGGGGTACTCCCAGGGCGGGCTGTTCGCCTATCAGACCGCCGCCTACCGCTTCGGCAAGGGCGTGGAGTCCATTGTCACCTTCGGCAGCCCGGTCGACGCCGTCGCGGGCATGCCGTTCGGGCTGCCGCACGGGCTGGCCTCCGATATGGCCGACTTCCTCAGCGATCATGTGCTCAACCGGTTGCCGATCACCGATTCCATGGTGCGGCTTGGCTTCCAGGCCCTGGATCCGGTCAAGACCGCCAAGGCCCGCCTGGACTTCCTGCGCCAGCTGCACGACCGCGAGGCGCTGCTGCCCCGGGAGCGGCAGCGCCGATTCCTGGAAGCCGAAGGCTGGCTGGGGTATCCGGGGCCCGCGCTCACCGATCTGCTGCAGCAGTTCGTCAAGCACAATCGAATGATGCTGGGCGGGTTCGTCATCCGCGACCAGGTCATCTCGCTGGCGGAGATCCGGTGCCCGATCCTGGCCTTCGTCGGCGAGGTCGACGATATCGGCCAGCCCGCCGCCGTGCGTGTCATCCGCCGCGCCGCGCCGCATGCCGAGGTGTACGAAGCCTCTTTGGTGGCAGGGCATTTCGGGCTGGTCTCCGGTTCCACCGCGACGCGGCAGACGTGGCCGCTGGTGTGCGAATGGGTGAACTGGCTGAGCGGGCGCGGTGAGCTGCCCGAGGACATCGAGCTCATGAACGATCACGTGGCGCGCAAGCGTCCCAGTTCGGCGTTCACCCGCGCCGTGCACGCCCTCGGCAGTCTCGCGGAGGCCGGGGCCGGACTGGGCAAGGCCGTGGAGGGCGTGGCTGGGCAGACGCTGCGCGGCACCGTCGAGCTGACCGGGGAGGCGGCCCGCGCGCTGCCGCGGTTGACCCGGCTCGGCATGATCCAGCCGCATACCCGAATCTCCCTGGGCCGCTTGCTGGCCGAGCAGGCGCGGCGGAGCCCGAACCAGGATCTGTTCCTGTTCGAGGATCGCGTGCACACCCAGGCGGCGGTCAATCAGCGCATCGACAATGTGGTGCGCGGTCTCATCTCCGTCGGCGTGCGCCCGGCCACCCGGGTGGGCGTGGTCATGGAGACCCGGCCCAGCGCCCTGGCCGCCATTGCCGCCCTGTCGCGGCTGGGCGCGGTGGCGGTGCTGCTGGCGCCGGGCAGCGAACTGCCCAAGGTGGTCGAGCTGACCGGCACCAAGCTGCTCATCGCCGATCCGGAGAACCTGCGGGCCGCGGCCGCCACCGGGACGCGGGTGCTGGTGCTCGGCGGCGGGGAATCACGCGGGCTGGATATTCCGCCGGGCTGCGATGTCACCGATCTCGAGCAGATCGATCCCGCGCGGGTGACGCTGCCCGCCTGGTATCGCCCGAATCCGGGCCTGGCGCGCGAGCTGGCCTTCATTCTGGTGACCGGCACCGGTGACCGGTTCGACGTCAAGCACGTCACCAATCACCGCTGGGCGCTGTCCGCCTTCGGCACCGCCTCCGCCGCCGATCTGGGGCGGCGCGATACCGTGTACTGCCTTGCGCCGCTGCACCATTCCTCCGGACTACTAGTGAGCCTGGGCGGCGCGGTGGCGGGCGGCAGCCGGATCGCGCTGGCCCGCTCACTGGATCCCGCGCAGTTCGCCGCGGAGGTGCACCGCTACGGCGTCACCGTGGTCACCTACACCTGGACCATGTTGCGCGACATCCTCGATGCCGACACCTTCCCCAATGGTCACCCGCATCCGATCCGGCTGTTCATCGGCTCCGGTATGCCCGCGGGACTGTGGCGGCGGACGCAGGAGCGTTTCGATCCCGCGCGCGTGCTCGAGTTCTACGCCTCCATCGAGGGAGATGTGGTGCTGGCCAATGTGCTCGGCGCCAAGATGGGCAGCAAGGGGCGGCCGGTGCCCGGCACCGCCAAGGTCGAACTCATCGCCTACGACCCGACCACCGACGAAATCCTGGTCGAGGACTCGGGTTTCGCGCGTCGCTGCGCGGACAACGAAGTGGGGCTGCTGATCGGCACCACCACCGATACCGTCGACCTGTCCGCGGGCGGCCTGCGCGGCGTCTTCGCCCCCGGTGACGCCTGGATGCCGACGGAGAACCTCTTCCGCCGCGACAGCGAGGGCGACTACTGGCTCATGGACCGCCGCGACACCGTCATCCACACCCCGCGCGGCCCGGTCTTCACCCAGCCCATCGTCGACATCCTCAATGACATCACGGCCGTGGATATGGAAGTGGCGTACGGGCTTCCGGCCGGTGACCGCACCCTCGCGGTGGCCGCGGTGAGCATCCGCGCGGGCCTGCGCCTGGAGTCCAAGG
The DNA here is from genome assembly GCF_001613405.1 of Nocardia crassostreae. Lineage (GTDB taxonomy): Bacteria > Actinomycetota > Actinomycetes > Mycobacteriales > Mycobacteriaceae > Nocardia > Nocardia crassostreae. The sequence goes on from NZ_BDCH01000043.1 coordinate 84,967, forward strand.
ATGTCACCGAGGCCGTGCGCGCCCTGGCCCCCGACCAGCGCCCCGATCTCGTCTACGTCGTCGACGACATCCCCCGCAGCTCCACCTTCCGCCCCTCCACCCGTGCCGTCCAGGCCGCGGGCCGCCCGCAGCCCGGCGACCGAACCTGGTGGTACAACCGCGAATCGGAGACCTACGAGGACCTGACGCCCGACCTCGCCCAGCGTTTGTCCCTCTGACCGGCGGGTTTTCACTCGCTGGAACACGTTCACGAAACGGTCACGATCGACACGGTGGAATGGCTCTCAAGCGGGTCGCAGAGACCCACCCGAATGAGAGGAACCACCTTATGTCGATCGTGAAGAAGGCTCTGGGCGCGTCCGCCATCGCACTGGGCGCGGTCGCCCTGGTCGCCGCCCCCGCCAATGCCGAAGAGCTGAAGGTCGACGGCAACTACGCCACCGTCGAGGCCTGCGCCGCCGACGGCAACGGCGGCAGCTTCGAAGCGGGCGGCGTCCAGCTGCGCGGCGAGGACGGCTGGCAGTGGCGCTGCGACCAGGGCACCGACGGCCTGTGGTACATGACCATCTTCCGCTGATCGCGCGCAATCCCTGACACACCCCGGAAGGCCCCCAACGCCGAAGCGTTGGGGGCCTTCCGCTTTCCGCGTTCTCGCGTGGTTCACGCTCGGGCGCGGTCGTGGATGTCGACGAAATTCAGGAAGCGGGGGATCACCTCGTGGGGGTTCGCCCAGAGGAGGTCGTGGCCGATGTCTACTTCGGCCGATGGGATGTGGGTGCGGGCGCGGGATGCAGCGAGTTCGGGGTTGGCGACTACCGTTTCGGCGCCGAAGAGGATCAGGGTGGGTGCGGTGATGGCCGAGAGTTGGGTGTCGGTGAAGGGGCGGTCCCAGGGCATCGCCATGCGGAACTTCAAGGCCGCCATGGCGAGTGCGAACTCCTCGTCGGTGAGGTCCGCGCCGGGCATGAGCCACTTGTTGAACATTCGCATGCGGTCGGGGGTCGGCCGCAGGCCCGCCATGAGGAATTTGAGAAGAAGACGCCATTGCGGTTTGGCGAAGGTGGACGCGCTGGGCTCGAACATGGTCAGGGTTTCGAGGCGTTCGGAGTTGTGCACGGCTACGGCACCGGCGAGCCAGGCGCCCAAGGAGTTTCCGGCCAGGTGGACGCGGTCGACGCCGAGCCCGTCGAGGACCTGGGTCATCCACTTCGCGATGTCGGCGGTGTCGCTTAGGGGCGAGGTCTGTACGCAGCGCCCGGCCCAGCCGATGATGTCCGGCGTGTACACGACGTGGTCGCGGGCGAACGCTTCGATAAACCGATGCCATGCCTGACCATTGCCGCCGATGCCCGGCAGCAGCATGATCGGCGCGCCCTCGCCCTCTCCGGATTTGCGCACTCGTGTTGTCCCGAAGGACGTTTCGACATCGACATTGGTCGATGGCACCGGCCATGTCGCGGCCACGGAGTCGTAGACGCTCAGAAATGTCGCTTCCGCTGCCGCACTGGTGAATCGCCCGATCTTCGGCATGGTTCCCCTCCTAGCTTGATGATACGAACATACCACGCAAATGTTATGGATGTACCACCAAGCGTCGGGGTGGGCGATGACGGGTCAGTCGGCGATCTGGATGACGGTCTTGCCGCGCAGTGCGCCGCGTTCGCCGAGGGTGTGGACGTGGGGGAGGTCGGTGAGCGGGTAACGGTTGCTCACGTCCAGGCGGAGGGCGCCACGGTCGACCAGGGACGTCAGGTTTGCGAGCTGGTGGGCGTCGCTGCGGACGAAGATGTTGTCGGCGCGCACCTTTCGGCCGGGGTCGGGGTGGGCCGGAGTGGTAGTCGAGACCAGTGCGCCGCCGTCAATGATGTGTTCGCGGAGAGCTGCCAGGTCGGCGTCGGAGTTGCGGACGAGGTTGATGACGATGTCGACCGGTTCGTGGATCGCCTCGGCGACCGGTGTGCGGGTGTAGTCGATGATCTCGTCGGCGCCCGCGGCGCGGATCGCGTCTCGGCTGCGCGGGCTCGCGGTGGCGATGACGTGCGCGCCGAAATGTTTGGCGAGGCCGACGGTGAATCCGCCGACACCGCCACCGGCCCCATTGACGAGCACGCGCGAGCCCGCGTGCACGCCCGCGTACTCGACCAGCGCCTGCCATGCGGTCAGCTCGGCCGAGGGGAGTGCGGCGGCGTCGACTAGCGAGACCGAACTCGGGGCGGGCGCGAGCAGGTGCGCCGGGGCGACGACGTACTCGGCGGCGGCGCCGGGTGCGTTCATCGGCAGGAACGCCACGACCGCGGTCGAGACGAGTGCGTGGTCGACTCCGGGGCCGACTGCGGTCACGACGCCGCTGACATCGATGCCGGGGATGTGCGGCAGCGTCAGCGGGAATTCCTGCCGCAGGAAGCCCGCCCGGATGGCGGCGTCGACCGGGTTGAACGTCGTGGCGGCGACGCGGATGAGCGCTTCGCCCGGGCCCGGCGCGGGGGTCGCGATGTCGGCGAGTTCGAGGACGGCCGGGCCGCCGTAAGTGGTGAATCGAATGGCTTTCATGCCAATGAAATTACGAACCCGGCCACCCCCCCGGCGAATCAGTCGAATGACTGCGGCACCGACTGTGCCGCAGCGCCTTCGATGACTCAGTTGCGGTACATGCCCTCGATCGCGTCGGCGAAGCGTTCGGCGATCACGTGGCGCTTCACCTTGAGGGTGGCGGTCAGTTCGCCGGATTCCTCGGTGAGGTCACGGTCCAGGATGGCGTACTTCTTGATCGACTCGGCGTGGGAGACGGTGCTGTTGGCGTCGTCGATGGCGCGCTGGACCTCGGCGCGGAGGGCCGCGTCGTCGCGGAGTTCGGCGATGGTCGCGGTGGACGGCTTGCCATTGGCGGCCTTCCAGGCCGTGAATGCCTCGTGGTCGATGGTGATCAGCGCGGTGATGAAGGACCGGCCGTCGCCCACCACGACCGCTTGCGAGATCAGCGTGTGCGAACGGATGAGGTCTTCCATCGGGCCGGGGGAGACGTTCTTGCCGCCCGCGGTGACGAGGATGTCCTTCTTGCGGCCGGTAATGGAGAGGAAGCCGTCTGCGTCGAGGGCGCCGAGATCGCCGGTGCGGAGCCAGCCGTCGTGCATGGCCGCGGCGGTGGCCTGCTCATTGCGCCAGTATCCGGCGAAGACCACGCCGCCCGCGAGCTCGATCTCGCCGTCCTCGGCAATGCGAACGGCATTGCCGCCCAGCGGTTGTCCCACCGTGCCGACCTTGATCGAGCCGGGCACATTGACGCAGTGGGCCGCGGTGGACTCGGTCATTCCGTAGCCCTCGTAGATCGGCACGCCGACACCGCGGAAGAAATGGCCCAGCCGGGGCGCGAGCGCGCCGCCGCCGGAGATGGCGAACTCGCAGTGGCCGCCCAGCGCCGCGCGCAGCGGCGCGTACACCAGGCGGTCGCAGAGCGCGTGCTGCAGGCGTAGGAGCATGCTCGGCCGGTGCGTGAATCCGCCTGTGCGGTCCATGCTTTCACTCCACCGGATGGCGGTGCGCTCGGCGAATCGGAAGATCGCGCCCTTGATCGCACCGCCGTCGGCCGCCTTCTTGTACGCACCGTCGCGCACCTTCTCGAAGACGCGCGGCACGCCGAGAATGGTGTGCGGGCGGAAGCGGGTGAACTGCCCGGTAATGGTCTTGAAGTCCGCCCAATGCGCCTGGGTCATGCCGCCTTCCAGCGCGGCCAGCGACACCGCGCGGGCCAGCACGTGCGCCAGCGGCAGGAAGGTGAGCATGCGCTGCCCGGGCTTGGCGACGTCGCCTATGCTGGCCTTCAGGATGCCGCGCACTTCCGAGAGCAGATTGCGGTGGGTGAGCATGCAGCCTTTGGGGCGGCCGGTGGTGCCGGAGGTGTAGACCAGTGAGGCGAGGCCGTCGGCGCGCAACCCGTCGAGCCGCTCGCGCAGCGCCTCGTCGGGAGTGTCGGCGCCGTCGGCGATCAGGACCGCTTCGGCCCCGTCGTCGATGACCAGGGTCCGCCGCAGCGTCTCCGGGGCGTCGGTGAGCAGTTCCTTGTGCCGCGCCGTCTCCACCACCGCGAGCGCCGCCCCGGAATCCTCGAGAATCCACCGCACCTGGTCGGCGGAGGACGAATCGTAGACCGGCACGGTCACCGCCCCCGCCGCCCAGATGGCGAAATCGAGCAGCGACCACTCGAACCGGGTCGCCGACAGCAGCACGACCCGATCGCCCTGCTGAATGCCATTGGCGATCAGCCCCTTGGCGACCGCGGAAACCAGCCGCGCGAACTCCGCGGCGTCGACATCGACCCACTGTTCCCCGATGGGCCGGGAGAACAGTACGCGCTCGGGAGCCTGGTCGGCCTGCTGATAGACCGAACCGACGATGGTCTCGTCCTCGGCAATGGTGAAGGTGGTCGCTGCGGCGAACTCACGCATGATCGTCTCCAATGGTCGGATCGGTATGACGGAAGCGCTGAAGCGCGTGGGCGAAGTCGGCGATCTCGCCGGGAGTCCAGTCGGCCGTGCGCTCGTCGAGCTGAGCGAGGTCGTGTCCGGTGGCCGCGGCGAGCACGGCACGCCCGGCGGCGGACAGGGTCAATGGGTACCCGGCGTGCAGGCTGCCCTCCCCGGCCTCCACCCAGCCCGCGTCGGCACATGACCGCAGCTGCCGCGACACCGTCGACCGATGCACGCCGAACGCCTCGGCGATCTCGGTGGCCCGGCAGCCCGGATTCCGGCCGATATACGACAGTGCCGCCTGCTGCGCGAACGACGGCAGCCCCTCGGCAGCGGGACGCCCCGCGATGATCTCGCGGACGATCTGCGTCAGCGCGTCGTGCACCGCGACGAGCTCGGCAGACCACCGCCCAGGTGGGTGTTGCATAGCGCAACTATAGCCCCTGAGATCACAGCCATTTGCCAGGGAGTCGCCAACCCCCGCCCGGTGCGATCCAGCGGCGGCGAGGGCAACGAGCCGTGATGCGCTCTGGTGGGGAAATCAGACGGTGAAGCCGGTGACGCCGTCGAGCACGCGGGTGAGCTGTTCCTCGGTGAGTCCGGGCCACAAGGGCAGGCGCACAACGGTTCCGGAGAATTCGGCGCTGCGGGCGCAGGGGGTGGGGTGCGGCCGAGTTTGAGGCCCGCCGGACTGGAGTCGAGGGGGACGTAGTGGAACGGGGCCGAGATCCCGTGGGCCGCAAGGTGGGCGATGAGGTCGTCGCGGCGGGATTCGGTGGGGACGCGCAGGTAGTAGAGGTGCGCGGTGTGGTCGCGATCCGCGGGGACGGTCATGAGGCGGACGTCGTTGCGGGCCGCCCATTCCGGGAGACCGGCGGCGTAGGTGTCCCACACGCGGTGCCGGTTGGCCTGGATGGTGTCGAACTCCTCGAGCTGGGCGTCCAGGACGGCGGCATTGAGTTCGCTGGGCAGGTAGCTGGAGCCGATGTCCTGCCAGGAGTACTTGTCCACCGCGCCGCGCAGGAAGCGCGCCCGGTCGGTGCCCTTCTCGCGCATGATTTCCGCTCGGCCCATGAGGATTTCATAGGTGAGCAGCAGCGCGCCGCCCTCACCGCAGTGCACGTTCTTGGTGTCGTGGAAGCTGAGCGCGCCGACGGTGCCGATGGTGCCGAGCAGGCGGCCGCGCCACCGGCCGCCCAGGCCGTGGGCATTGTCCTCGATGAGCGCCAGGCCGTGCGCGTCCGCGAGCTGCTGCAGGCGTTCCATATCCGCGCCGACGCCGCCGTAGTGGATGATCACCACGGCCTTGGCCTTGGGCGTGATGGCCGCGGCCACCGACTCCGGATCGATATTGCCGGTCTCCAGGTCGATATCGGCGAACACCACCGTCGCCCCGCGCAGGGCCATGGCGGTCGCGGTGGAGGTGAAGGCGAAGCTGGGCACGATCACTTCGTCGTCGGGCCCGAGTTCCAGGAGCAGCCCGGCCATTTCGAGCGCATGCGTGCACGAGGTGGTCAGCAGCGCGTACGGCGCGGCGGTGATCTCGCGCAGTTTGGCGGTGGCGGCCGCGGTGAACGGGCCGTCACCGTGACTGTGATCCGAGGACAGCACCGCCCCAACGTTCGCCAGTTCGTTCTGCGCGCGGAACGGGCGGCTGAAGATGATGCGGTCCGTGCTCACTCGGGTCGATTCCCCTCGTCGCTGTGCTGATACCGGCGGGGCTGCTCCGGGCGCGGCGTCGGCGAATCCACCGTCAGATACAGCGGTTTGCCGACGAGCACGTGCAGGGCCACCCCGAGATACTCGGCGATCAGGCCGAGGGAGAACAAGATCGCGCCGGAGCAGAGCAGCAGCACCATCATCAGTGACGCCCAGCCCTCCGGATCGCCGCCGCTGTCGGTGAGCGCGTGCCACACCACCCATCCGGCCATGACGCCGCCGCCCAGGGCGATGGAGACGCCGAGCAGGCTCACCAGCCGCAGGCCGCGAGTTCCGCTGCACAGCACCATCTTCCAGAACAGCGAGAACAGCCGCCGGTAGTTGTACCCGGACTCCTCGCGGCCCTCGGCGCGCAACTGTACCGGCACCTGCGCGACCTCGCCGACCACCCAGGTCAGCGCGACGTCCAGGTACACGCCGTTGGAGGCGACCTCCGCCAGCTGGCGCGCGATATCGCCGCGGATCAGCCGGTAGCTCTCGAAGCGGGTGGAGTCCGGGAAGGCGAACACCGTGGCGAGGACGATCTTGGCGCCGCGCGAGGTGATATTGCGCAGGAACCCGTGCGGGCGGGTGTTGGTGGGCTTGGAGTACACCAGATCGGCGCGCTGGTTCAGCGCCGCGTCCAGGAAGTCGCTGATGAACGCCGGATCGTGCTGCCCGTCCTCGTCCATGGTGACGGTCCAGTCGCCGCGCGCGGCGGCCATACCGGCGATGGTGGCGGCGTCTTGCCCGAAGTTGCGGCTCATCCACACCACCCGCACCTGCGGGTAGGTCTCGGCGAGCTCCTGCAAGACCACATCGGAGCGATCCGGCCCGTGATCGTGCACCAGGATGATCTCGTCCACCCAGTAGGCCGCGCCGCCCGGCGTGACCATCGGCCCGCCCAATTTGTCCAACTCGGCAACCAGTGGGCCGATCGTATTCTCGCCCCGATACACGGGGACGACCACGGAAACGGCGTGCGTCCGCGTCTGCCCGTTGGGGCCGCGGTATTCGCTCGACGCGGTCGCTTCGGACCGGTACGTGCGTTCGGACGGAATCGGCGTCAGCTCAATCGACTTTCGAGGACGGTGCGTGCCGGAACTCCTCGCAGAAAACCAGAGCCCGAGCCGCGGGAAACTCTAACACGGTGCAGGTCGCGGCAATCGGCTCGGCGGGTCATCATCACATCATGCTCGCGTCCGGCGCGGCGCGCGCAATCGGCGGGCCCATGCCATCGTCCGGCGCGTCCCTGTAGGGTCTGGAACTCGTGGTGGAAAGTGCAGTTTCGAAGGTGGCCGAGTCCACCGATTCCGAGCCCCGGGAGCGCTCGGCGAGGCGAGAGAGAATCCGCTGGGGAGTCATTACCGCGATCGGTGTGGCACTCGGCTATCTCGCGGTAGTGCTGGCCAATCCCCGCCACTTCTTCACCGATGACACCGAATCCCAGTACACCGGACTGTGGGTCATGTTCGGCCGCGCCTTCCGCGACGGGCATTTCCCGCTGCTGGCGCCGGAGCAGTGGATGTCGGGCAATTACACCAATGAGGAAGCGGGCCTTTTCAATCCGCCGCAGCTGCTGATCGATCTGATCGCGCCCTCGGTGCCCAACCTCGCGGTCTACGCGACCATCGTGAAGCTGGTCTTCGCCATCATCGCCGCGCTCGGCGTGTACCGCGTCTGCCTGGCCTACGGCAGCCGCCCCGAATGGGCCGCGGCCGCCGGTGTCGCCTTCCTGTTCAGCGGTTTCTTCCTGTTCTTCGATTCGGCCAGCTGGGCCACCGCCATGACCGGCACCGCGTGGATGATCCACGCCTGGGCCTCCTCAGTGCGCTATGTCCGCGGGCAGAGCGGGCCGATTCCGGTTTTCGTCTACCTGTACCTGGCCATCTCGGTGCAGTACGTGTTCCCGGCCGTGGAGGCCGCGCTCATGCTGGTCGCCGTGGCGGTCGGCGAGCTGGTGCTGCGCGGCAAGGCGGCCTGGCTGCCGCTGACCAAGCTGACCGCCGCCGCCCTGTGCGCGGGTCTGGCCGGGCTGCTCACCTTCCTGCCCAGCATGCTGTCGGCCAAGGTGAGCTGGCGCGGCACCGCGCAGATCAATAACGACCAATTCCTCACCGTGCCGTGGTCGGAATCGCTGAATGCCAGCCTGCCCAGCACGCTGCCCGCGTTCAGCTCCTGGTGGGGCTATGTGCAGCCGCTGCCCATGGTCTATATCGCCTGGTTCCTGATTCCGGCGCTGGCCTTCGTGGATTGGCGTGCGGCGCGCGAGCATTGGAAGGAACTCGTCTCCATCGCGCTCTTCGCCATCATGATGCTCATGTGGACCGCCGGGCCCGGCACCATCGGCCCGCTGCGCTGGCCCGCGCGTGTGCTGCCCATGCTGGCGCTGGGTCTGCTGGTGCTGGTGTGCGTGCTGCTGGGGCGCTTCGGCACGGTCGGCGAGTGGCGCAAGCGCGGTATCGCGGCGGGCGTGCTCATCCTGCTGCTGTGGGTGCGCACCTTCTCCGCCGATCCGCACGATGTCGTGTGGCATGTGCTGTCCGCGGTCGTGGTGGGCGCGCTGGTGGCCGGTGTGGTGTATCTGGGCCGCACCAAGGGCACGGCGGCGGCGGTGCTGCTGACCATCGGCGCCATGTTCCCCATCGCGTATTTCCAGGTGCTCGGGGCGAATCCGGACATCATGTCCTGGGATCTGCCCGCCAATCGGCAGGAGGCCCGGGAAGTGTTCCCGAAGTTCGACACCGGCACGACGCTGCAACTGAGCGATCGCGGTTTGGTGCAGCCCGCCGACAAGAGCCTGCGCGGCGCGTACGGTTCGCTGGTGTGGGGTAACTACGCCAAGGACCTCGAGCTGAACTATGTCAACGGCTATACGCCCAACGGGCACTTCTACTTCGGTGAAATGCTGTGCATGCGCTGGGACGGCAGCGTCTGCCCCGACGCCTACCGCCGCATGTTCGCCCCCGAACCGACCACCGGTCGCACCCTGGTCGATCTGATGCTCATCGACCGGGTCGTCCTGCAGAAGGCCATGTTCCCCGACGCGGGCAACCAGCCCGCCCCCGAAGGCTGGCATTTCGTCGGCGTACCCGGCCACGAGAAGTACATCTGGGTCCTCGAACGCGACAACGGCCTCGTTTCCACCGTGAACGGCCGCATCGGCGACGCCCACGATGTCACCGCCACCTCCCTCGGCGAAACCGACGAAACCAGCCGGGTCCGCGTCACCTCCGAATCCGGCGGCCGCCTCACCCTGGCCCGCCTGGGCTGGCCCGGCTACCGCGTCACCTTGAACGGCAACACCATCCCCTTCACCATGGTCGCGAATTCCTTCGTCGCCGTGGACATTCCGGCGGGCACCACCAATGCCGAACTCGAGGTGAGCTGGCGCCCGCCGGGCTGGAAGATCGGCATCGCCGCCGCCGCGGCCGGTCTGGCCGGTGTGGCCGTGCTCCAGTGGCTCTGGATCCGCTCCCGCCGCCGTGGCACGGGCGCACCGGTCACGGCGGACGAGAACGGTTCGCCCGACCGCGAATTGGTAGGTAGCGCCTCGTGAACGCTCCCGCACCGGGACCGGTCTCCGGCGGCGCGGTCCCGGCCGACCTGCCGCCCGGCCCGCTGCTGCGGCTGGTGCGGCGGCAAGAGGTCGCCTATGCGCTGGTCGGCGGCTTCAACACGGTTATGGGCATGGCCCTGACCATTATGTGGCTGAAGATCCTGGATGGTTCCGTCTCCAAGGACATCGCCGCGGCGCTGTCGGTGGTGCTGGCCTACACCATCAGCATCGTGATCGCCTTCGTGCTGCATCGCACGCTGGTGTTCCGCGTGCGCGGCCAGGTCGTGCGCGATTTCATCGCCTTCGTCGGTGTGAACTCCGTCGGCATGGTCCTCAACATGGTCCTGTTGCAATTCGTGGTCTCGGTCTTCCACGCCCCCGAGGAACCGGCCGCCGTCGCGGTCATGGGCCTGGTCGCGGTGGTCACCTTCTTCGGCCACCGCCACATCTCCTTCCGGCGCGACGCACACGATTCCCAGCCCTCCGCCACGGCCCGGTAGGTTGAAGGTCATGTCGGAGGAAACCCTGGACGCCACCCTGCTCACCCTGCTCGCCTGCCCCCAGGACAAGGGCCCCCTGCAACTCGTGCGCGACGAGAACGGCGACAGTGTGCTCTACAACCCGCGCCTCCACCTCGCCTACCCCATCGACAACGGAATCCCGGTCCTCCTGGCCGACGAAGCCCGCCCGGCCACCGACCTCGAGCACATCTCCTTCACCGCTCAGGGCTGAACCCGAACCCGGCCACCGCCGAGGCGGCCCCCGGTCAGTCGATCGGCAGGTCGCCGGTGAGGTAGCGCTGGAGGGTGGGGCCCACGGTGGCGGTGAGTTCGTCGATGGGCATGGAGGCCAGGGGCTCGAGTTGGAGCATTTTGCGGGTGACCAGGAGACCGGCCAGTTGGGAGGCGGCCAGGACCGCTCGTTTGCGGCCTGTGCCCCGGGGGGAATCGACTCGGATCTGAACGTCTTTCAGGACGATTTCGAGGAGGAAGGCTCGGGCCAGGGCTGGGTCGCCGCTGCCGAGGAGGGTGCGGAATGCGGCGACGGCGGGGACGCCGATGGGGGAGTCCCAGACGCCGACCACGGTTCGGACTATGGTTTCGCCGAGTTCGTGGAGGGGGGCGGCGGCGACCTGTTTCAGGACGAAGTCGGGGTCTATGGGGAGTTCGATCGCGGCGCTGAAGAGTTCCTTCTTATTGCCGAAGTAGTGGTGGACCAGGGCGGGGTCCACGCCCGCGGCCCGCGCTATCGATCGGATCGAGGCCTTGTCGAATCCGACCTCCGCGAACCGGGCCCGGGCGGCGTCCAGAATCGCCGTCCGGGTGCCGGATTGGCCGGGCCTGCGCCCGCTGCGCCCGCTGGTATCCGCCGTCACGCGGTTCGCCTCCGGAGGGTGGCCGCGCCGAGAGCCAGTGCGACAATGGCGAATCCGGCCACGATGGCGAGGTCGCGCCACATTTGGCCGGTTGCGCCGGTGTGGGTGGACACCTGTTGGAGGGCGTCGACCGCGTAGGAGAGCGGGAGGACGTTGGAAGTTGCTTCCAGCCAGCCCGGGAGTTGGGCGCGGGGTACCAGGAGACCGCACAGGAACAGTTGGGGAACCACGATTACCGGCATGAACTGGACGGCTTGGAATTCGGTGCGGGCGAAGGCGCTTGCCAGTAGGCCCAGCGCCACCCCGAGAATGGCGTCGACCACCGCGATGAGCACCACCAGCAGTGGGCTGCCCGCGGATTCCAGATCCAGGAGCCAGAACGCCACCAGACAGGCGATGGTGGCCTGGCCGGTCGCGGCGACGGAGAAGGCGGTGCCATAACCGGCGAGCAGATCGAACTTGGACAGGGGAGTGGTCATGAGCCGCTCCAGGGTCCCCGAAACCCGTTCGCGCTGCATGGCAATGGCGGTGATGAGGAACATGACGACGAAGGGCAGGATGCCCAACATGGTGATGCCGACGCGGTCGAACAAGGGGATCGCGCCCGGCATGGTGGGGTAGTTCTGGTAGATGAAGTAGAGCAGGGTCATGAGGACCGCGGGGACCACGAGAATCATGGCGACCGTGCGATGGTCGGCGCGCAGCTGTTTGAGGATGCGCACGGTGGTGGCGGCGTAGCAGCGCAGCGGCTTCGGTCTGGCGGGGCGGGTCAGGGTCTCGGTGCTCACAGTTCTTCTCCCATCCGGATGAGCGCGAGGAAGGCGTTCTCCAGGCTGAATTCTCCGGTGCCGGAACGCAATTCGTCGGGACTGAGCTGGGCCAGCAGGTGGCCCTCGCGCATGAGCAGGAGCTTGTCGCAGTGCTCGGCCTCGTCCATGACATGGCTGGACACGATCAAAGTGCGCCCGCCGCGGGCCAATTCGTGGAACTGCTCCCACAGATCGGCGCGCAGCACCGGGTCCAGGCCGACGGTCGGCTCGTCCAGAACGAGCAGCTCGGGATCGGCCACCAAGGCGCAGGCCAGGGAGGCGCGCGTGCGCTGCCCGCCGGAGAGCTGGTTGCCGCGATTGCCCGCGTGGCTGCTCAATCCCACGGCGGCAATGGCGGTTTCGACATCCTCGTACGAACACCCGTACAGCGCACCGAAATACGCGACATTGTCGGTGACGGTGAGATCGTCGTAGATGCTGGGCGCCTGGGTCACATAGCCGACCCGCCGCCGCAGCCCGGGTGCTCCGGCCTCTTCGCCGAGCACCTGCACCGAGCCCGATTCGATGAGCTGGGTGCCGACCATGCACCGCATGAGCGTGGTCTTCCCGCAGCCGGACGGCCCGAGCAGACCGGTAATGCTGCCTCTCGGCACGGTCAGGGAAATGTCTCGCAGAACCTGTCGCCCGCCGCGGTGCACCTCGAGGTGGTCGATGGCAATGGCGGGCGGTGAGCTGGGCGCGGTCACGATCACCCTCAATTCATCGAGTGTTGAATTCACTACGTGATGAATTCTGCGCTTCGGCGGCGCACAGCGCAAGACCCGCCGCGTGTCGTCCTCACACGCGGCGGGTCGGAGGAGCGGAACCGATCAGTGACCGGCGTGCTGCATCGGCGGCGTACCGGCCTGACCACCGGGTTCCACGACCACGAATTGGCCCATCATGCCCAGGTCCTCGTGCCAGAGCAGATGACAGTGATACATGTACGGCGTATTCGGATCGGCGGGCCCGTCGAAGCGCACCACCAGCCGCACGGTGCTGCCCGGCGCCAGGAACACGGTGTCCTTCGGCCCGCGCAATTCCGGCGGCGGCGCCCCGCCGTCCACCTCGGCGACGGCGGACTGCACATCGTGCACGTGGAAGTTGTGCGGCATCCCGTCGTTGTTGCGCACGACCCAGGTCTCGGTACTGCCCCGCGTGATCGTGGCGTCGATCCGGTTCATATCCATTTCCTGACCGTTGATCTGCGCGAACTGCAGATCGAACGGGCGCTCGCGCACTGAATCCGCGGCCTTCGGCAGTTCGGAGGCGACCAGCTCGGACGGCAGCGCGGGCGAGGGCCGCAGCGTATCGGCGGCCCGCAGTTCGAGGATGTCGAACCGGTCGTCACCGCCGCTGAACCGCTGATTCCAGAAGTCCATTCCCGCGTCGATGGGGTTGCCGCGCAACACCACTCGCTCACCGGCCCGCATGCGGACCACGATCTCGGCCCGCTCACCGGGCGACAGCTGGAGCCGATCGAGCTGAACCGGCTGGTCCAGCAGACCGCCATCGGTGCCGATCAGCGCGAACGATCGATCATCGGCGAAGCCGAAGTTGAAAATCCTTGCGGGAGAAGCATTCAGCAGCCGCAACCGGACGAGCTCATCGCCGACGTTCCGATACGGCGCGAGCGTCCCATTGACCATGGTCTGCTCCCCGAGGAAGCCGATATCGCGGAACATCTTGTGCGCGGTATCGAATCGCGAACCGCGAAACTGCACGTCCTGCACGATGATCGGCAGATCGTCCACCCCGTATGTGCGCGGCAGCGGCAACGCGTCGGCGATATCGTCGTCGAGCAGGAACACCCCGGCCAGCCCGCGCTGCACATGAGTTTCGGTCTTACCGTGCGGATGCGGGTGATACCAGAGGCTGGCCGCCGGTTGGTTCACCGTCCATTCCGGAGTCCAGGTCGCACCCGGCTCCACCATCTGATGCGGCCCGCCGTCCATGGCCGCGGGCACGTGCATCCCGTGCCAGTGCACCGTCGAAGCCTCGTCGAGACCATTGCCGATCTGCACCCGCACCTTCTCCCCGCGCCGCGCCCGCAGCGTCGGCCCGAGGTAATCGCCATTGAACCCCCAGGTCTCGGTCACCTGCCCCGGCCGGAATTCCCGCTGCCCCGAACGCATGTCGAGCCGGAACACCCGCGTGCCGTCCGCCTCGACCACCGAATCCGCCAAGGGCGGAATGCTCAGCTCGTTGGTGAAATCCACCGCGCCGACCGTGGACACCTCGGCCGAGTTGTACACCCACACCGCGCCGCCGCCGATCAAGAGGCCCGCCGCCACCAGAAACACCGTGATACCCAGCGCTATTCGCCGTACTGCCACCATGGCGCAAACGGTAGGAAATCACCGGCCGCCGCCACATCCAGGAGCGCCCCGATCCCGCACCCCACCCCGACCCCGAGATGTCCCTGAGCCGCACCCCCTCCGGACTCCGTCGCGGCGGGCGGGCAGCCCTGTGTCACGAAATTCCGCCCAGTGAGAATCTCGCTCGAAACCGGCCGCTCGGTACCGCGATTTGCCCGATTCACCTCTACGCTCACCTCCGTGACCAGCAACACCCCCGGCGAAGCCGATGATCGCGCCGAAGGCGGCCAACTCCGCGCCTCCACTCTCGAGCTGTTCTTCGACCTCGTCTTCGTATTCACCATGACGGCGCTGACGCACTCCTTCACCCACCACCCCGGCTGGACCGCCCTCGGTCAGGTGGCGCTCATGTTCGGCCTCATCTGGTGGATGTACACCGGCTATGTGTGGCTGACCAACGAGGTGGCGCCGGACAATTCCATGCGCCGCACGCTGCTGCTCATCGGCATGTTCGGCTTCTTCGTCATCGCCTTGGCGATTCCGGGCGCCTTCGAAGGCTCCGGTGTGGCGTTCGGTGTCGGCTATGTCCTGGTCAATACCGTGCACACGGTCCTGTTCGCGGTGTCCGGCGGCGAGTCCTCGGTCCGGGCGATCCGCGCGATCGGCCCGACCAACGCGCTGGCGGCGGGATTGGTGCTGGCGGGCGGGTTCATTCACGGCTGGCCGCGCTACCTGCTGTGGACGCTCGCCTTCGCCGTCGAGGTCAGCTCGCCGTATCTGGTCGATACCGGCGGGTTCGTGGTGCGCGTCAGCCATTTCTGTGAACGCCACGGCCTGGTGATCATTGTCGCGCTGGGCGAATCGGTGGTGGCCATCGGCGCGGGGCTGGCGGGCCGGGAGATTACGGTCGGTCTGATCGCCATGGTCGCCCTGGGGCTCACGCTGGTCTACGTGCTGTGGTGGGCGTATTTCGGCCACGACGACGAACACGGCGAACACGCCCTGGCGGCGCTGTCCGTACCGGATCGGATACGACCCAGCGTGCTGGCGTACGGCTATTCGCTCTACGTGCTGCTGGTGGGAGTCGTCATGACCGCCGCGGGTATCAGCATGACCATTGCCCACGGCAATGAATCCGCCTCCACCGCGGCCGCTCTGGCCCTCTCCGGCGGCGTGGCCCTGTACTTCCTGGGCCAGTTCGCCTTCCGGCTGTCGCTGAACCTGCCCCGAGCCTGGCTGAAACTGGTGGCCGCACTGGCAGTCCTGGCCACGGCGCCCATCGGGGTCATCTGGGTGGCCTGGGGTCAGCTGGCTGTCCTGATCGTCATCGCCTACGCCTTCGTGATCGCCGACGACGTGATCACCATCCGCGCCGGGGAGGGCGGCCGGTACACCAACCGCTCCCGCTTCGCGGCCCGCGTCGGCCGCCGCCCCACCGGGTGACATATCGGCCACAGGGATGACCAAAGTCTGACGGTCGCGCGCCACGCCGCCGCGAGGCGCGCGAATCACGGCGACCGCGCCCAGAATCGACGCCATGCGCGTACTGCTGACCGGCGCCGCCGGTTTCATCGGCTCCCACATTCGCCGCGCCCTCGCCGCCGCCGGGCACGAGGTCCTGGCCGTGGATCTGATGCTCGCGGCCGCTCACGGACCCGACGCGAGCCCGCCGGACGGCGTGGATCGGGTGGACGTCCGCGATCCCGACGCCCTCGACGCCCGGCTTCGCGGTATCGACGCGGTCTGCCATCAGGCGGCGGTGGTCGGCGCGGGGGTCAGCGCCCAGGATGCGCCCGCCTATGCCTCGCACAATGATCTGGGCACCGCGGTCCTGCTGGCCGCCATGGATCGCGCGGGCTGCCGCCATCTGGTGCTGGCCTCCTCCATGGTCGTCTACGGCGAAGGCCGATACCGGGACGCACCAGCGGATTTCGTACCGGGCCCGCGGTCGCGCGCGGATCTGGACCGCGGCCTCTTCGATCACCGCGGCCCCACCGGCGACCCGCTCGGCTGGGCCACCATCGACGAGACCGCGCCGCTGCGACCCCGCAGTCTCTACGCGGCGAGCAAGGTCGCGCAGGAGCATTACGCCGCGGCCTGGGCCACCGCCACCGATTCGACCGTCACCGCGCTGCGCTATCACAATGTCTATGGTGACGATATGCCCAGGGACACACCATATTCCGGCGTGGCCGCCATCTTCCGCTCGGCGCTGGAGGCAGGCCGTGCACCCCGGGTCTTCGAGGACGGCCGCCAGGCGCGGGATTTCGTCCATGTGCGCGATATCGCGGCCGCCAATATCGCGGCGCTGGAACAGCCCCTCGATGCTTTCACGCCGCTGAACATCGCCTCCGGCGACCCCATCACCATCGGCGAGGTCGCGGTCATCCTGGCGGCGGCGAGCGCGGGCAAGGATCCGGTGATCACCGGCGAATACCGCGCGGGGGACGTCCGGCACATCGTGGCCAGTCCGGAAAAGGCAAGGCGGGAACTGGGATTCGCGGCCGCGATCGACCCGTCCAAGGGCTTGACCGAATTCGCCACCGCCCCATTGCGCGCCGCGGTCGCGACCGGAGCGCCCACCTGGCGCTGATGCCGTCGGCGCCTACGCGACCGGCAGTACCGGCAGGCGGATCTGGAATCGCGTGCCCTGGGTGAGGTTCTCGGCGCTGATGCTGCCGTGATGGGCCTCCATGAGACCGGCGGCAATGGCCAGGCCCATTCCGCTGCTGCTGCCCAGGCCCGCGGCGGCGGGGGAGCGGGCCGCGGTGCCGCGGTAGGCGACCTCGAAGATTCGGCGCAGGTCCACCTCGGCGATGCCCGGACCGGTGTCGTCCACGCGGATCCAGGCCTGGTCATTGTCGGTGCCGGTGGAGATGTCGATGCGCCCGCCGGGCGGGGTGTGCGCGAGTGCGTTCGCCACCAGATTCGTCAGCACCCGGGTCAGTGCGGCATCGCTGCCCGACACCAGGATTCGGCTCCAGGGCTGGCGGGCGGCAATGGCGATATCCGCGCGGTCGGCCGCCGGACGGTAGGCGCCGAGCACCTCGTCGACGATCTCGCGCAGATCGATGGGTTCCAGCTTCAGCCTCATGGTGCCGGAGTTGATCTTCGACATCTCGAACAGGTCGTCCACCATATCGGAGAGCCGATTGGTCTCCCGCACAATCTGATTCGCGTAGCGCTCCACATCCTCCGGATTGTCGACCACGCCGTCGGAGAGCGCCTCGCCCATGGCGCGGATACCGGCGAGCGGGGTGCGCAGATCATGGCTGACCCAGGTGACCAGCTCGCGGCGGGATCGTTCGGCGGCGCGCTCCTTCTCCAGCATCCGCCGCTCCCACACCGTTTTTCGTGCCTGCGCCCGGCCAAGCAGGATGGCGGCGGGCACCGTGACCGCTGTGACCACGCTCAGTACCACCGCGATCTTGGCGAATTCGCCGGTGAACATGAGACCGCTCGTCGCGATCACGCCGGTGAGGGTGGCCACGGTCGGAATCAGCACCAGCACGGGCATACTCGTGGTCATCGCCCGGTTGCGGGTGAACCGCAGCAGGATTGCCCCCACCGCCACCACTGGCAGCGAGCCGAGCAGCGCGTAGCCGATGAGATTCGGGATGTCATTCATGGGAGACGCCCTCGGAATCGGTACGGCCCCAGGCGTATCCGCGGCCCCACACGGTATCGATGCGATGCGCCGTGCCCAGTTTGGCGCGCAGGCGTTTGATGTGCACGGTCACCGTCGACAGATCGCCGAAGCTCCACCCCCACACCTGGGCGAGCAGTTCCTCCCGGCTGAACACGCGGCGCTGATTGGCCAGCAGGAAGGCCAGCAGATCGAATTCGCGCGCGGTCAGCTCCACCGGTGCCCCCGCGACGGTCACCGTCCGCGCGGCCCGGCGCAATTCGACACTGCCGCCGCTGAGCACCTCCTCGGCGGTGACCGCCGCCGGATTCGCCCGACGCAGCACCGAGGCGACCCGCAGCGCAAGCTCCCGCGGACTGAACGGCTTGGTCACGTAATCGTCCGCGCCCGCCTGCAATCCGATCACCCGATCGTCCTCCTCGCCGAGCGCGGTGAGCAGAATGATCGGCATATCCGGATGCGGCCCCGACCGCACCCGACGGCACAACTCGATCCCGTCCGGCGCGGGCATCATCACATCCAGCACCGCGAGCGCGATGTCATTGCGCTCCAGCACCGCCGCCGTGGCGGGCCCGTCAGCGGTCTCGACCACCTCGAGCCCGTCCCGCTCCAGATACCGCCGCACCACCTCACGGACCACCGGATCGTCATCGGCCACCAGAATGCGCATGTGAGTCACCAATTCGTGAGTATGAAATGAACCAGTAGCAATGCCCCACCCGCCTGCACCATAAGCCAACCCCGCACCGCCCGGCCCGGCAGCAGCCCCGTCCCCGCCAGCACCCACACCGCGAACGGCAACCAGATCCGTTCCGTCTCCGCCTTACTGAGCCCACTCAGATCCGCCAGCAGCAGCGCCACGACCCCCGCCCCGGCCACCACCGCAGCCGGATCCACCGCCCCCCGCCACTCCGCAAGCCCAGACCAGCCACGAAACCCGCTGCGAACGAACCATGTCCGCCACCCACGCCCACCGTGAATCGCAAGCGACCCCGCGCCGACCACCGCGTCCCGCGCCGCCCCCAACCGCGCGCCAACCACCGCGTCCCGCGCTGCACCCAACCGCGCGCCGACTGTCGCGTCCTGCGCTGTTCCGGCCTGTGCGCTGACTGGTCTGTCGTGCACTGCCCGCAATTGCGCGCCGATCGGCCTGTCTCGCGCTGCCCCTGACTGCGCGCTGACTGTCGTGTCGTGCGTTGCCCCCAACTGCGCGCCGACTGGCGTGTCGTGTGCTGCTCGCGACTGTGGGCCCATCGGCGTATCTCGCGCCGCTCCACGCAGCGCGCCAATCCGCAGGCCCCACGCCGCTTCCCGGAGGAGTTCGAACCGTAGGCCGCCGAGGACCCGGTGCAGTGCGGCCGCCGCGGCTAGGCCGACGGCGCACAGTGTGGCCGCGAGGTTGGCCCACACCCAGTACGAGTAGGGGCGCTCGCTGGCGATGCCCTGGTAGTACCGCTCCACCACTAGGTGATACCCATCCAGCCACCAGAATCCCGCCGCCTTGAAGGTCAGCACGACCAGTGCGACGCCGATCAGCGCGGGCACGGCGGGTCGCAGTGACCGCGCCACCAGGACCGCGGCCGCGGGCACCGCCATGAGTACCATGCCGTAACTTAGGAACAGCCCGAACCCGAAGAGCAGCCCGGAGGCGAGGGCCTGCGCCACCCAGTTCCGTCGGAGCCGAGTCGCCAGTGCCAGCAGTGCGACGGCCCATGCGGTCACACCCGCGAACAGCGCGTCCGCAGAGACCGCCAGCCAGATCGCCGCCGGTGCCAGCACGAGGAAAGGTAGTGCGGCACGGGCTCTTTCCTCCGCGCCGAGCGCTCGCACCGCCACCGCAACGGCGACCGCCGCACTGCATCCGGCCAGCAGGCAGAGCAGTCCGGCCCACGCGCCCCCGCCGAGCCCGATTCGATCCAGCGCCACGAAGGTCAACAGCGCGCCCGGCGGATGCCCGGACACATGCGTGGTCCACGAATCCGGCTGGAAATCCAGGATGCGGCCGCAGAATCCGTGCAGCATCTCCCCGATGTCGGCGACCCCGCCGACTTCGGCGAGGTACTCGTCGCGGGTGATGAGCCGCCCCGCGAACCCGCGCTGCCAGCCGTCCACCATGGCGAGCGCGAAGGCCCACGCGACCGCCGTCAGCCAGGTGACGAGCAGCAGCCGCCGCCAGGGCAGCCGTCGCGCGAGCTCCGGCCCGAAACGCACGACGAGCACGGCGATGACGAACGCCGGGATGGTGCCCCACCCGGCGTGCGGCAGCCACTCGCCGAATATCGGTGCCGCCCCGGCATACAACCGGCCCCGGGCCTGTTCGCTCATGATTAGCGGCACCAGGAATGCGGTCGCGAGCAGCGCCACCGCCCCCGCCGCGCAGTACAGGTCGGCGCGCCGTAGATCGAGGCGCGGACGGGTCAGGACGGGAGCATTCCGCACGGGCTCCAGCCTAGGCCGCGGACCGGCCGGAACCCGCCCGGAATGAGCGTCGGTCCAGCTCCCGTCATACTTTCGTCACCGGTCGCTACGGGTCTTTCCGGCCGCCCCGGCCCTACGGTCTAACCGTGACCGATTCGAACGAGGAACCCGGAGTCACCGTCGTCATCCCGTGCCGGGACGAAGCGGGCGCGCTTCCCGGCGTACTTTCGGCAATCCCACCCGGCTATCGGGTGATCGTGGTGGACAACGGTTCCGCCGACGCCACCGCCGCCGTGGCCCGCGCCGCCGGAGTCACCGTCGTCGCCGAACCCGTCCCCGGCTACGGCAGTGCCGTGCAAGCGGGTGTGGCCGCCGCCCGCACCACCGTGGTGGCGGTCCTGGACGGCGACGGATCCATGGACCCCCGCGAATTGCCCGCGCTCGTAGCCGAACTCGCTCCCCACATCGACATGGTCGTCGGCCGCCGCCGCCCGCCTCCGCCGCCACTACGGCCTGGCCGTCCACGACATAGCCGCCATGCGCGTCACCCACCGCACCCGCCTCCTGGCCCTGGGCCCCCTCCACCGCCGCTCCGGCTACCCCCTGGAACTGCTGGTCGCCGCCGCGAAATCCGGCTGGCGCCTGGTCGAACGCGACATCACCTACCGCCCGAGAACCCATGGCGCATCCAAGGTCTCGGGATCACTACGCGGAACCATCAAGGCCGCCAAAGACTTCTGGAGCGTCCGATGAGTACCGTTCTTCCCGCCACGCTGCTGGTGATCGCGAAAGCTCCCATCGCGGGTTTCGCGAAAACCCGGTTGACTCCGCCTCTTTCGCCGCGTGATGCCGCCCGCCTCGCCGCCGCGGCGCTGCTGGACACTCTGGCGGCGGTGCGGGCCAGCGGTACCGCCGAACGGATAGTCGCGTGGACCGGCGAGCTGGCGGATGCCGAGGAGCCCGATGCGCTCGCCGAGGCGTTGCGTGACTTCATTGTGATTCCCCAGCGCGGGAACACCTTCGGTGAACGCCTGGCCAATGCGCATGCAGACGCCGCCCGCCGCGGATTGCCGGTGCTCCAGATCGGCATGGACACCCCGCAGGCGGGGCCGGAACTGCTGGCGCACTCGGCCTCGCGTCTGCTCACCACAGGCGACGCGGTGCTCGGGCCCGCGGTCGACGGTGGCTGGTGGGCGTTGGGCCTCACCGATCCGCGTCCTGCCCGGCTGCTCGCCGAGGTGCCCATGTCGACCGCTCGCACCGGTGAGCTCACGCGAGCAGCGGTGCGCCGCTGCGGTTTCCGGGTGCACCGGCTGCCGATCCTCAGCGATGTGGACACCTATGACGATGCCCTGGCCGTGGCGGGCCGGTCGCACGGTCGCTTCGCCACCGCCTTCCGCCAGTTGCACGCCACGAAGACGCCGGTTCCCTCATGACCATGCTGCCCGCACCGATTGCCGAGCGAGTATCCCCGGCAAGAGGTCCCGCTGTCGCTGCCCGCGTGGGTATCGCGTTGGGCATCGCCATTGCCATCTGCTTCGTGACCGGTTTGATCAGTCATTGGATTCAGCATCCGCCGGGCTGGTTCGTCTGGCCCGCACGTCCGGTGTGGCTGTATCGCGTCACGCAAGGCGCGCATGTGATTTCGGGTGTGGTGGCGATTCCGCTGCTGCTGGTGAAGCTGTGGTCGGTGTATCCGCGGTTGTTCGCCAAGCCGTTGATCGGCAATCCGCTGCGGATGCTGGAGCGGGGATCGATTGCCGTGCTGGTGGGGTCGGTGATCTTCCAGCTCGTCACGGGGCTGTTCAATATCGCCCAGTACTACCCGTGGAAGTTCTTCTTCACCACGACGCATTACGCCATGGCGTATGTCGCCTTCGGTGCGCTGGCCGTTCACCTGGCCGTGAAGCTGCCGATCGTGCGCGCCGCTCTGACCAGGGCGGAGCCGGACGCGGCTGCCGATCACGGGTCCGGGAACGGTATTTCACGCCGGGCCGTGCTCACCGCCACGGGCCTCGCCGCCGCGGTGGCCGGTCTCGCGGTGGCCGGGCAGACCGTGCCGTTCCTGCGGTGGGCGGCCGTACTGGCGCCCCGCAGTGGTGAAGGGCCGCAGGGTCATCCGGTGAACCGCACCGCCGCCGATGCCGGGGTGGGGGAGAAGGCGCGCGCCGCCGGATACCGTCTCGCCGTCCGGATCGGGGACGTGCGAAGGGAATTCAGCCGTGCCGAGCTGGCAGCCCTCCCGCAGACCGAGTCCGTCCTCCCGATCGCCTGCGTCGAAGGGTGGAGCGCCACGGCGTGCTGGTCCGGGGTCCGGCTAAGGGATCTGCTGGCGGCGGTCGGCGAATACCCAGGCGGCGACGTGCGTTTCGAATCCCTGGAGTCCGGCGGCCTCTATCGCACCTCGGTGCTGCCGCAGCGGCACGCCGTCGACGCGTCCACCCTCATCGCCCTGCGGCTCAATGGCGAGGAGCTGAATCTCGACCACGGCTATCCCTGCCGCCTCATCGCCCCCAACCGCCCGGGTGTGCTGCAAACCAAATGGCTCTCGACCATCGAGGTGCTGTCATGACCACAGCCCGAATCCTGCTGATCGCATCCGGCGTCGGACTCGCCGGTTACGGCGTCACACTGCTGCTCGAGATGAGCACCCGCGACCTGATGTCCGTCGCCCTCTGGTTGGCGGCCGGAATCCTGGTGCACGACGCGGTTTTCGCACCACTGTGCGCCGCCCTGGGCGTCACCGCGCGGCGGCTTATCCCGCCCGCGTGGCAGGCCTCGGTGGCCTGCGGCGCGGTGTGCACGGTCGCCCTGCTGTTCCTCGCGGTCCCCGTGCTCGGCCGCGCCGGAGCCATCCCCGGCAACCCCACCATTCTCGACCGCCCCTACCTGTCCGGCCTGGTCATCGCCCTGGCCGTGATCTGGCTGCTCGTTGCGGCCAATATCCGTCGATCGACACCACGACCGGCATCGAAAGCAGAAACTGTGAAGCCATGACAGATTTCTCCGACCTCCGCGCCCTGTTCATCAACTGCACCCTGAAACGATCCCCCGCCCGCAGCAACACCCAGGGCCTGATCGACCTCAGCGCCCGCATCATGGAAAAGAACGGCGTCCAGGTCTCCCACATCCGGCCCGTCGAGCACGAAGAACGGCACGCCGCGCGCACCGAGCCGCGCGGCATCGGCCTCATCGCCGCGGACGGCATCGG
Source organism: Nocardia crassostreae (assembly GCF_001613405.1). Lineage (GTDB taxonomy): Bacteria > Actinomycetota > Actinomycetes > Mycobacteriales > Mycobacteriaceae > Nocardia > Nocardia crassostreae. The sequence continues at coordinate 108,464 of NZ_BDCH01000043.1, forward strand.
CGTAGGCATTCGGATCATCGAGCACCGCGCGCACGGCGACCTCGTCGAATCCCGCATTCACCGCCACCCGCACGAGGCGCTCGGCATTACCGAACAGCGCCTGTTCCTCGGCCAAGTTCGCCGCGTATAGGGCGTCCAGCATGGCTTCCTGCTTGCCCTGCTCCAGCGCGAAGTGCAGCAGCCGATGAATATCGAAGCTGTTGCCGAAATCGCGCCCGGAAGTCTGGTACGTCAGTCCCATGGCTTCGGCCTGCGCGCCGAGCCCGCGCTCATTGGCCGCGGCCTGCGCCTCGCTGATGCCGTACTTCTCCGCGATATGCGGGGTCACCGGCGCACTCAGATCCTTGGGCAGGGTCGGATCGAGCTCGAAGGACTTGTGCACCACCCGCACCTGCTCGCGATGCGGGAACGCCGCGAGGGCCTCCTCGAAACGCCGCTTGCCCAGGTAGCAGAACGGGCAGTTGATATCGGTCCAGATCTCGACCTCGACAGCCATGACACCTCGTTCAATCGGAAGTTTTCGCAGGCCGGGGCGCGGCCGCCGATAATGCCAACCGCGAACGAGCATCGAAGATTCCAGCGTGTTCCAGGTCACAGCGTGGGTTGTCACGTTCGGCGGGGCTGTCCTGTCCCATGGTTGACCACAACGGGACAAGCCCCTCGGAGCACACCATGAACACCACCGACACCCACGAGATCGTCATCCTCGGCGCGGGATACACCGGCATGCTGGCCGCCACCTACCTGGCCCGGGACACCCGCACGATGAACACCCGCATCACCCTGGTGAACCCCTCGCCGCGTTTCACCGAGCGGCTGCGCATGCATCAGGTGGCCGCCGGGCAGGAACTGGCCAATTACGATATCCCGACCCTCCTCGAGGGTTCGGGCGTCGATTTCCGCCAGGCCGCCGCCACCGCCATCGACGCCGCCGCCCGCACCGTCACCCTCGACACCGGCGCGGACCTGCGCTACGACCGGCTGATCTACGCCCTCGGCAGCGCCACCGACACCGGCCTCGTTCCCGGCGCGGCCGATCACGCGTGGACGCTCAACGATCCCCGTCTGGCGCACCGCTTCTCGCAGCGGCTCACCGAGATCGCCGCGCACGGCGGGACCGTGACTGTCTGCGGCGGCGGGCTCACCGGCATCGAAGCCGCGGCCGAGATCGCCGAGGCGCACCCGGGCCTGACCGTCACCCTGATCAGCGCGGGCGAACCCGGTTCGATGATGGGCGACAAGGCCCGCGCCCATATGCACCGCGTCTTCGACCGGCTCGGCGTGGTGCGCAGGATCGGCGTGAAGGTCGCCAAGGTGCTGCCCGACGCGGTGCGCCTGGACACCGGTGAACTCGTCGCCTCGGATCTGACCCTGTGGACCACCGGCGTCAAGGTCCCCGCGCTGGCCGCGCAGGCCGGAATCGCCACCGACGCACAGGGTCTCGTCATCACCGACCCCACCCTGCGCTCGGTGTCGCACCCGGAGATCCACGCCGTCGGCGATGCGGCGCTCATCCGGCAGGCGTGGGGCCAGGTCCACGGCACCTGCCAGACCGGGGTGGCCTCGGCCGCCTACGCCGCGGCGACCGTCACCCGGCTGCTGAAGGGCAAGCGGGTCAAGCCCTTCCGCATCGGCTACTTCCACCAGCCGGTGAGCCTGGGTCGCAAGGATGCGGTCATCCAGTTCACCGAGGCCGATGACAGCCCTACCCGGTTCTATCTCAAAGGCAAGGCCGCCGTCGCCTACAAGGAGTCGGTCAGCAGCACCCCGCCGCTGGCCTACAAGATGAGCAAGATCGTGAAGCTCCCCGTCAAGCTGACCAATGGCGGCCGGGCCACCCCTGCCACCGCGTGAGCCGAATCCGGCGGCCGGATCATCCCGAGCGGAGATCCGGCCGTTCGGTGGTACCACCCTCGAAATACCGGTAGGTATGAATCCCATGCAGGATCAGACCCACGCCATCGACCCCTTCGTCGAACACCGCCGCCTGCTCTTCAGCACCGCCTATCAAATGCTGGGCAGTGTCGCCGATGCCGAGGACATCCTCCAGGACGCCTGGCTGAAATGGCATGCCGTCGACCAGGATTCGGTCCAGCACCCCAAGTCCTACCTGGTCCGCACCGTCACCAACCTCGCCCTCAACCGCCTCACCTCCGCCCGGGCCACCCGCGAAACCTACGTCGGCCCCTGGCTTCCCGAACCACTGCTCACCGCGCCGAACGCCGCCGAGGAGACCGAAATGGCCGATACCGTCTCCACGGCCATGCTGGTGGTGCTGGAAACCCTCACGCCCGTCGATCGGGCCGTCTTCGTCCTGCGGGAGGTATTCGGCTACTCGCACGCCGAGATCGGCGGCTTCCTGGACCGCCCCGAAGCCACCGTTCGCCAGCTCGCGCACCGCGCCCGCAATCACGTGCAATCCCGCCGCCCGCGCTTCGACGCGGACGACGCCGCGCGCCGGGAGGTCACCGAGAAGTTCATGGCCGCCTGCCACGGCGGCGACCTCAACGCGCTCATGGAAATCCTGGCCCCCGAGGTCACGCTGTGGAACGACGGCGGCGGCAAGGTCACCGCGGCCCGCCGCCCGCTGCACGGTCCCGACCATGTGGCGCGCTGGATGCTCGGCGTCATGACCAAACCGGTCTCCGCCGGTATCCGTTTGGAACCGGCCGTCATCAATGGCGAACTCGGCATTATCGGCGTCATCGGCGACTACCTCGTCGGCACGCTCACCTACGACATTCGCGACGGCCATATCGAGAACATTCGCTTCCAGGTCAATCCGGACAAGCTCAGCGGTGTCCGCCCGCCCGCCGACTCCTAGCTCTCCGGCGGGCTGTCGCCACCGTCCGGAACAATGGGGTCCCGTGAGTGCCGAATTGCTTGCCGTCGAACCACTGGCCGCCGCCCGCCGACTGCTCGGCGCGACGCTGTGGTCCGGTTCGGTCGGCATGCGGATCGTCGAGGTCGAAGCCTATGGCGGTGACCCGGCCGGTCCTTGGCACGATCCGGCCGCACACTCCGGTCGCGGCCGTACGGCGCGCAATGCCGTCATGTTCGGACCGCCCGGGGTGCTGTACGTCTACCAGAGTTACGGCATGCACACCTGCGTGAATGTCACCAGCGGGCCCGACGGCATCGCCAGCGCGGTACTCGTCCGGGCGGGCGAGATCATCGCGGGCCACGACGAAGTCCGCGCCCGCCGCACGGACCGATGCCGATCTCGGCAAGGGGCCCGGCAATGTCGGCAGTGCCCTCGCGATCACCTTGGGCGACTACGGAACTCAACTCTTCGACCCGGCCTCGCCCATCCGCCTCGAGCTCGGCCCCGAAATCACCGATCCGGCCGCCGTCTCCGTCGGCCCGCGTGTCGGGGTGAGCCTGGCCGCGGACCGTCCCTGGCGGCTGTGGCTGCCGGATTCACCCGCTGTCTCGACGTACCGCCGCAGCCCCCGCGCACCGCGCTTGGATCTGCCCGCCTGACGGCCGTGACAGGGCTACCGTGGACGTGAATACCGTGTTTCCGTAGGGGGTTCAATGTTCGAACGGTTCACCGATACCGCCCGGCGGGTGATCGTGCTGGCACAGGAAGAAGCCCGCGGACTCACCCACAACTACATCGGCACCGAACATCTGCTGCTCGGCCTGCTGCGCGACGACACCCTCGCCACCCGGGCGCTGACCGAGCTCGGCCTCGACCTCGGCACCGTGCGCGCCGAGGTCGAGGCGATCATCGGCCGTGGTGAAAGAGCGCCCGAGGGTCATATCCCGTTCACTCCCCGGGCCAAGAAGGTCCTGGAACTGTCGCTGCGCGAGGCGATCGCGCTGAGCCACAACTACATCGGCCCGGAACACATCCTGCTGGCCGCGAGCCGGGAGGGCGAAGGCGTGGCGGCACAGGTGCTGGTCAAACTCGGCGCGGATGCCAAGCGGCTACGCCCACAGGTCATGGCCCTACTCGGGATCACGCCCGAAGGCGCCCCGGAGCACACCCACCAGGTACCGGTCTCCGCCGCCGTGGTCGCGCTGCTCGAACGGGTCCGATTGCTCGAAGACCGGGTCCACGACCTCGAGCGGCAACTGGGCGAGCGTTCTGGCCCGACCGGCAGCGAGCAATCGACTGGCGGCGGCGTGAAACCGACCGCGGGTGAGAAATCGACGGAGGGGGAGCAGTCCGCCGCGGGTGAGAAGCCGACCGCGGGCGAGCAGTCCGCCGCGGGCGAGTAGTCGGCGATTGGTGAGCAGTCGGCCGTGGGCGGGTGGTCAGCAGCAGGCGGCGGCTATGCCGAAGGAGATGCGCCGTCCAAGGGCGACAAGCCCGCGTAGGTATTTCGAGAGCGCCGCCGCGCCATCGGCGTGCGCGGCGGCGTCGATGGGTCAGGCGGTGGTCGCGCTCAGCGGGCGGGTGCGATCGCCCGCCGCCAGCACCGCGACCACCACCTCCTCGGGAATGCCCAGCTCCCGCAAGGTAATCCGATTCCGGTCCAATGCGTAGGCGGTGGTGAACAGCTCCCACAGCTCCGCCGCCGACACTTCCGCGCCGGTCCGGTCGGTGTGCCGCTGCACGCGCCGGGCGAAATCGATCTGCCACTCGCGCGGCAGCTCCAGCCCGAACTCCGATTGCAGCAGGTACGCGATGCCGCTCTTGCCGGACTGCGAGTTCACCCGGATCACGGCCTCGTACGAGCGTTCCACGTCGGCCGGATCGATCGGTAGATATGGCACCTCCCAAGGGATTTCGTGCTCCGTCAAGCCCGCCTGCCGCGCCCGTGCGGTATGCGCGGCGAAGCCCTTCTTGATCGCGTCCTGATGGGTCCCGGAGAAGGCGGTGTACACCAGATCCCCCGCGTACGGATGCCGGTCGTGCACGGGCATGCGGGTGCAGAACTCCACCGTCTCGCGCACGGCGTCGATATCGGAGAAGTCGATCATCGGATCCACGCCCTGTGCATGCAGATTCAAGGCGAGGGTCGCCAGATCCACATTGCCGGTGCGCTCCCCGTTGCCGAATACACAGCCCTCCACGCGCTGCGCCCCGGCCAGCACCGCCAATTCCGCGCAGGCCACGCCGGTTCCGCGATCATTGTGCGGATGCACCGAGAGGATCACGCTGTCCCGCCGCGCCAGATTCCGGTGCATGTACTCGATCTGATCGGCATACACATTCGGCGTCGCCACCTCGACCGTCGCGGTCAGATTGAGCGTCACCGGCCGCTGCGGCATGGCATCCCACAACGTGGTCATGCGGTCGCAGACTTCCAGCACGAAATCGGGTTCGGTCAGCATGAACACCTCGGGCGAGAACTGGAACCGTACATTGGCCAGATCCCCGGCCAGCTCCAGAATGTCGCGGCCACCGGCGGCGATCATCGCCGCCAGGTCGGCCCGCGAGGTCCCCAGCACCACCTCCCGCCACACCGGCGCGGTCGCCGTATACATGTGGATCACAACGTCATTGGGAATGCCGCGAATGGATTCGACCGTTCGCTCGATCAAATCCCGTCGCGCGGGAGTGAACACCACGATGGTGACATCGGCCGGAGCCAGCCCCTCGGTGGCGATGAGCCGCACGAAATCGAAGTCGGTCTGCGAGGCGCTCGGATACCTGACCTCGATCTCCTTGTAGCCCATGGCCACCAACATCTCGAAGAACCGCCGCTTGCGGGCCGGGGCCATGGGCTCGGCCAGCGCCTGATTGCCGTCCCGCAGATCCACCGGCACCCACAGCGGGGCCGCGGTGATCCGGTTCGACGGCCAGTGCCGTTCCGTCATCGGCACCGAAACCCGCTGGTACACATCGCGATACCGATGCGACGGCATAACGGAGGGCTGTTGGCGATTCCACTTCGAGGAAATAGTCACGAGTGCTGTCTTTCGCGTCGGAGAGAGATGACCGGCGTACGACAGCAGCCCGCGGGCAGGGTGCCGGTCGATCAGACCCCGCCGCGGCGGCTAAGGAGAAGGGCACCCGAAAGCATGTGGCCTAGACTAGATGTCATTCACTCCTCAGATAAGTAGAGAGGCCGAAAAGCCGTGTCGCAGGTACAGAGGCATCCCCTCGCCGCCCAGGCCGCCGAAGTGCTGCTGACTCGCATACGCGCCGGTGAATGGGCGCTCGGCCACAAACTCCCCGGCGAAACCACCCTCGCCGTTCAGCTCGGCGTCGGCCGCTCCACCCTGCGCGAGGCCATCCGCGAGCTCTCCGGCAAAGGCGTCCTCGAAAGCCGCCAGGGCGCAGGCGTTTTCGTCACCGCCCTGGACATCACCGAGGACTGGGACACGGTCCTGCGCCGCGCCGACATCGTCACGGTCATCGAGGCGCGCATAGCCATCGAGGCCGAAGCCGCCGCCCTGGCGGCCGCCCGCCGCACCCCCGCCGACCTCCGTGCCCTGTGGCGCGCCCTCACCGCCCGCGCCGAAGCGGGCGACACCATCGAAGCCCTCGTCGACGCCGACACCGCCTTCCACCGCACGGTCATCGCCGCGGCCCACAACGACATCCTCACCCAGATGTTCGACGCCTTCGTCCCCCGCCTGCGCACCGCCATGGTCGACATGCTCCGCATCCGCCCCATGTCCGACCCGCACGCCGACCACCACGCCCACGAACTCCTCGTCGACGCCATCCGCGCCCGCACCCCCGAAGCGGCGTCCACCGCCAGCCGCGTCCACCTGACCGCCCTCAAAGCAGCGTTCGAAAAGTAAGTCCCGCGCCCTCGGCCAGCGGTGAAACTCGCTCGACACCCGATCCACCGCCGAGTCACACTCGGCGGCGGACCTTCGGAGCGCCCTATCTCTATAGGGCGAGACCTGTGCGAAGGCCGTCCACATCCGTGCGGAAAGATAGAGAGTCGTGAGCGGCGACATCATTGATGAACTGACCTGGCGCGGGCTGATCGCGCAGTCCACCGACCTGGACGCCCTGCGGGCGGACCTGGCCAAGGGACCGCTGACCCTCTATGCCGGTTTCGACCCGACCGCGGCCTCCCTGCACGCCGGACATCTCGTCCCCTTGCTCGCGCTGAAGCGTTTCCAGCGCGCGGGCCATCGGCCCATTGTCCTGGCGGGCGGCGCGACCGGACTCATCGGCGATCCGCGTGACGTCGGCGAGCGCACCATGAACTCCACCGACACCGTGGCCGAATGGGCCGGGCGCATTCGCTCCCAGTTGGAGCGATTTGTCGACCTGGACGATTCCCCCACCGGCGCCGTCATCGCCAACAACATGGACTGGACCGGCTCGCTCAGCACGGTCGACTTCCTGCGCGATATCGGCAAGCACTTCTCGGTGAACGTCATGCTGGCCCGTGACACGGTGAAGCGGCGGCTCGAGGGTGAGGGCATCTCCTACACCGAGTTCTCCTACATGCTGTTGCAGGCCAACGACTACGTGCAGTTGCGCCGCAACTTCGGCTGCCGCCTGCAGGTCGGCGGCTCGGATCAGTGGGGCAACATCATCGCGGGCGTGGAGCTCAACCGCCGCGTCGACGGCGAACACGTGCATGCGCTGACCGTGCCACTGGTGACCTCGGCCGACGGCAAGAAGTTCGGCAAGTCCACCGGCGGCGGCAGCCTCTGGCTCGATCCGGAGATGACCAGCCCCTACGCCTGGTACCAGTACTTCGTGAATACGGCCGACGCCGATGTGGTCCGCTACCTGCGCTGGTTCACCTTCCTCTCCAAGGAAGAGCTGGACGAGCTGGAGCAGGCCACCGTCGAACGCCCGCACGCCCGGGAGGCGCAGCGCCGCTTGGCCGCCGAGATGACGACCCTGGTGCACGGCGAGGAGAACACCCGCTCGGTGCAGCTGGCGAGCCAGGCCCTGTTCGGTCGCGGTGAACTCCGCGAGCTGAACGAGCCGACCCTGGCCGCCGCGCTCACCGAGGCGGCGGTCGACGGCAAGGTCGCCGAGGCCACCAATGGCTCGACGATCGTGGACCTGCTCGTCGCCACGGGACTGTGCGATTCGCGCGGTGCGGCCCGCCGCGCTGTCAACGAGGGTGGCGCATCGGTGAACAACGAGCGCGTCTCCGATCTCGAATGGACTCCGTCGGACGCCGACTACCTGCACGGGCGCTGGCTGGTGCTGCGCCGCGGCAAGAAGAACTTTGCCGGGGTCCGTCGAGCGGGCTGAACCGAATTGCCATGAGCTGGGTCACAACCCGGTGGCCCAGCCCGGCGATCGGCCCGATCCGCGCCCGAGCGACCTGTGCAAACGGGTTGGCGACCAGGCGATTTGACGTTCAGTTTTCCAGCACGTACCTTATTCCAGGTCAGAGCGACACGGACACCGACCGGGACGCGAAAGCCCAGCTCAGAAGCTGGAAATGCGGTCCAGGACAACGAGGTCGGACGAGGAGCGCCTGACGGCAGGCAAGACCGGCTCGGACCCCAGAGTTGACTCTGTGGAGAAGAGCGGTTAGGCTGGAAACGTTGCCTCACTACGAAATCACTTAGTCGATGGGTTGGTGTGTGCGCCTA
>NZ_BDCH01000044.1 GCF_001613405.1 Nocardia crassostreae
AGAAGTCCAGCAACAACCAGCGCACGCGGGCGACGACGGTTGGTCTCGAACACGGGCGCTTCGCGAACGGCAGTGCACGCGCTGCGCACCGCGCAGGCCCTGGCGAACGCGGCCGGACTCACCCATCTCGACGTACGCGCATGTCCGGAGAACACCGCATCGGGCGGCGTACTTCGCAACGCCGGGTTCCACCAGGTAGGAGATATCACCACGGGGAGGGCACGGCGGGTGCGTTGGTAGCGTGGATGTTTCAGACGGGCAGCTACGGATGGAGGACCGAAATTGGGCAGCTTGGCGGACCATCTGCCGGTTCGGATTGCGGACGTGGTGGTGCGGCGGCTCACCTATGCGGACGCGGAGCCCTTCGCGAAGGGGACCGCGGACGGTTCGGTTCGGCGGTTCGGTCATCTGCCCTTGGCCGACTACACGCCCGAGATCGTGCGCGACCAGATCGACGGCGTGATCGATCAGGGTTTGACCGACAACTCGCTCGCCGTCCTCGCAATCGCGGATGCCGGATCCGACGACTTCCTCGGCAGCGTGGTCCTTTTCGATGTGCGCGACGATCGGGCGGAAGTGGGATTCTGGTTGAGTCCGCAGGGACGCGGCAGAGGGGCGGCGACGCGAGCGCTGCGCGCCGCCGAAACCCTCGCGCATGCGGCCGGACTCACCCACCTGGACGCGCGCACGTCCCCCGCGAACGCCGCATCGGTCAACATCCTCCGCAAGGCCGGATTCCACCAGGTCGGAGACGTCACCACCGGAACCGCGCCCTCGGGCGAAGAGGTGGCGCTGCTGATGTTCGAGAAACGCGTCGCCGAGCCCCACCCCGAGGCATAACGCGCTGCCGATCCCGGAAAGCCAACCGAGATCCAGCCAACGACAGGAATCGTTCCCGCGACCTCACCCCGACCGCCGCAGGCGCACCCCTCGATCAACGAGCGGCAACCCAGTTGATGCATCCCAGTCCGCAGTTCGGCTTCAATCCGCACTTCGGCAAATCTGTCCGATGGCCCTGCAGCACATCAGTTGTCGCATCCCCGTCGGCGCCTTGGCCCACATCCCATAACAGGGTTGGTCCACCAGCAGGCCGGGGTCATTCCCACCATCTCGTCATGTCCGCCGAAGGCGAACCCCGAACCACAGGTGACGCAAGCCCGTCCGCTACACACAGCGGTCGACAGCAATCCTGTTGGCAGAGTTCTATCCGCCGCGCACGACAAAGTAGCTGCAGGGAAGAGTATTGGTGCAAACCTGTGTGGGTTTGGGCCGTCTCGATTTTGGACTGAGCGGAGCGCACGTCGGAGCGGGGGAGCGAAGCGGAGGAGCTCCGGCGTGCGCGGAGGGAGGGAAAAATCGAGACTCAGGGGCCCAAACCCCGCCCGGAGCGAAGCGGAGGGCAAATTAAACACAGCACGAGCGGGTCTGAGCGGATTCACTCCGGAAGCTGTTCGTAGATCCGCGGTTTCAACCACCCCGGTGGTGTCGAGCGTTTTCTCAGACCCAGCCCGCAGCTTCCAGTCCGTCGAAAACCGTCTCGGCCGTGTAATAAAGCCCCTGCATCGACAGCTCCGCCGGTCCGCACGTGACCTCGTTCTTCATAGCGATCCCCTGCGACAGCGCAGTCCCACGCACGCCCTGAAACAGCACGTAACTCGTATTCCCATCACCAAGCACGACATCCCCCGCCTTGCCCACGAAGTACAGGTTGAAGAAGTCCGCCAACTGCGCGCCATACTCGTCTCGCAGTTCGTCCGTAATGCTGTGGGTCGTCCCGATCAGCGCATCACCAATAGTAAAGAAGTCGCGGGTGTTCTCGATCCACGTTCCAGTCTCAGCAATGGCCTTCGGAAAGTCGATCAACAGATGCGCGTCCAGTCCCGCGCCCGCCACCCGCCCCGCCGAGCGGTTCGAATCGGCGGCCATGGCGTAATACCGCTGCCAGCCCGGCGTGACCTGCCCGCCGGTGAGATGCCCGTGCAGGTTGGTCAAATACTCATGGAAAAACGCAAAACTGACCTTGCGCGCCCACACCGGATCATCGAATCCCCCCTGGTCCAGCAGTGGGTTCGCATCCCGCAGGATGTTGCGGTAGAACACCGCGAAAATCCCCCGCCGATCCTTGTGACCGGTGAATATCTCAGCGATCCGGTTCATGCGCTGCTCGCCGTCATGCAGGTCGCTCAGAGTAACCGGGTCCGAGAGCCGAATGAGCTCGGCCAGTTCCCCGTCGCGCACCGCCTCGACCGCGGGCGAATGCGATCCGGTACCGGGGGCATCGACGGCGGCGGCGGTTCCGGCCGCCGATCCAAGGACGCCCACCGTGGCCATAAGGATGACCGCGAGACGGGACGTTTTACGCACAGCACAACTCCAAGCAGATCTACAAAAAGGATTGCTAGAAGTGTGCCAACTGTTCACCAACTCGATCAAATACGGCAAACTCCGCTTTGATCAGGCATCAAAGCAAACTGCTATCGAATAGCCAAGCAGTGCCGAAGAATCCGCATTCGTCACACCCAGCCCCCACCGAACACCCGTGCCGGATATCACACGCCACCCGCCTCAGCGCCCGCCCAACTCCATCCGCAGCGCCGTCACCAGCTCTTCCGGCGTCCCCACCGTGGAATACCCCGCCGCATAACGATGCCCACCCCCACCGAGCGCCGTAGCCACCCGAGCCACATCCACCCCCGGCGACCCATCAACGGAATCGTGCGACCGCAACGAAACCGTCCACTGCTCAGGCTGCATCCGAGATTCCTTGAACACCGCCGCCACCTCCGCCTCGGAGGTAGTCCGAACCAAATCGATAATGCTCTCGACCTCCTCGGAACGCACGCCGTCCAGGTCCTCCCGCCGCACGAAGGCATACACCAGCCCCGCACCCCCCGCCGCCTCCCGATCCAGTTGCGCCGAAGCCAGCACCCGCGACAGCATGGTCAACCACCCGAACGGATGCGTATCCATGAGCGTCCGAGTAATCCCCGCCCCGTCGATCCCGGTCGCGAGCAGCCGCTCCGCGAGCGCATGCGACCCGGGCCGCGCCCATTTGAACGACCCGGTATCGGTGACCAGCCCGGCATACAGACAATGCGCCACATCCCGATCGATGGGCTCCCCCCAGGCATCGAGAATGCGCGCGATCAACCCAGCAGTCGACTCCGCCGATTCATCGACGATATTCACCGTCCCGAACCGCGTATTGGACCGATGGTGATCCAGCACCAAACTGACCCGCGCACCGACCAGTCGGTCTCGCAGCGACCCCAGCCGCCCGGCGCTACCGCAGTCCACCGCCACCAGCACATCGACCTCGTCCGGAACGTCCGCGGGCCGCACCAGCAACTCCGTCCCGGGCAGCGACCGCATGGACGCGGGCAACTCCGCGGGCTCGGCGAACGACACCCGCACCGGCACCCCGCGCCGATGCAGCACCTGCGCCAAGGCCAGCCCGCTGCCGATGGTGTCGGCATCGGGCTGCACATGGCAGAGCACCGTGACCGACCGGGCGGTGTCGAGCACCGACACCGCCGCGGCCAGATCGACCTGTTCCGTCACCGGCGCGTCTCCTCCCCGGTTCGCGACCGCAGGTCAGTCTTCGTCGTCGTCTTCGTCGTCGGCCTTGTACGGGTCGGCGTCACCGGCATAGGTGGCGCCCACCGCGACCTGGGCGACGCGGGCATCGGCGGCGCGGGCGCGAGCCAGCAACTCCTCCATCTGCTTCGCGGCATCCGGGACGGTGTCGAGGGCGAAGGACAGGATCGGGGTGAACTTGACGCCGGTCCCCGCCCCGACCTTGGAGCGGAGAATGCCCTTGGCCTTCTCCAGCCCGGCGGCCGCTTCGGCGTAGTCCGGTTCGGCGTCGAGGGTCTCCCCCATCACCGTGTAGTAAATGGTGGCCTCTCGCAGATCACCGGTCACCTTGGTATCGGTGACGGTGACGAAACGCAGCCGCGGATCCTTGATCTCGTACTCGATGGCCGTAGCCACGATCGTGGAGATCCGCTTGGCGAGTCGGCGTGCCCTGGCCTGATCCACCATGGCCATGCCCTCCTCACTGGATAGATTCAGTCTTCGGGTCCGAAGACGCGGCGGCGTACCGCCAGCAACTGTAACTCCGGGCGATCCGCCACGTGCCGTTCGCACTTGTCCAGCACCTGGGTGAGATGGCTCATGCCCGCACTGGCCATCGCCACACCCAGCAACGTTCACCGGTAAAGGTCGTGTTCCCCGCCTTCGACGGCGCAGACGCCCATTTTCTGGAGGTCCGCGATGATCGGGCGGATGACGGAGCGCTTCTGCTTGAGCGAATGCACATCGCCGAGCAGGATGTCGAATTCGAGCGCTCCGAAGAACAACTTGTCTCCCATGTGTCGCGCACGCACTTATTCTCGTAAAACCAACGCGCCCAAAAGGCGTACGCGGAAGCGCGCCGGATTGGTAAGTGGCCCACGGAAACCCGTGGACCGGTACGGCATCGCCGGGCCCGGATTGCTCCGGACCCAGCGATCGCACTGTACTCCTAGTCGCGCGGCTTCTCGCGCAGCTCGTAGGCCTCGATGACGTCGCCCTCACGAATATCGTTGTAGGTGAGCGTCATACCGCATTCGAAGCCCTCGCGGACCTCGGTCGCGTCGTCCTTCTCGCGCCGCAGCGAGGAGATCGTCACGGTCTCGGCGACCACGACATTGTCACGCAGCAGGCGCGCCTTGGCATTGCGCTTGACCGAACCCGAGAGCACCATGCAGCCCGCGATATTGCCGAACTTGGAGGAGCGGAAGATCTGGCGGATCTCCGCCCGACCCAGCTCGACCTCTTCGTAGACCGGCTTGAGCAGACCCTTGAGGGCCTTCTCGATCTCGTCGATGGCCTGGTAGATGACCGAGTAGTACCGAATGTCGACGCCCTCGCGGTTGGCCGCGGAGGCCGCCTTGCCATCGGCCCGGACATTGAACCCGATAATGATCGCGTTCGAGGCCGAGGCCAGGTTGACATTGGTCTCGGTGACGCCACCGACACCGCGGTCGATGACGCGCAGTCGCACCTCGTCGCCCACATCGATACCGAGCAGCGCCTCTTCGAGGGCCTCGACGGTACCGGAGTTGTCGCCCTTGAGGATCAGGTTCAGCTCCGAGGTCTCCTTCAGAGCGGCATCCAGATCTTCCAGGGAGATCCGCTTGCGGCTGCGCGCGGCCAGGGCGTTGCGCTTGCGAGCATTGCGGCGATCGGCGATCTGCCGCGCGATGCGGTCCTCCTCGACCACGAGCAGGTTGTCACCCGCGCCCGGCACCGAGGTGAAGCCGATGACCTGGACGGGCCGCGACGGCAGCGCCGCCTCGACATCGTCGCCGTGCTCGTCGACCATGCGGCGCACGCGACCGTAGGCGTCGCCCGCCACGACCGAGTCGCCGACGCGCAGCGTGCCGCGCTGGATGAGCACCGTGGCGACCGGACCGCGGCCGCGGTCGAGGTGGGCTTCGATGGCCACACCCTGCGCGTCCATATCCGGGTTCGCCCGCAGGTCGAGCGCCGCGTCGGCGGTCAGCACGACCGCTTCCAGCAGCGATTCGATATTGGTGCCCTGCTTGGCCGAGATGTCGACGAACATGGTCTCGCCGCCGTATTCCTCGGCGACCAGACCGTATTCGGTCAGCTGCTGGCGAATCTTCTGCGGATTCGCGCCTTCCTTGTCGATCTTGTTGACCGCCACCACGATCGGCACGTCCGCGGCCTGCGCGTGGTTGATGGCCTCCACCGTCTGCGGCATGACGCCGTCGTCGGCCGCGACCACGAGGATCGCGATATCGGTGGCCTTCGCACCACGGGCACGCATGGCGGTGAACGCCTCGTGACCGGGGGTATCGATGAAGGTGATCAGTCGGTCGTCGCCATTGACCTCGGCCAGCACCTGGTAGGCGCCGATGTGCTGGGTGATGCCACCGGCCTCGCCCTCGCGGACATTGGCCTTACGGATGGTGTCCAGCAGTCGGGTCTTACCGTGGTCGACGTGACCCATGACGGTCACCACCGGCGGGCGGGACTGCAGGTCTTCCTCGTCGCCGTCGTCCTCGCCGTAGGTGAGGTCGAAGTTGGCGAGCAGCTCGCGGTCCTCGTCCTCCGGGGAGACCACGTGCACGACGTAGTTCATCTCCGAACCCAGCAGCTCGAGGGTCTCCTCGTTCACCGACTGGGTCGCGGTGACCATCTCACCGAGGTTGAACAACGCCTGTACCAGCGAGGCCGGGTTGGCGCCGATCTTCTCGGCGAAATCGGACAGCGACGCGCCGCGGGCGAGACGGATGATCTCGCCGTTGCCGCGCGGCAGCCGCACGCCACCGACGGCGGGAGCCTGCATCGACTCGTACTCGGCGCGCTTCGCCCGCTTCGACTTACGACCCTTGCGGGGCGCGCCACCCGGACGTCCGAAGGCACCCGCGGCACCGCCGCGACCGCCACCCGAACCGGGACGGCCACCGCCGCCACCGCCGGGACGACCCCGGAAACCACCCGCGGCGCCGCCACCGGCACCGGCCGGACGACCGGCGCCCGGACCACCCGGACGCGCCGGACGACCCGCGCCACCGGCGCCGGGACCACCCGGACGGGCCGCACGCTGCGGCATCGCACCCGGATTCGGGCGCGGAGGCATCGAGCCCGGGCTCGGCCGCGGGCCGCCCGGACGGGGGCCGCCACCCTGGGCGCCACCCGGACGCGGACCACCCTGGCCGGGACGCGGGCCACCCTGCCCCTGACCCGGACGGGGACCGGCCTGACCCGGACCCGGACGCGGACCACCCGGGGTCGGGCGCGGACCGGCCGGACGCTCGGGCGCGGAAGAGAAGGGGTTGTTACCGACGCGCGGGGTCTTCGGCCCCGGCTTCGGGCCGGCCGGGCGCGGGCCCGGAGCCGGTGCGCCACCCTGTTGGGCGGCGGGACGCTGCTGCTGGCCCGGCTGTGCCGGACGCGGGGCGCCCGGGGTCGGGCGCTGGGTCGGCTGCGCAGGCGCAGCCGGGGTAGCCGGGGTCGCCGGAGCAGCGGAAGCTGCTGCGGGAGCGACGTTTTCACGCGCCGCGGGCTTGGGGGCCGGACCGGGGCGAACCGCCGGAGCGGGCTTCGCGGCCGGAGCCGGTGCGGGCGCCGGGGCGGCCTCGGCCGCCGCGGGCTTGGGCGCCGGAGCGGCCGGAGCCGACGGACGGGGTGCGCCGGGACGCGGTCCCGCGCTGGCCGGGGACGGCTTGGCAGCCGGGCGCGGCGCATCGCCGGGCTTGGCTGCGGACTTCGCGGTGCCGTTCGCCGGGGCGTTCTTCGCCGCGAACGATTCCCGCAAGCGACGCGCGACGGGGGCCTCCACCGTCGACGACGCCGACTTCACGAACTCGCCCTGCTCCTTGAGCCGCGCGAGTAGTTCTTTGCTCGTGACACCGAGTTCTTTCGCCAACTCGTGCACGCGGGCCTTGCCTGCCACTGCTCTCCTCACTGAGAGGTCGAGCGTGGCAACCCTTGTGGGAAGGGGCGCCCGCACGACCTCAGATTATTTCCGATGGCCGATCATCGCTGGGACTTCACGGTGTGCTCATGAGTGCTCGTGCCTGTTCTCTACGTAATGCTCCAGGGCTGAGATATCCAGATATCCGGACACTCGTAGTGCTCTGCCGAATGCTCGGCGCCGGGTTGCGAAACTCAGACAAGACGAAGAGGGGTGCAACCAGGCACCCCTTCCGGGCTGTCTGCGCCGCGGATCGGGAACGATCGCAATCGTCTGGGGGTCCCCAGCGTCTTGCACCACGATTCGCAACAACTCGGCGGCCAACTCTCGTTTCCGACATCCAATGCAGGTCCGTACGGGTTCTGATCTCGATCGTTCCCGTGCGGCGCGCAAAGGGGCCGGAGACTCGTGCTGAGCCTGCGTCCACTCTACCGCTGTCATGTCCCGATCTCCGCATCCGTACCCTTTGGAAGTTACCAAGCTGTCATCCGAGGGGTTTGTTTCACCTTGCGATCTTGGTCGACCCGAGCCGGGTCGACGCTACCGGGACGGCTCGTACCGCGCTCCCGAGTTTCTAGCCCCGGCCCGCCTCCGTACGCACCCCACCTGCGACATCGGGGGCCGCATCACTGCGAATGTCGATCCGCCAGCCGGTGAGCCGGGCCGCCAGGCGGGCATTCTGCCCCTCCTTGCCGATGGCCAGGGAGAGCTGGAAGTCCGGGACCACGACCCGCGCGGCACACGCGTCCGGATCCACGATCGTGACGGAAACAACTTTCGACGGCGACAGAGCATTCCCGACGAAGGTGGCCGGATCGTCGGCGTAGTCGATGATGTCGATCTTCTCGCCCGCCAGTTCGCTCATGACATTGCGGACGCGCTGACCCATCGGGCCGATGCACGCGCCCTTGGCGTTCACACCGGGGACGGTGGAGCGGACCGCGATCTTGGAGCGGTGCCCGGCCTCGCGGGCGACGGCCACGATCTCGACCGAGCCGTCGGCGATCTCGGGGACCTCCAGGGCGAACAGGCGGCGCACCAGATTGGGGTGGGTGCGCGAGAGGGTGATCTGCGGGCCGCGCGGACCGCGCGAGACGCCGACGACGTAGCACTTGATGCGGTCGCCGTGCTCGTAGGTCTCACCGGGCACCTGCTCGGCGGGCGGGATGACGCCCTCCGCGCCGTGCGCCTCGCTGCCGATGCGCACCACCACGGTGCCGCGGGCGTTCATGCGGGCATCGCGCTGCACGACGCCGCCGACGATATCGCCCTCGTGGGTGGAGAACTCGCCGAAGGACTTCTCGTTCTCGGCGTCGCGCAGCCGCTGCAGCACGACCTGGCGGGCGGTGGTGGCGGCAATGCGGCCGAAGCCCTCGGGGGTGTCGTCCCATTCGGAGATGACATTGCCGTCGGCGTCGAGTTCGCGGGCCATGACGCGCACGACACCGGTCTTCTGGTTGATGTCGATGCGGGCGTTGGGCTGATGGCCCTCGGTGTGCCGGTAGGCGGTGAGCAAGGCCGACTCGATCGCGGAGATCACCGTCTCCATCGAGATCCCCTTGTCGGCGACTATCGCACGCAGGGCTTCGATTTCGATGTTCATTCCACGATCCCTCCGGTCAGTGAATCGGACGCTGCTGCTTCTTGTTCTGCGGATTCCTCCTGCGCGCCGGGCTGGGGACGGCCCGGTGCTACTCCCCCTGCCAGTTCCAGTTCGGCCGCGCCGGGGGGAGCGAACTCCACCTGGACGACGGCGAACTCGATATCGGCCAGCGGCACCGTCACCCGGTGTGGTTTCCGCTTGCCGCCGAGGACCAGCGCCACCTCGGTGTCGGTGGCGGCGCCGACGCGGGCCTCGAACCGCGACTTGCCCTCCGGAGATTCGGCGCCGTGGCGCAGCGTGACCTTGACCTTGCGGCCCTGGGCCCGCCGCCAGTGGCGTAGCTCGGTGAGGGGGCGATCGATGCCGGGGGTGGTGACCTCCAGCAGATACGGGGTCTCACCGAAGTCGCCGGCCTCGCCGAGAGCTTCCGATAGTTCCGAACTCAAGGTGGCGACGGCGTCCAGATCGGCGGAGCCGTCGCTGTCGACCGTCACCTTCACTTTGGTGTGTGCCGTCCCGGCAGCCGAAATATCGACGCCTTCGAGGTCGAATCCCCGGCGTTCAACGAGCGCAGCAACTAGCTGGCTCACCCTTTCCTCGGTCGGCATCGGCATGTGGGGCGGCTCCTGGTTCAGTTGTGACGGGTTGAGTTGTCATTTCGGACGGGTACGGCGAAATACCCTGCCGAAGATCTAGCGTAACGCGCTGAAAGAGTGTAAAGGACCAGCCAACGGTCTCGAGTTCGGCATGGTCGGCGCTGTGCCCATCCGGGCGGTTTGCTGGGGCGATGACGGCGTGTCCAGCTACGACGCGCCCGTAGCGGCGGTAAATCGATCGAGATCACAGCCTATCCGACGGCCCTGGCGCGGCAAACGTGTTGCGACGGCTGGCACCATGTACCCGTGCCAAGCAGTCAGAGCGGCGTATCGATGCCACACCGGCAGAGCGCCCCGCCCGAGTCTCTCGTTCCCCCCGTGGGCCGTCGCGCCGTGCTGCGGCTGGCCGGTGGTGGCGCGCTGGCGGTCGCCGCGGTGGGTGTGCTGAGCGCCTGTACGGACGATCCCGCTCCGGCCGCGCCGGATCCGCTGCTGGCGCAGGAGGAGTCGGCCCTGGTCGATGCCGCCGCCGCGACCGCGGCCATTGCCGTGGCGCCGGAGAAGGCGGGCGCGCTGGAGACCATCGCGGCGCAGCGCACCGAGCACGCGACCGCGCTGCGGGCCGAAATCGATCGCGCCATCGGCACTTACGGGGACGGGACCAAGCCCAGCTATCGCACGCCCCCGCCCACGCCGGTGGTGCCGGTGCCGCCGCCGTCGGTGAGCACGGTGCGTACGCAGTTGAGCGCGGCGCAGCGCTCGGCCGCCGAGCTCGCCGTCCAGCTGTCCGATTACCGCGCCGGGCTGCTCGCCTCGATCAGCGCCGCCTGCGCCACGCACGCGGGGGTGCTGCTCGCATGACCACTCCGGATCAGCAGGCGCTCATGGATGCGTTGAGCGCCGAGTACGCGGCTGTCTACGCCTACGGCGTCATCGCGGCCTATGCGAATTCCGATCGGGCCAAGCTCGTTTCGGAGTACACCGCCGCGCACCGGGTGCGCCGCGATGCGACCGCCGATGCGCTGAAGTCGCTCGGTGCGGGTGTTCCGGCGCCGGATGCGGCGTATACGGCGCCGTTCGTGGTGGACGATCCGATTCCGGCGGCCAAGCTGGCGGTCACGGTCGAAACCGATTGCGCGACGGCCTGGCGGGCGGCGGTGGAGACCGCCGATACGCCCGATGTGCGGCGCACCGCACTCGAGGCGCTCACCGAATCGGCTGTGCGACTGGCCACCTGGCAGTCCGTGCTCGGCGCCAATCCGCCGACGGTCGCCTTCCCGGCTCAACCGTGAACGATTGATCTGAATTTCCTTCGATCGGAAATCGGCGCGAATTGCCGGTAGGGTTGTCGCGCGTCGGCAGGCGTATTTCTCTGCCGTGCAATCAAATTCCGGTGTGAGGTCGAGGGAGACAGCGTGGCGGTCGATACTGCCCGGGAAGAAAAAGCTCTGCGGAAGCTGACAGATCGCCTGGTCGGCGACTATGGCGAAGAGCATGGTGCGGACCAGGTCACGGCCGTGGTGGGGGCGGTTCGACAGCGGTTCGACGGGCATACCATTCGAGAATTCGTTCCCATTCTGGTGGAGCGGATTGCACGGCGAGAACTGACGCCCGCAGTGGAAGCAGATATCTCGCAGGCGAATACGGAAATTGTTCCGACAATTCCCATCAGGGACAAAGAGAATTCCTTCGCCGGTAACCTGCTGGACACCTTGAAGGGCGATAGGCGGATTCTCGGCGGGCTCGCCGCCGCCGTGGTGCTGGTGATCGTCGCCGCCGTGGCGCTCACCGGGCGTGGGCCAGATCCGGCCCCGGTGGCGGGCGCCCCGGCGACCCTCACCACGATCCGCGGGGTGGTGGGGTCGGAGAAGATCGGGTTCTTCACCGATCCGCGCGTGGTCGACGCGCTCGCGAAGCAGGGCTTGCGGATCGAGGTGGACCCGGCCGGTTCCCGGCAGATCGCCACCACGGTGGATCTGGCGAGCTACGACTTCGCCTTCCCGTCCAGCGCGTCCGCCGCCGAGCGAATCCAGCGGCAGCGCAATGTGAGCGGCAAGTACACCCCGTTCTCCTCCCCGATGGCCGTCGCCACCTTCAAGCCCATTGCCGAGCTGCTCACCGCGGCGGGCGTGCTGCGGCCGGGCCCGACGCCGATCCTCGATATGGCGAAGTACCTGGAACTGGTGGAGAAGGGCACCCAGTGGGACGAGCTGCCGGGCAATACGTCCTACCCGGTCCGCAAGCATGTGCTCATCTCCACCACCGACCCGCGCACCTCCAATTCCGCGGCCATGTACCTGGCGGTGGCGGCCTATGTCGCGAACGAGAATTCGATCGTGCGCGGCACCGCCGCCGAAGACCATGCCCTGTCCCGGGTTTCGCGCCTGTTCACCCGCCAGGGATACACCGAGAACAGCACCGACGGCCCGTTCCAGGAATACCTGGCCTCCGGCATGGGCCCGGCCCCGCTAGTGTGGATCTACGAGGCCCAGTACGTGGACGCCGCCGTCCAGGGCCGCCTGAAGCCCGACATGGTGCTCATGTACCCCTCCCCCACCGTGCTGTCCCAGCACACCGTGGTGCCGCTGAACGACAATGGCGATCGCATCGGCCGTCTGCTGTCCACCGACCCGGACCTGCAACGCCTGGCCGCCGAGCACGGCTTCCGCCCCAACGATCCGAGCCTGTTCTCGAAAGTAGCCGCCCAGCATCAGGTCCCGGTGACCCCGGACCTCATCGACGTCGTCGACCTCCCCAGCTACGAAACCCTGGAGCGACTGCTCGACGGGGTCGCCAAGGCCTACAACTGACCCGGAATCAGCTGCCGGAGAAGGCTTCCTGCCGGATGAGCTGAAACATGCTCGGGTTGTCGACAGTGGTGACGACGCCGACGGTCTTGCCCGCATAGCCGCGGTCTCCGGCGAGCCGCAACAGGCTCGCCGCGAGATCGCGCCGCGAGGTGTACCGGCCGTCGGCACGTCCCTCGACCACGGTGTAGTCGGTGATCTCCGGCAGTTCGTAGAGTCCGCTCGGGCGCACGATGGTCCACTCCAGATCGGTTGCGCGGACCAGGTTCTCCATGCGCAGCATGTCCGCGTAGAGGGTCTTGCCCATCACTTTGGTGACGTAAGGCTGCAGGATCCGGTTGAACACGAACCCGGCATCCGGGTACGGGTGCGGGTCCACCGCACTGGAACTCACCGCCAGTAGCCGGTGCACGCCGTGCGCCCGCATCCCGGCGACGATGTGGGCGATGCCCTTCGAGTAGGTGTCGATGGGCGTCTTGGCGAACGACACGCCCAGTACCGAGATCACGGCGTCGCGCCCGGCCACCGCGGCCTCCACGGCCGCGCCGTCGAAGACGTCCGCCCCGATCACTTCCAGCCGGTCGTGCCGCAGCGGAAACCCGTCCGGCTGCCGCGTCACCGCGGCCACCCGATGCCCTGCGCCCAGTGCTTGTTCGGTGAGCAGCCGCCCGGTGGGTCCGTTGGCGCCGAAAACGACGATGTTCATGATGTCTTCCTCCCTGCCACGACCCCGATCTCCTTTGGGCGTCGTATCATATGAGAACCATACAATATGATTTGAGGTTCATACAATATGAGTTCCGTACGAGATTCGGAGGAGGCTCGGCAGCGCCGTCGGCTGACCACCGACGCCAAGACGGCATTGCGCGAGCTGAACACCCAGCTGTCGCTGCTCAACCGCCGTTTCGGTAGCCGAATCGAGCTCAAGGACGCGGACTGGACCTGCCTGGATCTGGTCAGTCAGCACGGGCCGCTCACCCCGAGTGCGCTGGCGCGGCTGGCCGGGCTGCATCCGGCCACGCTGACCGGCATTCTCGATCGCCTGCAGCGCGGCGGCTGGGTGATCCGGGAACGAGATCCCGAATCCACCGACCGCCGCGCTGTCACGGTTCGCGCGGTGAAGGACCGCAACCCGGAGCTCTACCGCATGCTCTCGGGTATGAACGGGCGCATGGACGAGTTGTGTGCGCGTTATTCGGCGGGCGAGCTCGAGGTCATCACCGACTTTTTGCGGGGTTGTGCCGCGGCGGGCAGGGAATCGGCCGCCGAGCTGGCGGAGTGAGGCCGAATACCGCTGGGGCGCATCGTGATCGCCAGGACGGCGGCGCTGAGGAGGGTGAAGACCATGACCCAGACGGCGCCGATGTGCAGGGCGTGGATGAAGGCGTCGTCGGCGGCGCGGGCCAGGTCGGGGCGGTTGATGGCGGCGGCGAGGGGACGGGCCAGTTCGGCGGATTCCCGCATGCGGTCCCGTAATTCGGCGGGGAGGTCGGCTACGGAGCCCGCCATGGCGCGGCTGTAGACGATGGACATGATGGTGCCTCCGATGGCGATGCCGAGGACGCTGCCCGTTTGGCGGACGGTATTGGTGACGGCGGAACCGGCGCCCGCGCGGTCCAGGGGCAGGGTGCTCATGAGGGCGGCGGTCACCGAGCCGATGACCATGCCGATCGACAGCCCCTGGATCGAGAGGACGATCTCGTTCCAGATGATCGGGGTATCGAGGCCGAAGAACACGAAGCTCCCCATGGACAGAGCGGCAACCACCAGAGAGGTGGTGGCGACCGGGCGCAGCGTGAAGCGGCGGACCAGTCGGATGGCGAGCGGGCCGCCGATGATGACGCCGAGTGCGGTGGGGGCGTTGGCCAGACCGGCCTCCAGGGGCGAGAAATCGCGTGCGCCTTGCAGATAGAACGCGCCGTAGAAACCGACGGCGGTCATGGCCAGGAACAGCAGGCCCAGGGCCGCATTGCCGCCGCCGAAGGTGCGGTCGGCCAGGAGGCGCGGGTCGAAACTGGGCTGGGCGCTGCGCAATTCGACGAGGACGAAGGCGGTCAGCAGGAGCACTCCGGCCGCGATGGGCGCCCAGACGTCGACCGGGGTCCACGAGGCCACCTGCCCGGCGCGGATCAGGCCGTAGGCCAGGGCGGCGAGGCCGCTGATCGACAGCACCAGCCCGGAGAGGTCCAGGGGGCGGCGGGTGGGACTGCGGAAGTTCGGGACCAGTACGGCAATGCCGATGAGCGAGACGGCGACCACCGGGATATTGACGAGAAACACCGAGCCCCACCAGAAGTGGTCGAGCAGCAGACCGGCGAGCAAGGGGCCCGCCGCCAATCCGACACCGGCGGAGGTCGAGAACATGCCGATCGCGGCGGCGCGTGCCGGTCCGGTGAAGGTCCAGGTGAGGATGGCCATGGTCGGGGGCATGATAAGCGCGCTGCCCACGCCCATGGCCGCGCGGGCGGCGATGAGCTGCCCGATGTCACCGGCGTAGGCCGCCCACACCGAGGATCCGGCGAAGATCACCAAGCCCGTGACGAGCACGGTGCGATGTCCGAAGCGGTCGCCCAGCGCACCGGCGGTGAACATAAGGGCGGCGAAGACGAGGGTGTACGAGCCTGTGGCCCACTGCAATTCGGCCGGATTGGCGCCGAGCCCCGCAATCGGGTCGGCAAGGGTTTCGAGGGCGGTGCCGAGGATGGTGTTGTCCAGCCAGATCAGCAAGGAGGACAAGAGGAGAACGGCGAGGATCATTCGCTGCCGCACAACGGGCAGCGTCGGAGGCGTGGTCATGAACACCTTCGGTAAGATTGGTAAGAACCTGACAATCCACAGAATGCTAGATTGTCAGGTACCTGTCAATCCCTGAGGAGGGCTGCCCCGTTGAGCTGGGACTGGGACGAAACCGGATCGCTCACCTTCATGGTCCGCAGCGTCTGGCTGAACATGCGCGCCGCAATCGGCGAGGAGCTCAAGGACTTCGGGCTCTCGACCTCGCAGTACGCGACCCTCATGATGGTCGGCGCACGGGAGGGCATGTCGGTCGCCGAGATCGCGCGGGAAGTGGCCAGCACCCGGCAGGCCGCCAATGAAATGGTCGGCGGCCTGGAAGCGGACGACTTGGTCGAACGCCGCCCCAACCCCTCCGACAAACGCAGCCACCAGATCTACATCACCGACCGCGGCCGCGAACGCTTCGCCGCGGCCCGCGTCGCCGTCTCGCGCCGGGAAGCCGAACTCGAGACCGATCTCCCGCCCGACCAGCGCGCGGCCATCCGAGCCTGGATGGCGGGCATCGCCACCGCCTGCCACTGAGCGGCCGGGGCGGCGACCCGCGCGGGCACCGCCGATTCAGGGCACGTAGATCGGAGGATCCCGGCCGGGGTTCTGCTCGACGCACGGCGGCGGGTTGTCGGCGCTGCACGGTTCGGCATTGCAGCGGACGGCGACCGCCACGATCACGACGGCCGCGCAGAGAAGCCACCCGATCCAGCCCAGCACGCCCCATTTCCCCTCATTGCCATTGCGGTTCATCGGGCTGCCTGGTGCCGGGTTCGTTCCTGCCCCAGTGCACGAAAAACGCCCCAACCCCGGGCAATTCGGAGGTGGGGCGCGGTTCTGATGCGGGTCAGCCGCGAATCTTGGCGATGACCGATGCGGCGGCGGTGTCGGCCGGGAGTTCGTCGGCGGTGCCCGCGAAGCGGTCGCGGAGTTCGACCTTGCCTTCGGCCCAGCCGCGGCCGATGACGAGGACGTAGGGCATGCCGAGGAGTTCGGCGTCCTTGAACTTGACGCCCGGGGAGGCGGTGCGGTCGTCGAAGAGGACGTCGAGACCGGCCGAGTTGAGTTCGGCGACAACCTGTTCGGCCCCGGCGCGGGCGGCGTCGTCCTTGTTGGCGATGACGACGTGGATGTCGTAGGGGGCGATCTCGGCGGGCCAGCGCAGGCCCTTGTCGTCGTGCTTCTGCTCGGCGAGGACGGCGACCATGCGGGAGACGCCGACGCCGTAGGAGCCCATGGTGAGGCGGACGGGCTTGCCGTTCTCGCCGAGGACGTCGACCTCGAAGGCGTCGGTGTACTTCTCGCCGAGCTGGAAGATGTGGCCGATCTCGATGCCGCGGGCGGCTTCCAGGACGCCGCGGCCGTCGGGCGAGGGATCGCCGTCGCGGACCTCGGCGGCCTCGATGGTGCCGTCGGGGGTGAAGTCCCGACCGGCGACCAGGCCGACGTAGTGCTTGCCGGGCTCGTCGGCGCCGGTGATCCAGGCGGTGCCGGAGACCACGCGGGGGTCGACCAGGTAGCGGATGCCGTTGGCCTGCAGCGCCTTCGGGCCGATGTAGCCCTTGACCAGGAAGGGGTTGGCCTTGAAGTCGGCCTCGTCGAGCAGTTCGACCTCGGCGGGCTCGACGGAGGCGCCGAGGCGCTTGTCGTCGACCTCGCGGTCGCCGGGCACGCCGACGCCGATGATCTCGGTCTTGCCGTCGGGGAAGTGCAGCTTGACCATCACGTTCTTGAGCGTGTCGGCGGCAGTGACGGGACGGCCCAGCTGCTCGGCGATGCCCGCGCCATTGGCCCAGTCGACCAGGGTCGCGATGGTCGGGGTGTCGGGAGTGTCGTGCACGACGGCCTCGGCCAGACCTTCGAGGGGAATCTCGGGGGGCGCGGCGGTGACGACGGCCTCGACATTGGCGGCGTAACCGGATTCGCGGCAGATGACGTAGGTGTCCTCGCCGACGGGGCTGTCGGCCAGGAACTCCTCCGACGCCGATCCGCCCATGGCGCCGGAGGTGGCGGCCACGATGACGTACTTGACGCCGAGGCGGTCGAAGATGCGCTGGTAGGCCTCGCGGTGGGCGTTGTAGCTCTTCTTCAGGCCGTCGTCGTCGAGGTCGAAGGAGTAGGAGTCCTTCATGATGAATTCGCGCCCGCGCAGAATGCCCGCGCGGGGGCGGCCCTCGTCGCGGTACTTGGTCTGGATCTGGTAGAGCGTGACCGGCAGATCCTTGTACGAGTTGTACTCACCCTTCACCGTGAGGGCGAACAGCTCCTCGTGGGTGGGGCCGAGCAGGTAGTCCTGGCCCTTGCGGTCCTTGAGGCGGAACAGCGCG
This sequence comes from Nocardia crassostreae, assembly GCF_001613405.1. GTDB lineage: Bacteria > Actinomycetota > Actinomycetes > Mycobacteriales > Mycobacteriaceae > Nocardia > Nocardia crassostreae. The sequence continues at coordinate 17,607 of NZ_BDCH01000044.1, forward strand.
TCGCCGTATTCGGTCCAGCGGTTCGTCGCCTCGTAGGGGTCGCGCGGCAGCAGCGCGGGCAGCGAGATCTCCTGAGCGCCGATGGCGTTCATTTCCTCCCGGACCACGTCCTCGACCTTGCGCAGCACGCGCAGGCCGAGCGGCAGCCACGAGTAGACGCCCGGGGCGATGCGGCGCACGTATCCGGCACGGACGAGCAGCTTGTGGCTGGGCACCTCGGCGTCGGCGGGATCGTCGCGCAGGGTACGCAGGAAGAGGTGGGAGAGACGGGTGATCACGGGGACACAGCGTAGCCGCTGCCAGCGCGAAGCTCACAAGGCATTACCGTGTTCGCCTGTGCTGGTGCTGCTGCCTCCCTCCGAAACCAAGTCCGATGGCGGATCGGGCGCTCCCCTGAACCTCGACTCGCTGTCGATGCCGCAGCTCACGGCGGTGCGCGACAAGCTGGTCACGCAGCTGACGACGTTGGCAGCCGATCCGGACGCCTCGCGTGCGGCGCTGGGCCTGGGCAAGGGGGCTGACGCGGAGATCGCGCGCAATGCCGCCCTGCGCAGCTCCCCCACGCGGCCCGCCCTGGACCGCTACACCGGCGTCCTCTACGACGCCCTCGATGCCGCGGACTTCACCAAAGCGCAGCGCGCCAAGGCGAATGCGCGGCTGGCCATCGGCTCGGCGCTGTTCGGCGTCATTCGCGCGGGCGATCCCATTCCGGCCTACCGGCTCTCCGGCGGCTCCAAGCTGCCCGGCCTGCCCACGCTGCAATCGGTCTGGAAGCAGGTGCTGCCCGAGGCCCTGCGCGCGGAGACCGATGGCGCGCTGACCGTCGACCTACGCTCGGGCACCTACCAGAATCTGGGCCGCATCCCCGGCGCGATCACCGCCACCGTCCTCACCGAGCGCCCCGACGGCTCCCGAACCGTGTTGAGCCACTTCAACAAACATCACAAGGGCCTGCTGGCGCGGGCGCTGGTGCTCTCGCGCACCGAACCGGCCGATATCAACGGCCTGGCCCGGGTGGCCGAGAAGTCCGGTCTGCGCATCGAAATCGCCTCGCCGACCGAACTTCTCGTCCTGACCTGAGCGGGGCTCAGGCCGGGACGGGCAGCCTGGGTCGCGCCAGCACATCCGCGACCCGCACCGCCACGTAGCCGTAGCCGCCGACCACGATCCGGTCCGCCGGTTCACTCCAGTACAGCGAGGAATAGCTGTCCTTGTCGTCGAACAGTTCCGGGAGCAACGGAATGTGGGTGCCGTCCGCCGGGAAGTAGAGGACGCCGACATCACCGCTGTCGGTGCCGCCGAACTTCAGCAGCAGACCGCCCTGCGGGCCGGGGCGCACGGCCATCACATTGGTCCACGCCGGAACGTGCCGGATCGGCTCGGCACCGCGATGCGCCTCGTACAGGTCGCGATCGGACAGGTAGAAGAAGCCGTCGTCCCCGGCGGGCACCGAGGTGAAGTCGACATGGGAGCTCTTCGCCGCCAGCGCGAAGGTGCGCACAAAGCCCGTTCCCTCGGCATCGAGTTCGTAACCGTCACCGTCCCAGAGCAATACGGTGTCGCCGTCGGCCAGCCGCGCCGTGCCGGTCATCGGGCGCTGTGCGTCGCCGAGCACGCTCTTCGCGACGGCGGCGGGCGCGATGCCCGGAATCTGTTCCCACGCACCGGATTCACCGAGCCACAGCGGACCGGGCAGCGGATCGCCGATCGCCATCTTGCCGAAGCGCAGCAGATGCGTCTTCACCTCGTGCAGCACCACGGGCCTGGTTCCGAGGAAATGGCATTCGTGCGCGTAGAGATCGGCGCCGTCCGGTCCCTTGGCGGGCAGTGCGCGCGGCGCGTCCGCGGAACCGTCGACCAGGATGGGGCCGAACTCCCGCGGCCGCGCCTTGGTGTCGGTGGTGGCGAAGGCCAGCCATCCGCCCTCCGGCGACCGCGCGGCCACGACCCAGAACTCGTTGCGCCGCAGCGCGCATCGCGGCGGCCAGGCGGCCAGATCCCACAGTTCCACCCCGGGGGTGCTGCTGTCGTGGTGGCACATGAGGTGCCCGTCGTGGATATCGTCGAGAATGCTCGCCATGGGCGAGGACGCGGCGGTCTCCACCGCTGCCGCCGGTGTGCCGTCATTGCCGAGATAGCGCGCCCACATAAGTTCCGGATCGCCGGGGAACTCACCGGCGGCGGGCACCGCCAGATCCGTTGCCTCCCAATAGGCGAGCTTGCGATCGACGGCGGCGCGCAGCACGGCCAGCAGTCCCCGGTAGCCGCGCTGCTCACCCTTGGGCAGCGGCGCGATCTGCTCCTCGACCCAGGTCAGTACCTCGGCTACGTGATCGGCCGGAATATAAACGCCGGTGGCGTAATTGCCGGAGAAGGCGTACGGGAAGCGCCCGTGCAGTTGCGGATGCGCCGCGACAAGTTCGGTGAACAGGTCATCGGGTTCGTAGGCGGCCCGGAGCGGGAACTCGTCCGGGAACACCCGGCCCGGTTGCCCGATGGACAGGCTGAACGCCTGTCCGCGTTCGTAGCGGTACGGCAATGAGCACGCGCTGAACATGACCGCCGCGACGCACACCGCGGCCGCCGCGGCCGCGGGGTCCTCCCCGTCCAGCAGCGCCCGCACCTGCTCCCACACCTCGGCGGCTCCGGGATGGACCCGGTCCAGCGCGGTCGGCTCCTCCGACAGCCCGAGCAGCCGCGGCACGAATTCCTCCCGAATCGCCGCCTCGTCCACCAGATGCAGCGTGCAGTCGTAGCCCATATGCCCCTCCGTATCTCGCTGTGCAGGGGCATACAACCACATCCCCGCGACATCGAGGGGACGCCGAGATGCCGTGGGGCCCGCGGTTACTGGGCGGAGTGGCTGGGCAGCACGCAGACGGCGTCGAGGCCGAGAACGTGGTTGAGGCGGCCGAAGGCCAGCCAGGAGCCGAGGCACATGGACAGTTCGACGAGTTCGGCCTGGCTGTAGTGCTTCAGCATGCGCTCGAAGAACTCGTCGTCGAGATTGTGGTGATCGAGGGCGTAGCGTTCGGCGTGTTCGGCGGCCAGGCGGGTGCGGTCGTCGAAGGCTTCGGTCGTGCGCCATTCGGTGACATCGTCGGCGAAGGATTCCTCGACCTTCTCGCCATTGCGGTCGGTGCGCCAGTCCAGGCAGAACAGGCAACCGTTGATCTGGGCGATGCGCAGCCGCGCCGCTTCGAATTCGCGCAGGCCCAAGGTGGTGTGGGAGTAGACGGCGAGGGAGAAGTTGGCGGCGGCCACGCCGATGCCGGGGACCATTTCACCCCAGACGTAGCCGATGGGGTCCTTGCCCTCGGGGATGTCGATGATCATGGGGTGCTCCTGTCGAGAGTTCCGGGACGCAGGGGGATGTCGAGGGCGTCGTAGAGGCCCGGTTCGGCGGCGGTCAGCCAGGAGATGGCGTGCACCAATCTGGCTACGGCGGTGGCGTTTCCGCCCGCGGAGTGATTGCCGTCCTCATCGGTGGCCTGGATGGTGAGCTCGAGGTGCGGGCGGCCCTCGATGATCACGCGGTGCGCGCCCGCGCCGCTGGGTGGCAGGGGCCAGTCGGGGGCGCAGGAGGCGTGGATGCGGGTGACGTGTTCGATGACGATGCGCGGGCGGCCCTCGACGATGCCCTGCACCTCGAACCGGATCGCGCCCTGGGTGCCCGCCTCGAATTTGCCCATGCGCTCGGTGTCCACGGTCTGCTCGAGCGGGCGGCGTTCCACGACTTCCTGGATGTCGTCGAGATCGACGCCGAGACCGCGCGCCAGCAGCCGAATCTGCCCGCCCCACACCATGGTCGGCACGGTGGGCATGATCATGGGCGGCTGATAGTCCAAGGGCTGGCCCATGCCGACCAGGTAGCGCACCGAATCGGGCTGGTCGTAGGTGGTGTAGTCGAAGATCTCCTGGCAGCGGATCACATCCACGCGGCTGCCGAGACCGCTCATGAGCAGCGGGAGCACATCATTGCCCCAGCCCGGGTCGACGCCGGAGACGAACAGCGAACCACCGCCCTCGGCAATGGCTTCCAGGACCCGCTCGCGCAGTTCGCTCGGCGCGCTGCGATGGTCGTAGAGCGGATAGAGCGCGGGCGTGACCACCACGGCTCCGGCGCGAAGGGCGCGCAGGATATCGGCGAGGGCGTCGTCGGGGCGGATGTCACCGGAGGCGGCGTAGACCACCGCGCGCGGTCCGGCGGCGAGGACGGCGGCGATATCGTCGGTCGCCGCCACCCCCAGTTCCGTGTCCAGCCCGGCCAATTCGCCCGCATCGCGGCCGACCTTGGCGGGGTTGTGCACGAGCACGCCGGACAGTTCGAGCTCGGGATGTCCGGCGACTGCGCGAATGGCGGCCCGGCCGACATTGCCGGTGCCCCAGACCACGGTGGAGATCATGGCCGGAGGGTAGCAATTGCTTGGTGGCTCCCGGGGCGATTTCGTGAACACGTTTCAGTTTTCTCCGGCGCCCCGGGAGCGGGGGTTCAGCGCGAGGACATGGCCGAGAGGCGCTGGTCCAGCACGGCGGCCCAGTCGACATTGCCGAGCGCGTTGTAGTCCACGAACAGCACGTCGTAGACATCGCTGCCCTCGCTGATCCAGCCGCCCTTCTTATCGGCCTCGAGGATCACGTCCATGCCCTCGGGGCGCGCGACGAAGGTGACCTCGAGCTGGTTCAGCCGCGGATACCGGTGCGAGGGACCGAATTCGATCTCCTGGTAGAACGGCATCTCCTGGCGGATGCCGCGCAGCCCGCCCCATTCCACATCGGCCGAGCGCAGCGGCAGGCCGAGGCGTTCGATGGCCTCGAGGATGACGTGCTGGGCGGGCAGCGCGCCGATGCCGAGCGGATCGCTGTCGCCCGCGTCGACCGCGCCCGCGATCTCGACGATGGTGCGCACCGAGACCGTCGCGCCGTGCAGATGGCGGCCGTTGTAGAAGGTGATCGGGGTTTCCAGCGGCGTGTAGAGCGAGAACGGGATCTCGAAGGGCTCGTTCGGGCCCAAGGTGGAGGCCCAGTGCACATCGGTGCGGCCGAAACCGCGATTGCTCTCCGACTCCTCGTCGCTGTGCTCGAACTCGACCCGGGTGACGAATTCCAGTGCGACACGGTTGATGTCCTGCGCGACCTTGCCGCCGCGCAACCGGATGACGCCCTGCACCGTACCGCCGGGCTGCACTCCTGGGGTGTGGAGTTCCGTCTCGACCTCGGCGCCGCCCACCCCGACGGACGCCAGCAACTTCTTGAACATGCCCACCAGTGTGTCCGCTGAATGACGAGAACGCTTCCCGGATCCGGTAACCCGTGGTCGAATTCTCGAATGAGCAGCACCGAGGCGCTGGAGCGGATTCGCGCCCTGAAATACCGCTACCTGCGATCACTGGACCTGAAGCTGTGGGACGAGTTCGGCGACACGCTGTGCGCGGATATCGTCGCCTCCTACGGTTCGCCCTCGGGCGGCAGGCCGCTGGACTTCACCGGGCGCGACGAGGTCGTCGAGTACATGCGCACCGGGCTGGGCGGCAATATCATCAGCGTCCACGTGGCCACTCATCCGGAGATCCACGTCGACGGCGAGACCGCCACCGGCAGTTGGTGTCTGGAGGACACGATCATCGTCCCCGACTTCCACATCATGATTCGCGGGGCCGCCTACTACCGCGACGAATACCGGTGCGAGGACGGCGTGTGGCGCATCGCGCGCACCGGCTACGAGCGGATCTACGAATCCAAGATGTCCACCGAGGCGCTGCCCGGGTTCGCGCTCACCGCCAATCGCTGGGCTCCCACCCCGTGAACTGTGCGTTCATCGACGTGTAAACACTTGTCGGTGGCCCTGGCGATAGTGAGTTGCACGGCCGCGCAGTGATGTTCGGCCGCCGCGGTTCATTACGACACAACGCTAGGAAAATCGATGCGCAAGATCCTCATTGGCATGACCGGCGTGGCCTTCGCTACCCTCGCCACGGTGCTGCCCGCCGCCCCCGCGCAGGCCTCCGGCTACTGGGGGGCCATCGCCGTCTCCGGTAACGGCGATCTCGGCTGGTCCTGGAACTACCTCACCGAGAGCGCCGCCAATGACGCCGCCCTCGAAAAGTGCGGCTAAGGCAGCTGTTCGGTGGTCACCACCTTCACCGACTGCGGCGCGGTGGCGTACTCGGAGTTCATGGACAAGTACACCGGCGGCTACGGCGCCTCCCCGTACGCGGCCGAATCCGACGCCAAGTGGTACCACGACTCCTACATCGTGAAGGAAGCCATCTGCAACGACTGAACCTTCGGGGGAGGTTCACCGGGCATCGCACGATGCACTTCGTAGCGATGTTGGCCCCGGGGGCACAGTAGTTCGGGTTGTCCGGCTCGGTTTCCGAGCCGGATTTCCTGTGTCAGCGCTCGGATTTCCCGTATCAACGCTCGGCGGCCTCGACCAGCTTGCGGATCTTCGCGGCATCCGCCGCGGCGGCGGGGTGCTCCCAGAACGGCGCTTTCGCGGCGTACAGCTCGGCGTAGACGGGGGTGTCCGGTTGCGTGCGCCAGGACTCGGCCAGCGATCCGATATCGACGGTGTCGTAGCCGAGAGCCTCGATCAGTTGGGCCGCAGCAGTTTTCGCCTCGGCGTCGTCTCCGGCAATGGGCAGAACGGTGCGGTCGGCGCCCCCGGCGGGGCGGGCCAGCACGGCCAGGTGGGTGAAGTAGATATTGTTGAACGCCTTCACGACTCGCGAACGCGGCAGATGCCGCTGGAGCAGTTCACTGCTGGTGGCGGTACCGGCCTCCAGATCCGGGAACTCGCCGTCGCGATCGGGGTAATAGTTGTTGGTGTCGATGACGACCTTGCCGACCAATTCATCGACGGGGACCTGCCGATAGGCGCGCAGCGGGACGGTGACCACGACGATATCGCCTGCGGCGGCGGCTTCCGCCGGGGTGGCGGCGCGAGCCTTGGGGCCGAGTTCGGCGGCCAGTTCGGCCAGGGTCTCGGGGCCACGGGAATTGCTGAGCACAACGTCGATTCCGGCAGCGACGGCCAGGCTGGCCAGGGTCCCGCCGATATTGCCGCTGCCGATCAATCCCAATGTAGTCATGCCCGCTCCCAACACGAGGTGCGCCGGGGATGTTCCCGGCTATCCGGCCGCGATCTCGGCCGCGCCCGCGGCGAGGGCGGCGTCCAGAATGCCGGGAAAACGCGCGTCGAGATCGGCGCGGCGGAGCCGGACGTAGCGAATGCGCCCGTCCTGTCGCACGGTGATGACGCCGGATTCGCGCAGCACTCGATAGTGGTGGGACATGGTCGATTTGTGCACGTCGATGTCCTCGGCGGCCGCGGTGCAGGTGTGTTCCCGATCGTCGGCCAGGGCGGCGAGCAGACGGAGGCGGACCCGGTCGGACAGGGCGTGCACTGCGCGCTGGCCGATTCGACAGTGCCGCAACCGATCTCCCCGCCGCCGAGCATTCACAGGCGTGAGGATCGTTCCCGCGGCCGCCGACCACCGACGGCCGCGAGAACTCGCCGGGTGGTCTCAACCGAGGGTGATGGCGTCGAGGCGGGTGCGGAGGAATTCGGCGGAGACGACCGGGAGCAGGCCGCCGATGCGGCCGATGGGCGGGGGCAGGGGTGTGACGCGGGCGTCGTGATCGAGTTCGTAGAAGTAGATGAGGGAGACCAGGTCTTCGTCGGGGGCCGAGTCCTGGGGCGGGAGGACGCGGTGGCGGCCCGCGGGCCAGCGTTGACCGCTCCAATGGGCGAGGAGGTCACCGATGTTCATGGTGAGGGCCACGGGGTCGTAGGGGGCGTCTTCCCAGCCGCCGTCCTCGGTGAAGACCTGCAGGCCGCCCGCGCCGGGTTCGCGGTCCGGGACGGTGACGGTGCCGAAGTCGGTGTGCGGGCCGATGCGGAATTGGCCGGGTTCGGGCGGGCCGACGTGGGTCAGCGGTGGATGCCAGTTGATATTGCAGGTCCAGGTGGGGCGGGTGGTGAAGCCTTCGAACGGGTTGTGCGGCAACTCCAGTGCGGCCGCGAACAGGGCCAGCAGTTCGTCGGAGAGGGTGCGCATGGCGTCGGTGTAGGTGGTGAAGAGGTCGCGGAGTTCGGAGATCTCTTGCGGCCATGTGTTCTTCAGGAACCAGACGTCGTCGACGGCCGGGTCGCCGGTGCGGGTGTCGGCGCCGACGGCGAAGGTTTCCTTGAGGTCGGGCGGGGTTTCGGTGCCTTCGGCGTAGCCGTTGGCCTCAAGGCCGGGGCCGATCCAGCCGCGGCCGCCGACCGAGACGGCATAGCGTTGTTTCACGTCTTCGGGGAGGGCGAAGAAGCGGCGGGCGGCGGCGCGCAGGGCGGCCGGAAGCCCTTGGGGGACACCGTGTCCGCGCACCAGCAGGAAGCCCGCGCGCTGCATGCCCGCGTCCACCTCGCGCAGGACGGCGGCGGCCTGCTCGCCACCGGCGCGCCAGCGGTTCAGGTCGACGGTCGCGATGGCGGTCACTCGGCGACTCCTATGTCCTCGTGCCACAGGTCCGGGCGTTCGGCGATGAAGCGGGTCATCATGTCGATGCAGGCGGCGTCGTCGAGGACCGTGATGGAAACCCCGTGTGCGGCAAGCCAATCGTGGCCGCCGCTGAAGGTCCGCGCTTCGCCGACGATGACCGCGCCGATGCCGAATTGCCGGACCAGGCCGCTGCAGTACCAGCAGGGCGACAGGGTGGTCACCATGATGGTGTCGCGATAGTCGCGGCGGCGGCCCGCATTGCGGAAGGCGTCGGTCTCGGCGTGCAGGCTGGGATCGCCCTGCTGGACGCGGCGATTGTGGCCGCGGCCGAGCAGGGTTCCGTCGCTGTCGAACAGGGCGGCGCCAATGGGGATGCCGCCCTCGCCCAGGCCGATCAGCGCTTCCTCGTACGCGGTCGCCAGCAGTTCCGATGCCTTGATCATGCCGATCATGCTGCCACCGCCTGCCGGGATATCCGGGAACGGTTGACGGCCCAGTAGATCGCGGCCGACAGGACGAAGCCGACGAAGAACGTGATATCGCCGAGTTCCGGTAGCTGCCTGGGGATCACGCCGACGAACTTGTGCTGATTGGAGAACAGCAGCACCGACACGCCCAGACCGATGACGAAGGCCGCGACGCCGCTCCAATTGGCGTAGGTCTTGTCGTACAGCAGGTGGTCGATATCGCGGCCGCGGCGCAGGAACTGGTCGGTCAGCACCACGCCCAGCCACGGTCCGATCCAGTAGGCGACAATGAGCAGGAAGGCCTCGTAGCTGGCGGCGGCATCGGCCAGCGCCCACCAGGCCACCAGGCCACCAGGAATCCGACGCCGCCGAAGACGACGCACACCAGTGCGCGCTGGGTGTGCACCGGGAGTTTGACGCCCATGGTCACGAAAGCCATTGCGCCGGAATACACATTGAGCGCATTGGCCGCCACGGCGCCGACGGCGATGGCCAACAGGGCCAGATCCGCCAGCAGATTCGGCAGGTTGCCGGTGAACACATCGGTGGGGCTGCCGGTCACGGTGCTCGCAATGGTCGCCGAGGCCGCGCCGAGCATGCTGAGCCACAGGCAGGAGATGAACAGTCCGGCCGCGGCGTACAGGCCGGTCGCGGTCCTGGACACCGTGGACGGCAGGTAGCGGGAGTAGTCGGCGGCGTAGGGATTCCAGCCCGCCGCATAGCCGAAGGCGGTGCCGACGGTCAGCAGGAAGCCGCCGATGCCGCCCACTCCCCCGGCGGGCGCGGGCGCGCCGAGGTCGGCCTCGGCGAAGACGGATACGGTGACCAGGGCGAACACAATGGCCAAGAGCGGGAAGGCGATTCGCTCGAAGGCCTGCACCAGATTGTGGCCGAAGAACGCGAAGGCGGTCTGCGCCACCACGATCACCAGCAGCGCCGGGACCTTCGGCAGTCCGGTCAGGGTATTGAGCGCGAACGCCCCGCTCACGCTGTTGGTGGCGAACCAGCCGACACCGCACATGATGGACATGAAGGTGGCGGGCAGCGCATTGCCGCGATAGCCGAAGGCCACACGTCCCAGCACCATTTGTGGGACGCCGTGCAGCGGCCCGCGCGCGGAGAGCACATAATGCGCCGCCGCGCCTAGGCCGATACCGACCGCGAGACCCAGGCTCGCCTGCCAGAAGTTCATTCCGAAGGCGGTCACCGAGAGCACGCCGATGAAGATGGTGGCGAACTCCATATTGGGAGACATCCACGTCCAGAACAGCTTTCGCGGTGTTCCGTGCCGGGCTGCCTCGGGTATGTGGTCGTCACCGCCGGGCTCGATGGCGGCGACGCGATCGCCGTAGGCGACCTGGGGCTCGTCGGTCAGTGCCAATGTCGTTCCCTCCCTTTATCTCTCGTGTGTCTCTTCGAGCACGGTGCGGCCCAGCAGCGCGTAGCGCGCCGGATCGGTCTTCTTCAGGTAGGTGGCGTATCCGATACCGGCCAGGGCCACGAGGGCCACCAGATACGGTGTCGCCTTCAGGATGAGCGAACCGGCCTCGGCGCCTGCGGCGGTATCCATATTGACCACCAGCAGCAGCACCACGCCGAGCATGGCGACGCCGCCGATGAGCGGGGCCAGGAAGGTCTTGAACCAGTCCCGGGTCTCGGGATGGTTGGTGCGGAAGTAGTTCATGACCGCGAACGAGGTCACCGCCTGCACCACCAGGATGGCCATGGTCCCGAGCACGGCGAGCAGCGTGTACAAGCCCGTGTAGGGATCCTTGCCCGCCAGTGCGAAGGCGAGCACCAGGACCGCGGCGATACCGGTCTGCACCAGGCCCGCGATATGCGGGGAGCCGTGCTTGGGATGGGTTCGGCCGACGGTGTTCTTCAACCCCGGGATCACGCCCTCGCGGCCGAGTGCGTAGAGGTAGCGGGAGGCGCAGTTGTGGAAGGCCATACCGCAGGCCAGTGAGCCGGTGATCATGAGCCACTGCATGGTGGTGACGGCCCAGTGTCCGGCATAGGTTTCGGTGGGCGCGAAGAAGACGTTCATCGGATTGGCCGAGGCGGCGTAGTCGAGGGCCGTGTCCCTACCGCTGCCGGAGATGGCCATCCAGGACACGAACACGTAGAACGCGCCCACGCCGAGCACGGCGATCATGGTGGCCTTGGGGATGATTCGCTTGGGATCCTTGGATTCCTCGCCGTACATGGCGGTCGATTCGAAACCGACCCAGGACCAGAAGGCGAAGAACAGGCCCAGGCGCGCCGAGGCCGCGCCGCTGAAGGCGTTGACGGGATTGATCGGCTCCAGCGAGATGCCCTCGGGTCCGCCGCCGTGCACCAGCACCGAGACGGCCATGATGGCGAGCACCGTCACCTCGGTCACGAGCAGGCCGATGAGCAGTCGCTCGGCCACCGCCACGCCGAACCAGGTGCCGATGGCATTGATGGCCAGCATGAGGATCGCGAAGACCCACCACGGAATGTCGGTGCCGAGCTGATCCAGCACCGTGGTGTGCGCGAAGTAGGAGAAGATGCCGATCAGCGACGGCTCGAACACCATGTACGCGAAGGTCGCCAGCATGCCCGCGGCCAGACCGGCGGTGCGGCCCAGGCCGAAGGAGATGAACCCGTAGAACGCTCCGGTGGCGGTGATGTGCTTCGACATGGTGGTGAAGCCGACCGAGAAGATCGCCAGCACCACCATGGCGATGAGAAAGGCCGCGGGCGTTCCGATTCCGCTGCCCGACGACATCATGAACGGCACATTGCCCGTCATGGCCGTGATCGGCGCGGCCGTGGCCACGGCCATGAACACCACGCCGAGCAGGCCGACGACATTGGGTTTGAGTCGTGAGACCTCCCCCGTCGGCTGGGTTCCGCTCGAAAGTACGGGTGGCGTACTCGCTTCCATTGTGTAGCTCCTCATCCCGGTCGCATGACCGTGTGAGGGATTGTGCGGGCGAGTTTGTTGCGCGGATATGAAACCGAGTTACCAGCGGAAACCAATACTGTGACTCAAGTCACAAATCTTACAGGCTAGATGATTCACCTTCCGCGACTTTACGGTTCGTCGATGGACAACGCCTTCGCCCGAGCCATGTGGCGGGTGCTCGAACCCCTGCACGCCGTCACCTATTTCGCCCCCGAATGCCGCGCCGCCAACAAGGCCGTCGGCCTGCGCGGCTACTGGATGGGCTACTTCGGCGCCCGCTCCGCCCCCTTGGGCCCGGTCGGCCCCAGCGTCGTGGAAGCCACCTTCTACAACTTCCACCCCGCCATGATCCGCCGCGCCATCCCCGACGCCTGGTCCTTCGCCACCCCCGAAGCCATCCTCGAAACCCGCCGCACCGCAGCCGCATCGGTCCTGCACTCCCTCATCCCCGACCTCCCCGCCCTGGCCGCCCGATCCCTCCCCCACCTCCAACAAGCCATCACCTCCACCTCCGCCTCCGGCCGCCCCCTCTTCGCCGCCAACCGCGACCTCCCCACCCTCGACGACCCCACCCAAGCCTTCTGGCAAGCCGTCACCACCCTCCGCGAACACCGCGGCGACGGCCACATAGCCTGCCTCCTCGCCGAAGAAATAGACGGCTGCGAAGCCCACGTCCTGTTCATGGCCTTCTCCGGCGGCCCCGCCTCCTTCTGGCTCGAAAACCGCGGCTTCACCGAATCCGACTGGGCCGCAGCCCGTTCCCGCCTGGAAGCTCGCAAACTGATCACCGGCGACGAGCTCACCGACGAGGGCCGCGCTCTGCGCACCCACATCGAATCCCGCACCGATGCCCTCGCCGCCACGCCCTATCACGCCGTGCCGGACATCGAATCACTCATCACCCTGCTGACCCCCGCCGCCAAGACCATCGCCCGGAGCGGCGCGGTGCCCTACCCCAATCCGATGGGCGCCGATCCGGCCTGACTCAACTCGGGGAGGCGAGATCGCGGATGAGGAGGGCGGTGTGGAGGGAGGTGCGGGTTTCGCCGTTGTCGAGGTCTACGTCGAGGATTCGTTCTATGCGGGAGAGGCGGTCGTAGAGGGTGGGGCGGGAGATGTTGAGGCGTTTGGCCAGTTCGGTTTTGTTGCCTGCCAGGTCCAGGAATTGGCGGAGGGTGCGGGTCAGGTCGGTGGCTTGGCTGATGTCGTGGCGGAGGAGGGCGCTCAGTTCAGTTTCGGCGAAGCGTTGGACGCCTGGTTCGTCGCGGATGAGGGAGAGGAGGCCGCGGAGGCGGACGTCGCCGGAGCGGTAGAAGGGGCGGGGGGTGGAGGTGGGGAGGGAGAGGGCCACCTCGGCTACGTGGGCGGCTTGGGAGAGTTCGCGGGCCGTGTCGAGGAGGGAGTCGGAGTCCGAACCCGCGCCTATGACGGCTCGGTCGGTGCCTGGGACGCGGCGGATTTCGGCGAGCATGGTGGTGCAGACCGTGGTGAGTAGGTCGTCCAGGTCGCCGGTGCGGGGTAGCGCCAGGATGAGGATGACGCGGTGGCCGTGGTCGGGGGCGGCCAGGGCGGTGGCTTTGGCCAGGGCCACGCCGTGCAGGGCGGCGTCGAGGAGGGCGGCGGTGCGGCGTTGGTGGGCCACCGGATCGGATTCGGTTGCGGCGGAGACGTCTATGGCCAGGGGGACGTAGCGGGAGCGGCGGGTCAGGCCGAGGGTGGCGGCCAGGGCGACGGCATCGCGTTCGTCGGTGAGGCGGCCGGTGATCATATCGTCGATGAGGCCGGTCTGGGCCTGACGGTGCAGGCCGAAGCGGTCGCGTTCGATCATGCGGTGCAGGGTCAGGGTTTGGGCGGCGCGTTCGAGGACCATGCGGGCGCGGGTGGTGGGGACGCGACTGGAACGCAGGACGAGGCGGCCCCAGCGCTGGGTGTGCGGGCCGACGGGGACCACATTGGCGTCGTGGTCGGGCAGCAGGCGGGAGGTGGACTCCCAGTGGTCGAGCAGGGTCGAGGTGGCGGTGTGGCGGGCGGTCAGGGCCAGCACGCGGTGGGTGAGATCCTCGAGGACCACCGAGGCGTCGAGCATGCCCGCCGCGGTTTTCACGATTTCGGCCAGGGAGGCGCGGCGCACGCTCAGGGCGGTGAAGGTCTCGTGGACGGTGCGGGCGAATTCGAGTTCGGCGTACTGGTCGGCCACGATCACCCGGTGCACGGCCTCGGTGATCTCGACGAAGCGGACGATCCGGTGCAGGGCGATGATCGGAAGCCCGAGGCGGTCGGCGGTCTCGCCGATGAGGAGCGGCAGTTCCTGCAGATAGGTGCCCAGCTCGATGACCAGGCCCGAAACACCGGCCAGGGCAAGCGATTCCAGATACTCGACACCGGCGGCGTCGGTATCGGCCAGGGCTTGGCCGGTGGTCAGGATCAATTCCCTGCCGACCAGCAGTTTCGCGACATCCGGTAATTCGCTGACGTGCACCCAGCGCACCGGCCGGTCCAGGGACCCGCCGCCGACCACTTCCGGCTGCCCGGCGCGCACCACCGGCATCGCCAGGACATCAGCGACGGAGAGGAGCACCGACGAATCGTAATACGAAATCCGGAATCACGTACAGATCGTCGGGGTGCTAACGGCGGGTAATGGTGCAGAGTGAGAGCCGGGCCACCGTAGTCCCACCCCTTCGGCCTCCGCCCTCGGCCACCGGGGCGGGATCCACGGATCGTCCTCCCTCCAAGGCCCGTCCCAGTCATGCCGGTGACCGGGGCGGGTCCTCTCGCATATGCACGGCCCGACGCACATCCATCGAATCGAGGAGATATGCAGACCATCGCACACTGGCTCGACGGCAAACCCTTCGCCGGAACCAGCGAGGCCAATGCGCCCGTGACCAATCCCGCCACCGGCGTGGTGACCGGACATGTCACGCTGGCGAATGTCGCCGACGTGCGCACGGTCGTCGATGCGGCCGCCGCGGCATTCCCGGCCTGGCGCGATGCCTCGCTCGCCAAGCGCACCCAGGTGCTGTTCAAGTTCCGGGAGCTGCTCAGTGCCCGCAAGGAGGAGCTGGCGGCCATTGTCACCTCCGAGCACGGCAAGGTGCTCGCCGATGCGCTCGGCGAGGTGAGCCGCGGCCTGGAGATCGTCGAATTCGCCTGCGGCATCCCGCATCTGCTCAAGGGCGGCTACACCGAGAACGCCTCCACCAAGGTCGACATCTTCTCCGTGCGGCAGCCGCTGGGCCCGATCGCCATCATCTCGCCGTTCAACTTCCCGGCCATGGTGCCCATGTGGTTCTTCCCGGTCGCCATTGCCGCGGGCAATACCGTCGTGCTCAAGCCGAGCGAGAAGGACCCCTCGGCCTCGCTGTGGATCGCGGAGCTGTGGGCCGAGGCCGGACTGCCCGACGGCGTCTTCAATGTCGTGCAGGGCGATAAGGTCGCCGTGGACGAACTGCTGGAAAACCCTGGCATCAAGGCGGTGTCGTTCGTCGGCTCGACCCCGATCGCCAAGTACGTCTACGAGAACGGCACCAAGCACGGCAAGCGCGTGCAGGCCCTCGGCGGCGCCAAGAACCACATGGTGGTGCTGCCCGACGCAGATCTCGATCTGGCCGCCGACGCCGCGGTGAACGCGGGCTTCGGCTCCGCGGGCGAACGCTGCATGGCGATCAGCGCGCTGGTGGCCGTCGGACCCATCGCCGACGATATGGTGAGCCGGATCGCCGAGCGCGCCAAGACCATCAAGACTGGTGACGGCACCCGCGGCACCGATATGGGTCCGCTGGTGACCGAGGCGCACCGCGACAAGGTGGCCGCCTATGTCGCCGCGGGCGAATCCGCCGGGGCCACCGTCGTTCTCGACGGCCGCGAGGTACAGGCCGACGGCGCCGAGGACGGATTCTGGCTCGGCCCCACCATTCTCGACAATGTCACCACCGAGATGAGCGTCTACACCGACGAGATCTTCGGCCCCGTCCTGTCGGTCGTGCGGGTGGAGTCCTACGACGAGGCCCTCGCCCTCATCAACGGCAACCCCTACGGCAATGGCACCGCCCTGTTCACCAATGACGGCGGCGCGGCCCGGCGCTTCCACAACGAGGTCGAGGTCGGCATGGTCGGCATCAACGTCCCCATTCCGGTGCCCATGGCCTACTACAGTTTCGGCGGTTGGAAGAACTCGCTGTTCGTCGATTCGCATGCGCACGGCACGGATGGTGTGCACTTCTTCACCCGCACCAAGGCCGTCACCACGCGCTGGCTCGATCCCAGCCACGGCGGCCTGAATCTCGGCTTCCCGCAGAACCACTGAGAAGGAACCGGCCATGACTCTTCCGAACGGACTCGATCCGGAAGTGGCGCGCGCGCAGGCGGCGCGCACCTACGAGCTGGATCGCAAGCACATCTTCCACTCCTGGTCGGCGCAGGCCGCGCTGAAACCCATGGTGGTGAGCGCCGCGCAGGGCTCCTATGTGTGGGACGGCGACGGCAACCGGCTGCTGGACTTCTCCTCGCAGTTGGTGAACACCAATATCGGACACCAGCATCCGAAGGTGGTGGCTGCCATCCAGGAGCAGGCGGGCAAGCTGTGCACCATCGCACCGCAGCACGCCAATGACGCGCGCTCGGAGGCGGCGCGGCTCATTGCCGAACGCACGCCGGGCGAGTTGAACCGGATCTTCTTCACCGATGGCGGCGCGGACGCGGTCGAGCACGCGGTACGCATGGCGCGGCTGCACACCGGCCGGTACAAGGTCCTCGCACGGTACCGCTCGTATCACGGCGGCACCGAGACCGCGGTCAACCTCACCGGTGATCCCCGGCGCTGGCCCAATGATCACGGCAATGCGGGCATCGTGCATTTCTTCGGCCCGTTCCTGTATCGCTCGCAGTTCCATGCGGCCACCGAGGCCGAGGAGACCCAGCGGGCGCTGCAGCATCTCGAGCAGACCATCGCGTTCGAGGGGCCGAGCACCATTGCCGCCATCATTCTGGAGTCCGTGCCCGGCACCGCCGGAATCATGATTCCCCCACCGGGATACCTGGCCGGGGTGCGCGAACTGTGCGACCGCTACGGCATCGTCCTCATTGCCGATGAGGTGATGGCGGGCTTCGGGCGCACCGGAAAGTGGTTCGCCATCCAGCATTTCGATGTGGTGCCGGATCTGATCACCTTCGCCAAGGGCGTGAACTCCGGTTATGTGCCGCTCGGCGGCGTCGCCATCGCACCGCATATCGCGGCGACCTTCGACGACCGCGCCTATCCGGGCGGGCTCACCTACTCCGGGCATCCCCTGGCGACGGCCGCCGCGGTGGCGACCATCAATGCCATGACCGAGGAGCGCATTGTCGAGAACGCCGCCGACATGGGCGAGCGCGTGCTCGGCCCGGCATTGCGCGAGCTGGCCGAGCGGCATCCCAGCATCGGCGAGGTGCGCGGGCTCGGCGTGTTCTGGGCGCTGGAGTTGGTGCGCGACCGCGCGACCCGGGAACCCCTCGCGCCGTACGGCGGCACCAGCCAGGCCATGACCGAGACCATTGCCACCGCCAAGGCCGCCGGTCTGCTGTTGTTCGTCAACTTCAACCGGGTGCACGTCGTCCCGCCGTGCACCATCTCCGAGGCGGAGGCCAAGGAGGGTCTGGCCATTCTCGACCAGGCGCTCACCGTCGCCGACTCGTTCGTGGACTGAATGCGAGCGCACCCACTCCGCCGTCCCACTCAGCGGGATAGCGGCGGAGTTGCCCGTACCGGATGCGGAAACGGGCAAAGGGTGCGAACGTGTGGTGGCTGCTCGGTGTACACAAGAGGAATCAAGGAGCGCAGTGAGTCAGCAGGAACTGCAATTCATCGGCGGTGCGCGCCGGGCCGGATCGGGTGAGCCGCTGTCGATCACCGCGCCCGCCACCGGCGCGGTCATCGCCACCGGCCATGGCGCGAGCTCCGCGGACGTCGCCGCGGCCGTGGCCGCGGCCAAGGCGGCCTTCCCGGAGTGGGCGGGCAAGACCCCGGGCGAGCGCTCGGACATCATGCACGCCTGGACCCGGGTACTGCACGAGCGCGCCGGGGAACTGGCCGCCGTCGAAAGCGTCAACGCGGGCAAGCCGATTCGGCTCGCCCGGGAATTCGATGTGCCCGGCACCATCGACAACACCGCGTTCTTCGCGGGCGCGGCGCGCAATCTGGAGGGCAAGGCCGCGGCCGAGTACTCCGGCGACCACACCTCCGCCATTCGCCGCGAACCGCTCGGCGTGATCGGCTCCATCTCGCCGTGGAACTATCCGCTGCAGATGGCGGCCTGGAAGATCCTGCCCGCCGTGGCGGCCGGAAACACCATTGTGCTCAAGCCTTCCGAGCTGACGCCGCTCACCTCGCTGCTGTTCGCCGAGGCGGCGACGGCGGCCGGTGTCCCTGCGGGCGTTGTCAATGTGCTCACCGGCGTCGGCCCGGTCGCGGGGCAGGCGCTGGTCGAGCATCCCGATATCGCCATGGTGTCGTTCACCGGGTCGACGGTGGTCGGGCGGCAGGTCGCCGCGACCGCCGCGGGTTCGGTCAAGCGGGTGCATTTGGAACTCGGCGGTAAGGCGCCGTTCGTCGTATTCGACGATGCCGATCTCGAAGCCGCCGCCCGCGGCGCGGTCGCGGGCGCATTGATCAATGTGGGCCAGGATTGCACCGCCGCCACGCGCGCTTATGTGCAGCGGCCGCTGTTCGACGAATTCGTCTGGCGGGTCGCCGATCTCATGGATCGGGTGACGCTCGGACCGGTCGAAGATCCGGAAACCGATATGGGTCCGCTGATTACTCTGAAGCATCGCGACAAAGTGATCGGCATGGTCGATCGCGCCCGCGAAGCCGGTGCGAAAGTCATTCGCGGCGGCCGAATTCCGGAACACACCGATACGGGCGGCGCGTACTACGAGCCGACCCTGATTACCGGCGCGACCCAGGATTCGGAAATCGTGCAGCAGGAAGTCTTCGGCCCGGTGCTCGTGGTGCTTCCCTTCGATACCGATGACGAGGCAATGGAACTCGCCAATGACACCGCCTACGGCCTCGCGGCCTCGGCCTGGTCCACCAATGTGTACCGCACCCAGCGCGCGAGCCGCGAGATCCGAGCGGGCTGCGTGTGGATCAACGACCATATTCCAATCATCAGCGAAATGCCGCACGGCGGCTACAAGGCCTCCGGTTTCGGAAAAGACATGTCCACCTACGCATTCGACGAGTACACCAATATCAAGCATGTCATGTCGGATATCACCGCCGCCGCGCACAAGTCGTGGCACGACGTGATCTTCCGGGCCGAGTAGACAACCGAATATCAGACCCGACGGGCGAACTGCCTCCGCCCGTCTCCGCCGTGAGGGCGGGGCGCCGAATCACTCTCCACTCGGCACCCGCCCTCACGGTCGTGCGTGTAGCGCAAAGACTACTCGACAACTGAATTCGTTGCGTAACAGGGATTTTTCAATGGAATCGCTTGCGCAGAAACCAGACTATGGGAATATCTTCTCGACGCCGCAGCACCGCTGCGAACTCCGTTATCCCGTCTGGTGAAGGTGCCACCCTCATGAACAAGTCCTCGGACTCCCTGCCACCCGCGCTGCGCGGCTTATTCGGCGCGCGACCCACCCGCCGCGGCCTGATCCGCGGTGGCGCGCTACTCGCGGCGGCGGGCACGCTCGCCGCCTGTGGCACCAAGGGTTCGTCCAATACCGGGGCGGGGGCCTGCACCGCGCCCGTCGACACCTCCGCACTGGAGAAGACCGTCAACTTCTCCAACTGGCCCGGCTATCTCGACGAGGATCCCGGCAATGCCGAGATCCATCCCACCATGGCGGAATTCACCGCCAAGACCGGCATCAAGGTCGACTACGTCGCCGATGTGAACGACAACAACGAGTTCTGGGGCAAGGTCAGCGCACAGCTCGCGGCCCGCCAGAACATCGAGCGCGACATCATGGTGCTCTCGGACTCCACCACGGTGAAGGTGGTGCGGCAGGGCTTCACCCAGAAGTACGACCGCTCCAAGATGCCGAACTTCAGCAAGAATCTCGCGCCCATGCTGCGCAATACCGAGATCGATCCGGACAACGATCGCATGGTGCCGTGGCAGTCCGGGCTGGTCGGCATCGGCGTGAACACCAATGTCACCGGCGAGGTGCGCACCATCGACGAACTGCTCACCCGGCCGGATCTCAAGGGCAAGGTGGTCTGCCTGACCGAGATGCCCGACACCATGGGGCTGATGCTGCATTCGCTGGGCAAGAGCGCCGCCAAGTTCACCGACGACGACTTCGACAATGCGCTGGCCAAACTCCAGAAGGCCGTGCAGTCCGGGCATATTCGCAAGTTCACCGGCAACGAGTACGTGCAGGATCTGGCCAAGGGCGATATCGCGGCCTGTATGGCGTGGTCCGGCGATGTCATCCAGCTGACCGCCAAGGACGAGAAGATCAAGTTCATCAGCCCGGACGAGGGCGCCATGCTCTACTCCGACGAGGCGCTCATTCCCATCACGTCCTCGCATGCCGAGAGCGTCATGAAACTCCTCGACTACTACTACGATCCGGCGGTCGCGGCGCGGCTGTCGGCCTTCGTCAACTACGTGTGCCCGGTCGCCGGTGCGCAGGAGGAGATGGCGAAGTTCGATCCGGAGCTGGCCAAGAACGAGCTCATCTTCCCGAGCGCGGCGACCCAGAAGAAGCTCAAGGTCTTCATGCTGCTCGACGAGGCGAAGGACAAGGACTACCAGTCCAAGTTCCAGACCGTCACGGGAGCGTGATAGTGACCGATCAGCACCTCCATATCGAGGGCGTGACGAAGAGTTTCGGCGATTTCACCGCGGTGTGCGAGCTCGAGCTGACCATCCCCGACGGGTCGTTCTTCGCCATTATCGGGGCCTCGGGCTGCGGGAAGACGACCACGCTGCGCATGATTGCCGGGCTCGAGGAGCCGACCACGGGGCGGATCACCCTGGGCGGCAAGGACATCACGCCCATGAAGCCGTACAAGCGGCCCATCAATACCGTCTTCCAGAACTATGCGCTGTTCCCGCACATGACCGTCGAGGACAATGTGGGATACGGGCTGCGGCGCAAGGGCATCGGCAAGGCGCAGTCGCGCACCCAGGCCGCGCAGATGCTGAAACTGGTGCAGTTGGAGGGTTTCGGGTCGCGCAAGCCCGCCCAGCTCTCCGGCGGGCAGCAGCAGCGGGTGGCGCTCGCCCGCGCGCTGGTCAATCATCCCGAGGTGCTGCTGCTCGACGAGCCCTTGGGCGCACTAGATCTCAAGCTGCGGCGGCAGATGCAGCTCGAGCTCAAACGCTTGCAGACCGAGGTCGGCATCACCTTCGTGCACATCACCCACGATCAGGAAGAAGCCATGAGCATGGCCGATACCGTCGCGGTGATGAACGGCGGCTGCCTGGAGCAATCCGGTGCGCCACAGGAGATCTACGACTATCCGGCGACCGCGTTCGTGGCCAACTTCCTGGGCCAGACCAATCTCGTCGAGGCCACCGTCACCGGCAGCGGGGATTGCGTGACCGTGGACGCGCACGGGCAGCGACTCGCCGTGCCGATCGAGCGCAGCCGGGTCACCACCGGAGCGGCTCTGGTCGGCGTACGGCCCGAAAAGCTGCACATCGCAGCCGATCCCGAGGATGTGCCCGCCGCGCACACCAGTGTCACCGGCACCGTCACCGATGCCATCTTCCTGGGTGTGTCCACCCAGTATCTGGTGCAGGCGGAGTGGGGTCAGGAGCTGACCGCGCTGGTGCCCAATGCCGGTCCCGCGGGCATGATCGCGCCTAACACGCAGGTGTCGGTGCACTGGCATCCCGATCACGCGTTCCTCCTGGGACGGTCGTGATGCCCGGCCTGTTACCCGCCGCCACCGCCGAGGTCGCCGCGCCGCGCGTGAAACGCGGTCTCACACCGTATCTGCTGCTCGCGCCCGGCACGCTGTTCCTGCTGGTGTTCTTCGCGGTGCCGACCGTGCAGCTGCTGGCGGCCAGCATGTACGACCGCACCGGATCCATCGAATCCGGTTACGCGCAGACCTTCTCGATCGACAACTTCGCCTTCGCCTGGGACGCCTATCACCCGCAGATCCTGCGGTCACTGGGGTATTCGCTGATCTACACGGTGCTGTGCCTGCTGCTGGGCTATCCGCTCGCCTACGCCATCGCGTTGAAGGGCGGGCGGTGGAAGAACCTCATGCTGCTGGCGGTCATCGCGCCGTTCTTCACCAGCTTCCTGGTGCGGACCTTCGCCTGGAAGGCGATTCTCGCCGATACCGGTGAAGTGGTGGGGTTCCTCAAGGCGATCCATCTGCTCGACGCCGACGGGCGGCTGCTCGCGACGCCCATCGCGGTGATCGCGGGGCTGGTCTACAACTTCCTGCCGTTCATGGTGCTGCCGCTCTACGCGAGTCTGGAGAAGCTGGATCCACGGCTGCTGGAGGCCTCGGCCGATCTGGCGCACGGACCGGTGCGGACGTTCTGGCGGGTGACGCTGCCGCTGTCCATGCCGGGCGTGGTGGCGGGGACGCTGCTGACCTTCGTGCCCGCCATGGGTGATTACGTCAATGCGCAGCTGCTGGGCAATACGAATACCACCATGATCGGCAATGTCATTCAGTCGCGATTGCTGGTGGTGAAGGACATTCCGGTGGGCTCGGCGCTGTCGGTCATGCTGATGATCTCGATTCTCGTGCTGGTCGTGCTGTACCTGCGCAAGACCGATACCGATGAGGTGGTGTGAATGGCCCAACTCTCGGGACTCTCAGGGGCTTCGCCCCTGAAACCCCAAACGCCCCGCACCCGCCGGGTCATGCAATGGCTGCGCGCGAATTCGGTGCTGCTGCTCGGGTTTCTGATCCTCGGCTATCTGCTCGCGCCGATCGCGGTGGTACTGCTGCTGTCGTTCAATCAACCCGAGAGCCGCAATACCACCTATGTCCTCGATTTCGACGACTTCCACTTCACGCTGAACAACTGGACCGATATGTTCGGCCCGGCCGGATTGCGTGACGCATTGATCATGAGCTTGATCATCGCCACGCTCGCGGCGCTGGCGGCGACCGTATTGGGTACCGGAATCGCGTTCGCGCTGGCGCGTTATCGGTTCCGCGCGCGGTCCACGGTGCAGGCGATCATCTTCCTGCCGATGGCCACTCCCGAGATCGTCATGGGCTCATCGCTGTTGACACTCTTCATCGGATTGGGCATTCCGCTCGGGTTTTGGGCTATTCTCATCGCACACGTCATGTTCTGCTTATCGTTCGTCGTAGTCACCGTGAAGGCGCGATTGGCCGGGCTCGACCCGAGGCTGCAGAAGGCGGCCATGGATCTCTACGCGACGCCGTTCCAGGCGTTCCGATCCGTGGTGCTGCCCCTCGTCTGGCCGGGCATCCTGGCAGGCGCCCTGTTGGCGTTCTCGCTGTCCTTCGACGACTTCGTGGTCACGAACTTCACCGCGGGCACCGAACAGACCTTCCCCATGTACGTCTGGGGCATCAATCTGCGCGGTATTCCGCCGCAGGTCAATGCGGTCGCCAGTGCCACCTTCCTGATTTCGCTGGTCTTCGTCATCGCCGGGCAGCTGCGCATGCGCCGCCGCTCCGACGATCGCGCCGCCACCAGCTGACCCCGCCGAAAGCCGCCGGTCGATCCTCCCTGTTCCGGGAGTGATCACCGGCGGCTTTCGTGCACCCGGGAGATGAAAACACCCCCATAGACCAACGCACACCGTTGTTGGGCCGGGCGGCCGGACCGCCTGGCAAGAGAGAAGGAGTTGATCGGCCATGCAGGCCAAAGCGAGCAAACTGTGGGCGTCGGCACTGTCAGAGGCAGCGCCGACGCCGTACTGGACCGACCGGCCGGACCGGCCATCCCCCACGGAACCCCTCACCACCGCCACCGACGCCGATCTGGCCGTCATCGGCGGCGGCTACAGCGGGCTCTGGACGGCATTGATCGCCAAGGAAAGAAACCCGGGCACCGATGTGGTGCTCGTCGAATCCGCCATGTGCGGGCATGCGGCCTCCGGGCGCAATGGCGGATTCTGCGCCGCCAGCCTCACCCACGGACTCGGCAATGGCATGGAGCGCTTCCCCGACGAGATCGACGATCTCGAACGCCTGGGACAGGAGAACCTCGACGCCATCGAGGACGCCATTCGCCGCTACGGCATCGACTGCGATTTCGAGCGCACCGGCGAATTGGAGGTCGCCACCGAACCGCATCAGCTCGAATGGTTGCGGGAGAGCCATGATGCGGCGGTCTCGCTCGGTTACCGCAGTGAATTGCTCAGTGCGGCGCAGGTACAGGATCTGGTGCACTCGCCGACCTATCTCGGCGGCTGGTGGGACCGCGACGGCGTCGCCATGCTCGACCCGGCCCGACTCGCATGGGGTCTGCGCCGCGCCTGCCTGGAGCTGGGCGTGCGGATCTACGAAGGCACGCCGGTGCAGCGCATTTCGAAGTCGAACGGCAGGCTGACCCTGCACACGCCGCACGGCGAAGTGCGGGCGCCGCGAGTCGCCCTGTGCACCAGCGCCTTCCAGGGGCCGCTCGCCATGGTGTCGCGGCATGTGGTGCCGGTCTACGACTATGCGCTCATGACCGAGCCGCTGACCGAGGAGCAGCTGGAATCCATCGGCTGGGGCCGCCACCGCATGGGATTGGGCGATGCCTCCTACCAGTTCCACTACTACCGCCTGACCAGTGACAATCGCATCCTGTTCGGCGGTTACGACGCGATCTACCACTTCGGCGGCAAAATCGCCCCCGACCTGGAGTACAACGAGGAAACCTTCGAAAGACTCTCCGAACACTTCTTCCAGACCTTCCCGCAATTGGACGGTCTGCGCTTCACCCACCGCTGGGGCGGCATCATCGACACCTGCGGACGGTTCTGCGCCTTCTTCGGGTCCGCCTACAAGGGCAGACTGGTGTACGCCGCGGGCTATACGGGGCTCGGCGTCGGCGCGACCCGCTTCGGCGCGGAGGTCATGCTGGACAAGCTGTACGGGCTCGATACCGAGCGCACCCGGCTGCGCATGGTGCGTTCCCGGCCGCTGCCCATGCCGCCGGAGCCGTTCCGCTCGGTCGGCATCAATCTCACCCGATGGTCGCTCGCGCGGGCCGATGCACACCAGGGGCGACGCAATCTGTGGCTGAAGGCCATGGACGCCACCGGATTGGGGTTCGACAGCTGAGTGAGACGGCCCGGCTCCCTGCCGCTTTCGCGGGGGCCGGGCCGTCCGGGCTCAGGAATGCGGGATGTCTCGCAATTGTCTCAAAAATAGTCTCATTCGGCCGAGGCCGTGAGATGGCGGTACACGGTCGCGCGCGAGACGCCCAGTTCGGCGGCGATTCTGTCGACGGTGTAGTCGCCGGAATCGCGCATGCGGCGCGCGGATTCGACCATGGCCGCGGACATCGCGTTCGGGCGACCGCGGCCCGACGGGCGCGCGGGGGTCTCTCGCGGCTGGTCCCGCGTGGCGGTGTCGGCGCGTAATCGAGTCCAGCCCAGCAGGAGTGCGGCGCCGTCGAGAATGGCCGCGCGCAGCTGCGCGATGGGCTGGTCGGCGTAGATCATGACGGGATCGCTCAGCGCCGCGAATATCTGGGCGGCTCGCACCTGCGCGGCGAGGTCCGGGTCCGGTCCGGCGATCAATTCCTGTGCGCCCAGGCCGATATCGCGCATGCGCGCGAAGGTCGCCGGGTTGGTGGCCAGGATGTGGCCGTGCATCTGCATCCGCATCAACTTCCGGTGCGCGAGCCAGACGTCGACCAAGCCCTCGATCACCGCCCAGCATCTCGCCTCCGCGTCCGGGGCCTGCCGCGCGGATTCCACCACCGTCTCGGAACCGGCCAGCAGCGGTTCGACCAGCGCGGAGACGATATCGCTCTTGCTCGGGAAGTGGTAGAGCACGGCGGTTTTCGTCAGCCGCACCCCTTCCGCGATCTCGCGCACGGAGACGGAGTGGTAGCCGCGCTCGGCGAACAAGTCGAGCGCGGTCCGCAGTATTCGGCTGCGCGGATCATCGGTCACGAGGTGAATCCTAACCGTTGACTGACCGGCGGTCAGTTCCGTACCGTCGCTACTGACCGTTGGTCAGCATTTTTGAGACGGGGTGTCATTATGAAGAACGAGCGAATTCTGATTTCCGGGGCGGGCATCGCGGGGCAGACGGTGGCGTACTGGCTGGCGCGCCACGGGTTCCGGCCGACCATTGTCGAACGGGCGGCGCAGCTGTCCCGCGGCGGGCAGGGCGTCGACATTCGCGGTCAGGCGATCGCGGTCGCCGAGCGAATAGACATCATGGCGCGAGCGCGGGCGAGCGCCATGCGCACCGCCGGACTGCACTACGTGGATGCGGCGGGCCGCGAGATCGCCCGGGTCGATATGCGCCGCATTCAGGAGAAGTACGACACCGCCGATGTCGAGATCATGCGCGGCGACCTCGTGCACATCCTGCACGACGTCACATCCGGCCAGGTCGAATACCTTTTCGGCGATTCCATTACCGCCCTCGATCAGGACACCGACGGCGTCACGGTCACCTTCGACCGCTCCCCCGCCCGCCGATTCGATCTGGTGATCGGCGCGGACGGCCTGCACTCCACGGTGCGCCGCCTCGCCTTCGGCCCGGAACGCGAATTCGTCCACCACATGCGTCACTACTTCGCCTTCTCCGACGCCGATCCCCGCCTCGGCGACAACGGCTGGATGACAATGTTCAACACCCCCGGCCAGATGGCAGGCATCTACAACTCGGCCACCTCCCCCGAAGCCAAGGCCTACTTCATCTTCCGCAGCCCCGAACTCGACATCGACCATCGCGACCCGGAATCAGTCCGCGCCGTCCCGACCAAGCAGTACGCCCCCGAAACCGCCTGGCACGTCCCACAACTCCTGGCCGCAGCCCTAGCCGACCCGGACCTCTACTTCGACGCCCTAGCCCAAGTCCACCTCCCCACCTGGTCCACCGACCGCATAGCCCTCGTCGGCGACGCCGCCTACTGCGCCTCCCCCGCCTCCGGCGCAGGCGCCGAACTCTCCCTCCTCGGCGCCTACCACCTGGCAGGCGCCCTCGCCGCCGCGAACGGCAACCACAACACCGCCTACCCCCACTACGAACAAGCCCTCCGCCCCCTCGTAACCACGAAACAAAAAATAGGCCCGAACCTCCGCCTAATGGTCCCGAAGTCCCGCCTCGGAATAACCCTCCGCAACACCATGACCCGCCTCCCCCTCCTCGTACCCCTAGCAGGCATGGAACGCATCATGTCCCCCAAATCCACCCCACCCCTCCCCCACTACCCACACCCAACCCCCACCCGCTGCCCCTGACCCGAGCATGTAATGGTGCAGGCGAATCACGAGAAGCCCCCTGCACCACTACATTGGCCCGCTTGGAGTTGGTTAGACTGTGCTGCAACGGCCCCCACCACTCCGGCCCCTCGTGGGTCATAACTGGCCGCAGGCTGCAATGATCCGCGCGGCGTCGTGCGGATCATTGGAACCTGCGGAATCAGATGGGGGCGTTCAGGCTTCATCACCATCCCAGGGGTAGTCCCAGCTGTTCGGCGGGGTGTCGACTACGCCCGAGGCGAGCAGATCCTGGGATGTGAAGGTCTTTTCGACTTGCTCGGCTATCAGGATGCGGAGCAGGTTTTCCAGGATGTCGAGGTGGGCTGCGCGGGATTCCGCGTGCAGGTCGGTGATTCGCTGTGTCGCGGTGTGGACTTCGGCACCGGGGTGGCCGGATTCGTCCAGGGTCTTGATCAACAGACCGGCTTCGAGGTAGCTCGCGTATGGATGGCTCAGGGCCAGGCAGGACCGGACGGTATTGCGGATGCCTGCGCGAGCAGGTACGCCTCGGCGAGGTCGCGGGTACCGTAGGTGCGTTGGCCGGGCCGGTTCTCGGTGGTCACGCCGCGACAGTAGACAGGGTCGGGGGCGTAGAGCGAGCCGATTATGGGATGTGGGTGATGGCTATGGCGGATTCGACGAGGCTGCCTAGGTAGAGGGTGCCGTGGTGTTCGGCTACGGAGGTGACGAGAGCGTAGTCGGTGCCTTCGCGTTGGAGGTCGTGGACGGGGGTGCCGGTGAAGTCGAAGGCCATGGCCCAGGCGGTGCGGGCGGGTTTGGGGCGGAGGGGTTCGGGCATGGCCCAGGTCAGCTGGCGGAGGATGCCGGGGAGGGGGAGCAGGGTGTCCAGCAAGGGGTTTCGGGGGGTGACCAGGGAGACCCAGATCAGGTTGTCGGTGCCGAGGTACACGTTGTCGGGGCAGCCAGGGAGGTTTTCGATCAGGGGGTCGTGGGTGCCTGCGTTCGGGCCGGTCAGCCAGTAGCGGGTGAGGCGGTAGGCGGCGGTTTCGGCTACCACGAGGCAGGAGCCGTCGGGGGCCAGGACCACGCCATTCGCGAAATCCAGGTTGTCGACGAGGGTTTCGATGGCGCCGTCGGGGTGGCGGCGGAAGAGGCGGCCGGTGCCGGAGTGTTCGAGGATGTCGCCCATCCACTGTTTCAAGGGCCAGCGGCGGGTGGATTCGGAGAAGTAGATGGTGCCGTCGGCCGCGGCGACGACATTGCTGGGGAAGGTGAGGGGTTGGCCGTCGACTTCGGTGGCGAGCACCTCGATCGTGCCGCCGGGTTTGTCCAGGCGGAGCAGGCCGCATTCGGCATCGCAGATCAGGAGCGAGCCATCGGGTTCGGCGTGCAGGCCTAGGGGGCGGCCGCCGGTGTGGGCGATCTGTTCCACCGTGCCGATGCCGGGGTCGACGGCCAGGATGGCGCCGTTCTCGATGCCGGTGAGAACGCGGCCGTCGGCGGCCACCACGACGTCTTCGGGTGCGATGCCGGGCAATTCGATGCGGCGTAGGTCGGGCATGGGTGGGATGCTGCGGGTTTCGCGGGCCCGGGGCGTGGCCTTGGGCGGCGTCCAGCGGCGCGGCTGCATCTTCGGCATGACCCACGGTAACGCTAGGCGGGGACCGGCTTTTCGGTGTTTCGCAGGAGAAGTACGGCCGTCGCCAGGTAGATGGCGACTATGACCAGGTTGAGGATGCCCTGCGGGGTCTCGCCGTGATCGAAGCGATCGATGGCGGCCACGGTGATGACGCCCGCGCCGAAGAGAAAACCCGAGGTCAAGGCCGAGAGGGCGAAACGCGCGGGCAGGGCGGCGGCGATCAGGAGGAACAGGGAAAAGGCGGCGTCCGGCAGGGCGAAGATATTGTCGGCGCGATAGTCGGGATTGAGGGCCAGGGCGGCGAGCAGTCACAGGCTGACGGGGACGGCGACGATTCGGGCGAGCTGGATCGGCATATCGACTCCAAGGCGAAAACCATTGTCTGGGAACAGAATTTCCGAGCTCCGGAATCGCGGCAACTCGGACACCCGACCGAGTGGCGAAGGGCACCGGGCACAGGGACTTTTGCCAGGGGCAAGAGTTCGGCACACTGCGTGAATGGGGACAAAGCTCGAAACAGTATTGCTGGACCGCTGGGCGGAGCTGGCCGGGCCGATGGCGCGGGCGGTCGGGGAGGATCTAGTACGCCGCTACAGCGAACCGCACCGCCGCTACCACACCGTCGACCACCTGGCCGCCATGCTGGCGGTCATCGACGACCTGGCCGCGGACGCCACCGATATCGACGCGGTCCGCTACGCCGCCTTCTTCCACGACGCCGTCTACGCCGTGGACCGCGCCGACAACGAGGAACGCAGCGCGGAATTGGCGGAGACAGTGCTCCCGGCGCTCGGCGTCACCCCCGCGACGGTCGCCGAAGTCGCGCGGTTGGTCCGCCTCACCTCGGGGCATCACCCCGACCCCGCCGACCGCAACGGCGGCGTGCTCTGCGACGCCGACCTGGCCATCCTGGCCGCCGACGAATCCGCCTATGCCACATACACATCCGCGGTACGCGCCGAATACGCCCACGTCCCCGACGACCTGTTCCGCAAGGGCCGCGCCGCAGTGCTACAGGGTCTGATGCAACAGCAGCACCTGTTCCGCACCCCCATCGCGCGCTCCCGCTACGAGGCCGCCGCCCGCGCCAACCTCACCCGAGAACTGGCAACCCTTACCGAATAGCCCGGACGCACTTCCACGGTGCGCTGGTGGCGGGGCGGACGGCTCTCTGCCACCGGCGCGGCGGGGGCCGATTACAGGAGTTTGGTGGCGCCGGTGAGGACTGTGCGGAGGATTTGTTCGATTTCGGTGAATTGGGTGTGGTCGCAGATGAGTGGGGGTGCGAATTGGATGACGGGTTCGGCGCGGTCGTCGGTGCGGCAGTGGAGGCCGTTGGCGAAGAGTTCCTTGGAGATGTGGTCGCGGAGGACTCGGGTGGATTCTTCGGGAGTGAAGCGTTCTCGGGTGGACTTGTCTTTGACCAGTTCGACGGCCCAGAAGTAGCCTGCGCCACGGACTTCGCCGACGATGGGGAGGTCGGCGAGCTTTTCCAGGGTGGCGCGGAAGAGGTCTTCGTTGGCGCGGACGTGGCCGTAGAGGTCTTCGTTCTCCATGATGTCGAGGTTGGCGAGGGCTACGGCGCAGCCTACGGGGTTGCCGCCGTAGGTGGAGCCGTGCATGAACGGGACGTCCTGGCGCTGGAAGGGTTCCATCAGTTTGTCGCTGATCAGGACTGCGCCTAGGGGGGCGTAGCCGGAGGTCAGGCCCTTGGCGGTGGTGATGATGTCGGGCTGGTAGCCGAAACGCTGTGCGCCGAAGGCGTATCCGAGGCGGCCGAAGGCGCAGATGACCTCGTCGGAGACCAGCAGGACATTGTGGCGGTCGCAGATTTCGCGCACGCGCTGGAAGTAGCCGGGCGGCGGGACGAAACAGCCGCCGGTGTTCTGCACGGGTTCGAGGAAGACGGCGGCGACGGTCTCCGGACCTTCGAAGAGGATCGCCTCCTCGATGCGGTCGGCGGCCCACAATCCGTAGGCGTCGTAGTCGTCGGTGTGCTCGGTGGCCCGGTAGAAGTTGGTGTTGGGCACCCGCTGGGTGCTGGGCACCAGCGGCTCGAAAGGCGCTTTCGCGCTCGGAATTCCGGTGATCGACAGCGCGCCCAGCGATGTGCCGTGATACGCCATCGACCGGCTGATCACCTTGTGCTTGGTGGGCTCCCCCGCCAGCTTGAAGTACTGGCGCGCGAGTTTCCATGCGGTTTCCACAGATTCGCCGCCGCTCACGGTGAAGAACACGCGGTTCAGGTCCCCGGGCGCGGACGCCGCCAGCCGGTCGGCGAGTTCGATGGCCGGAGGATGCCCGTACCCCCACAGCGGGAAATACGACAGCTCCATCATCTGCTTGGCGGCCGCCTGCGCCAGCTCCGCGCGCCCGTGCCCGACCTGCACCGCGAACAGGCCCGCCAATCCGTCGAGATAGCGCTTACCGCTCGCATCGAACAGGTAGGCCCCTTCACCCCGGACGATGACGGGTGCTTCGGTCTCGTCGCGCCCGTTGTGATTGGTGAAGTGCATCCACAGGTGGTCGCGCAGGACGCGGGAGGCGTCGGCGACGGGTCTGGATTCGGCGGTGGCAGTCATTGCGGGACTCCTCGAAGTAGGACTTGCTTCGGTTATCCCACAGTTTCAGCATCTCAGCAACCGATTTCGTTGTTTCAAGATTGTGAGCTACGGATTTCGTTGCGAAGTCAGCGGGTGCCCCACTTGTAGGTATGCTTGCGCAATTTCAGGTAGACCATGATCTCCGCATGCCGCACCCCGGCCAGCGCCCGAATGCGCGTGGAGACCAGATCCAGCAGCGCCTCGTCGTCGGGGCAGACCGCCTCGCACAGCACGTCGTAGCGCCCCGCGCACACCACCACGTAGTTGATCTCGTCGATGGCGGCCAGCGCATCGGCCACCGGCTGCACCTGCCCGTCCACCGTCACCGCGATCATGGCCTGCCGAAACAACCCCACCTGCAAGGGATCCGTGACCGCCACGATCTGGATGACCCCCGCGTCGGCGAGCTTCTGCACCCGCTGCCGCACCGCCGCCTCGGACAGCCCGACCGCCTTGCCGATGGTCGCGTAGGCGCGCCGCCCGCCCTCCTGCAACTGGGCGATGATCCGCTTGGAGATATCATCGAGCACCGGGGTGCCCTTGCCGGAATTCAGATCGCTCACCCTGGTCATCCTTGCGCAAACCCGCGCGCGCCAACAACCGGAAGCGCTCGGCGCGGCGAGTCATCAAGATCGTTTTGCGTGGTTTGACACATTTCTTGCAACGAAATCGGTTGCGAACATCGCTTGACGGTACTGATTCAGTCGCCGAGGCTCGAAGGTATCCACACTCATCGCGTCTGCGAATCGCGGTCATCGAAAGGCGAGCAACCGTGAAAGTAGGCATCCCGCGCGAGCTCACCACCCAGGAGTATCGCGTCGCCGTCACCCCATCCGGCGTGGCCGAGCTGACCCGCCGCGGCCACCGCGTCCTCATCGAGACGGGCGCAGGAATCGGATCCGCCATCCCGGATACCGAATTCGAAGCCGCCGGGGCCCGCATCCTGCCCACCCCCGCGGAAATCTGGGCCGCCGATCTGATTCTCAAGGTCAAGGAGCCCATCGAAGCCGAATACGAGCGCCTGCGCCCGGACCAGACCCTGTTCACCTACCTGCATCTGGCGGCCTCCCGGGCATGCACCGAGGCGCTGCTGGAACGCAAGGTCACCGCCATCGCCTACGAAACCGTGCAACTGCCCGACGGTTCGCTCCCGCTGCTCTCCCCCATGAGCGAGGTCGCCGGACGCCTGGCCGCGCAGGTCGGGGCCTATCACCTGATGTCCCCCTTCGGTGGCCGCGGCGTCCTGCCCGGCGGCGTGCCCGGAGTGGGCGCGGCCACGGTCGTGGTCATCGGCGGCGGCGTCGCTGGCGAAAACGCCGCCGTCATCGCCGCCGGAATGCGCGCGGATGTCCGGATTCTCGATGTGAGCGTGCCGCGCCTGCGCGACCTGGATCGCCGCCACGGCGATCGCATGGCAACCGTGGCCTCGACCGCCCACGCCATCGACGAACAGGTCCGGGCCGCGGACCTGGTGATCGGCGCCGTGCTGGTGCCCGGCGCCCGCGCCCCCTCGCTGGTCTCCAACGCCCTTGTGGCCCAGATGAAACCGGGCTCGGTCCTGGTGGACATCTCCATCGACCAGGGCGGCTGCTTCGCCGACTCCCACCCCACCACCCACGCGGAACCCACCTACCGCGTGCACGATTCGGTGTTCTACTGCGTCGCGAACATGCCCGGCGCGGTGCCCAGCACCTCCACCCGGGCACTGTCCAATGTGACGCTGCCGTACGCACTCGCCTTGGCGGACAACGGCGCCCGCGAGGCCATGCACGCGGACCCCGCATTGGCCAAGGGCCTGGCCACGATCGAAGGGGAGCTGGTGAGCGCACCGGTGGCCGAGGCCCACGATCTCCCCGCCATCGCCCTGTCCGACGCGCTATCCTGACGACCTTTCGCCGCTCGAAAACGCAGCGTGTCGAGGACTTCCTCCGCCCGCGTGCGAACCTCGCACCTCACCCCGCGGCCCGCCTGCGCGGCACACCGCCGGTTCGCCATCGCGCGCCGAGCGTGACATGTGCGCCCCGCGCGCTGGTATCGAAATCTCGCGCGGCTCAGGACTTCTGGGCTTCGTCCTGCGCGTGCTGGGCCTGGGCCAGTTGGGCAGGGGTGTAGCGCAGGGTCAGGGCGAGTACGCCCATGACCGCGGTGCCGAGTGCGCAGACCAGGAGGACGAGGGTGTAACCGCTGCTGAGGGCGTCGATTTGGAGCGGGGTCATATCGGCGACCTTGCCGTTGGTGCCGCCCATGGACAGGGTGCGCGACAGGGCGACCGGGCTGAGCAGGCCCACCGCGAAGGGGGTGCCCATGTTCATGAACATCTGGCCGACCGCGGACAGGGGGCCGATATGGGCCATGTCCACGCCGACCAGGACGCACAGCGGCAGGATCACGATCGCCATGCCGACCGCGAAGCCGACCACCGATAGCAGGATCAATAGCGTCGGCAGATACTCCGCGGACGCGTCCAGGGTGGAGCCGAAATACAGCCCGGCCGCCAACAGCGTCGCGGCCCCGGCCAGTAGCCAGCGCGGCTGCGCGTACTGCACGGCCTTGGACGCCACGCCGGTGCCGACGCCCGCGCCGAGGGTGAACGGGATGCTGGCCAGACCCGCCATGAGCGGGCTGTAACCGAGCACGTTCTGCAGGAACTGGGCGACGAAGAAGGTCGTCGCGCCCAGCACACCCGAGGCCAGGAAGATCGCGATGAACGAGATCACCCGATCCCGGCTGTCGAACAGCGACCACGGCAGCAGCGGGTTCTTCACGTACCGCTCGGCGAAGACGAACACGATCAGCAGCACCAGTCCGCCGATCAGCGAACCCAGGATGATCGGGCTGTCCCACCCCATCGAGGGCCCCTCGGTCGCACCGAAAACGATTGCGGCACAGGCCGCCGTGCCCAGGATCGCACCGCGCACATCCAGGCTGATCCGATGATGCTCGGTATCGCGCAGCTGATAGATCGCGCCGATCACGATGAGAATGCCGATCGGCACATTGATCCAGAAGATCCAGCGCCAATCCCATTGCGTCAGCGCACCGCCGATCACCAGACCGCCCACCGAGCCGATGCCCACCATGGACCCGAAAATGGCGACCGCCTGATTGCGCGCCGGACCCGGCGCGAAAGTGCTGGCCACCAAGGCGAATACGGTCGGCGCGGCAATCGCCGCACCGGTGCCCTGCAGCGCGCGGGCCCCGATCAGCCACGCCTCGTTCTGCGCCAGCCCGCACAGCGCCGAGGCCAGCGTGAACACCGCGACGCCGAGGATCAGCATGCGGCGGCGGCCGAACGAGTCGCCGAGCCGCCCGCCCAGCAGCATGAGCCCCGCGAACGGCAGACCATACGCCGTCACGGTCCACGCACTGCCCGCACCGGACAGATTCAAATCGTCCTGCAGCCGCGGCAGCGCCAAAATCATGACGGTGCCGTCCAGCACCACCATCAACTGCAAACCACTCAGTACAAGGATGGCGAGCCCGAACGCCCGCTTGGTCACCGGATACTGCATCGTCGCAGCGGGGTTCTCGAGCACCCCGCCACTGTAGTGGATGCCTCCCCCACGCCCCTCCCCCTCACTCGCCACCCCACGCCGCGACTGGTCATGCGATCACCGGGAACTGGTGGCGGCGTTCGCCGAGTAGCTCCCGCCACCAGTTCCCGGTCGACGATGTTTCAGAGTGGGTTCGCGTCGGGGGCTCCGGCGGTGAAGCCCGCGGTGGGGCCGATGACGATGATGGCGGGGGGACGGATGCCTTCGGCACGGACCTGGTCGGCGACGGTGGACAGGTCGGCGCGGACCACGCGCTGGGTCCGGAGGCTGCCTTCCTGGATCACCGTGACCGGGGTGTCGGCGGCGCGGCCGCCGTCCAGGAGGGCGGTGGCGAACTTGTCGATGCGCTCGACGGCCATGAGCAGAACGATGGTGCCGCGCAGGCGAGCCAGGGCGGGCCAGTCGACCAGGGAATCCGGGTGATCGGGGGCGACGTGGCCGGAGACGACCACGAATTCGTGGGTCACGCCGCGGTGGGTGACCGGGATTCCGGCCAGCGCGGGCACCGAGATGGCACTGGTGACACCGGGGACCACGGTGACGGGAACACCCGCGTCGACGCAGGCTTCGAGTTCTTCGTAACCGCGGCCGAAGACATAGGGGTCGCCGCCTTTGAGGCGGACCACGAACTTCCCGGCCTTGGCCCCCTCGATGAGCGCGGCATTGATGGCTTCCTGAGCCATGGCACGCCCGTAGGGGATCTTGGCGGCATCGATGACCTCGACATCGGGGTCGAGTTCGGCGAGAAGTTCCTGCGGCACCAGGCGGTCGGCGACAACGAGATTCGCACGCGCCAGCAGGCGGCGGCCCCGCACGGTGATGAGATCCGGATCGCCCGGACCGCCGCCGACCAGGACCACGCCCGGCGTGACAGGCGCCGAATCGTCGGTCACCACACCCGATTGCAGGGCTTCGAGCAGGGCGGTGCGCACCGCGGCGGACCGGCGATGCTGCCCACCGGCCAGAACGCCCAGGGTCATGCCGTCGTAGCGGGCGGTCGCGGGGGTGACGGCGGTGCCGAGACGCGCGGTATCGGCCCGGACGCAGAACACGCGGCGGCGGCTGGCTTCGGCCACGACCGCGGCATTCGTCTCCGGCTCGTCGGTGCACGCCATGGCGTACCAGGCGCCGTCTAGGTCGCCGTCGGCGTAGGCCCGCAACTCCAGGGTGATCTGCCCGGAGGTGGCCATCCCTTCGACGGCAGGCGTCGCCTCACGGCTGATCACGTGCACGTCCGCACCGGAGGCAATGAGCAGGCCGAGACGCCGCTGAGCGACGGTACCGCCGCCTACGACGACGACCCGGCGCCCGTTCAGATCGAGGCCGACCAGGTAATTCGGGTCTCCGGCGGGCTGGCTGTCGGCTGCGGGTGACGTGTGTTGCACAAGGATTGAGCGTACGGCCTGGTTATCGACCGGACTCAACCGACCGGCAGTCGTGCGGCAACCGATAGAGAGCTCACCACGACTGCTGATCGAAAGAGGTTTCAGAGGCGGCTGTAGACCTTGGTGGGCGTGATCCGGACGACGACGCGCTCGGCGTCGTTCACCGAAGCCGGGTTGAAGTCGATGTAGTTCTTGCCGGTGAAGTGCAGCGAGGCGCGGTTCGGGAGGGCGCGTTCGGGGTCCGGCTCGATGCTGACCTTGCCTCGAATTTCGGCGTAGACGAACGGTCGGTCCGGCGGGTTGATCATGACGGTGGCGCGGGGATCCCGAACCAGGTTCTTGTACTGCTGGCGGGAGACGGTGGTCAAGTAGATCAGGTCTTCACCGTCTCGAAGCAGCCAGATCACGGTCAGGTGCGGCTGGCCGTCGGCACCGAGCGTCGCCACCGTCGCGTAAACCTTCGACTCGTCGACGTACGTCTTGAGTTCCTCCGGAAGTGTGGTCACGCGTGGTTCGAACGCTCTGGGGTGGAGGGTGATTCCCGGCGGAGCGTCCTACCCGGGAAATCGAGCCGACATTCCTAAGCTCTGCACCATGACGCGTCGTGCCGCCGTGCTCGGGATGCTCGTTGCCGTCCTCGTGATCATGCCGCCGGGTCCCGGTACGGCGGACGCCGAGACGGAGGGCTCGTACCACCCCGCACCGGGCGTGGAGACGACGTACTCACAGCCCGGCCCCTGGGACGTCACATCCGACATCGCCTTCGGCTGTTGCGATTCCACCGGCGCGTCCTATGACATCTGGTATCCGACCCCGCTGGGCGCGGGCGGGGTACGGCATCCGATCATCACCTGGGGCAATGGCACCGATGCCGTTCCCACGCAATACGACTACCTGCTGCGGCATCTGGCGTCCTGGGGTTTCGTGGTGATCGCCACCGAGAACCAGCAGACCGGATCCGGCGTGGACATCGCCGGAGCGGTGGACTACCTGCTGCACCGGGCAGCCGATCCGGCCAGCCCGTTCCACGGCACACTCGATTCGAATGCCGTTGGCGCGGCGGGTCATTCACAGGGCGCGACCGGAGCGCTCAATGCCATGACCAACTCCGGCGGCCGGATCGAAACGGTGGTCCCGATCGAGTTGCCCATGCAGATCCTGTGCGCGACGGGATCGTGGTGCCCTGACACCTCGCGGCTGACCGGCGGTTCCGTATTCCTGGTCAACGGCTCCGACGATGTCTTCATCGCGCCGTCGCGGCAGCCCCTGCCGCCACAGGTGATCGGCTTACAGTCCATCCAGGCTTACTACGACGCGATTCCTCGCGCGATCCCGAAGGTATGGGGAACGCTCATCGGAGCGAATCACAATGACGTACAAGGCCAGCCGAGCTGCGCCGGAGTGTCCTGGCCCTGCACGACCGGCGTGTACGGATACCTCGGCTATCCCACCGCCTGGCTGGCCGCCCGCTTGGCTGTCGACCAGCGGGCGCGGCAGGCATTCATCCCGGAATCGGGTGCCTTCTTCGCACCGAATCCCCACTGGGCCAACCAGATCGGATCCGCCACCGATTAACGAACGCCCGCACCGGTGCGCGGATAATCCTGCACCAGATCCAGCCCGTTCTGCCGCACCGGGAAGGCGTCGAGATCGACCGCGTGCAGCGTGATCGTCACCGGACGCCCTTCCAGCTCGCCGGTCAATGTCATGGCATCCGGCGTGGACCGCTCATAGCTGAATGTCGCCAGCGGCGACTCGGACTCGGGTGGGCTCAACGTGATCCGATGCGCGCCGGAGTCGATGTCCGCGCCGACCATCACCATGTCATCGTTCATGCGCTGATACACGGCAGTCCCGGGATCCTCGAAGATCAGTCGCCGCCAACGGCTTTCATCGGTGAGCAGCGGCGCCACCGGCTGCCCGTCACGGGTGAACTCGGTGACCTCCCAGATCCCGTACAACTCCGATTTCGCCCGCCCGCTGCCCCATTCGGTCCAGCCTTCCCAGGTCGCCATGGCGAATCCGGCCGAGAACCAGACGAGCAGGACCACCTGAACCGCCGCCACGATCCGGCGGCCCCGCCAGGTGCGGACCGCTTCGGGCGCGGTGGACGGTCCGGCCGCGCCGCCGAGCAGCACCGCTGTCAACCGGCGCGCATCGGGGGCCAGCAGCACCAGGCCCATCAACAGCAGATGGAACGACAGCAGTTTGACCGGCACGTCGTAGGTCATGTTGAGGACCCACACCTGCGCCATGCTGACCAGGCTGAGCAGCACGCCCGCCAGCGCGGTGCGCGGCAGCAACAGCAGGACGCCGCCGGTGATCTCGGCAATGCCGAGCAGGCTCTCGTAGACCGGTGACGCGCCGACCTGGGTCCACAGCACCGATATCAGGGTGAAATCGCCGAACGGACTCAGCAGGGTGATCAGTGACGGCTCCGGCATCTGCGCCGGAATCGCCTTGGCGAACCCGTACAGCAGCATCTGCCCGGCCACCAGAATCCGGACGAACAGGAAGAACCAGCCCGCCAGGCGGCGGTACTCGAGGCGCTTGCGATCCAGCACACTCCACACGATCGTGGCCACCACCGCGGCCGCGAAGAAGCAGAACACCAGGACCCACAGATAGGTCTGATCACCGCTGCCGGAATCGGTGCGCAGGACGGCCTCGACGTCGAAGACGGTGCGCCCCACCCATTCCACCAGCGGACTCGGGAACTCCGCGTAGGCCCGGCCCCACTTCTCAGGAATCGAATTGGTCAGGGGGCCGAATAGCGCCAGGATCGGCTGCGGGTAGATCAGCAGGAACAGCCCGAAGTACACGAAACTGAACCGGAACGCGACCCGCGTGACCGGGTTCCAGCGCCCGGGCTCGGCCGGGGTGTCCGGCTCGAGGTCGATCGTCGCGTCCGCAGTCTGCACACTCATCCAAGCCCCTCACTTCAGATTTCCCTCTGACGCTAGGGAGTGCCCCGGCTCGGTCGCATCACCCTGCAGGGCGAACCTCGCATCCCCCTACGGAACTAATCGCCCCTGGCGACTACGCGCGCAACATCAGGGTGGACAAGCGGAATCCCGCTGAACGGTACTGCTCGAATTCGACCCCGAATTCCCCTCCGCAAGCCAACTAGAACGAGTTACATTTCACCCAATTTCACTGCGTCAGGAGGACCAATGACGTCGGCCGACCCCAACCAGCGGCGGCAACTGACCACCAGCGAGCGCGACCTCGATGTACTCACCGAGGAACTCACCGGGTGGCTGGCCACGAAAGTCGAAGCCGATCAGCCGCCGAAGGTCACCTCGCTCACCCGCCCGACGGCGGGCGGCATGTCCAGCACCACGCTGCTCTTCGATGCCGAATGGAGCGAGCACGGACAACCCGCGGGCGGATCGTTCGTCGCGCGTCTGGCGCCGGAGGACAGTTCCTTCCCGGTCTTCGAGACATACGATCTGGCAACGTAATACGCGATCATCGACGGCGTCGCCAAGGCCACCGATGTGCCGCTGCCGCAACTGTGCTGGCTGGAGAACGACGAATCGGTACTCGGATCGCCGTTCTTCGTCATGCGGCGGGTGAACGGCCGTGTGCCCGAGGACAATCCGCCGTATGTATTCCTGAGCTGGCTGTTCGACTCCACGCCCGAGCAGCGGTACGAGCTGACCCGCAATACCGTCGAGATTCTCGGCAAGATCCACGCCATAGAGAATCCGCTCGGGAAGTTCCCGATGCTGGACAGCGAAGGATCGGCGCTGCGCCGTCATTTCGAGGCGCAGAAGGCGTGGTACGACTGGGCGCTGGCGCGCGACGGTTTCCGTATTCCATTGCTGGAGCGGGCCTTCGACTATCTGGAAGCCAACTGGCCCGCCGAAACCGAGACGGTGCTGAGCTGGGGTGACGCCCGTCCGGGCAATATCATCTTCGACGGCTACGAACCGGCGGCCGTGCTGGACTGGGAGATGGCCGCCCTGGGCCCGCGCGAACTCGATATCGCCTGGACCATTCTCATCCACCGGTTCTTCCAGGACATCGCCACCCGCTTCGACCAGACCGGACTGCCCGATTACATGCGCCGCAGTCACGTCGAAGCGCTGTACGAGGAATTCACCGGCCACGCGCCCGTGGACCTGGACTGGTATCTGCTCTACGCGGCCCTGCGCCACGGCATCGTCATGGGCCGCGTCAAGCGCCGCATGATCCACTTCGGCGAGGACACCGACACCGCCGACCGCGACGACTACGTCATGCACCGCCCACTGCTGGAAGCCCTGCTCGACGGCACCTACGCCTGGGATTGAGAGAACTGACCATGATCGGTCCACTGGACGAATACCCCATCCACCAGACCCCGCTGCCCATGGCGCGGGTCGGCACCAGCGATCGGAACTTCTACGACCGCAGCTATTTCAACGCCTCCGACCGCGACGGCGGCACCTTCCTGGTCACCGGTTTCGGCGTCTACCCGAACCTCGGCGTGATCGACGCCTTCGCCACCGTCCGCCGCGGCGATCAGCAGCGCGCCGTGCGGTTCTCCGACGCGCTCACCGAACGCAGCCTCGACACCAAGGTCGGCGGCTACCGCATCGAGATCGTCGAGCCGCTGCGGAAGCTGCGCGTGGTCTGCGAGCACGAGGACCTGTCCTTCGACATGACCTGGGAGGGCGCCTTCCCGGTCGTGCAGGAGGAGCCGCACACCATCATCACCGGCCTGAACCGGCCGATCATCGACGCGCAACGCTTCGCCCAGGTCGGTTCCTGGTCGGGCACGCTCGCCGTCGACGGCGCCGACTTCACCGTCGACCCGGCCGTCTGGACCGGCACCCGCGACCGCTCCTGGGGCATCCGCCCGGTCGGCGACGGCGACCCGGCGGGCCGCGTGGCCGACGAGCCCTCCGAAGGCTTCTGGTGGCTCTACGTCCCGCTGCGCTTCGACGATTTCTCCATCATCGTCATCGTCCAGGAGGAGCCCAACGGCTTCCGCACGCTCAATGACGCCACCCGCATCTGGAAAGACGGCCGCATCGAGCAATTGGGCTGGCCCCGCGTCCATCTCACCTACAAGTCCGGCACCCGCATCCCCACCGCGCTGCGCCTGGAACTGACCACCCCGGACGGCAAACCCCTCGAGGTGGAGGTCGAAGCGGGCACCTTCGTGGCCTTGAACGTCGGCTGCGGCTACGGCGGCGATCCGGACTGGCTGCACGGCCAGTGGAAGGGCCGCGGCTGGTCCGAGAGCCGCCTCTACGACCTCACCGACCCGGCGCTGTCCGGCCGCATCCCCTTCGGCGTCATCGACCACGTCGGCAAGGCCCGCTGCAACGGCGCCGAAGGCTGGGGCCTCTTCGAACACGGCAGCCTGGGCCGCCACGACCCCACCGGCTTCGCCGACTGGGGCTCGGTCGCCCCCTGACCCCCCGAAGCGGCGAATCACGTCCCTTGCACCAGTGATTCGCCACCCCGCCGCACCCACCGACCCCAACCAGTCGGCGAGTGCGGCGGCCCGGTTCTAGGAGCCTTCGCCGCGGCCCCGAATCACGGCTGCCGCGACCGTGATCCCGCCGACCGCACGTTTGCGCACCGCCAGCCGATCACTCCGCGCGGCCAGTAGCGCGGCGGCTTCCGCCACACTGGGCGTGCCGATCGCGGCGGCGGTGCGCGCCGAGGGTGTGGGCACCGATACCGCCGCCAGCTCTCCGGGTGAGAACACCACCACGGGCACGCCGAGGTACTCCGCCGCCGCGGCCAACCCGGGCTCGCGGCCCCGCCTGTCCACCGAGGCCAGGCATCGAAT
Source organism: Nocardia crassostreae (assembly GCF_001613405.1). GTDB lineage: Bacteria > Actinomycetota > Actinomycetes > Mycobacteriales > Mycobacteriaceae > Nocardia > Nocardia crassostreae. The sequence continues at coordinate 59,815 of NZ_BDCH01000044.1, forward strand.
CCGCTTGTCCCCTACGACTTCTCGAACAGCCGCCACGATAGCCTCGGGCGTTGCGCCGACCCGCATGCCGACACCGACCGCAAGCTCCGACCCCACCCGCTCCCCTGCCGCTCCTTCTCGCACAGATCGAGTGTGCCGCGACATTCCGCAATCGCGCCGCAACCCCGCCGGGGCAGCTCGGGTTCACACCCGTTGTCGGTGGTTCACACCTGATATAGGTGGGCAATTGGGGGTGTGGACCGAAGGTAATGGGTGTGAACCGGTGGGTGGGTCAGGGGGTTGCGGCGGATTGGGTGTAGGTGGTTGCGGTAGTTACGAATCGGGTTATGGCGGTGGGGTTTCCGGCGGGGTGGGTGTGGAGGTAGGAGGCGTGGACTTGGTGGGGGTTTGCGCCCTCGCGGATTGTTTCGCCGGTGGGGGAGCACCAGGCCCAGGCGGGTGGGGTGGGTGTGGGGGTGGTTAGGCGGGTGCGGTGGAATTCGTGGCCTCGGACTCGTTCGCCTGTTTGCCAGAGGGGGGAGTTGGTGAGGGCTACGGCGTCTCGGTAGCCGAGGGTCAGCCGGGGGCCGAATTCGGCGTCGGCGTCGATGACGGAGGCCATGCGGTGACCATCCAGTGAACGGGTCAGGTAGAGGAGGCCCGCGCATTCGGCGTGGATGGGCATGCCGGTGGCGGCGCGGGTGGCGATCGCTTCCAGGAGGGGGGTGTTGGCCGCGAGGTCGGCGGCGTGTTCTTCGGGGAAGCCGCCGGGGAGGACCAATCCCGCTGTGCCGGAGGGGAGTTCATCGCGTAGCGGATCGAAGGCGACTACGTGTGCGCCCGCGGCTTCGAGGAATTCGCGGTGTTCGGTGTAGCCGAAGGTGAAGGCTGCGCCGCCCGCGATGGCGAGGATCGGGCCGTCGGGTGGCGGCGTGACCGACTGTGCGGGGCGTTCGACCGAACCCGAGGTGGCGCGGTGGTTCGAGGTGGCGGGAGAGCTCGCGGCGGCAGCGTCGCGGAGCGCTTCGGCCGGATCCCACAGGGGGCCGGTGGTATTGGAAGCGGCGAGGGCTACGACGGCGGGGAGGTCGATGTGGGCGGCGACCAGATCGGTCATGGCGTCGGTGGCGGCCTGGGCTGCTGTGCCGTGTTCGATGGCGGGGATCAAGCCGAGATGGCGTGAGGGGACGGATAATTCGGCCATGCGCGGGAGGGCGCCGAGGACGGGGAGGCCGACTCGGGCGCAGGCGGCGCGGAGGACCTGTTCGTGGCGTTCGCCGCCGACTCGGTTGAGAATGACTCCGCCCAGGCGGATTCCGGTGTCGAAGGTGGCGAAACCGTGCAGGAGGGCGGCGAGGCTTTGGCTGTGGCCTCGGGCGTCCACCACCAGAATGACGGGGGCGCCGAGCATGGCGGCGATCTGGGCGGTGGAGCCCTCGGCGACGGGGGCGGTGTTGTGCTCGTCGATGCGGCCGTCGAACAGGCCCATGACGCCTTCGACGACGGCGATATCGCAGCCTTGGCTGCCGTGCCGGTACAGGGGGACCACGCGATCGGGGCCGACCAGGACCGGATCCAGATTCCGGCCGGGGCGACCGGCGGCGAGGCCGTGATAACCGGGGTCGATGTAGTCGGGACCGACCTTGAACGGGGCGACCCGATGCCCGGCCCGGCGCAGTGCGCCGATCAAGCCGGTGGCGAGGGTGGTTTTGCCGCTGCCCGAGGCGGGGGCGGCGATCACCACCGCGGGGACACTCACCATTCGATGCCTCGCTGGCCTTTGCGGCCCGCGTCCATGGGGTGTTTCACCTTGGTCATTTCGGTGACCAGGTCGGCGGCGTCGATGAGTGGCTGGGGGGCGTCGCGACCCGTGATTACGACGTGCTGGTTGCCGGGCCGCTCGCGGAGTGTCGTCACGACGTCGTCCACGTCGACCCAGCCCCACTTCAGCGGATAGGTGAATTCGTCGAGGACGTAGAAGCGGTGTTGCTCGGCGGCGATTCGCCGCTTGATCTCCAGCCAGCCTGCCAGCGCGGCAGCCGCGTGGTCTTCATCGCTGCCCTGCTTGCGAGTCCACGACCAGCCCTCCCCCATCTTGTGCCATTCGACGGGGGCGCCCACGCCCTTCTCGTCGTGCAGCTGGCCGAGGGTTCGGAATGCGGCTTCCTCCCCCACTTTCCACTTGGCGCTCTTGACGAACTGGAACACGGCGATATCGAAGCCCTGGTTCCATGCCCGCAACGCCATGCCGAACGCGGCCGTCGACTTGCCCTTGCCCGGGCCGGTATGCACCGCCAGCACAGGGAGATTGCGGCGCTGGCGAGTCGTGAGCCCGTCGTCGGGAATGGATTCCGGCAGCGGAACACCCTTGGGCATCGAACGAGCTCCTTTCGCGGCGGGGCCGCCTCCGGCCTCCGACCCCCAACGGTGCCATACCGAGCCTGCGGGTCCGCCGCCGGGCGCGCCGCACCGGGCGGCGCGGATCCTCAGTTCAGTGCGTGCACGATCGCTGAGAAGACCCGCCCGATTCCGGCGGCGTCGGCGGGCGGGGGGTCAGGTCAGGGATTGGGCGAGGGCGGAGGAGAGGCGGACCATTGCTGTGGCGGCTGCGTGTAGGAGGGTGGGGGCTCATGGTGGTTTTACGGATGAGGTGGGTGGGGAGTTCCACTCAGGATCGCTCGTGCTGTGTTTAATTTGCCCTCCGCTTCGCTCCGGGCGGGGTTTGGGCCCCTAAGTCTCGATTTTTCCCTCCCTCCGCGCACGCCGGAGCTCCTCCGCTTCGCTCCCCCGCTCCGACGCACGCTCCACTCAGTCCAAAATCGAGACGGCCCAAACCCACACAGAACTGCCCGAAAAGAATTCCCTACACCAAGACGAACTGGCTTCATACGCGACCCGGAATGCACCAACAGTCGTTGACAGTTCGCCTGCGGCGGATATTTCAGGAAGAGGTGGGGGTGTGGAAGTTGTTAGTACAGGATCTGCGTGGGGGGGGTTAATTGCGATCGACCTCGACGTCGTAGGCGATCTTTCCGTCGTTGACGCCGGTGACCTGCACGGTGAGGCCGATCTGCGATCCGCCGGAGGACAGCGTGCAGCGCATGGTGGTGCCGACCGTTCCGGTGAGATCCCCTGGGCAGTCGATCGATTCGGGTCGCTGGCCCACCTGCTCGGTGAGGGTCTGCTGGACGGACCGTTCCAGGTCGGCTTCCTCGACACGGGGATCACCGGCGGATGCCGTGCATCCCGCCGCCACGGTGACGAACAACGACAGTGCAATCACGCGAAGGGATTTCATGAGCCGAAGCTAGGCCCGCCCACTTGCCGCCGAATTGCGTCCCACTTGCGGTGCGGGCCGCCGGGCCTGGAGGGATGGGCGTTGGTCAGGCGGCTCTGCTCGCGCGGACGATTCCCGCGACCGAATCGCCGGTGAGGTCGGTCAATTGCAGGTAGCCGCCGCGGAGGTCGCGGGCCAGGTCGCGGGCGAGGCCGAGGCGGATCATGCCGCGTTCGCAGTCCACGACCATGGCGGTGACGGCGTCGGCGGCGAGGAGGCGGGCGGCGGCTCGGGCTCGGGGAACCGGATCGGGGCCACCGGTGGCGCGGCCGTCGGTGAGCATTACCAGGAGGGTGCGGCGGTGGGGGTCGCGGACACGTTCTCGGCGGAGGACCTCGCGAGCCTTCAGGAGGCCTTGGGCGAGAGGGGTTTTGCCGCCGGTGCGCATATCGGCGAGGCGGCGCACCGCGATATCGACCGAGGAGGTCGGGGGAAGCACGAGTTCCGCGTCCTGGCCTCGCACGGTGATTACGGCGACCTTGTCGCGGCTCTGGTAGGCGTCCCGCAGCAGGGCGACGACCGCACCGGTGACTGCTGAGAGGCGGTCGCGGGAAGCCATGGAACCCGAGGCGTCCACGACGAAGACGACCAGATTGCCTTCGCGGCCTTCGCGATACGCGCCGCGCAGGTCGGTGGGGGCGAATGCCAGGGGGCCGGTGGCGCGGCCGCGGGCGTGCTGGTGCGGGGCGGCAGCGAAGATGGTGCCCAAGAGGTGCAGGCCCGCAGTCGTTTCGGGGATGGCGCGTACTACGCGGCCGTTGCGGGTGCGGGCGCGCGAACGGCGGCCGGGGGCGCCTTCCCCGATGCCGGGCACCTCCCAGCGCGGAGGCTTGGGCATGGACCCGGCCGGTGCGGTGGCTCGTCCCTCCCTGCCGGGGCGACCTCCTTGCCCGTCGCCGGTGGAATTCCGCCCCTGGTCGGACGAGTCCTGGTTCTTGCCGTGCGAATCCCGGTTCGGGTCGGCCAAATCCTGAGGCTGGTCGGCAGGATTCGATGCCGATGGTAATACGTCGCCTGGACTCGGCGGCTGCGAATCGGGTCCGAGGGATTCCCCCTCGGCCGAATCCGCGCCGCCCCCGGGCGAATCCGGCCCGCCGTCCGGATCGTCCTCCGGCCCCGGCGAGTCGTCCTCGGTCAGATCCTGCGGCCCCGCATCGTCCTGCGCGGCCGCTTCACCTTTTCCCAGGTCGTCGGCACCGCCGTCCCGCTGCTCGGCCTGGGCGGCTGCCTCCGCCGCCTGCCGCATGGCGTCGTCGAGCTGTTCTTCGCTGATTCCGGGCTCGTCGAACGGATCTCGGCGGCGGCGGTGCGGTAGTGCCAGCTCGGCGGCGATGCGGACATCGTCCTCGGTCACCTCGCGGCCGCCCCGCCAGGCGGCGTGTGCGGTGGCGGTGCGGGCGACCACCAGGTCGGCGCGCATACCATCGACGTCGAAGGCGGCGCACAGGGCGGCGATACGGCGCAGCTCGACATTGTCGAGCTCGACTTCCTGCAGCCGGTCTCGGGCGGTCAGAATGCGTTCCGCGACATCGCGATCGGCGGCGGCATAGCGAGTGGCGAATCCGGCCGGGTCGGCCTCGTAGTCCAGGCGACGGCGGACAACAGCCATACGCACATCCACGTCGCGGGAGGCGACCACATCGACGGTGAGACCGAAGCGGTCGAGCAGCTGCGGGCGAAGCTCGCCCTCTTCGGGGTTCATCGTGCCGACGAGCACGAATCGTGCTGGGTGCGAATGGGATACACCGTCACGCTCGATGTGCACACGCCCCATGGCGGCGGCGTCGAGCAATACATCGACCAGATGGTCGTGCAGCAGATTGACTTCGTCCACGTACAGCACACCGTGATGGGCGGCGGCCAGCAGCCCAGGCTTGAACGCCTGCTCCCCATCGCGCAACACGCGCTCCAGATCCAGCGACCCCACCACGCGATCCTCGGTAGCGCCCACCGGCAACTCCACCAGCCGCGCAGGCCGCGCCCCGCTCTCGTCCACCACCGGCGGCAGCAACTGTGCCAACGCCCGCACCACGGTCGACTTGGCCGTCCCCTTCTCCCCGCGCACCAGCACCCCGCCGATCCCCGGATGCACCGCACACAAAATCAAAGCCAACTGCAACCGCTCCTGCCCGACCACCGCCGAGAACGGAAACCCGGCCTCACCGGAGGACCCACCCGCACGCACGGATTCGGAATACGGAGTCACAGAGGAAACGGACACGCCCCAACTCTAAGCGCGCCACCCCACACCACCCCGACCAACCCCAGCCATCCCTGCCCCCTCCCCCTGGTTCACACCCTCTATCGCCGGTCCACACCCCTACCGGGCGGCAATATCGGGTGTGAACCAGGCACTGTGGGTGTGAACCACTTCCGACACGGGCTTGCGGCGGCCCGGCTCAGTGGGGGTCGGCGGCGGGGGATCCGGCGGGAGTGGTTGGAAGACGCGCGCCCGCTGCGGGTATCCGCAGCGGGCGCGACACAGTGTGGTTCAGCCTCGGCGCATGGGGACGTGGGGGATGCCGTCGTCCATGAATTCTGGGCCGTCGATCTTGAAGCCGTGTTTGGTGTACATGTCGACCAGGTAGGACTGGGCGTGCAGGCGGACGGTTGCGGAACCGGCTTCGGCCAGGGCCGCTTGGAGGACGCGGTTGGAGTAGCCGTGGCCGCGGGCGGAGGGGGTGGTGCAGACGCGGCCTATGCGGAAGGACTTCACGACGTTCTCGTGTTCCTCGAGCAGGCGGGAGGGTGCAGACTATGTCACCCTCGTCGTCGAGCCAGAAGTGGCGGGTTTCCGGGAGCAGGTCGAAGCCGTCGAGTTCCGGGTAGGCGCATTTCTGCTCGACGACGAAGACCTCGACGCGCAGTTTCAACAGCTTGTACAGCGTCGTGGTGTCGAGATCTTCGGCCCACGACCTTTTGAGAGCAACCGTTGACATCATCGATTGTTGCTATCACAACTAAGCGTGAGAAGGAACCCCGGCGTGCTTCGGCGTGTTGGTGCTGTCCAGGTGCAGCGCCTTGTTGGACCAGTCCCAGACCTCCTGGAACAGGGCCTGGTTCTCCGAGAGCTTCACACCCATCGAAGGCACCATCTGCTTGAGTTTCGGCTCCCAGCCGTCGAATTCGCGCGGGAAGCACTTGCGCATGACGTCCAGCATGGCGCTCACACAGGTGGACGCGCCGGGGGACGCACCGAGCAGACCGGCAATGGTGCCGTCCTCGGCCGCGACGACCGCGGTGCCCAGCTCCAGCACGCCGCCCGCACCCTTGCGGCGGATGACCTGCACGCGCTGACCGGCGATGATCAGATCCCAGTCGGCGCCGTCGGCGCGCGGGATGAATTCCTCCATCACGCCCACGCGACCGGCCTGCGACTTGAGCAGTTCGGACACCAGGTAGTTGACCAGGCCCATCTCGGTGACGCCCACGCCGAGCATGGAGAACAGGTTGTTCGGCTTCACCGACTTGATGAGGTCGGTCAGCTTGCCGTCCTTGAGGAATTTCGGCGTCCATCCGGCGTACGGGCCGAAGAGCAGGCCGCGCTCACCATTGATGACGCGAGTGTCCAAGTGCGGCACCGACATCGGCGGCGCGCCGACCGAAGCCTGGCCGTACACCTTGGCCTCGTGCTGGGCGATGAGATCCGGGTTGGTGCAGCGCAGGAACAGACCCGACACCGGGAAGCCGCCGAAACCGGAGATCTCCTTGATGCCCGACTTCTGCAGCAGCGGCAGCGCGCCGCCGCCCGCGCCGACGAACACGAACTTGGACTTGATGACTCGCACCTTGCCATTGCGCAGGTTGCGGACCTTCACCATCCAGGAGCCGTCGGACTGCTTGGTCAGATCCTTGACCTCGTGCCCGAAGGCGATATCGGCACCGGTCGCGCCCAGGTAGGCCAGCAGTTCCTTGGTGAGCTCGCCGAAGTCGATATCGGTGCCGGATTCGGTCCAGTTCAGCGAGACCGGATCGGAGAAGTCGCGGCCCTTGGCCATGAGCGGTAGTCGCCGCGTGAACTCGTCGGCGTCGTCGATGAACTCCATGCCCTGGAACAGCGGGTGCCGCGACAGCGCCTCGTAGCGCTTGCGCAGGTACTCCACGCCGTCCGTGCCGTGGGTGAAGCTTACGTGCGGAATCGGGTTGATGAAGTTCGACGGGTTGGCCAGCACGCCGTTCTCGACCGCGTAGGACCAGAACTGGCGCGACACCTGGAAGCGCTCGTTGATGTCGACGGCCTTGGTGATCTCGACCTCGCCCTTGGCGTTCTGCGGCGTGTAGTTCAGCTCGCAGAGCGCGGAGTGGCCGGTACCGGCATTGTTCCAGGGGTCGCTGGACTCGGCGGCGGCCGCGTCGAGCCGCTCGAAGAGGGTGATCGACCAATCGGGCTGCACCTGTCGAAGCAGTGCGCCGAGGGTGGCACTCATGATGCCGACACCGATGAGGACTACATCGGTCTTTTCAATCGTGGCAGCGTTCGACACGGCGTTGATCGACTTCCTTGTCTTTGTATGGCAACCCAGCGGCGCTTAGGTTACCCGTCGTTCACCTAAGACCGATTGTGCCCCTGGACACGTGGAAATCCCGCAACGAAAAGGCCGAATGTGAGAGATACCTCCACACGCCATCTCGGGACGGCGGCGTTAGCCTTGGGCTTGTGAGCTCCGTTACGTCCTCCACCGCGACCACCTCCGCCCCCGCCCAGGCCACGGGCTCCTGGCAACCCGATGTGCTCGGCGCGGACTATCAACAGCTGACCATCCCGCTGGGTCCGGCCCCGGACGGCGAAGACGATGCGGTGGGCACGCTGGTCCGCTACGCGCCCGCCGAACGCCCGACAGTGACCCGGGCCGTGCTCTATGTGCACGGGTTCACCGACTACTTCTTCCAGGAGCACCTGGCCCAGCACATGGCGGCGCAGGGCTACGCCTTCTACGCCCTGGATCTGCGCAAGTGCGCGCGGTCCACCCGGGCGGGGCAAACCCCGCACTACGTCACCGATCTGGCGCTCTACGACGCCGAGCTGAACCGCTCGCTGAAGATCATTCGCGAGGAGACCGGGCTGCCGGTGCTGATCATGGGCCATTCGACCGGCGGCCTGGCGACCTCGCTGTGGCTCAACCGGCTCAACAGCGCGGGCGGCAGCCGGGCGCAGGGCATTACCGGGCTGGTGCTCAACAGCCCGTGGTTCGATCTGCAGGGCCCGGCCTACTACCGCTCGGTGGGCACGGCGCTGATCCACGGCATCGGCCGGTTGAGCGCCATGACCAAGCTGCCGCTGGGCTCCATCTCGACCTACGGCGACAGCCTGCATCACACCGCGTCGCGCGAGTGGGATTACAACCTGGACTGGAAGCCGTTGACCGGCTTCCCGGTTCATGCCGGGTGGCTGCGCGCCATCCGCAGCGGGCACGCCCGGGTGCATCAGGGCCTGGATGTGGGGGTGCCGACGCTGGTGCTGCGGTCCAAGATCACCAAGTTCATGAGCAAGTACGGCCCGGCCGCCGATGTGGCCGATGTGGTCCTGGATGTGCGCCAGATCCAGCGCTGGGCGGGTTGCCTCGGCGATCGCACCAATATCGTTCCGATCGAAGGCGCACGTCACGACGTGTTCCTGTCGTCGGAGAAGCCGCGCACCGAGGCGTTCGCCGAACTGGATTCCTGGCTGGAGTGGCTGACCGCTTTCGAGCGGGCCGCCTCACCAGAAGCTGGTGCGTAGCACGATCTCGGTGGCGAGTTCGCTGCCCGCTTCGGCGGGCACATCCGCGACATCCACGGCGACCAGGCGGAATTCGCCGTAGACGTGGCGGCCGGAGGCTTCGGCGACGGCCTTGGGCAGCTGTTTGGTGGCCAGCAGGGTGGTGGGGATCTCCACCGGCGGGCAGCTCGCGTCGGCGATGGAACCGTCCGCGCCGGGGGTGGCGGGATGCCCGATGCCCGCGGCGATGAGGCTCATGAAGCGGCCGAAGCCGCGGGCGGCCAGCTGCCAGGCCAGCGCCGCACCGGTGCCGCAGCCGACCAGATTGGCCCAGGGCACGCGCAGTTCGTCGAGAATGGCGAAGACGGCCGTCGTATCGAGCCCCTCGCCCGTTTCGATGACGATGGTGCGCAAATCCGAGGTCTGCAATCGGGCGCAGACCTCGTCGTACACATCGGCCGGATCGCCCGAAGCGGGGAGCAGGACCACGTGGTGCCGGGATTCGTTGCCGCCGACTCGCACCGTCCACACGCGGTCACCGACCGTGATCCGCCGAGATTCCATATCGAATTACGCTACACGGCCGCCCGAGGTCCCAAACGGGAGTCACTCGGATTGCTGTGAGCGGCGTCACTGATGAACAGTGAGTGTCGGGAGGTCGACGGGAGCGCCACCGGCGAGGAGTTTCTCGAGGGCGGCCAGGTCGAGGTGAGACTCCATGAGGTCGGTCAGCAGGTCCAGCTGCCGATTGCGCACCTCGGCAACCGAAACATCTTCTGCCACAAGGAAATCAGCGCGACCAGCCGCAACGGCGACCTCGCGGAGCCAGGCCCGCCGGAATTCGTCGGATTCCAGGGCGCCGTGCAGGTGTGTGCCCCAGATCGCGCCGTGCACACTGCCTTCGGGTGCGCCGTCGAGTTCGAGCCAGGGCTCGTCGCCGGTGCGACGGACCCGCCCGTGGTGAATCTCATAGCCGCGCACCGGGATTTCCGCGCGGTGACCGGCGGCACGGCGCAGCACCTTGGGATCGGCGAACTCGATTTCGAGGTCCAGCAGCCCGAGGCCGGGCACCGTGCCCGCTGCGGATTCGACCTCGTCGGCAATGACCCGGCCGAGCATCTGATAGCCGCCGCAGATGCCGAGAATGGGCCCGCCCGCCGCCGCGCGCTCGCCGAGCGCACCCGCGATTCCGGTGCGCCGCAACCATTCCAGATCGCTGACGGTGGCCTTGCTGCCCGGCAGCACGACCAGATCGGCGCCCGCCAGCCGGGACGGATCGTCCACCCAGCGCACCGAGACCCCGGGCTCACAGGCGAGGGCTTCGACATCGGTGGAGTTCGAGATGCGCGGCAGCCGGATGGCGGCGACCGTGAGCCAGTCCTTGCCCAGCGGTGGCCGGGGCCGCCCGACCGGGGCGTCGGCGACGGTGCCGAGGGAGTCCTCGGCGTCGATCCAGAGGTCTTCGGCGAACGGGATGACGCCGAGGGTGGGCCGTCCGGTGAGCGCGGTGAGCTGATCGATGCCCGGCCGCAGCAGGTCCACGTCACCCCGGAACTTGTTGACGATGAACCCGGAGATCAGTTGCTGGTCTTCGGGTTCCAGGATCGCCACGGTCCCGAACAGATGCGCCAGCACTCCCCCGCGGTCGATATCCCCCACCAGCACCACCGGCAGCTCGGCCGCCCGCGCCAGCCCCATGTTCGCCAGATCCGTTGCCCGCAGGTTGATCTCGGCGGGTGATCCCGCGCCCTCGCAGATCACCACATCGAATTCGGCGCGCAGCGAAGCCAATTCCTCCGCGACGAGGGCGCGCAGTTCGGTCCGGTGCCGGAAGTAGTCCTTGGCACCGACCGTGTCGATCGCCTTCCCGCGCACCACGAGCTGCGAGCGCCGGTCGCTGCCCGGCTTCAACAGCACCGGATTGAACCGCACGCTCGGCTCCAGCCCACACGCCCGCGCCTGCAGCGCCTGCGCCCGCCCGATCTCACCGCCGTCCAGGGTGACCACGGAGTTGTTGGACATGTTCTGCGCCTTGAACGGTGCGACCCGCACACCCTGCCGCGCCAGCATGCGGCAAAGTCCCGCTACGACAACGCTTTTACCCGCATCGGAGGTAGTGCCCGCGACGAGCAGCGCGCCTTTCACGGACGCCCGCACTGCGTCATCGTCATCCCGGTCACCGCCATCCCGGCGTGTTTCCGGCCGGGATCCATCGCGGGCAGTGGACTCCGGCCAAAGGAATGCCGGAATGACGGGGGGGTGGTGGCTCACGGCAGGGTGAGGATTTCCGCGCCGTCGTCGGTGACCACGAGGGTGTGCTCGAACTGGGCGGTCCACTTGCGGTCCTTGGTGACCACAGTCCAGCCGTCGTCCCAGATGTCGTAGTCGATGCCGCCGAGGTTGATCATGGGCTCGATGGTGAAGGTCATGCCGGGCTCGATGACGGCATCCACGGCGGGCTGGTCGTAGTGCAGGATGACCAGGCCGCTGTGGAAGGTCGGGCCGACGCCGTGGCCGGTGAAGTCGCGCACCACGCCGTAGCCGAAGCGGTTGGCGTAGGACTCGATGACGCGGCCGATCACATTGAGGGCGCGGCCCGGGCGCACCGCCTTGATGGCGCGCATGGTGGCTTCCTGGGTGCGCTCGACCAGCAGCCGCACCTCCTCGTCCACGTCACCGGCGAGGAAGGTCTTGTTGGTGTCGCCGTGCACGCCGTCGATGTAGGCGGTCACATCGATATTCACGATGTCGCCGTCCTCGATGACGGTGGAGTCCGGAATGCCGTGGCAGATGACCTCGTTCAGCGAGGTGCAGCAGGACTTGGGAAAACCCTTGTAGCCCAGCGTCGACGGGTACGCCCCGTGATCGATCATGTACTCGTGCGCGATGCGGTCCAGCTCATCGGTGGTCACACCCGGCGCCACGGCCTTACCGGCTTCTTCCAGGGCCTGCGCCGCGATCTTGCCCGCGATGCGCATCTTCTCGATGGTCTCCGGCGTCTGCACCCAGGGCTCGTGCCCTTCGTTGGCCGTCTTCTTCCAGACGTATTCGGGCCGCTCGATGGATTTCGGCACCTCACGAATGGGCGACTGGATGCCGGGAACGAGGGGTTTGCGGGTGCGCACAGACATGGATCAAGACTATCCGCACTCGCCGGGTGACAGTTCGGTCAGCTCCCGGATCAATGCGCCGAGGGTCCACTCCCGCCAGCGCCGCGCCGACCAGCCGCGCGCGCCGACGAGCAGGGTGTAGTGCTCCGGGCCGAGCAGCGCCAGCATGATGTCCGCCGCCTCGGCCACGGTGAGTCCCTGGCGCAGGGGCGTTTTCGCGGCCAGGGCGGTGGCGAAGGTGCGCTGCACGGTGGCGCGCTGCTCGATATTGGTGGTCCAGATGCCCGCCAGCTCGGTATCGGTGGCCGCCGCCCCGCGCACCACTTCGAGCAGCGGGGCGGCGCGTTCCAGGATCTCGGCCGCGCCGTCTACCTGGGCGCGCAACTGGGCGATGGGGTCCGGATCGGCCAGCGCGCCGGTCGTCCACGCGCGTTCGAGAGTGGGCACCGGTTCGTCGTCACCGGCAACGGCCTGATCGAGCGCGGCCGTCAGGAGGGCCCGCTTGTTGCCGAGGGAGTAGTAGACGGTCTGCTCGCCCACGCCCGCCCGGGTCGCGATGGCGGTAATGCTGGTCGCGGCGTAACCGTCGGCGACGAACAGTTCGGTGGCGGCGCGCACGATGCGCGCCTTGGTCGCGCGCGCCCGCGCCTTGCGACCGTCTTCCTTCACCGCGCCGTCTTCTTTCGCCATGCCAACAGACGGTAGTGCCACTACGAAAACTTTGACAATACCCTTGACTGTAGCGACACTACTAAAATATTCTTGTAGCGTGACTATGAAAACAAGAGCGGCCCTGCTGCTGCTCACCTAGGTCGAATTGCTCGTCTTCCTGGAAGGGTCCGTGGTGAACGTGGCCCTACCCGCCATCACCACCGCGCTCGGGTTGACCGCGGCGGGCGCGGCCTGGGTCGTCACGGCGTATCTGCTCACCTTCGGCGGCCTGCAATTGGACGCCGGGCGCATGGCCGACCTGTACGGGCGGCGGCGCATGTTCCAGATCGGCTCGGCCCTGTTCACCGCCGCATCCCTGGCCGCGGCCTTCGCGCCGGACGCCGTCTGGCTGATCGCGGCGCGCGCGGTCCAGGGCATCGGCGGCGCGATTGTCATTCCCGCCCAACTGGCCCTGCTCTCGGCGATATTCACCGAACCCGCCGCCTACCGAAAGGCTTTCGCGGTGTGGAGCGCCATGGGCGCGGCCGGGGCGGCCATCGGCGTCTCGCTGGGCGGGGTGCTCACCGACCAATTCGGCTGGCCCGCAATCTTTCTGATCAATGTGCCGATCGGTCTGCTCGTCCTCATCGCGAGCGCCCGGATCCTGCCCGCTGATGCGACCGCACAGCGAGGCAGCGGAAACCTCGACCCCATCGGCGCGCTCAGCGGCACCACCGGACTGCTGGCACTGGTCTACCTGGCCTCGGAACTGCCCGGCCGCGGGATCGACGCGGTCACGCTGGCCGCCGCAGCCCTCACCGCCGCCTGCGCCGCCGTCTTCGTGCGCAATCAGCGCCGCAGCCCCGCGCCGGTGGTGCCGAATTCCCTTCTGCGCCTGCGCGAAGTCCGAGCCGGATCCGCCGCGAGCTTCATCCTGGGCGCAGCGCACGTACCCGCCTTCGTGCTGATCACGGTCATGCTCCAGGACCACTTCGGCTACTCCGCCATGGCCGCCGGATTCGCGGTACTACCCATTGCCCTGGTGAATCTCGTCATCGCCCGCACAGTGGTGCCCAAAGCCATGGAACGCTACGGCGCGCGCCTCGTCCTGGCAGCCGGAATGGCCTTGCAGACAGCCGGTTTGACCGGCTACGCCCTGTTCCTCACCCCCGGCGCGAGCTATCTGACCGTCATTCTCCCGATAAGCCTGGTCTTCGCCATCGGCCTGCCCCCGGTCTTCGTCGGCGCGACCGCACCGGTCCTGCGCGCGGCCCCGGAAGCCGACAAGGGCGCAGCCTCGGGCGTGGTGAATACCGTTCAGCGCCTTGGCGCTTCACTCGGCCTCACCGCCGCACTCATCGTCGCCGCCAACGTAGGCGGCACCACCGGCCTGCGCATCGATTTCGCGGTCGCCGCGCTACTGGCGGCACTCGGTGTCGTCGTCGCACTGGCCTGGTACGCCCCCCGACCGCGCTCGCGAGCTCGTGGGAACCCCATCGACGACCGGGAGTCCGCGATCGATCGCCGGAGAGGACGCGGCATGAGAATCGTCATCCTCGGCGGCTACGGCACCGTAGGCCGAGAGGCCGCCGCACTGTTGCTCGCGGGCGGCGCGAATGTGGTGCTGGCAGGCCGCGATCCAGCTAAAGCCGTTCCTATGCCAGGCGCGACGCTGGCACAGGTCGACTGCGCCGATCCCACCCAAGTCGCGGCGATCCTCGACGGCGTACCCGGCACGACGCAGAGCACAGCGACGATGCGCGGCAGCACGAGCACCCCACACGACGACCCGAGCAGGACTCGCGGCAGCAGCGCGCCGCCCCGCGGCGATACGCGTGCAACGCACTCCTACGCGGACGGAGCCCGCGATGGCACGAGCGGGACACACAAAGATGTTGGCGGGCAGCACGAACGCATGACCGAGCAGCACGACCGCGCGGGCGGGCAGCACGAACGTGTGGACGCGGTCCTGATGTGCGCCGAATCGCACAATGGCGCGGTGGCGCGGGCCTGCTTCGAGCGGGGCATTCACTATTTGGACGTCACCGCATCCCGGGCGGTGATCACCGAGGTCGAGGCGTTGCACGAGGTGGCTGTCGCCAACAACGCGGTGGGCGTACTCAGTGTCGGTCTGATTCCCGGGGTGTCGAATCTGCTGGCCCGCATGGTGATCGAACGCTCCCCCGGTGCCGAGATCCGGATCGGCGCGCTGCTCGGATCCGGGGAGGCTCACAGGCGGGCAGCGATTCGCTGGACGCTGGACGGGCTCGGGTCGTTGTCCGGCTCCTGGCGGATGACATTTCCGCAGGGTCGCCGCACCGTGCACCGGTTCCCGTTCTCCGATCAGTACACGCTGCCCGCCACCCTGGGCGGCACCGGCGTGCGCACGGGTCTGGCACTGGATTCCCGGCCGCTGACAGCGCTGCTGGCAGCCGCTCGCCGACCGGCGCTGGGACGGTTGATGCGCGGCCGCGTGGCCGAGGCCGCGCTCGCACGCGTGCATGTGGGTTCAGATCGGTTCGCGGTCAAGGTCGAATCCGACAGCGCCGGTGCCTGGTTCACCGGTCGGCGGCAGAGTCGGGCCACCGGCGTGGTGGCGGCACTACTGGCCGAGCGCGTGCACCGGTTCCCGCCCGGTGTCCGCCATATCGAGCAGTTGGTCGATCCGGTCGAGTTTCTCGCCGACCTGCATCGGCATGGCTTCACCGCCGGTCACGACACCAGGAATAGTTCCGGACCACGGTCCGTTTAGGCTGTTGGTTGATCCGGAAACGAATCAGGAAAGAGGGCGGACGCCGTGGAACTGGGACTGACTACATTCGCCGAAACGCATCCGGTCAGCGGCAACGGACCCGTGCCGACCGCTGGCGAGCGCCTGCGCCAGGTGGTCGAGGAGGCAGTGGCCACCGAACAGGCCGGACTCGACGTGTACGGCGTCGGCGAACATCACCGCAAGGATTTCGCCGCCTCCTCCCCCGCCATGGTGCTCGCGACCATCGCGGGCCGCACCGACAGCATCCAACTCACCAGCGCCGTCACCGTCCTCAGCTCCGCCGACCCGGTCCGCGCCTACCAGGACTTCGCCACCCTCGACGGCTTGTCCAACGGCCGCGCCGAACTCATGGCGGGCCGCGGCTCCTTCATCGAATCCTTCCCCCTGTTCGGCTACGACCTGGCCGACTACGACGAACTCTTCGAGGAGAAGCTGGCCCTCCTCCTGAAGCTCCGCGAAGACGAGCCGGTCACCTGGTCCGGCAAGTTCCGCGCACCCCTGGACAACGTCACCGTCTACCCCCGCACCGAGAACCGCCCCCTCCCGGTCTGGATCGCCGTGGGCGGCAGCCCCGAATCCGTAGTACGCGCAGGACTTCTCGGCCTCCCCCTGGCCATCGCCATCATCGGCGGCCAGCCCGCCCGCTTCAAGCCCCCTGGTGGACCTCTACCACCGCGCCCCCGAGGAAGGCGGCCACGAACCCCAGCCCGTAGCGGTCCACGCCCACGGCTACGTAGCCGAAACCGACGAACAAGCCGTCGCGGACTTCTACGCCCCCTACGCCCGCGCCATGTCCGGCATAGGCCGCGAACGCGGCTGGGGCCCCATGACCCCCGAACAGTTCTCCGCCCTCCGCTCCCAGAGCGGCTCCCTGTTCGTCGGCACCCCCGACTACGTCGCCAGCAAGATCGCCGACATCCGCGACACCCTAGGTCTGGACCGCTTCATGCTGCACACCAGCGTAGGCACCATCGAGCACGAGAAGGTCCTCCGCAACATCGACCTCCTCGGCACCAAGGTCGCCCCCCCCAGGTACGCTAACCCCCCGCCGACCAATCCCCCGCCTGCGCCCCAACAGTCATCGGGGTCAAGGGGCGGAGCCCCTTGTGGGGGTGCGGGGGCTAGCCCCTGCGGGGGGTGTGGGGGCCCGCCCCCACAAATTAAACACAGCCCAACACCTCATTTCAGCGCAGCGCGCCCCTTCAACCGCCCGAGAATCACCAGCGCGACAAGCGTCACCAAAACCAGCAACGTAGTGCTAGCCGCAGCGTCGAAGACCTCGCCACGGTCGGTCGCCGAGAAGATGGTGACAGGCAACGTCTTCCAGCTCGCCGGGTAAACCATGATGGTCGCCCCGAGTTCCCCCATGGACAAGGCGATGGCCAAGCCCGCCGCCGCGCCCAGGGCGGGCAGCAAGAGAGGCAGGGTAATTCGGAAGAGAACTCGGATCGGCCCCGCCCCCAGCGATTCGGCCGCCTGCTGGTAACCGGGGTCCAGCCGATCCAGCGCCGCCGACACACCACTGAACGCGTACGCCAGGACCAGCACCGTGTGCGCCAGAATGACAATCCATTTCGTGCCGCCGAGCAGCAGAGGCCGCTCGTTGAACGCAATCAGCACACCCAAGCCAATAGCCACCGAGGGAACGGCCACGGGAACATGAAAAACCGCATCGGTAATGGCGCGCAGCCATGTCGGAGCTTCGCGCGCGGCGAGCGCGGCCCAGGTACCAAGGATCAAGGCGATACCGCCCGCCAGCAGAGCAGTTTGGAGACTCACCGAGAGGCTGGCGGCCTGTTCGCCGGACAGCGCTTCACCGAAGTTGGCGAAGCCGAGATCCGACGGCAGCGGCCCGGTCCAACTCCCGGCCAACGCTGCCGCCACGACGGTGGCGATCGGCGCCACGAAGACGACCGTGACGACCACGGCGAAGACCGCGAGGACGACGAGGCGACCGCGGCGGGTCCAGACCAGCATGGTCAGCCCTCCTTTCGGTTTCCGGTCAACCGCGTGAAGATCACGCGATAGCCGATGTAGAGCGTCAGCGAGAGCAGCACCTGAATGGACGCCAGCACCGCCGCACCCGGCAGGTCGAAAGTGACGATGCCACGCGTGTAGATAAGCGCGGGCAGGGTGATGACGCCCTTGGCCCCAGTGAACAGCACGATGCCGAACTCGTTGAGCGTCAACAGCAGAACGAGACTGCCACCGGCCGCCAACGCGGGCCACGCCTCCGGCATGACGACCTGCCGCAGCACCCGCCACGGCGAGGCGCCCAGGCTCGAAGCCACGTCGAGCTGCTCGCGCGGCAGCTGCGCGAACGCCGCCAGCAGCGGCCGCACCACGAACGGCGTGAAGAACGTGATCTCGGCGAGAATCACGCCCCACGGCGTGGTGAGAAAGTTCAGCGCCGGTTCCCCACTCCCGGTGATCTCACCGATGAGCGCATTGACCGCCCCGGCCGTCCCGTAGAGAAATGTGAAGGCCAATGTCACCAAGAACGACGGCAGCGTGAGCACCGTATCGATCAGCCGCCCGACCAGCTGCGATCCGGGAAACGGAATGAATGCCAGCACAATCGCCAGGAAGGTGCCCAGCACCAGACAGCCGAGAGTGGACGTCACGGCGATGGAGACGGTGCGCCACAGGGCATTCCGGAACGACTCCTCCGCCAGCACACTCGACCAGGTGCCCGTCCCGCGCCCACCCTCCTTCGTCCGCGTGGACTCCAGCAGAACCCGGGCAATCGGATAGACGGCGATCAGCAACACCACCAGTACCGGCGGCAACGTCCACAGCACCGGACGCCAGCTCCGCCGCCGGGGATGCGCCTCCGGGGCCGATGCCGCAGCAGGAGATTCGAGCAGAGCGGTCACGACCGGTCCCCCTCACGGATCGGCACTACGCTGACATCCGCATCCCGAGCTCGATTCGGCGCCACACACACCCCCGCGCCCCGGATCTCGTCCGGCACGTCACTCGGGTCCGCACCTCCGATCCGATCCGATCCGACACACATACCCGCACCTCGGCCTCGACTCGGCACAACACTCGCGCTCACGCCCCGGGTCCGGGCAGGCTCGACGCAAGGGCTCGGGCGGCAGGTTCGGTTCGGCGCTTCATTCATGCTCGCACCTCGGGATCCGCAGCGGCCGAGTCCGTTCCGATCCCGGGCGGGATCAGGACACCGGCGGGATCGGCAAACTTCACGCCCACCGAGTCCCCGGCATCGAACGGTGCGTGGCCCGGCACGTCGGCGGTGAATTCGACCGGTATCCCGGCAACGTCCAGATGCAGTCGAGTTGTAGCACCCTTCCACACGCTGGTTGTCACGGTGCCGCGCAGCGCATCTCGTTCGGTGAGCGGGACGACCCGCACCGTGTGCGGGCGGACGCACAGGAGGGCGTCGGCATTCGGGACCCAGTCCGGACGGCCCACACCGGCGGGCGGCGCCTCCGCACGCAGGGTGTGCTCGCCTACCGTGACCAGAGCGGCGGTGCCGGAGACGTGCTTCACCTCGCAGGGCAGGAGATTCGCGCCGCCCAGGAACGAGGCCGTGAAGTCGGTGGAAGGCTGCTGCCAGAGGTTGTGTGCGGTATCGATATCGACGAGCCGGGCGTCACGCATGACGGCGATGCGGTCGGCGAGGGCGAGGGCCTCGGACTGGTCGTGAGTCACGTACATCATGGCGTTGTCCGGCAACGCTTTTCGCAGCTGCTGCAGTTCGCCCAGCATGTTCTGGCGCAGCTGCGCGTCCAGCGCTGCGAGGGGTTCGTCGAGCAGCAGCACCTTGGGGCGGATGGCCAGGGCGCGGGCGATGGCGACGCGCTGCTGCTGTCCGCCGGACAGTTCGCGGGGCAGCCGGGACGCGTAGGCGCCCATGCCGACCATATCGAGGGCCTCGGTGACCCGGGCCTCGATCTCGTTGCGCGGCACGCGATGCGCCTTCAGCCCGAAGGCCACATTGTCGTGCACCCGCATGTGCGGGAACAGCGCATAGGACTGCACCACCACCCCGATGCCGCGCTTGGCGGGCGAGAGGTTGGTGACGTCGCGCCCGGCCAGTCGCACCGCGCCCGAGGTGGGCCGGATGAATCCGGCCAGGGCCTTGAGCGCGGTGGACTTGCCGGAACCGCTGGGTCCGAGCAGGGCAACCGTCTCCCCCGCGGCGACGCGCAGGTTGAAATCGGCCAGTGCGACAGTGGTTTTACGGCCGCGGCCGTAGGTGACACCGACCCGGTCGAACACGATGGCCGGTTCGGCGGCGGTCGCGGCCGCCACCGACTGAGTCGTCAACGCGGAGGACATGGTTGCTGCTCCTGGTGTTCGGTTACTGACCGGTGGCCTTCTGGTACGCCGCGAGGTCGGCGTCGAGATCGCTGAGGACCTGGTTCCAATCCGGGTGCAGGACTTCGACGTTCTTGATGAGCGAGGCCGGGGTCGGGCCGGAGCCGGTCGCGGTCACATCACCCAGATCGGTGCGCGCGGACACGGCATTGGCGTCGGGCAGCGTCTTCTGCACCTCGGCCGACAGCAGGAACTCCATGAGTTGCTTGCCCTCCGCGGAATGCGGCGCGCCCTTGGCCAGGCCCATCAGGTAGGGCACGGCGACGGTGGACTGCTTGCCATTGGCGGCGGCCGGGAAGAAGACGGTGAACTTGGAACCCTTCTCCTTGATGGTCGCCAGGTTCATCTGCACATCGCCATTGGCGATGAGGATCTCGCCCTTGTCCACCTTGGCCTGCAGCTTGCCGGTGGAGGAGGACGGGCCGACATTGTTGGCCTGCAGCTTGGCCAGGTAATCCAGCGCGCCCTGCTTGCCGTAGAGCTGCTGCAGCAGGATCAGCACGGCGGTGCCGTCACCGGCCTGGCCGGGGGTGGAGTACTGCAGCTTGCCCTTGTACTCCGGCTTCAGCAGATCGTCCCAGGTGAGCTTGGCGGCATCGACCGATGGGTTGGCGATGAAGCAGAGGTAGTTACCCGCCAGGGTGACCCACTTGCCCGCGGCGTCCTTGTCGGCAGCCGGGTAGGCGGCGGTGTCGACGCCGCTGGACTGCAGCAGCCCGGACTTGTCCGCCTTCTGCATGAACGGCGGCAGCGTGACGATCACATCGGCCTGCGGGTTGGACTGTTCCTTCTCGACTCGGTTGACGACCTCACCGGAACCGGCTTCCACGAGGTCGACCGCAATACCGGTCTGCTCCTTGAACTTCGCGAACTGGGTCTTGTACCACTCGCCGACGCCGTCGGCGGAGTAGACGGTGACCTTCTTGCCATCGCTGGAGTCGGCCCCGGTGCCGCCGCAGGCGGTGAGGCCGAGCGCGAGCGCGGTGACGGAGGTGAGGACCAGGGCGGTGCGGGCGAGGGTGCGTGCGAGGCGGTTGTTCGTATTACGCACGGTGACTGCAACTTTCGGTTCGTGGGGTGTGGAAGTCGAAGGGATGGGGAACATCCCGTCGCCCCGGCGGGCAGCCGGGGCGACGGGAAATCTCAGGCTCGCTCGGCCAGCAGCAACTCGGCGAATTCGGTCACCGAAGCCACCACGTGGGTGGCTCCGGCGGCGCGCAGTTGCGCCTCGTCGTGCGCGCCGGTGAGCGTGCCCGCGACAATGCGCGCGCCCGCGGCCAGACCGGTGCCGATATCGCTGCCGGTGTCGCCCAGCACCGCGACGCGATCCACGGCGTCGATGCCGAGCCGGAGCACGGCGGTGAGCACCATGTCCGGGTAGGGACGGCCGCGACCGGCATCCGAGGGGGCTAGGGTGAGATCGGCGATATCGTTCCAGCCCAGGGCGTTCAGCAGCTTGTCCTGGGTGGCGCGGCTGAATCCCGTGGTCAGCGCCACCTTGATGCCCGCCGCGCGCAGTGCCGAAATGGCCTCTTCGGCACCGGGTATCGGGGTCACCCCGGCGTCGGCGAACTCGGCGTAAGCGGTCTCGAAGGCTTCGTTCGCACGCTGCGCCTTCTCCTCGTCGCCGAGCAGCGCCCGGAAGACGACGATCTTGGACTGGCCCATGGTGTCGATGACGTACTGCCGAGCGGCCTCGCGCTCGGGCCCCTCGGCGGGGATCCCGGCACTGGTGGCGGCCTGCTCGAAGGCGCGAATCACGAGCCCGTCATCGGCGACGGTGGTACCGGCCATATCGAGGACGGCGAGGTCGATCTGCTTGTCGGCCACGGCGATTCCTTTACAGGTTGAGCAGGTCGGCGGTCTCTTCGCCGAGGGCGGGGCCGAGGGTCATACCGCGGCCGCCGGGACCGGTGACGACCCAGACGTTGTCGGCGGCCTGGGCGCGGGTGACGATGACGCCCGGATCGATGGACTGGCTGTACACGCCCGCCCAGCGCCGCACCACCTGCGGCAGCTTGCGGCCCAGCAGTTTCTCGGCCACGGCGGTGAGGTGCTCGTAGGGCGCCTCGTCGACGTCGAAGTTGAAGGGCTCGTCGTATTCGTGGGTGTCGCCAATGGTGAGGCCGCCGTGCAGCCGCTGCACGCACAGCAGCTGCATCTTGTGCTGGGCGGCCGTGAAGGGCTGGGCCTCTTCACGATTGAGGCGGTCGAGCTCGGGGCCCTGGAAGGCCGGGTAGTAGCGGAAGCTGTCGCCGTCGGCGACGGCGGTGGTGAGCGGCTCGCCCAGCGGGGCGGTCTGCATCATCTGCAGCCGTACGCGCCGGACCGGAATATCGCCGACCAGTTCGCGGGTGAGACCGGAGTGCGCCGCACCCGGGCAGACCAGGACGAGGTCGCCCTCGTGACGGCGACCGCGGTCGTCGATCACGGTGGCGCCGGTGACGGTGCGCGCCTCGGTCCCGGCGAAGAAGCTGTAGCGCCCGGTCGCCTCCATGTAGTGCCGCAGCGCGGGCAGCGCCTGCCGGGACTCCACCGCCGCATCGGCCGAGCAGTGCAGTCCGGCAAGGGATTTGCCGCGCAGCGCCGGATTGAGGGCGCGCACCCGGTCGGCGTCCAGGAGCTCGAAACCGCGCTCCTCGGCCGATGCGCCCGCCGCGGCCGCTTCGGCCACGGCGAGTTCGGTTTCGGTGCGCACCAGGGTGATCGAGCCCGCGGGCCGGAAGCCCACGCCCGGCACCTTGCCGCCGATCTCCTCCCACAGCTGCCGGGACTTCAGCGTGATGTCGAGCTCGTTCGCGCTGCGCCCGGAGACCCACACCAGCCCGAAGTTGCGAACGGTGGCGCCGCGCGCCTCGGCTTCCCGCTCCAGGTGAACCACGTTGTGACCGCGGCCGACCGCGGCCAGGGCGTGGGCCGTGCCGAGAATGCCGCCTCCAATGATGACCAATCGCATGCACCCATGGTGGCGAATGGTCTAGACCTAGGAGTGTTTCGTACGCAAACGCTAGGTTAACAATTGGTATAGACCAATTACGGGTACGCTGGGGCCCATGCTTTCCGAATCATCGGCCCGCATGCCCAAGTCCTACCGCGTGCGCGCGGAACTGGAATCGCTGCTCGACGAACTGGCCGAGGGCGATCAGCTGCCCTCCGAGCGCGAGCTCGCGCTGCGCTGCGGGGTGGCGCGCGAGACCGTGCGCCAGGCGGTGCGAGAACTCTTGGTGGAGGGCAGGATTCGCCGCCAGGGCCGGGGCACGGTGGTCTCGCGGCCGAAGATGGTGCAGCCCTTGTCACTGCGCTCCTATACCGAGGGCGCCCTGAAATTCGGCCGCACCCCCGGCCGCCTCCTGGTCGACTGGGCCGATATCCCCGCCGACGCCGACACCGCCCATGTACTGGGCATCGAGGTGGGCGCTCCCGTCATGCACCTGGAGCGCATCCTGCTGGCGGACGGCGAACGCATCGGCCTGGAAAGCACTTTCATGCCCCTGCCCCGGTTCGCGGGCCTGCGCGCGTCCTACGACCCGTCGACCTCGCTCTATGCGGCGGTCCGCGCGGGCGGCGTTGTCTACGCCAAGGCCACCGAACGCATCGAGACCGTGCTCGCCTCGCCCCGCGAGGCCGCCCTGCTCGAATGCACCACCGCTCTCCCGATGCTGCTGCTGCACCGGCGCAGCGTGGACATCGACGGCGTCCCGGTGGAGCGGGTCCGTTCGCTCTACCGCGGCGATCGCATCGCATTCCAAGCGACCCTGCAGGATTGATCCGCGCGGGTGGCCCGGAACCGGACTATCCTGCGACATATGGGCGTGCGGTGCGGCGCCCGGAGCAGAGGGACACGCGATGGCCGACACACGGGACACCTGGCGCAACAACACCTTTGGCGTCATCGGCGCGGGCCTCTACGACGCCGTCGTCGAACGCGAGCAACTGGCCCGCCCGGCCGGTCGCGTCCTCTGGGGCACCGATGTCGACCTGTTCTACGACAGCATGAATTTCCTGGCCGAACTCCCCGACGACACCTCCGTTCTCGATGTCCCGTGCGGCGGCGGCGTGGCGCTGCGCGCCCTGCGCCCGGACCAGAAGGTGCACTACATCGCCGCCGATATCGCCCCGGCCATGCTCGACCGGACCCGCGCCCGCGCGGCGCATCTCGGTCTCACCACCTTCACCTGCACCGAAGCCGATATCGAGGCACTCCCGTTCCCGGACAACAGCTTCGACATCTGCATCAGCTACAACGGCCTGCACTGCCTGCCCGATCCGGCCGCCGCCCTGCGCGATATCGCCCGCTGCCTGAAACCGGGCGGGCGGCTCGTCGGCACCGCCATCATCCGCGGCACCGGGCGGCGCTCCGAACTGTTCCAGCTGACCATGCGCACCTCGGGCGTCTTCGGTCCCAGCGGCACCCGCGACGACTACGACACCTGGATGGCCACGGCGGGCCTGCACCCCGAGCGCCTCGAAACCTCGGGGGCGCTGCTGCACATCGCGGCCGTCAAACCGGCCCTGACCTGATCACCGGCCGCGCGCAAAGACCGGTCCGGGACGTCCGCCCCGGACCGGAAGTCACAGCGCACCTACGGAATCAGAAGCATTCCAAGGAAGCTGTTGACCATACCGACGATCGTGCCGACAAAGCTCGGAATCATCACGCCCTCCTACAGCTAGTTGAAAAACCGACAGGTCCGTACTGATTTACGCATCCAGAAATGGATTGGCAGTTATTCGTGGCCGCCGAGCATTTGGATGGCGCCTTCTCCGCACACGGCAGTTGGGCTGGTACCTGGTGGTACCAGCCCAACTGTTCTCCGGGAGGGATCGGTGCCGGAGTCTAGAGGCCCGCGGTCGCTGCCAGCAGCGGGCGGGCGTGGTCGGTATCGGCAATGAGCCCGGCGGCCAGCAGATGCGCGGCCGCCATGCGCAGCGCCGAGTCCTGTAGCGCCGTCAGGGTTTCGGTCAATCGGGCGCCCTTGGCCTCGAAGCCGTACCGGAGCTGACCGGCGGAGTCGAAGCCGCCGAAACCGGCGAGGGTGTGTAGGCGACGGGAATCGTCGATGTGCGGGTCCAGGGCATCGGCGAAGCGCAGGAAGTTCGCGGCGCACTTGCGGGCCGCAGGGATATCCATGCGGAAGACGCCGGTGCGGGCCTGTTGGTAGAGCAGGTCGGCGGTGGTCTCACCCGCTGTCACGACAGACTCCGTCCTCGAATGTGAAAAGCCGATTTGCGACCGCAATTTCGCAAAGGGGAATACGTGAGATCAGGGGCGGGCGTGCCGCGCCAGTCGACCACGCGGCACGCCGGGCGGGGCGCCCCGTTGCGCCCGCCGTCTTGGGGCGGGCGACGTCTCACGGCGAGAGCGAGCTACTGGTCCGATAGCGCCACTCGGTTGACGTCACCGCTGACGACAATGATTCCGTGGCAATGCATCAATTGTGTCAATGCATTTGGAATCATTGTTCTGGTAAACGGCGGCGGCCACCGGCCACGTCGATTACGAAAACAGTGTAGCCGTCAACCAGTTCGGCCAGATGGTACCAGTGTTTATGGGTTTTATCACTGGCTTCGCCTTCATGATCTATCACCTGATTGGCTTCCACCCAGCTCCTGGCCATACGGTCCACCACCGCCCCAAGGCTTTCCGTGTGCAGCGCGGCGCCATTGCGATGTTGCGGCAGTTCCTGACCCACCCAATCGTTGATATCGTCAACGAGTTCGTCTCGACGACAATCGATCTCGGTGATCAACATGGGATCCCGGACCTGTGCTCGCCGCTCGTGCAGCTCGGCGAGGGCATGTGCCGATCGGAGCATGACTCGATCTTGAAATCGACGGCCCTGGAAGGCGCAGAGCAATTGCGGGGCAGTCGGCAGGCTGCCGGCTATCGACATGGTCATCGCGACTCCCCAAACACACCCGACAACATCACTAATCGCACCAACATGATTGGTCTCCGGATTCAGCTATACCGCTCATCGGATCGGTTGTTCACGAATAGGCTAGCTGGATCATGCTCTTACAAATGCAAGAACGCAAGAATGCGTTCTTGCCAGTGCGCTAAGCGAAAGGGTTGTCATGGCAGGCAAGCGCACCGTGCTTACCGTCCGTTTGCGCCGCCTCGCGGCGATGCTCCACGAGATGCGTGAGGACGCCCATCTCAGCAAAGAGGTGGTCAGCGCCAAAACCGGAATCAACGTCACCACGCTGTATCGCATCGAGACCGCGCAGGCCAGGTCTTTCGAGGACGCCGTCTCCGAGGTCTACGGCGCGTACATCAACTTCGAGGCCGAGGCGCTCTCGGCGCGCTTCTTCCAGTCCACCTACGTCCCGGGCTTGCTACAGACCGAGGCGTACGCCAACGCCGTCTACGAGACCACCATGCCCAAGATCTCCGAACAGGTTCGGGAACAACGGGTTCGGGCCCGCCAGGAACGCGGCCGGGTGCTCACCAAGGACAAGTCCGATCCCCTGGAGCTGTGGGTGGTCCTGGACGAGGCCGTCATCCGACGGCTCGTCGGCGGCCCGGAGGTCATGCGGGAACAGTTCGAACAGTTGCTGTTCCACACCGAGAAGCGGAATGTGATTCTCCAGATCCTGCCCTTCGACGCGGGCGCGCACCCGGGCATGCTGGGCTCGTTCATCTTGCTGGACTTCCCCGACCCGGCCGATCCGGAACTGGTCTACGTGGAGGGCATCGCCAGCGACGAACTCATCGAGGGCCATCCGGAGGTGCGCCGCTACGGCGTCATGTTCGATCAGTTGCGCGCCATGGCGCTGAGCCCCCGCGATTCCATGGCCATGATCTCCCAGGCCATCGTCGACCTAGGAAGTTGATCTTCCCGATCACGATTTGATCTTCCACCCACCCTAGGTGGACAATCCCTCACCCTCGGGGCGGTAATCGGCAACACTCGGGTTGCTGTCGCCTGAGCTCGGCGGTTGCGACAGTGGATACATCCCGAACAGCACCACACAGTCGCACTTCCGAGAGGATGATATCGATGTGCACGACGGCCGAATCGCCCGCCATCACACTCGTTCCGATGCGGGCGAGCGGGGAGCCCGTTGCCCTCCACTCGGATCCCACCGCCGTGGCGGTCACCGCCGCCGGTTGCGATCTGACCTACGCCGAGCTGGATCGGTGGTCGAATCGCCTGGCCCGCATGCTGCTCACCCTCGGGGCCCGCCCCGGCACCCGCGTGGTGATCGCCGACGTGCCCAAGCTCGAGGCGATCGTGTCCCGGCAGGCCATCACCAAGACCGGCGCGACCCCGGTCCCCTTCAGCACCGAGAACACCGCCGCGCGTGTCGATTTCGGTATCACCACGAAGGAGGGCCGCGATCGGATCACCGACCCGAGCCGCTGGCTGGTGCTGGACGACCGCTCCACCCTGGTGCAGTACCTGACCGGCTCCGATGAACCGATCACCGACGCGGAACTGTATATGGCGAGGAAGACTTCCTAACCCGCCGAATTTCACCAACACGCAGGATGTTTCATGGATTTCAGCTCTGCCCTGTCCGGTTCTGCCCCCGCTCTGCCCGCCGCGGCCTTCGCGCTGTCGGCGGCTCAGCGCGGTATCTGGTTCGCCCAACAGCTAGCTGGTGACACCCCCTTCTCCATTGCCCAGTACGTGGAGCTGACGGGAGCCGTGGACGTCGAACTGCTCGCCGGGGCGGCGCGGCAGGCGGGCCGGGAGTTCGGGACCGGCTATCTGCGGCTGCTCGAAATCGACGAGCTGCCATGGCAAATCGTCGACACCGCGCTTGAGGACGTCATCGAGACCATCGACCTGAGCGGCGAACCGGATCCGGAGGCCGCCGCCCGGGCGTGGATGCGCGCGGAATACACCGCCCCGCTGGATATGACGCGCGACCGGCTGTGCACGGTGGGCATGCTGAAACTGGCCGAGGGCCGATGGTACTGGTACTCGCGCTTCCACCACATCCTGCTCGACGGCGTGGGCGCGCTGACCATGCTGCAGCGCACCTCCGAGATCTACAATGCGGCG
Source organism: Nocardia crassostreae (assembly GCF_001613405.1). Classification (GTDB taxonomy): domain Bacteria; phylum Actinomycetota; class Actinomycetes; order Mycobacteriales; family Mycobacteriaceae; genus Nocardia; species Nocardia crassostreae. Next base: position 87,725 of record NZ_BDCH01000044.1, read on the forward strand.
GTCGCGGGCCGGGAGATACCGGCGGGCAAGGCCGAACCGCTCGAGAAGATCGTGGAAGCCGATGCGGCCTACCGTGATTCGGACAAGCTGCAGGCCGACCGGGAGTACTGGAAAGAGCACCTGGCCGGAATGGCCGAACCGGTCACCCTGGGGCGGCGCGCGGGTGCGGTCGACGCCCACCCGCGGCTGCTGAGCGGCGAACTGCCGGAGTCCACCGCGACCCTGCTGGACGCGCTCGCCGCCGAACAGTCGAGCAGCCCGGCGCCGATCATCGTGGCCGCCTTCGCCGCCTTCGTCGGCGCCATGACCGGCAGCGGCGAGATCGTGCTCAGCCTGCCGGTGTCCGGTCGCACCACCGCGGTCCTGCGCCGCTCCGGCGGCATGGTCGCCAATGTCGTGCCGCTGCGGCTGCACCCCACCCCGGCCGCCACCGTCGGCGATCTGATTCGCGCCACCCAGGGTGAGCTCACCGCCGCCCTGCGCCGCCAGCGCTACCGCCAGGAGGACATCGTCCGCGATCTCGGCTGGGCCATGGACGAGGTGGGCGGTTTCGGGCCGACGGTCAATCTCATGCTGGCCGATACCCGCATTCGCCTGGGCGGGGTGACCGGCCGGTTGCACGTGCTGACCTCGGGTCTCATCGACGATCTGTTCGTCAATGTCTATCCGGGCGTCGGCGGCGAACGCACCCATATCGACTTCCAGGCCAATCCGAACCGCTACGGCGAGCACGAACTCGCCACCCTGCACACGCGGTTCCTGGACTTCCTGCACCGTTTCCTGGCGGGCGGAGCGCAGGGGCCGCTGTCCGCGGTGGCGGCACTGTCGGAGTCCGAGCGCTCCGAACTCGTTCCCACCCGCGGACGCCGCGGCGCCACGCCGCGCACGCTGCCCGAGATCCTCGCGGCCGGTGCGGAAGTCGATCCGTCGGCCATTGCCATGCGCGCCGACGGCACCGCGTTCACCTACCGGGAGGTCAGCGAGTACAGCGCCCGGCTGGCGCGGGTGCTCATCGCGTCCGGGGCCGGACCCGAACGGGCCGTGGCGATTTCGATCCCGCGCTCGGCGGAGTCGGTGCTGGCCATGATCGCGGTGGCGCGCACGGGCGCGGCCTTCGTGCCCATCGATCCCGGCTATCCGACCGATCGCATCGAGCACATGATCACCGACAGCGGCGTGGTGGCCGGGGTGACGGTCGCCGCCGCGCGGGCGGCGCTGCCGGATCGGGTGCGATGGCTGACGCTGGACGATCCGGAGACCGAGAATGCCCTCGCCGCAGCGGATTCCGCGCCGATCACCGATCACGATCGGCGCGCTCCGGTCCGGCTCGATCAGCTGGCCTATCTGATCTACACCTCCGGTTCCACCGGCCTGCCCAAGGGCGTCGGCGTCACCCACCGCGGCCTGGCGAATCTGGTGACCGGCTCGGGCGCGGCCTTCGGCGTCGCCTCGGACGCGGTCATGGCGCACGCGGTGTCGCCGAGTTTCGACATCTCGGTGGAGGAACTGCTGGTGGCGCTCGCGGTGGGCGCCACGGTGGCGGTGGTGCCCCCGGCCGCGTACGCGGGCGAGGAGCTGGCGCGGGTGCTGCGCAAGCTGGAGGTCACCCATCTGAATGTGACTCCGGTGGTGGCCGGTTCATTGGAGCCGGAGACCCTGCCGCGGCTGCGCACCCTGGTCGTCGGCGGCGAGGCGGTGCCGCCGGAGCTGACGGTGCGCTGGGCCGGGCGCTGCGTGCTCAACGGTTACGGGCCCACCGAGACCACGGTGACCGCGACGCTGAGCACGCCGCTGGCGCCGGACGATCCCATCACCATCGGCGGCCCGTCCCGCGGCACCAGCGCGGTCGTCCTCGATCCCTGGCTGCGGCCGGTGCCGCCCGGGGTGACCGGTGAGCTGTACCTGGGCGGGTCCGGGCTGGCGCGCGGGTATCACCAGCGCATCGGGTTCACCGCGGAACGCTTCGTGGCCAGCCCTTTCGCCGCGGGCGAGCGCATGTACCGCACCGGCGATCTGGTCCGCTGGCGGCGGCGCAACGGGCGACCCGAACTGGAATACGTGGGGCGCGGCGATACGCAGGTGAAGGTGCGCGGCTTCCGGATCGAACTCGGCGAGGTGGACGCCGCCGTCGCGCGGCATCCGGGCGTCGAGGTGGCGATCACGGTCGGCGCCACCACACCGGGCGGGGCGACGGCCCTGGTGTCCTACGTGCTGGCCGCCGCGAATACCGTGATCGATCCCGAGGCCGTGAAAATCACGGTGGGACAGCAGCTTCCGACGCACATGGTGCCGTCGGCGGTCATGGTTCTCGATACCCTGCCGCTCACCCCGGCGGGCAAGGTGGATCGGCGCGCCCTGCCGCAGCCGGACTTCGGCACGCGCGCCACGGCCGGGCGGGTGCCCGAGACCGAACGCGAACAGGTGCTCGCCGCCGTCTTCGCCGAGGTGCTGGGCCTCGACGCGGTGGGCGCGGACGACAATTTCTTCGCCCTCGGCGGTGACAGCATCGTGGCCATCCAGCTGGTGGCCCGCCTCAAGAAGGCCGGGCTGTCGGTGCGCGCCCGGGATGTGTTCGAGCACAAGACGGTTGCCGCCCTGGCCGCCGTGGCGGGTGACGCCACCGCGCAGGTGTTGCAGGAACTGCCCGGCGGCGGTGCCGGCGCGGTGCCGCTCACGCCCATCGTGCACGCCATGCTCGCACAGGGCGACACCTGGCCGCGCTTCGCGCAGGCGGTGCTCATCGGCCTGCCCCGCGATGTCGATCGAGGCCGCCTCGCGCCCGCGGTGCAGGCGCTGCTGGACCGGCACGATCTCTTTCGCAGCACCCTCGCCCATCACGGCGAGGCCCGCGGCAATGGCTCGGTGGGCTGGCAGTGGGCGGTCGGCGAGCCCTGGACGGTGCGGGCGGAATCGCTCATCCACACCGTGCATGCGGCCGCGGGCAGCGACGGTTCGGCGGAATTGCAGGCCGCGGCCGATCTGCTGGATCCGGCCAATGGGGTGGTGGCGCGCTTCGTGCTCATCGAGCGCGCGGACGCGGATCCGCTGCTGTGGGTGGTGCTGCACCACCTCGTGACCGATGGCGTCTCGTGGCGCGTTCTGCTCCCGGATCTCGCGACCGCCTGGGCCGGTGGCGAACTGCTCCCGGTCGGCACCTCCTTCCGCCGCTGGGCGCACGCGCAGCGCGAACAGGCCGCCGAGCGCACGACGGAACTGCCGCTGTGGCAACGGATTCTGGAGACCCCCGATCCGGTCTTCGGATCGCGCACCCTGGATCCGCGGCGCGACACCGTCGCCACCATGCGGCAGGTGCGCACCGTCATCGACGCCGAAACCACCTCCGCGGCTTTGGAACTGGTCCCCGAGCGTTTCCACTGCGGTGTCGACGACGCTCTGCTCACCGCGCTCGCGCTGGCGGCGAGCCGGTTCCGCAAGACCCGGCGAACGCTGCTCACCCTCGAAGGCCACGGCCGGGAGGAGGCGATCGCGCCGGGCGCGGACATCTCCCGGACCATCGGCTGGTTCACCAGCGTCTACCCGGTCGCGCTCGATCTCGGCGATATCGATCTCGACGAGGCCTTCCGCGGCGGGCCCGCGGCGGGCGCCGCCCTCAAGGCGGTCAAGGAGCAACTGCGCGCCATTCCAGACAAGGGCGTGGGCTACGGGATGCTGCGGTATCTGCATCCCGAGACCCGGCAGGCGCTGGCCGGTACCGCCGTCCCGCAGCTGAGCTTCAACTATCTGGGCCGTACCGGCGCGGGCGTCGAAACCGCCGACGGCGGCGACACCCCGTGGCTGCCACGCCGTTTCGCGGCCACCCAGGATGATCGCGCACCGCTCGAGGCGGCCGTGGACATCAATGCCTTCCACACCGATGCCGGGCTGGAGATCACCTGGGCCTATGCGTCGCGGCTGTTCACCGAGCCGCAGGTGCGCGAGTTCGCCGAACTGTGGGCGCAGGCGCTCGCCGGGCTCACCGCCCATGCGCGCCACACCGGCGCGGGCGGGCGCACTCCCTCCGATTTCGGGCTCGTCACCGTCGGACAGCAGCACATCGACGAGTGGGAGCGCGAATACGCGGGCCTCGCCGATGTCTGGCCGCTCTCGCCGTTGCAGTACGGGCTGCTGTTCCACGCCCGCTACGACACCGACACCGCCGACGGCTACACCGTGCAGACGCGGCTCTCGCTGGCCGGTCGCGTGGACTCCGCCCGGCTGCGCACCTCCGCCCAGGCCCTGCTCGACCGGCACGACGTGCTGCGCGCGGCCTTCGCCGAGACCCCCGACGGGCCGTGTCAACTGGTCCTCGCCGCCGCCGAAATCCCGTGGCAGGAAATCGATCTCACGGGGATCCCGGACGCGGCGGCGCGGCAGCGGGAACTCGAGCGCCTGGTGCACGTGGACGCGGGCTCTCGCTTCGATCTCGCCCGGCCGCCGCTGCTGCGCTTCAGCCTCGTGCGCACCGACGCCGAGGCGTACACGCTGCTCATGACCAATCACCATCTGGTGCTGGACGGCTGGTCCACGCCGCTGGTGGTGCGGGAACTGCTGGCCGGGTATCTGGCCTCCATTACCGGGCAGACCATTCCCGCCGCGCCCGCGCATTCCTATCGCGAATTCCTGGCCTGGCTCAACGACCAGGACGACGCCGCCTCCCTCGCCGCGTGGACCGAAGCCCTGGCCGGAGTGGATTCGCCCACCCGGGCCATACCCACCCTGGCCGATATCACCTCCACCAAATCCGGCATGGTGACAGTCGATTTCAGCGCCGACCAGCTGTCCCGGCTGGAAACCACCGTGCGCGCGACGGGCGCCACGGTGAACACGGCGGTGCAGGCCGCCTGGGCTCTGCTGCTGGCCATGCTCACCGGCCGCACCGATGTCATCTTCGGCGGCACCGTCTCCGGCCGCCCGCCGCAACTGGCGGGCGTCGAGGAGATGGTGGGGCTGTTCATCAATACCCTGCCGGTGCGGGTGCGGTTGAATCCCAGTGAGCGCGTGGCCGATCTGCTGGCGCGGGTGCAATCCGAACAGGCGCGGCTGCTCGATCATCAGCATGTCGGCCTGGCCGCCATCCATCAGGCCGTGGGCCTGTCCGAGCTCTTCGACACCCTCACCGTGTTCGAGTCCTATCCCATCGACCGCGAAACCCTCTCGCAGGCCATGGATATAGCGGGCATGCGCATTCTCGATGTGGAGGGCACCGACGCCACGCCGTATCCGCTGAACCTCATGGTGATCCCGCAGCGCGCCCCGGACGGCGCCGAAAGCCTGTGCATCAGCGTGAAATTCATGTCCGACCACCTGCCCGAGACCGCGGCGCGGCGGCTGCTCGACCGGTTCGTGCACCTGCTCGACCAGATCGCCGACCGGCCCGAGCGCCGGGTCGCGCAACTCCAGCACTGTGATCCGGCCGAGCGGCGCGCGCTGCTGCCGGTGCGCGGCGGCGATCCGGTGCCCATGCGCACCCTGGCCGATATCCTCTCCGCCGGAGCGCGGGTGAATCCGGACGGAATCGCCATCAGCTCCGGCAATCTCACCATGACCTACCGCGATCTCGACGCCTGGTCGAACCGGTTCGCGCGGGTCCTGCTGCGCCGGGGCGTGGGCCGCGAGGTGTTCGTGGTGCTGGCCCTGACCCGCTCGGTGGAATCGGTGGTCGCCGTCTGGGCCCTCGCCAAGACCGGTGCGGCGTTCCTGCCGCTGGATCCCAACTATCCGGTGGAACGCATCGAGCACATTCTCACCGATTCGCGCGCGCCCATCGGCGTGACGGTGTGCTCGGTGGGCGATACGCTGCCGGGCAGCATCGACTGGCTGCTGCTCGACGATCTGAACACCATCCGGCGCGTCATGACCGTCTCGGACGCGCCGATCACCAATGCCGAACGCGGCGGCCCGATCAAGCTCGAACAGGTCGCCTATCTGATCTACACCTCCGGCTCCACCGGTAAGCCCAAGGCCGTGCTGGTGAGCCATCGCGGCCTGGCCAATCTGGTCGCCACCCAGGAAAAGGGCCTGGATCTCAACGAGATGTCGCGCACGCTGCAGGTGGCCTCCCCCAGCTTCGACGCCTCGGTGCACGAAATGCTAAAGGCGCACGGCATGGGCGGGCGGCTGGTGGTGTCCCCGCCGGATGTGTACGGGGGAAGCGAACTCGAGGAGCTGCTGCGCGAACAGGGCGTGACCCATGCGGTCATCACCCCGTCGGTGCTGGCGACCATGAATCCGATGGGGCTCACCCAGCTGCGCAGTCTGTCGGTGGCCGGTGAGGCCGCCGGACCCGAACTGGTGGCCGCCTGGGCGCCCGGGCGGCGGATGCTGAACCTGTACGGGCCCACGGAATTCAGCATCTGGGCCACCGGTCCCGGGGAACTGCTGCCCGGGGAACCGATCACCATTGGCGGACCGATCAGCGGTGCGCAGGCCATGGTGCTCGATTCCTGGCTGCGCCCGGTGCCCCTCGGCGTGACCGGTGAGCTGTATCTGGCCGGACCCGCCTTGGCGCGCGGCTATTTCAATCGCTTCGGGCTGACGGCGGCGCGATTCGTCGCCAATCCGTACGGGGCCTCCGGCACCCGCATGTACCGCACCGGCGACATGGTGCGCTGGGTGGAGGTACAGCACGAGGACGGCGAACGGCTTGAGCTGGAATACCAGGGCCGCAGCGACTTCCAGGTCAAGATTCGCGGCCTGCGCATCGAACTGGGCGAGATCGACGCGGTGCTCAATGCCGACGACGAGGTCGAGTACGCGGCCACCATCGGCGCGCCCGGACCCGGCGGGCAGACCGTCCTCGTGTCCTATGTGGTCGGCGTGCGCGGCGCGCCCCTGGATACCGAATTGCTGCGGACCCGGGTGGCGGCGGCGCTGCCGGGCTACATGGTGCCCAGCTATATCCTCGAACTCGACGACGTGCCGCTGACCCCGGTCGGCAAACTGGACCGGAATGCCCTGCCCGCACCGGATTTCGCGAGCCTGCAGGAGCCGTACCTGGCGCCTCGGACCGCGGTGGAGACCGCGGTCGGCAAGGTCTTCGCGGAGGTCCTCGGCGTCGATCAGGTCAGTATCGACCGCTCGTTCTTCGAACTCGGCGGCAACTCGCTCAGCGCCACCAAGGTGGTGGCCCGGGTGAATACGGTGCTCGGCGCGACCATCGCACTGCGCGATCTGTTCGACGCGCCGACGGTCGCGCAATTGTCCTCTCGCGTCGTGCCTTCCGGCGATCTGTCCGGTCGCCCGGCGCTGGCGCCGCGCATCCGGCCCGATCGGGTCCCGCTCTCCCCCGCGCAGCAGCGCATGTGGGTGCTCAACCGCACGGATTCCAGCCTGGCGGCCTACAACATCACCGCCGCGCTGCGGCTCACCGGCGCACTGGATACCGACGCCCTGCGCGCCGCGGTCACCGATCTGGTGACGCGGCACGAGACGCTGCGGACCATCTACCCCGGCGATGCCGACGGCCCCCGGCAGGTCGTGGTCGGCGTGGACGCGGCCGCGCCGGAGATGCGGGTCGAGGAGACCGAAGACGGTGCGGCACTGCGGGATCAGATCGAGGAGCTGACCGGTACAGGGTTCGACGTGACCCGGGAACCGCCGCTGCGGGTCGGACTGTTCCGGATCACCGATGCGCCCGATACCCATGTCGTCGTGCTGGTCGTGCATCACATCAGCGCCGACGGCGCGTCCATGGAGCCCCTCGCCACCGACCTGCTCACCGCCTACCTGGCCCGCAGCGCGGGCGCGGAGCCGGTGCGCGAGCCGCTGCGGGTGCAGTACGCGGACTATTCGCTGTGGCAGCGCGAACTGCTCGGCGACGAACGCGATCCGGAATCCCGTGCGGCCCAGCAGGTCCGGTACTGGAGCGACAAGCTGGCTGGCACCCCAGACGTGCTGGAGCTACCCACCGACCGGCCGCGCCCGGCCGTGCAGAGCATGCGCAGCACCGATCTGCCGTTCGCGCTCGACGCCCGGCTGCACGCCGAGCTGGCGGCCCTGGCCGCCGGGACCGACACCAGCCTGTTCATGGTCATGCACGCCGCGCTGGCGGTCCTGCTCTCGCGGCTGGCGGGCACGCCCGACGTGGTGGTCGGCACCGCCGTCGCGGGCCGCGGTGACGCGGCGCTGGACGATCTGGTCGGCATGTTCGTCAATACCCTCGCCCTGCGCACGCCCGTCGATCTCAGCAGCGGGTTCCGCGATTTCCTCACCGCGGTGCGCTCCGCCGATCTGGACGCCTTCGCCCATGCCGAGGTGCCTTTCGAACGCCTCGTCCAGGTGCTCGATCCGGCCCGCTCCACGGCACATCACCCGCTGTTCCAGGTGACGCTGTCCCTGCAGAACTTCGCCCCGCCGAGCCTGGAATTTCCGGGACTGCGGGTCGAGGTGGAACCGTTCGACCGCGATACCTCGCAGTTCGATCTCGCCTTCGATCTGCGCGATCCGCGGCCCGGCGGAGAACCGTCGGGGCTCGAGGGCACGCTCAGCTACGCGACCGATCTGTTCGACGCCGCGACCGCCGCGCGCGTGGTGACCCGGTGGCAGCGGATCCTGCGCGCCGTCATCGCCGATCCGAATGTCCGGCTCTCGGATATCGACCTGCTCGACAATGCCGAGCGGCGGGCCCTCGTCCCGCTTCGCGGACCGCGCGGCGGCGACGATATCACCACCCTGGCCGAGATTCTCACCACGGCGGCCGCCTATCACCCCGATCGGCCCGCCATCGTCGCCGACGGGCGGACCACCACCTATCAGGAGCTCGACACCGCGTCGGACTTCCTGGCCGCGCAGCTGACGGCGGCCGGAGCGGGCGTGGAAACCGTTGTCGCCCTCGCGATTTCCCGCAGCACGGCACTGCTCACCGCCATGTGGGCCACCGCCAAGACCGGGGCCGCCTTCCTGCCCATCGACCCGCGCAATCCGCTCGACCGCATCGATCACATGCTGACCGATTCGGGGGCGGTGCTGGGACTCACCACCGGCGCGCATCGGCCGCTGCTGCCCGGCACCATCCAGTGGCTGGTGCTCGACGGCCCGCAGGAAGACGCGCGCACCAAGGTCATTCACGTCGACCGGTGGTCGCGCGAAGCCTGGGAGCGGGACTACGACTACGCGGTGAATCCCGATCATCCCGCGTGGCTGATCTACACCTCCGGGTCGACCGGCACGCCGAAGGGCGTCTCGGTATCGCATCGCGGTCTCGCCGATCTCGTTCGGGCACAGCACCATACGCTCGGGCTCAACGATCGGTCGCGGGTGCTGCAGGTCGCCTCGCCGAGCTTCGACGCCTCGGCCTTCGAGGCGCTCATGGCCTTCGGGGCGGGCGGCACCGCCGTGGTCGCGCCGCCCGATGTGTTCGGCGGGGACGCCCTGCAGGATCTCATTGCCACCCAGAGGGTCACGCACCTGGTGATCACCCCCTCCGCGCTGGCGACCATGGATCCGGCGGCGGTCGCGAGCGTGCACGTGCTGGCGGTGGCCGGTGAGGCCATCGGCCCGGAACTGGTCGAGCGCTGGTCGGCCGGTCGCATGCTGGTGAACCTGTACGGCCCCACCGAATTCACCATCTGGGCGACGACCTCGGATGCGCTCAAGGCGGATCAGCCGGTGACCATCGGGCGGCCCATCCGGGGCGCGGCCGCTCTCGTCCTCGACGACCGGCTGCGGCCGGTGCCCATGGGCGTGGCGGGTGAGCTGTACCTGGCGGGACACGCGCTGGCGCGCGGGTATCACGAGCGGTCCGGACTGTCGTCGGCCCGGTTCGTCGCCGACCCCTACGGCGCACCGGGTGAGCGCATGTACCGCACCGGCGATCTGGTGCGCTGGACCGGCGCGCTCAACGCGCCCCGGCTGGAATATCTGGGCCGCACCGACTTCCAGGTGAAGGTGCGCGGCCAGCGCATCGAACTCAGCGAGATCGATGCGGTGCTGGCCCGCGCCGAGGGTGTCGAATTCGCCGTCACGCTCGGTGTTTCGGGCCCCGGCGGTGCGACCGCACTGGCCGCGTACGTGCTGCCCTCCCCCGGCGTCGTGCTGGACATCTCCGCGATTCGCGCCCATGCCGCCGATACGCTGCCCGGCTATATGGTGCCGACGGCCTTCGTCGTGCTCGATGCCATCCCGCTCAATGCGGTCGGCAAGCTCGACCGGAAGGCCTTGCCGGAACCGGTGTTCGAGGCCGAGACCGAATACCGCGCGCCCACCAATGCCATCGAGACCGCGCTGGCCGAGATCGTGGCCGAACTGCTCGGCCGCGAGCGGGTCGGCGTACACGATTCGTTCTTCGCCCTCGGCGGGGACAGCATTCTCGCCATCCAGCTGGTGTCGCGGGCACGGCTGCGCGGGATCGAACTGTCACCGCTGCAGGTGTTCGAGCATCGCACCGTCGCCGCGCTGGCCGTACTGGCCGAGGCCGCCGGGGCCGCGGTGGTGCTGGAGGAGCTGCCCGGCGGCGGGGTCGGCGAGCTGCCGCTCACGCCCATCGTGCGCTGGATGACCGAGCGCGGCGGGGACTTCGGGCGCTTCGCGCAGTCGGCGGTGCTGGAGATGCCGCACGGCATCACCCGCGACCAGCTCGTCGCCACCGTCACCGCCGTGGTGGATCACCACGATATGTTGCGCGCGCAGCTCACCGGCGCCGACGGCGAATGGCGGCTGCACACCCGCGAACCCGGCACGGTCGATGTGGACAAGCTGGTGCACCGCATCGAGTTCCAGGCCGCCAGCACGGTCGAACTGCGCGAATACGCCGTCACCGAGGTGGATTCGGCGCTCAACCGGCTCGATCCGGCCAATGGCGTGGTCATGCAGCTGATCTGGTTCGACCCGGCCGGGTCGGGGCCCGAGAAGCGCACCGGGCGACTGATTCTGGTGGCGCACCACCTCGTCACCGACGGCGTGACCTGGCGCATTCTCATTCCCGACCTGATCGCCGCCTGGGCGCAGCTCTCCGGCGGCGCGCCGCCCATCCTGCCCGAGACCGGCACCTCCATGCGCCGGTGGGCGCACGCGCTGCACGACGAAGCCCACAGTGCCGGTCGCACAGGTGAACTCGACTACTGGCGCGAGATCGCCGAGACGCCCGATCCGCTGATCGGCTCGCGGGAACTGGATCCGGCCATCGACCGCGCCGTCACCGTGCGCGCCGTCGACGTCTCCGCGCCCGCCTCGGTGACCAATGCCCTGCTGACCACCCTGCCGGGACTGTTCGACGGCACCGTCGAGGACGCCCTGCTGGCCACCCTCGCCCTCGCCGTCATGCGCTGGCGGGCCGAGCGTTCCGGGCACACCGGCAGGACCGAACCAAACCCCGCATCGGTGCTCATCCGTATGGAAGGGCATGGGCGTCAACAGGAGATCGTTCCGGGCGCGGACCTCTCCCGCACCATCGGCTGGTTCACCAGCCTGTACCCGATGCGGATGGAGCTGCCCGGTATCGATGTCGACGACGCGCTCGACGGCGGCCCGGCCATGGGCGAGGCGATCCGGGCGTCCAAACATCAACTGCTCGACATTCCCGACCGGGGCATCGGCTACAGCCTGCTGCGCTATCTCAACCAGGACACCGCACGCGCACTGCCGCAGCGGGTTCCGGGCCGCATCGGGTTCAACTATCTGGGCCGCTACGCCGCCGCCGATATTCCGGCCGGGCTGGAAGGGCTGGGCTGGCTGCCCACCGAGGAGTTCGGCGACCTGCACACCGAGGAGAGCCCCGAGGTGCCGGTGACCGCCGAGATCGAGATCAATGCGGTGGTGGTGGGCGACCGGTTGCAGGCCAGTTTCACCTTTCCCGTCACGCTGACCGCGCGCCACGAGATCGCCGAACTGGCCATGCTGTGGATGGAATCCCTCACGGCGGCAGCCGATTTCGCCGACTCTCCGGTGGCGCAAGAGGCCGCCGAGGCGGAGCGGGCGTACATGGCCGAGCGCGAGCAGGCGCAGGCGGCCTCCGAACTGGCTGCCGCGCAACCGGCTTCGGGCCCCGGCCTCGGCTTGGAAGTGGTGCTGCCCATCCGGCCCGACGGTGACGAACCGGCGCTGTTCTGTATCCACCCGTCCTCGGGCATTGCCTGGACCTATCTGGGGCTGGCCGAACTGCTGCGTCCCGGCCGTCCCATCTACGGTCTGCAGGCCTCCGACCTGTCGGGCGAACCGGCCGCCCGCAGCATCGACGATTTCGCCGAACGCTATGTGCGCGAGATCCGCCGCCTGCAACCCGAGGGCCCGTACCACGTGCTCGGCTGGTCCTTCGGCGGTCTCATCGCGCACGCCGTGGCCACCCGCCTGCACGCGGAGGGCGCGCAGATCGGCACCCTCACCCTGCTCGACGCCGACAGCACCGATATCGACGGCGACAGCGTGGACAAGCTCACCGCCGGATCCTTCGTGGCCACCTTCGGTCAGGTCTTCGGCATTGCCGACGTCTCACCCGAGGCCACCGCCGAGGAGGCGGCGGAACTGATTCGCGAGCACATGGGCGGGGTCGCGCTCGTGGACGCGCTCACCCTCGAGCGGATGGCCGCGTCCTACAACGCCTCCGCCCGCACCCGCACCGGCTATCAGCGGCCGGTATTCCACGGTGACGCACTGTATTTCAGCGGCACCGTGAACACCTCGGACATCTTCGGGCCGGAAGGCTGGCGGCCCTGGATCACCGGGGAGATCACCAATTACGACATCGAGGCGACTCACGACGAGCTCACCTCGCCGGACTCGCTGGCGGCCATCGCCGGCATCCTCGACGAACATCTCGGAGGGACACAGTGAAACCCGGCAGTGGCGTGGACGGCGTGATCGTCGAAGGCATCGAGAAATCATTCGGAACCGTTCAAGCCCTGCGCGGCATCACCTTCAAGGCTGCGCCGGGCGAGGTGCTCGGCATTCTCGGGCCCAATGGCGCGGGCAAGACGACCACCGTCAATATCCTGTCCACCCTCATCGCCCCCGATGCCGGGCGCGCCGAGGTCGCGGGCCACGACTGCGTCAACGAGGCGGCGGCCGTGCGGCGCAGCATCATGCTGACCGGGCAGTTCGCCGCACTCGACGACGCCCTGAGCGGGTACGAGAACCTCGTCATGTTCGGGCGGCTCATGGGGCTGCGCAAGGGCGCGGCCCGCAAACGCGCCGACGAGCTGATCGAGGAATTCGATCTCGGCGCGGCCAAGGGCCGCCGGGTCGGCACCTACTCCGGCGGTATGCGGCGGCGCATCGATATCGCCTGCGGGCTGGTGGTGCGGCCGGAGGTGGTGTTCCTCGACGAGCCCACCACGGGCCTGGATCCGCGCAGCCGCCAAGGCGTCTGGGATCTGGTCAGCGGCTTCCGCAAGCACGGCATCACCACCCTGCTCACCACGCAGTACCTGGAAGAGGCCGACGCCCTGTGCGATCGGATCATCGTCATCGACCACGGCGTGGTGATTGCCGACGGCACCGCGGACGAACTCAAGGCGCGCACCGGCGGCAGCTACTGCGAGATCGTGCCGCTGCGCATCGAGGAACTACCGCGCATCGCGACGGCCCTGGGCGATCTGCTGCCCGACGCCAGCCGGGAAGCGCTGAGCCGGAATACGGATCGGCTGGCCATTCCGGCTCCCGAGGGCGCGAAAACACTCGCCGAAGCGCTGCGCCGACTCGACGGGGCCGGACTGGAACTGGTGGACATCGCCCTGCGCCGCCCCTCCCTCGACGACGTATTCCTTTCTCTCACCGGGCATATGACCGAGGAGCAGGAACTCAACGGGAAGGCCCGGTCGTGACCGCCGCGACCACGACCGCCTCCGGCGCGTGGCTCACCAGCACCCGCGCCACACCGGGCACGCTGCAACAGTGGTGGGTGCTGACGGTGCGGCTCATCGTGCCGTCGGTGAAGACCGGCGAAATCCTCACCGCCGTCCTGGCCCCGGTCACCTTCGCCGCCAGCTTCTACATTCCGCTCAATCGGGTGATGAGCTTCGCCGGGCACGGATTCAGCAGCTACGCACAGTTCTTCGCGCCCATCGTGATCCTGCAGGCCGCCGCCTTCACCGCCATTGCCGCCGCCTTCCGCGCCGCCACCGATATGGTCTCCGGCCTGGACCGCCGCTTCGACGCCATGCCCATGCACCCGCTGGTCCCGACGGCGGCGCGCATGTCCGCCAATGTCTTCCGCATGGTCATCGCGCTCATCTCCGCGCTGATCTCGGTGCACGTCATCGGCTTCCGGTTCGAGGGCCCGTTCTCGCACACCCTCGGATTCCTGGGCCTGGCCATGCTCATCGGCATCGCCTTCTGCCTGGGCGCGGATGTCATCGGCACCGTCACCAAATCTCCGGAGGCCACCACCCAGATGCTGGTCCTGCCGCCCCTCATTCTCGGTATGCTCTCCACCGGTCTCGCCCCGGCCGCCCAATTCCCGGACTGGGTCGAACCTTTCGTCCGCAATCAGCCCGTGTCCCAATTCGCCTTCGGCCTGCGCGCCCTCGGCGGCGATTCGCTGGGCAAGGCGGGCGAGGTGAGCTGGGCCGTCATGACCCCGCCGCTGCTGTGGGGCATCGGCATCATTCTCTTCTCGCTGTATTTCACCGTCCGGCTGAACACGAAGAGGTCGTGACATGATCACCCTTGCCCCGCGGACCGGCTCCGCCGACACCATCACCACCGCCGAAGCCTCGGTCCCGGCGCTGGTGCGCCACACCTGGATTCAGACGATGCGGCTGCTGCTGCGGTGGGTCCGGGATCCGGTCACCTTGCTCGAGACGCTGATCGTGCCCTGTCTGCTGTTGCTCATGCTGGATATCGTGGTGGGCTCGCAGATCGAGAAGTTCTCCGGCAGCAGCGCCCTCTACGGATCGGTGCCCATGGTGTGCCTGGTCGGTGCGCTGTCGGGCACCGTCGCCAGCGGCGTCATGCTGGGGCGCGAACGCGATGCCGGACTGCTCGCGCGGTTCTGGGTGCTGCCGGTGCACCGGGCCTCCGGACTGGCCGCGCGGATTCTGGCCGAAGGCTGCCGCATCTTCGGCGGCACACTGGTGATCATCGGCTTCGCCATGCTGCTGGGCTTCCGCTTCCAGCAGGGACCGCTCGCCGCCTTCGGCTTCCTGTGGGTGCCGGTGCTGTTCGGGCTGGCCTTCGCCACCATGGTCACCGCCATCGCCGTCTTCACCGCCAAATCCACCCTGGTCGAGGCGATCGCCATCCTGTCCTCGCTGCTCATGTTCTTCAGCACCGGATTCGTCCCGCTGGGCGCCTATCCGGAGTGGATTCAGCCGGTGGTCCGCAATCAGCCCATGTCGGTCGCGGTGAACACCATGCGCGCCCTCGCCGAGGGCGGACCGCTGGCCGGTCCGCTGCTGCACACCATCGTCTGGTCGGTGGGCGCGATCATCGTCTTCGCCCTGCCCGCCGCCTACGGCTACCGCCGCGCCAGCCGCCGCTGATCGAGCCACCCTTGATCGAGCCGCCCGGATCGATCAAGGGCCCTTCCCGGAAATAATTACGCCCGGGCGCGTCGACCGGCCGAATAATCACAGGCGGCGGATTAAGCTGTCCGCCGTGCTCGAACCCGAAACCCCCGTCGCGCCCCACCCTGACATCGCACATCTGGCCCCGCTGCTGGGCACGTGGCGCGGCCGCGGGCAGGGTGAATACCCGACCATCAACTCCTTCGAATACCTCGAGGAAGTGCACTTCGGTCATGTCGGCCGGCCGTTCCTGACCTACCGGCAACGCACCCGCGCCGCCGACGACGGCCGCCCGATGCATAGCGAAACCGGATATCTCCGGGCGCTCGGCGGCGATCGGATCGAACTCATCCTTGCTCATCCGACCGGGATCACCGAGATCTGCGAGGGCACCCTGGTGCGCGACGGCGAGGGCATGCGCATGGACTCCACCTCCATCGGCCGCAGCAGCAGCGCGAAATCGGTGACGGCCCTGGGCCGCAGCATCACCCTGGCCGGGGACACCCTCAGCTACCGGCTGCGCATGGCCGCTGTCGAGCAGCCGCTCCAGCGCCATCTCGCGGCCACCATGCACCGCGCCAACTGAGCGCCGCGCACGCGCTCGGTGACCGCCGGATGAATTGAAATCCAACTCCCAGATCGAACGTCCGGGTGACCTGGGACACCTTCGCGTCAGAAGTGTGCGGGATCACACTTGAGGGTTGCCAGGCCCATCACACTCGGATTACCGTTCCTTACGGTGGCAAACAGTCAGCCAACCCTAATGAGCATCGGCTATCCGAAACTCACCGTTCGGATCGGCTAACTCAATCCCCCTAAACAAGGGAGTTGGATATGAAGCGCTCGGCCCTCTTGCTACTCACCACCGCGGGCATGGTGCTCGCCGGAGCCGGTGTCGTCGAAATCGTCGGCGATGCGTCCACCGGCGGCCCGCCCGCGAAATCACTGGCCCAGCAGCGCTATGTGTCCGAAGCCCTCACCGGGGAAATCCAGCCCGCCGCGTGCGTGAGCCTCGGCGGGCGCTATCAGACCTCCTCCCCGCGCTGATCGCGCGACCCCTCCCGGCTCAGTACCCGGGCGGTAGCGCCGTGAGCATGTCCCGGGTCGCCGCCACCGCATTGTCGGAGCTGCCGCCGCGCACCAGCAGGGTCGCCCAGGCCATATCGCCGCGGTAGCCGACGAACCAGGAGTGCGAGCCGCCGTCCACTTCTGCCTCACCGGTTTTCCCGTACACCTCGCCCTGATCGCGCACGCGTTCGGCGGTGCCGCCGAGCACCACCTTCCGCATCATCATGCGCAGCCCGTCGAGCACGTCCGCGGGAAGTTGCGGGCGTTCGCCGGTGACCTCGGTAGGGTGGCCGGAAATGAGATACGGCACCGGCGTACTGCCGTGCGCGATGGTCGCGGCCATGAGCGCCAGGCCGAACGGGCTGGTGAGCACCTTGCCCTGACCGATGCCGTCCTCGGCGCGCTGCACCAGATCATCGTCGCGCGGCACCGAACCCGAGACCGTCGGCAGTCCGGCCACGGTGTAGTCCGGGCCGATGCCCAATGCCGCGGCGGCCGTGCGCAGGTCCTCGCCGCCGAGTTCGGAGGCGATCTTGGCGAAGGCGGTATTGCAGGACCGCTCGTAGGCGGTCGACATAGGCACATCGCCGACGGTGAAGAGGTTGTAGTTGGGAATCGTGCGCTCCCCCACCACGATCCGGCTCGGGCACGGGACAATGGTGTCGGGGGTGGCGTCGCCGGTGGTCATGGCCGCGGCGGCGGTCACCGTCTTGAAGGTGGAGCCGGGCGGATAGAGGCCCGCGGCGGCGACCGGGCCGTCGGCGTCGGCGGCCTCGTTCTGGGCAATGGCGAGAATGGCGCCCGTGGACGGCTGCAGCACCACCATCATGGCCTGTTCGGCGCGGCCGTCGACGGCGGTCTGGGCGGCGTTCTGGATATAGCGGTCGATGCTCAGCTGGAAGGACGGGGAGACCTGTGGCGCAACCTCTTTCAGGACGTCGGTGTCGACGCCGTTGGCGTTCACCGTGACCACGGTCCAGCCCGCCTTGCCGTCCACCTCGTCGATGACGGTCTTGCGGACCTGGGTCATGAGATCGGGGGCGAAGCGGCGGTCGGTGGGTACCAGGTCCCACTGCTTGCCGAAGGTCACGCCCGGCAGGCCGAGCAGATCGGCGCTCACCTGGCCGAACTCCCATTCCGAGAGGACCGCGACGGTGTAAGGGCCGTCGGCCTTGCGGGCGGCGTCGATGACGGCGGCGGGGGTGAGGCGCTCGTCGAACTGCCGCAGCACCGTCGCCAAAGCCGTTGCCACCGCGGTCGGATCGGTATTGGCGGCGCGGGTGAAGGTGATGCGGTAGACCGGGCCGGGCACCAGCACATCGGTGCCGGAGCGCTCGTTCACCCGCGCGCGGGGCGCGGGGATGGCGCGCAGTTGCAGGCTCTGGGTGTCGCCGAGTTGCGGGTGGATGTTCGAGGACATCCAGCGGACCACCCAGCCGCCCCCGCTGCGGCCCATGTAGAGCTGGCCGCGATAGGTCCAGACGCGGTCCTTGGGCAGTTTCCACTCGTAGGTGTAGTCCACGGTGGCGGTGTCGCCGGTGACGCGGGTGGCGCCGGAGGTGGCGCGCAGTTCTTCGGCTTGGAGCTGATCCCAGGCCGAAGTCAGTGCGGGACCGGCTTTTTCGGGCAGGCTGGTGAGATTCGCCGCGGCCTGCACATCGTGCGCGGCGAAGGCGTCGAGGAAGGCGTCGGCGGTTTGCGCCGGACCCTGCGGACCCGACGAGCACCCGGCGGCGGCAATCGTGATCGCGACGGCGATCAGCGTGGTGAGGACCCGTGTTGACATCGGCACAGATGCTAGAGCCAACTACTGGCAAACCCCGGCGACACACTGCACCGGAAAGGATTTCACGCCGATATCACATAATTCGGTCAGTCCAGCAGAACCGTGGCGAATGTGGCGATTTGCCGGAATCCGACCTTGGCGTAGGCGCGGCGGGCGGCCTCGTTGTAGCAGTTCACGTACAGGCTCGCGGTGCGGCCCGACGCCACCACCACATTGGCGACGGCCGCGGTGCCCATGGTGCCGACGCCCCGGCCGCGGCGCTCGGGATGCACCCAGACGCCCTGGATCTGGCCCGTGCGCCGGGACAGCGCGCCGACCTCGGCCTTGTAGACGACCTCGCCGTCCTCGAATCGCGCCCAGGCGCGGCCGGATTCGATGAGGCTCGCGACGCGGCGGCGATAGCTGCGCCCGCCGTCCCCGGCGCGGGGATCGACGCCGATCTCCTCGGTGAACATGGCGACCGCGGCCACCAGATAGCGGTCGATCTCCTCGGGGCGCACGCGGCGCACCTGTAGATCGGGCTGCACACCGGCGGGCTTGTCCAGGGCCAGCAGCGGTTGATCGGCGCGCAGATCGCGGGGCGGGCCCCAGTGCTCGCAGAGCAGTTCCCACAGCGGCAGCGCGAGTTCGCGGCGGCCGACCACCGAGGAGCAGATGCGCGGGCCGCGCACGGCGCGATCGGCGAAGGCGCGCAGATCGGTCCGATCGCCGCGCAGCGGGACCAGATTCGCGCCGGAGAAGCACAGGGATTCGCCGGGACCGCCGCGGCTCCACAGCTCACCGTAGGCGCCGCGGGAGTCCAGGCCGTACTCCTGCAAGCGCGCGGCGACCATGCAGGTCGCCACCGGATCGGTGTCGAGCACCCGCAGCACCTGTGTCAGATCGCGGTTCGCGAGCTGACGGGCGCCGGAGGCTGCTCCGATACGAGACGCGGCCCGACGCGTCGGCTCCAGCACACTCCGCACGTTCACAGCGTGCCAGAACTTCTGAAAACGTGCCGCACTATTGGCTGTGACCGCGCGTCGGGCGGCCACAGCCTCGCTCCCATGCGGGAGCTAACCCGCGGTGACAACCGGCGAGCCGCTTTCCACGGTGTCGCCCATCTCCTCGGCAAGGCGCATGGCCTCCTCGATGAGGGTTTCCACGATGAGGTGTTCGGGCACGGTCTTGATGACCTCGCCCTTGACGAAGATCTGGCCCTTGCCATTGCCGGAGGCGACGCCCAGATCGGCCTCGCGGGCCTCGCCGGGACCGTTCACGACGCAGCCCATGACGGCCACGCGCAGCGGCACTTCCATGCCTTCCAGCCCGGCGGTGACCTCGTTGGCCAAGGTGTAGACATCGACCTGGGCGCGGCCGCAGGACGGGCAGGAGACGATCTCGAGCTTGCGCGGGCGCAGGTTCAGCGACTGCAGGATCTGGCCGCCGACCTTGACCTCCTCGGCGGGCGGAGCGGACAGCGAGACGCGAATGGTGTCGCCGATGCCCTGCGATAGCAGCGCGCCGAAGGCGGTCGCGGACTTGATGGTGCCCTGGAAGGCCGGGCCCGCCTCGGTCACGCCGAGGTGCAGCGGGTAGTCGCACTGGGCGGCGAGCTGGCGGTAGGCCTCGACCATGATCACCGGGTCGTTGTGCTTGACCGAGATCTTGATATCGCCGAAGCCGTGCTCCTCGAACAGGCTCGCCTCCCACAGCGCCGATTCCACGAGGGCCTCGGGGGTGGCCTTGCCGTACTTCTCCATCATCCGCTTGTCGAGGGAGCCCGCGTTGACGCCGATGCGGATGGGGATCCCAGCGGCACCGGCCGCCTTGGCGACCTCCTTGACGCGGCCGTCGAATTCCTTGATGTTGCCCGGATTCACGCGCACCGCAGCACATCCCGCGTCGATGGCGGCGAAGATGTAGCGGGGCTGGAAGTGGATGTCGGCGATCACCGGGATGCCGGACTTCTTGGCGATGATGGGCAGCGCGTCCGCGTCCTCCTGACGCGGGCAGGCCACGCGCACGATGTCGCAGCCGGAGGCGGTGAGTTCCGCGATCTGCTGCAGGGTGGCGTTCACATCGTGAGTCTTGGTGGTCGTCATGGACTGCACGGACACGGGGAACTCGCTCCCCACTCCAACATTGCCCACCATCAGCTGGCGGGTCTTGCGCCTAGGCGCGAGGACCGCCGCCGGTGCAGCGGGCATCCCCAATCCGATGGCTGTGCTCACGAGAGTGTGCCTACTTTCGTCATGATCCTCACCCTTCCGGTCCCGAGTCTAACGACGCCCGATTACCGCTCGCCCTGTGACAGCGGCGACAACGGTACATCTCCCGAGCAATCAGCCCGGAATCGGCCGACCCCTACGATGGGTATTCGTTGCAGTCCATGCGAGGGCGTTTGGAGCGAATTGTGAAGGTAGCGAACATCGATCACTGGCCGACCACCCCCGAACAGGCCATCGCCCTGCAAGAAAGCCTGCGCTCC
>NZ_BDCH01000045.1 GCF_001613405.1 Nocardia crassostreae
ACCTGTACCGCCGACGCCCCAGTGCCGATAATCTCCACCCGCTTGCCACGCAAATCCAGCCCGTGATCCCATCGCGACGTATGCATGCTGACCCCCGAGTACCGTTCCACCCCCGGAATATCCGGCATCTTCGGCCGCGTCAGCACCCCGGTCGCGGCAATCACGAACCGCGCTGTGATCTCCTCGCCGCCCGCCGTCCGCAGCCGCCACAAATGCAGCGAGTCATCGAAGTCCGCCCGAACAACAGTGGTGCCGAACCGAATCCGCGGCCGCAGACCGTACTTGCTCACACAGTGCTCGGCATACGACTTCAACTCCCGCCCAGGCGCGTACACCCGCGACCAGGTGCGCCGCTGTTCGAACGAGTACTGGTAACTGAACGACGGAATATCCACCGCGATCCCGGGATAGGTATTCCAATGCCAGGTCCCGCCCCACCCCGTCGGCATCGTCCACGATGAGAAAATCGTCGAATCCGGCCTTGCGCAAGGCGATCGCAATGCCAATCCCCGAGAACCCGGCCCCGATGACAATGATCTCGTGGTCCACAATGCTGTTGTTCACGGCCTATCCTCCGCATGAATGATCAGTTCGACCCGATGCTCGATCCCGTCCACGGTCCGGATGCCGAGCGGTGCGAGCCGTGCGACCGGCCAGGTGACGAGCTTGCAGTTCGGGCGCTGCAAGGCCGCGTAGTAGTGATTGTGCAACCGCACCCCGGCGGCCATATCGGGCGTCAGCTGCCGCCGCTGCCAGGAATCCCTCACTTGCACACGCAGATTCGCCGATGCGGCGTGACGCAGCACCGACGCCCCGGCCCAGCGCGCGATCCTGCCGGTCAGGCCCGTGACTCCGCGCCCGGCATTCCCGGCCCGCCCGGCGGTTTCCTCGGCCGTGTCACCCGGCAGCGGGCGTGCGGTGTCGGCGGGCAGCTGCCCGAGCAGGTCATCGGGCAGCAGCCCCACCACCGCCCGCGCACCGGGCAGTTCCGGCCACGGCAGCACCCATACCGGATCATGCTGGAACACGGTCACTTTGCGCGCCAACTGCACCACCGGCGGCAGCACGCGCGCGACGGCCGCTCCGCTCCCGATGACGGCCACGCTGCGCCCGGCGAGGCTGCATTCGTCGCGCCACCGGGTGCAGTGGAGTTGTGTCCCGGCAAAGGATTCGACCGTCCGGCGGCGGGCGGGGGAGGTCATTTCTCCACCGGTTCGTAGGTCAGCGCTCGCGATCAGGTCGGCGGCTTGCCGAGCACTTTCACGGGGAAGCGGTCGATGGCTTTGTTGAGGCCGTCGTTGATGGCCTGAATCGGCTGCCACCGGTGGATGGTGGCAATGCCGTGGGTGCGCACGACGTGGTACAGCGGCAGGCGTTTGATGCTCGGTTCCCGCTCGCCCGCTTTCTCGTAGCGGCGCAACGCATTCCACAGTTTCTCCTCGTCGAGCCCCATGGCCATGATGTTGGCGGCCATGCGCGACAGCAGCGGCGTGTAGAGCAGCGCCCCCATGAGGAATGTCGGCCGCAGCGCGTATCCGGCCGTCTCGATGGCGATGCGCCGCATGGGCCCGGCGCCGAGCTGTTCGAGCACTTGGAATCCGACCGCGAGATGCCGTGATTCGTCGCTGTTGATATTCCGGAACACCTCGTGGCACAGCGGATCCTGGACTTCGTCCAGCAGGAATTTCACCAGCGCCCCGTCCAATGCGCATTCTAGTGACGGGATGACCGTGCCGAGTACCGGCAGCGTCAAGCTGTCCCCGTAGCGGTCCACCCATTCGATGACGAGCCGAATATTCTTGTTGGGCAAGGGCATAGCATCGCCGTCGAGCATCCCCCACCGCCGCATGAGCGCCAGTTCGGCATTGGCGTGCTTCTGTTCCTCGGCGTGGAAGTACCGGTAGATCTCCTTGAGTGGACCCTCGGGCGCGCGCAGGGTGAGTGCCGCGAAGCCGCGCGCGCCCACATGCTCGATCCAGACCAGATCGGCCATGAAGGCCGCCAGCCGCGGCCGCTGTTCATCGGTGATGAGCTCGGCTCCCGGTGCGTCCCAGTCGATATCGGCCAGGGCCCACTGCCGGTCTTTGATCACCGTGAGCATGTCGGAATATGCGAACGCCATTGTTCTGACTCCTTGGCTACCGGGCCAGCCGTTCCAGTAATCCGGCCGCGCGGGTATAGGGCTCGGGCAGTAGCCGTTTGGACTGCCAGATGAGCTTGGCCTCGACCTGCGGGACGACATAGAGCTGTCCCCGGTCGACGGCGTCGAGGGTGATGCGGGCAATGGTGGCGGGTGGGCGGCCGGTCCAGCGCAGCAGCCGGTCGCCCCAGCGGGCCACGGTCTCGTCCGGGATCGGAACGTCTTCCAGGATATTGGTTTTCACGCCGGTCGGGCACAGCACGGTGACTCCGACGCCGGTGCCGGACAGTTCCGCGGCGAGGGTCTCCGACAGCGCCAGCACCCCGGCCTTGCTGACGTTGTAGGCGGCCATGCGCGGTCCGGCCGCGAAGGCCGCCGCGGAGGCGACATTCACGAGATGGCCGTGCCCGGCCTCGCGCAGCAAGGGCGCGAACACATGGCAGCCGTGGACGACGCCCCACAGATTGACGTCGAGCACCTGATGCCATTCGGTCAGCGGCGCATCGCCGATGACCATGCCGCCGCGCCCGATCCCGGCATTGTTCACCACGATGTCCGGGGGTTTCCCGAACCATTCCTCGGCGGTGTCGGCGAGGTTCCCGACCTCGTTGATCCGGCTCACATCGCAGATAGCGTCGAAGGCTTTTCCGCCTGCGGCACCGACCATTTCGACGGTCTCGCGCGCCCGGTGGCCGTCGATGTCGGAGCAGATCACCCGCCCGCCGCGGCGTCCGAGTTCGATGGCGAACGCGCGGCCGATGCCGCTGCCGGCGCCGGTCACCACCGCGTCCGCCTGCTGCGTCCGGCGTGATCCGCCGAAAGGGTTGAGTCGCATGAGAACTCCCGGAGAGGTGCCATCCGGGCAGTCAATTGGTGGCATCTGCCCCCATTGACAGCGCCTGCCCCCAATTAGGCGCTCGGTGCGCTATTTTGTCAACCATGGACGTGCGCGCACCGGCAGGCCACGGGCGGCGGACCGGAACATGGGGCGGGCGAACCCAGGAGGAGCGCCGCGCCGAACGCCGCCGCATTGTCGAAGCGGCCCTGGACATCTGGCTCGACAATGGCTGGGCTGCGGTCACCATGCGCGGCATCTGCAACCGCGTCGCCCTGAACGACCGCTACTTCTACGAGCACTTCGCCGATCGCGACGAACTGCTGGCCGCGGTCTGGGACGAGGTCTGTTTCGAAGTCTTCGGCGAACTCTCGGCCGTGGTGGCCGAGAATCTGGACCTCCCGCCCCTGGAAATCCTGCACCTGGCCATTGCCCGCGCCGTGGCCCTGCAATCCGACGGCCCCGCCCGCATCCTCTTCGGCAACCACGCGGGCAGCCGCGTCCTCGAGGAGCGCCGCAAATCCACCCTCACCGAGGCCACCGACCTCCTCATCGCCACCGGCCGCCCCTACCTGCGTCCCGGCGTCGACGAATCCGACCTGCGCATGGGCGTTCTCATGGGTATAGGCGGCTTTACGGAACTTCTCACCGCCTGGCGCACCGGAACCATAGACACCGACACCGCCCGCATCATCGATCACGTGACCCGCACCGCCGACCTCCTGGGTGCCCGATACCTGACCCTGCCCGACTGAGCGGAACGAGTCTGCGTTGCGTATTTCGCTGCGGATCGATAATCAGTCATGACTGTTGATCATTCGGTGGGGGCCGTGCTGGGGCGGCTGGTCGACCAAGGGGTACTGAGCGGCGCACAGCGCGATGCGGTGCTGGCGGCCCTGGATCAGGAGCGGGCCGCGCGGCGCTCGGGTGGGCGGGTGGTCGCTGAGATCGCCGCCTATATCGGGGCCGGGCTGGTGCTGGGCGGGCTGTTGATGCTGATGGACTCGTCGTGGGACGACCTCGGGCAGCTCAGCCGGGTGCTGGTGCTGGTCGTGATCGCCATCGGTACGGCGGGCGCCGGTGTATGGCTGGCGGGGCCGAAGCAGTTGTTCCGGCGCGGCGGGGGCGCGCGATCGGTGCCGACGCGGTCGGCGGCGGCGCTGTTCGTGGTGGCCACGATCGCGGTGACGGCGCTGGTGGGTTATGCCCTCGATGCGGGCGGCGGTGACGACGAGGCCTGGGTGGCGGCCGCGGTGGCGGGCGCGTTGTGTGCTCTCGCGGGGTATGCGGCGCTGCCCTCACTGATAGGGCTGCTCGCCCTCGGATTCTTCGGCGCTGCGGCGGTGGGCGGGGTGCTCATGGATTGGGCCGATCTCGACGACCTCTGGGGCGCGGCCGGTTTCCTGGCGCTCGCCGGGATCTGGTTCGCGGTCACGCGCTCCGGCCGCGCGGCTCCGGCCTGGGCCGGATACGGGATCGCCATCCTGACCGGCATTTTCGGCGGGATACTCGCCGAGGACAGCCATGTGGGCTGGGCGGTCGCCTGCACCCTGCTCGTGGCTGTCACGTGTTTCGCCGTGTACAGCGCCGACCGTAATCCGGTGCTCGTGATCGGCGGCGGCATCTGCGTCACCATTGCTGTGCTGCAAGTGATTTGGGAGTGGTTCGATCAGGCCGTCGGGCTGGCCGCCATCGTCCTGCTCATCGGCGCGACGGTCCTTGGCGTCGCCGGGTTCCGGCTCACGCGCGATCGCGCGTGAGCCGCACCGGCTATTTGACCGCCCAGACCATGGACTCCGCACCGGCGAGGCGGGTGGTCACCGGATAGTGGAATCCGGTCTCCGCCAACCAGGTTCGCAGATCGGCGGAGGTGTAGTCGAAACCGCCGGGAGTCTCGATGAGCATATTGAGGCTCATGAGCAGGCCGGTGAGATTGGTGCGGCGTTCGTCGTCGATGAGGGTCTCGTAGACCAGCACCGCACCGCCCTCCGGCAGCGCGCGGTAGGCCTTGTCCAGCAGCAGGCGTTTGGTGTCGAGATCCCAGTCGTGCAGGATGTGGCCGAACACCAGGACATCGGCGGCGGGGAGCGGATCGGCGAAGATCGGGGCCACGGCGGGCAGGTCGAAGCCGATACCGCGCAGCCGCGGATGCCGTTCGAGGACCGTGCGCAGCAGCGCGCCCTGCGCCGTGCCGATATCGGCCACCGTATTCCAGCGCTGCCACGGAAAGCTCTCGGCAATGGCGCGGGCGCTGGGCAGCGTGAGACCGGTCATGGCGCATTGGAAGGCGCGCAGGCGATCCGGATCCGAATACAGGGTCCCGAAGAAGTCGCCGCCGTGTTTGATCTCGTTCTGCGGCAACCCCGTACGCAGCCCCTCGGTGAGGCCGCCCCAGAATCCGTAGAGACGCGTCGCCGCCATATCCAGGAACCCGCCGAGGTATTCGTCCTGTTCGCGATCGAGGTAGGCGGCGGTATCGGGGGTGTTGGCATAGCGATCGTCCGTGCGGCTCAGCAGGTCCATGGCCACCAGGGCATCGAAGAAATCCCGGGCCGCGCGCGGATGTAGCCCGAGCTAGTCGCGCAGCTCCTCCATGGTGAGCCGACGGTCGCCGAGGGCGGTGAACACGCCCAGCTCGACGGCGCTGAGCAGCGTCCTGGACTCCCAGAAACCCATGCCGATCCCGAGGATGCGATCCATGGCGCATCACCATAGCGGCCGCGATGGCCCGGCTATCGCAGGCACGGCCCCGGGACCTGCGCCGATTCAGAAATTGTCGATGCAGTAGACCCGCTGGGCATTGCCGCGGAAGATCTGCTCTAGGGCCTTCTCGTCGGCGCCGTGCTCGCTCAGTGCCGTGGCAATGGCCTCGGCCGCATTACCGATGCTCGTAATCGGTTTGTCCACAGGGAAATTCGACCCCCACAGCAATCGGTCGGCGCCGAAGACGTCGTAGCCGTGCTGCAGCATCGGCGACATGCGGCCGATCAGTTCGCGGACCGGCGTGGGCGTGCCGCGCGGCGGGACCGGGTGGCCGAGAATGGGCATCATCAGGCCGCTGACCTTGGCGACCACATTCGGGTGCGCGGCCAGGGCGGCGAGGTCGTCGCGCCAGCGGATGAACAGTTCCCGGCGCTCACCGGGATTGCGCCCCGTGTGCTTGCCGACCGGCCCGAAAATCCCCGCGGGCGTGCCGAGATGGTTCAGCACGATGGTGGCGTCGGGAAACCGCTGCGCCAGCGCGGTGACCTCGGGCAGCTGCCGGGAGTA
This sequence comes from Nocardia crassostreae, assembly GCF_001613405.1. GTDB lineage: Bacteria > Actinomycetota > Actinomycetes > Mycobacteriales > Mycobacteriaceae > Nocardia > Nocardia crassostreae. Next base: position 6,246 of record NZ_BDCH01000045.1, read on the forward strand.
CACCCACGCCTCGAACGACAACCGGCGCTCGGCCAGTACGGCGAAACCGTCCAGGAAGCGCGGCGCGGTGAGGGCTCCGGGCTGCTTGCAGTGCGAGCGGATACCCGGATCGGGATGGTGTTCCACGCGGGTGCGAATGCCGCGAAACCGCGGTGACGCGGATTGGTGCGCGTCGAGCAGTGCGGCGAAGCCCGGCGCGGCCGGATCCGCCGCGCCGACAATGCCGCCCAGCGCGGGCGTGTCCACCCCGAACGGCAGACTGGCCACCCACCGGGTCTCATCGGCCAGCCCGAGCGGCTTCTTCGCGACCCATTCGACCTCGATGTGCACGACGGCCTCGACGGGCACGTTCCCGGCATCGGTGCGGTAGTCGGCGGGCAGATACGGCCGCACGAACGGCGCCGGATCGCCGACGAATTCCCGATCCCGCTTGGGCGCCACCCGCTTGGCCAGATCGAGGGGGATGGGCAGCATCGAGAAGAGCCGGGCCACCCCGCTGAATTCGCGCGGCGTGGTCAGCGGATCCCACTGGTGGATGTGCGCGTCGACGACTGTCATTCCGGTGAGGTCCACGATGTCCCTTCCGTTCGGGCCGGTCTGCTCCGGATTGTTCCACGCGTGAACCCCGGGAGCTCAGAAATCGGACCGGCCAGTGCGCCGACAGGTCACACATTGCGGCGGTACTGGCCGCCGACGGTGAAGAAGGTATCGGTGATCTGCTGCAGGGTGCAGACCCGCGCCGCCTCCATGAGGACGTCGAAGACATTGTCGTCGCTCGCGGCGGCCGCGGCCAATTTCGCCAAGGCGGCGGGCGACTCGTCGCGATGCCGTTCGGCGAATTCGCGCACCCGCCGGAGCTGGGACTGCTTCTCCTCCTCGGTGCCGCGCGCCAATTCCAGCACCCGGTGCTCCTCGCCGCCTGTGCCGCGGAAGGTATTGACGCCGACAATGGGCAGGCTGCCATCGTGTTTGCGCCGTTCGTACAGCATGGATTCGTCCTGGATGCGCCCGCGCTGATACCCGGTCTCCATGGCCCCGAGCACGCCGCCGCGCTCACTGATCCGCTCGAATTCGCGCAGCACCGCCTCCTCCACCAGATCGGTGAGCTCATCGATGACGAAGCTGCCCTGCAAGGGATTCTCGTTCATCGCCAGCCCCCATTCCCGATTGATGATGAGCTGAATCGCCAGCGCCCGCCGCACCGATTCCGCGGTGGGGGTGGTGACGGCCTCGTCATAGGCATTGGTGTGCAGGCTGTTGCAATTGTCGTAGACGGCGATGAGCGCCTGCAGCGTGGTGCGAATGTCGTTGAAGTTCATCTCCTGTGCGTGCAGCGAGCGGCCGGAGGTCTGAATGTGGTACTTGAGCTTCTGCGACCGGTCGTTGGCCCCGTACTTGTCGCGCATGGCGATGGCCCAGATGCGCCGCGCCACCCGGCCGATGACCGAGTACTCGGCATCCATGCCATTGGAGAAGAAGAACGACAGATTCGGCGCGAAATCGTCGATGTGCATGCCGCGCGCGAGATACGCCTCGACATAGGTGAATCCATTGGCGAGGGTGAAGGCCAGCTGGCTGATCGGATTCGCCCCGGCCTCGGCGATGTGATAGCCGGAAATGGAGACCGAGTAGAAGTTGCGGACGCTGTTGCGCACGAACCATTCCTGGATGTCCGACATCATGCGCAGGCTGAATTCGGTGGAGAAGATGCAGGTGTTCTGGCCCTGATCCTCCTTGAGAATGTCGGCCTGCACGGTGCCGCGCACGGTGGCGAGAGTTCGTGCGCGCAACTCCGCGGCCTCCCCGGCGGTGGGCGCGCGGCCCTCGCTCACCGAGAACTGTTCCAGCGCTTGATCGATGGCGGCATTGAGATAGAACGCCAGAATGGTCGGCGCGGGACCGTTGATGGTCATCGACACCGAGGTCGACGGGGCGTCCAGGTCGAAGCCGTCGTAGAGCGCCTTCATATCCTCGACGGTGGCGATGGACACCCCCGACGTGCCGACCTTGCCGTAGATATCGGGACGTTCGGCGGGATCGTGCCCGTACAGCGTCACCGAGTCGAAGGCCGTCGAAAGCCGCTTGGCGTCGGCGTGTTCGGATAGAATCTTGAATCGCCGATTGGTGCGGAAGGCATCGCCCTCCCCGGCGAACATGCGCGCCGGATTCTCGTTGTCCCGCTTGAACGCGAAGACGCCCGCGGTGAACGGGAAGCGGCCGGGCAGATTCTCCGCGCGCAGGAAGCGCAGCAGCTCCCCGTGATCGGTGTAGCGGGGGATCGCCACCCGCGGAATCGAACTGCCGGACAAGGTTTCCCGTCGCAGGGCGGTGCGCAACTCCCGATCGCGCACCCGCACCACCTGCTCCTCGCCCCGATAGGACTCCGCCACGGCGGGCCAGTCGGCCAGCAGCACAGCGTTTTCCGGCGTGACATCACCGCGTGCCCGATCCAGCAACGCGGCCACGGCTCCGGCCTCCTAGGGGGAGGTGTCGCTCACCAGCTCGGCCAGCACCTGCTCCAGGCGCTGCACCCGCTGCGCCGCCGCGACCTGGCGCGCGGTCTCGGAGTGGTAGTCCCGCACCGTTTCCGCGATCTCGGCCAGATACCGCACCCGCGCCGGGGGAATGATCTGCGCGAACCGTGTCGAGGCCCGGGTGTTCACCCGCGGCAGTATGCCCTCCTCGAGCCGCAGGCCGCGCTCGCCCAGCAACCCGCTCAGATGCTGATAGAGCGCCGTCACCCCGTCATCGTTGAAAGTCGCGGCGCTGGTGCCGAATACCGGCATGTCCTCGGGCGCGGCATGGAACTCCTCGCGATTGCAGATCAACTGCCGCGACACGTCCCACAGCGCGTCCTCGGCCCCGCGCCGCTCGAACTTGTTGATGGCCAACACATCCGCGTAATCCAGCATGTCGATCTTCTCGAGCTGGGAGGCCGCGCCGAACTCCGGTGTCATCACGTACAGCGCCACGTCGACGTGCTCGGGGACGGACGCATCGCCCTGCCCGATACCCGGCGTCTCCAGGATGACCAGGTCGTATCCCGCTGCCTTGCAGGCGATCACCATGGCATCGATATTGTTCGGCAGCTCCCGCTCGCCCCGGGTGGCCAGCGACCGGAAGAACACCCGATCGCCGTCGAGGGCGTTCATGCGAATGCGATCGCCCAGCAGCGCGCCGCCGCCGCGCCGCCGCGTGGGATCCACCGCCAGCACCGCCACCCGCAGTTTGTGCTGCTGATCGGTCCGCAGCCTGCGTACGAGTTCGTCGGTGAGAGAGGACTTTCCGGATCCGCCCGTACCGGTGATGCCCAGTACCGGCGCCTGCCGCGCCCCGGCGGCCGCCGTCAGCGCGGCCAGATCCGCCGCGGGTAGCGCGCCCTGCTGCAAGCAGGTGAGCGTGCGCGCCAAGGCCGCCCGATCCCCGCTCAGCACGGCCTCGACCGCCGCGGGCGATACCGCGAGATCCACATCGCAGTCGGCGACGAGCCGATTGATCATGCCCGGCAGCCCCAGCCGCTGCCCGTCCTCCGGCGAGAAGATGGTCACCCCGGACTTGGCCAGCCGCTCGATCTCCTCGGCGACGATCACCCCGCCGCCCCCGCCGAAGATCCGCACGTGCCCGGCCCCGGCCTCCCGCAGCGCCGCCGCCAGATACTCGAAGTACTCGATATGCCCGCCCTGATACGAGCTGACCGCCACCCCTTGCACATCCTCGGTGACCGCCGCGTCCACGACCTCCCGCACGGCCCGGTTATGCCCGAGATGAATGACTTCGGCCCCCTGCCCCTGCAGGATCCGCCGCATGATGTTGATGGCCGCTTCATGGCCGTCGAACAGTGCCGCGGCGGTCACGAACCGCACCGGATGAGCGGGTACATGCAGATCGGCCACGAGATCCTCCAAAAGGGACGGCCGTTTCCGTTGACGTTCGGATGGTAGGACGTCAAATCAATCGTAGGGTGAGATCTGCCACAGTGCCACCGTCTAGAAATACTTGGATGTCCAACTATATGGTGACCGAGTACCGGCCGCGCGGAGCGCGTGCGCCGACGGCTCTCAGACAGGACTGGCATGGTTCGCGAACTCACCCACTTCATCGGCGGGCAGCACGTACCCGGGACGTCCGGCAACTTCGGTGACGTCTACAACCCGAGCGCCGGTCAGGTGCAGGCGAAGGTGCCGCTGGCGTCCAAGGCCGAGGTCGAGGCCGTTATCGCCAATGCCGCCGAGGCGCAGGTGGGGTGGGCGGCGACCAATCCGCAGAAGCGGGCGCGCGTGCTCATGAAGTTCCTGACCCTGGTGCAGGACGAGATGGATTCGCTGGCGGCGCTGCTGTCCTCCGAGCACGGCAAGACCATTGCCGACGCCAAGGGCGATATCCAGCGCGGCCTGGAGGTCATCGAATTCGCGTGCGGTATCCCGCACCTGCTCAAGGGCGAGTACACCGAGAGCGCGGGCACCGGCATCGACGTGTACTCCATGCGGCAGCCGCTGGGCGTGGTCGCGGGCATCACCCCGTTCAACTTCCCGGCCATGATCCCGCTGTGGAAGGCCGGACCGGCGCTGGCCTGCGGTAACGCCTTCGTGCTCAAGCCCTCCGAGCGCGACCCCTCGGTGCCGCTGCGGCTGGCCGAGCTGTTCCTGGAGGCCGGACTGCCCGCGGGCGTGTTCAACGTGGTCAACGGTGACAAGGAAGCCGTGGACACACTGCTGCACGACGAGCGCATCAAGGCGGTGGGCTTCGTCGGCTCGACCCCGATCGCGCAGTACATCTACGAGACCGCCTCCGCCAACGGCAAGCGCGCGCAGTGCTTCGGCGGGGCCAAGAACCACGCGGTCGTCATGCCCGACGCCGATCTCGACGATGTGGCCGATCAGCTCATCGGCGCGGGCTACGGCTCGGCCGGTGAGCGGTGCATGGCCATCTCGGTGGCGGTGCCGGTCGGCGAGGAGACCGCGGATCGACTGCGCGCCAAGCTGATCGAGCGCATCGAGAAGCTCAATGTGGGTGTCTCCGACGATCCGGGTGCGGACTTCGGGCCGCTGGTCGGCCGCGACGGCGTGGATCGGGTGAACAACTACGTGCAGATCGGCGTCGACGAGGGCGCCGAACTGGTGATCGACGGTCGCGGGCTGGTCGTGGCGGGCGGCGAGGACGGCTTCTTCGCCGGTGCAACGCTGTTCGACCGGGTCACCGCGGATATGCGCATCTACAAGGAAGAGATCTTCGGCCCGGTGCTGTCGATCGTGCGCGCGGCCGACTTCGAGGAGGGGCTGCGCCTGGCGAACGAGCACGAATACGGCAATGGCGTCGCCATCTTCACCCGCGACGGTGACACCGCCCGCGAATTCGCGGCGCGGGTGCAGGTCGGCATGGTCGGCATCAATGTTCCGATTCCGGTGCCGATCGCGTACCACACCTTCGGCGGCTGGAAGCGTTCCGGCTTCGGCGATCTCAACCAGCACGGCCCGGATTCCATCCGCTTCTACACCAAGACCAAGACGGTGACGCAGCGCTGGCCGGCAGGACGAAAGGAAGCCGCTTCCTCGGGCGGCTCCGCAAGCTCCGCCGCCAATGCCTTCGTCATCCCGACCATGGACTGATCATGTTCGTACTCGACGAGGACGAGAGGGCGATCACGCAGACCGCCCGCTCCTTTGCCGATGAGCTGCTCGCGCCCAATGCGCTGGAATGGGATGAGCAGAAACACTTTCCGGTGGATGTGCTGCGCAAGGCCGGTGAGCTCGGTCTCGGCGGCATCTATGTCCGCGAGGATGTGGGCGGCTCGGAGCTGCGGCGGCTGGATGCCGTGCGCATCTTCGAGCAGCTGTCCACCGGCTGCCCGGCCGTGGCCGCCTATATCTCCATCCACAATATGGCGGCGTGGATGATCGACAGCTACGGCGATGCGGCGCAACGCAATCGGTGGCTGCCGGGGTTGACCTCCATGGATCTGCTGGCCAGCTACGCCCTCACCGAACCGGGCGTCGGCTCCGACGCGGCGGCCTTGAGCACCAAGGCCGTTCGCGACGGCGACGACTACCTGCTCACCGGCGTCAAGCAATTCATCTCCGGCGCGGGCAGCACCGATGTGTACGTGATCATGGTCCGCACCGGCGACGATGGCGCGCGGGGGATTTCCGCGTTCATCGTGCCCGCGGATACGCCGGGCCTGTCGGTCGGCGCCAATGAGAAGAAGATGGGCTGGAATGCCCAGCCCACCCGGCAGGTCATTCTCGACGCCGCCCGGGTGCCCGCGGCCAACCTGCTGGGCGCGGAGGGCAATGGTTTCCGGATCGCCATGAACGGGCTCAATGGCGGGCGGCTGAATATCGCCGCCTGCTCGCTCGGCGGCGCGCAGTCGGCGCTGGAGCGGACCGTGGCCTATATGGGGCAGCGCAAGGCTTTCGGGTCGCGGCTGCTGGACAATACCGCCCTGCAGTTCGAGCTGGCCGATATGCGCACCTCGCTGGAGGCCGCCCGCACCCTGCTGTGGCGGGCCGCGGCGGCGCTGGACGCGGACGCCGACGACAAGGTCGAGCTGTGCGCCATGGCCAAGCGGTTCACCACCGATGCCGGTTTCGAGGTGGCCAATAAGGCCCTGCAATTGCACGGTGGCTACGGTTACCTGCACGAATACGGGATCGAGAAGATCGTCCGCGACCTGCGGGTGCATCAGATCCTGGAAGGCACGAACGAGATCATGCGGGTCGTGGTGGCCCGCTCGGTGGTAGGAGCAGCATGAGCGAGCCCGAGGTTCTGATCGAGAAGCGCGATGGGCTCGGCCTGATCACGCTGAATCGGCCCAAGGCCATCAATGCGCTGAATCATCCTATGGCGCTGGTCATTCTGGACGCGCTGCGCGCCTGGGCCACCGACGACGAGGTGCGCACCGTGGTGCTCACCGGCGCGGGGGAGCGCGGGCTGTGCGCGGGCGGCGATATCGTCGCCATCCACACCGATGCCGAGAACGCCGTGGCCAACGCGGATTCGGCCTATGTCGCGGCGGATTCGCCGAGCGGGCGGTTCTGGCGCGACGAGTACATCCTCAATGCGCTCATCGGCCGCTACCCCAAGCCCTATGTCGCCGTCATGGACGGCATTGTGATGGGCGGCGGCGTCGGACTGTCCGGGCACGCCTCGCATCGCATCGTGACCGAGCGCTCCAAGGTCGGCATGCCGGAGACGGGCATCGGCTTCGCTCCGGATGTGGGCGGCACCTATCTGCTGGCGCACGCGCCCGGTGAGATCGGCACCCATATCGCGCTCACCACCGCGCGCATGAGCGCCGGTGATGCCATTGCGGCCGGATTCGCCGACCACTTCGTGCCCGCCGAGCATCTGCCCGCGCTGCTGGAGGCGTTGCGGTCCAATGACGCCGATACCGCCATTGCCAAATTCGCCCAGCCCGCACCTGTTTCGGAGTTCTCGGCGCAGCGGGACTGGATCGACTACTGCTATGCCGCGGACACGGTCGAGGAGATCGTGAACCGGCTGCATTCCGACGGGCGCCCGGAGTCGGCCAAGGCCGCCGCCGAGGTGCTGTCGAAATCGCCCGTGGCGCTGAAGGTCACGCTGCGCTCGCTGCGCGGCGCCCGCACCGCCGCGAGCCTGGAGGAGGTGCTGAACCAGGAGTACCGGGTCTCGGCCGCCTCGCTCGCCACCCATGATCTGGTGGAAGGCATTCGCGCCCAGGTCATCGACAAGGACCGCAACCCGCGGTGGCAGCCCGCCACCCTGGCGGATGTCACCGCCGCCGATGTCGACGCCTATTTCGGCGAGCTCGGCGATCGCGAATTGGGTTCGGCCGCACCGAAGGACACGCTGTGAGCACTGAAAACATCGGTAAGAAGGTCGGATTCCTGGGCCTGGGGCACATGGGCGGACCCATGGCCGCCAACCTGATCAAGGCCGGATACGAGGTCCTCGCCTTCGATCCCGTTCCGGCGGCGCAGGATCAGGCCCGCCAGGACGGCGCGACCGTGGTGGCCACCGCCGCCGAAGCCGCGGCCGCCTCCGACATCGTCATCACCATGCTGCCCAACGGCCGCATCGTGCTCGACGTCTACGGCGACGTGCTGGCCGCCGCCAAGCCCGGCACCCTGTTCGTCGACTGCTCCACCATCGACGTCGCCGACGCCCAGGCCGCCGCGGAACTCGCCGCGGCAGCGGGACATCGGGCCCTGGACGCCCCCGTCTCCGGCGGCGTCGCCGGCGCGGCGGCGGGCACCCTCACCTTCATGGTGGGCGGCGCGGACGCCGACTTCGCCGATGCCCTGCCGCTGCTGGAGATCATGGGCGGCAAGGTCGTGCACTGCGGCGGCGCGGGCGTCGGCCAGGCCGCCAAGATCTGCAACAACATGCTGCTGGGCATCTCCATGATCGGGCTGTCCGAGGCCATCGTGTTGGGGGAGAAGCTGGGCCTGACCCACGACAAGTTCTTCGATGTGGTCTCGACCGCGTCCGGGCAGTCGTGGGCGCTCACCTCGTACTGTCCGGTGCCCGGTCCGGTGCCGACCAGCCCGGCCAACAACGACTACAAACCCGGCTTCGCCACCGCGCTCATGACCAAGGATCTCGGCCTGGCGGCCAATGCCTTGCAGGCCAATGGCGTCGACGGGCAGATCGGTCAGCTCGCGGCGGACATCTACAGCCGGTTCAACCAGGACGAAGCGGGCAAGGACTTCTCGGCTATCGTCACCGATATCCGTAAGCGATCTGGAGAGGAATAGGGATGACTGCATCGCGCAGCGATTTCGTGGGGGGTGGCGGCCGGGCGGCGGGTGGGCCCGACTTCGAGACCATTCTTCTGCTCGAGCGTAAAGGGCGCGTCGCCCTCATCACGCTGAACCGGCCGAAGGCCCTGAACGCGCTGAACTCGCAGGTCCTGGCCGATATATCGGCCGCTCTCGACGAGTTCGAGAACGACAACGAGATCGGCGCGGTCGTGCTGACCGGGTCGGACCGGGCCTTCGCGGCCGGGGCCGATATCAAGGAAATGCAGTCCAAGTCCTATATGGACATGTTCCTCACCGACCACTTCGCCGGGTGGGATCGGCTGTTCGCCTTCCGCAAGCCCATTGTCGCCGCGGTGGCGGGCTACGCCCTGGGCGGCGGCTGCGAACTGGCCATGATGTGCGACATCCTGATTGCCGCCGACACCGCCAAGTTCGGTCAGCCGGAGATCAAGCTCGGCGTCATCCCCGGCATGGGCGGCTCGCAGCGCCTCACCCGCGCGGTGGGCAAGGCCAAGGCCATGGACCTCATTCTCACCGGCCGCAATATGGACGCCGAGGAAGCCGAGCGCGCGGGCCTGGTCTCCCGCATCGTGCCCGCCGACCAGCTCGTCGCCACGGCGCTCGAGGCGGCCGAAACCATTGCGTCCATGTCCCTTCCGTCGGTCATGATCGCCAAGGAGGCGGTGGATCGCGCCTTCGAGACCACCCTCACCGAGGGGCTGCGTTTCGAACGCCGGGTCTTCCACTCGCTCTTCGCGACCGACGATCAGAAGGAAGGCATGAACGCCTTCGTCGAGAAGCGGCCCGCCAACTTCACCAACAAGTAGTTCCGCAGTCTCAGCGCCCCGCTCATCGCCGGATGGGCGGGGCGTTCGCGTATCCGGTATGATCCGCGTCATGCGCTGTCACGCAGTCTGATCCGGTGGTGTCTGGAGGTCGACACATTGAAAGATGAAGGAGACCCCCATGAACCTCGCCCTGTGGATCGTGACCGGACTGCTGGCCGTCGTCGCCGTGGGCGGCGGCATCACCAAGACATTCCTGCCCAAGGACAAGCTGGCCGCGCAACACGGCGGGGAGTGGACGCTGAGCTTCGGGGCCGGTGCCGTCAAGACGCTGGGGGTGGTCGAACTGCTGGCTGCCGCCGGGCTGATCCTGCCCGCCGTGCTCGATATCGCGCCGGTGCTGGTGCCGATCACCGCGGTGTGCTGGATTCTGCTCATGATCGGCGCGATGATCACCCACGGTCGCCTCGGCCAGCCCAAGCTGGTGCTGGTGAATGCCGTGTACCTCGCTCTCGCGGTCTTCATCGCCTGGGGCCGCTTCTTCCTCGAGCCGTTCGCGGGCTGATGGGCGGCGGAATGCGGTGGGATTGAAGCCCGATCGGTAGGCGGACCGCCTACGGCTGGTCACGGTCGGCCGTCTCCCGCACGGCCGCGGCGACGGCCTGGAAGTCCTTGCGCAGCAGGTGGGAGTGGTTGCTGGGGACCTGCGCGGTGACGGTCAGGTTCTGGTTCGCGGCCAGCGCCGGATCGAGCGAGGCGCGCACCTCCGCCATCACCTCGGCGCTGCCGCCCAGGTTGGAACCCGTGGCCAGGACGTAGCGCACCGGGCGGGTGGCGCGGACCAGGACCGGGGCGAGCGCGGCATGCAGTTCATTGGCCTCGATATTGATCTCGGCGTGCTGGTCGGCGCTCATCCGCGCGGCCAGACCCAGCGGTCGGGCCACCGGCATGAGGAATCGCATGCGGCGGAACAGCTTCCGGATCTGTTCGCGGCCCTCCTCGCCGGTCAGGCCGTACGGCATGGCGCCGTCCACCGACACCACGCCCACGACGCGGTCCGGATTCCGATCGGCCCAGTGCACCGCGAGCAGGGCGCCGTAGGACCAGCCGACGACGATCGCCCGCTGCACGCCCCGCGCGGCCAGCACGGCGTCGATATCGCGCAGGCACGCCTCGAAGGAGTAGTCCGCCGACTTCTTCGACTTGCCACGAGCCCGCTCGTCGAAGGTGATGTGCCGGAAATCGGAGCCGAGTTCGGCGATCACGTGCTTCCAGTGCTTCTGGTCGGCGTAGGAGCCGTTCAGGTAGATGACGGGCTGGCCGGTGCCGCCGGTATCGCTCACGGCCAGTTCGGTGTCGCCGACGGCGACCATGCCGGTCCAGGTCGAGGTGGTCGCGGCGGTGGAGTTCGAGTTGATCATTGCTTTGTCCTCTGTGATCTGTTCGGGAATCTCTGAACAAAAACGAAGGTACATTGCGTTTGCAGATCACGAAATACCTGATGGAGAAAAATTTTCCAGCTCAAGCCTGATTCATAGCCGTCTTTGCAATGATTTTTAGAGTAAACGCAAAGGTGGATACGGAGTGTTCTTTGCAATGAGCTACGCGTGAATGCATACTGGGCGCGGATACCGACACGAGGAGATGAACGCCGATGCCCGGAGGCAGGCTCACCAACGAGGACCGTCTGCGCATTGCGGCGGGGCTGGCCGAGGGCCTCGGATACGCGGAAATCGGCAGGCAACTGGAGCGACCCGCGTCGACGATCATGCGCGAGGTCACCCGCAATGGCGGTATCGACGGCTATCGGGCGGACCGGGCGCACGAGGACACCCGCGAGCGCGCGCGCCGCCACAAACCGGCACAGCCCCCGGCGCCCCCGCTCCCCGATGACGGCCATGGGCGCGACCCGCGCGCGGTCGCGGAGGTGACGGAATCCTTCACCGCGATCCTCATCCAGCAGGGCCTGCCCAAGATGGAGGCCAGGGTGCTGGCCTGCCTGTACATCACCGACTCCGGCGCGCTGACCGCCGCCGAACTGGTCCAGCGGCTGCGCGTCAGCCCCGCGTCCATCTCGCACGCCGTCGCCTTCCTCGAGCAGCAGGGCATCCTGCGGCGCGAGCGCGAACCTGGCGAGCGCCGCGAGCGCTATGTCATCGACGACGAGATCTGGCTGCAGAACCTGCACGGCGCCGTCCAGATGAACACCACCATGGCCGCCGAATCACGGCGCGCCGCAAAGATTCTCGGAGCCGATACCCCCGCGGGCGCCCGCTTCGAAGCCTCCGCCGAACTCCTCGCCCTCGTGAGCGAGGCCCTCCAGCAGGCCATGGAGCGCTGGCGACAGAACCTCGCCGCCCGCGACACCGGGCGGTAGCGGCGGGGTGGGGTGTGTGTGTGTGTGGGGAGGGGGGGACACCGGTTTCGGCGACCATCTGGCGGACGAAGGAGGCCGAGTGGTGGATACCGGCGGAGACCAGGTCGGCGAAGTCGCTGCGGGTGATCACGGCGCGACGGCCGGAAATGGGATCGCACACGGTGAGGACGCGATCGGTGGCCAGGGCCTCCTTGTTGTGGCGGCTGGTGGCCAGGTCGACGGTGACGCCACTGCGGACCAGCAACCAGCGCAGCAGGGCGTCGTGACCGTCACCGCTGAGCACGGTACTGCGTTTGGTGGCCAGGATGGCATCGGTCCGGCAGTCGATCTGGGTCAGCGTCAGACCGGAGGAACCCAGGTCGTAGAGGAGGATCGAACCCTCCGACGGTAAGCGACCGGTGAAGCGGAGGTATCTGAGCTGGGCGACCGGCTCGTCGATCAGGGTGAGGCGGTTGCGCCCGGCCGTGGCGCGAATGGCGTCGGCATGGGAGGAGCATCGGCAGGTCACGGCAATACCGGTAATGAATTCATCGCGCCGGGCCGCGGACTGCCGCATTAATCGAATGGCCTCGAAAACCGCCTCCTCGACACCGCCACCGCCGCGGCGCTGCACCTTGCAGCGGTCGATGGGGGGTAGATGCGGCTGGTCGGAATGGGTGAGCATGGCGCGCGCACCCGCCGCGCCAGCTGACACCCCGAGGACCAGCACCATGGCCTCAATGGTGAACCTTTTCCGAGCCGAAGCCAAGACTATGACGCAGGAAATTGGCTGCTCGGATGCTGGAGAGTTACTGTCCGGCCCATCGGGTGGGCGAGCCACCACTGTCGAAGTCACCCGCCGTTTGCCGGAACTCCGCCAACAATTCCAGCAATAATTGCAAACGTTGCGGCGGCAATCCGGCATTCGCGAAGACCTGCCGATTCAGTTTAGTGGTGGCCTTGGACGCCAAATCCCTTCCCGCATCGGTGATTTCGATCAAGGTGGCGCGCCGGTCACTGGGGTGCGGGACGCGCTTCACAAGATTCGCCGCTTCGAGCCGATCCACGGTATTGGTGACGCTGGTCGGATGCACCTGCAATCGGGCGCTGGCCACCGCCATCGGCAAGGCCCCCGTTTTGCTGAAACTCAGCAACATGAGTAGCTCGTATCGGGAGAAGGTCAGCCCGGACGGCTTCAAGGCCTCGTCGACCCGCGACATCACGATCTGCTGGGCCCGCACCAGCGAGGTCGCCGCCGCCATGCCGTCGGCCACCTCGCCCCACCCGTGCTCGGTCCACTGACGATGCGCCTCCTCGATCGGATCGAGCGGAAGGGGACGTGGCCGAGACATGCGTCGATCATCGCATGCGGCCGGGGTCCATCCCGGCAGCCACATAGAAATCACGGTGATTCGAACCCTCGCGATCCCCGGGCGGGCGCGGCACTATTGCTGACGATGCGAGTGTGTCCGAGTGGTTCAGGAAACGGTCTGCAAAGCCGTTCACGCGGGTTCAATTCCCGCCGCTCGCTCTAGATCGATTGTGGCCCCGGAGGATTGCCTCCGGGGCCACAATCGCGTTCAGGCCGGTTGCAGACCGCTGAGGTCACGCAGGACCGCATGATTGCGATCCGCGGTGGCGCCGAGCGTGTATTCGGGGAACAGACCGAAATATTCACTGCGCGTGCGAGTACTCCACAGTCGGGCCGCGGCCGTGCGGGTCTTGTAGAAGTTCGCCATATAGCCGCCCTCGTAGAGCCGCAGCAGGGTGTATCCGCCCGGATATTCCTTGGTGGCGGCCACTTCCAGGAATTCCACATTGATGGGCAGATCCGGACGAGTGCGGCGATTCCGGTGCGTGTGACCACTGTGGTGCAGGAAGACGCCAGGCGCCGACTGGTAGAGGGATTGGAGTTCGGCCGCGTCGGCGGCATCGAGGACGAATCCCGGCCCCGCGAGATTGGACCAACCCGATTCGGCGGTGACCGGATGGTGGCTGAAAACCAGTGTGGGCCGGTCGGGCTCGTCGCACAGCAGCTCCCGCAGGTGGTCGAGTTGCGGGCGCTCGAGCACGCCGCCGGAACCGTCCAGTTCGCTCGTGTCGAGAGCGAGCAGGCGCAGCCCGTCCAGGTCGTGATCGGCCAATTGCTGTCGGGCGGTGAAGGATTCGTCCCAGCAGTCGAAGTGGTCGAGCAGCGGCTCGCAGGAGGCATAGTCCGCTCCGGTATGCGGCCGATCGTGATTTCCGCGGCAGGCGAACCAATCCCGGCCCGCGGCGCCCCAGGCGGAGAGCTGCCGGTCGAGCCCGCGCACCTGACCGGGCGTGGCCTCGGCGGTGAGATCCCCGGCAATGACGAGATGATCGGCGGCTCGGTCGGGGCGGTGCAGATCGTCGAGCAGCGCGGTCAGCATGACCTCGGGATACGGCGGCAGCCCCGGATCCTGCCGCAGCCCCGGCGGCAGCCCCGCGAACAGGATGCCGCTGACCTCCTCGCCGTAGTGAATATCGTTGGACAGCGCAATGGTTCGCAGCAGGCGGCCCGGCGGCGGCGCCAGCGTGGTGAATTCGCCGGTGGCCTCGGGAGTGCCCGGCAGCCGGGTCGCCACATTCACCGCGGGCGCGGCGGGCACTCCGGCGGATCGGGCCTCGAATCGATACCGCCGCCCCGGCTCCAGGCCGGTGATCTCCGCGTAGTGGAAGGCGGTCGGCTCCGGCTCGGCGAAAACCTGTCGCAGGCCGAGCCCATCCGCGGGTCCCACCCACACTTCGCCGTCGGACGCCGCCGGAACCGGATTCCCGTTCCCGTCCGGCGCCAGCGTCGTCCATGTCAGCACCGCCGAGCGCTCGGTGATCGTGACGACCTCCAGATCGGTGGCCACTATCGAACCGGGTTGCGCGCGAACGGAACCCGGTCGCGCCAGCGGCAGCAGGGCCGCCGCGCCCAGAATGCCGAGTGCACGACGCCGAGTGGGGCCGCAGCAGCTCATAGCCGCGGACCCCGGCCATCCGGGCGGATTACTTGCCGTCCGCCGAGCAGACCTTCCATGCGCCTTCTTCCTTGCGGAGGTGTTCGGTCGCGGTGGTGTTCTTGTCCTCGGAGCCGGGAAGTGCCAGCCCGCCGGTCATTTTCGTGGTCGCGCGATCGCCGGTGATCACGATGTCCTCGACGGCGACGATGCGAATGGAGAGCTTGCCCATTTCCGCCGCGCTCTTCTGAGTATCGGGCAGCGCGTCCCACTCCGCGCGGTCGGCGGCGCACGCCTTGGTCACGGCGACGCCCGGTCCCTGCTCCGACAGCGCACCGTAGAACTCGCGCACGGCCGCCTCGATGCGCTGATCGTCGTTGTGCGCTTCCTTACCCGCGGTGGCTGTTCCACACCCTGCCAACGGCACCGCCAGCAGGATCGCACTTGCCGCCAGTCGAGTGCGAAAGGTCATCGGGTTCCTTCTGTCCGGTCTGCCACTGACGTCCGCAGACTACGGCACGCATATATATTGGCGCGGGGGTGGATTCGCCCCGGCTCGATCCGAAGGAGACCCGGTGCGCCGCACATTGTTCGTTTCGTCCGTTGTCGGCGCCGCGCTCGCAGTCGCCCCGCTCGCCACCGCGCAACCACCGGCCGCGGATCCCGGTGTGAAGGTGCAGACGGTGTGGGGGCCGGAGCAGTTCGCCATCGCGGGCGTGACGGCCGAGGTGAGCCCGTGCACCGGCGGGCCGGTCGCCGCGAGCGTGATCACCGGCGCCGACGGGTTCGCCACCGCCGCCGTCGGGCCGGGCTGCTACAGCATCGCGGTCGGCACGCCGTCCGGCTGTGGACTCGACGGCGAGCCCATCCAGCAGGTCACCGCGCTACCCGGGATCACCCCGACCGCGACCTTCCGTTTCCGCTGCGCCTAGCCCCTTCCCGCGACGCTTTTTTCCAAGACGGGTCTCCGCGGCGGGGATACCGTGGACTGTATGGCGGACAAGGGAACCATCGATCCGGCGGTCGATCTCATGGAGCGGGCGATCGCGCAGCTGACCGATGTCATCGCCGCGATCCGCCCCGAACAGGCGGGGTTGCCGACGCCCTGTGAAGACTGGCATGTGCGGCGGCTGATCAAACATCTGCTGGGCCAGATCCTGCCCAACTTCGTGATCGCCGCGCAGGGCGGAACGCCGGATTGGCAGGCCACCGACGAGGAGTTCGGCGATATCGGCTGGGGCGATCGATTCGCGACCGGGTCCGCGCCGCTGCTGGCGGCCTGGCGCATCGCCGACCTCGACAGCAAGGTTCCGGCGCTCGGCGGCGCGGAGATGCCGCTGCGCGGTCGCGCCGATCAGCAGATCACCGAATTCGCCATGCACGCTTGGGATCTGGTGCGTGTGACAGATCAGCAGCGTGACCTCGACCCGGAGCTGGCCGAGTACGGTCTGGCGTGGTCCAAGCAGGTGCTGAAACCGGAATACCGTGGCGCGGGAAAGGCTTTCGGTCTCGAAGTGCCGATCTCCGAGGACGCGCCCGCCTACGACCGGCTGGCGGCCTGGTTCGGGCGTGATCCGCGCTGGAAGCCCTGATTACCTGCCGAAGCGGGCATCGACCCACCCCAGCGCATCCGCGTAGGACGCCTCCAGCACGGCGCGGTTATCCACCCCGGGATAGTTGCGGTACTGCACCGGACGGCCGGACAGCCGCTGCTGGGCGACCATGGCATCGGTCGCGACGGGCAGGACGACGCTATCGGCGCGGCCCTGCAACACCAGCACGGGTGTGGTGAAAACCAATGCGCTGGGATCGTTGTCGTTCAGCACCCCGGCCAACGGCCCGATATCGCCGTTGCGAGTCAAGATCTGATCCGCGCTGACGCCACCCCACGCCCCGGGCGCTCGCAATTGCCCGATGCAGTCGGAATCGGCCAGCTCGACCTTGGAATCGGCGCTCGCCGTGAGGAATTGGGCCGGATCGATATCAGCGACGGTCTGGGCGCCGCGAATGATCAACGGCAGGAAGGCCATCGAGCTGCCCGCGGCCGGACCGAGCGCGTCCGATACGCCGACCGTCGTCGCCACCTGCGCCGCCTGCAGTCCCAGCCCCTGATGGGGCGCCGGGGCGAGCGCCACCGCGCCCAGCAACTGGAGTTCCGGCGCCCACTGCTGTGCCTGTGCCGCGGTGAACAAGGCCGCCTGCCCGCCCTGCGAATGGCCGACCGCCACCCAGCGCGTGCCGATCTCCGGCTCGATTTCCCGTGCGGCCCGGGCCATATCGGTCACCGCGCGCTATTCGGCGCTCCCGATCAGATATCCGTGCGGTCCCGGCGTCCCCAGCCCCTGATAGTCCGTCTGCACGACCGCGTACCCGGCCGCCACCCACCGCTCCTGCACCCGCCGCACCAGCGAGGTGTAATCGTGCGCCGGGAAATCGGCGGAGGTGTCGCGCGAGGGCGCGCACACATCGGCCACCCCGGTGGTCCCGTGCCCCCATGAGACGAGCGGCCAGCCACCCGGTGGCGGCGCCCCGTCGGGCACCGCGATGGTCCCCGACACCGCGACCGGCCGCCCCTGCATATCCACGGATCGATACAGCGCCAGGTAGTTTCGCGCCCCCGCCAATCCGGGATCACCTGTCAGCGGCCGGAGCTGGATGACCGAACCGTGCGCACCGGCCACCCGATCCACCGGTGCGGAGTAGAGGGCGAGCGCATCGGCGCCGACCGGCGCGGCACTCGCGGGCGCGCCCGCGATCCCGGCTCCCGCGACCGCCGCGGCGACCGTGACCGCAAACCGTCGAGACATGCCCAAAACATACCGGTCTGTTGCCATAGCCAGCGGCAACGCAATACCGATGGCCCGGAATGGTGCCACCACTGTCCGGTGCCGATCCTGGCCGGTGACCGGCATGCATAGCGAATGAATTGCGGATGTATCAACCAGACCGGGCAGTCTTCATAGCGGCGGGAACACGCCACGACGACAGACGAAAGCGAATGCCCGATGTACGGTCTTCCCCTGGTGGACCCGGAGTCCTCGAACGGGGAAACGGACCACCTCTTCGCCACCGCCCACGAGGTTCTCGGCGTCACACCCAATCTCGTGAAAGCCATGGCCAACAGCCCGGCCGCACTGGCCGCCTACCTGGATTTCCAGGTGGCCCTGCGCGGCGGAACCCTGTGCACGGCAACCCATGAGCGCATCGCGCTATTGGTCGCGCAGGAGAACGAATGTGATTACGAACTCTCGGTGCACAGCTATCTGGGCGCCGAAGTGGCCGGGCTGAGCGCGGAGCAGATCGCCGAGGCGCGCCGCGGCCGGGCGGAAACACCCGCTGCCGCGGCCGAACTGACCTTCGCCACCGCGCTCATCCGCAATCGCGGCGCCGTCACCGATGCGGAGCTGGCGGCCGCCCGGGACGGCGGGTTGAGCCACGCGGCGATCGCCGAGGTGATCGCCCACATCGCATTGAACGTCTTCACCACCTACCTCGCCAAGGTGGGGCGAGTCGATATCGACTGGCCGCTCGCCCGCCACGGCGATCGACCCTGAAACCATCGCCGAACTGGGGATGTCACACCCCGATGGGCTGTGTCGTCACCTTCACGAACCCAACAAAACGGATCCACCGAGACAAGAAATGAGCAGCACGATGACCCGCTTCGCCCTGTACGAGAACGAAGTCGCCGCCAAGTTCGTCAAGCGTTTCGTCACCGCCACCCGCGTGATCGACGACTCCGCCCTGCCCAAGGCGACCCAGGAACTGGTGAAGATCCGTGCCTCGCAGATCAACAGCTGCGGCATGTGCCTGGACATGCACACCAAGGATGCGGCACACGCCGGGGAAACCCCCGTCCGCCTGGCCATGATCGCCGCCTGGCAGGAATCCACCGTCTTCACCGACGCCGAGCGCGCCGCCCTCGCCCTCACCGAGGAGGCCACTCGCCTGGCCGACAAGTCCGGCGCCATCAGCGAGGACACCTGGGGCCTGGTTCGCAAGCACTACGACGACGACCAGATCGGCGCCCTCATCTCCTTGATCGCCACCATCAATGCCTGGAGCCGGCTCAATGTCATCTCCGGCATGGTCGGCGGTGGCTACCAGCCCGGCCAGTGGTGACACCCTGACCAACCGGCGAATGCCGTGTCACGCCCGCGCGTGACACGGCATTCGCCATTTTCGGAGCCGCATTCTCGATCCGTCCAGCCACGTGGCCTTGCTGAGAGTTCGCTGTGAGCGACATCACGCAATCGGTTACCACGCTATGCGGCTGTTACGTTGGAAGGCGTTTGCTATTGGTTCTGCTGAAGCGCGCTAGGCGTCGCATCACCGGGTTGGAAGGGTGACGAGGTGGACGCAAAGTTCGCGCTGGCTCTTCCGGTGCGCGAAAAATCTACGCCGGGAATCCATCGATACGCGGGAGCGATCGAGGCCTCGGCCGGTTTTCTGGGCGCGGTGATCGCCGGGCTTTTGCTACTGGCTCCCCTCGACTTCGAATGGACCACGGACGGCTCACCCGTCCAGCTGGATCTGCTGATTCTGAACATGCCCCGCGCGGCCGCCGCGGGCGCGGTGATCGCCATGGTGACCGCGGCGCTGGCCGTGGTGCTCGGCAAACGTGTCGCCTGGATCGCCGCCTTCAGCAGCGCGGCCGTGCTCCTGGTCGATCATGTGTGGGACCGCGATGTGGTGACCACCGGAACGCTGTCCACGGTCAACTATGTCGACTCCATCTGCAGCGGCATGCTGCTGGGCGCGCTCGCCGTGGCGATATCGGCCCGTCCCATCGCCGCCACCGCCTTCCTCGTCGGCATGCTGTCGAGCATTCTGATCGGCGATCTCACCGCCCTCCCGGCGGATGAGGGCGTGACCCACGCCCTCATCGAATGGCCCGCCAGCGGAACGCCTCCCACCGGCCTCATGATCCTCGCGGTCGCGGCCCTCGCCGCCGGTCTCGCCCTGCAACGCCACGAACCCGCCCCCGACGACGCCAGCCCCGACCTGCCCATCGGCCCGATCGTGGCCGGTCTCGTCCTGGTGATCTCCACCGCCGTCGCCACCCAATGGTTCGTCCGCCACACCGCCGCCTTCACGAACCTCGCGGTGGCCGTAGCCGTCACACTCGTCGGCGCCATCATCGCCGTGCTACTGCTCCCCGGCCGGGACGGCACCCTGATCCTCCTGGCCATTGCCGTCGCCAACGCGGGCAGCGCCATTTTCGCCGTCCCCCGCCCGGATTGGACCGCCCCCTCCCGCTCGCGGGCGTAATCGCGGGCCTGTACCTGGGCCGCCGCCTCCCCGCCGTGCCCGCCGCCCTGGCGGGCAGCGCGGCCTTGTCCCTGTTCGCCGCCTTCACCGCGAACCAGGCCCACACGCACCCGATAGTCCCCGTAATCGGTATCACCGCCCTGTCGATCCTGCTCGGCTACAGCTTCGGCGCCGCCGTCCCGAAACACCCCACCAGCACCGTCCTCGCTATCGCCGTCTTGGTAGTCCCCTGCGTCGTGATGGCCCTGCGCGGCAACAGCTTCGGCCGAGTCGCCTACTCCCCCCGCTGGTACCGCGACCCCACCGACATCCTCACCCCCGCCCCCGGCTGGACCGCCCTCATGATCACCCTCGGCTGCGCAGCCGGAATCGCCCTCCTCCACCGCATCCGCCGGAAACCCCGGCCAACCCCTGACCTATCCAACGAGTAAGGCCCCGACCGCTTTTCGCGATCGGGGCCTTGTTGTGCCCTCGGCAGGAATCGAACCTGCGGCCTTCTGCTCCGGAGGCAGACGCTCTATCCCCTGAGCTACGAGGGCGGGGGTGGACCCGCTCGGACTTCTCGACTTTCCGAGTGGGCTGGGAAAGCGTATCGCATTGGGTGCGTTGCGCCAAAAACTGGCGGGGAACGGGCGTTTTGGGGCGCCCGGTGCGCGACGTCAATTCAGGGGGAGGGGGGTGGCGCTGCGTTCGGCGAGCATGCGGGTCATGAGCTGGCTCTCGCCGGACTGGGTTTGGGCCATGCTGGCGGCGAGGGTGCGGATGGCGTCGGTGTCGGCGCGCTGGGCCGCGTATTCGATCATGGGCATGCCGCCCTGGCGGTGGCGGAGCATGAGCTGGAGGAACAGGGTGTCCTGTGCGGCGCCGGTGGCTTGGCGCAGGGCGGTGAGTTCCTGGTCGGTGGCTATGCCGGGCATGGTGGCGACGGGGCCGGAGTGCTCCGAGCTGCCGCCGTGGTGGGAGGACGAATCGGTCATCCAGCCCATGTAGCCGCCGGAGCCGAGCATGGGCTCGCGCCACAGTTGCAGCCAGCCCTGCATGCGGCCCGCCTGATTCTGCTGGGTGGTGAGGATGTCGTAGGCGAGGCGCTGCACCGCGGGATCGGTGGTGCCCGCCAAGGCGATGGCCGACATCTCCACGGCCTGGGTGTGATGCACCGACATGTCTTGGGCGAAGCCGATATCCACCGGACCCGGTGCGGCGGTGGCCTCCTCGAGGGGATTGCCCACCAGCACACCGGCCAGGAAGGCCAGCAGGACGACGCCGATCACGCCCAGCACCAGCAGCGCGGGCCGCTGACTGCGGCGCGGCTGCTGATCCGGATCGGCGGCGGGTTCGGGCTCGCTGCTGAAGTCCTGCACGTCGGATACCAAGGGTGGCATCACTGACCCGGAGCCGGCTGCTCGACCGGCTGCGTCGGCTGGGCGCCTTTGGTCGGCGCCGGGATCTGCGGGATGCCGCCGGGCAGCTCGGTCAGGCCGCCCAGACCCGGGATGGTGCCGGGGGAGAGGCCGCCGCCCAGTTCGGACTGGTCCTGGCTGGCGCCCTTACCGTCCATGGGCACCGCGTTCGGGCCCGGCGCGGTCGGATCGAAGGCAGGCGGGTTGGCGGTGTCGAAGGTCGGATTCGCGCAGCTGGCGCCGACTTCCGGATAGGTATTGCTGTTCAGCCGCAGATCCTTGATGAACTGATCCACGCGCGAATCGGAGACCGAGTCCAGCTTCAGCTGATGGCCCCACGCCTGCAGCGAGATCGGCTTGTCCAGGCCCGGGTACGGCGACATGAGCGTGTACGGCTGGCCGTCCACCTTCTTCTTCAAGGTGTCGATGCCCGCCGCATCCAGCTTGTCCGGGTTGTAGGTGATCCACACCGCGCCGTGCTCCAGCGAATGCACGGCGTTCTCGGTGCGAATCGCCTTGTCGTACACTACGCCCGTGCACGCCGCCCACGAGGAGTCGTGCGGGCCGCCGAACGCCGGGGCCTGGTCGTAGGCCACCCGCTGCGTCGAGGCCACGTGCAGACCCGCCTCGTAGTCCTTCTTGACCACGCCGTCGATATAGGCCGACGGGTTCTTCAGCTCTTCCTGCTTGTGGTACTTCGGCACCAGGAACCAGGCGATGCCGCCGATCAGCCCCACGATCACCACGACCGCGCCGATGGTCAGCCAGGGAATATTGCGTTTCGTGGGCAACTTGCCGCCACTACCCTTGCGGGTGGAGGGGGCAAGTTGCCCGCGGCCTTGATGGCCTTGGCCGACTTGACACTGGTCCTGCTCGGCATAGCTTGTTGTGCTCTCTTCGACGTGTCGGACAATCAAACGGTGCGGCGCACAGTTTGCTGGGCGCCTGCCCGGTAGGTGCCCGCGCGCGGCGTTCACCTGCTCAGACCATAGGATAGTGACTCGTGACTCCAGTTGACCTTGCAGATCTCCTTCGCGCAACCGCGGCGAAGGTACTTGTCGAACGCGGATCCGACCCTGCGGTCCTGCCCGACGAGGTCAAGGTGGAGCGTCCCCGCAACCCCGAGCATGGCGACTATGCCACGAATTTGGCCATGCAGGTAGGGAAGAAAGCGGGAATGAACCCGCGCGATTTCGCGAACCTGCTGGCCGAGGCGCTGTCGGCGACCGAGGACATCGAGGACATCGAGGTCGCCGAGGTCGCCGGTCCGGGCTTCCTGAACATCCGGCTGGCCAAGGCCGCCCAGGGCGCCATCATCGAGAAGATTCTCGCGGCGGGCGCGGAGTACGGCACCGGCGCGGCCCTGGACGGCACGAAGATCAATCTGGAGTTCGTGTCCGCCAACCCCACTGGACCCATTCACCTGGGCGGCACCCGCTGGGCCGCGGTCGGTGACGCGCTGGGCCGGATCCTGAGCGCGCAGGGCGCGGAGGTCACCCGCGAGTACTACTTCAACGACCATGGCGCGCAGATCGATCGGTTCGCGAATTCGCTGGTCGCCGCGGCCACCGGGCAGCCGACGCCCGAGGACGGCTACGCGGGCGCGTACATCACCGAGATCGCCGAGACCATCGTCACCGCGCATCCCGACGCCGTGAACCTGCCGGACGCCGAGCGCCACGAGCTGTTCCGGCGCGAGGGCGTCGAGCTGATGTTCGCGCAGATCAAGCAGACGCTGCACGAGTTCGGCGTCGACTTCGACGTGTACTTCAACGAGAGCTCGCTGTTCGAATCCGGCTCGGTCGACAAGGCCGTGGAGGAACTCAAGGCCACCGGCAACCTGTACGAGAAGGACGGCGCCTGGTGGATCGCCAGCACCGAGTACGGCGACGACAAGGACCGCGTCGTCATCAAGAGCGACGGCAAGTCCGCCTATGTCGCCGGTGACATCGCCTACTTCGAGAACAAGCGGGCCCGCTGCTTCGACCTGTGCATCTACATGCTCGGCGCCGACCACCACGGCTACATCGGCCGCCTGAAGGCCGCCGCCGCGGCCACCGGCGACAACCCGGACACCGTCGAGGTGCTCATAGGCCAGATGGTGAACCTGGTCAAAGACGGTGCGGCCGTGCGCATGTCCAAGCGCGCGGGCACCGTGGTCACCCTCGACGACCTGGTCGAGGCCATCGGCGTGGACGCCTCGCGGTATTCGCTGGTGCGCAGCTCGGTCAATACCAGCATCGATATCGATCTGGGCCTGTGGACCAAGCAGGACACCGAGAATCCGCTCTACTACGTGCAATACGCGCACGCGCGGACCAATGCCATTCTCAAGAATGCCGAGTCCTTCGGATTCGATTCGGTCACAACGGATTTCAGCCTCTCCAGCTCCGATCGGGAGGGTGAGCTGATCCGCACCCTGGGCGAATACCCGCGCGTGGTGGCCACCGCCGCCGAAATGCGGGAGCCGCATCGGATCGTCCGCTACCTCGAAGAGCTCGCGGGCGTCTATCACCCCTTCCAGTCCGACAAGGACATGCGGGTTCTTCCCCTGGGCGACGAGCCCGTCAGCCCCCTCAATGCCGCTCGCCTCGAGCTGGTCAAGGCCACCCGTCAGGTTCTCGCCAACGGCCTCGGCCTGCTAGGCGTCACTGCTCCGGAGCGTATGTAAATGAGTGCCCACCCCGCCGGACCCCGCCACGCGGACATCCCGCACGCCCCGAATCTGCCGGAGCGCCCGAGCGATCCGCAGCAGATGATCGACCTGCCCGCCAATGTCTGGCCGCGCAATGCCTCCCGTGACGCCGACGGTGTGGTGCGCCTGGCCGGTGTGCCGGTGCACGAGCTGGCCGCCGAATTCGGCACTCCGCTGTTCGTGGTGGACGAGGACGACTTCCGTTCTCGCTGCCGCGATATGGTCACCGCCTTCGGTGACGGCGCGCGAGTGCACTACGCCTCCAAGGCTTTCCTGTGCGGTGAGATCGCGCGCTGGATCCGCGACGAGGGCCTGCACCTCGACGTCTGTTCCGGCGGCGAGCTCGCGGTCGCGCTCAATGCCGGTTTCCCGGCCGAGCGAATCGCCCTGCACGGCAACAATAAATCGGTCCCGGAGCTGGAAACCGCGGTCGCGGCCGGTGTCGGCGACATCGTGCTCGACTCGCTCATCGAGATCGAGCGCTTGGAGGCCGTCGCCAAGCGCGCGGGCAAGATCCAGGACGTGCTGGTCCGCGTCACCGTCGGTGTGGAAGCCCATACCCACGAATACATTTCGACCGCGCACGAGGATCAGAAGTTCGGCTTCTCCATCGCCAGCGGTGATGCCATGCAGGCCATCGCCCGCGTCTTCGAATCCGACAACCTGCGCCTGGTCGGCCTGCACTCGCACATCGGCTCGCAGATCTTCGAGATCGACGGTTTCGAGATCTCCACCCGCCGCATGCTGGGCCTGCTGCGCGAGGCCGCCGACAAGTTCGGCATGGAACGCGCCGCCCAGATCAATGTGCTGGATCTCGGTGGCGGCCTGGGTATTTCGTACCTGCCGCACGACGATCCGCCCGCTCTCGGCGATTTCGCCGCCAATCTGCGCCGCATTGTGGCCGAGGAGGCCGAGCGCGCGGGCCTGCCCATGCCGACCATTGCCGTAGAGCCCGGTCGCGCCATCGCCGGACCGGGCACCGTAACGCTCTACGAGGTCGGCACTATCAAGGACGTGGTGCTCGACGGCGGCAACCGCCGCCGGTACGTGAGCATCGACGGCGGGATGAGCGACAATATTCGTCCCGCGCTCTACCAGGCGGAGTACGACTGCCGCCTGGTGTCCCGGAGCAGCGACAGCAATCCGGTCGTGGCTCGGGTTGTCGGAAAGCATTGCGAGAGTGGGGATATCGTAATCCGCGATACCTGGCTCCCGGCCGATGTGGGCCCGGGCGACCTGGTGGCGGTGGCCGCGACCGGCGCGTACTGCTACTCGATGTCGAGCCGCTACAACATGCTCACCCGGCCCGCCGTGGTCGCGGTACGAGACGGCAAGGCGCGCTTGATTCTTCGCCGCGAAACGGTGGAGGACCTACTCAGCTTGGAGGTGAAAGCATGACCGAGGCAACCAACGCCAAGAACGGCGTGTGGGGATCGGATCATCCGATCGGAATCGCCGTTCTCGGCATGGGCACGGTCGGCGCCGAGGTGGTCCGCATCATTCGCGATCACGCCGAGGATCTGTGCAACCGCGTCGGCGCGCCCGTCGTGCTGCGCGGTGTCGCCGTCCGCGATCTGAACAAGGACCGCGGCCTGCCCGCCGAGCTGCTCACCACCGATGCCGAGGCCCTCCTCGCCCGCGATGACGTGGATATCGTCGTCGAGGTCATGGGCGGTATCGATCCGGCCCGCGCCCTGATCAAGTCCGCGCTCTCCGCGGGCAAGTCCGTGGTCAGCGCCAACAAGGCGCTGCTCGCCGATCACACCGGCGAACTGGCCGCCGTGGCCGAGTCCAACCGCGCCGACCTCTACTTCGAGGCCGCCGTGGCGGGCGCCATCCCGGTACTGCGCCCGCTCATCCAGTCACTGTCCGGCGACCGGGTGAATCGCGTGGTCGGCATTGTCAACGGCACCACCAACTTCATCCTCTCCGCCATGGCCGAGACCGGCGCCGACTACGGCGACGTGCTGGCCGAGGCCACCCGCCTGGGCTACGCCGAGGCCGATCCGACCGCCGATGTCGAGGGCTTCGACGCCGCCGCCAAGGCCGCCATCCTCGCCTCGGTCGCCTTCCACACCCGCGTCACCTCGGGCGATGTCTACCGCGAGGGCATCTCCAAGATCACCTCCGAGGATCTGGAGACCGCCGCCGCCGTGGGCTGCACCGTGAAGCTGCTGGCCATGGCCGAGCGCGTCACCGACGAGGGCGGCAAGGAGTCCATCTCGGTGCGCGTCTACCCGGCGCTCATCCCGCGCAAGCACCCGCTGGCCGCCGTGTCCGGCGCGTTCAACGCCGTGGTCGTGGAGGCCGAGAACGCCGGACGGCTCATGTTCTACGGTCAGGGCGCGGGCGGCGCGCCGACCGCCTCCGCTGTCATGGGCGATCTGGTCATGGCGGCGCGCAACAAGTTCTACGGTGGTCGCGCCCCGGGCGAATCGGTCTATGCTGAGCTGCCGATCGCGTCGATCGGCGACACCCCGACCCGCTATCACGTGAACATGCAGGTTGCCGACCGCACCGGTGTGCTGGAAGCGGTGGCCGGCGAATTCGCCAAGCACGGTGTCAGCATCTCGACGGTCCGCCAGGAAGGCGCCGACGAAGGCGCGCGCCTGGTCGTGGTGACCCACCACGCGCAGGAATCGGCCCTGGCCGATACCGTGGCCGCGTTGGCCGAGCTGGACTCCGTCACGTCTGTGACCAGTGTTCTGAGATTGGAAGGCACCGAGGAATGAGCGCAACCGCGCGAGCTGCTGCCGTGCACACCCCGTGGCCCGGTCTGATCACCGCGTACCGGGATCGCCTCCCGGTACCGGCCGACTGGGAACCGGTCACGCTGTTCGAGGGCGGCACCCCGCTGGTGCCCGCGCACCACCTCTCCGAGCTCACCGGCTGCGAGGTCTACCTCAAGGTCGAGGGCGCGAACCCCACCGGTTCGTTCAAGGACCGCGGCATGACCATGGCCATGACCGACGCCAAGTACTCCGGTAAGAAGGCCGTGCTCTGCGCCTCCACCGGCAATACCTCGGCCTCGGCCGCCGCCTACGCCACCCGCGCGGGCCTGCGCTGCGCGGTGCTCATTCCGCAGGGCAAGATCGCCATGGGCAAGCTGGCCCAGGCGGTCATGCTGGGCGCGGAGATCATCCAGGTCGAGGGCAACTTCGACGACTGTCTCGAGCTGGCCCGCAAGGTCACCGCCGACTTCCCCGAGGTCGGCCTGGTGAACTCGGTCAATCCGGCCCGCATCGAGGGCCAGAAGACCGCGGCCTTCGAAATCGTGGACGCGCTCGGCAAGGCCCCGGACGTGCACTGCCTGCCCGTCGGCAACGCGGGGAACATCACCGCGTACTGGAAGGGCTACAGCGAGTACTACGCCGACGGCATCGCCACCGTCCGGCCGCGCATGCTGGGCGTGCAGGCCGCGGGCGCCGCGCCGCTGGTCAACGGCGCGCCGGTCAAGGATCCGGAGACCATCGCCACCGCCATCCGCATCGGCGCGCCCGCGTCGTGGAACGGTGCGATGAACGCCAAGGAGGAGTCCGGCGGCGCCTTCCGGGCGGCCACCGACGAGGAGATCCTCGCCGCATACCGCCTGGTCGCGTCGAAGGAAGGCGTGTTCGTGGAGCCCGCCTCGGCGGCCTCGGTCGCCGGTCTGCTCGCCGCGCACCAGGAGGGCTGGCTGGATCGCGGCCTGACCGTGGTGTGCACCGTGACCGGCAATGGTCTCAAGGACCCGGATACCGCGCTGCTGGGCATGCCCGACGTCAAGCCCATCGCGGTCGACCCGGTGGCCGTGGCCCACGAACTCGAGCTGGCCTGACCTTGAATGCGCGCGACAGTCAGTTGATGACCCGGACCCTGCCCGCCGGGCTCACCGTCACGGTGCGGGTTCCGGCGTCCAGCGCCAATCTGGGTCCGGGATTCGATTCCCTCGGAATCGCTTTGGGGCTCTACGACGAGATTGTGGTGTCCACCACGGACTCCGGGCTCACCATCAAGGTCGAGGGGGAGGGCGCCGACGATGTGCCCTGGGGCCCTTCGCATCTGGTGGTGCGCGCCATAGAGCGCGGATTACAGGCTGCGGGCGTCTGGGCGGACGGCCTGGATGTGGTGTGCCGCAATGTGATTCCGCACTCCCGGGGACTCGGTTCGTCGGCTTCGGCGGTGGTCGGCGGTTTGGCCGCCGGACGCGGCCTGGCCGGGAAGTTCGACCCGGAACTCGCCTACGGCGATGACGTCATGGTGCAGCTGGCCTCGGAATTCGAGGGGCATCCCGACAATGCGTCGGCGAGCATCCTGGGTGGAATTGTGGTGTCCTGGACGGAAACCGACCGCCCCGCCGAGGTGAACGGCGCGTCGGATCACCACCTGCGCGCCTATCACGCGGTGCGCTTGGACCCGCATTCCTCGCTGCGCCCCGTGGTGCTCATTCCCGAAGAGCGTTCGTCCACCGCGCACACCCGCGGCCTGCTCCCGGAGATGGTTCCGCACACCGACGCGGCCTTCAATGCCAGCCGCTCGGCGCTGGCGGTAGTCGCCTTGACGCAGCGCCCTGACCTGCTGCTCCCCGCCACGGCGGACCGGCTACACCAGGGCTACCGCGCCTCGGCGCTGCCGCTCACCACGAAATGGATCGAACGACTGCGCGCCGCGGGCATCGCCGCGACCGTGTCGGGCGCCGGTCCCACCGTACTGGCCCTCGGGACCAGCGAATTTCCCGAAGAACTGCGTGAACTCGCCGTCGCGGACGGACTCCGCGTGATCGAACCCGGCATTGCCGACGGCGTATTGGTGGATTGACAGCGCGCCTGCCTTGCCGATGTACAGGTCGGGAGCTATCCTGAGCGAGTCCGTACATCGTGCGCGTCAGACGCCGGTGCTTCATCAGGGCAAATCGCTCCAGAGGCTCCTTGCTCAGGCTCGAGGCTTGAGGCTCGAAACTTGGGGGTAGCCAGTCAACTGGAATGATCTCTCCCACCTTTTCACTCGGTGGCGAAGCCCACGCGGTGGCGAAACCGCCGAACCGGCGGGACAGGCGATACGGCATCCGAATCCGGCAGGAGACCGGATTGCAGGAGGAACCCTCGAACAGGCACACGGCAGTCGAGGGAAGGAAAGGATTTCCGTGACAGATACGGACCTGCTCGCGACACCTGGGGTGGAAAGTGATTCGCCTTCCCAAGGCCGCGAAAGTGACTCCGGACAGATTTCGAAGATGAGCGAACAAACTGACGTCGCACGATCGGGGCTGACTGGAATGTTGTTGCCGCAGTTGCGTGCGCTTGCGGGAGAGCTCGGTATCCGAGGCACTTCCGGGATGCGTAAGGGTGATCTCATCGCCGCCATCAAGGAGAACCAGTCCGGCGGTGCCAAGGCGACCGCCGCGGGCACCAAGCCCACGCGGAACGCGAACGAGGCCAAGGCCGGAAAGGCCGCCAAGGCCGAGACCGCGCCGACCGGTGGGGAGTCCGCGTCGGCCAAGGCCGATGCTCCGGCGAAGACCGAGGCGCCGGTCAAGAACGAGACCGCGGCCGCCAAGAGCGAGGCCGCGCCCGCGAAGACCGAGGCCGTGGCCAAGACCGCGCAGCCGACCTTCGAGAATCGCGAAAACACCGCCGAGACGCGCGAATCCAAGCGCGACGACGCCGCCGAGGGTGCGCGCGCCGAGGGCGGCGAGGACAGCCGCGAGGGTGGCCAGCGTGGCCGCGGACGGCAGCGCCGGGGCCGCGAGCAGCGGGCCGCCGCCGCGACTGCCAACGCCGAGGGCTCGGCCGAGACCGGCGAGTCGAAGACCGAGCAGGAGGGCGGCGAACGCCGTCGCGACCGCAACGACCGCCAGCAGGGCGAGCGTGGTCAGCAGGGCGGCCGCCAGCAGAACGGCGGCGGCAACCAGCAGAACCAGAACGGCACTGCGCGTCGCGACGACCGCAACGACGACGAGGAAGGCGGCCGCGGCCGCCGGGGCCGTCGCTTCCGTGAGCGTCGCCGCGGCCGGGACCGCGAGGGCGGCGCCACCGGTGGCGAGGCCCGCGAGCTGGAGATCCGCGAGGACGACGTCCTGCAGCCGGTCGCCGGTATTCTCGACGTGCTCGACAACTACGCGTTCGTCCGCACCTCCGGCTACCTGGCCGGGCCGAACGACGTGTACGTGTCGATGAACCTGGTGCGCAAGAACGGCCTGCGCCGCGGTGACGCCATCACCGGTGCGGTCCGCGCGCCGCGCGAGGGCGATCAGTCCAACCAGCGCCAGAAGTTCGATCCGCTGGTGCGGCTGGACACCGTCAATGGCTCGGATGTCGAATCCGCCAAGCGCCGACCGGAATTCAGCAAGCTCACGCCGCTGTACCCGAATCAGCGCCTGCGGCTGGAGACCCAGCCCAACAAGCTGACCACGCGCATCATCGACCTGATCATGCCGATCGGCAAGGGTCAGCGCGCGCTGACCGTGTCCCCGCCCAAGGCGGGTAAGACCACGATCATGCAGGACATCGCCAATGCGATCGCCACCAACAACCCCGAGTGCTACCTCATGGTTGTGCTGGTCGACGAGCGTCCGGAAGAAGTGACCGATATGCAGCGCTCGGTGCGCGGCGAGGTCATCGCCTCCACGTTCGACCGGCCGCCGAGCGATCACACCTCGGTCGCCGAGCTCGCCATCGAGCGGGCCAAGCGTCTGGTGGAGATGGGCCAGGACGTCGTCGTGCTGCTCGACTCGATCACCCGACTGGGTCGCGCGTACAACAACTCGTCCCCGGCGTCGGGCCGAATCCTTTCCGGTGGTGTGGATTCCACCGCGCTGTACCCGCCCAAGCGGTTCCTCGGCGCGGCCCGCAATATCGAGAACGGCGGCTCGCTCACGATCATCGCCACCGCGATGGTCGAGACCGGCTCCACCGGTGACACGGTCATCTTCGAGGAGTTCAAGGGCACGGGTAATGCCGAGCTCAAGCTCGATCGCAAGATCGCCGAGCGCCGCGTGTTCCCGGCGGTCGACGTCAACCCGTCCGGCACTCGCCGCGACGACTTGCTGATGTCGCCGGACGAGGCGGCGGTGCTGCACAAGCTGCGGCGCGTGCTGTCCGGTCTGGACTCGCATCAGGCCATCGACCTGCTCGTGGATCGACTCAAGAAGACCAAGAGCAATGTCGAATTCCTGATGACGGTCTCCAAGACCGCACCGGGTGCGCTCGACGAATGAGCTTGACTCACAAATGAATCAATGACTTCGGCCCCGCTCCGGCGGGGCCGAAGTCATATCTGGACCGGGCGCGGGCTGAAGAAGAG
Source organism: Nocardia crassostreae (assembly GCF_001613405.1). Lineage (GTDB taxonomy): Bacteria > Actinomycetota > Actinomycetes > Mycobacteriales > Mycobacteriaceae > Nocardia > Nocardia crassostreae. Next base: position 37,741 of record NZ_BDCH01000045.1, read on the forward strand.
CAGGCCGATCAGGGCGGCGCCGCAGACCATGGCCGCCACGATGGTCGCGGTCACGACGCCCGGCCCAACACCGGGCGTCGTGATCGCTGTGTAGGTGAGTGTGCCGTCCCCGGGCGGTGGGACAGGGTTCGGGACAAGGGGTCCCACCGCATTTCCGGACTCCCCGGGAGCCAGACACCAGCCCAGCACCACCATCAGACTCAGCATTCCCAGGACCACCCCCGCGACGAACTCCGCACGCTGCCTACTCGCCCTCCCGGCTTCGGCATGCGCAGCGGGGACTCGCGTCCCGTTCGTCGCATCCTTCCTGGTCACAGCTGTCCTTCCGGTAGATATCAGGGCTCTCACCTGGGCGCTACTCTATGAACACTGCTGTTCGCATTCCTGAGTAGCGTGCTACTCGACTTCCAGCGTGGCTCGAGCCCGGAGAATATGCGTGCCCGTAGTTTCTTGGGGGACCGCACGGGGCAAAACCGACCAATCCCATCTTTCCGGGCGGTGGGCATCCCGCACAACCACCGTGAGAAGTACTCTCGGTCAGGGTCGGGGGTCAGGGTGAGGGCCGGGGAATAAGGGGTGCGGGGCAGCGCTTATACTGGTCCGTCGGCAACCATGCCTAAGTCGGTTCCGGTTCACGTCATCAGATCCATCAGGCGACCCGGGGCCATTCGAAAGGACACCCATGAAGGCAAGAATTCACCCCACGTACGTGGACACCACGGTCGTGTGCGGCTGCGGCAACACCTTCCAGACCAAGAGCACCAAGGAGTCCGGCCAGATCACGGTCGAGGTTTGCTCCCAGTGCCACCCGTTCTACACGGGCAAGCAGAAGATTCTGGACACCGGTGGCCGCGTGGCTCGCTTCGAGGCCCGCTACGGCAAGCGCACCAAGGCTGCCAAGTAGCTACCCCGCCGACGCCCGTCCTGCATTCATGCAGGCCGGGCGTCTGTGCGTTTGCAGGGAAGCTATCTTGATCCAAGCCTGAACAAAGGAGCACTCGCGATGGCCGACAAGTCTGCGGCCCCGTCCGCGATCGACGACATCCTCGCCGAATACGCCGGGCTGGAATCCCAGCTGGCGGATCCGGCGCTGCACAACGATCCGGGCGCGGCCCGGCGCGTGGGCAAGCGGTTCGCCGAACTCGGACCCGTGATGTCCACCTACAACAAGCTCACCAGCGCGCGCGACGATCTCGCGGCCGCCGAGGAACTCGCGGCCGACGACGCGTCCTTCGCCGCCGAGGTCCCGGCGCTGCGGGAACAGGTCGAGGAGCTCGACAAGGCGCTCACCGATCTGCTCGCCCCGCGCGATCCGCACGACTCCGACGATGTCGTGCTCGAGGTGAAATCCGGTGAGGGCGGCGAGGAATCGGCGCTTTTCGCGGCCGATCTGGCGCGCATGTACATCCGGTACGCGGAACGCCACGGCTGGAAGGTTGAGGTGCTCGGCATCAACTATTCCGATCTGGACGGCTACAAGGATGCCACCTTCTCCATCCGCAGCAAGGAAGCCAGCCGCGACGGCGTGTGGTCCAAGCTCAAATGGGAGGGCGGCGTGCACCGCGTGCAGCGCGTGCCGGTCACCGAATCTCAGGGCCGCATCCACACCTCGGCCGCGGGCGTGCTCGTGTACCCGGAGCCCGACGATGTCGAGGAGGTGCAGATCGACGAGAAGGATCTGCGCATCGACGTCTACCGCTCTTCCGGCAAGGGCGGTCAGGGCGTCAACACCACCGACTCCGCCGTCCGCATCACCCATCTGCCCACCGGCATCGTGGTGACCTGCCAGAACGAGCGCTCGCAGCTGCAGAACAAGGCCCGCGCCATGCAGGTCCTCGCCGCGCGCCTGCAGGCCGCCGCCGAGGAGGCCGCCGAACAGGAAGCCGCCGCGGGGCGCGCCTCGCAGATCCGCACCGTGGACCGCTCCGAGCGCATCCGCACCTACAACTTCCCGGAGAACCGCATTGCCGATCACCGCATCGGTTTCAAGGCGCACAACCTGGATTCGGTGCTGGACGGCAACCTCGACGATCTGTTCACCGCGCTCACCGAGGCCGACCGCGCCGCCCGCCTCGCCGCGGAGTGAGCGCGGGTCGTCCGTAAACCGCGAGCCGCCAGGGCAATCGTGGCAAGCTTTCGATGAGGTATGAGCATTCCGTCGGCACGGTCCTGCAGGAAGGTCGGACAACCATGAGCCGCGCACCGTTGCGCCCAGCGATTCGCGAGGCCACCGACCTGTTGCGGGCCGCGGGGGTGCACAGCCCGGCCGCCGATGCGGAACACCTTGCGGCACATGTGCTCGGCGTCGACCGCATGCGCTTGGCGCTGGTGCCGCTGGTGACTCCAGACCAGCTGGAGGAATTCCGGAAGCTGGTGGCCCGCCGGGCGGAACGCGTTCCGCTGCAACACCTTACGGGCACGGCCGCCATGGGCGAGATCGACTTGGCCGTCGGCCCGGGCGTATTCATTCCGCGCCCGGAAACCGAGCTGATCTTCGCCTGGGCCCTGGCCCAGCTCGAGGCGATCGGCCACGAACACCAGCCCATCGTGGTCGACCTCTGCACGGGCTCCGGCGCCCTGGCCCTTGCCATCGCCCACGCCCGCCCGGACGCCCAGGTCCACGCCGTCGAACTCGATCCGGAAGCGCTGTCGTGGGCGAAACGCAATGCCCTGCAACTCGCGGAGGAGGGCGACACCCCCATCGACCTCCATCAGGGCGACGTCACCGACTCGGCGATTCTGGAACACCTCAATGGCCGAGTGGACGTGGTCGTCTCCAATCCGCCGTACATCCCTGCCGATGCTCAACTGGATCCTGAAGTGGCGGAACATGATCCGCATCAGGCGCTGTTCGGTGGGGCGGATGGGCTGGATGTCATCCGGCCGATGGTCGGGACGATCGGACGCTTGTTGCGGGCGGGGGGCGCGACGGCTGTCGAGCACGATGACACGAATGGGTCCGGTGTCGCGGCCTTGTTCAACGCTCACGGTGGGTTTGCCGAAGTGATCGAGCACCCTGACCTGGCGGGCAAGCCGCGCTTTGTCGCTGCGCGAAGGATTGGGGACTAGGGGTTTTCGCGGCCTTGTCGTCGATCCGCTGTGATCAAAAGCTCGGGTTCACACCCTTTCGCGTTGGTTCACACCCTGTATATCGGGTGTGAACTCACGGGAAGGGGTGTGAACTGGGGGTGGGGGTGAAGGTGGGGACGAGCGTGGGGTCGTTGAAGGAGACTATTCAGGCGATTCGGGGGCCTATCAGGGTGAAGACTTGGATGCCGTAGGGGGTGAAGTGGGAATCGGTGGTGCGTTTGTAGATGATTACGGCGGGTTGGGTGTTGGCGGTGGTGGGGAGCATTCGCCATTCGTTGGGGCGCATGACTCGGGCGGAGAAGAAGGCGATTACGGCGTCACGGCCGGTGAACCAGGTTGGGATGGGGGGCATTTCGAGTTCGACGTCGGCTCGGAGCAAGGTTGCGAGGGTTTGGGCGTCGGCGCGGGCGAAGGCTTCTACGTAGCTGTCTATGAGGTGGCGCTGGGATTGTTCGTCGGGTTCGGACAGATCGTCGGCAACGGGGGCTACGTCGGAGAGGCGGGTGCGGGCGCGGCGTAGGGCGCTGTCTACGGCGGCGGGGGTCATGTCGAGCATGGTGGCGACTTCGGCTGTGCGGAAGGACAACACGTCGCGGAGGGTGAGGACGGCGCGCTGGCGGGCGGGGAGGAGTTGAAGGGCGGCTATGAAGGCCAGGCGCACACCGGATTTCGCGGACACGCCGGTGGCGGGGTCGTCGGAGGTGAACATGAGGTCGGGGGCGGGTTGCAGCCAGGGGATGGTTGGGTCGTGGTCGGCGAGAGCTACGCGGTGGTCGTCCTGCGGGGCGCCCAGGCCGGAGGGGAGGGGGCGGCGCGTGCGGGTTTCGAGGGCGGTCAGGCAGACATTGGTGGCGATTTTGTAGAGCCAGGTGCGGATCGAGGAGCGGCCCTCGAACCGGTCGAAGGCACCCCAGGCGCGGACGTAGGTTTCCTGCACCAGGTCTTCGGCGTCGTGGATGGAGCCGAGGATGCGGTAGCAGTGGGCGAGCAGTTCCGGGCGGAAAGGCTCTGTCCGGGAGGTGAATTCGGCGGTCGAGGGCATGACGGGCTACTCCTTGGATACGGTCGAGGATAGGGGAGCGGTCAGCCGATCGGCTCGAGTCCGGCCCCGGTGAGCCGGGATTCCGCGGCTGCGCCCGGGTCCGCGACCAACTCCAGAACCGCCTTCGCCACCTGCTCGGGGGTGAGCAGGGGTTGCAGCCCTTGCTCGAATTCCTCGGGGGTGATGCCTTGGTAGGCGGCATAGGCGGCGACCGCGGCCGCGCCCATACCGGTGGCGGGCGTCAGCCACGGAAGCAGCGTGAGGAATCGAATCCCCAGTCCGGCCCGCTCCGATTCAGTGGCCGCATACCCCCGCAGGAACCGAATCGCCGCCTTGGCGCTGGCATACCCGCCACTGAGCGGTGACCCGCCGATCGCCGCCCCACTCGATATCGAGAGCACCACGCTCCCCGCCGCCAACGGTTCGAGCAGCGCCGCCTTCGACCATTCGAAGACATGCCGCGTGTCGGCATTCCAGTTGCGACTGAACGATTCCCAGTCCTGCTCCTGCACCGGCGCCATCCGCGGCGCCGCCCCCGCATTGAGAACGAGCAGATCGGGCCGATGCGTCCGCACCACCTCAGCAGCCACCGCACCGTCCCCCGCATCAGCGACAACCGCCGTGAACCGCTCCCCGAGCTCATCCCGCACCGCCTGCAACTCCGCCTCCCCCCTGGCAATCCCCACCACATCGCTCCCCGCGGCAACGAGCGCCCCCGCAATCGCCCGCCCGAATCCCCGGCTAGCGCCCGTAACAACAGCCTTCTCGAACAAGTAGGACATCGACCTCTCCCAACATGAGTGCAATTCCGGTCGAAATGGAGACCAACCCCACGCCCAAAATCCGTCGCTCACCCCAAACTTGATTCCTGCACACCACGTCCCAGGTCGCCGCGCTCGGGCGCGCCAGCGCCCCGGCGCCCTGCGGATGCCGTTTCGCCCCAGACAGCATCCGTGCTTCGATCCGCCGTCGGTCGGTGCTCCGGTCCTCGTCGTCAAAGCGCGGTTTTCTGTCTCTGGCGTGCGCAAAGCCAACAAATAGCGGGGTCACCTCGCCTGCCGTACCCGACCTTGGCTCCCCCGTCGGGAGCCGTACCCTCACCCCCGTACGTGGGGCCTGGCCGTGGTTACGTATCGGACAAACCCCCTACAGCAACACAGTTCACACCCCTTTCCTGTGGTTCACACCCCAAATACACAGGGTTAAAGGGTGTGGACCACCAGGAAGGGGTGTGAACTCGAGCTTTTGATCTTGGTTTTGGGTCCCTGAACGTAACCACAGCCATCCAGCCAGGCCGGAACGTGAGAGGGCGGCTCCCAACCGGGGAGCCAAGGTCGGGTACGGCAGGCGAGGTGACCCATCTATCGGGTTTGCTCTGCGTACGCGCGGAGACGGAAGTCTTCCCGGGCCGCAATATCACCGGAGCACCGACCCACGGCGGATAGACGACAAGGCCGCGACCAACTTTTCGGAGCTCCCACGGCCTTGCCCCTGAGAGCCATCGGAACTTGATCCGTGCCAAGATGTTGCGCGTGAGTACCGTCTACGACTGTGCCGATCCCGATTCACGCGCCGCCGGTCTGACCGCGGCGCGGAGCGCGTTGAAGTCGGGACGACTGGCCGTCATTCCGACCGACACCCTCTACGGCATCGCGGCCGACGCCTTCGACAGCCAAGCTGTCTCGGCGCTGCTGGCCGCCAAACGCCGCGGACGCGATATGCCGGTGCCGGTCCTGGTGGGTTCGTGGAACACCATCGACGGTCTGGTGTTCTCGGTACGCCCCCAAGCGCGCGAGCTGATCCGCGCGTTCTGGCCCGGCGGCCTGAGTCTCGTTGTGCAGCAAGCCCCTTCGCTGGCCTGGGATCTCGGCGACGCGCGCGGCACGGTGATGTTGCGCATGCCGTTGCATCCGGTCGCGCTGGAATTGCTGCGCGAGGTCGGCCCGCTCGCGGTGTCGAGTGCGAATGTCTCCGGCCAGCCGCCCGCCACCACGGTGGACGAGGCCAAGGCGCAGTTGGGTGATCTCGTCGGGGTGTATCTGGACGGCGGGCCCGCCGATCACGCGGTGGCGTCGACGATCGTGGACCTGACCGCCGACACGCCGCGGATTCTGCGGGAGGGTGCGATTCCGGCGGAGAAGATCGCGGAGGTCCTCGGCATGTCGCCGGAGGAGCTGCGAGCACCGGGCGCGCGGTGACGGCCTAGTAGATGTTGTCGAGTCAAGGTGTATTCAGCCACGGCGCGGTGGTCCCGCTACGGGAGCTGGTGCTGACGCTGTTGGTCGCCGCCGTGGTCACATTCCTGTGCACGGGCGGCGTCCGGGTGGGGGCCATTGCCTTCGGGGCGGTGGCGGTGCCGCGCGAGCGGGATGTGCATGTGAAGCCGGTGCCGCGCATGGGCGGTATGGGCATCTATCTGGGCGTGATCGCGGCCGTGATGTTCGCGCATCAATTGCCCGCGTTGCGTCGCGGATTCGAGTATCCGAAGGATATTCCGGCGGTGCTGGCCGCGGGCACGCTCATTGTGCTGGTCGGCATCATCGACGACCGGTGGGGTCTGGACGCGCTGACGAAATTCGTCGGGCAGGTGACGGCGGCGGGCGTTATGGCGGAGATGGGGCTGAGCTGGGTCGCCATCTACAACCCGTTCACGAACGAGACGGTGGTGCTCGATCCGCTGCAGGGCGGCCTGGTCACGGTCGGCATTACCGTGACGCTCATCAATGCCATGAATTTCGTCGACGGCCTGGACGGTTTGGCCGCCGGATTGGGGTTCATCGCCTCGGTCGCGGTGTTCACCTTCACGGTGGGCCTGCTCTACGAGGTGGGCGGTTCCACCGATACCTATCCGCCCGCGCTGCTGGCCGCCGCACTGGCGGGCGGCTGTCTCGGATTTCTGCCGCACAATTTTCAGCCCGCCCGAATATTCATGGGCGATACCGGTTCCATGCTCATTGGATTGATGCTGGCCGCGGTATCCACGGGCGCCTCCGGAAGAATTCCGCTGCAGGGTTACGGCCCGCGCGACATCGTGGGTCTGCTCTCGCCGCTGTTGCTGGTGGGCGCGGTGATGTTCATTCCGGTGCTCGATCTTGTGCTCGCCATCGTGCGCCGGGTGCGCGCCGGTGTGAGTTTCTCCACTCCCGACAAAATGCATCTGCATCACCGGCTGTTGCAGATCGGGCATTCGCACCGCCGTGTGGTGCTGCTCATCTACTTGTGGGTGAGCGTGCTGGCATTCGGGGCGGTCGGTACGTCGCTCATGGATCGCCGCCTCGTCGTCCTGTTGTTCGCCGCGGGACTGGTTTTTGCGCTCATCGTGACGGCGGTGCCCTCCTGGCGGGAACTACACGAGCGCACCGGGCGCAAACCGCCGCGCGGCTCGAACACCACGGCCGGGTAGAGTTGCCGACCGTGAGCACGCCTTCCGATCCCGGTCCCGACGCCCCGCTGCGCGCGGCCCTGCGCTACGGCATCGCCGGTTTGGCTGTGCTGGTTGTGGTTTCGGCGATTCTGTCAGTGATCTTCGCCGGACTGCCCGGCCTGTGGGGCGCCCTGCTGGGCGCCGCCATCGGCGGCGGCTTCATCCTGACCACCGCCGCCTCGGTGCTCTTCAGCGGCAAGCTCGAGACCGGTTTGCAGGGGATTGTCCTGCTCGGTAGCTGGGTCGGGAAGCTACTGGTCGCGGTGGTCGTCATCGCCGTCCTCAACCGCTTCGACTTCTACAGCCGCCCGGCCCTGTTCTTCACGGTGGTCGGCGCCCTGCTGATCGTGCTCGGCGCGGAGACGTACGGCCTTCTGCGCCAAAAGGTTCCGACCGTCGAAGTGGACCGCGACCTGTAGCCGGACCGGTAGATCCGGCCAAGTTCACCTGCTGTTTCCGTCACCCCCTACACAGTGTCGTAGATGGCTTGGTAAACTCTTTACTTGTAAGCAACCGAAACAACAGGGGGTCACCTGAGACCCGCCTGAGAGCAGGTTATGCTTACAGCCGTACCGGACCCGATGGGTCACGGTTCTGCACCGTCGACGATGTCGCGGACGCGCGTACAGACGCCCGGGCCATGCCCGAACAGCTGCTGACGAACTTCGAGCCGACCTGAGTCGACCCACCAGATCGTCAATGTCCGATCGAACCGCAGGTTAAAACTATGGCCTGCGGCCCGACCACGGGAGAGAACGCTGAGCGTCACCATTTTGGCGGGCGAGTTCCACGCGCCGTCGCTTAACGACTTCTTCCCTCCAGCAGTGCTGTTCGAGGGGACGCCTTTCGAGCTCGACCGTTTGATGCTCATTCGCATCCTCATGTCGGCCGTTCTGTTGATCGTCATGCTCGCGGCATTCCGTCGTCCGCAGCTTGTTCCGCGCGGTCTCCAGAATGTCGCCGAAACCGGTCTGGTGTTCGTCAAGGAGCAGATCTCCGACGAGGTGCTCGGCAAGGAATCCGGTAAGAAGTTCTTCCCGTTGGTCGCAACGGTCTTCTTCTCGGTGCTGTTCCTGAACATCTCGGGTGTCATTCCGGGTCTGAACATCTCCTCGAACGCACGAATCGGCTTCCCGCTGGTTCTCGCGCTGGTCGCCTACGTCACGTTCAACTACGTGGGCATCAAGAAGTACGGCTTCCTGAAATACATGCGCTCGTCCATCGTGGTGCCGAATGTGCCCCCCGCTCTGCACGTGCTGCTGATCCCCATCGAGTTCATCTCGACCTTCCTGCTGCGCCCGTTCACGCTCACCGTTCGTCTCATGGCGAACATGCTGGCCGGCCACATCATGCTGGTGCTGTTCTTCAGCGCCACCCAGTTCTTCCTGTTCGACGCTGCCGCCTGGATGAAGGTGTTCTCGCCGTTCTCGCTGCTCGCGGGCCTCGGCTTCACCCTCTTCGAACTGCTGGTTGTCTTCCTGCAGGCCTACGTGTTCGCGCTGCTGACCGCCGTCTACATCGGTCTCGCGCAGCACGCCGACTCTCACTGACCGACCGGTACCACACCAAAACCTGCTTCACACGCCGTCGGCGGGTGGGCGACAGAAAGGGAATAGATACTCATGAGCAGCCTCTCGTACCTGGCCCAGGCCGCGACCGAGACCAAGTCGACCGGCTTCGGCGCCATCGGCTACGGCCTCGCGGCCATCGGCCCCGGCATCGGCGTGGGCATCGTGGTTGGTAAGGCCATCGAGGGCATCGCCCGTCAGCCCGAGCTGCAGGGTCAGATCCGCACCACCATGTTCCTCGGTATCGCGTTCACCGAGGCCCTGGCGCTGATCGGCCTCGTCGCCGGCTTCATCTTCTGATTCTGGATACTCAAACCATGAGCAGCATCAATTTGCTCGCGGCTGAGGGGACCACCGAACAAAATCCCCTCATCCCGGAGCCGTACGACATTTTCTGGTCGGCGGTCTGCCTCCTGGTGATCGGTTTCGCGTTCTACAAGTACGTGATCCCGCGTCTCACCACGGTGCTCGACGAGCGCTCGGAGAAGATCGAAGGCGGTATCGCCAAGGCCGAGGCCGTGCAGGCCGAGGCGGAGGCGACCCTGCAGCAGTACCAGGAGCAGCTCGCCGAGGCTCGCCTCGAGGCTGCCCGTATCCGCGAGGAGGCCCGTAACCAGGGCCAGTCGATCCTCGCTCAGATGCGCTCCGATGCGCAGGCCGAGGCCGACCGCATCGTGGCTTCGGGTCACAGCCAGCTGGAGGCTCAGCGCCAGCAGATCGTGACCGAGCTGCGGTCCGAGCTCGGCCGTACCGCGGTCGACCTGGCCGAGAAGATCATCGGTCAGTCGGTGGCCGACGAGGCCAAGCAGGCGGCATCGATCGACCGGTTCCTCGCGGAGCTGGATTCGAACGATCGCATCGGCGCTGGAAGGTAACGACGCGAAAGTGGGAAGCATGTACGCAGCGAGCCGTGAGGCGAGTTCCCGTGCGCGGGAAGCTCTTCGGGCCGCTCTGACCGGTAGCGACACCGTCGCGGAAACGACCGGATCCGAACTGTTCGCCGTTGTCGCCGTGCTCGACGACCAGCGTTCGCTGCGTGTGGCGCTCGCGGATAAGTCGGTGTCGAGTTCGGCCCGCGCCGAGCTCGCCGAACGCGTCTTCGGGGGCAAGATCAGCGCGGCCACGCAGGCCGTGCTGACCACCGCGGTGGCTCAGGACTGGTCTCGCGCCCGCAATCTGGTCGACACCCTGGAACTGCTCGGCCGCGAGGCGCTGCTGCGCGCCGCGGACGACCGCGGCCGCCTCGGCGCCGTCGAGGACGAGCTGTTCCGGCTGGGGCGCATTGTCGAGGACAACCCGGAGCTGGAGCAGGCGCTCTCCGATCACGGCAAGCCCGTGCCGGCGCGCCGTGAGCTGCTGACGCGGCTGCTCACCGGCAAGGTCGAGGACATCACCCTCCAGCTGGCCGAGCAGGCGGTGGCGCGCGCGCACACCAACAGCATCGGCGAGGCCATCGACAAGCTGTCCGACCTGGCGGCGTCGCTCCGGGAACAGATCGTGGCGCACGTGCGCGCCGCGGTGGCCCTGACGCCGCAGCAGCGGGAGCACCTGGCGGCTTCGCTGCAGCGCATCTACGACAAGCCGATCACGGTGCACGTGCAGGAAGACCCGAGCCTGCTGGTCGGCGTCGTCGTGCGCGTGGGCGACGACCTGATCGACGGCAGCGCCACCGGCCGGTTGCAGCGCTTGCGCCAGACCCTGGCCTGAGCGAAGCCCGGCCCGCCGGCGGCCACCAACACACCGACATTCGAGACCACAGCGAGAGCAGGAAGAACATGGCGGAGCTGACGATCTCCCCCGATGAGATCCGTAGCGCGATCGAGAGCTACACTCAGAGCTACACCCCGGAAACCTCCATCGAGGAAGTGGGCGTCGTCACCGACACCGGCGACGGTATCGCCCACATCAGCGGCCTCCCCGGCGCGATGGCCAACGAGCTGCTGGAATTCCCCGGCGGCGTGCTCGGCGTCGCGCTGAACCTGGAGGACACCGAGATCGGTGCCGTCGTCCTGGGTGAGTTCGACACCATAGAGGAAGGCCAGCAGGTCCGCCGTACCGGCGACGTGCTCTCGGTCCCGGTGGGCGACAAGTTCCTCGGCCGCGTGGTGGACCCGCTGGGCGCCCCGATCGACGGCCTCGGCGAGATCGAGGCCGACGACCGTCGCGTGCTCGAGCTGCAGGCCGCCACCGTGCTGCAGCGCCAGCCGGTCGGTGAGCCCATGGCCACCGGCATCACCGCCATCGACGCCCTGACCGCCATCGGCCGCGGCCAGCGTCAGCTGGTCATCGGCGACCGCAAGACCGGTAAGACCGCGGTCTGCGTCGACGCCATCATCAACCAGAAGGCGAACTGGGCCACCGGCGATCCGACCAAGCAGGTGCGCTGCATCTACGTCGCGATCGGTCAGAAGGGCTCCACCATCGCGGGCGTCAAGGCCGCCCTCGAGGCGCACGGCGCCATGGAGTACACCACCATCGTCGCGGCCCCGGCCTCCGACTCGGCGGGCTTCAAGTGGCTGGCCCCGTACACCGGTTCGGCCATCGGCCAGCACTGGATGTACCAGGGCAAGCACGTCCTGATCGTGTTCGACGACCTGTCCAAGCAGGCCGAGGCCTACCGCGCCATCTCGCTGCTGCTGCGCCGCCCGCCGGGCCGCGAGGCGTACCCGGGTGACGTCTTCTACCTGCACTCGCGTCTGCTGGAGCGTTGCGCCAAGCTCTCCGACGAGATGGGCGCCGGTTCCATGACCGCGCTGCCGATCATCGAGACCAAGGCCAACGACGTCTCGGCGTTCATCCCGACCAACGTCATCTCCATCACCGACGGTCAGGTGTTCCTCGAGTCGGACCTCTTCAACAAGGGTGTCCGCCCGGCCATCAACGTCGGTATCTCCGTCTCCCGCGTCGGTGGCGCCGCGCAGACCAAGGCCATGAAGAAGGTCTCCGGTTCGCTGCGCCTGGAGCTGGCCTCCTACCGCGAGCTCGAGGCGTTCTCCGCCTTCGCCTCCGATCTGGATGCCGCCTCGCTGGCGCAGCTGGAGCGCGGCGCGCGCTGGGTCGAGCTGCTCAAGCAGGACCAGTACGCCCCGGTTTCCGTTGAGGACCAGGTCGTTTCGCTGTACCTGGTCGACGGCGGCTACTACGACTCCGTGCCGGTCGGCGACGTGCGTCGCTTCAATGCCGAGCTGCTGGAGAACCTGCACGCCACCGTGCAGTCCTCCTTCGACGCCCTGCAGGGCGGCGCGAAGGTGCTCGAGGGCGAGGCCGCCGACGCCATCAAGGCCGCGACCGACAAGTTCAAGCAGGGCTTCCTGGCTTCGGACGGCAGCCGTGTCGTGAACGAGGCCGAGGCCGGCGAGCTCGATCACGAAGAGGTCGAGTCGCTGTCCGTCACTCGCAAGCACGTCGAGAAGTAAGACGGGCGAAGCGAATGCGACTGACTGACTCGAGGAATGAAGGGAGTGTGAACCGCTAATGGCAAGCGTGCGCGAACTGCGCTCCCGAATTCGTTCCGTGAGCTCGATCAAGAAGATCACCAAGGCGCAAGAGCTGATCGCGACCTCGCGAATCAGCAAGGCGCAGGCCCGAGTTGCGGCTGCCAAGCCGTACGCGGAAGAGATCACCAAGGTGCTCGTCGAATTGGCGAACGCCAGCGGCAATCTCACGCATCCGCTGCTCACCGAGCGGCCGAACCCGCGGCGCGCGGCGATCCTGGTCATCACCTCCGATCGCGGTATGTGCGGCGGCTACAACTCGAACGTGCTCAAGCGCGCCGAGGAACTGGTGACCACGCTGCGCGGCGAGGGCAAAGAACCGGTGCTGTACGTGATGGGCTCGAAGGGCTTGACCTACTACACCTTCCGCAAGCGCGAGCTGAACGGATCGTGGGTCGGTTTCTCCCAGTCGCCCAACTACGCGGACGCGTCCGCTGCGTGCAACCACCTGGTCGAGGCGTTCATGGCGGGCGCCGACGGCGAGGTTCCGGCTCCCAACGGGGTCGGCACCATGGCCGGTGTCGATGAACTGCACATCGTCTACACGCGTTTCGTGTCGATGCTGTCGCAGGTGCCGGAGGTCCGCCGGCTGGCCCCCATCCAGGTCAGCTACGTGGACGAGAACTACGACATGGGCGAGGACGCGTTCTCCGATTCGGCGACCGCGGATGTCCACGCCCAGTACGAGTTCGAGCCGGATGCGGACAAGTTGCTCGGTGCGTTGCTGCCGAAGTACATCAACACCCGCATCTACTCGTCGCTGCTCGATGCGGCGGCATCGGAGTCGGCTGCGCGCCGCACCGCTATGAAGGCGGCCACCGATAACGCTACGGATCTGGTGAACTCACTGACCCGTACCGCGAACTCGTTGCGCCAGGCCGGAATCACGCAGGAAATCACGGAAATCGTCGGCGGCGCCAACGCGCTGGCGTCGAGCTCGGACCGCGACTAAGCCGTAGGAAGAGAAGCAATGACCGCAGCTGTCACTAAAGAAACCAAGGTGGGTGCTGGCATCGGCCGCGTCTCCCGCGTCATCGGCCCCGTCGTGGACGTCGAGTTCCCGCGGGGTTCCATCCCTGAGCTCTACAACGCGCTGAACGTGGACATCGCGCTCCCGTCCGTCGCGAAGACCCTGACCCTCGAGGTTGCGCAGCACCTGGGCGACAACATCGTTCGCACCATCTCCATGCAGCCGACCGACGGTCTGGTGCGTGGCGTCGAGGTGCGCGACACCGGCAAGCCGATCTCGGTGCCCGTCGGTGACGTCGTCAAGGGCCACGTGTTCAACGCCCTCGGCGACTGCCTGGACACCCCGGGCCTGGGCCGTGACGGCGAGCAGTGGGGCATCCACCGCCAGCCGCCCGCCTTCGACCAGCTCGAGGGTAAGACCGAGATCCTGGAGACGGGCGTCAAGGTCATCGACCTGCTCACCCCGTACGTGAAGGGTGGCAAGATCGGTCTGTTCGGTGGCGCCGGCGTCGGCAAGACCGTTCTGATCCAGGAGATGATCACCCGTATCGCGCGTGAGTTCTCCGGTACGTCCGTGTTCGCGGGCGTCGGTGAGCGCACCCGTGAGGGCACCGACCTCCACCTGGAAATGGAAGAGATGGGTGTCCTCCAGGACACCGCCCTCGTCTTCGGCCAGATGGACGAGCCGCCGGGCACCCGTATGCGCGTCGCCCTCTCGGCCCTGACCATGGCCGAGTACTTCCGCGATGTGCAGAACCAGGACGTGCTGCTCTTCATCGACAACATCTTCCGGTTCACCCAGGCCGGTTCCGAGGTCTCGACCCTGCTGGGTCGTATGCCTTCGGCCGTGGGTTACCAGCCGACGCTGGCCGACGAGATGGGTCAGCTCCAGGAGCGCATCACCTCGACCCGTGGTCGCTCGATCACCTCGATGCAGGCGATCTACGTGCCCGCGGACGACTACACCGACCCGGCGCCGGCCACCACCTTCGCCCACCTCGATGCGACGACCGAGCTTTCCCGCCCGATCTCGCAGAAGGGCATCTACCCGGCCGTCGACCCGCTGACCTCGACCTCTCGTATCCTCGAGGCGTCGATCGTCGGCGAGCGGCACTTCCGGGTCGCCAACGAGGTCAAGCGAATCCTGCAGAAGTACAAGGAACTGCAGGACATCATCGCCATCCTCGGCATGGACGAGCTCTCCGAAGAGGACAAGGTCCTCGTCGGCCGCGCCCGTCGCCTGGAGAAGTTCCTCGGCCAGAACTTCATCGTGGCCGAGAAGTTCACCGGTCAGCCGGGTTCAGTCGTGCCGCTGGAGCAGACCATCGACGACTTCGATCGGGTCTGCAAGGGCGAGTTCGACCACCTGCCCGAGCAGGCGTTCAACTCCTGCGGTGGCCTGGACGACGTCGAGGCGGCCGCGAAGAAGATCGCCGGGAAGTAGTCCACCATGGCGGATATGTCAGTTGATCTGGTCGCCGTCGAGCGGCTGCTGTGGTCGGGGCGGGCGAAGTTCGTCTCCGCCCAGACCACGGAGGGTGAGATCGGCATCCTGGCCGGCCACGAACCGCTGCTCGGTCAGCTGGTCGAGGCCGGCACGGTGACCATCGTGTCCGACAGCGACGAGCGCATCGTGGCGGCCGTGCACGGCGGATTCTTCTCGGTCACCGGCACTTCGGTGCGGGTGCTGGCCGAATCCGCTGATTTCGCAGGCGATATCGACGAGGCGGCCGCCCGTGCCGTGCTCGCCGACGAGAATGCGAGCCCGGCCGCGCAGGCCAAGGCGCAGGGCCAGGTGCGCGCGCTCGAAAAGGCCGCCGAGGTCTGATCGAGTAGCCATACGGCAAATGAGCGGCGGCTCCAGGGAAATCCTGGGGCCGTGGCTCTCTTTGCATTTCGGGGGTGTGTGGTTAGATGCCATTGCCGGTCCACGGATGTGATCTGGACCATTCAGCGAAATCTCGGCTATTACAACGCTTCCAAGCGAGGGGTGAATGAGCGAGTTTCGAATTGGAAAAAGGGCGGCGCTGGCGGTTGCCGTCGCCGTGGGTATCGGATTCTTCGCACCGGGCTCGGCCGCGCTGGATGTCGTGGTGCCGCTACCCGACGGGCATATCGAGGGCCCGGGCGTGAAAATCACGAGTCGTGGTGAGCGCGCGATCATTTCGCCGTCCATCGCCGCGAACGGCTTGGGCCGCACCTCATGGGTCACCGGGGATGTGACCGCCGAGGTGGAGACGCCGGACGGCACGGTGGGCCCCAACAACGGGCCGCGGAACTTCCCGGGTACCAACAACTCCGGGACGCACGGATCGTCCAATCTGACTGTCGGATACATCGTCGGCTGTCAGGTCGCGGTGGGTGCGCTGAGCGCGAATGCGGCGGTCGGCATCAGCACGACGCCGAGTCTCACGGGCGGTTTCACCTTCCCGCTGTCGCCCGGTCAGGTGACCTGGGTGGCCATCAACAACATCGAGTTGATCAAGAGCGGCGTCTACACCATCAACTATCAGGACATACCGATGGAGATTCAGGGGTGCGGCGGCTACGCGCAGGCCCGCCAGGTCTCCGTGGTCGAGATCATCGGCACCGACTACGCCAAGGTCACTCTCTACGGCCAGCCGTTCAGCATCGGCTGACGGTCCGCTCCGACAGAAGGGATCGCATGTTCGGCACGGGAAAACACGCGCGCGGCGGCAAGGTTCTCGGAGCGGCGCTCATCGCGACGGCGGTGTGCGGGATCGGGCAGACGGGGGTGGCGCGGGCGGATACCTTCGTGCCGCTGCCGGGCGGGGTCATCACGCGCACGCTGGCGGACGGCACGGTCATGACCGTCCGGATCGACGGGGAGTCGGCCAAGATCAGCGGGTCCATGGGCGATACGCCGGTGCATCGCAATACCTGGGTGAGCGGAAGGGCCAGTGTGGATCTCGACGGCCCGAGCGCCCCGACGGCCACGATCAAGATCAGTCCGGGTTATGTCGTCGGCTGTCAGGTGGACATCGGCGGGATCAGCGGCACCAGCAGTGGCGGCGCGACGGCGTCCCAGGACACCCAGGGCGCATGGTCCGCCGCACCGACCCAGTCCTTCGGCGGTGGCGTCACCTTCGGACCGGGACTGGCGATTGCCCGGCTGATGCTGGATCTGGAGAAACCGGACGACTACGGCATGGAATCGCATAAGCGCTACAACAAGGTTCCGGGTCCGCACGCCAGCGTGACCTGGGTCGACGAAACCTTCTCGGTGGACGGCTGCGGTGGTTTCGCGCAGGCACGATCGTTCGTGGCGGCCGAGGTCGACACCACCAACTACATCGGCAATGTGTTGCTGTGGGGTCAGCCGTTCAGTATCGGATGACCGATTCGCAATCTTTCTGCGAGCCGTGTGCATCACATTCGGTGGATGGCGGGGCTCCGCGTTTCTGTGGTCGCTAGTATCGACCACTAAGCGCGGGGTGCCGCCCCTCCCGTTCGGGGGATCGGGGGGCGAAGCCCCCTGAGAGTCCCGAGTGTTGGGAAAGAACGGAGCGGCATTGCAGACCTGGATGGTGCTTCTGATCATTCTGGTGTTGCTGCTTGTCGCCTTGGCTCTGGCGTCGACCTATCGCCTGATCATGTTGCGCCGCGGCGGGACCGCCGCCCTGCTGCGCACCCTGCCCGCGCGCGGCCACGGCGGGGGCTGGCGGCACGGGCTCATTCGCTACGACGAGGATTCGCTCGTCTTCTACAAACTGTCGAGTCTGAAGCTCGGTCCGGATTCCACCATGCGCCGCCTCGGCATCGAGGTCAGCAATCGCCGCTCCCCGCAGGACGACGAGTACGACATCATGACCGACGAGCTCATCGTCACGCTCTCGGACGGCAATGGCAGCTACGAGCTGGCACTCGACCGCGGTGCGCTGGCGGCCTTCCTCTCCTGGGTGGAATCGCGCCCTTCCGAGCGAATTCGCCGCCGACCCAGCAACTGAGGATTCGTCCCTAGGGTTACGGTGATCCCGTGAGTGTGCACTTGACGCGGATCTACACCCGGACCGGTGACGACGGGACGACCGGGCTGAGCGATTTCTCGCGGGTACCGAAGACGGACCCGCGCCTCATCACGTACGCGGACTGTGACGAGACCAATGCCGCACTCGGTGTGGCGATCGCGCTCGGGCAGCCCGATGAGCGGATGCTCGGTGTGCTGCGCGCCATTCAGAACGACCTCTTCGATGCGGGCGCGGACCTCTCGACGCCCATCGTCGAGGACCCGAAGTACGCTCCGCTGCGCATCACCCAGCCCTACATCGACCGCCTGGAGCAGTGGTGCGATGAGTTCAATGAGCCTCTGGCGCCGTTGAATTCGTTCATCCTGCCCGGCGGCACACCCCTGGCCGCGCTGCTGCACACCGCCCGCACCGTGACGCGGCGCGCCGAGCGCTCGGCCTGGGCCGCGGTCGACGCGCATCCGGACGACACGAGCGTGCTGCCCGCGAAATACCTGAACCGGCTGTCCGACCTGCTGTTCATTCTGAGTCGCGTCGCCAACCCGGACGGCGACATCCTCTGGCGGCCGGGCGGAGAGGCCACGAGCACGGGAGAGGGCCATTAGGCTGACCACCGTGAGTGAACGGTTTCTGGTGACCGGGGGCAGCAGGCTCGTCGGTGAGGTCGCGGTGGGCGGCGCGAAGAACAGCGTCCTCAAGCTGATGGCCGCCGCGCTGCTGGCCGAGGGCACGACGACGATCACGAACTGCCCGGACATCCTGGATGTGCCGTTGATGGCAGACGTACTGCGCGGCCTCGGCTGCGATGTCGGCATCGACGGCGGCACGGTCACCATCGTGACGCCGACCGAACCGAAGTATCACGCCGACTTCCCGGCGGTCACCCAGTTCCGCGCCTCGGTGTGCGTGCTCGGTCCGCTCATGGCGCGGTGCAAGCGCGCGGTGGTCGCGCTACCCGGTGGCGACGCCATCGGTTCGCGCCCGCTCGATATGCATCAGCAGGGTATGCGACTGCTCGGCGCGACCAGCGAAATCGAGCACGGCTGCCTGGTGGCCCGGGCCGAGGAGCTGCAGGGCGCGCGCATTCGGCTGGACTTCCCGTCAGTCGGCGCCACCGAGAACATCCTCATGGCCGCGGTGCTCGCCGACGGCGAGACCATTATCGACAATGCGGCGCGCGAGCCGGAGATCGTGGATCTCTGCAACATGCTGGTGCAGATGGGGGCGAAGGTCTCCGGCGCCGGTACCTCGATGCTCACCATCGAGGGCGTCGACAAGCACTCGCCCACCACCCACCGCGTGATCGGCGACCGTATCGTTGCCGCCACCTGGGGTATTGCCGCCGCCATGACGCAGGGCGATGTGCGGGTCACGGGGATCAACCCCAAGCATCTGTCGCTGGTGCTGGACAAGCTGCGTTCCGCGGGTGCGCGAATCTCGTTCGAACCGGATGGTTTTCGCGTGGTGCAGTCCGACCGCCCGCGCGCGGTGAACTTCTCGACCCTGCCGTTTCCGGGATTTCCGACCGATCTACAGCCGATGGCCATCGGCCTGGCCGCCATTGCCGACGGTACCTCGATGATCACCGAGAACATCTTCGAAGCGCGCTTCCGCTTCGTCGAAGAGATGATCCGGCTGGGTGCGGACGCCCGCACCGATGGGCATCACGCTGTGGTGCGCGGTATTCCGCGCCTGTCGAGCGCGCCGGTCTGGTCCTCCGATATTCGCGCCGGTGCGGGTCTGGTGCTCGCGGGTCTGGTCGCCGACGGGGTGACCGAAGTGCACGATGTCTTCCACATCGACCGGGGTTACCCGGATTTCGTGGAGAACCTCCGGTCGCTGGGGGCGGAGATCGAGCGGGTCGGGACCGTCGATTAACACCAGGTGACGGACAGGCTTCGCGAAAAAGCCTCCTGAACAGGTGATTTGACATGCGAACAACCAACA
>NZ_BDCH01000046.1 GCF_001613405.1 Nocardia crassostreae
GCGTATTCATACGCTGTTGCACGGCAACCGATTCGGCGAAGCTCACCCCCATGAAGAAGTACTGGGGGTTGTTCTGGGCGTTCGCCGCGTTGATCATCGTGGTTGCCGCCCTTGCGATATGGGCCGAGGTCGATACCGAGACGGTGATCGGCGCGGGCCTCGGATTCATCAGGTTCTTCTGGCTGGTCGTCGTCATCACGGTGCCGTGGAATGTCTACTTCGCCGCCCGCCAGGCCGGTCATCGCGCCGAAGCCGCACGGCGACGGCAGGTTTCGGTGCATCCGGAGTACGACGCCGAGATCACGACACTGAGCAAGCGGACCCTGACCATCGCCATCGCGGCGCACGTGCTGTCCGCGGTCATCGCGGCGCTGGTGGCGGTGCTTTCGGGATACGCGATCGGGTACTACGCGGCCGGGTTCTTCCTGGGGAGCATGGTTTTACGCCCTGCGGCAGCGTATTTCGCCTACCTTCGCACCAGGATCGCGACGATCTCACACGAGGTCGCCTATCCGCCCGACGATGTGCGCGAACTCCGGCAGCGGCTGGAGGACGTCGAACACGAGTTGAAGGAGCGTCGGGAGGAGCAGCGGAATCTACGCGAGGTGGTCGCCAGGCATGATCGGCACATTGTCACGATGAAGGCGCATTTCGACTCCACCCTTGACCGGGTGATCGATCGGGAGGAAATCATTGCCGGTCTACGCGCTTTCGCGCGCCTCCTGCGCGAAGCGCCCGAGGCGTGAACCTCTAGACTCGACCGGTGCGCCTCGTGATTGCTCGTTGCCAAGTGGACTACGTCGGCCGACTCACCGCTCATCTGCCGATGGCGCGTCGTCTTCTCATGATGAAGGCCGACGGCTCGGTGCTGGTGCATTCCGACGGCGGCTCCTACAAGCCGCTCAACTGGATGAGCCCGCCGTGCTGGCTGGAGGAGCGCGACTCTGAGACGGAGGCCGCCAAACTCTGGGTCGTCACCAACAAGGCCGGTGAGGAACTGCGCATCACCATCGAGGAGATCGAACACGACTCCTCGCATGATCTGGGCATCGATCCGGGCCTGCAGAAGGACGGCGTCGAGGCGCATCTGCAGGAGTTGCTGGCCGAGCACATCGAAACCCTCGGCGCGGGTTACACACTCATTCGCCGCGAGTACATGACGGCCATCGGCCCGGTCGACATTCTCTGCCGCGACGCCGATGGCGCGACGGTCGCGGTGGAGATCAAGCGCCGCGGCGAGATCGACGGCGTGGAGCAGCTGACCCGGTATCTCGAGCTGCTCAACCGCGACCCGCTGCTGGCTCCCGTGGCCGGTGTCTTCGCCGCGCAGCAGATCAAGCCGCAGGCGAAGACCCTCGCCACCGACCGCGGTATCCGGTGCCTCACTCTCGACTACAACGCCCTCCGCGGCACCGAGAGTGACGAATTCCGCCTGTTCTAGGCTCATAGTCCATGCCCCGCCGGAAGCCTCCTCGCGCCAACCAGTCGCAGGCGCGGTCGCAACGCGAGCCGCGCCCGCTGGGCGATGTCTTCGGCCGCACCGAATCCGGTCCGGGTACCGACGAAACGTACATAGTTCGCACCGTCCCGGGCACTCGCGCCACCAAGTACTACCGCTGCCCCGGTTGCGATCATGAAATCCCGCCGGGCACTGCCCATATCGTGGCTTGGCCCGCCGATGGCGGCGAGGATGACCGCAGGCACTGGCACACCGGCTGCTGGAAGGGCCGCCACACTCGCGGCATCACCCGCCGCTGGTCCTGAATCACGCTGTGCGCGTGGCTGTCCGGGTGGGCGCGTGGCTGTTCGGGTAGCGGGCGGGCCATTCGGGCATAAGGCACAGGCATCCGGACATAAGGAAGGCCGCTCCCGGGATGGGAGCGGCCTTCGAGGTGGAGTGGGTTGTCGCCCGGTCGGTTTACTAGCTGGAGATGTCCGCGTTCTAGCGCTCTTCGTCGACGATGTCGTCTTCGCGAACGTCGGAGATCGCCTTCCGACCGACGGTCTTACCGCCGAGCGAGCGCTGTTCCGGCGCGCCGTCGAGCAGTTCGCTTTCGCGGTTGACCGCCGCCAGCATGGCGGGGACGGAATCGAGCTGGCCGCGGATGCCGAGCAGCTGGGCCAGGACGCGGCCGCGCAGTACGCGCATTTCCTCGGCCAGTTCCTTGGCGTGCGCGATCTTGCGATCGGCGGTCTGGGTGGCGGAGGTGATGAGGCGGTTGGCCTCGTCGGTGGCATCCTTGATGCGCTGGGCGGCCTCGGCGCGGCTGGTGGCCTCCAGCTCCTCCATGGCGCGGGTCAGCTTGGTGCGCCGCTCGGCCATGGTGACCTCGAAGTCCTGCTGCGCGGCCTTGCGCTTGGCCTCGGACTCCTTGGTGAGGCGGTCGGCCTCGGCGTTGGCGGCGTCGATGATCTTGGCCGACTCGGAGCGGGCATTGGAGAGGGTCTGCTCGAATTCGATTTCGAGCGCTTCCCGCTTCTCCTTGGTCTCGGCGAGGAGCGACTCGTACTTGCCGCGCATCTCGGTGGCCTGCTGCTCCGCGATGGAGATCATCTCGGCGGCCTCGGCCTGGGCCTGCGCGCGCACCTCGGAGGCCTCGTCGGAGGCCAGGCGCAGCATGCGGGAGATGCGGTCGGACATGCCCTCGGCCGTGGTCGGCGGCACCGAGAGGCGGTCGACCTCCTTGCGGAGCTCGTCGATCTCGTCGCGCGCGTCCTCGAGCTGGGCGGCCAAATTATGGGCCTGCGCAGCGGCGGCATCGCGATCGGTCGCGGTGACCCTTAGCTCGGCATCAAAACGGTCGAAGTAGTTGCGCACCTCATCACGGTCATACCCCTTCCGCACGACGGTAAAGGGCAGAGCAACGAAGCGATTACGATCGGGCTCAGTGGACGACATGCCCCACAAACTACAGCCTGGCGACCACTGATGGTGACCCGACCGCGAATGTTGTTACAGCCTCTTTAGGGTGTCCGATTCCGGTACTAGTGAGTAGATTTCGCGGCTGGCTCCACTAGTTCGACCAGCACACCGCCAGCATCCTTGGGGTGGATGAAATTGATGCGCGAACCTGCGGTTCCGGCGCGTGGCGCCTCGTACAGCAAACGCAAGCCCCGTTCACGCAGAAATGTGGCGACAGCCTCGATATCGGTGACCCGGTAGGCGAGCTGCTGCAGGCCAGGGCCGTTTCGATCAATGAACTTGGCGATCGTGGAGTCCTCGTTCAAGGGCGCGAGCAACTGCAGGGAAACTGAGCCCGCCGGTGCCGCCGCAAACGACAGCATGGCCTCGTGAACGCCCTGTGCCTCGTTGATCTCGCGATGCGTCTCCACCATCCCGAGATTGTCTCGGTACCAGGCGATGGCGGAATCGAGATCGGGTACGGCGATACCGACGTGATCGACGGCCGTGACGTATTCCGCGGGGATGAATTCGGTGTTCTCGGTGGTGCTCACCCTTCGAACGGTAGCGCGTACCCACATAGTGGGCCTTTCGGCGCTCCCGTTACCTTTGAGTAGGGCTCCGATGGTTGGCGGAGCCAGACATACACGACGTAAGCGAGGGCTCATCGTGACCACCACCGTCATCGTCTCCGGCGCGCGCACCCCGATGGGCCGGTTGCTCGGATCGTTGAAGGACTTCAGCGGGTCGGACCTGGGCGGTATCGCCATCAAGGCGGCCCTGGAGAAGGGCGGCGTGCGTCCGGACCAGGTCGACTACGTGATCATGGGCCAGGTGCTCACCGCGGGTGCGGGCCAGATGCCCGCCCGGCAGGCCGCCGTGGCCGCGGGCATTGCCATGGATGTTCCGGCGCTCACCGTTAATAAGGTGTGTTTGTCCGGAATCAATGCAATTGCGCTGGCGGATCAGCTGATTCGCGCCGGAGAGTACGAGATCGTCGTCGCCGGTGGCCAGGAATCCATGACCAATGCGCCGCATCTGCTGGAGAAGTCCCGTGAGGGCTTCAAGTACGGCGATGTGAAGATGCTCGACCACATGGCGTACGACGGCCTGCACGACGTGTTCACCGATCAGGCCATGGGCCTGCTCACCGAACAGAAGAACGACGTCGAGCCGGTCTCCCGCGAGGATCAGGACGCCTTCGCGGCCGCCTCGCACCAGAAGGCCGCGGCCGCCTGGAAGAACGGCGTCTTCGACGACGAGGTCGTGCCGGTGTCCATCCCGCAGCGCAAGGGCGACCCGGTGAAGTTCGCCACCGACGAGGGCGTTCGCGGCGACACCACCGCCGAATCGCTGAGCAAGCTGCGCCCGTCCTTCCGCAAGGACGGCACCATCACCGCCGGGTCCGCCTCGCAGATCTCCGACGGCGCCGCCGCGGTGGTCGTCATGTCCAAGGCCAAGGCCGAGGAGCTCGGCCTGACCTGGATCGCGGAGATCGGCGCCGCCGGTGTCGTCGCCGGTCCGGACTCCAACCTCCAGGACCAGCCCGCCAACGCCATCCTGAAGGCCTGTGCGCGCGAAGGCATTTCGCCCGCCGATCTGGATGTCGTCGAAATCAACGAGGCCTTCGCCGCCGTCGGCGTCGCCTCCACCCGCATGCTCGGCATCGATCCGGCCAAGGTCAACGTCAACGGCGGCGCCATCGCCGTGGGCCATCCCCTCGGCATGTCCGGCGCCCGCATCGTCCTCCACCTCGCCCTCGAACTGAAGCGCCGCGGCGGCGGCGTCGGCGCAGCCGCCCTCTGCGGTGGCGGCGGCCAGGGCGACGCCCTCATCATCCGCGTCTAGCACGCGACGCACGTTCGGGCCCCGATTCGGCAGGATCGGGGCCCGAAATCGTGTGGCGGGGCTCTCGCCGCGGCGGATATCCTGGTCGGCTCGCCGTTCGGTGCGGCAGCACGGGTGGCGGTCGCCACCGGGCCGGAGGTCGAGATGTCTCGAACGGACAACACCATGCCCTATCGCATCCAGGTGCGGGACGGGAAGACCATGTTCACTCGGGGCGGCGCGTACCGCGGAATCCGCAAGGAGGCCAAGGTATTCGAGCGGCGCGCACGCCAGCGCAAGCGTCTCGCGCTGCACAAGGGGGTCGAGGTCGAGCCGACTCGCCACCGCCACGGTGCGAAGTGGAATTACTACTGAACTTGTGACGAGGTCCACTACGGGGTGTCGTAGTGCATACGGCACAATGGGGGCCGTGGAAATCTTCGATCTGAGCACGGTCGCGAAGCGGGTTCGATTCTTCGGGATCCTCGAGGCCATCACCTGGGTGTTCCTGCTGACCGGTTCGGTGCTGAAGCGACTGCCGGAGCCCATTACGTGGCCGGTGATGGTGTTCGGGATGGCGCACGGCATCGTGTTCATCATCTTCGCCATCAGCTGCCTGCTCGCCTCGCGCGAGTTCGAATGGCCCGCCAAGACCACGCTGCTGGCGCTGGCGTCGACCATCATCCCGTTCGCCAGCTACTTCTTCGAGCGGTGGGCTATCAATACCGGCCAGCTCGGTGAACTGAGCCGTACCCCGGGGACTTCCGCCGCCCGTTCGTGACAGACTGGATGTCGTGACTCGACCTGCACGACGACCCTCTGCCGCCGTCGCCGCCGCCATGTCCGGCGCGGTGGACCTGTCCGCCCTCAAGCAGCAGCCCAGCGCAGATGTGCCCGGCGGCCATACTGTCACCGAGGCCGATTTCGAGACGAAGGTGCTGCGCCGCTCCACCCAGGTGCCGGTGGTCGTGGCGCTGTACTCCCAGCGAAGTCCGGGCAGCGTCGAACTGGTGCAGTTACTCGAGCGCCTGGTCGGCGAATCCGGCGGCGACTGGGATCTGGCCGTCATCGAGGCCGAGCAGAACATGCGCATCGCGCAGGCCTTCGGGGTGCAGGGCATTCCGACGGTGATCGCGGTCGCCGCGGGCCAGCCGCTCGCCGATTTCCAGGGCAATCAGCCCGAAGCCCAGGTCACCCAGTGGCTGGCCGCGGTGGTGGATGCCGTGCGCGGCAAGCTGCCCGGTGTGGGTGAAGGCGGCGAGGAAGAGCCGCAGGTGCCGGAGGACCCGCGTTTCGTGGCGGCCGAAGAGGCTTTGGAGCGTGGCGATTTCGCGACCGCCGAGGCGGCGTACAAGGCCATTCTGAATGCCGAGCCGGGCAATGTGGACGCCAAGGCCGCGCTGCGCCAGGTCCAATTCATCGCGCGCGTACAGGATCTCGATCCCGCCTCGGTCGGCAAGGCCGATGCCGATCCGTCCGATATCGACGCCGCGCTCGCCGCCGCCGATCTCGAAATGTTCAACCAGCAGCCGGAAGCCGCCTTCGATCGCCTGATCGCCCAGGTCAAGCGCACCGCCGGTGACGACCGCACCCGGGTCCGCACCCACCTGCTGGAACTGTTCGAGCTCTTCGACCCGGCCGAGCCGATCGTGGTCGCGGCCCGCCGCAAACTGGCCGCCGCACTGTACTGACGCACTCGGGCAACCGAAGACAATCGCAGGAAACCAGCGCAACCGCGCCGCTCGAGCGGCGCGGTTGCGGTATGAGTACCCTTTGCAGTTTCGCGAACTACGGGGTGGCCGGGGTCGGCGCGGTCTTGGAGCTACCCGAGGACAGCGCCTTGATCACGTCGGTGAGGGCCTGCGACGACCCGGTGCCGTTCGGGCTCGGCTCACCCGGGGCGACGATCGGGGCCACAGTGCTGTGATCGTCGGCGGAGGCCATACCGGCGCCGAAGGCCAGAATTCCGGCCGCGGCCATACCGATGATCGCGAACTTGCCCAGCTTCTTCATGTGGTTCCGTTCCTATCGAGTGAAGATTTCAAATCGGGGGGTGTGCGGCGCCGCGACCTCAAATCCACTACACGGCAATATATCTCGGAAAGACCAGACTCTTCGGGTCAATAAACCTATGGGGCCGTGCACATCTCACGGAATGCGTGGTAACGAATTCAACGCGGCGTCGATACGGGACTGTGGGAGTTCGTAGTCGGCCATTTCGCCCGAGCGATGGCGTTCGGCCGCGGCAACTCGGACTCGTCCAGCGTGATCTTGGTGCGCCCGTCCACGGGAGCCTCCTGGCTCGAGATCAGTGCCTATTCAAGGTGCGACCGATTCGAGCTTGGCGGTGTCGAATTCGACGTATTCGATCTGCGCGCCACCCGGGTGCCGGACGGTCAGATTGCGGCCGGTGGGCACATCGTTGGGGCCGTCGAGAATATCCGCGTTCGTTTCGGCCAAGAGGGCGAGGACCGCGTCCAGATCGTCGACGATCGTCGTGGCATGCGTACCTCGGTACGGCGCCAGGGCCTCGGGCGTACCGGCGATGAGCAGGTAGTCGCCGATCCTTGCCAGCTCCAGATCCTGATAAGGGAACCGCAGGCCCGGCTGTAGTCCGGTGAGTGCGGTGAAGGTCGGCAGGGCGGTGTTGAGATCGTCGACGTACACACGCGCCAGGGTTTCGAGAACTGCCATGGATCCTCCTCGGGCTCTGCGCATTCCGAAGATGTGAGCCTCCGCGGTCGGCAGGTTATTCCCGTTCGAGGGGGAGGCCGCGCAGCCAGACGGCGCTGTGCGGGGCGAGGGTGAGGGCGGCCGACATCGGGCGGCCGTGCCAGGGTTCCGGATCGGCGGTGACCTGGCCGAGGTTGCCGATCCCGGCGCCGCCATAGGCGATCGCGTCGGTATTGAGGATCTCGGTCCAGGTGGTGCGATCCGGGTCGGGCAGGCCGATGCGGTATTTGTCGAGCTGGCGGCCGGAGAAGTTGTAGACGCAGGCGAGGACGGAATCGTCGGTGCCGTAGCGGAGGAGGGACAGGACATTGTTGTCGCGGTCGTCGGCGTCGATCCAGGAGTAGCCGCCGGGGGAGGTATCCTGGCTCCACAGGGCCGGATTGGCGGTGTAGACGGCATTGAGGTCGCGGACGAGGGTCTGGATGCCGCGGTGCAGCGGATTGCCGAGTTCGTGCCAGTCCAGGCCGCGGTCGTGATCCCATTCGCGGAACTGGCCGAATTCCTGGCCCATGAACAGCAATTGCTTACCGGGATGCGCCCACATGTAGGCCAGCAGGGCGCGGACGCCACCGGCTCTGGTGTAGTCGTCGCCAGGCATGCGGGTCCACAGCGTGCCCTTACCGTGCACCACCTCGTCGTGGCTGATGGGCAGGACGTAGTTCTCGCTCCAGGCGTAGGTGAGGGAGAAGGTCATCTCGTTGTGATGCCAGGCGCGATGCACCGGATCGTGGCCGAGATAGCCGAGGGTGTCGTGCATCCAGCCCATATTCCACTTCATGGTGAAGCCGAGACCGCCCACCTCGGTGGGGCGGGTGACGCCGGGCCAGGTGGTGGACTCCTCGGCGACGGTGATCACGCCAGGGTGCAGTTTGTGCACGGTCGCGTTCATTTCCTGCAGGAACGCAACGGCTTCCAGGTTCTCGCGGCCGCCGTGGACATTGGGTTCCCAGTCCGGGCGCGAGTAGTCCAGGTAGAGCATGGAGGCGACGGCGTCGACGCGCAGGCCGTCGATGTGGAACTCCTCGATCCAGTACAGCGCGTTGGCCACCAGGAAATTGCGGACCTCGTAGCGGCCGAAGTCGAAAACATAGGTGCCCCAGTCGAGTTGCTCGCCGCGGCGGGGATCGGCGTGCTCGTAGAGGGGCGTGCCGTCGAAGCGGGCCAGGGCCCATTCGTCGCGCGGGAAGTGCGCGGGCACCCAGTCGAGGAGGACGCCGATCCCGGCGCGGTGCAGGTGGTCGACGAAGGCGCGGAAGTCGTCGGGGGAGCCGAAGCGCGCGGTGGGTGCGTAGTAGGAGCTGACCTGGTAACCCCAGGAGCCGCCGAAGGGATGCTCGGCGATCGGCAGCAGTTCGATATGGGTGAAGCCCTGGGCCGCAACATATTCGGCCAGCTGCTCGGCGAGTTCGAGATAGCCGAGGCCGGGCCGCCAGGAGCCGAGGTGCACCTCGTAGACGCTCATGGGCGCGCGCGTCGGATCCCGGCGTTCCCGCGCGGTCACCCACTGCGCGTCCTGCCATTCGTAGTGGCTCTCGGTGACGACCGATGCCGTGGCGGGCGGCTTTTCGGTCGCGAACGCCATGGGGTCGGCATGGTCGACGGTGCGCCCGTCGGCGCCCTGGATCCGGTACTTGTACTTGTCGCCCGGGCCGATGCCCGGCACGAACAGCTCCCACACCCCCGAACCGCCGAGTCGGCGCATGGGCGCGGTATTGCCGCTCCAGCCGTCGAAATCGCCGATGACGGCCACACCGCGCGCATTCGGCGCCCACACCGCGAACGAGGTGCCCGAGACCTCCCCGTCGAGGGTGTCGTAGCGGCGCGGATGCGCGCCCAGCACCTCCCACAGCCGCTCGTGGCGTCCTTCGGCGAGCAGATACAGATCCATGGCGCCCAGCGTGGGCAGGAACCGATAGCCGTCGGCGTCGATCACGGTGCGGCCGTGCGGATACGAGGTGACGATCCGGTAGTCCCACAGCTCCGGGAACGGCGCCACGCCCTCGAAGACCCCTTGCTCGACATGCTCCAGGGGATGATCCTCCCCGCCGATGCGGGCCAGCACGGTCTCGGCGTGCGGCCGCAGCACCCGGATGACGGTGCCGCCCGGATGCGGATGCGCGCCGAGCACCGTGTGCGGATCGGGATGGGTGCCCGCGGCCAGCAGCAGCAGGTCGCGCCGGTTCATCGGAACGAACGCCGATAGGCGAGCTCGGTGCGGGCCGGGGCCGCCACCGGCGGCAGCGCGAGAATGTGCGCCACCGCGCGCGCCGGATCCAGCCGCACGTAATTGCTTTGGCCCCAGTGATATTCCTCGCCGCTGATCTCGTCGTACACCACCGGCCGATCGTGCCACTCCCGCCCGATGGCGGGCAGATCCAGCGACACCATGCCCTGTTCGGCGCCGAACGGGTTGAGGTTCACCACGATCAGCACCGCGTCGCCGGTGGTGGGATCGACCTTCGAATAGGCCAGCAGCGAATCGCTGTCGGTCTGATGGAAGTGGATGCAGCGCAGCTGTTGCAGCGCCGGATGCGCCCGCCGGATCTCATTGAGCCGGGTCAGCCACGGCTCCAGGGATTCTCCGCGCGCCGCCGCCTCCGCGAAGCGCCGCGGCCGCAGCTGATACTTCTCGGAATCGAGGTACTCCTCGCTGCCCGGCTGCACCGCTTGATGTTCGTACAGTTCGAAACCCGAGTACACGCCCCAGGTCGGTCCCAGCGTGGCCGCCAGCACCGCGCGAATCGCGAACATGCCGGGCCCGCCGTATTGCAGTGTCTCGTGCAGGATGTCGGGCGTATTCACGAACAGGTTCGGCCGCGCCTCATCGGCCTTGGCGGCCAATTCCCGTCCGAACTCCTCGAATTCGTGCTTGTGCACCCGCCAGGTGAAGTACGTGTAGGACTGGCTGAACCCGCGCCGCGCCAGCCCGTACAGCCGCGCCGGGCGGGTGAACGCCTCGGACAGGAAGATGATCTCCGGGTGCTCGCGATGGACCTGCCCGATCAGCCACTCCCAGAAGTCCGCCGGTTTGGTGTGCGGATTGTCGACCCGGAATATGGTGACGCCCAACCCGATCCAATGCCGCACC
The DNA here is from genome assembly GCF_001613405.1 of Nocardia crassostreae. GTDB lineage: Bacteria > Actinomycetota > Actinomycetes > Mycobacteriales > Mycobacteriaceae > Nocardia > Nocardia crassostreae. The sequence goes on from NZ_BDCH01000046.1 coordinate 10,551, forward strand.
ACGCGCAGCACCTCGGCGTAGAGCGCGTCCGGCTCGTTGTCGAAGTTGAGCGGGTAGATGTCCTGATACTTCTTGGGCGGGTTCTCGGCATAGGCGATGGTGCCGTCCGGCAGGGTGGTGAACCATTCCGGATGCGCCGCCACCCACGGATGGTCCGGGGCGCACTGCAGGGCCAGATCCAGGGCGACCTCCATGCCCAATCCCCGTGCGGACTCGACGAATTCGGCGAAGTCCGCCTCGGCGCCGAGCGCCGGGTGAATCGCGTCGTGCCCGCCCTCGCCGGATCCGATGGCCCACGGCGAGCCGACATCCCCGGGCGCGGCCGTCAGGGAATTGTTGGGCCCCTTGCGATTCACCTTGCCGATCGGATGCACGGGCGGCAGGTACACCACGTCGAAGCCCATGGCGGCAATGCGCGGCAGCTCCTTGGCGGCGGTGGCGAAGGTCCCGTGCAGCGGCCGGCCCTCGGCATTCCATCCACCCGTGGATCGCGGAAAGAATTCGTACCAGGCGCCGAACAGCGCCCGCTGCCGTTCCACCAGCACCGTGTGCTGCGGACCGGCGGTCACCAGTTCGCGCAGCGGATTGGCGCGCAGGATCTCGCCGACCTCACTGCTGAAGGCAGGCGCGACCCGGGCGGGCAGTTGCGCATCGGCCCGCAGCGCCTCGGCCGCGGCCCGCAGGGTCTCCCACTGCTTCTTGGGCACCGCCTGCGCGGCCTTGTCCAGCAGTCGCGCGCCGAGCTCCAGATCATTGGCCAGATCGACCGCGCTCTGCCCGACCGCGAGCTTGGCCTCCACCGCGGCCCGCCAGGTCGTGATCGGATCGCTCCACCCTTCGATGCGGTAGGTCCACACGCCCGGCTTGGCCGGTGTGAAGGTGGCATTGAAGACGTCGGGCTCGTAATTCGGGGTCATCCGGATGCGCTGTGTGCGCGAGGAACCGGGCGCTCGCACCGCGAGGGTGGCCGCCACCGCCTCGTGCCCCTCCCTCCACACCACGGCCCGCACCGGGAAGACCTCGCCGACCACGGCTTTCGCGGGCCGACCGCCGGGAATCGCGGGGGCAGTGTCATCGATGGCGATGCGGCCGGTCACGATGTCGAACTTACCGGTGCGGCCCCGGTGGGCTATTGCTGGCCGGGCTTCAGCATGAGGAACAAGCCGTTGGCCTCGGCGCAGAGGCGGTCGCCGTCGTGCAGGGTGGCGCGCACGAAGACCTTGCGGCCCTCCACCCGCTCCACCCAGCCGTGCACCCGCAATTCGGTGTTCAGCGGCGTGATGGAGCGGTAGTCGACGTGCAGATAGGCCGTGCGGGTGACGGCGCGGGTGTGCACGGCCGCGGTCATGCCGAGCAGATCGTCGAATCCGAGCGCGATATGCCCGCCGTGGGCGGCGCTGTTGCCGCCCAGATGGAAGGTCCGGAAGGTGATGCGCGCAGTGACGCCGTCGCGTCCGGCATGGTCCACCAGGAACGGCGGCAGGGTGATATTGCCGCGCGAGGGCAGATCGGTGCGATGCCAGGTGGGTGCGGACCATTCGTCCACCACGGCCCTGTCGAGCTTGTCGTTGAGCTCCTTCAACGTGGCGATGGCCTCCAGGGCCAGCTCGTCGTCCGGGCTGGCGAGGCGCACCTTGTCCATGAGCGTGCGCATCTGCTCGATGAGCTCGCCGTAGTGGGGACCGCCCTTGGTGGTGTCGCGCGCCAGTTGCTCGATCGGCCGGAACCCGCCCTCGTGATGCTCCTGGGTGGGCAGCGCTTCGACCGCCTCGACCTGCTGTTCGCTCATAAGAACACGTTATAGGTAGCCTGCCGTCTGCTCACCTCAGGTGCCATTTCGCGCCCGGGGAACGTGGTTCACCACCGGTCCGGAGGTCGGGCCTGCGCCCGCCCCGAGCGCGGGCTGTATTGCGGCGCAGCGCATCTGGCGGTCGCCCGGCCGCGGCGTGGGCGGATGTCCGAGCGCGGCGCCCGACGTTCGAGTCCGGTCTGGTCCGGACCGAACGGAGGGCGGGAGGAACGAGACTTTGCGGGACTCGAACACGCCCGCAGCGAAGCGCAGGGCAAAATAGGCACAGTGAAGGCATTGCGTCGTTTCACCGTCCGCGCCCATCTGCCCGAGCGGTTGTCCGCGCTGACCGAGCTGGCGACGAATTTGCGCTGGTCTTGGCATGGGCCCACGCAGGATGTGTTCGCCGAGCTGGATCCGCGGTTGTGGGTCGAGGTCGGGCGGGATCCGGTGCGGATACTGGGGGAGGTGCCCGCGGAGCGGCTCGACGAGCTGGCTCGGGACGAGGCGTACCTGCGGCGTGTGGACGCGGCGGCTGCGGATCTGCGCGACTACCTGACCCGGCCGCGGTGGTTCGGCAAGCAGGAGCAGGGGCCGCAGGGGATCGCGTACTTCTCCATGGAGTTCGGCGTGACCGAGGTGCTGCCCAACTATTCGGGCGGGCTGGGCATCCTGGCGGGCGATCATCTCAAGGCCGCCTCGGATCTGGGATTGCCGCTCACCGGGGTGGGGCTGCTGTATCGGTCCGGATACTTCCGGCAGGCGCTGACGGCCGACGGCTGGCAGCGCGAGCACTATCCGGCGCTGGATCCGCAGGGGCTGCCGCTGCGGCTGCTCACCGGCGGGGGCGGTGGGGCGGGAGCGGACACGGTCGGCGCGCCGGTACTGATCCATGTGGCCATGCCCGAGGGGCGGGTGCTGCGGGCGCGGGTGTGGATCGCGCAGGTAGGGCGGATTCCCTTGCTGCTCTTGGATTCCGATATCGCCGAGAACGATCCGGAGCTGCGCGCGGTCACCGACCTGCTCTACGGCGGTGATCAGGATCATCGGATCAAACAGGAGATCCTGGCCGGTATCGGCGGGGTGCGGGCGGTGCGCGCCTTCACCCGCGCCAACGGGCTACCGGATCCGGACGTGTTCCATATGAACGAGGGGCACGCCGGGTTCCTGGGCATCGAGCGCATTCGCGAATTCATGAACACCGGAATGGATTTCGACGCCGCGCTGACCGCGGTGCGGGCCGGGACGGTGTTCACCACGCACACCCCGGTGCCCGCCGGTATCGACAGGTTCGCGGGCGCGCTGGTGCGCCGCTACTTCGGTGGCGCGCACGGCGAACGGGAATCCATTCTGCTGCCGGGCGTTTCGGTGGATCGGATCCTGGCGCTGGGCCGGGAGGCCGATCCGTCGGTATTCAACATGGCCCATCTCGGGCTGCGACTCGCGCAGCGCGCCAATGGCGTTTCGCAATTGCACGGTGAGGTCAGCCGCGGCATGTTCGCGCCGCTGTGGCCGGGCTTCGATGCCGGAGAGGTGCCCATCGGGTCGGTGACCAATGGCGTGCACGCGCCCACCTGGGCGGCGCGCGAATGGATCGACAAGGCGCGCGAGCTCATCGGTGACGAGCTGGTGGAGGAGGCGCGCGGCTGGGAACGGCTCTGCGATGTGGATCTGCGCGAGCTGTGGTCGACCCGGAATGCCCTGCGCGGCCTCCTGGTCGACGAGGTGCGCCGCCGCGTGCACGCCTCCTGGCTGGAGCGCGGGGCGGCCCCGGCCGAACTCGGCTGGATCGACGAGGTCTTCGATCCGCGGGTGCTGACCGTCGGCTTCGCCCGCCGGGTGCCCACCTACAAGCGGCTCACCCTCATGCTGCGCGATCCGGAGCGGCTGCGCGCGCTGCTGCTGGATCCGGACCGTCCGGTGCAACTGGTGGTGGCGGGCAAATCCCATCCCGCCGACGACGGCGGAAAGGCCCTCATCCAGCAGGTGGTGCGCTTCGCCGACGATCCGGAGGTGCGCCACCGCATCGTGTTCCTGCCCGACTACGACATGTCCATGGCCCGCTATCTGTACTGGGGCTGCGATGTCTGGCTCAATAATCCGCTGCGCCCACTGGAGGCGTGCGGCACCTCGGGCATGAAGTCCGCGCTCAACGGCGGCCTCAATCTCTCCATCCGGGACGGCTGGTGGGACGAGATGTACGACGGCGAGAACGGCTGGGCCATCCCGACCGCCGACGGCGTGCGCGACGAGCACCGCCGTGACGATCTGGAGGCATCGGCCCTCTACGAACTCCTGGAACGCTCGGTGCTGCCGCGCTTCTACGATCGCGATCACGACGATCTGCCGGTGCGCTGGACGGAGATGGTCCGTCACACCCTGCAGACGCTCGGCCCGAAGGTGCTGGCCTCCCGCATGGTTCGCGATTACGCCGTCGACTACTACGCCCCGGCGGCCGCGGCGTACGCGGCCGTCGCCCAGGACGACTTCAAGGGCGCCCGGGCCCTGTCGGAGTATCGCCGCCGCATCGAATCCGCGTGGCCCACGGTCAAAGTCGTGCAGGTCGACAGCTCCGGCCTGCCGGACACCCCGGTCATCGGCGCGAATCTGGCCCTGCACGCCCGGATCAATCTCGGCGGCCTCACGCCGTCGGATGTCAGCGTGCAGGCCGTCCTGGGCCGGGTGTCACCCGGCGACGACCTCTCCGATGTGCACATCTTCCCCATGACCCACACCGGAACCGACGCCGGGACGGACCTTTTCGTGGTGGAGACCCCGGTCCCGCTCTCGGGCGCGGTCGGCTACACCATCCGTATCCTGCCGCACCACCCGCTGCTGGCCTCCGATGCCGAACTGGGTTTGATCGCCACACCCAGCCCCTGATCCGGCCCGCGAACACGCCCGCGCGACACTCCGAACAGAGGTTTAGCCCCCGGTCGCCGGGCTCGTACTATGCCTGCCGTGCCAATCCAGAATGCGGGCCCGGTATGCCCGGAATGCGGAGCGGAAATGGTCAGTCGCGGACTGGTTCTCACCGAACTGGGCGCGACCGGCCGGGGCAGCGCGACCGTCTGGGGGTGCGGCGATCAGCACACCTGGTGGCAGCTGTCCGGGCGGCCCGATCTGCCGCTGGAGAGCTGCCCGTTTCCCCGGCAGTTCGGCGGGTAGGGCTCAACTGGGCTGTGCCAGCATGCGTTTGAGGATCTTTCCGGTGGCATTGCGGGGCAGGGCCTCCAGGAAGGTCACATCGCGCGGCACCGAGAACCGGCTGACGCGGTGCCGGATGTAGTTGCGCACCATGTCCGAATCCAGGCCCGAACCGGGGCGCTTGACCACGAAAGCCGCCAGGCGCTGGCCGAATTCGTGATCGGGCACGCCCACCACGGCCACCTCGCACACCTGCGGGAGATGCGACAGCGCCTCCTCCACCGCGCGCGGGAAGACGTTCTCGCCACCGGAGATGATCATCTCGTCGTCGCGGCCCGCCACGAACAGCTTGCCGGTCGCGTCGAGATAGCTGATATCGCCGGTATCGAGCATGCCGTCGGCCTCATCGGGCGGGGTCGCGTCGGTATAGCCGTCGAAGAGCATGTGATTGCCGACGAAGATGCGGCCCACCGCGCCCACCGGCAGCGGCCGCCGATCCGGGCCCAGCACACCGATTTTCGTGCCCAGCGGCGGTCGCCCCGCGGTGGTGGGGGAGACCCGCAGATCCGCCGGATCGGCAATGCTGGCCCAGGACACCTCGGTGGAGCCGTACACGTTGTAGAGAATGTCGCCGAAGGCCGCCAGGAAGCGCAGCACGGTCGCCCCGGCCAGCGGCGCGCCGCAACTGGCCACGATCTTCAGGCTGGACAGGTCGTAGCGCTCGCGCACGCGCTCGGGCAGATCCAGAATGCGATTCACCATGACGGGCACCACGATCAGCGCCGTCACCCGGTGTTCGGCAATGCGGCGCAGGCAGTCCTCGGCGTCGAACCGGTCCGACAGCACCACAGAACTGACCGATGAGGAATGAGTAGAGCAATGACCGCACCCACTTCCGAAAAGGCCACCGCCACCACGCGAAACACCGTCGACGCCACCGCATCCGATATCGGCCTGCTGGTCCTGCGCGTCGGGTTCGGCGGCCTGCTGGCCGTGCACGGCGCGCAGAAGCTGTTCGGCTGGTTCGGCGGCTACGGCCTGAGCGCCACCCAGGCGGGCTTCGAGCAGATGGGCTACAACCCCGGCAAGCTGTTCGGCACCCTCGCGGGCCTGACCGAGCTGGGCGGCGGGCTGCTCCTGCTGCTGGGCCTGTTCACGCCGCTGGCCGCGGCTGTTTCGCTGGGCACCATGCTCAATGCCGTCAATGCCACCTGGGCGAGCGGTCTGCAGGGTTCGGCCGACGGGCCGGGCTACGAGATGGCGCTGCTGTTCGCGATCGCGACCGCCGCGCTGGCCTTCACCGGTCCGGGTCGGTTCTCCCTCGACGCGGGCCGCCCGTGGGCCCGGAACGGCGTCGTGTGGGGCGGTGCGGCCGTGGTGATCGCCGTGCTGGCCGCCGTGGGCACGCTCATCCTGAAGTGGGCGCTGTAAGAAAGTTTCGGGTCCCCGCGCCGCGTGCAGGGCTTGGCGCGGGGACTATGACACATCCGATGTGGGAATTGGGGGTCATCGGAGCATCGAAAGCCAATTTACTTCCGATCGGAAGTGAGAACCACCCGTGTGAGGACTTTCACACGGGTGTTTTCTTTTGCGAAAGACTCTGTGTCAAGCGCTCCAAAGCCTTTGCGACAACTTGGGGATCGGATGTTTCCCAATAGGGCGGCAATGAGGCGCGCAGATATCCGCCGTAGCGGGCGGTGGCCAGCCGCGAATCGAGAATGGCGATTACGCCGCGATCATCGGTACTGCGCAACAACCGTCCGGTGCCCTGTGCCAGCAGCAGTGCGGCGTGATTGGCGGCCACCGAGAGAAATCCATTGCCGCCCCGCGATTCCACCGCGCGCTGCCGGGCCACCAGCAGCGGATCGTCCGGGCGCGGGAACGGAATGCGGTCCAGGATCACCAGACTCAGCGACGGGCCCGGCACATCCACGCCCTGCCACAGCGAAAGCGTGCCGAACAGTGAGGTTTCCGGGTCCTCGGCGAACTTGCGCACCAGTGCGCCGGTGGCGTCCTCGCCCTGGCACAGGATGGGGGTGCCGAGGCGCTCGCGCAGCATTTCGGTGGCCGCCTTGGCCGCTCGCATGGAGGAGAACAGGCCGAGGGTGCGGCCGCCCGCGGCGGTGATGAGCCGCTCGATCTCGTCCAGATACGCGGGCGGCAGGCCGTCGCGGCCGGGGGCGGGCAGATGCTTTGCCACATAGAGGATTCCGGACTTGGCGTGGTCGAACGGGGAACCCACGTCGACCGAATTCCACCGCATCGGCTTATCGTCCGACGGCGCCTCCGCGCCGGTGGCGAGCGCCGGATCCACCTTCGTCCCCGACTGCGGCGGCAGGCCCCAGGTGACGGCCAGATTGTCGAAGGATCCGCCCACTTGCAGCGTCGCCGAGGTCAAAACCACTGTGGCGGTGCCGAACAGGCGGCTGCGCAGCAGTCCGCCCACCGACAGCGGGGCCATGTGCAGAGTGCGCCGCGCAATGCCGCGCACGTCGTCGGAGGCCAGCCAAATGACATCGCGATGGGCGGCCGGATCGGACTCCTCGAAGGTGGTGAGCACGCGCACCGCGGCATCGTGCACCTCCTCCACCGCGGCCAGGGCCTGATTGCGCGCGGCCGCGCCCTCGGGATCGCTCGGCTGCGGGGAGCCTTGCGGCGCAAGGGCGGTGCGCGCATTCCAGGCGGCGTCGCGAATGAGAGCCAGCACCGGCGTGGCCCCGTCGGGCATAGTGTCCCAGCGCCCCGGCTGTAGGTCGTCGAGCAGGGCGTGCCAGGCTTCGGCCGCGCCCTCGAGGCGGTCGACCTCCTGCTCGTCGATGAGCTTGGTGCACCGCTTGGCGGCCGCGCTGATGGCGGCGGTGGACAGCTCCGCGGTGGCCACGCCGGTCACCCGGTCCACGAGCTCGTGCGCCTCGTCGACCACCACCACATCGTGTTCCGGCAGCACCTGAATCCCACTGATGGCATCGATGGCCAGCAAAGCGTGATTGGTCACCACCACATCGGCCTGCCCCGACTCCGCCCGCGCCTTCTCCGCGAAACAGTCCTGCCCGAACGGGCACCGCGACTTCCCCAGGCATTCCCGCGAACTCACGCTCACCTGCCGCCACGCCCGGTCGGTGACACCCGGCGTGACCTCGTCCCGATCCCCCGTCTCGGTCTCCGAAACCCACTCGTTGAGCCGCTGCACCTCCCGCCCCAGCCGCGAAATGGCGAACGCATCGAACAACTCCGCCTCCGCGGGCTCGTCCGGAATCGCACTATTGATCCTATTCAAACACAGATAGTTGTTGCGCCCCTTGAGAATCGCGAACTGCGGCACCCGCCCCAGCGGTTCGGCCAACGCCTCGGCGAGCCGGGGCAGATCTCGGTCGACGAGCTGCCGCTGCAAGGCGATGGTCGCCGTCGACACCACAACCGTCCGTCCGGTCCGCACCGCATGCCGCAGGCTCGGTACCAGATAGGCGAGCGACTTACCGGTGCCGGTCCCGGCCTGTACCGCGAGATGCTCCCCGGTATCGATGGCGTGCGCCACGGCGGCGGCCATCGTCTGCTGTCCCTTGCGCTCCTTACCCCCGAGCGCCTGTACTGCGGTGGCCAACAGCTTCGGAACAGGTGGGAGTTCAGGCACCCGGCCACCCTACTGCGCCCAGCCGACAACCCGTCGCAAACCTGGTCCCGGCCATCCGTGACGCCCGGCACGTCGGGCTACTTCTCCAGGGTCCCCGCGAGGTCGACGCCCGCGGCGCGGAGTTTGTCCAGTGCCGTGCGCACGGTGGTGGGGGAGACGGCGGCGGTGAGGCCGAGGAGGACTCGGGTGTCGAAGCCCTCGGAGCGGGCGTCGAGGGCGGTGGCGCGGACGCAGTGGTCGGTGGCTATGCCGCAGACGTCGACCGTTTCGATGGCGCGGGCGCGGAGCCAGTCGCCGAGGGTGGTGCCTGCGGCGTTCGCGCCCTCGAAGCCCGAATAGGCGGCCGTGTAGGCGCCTTTGGAGAAGACCTCTTCGATGGGGGGCGGTGTTCAGGTTGGGGTGGAACTCCGCGCCGGGGGTGCCGACCCGGCAGTGCGAGGGCCAGGTGTCGACGTAGTCCGGGTGCTCGGAGAAGTGGGCGCCCGGATCGATGTGGAAGTCGCGGGTGGCGACGACGGCGGTGTAGTCGGAGACGCCCAGATAGTCGCTGATCCGCTCGGCCACCGCCGCGCCGCCTTCGACGGCCAGGGACCCGCCCTCGCAGAAATCGTTCTGTACGTCGACGACGATCAAGGCTCGGTTCATGGGGATACCTCCCGGTGCCCGGCGAATATGAACTGTGGCGATGGTGCCCGCGTATTGCATTGTGCCGCCCGGTCGCCGACCGGTCCACGCGGCGCGGGGCGGAGGGATCCCATGTTTCGGAAGTTGTGGCCGGTGCTCGGCGGCTTCACACTGATCGTCTCGCTGGCCAGCATTTCGATGGACACCGACGAGGGCGGCTTCTTCGGCTCCGGCTGGCCCGCGGTGGTGTTGTTCTGCGCCTTGCCCGGCGCGGTGATCGGCGCCTTCGTGGTGCTGCTGTGGAACCGGCGGACTACGTCAGGAAAGTCGTCGGAATCGCGGGATCGCCGTCCGACAGCTTCAGACCCTCCCGCGGAATACTGACCAGCCCGCGCGCCACCAGCTCCCGGCTCTCCTGCAAGGTCGGTTGATCGGCGACCACCTCGCCCGCGCGCACCAGCGGGGTCTGCAGATCACGGATCTCGTAGCCATTGGGCTCGGGGCGCCGCGCGGCAGCCGGGTAGACGATTTCCTCGACAATGGTGCCGGTGCGGCGCGCCAGCCGGATCGCCTTCTTGGTGCCGCCGCGGGATTCCTTGTGCGAGCTGCGTTTCGCGACGGGGATGCCGTCGACCTCGACCAGTTTGTAGACCATCCCGGCGGTGGGCGCGCCGGAGCCGGTGACCAGCGAGGTGCCGACGCCGTAGACGTCCACGGGCTCCGCGCGCAGGGCGGCGATGGCGTATTCGTCCAGGTCGCCGGAGACGACGATCTTGGTGCGGGTCGCGCCGAGGGCGTCCAACTGCTCGCGGACCTGGCGGGCCAGCACGCCCAGATCGCCGGAATCGATACGCACGCCGCCCAATTCGGGCCCGGCCACCTCGATGGCGGTGGCCACGCCGCGGGTGATGTCGAAGGTGTCGACCAGCAGCGTGGTGCCCACCCCGAGCGCCGCCACCTGGCTGCGGAAGGCCTCGGCCTCGTGCTGGCCGTCGGCCCCGCTGTGCAGCAGGGTGAAGGCGTGCGCGCTGGTGCCCGCGCTCGGCACGCCGAAGCTGCGGGCGGCCTCCAGATTGGAGGTGGCGTCGAAACCGGCCAGATAGGCGGCGCGGGCGCTGGCCGGTGCGGCGAGTTCGTGTGTTCGGCGCGAGCCCATTTCGATCATGTGGCGGCCGCCGGAGGCGCTCACCATGCGGGCGGCGGCCGAGGCGATGGCGCTGTCGTGGTTGTAGATCGACAGGATCAGGGTCTCCAGCACGACGCATTCGGCGAAGCTGCCGCGCACGGTGACGATGGGCGACCCGGGGAAGTAGAGCTCGCCCTCGCGGTAGCCGTCGATCTCCCCGCCGAAGCGGTAATCGCGGAGCCACTCCAGGGTGCGGGCGTCCAGGAACTTCGCGGCGACCGCGAGTTCCGGTTCCCCGAAACGGAATTCGGTGAGCGCGGACAGCAATCGGCCGGTCCCGGCGACCACACCGTAGCGTCGGCCGTGTGGCAATCGCCGGGCGAATACCTCGAAGGTGCAGCGCCGATGCGCGGACCCGTCGGCCAGGGCCGCCGCGAGCATCGTCAGCTCATACTGGTCGGTCAACAAGGCTGTGCTGGTAACCCCGTCAGCGATCTTCACGAATCCCACAATAGGCACAGCCGTCCGAGAGACCGCGCCCTCGCCGCGTAGCCCCCGTCACGGAGGCGGCACGCTCGTCCACCGGCGTGTCGCGGGACTGTTGTTTCTCTGGCGTGTGGTCGTACCCTGGACGTTATGGGTCTGTGCAAAGAAGACGCTGTCCGGGCCGCCGCCGGTCCGGTCGGTGCGAACGTGACATTGTCGGCGGCACAGGCGACGCCTGAGGCGATCGAGTACACCGAGATTCTGGAAGCCGAGGATCGGCCCTGGGTAACGGTCGTTTGGGACGATCCGGTCAACCTCATGCATTACGTGACCTACATATTCCAGAAGCTCTTCGGCTACAGCAAAGGCAAGGCAACCGAGCTGATGCTGAAAGTGCACAACGAGGGCAAGGCAGTGGTGTCGTCCGGCTCGCGCGACAAGATGGAACACGACGTACAACGCCTGCACTCGGCGGGTCTGTGGGCGACCATGCAGCGTGACGAGTGATCCGGGCGACTACGGTTACCCCGTGCGGAAGTGGAGCAGGAAGAACTCCCTGAGCGGGTTGAAACTGCGTTCGGAAATGGACGCCCATGAGGCCGATGTGCTGCGGTCGCTGGTGGGCGCGGTCACCGGGCTGTTGACCGACCGGGCGCGCTCGGCGCCCGAGGATGATCTGGCGGCCCTGACCGGGCTACAGATCGGCAACACCAGCCCGCCCGACGACCCGCGATTGGCCCGGCTGCTGCCGGATTTCCACCGCCCCGAACCCGGTTCCCCCGACGCCGACCGCGCCGACCTCAACAGCGCGCTGCGCAGCCTGCACGAACCCGACATCATCGAATCCAAGGTCGCCGCCGGGCTGGTAATCCTGGAAACCCTTCCCCCGCAGGGCGGAAAGATCGTCCTCACCCCCGAACAAGCCGACTGCTGGCTCACGGCCCTCAACGACGTCCGACTAGCCCTCGGCACCGCCCTCGACATCAACCCCGACACGCCCGACCAACTCGACGAAGACGACCCCCGCGCCCCCAGCCTCGAGGTCTACCACTGGCTCACCTGGATCCAGGACTCCCTCCTCCAAGCCCTCGCGCTTTGAGCGGGAACAACTCTCGTAACTCTCAGGGGCAAGCCCCTGAAACCCCATGAGCAGCAGGAGGGACCCGCGCCCCAGAACCCCGACAGTCGCTGGCGGGTGCTGCGTCCCGAGCCCTGGCGGCCGTTGGCGGGTGCTGCGTCTCGAGCTCTGGCCGCCGTTGGCGGGTGCTGCGTCCCGAACCCCGGCTGCGGCTGCGGGAGCTGCGTCCCGAATCTCAGGTCTCGAACGTCGGGAGTGGCTCGTGAAGGCTTGGCTCGGAACATTCTGAGGAGGTAGGCGTCGTGAACAGTGTTGTGGAACCGCGTAACTCGATTACGGATGTGGCGGGTGTGCTGGTGGGGCACCACCATTCGGTGGATGCGGGGGCCACCATCGGGGCGGGTGCGGCCACCGGGTGCACTGTCGTTCGAGTTCCGGGCGGGGCCACCGAATCCGTGGATGTGCGGGGTGGCGGGCCGGGTACGCGGGAGACCGATCTGCTCGATCCGGGCAATACGGTGCGGCAGGTCGATGCTGTGTTGCTGACCGGCAGCAGCGCTTATGGGCTGGCTGCGGCGGACGGTGTCATGCGCTGGCTGGAGGAGCACGGGGAAGGGATCCCGATGGATCCGGCGGATCCGTCGCGGGTCGTGCCCATCGTGCCCGGGGCGGTGATCTTCGATCTTCCGGTGGGGGCGTGGGATATTCGGCCCACCGCCGACTTCGGGTTCCTCGCCGCAGAGGATGCGGCCGAGGAATTCGCGCGCGGCTCGGTCGGGGCGGGCACGGGTGCGCGAGCCGGATCCATCAAGGGTGGTATCGGCACCGCCAGCGTCCGTTTCACCGACGGTCCGGCGGCGGGTATGACCGTCGGCGCGCTCATTGTGGCCAATCCGGTCGGTTCGGTCTTCGATCCGCGCACCGGACTGCCGTGGGGTGTGGGCACCGACGGTCCGGAGCACTTCGGCCTGCGTCCGCCCAGCGGTGAACAGCTCGCCGCGGCCAATGCGCTGCCCGTGAAGGGCACGGTCCTCAACACCACGATCGGGGTGGTCGCCACCGATGCCGCGCTCGATCCGGCGGCGTGTCGGCGTTTGGCGGCGACCGCGCACGACGGTTTGGCGCGCGCCATCCGCCCGGCGCATTCACCGCTGGACGGCGACACGCTGTTCGCCCTGGCCACTGGAACGGCCGAGCCCGCAGCCGGTTTCCCGCTGCCTCCGGCCTTCCCGGCCGATATGCTCGTCCTCGACCAGCTGTGCACGGCCGCCGCCGTCTGCGTGGAGCGCGCGATCGTGGACGCCATCCTGTCCGCCACGACCGTCGCGGGAATCCCGTCCTACGCGGACCTCTTCGGCGAGTCCGGCCGGGCCTAGCCGCCGGGCGGGGTGGCGGGGCGCGCGGGGGTGTGCGCGGGGAGCTGGGAATAGGCGCATATTCTGACCCGTTGACGACAGGGATTCGACTGCTCCGACAGTCGGTGTGTCGGGCGGTGAGCGGAAGGAATCGAACTGTGCTGGTGATCCGGGCCGATCTCGTGGAGGCAATGGTCGCGCACGCGCGCGCCGATCACCCCGACGAGGCGTGCGGCGTGATCGCCGGGGCCGAGGGGTCCGATCGGCCGGAGCGGTTCATTCCCATGATCAATGCGGCGCGCTCGCCGACGTTCTACGAGTTCGACTCCGGTGAGCAGTTGCGGCTGTGGCGGGAGATGGACGATCGGGACGAGGAGCCGGTGGTCATCTACCACTCGCACACCGCGACCGAGGCGTATCCGAGCCGCACCGATATCTCGTTCGCGTCCGAGCCCAATGCCCACTACGTGCTGATCTCCACCCGCGATCCCGAGGCCCACGAATTGCGCAGCTACCGGATCCTCGACGGTGTGGTCACCGAGGAACCGGTGGAGATCGTCGCCACCGAATCCGCCGACGCCTGAACACCTTCAGCCGGAACAAGCAAGGAGTCCCCATGCCGGTCATCGTGTCCATCCCGACCATCATGCGCCCGATCACCAAGGGTGAGAAGCGCGTCCAGGCCGAAGGCGCGACCCTCGCCGCCCTCATCGAGGATCTGGAAGCCAACTACCCGGGCCTGAAGGAGCGGCTGCTCAAGGACGGCAAGCTGAACCGCTACGTCAATATCTATGTCGACGACGAGGACGTGCGCTTCGCGGGCGGACTCGAGGCCGAGGTGCCCGCCGAAGGCACCGTCACCATCCTTCCGGCGGTCGCCGGAGGCTCGCGCTAATCATGGCGCGCTACGAGTCGCTGATCGCGACACTCGGCAATACTCCGCTGGTTGGGCTGCGCACGCTGTCCCCGAAATGGGACGGCGAGGACCATGTGCGGCTGTGGGCCAAGCTCGAGGACCGCAATCCGACCGGGTCCATCAAGGATCGCCCGGCGCTGCGCATGATCGAGCAGGCCGAACGGGACGGGCTGCTCACCCCGGGCTGCACGATTCTCGAACCGACCAGCGGCAATACCGGCATCTCCCTGGCCATGGCGGCCAAGCTCAAGGGCTACCGCCTGATCTGCGTCATGCCGGAGAACACCTCGGTCGAGCGGCGGCAGCTGCTGACCATGTTCGGCGCCGAGATCATCGACTCACCGGCCGCGGGCGGCTCCAATCAGGCTGTCGCGCGGGCCAAGCAGATCGCGGCCGAACATCCCGACTGGGTCATGCTCTACCAGTACGGCAATCCGGCCAATGCGCTCGCGCACTACGAGACCACCGGCCCGGAGATCCTGGCCGACCTCCCCGAGATCACGCATTTCGTCGCGGGTCTCGGCACCACCGGCACGCTCATGGGCACCGGCCGTTTCCTGCGCGAGAAGGTCCCGACCATCGATATCGTCGCCGCCGAACCCCGCTACGGCGAACTCGTCTACGGCCTGCGCAATATCGACGAGGGCTTCATCCCCGAACTCTACGACGAGTCGGTGCTGACCTCGCGCTTCTCCGTCGGCCCCTACGACGCCGTCCGCCGCACCCGCGAATTGGTGCTCGAGGAAGGCATTTTCGCGGGCATCTCCACCGGCGCCATCCTGCACGCCGCGTTGGGCGTGGCCAAGAAGGCCGTCAAGGCCGGTACCCGCGCCGATATCGCCTTCGTAGTCGCCGACGGCGGCTGGAAGTACCTGTCGACGGGCGCCTACGACGGCACCCTCGAAGAGGCCGAAGAGCGCCTCGACGGCCAACTCTGGGCCTGACCTCAGCTGGACGAACGATCACCGGGAACTGGTGGCGGCATCGCGCGAGAAGCCCCCGCCACCAGTTCCCGGTCGTCGCGTTTTCGGTTCGGTACCCTCGGGAGGGGAGTGGCCTAGGAGGTACTGATGGGCGGCGGAGGCGGTATGGGGGCGTCGTTCGATCCGGATCGGATCGCGCGGCTGCGCGGGCAATTGGCGAATCCGGGGGCGGCCTCGCGCGGCGGCGGGGCGGTGAAGCTGCTGTGGCAGCGGGCCATTGTGATCATTCTCGGGTTTACCGGCTTGCTCTATGGGGTATAGGCCGTGGACAGCGCCACCGGGCACGAGCTCGACTACACCCTCGGCGTGGAGCCGCGGGTGACGCACGGCCTGGACGGGATCGTCTTCGCGCCTGTGCTGCACGCCAATTGGGATCACCTCATGGGCAATACCGTGCCCGTGCTGGTACTGGGCCTGCTCACGCTGCTGACCGGGATCGGGCGCGGGCTGACCGCCACCGCGATCGTGTGGGTGGTGGGCGGTTTGGGCACCTGGCTCACCGGCGCCACCAACTCCGTGCATGTCGGTGCGTCGGTGCTGGTGTTCGGCTGGCTCACCTATCTGATCTCGCGCGGCTGGTTCGCGCGCAATGTGGCGCAGATCGCCATCGGCGTGGTCGTGGGGTTGCTGTACGGGTCGATCCTGTGGGGAGTTCTGCCCGGACAAGAGGGAATCTCTTGGCAGGGGCATCTTTTCGGGGCGGTGGGTGGTCTGATTGCCGGGTGGGTACTCTCTGGGGACGAACGTCGTCATCGCCGCGGGGCCAACGCCGGCCGCTTCGCGTCGTCGGGGTGACGCTGGACCCGGTCGGCGAATTGGGGGATCCCTCCGTTGAGTGAGACAGCAGCGTGGCAGCATGGGGGAATGCGCCTCACCGTCATCGGGTGCTTGGGCAGCGTGTCCGGCCCGGATTCCCCGGCGTCGGGATACCTG
Organism: Nocardia crassostreae; assembly: GCF_001613405.1. Classification (GTDB taxonomy): domain Bacteria; phylum Actinomycetota; class Actinomycetes; order Mycobacteriales; family Mycobacteriaceae; genus Nocardia; species Nocardia crassostreae. Next base: position 26,619 of record NZ_BDCH01000046.1, read on the forward strand.
CTCACCGGCCCGGATATGACTCCCACCGTCATCGATTTCGGCCCCGGAGTGCTGGGCGCGCTGCAGCGCTACCTGGATCCGGGCGAGGTGGACGTCTTCCTGACGCACCTGCATGCCGATCACTGCCTGGATCTGCCCGGTCTGCTCGTCTGGCGGCGTTATCACCCCAACCCGCCCACCGGTAAGGCCATCGTGCACGGCCCCTCCGATACCTCGTTGCGCATCGGCAATGCTTCGGCGGAGATCGGCGGCGAGACCGACGACTGGTCCGATGTCATCGATATGCGGCAGTGGGTGGCGGGCGAGCAGATCTCCTTCGGCCCGGGCCACACTGTCGAGGCCCGCCGCATGTTCCATCCGCCGGAGTCCTACGGCCTGCGCATCACCACCGCGACCGGGCGCACCCTGGTCTACACCGGCGACACCGCCATCTGCGACGAGGTCTTCGAACTTGCCAGCGGTGCGGACGTACTGCTCGCTGAGGCCTCCTGGACCCACGACCCGGCCAACCGCCCGCCGGGCATCCACCTCTCCGGCCACGAGGCGGGCCTGGTCGCCGCCCGCGCGGGTGTCGGCGAACTCCTGCTCACCCACATTCCGCCCTGGACCTCCCGCGAAGACGTCATCGCCGAAGCCAAGGCCGTCTACTCCGGCCCGGTCCACGCCGTGTCCCCGGGCGAAGTCTTCGAAATCTGACCGCACGCTACGCTGAGGCCCGTGTCTAAACGAGCCGATGGCAGGGCGGATGACGAACTCCGCGAGGTACGGATCACCCGGGGATTCACCACGCATCCGGCGGGTTCGGTGCTGGTGGAGTTCGGTTCGACGCGGGTGATGTGCACCGCCAGCGTCACCGACGGCGTGCCGCCGTGGCGGCGCGAATCCGGATTGGGCTGGCTGACAGCGGAGTACGCCATGCTGCCCGCCGCCACCCACACCCGTTCCGGGCGAGAGTCGGTGAAGGGCAAGGTCGGTGGTCGCACCCAGGAGATCTCCCGCCTGATCGGCCGTTCGCTGCGCGCCTGTATCGACCTGTCCACCATCGGCGAGAACACCATCGCCATCGACTGCGATGTGCTGCAGGCCGACGGCGGCACCCGCACCGCCGCCATTACCGGCGCGTACGTGGCGCTCTCGGATGCCGTCACCTATCTGGCGGCCGCCGGTCAGCTCACCGATCCGCAGCCCATCTCCTGCGCCATCGCCGCCGTGAGCGTCGGCGTCGTGGACGGCCTGGTGCGCCTGGACCTGCCCTATGAGGAGGATTCGCGCGCCGAGGTCGATATGAACGTGGTCGCCACCGACACCGGCACCCTGGTCGAGATCCAGGGCACCGGCGAGGGCGCCACCTTCCCGCGCTCTACCCTGGACAAGATGCTCGATTCCGCGCTCGCGGGCTGTGAGCGGCTGTTCGTGGTGCAGAAGGAAGCCCTCGCCCTGCCGTACCCGGGCACCCTGCCGGAACCGGCCGAGACCGCGAAGAAGAAGTCCTGATGCCCCGTAAGGTCCTGGTCGCCAGCCGGAATGCCAAGAAGCTCAACGAACTTCGCCGCATTCTCGACGAGGCGGGCATCGCGGGCATCGAGATCGTCGGCCTGAACGACGTCGCACTCTACGACGAGGCTCTCGAAACCGGCGCCACCTTCGAGGAGAACGCCGTCGCCAAGGCCCGCGACGGCCATGCCGCCACCGGATTGCCCTGTATCGCAGACGATTCCGGCATTGCGGTCGACGCCTTGAACGGTATGCCCGGCGTCCTGTCCGCTCGCTGGTCCGGCACGCACGGAAATGACGAGGCCAACAACACCCTGCTGCTGGCCCAGCTCGGCGACGTCCCGGACGAGCGCCGTGGCGCGCGCTTCGTCTCCGCCTGCGCCCTGGTCGCCGATGGCGGCGAGGTGATCGTTCGCGGCGAATGGCCCGGCGCCATTGCCCGGAAGCCGGTCGGCGACGGCGGTTTCGGCTACGACCCCCTCTTCGTCCCGGACGGCGGCACCGTCTCCGCCGCCCAGCTCGCCCCGGCCGACAAGGACGCCGCCTCCCACCGCGGCCGCGCCCTCCGCCAGCTCCTCCCCGCGCTGGCGGCTCTGGCCGAGAGCTGAATTCCATTCGGTAGCAGATAAATACGTGCCCCCTTTCCTACGGAAAGGGGGCACGTTCGTTGTGGGTCACCGTTCGCCCAATAGAGCTCGGATCATGTGTTCCGCCCCCGGGCGGGGGTCGAATTGGGGTGCGGGGCTGGTCAGTTCGTGCCAGAGGACGCCGTCGAAGTAGTCGGCGAGGAGTTTGGCGGCGTCGGTACGAGGGGTGACTTCGCGGACCATGGCTGTGAACCATTGGATGATGCGGTCGTGGCCGCGGCGCATGCTGTCCTGGAGGGCGGGGGTGGTCTGGGCTTCCAGGACCAGGGCGTAGCGGGCGAGGGTGCGGGTGCGGTCGGTGGTGGCGGCGTGGGTGATGAACAAGGCCAGGGCGTCGGCCAATTGGGGGATGGTGGCGGGGGCGGGCATGCGGTTCACGGCGTTCCAGTCCGCGTAGTCGCGTTCCTCGAGCCGTTCGGCGATCGCGGCCAGCAGGGTTTCGCGGGTGCGGAAGTAGTTGGAGCTGGATCCCGAGGGCATGCCCGCGGCGGCGTCGACCGCACGGTGGGTGAGTGCGCGCGAGCCGCGCGATCCGAGGAGTTCGATCGCGCTGTCGAGTAGCTGCTCGCGTTTGGTGGGCATCCGTGGATACTACATCAGTAGCGAGTTCTACTACATCGGTAGTGCTGAAACTACATCTGCAGTAGCGTTCCTCTCATCGAACGGTACAGCGGGGCCAATCCGGATCCACGCGAACTCGAGGGGAGTACGAAATGTCCAAGGCGTTGATCGTCGGTGGCGGAATCGGGGGATTGGCCACGGCCGTAGCATTCGCCCGGCAGGGCTGGGATGTGGAGGTGCTGGAGCGGGCCGAACGGATCACCGAGGTCGGCGCAGGTTTGTCCTTGTGGGCCAATGCGCTTCGCGCCCTCGACGCGCTGGGCCTGGGCGACCGAGTGCGGGCGCGCGCCGTCGACGACGGCTCCGCCGGTATCCGGGACAGCAAGGGGCGCTGGCTTTCCCGTGTCGATGCCGAGGCGATTCGGACGCGCTTCGGCAGCCCGATCGTGCTGCACCGCGCCGACCTGCTGGACATCCTGCGCGAAGCCGTGCCGGAATCGGCCCTGCGCACCGGGATATCGGTCAGTGAGGTGCGCGCCGACGGTTCCGTCGTGCACTCCGCGGGAGTCTCGACCGGCGATGTGATCGTCGGCGCCGACGGCATCCACAGCGTAGTCCGCCGGGCGGTCTGCGGCGAGGTCACGCCCCGCTACAGCGGATACACCGCCTTGCGGGTCGTCGTCACCCCGACCGCGCCGATGGGCGATCTGGGCGAAACCTGGGGCAAGGGTGAGCGTTTCGGCTTCGCCGCGCTCGCCGACGGCCGCGCCTACTGCTTCGCCGCCGTCAACGCCCCCGCCGGTGCGCCCAGCGGCGGACTGCGCGAATTGCGCGCTCGCTTCGGCGACTGGCACGAGCCGATCCCGAGCCTGCTCGCAGCCGCCGACGAATCGGCATTGCTGCACAACGACATTCACTTCCTGCCGCCGCTACCGACCTACGTCTCCGGCCGCATCGCGCTCATCGGCGACGCCGCGCACGCCATGACGCCGAACCTGGGCCAGGGTGCCTGCCAGGCGCTCGAGGACGCGGTGGTGCTGGCCGAGGTGGCCGCGCACGATCCGGATCTCGCCCGCTACGACGCCGAGCGCCGCCCGCGTACTCGAATGATCGCGGACCGCTCGGAGCGAATCGGGGTCGTGGCCCAGCTCTCCTGGGCTCCGGCGGTCGCGGTGCGCAATGCGATCATGCGTTTGATACCGGCATCGGCCCAGATCAAAGCGCTTGTCCCGGTGCTGGAATGGGAGCCGCGCCCGGCTCGGCCGTCGGCGGGTTTCCGCCGGAATGCTTCGCGGAGCCCCGAAAGGTCGTAGCGCGCGGCCCCGTGCGGGGCAAGCTCGAAGTATGGCTGACGGGACTGTGCTTCGGCGGATGACGGCCCGGCTCGCGCTGCCGATGGCACTCGCCCTCGCGGTACCGGTATCCGCTGACGCCCGAGGGCCGGTCGGCCTTTCTGCGCGATCTGCCTGGGGCATCCGGGAGCGCTGACCCCTACAGGCCGAAGGTGGCCTTCACTTCCTGGGTGCGGCGGTGCTCGAAGACGAAGGACAGGAAGGGGACGGTGCCCGCGAGGCAGGTGAGTGCGGTGGTGACCGGCTTCCATCGGGCCTTGATGCCGAGGTCGATGGTGAAGACCAGGTAGAGCATGTAGAAGATGCCGTGCACCTGGCCGATGTAGAACAGCCAGCCGGGGGCGGTGCTGCTGTCCTCCAGAAGCAGGTACTTGTAGATCATTTCGCCGGTGAGGACCAGCAGCCACAGGCCGGTGATCCAGGCCAGGATGCGGTAGCGCAGTAGCGCGCCGCGGATCTTCTCGGGGGCGGCGGCGCCGATCGGGCCGGGCGCGAGGGTCTCGACGGCGGGGGATTCGGCGTTGTCGCGGGTGCTCACCCTGCGTTCCTCTCGTGGTTGCGCAGCCCGGCATCGCGGATCTGCTGATCCATATCGTGGGCGTGCAGATCGGCCAGGTATCGGTTGTATTCGGCGAGTTCGGGATCCTCGTCCCGGGCGGCCTTGGGGCGCTCGGGCAGGATGCCGTCCGGAATCTCGCGCGGCGCGGCCGCTTTCGCCCGCGTCAGGCGTGCCAGCCGCGATTCGACGGCCCGCGGCTCATCGGAGGGCCGCGGCTCGCCGGACGGTTGCGGCAGGGACTGCCGGGCGGCGTCCTTCTCCAGGCGCACGAAACGCAGGTAGGCCCACACCACGAAGCCTGCGAACAGCGGCCACTGCAGGGCGTACCCCAGATTCTGGGCGGTGCCGTTACCGGATTCGAACCGCGTCCACTGCCAATATCCCAAGGCCAGGCAGGCCGCCGATGCCACGACCACGAAGACGATCAGGGCCGGGCGGCGGTGAGGAGCGGACACGCCCTCAACGGTACCTGCCTACTACGGAGTCCGTAGTAGGCAGGTGTGCACCGGGTGACCTGGATCGCGGTCAGAATTTGTAGCTGACGCCGGTGAGGCGTTCGGACTCTTTCCACAGCCGCCGCCAGAGTTCCCGGTTCTGCGACAGATTGGTCGAGGGGGAGGGTTGCACCGGGCCCTGGCTGCCCATCCAGCGGGTCGGGCCCCAGTAGACGGCCGGGTCGGCATTCGGGTCGGTGGCCGCGAACAGGGAGGAGTAGGCGGCGTGGAAGGGGGACTGGCCGACGAGGCGGATGAAGGGCTTGGAGATCTTGTCCAGCGGGGTCTCGGTGCGCGCGAACAGATCGGTGGCCGAGACGCCCGGGTGCACGCCGTAGGAGCGCTTGGCCGAACCGGCCTCGCTCAGCCGCCGCTGCAGTTCGCGGGCGAACATGAGGTTGGACAGCTTGGACTGCGCGTAGGCGAGATTGCGCTGGTAGCGGCGGTTCTCGTAGTTGAGGTCGTCGATCCACAGCTTGGGCGTCTGCCGGTGCGCGATGGAGGCCAGGGTCACCACGCGATCGCGGACCCGGTCCAGCAGCAGGCCGGTGAGCGCGAAGTGTCCGAGATGGTTGACGCCCCACTGGGTTTCGAAGCCGTCCTCGGTGCGCGAGAACGGGATGTTCATCAGCCCGGCATTGTTGATCAGCACATCGAACTCGCCCTGGCTCTCGGCGAATTCGCGCACCGAGGCGAGGCTCGCGAGATCCAGCGCCGCCACCCGCACATCGCCGCCGATGCGATCGGCCACCTCCTGCGCCTTGGCGGTATTGCGGCAGGCTATGACCACGGTGGCGCCCTTGCCCGCGAGCACCTTGGTGGTCTGCTCGCCGATACCGCCGTTGGCTCCGGTGATCACGAAGGTGCGCCCGGACTGATCCGAGATTTCGCTTGGCTTCTATGCCATGGCTGTTGACCTCACAGGTTCGGCGTCATTGTGCTGCGAGAGCACGCGCCCCTCGACCTAACTCCAGAGTAAGTTCCTGGGGAAGATGTCTGGGTCAGTGGCGCCGAATGACAAACGCCCCGCCGCGACTGTACGTCGCGGCGGGGCGGAATGGTGGCGGGGGTCGGGGCCCTGGGGGCTGGGCTCAGCCGAGGAGGTCTTCGAGGGCCTGGGCTCGTTTGGGGTGGCGGAGTTTCTGCATGGCCTTCGCTTCGAGTTGGCGGATGCGTTCGCGGGAGACGCCGAAGAGGCGGCCGACTTCCTCGAGGGTGCGGGGGTCCGAGCCGTCCAGGCCGTAGCGCAGGGCGACCACCTGGGCTTCGCGTTCGGGGAGGCCGGACAGGACCTTCATGAGCTGGCCGTGGACCGTCTTCGGTGACCGTGACGGCCGGGCCGGGCGCGCTGTCGGCGAGGATTTCGCCCAGTTCGGTGCCGCTTTCGTCATCGCCGATCTGGAGGTGCAGGGAGATCGGGTTGCGGTCGTGGCTGAGGACCTGGCGGACCTGCTCGACGGGGAGGTCGAGCTCGGCGGCCAACTCCTCCAGGGTGGCGTCGCGGCCCAGCTGCTGCGACAGCGCCCGCCGGGTGCGTATGGCGCGGTTCAGCACCTCGACCACGTGGCCGGGAATCCGGATGGTGCGGCTCTGGTCGGCCAGGGCGCGGCCGATGGACTGCTTGATCCACCAGGTGGCGTAGGTGGAGAACTTCAGGCCGCGACGATGCTCGAACTTCTCGATGGCGCGGATGAGGCCGAAGGTGCCCTCCTGGGTGAGGTCCAGCAGGGACATGCCCGCCGGGATCGGGTAGTGCTTGGCGATGGACACCACCAGGCGCAGGTTGGCGCGGACCATATGGTCCTTGGCCTGCTGTCCGTCCCGGATGGCGCGCTGTAGTTGGCGGCGCTCGGCGGCGCTGAGTTCGATTGCCGCGGCGGCATTCTCGTCCAGTCGCTGCTGTGCGAGCACGCCGGTCTCGATGCGCTCGGCGAGCTCGTATTCCTGCTCGCCGGTGAGCAGGGCCGTGCGGCCGATCTGCCGCAGATAGTCCCGCACGGAGTCTTCGCTGACCGTATTGACGGTGATGGGCATGGAGGTTGCTCCCTTCCGGCCGGTGGTGGTGCTGGCGACTGCCGTGAGAGTGCGGGTCATACGGGAGTTCCTCCTTCGGTCGTGCCGTCTCCGGCGACGAGAACAAAGTTATATCAGACCTAAAAATATGTCAACCATGAGTTTATGACGAACTTGGGTATGCTGTTCCCATGAGTGCACAGACCGCCGCCCCGCCGCTGGGCCTCCGCGAGCGGAAGAAGCAGCAGACCAGGCAGCACATCTCCGATATCGCGACCGGTCTGTTCCTGGAGCGCGGGTTCGAGAGCGTGACCATTGCCGAGATCGCGGCGGCCGCCGATGTCGCCAAGATGACGGTCACCAACTACTTCCCACGCAAGGAAGACCTGGTGCTGGATCGCTCGGCGGAGTTCGCGGGCTGGCCCGCGCGCACGGTGCGGGAGCGGGAACCGGGCGAATCGGCGCTGGCCGCGCTGCGCCGCGCCTACCTCGCCAGCGTGGCGGAGCAGGACCGGCTCAATGGCTTCGCCCCGCCGGAGTTCGCCCGGCTCATGATCAGCAGTCCGGCCCTGGTCGCGCGCGTGCGCGAATTCCACGATGAGCGCGAGCGCGTGCTGGCCGCCGAACTGGCCGCCGAAACCGGCATCGCCGAGACCGATTTCGCGCCGCGTATTGCCGCCACATTGCTGACCGGCGTGCACCGCATCCTGTTCGACGAGACGCTGCGCCGCAATCTCGCGGGCGAACCGCATTCCGCCATTGCCGCCGTCATGACCGGCTACGTCGCCGAATCCTTCGACGCGCTGGAGCCGTCGCTCGGCGACTACGCGGTGCGCCCGCGCTGAGCCTCCCGGCGCAGACGTTTGCCGTGTCGTTGCCAATGGGTGGCGGATGAGCGCAACATACTGGGCCGATGACCGGTGCCAGTGCAGCAGTCGCCCCTCCGGCATCCCCGCAATTGACCCGGGCCGGAACCAATCTGGTCTTCGCCACCGTGGTCGTCGGCATGCTCATGTCGGCGCTGGACCAGACCATCGTCTCCACCGCCCTGCCGACCATCGTGGCCGATCTGGGTGGAGCCGGGCATATGGCCTGGGTGGTGACCGCCTATCTGGTCACCTCGGCGATCGCCACCGCGCTGGCCGGGAAATTCGGTGACCTCTTTGGCTACAAACTGGTCTTCATCCTCAGCGGCCTGATCTTCATCATCGGTTCCATGATCGCCGGGATGTCGGGCGGCATGACCCTGCTGATCGTGGCGCGCGGCATTCAGGGCGTGGGCGGCGGCGGGCTCATGGTCACCGCCATGGCCTTGATCGCCAATGTGATTCCGCTGCGCGAACGCGGCAAGTACCAGGGCGCGCTGGGCGCGGTCTTCGGCGTCACCACGGTGCTGGGCCCGACTCTGGGCGGGCTGTTCACCGATCATCTGAGCTGGCGCTGGTGCTTCTACGTGAACGTCCCGGTCGCGGTGGTCATGATCGTCATGGCGCTGCGCTTCATCCCGTCCACGCGCGCCGAGACCAAACCGGTCGTCGACTATCTGGGCATTGCCGTCGTCGCGGGCGCGGTCACCACCCTCATCCTCGGCCTGGAGTGGGGCGGGCAGGAATACGCGTGGGATTCGCCGATGATCATCGGGCTGTTCCTCGCCGCGGCGGCGCTGTTCGCGCTGTTCGTGGTCGTGGAACTGCGGGCGACCGAACCCATGCTGCCCATGAAGCTGTTCCGCGGCAATGTCTTCACCGTCTGCTCGATCCTCAGTTTCATCGTCGGCTTCGCCATGCTCGGGGCGATGACCTTCCTGCCCGCCTTCCTGCAGTACGTCATGGGCGTCTCGGCCACGGCCTCCGGTCTGCGTACCCTGCCCCTGGTGATCGGCCTGTTCACCACCTCGATCTTCTCCGGCACGGTGGTCGGCAGGACCGGGCACTACAAGATCTTCCCCATTGTCGGCACCGCGGTCATGGCCGTCGGGCTGTTCCTGATGTCGACCATGAACCAGCACACGAGTTTCTGGTTGCAGTCGCTGTACATGCTGATCCTCGGCCTGGGCATCGGGCTCACCATGCAGGTGCTGACCATCGTGGTGCAGAACACCGTGCCCTACAACGATCTCGGCACCGCCACCTCGGGCGTCACCTTCTTCCGCACCATCGGCAGTGCTTTCGGCACAACGATTTTCGGAACCCTCTACACCAATCAGCTGACGCCGAACATGACCAGGGCGCTCGAACAGGCCAAGGTGGTGCCGCCCGAGGTCGCCCAGAATCCGGAAAAGCTGGCGAAACTACCGGATTCGGAGAAGGAGCCGATCCTCACCGCGTACGCCGACTCCATCGATTACGTCTTCCGCTGGGTGGTGCCGGTGGCCGTGCTCGGCTTCCTGATCGCCTGGTTCCTGAAGCAGGTGAAGCTGCGCGATACCGCGCGCGCCGGGGCCGTCGACCTCGGCGAGGGTTTCGCCATGCCGGACTCCGACGATCGGGCCGTGCATCTGGAGCGGGCCGTGGCGCATCAGCTGCGCAAGCTGCGCGACAATGCGGTGCCCGAACCGGGCATTCTGGCCGCGGCGGGCAGTGCGCTGGATCGGGACGAGGCGTGGGCGCTGGTGCAGGTCCGCACCTATGCGAATTTGCTGGATACCGTGACGATCTCGGAGATCGCCCGCACCCACTGGGTGCCCGAGGAACTGGTCGGGCCGGTCTTCGCCAAGGCGGAACGGGACGGCCTGGTCCGCACCGACGGCGACGTGGTGACGCTCACAGACCGCGGTGTCGAGGAAGTGGACCGGGTGCGCGCCGCCTGGCGGCGCTGGCTCGATGACCGGCTCGCCGACTGGGATCTCACCGATCCGGCCGACCGCGCCCTGCTGGATCGGGCCGTGGACAATATCGCGCTCGAGCTTCTCGACGCGGGCGATCGGCCCGAGGCGCTGGCCAAACGCGACTGACGGCTGCGCCGATTCCGCCGAGCGGAACCGGCGCTACCGCAACCGATTCGGATCAGACAGCGGTCGCGACCGGCCGGACCGGGGCGTCCCAGTCGATGCGGAATCGCTGTTCGGGACCGAACGTCTTCTCCGGGTCCATCATCTTGAACATCACCGGCATCACCACCGACATCATCGTGCGGGCGACCGGACCGGCGGCCTTGGTCTGGTTGATCCGCGCCACCCGCGCCGCGACGGCCTCCACCCGGGGCCGCCGCAGCGCCTCGTAGGTGGCGAAAGCCGTTGCCGGATCCGGGATGTCACGCAAGCAACGAGCCAGCTCGATGGCGCTCTCGATGGCCAGCGACGCACCCTGACCCGAGGTATTGCTCGGCGCGTGGATGGCATCGCCGGTGAGCGCCATCCGCCCGCGATTCCAGTGCGGCACCGAGGGCATCACCTGTAGCGCGCCCACCACCTGCAACTGCTCCGCCGTGGTGTTGCGGGCCAGTTCGGCGCCGGGGGTGTCGTCGGCGTAGGTCTCGCGCAGGATGCGCAGCCACTCCGAGTTCGGCACGGTGCGCGCCTGGGTCAGCGAAAGGTACTGCTCGTGCGGCAGATTCGCGCCCCAGCCGATCCGCCCGTCCGGCATGGCCCAGTACAGGTAGTAGGCCCGTTTGCCGAAGGCGAAGATCATCTGCTCGGGCGGCAGGTCGAACGAGCACTCCGTGAAGCCGCCGAACCCGAGCATGCGCAGATACTTCGGCCCCGGCGCCTGCGGGTCGACCAGGCCGCGCACGGTGGAACGGATACCGTCCGCGCCGATGAGCACATCGGCTGTGGCGCTGCTGCCGTCGGCGAACCGCGCGGTGACGCCGTCGGCATGCTCGTCGACGCCGACCAGGCGTTTGGAGTACTCGAACTCCACCCCGCTCGCCACGGCGTGATCGTGCAGGTCCGGGCGGTCGACCAGTTGCAGCGGCTCGACCCCCGTGAGTGACGGGGCCTGGATCATGCGGTTGCCGACGAACATGGCTTGCCGCGAGAACGGCGTGGCGATGGCGCGCACCCGATCGGCCACGCCGATGATCTCCAGTGCCGCCAGGCCATTGGGCGCGAGCCCGAGCGCGGACCCGATGCCGTAGGCGGCGCCGGGATAGGCCTCGTAGACGCGGGCGTCGATGCCCGCCTTGCGGAGTGCGGTGGCGGCCACGGGGCCGGAAATGCCGCCGCCGATGACGATTGCGGTTCGAATGGACATGGGGTTTCTCCCTGAGGTTTTTAGATAACCCCGAACCCGTATGCGCGTGGTGAACCCAGTTATTCTGTAGTTGCCAAACTCGTTGCCAAGTTCGCCTGCACGGACGCGGTTCGAGACGGTGTATTCCCGGGCCTCGGCGGTGGTGTTGCAGCACCTTCGCCGGGGCCCGGCTCATGAAAAGATCAATCCGGCTGAGTGTGCGAGTCGGACGGCCCTCCCTCCATCAGTGCGAGCACATCGGGGGGGGCAGGCTGCCGTCGTGATGCCAGGCCCGCCAGGTGTCGAGGGCCGGGAAGCTGCCGTCGGCGAGCGCATCGCGCAGCGAACGCGCCCACGCCGCCTCGGCCTCCAGCATGGCCAGCTCATAATCGTCTTCGATCCAGAAAAGGCGCGGCAATGTGCCTTCCAACGCTGCCATTTGGGCGCGAGCGGCGGTAATCGCCGTCTCCAGCTTGGTAATTCGCTGACCGAGCAATTCGATGACGTCCTCGGGCGGCAATACCGACAGGACCGAGAGTCCGGCCATGAACGGCCGCGTCTCGGGCACCGGATCGGCAATGAGCTCCCGGGTCCAGTCGTCGAGTTCGGCGCGACCGGCCGGGGTGATGCGATAGATGGTGCGCTCGGGCCGGGCGCCGTCGCGCTCACTGCCCGCGACCTCGAGGAAGCCGTGCTTGGCGAGATTGTCCACCACGGTGTAGAGCGAGCCCCATTTGATGCCCATATCGCGGTCCTTGCCCCACTCCCGCAATCGGGCGGCGATCCCGTAGCGGTGGGTGGGGTGCATGACGAGCACCGACAGCACGGCCAGGGCCATGAGGTTGTTGACCTTGCGCTTGCGGGCCATCTCGCACCTCCTTACTCGTAGACGAATATATGTCTACGAGTATTCGGGCACAAGTAGTGTCAAGCGGGGGAGAAACGGGTGCGCAGATAGTCCGCGGTCGGCTGGTCGGCGGGCAGAAACGCCTCGAGGTGCATTTCGGCCAGGGTGATATCGGTGGCGGTCGCGAAGCTGGTGAGGGTCGTGATCAGGCGCAACTCAGCGGGCGCTGTGGCGTCCGGGTCGACGGGCAGCAGGCGCAGCGGCACCGCGAACCCCACGTGATTCGGTCCCGGGTCGATGGGCGGCAGATAGGAGTCGAGTTCGGCGGTGAAGGCATCCAGTTGCGGATCCGGGCTGCGCAGCGCGAGGGTGCGCAGGCTGTCGGTAATGTGGCGACCCCATTCGGGCAGGTTCAGCACCCGACGGGCCAGGCCGTCCGGATGCAGGGCCAGGCGCAGCAGGTTCGGCGGCTCGAGCAGCGCGGGCGCGCAGCCCTCGGTGAGCAGTTCGAAGGCCGGATTGGCGGCCACCAACTCCCCGTAGCGGCGGGTGACCACCGCCGGATACGGCATATGCCCGTGCAGAATGGTCCGCAGCGCCGCCCGCACCGCTTCGAGCTCCGGTGCGTCCAAACCGGATTCGGGAAAGGCCGAAGCGTAGCCCGCCGCGAGCAGCAGATTGTTGCGATCGCGCAGCGACAGCCCGAGCGATTCGGCCAACCGCACCACCATGGTCCGCCCCGGATGCGAGCGGCCCTGTTCCAGGAAGCTGAGATAGCGCTGGCTGGTCTCGGCGCGAATGGCCAGATCCAACTGGCTGATGCGGCGCAGCGTCCGCCACTGCCGCAATTGCTGCGCGAACGGGCTCGCCGTCGCTATCGCCATGGCCGTCATACCTCCACTGTCGGTGCGGGTGGGCGGTTCCGCGATTCCCTCCAGGGAATAACGGCACCGCCCTCCGGGGAACGACCGCACCGCCCTCCGGAAATGACAGCACGGCCCGCGCGATCATTCCCTGCGGGAATCGCGCACATTCGCACCGCCGAACAAACTCGCTGCCATGAACATTCGACTCGACGACATCGCTCTCGCCGAACTCACCGAGCAGTACGTGGCCCTCTGGAACGAAGCCGACCCGGATATCCGGGGTAAGCGCATCGCGGATCTGTTCGCCGTCGACGGCACCCAGATCCTGACCGATCCGCCCGAGCAGATCCGCGACGCGGCGACCGGTCTGGCCTTCCCGATTCCCTATCTGCAAGTGCGCGGCCACGCGGAACTCTTCGGCCGCGCCACCCGCGCCTACGAAATGTTCCTCGCCTCCGGCGAATTCGTCTTTGGTTCCCGGGGCGGCGCGATCCGGCTGGCGGAGGGACTGGCGGGCATCGGCTGGGACATGGTCGCGACCGCCGACGGCGTCGTGGCCGCCACCGGGTACGACGTGCTCGCCCTGGACGCGGACGGCCGGATCCGCAGCAGCCATCAGTACATCGGCCCCGCCTGACCGTCATCGATACCACTCGGGAGTAGAACCATGAATGCCATTGCCTACCAGCTGGAACCGCTGCGCGGACTCGACGGACTGACCACGCGGACGCTGGACATCCCGGCGCCGGGCCCGCATCAGGTGCTGGTGCGGGTCCGCGCGGCCTCGCTCAATCGCCGCGACATCATGCTCATGGACGGGACCTATCCGTTGCCCGCCCGGCCCGGCGTGGCGCCGCTCTCGGATGGTGTCGGCGAGGTGGTGGCGGTGGGGGACGGGGTGATTCGCACCGCCGTCGGCGACCGGGTCACCGGCACCTACTTCGTCGGCTGGAACGGCGGCCCGCAGACCCTGGCCCTGGCCGCGCAGCAGTACGGGGCCAATCACGACGGCTGGCTCGCCGATTGCATCGTGCTGGAAGAGGATTCGGTGATGGCGGTGCCCGCGCACCTCACCGATACCGAAGCCGCCACGCTCACCTGTGCGGGTCTGGTGGCCTGGTCGGCGCTCACCAAACCCGTTCCGGTGCAATCGGGTGAGACGGTGCTGACCGTCGGCACCGGGACCGCGGCGCTGTTCGCGGTGCAGTTCGCGAATCTGCTGGGCGCACGGGTCATCTCGATCACCTCCTCGCTGGAGAAGGCGGCGCGCCTGCGCGCGCTCGGCGCCGACGAGGTCATCGATCGCACCGAGACGCCGGAGTGGGAGACCCGGGTGCTCGAACTCACCGGCGGTGACGGCGTGCAGCACGTGATCGATGCGGTCGGACGGCTCACCCTGCCGAAATCCCTTGCGGCATCGGCCTACAACGCGCAGGTCACCCTGCTCGGCGCATTTCCGCCGCCGCCCGGACAGGAGCTTTCTGATCCGCTCGGCGGACAGTTCGTCTCGCTGCGCCGCATCGCGGTGGGCAGCCGCGCCGACTTCGAGGCCATGAATCGGGCGATCGCCGAACACGGCCTGCGACCGGTGATCGACCGGGAGTTCACCGTGGACGAGGCGGCGGACGCCTATCGGTACTTCACCGAGAGCGATCCGTTCGGGAAGGTCGTCATCACATTCCCGAGGTGATCACGCCGCGGCACGTGCTGCGGCATGGGCGAATTCGCGAATGCGGGCGGATTCGCGGGTGGACAGCCACAGCAGGCCCCAGCGCACGGGCGGGCCGCCGCGGAATGGGATGTAGGCGATATCGGGACGGGCGTGATAGCGCTGGGCGTGCGCGGGCATCGGCGCGACGCCCCGGCCCGCGCCGACGAGGGTGAGCAGTTCGTTGTAGGTGGCGGCCTCGGGGCCGGGGCGCAGGGTGGTGACCCCCCCGCCAGGTCGGAGCCGGTGATGGAGCGGCGGTGCGCCCAGCGGTGCTGCGCGGGCACCGCGAGCACGCGGGCCTCCTCGACCAGGACCGCGCCGGTGCTGATATCCGGATCGGTCACCGGGAGCATATCGAGGGCGATATCGATCTCGCCGTCGCGCAATCGGGAAATCGCTTGTGCCGGTGGGACTTCGCGAATGCGCATGGTGCAGTCCGGCAGTTCGGCGTTGAAGTATTCGGCGGCCCGGGTGAGCAGCTGGCCGGTGGCGGCATCGGTGAAGGCGACGGTCAGGGTGCCGCCGCGGCCGTGGCCGGTATCGATGGTGTGTCGGACGGCGGCGGCAATGCGATCCCAGGCCGGGCGGATATCGGCGTACAGGGCGCAGGCCGCCGGGGTGGCCGTGACGCGGCGGCTGCTGCGCTCGAAGAGCGGAACGCCCAGTCGGCGTTCGAGTTTCGTGACCGTCTGGCTGACCCGGGCGGTGGAGAGATGCAGCTTCTCGGCGGTGCGGCCGAAATGGAGTTCGTCGACGAGGGTGAGGAAAACCTCGATCTCGTGTCGTTCCAGCATCCGACCGCCCTACCTTGATCGTTAAGCTCAGCTTGATGATCGTTCCATACTCTCGCATTGTTCGGGCGGTTGTGGGGGTTCAGAGTGAGGTGGTCCGCTCAACGATCAGGAGTTCCCGTGTCCACCACCCTCGACATCGCGTCCGTCACCGGATCCCAGGCTCTGGCCGCCGCCGACACACCCGCCCTGGTGGCGGAGCTGCGCGATCGCGCCGAGATCGTCGACGCGCTTTACCGCTTCGCCCTCGGCCAGGATCTGCGCGACCGCGACCTGTTCGCCTCCGCCTTCACCGCCGACGCCGAACTCGACTTCCAGCCCACCGCCGGGAAGTGGGGCGGGGTCGCACCGCTCATGACCGGCCGGGACTTCATTGTCGACACCATCCTCGGCGGCTTCGCCGGGCGGGTGGACACCAGCCATCAGGTCACCAACCCGCGCATCGTGATCGAGGGCGAGACCGCCCGGCTGACCGCGCTGGTCGAGGCGCAGCACCTGCTCACCGCCGACCACGGCGTCTTCGCGCTGCTGAAGAACCGCTACGACGTCGAGCTGCGCCGCGAGGGCGCCCGCTGGCTGCTGCACCGCATCCGGATCGAGAACATCTGGTTCACCGGAGAGCCGACCGCGATCTTCTAGCTACCTGCTCGAATAGATATGTAGCTGGAATATTTCCCTTATCCGCATCCCGTTCTGCTGGACAGCAAACCTGTGTACGGTGCCTTGAAGGATGAGCTTTTCGGATCGACGACTCGAATCGAAGGAGTTCCCCGGTGGCACTGGGTGCGGTCCAGGACAAACCCGCCGCGACACGTGCGGACGGCACGCCCGGCGTCTCCGCGCCGGGCGAGATGTCGCCGAAGGTGCTGGTGGTACTGATCGCCCTGTCGTTCTGTCTGGTGTTCGGCCTCATCGGAGGCAGCCTCCACGAAGGATTCGGACCCTCGACCGAAGGCGCCGTGGAGACCACCACCTCGACCCCCGGTTCCAGCACCACGAACCCCGCGAACTCGCCCCTGCCCCCACCCCCGCCGCCTGCTCCCGCCGCGCCCGT
>NZ_BDCH01000047.1 GCF_001613405.1 Nocardia crassostreae
CAGTTCTGTAAGGGTTTGGGCCGTCTCGATTTTGGACTGAGTGGAGCGCACGTCGGAGCGGGGGAGCGAAGCGGAGGAGCTCCGGCGTGCGCGGAGGGAGGGAAAAATCGAGACTCAGGGGCCCAAACCCCGCCCGGAGCGAAGCGGAGGGCAAATTAAACACAGCCACGAGCGGTTCTGAGCAGACCAGCACGCAATCGTTTGTCGGGCTGATGTGCGAGGGTGATCCTTATGCCCGACGACGAGACAACTTCCTCCAGGAGTGCCGATACGGCTGTGGTTCAGCGTGGCGAGGCCGCAGTGCATGTTGGTCCGAGGCGGATTCTCGGTATCGCGGTTCCTACGCTGGGTGTTCTGGTCGCCGAGCCGATCTACCTGTTGTTCGACATGGCGGTGGTCGGCCGTCTCGGTGCGCTCGCGCTCGCTGGTCTCGCTGTTGGCGGTTTGATCCTGGCGCAGATCAGCTCACAGCTGACGTTCCTCAGCTATGGCACGACGGCGCGCTCTTCCCGCCGTCATGGTGCGGGCGACGAGCCCGGCGCGGTGGAAGAAGGCGTTCAAGCCAGTTGGCTCGCCGCAGCCGTGGGTCTGGTGATTCTCGTTGTCCTGCAACTACTCGCGGCCCCGGTGACCAGTGTCATCGCAGGCGGTGGTGATATCGCCGACGAAGCCTTGCCATGGCTACGGATCGCCCTGTTCGGTGTACCGCTGATCCTGCTGTCCATGGCCGGGAACGGTTGGATGCGTGGCGTTCAACAGACCCGTCGCCCACTGCTGTATGTGGTTGCCGGTCTGGTGGTTTCGGCAATCCTGTGCCCGGTCCTGGTGCACGGCCTGCTGGGCGCCCCGCGCTGGGAGCTCGCCGGATCGGCCGTCGCCAATGTGGTGGGTCAGCTGGTGTCCGGTGGGTTGTTCGTGCGCGCCTTGTTCCACGCCAAGGTCCCGCTACGCCCGCGCTTCGACATCATGCGCGCACAACTGGTCCTGGGCCGCGATCTGATCGTGCGCAGCCTGGCCTTCCAGGCTTGCTTCGTGTCGGCCGCCGCCGTGGCGTCCCGTTTCGGTGCGGCATCAGTGGCCGCGCACCAACTCGTCCTGCAACTGTGGACCTTCCTGGCCCTGGCCCTGGATTCCCTGGCGATTGCGGCACAGACCCTGGTGGGCGCCGCGCTGGGTGCCGGAAACGCCCGGGGCGCAAAGGGACTCGCGCGTCGAATCACCGGATGGTCCACAGCCTTCGCGATGGTGCTCGCCGTCGCTTTCGCGGCCGGATACTCCGTGATACCTCGCCTGTTCAACGACGACCCGTCGGTCCTGGAGCGCACGCATGTCGTCTGGTGGTTCTTCGTCGGCCTCATTCCCATCGCGGGCGTGGTGTTCGCCCTCGACGGTGTTCTGCTCGGTGCCGGTGACGCCGCCTTCCTCCGCAATGCCACCCTCGGTTCGGCCCTGCTGGGCTTCCTGCCCGCCATCTGGCTGTCCCTCGCCTACGACTGGGGCATCGCCGGAATCTGGTCCGGTCTGGTCGCTTTCATGGTGCTGCGCCTGATCGCCGTCTGCTGGCGCGCCCTGTCCGGCCGCTGGGCGCGGGTCGGCGCGGAGGTGCCGCGCCGCCTGGCCTGACATCGCAATCCGGTGTGCCGCTCAGTCTTTGAAATACACCAGCTGGTGGCTGGTTGCGAGCGGCGTACCGCTCTCGGTCCACAGGTGCGCCGCCTGATCGAAGAACCCGTCGCCGAAGTGCTGGGCGCGCGCGGTGGCGAGGACCGGCCGTTCCGCCACGGCGGCGAGCGGCTCGGTGTCGGCGTGGAAGTACACCGTGAGTGAGACCGTGCTAGCGGCGACCATGGGCCCCAGACGCAGCATGACGCAGGGGAAGAACACATCGCTCATGGCGGTGAGCGCGAGCTGGTCCAGCGCGCGAGCGGGGGCGTCGCGGACCCACAGCGTGGTGGTGGAATCCGGCTGCTCACGCGGTTCCGGAGTCAGCAGCCCGCCGCCTTCGACGAACCGCATCTCGTAATTGCGCAGCCACGCCGGGAACTCCGGCAGCTCCGTGACCTGCGCCGACTCCGGCGGCGGCGCGGTCGGCGGGGTGATCTCGGTATCGGACCAGGTCGATCGGCGCAGGCCGCACACCACGGTCGCGGTGGTGGTCACCGCGTCGTCCTGGGTCATGGTGAGCATCCAGTGCTGGGTGGTGCGATTGGTGCGGACCGGCTGTGCGTCGATGGTGAAGGGGCCCGCCGCAACGGGTCCGGCGTAGTTGACGGTGAGCGAGACCGGATCGGCGATCCGCCGCGGATCGTCGAGCACGGCACGCAGCAGCGTGGCCGCGGTGATGCCGCCGAAGGGGCCCACCATATTCGAGTACTCGTCCGCGGTGTGGCCGGTGTAGCGGCCTTCGCCCACCGGGGTCAGGCCGGTGGCGGTATCGAACTGGTGCTGCCGGGTTTCGATCGAGACCATGGTGAATCCTCCTTCGTCACGTCAGGGGTGGGTGAGCGCGGACCGGATAAGGAATTCGAGTTCCTCGGCGATGCGGTCCAGCGGCTCGATGCTCTGCGTCGCGCGGCACATGGCCACGCTGCCTTCGACGGCGGCGACGATCAGCGTGGCGGTGCGTGCGGCCCGGGCCGGTTCGGCGCCGTGGTCGTGCAGCGCGCCCGCCAGGAGATCGGTCCACTGGGTGAAGGCCGTCGCGGCCGCTTCGCGCGGTGCGCTGTCGGCGTCGGGCAGGTCCTCCACCGCGACGGCCAGCACCGGGCAGCCCGCACGGAAGTCGGTGTCCACCACGATCTTCCGCCACATGCGCAGGAAGGCGTGCAGTCCGTCGATCGGCCCCTTTTCGAGCTCGCGCACCAGCAGCGCTGAGGTCAGATCGCCCGCGAAGGCGACCGCCTCGGTGGCGAGCTGCGTTTTGCCGCCCGGAAAGTGGTGATATGTCGACCCGAGGGGCGCGTGCGCGAACTTCGCGAGCTCGCGCACGCTGGTGGCATTGAGGCCGCGCCGCCGGATCATATCCGCCGCCCCGGCCACGAGCTTGTGCCGCGAGTCCTGCGCACCCGTGGGTTTGTTTCCCACTTCCACCTCCTTGTCTATAACAACCGTCATATAGTAGCGTGCCTAGATTATAACGACTGTTATAGACCGTTCGAGACACGAGGGAGCACGCTCATGCCGATGATTCACCTGACCCTGCCGACCGGTGTCCTGCCCGCCGAGACCCGGGCCGAACTGCGCAAAGCGCTACCCGCGACCCTGCTGAAGTGGGAGGGCGTCCCGGATTCCGCCTTCTTCCGCGCCCAGGCCTGGTGCCGGATCGAGGAGGTCCCCGACGGCGGTTTCGCCGCGCTCGAGGACGACCTCCCGCGCTTCCGGGTCGACGTGACCGTCCCGGAAGGCGGTCTGTCGGAGCGCCGCAAAGCCGGACTCATCCAGGAAGTCACCGATCAGGTTCTCGCCGCCGGTCTCGACGCGGCAGACGCCCTGCGGGTGTGGGTGCTGATCCGCGAACAGCCCGAGGGCACCTGGGGTGCGGCGGGCAATGTCGTCAAGTTCAAGGACCTGGCCGCCTTCGCGCAGGGCCAGCGCGAGAATGCGTGAGCTGCAATTAATTCGGAGCGGGCGGCTGGAGTGGCGCGAGCGTCCCGCGCCGGAGCTGCGTGATCCGCGTGACGCGCTGGTGCGCCCGTTCGTCGCCGGGCGCTGTGACGGTGACACCATGCCGATCCACCGGCCTGTCTCCCGAGCCATGCAACTCGGCATCCGGGCGGGCCTGATCGATCCGGTCGTGGCGAGCATCTGCGGCCCCGTCCCGTTCCAGGGTCCGTTCGGCATCGGCCACGAATGCATTGCCGAGGTGATCGAGGTCGGCTCGGAGATCACCACCCTGCGCCGGGGCGACGTGGTCGTGGTCCCGTGGGCGGTGTCGTGCGGCGACTGCCGGGAATGCCGGTTGGGTCTGAC
Organism: Nocardia crassostreae; assembly: GCF_001613405.1. Taxonomy (GTDB): domain Bacteria; phylum Actinomycetota; class Actinomycetes; order Mycobacteriales; family Mycobacteriaceae; genus Nocardia; species Nocardia crassostreae. Next base: position 3,970 of record NZ_BDCH01000047.1, read on the forward strand.
GGCGAAATGCTCCACCACCCGCACCTCGACGCTGGCGGCCTTCGGCTTCGGTGCGGCCAGCGGCCCCTGGGGTGGCATGGTCGCGGATCTGCTGCGCATCCCGTTCGCCGACCACATGCTCGTTCCGGTGCCCGCGGGCGTCGACCCCCTGCGGGTCGCCGCCGCCAGTGACAATCTCTCCGATGCCTGGCGCTGCGTCGTGCCGCCCTTGCGGGCACGGCCGGGTGGCAGGGTGCTGGTCCTCGGCGGCGCCGCGCAGAGCATCGGCCTGTATGCCGCGGGCTTGGCCGCGCGGCACGGCGCGGAGGTCGTCGATTACGTCGACCATCGCCGCGAGCGGCTCGATATCGCCGAAAAGCTCGGCGCTCGAACGCATTCCACGGCGTCGAAGGGCAAACTCCGCGGCACCGATATCCCGCGCCGGGACTACGACATCGTTGTCGAGGGCACCTCCACCGCCACCGGAGTCGATCTCGCCTTGCGCTCGCTGGCCCCTGGCGGATTCTGTCAGCCGGTCGGCTACTACCTCCCGGTCGGCACCAAGGTCCCCCTCATGCACATGTATGCCAACGACGCCACGTTGAAGGTCGGCGTCTCCAATGTCCGCCCTCTCCTCCCCGATGTCCTGGATTTCGTTGCCCGCCAAGACTTCCCAGCCGAAACGGTCACCACCCTCACCGCCGACTGGGAGGATTCGCCGACCGCGTACAAGGCGCACACCACCAAGCTGGTCCTGCACCGCGAACCCCTGCACGCCGCAGCCTAAGGAGCGGGCGCCACCAGTCCGGCCTCGTAGGCGGCGATGACCAGTTGAACTCGGTCGCGGGCGAGGAGTTTGGCCAGGATGCGGCTGACGTGGGTCTTGACGGTGAGGGGGCTCAGGACCAGGGATTCGGCGATCTCGGCATTGGTCAGGCCGCGGGCGATGAGGATGAGGACGTCGAGTTCGCGGTCTGTCAGGGCCGAGATCGACGGGCGCGGTGCGGGATCCGGGAGGGCGCGCACGCGGGTGATGACGGCGGCGGTGGCGCTGGGGGACAGGAGGGCTTCACCGGCGGCGATGATGCGGATGGCGTCCAGAAGGGCGGCGGGTTTGGTGTCCTTGATGAGGAATCCGCTGGCACCGGCGCGCAGGGCGGCGAGGACATTGTCGTCGGTGTCGTAGGTGGTGAGAACGAGAACCCGGACCCCGGCCAGGTTTTCGTCGGCGGCTATGTCGGCGGTGGCGGCGATGCCGTCGAGATCGGGCATGCGGATGTCCATGACGACGACGTCGGCGCGTTCGGTGCGGGCGAGGGCCACCGCTTCGCGGCCGGTGGCGGCCTCGCCGACGACCCGCATATCGGGGGCCGAGGCGATGAGGAGGGCGAACGCGCCGCGTACGAGGGCCTGGTCGTCGGCCAGCAGGACTCGGATCATGGCTGTACTCCCAGGGATTCGCCGGAGACATCGCGCGGCGGGGTGGATCGCTGTGCGCCCAGGACCGGGAGGGTGGCGCGCACTTCGAAGCCGTTGCCGGTGTCGATCGCGGAGGCGGTGCCGCCGATCGCCTCGGCGCGTTCGATCATGCCGCGGATGCCGAATCCTGTTGTATTCGAGTGGTTTCGGGAGTTGTTGCGCTGTTGAGGGCGGCCGTTGTCGGAGATGTCGATGAGCAGGCGGTCGGTGCGGTAGTCGAGATGGACGGTCGCCGTGGTGGCTTCGGCGTGTTTGGCCACATTGGTCAGGGCCTCCTGGACGATGCGGTAGGCGACCAGTTCCACGGTCGGGGCCAACGGCCGCTGGTGTCCGGCGGTGACGAATTCCACGGTGACTCCGGCGGCTGCGGCGTGATCGGCGAGGGCTCGTACTCGGGTGAGGTCGGGTAGCGGCTCTCAGGAGGTGCTGTCCTCGTCCGCGTGCCGGTCCGGTGTGCGCAGCACGCCGACGGTGGCGGCGAGTTCGGCGCGGGCGTCGGCGCAGGCATCGGAAATGGTTTCCAGCGCATCGATGACGGTGTCCCGGTCGGCATGTCGTTCGGTGATCAGGTGCGCGGCGACGCCCGCTTGCACCTGGATGACGGTAATGGTGTGGGCGAGCAGGTCGTGCAGGTCGCGGGCGATGCGCAGGCGTTCCTCGGTCACCTGGCGGCGGGCTTCCTCGTCGCGGGTGCGTTCGGCGCGTTCGGCGCGGTCCAGGACTTCGGCGATATAGGCGCGGTGTAGTCGCACGGCTTCACCGGCCACGCAGGCGAGCACGATCCAGCCGACCGCGCCGAAGGTTTGCAGGGCGGTGTTCTCGTTCCCCTCGCGGGAGATGATGATCCCGGCGGCGGCGAACGCCATGACGGTGAGGATGACGATCGCGGTGCGGCGGCGGGTGCCCCAGCGCGCCACCGTGTACAGCGCGATGATGGTCGCGGGAACGATCGCCTCGTGCGGGAATTCGTTCGCGTGATACGGGATCGCCAGCACGGTGTGCGCGATCAGCACGGCCAGCGGGTAGCGGCGGCGCAGCATCAGCGGCAGGGTGGCCAGCACCAGTAGGGTGGCTCCGAAGGCGTTCAACGGTGTGGTCGCGGGGATGAGCCGGGCCGCCACCAGTTCCCCGAGCAGCACCGCACCGGTGAGCAGGCCGTAGGTCCACCACACGCGGTTCATTCCCGCCATTGTGCGGCAGTCGCGGGGCGCGCAGGTACTCCGCGCGGAGTATTCGCAACAGCCTGCCGTGGGCGGACGATTTCGATCCGCCCGCCCGCAAGGCTGCTTGCATGCCCTTTGCGAGGAGTCAGTCATGGGAATGAAAGCCAGAGCGCTACTGCTCATCGGCGTCTGGATCGCGGTGCTGGCCGCGATGGTGCCGTTGGCCGGTGGGCTCGATGATGTGAAGTCCGACAAGGAAACCGATTATCTGCCCGCCTCGGCGCAGTCGACCATGGCGGCGGAGTTGGAGCAGACGCTGCCCGGCGGGACCGAGAACGTGTTTCTCGTGGTGTACGAGCGTGATTCGGGCGTCGCCGAGGCGGATCGCGCCACGGCCGCGAATCACTATGCGGCTCTGCGCGCGACATACGGCAGCGTGGGCGGGCCGGATCAGCCGATCGGCTCCGCCGACGGGAAGGCCGTGATGTATCCGGTGATGGTCGGCCAATCGCACGGTGAACCTTCCTCGTACATCGAGGAATTCCGCGCCGCAGTGGCCGAGCACCCGGCCGGGCTGAGCGTGCAGGTCGCCGGTCCCGGCGCGCTGTCGGCCGATTTCGAGGGTGCGTTCGAGGGTATCGACGAGCAGTTGCTGCTGGTGACCGTGCTGGTGGTGACGGTCATCCTGCTGCTCACCTACCGCAGCCCGCTGCTGTGGCTGGTGCCGCTGATCGCGGTGGCGGGCGCCAACCTGCTGGCCATGGCCGCCGTGTACGGTCTCGCCAAGACCTTCGACGTGACGGTCAACGACCAGAGCGCCGCCGTCCTCACCATCCTGGTCTTCGGCGTCGGCACCGACTACGCCCTGCTGATCGTCGCCCGCTATCGCGAAGAGTTGCGCCGTCATCCGGAGGTGGCGACCGCCATGCTGGCCGCCCTGCGCCGCTCGGTCCCCGCCATCGCCGCCTCCGCCGCCACGGTCAGCCTCGGCCTGCTGTGCCTGCTCGCCGCCGATATGAACAATGCCGCCGGTATGGGCCCGGTCGGCGCGGCGGGCATCGTGTGCGCCCTGCTGGTCATGGTCACCTTGTTCCCCGCGCTCCTGGTCGTGTGCGGCCGCTGGATCTTCTGGCCCCGCATTCCCCGCGTGCGGTCCGATGCCATCGCGTGCGCCACGCTGTGGGACCGGATCGGCGCGTATATCGCACGCCGCCCGGTGGTTTCGGCCACCGCCTCGATCGCGGTACTGGCCCTGCTCGGCCTGGGCCTGCTCGGCAACACCGGATCCCTGTCCCGCGCCGACCAATTCGTCGACACCCCCGAATCGGTCCACGGCCAAACCGTCATCGCCGCGCACTTCCCCGAACGCGCGGGCACCCCGCTCTTGGTCATGACCCCCAATGCATCCCGCGACGCCGTCCTGCGCATCCTGGAAGCCGACCCCGGAATCGGCTCGGCCGAAGCCGGTCGCACCGGCCCCCAATTCTTCGAAATCACCGCCATACCAAGCGATCCCGCCGACTCGCCCACCGAATACGCCACCATCGACCGCCTCCGCGCCGCCCTCGCCGACCTTTCCCCCGACACGGTCATCGGCGGCCCCAGCGCCTCCAACCTCGATATCGCCGACGCCTCCACCCGCGACCGTTGGATAGTCATCCCCCTGGTCCTGCTGGTGGTAACCGCCGTCCTGGCCCTCCTCCTGCGCTCCCTGGCGGCCCCCCTCGGCCTCCTCCTGACCGTAGTCCTGTCCTTCGGATCATCCCTGGGCGCAATCATTCTCGCCTTCGAACACCTCTTCGGCTTCACCGGCCTGGACTCCGGCCTGATCCTCCTGTCCTTCCTCTTCCTGGTGGCCCTGGGCGTCGACTACAACATCTTCCTGGTCAGCCGAGCCCGCGAGGAATCCCACCGCCTCGGCACCCGCCAGGGCATGCTCCGCAGCCTCGCGGTCACCGGCGGCGTAATCACCTCCGCCGGAATAGTCCTCGCCGCCACCTTCGCCGTCCTCACCACCCTCCCCCTGGTCTCCCTCGCCCAAATCGGCTTCGCCGTAGCCTTCGGCGTCCTCCTCGACACCCTCCTGGTCCGCTCAATCCTGGTCCCGGCCCTCACCATGCTCGCCGGAGACCGCATCTGGTGGCCCTCTCGCCTCCCACGCCCCCGGCCCGATCGATCCGTTCCAGCACCTCGGGACCCCGAGTCTGTCATGGCGTAGCCGCGCCACCGAATCCCGCTCTCCGACACGGAGAAATGGCACCCGACCAGGAATAATGGTCGGGTGCCAGCCCCTCTCGAAACCCGCCTCCTCGACAACGCCGCGCTCGAATGCTCCTCCGTCGTAGCGAACAACGCGATGAACCGCGGCCGCGGCCTCTCCGGCGTCAACAGCTACACACGCGAACTCGGCTTCAACCCCTACGACCGCCTGGCACCCCTCCTGCGCGCCACCCCGCAACACCCCGTCCACTGGATCGACGTGTGTTGCGGCTCAGGCCGAGCCCTTCTCGAAGCCGAGCACCGCTTCGCGGCCGACTTCCCCGCCGCCGACATCACCATCACCAGAATCGACCTCGTAGACCACTTCCAAGCCACGCCACGCACCCCCCACCTCCGCCTGATCACAGCAAACGCCGCCACCTGGCACCCCGACACTCTCGCCGACCTGATCACCTGCGTCCACGGCCTCCACTACATCGGCGACAAACTCTCCCTCCTCTCCGCCATGACCCAATGGACAAGCCCCGGAGCCTCATTTGCCGCCGACTTCGACCCCCATTCGATCCGCCACCCCAACGGCTCTTCCGCCGCCCGCAAGGTCCTGACCGAACTCCGCGCAGCAGGTCTGACCTACGACATCCGCCGCCACCGCCTGTCGGGCACCGACTTCCGTCCCGTGACCTTCACCGCCACCTACCTCGGCGCAGACGACGCCGCGGGCCCCGGCTACACCGGCCAGCCCGCCGTCGCGTCGTACTACGACTTCGGTTCTCGGGCCGCATGACTCCAATCGATGACCAGGGTCAGATTGCGATAGCGTGGCCTCCCGCCACGCCAAAGATCGATTTCGGGGGAACGATGCGCCAGGCCAACCTTTTCGAGCGACCCAGCGAGCACCCTGTGCGGCATCGTTTGATTCGCACGCTCCGTGGCGTCGCGGCGGTCGCCAGTGTCGCGGGTGCTGTGATGGTTTCTTCAGGCTGCGCGAGTGAAATGACCAGCGGCCCTGAGACGATCGCGATTAATGGCGACGCATTTTCGGGCAAGCTTGTGATTGATTCGGTCTCACGCACGCTGTATGTCGCCACCCACATCGCCGATGATGACGGTGATCCCGACACCAACGTTCACGCACTCTCGGTGATCGACATGTCGACCAACACCGTCACCGCCAGAATCCCGATGTCTACGTACGCCAATGCATCGGACATCGCGATCGACTCGAGTACACGCACGATCTACATCGTCAGCGCATTGGACCGGCAGCGGGAGACAGGGCTGCTCACAATCGTCGACGGAGAGACCAATACCGTCACCGCCGAGATCCCCACCGGCGCCTACTCGATGCGAGTAGCGGTGGACCAGATCACGCATACCGCTTACCTCGTCAACGAAGCCACGAAGACCATCGAGGACGCGGCCGGCCGTCTGTACACGCTCACCGTGTCGGTGGTTCCACCCGGAGCCAGATCAGTTGGCGCTCCGGTGCCCGTCGCCATCGCCAGCGCAGAGGACATCGTCATCGACGACGCCTCACATACCGCCTACCTGGTCGACAACAGCAGGCTTGAAGTGATCGATCTGGCGACAACCACGAAGACATCGACGATTCTCTTGCCGTCGTCCAACACCGAAATCGCGTTGTTCGATACCGATTCCCGAACAATCTTCGCTGTGAACCAAGAGGGAGAGGTCGCGATTGTTGACCTCGCCACCGGGAAATTCACAAAGAACTACGAAGGCTTCGGGAGGTTGGAAGATTCGCGGGGAATCAGAATCACGTATACGGCAGCGTTGGACTCGGCTAGGCACACCGTATATACCGCTGGCAACGCACTCGCCGACGAGGACCTGATCAAAGCCATCGACACCGACACCGGCGTGGTCGTAGACACCTGGCAGGTCCGTCAGCCAGATGGCGTTGCGGTCGATCCGGATACACACACGTTGTATGCCTTCGTCGACGGAGATGTGGCGGTATATCCTCGTCCGGAACCGCGGTAGACCTCCTGCGCCCCGCATCGGATCAATCACCGTCCACCACACGGGATCCCGAGTCCATCATGGTGTAGCGGCAAAGTCATCGCCCGTCCGACGCCGACTTCCGTAGCCACGTGCCGGACACCGGCTTATTCGATGGACTTGCTGATCAGGGTGATTGCTGCGAACACTCCGCCGACGACGATCAGACCGTAGTGGTCCGTGGATCTGGAGTAGTCGTAGGTGGAGGCGGCGATGGTGATTGCCGCGATCAGGAATAGCAGGCGCTTCATGAGTGGCTCCCACGGACTCGGTTTCACCGTAGAAGATCGATTTCCGTTGGGCCACAGGGGGATAAGGGAATGGCAGGGCAGCGGCGGCGATGGGGCGGCGGGGGAGACGCGAGGGCGGCCATCTGGGGCGGCGCCCGGACCGGGGCGACGCGGACCAGATGGCCGCGGGATCGATCGCCGCCAACCCGACAGGCGATCGATGGGGGAACGCGCGAGCGGCGATCGGTGGGCGGGCCACCGATCGCCGGTCGTGCTTATGGAATTGTCATCGCGAGAGGGAGTTGCGCAGGTCGGTGATGGTGGTGCGGCGTTCGTAGGCGATCCAGGCGAAGATGGCGGCGAGCACGAGGGGGAAGATCGCCATGGAGGGCTTGTCGGCGATGAAGGCCTGGGTCCCGGCGGCGAGGACGGTGAGGACCGACAGGCCCGCGGCGGCCAGGGCGCTGACTCGTCGGACCATCAGGCCGACGCCGCCCGCGATCTCCACTACGCCGATGAAGATGAGGAGGGCGAGGGGGATGGTCAGGTTCTCGGGGGCGTTGTCCATCAACATGTTCGGGATGACGACCTTGGGGCCGCCGGAGGCGATGATGAAGAACAGGCCGAGCACGATCTGCAGGGTCCACAGGACGCGGTTGCGGATCTTTCCGGGGCGGTGGGTGGTGTCGGTGGAGAAGGCGGCGGTGGGGGTGGCGGTGGTCATTTCTGGTCCTTTTGGTCGGTCGCGCCGGGTTGGTAGCGCGTACACCAGAGAAGACGGGGCGCCGTCGCGGAACTCATCGCTGTCCGCGAAAATTCTTGAAACCGCTGGTCGAAGCCACTTGCCCCGGTGGAGTGTCAGGCGGTTGGCAGGGGGACGACGTTGATGAGGCCGCCGTCGACGAGGAGATCCTGGCCGGTGATGTAGGAGGCTTCGGCGGAGGCGAGGAAGGCCACGGCGGCGGCCACCTCGTCGGAGGAGCCGACGCGGGCCGCGGGGACGGTGGAGGCCGCGGCGGCCTGGGCGGCGGCGGGGAGTTCGGAGCGGAAGGCGGGGGTGTCGATATAGCCGGGGCTCACCGAATTGACGCGGATTCCCTTGGGGGCCAGCTCGGCCGCGAGGGTGCGGGCCAGGTTCTGAACGGCGGCCTTGGAGGCGGAGTAGAGGGCGGTGGCGGGAAAGCCGCGGTGGGGGCCGAAGGATGCGTTGATGACGATGGCGGCGCCCTCCGACAGCAGCGGCACGGTGTGTTGGAGGGTGAAGAACGCCGCTTTGAAGTTGCTGTCCAGGACGCGGTGGTACTCGTCCTCGGTGACGGCGTCGAGGGGCTGGAAGGAGCCGATGCCGGAATTGGCGAAGACGACGTCCAGGCGGCCGAAGCGATCGGCGATGGTGGCGGCGAGGGTTTCGATATCGGCGAGACTCGTCGCGTCGCCGGGGATTCCGATCGCGCGGTCGCCGATCTGCGCGACCGCGTCGTCGAGGCGGGTCTTGTCGCGCCCGGTGATGATCACCTGGGCGCCTTCGGCGGCGAGGCGGTGGGCGGCGGCCAGGCCCATGCCGCTGGAACCGCCGGTGACGAGTGCGATTTTGCCGTCGAAGTGGAAGCTGTTGTGCGTCATGGGCATAAGCCTGCCGACCCGCGAGGCGGGTAAACAGTGCGTGTTTATGGTGGGTGTGGCACCACCAGGATCAACTCGCTTCGGTCAACGAGTCCGCGAGACGGAGTCGCGGTAGGCGTTCGAGGCGCGCCGCGGTGTCGGTGGCGGGCTGCGGGTTGTAGAGCACCAGATGCCAGTCGGGATGGTCGGCGACGGTCAGGGTGGTGGCATCGAAATACAGTTCCCCGGCCTCGGGATGGCGGAGCGCGTTCACGGCTTGAACGGGGACGCCGACGTCGTGGCGTTCCCACAGCGCGGCGAATTCGGGGCTCATCGCGCCGAGTTTCTCGACCACGCCGCACACTTCGGGTTGGCCGGAGCAGTGGGCGGTATCGGCGCGGTAGGCGGCCACGACGGCGGGGGCGGCCGATTCCCAGACCTCACCCATGGCGCGGTAGCGGGGGTTGGTGAAGTAGGTGACAAGGCAGTGCTGGGGGCCGTCGTCGTAGCCGAAGGTCAGGCGGGCGGTGTCGTTGAAGGCCAGGACATTCCAGTAGCGGTCGCGGAGGACGGCGGGGCGGCGTCCCCAGGCGTCCAGCAACTGCCGCACTTCGTCGGTGACCGCCGCACCCGGATCGCCGCAGGCGGGCGGGGGGTTCATTCCGGCCAGTACGTAGAGGTGCGCGCGTTCGCGTTCGGTGAGCAGCAGGGCCTTGGCGATCGCGTCGAGGACATCGGCCGACACCGTGATGTCGCGTCCCTGTTCGAGCCAGGTGTACCAGGACACCCCGACCCCGGCGAGTACGGCGACCTCTTCACGGCGCAGCCCGGGTGTGCGCCGTCGTCCCGCCGCGGGAATTCCCACGTCCCCCGGTGTGATTCGCGCGCGCCGGGAACGCAGGAAGTCCGAGAGTTGCTCGCGCCGCCGCAGCACGGATTCGCTGGTCATAAGCCACGGTAACAATGACCGCCCGCGTGCGGGTAACGCGATGCGTCAGCCTTCCGCCGCGGCCTCGTCGGCGCGTGCCGCCGCGGCCTGCTCCGCCGCCGCTTCTTCGGCGGCGCGTCTGGCCAGATTGGCGGCGACTTCGGCCTGCCAGTTCTCATTGGCGTGGTTGGTGTCCACCTCGTATTCGAAGCGCGCCGTCATCTCCGGGGTGATATCGGCGACGTCCACATAGAACTGCTCGTACCAGCGGCGATGCTGGTAGACGGGGCCGTCCTCCTGGGTGAGCAGCGGATTGTCGATGCGCGTCTTGTGTTTCCAGATCTCCACGTCCTGCAGGAAGCCGACACCGAAGCTCTTGCCGAACGCCTTGGCCAGCTTCGCGGACTTCTCCGGCGGCAGGCCCTCGATGCGCTGCACGCTCACGCCCCACTGGAGCATGAAGGAGTTGTTGGTGACCGGATAGTGGCAGTTGATGAGCGCGACTTCCACGGTGTGGTTCTCGAAGTCATTGTGCAAGTAGTTGATCATGTACGAGGGCCCGTAATAGGAAGCCTCGGAACGCAATAGCGACACCTGCCCGTAGTTGGAGCCGGTGTACATATCGGGGCGGCCCTTCGACTGCAGGAACTGCGTCGAGACATGGCCCTCGAAGACATTTTTGAAATACACCGGATAGGCATAGTGAATGTAGAAGAAGTGCGCCATATCGACGTTGTTGTCGATGATTTCCCGGCAGTGTGCGCCCTCGATGAGCAGCGTGTTCCAGTCCCAGTCGCTCCAGCGATCGGTCTCGATGCCCTCGATGTGCGGTATGGCGACCTCGGGCGGCGGGGGATTGCCCTCGGGATCGTTCCAGACGAAGAACTGCCCGTTCTCCTCGCAGGTGATCCAGGAGCGGGTGCGAGCCAGCGGCGGCACCCGCCGCGCGTAGGGGATGGCCGCGCATTTGCCGTCGCCGCGCCAGCGCCAATCGTGGAACGGGCAGGCGATATTGTCGTCCTTGACGCTGCCGTAGGACAGATCCGCGCTCATGTGGCGGCAGTAGCCGTCGAGGGCGTGCAGCTTCCCCTGGCTGTCCGCCCAGATCACCAGCTTGCCGCCGAAGGCCTCGACCGAGTGCGGGTTTCCATCGCGGAACGTCTCGGCCAGCCCCAGGCAGTGCCAGCCGCGTGCGAATCGCGTAATCGGTTGTCCGACATCGATGGTGCGGACCTGATGCGTCGCGTGCGTCGCCATGTGCCGAGATTAAGCTCCCGCGCTTAACCGGGCAAGGGTTCGGGGCAGAGTTATTGATCTTTTTGCGCCTCGCGATACCGGCGCACAATTACTTTCGCGGGCCGCAGCGAACGCCCGGCAGCACTGAGCCCGGGCGCGATCACCTCGGCGACGGTGCGGTCCTGGCTCGGATCGGCGGCCGCGGCGACATCGGCGGCCTCCATGGTGAGCGCGTCGAATTTGCTGCCGGGCGCCGGATCCACCAGCTGCCCGCCGCGCCCGGTCAGCAGGCGCTCCACGCGTGCGGCGAAGGCGTCGAAGGCGGCGCGCTCGGCCTCGGAGGCGGCGGTCGCCGCGAACGATCGCGCATCGTTGTAGAGCGCGAACAGCTCGACCACGAGCGGTACGTCCGCGCCCGCGCGTTCGCGCTGTGCCCGCGCCTTGGCATCGTCGGCCAGCCGTTCGAGGGTCCCGGCCTGCCGGGTGAGCACCCGGGCGAGGTCGTCGATGCGCTCGGTGATCTGGCCCAGATGGTCGGTCGCCGCACCTGATTCGGTCATGCCGAAACGATAATCCCCGGTGTCGGCTGTGGCTGCTACGATCGCGCCCATGGCGGTTTTCGGAATCGACCTGGGGACAACAAATTCGGCGATTGCAAGAATCGATGCTGACGGCCGCCCAGAAGTACTGATCGGGATAAACGGGGAACCCACGGTTCCCTCGGTGGTGTTGTTCGCCTCCGGCTACGACCATGTGGTGGGCGAGGGTGCGCGGCGGCAGGCCCGCCTGGATCCCGAACATGTGTGTGCGCTGGTCAAACGGCGTATGGGGGATGCCGAGTGGCGGTTCGTGGCACACGGACAGACCTGGTCCGCGCCCGCGGTGTCCTCACTGATTCTCAAGAGCCTGGCCGCGGACGCCGAATTCGGCGGCGGTGAAACGGTGCAGCGGGTGGTCATCACCGTGCCCGCGTATTTCGGTGACGAGGAGCGGCGCGCCACCATTCAGGCCGGAACCTATGCCGGTTTCGATGTGGCGGGCGTGCTGTCCGAGCCCATCGCGGCGGCGCTGTCCTACGGCTTCGGGCGACTGGACGGCAGTATCGACATCGGCAAGGGCGGGGCGCGGGAGACCGTGCTCGCCTACGACCTCGGCGGCGGCACCTTCGACGCGACGGTCATCGAATTGGCCGACCGGCGCATCTCCGTACTGGCCGTGGAGGGCGATCATCAACTCGGCGGCGCGGATTGGGACGAGCGCATCGCCCTGCACCTGTCCCAGCAGTTCTGCGCCGCCAATCCCGAGGCCGAGGATCCCCTGGATGATTCGGCCGGATCGCAAATGCTGGTGCTGGCCGCCGAACAGGCCAAACGCGAACTCAGCGACCGCGAGAGAACCGAAGTCGTCATCGCACACGACGGCGCCCGCGCGGTCGTCCCCCTGACCCGCGCGGAGATGGAGGCCATGACGGCCTCCCTGCTGCGCCGCACTCTCGATCTCACCAAGGCGTGCATCGGCGAGGCGGGCAAACGCGGTGTGCACCGGGTGGATCGGCTTCTGCTGGTCGGCGGTTCCTCGCGCATGCCCATGGTGGCCGAGGGACTACAGAAGGAACTGGGCATCGCGGGCGAGTTGCGCGATCCCGATCTGTCGGTGGCGTGTGGCGCGGCGCTCTACGGCGAGAAGCTGGAAATGGAGCGGCTCATTGTCGCCGATCTGGTGACCCGCGGCCGGTTGCGCGACGGTTCGGCGCTCAGCGAGGCCAATCCGGGCGATCTGGAACAGTCTCTCGCCCGCGTGGCCGCCTCCTTCGGGCAGCCGGTCGCGCTGGTGCGGCGCATGCTCGAAATCCAGGTCGACACCGTGGTGTCGCGCGGTTTCGGCGTGCTGGCCCTCGACCCGTACAACGGGCTGGCCGCCAGCTGGCTCGTGCATCGCAACCAGACCCTGCCGATTCGCGTGCGCCGCTCCTACGGCACCGTGCGCGCCGATCAGGATCAGATCGAGCTGACCATCGTCGAACAGCAGGGTCAGGCCGCCTCCACCCGACCCGAGGATACGAAAGTCCTCGTGGAGGGCCGGATTCGCGATATCCCGCCCGGCTATCCGGCCGGTAGCGAGGTCCAGGTGACCTTCGAGATGGGTTTCGACGGCATCCTGCACGTCACCGCCTATCACGTGGAGGCGCACATGCCCCTCGCCCTGTCGGTGCAGACCGGAGCCACGCTGTCGCAAGCCGATGTGGCGCGGGAACTGGATCAGCTGCAACGCACCCGCCGCCGTCCCGTCTGAGCGCCGCCATGCATGCCTTCGACCCCAACGATTACCGCAAACGCGTGCTCGCCGCCGTGGAGCGCCGCGGCGGCCTGGAATTCGCGGATTGCTTCGAGCTCTACGACATTCCGCTCGAGGAATCGGACCGGCTCGGCGATGCCGAGGTGAGAACGCGCATCGACGAGGTGTGGGCGTTCTGGCAGAAGCAGCGCGATCATCCGAAGTACCGGGTGCTGGTCGGCCTGCTCGTCGACGCGCACGACGAACTGTGCGATCCGCTGCTGCACGCCTCCTCGCGGCGGGTCGAGGCCGAGCGCGTGAAACAGCAACGCGCCCGGCGGGATTCGGAACGCTACGAAATGCTCGACACCGCCATCGAACGGCTCGTGGCGCGGCACGGCGGCATTCCGGCGAGCAAGATCCCGGGCCTCGAGGACATCGGCAAGATGGGCAGCCTCGGACCCGAGGAAATCCAGGGCCGCATCCGGCGGCATCGCATTTTCGAGGACACCGCTCCCGCGCCCGCCGCGGCCCCGTCCAGCGCGGTGACTCCGCAACGGCGGCAGCAGATCCGCAAACTCCTCGCCGAATACGAGCGCCTGCTGCCCGGCGATCCGGTGCCGACCCTGCTGGCGCTGCTGCGCCTGGACTTCACCAAGGCCCACCAGACCGGTGAGATCCGTTTGCGCGCCGAGGCTTTGCGCGCCCGCACCCGCGAACTCCCGCCCGGCCGGGTGCGCGTGGTCCTGGACGAGCTGCTGGTGCACATCAACGACCTCCTGGAGGCCGGTGGCAGCGTCGTCGACGACTATCTGCAAGCCGTCATCGAGGACGCGACCGAGGCGCTGCGCCCGCAAGTCCGCGCCGCGGTACTAGTGGAAGACCACCTCATCGACAGCGATTTCGAATACCTCGTCGGCGAGGGCATTGCCGCGGGCCTGGATCGCGCACACGCCGAGCAGATCCTCGTCGGCTTGGTGACTGAGCTCGGCACGACCATCGAAGGCCGCGAACACCTTTCCGGTCCCGCGCACCGGTCCTCGGGCGGCACACACACCGGTGCCGCGTCGACGGGTTCGCACGGCGGCACCGCATCGACGGGGCCGCGCGGTGGTGCCGGGTCGACGGGGCCGCGCGCCGGTGCCGGGTCAACGGGTTCACGCACCGGTACCGGGTCGACGGGTTCGCCGACCGGTGCGACAGCGGCTGGATCGCGGCACGCGGGTTCGACTGCGGCGGGCGGTGGTTCACGCCAGACGCCGACCCCGCCCGCCCCGACTCCGCCCGTCCGCGCGTGGGAGGAGCCCCTCAAAGCGGCCCGCGCCGCCCTGCGCCGCGGCCGCCCCAATGAAGCCGCGCAGCATATGGCCACCGCCCAGCGCGCGGTCGGCGGCGACCACGCCGGGCACACCGCCGTTCGCCCGGTCGCCGACGAGGTGGACCGCATTCTCGCCGAGGCCGCGCAGCGCTGGCGCAATGCCGTCACCAGTAGCGCGGGCAAACGCTTCGTGGAAGCGCTGGAGAATCTGGAGTACCTGGAGCGCAGCGCCTCCGACGTCCCCAATCCGGATCACCGCGGTCCGAGTCTGGCGCAGTTGCTCGCGCAGGCCCGTGCCGCGCTCACCGAGGCCGATCGCATGCTGGCCGCTGCCCCAGCCGACCCGCCCGCCTCCCGAATGCGCGCGCTACTGGCCGTTTTCGATATCTGCGCCGATCACGCGGGCGCAGCCGCGGCCCTGTCCGCGCTGCCCGTCGCCGCGCCGCCGCTGGTGCGGGCCGAACGCAAACCCGATGGCACAGTGGTCATCACCTGGTCGCCCTCGACCACCGAACAGGTCGAATACCGCGTCACCCGCCTGCAACCCGACGGCTCCTGGCGCGTGGTCGGCCGCACCCGCACGACCTCCCTGGAGGACGGCGGCGCGACCACCGGCCCGGTCCCCGTCTACGGCGTCGTAGCCTCGATCTCCGGCCGCACCTCCGACATCGCCCGCTCCGACGGCCCGTCCCGCCCGGAGCAACCCGCCGCCCCCGCCGCGGACCCCACCCCCAGCGGCATGCCGGTCGTCTCCGCGCTCACCGTGCAGGGCGGCGTGCTCACCTTCGAATGGCCCACCGGCATCACCGAGGTCATGGTCGTCGCCCGCGCCGACGCACCGCCCACCGACCCGGACGACCCCGAGGCCGCCCACAAATAGAAGGTCACCAATACCCGCTACCAGATCGACGGCGGCGTCAAGATCCCACCGGTGGTCCCACGCCCCTGCCACCTGGCCATCGCCTCCTGCAAGCGGGAAGCCAGCGGAATCCTGGCCGTCGCAGCGGGTTTCGCCCCGAACGCCCGCATCCGCTGGCTCGGCTGAGCCGCCACCCGTGCGCGGGCGGTCGGGATCTGTCATGTGGTCGTGGAATCCCGGCAGCCGGGTTCGCTCCGAGCGCCCGCCATCCGCCGGGTCGGTCGAGCGGAATCGGGGCGTTGGCTGTCTGCCCGCCGCGAGGTGGCGCGCCGGATCTTCATGTCGGCTACCCCGGAATGTGGTGCCCGGGCAACTCCCTGGATGCGCCCGGTCTGCGGGGTCATGGGAATCTGGTGGGGTTCGGCTTCGTTGCTGCGAGGACCGATCATGAGCAGAGAGGCGGAGCTGGGTGATTCCGAAACTGATGGCGGTGAGCGACATCCATGTCGGGCATCAGGGCAATAAACCCGTGGTCGAGGCGATCCGGGCGGATTCACCCGAGGACTGGCTGATCCTCGCTGGTGACGTGGGGGAGAAGGTCGAGGACATCCGCTGGGCGCTGGAGACCTTGCGCGGGCGGTTCGCCAAGCTGATCTGGGTGCCGGGGAATCACGAATTGTGGACCACGGCAAAGGATTCCGTGCAGATGCACGGTGCGGCCCGGTACGACTACCTGGTGTCGATCTGCCGCGACCTGGATGTGCTCACCCCGGAGGACCCGTTCCCGGTCTGGGAGGGCGCGGGCGCGGAGGCGTACGGCGGCGCGGTCACCCTGGCCCCGATGTTCACCCTCTACGACTACTCCTGGCTGCCGCAGGGCGCCAAGACCAAGGCGGAGGGCCTGGCCATCGCCCGCGAGCGCAATGTGGTCGCCACCGATGAATTCCTGCTCTCCCCGGACCCGTACGTCACCCGCGACGCCTGGTGTCATGCCCGCGTGCAGTACACCAAGCGCCGCCTCGACGCCCTCCCCGCCGAAACCCCCTTGGTCCTGATCAACCACTGGCCGCTGCTGCGCCAGCCCGTCGACATGATGTGGTATCCGGAATTCGCCCTCTGGTGCGGCACCGACCTCACCACCGACTGGCACACCAGCTACAACGTGGTCTGCGCCGTCTACGGCCACCTCCACATCCCCCGCACCGCCCACTACGACGGCGTCCGCTTCGAGGAAGTCTCCCTCGGTTACCCCCGCGAATGGCAGCGCCGCGGCCTCCCCGACAAACTCCTTCGCCAAATCCTCCCGACCCCCGAGTACGGCCCGGACGACCTCAACGAATGGGGCGGCCACTTCAAGATCACCCCGGAAATGCGCGAACTCGCCCAGAAGATGCGCGCCCAGGTCGACAAGCGCCGGGGGCTGGCCTGAGCGAATGAACAAGATCACCCTTGGCTTGCTCCTGCTGGCCGGTGTGCTGGCCGCCCTGGTGTGGCTGTTCGAGAAATCCGGTGACGATTGTTCGGGCAGCTACTGCCCACCGGACTCGTCCGTGGCCGCGCCGACCACGCCCGCTTCCTTTGATCATGCGATCGTGTCGATCGCGATCTCTTGCTGCCGCTGACGGTAACGGTGAGGTTGCCATGGGAATGGCTGGCGTGCGATCGCGTCAGTGAGCAGTAATGATGGGTGAGTGCGTGAGTTGCTGCCGCAGCTGATCGATCGGGTCCGGCAGGGCCCGGTCGCTCTCGCGCGAGTCGTGGGCGTCACCGGGGCCGGGCCGCGCGCGGCCGGGGCGGCCATGCTGGTCACCGAGGACGGGGAGGTCGTCGGGTCGGTGTCGGGGGGATGCGTCGAGGCGGCGGTCGTCGAGTCGGCGATGGGGGTGCTCGGGGGCGGGGATGCGGTGCTCGAGCGGTTCGGTGTCGCCGAGCCCGAGGGGGTGGCGATCGGGTTGACCTGTGGCGGTGAGATGGAGGTGTTCATCGAGCCGGTGGCGGGGGAGCGGCTCGGTGATCTGTTGGCGCTGGAACACGAGATACGGCAGGGGCGTTCGGTCGCGCTGGTCACCACGCTCGATGATGCGCCGTCGTGGTGGCTGATCGGCTCGGGTGCGCCGGGGCCCGGTGTCAGCCGGGATGCGGTGCATATGGCGCGGGCGGGGCGCACCGGGACCGTCGGGATCGACGAGTGTGCGCCGACGGCGTTTCCGCCGCGGGCGTTCGTGCAGAGTTTCGGGCCGCGCGCGCGAATGATTCTGGCGGGGGCCAATGATTTCGTGCGGGCGTTGAGCCGGTTGGGCGGGCAGCTGGGGTATCGGGTCACCGTGGTGGACGCGCGGAAGACCTTTGCTACCGCGGCGCGATTCCCGGCGGCCGACGAGGTGGTGGTGGATTGGCCGCATCGATATCTGCGGCGGGAGTACGTGGCTGGACGCGTCGATGGGCGCACGGTCGTCTGCGTGCTCACCCACGACGCCAAATTCGATGTGCCCCTGCTGGTCGAGGCGCTGGGCATCGAGGACATCGGCTTCGTCGGAGCGCTCGGTTCGCGTCGCACGCACGCCGATCGGCTCGCACGGCTGGCCGAGGCGGGGGTGGGCCCGGAACAGCTACGGCGGCTGCGCAGCCCGGTCGGACTCGACCTCAATGCCTCCACGCCGGAGGAGACCGCGGTGTCCATCGCGGCGCAGATCATCGCCGAACCCGGTGGTGCGTCGGGCCGCCCGCTGGCCGCGACGGACGGCCCGATTCATCACTGAGACAACGGTCTTCAGATCAGGTGCTCGATGCGCACCGGGATTTCGCGAATGCGTTTGCCGGTGGCGTGATGAATCGCGTTGATGATCGCCGTGGCCGCGCCGATCATGCCGAGCTCGCCGAGGCCCTTGACGCCCAGCGGGTTCACCACCGTGTCCTCCTGCTCCACGAAGGAGATATCGACGGCCGGTGCGTCGGCATTGACCGGCAGCAGGTATTCCAGCAGTGAGGGATTGGCCCAGCTGCCGTCGCGGGGATCGGGCAGCGTGCCTTCCATCAAGGCTTGGGACAGGCCACAATTCAGGCCGCCCAGCACCTGACTGCGCGCCAGTTTGGCATTGAGCACCCGGCCGGGCGCGTATGCGCCGACCATGCGGCGCACCCGCACCAGACCCAGTTCCGGATCCACCGCGACCTCCGCGAACTGCGCGCCGAAGCTCATCATCCCGTACGGCTGACCCTGCGGCGGCGGGTTCCAGGTGCCGATGGTCTCCACATCGGTGAGGTGATTGCGCCCGAGCAGATTCGAGTACTCCTCGCGCACAGTGGGATTCGCGCGCAACCGCAAAGCGCCGTCGCGGCCTTCGATCTCCACCGCCGCATGCCTGTGCAGCGGCGAGGCGGTATCGCCGACGGCCAGCTCGATGAGCTGCGCCAGCAGATCGGTGCACGCGGTGTGCACCGCGGCGCTGATGATGCCCGCGCCCATGGACCCCACCGCCGCGGCGATATTCGGATAGTCGGTATCGCCGATATCGACCCGGATCCGGTCGAACGGCACCCCGAGCGCGTCACCGGCGACCTGGGCCATGGTGGTGGCCACGCCGGTGCCGAAGTCCTGCGTTCCGGCCTGCACGATCAGCGAACCGTCGCTCAGCAGCCGGGCGTGCGCGCGCTGCGGCTGTCCGGGCTCGTAGGCCGGATAGCCCGCCGTGGCAATGCCCCAGCCGAGCAGCCAGTTCCCGTCCGTGCGTGGGCCTTTCCGGTAGTTCTCGGCCGACCAGCCGAACCGCTGAGCGGCCAGGCGCATGCACTCGGCATAGCCGTCCGAGCTCCACGGATGCCCGCTCTCCGGATCGATGGCGGCGTGATTGCGCAGCCGCAGTTCCATCGGATCCGCGCCGAGTTCGCTGGCGAGCTCGTCGACGGCGCATTCCAGGGCCGCCATGCCCGAGGCCTCGCCGGGCCCGCGCATGAAGGTGGGCGACATGGAGTTTCCGCGAATCAGCCGGTACCGCCCCTCCCAGTTCGGGATGTCGTAGGCCTGCCCGGCCACGCCCAGCGACGGTTCCGCCCAGTCATCGAACGGTGAAGCGAGGGACAGCTTGTGGTGCCGCAGTCCGGTGAACATGCCGTCGGCGTCGCAGGTCAGGGTGACCCGCTGTTCCTGCTCCTCGCGCAACCCGGTGCCGTAGAACATCTACTCGCGATCCAGCACGACCTTGACCGGCCTGCCCAGCTCCCGCGCGATCATGGGCGCGAGCGTCACATGCGGCCAGATCAGGGCTTTCGCGCCGAAGCCGCCGCCCACGTAATGCGCCACCACGCGCACATTGCTGGGCGATATGCCAAGGTAGGCGGCGATTGTCGCCTGCGTGGCGGACACGCCCTGGGTGGTGTCGTAGACGGTCACCGTATCGCCGTCCCACACCGCCGCCGTCGCCGAACATTCGATCGGATTGTGGTGGTTGGCGGCGAAATGATAAGTGGCGTCGACGATATGGGCCGCCTGTTTGGCCGCGGCCTCGAAATCGCCCCGGGACTGCACGCCCGGAATCATCCCGCAGAAGATCTTGTCCGGCTGATAGGCCGCATTGCGCCCGTCCTCGATGCGGACCAGCGTCTCGCGCTCGTCGTAGTCGGCGGTGACGAGCTCCGCGGCCCGCTGCGCCTCCTCGAAGGTATCGGCCACCACCACGGCAATGGGCTGGCCGTAGTAGTGAATCGTGGTGTCCTGCATGGGGAAGAAGGTCTGCCCCGGCGCCGGTCCGCCGAATCCAGAGGGCCACTGCGGCGGGATATCGGCCACCTTCGGCAGGTTCTCGTGCGTGAAGACCGCCACGGCCCCGGCGGCCATGGCGGCCGCGGTGTCGACGGAGCGCACCGCGCCGTGGCCGATGCGCGCGCACACCATCACCGCGTGCGCCATGCCGTGCATCGGGATCTCGGCGGTGTACTGCGCCGCGCCGGTGACCTTGGCGCGGCCGTCGAGGCGATCGAAACCCTGGCCGACCAGCGGCCGGGATACGGTTGCGGTCATTTGAAGCCTCCCAGCAGATACACCTGCGGGCGTACGGTTTCCAGCGCCCGGACCAGGGTGCGCTGGGCGAGTTCGACCTTGAAGGCGTTCATGGGGTGCGTGGCATCGGCCCCGGCTAGCTCGGCGGCGGCCGCCTTCGCGAAATTGGCGGTGGTGGCGGCCTTTCCGATGAGCTGCGCCTCCGCGATGCGGGCCCGCCACGGTTTGGTGCCCACCCCGCCCAGGCCGATCCGCACGTCGATGACGGTGCCGTCGGCGACATTCAGCGCGACGGCCGCGGAGGTGAGGGCGAACTCGTAGGATTCGCGATCACGCACCTTGAGGTAGTGCGAATTGGTGGCGAACGGCAAGGGCGGCACATCGATTCGCGTGATCAGCTCGTCCTCGGCGAGCGGATGCTCGACGTGCGGGGTATTGCCGGGCAGCAGGAAGAAATCGTCGAAGGCGATGGTGCGCTCCCCGCGCGGGCCCCACACCGTGACCGTCGCGTCCAGGGCCACCAGGGGAATGGCCACATCCGAGGGATGGGTGGCGAAACACATCGGGCTGGTGCCGAGAATCGCGTGGCCGCGGTGCATTCCGTCCAGGGCCGCGCACCCGGAGCCCGGCTCGCGCTTATTGCAGGCATGTCCGGGTTCGCGGAAATACGAGCAGCGCACCTTCTGCATGAGATTGCCGCCCATGGTGGCCATATTCCGCAGCTGCGCCGAGGCGCCCTTCCACAGCGCCACCAACAGGAACGGATAGCGTTCCACCACATCGGGTTCGGCGGCCACCTCGCTCATCTTGGCGAGCGCGCCGATGCGCAGACCGCCCTCGGGGGTGTGCTCGAGCCCGCCCAGCGGCAGCCAGGTGATGTCCACGACATTGTCCGGTTCCATGGCGCCGATGCGCAGCATGTCCACCAGCGTGGTGCCACCGGCCAGGAAAACCGTTCGCGGCCTTGCCGTCACGGTGCTCACGGCCTGTTCGGCGGTGGTGGGCCGGGCATAGGAAATGGGTTTCACGGCAGTTCTCCCGCCGCTCGATTCATGGCGTCGCGGGCGGTGCACACCGCATCGCGAATGTTCTGATACGCCGCGCAGCGGCAGATATTGCCGCTCATCCATTCGGCGATCTCGATCTCGGATTCGGCGTGCCCCTCTTCGATGCATTTGATGGCCGACATGATCTGACCGGAGGTGCAGTAGCCGCATTGGAAACCGTCGGCCTCGAGAAACGCCTGCTGCACTGGATGCAGCGTGTCACCGTCGGCGACGCCCTCGATGGTGGTGATCTCGCGGCCTTCGGCGGCGAGCGCGAGGGTCAGGCAGGACAGCACCCGTTTGTTGTCCATCCATACCGTGCACGCGCCGCAGCCGCCTTGATCGCAGCCTTTCTTGGTGCCGGTGAGATGCAGATGCTCGCGCAGGGCGTCGAGCAGACTGGTGCGTGGTTCGAGGACCGTGAAGTGTTCGTGACCGTTGACGCGCAGTGTCGCCATGATACGGGTTGGGCCGATGAATTCCGCCGGTTGCGCACCGATGCGGCCCGGTGATTGCTCGATTGACATCCCTCGCCTCCTGACTCGCGGACCCGGGGGATGCCGCGGTTGTCGCCGGACTGCGTCTGGTGATGAGCTGGCAAAAGCCTAGCAACCATGCGCTGGTCGTGCAGGGCGAATCCGGACCGGTAGGCTCGACGCGTTGAGTGTGGTGCGAGCAGGAGGCGGGTCATCGAGCAGCGGGCGGTCGCGGCGACATCAGGGGAAACGAACCCGGAGTCGGCGCGCTTGATCTCCAGGATTCTTCCGCACGGCGTGGCGGCCGCGGAGTTGACGACCTATCCAGAGGGCTTGAAACCGCACCCCGCCGAGGAGCATCTGATCTCCCGGGCCGTGGAGAAGCGGCGGCGTGATTTCATCGGCGCGCGGCACTGCGCCCGGCAGGCGCTGACCGAGCTCGGCGAGCCCGCCGTGGCCATCGGCAAGGGCGGGACCGGGGAACCGCTGTTCCCGCGCGGCATTGTCGGCAGCCTCACCCACTGCGACGGCTACCGGGCCGCCGCGCTGGCGCACAAACTGCGTTTCCGGTCCATCGGCATCGATGCCGAACCGCACGGGCAGCTGCCCGAGGGCGTGCTCGATTCGGTGAGCCTGCCCGCCGAACGCGACTGGTTGGCGACGGTGCTGCCCGGCACCGGCCTGCACCTGGATCGACTGCTGTTCTGCGCCAAGGAGGCCACCTACAAGACGTGGTTCCCGCTCACCGATCGCTGGCTCGGCTTCGAGGACGCGCACATCACCTTCACCGTGGACGAGGAATCCGCCGGTGCGGGCGCGGGCACCTTCCACAGCGAACTGCTGGTGCCCGGCAATACCACCGACGGCGGCGCGCCCCTGATGTCGTTCGACGGCCGCTGGCTGATCGCCGACGGCCTCATCCTGACCGCGATCGTGGAGGCCTGATGGGGGAGAAGCGGACTCCCGTGGTCGACGCGCTCGGCGGCCTGCTCATCGTCGACAAGGTCGGCGGCTGGACCAGCCACGACGTGGTCGCCAAGAGCCGAAGGCTGTTGCGCACCAAGAAGGTCGGCCACGCGGGCACTCTGGACCCGATGGCCACCGGCGTGCTGGTCCTCGGCGTCGAACGCGCCACCAAACTCCTGGGTCAGCTCATCCTGACCACCAAGGCGTACACCGCCACCATCCGGCTCGGTCAGTCCACGATCACCGACGACGCGGAGGGCGAGGTCACCGCGACCACCCCCGCCGGGCATCTCGCCTATGCCGAAATCGCGGCCGTCGTCACTGAATTGACCGGCGATATTCAGCAGGTCCCCGCCACTGTCAGCGCCATCAAGGTCAATGGCGAACGCGCCTACGCCCGCGCCCGCGCCGGTGAGGATGTGGAACTGGCCGCCCGCCCCGTCACCGTCAGCCGCTTCGACATTCTGGCGCGCCGCGATATCGACACCGGCACAACGCAATTCGTCGACCTCGACGTCGAGGTCGAATGCTCCTCGGGCACCTACATCCGGGCCCTGGCGCGCGACCTCGGCGAAAAGCTCGGCGTCGGCGGCCATCTCACCGCCCTGCGTCGTACCCGCGTCGGCCCCTTCACCCTGGAGCACGCCCGCACCCTCGACCAGCTGGCCGTCGCCGCCGGAGCCGACGAACCCCTGCTCAGCCTCACCATCGACGAGGCCGTCCGCACCGCCTTCCCCACCCGCGACATCACCGACACCCAGGCCGAGGACCTCCGCAACGGCCGCTGGCTCGACCCCGTCGGCCTGCCCGGCGTCTACGCCGCCATCGACTCCTCCGGCCACGCCATCGCGCTCGTGAAGGAAAGCAGCAAACGCGCCTCCTCGGTCATGGTCGTCCGCCCCGCCAATCTCTGAGTCCGGGCGGCGGGCCCGCGCATAACCATCCAGTTACGACTGGGCGAACGGCCGCCGCAGATCTTGAGCTGCTCGCGCGAGTCTGACAGCGTGGAGCGCGGTGAGCATCTTCAATGCCGGACCACCGGCCGCCACGGGCGGCGGGCTGGTGACCATGGTCAAGGCGGGCACCTTCTGCCTGTCCGACCAGCTCGGCGATATTCACGCCGGTTCGGCCCAGGGCCTGTTCTATCGGGATGCGCGGGTCATCAGCCGGTAGGAGTTGCGGTTGGATGGGCATGCGCCGGAACAGCTTTCGGTGCTGCCCGCGGAGGCGTTCCGGATCCGGTTCGTGGCGCGCATGCCGCCGCGCCAAGGCGTCGCCGACGCCACCGTGCTGGTGCTGCGCAAGCGCATCATCGGCGACGGGATGCGGGAGAAGATCATTGTGTGCAATCTCGGTGACGAGGACACCGCGCTCACCCTTTCGCTCACCGTCGATTCCGATTTCGCCGATCTGTTCGCGGTCAAGGAGGGGCGGCTCAATACCGGCGGCTGCGATTTCACCGTCACCGACGGGGCGCTGCGGCTGACCGATCGCCAGGATGCCGGGCGCGGGCTGGTGATCACCGCGAGCGGGGATCCGGTGGTGCAGCCGGGGCAGCTGTCCTGGCGGGTGGTGGTGCCGCGCCGGGACAGCTGGCACACGGTGGTGGAATGCCAACCGCTGCTGGGACATCGGGCCGTGCCCATGAATCTCGACGCCGACGACGAGGACAGTCCCACCAACAAGATCCGGCAGTGGCGCGCCAATGCCACCAGCCTCACCGCAGACGGCGCGGGGCTGAGCGCCATCCTCGCCCGCACCGAGAGCGATCTCGGCGCGCTGCGCATGGACGACTCCGACGACGGCACCATGTACGTGGCCGCGGGCGCGCCGTGGTTCATGGCGCTCTTCGGCCGCGACAGCCTGCTGACCTCCTGGATGGCGCTGCTGCTGGACTCCGACCTCGCCCTGGGGACCTTGCGCAGGCTGGCGAAACTGCAAGGCGCACACGTCGATCCGATTACCGAGGAGGAGCCCGGCCGCATCATGCACGAAATGCGGCACGGTCCCTCCGGCGATCAGGTGCTCGGCGGCACCGTCTACTACGGCACGGTCGACGCGACCCCGCTGTTCGTCATGCTGCTCGCCGAGTGCAGGCGCTGGGGCGTCGAGGAGGACGCCGTCAAGGAGCTGCTGCCCGCCGCGGATGCCGCCCTGGGGTGGATCGACCGGTACGGCGACGCCGACGGTGACGGGTTCGTCGAATACCGGCGCAAGACCGATCGCGGCCTGGCCAATCAAGGCTGGAAGGACAGCTGGGACGCAATCAGTTTCGCCGACGGGCATCTCGCCGATCCGCCCATCGCGCTGTGCGAGGTGCAGGGGTACGTCTAGGCCGCCCGCCTGGGCCGCGCCGACCTGGCCGAAGCCTTCGGCGACACCGCGACCGCCACCCGTCTGCGCGCCCAGGCGGCGGAGTTGAAAACCCGCTTCGACGAAGCCTTCTGGATGCCCGGCTCGGGGTGGTACGCCATGGCCCTGGACGGGAACAAGCGTCAGGTCGACGCCCTCGGCAGCAATGTCGCGCACTGTCTGTGGACCGGCATCGTCCCCGACGAACGCGCCGCCCCCCTCATCGAACGCCTGGCCGCCGCCGATATGGACAGCGGCTTCGGCCTGCGCACCCTGTCGTCGACAATGCACCGCTACAACCCCATGGGCTATCACACCGGTTCGGTCTGGCCCCACGACTCGGCCATCGCCGTCGCCGGTCTGCTCCGCTACCACCACATTCCGGGCGCGGTCGACCTGGCCGAACGCCTCTCCGGCGGCCTCGTCGAAGCCTTCCTCGAATTCGGCGCCCGCCCACCGGAACTCTTCTGCGGCTTCGCCCGCAACGACCTGCGATCCCCGGTCCCCTACCCGACGTCCTGCTCTCCCCAGGCCTGGGCCAGCGCCGCCCCACTCCTGCTCATGCGCTCCTTCCTCGGCCTGTCACCCAATGTCCCGCAACGCACGCTCACCGTCGCACCGCGGCTGCCCGAGCGCGCCGGACGGGTGCGCCTGGCGGATCTGCGGCTGGGACCGGCGACGGTGACCATCGAGGCCGAGGGCACGACGGTGAAAGTGGCTGGGCTGCCGGGAGATTGGCAGTTGATCCAGGACTGATCGGGGGAGCACATACCAATAGGGGGATATGCGCATTCAGCGATGTATGCCAGGTTTGTGTAATAGGCATTGACCTGCGGTAATTCTTGTCGGCTTCGGTCCGATACGCCGGTATCGAGGTTTGATCGGAGGGGATCGGCAAATGCGACTAGGGCGGATAGTGCAAGCCATGCTGGTTAGCGGGGTGGTGGTGATCGCCACGGCGTGCGGATCGGATGGAGGCGAGTCGCCGGAGACTTCGGCGGGGAGTCCCACCACGAGCGTTTCGACGCAGATCAGTACGGTGCCAACGTCGGCGCCGTCGGGAAATGGTGGGGGAGGCGGGACTACGCCGGGCCGGGAGCCGGGGACGGTGGTGGTGCCGCCGGGAGATCCGGGGGATTCCGATCCGCTGCCGGACACGTCGGCGGTGTTGATTCAGACGGTGACCGTGCAGGGGACGGCGATTCCGTATGTGCCGGTGAATCTTCGGCTGTATCAGCCGTGTGATCCGAGCTCGGGGGATTTGCCGGAGGGGACGCCGGAGGTGCGGCGGTGGGACGGGGTGACCGATTCCAATGGGCAGGCGGTGTTCTCGGTTCCGGTGGGGTGCTACCGATTCGGGATGGAGGCGCCGCTGGGGACGAATCCGGTGCCGGAGGGGTTGCACACCTTGTTCGTGGAGCACGAAGGTGAGACCGAGTACGGGCGGTTGCGGTTCCAGGATCCGGCGCCCGCGCCGGTGTGCGCCTCGCAGACCATCCTGCATGATCTGGGGGAGGGGCCGCCGTACACGACGACGCTGGCGACGGTGAGCGAGTGCGATGGGTACTGGGCCGTCATCGTCTGGGATATGCCGGGTGACAGTCAGCGGATCGTGCATCGCGGGTACGACTTCGGGTGGACGAACTATGTCTACTTCCCGCATGACAAGTGCTGGAGCGAGGCGAAAGCCGATGGGGTTCCGGCGAATCTGGAGAAGTACTTCCTGAAGTGCTGAGGGCTCTCACCGCGATTGCAGCGGTGCGAGTGCGCCCAGTGCCGCGCCGACACAGGCGTCGCGCAGCACTGGGCGTGGGCAGTGGCGGGTTTCCAGCCAGTCGACGGTGAGAACGCGGACGAAGGTCAGCCAACTCATGAGGATGGACGAAATCGTTTCGCGCACTGCGGGATCGACGTCGAGAACGGCGAGGATGCGGTCGCGGAGTTCGCCGAGCTCGCCCGTGATGACGGCCTGGATGGCGAGATCGCCGATGAGGATCCTGTTGGCGGCCAGAATGGATTTGGCATTGGCTTCGAAATAGTCGAAGTGCACGTCGAGCCCGACCGCCAGCTGTTCGGCGAGCGGGATCGCGGGATCGAAGGTGGTGTCCACCAGCAACTGTTGGGCCGCGCGCTGGTAGACGGCGACGAAAAGGTCTCGCTTGCTGGGGAAGTGGCGGTACAGCAGCGCGCGGGACACCCCGGCCTCGGCCGCGACGTCCTCCATGAGCACGGCGGTGTAGTCGCGGTCGGCGAAGAGCCGCTCACCGGCATCGATGAGCAGGCGGCGGCGATCCTCGGGGGCGAGTCGGCGGCGGGTGGTCACGACCGCCAGCTTAGTTGACGTGTGTCTACTAGAGGTCGTAGCCTCTGCTAGTAGACACACGTCTACTAGTGAATGCTGATCACCAGCTCGGGAGGTTTCTGATGACGGCTGCGCTCAAATGGCTGAGCCTAATCATGGGGTGGGCCTGTGTGGCGATCGGTGTGCTGCACATGGCCCTCGGCATCGATTCCGTGCCGGATATGGCCGACTCCGGCGTCACCGCCGACAGCCAGAGCCGCTTCTTCGGCGCGATCTTCCTCGGCTACGGCCTGGCCTGGCTGTGGGCCGTGCGCCGGAATCCCATCGACACCACCGCCATTCGCTGGCTCGCCGGAATCTTCGCCCTCGGCGCCCTGGGCCGGTTCCTCTCCATCGCGGTGCACGGCTGGCCGCACTGGTTCCAACTGGTGCTCACCGCCATCGAAGTCGTGCTGCCGCCGGTGTGGTTCTGGCTGGCCGCGGCCGAGGACAGGCGCACCACCCACACCCCGGCCGCGACGGCGGCCCGGGCGTGAACCGCTGTCTGTCCTTCCGGCCACAACCCTGCCGGGAGGACAGACGGCACCTTCGCTGCGCGCTCAGTCGTCGAGCAGCCCCGCTGCGAGGCGGGCGGCTTCGGCCGCCAGGCCGGGTGGACTGGTGGCAATGAACATCGATGTGGCCGCGAGGTTTCCGAGGATGCGCCAGGTCGGGTCGGGGCGCCCGGCGACGGATAGGCGGCCGGTGGCGGGGTCCGCCGCGAGCCCACCGGCCGGGTCGAGTTCGGCGGCCCGCGCCCCCAGGAGCGCGCTCACCAGCGGTTCGCTGTCCTGCGGTGTGGTGTAGGCCGACGGATTCACGGCGTTGAGGACCACGTCGGCGGTCCATTCGGTGTCGTCGAACACCGTGAATCCGCCGCCGGGGCGGGCTTCGAGTTTCCGCAGGCCCGGTCGTAGCCGTAGCTGGCCCGAATCCAGGAGGCGCAGCATGATTTTCGCATTGTGCGGGACCATGGGTGAGCTGAGGCCGTTGATGGTGCGGAAGTGCGAGGCCCGCAGCAGGGCGCGGTCCGCTTCCGGCAGCCGCGGCCAGGCGAGGGGGCCGGTGATGCGAATGAGCATGACCAGCAAGCGGAGTCCGAGATGCGGGGAGTCGACCGCCGCCAGCTGGCGGCGCAGGCGATCGACCGGCGGCTCGGCGCCGGTGGCCAGGATCTCCGCGGCGAAGGCATCGAAATCATGGCCGAGGTCGGTGAGTTCGGCGCGCATGAGATCCACCAGCTCGGCGAAACTCACCGCGGCGCGCGGTCCGATCGCCTCGGGGGTGAGATGCCGCGGTTCCAGCTGCATCGGCCGCTGCTGCACGAACGGCAGTGCGCCGGTGCGGGACAGGAAGGTGATCGGCCCGGTGTGACCGTGTGCGGTGAGTCCGGCCGCGATATCGACCGCCGTGAGCCCGCTGCCGATGACGGCGACATGCACACCGGCGGGAATGCCGGGCAGTGTGCGGGCCAGCGGATACGGTTCGCCGACGTAGCCGGGTGCGCCCGTCAACCCGTAATGGTCACGGGGACGGCCGCTTCCGACACCGAGCACGGCGCGGTCCACCGGCACGGCGGCGCCGTCCTCGGTGTGCAGCACCGCCCGCTCGCCCCGGGTGAAACCGGTGACCCGCGACTGCACGACGCTCACCCGGGTCCCGTCGGCCCGGAGCGCGGTCATGGCCGCGCGGGCGGTGTCCTGCAGGTAGCGGCCGTACAGCGCCCGCGGCACGAGCGGCTGGCCGAGGCTGTCGTCGAGATAGCCCGCGATATCGTCGCGCTCGCTCAACCAGCGCTGATAGTGCCCCGGATCCCCGGCGCGAACGGACATGAGCGGGGGCGGGGCGTTCACGCGCACGGCGTCGATATCGGGCTGATAGGCCCGGCCCCGCCACAGCGTCTCCGCACCGTCGAAAACCGTGACGGCCGTGGGCTTCCGGTCCGCCGCGGCGAGTGCGTCCAGCAGGGCGACCGCGGCGGCGCCCGAACCGACGATCCCGATGTGCATGGTGGTGCTCCTTCTCCAGATTCGGTGGTGCTGCGCTTCGGTGGTGATGCGCGGACCAGCCTCATCCGCCCGCCGCCGTCGGCCCATCCCGCAAATGCGGGGAATTACGTGCGCGCCCGGCGGTTCCCCCTCATATGTGGGATGGCGGATACGCGGGCGCGCGCAGCAGGATGGCGAGATGACCACTCCGACCCGGCACACGGTGACCACCCTGCTCACCGAGATCGCCGCGGCCCCCGACGCGCAGACGCTGTTCGAGCGCACCTCGGCTCGGTTGCGCCGTATGGCCCCGTTCGACGCGGCCGTCTGGGTGGCCACCGATCCGGTCAACGGCCTGACCACCGCGCCGGTGCGGGTGGAGAACCTGCACGAGGGCGGCTGCGGAACCTATTGGGAATCGGAGTTCTTCGCCGAGAACGTCAACCTGTTCCGCGATCTGGCCCGCGCCCCCGTCCCGGTGGCGGGCCTGCGCGCCGTCACCGGCGATCGCCCGGCCCGCAGCTCGCTGTACCGGAACTTCATGCGCCCCCGCGGTTTCGACGACGAGTTGCGCGCGGTCTTCCGCGCCGACGGCCTGCCGTGGGGTCAGCTCAGCCTGTTCCGCGAACGCGGCCGCACCGAATTCGCCGCCGCCGACCTGGCTCTCGTCGAAACCCTGTCCACGCCCATCGCGCAGCGGCTGCGCTCCTTCGCCCAACCCGCCGCCCCGCAGGCCGAACCGGAGGACGCCACCGCGCCCGGCATGCTGCTCTTCGACGCCGAGGGCGGACTGGTATCCATCAATGACGAGGCCCGCGACCTGCTCGCCCAGATGCCACCCGGTCCCGCCACCACGCCACTGGGCATCGAGCTGCCGCTGCCGGTCTGGATCCTCAGCACCGCCGGTCGCGCCCGCCTCACCGGAGCCAGCGCCCGCATCCGCATTCGCACCCGCCGCGGCCGCTGGCTGGTGTGCCACGCCTCCTGCCTGCGCGACGCACAGGGCCGCGGCGCCATGACCGCCATGGTCATCGAACCCGCCACACCCTCCGAAGTGTCCGAACTCGTCCTGGCCGCCTACGAATTGACCCGCCGCGAACTCGATGTCGTCGAGCAGATCGCCCGCGGCCTGCCCACCACCGAGATCGCCGAGCGCCTCCACCTCTCCCCGCACACCGTGCGCGATCACGTGAAAGCCATCTTCGACAAGGTCGGCGTCACCAGCCGCGGCGAACTGGTCGCCAAGCTGTTCACCGAATTCCAGCGTCCCGCCACCGAACACCGCACCGTCCGCGCCGAAGTCGGTTGAGCGGGTCGTCGAAGGGGGAAACCACCCGGTGGCAGCGGCACCGTGTTGGTACGGCGTCGAAAGGGGCCGGGTGCCGCTGCCGTAACAAGCTTGCGTGGGGAGGGCGGTGCGGGACAATCCTTTCGGGTAGTGCCGAAAGGGGGCCGATTTGTTACGGCTGTGGTTGGAGGCCGAGGATCTGGCTCGGGTGATCATCGCGCGGGGGACGCCGCCCATGGGGGTGGCGGTGCTGGCGGCGCAGGCGCTGGCGCGGCCGAATCCGGATGGGGTGCTGGATCGCTGGCGGGCGGGGGCGCGGCGGCGGGTGACGCCGTCGATGATGCCGCTGCTGGGTCTGGTGGGGCACGGACGCTACATCCCGGATTTCCTGACTCCGTACACCGCGGGCTGGGCGGGCGTGGAGGGGCAGATCGACGTTGTGCTGTCCACGCCGCAGCGGGAGGTGCGCACGCAACTCGCCCGGGCCTTCGGGCGCGGCCTGCCGCCGTCGTGGACCAAGCTGCTCGCCGATGACGACGGGGCGGCATGGGCGGCGCTGGCCACGGCGGCGCGCGATTTCCACGATCAGATCGTGGCGCCGGACCTGTCCCGGCTCGATGCCGGGATGGGCGCGGAAACCGCCGCTCTCGCACACACTCTCGCGACCGAGGGGGTGGCGGCGGCGCTGTCGACGCTGCATCCGCGAATTCGATGGTCGCATCCGGTGCTGGAGATCGAGACGCTGCGTGGCGGGGATGTGCGCTTGGGCGGGCGCGGACTGCAGTTGTGGCCTTCGGCTTTCGTATGGCCCACGCCGCGCGTGCTGCTCGATCACGAGGGTCCGGCGGTGCTGGTGTATCCGGTGCCGCCGCCCGCGCAGACGGCCGGGATCGCGGCCGATCCGGTCGCGGATCTCCTGGGCCGCACCCGCGTCGCCGTATTGCGGGCCGTGGTCAGCGGGGACAAGACCACCAGCGGGCTGGCGCGCGAACTCGACATCAGCGCCGCGTCGGCCTCCGAGCACGCGGCCGTACTGTGTAATGCGGGGCTGCTGTGCAGTATTCGCGAGGGCCGCGCGGTGTGTCACCGCATCACCCCGCTAGGCACATACCTGCTGCGGCCCCCGGCCTTCTGAGCGCCGCGAAATCCTCAGTGCTCGTTGGTGAGCCAGATGGCTTCGGCGGCAATGCTGCCCAGGTCGACCGTGCGCTCGGCGATCCGCACGGCGATGGTGCCCGCGAAATCGCGCCGCTCCACCAACGTGATCGGCGTGTCCAGGGCGATGTCGAGCGAATCGAAATACCGCAGCATGGCCGGATCGGAATCGGAAATCCGCGCCACCCAACCGGATTCACCGTCCCGGTAATCGCTGAGCTGGGTGGCCGGCGGCGTCGGCACCGCGCCGTCCACCGACGGGATGGGATCACCGTGCGGGTCGCGGTCGGGATGACCGAGCTTGGCGTCGATGCGTGCCATGAGCGTCTCGGAGACGGCGTGCTCGAGCACCTCCGCCTCGTCGTGCACCTCGTCCCAGCCGTAGCCCAGCTCGTTGACCAGGAAGGTCTCGATGAGGCGATGCCGTCGCACCATGGCGATGGCCGCCCGCCGCCCGTCCTCGGTGAGGGTGATCGCACCGTAGCGGGCGTGCTCCACCAGACCCTGTTCGGTGAGCTTGCGCACGGCCTCGGAGACCGTGGAGGCCGACACTTCCATGCGCTCGGCCAGCAGTTTGGTCGTGACCTTGTCCTGCGACCACTCCTGCGCGGTCCAGATGATCTTCAAATAGTCCTGGGCGACCGAGGACAGCACGGGGGCGATATCCGATCCGCGGCGCGCGGCGGCAGTGTCGGAGGTCCCGTTGGCTTCGGACGGATCGGCCAGCTCGCGGCGCGTGGCGATGTCTCGTTTTCCGGGCACGTACCCAACCTTAGGCACACCTCGTCTCGTTTCCCACATCGGCGCGCTGCCTGGTAGAAGCAGGTGAACGCAGGGTGTCTACCATGCTTCGTCCTGTGAAGATCCACAATGCCGAATACTGGCCGTGACGCGCTTTGCGTAGGCTTCCGGTGTGCAGAGATGGCGAAGTCTCGATGAGATGCCCGTGGAGTGGGGCCGGTGCGTGCTCACGATCGGGGTGTTCGACGGCGTGCACCGCGGTCACGCCCAGCTCATCAGCCGTGCGGTGAAATCCGCTGCGGTGCGGGGCGTTCCGTCGGTACTCATGACGTTCGACCCGCATCCGCTCGAGGTGGTGCGGCCCGGTTCGCATCCGGCGCAGCTGTTCACGCTGACCCGCCGCGCGGAACTGGTGGAGGAACTGGGCATCGACGTCTTCGTGGTGATGCCGTTCACCCACGATTTCATGAAACTGACACCCGAGCAGTACGTGCAGCAGCTGCTCGTGGACAAGCTGCACGTGGCCGAGGTCGTGGTGGGCGACAACTTCACCTTCGGCTCCAAGGCCGCGGGCACCGTGGACACCATGCGCGAATTCGGCGCCCGCTTCGGTTTCGACGTGGACGGGGTGCAGCTGCTCGGCGAGCACGCCGTCACCTTCTCCTCCACCTATATCCGCGCCTGCCTGTCCGCCGGTGACATCACCGCCGCCGCGGAGGCGCTGGGCCGCCCGCACCGGATCGAGGGCGTGGTCGTGCACGGCGACGGCCGCGGCAAGGGCCTGGGCTTCCCGACCGCTAATGTGGCCCCGACCATGCACGCCGCCATCCCGGCCGACGGGGTGTACGCGGGCTGGTTCACCGACCTCGAGGAACCGGACGCGCCCCGGCGCATGGCCGCCATCTCGGTCGGCACCAACCCCACCTTCGAGGACGGCCGCAACCGCACCGTCGAACCCCATATTCTCGACTTCGACGGCGATCTCTACGAGAAGCGCGTCGCGGTCGATTTCGTCGAGCAGCTGCGCGGTATGCGCAAGTTCGAATCCATCGACGACCTGGCGCAGGCCATCGGCCGCGATATGGATCAGGCCCGGAAAGTTCTCACCGCGGCCGACGTGTAAACTGGCCCGTCGGGTTTGCTGCGGTCCGCGGCGGCGCCCACCCGGATTTTCCGGACCCTTCCGAGCGCGGACTGAAACAACAGGAGATATCTGTGGCTCTGACCACCGAGCAGAAGAAGGCGATCCTCGCCGAGTACGGCGTGCACGAGAAGGACACCGGTTCCCCGGAGGCGCAAATCGCGCTGCTGTCCAAGCGGATCGCCGACATCACCGAGCACCTCAAGAAGCACAAGCACGACCACCACACCCGCCACGGCCTGATGGCGCTGATCGGTCGTCGCAAGCGGCTCTCGAAGTACCTGCAGAACACGGACATCAACCGCTACCGTGCTCTGATCGAGCGTCTCGGCCTGCGTCGCTGATTCGAGCGACACACACTGACAGCCAGAGGTAGTTGACGAACCGGCCAACGGGGAGGCTTAGAATCTCCTCGTTGGCCTTTCGTGCATCCGGTGAAACCTGCCGTGTGCACGCCAACAAGCCGTACGCACCCGTCGCGTGGCGTCGGTCTTCGGTAGTGGCTTTTCGGGGCGCGCAAGACGAGAGATTGCGTTGCCGGAGGGCTTCGATCGATGACCGCCTCCGCGTCGCCGTTCCCAAGGGGGAATCGGCCGGGTGTGCGTGTCGTGACCAGGAGGGTCGTGGCGTGCCCATGCCGGGTACGGCTGACGAGCCGGGATCGCGCACTAGGGAAAGGTGCGCTGGATCCCGGCGAGACGAGAGGTTGAGAAAAGAAAAATGTCTGAAACACAGAACAGCTCCGCCGTCGAGGTCGAGCCCGGCGTCTTCGAATCCGTCGCGCTGATCGACAACGGCAGCTACGGCACCCGCACCATCCGCTTCGAGACCGGACGTCTCGCCAAGCAGGCCGCCGGATCCGTCGTCGCCTACCTCGACGATGAGACCATGCTGCTGTCGGCCACCACCGCCGGTAAGAGCCCCAAGGACCAGTTCGGCTTCTTCCCGCTGACGGTGGACGTCGAGGAGCGCATGTACGCCGCGGGCCGCATCCCCGGCTCGTTCTTCCGTCGTGAGGGCCGCCCCTCCACCGACGCCATCCTGACCTGCCGCCTCATCGACCGGCCGCTGCGCCCGTCCTTCGTCGACGGTCTGCGCAACGAGATCCAGGTCGTGGTGACCGTCATGTCGCTGGATCCCAAGGATCTCTACGACGTGGTCGCCATCAATGCGGCCTCGGCGTCGACTCAGCTCGCGGGTCTGCCGTTCTCCGGCCCGGTCGGCGGCGTGCGCGTCGCCCTCATCGGTGACCAGTGGGTCGCGTTCCCGACCGTAGAGCAGCTGGAAGGCGCCGTGTTCGACATGGTCGTCGCCGGTCGCGTGGTCGAGGGCGACGTCGCCATCATGATGGTCGAGGCCGAGGCCACCGACAATGTGCTCGCACTGCTCGCCGACGGCGCCACCGCGCCGACCGAAGCCGTTGTGGCGCAGGGCCTCGAGGCCGCCAAGCCGTTCATCGCCCGCCTGTGCAAGGCGCAGCAGGACCTGGCCGAGAAGGCCGCCAAGGAGACCGCCGAATTCCCGGTCTTCCTGCCCTACCAGCCCGATGCCTACGAGGCCGTCGAGGGCACCGCCAAGGCGGAGCTCAACGAGGCGCTGTCCATCGCGGGCAAGCAGGAGCGCGAGGAGAAGATCGACGAGATCAAGCTCTCGGTGCTGTCCTCGCTCGCCGAGTCCTTCGAGGGCCGCGAGAAGGAGCTGGGCGCGGCGTTCCGCTCGGTCACCAAGAAGCTTGTGCGCCAGCGCATCCTGACCGACGGCTTCCGCATCGACGGCCGCGGTCTGGCCGATATCCGTGCGCTGTCGGCCGAGGTCGCGGTGGTTCCGCGCGCCCACGGTTCGGCGCTGTTCGAGCGCGGCGAGACCCAGATCATGGGTGTCACCACCCTCGACATGGTGAAGATGGCGCAGCAGGTCGACTCGCTCGGCCCGGAGACCTCCAAGCGCTACATGCACCACTACAACTTCCCGCCGTTCTCCACCGGTGAGACCGGCCGCGTGGGCTCCCCCAAGCGGCGCGAGATCGGCCACGGCGCGCTCGCCGAGCGGGCGCTCATGCCGGTGCTGCCCTCGCAGGAGGAGTTCCCCTACGCCATCCGTCAGGTGTCGGAGGCGTTGGGCTCCAACGGTTCCACCTCCATGGGTTCGGTGTGCGCCTCCACCCTGTCGCTGCTGAACGCCGGTGTGCCGCTGAAGGCTCCGGTGGCCGGTATCGCCATGGGTCTCGTGTCGGACACCATCAAGAACGACAAGGGTGAGGACGAGGTCCGCTACGTGGCCCTCACCGACATCCTGGGCGCCGAGGATGCCTTCGGCGATATGGACTTCAAGGTCGCCGGTACCCCCGAGTTCGTGACGGCTCTCCAGCTCGACACCAAGCTCGACGGCATCCCGTCGCAGGTCCTCGCGGGTGCGCTGAACCAGGCCAAGGACGCGCGTCTGACCATCCTGGATGTCATGGCCGAGGCCATCGCCACCCCGGATGAGATGAGCCCCTACGCTCCTCGCGTCACCGCCATCAAGATCCCGGTCGACAAGATCGGTGAGGTGATCGGACCCAAGGGCAAGGTCATCAACCAGATCACCGAGGACACCGGCGCCAACATCTCCATCGAGGATGACGGCACCGTGTTCGTCGGCGCGACCGACGGCCCGTCGGCGCAGGCCGCGATCGACGCGATCAACGCCATCGCCAACCCGCAGCTGCCCAAGGTCGGCGAGCGCTTCCTGGGCACGGTCGTCAAGACCACCGCCTTCGGCGCGTTCGTCTCGCTGCTGCCGGGTCGCGACGGTCTGGTGCACATCTCGAAGCTGGGCAACGGCAAGCGCGTCGCCAAGGTCGAGGATGTGGTGAACGTGGGTGACAAGCTGCGCGTCGAGATCGCCGATATCGACAACCGCGGCAAGATCTCGCTGGTGCCGGTCGACGAGGATTCGGACAACGCGGACGCGGCTCCGGCCGCCGACACCGCGGCCGAGTGAGTGTCGTAGCTCTGGCGTAATCTGCGGTGGCCCTTCGCTCCGGATGATGGAGTGAGGGGCCACCGGTTTCTCGTCTGCCAGTTGTGGGGAAGCATGGTTCGGAAGAAGGACACTCGAGTGTCGGGTAAGGAAGCTGCGCTGGTTCGCACCACCTCCGAGGTGCCGTATGCCGATACCGGTGTGCGGAAAACCGTCCTGCCCGGTGGACTACGAGTCGTCACCGAGCATGTGCCGGGCGTGCGCTCGGCCTCCATCGGCGTATGGGTCGGAGTCGGCTCGCGCGATGAAGGGCCGACCGTGGCGGGTGCGGCGCACTTCCTCGAGCATCTGCTGTTCAAGGCCACGCCCACGCGCAGCGCGCTGGATATCGCGCAGGCCATGGATGCCGTCGGCGGTGAGCTGAACGCGTTCACGGCCAAGGAGCAGACGTGCTACTACGCGCACGTGCTCGACGAGGATCTGCGGCTCGCAGTGGATCTCGTATCCGATGTGGTGCTCAACGGGCTGTGCCGGGCCGAGGACGTGGCCGTGGAGCGGCAGGTCGTGCTCGAGGAAATCTGCATGCGCGACGACGATCCGGAGGACATGGTCGGGGACGCGTTTCTCACCGCCATGTTCGGTGAGCACCCCATCGGGCGGCCGGTGATCGGGAGCATCGAATCCATCGAAGGCATGCAGGCCGCGCAATTGCGGTCGTTCCATCAGCGTCGGTACCGGCCCGATCGCATGGTCGTGGCGGTGGCGGGCAATGTGGAGCATGAGCACACCGTGGAATTGGTGCACCGGGCGTTCGCGCCGCACCTGGAAACGGGGCGTGAACCGGCGGGGCGGCGGGAAGGCAAGTTCCGGCCGCGTGGGAATCCGGAACTGCTGCGGATTCATCGGGACAGTGAACAGGCGCACTTGGTTTTCGGCACCCGGGCCTTCGGGCGGCATGAGGGTGAAAAGCGGTGGCCGCTCTCGGTTCTCAATACCGTTCTCGGCGGCGGATTGAGTTCGCGGCTTTTTCAGGCCATACGCGAGGAACGTGGGCTGGCCTACTCGGTGTACTCCAGCGTCGACACCTTTGCTGATACGGGGGCTTTCTCGGTTTATCTCGGCTGCCAGCCCGAAAACCTCGGCAAGGTGGCGGATCTGGCTCGGGGCGTGCTGGAAGAAGTGGCGGCCAATGGCATCACCGATGCCGAATGCGCTCGGGCCAAAGGGTCGCTGCGGGGTGGGCTCGTTCTGGGGCTGGAAGACTCCGGGTCCCGGATGAATCGCATCGGGCGGTCCGAGCTCAGCTATGGCAACCACCGGAGCGTTTCTGAGTCGCGGTCGCGGGGCCCTACCGGCGCACCCGGGACCTTCCCGCTGCGGTTCGACGGCTGGTCGACTGAGGCGAGGTGAATGCCACCGCCGTTGCGCTGGGCGCGGATTCGGCGGTGGGTAAAACACGTGGCGGCGGGGGGTCGGCGGTCCGAGCATGGGGCCATGGCTTTCATGTCGTCCGGGGAACGCTTGGTTGTGTTGGGCTTCGGTTTGTTTCTGCTGTTCAATGGCGCCATCGGGGTGATCGAGATCGCCAACGGCGTGGGG
Source organism: Nocardia crassostreae (assembly GCF_001613405.1). Lineage (GTDB taxonomy): Bacteria > Actinomycetota > Actinomycetes > Mycobacteriales > Mycobacteriaceae > Nocardia > Nocardia crassostreae. The sequence continues at coordinate 42,330 of NZ_BDCH01000047.1, forward strand.
TATCTGACCGGGCATGGTGACTCGATCACCGTGCGTGTCGAAGGCACTCGGGAGGTGCAGACCGAGGAGGGGACCGGGCGGGAGAGCTACGGGTATTACGACAAGGGCGGGGAGCGGCATGAGGTCGTGCTGTGGGGACTGTACGAGGCGGGCGCGACGGTTGAGGCGCGAGAGGTGCTGGTGCCCTGGGGTATTACGAGTGGGCCGACAATACGCTCATCGAGGAGAAAGCCGATGCACAGGAGCGAGTGATCGTTGGTGGGCTGTGGAGCTGCTTCGGGTTGGGTGGGGCGGCTGTGTTCGGATGGATGGTTCACCGGCATCGGTGGTAGGTCGGCGGGCGGGCGGGGGAGGACTGTGTCGGGAGACGAAGCTGAGCAAAGAGGGCAATGGCTCGTCCTGGTTCGACGACTGGTCGACTGACTCTTTTGGGCGAGACCGCGGATCTATGAACGGTTTCGAGGGCAGTTCCCCCAAGTA
>NZ_BDCH01000048.1 GCF_001613405.1 Nocardia crassostreae
AAATCAGAGGCAGCTCAGCGTGATCGGTGGGGGCGGCGCTGCCGAAGGGGGTGCCGCCCGAGCGCTTCGGGGGAGCGGGTCAGGGGAAGCGCTTCGCGATTGCCGTCGCGATCTCATCTGGTGCGTGTTCCTGAATGAACTGTTGTGCGCGGGGGGAGTTCGACGACCTCGAGATCGGTGAATATCCCGCGCATTCGGGGGAGGTGGGCCTTCGGACGGTAGACCAGGTCCCGCATTCCCCATACCAGCAGGGTCGGCTTGTCGCGGAGGATGGCGGGTACGTCGCGGGAGAGCTGGTCCAGTAGCGGGCGGGCGTCACGAATCTGTTTGGCGATCACGCCGAGTCCCGTGCGGGTCGCCGCGTCGGGCTGCACCAGGCGATAGTGGTCGGCTTCGGCCGTGGTGAGCTTGCGCCCCAGCTCGCCGAGCAGGACGCGTTCCACGAGGAAGTTCCGCTCGAGGACCTGCCGCTGCATGAGGGGGGTGCGGATGAGTCTGCTGAAGATCCGATTCGCCCGCGCTTCGGGTAGCCAGAATGTGGTGTTGCCCAACACGATTCCGCGCAGCCGATCCGCGCGCGGGGAGGCCGCGCCGAGTCCGATGGGTCCGCCCCAATCGTGGCCCATCACAATGAAGTCGTCGAGCCGCAGGTGATCGATCAGCTCGCCCAGGACGGCGGTGTGCTCGGCGACGGTGTAACCGAAATCCGCAGGGCGTTCGGACAATCCGAAACCCAGATAGTCGACGGCGATACAGCGGTACCGGTCGCGCAATTCTTTCACGATGTGGCGGTAGAGGGAACTCCACGCCGGCACGCCATGGCAGAACAGGATCACCGGTCCGGATCCTTCGTCGATGTAGTGCACCCGGCCGGCGGACGAGTCGAACCAGCGGGAGTCGAACGGGTACAGGCTCTTATCGGGTACGAAGTCGATCAGCATGGGAACCTCTCTGCGATTCGGGACGATGACTGATATACCCTGCCTGCGCGGAATCATGTGAATTGTCAATGGTTTCGGTTGTACACGAGCCCGTGCAACTGACGAAGGTGGCGGTTGCACAACATTGGGCAACAATAGGTTTCGCTGTATGCTCACACCACTGGATCCGCAATACGCCGTATAAGCTGTTCATGACGAGTGGGCTGTGATCGTGGTTGTAACAATTTCTACGCCGACGCTTGACGAGTTTCTGGGGAAGTCGGCACAAGAGAGAATCGATTGGGCAAATTCGTCCGAGGGACACACGACGGGAATTCTGGGCAGACTCGAACTCTTCCTTTCATTCGCGCGCCCGCGCACCTGCTTGCCGGGAATGCTGGCGTTCTACCTTTCCTGCAAGTTGCTGGGCCTGGCGATCGGCCTGGACGTATTCATCGGCTTCGCAATAACATTCCTGTACAGCGCGGTCGCGAATCTGTTCAACGGCTACTCGGATGTCGAAGAGGACAACGAGAACCTGCCGGCGCGCCTGTACCTGCTGGGTCTCTACGGCCGTCGGCGACTGCTGCGCAGCGCCTATGCGGTGTGCCTGCTCATGCTGGCCTTGGCGGCCCTGGTGAGCCCGGTTTTCGTGCTGATGACGGTGATCTGCGTCGTCATCGCCCACCAGTACTCGCTGCCGCCGTTTCGGGTGAAGGCGCGACCGGTGGCGTCGATTCTCCTCTTTGCGCTGGATGTCGCCTTCCCGTTCCTGATGGCTCCCGCCATAGCGGAACACGGACCGGCGGTGCTCGGAAATTGGCCGTTCATAATCATGGCCGCATATCTGTTCGCGTGGTTCGCGGCCAAGGGGCTGGTGAAGAACCTGCCCGACTACTACGGCGACAAGAATGCCGGGCTGCTGACCTCGGCGACAATGCACAGCACCCGGCTGCGGGCCGCGGTAGTCGCGGCGACCGGGACGATCATCGTCTATCTGGGTCCGGCGATTCTGGTGGCCAGCGGGCAGTTCGAGGCCAAATACCTGCTGGCTCTGGTGTGGTTTCCGGTCGTCTGTGTGCAGTGCGCGCGAATGATCCTCCGCGACGACAACCACTCGGCGAACAACATGCTCCGTTTCGACATGGTGGTATCGACGGGATACCTGTCGACCTGGATCCTGCTGGCGGATCCATCTCTTTCATCGGCCGCAGTCGTGGCCGGGTCGCTTGTGGTCATTCTCCTGATGGATGCGCTGAAACTCGATACTCGCAGAAAGAAGGATGTTGTGTGATGGATGCGCTGGAAAAGTTGCTGAAGGCGCGTGCGGGTGCGGTGTGGAACGAATATCGCGCGGGCGAAGAGAATGAATACTCCGATGTCCGGCTGGACCTTTCGAATAATGCCCTGCCTTTTGCGCCGTTACCGAGCGTCCGTAAGGCGATAGAGGCCGAAGTGGATCGCGCGGCGGACTATCCATCCGCGGCGTACGGTCCGCTGCGGACGGCGATCGCCGAGTTCGTGGGCTGTGGTCCCGATCAGGTTATCGTAGGGCCGGGCAGTGTGGGCGTGCTCGGCTACGTCCTGCGCCGGATTGCCGGGGACAGCGGCCGGGTCGTCTTCGCGGTTCCGGCCTTCGATGCCTACGAGCGAGTCGTGGCGGAGGCCGGTGGGACGGCAATACCGGTGCCGGGCACGGGGATTCGGTGGCAGCGACTGGATTCGATGGTGGCGGCGGCCGGGGACGATGCGGCCGCGATCCTGATCTGCTCGCCGCACAACCCGACGGGTGAGCAGGTGCGCCCCGAGGAGATCGAGATCGTCCTCTCGGCGGTGCCGCGGCACACGGTCGTCGTCGTGGACGAGGCATATATCGATATCGACCACACCGGCGATGCCGCGGCGGTTCTTCGACTGACTCGTTCGCACTCGAATCTCGTTGTCCTGCGCACCTCCTCGAAAGCCTACGGTCTGGCGGGCCTGCGCGTGGGCTATGCGGTCGGCGACAGCGATCTGATCGGCGCCTGCCGCACCGCTGCCCTGCCCTTCGGTGTGAACCGGCTGGCGGTGGCCGCGGCGATCGCCTCGCTGGATGTGTGCAATGAGCTTGCCGCTCAGGTCGATTCGGTCGTCCGCTGTCGTTCGCTGTTCAGTGCGTCGATGCGCGCGCGTGGGATCGCCGTCCCCGAATCGTGCGGCAATTTTCTCTGGATGCCGATGCGGCACACGGCAGCTCTGGTCGATTGCTGCACCCGATCAGGGATCGCGATACGCGAATATCCGGACCTCGGCGTCCGGATCACTGTGCCCACAGTCGAACACCTGGATGAAGTCGTCGATGTCCTGGTGGATGGATACAGCCGAATGGAGGCAAACGCATGCCACAGATGAATCCGTACCTGGGGGCCGATCTGATGGGGCGGCCCCGGTTCGCGGACGCGCTCGTGGATCGATTGGTCCGAAACAATGTGCGCTACATCTTCGGGATGCCCGCGGAATCGGTGAACTGCCTCGCCGACGCGGTCGCGCGGCGGGACGAGATCGACGTGATCGCGGTTCGCCACGAAAGCGCCGCCTCCTGGATGGCCGTCGGCTACGCACGGGGCTCGGACACCGTCGGGGTGTGCTTCGGCACGGCCGGACCGGGTGCGACGCATCTGCTGCCCGGCGTGTATGACGGGCTGAACGACCGCGTGCCGGTCCTGGCGATATCCGGACAGGTGCACCTGGGCGATATCGGGACGAAATCGTTTCAGGAGATCGAATCCTCGCGGCTGTTCCGAGACGGCACGTGGCGCTCCGCGGACATCATGTCGGCCGACCAGATCGGCGTCTTCGACCAGATACTGCTCTGGATCCGGCTCGAACAGACCTCCGCGCATGTCGCCATCCCCTCGGATCTCCTGATCGCACCGGTCGATTCGGCGGAACAGCCGAGCCCGTATCGGCTGGATCGCAGGAGTGCCACGGCGGTCGACAAGAAGCGCGTCGAAGACCTCGCGGACCACCTGTGCTCGAACCCGACGACGATCGTCCTGGGTTCCGGCAGCGGGGAATCGGTGGATCGCGCCCACCGGCTCGCACACGCATTGGATGCCAGGCTGCTGGCCCTGCCCGAGGCGGGAATCTCGGAGGCGCTGGTCACCCCCGTCGACGACGAGGGATCCGCGGCGGCCGAGGGCGGTGTGCTGCTCATCGGTCGCCGAACCGTCGGCGTACAGCGGTACTTCCCCGCGGCGAAGGTCTTGATCGAGATCACCGATCTCGCCGCGTCCGGGTTCGACGCGCGCTGCCGACGGGTGGGAATCGCCGGTGATGTTCCGGCGATTCTGGAATCCCTGACCTCCGCGGTCTCGAGCCGCAAAGGCCGTCCGGCCCAAGACAACTCGGAGCCGTCGTCCGCGGCGCGGCAGGACCGGGAAGCACCCGCGGGATGGGCGGTGCTCACGCGGCGGCTGGCGGACGCCTCGGTCGCTGTCGACCCCGGACCGATCCAGCGACTGTCGCGCCGATTCCTCGGTGAGCATGCGAATGTCCACAGTGCGTGGAATCTGGAGGCCGAGGGTTCGGCGCTCCCGATGGCCATCGGTCTCGCACTGGCGGCCGGGGATCGATGCTACGCACTGACCGAGCTCGCGGCGCTGGATCAGTACATCGCGGAGCTGTCCACCGCCGCGCGCTACGCGCTTCCGGTCACCGTGGTCTGCGCGGCGGAATCCGGTGCGACGATCCGGGATCTGGCTCAGGCCTTCGGAATACGGGTGCTCTGGGCGGAGAATCCGGATGAGCTGAATGCGGGATTGGCGGAGGCCGATCGGGAGCAGGGTCCGGTCCTGATCTTGACCGCCGCAGTGGAAATGGAACCGGGACCGGCCGCGGAGACGGTGGATGCCGAGGCCGTCCGGTTCGCGAGCGATCTACTCGGCGCGATAGCGGGTCGTGGCGTCGACTCGGTCTATCTGTCCCGAACCGGTCGTGCGCGACTGGGTTCGGTGCATACATCGCCGGACCTCGACGTGCATATCGTCGCCGATACGCAGGCGGCCGCCATGCGGGCGACCGCGGCCTACAAGGCCACCGGGACTCCGGCGTGTGCCGTCGTGACCTCGCCCGCGGAACTGCTCGCACAGCTGAACGGGCTCTACGACGCCGCGTTCGACAGCGCGTCGGTGCTGCTGGTCTCCTTCGAGATCGACCGCTGGTTCCTGGATCCGGTGGACGTGCTGGGGGGAGATCTCGGCGATATCGGTGGTCCTGGACGGCACCGCCGAGGATTCGACGCGCCTGCGCGACGCATTGCTGACCGTGACCGCCGGGGGAAAGGGCGTGACGCACATTCACGTCTCGAGCTCCGCGATATCCGCGGGCAGCAGCGCCGAGCTCGTGGAAAGTATTAGCGCGCACCAGATTCCGACGTCCCTGGTCGGACTTCCCGGTAGCACCATGGCCGCCCACGAAGAGATCGCGCGAGCGGCGAAGCTGCTCGACGCGGCCGAGAATGTCTCGATCGTCGTGGGCCGTGGCGGGGCAGGCGCACGACGCGAACTGCTCGAGCTGGCCGCACGCACCGGAGCCTCGCTCTACTGCACCATGGGGGCACTGGCCGCGAATGTGCTGGGGGAGCACTGCGACGGCCTGGTGGGTACCTCCGGCCATGACGAGGCCATGCAGCACATCCGGCAGAGCGAGCTCGTCGTCCTGGTGGGCGTGTCCTGGCGAGGTTCCGCCTTCGAACTCGTCGGCAACGGTCCGGTGGTCTCCCTCAACGCCGATCCGCTGACCTTCCTTCGCCTCCCGCCGGAATCGGCCGGTCTGCTCGGTGACGCGCGGGCACTGCTGGAGGCCCTGATCGGATGCGTGAACGAACGTGTCCCCGAACGCGTTACCGCCCGGCCCGACACCGCACAGTGCAAGGGGCCGCGGGAAAGCGCGCGGGAATTGCGCGCGGTCACGGCCGCGCAGATCATCGATCATGAGCTCGGGCAAGCCGAGAGAGCATCCACCCTGAGTGTGGATGTCGGTATCAACACGCTGTGGGCGTACCGCCATGTACGGTCCGCATCCCGATACCTGTGGACCGCATCGTTCGCCACCATGGGCTTCGCGGTACCCGCCGCGATGGACGCCGCTGTGCGGAATCCCGACGACATCTCGGTGGCGATTGTCGGCGACGGCGGAATCGGTATCACGCTGGCCGAGCTCCGCAATGCCGCGCAGGCCGAATCGACCACGGTCATAGTCGTTTTCAACAATGGCGCGCTGGCCGCCATCAAGTTCGAGAGCTGGATCATGGGCTGGCCGGACAGCTCGTCGGAATTCGCGCCCTTGGATTTCGCGAGCTTCGCCCGGCATTGCGGGCTGCCCGCGGTGACGGCGCGGACCTCCGAGGAATTCGGGATCGCATTCCGATCCGCGCTGCGCGGCGACGGGCCGACGCTCATCGACGCGCGCATTCCCGCGGTGGAGGCGCCCGCGCTGGCGGGACGCATTCACCTGCGCCAGGTCGTGGGACTCGCATCGGGCTGGCTGCGTGACGGCAAATCCGCGAGAGCAGGCGCTTGGTCGATGGTGAAGGCGGTCGCCGCCGACGCGGCCGTGCAGGCGATGCGTCGCATGGGTCCACGCGAATGAAGTGTCCAGTCAACGAGAGAGGAGGGCTTTGAAATGGCCGGAGCACGTCCTGCCACGCCTCAGGCGATGTTCACGAAAATCGTGCCGCGCTACGACCTGGTCAATTCGATCATGACACTGGGGGGCGACAAGAGGCTGCGCCGCGAGGCGGTTCGCATGCTGCGGCTCGACACCGGTTCCCGGGTACTCGATGTCGCCGCGGGAACCGCCGAGATCGCGTCCGCGCTGGCGGGCGAATATCGATTCCCTATCTCCTATTGGGCCGTCGATCTCAATGAGCAGATGCTGGAAGTGGCGCGGCGCAAGCTGACCAGACTGCGGCACGAGCACCCCCGCAGTGAATGGGACCTCATGCAGGGCAGCGCGGAGGAGCTGACCTTCGAGTCGTCGGCCTTCGATGCCGTCGTCATGTGCTTCGCGCTCGACGATATGGACGACCCGGCGACCGCGCTCGCGGAGACGGTCCGGGTGCTCCGCGACGGCGGGCGCTTTCTCCTGATCGAACTGGCAATGCCGGACAACAGGGTGCTGCTCGAGATCATGAAGCTCCGTTTGCTCGTAACCCGCAAGGTCGCAGGAATTTTCGGTCTGGATCCGGTTGCCCACATGACCGAGGAAGTGGAATCGGATCGCGGCGCGGAATACACGATCACCCGCTGTGAAAGCGCCGGACTGACGTTGGACTCGCAAGCGCGGTACCACGGCGGCTTGGTCCGTGCGTACGTCTTCCGCAAGTAGAAGGATCCTTTATGTCTACCGAATGCCCGCACCTCGGAGCGCCGAAGGTGCACTCCGTCACCAGTCTCACCAGCCGCCGTTTCTCGAATGCTCACCTGCCCGGACCGCCGGGGCATCGCATCATGGGTTCGTACCCCGAGTATTCGAAGGATCGCAACAAGTTCCTGCGGGATTCGGTCCGGCAGTACGGAGACGTCGTCCGAATCAAGCTCCCACTCCGTGACCTCGTCGTACTGGGCAATCCAGAAGACGTGCACAAGGCAATGAGTGACACGTCCGGCGACTACAGCAAGTTCGGGAATTACCATCCTGCTCTGGCGAAGCGGCAGAACGGGCTGTCGTCCATCGAGGGAGAGATCTTCCGGGAGCGTCGCCGAATCGTCAGTCCGCTGGTCACGCGAGACGGCCTGAAGAATACGTTTCAAGCCAATGTCGATGCCTACCTGCAGACCCTCGATACGAACATTGCCGTCGCGACCGACGCCGACGGCGTGACCGATCTGCAAGAGGCGATATTTCAGACGCTCTTGCGAGGCGTGCTCAAGCAGACGTTCACCGAGCCCTTCACTCCCAAGGAGATGGCGGAGCTGCACGAGGGCATGGCGACCTTCACCAAGTTCCTCGGATCGACGCTGAAGATCGCTGATCCGCCGAATCTGGTGCGCCGGTGGGGCCCGTACAACATTCGGCCGTGGACGGTGTACTCCGCAGCGATGATTGTCAAGAATCGCGTTGTCGAGCGGCAGAATTCGCCGGCCCTGGGAACCTATGGCGATGTCCTGGACGGCATGATCCTCGGGTACAAGAAGCTGAAGACCCCGATGACCTTCTGGGACCTCTGCTTCGATGTGGCGACCATGACGAGCGCGTCGTATGGCACCACCGCGGGCGCCATCACCCAGACGGTCGTTCGCACGCTTCTCGACGCCGAGGCGACGGATCGCGCGGTGGACGAGTGCGGGACGGTCGATCTGTCGCAGCCGACCATCGACTCGGTGCGCAGCCTGCGCTGGGTGAAAGCCTGTTTCGAGGAATCGATCCGGATGCAAGGGTTTCCGCTCCTGCTGCGATTCACCGCCACCGGGGCGAACTTCCAAGGGCTCGATATCGCGCCGAACACCATGCTGGGAGCTCCCATCTCGGCGATCCACCGCGATCCGCGCTGGTGGACCGATCCCGACACCTTCGATCCGAATCGGTTCTACGACAAAAGCAAACGGGTGGATCAACCTCGCCTGCTGCACTTCCTCGCGTGGGGCGCGGGCCCGCATCGATGCACCGGCGCCCAACTCGGATACCTGATCGCGCCCTACCTCGTTGCCCTGATATTGAGCCGGTACAAGGTCGAGATTCCGCCGAACTTCGCGCTGCGCGAGGACACCGGGCTGGCGCCGACGATCAAAGGCGGATTCCGCGTTCGATTGACGCGCCGTTAAAACCATTCAGCTGTACAGAAACTGAGAGGACTACGAAAATGGCAGAGCGGTACGATATTGCGGCGCCCATTTACGACGGGACCGCGTGGGTGCTTTCTCTCGGCGGGATCGACAAGCTGCACCCGGCGCTGGTCGCCGGTCTGGACCTGTCCGGCAAGACGGTGGCCGATCTCGGATGCGGTACCGGACTCGCCTTCCCGGCATTGGTCGAGGCGATCGGCCCGTCGGGCCGGGTGATCGGGTTGGACAACAACGCGGCCATTCTCGCCAAGGCGGAGAAGCGGGTGGTGGCCAACGGGTGGAACAATGTGAAGCTCGTGGTCGACGATATCGCGACGACACCCCTGCTCAAGGACGTCGACGTGGTGTTCAGTTGCATTGCGATGAGCTGTGTTCCGGACCCGTCGCAGAAGCTGGACGAGCTGCTCGCGAACCTGAAGCCCGGTACTCAGGTGCGCATTATCGATGCCCTGCCGCGAACGTCCGGATTCGGGTATCCCGTGATCAATGGATACAACTTCCTGAAGTCCTTCATCGTCGGGTCTCACTACAAGAAGCTCGAGCCGTTCGCGCAGGTCTTCACCGAGCAGTTGAACGACGTGGTCATCGACAGCGTGCACGGCGGCATGTACACGCGGCTGACCGGCGTCAAAGGCGTTTAGAACCCTGATGATCGGTGGCGTTGGGAGGTGGTCGACCTGACCGGATATGAACTGGCGGTCGATTGCGGCGAAAAGAAGTTCGGCGACAATCTGGTGCTGGACAATGTGGATATCTCGATCGATCGGGGTGAGTTTCTCGCCGTGCTCGGCCCGAGTGGCAGCGGCAAGTCCACGCTGCTGCGGGTGCTGGCGGGACTGGAGCAGCTGACCTCCGGAACGGTGAGCTGGAATGAGGACGGCGCCCGCCCGCGCACCGGGGTGGTGTTCCAGCAAGCCGTGCTCCTGCCGTGGCTCACCGTGATCGAGAACATCTCGCTGGCAAGGCGATTCACCGCCCATCGTCATGAATTCGACAGTCGGTACCCGGCAACCCTGTTGCGGCGTTTCGGCCTGGACGGCCTGGCGCAGCGGTATCCGAGCGAATTGTCGGGCGGGCAGGCCCAGCGCGTGGCCGTATTGCGGGCGGCCGCGACCAGGCCGCGGCTGCTGTTGCTCGACGAGCCGTTCAGTGCCCTGGACCCGGCGACTCGAATCGACCTACAGCACTGGCTGGCCGAGCTCGTCACCGAGATCGAGGCGACGGTCGTGCTCATCACGCACGACGTCGAGGAGGCGATCGCCTTGTCGGATCGCATCGTGCTGCTCGACCGAGGCAGGATCCGCCGGGAATGGCGGGACGTGCGAACCGGCGGCGAGACCTCGGCGGCGCTCCGCGACGACATTCTCCAGCAGTACCATCCGGACGAGGTTGCGGTTCCTTGACAGAGATTTCGAGACGGCGCCTGTTGGCCGGTGCGACGGGATTGACCGTTGCCGCAGGGCTTTTCGGCTCGGCGGAGCTGGCCCGCAGTGCGGTGACCGCCGGGCGGCGCGAGAGTGCGCTGCGCATCGGGTATCTGCCGATCACCGACGCGTCGCCGCTGCTGATCGCGCATTCGGCGGGCCTCTACTCTGACGCGGTGAGCAGCGGTAAACCCGTATTGTTCCGCAGCTGGGCCGGGCTGGCGGAGGCGTTCGTCTCCCGTCAGATCGATATCGCGCATCTCTTGATGCCGATGGCGCTGCAACTGCGGCGCGTCCTGGGCGCCGGGGTGCGCGTGCTGGGGTGGAATCACACCAATGGCTCGGCGCTCACCGTCGCGCCGGACATCACGGATCTGGAGCAACTGGCGGGATCCCAGGTTGCCATCCCGTTCTGGTGGTCGATCCACAATATCGTTCTGCAGCAGCTGTTGCGGGCGCACGACATCACACCGGTGGTCCGGCGCGGGGCGTCGCGATCCCAACGGACCGTCGAACTCATTGTCATGAGTCCGTCGGATATGGTTCCCGCGCTGGCGAATCGCTCCATCGCGGGGTACGTGGTGGCCGATCCGTTCAATGCCATCGCGCAGATCAAGAAGATCGGGCGAATTCACACCTTCCTGGGCGACGTGTGGCGGGAGCACGCCTGCTGCGTCCTGGTCACCAGGGAGGATGTGATCGCGCAGCGGCCGGCCGCAGTGCAGATGGTCACGGACGCGGTGGTTTCCGCGCAGCTGCGGATCACCGCGGATCGGAATCAGGCCGCCGGTGCGCTGACGTCCGGTAGCTACCTGCCCCAGCCGCTGCCCGCGGTTCGCACGGCGCTCACCTACCCCACGCCGCCCTATCAATTGCGGCACCCCGACTGGTCACCGCACCTCGTGGGTTTTCAGCCGTACCCGTATCCGAGTTTCACCCGGAAGCTCGTCGAGGCAATGCACGACACAGTGGTCGACGGTGACCGCGGGTTCCTTGACGAGCTGGATCCGAACACGGTGCACGCGGGGCTGGTGGACGACAGCTTCGTGCTGAATTCGATTGCCGCACAAGGAGGAACGCGGGCCTTCGGGCTGCCCGCCGACCTTGTCAGAGCTGAACAGGTGCAATTGCTGTGACTTCTACCCTCGTTCGATCGAACCCCGCACGACGCACGGCTCCCCGGTCGGTGCTGGCCAGGGTTTGGCCCGCGGCGACAGCGGTGATTCTCACGGTGCTGCTCTGGTGGCTGGCGACAACGGTATTGTCGCCGGAGCATTCGCTGCTGCGGCAGACCGCGCCGCAACGTGCGTTGCCCGCCATCAGCGAGCTGTATGACCGCGGCGTGCTGATCTCCGATGCGGCGATCAGTTTGTGGCGCTTGGTCATCGGACTGGCCATCGCGATGGTGATCGGTGTGCCGCTGGGTCTGCTGATCGGCCTGAGCACCCGGATCCACAGCGCGGCAACGCCTGTCGTGCAGTTCCTGCGCATAATCTCGCCGCTGTCGTGGACGCCGATCGCCGTCGCGCTGTTCGGAATCGGCAATCAGCCGGTCTATTTCCTGGTCGCGGCCGCGGCCATGTGGCCCATCCTGCTCAACACCGTGTCCGGGGTGCATGCGATCGACCGCGGTTATCTCGACGTGGCGCGGTCTTTTCACGCGACGCGCCTGGAGCAGCTGCGAGTCGTGATCATTCCGGCCGTGCGTGATCACGTCCGGACCGGGCTGCGCCTGGGCCTCGGTACGGCGTGGATCCGCGGAGATGCTCGGGGTCAGATCGGGTCTGGGCTATCAGATCCTCAATGCCCGAGATCAGTTGGCCTACGACCAGGTCGTGGCCATCATCCTCGTCATCGGCGTACTCGGATCCGCGGTGGACTTCGTGGCGAGTCGCCTGCCCGGGCGGACCTTCCGCGATCGTGCGGTCGCCTGAAATCGAAAAGTGAAGGGTGAGTTCATGTCCGAGAAACGGGCGGCGTCGGACCGTCGCTGGTGGGCGCTGCTGGTGCTGTCGATCGCGCAATTGCTCGTGGTCCTGGACGCGACGATCGTGACGATCTCACTGCCTTATGCGCAGGCCGACCTCGGCATCCGCGATGCCGACAAGCAATGGGTGTTCACGGCCTACACACTGATGTTCGGCGGCTTGCTGCTGCTGGGCGGCCGTCTGGCGGACTATGTCGGCCGGCGGCGGATCTTCCTGATCGGCCTGGCCGGATTCACGGTGGCCTCGGCCCTCGCGGGTGCGGCGGTGAACCCCGGCATGCTGTTCGCCGGCCGCGCGCTGCAAGGTCTGTTCGCGGCACTGCTGGCGCCCGCGGCGCTGTCGCTGGTGTCGGTGACATTCACCGCGGCACAGGAGCGGGCCCGGGCCTTCGCGGTCTTCGGAGGCGTGTCCGGCGCGGGGTTCGCGATCGGGCTCATCGGTGGCGGAGCGTTGACGCAGTACGCGTCCTGGCGCTGGTGCCTGCTGGTGAATATTCCGATCGCGCTCGCCACCGCGGCGGCCGCCCTGCTGGTCGTCGTGCGGGATGTGCCGGTCCGGCGGGAGGGCGGCTACGACCTGCCCGGTGTGATCTTCGTGACCGCGGGCCTGGCGAGCGTCGTACACGGATTCAATCGAGCAGCGCAGGCGGGATGGGGCGCGGTCAGCACCGTCGCGCTGCTGGTGGCCGGTGCATGACTGCTGCTGGCCTTCGTCGCCATCGAGGCGCGTGTCGCCAATCCGCTGCTGCCCCTGCGTATCCCGGGTGAGATGAATCGCGGTGGCTCGTTCCTGGTCGCGCTGCTGGTTCCGGTCGCGATGTACGCGGTATTCCTGTTCCTCAGCTACTACTTCCAGCTGACCCTCGGCTATTCGCCCCTGAAGGCCGGAATCGCCTTCCTGCCCTTCCCTTTCGGCATCGTCATCTCCGCGGGCATAGCCAGCAAGTTGTTGCCCCAGCTCGGCCCGCGCGTACTGATGCTGGCCGGTGCGCTACTCGGCGCGGTCGGCCTGATCTATCTGGCGCAGCTACAGATTGGCCAATCCTACTGGGCAGCAGTCCTTCCCGCCGAGATCCTGATAGCGCTCGGCATGGCGCAGATCTTCGTGGCCATGCAAGCCACCGCGCTCTACGCCATCGACGATCGCGACACCGGTGTGGCCAGTGGCCTGTTGAACGCCGTCCAGCAGATCGGCGCCTCGATCGGAACCGCCCTGCTCACCACGATCGCCGTACAGGTCTCCACCCGATACGTCCTCACCCACCCGCCCACCCCGGACCTATCGGCCCGCGCCGCGGTACACAGATACAGCATCGGATTCTATTGGTGTGCAGCCTTTTTCGTGACAGCAGCCATGGTAGTCGCAATCACGATCCGCATCCGGAAGCTGGACCCGATCACCGATCCCGACAGACCGGCGACAATACCGGTCTAACCAACCGCCACCCGCTCGACACGACTCCCCGGCCGGCCAGGGAGCTCGGATATGCCTGACTGTCCGGAATGGCATCAGATGCATTCCGGAGTCCCTTGGTGTGCAGGTCGTTTGGTGGGATTCCCATCCGCGAAAGGTCTCGAAGCGAGTCTCATGAACCCACGCCGTGCCTTTGTTTGTTAACAGCAGGGTTAAGAGTGTCTGTCGATATTTGGCGTTGATCGCGCAGGTACCCGGCGGCGATGCTGGCCAGACGATGTTGAGGCGTCAGCCTCGGCCGAGAACCGGTCATCGCCACCAAGGAGAATCATGAACCTCAACAGCTTCTACACAGTGCTCGGCGTTTCCCGGCTGAGCGAGGCGCGGGACTTCTACACCCGGCTGTTCGGCTTCGAGATCACCTTCGAGGCCGACTGGTACATCGGTCTGCGGCGCAAGGAATACGAACTGGCGCTCCTGGACTACGCCCACCCGACCGTTCCCGAGGGATATCGCCAACCGGCGCAAGGCATCCTGCTCAACGTCGAGGTCGAGGACGTCGACGCGGAATGGGACCGGCTCGTCCATCGCGAAGGCCTGCCGGTAGCTCTGGACATTCGCAGCGAGGACTTCGGACAACGCCACTTCATCGTGGTCGACCCGAACGGCATCCTGATCGATGTCATCACGCCGATCGCGCCCAACGCCGAGTACGCGGAGCAGTACGCAGGCGACTGACGCCATCCGATCTTGATTGTGCCCCACCGGGCCCCGGGGAACTGTGACAACCAGAAGGAGATTCTCATGCGGTTACTAGTCATCGGTGCGAGCGGTTATGTGGGTTCCGCTGTCGCCGAACACCTCTCGTCCCTCGGACATGATATCGTGGCGCTCGAGCGCCGACAACAGCGCGAGTGAGTACGAGACCCGCACGGGAGACCTGACCGACCCTGCGTTGCTGACCGCGGCCGTAACCCCCGACATCGACGCCGTCATCAATCTGGCCACGCCCAGTGGCGATGTGGCCGTCGACGCCGACGAAACCACGCCCACCAATCCGATCCCCATCGTCGGGTACCGCCCCGACATCGAACGTCAAGTCCTCGCGCTGGCCGACACGGGCATCCGAACGGCCGTCATCCGCCCCGGCATCGTCCACGGGCGGGGCGGCGGAATCCCCGCTCTGCTGGTTGATCTGGCCCGAAAGAACGAGGCTCCCGTGCTCGTCGCCGACTCCTCGATCGTGTGGCCCATGGTCCATATCGACGACCTCGCAGACCTTTTCGCCAAGGTCGTCGATGCGGCCCCGGCAGGTTCGGTCTGGCATGCGATCAGTCAGCCCGCCGTCCCGGTCGCCGACCTGGCCGTGGCCGCGGCCCGGGCGGCCGGCGTCTCCGGTGAAACCGAGGTCTGGCCCCTGGACCGGGCCCGAGCCGAACTGGGCGAGCCCTTCGCCGACGCCCTGGCCCTCAGCCAGACCGTCACCGGTCAGGCCGGAATCGACCAGCTGAACTGGGAACCCAAGGGCCCCGACGTCATATCGGACCTGACCGCCGTTTCCTACCGCTGATCAGCTCGACGACGGGGCGCAGACCATGGAGCGTCGCTCAGATCGCTGATCACTGTCGCGAATGCGCGTACCGGCTCGCTCTCGGTCCGCCACACCACCGCGTAGGGCAGCGGCGGCATATCGGTGCCGGAGCTCCCACTGCGGGTGCCGACGGCGGAACTCGGCCCAATACAGGCGCCGCAACTACCGACAACCCTGTTGGTCCGCGCGATGCGCGCGGCCGTGGAGGTGAACAAATGACCTGGCGTTCCAAACCCTGTTTGTACCAGGAACAAGAAAAGACTGTTTCCCACCGAATTCCCGAGGCAGCAGGATCGCATGGCACCCCTACCCACCTACACGAGGAGCTCGGCATGCGTACCACCACCGAGGTCATGGACCGATTCAACCGCGCGTTCATCGATCGTCTCCCGGAACTGCTCGACGATCTTGTCGACGACGACTGCGTCATGGAGTCGGTGCAGCCCGCACCGACGGGTGAGCGGGTTGTGGGCCGCGAGGCCTGCCTGCTGTTCTGGAAGACCCTGGTCGACGATACCGCCACTCAGTTCCAGCCACAGGAGGTGATCGTCGCGGGCGACCGCGCGACTATCCGTTGGCAGTACCGCTTCGGCGCGGGCGAGAACGACTGGGTCGAGGGCGTCAACCTCATGCGCGTCCGCGACGGCCGGATCGTCGAGGCCCTCGGCTACAGCAAGACCACCGGCGATATCCCCCTCGCCACCGACTGAGGATTGGGCGACCGCTCGACCCTGACCCGCTTCACCCAAGGAGAACCGAATGGCCTTCTCGGCCACCGTTTTCATAGGTACCAGCCTCGACGGCTACATAGCTCGCGTCGACAACGACATCGAATGGCTGACCTCACGCGGCGAGAAAGCCGGGGATCTCGGCTTTCTCGAGTTCCTCGACTCGGTCGACGCCGTGATCATGGGCCGCAACACCTACGACAAGGTCATCGGATTCGGTGCGGAGAACTGGCACTACGGCAACCGCCACGTCGGCGTGCTCAGCACCACCCTGCCCGAGGACGCCGATCCACGCATCACCGTCTACCGCGACTTCGACAGCATGATCGCCGACCTCGAAGCACGCGAAATCGCACACGTCTACCCCGACGGCGGCCGCCTGATCCAAAGCTTCCTGCGTGCCGGCCGCGTCGACAATTTCATCATCAGCGTCGCTCCGGTGCTGATCGGAGCCGGCTTCCGCCTCTTCGGCGAACTTCCCGAAGATGTCTCGTTGCACCTGGACTCTGCAGCGGACCTCGGTGGCGGCTTCGCGCAGCTGCGCTACACAGTGGAAAAGACCCATCGGAAATAGGCATGAGCGCACGCCGGAACAATTGCCTGAACTGGGCAAATGATGCTCCCGGCTGTGCCCTCGGCGGGGCACGATATAGA
This sequence comes from Nocardia crassostreae, assembly GCF_001613405.1. Taxonomy (GTDB): domain Bacteria; phylum Actinomycetota; class Actinomycetes; order Mycobacteriales; family Mycobacteriaceae; genus Nocardia; species Nocardia crassostreae. The sequence continues at coordinate 16,545 of NZ_BDCH01000048.1, forward strand.
TGGGAACAGTACCGACCAGCATCTTCTTGCTGGTCGGCTGGTGATTGAAGCTGAATTCGACCTGAGTAGTGGCAAACGGTAACGGCCGGCTCTCCGGCGCCGACCTGCTGCTGTGGGATGCGTGCCGCGTTCCGCGCTGTTCGGATCGGCCGACCGGGCCGGCCGAAGGTTTGTACTCGCCGAGGTCATCCCAAGCGCTGTGACTGGTTGGTCACGCACCGTTGTGATGGAGTGTCCACATGCAGGAGGAAGACGGCCCCCCTCGTTCCTATGGGCCCACGCGCCGGGTCATGGTGAACGGACGTGAGATCACCGATGTGACCGAGCTCAGCGAACGCGAGTACCTCCGGCTGTTCACCGGACGGCCGGGCATGTATATCGGCTACGAGTCTGTGCGGGGCGCGGTGAGCTTCCTGAACGGCTACGACTTCGCTGTCCGTCACCATGGCGGGCAGGGTCTGAATGGCTTTCGAGAGTGGCTACTCGCCAACCATGTACGCCGCGAAAGCAGCCTCGCCTGGTGGGCTCTGATCGAAGACATCGCACTGCCGGACAAAGAGTTCGGCACCGACCGCACCCCGGAACAGGAAGCGCGCCTACTGGCGACGATCTTCGAACTGCTCGATACCTTCTTCGCTGAGCGTGAGACGGCAGCGTGGAACGTTCGGTTCTGCCATACAACGCTGATCGAACCCGCCAGGGGATAGGTTTCGATAGGCCATCCTGGGTGGATGGATTCGGACGGCCTTGTCGCGATCGAGTTGTCGAACGATGAGCGTGAGGTGCTGCGCCACGGGCTGGGAGAGTGGGGCGGCCCGGCTCATTGCAGTGACGTGCTGGCGGTCGCGATGGGCTTCGAGAGCGTGATGGACCTGCACGAGCAAGGGCGCCGACTGCGCTCGGCGTTGATCGCGAACGAGCCACTGAGCGCCCGGGACTGGCGTCGAACCCTGGTGGCAACCGAATTCGTCTTCGCCAGCGATATCTTCGGGGCCGACGTGGATTGGTCGATCACCACGGGGTACTCGGACGAGCAGACCATCACAATCCTTCGCGCACTGCAGAGGAAGCTGGGCCGTGCACTGCATCAAGCCTTGTACGGCCATCGCTGACCCACGTATCCGATAATTCTCCTGCGTGCACAACCGATCGAGTTGTCCTATCCTGCCGCTATGCCCACGATCATGATCACGAACCCCGCATGCGGACAGGGGTTTCGCCGTGTGGGTCGAGCGGGCGCGAATCAGGGGATTCTGTGTTGAGTGAGAGTGAGTTGCGAGCGCTGGTCTTCGGGGGTGCGACGTTCATGGATGTGCTGGAGTGCGTGTCCGGGCGAGAGCACCCTGAACCGCTGCGGCCCACCCGAGTTCTGTGGATTCTTCAACGGGAGTGTGGCATTTCGTTCGTCGAAACCAGGAGGCTTTTTGGGTATTTCGGACCTGATATGACGCTGAAGGTCGATACCGATCTGATCAACGAGCGCTGGCGGTTGATCCTGGATGAGCTAGCCGATTCTTAGGTACACATCGAGCGAGAGCCCCATGCAGACCATCCGCTTTTGCCTGCTTACAACGCGGCCTGAAGAAGCCAAGCCGAGGACCGAAGCGCTGGACAAGGAAGGTCGCGGTTCATCAACGAAACATCCGCTCATGGTTACCGTGCGCTTGGGCGCATGGACTCGGGTTGGTGCGGCTACAGTACCACTGGACACGCGGAAGAGGCTGCCTCCCGCTGCGATGCGCGGGAGGCAGCCCCCTTTTTCTCTGGAGGCTACTTCGGGGCGGAGAAGACGATCGACCCTGAGCTGCCCGACCCGCCCGAGCCGCTGGCGCTACCTGAGCCCAAGCCCTTGAAGAGCACGGTGAGCAGTTCGGTGGCGGTTGAACCGGCTGAGGTCGGCTTTTCCTTCGCTGGGGGCGAGGTGGTTTCGGTGGCAGAAGCGACGCCGGTCGCACCGAGGATTAGGCCGGCGGCCACGGCAGTCACACCCAATACACGCATTTTTCGCATTGAAACTCCTGAATCAAATGAATAAGCTGTTATTCTGCCGACGGGAATCGGCAGCACGCTCGATTAGCGAGCGCAACGGAGAGTGCTGACAGGCATTTCTGGTCTGGACGGATAGTTTTCTGCGGTCGGTGTTTGCTCTCACCGTCCTGTCATTTGTCGTAGGCGCCTGCGGCGGCGCGTACTTGGCCGACGTAGACGGTGGAGTGGTTGTAGGCCAGGATGGCTCGTCGCCAGCCTTGTGCGGTGGCTAAGTCGCCGCCTGCCGCGCACAAGTAGCGTGCTGCGGCCAGCGCCGCATCATCCAGATTGTCGGGGCTTCCCGAGAGAGCGCTGCTCGCAACGGGTTTGCCGCCTTCGAGGGCGCTGGCGAGGGTGTTGTAGTCGGCGCTGGCGCGTACACCCCAGCGTTTCCACGTGTCGGGGATGAACTGGAACGGGCCCATCGCGCGGGCATAAACGGTGCGTCCGGCCTTGGCGGTGGCGTCGGGGTCGATGATTCGTGCGTTGCCGTTCGTGCCGTTCAGCGGCACTCCGCGGATGGTTGGTCGCACCAGGCCGTCGGCACCCACAGTCGCACCACCGAATCGGGCGTGATTGCTTTCAACGCGCGCGATCCCGGCCAGGGTGGTCCACCCGAGGTGGCAGTCTGGTTGTGCTTTCGCCATGACAACCGTCGCGTACCCGTAGGCCTGCAGGGCTCGCGCCGGAATCTTGTACTTCTCGGCGCGCGCTCGTGCCCAGTCGCCGAGCGGGTCGAGTTTGTGCTCGACCGCGTCGAGTCGGATCACAGGGACGGGATCCCCGGTGCTTGGTGGCGCGAGTTCGGGAAGTCGTTCGGTCCTGCCTGCGGTTCCACCGCATCCTGCGACGGTCATCGATATCAGCAGGGCCAGACCAGCGGTCACAATGGTGATGGCGGGTGTGGATGAGTGCGTCCTCATGCGTCGAATCCCCTTGGTGCAAGCGTTCTTCGGGCCACCGTCGGCTACCGGCAAGAGGGTGTGGTTGACGGTTTGGTGGTGGTCGGTTTGGGCTTGGTGGTGGAGGGTTTCGGTGCGGTGGTGGTTGATTGGGGTGTGGTGGTAGTCGGTCGGGTTGTCGTCGTTTTCGGCGGCTTCCGCGTAGTGGTGGTCGTGCAGGGGGCGGACGTCGTCGTTTCCGGCGTGGTTGTGGTTGCAGTGGTGTTCTGCGGTTGTGTGGTCTTCGGGGGCGTGGTTGTCGTGGAGGGGACGACTGTCACGGTGACGGTTTTCGTTGTGGTGACCGGATCTTGGGTGGGAGGCACCCAGGGTTGCTCGTATGTCCCTCCGCCGCCTGGCTGGATAGAGGGCGCGGTGAAGCCGGCACTGATGCTGATGCTGCTGGGCGGGGCTTCGGTGGTGACCGTGGTGTCGGTGGTGGGGGCCGGTTCGGTGGTGGTGGTTTCGGTGTATGTCGGGTCGCTGGTGACGGTTTCGGTCACGATGCTCGTGTCGGTTGGGAAGATGTCGGTTGCGACGGGCGTTTCCGTGGCGAGGGGATCGGTGAAGGGGTCGCCGGGAATGGGCACATCGCTGGGTGTTGTGAGCGGGCTGGTGCTGGTGTCGCTGGTCATGGTCGACCAGAAATCGGCGGGGAGGTAGTCGGTGGTGGAGGTGTCGGAGTACTCGTCGGTGTACTCGTAGGACTCGTTCGTATTGCCGACTTCGTCATCGGACTTCACTTGCGTAGCGATCACGACACCGATGACGGTAGTGATCACCGCAGCGGTGGCTGCTGCATGCGGCAGGTATCGATGAACGTCGCGCGCTGCGAAGTGTCGGGTAATCCACTGCGATCGCCCCGAACCCGGTGTTACGGACCGCTCCGCCGAAGGATCTTCCGGATCCTCGTCAGCAGATGCTTCTTCGCTGTCTTCGGAGGTCTCCTCTTCGGACGACTCGTTCTCCGTGTCGTCGTCATCAACGTCCTCGTCTCCGGACTCTTCCTCGATGACCCCGTCGTCGTGCAGGCCGTCTTGCGGGAGTTGGAAGACATCGGTCGGGTCGGGATCTGCGAGGTCGCCGATCCTGGGAAGCAGTTCCGTAGGAGCATCCGCTAGACCGTCGGGTGTGTCGGTGAGATCCGGAAGATCGAGTTCGACTTGATTGGGTTCGTTGTTGTCCGATGTGCGCACCAGAATTTGCTTTCTCTCCGCGATCAGCGACCACACCCGGCGATCCGAATCCAGCGCCGATCAAGCGTCCACGCGCCGCATTTGGCGATACGTTCGCCGACCTGGCTGGTGCGGTTTAGCGGCCCTGACCCCGCCTCCGCTATTTCCGAACTGCCTCGGCGCAGCGTCAGGAACCGGTCACCAGCCCTCGGATGAATCGCCCAAGGACTCCGGCCACCACCGTTTCCGCCGAAGAGCCGGTGCTTTCTTGGGCCTCCTCCTCGCTCGACGACGATCCGCTGGTGGACGGACCCGTGAACGAGGACCCACCGGTCGACGATCCGCTACTGGAGGATCCCGTCTCCTTGGAGTCGATCGGCTGCGACTGCGTAGGCGTCGGATTCGCGGCCTCGAGTGTCGCCGGCTCTGCCGCTGCGACAGTGGTCGGCAGCATCAGCGCTCCGGCCACAGCGGTAGCGATAAGTCCTCCATGTACAACATTGGATGTGCGCATTGAGCATCTACCTTTCATCGTGACTCCAGTCACGAAAGAGTTTGGAAGAATTGCCGAGATGGCAGAAAGTCCTTGCCGGAGATGTTGTCCCAGGCATCTCCGGCAAGCGGAAGGGGACGCTGCCAGATGAGGAACTAGGGTGATGGCAGGTACCCGACGAGGGGTGTACGGATCGTTCTCTTTTCCCAACTGGATTGGATATCGCGCAGAGTGTCCAGGTGCAACCAGAAGGTTTCGCACGCTCTATGGTACGGGGGACGGCCGATGGCAAATATCCTGTGACCTCCTCTGTGCACCGGCGTGGAGGCCAAGCGATTCGGGGATTCTTCCCCGTGATCGTCTACACGGTTTGGCGAAGTTGCCGCCCCGGTGGCGTTCCACCCGCGTGACGGCATGTGGTGGCGCGGCCGGAGCCGGCTACGAGCACAAATAACCATGTCTTCCCTCGAATTGCGACATCCGCCGGACGGACGCCAACACGCTTGCCTACCGCGGCCATTCCTGCCCGGAGCCGCGGCTACCCGCACGACGCAACCGGTGGAGCCTTACAGCGCCTTCCCAGCGGCCTCATGACAGTTCGTCGTGACACGCACTGTGCGAGAAAGGGTTTGCCGTCGCAAACCCGGCACCCGACCAGGCACCCAACCCCCGCGAGTTGAGCGACTAGGTAGCAAACATCCCTATGGGCAACGAAATGGCCAATGAGTACGACTATTGCCAGATAACACTCTCGAAAGCCCCGTCCTGGCCCGGGCGATGCTCCTGCTTCTTCCTCAGTAGCAATCAAGTCGCAATTTTCGGTTTCAGTGGCACGTTTTGCGCCGGAGTCGTGCTGACGCGCACAGTGGAACGCCCTGCAAGTCGGCATTTTTCATACACAAGGGACGGGGACGCGAGACGAGGTCGTCCAGTCGGCAGTGACACAAGATGTCACGGCGCTGCCGGTCCACACCGCCTCGCCCGCGGGCCCGCACCACGGCCATTGATGAAGATTCGCGAGATAAGCGCCCCTGGATTACGGCAGGTTTGCCATCTGGCCGGTGGGGTGCTCGGGCCACTGCCTTTGCATCACCTCACCCGGTAGCGGCGGTGCTTTTGCCAGAGCGGCGGCCCATCCTCCGGATGGGGCTGCGTCCCATTGGGTAAGGCTCTGAACTGCTGAAGTAGCACCGATACTCGGCGTTCCCGAGGCGGAGTTTCGCCGTAATGGCTTTAAGGTTTCATTGGGGTGAACAACCAGGAAACGAATCCACTGTGACGATCATCATAGTTTCAAACCGGCATTCCGTCACGTATGTGTTTCACATCGCATGTTCGATTGCGACGCCGTGAATTCGCTAGGGGGATGAAACTTTGCTACGCGCAGTGCCTTTCACTTCCTTGGCAGGTATCAGGCTCCGCGAGAGTTGTTAGTGAGGTCGCTGTGCAGCGCACTGCGCATTCGTCGCCCGATCCTGCACGTCGGTCGTCGCCCTGCCCGCATCTTCGTTCGATCCCCGCTGTCAGGGAACGCCGAGGACCCGGCGGGCTCGCGTGGGTGGTCGACCGGCCAGAAGTTGGGATCTACCTGCGTCGCCGCCGTGAAGCGTTGGGGCTGACCCAGGAGGAAGTCGCCACCGCGGCGTCAGCGACCCTGTCCTCGTTGCGCAAGTGGGAGGCGGGATTACGCAACCCCAGCGTCGAGGCCCTGGAGGCGTGGTGCCGCGTATTGGATCTACCGGATTGGTTGCTGCGCAAAGTCACCTCGCTGGTGCTCAACGGGTTGGACCCCCTTCGGACCCCGGCTTCACCGTCGGCTGTCGATGCCGACGATCTGGACCACCTGGCGATCGTCCCGAGCCCCGCCTACTTCGTCAGTTTCCCGCATTTGGACGTGTTGGCAGCCAACCCTGCCGCACGTCGCTTGATTCCCAGTCTCATTCCAGTACAGCCTGATTCACCCAGGCCCGCCAATCTCGTCGAATGGATCATGTCCGAACCCGCGCGAGAGTTGCTGGTCAACTGGGAGACCGTGGCGACCCGACTCATCTTCCTGTTACGAACGATGGGGCCGGGGCTTGTCCCGCCCGAGCGGCTCAACGAGATCTTCAATGTCTGCTACGCCCAGGCGCCCAAGCAGTTCACGCGATTCTTCTGCACGGATCTGAGCAAGGCCGAGTCCAACGCCGACTTGATGCTCATCCGGCACTCTGCGACGGGTGCGATCGAGCAGCACACCTACCGGTTCCAGCGCTCGGTGCAGCCGATTCGCCCCTACGAACAGCTCCAGATCGTCACCCGACGCAGGGCCCTTCGCTGAATCGACGACGGCCAGGTAACGCTTCGTCATCCCGCTCCGGACACGACGGAGCCCGGAGCGCATAGCCAACCAGGCAATGCTTCGATGCGGTAGCGAAAGCCCTCACGGCAAAAAGCGGCACATCCGTATCGCGGCAATGAGATTGCAGTGGGCCTCGAAGCCATCCATACACCTGTCGCATCCCCGCTTGTCGGCGACCTCGTTGATTTGTGGGGACTGCTGCACCGATGGGTGAAATCTGTCACCTGATCTTTTGCAACGGTCCCTTTCCGCGAGATGGGATTGGACAAATCAGCATCAGGCCATCCAGGTTCGGTCACCTCGGTCAGTGGCGCGCCGCGATCGCGTCGACAGCGTCGTACAGTGCTGCCGCCACCCGCCGCGCCTGTGTTGGCGTCACGTCCATCCACTCCTTCTCCGGCAGATGCAAACGCACCCGCAGCACCGGCGACACGCTGTGGACATCGAACCCCACTAGCTGAGTCGCTACAAACGCGTCGTGCAGTTGCGGGCCGCGGACCCGCAGTCGTTGCGGCTCACCGTGGTGGCGGAACGGGTCGGCGACCAGCGATGGCGGATGCCGCACACACCATGACGGGCACGGCCGGGCGGGCACCATCGGACCGTTGTCGGCGGCTCCCACCAGCAGATCGGCAAGGGTCCGCGCCTGCGACGCGGTCAACTCCGCGTCCACGCGGCTGGGTGCGATCAGATCGATATGGGGGTCCAATGTGTGCGCACGCTCGTCCGCTGCTATCTGAACCCCCACCCACGCTTCCCGCAACGTTCCTCGTTGGGCATCGACCGGGATCTGCACCTCCCGCCCGCGATGCGCACCACCATCATGCGGGTCGCATGCGTCTGCCGGAAGGTACTCAATACACCACGGCGGGCAACCAACTCCACTCACGTTCGCAATCCCCTTGTGTTACTTGCTATCGTGCGCAACTCTGGTGCGCACGGTCACCGAGAACGCGAGCGCGCGCCGTAAAGCAACCGCTGATCCCAATGCGCCACAACTATTTACGCGAATCCAGGCCCATCGCGTCGATCTCCAACCTACCCTGAACCATCCCCCGGTTGGGGAGTTATCTGACGGTGGCGAGCTGTCCGCGGTGCTGCGGCAGGGCGGTGTCGTGCCCGGTTCGTGCCGCCTGCGTCACTATTGCCCTGGCGCTTGTGACATTTTGTGTCGCAACATGTACTGCTCGCGTGCCGCATTCGGGTGCAGTGACGCTGAAAGAGTCTGGTAAACAAGGGAATTCACGCTCTTGTGGCCACTGGAGAGGTTCGCGGACCCTACCGGTCAACGTGATTGCCTGACGGTTGCTTGACTGCTTGCAGTTGGGCGTGATGCGCCCATTCTTGAGATCCTGCATCGCAGATTCACCTGGAAGAGCGGTTGATCACGTGACCATGCTGAATGTTTACTGGCGTGTGTCTGAATGCGCTTGGACCAGCTCGCAGTTCACCCACTCCGGTTGTTCCCGTACGCAGTGCCCTGCCACTGTCTCGTTTCGTCGAGGCCTGAGGAGTAGCTGAGAAGTCAGGTGTGGGCAGCGCCCTTCATCTCTCAGGTGCCGACTTGTCCTGTTCGCGAGAAGTTTTCACAGTGCCTTGATGTGTCGGGGCGGGTGTTGGGTTGAGGGGAAGTCGTGTTAATGCGTGTCCGTGGGCGGTTCCGGCCGCGTGTGTTCGCTTCGGCGTTCACGAGCGCTGTCGTTCTGATTGTGACGGTGGCATTGGGGGTGTCCCTGGCTCACATCGTGCTGGCACCCCAGGCGGCGGCGGCGCCGAAATCGCCCAAGCCGAGCAATGTTCCGGTACTGACACCGGTCAACAACGAGAAACCACTCAACAAGGAAGAGCCCGCACAACCGGTCGCGGACTTCGCGCCGCTGGCCGGTTTGAAGGTGCCCGCGTCCGGGGTGCATGCCGGTTTCGATCCGAAGACCTCGAAAGAGACCGAGCGGACCGAGAAATCGGTGACGTATACGAATGCGAACGGATCGACCTCGGTCGTGCTGTCGCAGACCCCGATCAGCGTGCGCAACGAGCACGGGGATTGGGTCGCCATGGACACCCGCCTGGAAGCCAAGCCCGGCGCGAAGGCCGGTGCGGTGCGCGACGGCGCGAACACCGAATTCGCCCAATACGCCGACGACCCCGCGCTTCTGAGCGTGGACACCGGCAACGCGCCGGTCACCCTGTCGCTGGACGGGGCGAAGAAGTCCCAGGGCAAGGTCGCCGACTCGGAGGTCACCTACCCCGACGTGGCGCCCGGCCAGGACCTGCAGTACACGGTCGAACCCGGCGCGATCAAAGAAGAGATCATTGTCAAGAATGTCCAGGCCGTCGGGGACGGCAAGTGGACGTTCACGATGAAACTCGGTCAGGGATTGACCCCGCAGATCAAGGGCGACGGGGTCATCGTCGTCGATGCCAAGGGCACCCAGGTCGCGGCGCTGCCGCCGATCGAAGTCTGGGACTCCGCGGTCAAGACCGACAAGAAGAGCAAGAAGACCACACCGGCCCCAGCCCGCACCGGGGGCAAATACGCGGTCGCCAAGAAGGGGGACGCGTGGTCGCTGACGGTGACGGTGGACAAAGGTTGGTTGACCGACAAGAAGAGGGTCTTTCCGGTCACGGTCGATCCGACCTACACCTACGGCTTCGGGGCCACCGCCGAGACCCGCGCGTACAACTCGGTCAACGGTGCCGAGTGTGTCAACACCTGCGGCATCCAGGTCGGCGACAGCCGCGCCAACAACGCGAATGTGTTCTGGCGCTCGGTGTTCCGCTTCGACTACACGACCTTGTTCGGCAAGAACGTCGTCGGTGCGCGCATTGACTTCAAACGCACCGGTACCACCGGGACCGCGGCGCCCGTAACGTCGACGCTGTATCAGGCCAAGAGTCCGATCAACTACGGTGCCACCGGCGCCGAGCTGGCGACCGGGTCGATCGGCGACACCGGCATGATGTACTCCTCCGCGCTCACCTCGTTCATCGCGGACAAGGTGAACGCGAAAGCGAACGACGGCTGGTTCATGCTGTCCGGCGGCGAAACCGACGAACTGTCGCTGAAAGCCCTGCAGGCCAGCCTGATCGTCGACTATGGCACCCCGCCACCTCCGACCATCCTGGTCGGGCCTGCCGACGAGAGCATCATTGCTACTCCCACCCCGACATTGAGCGTCGCACCGGTCACCAACCCCTCCGGGCAAGGCACGCTGTACTGCTTCAAGGTCTCAACCGGGTTCGACGGCCACTCCGGCACCGTCGTCGACTCCGGATGCTTGAAGGACCCGAAATGGACGGTGCCCAAGAACGTCCTGCACGACGGCGGTAAGTACACCTGGACCGTCCTCACCGCCCTGGAAGGTGGTGTCACCACGACTACCCCGCAGTGGGTCGGGCACTTCACGATCAACCAGCGGATGGGCGCCAACACGATCTCGCCGGTCGACAAAGTCGGCGATCTTAGTGTGAATCTGTTCAACGGCAATCTCTACACCGACAGTGGTGGCCCGAAGTTCACGTCGGTGGGCGGCGAATCCGGGATCACGTTGGCGTACAACTCCCGTGCCGGTGAGGCTCACGGCGTGCGGGCGTCGTATTTCAACGACTCGACTCATACCGGTCAGGCCGACGATATTCCGGTGCTGGTGCGGACCGAGCCGACGATCAACCTGGACTGGGGCAACATCCTCAGCAACAGCATGGACAACGCGCCGTGGCGGCCGAATCCGATCCCGACAGGGTTGAACAAGGACTGGTACGTCATCCGCTGGGAAGGGTTCTTCAAGGCCCCGGCCACCGGTGACTTCCGCTTCGGTGGCGTGCACGCCGAGGGCGCCAAGATCTGGATCGACGGGAAAGTCGTCTACGACAATCCGAAATCCTCCGGCCTCGCCTCGGACTTCAACACCGCTACGGCCAAACGGGCCGACGAGGTGTCGCTCAAGGCCGGCCAACGAGTGCCGTTGAAGGTGGAGCTGTACCACCACACCGCCAACGAGACACCGCGAATGGTGCTGTGGACCAAGGGCACCGACAACAGCGGCTGGGGCGGCGGGTGTGCCCACAACATCGCCCCCCAAATAGTCAAGACCGACTGGCTCTATTCCGCCGACCCGCCACCGCTGCCGGGGGATGGACGCTGGGTGTGCAGGGCAGCTCCTACAGTCGCGCCGAAACGCTCGACGGCTCGGTGGTCCTCACCGACGCCACCGGTTCCAAGCACACCTGGGCCAAAACCTCCACCGGCGGGTACACCCCACCTGCGAACGAGGACGGGGTGATGGCCGTCGACTCCTTCGGCCGGATCACCCTCACCGAGGGCGATGTGGTGTCGGTGTTCAACCCCGACGGCACGCTCGCGACGGTCGCGTCGGTGCTGGACTCGAAGAAACCAGCAGCACTGCAATACCTCTACAGCGGGACCGCGCCGCGGCTGACGCAGGTCAAGGACCCGGTGTCGGGCCGGTCGCACACGCTGTACTACAACACGGATGACAGCGACAGCTGCTATGGCGGGGCCGCCAAACCGGCGGGCAAGTTCACCGTGCACGACACCAACAGCCCCAGCGCGGAAGGCAACTACGCCAAAGCCGACATCATCGGCAGCGCACCCAAGCAGATGCTGTGCCGCATCAAATACTGGGACGGTACCGAAACCCGGTTGTGGTACTCGATCGCTGGCACCCTGGACCGCATCGAGAACCCCGGCGGGCAGATCACCGACTACAGCCACGAGGCCGAGGCCAGCGCCCTGCTTTGGGTCGAGAAATACGGCTTCCACAGCAAAGATGGCCAGCACGCTATCAATGGCATCGGTCCGATGAACCAGACCCGCAGCAGTCTCGCGGTGGACTGGATGGCCACGCAATCCTCGCCGACCACCTACAACACCGAGCTCACCTCGATCGCTTACATCTCGGCCTACGACCCCTGGTCCGTTCCCGGCGTGGACCAACCAGGTGCCCGACCAGAACTCATCTCGCGACCAGCCCCCGACGGCCGCGACCTACGAAGCCGCCCGTACCACCGCTATGAGTACGCGGCACCTGGTCAGAATGTCACCTACGTCAGTCTGCCCAACGTCAACCGTGCCAAGAAGGTCACCTTCGACGCTGCGGGCCGCGCTCTGACAGGCACCGACGCTGACGGTGTGACCACCGGGTTGGAATGGAACCACAAGGACAAGATCACCGCAGTCGTCGACGGCACGGGTCGGCGTACGACCCACGTTTACGACCACGCCGACCGTGTCACCGACAGTTTCGGGCCCGGCCCGGCCTCGTGCTTCCAGGGCCAGGTCCCGACCGTTGCGTGTGCGGAGACTGTCCCGCGCGCTCACTACGGTTACGACGAGGGCACCCTCGGGTTGCAGGCCACCCTGTACGACAACCGGTTCTTGTCCGGTGTCCCGGCGGTGTGGCAGACAGGCGTCGGCACAACGGATGGCACATTGGCCCGCAACTGGGGTGCCACGCCACCGGTTCTCAATACCGACGGTTGGTCGGCTCGGTTCACCGGTGAGATCCAGTTCCCAACTGCCGGTGAGTACAAGCTCGGGTTCACCGTGGTCGACGGTGTCCGGTTGTGGATCGACGATGTCCTGATCGTGGACAGCTGGACCGACAAGGCTGCGACCGCGGTCTCGGGGACCTACACGAACAACGCTGCAGGGGCGAAACATCGCGTCCGCATCGACTACTACAACCGCGCCGGCAACACCGCAGCGTTGAACTTCGCCTGGACCCCACCGGGCAGCGAGGGCATGGCAACGGTTCCCGGCCAGCACCTGGCACCGCGCTACGGATATGAGACGAGCAAGACCGTTCACAACACCTCCGGTGGCAGCGTGGAACGTGCGCCGTCGACGACGGTGGCGACTGGATACTCGGACCCGGCCAACGGGATCGACCCCGTGTTCGGGCTGGTCGTGTCGAAGATCAACGACCCGGGCGGGTTGAACCTGGTGCGGCGCAACAGCTTCGAGAAACCCGGTGAAGGGTTCTTGCGCAAGCTCGCCCACGCCCTTCCCGGGGGCGATATCACCGCCGAAAGTAAGCGCGGCGACTTCACTTACTACGGCAACTCCGAGACCCGCGCCAACCCGTGCGTATCCGGCTCTGCCGCGGTGAATCAGGCCGGGATGGCGGAATGGGTCGCCGCGGCGAGTAACTCCGACGGCGTCGCCAATGTCGTCGAGATGGTGTACGACGGTGCCGGCCGCATCGTCGCCGCCCGGATCAACGACGAGCCGTGGGCGTGCACCAGCTACGACAGCCGCGGTCGCGAGGTCAAGGTCCTTCCCCGCGCAGGGTGGACAGCCCGCACGCAACATCACCTTCGACTATGCCGTGGGCGGCAACCCGCTCGTCACCAAGGCCAGTGACGAGTCCGGATCCACCACCACCGTCGTGGATCTGCTCGGTCAGGTGACCTCCTACACCGACGTCAACGGCGCGGTGACGACGTTCAAATACGACATCCACGGGCGGAAGACCAGCGAGACCAGCGCCGTCAAGGGTGTCACCTCGACCCTGGCCTACGGGTGGACCAACGCCTCCCGCCTGAATCGTCTCGACCTGGACGGCACCACCGTGGCTACCCCCGTCTACAACGCGGGACTGCTGCAGAGCGTGGCCTACGGCAACAACTCCAGCCTGGGATTGACCTACAACGGCGCCGCGTCGGTCACCGCGCTCACTTGGAAAACCGGTGGCACCACGGTCACCGATACCGTGACCCGCTCACGGGATCAGCGCATCACCGATGACGTGATCACCGATACCGCTGGTGGCGGGGCTCGTTACGAGTACGCCTACACCTACGACGGTGTCGGCCGGTTGACCGGCGCCACCATCCCCCACCACGAGCTGGTCTACAACTACGCCCCCGACAACGGGTGCGGACCGAACAAGAAGGCAGGCCAGAACACCAACCGCACCTCCATGGCCGACAGCCTCAACGGCGGCCTGCCAGTAACGACGCTGTACTGCTACGACGACGCCGACCGACTGCTATCCACCACCGGCGCCACCGCACTGTCGTTCGAGTACGACGCCTACGGCAACGCGATCAAGGTCGGCACCGACACCCTCGGCTACGACTCCACCCGCCGCCACATCACCACCAGCACTGCAGCGGGTAACTCGGTGAAATACACCCGCGACGTCACCGACCGCATCACCGCCCGCACCGTGCAAACCGGAACCGACCCGGAAAAGGTCACCCGCTACGGATTCATCTCCAACTCCGGTGGCCCGGAGTTTGTCCTCGACTCCGTGGGCGTACTACGCCAGCGGATCGTGAAACTGCCCGGCGGTGTCGTTCTCACCAAGAACTACACCGGCACCAAGGCCACCAACTGGGCCTATCCGGCCATCACCGGCGGCAGCATTCTGTTCACCGCCGACGGGACCGGCGCGCGTACCAGCGCCGTGCACCTCTACGACCCGTTCGGCCAGACCATCGACCCGGTCACAGGCCAGTTCAAGGACATCCCGATCCCGTCCACCGCCGAAGGCGGCATGGACTTCGGCTACCTCGGACAACACACCGTCCCCGTCGAACACATCGCCAGCCAACAAGCACTCGAAATGGGAGCCCGCACCTACCTCCCCGTCCTAGGCCGATTCCTACAAACAGACCCCATCTCCGGGGGCTCCGCCAACAACTACGAATACTGCAACGCCGACCCCATCAACTACCTCGACCTCACAGGCAAGTGGGCCGCCCTGGCTATCCCTGTGATCGCCGTAGGCCTGGGTGGCCTCGCTGCCGGAGCTGCTGGAGCTGCGTTAGCTTTGGCAACCGGAGGCACCTCTGGACTAAACGAGATGGCCGTGGAGGCAGGCGTCGGAGCGATGGCCAGCCTCATGGCGGATGACAACGCCTCGAATCAGGCACCGCCCGCCAAAGAAACACCAGCCGCCCAAACTACCCCGGATCCAGGAATTTCGGGCGGGGGAACGGCGCGAGCCACCCCGTACAGTTGGGTTGAAGAAGAAGCTATGAAATATATCCAGGCGAACCCAGAAAGGGGTGAAGTACTAGAGGGTGTGAAGATGAGTGACTCGGAGCGAAACCTGTACGCAGAAGACGGGTGGGTCAAGATGGAGTACGCGGAAGTTGGTGAATACAACATTCATTACGAATATAACACGAGAACCGGTGAAGCCACCGACTTCAAGTTCTTGTAAAAGGAGTGAACCTTCACATATGTGGATTGCTGTGCAAGATCACTGGCAACGAGTTGAATAGCTGACACGGCGCGCGGTTCGGAATGCATTGCACCGAACCGCATCGATATCGCGTACAGTCTGCTAGTTATGTTGAATGATGTAAGGTGGGCGAATGTGAGAATTCTATGCATCGGACCGGTTGAAAGCGAGGCGCGAAATGAGTCAGGTTCGGGGCCTGCGTACCTGCATCCCGTAACTGTCGGCGCTGTATACACTGTCTGGGCAATGGTGTTGCAGAATAATCGTTTGGGTGTCTTGGTCTTGGGCAATGATGGGTGGCCCGAGTTGGTGCCGCTCGATTTGTTCTCCGTAGTGGATGGTGCGCTTCCCAGCGGCTGGGAGTTTGTGGCAAAACCCGGATTCCGGACTGCTCTATGGGGGTATCCGACACTCGTCAGAGACCCTGAGCATATTGGTGCCCTTAGGGCTCGGAAACAAGAGGCGCGTGACGTTTTCCTCGCCGAGGCTGGTGCGGTTGGATTCGATGAAAAGAGCGGGAAGTTTTTCGAGTATTTGCGGTAATAATGCTGAGACGTAACGGATATCTACAAATGAAAGGAACACGCCGGTGAGAATTCAGGGGGCCGGGTCGATTGCAATTATTGTGCTCGTCGGCGTCTCTATCGGAGCGTCTGCCTGCGCCGACGGCGACAACCAAACGAGGCCAGCCAAGATCACTGCGGCGAAGCCCAGCTATCCCTCTGCCCCGCCTGTTGCGACCCTCAACGCGGATCTGCAAATGGCTCTGGACCCGAACGTTCCCAACGACCAGAAGCTGGACCTTGTACAGGGAGCGGCGGTCGACCCGAGCCTGCCCGAGCGCTTGACTGATTTCTACCGACAGAAGAACGCCACCCTCGCCATCACGAAGGCCAATGACCTGGGCAACGGTGTCCTCGGCGCAGAAGCACAGGCGGCGGTCGACGGCGGTCAGCCACAGCAAGTGACCGTGCCCTTCGTGGTCGAGGACGGTAAGTGGAAGATCCAGAAGGAATGGATCTGCACCATGCTGACCTTCAGCAACCAAACCTCGCCTGCGTGTGGCTGACGGAGCGACTTGCCCACCAGCACTCATCAGTATCCGTCGGGGATGAACCGCCACAAGTAAAGGGCCGACTTCGGTTTCCGATCGGCGTTGGTCGGCGTAGCGATTGTTGCGAGTAGTACGTGGGTGGGTCAGGTAGTCCAGCCGTGACTGGCGCCGGACGTTTGTCCCAGTCGCACTACTCCATCAGGGGACTGCCCCGAGTTCGGTTGACTCGCGGGGTGTGGTGTTTCAGGTCGCGAGTGCGGGCTGATTGGTTGTCTCAAACTCGATCGGTGTCAGGTGGCCGAGTCGGCGTTGCCGTCGACGGCGGTGGTAGGTCCGTTCGATCCAGACGACGATCGCCAGGAGCAGTTCTTCTCGGGTCGCCCAGTGCCGGCGGTCGAGGACGTTGCGTTGCAGCAGCGCGAAGAACGATTCCATCGCGGCGTTGTCACCAAGCCCCGACTCGCCCCATTGAGCCTCGTAATCTGTTGGCCGACAACGCATGCACGAATCGTCGGGAGCGAAATTGCCTAGGCTGCCTCGGTCGGAGTGGACCACGGTGCCGGCTGGTGAGCGGGTCGCGACCGCGTTGCGCAACGCAGCCACTGTCAGGGCGGCGGTCATGCGTTCGTCGATCGAGTAGCCGACGATCCGGTTGGAAAAGCAGTCCTTGATCGCGCACAGATAGAGCTTGCCTTCGCTGACTTGGGTTCGGTGATATCGTTGAGCCACAACCGGTTTGGTGCTGCTGCGGTGAACTCGCGAGCGACGAGATCGTCATGGACGGGTGGACCCGCACGCCTGCCGAGGCCGCGTTTGCGGGCGAACACCGACCAGATCCGCTGCTGTGAGCACAAACGTTGCACCCGATTCTCACTCGCGCGGATGCCGCGGTCT
>NZ_BDCH01000049.1 GCF_001613405.1 Nocardia crassostreae
AGTCAGCGAGCTCGTCGGCGATGAAGCGGTAGCCGAACGCGGGGTCGTCGGCATGGATGTCACGAGCCGCGTCGATCAGATGGGCGTCGTCCCAATCACGCTGCGTGACAGGTGTTTCTTCCACTTGTAGAACGCCTGTGGAGTGAAACCGAGAACCCGGCAGATCACCGCGACAGCGAACCCGTCGGCGGCCAGTTCGAGGACCAGCGGGAACCTCATTTTGGGGGCAACTCGCGGGCGAAGAACGCCGCGGCGCGGCGCAGGATCTCGTTCTCCTGCTCCAGCTGCTTGGTGCGCTTACGCAGCTCACGCAACTCAGCGGACTCTTCGCCGGTCAGGCCGGGCTTGTTCCCATCCTCGATGTCGGCCTGTTTGGGCCAGTTGTGCAGGCACGCTTCGGAGATCCCGAAATCCTTGGCGACCTGCTTGATCGGGGCGTTGCCCTTGCGGGCGACGGCGACGACATCGCGGCGGAACTCCTCCGGATACGGCTTCGGCACGGTGGACATCCTTCCAGCGAGGACGACGGCCTCACAGATCAGGAATCAACCAAACCTGGAGCATTCCCATTACACCCATTCCTGGGTGGTGGATTCCGGGAGTGAGGCATTGGGGCCGCGCTTTGCCTCTCTACTCGGCGGCTGTGTTGAGGTGGCTCCCGGGGGACCGTGACAATACGTGTCACTTCGAAACCTGGGTGACTCTTGTGAGTGGAGCTGGCGATGGCTGAAAAGCTCTCTCCAGCAGCGCTTTTAAATTCGAGCGGATGGCGATCGGCATCGGCGTGGATCGGAGTCGCGACTGAAATCGCTGGTTGGTCGCTGCTTGTGATCTGGCCGCTGCGAACATGGCTGGCGTCGATGCTCGACCGTGCGTAACCAGAACGGTGTGACGACCAATTATGTTGGTTGTAAATCCGATCAGATCGTCGTGGGTTCGTGAGTTGCTGGCGCGTTTCTCAGTGTCGGCAGGTGGCGATGCAGTTCGTCAAGTGAAGTTGCGTTCCGCTTGTTCGCGCCGCACAGTCTTGGTCGCTACGAGACCCATATGGAGCATTTACAGCGACGAAGTGAAGACGGCATGAAATCGTGCCGGAGCAGTCGCTGGAGTTTTTCTGCGGGGAGACCAAGGTCCGTGCTGTTCGGTGCGGCTGCGGCGAGTAATTGTGCGCGTCGCCATTTGGCGGCGTCAGTTTCGAGGGGTGTCATGCTATTTCGGCCTTGGCCGCCGGGCTGCTTGCGTGTCTTCACGCGGCTGCTTGTTCCCGCTGTTGTGTTCCTTTTGACGGCGGCGCTGGGTGTGTCGCTGGTGCAGGTGGTTGTGTCGCCGTCGGCGCAGGCCGAACCGTCGGAGGCTCCATCCGTGCCAGCGCCCGCGGAGGAACCGAAGCTGCCGAAGGATGCGAAGGACGAGCCGGCATCTACGCACCTGGCGGCAGATTTCACGCCGTTGGCGGGGTTCAAGGTGCCGCCGTCGGGTGTGCGGGAAGGTTTCGATCCGAAGACGTCGAAGGAGACGGCGCGGACCGAGAAGTCGGTGACATACACCAACGCCAACGGTTCGCAGTCGGTGGTGTTGTCGGCGACGCCGGTGAGTGTTCGTGACGAGCGCGGCAACTGGGTGGCGATGGATACTCGGTTGGAGGCCAAGCAGGGTTCCGCGGCGGCAGTGCGGGACGGCGCGCGGACCGAGTTCGCGGCCTTCGCCGATGATCCGGCGTTGGTGCGCATGGACACCGGTGATGCGCCGATATCGCTGGCATTGGTGGGAGCTCGTAAGGCGCAGGGCAAGATGTCGGGTTCGACGGTCACCTACCCGGATGCGTTGCCTGGTCAAGATCTGCGGTACACGGTGGAACCGGGTGCGGTCAAGGAAGAGATCGTCATCAAGAACGCCCAGGCGGTCGGTGATGGACGGTGGGTGTTCGTGATGCAGCTCGGCGACGGTCTGACCCCGCAGCTGAAGGGTGACGGTGTGGTCATCGTCGACGCCAAGGGCGCGCAAGTGGCGGCGCTGCCGCCGATCACGGTGTTCGATTCGGCAGACAAGAAGGCGAAGGACAAGAAGAAGGCTGGTCCTGCACGCACGGGCGGCAAATACTCGCTGGCGCGCAAGGATGACGCGTGGTTGCTGGCGGTTGCGGTGGACACCAAGTGGTTGACCGACAAGAAGCGGGTCTTCCCGATCACCGTTGATCCCACCTACACCTATGGCTTCGGCAAGACCGCCGAGACGCGCGCGTACTCCTCGGCCGGAGCCGAGTGCGTGAACACCTGCGGCATCTAGATCGGTAACTCGCGCCCGAATGATTCGAATCTGTTCTGGCGATCGGCATTCCGATTCGACTTCTCCCCGCTGTTCGACAAGAACATCATCGGTGCGCGCATGGATTTCCAGCGCACCGGTGATACCGGCACCGCGGCGTCTGCGACCTCGACGCTGCATCAGGCCAAGAGCACGCTCGGCTACGACGCCACGGGCCAGGAGCTGGCGTCCGGATCCCTCGGTGATGCCGGGATGATGTTCTCCTCGGAGTTGACCGGCTATATCGCCGATCGGGTCGCGGCGAAGGACAACAACGCATGGTTCCTGCTCTCGGGTGGCGAGACCGATGAGGTGTCGTTCAAGACCCTGCAGGCCAGCCTGATCGTCGACTACGGCACCCCGCCACCGCCGACCACACTGGTCGGTCCCGCGGACGAGAGCGTGATCGCCACCGCCACCCCGACCTTGTCGGTCAGCCCGGTCACCAACCCGTCCGGAGCGGCCACCTTGTACTGCTTCAAAGTGTCGACCGGCTTCGACGGCCGCTCCGGCACGGTCGTGGACTCGGGCTGCCTGAAGGACCCGAAGTGGACCGTGCCAAAGAACGTGCTGCGTGACGGCGGGAAGTACACGTGGACCGCGTTGACCGCGCTCGCCGGTGGCGTGACCACCACGACCCCGCAGTGGGTCGGACATTTCAGCATCGACCAGCGTATGGGCGATTCGAAGGTCTCCGTGGTGGACGAGGTCGGTCCGCTGTCGGTGAACTTGTTCAACGGCAACCTGCGCACCAACAGCGGCGGCCCGCAGTTCACCTCCGTGGGCGGGGAGTCGGGTATCACCCTTGCCTACAACTCGCGCGGCGGTGAGGCGCACGGGTTGCGGGCGTCGTACTTCAACGATTCCAGCCACGCCGGCAAGGCCGATGACGTGGCGGTGCTGGTGCGCACCGAGCCGCAGGTGAACCTGAGCTTGGCCAATACTTTCCCCGGGCACCCGAATCCGATTCCGACCGGGTTGAACAAGGACTGGTTCGTCATCCGGTGGGAGGGCTACTTCAAGGCGCCGGTCGCCGGAGACTTCCGCTTCGTCGGCGAGCACGCCGAGGGCGCGAAGATCTGGATCGACGGCAAGGTTGTCTACGACAGCCCGAAATCGTTGGGTCTGCCCACTGATCTGTTCAGCGCCACCGCCACCCCGAAGCGGGACGATGAGGTGTCGTTGAAGACCGGGCAGCGGGTGCCGGTCAAGGTCGAGCTGTATCACCGCAACCCCACGGTGATGCAGGTGATGGCGTTGTGGGTCAAGAGCACCACCGACGGCGGCTTTTTCGGCGGCCGTGTCACCAATCTGATGCCGCAGGTGGTCAAGACCGAGCACCTGTATTCCGCAGATCCGGCGCCGCTTCCGGGCGGTTGGACACTCGGGGTTGCCGGCAGCGGCTACAGCCGGGCCGAGATGCTCGACGGGTCGGTGATCCTGACCGACACCACCGGTGCCAAGCACACCTGGGCGGCAGCCTCGGTCGGCGGCTACACACCACCGGTCGGTGAGGACGGCGTGCTTGCGGTCGATGGGTTCGGCAAGATCACCGTCACCGTGGGCGACGTGGTGTCGGTGTTCAACCCCGATGGCAGCTTGGCTACGGTGGCCTCGGTGCTGGATTCGAAGAAGCCGGCCGCGCTGCAATACCTCTACAGCGGCACACCACCACGGCTCACGCAGATCAAAGACCCTGTCTCGGGCCGCTCGCACACCCTGCACTACAACACCAACAACAGCGGCAGTTGCTACGGCGGCGCCACCAAACCGACGGGCAAGTCCTACGTCTACGACAGCCACGACACCAAGGACCCTGACGACCCCAATAAAGCGCCGTACAAGGTCTACATGGACGTCATCGCCGCCGCGCCGCCACCGCAGATGCTGTGCCGCATCACCTACTGGGACGGCACCGAAACCCGGCTGTGGTACTCGCACGCGGGCACCCTGGACCGGATCGAGAACCCCGGCGGGGAAGTCCGCGACTACACCTACGAAAAGGAAGCCACTGCGGTATTCCGTGCCTTCCACTACGGGGTGGACAGTGCGACAGCGCAGCAAGCCATCGACCGTCTCGGCCCGATGAATCAAACGCGCGGCAGCCTAGCCACGGATTGGCTGTCTCGTCAGTCGTCGTCGTTGCCGAAAAACGCCGAAGCCTTTACGGTCATCTACCGCCCGATCAAAGACAGTTTCGCGCTCGATGACCAGGCGTCGGCGCGCCCGAGCATCGTGTATCAACCGGTTCCCGTCACCCCCGACGGCTCCAAGCCCGCGCGTAACGCCCACGTTTACGAGTACGTGGGGTACGGGGTGGAGCTCGGAAAGAACCAGGCAGCCGTCCGATATCCGGGTATCGCGCTGATCCGGATGCGGGTGGTCACCTTCGACGATGCCGGGCGCGTGGCGGCCTCGACCGACGCCGACGGCGTGACCACCACGACAGAATGGAACATCAAGGACAAGCCCGTCGCGGTCACCGACGGCACGGGACGGCGCATCACCAACATCTATGACCATGCCGACCGGCTGACCGACAGCTTCGGCCCCGCCCCGGCCTCCTGTTTCGACGGGTTGATCCCCACCGCCGAGTGTGCGAAGACGATGCCGCACTCCCATGTCGGCTACGACGAGGGCACCCTCGGACTGCAGACCGCTCTCTACGACAATCCGTACCTGTCAGGTGTGCCATCGGTGTGGCAGACCGGGGTCGGCACCAGCGACGGAGCACTGTCCCGGAACTGGGGTGCCACCCCGCCCGTCGCCAACAGTTCCGGCTGGTCGGGCCGGTTCACCGGTGAAATCC
The DNA here is from genome assembly GCF_001613405.1 of Nocardia crassostreae. Classification (GTDB taxonomy): domain Bacteria; phylum Actinomycetota; class Actinomycetes; order Mycobacteriales; family Mycobacteriaceae; genus Nocardia; species Nocardia crassostreae. Next base: position 5,114 of record NZ_BDCH01000049.1, read on the forward strand.
AGTTCCCCGCCGCCGGTGAGTACAAGCTTGGGTTCACCGTCATCGACGGTGTCCGGTTGTGGATCGACGACGTGCTGATCGTCGACAGCTGGACCGACAAGCCCGCCACCGCGGTGTCGGGCATCTACACCAACACCACCGCCGGCAAGTGGCACCGCGTCCGCATCGACTACTACAATCGCAGCGGCAACACCGGCGCGCTGAACTTCACCTGGACGCCCCCGGGTACCGGTGCCATGGTGACCATTCCCGGCCAGCACCTCGCACCACGCTACGGCTACGAGACGAGCGAGGTCGGCTACAGCAGCTCCGGTGGCAGTGTTGAGAGGGCACCGTCCACGGTCGTCACGACCGGCTACTCGGACCCGGCCAACGGCATCGACCCGGTCTACGGGCTCGTGGTGTCCAAGACCCACGACCCGGGTGGGGCGAACCTGGTCCGGAGCAACAGCTTCGAACAGCCCGGCGACGGGTACCTGCGCAAGCTGGCCCAAGCCTTGCCCGCCGGCGACATCACCAACCCCGACGAACGCGGCACCTTCGCCTACTACGGCGGCACCGAAACCCGCAAGAACCCGTGCGATTCGACGTCCGCGGCTGTCAGCCAGGTCGGCATGATCAAGACCGTCACTTCGGCCCCGAACGCCGACGGCTCACCCAACGTGCTCGAGACGGTCTACGACAGCGCGGGCCGCATCGTCGCGACCCGAATCAACGACGAGCCGTGGTCGTGCGTCACCTACGACGCACGCGGCCGGGTCGCCAAGAAGTCGTTCCCTGCTATGGGCGACCAGCCCGGACGAACCATCACCTTCGACTACGCCGTGGGCGGCAACCCGCTCATCCAGCGCGTCAGCGACGAAAGCGGTTCTACCACCACCGCGATCGACCTGCTAGGCCAGGTCCTGTCCTACACCGACGCCACCGGTGTGGTCACGACCTCCAAGTACGACACCGAAGGACGCAAGACCAGCGAAACCACCACGATCAAGGGCGTCACCTCGACCCTGAACTATGGCTGGACCCGCGCCTCCCGCCTGATCAGGCTCGACCTGGACGGCACCACCGTCGCCACCCCACCTACAACGCGGGGCTGCTGCAGAGCGTGAGCTACGGCAACAAGTCGAATCTCGCGATCGGCTACAACGACGCCGCATCGATCACCGCCCTCACCTGGAAAACCCCGGGCTCGACGGTCACCGACACCGTCACCCGCTCCCGTGACCAACGCATCACCGACACCGTCATCACCGACACCGCAACCCCCGGAACGACGTACGACTACTCTTACACCTACGACGCCGTCGGACGACTGATCGGCGCTAAGGTGCCGCACCACCAGCTGACCTACGGCTACGCCGCCGACAACGGCTGCGGACCCAACCGCAAGGCCGGCGCCAACACCAACCGCACCGTGCTCATCGACAGCCGCGACGGCGGCCTACCGACCAGCACCGTCTACTGCTACGACCACGCCGACCGGCTCATCTCCACCGCCGGCGCCACCAAACTAACGTTCGAATACGACGCCTACGGCAACGCCATCAAAGTCGGCACCGACACCCTCGGCTACGACTCCACCCGCCGACACGTGACCACCAGCACCGAGTCCGGACGATCGGTGACATACACCCGTGACGTCACCGACCGCATCACGGCGCGAACCATCAAGGACGGCAACGACCCCGAGAAGATCACCCGCTACGGGTTCACCTCCGATAGTGGCGGTATGGACTTCGTCCTGGATGCGTCCGGGAACCTGCGCCAGCGCATCCTGAAACTGCCCGGCAGTGTCGTACTCACCAAGAATTACGCCCAGGCCACCACCACCAACTGGTCCTACCCCGACATCCACGGCAACATCGGGTTCACCGCCGACGGCAACGGCACACGCACCGGCGCGATCCACCTCTACGACCCGCTCGGCCAGAACATCGACCCGGAAACCGGCGAGTTTGGGGATATCCCAATCCCCGCCACCGTCGACGGTGGCATGGACCTCGGCTTCCTCGGGCAACACACCGTCCCAGTTGAACACATCGCCAGCCAACAAGCCCTTGAAATGGGCGCCCGAACCTACCTACCGATCCTCGGCCGCTTCCTCCAAACCGATCCCATCTCCGGCGGCTCAGCCAACAACTACGAGTACTGCAACGCTGACCCCATCAACAACCTAGACCTCACCGGAGAAAGCCCACGCCGCCCAACGGGCCAGATGATGCCTGGCTGGGGAGAAGGCATGGGCGGATTCTCGGGCTACCCAGCCGGCGTACCCAAGGGCGTGGGAGGAACCGCAGGTGGCCGCGGTCCTGGCGGCGGCGGTGGTGGTGGCGGCCCAGCCAAGGCTCCACCAGCGAAAGTCCAGCCTGCGCCTGCAGAGGGGCAAGGAACCAGACCACCCAATCTCTCACCGCCGGGTGCCGGGAGACAAGGCGCGTTGAATCAAGCCAAAATAGACTCGGGTGTTCCCACCAGCATGAGCCCAACCCGTACCTTGCCCAACGTGGACAGGCGCGGCAAACCTCAGCCGGGCGTGGTATACGAATATGACGTTCCTGCTGCTGGAGGCGGGACCAGAACGGTGCGAATACGAGACGACGCAGGTGGGCACGAGTTTCCTGACAATCCCGCTCAAAATCGCGGACCACACTTCAACACGGAAAATGGCGATCAATATGACTACTGGTCAACCAGTATTACGGCGGGAAAGAGCAATAGATTGGCCGAAACTTCGCGCGCTCCCCGCAGCGGCCGACCTCGATATTCTCTCGTTGGAACTGCAACGACCCGCCGGTCGCGATATTGCGGGCCTGGTCGAACAGGCGACGCTCGCCGTTCAGTCCGCGATGCAAAGCGCAGCACTCTTGCGGCCCGCTTCTCTGTGGGTGGTTGTCGCAACAGTACCCAACCGTCCGCTCAACAAAGCGGCAGCGGTTCGCTTACTTCAGTCGGAGATACCTGCGGGAGTTGTCGATCTACCCGCGTTGGAGAGCTCATGGTCAGCGTTTCCAATCTCTTATGAGGATCATTCAATAGGGTTCTTGGCGAGCGCATCTTTTGCGGTCACTGATCTTCCAAGTGCTGTTGGCATGACGATTCGCGAAAACGCAATAATTCTCGCCCTCGGTATCAGTGAAGGCGATCCGGTCAGTCGATTTTGTGAATATCTTCAGCGATCTACCCCTACGCGTCGAATCGATCTACTTCCCCTTGCGGTCGACGTCTTCGCAGGAGGCTCGTTTATCATGCAAGGGTTCGGCGAGTTTGACGACGCGATAGTGGGGGTAGATATCGTGGCTAGACGTCGAACTATCGTCGAATTGGAGGAATATATTCGCGACTTCTTACCTGACCCGAACCTTAGACAGGATGCCGAGCAAGCGCTGTACAACGAAAATGGCAATCAGGTTTAGATCTGGGTCAGGTTAAGTCCGGTTGTCCAAGCCGATCTGGTGGCTGGGCGTTGGGCTCACCCTGTGCGGTCCGCTCCAGCGTTCGTGCTCCGCTCTGGCGTGGTATCTGGCCGTTTCCGATCAGCGCCCTCATCGCAGCCGGGACCGCATGCGTAGCAAAGTTTCTCGCCCTCCCAGGCGCTGTCGCTTGTACTTGGCGGCTTATTAGCCCAGTCGTTGATTGCCACCGACCTGCTCGAACACAGAGGATCAAACAGTTGAAGTTTCATCGGACCGGATGTATCGCGGTCGCCACAGTGACCGTCGTGACCGCGCTCGGGCTGTCCGCGTGTGGAGGGGGCGATAATAAGCCCGCCAAAACCAAGGCTGCCCTGAATCTGCCGCCGGTGCCCACCGCGCACGATCTCAACGCCGGTTTGCAGAAGGCCCTGGACCCGAATGTCCCGAGCCAGGACAAGCTCAACCTGCTGCAAGGTGTTCAGGCCGACCCCGAGCTGCCGAGCAGGCTTATCGAGGTGTTCCGGCAGACAAATGCCACCATCACCGTCACTGCGGTCGACGACCTGGGCTATGGAACCATCACCGCCGACGCCCAGTTATCGGTCAACAATGGTGCACCGCAACAGGTTGTGGTGCCATTCGTGGCCGAGGACGGAAAATGGAAGGTCCAGAAGGAGTGGATTTGCAACACCCTCTTATACGCCAACCAGCCGTCACCGGCATGCGCGTAGCCGTGATCCCGCTGCGGACGAATGCCGCCTAGCAGTCCGTCGCCCGCATCGGGACAATCCGGCGCACCCTCACCCTCGATGTACATGTAGTTGTTGATGAGTGGCTTGCAGCGGGCGCGGACGTGACCCACCCAGCAATCTCGGTCAGCCCCGAGAACGCGCCGACAGGAACACAGACTCGCCAGGGTGACGCCGAATCCAATGCCCATCCGCCACAGTCACTACCAGCGTGTCAGCGCCAGCGGGGACTGCAAGAACGAGGGTGCAATTCCGAATCAAGGAGTGGCACATGGACTCTGATGTGGCGAGTGCCGAGTCGGTCGAAACTGACGCGGTGGCTAGACCCAAGAAACCGAAGACGACGGCGGTGGATTCCGATCTGGTGGGCCAGCGCATGGTCCAGGCCCGCGCCAGCGGGCTGCAACTGACCGGTGAGGGTGGGCTGCTGGGGCACCCAGCATGCCAGAACCGCTGACCGTTCCGAGTAGTCCTTGGCGGTGATGACGCGATGCGAGACCCGGAACCCGACCTCCGTCCGGGGCTGCTTCCGGCAAGCCTGGAATGCGGATCGCGCGTGAGCTCGGGTGGACGGTGTCGTTCGTGGCGACAAGCAGCGCACCACGATCCAGCCAATGACGACTCTCGTCGAGGTCGAGGTGGGGCGCTCATAGAGTGGAGAGTGGGGTGGCTAGCAGGACAAGCTCGACTGTATTCCCGGCTGAACTGCCTGACTCCGTACGAATAGGAAGCCACATGGCCGAACTCGAAGAGAACTATGAGGATTTGAACTGAAAGTGCTTCAGCACTCCTTTCAGCGGACCGTGGAGTCGGTACGGTCGACGATCGTGCACTCGTCGCAGGGTGAGCGGCCGGCGGCAGTGCGTGGCGATGTCATTCGAACGAAGGAATCAGCACTTGAAGCTCCGTAAGGGTGGACGCATAGCCGTCGCGGCTCTAGCTGTAGCTACCACACTCGGCCTGTCGGCATGTGGAGGTGGTGACAAGAAGGAAGCCACCGAGCCCGCGAAGACTTCGACATCGAAAGTTGCTGCTGAGCAGACCTACCCGCCCACTCCGACGCCGGCGGACCTGAACAGTGCGATGCAGAGGGTGCTGGATCCGAGCGTTCCGGACTCCGAGAAGCTGGACTTGATGCAGGGCATGCAGGCCGATCCCGGCCTGCCTTCGCGAATCATCGAGGCTTACAAGCAGAACAACGCCTCGATCACGGTCACCAACGTCACCGATCTGGGCAATGGCACCCTCAGTGCAGACGCGCAAGCCGCGATCAACGGTGGCGCCCTGCAGCAAGCCGTCGTGCCCTTCGTTGCCGAGGATGGCAAATGGAAGGTTCAGAAGGACTGGATCTGCAACATTCTGTCGCTCGGCAACCAGACCTCGCCAGCATGTAGTTGATTCTTGGACACCCTGTCATGGCGCATAGTGCGCGGTTCAAAGCGGTCACGCGGTGTGGCTGGAGGATCGACGAGCCGGGGTCGTCACGGGCTCAGCGCTTGGCTGGCTATACTTCGCTATACCGGCTCTGACCTGCGGTGCTAGCTGACAGCAACCCCCTATAGTTCGAACCTGCGACATGCGACCTGGGGTTTTGCGTTCGACCTGATTCCCTTGCGATTCGTGGAACAGGGCTGAACTGCGGAAATGCGGCTTCCCGAATGTGCCCTCGGCAGGATTCGAACCTGCGACACCCGCTTTAGGAGAGCGGTGCTCTATCCCCTGAGCTACGAGGGCTGAATTGGGGCGTGGAGTGCGCGGCCCAACCCGGACGCGGGGGAGTCTACCTGGTTGGGGGCGGGGGCGCATCCATATTTGTGGGGGCGTGGCGGTCAGGGCTTGGTGGCGGTGGCGATGATGTAGTCGGCCCAGGGGCCCCAGATCATCAGGCCGGGGCGGCTGAAGGTGGCGCGGAGGAGGGGGTTGACTCGGCGCATGTCGGGTTCTCGGAGGCGTTTGCCCAGATAGGCGGCGAGGGGGGAATATACGTCGTCGCGGATCGAGTAGACGGATATGGCCTGGAAACCGGCTGCTTGCAGGAGTTTTCGATAACGCGGGATGTTGCCTCGGGGGGTGATGTCGGCGGTGACGAGTTTGCCGTGGGGGCGGAGGATGCGGTGGGCTTCGGCGAAGAAGCGGGGGTAGGAGGGGAAGTGGAAGGCGGATTCGAGGGCGGTGACCTTCGTGCAGGAAGGGGAGGGGCGGGGGAGGGCGGTGGCGGAGCCGTATTCGAAGTGGATGCGGTCGGATAGGCCCAGGTCGGCGGCTCGGCGGGTGGCTATTTCGATCTGCTCGCGGGCTATGTTCATGCCGGTGATCTCTGCGGGGGCGAACTCTCGGGCCCAGAGGAAATCCTGGTCGCCGTAGCCGAATCCGATATCGAGTTGGATGTCGTGGGGGCCCAGGTCGGCTTCACGGGCTACCAGGCGGGCCAGGTCGCGGCTGGCCTCGTCGAGACTGGACGGGCGGTTGCGCCAGTAGCCGAGGTTGATGAAGAGGGAGTCCTCGCCGAAGAGGTTCCGGGGGCCGACTATGTCGTAGGCGCGGCCGACGCGGCGGGCGGGAGGAAGGGGATCTTGGCCCATTCGCGGCATTCGCGGGCCCAGCGGGCGGTGCGTTCGGGCAGGGATTCGACCGGGATGGCGGCGGTGGTGAGCGTCATGGGACCCTCCGAAACGGGTATTCCGGTGGCCGTATTTGTCTCAGACGATCAAGCGTCGGATTAATGACAGTCTCAGACGGGTTGGCCGGGGAGTCAAGGGGCGATTGCCGCCCCGGCCACTGCCGCCGTTACCGCGCGGCCTGCTGCTCCTCGTAGTCCGACGGCTTGAATGTGCTTGTCTTCCAGCGGAACAGCGCTGTCATACCGGGCCAGTTGTTGGTGATCCGGCCCGAGGCGTTGCGGTACCAGCTGGAGCAGAAGTTCCAGGGCGTGTCCTTCAGGCGATTCTGGAGCCAGTCGTCCCAGGACTGCTCGACCTCCGACTTGGCGGAGACGAAACGCCCGGGGTGGGCGCCCAGGTATCGCACGGCCTGCCGGATGTAGCGGGCCTGCGACTCCAGCATGTAGATGATGGAACCCGCGCCCACATTGGTATTCGGCCCGTACATGAGGAACAGATTCGGGAAGCCGGGCACCGACATGCCCAGATACGCCCGCGCCCCCTCGGCCGATCATTCGTCGGCGAGCTTGCGCCCGCCCAGACCGTAGATGTTCATGGGCGCGAGGAACTCGGTCCCCTTGAACCCGGTGCCGTAGATGATCACGTCCACCGCGTGCTCGACGCCGTCGGCGGTGCGAATGCCGTCGGGGGTGACCTCGGTGATGGCCGTGGTCTCGACGTGCACATTGTCCTGCGCCAGCGCCGGGAAGTACTCGTTGGAGAATAGCCCGCGCTTACATCCCGCCGCGTAGTCGGGAGTCAGCTTGGCGCGCAGGGCATCATCGGGAACCTGCACCCGCCGATGCCGATCGGCCAGCGCGATCACCGGCACCTTGATGGGCGGAATATCGGTGAGCGCCAATGCCATCACCTCGAAATAGGTCCAGATGGCGAACCGCTCCGCCAGCCGAGTGAGCGGTACGTGCTTGAACAGCGCGTGATGCAGCGCGCTGTACTCGGTATCCCACTTGGGCAGCACCCAGGCCGCCGAGCGCTGGAACAGCGTCAGGTGCGCGACCCGCGGCTGAATCTGCGGAATGTATTGAATGGCACTGGCTCCCGTGCCGATGCAGGCCACGCGTTTGCCGGTGAGATCCACCGAGTGATCCCATTCGGCCGAGTGGAACGCCGCCCCGGCGAAGCTGTCGATCCCGGGCAGATTCGGCATGGCGGGCCGGGACAACTGCCCCACCGCCGGAATCAGGATATCGGCGATATGGGTGACCCCCGCCGCCGTGCGCACCCGCCAAACCCCCGCCCGCTCATCGAATTCCGCATCGGTGACCTCGGTGCCGAACTCGATCCTGCCCGGCAGCCCGTGCTTGTCCGCCACCGCGCGCATGTACTCGTGAATATCGCGCTGCTGCGAGAACCGCCGCGGCCAATCGGATTTCGGCTCGTACGACCACGAGTACAGCGGCGAGGGCACATCGCAGGCCGCGCCCGGATAGGTGTTCTCGCGCCACACGCCGCCCAGATCCGCGGCCTTCTCCAGAATGGTGAAGTTGGTCAGCCCGTGGCGCTGCAGTTCCAGCGCCATGCCGAGCCCGGCGAATCCGGCGCCGATGATGAGGATGGACGGCTCACGTTGCATGACTCGACGGTAGAGCCATAGTCCCTGGTCACGCAGGCATCCCCGGACAGTGAATCCGTATTTTCGGCCATACCGCCCCGGGTCGCCGCTAACCCCCCGCCCCCGCCGCTCACAAGCAAGTGTCCGAGTCAGTGAGACGCTGCTGACCTGCGAAACCCCGTCTCGACTGGACAGTTCCACGCTCCACTACCTATATTCACGGAAGATCTTGCTCCAATTTACTTGTCCTGGTTGGTGTTTGGCAGTCTGCTGCGCCGCAGGGGGCGTCGTCGCGTGCCGACCCGGCCAGGACCACGGAGTCGGCTGGTCACCGTGTTGGGCGGTGGCGGGTCGACCAACAGGCAGCGGGGCGGCGAAGGTGGGGTTCGCCGTCCCGCAGCCTTGTTCCCGGGCGGACACGCGCACGACTACTCGCCATTACCGTGACGCCTGGTCACATGGTGTCCCGATTCCGCTATTCTCGCCGACAGTGACTCAGTTCACTCGTCAGTAGGGACATGCAAGGAGCGGTTGGGAAATGTTGAGCACCATGCAGGACGAGCAGCTCTCGCTCGCCTCACTACTGCGGTGCGCGGCCACCTTCCAGGGCGACAGCACCGTGTCGACCTGGACCGGGGACGGCGTCCGCACCCAGACTTTCCGCGAGCTCGGCGCCGATGCCGCCCGCCTCGCCAATGCCCTGCGTGACCTGGGCGTCGGCGAAGGCAACCGGGTCGGCACCTTCATGTGGAACAACAACGAGCACATGGTCGTCTACACCGCCGTGCCCGCCATGGGCGCGGTACTGCACGCGCTCAATATCCGCCTGTTCCCCGAGCAGCTGGTCTACGTGGCCAATCACGCCGAGGACAAGGACGTCATCGTGGACGGCACACTGCTGCCGCTGTTCGGTCAGTACCTGCCGAATCTGAAGACCGTCCGCCACGTCGTCGTCGCCAATGGCGATGCCGCCGCGCTCACCGCGCCCGAAGGCGTGACCGTGCACTCCTACACCGAACTGCTTGCCGCCCAGCCCGATACCTACGACTTCCCGATCGTGGACGAGCGTTCCGCCGCCGGTATGTGCTACACCTCCGGCACCACCGGCGATCCCAAGGGCGTCGTCTACTCGCACCGCTCCAATGTCCTGCACGCCATGCAGGTCTGCCAGCCCAATGGCATGGGCTTCAGCGGCGCCGACACCGTGCTGGCCATTGTCCCGCTCTTCCACGCCAGTGCCTGGGGCCTGCCCTACGCCGCCATGATGTCCGGCGCGAATCTGCTTATGCCCGACCGCTTCCTGCAGCCGCAGCCGCTGCTGGAGATGATGGCCGCGGTCAAGCCGACCTTCGCCGCCGCCGTGCCCACCATCTGGGGCGGCGTGCTGGCCGGATTGCAGGCCGCGCCGCAGGACATCTCGCATCTGCGCACCTGTGTGGTGGGCGGCTCGGCGCTGCCGCCGTCCATGATGCACGCCTTCCAGGAGCGTCACGGCGTGAAACTGCTGCACGCCTGGGGCATGACCGAGACCTCCCCGCTGGGTTCGGTGGCGCATCCGCCGACCGGTGTGGAAGGCGACGAGGAATGGGCCTACCGCTACACCCAGGGCCGCTTCCCCGCGCTGGTGCAGGCGCGTTTGGTCGCCGACGACGGGTCCGTGCTGCCCAATGACGGACAGGCCCTGGGCGAGCTGGAGATCAAGGGCCCCTGGATCACCGGCGCGTACTACTCCCCGAGCGGCGAGGCGGTCGATCCGGACAAGTTCGACGACGGCTGGCTGCGCACCGGCGATGTCGGCAAGATCAGCCCCAATGGCTATCTGACCCTGGTGGACCGCTCCAAGGACGTCATCAAGTCCGGCGGCGAGTGGATCTCCTCGGTCGATCTGGAGAATGCCGTCATGGGTCACCCGGCCGTGGCCGAGGCCGCCGTCATCGGCATTCCGGACGAGAAGTGGGACGAGCGCCCGCTGGTCGCCATCGTGCTCACCGAGGGCGCGAAGGCCGAACCCGATGAGCTGCGCGACTTCCTGGCCGACAAGTTCGCCAAGTGGCAGCTGCCCGAGCACTGGACCTTCATCGAGGAGGTGCCCAAGACCTCGGTCGGCAAGTTCGACAAGAAGCGGCTGCGGGCCCAGTTCGCCGAGGGCGCGCTCACGGTGACGACGCTGTCGTAACTGTTCCGCTCGCGCCTTCTCGTCCGTACCGTTAGTTTGAGGGCGGATGCCACCAAATGGGGATGGACGAGGAGGTCCGGGTGAAAGCGCTGCGTGCACAGGGAGATTCGGCGTTCGAGCAGGGGGTTCGGGCATGACCATCGGATTGCTGCGCGCGGCCGGAACCCGGATGTGGACCGAGGCGGAATCGGCGCGCCTGGTGTTGCGGTCGGGCCTGGTCGGCATCGAATCCCCGGCCACCATGGTCTCGGCGGCCACCGCCATGGTGCGCTACGGCACCATCGCGGCCTCGCTCGCCCTGTCGGCGGCGCGGCATCCGGACCGCACCGCGCTCATCGACGAACTCGGCGCGCTGACCTTCGCGGAGCTGGACGAGCGCTCCAACCGGCTGGCCAATGCCTGGCGGGCGCGCGGTCTGCGCGGCGGGGAAGGCGTGGCCATTCTGGCGCGCAATCATCGCGGGCTGCTCGACGCGGTCTTCGCCGCCGCCAAGTGCGGCGCCCGGATCATCCTGCTGAACACCGATTTCGCGGGACCGCAGATTCGCGATGTGGCCACCCGCGAGGGCACCGATCTCCTCGTCTACGACGACGAATACGCCGCCATGCTCGACGAGGTGCACCCGCGCCGCGGCAGCTTCCGCGCCTGGACCGAGACCGAGCGTCCGGACAGTCTCGCGGCCTTGATCGCCGAGGGTGATCCGAAGGCCCCGCCCGCCCCCGGCGCCACTCCCAAACTGATCCTGCTGACCAGCGGCACCACCGGCACGCCGAAGGGCGCGCCCCGTCCGGAGCCGAAATCCCTTGCCCCGCTGGGCGCCCTGCTGTCGAAGGTCCCGTTCCGGGCGGGCGAGGTGACCGAATGCCCGGCGCCCATCTTCCACACCCTCGGATTCGCCTGCGCCATGCTGACTCTCGGCTTCGGCTCCACCCTGGTGATCCGTCGCCGCTTCGACCCGCAGGCCACCATCGACAGTCTGGCCGCCAATCGCGTGACCACCGTGTGGGCGGTCCCGGTCATGGTGCAGCGCATGGTGGATCTGGGCCCGCAGGCGTTCACCGCCCACGATCTGACGGCGCTGCGGATCATCTTCGTCGGCGGCTGCCAGTTGGGCGCGCAGCTGGCCAAGGAGGTCATCACCACCTTCGGCCCGGTGCTCTACAACGTGTACGGCTCCACCGAGATCGCCTACGCCACCATTGCCACCCCGGCCGATCTGGCCGTGGCACCGGGCTGCGTGGGCGGCCCGGTGCTCGGCACCCGGGTGGAGATCCTTGACGCGGACGGCCGTCCCGTGCAACCCGGTGTCACCGGCCGCATTTTCGTCGGCAACACTATCCAGTTCGAGGGCTACACCGGCGGCGGCCACAAGGAGCGGCTGCACGGCCTCATGTCCTCCGGCGATGTCGGCCATTTCGACGATGCGGGCCGCCTCTACATCGACGGCCGCGATGACGACATGATCGTCTCCGGCGGCGAGAACGTCTTCCCCGCCGAGGTCGAGGAACTCCTGCACACCCACCCGCATGTGCTGGAGGCGGCCGTCCTCGGCGTCCCCGACGAGAAATTCGGCGCCCGCCTCAAAGCCTTCGTGGTCGTACACGAGCAGCGCACCCTCACCGCCGACGAGGTCAGGGACTTCGTGAAATCGAATCTGGCGCGCTACAAGGTGCCCCGCGACGTGGTCTTCTTCGAGGAGCTGCCCCGCAACCCCACGGGCAAGGTCCTCAAGCGCAAACTGCTCGAGGTCTGACCGGATCAGCCGAGCACGCGGATCAGCCAGGCCGCGGTGATGACGGTGCTGACACCGCCTATGCGGGTGGATATCTGGGCGAAGGGCATGAGGTTCATGCGGTCGGCGGCGGACAGAATGGCCACATCGCCGGTGCCGCCGAGACCGCTGTGGCACACGGTGAACAGGGCCGCGTCGATCGGATACATGGCAATGGCGCGTCCGACCAGGAAGCCGGTCAGGGCCATGGCGAGAACGACCGAGGCGCAGGCGATCACGTAGCCGGGGGACAGGACGGACAGGACATTGTCGAGCGGGAGGTAGACGATGCCGAGACCGATCATGGTGGGAAAGATGAAGTGGCGGGCGATAATCGCGTAGACGGCGCGCGCGTCGGCCTCGACCGATGCCGGGAAGATGCCGAACAGCTTGCACAGCACCGCCAGAATAATGACCAGCACCGGCGCGGGGAGAGGGATCAGCTTCTCGGTCAGGGCGGCGATGACGAACAGGCCGGTGATCATCAGCACGCCGAGCGCGTAGTTGGGTTCCCGGTCCGCAATGGAATCGGTCGGCGGTACGAGGGTGTCGTTTCGTCCCTCGCGCACCAGCCGCCCGCCGCCGTCGAGCCGCGGTCGCCGCTCGCCGAGCCTGCGCAGCACGCCCGCGGTGATGATCGCCGCGATATTGCCGATGATCGCGGCCGGAATCAGTTCCGCCACATAGTCTCCCGGGTCACCGCCCAGCGCGGCCGCGTAGGCCGAGGACAGCGGGATCACGCCCTCCCCGATACCGCCGCCGATGATCGGGACCACGATATAGAACAGCGCGCGGTGAAAATCGTTGCCGAACAACATGGCGACACCGATACCCACCGCGACCGCTGTCACGGTTCCGGCCAGCAACGGCGGGAAGATGCGGATCAGGCCGCCGACCATGAGCTTGCGGCTCATGCCGAGAATGCTGCCCACCACCAGGGTCGCGATCACGAAGTAGAGGAAGTTAGCCTGCTTCATCAGCGCGGTGACGGCGCGCACAGTATTGCCTTCGAATACACCGGCGTACAACAGGATCGACGGCGTCAGGAGGCACATCAGCGCGCCGCCGCCGATGCGGGAGATCACCGGCAGCCGGTTACCCAGCGGGCCGAGCAGCATGCCCAGCCCGACGATCACCGCCAGGCCGCCGATCATGTTCTCCGGTATCGCGCCGCGGAATCCGGCGAGCAGGACCAGCGCGGTCAACGCCAGCGGTATCGTCAGCGGCGCCCCGTCGAGCAGGGGTACGGTGCGGCGCGCGGTGCGCCGAATCTTGTCCGTGGAACTCACTGTGTCTCACCGGATTTCCAATGCCGCCCGGATCGCCTTGCCCAGCGATTCGGTGGTGCCCGCACCGCCCATATCCGGCGTCAGGGCGGCGCCGCCCTGGGCGAGCACGGTTTCGACGGCCGCCAGCACGCCCGCGGCCGCGGCCTGTTCGCCGAGATGGTCGAGCATCATGGCCGCACTCCAGATCTGGCCGATCGGATTGGCGATGCCCTGCCCCGCGATATCCGGGGCCGAACCGTGCACCGGTTCGAACAGGCTGGGAAATCGGCGCTCCGGGTTGATGTTCCCGCTCGGCGCGATCCCGATCGTGCCCGCGCAGGCGGGCCCCAGATCGCTGAGGATATCGCCGAACAGATTGCTGGCCACCACGACGTCGAACCAGTCGGGATGCAGTACGAAATTCGCCGTCAGGATATCGATGTGATATTTGTCCACCGCCACATCCGGATAGCCCGCCGACATTTCCGTCACGCGTTCGTCCCAGTACGGCATGGAAATCGAAATACCATTGCTCTTGGTCGCCGAGGTGAGTCGTTTCCGCGGCCGCCGCCGCGCCAATTCGAAGGCGTACCGCAGGATCCGGTCGACCCCGGTTCTGGTCATGACCGTCTCCTGTACGACGGTTTCCCGTTCGGTGCCGTCGAAGATGCGGCCGCCGATGCTGGAGTATTCGCCCTCGGTATTCTCGCGCACCACATAGAAGTCGATATCGCCCGGCGCCCGTCCGGCCAGCGGGCTCGCCACGCCCGGCAGCAGCCGCACCGGCCGCAGGCTCACGTACTGGTCGAAATGCCTGCGGAACTGCAACAGGCTGCCCCACAGCGAAATATGATCCGGCACCACCTCGGGCCAGCCCACGGCCCCGAAGAAGATGGCGTCGAAGGATTTCAGCCGATCGAACCAGTCGGCGGGCAGCATGGTCCCGTGCGCGGTGTAGTAATCCGCGCAGGCATAGTCGAAGTATTCGAGATCCAGCGTGAAATCGAAGGCGGCTGCCGCGCCCTCGAGCACTCTGATGCCCTCCGGCACAACCTCTTTCCCGATACCGTCGCCGGGAATGACCGCGATTCGGTGTGCTGCCGCCATTGTTGCCGATCTCCTCACTGCCGCTTTCGTTGCTGTCGGCTGGATCACAACGGTAGGCTCCGGTATCTCGCGAGTGGAAGTACGGAAAGCACAAGAGACTCTTTCCGAATCGGAAACAATGGCTGGAGGTTCGCATGCGCGGTGGGCTCGCTGACGACATTCTTTTCTTCGACATCGTCGCCCGCTCGCGCAGCTTGACCGAGGCCGCCCGCGAATTCGGCGTCTCGGTCTCCGCGGTCAGCAAACGGCTCGCGCAACTGGAGTCCCGGCTCGGCGTTCCGCTGGTCCAGCGCACCACGCGCCGCTTCACCCTGACTCCCGAGGGGGAGCGCTACGGCGCGGGCGCGGCGCGGCTGGCGGCGCAGCTCGAGGAGCTCGAGGACGCCATTGCCGAACAGCACGGCGACCTGCGCGGCCGATTGCACGTGCGGTCCACCATCGGGCTCGGCCGTGCGCATATCGCCGATCTGGTCGCCGAATTCGTGGCCCGGCACCCGCTGGTCCAGGTCGATCTCGAATTATCCGCGGTACCACTGAATATCGCCGGTACCGGCTTCGACCTCGATATCCATGTCGGCACGCTCCCGGATTCCCGGCTGTCCGCACGCAGGCTCTGCCGCAACAGCAGAATCGTGTGCGCCGCACCGGAATATCTCCGCAGGCACGGCATGCCCACCACACCGGCGGACCTCGAGCAGCACAACTGCATAGTCCTGCGTGAGAACGAAAGCGACTACGCCCTATGGCGATTCGGTGAGACCGGGCATGGTGAGACCGCTATCAGGGTGGCGGGCAATCTGGTGAGCAACGACGGCGACGTCATCACCCGCTGGTGCCTGGAGGGCCGCGGCCTCATCATGCGCTCGCGCTGGCACGTCGACCCGCTACTGCGCGCGGGCTCGCTCGTCCAGGTCCTGCCCGGTCTCCCCACCCCCAGCGCCGACATCTACGCCGCGCACGCCACCACCGCGGCCCTGCCCCGCCGCACCCGCGCCCTGCTCGACCACCTCGAGCACGGCCTCAACGCCCGGATCTCGCCGCCCTGAGTCACCGCTCGGCCATACCGGTTTCCGCAGCAGGACATAGCAACTCGTGGCCACCAGCAGCAGCGGATAGCAGCCCGCGTAGGTCGGGACCGTGATGTAGGCCCACCAGACCGAGTTGTCGGGCCGGGGCATCATGAACAGGCCGATGCCGACCGGATGCGGCGCGCCCTCGATCTCCGGGCGGTCGGAGAAGGTCCACCACCAGCTGAAGCCGATGAGCACCACGACCGCGGGGGTGAACCATGCCCACCGGGTAACGGCCGTGCGCGCGTGGTGCCAGGCCAGGATGACCAACGGCACGAACCACACCCAGTGGTGCCCCCACGAGAACGGGGATACGCACGTGGGGGTCATACCGGTCACGGTGATCGCCAGCAGTTCTCGACCGGTGCGGTGGGCGCGCGCCGCCGCGGCGAGTCCGAGCGCGGCGACCGGCAGAAGCACCGCCAGCCACAGCCAAGCGGGGGGCTGGAAGACCGTCATCCCGGCGGTATTCGTGCTGAACCGCTCGATCTTGAGGAACCGCAGCACTTGTGCGAGAAAGCCTTTGACCGATTGATTGCCCGGTGAATCGACCGCGCCCACCCGCGCCGAGGTGATCACCTTCCGGCTCCAGTACGAGTACGAGTCGCCGGGCCGCGCCAGGAAGCCGAGGATGATCGTCGCGGCGAACGCGCCGGAAGAGACGCCCAGACTGCGCCACTGCCGGGTCCACGCGAGATAGACGAGGAAGAACACAGGCGTCAGCTTGATCCCGGCGGCAATGCCGACGCCCACCCCACGCCACCGCGCCGCGGACGGCCGGGTCAGATCCCAGACGATGAGCAGGGCCAGGAAGATATTGATCTGGCCGAGCCAGATGGTCGTGCGCACCGGCTCGAGGGCAGTGCAGCACACTGCCAGCAGCAGCGCGAACACCCAGGTGCGCACCGCGTTCCGATAGCCCATGGCCCGCAGGCACAACCCGACGAGCGCCACGAGGGCGGCGAATGTGCCCGCCCACCACACCGTCTCGGCTGTGACCAGGGAAAGCGGCGCGAGCGCCATGAAGACCAGCGCCGCGAAGGGCGTATAGGTGAACTCCATACCGAACAGCACGGGCACGTCGTACAACCCGGCCCCGGCCCGAATCGTCTGTCCGCCCGCCTGATACACCGCCAGATCCACGCCATTGTCGAACAGCCCGTAGTACGGCATATCGAGCGGCAGCGCGAACACATGCCACAGCAGCACCGTCACCGTCAGGACGACGGCGGCGACGAGCATCCGACCGGTCACTACGGGATTCGCGGCGCGCCGCGACAATCTGCCGGGAATCTCCTCGGCCCCCACAACCATCCGACCACCGTAACCGCAGCCAGCGGAAAGCTCCGGTAATGGTCGCGTTTCCGGCGTTGGCCGCTAGGCGGCCAGCCGGGACTCGGCCGATTCCTCGCCGGGTCCGGGGCAGGTGCGCAGCAGGGTTTCGAGGTCCTCGAGCTCGATGACGTTGTTCATGTTCGTATCGAGGTGTCGAAGGCGGCGTCGGTATCCGCTATTTCCCGGTTGCGGCCCAGGCGGGCGGCATGTCCGGCGGTGGCCGCTACTCGGCCAGTTTGGCCAGCAGGGCGGTGAACTCGGCGCGCGAGAGATGGCCGTCGCCATCCAGATCGGCCGCGGCCAGGAGGGCTGTGGCCGATTCCTCGGTGAGGCCGGGGCAGGTGCGCAGCAGGGACTCGAGTTCGTCGACCTCGATGAGGTTGTTCTTATTGGCGTCGAAGGTGTCGAAGGCGGCGTTCGCATCCGAAATCTCCGGATCCCGGCCGAGGCGGGCGGCGTCGAATTCCGCGCGGGAGATGAGGAAATCGCCATTGGTGTCGGCGGCTGCAACGAGTCTGTGGACGTCGTCGATATCTATGTCGAGGCCCAGTGCGGTGATTCCGGCGAGAATGTCGTCGGCGGAGATGAGCCCGTCGCTGTCCTGGTCCTAGAGGTCGAAGGTGTCGGCTGCCTGGTCGCTGGGCACGGGTACTCCTCGAAGGCTGAATTTCTGTGGCTTCGCCTGCAGGATAATGGCTGAACGCTTCACAGGACGGCGCTGCACGGTGGGAGGACATGTGCCGCAGGACAGCACGCTCGGGCATTACCGGCTGGAGCAGCTGCCCGGTCAGGGCGGCATGGGGCAGGTGTGGCTGGCCCACGACACCCGGATGGGCCGGGATGTCGCCCTGAAGGTGCTGCCGTCGGCGCTGGCCGACGACGCGGAATACCGGGCCCGGTTCGAGCGCGAGGCCCGGCTGGCCGCGCGGCTGCGCGGGCCGCATCTGGTGCCCATTCACAACTTCGGTGAACTGGACGGCCGGTTGTTCATTGATATGGAACTACTGGACGGCGTCGATCTCGCGTAGATCCTCAAGGACCGGGGCGCGATGCCCCCGCGGACGGCGGTCGAGATCGTGGGTCAGGTCGCGCAGGCGCTGGACGCCGCGCACGATGCGGGGCTGATTCATCGCGATGTGAAGCCCTCCAATGTGCTCGTGCTGCCGAACGGCTTCGCCTACCTCATCGATTTCGGGCTCGCCCGCGGCACCGGTCAGACGCAGCTGACCTCCACCGGTATGGCCGTGGGCACCTGGGCTTATATGGCGCCGGAGCGGTATGCGGGGGATGCGGGCATCGGCTCGGACGTGTACGCCCTGGCGTGCCTGCTCTTCGAATGCCTCACGGGCAGAAGCCCGTTCGGCGATCGCGATGTGGCGCAGCAGATGGTCGCGCATCTGACGGCCCCGCCGCCCGCGGCCGCGGGCCTCAATCCGGCGGTGCCCCCGGCCCTGGACACGGTCATCGCACGCGGCATGGCGAAGGAACCCGACCAACGCCACTCGCGCGCGGGCGAATTCGCCGCCGCCGCCCGCAGCGCCCCGACGCCGAGCGCCGCGAGCCTGCCCACCGTGGTTCCGGCCGCCCCGATCCGGCCGCCGGGTATGGCATACAACCCGGTCCCCGCGCCCTACCGGATACCGCCGCCCGGCTCGAATCCGTCGCTCCCGCCGAGCAACCCGCAGCGCGTTCCGAGCAATCCGTCGCCGCACCCGAGCAGTCCGATGCCGCGTCCCGGGTACTCGCCGCTCGCGTTCGCCCCGGCGCACAAGGAGACCGCGCGCCCGCAGGTCGGGGCGCTGCGGGTGCTGTGGTGGCTGGTCTTGGCGGTGAGCGGTTCGTTCCTCGGGTTGCTCGCGGTGGTGGCGATCGTCCAGTCGGCGCTAGACCGGGAGACGGCGATACCGGTGCTGATCATCGCCAATCTCGTGATCGATGCGCCGCTGGTCGGGATTGCCTATCTGATCCGGCGCGAGTTCAAGAAATTCGTCCGCTAGGCACAGCCCGGCGCGACCGGTAGCACCGGTCGCGCCGAACGGTATTCGTGATCAGCAGTTGCGGAGCTCCGGGCTCTGGTTCAGCAGCTGGGCACGCGTCGAGATGAAGGTGCTGTAGGTGTCCCCGCCGACCGAGCTGAGCGGGAACGCGGCCACCCGGTGGCAGTTCTGGAAGGCGAGCTTCACGTCGAAGTGGCGTTCCAGACCGCCGCGAATGGCATCCGAGGCCATGGCGCGCAGCAGCTGGCCGCGTGCGGTCTCGTCCGGTGGCGTGATTACGTTGTCGGCGAATTCCTCTGTGCCGGAACGCAGTTCGGCTGCCACCCGGCTGACCACCTCATAGGCGTAGGGCAGTGAGCTGTGGACACAGTCGACGAACTCGTCGTCGCTGACTTCACCGCGTTCAGCGCGCTCGAGCAGTGCAGTGGGTACGTCGAGTGACATATCGCTCTCCTCATGGGATGGCGGATGGTGTCAGCCGAGTCTAAACGAAAAACGTTGTCAACAACCCTGGATTCGCCGTGAAAGTGCCCGCTGTAGAGCGTTTTTCGCATCCTCGGACAGCTTCCGGACCAGCTCGCCCGCCGGTAGCTCGGGAGTGAGCGAATGCGCCTGACCTGCCCAGAGATTCACCGCGTCGGCATTGCCCTCGGCGCGTGCGGCGGCGCGCAGCGGACCGGTGGCGTAATGGATTTCGGGATAGGCGGCTGGAGCGTTCGGATGGTCGAGCATGAACCGATTGCGCAGTCCGCGGGCCAGGCGGCCGGTGAAGGCCCGGGTGAGCATGGTCGGGGTGTCGCGCACCACCGCATCGCGGACCAGGGCCGCGGTCCGGGCTTCGGGGCAGCGCAGGAAGGCGGTGCCCACTTGTGCGGCGGCGGCCCCGGCGGCCAGCACGGCGGCCAGGCCCGCGCCCGTGGCGATTCCGCCCGCCGCGATTACCGGCCGGTCGGTAACGGCAATGAGCAATTGCAGCAGCGTCAGCAGTCCCAGCGGATCGGTGACATCGTCCTCGGGCCGATCGATGAAGGTGCCGCGATGACCGCCCGCCTCCGCGCCCTGGGCAATGAGCGCATCGGCTCCGGCCGCGACCGCGTGCCGGGCCTCGGCCACCGAGGTGACCGTCACCCACACCTCCGATCCCACCGCGTGCAGCCGCTCGATCTCGGCGGCCGACGGGCAGCCGAAGGTGTACGAGACCACGGCGACCGGTTCGGCGACCAGCAGATCGAGCTTGGCCGCCCAGTCGTCGGTGTCGTAGCGCGGTTCGCCGACCGGGAATTCCCGGGCCAGCTCGTCGACATAAGAAGAGAACAGTTCGGGCGAAGCGGGCGCGGACGGATAGAAGAGGTTCACGCCGAACGGTGCGGAAGTCAGCGCCCGGGTGCTCTTGACGCGCTCGCCCAGCGCCTCCGCACTCAGATATCCGGCGGCCACGAATCCCAGCCCGCCCGCATCGGAGACGGCCGCCGCCAGCTCCGGGGTGGACGGTCCGCCTGCCATGGGCGCCAAAACGATGGGTGTACCCAGCTGCTCGAGAATCACACTCACAGTGTGCCTCCCCGTTACCGTTCGTGATCAAGTGTTCAGGACTGTGACCTGCGTTTTCCCTGGTGTTGCAACTCAGAAGGTTGCGGAATGGTCACGAGCGAGTACAGTTTCCGTCACAGCGATACAGAATCGTTACGGATCCAATTACGGATCCCCGAACGCTAGGACGAGCTTTGCCGCACCACAGAGAGACCGCGAACTCCGTATCAGTTATGGACTTGCTTGGTGATTCTGGTGCCGGCCGTGCTGGCGCCGCCGCTCGCCGTCGGCACCGCGCCGAACCCACCACCGCCGACCGCGTGAAGGTCGCCGCCGGGGCCGCGGTCGCCGCGGGCGCCCTCACCGGCACCGCCGCACAGCTGGTTCCCGCATTGGCCAATGCCGCGCCGCTGCTCCCGAATCACGAGACCAAGACGGTCGCCGACGAGGCCGAACTGGCCGACGCCGCGCAACCGAACACGCAGCTGAAGGAGATCGCGGCCCCGGCCCCGGCTCCGGAAGCCCCCGTGGCTCAGGCCCAGGCCGTGGCCGCCCCGGTCGCCGCGCCCTTCGGGCTCCAGAATCTCCCGCCGGAGATCGCCAATCCGCTGGCCCAGGCCGAGCAGACGCTGAAGGATCTGCAGCAGCAGATCGCTCCGGCGCCCGCTGTCCGCCCGGTGGCCGGTGTGATCAGCTCCGGCTTCGGCGCCCGTTGGGGCGCCATGCATTACGGTGTCGACTTCGCCGATACGCTCGGCGCCCCCATTCACTCCGTCATGGGCGGCACCGTGGTGGAGGCCGGTCCGGCATCGGGCTTCGGCCTCTGGGTCCGCGTCCTGCAGGACGATGGCACCACCGCTGTCTACGGTCACGTGAACGATATGTTCGTGCAGGCCGGGCAGCGGGTCAACGCCGGCGACGTCATCGCCACAGTCGGAAATCGCGGTCAGTCCACAGGGCCTCATTTGCACTTGGAGGTATGGGATGCCGCCGGAAACAAGATGGATCCGCTGCCGTGGCTAGCCAGCAAGGGCGTAATCATGCAGCAGCAGTGGGGCCCGGACCAGTAGAGCGTTCACCCGCCCCTTCGAACGGACGTTTTCCGGACCGGCGCATGCCGGTGGGCGCGGTGACGACACTGGACGATCTATTCGACCCGGCCTCACTGCACGGCCGCACTTACGCGATTCTCGTGTAACATCCCCGCTCGACGGCTCATGAAGTGGCCGAGCGATTGAATTGTCCTCCCCGAGTGGCCGAGGCGGCCCTCGAAGCGCTGTGTCATCTCGAGGCCGCCGTGCGGCTCACCGAGGCCAGCGGCGTGGTGCGCTGGGACGCCCACGCGCCGGAAGCCTTGTCGGAGGCCGAGACCCGGCGCCGCAATCACGACATGCTGCGTATGCAGTCGGCCGCGGCCCGGCTGGGTGAGACCTTCCGCTCGGTGCGGCGCACCACCGATGCCGACGGCGCGGTGGTGGCGGTGTACGAACGCCGCCAGCTGCTGGCCGATTTCGAGGACCTGCAGCACACGGCGCACGCCTGTGTGAAGGTCGTGGAGCGGGGTCCGTTCCTGTCGGACGTGGACACCGAGGAACGGCTCTTCGAGCTGAAATCCGCACGGATTCAATCGGGTATCGACTACCGCACCCTGTATCAGGAGACCATCTACCAGGACGCCGAGCGCCTGCGGCACGTGCTGGCCACCAATGCCGTTGGTGCGCAGGCGCGTACGCTGCCGGATCCGCCCATGAAGCTGATCGTCGCCGACGATCGGCGGGCGGTGCTGGTGCTGCACACCGACGAACGCCGCGGTGATCCCATGGGCATTCGGGTCGGCCCGTCGCCCACGCTGGATCTGCTGATCAAGACGTTCGACGCGCTGTGGTCCATGGCCACACCGATTTCGGTGAATCCGTCGGAGGCGCTCGACGAGCGCGATCGCGCCATCCTGACGCTCATGAGCATGGGCGCCACCGATGACACCATCGCGCGCAGCCTCGGCCTGTCGCGCCGAACCGTGGTGCGGCGCACCGCGAGTCTGCTGGAGCGACTGGGCGCGAGCACCAGATTCCAAGCCGGAGTTCAGGCTACGCGTCGCGGCTGGCTCTGAATTTTCGGAACCAAAATCCGAAACACTTCCATTTGGTTGTGAATTGGCGCACACGCCGATAACTCGGCGTGCGCTCCTGCCTGCCCGGAAACAGACCATGCCCACATTTTCAGGGGCACATCTTCCGGTGCCGCCGATCTCCCGGTTATGCCTTGGTCGTCATATCAACCTACGATTCAAGATTGCTCGAGAGTGGCCCGGATTCGAATGGGCCCACTTGCGTTGGAGGGAATGAATCACCAGTGGATACAGCGCGCCGTTCTGTACGCGGAAACCGTCGGCGTCGGAACGGCAGTCAGCTGTTTCCCCAACTACTCACCGCCGCGGTGGATTCCGCGGCCGACCGGGTGGCCGTGCGGTTCGCCGATCGGCAGCTGACCTACCGCGAGCTGGACGAGGCGTCCTCGCGGCTGGCGCGCGAATTGATCGGCCGCGGAATCGGTCCCGGCGACGTGGTGGCGATCGGTATCACCCGCTCGCTCGATTCGGTGCTGTCCACCTGGGCAGTCGCGAAAACCGGTGCGGCGTATGTGCCAGTCGATCCCACCTACCCGAATGATCGCATCGAATACCTGGTGTCGGACTCCGGCGCGGTGCTCGGCCTGACCACGGGTGCGCACCGCGCCGCGCTGGGGACCGCCATCGCGTGGCTGGAACTCGATGATCCAGTGCAGCAGAGCCGGATCGAGGCGCAGCCCGGACATCCGGTCTCCTACGCCGATCGCGTCCGCACCCTCACCGAGCAGCACATCGCGTATGTCATCTACACCTCCGGCTCCACCGGACGCCCGAAAGGCGTTGCGGTCACCCATGCCGGACTGGCCGCGCTGACCGCCTTCGAACGCGAGCAGTGCGGCATCACCGCCGACTCCTGCGTATTGCACGTCTGCTCACCGAATTTCGATGTGTCGGTGCTCGAATTGCTGCTGGCGTTCACCGCGGGCGCGACCCTGGTGATCGCCCCGCCGACCGCTTTCGGCGGTCTCGAACTGGCGGAACTGCTGCGGCACGAGCGGGTCACCCACATGCTCATCACCCCGGGCGCGCTGGAATCGGTCGATCCCGCCGGTCTCGACGAGCTGCGCACCGTCATGGTCGCGGGTGATCGCTTCGGTCCGGATCTGGTGCGGCGCTGGGCGATACCGGGCCGCGCTTTCCACAATGGCTACGGCCCTACCGAAGCCACCATTCTGGAGACCAGTGTCGGTGCGCTACAACCCGATCAGGACATCACCATCGGCAATGCGACGTCCGGTGTCGGCGCGTTCGTGCTGGACGGCGGCCTGCGCCCGGTGCCGGACGGGGTGACCGGCGAGCTGTACGTCTCGGGCCCCGCCCTGGCCCAGGGCTATCTGGGTCGCCCCGGCTTGACTTCGGATCGGTTCGTGGCCAACCCCTTCGGCGAACTGGCGGGAGTTCCCGGCTCGCGGCTGTATCGCACCGGTGACCTGGCGCGCCGCCGCGAGGACGGTTCCGGCCTGGAAATACTCGGCCGCAACGACTTCCAGGTCAAGGTGTGCGGGTTCCGCATCGAGCTCGGCGAGATCGACGATGCGCTGACCGCGCATCCCGATCTGGACTTCGCGGCGACCATGGGGCGCACGCTGCCTTCGGGGGCGACGGCGCTGGTGGCCTACGTGCTGTTGACGCCCGGCCGGACCGTGGACACCGGGGAGCTGGCCGAGCACATCGGCGCATCGCTGCCCGCGCACATGGTGCCGTCCGCCATCGTGGTGCTGGATCGGATTCCGCTGACCCCCAATGGCAAACTCGATCGCGCCGCACTGCCGGAACCGGTTTTCGAAACGCTGATCTCCCGTGATCCGGTCGGTCCGGTGGAGACCCGGCTCGCGGAACTGTTCGCCGAGCTGCTGCGCGTGGAGCGGGTCGGCGCCGACGATTCGTTCTTCGCGATCGGCGGCGACAGCATCATGTCGATGCAGCTGGTCGCGCGCGCCCGCGCGGCCGGAATCGTCTTCACGCCCCAGGATGTGTTCGAGCACCGCACCGTCGCGCGGCTGGCCAAGGCGGCGGTCGTGGGCGATGCGGCGGAGACCGTGGTGCTCGCGGAGCTGCCCGGCGGCGGGGTCGGCGAGATCCCGCTGACACCGGTCCTGGCCCGCCAGCTCGGGCATGGCCTGTCCGGCAAGTACTTCCAGAGCATGGTGCTGGCCCTCCCGGAGGGTGTCGACCGCGCCGCGCTGGAGGCGACGGTGGCCGCCGTGCTGGACCACCACGACGTGCTGCGGGCGCGGGTGACGGGCGACGGCGACGGCTGGCGTTTCGAGGTGCCGCCCGCCGGGACCGCCGATCTCGCGGCGGCCATCGCCGAGCTCGATGTGCCCGCCGGAACGGACCCGGCCGAGCTGACCCGGCTCGGCAGCGCCGCCTTGACCGCCACGACGGAGATGCTGGATCCCGCGGCGGGGCGCATGATCGCGTGCACCTGGGTGCGTCGCCCCGACGCCGCCGATGCGCTGATCATTGCCGCGCATCACTATGTGATCGACGGCGTGTCGTGGCGAATCCTGATCCCCGACTTCATGACCGCGTGGGCGCAGCGGGCCGCCGGGCAGCCGATCGCCCTGGCCGCCACCGGCACTTCGTTCCGGCGCTGGGCGCACGGGCTGACCGAGGCGGCGGTCGCCGCCGAGCGCACCGGTGAGATCGACCACTGGCGGCGGGCACTGTCCGCGGCGGATCCGCTGCTGGGCGCGCGGGCCCTGGATCCCGCCGTGGACACCTATGCGACCGCACGGCGTTTCAGCGTCGAGGTCCCGGTGGCGGTCACCGAGGCGATCCTGACCGAGGTCCCCGCCCGCTATCGCGGCGGCGTCAATGACGGCCTGCTGGCCGCCCTGGCCATGGCGGTGCGTGCCTGGCGGGCGCGGCACGGCGCGGACGCCCCCGTCACCCGGGTGCGACTGGAAGGGCATGGGCGAGAGCAGGATACGGTGCCCGGCGCCGATCTCACGCGGACTGTCGGATGGTTCACCAGCGTCTACCCGGTGGCCCTGGATCTGTCCGGCATTGCCGCGGACGCGGGTGCGGAGACGACCGCGGCCGCGCTGCGCGCGGTGAAGGAACAGCTGCTGGCGGTGCCCGCCAAGGGCATCGGCTTCGGCCTGCTGCGGCACTTGAACTCGGAGACGGCCACCGATCTCGACGGTGATCTGGGCCAGATCGGCTTCAACTACCTCGGCCGGATCTCCGCGGGCGAGGCGCCCACGGACGACCGGACCGGTGGCTGGCTGCCGACCGACATGCTGGGAGAGCTGTCCGCCGAACAGGATTCGGCGCTGCCGGTCGACGTCGTGGTGGACATCAATGCCATCGTCACCGATACCGGCGCGGGTCCGCGGCTGGGCGCGTCCTTCCAATACGCCACCGGCATTCTCGACGAGGACGCCGTGCGCGAACTCGCCGAGGAATGGGTGGCGGCGCTGACCGCGGTGGCCGCCCATCTGCGTGACCCGGCGGCGGGCGGGCTGACCCCGTCGGATGTGCCGTTGGTACGGGTGTCACAGGCAGAACTGGATGGCTGGCGCGCGGCCGATCCCGGTCTGGCGGAAGTACTTCCGCTGTCGCCGCTACAGGCCGGGCTGTTCTATCACACACAGCTCACGGCGGGCGCGCCCGACAGCTATGTGACCCAGTTCGTCGTCGAGCTGTCCGGCGAGATCGACACCGGCCGCCTGCGCCGGGCCGCGCAGGCGGTGCTGGACCGGCACGGCAGCCTGCGCGCCGCATTCGTCACCGCCGCCGACGGCACACCGGTGCAGCTGATCGTGGACGGAATCGACGCGCCCTGGCGGGAAGTCGAGACCCCGATGCCGACCTGCCCGATCTGCTGGCGGCCGATCAGCTGCTCCGCTTCGATCCGGCGCACGCGCTGATGGTGCGCTTCACCCTGTACCGCACCGAAACCGGGCACACCTGCCTCGCGCTGACCAGCCACCACATTCTGTTCGACGGCTGGTCGCTGCCGCTGCTGATGAAGGACCTGCTGCTGTTCTACGCGACGCACGGTGATGCGTCGCAGCTGCCGCGCCTCCGGCCCTACCGCGACTATCTGGAGTGGTTGTCGCGACAGGACCGGGATGCCACGGTCCGGATGTGGCGGGAGACGCTGGCGGGGGCCGAGGCCACCGCTCTGCTCCCGATGCTGCCGCGTCCCGGCGCGCCGGGAGCCGGATATGGTTCGCACGCTTTCGAATTGACGCCGGAACGGACGCGGGCGCTGACGGACCTCGCGGCGGGGGCCGGTGTCACGGTCAATACCGTGGTGCAGGCGGCCTGGGGCCTGCTGCTGGCCGGACTCACCGATCGCGCCGATGTGGTGTTCGGCGCGGTGGTGTCGGGCCGCCCGCCGCAGCTGGACGGCGTCGAGGACATGGTCGGCCTGTTCGTGACGACCATTCCGGTGCGGGTGCGCCTGGCGCCGGAGTCGACGCTGCGAGAGTTGCTGAACCGCTTGCAGTCCGAACAGGCGGCCCTGCTGGAACACCACCATCTGGGCCTCGGCGAGATCCAAGCCGCCGCCGGGATGGACGAAATATTCGACACGCTGGTGGCTTTCGAGTCCTATCCGGTCGATGTCGAGGGACTGCGCGCGGCCGGCGGCGCCATCGACGGGCTGCGGGTGGACGGCGTGCGGGGCGTGACCAATACGCACTATCCGGTGTCGGTCGTCGTCGAGCTGGAAAGCGCACTGCGCGTGCAGGTATCGCACCGGCGCGAGCTCGTGGACGGGGACACCGCCGCGCTGCTGGCCGACCGGTTCCGGATGCTGATCGACCGGATCGTGGCGACGCCGCACGATCCGGTGGGCACGGTGCACCTGCTCACCGAGACCGAGTACGAGCAGCTGACCCGGATGGACGGCGGTCCGGCCGTGCCGGGCGCACCGCTGCCGGACCTGCTCGGCCGGGCCGTGCGCCTGGGACCGGATCGGGTCGCCGTGCGCGATGGCGGCCGCGCGTTCACCTACGGTGAGCTCGACGCGCTGTCCTCCCGGCTGGCGCGGGTGCTCATCGATCGCGGAGTCGGCCCGGAAACGCTTGTCGCCCTCGGGATGCGGCGGTCCTACGAGTTGATCGCGGCGATCTGGGCGGTGTCCAAGGCGGGCGGCGACCACGTCCCGGTCGATCCCACCTATCCGGTGGATCGCGTGCGGCACATGGTCACCGATTCCGGTGCACGGCTGGGCATTACGACCGCCGAGCACCTCCGCGACCTGCCCGGCGACACGACCTGGATCGTCCTCGACGATCCCGCGGTTCGGGAATCCTGCGCGGCGCAGGCCGCGGACCCGGTGACG
>NZ_BDCH01000050.1 GCF_001613405.1 Nocardia crassostreae
TGGCTCGCTGGATCACTCCGCGCTGCTGCTGGTCGCCGAATCGCTGGCCGGAAAAACAAGGGAACACTGATATGACACGCATGCGTACCGTGGACGCGGCCGTCCTCATTCTCGAAAAAGAAGGCGCGACACAGGCATTCGGACTGCCCGGCGCGGCCATCAATCCCTTCTACAGCGCCATGCGCGCGCACGGCGGCATCAAGCACGTGCTCGCCCGTCACGTGGAAGCCGCTTAGCACATGGCCGAGGGTTACACCCGCGCCGAGGCCGGGAATATCGGCATCTGCGTCGGCACCTCGGGTCCGGCGGGCACCGATATGATCACCGGATTGTATTCCGCCAGTGCGGATTCCATTCCGATCCTGTGCATCACCGGTCAAGCCCCGGTGGACAAGCTGCACAAGGAGGACTTCCAGGCCGTCGACATCTCCGCCATCGCCGCGCCCGTCTCGAAGTGGGCGGTGACGGTGCTGGAGCCCGCGCAGGTGCCGGGCACCTTCCAGAAGGCGTTCCAGCTCATGCGATCCGGCCGCCCCGGCCCGGTACTCATCGACCTGCCGATCGATGTGCAATTGGCCGAGATCGAATTCGATATCGACACCTACGAGCCCCTCGCGGTGCATCGCCCGGCGGCCACCCGCGCGCAGGCGGTGAAGACGCTGTCCATGCTGTCGCGGGCCGAGCGGCCGCTGATCGTCGCGGGCGGAGGTGTCATCACCGCCGAGGCCTCCGATCTCCTGCGCGAATTCGCGGAGCTGACCGGCATTCCGGTGGTCCCCACCCTCATGGGCTGGGGCATCGTTCCCGACGATCACCCGCTGCACGCGGGCATGGTCGGCTTGCAGACCTCGCACCGCTACGGCAATGCCACACTGCTGGCCTCGGACTTCGTGCTGGGCATCGGCAACCGGTGGGCCAATCGCCACACCGGCGGCGTGGACACCTACACCAAGGGCCGCACCGTCGTGCACGTGGATATCGAGCCGACCCAGATCGGCAAGGTCATCGCGCCCGACTACGGGATCGTCTCCGACGCCCGGGCCGCGCTGACCGTCTTCCTCGAGGTCGCCCGCGAGCTGCGCGAGGCGGGCGAGCTGCCCGATCGCTCCGCGTGGGCCGAGGAGGTGCGGGCGCGCAAGCGAACCATGCTGCGCAAGACCGCCTTCGACAATGTGCCGATCAAACCGCAGCGGGCCTACCAGGAGATGAACCGGGCCTTCGGCCCGGATACCCGGTACGTCACCACCATCGGCCTGTCGCAGATCCAGGCGGCGCAGATGCTGCACGTGTACAAGCCGCGGCACTGGATCAATGCCGGACAGGCCGGTCCGCTGGGCTGGACGCTGCCCGCCGCGCTCGGCGTCGCCACCGCCGCCCCGGACTCGCCCGTGGTCGCGCTGTCGGGCGATTACGACTTCCAGTTCCTCATCGAGGAATTGGCGGTCGGCGCGCAGTTCAACATTCCGTACATCCATGTGGTGGTGAACAACTCCTACTTGGGCCTGATCCGTCAGGCGCAGCGGCAGTTCGACATGGACTACTACGTGCAGCTGTCCTTCGGGAACATCAACAGCCCCGAGGTCGGCGGCTACGGCGTGGACCACCTGAAGGTGGCGGAGGGATTGGGCTGCAAGGCGATTCGGGTGACCGATCCGAACGAGCTGGGCGCGGCCTACGACGCGGCCAAGCGACTGCTGGCCGAGCATCGGGTGCCGGTGCTGGTCGAGGTCATTCTCGAGCGCGTCACCAATGTCTCCATGGGCCTTGAGATCGACAGCATCAACGAATTCGAGGAACTCGCCGAGACCGCCGCGGACGCCCCCACCGCCGTCGGCGCCCGGCAGGAGCTCGAAACAGCGGGCAGCCCGGGATGATTCACGGTCCCGTGATCGTCGCCCCGGACAAGTTCAAGGGCTCGCTCACCGCCCCGCAGGTCGCGGCGCATATCGCCGCCGGGCTGCGCGCCCGGCGGCCGGACCTGCCGATCGCGACCGTACCGGTCGCCGACGGCGGGGACGGCACCGTGGACGCCATGGTGGCCGCAGGCTATTCGCGCCTGCGGACCGGCGTGGCCGGGCCGGTCGGCAACCGCGTGGTCCCCTCGTTCGCGATGAGGGGCGAGTCGGCCGTCGTGGAATTGGCGGAGGCCTCCGGCCTGCGCCGCCTGCCCGACCGGCCCACCCCGGCCACCGCGCTGGCCGCCTCCAGCGCGGGCGTGGGCGACCTGATCCGCACCGCGGCCCTGCGCGGCGCGGACCGGGTCGTCCTGGGGCTGGGCGGCAGCGCCTGCACCGACGGCGGTGCGGGACTGCTCACCGCGCTCGGCGCGCGCCTGCTCGATGCCGACGGCCGCGAGCTGCCGCCGGGCGGGGCCGCCCTGCGGCGGCTGGATCGCATCGACCGCACCGGCCTGCTGCGGGTGCCGGTGACGGTGGCCTCCGATGTGGACAATCCGCTGCTGGGCGCGCGCGGCGCGGCGGCCGTGTACGGACCGCAAAAG
The DNA here is from genome assembly GCF_001613405.1 of Nocardia crassostreae. GTDB lineage: Bacteria > Actinomycetota > Actinomycetes > Mycobacteriales > Mycobacteriaceae > Nocardia > Nocardia crassostreae. The sequence goes on from NZ_BDCH01000050.1 coordinate 2,501, forward strand.
GGTGCGGGCGCAGCCGAAGTCGCGGAACTCGAAGCCGGTCTCACGCGCTTCGCGGAGGTCGCCGCGCGGGAGCTCGGTATCGATTACGCCGCCCGGCCCGGCGCCGGAGCCGCGGGCGGAGTCGGCTTCGCCGCGCTGGCCTTCCTGGACGCGGACATCCGGCCCGGCATCGAGATCATGCTGGAGCAGCTCGATTTCGATGCCCAGGTGGTCGGTGCGCGCCTGGTCGTCACCGGTGAAGGCAACCTGGACGAACAGACCCTGCACGGCAAGGCCCCGATCGGCGTCGCCCGCGCGGCGAGCCGGGCCGGGGTGCCGGTGGTGGCCGTATCCGGCCGCCGCGCCATCGACCCGAGCGCCTTGCTGCCGTTCGGAATCGAGGCCGCCCACGCCCTCACCGATATCGAGCCGGACCCCGAGGTGTGCATGCGCGACGCCGGGAAACTGTTGGAGCATTTGGCCGGTCGGATCGCCCGAACACTGCATCCCGTGTCCGCGCCCTAGAGACCTCCGCACCCCGGGTAATCCCGCCCTGAACCAACCCGGGGGCGATCTGGCAGTACACCCACAGATCGCGGAGAAAAGCGAAGCCCCGCACCGTTTCCGGTGCGGGGCTTCGTCTCGTGCACCGACCGTGGACCGCATCCGCGGGCCGGGCCGGAAACCGTCGAAAGGCGGCGGATCTCCGGCTTCCGGCCCGGGCCGCGCACGCGGTCCCGGTCGGATACTCAGTGCTGGACGGTGATGCCCTTGGGATTGAGATGGGCGATATTCCCGCTCTTGGTCCCGTCGGACGGGTCGATGATGCAGTCGATGAGCGCCGGTGCGCGGGCCGCCAAGGCCTCGCGCAGGGCGCTGGCGACCTCGTCGGGTGTGGTGGCGCGATAGCCCTTACCGCCGAAGGCGGTGATCATGACCTCGTGCCGGGCGCGCAGCACCGTGGGCGCGGGATCGCCGCCCACGGCCGGGGCATCGCCCTTGTAGACGCCGGAGTTGTTGAGCACCACGGTGACGATCGACAGGTTGTAGCGGCAGATCGCCTCGATCTCCATGCCGCTGAACCCGAAGGCGCTGTCGCCCTCGATGGCCACCACCGGATCGCCGGTCTCGACGGCGGCGGCAATGGCATAGCCCATGCCGATGCCCATCACGCCCCAGGTGCCGCTGTCCAGGCGGTGCCGGGGCACCTGCATGCCGATGGTATTGCGCGCCAGGTCGAGTGCGTTCGCGCCCTCGTTCACCACATACGCCTGCGGATTGTCCGCGAGCACATTCCGGATGGCTTGCAGCGCGCCGAGGAATTTCATGGGCAGCGCGGTGGCGGCGGCCTCGAGTCGCACCGCCATCTTGGCGATGTTCTGGGCCGAACGGGTGGACAGTTCTTCCCGCCATAGCGTCGGCACCGTGATCTGGCCGGGCTTGGCGCGTTCCAGCAGCGCATTCATGACCGAGCCGATATCGCCGACCAGGGGTGCGGCAATGGGCTGATTGCTGTCCATTTCCGTGGCCGCGATATCGACCTGGACGAACTTCGCGGACGCGTTCCACTGCGGTGAATCACCGTGCCCGAGCAACCAATTCAGCCGCGCGCCGAGCAGTAGCACCACATCGGCGCGCTTCAGTGCCTGCGAGCGCGTCGTGGCCGCCGATTGCGGATGATCGTCGGGCAGCAGGCCTTTCGCCATCGACATCGGGATATATGGCAGCCCGGTGCTTTCCACGAATTCCCGGATCTGCTCGTCGGCGCGCGCATAGGCCGCGCCCTTGCCGAGCACCACCAGCGGACGTTCCGCACCGGCCAGCAGTTCGATGGCGCGGTCGACCGCGGCGGGGTCGGGCAGCTGCCGTGGCGCCGGATCGACCAGTTTCCACAGCGATGCCGCGCCCTGGCTCGCGGGAATCACCTCACCGAGGACCGCGGCCGGAATATCGAGGTAGACACCGCCCGGGCGGCCGGAGGCCGCGGTCCGCAGGGCGCGGGCCAGCCCGCGGCCGATATCCTCGGCCCGCTGCACCCGGTAGGCCGCCTTGCAGAACGGCCGGGCCGCCGCGAGCTGATCCATCTCCTCGTAGTCGCCGCGCTGCAGATCGACCAGATGGCGTTCACTGGATCCCGAGATCTGCACCATGGGAAAGCAATTGGTGGTCGCGTTCGCCAGCGCTACCAAGCCGTTCAGAAAGCCCGGGGCTGATACCGTGAGGCAGATTCCCGGATACTGCGTGAGAAATCCGGCGGCGGCCGCGGCATGACCCGCATCGCTTTCGTGCCGGAATCCGATGAAGCGAATTCCGGACGCCTGCGCGAGGCGTGCGACATCGGTGATCGGAATGCCGACCACACCGTAGATATTCCGGATATCGTTGAGCCGGAGCGCATCTACGAGCAGGTGGATGCCATCGGTGACCGCTTCGGGTGCGCCGACGTCCGCCGCATCGGGTAGGGAAGCCTCGATCATCGTCGGGGTCCTCTCTGCTTATGTTGCCTTCAATTGCGTTTCGCTCCTTCACCTTCGACCGCTCGGTCGGAATCGTCCAAGATCGGTTGTGAACCACGTGATAGACCGTGTTTATCACGGACCGAGCCGTTATTTCGGGCCGAAGTATTCATCGGCCGACAGCGCCGCCGCCACATTCAGGAAGGCCCGCGCGGCCACTGAACCCGGCGATCCGGCGTAGATGGCCACCGAGACGGTGGCCCGGGTGTCCGGTTCGATGAGATCGACCGCGCGGGTGGTCTCGGCCGTGGGCAGCGCCCGCAGCCAGGTGTCCGGCACGACGCTGGCCCACGCCCCGGTGCCCACGTGCGCGTAGAGCGAAGCCACGGAATCGGTTTCGACCTGCGGCCGCGCCACCGTCCCGCTGGCGGCGAAGGCGGCGTCGATGACCTGCCGGAAGCGCATATCGGGAGTGAGCAGCGCCAGCGGCAGGCGCGCGGCCTGCGCCCAGGTGATCTCGCGGGTGTCCGGGGCGACGAGATCGCCAGATACCAGCAGCACATAGCGTTCGCCGTAGAGCGGCACCACGTCCAGGCCTTCGGTGTCCTCGTCCCCGAAGTGGGCGATGGCGGCGTCGAGCTCGAAATTCCGTATTCTGCGCCGTAATTCGTCCGAGGTCAGGCGTGAGCACACCGCGACGGTGGCCAATGGATGCAGGGCGCAGAACGCCGCGACAGGGCGTCCGGCGGTGGTGGACACGGTGGGTCCGGTGCCCAGTCGCAGTGTGCCGGTGATGCCGGAGCGCATGGCCACCGCCTCGGCCTTGAAGGCATCGTGCTCGGCGAGAATCCGCCGGGCCGTGATGGCGAGGCGTTCGCCCTCGGGCGTGAGGCCCTCGAAGGCGCGGCCGCGATTGATGAGCGTGACGTCGAGTTCACGCTCCAGTTTGGCGATGGCCGCCGAGAGTGCGGGCTGGGACACGTAGCAGGCCTCGGCGGCGCGTGCGAAATGCCGTACCCGGGCCAGGGTTACGAAGTACTCCAGCTGTCGCAGCAACACGGGAACCTCCTTCGATGTCTATTGTATACAGGATATGTTACCGAGTTCGGTGCGACGGCAAGTTCGGAAGGAGCGGTCATGGCGGACAATGCGAACGGGGGAGTTCCGGTGGATTACGCGGCGGCGGTGGTGGCCTCGACGCCCGATGCCGTGGTGGTCCTCGACGCGGAGGGCATCGTGCGGCTGTGGAACGGCGGTGCGGAGCGGATATTCGGATATACCGCCGCCGAGGCGATCGGCCGCAGCCTGGATCTGATCATTCCCGAGAAGCAGCGCGCCGCGCACTGGGCGGGCTATCGGAACTCCGTGCGGACCGGGCTCACTCGGTACGGCGATCGGCTGCTGAACGTGCCCGCCCTGCACCGCGACGGCCACCGGCTGTCGGTGGAATTCAGTGTGGCGCTGCTGTGTGACGAGGACGGTGCGGTGGTCGCGGTCTCGGCCGTCATGCGCGATGTCTCGCAGCGGCGCAGCGCCGAACGGCAGCTGCGCCTGCGGCTGGCCGAGCTGGAACAACGGCTGGCCGCGGTGTCCTGACATCGACAAACGCTCCATCTTCCGCTTACGATGGCATACTGTATGCAATCTACGATCTTGGCTCTCGGGAGGAACATTGAAGATCGCAGTGGTCGGCGCCGGAGCGATCGGCGCCTACTGGGGCGCCGCCATGCACCGCGGCGGCGCGGAGGTCCATCTGCTCGCCCCCGGGCCGCATCTGGAAGCCATGCGGCGGCACGGGGTCCGAGTGCTCAGTCCCCGTGGCGATTTCACCGCCGAGGTGCACGCCACCGATGATCCGGCGGAGATCGGGCCGGTGGACTTCGTCTTCCTCGGCCTCAAAGCGCACTCGTACCCGGACTGCGGGCCGCTGGTGAACCCGCTGCTGCGCCCGGACACCGCGGTGGTCGCGGCCCAGAACGGGATTCCCTGGTGGTACTTCCACGAACTGCCCGGGCCCTACCGCGGCCGCCGTATCGAGGCCGTCGATCCCGATGGCGCGACCACGGCCGTGCTCCCGCCCGAGCGCGCCATCGGCTGTGTGGTCTATCCCGCCACGGTCATTGCCGAGCCCGGCGTGATCCGCCATATCGAAGGCACCCGGTTCTCCATCGGCGAACCCGGCCACGAGATCTCCGAGCGCTGTAAAGCCTTGAGCCAGGCCATGATCGCGGGCGGCATGAAATCACCGATCGAGCCCGACATCCGCAACGACATCTGGATCAAGCTCATGGGCAATGCCGCCTTCAACCCCATCAGCGCCCTCACCCGCGCCACCATGGTCGATATCTGCTGTCATCCCGGCGCGCGCGGGCTGGTGGAGCAGATCATGCACGAGACCCTCGATATCGCCGCCCGGGTCGGCGCGAAACCCGATATCTCGGTGGAGAAGCGGCTGCGCGGCGCGGCGGCGGTCGGCCACCACAAGACCTCCATGCTGCAAGACCTGGAGGCGGGCATACAGCTCGAACTCGATGCCGTGGTCGCGGCCCTGGTGGAGATGGCCGATATCACCGGCGCGCCCGCGCCCACCCTGCGCACCGTCTACGCCGCGACCGATCTGCTGGCGGCCACCGCTGAGGAGGCCGCCCGATGACCTGCCGTACCAAGATCGTCTGCACGCTGGGCCCGGCCACCGGCACCATCGAACGGATCGGCGCGCTCATCGACGCCGGAATGGATGTGGCCCGGTTGAACTTCAGCCACGGCACCCACGATGATCATCTGGCCCGGTACCGCGCCGTGCGGCGGGCGGCGAGCGAGCGGGATCGCGGCGTGGCCGTGCTGGCCGATCTGCAAGGTCCGAAGATCCGCCTGGGCCGCTTCGCCGCCGGGCCGGTGCTGTGGGCCACGGGCGAGCACATTGTCATCACCACCGAGGACTGTCCGGGCGACCACGATCGGGTGTCGACCACCTATAAGGGTCTGTCCGCCGATGCGCAGCCGGGTGACTGCCTGCTCATCGACGACGGTCGGGTGGAATTGCGCGTCCTGGCGGCCGACGGGCCCGATATCCGGTGCGAGGTGACCGCCGGTGGGCCGGTCAGCGATCGCAAGGGCATCTCCGTCCCGGATATCCCGGTGAGCGTTCCGCCCTTGTCGGACAAGGACATCGAGGATCTGCGCTACGCCCTCGAGATCGGCGTGGACATGATCGCCATGTCCTTCGTGCGCGCACCCGAAGAGGTCAAGCTCGCCCGCGCGGTCATGGAGGAGGTGGGCCGCCAGGTGCCGGTCATCGCGAAACTCGAGAAACCCGAGGCGGTCCGGAATCTGGCGGCCATCGTCGACGCCTTCGACGGCCTCATGGTGGCCCGCGGTGACCTCGGCGTCGAAATGCGCCTGGAGGAGGTGCCGCTGGTGCAGAAGATCGCCATCCGGCAGTGCGTCGAGGCCGGGAAGCCGGTCATCGTGGCGACCCAGATGCTCGACTCCATGGCCACCGATCCCCGTCCCACACGGGCGGAGGTGTCCGATGTCGCCAATGCCGTCCTGGACGGCGCGGACGCGGTCATGCTGTCCGCGGAAACCAGTGTGGGCGAACATGCTTCGCGGGCGGTCGCCACCATGGCCAGCATTGCGAGCGAGACCGAGCGCAGCATCGTGCCCGCCGGAACCGAGACCGATCACGAGCTCACCGGCGCGGCCATCGCGGCGGCGGCCATCGCGGTGGGCAGGCGGGTCGGCGCCACCGCGCTGTGCTGTTTCACCCGCACCGGGGACACCGCGCGGCGGCTGGCCTTGCAGCGTTCGCCGCTGCCGCTCATCGCCTTCACCCCGGATCAGGAGGTGCGCCGCCGGTTGGCGCTGTCGTGGGGCGTGCGCGCCGTGGCCCTCGAACCCACTGATCCCGCGGCCATGCTCGCGGAGCTGAGCCGAATCCTGTTGTCGCTGGGCATCTGCCGCGAAGGCGATCGCGTGGTCGTGGTGTTCGGCGCGCGCACCGGGGTGCCCGGCGCCACCGACTCGCTGCGCGTGCTCGGCGTGCACGGCTACGACCTGCGACACCGACGGCTGGAGCGGGACCCATGGGACGAGTGACGACGCGGTACCGGGTGCTGCGGCTGTCCGAGGGGGCCGCGGTCACCCGCCCCGACACCCTGGTGACCGAGGAACCCCTCGAAATCCGGGTGACGGGCACGCCGCTGGCGATCACCATGCGCACCCCGGGCAACGACTTCGACCTGGCGCGTGGATTTCTCGTCAGCGAGGGCGTTGTCCGCGCGCCCGGCGAGATCCGTGCCATCCGGTATTGCGCCGGGGCCACCGCGGACGGCGCGAACACCTTCAATGTCGTGGACGTGACCCTGGCCCCCGGCGTCGCGCCGCCGGATCCCGGGCTGGCGCGCAATTTCTATACGACCTCCTCGTGCGGGCTGTGCGGTAAGGCCAGTCTCGACGCGGTCCGCGCGCAGCTGCGCTGGCCGCTCGCCGACGATCCGCTGCACGTGTCCGCCGAGCAGATCAGCGCGTTCCCGCACGAGCTGCGGGCCGCGCAGCGCACCTTCGACCGCACCGGCGGGCTGCACGCCGCCGGATTGTTCAGCGCCACCGGCGAATTGCTGTGCGTCCGGGAGGATGTCGGCCGCCACAACGCGGTCGACAAGGTGGTCGGCTGGATGTTCGAGCGCGGCCTGCTGCCGGGGACCGGAACGGCCCTCATGGTCAGCGGCCGGGCCTCGTTCGAACTCGTGCAGAAGGCCGTGCTGGCGGGCATCCCGCTGCTGGCCGCGGTCTCCGCGCCCTCCTCGCTGGCGGTGGATCTCGCCGCCGCGGCCGGGCTCACCCTCATCGGATTCGTGCGCGGGTCCTCGATGAACGTCTACACCCACGGGCGGCGTCTGGAAAACGCCGCTCCCGTCTCGTAATTCGCAGTATTCGGCGATGAGGAGGAATCATGAGCAAGGCACTCGCCGGAGTCCGTGTCATCGATATGACCCATGTCCAATCGGGTCCGTCGGCTACCCAGCTGCTGGCCTGGCTCGGCGCGGAGGTGGTGAAGATCGAGGCGCCGGGCCGCGGCGATATCACCCGGGGGCAGCTGCGCGATCTGCCCGATGAGGACAGTCTGTATTTCACCATGCTGAACTGCAATAAGCGCAGCGTCACGCTCAATATGAAATCCGTTGCTGGACAGGAGATCTTCACCCGCCTGGTGCGCGATGCCGACATTCTGGTGGAGAATTTCGGGCCGGGCGTGATGGACCGCTTCGGCTTCACCTGGGACCGGCTGCGCGAGCTGAACGAACGGCTGATCTACGCCTCCATCAAGGGTTTCGGGCCCGGCCGCTATGCCGACTACAAGGCGTACGAGGTGGTGGCGCAGGCCATGGGCGGGGCCATGAGCACCACCGGATTCCCGGACGGGCCGCCCACCGCCACCGGGGCGCAGATCGGCGATTCCGGCAGCGGCATTCACCTGGTGGCCGCGGTGCTCGCGGCCTTGTATCAGCGCGAGCACAGCGGATCCGGTCAGCGGGTCACCGTGGCCATGCAGGAGGCCGTGCTCAATCTGTGCCGGGTGAAGCTGCGTGATCAGCAGCGGCTGGCACACGGTCCGCTGCGGGAGTACCCGGATCAGTTCGCCGGTGACGAGGTGCCCCGCTCGGGCAATGCCTCCGGCGGCGGTCAGCCCGGATCCGCGGTGCGGTGTGCGCCCGGCGGTCCCAATGATTACGTCTACGTGATCGTGCAGCCGGTGGGTTGGGAACCGCTCACCGCCCTGATCGGCAGGCCCGAACTGGCCACCGATCCGGAATGGGCCACCCCCGAGGCCCGGCTCCCGCGCCTGGACAAGGTGTTCGGCCTCATCGAGGAGTGGAGTTCGGGATTGACCAAGTGGCAGGTCATGGATCAGCTCGCCGAGCGCGATATCCCGTGCGGACCGGTGCTTTCCACCAGCGAGCTCATCGAGGACGCCACCCTGGCCGAACTCGGCGCGGTCGTGACGGTCGACCAGCCGGGGCGCGGGAGCTTCAAGACGGTGGGTTGCCCACTGCGGCTGTCGGATTCACCGGTGGAGGTGCTGCCCGCACCGCTGCTCGGCGAGCACACCGACGAGGTGCTCGCGAGCCTCGGATACACGCCCTCGGATATCGAGCGGCTCCATCACGAAGGCGCCGTCTGAAGCGACCCGCGGCACCGCGGAAATGCCGCCGCGGACCGGGAATCCCGGTCCGCGGCTTTCGCGCACTCCGTACCGAATGCTGTTATCGGTCTTCGGCTTCGGCCGCGACCTGCTTGCGGTAGGTCTCGATGGTCTTCTCGGTGTGGCGGCGCATGATGTCCCCGGCCTTGGCGGCGTCACCGGCGGCAATGGCCTTGATCAGCCGCGCGTGCTCGTTCCACGCGTCCTTGCCGCGGGGCTGTGCGATGGGCGTGTAGTACCAGCGCACCCGCAGCTCCACCTGGGAGATGAGCTCGGCCAGCACCGCATTGCCCGACATCTGCGTAATGTGCTTGTGCAGTGCGGTATTCGCGGCCACCAGCCGCTTCACATTGCCCTCGGCCAGCGCGTCGATGCCGTCCTGCTGCAGGGCGTTGAGCTGTTCGACCCCCTCGGGCGTGCTGTGCTCGGCGGCTAGCTGCGCGGAGTAGGTCTCCAGCACGGCGCGCACCTGCAGCAGCTGGGTCGCCTCCTCGAGCGTCGGGGTGTGCACGAACGCGCCCTGCGCCCGGCGCAGGTCCACCCAGCCCACGGTCTGCAAGCGCTGCAAGGCCTCCCGAATGGGCTGGCGGCTCACACCGAGCGCCTCGACCAGTTCCGTTTCGACCAGATGCTGGCCGGGCTTCAGCGCCCCGGTGACGATCAGGTCCAGCAGGGTCTCGTAGACGGCCTCGCGCAGTGGGGCGGGGCGGTCGAGCTTGCGCGCGGAGGCCGCGGCCAGCACCCCGCCGACACCCTCCGTGGCGTCCGCCGTGATCGGTACAGCACTCCGTGCGGCCCTTTTGGCCATGGGTTCCACCTCGAATCGATTGCGCCGGTGGGGGACTGGCGCTTCTGGCAGGCGACGAAAAACACTCGTTATCAGTATATCGTTTTTCGTATTCAATAAACCAATCGGCCGTGCGGCCGTGTCGGCGTCCTTATTGTAGATTGCATACAGTATTCGTTTCGCGGGAACGCGATGCGAGAGGACACATCATGACCGGTATCACCACCGAACGGGCCGTCGACGTCGTCGAACGAATCATCCAGACCGTCATCGCACCCAATGCCTGGCTCGCCCGCTCCGGACGCTACCCCCGCACCGCCATCGGCGCCTTCGGCCGCACCGGCCTGCTCGGGCTCACCGTCGGCGCCGAGGCGGGCGGACTCGGCCACGGCCTGCCGGAGGCCGTCGACACGGTGCGGCGCGTGGCCAGCGCCTGCCCCGCCATTGCCACCGTGCTGGCCCGCCACTACGCCGCCACCGCCGTCCTGGAAGCGCATGCGCCGCAGCATGTACGGGCCGAGATCGCCGCGGGACGTCACCTGAGCACGCTCGCGCTCGATGATGTCGGCGGCGAGCGCTGGTCCGGGGGCGGAACCGCGGAGATTCGCGGCTACGCCGCGCAGGTGTACTCCTGCAAGCGCTGCGTCATCTCGGCGGGTGAGGCCGACAGCTATATCTGGTCCACCCGCGCGCGAACGGTGACCGGCGGCCTCACCCTGTGGCTGGTCCCCGGCGCAGCCCCGGGCCTGTACATCGCCGCGGAACCCCACGCCGTCGGCCCGCCCGGCAGCGGCTGCGCCGATATCCTCGCCGACCCGGCCCTGATCCCCAGTACGGCCACCCTGGGGGCCGACGGTACGGGGGCAACCATTCTGGCGCGGACGGCCGCCCCGTGGCTTCTGGCCTTGTCCGAGGCCGTCGAACAGGGCTGGAGGCGGTCATGACTCGGGCGAATTCCCTTGGGGGACTCGAGGGAATCGAACTCTCCGATTACTACGGGCGGCGCTACCGCATCGGTGGCTCCGAGCGGGACCATTCGCGCCGCGGGATCTTCTGGCTGTGCTGCGCGCTCATGCTGGCCGCCGGGATGCCGCAGTACGGGTACGCGGTGCTGGTGGCTGAACTGGCCCGGGCGAATCGGTGGAGTCCGGCCGCCGCGCTGAGCGTGCTCGCCGCCTTCGTCGTGGTGCAGGCCGGAATCGCCTTTCCCACGGCCTTTCTGCGGGACCGCGGGTGGCTCTCGGCGCGGGCCGCCGTGCTACTCGGCGGATTGCTGTGCGCCGCGGGGCTGCTCGCGGCGGCGCATACGGGGAATCTGCGCACGGTGGCGCTCGGCTACGGCGTGTGCGCCGGACTCGGCGTCGGTCTGATCTACGCCACCGTCCTCGCGACCGTCGTGCGGTGGCATCCGGAGCGCGGTCCGGACCGGATCGGCATCGTCACCGGGGCTTTCGCCTGCGGTGGGGTGCCGCTGGCCGTTGTATCCCTGATCGGCGGGCCGCCCGGGGTGGCCGTGCTGTTCGAAGCGCTGGCCGTCGCGGTACTGCTGATCGTGGCCGGGACCGGCTGGTGGCTGCGCTTGCCACCGGCCCGCTGGTGGCCCGCGCGGGTGGATCCGCGCGCCTGGGCGCTCGACCGCCGGATCAATCCGGGCCTGCGCGGAAATCGCCAGCCGCTACGCGTGTTTCGCCCCGGCGAGGCCGTGCGCACCCCGGCCTTCGGGCGGATCTTCGCGCTGCTGATCTGTGCGGCGGCGGTATTCCTCGGTGATCTCGCCTATCTTGCGGCCGCCGCGCTGGGTGACGGCTTCTCGACCCGGGTGATCGCCCTGGCCTTCGCACTGCTCATCGGTGTGAACGGTGCGGCCCGGGCGGTGGCCGCAACCTTGTCCGACCGGCTGGGCCGTCGCCGCTTGCTGACCGGTGTCCTGATCGTCAGCGGCACAGCGCAATGGGGGCTGATCGGCGGCGTCGAGCAGGGCTCGTCGGCATTGCTGTTGGTCGGGGCGGTCGTCGCGGCCTTGGGCGCGGGTTGCTGCTTCCCGCTGTGCGCGGCCCTCGTCCAGGACTGGTTCGGAGCCGAATCCTCCGCGCAGAACATAGGAATCATGTACAGCGCCAAAGCCTTCGGCTCGGTGGTCGGGGTCGGCGCGGTCGCCGTGAGCGGCGGCGACCCGCGAATCGTCCTGCTGTTCGTCGCAATGGCGCTGACCGGCGCGCTGATCGCGGCCCGGCTGCGCCAACCAGGGCTGCCCGTGCTCGGGCTACCGGGCACGGCCTGACGACTCGAGCGGCACGCAGCGCCCGAGCGGTATGCAGTATGGAGCCCGCTACCGGATCGGTAGCGGGCTCCAGTGCGGTCAGGATGCCTGTCCCCGTGCCGTATCCGCCCGCGCACGGGCGGCGGCCCGGTCGCGCAGCGTGTCCACCGCGCCCGCCACCACCGGGTCGAGACCGGTCGGATCGTCGTCCACGGCGCGCAGAAGTTTGACGATCATGCGCCGGTCCCAGAAGCGGGTGATGTGGTCGGCGACCGCCAGGGCTGCTTGCCCGGCGGGCACGTGCCCGAACTGGATGGCGATGCGGTTGATCGCCCGCAGCTCGGTGACGGTGATGGGCGTCATGTCAGTGCACCGCCGCCGTCGTATCGGCGGCTGCGTCGGATTCCGCGTCGGTGGTTGTCCCGCACTCTGCTTCTGCGGTCGTCCCGGACTCCGAGGCGGCCGGTACCGCTCCGGAGGCCCGGGACCCCGGGCGGGCGAGGCTGACCTGCACGGCGGTCACCTTGTATTCCGGGCAGTCGGTGGCCCAGTCGGTGTTATCGGTGGTCACGACATTCGCGCCGGTGACCGGGTGATGGAAGGTGGTGTAGACGACGCCCGCCGGGACGCGCTCGGAAATCCGTGCGCGCAAGGCGGTGCGGCCCGCACGACTGGCCAGGTGCACGCGATCGCCGTCGGTGATGCCGCGATCCTCGGCATCGTGCGGGTGGATCTCCAGCACGTCCTCGGACTGCCACACGACATTGGCGGTGCGCCGGGTCTGCGCGCCCACGTTGTACTGGCTCAGGATCCGGCCTGTGGTCAGGATGAGCGGGAAGCGGCGGGTGCTGCGCTCCTCGGTCGGCACATACGGTGTCGGCGCGAATCTGCCCAGGCCGCAGGTGAATTCGTCGACATGCATGATCGGCCTCCCGGTGGGGGACGCGTCATTGCACGGCCACTGGATGCTGCCGAGCTCGTCGAGCCGCTGGAACGAGACGCCGGTGAATGTCGGTGTCATGGCGGCGATCTCGTCCATGATGGCGATGGGATGGTCGTAGGCCATGGGATAGCCCATGGCGGTGGCGATCTCGCAGATGATCTGCCATTCGTGCTTGCCGCTCTTGGGTTTCATGACCGCCCGCACCCGGTTGATGCGCCGCTCGGCATTGGTGAAGGTGCCGTCCTTCTCCAGGAACGACGCGCCGGGCAGGAAGACGTGCGCGAACTTCGCGGTCTCGTTGAGGAACAGATCCTGCACCACCACGAGCTCCATGGCCCGCAGCGTCGCCGACACATGATGCAGATTGGGATCGGACTGGGCGATGTCCTCCCCGTGCACGAACAGCCCGCGGAAGCTGCCGTCGAGCGCGGCGTCGAACATATTGGGGATGCGCAGTCCGGGATCCGGGGCCAGCGTGGCGCCCCAGAGGTTTTCGAACACGGTGCGCACGGCGTCGTCGGACACGTGCCGGTAGCCGGTGAACTTGTGCGGGAACGAGCCCATATCGCAGGAGCCCTGCACATTGTTCTGCCCGCGCAGCGGGTTCACCCCGACGCCGTCGCGGCCGATATTGCCGGTGGCCATGGCCAGATTGGCCATACCCATCACCATGGTCGAGCCCTGGCTGTGCTCGGTGACGCCGAGCCCGTAGTAGATCGCGCCATTGCCCGCCGTGGCATACAGCCGGGCCGCCGCCCGCAGGTCGTCGGCGGGCACCCCGGTGATCTCCGCGACAGCCTCGGGACTGTGCACCGGATCGGCGATGAACCGCGCCCACTGCTCGAAATCCTCGCAGCGGGTGGCGATGAACTCGCGGTCGACCAGATCCTCGGTGACGATCACGTGCGCCATGGCATTGACGACCGCCACATTGGCGCCCGGCCGCAATTGCAGGTGATGCGCGGCCTCGATGTGCGGAGAGCGCACCAGATCGATGCGGCGCGGATCCACCACGACCAGCTGCGCGCCTTCGCGCAGTCGGCGTTTCATCATGGATCCGAACACCGGATGCCCGTCGGTGGGGTTGGCTCCGATCACCACGATCACATCGGCCGCCGCCACCGACCGGAAGTCTTGTGTGCCAGCGGATTCGCCGAAGGTTTGCTTCAATCCGTAGCCGGTGGGGGAGTGGCAGACCCGGGCGCAGGTGTCGATATTGTTGTTGCCGAAGGCCGCTCGCACCATCTTCTGGAGGACGAACACCTCTTCATTGGTGCACCGCGAGGAGCTGATCGCCCCGATGGCCCCGGTTCCGTGGCGCCGCTTGATATCCAGCATGCGCTCGGCCACGGTCGCGATGGCCTCCTCCCATTCCACCTCCCGCCACGGGTCGGTAATGCGCTCGCGCACCATGGGCCGCAGCATGCGATCCGGATGGGTGGCGTAGCCGAAGGCGAAGCGGCCCTTGACACACGAGTGCCCGGCATTGGCGCCACCCTGCTTCGCGGGCACCATGCGCACCAGCTCGTCGCCGCGCAGTTCGGCCTTGAACGAGCAGCCCACACCGCAATAGGCGCAGGTGGTTTCGACCGATCGGGTCGGCATGCCCAGCTGTACCACCGACCGCTCCTGCAAGGTGCCGGTCGGGCAGGCCTGCACACAGGCGCCGCAGGACACGCATTCGGAATCCAGGAAGGTTTCCCCCGCACCGGGCGAGACCTTGGAATCGAAGCCGCGGCCCTCGATGGTCAGCGCGAAGGTGCCCTGGATCTCGCCGCAGGCGCGCACACAGCGCGAGCACACAATGCATTTGGCGGGATCGAAATCGAAGTACGGATTGCTGAGATCCGGTGCGGAGTCGAGATGATTCTCGCCCTCGTACCCGTAGCGCACCTGCCGCAGCCCGACCACCCCGGCCATGTCCTGCAATTCGCAGTCGCCATTGGCCGCACAGGTCAGGCAGTCCAGCGGATGGTCGGAAATATAGAGCTCCATGACGTTTTCGCGCAGCCGCCCCAGTTTCGGGCTCTGGGTGCGCACGCTCATGCCGTCGGCGACCGGCGTGGTGCAGGATGCGGGAGTGCCGCGCCTGCCGTCGATTTCGACCACGCACAATCGGCAGGAGCCGAAGGCGTCGAGCCGGTCGGTGGCACAGAGTTTGGGAATGTCGATGCCTGCGAGCGCCGCGGCCCGCAGGACCGAGGTGCCTTCCGGGACGCGCACCGGCAGCCCGTCGATCTCGAGGGAGATCGATGTCGCGCCGTTCGCGGGCGGGGTCCCGAAATCGGGTTCACGCAATGCGGTCATGTCGTGGCCTCGCTGGTGGTGTCGGAGGAGGTGGTGTGCTCGCGCGGTGCGCGCAGCAGGAAGTCGTCGGGAAAGTGGGTGAGGGCGCTGCGCACCGGCAGCGGCGTGAGCCCGCCCATGGCGCACAGCGAGCCCTCGGTCATGACCTCGCACAGGTCCTCCAGCAGCGCCAGATTCTCCTCCCGGTGCTGACCGGCGACAATGCGGTCGATGACCTCCACGCCGCGGGTGGAGCCGACCCGGCAGGGCGTGCACTTGCCGCAGGATTCGGCGGCGCAGAACTCCATGGCGAAGCGGGCCTGGGCGGCCATATCGACCGAATCGTCGAACACCACCACGCCGCCGTGCCCGAGCATGGCCTCCGCCGCCGCGAAACCCTCGTAGTCCGTGGGCATGTCGAACATGGACGGCGGCAGATACGCGCCCAGCGGCCCGCCCACCTGGACCGCGCGCACCGGGCGGCCCGAACGTGTGCCGCCGCCGTAACCGTCCACCAGTTCGCGCAGCGTGATGCCGAAGCCGGTCTCCACAATGCCGCCGTGGCGGATATTGCCGCCCAGCTGGAAGATCTGGGTGCCGCGCGAGCGCTCGATGCCGTACGCGTGATACGTGGCCGCGCCGTCGGCCAGGACCGAGGGCACCGCGGCCAGGGTGAGCACATTGTTCACCACGGTCGGGCGGCCGAACAGGCCGTGTATGGCGGGAATCGGGGGTTTGGCGCGCACGATGCCGCGCTTGCCCTCCAGGCTCTCCAGCATGGCGGTTTCCTCGCCGCAGATATAGGCCCCGCCGCCGACGCGCACGTGCAGCTCGAAGTTCAACTCCGAGCCGAGGATTCGCTCCCCGAGCCAGCCCTGCTCGCGGGCGATGCCGATGGCCGCGCGCAAGGTGGCCACGGCGTCGGGATACTCCGAGCGCACGTAGATATAGCCCTCGCTCGCACCCACCGCATGCGCGGCGATGATCATGCCTTCGATGAGCAGGAACGGATCGCCCTCCATGACCATGCGGTCGGCGAAGGTGCCGCTGTCGCCCTCATCGGCATTGCAGCACACGAACTTCAGCGGGCCGTCGCAGCCGAGGACGGTGCGCCACTTGATACCGGCCGGGAATCCGGCACCGCCGCGCCCGCGCAGCCCGGAGTCGGTCACCTCGGTGACCACATCGCCCGGGGACATGGCCAGTGCGCGGCGCAGCCCGGTCAGCCCGCCGTAGCGCACATAGTCGGCGGGCGAGGTCGGATCGGTGATCCCGATGCGCGCGAAGGTGACCCGGTGCTGGTCGGCCAGCCAGGGCAGCTCCTCGACCACGCCGATGCGGAGGGGATGCGCGCCGCCGTCGAAGAGCCCGGCCGCCACCAGGCCGTCGACCTCGCCGGGCGTGACCGGCCCGTAGCCGACCCGGCCCCGGGCGGTGGCGACCTCGACCAGCGGCTCCAGCCAGAACATGCCGCGAGAGCCGTTGCGCACCAGTCGAATCGGACGATTCAGGCGTTCGGCGGCGGCGAGCAGCGCCACGGCCACCGCGTCCGCGCCCATGGACCGGGCGGCCGAATCGCGGGGAACGTACACGGTTACCGGTGTCACGGGGCCACCGCCGCGCCCAGCAGTGCGGTCAGCCGCTCGGCATCCACCCGGCCGTGCAGCGTGCCGTCGATCTCCACGCTCGGGCCGAGGGCGCAATTGCCCAGGCAGAACACCTGATCCGCGGTGAGGGCGCCGTCGGGGCTGGTATCGCCCATGCCGATGCCGTACCGCTGCGCCAGCAGGGCCACCAGTTCCGCCGCGCCCACGGCCTGGCACGCCTCGGCGCGGCAGACGCGCACATGGGTGCGCCCGGCCGGTGCGCCGCGGAAGTCGTGGTAGAAGCTCACCACCCCGTGCACATCGGCGCGGGAGAGGTTCAGCACGTCCGCGAGCACCCCGATGGCCTGGGGCGGCACATGACCGAGCGCCTCCTGGATGTCGTGCAGGATCGGCAGCAGCGCACCGCGTTCGGTGCGATGGGCGGCGGCGATCTCCCGGACCAATACCTGGGTTGCCACCGGGCTCGAAGGACTCATGGTGTTCCTCACAAGAACAGAAACGAATACTGTATGCAATCTACAGTAGCGGTCGGTGCGAGTCAGTGGAAGACGAAAACACCCGGGCCGGAAGTTCTTCCGGCCCGGGTGCGCTGTCTTCCGGTGCGGCTAGTCGGCCGACATGGCCTGTGTCGGCAGCAATCGTGGCTCCGGTTCCGGAAGGCGTTGCTGAACAGGCAGTTTGGGCTGGCGCAGCAGGATCGACAGGAAGGCGCACACGACGCCGACCGTCCCGGCGATGGTGAAGGCGGTGCCGTAGCCCCAGGTGCTGACCACCACCGAGCCGAGGCCGGAACCCACCAGGCCGGAGATCACCTTGGAGCTGTAGACCAGGCCGTAGTTGGTCGCATTGTTGTTCTCGCCGAAGTAGTCGGCGGTCATGGCCGCGAACAGCGGGAAGATCGCGCCGCCACCGAAACCCGAGACCATCGAGGCCAGCAGGAACAAGGGCATGCTGCCGATCGAGCCGGACAGGTACACCGCGTACTGCGACAGTCCGAGCACGGCGCAGACCAGGATGAGCGTCTCCCGCCGTCCGTAGCGGTCGGAGATCCAGCCGATCACGCCGCGCCCGGTGCCATTGATAATGGTCTTGAGACTCATTGCCAGCGCGACGATTCCGCTCGCGAAGCCCATCTCCTTGCCGAACGGCACCTGCATGGCGATACCGAAGATATTGATGCCCGCAGTGCAGAGCAGGACGAACCACATGAGCGGCAGGATGCCTGTCCTGACCGCCTCCATCGGCGTGTACTGCTTCACCGCGGGCGGATTCTTGCGGAGCGCCCGGGCAATGCGCGGATCGTCGTCGACGCCCAGCGGATCGACATGATCGGGCCACCAGTTCTTCGGCGGATCCCGGAAGAAGAATCCGGTCAGCGCGACCAGCGAGGCGAGCAGGACGCCGACGGCCAGCAGCAGGGTCTTGTAGTTGGCGACATCGAGATAGGAGGTGAACAGGAAAATGAAGGGCACCGAACCGTAGGCGAAGCCGCCATTGACGAATCCGGTCTTGCCGCCCTTCCGCTCGGGATACCACTTTCCGACCATGTTGATACAGGCGGCGTAGACGAAACCGGCCGCCGCGCCGCCGAAGACGCTGAATCCGAGATAGGCGAACAGGAAGCTGGGGGAGTACGCCAGGGAGAGATAACCCAGGAACGATCCGACCGCCCCGAGCATCATGGCCCCGCGTGCCGAGAGTTTGCCGCTCTCCCGGAGTTTCCCGGCGGGAAAGGCCACCGCGGCTTGGAAGAACACCCAGCCGCCGAGTAGCCAGAAGATATGGCCGTGCCCCCAGCTGTGGGCATCGACCAGGGTTTCCTCGGCGGAGGTGAAGGCGTATTCGGAGGAGCTGATGGCCATCATGGCGATCCATGGCAGCCAGACCATCCAGGCTCGGGAACGTCCGAGAATCTGTTTGTCGGTCTCACCGATGCGATATACGCGGCCGTTTTTGTCTGTGACTTCGTGAAACGAAGGATGCGTTTGCACACTCATTGTGTGGATCTCCCAGGTGGGACGTGGATTCGAGGGAGCCACGGCCCGGAAGTATGGATGTGAGCCACATCACTCTTACCGCCTGGAGTGACGCTGGTCTCAAACCATAAACTGTATACAATCTACAAAGCAAAACTTGATGTGACAAGTAACTGTGATAGACGCCGGTTATCAGCTGGTCCAAATCCGGTCTTGGACCGATCCGCTCGCGCGGCCGAAAGTGAAGCTGCGAAACGCAGTAGGGCAAACAAGCAGAGAGGACCCGGCGATGATCGAGGCTGCCCCAACCGAGACTGAACTGC
The DNA here is from genome assembly GCF_001613405.1 of Nocardia crassostreae. Classification (GTDB taxonomy): domain Bacteria; phylum Actinomycetota; class Actinomycetes; order Mycobacteriales; family Mycobacteriaceae; genus Nocardia; species Nocardia crassostreae. The sequence continues at coordinate 21,323 of NZ_BDCH01000050.1, forward strand.
CGCTGGCCGGAATCAAGGTTATCGACTTCACGGGCGTGCAGGCCGGACCGGCGTGCACCCAGATGCTCGCGTGGTTCGGCGCGGACGTATTGAAGGTGGAACGCACCTCCGGCGGCGATGTGACGCGGAATCAATTGCGCGATATCCCCGAGCTGGACGCGCTGTATTTCACCATGCTGAACAGCAATAAGCGGTCGCTGGCCATCGACACCAAGACGCCCGAGGGGCGCGAGGTGATGGAGCAATTGATCCGCGACGCCGACGTCCTGGTGGAGAATTTCGCACCGGGCGCCATGGACCGCATGGGCCTGTCCTGGGAGCAGATCCAGGACTGGAACCCGCGGCTGATTCTGGGTTCCATCAAGGGATTCAACGACGCGTCCTCCTGGTCGGACCTGAAGGTCTACGAGAACGTCGCGCAATGCGCGGGCGGCGCCGCCTCCACGACCGGCTTCTGGGACGGCCCGCCGACGGTATCCGGCGCGGCCCTCGGCGACAGCAATACCGGCATGCACCTGCTGATCGGCATCCTGACCGCACTCATCGCGCGCGGCAAAACCGGTGCCGGGCAACGGGTCGCGGCCTCCATGCAGGACGCCGTGCTCAACCTGTGCCGGGTGAAACTGCGCGATCAGCAGCGCCTGGACCGCATCGGCTACCTAGAGGAATACCCCCAGTATCCCCATGGCGAATTCGGCGCGGCGGTCCCGCGCGGCGGCAATGCTGGCGGCGGCGGTCAGCCCGGCTGGGTCCTGAAATGCAAAGGCTGGGAGAGCGACCCGAACGCCTACATCTATTTCACCGTCCAGGAACAGAACTGGGCCCGCACCGCCGAGGTCATCGGCCACCCCGAATGGGCGACCGATCCCGACTACTCCACCGCCCGCGCCCGCCAGGACAAGATCTTCGACATCTTCGCCGAAATCGAGAAATGGCTGTCGGACAAGACCAAATACGAGGCCGTCGAAATCCTGCGCGGCTGGGAGGTCCCCTGCGCACCGGTCATGAGCATGAAGGAACTCGCCGCAGACGACGACCTGCGCCGCAGCGGCACCATCGTGGAAGTCGAACAACAGGGCCGCGGCACCTACCTCACCGTAGGCAGCCCCGTGAAGTTCTCGGCCTTCACCCCCGCCATCACCGGCGCCCCCCTCCTCGGCGAACACGCCGACGAAGTCCTGTCCGAACTCGGCTACAGCCCCAAGGCCATCACCGAACTCCGCGCCAAGAAGGTCGTCGCCTGACGCCCGCCCCGCCGGGTGCATGACCCGGACAACTACCGGTGACCGTGCGGCGCAGACCGAAACCCCTGCGCCGCACGGCACTTCCCCACCCCCCACAGCTGGAGGATGCCTTCGTGGAGACCACCCACAATGGTCGCGCCCATTCACCCCCGCACGCA
>NZ_BDCH01000051.1 GCF_001613405.1 Nocardia crassostreae
CGCACCGCGGGGCGCAGCGGTCTGTGCGCTCTGCGTTGTGTCCACTTGTCTAACTTCCTTCTCGGTCCAACGGTGGGCCGAACTTACTGTTGAGTAAGTTCGTGAGTATTCTCGCAACTGTACCCGGTCCGCGGTGAGCGTAGCGGAGATGACCATCACACTGCGTGGTGCGAAGGGCTCCGCGGGGCTCCGGACTGTGCATTGTGCTCAATCGAATCGTCGGTGGCGGTATTCCTGGGAGGGATGGTGGCCCGGGCCGATCGCTCCCGTTGGAACCCGCCCTTTCATTGTGAATCGGACTCGCTCATCGTGCTGGGCGCGATGACCTGCGACAAGTACGTACATAGGGGGACGGTTACTTACGTAGGGGTGTGCGAGCAGGTGAGCCGCGCGCCACGATCACGAGGGGTGTCGCGCATCACTCTTACGCCGTAATGTCTCCGGGGTGAGTGGCTGCATCTTCTGCCGGATCGTGGCGGGCACCGCGCCCGCGACGAAGGTATACGAGGACGACACCCTGTTGGCGTTCCTCGATATCCGGCCCATCACCCGGGGGCACACGCTGGTGATTCCCAAATGGCACGCGACCGATCTGGACGAGCTGACCCCGGCGCTGGGCGCGCGGCTGTTCACCCTCGGGCATCGGCTGGCGAAGGCGGTGCGCCGCAGCGATCTCGGCGCGGACGCCGCGAATCTGGTGATCAATGACGGTAAGGCAGCCTTCCAGACCGTCGGCCACGTGCACCTGCACGTCGTCCCGCGCCGCAATGGCGACATACTCACCTTCGCAAAGGGTTTCGTCCTGCGCCGCCCGCACGACCGGGAGGTCACGGCAGCCGCCATCCGAGCCGGATTGGACCGGCTCGCCGCCGAGGAGAAGGAAACCAGCGCATGACCGACACGGTGCCGGACCGCGCCGATATCGCCGCCGCCTTATCCGCCCAGTGGGACGCGCTCACCCGGCTAGTGGACGGGCTGGAAGAACCCGGCTGGCGGACGCCTTCGGCGCTGCCCGGGTGGACGGTGTTCGATACGCTCGCGCATGTCATCGGCGTGGAGGCCATGCTGCTGGGTGAGCCGACCCCCGATATCGAGGTGGCGGGGGAGCACATTCACAATCCCGTCGGCGCGCTCAACGAGAAATGGATCGAATCGCTGCGCCCGCTCCCAGGGGCGCAACTGCTGGAGCGGTTTCGTGATGTCACCGGCCGCCGTCTGAAGGCGCTCGCGGAAACCAGCCCGGAGATGTGGGCGCAGGAGGTGCCGACGCCGGTGGGGATGGCTCCCTACGGCCGGTTCATGCGGATTCGCCTGTTCGACTGCTGGATGCACGAGCACGATATCGCCGACGGACTGGGCGTCACGGTCGACGAGGGCGGCGCCCGCGGTGAAACCGCATACGCGGAACTGCTTCCCGGTCTCGGCAAGGCCGTGGTCAAGGGCGCCGCCGCGCCCGACGGCTCGCGGATCACCATCGAGCTCACCGGCCCGGTCGAGCGGCAGCTGCACATCGAGGTGGCGGCGGGCCGGGCGGCCCTGGTCGAAACCCTGTCCGGCCCGGCCACGGTCGTCCTCACCATGGACTCGCGCTTGTTCGCCCGCCTGCGCGGCGGCCGCACCACCGCCGACGCCCACACCGGCGAGTTCGGCCTGACCGGCGATACCGAGCTGGGCAATCGCCTGGTCCGCAGCCTGGCCTTCACCATCTGAGCCGCGGTGCGACTGTTCCTGTCCAGCTACCGATTCGGTGCGCACCAGTCCCGCCTGCTCGCCATGGCGGGCGAGCCGGGCCGGGTCGCGGTGATCGCCAATGCCTGCGACGCCTGGCCCTCGGCCTGGCAGAGCGCCGTCACCAGCGATCTGTTTCCCCTGCGCCGCTTGGGTTTCCAGCCGGAGGTCGTCGATCTGCGGGAGTATGTGGGCCGGACCGCGGAGCTGGAGCGCACGCTCGCGCGGTTTCCGATGGTGTGGGTGCGCGGCGGCAATACCTTCGTGCTGCGCGCCCAATTCGCCCGCAGCGGCGCGGATATCGTGCTGCCCCGGCTGCTGGCCGCGGATGCGCTGGTGTACGCGGGCTACAGCGCGGGCGCCTGCGTCATGACGCCGGACCTGCACGGCCTCGAATCCATGGACGATCCCGATGAGGTGCGCACCGCCTGCGGTATCGAACCGCGGTGGGACGGACTGGGTCTGGTGGATCGCCCTATCGTCCCGCATCTGGATTCGCCCACCGATCCGGAGGGCCTGTCCCGGAAACTGGTGCGCGACTACACCGCCGCCGGGATCCGGCACTGGGCGCTCACCGACGACCACGTCGTCGTGGTCGACGGCGAGCATCCGGAAGTGCTGACCTAGCGGTTCATTCGCCCTTGTGCCGCAGCCCGTGCCCGAGGGCGACCAGCGCGGCGCCGAACGCGCCGATGGACAGGATGGCGAAGCTGGCCACATAGGCGTCCAGCGTCGGCACCTTGGTGTTGGCGAGGACGTGCGCCGACAGAATGGAGGCCGTGACCGCGCCCGCGATGCTGCCGCCCGCCGTGCGCACGAGCGAGTTGATACTGGAGGCGATTCCGCTCTCGCTCATGGGCACGTGCTGCACCGCCAGCGTGCCCAGGGCCGCGTAGGCGATACCGAAGCCGGTGCCCTGCAGCACATTCGCGATGATCATGTCGTAGCCGTGCGCATTGGAGAACGTCAGCCAGGCCATCGACAACCCGGCGAAGGTCGAGCCGATGGCCAGGGTGTAGGCGGGTCCGATCTTGGCCGCGATCCGGCCCGTGCGGAACGAGAAGAACGTCATGAGCGCCGCGCTCGGAATGCCGTACAGGCCGACCACCAGCACCGAACCCGACAGGCCGTAGCCGACCTTGTCCGCCGGGGTCTGAATGAAGTTCGAGATGAGCGTGAAGGATCCGAACATGGCGAATCCGAGCAGTGCGGAGGCGATATTGGCCGACAGCGACTGCGGCCCGACCAGCAGTTGCAGCCGCACCAGCGGCTGCTCCACCTTCAGTTCGACGAACACCCAGATCGCGGTGAGCACGGCGGCCACGCCGAACAGGCCGAGCACCGAACCGGATCCCCAACCCCAGCGCGGACCCTGGCTGATGCCGAGCATCAGGCTCACCAGGAGTCCGGCCAGCAGCGCCGCGCCGATGAAGTCCGGCTTGCCGCCGTGGCGCACGCCATTGTTCTTAGCGCTGAACTGAATCAGCACCGCGGCCAGTACGGCGAGTCCGGCGGTCAGCCAGAACACCGGGTGCGGATTCTGGGTGTGATCGGCGATGACGCCGGTGACCAGCAGGCCGACCGTGTCGCCGATGCCCATGGTGCCGGAGACGATGCCGATCGCCCCGAACAGCCGCTCGCGCGGGAAAGTATCGCGAATAATCCCGATGGCCAGCGGAATCATGGCCGCCGAGGTGCCCTGTAGCGCACGCCCGGCGATATAGACGCCGAGGCTGTCCGCGAAGGCGCAGACCACCGAGCCGACGATCAGCAGCCCCATGGCCACCATGACCATCGTCTTCTTGCCGTACATGTCGCCGAATCGCGACAGCAGGGGGTGGACACCGCACCGGTGAGCAGTGCGGCGGTGAACAGCCAGGTGACGCCGGAGACGTCGGTGTGCAACTGGCCGATCATGCGCGGCAGCAGTGGAATGACCACGGTCTGCTGGAGCGAGACGACCAGACCGGCCGCGCACAGCGCGAGCAAGGTCAGGCCGAGATGAGCCTGGGGGCGGTCATCGGTGCCGACACCGGCGCCCGGACCGACTGCGGTCGAAGTCATGGGGTTCCTTGGGATTACTTACCAAAATTAAGTAAATGGATTTCGTAAGATAACCACATGCCGCCCCCGGAAGCCACCAGCGCCACCGTTGACGCAAGTCACATAGTCGAGCTCGAACGTGCACTCGCACGGGTGTCGTACCTGCTCACGCGCGTGCGGCGGCACGACCGGGCTATGACCAAATGCGGCATCAAGATCGATCGCGCCAGTGTGCCGCTGCTGCGCCTGCTCGCCGACGCACCCGAGCCCATGCGCCTGGGCGAACTCGCCACCCGCCTCGATGTCGAGGCCCCGCACGTGAGCCGCCAGATCCAGCGCCTCGAGAAGTCCGGCTATGTCGAGCGCGTCCCCGATCCGGACGACCGCCGCGCCCAGCGCGCCCGCCCCACCGCCTCCGGTCGCCAGGCCGTCGACGCCATCCGCGATGTCATGCGCGAATGGATGCGAGAAGCCTTGTCGGAGTGGAGCTCGGAAGACCTGAAGACCCTCGCGGTCCTCAACCACCGCATGGTCGACGCCTTCCTCGACCACGCCGAACAGGCCGGTGACCTGGGCCCGCGCTCACCGCTCGCCTTCGTCCACGACCCGCGGTCCTGACCCGCTACTCCTGCGCCACACCGGCGCGACCGCCGCACGGGCGCAACAGCATTGCGATGCGCGATGGAGCCATGGCCATGGTCGGCGGCGTGCCCCGGTGAAGCTGTCCGATGATCACCGGACCGGGGCGACCGCACGGGCGCCCCAGGCGCACAAGAGCATTGTTGCCAGCGGAACCGCCATGGTCACCGTGAGCGGCATGAGCTCGGTCAGCCAGCCGATAATGGCGGGCCCCGCGAGCAGGCCGATATAGCCGAGCCCGAACACCCGCGACATATCGGTAGCGGAGGCCGCCGAGCCCAAATTCCCGGCCGCGGTGAACACCTGCGGAACCCCGCCCGACAGTCCAATCCCGCACAGCGCCCAGCCCGCCAATGTCACGGGCAGCCACGGTGATACGAGGATGAGCGCGAACCCGAAGGCTGCCAGCAGGGTTCCCCACCGCACCACCGCAACCCGCCCGAATCGCCCGCTGACCCGATCGGCGCCGAGCCGCCCGAGGGTCATGGTGGTGGAGAAGGCCGCGAATGCGAGCGCCGCCGTGGCGGTGTCCACCTCCAGCCGATCCCGCAATTGCAGCGCACTCCAGTCCGCCGCGACCCCCTCGGCCATCAGCAGCGCGAATGCGATCATCCCCAGCAGCAGCACTTTTCGCGAGATCCCGTGTCGGGTCCCCCGCCGCACGGCCGCGCTCCACGGCCGCACAGCCCGTCTCGGCTTCGGGGGCCCGCCGTGCTGGTGCGGGGTCGTTCGCCGTGCTGGTGCGGGGTCGTTCGCCGTGCGCTCACCGGTCGGGGCGCTCGCACCCGGTGTGCCGGGTTCGAGTTGCGCGGCGGATATCGGCGCGGCGGTGTTCCGGGCCGGGACGGCGGGCCCTAGCATTCGGGGCGCGCACAGTGCGACCACGGTCAGGCCCCCGAACATCGAGACCGTGAACGTGGTGTGGATGGTCCAGTCGGCGCGTTGGGCGGCCGCGCCCGCGACCGCGCCGAGCAGGCCGCCGAGGGAGAAGAAGGCGTGGAAGGCCGACATGATGGGGCGGGGGTAGGCGCGTTCCACGACGACGGCCTGGGCGTTCATGGAGACGTCCAGTGCGCCGTTGCAGAAACCGTAGGCCAGCAGGGCGATTGCGAGGGTGGCCGTGGAGGTGGTGTAGCCGAGGCCCAATAGGCTGGCCGACAGTCCGGCGGCGGCTGCGGTGGTGAGGGTGCGGCTGCCGAACCGATCGGCCAGGGGGCCCGCCGCCTGCATGCCCGCAATGGCGGCGGCGGCCATGACCAGCAGGAGCATGCCCAGGGTGCTGTGGGAGACCCCGGTCCGCTGGGTCACGGCCGGTATGTGCACGATCCAGATCGCCGACAGCAGTCCATTGAGGCCGAAGATCGCGAACAGGGCGAATCGTGCGATTCGGATGGGAGGAGCGGGCGTCGCAGCGGCCATCGGTACGACGCTACCGGCCCGGAACCGGCATCTCCTCGTTTCCCCGACCTTCGCGGCTTCGTCGACGCTCCGGATGGGATCCGAATCTCTTCATTTCCAACCTGTTTCGTATCAATTGTATGCCCGGGCACCGACAAGTTATGCCCGCGCACCGACCGCCCAGACACCGGAAAGCGCCACGTCGCGGACGTATTCGGTGAAATCCTTCGGCTCGCGCCCCAGTGCCCGGCGCACCCCGTCGGTGGTGTGCGAGTTGCGGCCGTCGAACAGCATCCCGAACAGATAGTCCAGCAGGCTGATCTCGTCGGCGGGCGCCGCGCGGGCGGTCAGCATGGCCACGAAATCCATTCGGCTGGGCGAGATGAAGGTGATCTCGCGCCCGATCGCCCCGGAGATCTCGGCCAGCGCCTCCGGCACCGACAGCGCGCGCGGCCCGGTCAGCTCGTACACCTGCCCGGCGTGCCCGTCCTCGGTGAGCGCGGCCACCGCCACGTCGGCGACGTCATCGGCGTCCACGAAAGGCTCCGGCACCTGCCCGCACGGCAGCATCATCGTCCCCGCCCGGATATCCGCCGCCCAGCGCCCGGCGCTGAAGTTCTGTGCGAACCACGAACAGCGCACCACGGTGGTCGGCAGACCCGAATCCTGCACGATCCCTTCGCATTCCAGCGCCTTGGGCTCGCCGCGACCGGACAGCAGCACCACCCGCCGCACGCCCGCGGCCGCCGCCGCGGTGGTGAACCGCTTGATATCGGCGGGCGCGCCCGGCACCGCGAGATCCGGCTGATACGACAGGTAGACGGCGTCGATGCCGCTGAGCGCCGGTGCCCAGGTACTCCGGTCGGTCCAGTCGAAGGGGATGTCCGCGCCGCGCGAACCGAGGCGCACTCGCACGCCGCGGGCGGTCAACCGGGCGGCCACGCGGCTGCCGGTCTTCCCGGTGCCGCCGAGTACGAGAACGGTGTTTTCGCTGCTCACGGTGCCTTTGGATGTCATATCCCCAGTCAATCGAGATTCCGTGCGCGCGAACATGGTTGAGAAGCGCGGCCACATTTGCCATCGTCTTGGGTATGGATGCGTTGGCCAGCCTGCTCGAAGGACCACGCGCACGGTCGGCGTTCGTCATGCGGAGCTCCTTCGATCCGCCCTGGTCGCTGCGAATCCGCGACGAGGCCCCGCTGACCCTGGTGGCCGTGGTGCGCGGCGGCGGCTGGGTGATCCCGGACGCCAAGAACGGCAAGCAACTACCGCCGCGGCAATTGCGGACCGGCGATATCGCGCTGTTCCGCGGGCCGGACCACTACACCGTCGCCGATGATCCGGGCACCGAGCCGCAGGTCATCATCCAGCCCGGCCAGATCACCATGACCCCGCAGGGCGAGGTGCTGTGCGAGACCCTGAGCCTGGGCATTCGCAGCTGGGGTACCAGCGCCGATGCGGCCACGGTCCTGGTCACCGGCACCTACGAGCAGGAATCGGCCGCCAGCCGCCGACTGCTGCGCGCCCTGCCGCCCATTGCCGTGCTCAGCCGCGGCGATATCGACGACCGGGTGCTGGATCTGCTGGTCGACGAGGCCGCCAAGGATCTGCCCGCCCAGGGCGCCATGCTCGACCGGCTGCTGGACCTGCTGCTCATCGCTACCCTGCGCGCCTGGTTCTCCCGCGCCGACGCCCCGGCCTGGTATCACGCCTACGGCGATCCGCTGGTCGGCAAGGCCCTGCGCCTCATGCAGCACAATCCGGCGCGCGCCTGGACGGTCGCCTCCCTGGCCGCCGAGGTCGGCGTCTCCCGCGCGGCCCTGGCGCGGCGCTTCACCGAACTGGTCGGCGAACCCCCGATGGCCTTCCTCACCGATTGGCGGCTGGCTTTGGCCGCGGATCTGCTGCACGAATCCGACGCCACCCTGGAGGCCATTGCCCGCCGTGTCGGCTACGGCAGCGCCTTCGCCCTGAGCACCGCGTTCAAACGCCACTACGGCATCAGCCCGCGCGATCACCGCAATACCGACCAGCGCTCGGCCTGAGATCACCGGCCGCTATCGTCGGCAGGGTGACGCAGGATCAGCAATACCCGGTGCTCTGGCCCGTCCCGACGCGCTGGGCGGACAACGACCACTACGGCCACGTCAACAATGTGACCTACTACAGCTACTTCGACACGGCTGTGAACGCGTGGCTGATCCACGCCACCGGGGTGGATATCCGCGAGCTGCCCGCCATCGGCGTGGTCGCGCAGACCTCCTGCAAGTTCCTGGGCTCGCTCAGCTTCCCGGATCAGCTGCGGGTGGGCATTCGCATCGCGCGGCTGGGCAATTCGAGCATCAATTACGACCTGGCCATCTTCCGTGAGGCCGATGACGGTCTGGAGCTGGCCGCCACCGGCACCTTCACCCACGTCTACGTGGACAATGAAACCCGCAAGCCCATCCCGATTCCCGCGATCATTCGCGCCGCCGCGGAACCGCTGGTGGTGACGGCCGCCGCCGAGGCCTGACTAGACCCGGCCCAGCAGGGTCAGCGGATCCTCCAGCAGCGCGGCCACACTCGCGAGGAAACGGGAGCCCTGCTCGCCGTCGATCATGCGGTGATCGAAGCTCAGACCCAGCGTGGTCACCCAGCGCACGGCCAGTTCGTCGCGGTGCACCCACGGGCGTTTGCGGATCGAGCCCAGGCACAGAATGGCCGCCTCGCCCGGATTCACCAGGGGCACACCGGTGTCCACGCCGAAGACGCCCACATTGGTAATGGTGAAGGTGCCGCCGGTGAGATCGGCCGGGGTGGCCGCGCCGCCCCGCGCCAGTTCGGCCAGGCGCCCGATCTCCTGGCACAGATCGCGCAGGCTCAGGCCCTGGGCCTCCTTCAGATTCGGCACCAGCAGCCCGCGCTCGGTCGCCACGGCGATGCCGAGATTCACATAGTGCTTGGTGACGATCTCCTGATTGGCTTCGTCCCAGTACGAATAGATCTCCGGGAACTCGCTCAGCGCCACCAGCGTCGCCTTGGCCACCAGGGCCAGCGGGGTGAGCGTCAGCCCGGCGAAGGTCGGCGTGGCGCGCAGATGGTCCAGCAGCTCCATCGAACCGGTGAAATCGGTGGTGACGAAGGTGCTGGCCTGCGGAATGTGCTGCGCGCTGGCGACCATGGCGGCGGCGGTGCGCTTGCGAATCCCGCTGATGGGGGCGCGGCTTTCGCGTTCCGGGGATACCGGCCGCGCACCGGGGCCGCGCAGGGGCGGCACCGGCGGCGCGGTGTGAATGGCGATGTGGTCGGCGGCCAGCGGTTCGCGCTGCGCGCCGTGCAGATCGTCCACGGTGACGGCTCCGCCCGGTCCGGTTCCGGCGATCCCGGACAGCTCGACGCCGATCTCGCGCGCCAGTTTGCGTGCCGCGGGCGTGGCATTGGGGCGGGCGGTCTTGGATTCCGGTGCCGCGAGCCGCATTCGATCGTCGTCGTAGCCCGAACCGGCACTGCGCGTGGCGGATTCGACCGGGGGCGCGGCGGTTTCCGGGCCGCCATTGGACAGCGCCGACTCCGGTTCCGGGGCCGCGGCCCGTGCGGCGGCGGCGCGCGCCCGGCGGGAAACCGGTTCGCTGTTCGGTTCGTAGCCCACGAGCACCGACTGCCGCTCGGCTCCGGCGTTCCCGGCTCCGGCGTTCCCGGCTCCGGCCGTGTCGGCCGTGGCGTTCGCCGCACCGGCGGTGGCCTCCGCGGCCCCGGCCGGTACGCCCACTCGGATGAGCGGCGCGCCCACCGGCACCGTGTCACCCGGTTCGGCGAGCAGTTCCAGTACGGTCCCGGCGAACGGGCAGGGTAGGGACACCTGCGCTTTCGCTGTTTCCACCTCGGCGATGGTCTGGTTCAATTCGACGGTTTCGCCGACTCGCCACCGCCCAGGACACCAATTCGGCGTCGGCCAAGCCCTCCCCGAGGTCCGGCAATCGGAATTCCATTACCTGCTGCTGATCTTCCACCGAGCTTCCTCCGTGCATGGACCGTTATGCGGCGAGAATACGGTCGGGGTCGGGCAGGTGGTGCCGTTCGAGTTTAGCCGGGGGATAGGGGATGTCGAAGCCGCCGACGCGCAGGACGGGGGCCTCCAATTGGTAGAAGCAGCGTTTGGTGATGCGGTCCGCGATTTCCTCGCCGAGCCCGCCGAATACCGGCGCCTCGTGCACTACGATCAATCGCCCGGTCTTGCGCACCGAGGTTTCGATGGTGTCGAAATCGATGGGCGAGAGACTGCGCAGATCGATCACCTCCAGCGAATGTCCCTCGTGCGCGGCGATATCGGCCGCGGTGAGCGCGGTGGCCACGGTGCCGCCGTAGGCGACCACGGTGGCGTCCTCGCCGCTGGTGCACACCCGCGCCCGGTCCAGTGCCAGGCCGCCGCCGCGATCGAGCAGGTCGAAGTCCACATCGGTCTTGTCCCAATAGCGCCGCTTGGGTTCGAAGAAGATCACCGGATCGTCGAGTTCGATGGACTGCCGGATCATCAGATACGCATCGGCCGGATTGCTCGGCGACACCACCCGCAATCCCGCGGTGTGCGCGAAATACGCTTCGGGCGATTCGGAATGGTGCTCCACCGATCCGATGCCGCCGCCGCACGGAATGCGAATGGTGATCGGCGCGACCACCTTGCCCTGGGTCCGGAAGTGGATTTTCGCGACCTGGCACACGATCTGATCGAAGGCCGGATACACGAATCCGTCGAACTGAATTTCGCAGACCGGGCGCAAGCCGCGTAATGCCATTCCGAAAGCCGTTCCCACGATTCCGGATTCGGCCAGCGGCGTATCGATGACCCGGTTGTTGCCGAAATCCTTCTGCAGGGTGTCGGTGACCCGGAAGACCCCGCCGAGCCGCCCGATGTCCTCGCCCATCAGAACGACTTTGGGATCGTCCTCGAGTGCGCGCCGCAACCCGAAGTTGATGGCGCCCGCGAATGTCGTCTTCATGACCGGACTCCCTCCAGGTAGTCGGCGTACTCGCGGCGTTCCTCGTCGACGAGCCGGTGCGGGGTGGAATAGACGTGGTCGAACAGTTCCATGGGCCCGGGATCGGGCACGGCCAGCGTCGCGCTGCGCACCCGTTTGGCGACATCGTCGGCCGTGGCGGTCACCCGTTGCTCGAATTCGCTGTCCCACAACCCTTCCCGCTCCAGTAACCGGCGCATGCGGTCGATGGGATCGCGGCGCTGCCACAGCTCGAGTTCGGCGGGAGCGCGGTAGCGGGTCGGATCGTCGGCGGTGGTGTGCGGGCCCATGCGGTAGGTGATGGCCTCGATGAACGAGGGCCCGCCGCCGGACCGGGCGCGAATCACCGCCTGCCGGGTCACCGCCAGTACCGCCAGGGCGTCGTTGCCGTCGACCTGGACGCCGGGAATCCCGTAGCCGAGCGCGCGATTGGCGAGCGGGGTCGCGCTCTGGGTGCGGACCGGTGCGCTGATGGCCCAGTGATTATTCTGGCAGAAGAACACCACCGGCGCACCCCAGGAGGCTGAGAAGCCCAGCGCCTCGGCGATATCGCCCTGGCTGGTGGCGCCGTCGCCGAAGTAGGCGATGGTGGCGATCTCGGCGCCTTCGAGATGGGCCGCGTAGGCATAGCCGGTGGCGTGCAGGCCCTGCGCGCCGACCACGATGGCGGGATTGGTCATCTTGACCGCGTCGGCGTCCCAGCAGGAGTGGGCCGCGCCGCGCCAGAGTCTGGTGAGCTGCTCCGGCGGTACGCCCCGGACGTAGGCGACACCGGCTTCGCGGTAACTGCAGAACACGTAATCATCGGGGTGCAGGGCATGCGCGGAGCCGATCTGCGCGGCCTCCTGACCCAGCAGCGGCGGCCACAATCCGAGCTGGCCTTGGCGTTGCAGGGCGGTTGCCTCGGTATCGATGCGCCGCGCGACGGTCATATCGGTGAAGAGCGCGCGCAGGTCCTCGCCGTCGACATCCGCGACCAGGGGGGCATGCGTGCGATCAAATACGCGGCGGCCGTCGGGCTGCACTAATTGCACCGGATAGGTGTTCTTCTCGGGCATGGGTTCGCCTCCTCGAGCACCGGGTACACGGTCATCGCCGTGGGATTGTGTCCAGTGAACAATGCACTGTGTCCTCTACCACACAGCATCCTCCGCTGGGCGCGATGCGCAAGCATCGACACGGCAACTGTGCAGAATGCGCGTTTGATGGCCCGTGACCAGTGTCATACTGATCCCCATGAGCAGCAGGGAACCGATCACCGGCTCGGTGGACGCCACGGATGCCCGATTGTTGCTGGAGCTGGTGGCCAACCCCCGTGCCACCGGAGTCGAACTAGCCGCCCGGCTGGGGCTGTCCCGAAACACCGTGCAGGCCAGGCTCGCTCGCTGGGAGGCCAACGGGGTGCTGGCCAGCTTCGAGCGCCGGGTGGATCCCCGCGCTCTCGGTTATCCCCTGGCGGCCTTCGTCGCGGTGGTCGTGGACCAGCACCGACTCGATGCCGTGGTGGCCGAACTGGCGGAGATCCCGGAGGTCACCGAGGTCTGCGGTATGACCGGGCCCACCGATCTCACCGTGCGCGTGGTGGCCCAGGATGCCGACGACCTGTACCGGATCACCGGTCGGATCCTGAAGATCCCGGGGGTGGAGCGCACCAATATGGCGCTCGTCATGCGTTCGCTGGTGGCCCCGCGCACCGCGCCGCTGCTCGACCGACTCGCCGGAGCCCTCCCCGCCGGGGAGTGAAATTCAGTCCAGTTTCGGTGGATTGGCCGCTGACCCGGGCATCACTGGACCGCGACGATTGCTCGATGAGCACTACCACCACCGGCAATCCGGCTCTTGACACTCCGCCCCGGGCCGGAATCGGCCAGCCCATCGGGGCCGGAATCGTCACGGCGCTGGTCGGATTCACGAGCTCGTTCGCGGTGGTCCTGACCGGGCTGACGGCCATGGGGGCGACCCCGGCGCAGGCGGCCTCGGGCCTGCTGGCGGTGTGCGTGACCCAGGCCGTCGGCATGCTGGTGCTGAGCCGCCGCTACCGAATGCCCATCACACTGGCCTGGTCCACCCCCGGTGCGGCGCTGCTGGCGAGCACGGGTCTCGTCGCGGGCGGCTGGCCCGCCGCGGTGGGCGCGTTCGCGGTGGCGGGCGTGCTCATTGTGCTGACCGGATTCTGGCAGCGGCTCGGGACGCTCATCGCGGCCATTCCGGCCGAGATCGCGCAGGCCATGCTGGCCGGGGTGCTGCTGCCGATCTGCTTGGCGCCCATCAAATCGCTGACCGTCAGCCCCGCCGTGGTGGTGCCGGTCATTCTCACCTGGCTGATCCTGCAGAAGTTCGCCGCGCGCTGGGCGGTGCTGGCCGCCTTCGCGGTGGCCGCGGTGGGCGCGGGCATCGATATCGCCGTCACGCATCGCAGCGTCGATCTGTCGACCATGGCGCCGCGCATCGAATTGACCGTGCCGCACTGGAGTTGGCAGGCGCTCATCGGCGTCGCCATCCCGCTCTACATCGTCACCATGGCCGCGCAGAACATTCCGGGCACGGCGGTCATGAGCACCTTCGACTACAAGGTCCCGTGGCGCGCCGCCATGACGGTCACCGGTCTGGGCACCATCGTGGGCGCCCCCGCAGGCGGCCACGCCATCAACCTGGCCGCCATCAGCGCGGCGCTCTCGGCCGCCCCCGCCGCGCACCCCGACCCCAAGCGCCGCTGGATCGCCGCCAGCACAGCCGGTTTCGTCTACCTCCTGGTCGCCCTGGCCTCCGGCGCCCTGGTCACCCTGGTCGTCGCCGCCCCGAAGGGCGTCCTGGAAACCGTTGCGGGCCTTGCCCTCATCGCTACTCTCGCCGCCGCCCTGACCGCGGCCCTCGGCTCCGCCGAACACCGCTCCGCCGCCACCCTCACCTTCGTGGTGGCCGCCTCCGGTGTCACCCTCCTGGGCGTCGGCGCGGCCTTCTGGGCCCTGGTCGCGGGCCTGCTCGTCCGCTGGCTCCTCCGCCCCGCCCCGGGTCCCCGCCGATACCAAGTAGGGTGGGGCGTTGAGTCCCGGTGGCGAATCTTCGAAGAGGAGTTGGCTTGAGCGCGGTGCTTGTCTCGGCGGAGGATCTGCGGGAGCGGCTGGCGGGCGGTTCGCCGGTGCGGCTGCTGGACGTGCGGTGGGCGCTGGGCGATCCGGACGGGCCGCAGCACTACCTGAACGGGCATATCCCGGGTGCGGTGTTCGTGGATCTGGAGACCGAGCTGGCCGCGCCGCCGTCACCCGCGAAGGGGCGGCATCCGATGCCGGAGGTGGCGCATCTACAGAAGTGCGCGCGCAGCTGGGGGATTCGCGCCGGGGACGCGGTGGTGGTCTACGACGCGACCGGCGGGATGGCGGCGGCGCGGGCCTGGTGGCTGCTCAAGTGGGCCGGGGTGGCGGAGGTGCTGATCCTGGATGGCGGGCTGCCCGCCTGGGAACGCGCCGGGGGCAAGGTGATCGCGGGTGAGGAGCCCGATCCGGAGGCCGGTGACGTGGTGCTGACGCCGGGCAATATGCCCGTCGTCGATGCCGATGCGGCCGCCGGGTGGCAGGGACTGCTGCTGGACGCGCGGGCGGGGGAGCGCTATCGCGGTGAGGTCGAACCGGTCGATCCGCGCGCCGGGCACATACCGGGCGCGGTGAGCGCGCCGACCGCCGAAAACCTCACCGGCGAGGGGCGTTTCAAAACGGCCGAGGAATTGCGTTCGCGCTTCGGCGGATTCGGCTCCGGGCCGGTGGCGGTGTACTGCGGCTCCGGTGTGACCGCCGCGCATCAGGTGGCCGCGCTGGCGGTCGCGGGCGTGGAGGCTGCCCTGTATCCGGGGTCTTGGTCGCAGTGGTCCAATGACCCGAAGCGGCCGGTCGCCACCGGAGCGGAACCGGCCTGATAGCGTCGATCATTCCGGTTTGACGGCCGTGAGAATCCCCATGGAGTAGCGGCCGGTGCTGAATTCGAAGTCGGTGAAACCGATTTCGGTCAGCGCGTCCTGGTAGCGGCGCACATCGACGTCCGCCAGCGAGTGATGGCCCTGCGCGTGATCGTCATGGGCGTGGCCGTGATCGTGGTTGTGGCCGTGATGGTGCTTGTGCCACACGAACACCTTCCCGAGGAATTGCAGGACCGCGCCGTGGACGCCGGAGGTCGGGCTGGCATCGGCCAGCAGTAGCCGCCCGCCGGGCCGCAGGACTCGGAACATGCCCGCCAAGGCGTTGTTTCGCTCGGCTTCGGGAATGTGGTGCATGACGAAGGTCGAGGTGATGACATCGGCGCTGGCATCGGGCCGGGTCAGCGATTGCGCCGCGCCGTATTCGAACCGGCAGTTCGCCGGTGCGCCCTTGGCGGCGTAGTCGACCATCGGCCCGGACGGATCGATGCCCAGCACCGTGCCGCGCGGACCGACCCGCCGGGCCAGTTCGCGCGCCAGCCGCCCCGGCCCGGAGCCGATATCGAGCACGCGATCGCCGGGCCCGGCGCCGCTGGCATCGGCCAGGCGGCGGATCACGGTTCCGGCGCGGCCGAGGAAGATGAGATCGGTCAGCAGGGCATAGCGGCGCGGCCAGGTGATCAGCGCGCCGATTTCGTCGGATTCGTTTCGGGACACTTGCTGTTTCGAGGTCATGCGATCCATCATCAAAGGATGAGAAAGCCCAGGCCAGAACCATAATTCGGGTTTGTGTCAGTTTCGGGACACCTACACGGAAACTGTGCCGGAAGTCCCGGCGGCGGCAGCGATCGCAATGGCAGGCCCGCGCCCGACCGCCGGGTCCGGCGCACGCGCATGGCCCTGCACGTCGCGCTCATCGAGCTCATGAAGGAGCGCTCCTACACCCGGATCACGGTGCAGGACATCATCGATCGCGCCGATGTCGGCCGCTCCACGTTCTACGCGCACTACCGCGACAAGGACGATCTGCTGCTGGTCAGCTGTACCGAGCATGTGCGCGAGGTGATTTCGAGCGAACTGGCGAACTACGACGGTCCCGCGCCGCTGCTGGCCCCGGTCGCCATTCTGTTCCGGCTCGCCGCCGATCATCCGAACATCTACAACCCGCTGGTGGGTCAGCGCGCGAATGCCACTGTGCTGCGCTCGGTCCGGCAGATGTACGCCGATCTGCTCGCCGAACACCTCGGCCCGCGGCTGCGGCTCGAGCCCGCCGAACTGGAAGGCACCTGTCCTGGGGTCTGCTCGGCCTGCAGGAAGCGGTCATCGATCCGCACAACACCATGGCCGGCGCGGAGGCGTACCGCCTGTTCGGGCAGCTATGGGCACGTTCGGGCGATGTTCTCGAGCGTGGCCTGGTCGGCGACGGTAATGGGTAGCCCGTACTGGGTGGCGGCCCGCAGGTACTTGCCCGCGTAGAAGCAGTGATTGGCCTTCGCGGGCGGTAACCAGTCGGCGGGGGTGCTGTCGCTCTTGTCCTCGTTGGTCGTGCCGTCCACCGCCAGCAGGTTGTAGTCGAGATCGTTGGCGAAGCGCATCCGCCGCTCCAGCGGCCAGCCCGACGCGCCCATATCCCAGGCCGCCGCCAGCGGATAGACGTGATCGATCTGCACCTCGCGCGCCTCGGCCTTGGCGAATTCGACGCGATTTCCCGTATAGGGGTCTTGCAGAATCCCGGCCACCACCACGCAATTATTGGTGCCCGCCCGGAATTCCACCTCGGTGAGCTGCCGGGCCAGCACATTGTTGCGGGTATCGCAGCCGTCGTGCCCGCCCGGACCGTCGTGGTCATCGCTCCAGGCCTGGCCGAACACGCAGCCCTGTCCGGCCTTGCAACCCCGTTCGTAGCCCGGCGGATTCGGCCGCGTCGGCATGACCTGCACCGCCGCCAGCAGCTGTTCGAGCTCCACCCGGGTCGGGCTGCCGGGCGCGGGGGCGACCGGCCCGGCGACCATATCGCAGCCGGGCAGGACGAGCACGGCCAGCACCGCGCTCAGCAGTGCGAGCACGCGCTCCATGGACATGTCACATATCTAAGCGCGCGGGTAGTCCCCGCGCGCGACTTACGAAACTTCGCACCCCACAGCATTTCTCGGGAGTCCCGAGCGGTGGGGGCCGTTACAACCAGGCGTGTGCCAGGAGATCGTCCGCCGCTGTTTCGGACAGTTGCGGCGGGAACCTGGTGGCCGCGATGGAATCCACCCGGCAACCGTCGTGGCCGATCAGCCAGGATCCGCCGCGCTCTTCGCATTCGGCGATCTTGGCGAAGGTGGCGAGCAGGAACGCGATGGCATCGCGCGGATCGGCGGTGCGCGCCAGCCGCTGTGATTCCCCCGGTCGGGACAGATCCAGCCACACCCCGGACTGGCCGTCCAAGCGCATCCTCACGATCTTTGTCGTATCGACGAAAGTGAACTTCCGTCGCTCCCACGGCGTTGTCGGCGTGAAGCTCTGCTCGAGCACTTGGAGCAGAATCGTCATCTTCACGGCCTCCCTCGGTATCGAAAGTGCCACGGCCCCGCCCCGGATTGAGTCGCGGTTGATTATCGGGTGCACCCCCGCATGACGGCTGCGCTGAGCACAGCTGATATCGCCGTATGCGATGACCTGCGGTTATTCCAGTATGTTCCGATATCGGTCAGAAATAAAGACCCGGTAGGGGTGGTGATTTTGCCGGATTTCCGCCGATCGGCGGCCGTGGGCCGCCGCGAGGCTGTCGGTCTCGGCTGATTGGATGGGCGGATGCTGCACGGATTGTGGTCGATCGGATCGGGGTTGGTGCTGCGGCACGATCCGGACGGTGACGCCGTGGCGGCCATCGACGCGGTGAGCCTGCCCGATCCGCTCGGGACGATCGTGCAGACGGCCAAATTCCGGCATACGGCACAGGTGCTGGTCCCCGGGCCGAACGGTCCGGAAAAAGCGCAGGTCAAGGCGCATGCGCTGGCGCCCGAGCAGGCCGTGAAGGTGCTGCTGCAAGAGCTGCCGGTCGATGCGGTGGCGGGGGATCTGCGGTATCTGGCGCATGTGGCGCGCGGCGTGGATCGCTGGGTGCGGGCCGGGCGGATCGTGCCTGAAATACGCCGTGACGACGGGGAATGGTGGGTGCGCTGGCGGCTCGTCGGCGGGCAGCGACAGCGCGCCTGGCAGGCCGAGCTGGCCGTCGCCATGCCGCCCGCCCTGCAGGTCGCGGGCGGTCCCGCCGAGGTGCTCGAGCATCTGACCGGTGAACTCGCCGATCCGATCGCGCGCCTGCGCATCATGCCGCGGTTACCGAGCGCCGCCGCGGACGGGACGCGGGCGGTCGTCGCCGTGGGCGGCGGTATCGGGCTGGCGGAAAACCCCGCACATCCCCTGCTCAGGGCGCTGCTCGGAGCCGAACCGCTGGAGAGCGGATCGCATCGGGTGGCGGCGGTGCTCGAGGATTGGCGCACCAGCATCACCGTGGACGAGCCGGAACTACTGCTGCGGCTGATCGAGCCCGACACCGAGGACGACGGCGGGCTGTGGCGGCTGGAAGTGTGCCTGCGCAGTGAGGGCGAAGCGCCGCAGCCGGTGCTGCTGCCCGGCGACCCGAATATGGTGCGCACGGCCGGGGAGAAGCTGGCCGCCGCCAAACTCGCCTATCCCCGGCTGCGGGATCTGCCCGCCGACGACCGGAGCCTGGATCTGTTCCTGCCGACCGAAGTGGTCATGGACCTGGTCGCGCACGGCGCGCACGTCCTGCAGGAAGCCGGGGTGAAACTGCTGCTGCCGCGGGCCTGGCGGATTGCCGCGCCCACCCTGCGGCTCCAGGTGCAGAGCCCGCCCGCCAGCGAAAGCGCCGTCGGGCTCCAGGGTTTGGTGTCCTTCCACTGGGAGCTGGCGCTCGGCGACACGGTGCTGTCACCGGCGGAGATGGCGCGGCTGGTGCAGTCGAAATCGGACCTCGTGCAATTGCGCGGGGAGTGGGTGCAGGCCGACCACCGCATGCTGGCCGCCGCGGCCGACTACGTGGCGGGCCGCACCGATGCCACCGAGACCACCATCGGGGCGCTGTTCGCGGAGCTGTCCGCGCAGCCGGTGATCGGCGTACCGCTGGAGAATGTCAGCGCAACCGGTTGGGCAGCACAGCTTTTCGATGCCGAACGGGAAGTCGAACCTGTCGCGGAACCGGTCGGCCTGAAGGCGCAGCTGCGGCCGTATCAGCTGCGCGGGCTGGCCTGGCTGGCCACCATGAGCAGGCTGGGCTGCGGTGCGATCCTCGCCGACGACATGGGCCTGGGCAAGACGGTGCAGGTGCTGGCGCTGCTGGTACATGAGCGGGAAAAGGCCGCTGCGACAGGGGATTCCGGTGTCGGTCCGACATTGCTGGTGTGCCCGATGTCGGTGGTGGGCAACTGGCAGCGAGAAGCGGAGCTGTTCGCGCCGGATCTGCGGGTGCTCGTGCATCACGGGGCCGGGCGGCGGACCGGGTCGGAATTCGATGCGGCGGTAGCGGAGTCGGATCTTGTGATCACCACCTACGCGCTGATGGCGCGAGACGTGGAGGCATTGCAGCGCCAGGACTGGCAGCGGGTGGCGCTGGACGAGGCACAGCACATCAAGAATGCCGGAACCCGGCAGGCGCGTGCGGCACGGCTGATCCAGGCGCGACATCGACTGGCGCTCAACGGAACTCCAGTGGAGAACCGCCTGGAGGAACTGCGCTCCATCCTGGATTTCGCCAACCCGAAACTGCTGGGCAGGCCCGCCGATTTCCATGCCCGTTTCGCGGTGCCGATCGAGCGGGAGCGCGACGAGAACGCGATCACCCGGCTGCGAGCCATTACCTCGCCGTTCGTGCTGCGGCGGGTGAAAACCGATCCGAAGGTGATCTCCGATCTGCCGGACAAGATCGAGATGACGGTGCGGGCCAACCTCACGGTGGAGCAGGCCGCGCTGTATCATGCGGTACTGGACGACATGTCGGCCAAGCTGAAATCCGCGAAAGGTATGGAGCGCAAAGGCGCGGTGCTGGCGGCGCTCACCCGGCTCAAACAGGTGTGCAATCACCCGGCGCATTTTCTGAGCGACGGTTCGGCCGTATTGCGGCGAGGGCATCATCGATCCGGGAAGCTCGCGCTGGTCGAGGACATTCTGGAATCGGTGATCGCCGATGGCGAACGCGCTTTGCTGTTCACCCAGTTCGCGGAATTCGGGGAACTGGTGACGCCGTTCCTGTCCGAGCGTTTCGGGACCGAGGTGTCGTTCCTGCACGGCGGGGTGAGCAAACAGCGGCGTGACGCGATGGTCGAGCGGTTCCAGTCCGAAGACGGGCCGCCGCTGATGCTGTTGTCCCTCAAGGCGGGTGGGACCGGGTTGAACCTCACCGCCGCCAATCACGTTGTGCACCTGGATAGGTGGTGGAATCCGGCCGTGGAGAACCAGGCCACCGACCGGGCCTTCCGCATCGGTCAGCGGCGTGATGTGCAGGTGCGGAAGCTGGTTTGCTTGGACACCATCGAAGAGCGGGTGGACGAGATGCTGAAGGGAAAGCGGCAGCTGGCTGATTTGACCGTCGGGGCGGGGAAGAAGTGGATCACCGAGCTGGGGGATGACGAACTGCGGGCGCTGCTCGCACTCGGTGCGGAGGCGGTGGGCGAATGAACGCGTATGTCGACTACTCGGAGTTCGGGCCGCGGCGCGCGGTCAAGGGTGGGGTTGCGGCGCGCAGCCGCCGGGGGGCCGCGTTCTCCAAAACCTGGTGGGGGCGTGCGTTTCTGGAAGCTATCGAGGATGTGGCCGACAGTGGGCGGCTCACTCGGGGCCGGTCTTACGCCCGCACCGGGCAGGTGATCAGCTATCGCCTGGAGCCCGGGGCGGTGAGTGCGGAAGTACAGGGAAGTCAGCCGCGGCCGTTCATTTCGGTGCTCGCGCTGCGCCAGCTTCGTGATGAGCGGCTGGATGAACTGGTGGGCTTGGTTCGGGCTACGCCGGGGATGCTCGGGGAAATCGCTTCCGGGACATTGCCGCATGGGCTGGCGCCGCTGTTGTTGCCTAAGACTGCCTCGGAGCTGGACTTCCCTTGCACGTGCCCGGATTCGGGCTGGCCATGCAAGCATGTGGCGGCTGTTTGTTATGTGATCGCCGAGCGGCTTGATGAGCGGCCGGGGGATTTGTTGACGCTGCGGGGGATCAGGCTTGACACGCTGATCGGGAGCGTGGAGCGGGAAACTGCGGCTGCGGATAACGGTGATCTGTACGGGGAAGGCGTGAAGCTGCCCGCGCTGCCCAAACCGGAATACCGGCCTGCGCCTGAGGATCTTGATGCTGTATTGCTGAGGCAGGGTTTGCGGATGACTGCCGAGGACGAGCGGGGGGCTGAATCTGGACTGCGGGAGCTTCGCGCGCTGTATGGAGCGTTGGAGGGGTGAATACGGTATTGGCCGAACGGTTCCCAGAGTTGCTCTGCTCAGGA
>NZ_BDCH01000052.1 GCF_001613405.1 Nocardia crassostreae
GCCACCGGAGACCGGGGCGTCGAGGACCCGCAGGTTCTTCTTCGCGCCCTCGGTGGCGGTCCACCGCGCGGTATTGGGGGTGATGGTCGAGAAGTCGATGTACAGCGTGCCGGGGTTGGCGTGCGAGAGGACCTCGACGAACACCGACTCCACGTGCTCATCCTGCGGCAGCATGGTGGTCACGATGTCCTTGTCGCGCACCGCTTCCGCCGCACTGCCCGCGGTCGAACCACCGGCGGCCTTCAGCTTCTCCAGGCCCGCGGGCGAGAGGTCGAACCCCGTGACGTCATGACCGGCCTTGACCAGGTGACCCGCCATGGGGCAGCCCATGATGCCGAGGCCGACGAAACCGATCTTGCTCACTTGATCCACTCCCAATCCAGTTCAGGGTCTTTGTATTCCAGGCCGATGTAGCCGTCGTAACCGGCGGCGTCGAGGGCGGCGAAGAGCTCGTCGAAGTCGAGCACGCCGCTGCCGGGACGGCCGCGGTTCGGCGAGTCCGCGATCTGCACATGGCCGAGGTAGCGGGCGTAGGTGTCGATGACCTGCGTCAGGTTCTCGCCCATGCGCGCCAGGTGGTAGAGGTCGCACAGGAAGCGCACGTTCGACGCCCCGGCCTCCTCGATGACACGCACGGCGTGCGCGGCGGAGACGATCGGATAGTCCTGCGACTCATAGGCATTGAGCGCCTCCAGCAGCACCGTCGCGCCGATGCGCTCGG
The DNA here is from genome assembly GCF_001613405.1 of Nocardia crassostreae. Taxonomy (GTDB): domain Bacteria; phylum Actinomycetota; class Actinomycetes; order Mycobacteriales; family Mycobacteriaceae; genus Nocardia; species Nocardia crassostreae. Next base: position 722 of record NZ_BDCH01000052.1, read on the forward strand.
CGGCGGTGGCGGCCAGCCGCAGGTTCTCGAGCGCGAGCTCGTCCTGCTTGGCCGGATCCTCACCGGCGATCCGATTGCCGTACAGCGCATTCAGCGCCTTGCAACCGGTGCGCTCGGCAATGCCGACGGCGACCTCGATATTGTCGCGGAACCGCGTCTCCTCCCCCGGCACGGAGACGACGCCGCGACCGGCCGGAATGAGGTCGATGAAGTTCAGCCCGACCAGCTGCACGCCCGCGTTCTCGATCGAGGAGACGAATGCGTCGATATCGCTATCGGCCGGTGTCGGATCCCCGCCGGAAGGCCACCAGAATTCGACCGCGTCGAATCCGGCCGCCTTGGCCGCGGCCGGGCGTTCCAGCAAAGGCAGATCGGTGAACAGAATCGAGCAATTGACGTCGAATTTCCGGGGCGCGCCCCCGGCGGTGTATTTCGCTGCTTTCCTTCGCGATAGGTCGTCCAGCTGCCGAATTCGGTGATGTCGAACAGCTGCGGATACGAGACGGGCGGGCGGCGCAGCACCATGGACAGCACCGAGCGGTGGTCGTCGAGCTCGATGACGCCCAGCTCCAGCTCCGGCGGTTCGGCCGGAAGCAGGCTGGTCCGCAGCACCTCCATGGGTACGTCGAACAGTTCGCCCTTGATGAGCGCGCCGCCGTCCGATACCGGGGCCAGGCCCGGGAAACGGTCGCCTACCGAATAGAACCGGTAATTCGGCGTGGTGGTGACCTCACCGGCGAACGGAGCGCCCGCCAGCAGATGGTTCAGGGGGCCGCCGCGCATGGCGCCGCCGTTCAAAAAGATAAGGGGCATCGAAATATTCCTTCCTCCCCGTTGGTACGAATTATGCTGACTACGCTGTCGTTTCCGACACAACAGATCGGCTCAATCGTGTGATTCGATCGGGATCCGTTTTCGTAGGTTCCTCCAGCCGGGCCCGGTAATAGCAGCCCGGCATCATCCATTCCGAATGATCAATTCCGGATGTCGTCGTCGATGCGCTCGCCGAGACCGTCGCGCTCGTCGGCCGCGGCCGCGAACACCGAGGCGCCCGTACGGTTGCCGATCTTGATCTCATTGAAGAGCAGATTGAGCACGATGGCGACAATGGCGGTGGCGCTGATGCCCGAGTGCATGATGGTGCCGAGCCAGTCCGGGAAGGCATCCCAGAACTTCGGCGCCGCAATGGGAATGAGCCCGGCCGCCAGGGCCACCGCGACAATGACCATATTCAGGTTGTCGTGGAACTCTACCCGGGCGAGGGTCCGAATCCCGCTCGCCGCAACGGTTCCGAACAACACCACGCCCGCGCCGCCGAGCACCGGATACGGAATCCCGGCGACCACCGCACCCATGACCGGGAGCAGACCCAGCACGAGCAGCATGCCGCCACCGGCGGCGACCACGAACCGGCTCTTGATTCCGGTCAGCGCCACCAGGCCGATGTTCTGCGCGAAGGCGCTGCACGGGAACGAGCCCACCAGCGGCGCCGCGGCCGAGGCGGCCATATCGGCGCGCAGGCCGTCCGCGACCCGGCCGGTGTCGATCTTGGCGCCGATGACCTCGCCGATGGTGATGATGTCGGCGACCGTCTCGGTCATGATCACCACCATCACGATGGTCATGGACACGATGGCGCCGATCTCGAAGGTCGGCGAACCGAAGGGCAGGATCGACGGCAGCGCGAACATCTTGGCCTCGCCCACCGCCGAGAAGTCGGCCTTGCCCACGAGCGCGGCGGCACCGGTGCCCAGCGCCAGGCCGATCAGGATGGACAGGCGCGAGATCGCACCCTGGAACACCCGGCTGATCACCAGGATTACCAGGAGCGTGAGCCCCGCCAGGCCGACATTGCCCATCGACCCGTAATCGGGTTTGCTCGCATCGCTGCCCAGCGCCCAGTTGAACGCCACCGGCATGAGCGACAAACCGATCACCGTGATGATGCTGCCGGTGCCCACGGCCGGGAACAGCCGCACCAGTTTGGCGAAGAACGACGACAGCACCAGGCCGATGATTCCGGCCACGATGATCGCGCCGTAGACCGCGCGCAGACCGTCGGAGTTCGCGATGGTCACCATCGTGGAGACTGTCGCGAACGAAATGCCTTGCACAATAGGCAATCTGCTGCCGACCCGGCCCAGACCGAGGGTCTGCAGCAGGTTCGCCACACCGGAGACGAACAACCCGGCCGTCACCAGCAAGGCCACGTCCGCGGCCGCGAGCCCGGCCGCGCTGCCCACCACCAGCGGCGGCGCGATGACGCCGCCGTAACTGGTGAGAATGTGCTGCGCCCCGAAGGCGAGCGTCCTACCGAACGAGTAGCGCTCGTCTTCGGGCCCCGGATATCGTTGCCTGCCTTGCAGTTTCACGCCGAGCATCGTTCTCTCCTCAGCAAAACCTGGGGACACCGAGCCAGGCATTGCCGGCGGGGGTCGCGTCGTCACGATGCAGGCTGGCCTCGATGAGGCCGTAGGGCCGGTCGGCGGCGATGAACACCTCGCCCGGGTTCTCCACATGGAAAGGGCTCAGATCGACCAGGAAGTGATGCTTGTTCGGGGCCGAGAACTTGATCTCGGCGACCTCGCGGTACTGCTCGAGCACCGCGCGGCCCATGCTGTAGAGGGTCTGCTGCAGCGCCAGCGAGTGCACCACCGCGAACTGCCGCAGCAGCGTCGAGCGAATAGCGGCATAGGACTTGTCCCAGTCCACATCGGTGCGGTCGTAGCGCCACCGGGCCACCAGCGAGGTCGCCATGATGCGGTCCTTGGTGGGCTGCAAGGTCGTGTACTTGTCCTCGAAGTAGCCGCTGAACTCCGAACCGGTGGACTTGAGCAGCACCAGGTCCTTGATGCCGGTCACCACGTGGGTGCGGCGGTCGGAGCCGTAGCCGTCCATGTTCACCACGGTGGTGCGCACGCCGCCGCCGGACTGGACGAACGAATGATCGTGTCCCTCGCCGTCGACCGGGATGCGGTCCCAGGCGTACTCCTCGACCGCGACGCGCGCGCTGTCGGCGCCGGGGCAGCGGGAGATGAAGTGGTCGGCCAGGTTCAGCGCGTAGTCCTCGATGGCGCCGATGCCCTTCTCCTTGGCGAAGGCGAAGGCGGTGTTCTTCTGCGTGTCGGTGGGCAGAATGTCCTTCTGGTCACCGGTGATGTGCGCGTCCTCGAAGCGGCCGCGCAGCGCCGAGGAGACATTGAGATCGCGAATGGTGTGCCGATCGGTATCGCGGTATACCCGCACGACCCGGTTCTCGGCCTTGCCGTACTGATTGTGTCCGAGCTGGATGGCCACGGTGGTTTAACTCCCTCGATAGGCGGAACAGCCGAATGGGCTGAGCAACAGCGGCACGTGATGGTGCGCGTTGCCGGTGGGGGTGAAGCTGATGTCCACGGCGGACAGGAAGTAGCGCTGTCGCGTGGCGGAGGCATAGGCGGCGACCTCGAAGACGAGGCGGTAGGCGCCGGGTTCGAGCCGGTCGGGGCCCAGATCGCGAATGCGGCCGTCGGCGTCGGTCACGCCCTCGGCGAGCACGACCGGCCGCTCGGCGTCCGGTCCGAGCCATTCCAGGCGCACCGGAACCCCGGACGCGGGCTGGCCCAGGGCGGTGTCGAGCACGTGGGTGGTGATGGCGCTCATGCCTGGACCGCCTTCCGCAGGCACAGGACCGCGATCTTGCGCAGTTCCTCGGCAACGACCTTGGCCTCGGTCTCGGCGTCGTTGTCCAGGCGACCCCGCACCGCGGCGAGAATCTCCTGCGACGACAGGCCGGTGGCGCAGATCAGGAAGACCCGACCGAATCGCTTCTCGTACAAGCGATTCGCCGAATGCAGCGCGGCGGCGGTTTCCACATCGGCCGCGACACCGGACTGCTCCTCCCGCGACCAGGCCGCACCGCGGTCCGCGCCCTCGCGCCGCTCCCCGATCCGGGGATGCGCGGCCAGCGCCTGCTCCACCCCAGCCGGGGTGATCGCACCGGCGAGCCGGTCGGCGGTCGCGATGAGACTGTCGAAGTCCACGAAAGGCCGGGCCGCCAACAGCCCGTCCACCCACTCGGGAGCGTCACAACAGTCGGCCACAGTGGCCCGCAGCCGGTCGCTCGCCATCGTGTTGAACTCTTCGACAGTGACCATAGAACAGTACTTTCTCGTATTGCGGAAGTTCACTTCCGAATAACGAAATAGTGGCACAGGTCACGGAGGCACGTCATCAGTTTGTTGAAATTCGCGCGAAAAAGAAAGGGGGCACGGGGACACAATCCCCATACCACCTGGTCAGACGGCTGCCCCAGCCAGCTACCGCCCTGCCGCAACAGACAGATTCGCCTGGTGGAGATCGCCCGCCGCCACGGCCTGCTCCTCGTCGAAGACGCCGCCTACGCCGCCCGCGAGGCCTCGGGGACCTGCCGTGGATCGGTCACCCGTCCTCGTACTTCCTCTGGCTGCCGCTGGCCGAGGAGGTTCGTGCCGATCAGGTGGCGGCGGCATTGCTGCGCGGGGGGATCGCAGTATCGACCGCGGAACCGTTCGCCACCACCGCCCACGTGCCGCACGCCATCCGGATCGCGCTCGGCGCGGCGAACCTGCCGACCTTGCGCGACGCCCTCGAGAAGGTCCGGCGGACGGTCGACGACCACACCCACCGCCGCTGATCAGGCGCGGGTGCGGTTGAGGTAGTTGTAGACCGTGAAGCGGGTGACGCCGAGTGCCTCGGCCACGGTTTCGGCGGACTTGCGGTAGCTGAAGGCGCCGCGCTCCTCGAGCAATCGCACCGCGCGTTGTTTCTCCGCACGGGGCAGTTCGGCGAGCGGCACCCCGAATTCGTTCGCCACCTCGCTCAGTAGGCGGGCGATACCGCTCTCGGATTCGGCGTCGGCGCCGGGCAGGCGGACGCACGCCAGGGTCGCGCCCTCCCAGACCAGCGGGATGTCCTCGGGCACGCAGGCCGTGGCGGGCACCAGCCGCGCGCCGATCTTGTCCAGGAGCGGGGCCACCGTCACCAGCACCGGATGGGTGGCGTCGACGGGCGATTGCTCAGCCATCGGTCTCGGCCTCGTCGTCATCGCGTTCGACCTGGAGGGACACCCGGGACGCGCCGTGCGCGAGGGCAATGGCGAGGACCTCGGTCAGGGCCGGTAGCAGCACGGTGTCCGGTCCGGAGACGGCGGTGCCCAGGGGGCCGAATTCACAGGTGAGACCGGCTTTTTCAATGGCCTGCAGCGGTTCGACGGCATGCGGCGGCGGATCACCCTCGCCATGGAAGGGTTCGGTCGTGAACTCCGCGCGCAGCCGCATGGGCCATAGGCTACCGCGCTCGCCTTCCGCGATGTGCCGGTAAACTTCCGCTATCCGGAAACTTCGACAAGGCGGGGCAGTGACTGCGGCGAACGGTACCAACGGGCGATCCGGGGGCGTGCAATCCATCGAGCGGGCCTTCGCATTATTGGAGACCATGGCGGACGAGGGCGGCATGATGGGCGTGTCGCAACTGGCGACCGCCTCGGGTCTGCCGCTACCCACGATTCACCGGCTGGTGCGCACACTGGTCGAACTGGGTTATCTGCATCAGGAGCCCTCGCGGCAGTATGCACTGGGGCCCAAGCTGATCCGGCTGGGCGAGAGTTCGGCGCGCATGCTCAGCACGAGCGCGCTGCCGCATCTGCGGCGGCTGGTGGACGAGCTGGGGGAATCCGCCAATATGGCCCGCCTCGACGGCGACGGCATCGTCTATGTGGCGCAGGCGCCCTCGCGGCATTCCATGCGCATGTTCACCGAGGTGGGCCGCCGGGTGCTGCCGCACTGCACGGCGGTGGGCAAGGCCATGCTGGCCGATATGCCGCCGGAGCGGGTGCGGGAGTTGTTGCAGCGCACCGGAATGCCGCGCTACACCGACCACACCATCACCGATCCGGCCGAGTTCGCCCGGCAGCTGGAGATCACCGCGCGCACCGGCTACGCCATGGACGACGGTGAACAGGAGCTGGGCGTGCGGTGTGTCGCGGTCGCGCTTCCGGAATCGCCTGCCCGGCTGGCGATTTCGATCTCCGGACCGGCGGGCCGGATGACCGAGGAACTGGTGGAGCGGGCGGTGCCGCTGCTCAACGAGGTAGGGCGTGCCCTCGCCGCGGATCTGCGGTGACGACACGCCCTGTCGCCTCTCATCTAGACCAGGTATAGATCCCGGCGGACGGGACCGAGTCCGATCGATGCGTGCGGGCGCGGATCCTCGTGGACCCGGCAGGATTCCACGAAGATCTCCCGGACGCCCGCCGCGCCGCGAACGGTCCGCACGTCCGTCGCCCCGGTCGCGAGCAGCGCCCGCGCCGCGGCGATCGCGGTCGGGTCCAAGCCGTCGCCCACGGTCCACCACGAGCCCAGCGCCATGGCGGCGCCGGTGCCGAGGTCCCGGACCAGGGCCACGGATTCGGCCGAGCGCAGAATCGACTCGAACACGATCCGATTGGCCGCCGTCACCGGCTGAACGAACACCTCGATCGTTCCGCCCCGGGCGAGCCCGGCCGCCGAGGCGTCGGAATCGCTGTAGCCGAACGTTTCCCGAGCGATCGCGCCGGTGCGCGACGACTCGCGGCACAGCTGGTAGACAGCACCCTCCATGAATCCGCCCGACAGGGAGCCGACGACTGCCCCGTCGGCGTCCACGGCGAGGGCCGATCCCACCGGGCGCGGCGCGGAACCGCCGATCCCGATAATGGAGGCGATGGCGTAATCCCTCTCCGCCACATGCCATTCCAGCAGCTGTGCCGCGATGTCGCGCATGGGGTACTAGCCTCCCAGGACCAATTCGATGGCGTTGATACCGAAGTAGGCCACGAACACGATGCTCACAACCCCGACCAGCCAGTGGATCTCGCTGAACTTGCCGCGCGCCGCCTTGATCACCACGTAGGCGATGAGGCCCGCGCCCACGCCATTGGTGATGGAGTAGGTGAACGGCATGAGCACGATGGTCACGAAGGCCGGGACCGCGATCTCCAGATCGGTCCAGTCGATCTTGCGGGCCTGGGTCATCATGAGCGCGCCGACCAGCACCAGGGCGGGGGCGGCGGCCTGAATCGGCACCACGGCGGCCAGCGGGGTGAAGAACACCGCCAGGCAGAACAATCCACCGGTCACGACGCTGGTGAGTCCGGTACAGGCGCCCTCACCGACACCCGTCGCGGATTCCACGTACACCGTGCTGCCCGCGCTGCCGCTGGCTCCGCCGATGATCTGCGCCACGCCGTCCACGGTCAGGATCTTGCCCATGCCCGGGACGGTGCCCTTGTCATCGGTCAACCCGGCCTCGTCACAGACGCCGAAAACCGTTCCCATGGCATCGAAGAAGCCCGTGAGCACCAGGGTGAACAACACCACGCCCGCGGCCAGCGCACCGGCCTCGGCGAAGCCGCCGAACAGGTCGATACCGAACATCAGCCCGAAATCCGGTGTGGCGAACAGCGAATCCGGCGCCTCGGGCACGACGGTGCCCCATGCCTTGGGGTCGATGGTGGCCGCGGAGTTGATCACGATGGCGAGCACCGTGGCGATGGCGATGCTGATCAGGATGGCGCCGGGCACCTTCCGCACGAACAGGCCCAGCATGAGCAGCAGGCCGATGGCGAAGACCACCACGGGCCAGCCCGCCAGATGACCGTCGGCGCCCTGCGTGACCGGCGGACCGCCGGGCGCGCCCGCGCCGACCACACCGGAGGAGACCAGGCCGATCATGGCGATGAACATGCCGATGCCGACGCCGATGGCGTTCTTAAGCGAGGTCGGAATGGCATTGATGATCAAGGTGCGCAGGCCGGTGGCGGCCATGATCACAATGATGATGACCACCAGGCCCAGCGCCTGCGGCCAGGTCATGTGCGGCGCCGCCTGGAAGGCGACCACCGGCACCACGCCGAGACCGGCGGCCAGGGCGAGGGGCACATTTCCCACCAATCCCATGAGGATGGTAGAAAGTCCGGCGGAGAATGCGGTGGCGGTGGTCAGCTGGGCAATGCTGAGCTTGTCGCCATTGATATCCGTCACACCGCCGAGAATCAGCGGGACAAGCAGGATAACGTAGGCCATAGCCACGAATGTGGTGATGCCGCCGCGGATTTCACGTGACACCGTGCTACCGCGTTGCGTGATTTTGAAGAACCGGTCCAACGCCGAGCGTTCGGTGGCGGTGGTGGCCGGTGTCTGAATCTGGGTCATGGCTGCCCTCCTCGGGGCGTAGCCGACCTACGGCTGGGACAGGGCAGGGTAATGGCTCCCTGTCCCATGCCGCGGACTCGGTTTGCTGTTGTGGGGTCTTTACCGGGAATTCGGACTTGCCCCTGTTGATCAACTGCTCCGGATGATGTGGTCCGGTCGGTGCGAATGGAGACGGTCCGGTGGGACCTGTTCCGCACCTGATGTGTGCTACCTGTATTTCCTCCGGTTCTGCCAGATGTATGTGCGGGTCTCTTCGACCACCTCGTCACCGAGAATGTCGGCAATGGTGGCGAGCACCATGCCGGTAGCCGAGACGACCCTGCCGCCAACAAGTTTCATGCCGCGATAGGGGCCGTGCCTGCCCGCGGTCATGGCCAGCACGCGCCGCCGGACAGCCTCGCAGGCTCCGGTGACGGCGCCGCCGGTCATGAAGGTCTGCCGCCCGTCGACGCTCGACGAGAGGTCGCGCGTGGCGCTGTCGGCGGGATGGACGAGCACCTGGTCGATACCCAGTTCCGTGCGCGCGATCTGCGCGGCGACAGCGACCGGGCGCCGGGCGTCCGAGATCTCCTCCACCACAACGGGCTCGCCATCGACGACCGCCAGCCGCACACGGGCGGTGGCGAAGTCCTCGGTTCCTCCGGAGTAACGGATGGCCACGACCGCGTGCGGGAACCGCGCGGTTCGGGCGATTCGGGTGGTCGTCATCGCGTGCCCTGGCTCATGATTCGGTCGCGCGCGGCGACGCCGTTGCGACCGACCCGATCGTGGGCGACGGTCTTCAGTTCGTCGTTCTCCACGACGGTCTTCCCGCCGACCAGCAGGCGGGCCAGCGGCGGCTGCGGTCCGAAGACCAGCGAGCACACCGGATCGGCGACGGCGGAGCGGAATCCGTCCACGCGCCAGATCGCGATATCGGCCAGCTTGCCCGGCTCCAGGGACCCGATCTCGTTCTGACGCCCCAGATTTCGAGCGCCGCCGAGGGTGCCCAGCTCCAGCGCCAGGCGGGCGGTCAGGGCCTTCGGGCCGTGCACCGCGCGCTGGAACAGCAGCGCCTGGCGCATCTCCCCGGCCATGGAGGTCAGTTCGGAGGAGGCCGCGCCGTCCACGCCCAGGCCGACCGGCACACCGGCGGCGAGCAGGTCCATGACGCGGGCGATGCCCGCGCCCAGCCGGGCATTGGAGGTCGGGCAGTGCGCCGATCCGGTGCCGGTCTCGGCGAAGCGTCGAATGTCCTTGTCGTGCAGGTGTACCGCGTGCGCGAACCACACGTCGTCACCGAGCCAGCCCAGCCGTTCCATGTATTCGACCGGGGTGCAACCCATCTGCTCGATGCAGTGCTCCTCCTCGTCGAGCGTCTCGGCGAGGTGGGTGTGCAGGCGCACGCCGTATTGCCGTGCGAGCGCGGCGGAATCGACCATGAGCCCCTCGCTCACCGAGAACGATGAACAGGGCGCGACGGCCACGCGCAGCATCGAATCGAAGGACGGGTCGTGGTATTTGCGGATGATCTCCTCGGTATTGAGGAGGATTTCCTCGCGGTTCTCGACCACCTCGTCGGGTGGGAGCCCGCCCTGGGACTGCCCGCGATTCATGGAGCCACGACAGGGATGGAAGCGCACACCCAGTTCGCGGGCGGCGCGCACCTCGGCCTCGAACAGATCGCCGCGGCCCTGGGGGAATACGTAGTGGTGATCGGTGGAGGTGGTGGTGCCGGTCAGCGCCAGCCAGCCGAGACCGGCCGAGGCGGCGCCGTAGACGATCTCGGCATCCATGGTGGCCCACAGGCGGTACAGCCCGGTCAGCCATTCGAAGAGGGTGGCGTCCTGGAACAGGCCCTGGGTGGCCCATTGGTAGAGATGGTGGTGGGTGTTCACCAGGCCCGGGGTCACCAGGCAACCGGCGCCGGAGAGGCGGTCGGCTCCCACCACCGTCGGCGCCGGTCCGGCGCCGAGGTCCGTAATGCGGCCGTCCTCGACCACGAGGTAGCCGTTCTCGATCTCATCGCCGACCACCGGGGCGATGTACGCGTTCTCGATGACGAGTGTGGTGTTTTCGGTCGTCATACGGCGGCCGCCTTCCTTCGATCAGGTTGTGCGCCTGCGCGATCGCGCCGGTCGCCACCAGAAGGGAACGAACAGGGCGACCGTCGACAAATACAGTGCGAGAAATCCGGTCACCCTGTTCACCTGCAGTCTTCAGTCCCAGGCCGGTCCGGCGGCCGGGACGTCGCGGATCACAGTCCCCTCGATGAGCCCGTAGGGGCGATCGGCGGCGAAGAACACCTCGTTGTCGTTGACCATGCCGAACGGCGACAGGTCCACCTCGAAGTGATGCTTGTTCGGCAGCGCCAGCTTGACCTCGACAATGTGCGGGCAGGTCTCGAGGACCCGCTCACCCATCTCGAACAGCGTCTGCTGCAGCGAGAGGCTGTAGGTGTCGGCGAAAGCGCCCAGCAGGCAACGCCGCACGGTCTCGTAGGACTTGTCCCACTCCACATCGTCGGTGGAATGCCGCCACTGCGCGGTGACCTCGGTGGCCAGCACGCGCTCGCGGGTCTCGCGCAGGGTGGTGTAGCGGTCCTTGATGAAGCCGTGGAACTCCGAGTTGGTGGAGTTCAGCACCGTCAGATCCTTGAGGCCGCTGACGACCCACGCCTTGTCACCGTCGTAATGCACCAGGGCGGTGCGGGTTTCGCGGCCCGAGCGCACGAACGAATGCGGGTGGGCATTGAGCCCGACCACATTGCGCTCCCAGGTGTACTCCTCGAGCTCCACCCGCGAGTGGTGGATGGTCGGCTGCGAATCCACGAAGTGGCGGGCCAGCTTCAGGCCGAAATCCTCCGGGGAGGAGATGCCGTACTGCTTGGCGAAGGCGTACACCGTGTTCTTCTGGGTGTCGGTCGGCAGGCAGGCGGAGTTGTCGCCGGTGCGGTGGACCGATTCCATCTCGCCCGACAGCGCGGAACTCACATTGAGGTCGCGGATCTCGTGACGCGAACCGTTCTTGGTCACGCGGACGACGCGGGTCTCGGCCTTTCCGTAGCGGTTGGGGCCCAGCTTGATCGACATTGGTCAGCTACCTCGGTAGGTGGAGAAGGAATAGGGACTCAGCAGCAGGGGCACGTGATAGTGCTCCGCCGGATCGGTGACCGTGAAGGCGATGGTCACCTCGGGATAGAACGGGCTGATGTAGCCGGTGTCGAAGATCAGCCGGTGGGTGCCCGCCGCCGGGGCGGGCAGATCCTTGATGCGGCCGTCGTCGTCGGTGTGGCCCTGGGCCAGTACGGTGCCGTCGGCCCGCTCCAGGCGGACCGCCAGCCCGGCGGCCGGGCGGCCGGTGGCGGCATTGAGGACGTGCGTGGACAGACTCATATCAACCCCAGCAGTTTTCGGATCCGCAGCCGGGTGATGTCGGCGAGTTCGCTGCGCACCACGGCTCTTTCGTCTTCGACCGAGTTGTGCAGGCGGGTGTGCAGCGCGTGCAGCATCTCCTCGGCGCTGCGGCCGGTGGCGCGGATCAGGAAGACATGACCGAAACGGTTCTCGTAGGCCACATTCCGCTCGGCGATCTCGGCCTTGACGGCGGCGTCGGCATTGTCCGCGCCGGACTGCTCGTCGCGCGACCACTGCGCCTCACGCGCCGCGGCTTCGGCATCGGGCCGCATCGCGTTGGAGGAATCTACATCCTTTTTGTGCGCGGCTTCCCGCTCACCGATACGGGGGTGGGCCGACAGGGCCTCCTCGATATCGTCCCACTCCAGCTCGCCGATGCCCGCGACCGCGGCCTCGATCAAGCTCGACTCGTCTGCGTACGGCCGGTTCGCCACCAGCTTCACTGCCCAGCGCCGCGACGCGCAGCAGGTCAGCAGCTGCGCCTCGGCCTCTTCGAGGGACAGCGACCCGAGCCATTCCAGGCGACTCGACATCCGACCTCCATCCATTGGCTTCTTGCCGGATCAGTACATCCCCCCTGGGCGGCCGGAAGCCACGACGATATGTCCGAACCAGTGGCCCAGTTCACAGCCAGGGTTTCGTAGATACATCCAATTCGGTAACCCGGGGGTCATCGGCTGTTAGCCTCGGCAATCATGCGGTTGCGTTCCTTGCTTGCCATGACAGAGGTTGACCTGCAGCTTGTCACCGGCGAGGACGAGCTGGAGCGGTTCGTCCGCTGGGTCGTCACCACCGATTTGCTGGACCCGAGTCGATACCTCTCGGGCGGTGAACTCGTGCTGACCGGGATGCAGTGGCGGCGTGACCCTTCCGACAGCGACACCTTCGTGAACACCCTGGCCCGCGCCAAGGTTGCCGGGCTGGCGGCCGGTGACGCCCTCTATGGCGAACCGCCCGAGGATCTGGTGGAGGCGTGTCGCCGCCATCGCATTCCGCTGTTCCGGGTGCCCGAGCACATCGCCTTCGCCACGGTTACCGAGCAAATCAACCGCAATTTATCCACCGGGCGGGCCTCGGATCTGGCCGCGATTCTCGACCGGCACCGGCAGTTGGTGTCCGGCGGCGGCCTGGACTCCGTGCTCGACCTGCTGCATCGCAATCTGGGCACGCCCTGCTGGGTGGTGTCCTCCACCGGGCGCGTGGTGGCCGGGCCCGCCGACGCGCCGCCCGACGAGGTGCGCGCCGCCGCGCTCAGCGCGCCCCGACTACCCCATGTCATCGTGCTCGGCGGCACCCGGTTCTCGCTGTTCGCGGTGGATCCGGACAGCACCTCGCGGGTCGCGGACTGGTTCCTGGTCTTCCAGAGCGATCACAAGGATTGGCCCGAGGAACGGCGTGCGCTGACCGGCGAACTCGCCGCGATCGTCGCGCTGGAGCGGGCCCGGCTCGACGACCGCCAGAGCGCCGAGGGGCGACTGGCCCAGGAGCTCATCGAGCTCATCGTCTCCGACGCCAAACCGGCCGAGATCATCTCGCGCCTGGAGCTCACCGGACTGGCCTTGTCCGACCGCTATCTCGCGGTGGCGGCCACCGCCGACAACGGCGCCGTGCGGCCCGGCGAGCTGCGTGCGATTCTGCGCGAAATCCTTTCCGGCAGAACGCCTGCCGCGGGCGTCGTGGACGGCGAGGCCATTGCGCTGGTGCCCGTCGGCGACGAGGACGCCCTCGACGATCACATCCACCGCGCCATCGAGGCGCTCGAACCCGGGCTACAGGGCAGCAGGCTGTCGGTGGGCATCTCCGGCGCGGTCGACGGCGAGGGCCTGCGCGGGGCCGTCGAGGAGGCCCGCTATGCGCGCCGCATGGCCGCCGAACGCCAGCAACCCACCAGCATCGTCCGCCACGACGAGCTGGCCACCCACATGCTGCTGCTTGCCAGCGTCCCGGACGAGGTGCGCCGCATGTTCCGGATGCGGCTGCTGGATCCCCTCACCACCTACGACCGGGACAATCGCGCCGATCTGGTGCACACCCTGGAAACCTTCCTCCAGGTGTCCGGCTCCTGGTCCAAGTGCGCCGAACTGCTGCACGTCCATGTCAACACGCTGCGTTACCGGGTGCAGCGCATCGAGGAACTCACCGACCGCGACCTGTCCCGGCTCGAGGACCGCGTGGACTTCTTCCTGGCGCTGGCCCTGCGCTAGGCCACTCCGCGCTGTGGGCGCGGTCAGGAGCGCGTCGGGGTCGCCGCGCGCTTGGCCGCCAGCAGCTGCTGCCGATGCTTGTCATCGGTGATCCAGCTGTGTGAGCCGGGCTTGTTGGCCTCTTCGATCAGGTGCTTGATCGAGCTCTTGCACGCGAATTCCTTGACCTTCGCGCCCAGGCCGCCGCGAATGGCATACCGGTTGGCGACGTCGGATTTGTCGGCGAACTGGAAGATGCCGACATCGCGGCCCAGGCTGATGCACATGGCGTTGAAGCGCATGTGGATCTCGGCCGGGCGTTCCCCGGCGATCCGGCTGAGCACCGTATCGGCGGCCTGCGCGCCCACACAGCCCGCGGTATAGGCGCTCATGCGGAACGGCAGATCCGACGGTGCGGCCGAATCCCCGGCCGCCAGAATGCGATCGTCGTCCAGGCTGGTCAGGGTCTCATCGGTGAGCAGGCGACCGGCGGTGTCGGTGCGCAGCCTGCTGCGCGCGGCCAGATCGGCCACGCCGAATCCGGCGGTCCAGATGGTGACCGCGCTCGGCACCAGGCGACCGCCCGCGAGGTGCACCATGTCCCGGGTCACCGCCGTCACCTTCGAATCGGGCCCGTCGAGCACGGTCACGCCGAGTTTGGCCATGCGCTTGGCGGCCGCGCGGCGGCTGCGGGCGTGCAGGTACGGGCCGAGCACGCCACCGCAGACCAGGGTCACCGTGCGGCCCTGTTCGGCCAGTTCGGCGGCGACCTCGATTCCGCTCGGGCCACCGCCGACCACGGTCACCGCGGCCGTGGCGGGTACGGCGTCGAGGGCCAGGATCAGCTGCCGCGCCTCCTCCAAAGTGGAGGCGGGATAGGCGAATTCGGCCGCGCCGGGCACCCGCGACACATCGCTGCCGCTGCCCACGGCGTAGATCAGGTAATCGTATCCGACCGTGCCGCCGCCGGAGAGCGCCACGGTGCGCGCCGCGGCGTCGATGGTGGTCACGGATTCAACCGTCAATCGGATACGCTCGTGCAGGACCTCGCGGTAATCGACTGCCGCATCGTAGTTTCCGGCCGTCATCTGGTGCAGGCGCAGCCGCTCCACGAAGTTCGCGCGGGGGTTGACGAGCGTCACGGTCACGTCATCGCGCTGCATCAGCCGGTTGGCCGCCATGACACCGGCGTATCCGCCACCGATCACGACCACATCGATGTTCCCGCTCATGGTGTGTCTCCTTCGTTCGAGGTGTTCGCGAACTTGACACCGCCGGAACGGAATTCCTGACACAGTATGAGCGGGATCACGGTCCGAAGGCGGTGAACAGGCGCAGGCAGCGCTCGGTCATATCGTGCGGGGTCTGATCCGGATGGTCGCTCCACCAGGAGATGGTGGTGGAGACGATGCCGAACCACAGCGACAGCAGCAGCGAATGGTCTTCGGGGGCGGTGATTCCGGCGTGGGTGAGGACTTCGGAGACGCCTGCCGAACCCATGTCGTTGAGCGCGCGGTGGTAGTCGCGGGCAAGAGAACCGGCGCTGCCGGTCCTGGGCAGCGTCGGATCGTAGATGATCTTCCAGTTCTAGGTGCGGCCGTCGAGGGCGGTGAAGATCGTGGTCAGTGTCGCGAGCGCCTTGTCGTGCGCGCCGTGGACGGACTGGGCGGCCGCGACGGCGTCGACGAGGCTTTGTCCGGCGCGGTGGACGCATGCTTCGTGCAGGCCGTCGCGGGAGTCGAAGTAGGCGTACACGAGGGGTTTGGAAACGCCTGCGGCCGTGGCTATCTCGGCGATCGACGCGGTCGCGTAGCCGCGCTCGCCGAAGACCGCGGTGGCGATGTCGAGGATCTGCTCCGTGCGCTGGTCACGGGGCACGCCCTTGGTTCCGGCGCGGCTCATCGGACGGTGGTGAGCGGGTCGATCAGGACCCCGGGGTTGAGGATTCCGGCGGGGTCCAGGGCGGCCTTGGTCGCGCGCAGAGCGGCGGCGAAGGGTTCGGGGCGCTGGCGGTCGTACCACGGGCGGTGGTCGCGGCCGACGGCGTGATGGTGGGTAATGGTGGAGCCGGAGGTCGCGATCGCCTCCGAGACGGCCGCTTTGATCTCGTCCCACTGTTCGACGGTGCGGCCCCAGGTCCCGGCGGCGTAGATGCCGAAGTACGGTGCGGGGCCGTCGGGATAGACATGGGTGAAGCGGCAGGTCACCACGCCGGTCACACCGGCGGAGCGGAATCCCGACTCCGCGGCGGCCAGGACCGCGGCGCGCAGGGCGTCGAAACGGTCCCAGGTACAGGCGGTTTCGAAGTTTTCCACAATCATGGACTGCGCGGCCAAGGCGTCGCGCTGATACGGCATGCGCAGGAACGACGACCGCCAGCTCTCGGCGGAGGCGGTGCGGGCCGAACCGGAATCGGCGTCGCCGTCGGTGCTGCGCACCCCGTCGGGCGCGGCCCCGCCGTACTCGCGGCAGATGCGCAGCGCATGCCGCATGGGCACGTCCACGGGATGATCGGCGGACTCGAAACCCAGCACGAGAACCCCACCGGCAGAGGCTGTTCCGGCATTGATGAACGCCTCGACCGGATCGAGCAGGCGGCAGTTGGCCGGATACAACCCCGACTGCGCGATCGCCCGGGTGGCGCGCACCGCGCCGTCGTACTCGGCGAACAGCACCGACGCACCGGCCCGCCACCGCGGCCGCACCTGCACCCGCATCCACGCCTCGGTGATCACTCCCAGGATGCCCTCCGACCCGAGAAACATCCGATCCGGCGACGGTCCGGCCCCCGATGCGGGCAACCGCCGCGATTCGCTGACCCCGGCCGGTGTCACCACACGCATCGACTCGACCATGTCATCGATATGGGTGTACACCGTCGCGTAGTGCCCACCCGCCCGCGTAGCCAACCACCCGCCGAGCGTGGAGAACTCGAACGACTGCGGAAAATGCCGCAATGTCAAACCGTGCGGGCTTAACCCGGATTCCACTGCGGGACCGAGGATTCCGGCCTGAATCCGCGCGGCGCGACTGGTGTGATCGACCTCCACCACCCGATCCAGCAGCCCGGTATCCAAGGCCACCACTCCCCCGTAATCCTTCGAACACCGCGGCTCGACACCGCCGACCACCGAGGTACCCCCACCGAACGGAACAACCGCAACCCCCACGCCGGTGCACCAGTCCAGAATGTCGATCACATCCTGTTCGGTCCGCGGCCGCACCACCACATCCGGCACATGATCGACGCGCCCGAGCAAGGCCCGCACCACATCCCGGAACGCCTGCCCGTGACCGTGCACGATCCGATCGACCGCGCCCTCGGATGCGAGCGCCGCCAGCGAATCCGGTACGCGTATCCGCGATTCCGGCACATGCAGCCCTCCGGGATCAGGAGCCTCGTGCACGGTCAGGTCCGCTTGCGGCAGCATTGCCGCGACCCGTTCGGTGAGCGCCGCGCGCTCCGCACCGACGACCGCGTCAGCGGAATTCCCCCAGCCCCAACATGATCGAGCCGCCATGGCCGCCTCCTTCATTGAATTGACCCGACAGTAAGTTACCGTCGGATCAATCGCAATGAGCAGCCATCGCCTGCGGCTTCACGACGGGGTTTAAAAAGCATACGATCGTACGTATTGTTTTTCTTGTCGGTGGCGGAGATCGGCACGGACCGCCGAAAGGTATTCGGCGACAATATGAATCGAGCACGAGGAGGCGACCGTGGATACACGGGTCAAGGACATCGGCGCGATCGAGACCGGGTTTCTGTTCGATATCGTGATCGATCTCAGCCCACGGCTGAGTATCGGCGGGCCGCTGGGCGGACGAACGGTGTACGGGTCGGCCGGTGGATCGTTCGAGGGGCCGCGGATTCGCGGAGAGGTGCTGTCCGGCGGGGGCGATTGGGGGTTGTATCGGCCCGACGGGAACCTGCACCTCGATGTGCGGGTCACGCTGCGGGCCGACGACGCCGATCTGGTGCACATGTCCTGGGGCGGACGGTGGATCACGCCGCCGGAATTGCTGGACGAGATCAAGGATCCCGCGCGCAATCGCGCGATCGATCCGGAGATGTACTACTGGCGATCGGCCGTACTGTTCGAAACCGGGTCGCAGAAATACTCGTGGTTGAACGATATCGTCGCGGTGGGGTCGGGATATCTGGTCGACAAAGGGGTCGCCTATCGCGTCTCGGAGATCCACTGAGCCCGGAGCGCATGTCGGCAATTCCGCGCGCGCTGTCACATTGGTGACATTCGGGAATTGACCACGCGAATCACGCACCGCAACGCCGGAGTCGATTGCGGCGACTCCGGCGTCGGGCGTATGGTGACACGAATTGCCGCCGACGAGAAGCTGTATATGATCTTCTACCGCCGTATCGGTTCCGCCGCAATGCATTTGACGGTCGCCACCGTACTCGCCGCCACCGCGCTCGGTGCGGCGCCCGGCCTGTGGTCACAACCGGACCCGGTCGCGGATCCGACGGTACTGCGAACGGAATTGGTGCGCACCGAGATTCGCGGGGCCGGGTGGGAGCGGCTGCACATCGTGTCCGAATCCATGCGGCGGGTGGTGCCGGTGGATGTCCTGCACGGCGGCGGTTCGGGCTCCTGGCCGACGCTGTATCTGCTCGACGGCGTCGAGGCCGAGGCCACCTCGGATTGGATCACCGAGGGCGGTGCGCGGGAATTCTTCGCCGGGAAACCGGTCGATGTGGTCCTGACCAGCGGCGGCCCCGGCAGCATGTACGCCGACTGGCAGCACTACGACTCGAAACTCAGCCTCAACCGCTGGGAAACGTTCCTGACCGAGGAGCTGCCGCCCATTGTGGAGGACTACCTGGGCGGAACCGGCCGCCGGGCGATCGCCGGGGTCTCCATGGGCGCCCAAGGCGCCATGATGCTCGCGCAACGCCACCCCGGCCACTACGACGCCGTCGCCGGAATGAGCGGATGCTATTCCACCGCAGACGATCTCGGCCGCCTCATTACCCAGATCATCGTCACCTCCCGCGGCGGCAATGTCTTCAACCTCTGGGGCCCGCCCACCTCCCCCGACTGGATCGCCCACGACACCCTCCTCGGCGCCGAATCCCTCCGCGACACCACCATCCACCTCTCGGTAACCAGCGGAGTGCCGGGCCCCGTGAATCTCGCCGCCCTGACCCAGTCACCGAACCTCGCCGAAGCCATGGCCGACACCGCGGGCGGAATCGCCCTGGAAGCGGGCGCCCGCGACTGCACCGAACGCTTCACCCAGCGCCTGGCCGAACTGGGAATCCCAGCCACCTTGCAACACGCCCCAACCGACAACT
>NZ_BDCH01000053.1 GCF_001613405.1 Nocardia crassostreae
TTCTTTGAGAACTCAATAGTGTGTCGATGAATGTCAGTGCCAAATATTTAATTTGGTTCCGGTCTTCTGCACCCCCGTGTGGGAGGTCGGACATAAGTCAGCTTAATTTCCGAGCTGGCGTTTATTTTGCTGGGTTTTCGGACTCACGTTTACTTCTGATTGCATCCTTCGGGATGTGGTTGAGAGTCTTCAACGGAGAGTTTGATCCTGGCTCAGGACGAACGCTGGCGGCGTGCTTAACACATGCAAGTCGAGCGGTAAGGCCCTTCGGGGTACACGAGCGGCGAACGGGTGAGTAACACGTGGGTGATCTGCCTCGTACTCTGGGATAAGCCTGGGAAACTGGGTCTAATACCGGATATGACCACGCACTGCATGGTGTGTGGTGGAAAGATTTATCGGTGCGAGATGGGCCCGCGGCCTATCAGCTTGTTGGTGGGGTAACGGCCTACCAAGGCGACGACGGGTAGCCGACCTGAGAGGGTGATCGGCCACACTGGGACTGAGACACGGCCCAGACTCCTACGGGAGGCAGCAGTGGGGAATATTGCACAATGGGCGGAAGCCTGATGCAGCGACGCCGCGTGAGGGATGACGGCCTTCGGGTTGTAAACCTCTTTCGACAGGGACGAAGCGCAAGTGACGGTACCTGTAGAAGAAGCACCGGCCAACTACGTGCCAGCAGCCGCGGTAATACGTAGGGTGCGAGCGTTGTCCGGAATTACTGGGCGTAAAGAGCTTGTAGGCGGTCTGTCACGTCGATCGTGAAAACTGGCGGCTCAACCGCCAGCCTGCGGTCGATACGGGCAGACTAGAGTACTTCAGGGGAGACTGGAATTCCTGGTGTAGCGGTGAAATGCGCAGATATCAGGAGGAACACCGGTGGCGAAGGCGTGTCTCTGGGAAGTAACTGACGCTGAGAAGCGAAAGCGTGGGTAGCGAACAGGATTAGATACCCTGGTAGTCCACGCCGTAAACGGTGGGTACTAGGTGTGGGTTTCCTTCCACGGGATCCGTGCCGTAGCTAACGCATTAAGTACCCCGCCTGGGGAGTACGGCCGCAAGGCTAAAACTCAAAGGAATTGACGGGGGCCCGCACAAGCGGCGGAGCATGTGGATTAATTCGA
The DNA here is from genome assembly GCF_001613405.1 of Nocardia crassostreae. GTDB lineage: Bacteria > Actinomycetota > Actinomycetes > Mycobacteriales > Mycobacteriaceae > Nocardia > Nocardia crassostreae. The sequence continues at coordinate 1,128 of NZ_BDCH01000053.1, forward strand.
TGCAACGCGAAGAACCTTACCTGGGTTTGACATACGCCGGAAAGCCGTAGAGATGCGGCCCCCCTTGTGGTCGGTGTACAGGTGGTGCATGGCTGTCGTCAGCTCGTGTCGTGAGATGTTGGGTTAAGTCCCGCAACGAGCGCAACCCTTATCTTATGTTGCCAGCGCGTCATGGCGGGGACTCGTGAGAGACTGCCGGGGTCAACTCGGAGGAAGGTGGGGACGACGTCAAGTCATCATGCCCCTTATGTCCAGGGCTTCACACATGCTACAATGGCCGGTACAGAGGGCAGCGATACCGTGAGGTGGAGCGAATCCCTTAAAGCCGGTCTCAGTTCGGATCGGGGTCTGCAACTCGACCCCGTGAAGTTGGAGTCGCTAGTAATCGCAGATCAGCAACGCTGCGGTGAATACGTTCCCGGGCCTTGTACACACCGCCCGTCACGTCATGAAAGTCGGTAACACCCGAAGCCGCTGGCCTAACCCGTAAGGGAGGGAGGCGTCGAAGGTGGGATTGGCGATTGGGACGAAGTCGTAACAAGGTAGCCGTACCGGAAGGTGCGGCTGGATCACCTCCTTTCTAAGGAGCACATCTCCAGAGGGCTTCACACAGGTTAAAGTTTCTCTGGCAGAGACCGTTTGAGTCCTCGAATGTAGGACCACGGACGCTCATGGGTGGAACACTGACATGTGCCGAGCAATGCTCGGATGTAATCGACTCACTATTGGGTCCTGAAAGAACAGACGTTCTTTCCAGGCAAAAAACGATCCGCTCGGATCTCCTCGATACCGCCGAAGAATTTCGGTCAGGTCTTGGAAACCGATTTGATGCGGGTGTGTTGTTTGAGAACTGCACAGTGGACGCGAGCATCTTTGTTAGTAAGTGTGTAAGAGCGTACGGTGGATGCCTTGGCACCAGGAGCCGATGAAGGACGTAGGAGGCTGCGATAAGCCTCGGAGAGCTGTCAACCGAGCTGAGATCCGAGGATGTCCGAATGGGGAAACCCGGCACGAGTGATGTCGTGTCACCCACGCCTGAATATATAGGGTGTGTGGAGGGAACGTGGGGAAGTGAAACATCTCAGTACCCGCAGGAAGAGAAAACAACAGTGATTCCGTGAGTAGTGGCGAGCGAAAGCGGAAGAGGCTAAACCCAGAGCGCGTGATAGACGGCAGTCGTTTCGTTCTGGGGGTTGTGGGGCTTGATTTCTTCTCACTGCCGTGAGGAGCAAGAGTCAGAAAAGATCGCGTTAGCTGAATTGGTCTGGGACGGCCAACCGTAGACGGTGAGAGTCCGGTAAGCGAAAACGTGTTCTCTCTTGTATCAAGTACCCGAGTAGCAGCGGGCCCGTGAAATCTGCTGTGAATCTGCCGGGACCACCCGGTAAGCCTGAATACTACCTGGTGACCGATAGCGGACTAGTACCGTGAGGGAAAGGTGAAAAGTACCCCGGGAGGGGAGTGAAATAGTACCTGAAACCGTGCGCTTACAATCTGTCAGAGCCCTCCCTTTGGGGTGGGGTGATGGCGTGCCTTTTGAAGAATGAGCCTGCGAGTCATCGGTGTGTGGCGAGGTTAACCCGTGTGGGGTAGCCGTAGCGAAAGCGAGTCCGAATAGGGCGCCTCCAGTCGCACACTATGGACCCGAAGCGGAGTGATCTACCCATGGCCAGGGTGAAGCGACGGTAAGACGTCGTGGAGGCCCGAACCCACTTAGGTTGAAAACTGAGGGGATGAGCTGTGGGTAGGGGTGAAAGGCCAATCAAACTCCGTGATAGCTGGTTCTCCCCGAAATGCATTTAGGTGCAGCGTCACGTGTTTCACGCCGGAGGTAGAGCTACTGGATGGCCTAGGGGGCCCACAAGCTTACCGAAGTCAGCCAAACTCCGAATGCCGGTGTGTGAGAGCGTGGCAGTGAGACTGCGGGGGATAAGCTTCGTAGTCGAGAGGGAAACAGCCCAGATCGTCGGCTAAGGCCCCTAAGCGTGTACTAAGTGGAAAAGGATGTGGGGTCGCGAAGACAACCAGGAGGTTGGCTTAGAAGCAGCCACCCTTGAAAGAGTGCGTAATAGCTCACTGGTCAAGTGATCCTGCGCCGACAATGTAGCGGGGCTCAAGTACACCGCCGAAGCCGCGGCACTCCAGCATTAGATCGCCTTCGGGCCAGTCGCTGGGGTGGGTAGGGGAGCGTCGTGTAGCCAGGGAAGCGGCGGAGTGATCCAGCCGTGGAGGCTGCGCGAGTGAGAATGCAGGCATGAGTAGCGAAAGACGAGTGAGAAACTCGTCCGCCGAATGACCAAGGGTTCCTGGGCCAGGTTAATCCGCCCAGGGTGAGTCGGGACCTAAGACGAGGCCGACAGGCGTAGCCGATGGACAACGGGTTGATATTCCCGTACCCGTGTACCCGCGCCCAATGGCGAATCAGTTGTGCTAACCGTCCAAAAGCGGATGGACTCCCTTCGGGGAGCCGGAAGTGGCTGCACGGGACCCTGGCTGTAGTAGTCAAGCGATGGGGTGACGCAGGAAGGTAGCTGGGCCAGGTGATGGAATACCTGGTGTAAGCGTGTAGGGAGAACCGTAGGCAAATCCGCGGTTCACATGTCCTGAGACGTGATGCGTAGCCGATTGAGGCGAATTCAGTGATCCTATGCTGCCGAGAAAAGCCTCTAGTGAGTTGGTACACGGCCCGTACCCCAAACCGACACAGGTGGTCAGGTAGAGAATACTAAGGCGATCGAGATAACTGTGGTTAAGGAACTCGGCAAAATGCCCCCGTAACTTCGGGAGAAGGGGGACCCGATCTGGTGTAGAGACTTGCTCTCGAAGCTGGGTTGGGTCGCAGAGACCAGAGAGAAGCGACTGTTTACTAAAAACATAGGTCCGTGCGAAGTCGTAAGACGATGTATACGGACTGACGCCTGCCCGGTGCCGGAAGGTTAAGAGGACCGGTTAGCCAGCAATGGCGAAGCTGAGAATTTAAGCCCCGGTAAACGGCGGTGGTAACTATAACCATCCTAAGGTAGCGAAATTCCTTGTCGGGTAAGTTCCGACCTGCACGAATGGCGTAACGACTTCTCTGCTGTCTCAACCACAGACTCGGCGAAATTGCATTACGAGTAAAGATGCTCGTTACGCGCGGCAGGACGAAAAGACCCCGGGACCTTCACTATAGCTTGGTATTGGTGTTCGGTACGGTTTGTGTAGGATAGGTGGGAAACTGTGAAGCTCGGACGCCAGTTCGGGTGGAGTTGTCGTTGAAATACCACTCTGATCGTATTGGACCTCTAACCTCGGACCCTGATCGGGTTCAGGGACAGTGCCTGGTGGGTAGTTTAACTGGGGCGGTTGCCTCCCAAAATGTAACGGAGGCGCCCAAAGGTTCCCTCAGCCTGGTTGGCAATCAGGTGTCGAGTGCAAGTGCACAAGGGAGCTTGACTGTGAGACCGACAGGTCGAGCAGGGACGAAAGTCGGGACTAGTGATCCGGCACCGGCAAGTGGAAGCGGTGTCGCTCAACGGATAAAAGGTACCCCGGGGATAACAGGCTGATCTTCCCCAAGAGTCCATATCGACGGGATGGTTTGGCACCTCGATGTCGGCTCGTCGCATCCTGGGGCTGGAGTAGGTCCCAAGGGTTGGGCTGTTCGCCCATTAAAGCGGCACGCGAGCTGGGTTTAGAACGTCGTGAGACAGTTCGGTCTCTATCCGCCGCGCGCGTCAGAAACTTGAGGAAGGCTGTCCCTAGTACGAGAGGACCGGGACGGACGAACCTCTGGTGTGCCAGTTGTCCCGCCAGGGGCACGGCTGGTTGGCCACGTTCGGAAGGGATAACCGCTGAAAGCATCTAAGCGGGAAGCCTGTTCCAAGATGAGGTTTCTCACCCCCTCGAGGGGGTAAGGCCCCCAACAGACCATTGGGTTGATAGGCCAGAACTGGAAGCCCAGTAATGGGTGTAGGTGACTGGTACTAATAGGCCGAGGACTTACCAACAAAGAAGCTACGCGTCCACTGTGCGGTATCTGAAACAACACACAGATCACCGAGACAACAAGCCCGGTAACGGGGTTGTGGCTCTCTGTGTGACAGTTTCATAGAGTTACGGCGGCTATAGCGGTGGGGAAACGCCCGGCCCCATTCCGAACCCGGAAGCTAAGGCCACCTGCGCCGATGGTACTGCACTCGACAGGGTGTGGGAGAGTAGGACACCGCCGGAACA
>NZ_BDCH01000054.1 GCF_001613405.1 Nocardia crassostreae
TTGAGTTCTTCGGTGACGGAGCTGACCGATTTCTTGGCGTCGCCGAACAGCATGGAGGTGGTGTCGGCGTAGAACAGCGGGTTGTCGATTCCGGCGAAGCCGGAGTTCATGGACCGCTTGAGCACGATGACCGACTTGGCCTGGTCCACGTTCAGGACGGGCATGCCGTAGATCGGGGACGAGGCATCCTCGCGCGCTGCCGGGTTGGTGACGTCGTTGGCGCCGATGACCAGGGCGACGTCGGTGCGGCCGAATTCGCCGTTGATGTCGTCCGTTTCCTTCATGGTGTCGTAGGAGACCTCGGCCTCGGCGAGCAGCACGTTCATGTGGCCGGGCATGCGACCGGCGACGGGGTGGATGGCGTATTTGACCTCGACGCCCTTGGCCTCCAACAGCGCAGCCATTTCCTTGACCGCGTGCTGGGCCTGGGCGACGGCCATGCCGTAACCCGGGACGACGATGACCTGGTTGGCATACGCCATCTGGATCGCCGCATCCGCTGCCGAAGTCGCCTTGGACTGCTGCTGCTCGGCCCCCGATGCGCCGGGAATCGTTCCCCCGCCGCCGAAGCCGCCCGCGACGATGGCGGGGATGGAGCGGTTCATGGCCTTGGCCATGAGGTTGGTGAGGATGGTGCCGGACGCGCCGACGATCATGCCTGCGACGATCATGGCGGTGTTGTTCAGCGCGAGACCCGCTGCGGCCGCGGACAATCCGGTGAGCGCGTTGAGCAGGGAGATGACGACCGGCATGTCCGCGCCGCCGATGGGCAGCACGACCATGAGGCCGAGAACGCCTGCGAAGACCAGTACCAGGATCATCCAGTACTGCGGCGCACCATCTTTCGTTGCGCCTAGACCGATGATCGCGGCGGCCGCGAGGGAGCCTGCGGCCAGTACCACGTTCAGCGTCTGTTGGAGCTTGCCTATGCCGATCGGCTTGCCGGGCAGGATTTCCTGGAGTTTGCCGAAGGCGATGATGGAGCCCCAGAAGGAGATCGAGCCGATGATGGCGGCGAACAGGGAGGCGATCACGATGTGGGCCGTCGGGTGCTCGTCGGCCGGGAAGTGCGAAAAGCCGTCGGTCACCAGGAATTCGGCCCAGGCGACGAGTGCCACGGTGCCGCCGCCGACACCGTTGAAGGCGGCGACCAGTTGCGTCATGGCGGTCATCTTGGTGAACCGCGCGGTTGGGACGCCCAGGGCCACACCGACGGTCAGAGCGGCGATAATGATGATCCAGTTGGTGGTGTCGCGGATGGAGATGAAGGTTGCGACCACCGCGAGGGCCATGCCGATGGCGGCGATCCAGTTGCCGCGTACCGCGGTCTTGGGGCCGGTCAAGCCCATCAGGCCGTAGATGAACAGTGCGAAGGCGACGATGTAGAGGGTGTTGACGAGGGCGGTCATTGTTTCGCCTTCACGGGTTTGAACATGCCGAGCATGCGGTCGGTGACCACGAAACCGCCTATGACATTGAGGGTTCCGAATACGACCGCTACGAAGAGGACGATGCGCATCGCCGGGGAGGGGTGCTCGATTTTGCCGAGTACCACCAGGGCGCCCAGGACGACAATGCCGTGAATGGCGTTGGTGCCGGACATGAGTGGGGTGTGCAGGGTGTTGGGCACCTTGGAGATGACGGCGAAGCCGACGAATCCGGACAGCACCAGAATGGCGATATTGGCGAGGAGTTCGGTGTACATCAGGCATCCACCTCACGGGTCACGCAGGAGTCGGCCAGCACCTGGTCCTCGAAATCGGGTGCCAGGGCACCGTCTTTCAGCATCAGTTCCAGCAGCGCGGCAATGTTCTTGGAGTACAGTTCCGAGGCGTGCTCGGGCATGGTCGCCGGGAGGTTCAACGGCGAAGCGATCGTCACGTCATGGCGCACAACGGTTTTGCCGGGCTCGGTGAGCTCGCAGTTACCGCCGGTCTCACCCGCCATATCGATGATCACGCTGCCGGGCTTCATACCCTCCACCGCGGCGGCGGTCACCAGCCGCGGCGCGGGACGCCCCGGCACCAGCGCGGTGGTGATGACCACGTCGAAGCCCTTGATCGCGTTCTCGAGGGCCTGCTGCTGGGCGGCGCGTTCCCCGTCGGTGAGCTCGCGGGCGTAGCCGCCTTCACCGGCGGCGTCGATCCCGAGATCGAGCCACTGCGCGCCGACCGAGCGCACCTGATCGGCGACCTCGGGACGCACGTCGTAGCCGGTGGTGCGCCCACCCAGGCGCTTGGCCGTCGCCAACGCTTGCAGCCCGGCGACACCCACACCGAGGACCAGCACGGTGGCCGGTTTCACGGTGCCCGCGGCGGTGGTCAGCATGGGGAAGAAGCGAGTGGACTCCGAGGCGGCCAGCAGCACGGCCTTGTATCCGGCGACATTGGCCTGCGAGGAGAGCGCATCCATCACCTGCGCGCGGGAGATCCGCGGGATCGCTTCCACCGCGAACGCCTGCACGCCCGCGTTCTTCAACGCGCCGATCTTGTTGTCGGCATTGCGGGGGGCGAGGAACCCGATCAGCGTCTGCCCGGCCGACAGTTTCGCGATCTCGGAATCGTTGGGCGGTGCGACCTTCACGATGACCTCGGCGCTCCACGGATCGCCGATGGTCGCACCGGCTGCGGTGTAGAGCTCGTCGGGGATGAGTGCGCCCAGACCGGCACCGGACTCGACGATCACCTCCACACCCTGCTTCAACAGTGCGGGAATGATCTTCGGCACCAATGCGACACGTCGATCCTCGGGATCGGATTCCCGCACCACTCCGATGCG
>NZ_BDCH01000055.1 GCF_001613405.1 Nocardia crassostreae
CCCGCAAACGACGAAGGCGCGCCACCGATTCGGTAGCGCGCCTTCGCGGATCAGCCGGGCGTCAGTTCTTCTTGCCCGGAGCCTTCATACCCGACTTGAAGCCGAGACCGCCGGGCTTGGCGGCCGGGGGCTTGGCTGCGCCATTGCCCTCGGGAGCCGTGCTCTCGGACGCCGTTGCCGCGGTGCCATTGGCCTCGGTCGCGGCGGGCTCGGCCGGAGCCGAATCGGCCGGAGCCGCAGGCGTTTCGGCGGCCGGATCGGCCGGTTCCGCCGCGGGAGTGGCGGTCGCGCCGGGGGCCTTCGGGCCGGGACGCTTCAGGCCGGACTTCATGGCCAGGCCCTTGGCCGCGACGGTCGGCTTGGCCTCGGTCGCCTCGGTCGCCTCGGCGGGCGCACTCGCGGCGGGAGCCGACGCGGGCTCTGCCGCAGCGGGTTCCGCGGCCGCGGGCGCTGCCGGGGCGGCGGGCTTGGCGCCCGGAGCCTTGGCGGGGCCCTTCATGGCCAGACCACCCGGCTTGGCGCCGGGGGCCTTCAGTCCACCCTTCATGGCCAGGCCACCGGGCTTGGCGGCCGGAGCCGCGGATTCGGCGGCCGGAGCGGATTCGGCCGGAGCCGAAGCGGCGGCGGCGGATTCGGCCGGGGCGGCGCTGGGAGCCTTCGCGCCGGGGGCCTTGAGGCCGCCCTTCATGGCCAGGCCCTTGCCGCCGCCGGGCGGCTTCAGACCGCCCTTCATGCCCAGACCGCCACCGGCCGGTGCGGCCTTCGGCTCGGCCGCAGCCTCGGGTTCGGCGGTCGCGACCGAGGCGGTCGCGGGCTCGGGCTCCGCGGTGCCGGACTCGCGGCTCGCCGCGGCAGGCTCGGGCTCGGCCACCTTGGGCTCCTGCACGACCTTCAGGTTCTCGCTGAGCTGCGCGGGGTCGATGCGGTCGATGGAGTTCAGCATCAACTGGGCGACATCGACGACCTCCACACCCTGGCCGACCTGCCCGCCGTCCTTGCGGGCGGTGACACCGTCGGTGAGCATGACCCGGCAGAACGGGCAACCGGTCGCGATCATCGACGGCTCGTTACCGCCACCCAGGGTATCGAGGGCCTCGTCGACGCGGTCGACATTGATGCGCTTGCCGAGCTGCTCCTCCATCCACATCCGCGCACCACCCGCACCACAGCACATGGAACGCTCACCGTGACGCGGCATTTCGACCAGGGTCGAGCCCGAGGCCGCCATCAACTCCCGCGGCGCGTTGTAGATCTTGTTGTGCCGCCCCAGATAACACGGGTCGTGGTAGGTGACGTTCTGCGCCACCGGCGACACCGGGATCAACTGCTTGGACCGCACCAGGCAGTTCAGCAGCTGGGTGTGGTGCACCACCTCGTAGCTGCCGCCCACCTGCGGGTACTCGTTGTTGAGCGCATTGAAGCAGTGCGCACAGGTGACGACGATCTTCTTCTTGGCCTGCTCGACACCGGCGAACACCGAATTCAGCACCTCGATGTTCTGCATCGCCAACTGCTGGAACAGGAACTCGTTACCCGCGCGGCGCGCCGAATCACCGGTGCAGGTCTCCTCCTGACCGAGCACCATGAATTTCACGCCCGCGGTCGCGAGCAGCTCCGCCACCGCCTTGGTGGTCTTCTTGGCGCGGTCCTCATACGCGCCCGCGCAGCCCACCCAGAACAGGTACTCGTAACCGTCGAAGGAATCCGCGTCCTGACCGAAGACCGGAATATCGAAGTCCACCTCCGAAATCCAGTTCAGGCGATCCCTGGCGTTCTGGCCCCACGGATTGCCCTTGTTCTCCAGGTTCTTGAACAGACCCGCCAGCTCGGAAGGGAACTCCGATTCGATGAGCACCTGGTAGCGGCGCATATCGATAATGTGATCGACGTGCTCGATATCCACCGGGCACTGCTCGACGCAGGCGCCACAGGTGGTGCACGACCACAACACCTCCGGATCGATAATGCCGCCGACATCCTCGCCACCTACCAGCGGGCGCTCGGCCTCGGCGCGGGCGGCCTCCGGAATCTTGGCCAGCGCACCCTCGTTCGGCTTGCCCTCGGCGTCCACCAAGCCGATCTCGTCGCCGCCCATATCCTTGCGGCCACCGGCCAGCAGGTACGGGGCCTTGGCGTAACCGTGGTCACGCAGCGACATGATCAACAACTTGGGCGAGAGCGGCTTACCGGTATTCCACGCCGGGCACTGCGACTGGCAACGGCCGCACTCGGTGCAGGTGGTGACGTCGAGGATGCCCTTCCAGGAGAAATCCTCGAACTTACCCACACCGAACGTGTCGTTGTCCGGATCGGCGGTCTCCATATCGATCGCCTTGCCCTGCGACATCATGGGCTTGGCCGCGCCGAGGGCGACGCCGCCGTCATCCTCACGCTTGAAGTAGATGTTCGGGAATGCCGAGAAGCGGTGCCACGCCACGCCCCAGGTGACATTGCG
>NZ_BDCH01000056.1 GCF_001613405.1 Nocardia crassostreae
GAATCTCCCCGGTGAGTCCGGAGACTTACTGGTGTGACAGCTCAGCGAGTTGCTGGGCTGATTGTTGAGCGTAGTAGGCGGCCTCCATCTCGACCGGAGGAATATCCCCGCAGTACTGGTAGAGCCGCCGGTGATTGAACCAGTCCACCCACTCGGCGGTGGCCAGCTCGACCTGATCCACGGTGCGCCACGGCCCACGCGGCTTGATCAACTCGGTTTTGAACAGGCCGTTGATCGTCTCGGCGGGGGCGTTGTCATACGACGATCCCACCGCGCCGACCGACGGCTGGATCCCGGCTTCGGCGAGACGTTCGGTGAACGCAATGGACGTATATTGAGATCCACTATCCGTATGGTGCACAACATCTTTCACATTCCAGCCCTCACGTTCGCGGGTCCAGATGGCATGCTCGACCGCGTCGAGCACCAAGTCGGTCGTCATCGTCGTGGACGTGCGCCAGCCGAGGATCCGCCGCGCATAGGCGTCGATCACGAACGCCACATACACCCACCCCGACCAGGTCGACACATACGTCATGTCCGCCACCCACAACCGGTTCGGCGCCGGCGGCGCGAAGCACCGCTGCACCAGATCCTCCGGCCGCTCCGCGGCCGGATCCGGGATCGTGGTGCGCTTGACTCGGCCGCGGGACACCCCGCGCAATCCCAGCTCACGCATCAGCCGCTCGACCGTGCAGCGCGCCATCGGATATCCTTCCCGATTCAGTTGCAGCCACGCCTTTCTCGCGCCATAGGCGTGAAAGTTCTCCGCATGCACCCGTTGGATCTCCACCTTCAATTCCTCATCGCGCACATCCCGCTTCGACGGGGTGCGCTCGCGGTGCTCGTAATAGGTCGATGGGGCAATCTTGACGCCGAGCTCGGACAGCACGGCACAGATCGACTCGACACCCCATCGCAGGCCACCGTTCTCCCGGTGGCCCTGGTGTTCGCTGATGAACCGGACAGTCAGCGCTGGGGCCGGTCCAGTTCGGCCGCGAAGAAAGCCGACGCGGCTTTCAGAATTGCGTTGGCGCGCTCGAGTTCTGCGTTCTCCCGCCGCAGCCGCTTCAACTCCTCGGACTCCGTGGTCGTCACGCCCGCACGGGCACCGGTGTCGATCTGGCCTTGCC
>NZ_BDCH01000057.1 GCF_001613405.1 Nocardia crassostreae
GACGCGGATCGGGTGCGCCCGCTGCGGCCTGAGCATCCGGCGTATGTCATCTACACCTCCGGTTCCACCGGCGTGCCCAAGGGCGTCGTGGTCACCCACGCCGGTCTGGCCAACTTCTGCGTCGAGCAGACCATTCGCTACGAGCTCGACTCCGGTTCGCGGGCACTGCATTTCGCCTCGCCGTCGTTCGACGCGTCCATGCTGGAGTTCCTGCTCGCCATCGGCGCGGGCGGCACCCTCGTGGTGGTGCCGCCGGGCGTGTACGGCGGTGAGGAACTGTCCGAGCTCATCAAGAGCGAGCGGGCCACGCACGCGTTCATCACCCCGGCCGCGCTGTCCACCTTCGGTCCGGCCGGACTGGATTCGCTGCGCGTACTGGTCGCCGGTGGTGAAGCCGTCCCGGCCGATCTGGTCGAGAAGTGGGCCGTGCCTTTGGCGGACGGCACCATGCGTGCTTTCCACAATGGTTACGGTCCGACCGAGACCACCATCATGACCAATATCAGCGAGGCGTTGGAGCCCGGTGATCTGGTCACCATCGGTGGCCCGATCCGGGGTATGCAGTCGCTGATCCTGGACAACCGGTTGCGGCCGGTTCCGGTGGGTGTCGCGGGTGAGCTCTATCTGTCGGGCATTCAGCTGGCGCGCGGCTATCACGCGCGTCCGGGTCTGACCGCGGATCGGTTCGTCGCCAATCCCTATGTCGACGGTGCGCGGATGTATCGCACCGGTGACGTGGTGCGGTGGACTCCGAACGGTGAGGTCGAGTACGTCGGCCGCTCGGATTTCCAGGTGAAGGTGCGTGGTTTCCGTATCGAACTTGGTGAGATCGACGCCGCTCTGGCGTCGCACGAGTCGGTGGACTTCGCTGTCACCGTGGGCCACAAGAATGCTGCCGGTGCGGTGTCTCTGGTGTCGTATGTGGTTGCCACGCCGGGTCATTCGATCGATGCCGCCGTTGTCACGGCGCATGTGGAGCAGCGTCTGCCCGCGTACATGGTGCCGTCGTCGGTCATGGTCATCGACCGGGTGCCGCTGACCCCGGTGGGCAAGTTGGACCGCAAGGCCCTGCCCGAACCGGT